>CAVWOM010000021.1:0-1306083 GCA_963756575.1 uncultured Actinomycetota bacterium | reverse complement strand
CCCGGCGGCATCAGCGGCGCGGCCTTCTCGTGCGGGACGGCCAGCACCACCGCGTCGGCGGCCAGTTCCTCGTCCGCCAGGCGGACGACGTACCCGCCGCCGTCCCGGGGCTCGATCGCCGTCACCTTGGCGCCCAGGCTGACCCGGGCGCCCAGCTTGCCCAGCAGGGTCGCGCCCGCGTCGCCGTGCAGCTCACCCAGCGGGAGGGCGGGGACGCCGATGTCGGCCGCGTCGTTCTTGCCGAGCAGGCCGGTCTTGACCACCACCGCGGCCAGCGCCAGCGAGGCGTCGTCGCCCGCGATGTTCAGGGCCGAGACGGAGAAGAGGTCCCAGAGGGCGCGGCGGGAACGTTCGGTCTGACCGTGGGCGGCGAGCCAGTCGCCGAAGCGCTGCTGGTCCACCGCCGGTTTGCTGGGGTCCACGAAGCGCATCGCGAGAGCGGGGCGGGAAACGGAAGCACGTTCGGTCAAAGAAAGAAACGGGTAGCGGCCCAAGGCGGGCAGCATATGCAGGGGGCCGGGCAGCGCGGTCCGGCGGAGCCTGGCCTTTTTGCCGCCGGGGGCCAGGACGGTCACGTCGAAGCGGTCCTGCATGGTCACGTGCCCGGTCATGCCGAGCTTGTCCAGCAGGCCGCGATAGGCCGCGCAGCAGCCCAGGAAGATGTGCTGGCCGGTGTCGACGGTCAGGCCGTCCCGGCTGAACGAGCAGGTCGCGCCGCCGAGCCGGGGCCTGGCCTCCAGCAAGGTGACGTCGGCGCCCGTCTCGGCGAGCGCGATCGAGGCGGTGATGCCGGCGAGCCCCCCGCCGATCACCGCGACGTTGGCGGAAACAGTACTCATGTGACCCTCCCGGCCAGCGCCTTGACGGCGACCATGGCCTTTTCCCCCGTGGACAAGGACACCCGGCTGCTCAGGACCGCGGCGGGCTGCGCCGCGATCCGCTCGAGGAGCTTGCGGTAGATGCCGGCCATGGCGCCGGTGCAGGCCGCGCTGCGCCGGTCGAGCATGGGCAGCAGCTGCCAGCCGGTGGCATACCAGTCACGAGCTCGTTCCGCCTCGAACTCGATCAGCCTGGTGAACTGCGCTGGGCTGGGACTGGCCAGGTCCACGTCGAACTTGGCCAGGTCCTCGGCGGGCAGGTAGACCCGCCCGTTGACGTGATCCTCGCGGATATCGCGCAGGATGTTGGTGAGCTGCAGGGCCACGCCGAGCGCGTCGGCTATCTCGGACGCCTTCTCAGGGTCGGCTTTGGTACCGAAGATGCCCAGGGACAGGCGGCCGATCGAGCCGGCCACGCAGCGGCAGTAGTGGTGCAGGTCCTCGAACGTCTCGTAGGTCGTGCCCTTGACGTCGGCCACGCAGCCGTCGATGAGCTCGCCGAAGGCTGGCAGCGGGACCTGCGGGAAGGTGCGCGCGGTGTCGGCCAGGGCGAGCAGGACGGGGTTGTCGTGGTGGCTGGCTTCGTCGAGGTCGAGGATGGCCTGGCGGGCCTGCTCGAGGTCGGCGATCTTCTGCTCGGGAGGCAGGGTGCCGTCGCCGATGTCGTCGATGCGCCGGGCGAACGCGTAGATGACCGCGAGCCCACGCCGCTTGGCAGGCGGCAGCAGCCTGATGCCGTAGGCGAAGTTCCTCGCCTGCGTCCAGGTGATCCGCTCGCACTCGCGGTACGCCTCGGTCAGGTCCACGCTTACCTTCCTGTCACATACGCCTTGGCCAGCTCTTTGGCCAGCCTCGGCTTGCGCGGCCGCGGGGTGCCCCGCAGCACGTCGTAGTCCTGCTCCCTGATCGCGGCCAGCGCCGCCCGGCCGCCGGCCAGGTAGCCCGCGACCGCCAGCCGGGCCGCCCCGTGCAGCGTGTGGACCAGCGGCGCGCCCGAGTCGAGCAGCCGCTCGGCCCGGTCGGTCTCGAAGGTCATCAACTGCTTGATGTTCCCGCTTGCGCTTGCGGCCGCCAGGTCGTCCTCGTTGACGCCGAACCGCTCCAGGTCCTCACCCGGCAGGTAGATCCGCCCGCTGGCCAGGTCCTCGGCCACGTCCTGCCAGTGTTCGGCCAGCTGGAGGGCCGTGCAGATGCTATCGGACAAGGCGATGCGCCTCGGCGTGGCAACGCCGAAGATGTACAGCACGATCTGGCCGACCGGGTTAGCCGACAGCTCGCAGTACTGCTCGAGCTCTTGGTAGGTGCGGTAGCGGGTGACCAGCTGGTCCTGCCGGTTGGCCTGGATCAGGTCCAGCAGCGGCTTGGCCGGGACGTCGCACGCCTGGACCGTTTCCGCCATCGCCTTGATCACCGGAGACTGCGGCGTCTTGCCCGAGTAGATGCGGTCGACGTCGGCGGCGAGCTCGTCGAGCAGGCGCAGCCGCAGCTCGGTGACGTTCCCCTGGCGCTGGGCTTCCTCTTGGCGCTGGGCTTCTTGGCGCTGGGCTTCTTCTTGGCCCTGGGCTTCTTCTTGGCCCTGGGCCTCGTCGCCGAGGTCGTCGGTCAGGCGGGCGAAGAAGTACAGGTTGGTCAGGTGGCGGCGGTGCCGGGCGGGCAGCATGCGCAGCGCGACCGGGAAGTTCTCCCCGGATGCGTTGGCCACCACATCTTCGGCACGCGTCACCGACGGGCGGACGCGCTCCCGCGCGCTCGTCCGTCCGGTACTGCTCGTACTTCGGCTGCCCCCAGTCACGGAGTTATTTTCCAGGTAATGCACAAACAATTGCAAACAATGACGTGTGCGTCAGGTGACGTCAGCGTCGGCGAATGTCAGGGATGGCCAAAACCAGGGCACCTAACGGCCCCTGCGGGACCTGCGGCGCAACGTGCTGGTCACTGCATACGCCGGTTACAGAGACGTTCGTACAGGTTACATGGGGGAAAAATAGTTTGCGCGAACGAACATTGTTACGCTACCGAAATTACCTGACGTACGCGTCAGTAATGACGCGGCCGCCCGGTAATGGCATTGATTAGCCGGTTTGGGGATGTCGCGGGGCGGGGACGGTTTCCTGCTCGCACCTGCTTGCACGTGCTCGCACGTGCTCGCCGGATCCGGCAGGCCGGACTTGCCCCGGGGAACGCTCCCGCCAGCCGGAGGTCCGTTCCCGCCAGGATGCGCCCTGGCCGGCCCGCTCGCGCTCCGCCGGGGCTTGACGTTTCGGCGGGGGCTTGACGCTTCGGCAGGGGCTGACGCTTCGGCGGGGGCTTGACGCTTCGGCAGGGCTGACGCTTCGGCGTGGGGCTTGACGCTTCGGCGGGGGGCTTGACGCTTCGGCGTGGGGCTTGACGCTTCGGCGTGGGGCCACACCGGTCCTGGCCGCCACACCTGTCATCTGGCGCCTGTAGCCGACCGCGGTACCGGCCGCCGACGGCCCTCGGATCGGGTCGATGTTTCATGGCGGCGGCTCTTTGGCCATGAACGGCTGCGGGCCAGTGGCGGGCGGGTCATGCGGGGCGTGCGGTGTCGGCCGGGGCTGCCCGTGCCGTGCTTTGTACCACGTCGATGTGGCATCGCGGTGGTGCTGGCCACAGCAGAGTCACATCGCGGTGGCTGCCGTGGCCCCAGCGCCTGGCGGCGGCCGGGAGCCGCGGGACGGGTGGTGCCGGAGGGGAGGGCGCGTGGGGGAGGTGCGGGTGGTGCGGATGCGAGGGTGCGGGGAGGAGGGTGCGGGGGTGCGGGGGTGCGGGGAGGAGGGTGCGGGGGTGCGGGGTGCGGGGTGGGGGTGCGAGGGGGTTAGGTGCGCCAGAGGAGGACTAGGGCGCAGTCGTCGGAGCCGCCTATTTCTCGTTGCATGGCGGTGACGAGGGCGGGGGCGCCGACTTTGAAGCCGACCGAGAGCATGCGCTCGGCTTCGCCCAGGAGGCGGTCGGTGCCGACGTCGATGTCGCGGCCGGGTGCTTCGACCAGGCCGTCGGTGTAGAGCATGAGGGCGTCGCCGCGCTGGAGGACGCCGTGCTCGGTCTCGGAGGCCGCGCCGTTCAGGTCCGGAACCACGCCGAGGACGATCCCGTGGGCGCGGGTGAGCCGCCAGCGGCCGGATGCCCCGTCGTAGTGGACGGCCGGCGGGTGCCCGGCCGAGGCCACCACGTACTCCCCCGTGGCCAGGTCGAGCGACAGGTGCACGGCGGTGACGAAGCCCTCGCTGGTCTTGGCGCGGCGCATGTAGGCGTTGCAGGCGGGGAGGAACTGGTCCCTGGGGACCGAGCCGAGCAGGCCGCCGAACGCGCCGGAGAGGAGCAGGGCCCTGGTCCCCGCGTCGATGCCCTTCCCCGAGACGTCGACCAGCGCGACTTCGAGCATCTTGCCGTCGGAGTACGACACCACGAAGTCGCCGCCGAACGAGGAGCCGCCGGCCGGCTTGAGGACCAGGGAGGATCCCCAGCCATCACCGAGATCGGGGAGCTTGCCCTGGGCCCGGATGCGATCCCGTAGCTCGAGCAGCATCCGGTCGCCGCGCAGTCCCTGGACGCCGAGTTCCTCCCTGGTCCGCGCCAGCACGTCGGCGAAGCCGGCGGTCAGCACGATGGTGGCGACGATGCCGGCGCTGGCCTTGCCGTCGATGACGTCGTAGATCAGCGCGGCCGCGGCGAAGCCGAAGTAGATGCGCAGCGCCCGCGGCCACAGCAGCAGGCCGCCCACCAGGATCGGCAAGATGATCACGCCAGCCCCGAACCACCACGCGGACACGTGGACCGAGGCCACCGCGATGGCGATCGTCAGCACCGACAGAGCGAACGCCACCCGGCGGTTCCTGGTGATGAACTGCCTGGTCAGCTGCCTGCGCAGGGAACGGACGAAGCGCGGCGCGCGCCGGGGACCCGGCGGGGGTCTCCTCGGCGGCGGCGCGGTAGTCATGATGCGGGCACTGTATTCGATCGGGGGCGGGACAGGCTAAATTCAGTCGCGCCGGCGGGGCGGGCAGGGTACTAAGGCATACATGTCCTCCCTTGAGTCTGCCAGCAATCGCCCCGGTAGTCCGTATCCGATCAGGCCCATCGAGGAAAGCGAGTTCGACGCCTTCCTGGAGGTCGACGAGCACGCCTTCCAGGGCACGCCGGTCAGCGAGGCCGACCGGCGTATGCTCCTGGACCGGTTCGAGTTCGACCGCACGCTGGCGGCCCTCGACGGGACCACTCCGGTCGGCGTCACGATGTGCTTCAGCTTCCAGCTGAGCGTGCCGGGGGCCGAGATGCTGCCGGCCGCCGGGGTGACCTTCGTCTCGGTGCTGCCCACCTACCGGCGGCGGGGCGTGCTGAACAGCCTGATGCGCCGCCAGCTGGCCGACGTCCGCGAGCGGGGCGAGCCGCTGGCGATCTTGTGGGCATCGGAGTCGGTGATCTACCCCCGGTACGGCTACGGCCGGGCCACCTGGCACCTCGGCTTCACGCTGCGGCGCGGCGAGGGCACGCTGACCCGGGCGGCGGCGGCCGCGGCCAGCCCCGAGAACAGCGGGGTGCGGCTCCGCCTGGCCGACCCGCAGGCGTCCCTGCCCGCGCTGGCCAAGGTCTACGACGGGCTGCTGCCGTCGCGTCCGGGGTTCTTCGCGCGCAACGACGCGTGGTGGCGGCGGATGGTCTACGACCAGCCGGAGCACCGCCACGGCGCAGGCCCGCTGCGCTGCCTGCTGGCCGAGGACGACAGCGGGCCGCGGGGTTACGCGCTCTACTCGGCCAACGACAACTGGGACGACTTCCTGCCCGAGAACGTGCTGTCCGTGCGCGAGCTGATGGCGGCCGACGAAGCCGTCGCCGGGGCGCTCTGGACCGACCTGCTGACCCGGGACCTGACCACCGAGTTCCGCGCCGACAAGCGCCCGATCGACGATCCGCTGCAATTCCAGCTAGCCGACCCGAGGCGGACCCGGTCGAAGCTGACCGACGGCCTGTGGGTCCGGCTCACCGACGTGCCCCGGGCACTGGCCGGGCGCCGGTACTCCAGCCCGGTCGACGTGGTCATCGAGGTGCGGGACCAGGTCCTGCCGTCCAACGCGGGCCGGTGGCGGCTGGTCACCGCGGGCCAGGCCAACGCCGGCCACGGCTGGGGCCTGGCGGCGTCGTGCGAGCCGGCCACCGGACCGGCCGACCTGGCGCTGGACGTGACCGAGCTCGGCGGGGCCTACCTGGGCGGGACCAGCCTGGCCGCGCTGGCCGGGGCCGGCCTAGTCACCGAGCTGCGGCCCGGGGCCGTCCGGCAGCTCTCCACCGCTATGTCCTGGGACCCCGCTCCCTGGTGCCCGCTCGTCTTCTAGCTCCGGCGGCCCGAGGGTGAGGGGACCCGGCGGGTCCTCGAAGGAGGGCTGGCGGCGCAGGGGGGAGAAGAACACCCACCAGCCGGCCGCCCAGCTGCCGGTGTAGGCGATCCACAGCGTGGGGCGTACCCCGGCCAGGGTGCCGAGCGCGCCGCCGAGGGCGGCGCCGAGCGGGAGCGTGCCCCAGACGACCCAGCGGACCGCGGCGTTCATCCGGCCGAGCAGCCGGGGCGGGCAGATCGCCTGCCGGTAGCTGACCTGCGCCACGTTGTAGACGACGCTGCCGAAGGAAAGAAAGGCCATGCCGACCGCGAAGGCGGCGACGCGCCAGCCGGGCGCGGCCAGCGGGATGAGCAGCTCGGGGAAGCTCAGCACGAGCATCGAGAACCAGATGATGCGGGCCGAGCCGATCCGGCGGCCCAGCCGGCCCGCCAGCAGGCCGCCGGCCACCCCGCCCAGGCTGGCCACGGCGATCAGCAGCCCGGTGTCGGCGGGCCGGACCCGCAGCACCCGGACCAGGAAGACGATCTCGAGCGCGGTGCCCATGCTGTTGAACAGGTTGGCGGTCCCGGTGCAGGCCACGATCTTGCGCAGGACGGGGTGCCGGAGCACGAACGAGAGGCCCTCGGCGATCTCTTTCCGCAGTCCGGGACGGGCTTGCGGCGCGGGCGGGGCTTCCTCGTTCACGTCGATGGCGAGCAGGGAGGCGACCGAGACGGCGTAGGAGATCGCGTCCGCGGCCAGGGCGCGGGCGGCGCCGATCAGGCCGGCCAGGGCGCCCCCCAGGCCCGGCCCGGTCACCTGGGCGAAGGCCTGGGTCGCGCCGAGCTTGCCGTTGCCCTCAACCAGGTGCTCCCGGCTCACCACCACGGGCAGGTAGCTCTGGTAGGCGACATCGAAGAAGACGGTGCCCACGCCGGCCGTGACCGCGACCGCGTACAGCTGGCCCAGGGTGAGCACGCCGAAGGCGGCGGCCACCGGAACCGAGCCGATGATCACCATCCGGCCGACGTCGCACCAGATCATGAGCCGCCGCTTGGTCCACCGGTCCACCAGCGCCCCGGCGGGCAGGGCGATCAGCGCGAAGGCGAGCGTGGCGGCCGAGGTCAGCAGGCCGACTGCGAACGTAGAGGCGCGGAGCACCACGACGGCGGTCAGCGGCAGCGCGAGGAAGGTGACCGAGGAGCCGATCTCGCTGACCGACTGCCCGCTCCACAGCAGCAGGAAGTTCCGGTGCCGCCACAGGCTGGTCCCCGTTCGCACCGCCCCACTGTGCCCCGGCCGGCCGGGGTTGTCCAACCGGGCCCAATGGTGCGTTCGCGTGCATTGCGGGTACTACAGGGCGAAGGAGGATGATGCCGTGCCCACGATGAAGCTGACGCCCGCTGCCGCGATGCGGGCCAGGGACGTGTCCCGGCCGCGGGCCGAGCACGTCGCCGAGGCCGAGGAGGCGGAGGCCGCCGGCCACGCCGCTCCCGCCGCCAGGCGGGAGCTCAGGAAGCCGGCCGCGGGGGAAGGCCGCCCGTCTCCTCGTGGCCGGCGACCCTCACCAGGCGGCGGGCGGGACGCGGCTAACCGTAACGTCAGCTGAAGATGGGATCGCGGGTGCGGGACCGCTTCAGCTCGAAGAAGCCGTCCGTACCGGCCAGCAGCAGGACGCCGTCCCAGAGCCGGGCGGCCGCCTCGCCGCGCGGGATGGGCGACACCACCGGCCCGAACACCGACATCCCGTTGACCGAGATGACCGGCGTGCCGACCTCGTAGCCGACCCGGTTGATGCCCTCTTCGTGCGAGGCACGCAGGGCCGTGTCGTAGTCGGTGGAGTCCATCGCGTCCGCGAGGCTGGCCGGCAGGCCGACCTCGGCCAGCGCGGCCGTGATCGTCTCCCGATCCCGCGGCGCCTTGTCGTGGTGGAAGCGGTTGCCCAGCGCGGTGTAGAGCGGGCCGAGCACCTCGGCTCCGTGGGCCTGCTCGGCCGCGATCAGCACCCGGACCGGCCCCCAGCCGGTCTGCAGCAGCTCACGGTACTGCTCCGGCAGGTCGTCCTTGCCGTCGTTGAGCACCGACAGGCTCATGACGTGCCAGGTCACCGTGACCGGACGGACCTTCTGCACCTCCCCGATCCAGCGGGAGGCGATCCAGGCCCACGGGCAGATAGGGTCGAACCAGAAGTCGACGTGCGTCGTTTCCTGCGCGGTTGGCTCGTGAGAGGTCATGTGCAGTCCTAACTACGGGCATTTTCGGCGAATTCCGCCAGGAGGGCACGATTACGGTGGCATCGAACCTGACCCGCGATGAGGCGGCGGCGCGCTCGGCGCTCATCACGGTTTCCTCCTACGAGGTGGATCTCGACCTGACCGGGCAAGGCGGCGACGACACGACGTTCCGCTCGGTCACCGTGATCAGGTTCGACTGTGCTGAGGCGGGCTCGTCCACGTATCTCGACCTGACCGCGCCCGGGGTCCGTGAGATCACCCTCAACGACGCCCCGGTCGGCCTGGACGCGTTCGACGGGGACCGGATCACGCTGACCGGGCTGGCCGCCGCCAACGTGGTCCGGGTGGTGGCCGACTGCGCCTACTCGCGCAGCGGCGAGGGCCTGCACCGGTTCACCGACCCGGCCGACAAGCAGGTCTACCTGTACTCGGACCTGGAGACCTTCGACGCGCACCGGATCTACGCGTGCTTCGACCAGCCGGACATGAAGGCCACGTACCAGCTCGCGGTCACCGCGCCCGCGGACTGGCAGGTCGTGTCCAACATGGCGCCTGACTCCAGCTTCCCCGACGGCGGCGAGACCCGCTGGGTCTTCCCGCCCACGCCGGTCATGTCCACGTACATCACCGCGGTCGCGGCCGGGCCGTACCACGTGGTCAGGGACGAGCACGACGGCATCCCGCTCGGCATCTACTGCCGCCAGTCGCTGGCGGAGTACCTGGACGCCGACGAGCTCTTCGAGGTGACCAGGCAGGGCTTCGACTTCTTCCACGGCTCGTTCGGCATCAAGTACCCGTTCGGCAAGTACGACCAGCTCTTCGTGCCGGAGTTCAAAGAGGGCGCGATGGAGAACGCGGGCTGCGTCACGTTCCTGGAAAGCTACATCTTCCGGTCCCGGGTCACCGACTTCGCGCACGAGGCGCGGGCCGAGACGATCCTGCACGAGATGGCGCACATGTGGTTCGGCGACCTGGTCACGATGCGCTGGTGGGACGACCTGTGGCTGAACGAGTCGTTCGCCACCTGGGCCGGCACGCTGGCGCAGGCCGAGGCGACCCGGTGGACGTCCGCCTGGACCACGTTCGCGCAGCTGTACAAGGCCTGGGCCTACCGGCAGGACCAGCTGCCCTCCACTCACCCGATCGCGGCCGATATACCGGACATCGCCGCGGTCGAGCTGAACTTCGACGGGATCACCTACGCCAAGGGCGCGGCCGTGCTCAAGCAGCTGGTGGCCTACGTCGGGCGGGAGAACTTCCTGGACGGCGTGCGGAAGTACTTCGCCGCGCACGCCTGGGGCAACGCGACGCTGGCCGACCTGCTGTCCGCGCTCGAGGAGACCTCGGGCCGCGACCTGGCGTCTTGGTCGGCGCAGTGGCTGCAGCAGGCCGGGGTGAACACGCTGCGCCCGTCTTATGAGGTGGACGCGGACGGGCGGTTCACCGAGTTCGCGGTGGAGCAGGAGGCGGCGGCCAGCCACCCGGTGCTGCGCTCGCACCGCATCGCCATCGGCTTGTACGACCGGACCGCCGACGGCATCGTCCGGCGGCAGCGGGTCGAGACCGACGTGACCGGGGCGCGCACCGTGATCGGCGAGCTGGCCGGCCAGCCGCGCCCGGACCTGGTCCTGGTGAACGACGAGGACCTCACCTACGCCAAGATCAGGCTCGACGAGCACTCGCTGCGCACGCTGGTGGACTCGATCGCGGATATCGACGACTCGCTGTCCGCGGCGCTGTGCTGGTCCGCCGCCTGGGACATGTGCCGTGACGGCGAGATGGCGGCGCGCGACTACGTGCGCCTGGTGCTGGCGGGCATCTCCTCGGTGGCCGACATCAGCGTGGCGCAGACCTTGCTGCTGCAGGCCAGCCTGGCGGTGCGGCGGCTGGCCGACCCGGGCTGGCGGGAGACGGGGCTGGCCCTGATGGCCAGCACGCTGCGGGGCCTGCTGAACGAGGCTCCGGCCGGCTCGGACGTCCAGCTCGCCTACGTGCGGGCCTTCGCCGGGGTGGCCACCAGCACCGAGGACCTGGCCCTGCTGGCCGGGCTGCTCGACGGCTCGGCGACGCTGGATGGCCTCGCCGTCGACACCGACCTGCGCTGGGCCCTGCTGTCCCGGCTGGTGAGCCGGGGCGCCGACGGGTTCGGCGCGGAGCGGATCGAGCAGGAGCTGGACCGGGATGCCACCGACGCGGGTCAGCGGAACGCCGAGACGTGCCGCGCGGCCATCCCCACCGCCGAGGCCAAGCAGGTGGCCTGGGACACCATGGTCTCAGGCGAGCAGACGCTGGCCACGTTCCGGGCGACCTTGTCCGGGTTCGTCGACCTGGACCAGCCGGCCCTGACGGAGCCGTACCGGGAGAAGTACTTCGCCGTGGTCGGGGACGTGTGGCGGGACTGGTCCTCGGCGACGGCCCAGGACTTCGCGGGCGGGATCTACTCCGCGGCCGCGATCTCGGCGGAGACGGTGCGGGCCACGGACGACTACATCGCCGCCACGGACCCGCCCGACGGGCTGCGCCGGGTGCTCACCGAGGGCCGCGACGACGTGCTCCGGGCGCTGCGCTGCCGGGCGAGGGACGGCCAGGCGCAATGAAACCCTGGTTCGAGTGCGTTTGAACGCGTTCGAAGTCCGGTTTCATGACGTCTGGGGGCGGGGCGGCGGGGCGCCGAGGCTACGGGGCGGCGCGGCTACGGGGCGGCGCGGCTACGAGGCGGCGCGGCTACGAGGCGGCGCGGCTACGAGGCGGCGCGGCTACGGGGCTAGGGGCCGACCAGGACGCAGGGGATGTCGGTGTTCTCGTCGATCCAGTAGCTGGCGCAGACGCGGTGGTAGCCGTCGGCGATGACGAGCGGGTGCGTGCCGTCGCCGCGCAGCAGCAAGATCGGCGAGAGCGCCGCCCCCGACGCGGCCTTGCGCAGGTCGGACGCGACGTGCTTGTTGTCCTCGCCGAGCAGGGCAAGCTGGCTGGCGCGCAGGAGATCCTTCGCCTGGCGGTGGGTGATGTCGTCCCGCGCGGCGGTCAGCTTCCGCCGCCAGGCGGCGGCCAGCTTGGGCGGCATGACCAGCGACAGGTAGTCCTCCGCCGCCTGGAAGTCGTGCTTCTGCGGCTTCGGCAGCCACCTGACCGTCTGCGTCATGCCGGTCCCTTCTAGCTGGCCTGGGCTACGGCCTCCCGGACGTGCTTGGCCAGGTCCGCGCCGAGCGGGACCTGGACCGTGGTGCCAGCCGCGCGGTCGGTGAGCTCCGCGGTGCCCGACGCCAGGCCGCGCTTGCCCACCGTGACCCGGAACGGGATGCCGGTCAGCTCGGCGTCGCTGAACTTGACGCCCGCCCGGACCGTCCGGTCGTCCACGATGACATCGACGCCCGCCTCCAGCAGCACCTGGTAGACCCGTTCCCCCTCGGCCGCTACCTCTTCGTTGTCGGACTGGGCGACCACCACCACGACCTCGAACGGGGCGATCGCGACCGGCCAGAGGATGCCCTTGTCGTCGTGGTGAACCTCGACGGCGGTGGCCATGGCGCGCTCGACGCCGATGCCGTAGCAGCCCATGATCGGCTTGGCGGGCTTGCCGTCCGGGCCTGACACCCGGATGTCCATGGCGTCGGCGTACTTGTAACCGAGCTTGAAGATGTGCCCGACCTCGATGCCGCGCTCGATCTCCAGGCCGTGCCCGCAGTTGACGCAACTGTCGCCGGCCGCTACCTCGCGCAGGTCCGCCCACCGGCTCACGCTGATGTCGCGCTCGACGTCCACGCCGCGCAGGTGGGTGTCGTCGATGTTGGCGCCGGTGAACATCCCGCGCCGGCCGCGCAGCGCCTCGTCCGCGATGACCGGGTGATCAGTGACACCGACCGCGCCCAGGCTGCCGGGCAGCGCGCCGAGCGCGGCCCGGATCTCCTCGGGCTGAGCCGGGCGGATGGCGACCGTGCCGGTGGCATCGGTGAGCTTCTGCTCGTTCAGCGCGTGGTCGCCGCGCATCATGACCAGGGTGAGCACGTCGTCCAGGAAGTAGACCAGCGTCTTGACCTGCCGGTCGGCTGGAGCCTGGTACTGGACCGCGAGATCCTCGATGGTGCGTGCACCGGGCGTGGCGAAGGGCTCGGGAGCGGGGAGGAGCTGCCCGGCTCGTTCGGAATCGTCGATGGGGGCCAGCCTGGACGCGGCCTTCTCGATGTTCGCGGCGTAATCGCACTCCGGGCAGCGGACGATCAGGTCCTCGCCCGACGGTGACGGGCAGACGAACTCGGTGGAGGTCGAGCCGCCCATCGCGCCGCTGGACGCCGCGACCGGGACGGCCGGGATGGACAGCCGCTCGAAGATCCGGATGTACGCGTCGCGGTGCTTGGTGAACGACTCGTCGAGCCCGGCCGCGTCGAGGTCGAAGCTGTACGAGTCCTTCATGGTGAACTCGCGGGTGCGCATCAGGCCGGCCTTGGGGCGCGGCTCGTCGCGCATCTTGGTCTGGAACTGGTACCACAGCTGCGGCAGCTGGCGGTAAGACTCCAGCTCGCCGGCCAGGGTGGTGATGTTCTCCTCGTGCGTCATGGCCAGGACCATGCCGGCGCCCTTGCGGTCCTTGAGGCGGAACAGCTCGTCGCCCATCAGCTCCCAGCGGCCGCTCTTCTGCCACAGCTCGGCCGGGTGCATGATCGGCATCACGAATTCCTGGGCGCCGATCCGGTCCATCTCCTCGCGGATGATCCCGATCACCTTGAGCCGGACCCGCTGGCCGAGCGGCAGCAGCGAGTAGTGCCCGGCCATCAGCTGGCGGATATAGCCCGCGCGGAGCAGCAGGCGGTGGCTGGGCGCGCCGGCGTCGGCCGGGTCGTCACGCAGCGTGGGGATGTGCATCTTGGACCAGCGCATGGTGCCGTAGTTTACTGCCGACTATGGGTTATCGCGTTCCGGTTATCCGGGAGCTGACCAGCTCGGCCAGGGCGGCCAGGCTGCGCACGTGCGGGTGGCCGCCGGGCTGCGGGCAGAATCCGTGCGGGTCCATGTGGACGGGCTGCAGGCCGGCCGCGAGCGCGCCGGCCACGTCGTAGCGCAGGCTGTCCCCGACGTGCAGGACGGCACCGTCGGCGGGCACGCCCAGGGCGTCCAGCGCGAAGCCGAAGATCCGCGGGTCCGGCTTGGCCACGCCGACCACGGCGGAGTCGACGATGATGCCCATCGGGACGCCTTCAGCCTTGTCGCCGGCCTCGCGGGGGGCGTAGCAGATGCCCTCACGGCGCAGGTCGCCTTCCACGCTGCCGTCGGAGTTGGAGACCACACCCAGCGGCAGGCCGAGCGCGGCCAGGGCCCGCAGGCCGTCTTTGACCCCGAGTCCGGCGTAGGCCCAGCTGCCCGACCGGGGACGCAGGGCGATCTCGGTGGCGAGTTCCTCGGCCTGGCCGGCCGGCGCGCCGCAGGCCGCGGCGTAGGTCAGCATGTAGTTGCGCCACCAGGTACCCGGGGCCGGGGGCGGCTCCTCGATGTCCTGGGCCGCCATGGCCTGGTAGTGAGCCCGCTCCAGGGTGGCCAGATCGGGATCCAGGCCGGCCGCGCGCAGGGCCGGGCGCACGTGATCGGGGCGGGGGAAGACCAGGACGCCGCCGGCGTCGAGCAGGATCGCGCTGACTTCCGGGATCTCGAAGGGGTCGCCGCTGTCTGCTGAGGCCACCCTCGCACTATATGCAGCGGCCGGCCGCCCGGGCCCGGCGGCCGGCGCGCTGGACATTCAGTACGCGCAGGTGAATCACGGGACGAGACTTCCGTACCGGAATAGAGGAACCTCTGAATGAGGCACCGCGAGATCCTGAAACGCAAGGGGTGGGAAATGGCCGAGAAGCTGTCTGACGTCAGCGCCGTCATCAACCAGAACATGACCGCTTTCACCCAGCCGGGGGTGCTGTCCGTCCGGCCCGGTTACAAGGTCAGGAACGACTGGCTGACCAGCACGCCGTCCATCGTGGTCACGGTCCGGCACAAGACGGCGCGCCCGGCGGAGGGCGAGCTGCTGCCCGCCGAGGTGGGCGGGGTGCCGGTGGACGTCAGGCAGGCGTCCCCGGCCAAGGCCCTGGAACTCGAGGACCCGCAGAAGTACGCGGCCGAGCTGCGGCTGGCGCCGGACCTGGGGTCGGTGCCGCACTTCCCGGACGAGGTGACGCCGGCGGGCGTCCACCCGGCGACGGCCGCGTCGGCCCACGCTCAGCTGGCGGCGGTGGCCAAGCCCGAGCTCAGCTACAGCGGGCCGGCCGGCGTGACCCTCGACCCGGTCGAGGCGCAGGCCACCATCACGCTCAGCGCCAGCCCCGACGCCGGCTGGCCGGTGCTGAAGGGCTTCCTGGCCGGCACGGCGCAGACGCTCACGGTCGGGCTGTACGACTTCACCTCGGCTCACGTCCTGGCGGCGGTCACCGACAGCCTGACCGGCAAGCAGCTTGACCTGGTGCTCGACCATCCGGCTAAGAACCCGACCGCGGACCAGACCGACGCCGACACCGTCAGCGACCTGCGCCAGTCGCTGGGCCAGGGCTTCACCCAGGCGTGGGCGCTGACCCACACCGACCCGGACGCCACCGCCTGGATCTACCCGAGCGCTTATCACATCAAGGTCGCGGTGCGGGACCGCTCGGCGTTCTGGCTGTCCAGCGGGAACTGGAACAACTCCAACCAGCCCGACATCGACCCGGTCAACGTCCCGGCCGACGCCCAGCAGGCGCGGCACCGCGACCGGGACTGGCACGTGGTGGTGGAGCAGGCCCAGCTGGCCGGGGTGTTCGAGGACTACATCCGCAACGACCAGCAGGTCGCGGCCGGCCACAACACGCCGCCCGAGGCGGCGGGCAAGCCGCTGACGCCGCCTTCCCTGGGCAGCGGCGGGACCCCGGCCTTCGCCCAGTTCTTCCCCCCGGCCACGGTCAGCGGGATCATCAAGATCGCGCCGCTGCTCACCCCGGACCCCGGCGTGTACGCGGGCGCGGTCAAAGCGCTCATCGCCAGCGCCACCCAGACGCTCTACATGCAGTTCCAGTACATCGAGCCGCCCAAGGCGGGCGTCACGACGGCGCAGCCGTTCATCGACCTGATCAACGCGGTCATCGACCGGCAGAAAAACGGCGTCGAGGTCAAGATCATCATGAGCGAGTTCGAGACGGCCGGCTACCTCGAGCAACTCCAGGCCATGGGCCTCGACGTGGTCAGCAACGTCAAGATCCAGAACAACGTGCACAACAAGGGCATCGTCGTAGACGGCGCGACGGTCCTGGTCAGCAGCCAGAACTGGTCGGCCGACGGGACGCTGTGGAACCGGGACGCCGGCGTCATCGTCTACCACCAGGACGCGGCCCAGTACTTCCAGCAGGTCTTCCTGCACGACTGGGAGCACCTGGCCGCGGCCAAGGCCGCCTCGGACTGACCTAGGTCCTGCTCGCCCCGGTTAACGCGGACGATCCGGGCTGCGCGGAACATCGGGGGGACCATAGTCCCCCGGATGTTCCGTGCTATCGGGGGACGGGCGGGTTACCAGATCGGGGGGTGGCGGTCTTTCCAGGGGCGGGCCTGCTCGAGCTGGGCGGACAGGGAGATCAGGGTGGCCTCGTCGCCCATCCGGCCGGCCAGCATGATGCCGATGGGCAGGCCGTCGGCGTTGACGTACAGCGGGACGCTCACGGCCGGCTGGCCGGACACGTTGTAGAGGGCCGTATACGGGGTGAAGAGCTTCTGGCGCTCGAAGTTCTGGGCCGGGTCCACCTCGTCGAACCAGCCGACGGGCCGCGGTGGCAGGGCCAGCGTGGGGGTGAGCACCGCGTCGTAGGCGTTCAGCGTGGCGAGCGCGGCCCTGGTCACCGCCTGCAGGTAGCCCTGGGCGAAGAACAGCTCCGGGGCGCGGACCTCCTGGCCGCGGGCGCGCAGGTAGCGAGTCAGCGGCAGGAGCACCTCCTCCTGCTCCGGGGTGAGCGGGGCCAGCGTGGCGTAGGCGTACCAGAGGGTCTCGAAGAACGGAACCACGTCCGGGCCGAACGGCATGGCGATTTCCTCGACCTCATGGCCGAGACTGGCCAGCAGGGCGCTGGCCTCCTCGTAGGCCGCGACGCAGTCCGGATGGACCTCGGCGCCCTCGACCGAGTTCTGCAGGGTCCGGCCGATCCGCAGCCGGCCTGGCTCACGGCGGGCGTAGCCGAGGAAGGTCTCGCCCGCGGGCAGCGGCGGCTGGGTGTACATGTCGCCGGGGAAGTTCTCCGCCATGACGTCGAGCAGCAGCGCGGCATCGGCCACGGTGCGCGCCAGCGGGCCGTTGACACCCAGGCCGGCCAGGTCGGGCATCAGCGGGCCCTCGGAGACCCGGCCCCGGGACGGCTTGATCCCGAACAGGCCACAGACGCTGGACGGGATGCGGATGGAGCCGCCGCCGTCACTGCCCTGGGCGGCCGGGGCCAGGCCCGCCGCCACCGCGGCGGCCGCGCCGCCGCTCGACCCGCCCGCGGACCGGGACAGGTCCCACGGCGTGCGGGCCGGCGGCCCGATCCTGGTCTCGGTGTAGCAGGGCAGCCCGAACTCCGGCGTGGCGGTCTTGCCGGTCATCACCGCGCCCGCCCGCCGGAGCAGGACGACGATGTTGTCATCGGCGTCGGGCACGCTGTCGGCGAACGCGACCGAGCCGAGCGTCTGCCTGACCCCGGCCACCATGTTCAGGTCCTTGATCGGGATGGGCACGCCGGTGAGCGGCGGCAGCGCCGCCTTGTCGGGCGCCGCGGCCACTGCCTTCTCGGCCTCGGCGGCTTGCTCGGTGGCGAGCTCGGCGGTCACCGTGTAGAACGCGCCGACCTGGTCGTTGAGCTCCTGCGTGCGGCGCAGGTAGTGATCGGTGACGGCGACCGGCGAGAGCTCGCCCGAGCGGATCGCCGCGGCCTGCTCGATCAGGGTGAGGTCGTGAATCTGGGCCATGGTGCAGATCGTAAACCAGGAGGGCGTCCCGGCGGCTGGGGCCGGCGCATACGCCGGGACGGGACGCGCTATCTTACGGGTGGCCGCGGTGATCCCGGCGGCATTCCTGGCGCGGTCCCGCGCTGACGCAGCACGGTGGCCCGCAGCGGAGCCAGAATTCGCGAAAATGGGCCCTCGTCCGGGGCCTAAGCGCGCCGACCTGGCTATTTAGGGCCGAGCCGAACGTGAGACCAATGTCCGGGACAGCCGGTTATCGAACCGGATGTCCAGCTATAAAACAGCCGGAGTAGGGCACAATCGTCGTAGCGGCTTGCTATGCGCTGAGTCCTAAGGCAGTTACGCTGAGGTGGTGGGTGAGACCGGATGGCGTGGCCGAAGCTGAGAAATAAGTCATCACGTTCGGTGATGGCGGTTCGCAATCGCAGCGGGGCAACACACGACGGGGCACGATCGCAAGGCGGGGCGGCTGAGGGTATCCGGGGAGGTCCGGCTCCCGGGCCGGATCAGCCTGGGCCGGATCAGCCTGGCCCGGATCAGCCTGGCCCGGATCAGCCTGGCCCCGGCGCGCCGGCCGAGGTAGGCCTGGACGACCTGGAACTGGCCGGACCCGAACTGGCCGGACCCGAACTGGCCGGACCTGAGCTAGCTGGGCCGGAGCCGGGCGCCGCCGAGGCGGCTGAGCCGGGGCTGGCTGAGCCGGGGCGGCGTTGGGGCTGGCTGAGGATGCGGGCGCGGCGGATTCGGCGGACCTGCCGCTGTGGGACTGGTCCCCGCCCGGCGAGCGCTCCGGCGCGGATGACCAGGCCGGCCCGCCCGCGGACCCGCCCAAGGCGGAATGGAAGCTCGTGGTCACCCCGGTCGGGGAGAGCGCGGAAGCGGAGCGGCCGCCGGGCATCGGCGAGAGCCGGGGGAACCTGGCCCACCTGGGCGCGAACCCGAGGATGGCGATCTGGCGGAACCGGCTCATCGTCGCGGCCGTCGTCATGGTGGCGTTCTCGCTCTGGGTCTCCTGGAAGCTCGGGCTCACGCTGGCCGTCATCGTGATCATCGCCGACACCATCTACCGGTCCAGGCGCGGCTACCCGGGCAAGGTCAAGCTGACCGCCGCCCAGCGGCGGACCCGGAAGCAGCTCGCCAAGCTCGGCCGCGCGGGCTACCGGGCCATGCACTCCAGGCCCATCCCGGACAGCGAGGAGCAGATCGACCACCTGGTGGTCGGGCCGACCGGCGTCTTCGCCATCGACTCGGAGGACTGGGACAAGCACCTGGTCGTGCGGGCCAAGAAGGGCACGCAGCTGTGGCACGGGCCGAACAGCAAGAAGGACCGGCTCCAGCACGCGCAGTGGGAGGCCAAGCGGGCCGCCGACATGCTCTCCGGCGAGGTCGGCAAGCCGGTCGTGGTGCGCCCGGCGATGGCGGTCTACGGCCCGAGGATTCCCTGGGACGTGGCCACGATCCGGGACGTCGACGTGTTCAGCGGGCCGCGGCTGCGCAAGTACCTGCGCCGGCGGGCCCGGCAGGAAGACGTCCGGCAGCTGACCGACGAGGAGATCGAGAAGATCTACGAGGCCGCGAACAAGGCGTTCCCGCATCTCAGCTCGGGTTCCCGGGCGAGCTGAACCGGACCCCGGGGGCGCCGGTAGGCTGGTCGCCTGCTGGGCCTTCGGCCCGGCCCGGCTACGCCAGCCCACGCTGAGGAGAGATCGGCATGCCACCGCTTCGGTCCCGGACGGTCACGCACGGCAGGAACATGGCGGGCGCCCGCGCCCTGCTGCGTGCGACCGGGGTAGCCCGGGAGGACCTGGGCAAGCCCATCATCGCGGTGGCGAACAGCTTCACCGAGTTCGTCCCGGGCCACGTGCACCTGCGCGAGGTCGGGCAGGTGGTCGCGGCGGCGATCAAGGCGGCCGGGGCCATCCCGCGCGAGTTCAACACGATCGCGGTCGACGACGGCATCGCCATGGGTCACGGCGGCATGCTGTACTCACTGCCCAGCCGGGAGCTGATCGCCGACTCGGTGGAGTACATGGTGAACGCGCACTGCGCCGACGCCATGATCTGCATCTCGAACTGCGACAAGATCACGCCGGGCATGCTGATCGCCACCATGCGGCTGAACATCCCGACCGTGTTCGTGTCCGGCGGCCCGATGGAGGCCGGAACCCCCGCTGGCCTGGCGGGCGGGGCCAAGCTGGACCTGATCGACCCGATGATCGCCTCGGCCGACCCGTCGGTCTCCGACGAGCAGCTGCTCGCGATGGAAGAGTCCGCCTGCCCGACCTGCGGGTCCTGCTCCGGCATGTTCACCGCGAACTCGATGAACTGCCTGGCCGAGGCGATCGGCCTGGCCCTGCCGGGCAACGGGACCACGCTGGCCACCCACGCGGACCGGCGCGGCCTGTTCGAGCGGGCCGGGCGGCTGATCGCCGAGATCACCCGGCAGTACTACGCCGGCGAGGACGCCTCGGTGCTGCCCCGCTCGATCGCGAGCCGGGACGCGTTCGAGAACGCGATGGCGCTCGACGTCGCCATGGGCGGGTCGACCAACACGATCCTGCACCTGCTGGCGGCGGCGCACGAGGCGGGCGTCGACTTCGGCCTGAAGGAGATCGACGAGCTGTCCCGCCGCGTGCCGTGCCTGTGCAAGGTCGCGCCGAGCAGCTCGTACCACGTCGAGGACGTGCACCGGGCGGGCGGCATCCCGACGATCCTGGGCGAGCTCGACCGGGCCGGCCTGCTCAACCGCGACGTGCGCACGGTGCACAGCGCGTCGCTGCGGGATTTCCTGGACGCGTGGGACCTGAGGTCGCCTTCTGTTTCGGCTGAGGCCGTCGAGCTGTACCACGCCGCGCCCGGTGGCGTCCGCACCACCCGGCCGTACGCGCAGTCGGCGCGCTGGGACACGCTGGACACCGACCGGACGGCCGGCTGCATCCGCGACATCGAGCACGCCTACACCGCCGACGGCGGCCTGGCCGTGCTGTACGGGAACCTGGCGCCGGACGGCGCGATCGTCAAGACCGCCGGGGTGCCCGAGGAGATCTGGCGGTTCTCCGGCCCGGCCGTGGTGTTCGAGAGCCAGGAGGACGCGGTGGCCGGCATCTTGAGCGGCGCGGTCAAGGCGGGCGACGTGGTGATCATCCGCTACGAGGGCCCGCGAGGCGGCCCCGGTATGCAGGAAATGCTGTACCCGACCAGCTTCCTCAAGGGCAAGGGGCTCGGCCGGGCCTGCGCGCTGATCACCGACGGGCGGTTCTCCGGCGGGACCTCGGGCCTGTCGATCTGCCACGCCGCCCCCGAGGCGGCCGGCGGCGGCCCGATCGCCCTGGCCGAGAACGGCGACACCGTGGTCATCGACATCCCGCGGCGCGAGCTGCGGCTGGACGTGCCGGACGCCGAGCTGGCCGCCCGCCGCGATCGCGTGCTGGCCTCCCTGGGCTCCTACCGGCCCGCGGACCGGCAGCGTCCGGTCAGCGCCGCGCTCCAGGTCTACGCGGCCATGGCCACCTCGGCCGCGACCGGGGCGGCGCGCGACATCACGCTCATCGCCCAGCCGGACCAGTGAGCCACGCTTCCCCGCCCGACGTGAGCGCGGGCTTCGTGCGGCCGGCCCGCTCGGGTGAGGCCGGCGCCCTGGCCCGCATCCAGGTCGCCTCGTGGCGCCGGGGCTTCGCCGGGATCGTGCCCGAGGCCCTGCTGGCCCAGCTGACCAGCGACGAGGCCGAGGACGTCTGGCGCGACCGCTGGCGAGAGGCGATCACCAGCCCGCCGACGAGCAGGCACCACGTGCTGGCGGCCGTGACCGGAGCGCCGGAGCGGGAGGTCGCCGGGTTCGCCTCGGCCGGCCCCGCGACCGACGCAGACCGCTGGCCGGGCACCGACGGCGAGGTATACGAGCTGCGCATCTCACCCGAACGGGTGGGGTGCGGGCATGGCAGCCGCCTCGTGCAGGCGGTGGTGGACACGCTCACCGAGGACGGCTTCCGCACCGTATCGATCTGGGCTCTCGAGGCGGACACGGCGCTGCGTTCTTTCCTCGAGTCGGCCGGCTGGGCCGCCGACGGCGCCCGCGGCGAACTCGACGTGGGCGCCAGTGTGCCGGTCGTGCGCCTGCATACGGCCATCAGCGTATGACCCGGCGTCGCCTAGGATCTGTGCGTGGCTGAAGCTCGGGAATGGCTGGCGGGGACGCGGCCCAGAACGCTGCCCGCGGCCGTGGTGCCGGTGCTGATCGGCTCGGGCGTGGCCCTGGGATACGACCGGTTCTCCTGGTGGCGGGCGCTGCTGGCGCTGACGGTGGCGCTGGCGCTGCAAGTCGGCGTCAATTACGCCAACGACTACAGCGACGGCGTGCGCGGCTCGGACGAGCGCCGGGTCGGGCCGGTCCGGCTGGTCGCCGCGGGGCTCGCCCCGCCGCGGCAGGTGCTGTTCGCGGCCCTCGCCTGCTTCTTCGTAGCCGGGATGACCGGCCTGGTGCTGGCCGCGGTGACGTCGTGGTGGCTGCTGGCGGTGGGCGCGGCGTGCATCGCGGCGGCCTGGTTCTACACCGGAGGGCCGAAGCCGTACGGGTACAACGGGCTCGGCGAGATCTTCGTGTTCTTGTGCTTCGGCGTCGTGGCCGTGGCCGGCACCGCGTACGTGCAGATGAAGGAGCTCAGCTGGCTCGGCCTGGCCGCCTCGGTCCCGGCCGGGCTGCTGGCCTGCGCCCTGCTCATGGTCAACAACCTGCGCGACATCCGCACCGACACGGTGGCGGGCAAGCGCACGCTCGCGGTCATGCTGGGCGACGCGCGCAGCCGCGTCACGTACGTGCTGACCTTGCTCGTGCCGTTCGGCGCGGCGGCGCTGCTCGGCTTCTTCCGGCCACTCACCCTGATTACCGTGCTGGTGCTGCCGCTGGCCCGGCCGCCGGTCCGGGCGGTCCGGGCGGGTGCGTCGGGTCCCGCCCTGATCAAGGCGCTCGGCCAGACCGGGCGGCTGCAGCTGGCGTTCGGCATCGCGTTCACGATCGGCCTCGCCATTCACTTCTGACGATCGCGGATGGTAACCCTGCGGATACCGGGTGGTAAGGGCCGGCCATGGCGTAGGCTAGCCGACGCCCCCCGGGGATCAACCGGGAAAACACCGCCTGGGGTGGTACGTAAGTGGCAGGATAGTGCGGGCGGGGATGGTGGGGTCGCTGAGGCGACTGACCGCCCGAGCGGGACCTAGGCCGAGGCGCCAGATGGGTGGATTACAGCGCCCAGAAGGGGCCTGAATGCGTGATTTCGGCACGCTTGCGCGCCTGGTGAGAGACACTTAATAGGAAATGCGCGGTATCAGCGACACAGTGGCGGCTGGCGCGGTACCCTGCCCGATAATCCCAGGTGATGAGGTGCGGGCGCGGGTGGGTGCCCGAGCCCATGCGTATCCAACGGGAAGGTGCCCAGTTGCAAATCCGGGGAACGTGGTCAGCCGGACCCAGCGACGATCAGGCACGGTTCCTTGCCGACCTGCGTGCGCTGCGCGACTCCGCCGCGATCGGGTATGACGAACTTTCGGCTCGGGCACACTTCCCGAGCGACGTACTGAAGGAAGCCGAGAACGGCCCCGTACTGCCCGGCCTGCCGATTCTCAGCGCCTACGTCCGGGCCTGCGAAGGGGACGTACTCGACTGGGAAGAACGGTGGCGGCGGCTCAACCCCGAGGTGCCAGATGACCCGGATCTTCCGGTCAGGGCCGCCGGGGCAAGCCCGGCCGCCGTAGCGGGCGCCCGCGCCGGGAGCGGCGTCGCGCCGCCCGATGTCTACGACCCGGACCGGATCCGGGCCGCGCTTCGCGGTGACCAGGGACGCACGGGCCAGGCCAGCCGCCGGGCCGACGATCCCGGCGTGCTGGCTCCAGCGGCGGCTGATGTCAGCCCGGCCAGCGCTCACCCGGGCTACGACCAGCCCGCGGAGCCGGACCCGGGCCTGGACCGCGCGGGTAACTGGGGAGCCGGTACGGGCTGGGACAGCGTTCCCGAGCCCCAGGTCAGGTCGGTCAACGGCAACCACGGGACCCAGGCGGACGCCCGCGGGCCGTTCGACGCCGCGTTCACGGGTACGCCGGCTAGCGCAGCGGACGGCCAGGCTGATGAGTTCTCCTGGCTGAGGGACCCGCCGCAGTCGGGGCCCGCCGACAACGAGCCGGCTTCGTGGTCGTCATCGCCGGCCGACGACGAGCCCACCTCCTGGTCGGCCCGGGCGGATTCCGGGCTGGCCTCGCTGCCGGAGCCCGGAGCCGCCACGCGGGAGCCCGATGTCACCGAGCGGATACCGCGCTTCCCGGCCGAGAGCCTGGCGGCCCCGGAGCGGACCGACTTCTGGTCCAAGCCGACCCCGGCTCCTTCGGCCCCGTCCGACCTGCGGCCGCCCTCGGTACCGCGCGCCGAGGAGCCGGCGATCACGCGGGCATCCTGGCCCTCCGCCACGGAAACGGCCACTCCCCCGGCGGCCGAACCCGCGCACCGCGTCCCGGCCGCGGCCGGCTCGCCGAGGGCGGCCAGTCCCGGGACCGCTATGAATTCCGGGACGACGCAGCCCCTGAACCAGCAGGCGCCCGGTCAGCAGGCGCCCGGTCAGCAGGCGCCCGGTCAGCAGGCGCCCGGTCAGCAGGCGCCCGGTCAGCAGGCGCCCGGTCAGCAGGCGCCCGGTCAGCAGGTGCCCCCGGGCAGCCGGCCACGCCGGCCGGCCGGACCGGTACTTCCCGGTCC
Source organism: uncultured Actinomycetota bacterium (assembly GCA_963756575.1). GTDB lineage: Bacteria > Actinomycetota > Actinomycetes > Streptosporangiales > Streptosporangiaceae > Palsa-504. Next base: position 1,281,968 of record CAVWOM010000021.1, on the reverse strand, counting down.
GGCTTCTCGTGGTCATCGTCATCGCCGCGCTCATCGGCAGCGCGCTGGTGCTGCTCCTTAAGTAAGGTCCTGACCTTCCGTCTCGGCGCCGTTGGCCGAGGGCGGGTTGCTGCTGTCGTGAGCGGCGGCCAGGATGGCCTTCAGGGCGTCGGCCGCCGCCGGGGTAGCCGGGCTTACCGTGGCGGGCTCCAAGGCGGCGGGCTCGTCGCCGGCGGGCATCGCGGTGGCCGCACCGACCGCCAGGCCGGCCGATGGGTCGAGCGGGGAGGACTGCGTCGACGCCGCGTCGTTCGGCAGCCTGTTGGTTCGTGATGGGGCCGGGGCGGACGCCGCGTCACTGCCACCGAACGCGCTCGCCACCGACCGCAGTGCGGTCGTGACCTCGCTCGGGATGACCCAGAAGGTGTTGCCCGCGCCCTGCGCCAGCTGCGGCAGCGTCTGCAGGTACTGGTAGGCGAGCAGCTTCGGGTCAGGGTCGTTGTCGTGCACGGCCTGGAAGACGGTGCCGATGGCCTGCGCCTCGCCTTCCGCGGTGAGGATCTTCGCCTGCCTGAGGCCCTCGGCGGTCAAGATGGCGCTTTGCTTCTCGCCTTCCGCGGTCAAGATCTTGGACTGCCTGACGCCCTCGGCGGTCAAGACGGCGGCGCGCTTCTCCCGCTCGGCGCGCATCTGCTTCTCCATCGCGTCCTTAACCGACTTCGGCGGGTCGATCGCCTTGAGCTCCACCCGGGTGACCCGGATACCCCACTTACCCGACGCGTCATCGAGCACGCCGCGCAGCAAGGCGTTGATCTTGTCACGCGAGGTCAGCGTCTGCTCCAGGTCCATCGACCCGATCACGCTGCGCAGCATGGTCGCGGTGATCTGCTCGATGGCCTGGATGTAGTTGACGATCTCGTAGTCGGCCGCGCGCGGGTCGGTCACCTGGAAGAACAGCACCGTGTCGATGAGGACGACCAGGTTGTCCTCGGTGATCACCGGCGCGCCGTTGAACGAGACCACCTGCTCGCGCAGGTCGATCATCGGCTTGACCCGGTCGATCATGGGGAGAACGAAGTTCAGCCCCGGTTCCAGTGTCTTGCGGTACCGGCCGAGGCGCTCGACGTTCCGGGCCCGCGCCTGCGGCACGATCCGTACTGAACGCATCACGGTGATTACGACTAGCAACGCGACTACCGCCGCGATAACGATCTCAGCCACCAACATGGCTACTCCCGAGGGTAAACGAGGGCGGTGGCCCCGTCGATCTGCATGACGTCGACCTTGGCACCGACCGGAATCACCAGCGATTCGTCGTAGGGACGCGAGGACCATTCCTCGCCGCCGATGCGGATCCGGCCGCTGTGCTCGGTGACCTCCTCCAAGACGATCGCCGAGCGGCCGACGAGCGCGGCGGTCCCGGTGCGCAGCAGCGGCGGCTGCTTGATATGGCGCATCGCGATCGGCCGGACGAAGCCGAGCCCGGCCCCGGCCGCGACGACGAACGCGGCGAGCTGAAAAGCCAGGCCGAGGTGAAACGTCCCGACCACGGCCGCTACTACGGCCGCGACCGCGATGAGGCCAAAGGCCAGTGTCGTGGTGAGCAGTTCGGCAACGCCGAGTACTGCTGCCACGATCAGCCATACGATCCAGGACATGGGCCGCTCCTGCTTCGACTGTAACCCCGCCCGGGTGCGGTCGGCACCACGGGCCCGGCTGGGGCTCCGTGTCATTTGACACATGCCGCCATTGGGGAGATACCCGCTCGATACGCCTTACCGTGTGCAATTAGTGACAATTAGCCGTCTAGGTCATACAGGGGATTTCTGTCGACCTACACTCAAGGGGTAAGGACAAGCGTCCCGCGGCATGGCTGGACAGCAAGGTCCGGGAGGGGAATCTGGTGGAACGCGGCGACACGGGCCTCGGCCGTGACGCGTACGGTCCGCCTCAGCGCGCCCGGGATCGCGGGGACGGCGGTCCCAGACCCTACTCCCCCGACGACTGGCCCGCCGGGGCCGAAGAGGACGACCCCCCCGGGCCGGGGTGGCCGGCCGAGGCCGAAGAGGACGAATACGGTCAGCTGCTGCGCCGCCCGGGTGAGGCACCGCCCCGTTCGCAGCGGCCCCGCCAGCCGGGACCGCCGTACCCGGGCCAGCCGGGCCAGCCGGGGCGGTTCCCGCCGGGCATGCCGCCCAGCGGCGGCGCGGCCTACGGCGGGGCGCACGCGGCCGGAGCCCATGCGGCCGGAGCGCACGCGGCCGGGCCATACGGGGGCGCACCACAAGGGGCGGCACCACAAGGGGCGGCACCACACGGGGCGGCACCACACGGGGCGGCACCACACGGGGCGGCACCACACGGGGCACCGCATCCAGGCGGACCGCAGGGCGGACCGCCGAACGGCGGCGGACCGAACGGTGCGCCGTCCAGTGGTGCGGGAGTTCCGGACGGGTCCGGCCGGCAGTACCGGCTGCCGAACGGGCGGCGCGTGCCGCCGGGAGCCGATCGCCTTTACCGGCCGCCAGGTCCCACGACACCGGGTGGGGCCACCGGCCGCCATCACGGTCCCGGACGAGTTCCGCAGGACCGTTACGACGACAGCTGGAGCCGGCCGTCTCCGCCGCCACCGGGTGGTGCGGTGCCGGGCGGTGCTGTGCCGGGGAGTGCTGTGCCGGGGAGTGCTGTCCCGGGGAGTTCGGGGCCGGGCGGGCCCGCGGGCGGAGGACCCGCGCACGCCGGGCCGGTTCACGCCGGGCCAGTTCACGCCGGGCCGCCGCACCCCGGTGTGCCGTACCCGGGATCAGTGCCGCCGGGGCCAGTGCCTCAGGGACCGCTGCCGGGAGGGCCGGCGCACGGAGCGCCGCCGCACGGAAGCCCGTCTTCCTGGAGCTCCCCGGAGGTGACCGGCGTCCCCGGCCCGGCCGGTCCGCCGCCGCGGGAGCCGGGCGGGCGGGCGCGGTTCGGAGCGACAGACGGACGACCGCGGTTCGACAACCCGGACGCGCGGCCGCATTTCGAGGCGCCGGACGCACGGACGCGGTTCGAGGCGCCGGACGCGCGGGCGCGCTTCGAGAATCAGGACGGGCGATCGCGGTTCGAGGCGCCGGACGGGCGCCCGCGGTTCGACAACCCGGACGGTCGCCAGGCGGATGGACGCCAGCCGGATGGGCGTTCGCGCTTCGAGGCCCCGGACGGGCGCGAGCGGCCGGGGACGCCGCCGGAGCCATCCGGGCCGGTGATCAGGCAGCGCGACACGGCCGTGCCCGAGGAGCGCCCGACCGGATCGCAGCCGGTGGCGAGCATCGCGCCGGACGGCCTGGAGGCGTTCGCCCGGGACCTGCGCGCGCTGCGGGCCAAGGCCAAGGTCGAGTACCCGGAGATGGCCGAGACCTCGCACTTCGAGATGAAGACGCTCGCGGCGGCGGCGGGCGGCCTGCGGCTGCCTATCCTGCCGGTCACGGTCGCCTTCGTCCGGGCCTGCGACGGGAACGTCGCCGAGTGGGAAGAGCGCTGGCAGAAGCTGGCGGCCAAGCTCACCGCGGAGGCGGCCAAGAAGCGCAGGAACGACGGCGATGACCCCGCGGAGCCGGTGGAGCCCACGGACGCGCCGGCGGCCCTGGAGCCGCCGCCGGTCAAGCCCGCCGCCACCGCGCCGCCCGAGGCCGACGGCGGCGAGGTGTACGTCATCACCTCGGCCAAGCCCCGTCTCGAGCCGAACGGCTGGTAGTACCAGCCACTGGAGCCGGAAGGGCGCCTCGATAGGCTCAAGGGGAAAGCATTCAGCCTCGACACGAGTAGGACCGATCCGGCCGTGCCCCTCGAAGCGTCATCGTCCAGCGCGAGCTGGTCTCCTCCCGTCGACAACCACGTGCACACCCAGTGGTCGTGGGACGCACCGCGCGAGGCCTCCATGGTGCGCAGCTGCGAGCAGGCGGTGGCGGCGGGCCTGCCCGGCCTGGCGTTCACCGATCACCTGGACTTCACCACCTGGGTCGACGGCGACCAGATCGGCACGGAAAACCTCGACCCGCACCGGTACGCCCGGATGCACCTGATCGACCTGGATGGCTACTACGAGACCCTGCGCGAGTGCCGGGAGCGCTTCCCGGAGCTGCGCATCCTGTCCGGGGTCGAGATCGGCGAGGCGCACCTGTGGGCCGCGAGCGCGGCCGCGACGGTGGCCCGGTCGGCCCCCGCGGGCCCGGACCGGATTCTCGGCTCGCTGCACGCGATCCCGTGCCACGGCCGGCTGACCGCCGCCGACGACCTGTACCGGATGATGTCCCCCGAGGAGGTCATGCGGCGCTACCTCGGCGAGTTGCTGCGGCTGGTCGAGGGCAGTGACCTGTTCCAGGTGCTGGCGCACATCGACTTCCCGCGGCGGATGTGGCCGTGGTCGGCCGGCCCTTATGACGAGCAGCTGTTCGAGGCCGAGTACCGGGCCGTGCTGCGGGCCCTGGCGGCCGGCGACCGGGTGCTCGAGGTGAACACCAAGAGCCCGCTGCTCTCGGCCGAGCTGGTGCGCTGGTGGCGGGAGTCGGGCGGACGGGCGGTCTCGTTCGGCAGCGACGCGCACCAGCCCTGGCGGGTGGGCGACAAGTTCAAGCTGGCCGTGGATGTGGTCGAAGCGGCCGGGTTCCACGCGGGACGCGACCGCTACGACTTCTGGCGCCTTTAGATCCCCGAGGGGTTTCTCGACCCCGTTCGTTCCTTAGTTACCTGTGAACCGGCGGCGGTCCCGGACGCCCGAGCGCCGGAGGAAGGCTCCGGGCCCGCCGCCGGTGGCCCTTAGGTCCAGGTGTCGCCGAAGCGCGCGATCATCTCATCCCAACTTTCGCCCTCGGTGCCGTCGTCATCGGCGGCACGCCCCTCATGGGCACGGTTCCCCTGGGCGCCCTTCACGGAAGCACTGTCCGACCAGATGCTGGCGTCCTCGTTGTCGAGGGCGGCTCGCGGAGCGGGAATGGACCGGCTCTGGCAGTGCACGGCGAACCGCAGCTCTGCGTAGTAGGTCTCCCGGTCGCGAAGTTCGGCACGGGCTTCGGTGTGCGCTGGGCGGCCGTTGCCCCCCGTACGGAAGGGCAGCTCGGCGGGGTAGTCTCCACCCTCGTCGGCCGGGCGGCCCTCGTCCGGATAGTTGCTGGCCACGTCACACACCTCGAATGCGATCTAACACGGAGCGAAGTTGTTTCGCTACCATTTGTAATGTAACACTTCGTGCTGTACCCAATGCAATGGGTGACAAGGTAACAGTTGCCTATCTTTCCGGATAGGTCGCACAAAGGGTGATAAGCGTGATTCTGGCGTGATGCCAAGAATTGCTTGTTACTGAAGTGAACGCGGAGGGCGATAGTTGGGCGGGGGCCGACTACGTTCGGTTCTGATTATTGTGATGGATTAATTACTCTCCGCGCATGAGATTGCGGATGATACCTCCCGGTGGTCGATGTTCCATGGGTGCGGCTCCTTGTCTGTGAGACCGGTCCCGGGGCGCCCCGGTTCCTGCCTGCTGAGCGCGGTCCTGGGGCGCCTGATCCGGGCGGGGCGTGCGGTACCGGCCGGGGCCGCCCGGGGGCGCGCCGGCAACCACCGCAATGCCACATCGATGTGGTCTTGACCACCGCAGAGTCACATTGACGTGGCTGCCCGGGGCCGGCGCTGGGTGGCGGGCGGGAGATCCGGGGCTGCCGGGCCGGGCTGACGGGGCTGGGGGGCCGGGCCGGGCTGACGGGGCTGGGGGGCCGGGCCGGGCTGACGGGGCTGGGGGCCGGGCCGGGCTGACGGGGCTGGGGGCCGGGCCGGGCTGACGGGGCTGGGGGGAATACCGGGCGGCCCGGCTCGCAGCGGCCGCCCGGCCGCTCACACGAAAGGAGCCGCACCCATGTTCCATCGTCCCGGTCGCGGTGCTGGCGCGCTCGCTGGCGGATAGGGGCGGCGGGGGTGTTGGTGTCCGATTCCCGCCAGTTATGGTGCGGGCGGGCTGGCATTGTGGAGGGGTGAAGGAGAACGAGACGACCTCCCCTGGCGGGGTGGCGGCGCTTGATGACGAGCGGCGCTACCAGGCGGCGGTCAGCAAGGATCCCCGCTTCGACGGCGTGTTTTTCATCGGAGTGACCTCGACCGGCATCTACTGCCGGCCGTCCTGCCCGGCGATCACGCCGAAACGCGCGAACATGCGGTTCTACCGCAGCGCGGCGGCGGCCCAGGAGTCAGGCTTCCGGGCCTGCAAGCGGTGCCGCCCCGACGCCTCCCCCGGCTCGCCCGAGTGGAACATCCGGGCCGACGTGGTCGGCCGGGCCATGCGGCTGATCTCCGACGGGGTGGTCGACCGGGACGGCGTCGAGGGCCTGGCCAGCCGGCTCGGCTACGAGCAGCGCCAGGTACGGCGCCTGGTCACGGCCGAACTGGGCGCGGGCCCGCTCGCCATCGCCCGGGCCCAGCGGGCCCAGACCGCGCGCATCCTCACCGAGACCACCGCGCTGCCGCTGTCCGAGATCGCCTTCGCGGCCGGCTTCGCCAGCATCAGGCAGTTCAACGCGACCATCCGCGAGGTCTTCGCGGTGACGCCGACCCAGCTGCGGGAGGCGCGCGGCAAGCGGGCGGCCGCCACCAGGCGGCGGCCGGCCTTGGTGCACGGCGACCCGTCGGCGCCCGGGCTGATCCGCTTGCGGCTGGCCTACCGGGCTCCGATCGACGGCGAGCGGATGCTGGGCTTCCTGGCCGCCCGGGCCATCCCCGGGGTGGAGGAGGTGCGGGACGGCTGCTACCGGCGGACCATCAGCCTGCCGAACGGGGTGGGCATCTTGTCCCTCGGCCCCCTCGTGCCCTCCCCTGGGATCCGCCCTGACCCCGGATACGTCGAGTGCGAGCTCCAGCTCGAGGACCTGCGCGACCTGACCGCCGCGGTGCAGCGCTGCCGGCGCCTGCTCGACCTGGACGCGGACCCCGAGACGGTGGCCGGCTACCTGACGGCGGACCCGGTGCTCGGGCCGCTGGCCCGCGCTCACCCGGGGCGGCGGTCGCCCGGCCACGTGGACGGCAGCGAGCTGGCCCTGCGGGCCGTGCTCGGCCAGCAGGTCTCGGTGGCCGCGGCCCGGCGGCTCGGGGCGCGGCTCACCGCCGACTACGGCAAGCCGCTGTCGCGCCCGGACGGGCCGCTGACGCACTGCTTCCCCGCGGCCGAGACGCTGGCCGGCGCCGACCCGGGCGCGCTGCCGATGCCGCGCGGCCGCGCCCGGGCGCTGACCGGCCTGGCCGCCGCGCTGGCCGCCGGCGAGCTGTCGCTCGACCCGGGCGCCGACCGGGAGCACGCGGCCGCGACCCTGCTGGCACTGCCGGGCATCGGCCCGTGGACCGTCGGCTACATCCGGATGCGGGCGCTTTCCGACCCGGACGCCTTCCTGCCGGGCGACGTCGGCGTGCTCGACGCGCTGACCCGGCTGGGGGCCCCTCTTGGGCTGGCCGGGCCGGCTGTTTCCGGGCCCGCCGCGCGGGCGCGGGCGGCCCGGGCCGCGGAGTCGCTGGCCGAGAGCTGGCGGCCGTGGCGCTCCTACGCCGTGCATCACCTGTGGGCCTACCTCGAAGAAGAAAAGGAATCGTCATGACCAGCCCGTTCGTGGCACCCGACCCGGACGCCCCGCAACTGTCCCATATCGTCAGGACCCCCATCGGCCGGCTGCTGCTGCTCGGCGACGGCCGCGCGCTGACCGGCCTGTGGATGATCGACGCCGAGCGGCACACGTCGCGCTTCGGCGACGGGCTGATCGATAGCCCGGAGTCGTTCCGCGAGGTCGCGGCCGAGCTCGAGGCGTACTTCGCCGGGGACCTGAAGGAGTTCACCATCCCGCTGGCGCCGAGCGGGTCGCCGTTCCAGCTGGCCGTCTGGACCGAGCTGACCAAGATCCCGTACGGGAGCACGGTGACCTACGGCTCCATCGCCCTGGCCCTGGGCAAGCGGCTGGTCGCGTCGCGCGCGGTGGGCCTGGCCAACGGGTCCAACCCGATCTCGGTCATCGTGCCCTGCCACCGGGTGATCGGCAGCGACGGCAGCCTGACCGGCTACGGCGGCGGCCTGGAGCGCAAGGAACAGCTACTGCGGCTGGAGGGTGCCGGTCCCGTCACCTTGTGGTAAGGCTGATTTACCACCAATACGGACAACCGCGCGGCCGGCCTCTGCGAAACTTCTGACGTGATGGAACGGCTGGCGCATGCTCTGCGTCCAATCCGCATGATGTCTCCACGCCAAGTTCGCGGAACTGTACTAGCGGTACTGCTGTGCTCGGCACTGGCCGGGTGCGGCTCGGTGGCGGCCTCGGCTCCGGCCGCGGGCCAGGGCTCGTCGTCGGCTGGGTCCGCCACGGGGGCGACGTCATCGGCCGCGTCCTCACCCGAGGCGGCCTCGGCCTCGGCTTCGCCCTCAGGCGGCTCCTCGGCCGCCGCCGCGGTCGCGGCCGCGGCCGGCTGCGGGGATGTCAGCCAGGCCACGTCGGTCAGCGTGCACCGCGTGCTGCACCTGGTCGAGCCGACCCGGCTGGGCGCGCAGGCCAAGACCCAGCGCGACACCACCAAGGTGCGCGCGCTGTACAACCAGCTCTGCGCGGCCATCACCCACCCGGCCACGATCAAGGGGACGGTGCGCTGCCCGGCCAACCTCGGTATCTCGTACGCCGGGACGTTCTACGACGGCCGCCAGACGCTGGCCACGTTCGTCTACAACGCGACCGGATGCCAGACGGCGAGCCTGTCCGCGGCCGGCCAGACCAAGGTCACGATGATGGTCGGGTCGGCGTCCGCCGCCGCGCCCAGGCTGCAAGCCGACCTGGCCTCGGTCCTCGGCGTCCCCTCGCTGGCGATAGCCCAGCCGAAGTCGGGCACCGGGACCCCGCGGAACGGCGGCCCGGTTACCGGTTAGGTCCCAGCGGCCGGGATCACAGCGGCTCGGATCACAGCGGCTCGGATCACAGCGGCTCGGATCACAGCGGCGGCAGGTTGCCGGACTCGTCGAGGTCGAACTCGCCGTCCTTGACCCCGAGGACGAACGCGTCCCACTCCGCCTCGGTGAAGTAGAGCTTGTCACCGTCGGGCTTGGCCGCGTCGTACATCACCCACAGCTTGGGCTCGCCGGCCTTGTGCGGCGCGGCCGAGGTGTCGGTGGTGATGTAGACCTCGACCCGGCTCTCCTCATCGGCCGGAGCCGCGTCTGAGGCCGCGTCTGGGGCCGCGTCGTCAGCTGGCGTGTGCATGCGCTCAGGCTACTCCCCCGATAAGGTCGTGTCCGTGCCCGATCCTGTTTCCGGTGCCTTCTCCGCCGAGGAAGAAGCCGCGTGGTATGCGCAGCTGCCCACGATGTTCGGCGCGGCGGGAGCGCTGTTCACCGACGGCGCCGGGCGGGTGCTGCTGGTCAAGCCGAACTACCGGGACCACTGGTCGCTGCCGGGCGGCATCCTCGAGCACGGCGAGCCGCCGCACGAGGGCTGCCGCCGCGAGGTCGGCGAGGAACTCGGCCTCGACGTCATCCCCGGCCGGCTGCTGGTCGTCGGCTGGACCGGACTCGACGGGAAGCGTCCCCGGCCGGTCATGCACTTCGTCTTCGACGGCGGCACGCTGGCCAGCGACACGCCCATCCGGCTGCAGGTTTCCGAGCTTGACGATTACCGGTTCGTCGAGCTCGACCGTCTCGACGACTACCTGCCGCCGCTGATCAGCGCGAGGGTCATCGCCGCGGTGCGCGGCCGGGACGAGGGGACGACCGCTTACCTGCCGTGGCCTCCGTCGTGAACGTGACCCCGTGAGCCAGCCTGGCGGGCCTGGCGGCCTGGCTGGCCTTGGCCGCGGAGCGGACCTGGAGCTGGTCGAGGAGGGCGGCGGTGGCGGCCGCCACAGCGTCGACCGCGTGGCCGAACGCCTCGGCGTTGTGGCCGGCCGGGGCGCGGAAGCCGCTGATCTTGCGGACGTACTGCAGGGCGGCGGCGTGAATGTCCTCGTCGGTGACCTGCTCGGCGTACGGCGGGCGGAGGGTCTTGATGCTTCGGCACATGCCTTCGACGGTACCCCGGACCTGGGCGGCCCCGGGCTACTGCAGCCCGAGCAGTCCCTCCAGGCCCACGGTGAGGCCGGGCGGCAGGGTGCCGAGCCCGCGGACGGCCCGCAGGACCCCGGGCATGAACGAGGCCCGGTCCAGCGAGTCGTGCCTGATCGTCAGCGTCTCCCCGGTGCCGCCGAAGAGCACCTCCTGGTGGGCCACCAGGCCGGCCACCCGCACCGAGTGGACGTGCACGCCGTCCACGCTGGCGCCGCGCGCGCCCGGCAGGGCCGACGCGGTGGCGTCCGGCGAGGGGCCCAGCCTGGCCGCGGCCCGGGCGGCGGCGATCATCGACGCGGTGCGCAGCGCCGTGCCGGACGGGGCGTCCGCCTTGTTCGCGTGGTGCAGTTCGATGACCTCGGCGGAGTCGAAGAAGCGGGCGGCCTCGGCGGCGAAGCGCATCATCAAGATGGCGCCGACGGAGAAGTTCGGCACCACCAGGACGCGCACGTCCGGATGCTCGGGGAGCCAGCCGCGCACCTCGTCCAGGCGCTCTTCGGCGAACCCGGACGTGCCGATCACCACGTCCAGGTCGTGCAGCACGCACCAGTGCAGGTTGGACATGACCACGCCGGGATGGGTGAAGTCGACCACGACGTCGCATCCGGTCAGCGCGTCGAGCGCGTCCCCCTGGTCGACCTCGGCGGCGACCTCCAGATCGGGGGCGCCGTTGACGGTCCGGATCACCTCTTGCCCCATCCGCCCCTGCGCACCGAGCACCCCGACCTTGGCCATGACCGTCCTCCATCTGCTGGTGCTGATAACCGCGGCCAGCCCTTGCCTGACGGCGATCCGCGAGGAATGCCGACAAGGATAGTAGCGGCCAGGGGCGCGGCGCTGCCGGGCGGCCGTTCTCAAGCGGACGGCCCGGGAGCGCTTTGGGGCGGTCCCGGGCCGTGACGCTGGCCGGCTTGCTGGCGGGCGGGTCAGACCTGGAAGGCGCTGGCGTCGTCGAAGGGGCCGACGACGGCCAGGGTCTTGGGCCGGGTGAGGACCTCGGTCGCGATCGCACGGATGTCGTCGTGGCTGACGGCATCGATCGCGGCGAGCACCTCGTCGACCGGCTCGAGCCGGGGATAGACCAGCTCGGACTTGCCGAGCCGGCTCATCCGCGAGGACGGGTCCTCCAGGCTGAGCACGATCGAGCCGCGGACCTGGCCCTTGCCGCGGATGAGCTCGGCGTCGGTCAGGCCGCCGTCGACCACCCGGCTGATCTCCTCGTTACAGATGGCCAGCACCTCGTCGGCCTTCGACGGCAGGCAGCCGACGTAGACGCCCCACATGCCGGTGTCGGCATGCTGGCCGGAGAAGCTGTAGACCGAGTACGCCAGGCCGCGCTTTTCTCGCACCTCCTGGAACAGCCGGGAGGACATGCCGCCGCCGAACGCCGCGTTGAGCACGCCGAGCGCGAAACGGCGCTCGTCGGTCCGGGACAGCGCCTGGCAGCCGAGCACCAGGTTGGCCTGCTCGATGCCGCGGGAGACCAGCGTGATGCCCTCACCCGCCGGGTGACCGGGCTGGTCGCCGGCCAGCCGGGGCGCGGCGGGCTCGGCGGCCCGGTCCAGGGCCGGGCCGAAGGCCTGCCGGACCAGTTCCACCACCGTGTCGTGATCCAGGTTGCCCGCCGCGGCCACTACCAGGTGCTCGGGGGTGTACCGGGCCTGGTAGTGCTCGAAGATCTGGTCCCTGGTGATCGCGTTGATGGAATCCGTGGTGCCCAGGATCGGCCGGCCCAGCGGGGTGTCGCCGAACAGCTTCGCGGTGAACGCCTCGTGCACGGTGTCCGAGGGGTCGTCCTCGTTCATCGCGATCTCTTCGAGCACCACGTTGCGCTCGGCGTCCACGTCCTTCGGCGTGATCAGCGAGCTGGTCACCATGTCGGACAGGATGTCCACGGCCAGCGGCAGATCCGCGTCGAGCACCCGCGCGTAGTAGCACGTGTACTCCTTGGCCGTGAACGCGTTCATCTCCCCGCCGGCCGCATCCATCTCCGCGGAGATCTCCAGCGCGGTCCGCCGGCTGGTGCCCTTGAACAGCAGGTGCTCCAGGTAGTGGGTGGCGCCCGCGTGGGGCGGGTCCTCGTCCCGAGAACCCACTCCCACCCAGATGCCGAGCGCCACGGAGCGCACGGCGGGCAGCGACTCGGTAACTACTCGCAGCCCGCCGGGAAGGACGGTGCGCCTGACTCCGTGGATCTGGTCGGTAGTCATCTACTCGTTGTGCCCCCGGCTGCGGTGCCGGGTCCGGCGGTGACCGTCGCCGTCGCCGCCACGGTCGCCGCCACGGTCGCCGCCTCGGTCCCCCCTGGACTCGCGGGGACGGTCGCCGCGGGAGTCACCCCGGGAGTCGCCGCCGGACAGGTCCTCGCCCGCCGCCTCGCGCTCCACCACCTCGACCGGCACCAGCGACAGCTTGCCGCGGTCGTCGACCTCGCGGATCTCGACCTGGATCTTGTCGCCGATGTGCACGACCTCGTCGATGTTCTCGATCCGCTTGCCGCCGTGCAGCTTGCGGATCTGGGTGATGTGCAGCAGGCCGTCCTTGCCGGGCAGCAGCGAGACGAACGCGCCGAACGTGGTCGTCTTCACCACCGTGCCGAGGAACCGCTCGCCGACCTCGGGCATGTGCGGGTTGGCGATCGCGTTGATCGCGGCCCGCGCCGCCTCGGCCGACGTCCCGTCGGTGGCCCCGACGTAGATCGTGCCGTCGTCTTCGATGGTGATCTCGGCGCCGGTGTCGTCCTGGATCGAGTTGATCATCTTGCCCTTCGGGCCGATGACCTCGCCGATCTTGTCGACCGGGACCTTGATCGTGATGATCCGCGGCGCGTTGACCGACATCTCGCCCGGCTCGGTGATGGCGCCGCGCATGACATCGAGGATCGTCATCCGGGCCCCGCGGGCCTGCTTGAGCGCCGCCGCCAGCACCGAGGCGGGGATGCCGTCGAGCTTGGTGTCCAGCTGCAGCGCGGTGATGACCTGCTCGGTGCCCGCCACCTTGAAGTCCATGTCACCGAAGGCGTCCTCGGCCCCGAGGATGTCGGTCAGCGTCACGTACTGGCCGCCCTCGTGGATCAGGCCCATGGCGATGCCGGAGACCATGTCCTTGAGCGGCACCCCGGCGTCGAGCAGCGCCATGGTGGAGGCGCAGACCGACCCCATGCTGGTCGAGCCGTTCGAGCCGAGCGCCTCGGAGACCTGGCGGATCGCGTAGGGGAACTCCTCACGCGTCGGCAGCACCGGGAGCAGCGCGCGCTCGGCCAGGGCGCCGTGGCCGATCTCGCGGCGCTTGGGCGAGCCCACCCGGCCGGTCTCACCGGTCGAGTACGGCGGGAAGTTGTAGTTGTGCATGTAGCGCTTGGTGCGGTCCGGGTTGAGCGTGTCGATCATCTGCTCCATCCGGAGCATGTTGAGCGTGGTCACGCCCAGGATCTGGGTCTCACCGCGCTCGAACAGGGCGGACCCGTGCACCCGGGGCAGCACGTGGGTCATCGCGGACAGCGGCCGGATGTCGGTCAGGCCGCGGCCGTCGATGCGGACGCCGTCGGCGATGACGCGCTCCCGGACCAGCTTCTTGGTCAGCGAGCGGAACGCGGCGCTGATCTCGCTCTCCCGGCCCTCGAACTCCTCGGCCAGCTTCTCCTGGGCCAGGGCCTTGACCCGGTCGGTCTCGTTCTCGCGCTCGTGCTTGCCGGCGATGGTCAGCGCCTGGGCCAGCTCACCGGAGACTTCCCGGGCGACCGCCTCGTAGACGTCCTCGGTGTAGTCGAGGAAGACCGGGTACTCCCGGGCCGGGCTGGCCTCGGCGGACACCTCGCTGGCCAGCTGCCGCTGTGCCTCGCACAGCACGCGGATGAACGGCTTGGCCGCCTCCAGGCCCTCGGCCACCGTCTCCTCGGTCGGCGCGACGGCGCCGCTGTCCGGGTCCGCGATCAGCTTGAGCGTCTCGGGGGTGGACTCGGCCTCGACCATCATGATGGCCACGTCGCCGTCTTCCAGCGTCCGGCCCGCGACCACCATGTCAAAGGTGGCCTGCGCCAGCTGCTCGTGGGTCGGGAAGGCCACCCACTGGCCCTTGATCAGCGCCACCCGGACGCCGCCGATGGGGCCGGAGAACGGCAGGTTCGCCAGCTGGGTCGACATGGACGCGGCGTTGATCGCCACCACGTCGTACAGGTGCTGCGGGTCGAGCGCGAGAATGGTCTCGACGATCTGGATCTCGTTGCGCAGGCCCTTGACGAAGGACGGGCGCAGCGGCCGGTCGATGAGCCGGCAGGTGAGGATCGCGTCCTCGGACGGACGGCCCTCGCGGCGGAAGAACGAGCCGGGAATCCGGCCCACCGCGTACATCCGCTCCTCCACGTCCACGGTGAGCGGGAAGAAATCCAGGTTGTCCTTGGGCCGCTTGGACGCCGTGGTAGCGGACAGGACGACGGTCTCGCCGTCCAGCGTCACCACGGCGGAACCGGCCGCCTGACGGGCCAGCCGGCCCGTTTCGAACCTGATTGTATGCACGCCGAATTCGCCGTTATCGATAACGGCTTCGGCACTGTGGACACCCTCCACGGGTGAGACCTCCTTGCGGTAGATCCCGCACCCACCCGCCGCCGTGCCGCATGTGGCCTGGCTTGCCTGCCGTGTTGTCCAGCAGGGCTGCCGGCCGGTCTTCGATCGAAGCCCTCGGGTGCTGCCTGCCCCTAGGGAGGGGGAGCGACCCGGGGACCACTACCGAGGACCGGCCCTTGGGCGCTCGGGGCCGGGGGCTACGGGATGTCAGTGTTATCAGTATGCAGTTATTCCGGACCAGAACGGTTTCCAGCCGGACGGCGCGGCGGGGCTAGCGGCGAATGCCGAGGCGCTCCCGGACGGCGCGGTACCGGTTGATGTCCTTCTTGGCCAGGTACTTCAGCAGCCTGCGGCGGCGGCCGACCAGCAGCAGCAGCCCGCGGCGGCTGTGGTGGTCATGCTTGTGCACCTTGAGGTGCTCAGTCAGGTGGTTGATCCGCCTGGTCAGCAGTGCGACCTGGACTTCCGGCGAACCGGTGTCACCCTCACTGGTCGCGTACTCCGCCAGGATTTCCTTCTTGACGGCGGTGTCGAGCGGCACGTGACTCCTTAAGAATTGGTACGAAATGGGATCAGCAGGCTGAATTCCCTCGAGATAAGGCGGCCGCATGAGGGTGCAGCACGCCTTCCACCAACCCGGCTATGAGCCGGGCAGCGTTTCACAGTACCACGGACCGCGAGACGGCCGCGCCGGTCCGTCAGCGCGCCTCTCCCTCTCCCGGCGCGGGCCCGGAGCCCGCCGCGGCCACGGGGTCCGGCCGGCCGGGGGCGGCGGTGTCGGTCAGGTGCGCGCCGATCTCCCGGCCGCGGTGCGCGGCGAGGAACACGATGATCCCGACGATGGCCACGACCGCCATCACCAGCAGCGTGATCCAGTTCAGGTTGAAGTAGGACCGCCCGCTGGCCTGCCCGGACGGCAGCACCACGTTGACCAGCATCAGGACCAGGTAGGCAGCGGCGACGATCGAGACCGGCCAGGCCCAGCGGCCGAGCGTGAACTTGCCGGCCGGGATCCAGCCCCGGCGCCGGGCGATCATCGACCCGATCACCGTCAGCAGGAACGACAGGTAGATCCCGCTGACCCCGAAGGACACCAGCGAGACCAGCACGTTGGTGTTGGCCGGGTAGGTGATGAACCAGATCTTGACGTCGTGGGTGGGCGAGGCGAACTCCAGGCCGATGAACACCACCGTGACCAGCGCGCCGCCGAACAGGGCGTTGGCCGGGGTCTTGAACCGCTCGCTGATCGCGGAGATCCACTTCGACCCGGGCAGCGCGCCGTCCCTGGCGTAGGAGAAGGCGAGCCTGCTGCCCGCGCCCTGCACCGCGGAGCCGCAGGAGAAGAAGGCGAAGATGATCAGGGCCAGCATGATGTCCTGCATCCAGTGCGGCAGCTGGCTGAGCAGGTACGGGATCCCGCCGTTCTGGAGGGTCAGGTTGGCCGCGCCGGCCCCGGTCGGCATGGACAGCAGCAGGGCGGCGGTCAGCACGAACGAGGCGATCCCGCCCCAGATCAGCGCCAGGCGCATGGCCCGGGGCACCTGCCGGCCCGCGTTCTTGGTCTCCTCGGAGATGTCCCCGGCCGACTCGAAGCCGTAGAAGATGTAGACCGGGGCGAGCACGGCGATCAGCGCGGCGCCGATCCAGCTGCCGCCGAAGTTCAGGCCGAGCGGGTTGGCCGACTTGTGCTGGACGTCCAGGGTGCTGGTCAGGTAGCCCAGGCCGTGGTGGAAGCCGTGGATGCCGAGGACGACCGCGATGCCGAACGTGCCGAGGATCTCGACGTAGACGCCGAACTGCGCGACCCGGCCCATGACCCGGGCGCCGATGGTGTTCAGCCCGGTCTGCAGCGCGAGCAGGACCAGCGTGACGACCAGGATGACCGTGTGGCTGGTCGGGTTGAAGTTCCAGCCGAGCCACAGGTGGCCGAGGGCGGTGACGTACGGCACCACGCCGGTGTCCACCGAGGCCACGGTGACGAGCAGCGCGATCCCGTAGAACCAGCCGACGAACCAGCCGAACTTCCGGCCCACCGTGTACTTGCTGTACTGGTAGAGCGCCCCCGCCACCGGGTAGTGGCTGGCCAGCTCGCCGAAGACCAGGGCGACCAGCAGCATCCCGGCGACCGGGATCCAGGTCAGCCAGATGTAGGCGGGGCCGCCGGTGCCCAGGCCGAGCACGAACAGGGAGAAGATGCCGACCATCGGCGACAGGTAGGTGAACGCCACCGAGAAGTTGGCGAACAGCCCGAGCACCCGGTTGAGCTGCGGCCGGTAGCCCAGGCTTTCCAGCCGGGCGTCGTCCTCGTCCGGGGTGACCGGTGCCTGCGCCCCCGTGTCCTGCATGAAGCCCTCCTCGTCGGATAACCGCAGGCGGATAGCCCAGGCCCGCCGTTGGCACGGCCCGCGGAATGTAGCAATGTAGCGCACGGGGACGGTGATGACACTGAAACTCAGGCGTTCCTCAGCTTCCGTTGCGCTGGCCTGCGCGGTTGAGGCGCTTGGCCGCCCTTTTTAGACTGTCGAGATGCCCGATCTGAGCGTTGCGCGCCGTCTGCCCCTGAGTCAGCTCTCGCAGTTCGCGCCGCAGCCGCGCCCGGCCTGGTGGCCGGCCTGGTCGGAGGCGGCCGCGCTGCGCGCGCTGCGCGCGGTGCTGGTGGTCCCGCCGCTGTTCGCGCTGACCTACGAGGGCTTCGGCAACCTGCAGATGGCCCTGTTCGCCGCGTTCGGCGGGTTCGCGAGCCTGATCTTCGCCGCGTTCGGCGGGACCCGGCGGGACAAGCTCGTCGCGCACTTCATGCTGGCGCTGATCGGCAGCGTCGCGCTGATCATCGGCACGGCGGTGAGCGGCATCACCTGGCTGGCGGTCGCTGGTCACGATCCCGGTGGCGTTCGGGATCTTCTTCGCCGGGGTGGCCGGGCCCAACGCGGCCTCCGGGGTCACCGCCGCGCTGCTTCCCTACGTGCTGCCGGTGGCCACGCCCGGCGGCGTGGGCACGATCCCGGACCGGCTAGCGGGCTGGTGGCTGGCCTCGGCGGTCTCGACCGCGGTCGTGCTGGCCATCGCGCCCCCGTCCCCGGGCGACCGGCTGCGCGCGGCGGCGGCCCGGTCGGCCCGGACGCTGGCCGCCCACCTGGAAGCCTCGGTGCGCGGCACCGCCACCGCCGCCGACCTCCAGGCCTGCCGTGAGGCCAAGAACCAGCTGATGAGCGCGTTCGCCAGCACGCCGTACCGGCCGGTCGGCCTGGCCACGGCCGACCAGGCCATGTCCAGCGTGGTCCAGCTGCTGGAGTGGTGCACCGCGCTGGTCGCCGACGCCACCGAGGGTCACCCGCAGCTGGACCGGGCCGCGCCGGCCGACCGCGAGCTGCTCAGCCTGGCCGCCACGGTGCTCAGCCAGACCGGCGACCTGCTGGCCGGGACCAGGACCGAGCTCGCCCGACACGGCCGCACTGGACCGGCAGCGCGAGGCCAGCGCCGCCTACCACCGGTCGCGGGCAGTGCCGCTAAACACGGGCGGGGACTACGACTCGGACGAGATCATCGCCCGGCACGCCTTCCACGCCCAGGTCATCACGCTCGCCATCCGGAACATCCTGGCCGACGTCCAGATCGCCACCCGGCAGGCCGATCCGGAGACGATCGCGGCCCGGCGCCGCGGCTGGTACGGGGCCCAGCCCGAGGGGACGATGGCCGAGCGGCGGGTGGCCTCGATCTCACGGCGCGATCGGCGTCCTGGTCCGGCACGCCAGCTTCCGCTCCGTCTGGATCCTGAACAGCCTGCGCGGGTCGCTGGCCCTGGCCGCGGCGGTCCTGGTGGCCGACCTGTCCGGCGTGCAGCACGGGTTCTGGGTGGTGCTCGGCACGCTGTCGGTGCTGCGCACCAACGCGGCGTCGACCGAGTCCACCGCGCTGCGCGCGCTGGGCGGCACCGTGGCCGGCTTCGTGGTGGGCGCGCTGCTGCTGCTCGGCATCGGCACCAGCACCCCGGCGCTGTGGACGGCGCTGCCCATCGCCCTGGCCGTGGCCGCCTACGCGCCGGGCACGCTGCCGTTCGCCTTCGGCCAGGCGGCGTTCACCGTGGTGGTCGTCGTCCTGTTCAACCTGCTCCAGCCGGCCGGCTGGAAGGTGGGCCTGCTGCGCATCGAGGACGTGGCCATCGGCTGCCTGGTGAGCCTGGTGGTCGGCGTGCTGTTCTGGCCGCGGGGCGCGGCCGGGCTGGTCGGCGACGACCTCGCCGACGCGTTCCGCAGCGGCGCCGCCTACCTGACCCAGTCGGTGGACTGGGCGCTGGGTAACCGGCACGAGGCGCCGGACGCCGGGCGCCGCCGCGGTCACCGCTGGCATCCGGCTGGACGAGGCCCTGCGCGGCTTCCTGGCCGAGCAGGGCGCCAAGCGGGTCTCCAAGGAAGAGCTGTGGATGCTGGTGATGGCGACCATGCGGCTCCGGCTGACCGCCTACTCGCTGGCCGGGCTGCAGGCCCCCGAGCACCTGCGGGCCAAGCACCGCGGCACCGGTTACGCCCGGACCGCGCTGGCGCTGGCCGCCTCGGACCTGACCACCTTCTACGAGCGGATCGCGGTGCTGGTCGGGCGGCCGGTCCCGGGCCAGGTGCTGCTGCCGGTCGGCGTCCCGGCCTTCACCGGCCTGAACGGCACCACCCCGCCAGGCCGCCGGCGACGGCGACGGTGGCCATGATGAACGGCGGCGGCGGCGACGTCGGCGAAGGCGTCGAAGGCGGCCGGGACCTGGTCCGTGTCATCACCACCCCGCACCACCCGCACCTGCTGTGGGTACACGAGCACCTGCAGCACCTCAGCTCGCACGCGGGCGTGATCAGCGATCCGGCCTCGCACGTGGCCGAGCAGCGGCGCCTGCCCTGGTGGCGTTAGGCCGGGAGCGGCACCCGGGCCGCCGGAACCGCCGGGGCGACCCGGACCCTGGCCAGCGGCCACAAGCCCACGACGGCTACCGCCGAGAAGCCCAGCCCGACGATCAGCAGGGCACCAGGCAGGCCGACCCAGCGCAGCAGGCCCGCGACGGCGAAGCTCGAGGCCATGGCGGCGCCGATGCCGGTCGCCTCCAGGATCCCGAGCACCCGGCTGAGCAGGTCACGCGGCAGGTCGCGCTGGAGCCCGACCAGCGCCAGGACGTCGATGACCGCCATCCCGCCGCCGGAGATGACCTGGAGCACGAAGCCGACGGCCGGTGAGGTGGTGAGGATAGTCGCGGCGAACGGCAGGGCCAGGGCCAGCATGCCGCCCCCGATGACGGGCGCCAGCGGGACCGAGGCGCCGAGCTTGCCCGCGAGGACCGCGCCGAGCACGCCGCCGGCCGCCGCGGCGGCCAGCAGGTAGCTGTATCCGTCCGCGCCGGTACCGAAGCGCTGGCTCAGCGGGATGTAGAGCACCGTGCTCGCGCCGTAGACGGCGGTGCCGAGGGCGCAGAAGGCCACGAGCAGGCCGGCCCGGGGATGGCGTCGCAGCGCCGAGAACCCGTCCGCGATCTGCCGGACCACGCCAGCTCGCCGGCCCGGTGCCGGGCTGGCGCCATGGCCGGCCCCCGCATCGGCGCCCTGGCCAGCCTGGGTGTCAGCGTCCTGGCCAGCACTGCGCGCCCGCATCCGGGACACCAGGACGGCGGCGGCGGCGTAGGTCGCCACGTTGAACAGGATGCCCCACACCGGGCGGCCGGCCAGCAGGAGGAGCCCGCCGATGCCCGGCCCGGCGATCACGACCAGGTTCTCCAGCACGCCGAACAGGCCGTTGGCCGCGGCCAGGTCACCTTCGGGCACCGTCTCCGGGGTGAGCGCCCCGGACACCGGCAGGTACACGGTGCCGACGGCGGCCGTCGCGACCGCCAGCAGCAAGATCAGCGGCACTGGGCCGTCCGCCGCCATGACCAGCGCGAGCACCGCCATCAGGGCCAGCCCGAGCAATGTCGACACCAGCAGGGTCCTGGTGCGCTCGAACCGGTCGGCGAGCACTCCGGCGTACGCGGAGAACACGATGCGGGGGACCCAGCCCGCCGCCATGGTCGCGGCGACCCATGAGACGGAGCCGGTGCGCTGGTAGACGTAGACGACCAGGACGACGTTGTAGGCCCAGCTCCCGACCCGGTCGATCAGCGACGCGGTGAGCATCAGGGTGAAGTCGCGATGCCGCAGCGCGTCCCGGTAGCGTCCGGTTGATGACCTGGTCATGATGTCTCCCTCCCGGGGATGTTGTCCATACGACCGTCGCAGGTCAGGCCGCTGGCTACATCGGGCGATCGCCCTATTGGCCGGGGCCGGGGCATGATGGGACATAACCGCGGGAGGGGTGGTTGTGGCGGCGTGGAGCGGCGGATCCGACGGCGTGCCGTCAGCCAGGTCCGCGCTGTTCGGGCGGGACGAGGAGATCATCCGGGTCCGGGACCTGCTCGAGCGGGGCGCCAGGCTGGTGACGATCACCGGCGCGGGCGGCATCGGCAAGACCCGGATCGCGACCGAGGTCTGCCCTAAGCTCTCCGGCACCGTCACCTTCCTCGAGTTGTCCGGAACCGGCAACGCCAGCCTGCCGGGGACGCTGGTCCGCGCCCTGGTGCCGGAGCCGGACCCGGGGCGGGACCCGGTGCGCTCGATTGCCGGGGCGCTGCTCGGCGAGCCGCACGTGGTCGTCCTGGATACCTTCGAGCACCTGCTGGCGTCGGCCGGCCTGCTGGACGAGCTCCTCGACGCCTGCCCCGGGCTGCAGCTGCTGGTCACCAGCCGGTCCCGGCTGCGGTTGCCCGGGGAGAACGTGGTCCCGGTCGGTGCGCTGCCGACCGGGACGGACGGAGCCGCCGCGGCCATGTTCTACGAACGCGCTCAGGCGGTCGGCGGCCTGCGGGCCGCCGACCACGACGACGAACGGGCCGCCGTGACGGCCTTGTGCGACCTGCTCGAGGGGTCCCCGCTGGCGATCGAGCTGGCGGCCGCCCGGACCACCATGTTCACGGCCGCGGCGCTGTTCGAGGCGCTGCAGGCGGGCGGCCCGGGCCGGCTGCGCATGCTGGCCGGGGGGAGCAGCGCCGGGCGGCACCGCGACATGCGCTCCACCATCGCATGGAGTTACCAGCTGCTCGGCGAGCGGGCCCGGCGGCTGCTGGGCCGCCTCTCGGTCTTCCCCGGCTCCTTCGACCTGGACGCCGCCGTGTCCGCGGGCGCGATCGGTGCCGAGCAGGACACGGACACCCAGGCCGCCGACGTGCTGGACGAGCTGGCTGACCTGGTGGACTGGCATCTGGCCGAGCCCGCGGGCGGCCCGGCCGACGCTCCCCGCTTCCGGCTGCTCGACACGATACGGGAGTTCGCCGCCGGGCAGCTGCGGCCCGGCGGCGAGCTGAGCGCGGCCCAGGACGGCCTGCTGCGCTGGAGCCTGGACTTCGCCGAGCACGCCATCACCGGCGCCGACTCGCCGGGCGAGCGCCGCTGGCTGGAACGCACCGACCGCGAGCTGCCGAACCTGCGGGCCGCGCTGCGGCTACTGCGCGAGCGGGCCGACGGGTCCCGCGGCGTCCGGCTCGCCGGGGCGCTGGGGCCGTTCTGGGCCAACCGCGGTCCGATGGCCGAAGGCCGCCAGGTATTCACGGCCCTCCTCGACCTGGACCGGCCGGAGGCGGCGCTCAGCCCGCGGGCCCGGGCGGTGGCCATCGCCTGGTCCGTCCGGCTGGCCATCGACGAGGGCGAGTTTGATCTCGAGCCGCTGGTGGCCGCGCGGAGCGTGCTGGCCGGCGATCCGGCGGCCGCCATCGACTGGCTGCGGGCCACCGAGCATCTCGCCTACGGGCTGACCATGTGCGGGGAACTCGACGCGGCGGACGAGCTGACCGCGGCCGGGCTCGAGCAGGCGACCCGTGCGGGCCTGGCCAACTGGCGCTGCATCTTCCTGCAGCGCCGGGCCCTGTCCGCGCAGCGCCACAGCCAGGCCGACCTGGCCGTCCGGTACGCCGAGGAGACCGTCCTGGCCGCCCGGGCCATCGGATACGACCGGATCGTCGCGCGGGCCGAGCAGATCATCGCGCACGAGCGAGCGGCCGAGCTCGGCCCGGAAGGCACCCGGCTGGCCCTGCTGGCCAGCTTGCGGGCCCACGAGGCGGCCGGCGACCTGCGCGGCGTGACCAGCACGATGGCGAGCCTCGGGGCGGTCACGGCGCGCACCGACGCCCCGGCCGGCGCACGCTGGCTCGCCGACGGCATCGACACGGCCGTGCGGATCGGCTACTGGCACGGCGAGGCGTACGGCGTCATCGCCGCGATCGTGCTGCTCGTCTGGGAGCGGCGCTTCGCCGAGGCCCTCGCGCTGGAGGACGGGATCGAGCCCTACCTGCCCACGCTGGCGGCTAGCGTCCCGCCCAGCCAGTACCGGGGCTACCGGGTCCTGGTCGCCCAGGCCCGGGCCGCGCTGGGCACGGCGGATTCCGGCCCGGGGGGCTCCGGCCCGCCGGGCTCCGAGCCGACCGGAAGCGAACTGAGCGGGAACTGGACCGCGGTGCGGGAGCGGGCCCTGGCCATCGTCCGGGAGCTGGCCGGGGCGAGCGGGGCCGCCGAGACCAGCGGGGGCGAAGAGGCTGGCAGAGCCGATAGTGCTGTCGGGAACAGCGGGGCCGGCGGGGCGAAGAGCAGGCGCCGCGGGCCGGCGTCGAATCCGGAGCTCACCGACCGCGAGCTGGAGGTGCTGGCCGCGATCGCCAGCGGCCAGACCAACGCCCAGATCGGCGCCGGACTGTACCTGAGTCCGAAGACGGTCATGCATCACAGCGCGAACGTGTACCGCAAGCTGGGCGTGCGGGGCCGGGCCGAGGCGGTGGCCCTGGCCTACCGGACCGGCTTGCTGCCGACGGCCGGGCGGGGGCCCGGCTAGCGGCCTGGTCCGGCTAGCGGCCTGGTCCGGCTAACGGCCTGGTCCGGCTAACGGCCTGGTCCGGCTAACGGCCTGGTCCGGCTAACGGGCGGACCGGAAGGAGTTCCGGACGGCTGGGAGGGCCAGCGAGCCGAGGGCGCCGGCCGCGGCGATCAGCACCAGGACCAGGCCGGCCGCGTGCAGGGCGGCCACCGGGCCGGCGGTGCGGGCCTGCGTCGTGTACAGCGCCGCGACCAGCCCGATACCGAACGATCCGGCGATCCGCTGCCAGGTGTTGAACAGCGTGCTGGCGTCCCCGAGCTGGTCCGGTCGCAGCGGCTGCAGCAGGGCCTGCAGCAGCGGGTTGATGACCAGGCCGATGGAGACCGAGCGGACGGCCAGGATCACCGCGATCAGCCACAGCGGGGTGGCGGCCGCGATCAGCAGCAGCCCCAGGCTGGCCACGGCGAGGACGGCGAACCCGGCCAGCACGGTCGCCCGCACGGTGAACCGGGCCAGCCAGCGCGGGGCCAGCGCCGTGGACAGCCCGGTGATCAGCCCCTGCGGGGCCAGGGCCAGGCCCGCGGCCAGCGCGCTGCGGCCCTGCACGGACTGGACGAACACCGGCAGCAGGAACACCGCCGCCCAGGTGACCACCGAGGCCAGCGCGCACAGCGCCATGGACAGGACCGGCCCGCGGCGCCGGGCCAGCGTCAGGTCGAGCACGGGCTGCTCACGACGCGCGGCCCAGGCGGCGTAGCCGGCCGTCAGCGCGGCGCCCGCGGCCAGCGGCAGCCAGCACGCCGGGTCGGACCAGCCCGCCGAGGCTCCCTGGCTGGCCCCCAGCAGCAGTCCGGTCAGGCCCGCCGCGAGCAGGATCAGCCCGGGCAGGTCGAACCGGGCTCCGGGCTGCCGTCCCGGCGCCAGCGCGGCCGGGACGGAGCCGGCCGCCACCGCCGCCAGCACGCCCAGCGGCACGTTGATCAGGAAGATGCCGCGCCAGCCGACCGCGCCGATCAGCGCGCCGCCGGCGGTCGGGCCCAGCGCCGGGCCGAGGAACAGCAAGATGCCGGCCACCGGCGAGATGTTCCGGGCACCGCTGGCGGTGGCGCCGCCGACGCCCTGACTTGCCATCACGCCGCCGGTTCCGGGGCCGGCGCCGGGGCCGGGGCCGAGCAGCATGCTCATGGCCAGCGGTACCAGCGGCGCGGCGACCAGGCCCTGGAGGACTCGCGCGCCGACCAGCACCCAGGCGGCGGGGGCGAGCGCGCACAGCGCCGAGGCAGCGGTGAACGCGACGATGCTGGCCCGGTAGACTGGCCGGGTGCCGAACCGGCGGGCCAGGTACGCGGTCCCGGCCAGCCCGGCGCCCAGCGCGAGCAGGTAGCCGCTGACCGTCCACTGCACGACGGCCAGGCTGGCGTGCAGCTCGCGGGCGATCGGCTCGACGGCCACGTTCACGATGCTGGAGTCGAGCATGGACAGCAGCGGCCCGGCCAGCAGCGCGTACTGCACCAGCGGACCTGTCTTCGGGGCGGATCTCGGGTCGGGGCCCGGCGGCGCGAGCTCGGCCGGCCCGGCCGGGGTGGTCACGGCTCCTCCTGCGCGAGCTCGTCCAGTTCGGCCAGCCAGGTCAGTTCCTGCTCATGGCGGCGGATCAGCTCGGCGGTGGCCAGGGCGCCCCACCGCTCGCCGCCACGCACCGCTAGTTCGCGCATCGCCCGCAGATGCGCCAGCTGCGCGCGCACCGCCTGGGCACGGGAGGCGAGGACGCGGGCCCGTTCGGCGGAATTGATCAGGGAGAACTGGCCGAGACGGGAGATGAACTCGGTGTCGTCCCCGGCCTGCTCGGCCGGCAGTTCGGCCAGCATGTCGTGCAGCAGTTCCTGCCCCACCTCGGTCAGCGTGTAGACCAGCCGGGCGGGCCGGCCGTCCTGCGGCTCGGCGGCCTTGGTGACCGCGCCCGCCTCCTCGAACCGGCGCAGCGCCGGGTACAGCGAATTGTTGTGCAGCACGACGCCGGTGGTCTCCTCCACCCGCTTGCGCAGCTCGTAGCCGTGGGCGGGCCCGGATCGCAGCCGCCGCAGGATCAGGATCTCGATGTACGACACGTCGTCCAGTCTTACCTATGTCACACTGGACGTCAACGCGGTCTGGTCAGTCGCCCTTGAGGGAGCCGCGCTGCGGGGCGATGCCGGCGAAGCTGGCCGGCGTCAGCGGCGTGGGGTTAAGGTGCTGGGCCCGGATGGCCGCCAGCAGGACGGTGAGCTGATGACCGAGACCAGGCACCCAGTGCAGGAGGACGATCTCGCCCGGGCTCAGCGGCTTGCCGTCCCAGGTCTGGATGCGATCGCCCGACATGGTGGCGCTCCAGCCGGCCAGCGCGGTCAGCCGGCCGTGCGCCGCCGCCACCTCCACCGCGGGGTCGAATGCCCCGTACGGAGGGCGCCCCACGGCCGGGGTCTGGCCCAGCCAGCGGCCGAGCAGGGCCTGGTCCTGGGCCCACTGGGTGGTGGCCTGGCCCAGGGTGAGCTTGGTGAGGTCGGGATGGGAGACCGTGTGGTCGCCGACCAGGCCGCCCGCGGCCGCGAACTCCCGCCAGTAGCTCAGGTGCTCGCGGGCCGCATCGGCGATGAGGAAGGCCGTGAGCGGCAGGTAGTTCGCGTGCATGAGGGACAGCACCTCGGCGCTGGGCGTCCAGCCGTCGTCGATCGTGATGTAGATGGCGCGCCCGGCTGGGCGCGCGAAGCAGTACAGCCGGGCCACGGACGCGGCCGGGCGGCTGGCCGGCGGCCGGGCGGGAACCGTGACCGGGACGGTCACCTGGTCGCCGTCCGGCTCGGTCAGTCGCAGCCGGGCCGAGCAGGCCTGCGGGCTCTCGGCCACCGCTACCTGCGACGACGCGACGACGCTGACCTTGTTGGTGCCGCACAGCGGCTGGGACGGCCCGGAGCGCACGGGACTGGAGGTGTACACCAGCCACCGGCCGGAGCTCGCGCCGGACGCGGTGACCCGCAGCGGCGCGGCGGTGCCATGCCGCGGCGGCTTGGCGTGGGCGGCCCGGGCGGCGGCCGCCTTGGTCAGCGGCTGCGCCCCCGCGCTGGGGCGGTCCAGGCAGCCTGCGATCAGCACCACCAGTTCCACCAGCGCCAGCACGACGAATATGACGCGCCGGCCCGAGATACGGCCCCGTGGGTCCACGGCACCATTTTTGCGTCACATCCGGATAATTCGTCGGATGCGGGCGCCGCTCCCGGCGTGTCGCCGGGAGCGGCAGCGCGATCTGCTGCTCTAGTACCGGGCGCCGGCGACCTGGTCGCCCAGCGGGTCGAGGACGGCGAGCTCGTCGTCGGTCAGGGTGACGTCGAGGGCAGCGACGTTCTGCTCGAGCCACTTGATCCGCTTGGTGCCTGGGATCGGGGCCAGGCCGACGCCGAGCCGCTTCTCCTGGGCGTAGACCCAGGCCAGGGCGACCTGGGCCGCGGGCACGCCCTTGGCCTCGGCCACCTTGCGCGTCGCCTCGACGATGGCCAGGTTCTTCTGGCCGGCCTCGCCGGTGAAGCGCGGGTTGCGGCGGCGGAAGTCCTTCGCGTCGAAGCTGTCCAGGTCGACGGTGGCGGTCAGGAAACCGCGGCCGAGCGGCGAGTAGGGCACGAAGCCCACGCCGAGCTCGCGCATGACGTCGATGACGTCTTCCTCGGGATTGCGGGTCCACAGCGAGTACTCGCTCTGCACCGCGCTGATCGGGTGCACCGCGTACGCGCGGCGCAGCAGGTCGCCGGTGACCTCGGACAGGCCCAGGTAGCGGACCTTGCCCTCGGCGACGAGTTCGGCCATCGCGCCGACGGTCTCCTCGATCTCGGCCGTCTGCGGCGGGCGGTGCAGGTAGTACAGGTCGATGTGATCCACGCCGAGCCTGGTCAGCGACGACTCGCAGGCCCGCTTGACGTAGTTGTGCTCGCCACGGACGACGCGGTGGGCGTCGCCGCCGGACCGGTCGATGCCGAACTTGGTGGCCAGCTGGACCTCGTCGCGCTGGCCGGCGATGCCGCGGCCGACCAGGACCTCGTTGTGGCCGGCGCCGTAGATGTCGGCCGTGTCGATGAACGTCACGCCCAGGTCCAGGGCGCGACCGATGGTCGCGATCGACTCGTCCCAGTCGGTGGCGCCGTACCACTCGCTCATTCCCATGCAGCCCAGGCCCTGCGCGGACACGGTGAGCTGGCCGAGTGTGGTGGTGCGCATGTGTTGCGTTGCTCCTCGTCAGATGGCGGTTGCGGTGCTTTCGAGTGCGGCGTCTTGGGCGGCGGCTACGCAGCCGGCGTAGTAGTCGATCTTGGAGTCGAGCAGCTTCAGGCACTCCCGCTGGCTGGCGAGCGCCCGGCGCACCTCCTCGCGGTGCTTCTTCAGCAGCTCGATGCGTTCCGCCTGGCCCGCGCCCGACCTGACCAGCTCGGCGTACCGCTGCATGTCGCGGACCGGCATCCCGGTCGCGCGCAGCTTGGTGATCAGCGACAGCCACTCCAGGTCGCCCTCGCTGAACCGGCGGCGGCCGTCCCCGCCCCGCGCGATGTTCGCGAGCAGGCCGATCCGCTCGTACCAGCGCAGCGTGTGCTGGGAAAGGCCGCACTTGGCGGCGGCTTCGCCGATGCTCCAGGTCGTCACGTAATCGAGCTTAGGAGTTAGAGCGTGCTCTAACGCAAACGGGCCTTGGTCACTGGGCCGGCGTGGCGCCGAAATTGACGGTGACGTGCTGGAAGCCGAGCGACGTCAGCATCCCGGTGAGCATGCCCTGGGTGTTCTTCTGCGCGTCGGCCAGCAGCGGGCTCTGCTTGGCGGCGGTTTCTATCTTGCCCTGGGCGATCTGGTACACCTGCTGCTGGCTGTTCGGGTTGCCGGAGAAGAAGTTGCCGACCCGGTTGAACAGCCCCTGCTGCTCGGCGTACACGTACGACTGGTTGACGTCGAGCACGGCCGGCTCGAGCCGCGGCTTCGGCAGCGTCACGGTGACCGAGGTGCGGTCTTTACTGACCGCGATGGCGCCGTTCTTGAGGGTGGCGAAGTCGACGTAGGCGATGTCGGAGCCCTGCCCGACGAACAGCGTTTCGCTGCCCGCCAGGAACGAGGGCAGGATGCCGTTGCGCTTGGTCACGTCGACCACGACCTGGAACGAGCCGCTGGCCGCCTCGTAGCGGCTGAGGTTGGTGATGGACTTCAGGATGACCGGCTGGCTGCGGACGGTGGTGGTCTCGCCGAACGGGTTACGTAGCTGCGGCAGCAGGTGGACCGCGGAGAGCACCAAGATCAGCACCACTACGCCGACGATCGCCGCCACGATCCCGCCGAGCCTTGGCATGCGCGGCATGGTCTTCCTCACGTCGTCCGCCCTGGGCGGGCTCTGTAGCCTCACGGTGTTTTCAGCTACCCGGGCTGGATCAGATAATTCGGCCTGGCCGGCATATCGCGCCGGGCCTGGGAAGCACTGCCCGTGATCGCGAAGACTTTTGTACCCATTTCGGGGATAAAAGCCTTCATGATCATGGCATATCGCGACGTAGACGGGCATAGATAAGGGGTGAGCCCTTTCCGGCGCCGTAGGCGGCTACCCTCGAGCAGTTATGAGAACTGGAATGAGGGACCGCGGCGCCGGTGGCGCCCGCGATCGCGGGCCCGCGGGTGCCTGTTGTGGGTACTGGTGCTCGTCGTGGTGCTCGTGGTGCTGGCGCTGATGTTCGGCGGGTTCCAGAAAGGCACCAAGTCCGGCAGCCTCGGCCCGCTTTCTCCGCCTCCCGCATCGGTCCAGCTCACCGCCTGACCGGGTCAGAGGCGGGGGTCGACGGGTTCGGATTCGAGGGCGAGGACGGCGAAGACGCACTCGTGGACGCGCCAGAGCGGCTCGCCGCGGGCGACTCGGTCCAGGGCTTCGAGGCCGAGGGCGTATTCGCGCAGCGCGAGCGAGCGCTTGTGGGACAGGCCGCGCTGGCGTAGCCGGGTGAGGTTGGGCGGCTCGGTGTAGTCGGGGCCGTAGATGATCCGCAGGTACTCACGGCCGCGTACCTTCAGGCCGGGCTGGGCCAGGCCACCCCGGCCGCGCGTCAGGTTGGCGGCGGGCTTGACGACCATGCCTTCTCCCCCGGCGGCGGTCAGGTCCTCCCACCAGCTGGTCGCGGCGGCGACCGAGGCGGGGTCGG
The DNA here is from genome assembly GCA_963756575.1 of uncultured Actinomycetota bacterium. Lineage (GTDB taxonomy): Bacteria > Actinomycetota > Actinomycetes > Streptosporangiales > Streptosporangiaceae > Palsa-504. Next base: position 1,252,287 of record CAVWOM010000021.1, on the reverse strand, counting down.
CGGTGTCCGCCTCGACGTGGCGGGTGGTGGTGAAGAGGCCGGGGCAGGCGGAGGCGAGCCGGCCGGCCAGGGCGAGGTGCCACCGGTGCGGCCGTTCGTGGTAGACGGCGCCCTCGGTGGCGAGCAGCTGGAACGGGGCGACGCGCACCCCGGCCAGCCCGTCGGTGACCCAGCAGTAGCGCAGGTAGGCAGCGGTGAACGCCTCGGCGTTGGCCAGCCGGGCCCGGGTCCGGTCCAGCAGGTCGCCGATACCCGGCAGGTCGCGGGCGGACGCCTGCGCCAGCGCCGCGGCGGCGGCCGGGAGCGCGGCCAGCGCGGCCGCGCCCGTCGCGGCGTACTGGTCCCGCAGCAGCGACCCGGCCTTGACGTTCCAGGGCAGGATCTCGGCGTCCAGCAGCAGCCAGGACGTGCCGAGCTCGTCGAACAGGCCGGCCTTGTCGGCCGCCGCGCGCACCTGGTCCGTCAGGTGCTCACCGGCCGGGCCGGCGAAGAACGGCCGGCCGGTCCTGGTCCAGGCCGCGCCCGCGCCGGCGGAGACGCCGAAGCGAGCCCGCGCGTCGTCCTCGGACCGGCACACCAGCAGGACCGCCCGGGAGCCCATGTGCTTCTCCTCGCACAGCACCGAGGTCACGCCGGCGGTGGCGTAGGCGCTGAACCCCTGCTCAGGGTGCTCCAGCGTGTCATCGCGGGACGACGTGGCGACCGGGCTCATCGTCGGCGGCAGGTACAGCAGCCAGCGCGGGTCGATGCCGAACCGGCTCATGACCTCGAGCGCGGCCGCGGCGTGCGTGTCGCGGACGCCGACACGCGGCAGGTAGACGGTCTCGATGACCCGGGACCCGGACACGTCGCCGATGTCGAGCACGTCCGGCTCGCGCCGCGCGACGCCGGCACCGGGGGCGGATTCGGCCGGGAAAGGCTTCGCCGGCGGATGGTAGATGCGGGCCGCCGAGGCGGAGACGGTAGTCCGTTCGGGATAATTGAGGGCGGTGAGCCGGCCGCCGAAGACACAGCCGGTATCGACGCAGAGCGTGTTGTTCAGCCACTCCGCGGCCGGCACGGGGGTATGGCCGTACGCCACGACGGCGCGGCCCCGGTACTCGGTGGCCCACGGGTAGCGGACCGGCAGGCCGTACTCGTCGGTCTCCCCGGTGGTCTGGCCGTACAGGCAGAACTCGCGGACCCGGCCCGAGGCGCGGCCGTGGTAGCGCTCGATCAGCCCGGCGTGGGCCACCACCAGGTTGCCTCCGTCGAACACGTAGTGGCTGATCAGGCCGTCGATGAACCGTTCGACGGCGGCGCGGAACTCCGGGGTCTCGAGATCCAGCTGCTCCATCGAGGCGTCCAGGCCGTGGCTGCGCTTGACGTTCTTGCCGCGCAGCGCCTTGAGCAGCTTGACCTCGTGGTTGCCGGCCACGCAGAACGCGGTCCCGGCCGCCACCATGCCCATGACCAGGCGAAGGACGCCCGGCGTGTCGGGTCCCCGGTCGACCAGGTCGCCCACGAAGATGGCGCGGCGGCCGCCGGGGTGGCGGGCGTTCACCGGGCGCCCGGCCGCGTCCCGCTCGAGGTCGTAGCCCAGCGTGGTCAGCAGTTCGGTGAGCTCGGCGCGGCAGCCGTGCACGTCGCCGATGATGTCGAACGGCCCGGTTTCGTCCCGCTTGTCGGTGTACAGCCGGGTGCGGGTGATCGTGGCCGCGTCGACCTCTTCGGGGGTGTGCAGCACGTGCGCGGTGCGGAACCCCTCACGGCCCAGGCCGCGCAGGCCGCGGCGCAGCTGGCCGCGCTGGCGGCGGAGCACGTGCGGGCCGAAGTCGCGGTCGGGGCGCCCCTTGTTCCGCTCGGCGCACAGGCTCTCGGGCAGGTCGAGCACGATCGCCACCGGCAGCACGTCGTGCTCGCGGGCGAGGGTGACGAGGTCGCGGCGGCCTTCGGGTGAGACGTTGGTGGCGTCGATGACGGTGAGGCGGCCGGACTTGAGGCGCTGGCCCGCGATGAACCGGAGCACCTCGAACGCGGCCGGCGTGGCGGACTGGTCGTTCTCGTCGTCGGCGACCAGGCCGCGGCAGGAGTCCGAGGAGATCACCTCGGTCGGCTTGAAGTGCGCGCGGGCGAACGTCGACTTGCCCGAGCCGGTCGGGCCGACCAGGACGACCAGGCTCAGCTCGGGGATGCCCAGGTTCATGCCGCCTCCCCTGACTTGGAGAAGACGGCCAGCTGGGTGGGTGGCCCGTCGGCCGGGTCCTCCGGGCCGACCGGCAGGAACCTGGCCTGGTAGCCGTAGCGCTGTCCGGCCCGCTCGGCCCAGGCGCGGAACTCGGCGCGGGTCCACTCGAAGCGGTGGTCCCGGTGCCGCGGCGTGCCCGCCGGGAGGGTCCCGAAGTGCGGGTTGTACTCCACGTTGGGGGTGGTGACCACGACGGTGTCCGGCGCGGCCGCGCCGAACACGACCTGCTCGAGCGCCCCGATCCGGTCCGGGTCCAGGTGCTCGATGACCTCCATCAGCACGGCGGCGTCCAGCCCGGCCAGCCTGGCGTCGCGGTAGGTGAGCGAGGACTGGAAGATGCTCAGCCGCTGGCGCCGGGGCTCGGGCATCTGGTCGAGCTTGAGGTGGCGGGCGGCCAGCTGCAGCGCCCGGGCGGACACGTCGACGGCGGTGACGTGCTCGAAGCGCGAATCGGCGAGCAGGTCCCTGGTCAGCGCGCCGGAGCCGCAGCCGAGGTCCCCGACCCGGCGCGCGCCGCGCTCGCGCAGCACGGCCAGGATGGCCTCGCGGCGCTGGACCGCCAGCGGCTTCCTCGTATCGGCTTCGGCCGCCTCGTCCTCGGCCGGCACCGCGTTGTCCAGCTCCTCCGGCTCGGTCTCGTCGGCGTCGGCCAGCCGGGCCAGCGCGGACCGGGTGAGCCGCTTGGAGTGCGACAGGTAGCGCCGGGTGATCAGCTCCTTGTCCGGGTGGCCGGCCAGCCAGTCGCCGCCGGCCCGGATCAGCTTGTCCACCTCGTCGTTGGAGACCCAGTAGTGCTTGGCGTCGTCGAGCACGGGCAGCAGCACGTACAGGTGGTTGAGCGCGTCGGCCAGTCTCATGTGGCCGGTCAGGCGCAGGTCCAGGTACGGGGAATCACCCCACTCGGCCGGCGCGAACGGCTGGGCCCGCGCGGCGACCTGCCAGCCGAGGGGGCCGAAGACGCGCTCGGCCAGCGCGCCGCCGCCCCGGCAGCGCAGCGCGGGCACGCCCAGCTCGAGCGGGAGGGGGCCGGCGGCCAGGTCCGGGCGGGCGTCGCAGCGGCCGGTCAGCGCGGTGCGGAAGGCCTCCTTGAGCGCCACCGCGAGCAGGCTGGAGGCGGCGTACGGCCGGTCGTTGACGTACTGCGCGAGTTCGGCGCCGCCGCCCTTACGGTCGCGGACCAGGCCGACCGGGTCGACCTCGAGCAGCAGCGCGGCCGTGCACCGCTCCGGCGACGCCTGCGGGTAGAACACGTGCGCCGTCCCGGCCGAGAACGGATGCGCCTGGATCCGGTCCGGGTGCTTATGCAGCAGGTAGCCCAGGTCGGTGGCGGGCGCGCGGGTGGTGGTGATCGTCAGCAGCACACGTCATTGTGTCCGCTTCCGGCCGGCCAGATCAAAATCATTAATCCCGAACGAGTGGCCCGCGAGCTGGGTAGGAGTGGTGCGTGGGGTGGTGGGTGCTGCACGTCGACCTCGACCAGTTCATCGCGGCGGTCGAGGTACTGCGGCATCCCGAATTGCGGGGACGCCCGGTGGTGGTGGGCGGTGACGGCGACCCGACCAAGCGGGGCGTGGTGAGCACGGCGTCCTACGAGGCCAGGGAGCACGGCGTGCATTCCGGGCTGCCGCTGCGGACGGCGGCCAGGCGGCTGCCGGACGCGGTGTTCCTGCCGGTCGACCGGGAGGCCTACGAGGAGGTCTCGGCGACGGTGATGGAGGTGCTGCGGTCCTTCGGGGCGCCGGTCGAGGTGCAGGGCTGGGACGAGGCGTTCGTCGGCGTCGAGGTCTGCGATCCGGAGGCGTTCGCCCGGTCGCTGGCCGCGCGGGTGCGCGCGCAGACGCAGCTCGACTGCACGGTGGGGATCGGCGAGAACAAGCTGCAGGCCAAGATCGCCACCGGGTTCGGCAAGCCGGCCGGGGTGTACCGGCTGACGTTCGCTTCCTGGTTCGAGGTGCTCGGCGGGCGGCCGGTCGACGCGCTGTGGGGCATCGGGGCCAAGACGGCGAAGAAGCTGGCCGGGCTCGGCATTCACACCGTTCGTGAGCTGGCGGCCGCGGACCCGGACGCGCTGGCGGCGGAGTTCGGGCCGATGACGGGGCCGTGGCTGGTGCTGCTGGCGTGCGGGCGGGGTGACAGCGAGGTGGACGCCTCGCCTTACGTGGCCAAGGCGCACGGGCGGGAGGAGACGTTCCAGCGGAACATCGCCGACTGGTCCGGTGTCGAGGCCGAGGTGGCGCGGATCGCCGGCTTGCTGGCCGCGGACCTGGCCGCCGAGCCCAGGCCCGCGGTGCGGGTGGTGGTGAAGGTGAGGTACGCGCCGTTCGTCACCGAGACCCACGGGGTGACGCTAGCGGCGCCGTCGTCGGACGCCGGGGTGATCGCCGCGGCCGCTTTCGAGGCGCTCGGGCGGTTCGCCGGGCGGCGGCCGGTGCGGCTGCTCGGGGTGCGGGCGGAGTTCGGGTCCTCGTTAGAGGGAGCGGGTCATGCCTATCTCGATCAGGCTTGGTTTCGACGGCAGCGGCTGACGCTCACCCGTCGGCGAGAAGCCGCAGCGCTGGTAGAGCGTCCAGGCGTACTTGTTCGTTTCCATCAGCCAGAGATGGACCGAGATGGCTTTCCTCGCCCGGGCCCAGTCGATCACCGCGGCGACGAGCGCCTCACCCACGCCTCGCCCGCGCGCCGGCGGCCGGACCCAGAGCGAGATGAGTTCCACCGTGCCCGGCGCCTCGTGGAGGCCGCCGACGAGCCCGGCCGGCTCGCTGCCGTTGACTTCGGGCAGAAAGGCGAAGAACGTGCCGCCGTAGGCGATCCTGCTCCGCCAGTATTCCTCGGCGGACGCCGTCCGCTCTTCATGGGTGGACAGGAAGGCGCCGGGCGCATCGGCCAGAGGCGGCTAGCCGGATGTTCCGCAAGAGCCGCCAGTCTTCCGCCGTCGCCGCACGAACCTCGACCATGCCCCTCGCTCCCGTCCGTACCGGTCGTTAAGTACTCAAATATCCAGTTATCGCAAGTCGCAACCGGGCATGCGGATGATCAACTGAGGCAACTGGAATACTCCCAGCAGCGCGGAGACGGGTTTCCGGCATACTCACTGACGCGGCAGATCCAGCCGGAATTCTGACCGAGCTGGCGAACTGCCGATACAGTGGGTAGCTAGCTAGCTACGCAAGGTTCTGCAGATGCAGCCAAATCACTCAACCGGGGCCTGGAGGAAATGGCCTCCCGACCGCAGTGGCGGATCGCTCGTCATTATCCGTTCCGGCGGAATGGAGTTTCTGCGACTTTCTGTATAGCCCGGCGACCAGCGGGTCGCCTTCCCTGAGCTGGCTCATGCTGAGCCCCGCGGCGCGGGTTCTTTCGCCAGCAGCATCCGCAGCGCCAGTTCCCTGGCCCACCTGCCTCTACGGCCGATGACGCCCCGGCATGAAGCATCATCTCGCGGCGAAGGCAGCGGGGCCGTCCCCGCAGCCGGGCCCGCAGACGCGTCTGCCGCCTGCGCCGTTGATGCCGATCAGTTCAGTAAAGCTGGCACGGCGGGGTAGGGGCAGAGGTCAAGCTTACCGAGCGCCGCCTCGGCGGAGAGCCCGGTCGGCACCGACTTCAGCCGCTGCTCCCAGACATCCAGGTCTTGTCGCCAGATCTCGATGTAGTGCTCGCACATGGCGGGCTTGATCTCGCGGCACCAGGCCATCGCGGCGTCCACCGAACCGGCGATGCGCTGCCCGAGATCCGGCTCAACCATTCCAGCACGGGTACGCACGCCATTCAGGAAGCTCATCCTCGCTTCCAGGAAGGACTGCCAGTAGCCGCCGGTGGCATGGCCAGGCCAGCCCGGTGATGCAGCAGCCCGTACAGGCCTTCGGCCATGATGTCGCCGAATTCCTGTCCTGCCGCGCGTTGCGGATCGGCGAACGGGTCGTAGCGAAGCTGCGTTGCGTCCCGGCCATATCGCGCCGAGACGGCGCGTCGCTGCGGCGTGGTAGAAGAAGAACCAGTCTTCGTTGTAGATCTCCGGAAAGAACGCCACGGCGTCCGACGCAGTTCACGGCCAGGACCGAACCGCTGACGAAGATGTCCTGATACCCGCCGGTCACCCGGTTCCCATGGCAGACGACCGAGTTGTCGGGAAAGTCTGCTGGCCCGCATGCCGACGGCGTCGCATGGCCCGAGCATCATCGCCACCTCGCGCAGGTCGGATGAGTACAGGTCCCTGAATATCGTCGTCGAGGAAGAAGATCCGCTGCCAGCCCATCATTCGGGCCAGCAGCAAACCGATGTTTCGCTTGACGCTCAGGTCTCCGTTAGGGTTCACGCAGCTGGTCCGGAAGGCCCAAGCTAGCTCGCGTGGAGGTGGCGAGATCCAGCTTGGGCAGGGCGTAGCCCTCGGGCAGGTCAACGATGATGCCCTGGGTGAAGTTCCGCAAAGCCAGCAGTTCGCTGACTTCGTCACCTGCGCGCGCCTTGAGGCTGCACAGCACCACCAGCTGACAGGACAACTTCCGGGCCAGCGTTATGGCGTGGTCGAGATTAACCGCTGGCCTAGAGGCGGGGACGATGATGGCGTCGAGCGAGGCTTGAACCCTGGCGGTCGTGGTGGCGAGAAGTTGAAGGTGCGTCGGAAACTGCTGGCCCCGTCGCGAGGAGCGCATCGGGCGCAGCCCGCGGCCCGGATTCTGGATCACCATGGCCATGTCCTACCTATGCCTCGGACCATTGGTAGAGCACGCAACCGGGATTACGGAAGTCTGGCGTCATCGTCTTGCCATCCATGACCGAGACCCGCATGAGTATGGCGAAAGTCTGACTGGTCGGAGAAATTGCTTACGATGTATTTTTCGTTCGCAGTCGCGCAACCGCGCATCGGTAAGGCTGCGCACGGCCCCTAGTACTCCCCGGCTGTGAATGCCGTTACATATCGTAAGGCTTCGGCTCGAGTTGAACGGGTTCGGCCGCCGGACGATCAAGCCGACATCCTCGAGCAAGGTGCCATCTTTACTGTCCCAACGCGGCAGGAATGTTTCTTTCTCGCCATCGCGTTCCAGCTCGAAGATCTCGCCGGTTTTGATCTCCGGGATCTCGATCTGCTTGATCGGCAAGTTGATCATCTCTGACAACTGCTGGGTTTTGTCGTTCCAGGCAATTCCGCCGAGTAGTACGACATGGCTGGATAGGTCGTCGGGAGCCACGTCGGACGAGAGCTTTGAAGAACACGTCCATGGCGGGGTTCTCTGCGCGAATGTGACCATGCAACTCGACCAGGGCGTCCAGATCGGCATAGGACAGGAGCTCGGTGTAGTTGGGGTCAGCTGGGTTGGCCAGTGACCCGGTCTCCGTTTCGGGCAACCGAGAGCAGAGTAGGGTAACCGGCCCGGGGTCGCGCGAAATGCCACGATCTCGTCACCGCGACTTCGTCTTTGGCCGAAGGTCTCCTGGCCGCCTGCGCAGGGCTAGCAGCTCAGTTTCCAGGGCCCTGTATTCGTGCTGTTCCTCAGCGGTCAGCTCGGCCAGGGGAATGAGGTGGGGAGAATCTCCCTCCAAAGACCGGTGCGTCGCGAAAAATCGCGCGTAGGCGATCAGGCGGCTGCGGGGAGGGACCTTCGGCAGGCTAAGGCTTTCCCAGGACGACACTGTGGCAGAGGACAGAGCTCCCTTCACGGGTGAAGGCTGCGGCCAGGGCCGCCTGGGTCAGCCCGGCTTCCGGCCAGGTTTGCTCGCGCAGCCCCCTGAGGCGCTGGGCGAGGCGCAAGACACCAGGTTGCGCGAGCGGCGGCATGATCCCTCCCGTGAGACCAATGTCGCCCTTGAGGCTGGCGCGGTCGCGCGGGAAGACCGTACATCCCGCCGGGGACATTTACCAATTCTTGGTTTTCTACTGTAACAAGCCGGTGTTAATATGTGACTACACCTTAAAACACCATTGTCTACCTAACAATACCTATGTTTAGCAGAGATCGGTAGAGCTAGGTAGAGATCAGTCTACTTGCCCCGAGCATATCCCAAGAGGTGTTGCTCATGCCACGCACCGGGCCGTTTCGGCACCGCCCAGGTCCAGTCACGTGCGGGCTAGCGGACGTCAGCGGTTTCCGGTGGCCGCGGATGCTTCGTCAGGATCAGGGAAACGCCGCTTGTCTCGCAGGGGCCATGGCGGATCAACCGTCCGCGATGATGGCTGGCGGTGTTGGCGACGAAGGCCACGGAACGGCCAGGGGGCCTCCGGCACTGCCAGCAGGCGCTGGGCCGATGTGGGGCATCGGCCCAGGCCTCAGCGATCACATCAGCTGCAATGATCGTGATGTTCCTTGATGCTACAACTTTGTAGCTCGCGCGTCAGCCGGCCCGCCACGGGAGTTCCCGACCACTGGTGACGGCCGGCGATCACGACGGCGGGACGGCGGCCGGTGCCAGCCAGCACCTGGCCGCGCCGCTCGCGAGACCAGCGCGTCGTTCATCGCGGTCCACGCCTGACGGGTACCCGGCCTGGCCTCCGGGTGCTGCGTCGGCTCGTGTCCGTGGCGAGAACGAGGTGTAGCGATGCTCGCACTTCACAGCGGCGCTACCGGAACAGGACACATCGAGGCCGTCATCGTCGTGATCGCGATCTTTGTCGCGATCTTCTGGCGGGACGTACTCAAGATCCTGCTCATGGTGGCCCTGCTCCTGGTCATCATCTTGATGGCGTCCGGTGTGGTCGTCATCATCGATGTCCTGCAGCACGTCATCAGGTAGGGAGAACTGCCGGCCAGCGACCGCTGGCCGGCAGGCCGGATCCGGTACGCGGGCAAGCAGCCGCGTCGTTAGGTACCTAGGATCTTGTCAGCGGGCGGGTCATGCCGAGCTCGCCGAGGGCCGGGTTCGAGGGCAGCGGCTGGCGCTCGGCGGTGGTGGTGAACCCGCAGCGCTCGTAGAGGCGGAGGGCGGGCTTGTTGGTCTCGGTCACCCACAGATGGACGGAGGCGGCGTTCCGGTTCTTGGCCCAGGCGGCCACCGCGTCGACCAGGGCCTCGCCGACGCCGTGACCGCGGGCCTGGGGCCGGACGAACATGGAGACGAGCTCGACCACGCCCGGCTCCTGCTCGAAGCCGCCCGCCAGGCCCGCTAGCTCGCCGCCGGGCAAGAAGGCGAGGAAGGAACCGTCACGGGCGGCCCGGCGGTGCCATTCGGCCGGCTCGAAGGCGAGTTCCTTCGCGTACGTCGAGGCGAAGGCGTCGGGCGCGTCGCGCAGGGCCTGCAGCCGGATCTCCCGCATCGCCTGCCAGTCGTCCACTGTCGTCGCACGTGCCAAGATCATGCTTCATGGTCTCGTCGGCGCGGGCGGCGGGCAACTTCTTATCGCTGTCAGCCCTGGCTGTAGTCCACGCCCGACCAGCGTTCGGGGGTCATCCTGATGATGACCTGTCCTTCGGACGGAACCGACGCCAGGAAGGCGTCGCCGCCCTCGGCGCCCAGGTAGCGGCGGGCTATCTCGCGCCGCTCGTCGTCGGTGGCGTCCTCGATGGCGGCCGGGCCCTCGACGGTGACGTACTTGTAGGGCGGCTGCTCCTGCTGAGCGCACAGGCTGAACCGGCCGGCCGCCGTGATGGCCTGGGCCTTGCGGGTGCCGCGGCCGGTGCTCACGTTGACGGTCCCGCCCGGCTGGTAGGTGTACCAGACCGGGACGGTCAGCGGCCCGCGGCCGTCACCGGAGGCCACGCTGAGCACCCCGACGTGCAATCCGGCCAGGAACTCTTGGCGCTCTGATCGGCCCATGCTTGGCGGCATGTCATCTCCTTGATGTGAAGCGGACTTAATCGAAGTGGCGGGCGCTCGGGTAGATCTGGGCGCCGTCCACGGGGACGTTGGCGCCGGTGACCCACGAGGCCCGGTCGGACAGCAGGAACGCGACCACGTCGGCGACCTCGGGCAGGGTGCCGAGGCGGCCGTGCGGGAACTGGGTGTCCACGAAGGCGGCGAAGTCCTCGGGGTTCGCCTGCTGGAAGCTGTCCCAGCCGCCGCCGGGGAACATGATCGACCCGGGGCTGACGCAGTTCACCCGGATGCCGGCCGGCGCGAGTTCCTGGGCGGCGGTCGCAGCCAGGTGGATCTCGGCCGCCTTGGCGGCGGCGTAGGCGGTCCGCGGGGCCGGCCGCATCCCGGTGACCGAGGAGATGATCACCACCGAGCCGCCGCCCGCGGCCCGCAGGTGCGGCAGCCCGGCCCGGATGAGCTCGGCGGCGTGGCCCGCGTTGAGCGCAAACGTGGCGGTGAAGTCGTCGTCGCCGGCGCTGGTGAGGTTGCCCCGGCCGACCGTGCCGCCCGCGTTGGCGACCAGGCGGTCCAGGCCGCCGAGGGCGGACGCGATGTCTTCTACCGCGTGCTTGAGCTGGGGGGTGTCGGTCACGTCGGCCACCGCGGTGGCCACTGAGACGCCCCGGGACTCCAGGCGGGCGGCGGCCTCGGCCAGGCCCGCGGCGTCCCGGGCGACTAGGCCCACGGCCGCGCCCTCGGCGGCGAGCGCCTCGGCCACCGCGAAGCCGATACCCCGGCTGCCGCCGGTGATCAGCGCGCGGCGGCCGTGCAGGCCCAGGTCCATAGGGCTCCCCTCGTCGGCTTCGTCCCGCCAGAAGTACCACACCCTAGGCTGGGACCCGTGACCGGCGGTCCCCGTGCCGTGGCCGCGCTCGTCGCCGCCATCGAGCCGTTCGACGATACCGAGCGCGCCCACCAGGCGGAAGGGATGGCCTGGCTGGACCGCACGCCCGATATCTACCGGCGGGCCAGGCCCGCGACGCCGCCCCGGCACCTGGTGTCCTACGCCGTCCTGACCGACCCGCGGGACGGGAGCGTGTTCCTGGTGGACCACCGGCTGTCCGGGCTGTGGCTGCCGGCCGGCGGCCACGTGGAGCCGGGCGAGGAGCCCTCGTTCACCGCCGAGCGCGAGGCGCGCGAGGAGCTGGACATCGAGGCGGACTTCGCCATCGCGGGCCGCTGCCCGGTGTTCGTGACGGTGACCCCCACCGTCGGCCCGGACCCGCACACGGACGTCAGCCTGTGGTACCTGCTGGCCGGTCATCCGGGGATGCCCATCGCGCTGGACTCGCGGGAGTTCGCCGGAGGGCGCTGGTGGACTGGGCCGCAGCTGGATGCCGCGGACCCGGCGCTGTTCGACCCGCACCTGGGCCGCTTCCTGGCGAAGGTCCGCGGTCAGCCGCGGGCGTAGTTGCTGGCGCCGTACCAGTCGGTGCCGGTCAGCGGCTTGACGTGCTCCGACCAGCGCCATCCCGGCTGCAGGGTGAGCCGGCCGATCTCGGCGCCGCCGATCTGGAGCAGGTCCAGGGCGCCGTGACCGAAGGCGCGGGTCTCGTCGGGGCCGTGAAGCTCTTCTGTTCCGCTTTCTCGCTCATACCGGGTCTCCCTTTCCGGTGAGTGGTTTGGTGACGACAGTGGGCCGCGGGGGTGGCAGTCACCTTGCACTGACCTGGCCTGGCGCCGGCCGGCGGGATTTAATACGTACATGAAGTCGCTGGCCGTGCGGGTGCTCGGCGACTTCGGCGTGGATGGCGTCGAGCCGCAGGCGCTGGGCAGCCGGAAGGCGCGGCTCGCGCTGCACTTGCTCGCGCTGGCCGACGGGCAGGCCGTGCCGGCGGATGTGCTGATCGACGCGCTCTGGGAAATCGCCCCGCCCGCGCGGCCGGAAGATCAGCTGGCGGTCCTGATGAGCCGGCTGCGCTCGGTCCTGGGGCGTGACCGGATCGAGCATCGCGACCAGGGCTACCTGCTGCATCGCGACTGGCTCGACGCGGCCGAGCTGACGGCGCTCACCCGCGAGGTACAGGGGCGGCGGGCGGCGGCCCAGCCGATGGGCGCGGTGGCCGCCGCCCGGGTCGCGCTCTCGCTGATCCGCGGCGACGGTCCGCAGCCGCTGCCCGGTGAGTGGGCACAGCTGCGGCGGGCCGAGCTGGAGCGGCTGATCAGCCGGTCCTGGCTGGTGGCGGCGACCGCGCTGCTCGAGGCAGGCGACTGGCTGGCGGCCTGCGACGCCGCCTCGGCGGCGATCGAACGTGACCCGTACGACGAGGCGGCCCTGCGACTGCTGTTGCGCGGTTACGTGGCGGGCGGCCGGGTGGCCGCGGCGCTGGCCGCCTACGCGAACGCGCGGGCCCGGATGGCCGACGACCTGGGTACCGACCCCTCGCCGGAGACGGCCGCGCTTTACACCGCGATCTTGCGGGGTGAGCTGACCGCCGGGCCGGGGCCCGGGCCGGGCGGGTCCGGGCTGGTCGGCCGGGATGACGAACTGGCCTGCCTGGAGGCGATCGCGGCCCGGGCCCGCGGCGGGTCCACCGAGGTGGCCGTGGTCGACGGCGAGGCCGGCATCGGGAAGACCACGTTGCTGCGCGCCTGGGCCGGGCGGCACGCGGCGGACGGGGACACGGCGCTGATCGCGTCGTGCGGGCCGCTCGACCGGTCGCTGCCGCTCGACGCGGTGCTGACCGCGCTGGCCGGCCGCCTGCGCGAGCTCGGGCCGGACGAGAGCGGCGCCCTGCTCGGCCCCGACACGGCGCTGCTGGCCCCGGCGCTGAACCTGACGACGGGGATGAAAGGAACCACACCGCTGCTGGCGGACAGCATGCTCGGGCCCGGGATGCTGTACTCCGCCCTGGTCCGGGTGCTCGGGCCGGCTGGCGGAGGGCGCGCCGCTGGTGCTCGTGATCGACGACGCGCACCTGGCCAGCCCGGCGCTGGCCGACTGGCTGCGGTTCGCCCGGCGCGAGGCCATGGCGGCGACCGTGGTCGCCGCCATCCGGACCGGCGAGGGCGAGCCGCTGCCCGCGACCGCGTTCGTCCACCTGGACCCGCTCGGCCGGGACGCCGCGGCGGAACTGACCGGGCCAGCCCGGGCGGACGAGCTGTACGCCCGGTCGAAGGGACATCCGCTGTTCCTGACCGAGCTGGCCCAGCAAGCCGCGGGCGCGGACCTGCCCGCGTCGCTGGTGGAGTCGGTGTCCGCCCGCTGCGATGAGCTCGGCTCGACCGGGCTGCTGTTGCGCACCGCGGCCGTGATCGGCTCCGAGCTGGACGCCGACCTGCTCGCCGCCGTGCTCGGCCGTCCGGTCATCGCACTGCTCGATGACGCCGAGCAGGCGGTGGCCAAGCAGTTCCTGGCCGAGCAGGACGGCAACTTCCGGTTCCGGCACGAACTGGTCAGGGAGGCGCTGGCGGCCAGCGCGACCGCGGGCCGGGCCGCGCTGCTGCACCGGCAGGCCGGCCGGGTGCTCGACCGGCGGCCCGGCGCCGATCCGCTGACCGTGGCGGCCCACGCGCGGCTGGGCGGTGACCTGATGCTGGCCGCCCGCGCGCTGCGGGAGGCCTCGGCCCAGGCCGCGGAACGCTTCGACTACCGGGCGGCCGAAGCGCTGCTCGACGACGCGCTGCGGCTGCACGCCGACCCGGACGGGTGGCTGGCCCGGGCCCGGGTGCGGACGCTGCGCGGGCGTTACGCCGAGGCGCTGCAGGACGTGGAGCGAGATCCGGCCGGCGGCGCGGCGGCGCTCGAGGTCGGGCGCCTGGGCGTCGTACTTCGGCCGCGACTTCGTCCAGGCCGCTCAGTTCGCCGCGGACGGCGCGCTCGCCGCGCAGGACGCGGCCACCCGGGCCCGGTGCCTGGCGGCCGGCGGCCGGACCCGGCACGCGGCCGGCGACCTGGACCGGGCCGAGCCGCTGCTCGGCGAGGCGTTCTCCCTGGCCGAGGGGGCGGACCGGGTCGCCGCGGCCGGCGTGGCTCGGGGTGCTCAGGGCACATCAGAGCCGGGCCGACGAGGCGCTGGCGCTGCTGCGGCCGGCGGCCCGCGGTCAGGCCGGGGTGGAGCACACCTCCGCCACCATGCACGCCCTGCTGTTCACCGGGCACGCGCACGCGCTGGCCGGCCGCCCGGCTCAGGCGCTGGCGGCGTTCACCCGGTACACGGCCGAGGTGGAACGGCGCCAGGTCCCCCGGTTCGCCGGGCGCGCGGTGAACTTCGCCGGCTGGGTGCTGCGCAACCTGGGCGCCGGGCCGGAGGCGCTGGACCACCACCACGAGGCGCTGGCGGCCGGCCAGAGCCAGGGCACCGCCGACGTCACCATCGCCGCCCTCGAGGACCTGGCCGAGCAGAGCCTGAAGACCGGCGACGCCGACGGCGCGGCGGCCCGGCTGGCCGAGGCCGCGGCGCTGCTCCGCGGCGACCTGGTCTTCGGCTGGCGGCTGCGGCTCAAGCACCAGCTCATCACCGGGCGGCTAGCCCTGCTGTGCGGCGAGGCGGAGCGGGCCCGGGCCGAGGCCGGGGGCCTGGCGTCCCGCGCGGCCGAGCTGGGCGTGCCCCGGTACGCCAGCGTGGCGCGGCTGCTCGCGCACCGGGCGGACCGCGCGCTCGGCCGGGCCGTGGACCCTGCCGCGGTGGCCGCGGACCTCGACCTGCTGGACCGCAGTGTGGCCATCGAGGCGTGGTGGTGGACATGCGACATGGCCGTCGACTTCGGTCAGGGCGCCTGGCGGGACCGCGCCGCCGACCGGGCCGCCCGGCTGGCCCGGGAGGCGGGCGGCTACGCCGACGGCCTGCTGCGGGAGGCCGACCGGCGGCTGGCCCGGCGGGACGGATGATCGAGGACTTCGGCAGCGGAAACCGGGCGGAACCGGTCATCCGGCCCGCCGCCGGCGCCGACCTGCCCGGGACCGCTCACCTCGCCGTGGCCGGGCGGGGCGGTGAGCACGCGCAGTGGCGGGCGCTATTCGCCGCCTACCTCGACGATCCGGACGCGTGCCTGCTCCTGGCGGAAACCGGCGGCCAGGTCGTGGCCTACGGCCGGGCGCGCCGCTTCGACCCGCCGCCTGACGCCCCGGCCAACACCGCTCCGGCCGGGTATTACCTCACCGGGCTCCTGGTCGCCCTCGAGTACCGCCGGCAGGGCATCGGCGAGCAGCTCACCCGGGCCCGGATGGCCTGGACCGCGGAGCGGGCCACCGAGATCTGGTTCTTCGCTAACGCGGCCAACCGGGCATCGCTGCTCCTGCACCACGGACTTGGATTCCGTGAGGTCACCCGCGACTTCACCTACCCCGGCGTCACGTTCACCGGCGGCGTCGGCGTCCTGTGCCGCGCCCGGCTGGCTGCTGATTAGCCGCACCCAGGGGCGAGCGGTTGGATGACGAGGTATTCGCGGTGCCTGGTGTCTTCCAGGAGGCCGCGTACCTCCTCGCGCAGGCTGGTCCGGCTGGCGAGTTCGGTGTTGATGGCGGCCAGGTGGGTCTGAATAGGTGTCTGGGCGGGTGAGCCGGGTCTGGCCAGGGCTAGGGCGGTAGTCAGGTCGCGGCAGGTGCGTTCGAGTTCGCCGGATGTCAGGGTGCTGAGTTCGGGCAGGCGGCCGGCGTCAGGCACGGGCGATCCTCGTGCGGTCGTCTTGTTCGGCGATCACGGCATCTAGCCCAGCCTGCATGACAGCTCGGACTGGAGGGACGGGGTCCTGGCGGCCGAAGAACGCGATGGCTTTCTCTAGCTCGCGGCGGTAGTCGCGCAACTCATAGGTGGTGAGGGCGGGCAGGGGGTGCTTGGGCTGTTCTACTTGGAGGGCCTGGGCGGCGGTGGTTGCTGGCATCGGCTGACGGTCCTTGGTCGGGGCGGGCGGGTGTGATCTCGCTCCCCAACCTGCCAAGCCGGTGACACAATCGGGAGTAGTTACCTGGCTACCGACCCGGCATTGAACGCGGTAACGAGAGGTGCGCACCATGGCGACACCGCGAGAACAGCTCGCTGAACTGCTTCGCCAGGCCCGGCTGGATGCTGGCTTCGAGTCGCATGGGGCGCTGGCGCGGAAGCTGAACGTCTCGCGCCCGGTGGTCACCAGAGCCGAAAATTCGGCTCACCCGGTACCGTCCGACGCGGTGCTCGCGGCGTGGGCGGGGGGCCATGCCCAGGCGCCAGGCAGCCAGCTTGGCGGGGGTCGCGATCGGGGTCCGGACGGCCATGGTACGGGTCTGCACGCTGGTGAAGCCGGCGGCGGCCGCGCACGCGGCGAGCAGGTGCGGGTCGGCGGCCCGCTCGCCCGGGGCGAGGGTCGTGTACCAGGTCGGCGGGCGGTAGCCGAACGAACGGATGGCTTCGTCTACCGCGTCTTTGGCTGGGTGGGTCCAGCCGGGAGCGAACGTGCTGGCGGCGATGGCCGCGCCGACCCGCCGGGCCTGCGCCAGTCCCTCTTCGGGGCGGTCCAGGTGGTTGAGGCAGAAGGCGGCCAGTACCAGGTCGAAGCAGCCGTCGCGGAACGGCAGCGCGGTCGCGTCGGCGGCGACGGGACGTCCTGCTGCGCCGCCCTGCGGGGCAGGGCGGCGCAGTATGGCCTCCGATAGGTCGGCACCGACCACCCGGCGGGCTCCGGCGGCTAGCGCCGCCCGGCCGGCCGCGCCGGTACCCGCGCCCAGATCAAGCACTACGCGGCCGGCCAGTGGCACCGGGGCGGCCGCGACCAGTGCCTCGGCCAGCGGCTCGTACAGCGGGCCGGGACCGGCGTCCCAGCCGTCCGCGGCCGCGTCGTAGGCGCGGATCAGGTCAGCAGGGGCGCGGCGGCCAGGGCCCGGTTCTCCCACCATGCGAGCTCCTCGTCGTAACCGCCGAGCGCCTTCTCCCAGCCGAACAGGACCAGGGCGCCGAGCAGGCACAGCGCCAGCTGGCGGTCCCACCACGGTCCGGTGTCCACGCCGCAGGCCTCGAGCGCCTCCCGGTAGGCCGTGATCGACTCCCCCTTCGACTGCGGCAGCCGACGGCAGTTGATGGCCAGGTACCAGGCCAGGTCGCTGAGCGGCGCCCCGCGCCCGGGCTGCTCCCAGTCGAGCAGCACGGTGCGGCCATCGTCATCGGTGCCGAGGTTGTCGAGCTTGAAGTTGCTGTGCACGAACGCCTGCGGCGTCTGGGCCAGGGCCGTCACCAGCGGGCCCGGATCGCGGGCCAGCGGGGTGACGACGGCGGCCGCCGCCGGGGCGACCTCGACCAGCCGTGGCCAGCCCTGCGCGACCAGCCGCGGCACCAGGTGCGGCGAGCCCGCGGCGGCCTCCGCCGCCGCCATCCATGGCGACAGCTCCAGGTAGCGGTGCATGGCCGGGACGACCTCGAACTCGCTCCCGCAGTCCCAGAACTGCGCGTGCAGGGCGGCCATGTGGCGCAGGAACCGGGCGTGCTGGTCCGGCGTGATCGGCTCGTCGGTGGCGGGCACCAGCCACCGGGTGACATCGCGCATCAGCAGGGCGCAGCCGCCCGGTTCCGGGGCCGCGCCGACGATCGGCTGGTTGAGGCAGCCGGGCAGGCGGGCCAGGATGCCGCGTTCCCAGAGCACCAGCGGCGCGCCGCGCAGGCAGCCGGAGGCCCGCATGGTCCAGTCGCTGGCCAGGTCGAGGTGCTTGAGGACGTAGTCCTGGCCGCCGATTACCACCCGCTCCAGGCTGGCCCCAGACTTGCCGGGAGCCCCGGCCAGTTCCGTCCGTTCGGTCGCGCCCGCGAGCAGCTCGGCCAGGGAGGCCACGTTACGGTGAAGGCTCAGGTCAGGCACCGGCCGCCTCCATCTCGGCGAGCAGCGCGGCCGGCCAGCGGCCGCCGCAGAAGACCATGTTGGCCACGATACGGTCGTCGCGCACCGTCAGCAGGTGCAGGTGGTGCCCGGCATGCGGCACGCCGTTCTCCGTCCAGCTGAGCGTGTACTCGACCACCTCGACGCCCCCGTCCTTGACGACGTAGCGGCGCAGCTCGTCGAAGTGGCCGGGGTCGGCGAACCACCGCGCGTACTCGGTGCGGATCGCGTCGGCCCCGGCGGCGTGTAGCCGCCAGTTGGGGACTGTCGCGTCGAGCGTCGCATCCGCCGCCCACGCGTCGCAGCCGGGAATGGCCGCGGTCTCGATGGCCTGCAGGAACTTCTCGATTGCGGGCATAGCCGCCTCCTAAGTGTCCCGGTCATCGTGCCGGCCTCGCCTTGCAGTCAGGTTGCAGCCGCCGGGCCGTGCCTACGATGCGGTGGTGACGATACGACTGGCCAGTGACGGGCCGCGGATCCTGCACGCGAGCACCATCGGGGAAGCCTGGCTCGCGGTGGCCCGGAGGATCCTGGCCGAGGGCGTGGCCAGCCGTTACGACGGCCAGGAGGTACGCGAGATCTCGCTGGTGACCCTGACCGTGGACCATCCCGACCCGGCCGACGAGATCATCGCCCGGCACGCCGACCCGGAGCGGCTGGCCTGGATGCACGCCAACTTCACCGACCACGCCCGGGTGAGCGCCCTAGGCGACGCGGACAGCTACGCGACGCGGCTGTTCGACTATGAGCACACCGGCCGTGACCAGGTGGCATGGGTGGTCGACCGGCTGCGCCGGGACCCGGCCACCCGGTCCGCCGCCATCACCACCTTCCAGCCGCGCACCGACAGCAGCTACATCCCCTGCGTCAGCCTGCTCGACTTCTGGCGGCCGGACGGAGCGGTGGAACTCGTCGCTTACGCGCACAGCATCGACTTCGGCGCCAAGGGCTACGGCAACCTGGTGGAGCTGGCTTCGCTGCAGCGATACGTGGCCGGCCAGCTTGAGATCCCCGCGGGGCGGCTGGTGATGGTGGTCAAGTCGGCGCACGTGTACGAGACCGAACGCGACTACCTGCGCCGGGTCCTGGCGCAGGCGCGCTAAGCCGGGAGCTCGCCTCCTTGCCCGCCGCCTCGGCCGGTCGGAGCCGAACTCGGTGTTGCCGCCCATCAGCGAGAAGCCGCCCACGTCCAGCTCGACCGAGTCCGGGACGTAGAGGGTGGCGCCGCCCATGACCGCGACGGAGTTGATGCTGCCCACCGCGCGGAACCGGCCGCGCCGCTGCGAGCCGGACATGATCGCGACCATCCAGCGCACCGGTTTCTTGGCCAGCGTGGGGGCCGGCCGGTCCTGCCCCTGCTCCGCCGGAAGGTCCCCGGTCAAGGTGGTCAGCTCGCCACGGGTCCGGGCGGCCAGGACCCGGCCGGACCCGCTCCTCGAGCTCGTCCAGGGTGAGCCCGGCCGACGGCGGCGTGATCACCCAGGACGGTCAGGGTCCGGGTCCCGCTCGGCACAGGTCCGCACAGGTTCCGACAGCCGCTATCACGTTAAATCGGTTCACTGTGGTCAAGTCTTAACATTTTGGCCGCCCATAAGGAGGTTTCCTAGCCGCATTGAGACCCGAATGTCCACACCCGGTCTACCTGGGGCGATACCATATGTGTCGCACTTGAGGTTTCAAGTAGACAGATGTGCCGTAACCAGCCAAGCGGGGGCAGGTTCTCATGATTCATGTCAATGACTTCTCTAATGGTGTCCTGAATCCGGCTCTCGCCTACCTGGTGTCGTGCGTGGGCTGCTTCCTCGGCCTGCGCTGCACCACCCGGGCCCGGGCGTACCACGGCGCGGCGAGGGCCCGCTGGCTGACCCTGGGGGCGCTGGCCATCGCCACCACGGGCATCTGGGTGATGCACTTCATCGCCATGCTCGGGTTCGCCATCCCGGGCCAGACGATCCGCTACAACGTCGTCATGACGATCGCGTCGATGCTGATCGCGGTGCTAGTGGTAGGGATCGGCGTATTCATCGTCGGCTTCAGCCGGAGCGAGACCACCTGGCCGCTGCTGATCGGCGGCCTGATTCTGGGGCTCGGCGTGGCCAGCATGCACTACATCGGCATGGCCGCCATCCGGGTGCCGGACTCGGTGAGCTACAACCCCGGGCTGGTCGTCGCGTCAGTGGTCATCGCGGTGATCGCCGGCATCGCGGCGCTGTGGGCGGCGCTGCGGCTCGATTCGCTGTTCTCCACCTTCGTCGCCTCCCTGATCATGGGCGTGGCGGTTAACGGCATGCACTACACCGGCATGGCGGCCCTGCACGTCCAGGCTGACCCCGGTGCGACCGTGAGCACCTCGGCCACGGCCAGTGCGGGCGCCTTCCTGCTGCCGCTTATCCTCGGCCTGAGCAGCCTCGGGTTCATCTTCTCCGCGGTCATCGCGCTGTCACCGACGGCCGCCGAGATCGTCGAGGAGAGCGAGCTGATGCGGCGGATCGGCCAGAGCCAAGCGACACGGTACGAGCCGGAGGGCCAGTCAGCTCAGGGAGCCCGGCCCGCTCAGGGGTACCAGCCGGGGCAGGAAGAGCCCGGCAGCTTGTTCCGCCCGCGCCGCCCGGGCAACGGGGACCAGTCCTAGCCCCGGGCGGGCGACCACCTCACTTCTGGACGTGGTCGGCGAGCCAGGAGCAAATAGGCTCGGTCGTTCGGAAGAAAGAAATGACGCGGTCCTTGGCCTGGGCAGTTTCCAGCCAGGCCCCGGCCGGCCACTGCTGCCAGGCGGTCAGCCCTTTGTAGCGAAGCAGCGCGATACGCGGGTGGTCGGCGGGGTAGCCGCGTGGCGCGGACTTGAGCACGCCGTGTCCGTGCACGGTGACGCCGGCCTGCTCCAGCCCGGCCGCGATCCGCTCGAGCTCGGGGCCGAACAGGTCGCTGGCCACCGCCTCGCGGTAGCGCGCCAGCTGCTCCGGGTTCATCTCCCACATCCCGGCGCCGGCCCCCAGGCCCTCGGCCGACAGCTGGACGTAGCCCGCGCCGCCGATCACCACCCCGATGTGCGTCTTGTACGGCGTCTTGTCCTTGCTGAACCTGATATCCCGGTACGGCCGGAAGATCTTCGGCTCGCCGAACTCCTCGGCCAGTTCCTCGGTCAGCTCGGTCATCGGGGCCAGGATCTTGTCGGTGTAGATGGCCTTGTTCGCGGTCCAGTAGGTCTTGGTGTTGTCGGCCGCGAGCCCGTCGTAGAACTCCAGGGCCTCTTCCGGCCACCCGCTGAACGCCATGTCCTCACAGTAGCCGTGATAGACCGGAGTCATGGCTGAGGCGGACGAGGTCAAGCTGACGCATCTCGACGACCCGCTGTTCGACGGGGCGGGGGCGACCAAGCGGGACCTGGTGGAATACCTGGAGGCGGTGTCCGCGCTGCTGCTGCCCGGGTTGCGGGACCGGCCGCTGTCGGTGATCCGGGTGCGGGCGGGGCAGCAGCCGTTCATGCAGAAGAACCTGCCGGACTACGCGCCGCCGTGGATCCGTTCGTTCACCATGTGGGCGGAGTCCTCGCGGCGAGAGGTGCGGTACCCGCTGTGCGACGACTGGCGGACGCTGCTGTGGCTCGGTAACCAGCGGGCGGTGGAGTACCACGTGACGCTGAGCCTGGCCGGCCAGCTGGACCGGCCGTCGTACCTGGTGCTGGACATCGACCCGCCGCCGGGCGGCCCGTTCGGCCAGGCGGTGGCGGCCGCGCACCTGGTCCGGCAGGCGCTTTCCGAGCTGGGCCTGGCTGGAGCGGTGAAGACCAGCGGGTCCAAGGGCGTGCACGTGTACGTGCCGGTGAACGCCGAGGTGGACGCCGAGCAGGCCGCGGCGGCGACCCGGGCGATCGCGACCCGGGCCGCTGCTCTGGACCCCGCCCTGGCTACCACGGCCTTCATCGTCGAGGACCGGGAGGGGAAGGTGTTCCTGGACTCGACCCGGGCGTTCGGGGCCACGGTGGCGGCGGCTTACAGCCCGCGGGTGCGGCCGGGGGTGACGGTGTCATTTCCGGTGCGCTGGGCCGACCTGGACGCGGTGACGCCGGCGGACTTCACCGTGCACAGCGTGCCGGGGCTGGTGGCGGGCGGCCATGTGGCCTGGGCGGGCGAGCTGCCCGCGTCGCAGGCGCTGCCGGCGGACCTGGTGGAAGAGGGGCGGGCGATCCCGGTGGCCCGGGTGCAGGCGATGCACGAGGGCAAGCGGCGCAAGCGGGCTCGGGAAGCGCAGGGCTAGCTGGGGCTGGAGCGCTTAGCCGGCGTTCCAGCGCTCGCTGATTTCCGGCCAGCCGGGAGGCTCGCCGGGCAGCTGGCCGCGGCCGGTGGCCCGCATGCCGTCGAGGATCAGGGCCAGGTAACGCCGCCGCAGCTCGGCGGTCCGGGCGGGATCAGCCAGCTTGACCGCGGCCACCAGCTCGAACGACAGCGAGAGGTCGTGCAGGGTCAGGTCCGGCCGGAGCACGTCCCGGACCAGGCCGAACAGCTCCTCGCTGAGCTGACTGGACCGCGTCGCCAGGGCGAACATCTCCGGCGTGGGAGCGAACTTGCCGGCGAAGGCACGGGTCAGCGAGCTGGTGTCGGCGTCGGTCAGGTTCCGCATGTAGTCCGCGAAGACCTGCCAGCGGTCCTCCCCTTGCTTGAGCCGCCCCAGGGCTTTCTCGGTCTCGGCCACGAAGATCAGCAGGCCGTCGGTGCAGAGCTTGCGGAGGAGTTCCTCCTTGCTCCCGTACCGGGTGTACAGCGCGCTGATGCCGACCCCGGCGTGCTTGGCCACGGCGGTGATCGGCGCGCCGGGGTCGGCCACGAACACCGCCCGGGCCGAGTCGAGGATCCGCTGGTCGTTACGGGCGGCCTCGGCCTTACGGCCGCTCATCGGGCCGCTCCGGTTGGCGCCGGACCGCACGGGGGCCTTGGGCTCTGTGGGGCTCCTGGGCTCCTTGGCTTCCGCTCTCGCGTTCGGCTCGGTCATGAGGAAGAGCATAGCAAACACTGGAACAAATCATTCCGTTCTGTTAAAGTTGGAACAGAAGGTTTTGTTCCGCTAATTGAGTGGCGGGGCGGACATCGAGGCAACGGGAGGCTCATCCGATGTCATCGGCACCAGAAACCACGGAGACCCACAGGACCACGGACTCGGATCGCCGAGCCGCCTCCGAAAGCGCGACCGCGTTCCAGGGCCGGCCACTGCAATGTGATGCTGCGGTGGCTGTGACCACAGCGATGTCACATCGCGGTGGTTCGGGGACGGACGGAAACGGGATTACTGGTGCCTGTGAGGTGACAGAGATTACCGAGCCGGGCGTGGATGCCGGGAGCGTGGGATCCGGCATGTCGCTCGGCATCGCCGGGATCGGCGCGATCTTCTTCGCCCTGATCGGCGGGCACGGCCAGCATGTCCCGCTGTACCTGCACGCGGCCGAGTGGGCCGCGCTGGCCACGACGGCCCTGCTGGCCGGCTCGTTCGCGGTCGCGTTCGGGCTGCCGCGCCGGTCCCGGTCATGAGCGGGGCAAGCACAGTGCGGAACTCACTAGGTAACTACGGAAGGATGACGAGTATGAGCGAGATCACGCTGACGGGCTGGGACGTGCTGGACGAGGCGCGGGCCGCGCTGCGAGCCGTGGTGGCGGAGGTGCCGGCGGACGGCTGGCAGCGGCCGACGCCGTGCACCGACTGGACCGCCCTTCAGGTGCTGCAGCACGCGGCGCTCGACCAGGGGGTGTGGGCGGCGGTCATCGCCGGGACGCAGCCGTCCGGCGAGGACCCGTTCGCGCCCTCGGGCCAGGTCGACGGGGAGCCGCTGGCGTACGCCGAGGCCGTGCTGGAGGCGTCGGCGCCGGCCTGGGCCGTGGTCAGCGCGGACGGCGGACCGGTCCCGACCCCGCTGCCGCAGGGTCCGATGCCGCCCGCGGACGCGGCCGCCGCCGCGGCGCTGGACGCGGCCATCCACGCCTGGGACATCGCGGCGGCGACCGGGCAGGCCTCGCCGCTTACCCCGGCGCTGGCCCGGGCGCTGACCCCGGTGGCGAAGAGCATCGTCGAGCCGCTGCGGCAGTACGGCGTCTACGCCGCGGTCCTCGAGCCCGGAGCCGGCGCGGACGACGCGGCCGCGCTGCTGTGCTACCTCGGCCGCTCCCCCGCCTGGACGGCGTAGTCCCCCCACGGCGGGCCCTCTCCCCTGCACGGCGAGGGCCCGCCGTGCTGCTTACAGGCTGCGGAGGGTGCCGGTGAGGGCATCGGCGAGCTGGTCGACGTTGGCCCGGCTGAAGGGCAGCGGAGGGCGGATCTTCAGGCTGGCGCCGTCCGGGCCGGTGGCGCTGATCAGGACGCGGCGCTCGCGCAGGCCGTTGACCACGCGCAGGGCGGTGTCGCCGTCGGGCGCGCCGTCGTCCGGGCGGACGAAATCGGCCGCGGCGTACAGGCCGCAGGCCCGCACGGCCGCGATCCGAGGCTCATCTTCGGCGATCGCCATCAGGACGTCGCGCAGGTGAGCGCCGGCAGCCCGGGCGTTCTCGCGCAGGCCCTCGGACTCGATGACGTCGAGCACCGCGGCGGCCGCGGCGACGCACACCGAGTTGCCGCCGAACGTGTTGAAGTACCTGATCTTGTTACCGAACTCGGCCAGGATCTCCGGGCGGGCGGCCACCCCGGCGATCGGCATGCCGTTGCCCATCGGCTTGCCCATGACGGCCAGGTCGGGCTTGACGCCGTGCCGCTGGAAGCCCCACATGGCCTCGCCGGTACGGCCGAACCCGGGCTGGACCTCGTCCGCGATGAACAGGCCGCCCGCCGCGTGCGCGGCGTCGGCCACCGGCCGCAGGAACCCAGCGGGCTCCGGGCGGATCCCGTCGGAGGAGAACAGGGTGTCCGCGATGAACGCGGCCAAGCGCACGCCGTGCCGGTTCATGTCGGCGATCGCCGCCCGCACCCGTTCGGCCAGGGACTGGAGCGTGTCACCGGGACCGGGCGCCGCCACCGTCCAGACGGCGCGGCCGAGCGGGACGGCCGGGCCGAGGCTGGGCGATATCTCGGCGGCCGCAGCGGTCACCCCGTGGTAGGCATTGGCCGTGATCACCACCCCGTCGCCGCCGGTGTGGAAGCGCGCGATGCGCAGCGCGAGGTCGACCGCCTCGCTGCCGGTGCAGGTGAACATGACGTTCCCGATCCCGGCCCCGAACGTGCCGAGCAGCCGCTCGGCGTAGTCCAGGATGAGCTCGCTGGCGTACCGGGTGTGGGTGTTCAGGGTGGCCGCCTGCCGCGCGATCGCCTCCACCACGCGCGGATGGCAGTGCCCGACCGACGGCACGTTGTTGTAGGCGTCCAGGTAGGCCTGCCCGTCCGCGTCGTACAGGTGCACGCCCTCGCCCCGGACGATGCGCACCGGGTTGCGGTAGAACAGCTTGTAGGCCGGGCCGAGCAGGCTGGCCCGGCGCTCGACGATCGTGCGCAGCTCGGGGTCGAGGGCGTCGACGGTGGACATGTCGAACCCGTTGACCATGGTCGCGGTGTCACGCACGGGTGGCCTCCTGGATGCGCGCGGCGATCGGCTCTCCGCCGATGCTAAGCAGCCGGTCCAGCTGCTCCCACGCCCGGGGGGTGTTGCGCAGGACGTACGCGCGGTTCTCCGGGAACCGTTCGGCGCGCCATTCGCTGATGATGATCCGGGCCACGACACGGCCCAGGATCAGGTCGGGCAGCAGGCCGAGCTCGGCCGCGGTCAGCGGGGTGACGGCGTGGTACCCGGCGATCAGGTCGAGCCCGGGGCCGAGCGGATCGTCGTCGGCGATCAGGTTGGCGACCGCGATGGCGATGTCGTTGATCAGGGCGGTGACGGTGACGTCGCCGAAGTCGATGATCCCGCTGACCGCCGCGCCGTCGGCCGAGATCAGCGTGTTGTCCGGGCTGAAGTCGTTGTGCAGGAGCTGACGGCGCTGAGCCGCTAGCCGGGGCAGGGTGTCGGCGGTGAGCCGGGCGAGCTGCGCGGTGAGCAGGTCGGTGCGGGGACCCGGAGGACGTTCGGCGGCCAGGGGGCGGAGCTGGGATAGCTGGGCGAGGTCCCACAGCAGCGGGCGGTGTACCAGCGGGTCGTCGAAGCCGCGCAGGGCCCGGCCGAGCTCGGCCAGGGTGCCGCCCATGGCCCGGCGCAGCGGCGGATCGGTAGGGACCGAACGGAGCAGGCGCCCGTCCAGGTAGCTGAGCGCGTGCGCGACCCGGCCGCGCAGCGGGCCGTCCGGGACCACCGCCCAGGGCCGCCCGCCGGGGGCGGCCCGCTCGAGCGGCGCCAGCACGCGCGGTACCGGCAGCGCCGGCGCGGTCGCCTCGATGTGGCGCAGCACCCGGACCTGGACGCCGACGACGGCCGGATCGGCGCGCAGGTGGGCGAACTTCACCACGTAGCGCTCCGCCCCGCTATCCAGGAGGAAGTTGTCGTCGGCCTCGCCGGGCAGGCGGGTCAGGTCGCCGGCCAGGCCGTAGCAGGACCGGATCGCCGTGGCCGCGTCGGACTCGCTGACCGGTGGCGACGCCGTTAGCCGGGTCTCGTCAAGGGCATCAGGGACGGCGTTCTGGCGTCACCGCATGGCCTCCTCTACGACCGCGAGGGCGGGGAGCGGGGCGGGCAACATAGCCTCGTTCGTTATTAATGATCTTCTTCGGGGGCGGCCCGCGTCGAGGAGGCCGCGATGTCACACGGGTGCGGCTCCTTTCCTGTGAGCCCGGTCCCGGGGTCCTGCCTGCTGAGCCCGGTTCTGGGGCGCCTGATCCGGGCGGGGCGTGCGGTACCGGCCGGGGCCGCCCAGGGGCGCCCCGGCAACCACCGCGATGCCACATCGATGTGGTCTTGACCACCGCAGGGTCACATTGACGTGGCTGCCCGGGGCCGGGCCGGGCTGACGGGGCTGGGGGGCCGGCCGGGCTGACGGGACTGGGGGGCCGGGCCGGGCTGACGGGGCTGGGGGGCCGGGCCGGGCTGACGGGGCTGGGGGGCCGGGCCGGGCTGACGGGGCTGGGAGAATACCGGGCGGCCCGGCTCGCAGCGACCGCCAGGCCGCTCACACGAAAGGAGCCGCACCCATGTCACACAACGGCGGCGCCGGGGTTGAGCCAGCAGCCGGCCGTGTTGCCGCACGGATCGGCGAACTTCTCGATCCCGGAGTACTTGTGGCCGCGCCAGGTGAAGTGGAAGGCCAGCCGGGAGAGTACGTGCGCTCGCCGTGCTTGGCGACGCCGGAGAGCGCGACCGACGGCCGGGTCAGGTTCTGGTTCCAGCCGAGCGAGTCGTGGACGACCGGCTTCGGCGCCGCCGTGAGGGCGCTGCCCGCGCTCACGGTGAGCAGGCTGGCGGCCAGGGCCAGCGCGAGGATGACCTTTTTCACGAGTGCTTTCGCGTGAATTACGCGCCGCGTCAGGTCATCTGGAAATAGGTCGTGTAGTACTCGTGTGCCACCCGGGCGATGGGGAGCATCGTGACGGGCTGGCGGCTGGCGACGGCGTCGAAGGTCAGCTGGGGGGCCGACGTCCGGGTGATCGAGTCCATTTCGAGCTGCGGCGTCAGCATGCCGGGATTGCGGGGATGGACGGCGCTGAGCACGACCGGGCCGTAGGTCAGTGCCTGCACCTCCGGGTGGTCGGGGGTCGGCTCGACGGCCAGCTGCATCGGCATCATGACCTCGAGCAGGTCACCCGCCTGCCAGTGCCGCCGCAGCGCGACCCATCCGCTCGGCCAGGCCCCGGAGAGGCCCGTGACCGGCGCGCCGTTGAGCCGGACCACGGGCGGCTTGGCCACCCACTTGGCCACCCGGACCCGCAGGGTCAAGGTGGCGGCACCGGACACCACGGACAGCCGGACGACCGGGTTGTCGGGGAACCCGGTGTCCTGCCTGAGCGTCATGGTCCCGAGGCTGACCTGGGACGGGACGAACAGGTTCACGGAGACGCCAGCCGCGTCCCGGCTGTAGATGGTGTCGGCGAACTTGGCCTGGGTCTCCAGGCCGCTGGCGGTGTCGCAGGTGAAGGTGTCCCAGTCGGTGGCGTAGATACCCGGGTTGCCCTGCGGGAAGTAGTTGAGCGGCTGGCGCTTGTAGGCGCCGGTCGACAGGCCGGTGTAGTAGCAGTTGAAGCCGTGCGGCGAGGCGGGGTCCTGCTCCCCCAGCATCTGGTTGAGCAGGGTCCGCTCGTAGTAGTCGAGCATGTCCACCCGCTGCGGCTGGTGGAAGTGGAGCAGCCTGGTCAGCTTCAGCATGTTGTAGCTGACGCAGTTCTCGCAGGTGAAGTTCGACAGCTGGGCGGCCACCGTGTCGGGCAGCTGGAAGTGCTCGTAGTTGCCTACCCCGCCGATGACGTACACGTGGTGGCCGGTCACGATGTCCCAGAAGTTCTGGGCGATGTCACGGTACTTGCCGCTGCCGGTCTCCTCCCACATCCGCAGGCTGGCGATGATCTTGGGCGTGGTCACGTTGGCCTGCAGGCCAGGCAGGTTGTCCTCGCCCTCGGCGAGCGGATCGAGGACCGCGGCGTGGTAGAAGCGCTGCGCGACGTCCAGGTACCGCTCCCGGCCGGTGATCGTGTAGAGGTTGGCCAGGGCCTCGGGCAGGCCGCCGAATTCGGTGTTGAGGACGGCTTGCATGTGGTCGTAGGTGAGTCTTTTCTGGCTCGTGCGCCAGTCCACCCAGTCGGCCAGCCTGGTCGCGACGTCCAGGGCCTGATCGTCGCCGGTTAGCTGGTACTGGTCGATCATCCCGGCCAGGTACTTGTGGATCATGTAGTACGGCGACCAGATCGGGCCGCCGCCCTGCTCGAGCAGGTCGAAGTAGTGCTCGGGGAAGCCGGACAGGTAACCGGGGTGGAAGCCCGCTTTCTGCGCCTTGGCCTGGAGGGCGGCGAGCTGGCTGACCAGGTAGCGGCCGCGGGTCCTGGTGGCCGCGTCGTTCGTGCTGGCGTAGGTCAGCGCGAGACCGGACAGCAGGTGGCCGGTCATGTGGCCGCGGATCAGCGAGTCCGGCTTCTCCCAGCCGCCGAGCGGCTCGGCGGTCGTGTTCTCGCCGTAGTTGAGGCGGAAGGAGCGCAGCATCCGCTCGGGGTCGAGGAACAGGAGGTAATCGGTGTTCCTGGCCTGGTTCTGGCGGAACGGGCTGTCGAGGAGCCTGACGTTCCTGAGCGGGAGCGCGGCCGCATGGCCCGCGGTGCCGTCGGGGGCGTAGCCGCTGGGCTGGGGCGGGGCATTGCGGAAGATCGCGGGGGCGGTGCTCGCGGGCGGGGTCCCGTCGGCGACGAGGGCTTGTTCGACGATCAGCGCGCCGGTGCCGATGCCGAGGGCGGTCAGGGCCTGGCGCCTGGTGATGCCGCGGGGCAGCGTTCGCGGCGCCTGCGGGGCTTGTTCGGGCGCTGTGGCTGCTTCCAGGGTCTTCGGGGTTTCCAGGGCTTGGGGGCTCCCGTCCTCTCGCCGGCCAGCACGACACAAGATCCCTTACGGGGCTACCTGTCCATGTAACCGTTCCGGCCCGGCCCCCGGTTCAACTCCACCGGAGGAAATTCTTACCGGCTGCTTACGCGGGCTCATCCGGGTGAGCCGCCGCGAGCCGCCCTCCGTAGTCCTGGGTAGTGGTCAGTGCACACGGCGGCCGAGATCACTGAGTCAACAAACCAGACGCTCCCAGGCTCAGTGGTCGCTCGTCTCCCCCTATCCGTGCAGGCGGTCGGGTGCACTGGCCACTTTCGCGTCTACCGGCTCAGGACCAGGGCGCTCAGGGCGGCCAGCACGAAGGTCACCGTGGCGGCCCCGCCGTGCAGGACGACCAGCCGGAGGCCGAACGACGGCGGCGGCGCGCCCCGGTCCCGGCGCTTCGCGGCCCGGGCGTTGGCCGTGAACCAGGTCAGGCCCAGGCACACCGTGGCCGTCACCAGCCCGAACGCGATCCAGCCGAGCACGCGGTTGTGCACGAGCGTGAAGCCGAGCCAGAACCCCAGGCCGATGGCGGCGAACGCCGGATGCGCGAACTCGAGCAGCGGCCGTAGCCCCGGCATCATCGGCGCGTTCCTGGACGCGGTCAGCGAAGGCGGATCGAACCGTTCCCGCGCGGCTCGCTTGAGTTCCCGCTTCGAGGCCGGAGCGCCGGTTGCCAGCCCGGACCCGGCGGCCGAGACGGTG
Source organism: uncultured Actinomycetota bacterium (assembly GCA_963756575.1). Taxonomy (GTDB): domain Bacteria; phylum Actinomycetota; class Actinomycetes; order Streptosporangiales; family Streptosporangiaceae; genus Palsa-504. The sequence goes on along the minus strand of CAVWOM010000021.1, from coordinate 1,222,330 downwards.
ACGGAAGCGGGCACAGGGGCCGCGGCGGAGGGGGCGGTTGCTGTGGCGGAGGTGGTTGCGGCGGTCGAGGGTGCGGGGCGCGAGCGGCCGAGGTTGCTGGTTACCAGTAGGGAGAAACCTGCTCCGGCGGTGAACAGCCAGATCACCAGCACCACGATGGCCATCTCAACTCCTCCTTTCGCAGGCCCGAATGTACCCGAGCAACCTAGACGCGCCGCGCCTGGACGCCCGTACCAGCAGTAACGGCAACAGGCCGCCCTGGGGGTGCGGTGGGCTAAGGGTGGGGTGGGTTAGGGGGTGGCGGGGGTGGGGGTGCGGTGGCGTTCTATTAGGTGGGTGATGGCTAGGGCTATTCCGAGGGTGGCTAGGGCGGCTAGGGCGAGGAAGGTGGTGGCCTCGGCGTGGGCGGAGGCGTGGCGGAAGGCGGTTAGGGCGGCGGAGGTGGGGGTGGTGGCGGGGAGGTGGCCGGCCAGGTTCAGGTAGAGGGTGCCGAAGGTGGCTACGCCGACGAGGAGGCCGAGCTGGTTTACCGTGACGACGACGCCGGTGGCGTCGGCGGCTAGCTCGACCGGGACGCGGAGCAGGACGCGGGTCATGAGGGGGCTGAAGGCGGCGGCCATGCCGGCGCCGCTGAGGGCGGCGAGCAGGCAGATGGCCGTGGCCCCGGTGCCGCCGTCGCGGACGACCGCGGCCAGGCCGGCCATCGCGGCCGCGAACAGGACGAAGCCGCCGACGATCACGGCGCCGTGCGACCGGGCCGGGAAGCGCCGCCAGTTGAGGCTGACCACGGCGAAGCCCGCGGCGGCGGGGGCGAAGGTCAGGCCCGCTTGCAGCGGGGAGTAGCCCAGGCCGTCCTGCAGGTGCAGGGCGAGGGTGAAGAAGAACCCGCTGAAGACGGTCATGACGGTAAACAGGGCGGCGATCGCCACCGGGACGCCGGGGACCCGCAGCACCCGGCCGGGGACCAGCGGGGTTCCGCCGTTCCCGGCCGTCCGCCGTTCGACGGCGGCGAAGGCGGCGGCCAGCGGCACGCTCGCGGCCATCATGATCCAGCCCCAGGCCGGCCAGTGCTCGGGCTGGCCGAGCACGAGCGGGAGGACGAACGCGAGGACGGCCGGGGTCAGCAGGGCCAGGCCGGGCAGGTCCAGGGTCCGGCCGGGCTCACCCCGGCCGGACGGCAGCGCCCGGGCGCCGATGGCCAGCAGGGCCACGCCGATGGGCACGTTGACCAGGAACACCGGGCGCCAGTCCGAACCGAACAGGTTCGCGCTGATGAGCAGGCCGCCGACCAGCTGGCCGACCACCGCGCCGCCGGCCAGCACCGCGGAGTACAGGCTCATCGCGCGGGCCCGGGCCGGGCCCGCGTGGGTGCGCTGGATCAGGCTGAGCACCTGCGGGATCATCACCGCGGCGCCCACCCCCTGGGCCAGGCGCAAGGCGATCAGCAGGCCGGCCGAGCCGGCCAGCCCGCAGCCCAGCGAGGCCAGGGTGAACAGGACCAGCCCGGCGAGGAACACCCGCCGGTGGCCACCGATGTCGCCGAGCCGGGCGCCGGTCACCAGCAGCACGGCGTAGGTGATGGTGTAGCCGGCCACCACGAGCTGCAACCCGGCTCCCGAGGCGCCCAGGCTGGCGTGGATCGAGGGAGCGGCGACGTTGACGATGGAGGCGTCGAGCAGGGCCATGAACTGGCCGACGAGGACGACAGCCAGGACGAGACCGGGACGCACCGGACGCTCGCCGGCCAGCAGGCCGCCGCGGGCGTTCCGGGTCAGGATGTTGGTCATGCATCCAGCCTGGCCCCATCCTTATCCAGGTACCTAGACACCAGTTATCCGGGTACTAACGCCACCTGGAACAGGGCCGGGTGCGCGGGAACGTGAGGCGCGCGGGAAAGGTGGGAAACTGGTGGGGTGACGGGGGGCGGCCGGGTCTGGTCTCCCGCGAGCCGAAGGGCGCGTCGGCGTCTGGACTGAGGAGTGACGACCGAGGAACGAGGGAGGAGCGACGAGGGAAGACGCCGACTGCGGGCGCCCGGAGGCGAGCGGGAAAGTACTGCGCAGCTGGCCGGGGTGGGCGTGACCTGGTACACCTGGCTCGAGCGGGGGCGCCCGATCCGGGCCAGCGCCAGCGTGCTCGAGGCGGTGGCCCGGACGCTGCGGCTGGACGCGACCGAGCGCCAGCACCTGCTCCGGCTGGCCGTGATGCCGGACACCGCGTCGCCCGATCATGCGAGCCCGCGGCGGCGGAGCGGAACACACTGCTGCAGTGCTTCAACTGGCCCGCCTGCTGCAGCGTGCTGGGGAACCGGGACGAGCAGCGCGCCGCCATGGTCGCCCAGCTGCGCGGGGCCTACGGGCATCATGTCGGCGACCCAGCCGGCCTACCACGCGAAAGTATTCAGGCACCCGCTCTACCCGCGGCTCGAGATGACCTCCACCAGCTTCGCGGTGCAGGACGCGCCCGGCGCGCGGATGGTCGTCCGCACCCCGGACGACGAGACCACCCGGGCGGCGATGGAGCGGCTCGTCGCGGATCCGGACGAGCATCACTTCCCGTGCTGGCAAGCCCACCAGGGGCGGGCCCGGGAACTCCTTACGATCTGAGTACCAACCAGGTCAATTAGCCACAGACACACTCAGCCTACTCCAAACTAACTCTCAGTTACTGATTTCCCTGTTCGCCACGCGAACCACCAATCACGGCCATACAATCGATTATCCTGTAAGCACAGGTTGTTACTTGCTTTATGCTCCGGAACACCGGAGTACACACTGGTAACCTGACTCCCACCACCGCCACCCGTCACACCGTCTGCGCCGCGGCCGCAAGCACGGATAGTGATCGGGAAACCCTGGGCCGTTCGGAATAAAAGATTTTGGTTTTCCTGTGTCGTCTGGGGTAGCGGGGCCACGGAGGGGCAGTTCAAAGGGGAACTATGACGCCGGTTATAGGCATAACCACATACGAGGATCAAGCGTCCTGGCGTGGCTGGTCGGCCCGGGCTGCGATTCTTCCTTACGTGTACGTCGACGCGGTGCGGCGCAGCGGGGGCCGGGCGGTCCTGCTGCCGCCGGGCGGCGATGACGCCGAGGCCAGCGCCACCACCGCGGGCCTGGACGGCCTGGTGGTCACGGGCGGGCCCGACGTCGACCCGGTCCGGTACGGCGCGGCGCGGCACCCGCGCACGCAGTCCCCCGTGACGCAGCGGGACACCTGGGACCTGGCCGTCACCGGCCACGCGCTGCGGCAGGGAGTGCCCCTGCTCGCCATCTGCCGCGGCATGCAGGTGCTGAACATCTGCCGGGGCGGCACGCTGCACCAGCACGTGCCCGACCTGCACGGACACGAGCGGCACGACGGCCCGCCGAACGGGTTCGGCCTGCACCACGTGCGGATCAGCCCGGACAGCACGCTGGCCACGATCTTGCCCGGAGACGTCACCTACGAGGTGCCGACCAAGCACCACCAGTCGGTCGACCTGCTCGGCGACGGGCTCAAGGCCGTGGCCTGGGAGCAGGACGGCACGATCGAGGCGGTCGAGGCCGGGCCGTCCGAACTCGACGGTTTCTCCGGTTTCATGATGGGCGTGCAATGGCACCCTGAGCAGGGCAGCGACCTGCGCCTGTTCGGCGCGCTGGTGAGCGCGGCGGCCGAAAGGGCGGCCGCCCGGGGCACGGTACTCGCGCCTATGATCTAATCTTTCTGCGTTACGTTGCCTCTCAGTGGCAACGCCTTGTTCTCAGGAGCTAAGCATCGTGCCGGGAGGATCCCCCGCTATCACCGCGGCGGTATTCCGCGCGGTACGGACGGGGAACGCCTTCGAGGAGACCGTCGAGCGGCTGCTCGAAGGGGTCAAGCTGGGCGTTTACGCACCGGGCGACCGGCTGCCCCCGGAACGGGAACTCACCCGCAGGCTGGGCATCAGCCGGATTACGCTCCGCGAGGCGCTGCGCGAACTGGCCGCCGCCGGGTACGTCGAGACCAAGCGCGGCCGGTTCGGCGGCACGTTCATCTTGCGCCAGCCCGAGCCGATGGTGCACGACGAGCTGACCAGGACCGCGCGGCACATGGGCGCCCAGCTCGACGACGCGCTCACGTTCCGCCGGGTGGTGGAGACCGGCGCGGCCGAGATGGCCGCCCGGGCCAGCCTGAGCATGGAGCACCGGGAGAACCTGGCCGAGTGCCTGGCCACCGTGAACGACTGCGATCCGGGCGGCTACCGCCAGGCCGACACCCGGCTGCACCTGGCCATCGCCGACGCGGCCGGCTCGCCGATGCTGACCGCGAGCGTGGTCGAGGCCCGGGTCCAGCTGGTCGACCTGCTCAACGCCATCCCCATGCTCCAGCGCAACCTGGTGCACACGAATGTCCAGCACACCGCCATCGTGCGCGCGATCCTGGCCGGCGATCCCGAGCGCGCCCGGCGGACGATGGAGGAGCACGTGGCCGGCACCGCCGCGCTCCTGCGCGGCTTCCTCCGCGAATCGGCGTAACGCCCGCGTAGCAGGCACGTAACGCCGCTGCGCTTACTCTTGACAGCCTCCCTAGGCCAGTGGGTGAATACGTTCATTCAATGGATCGCAGTCATCCATATGTGCTGGTTCCCCTAGGGAGATCGCATGGCCGACCCTGTTGCCGCCGCGTCGACGGCGAGCGATGACGAGCAACGCCTGCACGAACTCGGCTACGCACAGGAACTCATGCGGCGGATGTCCGGGTTCTCCAACTTCGCCGTCTCGTTCACGATCATCTCGATCCTGTCCGGCTGCCTGACGCTTTACTACTTCGGCATGGACGAGGGCGGCCCGGCCATCATCGTCTGGGGCTGGCCGATCGTCGGAATCCTGACCCTGCTCGTCGGCCTGTCGATGGCCGAGGTCTGCTCCAGCTTCCCGACCGCGGGCGGCCTGTACTACTGGTCGGCCAAGCTGGCTCCGCGGAACGCCGCGGCCTGGAGCTGGTTCACCGGCTGGTTCAACTTCCTGGGGCAGGTCGCGGTCACCGCGGGCATCGACTTCGGTGCCGCCGTGTTCATCAACTTCCTGTTCAGCCTGTGGTTCAACTTCGACACGTCGACGCGCTGGCACACGGTCCTGATCTACGCGGTCGTGCTGGCGATCCACGGCCTGCTGAACCAGTTCGGCATCAGGCTGGTGTCGCTGCTGAACGACGTCAGCGTCTGGTGGCACATCGTCGGCGTGCTGATCATCGTCGGCGCGCTGATCTTCGGCCTGAAGGCGGGCGCGCACCACGCCCCGGCCAAGTTCGTGTTCACCGACCTGGAAAACGGGTCCGGATTCCACATCGGCTGGTGGTACATCCTGCCGGTCGGGCTGCTGATGGCGCAGTACACCTTTACCGGGTACGACGCCTCGGCGCACATGACCGAGGAGACGCACAACGCGGCGCGCAGCGGCCCGCGCGGCATCGTCATGTCGATCCTGATCTCGCTGATCGCGGGCTGGATCCTGCTGATCGGCGTGACGTTCGCGATCCAGAAGGGGAACTACGCGAACGAGGCGCTGGCGGGCACGGCGGCGCCGGGCCAGATCTTCATCGACGCGATCGGCCGGACCGGCGCCGAACTGCTGCTGCTGGTGGTGATCGGCGCCCAGCTGTTCTGCGGGATGTCCTCGGTCACCGCGAACTCGCGGATGATCTACGCGTTCTCCCGGGACGGCGCGCTGCCAGGATCGAGGATCTGGCACAAGGTGAACAAGCGGACCCGGACGCCGACCAACGCGATCTGGCTGGCGGCCGGCGGCGCGCTGATCCTGGGGCTGCCGTACCTGTGGAACGCCACCGCCTACGGCGCGGTGACCTCGATCGCGGTCATCGGCCTGTACGTCGCGTACGTGCTGCCCACCTTCCTGCGGCTGCGCCAGGGCGAGAACTTCAAGCGCGGCCCGTGGCACCTGGGCCGGTGGAGCTACCTCGTCGGCTGGACGGCGGTGGTCTGGGTGGTGATCATCTTCTTCCTGTTCATGCTGCCGCAGTTCGGCCCGATCAGCTGGCTCACGTTCAACTACGCGGTCGTCGCGGTCGTCGTGGTCATCGGCTTCGCCGGCATCTACTGGCTGGTCTCGGCCAAGAACTGGTTCAAGGGGCCGAAGGTCCAGGGCTCGGCTGAGGAACTGGCCGCGATCGAAAGGGAGCTGTCCGTCTGATGCCATCCGACGCAGGCAGGCGGCGCGGCCTGCTGACCATGGAGGAACTGCGGTCCGCGGTCGGTTCGGATGAGGTCGACACCGTCGTCCTCGCTTTCACCGACATGCAGGGGCGGCTGCAGGGCAAGCGGCTGTCGGCCGAGTTCTTCTGCGAGGAGGTGGCGGAGAACTACTCCGAGGGCTGCAACTACCTGCTGGCCGTGGACGTGGACATGAACACGGTCGACGGGTACGCCATGTCGTCGTGGTCCCGCGGCTACGGCGACTTCGTCCTGGTGCCGGACATGGGCACGCTGCGCCGGATGCCGTGGCACCCGGGCAGCGTGCTGGTCATCGCCGACCTGACCTGGCTGGACGGTGCGCCGGTGGTGGCGTCGCCGCGGCAGATCCTCAAGGCGCAGACGGACCGGCTGGCGGCCCGGGGCTGGACGGCGTTCGTCGGCACCGAGCTGGAGTTCGTCGTCTACAACGACACGTACGAGCAGGCCGCGGCGAAGGATTACCGCGACCTGACCCCGGCCAACCAGTACAACGTGGACTACTCGATCATCGGCACCTCGCGGATCGAGCCGCTGCTGCGCCGGATCCGGCTGGAGATGGCCGGGCCGGCCTGTACGTCGAGTCGGCCAAGGGCGAGTGCAACCTCGGCCAGCACGAGATCGCGTTCCGCTACGCGGAGGCGGTGACGACGTGCGACAACCACTCGATCTACAAGACCGGGGCGAAGGAGATCGCGGCCCAGGACGGGAGCAGCATCACGTTCATGGCCAAGCCGAACGCGCGCGAGGGCAACTCGTGTCATATTCACCTGTCGCTGCGTTCTGCTTCCGACGGCTCCCCGGTGATGGCCGGGGACGGGGCGTACGGGCTGTCCAAGCTGGGTGAGCACTTCCTGGCCGGGCAGCTGGCGGCGCTGCGCGAGCTGTCGCTGTGCTACGCGCCCAACATCAACTCCTACAAGCGCTACGTGCCCGGCAGCTTCGCCCCCACCTCGGTGCGGTGGGGGCCGGACAACCGGACCTGCGCGCTGCGGCTGGTCGGGCACGGGCAGTCGCTGCGGGTGGAGAACCGCGTCCCGGGCGGCGACGTGAACCCGTACCTGGCGGTGGCCGCGATGATCGCGGCCGGGCTGCACGGCATCGACCACGAGCTGCCGCTCGAGCCGCCGGTGACCGGCAACGCCTACGCCGACGACACCTTGCGCGTCCCGCACACCCTGCGGGACGCGCTGGAGGAGTGGGAGAAGAGCGAGCTGGCGCGGGAGACGTTCGGCGCCGAGGCGACGGAGCACTACGCCAACTACGCCCGGGTCGAGCTGACCGCCTACGAGGCCGCGGTGACCGACTGGGAGCTGCGCCGCGGCTTCGAGCGCCTGTAATCAAGGGAGATCTGCGCTTGTCTGTCTTTACCGTGCTCAACCCCGCGACCGAGGAGCCGGTCACCACGGTGACCCAGGCCTCTTCGGAAGAAACCGATCAGGCCATTGCGCGGGCTTCGGCCGCCCTGCCCGCGTGGCGCGCGGTCGCGCCCGGGGACCGGGCCCGTATGCTGCGCGCGTTCGCGGCCGCCGTGGACGCCGCGTCGGAGGAGCTGGCCGGGCTCGAAGTGGCCGGGTCGGGTCATCCCATCGGGGCCGCCCGGTGGGAAGCCGGGCAGGTCCGCGACGTGCTGATGTACTACGCGGCGGCGCCGGAACGGCTGAGCGGTCGGCAGATCCCGGTGGCGGGCGGGCTCAACGTCACCTTCCACGAGCCGGTCGGCGTGGTCGGGCTGATCGTGCCGTGGAACTTCCCGATGCCGATCTTGTCCTGGGGCATGGCGCCCGCCCTGGCCGCGGGCTGCACCGTCGTGGCCAAGCCGGCCGAGGCCACGCCGCTGACCGCGATGCGGATCGCTTCGCTGGCGCTGGAGGCGGGGTTGCCACCCGGGGTTTTCACCGTGCTGCCGGGCAAGGGCAGCGTGGTGGGCCAGCGGCTGGTCGACCACCCTCTGGTGCGCAAGATCGTGTTCACCGGGTCGACCGAGGTGGGCCAGCGGATCATGGCCGACTGCGCGCGCCAGGTCAAGCGGCTGACCCTGGAGCTCGGCGGCAAGAGCGCCAACATCATCTTCGCCGACGCCGACCTGGAGAAGGCGGCCGCGACCGCGCCGTACGCGGTGTTCGACAACGCCGGGCAGGACTGCTGCGCCCGGTCCAGGATCTTGGTGCAGCGCTCGGTGCTGGATACGTTCATGGAGCTTTTCGAGACGGCGGTGCGAGGTGTCGCGGTCGGCGATCCTTCGTCGGCGGCCACCGAGATGGGGCCGCTGATCTCGGCGGCGCACCGTTCGCACGTCGCCTCTTACGTGCCTTCCGATGCCCCGGTGGCCTTCCGCGGGCACGCGCCGTCCGGGCCCGGGTTCTGGTATCCGCCGACCGTGCTCGCGCCGGTCGGCCGGGACGACCCGGCGTACACCGAGGAGGTGTTCGGGCCGGTGGTGACCGTGACCCCGTTCTCCGACGAGGCCGAGGCGATCGAGATCGCCAACGACACCCCGTACGGGCTGTCCGGGTCGATCTGGACCCGGGACGTGGGGCGGGCCATCCGGGTGGCGCGGGCGGTGGAGACCGGCAACCTGTCGGTGAACTCGCACTCCTCGGTGCGGTACTGGACGCCGTTCGGCGGGTTCAAGCAGTCCGGCCTGGGGCGCGAGCTCGGCCCGGACGCTCCGGACGCCTTCACCGAGGTCAAGAACGTCTTTATTGCTACGGAGGACTGATGAGATTCGACGGACGGACGGTCGTCATCACGGGGGCGGGGAGCGGGATCGGGCTGGCGGCGGCGCGGCGGTTCGGTTCCGAGGGCGCGCACGTGGTGGCGGTCGACGTCGACGACGCGGCCGGGGAGAAGGCCGCGGCCGAGACCGGCGGGCTGTACGTGCACGCCGACGTGACGTCTTCGGATGACGTGGCCGCGGCTTTCCGCGCGGCGCACGACACCTACGGCTCGGTCGACGTGGCGTTCAACAACGCGGGCATCTCTCCGCCTGACGACGACTCGATCCTGGAGACCGGGCTCGACGCCTGGCGGCGGGTGCAGGAGGTCAACCTGACCTCGGTCTACCTGTGCTGCAAGGAGGCTCTCGGGTACATGCGGGCGCAGGGGAAGGGGGCCATCGTGAACACGGCGTCGTTCGTCGCGGTGATGGGCTCGGCGACCTCGCAGATCTCCTACACCGCGTCCAAGGGCGGCGTGCTGGCCATGTCGCGCGAGCTCGGCGTGCAGTTCGCGCGCGAGGGCATCCGGGTCAACGCGCTGTGCCCGGGGCCGGTGAACACGCCGCTGCTGCGCGACCTGTTCGCGGCCGACCCGGAGCGGGCGCAGCGCCGCCTGGTGCACGTGCCGATGGGCCGGTTCGCCGAGGCCGAGGAGATCGCGGCCGCGGTCGCCTTCCTGGCCAGCGACGACGCCTCGTTCATCACCGCGTCTACGTTCCTGGTGGACGGAGGGCTCTCGGGGGCTTACGTGACGCCGCTGTAGCGGGGCGGGGCGTCCGGGTGGCGGGCGCGCGGGGGGTGGCGGGCGCGCGGGGGGTGGCGGGCGCGGCATGAAACTGGACTTCCAGTGCGTTATGGTGCGCTGAACCCCGGGGTTCATGCGGTTACCATCAGTCCGCTGTTCGATTCACGGAATGGTATAAATCGAATCAACTGTCTTTTTCTCGTAGAAATCTGGCCTGCATCGCGATGGCTCGGTAATTTTTACGGAAAGGCGCGCCCACTCGTTCGGCCTAATGGTTTAAAAAGGGGTGAGGAGGCGGCGCGCACCTGGGCGGGCCGGTCTTGAGCGGGGAGGCCGTCCATGAGATTGCGCATCGCTTTGGCGGTGGCGGCCGGTGTGGCCGTGCTGGGGACGGGCATGGTGGCGACGGCCGGGCCGGGCGACCGCGGGCGGGTACGTGCCACACCGTTGTTATGTCAGTGACCTGGCGGCGGGGTTCCACGGGGCGCAGGCGGGGCTGGGGAACCGGGGCTTCCTGGTGACGCTGACTAACGTCAGCGGTGGCTCGTGCCGGCTGGACGGGTATCCGGGGCTGGAGCTGCGGGATGCGGCCGGGCGGCCGCTGGCCACCAGGGAGATGCGGGGGCCGACGTACTTCGGCCCGGATCCGGGGCGGAAGCTGATCGTGCTGTCGCCCGGGGAGACCGCGAGCGCGGACATCGCGTTCGGGGTGGCGGGGCAGCCGTCGAACTCGGTGCTGGCCACCTACCTGGACGTCACGCCGCCGGGCAGCCACCGCCACTTCGTGCTGCGGATCCCCTACGGGGCGGCGCTGGTCTACCGGGGGCAGCTGGACGTGACCGCGCTGGCGCGGCACACGCCCTACTCGGGGTGAGCCCCTCAGGGTGAGCGGAGCGTGCGCAGGCGGATGGTGACCGGCATGGCGCGCAGTTCGGCCAGGACGGCCTCGCTGTACTCGGCGCTGATGTCGGTCAGCACGTAGCCGAAGTCGTCCCGGGTCCGCAGCAGCTGGCCTTCCACGTTGACGCCGTGGTCGGCCAGCACCCGGTTGACCGAGGCGAGGACGCCGGGCACGTTCCGGTGCAAGTGCACCAGGCGGTGGGTGCCGCTGCCGGTCGGCAGCGCGAGCTCGGGCAGGTTCACGCTGAGCGCGGTGGCCCCCGAGGCCATGTAGTCGGCCAGCTTGCCCGCGACGAACTCGCCGATGTCCTGCTGGGCTTCCTCGGTGGAGCCGCCGATGTGAGGGGTGAGGATGACGTTCGGCAGCCCGCGCAGGGCGGAGACGAACTCGTCGCCCTTGCCCTTCGGCTCGGAAGGGAAGACGTCGATGGCCGCCCCGGCGATGTGCCCGGACTCGATGTTGCGGCCCAGCGCGGCGTGGTCTACTACGAAGCCGCGGCACAGGTTCAGGAACAGCGACCGCGGCCGCATCGCGGCGAACTCGGCCTCGCCGAAGAAGCCGCGGTTGGCGTCCCGGCCGTCCACGTGCAGGGTGACGGTCTCCACCGACTCGAGCAGCTCGGACAGGGTCGAGCAGCGGCGCGCGTTGCCGAGCGCCAGCTTGTCGGCGATGTCGTAGAAGTAGACCGACATGCCGAGGTTCTCGGCCAGCACCGACAGCTGGGTGCCGATGTTGCCGTAGCCGACGATGCCCAGCTTGCGGCCGCGCACCTCGTGGCTCCCGGCCGCGGACTTGTCCCAGTGACCCGCGTGCATCTGGGCGTTCTTCTCCGGCAGCCGCCGGGCCAGGGCGATGATCTCGGCCAGCGCGAGCTCGACCACGCTGCGGGTGTTGGAGAACGGCGCGTTGAACACCGCGACGCCGCGCTGGGCCGCCGCGGCCAGGTCGATCTGGTTGACCCCGATGCAGAAGGCCCCGACCGCGACCAGGTCGGGCGCGGCGTCCAGGACCCGCTCGGTGACCTGGGTCCCGGACCGGATGCCGAGCAGGCTCACGTCGCGGATGGCCTCGATGAGCTCGTCTTCGCCCAGCGCGCGCGGCAGCGTGTCGACCTGGTACCCCGCTTTGACCAGCCGAGCCGACGCGTCCGGGTGGATATTCTCGAGCAGCAAAGCCCTCGTCGTCACTAGAATATTCACCTTTCGCACTATTAACCGCAGGTCCCGTGGGCGGGACAGGGTTCATCCCCGTAGGCCGTTTCCTTTATACCTAACGGGCTGCCGTGGCCGCCTCGGTTAGCTGGCCGGGCCCGGCGGTCCCGTCACCATCGGGGCGCGGGCCGCCTTCGCCCTCGAGGTCGCGGAGCCGGGCCCGGACCTCGTCGGCGAGCGGGTGCGGGAGCCGGTCGAGGATGGCGACGGCCTCGCGCCAGGCCGCTTCGGCGGCCTGGCGGTCACCCTCGGCCAGCAGCGCGTCGCCAAGGCCGGTCAGCGAGTTGCCCTCGCCGAACGGCGCGGCGATGTCGCGGTAGGCCTCGATGGCCCGGGTGTAGTGGACCTTGGCCTGGGCCGTGTCACCGAGCTTGAGGTAGACGAAGCCGAGGCTGTCCAGCGTGTCGGCGGTGCCGCCGCGGTGCCCGGATTCGCGGTGCAGGCTCAGCGCCCGCCGGCAGTGGGTGAGGGCCTGGTCGTACTGGCCGAGGTGGGCGTACAGCCAGCCGACCCCGTTCTCCAGGGTGGCCTGGGTCCACCAGTGCCCGACGGCCTTGAGCATCCGCAGCGCGTCCAGCGCGACGGCCAGCGCCTCGGGGAAGCGCTGCTGCTTCTCCAGCATGCCGGCCAGGCCGTTGAGCACCACGGCCTCGTTGCCGCGGTCGCCGAGTTCGCGGAACAGGTCCAGGGCGCGGCGGAAGTTCGGGTCGGCCTGCTCGTAGGCGCCGGTCTGCGACTGGACGTGGCCGAGCAGGTGGTGGGCGTGCGCCAGGGCGAGCGTGTCCCCCAGCTTCGTGGCCGTGGCCAGCGCGGTCTGCTGGGTCGCGGTGTAGTCCTGCCACCGGCCGCGCCGGTTGAAGAACGGGCCGAGCGTCCAGGGAATCTGCCAGGCGTGGGCGTCGAACCCGTTGGCTCCGGCGTAGGCGATCAGCGCGAGCAGGACCGGGACCTCGGCGTCGAACCAGGCCATGGCCTGGTCCTTGTCCGCCATCTCGGCGGGCAGCACGCCCGGTTGCGGACCGGTCAGCTGCAGCGGGGAGCGGAACGGGCTGAACCGGTTGGAGGCCGCCATGGCCGTGTGCAGGTAGTGGTCGAGCACCCGCCCGGCCGCGGCCCGCCGCTCCGGCTCCGGATCGTGCCGTTCGGCCGCCTCGGCCGCGTAGGCGCGGAGCAGGTCGTGGAACGTGAACCGGGCCGGCAGGTACTCGGCGACCATGTGGGTCCGGGCCAGCTCGCGCAGGGCGGTACCCGCCTCGGACCGGGGCATCCCGGCCAGGCTGGCCGCCGCCGACAGCGAGATGTCCGGGCCCGGGTGCACGCCCAGCAGCCGGAACATCCGCGCTGCGGGCTCCGGGAGCTGGTCGTAGGACCAGGAGAAGACCGCCCGCACGTTCGTCATCGCGTCCCCGGCTTCGAGCGCGTCCAGGCGGCTCCGGGCGTCCCTGAGCTCGGCGGCGAGCTCGGTGAGCGGGCGCTTGGGCCGGGCGGCCGCGCGGCCGACCGCGATGCTCAGGGCCAGCGGCAGCCGGGCGCACGACTCGGTGATCTCGGTGGCAGCGGCCGGCTCGGCCGCCACCCGGTCATGGCCGAGCCGGCGGGCGAGCAGTTCATAGGCCTCGGCGTCGCTGAGCACGTCGAGCGTCAGCGGCACCGCACCCTCGGCGGCGACCAGGCCGGTCATCTCGTTGCGGCTGGTCACCACGACCAGGGAGCCGGGCGAGCCGGGCAGCAGCGGCCGGACCTGGGCCTCGTTGCGCGCGTTGTCCAGCACGATGAGCATCCGCTTGCCGTCCAGCATGCTGCGGAACAGGGCGGACCGGCCGTCGGTGTCACGCGGGATCCGGTGCGGGGCCACGCTCAGCGCGTCGAGGAAGAACCGCAGCGCCTCCTGCGGCTCGACCGGCACCGTGGCCGGGTCCAGGCCGCGCAGGTTGATGTACAGCTGGCCGCCGGGGAACCGCCGGGCGACCTGGCGGCCGAACCGGATGGCCAGCGCGGTCTTGCCCGTCCCGGCCGTGCCCGAGATGACCACGATCGGCACGGTCTGGCCGATCCCGGAACCGGTGTCTGCTTGATCCGGCAGCACCGCCTGCAGCAGGCTCAGCTCTTCGTGGCGGCCGGAGAAGCCCGGCGCGTCGAGCGGCAGCTGGGCCGGCACCGGGGTGCTCATGGCCTCGGGCTGCGGCCGTCGCTGGCCGTCGTCGGGCACCAGGCCCGCGTCGCTGCGCAGCGTCACGACGGCCGGGCCATCGGGCGCGGCCAGCGCGGGGTCCATGGTCAGCACCTGCTGGTGGATCCGGGACAGCTCACCGCCCGGGTCGATGCCGAGTTCCTCGGCCAGCACCCGGCGGCCGTCCTGGAAGACGCGCAGCGCGTCGGCGTGCCGCCCGCAGCGGTAGAGCGCGATCATCAGCAGCCCGCGCATCCGCTCCCGGAGCGGATGATCCGTCACCATGGCCGAGAGGTCGGGCACGACCTCCTCGTGCCGGCCCAGCGACAGCAGCACGTCGGCGCGCTCCTCCGCGGCCGCGGAGCGCAGCTCGCCCAGCCGTACCCGCTCGGTCTCCGCGAACGGCCCCGGCACCCCGGCGAACGCGATGCCCCGCCAGAGCGAGAGCGCCGAGTTGAGCGCGTTCACCGCCCCGGCCGGGTCGCCGGCCTTGCGCAGCTGACGGGACCGGCCCAGGTCCATCTCGAAGGCCACCGCGTCCGGCTGGCCCGGCACCAGGTGCAGCACGTAACCGGCCCCGGACGAGACCAGGACGCGGCCCGGGCCGCGCAGCGACCGGTTGGGCTCGATGACCCGGCGCAGCCCGGCCACGTAGGTATAGATGCCGCCCTCGGCGCTGACCGGGGGGTCTTGCCCCCAGACGGCGTCGACGAGCTCGCCCCGGGATATCACCCGGTTCGCCCGCATCGCCAGGATGCCGAGTACAGCCTGCTGCCGAGGCTGCCCTACGGGTAGCTCCCGGTCGCCATACCAGGCCGCGACGGGACCAAGCACGCCGACGCGCAACGCCACGGCTTCGCCGACCTTCCGCTCGCTAGATAACCCCTGAGACCCGAAGGTCCTGCCCCCCACGGGCCGGAGCTTCCTATTAAGGTTACAGTGATTTGTTCTAGTCATCCAGAAAAAATCTAGATCGTATAGAGACGGTCGTTTCATAGTTAGTCGCGCGCCCGAGGGCGCCTGCGGCGGCCCAGCTCTCCTGTCATTCGCTGCCTGCAGGTCGGCGGAACGATGCGGGGAGGCGGGGAATGACGGCCAGCTGCCGATCCCGCTGCGACTCCCCTGGCTACCGGGACTTCTGAGGTCCGATGGACGCCGGCACAATCACTTCCGGGCGCCGCGGTCTCCGGCCGCCGGCGGCACCGGCCTAGCGCCGGCTCCGCCGCCTCAAGCCTCCGGGTACCGCAGTGACCCGGAGCCGCCGGCCCTCACGGCACCCCCCTCACACCTGCCGTGAGGGCCGGCACCCTCAGCGCCGCCCCGTGGATGACTCCCGTGGACGGCCACGGGTCTAGCGGTATCCGATTTCCGCCGGGTAATGCGGGGATCTTTATTGAATTGTCAGGTAATCTTGGCTGATACTTCACTAATCCCATTAAGTCCCTCAGTTCGGGCAAACGGGACAGGTCATCCGGCCGGCGGGTCCCGAGGCCGGGTCTTGGCGCACGGGCGCACCGGTAAGGTTGAACGCCTAACATAGAGCCCGGTACCCGGGACGACGGACTACTCCTGCGCGCCGGCGCAGGCATGGAACCAGCACAGGTGCGGCCTGACCGCTAGCTGGCTGACGCAAGGGTTGGACGAGGCGAGCATGGGCAAGGCAAGCAGGACGAAGGTCGATACCAGCCGCAGAGAGCGGCTCGCCGCCCAGCGCGCGGCCGAGCGCCGGTCGCAGCAGCGCCGGCGGATCCTCATCGTGTCGGGCGCCGTCGTCGCCGTGGTGGCGATCGTGCTGGTCATCATCGTGGTCAAGCCGGGCAGCAAGTCGGGCTCGAGTACCGCCACGAGCGGCCCGACCGGCGCGGCCCTGGCCAGCGTAGTGTCCAACGTCACCGGCGTCCCGGCCAGCACGCTGGACAAGATCGGGGACGGCGGCGGCGCGGTCACCGCGAAGCCCGCGGCCATCACCGGGGGTACGGCGCTGACCGCCAACGGCAAGCCCGAGATGCTCTACATGGGCGCCGAGTACTGCCCCTACTGCGCGGCTGAGCGCTGGTCGATGATCGTGGCCCTGAGCCGGTTCGGCACGTTCTCCGGGCTGACCACCACGCACTCCGCGTCGGTCAACGGCGGCGGCTCGGCCGAGCCTTACCCGAACACGCCGACCTGGACGTTCCACGGCGCCTCGTACACCAGCAAGTACGTGACCTTCACCCCGGTCGAGATGCAGACCAACGTCCCGGACAAGACGACCGGCAGCTACACCAACCTGGAGACGCCGACCGCGGCCCAGCAGGCGCTGCTGAACAAGTACGACGTCCCGCCGTACGTCCCCTCGGGCAGCAACGGCGCCATCCCGTTCATCGACTTCGGCAACAAGTACCTGATCGCCGGGGCCAGCTACAACCCGCAGGTGCTCTCCGGGCTCTCCTGGGCGACGATCGCGTCCGACCTGAAGAACCCGAGCAGCAGCGTGGCCAAGGGCATCGGCGGCACGGCCAACTACATCACGGCCGCGATCTGCAAGATGACGAACAACCAGCCCGCCACCGCCTGCACCACCGCCGTCCAGTCCCTGGAAGGCAGCCTGTAAATCCTGAGCTGACTCTCAGGAAGCGAGCGTAGGCTCGCGCGAAGCACCAGCCGTGACATCACCGGAGGGCGAAGCCCCGATGACAGCTTCGAAGTCGAACCGCGCTAAGGCAGCGAGGGCCGCGGCCCGGTCCAGCACGGTCAGGAACGCCGCCAGCGGCGGGACCGCCGTCAAGAACGGGACGGCGGCGCGCCCCGCCGGGCGGACCGGGAGCGCCGGGCGTCCCGGCGGCAACGGCACCGCGGTCAAGGACCGCAGCCAGGTGCGGTCCGCGGCGTCCGGCCGCCCGCCGCGGACCCCGGTCATCGAGGACGACCGGACCGAGCGGGGCCCCGCGATCTGGATGCAGATCGTCACCTTCGTGCTGACGCTGGCCGGGCTGGGCGTGTCGGTCTACCTGACGATCTCGCACTTCACCGGGGCGCCGCTCGCCTGCTCGGAAACGGGCCTGGTGAACTGCACCAAGGTCACGACCAGCCCGCAGTCCTACGTGTTCGGGATCCCGGTCGCGGTGCTCGGGCTCGCCTTCTTCGTGTTCGCGGCGGCGATCATGAGCCCGTGGGCGTGGCAGGCGCGCAGGCGCGAGGTCCACCTGCTCAGGATCGCGGCGATGGTGGTGGGCATCGGCATGGTGATCTACCTGGTCTACGCCGAGTTCATCATCATCGGGAGCATCTGCCTGTACTGCACCAGCGTGCACATCATCACGTTCGTCCTGTTCGTGCTGACGGCCTTCGGGGCAGCGGTCTGGGGCCTCAAGCCCGGCGAGCCCTGGCGGCGCCCGGCCGACCCGGAAGCGGTCCCGGCCTGATCTGAGACTGCCCGCGGCTCTCTACCGGAATGCTCCGGTGGGGAGCCGCGGTGTTATGCCATGGCGGTGTGGTGCTTGGCGGCGACCCAGGTCCGCACCCGTCCGGCGGCGGCGGTGAGCTCGTCCAGCGCGGCCAGCATGGCCTCGTGGTCGGCCCAGGCCCGGCTGAAGATGTCGGGGTAGGTGGCCGACAAGCGAGCCTGCGCTGCCTGCAGGTCACCGAGCAGGGTGGTGAGCGAACCTTGTTCCGCACGGCTCAGATCGCACATACCTCGAACATAACTGGCTCCCACCAGTTCGTCTAGGTGATGAAGTGATTACTGTGCGCATCTGAGGGCCGGTGCGTCCGGCGTGGGTATGGCATCGTAAATACCGGTACACAGTGTCTTGTCTTGCGTAGTGACCTGAGGGGGTCGACGAGGGATGTCGCAATACCCTCGCTGCCGCGTCCTGGCGATCATCGGGTCCGGCGAGACCAGCCCCACGATGGTCACGGTGCACCGGGACCTCGTCGGGCGGCTGGGCCTGAGCGGCCCGCAGGCGATGGCGCTCGCTACCCCGTACGCCTTCCAGGAGAACGCCGCCGACATCTCGGCCCGGACGGAGCGCTACTTCGCCGGCAGCGTCGGCCTGCGGGTGCGCGTGACGCCCGGCACGACCCCGCGGGCTGATCCGGCGATGGCCGCGCCGCTGATCGGGTGGGATCCCGAGGACGAGGCGCGGCAGGCGGCCGCCATCAGGGCCGCGGACTGGGTGTTCGCCGGGCCCGGCAGCCCCTCCTACGCGCTGGCGCACTGGCAGGCGGGCCCGGTCGCGGCCGGGCTGCGGGACCGGGTCCTGGCCGGCGGCGGGCTGACCGTCCTGGCCTCGGCGGCCGCCGCCACCGCGGGCCGCTTCACCGTGCCGGTCTACGAGGTTTACAAGGCGGGCGGCGCACCGCGCTGGCTGGACGGGCTCGACCTGCTCGGCGCGTTCGGCCTCAACGTGGCACTCATCCCCCACTACGACAACGCCGAGGGCGGACGCTACGACACCAGGCACTGCTACCTCGGCGAGCGGAGGCTGGCCGAGATGGAGCGCGACCTTCCGGCCGACGCCGCCGTGCTGGGCGTGGACGAGCACACCGCGGTGCTCATGGACCTGCGGACGGAGGAAATCGACGTCCGCGGCCGGGGCGGCATGACCGTCCGGCGGTCCGGGGACAGCGTGGTGCTGCCGGCCGGCACCCGGCTGTCCGTGGCGGACCTGCGCGACCTGGTGCGGGGGAACCGCCCGGCCCAGGCGAGCGCGAGCCGGGAGCCGGGGCGCCCGCTCTCTCCAGGCGACGATACGGACCGAACGACCCGGCCGCAGGAGCCGGTCGTGCCGCTGCCGGACATCATGGCGGCCGCCGAGCAGGGGTTCGAGATGGCCGCCGACGGCCGGGACGCGGACGCGATGGTGGGCGTGATCTGCGGACTCGAGACCGCGATCACGCAGTGGGAAGCGGACATGGACGAGGATCAGGGTACGGAGCAGGCCCGGGCGCTGCTGCGCGGCCTCATCGGACGGCTCGGACGGGCGGCCCGGGACGGGCTGGCCGACCCCTGGGACCGGCTGCGGCCAGCCGTCGAGCCGTTGCTGGCCTTGCGGGCCACGCTGCGCGACGCGGGCAACTTCGCCGCGGCCGACGCCATCAGGGAAGCCCTGGCCGGGGCCGGCCTCGACATCAGCGACACGCCGGAAGGCACCCGTTGGCAGCCAGCCGAGACGGCCTGACCGCGCTGCGGGCTCAGCCGCGCTACGGGGCTCAGCCGCGCTACGGGGCTCAGCCGCCTTCCTCGCCCGAGGGGGGGCCGTGAAGCGGGGGCCGGCGCAGCCGGGACGGGCGGATGACGGCCGGGGCCGGCTGGGCGTTTTGCTCTAGGTCCCGGTCAGGGCTAGGCCGCAGGCCGTTCAGGTCCTCACGACGGCTGACGTGGGAGTGTCCGGCCGCGTGGTCGCCGGGGCTGGTGTGCGGGGTGATGACGTCGGTGATCTTGCGCAGCCCGCTGAACGCGGACGAGCGCGCGACCGCCACCACGCCCACGATCAGCGCGGCGATGCCGCCGGCCTCGATTGCGAGCATGCCCGGGGAGATCTGGATCCGGTCGCCGAACACGACGATGCCCAGCGCGATGCCGGCGACCGGTTCGCCGGCCGCGATGGTGGGCAGCGAGGAGTGCAGCGGGCCGGCGCTGAACGCGTTCTGCATCAGCCACAGGCCGACGATCCCGGCCCCGAGCAGGCAGTACGGCGCCCAGTTGGTGAACAGCACGGTGACCGGATGCCCCTGCAGGAGCTCCAGCGTCTGCCGGGTCAGCGCGTCCTGGATGCCGAAGACCAGGCCGGCCCCCAGGCCGGTCAAGGTGGCCCGGGACACCCCTCGCCGGGACAGCCCGGTCACCACCGCGACGTAGGCGATGCCGGCGATGATCGCGGCCGCGGGCCAGTGCGAGAACGAGCCGACCGACAGGCCGATGGGCTTGGTGGACCGGGACAGCGACAGCAGGGTCACGCCCGCGCACAAGACCAGCGCGCCGGCTACCTCGGTCCAGCGCATCGCCTGCTTGGCCATCGGGACGGCGAGCAGCAGCGCGAACAGCAGGTAGGTGGTGAGCAGCGGCTCCACCAGCGTCAGCGCGGCGTGGCCGATAGACCAGGCGGCGAGCAGCTGCCCGGCCACCATGCACGCGATGCCCGCCAGCCACCGGGGTTTGCGCAGCAGGTCAGTCAGGATGCGCGGGCTCAGGAACCGGCACTCGGGCTCCAGCTGGGCCGCAGCCTGCTGGAGCACGAAGCCGACGCCGAGCAAAAGCGCCGCCACGAGCGTGGTCGCGTAGTCCACATCCAGGTCCACGTGCTGCCGTCTTACTAGGTGCGAAGAGTACGGATACCAAGGACAACGTGTACAACCGACGGCCGGTTTCGGCTTGTCAGCGTGCTGCAGGTGCGGCGACTGCCCTTCGATCGTACGTTAGCCGCCTACCCCCTCCACTCCCGCCGCGCGGGGCTGCCAAACCTCATAGCGCCCCCCGCGCAACGTGATTGGCATTCAACCGTTATCTGTACGGACCGGGTCAGGCCGACGCTATCCCTGCTGCTAAGGAAGCGGCCGTACTATCATGAGGTCGTCGGCAGGCATGATTGCCATGGGTGGGGAGAGGTGCTGCCGTGGGGGTCGGGAGAAAGACGGCCAGAAAGAGGGCCGTAGGAACACGAGAGCACATCATCTCGTACTTGTCGGAGGTCAGCGAGCTCTTCGATGCCAACGGGATGGCCAGCACGCGGCTGGCCACGGCGGTCGGCTATCCGGGATCCAGCGTGGCGTTCGCACAGCTGCTGTCGGGCATGGAACGTTCGGGCCTGATCGAACGTGAGGTGCGGGGCAAACGGACGTACCGGATCAGGCTGGGATCGGCGACCAGCGCCGGACCGGGCGGGACCGCCCGGGTATCCGGGCCGATCCAGGGGGCGATACCCAGGGTCGTCTCCGGATCCGGCGGCATCGCCGCGGCGGGCGGGATTCCCGCGGCCGGCACAGCCGGCTTCGACTACGACGAACTGGCTCGCCGCCTGCTCGTCCAGGTGGTCAGGCGGCTGGCCGCGTCCGACGCGGACACGAGCCAGCCGGATCAATCCGAGCTGGAGCGACCGTCTGAGCTGGCCGAGGTGCAGCAGCCGTCCGAGGTACCGCAGCCGGATCGTTCTGAGTTGCAGGAGACGGTCACCGGCCTGGAGTACGAGCTGGCCACGGCCTGGACCAAGCACGGCAAGCTGGCCGAGGAGAACGTCCGGCTCCGGGAGCAGCTCAGCGCGGCGCAGCGGTCGCTGGCCCAGGCCGCCGAGCGGGCCCGTAAGCTGCCGGTCAGCACCGGCCTGGACAGCAGCGAGGTCGTGCTGCTGCAGCGGCTCCTCACCACGGCCGGTGCGGCGGACAGCCCGGAAGGCTCCAGCGCGGAAACGACCAGCCTGGTCGGCTGAGGCGGGGTACGCAAGCGCCGGCACGCGCCCCCGAGCGTCGGCTGGCGCTGCTGGAGCGTCGGCTGGCGCCGTTGAAGCGTCGGCTCGCGCCCTTGAAGCGTCGGCTCGCGCCGCTGAAGCGCCGGCTCGCGCCGCTGGAGCGCCGGCTCGCGCCCTTGAAGCGCCGGCTCGCGCCCTTGAAGCGCCGGCTCGCGCCCTTGAAGCGCCGGCTCGCGCCCAGCAGGATGCCGTTTTACATGATCATGAAGGGTTGTGTACCACTAGTGGGTACACAACCCTTCATGATCATGGCAGCCCTCTAGGAACAAGTGAGCGATGGGATGCCGGAGGCATATGGGGTCACCCTCATCCGGGTATTTCATGATCATGGGTAATTTTGGGCGCTATTTGTCACAAAATGTCCATGATCATGGGTATGGGGCTGCGGTGGGATCACTAGTCACGGCAGGCGCAGGGACGGCCGCAAGGCAAGTGATCAATGAGATTCACAGCGTGGCTAGAGAGATAGGTGAAGCTAGAGGGACACGTGAGCTTAGGGTGCTGGTGCTGCTAGGAGTGCTGGTGGGGCTGGAGGTGCTGGTGGGGCTGGGAGCACCGTGGGGCTAGGGGTGCTGCGGGGCCAGGGGTGCTGCGGGGCCAGGGGTGATGCGGGCCAGGGGTGCTGCGGGGCCAGGGTGCCGGGGGGCTAGGGGTGCAGGTAGACGTGGGTGGCGTGGCCGGAGAGGACGCCGGCCAGGGTGTCGGGGGGCAGGCCGAGGGCGGCGACGGCGCGGGCGTTCCTGGCTACGCCGGGGACGCCGGGCCAGTCGGTGCCGAAGATCCACTTGCGGGCCAGGGCGGGCAGGTCGAAGGCGGCGTAGTAGTCCGGCAGCCGCTTCGGGGGCAGGCCAGCCACGTCGAGCCAGACATTGTCGCAGGTCAGTGCCATCTCGGCGGCTTGGTTGTACCACTGGCCGCGGCCACCGTGGGCCAGCACGAAGGTCACACCCGGGAAGTCGGCGATGACCTGGCGCATCAGCCCGGGGTCGCCCGCCGACGGCTCCGAGCCGGGGAAGATGCTGCCGCCGGTGTGCGTGATCACCGGCACGCCGCGCTCGGCGCACAGCTCGTACACGGCGCGCAAGGCCGGATCTTCGGGTGAGAAGGCGCCGTGCACCGGGTGCAGCTTGACCGCGACGGCGCCGAGATCGAGCTGGCGGGCGGCCTCCGCGGCCGGCTTCGCGTGCACATCTGGGTTCACGTTGGCGACCAGGCGGAACCGGGCCGGGTTGTGCGCGATCAGCGGCAGCAGGTCCTCGACCGGCTGGATGCCGGTGGCCCGCGGGCTGTACTCGGCGAATAGCAAGGCGACGTCGACGCCTTCGGCGTCGAGCAGGGCGTCGAGCCGGGCCGGAACCGGGTCGCCTTCGGCGGAGAACACGCCACGCCAGGGCGAGTCCTGGCCGAAATCTTCCGCCCACTTCATCCAGGCCGGCGACACCGTGCTCAGCCGGGGCACGTGCATATGGGCGTCGATGAGCGCCAGGCCGTCGATCATGCTCAGTCGTGGAGGCGGCTGGCGCCGCCGGGGTCGCCGAGGCGGCTGGGGCCGCCGGGGTCGTCAAGGCGGCTGGGGCCGCCGGGGACATCGAAGCCAGGGGGCCAGCCGAGGCCACCGGGGCTGCCGGGGTGAGCGGAACCCGCGGGGCCGCTGGGGCCGCTGGGGCTGTCGAGGCGTCGCAGGCCGGTCCGGTGCAGCCGGCCGGTCTCGATGTAGGTCTTCACCGAGTTGTCGGCGAAGCCGGGCGGCAGCCCGGTCTTCTTGATCTTCGCGGGCACCCCGGCCACCAGGGCGCCCGGCGGCACCTCGAAGCCCTCGGGGACCAGGCAAGCCGCCGCCACGATCGAGCCGGCCCCGACCGTGACGCGGTTCAGGGTGACCGAACCCGAGCCGATCAGGCACCAGTCCCCCACCACACAGCCCTCCAGGTGCGCGTTGTGCCCGACCACGCAGTCGGCCCCGATCAGCGTCGGCCACTCGCGCGTGCAGTGCACCACCGTCCCGTCCTGCACGGACGTCCGCGCGCCGACTTCGATCCGGCCGTGGTCCCCGCGCAGCACGGCGCACGGCCACACGGACGCCTCGGGCCCGATCTTGACCCGGCCGATGACGACGGCGTCGGGATGGACGAAGGCGGTCTCGTGGATCTCGGGCTCGTACTCGCCCAGCGCGTATATCGGCACTACCCGGGCCTTTCGCTCGAAGACAGGCGTTCGGCTAGGGCACGAGGATATCGTTCAGGCCCCCGGCGCGATCAGGTCGAGTACGCCGAAGCGGTGCTGATCCCAGATGTGCATCGAGGCCTGCTCGGGATACGGGACCACGTCCGCCGGGTCGTCGAAGACGCGGGTGAGCCGACGGCCGACCGAATACGCGGGCCAGCCGGGGTCGCCGTCGGCTGCGAACGTGGCCCACTGGGACTGCATCAGCTCGCTGAGCGCCACCGCGCTGGCCGGCGGCTCGGCGCCGAACAGCAGCTGCCCAAGGCCCCGCCACACGCCGAACACCAGCGGCACCTCGAGCGCGTGGCAGGCGCCGAGGTCCGCTTCCGTAGCGGGGTAGCTGACCTGGTAGAGGAAGGTCCGGCCGCCCGCCGCGGCGTGCCCCTGGGCCAGGTGCAGCGTGGGCATCCGGAACAGCCAGTCGGAGTGGACCAGCTCGAATAGCGCCTCGGCGTCCGCGTCCGGGTAAGCCTCGCGGTAGGCGGCTTCGCCGTCCGGGCCGGCCAGCTCGCGCAGTGCGCCGGCGGCCATCTCGTCCGTGACCTTGCCACGCACGTCGGACAGCGTGGTAAACAGCCGGTACTCGTCGCGGTTGTGCCCGGTGATCAGGTCGACGTCACGGGCGGCGCCGGCCGCGATGGCCCGCCACGGCGCGACGGGCAGCACCTCGCCGTCGACGACCGGCGAGAACGGAACGCCGGTGCCGCCTACGGGGCCCCAGCGGTCCCCGTGCTCCGCGGGAGGCGCCGCGTCCGAGGCGGCGGCCAGCTGAGCCGGGTCGGCGGCCGCGAACGCCTCGGTCGTCGGGGGAAGCCCGGCGGCCCGCGCGATGGCGGCGGTGGCGTCGGCGGCCAGCGCGGGCGAGAGGAACGTCCCGGGCACGCTCTGCGCGATCGCGCGGCGGAACAACCCGGCCGCGGCGGGCATGACGAGCAGCGACGCGATCGCGCCCGCGCCGGCCGACTCGCCGAACACGGTCACCCGGTCCGGGTCGCCGCCGAACGCGGCGATGTTCTCCCGCACCCAGTGCAGCGCCGCGACCTGGTCCAGCAGGGCCCGGTTGGCGGGCACGCCCGGCAGGTACGCGTAGCCCTCGACGCCGACCCGGTGGTTGAAGGTCACCACCACCACGCCCCGCGCGGCCAGCGGCCCGCCGTCGTAGCCGGTCATGCTGGCCGCGCCGAACCGGTAGGCGCCGCCGTAGATCCAGACCATGACCGGCAGCCCGGCCGCGCCCAGGCCGGGCGAGAACACGTTGACGGTGAGCCAGTCGCCGGGGTCGGCGTCCGGCGACACCGGCTCCATCAGGGCAGGCATGAGCCCTGACTGCGGTGGGGGCGGCCCGAACATGGCCGCCTCCCGCACGCCGTCCCACGGCCGGGCCGGCCGGGGGGCGGCGAAGCGCAGGTCTCCCACCGGGGGCTGGGCGAACGGGATACCACGGAAAACCGCGATGCCGTTCTCAGTCCGGCCGCGAACCGGCCCGGCGGCCGTCCGGACGACAGGCTCGGCTACGTCCACGCGCACCCCTTAGCCGATCGGAGGACCGGCACGTCCTGGCCGTAATTTCCGCATCCGGATACTACGGATCCGGAATATCCGGATGCGGACGCCTTTGGCCGCCAGGAAGGAGGTTACGCCTCCGGGTCGAGCACGACGACGGGAATCACGCGGGGCGCGGTGTTCTTCTCATACTCTGCGAACTGGGGATACCGCTCCTTCTGGGTCTCCCAGATCGAGTCGCGCTCGCTACCTTCGGCCACCCGGGCGCGGGCTTTCACGGTCGACGTGCCGACCTCGAGCGTGACCTCCGGGTGGGCGACCAGGTTGCGGAACCACTGCGGGTCGTTGGGCCCGCCGCCCGCCGAGGCGAAGACGGCAATGCTGTCGCCTACCTGCTGGTACATGAGAGGGTTCACCCGCTCGGTACCGGTCTTGGCTCCGTTGTGGTGGAGCAGCACCATGGGTGCTCCCTCGAAGAACCCGCCGACCTTCCCGCTGTTGGCCCGGAATTCCTCGATGACCTTGCCGTTGAAATCGTCGCCGTCGGCCATGGCACGGTCCTTTCCTCGTAGTTCTGGCTTGTTCCAGCGCTGATCTTACGAGGACCCTGCCGGCGGGGGCCGGTAGGGTCAGTGCCATGCCCGCTGAGCTCATTCCGTTCCGGGGCGATCTGGAGCCGGACGAGGTGTATGACGGCCTGGCGTTCGACGGCAATTCGTTCGACGGCGCCGACGCGCCGTTCGGTCACTTCCTGGAATGCTCGTTCTCCGGCGTCTCGTTCGACGGCGGCAGCCTGCGCAAGGCCCGGTTCACCGAAACCCCGTTGCGGGACGTCCGGTTCGTGGCCTGCGACCTGGCCGAAACCGGCTGGCAGGACGTCACGCTGGCCAGCTGCGCGCTGGCCGGGGTACAGATCTTCTCGTGCTCGATGCGCCGGGTCACTTTCCACGATTGCAAGCTCGACTCGGTCAACTTCCGCAGCAGCAAGCTCATCGAGGTGACGTTCGAGAACTGCGTGCTGCGCGACGTCGAGTTCGGCGGCACCACGCTGCGGCAGGTCAGCTTCGGCGGCAGCATGCTGGCGGGCGCGGATTTCACCAAGGCGAGTTGCACCAAGGTGGACCTGCGCGGCGCCGAGCTCGGCATCACGGCCGGCTACGACGCGCTACGCGGGGCCATCATCGACAGCCTCCAGCTGGTCACGCTGGCCCCGCTACTCGCGAACCACCTGGGCATCACGGTAAAGGACTGACGCGGTGCACTACTACCAGCATGACCTGGCGCTCATCCACGACCGGGGCTACGGCTTCCACGGTGACCAGTGTGCCCCGGGCATCCTGGACCTGCTGGCTCCGGTGCGGGGCGGCGTCGTGCTCGAGCTCGGCTGCGGCAGCGGCGCGCTGACCCGGCACCTGCGGGCGGCCGGGCTGCGGGTCATCGCCACCGACGCCTCCCCCGACATGCTGGACTTGGCCCGGGCGGCCCTGGGTGAGTCCGCGGACCTGCGCCAGCTCACCCTGCCGGGCGACCCGCTGCCGCCGGCGGACGCGGTGGTCTCGGTCGGGCACGTGCTGAGCTACCTGCCCGACGCGACGGCCATCGAGACGGCGCTGGTCGCCGCGGCTGCCGCATTGCGCCCGGGCGGGGTGCTGGCCGTCGACATCCTGGACCTGGACTACGGGCAGATCCGGGCGGGCGAGCGGCCGTTCGCCAAGGCCGACGCAGACTGGGCCATCATCACCGAGTTCTCCGCGCCGGCTCCGGACCGCTTCGTCCGTGACGCCACGACGTTCGTCCCCGACGGCGCGGGCGCCTGGCGGCGTGGCCACGAGCGCCACGAAAACGTGCTGGTCGACACGTCCGCCCTCCCGGCGCTGCTGGCCGCGCACGGCGTGCGGGCCGAGATCGGCACGGCGTTCGGCGCCGCAGACCTCCCGCCCGGCCTGCGCTCCGTCACCGGCCGCAAGGAGACTTAGCGTCCCTCACCCGGATCCTTTCCGGTAAGCGGCCCTGGCAGAAGTCGCAGACGTCACTCGAATCACCCCAGCCGCAACTGCGCTCCCGCCCGCTAAAAGATCTTGGTAAATCCGGGCTACGCGGAACATCAGGGGGATCCCAGGCCCCCGGATTTTCCACATAACCCGGATCTTCCACGTTAATTCCGCGCCGTAGCCACACTCGCCATAGCAGCACCACGGCGGGCAGCTGGGCACGGAGGGACGGCGGGACGCGGAGGGATAGCGGGACGCGGAGGGATAGCGGGACGCGGAGGGATGGCGGGACGCTGTGGGGGGCTGAAGGTGCGGTGGATGGCATTAGGTGGGCGATGATTTTTGGTGGGGGGGAGCGTCTGAAGGGCATGGATGCTAAGAACCTCGGGGAGATGTACGAGACGCCGCTGCTGGACTGGGGTGCGATCGAGGGGCGGCTCGAGGCGGGCGTGGCTTCGGCGCCTGGCAGCGGCGGGCCGGATCGCCATTCCAGCTGGCTGGTCACGATCAACGCGGACGGGAGCCCGCACGTTACCGGGGTCGGCGCGCTGTGGGCCGACGGCTGCTTCTGGTTCGAGACGGGCCAGGGCACCAGGAAGGGCCGCAACCTCGCCCGCGACCCGCGCTGCACGCTGAGCCTCGCCACGCAGGAATTCGACCTGGTCGTGGACGGCGACGCCGCCGTGGTCACCGACCCGGCCACGGTGGCGGCGATGGCCGCGCGCTGGGCCGAGGACTGGCCGTGCCGGGTCGACGAGACGGGCCTGGCCCTGACCGCGGACTATAGCGCCCCCTCGGCCGGGCCGCCGCCGTGGCACGTGTACCGCCTCACCCCGCGCGCCGCGACCGCGGTGGCCACCGTGGCACCGGGCGGCGCGACGCGCTGGCAGTTCTAGGCCCCGCCCACGCCATGCCGTCAAGGTAACCTTGACTAGCAGGGGCGTCAGGGATACCTTGACGGCATGGCGACTTCACCCAAGCTTCCGGTCCCCGGCGAAGGCCGGCTGGACACTTTGTGCTGCTCGTTCTGCACGAAAAGCACAGAGGCCGTGTCCAAGCTGGTGGCCGGCCCGGGCGTCTACATCTGCAACGAGTGCGTCGACCTGTGCAACATGATCATCGCCGAGGAGCCCGCGGGCGGCTTCGGTGCCTGGATCGACCGGCCGGACGACGAGATACTGGCCAGCCTGGTCAAGATCCAGGCGGTGGTGGCGCAGGCCGACGCGGCCGTGCACGACCACGTCGACATCCTGCGCGGCCGGGGCATCAGCTGGACCCGGATCGGCGAGGCGCTCGGCGTGTCCAAGCAGGCCGCCTGGGAGCGCTTCTCCGGGGAGGACTAGGCCGAGATGGCGCGGACAGCGCGGGCGAAGGCTTCGCCGCGGTCGCGGTAGTCCTTGAACACGCCGAAACTCGGCGCGGCCGGGGACAGCAGCACCACGCCGTCCGGCCGGGCCCAGCGGAATCCGGCCGCGACCGCTGCGTCGAGGTCCGGGCAGTCGGTCACGCCCGCGAAGGCAGTTTCTGATGGTGCCGGTGGGGCAGCAGGGGCGGCTGGGGTGGGTGTGGCGGCTGGGGTGGGTGTGGCGGCTGGGGTGGGTGTGGCGGCGGGGGTGGGTGTGGCGGCGAGGGTGGGGATGGGGGCGGATTCCAGGGTGGCGCGGATGCGGGGGCCGCTGTCGGGGAGGGTCAGGACGTAGGTGGGCGCGTCGCGGGTTATCAGGGCGGCGGCCAGCGGAGCGTAGTCGATGCCGCGGTCGTGACCGCCGACGATCAGGGCGATCCGGCGGCCCGGGAAGGCGTCCAGCGCGGCCAGCGTGGGCAGCACGTTGGTGGACAGGCTGTCGTCGACGAAGGTGACGCCGCCGGTGACGCCGACCGTGGTGAGCCGGCTCGGCAGCGGCTGGTAGCCGGCGGCCGCCGCGCGGAGCCGGTCGCCGTCGGCGGCGCCGGGGACGCCGATCGCGGTCAGGCAGCGGCGGGCGATGAGGGCGTTGCGGCGGTTGTGCCGGCCGGGGAGGCCGAGCGGCGCCATCCAGTCGGCGCCCGGGTCGTCATGCTCGCTGACCCACTCGACCCGCGGGCCGAGCAGCGCGGCGTGTTCGCGGAGCAGGTCGCTGTCGCCGTTGGCCACGGTGAGCTCGGCGCCGGGCTGCGAGCAGGCGGACAGCTTGTCCCGGTAGTACTGCTCCACTCCCCCGTGCCAGTCCAGGTGGTCGGGGTGCAGGGAGGTCACCGCGACCACCGGGGGCGAGCAGGGCAGGTCGGTGGCCTGGTAGCTGGAGACCTCGATGACCCAGTAGTCATAGTCGGCGCCAGCCTCGGGATCATACGGCGGGGCGCCGATGTTCCCGCCGATCATGACGCGGTAGCCCAGGCCGCGGATGAGGTGCCCGGCGACCGAGGACGTGGTGCTCTTGCCCTTGGTGCCGGTCACGACCAGGACGCGGCGCAGGTCGGCCTCGGCCAGCCACAGGCCCAGGCCGCCAGCTACCGGGACGCCCGCCGCGGCCAGCTGGGCCAGCTCGGGCCGGTACCGGGACATGCCCGGGGTCTTCACCACCGCGTCGCAGGCGGCCAGCGCGGCGAGGCCGCCGCCATCGGTGACGAGGACCGGGTGGCCGTCCACGGGGGCGGACGGGCGGTCGTCGACCAGGACCGGCTCGGCGCCGAGGGTGGCGAGCTTGCGCAGGCTGGCGTGGCCTTCCCGGCCGAGGCCCCAGATCCCGACCCGGGCGCCGGCCAAGTCGGACCAAGAGAGCTTAGGACGGCTCATCGGCATACTCGTTCGGTATGAAATTGCGGCTGACGGGCCGCAGCATGGCTTCGACCTCCGCCGCCGACGGCGCGTCCGGCCAGCTGGCCACCTCGGCGGCGAGCGCGGCCAGCAGGCCGTCGCCCGCCCGGTCCGGCCGGCGCGCGGCCAGCAGCACCGCGGCCCGGCACTCGGTGACCTCGCCGACGCACTCGAACGGCTTGGCGCCCGCGCCGAGCAGGGACCGGAACTTGCCGGCCAGGCCGGGGTTCTCGAGCGGCTCGCCGGTCACCGCGAAGATCCGCCGGAGCGCTTCGGCCGGCAGGAACGGGGCGAGGATCAGGTCGATGAAAGCGCACTTGTCACACTCGCCGCACCAGTGGGTGAATCGCCGGGCCCGTTCGGTATAAAAAGCCTTGTTGCAGCTGCGGAACGTGGCGTGGTACGGGGTGAGCGCGGCGAACTCGCGGCCCACCCACAGCTCGGTGCGGTCCCGGAGCCAGGAGAAGTACTCGGGCAGCGGCCCTGGGGTGGCGGCGAGCACGGCGCGGAAGGCCGCCTCGAAGTCCTCGCTCTTGGAGTACTGGTGGTTGACCGGGCGGCCCTGGTACTCCAGGGTCGGGACCGAGGCCGACCACTCGTTGGACATCACCACCGCGTCCCGGTCCTCGAGCACCGCGGCCAGTATCGCGATGGCGGACAAGATGCCGGTCACCGGCACGTGGCCGTTGCGGAAGCCGAGCTCGGCGGAGCGGAGGAGCTGGGGGTCGATCTCGCGTTCGGCCCGGACGACTTCGAGGCCGGTGACCGCGGCGGGCTCCTCGATGGCGTCGAAGCGGTCGCCGGGACGGCTCACCACGAACAGCGCCACGTCCGCGTGCTGCCGCACCTGCTCGACGGTGACGATCGAGTCGATGCCGCCGCCGAACGGGACCAGCGCGCGCATCCGGGTACTGGCTGGCGGCTGAGGCTGGGCGAGAGCACGGGCTGGTGCGCGGAATTCCAGCTGGCTCAGGTCGAGTTGGTTGCGGTAGGCGAACTCGCCGAGGCCGTGGAGGTAGAAGTCGCGGAGGAAGGCCTGCTCGGCGTCGGTCAGCGCGGTCTCGCCGAGGTCGATGACGGGCGGCGCGGCGGTCTTGTAGTAGGAGACGCCGGCCAGCAGGAACACCAGGCGGGCCGCGGCCTGGGCGGCTTCGGTACGCCAGCGCGGGTTGCCTTCCTGGCCGGGCAGCGCGACGCGCTCGGTGAACTCGCGTCCGTCTAGCTCGTAGTGGCAGCTCAGCACCGCGCGCTCGGCGTCGGTGGTGTGGCCGGTGTAGCGGAAGACCTGGCCGCGCGGCAATGGTTGTGGCAACGTACCCGGAAGAGCCATTAGGTTGTCACATCCATTGGTCGTTGGCGGCGGAGGCGGGCGGCTAGGGCTAGGCGGCCGCAGGGGCGGGCGGTGCGGTCGCTGAAGAAACCGGGCCCGGTGGTGAGAGGGCCGGTGGTCAGGGGGCCGGTGGTCAGGGGGCCGGTGGTCAGGGGCCGGTGGTCAGGGGGGTGGTGTGGATCTGGGGGGCGGGGACGCCGGCCTGGCGGAGGGTGTGGCGGTTGGCGGCGGGGAGGTCGAGGAGCCAGCGGTCTGGGGGGGCGCCGGGGCGGAGGTCGGGGTGGAGGAAGCCGGTGGCGGCGGCGCCGAACGCGGCGGTCACGGCTTCGCGGACGTCGGGGCCGACCTGGTAGCGGTCGCCGGCGATCGCGGGGCCCAGGCCCGCGACGACGTCGGACGGGCGGGAGCCCAGGTCTCGCATCGCGGCCAGGGCGGCGGCGGTCACGCCGGCCACGGTGCCGCGCCAGCCCGCGTGGACGCAGGCGAGGACGCCGGCCACCGGGTCGTGCAGGACGACCGGCAGGCAGTCCGCGGTCAAGATGGCGAGGACCACGGCCGGGGAGGTGGTGACCAGCGCGTCGGTCCCTGGGTCGCCGTCGATGGCGTCGTCGAGGCCGGACGCGCCGCTCCCGGCGTCCGGTTCGCCGACCACGCGGACCCCGGCGCCGTGGACCTGGCGGGCGAAGACGAAGTCGCCGGGCTCGGCGCCGAAGGCGGCGGCCAGCCGGCGCCGGTTCTCCAGGACCAGGGCCGGGTCATCGCCGACGCTCAGGCTCAGGTTCAGCGTCGCGTAGGGACCGCCGGACACCCCGCCGGAACGGGCGGTGACGGCCGCGTCGGCGCCCGATGCCGCCAGCGCCGGCCAGGTCAGCAGGTGCAGGTCACCGACCGCGCGGAGCACGGTGGAGGGGGGTGACTGGGTCTCGGAGGTCATCGGGTGAGAGCTTAGCGGCCCGCATACGCCTCGGCGGCGCGCATCGCGCGCAGGACGTTGCCGCCGGCCAGGGCGGCGCAGTCGGCCTCGGTCCAGCCGCGGCGGAGGAGCTCGGCGAACAGGGCGGGGTACGTGGACACGTCCTCGAGGCCGGCGGTGACATCGTCGGTGCCGTCGAAGTCGCCGCCGAGGCCCACGTGCTCGACGCCGGCGACCCGGCGGACGTGGTTGACGTGGTCCGCGACCTGGGTCAGCGTGGCCCGCGGGACCGGGTGCTCTAGTTCCCACTCGGGCTTGATGCCGAACAGCTGGCCGAGGTCCCTCGGGTCCAGCCCGCGGCGGGCGGCCTCGGCCTTCAGGGCCGCCATCCAGCCGGCGCACTCCGGGGACACGAAGGCGGGCACGAACGTCACCATGCACACGCCGCCGTTGGCCGCCAGCCGGGCGAGTATGTCGTCGGGCACGTTGCGCGGGGCGTCGCAGACCGCGCGGGCGCTGGAGTGACTGAAGATCACCGGGGCCCCGGCGATGCCGAGGGTGTCGCGCATGGTGTCCGGGGACACGTGCGACAGATCCACGAGCATGCCGATCCGCTGCATCTCCCGCACTACGTCCCGGCCGACGTCGGTCAGCCCGCCGGCCTGCGGTTCGTCGGTGGCCGAGTCGGCCCAGCCGACGTTGACGTTGTGGGTCAGGGTCATGTACCTGACGCCGAGCGCGTAGAGCATCCGCAGGACCCCGAGCGATCCGGCGATCGCGTGACCGCCCTCGGCGCCGAGCAGCGAAGCCACCCGGCCGGAGGCGAAGACCCGCTCCACGTCGTCCGCGGTCAGCGCGAGCCCGAGCGCCTCCGGGTAGGCCGCGACCAGCCGGCGGGTCAGGTCGATCTGCTCGAGGACGGCGGCGACCGCGCCGTCGCCGGCCAGGGTGGCAGGCACGTAGACCGACCAGAACTGGGCGCCGACCCCGCCCGCCGCGAGCCGGGGCAGGTCGGTGTGGGTGCCGTCAACGGGGGCGGCCAGGTTCACCTGGCTTAGGTCGCCGCCCACCCGGTGGCGCAGCACCCACGGCAGGTCGTTGTGCCCGTCGATGAGCGGAAACCGCCCGAGCAGGTCCCGCGCTTCGGTGTCGAAGTCAGTCACCTCGTCAGCTTAAGGCGGGGGGCCATCGTCGCGGCCGCGTCGAGGTCCCCGTTCGTCGTCCGCCGTGAACAGGCGACGTTCCCGCTGGTGAGAGTTACCCTTAGGAGAGCCGGGGGACGTAAGGCGGTGCGGGAGTGCATCAGGTCGTCCTCGACGGCGCGGTGAACGTGCGGGACATCGGCGGCTACCGCAGCGCGCACGGGCTGGAGGTAGTGCCGGGGCGCCTGTTCCGGGGCGATGCGCTCAGCCGGCTGACCAGCGCCGATGTGGAGCGCCTTGACCGGCTGGGGCTACGCGCGGTGATCGACTTCAGGAGCGCGGGCGAGGTGCTGCTCGGCGGCGGCGACCGGCTGCCGTACGGCGCCGGATACGTTCACCTGCCGGTCAGCGGCGGCGACCTCGGGGCGCTGTACGACATCATCGCCAGCGGCGACCACGAACGGCAGCGGCGTGAGCTCGGCGACGGGCGCGCGGCCTCGTTCATGGCCGAGATGAACCGCGGGTTCGTGGCGGACGCCAGGCAGCGGGAGGCGTTCGGCGCCGCGCTGCGGCTGCTCTGCTCGCCCGGGCGGCTGCCGCTGCTGTACCACTGCACGTCGGGCAAGGACCGGGCCGGGTGGATGACCGCGATCGTGCTCACCGCCCTCGGTGTGCCGCGGGAGCTGGTGCTCCGCGACTACCTGCTGTCCAACGACTGCCACCGGGCCGGCGACGACAAGCTCCGGCTGGACCTGGTGAAGACGGGGATCGTGGCCGACCCCGGGCTGCTGCGGCCGGTCCTGGAGCAGAGCGCCACCTACCTGGGCGCCGCGTTCGAGGAGGCGGACCGGCGGTACGGCTCGTTCGGCCGGTTCCTGGCCTACGGCCTCGAGGTCAGCGAGGTCATGCTGGCCGAGCTGCGCCGCACGCTGCTCGACGACCTGGTGCCACCGGAGCCCGTGCCGTACCTGCCGTAAGGCCAGGCGGCCGGCCCGGGTCACCGGGCCGGCCGCCTGATCGCGCTACTTGCGGCGGCGCGGGCCGAGGGTGCGCAGCTTGATGTACGCGCCCAGGGTGAAGATCAGTGCGAGGCCGATCATCACGCCCATGTCGCGGAGCCAGTTCGCCGAGGTCGGGGTCCACAGCTTGTCGGTGATCGAGATCTTCGGCGGGCTGATCCCGTTGAGGTCGACCGTGCTGGCCACGGCGGCCAGGCCCCAGCGGGACGGCGCGACCATCGCCAGGCCGGAAAGGCCCGCGTTGTTGGCCAGCGGCACCACGTAGCCGGAGAGCACGACCTGGACCATGGTGAACAGGACCAGGAACGGCATCGCCTTCTCGGACGTGCTGACGAGGGCCGACACGAACAAGCCGAGGCACATCGAGGCGACCGCGAGGACGGCGATGCCCAGGATCAGCTCGAGCAGCGGGATGGCGGTGAGGAAGGCGCCCGGGTGGTGGATCGGCCGCCACGACACGCCGATCAGCACCAAGATGGTCGACTGGCCGATGCTGATGACGCTCAGGACGAGCAGCTTGGAGACCAGGTACGCGCCGGACGACAGCCCGGCCGCCCGTTCTCGGGTCAAGATCGAGCGTTCCTTGACCAGTTCCCGGACCGAGCTGGCCATCCCGGCCAGGCAGGCGCAGATGACCAGGATCAGGAGCAAGGTGCCCGCGTCGGCGTTGGTCCCGGGCAGGCCGGCCAGCCCGAACTTGGCCGGCACCAGGTAGATCAGCGCGCCGAGGAGAATGGGCAGCAAGATCATGAAGGTCAGGTAGCCGCGGTCGGACGCGATGACCCGCAGGTACCGCCGGGTCAGCGTGCCCATCTGCTTGAACGCGCCGCGCCGCTGGACCGGCGGGGTGGCCGCCAGGACCTGGCTGTCCCCCGGCTGCGGCGGCTGCGGCTGCTGGCCCAGCACGTACTGCTGGAAGGCGGGCGAGGCGGCGTACTCCGCGGCCCAGTCGCGGTCCGGGTACCGCTCGAAGGCCTGGAACACCTCGGCCCAGCGGGTCTGGCCGAAGTAGGTCAGGCCTTCCTCGGGCGGGCCGTAGTAGGCGATCCGGCCGCCCGGGACCAGGACCAGCAGCCGGTCGCAGGTATCGAGGTTGTCCACGCTGTGGGTGACGACGATGACCGTCCGGCCGTCGTGGGCCAGGTCGCGCATCTGCTCCATGACCGACTTGTCCAGGCCCGGGTCCAGGCCCGAGGTCGGCTCGTCGAGGAACAGCAGCGACGGCTTGGTCAGCAGTTCCTGCGCCACGTTGACCCGCTTGAGCTGCCCGCCTGACAGCCGGTCGGCGCGGGTGTTGGCGTGCTTGGTCAGGCCCAGCTCGCCCATGACCTCGTCGACGCGGCCATCTCGTTCGGCTGGCTTGATGTCGGCGGGGAACCGGAGCTCAGCTGAGTATTGCAGCGCGCGGCGCGCGGTCAGCTGGGTGTGCAGCACGCTCTCCTGCGGGACCAGGCCGATCCGGTACCGGAGCTCGTTGTAGTTCTGGTACAGGTCGCGGTTGTCGTAGAGCACCGTGCCGGTAGTCGCGGGGCGCATCCCGGTCAGCGCGCCGAGCAAGGTGGACTTGCCCGCGCCGCTGGGGCCGATGACGCCGAGCAGGCACTTCTCGGGGATCGGGAAGCTCACGCGGTCGAGCAGCACCTTGTTGCCGGCCTTCACCACCAGTTCCTGGGCGTTGAAGGTGATGTTGCCGTCGTCGACGAACTGCCGCAGCTCGCCGTCCTTGAGGCGGAAGGTGGAGCTGCCGATGCTGACCAGGTCCTGCTCGGTCAGCAGCTGGTTGGTGACCCGCTGGCCGTTGACGAACGTCCCGTTGTGGCTGCCGAGGTCGACGATCTCGTAGCTGCCGGTGGGCGACTTGCGCAGTTCCGCGTGGTGCCGGGAGACGTTGAGGTCGGCTAGGACCACGTCGTTGTCGGGCACTCGGCCGATGCGCATGGCCTTGGCCGGCAGCGGCATCCGCGCGGTGGGCCTGCGGTCCACGCTCGGCAGCATGTCCGGCTGGACGGGGGCCTGGGGCGCGGCGTACTGCTGGCCGGCGTACTGCTGTCCTTGCTGGCCGGCGTACTGCTGGCCGGCGCCGGGCTGATAACCCCCCTGGCCGGGCGGCTGCAGCAGCTGGTCGGGCGGCCCGGCGGAGTGCCGCGGGGTGTGCTCGCGCGCACCGGGCTGCTCACGGGGCGGGAAGGGATCGCGCGGCATGGCGGGCTCGGGGGCCGGCGGCCGGGACGGCACGCCGACGGGCGGCGACACCGGGGCGCCGGGCATCGGGCCACCACCTGGCATGGGACCACCCGCGACGGGGCCGCCGGAGACGGGCGGCTGCCACCAGGACTCGGAGTCGTGGCGCGGCTCGGGACCCGGAGGCGCCTCGGGGGCGGCCTGGGCCGGCGGGACCGACAGAGCCGTGCCCGGGTGATCGAGGGGCGGGGCGGCGGGTACCTGCGGCGCGCAGCGCAGGATCGGGCCGTCGTCCGGGTTCCCCAGCCGGATCACGCATTCCGTGCTGATCTCGATCCGGTCGAGCCGCTGCGGCCCGAGGAACGTCCCGTTGGTGCTGCCGAGGTCCTCGATGATCCAGCTGCCGCCGTCGACCCGCAGTACCGCGTGCCGCCAGGAGACGCGCGAGTCGGTCATCACGATGTCGGCCTTGGTGTCCCGGCCGATGCTGCAGGTGGTCCCCGGCTGCAGTTCTTGGACAGAGCGCCTGGTCCGTACCTCAAGGACGGGCGGCCCGGCCGGGGTGGCCTCGGCGCGCAACGGCCCGGCTCCCCCTGCCTCGGCGAGCCCAGCGGGCGCGTGGCCGGCCGGAGACGGGCTGGCCTGCGGCGGCCGGTGATCAGACCAGTCGAAACGCTCGGGTGGCATGTTTACAAAGTGTAGGGCCGGCGCGGGTAAACGGGAATCACGAGAACCATTCAGGTTGACCTCGCGTTTTGACATATTGGAGGCGCAGACCCTGATACTGGAGCGTCCGGCATCGCGCCTGGACTGACCGCTCGAAACTCCCGCGCCGCACACGGGCTGATTGCAGTTAGTGACTTAATGTTATCCCCGGTAGCTAGCGACACCGCAGAGGCAGGAAATGATGATCGTAGGCAAGCATTGCGGGGGAATGGTCATCATGGCCTTCACGGTGGGGAGCGCGGCATGAGCTCTGACCCCAACCAGCCCGCGCCCGGCTGGTGGCAGCGGCAGCCGGAACCCAAGAAGGAACCAGAGGACCAGGAGACCCAGGATTCCCAGGCAACGCGGCAGTACCCGATAGAGCGGGGACGCCCGGCCGGTCAGGGTTCCCCGGCGGGCCCCGGTTCCCCGGCGGGCCCCGGTTCCCCGGCGGGCCAGAATCCGCAGGCGACGCGGCGCGATCCGGCGAGCCAGGGCCACCAGGATTTCCAGGCAACGCGGCAGTACCCGCTGGAGCGGGGACGCCCGGCGGACCAGGGGTACTCGTCCGGCCAGCAGTACCCAGGGAATCAGGGGTACGCGGGAGGCCAGGGCGGTGCGGCGGACCAGAGGTACTCCGGCGGCCAAGGCGGCGGTGCGGCGGATCAGAGGTACGGAGCCGACCGGGGAAACGCGGCGGACCAGTGGTACGCGGGAGGCCAGGCGGCCGCGGGAGGCCAGGGCCGGGCGGGCCGCGGCGGACCAGCGGTACTCGGGCAGCACGGCGGACCAGCGGTATCCGTCCGGGCCGGGCTTCTCTTCGGGGCAGGGGTTTCCCGCTTCCGGACAGGAGTTTCCCGCGTCTGGGCAGGGGTTTCCCGCTTCAGGACAGGGGTTTTCCGCCGGGGCGGGTTATCAGCAGGACCAGGACTATCCGGCGGCCCAGGGATATCAGGGTCCCCGGGGGGCGCAGGCCAGCCCGGACTATCCGCCTAGCGGGGGCGCTCCCGCGGCTCAGGGGTACCAGGCCGCGCCCGCGCCGCGGGCGCGGCGGCGGCGCCGCCGGTGGCCGCTCATTACCCTGATCGTGATCATCGTGGTGCTGGTGGTCGGCGACCGGGCCGCCAACGCGTTCACCGAGGACCAGATGGCCAGCCAGTTCCAGTCGTCGCTGGAACTGTCCGGCAAGCCGCACGTGACCATCCAGGGTTTCCCGTTCCTGACCCAGCTGGCGGCCCGCGACTTCCATCAGGTCAACATCAACGCCAGCAACGAGGCGGCCGGCCCGGGCGGGCAGCTGCAGATCCAGAGCCTGACCGCCACGCTGCACGGGATGCACATCAAGTCGACCTCCAGCACCGAGATCGACGATTTCAGCGCCTCGGCCCTGGTCACCTTCACGGCCCTGGCCCACGCGGGCAACCTCCCGGACGGCATCACGCTGGCCGCCGACGGGCCGAACAAGATCAAGGCCAACATCGACCTCGGCCCGCTCGGCACCGGCACCGCCACCGCTCAGGTCACCCAGGTCGGATCCAGCAAGATCAACATCAAGCTCCTGGACGCGGGCAAGCTGCCCGTGGACGCGCTCGGCAACCTGGTCAACTTCACCGTCGCCATCCCGAAGCTGCCGGCCGGGGTGAAGATCGGGACCATCAGCATCACGGAGCAGGGCCTGCGCCTCACGGCTACCGGACATAACACCACCCTGAGCCAGTAAGCGGGTGACATCACCGAAGTTCTGGCGCTACAGGTCCGCGTCTTAACGTACCTACTGTCTGCTAAGAGTTACATTGTTAGCACGGACAGTAGTGACGCCGGATACGGAGGCCGATATGCCGAGTGCGCCCCTCACCGTTGCCGACACGCTAGGGCGGCCTAGCCTGGCGGGTACGGCCCGGACGACGGCGGCCCGGACCTTCGGTCGTCGCCCGGATGAGGTACCGGCCGCGCGCCGGTTCATCCGGGAGGCCCTGGACAACCACCCGGCGGCCTTCGATGCCGAACTGCTGGCCTGCGAGCTTGTCACCAATACGGTCCAGCACGCCGCCGACGCCGGCTGGGTGACCGTGGCGGTCACCCGGCGCGGCACGATCGTGCACGTGGACGTGATGGACGATGGCCAGACCGGGCTCCCGCACTGGCGCGAGGCCACCGGGGAAGACGAGGGCGGGCGCGGCTTCCAGCTCGTCAACGAGATCGCGCAGCGCTGGGGCTTCCTCCGCGAGCGGGCCCGCACCTGCGTCTGGTTCGAGCTCGTACCCGGGGATTGCTAGCGCTGGGCTGGCGGGCTGGTGCGGGGGGACCGGGGGCGGGGAGCCGGGTCGTTCGGCGGGGAGGACGGGGCGGGGTACGGCGGGTAAGCTCGCGTGATGCCTCCCGCCTGTGTGTTCTGCGCCATTATCCGGGGCGAGCAGCCGGCCGAGATCGTGCTGGAGACCGAGCGGCTGATCGCGTTCCTCGACTACCGGCCGCTGTTCCGCGGGCACACCCTGCTGGTGCCGAAGCTGCACATGCAGCTGCTCAGCGACCTGCCCGCCGACCAGGTGCCGGAGTTCTTCCAGACGGCGCAGCGGCTGGAACGCGCGGTCGAGGACGGGCTGGGCGCCGACGGTTCGATGATCTTGATCAACAACGTGGTGAGCCAGTCGGTCCCCCACCTGCACCTGCACGTGATTCCCCGGAACAAACGCGACGGCCTGCGGTTCTGGCTGGGGCCGCGACATCCGTACGACGATGAGCACCCGGCGCAGGAGTACGCGGAGAAGATCAGGGCAGCGTTGCCTGACTGAACCGGCCGGACATTCCCGGCGTTACGGTTGTGTAATAGGCACTGGCCCCGGGAGGGACATTCATGCCCGACGATCCCAACCGCTTCGCGCGTGACCTGTTCGACGGGCTGCCCGCGCGTTATGACCGGCTCGCCGAGCTGCTGTCCTTCGGGCAGAACGGGCAGTGGCGGTCCGAGATGACCGGCCGGCTGGCAGCCGGGATGAGATCACAGCGCGTCCCGGCCGACGGCGTGATCCTCGACGTGGCGTCCGGTACCGCCGGGGTGGCGCTGCAGCTGGCCCAGCGGACCGGGGCCCGGGTGGTGGGCGTGGACCTGACCGAGCCGATGCTGCGCGTGGGGCAGCGCCGGGTGGCGGCGGCCGGGAAACGGGACCGGATCAGGCTCGCGGTCGGCCGGGCCGAGCAGCTGCCCTTCCCCGACGCCAGCGTGGACGCGCTGACCTTCACCTACCTGCTCAGGTACGTGCGGGACCCGCAGGCCACGCTGAACGAGCTGGCCCGGGTGCTCAAGCCGGGCGGGACGATAGCCAGCCTG
The DNA here is from genome assembly GCA_963756575.1 of uncultured Actinomycetota bacterium. GTDB lineage: Bacteria > Actinomycetota > Actinomycetes > Streptosporangiales > Streptosporangiaceae > Palsa-504. The sequence goes on along the minus strand of CAVWOM010000021.1, from coordinate 1,181,798 downwards.
GAGTTCTGCGTGCCGACCGGAGCACTGTGGCACCCGGCCTGGCTGGCGTTCACCCGGCTGGCGCTGCCAGCCGGCGGCTTGCTGCTCGGCGGCCGGGAGTGGTTCCGGGTCGGCCGCTTCCTGGGCCCCAACATCTCGGGCCACTACCGCCGGTACCCCGTCGGCTGGACGGTGGCGGCCTGGGAGAAGGCGGGCCTGACCGACGTCGGCACCCGGATCATGAGCCTGGGCGGCGGCCTGGTCATGTGGGGCAAGCGTGCCGGATAGCGAGCCCAGGCCGGCGTACTACGCGGCCCGGGGCGGCGGGTGGCGGGACTGGTGGACGCTGCTGCACCCGCCGTACACCGCCTGGCATCTGTCTTACGCGGTCATCGGCGCCGCCCTCGCACCGCACGTGCGCCTGGTCAACCTGATCGCGACCGTGCTCGCCTTCTTCCTCGCGACCGGGCTGGCCGCGCACGCGCTCGATGAGCTGCGCGGGCGCCCGCTGCGCACCGCGATCCCGTCCTCGGTGCTGGTCGCGGTCGTCGTGGTCGGCCTGCTGGGCGCGCTGGTGCTCGGCGTGTTCGGAGTGATCCGGGTGGGCTGGCCGCTGATCCCGTTCATGGTGGCGGGCCCGGTGCTGGTGATCGCGTACAACGCGGAGCTCTTCGGCGGCCTGATGCACACCGACGTGGGCTTCGCCGCCGCCTGGGGCGCGTTCCCGCTGCTCACCGCGTACGCGGCGCAGACCGGGACGCTGGCCGTGGCCCCGGTGCTGGCGGCGGCCGGCGCCTTCGCGCTGTCCGCGGCGCAGCGTCAGCTGAGCACTCCGGCCCGGAACATCCGCCGCCGGGCGCAGCAGGTCGAGGGCCGCATCACCTTCGGCGACGGGCGCACCGTGCCGGTGACGGTGGACTCGCTGCTCGAGCCGCTGGAACGGACGCTGCGCGCGAGCTCCTGGGCCATCATGCTGTTCGCCGCCGCGCTGGCCGTGGCCCGCCTCACCTGACCGATGCCGAGCTGAGATGCGCCGACGTGAACCCCAGACGGCCCCGACAGTCACCTGAGTCACACGGCAACACTCAAATTGCGGTAATAAGCTATAAAAAGGTACTTTTAGGGATAAAGGTGACTCATCGGAACTCCCGTCTGAACATGGCGTCCGTGGCCCATAATTGACAGGAGCGCAGCCTGCGATGCCATCAGGAGACCGCACGTGACATCCGGCATACCGGCAAAGGGCAGCGCTCTCGGGACTAGTGTTTCCGAGGGCGGTGCCCGGCCTAGCCGTGCCCCGCTTCCCCGGACCCCGGGCAACGGAACCAGGCGAAGCCGTGGATCGAGCAACGGCACCAACATTCAGGAGGCCGGGATCGCAGAAAGCCCGGAGACCTCTCATCCGGCTCTTTCCTCGTCCGTGCGGACCTTGATCCTCGGGATCGACACCGACGGCCGGGTCGTGCAGCACGACAGGAACGCGGCCCAGATCCTCGCGCGCAAGCCCGAGGACCTGCTCGGCGCGCAGCTCATCGAGCTCACCCCGGAAGGCGCTGAGGCAAACGGCAGCCAGGCGCAGACGGGCTCGCACGCCCGGCCGTCCGACGCCGTCCTCGCGGTGAACAAGCTGCTCGAGGCCATCCGTTCGGATCGTGAGGGCAGCGCCATGCTCACGATCGACACCCGCGACGGCCACCCGGCCGAGGCGGTGGTGACGGTCCACCCGATGCGGGCCGACGGGACCAGCCTGGCCGCGCTGGCCCTGCTCCGGATCCCGGCGCCCAACTCCGAGCGGTTCGTCGACCCCGCGCTCATGCGCAGGCAGATGCTCGACGACGCGCTGACCAGGATCGGCGACACGCTCGACATCGACGACGTGGCCCGGGTGCTGCTCGACGCGATCGTGCCGCACTTCTGCAACGTGGCCGGCCTGCTGCTGCTCGAGAGCCTGGCCGGGGACGACGAACTGCCGTCGCACGGGACCGAGGGGTCGGTCCCGATGCGCCGGATCGCGCTGCTCCACGACGGGAAGGATCCGGCCTGGGAGGCGACCTTCCCGACCGGCGAGATCCTGCGGTACCCGCCGAACACGCCGTACTACCGGTGCATGGACACCAGCCTGCCGGTGCTCGAGGCGACGATCACCAAGAGCCAGGCGAGCGAGATCGCCAAGAGCTGGCAGCGCAAGCCGGTGGCCAAGCTGCTCTCCAATGTCTCCATGGTGGTGCTGCCGCTGGTCGCGCGCGGCACCATGCTCGGCTTCTGCGTCTGCACCCGGCAGGAGGGGTTCCGCCGGTTCGACGCCTACGACGTCGAGATCGGCATGGAATTCGCCTCCCGGGCCGCGGTGTTCATCGACAACGCCCGCCGGTACAGCCGGGAGCACGCCACCGCCCTGACCCTGCAGCGGAGCATGCTGCCGACCGGGCTCTCCTACCCCTCCTCGGTCGAGGTCAGGCACCGCTACCTGCCCGGCAGCAAGATGATCGAGGTCGGCGGGGACTGGTACGAGTCGATCGCGCTGCCCGGTGGCCGGGTCGCCCTGGTGGTCGGCGACGTGGCCGGGCACGGCGTGCGGGCGGCCGTCACCATGGGACGGCTGCGCACCGCCATCCACACCCTGGCCATGCTGGAACTGCCGCCCGCCGACTCGCTGCTCCAGCTCGACGAGCTCATGCACGTCCTCGGCGAGCGCGAGCCGCACTTCGCCACCTGCGTCTACGCCGTCTACGACGCGGTCAGCGGCGAGTGCGAGGTGGCGGTGGCCGGCCACCTGCCGCCGCTGCTCGTGCACCCGGACGGCAGCAACGAGCTGCTCGACGTGCCGCCCTCCCCGCCGCTCGGCATCGGCGACGGCGAGGTGGAGAGCCGCCGGTTCAAGGTGGAGGACGGCAGCCTGTTCGTGCTGTACACCGACGGCCTGGTGGAGAACAAGGGCCAGGACATCAGCGACGGGCTGGCCCGGCTGCAGGGCATCTTCGGCCCCGGCTCGCCGACCAAGCCGCTCGAGGACCTGTGCAAGGCCACGCTGGACGGGGTGTACTCCGATCACCAGCGCGACGACATCGCGGTGCTCATCGCCCGGCTGCGGCGGCTGCCCGAGGATAACTACGCCTCGTGGACGCTCGCGCCGAAGCTGACTTCGGTCCGGGAAGCGCGTTCGGTGCTGGCCGAGCCGATGAAGCGGTGGGACCTCGAAGAGCTGATCCCCACGACCGAGCTCCTGGTCTCCGAGCTGGTGACCAACGCGGTCAAGTACTCGCGCGGCGACGTGACGCTCCGGCTGGTCAACGAGCGCGCCCTGGTCTGCGAGGTCATCGACTCCTCGGGCGCGCTGCCGAGGCTCCGCTCGCCGAACGGTGACGAGGAGAGCGGCCGCGGCCTGCAGGTGGTCCGCCAGCTTTCCCAGCGCTGGGGGGCCCGCCGGACCTCGACCGGCAAGGTCGTCTGGTGCGAGCAGCCGCTGCCAGGCTCGGGTGCCCTCGAGGAGCCGCAGCCCTTTCACTGACGGGACGTGGGCGTGGCCCTGGCCGGGTGCTAGCTAATGACGCTGGCCGGGCGCTGGCTGGCCTGGTGCTAGCTAATGGCGCCGGGCGGGCGGCGGGGACGATCTGAGCCAGCGGGCGGTCGGTCGCGAGGCGGGTCCGGTTCCGGCCGTCCTGCTTGGCGCGGTACAGGGCGGCGTCGGCCGCCGCGAGCAGGATCGTGAGCTCGGCGGCTTCGGTACCGAGCCGGTCGAGCGCGGCCACGCCGATCGAGACGGTCACCTGGACACGCGGGCCGGCCGGAGCCTGTCCGCCGGCCGGGTCGTTTCCGCTCGCCGGGTCGCCTGGGTCGTTTCCGCTCACCGGGTCGTCCTCCCGCACCGGGACGGACAGATCGCCGATGGCCACCCGGAGCCGCTCGGCGATGGCCAGCGCCTGGTCCTCCCGCGTCTGCGGCAGCAGGACCGCGAACTCCTCGCCGCCGAACCGGCCGGCCAGGTCGTAGCTGCGCATCTGGTCGCGCAGGACGGCGCTGACCGCCCGCAGCGCCTTGTCGCCGACCAGGTGGCCGTGGGTGTCGTTGACCAGCTTGAAGTGATCGAGGTCGAGCAGCGCGACGCTCAGCGGACTGCGGGTCCGCGCGGCCCGGGCGATCTCCCGTTCCGCCTCGCTTTCCCAGGTGGACGCGTTGAGCAGGCCGGTCTTGGTGTCCATGCGGGTCTGAGCTAGCAGCTGCGCGTGCATCATGAACCGCCGGGCCAGCAGGACGGTGGGCACGGCGAGGATGGCCAGCACGGGGTGGACGGCCGCCACGACGGTGATGAGGATGCCCAGGTCCATCTGGGCGAAGTCGACGAGCAGCGCCTCGCGGTTGAGCGCGACGTCAGCCACCCGGGCGGTGGGATCGGTGAGCTTCACCGCGATGACGATCAGGGTGTTGTGCAGCAGCCAGCCGGTGACTTCGGCCGCGGCCACGGCCGCGGTCCAGGTCAGGGCGTGCCATCCGGTCCCGGGCAGGCTCCCGGCGAAGGAGGTGGGGATGGCGTGGAACACCAGCGACGCCGCGCCGTACGCCAGCCCGATCGAGGCGGCGGTGAACACCCGCCGGTAGACGGCCCCGCGGTGCACCCGCCACTGCGTGAGCAGCAGCAGCGGCGCCGGGATCACCATGGCGTACACCGGGGGCAGCAGGACCGCCACCGGGAGCACCCAGGCGCTCAGGAAGTCCCGGACCACCCCGCTCTGCAGGTAGACGACGCGCTGGGTGGCCACCACGGATACCGAGCCGCAGCTCAGCAGCAGGCCGAACCGCACCAGGTCGCCCGCGGGCCAGGCGGCTACCGACGCGGCCAGGGCGGCCGCCGCCAGGGCGGCCACGGGCACGGCACCGACATAAGCCCGCAGGACCCCGGGAAGCCGCCACCACGCCCAGTCCCTGACGGACAGCCCGGCAGCCAGCCGGCCCGCTGGCCGGGCTGTGACGGACGAGGCTCGCACTACCACCACCGTTCCGGATGAGACGGGACGAGTCTACTGATAGTCGGATGCTTACCGTAAGGGACTATTTCCGCATAGCTACGATAGCCCATTTTTACGTATTCAGTCAGCAATTACCGCAAAACACCACGCAATTGCGGGGCGGGAGAGGCTAAATGGTGACTGGCTAGCCGCGATTACGCGGCGTGGCAAACGCCGCGTACTGTCACCTAGCGCTACCAGAGTGCGCGAGAGGAGGGCCGGGCCATGCGGAACACCTGGGTCTGAGCATTATTGATATCCCGCTCGCACATTACGACGGGATCTCGGCGCACGCTATCCGGGACCTAAGCCTGAACCTGGAATAAATCCGGCAAAACGGCTCCGCGCAACGGCGCGGGCGCGCCGCATTGGCGCGCCCGGCGGCGCGGATACGACGTCCGGGCCTGCTCGCGACGCGACCGGCACGAGCCGAGCGGTCCATGCGCTCACCGCGATCGGCTCACGCCGCGCGTCCGGCCGCGGCGGCCGCGATCGGCGCCAGGCGCTCAGCCGGCGCTGGCCGCGCGGCCGGTGCCAGCCAGGCGAGCAGGCGAGACGTCAGTGCTTACTCGACCGTGACGCTCTTGGCGAGGTTGCGGGGCTTGTCGATGTCGCGGCCCAGCTTGGCCGCGACGTGGTAGGCCAGGATCTGCAGCGGGACGTTCAGCAGCAGCGGCTCGAGCTCAGGCTCGGCCCGCGGGACGCGGACGACCGCGTTGGCCAGGCCCGCGGGCAGGTCGGCGCTCGTCACCGCGACGACCGGTCCGCCGCGCGCCTTGATCTGCTCGATGGTGGAGACGTTCTTGGATACCAGGTCGTCCGCCGGGACGACGACCACGCTCGGCATCGAGGCGTTGATCAGCGCGAGCGGGCCGTGCTTCAGCTCGGCCGCCTGATACGCCTCGGCGTGCACGTAGGAGACTTCCTTCAGCTTCTGCGCGCCCTCGCGGGCCACCGGCCAGCCGCGGACGCGCCCGATGAAGAACATGTGCTCGGCCCCGGCGAACCGCCGCGCCACCTCGGCGATCTCCTCCTCGGCGGCCAGGATCTGCTCGATCTGCCCGGGCAGCGCGCGCATCCCGGCCACGATCCGCTGACCCGAGGCCGCGGACAGGTCGCGGACCCGGCCGAGCAGCAGCGCGAGCAGCGCGAAGGTGGCCGTCATGTTGGTCAGCGCCTTGGTGGAGGCCACGGCGATCTCCGGGCCGGCGTGCAGGAACACCCCGTGGCCGCACTCCCGGCCGATCGCGCTGCCCACCACGTTGACCGCGCCGATGACCTGGCCGCCCTTGCGCCGCAGTTCCTGTACCGCCATCAGCGTGTCCAGCGTCTCGCCGGACTGGCTGACCGCCACGTAGAGCGTGTCCGGGTCGACCACGGGGTTGCGGTACCGGAACTCCGAGGCCGGCTCGGCGTCGGAGGGGATGCGGGCCAGTTCCTCGGTCAGCACCGCCCCCATCTGCCCGGCGTAGTAGGCCGAGCCGCAGCCGAGGAACTTCACCTGCCTGATCGACCTGAGCTGGCGCGCGTCCAGGTCGATGCCGCCCAGCTTGGCCGTGGCGAACCGCTCGTCCAGACGCCCGCGCAGCACCCGGCGCAGCGCCTCGGGCTGCTCGTGGATCTCCTTGCGCATGTAATCCTCGAACGGGCCCAGCTCGTAGTCGCCGGCCTCGGCCTCCACCGTGGTCGGCGTCTTGCGGGCGCTGCCGTGCTCCCGCTCGTCGAGCGCCGCCGTGACGTAGTTGGCGGCGTGCACCGTGGCGATCTCGGCGTCGTCCAGGTACACGACCTGCTTGGTGTAGCGGACCAGCGCCGCCACGTCGGAGGCGACGAACATCTCCGACTCCCCGATGCCGAGCACGATCGGGCTGCCATTGCGCGCCACCACCAGCTCGTTCGGATTCTGGGTATCCAGCACCACCAGGCCATAGGTGCCGTCCACGTGGCGCAGCGTGCGGCGGACAGCGTCCTCCAGGCGGGTGCCCTCGGTGGCCTCGGCCGCGATCATGTGCGCGAGGGCCTCGGTGTCGGTCTCGCTGACCAGCGTGACGCCCCGGCCGGTGAGCGCGTCCCTGAGCTGCTCGGCGTTCTCGATGATGCCGTTGTGCACGACGGCGATGCGGCCCGCGGCGTCGGTGTGCGGGTGGGCGTTGGTGTCGTTCGGCTCGCCGTGGGTGGCCCACCGGGTGTGACCGATGCCGATGGTGGCCCTGGTGCGGTCGCTGACCCGGTCCCGCAGGTCCTGGACGCGACCCGCCGTCTTGGTCACCTGCAGCCGGTTCCGGGAGATCACCGCCAGGCCGGCCGAGTCGTAACCGCGGTACTCCAGGCTCCTGAGCCCTTCGAGCAGCACCGGGATGGCGTCCCTGCGGCCGATGTACCCTACGATTCCGCACACGTCGAGCTCCCCTCATGACGTTCCTGACGCTCTCTTTGCTTCAGCCGTACACGATGCGGCGGAGCTGGCGTTCGGACAGCCCGGGGGCCGCGAACCGGCGCTGCCGCAGTTCCGCCCCGATCAGCGGCCAGATCTCCTCGTTCTTGCGCTGCCGCTGCCGGAGCTCGCCGTGCCGCCTGCGGACGAACTCCTCGACCGTCTCGTCGAAGTAGGTCGCCACGTCGGCAATCACGCGGACCACGGTGGGCTGCGACAGGCCCGTCGAGGCCGCCAGGTAGCGGGCGAGGTCCTGCGGGAAGGAATCCGCCGGAGCCACGGGAGCGCGGCTGGAACCTCTGGAGTCGGGCACGCCTACTTCTTACTAGGGGGCCCGGCGTTTAGGCAAGAATCCTGCCCGATATAGGGCAGGAAGTGCCGGAATTAGTCCGGTTGAAGGCGAAAACCCGGCTGGCCGGGTTGGCGCGGGAAGCGTGCCTAGTCACGGCCGGGACTCGTGCGTAGTCAGCCCGGGCCAGTCAGCCCGTTAGCCGGTCAGAAGGCGCCCAGGCCGGCCGAGACCATGTGGGTCTTGTTCCGGCCGGTTTCCTTGGCGTGATACAGGGCCGCGTCGGCGGCGGCCAGCAGGTCGGTCAGCTCGCGGCTCTCGCCGGCCAGGGACGCGACCCCGACCGAGATGGTGAGCCTGATGCAGCCGGCCGCCTCGTCCTCGTCGTCGATCGGGATGGACAGCCCGGCGATGTGCGCGCGGAGCCGCTCGGCCACGCTGAGAGCGTCCTGCTCGCGCGCCTGCGGCAGCAGCACCGCGAACTCCTCGCCGCCGAACCTCCCGGCCAGGTCGTAGCCGCGCAGCTGGCTGCGCAGGCCGTCGGTGACGGCGCGGAGCGCCTTGTCTCCGGCCAGGTGGCCGTACGTGTCATTGACCATCTTGAAGTGGTCGATGTCGACCAGCGCCACCGCGAGCGGGATGTTCATCCGGACCGCCCGGGTGATCTCGAGCTCCGCCTCGCGTTCCCAGGTAGACGCGTTGAGCAGGCCGGTCTTGGTGTCGATGCGGGAGGCGGCGAGCAGCTGGGCGTGCATGACGAAGCGCCGGGCGAGCAGCACGGTCGGGACGGCGGCGATGGCGAGCACCGGGTTGACGGCGATGACGACGGTGATCAGCACGCTGAGGTCGAACTCGGCGAAGTCGGCCTGCAGTGCCTCGCGGTCCAGCTCCAGGTCGCGGATGCGCACCGTAGGATCGGTCAGCTTGATCGCGCCCACGATCATGAAATGGTGCCCGCGACCGCCCACGAGCTCGCACAGCGCCACGGCCAGGACCCAGGTGAGGGCGTGCGTCCCGGTGCCGACCGAATGGCCCGCGAAGGAGTCGGGGAAGGCCCGGAACAGCAGGGAGGCCGCGCCGTAAGCCACGCTGATGGAGGCGGCGGTGAACACCCGGCGGAAGGCGACGCCCTTGTGCACCCGCCACTGGTGGAGCATCTGCAGCGGGATCGGCGTGATCATGGCGTAGACCGGCGGCAGCAAGATGGCCACCGGCAGCACCCAGGCGGTAAGGAAGTCCCTGGTCATTGCCCCCTTTAGGTAGGCCACCCGGGGGGTCGCCGCGACCGAGACCGCGCCGCAGCCGAGAAGCAGCAGGTACTTCAGCAGGTCATCGGCAGTCCAGCGGGTCTGCGAGGTGGCGAACGCGATCAGGCCGAGGGCGGCCAGCGGAACGGCCCCGACGTAGCCGCGGAGGGCGGGAGGAAGATGCCACCACGCCCAGTCCCGGACCATCGCGTACCTGGCCAGGCGGCGAGTGACGGACGAGGCTTCCATAGTCCACCGTTCCGGATGGGACTCGACAGGCTCCTGTCTAGTTCGGCAGCTCACCGTAAAGGACTAGCTCCGTATAGCTACCTTAACCCATCTATGGCCATCTTGGACACTATTGCGCCCGATTCACCTGAATCCCGCCCTAAAGAGGAGCTAAATGGTCTTTGACAAGCCACGATTACTCGGCGTGCTTGCGCCGGGAGGTTGTCAGATGCTCTTCGAGTGCCGGGAGGGAGGAGCCGCCCATGCGAGTCCAGTGGAACTAAGGACAGATCTGCCGCACGTCGCCAGGACCACCTGAAAGGAGTGCTCCCTCATGCGTGACACCTGGAATTGAGGCGGAAACTGCTCCCCCGCCGCTACCTCGTTTCGCGTAGCGGCACCGACTTTCTGGCCGCGGCGTGACCGGGACGCCTGACGGCCGCATGACGCCCGCCGGGTGGTGACACGTGGCGCCACCTGAGCGTCAGCACGAAGGCAACAACCGCACCGATTCCGCCAGCGATGGCGATGACCGCCGCCGGGGAAATCACCTCGGCCGCGGCTCCGGCCGCTACGAAAGTGGCCCCCTGGCCAACAACCACACCCATGTTGGCAATGCCGAACGCCTGAGCCCGCCGTTCGTTTGGCACCCTGACCACGAAGGCGGTGTTGGCTGCGATCTGGTAAATGCCGAACGCGGCTGACAGCGAGAAGATCACCAGGGATACGGCAAGACCCGGACGGAGGGCCGTCAAGACCAGCGTGGCGCAGGTAAGGAAAGCCAGCGGCCCCATCATGTTCAGCCGCTGACGCGCGCGGACGAACCGCGTGAACAGCGGCGTGACGATCGTGGTGGACAAGCAGGTGGACGCCAGCACCACGCCGGTGGCGATCGGCCCTCCGCCGAGTTTGCTCGCGTACGGCGCGGCGATGCCCTCGGGCACCGTGTAGAAGACCACCAGCCAGCCGAACAGCAGCAGGGTGCGCAGCGCCTGATCGCCGAAGACCAGCCGGAAGCCGCCCACGATGCGGCCGAACGGCGACACCGGGTCGGTCTCCGGCTTCGCGGCGGCCGGGCGGGCCCGGGTTCCCAGCCCGACCAGCAAGCCGGAGATCGCGAACGTCACCGCGTCGACGATGAGCGAGGCGCGCACGCCGATGAAGGCCACCGCCAGTCCCCCGCCGGCCGCACCGAGCACCTGGCCCGCCAGGAAGGTCGTCTGGATCACGGCCGAGCCCAGGACGTACTTCTCCCCCTGCAGGATGTCCGGAGTGATGGCCGCCCGCGCCGACTCGAACGGCGGCGCGAACATCGTCGTCGCGAACAGCAGCGCCACCAGTGCCCCGAGCGGCACGCCCGGTACCGCCATGGCGCCGACCATTACCATCCGGACCGCGTCGCAGGTGACCATGACCGAGCGCCGGGGCCGGCGGTCGGCCACGTCGGCGAGGAACAGGCCGCCGATCACCCACGGCAGGTACCCGGCCGCGTAGGCCAGCGCGGCGAGGACCGGCGACTTCGTCCGGTCGTACACGAGCAGGGTGAGTGCGACCAGCGCCAGGCGGTCGCCCGTCACGGACAAGATCTCGGCGAACCACAGAGCCCGGAACTCGCGGTCCGCGAACACGTCGCGGAACGTGGCGCGCGGCGGCACGGCACCCCTTCGCAGTGGCCTGGTCGCTGTTGCCTAGTGGGGCGGGTCCTGATTGTCCGCGGCGAGCGGGCCCGCGGGCCGAGATGGTCTTGCCGTCTCATCATCACCTAGGCATCCGAGAAACCGCAACAACTCGTGCGGAATCGGTCACCCTTGGTTCTCACGGCGCCGCCGAGTTGATATGTGCCGTTCATCGGCATATACAAGATCTGTGAGCAAGCAGTCCATGCAGGAGCCGACGTTCCTGATCTTGACCGCGCTGGCCGCGGGGGCCCAGCACGGCTACGGGATCATGAGCGACGTCGCCCGGATCTCCGATGGACGGGTCAGGCTCCGGGCGGGCACCTTGTACGCGGCCCTGGACCGGCTGAAGGCCGACGGCATGGTCAGCAGCGACAAGGAGGAAGTGGTGGACGGGCGGCTCCGCCGCTACTACCGGATCACCGACGAGGGCACCGCCCAGCTCGCGGCCGAGGTACGCAAGATCCGCGCCAACGCCGCCGTCGCCGCCAGCCGCCTAGGCCTGGCGGGGGGAACTCTATGACGTGGACCGCGGAGCTGGACTCCGGCCGCATGCCCGCGCGTCGGCGCACGCGGATGGAGCGGCGGTACCGGCGGCTGCTCACCCTGTACCCCAAGGACCACCGGCGCGAGCACACCGAGGAAATGATCGGCGTCCTGTTCGCCGCGGCCGACTACGACGCGCGGATCCAGGCGCCGAAGCCGGTGGCCTGGGCGCTGCGCTCAGGCCAGCACGTCGCGGACTGCGCGGACCTCGTCGCCGGGGCGGCCCGGATCCGCGGCCGCTTGCTGGGAAAGCGGATCAAGCAGGCCTCTCGTTCGGCCCGGATGGTTCGTGACCCGCGTTGGAGCGATGCCCTGGCCGTGGTCAGCGTGATCGCCCCGCTGCTGCTGCTCGTGGCCGCGCTGGCCGAGTTCCACCTGCCGCAGGCCGTCGCGAGCGGCCTCACCGGGCATCCGCGCTGGCGGCTCACCGCGTCTCTCGGTCTGGGTGACCTGCCGCTGGCGGCGGGCGCGCCCGCGGTCGCCGTGCTGGCCCTCCTGCGGCTGCGGCGGCTGGCCGGGCTCGGTGCGCTAGCCGCGGCGATCGGCCAGGCGCTGCTGGCCCAGGACGGCGCCGTGGTGCGGCGGCCCGTTCCTTCCTTCACCGGCTACGCGAGCCCGGTCGTGGCGTTCACCGTCCTGCTCGCCTGCACGGCCGCGGGCGCGCTGCTGCTCTCGCCCGGTCCCGGCCGCGGCCTGGCCCTGCTGACCCGGGGCGGCGCCGCCCTGATCGGCACCGGGGCGCTGATCCTGGGCGGGTTCAGCGTGGGCGGCAACCTGTGGCTGGCCTCCCAGAGCGGGTTCACCAAGGGCCTCGGCAGCGAGGTGACCGGCCTGCCTGGCGACCTGCTGATCGCCGCGGTCCTGGTCGCCGCGGCGGTCGGCTGCCTGCGGGCCCCGGTCAGCCGCCGGGTTCTCGCGCTGCTGGCCATCCCGGTCATCCCGTACGCCATCGGCTGGCAGGAAAAGCTGGCCAGCGACCTGTTCGGCCAGGCCGGCGGCGCCTCGGCCAGCATCCCGTCCTCGCTCCCGCTGCTCTACCTGCCGCCGCTGCTGCTGACGGGCGTCATCATCGCCGGGACCTGGCTCGCCCGGCGCCGCGCCACCCGGCAGGTCACGCCGGCTTCCCCGGCCGGGCCAAGGAGCGCCGTGAGCGCTTAGCCCGCAAGACGTGGTGGTGGTGGCGCCGGCCACCGCCGTCGCTGGCGCCGCCACCACCACCCATTACGTGACATAAATATGGCCCGCTACTTTCCGGGCTGACGGCCGGCGCACGGTCACGCGATGAAATTATTTATGCCGAACGAGTGGGTTCTTCGTATCGGCAAGAATGGATCCCGCTCTGATGGGTTGATAGCTACTGTCCACGGCGCCTACCCGAAAGCGGAAGCTGACATATGCCTGATAATTCCCTGAACCTGGTTCAACTGCCCGGCAGCGAGCGGACGCGGCTGGAATCCGCCACCCCGGCCGGCCAGCTGGACACCTCGGAACGGGCCGAGCTGACCCTGGTGCTGCGCCGCCGGGCCGAGCTTCCCGCCGAGATCATCGAGGGGCCCACCGTCCTGACCCACGACGAGCTGCGCGATCAGTACGGGGCCGACCCGGCCGACGTGGACCTGGTCGGGCAGACTCTGGGCGCGCTGGGGCTCGAGGTCACCGTGGTCCACGCATCCACCCGGCGGGTGAAGGTCGCGGGCACCATCGGCGCGCTCTCCGCCGCCTTCGGCGTCACCTTGCAGCAGGTCAGCAGCCCCGACCCGAAGACGGGGGGGACCGTGACGCACCGCTACCGCGAAGGGCCGCTGTTCGTCCCGGCCGCGCTCGCGGGCGTGGTGGTCGCGGTGCTCGGCCTGGACACCCGGCCGCAGGCCCGCCCGCACTTCCGGACCCGGGGCGCCGCCCCGGCCGCCGCCGCGGCGGCCAGCACGTACCCGCCGAACCAGGTGGCCGACATCTACAAGTTCCCGGCCGGCACCACCGGGGCGGGCCAGACCATCGCGGTCATCGAGCTCGGCGGCGGCTTCTCCACCAGCGACCTGGACACCTACTTCGGCGGCCTGGGCATCGCCGTCCCGTCGATCTCGGCGGTCAGCGTGGACGGGGCGTCCAACGCGCCCGGGTCGGACCCGAACGGCGCCGACATCGAGGTCGCGCTGGACGTCGACGTCATCGGTGCCGCCGCGCCCGGCGCGAAGCAGATCGTCTACTTCGCGCCCAACAACGGCGACCAGGGCTTCGTCGACGCGATCTCCGCGGCCGCCTCGGCCACCCCGGCGCCCATCGCGATCTCGATCAGCTGGGGCCAGTCCGAGGACTCGTGGACGGCCCAGGGCCGTTCGTCGATGGACGCGGCGATCGCCGACGCGGCCGCGATGGGCATCACCGTGTGCGTGGCCTCCGGCGACAACGGCAGCGGCGACGCCGTCACCGACGGGAAGCCGCACGTGGACTTCCCGGCGTCCAGCCCGCACGCCCTGGGCTGCGGCGGGACCAAGCTCGTGGCGAACCCGTCCACCGGCGTGATCAGCTCGGAGGTGGTCTGGAACGAGACGGCCGCCAACGAGGGCGCCGGCGGCGGCGGGGTCAGCGACGTCTTCGCGGTGCCGTCCTTCCAGGCCACGGCCGGCGTGCCGGCCCGGGCCGCCAGCTCCGCGGCGGCCGCCGGGTCCGCGGCGCCCGCGGCGGTGACCGACTCCACTCACCACAAGCACCAAGGGAACGGCGGTACCGGCGGTACGGGCGCCTCGGGCGGTACGGGCGCCTCGGGCGGTACGGGTGCGTCGGCTTCGGCTGGCGGGCGGGGTGTGCCCGACGTGGCAGGCAACGCCGACCCGGTCACCGGGTACCAGATCTACTCCGGCGGCCAGGCTCAGGTCGTGGGGGGCACGAGCGCGGTCGCCCCGTTGTGGGCGGCGCTGGTCAGCCGTCTGGCCGAGGCCACCGGCCAGCGCTTCGGCCTGATCCAGACGCTGCTGTACGCGGGCGTGAAACCCGGCACCGCGGTGGCCGGCTTCAACGACGTCACCAGCGGCAACAACGGGGCCTACCAGGCCGGCCCCGGCTGGGACGCCTGCTCAGGTCTCGGCAGCCCCGACGGCACCGCCCTGCTGACGCGCCTCAAGAGCTAACTCCCGGCTCGGGCGCCGCCAGGCTTCTCCCGGCTCGGGCGCCGCCGGGCTTCTCCCGGCTCGGGCGCCGCCGGGCTTGTCCGGGGCGGCTCGAGTCCGGCCTCGAGTTCGGCTCCCTGGGTGTGAAACCGGGCTTTCACCGCGTAAGAACGCGGTGAAAGCCCGGTTTCATGCTGTTCGCGGGTGCTCCGGGCGCAGCTCGCTCCGGATGAGCGCTGTTCGCGGGTGCTCCGGGCGCAGTTCGCTCCGGGTAAGTGCTGTTCGCGGGTGCTCCGGTGGAACTCGCTCCGGGTAAGTGCTTGCTGTGTGCCTGGGGTACACGCGATGCGACCTGCTCCCATCCTGGGTTCCGCAGCCAACGACAACGATGTGGCATTGCTGTCCTTCTTACGACCACGATGTGGCGTTGATGTCGCTTTACGCAGGGTCAGGTCGGGCGGAGCTGGTGTGGGTGGGGGCAGTGGGGTGCATGAGCCGGATGGGGCGAGGCTAGGGAAGGCTATGGCCGGCGAGCGGGCGATTGGGCGGGCCAGCGGCGCGCGGGGATTTCGGTTGACAGTGGCAAATGGGTGACGCACACTTTTGGTAGTGACTTTCAAAAAGCTGTGACTGCCGAAGGGAAGTGAGTGTCATGGCAAAGAACGGGGCGCGCAGGTGGTGGGCGCTGGTGGCGATCGCGGCGAGCGTGCTCGTGGTCGGGCTCGACCTGACCGTGCTCAACCTGGCGTTGCCGACGATCGCGGTCGACCTGCGCGCCTCGACCAGCGACCTGCAGTGGATATCGGACTCCTACAGCCTGGTGCTGGCGGCCGTGATGCTGCCCGCGGGCCTGCTCGGCGACCGGCTCGGGCGCAAGAAGGTACTGCTCGCCGCGCTCATCTTGTTCGGGGCCAGCTCGGCGGCGTGCGCCTACGCCACGGGCACCGGCGAGCTGATCGCGGCCCGGGCGGTGCTCGGGATCGGCGCCGCGGCCATCTTCCCGCTGTCGCTGTCGGTGATCCCGGTGCTGTTCGCCCCGGAGGAGCGGCAGAAGGCGATCGCGCTGATGGCGTCGGCCACGTTCATCAGCTTCCCGATCGGCCCGCTCGTCGGCGGCTACCTGCTCGACCACTTCTGGTGGGGGTCGGTCTTCCTGATCAACGTGCCCGTGGTGGTGCTCGCCCTGTTCGCCGTGGGGGTCCTGCTGCCCGAGTCGCGCAGCGCGCAGCGTCCGGGCGTGGACGTCCTCGGCGTGATCTTGTCCAGCGTCGGGCTGGCCGGGCTGACCTACGGATTCATCAAGGCCGGGCAGGACGGCTGGACGGATGCCGCGGCGCTGGGCACCATCGCCGCCGGGGTCGCGGTGCTCGCCGCGCTGGTCGGCTGGGAGCGCTGGCTGACCCGGCGCGCGCTGGCTGCGGACAGTGACGGCCTTCGCGGGGGCAAGGTCCGTCCGCTGATCGAGCTGCGGCTGTTCCGGTCGGCCGGGTTCACCTGGGGCACCACGCTGGCCACGATGGTCTCGTTCGTGATGTTCGGCATCTTCTTCGTGATGCCGCAGTACTTCCAGGAGGTCCGCGGCGCGGACGCGATGGGCAGCGGGCTGCGGCTGCTGCCGATGATCGGCGGCATGGTGATCGGCATGATCGGCGGCACCCGGCTGGCCTCGGCGCGCCGGACGGCCGACGGTACCGCCGACGGGCCCGCCCAGGCGCCCCGGGTCGGCGCCAAGCTGCTGGTCACGGTCGGGTTCACGCTCATGGCGGCCGCGCTGGCCATCGGTGCGGGCACCAGCGCCAGCAGCGGCACCGGGTTCGCCGCGGCGTGGTTCGCGGTGTTCGGGCTGGGCCTGGGGCTGTCC
The DNA here is from genome assembly GCA_963756575.1 of uncultured Actinomycetota bacterium. Taxonomy (GTDB): domain Bacteria; phylum Actinomycetota; class Actinomycetes; order Streptosporangiales; family Streptosporangiaceae; genus Palsa-504. The sequence continues at coordinate 1,165,428 of CAVWOM010000021.1, read as the reverse complement.
ATGCCGCAGGCGATGAACGCCGCGATCGGCGCCCTGTCGGCCGAGCGCAGCGGCGCGGGCTCGGCCCTGATCTCGGCGCTGCGCCAGGTGGGCGCCACCATCGGGGTGGCGGTCCTGGGCACCATACTCGGCTCGGTGTACCGCGGCCACCTGGCGCTCACCGGGCTGCCCGCGGCCGCGGCGGACGCCGCGAAGAGCAGCGTGGCGGCGGGCGTGGGCGTCGCGCACCAGCTGAACTCGGTTCCGCTGCTCGGCTCGGTGCGGCACGCGTTCGTCTCCGGCATGGACGTGATGCTGTGGATCTGCGCCGGGATCGCGCTGGTGAGCGCCGTGCTCGCGGTCATCTTCCTGCCGCGGCGGGCCGAGGGGAGCGCCGGGGCGGCCCCGCTCCCCGCTGGTGCGGCCCCGATCCCGGCCGAGACGGACGTCGTTCGCGGTGAAAGCGTCCCGGAGCGGGCAGAATTGGAAGCGTGACGAGGTGCCCAGCGTGAGCCAGGACCGGCCCTGCGGCTTGCGCGAGCGGAAGAAGGCCAGGACGCGTGCTGCCATCAGGGAGCACGCGCTCCGGCTGTTCCGCGAGAACGGCTACCAGCGGACCACCGTCGAGCAGATCGCGGCGGCCGCCGAGGTGTCGCCCAGCACGTTCTTCCGCTACTTTCCCACCAAGGAAGACCTCGTCCTGCAAGACGACATGGACACCCGGATGATCGAGGCGTTCGAGCGGCAGCCCGCCGGGCTCAGCCCGGTCGCCGCCGTGCGCGCCGGGGTCCGCGAGGCGTTCTCCTCCTACACCGAGGCCGAGCTGGAAACGGTCCGCGAGACCACCTCCCTCACCATGACCGTGCCCGAGGTGCGGGCCCGGGCCATGGACGAGTTCTCCCGCACCATCGCGGTCATCGCCGACGCCCTGGCCAAGCGGTCCGGGCGCCCGGCGGACGACCTGGCCGTCCGCACCATGGCCGGCGCGATCATCGGGGTCATCATGTCGATCACCATGCCCTGGGAAGGCTGGTCCAGCGACCGGCAGGCCATCGAGGACATGTTCGCCCGCATCGATCAGGGCCTGGCCCTGCTGGAGGCCGGCCTGCCCCTCTAGGGACGGGCCCTTCCAGGGAGCGGCCCCTTCCAGGGAGCGGCCCCTTCCAGGGAGCGGCCCCTTCCAGGGAGCGGGCCCTTCCAGGGATGGGGCTGGCGGCCCCGCTTCACATCCAGGCGATTCAGTCCCGCGTCAGCGGCGCTTCAGAGGCCGGGGGGACAGTGGACGGGTCCGTTGCATCCGACGGCAACGGCGCAATCCGTGGGCCCCGCGGGACCCGGGGCCCACGGCGCGGGGCCTATAACGGCTCCGCCGCCCCCTCAGCTCGGGTATCCGCCGACCCGGGACCGGGGGCGGCCGGCCATGCGGCCGGCCGCCCCCGGCGGGCCGTGACATCATTGGCGAACATGTACCGCGGTGTTCTGTCATCGGGGCTCGGCTCGCACTGGCGGCGCGAGGTCCTGCGGACCAGCCTGTGGTACGTGCCCGCCCTCGAGGTGGCGGTCGCGATCGCGCTGTTCGCGGGCACGCTCGCCGCAGACCGGGCCGCCTACCACGGCGACTTCACCGTGCCGGGCTGGGTGATCAGCGGCAGCGCCGACGCGGCCCGGCAGATCCTCACCACGATCGCCGCGGCCATCATCACCGTGATCGGCGTGGTCTTCTCGATCATCTTGCTTACCCTGACGCTGGCCTCGACCCAGTTCGGCCCGCGGATGCTGCGGAACTTCATCCGCGACCGCGGCACCCAGCTGACCCTCGGCACGTTCGTGGCCACGTTCGTGTACGCGGTGCTCGTGCTCGCCTCGATCGGGGTGAGCTCGCACGGGGATTTCGTGCCGCACATCAGCGTCACGGTCACGCTCGGGCTGATGGTCGCCGACCTGGCCGTGCTCATCTACTTCATCCACCACACGGCGATCTCGATCCAGCTGCCGCGGGTGATCGCGAGCATCGCCGCCGACCTGGCCGTGGCGATCAGGGAGCAGGGCAGCGGGAACAGCGGGGTGTACCCGAAGGCCGGGCCGGCCGCGGGCGAGCTGGTGGCCCGGGCCGAGGCGGACGGCGCCGTGCTGCTCGCCCCGGTCAGCGGGTACGTGCAGTTCATCAGGCACCAACACCTGGTCCGGCTGGCGACCGAGGCGGACGCGGTGATCAACCTGGAGCACCGGCCCGGGCACTTCGTGGTGCGCGATCACCGGTTCGCCACGGTCTGGCCGCCGGAGGCGGCGCCGCACATCCGCCAGGCGCTGGGCCGGGCGCACGTCGTCGGCCCGCACCGGACCCTCAGCCAGGACGTGTCGTTCGGCATCGACCAGCTGGTGGAGATCGCGCTGCGCGCGCTCTCGGCCGCCATCAACGACACGTTCACGGTCCTGACCTGCATTGACTGGCTCGCGGAGAGCCTATGCCAGATCGTCGCGCAGTGGCACCCGGCACGCGTGCACCGGGACGAGCGGGGCTTCATCCGGGTGGTCGCGCCCGAGCCGTCCTACGACCGGCTGATGCAGCGCTCGTTCGAGAAGCTCAGGCAGTCCAGCCTGGGCCAGCCGGCCATCATGATCCGGCTGCTCGACGCGCTGGGCAGGATCATGGCCGAGACCACGAGCCCGGCGCAGCGCCGGGTGCTGCTCGAGCAGGCGGCCATGATCAACCGGGCGTGCGAGCGCTCGGTGCCCGAAGCCGCCGACCGGGCCGACATCCAGCGGCGCTACGAGGCGGTGCTGACGACGGAGGTGAGGCTGTCCGCCAGCGACCAGAGCACGGGTACACCGGGCAATCCGGCCCGCTGAAACTTTTCCGGCGGCTCTGTCGGTTACGGCGCCGCCCCGTTCGTGGCATTGATGAAGGGACGCCGGACCGGCATCCCGCTGACCCTGGAGGCAATCGTGAAATACGTCATCCTGCTGCTGAACACCGAGGCGAGCCAGCACCTGTCCGAGGCGGACGGCCAGTCCTGGTACGCCGAGATCGGGGCCTGGTACGAGAAGGGCGGCGGCGGCTCGGGCAAGCTCGTCGAGACCGGGCACCAGCTGGCCCCGCCGGCCTCGGCCCGGACGGTCCGCGCCAGCGGCGTCACCGACGGCCCGTTCATGGAGACCAAGGAGGCGCTCGGCGGGTACTCGATCCTGGAGACCGACACCATCGAGGAGGCCGTCGAGATCGCCCGGACCTGGCCCGGCGTGGACCGTGGCTGGATGACGGTCGAGGTCCGCCCGGTCGTGGAGATGTAGAACGGCGCTCAGAAGGACAGCGCTCAGAAGGACAGGCGGCGGGCGAGGAGCTCGCGTTCGGCCGGATTGCCGGCCAGCGCGAGCGCCCGCTCGCTGGCGTCCCTGGCCTCGTCGTCGCGGCCCAGGCCGGCCAGCAACCCGGCCCGCAGCGCGTGGAACAGCCGGTACCCGTCGAGTTCGGCGGCCAGCGGGGCGATCTCGGCCAGCGCGGCCTCGGGGCCCACGACGTAGCGGGTGGCCACGGCCCGGTTGAGCAGGACCACCGGGGACGGCGCGAGCGCCTGCAGCCGGTCGTACAGCAGGCGGATCTGGGGCCAGTCGGTACGCTCGTAGCCGGGCGCCTCCGCGTGCAGCGCGGCGATGGCCGCCTGGACCTGGTACGGGCCGGGATCGCGCCGGGCCAGCGCGCGAGCCAGCAGCGCGGTGGCCTCGGCGATGAGCGCGGCGTTCCAGCGGGTACGGTCCTGGTCGGCGAGCCGCACCAGCCGCCCCCAGCCGTCGAACCGGGTCGCGGCGCGGGACTCGTGCAGGAGCATCAGCGCGAGCAGGCCACCGACCTCGGGCTCGCGCGGCATCAGCCGGTGCAGCAGGCGGGCCAGCGCCACCGCCTGGGCGGCCAGGTCCCGCCGGGCGGGCTGGCGGCCCGCGCTGGCCAGGTAGCCCTCGTTGAAAACCAGGTACACCACGGCCAGGACCTCGGCCAGCCGGTCGGCGAGCGCGTCGGGATCGGGGACGCGCAGGTCGGCGTGCGCGGCCCGCAGCGTCTTGCGCGCCCGCAGCAGCCGCTGGGTCATGGCGGGCTCGGCGGCCAGGAAGGCGGCGGCGATCTCGGCTGTGGTCAGGCCGCAGGCGGCGCGCAGGGTAAGGGCGATCTGCGATTCGCGCGGCAGCGCGGGGTGGCAGCAGGCGAAGATCATGCCGAGCAGCTCGTCATCGGTCTCGTCGGCCTCGGCCGCGAGCCCGGGCTCCGTGACAGCCAGCAGGGCCAGCTTCTCCTCACCGGCCCGGGCCCGGCGGAGCCGGTCGATCGCCTTGCGCCTGGCCGTGGTGGCCAGCCAGCCACCCGGATTCGGCGGCGGCCCGTCCCGCCAGTGCTCGATGGCCTCGACGAATGCGTCCTGCACCGCGTCGGCGGCCAGGCCGACGTCCCCGGTCCGCGCGGCCAGCGCGGCGGTGATCCGCGGCGCCTCAGCCCGGTAGATCCGCTCGAGCTTCGGCCCGTCCAAGATCGCCCGGAACTACGCGCCGGTGAACCGGGGCGGCCGCTTCTCGCCGAAGGCCCTGACTCCCTCGGCGAAATCGGCCGAGCCGGACATCTCCCGCTGGATCTGCGCCTCGAACTCGAGCTGGGCGTCCATCTGCTCGTACAGCCACCGGTTGAGCTGGCGCTTAGTCCCGGCGTAGGACTGGGTGGCGCCGGCCGCCAGCCGGTCGAGCAGCTGGGCGGACTCCGCGGCGAACTCCTCGTCCGGCCAGACCTTGTTGATCAGCCCCCAGTCGAGGGCCTGGCGGGCGCCGAGCCGCTCACCCAGCAGGGCCAGCTCGGCGGCCCGGGCGAAGCCCACCCGGGACGGCACCAGCAGCGACGAGCCGCCGTCGGGCACCAGCCCGATGTTGACGAAGGCGAGCTGGAAGAACGCCGACTCGGCCGCCACCACCAGGTCGCAGGCCAGTGCGAGGGACAGGCCGATCCCGGCCGCCGGGCCGTTGACCGCGGCCACGACCGGCTTGGGCATCCGCCGGATGCCGGTGATGAGCGGGTGGTACCGCTCGGTGAGGATGGTGTAGACGTCAGGCGCGCTGCCATCGGCCTGCCCGGCGGATTCCTTCAGGTCGGCGCCGCTGGAGAAGGCGCGCCCGGCCCCGGTGATGAGCACCGCCCGGACCTCGGGATCGCCGGTGACCGCGCGGATCGCGTCGTTCAGGTCGGCCGCGAACTGCGCGTTCCAGGCGTTCAGCCGGTCCGGGCGGTTGAGCTCGACCTTCGCCCCCGCTCCGCGGCGGTAAAGGTTGACGGTCTCATACTGGCGGTAAAGCTCATCATCACTCACGCCGGTCATGCTATTAGACGAGGGAGGACGCGGCGATGTCAGGCAAGGTCAAGAACCACGGCAAGAACGGGACAGAGCACGCGGGCGGCACGCCGCGGCTGCCGCGGAAGCTGTACGAGACCGAGCTGTACCGGCTGCAGGGCGAACTGGTGAAGATGCAGGAGTGGGTACGCGCCGAGGGCGCCCGGGTCGTGATGATCTTCGAAGGCCGCGACGCAGCCGGCAAGGGCAGCACGATCAAGCGGGTGACCGAGTACCTCAACCCCCGGGCCGCCCGGATCGCCGCGCTGCCGGCCCCGACCGAACGCCAGCGTACCCAGTGGTACTTCCAGCGCTACGTGGAGAACCTGCCCGCGGCCGGCGAGATCGTCCTGTTCGACCGCAGCTGGTACAACCGGGCCGGGGTCGAGCACGTCATGGGGTTCTGCACCGAGGAGGAGTACACCCGGTTCCTGCACCAGTGCCCGATATTCGAGCGGCTGCTGACCGAGGACGGCATCCTGTTGCGCAAGTACTGGTTCTCGGTCAGCGACGAGGAGCAGCAGCGCCGGTTCGAGTCGCGCAAGGACGACCCGATGCGCAGCTGGAAGCTGTCGCCCATGGACCTGGAGTCGATCACCCGGTGGGAGGACTACTCCCGGGCCAAGGACACGATGTTCGTGCACACCGACATCCCCGAGGCGCGCTGGCACGTGGTGGAGAGCGACGACAAGCGGCGCGCCCGCATCAACACGATCGCCCACCTCCTCAGCACGATTCCGTACCACCAGGTGAAGCAGCCGTCGCTGAAGCTGCCGCCGCGGCCGCCGGCCCAGGGCTATATCCGGACGCCGCGCGGGATGCAGGATTTCGTCCCGGACCACGCCGCCGACCTCCTCGCCGCCCAGCACTAAGCGGGTGAAGTGGGCAGCTGGAGGAGTGAGGTGGGCAGCTGGAGGAGTGAGGTGGGCAGCTGGAGGAGTGAGGTGGGCAGCTGGAGGAGTGAGGTGGGCAGCCGGGGGGATTCAGCCGGCCACGGGGAGGCGGGGGCCGGTCTGGCGGAGCTTGGCGCGGATGCGGTCGCCTTCGGGGTGGTCGATTTCGTCGAAGGTGCGCAGGGACTGGCTCCAGGCCCAGCAGGCCGCGTCGTGGTCGCCGGCGCCGGAGTGGGCGTCGCCGAGGCGGTCCAGGATGCCCGCCTCGTTGAACCGGTCGGCGAGCTCGCGGGCCAGGCCGAGGGACCGCTCGTAGCAGGTGACCGAGCGCCGGTAGTCGCCGAGCTGGTGGTACACGTAGCCGAGGCTGTCCCAGGAGGAGGACTCGCAGGATCGTTCGCCCGCGGCCTTGGAGCGGGCCAGGGCCTGGCCGCAGTAGCTGATGGCCTGTGAGTAGTTGCCGAGCCGCGCGTGGCTGTAGCCGACGTCGCCCAGGCTCATGATCTCCATGCCCCGGTCCCCGGTGGCCCAGGACAGTTCGAGCGCCTGCTCGGCGTGGACGAGCATGTCAGCGTAGCGCTCGTCCAGCTCGGCGATCCAGCTCAGGGAGCTGTGCGCCATCACCCGGCTGCGGCCGTAGCCCTCGGTCTCCGCCAGCAGCCGCAGAGCGTCCCGCAGGGACGGCACCGCGTCGCGATGCCGGCCGGACCGGGCGTAGCCGAGCCCCAGCAGGAGCAGGCAGTGGGCCTCCCCCGCCGTGTCGCCGGCCGCGCGGGCGGCGTCCAGGCCCGCCTGGGACACCGTGGTGTGGTCGCTCCACAGGCCGCGGCGCAGCAGGAACGTGCTGAGGGCCCAGGCGAGCCGCCAGGCGTGGCCGGCCTGGCCCGTGCCGGCGGCCAGCGAGACGGCGCCGAGCAGGCCGCCCCGCTCGGCGGTGAACCAGGCCAGCGCCTCCTCGGTGGTGGCGGGCGCGCTGGCCGCGGCCGCCGGCGCCGGGTCCGGGGCGGCCGGGCAGAAGAACGGGTCCACCAACGCCGCGGCCGTGCACGCCGTGTAAAGGCAGTGCTCGAGGTAGCGGCCCACCGCGGCCCGGCGGTCCGCCTCCGTCTCGTGCTGGTGCGCCTGCTCGGCGGCGTAGGCACGGAGCAGGTCGTGACAGGCGTACCGGCCGGGACGCTGCTCGACGAGCAGGTACCCGCGGGCCAGCTCGGCCAGCGGGCCGCGCACCCGGCTCGGCGCCAGGCCGGCCAGGCTGGCCGCGGCGCCGACCGTGATGTCGGGGCCGGGGTGCAAGCCGAGCAGCCGGAACAGCCGGGCCGCGCCGTCGCTCAGCGCCCAGTACGAACAGGAGAACACCGCCCGGACGTCGGTGGCCGCGTCGCCGACGTCGAAGGGGTCGAGCACATGGCCGGCCTCGCGCAGGCCGGCCGCGACGGCCGCCAGCGGGAAGGACGGCCTGGCGGCGGCGCGGGCGGCGGCGATGGTGAGGGCGAGCGGCAGCCGCGCGCAGCCGGTGATGATCTCCTCGACCGCGTCCGGCTCGCGGCTGACCCGGCTGGAACCCAGGCGACGGGAGAGCAGCTCGCGGGCTTCCCCGGGCGGAAGCAGGTCCAGGTGCAGCGGATACGCCCCCTGGCCGGCGACCAGGCCGGTCAGGTGGCTGCGGCTGGTCACGACGGCCAGGCAGCCGGGCGAGGCGGGCAGCAGCGGGCGCACCTGCTCGGCGTCCCGCGCGTTGTCGAGCACGACGAGCACCCGGCGGGCGGCCAGCAGGCTGCGGTACAGCGCCACCTGCTCCTCCAGCCGGGCCGGAATCCGCTCCGGCGGCACCGCGAAGGCGTCCAGGAACCCGCGCAGCGCCTGGCTCGGGTCGGCGGCCGGGCCGGCCGGGTCGAACCCGCGCAGGTTGACGTACAGCTGCCCGTCGGGGAAGTGCGCGGCGACCCGGTGGGCCCAGTGCACCGCCAGCGTCGTCTTGCCCACCCCGGCGGTCCCGGCGATGACCGAGAGGGCCGCGCCGTCCTGCGGCCGCGGCAAGACCGCGTCCAGGCGGGCCAGCTCGGCGCCGCGCCCGGCGAAGGCGGCCACCGGAGGCGGCAGCTGGGCCGGCCCGAAGGCCGGCGTCAGCTTGGCCGGCGCCACCAGGACGGCCGGCCCGGGCGCCGGGGCGTCCAGCGACGGGTCCTGCCGCAAGATGGCGGTCTCCAGGTCGCGCAGCGCCTGGCCGGGCACCAGCCCGAGTTCCTCGGCCAGGGTGCCGCGCAGCCGCTGGTAGGCGGCCAGCGCGTCGGCCTGCCGCCCGCTGCGGTACAGCGCCGTCATCAGCTGCGCGTAGACCTGCTCGTCGAGCGGGTGCGCGGCCGTCATCTGCTCGAGCTCCCCGATCAGCTGCCGGTGTTCCCCGGCGGCCATCCTCGCCTCGGAAAGCGCCCGCCTGATCCGCTCGGCGAGCAGGTCGAGGCGGTCCGCCTGCTCCTCCAGCCAGCTCAGCCCGGCGACGTCGGCCAGCGGCCGCCCGCGCCACAGGTCCAGCGCCGCCCGCAGGTCGCTGACGCCGCGAACCGGATCGGCGGCCTGCGCGCCCTGCCGCAGCAGCCGCTCGGCCAGCCATACGTCGGTGCCGTCGTCGCCGACGTCAAGCCGGTAGCCGGGCGGCAGGCCGACGATCGCGTTCTTGCTCCCCAGCCGGGTGCGCAGGTACGACACGTGGCTCTGCAGCGTGTTCCTGACCGTCGACGGCGCGGTCTCGCCCCACACCGCGTCGACCAGCCGGCTGACGCTGACGACCTCGCCCCCGTGCAGGGCCAGGGTGGCCAGCACGGCCTTGCGGCGCAGCCCGCTGACCATCCGGGCCTCGCCGTCCACCATGACGTCTACCGGCCCGAGCAACCGAATTCGCATGATGCTCCCGTTCTTCATGCGTAATGAACGTATTCCCCTGCCTTTCGAACGTGCACCGATGTCCCGCGGTTCAGAGAATCTCAGCATTTTTGCATTATCGTCTCAGAATGTGATAAGGTTCCACGCCGTTCCATCCCGGTCCACCAGGCACGATGCGGTGGGACACGCGAAGCCAGGCCGTTCCGTGGCGCATTCGGGGCAAGGTCGGGCAGGACGGCGGAAACCAACGTCGTTCGGTGGCTATAAAAGCCGGAGTACGGCGGAGAGCGGCGGGCGGAGAGATGAATTTAGGTACCCGGATAAGCATTACGACAGATGCCGGCGTAGCGGGCCCGGTGGACCATTAGTCTGTGAAGCTGCGCACACCCCGCGAACACGGGGTTCCGGTACGTACTGGGAGGGGACGGCCGATGCCAGGCACGCCGGGGCCCGAGGGCCTGGCGGGCACCCCGGATCTCGGCGACCGGGACCTGGTGGGGCGGGGCGCCGAGGTGGCCACGGTCCGGCGCCTGCTCGGCGGCGCCCGGCTGGTCACCGTGACCGGGCTGCCCGGGGTGGGCAAGTCCGCGGTGGCCCTGGCGGCGGCGGGCGCGGCCGCCAGCGGCTTCGCCGACGGCAGCGTGCTCCTGCGGCTCGACGCCCTGCGGGACGAGGCGCTGCTGCCGCACACGATTGCGGCCGCGCTGCAGCTGCCCGACGACTTCAGCCGCGGCTGCCTGCCGGTGCTGGCCGAGCAGCTGCGCGACCGGCACCTGCTGCTCATCCTGGATACCTGCGAGCACCTGGTGGGCGCGTGCGCCGGCCTGGTCGCGGCCCTGCTGCCGTCCTGCCCCAAGATGGCTGTCCTGGCGACCAGCCGGGAGCCGCTGCGGGTGCCGGGCGAGGTGACGACGGCGATCCGCCCGCTGCGGCTGGCCGAGGCGGTGGAACTGTTCGGCCAGCGCGCGGAGCGGGCCGGGGTCGTGATCGCGCCGGAGCACCGGGCCACCGTGGCCTCGATCTGCGTCCAGCTGGACAAGCTGCCGCTGGCCATCGGGCTGGCCGCGACCCAGCTGGCCGAACTGCGGCGCGACGCGACGGGCCAGGGGCTGGCCCCGCCGCTGGCCGCGCTGCTGGCCCAGCTCGAGGCGGGACACGACGTGCCGCGGGGCGAAGGCGAGCCGGGGCGGCACCGGACGCTGCGGGCGGCGATCGGTGCGAGCCACGAGCTGTGCACGCCATCCGAGCGCCTGCTGTGGGCCCGGCTCTCGGTCTTCACCGGACCGTTCGGCCGGGCCGACGCGCGGGACGTCTGCGCCAGCGGGCAGCTGCCCGCCGAGACCGTCACGGCCAGCCTGAGCCTGCTGGCCGAGCGGTCGGTCCTGCTGGCCAGCCAGCAACCCGACGGGAGCCCGTGCTACCTGCTGCCGGTCACGCTGCGCGCCTACGGCCGCCGGATGCTGCGCCGCCTGGGCCAGGAAGAGGAGTTCGCCGCCCGGTATCGGCGCTGGCAGGACGGGCGCCGGTCGCAGCACGACGCCCCGGCCGACAAATAGGGCAGGCCAGGAAGCGCGACGTCGGCCGCTCCGGGCGACGGCGCGAACTTCGAGCGTTTCCGCAACAGGTTGTGGTTGGCTGACTACAATCAATTGCGTTCCCAGCCGGAGAATCCACTATGACCTTTCCGACCTCGACGTATGTCGGTCGGCTGTATGTCGAATCGCGCCACCGGCCCGCCACCCAGGGCGGCGGCGGGGATATCCATGACGTGATGGCGACGCCGTTCGGTGTGCGGCTGCTGGTCGGTGACGTCATGGGTACCGGCGCGTCCGCCAACCGGACCGGCCTGGCCGTGCTGAACGCCTGGCGCGAGCTGGCCTTCACCGAGCCCAGCCTGGCCGGCGTCGCGGTCCGGCTGCACGCCCTGATCACCCGCTCGGAGCATCCGGAGCGGTTCGTCACCGCGCTGCTGGCGAACTTCCCCTCGCCCGAGGAGCGGCCGGCCGCCGGGGCCGGCTCCTGGGCCGAGCTGGTCTGCTGCGGCCACCCGCCGCCGATGCTGCTGCGCGACGGCTCGGCCGCGTTCGTGACGGCCTGCGCCGCGCCGCCGCTGGGCCTGCTCGACCTGGCCGACGGGTGGTGCCGGTCGAGCATGATCCCGGTCGGCGACGGCGATCAGCTGCTCCTTTACACCGACGGCGTCTCCGAGGCCAGGGACGCGCCGGGCCGGTTCTTCCCGCTGGCGGAAGTGGTGGCCGAGGCCGTGCGGCCAGGCGGCGTCGCAGGCCAGGTGACCCAAGGAGAACGGCCCGGCGACGACCTGCTCGACACGCTGGTGGCCGGCCTCGAACAGCACGTCGGCGAGCGGGCCTGCGACGATATCCTCCTGCTGCTCGTGACGATGCGCTTACCGCCAGGTGCCTGATAACGTGCCTAATATCCCGACAAGCTGTCCCTACTCGCGGCGAGGATGGCATGTCTCTAGGTTTAACTAGGCAACGTCCCGGCGTGCTGCCCCTCGAAGTCACCCCCTTCGTCGGGCGTCAGCGCGAGCTGGCCGAGCTGGCCGGCTTGCTGCGCACGGCCCGGCTGGTCACCGTGACCGGCCCGGGCGGGGCGGGGAAGACGCGCGTCGCCTTGCGGGCCGCGGCCCAGCTGGCCGAAGATTTCCCCGACGGCGCGTGGCTGGTCGAGCTGTCCGGTCTGCACGATCCCGAACTACTGCCCGATACCGTGGCGACCGCCCTCGGGCTGGCCGGGACCGAGAGCCACTCGCAGCTCGACGCGATCCTGGAGCACCTGCGTGATCAGCAGGCGCTGCTGATCCTGGACACCTGCGAGCACCTGGTCGACGCGTGCGCCATGCTGGCCGACATCTTGCTCCGGTCCACCCCCGTCGCCGTGCTCGCCACCAGCAGGCAGCCGCTGGCGGTGCCGGGCGAGCACACCTGCGCGATCCCGCCGCTGCCGGTGCACGAGCCGGATTCCCCGAGCGTCGGCGACGGTGACGCAGTGGAGCTGTTCGCCCGGTGCGCGGCGGCCGTGGTGCCCGGCTTCGCGGTCACCGACGCCAACCGAGCCTGCGTGACCAGGCTCTGCCGGCGCCTGGACGGGGTGCCGCTGGCCATCGAGCTGGCCGCGGTGCGGCTGCGGGCCATCCCGCTCGAGCAGCTGGTAGACCGGCTCGAGGACCGGTTCCGGCTGCTGGCCGGGGGCCGCCGCGCGGCCCTGCCGCACCACCAGACGATCCGCGCCGCCACCGAGTGGAGCTACGACCTGTGCTCGCCCGCCGAGCAGCTGCTGTGGGCCCGGCTGACCGTGTTCGCGGGGTCGTTCGACGTCGAGGCGGCCGAGCAGGTGTGCGCCGACGAGCGCATGGACGCCCGGGACGTGCTCACCACGCTGATCGGGCTGGTCGACAAATCCGTTCTTTTGCGGGCGACGACGCCGGCGGCACGCGCTACTCGCTGCTCGACACGATCAGGGAGTTCGGCGCGGAGAAGCTGGCCGCGCGGGGCGAGCAGGACATGGTCCGCCAGCGGCACCTGGTCCGCTACTGCGGCCTGGCGGTGTACCTGGGCGAGAACCCGCTCGCCGACGACCAGGTCCCGCGCTACCGCCAGCTGCGCGCGGAGCACGCCAACCTGCGGGCCGCGCTCGAGTACGCGCTGGCCGCGCCCGGCCCGCCGCGGGACGCGGCGGCCATGGCCATCTCGCTCGACGGGTACTGGCAGATGTCGAGCGCGCCCGGCGAGGGCCGCCACTGGCTGGGCAAGATCATGCCGCGGCTCGGCGAGCTGTCGCGGGCCCGGGCGCTGGCCCTGATCATCGACGGCTACCTGGCCTGCCTGCAGGACGACATCGCGGTGGGGCTGGCCGAGCTGCAGCAGGGGATCGCGATCGCGGAAGAACGCGGCGACGAGCAGATCCGCTCCCGCGGCTACCTGAACCTCACGATGGCGCTCACCTTCGCCGGCCGCTACGCCGAGGCGGCCGGCGCGGGCGCCACGGCGTACGAATGGGCCCGGGCGGCCGGCGAGAACTCCATGCTCGCCGTGCTCGACTCTCATGTCGGTTACCTGCACCTGCTGGCCGGCCAGGCGGCCGAGGGCCTGGCCCGGTGCCGCAGCGGCCTGGCCCGGCTCGGCCCGGACAGCGGGGAGCGCTGGCAGCAGAGCTACCTGCTGCTGCTCGAGGGGATGTGCCTGTTCGTGCTGGGCGATCTCGGCCCCAGCGCCAAGGCGTTCCGCACCGCGCTGGCCATGAAGCACGAGATCGCCGACACCATGGGCATCGGCTACGCGCTGGAAGGGACCGGCTGGCTGGCCGCGGCCGAGCGGCGCTTCACCCGGGCCGCCTGGCTGCTGGGCGCGGCCGAGGGCCGGTGGCAGCTGGTGGGCGGCAGGCTCGGCCGCAACGCCACCACCGAGGCCCTGCACGCCCGGGCCGAGCAGGCGGTCCGCGACGCGCTGGGACCCGAGCGCTACCGCGGGCTGCACGACCAGGGGGCCGGGTACCCGCTGGAGGAGATCGTCCGGCTCGCCGCGGCCGGCGCCGACGAGCTGCCGCCGCGTCCGGACCGCCCGTCCGATGCCGCGCCGCCCAGCTCCCCCGTCCCGGCCCTCACCAGCCGCGAGCTCGAGATCGCGGGCCTGGTGGGCGAGGGGCTTTCCAACCGGCAGATCGCCGAGCGGCTGGTCATCTCCAAGCGGACCGTGGACGCGCACATCGAGCACATCTACGGCAAGCTCGGTTTCTCCACGCGGGTCAAGCTGGCCAGCTGGCTGCGGTCCGGGCAGCCCTGAGCCCGGTCCGGGCCGCCTTCGAGCCCGGGCCGCGACGGCCGGACATCTCGAGTTCGCGTGCTGTTATCGGCGGGCGGGCAGCAGGCACCGGTACAGGCATGAAACTATGCCGGGGGGAAAGCGGAAGGTAGTACGAGCGGCACGACACGAGGAGACGGGAAAATGGCGACACCTCTGCCCGAGCGGAAGGCCTGGCAAGCGCTCACGCGGCACCACGAGGAGATCGCCGGGGTCCACCTGCGTGAGCTGTTCGCCTCCGACGCGGACCGCGGCGAGCGGCTGACCGCCGAGGGCGCCGGGCTCTACCTGGACTACTCCAAGAACCGGGTCAACGACGAGACCCTGCGGCTGCTGCTCGCGCTGGCCGCGGAGTCGGGTGTGGCCGAGCGCCGGGACGCCATGTTCCGCGGCGAGCACATCAACGTGTCCGAGGACCGCGCCGTGCTCCACGTCGCGCTGCGGATGCCCGCCGGGACCTCGCTCGTCGTGGACGGCGCCGACGTGGTGGCGCAGGTGCACGAGGTGCTCGGCCGGATGGCGGACTTCGCGAACCGGGTCCGGTCGGGTGAGTGGAAGGGCTACACCGGCAAGCCGATCAGATGCGTCGTCAACGTCGGCATCGGCGGCTCCGACCTGGGCCCGGTGATGGCCTACGAGGCGCTGCGCCACTACACCACGCGCGACATCACCTTCCGGTTCGTGTCCAACGTGGACTCCACCGACTTCGCCGAGGCGACCCGCGACCTGGACCCGGAACAGACGCTGTTCATCATCTCGTCCAAGACGTTCGGCACGCTGGAGACGCTGACCAACGCCACCTCGGCCCGCGACTGGGTGGTCTCGGCCCTGGGGTCCGAGGACGCGGTGGCCAAGCACTTCGTCGCGGTCTCGACCAACGCCGAGCGGGTGTCGAAGTTCGGCATCGACACGGCGAACATGTTCGGCTTCTGGGACTGGGTCGGCGGCCGGTACTCGATGGACTCGGCCATCGGTCTTTCCAACATGATCGCGCTCGGGCCCGACGGCTTCGGCGAGATGCTGGCTGGCTTCCACGACATGGACGAGCACTTCCGCACCGCGCCGTTCGAGGCCAACCTGCCGGTGCTGATGGGCCTGCTCGCGGTCTGGTACCGCGACTTCTTCGGCTGTCAGACCTACGGCGTGATGCCGTACGAGCAGTACCTCAAGCGGTTCCCGGCCTACCTGCAGCAGCTCACGATGGAGTCCAACGGCAAGCACGTCACGCTGACCGGGGCCCACGTGACCTACGACACGGGCGCGGTCTTCTGGGGCGAGCCGGGCACCAACGGCCAGCACAGCTTCTACCAGCTCATCCACCAGGGGACCACGATCATCCCGGTCGACCTGATCGGGTTCGGCAAGACGCTGAACCCGATCCGCGACCACCACGACATCCTCTCTTCCAACGTCTTCGCCCAGGCCCAGGGGCTGGCGTTCGGCAAGACCGAGGACGAGGTCCGGGCCGAGGGCACCGCCGAGAACGTGGTGCCGCACCGGGTGATGGAGGGGAACCGGCCGTCCAACGTGCTGCTGGCCGAGGTCCTCACGCCGCGGATCCTGGGCGCGCTGATCGCCCTGTACGAGCACAGCGTGTTCGTCCAGGGAGCGATCTGGGACGTCGACTCGTTCGACCAGTGGGGCGTGGAGCTCGGGAAGGTCCTCGCCGTGAAGATCATCCCCGAGCTGACCAGCGCGGCCGAGCCCGAGCTTGACCACGACTCCTCCACCAACGCGCTGATCCGGAAGTACCGCTCGCTCAAAGCTCGTTAGGGATAAAAGATTTTCAAAGGCCCTTAAGAAGATGCAAGGCCCGCTGACAACGATGTAAGGACTGACCAGCCATGCCAACTGAAAAGCCGATGCAACTGGGGATGATCGGCCTCGGCCGGATGGGCGCCAACCTCGTCCGGCGGCTGATGCGGGACGGCCACGACTGCGTGGCCTACGACGTCAACGCCGACGCGGTCAAGTCGCTGGCCGGCGAGGGGGCGACCGGGGCGGACAGCCTCAAGGACTTCGTGGCCAAGCTGGACACGCCGCGCAACATCTGGATCATGGTGCCGGCCGGCTTCGTCGACGCCACCCTGGAGCAGCTCAAGCCGCTGCTCTCGGCCGACGACGTGGTGATCGACGGCGGCAACTCCTACTACCGGGACGACATCGCCCGGGCCAGGGACCTCAAGGCCTACGGCGTGCACTTCGTGGACGTCGGCACCAGCGGCGGTGTCTGGGGCCTGGATCGCGGCTACTGCCTGATGATCGGCGGCGAGGACAAGGCCGTCGAGCGGCTGAGCCCGATCTGGCTGACCATCGCGCCGGGCCGCGGTTCGGCCGAGCCCACGCCCGGCCTGAAGAAGGGCGGCACCGCCGAGCAGGGCTACCTGCACTGCGGGCCGAACGGGGCCGGGCACTTCGTCAAGATGGTGCACAACGGGGTCGAGTACGGCATGATGGCCGCGATCGCCGAGGGCCTGTCCATCATCAAGAGCGCCGATGTGGGCCTGCACCAGGGCGAGATCGACGCGGAGACCACGCCGCTGCGGGACCCCTGGGCCTACCAGTACCAGATCGACGTGGCCGACGTGGCCGAGGTCTGGCGGCGCGGCTCGGTGGTCAGCTCGTGGCTGGTCGACCTGGCCGCGGCGGCCTTCGCCAAGTCGCATGACCTGTCCGACTTCAGCGGCCGGGTGTCCGACTCCGGCGAGGGCCGGTGGACGGTGCTGGCCGCGGTGGACGAGGGCGTGCCCGCCTCGGTCATCGCCGCCTCGCTGTACGAGCGGTTCGAGTCCCGGGACCTGGGCGCGTTCACCGGGCAGGTCCTGTCCGCCCTGCGCTCGGAGTTCGGCGGGCACGCGGAGAAGAAGGCCTGATTGCCGTGAGCGAACCATCGGCGAATGAGACCCTGAAGCCCCGGAGTCCGTCTCCGCGGCCGAGGAACGGCGACGGCGGCTCGCCGAAGCCGGACAACCACGTCATCGTACTGTTCGGCGCGACCGGCGACCTGGCCAAGCGCAAGCTGCTGCCCGGTCTTTTCCACCTGCACGCGGCCGGGCTGCTGCCGAAGGACTACCGGGTCATCGGCTGCTCACCGGCCAAGTTCGCGCTGACCGACGAGCAGTTCAGGGCGCATGCCGAGGAGGCGTGCGCCGACTTCTGCATCACCAAGCCGACCGACCCGTCCTTCGCGTCGTTCGCCGAGCGGCTGTCGTTCGCGGCCGCCGACCCGGACGACTACGGGAACCTGGTCGAAGCGGTGCAGCAGGCGGAGAAGCAGATCGGCGGCAACCCGCGGCGGCTGTATCACCTGGCCGTCCCGCCCGCCGCGTTCACCTCGGTGGTCGGCATGCTCGGCGAATCCGGGCTGGCCAAGGACGCCCGGGTGATCATCGAGAAGCCGTTCGGCACCGACCTGGCCTCGGCCCGGAAGCTGAACGAGGCGGTGCACGCGGTCTTCCCCGAATCCCAGGTGTTCCGCATCGACCACTTCCTGGGCAAGGAATCGGTCGACAACATCCTGGCGTTCCGGTTCGCCAACGGCCTGTTCGAGCCGGTCTGGAACCGGCAGCACATCCGCTACGTGGAGATCGACGTACCGGAGACGCTGACGATCAAGGGCCGGGGCGAGTTCTACGACGCGACCGGCGCCTACCGCGACATGGTGGTCACCCACCTGTTCCAGGTGCTGGCGTTCGTGGCCATGGAGGCGCCGGTCTCGCTGTCGGCCAAGCACCTGCGGGACGAGAAGGAAAAGGTCTTCGAGGCGGTCAAGCCGATCGACGTCAAGCACGTGGTGCGCGGCCAGTACGAGGGTTACCGGTCCGAACCCGGCGTGGCGCCCGACTCGGACACCGAGACGATGGTCGCGGTGCGGGCCGAGGTGGACAACTGGCGCTGGCACGGCGTGCCGTTCTACCTGCGCTCGGGCAAGGCCATGGGGGTCTCCCGCCAGGTCATCACGCTCGGCTTCCAGCCGCCGCCGATGCGGATGTTCCCGGCCCACCGCAAGGACACCCCGTACGGCCGGCAAAACGAGATCGTCATCGACTTCGCCGATCCCGGCGCGATCAAGCTCTACTTCCTGACCAAGGTGCCCGGCGCTCGGATGAGCCTCGGCAACGCCGAGATGGCGTTCCATTACAAGGACTCGTTCGCCGAGAGAAACGCGCTCGAGGGCTACGAGCACCTGATCTTGATGGCCATGGTGGGCGACCCGTCGCTGTTCACCCGGTCCGACGGGATCGAGCGGCTGTGGGAGATCTCCACGCCGCTGCTGGAGAACCCGCCGCCGGTCGAGCCGTACCCGGTCGGGTCGTACGGGCCGGAATCGATGAAGCGGCTGATCGCCCCTTACCACTGGCACCTGCCTCACATTTAGGCACTCGGGTTTAGCTCTTGGCTTAGCTTCCGGTTTAGCTCTCGGTTTAGCTTTCGGTTTGGCTTCTGGCGTCCTGGCGGATGGTGAGCCGGCCCCGGGTCATCACGCCGATGCGCTGGGCGCGGCGGGCGATCGCGCTGTCGTGGGTGACCAGGATGAGCGTGAGCCCGCGCTCGCGCCACAGGGTGTCGAGCAGGCCGATGATCTCGTCCCTGGTGTCCTCGTCCAGGTTGCCGGTGGGTTCGTCGGCCAGCAGCACGCTTGGTGTCTTGGCTATCGCGCGGGCGATCGCGACGCGTTGCTGCTGGCCGCCGGACAGTTCGGTGGGCAGGTGCTGCGCGCGGTCGCCGAGCCCGACGCTGTCCAGGGCTTGTCCTGTCTTGTCGTGCCGCTCATGGTGCGGCAGGCCGAGGGGGACGAGGGCTGCCTCCACGTTCTCGGCCGCGGTCAAGGTGGGGACCAGGTTGAAAGACTGAAAGATGAAGCCGAACGAGGCGGCTCTCACCTTCCTGATCCTCGTTTCAGCCGCGGCGGCGAGGTCGTGGCCGGCGAATTCGAGCCGTCCGGCCGTGGGCCGGTCGAGGCCGCCGAGAAGCTGGAGCAGCGTGCTCTTGCCGTGCCCGGTCT
The DNA here is from genome assembly GCA_963756575.1 of uncultured Actinomycetota bacterium. Taxonomy (GTDB): domain Bacteria; phylum Actinomycetota; class Actinomycetes; order Streptosporangiales; family Streptosporangiaceae; genus Palsa-504. The sequence goes on along the minus strand of CAVWOM010000021.1, from coordinate 1,146,485 downwards.
TGCCCTGCACGGCGAGCCACTCCCCCGCCCTGATCTCCAGGTCCAGGTCGCGGACGGCGGGGATCTCGCGGCCGTTCTTGCGGTAGATCTTGCTGACTCCTTTGAGCTGGTAGAGACGCTCTTCTGGCCGGGGCAGGGCTTCGTGGGTGATGTCCATGGTCTTTGTTCCTTCGCTGTCTTGTTTTCGGGCCACGTCTCGGGCCAGGTCTCGGGCTACGTCTCAGGCCACGCGGGCCAGGGCCGCGGCCGGGCGGAGCCGGGCCGCCCGCCAGCCGCCGAACGATCCCGCTACCAGCCCCCCGGCTACCGCGAGCAGCACGGCGAGGACGATCGCGCCGACCGTCACCGAAGCGGACATCGGCACCGCGATGGTGGTGTGCGTGGCGGCGGGGGCGATCAGGGACGCGCCCGGGCCGGCGCCCCCGCCGATGACGTGCGTCGACGGCCCGGTCGCGCCGGCCGACGGGACGCTGGCGGACAGCTTCGGCGCGACCTTGTCGATGATGGCCACGCCGGCGAAGCCGAGGCCGACCCCGGCCAGGCCGCCGGCGATGCCGGTGCCGACGGACTCGCCGAGCACCTGGCCGACGATCCGGCTGCTGCGCCAGCCGAGGGCCTTGAGCGTGCCGAACTCGGGTACCCGGCGGGCCACCGCCGCCATGGTCAGCAGGCTGGCGACGGCGAAGGCCGCGATCAGCACCAGCACCGCCAGCCACTTGCCGAGCGCGCCGGCCAGCTTGGCGGCGCTGGCCGCCGATCCGGTGATCTCGCTGGCCAGGTCGGAGGAGCTGGTGATGGTCGCCTGCGGCAGCAGCTGGGCGATCTCCTTTTGCACCGCGCCGATGTCGGCGGCGCTGGCCGCGGTCACGTAGACCGTGTTCACTTCGCTCGTCATCGATTTGCCGGTGGCCGGGTTGGTGGCCAGCGCCTGAGCCCGGGCCAGCGGGATGTACACCGACGGCGGGCGGCCGGCCTGCGGCTGGGTGACGATGCCGATGACCGTGAACTTCTGGCCGGCCACGGTGACCGTGCCGCCGACGTGGAGTTTGCGGGCGGTGGCGTAGTTGGAATCGACGACGGCCACGTTCTTATTGGTGTCGGCCTCGGTGAGCGTGCGGCCCGTGGTGAGCGAGGCATTGCTGAGCGGGCCGAGCTTGGGGTGGCTGATGTCGGTCCCGTTCACGCTGACCGAGGTGGGCGGGACGAGCCGGGAGTCCGAGCCGGTCGGGAGCACGATCCGGTTGTCGGTCAGGACCAGGCCGCCGGCCGCCGCGGATACGTGCTTCAGCTGTGCGATCTTGGCGATGGTGGCCGTGCCGAGCGGCCCGTAGTCGCCGCTGTCCAGGGTGTCGATGGTGCCGCTGCTGTAGCACTTGCCGTTGATGCAGGCCTGGGCGCGGGCCCCGCCGTTCGGCCCGCCTGAGGTGGCCTGGCCGGAGGAAATGGGCGCGCTTCCCTGCGCGCCCTTCGGCGGCGTGGGCTTGGTGGTGACGGTGACGTCGGTACCGATGCCGTAGAGCGCCCTGAGCACCTTGCCCTGCGCGGCCTTCACCCCCGACGACGCGCCCATCACGGTGATGACCAGGCCGATCCCGATGGCGAGGCCGAGGGCAATGAAGATCGCCTGGCGCATTCTGCGGCGCAGCTCGCGCCTGAGGTAGGTGAGAAAGAACATGGCGGCAGGTCTACGCGGCAAGCGGTTGCACCGGGGTTACACACGGTGTGGCGGCCCGGGGGTGTTACTGGCGCGCAACGTACTGGCGCGCAACGTTACTGGCGCGCAACGTTACTGGCGCGCAACGTTACTGGCGTGCAACCACGCGGCGGGCACAGTGGACCGCGGACTCGTGGACCGCAAAGGAGGCGCACGCTCATGGGACGCGACGGCGAGTGGACACGCGGTGAGGAAAACGGGAAACGCTGGGGGCGCGGGGGCGGGCCAGGGTTCTCGGGCTGGGTCGCGCTGGCGGTTGCCGTAGGGGCCGCGGCCGCTGGGGTGTCCGTGGGGTTCTTCTTGATCAGGGGCGCCCCGGTGGCGAGCGTGACGGCCGGGGCTAGGCCGAGTGCCTCGGCGCCGGCGTCGGGGCCCGCGTTGGCACCGGCGTCGGGGCTCGCGTCGGCACCGGCGTCGGGGCCCGCGTCGGCGGGTGGCGGCGACAGCCTGCCGGTTCAGCCGGGGCTGTCTGGTAACGCGGCCCGGATACTGCTTACCGGCCGGGTTCTCGCGGTCAGTGCCACGTCGATCACTATCGGCGGCGCGGGTCCCTCGGTGACGGCTACCGTCACCGGCACCACCAAGGTCACTGGGCGCGCGCATGCCATCGGGGGCGTCAAGGTCGGCGACGAGGTAGCCGCCGAGATCACCGGCACCCCCAGTCACCTGGTCACCGTCACTCTCCAAGACCCGGCCTCGTGACCGGGGTTTTTCATGATCGCGAAGAGTTTTACCCCCGGAAATGGGTACAAAAGCCTTCGCGATCATGGGGGAGCTTGGCGGGCGGGTGGGTGGGGGCGCGGGCGGGTGCGGGCGGGCGGGCGGGTGGGGGCGCGGGTGGGTGGGGGCGGGCGGGTGGGTGGGGGCGCGGGCGGGTGGGGGCGGGGTGGCGTGTAACCGGGGTGCAACCGGGGGCGGGAGATGATGGGGGCGGCGGTAGGCGGCTGGGTGGAGGGAGGGCTGGCGTGCGGGTGCTGGTGATCGAGGATGACGGGGAGCTGGCTGAGGCGATCGGGGCCGGGCTGCGGCAGGAGCGGATGGCGGTGGACGTCGCCTTCGACGGGGCGGAGGGCCTGGAGCGAGCGCTGCTTACCGACTACGACGTGATCGTGCTCGACCGGGACCTGCCCGGACGGCACGGCGATGAGGTGTGCGCCGAGCTCGTGCGGGCCGGCGGGCGCAGCCGGGTACTGATGCTGACCGCCGCGGCCACCGTCGAGGACCGGGTGGACGGGCTCGGCCTGGGCGCCGACGACTATCTGCCCAAGCCGTTCGCGTTCGCCGAGCTCGTGGCGCGGCTGCGGGCGCTGCTGCGCCGGGCCCAGCCCCCGCTCGCACCGGTACTTGAGCACGGTGACCTGCGGCTCGACCCGGCACGGGGGCACGCGAGCCGAGCTGGCCGATTGCTGGACCTGGGACCGAAGGAGTTCGGCGTGCTCGAGGTGCTGCTCGCCGCGCAAGGGCGGGTGGTCTCCGCGGAGGAACTGCTCGAGCGGGTCTGGGACGAGATGGCCGACCCGTTTACCAGCGCGGTCAAGGTCACGGTCAGCCGGCTGCGACGCAAGCTCGGCGACCCGCCGGTCATCCAGACGCTGGCCCAGGCCGGCTACCGGATACCCGCGTGAGCGCCGCCGTGCCCGCGCCGTCGCCTGCTGCTCCCCCGCCGCCGCCTGCTGCTCCGCCGTCTCCGCCGTCCGGGGTCCGGTTCCGGGGGCCGCGGCGGACCGTAAGGCTGCGGCTCACGGTGCTCTACGTCGGACTGTTCCTGGCCTCGGGTGCGTGCCTGCTGGTCATTACGTATCTGCTGGTGGCCCAGCAGCTGCCGGGGACGCTCTCGGTACGGTCCATTACGGGCGGGGGAACCGGGGCCGGGACCAGCCAGGAAATCGTCACCGGGGGGACCGCGGGAACGAGCGCCATCACCGCCTGCGCGCCGTCCCAGGACGGCACGCCGCCGACCGCCGCCCAGGTGACCGCCTGCTCGAAGGCCGCCCAGGCGGAGGCGGCCGGGCTGCGCCGCGACACGCTGGATCAGCTGCTGATCGAGTCCGGGGTGGCGCTCGGCATCATGGCGCTGGCATCGGTCGGGCTGGGCTGGCTGATGGCCGGGCGGGTGCTCAGCCCGCTGCGCACGATCACCGCGGCCGCCCGCCGGATCTCCGCGCGCAGCCTGCACCAGCGGATCGCGATGACCGGCCCCGACGACGAGCTCAAGGAACTCGGCGACACCTTCGACCAGCTGCTAGGCCGGCTGGACGCCTCGTTCCGGGCCCAGCGCCAGTTCGTCGCCAACGCCTCACACGAACTGCGCACTCCGCTGGCCCGCCAGCGCACCCTGCTCGAGGTGGCGCTGCGCGACCGGCAGGCCACGAGCGCCTCGCTCCGCCTGGCCTGCGAGCGGGCGCTGGCCGCCGGCGAGCAGCAGGAACGCCTGATCGCGGCGCTGCTCACGCTGGCCCGGGGCGAGCGCGGCCTCGATGCGTTCGAGCCGTTCGACCTGGGTGCCGTCGTGGCTGACGCGCTCGACGCCCGGCGGGACGAGGCGCGGGACCGCGGCGTGACCGTGACGGCCGACCTGGGACCGGCCCCGGCCCTGGGCGATCCCCGGCTGGCCGAACGGCTGGCGGCGAACCTGGCCGACAACGCCATCAGGTACAACGGGCCGGGCGGCCACGTCGAGATCACCACCGGCCGCCGGGAGGACCAGGCGTTCCTGGCGGTGACCAACACCGGCCCGGTCATCCCGCCGGACCAGCTCGGGCGGCTCTTCCAGCCGTTCCAGCGGCTGGCCGAGGACCGGCGCGCGGAACGCGGCGGACTCGGGCTCGGGCTGGCCATCGTGAGCGCGATCGCGGCCGCGCACGGCGCCGCACTGCACGCGGCGACCAGGGCCGCAGGCGGGCTGGCGATCGAGGTGACCTTCCCGCCGCACCCGGCCGGTCAGGCCGCTACGGGCCGGACGGAGGGCCGTCCGGCCGTCCCGGTGTAGGGGCGCCAGGCGGGCGCGGCGCAGAATGGGACGGTGAGCCTGGTCGCGTTCGTGCTCAACGGGACGTTGCTCCGTAACCCGCGGCGGTTCGCGCGGCACTGCCGGGCCGTGGCGGAAGAGCACGGCTGGGAGCCGTGGTTCTGGCCGGCCCCGGATAAGGCGGGCAAGGCTGTCCCGGGCCGGGCCGTCCCCGACGAGACGGGCGGCGCGGCGGCGGAGGTTCCGGGGCTGATCCAGCAGGCGGTCGCGGGCGGGGCGAGGCTGGTGGTCGCGGCCGGGGGTGACGGCACCGTGCGGGCCTGCGCCGAAGGACTGGCCGGCACCGGGGTCCCGCTGGCGGTCGTGCCACTGGGCACCGCGAACCTGATCGCCCGGGCGCTGGGCGTGCCGGGCCGGGCCGGGCGGGCGCTCGAGGTGGCGTTCGGCGGCCGCGACCGGCCGATCGACCTGGGCCGCGTGACCGACGCGACCGGGATCGGGGCCGGGCTGGAGGCCGGGACCGGGGGTGGCGGATCGGAGACCGGGACCGGAGGTAGCGGACCGGGGGCCGGGGGTGGCGGGTTTGCGTTCGCGGCGATGGCGGGGATCGGGCTGGATGCGGCGGTGGTCGGGGCGGCGCGGCCGCACGCCAAGCGGCGGCTCGGCTGGGTGGCGTACGCGCTGGCGGGAGTGTCGCGGCTGGGCTGGCCGGCTAGCGACTTCACGATCGGTATCGACGGAGCCGCACCGCTGCGGCGGCGGGCCCGGTGCGTGGTGGTGGCCAACGCGGGGCTGCTGCCCGGCGGCTTCACCCTGCTGCCCGCGGCCCGGCTCGACGACGGCCTGCTCGACGTGGGCGTCCTGGCGCCGGCGGGCGGCTGGGACTGGCTGCGGCTGGGCGGGCAGGTCCTAGGCGGGCAGGTTCTAGGCGGGCAGGTCCTAGGCGGGCAGGTGCTGGGCAGGCGGGTGGCGGGTGACCGGCTGGCAGTTGTGAGCGGGCCGGGCGGGAGCGGGCGGAGCGGCGGCCTCGAAGGAGGGCGAGGGCGACTGGTGGAGGTCAGCGCGGATCGGGTGCTGCCGCGGCAGGCGGATGGGGAGATGCTCCTCGCCGACCGGACGCTCAGCGTTTCGGCGTCCCCTGGTGCCCTTGTGCTGCGCCTGCCCAGCTGAGCTGGCGGGGGCTAGGGGGGCGGGGACGGAACACGTTCGGGATAATGGGTTTTGTGGGAATGCGCGTACCGCTGAGTCTGGCCTGCGGGGACTACGACCGGACGGCCGGGCTGGCCCGCGGGGAGATCCGGCCGGAGGGCGTGGACCTGACCGTCCTGACCCTGCCGGTCGAGGAGACGTTCTTCCGGATGACGCGGCACCGCGAGTTCGACGCGGCCGAGATGTCGCTGTCCTCCTATCTGATCAGCCTCCAGGCCGACGCGCCGTTCGTGGCCATTCCGGTCTTCCTGTCCCGTTCGTTCCGGCACAACGGGATCTACGTGCCGGCGTCGAGCCAGGTCACCGTGGCATCGGAGCTGGCGGGCGGGCTAGTGGGCGTGGCCGAGTACCAGCTGACCGCCAACGTGTGGATCCGGGGCATCCTGGCCGAGCGGCACGGGCTGGCGGTCGACGCGGTCCGCTACCGGACCGGCGGCCAGCATACGCCCGGGCGGGTGGCCAAGCTGGCGCACGACCCGCCGGCCGGCGTGGAGATCGAGCCGATCCCGGCCGGGGCCACGCTGGCGGGCATGCTGGCCGACGGTCGGCTCGACGCGCTGTACACGCCGCGGGTGCCGCACGGGTTCGCTGAGGGGCGGGTGCGGCGGCTGTTTCCTGATGCCCGGGCGGAGGAGGAACGGTACTTCGCGGACACCGGGATCTTCCCGGTCATGCACGTGGTGGTGCTCCGGCGCGACGTCTACGAGCAGCGGCCGTGGCTGGCGCAGTCCCTGTACAAGGCGTTCGAGCTGGCCCGGCGGGGAGCGGCGGCGCGGGTGGCGGAGACGGCGGCGCTCGCCTCGCTGCTGCCCTGGGGGTACGCCGAGGCCGAGCGGACCCGTCACCTGATGGGTGCTGATTTCTGGAGCTACGGGCTGGAAGGGAACCGGGACACGCTGCAGACGTTCGTCCGGTACTCGTTCGAGCAGGGGCTGATCAAGCGGCGCCCGTCGGTCGAGGAGCTGTTCGCGGCCGAGAGCCGCGAGGAGTACGTGATCTTAGAAGGCGGTTTCCACGCCGGCCTCGCGGAGCCGGGCCGTGTTCCGCTTCTCCAGGGCCGCGTAAGCGCGTTCCTCGTCGTCGTACCGCTCGACCGCGTCGTCGCTTAGCCTGGCCGGGTCGACCTCGGCCCGGTAGACCAGGGTGGCGTTGCCCTTGACGACGGGGTGCCACCGCTGGTCCTGGACCTTCAGGGACACGGTCGCCGTGCCGCCGGCGTTGCGGATCAGGATCTCTTGCTCCGGGCCGGCCTCGCCGACGCGGGACCAGACGGCCCGGGAGGCGGCCATGCCCGAGCCGCAGGAGGCGGTCAGGCCGGCCCCGCGCTCGAAGGTCCGGACGAAGACCTCGTCCGGGGCCAGCGGGAGCAGCACCGACAGGTTAGCCCCGGCCGGGAACAGGTCCTGGCGGACGGCCACCCGCTCCCCCATCGCGACCAGGTCGGACTCGACGTACTTGTCCACCGCGGCGACCAGGTGCGGGTTACCGATGGTGACGGCGGTGAAGGCCAGGCCGGGGTCGAGCTCGGGCAGGCGGCCCCGCGTCAGCGGGTTCCGGCCGGTCACCACCGGGTTTTCCGGGCTGAAGTCCACGGCCGGGTGCTCCAGGCTGACCTGCCGGACGCCCTCGGCGGTGCTGGCGTCGCGGCGGACCGTGTACTCGGTCCGGCCGCTGCGGATGACGGCGGCGTCGGTCCCGCGCTGGTCCAGCACGACCCGGCCCAGGCAGCGCATGCCGTTCCCGCAGAACTCGGCGGAGGAACCGTCCGGGTTGAAGAACCAGGCCTCGGGCACCGGCGGGGCCGTGTCGTAGAAGTACACGCCGTCCCCGCCGAACGGCCCGGCCCGGTCGCACAGCCTGCGGACGAAGGATCGCAGGTCATCATCGGACGCGAAGTCGCGCGGCGTCATCGGGACGACGAAGATGTCGTTCCTCGAGCCGTGGGCGTTCAGGATCTCGGCCATCGCCGCCAGCTTATCCGCGCAGCTTATCCGCGGCGATCAGGCGCTGAAGGCGTCCTGCCAGGGAGCCGCCTCGCCCAGGGTGCCGAACAGCGCCGGGCCGCCGCCGGTCCCGGCCGGGCCGAACGCCGGATAGGTGGAGAAGCGCATGCCCTGGGCGTAGTTCCGCAGCGCCACCCGGGACCGGTCGAGCATGTTCGTGGGCAGGTTGCCGACCGGGAACCAGCGCGCATCGGGCGAGGTGAACTCGCCGTGCCAGCCCGTCACGGTCAGGAAGAACGCGATCCGCCCGCTGCCGGACACGTCGTGCATGACGTGCGCGAGCGACACGTTCTCGGCCCCGACCGCGATCCCCGCCTCGGCCGACGCGACCCGGATCGCCGTTTCCACGATCGTTTCGCGGTCGGCCAGCTGGCCGGTCGGAGGTTCGTAGGCACCATCCCCGTAGCCCGTGTTCGCCCGCTCCCGCAACAGGATGCGTCCGCTCCTCATCAGCAAGAGGATGACGTCCACGACGACCCTGCGGCGATGCTCAACCGTCGCAGCGATCGTGGTGTCGCCGGCTCTGCCCATAATGACCGCCTCGCCGCGCGCCCCACAAACCCCAACCCCTACCTGAGCCCTATCCGGCGCATGTCGGTGGTATACGCCCTGCCTCCATACGCTCTACCCAGGAAGAAGCACGCTACATCTGCGGGTCTGTGGATCGCCATGTGCACAAAGCCGGTCGTCCTGTGGAAGATGCGGGGATAACGATCTTCGGGCTGTGGATACGCCCATGGGCCTGCCTTGGCCCAAAGGCTCGCGTGGCTGTGGAGAACGTTGCCACCATGTGGACGACAGATGGCCGAGATTAGTTGAAAACGACCGATGGCAGCATTCCTGGTTGTTACTCACGGTAACCGCCGAAGTGGGGCCTCGGGGGTGGGTCAGGGGCGCTCGCGGGATTCCCAGCGGGCGACGGCCTCGACGGCATGGCCGCGGTGGCTCGCCATCATCTCGATGACCTCCCTCACGTCGCGCGCCTCGAACCGGTCCATCATCCGCTCGTGCTCCCGCTGCGCTTCCTCGGTATCGACCAGACCGGTGAAGGTGTAGGGCGCGGCGGCGTCCCAGAGATAGGTGAGGAAGCGGAGCAGCCGGTCGCTGCCCGCCCGGCGGAAGGCGATGAAATGGAACTGGCGATTAAGGGCCAGGTATTCGCGCCGTTGCCCGGGCGCGGCCAGCTTGCGCATCTGACCGCACAGCCTGCGCATTTCCTCGATATCGTCGCCGGTGAGCCGCGGGATGGCCATCGTGAATGCCTCGCGCTCGAGTATCTCGCGCCAGTGGTAAATGTCGGCCAGGTCGTCCGACGACAGGATGCGGACGAAGAAGCCGACCCGCGGTTTGTGCTCGAGGTAACCGGACGCCGCGAGCGAGGTCAGCGCCTCGCGCACCGGAATATGAGATACTCCCAGGTCGGCTGCGACAGCACTGGGCGAAAGCTTGGCCCCGGGCTTCAGGTCGCCCGAAACAACCGACTGTTTGATTTGCTTCTCGATGAAGGACAGCAGCGCTTCAGGCTGATCCGGACGACGGCGCTGCGAGAGGGGCATGGCTGTCTGCACCTCCCTATACGACCGCGAATATATTATAGCCAGCAGGCCCGGCGGCTTCGATTACCGCTGGCTGCTCGGAGTGTATGCGCCGGGCCGCGGGCGCGGCAGCACGACCCCGGAAATGCGACCTTAATTTAAGGCAATTGGCCAGGTCAATGTGACGCGGTAATGATCAGCACCGGGCCGATACGGCCGGATTGGCTATTGCCCGGCCCGGCGGCGCAGCGACCAGAGCTGGGCGCCCCGCTCGACCTCCAGTGCGGCCGCCCACGGGAGGTGAGGCGGGCCTAGTTCGGTCCGCAGGCTGGCCGTGGCCTTCCGGGCTAGCTGCGGGTCGCGGGCGGCCCGGCGGGCGAGTTCGCCGGCTCTTTCCTCGACCTGTTCCGCGGGCAGAGCCTCCCAGGCCAGGCCGAGCCGCACGGCGCGCTGGCCCGATATCTCCTCCCCGAAGATGCCCGCCGCCGCGGCCGCCTCGGCCCCGGCGCGGCCGGCCAGCAGCCCGAAGTGCCCGCCGCCGGGATGCAGCCCGATCCGCAGGAAGCCGCTGATCAGGCGGGCGTCCTCGGCGACGATCCGCAGGTCGGTGGCGAGCATGAGGTTGATCCCGGCCCCGACCGCGGCGCCGCGCACCGCGGCGATGCTCGGCACCTCGAGCTGGCCGACCCGGGTGAAGGCCCGGTAGATACCGCCGAGGGCCGCGTACCTGCCCTCTTCGGCTGGATCCTGGCCAACTTCGTCCAGGTGACCGCGTTCGGCCCCGGAGCAGAACGTGCCGCCGGCGCCGCGGATGACGGCGGCGCCGACCGACGGATCGCGGTCGGCTTCGTCGCAAGCCTCGACGAACCGGGCCGCCAGCTCGTTGTTCAGGGCGTTCCTGGTGGCGGGGGCGTTCAGGGTGATGAACGCAACGCCGTCGGCGATCTCAAGGTCAATCATCGGCTTGGCCCCTCGGCTGGGCTGGCTAGGTGGCTGGCTGGGTGGGTGGGTGGGCTGGGTGGCTGGGCGGTTAGGTGGGTGGGTGGCTGGGTGGCTAGGTGGGTGGCTGGGTGGCGGTCACCTGATCATCATGCCGCGCCGTCTTTCGGGGCGAGCGATGCCTGGGGTGGTCAGTGGGCGGCATCTTGGGTCACGTGGGTCTCATGCGGCTCTGACGGCCCGACGGGGGTGGGCTGGGCATGGTCCTGGGGTGGTTCGGACACGGTTCTGGGGGTGGCCCGGGTGGGCTGGACCGCTCAGCCGGGGGCGCTCGTTTAGGGTGGCGCGGGGGACGGCTTGAGGAGCGTGATTGTGTATACGAAGATTCAGATCGTCTTTGACGCCGCTGACCCGGGCAAGCTGGCCGAGTTCTGGGCTCTGGCGCTGGACTACGTGTTCGAGCCGCCGCCAAAGGGATACCAGACCTGGGAGGACTTCGGCCGGACGATCGGGCTGGCGGAAGAGGAGTTCGGCGACCAAGGGTCGGTGATCGATCCCGATGACGAGGGGCCCCGGCTGTACTTCCAGCGGGTGCCCGAGGGCAAGACGGTGAAGAACCGGGTCCACCTCGACGTGCGGGTGGCCGGATACGAGATCACGGGCGAGGAGCGCAAGCGGCTGATCAGCGAGAAGGTCGAGCAGCTGGTCGAGGCCGGGGCGAGCCTGGCCTGGGAGACCGACGATGTCCGGGGCAGTGCCGTCGTGCTGCGCGATCCCGAGGGCAACGAGTTCTGCGTGGTCTGACCGGCCGCGGCGGGTGGCTCCGGGCTGGGGACGGCTGGTTCTGGCGGGGCGCACGGGATCAGCCGCGGCCGCCCGGGCGGTCTGTTGTGCCACTGCAATGTCACATCGCGGTTGTCCTGGCCACAGCAGAGTCACATTGCGGTGGCTGCCGTCGGCCGGGGTCCTGGGACGGATGGGGGCTGCGGGGCGGGTGGGGTACGTCGTGCGGGGACGGCGACGAGGGCGGGGCGGTGGGTGCGCCGTGCTGGGGGGCGGGGCGGGTGGAGTGCGCCGCGCCGGGGGCGGGGGCGGGCGGGATGCGTTGTGCCGGGGCGGGGGCGGGCGGGATGCGTTGTGCCGGGGCGGGGGCGGGTCCTTTTTGAAACGAATCAAGGGCTCGCGGTATGCATTGGTCCGGTATTTGAGCATTCGTGCGGCGTCACAAATTAACGGCGGGGGTTTGCCCTGATCGCGGATAGGCGGGGTTTGCCCTGATCGCGGATTGGTTGGGTCGCCCTGATCGCGGATAGGCGCGGGTGACGCCGGGGCCGGCGGCGGGAAGGCAATCTCATGTTCATAACGAAGCGCGGCCAGCGCGAGCCCGCCGTCCCGGCCGCAGCAGAAGCTGACCAGCCACGAGAGCTTCCGTGGAAGCGGCATTCAGGCCTTTTGTGTAACTTTTCTCAACATATAGCCACACCCGGGAATCACCACTAGCATTCCTAATACCGGACTGTGGTGCACGTGCAGAACGGTGCCCGTCGCCAGCTCCGGGCACCTGGTGAGTCATCTCTCCTGGGACATGAGTTCCTCCTGGGACACGAGTCTCTCCTGGTACCGGCGGACGGGTTCGCGTCCGCCGAGGGCGACCATACCGGGGGGTGGTGGCAGCCTGTCGGCAACTCAGGGAGCGGCCGCGCCAGGATTTCCGGGCCCGGCCGCCGGGCAACGCGGGAGAGGCAGTCGACGTGGTTGCGGAGCGGGCCGGGGCGCCGCCGCCTTCTTCTCCCGTGAAGCTGTCGGGTAGCGTCCCGCCGCTCGCCGAATCCTTTCATCAGCGTCCGGAAACCGGGCTCGACCTCAGGGCGGGCCTGTACCCAGGCGACACCGTGGTGCTGACCCACGGTGAGGAAACCCCGGCCGCCCCGGCGCCGCAGGGCGGCACCGGCAAGACGCAGCTAGCGGTGGCGTTCACCCACGCGCTGTGGGGGGCCCGGGCGGTCGAGGCGCTGGTCTGGGTCCCGGCCAGCAGCCGGGACGCGATCGTCACCGGCTTCGCCCAGGCGGCCGGCACGGTCGGCGCGGCCGATCCGGGGCTGGGCGCCGAGGCCGCGGCGGAGGAGTTCGTCAACTGGCTGGCGCACACCCGCCGGCCGTGGGCGCTGATCCTGGACGACCTGGCCAGCCTGGACGACCTGGCCAGCCTGTGGCCGACGGGACCGGCCGGGCAGGTCGTCATCACCACCCGGCTGCCGGAGACCGCCTTCCGGGCCGTGCGTACCGAGGGCTTCGGCGCGAACGGAGCTTTCGGCCCGCACGGGGCGGCGGACATCTCCATGCCGCCGGGCGGCCCGATGTCGCCGGTGGGCCCGATGTCGCCGGGGGGCCCGATGCCGCCGGGGGCACCGATGCCGCCGGGCGGACCGATGCCGCCGGGCGGACCGATGCCGCCGGGCGGACCGATGCCGCCGGGCGGACCGATGCCGCCGGGCGGGACCGATGTCGCCGGGCGGACCGATGTCGCCGGGGGGGCCGCGGATCGCTCCGGTCGGCGGGTTCAGCCGCCGCGAGGTGCTGGCCTACCTGGGCGCCCGGCTGGCCGGCTTCCCCGACCAGCGGGCCGATTCGCTCGATCTCGGCGCCGACCTGGACGGGCTGCCGCTCGCGCTGGCCCAGGCCGCCGCGGTGATGACCGTGACCGGCCTGAGCTGCCGGGAGTACCGCGCCCGGCTCGGCGAGCGGCGTGAGCACATGTCCGCCACCCGGGTCGACGGGGTCTCGCCCGCGACGCTGGCCACCTGGTCGCTGGCCGTGGAGTGCGCGCACGACCTGCCGCCAGCCGGGGCGGCCTGGCCGACCCTGGCGCTGGCCGCCATGCTGGATCCGAACGGGATACCCGCCGCCGTGCTGACCAGCCCGGCCGGCTGCGGCTACGTGGCCGGCCGGCCGAGCGGCGGCGAGCTGACGGACCAGACCCTGGTCCGGGCGGCCATCACCAACCTGGCCCGGGTCGGCCTGATCAGCATCGATCCGTCCAGCTCGGTCCGGACGGTGCGGATGCACCCGAGCGTGCAGGCCGCGGTGCGGGCCTACCTGCCGCCCGAGGACTTCGAGCAGGCCGTGCTGGCCGCGGCCGAGGCGCTGCTGCAAGCGTGGCCGGACGGCGAGGCGGCCCGCCCCCCGGGGGCCCAGGAACAGGCCGAACGAGCCCAGCTCGAGCAAGCGCTACGGGACTGCGTGGCCGCGCTGTGGGCCGCCGACAGCGCGGTGCCCCGGCCGGCCGAGGGCGGCCAGCACGCACGGCATACGTCCCGGCCGCGGCCCGGCGTCCCCGTCGCCCAGCCCCACCAGAGCATGCTGTGGCGGCCCGAAGCCCACCCGGTCTTGTTCCGCCGGGGGCTGAGCCTGGACGCCAGCGGGCTGACCGGGCCCGCCGTCGCGCACTGGCAGGCGATGGTCGCCGCCACCAGCCGGCGGCCGGGCGGCGGGCACGCCGACGCGGTGAGGGCGCGGGACCGGCTGGCCGTCGCCTACGAGTCGGCGGGACGGTTCGGTGACGCCATCGCGGCGTTCTCCAGCGCCCTGACCGACCGCGAGCACGGCCAGGGACCCGAGCATCCGGACACCCTCACCGCCCGCGGACTGCTGGCCCACGCCTACGCCAGCGCGGGGCGGCCGGCCGAGGCGGTCACGCTGTACGAGCAGATGGTGGCCGGCGCCGGCCGGCAGCTCGGGCCCGGCCATCCGGTCACGCTGGCCGCCCGGGCTCAGCTGGCGAGCGCGTACCAGGCCGCCGCCCGGGGCAAGGAGGCGCTGACCGCATACCAGCTGCTGCTGGCCGACGCCGGGCGGCTGCTCGGCGCGGGGCACCCGGACACGCGGGCCGCGCGGGAGAACCTGGCCGCCGCCTTCCTGGCCAACGGGCAGCCCAAGGACGCCATCGAGCAGTACAAGCAGCTGGTCACGGCGACCGAGGCGACGGTCGGCGCCGACCATCGCGACGCGATCGCGGCCCGGGCCAGCCTGGCGTCGGCGTACCGGCGCGGCGGGAAGCCGAAGGACGCGATCGCGCTCTACCAGCGGGTGCTGGCCGACCTGGAGCGGACGGCCGGCGCCGACCATCGCGACGCGATCGCGGCCCGGGCCAACCTGGCCCTGGCCTACCGCAGCGCCGGGCAGCTGCGGGAGGCGATCGCCGCGTACGAGCGGGCCCTGGCCGACCGGGAGCGGGTCGCCGGCCCCGACCACGCCGACACCCGGGCGGCGCGGGCCAGCCTGGCCGCGACCTACCAGCAGGCCGGGCGGCTCGGTGACGCGATCCACCACTACGAGCAAGCGCTGGCCGACAGTGAGCGGATGCTGGGATGCGGCGACCTGGAGACGCTCACCGCCCGGTCGCACCTGGCCGCGGCGCACTTCGCGGACGGGCGGCTCGGCGCCGCCATCGCGCTGCTGCAGCGGACGCTGGCCGACAGCGAGCGCTACCTCGGCCCCGATCATCCGATGACCCGGACGGCGCGGGACCGCCTGGACGCCGCCACCTCGCAGCTGACCTGCATAAATGCGAGATAGCGGCAAAAAGGGATACGTCCGCTGAGATCACACTAGAATCGCACCACGACATCCGATACGGAGAGTACCCAGCATAATTACGGTTTTACCCGAAATTAACGCATAACGTGGCTTAACCCCCCATATACCAGCGGGCGGGGACGTCGTTATCATGCCAACAGCATCGGTCCGCGTGGTCGGTAGGCACGTGTGACCAGGAAAGCTTCGGACATTCAGCCGAGTGAGAGGCGAGAAGGGTCTGTCCGCCATGGCCGCGCCGTACGCAGAAACCGGGTCAGGATCAGGACCCGGCGTGCTGCTGTCCGGGACCGTGCCGCCGCTGGCCGACGCCTACTTCCCGCGTGAGCTGCCCGGGCCCGGCAGCACCCCCCGCCTCGGGGAGACCGTGGTGCTGGTCCACGGCGGCGAGACCGAGGTGACCCCGGCCGCCCAGGGCGGCACGGGCAAGACGCAGCTGGCGGTCGAGTTCGCCCACGCCATGTGGAACAGCCGGGCGGTGGAGGTCCTGGTCTGGGTGAACGCCGCCAGCCGGGACTCGGTCGTAACCGGCTTCGCGCAGGCGGCCAGCGTGGTCGACGCCGTCCAGCTGGACGAGGGCGCGGAGGAGGCGGCGGCCCGGTTCGTGTCCTGGCTCGAGCGGACCAGGCGGCCGTGGGCGCTGATCCTCGACGACCTGGCCGAGCTGAGCGACCTGGACGAGCTGTGGCCGGCCGGGGCGGCGGGCCGGGTGCTGGTCACCACCAGGCTGCCCGGCACCGCGTTCGGCGGACCGGCCTTCGCCGGCTTCCGGGTCACCGGCGTCTTCGGGCTTAACCGCCGGGAGGCCCTGGACTACCTCACCTCCCGGCTGTCGGACTATCCCGACCAGCGGATCGAGGCGCTGGACCTGGGCGAGGACCTGGAAGGGCTGCCGCTCGGGCTGGCTCAGGCGACCGCGGTGATGAAGGTGCGCGGGCAGGGCTGCCGGGAGTACCGCTCACAGCTGGCCGAACGACGCCCGCACATGCCCGCCGTCCCCGGCGTATCCGCAGCCGTCCTGGCCACCTGGTCGCTGGCGGCGGAGTGCGCGCACGAACTGCCGCCGACCGGGCTGGCCTGGCCGACGCTGGTGCTGGCGGCGATGCTCGACCCGCACGGGGTGCCGGGCCTGGTGCTGACCAGCCCGGCCGCCTGCGGCTACATCACCGGCCGGCCGAGCACCGCGAACGCGGCCGACCAGGTCACGGTGCGCGCGGCTATCAACAACCTGGCCCAGGCGGGCCTGGTCACCGTCGACCCGGGTAGCGCCGTGCGCACGGTGCAGCTGCACGCCAGCGTGCAGACCGCGGTCCGGGCCTACCTGCCGCCGGCCGACCTGGGGCAGGTCGTGCTGGCCGCCGCGGACGCGCTGCTGGAAACCTGGCCGGACGGTGACAGCGGCCTGCCGCCGCCGGAGCAGCTGCAGCTGGAGCAGGCGCTGCGGGACTGCACGGCGACGCTGCGGGCCCGTGACGACGGGCTGCTGTGGAAGCCGGAGGCCCATCCGCTGCTGTTCCGGGCCGGGCTCTCGCTGGAGCGGAGCCGGCTGTCCGGCGCGGCCATCGCCTACTGGAAGTCCATGGTGGCCACCAGCACCCGGCTGCTGGGCCCGGACCACGCCAACGCCGTGGTGGCCCGGGACCGGCTCGCCGCCGCCTACGAGGCGGCCGGGAAGTCCGCCGACGCCGTCTCGGTGTTCCAGACCGCGCTGGCGGAGCGGGAGCAGAACCAGGGGCCCGAGCACGCCGAGACCATCGAGGCCCGCGCCCACCTGGCGCACGCCTACGTCAGCGGCGGCCGCCCGGCCGACGCCGTCGCCCTGTACGAGCGGACCGTGGCCGACTCCGCGCGGATGCTCGGCGCCTGGCCACCCGGCCACCCTGAAGGCGCGGGCCAGCCTGGCCCAGGCCTACCAGGCGGCAGGCCAGCCGCGGCAGGCGCTCGCCGCGCAGGAGGTCCTGCTGGCCGAATCCGAACGTCATCTCGGCGTCGGCCACCCCGTCACGCTGGGCGCGCGGGCCGGGCTGGCCGCCGCCTACGCGGCGACGGGCCGGTCCAAGGACGCCATCGCGCAGTACCAGCGGGCGCTGTCCGACCAGGAGCGGATGCACGGCCCCGACCACCCGCTCGCGATCACGGCCCGGGCCAGCCTGGCCTCGGCCTTCCGCGCGGCCGGGAAGCAGAAGGACGCCATCGTGCAGTACCAGCGGGTACTGGCCGACCGCGAGCGGACCGAGGGCCCCGACCACCCGCTCGCGATCGCGGCCCGGGCCAACCTGGCCTACGCCCTCCGCGAGGCCGGGCGGCTGCGCGAGGCGCTCCCGCTGTACGAGCGGACGCTCAGCGACCGGGTGCGGGTCTCCGGACCCGACCACCGGGACACCCTGACCGCCCGGTCCAACCTGGCCGCCTGCTACCAGCAGGCGCGCCGGATGGCCGACGCGATCCCGCAGTACGAGCGCGCGGTGGCGGACAGCGAGCGGATGCTCGGCCCGGGGGACGAGGAGACCCTGACCATCCGCTGCAACCTGGCCACCGCCTACTACACGGCCGGGCGGCTGGCCGATGTCGTGGCGGTCTTGCAACGGGCCCTGAGCGACTGCGAGCGTTACCTGGGACCGGACCACCAGATGACCCAGACCGTGCGCGAGAACCTCGACGCCGCCACCCAGGCCTGATGAAGATGAGGGGCCTAAGGAAGGATGCCGGGGGGTAAGAGCACTCAAAACCCGCGGGAGGCACCATGGCAGCGCATACCTATGACTTCGTCATCGTAGGCGGCGGATCCGCGGGCAGCGCCCTGGCCAACCGGCTGTCGGCCGACCCGGGCAGCCGGGTGCTCGTGCTGGAGGCCGGGCGCCCGGACTACATCTGGGATCCATTCATTCACATGCCGGCCGCGCTCACCATCCCCATCGGTAACCGCTTCTACGACTGGAAGTACTCCAGCGAGCCGGAACCGTTCATGAACGGGCGCCGGATCTACCACGCCCGGGGCAAGGTCCTGGGCGGGTCGAGCAGCATCAACGGGATGATCTTCCAGCGCGGCAACCCGCTGGACTACGAGCGCTGGGCGGCCGACCCTGGCATGGCCGACTGGGACTACGCGCACTGCCTGCCGTACTTCAAGCGGATGGAGAACTGCCTGGCCGCGGACCCCGGCGACCCGTTCCGCGGGCACACCGGGCCGCTGGTGCTCGAGCGCGGCCCGGCCGACAACCCGCTGTTCGGCGCGTTCTTCGCCGCCGTGCAGCAGGCCGGCTACCAGCTCACCGACGACGTGAACGGCTACCGGCAGGAGGGCTTCGCCCCCTTCGACCGCAACGTCCACCGGGGCCGGCGGCTGTCCGCCGCCCGGGCTTACCTGTATCCGGTCATGAGCCGGCCGAACCTGACCGTGGCTACCCGCGCCTACGCCACCAAGATCATCTTCGAGGGCTCCCGCGCGGTCGGCGTCGAGTTCCGGCACGAGGGCAAGGCCAAGCGGGTCCGGTCGGCCGAGCTGATCTTGTGCGGCGGGGCGATCAACACCCCGCAGCTGCTCCAGCTGTCCGGCGTGGGCAACGCCGGGGAGCTTTCCGCGCTCGGCGTGGACGTGGTCGCCGACCTGCCCGGCGTGGGCGAGAACCTGCAGGACCACCTGGAGGTGTACGTCCAGTACGGCTCGAAGCTGCCGGTCTCGGTCGCGCCCGCGCTGAAGTGGCGCAACCGTCCCGCGGTCGGCGCGAAGTGGCTGTTCGGGCGGACCGGGCCGGGCGCGACCAACCATTTCGAGGGCGGCGGCTTCGCCCGCAGCAACGACGAGGTCCGCTACCCCAACCTGATGTTCCACTTCCTGCCGATCGCGATCCGCTACGACGGCTCCCAGCCGGCCGGCGGCCACGGGTACCAGGTCCACATCGGCCCGATGTACTCCGATTCCCGCGGCACCTGCAAGATCACCTCGACCGATCCCGGCGTTCACCCCGCGCTGCGATTCAACTACCTGTCCACCCCGACCGACAAGCGGGAATGGGTGGAGGCGATTGGTATCGCCAGGAAGATCCTCACCCAGCCCGCCTTCGACGACTACAACGCGGGCGAGCTCTCGCCCGGGCCCGAGGTGGGAACCGACGAGGAGGTCCTGGCCTGGGTGGCCAGAGACGCCGAGACCGCGCTGCACCCGTCGTGCACGGCCAAGATGGGCACCGGGGAAATGGCGGTGACCGACCCGGCCAGCCTGCGGGTCCACGGGCTGGCCGGACTGCGGGTCGTCGACGCCTCGGTCATGCCCTACGTCACCAACGGCAACATCTACGCGCCGGTGATGATGACCGCGGAAAAGGCGGCCGACCTGATCCTAGGCAATACGCCGCTGCCCGCTGAGCCGGTTGAGTTCTTCCGCCGCGACCGCACGCAGGTGGGGTCGGGCGAGAAGGGGGGTCGTTCGGATGAATAAAGATCTTTTATCCCGAACGGGGCGGGTTCGTGCCTTCCTGTCGAGTCAAGGCCCCACAACGTGGGATTCTTTACCCGAAAACTAGACAGACCGGCTGTCCGTCACCATGATCGAACTGGCACGGGGTAAGACGAGGAGCGACCTGGCATGACCACACCACACGAGGGTCTGGGCGGCTACGGGGAAAACGCCGCCAGCGACCCGTTGCCCGAGGCCACCGGGCTGGTGCGCGGCGCGTCCGAGGCGGGCTACCAGATCAAGATCCTCGGCGGCCTCGGGGTCCGGGTCCTGTGCCCGGATTTCCCGCCCCGGCTGCGGGCCGGCCAGGACATCGATCTGGCCTGCCTGAGCAAGAACCGGCGCAAGGTCGCGGACTACCTCACCAGCGCGGGCTGCGAGCCCGACAAGCGGTTCAACAACCTCAACGGCGACCGGCAGATGTACTTCACCGCCCCGTCCGGCCGGCCCGTCGACGTCATGGTCGACCGCCTGTCGATGTGCCACACGCTGGACTTCAAGTCCTCGTTCGGCTCCTCCTCGCTGACCCTGGACCCGGCCGACCTGCTGCTGTCCAAGCTCCAGATCGTCGAGCTCAACGCCAAGGACGCGCACGACATCTTCCACCTGCTGTCCGGGCTGCGGGTGGGCCACGACTCCACCCGCCCGGCCATCGACCCGGACCGGTTCGGCGCCGTGATCGCCGCCGACTGGGGCTGGTGGCGCACGGTGACAGGCAGCCTGGCCAAGCTGCCTGACCTGCTCTCGGCCCAGCCTGGCCTGGCGCCGCCGTACCCGCGGTTCGACGCCCTGACGCAGGCCAAGCAGTTGCTCGAGGTCGCGGAGACGGTACCCAAGGGGCTCAAGTGGAAGACCAGGGCCAGGGTCGGCGACCGGGTGCGCTGGTACGAGCTGCCCGAAGAAGTAGATCACTGATCGTTTTCCGCAAGGGACAGGGAAGGCACGCCGCGATGAAAGTCTTCTTCGCCACGGATATCCACGGCTCCGAGATCTGCTGGAAGAAGTTCCTCAACGCTGCCGCCTTCTACAAAGCCGACATGGTGGTGCTGGGCGGGGACGTGACCGGCAAGGCGCTGGTCCCCATCTTGAACATGGGCGGCTTCTGGGAGGTCACGTTCGGCGGCCAGCGGCTGCGCCTGGAGACCCAGAGCGAGCTCGACGAGGTCCAGCGCAAGATCCGCGACCGCGGCTCCTACCCCTCGGTGATGGAACCCGACGAACTCGACGCGCTGAATGAGGAGGACGGCTCGGTCGACCGCCGGTTCACCCTGGAGATGACCCGCGGCCTGGACCGCTGGCTGGACATGGCCGACGGCAAGCTACGCGGCGGCGAGATCCCGTGCATCCTCAACGGCGGCAACGACGACATCTGGGAGATCGACGACATCATCGAGCAGTCTCCCTGCGTCAGCTTCGCCGAGGCCAAGGTGCTCGACATCGGCGGCTTCTCCCTGGTCTCCATGGGCTGGACCAACCCCACCCCGTGGAACACCTTCCGCGAGGCGCCCGAGGACGTGCTGACGGGAAAGATCGACGCGGTCGTGTCGCAGATCCCCGACATGAGCCGGGCGGTGTTCAACTTCCACGCCCCGCCGTACGGCACCGGCCTGGACGAGGCGCCCGCGCTGGACGACACCATGCGGCCGATCCACGGCGGCGCGGTCATGAAGCCGGTCGGCTCGAAGGCGGTCCGGGAGTCGATCTTGAAGTACGAGCCCGCGCTGTCCGTCCACGGGCACATTCACGAGAGCCGGGGCGTGGCCAAGCTCGGCCGGACGCTGGCCATCAACCCGGGCAGTTCCTACACCGACGGCGTGCTGCAGGGCGCCGTCCTCGACCTGAACGAGAAGAAGGGGAAGGTCGGCAAGTACATCCTCGTGAACGGCTGAGGCGCGCCGGCTTACGAGAATAGCGAATGTGAACTGTCAACTTCAGTAACGGCAATTCCTGCGGCCCCTTAAAGGCCTATATTGCCGTTAGTAAATAGATTCTCCCGGATGTAGGACAAAACCCTGACAAATTTGGATACTGGAGGAGACATATGACGGCAGGAGCACTCGGGGAGGAGAGACCAACTCTCTTCCTCCGCAAGGCGACGGGCCTGGTCCGGGGCTGGTCGGTCCGGGACTCGATGATCTACGCCACCCTGTCCACCAACGTGGTCACGCTGGGGATGGTCGAATGGGCATACCAGTCCACCTTCCCCAAGGGGTCCCTGCTCACCTCGATCCTCATCTCCGGCGTCTGGGTCTCGTTCCTGGTCATCGCCTACGCCGGCCTGGTGGTCACGATCCCGCGGGCGGGCGGCGACTACGTTCTGGCAGAGCCGCATCCTGGGCAGCGGGATCGGCTTCGTCCTGGCCGCCACCGGATGGTGGTTCATCCTGTGGCTGTGGGCGCCCATCTACGGCTCGGTGCTATCCGAGGAATTCTTCCAGCCCATCTTCGCCACGCTCGGCCATCCCAGCCAGGCCGCCTGGTTCGCCTCGCACAACGGCATCTTCGTGGTCACGCTGATCACGATCGCGCTGGCGGGCGTGCTGGTCTCGGTGGGCATGGCCGGCTACGCCCGGGTGCAGAAGTACTGCTTCATCGGCGGCATGGTCGGCTTCGCGATCATCGCCATCTTGCTGCTGGCCTACAGCAAGACCAGCTTCATCTCCTCCTTCGACAGCGCGACCAGCCGGATCTTCGGCACGAACCACGCCTACGAGAACATCAACGCGGACGCGGCCAAGAACCTGGGCTACACCGCCCCCTCGTTCGGCTTCGGCGGTTCGTTCCACGACACCATGCTGCTCGTGCCGCTGATGATGTTCTACCTGCTGTGGCCGAACTGGGGCACCACGCTGTACGGCGAGATCCGCGGCGCCAGCGACTTCAAGCGCGTGTTCACCGGCATGTTCGCCGGGCTGTGGACCACCGTGCTGCTGTCGGTGGTGTTCCTGCTGCTGTTCGCCAAGACGTTCGGCTGGAACTTCTACATGAACGCCAGCGCGGAATGGTACGGCGTCGGCAAGGCGGCGCTGCCCATCTTCCCGTACCCGGTGCTGATGGCCTCCTGGCTGATCCACAACAGCGCGGTCCAGGTCATTCTGCTGCTGCTGATGAGCCTGTGGTTCTTCGGCTGGGTCGGCACGCTGTTCCTGTCCTCGACCCGGGTCATCTTCGCCGCCGCCTTCGACCGGGTGCTGCCGGACGCGGCCGCGCAGGTCTCGGAGAAGCGCCGGGTGCCGGTGGCCTCGCTGGTGCTGATGCTGCTGCCGGCCGTCGGGCTGGCCGCGCTGTACGCGTACAACTCGACGTTCCACAACTACACGCTGGACGCCACGCTGGTCATCGCGGTGACCTACCTGGGCAGCGCGATCGCGGTGGTCATCTTGCCGTGGCGCAAGCCGGACCTGTGGGCCGCCTCCCCCGCCAGCAAGTTCAAGCTGGCCGGCGTGCCCATCGTGCCGGTGGCCGGGGTGATCACGATCGGGCTCCTCGGGTACAACCTGTACGAGTGGCTGACCAACGACTCTTACTTCGTCAACAACAAGGGCTCGCTGGCTTACATGGGCGCGATGTACGTGCTCGCCATCTTGATCTTCGTCGGCGCCCGCGTCATCCGCAGTCGCCAGGGCATCGACCTCAGCCTGATCAACAAGGAGATCCCGGTCGAGTAGTCCTGTTTCTGGTTCAGGGCTCTGGCGCCGTTTCTGGCGCCGTTTCTGGCGCCAGAGCCCTCGTTTTAGGAGCCTTCGTGGATGATCTTGCTGGGCGGACATTCCTGGTGACCGGGGCCAATACCGGGATCGGGCTGGCTACGGCGCAGGCGCTGGCCGGGCGGGGCGGGCGGGTCTACGTGGCCAGCCGGTCCGCGGAAAAGGGTTCGGCGGCCGCGGCCGCGATCCGCGCTGCGACTGGGAACGAGGCGGTCTCGTTCCTTTCTCTGGATCTGGCTGACCTGGACTCGGTGCGGGCTTGTGCTTCTTCGTTTCTCGCCCGGGGCGAGCCGCTGCACGTGCTGGTGAACAACGCCGGCGTGGTGCGGACGCGCGGGCTGACCAAGCAGGGATTCGAGCTGATGTTCGGGGTCAACCACCTCGGGCACTTCGTGCTGACCAACGCCCTGCTCGGCTGCCTGGAGGCCAGCGCCCCGGCCCGGGTGGTGACGGTGGCCAGCGACTCCCACTACTCGGCCCGCGGGATCGACTGGGACGCGCTGCGGCAGCCCGCGGGCGGCGTCACCGGGCTGGGCGGGTACGCGGTCTCGAAGCTGTGCAACGTGCTGTTCAGCGCGGAGCTGGGGCGGCGGACCGCGGGCACCGGGGTCACCACCTACGCGCTGCATCCGGGCGTGGTGGCGTCGGACATCTGGCGGCGGGTGCCGTGGCCGGTGCGCCCGCTGATCATGCGGCGCATGCTGACTGTCTCACAGGGTGCGGAGACGTCCCTGTACTGCGCGACGTCGCCGTCCGTATCTTCGGCTAGCGGGCTCTTTTACGACAAGTGCGCCGAGCGCGAGCCGAGTTCGGTGGCGACGCCGACGCTGGCGGCCGAGCTATGGAAGCGGAGCGAGGAGTGGGCGGCCGCGTCCTAGCCTCGCCTCGGCTGCTCGGCGTCCTAGCCTCGGCTGCTCGGGCTCGACGGCCACCGCAGCCCTGATGAATGACATCAATGTGGCATTGATGTCGTTATTACGACAACGATGTGGCATTGATGTCGTTACGCGAGACGGGCGTGGATCCGGGTGGAGTGACGGGTGGGCCCTGTAGGGGCAGATGTGCATTACGGGGCGAGTGTGAGGGCGACGTGAGTCACAGGACGGGTGTGAGGGCCGACGTGAGTCACGGGACGGGCGTGAGGGGCGGCGTGAGTCATGGGGCGGGTGTGAGAGGCGGCGTGAGTCATGGGGCCGTGAGGGGCGGCGTGAGTCATGGGGCGGGGAGGAGAGGTGGTGGGTTCCAGTCGGCGATCGGGGTTAGCTGGCGGAGCATCGGGCCGGGGCCGAGACGGCCGACCAGGCTGACGCCGGCGTTGCGCAGGGCGGTGGCGGGGCGGGAGGTCAGGCCGGTGAGGCGGGTGGCCCGGTAGGAACCCCGGGCCACCATCTGGGTGCGGGGCAGGCGGGCGGCCGTGTAGGGGGTGAGGTCGAGAGCGGCTGGGCCCTGGGCGGCCACGCTGGCCAGGACGATCGCGTCCTCGATGGCCTGGCAGGCGCCCTGGCCCAGGTGCGGGGTCATCGCGTGCGCGGCGTCGCCGAGGATCGCGACCCGGGCGTGATGGTAGGCCGGCAGCGGCTCGGCCATCCAGTACACGTCGTCGTGCAGCACGGCCTCCGGGGCGACCGACCCGATCAGGGCGGGGATCGGGTCGTGCCAGCCGCCGAACCTGCGCTTGAGCTCGGCGGCCTCATCGTCGTGCCGCTCGCCAGCCGGAGCGAAGGCGCTCCCGTAGCAATACACCCGGCCGTCAGCCAGCGGGACAGCGCCGAACACGGTGCCCCTCCCCCACGTCTCGGCCGGGCTCGGGCTGCGGCCCGGCGGCGGCGCGACGAACCGCCAGGTGGTGCAGCCCGAGTAGTGCGGGCCCGGGTGACCGGGGAACAGGGCGGCGCGGATGCGCGAGCGGATGCCGTCCGCCGCCACCACCAGATCGGCGTCCAGGTCGCCCTCGCTGGTGGTGACCCGGGCCGGGGTTTGCGGGTTCCCGGGGTCCACGCCGGTGACGGTCACGCCGGCGCGCAGCGCCCCCTCGGGGAGACGGCCTGCCAGCAGGCCCACGAGATCGGCGCGGAGCGCCATGACCTGGGGATCGCCGAACCGTTCGGCCAGTAGGCCGAGGTCGGTGCGGACCAGCCAGCGGCCATCCGGCAGGCGCACTCCGCCGTGGCCCTGGACCGCGGAAAAGCGCCGCACCTCGTCGCCGAGGCCGATCGCGTCGAAGGCGCGCAGCGCGTTCGGGCCGAGGCCCAGGCCCGCACCCACCGGCTCGAGGGCCGGCGCCCGCTCGAGCACGGTCACGTCCCAGCCCTGGTGCCGCAGCGCCGCGGCCGCGGTTAGACCGCCGATACCCGCGCCCGCTACGACCGCGCGACCGCTGCTAGCTGCCATACCTGCCTCCCTTACTACATCTGTAGTGGAAACTACTACAGATGTAGTGGATTCGCTAGACTGGACCGGGTGACCACGGCACCGAGCGGGCGCAGACGGCAGGCTGGCGACGCCGCCATCGCCGTGCTCGCCGAGCACGGCGCGCGCGGGCTCACGCACCGCGCCGTCGACCAGGCGGCGGGTCTCCCGCTCGGCACGACCTCGAACTACGCACGCACTCGCGCGGCCCTGCTCACGCTGGCCCTGACCCGCATCGCCGAGCTGGACGCCGCTGAAGCCGAGGCCGGCACGGGCGAGGGCGGCATGGGCGAGGGCGGCACGGGCGAGGGCGGCACGGGCGAGGGCGGCACGGGCGAGCTATTCGGTGCTGGGCTGGCGGACGGGCTGGCGAAGGTGCTAGACCGGTGGATTAGCGATCCGGGGGCGCGACGGCGGGTGCTGGCGCGGTTCGAGCTCGCGCTGGAGGCCACCCGGCGGCCGGAGCTGCGGGCCGCTTACGACGAGATGGGCCGCGCGTTCCGGGCCGAGGCGGTCCGGCTGCTGGCCGCCAGCGGGTCGGCCGACCCGGAGCGCGACGCCTGGACGCTCATCGCCTGGATGGAGGGAACGGTCTTCTACGCGCTGGCCGGGGCGGGGGCGGCGGCCGTCCCGGCGCGGGATGTGCTCCGGGCTCAGCTGGCCGGGCTGCTGGCCACGATGATCTGAGATGCTGGCCTCGATGAGGGTGGTGGGGCATGATCGTCGGAGGTAGGGGGCAGTAAACCCGGATAGCGGTCGTGACCGAGGAAGCTGGGGGCATGGATCTTCCTGTCAACCCGCCCGTGGCGCCGATGCTGGCTAAACCGGTGGGCGCCATACCGAGCGGGGACTACGTGTTCGAGCCGAAGTGGGACGGCTTCCGGTCGATCGTGTTCCGCGACGGTGACGAGGTCGAGATCGGAAGCCGGAACGAGCGGCCGATGACGCGCTACTTTCCCGAGCTGGTGGCAGCGGTCAAGGCCGAGCTGCCGGAGCGCTGCGTAATCGACGGGGAGATCGTCGTCCCGGACAGCGCCGGCCAGCGGCTCGACTTCGAGGCGCTGCAGCTGCGGATCCATCCCGCGGCCAGCCGGGTCGAGCTGCTCTCGGTCCAGACACCGGGGCACTT
This sequence comes from uncultured Actinomycetota bacterium, assembly GCA_963756575.1. Lineage (GTDB taxonomy): Bacteria > Actinomycetota > Actinomycetes > Streptosporangiales > Streptosporangiaceae > Palsa-504. The sequence continues at coordinate 1,119,823 of CAVWOM010000021.1, read as the reverse complement.
CATCGCGTTCGACCTGCTCGCGCTGGGCGACTCGGATTACACCGAACGGCCCTTCGCCGAGCGCCGGGCCCTGCTCGAGCAGGCGCTCGCGGGGGCGCACTCCCCTATCCACCTGACCCCGGTGACGACGGACCAGGAGGTGGCGACCGGCTGGTTCGGCCAGTTCGAGGGCGCGGGCCTGGACGGCCTGATCGCCAAGCCCGCGGACGGGATCTACGAGCCGGACAAGCGGGTGATGAAGAAGATCAAGCACGAGCGGACCGCGGACTGCGTGGTGGCCGGCTACCGGGTGCACAAGAGCGGGGAGGACCGCATCGGGTCGCTGCTGCTCGGGCTGTATAAGGATGACGGCAAGCTAGCTAGCGTCGGCGTGATCGGCGCCCTCCCGATGGAGAAGCGGATCGAGCTGTTCGCCGAGCTGCAGCCGCTGGTCACCACGTTCGACCAGCATCCGTGGAACTGGGCTGAGCACCAGTCCGGCCAGCGGACCCCGCGGGCGGCCATGGCCAGCCGGTGGAACGCGGACAAGGACCTGTCGTTCATCCCGCTGCGCCCGGAACGGGTGGTCGAGGTCCGCTACGACCACATGGAGGGTCCGCGGTTCCGGCACACCGCGCAGTTCAACCGCTGGCGCCCGGACCGGGAACCACGCTCATGTACCTACGCCCAGCTGGAGGAGCCGGTCAGCTTCGACCTGGCCGAAATCCTCCGGGGCCGCCCCGCGGAGAGCTCTCATGGCTGAGAAGAAAGAGATCCTGGAACTGGCCGGGCACGAGGTCGCGGTCAGCAACCCGAGCAAGGTGTACTTCCCCCGTGCCGGGGTCACCAAGCTGGAGCTGGTCCGTTACTACCTGGCCGTGGCGCCGGGTGCGCTGGCCGGCGTGCGCGACCGGCCGATGGCGCTGAAGCGGTTCGTGAACGGGGCCGAGAGCGAGCCGTTCTTCCAGAAGCGGGCGCCGGACAAGCGTCCGGACTGGGTCGGCACGGTAGAGCTCAGCTTCCCGTCCGGCCGGACCGCGAACGAGGTGGTGGTCACCGACGAGGCCGTGCTGGCCTGGGTGATCAACCTGGGCTGTATCGACCTGAACCCGCACCCGGTGCGCGCGGCCGACCTGGACCACCCGGACGAGCTCCGGGTGGACCTCGACCCGGTCCCGGGAGTGGAGTGGCCGCAGATCAGGGACGTGGCCATGGTGGCCAGGGATGTCCTGGCGGACTTCGGCCTGACCGGGTGGCCGAAGACCTCCGGGTCGCGTGGCATCCACATCTACGCCCGTATCCTGCCGCGCTGGGAGTTCGCCGACGTGCGGCGCGCGGCGGTGGCGGTGGCGCGGGAGATCGAGCGGCGGGCGCCCGAGCTGGCCACGTCCAAATGGTGGAAGGAAGAACGGCACGGCGTGTTCGTGGACTACAACCAGAACGCCAAGGACCGCACGGTGGCGTCGGCCTACTCGCTGCGCCCGGTCCCGGACGTCCGTGCGTCGGCGCCGCTGACCTGGGACGAAGTGCCGACGTGCGATCCGGCCGCGTTCACCATCGCGACCATGCCGGAGCGGTTCGCGCGGATCGGCGACCCCTGGGCCGAGATGGACGCGGCGGCCGGGTCGCTGGAGGGACTGCTGGAGCTCGCGGCCAGGGACGAGGCGGCCGGGCTGCCCGACGCGCCGTGGCCGCCGCACTACGACAAGCAGACCGGCGAGGCGCCCCGGGTCCAGCCCTCCAAGCGCCGAACCGGCGGGGGCGGGGGTGGCGGGGGCAGCGCTGACTCGGGCGGCGCGAAGAGCGCGACGGGCCGCAGGCAGAGCACGATGCCGCTGATCGAGGTGGCGCGGGCGGAGACCAAGAAGGAGGCCATGGCGGGGCTGGAGCAGTGGAAGGGCAGGCACGCCGACGTCTGGCCGCTGCTGGAGCCCGCCGACGTGCTGGTCGACGCGATGCGCGGGCGCAGCTCGGCCTGGTACCGGATCCGGCTCAACCTGCGGCACGTCCCCGAGGCGCAGCGCCCGCCGCAGGAGTCCCTCGAGGTCGACTACGACCCCTGGGCCGGCGTCCGCTTCGATGGGCGCGAGGCCACCTAGCCCGGTGCCCGTTCCCTCAAGGATCCAATGGTTGTGGCACTGTAATGGCTCTATCCATTACGTTGCCACAACCATTGAACCGAGATGGTGGGGGTGGGGTAAGGGTGGCAGATGAGGTCGCGGATGGGCGGGGCGCGCAGCGGGCCGGGGGCATGGCGCGGGCCGGGGGCATGGCGGGCGGGGGCATGGCGGGCGGGGGCATGGCGGGCGGGGGCGCGCAGCGGGCGGGGGCGCGCAGCGGGCGGGGGCGCGCAGCGGGCCGGGGGCATGGCGGGTGGGGGCGCGCGGCGGGCGGGGGGCGTGGCGGGCGGGGGGCGTGGCGGGTGGGGGGGCGTGGCGGGCGGGGGGTTAGGTAGGGATGGCAGGCGGGGGTGGCGGGGCGGGTGGCGGCTCGTTCGGGATGGTTAATTTACTTCTACCCAGTCGAGGGTGCGTTGGACGGCTTTGCGCCAGCCGGCGTAGCCGGCGGCGCGGCGGTCCTCGGTCCAGGAGGGGGTCCAGCGCTTGGACTCGTGCCAGTTGGCGCGCAGCTCGTCGGTGTCGCGCCAGAAGCCGGTAGCCAGGCCGGCCGCGTAGGCGGCGCCGAGCGCGGTGGTCTCGGCGACCACCGGGCGGCTCACCGGGACGCCGAGGATGTCGGCCTGCAGCTGCATGGCCAGGTCGTTGGCGGTCACCCCGCCGTCCACCTTGAGCACCTCCAGGCGGACGCCCGAGTCCTGCTCCATCGCCTCGGCCACGTCCCGGCTCTGGTAGCTGATGGCTTCCAGGGTGGCGCGGGCCAGGTGCGCGCCGGTGTGGAAGCGGGACAGGCCGACGATGGCGCCGCGCGCGTCGGCGCGCCAGTACGGCGCGAACAGGCCGGAGAAGGCGGGCACGAAGTAGCAGCCCTCGGTGTCGTCGACCTGGGCGGCGAGCACCTCGCTGTCGGAGGCGGCGCCGATGATGCCGAGCTGGTCGCGCAGCCACTGCACGGCGGAGCCGGTCACCGCGATCGACCCCTCGAGCGCGAAGACGGCCGGGTCCGCGCCGAACTTGTAGGCGACGGTGGTGAGCAGGCCGGACTTCGACCTCACGATCTCGGGACCGGAGTTCAGCAGCAGGAAGTTACCCGTTCCGTAGGTGTTCTTGGCCTCGCCGGCGGCGAAGCAGACCTGGCCGACGGTGGCCGCCTGCTGGTCGCCGAGGATGCCGGTGACCGGCAGTTCGCCGCCGAACGGGCCGTCCGCAGCGGTCGTGCCGTACGCGTCCGGCACCGACGAGGGCAGGATCTGCGGCAACATCTCGCGGGGAATGGTGAAGAAGCCGAGCAGCTCGTCGTCCCAGTCGAGGGTCCGCAGGTCCATCAGCATGGTCCGGCTGGCGTTGGTCACGTCGGTGACGTGGACGCCGCCGGCGAGGTGCCACAGCAGCCAGGTGTCGGCCGTGCCGAAGATGGCCTCGCCCCGCTCGGCCTCGGCCCGCAGCCCGTCGATGTTGTCGAGCATCCACTGGAGCTTGCCGCCGGAGAAATAGGTGGCCGGCGGCAGGCCGGCCTTGTGCCTGATCACGTCGCCCCGGCCGTCCCGGTCCAGGGCCGAGGCGATCCGGTCGGTCCTGGTGTCCTGCCATACGATCGCGTTGCCGTACGGTCGCCCGGTACGCCGGTTCCAGACCAGGGTCGTCTCCCGCTGGTTGGTCACGCCCAGCGCGGCCAGGTCGGCGACGCCCAGGCCAGCGTCCCGCAGTGTGGTCTTGATCACCGCCTGGGCGCGCTCCCAGATCTGCGCCGGATCGTGTTCGACCCAGCCCGGCCGGGGCATGATCTGAGTGTGTTCCAGCTGGTGCCGGGCTACTTCGGCGCCGGAGTGGTCGAAGATCATGAACCGCGTGCTGGTCGTGCCCTGATCGACGGCCCCGACGAAATCGGCCACGATGTCTCCTTTAAGGGGCAGTTCACCCGGATGTCATGGTTTGCCGCTAGGTTGACGATGTACATACTCTAGGGAACGGGGAACAATCCCGGCGCAGGGGGAATGGTGATGGCGGGTAACGGCGCTCTCGATGCTCGTGACCGCGGGGCGGTGCTCACGCGGCTGGCGGCGGAGCGGTTGGACGTCCTGGTCATCGGCGGAGGAATAACGGGGGCCGGAGCCGCCCTGGATGCCGCGTCCCGCGGCCTGCGGGTGGCCCTGGTGGAATCGCGTGACCTGGCCTCGGGTACCTCCAGCCGGTCGAGCAAGCTCATCCACGGCGGGCTGCGGTACCTGGAGCAGTTCGACTTCAAGCTGGTCTACGAGGCGCTGCGGGAGCGTGACCTGCTGGTCTCCAAGCTCGCGCCGCACCTGGTCAAGCCGATCTCGTTCATGTACCCGCTGTACAAGAAGGTGGTCGAGCGGCCCTACGTGGGCGCGGGCCTGGTCCTGTACGACTCGATGGAGGGCACCCGCAGGCCGGTGCCGCGGCACAAGCACCTGAGCGCCCGCAGCGCGCTCAAGCGCGCCCCGGCGCTGTCGGCGGAGCGGCTCGCGGGGGCCATGCTCTACTACGACGCGCAGGTCGACGACGCGCGGCACACGCTGACGGTGGCCCGTACCGCGGCGGCGCACAGCGCCGTGGTGGCGACCCGGGTCAGCGCGACCGGGCTGCTGCGGTCGGCCGACGGCGCCCGGGTGACCGGGGCCCGGGTGCGCGACGAGGAGACCGGGCGCGAGATCTCGGTGACGGCGGAGGCCGTGGTGATCTGCGCCGGGGTGTGGACCGACCTGGTGCACGAGCTGGGCGGGGTGAAGGCCGGCTACAAGGTCCGGATGTCCAAGGGCGTGCACATCGTGGTGCCGCGGGCGGCGGTCGACGCGAGCACCGGGATGATCGTGCGCACCGACAAGAGCGTGCTGTTCTTCATCCCGTGGGGCGATCACTGGATCGTCGGCACCACCGACACCGACTGGTCCGGGGAGCGGGCCGAGCCCGCGCCGTCCGAGCAGGACGTCGAGTACATCCTGACCGCCGCCAACCGGGTACTGGCCCGCCCGCTGACCCGCGCCGACGTCATCGGGGTGTACGCCGGGCTGCGGCCGCTGATCGACCCGGCGGCCGGGAACGGCGGCAAGCCCACCACCAAGCTGTCCCGCGAGCACGTCGTCGACGTGCCGGTGCCGGGCCTGGCCAGCATCGCGGGCGGGAAGTTCACCACCTACCGGCTGATGGCGCGCGACGTGGTGGACGCCGCGGTGGCGGACTTCGGCCGTCTCGGCCGCGAGGTGCCCGGGTCGGTGACCGACCAGGTGCCGCTGCTCGGCGCGGACGGGCTGGCCGCGGTCCAGGCCGGGGCGCAGCGGCTAGCCGAGGACTACGGCGTGACCCAGGCGTCGGTCGAGCACCTGCTCGGCCGGTACGGGGCGCTGGCCGAGCACGTGCTGAGCCTGGTCTCCGGCGATTCCGGGCTGGGGCGGCCGCTGGCCGAGGGGCATCCGTACCTGCGGGCGGAGGTCACGTACGCGGTCACCCACGAGAACGCGCTGCACGTGGAGGACGTGCTGATGCGGCGGACTCGTTTGTTCATCGAGGCGGCGGACGGCGGGGCCGGGGCGGCCGCCGACGTGGCCGCGATCATGGGACGGCTGCTCGGCTGGAGCCGCCGCAAGCGGACCGCCGAGATCCGCCGGTACCTGGAGCTGCTCGAGGCCGAGCGGGTCGTGCCCGCCCCGGTGGCCCCCGAGGCGCCTGCCGCCGGGCTGGCTGGCGCCGCCGAGCCCGTCGTTGGGGCGCTGGCCGCGGCGCGATGAACGCGCAGGGCTCCCGGCGGCTGCTGACGTTCCGGCTGGACACCGAGCGGCGGCAGCGGCTGCGGGCACGCCTGGCCCGCGAGGGCCGGACGATGTCGGACGTGGTGACCAACGGGCTGCGCCAGTACGTGCAGCACGCACGGCATCGTGATCAGCGCGGGGACGGCGAGGGGGGGACGGCGCTGGTCCTGCCCGAGCGGGTCGCCGCGCGGCTGCGCGAACTGCGCTCCTCGGGACGTAGTGAGGCGCTGTCCGCGACGCTGGCCGCGCTACATGAGGCGGGCTGGCCGCTGCGCCCGCTGGCCGAGGCGCTCGGCATCAGCAAGCAGGCGGTGCAGGCCCGGGTCCGCCGCCGGGCCGCAGGCGGGCTGCGCGAGCCGGTGACGGTGAGCGAGCCGCCGCGGTTCCCGCAGCGGCGGGTGGCCAGCGCGGCCGGGCTGCGGCCGCATCTGACGGTCAAGATCGACTACACGCTGCGCGTCACCGCGCACCAGGTCGCGGCCGGCCAGGGGCACTCGCTCACCCAGGTGGTCGAGGACATCCTGGACCGCTACCTGGCCGACGAGGACACCGGCCGCGCTCAGGCGCCCCGCGACGACTCCCGGGCCGCCAGCCGGTCACGGTAGGCGGCCACGTGCTGCCGGTTGCCGCAGTTGCCGGTGTCGCAGTAGCGGCGGGACCGGTTCCTGGACAGGTCGGTGAAGACCGCCTGGCACCCCGGCGCCTCGCAGCGGCGCAGCCGGTCCGCCTCGCCCAGCCGGACCAGGTTGGCGAAGGCGAACCCGGCCTGGGCCGCGAGGCGGTGCTCGATCGCGGCGTCGTGCCCGGTGACGTGCAGGTGCCAGCCCCAGCCGCCGCCGTGGTCCACCAGCCGCGGCCGGGCCCCTGAGTCGTCCAGCAGGTCGTTGACCAGGCTGGCCCGGTCCTCGTTGTCCGTCGCCTGCCACACCGCGCGCAGCCGGGGACGCAGGGCCAGGACCGCCTCCAGGTCGGCGGCGCTGACCTGCCGCGGCTCGAGCTGGTGCCGCCCCAAGAACGCCTCCAGGGCCGCGATGTCATCCAGGTCACCGGAGTTGACCAGGTTGGCGGCGAGCAGCAAGGCGGCTGTCGTGTCATGAGCGAAAAGCACGTTGACTCCTGACATGGGCGTGGCTACTGTCATTACCATAATCTAGTTTTGGTCATGACAATCCGGAGGGCGGCGGCCCGGTGCCACTGACGACGAGGCCAGTGGCGACGATGCCGCCGGCCGCCGCGGCGGCGGCCGGGGCGGCCTGCATATCGAGCTCGGCCGTGCTGATGCGGCTGGCCGGCACCTCACCCAGCCTGACGGCGCTGGGCCGGTGCCTGTTCGCCCTGCCGGTGCTCGGCGCGCTGACCTGGCTCGAGCGCAGGTCCCGGCCGGGCCGGCCGGGCGCGCCGCCCATGGCGGCCCGGCGCCGGTGGCTGGCCCGCCTGGCCGGGGTGATCCTGGCCGCCGACTTGATCGTCTGGGACCACGCGATCGGCGCGATCGGCGCCGGGCTCAGCACCGTGGCGGGCAACCTGGAGGTGCTGATCATCTCCGGGCTCGCCTGGCTGATCCTGGGTGAGCGCCCGCGCCGCTCGCTCGTCTGGGCGTCCCCGGTCATGCTGGCGGGGCTGGTCCTGGTGGGCGGCGTGGGATCACGGGCTTACGGCGCCGACCCCGGGCTCGGCGCGGTGTACGGCGTCGGGGTGGCCCTGCTGTACGCCATCTACATCCTGATGCTGCGCCAGGCCACGTCTTTCCCTGATTCCGCTGACCCGGCTCAGCGCCCGGCCGTGGCCGCGCCGCTGTTCGAGGCGACGGCGGGCGCGACGGCCGGGTCGGTGGTGCTGGGGCTCGTCCTGGGCGATTTCCACCAGGGGCCGACCTGGGCGGCCCTCGGCTGGCTGGCGCTGCTCGCGCTGACCTCACAGGTCATCGGCTGGCTGCTGATCACCGTGTCCATGCCCCGGCTGGCGGCCGGGATGATCGGCGCGCTGCTGCTCATCCAGCCAGGCTCGGTCGCGCTCGGCTACCTGTTCCTGGACGAGCGGCCCTCCGCGCTCCAGCTCACCGGGGTGGTCCTGATGCTGGCCGGCGTGGTGATCGCGGTGAGCGGGCGAGCGCCCGCTCAGCCCTGCTCGCCGCGCAGGACCAGGATCATCCGCCACGCGTCGGCGGCGTCGACCGGCTCGTCCGTGCCGAAGTCCCCGTAGCTGGCCACCACCGAGAAGCCGCCCGCCAGCCGGATGGCGGCGGTCAGCTCGGTCGCGGTCCAGAACCGGTTCGGCACGACGTCGGTGACGGTCCGCACCGGGCCGCCGCGCTTGTGCCAGGTGACGCTGACGTGCTCCCTGGTGATCTGCGTGACCGGATCGATGTGATCCTGCGCGCCCCAGCGCACGCTGACCACGCCGTCGGCGACCTCGCTGGTCCATTCGCTGCTGGTCCGCCGCTCGGCCGCGAGGTAATCGGCGGGATGCGCCATTTCCATGATGTACAGGCCCCCGCCGTTCAGGTGACGGCCCACCGCGGTCAGGTGGCGCACCATGTCGTCGAGGGAGAACAGGTGGCACAGCGAGTTCAGCATCGTGATGGCGAGGTCGAAGCGGCCGGGAAGGCTGAAATCCCGCATGTCGGCCTGAACCACGGCCAGCTCGAGGCCGGCCGCCGCCGCCAGGTCGCGAGCCCGGCCGCACATCGCCGGGCTGAGATCCAGCGAGGTGACCGCCAGGCCGCGGCCAGCCAGGTTACGGGAGTGCTCGGCCGGGCCGGCCGCGAGTTCGAGAACCGACCCGGGCAGGCCGGAATCCGTCCCGTGATGCTTGCCGAACCAGCGCAGCAGCGCGTCCACCTCGACCGGGACATCGCGGTAGGCGCAGGCGGCCTCGTAGAACTCGGGTTCTTCATATATTCCAGGCACCCGACCATGATGCCCGACCCGATCGCCGGGCGGCGACGACCCGTCCCTAGCCGCGCGGACAGTGCAAAGTAACGTGCACTAGCCTCAAGAAGCGGCCTGCGGCAGACTGTCCGCATGATGACAGAGAGCCAGGCGCTCGAGACGCTGACGCGGGAGGACCCGGAAGCAGCCGACGACGCACGGGCTGCGCTGGCCTGGCTGACCGGTGACGAGGGACTGGAGACGATCTCCCTGCTGCGCCTGCAGGAGTTCCTGTGGTACGCGCTCCCGGTGAAGTGGCCGATGTCCACCCCCGGCCGGGTCGGCGTCGCCAAGGCCCTGGGCCGCCTGTTCCTGCTGGCGGGCCTGGACCGGTACGCCGGGGTGTGTTCCTCGGCGGCCACCGAGAACATCATCACGGCGTACGCGGACGGGCACGAGGAGGGTATCGCCGCCTACACCGAGGCCATCGAGGAGTCGAACGCGGCGCCGCCGGACACCGACCTGCTGGCCTGGGGCTCGGTCATGGGCCCGCAGGAACGCGCCGCCTACGACGCCTGCGCCGCCGCCCTGGAACTGGCCTTCGCCTCGGGTGAGCTGTGCGTGGGCGCGCGCGGCTGGCGGACCCGGCGCATGGATATCGTCAACCGCTGGCTGACCGGCCGCCCCGACGGCGGCGACGGCCCACTCGCCGCCACCGACATCGCCGACCTGGCTGACATCGCTGACCTCGCCGGGCTCAGCGGCGACGGAGGACCAGGCGCCGACGGCGGGCCCGGGACCGACACCTGGCTGGGCCGGATCAGCGCCGAGCGGATCGACGCCTGGGCGCACGGCCGGCCCGGCGAGCGGTCGCGGCTGGCGCGGACGCTCATCCCGCGCCTGCTCGAGCCGCCCGCGGTGCCCGACGACCCGCTGCCCACGCTGCGCTGGCTGCTCGGTCACGCCGGCGAGGGCCTGCGGCTCACTGCCCGGCACTACATCGCGCCCGCCCTGGTGACGGAGGCGGTGGAGGAGTTCGGCTGGCGCGACCAGCTGGTCGGCACGCTGCGCCAGGAACTCGACGTGTACCCGCTGCACACGCTGCGCGGCATGGCGCAGAGCGAGATGGGCGCCATCCGGCGCAGCCGCACCAGCCTGGTGCTGACCAAGACGGGCAAGCTCATGACGGCGGATCCGGCGGCCCGCTGGCACATCGGCACCGCCGCCCTGATCGGCCCCGACGACGGCCCGCAGCCGGACTTCTCGGTCGCGGTGCGGGAGGCCGCGCTGCTGGTCATCTTGACCAGCGGACCGACCGGGTACGACGAGCTGACCCGGGTGCTGACCGACCTGCACGGCGTCGAGGGCTGGGCGGCGGGCGGCGGACGGCGCGGTTCCGGTCAGTACGGGTCGGGCCGGTATGGCTCGGGCCAGTACGGGTCGGGCCAGTACGGCTCCCAGTACGGGGCCGGCCGCAACGGCACCGGCCTGGCCAGCGCCGTTCGCACCGAGCTCTACGCGCTCCGGCAGCGGCTGTGGGCCCTGCACCTGCTGGGCGCCGAGCGCAGCTTCAGCGCGCCGCTGGCGCTGACCGAGACCGGGGTCGCCGCGGCGCTGTCCGCGTTGCTCGCCCGCGCGCTGCGGCCGCGGCATCACCTGGGTCTCGGATAACCCCTCTCGGATCACTCCCAGGTCAGCGGGAAGTAGCCGGTGTAGTTCTCGGCCAGCGTGGTGGCGGCGGCCCGGGACGAGATGACGTAGCGCAGCTGAGCTAGCTGCAGCGTCGCCCCGAACTGGTCCGAGGTCGGATCGACGTGCAGCATGGACGTCATCCACCAGGAGAAATGGGTGGCCCGCCAGACCCGGGTCAGGCAGGTGTCCGAGTACGCGTCGGCCGCCTGCGCCTGGCCGTGTCCGAGCAGGCTGGTCAGGGCCTTGGCCAGCGCGGTCACGTCGGCGAGGGCGAGGTTGAGGCCCTTGGCCCCGGTAGGCGGCACGATGTGCGCCGCGTCACCCGCCAGGAACAGCCGCCCGTAGCGCATGGGCGAGGCGACGAAGCTGCGCATCGGCGTGATGGCCTTCTCCGTGATCGGCCCGTCCTTCAGTTCCCACCCCGGGACGGTGAGGCGGTGCCGCAGCTCGGACCAGATTCGTTCGTCGGGCCATTGGTTGATGTCCTCGTCGGCGGGGACCTGCAGGTACAGCCGGCTGACCTGGGTGGTGCGCATGGTGTGCAGCGCGAAGCCGTCCGGGTGCCGGGCGTAGATAAGCTCGTCGGTGGACGGCGGCACGGTGGCGAGGATGCCGAGCCAGGAGTACGGGTAGGTGCGTTCGGCCACCTGGACCAGGCCGGCCGGCATGGAATCGCGGCAGATGCCGTGGAACCCGTCGCAGCCGGCGATCGCGTCACAGGTGACCTCGTGCCTGGTCCCGGCGGCGTCGGTAAAGCGGAGCACGGGCTGGTCGGTGTCCAGCGCGCTGACTTCGGTGTCCGAGACCTCGAACTCGATCGCGGCCCCGGCCGCCAGCCGGGACTGGATCAGGTCCTTGACGATCTCGGTCTGGGCGTAGATCGTCACCCACCGGCCGCCGGTCAGGTCGCGGAAGTCGAGGTGGTGCCGCTCCCCCTCGAACTGGAGGTAGATCCCGCCGTGCTCGAGGCCCTCGGCGTCCATCCGGGCACCGAGGCCGACCTTACGGAGCAGTTCCACCGTGCCGGCCTTGAGCAGGCCGGCCCGCTGCCGGGCCTCGCAGTAGGCCCGGCTGCGGTTCTCCACCACGACCGAGTTGATCCCGCGCAGCGCCAGCAGGTGGGAAAGCAGCAGGCCGGCCGGGCCGGCTCCGACGATGCCGACCTGGGTGCGTGAGCTGACTGTCATCTTCTTCGGCTAGAAGGGGCAGGGGGCGATGTCGCCGCGCTGCACCGGGTCGACGCCGCCGGAGTAGATCTTGCCGCCCCAGACCGACTCGTCCATGAGTGCCATGACCGCTCCTTGAGCTCTGATGTCCGTAGGACGAACGATAGTTCAGAAGGCGAACGCAATGGACCCGGGTCTATGATGTCATCGACCGAGCCAGGAGGCCCTCCTTGACTGACAGCAGCGAGCAAGGTCATGACGGGGACTTCGTCCAGTCGCTCGAGCGCGGCCTGTCCGTGATCCGGGCCTTCGACGCGGAACACCCGAAGCTGACCCTGAGCGAGGTAGCCACGAGCACCGGCCTGAGCCGGGCCGCCGCCCGCCGGTTCCTGCGCACGCTCGTCCAGCTCGGCTACATGCGCAGCGACGGGAGCAGGTTCACCCTGCGGCCCAAGATCCTCGAGCTCGGCTACGCCTATCTCTCCAGCCTGACCCTACCCGAGGTGGCCATGCCGCACCTGGAGCAGCTGGTCGAGCAGGTGCACGAATCCTCTTCGGTGTCCGAGCTCGACGGGGACGACGTGATCTACATCGCCCGCGTGCCGACCAAGCGGATCATGACCGTGACGATCAGCGTCGGGACCAGGTTCCCGGCCTACGCGACCTCGATGGGCCGGGTGATGCTGGCCGCGCAGCCCGACGAGCGGCTCGACGCCTACCTGGAGTCGGCCAGCCTGCGCGGCCTGACCGGGCACACCATCACCAGCGCGACCGCGCTCCGGCGGGAGCTGCGCAAGATCCGCTCGCAGGGCTGGGCCCTGGTCGATCAGGAGCTGGAGGAGGGCCTGCGGTCGATCGCGGCCCCCATCCACGACGCCGACGGCCAGGTCATCGCGGCCGTCAACGTCTCCACCCACGCCGGCCGGCGCACGCTGGGCAGCATCGTCGAGGACCTGCTCCAGCCGTTGCTCGCCACCGCCCGGCACATCGAGACCGACCTGGCCCGCTCCCGCGCCTCGGTCCGCGCCCGCCCCGACGCCTGATTCGGACCGGGTTGATGCTCCGCCTGCCCGGGCAGGCAGCCGACGCTGCGGGGGTATGGGGCGGAGGGATATGGGACGGGGGAATATGGGGCGGGGGTCTGTAGCCTCGGGGGGTCTCGCCTGTCACACTAGCTAGCTATGCGTACGCTCGTCATCGACCATCCGCTGGTTACCCACAAGCTCACCGCGCTGCGGGATGCCGCTAGCGACACTGCGACGTTCCGCAGCCTCACGGACGAGCTGGTGACCTTGCTCGCCTACGAGGCGACCCGCGAGATACGGGTGCAGCCGGTGTCGGTGACGACGCCGGTCGGCACGGCCAGCGGGGTCAAGCTGGCCCAGCCGGTGCCGCTCATCGTGCCGGTCCTGCGGGCCGGCATCGGGATGCTCGACGGGATGACGCGGCTGCTGCCGATGGCCCACGTCGGCTTCGTCGGGCTGCGCCGGGACGAGGAGTCGCTGGTGGCCTCGACCTACGCGGACCGGCTGCCCGCTGACCTGACGAACCGGGACACGTTCGTGCTCGACCCGATGCTCGCGACCGGCGGCACGCTCGCCACCGTGATCAGCATGCTGGTCAACCGCGGCGCCGCCTCGGTGACCGCGATCTGCCTGCTGGCCGCGCCCGAGGGCCTGCGGCACGTCGAGGCGGCGTTCGCCGTCGACGAGGTCCGCGTGGTCACCGCCTCGGTCGACGAACGGCTGAACGAGCGCGGCTACATCGTGCCGGGCCTCGGGGACGCGGGCGACCGGCTGTTCGGCCAGATCTGAGCGGTCCCCGGTGAGGCCGGGCGGGCGCAAGTCCGGCGAGCCGGGGGCGGCCGCGAGCCCGGCGAGCCCGGGCGGGGAATAGTTCGGGCAGGGCACCGGGCTCCCAACGGTCGTGGCTGGCTTCGCCACCCGCTCCCAGGACCTGAACCCCCCCAAGCCCTTCGCTGGCTAAGCCCGCCGCCGGAACCCGGCACCCTGCCAAGCAGAGCTAATCAGTACGGCTCCTCCCGGGCATATCCCCGATTCCGGGGTTACCCCGGATATGCCTGGCACAGGAAATCCGGCCTAGACTTACCTGCAATCGCGCTCCGTCAGCGCCATACCGCAGACAGGAACCCAAGTCGCGTCAGATTGCCGAGACCCCACCATGCCACTGAGCTCTCACGTCAGCACGGCGTCAGGTCAGAAAGTACTCGTCGCCGACGGCACCAGGCTGGTGTTCGGCCGGGGACCCGGCGTGGACCTGATCGTGGCGGCGGGCCGGGGACTGTCCCGGCGGGCGGGCCTGGTGACCGCGATGGCGGCCGGCGCCTGGATCGCCAACATCAGCCGCACCCACGCGCTGTACGTCGAGGGCGACGGCTACCAGGTCAGGCTGCCCCGGATGGAACACGACGGCGAGCCCGCCAACGGCTGGTTCGTGCACGCGGGGACGGCCCTGGTCGGCTCGCGCGCCATGCTCGACGAGGGCCAGTCGCTGATCGTGACGGTCACCGGGCAGTACGACGAGGTCCCGCGCACGGCGGGGTGGGCCAGCGGAACCGAGCTGGCCGAGGCCGGGCTGGCCGGGGCTGAGCTGGCCGGGGCTGAGCTGGCCGGGGCTATGCCGGCCGGGACGGGGGCGGCCGCTGGGGCCGGGGCGGGCCGGACCGGGGCCGGGCGGACCGGGGCCGGGCGGACCGGGGACCGCATGAGCAGGGCCGGGACCGGGCTGAGCGACGAGAACGAATGGACCGATGAGGTCTGCGCCGCCAGCGCGACCGGCCAGTCCGCGGCGGGCCAGACCGCGGCGGGCCAGTCCGCGGCGGGCCAGACCGCGGCGGACAGCGCCGGCCTGGCCTACCCGGGCCTGACCGCCACCGGGCCGGCCAGTTCGGGCGGGGCGGGCCACGGCGGCGCGCACCGTAACGGCCAGGGCGGGGCGGGGTATGGCGGGGCATCCGCCGGGTCCGGGACCGGGACGGGAGCCGGGTCGGCTGGCGGGCCGAACGGGGCGGGCGCGTTCGGGGAGCCTGACGACGCGAGCCTGGCGGCGCGGGACGCCGCCCGGGACGGGGACGGGACGCTGCTGCCGTTCTACCTGGATCCGATGACCAAGCTGTTCCTCGTCGCGCTGCTGTGGTGCCGGCCGTGGCTGGACGACCCGAGCGCGACCAGGCCGCTGCCGCGTACACCGGAGATCGCCCGGGGCGCCCTGGAGGTCACCGGCGCCTACCACGAGCTGGAACGGTTCGACGCCGATCCGGAGTACCGCGACCTGCTCTCGGCCCGGGTGGCCGAGCACATCAAGGTGCTCCGCCGCAAGATCGCCGACCGCGGGCTGGCCGCCGCCGCCGTCCGGCTCTCCGACGAGGTGGCCGTCCGGATCCTGATCGAGCACGGCATCATCACCTCGGCCGACCTGAGCCGCCTCGACGACCCGGCCTGGCGCTCCCGCCAGGAAGACCTCTGGTGGACCCAGAGTTAACCCCCCGGCGGCGGGGCGCCGTTGAGCGGCGCCCCGGCCGGGATCACCATGAACTGGGTGCCGGACGTGTGCCCGCCGGGATCGGTCACGCTGACGCTGACCAGCCCCAGCTCCAGCGGGCCGCGGTAGAGCTGCGAGAACGCCACCTGGAACGTCCCGTCCGGGCCGGTGACCGGCTTGTCCGCCGCGGGCTGGCTGAAGATGTCGCTGTTGGCGGGGTCGACCTCGGAGACCTTCACCGTCAGCGTGGTGTGCGGGGAGAACCCGCGGCCCTCCACCACGAACGAGGTATCGGGGAAGCCCCGGCTCTTGTTCATGCAGACGATCGCGCCGCTGCTCTGGGCGACCGATGCGCAGTCGGTCTTCGGCGCCGGCGGCGGGCCCGTGTTCACCTGGGTGCTGGAGCTGGTGAGCGAGGCGCCCAGGATGACGCCGGCCACGACCAGGGCCGCCCCGACCGAGGCCCAGCCCACCCAGGCCAGGTGCGTCTTGATCCAGTGGCGGCGGCCGGTGCCGGACGAAGCGGCCGGCCCGGCGCCCTTGGGCGGCCGACGGGGCCGCGGCTTGTACGACGCGGGCAGCTCGGTGTACGAGGCGGAGGTGGAGTCCTCCTCGCCCGGGCCGGCGTGCCCGACGAACTGCGGGCTGCGCTGGTACTCGGCGATCAGGGCCATCGCCGTCTCGGGCAGGTACGGATGGTCCTCCTCCGGGCCCGCCTGCGCCACGGTGAAGTCCCCCAGCTGGACCAGCATCGCGGTCGAGGTCGGCCGGTTCCGCGGCACCCGGTCCAGGCAGGCGGCGATCAGCTCGGACAGCTCACCGGGCAGGCCGGACAGGTCCGGCTCCTCGGTCGCCAGCCGGGCCAGCACGTCCATCACCGTGGCCCCGGCGTACGGCGGGTGGCCGGTCGCCGCGAACAGCAGCGTCGCCCCCAGCGAGTACACGTCGCTGGCCACCGACGCCTCCCGGGTATCGCGGGCCTGCTCCGGCGCCATGTAGGACGGGGTACCGACCGCGCCGCGCGAGGTCGTCCGGCCCATCCGCTCGGCCGCCCGGGCCACCCCGAAGTCGATCACCCGCGGCCCGTCCGGCGCCACCAGCACGTTCGACGGCTTCAGGTCCCGGTGCACCAGGCCGGCCCCGTGGATCGAGGCCAGCGCCTCCGCGCACCCGGCCGCCAGCCACCGCACCGAATCGGCCGGCAGCGGCCCGCACGCCAGCACCAGCCGCGACAGCGACGGCGCGGGCACGTACGCCGTGGCCAGCCAGGGCAGATCCGCCTCGGGATCGGCCTCCACCACCGCCGCGGTGAACACCCCGCTCACCTTCCGGGCCGCCGCCACCTCCTGGGCGAACCGGGTCCGGAATCCGGCCTCCTCGGCCAGCTCGGGCCGGATCGTCTTGACCGCCACCAGCCGCCCGGCCGCCGAGCGCCCCAGGAACACCTGGCCCATCGACCCCGACCCGAGGCGCCCGAGCACGGCATACGGCCCGATCCGCTCCGGATCCCACCGGCGCAGCGGCACCTGTCCAGACTGCGATTCCATCATGCCCCTCCCTCACCGCCTCATCCGCAGGACAAAAAGCCCAGCGGCCATCGGAAGGGCGGCAAGCCTCCATCATGCCGAATCGTTCCGCCTATGTGCAGCGCCTTCCCGGCGTTTGTGTCAGATGAGGATGGAGGGAAATCGCCGCCTCGTTCGGCATAATTTTTCGGGTTTTAACCGGCGGCCTGGGAACCGAGGATGCCGACCGGTACCACCGCGTCGCTCATGGCCCGGGCCGTGGCAAATCCCGGTTTGACAACGGTATTGATGAGGCGCAGCCGTTCGTCGAAACCGGCGAACGCGCTTTTCATCGCGTTGACCGTCAGCCATTCGATATCGGACCAGCCGTAACCGAACTCCTCGGTCAGCCGGTGGAATTCCGAACTGAGCGTGACCTGGCTCATCAGCCGGTTGTCGGTATTCACGGTGACCCGGAACTGCAGCTGGCGGAGCAGCCGGATCGGGTGCTGCGCGATCGACGGCGCGGCGCCGGTCTGCACGTTGGAGGTGGGGCACATCTCCAGCGGGATCCGGCGGTCGCGGATGTAGGCGGCCAGCCGCCCGAGCCGCACGCTGCCCTGCGGGCTGATCTGGATGTCGTCGACGATGCGGACGCCGTGGCCGAGCCGCTCGGTGCCGCAGTACTGCACCGCCTCCCAGATCGAGGGCAGCCCGAACGCCTCCCCCGCGTGGATCGTGAAGTGGAAGTTCTCCCGCTTGAGGAACTGGAACGCGTCCAGGTGCCGGCTCGGCGGCCAGCCCGCCTCGGCGCCCGCGATGTCGAAGCCGACCACGCCCTCGTCCCGGTACCGGACCGCGAGCTCGGCGATCTCCATCGACCTCGAGGCCATCCGCATGGCCGTGAGCAGGGCATACACCGTGATGTGGCGGCCGTTGGCGGCGGCGCTGGCCGCACCGGCGCGGAAGCCGTCGAGCACGGCGGTGACCACCTCGTCCAGGCTCAGCCCGCGCTCGGTGTGCAGTTCGGGCGCGAAGCGCACCTCGGCGTATACCACCCCGTCGGCGGCCAGGTCCTCGGCACATTCGGCGGCGACCCGCCGCAGCGCGCCGGGCGTCTGCATGACCCCGACCGTGTGCCGGAAGGCATCCAGGTATATCTCCAGGTGACCACGGTGCGCGCCCTCGGTGAGGCGCCGGGTCAGCTCTTCGGCGTTGTCGCCGGGCAGGTCGGTGTAACCCGTTTCCCGGGCCAGCTCGAGGACGGTCTGCGGACGCAGGCCGCCGTCGAGGTGATCGTGCAGCAGGACCTTCGGCACGGCCCTGATCTCGGCAAGTGTGGGCATCCCCTTATTGTGCTACCCGCGACCACGGGGAACCCCGTGGTCAAGAAGGAGCCACCACCTCGATGACCGGAAAGACCGGGGCCGGGGGACCCTGCTCGCTGATCGTGACGGCATCGGCCAGGGCGGCCAGGGCGGGGCCGAAGCGCGCCGGGTCGTCGGCGCGCAGCTCGAGCAGCGGCTGCCCGGCCTCGACCCGGTCGCCCGGCTTGGCCAGGCAGATGACGCCGGCCGCGGCACTGACGTCGTCTTCCTTACGGGCCCGCCCGGCCCCGAGCCGCCAGGCCGCGGTCCCGACCGCCAGTGCGTCCAGGCCGGTCAGCCAGCCGGTGCCCGGCGCGGGCCAAGCTTGCGTGTGCGCCGCCTGGGGCAGCGGCGCGTCCGGGTCGCCGCCTTGCGCGCGGACCATCGCCCGCCAGGCGGCCAGCGCGCGGCCGTCCGCGATGGCGGCGGCCGGATCCGCGGCTCCGTCACGGGGCAAATCGGCCAGCGCGAGCATCTCCCGGGCCAGCGCGAGGGTGACCTCCATCAGGTCGGCGGGCCCGTTCCCCCGCAGCGCCTGGACGGATTCCTCCACCTCGACGGCGTTGCCGGCCGTGCGCCCGAGCGGGACGTCCATCCGGGTCAGCAGGGCCCGGGTGCGCACGCCATGCTCCTGGCCCAGGGCGACCATCGTCTCGGCCAGTTCGCGCGCCCGTTCGTAGCTGGTCATGAACGCGCCGGTGCCGACCTTGACGTCGAGGACCAGCGCGCTGGTGCCCTCGGCGATCTTCTTACTCATGATCGAGCTGGCGATGAGCGGGATGGACTCGACCGTCCCGGTGACGTCGCGCAGGGCGTACAGCCTGCGGTCGGCCGGGGCCAGCCCCGAGCCGGCCGCGCAGATCACGCACCCGGCGCTGGCCAGCACGGCGACCGTCTCGTCGGGGGTGAGCGCGGCGCGGAAGCCGGGGATGGCCTCGAGCTTGTCCAGGGTGCCGCCGGTGTGGCCGAGGCCGCGCCCGGACAGCTGCGGCACGGCCGCGCCGCAGGCCGCGACCAGGGGGGCCAGGATCAGGCTGACCTTGTTGCCGACCCCGCCGGTCGAGTGCTTGTCCACGGTCGGCCTGCTGATGGAGGACAGGTCGAGCCGGTCCCCGGAATCGATCATGGCCGCGGTCCAGGTCCGCAGCTCGGCCCGGTCGAGGCCGCGGAAGTAAATGGCCATCAGCAGCGCGGACATCTGCTCGTCCGCGACCTCGTGCCGGGCGTAGGCCTCGAACAGCCACCTGATGTCGTCGTCGGCCAGCCGGCGCCCGTCCCGCTTGGCCCGGATGAGGGAAACCGCGTCGGGCATGACTACTCTTCCCGGCGGGCGGCGAGGTCGGTGCCGCTGAAGGCGGCCGGGAGCAGCACGCTGAGCTCGGCCGGGCCGTCCGCGGTGTCCACCAGCAGGCTGCCGCCGCCGGCCTTGAGCAGCAGCTGGCGGCAGCGGCCGCAGGGCAGCAGCGGCTCCCCGTCCCCCGCGACGACCGCGACGGCCCGCAGGGACCCGCCGCCGGCCGCGTGCAGGGCGGAAACCAGGCCGCATTCGGCGCACAGGGTCAGGCCGAACGACGCGTTCTCCACGTTGCAGCCGGTGACGACCTGCCCGCTGGCGGTCAGGCCGGCGGCGCCGACCCGGAGCCCGGAGTAGGGAGCGTAGGCGTGTCCGGCCGCGGTGACGGCGGCGGCGCGGAGTCCTGGCCAGTCGATGATCACGTGAAGACTCTAAGTCCGGGGCAGGAGCTCCGGAAAAGGAGGGGGGTCCGCCCGGAAAAGGCTGCAGGGTTGCCTTATCCGAGCGGACCCTCTCAGGTCCTCGCGCGCTCCGCGGCAGGAGGTGCGGTTCGCGCTAGAGCCAGGAACTCTGCTACAAATCATGCCCAACCACTGGCAAGGACCCACATCGGAAGAGGTTCAGATGTGGTTAAGATCTGCGTCCGGTTGGGAGCATGCGGGTTTCGTGCTTAACGTGGAGGCCGTGAACGCACGTCTTGGCCGGGTCCTCGTCGTAGAAGACGACCCCGGTATCGCTACTCAGATGGTTCGCGGGCTGACCCGGGCCGGCTACGAGACCGGCAGCGTCACCACCGGCAAGGCGGCGCTCGACTGGCCGGTTCCCGATGTCGTCCTGCTCGACCTGGGGCTGCCCGACATCGACGGCGTGGAGGTCTGCCTGCGGCTCCGGCAGAGCTGCGACGCGGCCATCATCATCGTCTCCGCGCGGGGCGAGGAATCGGACCGCGTGCTGGCCCTGGACGAGGGGGCCGACGACTACCTGATCAAGCCGTTCGGCCTGCAGGAGCTGCTGGCCCGGATCCGGGCGGTGCTGCGCCGCAGCCGCCAGCCGACCGGCCACAGCCAGGTGCTGCAGCACGGCCCGCTCACCGTGGACCTGCGGACGCACAAGGTCAGCGTGCACGGCAGCCAGGTGGCGGTGACGCCCAAGGAGTTCGCCATCCTGGAGTGCCTGGCCAGCGACCCGGGCCGGGTGGTCAGCCGCCAGGAGATGCTCGAGCGGGCCTGGGACGAGCACTGGTACGGCCCGACCAAGGTGCTCGACGTGCACATGGCGGCGCTGCGCAAGAAGCTCGGCGACCCGCATCTGATCGAGACGGTCTACGGTCACGGCTTCCGGCTCGCCGATCAGGGCGACGCGGCATGACCAGGCGGATCCTGCTGGTGCTGCTGGCCTTCACGGCCGCGGTGCTGGTGGCCGCGGTGGTGCCGCTGACGCTCGACGCGGCCAACCACGACCGCGCGTCTTTCGTCCAGGCCACGGCGGGCATGGTGACCACCGACGCCGCGATCGCCCAGTCGCGCCTGGACGCCATCCACGTGAATCCGGCGAAGGCCAAGGACGGCGACCTCGGGATCGACCCGCCCCTGGTCAACCTGCTCACCCAGACCGCGCAGTCGGGCGACGGGCTGCTGATCTACTCCGGGCTCCTCGGCCACGAAACGGTGTTCACGGCCAAGGCCATGCCGGCCGGCGAATGGGCCGGCGTGGCCGCTCAGGCGAACGCCCAGGGCGAGCTAGCCCGCAAGACGGGCCAGCCGATCGAGGCGTTCACCGAGGCCGCCGGGTCCCGGGTTCTCGCGGCCATCCCCGTCTACCTGAACGGCAGCCGCAACAGCCCGCTGGTGGGCACGGTGGTGCTGGCCCGGTCGACCGACACGCTCAACAACGACATCGTTGAGCTGTGGGTCATTTTCGGGACGATCGCCGCGGTGGCCATGCTCGGCGCCGCCCTGCTGGCGTTCGGCCTGGCCCGCTGGGTCAGCCTGCCGGTGACCGGGCTGGCCAGCGCGGCGGGCCGGCTGGCCGACGGCGACCTGGCCAGCCGGGCCGTGGTCGACTCGGGGCCGCCGGAGCTGCGCCGGCTGGCTTCGACGTTCAACACCATGGCCGGGCGCCTGGAGGCCCTGGTGCACGGGAACCGGGCCGTGATCGCGGACGTGTCGCACCAGCTGCGCACCCCGCTGGCCGCGCTCCGGCTGCGGCTTGACCTGCTCGCCGCGGATACGTCTCAGTCGGACCCGGACACGGCGCAGGAGCTGGCCGGCGCGCTCGAGGAACTGGCCCGGCTTTCCCGGCTGGTCGATGGCCTGCTGGCGGTGGCCCGGGCGGAGAACGTGGTCCCGGTGCCCACCGCGGTGGACGTCACCGAGGTGGCCGGCGAGCGCGTGGTGGCCTGGCACCCGGTGGCCGACGACCGGGGCATCACGCTGGAGGCGCTGCCCCCGGAGCGGCCCGCGGTGGCCTGGATGGGCGAGGGCCACCTGGAGCAGGTGCTGGACAACCTGATCGCGAACGCGCTCGAGGCGCTGGAGGCCGGCCGCCGCGTCACGGTGACCACGGCCACCACCACGGCCGGCGCGCAGATCGTCGTGGCCGACGACGGCCCGGGCATGAGCGCGGAGGACCGGGAGCGCGCCTTCCTGCGCTTCACCACCTCGAACCCGAACGGCACCGGGCTCGGCCTGGCCATCGTGCACCGCCTGGTCACCTCCAACGGCGGCACGGCCCGCCTGGCCGAGACGCCGGGCGGCGGCCTCACCGCCATCCTGGACTTCCCCCGCGTGCCGACGGCGACCGGATCCTCGACCCTGCCCATGAATGCCGTGCCCGCCGAGCATTCCTCGGCTCCTGCCAACCAGGATTTCATCAGCCTGTAAATACCGCCGCCTTGTACGAAGGCACTAAAGACCCGGACGGCCGGCCCCGGTTATATGTCGGGCAGGCCATGAATGCCATCATGATCGGGTTCCGATTCGGCAACGAGCAGGCCGGGAAGCCGCGTGTCCCCTTCCCAGGGGGGACCACCAGGCATAGCCTGCGGGACAACCCAGGACGAATGAGAGGCCAGGCGCGGTACGCGCGCTGGCCCAGTGGAGGTAAGCGTGAAACACAGCGCATGGGCCACGGCGGCACTGGCCGTGTCCGCGACGGTGGTCCTTGCCGCGTGCGGCAGCAGCCACAGTTCGGCCTCGTCCGGCGGCAGCCCCACGGCCAGCACGAGCGCCCCGGCCGCCGCAGGCAGCTCGGCGGCGGCCGGCGGCAAGACCCTCGGCTGCATGGTCACCGACACCGGCGGCATCGACGACCGGTCGTTCAACGCCTCGTCGTGGGCGGGCATGCAGGCGGCCGCGAGCAGCAACAGCAACATCAGCGTCAAGTACCTGCAGTCGACCACCCAGGCCGACTACGTGCCGAACATCAACACGTTCGTCACCCAGAAGTGCAACATCATCGTCACCGTCGGCTTCCTGATGGGCGACGACACGCAGACCGCGGCCAAGGCCAACGCGAACCAGAAGTTCGCCATCGTGGACTTCAGCTACAGCCCGGCCCTGCCGAACGTCGACGCGCTGCTGTTCAACACGGTGCAGGACGGCTTCGAAGGCGGCTACCTGGCCGCGGGCATGACCAAGACGGGCAAGGTCGCGACGTTCGGCGGGCAGAAGCTGCCGACCGTGACCATCTACATGGACGGCTTCTACGACGGCGTCCAGTACTACAACTCCAAGCATCACAAGAACGTCCAGGTGCTCGGCTGGAACGAGAAGACCCAGAACGGCTCGTTCACCGGCGACTTCACCAACCAGACCAAGGGCCAGCAGGTGACCCAGACGTTCATCAGCGAGGGCGCGGACATCATCTTCCCGGTGGCCGGCAACGTCGGCCTCGGCGCGGCCAAGGCGGTGCAGGACGCGGACAACGCGGCCGGCAGCCAGAAGGTCAACATGATGTGGGTTGACACCGACGGGTGCGTCAGCGCGGCGACGTACTGCAAGTACTTCATCACCAGCGTGGAGAAGGGCATCGTCACCGCGGTGAAGAACGCCGTGACCACCACGGCCGACGGCACCTTCAAGGGCGGCAACTACATCGGCACGCTGGCCAACGGCGGCGTCACGCTGGCGCCGTACCACGACTTCGCCAGCAAGGTCCCGGCGTCGCTGCAGAGCGAGCTGGCGCAGGTGAAGACGGGCATCGAGAGCGGCTCGATCCAGACCCCGACCAAGAGCCCGGTTTCCGGGTAATAACAGGACTGACGGTGTGGCAGCGGTGCGGCATTATGCCGCACCGCTGCCGTATCAGGGCTGGGACCAACATCAGGGCTGGGACCAACTGACCTAAGGGCCGACGTGGAACTTGAGCTCAAGGGCATCACCAAGCGGTTCGGCTCGCTGGTGGCCAACGACCGGATCGACCTATCGGTATCCCCGGGCCAGGTGCACGCCCTGCTCGGCGAGAACGGCGCCGGCAAGTCGACCCTGATGAACGTGCTGTACGGGCTGCTGCAGCCCGACGAGGGCGAGATCCTCATCGACGGCAAGAAGGTCCGGTTCAGCTCGCCGAAGGACGCCATCGCGGCCGGCATCGGGATGGTGCACCAGCACTTCATGCTGGTGCCGGTGTTCACCGTGGCGGAGAACGTCACCCTGGGCATGGAGGAAACCCGCCCGTCCGGCCTGCTCGACCGGCGCAAGGCGCGCCGCGACGTGCGGGAGCTCTCCCAGCGCTACGGCCTGGCGGTCGACCCCGACGCCCTGGTGGAGCACCTCCCGGTCGGCATCCAGCAGCGGGTCGAGATCATCAAGGCGCTGGTCAGGGACGCGTCCGTGCTGATCCTGGACGAGCCGACGGCGGTGCTCACCCCGGCTGAGGCCGAGGACCTGTTCCGCATCATCAGGCAGCTGAAAGAGGGCGGCACCTCGGTCGTCTTCATCTCGCACAAGCTCAAGGAAGTCCAGGAGATCGCGGACACGATCACCGTGCTGCGCCGCGGCGCGGTGGTCGGCCAGAAGTCGCCGTCCGCCACCGAGGACGAGCTGGCCGCGATGATGGTCGGCCGGAACGTGCAGCTGAAGGTATCGAAGGACGCGGCCAAGCCAGGCGACGTCGTGCTCGACGTGGAGAACCTGGTCGTCGCGGACGAGACCGGCCAGCTCTCGGTCAACGGGATGACATTCCAGGTCCGCGCGGGCGAGATCCTCGGCCTGGCGGGCGTGCAGGGCAACGGCCAGACCGAGCTGTGCGAGGCGCTGATCGGGCTGCGGCCGACCTCGAGCGGGCACATACGGCTGAACGGCCGCGACCTGACCCAGGCCACGCCCCGGCAGCGGCTGCACGCGGGCCTGGCCTACGTCCCCGAGGACCGCCAGGAAGACGGCCTGGTCGGCGACTTCTCGGTGGCCGACAACATGGTCCTCGACACCTACAACGAGGCGCCGTACGCCAAGGGCATCAACCTCAACCTGGCCGCCATCGCCAGCAACGCGGCCGCGCGGGTGCAGGAGTTCGACGTCCGCACCACCTCCGCGGACACCCCGGTGGGCACGCTGTCCGGCGGCAACCAGCAGAAGGTCATCCTGGCCCGCGAGCTCGGCCGGGAGCACAAGGTGCTGGTGGCCAGCCAGCCGACCCGGGGCCTCGACGTCGGCTCGATCGAGTTCGTGCACAAGCGCATCGTGGCGGCCCGCGACTCCGGCGTGGCCGTGCTCATCGTCTCCTCCGAGCTCGACGAGATCTACGCCCTGGCCGACCGGATCGCGGTCATGTACGAGGGCCGGATCACCGGCGTCCGGCCGCCTACGGTGCCGGTCGAGGAGCTCGGCCTGCTGATGGCCGGGGCCACGGATTCCTCGCTCGAGGCACCGCCGCGCCGGCCACCCGAGACGCCACCCGCAGCGGAGCAGGCAGGAGCGGAGCAATGAGCGAGCAGGCGCCGCCCGGCCCGGCGACCACTGAGACGGGAAAGAACGGCGAGGAACGCGGCTCGTTTGGCCGTAATGCCCTTAATGCGGTCCTGGAGGGCAACTCGTTCACGGTGACCTTCCTGGCCATCCTGACCGCCATCGTGATCGGCGGGCTGCTGAACGCGTTCACCAACACGACGGTGCTGAGCGCCTGGGGCAACCTGTTCTCCGATCCGGGCCACGCGTTCGCCGCGGCCTGGGACACGGCCATCGGCGCCTACGTGGCGCTGTTCGAGGGCTCGATCTTCAACCCGCACACCGTGGCCGCCCTGTTCCAGCAGGCGTCGTTCTCCACCGCCATCCACGACGGCTTTCTCGGCGCGGTGTTCGGCCCGCTGTCCGAGACCTGCGTCCAGGCCACGCCGCTGCTGCTGGCCGGGCTGGCGGTAGCGCTGCCCTACCAGGCCGGCATGTTCAACATCGGCGCGCAGAGCCAGTTCATCGGCGGCGCGATCCTGGCCACCTACCTCGGCTACGGGGTCAGCCTGCCCCCCGTCATCCACGTGATCGTCTGCGTGATCGGCGGCTTCGTCGGCGGCGGGGTGATGGGCTGGCTGGTCGGCGAGCTCAAGGCCAGGACCGGCGCGCACGAGGTGATCACCACGATCATGCTCAACTACGTCATGGGCTTCCTGCTCTCCTACCTGCTCGGCAACGTCATGCAGCGGCCCGGGCGGTCCGACCTGATCAGCCCGTTCATCGCCGCCGACGCGCACCTGTGGCGCCTGTTCGGCGGGTCCCTGCGGATCAACGCGGGGTTCATCCTCGCGCTGCTGTGCGCGCTGGGCGTGTGGTGGCTGCTGTACCGGTCCACGACCGGGTTCGAGTTCCGCGCCATCGGCAAGAACCCGAACGCGGCCCGGGTGGCCGGGATGAACGTGGAACGGTCCTGGGTGCTGGTCATGCTGATCGCCGGGGGTCTGGCCGGGCTGGCCGGGGCGGCGGTCATCCAGGGCACGGACTTCAGCGTCAACTTCCAGAGCTACGGCACCTACGGCATCGACGCGATCACGGTCGCGCTGCTAGGCCGGGGCCGTCCGCTCGGCGTGGTGCTGGCCGCGCTGCTGTTCGGCGCGCTGCACGCGGGCGCGCCGCTGATGCAGGCCCAGACCTCCACCCCGGTGGACATCGTCGAGGTGCTGCAGGCCCTGATCGTGATGTTCGTGGCGGCACCGCCGCTCGTCAGAGCCATCTACCGGCTGCGTGCCACCAGGGCCTCGGGCGTCGAGGGCCTGACCGGAAGGGGTCTCGCGTGACTATCACGGAGCACATCCAGGTGGTGGTGCCCGAGGCGGCCCCGGTCAGTCCCTGGCGCCGCTGGCTGGGACCGGTGGGGTTCGCCTTCTTCGGGCTGGTGGACATCTTCGTATTCGGCCTGTTCGCGCACAAGGGCGACGCGAGCTTCGCCTTCTCCCAGCCGTTCGCCAAGGTCTCGGTGCCGAACCTGGACCTGCCCGCCGACGTCACCTGCCTCGGCTGCGGCGCCGCCTCGCTGGTGCTGGCCGGGGTCCGCGCGTTCGTGCCGATGAAGCCGCTGTGGCGACGGGTGTGCATCGCCGTCGTGCTGCTGGCTTTCATCGTGTCCCTGCTGTGCTGGGCCGACGCGGGCCAGTCGAACCCGTTCAACGTGGTGAACCTGCTGCAGGGCACGCTCAGCCAGTCGATCCCGATCATGCTGGGCGCGCTGACCGGCGTGATCTGCTCCCGGTCGGGCGTGGTGAATATCGGCATCGAGGGCCAGCTGCTGCTCGGCGCGTTCGTCGCCGCCATGGTGGCCAGCGCGTCCGGGTCCGTGTGGCTGGGCCTGATCGCCGGCGCCGCGGCCGGCTGCGTGGTCGGCGGGCTGCTCGCGATCTTCGCCATCGGTTACGCCGTCGACCAGATCATCCTCGGCGTGGTGCTGAACACCCTCATCATCGGCCTGTCCGGGTACCTGTACGACGACCTCATGGTGCCCTACTCCAACACGCTGAACTCCCCGCCGACCTTCAGCACGATCAGGATCCCGGTGCTGGCCGACATCCCGATCATCGGCCCGGTGTTCTTCAACGCCACGATCTTCCTGTACCTGACGTACCTGGCCCTGGCGCTGGTCCAGGTCGGCCTGTTCGCCACCCGGTGGGGCCTGCGCACCCGGGCGGTCGGCGAGCACCCGGTCGCGGCCGACACCGTCGGCATCCGGGTGTACGCCACCCGGTACCGCAACGTGATCTTCTCCGGCGTGCTGGCGGGCATCGGCGGCGCCTACCTGACCGTCGGCTCGGTCGGCAGCTTCGCCAAGGGCATGTCGTCCGGCGAGGGGTACATCGCGCTGGCCGCGATGATCTTCGGCCGGTACACGCCGTTCGGCGCGATCGGGGCGGGGCTGCTGTTCGGCTTCTCCACCCAGCTGCAGTCGATCCTGTCCACGATGAACGTGCCGATCCAGTCCAACCTGCTGCTGATGACCCCGTACGTGGTGACGATCATCGTGGTGGCCGGCCTGGTCGGCAAGGTCCGCCCGCCCAAGGCCGAGGGCATCCCCTACGTCAAGGCCTAACGAGGTGGCGTTCTTGCGAGTCCTGAACCCCTCGCGCCCGAGGTGGCCGTTTTCTCGTCCTTTGCGGTGACCGGTGAGACTGCCGTGGCAGTTGTGGCTGAGGTGCGGAATTATCGTGGAGGATTTGGCTTACGTGGAGGTTTTGGGCCCCTGGGGGGTCCTTTTTCCTCCGCGCAGGCCGGATCCTCCGCAATCTTTGGCGTACGGGGGCCCGCGGGTGAGGGCAGATTGAGGTGAGTGAGGCTAGTGATGGGTGAGGTTGAGTTGCGGGCGGCGGTCGAGGCCTGGATCGCGGACGATCCCGACGAAGGCGACCGGGCCGAGCTTCAATCGCTACTCGACCGGGCGCGAGCAGCCGAGGCGGGCGCAGCCGAGGCGGGGGCGGAGTTGCGGGACCGGTTCGCGGACCGGCTGCACTTCGGGACGGCGGGGCTGCGCGGGGTGGTGGCGGCGGGGCCGAACCGGATGAACCGGGCCGTGGTCCGGGCGGCGACCGCTGCCGTGGCGGGCTGGCTGCTCGCGCCGGGTGGGAGCCCTGGGGGCGCTGGGAGCCCCGGGGGAGCTGGGGGCGCGGGGGTGGAGGAGACGCTGGGGACGCCGGGGGCGGGCGGGTCGCGGTGGTGGTGGGGTGTGACGCGCGGCACCGGTCGGCGGAGTTCGCGGACGAGGTGGCGGGGGTGCTGGCGGGAGCGGGCATCGCCGTGCACATGCTGCCGCGGCCGTGTCCCACTCCCCTGCTGGCGTTCGCGGTCCGGCACCTGGGGACGGCGGCCGGGATCATGATCACCGCGAGCCACAACCCGGCCGCGGACAACGGGTACAAGCTCTACCTGAGTGACGGAGGGCAGGTCATTCCGCCCGCCGACGCCGAGATCGAGAAGCGTATCGCCGGACTCGGTCCGCTGTCGGACATCCCCGTCGCTGTGGCCGGGAGCCCGCTGGTTACCTGGCCCGGCGACGAGATCGCCCAGGCGTACCTGGCCGCGGTGGCGGGTGAGGCCGGCCCGGCGCTCGCCGGTATGGCCCGGGCGGCAGACGGCGATGATCCCGGAGACGGGCTGAATGTGGTTTATACGGCGATGCATGGGGTGGCGGGGCAGCTAATGCTGCGCGCGATGCGGATGGCGGGGTTCGGGGCGCCGCACGTGGTGGCCGCGCAGGCCGAGCCGGATCCGGACTTCCCGACGGTGGCCTTTCCCAACCCGGAGGAGCCGGGCGCCCTGGACCTGGCGCTGGCCGACGCCCGGCGGCTCGACGCCGACCTGGTCATCGCCAGCGATCCGGACGGGGACCGGCTGGCGGTGGCCGTTCCCGAGGCCGTTCCTGAGGCAGGGGCCGTTCCCGAGGCCGGGGCCGAGGCGCCCGGATGGCGGGTGCTGACCGGGGACCAGGTGGGGGCGTTGCTCGGGGCGGGCATGCTGGACTGGACGGCGGGACAGGCCGCGGGGCAGGCGCGGCTGGTGGCTTCGACCGTGGTCTCCTCGACGCTGCTGGCCAAGATCGCCGCGGCGGCCGGGGTCCGCTACGCCGAGACGCTGACCGGGTTCAAGTGGATCGCCCGGGCCGCCGACGGCGGGCCGGGGACACGTTTCGTCTTCGGCTACGAGGAGGCGCTCGGCTACGCCGTCGGCGACGTGGTGCGGGACAAGGACGGGTTCGGCGCCGCGCTGGCGATGCTGCGGCTGGCGCGGGAGGCGAGGTCGGCGGGACGTTCGGTGCTGGACGTGTACGACGAACTGGAGCGAGCGCACGGGGTGCACCTGACCTCACAGGTGACCCTGCGGACGGCCGATCAGGCCCAGGTCATGCGCCGGCTCAGGTCGGCGCCGCCGGACGCCTTCGGCACCGAGACGGTGACCGGCCTGACCGACCTGGCTGAAGGCACCCCGCGGGCTGACGTGCTCATCTTCCGGCTGGCGGGCGGGCGGGTGGTGCTCCGGCCGAGCGGCACCGAGCCCAAGATCAAGTGCTACGTGGAGATCACCGAACCGGTCTCGGCCCGCTCGCTGGCTGAGGCCCGTGAGGCCGCCGCGACGCGGCTGGCGCCACTGCGGGCCGTGCTCGAGGCGATGCTGGCCGCTGCCTGAGGGCCTTTCAGCTGCTCCAGAGGCCGACCTGGTTGCCGTCGGGGTCGGTGAAGACCGCGAACTTCCCGGCGTCACCGGGCAGCTCGGTCGGCGGCACCAGCCGCTGGCCGCCCAGCTGCTCGGCGCGGCCGAGGAAGGTGTCCAGGTCATCGACGCGCATGTAGATTTTCACGCCCCTGTCTGACGGCCCCTCCCCTGGGCCGATGCCGCCCCCGATCGCCCCGTCCCCGGCGCCGGTGTCCACCAGACCGTATCCGCCCATGGCGGGATCGGCCTCCACCCGCCAGCTGAACAGCTCACGGTAGAACTTCTGCGCGCGCTCGTGATCCGGGCTGACGATCTCGAAGTACGCCACCGGCTGGCCCATGTCGTTTCTCCCTCTGACGGCTATCCTCTGACAAGTACGACTAACGTTAGAATCTACTAACGTTAGTGTCAACTGACTTCATGGCTCGGAAGGGAAGACGTTGCCTGGTGAGACGGAGTGATGCGGAGCGGGCGGGGCGGATCCGCCGGAAGTCAGCGCTCCATGCACGGGGGTGGGGGAAGGCGGGGGTGCGGGGATGGCGGGATTCGGACAGAATGGGGGATGACCTGCTCAAGGTGACAAGTGGGGCGGGTCGCTGTGGCACGTGATGTGAACGACGCAGTCCACTCCAGGAGGGGTCACGCATGAGCGCTTCCATCGACGGAACGGCCATCGACAAGGTACTTCAGGACGCGGTGGACTCGGGCGGCGTGCCGCACGTGGCCGCGATCGCGGCCGACCGGGACGGCGTCATCTACTCGGGCGCGGCGGGGCCGCGGGCGGTCGGCGAGAGCGACCCGGTCACCGTGGACAGCCTGTTCCGGATCATGTCGATGACCAAGATGCCGTGCACCGTGACCGCGCTCCAGCAGGTGGAGCAGGGCAATCTCGACCTGGACGCGCCGGTCGCCAGCTACTGTCCGGAGTTCGGGGAACTTCAGGTGCTCGAGGGCTTCGACGGTGACACCCCGCGACTGCGGCCGCCGGCCCGCCAGGCCACGGTCAAGAACCTGGTCACGCACACCAGCGGGCTGGGGTACTGGTTCTGGAGCGATGACCTGGTCACATGGGAGCGGGTCACCGGGATCCCGAACGTGGTGGCCGGCTCGGCGGCCTCCTTCCAGGCACCGCTGCTGGCCGACCCGGGCACGGCGTTCATCTACGGCATCAATACCGACTGGCTCGGCAAGGTGGTGGAGGCGGTCACCGGCAAGGGCCTGGACGTGGCCATCAAGGAGGGCGTGACCGGGCCGCTCGGCATGGACCAGACCACGTTCTTGATGAACGACGAGCAGCGGCCGAACTCGACCCCGGTCCACGTCAAGGGCGAGGACGGCACCTGGGTCGCCGTCGGGGAGATCCTGAATCAGCAGCCGGACTACTGGGCGGGCGGGCACGGGCTCTACGGGCCGCCGAGCGACTACGTCAAGTTCCAGCGGGCGCTGCTGCGCGGCGGGGAGCTCGACGGGACCCGGATCCTGAAGTCCGAGACGGTCGACGCGGCCTTCACCAACCAGATCGGCGACCTGGAGTTTCCGGCCGCCATCGGAACCAGCGACCCGGCGGCGACCTGCGAGTTCAACGCGGGCCCGGGCTTCAAATGGGGCCTGGGGCTGCTGCTCAACACGGCGGACATCCCGGGCATGCGACGGGCCGGGACCGGCGCCTGGGCCGGGCTGTGCAACACCCACTTCTGGGTCGACCGCACGACCGGGGTGACGGGGTCGATCTACAGCAACTTCCTGCCGTTCGTCACGCCCGAGGCGATGACGATGTACCAGGACTTCGAGCGGGCGCTTTACGCCGCGCTGGGATGACGTAGCAGCGGGGGCGGGGCTCGATACCCCGCCCCGTTCGGTATGAAAAGGGCTACGGGGGTCAGCCGTCGGTGAGGGCCCTGGCCTGGCTCACGTCCTCGTGCATCTGGGTGATCAGGGCCTCGACGGAGTCGAACCGCTCCGTGCCGCGCAGGCGGGCGGTGAAGTCGATGGCGGCGTGGGTGCCGTACAGGTCCAGGTCGTCACGGTCGAGCGCGTACGCCTCGACCGTGCGCTCGCCGGCGCCGAAGGTCGGGTTGGTGCCGACCGAGATGGCGGCGGGCCAGCGGGCCAGCTCCGTGCCGTCCAGGTCCAGGCTGGTCAGCCAGCCGGCGTAGACGCCATCGGCCGGGGTCGCGGTATGCGGCGGGGTCTCCAGGTTGGCGGTCGGGAAGCCCAGGCCGCGGCCGCGCATGTGGCCGCGGACGACGATGCCCTCGACCCGGTGCGGGCGGCCGAGGGCGCGGGCCGCGGCGGCCACGTCACCGGACGCCAGCTGCTCCCTGATGTAGGTCGAGGAGATCGTCACGCCGTCGTCCACCAGCAGCGGCACGCCCTCGGCGGTGAAGTCGTACTTCTCGCCGAGCTGGGCCAGCATGGGCACGTCGCCGGCCGCCTTGTGGCCGAACCTGAAGTTCTCCCCCACCACGACGGCGGCGGCGTGGAGCCGTTCGGACAGGACGACGCGGACGAACTCATCCGGGCTGAGCCGGGAGAATTCCAGGTTGAACGGCAGCACGAAGACGGCGTCGGCGCCCAGCCCCGCGAGCAACTCGGCGCGGCGCCGGGCCGTGGTCAGCAGCGGCGGATGCGAGCCGGGCCTGATCACCTCGTCCGGGTGCGGATCGAAGGTGATCGCCACGACCGGCAGCGGCCGGGACCGGGCGATCTCGCGAGCCCGCTCCACGACGCGCTGGTGGCCTCGGTGCACGCCGTCGAACTCGCCGATGGTGGCGACGCACGCACCCCAGTCCGAAGGCACTTCGGCCGAGCCGTACCAGCGGTACACGATCGGTGTTCTCCTTTGTCTTGTGCGCTGTACCAGCCAGCCTAGAGCCTCAGGCGAAGACCACGAGCGGCCGCGCCTGTCCGGACTCTTCGGTGAGCAGGGCGATCAGGGTACCGTCGGGCGCGAAGGCGGCCGTCGGCGCGTCCGTGGCCAGCACGTCCGCGGCCGGGGCGGCGGGGCCGAGCCGGCCGCCGTGAGCCAGCCGGCGGGCCTCGTCGTCGCTGAGGTCCCGGCGCGGGAAGGCTGCCGCGGCCGCCTCGGCCAGCGGCAGCACCTCGAAGTGCTCGGCCAGCTGCTCCAGGGTACGGGCCTGCTCCACGGGATAGCCGCCCACCCGGGTGCGGCACAGCCGGGTCAGGTGGCCGCCGGTGCCCAGGGCCGCGCCGAGGTCGCGGGCCAGCGCCCTGATGTAGGTGCCGCTCGAGCAGCGGACGGTGGCGCCGAGATCGAGCAGCCCGCTCAGCTCGCCACCCCCTTCCACGCGGCGGATGCCGGTGATCGTGAACTCGTAGACCGTGACCGGCCGGGCGGCCAGATCGGGCGCGGCGCCCGCCCGGGTGAGCTTGTAGGCACGCTGGCCGCCGACCTTGATCGCGCTGACCGCGGGCGGGACCTGGAGAATCTGGCCGGTCAGGCCGGCCACCGCCTGGTCGATGGCCTCGACGGTAACGCCCTCAGCCGTGGCGGTGCCGGTGATCTCGCCTTCGGCGTCGTCGGTGCTGGTCGTCTGGCCGAGCCTGATCGTGGCCGAGTACTCCTTCTCGGTCAGCGTCAGGTAGCCGAGCAGCCTGGTGGCCTTCTCCACGCCAACCACCAGGACCCCGGTCGCCATCGGGTCGAGCGTCCCGGCGTGACCCACCTTCCGTGTCCCGGCCAGCCGCCGCACCCGGGCCACGACGTCATGCGACGTCATCCCGCCC
Organism: uncultured Actinomycetota bacterium; assembly: GCA_963756575.1. Lineage (GTDB taxonomy): Bacteria > Actinomycetota > Actinomycetes > Streptosporangiales > Streptosporangiaceae > Palsa-504. The sequence goes on along the minus strand of CAVWOM010000021.1, from coordinate 1,086,196 downwards.
GGTTTATCGACGATGACCAGCCCGCTCGGCGCGGTCACTCGTCCTCGTCGTCTTCTTCGGCGGGCTTGCGGTAGGGGTCGGGGTCGCCGGCGTAGGCAGCGCCCTCGCGGGCGCGGGCGAGCTCGTTGTCGGCGTGCAGGGCCTGCGACACCAGTTCCTCGATCCGGTGGGCATTTTCCGGGAGGACGTCGGCGATGAACTCGATGGACGGCGTGTGGCGCAGGCCGAGCTGCCGGCCGACTTCGGACCTGATGATGCCGGTGGCACTGTTCAGGGCCGCTGCGGTATCGGCTCGTTCGGCGTCGGTGCCGTAGACCGTGTAGAAGACGGTGGCTTCACGCAGGTCGTTCGTCAGCCGGGACTCGGTGACGGTTACGAAGCCGAGCCTGGGATCCTTGATCCGGCGCTCCAGCATTTCCGCGACGATCTGGCTGATGCGATCCGCCAGCTTGCGCGCCCTCGCGGCATCCATGCTCCGTCACTCCTCCTCGTTGAACAGCCGCTGCCGGGCCGACAGCAGCTCGATCTCGGGGTGCCGGGCCACCAGGCGCTCGCACTCGTCGAGCACGCTCATCGCGTTGGCGGCCGTATCGGACACGACGGCCACCCCTATCTCGGCTCGCCGGTGCAGGTCCAGGTGCCCGGTCTCGGCGACCGCGACACCTGGATAGCGCCTGCGCAGCTCGGCGACCAGCGGCCGGACCACGCCCCGCTTGCCCTTGAGCGAGTGCACGTCGCCGAGCATGACGTCCAGCGTCAGCGCGGCGACGTACACTTCTCGCTCTCTCTGGTGTGTCTTGGTCCGGCCGGTACCCAGGTCAGGTCCTCGGCTTCTCCCTCATCTCGAAGGTCTCGATGGTGTCGCCGATCCTGACATCGTTGTAGCCGATGCCGATACCGCACTCGTAGCCCTCGCGGACCTCGGTCGCGTCCTCCTTGAACCGGCGCAGCGAATCCACCGTCAGGTTGTCGGAGATCACCACGCCGTCCCGGATCAGCCGGGCCTTGCCGCCGCGGCGGATGAGGCCGCTGCGCACGATGGACCCGGCGACGTTGCCGATCCGCGGCACCCGGAAGACCTCCCTGATCTCCGCGGTGCCGAGCTGGACTTCCTCGAACTCGGGCTTGAGCATGCCCTTGAGCGCGGCTTCGACCTCTTCGATCGCCTGGTAGATGATCGAGTAGTAGCGGATGTCGACGCCTTCGCGGCGAGCCAGCTCCCCGGCCCGCTCGGCGGGCCGGACGTTGAAGCCGATGATCACCGCGTCGGAGGCGATGGCCAGGTTGACGTCGTCCTGGGTGATCGCACCGACACCGCGGCCGATCACGCGCAGGCTGACCTCTTCGCCGACATCGAGCTTGAGCAGCGCGTCCTCGAGGGCTTCGACCGAACCGGACACGTCACCCTTGATGATGAGGAGCAGTTCCTCGCGCTCGCCCGCCTTGAACGCCTGGTCCAGGTCCTCGAGCGTGACCCGCCGCCGGCCCTGGGCAAACGTGGCGACCCGCTCGCGAGCCTCACGGCGCTCGGCGATCTGCCGGGCCATCCGGTCGTCGGAGACAACCAGGAAGTTGTCACCGGCGCCAGGCACGGCGGTCAGGCCGAGCACCTGAACCGGACGGGAAGGCGGAGCCTCAGAAATGGGATCGTAGTTCTCGTCCAGCATGGCCCGGACCCGGCCATACGCCTCACCGCAGACGATGGAGTCGCCGACGTTCAGCGTGCCGCGCTGCACCAGCACCGTGGCCACCGGGCCACGGCCCTTGTCCAGGTGACCCTCGATGGCCACGCCCTGGGCGTCCTGGTGCGGGTTGGCCCGCAGGTCGAGCGAGGCGTCGGCGGTCAGGACGATCGCCTCGAGCAGGCTCTCCAGGCCCATCCGCTTGGTCGCGGACACGTCCACGAACTGGGTGTCGCCACCGAACTCCTCGGCCACCAGATCGTACTCGGTGAGCTGGGCCCGCACTCGCTGCGGGTCGGCGCCCTCCTTGTCGACCTTGTTGACCGCCACGACGATGGGCACGCCCGCCGCCTGCGCGTGGTTCAGCGCCTCGGTGGTCTGCGGCTTCACGCCGTCGTCGGCCGCGACCACCAGGACCACCAGGTCGGTGGTCTCGGCCCCGCGGGCCCGCATGGCGGTGAAGGCCTCGTGACCCGGGGTGTCGATGAAGGTGATCTTGCGCTCTTCGCCGTCCACCTCGGTGGTCACCTGGTACGCGCCGATGTGCTGGGTGATGCCGCCGGCCTCGCGCGCCTGCAGGTTGGTGTGCCTGATCGCGTCGAGCAGCTTGGTCTTGCCGTGGTCGACGTGACCCATGACCGTGACCACCGGCGGGCGGGCCACCAGGTCGCCCTCGTCGCCCTCGTCCTCACCGAACTCGATGTCGAACGACTCGAGCAGCTCGCGGTCCTCTTCCTCGGGCGAAACTACCTGGATGGTGTAGTTCAGCTCGGCTCCGAGCAGCTGGAGCGTCTCGTCGTTGACCAACTGGGTCGCGGTCACCATCTCGCCGAGGCCCAGCATGACTTGCACCAGCGATGCGGGGTTCACGCCGATTTTGTCGGCGAAGTCGGACAGGCTCGCGCCCCGGCTCAGCCGGATCACCTGGCCGTTGCCGTGCCGGATCTGCACGCCGCCGATCGTCGGCGCCTGCATGTTGTCGAACTCTTGACGCCGCTGCTTCTTCGACTTGCGACCCCGCGACGGGCGTCCGCCGGGACGGCCGAACGCGCCCTGGGTGCCGCTGCGGCCACGGCCGCCGCCACCCGGACGAGGCGGACCGCCGCCCGCGCCGGCCCGGGGCGGACCGCCACCGGGACCGCCGGTACCGGTCCGCGCGCCTGCGCCGGGACCGCCGCCGGGACGACCTCCTGGGGCGCCACCGGGACGGCCACCGGGGCCGCCGCCAGGACCACCGCGGCCAGGGCCGCCAGGACCGCTCCGCCCGGTGCCGGAAGGCGCCGGCCGGGACGGCATGTTCATCGGGCTCGGCCGGGGACCGCCGGGACGCGGACCGCCGCCGGAGAACCCGCCGGGACGCGGACCGCCCTCGGACACACCGGGGCGAGGGCCGCCGGGACCGCGGGCGCCTGGCCGCGGGCTGCCGGGGCCAGCAGGACCGCCGGGACGCGGGCCGCCGTCACGGCTCTGGCCCGGTCCGGCCGGAGCCTGCGGCCGGGGCGGAGGCGCGGAGCCCATACCGGTCGCGGTCGAGCTGAACGGGTTGTTACCGGGCCTCGGGCCGGGGCGCGGAGCACCCGGGCGCGGGCCGGGGCCACCCGGGCGAGGAGCACCCTGGCGGGGACCGCCGGGCCCCTGGGGCCTCGGCGTGGACGGCCGGGCGCCCTGGTCGGGGCGGGCACCCTGGTCAGGACGGCTGCCCTGGTCGGGACGGCTGCCCGCGGCACCGGAAGCCTGGCCGCCACCGGGGCGCTGGCCGGCCGGACCCTGGCCGGGCCCCTGACCGCCGGGACCGCCTGGTCCCGCGGGGCGGGGGCCGGGACGGGGCTGGCCCGTCGCCGGGCCGGCCGGGCTGCGGAAGTCAGCCGGAGTAGCCGCAGGCCGCGGCGCTCCGGGCGCCCGCGGGGCGCCGGAAGCGCCCGGCGTGGCCTGGGACCGCTGGTCGGCCGGGAGCCCCTGGTCGGCCGGGCCACCTGGGCCGGGCCGGGACGCCGGCGTCTGCGGGACCGGCGGCAGCTGGTGTCCCGCGTCGGGGGCCGTCGCAGTGCCGCTCGCGGCGGCGGCGTCAGGCGCGGCCGCGCGCTCGGCCGAGCCGTTGGCCGGGCCACCGGGCGCGGGCCTGGCCGCGGGCGGAGCGTCGGATACCGCCGCGGGGCGGTCGTCACGGATCGACGGCGGCGCCGGCACGGCACCACCCGGACGCGGCCCGCCACCTGGACGGGCGGGCGGCGCCGACGGCCTCGGCCCCGGGGAGCCCTGCGATCGCTGGCCTGAATGTGCTGGTTGTTCCGCCTTGTCGGCGGAGAATGCTTCCTTGAGCCGCCGTACTACCGGCGCCTCGATCGTCGAGGATGCTGACCTTACGAACTCGCCCATATCCTTGAGCTGATCCATGACGGCCTTGCTCTCGACTCCGAACTCTTTCGCGAGTTCGTATACCCGGACCTTCGCCACTACGCTCCTTCTCGGCCCAGTCCCCTGGGCCCCTTCCCGGACCCCGGCCCGGGCAGAGCGTGCTCCGGGCCGGCCTCAGCCTATGGTGATCATCGCCGCGTGCTCATCGAGCGCTCATCAGCTTCTCGACCTGCTTTCCGACAGGTGTTCCTACTAGCGTTAAGCCTGCAACCTAGCCAGGTTGTTCCGCCCCGAGCAATGCTATTCCGGGGATCCCGCACCGCAAAGATACTCAGCCAGTGGATCGAGGCTGAGCGGTCCCGTGGTGCGCAAGGCCCGAGGGAACGCCCGGCGCCGTCGCGCCAGGTCCAGGCATTCCGGGCTGGGATGCAGGTATGCACCCCGGCCAGGTAGCCGGGCCGGCGGGTCGGGCAAGATGGCGTCCCCAGCCGCTACGAGGCGAAGCAGGCTGGACTTGGCTGCACGCTCCTTGCAGCCTACACAGGTACGCATTGCGGGCGTATCTGGGGCATGCTGCTCGGGGCGCGTGGCCATTACATCACTAAGTCTACCGTGTCCGCAGCTCTGGAATACCGGTGGGGAACCGCGCCGGATCTGCCACCCGCGGGGGCTGGCGAGCCTGGTGGGACAGACGGGGCTGAAGGGTACCGAGTCCGGCGTGGAGGGCTGCTGGTGCTTGGCGCGGGCTGGCGCCTGGTGCTGGTGCCGCGCGGGCTTGGCGCCTCGTGCTGGTGCGGCGCTGGCTATTCGGAGGCCTGCGCCACGGGGCCGGCCGAGGAGCGAACCGCCGGCCCTCCGGCCTTGGTCCTGCCCTCGGCGGAGACAGCCCGGCCGCGGGCCGATCCGGCTGGCGCCGACGGGCCGCCCACGGGGGCGCGGCTCGTCGGACGGGACCGCGTCGGACCTGATGTCGATCCGCCAGCCGGTGAGCCGGGCAGCCAGCCTGGCGTTCTGGCCCTCCTTGCCGATCGCCAGCGACAGCTGGTAATCGGGCACGATGACCTGAGCCTCGCGGGCCGCGGCGTCCACCACGTGCACCTTGCTCACCCGGGCGGGCGACAGCGCGTTGGCGACGAAGCCAGCCGGGTCGTCGGAGTAGTCGACGATGTCGATCTTCTCGCCGTGCAGCTCGGCCATCACGTTCCGCACCCGGCTGCCCATCGGGCCGATGCAGGCGCCCTTGGCGTTGATGTTGGGCTTGTTCGACCGGACCGCGATCTTGGTCCGGTGCCCGGACTCGCGGGCGAGCGCGACGATATCCACGTCGCCGGCCGCGATCTCCGGCACCTCCAGCGCGAACAGCTTCTTCACCAGGCCCGGGTGGGTACGGGACAGGGTGACAGAAGGCCCGCGGTGTCCCTTGCGCACATGCAGCACGTAGCAGCGGATCCGCTCGCCGTGGACGTAGCGCTCGCCGGGAACCTGCTCGGCGGGCGGCAGCACGGCCTCGAGCTTGCCCAGGTCGACCAGCACGGTCCGGGGGTCCTTGCCCTGCTGGATGACCCCGGCCACGATGTCACCCTCGCGGCCGGCGTACTCACCGAAGGTGAGCTCGTCCTCGACGTCGCGCAGGCGCTGCAGGATCACCTGCCGGGCGGTGGTCGCGGCGATCCGGCCGAAGCCGGCCGGGGTGTCGTCGTACTCGCGCCCCGGGGTGCCGTCCGAGCTGGCCTCGGTGGCCCACACGGTGACGTGCCCGCTCTTCCTGTCCACCTCGACGCGCGCCGCCGTCGACGCGCCATCGGACTTGTGGTAGGCGACGAGCAGGGCGTCCTCGATAGCCTTGATGGCCTGGTCGAGCGAGATGTCCTTCTCGCTTTCCAGACTGCGCAGCACGCTCAGGTCAATGTCCATCGGGGGTCGCTCCAAGCTCCGTTTGCGGGTGCCCGAACTCCACCTGGACGGCGCCTGCCCCCAGCTCGGCGTAGCCGAAGCGGCGGCGGTCGCCCCCGATGTCCAGCGTCACCCCGTCCAGATCGGCCGCTACGACGCGGCCGGTTACGGTTCCGGCGTCCGCCGCGGTCACCTGAACCAGGCGTCCCGCGGAGCGCCGCCAGTGCCTCGGATCGGTCAGCGGGCGGTCTACGCCGGGCGACGAGACCTCGAGAGTGTACGGGAAGTCACCCATCACCGGCGTACCGTCGAGGGCGGCCGACAGCTGACGGCTGATGGTCGCGGCGTCGTCCAGGCTCACGCCCTGGTCGCTGTCCACCACCACCCGCAGCAGACGGCGCCGCCCCGCGGCACTGACCCGGACCGCTTCCAGATCCATTCCGGCGGCGGCGACCACGGGACGGATGACGTCCGCGATCTTGTCCTCGTCCACCGGCGCGCCGACCGCAGCCGGACGAGGCCGCTGCTGGCCGGCCTTCGGCTGGCCGGCTCGGGGCTGTCCGGATTTGGGCGGGCCTGGTACGGACTGGCCGGATTTGGGCGCGTGACGCTGGCCTCCTGGCATCACGACCTCCTCGTCCACGACCTGCGGGATTGGGACCTAGCCTATCCGGGGTTGAGCCATGGAGCGGATAGGACGGGCCGGCCCGCGTGGTAGCTTGCCGGTGTGTCCGTGCCCGCGCCGCAGGCGCCAGGTCATAGTGGGCCGCAGGCGCCAGGTCATAGTGGGCCGCAGCGCCAGGTCATAGAGCATAGTGGGCCGCCAGGTCATACCGGGCTGAGGCGCCGAACGCTGATCGCCTCGGCGGCGACGCTGCCGTGGCTGCTCGCCGCCGCCGGATGCCGGTCTTCGGAGGTGTTCACCGGCCCCGATCCGCTGGCCGGACGGCCGCCGCTCGGACACGATGTGCTGACCCTGCAGGCTGTCATCGAGGCGGAGGAAAACCTGATCGGCCTGTACCGCTCGGCCATCGGCACGGATCACGCCGCGGCCACCCGGCGGCGCACCCTGGAATCCCTGCTCGGCCAGCACGAACAGCACCTGGCGCGGCTCAAGGCGATGCTCGTCATCCCGCCGTCACCTTCTCATCCGGCCGCTTCTCACCCGGCCGCCAGCCCGCCGCCCGCCCGGGTCAGCACGGCCCGGCTGCGGGCAGCCGAGCGCGCGTCGGCGACCCGCCTGGTGCAGCAGCTGGCGACCGCGCCGCCCGCCCTGGCCCAGCTGCTCGCGAGCATCGCCGCTTCCGACGCCACCCACGTGACGGCGCTGGGCGGATAACGCACGATGGCAGGTAACGGCGTCGGGCCGGGGGCCCGGTGATGGCGGCCGCTTCCGCTGCTGTCACCGCGCTGCAGGCCGCGCTGGCGGCCGAGAACGCGGCCATCTTCGGCTACGGGGTAGCGGGCGCGCACCTGACCGGAAGCGCCCAGGCCACGGCCGGCCAGGACTGGACCGGGCACAACCAGGCCCGGGACACCCTGACCGCGATGATCTCCGGGCGTGGCGCCGTGCCCGTCGCGGCGCAGGCGTCCTACCGGCTGCCCTTCGGAGTACACGACACGGCCAGCGCGATGGCGCTCGCGGCCTACCTCGAAGACGGCGTGACCCAGGCCTATCTCGGCCTGGTCGCGGTCAGCGACCAGCGCCTGCGGCAGTTCGGCGCGATGGCCGTGCAGGCGGCGGCGCAGCGCGCGGCGTCCTGGCGCGGCAGCACGCAGGCGTTCCCCGGCTTGACCCGGTAGTACCGGTTTTCTCCAGCAAGTCGGACGAGGCGTTACCCGGGGTCTCCTGGGATCATGCGGCTCACGCGTCCCAGGTCGGGCGTGGTCCGGACCGGATCGAGTCTTCCATGGGTGCGGCTGTTTGCGATGAGTGGCTCCGGGCTGGGACGGCTCAGTCCCGCGGGGCACGCGGTATCGGCCGGGGCCGAGGCGGTGTCTCGGCGGGGCCGGCCAGGGCGGTGTCTTGGCCGGCCAGGCGGTGTCCGATGCCACAGCGATGTGACATCGCGGTTGTTCTGGCCACCGCAGAATCACATCGTGGTGGTTGCCGTAGGCCGGCGTTTTGTGGCGGGCGGGAGCTAGGGGGCGGGTGTGCCTGCTGGGGCGACGGGTACACCCGAAAGTGCGGCCCGGCCGCCGGCTCCGTACTCGAAGGGAGCCGCACTCATGTTCCATTGATCCGACGGTAACCGGTCGATGTTCCGTTGGCCGGTCCAAGGGGAGCGCGACGGGACGCTGGGGTGGCGCGGGTGGCGACTGGGGCTAAGGTTTACGGTCGGTGTCAGGCTGCGGGGTCCGGGGTTGTGATTGCGGCGGCGATCTCTAGGAGGCGGCGGTCGGCGCCGTAGCGGCCGACGAGCTGGAGGCCGACGGGAAGGCCCGGCGACGATGGGCCGCCGGTGATACGGCGGGCGGTGATACGGCGGGCGGTGATACGGCGGGCGGTGATAGGCGGGCGGTGATACCGGGCGGTGATACGGCGGGCGGTGATAGGCGGGCGGTGATACGGCGGGCGGTGATAGGCCGGCCGGTGATACGGCGGGCGGTGATAGGGCGGGCGGTGATAGGCCGGCTGGGACGGTGATGGCGGGGTGCAGGGTGACCGTGATCCGTGAGCAGGAGCGCATCCAGTCGATGTACGTGGCCATCGGCTCGCCGTTGATCTCGGTCACCCACTCCTGCTCGACCGGGAACGGGAGCACCTGCACGGTGGGTAGCGCGAGCACGTCGTAGGGGCCGTCGGCCAGGAAGGCCGCGAATCGCCGGAAGATCTCGGCCTGGCCGTCCCGCGCCACCGCGATCTGCTCGCCGGTCAGCGCGAGGCCCTTCTCGATGTTCCAGGCCAGGGTGGCCTTGACCTGATCGCGATGGGCGCGGAGGAGCGGCGCCCGGGCCGCCATCCGGGCCGCCCGCAGCACCTGGAAGATCTCGTCCGCGGCGGCCAGGGCCGGCGCGGCGTCCGTCACCACGCAGCCCGGCCTCCTCCAGCGACCCGCGCATCGCCGTGAGCACCTGCCGGACCTCGCGCTGGACGGGCAGGTCACCCAGGTCGTCGGTCCACGCCACCCGCAGCCCGCGCAGCGGCGCCGGGCGAAGATCGAGAAAGTCACCGGGCCGGTCGGGCCGTGCCAGCGGCCAGCCCGGCGTCCGCGCCGCACAGGCCGGCCAGCAGCAGCGCGGCGTCGCCCGCGGTGCGGGCGATCGGGCCGACGACGCCCATCGGGTCGAGCACGTCGGCGGGCACCAGCCCGGGTGTGGTCCGCAGGCCCACCAGGCCGCAGAACGCGGCCGGGTTCCGCACGCTGGCGGCCAGGTCGGACCCGTCCGCGAACGGAAGCATCCCGGCGGCGACGGCCGCGGCGGCCCCGCCGCTGCTGCCGCCGGGGGTCAGCCTGGTGTCGTACGGATTGCGGGTGGCCCCGAACACCGCGTTGAACGTCTGCGACCCGGCGCCGAACTCGGGGGTGTTCGTCTTCCCGATCACCACCGCGCCGGCCTGCCTGAGCCGGGCCACGTGCGGCGCGTCGAAGGCGGGCACGTAGGAGGCGAAGACCGGCGAGCCGTAGGTGGTCCTGATCCCGGCCGTCTCGGCCAGGTCCTTCACCGCGATCGGCAGCCCGTGCAGGGGCCCGGCGAACTCGCCGCGGGCCGCTCGCGCGTCGAGCCCGGCCGCCGTGGCCTGCGCCTGCTCGGCGGCCAGCGTGACGATCGCGTTGATCGCCGGGTTGGCCGCGTCGATCCTGGCCAGCACGGCGGCCAGGAGTTCGGCGGCGGAAAGCTCGCGGGCGCTGATCAGCCGGGCGAGCTCAACGGCCGGGGTCGCGCACAGATCCATCCCGGCGCGAGGTCAGTCTTTCGGGAGCAACGAGGCCAGCACCCGGACAATAGTGCTCGCAGCCTGGTCGATGTCGTCGGCAACCGCGATCCGCTCGGCCCACGACCACCAGAACCGCCAGATGCCGTCTTTGCCGCAGGCAACGTAGACGTTCTCCTCGAGCGCCCGCGCGGCCGGGTTGACCACGTAGAGGCTGGGCCTGCGCCCCGGCGGCGCCATCAGCCAGGCTTCAAGCCCGCGATGGGACAACTCGTCGGCAAGCTTCTCGAGATAAACAGTCTGCATCTGGTCCGGATCACCGGTCCGTGTGACGTCCACCGTTATCACCATTGTAACTTTTAGGAGTCAGATGAGGACTAAAAGTCGCCGCCTCTTCCAGCATGCCGTCGCGACGGCGTCCGCGCAACGCGGATCGGGAAATTCCCGACCCCCCCTATCAGACAGACGCGCCGGGCCCCGCATCGGTTCACTATATGACCATTAATGCCACGGAGTGGTCATGATGGCAACGGTGCCGGCAGCGGTTCGGAGTACAGCACGGTCAGCTGCGAGACGGCCCGGGTGAGCGCCACGTACAGCCGCTGCAAGCCTCGCGCCTCGGCGCCGGCGATGCTCGCGGGCTCCACCACGATCACATGATCGTATTCGAGTCCCTTGGCCAGCGTGACCGGAACGAGGGTTAGAGCGGCGTCCTCTCCCGGCGCGCCGTAGGCCACGCTGGCCCGGTCGAGCGCCCGGCCCAGCGCGGGCACCTCGGGATCGGCGGCGATGACGGCGACCGAGCCGGCCCGTTCCCGGGCCTGCCTGGCAGGCGCCGGCCAGCGCCTGTCCCAGCTCGCCGCCGGGAACCCGCACGAGGTTCAGGGCGCCCGGATCGGCGCGCAGCGAGGACGCCGGCCTGAGCTCCGGGGCGATCACCGGGAGCAGCGCCGAGGCGTAGTCGAGGATCTGCCGGGGCACGCGGTAGCCCACCGTCAGCTCCCGGACCCCGGCCTCCGGCTTGCCCAGGTGGGTCAGCAGCGACGTCCAGGATGGCGCCGCCCACGGCGTGGTGCCCTGGGCCAGGTCGCCCAGTACGGTGGCCGCGCCGGTGGAACAGCGGCGGCCGAGCGCCCGGCACTCCATCGGGGACAGGTCCTGGGCCTCGTCCACCACGACGTGGGCCAGGCTGGGCATCCGGGTGATCAGGTCGCGGGCCTCGTCGATGAGCACCAGGTCGGCCGCGGACCAGCGGGCCGAGCCCGGCCCGCGGGGCGGGGCCGGCCACACGATCGCGGCCTGCTCTGGCCCGGTCAGCACGTCCCCGGCCGCCCCGGCCAGGACCTCGGCCGAGGACAGCAGCCCGAACACCAGCCGGACCGGATCCACCTTGGGCCAGATCGCGTCGACCGCGGCCCGTACCGGCCGGGAGCGCCGCACGGACTCGTGGGTGCGGTCGTCGCAGGCCTCGCCGGCCGCTTCCATCCTGGTCAAGATCACGTGCGCGATCCGGTGCTCGAGCATCTCGCGGGCGGCGCCGTACCGGATGCCCCGGTGCCGGAGCTCGTGCACGAGCTCCTCGATCTCCCAGGCGGCCACCCGCCAGCGCCGCGTCCCGCGCGGCAGCATGACCGCCGCCGACGGCTTGCCGATCGAGGCCCACAGCGCCCGCCGCAGCACCTCCGCCATCCGCGCGTCGCCCTTGATGACCGCGGCCGCCTCGTCGTCGGCCGCCCGGACCTTAGCCGTGGTCCCGTCGGCGACCAGCTCGCCGACGGTGGTCTGGGCGACGTCGATCTCGCCCAGGGCGGGCAGGACGTTGCGGATGTAGGAGAGGAAGGCCTGGTTCGGCCCGACCATGACCACACCGCGCCGGCGGACCTGCTCCCGGTACGCGTACAGCAGGTACGCGACCCGGTGCAGCCCGACGGCGGTCTTGCCGGTGCCGGGCGCGCCCTGCACGCAGACCGTCTGCGCGGCCTCGGCCCGCACGATGTCGTCCTGGTCGGGCTGGATGGTGGCGACGATGTCCCGCATGGGACCCGACCGGGGCCGCTCGATCTCGTCGATCAGGATCCGGCTCGGCGGGGCCGAGGTTCTTTCGGCCGAACGAGCCTTGTCATCCGCCCCGGTACCGAACAGCTCGTCTTCGTAGGCGGTCAGCTCGCCGCCGGAGAACCCGAAGCGCCGGCGCAGCGCGAGGTTCATCGGGTCGGCCGAACTGGCCCGGTAGAACGGCCGGGAGACCGGCGCCCGCCAGTCGATCACCGCGGGCGTGCCGTCGGGCGCGTGCACGTGCCGGCGGCCGATGTGGAAGCTCTGGCCGGCCACGCCGTCGTCGTCGGCGAATGGCTCGGTTCCAGGCATTTCAGTCTGGTCGGTGTAGTCGAGGCGGCCGAAGAACAGCGGGGTATCGGGAATGTCCTTCAGGGCTTCGGCCCGGTGGTAGAGCGCGGCCTTGAGGTACTCCTCGGAGACTGGGTCCCCGCCCATGGCCCGCAGCGATAGCACGTCCTCCCGCATCAGCCGGAGGAACTCACGAGAGCGCTTCAGCTGCCCGCGCTCGGAGGTCAGGACGGGGTTGCCGCCGGACCGTTCGGCATCATGATTTTCTTTTGCTGGTGACGCAGCCACAAGCGCGAGAACTTACCAGGTAGTCACCACGAAGTCACGCGGTTTTCCGCTCGGGCGCGGGCCAGCTGCCCAGGCCGCGCGGGGTGAGGAAGGCGTCGAAGACGAGCTCGGACGCGCCGGTCAGGGCGCCGAGGTCGCCGAGCGTGGACGGCAGCAGCACCGGCGGGGTGATCCGGCGGAACCGCATCAGCGTGGCCAGGTAGCCGGCCCGGACGGCGTCCGGCGCGGCCTCGTAGACCTCGGCGGCCAGGCCGGACAGCCCGACCGCCTCCGGGTCCTGGGCGTTGACCAGCGCGCCGATGCCGCGGCCGAGCGCCCCGGCCGCCCGTTCCAGGGCGCGCCCGCAGCTGGGATCGGTGGCCGCCGCCGCGATGACCTGCTCGGCGCGGACCATCCGGTCGCCTTCCTCGGGCTGGCCCACGGCCCGGAGCAGCCCGCGGGCGCCGGCATCGAGCTCCCAGCAGCCCACCGAGCCGCAGCGGCACGGCTCGCTGCCGCCGGTCAGCGGCATGTGCCCGAACTCCCCGGCCGAGCCGTACGCACCGGTCACCGGCTGGCCCGCGGCGAGCAGCACCCCGCCGATGCCGGTCGCGACGTGCAGGTGCAGGGCGACGGATACGCCCCGGAGCACGCCGCGGCGGGCCTCGGCCAGGCCGGCCAGCGTGGCGTCGTTGCCGACCAGCACCGGGCCCTCGTCCGCGTCATCGAGGGCGCCGGCCACGTCGAGGTCCTGCCAGTCGGGCAGGGTGGGCTGCACCATCTGGCCCGCGCTTATCGGCGACGGGACCGCCACCCCGACGCCGACGATCCGGTCGCCGAACTCGCGGCGGCGGATCTTCAGCCGGGCCGCGACCTCGGCCAGCATCCCGGTACCCGAGCCGGTCTCCCGCTCCCGGCGGTCGAGCACCGCGCAGCGGCCGGTCAGCTCGAAGGCGGCCAGGGTGAAGGAGTCGTCACGCAGGTCGACCGCGAGCGCGACCGGGCCCTGCGGGTGCGCCGAGGGAACTCCGGTCGGGCGTCCCCGGCTCCGCGGCACCTTCAGGCCGGCCGGCGCGTCAGCCGGGCTGCTCAGCTCCTCGATGAGCTGACGCCCGGCCAGGTCCCGGACCAGCACGGTAGCGGTCCCCCGGGCCAGGCTGAGCCGCCTGGTCAGCTCGGCGCGGGTCAGCTGGCCGCCACCGTCGTGGACCGCGCGCAGCAGCCGGGCGAGATTGTGCGCGCGCAGCTCGGCGCTCGTAGTCGCCGATCCCTCGTCCTTTCGCACACTCCGATCGTGCCATGCCAGGCGCCGGTCCGCCGGCCCGGGCACGCGGTAGTCAGCCCTGTCACGGGCGGCCGGCTGCGGTATCGGTGCGATGGCTACCAGTCCCAGTGGAAGCCGACCGTGGTCTGCTCGGCCAGGCGCAGGTAACGGTGCACGGCGAACTGACTGTCCAGGGTGACGCGCTCGGACTCGGCGATGGGGCCGTCCATGCCGTCCCACACCGCCCACACCACACCACCCGGTAGCCGGTCGGGATGGAACTCCACGCGTATATCCAGGTTCTCCACGGCCGACTGGACGACGCGGCGGAACTCCGGCGGCGGCGCGGCCGGGTAATGAAAGCTGGCCGAATACTCCAAGGTGGTCGTTTCCCCGGCCGCCAGCGGCTCGGCCAGCAGCATATCCACCACGAAGAGCTCGGCCAGGGGCTGGTAGAAGGGGCCGGCCAGGCCGCTGAACCCCTGACCCACCTCGACGGTCAGGGCGTTGGTGTCGGCCCGGTAGGGCACCCGGTCCACGTCGTCGACGAGCGCTTCCACGACGTGGATGACCCGGTGCCTTTCCGGCCGCCCGTCCGGGCCGAGGTAGTGATGATCGTGCAGGGACAGGGTCTTGACCTGCGGACGGCCGAGCGCGACGGCCTGGTCCTCGCGGATCGCCCGCGGACCGGACAGGACGCGGACGTGGGCGGATCCCTCCCACAGCTTCACCAGCCGGTTCCGCTCGGACGAGCCGAGATCGAACGCGTCCGAGAACAGGGATAGCGTGGCCTTGCTGAGCAGCTTGCCCGACAGCGCCCGGGAGGCGGTGTCTTTCAGCTGCCGGGGCAGGACGTCGACGTCGCCCTGAGCCCGCGGATGCTCCCACAGGTAATGCGCCAGCACCTCGGCGACCGCGAGCTGGTTTACCTGCCCGAGCCTGCTGCGCTCGGCGTACTGCTCCCATTTGCGCCGGTACCGCCCGGGGCGCAGGAGCAGCTCGCGCAGGTACGCGGCGGCGGCCTGCACGCCGTTCGGCGTAACGGGATCGGCTGGCTTGGGCGGGGCCACGGGTTTCTCTGTACCGTTTTCTTTCGCTGCTCTGGTTTTCTTTGTGCCGGGTTCTGCTGGGGCAGGTTCGGTTATGCCGTCTGGCTGGGGCTGAGAACTAAGCGCGATATTGCCAGCTATGGTATGCCCGCCTTCGCGGCGGGGTCGAGGCGGTAGGGCGGACAGGCAAGCGCGGCGCCGGTGACCGGAGCGGCCAGCGTCCGGCGGATTCCGCTATCAGCCCAGCCAGGTAAAACTCCGCTATCGGCCCAGCCAGGTAAAACACTGTCGCCCGAAAGGCGCGACACGGGTAGATTCGTGTTATGCCCGGGACCGATGGAGAGCCACGCTGGCTGAGCCCTGACGAGCAGCAGGCGTGGCGCGCCACCGTCAACTTGTCCCAGTTGCTCCTGCGTCAGCTCGATCGCGACCTGAGCGCGCACGGGCTGAACGGGCACGACTACGAGATCTTGGTCGAGCTGACCGAGGCCCCGGACCAGCGGCTGCGGATGACCGAGCTCGCCGACGCCACCAGCCAGTCGCGGAGCCGGCTATCCCATCAGATCTCGCGGATGGAGAAGCGCGGCCTGGTCCGGCGCGACGAGTGCGAGGGCGACAAGCGGGGCACGTTCGCGGTGCTGACCCCCGAGGGCGCGGCGACCATCCAGCGGGTCGCACCGGACCACGTCGAGCACGTCCGGCGGCATTTCATCGACCGCCTCTCCCCCCGCCAGCTCGAAGAGATCAAGGACGCGTTCGGCCCCATCGTCGAGTACCTCCGCAAGATCCGCGACCGCGACTAGGGCGCGTGCCGCAGCTCGGCGCCCCTTGGTGCACCGCCATTGGAAACCAATGGTTGTGGCACTCTAATGGCCCTATCGGGCAGGTTGCCACAACCATTGAACCGATCTGGTGCGGGTGGGGCCAGGGAGGTTGGTGAGGTCGGGGGGCGGGGCGCTGGGGTTAGAACAGGACTGACATCAGGCGGCCGGCTTCGGTGAAGCCGACTCGGCGGTAGGCGGCCCGGGCGGGGGCGTTGAAGTCGTTGACGTAGAGCGAGACCAGCGGGGCGATCGAGCGGGCCGCCTCGACTACGACGGCGGCCATGCCCGGGGCGGCCAGGCCCTGGCCGCGGGACTGGGGGCGGACCCATACGCCTTGCACCTGGCAGACCTGCGGGGTGACCGCGCCGATCTCGGCCTTGAAGATCACCTGGCCGTGCTCGATCCGGGCGAAGGCCCGGCCACCGCGGATGAGCTGCTCCAGCCGGGCCCGGTAGGACGCGCCGCCGTCGCCGGCCGTCGGCGAGACGCCGACCTCTTCGGTGAACATGGCCACGCAGGCAGGCCAGAGAATGTCGATCTCGTCGGGCCTGACCCGCCGGACCAGCGGGTCCGGCGGCACCAGCGGCGGTCCCGGCGTGACCATGAGCGGCTGGACGGGGCGGACCTCCCGGGCCGGCCCCAGTGCGGCCGCAGCAGGCCCCACAGCGCCTGGACCTCGGTGGCCGCGCCGACCACGGACGAGCACCGGCGGCCCTGCCGCAGCGCGCGGTCCGCGAACGCCACCACGGCGTCGGGAGTGGCGGCGACGGGAACCAGGTTGGCACCGGAGTAGCAGAGCGACTCCAGCCGCCCGCCCGGGACATGCCCCCACATCTGCGCGCCGAGCCGGCCGGGCTCGAGGCCGAGGGCACGGACCCGCGAAGCGACGAAGACGTTCGCCACCGGATCGCGGTCGCAGATGGCGAGCACGGCGGCGCGATCTCGCTCATCGAGGAGGCGGACCGAGGCGGACCACGGCGGCTTCACCCGCAACATAGCCCCAGCCTACACGGGGCAATCGCACAGAAAATTCTCACCGTGGCCGTCCGGTCGCACGTGTTCGCATTCGGTGCCGCGCGCTCGTCGCCCGCACCCAGGTCAGGCCGCCGGCGTCGGCGCGGCCACGGCCGGGCATTTCGCGTTGACCAGGCCCGGCGCCGAGGGCAGGGCGCCGGTGCTCAGGTAGGCGTTGAGGTAACCCTGCACGCAGGAGTTCGACGGCTGCTCCATGGACTGCCCGTGGTTGCCCCCGCCCTCGACCACGACCATCCGCGCGGACGGCAGCAGCTTGTGCGCGTTCTGGGCGCCCGTGTACGGGGTGGCCGGGTCCAGCGTGCCCTGCAGCATGAGGATGCCGGGCAGCCCCGCTCCCTTGATCTGCAGCGGCTTGGCCGGCCCCTTGACCGGCCAGAACGCGCACGAAGCGTTGAACCAGGCGTTGTCCCAGGCCTGGAACGGGGCCTTGGCGTAGACCCGTTCGGTGTCCGAGGTCCAGAACGAGAAGCTACGCGGCCAGTTCACGTCCGCGCACTGCACCGCGTTATAGACGGCGAACTCGTTCTCGCCTTGCACGCCGTTCGCCTGGTACTGGGCGACCAGGTCCGCGGGCTGCCCGTCGTTCAGGTAGGACGACAGCGCCTGGGCCAGGCCGGGCCAGAGCTGGTCGAGGTAGCCGCCCTGCAGGAAGGTGTCGTCGAATTCATCGGCCCCGATGGTCCCGCCGACCGGATGCGCGAGCAGGCGGTTACGGGCCCGGTACCAGGCTTTTTGCACCTGCGCGGCGGTGCCGCCGAGATGATATGTTCCGTCGTATTTGGCCGTCCAGGCGAAAAATGCGTCCATGCGCCCCTGGAAAGCGTAATCCTGCTGGACATTATCGGCATACCAGACCCCGGTGGGATCGACGACGCTATCCAGGACCATTCGCCGCACCCGGTCCGGGAAAAGGGTGGCGTAAACCTGGCCCATATAAGTGCCATAGGAGAACGCATAATAGTTGATTTCCCCCACGCCGAACGCGGCGCGGATCGAGTCCATATCGCGGGCCGTGTCGGCGGACGTCATATAGGGCAGCAGCCAGCCGAACTTCTGCTCGCAATCGGCGGCATACGTTTTGGCCCGGTTGATGAGCACCTGCTCGGCGGCGCCGCTGGCGGGGATGTAGTCCGGACGCACGCCGGAGAAGAAGCCGCTATCGCAGCTGAGGGCGGGCACCGAGGATCCCACGCCGCGCGGGTCGAAGCCGACGATGTCGTACTCGGCGGCCACGCTGGGACTGAGGCCCTGCGCCACCTCGGCCGCGAGGGGCAGCCCGTCGCCGCCGGGGCCACCCGGGTTGACCAGCAGCACACCCTGCTGCTGGCTCTTCGGCGCGGTGGCCGGGACCATATCCAGGGCCAGCGAGATGTGGCGGCCGCCGGGCTTGGCGTAGTCAGCCGGGACGCTCAGCATGGCACACTTGGGCACGCCGGCCTGGGCGAGCTGGCCGGAGCAGGCATGCCACTTCAGCGTGCTGCGGGCCGGGACCACGGGGCCGGTCGCCTGGGGCGCGCGGCCGACCGCCGAGCCACCAGTACCAGCGCCGCCCGACTGGGTGCTGCTAGCGGGCGGCGTGGCCTGACTCGACGACGAGGCACCCGCCGAGCAGGCGCTGAGGCCGAGGAGCGCGGTGGCCGTCAGGATGGCGGTTAGCCAACTCGTTCGGCCCGATCGTACTCCGGTAGCCCGGCGGACGGCCACGCGTGAGATCGACATGTACCCCATCATGCCCGACCTGGTCCGGTGTCCGGGCCGGCCAGGTGACGCGCCGTCAGGCACCGGTAATGATCAGGACGCGCTGCGGCGGTGGCGCTCCTCGAGCGCCTTGCGGTACTCGGCCACGACGATCTCGGTCAGCTCCTCGACCGAGGTGTCCCGGCTGTACTTGTCGAAGGTGATCTTGCCGCCCTGCAGCAGGTTCACCCGGTCGCAGACCGGGAACACCTGGCCGTAGTTGTGCGCGATGATGATGATCGAGATGCCCTGGTCCTTGAGGTCGCGCACGAGGTCGAGGATGGCCGCGCCTTCCTTGACGCCCATGGCCGCCAGCGGCTCGTCGAGCAGCAGGACCTTGGCGTTGGAGAACACCGAGCGGGCCACCGCGATGGCCTGCCGCTGGCCGCCGGACAAGCTGGCCACCTCGAGGTCGACCGACTTCAGGGTGCTGATCCCGATGGAGTCCAGCTGCTCCTTGGCCTGCTTGCGCATCGCCCGGTTGCGCAGCAGCGGCCAGCGCACCATCTCCCGGTTGAGAAACATGTTCTGGTACACGGTGAGCTGGTTGACCAGCGCGAGGTCCTGGTACACGATGTCGATGCCGGCCGCGCGGGCCTGGGTCACCGAGGTGAAGTGCGTCTCCTCGCCGTTGAGCAAGATCCGCCCGCTGGTCGGCAACTGAAAGCCGCAGATGGTCTTGAGCAGGGTGGACTTGCCCGCGCCGTTGTCGCCGATCAGCCCGAGCACCTCGCCGCGCTCCAGCCGCAGGTTCACGTCGACCAGCGCCGTGACCGCGCCGTAGCGCTTGGCGATGTGCTCGCACCGCAGGATGTCGTCGTGCGACCCGGACGGGTCGAGGCTGACCGCGCCTAGTTCGTCAGAGGTCATTTCCTGGCTCCGCCCAGTCGGCCGGCGCTCCGCAGCCGGGTGAGGTAGGTGTTCGCGACCATCGCCACGAGGATCGCCGCCCCCAGGATGATCTGGTACTTGTTCGAACTGATACCGCGCAGGTTGAAGCCGTCCTGGAGTTCGCCGAGGACGAGCATGCCCAGCCACAGCCCGATCATGGTGCCCGAGCCGCCCTGCATGGCCGTGCCGCCGATGACCACCCCGGCCAGGGCGACGAGCAGCACCGCGAGGTTCCCGGCGCTGGGGTCGATGATGTTGTTCTTGAAGGCTTCCAGGATCCCGGCCAGCGCGCTGAGCGAGCTCGCCATCATGAAGTTGCCGATCTTGATCCGGTTGACCTTGATCCCGGCTTCCCGCGCGCCGAGCAGGTTGCCGCCGACCGAGACCGTGTACAGGCCCCAGCGGGTCCTGGTCAGCAGGACGTGGAAGAGCAGCACCAGGCCGGTGGCCCAGATGATCTCGGACCAGGCTTCGGCGCCGAACCAGTGGCCGAGGCCGACCGACTGGGTGGGGATGTTGATCTGCTGCGCCGAGGAGACCGTGAGCGCGTAGCCGAAGACGATGTACCCGGTGCCGAGCGTGGTGATCAGCGACGGGACGCCGAACACGGTGGTGACGAAGCCGTTGACGAAGCCGACGATCGACAGCAGCAGCACCGTGACCACGATGGCCAGGAAGGTGGGCAAGCCGGAGTCGACGAAGAAGTGCATCACGTACGGCGCCAGCAGCCAGACGAACCCGACCGACAGGTCGATCTCGCCGCAGACCATGAGCAGCACCAGCCCGATGCCGATGATCACGTACGGCGCCATGTACTGGGCGATGTTGACGAAGCTGCCGTGGCTGAAGAAGGCGTGCGTGGAGGTCGCGAAGTAGATGAACAAGATGATGGCGATGAGCAGGATGCTGGCTTCGCGCTGCTTCAGGAAGACAGCGGTCGCGATGTTGAGAGGACTGGGGCCTCTCGCTGGCTGGTTGCCGGCGCCGACGGTATCCGGGCTGCGCTCAGCACTGTCGCTCACGTCGCTCATCCCTATTCTGCGAATCTCGCCCGATGGATGTTTTCTGGGGTCATACCCACGGTACGCGGCGGTCCACCGGGCTTCCAGCCGGGTGGACCGCCGCGGGCCTGGCACTATGCAGCGTGACGCGGATCGCCGGTCAGACGGAGATCGCGCCGGAGTGCTTGATGTACACCTGGTTCTTGGTCGAGCCCTCGAACCGGGTGGGCGTGGCGGTGTACGGGTCCGCGTTGCTCTTGGTCACGAACTTCAGGCCGGTGTCCGTGGCCGGCGGGGAGACCAGGCCGCCGGAGAGGTTGAACAGGTAGAGGTACAGCGTGGGCAGGAAGCCCTGCAGGTACGGCGACTGGTCGATGGTGAAGTCGACCTGGCCCGCCTTGATCGCGGTCAGGGTCTGCGGCTCCAGGTCGAAGCCGCCGGCGTGCACCTTGCCGACGAGGCTGTACTTCTGCAGCGAGGTGCCGAGCAGCGCGGTGGAGCCGCCGTCGACCGCGAAGACACCCTGGAGGCTGGACCCGTGCGACTGCAGGAACTGCGGCAGGACCTGGGCTTCCTGGGTGGCGCTGGCGCCCGTGTCGACGCCCTTGTTGCCGAACATGACCTTCATGCCCGCCGCCTGCAGAGCCTGCGCGGCGCCGTCCATGCGCGGCTGGATGTTCAGCGAACCCGGCTGGGCGATGAAGCCGACCGCCGTGTCGCCGGACTTCATCAGCGAGGCGAGCCGCTTGCCGACCTCCTGGCCCGAGACCAGCAGGTCCTGGCCGACGTAGGCCAGGCCGTTGGTGGGGTTGGAGCTGGAGCCGTTCGCGTTGTAGGTGACGACCGGGATGCCCTGGCTCAGCGCCTGGTTGATCGGGCTGGTGAACGACGTGGCCGAGACCACGGTGGTCGCGATGCCGGGCGAGCCGGCGGTGACCGCGGCGTTGAACGACGACAGCATCGTCGGCACGGTCGACTGGGTCGACAGGGCGCCCGTCCAGGACGGCGTCGGGATGCCGAGGATCGCGGCGGCGTCCGCCATGCCGTACTGAGTCGGGGTGAAGAACGAGTTGTCACTGACGTGGTTCACGAACGTGAACTTCCACCCCGGCGTCTTCGGGAAGTTGCCCCCGGCGGCCTGGGTGGCCGCCGCGGTGCCCGAGGTGCCAGCACTGCTGCTCGACGAGCTGCTGCACGCCGCGATGAGCGCCGAAGCGGCCGCCGTCGCGCTGAACAGGCCGGCCCCTTCGAGCAGCCGGCGACGCGAGGGCCCGTCCTTCATGTTCAGGGTCTCAATCGCTTCGTCGACTACTGGGTCGATCTTTTTCCTCATCTAAGGACCTCCGTGGAATTTTCCCTGGGACGGGATACTCTCCCGAGCCAAGCCCGCAGCGTGCGCGGCGAGTCCCGTCGACTTCGTCGCGAGAGAGATAACACGAACACTCTTATTCCGACATCCGCTCCGGCGGATCGCCCAGCGTGACCGCGCCTTGGTCATAATGCGACCGCCATTCAGCGCTAACTAGCGAACCGCCGCTGACGCTAAGTCTGTTCATGATCACCTGTCAAGGCACCACGCAGGCTCGATAAACGAACGAGCCCGTTTCGATATCAGCCTCAGCACCAACGCATACATGCCCGCTCCATGCCCGCTCAGCAAAACGAGCAATCGCTGTCGTGAGCTTCGGCCTGCCTCATCCCCCCTCGTGCCGCAGACGGCTGGACCGGTCCGGTCACTGTCATGACCATGCCACATCTCGCCTCACCGGTAACTCCACGCAACCGCGTTTCGTCAGTACTGCGGTAGTCGATTCATTACAGACAAGAACATGTGGGAAGATGTTAACGCTAACAAGTCACTATATGGCAACGAACGCGAAACACCCTCGACACGCTCCCCGCTCAAACGGCATGTGCGGTTACTAATCGTGACGATTGGGGTGGCGCGGTGAGAGGGAAAACCAATTCCTTCTGGGGGTGTTGCGGGTGGGGGTGGTGTGGGGCTCTTGTTTCTTGCCCGGTCTTTCCGGCGCCGGGGGTCTGTCCTTCCCGCGCCGGGGGTCTGTCCTTCCCGCGCCGGGGGTCTGTCCCTTCCCGCGCCGGATCGTCGTCGGCCACGCGATGGCGCCGGCCACGGGGCCGGCGTTGGGGCTCGGGGCCGACGTTGGGGCCCAGTACTCGAGCCTCGGGGTCGGCGTCGGGGCTGGGCCGATGTTGGGGCTTTGGCTCGGGGTTTTGGGCTCGGGGCTCGGGCTCGGGGCTCGGGGCTCGGGCTTGGGCTCGGCGATATGCCCGGTTGGGCGTATCGCCTCAATCCCTGCGATTCAGGCCTCACCGGCCACGCTAGCCTCACAGGTCTCGGCGAGTGCGGCGATTTGATCGGGTCAATGCTCCTGGCCTGGGTGGATGTTCGGTCGACCTGGGGCGCCTCGAGTGAGGAGCCTGGCGGCTGCCGTAAGCCAGGCCCTTGGTCTTCCCGCCAGCCCCGTTTGGCACACCAGGCCTGAATCTCGCGCCTGTCACCCGGTGCCGGCGTTGTCTGCTAGCTGCCAGCTGCCACCGCGATGTGGCGTTGCGGTGGTTAGAACAGCATCGATGTGGCATTGCGGTGGTAGGCGGCACGGCCCAGGAGCCCCGGATAGCACTGAAGGTCCCCGGGGCGGGGAGGCGGCGGGTGCGGGAGGCGGACGGGACGCAGTGGGTGGAGGGAGGCGGCGGGTGCGGAGCGAGGCAGGGCGGGTGCTGGAGGCGGGACAGGGATGGGGCGGGTGCTGGAGGCGGGACAGGGATGGGCCAGGGGTGGGGGCGGGACAGGGGTGGGGTGGGGGCGGGACAGGGGTGGGGGTGGGGGAAACTCTGAGGAAATGTTGATGTTGGAGGAAGGTGAGGTACGGGGTAGAACGTGATATAAGGCGGGTGAGAGTGGGGCTAGCGTTCGGAACTTGGGACGGCGGGAGCCGGGCGGTGGCTGGAACGGCAGGGGCGGCGTGAACTGCGGGAAGCGGTAACGGCGCTGGTAGGACGGGTATGGCGCTCGCGGCACGAGCGTTGAGGCTCGTCGCGGCACGAGCGTTGAGGCTCGTCGACGGGGAGCGTGAGGACGGTACGGACCGCGGCGGCGGCCACGATGCCGGAGCGCGGAAAGCAGGACGGCATAAGCCGTGGGGTGGCGGGAAACGGCGCGGATGGGGGGAGCGATGGGACGGCAGGGCCGAGAAACCCATGGTTTCCGACATGCGAGCCCGGAACCGAACACGGTTCGCAAACGTCTCACTGTGGACGGATGACGCAAAACTGGGGGCGACCGCCCGCCCCCGACGTCGTCCGGTGAAATGGAGGGGAAGCAGTTATGCTTGCCAGACACCGTCAGTCGCTCATCTTGCAAGCAGTCAGGAGCGATGGCAGCGCCCGGGTCAGCGATCTCACGCAGCGGCTCGGTGTCTCCGACATGACCATCCGCCGGGACCTCGAGGTGCTCGCCCGGGATGGCCTGGTGGAGAAGGTACACGGAGGCGCGGTCCTGCCCGGCTCCCCCGCTAGCCACGAGCCGGGCTTCGAAGCCAAGCTGGTGCTCGAGCGGCCGGAGAAGACCGGGATCGCCCGGGCCGCCGCGAGCATGGTCACGCCGGGCACGGCGATCGCCATCGCCGGCGGGACGACCACGTTCGAGCTGGCCCAGTGCCTGCTGGACGTGCCCGGGCTCACAATCGTCACGAACTCGCTGCGGGTCACCAACCTGTTCAGCGGGAACCGCGGCCTCGACGGCACGGCCGACTCGGTCGTGCTGACCGGAGGCGTCCGCACCCCCTCGGACGCCCTGGTCGGCCCGGTGGCCGACCTGACCATCAGGTCGCTTCACTTCGACTTGCTCTTCCTCGGCTGCTCCGGCTTCGACGCCGACGCCGGGCTGACCACGCCCAACCTCGCCGAGGCGGAGACCAACCGCACCCTGATCCGGGTGGCGCGGCGCGTCGTCGTGCTGGCCGACCACACCAAGTGGAACCTGGTCAGCCTGAGCTCGTTCGCGCGGCTGTCCGAGGCCGACGTGCTCGTCACCGACGAGATGATGCCGGCCGACGCCCGCACCCAGGTGGCCGAGCATGTCGGCGAGGTCGTCTACGCGGAGAGCATGCTCGCCGGACACGTCTCGAAGAAGTCAGCCTGAAACGCCTGATCCCTCCCCGGCACCGCGCCGGGGAGGGATCGAGGTAAGTAAGGCAGGCCGGGGAGGACTCGGCAGGGGGCAGGCCGGGGAGGACTCGGCAGAGGGCAGGCCGGGGAGGACTCGGCAGAGGGCAGGCCGGGGAGGACTCGGCAGAGGGCAGGCCGGGGAGGACTCGGCAGGGGGCAGGCCGGGGAGGGTTCTCCAGAGCCTCAGTAGGCCGTGACGACCGGCTGGCCGCTCGAGCCTTCGGTGCCCTCGCCGACCTCGGCCTGCTCGGCCAGGCGCATGGCCTCCTCGATCAGCGTCTCCACGATCTGGGACTCGGGCACGGTGGCGATCACCTTGCCGCGGACGAAGATCTGGCCCTTGCCGTTGCCCGAGGCGACGCCGAGGTCGGCCTCGCGGGCCTCGCCCGGGCCGTTGACCACGCAGCCCATGACCGCGACGCGCAGCGGCACCTCCATGCCCTCCAGCCCGGCGGTCACCTCCTCGGCCAGCTTGTACACGTCCACCTGGGCGCGGCCGCAGGACGGGCAGGACACGATCTCCAGGCCGCGCTGGCGCATGCCGAGCGACTCCAGGATCGAGATGCCGACCTTGACTTCCTCGACCGGCGGCGCGGACAGCGAGACGCGGATCGTGTCGCCGATGCCCTCGGCCAGCAGGGCGCCGAACGCGACGGCCGACTTGATCGTGCCCTGGAAGGTGGGGCCGGCCTCGGTCACGCCGAGGTGCAGCGGGTAGTCGCACTGCTGGGCGAGCTGCCGGTAGGCGTTGATCATCACCACCGGGTCGTGGTGCTTGACCGAGATCTTGATGTCGCGGAACCCGTGCTCCTCGAACAGGGAGCACTCCCACAGGGCCGACTCGACCAGCGCTTCCGGGGTGGCCTTGCCGTACTTGGCCAGCAGCCGCTTGTCCAGCGAGCCCGCGTTGACGCCGATCCTGATCGGGATGCCGGCGTCCGAGGCGGCCCGGGCGATCTCGGCCACCTTGTCGTCGAACTGCTTGATGTTGCCCGGGTTCACCCGGACCGCGGCGCAGCCGGCCTCGATCGCGGCGAACACGTACTTCGGCTGGAAGTGAATGTCGGCGATGACCGGTATCTGCGACTTCTTGGCGATAGCGGGCAGCGCGTCGGCGTCGTCCTGGGACGGCACCGCCACCCGGACGATCTGGCAGCCCGAGGCGGTCAGCTCGGCGATCTGCTGCAGCGTGGCGTTGATGTTGGCGGTGAGGGTCGTCGTCATCGACTGCACCGATACCGGCGCTCCCCCGCCGACGGGCACCGACCCCACCATGATCTGACGGGACACGCGACGCTCAGCCAGCGGTGCCGGCGGCGTCTGCGGTATGCCCAGATCGATACTCATAGCCCCCAACCGTTTCTGTAGGCAGACCCCGGATCTTCCACCTCGCCATTGAACCACCCCGGGATGACCAGATCGCGCCCGACGCTGACGGACGCGTCGGTTACTCCCCGGTTGTTAACCCGCGATACTCACCGGGTTCACGATGTCGGCCAGGACCAGCATGACGCTGAAGACGATCACGATCATGAAGATGCTGAAGCTGACCGGCAGCAACTT
Organism: uncultured Actinomycetota bacterium; assembly: GCA_963756575.1. GTDB lineage: Bacteria > Actinomycetota > Actinomycetes > Streptosporangiales > Streptosporangiaceae > Palsa-504. Next base: position 1,060,221 of record CAVWOM010000021.1, on the reverse strand, counting down.
GGCCATATCGACCAGGCCGGGGTCGGCCCGGCCGCGCAGCCGGGCGAACCAGGCCCGGATCCGCTCCCAGGCGACCACCGCGACGTGCCCGCCGTCGAGCGGCAGCAGCGGGAGCATGTTGAAGGCGCCCACGAAGATGTTCAGCGACGCGATGAGCAGCAGGACGAAGCTGACCTTGTACTGCCAGCCGACGTTGGCGGCCACCGCCGCGCCGGTCGCCTCGGCCGCGCCGACCACGCTGCTGACCTGCCCGGCGGCCGTGTCGCCGCGGTCCTTGCTGAACAGCTTGGGTATCGCCGCGGGCAGGTGGCCGACCGCCTCGACCGAGCCCACGACGACCTGGCCGAAGGTCGTCCCGGCGTACTGGACGGCCCGGATCGGGTTGGCGGTCTGGAAGACATAGCCCGGCGCGATGCCCAGGTAGGCGCCGCTGCGGCCGGCGACCGTGGCCAGCGTGGCGTGCAGGGTCAGCGTCCGGCCGCCGCGCCGCACCGTGATCGCGGCGTCCGAGCCGGCCGGGGCCTGCCGGATGGCGTTGCCGAGCTGAGTCCAGTTGCTCACCGGCTTGCCGTCGAACGCCGTGACCTGGTCACCGGTCTTCAGGCCGGCCAGCTTGGCCGGGGACGGCTTGTCCGACGCGGTGCAGGTGCCGTCGTTGAGCTGGCTGGTGTTCGCGGCCACGCAGGTGGTGACCGTGCCGAGCTGGGTGGTGTTGCCGTTTTCGATGCCGATGCCGACCGCCAGGAAGAAAATCAGCAGGAAGGCCAGCACGAAGTGCATGAACGAGCCCGCGCAGAGCACCAGGATCCGCTGCCAGCCGGGCTGACGACGGAACGAACGGGGCTCGTCCGCCGGGTCGTCGACGTCGTCGAGCGAATGCATCCCGATGATCTTGACGAAGCCGCCGAGCGGCAGCGCCTTGATGCCGTACTCGGTCTCGCCGCGCTGGGTGGACCAGATCGTCGGCCCGAAGCCGACGAAGTACCTGGTGCACTTCATGCCGAACTTCTTGGCCACCACGAAGTGGCCGGTCTCGTGCAGCATCACGGAGAAGAGCAGGGCGACGAGGAAAATGACCCAGCCAATCAGGTCCATCCGGTCGTCCCTTTCCCTCAGCTGTCAGAACTTGGGCGGCTACGCGTTAAGCTCCCGGGCCCGCCTGCGGGCCCAGTCGTCCACGGCTAGCACGTCCGCCACGGTGGTGACGGCCGTGCGCGCGGCGTCATGCTCCGAGACTATCTGGGCCACGGTGTCAACAATGCGCGGGAAGCTGATCCTTCCCGCCTGGAAGTCCGCCACGCACGCCTCGTTGGCCGCGTTGTACACCGCGGGCGCGGTGCCCCCGGCCGCGGCCGCCTCGCGGGCCAGCGCGACCGCGGGGAAGGCGGCGTCGTCGAGCGGCTCGAACGTCCAGGTGGCGGCCGTGGACCAGTCCAGGCCGGGCGCGGCGTCCGGTACCCGGTCGGGCCAGGCCATACCCAGCGAGATCGGCAGCCGCATGTCGGGCGGGGAGGCCTGGATGATCGTCGCGCCGTCGGAGAACTCCACCATCGAGTGGACGATCGACTGCGGGTGCACCACCACGTCGATGCGGTCCAGGCCGAAGCCGAACAGCAGGTGCGCCTCGATCACCTCCAGGCCCTTGTTCACCAGCGTGGCCGAGTTGATCGTGACCAGCGGGCCCATGTTCCAGGTGGGGTGGGCGAGCGCCTGCTTCGGCGTCACGTCGTCGAGTTCGGCCCGGCTCCAGCCGCGGAACGGGCCGCCGCTCGCGGTCAGCACCAGCCGCCGCACCTCGGAATCGCGTCCGGCCCGCAGGCACTGGGCGATGGTGGAGTGCTCGGAGTCGACCGGGACGATCTGGCCCGGCTTGGCCCGGCTGGTGACCAGCGAGCCGCCGATGATCAGCGACTCCTTGTTGGCCAGCGCCAGCGTCCGGCCCGCATCCAGCGCGGCCAGCGTGGCCTGCAGTCCGGCCGCCCCGGTGACGCCGTTGAGCACGACGTCACACGGCCACGCCGCCAGTTCGCTGACCGCGTCCGGGCCGGAGATTACCTGGGGTAGCACGGACAAGGCGGGGAGCGAGGAGGGCCCGTCCGGGGCGGGAAAGGCGGAATGGCCGGCGTCCGCGTCTGGGCCGGAGGGCGCGGAGGGGTGGGCGAGGCGGGAACGGGAGCCCGTTTGGGAAAAAATTTGGCGGAGGGCGGCCTCGACGTCGGGTAGGGCCGCCGGGTTGGCTACGGCCACCGCGGCCACCCCGAACTCGGCGGCCTGCGCGGCCAGCAGGTCCGGCTGACCGCCGCCCGCGGCCAGCGCGACCACCCGGAACCGGCCCGGGTTGCGCCGGATGATGTCGAGGGCCTGGGTACCGACCGAACCGGTCGAACCCAGGATGACGATCTCGCGCGGCTGGGATTTCACCGGTCCATTGTCCGCTACCCGCGGGCCCGGCCGCGCCGCCACCCTGACGTCAGGGTCGGGCGGCGGCGCGGCCGGGTGGTTCACGGACTCAGAACCGGTGGGCCAGCGCCCCCGCGGCGGAGATGATCCCCTGGCAGGCGGCCGCCTGTCCGGCCGCGGCCAGGACCGGCTGGTCGCCGAACGCCGCCGCCTCGAGCTCGCCCTTGACCCGCAGGGCCAGTGCGTCGCGGAGGTGGTCGAGCCCGGTCAGCGCGGCGTTGACCGTCTTGTACTCGGTGTCGGCGGTGGTGCTGGACTCGACGGCGGCCGTCGAGGCCGCCATGGTGAAGGCTCCGAACTGGCCGACGCTGGAGTTGAGCTGCTTGTAGCAGGCGCCCAGCGCGGCCACGCCCGGCGCGGCCAGCGCGCGGTCCGGGGCGGTCAGGATCTGCGTGACGACCCGGCCGTCGTGCTCGTAGTCATCCTTCAGGCCGGTCAGGTACATCAGGGTCGGCCGCAGGTCGGTCTCGTCCATCCAGGTGCCGGTGGTGCCGCTGTTGACGACCTCGGTCTGGCCGCTGTTCGGGCCGGCCGAGCTCGGACCGGCGTTCGGCGCCTGGCCGTCCAGGCCGAGATGCTTGACGCCGGGGCCGGCGAAGGCCGCGTAGTTGGTGTTGATCTCGGCCGCGTAGTCGCCGTGGTCCCAGGCGAACCCGGTGTTCTGGGTGACGCACGCTCCTCCGCCGCAGTCGGCCGGGCCGGGGCTGAAGAAGTAGTCCGGCTTGGCGAACAGCGCGAACGTGGGCGTCCGGGCCGGGTCGGCGTTGACCATGTGCAGGATCGCCATCTCGGCCGGGTCGGCGATGAAGTTGGTGATCTTCTGGGTGCCGCCCGCGTACGGATTGCTCGCGGTCAGCCCGGCCACGTCGCGTTCCAGCGTGCGGACCTTGGCGTCGTTCGGCCCCGGGTCCCCGGTGACGTAGAACTCGGGCGCCGTGTCCGACTCCAGGCTGAACGGGGTGGTGTCGTTCTTCTCGGTGGCCAGCAGGCCGGTGATGTTGCCGGCCAGTTCGCCGAAGGAGCCCTTGGGGTACGTGCACACGATCGTGGTGCCGTTGCAGTTGGCCGGGGTGGGCTGGATGGAGCGGCCCACGTTGGCGCCGGCCTCGTGGTCACCCTCGTCCGAGCTGAGGATGAACTCGGTGTTGGCCGGGGTGATGCCGTCGGCCGCCAGCCGCTTGAAGAACGTGCCGAACGCGGCGTTGTAGTACTGCGCCTGGGCGATGTAGCAGGCGGTCCCGCTGCCGAGGGCCGCGGGCGCGCCGTTGCAGGCGGCCAGGCCGGGGATGTTCTCGTTGCCGTGGATGTCGGCGATGTAGCCGTTCACCACCGGCAGGCCGGCCTCCAGCGAGTCGGCCATGTACGCCAGCGTCTGCGAGGCGTTGATGGGGCCGAACCCGGGGAAGCCGGGGTGGTTGGTGAGGAACGCGCCGTTGAGCTGGTTGCCGTTCTCGTCCACCAGGTTGCCGGCCGCGTTGGTGACCTGGAAGCCGTTGCGGGTCAGGTCCGGCTGGCCCGCGCCCAGTTGCGGCGCGACGTACCGGTGCCCGAACAGGGCCTGGAAGCCGTTGTACCCGCCTGGTTCGTCGGGCAGGACGTCCGGGACCGCGGTCGGCGACGCGCTGGTCTGCCCGAACTTGACGCCCTTGGCGCTGGCGCAGAACGCGTTGCCCTGGGCGCAGTGGACGGCGACGCCGACGTAGTCGGCGGTCTCGGCGTCCTTGAAGGAGTCCGAGTCGGCCTTGAGCTGCTGCTCCTCAGGCGAGTTCGCGCCGAACGCCTGGGCGATGTCGGGCGTGGTGTTCTCGAGTTCCTGGTTCGCGGTGGCGATGTCGGCCACGTCGCAGCCCGCCCGGGTGAACGGCACCCACGGCGCGGGGGTGGTGCTGGTCGGCTGGACCTGGTGCGCGGCGGTGGCCGGGGGCACCGGGGCGTAGACCATGTTCGGGTTGGTGTCGTGGTTCGCGTTCGGCGTCTTGGCGGTGTCGTCGACCGGGTCGGTCCAGTAGGCGAACGAGCTGGCCGGATCGGTGGTGTCGAAGGCGCCGTTCGGCCCGTCGGTGTTGTAGGCCTGGTAGCTGTTGGAGATCGGCATGCCCTGCCGGTCGCCGTACAGGCCGGTCCAGGTGGTCAGCAGGTCATCGGCGGTGTGCGCGATGAGCGGGGTGTGGTTGTTGGACAGGAACGTGCCGTTGTCCTCGAAGAACTTCAGCAGGTTGGGCATCAGTTCCAGGTCGGACGGGACGTTCGGGTTGTCCCGGAAGTAGTGCACGTTGTCGTAGGTGAGCTCCACCACGTGCTTGACGCCGTTGCCCAGGTGGCACGACGTGCCGGCGGTCGCCGCCGGGCTGGTGCCGGCCGGCGCTGGTGCCGGTCGCGCTGGCTGTCATGGATGTCCCCGCCAGGCCCAGGGTGCCGAGCAGCGCCGCCGCGCTCGCGGCGGCGGTGGTGCGGAGCCAGGCTGTCTGGCGGCCCGCGCGTCGTCGCGCGTCCCGTCCTCTCCTCATGAGCTGTTTCCTCTCACGCGTCAGGCGCGGCGCGCCCAAGCCGGCACCGCGCGAGCCCACGATGCCACGCTTTCAGCTAGCTCAGAAGAGACTTCCAGGTGTCTTTTTGTGTAAATCCAGTGAAACCATGATCATTATCTCGCGCCCGGGCCCTGCGCCGGTACCGGGAGTTACGGGGGGCGGAACCATGATCGCGAAGGATTTTGCCCCCGAAATAGTTTGCCGTTTAACTTGCTGGGTTTGGTGTGCTGGGCGGGTGTGGTTTTGCCCGGTGTGTCGGTGTGACATGAGGCGGCCACCGCTGTCATCGTCTGGTTCCAGTTGCGAAGTGGTTCCTGGCGAGAGGCGGTGGCCGTGGCTTTCAGTATGGTGTGGGGCGGGCCCGGTGGCGGGTTTCGGGTGATGAGGGGCTGGGTGTGCTGGCCGGGTTCCGGCGGGAGCTGTACTGGTCGTTAACCCGGCGGCCCGATGCGCTGTTCGAGGTGTGCGATGCGGTGCTGTGCGCGCCGGGGCGGTGACGGATCTGGCGCGGCTGTCGCTGGTGCCGTGGTTCCGGCGGGGGCACGGGGCGCTGTATGACGCGCTGAACGCGGGTCATGTCGGGATCGCGCGGCTGCGGCGGGCGCTGGCGGGGCTGCCGCTGCGGCGTGGCCGGACGGGCGGATCCGGCTGGCGGTGGATGTGTCCACCTGGCTGCGTCCGGACGCGGGGACCAGTCCGGGGCGGCTGCTGTGCCATGTGCCCGGGCGGGGGAAGAATGCGGGGCAGGTGGTGCCGGGGTGGCCGTACTCGTTCGTGGCGGCGCTGGGGCCGGGTGCGTCGAGCTGGACGCTGCTGCTGGACGTGGTGCGGCTGGGCCCGGATGACGACGGTGCTCGGTGACCGCAGCGCAGCTCCGCGAGGTGGTGTGCCAGCTGATCGCCGCGGGGCACTGGGAGGACGGCGACCCGGAGATCGTCGTCGCGATGGACGCGGGGTATGACGCGACCCGGCTGGCATGGCTGCTGCGGGACCTCCGGGCGGTGCTGGTGGCCCGGGTGCGGTCGGCCCGGGTGTACTGCCGGGCGGCGCCGCCGAAGGCCCGCGGGGTCTCCCGCGGCATGCCCGGCACGGCGCCCCGGTCCGGTGCGCCGACCCGGCTACCCAGGGCGGCGCGTCGGTCAGCACGAGGGCCTGGCCCGGCGCGGCCCGTCCGGCGACCGCGTCGACCGGGGTCCACCCCGAGGTGCACCGGCGCCGCGGCTGCGACTGGCCTGGACCGGGAGCTGCCCCTGATCGAGGGGACCTTGATCCGGCTGTCCGCCGCGCCCGGGCCCGGCTGGCCGGCGGCGAGGCGATGTGGCTGTGGGCCAGCGCCCCGCTCCTTGATGACGCCACGATCCGCGTCCTGTGGCAGGCTTCTGCCGGTCGACATCGAGCCACGTTCCGGTTCCTCAAGCAGCAGCTGGCTGGACCCGGCCGCTGCTGCGCCCCCCCGCCGACTGACTGGCTGCTGGCCGCCGCCTGCGCCCAGCTGTGGCTCGCCCGGCACCTGGCCGCCGTCACCCGCTGCCCTGCAGCCCCCCGAGCCGCCGCATACCCCCCCTCCGCGCCGTTCCCCGCGCCCGCGCCGCAGCGCACACCCGCAAAGCCAACCCCCACCCCCCCCGACGCCCCAAAGGCTCGCCGAACAAGTCAAAGCACCCCGCCACCCCCCGCAGACCACCCGAGCAGCAAGCACCAGACCCAACCACAGACACTAACGGTAGCGAATGGGTACAAAACCCTTCGCGATCATGAAATGCCCGGTGCGGGGGCGTGCGTCAGGAGAGGGCGGAGATCTGGCGGGCCAGGGCGAAGTCGTTCGCGGTCAGGCCGCCGGCCGAGTGGGTGCTGAGGGTCAGCGTCACCTTGTTCCACGAGATGGCGACGTCGGGGTGATGGTTGGCGCTCTCGGCCAGATAGGCGACGGCGCCCAGGTAGAGCAGGGAGTCGCGGAAGTCTTTGCGCTCGGTGACCGTGGTGATGGCGGTGCCGTCGCGGGTCCACGCCGGGATGGTGGCCAGTTCTGCGCTGATCTGGGGCTCGGTGAGAAGGTCCATGGTTCCGGCATACCATTCCCAGGTGAGAACTCCGAGGCAGACCCCACTGCAGGCGGTCCACGAGCGGCTCGGCGCGACCATGACCTCCTTCGCCGGCTGGCAGATGCCGCTGCGCTACGCCAGCGAGACCGCCGAGCATCAGGCGGTACGGCACGCGGCCGGCTTGTTCGACCTGTCCCACATGGGCGAGATCACGGTGGCTGGCGCCGGCGCGGGCGCCGCCCTGGACTACGCGCTGGTCGGTAACCTGTCCGCGCTGCGGCCGGGGCGGGCCCGGTACACGATGATCTGCGCGGAAGACGGGGGCGTGCTCGACGACCTGGTCGTGTACCGGCTGGACGAGGACGAGTTCTTGGTCATCGCGAACGCCTCCAATACCGACGTGGTTTTCGGGGCGCTGCGCGAGCGGGCCGTCGGTCTCGACGCCCAGGTGACCGACGCGACGGAGGACTACGCGCTGGTGGCCATCCAGGGCCCGGCCGCGGCCGGGATCCTGGCGCCGCTGGCCGGCGGCCTGGACCTCGACGGCATGAAGTACTACGCGGGGGCGACCGGTTCGGTGGCCGGGCACCGGGCCTGGATAGCGCGCACCGGGTACACCGGCGAGGACGGTTTCGAGGTGTTCTGCCGCCCGGAGGACGCCCCGCCCATCTGGGACGCGCTGGCGGCCGCGGGCGGTCCGGCCGGCCTGGTCCCCGCGGGCCTGGCCGCCCGCGATACGCTCCGGCTGGAGGCCGGCATGCCGCTGTACGGCAACGAGCTCGGCCCGGACATGACACCTTTCGAAGCGGGCCTAGGACGGGTGGTGAAGTTCGACAAGCCGGGCGAGTTCGTGGGCCGCGAGGCCCTGGCCGCCCGTGCTGCTGCCGGACCCGCCAAGCGGCTGGCCGGGCTGACCATCCAGTCCCGCCGGATCGCCCGGCACGGCTACCCCGTGCTGGCTGACGGGGCGGAATGCGGCGCCGTCACCAGCGGGGCGCCGTCGCCGACGCTCGGCGTGCCGATCGCCATGGCGTTCCTCGAGCCGGCCGCGGATGATCATGTCCTCACCGTGGGCATCAGGGGTGCAGAGGTGCCCGCCCAACTGACGGACCTGCCGTTTTACCGGAGGAGACAGTAACGATGAGCGTTCCAGCCGAGCTGCGCTACACCCCCGAGCACGAGTGGGTGGCCGTCGACGGCACCACGGCAGCGGTCGGCATCACCGAGTACGCGGCCCAGCAACTCGGCGACGTGGTCTACGTGTCGCTGCCGGCCCAGGGCACCGCCGTCACCGCGGGCGAGCCCTGCGGCGAGGTCGAATCGGTCAAGTCGGTCAGCGACCTCTACTCCCCCGTGGACGGTGAGGTCGCCGAGGTCAACTCCGAGCTCGAAGGCGACCCTTCCCTGGTCAACGCCGAGCCGTACGGGGTCGGCTGGCTGTTCAAGGTCAAGGTGCCGCAGGGCAGCGACGGCGAGCCGGCCCTGCCGGGCGACCTGCTGTCCGCCGCCGAGTACGAGGAGCTGACCAAGAGCGCGGGCTAGCGCCTGCGGCGGCTAGCTAGGCACTTGCGGCGGCTAGCGCCTGCGGCGGCGGCGGACCAGGAACAGGACGGTGACGCCGACGACCAGGGCGGCCGCGGCTCCGCCGGCCATCACCGGATCGATCTGGCTGGCGCGCTGGCGGACCTGGTCCATCGCCCGGTGCACGTTCTTCTTCGGGCTCACCCGGTCGGCGATGGCGTCGATGGTGCGCGCCAGCTCCGTGCGGGTACGGTCGATGTCTGCCACCAGCTCGTCCTGGCTGGCAGGCTTCGCGTCGGTGTCCGCGTCCGCCATTACATGCTCCGTCCTGTCCTGATGCAGTGTTCCGGGTCCTGGCCGTCCGGCAAGGAGGGACTAATACTGTCAGGTCCACCACGACCTTTACAGCACCCGGCTGCCTGATAGGCGCCTGCCCGCCCGTTCGGCGACGAGCCCGGCGGACCCGGTGCACTCGGGCACCACGTCGGGGCGCAGGTCCAGGCGGCCTCACCGCGACCGAACCTATCCGGGTCCGGCGGGGGCTCCGCAGGCAGGCTCGAGGAATTCGAGGCGGTTGCCGTGGGGGTCCTGGCTGTAGAAGCGGCGCATGCCGGGGAAGTCGTCGTCGAAGGCGACCGGGTACCCGGCGTCGCTCAGCCGGGCGGCCCAGCCGTCGAGCCCGGTGACCAGCAGGCCGGGATGCGCCTTGCGAGCGGGACGGAAGTCCTCCTCGACGCCGAGGTGCAGTTCGATGCCGTGCCCGCGGAACCAGCAGCCGCCGCGGGCGGCCAGCACGGGCGGCTTGGCCAGTTCGTCCAGGCCGAGCACGCCCCCGTAGAACTCCCGCAATACCGCTTCGCTGCCCGCCGGGCAGGCTAGCTGCACGTGATGAATCACCGCGCCCACCTCCGAACTATCTTGACATCAAGTTATCATCGCGGGCCCTGGGCTCGTTCGGGATCATCGTTTTACGGGTCACGACCATGGCGGTGAGCAGGCCGGCGGCGGACAGGGGCGCCAGCCAGCAGGCCGTGGCGGACATGGCCCCGGCCGATGCGGCCGGGGTAGTGGCGCGGGACAGGTAGACCGAGCCGGGACCGGGCGGCGCGTTCGTCGGGCGGGACCAGGCGGGGCACGGCGACGGCCAGCGCGATCCCGATCGGCACGTTGATGGCGAAGGGCGTACTGCATCTTCGGCTCCTTCTCCTGACAGCCATCTTGTCGTGCTGATGACGAAGAAACGGCAGCCGGGGGGCAGCGGGGCCGAAGATTTCTCACCCCAGGTGGCGTAGTCCTCAGGGCTAGTGAACGGCGGCCCAGATGTGGACCGCAGGCCGATGCGGGCCGGTGCCGGGTTACGCCAGATTTAGGTGGTGAAGCGAGCCAGCGTGGCGGTGGTGCTGGCGGGAGTGGCGGCGCTGGCCGCGTACGTGCTCCCGGGGCTGCCGGATCCGGCCGCGCACTGGCCGCTGTGGAACGTCCAGGTGTACCAGTGGGGCGGGCAGCAGGCCGCCGCCGGAGGCGGGACGCTGTACGCACCGGGCGCGCCGCTCAGCTTTACCTACCCGCCGTTCGCCGCGGTCCTGTTCGCGGCCTTCGCCGGTGCGCCGGCCGGGGTCCTGAAGCTCGCGCTGACCGCGGGGAGCCTGGTCGCGCTGGCGGTGCTGTGCGGGCAGGCGCTGGCCGCAGCCGGGGTACGGCCGCGGCCAGGGATCGTCTTCGCCGTCTCCGCGCTGGCCTTGCTGACCCGGCCGGTGGCGTACACGCTGCACCTGGGCGAGGTCAACCTGATCCTGGCCGCGCTGATCGGCGCGGACCTGCTGCGGCGCGGGGACGGGGCCTGGTGGCAGGGCATCGGGACCGGGCTGGCGGCCGGGATCAAGCTCACCCCGCTGATCTTCGTGGCGTACCTCGTGCTCACCGGGCGGGTGCGGGCCGCGGTGACCGCGGGGGCGGCCTTCGCGCTGACGGTCGCGGCGGGCTTCGCCTGGCTGCCGGCCGGGTCCCGGACGTTCTGGCTGGGCGGGGTGTTCGCCGACCAGCGCAGGATCGGCAACCCGGCCAACCCGTCCGACCAGTCCCTGGCCGGGGCGGTGGCCCGGCTGGCCAGCCCGGGGGACCCGCCCCGGCTGTGGTGGCTGGTCGCGGCGCTGGCGGCCGGCCTGGCCGGCCTGGCCGTGGCGGTCTGGGCTCACCGGCGCGGATACCGGCTGGCCGGGTTCCTCTGCTGTGCCTTCACCGGCCTGCTGGTGTCGCCGTTTTCCTGGACGCACCACTGGGTGTGGGTCGTCCCGCTGCTGGTCTGGCTGATCGCGACCGCGTGGCGGCGGCGCACCGCGGCGTGGTGGATGCTGGCGGCCGGGGCGGCGACGGTGTTCTCCAGGCTGATACCGCTCCCCTGGCCCGGGCACCCGGCGGACGCGGGGAAGATGGCGGCGAGCGACCTGTACGTGCTGGCGGGGCTGGGCCTGCTGGCGGCGACGGGGGTGGCGCTGGCCGGGGATGCGGGCTGAGCTGGAGACGCGGGCTGAGCTGGAGACGCGGGCTGAGCTGGAGACGCGGGCTGAGCCGGGGAGAGACCGAGCAGAACCCAGACCCTATCGCCGGTCCTGAGCCGTACGCGCACCATCCGTCACCGCTTTAACGGTGCCCGTCACTGGGATTGCCACTCGCGGCTTTCCGCGGGTTCAGGTCCGCGGGTAGCGATCCACGCCGACGGCAGGGCCCGCTCGCGTTGTGGTCCTGGTGGCCTCTGGGACACAGGTGACGACTAGCGGCCGCCAACTGCCCCGGACGAGCCGGGTCGATGTTCCATGGGTGCGGCTCCTTTCGTGTGAGCGGCCTGGCGGCCGCTGCGAGCCGGGCCGCCCGGTATTCCCCCCAGCCCCGTCAGCCCGGCCCGGCCCACAGCCCCGTCAGCCCGGCCCGGCAGCCCCCGGATCTCCCGCCCGCCACCTGGCGCCGGCCCCGGGCAGCCACGTCAATGTGACTCTGCGGTGGTCAGGACCACATCGATGTGGCATCGCGGTGGTTGCCGGCGCGCCCCTGGGCGGCCCCGGGCGGTACCGCACGCCCCGCCCGGATCAGGCGCCCCGGGACCGGGCTCAGCAGGCAGGAACCGGGGCGGCCCGGGACCGGGCTCAGCAGGCAGGAACCGGGGCGCCCCGGGACCGGGCTCAGCAGGCAGGAACCGGGGCGCCCCGGGACCGGGCTCACAGAAAAGCCCGGGACCGGGCTCACAGAAAAGCCCCGGGACCGGGCTCACAGAAAAGGAGCCGCACCCGTGTTCCATCGATCCGGTCTTATGCGGGTCGATGTTTCGTTGACCCGGTCGCGGCGGAGCGGGACCGGCGGCCGGAGCGTGAGACAATCCGGGCGAGGCCAGCGCGGCGGGCGCGAGCAGGGTGCAAACAAGGGCGTCAGCCTATCGGGAGATGAGGTGCGGGCGGGGGGATTCGAACCCCCACGGTGTCGCCACCAACAGGACCTAAACCTGCCGCGTATGCCATTTCGCCACGCCCGCGCCGCGGCCGGCCCAGGCCGGCCGCAGGTAGAACGGTACCGTCTAGGCGCCGATCTCGGCACGCAGCCGGGCGACATGACCGGTGGCCTTGACCCCGTACTGCGCGGTGGAGATGGTGCCGTCCGCCTCGACCACGAACGTCGACCTGATCACGCCGACGGTGACCTTGCCGTAGAGCTTCTTCTCGCCCCAGGCGCCGTAGGCCTCGAGCACGGCGTGATCGGGGTCGGAGAGCAGCGGGAAGGTCAGGCCCTCTTTCTCGCGGAACTTGGCCAGCTTGGCGGGCATGTCCGGCGAGATGCCGAGCACGGTGATGCCCGCCGTGTTCAGGCTGGCCAGGCTGTCGCGGAAGTCGCAGGCCTGCTTGGTGCAGCCGGGCGTCAGCGCGGCCGGATAGACGTACACGATCACCCGCTGGCCGCGGAACGAGGACAGCGAGACCTCTTTCTCGTCGGCGTCGAGCAGGGTGAAATCGGGGGCCGGGTCGCCCGGCGCCAGCCGCTTGCCGGTCATGTGTCCTCCCTGGGGGTGAGGGCCGCGGTGATGAGCGGGGCCAGCGCGCGGAAGGCCCGGCCGCGGTGGCTGATGGCGTCCTTGGCCGCCGCGGTCATCTCGGCGGTGGTCTGATCGAAGCCGTCGGGCAGGAAGATGGGGTCGTAGCCGAACCCCCCGGTGCCGCGCGGCTTCCTGACCAGGCGGCCCTCGACCTGCCCGGTCACCACCCACTCGTGGTGGGGCGTACCGGGCACGACCAGGGCGGCGGCGCACACGAACCGCGCGCCGAGCCTGCGGTCAGGCACGTCACCCACCTGGGCCAGCACGAGCTCGAGGTTGGCGCGGTCGTCGCCGTGGCCGCCCGCCCAGCGGGCGGACAGCACGCCGGGCATGCCGTTGAGCGCGTCGACGCAGATGCCGGAGTCGTCCGAGACGGCGGGCAGGTGCGTGAAGTCCGCGATCGCGCGCGCCTTGAGCAGCGCGTTCTCCTCGAACGTGGCCCCGGTCTCCGGTACCTCGGGCGCGCCGGGGAACTCATCGAGCCCGGCCAGCCGCACGCCCGGGCCGGCCGCGTCCAGGATCCGCGCCAGCTCGCGCAGCTTGGCGGCGTTGCGGCTGGCCAGCACGACGACGTCAGCGGCCACGGGACTCACATCCGGTCCGGCGCACCGTCGCCCGACGGTAAGGCCAGCGCGTCATGCTGCAGCCTGGTCAGCTCGCCGCAGCCCTTGACGGCCAGGTCGAGCAGCTGGTTGAGCAGGTCCCGGCTGAACGGCTCCTGCTCGGCGGTGCCCTGGACCTCCACGAAGTCGCCGTTGGCGGTGCAGACCACGTTCATGTCGGTCTGCGCGGCCACGTCTTCGGAGTAGCACAGGTCGAGCCGGGGCTCGCCGTCCACGATGCCGACGCTGACCGCGGACACCGAGGTGAGCAGCGGGTCGCCCTTGGTCCGCTTGCGGCCCTTGAGCCAGGCCACCGCCTCGGCCAGCGCGACGTAACCGCCGGTGATCGCGGCCGTCCGGGTGCCGCCGTCGGCCTGGAGCACGTCGCAGTCGATGACGATGGTGTTCTCGCCCAGCGCCTTGTAGTCCACGCTGGCCCGCAGTGACCGCCCGACCAGGCGGGAGATCTCGTGCGTGCGGCCACCCAGGCGGCCCTTGACCGACTCGCGGTCGTTGCGGGAGTTCGTCGCCCGGGGCAGCATGGCGTACTCGGCGGTCACCCAGCCGAGCCCGCTGCCGCGCCGCCAGCGGGGCACGTCCTCGGTGACGCTCGCGGCGCAGAGCACCCGGGTGCGGCCGAATTCCACCAGCACGGATCCCTCGGCGTGGTCCAGCCAGCCCCGGGTCAGCCGCACCGGCCGCAGTTCGGTGACGGATCGTCCGTCGGGTCGTGACATGACGCACAGCCTATCGGCAGGCCGGTACTAACCAGCCAGGGCTCAGATACCGGGCCCGATGACCAGGCCGCTGGTGGCCAGCGACATCGGCCCGCGGTAGGCGGGCGACGCCTGGGCCAGCGTCACCTCCGGGTCGTTCCACGGCACCAGGTGGGTGAGCACCAGCCGCCCGGCCCCGGCCCGGGTCGCGTGGGCGGCGGCCTGCCGCGCGGTCAGGTGCAGGTCCGGCCGGTCGTCCTGCCCGTCGAGGAACGACGCCTCGCACAGCAGCACGTCGGCCCCTTGCGCCAGCCGCACCAGCGCGCCGGACTCCCCGGTGTCGGCCGAGTAGGCCAGCCGCCAGCCCTCGTGCTCCACCCGGAAGCCGAACGTCTCCACCGGATGATTCATCCGGTCGGTGGTGATCAGGAAAGGCCCGATGCCGAACGAGCCCGGTTCGAGCTCACGGACATCGAACCTCAGCTGACCACCGGGGCCGCCGGCGATGCCGTCGGAGCCCGGGCCCAGATCGGGCTTGGCCAGCCCGGCCGTGCCCCGCGGGCCGTAGACGGGGATCACCGGCTGGGGGCCTTGCGGCGCGAACTGCCGGGCTATCCAGTACGCCGCCAGGTCGACGCAATGGTCGGCGTGCAGGTGGCTGATGCAGATCGCGTCGACGCCGAAGAGCTCGGCGTACCGCTGGAGCACCCCGAGCGACCCGTTGCCCATGTCGATAACCAGGCGGAATCCCTCGGCCTCGAGCAGGTAGCAAGACGCCGGGCTGGCCGGCCCGGGGAAGCTGCCCGCGCACCCGATCACCGTCACGCGCATGCGTGCCATTATGGCCTTGACCACGCCGGACGGCATGATCGGGCCAGCACGCCATGCGAAAATGGAATTTAAATGTTCACGCTCTTCTACGGCTTGTCGGCTGATCCGGTGCACCAGGGGCACATCGACCTCGTGACGGCCGCCGTCACGGAGCTTCACGGCCGGGGATACGGCATCTCCCTGGTGCTGCTGGTTCCCGTCTACCGGCGCAACCCCGTCGGCGAGCAGGCCAAGAACAGCCTGCCGGAGACCTACCAGGACCGGGTCCGGCTGGCCGAGCTGGCGGCCGCCGTGATCGGCGAGCGGCTGGCCGGCCGCGGGACCGGCGACTGCGCGGTCAAGGTCAGCCAGGCCGCCCGGGAACTCGCGGAGCGATCCGGCGGCCCGAACTACGACCTGGAGACCCTGCGCTACGTCCAGGAGAACGAGGTGCCGGGCAGTGACCTGCTCTTCCTCATGAGCGCCGAGCTCGTCTCCGGACCGGACCCGGAGTTCGCGCACTGGCACGAGCCGGTCGAGATCGCCCGGCTGGCCACCCTAGTCATCGCCCCCCGGCCGGGATATCCGCCGAACATGAATTTCCTCACGGTACTCACCGCGGAAGGGGGCCGTTTCATCTACCTGAATAGCGTGGTCACCATGGACATTTCCTCGAGCCAGATCAGGGAACGGCTGACGGCGGGGGCGGATCCGGATGAGCTGGCGGGCGAGGGCGCGCTCCCCGCGCCGGTAGCCGGCTACATCAGCAGGCATCCCGGCCTGTACCGCACGCGGGAAAAGCGCGCCTGAATGGGGACCATCACCTCCGAGGTCGAGCCGGTCTACGTAACCACGGTCGGCGAGCTCGTCAGCGCCGTCACCGACATGTCCGACGGGCGGTACGTGCTCTGGTACCGCGGCCACAGCCGGGCGAACTGGGATGTGCTGCCGTCGATCTGGCGCGGCTACACCCCCGCCGAGGAGCGGAACCTCACCAACAGGTTCCGCTCACGGGCCTCGATCCGCTACTCCCCCGCGCCGGACTACGCCGCCACGGCCAGCTGGCTCAGCCTGATGCAGCACTACGGGCTGCCGACCCGGCTGCTCGACTGGACGCGGTCGCCCCTGATCGCGGCGTACTTCGCGCTCGGCGCCTCGCTGCCGGAGCAGGACCGGCCCGGCGGCGAGGACGCGGCCATCTGGGTGCTCCACCCCGAGATCCTCAACGCCCGGCAGGGCTTCCGCGCGGTGACGCCGCCGATCGACGCGCACATGTGCGGCAGCATGCTGTGGCCGGCGTTCAGCGACAACGCCGAGGAAAACGACAAGGTCCTGGCCGTGATGTCGGCCGAGACGGACCTGCGGATGTTCGTCCAGCAGGGCTGCTTCACCATCCACTCGAGCCACACGGCCCTGAACGAGAGCAACGGCCACGCCGACTTCCTGCGGCCGGTGGTGATCCGGCGCGAGCACATCCCGCGGATGGCCCGGGAGATCGACGCTTGCGGGTTCCGCCGCGGCGACATGTTCCCCGACCTCGGCAACCTGGCCGAAGAGCTGCGGCGATCCCATCCGCCGGGCTCCTACGTCGAGGAGCGGAACCCGTCCCGGTGACCCTAGTCTGGTCAGGTGAGCGAGCCGTCGAGGGATAGGGTCCCGCCTTACCCGCAAGATCAGCGGGACGCCGTCTACCGGGTGATCGCGGAGCGGCGGGACGTCCGCCGGGGATTCCGGCCCGATCCGGTGCCCGCCGACGTGCTCGGGCGGGTGCTGGCCGCGGCGCACCAGGCCCCCTCGGTCGGCCTGTCGCAGCCGTGGGATTTCATCGTCATCACCGACCGGGCCAGGCGGGAGCGGATCGCGGCCCTGGCCGCCCGGCACCGGGACGACTTCGCCGCCGCGCTGCCCGCCGCGCGGGCCCGCGCGTTCGACCAGCTCAAGATCGAATCGATCCTCGACACCCCGGTCAACGTGGTGGTGACGTGCGACCGCACCCGGGGCGGGCGGCACACGCTGGGCCGGGCCACCCAGCCGCAGACCGCGGACTTCTCGGCCGTGCTGGCCGTGGCCAACCTGTGGCTGGCGGCCCGGGCCGAGGGCCTGGGCGTCGGCTGGGTCAGCTTCTTCGACGCTGGTGAGCTGGCGGCCGAGCTCGGCCTGCCCGGGCACCTGGACGTCATCGCCTACCTGTGCGTCGGGTACGTGGACGAGTTCGGGCCGGGGCCGGAGCTCGCGACGACCGGCTGGGCGCGGCGGCGGCCGGTGTCGTGGGCGGTGCACGCCGAGGAGTTCGGCCGCCGCGGCCTGCCCGGGGAGGAGCCCGTCGACATGCTCGCCGACGTCATCGCCGCCATCGCTCCGCCCGACGCGGCCGCGATGACCGCCGCGCGGGAGCGGCAGGACAAGATGACCAAGCCGCGCGGGTCCCTGGGCGAGCTCGAGGACGTCTCGGTCCGGCTGGCCGGGCTGGCGGGCACGTGCCCGCCGCCGCTGCCCGAGCCGGCCTGCGTGGCGGTGTTCGCCGCCGACCACGGGGTGCACGCCCAGGGGGTCAGCCCGTGGCCGCAGGAGGTGACGGCCCAGATGGTGGCCAACTTCCTGGCCGGCGGCGCGGTCATCAACGCGTTCGCGGCCCAGGCCGGCGCCGAGGTCACCGTGGTCGACATCGGGGTGGCGGCCGACCTGGACCCGGTCCCCGGGCTGCTGCCGCGCAAGATCGGCCGCGGCACCGCCGACTTCACGGCCGGCCCGGCGATGACCCGCGAGGCGGCCATCGCCGCGATCGCGGCCGGGGCCGAGATCGCCCGGGACCTGGTCGCGGCGGGCAACCGGTGCCTGCTCACCGGCGACATGGGGATCGCCAACACCACCGCGTCGGCCGCGCTGATCTGCGCGTTCACCGGCGCTGACCCGGCCGACGCGACCGGGCACGGCACCGGCATCGACGCCGCCACCTACGCGAAGAAGATCGACATCATCTGCCGCGGCCTGGCCCGGCACCAGCCCGATCCGGCCGACCCGGTGGGCGTGCTGGCCGCGTTCGGCGGGTTCGAGCACGCCGCCCTGGCCGGGTTCATCCTGGGCGCGGCGGCGCTGCGGGTGCCGGTGATCCTGGACGGCGTCATCGCCGGGGCCGCCGCGCTGGCCGCCGCCGCGCTGGCCCCGGACGCGGTGGCCGCCTGCGTGGCGGGCCACCGCAGCGTCGAGCCCGGACACGCGATCGCCCTGGAGCACCTGGGACTGCGCCCGCTGGTCGACCTGGGCCTGCGGCTGGGCGAGGGCACCGGCGCGGTGCTGGCCCTGCCGCTGGTGCAAAGCGCCGCCCGCGCGCTGCGCGACGTCGCCACCTTCGACGCCGCGGGCGTGGCCGACAAGGACCGGTAGTTACCGGACGGGTAGCGTCGAGCGTGGTCGACTAGGAGACTCGGGCGCGCGGGTGCGGCGGACGCCGGGGGTCGGGCGCGCAGGTGAGGCCAACGCGGGACCTCAGGCCCAGAGCTGGCCTTCCAGGCCGGATTCGGCTTCTTCCAGGGTGCCGGAGTAGGCGCCGGTGGACAGGTACTTCCAGCCGCCGTCGGCGACCAGGACCACGATGTCGGCGGGCTCCCCCGCGGCGACCGCCTTGGCCGCCATGCCCAGGCCGGCGTGCAGCGCGGCGCCGGCCGAGATGCCCACGAAGATGCCCTCGGCGGAGATGAACTCCCGGGTCCGGCGGAGCGCGTCGGCCGCGGCCACCGAGAACCGGGTGGTCAGCACGGACTCGTCGTAGAGCTCGGGGACGAAGCCCTCGTCCACGTTCCGCAGCCCGTAGACGAGCTCGCCGTACCGCGGCTCGGCCGCGACGATCTTGATGTCCGGCTTGTGCTCGCGCAGGTAGCGGCCCGCGCCCATGAGCGTGCCGGTGGTGCCCAGGCCGGCCACGAAGTGGGTGACGGTGGGCAGGTCCTCGAGGATTTCCGGGCCGGTGGTCTCGTAGTGCGCGCGGGCGTTGGCCTCGTTGCCGTACTGGTAGAGCATGACCCAGTCGGGGTGCTCGGCGGCGATCTGCCTGGCCACCCGGACCGCCTCGTTGGAGCCGCCCGCGGCGGGCGAGCCGATGATCTCGGCGCCGTACATCCGCAGCAGCTGGCGGCGTTCTTCGCTGGTGTTCTCCGGCATGACCACGATCACCCGGTAGCCGCGCAGCTTCGACACCATGGCCAGCGAGATGCCGGTATTGCCGGACGTCGGCTCCAGGATCACCGAACCGGGCTGGAGCAGGCCGTCCTTCTCCGCCTGGGCGATCATGAAGAAGGCGGCGCGGTCCTTGACCGAACCCGTCGGGTTCCGGTCCTCGAGCTTGGCCCACAACCGCACGTCAGGGGACGGCGACAGGCGGGGCAAGCCGACCAGAGGCGTATGGCCCAGCGAGTCAAGCAGGTTCTCGTAGCGCATGAACGCCGGTCCGTTCGGTATAAAAAAGGACGGTTAGCGGCTGCCGCCGGCCACGGCGGGCAGGACGGTCACCGTATCGCCGTCCTTGACCGGCGTTTCCAGGCCGGACAGGAAGCGGACGTCCTCGTCGTTCAGGTACACGTTGACGAAGCGGCGCAGGCCCTTGTCGTCGACCAGGCGCTCGCGCAGGCCGCCGTGCCGGTCGTCCAGGTCGCTGAACAGCTCGGCGAGCGTGGATCCGGTCCCCTCGACTTGCTTGGCGCCGTCGGTATACGTGCGCAGGATCGTCGGGATGCGAACCTCGATGGCCATGAACAACGCTCCACTGGGTTATCTGGTCGGTCCTTGGTGACGAACCCCTCCGGGGCCGGAATCATTCCACCACGGTCACGGGTTCCTCGGCGACCACGCCCGCTTCGATCCGGTAGGAGCGGAACTCGGTGGTGTCCGGTTCCCTGGTCGACACCAGCACGTAGTGGGCCTGGGGCTCGCTCGCGTAGGAGACGTCGGTGCGGCTCGGGTACGCCTCGGTGGCGGTGTGCGAGTGGTAGATGACGACGGGTTCCTCGTCGTTGCCGTCCATGTCGCGCCACACCCGGAACTGCTCGGCGGAGTCGAAGCGGTAGAAGGTGGGGGAACGTTCGGCGTTGATCATGGCGATGAACCGGGTCGGGTGGTCGCTCCCGGCCGGCCCGGCGATCACGCCGCAGGCCTCGTCCGGATGGTCGGCCCGGGCGTGGGCCACGATCTTGTCGTACAGCTCGCGCGTGATCGTCAGCATGGCCCATGAGCTTACGGGCGTCCTCCCCCCGCGAGCCAAAGGGCGCCGGCCCTGTCTGGACTGAGGAGTGAGGAGCTTGCGACGAACGACGAGGGAAGACAGGGCCTCAAAGGCGCCCGGCGGCGAGCGGGGATTAGTGGAGCGCCTGGACGAGGGATTCCTGGACGGCGCCGAGCCAGGCGTAGACCTCGAAGGCGGTCCACTGGGGGTCGTCCGGCTTGAGCCGGCTCCACTGGTCCTCGAATTCCTCGGTGACGCCGAGCCGGACGCCGAGCGCGAGCCGGACGTCGTTCAGCGCCTTGAGCCAGGACAGGGCCTGATCCTGGGTCAGCTGGATGCGGCCGCCCGATTCCGGCAGCGTGTCCATCATCTCCTGGGCGGCGGCGTACTTGGCGCTGCGCAGGGCGGGCTCGGTGTACTTGCGGAACTCCCCGGCCGAGGAGGGATCGTCGCGGTAGGCGTCCGGCAGCAGCCGGGCCAGCACCGGGTCCTCGGGCGGGGAGTCGGCGCCGGGGGCGTGCACCATCGCCTCCAGGGCGGCCAGCTCGGCGTCGTCACCGGGTCCGGGCTCGGCCAGGACGGCGGATCCCTCCGGCTCGACCAGCGCCATGATCTGGCCCACCAGGCTGCGCAGCAGGGATGCTTCGGCGGCGGCGAGCCAGGCGCGCGCGCCGCCGCCGCGGACCGACCGGAATGGCTCCATGCCCCGAAGGCTACTTGTCCTGCTTCACCGTGGCCCACAGGCCGTAGCCGTGCAGGATCTCCACATTGCGCTCCATCGCTTCCCTGGCCCCGGCGGCGACCACCGCGCGGCCCTTGTGGTGCACGTCCAGCATGAGCTTGGTGGCCTTCTTCTTCGGATAGCCGAACACGTGCTGGAACACGTAGGTCACGTACGACATCAGGTTGACCGGATCATTCCAGACAATCGTGACCCAGGGCTTGTCCGATACCGGATTGTCTGCGGACCGGGGAAGATCCACCTCAGCGGGCGCCGCGCTCACAACTACCCACCTCCCACTACGTAGTCTTCCACCTGTGACGAATCCCGTGAACCACCAGCCTGGGACCGCGCTGCTGACCGACCAGTACGAGCTCACCATGGTGCAGGCTTCGCTGCGCAGCGGCGCGGCCGACCACCGGTCGGTCTTCGAGGTATTCGCCCGGCACCTGCCGCACGGGCGCAGGTACGGCGTCGTGGCAGGCACCGGGCGGCTGCTCGACGCGGTTGAGCGCTTCCGCTTCGCCCCGGCCGACCTGGAGTTCCTTGACGGCGCGGGCATCGTGGACGAGCCGACGCTGGCGTTCCTTGAATCTTATCGGTTCAGCGGGAGCATCTGGGGATACTCCGAGGGCGATTGTTACTTCCCGGGCTCCCCGATCCTGGTGGTGGAGGGCACCTTCGCCGAGGCGGTCCTGCTGGAGACCGTCATCTTGTCGATCCTGAACCACGACTGCGCGATCGCGTCCGCCGCGTCCCGGATGGTGACCGCGGCCGGGGACCGGCCGCTGATCGAGATGGGCTCGCGGCGCACCCACGAGCTCGCCGCCGTGGCCAGCGCGCGGGCCGCCTACATCACGGGCTTCTCGTCGACGTCCAACCTGCGGGCCAGGTACGAGTACGGCGTGCCCAGCGCGGGCACCAGCGCGCACGCGTTCACCCTGGTGCACGACAACGAGCGGCACGCGTTCGCGACCCAGGTCGAGGCGCTCGGCAAGCAGACGACGCTGCTGGTGGATACCTACGACGTGCCGCGGGCGGTGCGGACCGCGGTCGAGGTGGCGGGCGCGGAACTCGGCGCGGTGCGGATCGACAGCGGCGACCTCCCGGTGCTGGCCCGGCAGGTCCGCACCCTGCTCGACGAGCTCGGCGCGACCAGCACCAAGATCGTGCTGACCGGCGACCTGGACGAGTACTCCATCGCGGCGCTCGGGGCCGCCCCCGTCGACGGCTACGGGGTCGGCACGTCGCTGGTCACCGGGTCCGGGGCGCCGACCGCGGCGCTGGTGTACAAGCTGGTGGCGCGGTCCACCGACTTCTCGGGCGAGCTGCAGCCGGTGGCCAAGCGCTCGGTGGGCAAGCCGGGCAAGGGCGGCCGCAAGTGGGCGGTGCGGCACCGGGACGAGCACGGCCTCGCCCAGAGCGAGCGGGTCAGCCTGAGCCCGCCCGATCCCGGGCCGCTGGACCGGGAGCTGCTGGCGCCGCTGGTACGGGCGGGCGAGATCGTGGGCCGCGAGGGCATCGAGGCCGCGCGGGCGCGGCACCGCGCGGTGCTGGCCGAGCTGCCGCCGTACGCGCTGCAGCTGTCCCGCGGCTACCCGGCTATCCCCACCGTGTTCGACGGTGCCGAATCCTAGGGACGGCGCCTGGGGCCGAGACCTAATCGTTACCTCATGTACGGCACGAACTTCGGAGCCGAATTCGCTTGGCAGAGAGACTTTGTCAATATTGTCTATTGACATTGTAGGTAATAGCCCTAGGGTGGTGGCATGGGTCATCCTGAGCCACTCGTAGCGTGCCTGTACACGGATCACGGCCTGCAATCCAGCGCTACCTGTCCACCCGCTCGCGCCGCTCGGCACTGAAGCGCCCGGCGCGAGCCTGGGGCCGCAACGGCCCGCGAGCTCACCTGCTCCCCGTCGCTGCTACCACCAGAGAGGCCGTACGTGTTCTCAACCTCACGTCTCGCTTCCGCCGAAGGCACCGACCCGCCTGGATCCGTCCCGGACGCTGACGCGGGCGCGGCCGTCGCCGGAGCTTCCGGGGTCGCTCCGGCCCGGGCGCCGCGCCAGGCCCGGCGGTTCCCCGCGTGGTCCCGCGCCGTCAGCCTGCTGGTCGTGGTCGGCCTGTGGCAGCTGGCCAGCAGCACCGGCCTGCTGCCGGCCAGCAAGCTGGCCTCGCCCGCCTCGATCGTGCACACGGCGTACACGCTGATCGTCACCAACTCGCCGACCTACGGGACGCTGCAGAATTCGCTGCTGGCCTCCTTCGAGCGCTGGGCCATCGGCTTCGCCCTCGGCGTCGCGATCGGCGTGCTGCTCGCCACCCTCACCGGGCTGAGCCGCGTCGGCGAGATCGTGGCCGACCCGATCCTGCAGGCGCTGCGCAGCGTGCCCCTGCTCGGCCTGATCCCGCTGTTCATCGTGTGGTTCGGCATCGGCCAGCTGCCCAAGGTGCTGTTCGTCATGCTGTCGGCCCTGTTCCCGGTGTACCTGAACACGTTCGCGGGCATCCGCGGGGTCGACAGCAAGCTCGGCGAACTCGGCCGCGTCCTGGGGCTGCGCAAGCGGGAGATAGTCCGGCACATCGTGCTGCCCGGCGCGCTGCCTTCGGCCCTGACCGGGCTGCAGCTGAGCGTGGTCGCGTCGCTGCTCGCGCTCGTCGTCGGCGAGCAGATCAACGCCACCAGCGGGCTCGGTTTCATGATCACCCAGGCGCAGCAGTTCCTGAACAACAGCGTGATCATGGTCGCGCTCATCGTCTACGCGATCCTCGGCCTGCTCCTGAACGGCGCGGTGCGCCTAGTGGAAAGGAAGGCACTGGCATGGCGCCGCGACTTCGGACAGTGAACGGTTCCGCTCCGGCCGCGGAAGGGACTACATTCCACGGGACCCAGCCTGGCGGGGTCGCGTCCAGCGCGATCAGCCCGGGCGCGGCGGCCTCGGTACGCGGGCTGTCCCGCAGGTTCGGCGACCGCGCCGTGCTGGACGGGCTCGACCTGGACATCGCCCCCGGCGAGTTCATCGCGCTGATCGGGCGCAGCGGTTCGGGCAAGTCCACGCTGCTGCGGGCCCTGGCCGGGCTCGACCGCGAGGTGACCGGACAGCTGTCGGCCCCGGGACCGGTGTCGGTCGCGTTTCAGGAGCCGCGACTGGTGCCATGGAAGAAGGTGCTGGCCAACGTGGCACTGGGCCTGCGGACCTCGGATCCGGAAGGCGCGGCCCGCGTCGCGCTAGCCGAGGTCGGGCTGACCGAGCGCGCTTCGGCCTGGCCCGGCACGCTGTCCGGCGGCGAGGCGCAGCGCGCCTCGCTGGCCCGGGCACTGGTCCGCGAGCCACGGCTGCTCCTGCTCGACGAGCCGTTCAGCGCGCTCGACGCGCTGACCAGGATTACCATGCACCGGCTGGTGCTCAGCCTGTGGGACCGGCACAAGCCAGCAGTGCTGCTGGTCACGCACGACGTGGACGAGGCCCTGGCGCTCGCCGACCGGGTGCTCGTACTAGGCGAGGGACGGATCGCGCATTCCTCGCCCATCACCTTGCCCAGGCCGCGGGTCCGTGATCATCCCGATCTCACCGCGCTACGACTGCGGCTGCTCGCCCAACTCGGCGTCCCCGCCGGGGACACCGACTGACTCCCCTTTAGGACAGGAACCAATGCGCACCAGACGTAGGTTTTACGCTGCCCTCACCATTGCCCTGGCCGGGTTGGCCGCGGCCGGCTGCTCGTCGTCCTCGTCCTCCAGTCCGGGATCCGCCGCCGCGGCCAGCAGCCCGTCGGCGACGGGTTCGGTGAACCTGTCCTCGGTGACGCTGAATGTGGGTGACCAGAAGGGCACCGGCGCCCAGGCCATCCTGACCGCGGCCGGCCTGCTGGACAAGCTGCCGTTCAAGGTCAACTGGTCCGACTTCACCTCGGGACCGACGATGGTGCAGGCCATGAGCACCAGTGCCGTGGACATCGGCGGCGTCGGCGACGCACCGCCGGTATTCGCCGCCTCCGGCGGCGAGAACATCGTGATCGTAGGCGCCCGGACGACCGACGGGGACCAGGACGCGATCGTGGTGCCGAAGAACTCGCCCATCCATTCCATCGCGCAGCTCCGCGGCAAGAAGGTCGCGGTCTCGGTGGGCAGCTCGGACAACTACCACCTGCTGACCGTGCTCGACAAGAACGGCCTGACGACCAGGAATATCACCATGGTGAACCTGCAGCCCGCTCCTGGGCTGGCGGCGTTCTCCTCCGGGTCCATCGACGCCTGGGACATCTGGCCGCCCTACGTCCAGCAGCTGACCGCGCAGTATGGCGGCCACGTGATCCAGACCGGCCCATCCTACGGCAGCCCGTACTCCTACGAGGTGGCCTCCAAGGCCGCCGTCGCCAACCCGGCCAAGGCCGCCGCGATCAGGGTTTACCTGAAGCTGCTGGACCAGGCTTACCGGTGGACCGCGGCCCACCCGGCCCAGTGGGGCGCGGCCTGGGGCGAGGCCTCCGGGCTGCCGACGCCCATCATGGTCCAGGCCGCGAAGGTAAGCGCCACGACCCCGGTCCAGATCACCGCCGACACGATCAAGTCCGAGCAAGGCGTCGTCGACCAGTTCTACGCGGCCGGCCTCATCCCCAACAAGATCGACATCCACGACTACATGACGGACCAGTTCAACGACACCGTGGGCTCATCTTCATGACGCTGACGTTCGACTGGTTCCTGCCTACCTCCGGGGACGGCCACACCATTTCCGGCCGGGGGCACAGGCTGGTCCGCGTGCCGCCGGAACTGCGCAGGCGCGGGGTGTGGGCCGAGCCGGCCGCGGCGCCGGGTCCGGCGTTGGCCGCTTCGGGGCCGGATGTCGCCGATCGCGAGCTGGAGGGAGCCGGATATGGCCCGAGCTGAACGGCAGCTGCACTTCAACGCGTTCTTGATGAGCTGCGGCCACCACGAGGCGGCGTGGCGGCTGCCGGAAAGCGACCCGTCCGCCAGCCTGGACCTGTCTTACTGGGCGAACCTGGCCCGGACGGCCGAGCGCGGCACCTTCGACTCGATCTTCCTGGCCGACGGCCCGGCGCTGTGGGGCAACGCCAGGTACCGGCCGGGCGGCGCGCTCGAGCCGACGGTCCTGCTCACCGCGCTGGCCGGGGCGACCAGCCGGATCGGCCTGATCGCCACCGCGTCGACCACCTACAACCACCCGTACAACCTGGCCCGCCGGTTCGCCTCGCTGGACCACGTCAGCGGCGGGCGGGCCGGCTGGAACATCGTCACCACGGCCACCAAGGCGGCCGCGCAGAACTTCGGCCTCGACGACAACCCGGCCCACGCCGAGCGCTACCGGCGGGCCGCGGAGTTCACCGACGTGTCGATCCGGCTGTGGGACAGCTGGGAGGACGGCGCCGAGGTCGGCGACAAGGCGGCGGGCGTCTACGCCGACGACAGCCGCATCCACGAGGTGGATTACCACGGCGAGTTCTTCAAGGTCCGCGGGCCGTTGAACGTCCCCCGGTCACCGCAGGGCCGGCCGCTGCTGGTCCAGGCGGGCTCGTCCCATGACGGCCGGGAGTTCGCGGCCCGGTACGCCGAGGCGGTGTTCACCGCGCAGCAGACGCTCGGCGACGCGCAGGAGTTCTACGCCGACCTGAAGGCCCGCGCGCGCCGCCTCGGCCGCGACCCGGACCAGGTCAAGATCTTGCCCGGGCTGGTGCCGGCCATCGGCTCGACCGAGGCCGAGGCCCGGGCGCTGGAGACCGAGCTCGAGGAGCTGATCATCCCCGAGTACGGCCTGGCCCAGCTGGCCAAGGTGCTCGAGATACCGGCTTCGCGTCTCGAGCTGGACCGCCGGCTGCCGGAGGAGGTGTACGCCCGGCCCGCGGTGGAGGGCGCGCAGAGCCGGTTCCAGCTGATCACCGAGCTGGCCCGGCGGGACGACCTCACGGTGCGGCAGCTCCTCGGGCGGCTCGGCGGCGGCCGGGGCCACCGGACCTTCGCCGGGACGCCGGAGCAGGTGGCGGACACGATCGTGGAATGGGCCGAGGCGGGCGCCGCCGACGGGTTCAACGTGATGCCGCCGGTCCTGCCGTCCGGCCTCGAGGTCTTCACCGACCACGTGATCCCGATCCTGCGCCAGCGCGGCGTGTTCCGCACCGAGTACACCGGGCGGACCCTGCGCGAGCACTACGGGATTCCGCGGCCGGGGAACGTGTTCACCGAGAAGGCCCGGGCCGACGTGGCGTAAAAGCGTTCGCCCGGGTGCTCTGGCCCCGGCTAGCCTGCACCCATGCCAGTCGACTTCACCAGGTTCGCGGCCGTGCTCCGCGACCTGGATGTGCCGGGCCAGGTGCGAGAGCTGCCGGAGAGCGCGCCGACGGCGGCGGCCGCGGCCGCCCAGCTGGGCTGTGAGCTCGGTGCGATCGCGAACAGCCTCGTGTTCAGCGCGGACGGGGCGCCGCTGCTGGTCATGACCAGTGGCGCGCACCGGGTGGACACCGCCCGGGTAGCGAGGCTCGTCGGCGTGGGCGCGGTGGGTCGAGCCGACGCCCGTTCGGTCCGTGAATGGACGGGACAGGCCATCGGCGGGGTCGCCCCGGTCGGCCACCCCCGCCCGCTCAGGACCTTGGTCGATACCTGGCTGGACAAGTACGACGTGATCTGGGCCGCGGGCGGGCACCCGCACACCGTGTTCCCCACCACGTACGCCGAGCTCCTCCGCATCACCGGCGGCACCCCGGCCGACGTCGGCGACTAACCCCGGTTGCGGAGGCATACCGGGCTTGGCGCCGGGGGGCTGGCGTGCTGGCGGGCGGCCAGGTAGGCGGCGACCACGTCGCCGGGTGAGCGGGTGGTCAGGTGGCGGGCGCGGTCGTAGCGGCGGGTGGTGCGCGGGTCGACGTGGCCCATGACCTTCTGCAGGTCGCCGAGCGAGCCGCCGGCGTCCAGGTACAACGTCGCGAACGAGTGGCGCATCGCCTCGGGGCCGAGGCGGCGGGCTAGTTCGTCCGGCAGGCCCGCGTGCACGGCGAGGCGGCGGACGAGTCGCCACACGTCGGCCGCGAAGAGCCGGCGCCCGGACGCGGTGGCGAACAGCGGCCGCGGCGCCGGGCGCCGGCTTGGATTCCGCAGGCCGTCGCGCTCGGCGAGGTAGGCCTCGATCCGGGCCGCGGCCGGGCCGGGCAGCGTCAGGCTGCGGCGCTGGCCGTCCCCCCGGGTGACCCGCAGGACCCGGCGGCCGCGTTCGGTGCCGAGGTCGCCGACGTCGGCGCCGATGACCTCGGAGACCCGGGCCCCGGTGAACAGCAGCACCGCCACCAGCGCCGCGGTGCGGATGCGCTGCCCCCCGGGCGCCGTGTCGGCCGCGCGGACGAGGCTTAAAGCCTGATCCGCGGTCAGGCCGGGAGTGGCCGGCGAGGCCAGCGCGCGGTGCGGTCGCGCGATGCCCGCGGCCGGGCTGGCGGGGATGTGCCCGCGCCGTTCGAGCCAGGCGTACCAGCCCGCCACGGCGGCGAGCTTGCGGGCGGCGGAGGAGGGAGAGAGCTCGGCGGCGGAGAGCTGCCGGGCGTACACGGCCACGTGCAGCCCGGTGACGCCGGTGACCGGATGTACCCCGGCCGTCCGGCACCAGGCCAGCCACGAGGGCGCCTGCCCGGCCCGGCGGCGCGGGATGATCCCGATGTCGCGGGCGTAGGCGGTGCGGGTGTGCTCGGAACGCTTGCCGGCGAGCCAGCCGAGCACGAGCCGGGTGACCGGATCGGCGTCGGCCGACTCGGCGACCAGTGCGGCCCCGGGGGCTTCGTGGCCGATCATGGCATCGTGGCTGCCCATGGCACGACACTGTCCGGGAAAGTCCTAGATAATCGCTGTTATCTGGGATCGGCGACGATATATTTTCGGGCCGCTGCGGCCTCGTTGTTTTCTTTATCGTCGCAGTTCAGGACCCTTAGGCAAGATTAAGTTACCGGCGAGTCTCACAAAGTGAGGATTATTGCCGGCGGCAGAGCGTCTGCCTAGGCTTGCGCGCTGTGGAGGGGAATGCTCCCATCCGTTCCCGGATGGGGCTGTCGAAGAGGGTGGGGACCTGGTCCCTGCGGGCCTGCGTATGCGCCTGTGGCGGCCTGGCCGCG
Organism: uncultured Actinomycetota bacterium; assembly: GCA_963756575.1. GTDB lineage: Bacteria > Actinomycetota > Actinomycetes > Streptosporangiales > Streptosporangiaceae > Palsa-504. Next base: position 1,031,416 of record CAVWOM010000021.1, on the reverse strand, counting down.
ATCTTCATGCTCGCCATGATCCTGACCGTGATCTTCGCCCGGCCAGCGGCCGCGGCGCAGCTTCCCTCGCTGCCCGCGGCGCCTTCCCCGTCGGTTCCGGTGCCCTCGGTTCCGGTGCCCTCGGTTCCGGTGCCCTCGGTTCCGGTGCCCTCGGTTCCGGCGGCGGTTCCGGCGGCGGCGGCGCAGGCGGCTGGCGGTGTGGTGTCCTCGACGACGTCCTCGGCCACCTCCGCTGTGACCGCGACGGTGGCGCCGGTCACGGCGGCTAGCACGCAGGCGCCTCCGGCTGGGGGGCAGTCGGCGACTGGCGCTTCTGCGGCGAGCGCCTCCGCCGCCAGTGCTCCTCCGGTCAGCGCTCCTCCGGTCAGCGCTCCCCCGCCGAGTGTCCCTCCGGCCAGCGTTCCCGCGCCTAGCGCTCCGCCAGTCAGTGCTCCGGTGGCCAGCGTTCCGGTCGTGGTGGCTAGTGCCGCATCGGGTGTCGGCCAGGCGGCGCAGGCGGCGGCTCCGGCCATCCCGGTGGCTACGGCCACCGACGTGACCGGCACCGTCAGCGCGATCACGGGCGCTGCCACCAGCGCGACCGTCCCGGTCACGGCCCCCCTCGCAGCAGCCGCAGCGAGCGAACTCCCCACCGTGACCGGGACGGTCGCCCAGCTCACCGGCACGGTCACCAGCCTGACCACGGCGACACTGCCCGCGGTTACCGGGACCGTCACGACTCTCGCGGGGAGCACGCTGCCCGCGGTCACTGGGGCCGTCAGCGGGCTTACGGCCCGCACGCTGCCTGCGGTGACGGGCGCGGTCACTACGCTTACCGGGGGTACGCTGCCCGCCGTTACCGGAGCGGTCAGCACTCTCACCACGGGTGTGGTCCCGGCTGTCACCGGGACGCTTCCTGCCGCCACGGGGCCATCCTCAGTGTCTGGCGGCACGGGCCCGCGGCCGGCGGCCGGCGAGCCGGGCGCGAGCACGCCGCCGGCGATGACCGGCGGGTTCCCCGGTACCGGGCCGTCGATCACACCAGGCCGCGCGCTGGCTAGCCCCCCGGGGGCCGGTTCCGCGCCGCTTTCCGGCCTTGCGGGGGGCAGCTCGAGCATGTCCCCTGCCTCCGGCGGGAGTGGACCGTCCGGACCGGCTCTTCCTAGCGGGAATCCGGTGCCGTGGGCGGTCAACGGCCCGGCGGCGGGTCAGGGCGCGGCCAGCGGTTCGGGCCACGGCGGCGGGACGGGCCAGGTCGGCGTGCTGGCCGCGACGTTGCTGCTCACGGTTATCGTCCTGCGCATCCGCAGGACAAACCCGCTCCGGCCGCGTTCGGCGTGGCTTAGCGCTCTCGAGGTTCCTGGATAGCTGGCCCTGCTGCCAGCACCGCCTCGGCCGGTCTCCGGCCCTGGCCTTATCCACGAACCCTCATCGGAAAAGAGAGCTTTCGCATCATGCACGCTACAGCTAGGTCCATCGTGGCCGCCGCACGTACCCATCCGGCCAGAATCTCCGCCCCGAGCGCGGCCATCTGCCCCTTCACCCTCGTTACGGCCGCGGATCGGAGGGTCGTGGTCGACGCCACGGCTTCGGTGCAGGGGGAGATGGCGGTGCAGGCCAGTCGTTCGGCCGAAAGGTCTTTGGGGCGGGCGCGGCCGGGCGCGGGGTCGCTGCCGGGAGGGGGTTAACTCCCATGATCCGGACAGTCATCGCCGGGCGCATCGCCCTGATCAGGGCGGGGCTCGTGGCCTGCCTCGCGGCCGAACGCGACATCGAGGTCGTGGCCGAACTAGACCGGCGTGAGCCGGTCCTGACCACCATTTCCTCGCTGCGGCCCGATGTGGCCGTCATCGACGACGATATTGCCGGTGCCGACGGGTTCGCCGTCATCCAGGCCCTGCATACCGCCACCCCGTCCTGTCGCACGCTGATCATGGCCAGCCGGCCGAATCCCGGCGATCTCCGTAAGGCGGTCGCCGCGCACGCGGCGGGCTTCGTGCTGAAGAACGCCTCGCCGGGGAACATCAGCGACGCCATCCGCCAGGTGGCCAAGGGCCTGAAGGCGCTCGATCCCGACCTGGCGTTCGCGACGCTCGATACCCCAGTGAACCCGATGACGCCCCGAGAGCGCGACGTCCTGCGACTGGCCGCAGGAGGAGCGTCTACCGCCGAGATCGCCGGGCAGCTCTGCCTGACGGCCGGCACCATCCGGAATCACATCTCCAGCGTCATCACCAAGATCGGCGCCCGCAATCGCGTGGACGCCATTCGCATCGCCGACTGGTCCGGTTGGCTATAAGGCGATTTACCCGCACGCTTACCTGAGGCGGGCGGCCTCCCGGCCGGGCGTGGCTCGGACCCCGGCCGGGAGGACCCTATCCCCCCGGGCTCATGTTGGCGGCGACATCTCCCGGCTCATGTTGGCGGTGACTGCACCCCGGGACCGGCGCAGGTCGACCGCGCGGCCGCGGTGAGCGGCACCCGGCCGGGCGCCGCCGTACCGGGTGCCGCCGCTGGCGGGGCATCCGCCCCGGGTGCTGACTCACCCGGAACGGACGCCTCGGGTACTGGGATCCCGGGGGATGCCGGTGAGCCAGGAGTCTCGGAGTTGCTCGTCGCAGGCCTCCTCGGCTTATGTCGCAGGCCTTCTCGGCTTATGCGGGATATGACTATTCCAGGTTGCCGGTCACTTTAGGCACAGTGCAAGTGGGCGTCGTCATTGTTCAGCCATGACACTTAACATGAACCGTGACACTTAACATGGGTGAATCGCGCAGGAATACGCTTCGTCGGGCACTACTCATCGGTAAGTTCAATATCCGGAGGGGTTAATTCTCGCCCTGGACGATCCAGGCAAAGGGTTATAGTATACGAAATCCGAAGCCTCATGAGGCTCTGAACAGGACTTTTGGCATTTGAAGATCGAGATGATGCACACGCGGCGCGAAGATGCGGATGAGTCCTTTTTGTCAACTGGCAACTCTCGGCTGACGCCAGGAAAATCTAATCTGGTCAATAGTTCACAACGGCCCGGCCGAAGGTTTATATTTGCAATATGGCCATGGCGGGTAGTGTCGTATGAGATGCGATCCTGGCCGGGAAGACGTGCGCGAGGTAATGACGACGTGGCGTCCGCGGGTTCGTCCCGAAGGAAAGCTCCGGCAGTTCCCGCCGGACCCCGGGCTCGGGGATTTGATCCGCGAGCGGATCCGGGCCGGAGCACCCTGATCCGCGTCCCCGAGCCCGGTTTTTCCATCCCGGCCGGTCTGTCCGGGCTATCGGTCCGGTCTGCCGGGTATGGCCGGGCTATGCGCCGGGCCATGCGCCGGGCCATGCGCCGGGCCATGCGCCGGGCTTGCGCCAGCGTAGCGAGTAGCGCCACAGCAGGTGCCGACGGTAACGCACCCCCGGGAGCACGTCCCGGGCGATCGCGTGGGCCTGCGCCCAGGTCATCTCCGGGTTCTTCACGGGAGCACCGGACCCGCCCTCACCGCGGCAGGCACCGTAGACCAGGTTGACGGGCACGCCCGGCGCGCCGATCAGGAAGTCGGCGGGCCCCCCGTTCTCGGCTAGGCCCACGACCGCGAGGCGCCCGCCCGGCCGCAGCGCGCGGGCCATGGCCTTCAGGGCCGCGCCGAAGTCCATGTGGTGCAGCACGGTGTTGGCGCAGGCGAAGTCGAAGCTGGCCGCCTCGACCGGGTAGGCGAGGAAATCGGCGTGCACGTACCGCACGCGCGATCCGGACGTGCGCTCCCGGGCCAGCGCGATCATCGCCTCGTCCCGGTCGATGGCGGTGACCTCGGCCGCTCTTTCGGCTAGCCGCCGGGCCAGCAGGCCGTCACCGCAGCCGACCTCCAGCGCGGCGCCGCAGCCCGGCGGGACGGCGTTGAGAATGACGGGCTGATAGTGGACGTTGTGGTTCCAGTAGTCGACCCGGGTCGTCATCACGCCTCCCGGGTCCGGAGGATACCGTTGGCCCCATGCGTGCGCTCATCATCGTCGATGTCCAGAATGACTTCTGCGAGGGCGGGTCGCTCGCCGTGGCCGGGGGCGCCGCCGTGGCCCGCGCGATCAGCGAACACGTGGCGGCCCGGCCCGGCTACGGCCACGTGGTGGCGACCAAGGACTTCCACGTCGACCCGGGTGCCCACTTCTCCGACCACCCGGACTACGCGGCGACCTGGCCCCCGCATTGCGTGGCGGGCACCGCGGGCTCCGACTTCCACCCGGATCTGGACACCGGAGCCGTGGAGGCGGTCTTCTTCAAGGGCGCGCACGCCGCCGCCTACAGCGGCTTCGAGGGCGCCGACGAGGCCGGGACGCCGCTGGCCGACTGGCTGCGGGAGCACGGCGTGGACGAGGTTGACGTGGCGGGCATCGCCACCGACTACTGCGTGCACGCCACCGCGGCCGACGCGGTCCGGGCGGGCTTCGCCACCCAGGTCCTGCTCGGCCTCACCGCGGGCGTGGCCCCCGACTCCACCGCCAAGGCCATCGAGGACCTGCGGGCGGCCGGGGTCGAGCTCACCGGCACGCCACGCGACCACTCGTAGCGCGTCTGCGGGCTGGCCGCCGCACGTGCGGCACATCATCCGTCACTGCTGTAACCGCAGACGGGACTGGTGAGACGGCCGGGCCAAACGGGCGCTAGCGGGCGGGCATGTGGGCTAGCGGGCGGAGATGGCCCAGCGGCGGATCATGTCGATGCGGGCCCGGATCTGCTCCGCCGTTGCCTGGGGCAGCGCCGGGCCGCCGCAGGTCTGGCGCAGGTTGTTGTGGATGACACCGTGCGGCTGGTTGGTGCGATGGCTCCACGCGCCGACCAGGCCGTTGAGCTCCTTGCGCAGCGCGGCCAGCGCCTGGCGGCTCACTGGAGGGGCGGCCGGGGCTTCAGGGGTGGCCGGGTGCAGCGCGCCAGGGCGGGCGGCCGGGGTGCCGGGCGGGGCGGAGGCTGGTGCGGCCGGGGCGGGAGTGGCCGGGGCGGGAGTGGCCGGGGCGCGCATCGCGGCGACCTGGGAGCGGGTGGCCAGCTGGGCGTCCTGGCGCTTGCGGAGCAGGGTCCGGACCTGGTCCGGCTCGAGCAGGCCGGGCAGGCCGAGGAAGTCCTCCTCCTCGGGCGAACCCGCCGCGGTGGCCGTGCCGAACTCGCCGCCGTCGTACAGCACCCGGTCGAAGTGCGCGGAGGCGTTCAGGGCGGTGAAGGAGGGCTCGTCGAAGGTGTCCGGGGTGTCGCGCTCCCGCTGGGCCTCGGCGAGCAGGTCTTCCTCCTCGGACGCCTCGCCGGGGGCGCGGAGGATGTGGTCGCGTTCGGCCTCGAGCTCGGCGGCGTAGGAGAGCAGGACCGGGACGGACGGGACGAACACGGACGCGGTCTCGCCGCGCCGCCGGGCGCGGACGAACCGGCCGACCGCCTGGGCGAAGAACAGCGCGGTGGACACGCTGGTGGCGTACACGCCGACGGCCAGCCGCGGGATGTCCACCCCCTCGGACACCATCCGCACCGCCACCATCCAGCGGTCATCGGACTCGGCGAAGGCGGAGATCTTCTTGCTCGCGGTCTTGTCGTCGGACAGCACGACGACCGGGCGCTTGCCGGTCAGGCCGCGCAGCAGCGCGGCGTAGGCCCGGGCGTCCTCGTGGTCGCCCGCGATGACCAGGCCGCCCGCGTCGGGCATGCCGCGGCGCACTTCGGTCAGCCGCTTGTCGGCGGCCTCGAGGACCCGGCTCACCCACTCCCCCGCCGGGTCCAGCGCGGTCCGCCAGGCGTACGCGATCTGGTCCTTGGTCATCGGCGTGCCGAGGGTGGCGGTGATCTCGTCCCCGGCCCGGGTCCGCCAGTGCATCTCGCCGGAGTAGGCCAGGAAGATGACCGGCCGGACCACGCAGTCCTCCAGCGCCGGCCCGTAGCCGTAGACGTAGTCCGAGGCGCTGCGCTTGCCGCCGCCCGGCTCGTCGGTGTAGGTGACGAACGGGATCGGGTTCGCGTCGCTGCGGAACGGCGTGCCGGTCAGCGCCAGCCTGCGCCGCGCCGGGTCGAACGCCTCCTTGACCGCGTCGCCCCAGGACATCGCGTCGCCCGCGTGGTGGATCTCGTCGAAGATGACCAGCGTGCGCCGGTTCTCCGTGCGCTGCCGGTGCAGCGCCGGGTGGGCGGCGACCTGGGCGTAGGTGACGGCCACCCCGGCGAAGTCGGCGCCGGCCCGGCCCTGGGCGTTGCGGTAGGCCGAGTCGATCGCGATGCCGAACCGGGCGGCCGCCGCCGCCCACTGGTGCTTGAGGTGCTCGGTGGGCGTGACGATCGTCAGGGACGCGACCTCGCGCCGCGCCAGCAGCTCGGCCGCCACCGTGAGCGCGTAGGTCGTCTTGCCCGCGCCCGGCGTGGCGACCAGCAGGAAGTCGCGCCGGGACGTGCGGAAGTACTCGTGGTAGGCATCCTTCTGCCACCCGCGCAGCCCAGGAAGAAGATCATCCCGAACGGGCGGGGCGGGAGGCGCCGCAGCTGGCGACGAGCCGGGCGGGGTGTGGCGCTCGGTGTGGCGCGGGCTGAGAACTGCGTCAGATCGAGGGGTCACGAGGCCAAAATGTTACCGCCGCAACCGCCTCCCCGCCGGGAGACCCGCCGGTAGCTCTGTTGCCAGGTCGCCTCCGGCTTGGCGGCCCGGTCAGTCCTCGCCGTCGTCGCCCTGGGGAATCCCCTCGTAGATCTCCTTGCAGGTCGGGCAGACCGGATATTTCTTGGGATCCCGGCTGGGCACCCACACCTTGCCGCACAGCGCGACCAGCGGCGTGCCCATCACCGAGCTCTCGACGATCTTGTCCTTCTGCACGTAGTGCGCGAAGCGCTCGTGATCGCCGTCGCCATGCGACAGATCGGGCCGCACCTCTTCGTGGATGCGCGTTTCCTGCTCCGGAAGAACCTCTGTATTGCTGCTCACGGGCAGCGAGTTTAGTTCAGGCCGGGGTCATCCGGATAGGTGGCCACGTAGGCGAGCTCGCCGCCCTGGCGGCGCAGCACGGCGGGCCACAGCCGCTCGGGGTCCGGGCAGAACGCGTCGGACGGCTCGGCGGGCACCACGTACCAGGCGCCCTCCTCGATCTCGGCCTCGAGCTGGCCCGCGCTCCAGCCCGCGTAGCCGGCGTAGACCCGGAGCGAGACGATGGCCGCCGCGAGCAGGCCCGGCGGGGCATCCAGGTCGACCAGGCCGAGCCGGGCCATGGCGGGCGCGCCGTCCAGCGGGTGCCAGCCCACCGGCTCGTCGGTGCCGGGCACGTGGGCGAGGGCGAGGGCGCTGTTCGGCGAGACCGGGCCGCCGGTGAACACCACCGACGGGTCCGTGGCCAGCTCCGTCCACGGCTCGAGGACCTGGCCGACCGGGACCTTGGTCGGCCGGTTCAGCACGACGCCGAGGCTGCCCTGCTCCTCCTCGTGCTCGACGAGCAGGACGACGGTGCGCTTGAAGTTGGGGTCGCCGAGCACCGGGGTGGCGACGAGCAGACGGCCCGCCTGCGCTTCCGATGCCATATCGTCCATGAGCCTATTCTCGGGCAAGCTGCTGGGCGGCGGCGTCCCGGACTGCGACGGCGACCGACGAGGCGACGTCGGGGTGGAACACCGACGGGATGATGTAGTGCGGCCCGATCTCGTCCGGGGAAACCACGTCGGCGAGCGCGTGGGCGGCCGCGATCAGCATGTCGTCGGTGACGAACCGGCTCTGCGCGTCGAGCAGCCCGCGGAACACGCCGGGGAAGGCCAGCACGTTGTTGATCTGGTTCGGGTAGTCGCTGCGGCCGGTGGCCACCACGGCGGCGTGCTCCCGGGCCGCTTCCGGGTCCACCTCGGGATCGGGGTTGGCCAGCGCGAACACGATGGCGCCCTCGGCCATCGCGGCGATGTCGCCGCCGGACAAGATGCCCGGCGCGGACAGGCCGATGAACACGTCAGCCCCGCTGACCGCCCCTTTCAGGTCCCCGGCGTACCCGCCGTGGTTGGTATTCTCCGCGATCCAGCCCAGGCTGTCGTCCAGTCCGGCCCGGCCCGCGTGCACCGCGCCCTTGTCGTCGCACACGACCACGCTGGCCGGGGTGGCGCCCGCGCCCAGCAGCAGCTTGAGCACGGCGGTGCCCGCGGCGCCCGCGCCGGCCATGGCGATGCGCACCTCGGGCAGCTTCTTGCCCACCACCCGCAGCGCGTTGGTCAGCGCGGCCATCACCACGATCGCGGTGCCGTGCTGGTCGTCGTGGAACACCGGGATGTCGAGCAGCCCGCGCAGCCTGCGCTCCACCTCGAAGCAGCGCGGCGCGCTGATGTCCTCCAGGTTGATACCGCCAAAACCAGGGGCTATGAGCTGGACCGTTCGGACTATTTCGTCGGTGTCCTGGCTGTCCAGGCAGATCGGCCAGGCATCGATGTCGGCGAACTGCTTGAACAGGGCGGCCTTGCCCTCCATCACGGGAAGCGCGGCGTACGGGCCGATGTTGCCCAGCCCGAGCACGGCTGAGCCGTCAGTGACCACGGCGACCGAATTCCGTTTGATAGTCAGGCGGCGGGCATCTTCCCGGTTCCCGGCGATCGCCATCGCGACCCGGCCCACGCCCGGGGTGTAGGCCATGGACAGGTCGTCGCGGTTCCGCAGCGGCACCTTGGAGCGCATCTCGATCTTCCCGCCCAGGTGCAGCAGGAAGGTGCGGTCGCTGACCTTGTGCACGGTCACGCCGTCGATGCCGCCCAGCGCGGCCACCAGGGCCTCGGCGTGCTCGGTGCCGCTCGCGGCGCAGGTCACGTCGACCCGCAGCCGGTCGTTGCGCCCGGCCGTCACGTCCAGAGCCGTCACCACGCCGCCGGCCTGCTCTACCGCCCGGGTGATCTCGCTGACCGCGCGGCCCCGGCTGGCCACCTCGAGCCGCACGGTAATGGAGTAGGAGACGCTCGGCGCCATTGCCACGTTGTTCCCGCCTTTCCGCCGGACTCCAGGGTACGGCGCGCACCGCGTAGGCTGAGAAGGTGAGCACGGAATCGGTCGTTACGGCGAGCCGTAACGAGACCGGCGCGCCGAACCCGGCGCCCGGCGCGGAGCCCCAGGACGGGGTGCCCGCCGTCGACGGGGGGCCCGCCGTCGACGTCACCCGGCTGCGGGTGGCGCTGGCCCGGCTAGCCCGGCGGATGCGCAAGCACGAGCTGGCCGGCCTGACCCCCACCCAGCTCGCGGCGCTGGCCACCGTGGAGCGGTCCGGGCCGATGCGCCTGGGTGACCTGGCCGCGGCCGAGGGCATCGCGCCGTCTACGCTCACCCGGCTGGTGACGGCGCTGGAGGACAGCGGCTACGTGCGCCGGTTCGCCGACCCGAGCGACGCCCGGGCGAGCACGCTGGCTATCACTCCGCGCGGGCACGACACGCTGGAGCGGCTGCGCACCGAGACGACCATGGTGCTGACCGAGAGCCTGTCGCTGCTCACTCCCGCCCAGCGCGCCACGCTGGCCGAGGCGCTGCCCGTGCTCGAGCAGCTGGCCGAGCCCCCGGGTTCCGACACCGCCCGCGGCTGAGAGCTCCCGGCGGGCTTGTTCGTCGTATCGGCGGCGTGCTGGGGTGCCGTTCCGGGAGGCCGGTGATCATCGCGGCCCGCGCTCGTCGTGCCACAGAACTTCGCGGAAGTCTCGCCGTTTCGCAGAAGTCCTAGCGTTGCGTCGGCATCGCACCGTCACGTCTGTCCTCATGGGTTCCGAGTCATCGCGACACGCCGGCGGTAACGGCTTACCTTATTGCTGATCGAACCAGTTTTCGATATCATTTCCCCGAGACAACTTCTCCCGAACGGGGAGGTGTACATGCCTTCGAAACCGGCTCATACGGATCCTCCCTCAGAACCCGTTCCTACCCCTGACTGGATGACCGCGCAGGAGTGGGAAGCGTGGTGCGATGCCACGTCCGAGGATGACGAACCGCCCGGTCTCAGCGAAGAGGAGGAGGAGCCCGAGCCTGAGGTCGGGGAACCGGTGGCTGGGGTGGCGGGGTTCGCGCCGGGCGGGGTACTGAACGGTCTCCCTGGCGGCGTGTCGCTGGCCTTCCACGCCGAAGACGCGGCCGGGAATGACGACCGGTACGCGGGGGCCTCGGACGACGAACTCGACGGAGCCATCACCGCCTGGGACCGGATCGAGGCGTACGCCGCGGCGCGTAAGCACGCGGCGGTGGCGGAGTTCATCCGGCGGCGCCCGGAGGAGGGGTGCGAGTCGGCGGATCGTGGGGGGATGCCCGAGCGGTGGGATGAGTTCGCGGTTGATGAGCTGCGGGTGCTGCTGGCCGAGTCCAAGGCCGCGGCGGAGCGGCTGATGGGCCGGGCGGCGGACCTGGCGGGGCGGCTGCCGGGGACGATGGCCTTGTTCACGGCGGGGAGGCTGCGGCAGTCCAAGGTCACGATTATCGTGGACGGCACCGGGCCGCTGGATGCGGGCGAGGCCCGGGCGGCGGAAGAACAGGTTCTCGACCGGGCGGCCCGGCTGACCCCGGGCGGGCTGCGGCACGCGATCGCCCAGGCGGTGATGGACGTGGCGCCGGGGAAGGCGCGGAAGCGGCGGGAGGACGCGCAGAGGGACGCCCGGGTGGAGCGGTGGGCGGAGGACTCGGGGAACGCCGCCTTGATGGGGCGGGAGCTGCCGCCCGATGAGGTGCTGGCGGCGGACCAGCGGATCACCGCGCGGGCGCGTGAGCTGCGCGCGGGCGGGCTGGACGGGGATATGGACGTGCTGCGGGCGCGGGCGTACCTGGACCTGCTGCTCGGCCAGGACTCCCGGCCTGGCGCCGGGAACGGTGCGGCGGGTCAGGGGACGGCCGGTCCCGGGGCGGGCGGTCCCGGGGCGGGCGGTCCCGGGGCGGGCGGCCCGGGGGCGGCCGGCCCGGGGGCGGGGGTGGTCCCGGCCGGGTTCGCCGGGCGGGTCACGCTGACGGTCCCGCTGGCGAACCTGACCGGGCAGGCGGACCGGCCGGGGGAACTGGGCGGGTTCGGGCCCGTCGACCCGTGGCTGGCCCGGGACCTGGCCCATGCCGCGGCCCGGAACCCGAAGACGACCTGGTGCGTGACCATCACCGACGGGCAGGGGCACGCCACCGAGCACGGGTGCGCCCGGCCCGGACCCAAGAGCCACGCCGGCCAGGGGAAACAGGGCAAACCACGGACGCCGGGCGGGATCAGGGACGGGCCGCCGGGATCCGCCGCCCCGGGTGAGCCGGGGAGCACGGGATTCGCTTTCACTCCCGAGTCGCGGGAGGGGCCGCCGGGCGGGCACGGCACCTGGCGGCTGCGCACCCCCGGGGACGGGCCCGGCCTGATCATCGAGCTGTACTCCCTGGACACCCGGGACTGCGACCACCGGCTCGCGGCGCAAGGCCACGACCCCGGGGTCAAGCTGCGGCACCTGGCCCAGGTCCGGCACGCCACCTGTACCAGCCCGGTCTGCCGCCGGCCCGCGAGCCAGTGCGACTTCGAGCACAACATCCCGTACGAGCAAGGCGGCCGGACCTGCCTGTGCAACGCCGGCCCGAAGTGCCGGCATGATCACCGGCTCAAGCAGCAGCCCGGGTGGAAGGTGGACCAGCTGCCTGACGGGACGTTCCGGTGGACCACTCCCTCGGGCAGGAGCTACACCACCGAACCCACCAGGTACCCGATCTGAGTTATCCAGTGCCGAGCAGCTCGGCCAGGCGGCGGGCTAGGTCGTCGCGTTCTCTGGTGACGGCGCCGAGCTGGCGTTCCAGTTCGATGATGCGGCGGATGGCCTGCAGGGTGATGCCTTCGTCGGCCATCGAGACGACTTGCTGGATGATGCGGATCTCGTAGCGGGTGTAACGGCGCTGGCCGCCGGGTGAGCGTTGCGGCGAGACCACCTGGAGGTCGTCCACCCGGCGCAGGAAGGCCTGCTTGATGGCGAGCATCTCGGCGACCTGCCCGACCGTGTACAGGGGGGCGTTCTCGTCGTCCAGTGGCGACGGTGCCATGGGACTCACCTCCTGCCCAGATGGTAAGCGGCCGGCCGGGCGCATCCGCGCCCGCCGGCCGCTTGCTTACGTGAAGGAGCGCGGTCAGGCCGCGATCTCCTCCTTGTCGCCCGCCTGGTCCTTGTCGCCGGACTGGGCGATCTCGACCTTGCGGACTTCGATCTTGCGCGGCTGCGCCTGCTCGGTGACCGGAACCTTGACCTCGAGCACGCCGTTGGCGTAGCTCGCCTCGACGGCCTCGGCGTCCAGGGTCTCCGGCAGCCGCAGGCGGCGGGTGAACGTGCCCATCGTGCGCTCCCGCACGAAGAACTTGTCGTTCTCGGTCCGCTCCTCCTCGCGCTTGCCGCTGATGGTCAAGATCCCGCGGTCCACCGTGACCTCGAGCTGCTCCGGGTCGATGCCCGGAACGTCGAGCCGCAGCGTGACGTCGCTCTCGTGACGCACCACGTCCAGCGGCAGCACGGCCGCCTGACGCGACGCGTACCGGGCCAGCCGGTCGAACTGACGCTGGAAGTCCCGCCCGAACGGGTCAAAAGTCGTGAAGTACATCTTGCCTCACCTCCGAAATTGAATTGACGGAGGATTCGGCCGGATCGCCGGGATCGCACCCTCCAGCGGCAAGTAACTTGCAACTAGAGTTGCATATTCCTTGCCGACTGGAGGAGATGTTCCCTTCGCTCAGAACAGCAGGGCGGACAAGGCCGAACGTGCCTTCTTGACCTGCGGCTCGTTCGGCGGGAGCAGGTCGAACAGGCTGACCAGGTGCTTGCGGGCGCGCTCGCGCTCCTCGCCCGAGGTCCGGCGGACCACGCCGAGGAGGCGGTCAAACGCCTCTTCGATCCGGCCGCCGGCCAGCTCGATGTCGGCCACCTTGGTCTGCGCGTCCACGTCGGCGGGGCGCTCGGCCGCGTCGCGGCGGACCTGGGCCTGGTCGTAGGAGGTGACCCGGCGGATCAGGTTGACCTGGGCCAGTCCGGCCTTGGCCACCGGGTCGGCCGGGCTCGCCGCCAGCTCCTGCTCGAACGCCTTGGCGGCGGCGTCCAGGTCGCCGCGTTCCATGGCCTCGCGCGCTTCGGCGTAGGCGGGCGGCATCCCCGGCGGCAGCCCGCCGCCCGGGCCCGGCGGAGCGCCCGGGACGCCGGTTTCGGCGACCTCGCCGTCCGCGACCTCGCCGTCCGCGACCTCGGCGGCCTCGGCCGCGCCCGCGGGCGCGGTCACCGCCATGCCCATCTTCTCCGCGACCGCCAGGACCTGGCCGATCCACTGCTTGACCTGGGACTCCGGCATGGCCCCGAGGAAGCCGTCCACCAGCTGGCCGCCGAGCACCGCCACCACCATGGGGATGCTCTGCACCTGCAGCGCCGCGCTCAGCTGGGGGTTGGCATCCACGTCGACCTTGGCCAGGATCCACTGACCGCCGGCTTCGAGCGCGAGCTTCTCGAGCACCGGCGAGAGCTGCTTGCACGGCCCGCACCACTCGGCCCACAGGTCCATGATGATGGGCGTGGTACGGGAGCGCTCCACGACATCGGTGTTGAAGGTCTCCTCGGTGACGTCGATGACGATTCCGTCCCCGGGCGCGGCCGGACCGCCGTCCGGGGCCTGGGACTGTGACTGGGCCGCCTGCTGCCTGCGCTGCGCGGCGGCCTGCCGCGCACCCAGATCGACGGCACCGTAAAGCGAAAAATCTCGCGGCTGCATGATTCCATCCTGCCGTATGGCCGCTACTCGGTGATGCAGACCCGGTTACTTGAGCCGGGCCGCGTGGCGGAAGGCCATGAAACTGGGCCCCCAGCGCTTTCTAACGCTCTCGAACCCCGATTTCATGTCCGCGGAAGCGGGGCTGGAGCGGCGGCTGGCGGGGCGGGGGCAGCGGCTGGCGGGGCGGGGGCGGCGGCTGGCGGGGCGGGGGCGGCGGCTGGCGGGGCGGGGGCGGCGGTTGGCGGGGCGGGGGCGGCGGCTGGCGGGGCGGGGGCAGCGGCGGGGGGTCCCGGGGGGACGGGGCGTCCCGAAGCGGGACGGGGGGTCAGAGGTCGTGGCCGAGGTAGACGACGGCGGACTCGCCGGGCTGGGCGGGCTCGAGGCGGCGCCAGCCGAGATGAGCGTAGAAGCCGAGGGCGCGGGTGTTGGCGGCCAGCACGGTGAGGTGCACGCCCGGGGCCCCGGCCTGGGCCGCCGCCGCGTAGAACGTCTCCATCAGGGCGCGGCCGTGGCCGGCGCCCTGGAAGGGCGGCAGCAGGTCAATGTGCAGGTGCGCGGGGTAGGCGTCCAGGCCGGGCCACAGCAGCCGCTCCGGCCGGTAGTGCAGGGCGATCATCTCGTCGTCCCGGCTGGGGGCTGGATCGGGCGGGTCCCGGTACTCAGGCGGCTCCGGGTAGCGGCCGTCCAGGTGCGGTATCCAGCGCTCACGGTAGGCCCGGACGAACGCCGCCGTATCCGGCGTCCCCAGCACGTAGCCGACCGCCCGCTCCCCGTCGTCGAGGACGAAGGCGAAGTCCGGCTCGAGGAAGACGTACGGGCAGGCGAACAGGTCGGGCATCAGGTCGTCGCTGTGATAGATGCCCCGGGCGTCGCCGCCGGCGTCGGCGGTCCGGACGCAGACGTCGTAGACCGCGCGCAGGTCGGTATCACGGTAGGGCCGGATGTGTGCCATTCTCTGACTATAGTCAGAGAATGGAGCGGACCATGATCGAACAGGTCCGGCGGTTCAACCGCGCGGTCACGCAGCGGGCCGGCGCTCTCGAGGACGCCTTCCTCTCTCGCGGGCGCCCGCTCGGCCAGGCGCGGGTGCTGTGGGAGATCGGCCCGGACGGGCGTGACGTGAGGGAACTGCGAGACCGGCTCGGCCTGGACTCCGGCTACCTGAGCCGGCTGCTGCGGGCACTGGAACAGGACGGCCTGATCACCGTCGGGGCGAGCGAGGCGGACGGAAGGCGCCGGACCGCGCGGCTGACCGTCCAAGGTCAGGCCGAACGGGCCGAGTATGACCGTCGCTCTGACGACGCCGCCGCCAGCTGGCTCGGGCCGCTCTCCGAGCGTCAGCGCGAACGGCTCGTCGCCGCCATGTCCGAGGTGGAGCGACTGCTGGCCGCCTCGGCGGTCGAGATCGGCGTGCGCGACCCCCGGGACCCCGGTGCCCGCCGCTGCCTGCGCGCCTACGAACAGGAGCTAGCCGCCCGGTTCGACAGCGGCTTCGACCCGGCCCGGAGCAACTCCGCCGCCGACCACGAGATGACCCCGCCGGCCGGCCTGTTCCTGGTCGCGGTCCTGGACGGCGAGCCGGCGGGCTGCGGCGCGCTGAAGTTCCACCCCGGCGCGCCCGCCGAGGTCAAGCGCATGTGGGTCGCCCCCGCGGTGCGCGGCCTCGGCCTGGGCCGCCGGCTCCTGGCCGAGCTGGAGGCCCAGGCGGCCGGGCATGGCGTGCGCGTGCTGCGGCTGGAGACGAACCGGACGCTGGCCGAGGCCATCGCCCTGTACCGGGCGGCGGGCTACCACGAGGTGGCGGCGTTCAACGACGAGCCCTACGCCCACCACTGGTTCGAGAAAGATCTCTAGGGGCTGGAGCGGTTGCTGGGGCTGAGATACCGGTTGGGGTTGGTGTGATGAAGCCGTAGTCGTCGGTGCCCACCGCGCCCCGGACGATGGTGCGGCGGCTGACGACCTGGCGGCGCAGGTGCGCGGTCCACTGTTCGCGGCGGAGAATATCTCGCATGGACGAAGCCGTGCAGGGCTACATCGACGCGATCGACCTCGCGCACCGCCCGCTGTTCGACCAGATCCACGAGCTGATCATGGCCACGTACCCCGAGGCGAGCGTGGTCCTGTCGTACCAGATGCCGACCTACAAGGTGGGTAAGCGCCGGCTCCACGTCGGCGCCTGGCAGCACGGGATCTCGCTCTACGGCTGGCTGGGCCGCGACGGCGGCTTCGCCGAGCGCCATCGCGAGCTGCTGAGCGGCAAGAGCACGATCCGGCTGCGGCCCGGGGACGCGGCCACCCTGGCCGACGGCGAGCTCCAGGGTCTGATCCGCGCCGTCCTGGACCCGAGCTCGAGCTCTTAGTCTCTGCCCATGGAGCGCGTTGAGGTCTGGCGGGGCCGCCACGGCGATCCGGTCCCGTTGTCCGGGCCGCTGCCCGGCATCCGCGCGGGCGACGTGCTCGCCTACGAGTTCGAACTGTCCGCCCACCTCACTGCCTGGCCTGGCCGGTCCCGGCTCGAGCGCGCTTTCGTGCTGCTCGACCTCGGAGTGAGCATGTCGCTCCCAGCCTGGCGGCCCAGCGCTGGCGCCGACCGGGACCGGAGCGGGCCGGTCACCTGGTACGTCAACCTGGTCCAGGTCACGGCCGGGCCCAGGTCGGTCATCGTCAGGGACTTGTACATCGACGTCCTGGTTCCCGTCGACGGACGTCATCAGCGCCTGCTTGACCTGGACGAGTTCGCGGACGCCATCGAGGCGGGACAGCTCGACGCCGGCGCCGCCGCCGACGCGCTACGACGCTGGCAGCGCTTTCTGGACCGGCACCTGCACGCCGGCCGTGATCCCCAGCGCGGGTGGACCGACTTCCCGCCTCGTCGGCTGCGCGAGCTGGCGGCCCTGCCTGCCCCGCTGGGATCGGTCGAGACCACCCGATCATGAGCCGCGGCCTCACGAAAGGATTAGCCTGGCTGGCATGACGACGTGGGGCGAGGTCAGGGAGGCGCTGTCCCAGCTGCTGACCGGCCAGCCGGGGGCGCTGCTCGGCCACCCGACCCTGGAGCAGGACGAGGCCGAGCCGCCGTACCTGATCCAGCTGCAGCCGTGGGCCGAGGCGGCCGCCGCCGAGCTGCACCGGCGGTTCGGCGATCAGGTGGGGCTCACGGTCGGGGCGCTCCCCTACCCGCCCGGCCGCGCGCCGCGCTGGCCGCGGGGGCCGCGGGGGCCGCGCGCCGAGCCGGCGCCGCGGCTGGGCCCGGACGAGGCCGAGACCGAGCTGGACGGGCCGGCCGTGGTCCGCTCCGGGCACACGCTCGAGCACGGGCTGCTGGTCCGCGACCGGTCCGGCGCGGGCCTGTCTATCGCGACCAACGGGCAGGTCACGGCCGGCGTCGTCGACCCGGCCACGGGCGAGGTGGTGGGCGGGTTCGCCGGTTTCCAGACGACAGCGCTGGTGGCGTTCAAGGTTGCGCCCGGGGGAACCGAGCGGATCCCGCTGCTCATCGGCACGGCCAGCTCGACCGAGCGGCTCGGCTACGCGGTGCCGCCGGGCGACTGGGGCGTCCAGGTCACCCTCACCCTCATCGCGGACGCGGAACCCCCCTTCAACCAGAGGCGGGTCCGCCGGCTGACCCCGGTGCTGCCGCTCACGATCACCGCCTGAACTGGGAAGGGAAAGCCGTGAACGCCATCCCGCCGATCCGCGGGAAGAACCTGGTCGACGCGGACGACGACGCGGGCGATGACGGCGACGAGGACACCTGGGTGGCGCTGCTGCACCGGCCGGGGCCGGAGGCGCCGCGGGACGGATCGGTGTTCACCGATCCGCGCTTCGGCGAGCACGTCGCCTTCCTGGCCCGGATGCACGCGGCGGGCTACCTGGTCGCGGCGGGCCCGCTGGCCGACGCCGAGGGCGAGGGCATGACGATCCTGCGGCTGCCGGGACCCGGTCAGCTCGGGACCGCGACCCGGCTCGCGACTGAAGACGACATCAGCGTGGCGAGCGGCTTCTTCAGCGTCACGGTCCGGCCGTGGCGGGTGGTGATGAGGGGGGCGTGACAGGCCACGCGTTCGGTATAAATTTTTGGGTTGTTCGGCGTAGCCATGCTGGTAGGCGTAGTGCATGGCCTGGCCGCGGTCGCGGGAGCCGGTCTTAGCGAAGATGCGGTTGACGTGGGTCTTGACCGTGGCCTCGCTGACGAACAGGGCGCGCGCGATCTCCCGGTTGGACTTGCCGCCCGCGATGAGGCGGAGGACTTCGGACTCGCGGGGGGTGAGGTCGCCCTCGGACGGCTCGGCGACCTGGACGGGGGCGCGGACGGCGGCGGACAGCAGGCGCTGCTGCACCTCGGGGTCGAGCACGGCCTGGCCGGCCGCGGCGGCCAGCACGGCCCGGCCGATCTCGGCCCGGGTGGCGTCCTTGGTCAGGTAGCCGAGGGCGCCGGCCCGCAGCGCGCCGATGATCGACTCGTCGTCGGAGTAGGTGGTCAGCACGACCACCTGGGTGCGCGGGTGGCTGGCGCGGACGCGCCTGGTCGCCTCCACCCCGTCGCAGCCCGGCATGTTCAGGTCCATGAGCACGACCTGCGGGTCCTTGGCGGCGACGGCCTCGACCGCGGCTTCGCCGTCGTCCGCCTCGCCGATCACGGCGATGCCGGGCACGGTGCCGAGCAGCAGGACCAGGCCTTCGCGGACGGCGGACTGGTCGTCCGCGACGACGACGGTGACCGGTTCGCCCGCGTTGCTCATACTGGCCTCGCTCATGAGGGAATTCTCAGCTCGATCCGCCAGGTCCCGTCGGCCGGCCCCGCTTCTAGGGTGCTGCCGGCCAGCGCCGCGCGTTCCTTCAGGCCGGTCAGGCCAGCGCCGGCGCCGGTTTCCGCGAGCGGTCGCGCTTGGTTTTCCGGCGGTAGCGGGTTCTCGACGGTGACGGTGACCTGGCGGGGCGCGAAGGCCAGGGCCAGGGATACCGGCTGGCCGGGCGCGTGCTTACGGGCGTTCGTCAGTCCCTCCTGGGCGGCGCGGTAGGCGACCAGGGTGGCCTGCTCGGGCAGCGGCCGGGGCTCGCCGGTGACGGTGAGCTGGATGGTGGCGTCGCCGGCCGCCTGGTACTGGGCCGCCAGCTTGGCCAGCTGGTCGGGCAGCGGGGCCGTGTCCTCGCGCAGGGCCAGGATGGCCCGGCGGGCCTGGGCCATCCCCTCCCGGGTCAGCGTGCCAGGCCCGGTCGATGCATTCGACCGCCTTGGTCAGCTCGGGGTTGTCCTTCGGGAGGGATTCCGAGGCGAGCAGGCCCTCGGCGGCCTGCAAGTTGACCGACACCGCGGCCAGCGAGTGGGCCAGCACGTCGTGGATGTCACGGGCGATCCGGGCCCGTTCGGCCAGCGCGGCCGCCTGGGTCTCGGCTTCCAGGGCGCGGCGGGTCTCGGCCAGGGTGCGTTCGGCTTGTTCGGCCCGGACCAGGTACTCGCGGCGGGTCATGGCCACGCTCCAGAACCCGGCGTACGCGAACGGGAAGCCGAGCACGACCCCGGTCGCGTCGTTGCCGACCAGCGCCGTGATCAGGAACGAGGCCAGGGTCCCGGCCAAGATGCCCAGCGAGGCACTGGTCCTCAGCCGGACCGCCGCGCTGAAGGTGGCCGCGCAGCCGACGGCGATGGCCGGGCTGTACTCCGACGCCCCGGCCAGCACGCCGCCCGCCACCGCCATCACGACCAGGCTGGCCAGGCTGAGCGCACGTCGCTGACCGGTGGTGCCGGACACCAGCCAGGCGATCCAGGCCACGCTGGACAGGGCGAGCGTGACCGCGATCGTCACGCCGCGCGGTCCCGGCGAGCCCGGGCCCGGGTGGGCCAGCGAGACGCTGACGATGACCGCGATCAGGCCGAAGGCCCGGACCACGTCGATGATCCGGGCCACGCTGACGACGCGCTCCCCGGTGACCGAGTCCGATCGCGTCGCGAATCCGAACATGTCTATCAACGTAACTCGCCAGGAAGCCCGGCGGTCTGGGCGGGCGGGTTGAGCTCGGGTGGAGGCCGGGTGGAGGCGTGCGCCCGGCTTGGTTCCACCTCTGGTCAAGCCGCAGGCCGACGCGGTTCCAACCAGGTCGTTCCTAGCGTGGTGGATATCAGCGAAACGCCTTATCAAGGAGCTCGAAATGGACGCCAGCGTCTGGATCCTCAACCTCGTTATCCTGGCCGCCGTCCTGGTCAGCGACGTCGGTCAGCGCAAGGTCGGCCCGATGCGGCTGCTGCGGCCGTTCATTACCGCGGTGGTCGTGGTGCCGTTCTTCATCAAGGGGGGCGCGACGTCCGGTAACGGCCTGGCCCTGGAGGTCGCCGGGGCGGCCGCGGGCCTGGCCCTCGGAGTCCTCGCCGCCGCGCTGATGCGGGTGCGCTACGACGCGCCGTCGGGCCACGCCGTCTCCCGCGCGGGCCTGCCGTACGCGCTGGTCTGGATGGCCGTGGTGGCCGGGCGGCTGTACTTCGCCTACGGCGCGAACCACGTGTTCAGCCGCCAGCTCGGCAGCTGGCTGGTGACCACCCACATCACCGTGGGCGCCCTGACCGACAGCCTCATCTTCTTGTCGATCGCCATGCTGCTGGCCCGGACCGGGATGCTCGCGGCCAAGGCCAGGACGGTCACCGGGCGGGGGCGCCAGTCCGGGATCACGGCCGGGGCCGGGAACGCCTACAGCGCCCGGTGACATTTCCAGAACGGGGGCGTGCCCCGCGGGCCTTGCTGGCCCGCGGGGCACTTTTTGGTTCTGTACGCTGCAGGGATGGCATCGGCAGCACTGAGGTTCGGCCTGGTCGGCACCGGCCACTGGGCCCGCATCGCGCACGCGCCCGCGCTCGCCGCGGCGCCGGACATCGAGCTGACCGCGGTCTGGGGCCGGGACCCGCGGGCCGCTGCGGCGCTGGCTGAGGCGTATGGCGCCACTCCTTACCAGGACATCGGCGCGTTCCTGGACGCGGTCGACGGGGTCGCGTTCGCCGTGCCGCCGGACGTGCAGGCGCCGATCGCGGTGGCTGCGGCCCGGGTCGGCAAGCACCTGCTGCTCGAGAAGCCGCTGGCCACGACCGATGCCGGGGCCGACGAGGTGGCCGCGGCGGTCGCGGAGAGCGGCATCGCGTCGGTGGTCTTCTTCACCTTCATGTACCGGGCGGACATCCGGGCCTGGCTGGCCGAGGTGAGCACGGGCGGCGACTGGCTGGGCGGGCTGGTGGCGTGGTTCGGGTCCTCGCTGCAGGAGTCGAGCCCGTTCAACACGCCCTGGCGGCAGGAGAAGGGCGCGCTGTGGGACCTGGCCCCGCACGCGATCTCGCTGCTGTGGGCCGCCCTCGGCCCGGTCACCGCGGTGACCGCGGACGCGGGCCCGGCCGACGTGAGCCACCTGATCCTGCACCATCGGGGCGGGACGAGCAGCGCGGTCACCCTGTCGCAGAGCGTCGGCGAGGAGGCCGAGGCGTTCGAGGCGTACCTGTGGGGGCCTGGCCGGTCGCCGGTGCCGGCGCGGAACGCCGACCCGCTCCCGCCACTGGGGGTCGCGCTGAGCGAGCTGGCCGGCAACATCCGTTCGGGGCAGGTGGCGCACCCGTATGACGCCGGGTTCGGCCGGGACGTCGGCCGCGTGATCACCGAGGCCCAGCGCCAGATCGACGTCCGGAAGTCGCGGTAGCATCCTTCGTGCTACCGTGGCACGGTGAGTGATACTCCGGCGGACGAGCAGGATCCGCTGCCGGTAGAGCGGGGACAGCGCAGCCGCGGACCCGGGCGTCCGGCCCGGCGCGCGGAACCGGCCGGACGCACTGGGCGTGTTGAGCCTGCTGGGCTTGTTGAGCCTGCTGGGCTTGTTGAGCCTGCTGGGCTTGTTGAGCCTGCTGAGCTTGTTGAGCCTGCTGGGCTTGTTGAGCCTGCTGGGCGGGCGCCGGCCCGGCACCGGATCGGGATCAGGGAACTGCGCCAGCAGGCCAGCGTCTATGTCGACCTTGCCGAGAAGGGCTACACCGTGGACATCACCAACCGGGGACGGCTAGTGGCCCAGCTCATACCGGTCAAGGAACCGGGCAGCCCGCTGGAACGGCTGATCGCGGCCGGGATCGTCGAGCCGGCCGACGAACCGGGCGGCGTCGGCGGCCTCGAGCCCTACCCGCCCTCGCTGTGATCTACCTCGACACCTCGGCGCTGATCAAGCTGGCCAGGACCGAACCCGAATCCGCGGCGCTGGCCGCGTGGCTGGCCGAACGGGCCAGCCAGTCGCTGGTATCGAGCGCCCTGCACCGGGCGGAACTGCCGCGGGCCATCTGGCAGGCCGAGCCGGGCGCGCTGCCGCGCGGCTACAAGGTGATCAAGCGCATCGCCAAGGTCTCGCTGAGCACCGCGGTGCTCGACGACTCGGCCACCTTGCCGCCGCAGTCACTTACCCCGGGGCAGGCCATCCACCTGGCGTCGGCGCTGGCGGTGAAGCGGGACCTGACCGCGTTCGTGGCGTACGACGAGGGGTTGCTGGCCGCGGCCAGGAACGCCGGGCTGCCGGTGGCCTCACCCGGCGCGTCGTAGCCCTTCGGCTTCGGCCGAGGCGGCCAGCACCGGGATACCGTAGTGATCAGTGCGGTTGCGGTGACTCCTGAGACCAAGCTGCAACGGCCCGGGCACCATGAGCCGGCATTAACGCGGAGGATCTGGCTTACGCGGAGAATCTAGTACCCCCTGGGGGCCCGGATCCTCCGCATAGGCCGGATCCACCGCGATCTTTGGCTGGCTGGGGTGTAGTTGGACTGGGGGCAGTTCCCGGGATCTCTGTGACTCATGGGCGGCGTTGCCGGGGCTGGGGTGGGTGCGGGGCGGGCGCGGGCGCCGGTGCGGGGCGGGCGCGGGCGCGGGCGCCGGTGCGGGGGTGGGGCGGGTGCGGGGCTGGGGTGGGGTTAGAAGGCGGCGGGTTCGGTGTAGGAGCCCCATTCGGTGCGGAGGGCGTCGCAGATCTCGCCGAGGGTGGCTTCGGCGCGGGCGGCGTCGAGCATGGGGGGGACCAGGTTCGCCTCGTCGGTGCGGGCGGCGGTGACCAGGGCGGCCAGGGCGGCGTCGACGGCTGGCTGGTCGCGGTGGCCGCGGCGGCCGGCCAGGACGCGGACCTGCTCCCGCTCGACCTCGGGGCTGATCCGGAGGATTTCCAGCGGCTCGGCGACGGTGCCGGTGTGGCAGTTCACGCCGACGATCTTCTTCTCACCCTTTTCCAGCTGCTGCTGGTAGGTGAAGGACGCCTCGGCGATCTCGCCGTTGAACCAGCCGTTCTCGATGCCGGTCAGGATCCCGTCGGTCATCGAGCCGTCCGCGCTCATCTCGCGGATCCGGGCGAAGATCGCCTCCGCCTCGGCCTCGATCCGGTCGGTCAGCGCCTCGATGTACCAGGATCCGCCGAGCGGGTCGGAGACGTTGGCCACGCCGGTCTCCTCCATGATCACCTGCTGGGTGCGCAGGGCGGTCTCGGCCGCGGCCGGGCCGGGCAGCGCGAGCACCTCGTCCAGGGCGTTGGTGTGCAGCGAGTTGGTCCCGCCGAGGACGGCCGCCAGCGCCTCGATCGCGGTGCGGACGATGTTGTTGTCCGGCTGCGGCGCGGTCAGCGAGACGCCGGCGGTCTGGGTGTGGAAGCGCAGCCACTGCGCCCGCTCGGTCCTGGCGCCGTAGACGTCGCGCAGCCACCGGGCCCAGATCCGCCGGGCGGCGCGGAACTTGGCGATCTCCTCGAAGAAGTCGATGTGCGCGTCGAAGAAGAAGGACAGGCCGGGCGCGAAGGCGTCCACGTCCAGGCCCCGGGAGATCCCGAGCTCCACGTAGCCGAACCCGTCGGCCAGCGTGAACGCCAGCTCCTGGGCGGCCGTCGAGCCGGCCTCCCTGATGTGGTAGCCGGACACCGACAGCGGCTTGTAGCGGGGGATGTTCTCGCCGCAGTACTGCATCAGGTCACCGATGAGGCGCAGGTGGGGTCGCGGTGAGAACAGCCACTCCTTCTGCGCGATGTACTCCTTGAAGATGTCGGTCTGCAGGGTGCCGTCCAGCTTGGACAGGTCCGCGCCCTGGCGCTCGGCGGCCACCAGGTACATGCAGAAGACCGGCACGGCCGGCCCGCTGATCGTCATCGAGGTGGTGGTGGCGGCCAGGTCGATGCCGTCGAAGAGCACGTCCATGTCGGCGGCCGAGTCGATGGCCACGCCGCAGTGCCCGACCTCGCCCAGCGAGCGCGCGTCGTCGGAGTCGCGGCCCATCAGGGTCGGCATGTCGAAGGCCACGGACAGGCCCGCGCCCCCGGCCGCCAGCAGCATCTTGTACCGCTCGTTGGTCTGCTGCGCGTTGCCGAACCCGGAGAACTGGCGGATCGTCCACGGCTTGCCGCGGTACCCGGTGGCGTGGATGCCCCGGGTGAACGGGAACTCCCCGGGCCAGCCGATGCGCTCGGGCACGGGGGCGTCGTCCGGCGGACCGTAGACCGGGTCGACCTCGAGCCCGGACACGGTGGTGAAGTCCGCGTCCCGCTTGGCCGCCGCGTCGAACCGGCGCTGCCACCGCTCTCGTCCCTCGTCCATGATCTCGCCTCCCGGAGCCTGTCCCGAAAATAGTAGGACGTCCTACTATTTTTAGTGTACCCGCCGGGACGGACACGCAGCCCGGCGAGGCACGTACTGGACACGTTCGGAAAAAAAAGAATTTTCTGTGCAACCAATGAGCGGGCTGCGTCGTCTGTTAAGAGCGCGAGGCACAACGGCCTCGCGCACCAGCGGAGCCCGGGCGTCACGGGGGCGCGCCCGGGCCAGGTACTACGGGGCCCCAGGGAAGCCAGCCGAGTCAGATCGGTTCAGCCCGCCCAGGCCAGCCGGGGGCGGGTAGGACCGTAGGCAACGAGCAGGCTCCGGTGAGTAACGTCACCGGGCGGGAATGTGGTAGAAGTTGCCGTATCACACGGGTGTTCTCGAAGACGCCCCGACCGGCCCGCGCGTGATCCTCATGCCGGACAGGTCCCCGGGGCCCGAGGCTGCTTTGTTCCCACCTGCCGGGAACTTCATCAAGGGAGATCCGGTGGGCAGCGTGAGCGAGGTTGACGCGGATGCGGCCGAAGAGCTGTTCAAGGGCGTCTACCCCAAGCTCGCCGGCTGGGTCAGGCGCCTGGTCGACGACGACGACACCGCCCACGAGATCGCGTCCGAGGCCTTCGTCCGGCTGCTGTCCCGCTGGACCAAGGTGGAGAGCCCGCAGAGCTACCTTTACATGATCGCCACCAACCTGATCCGCGACCACTGGCGCAAGGCCGAACGGGAGCGCCGGGCCATCCGCAGCGTCACCGCGGGCGCCGCCGCCGACCCGGTGGCCTACCCGGTGCAAGATGTCGACGTGCGCAACCTCATCGCCTCGCTGCCGCCGCGGCTGCGCGACCCGTTCCTGCTGCACTACTACGGCGGCTTCGGGATCCGGGAGGTCGCGGCGCTGCTGCGCCGGCCCGAGGGCACCATCAAGGCCGACCTGTTCGCGGCCCGGGCCAAGCTGAAGACGGCGCTGGGGGAACGCGATGGCTGACCGCCACAACGGCCGCGAACCCCGCGACGACGTTGATTCCTGGCTGAACGAGCGGATCGATCCGCTGCTGCCGCCGCCGGGCACGTTCGACCTGATCAAGCGCCGGGCCCGGCGGCGCAAGTACCGCAAGCTGGCCATCACCGCGAGCACGGCGGCGGTGCTGGTGGCCGCGGCGGTGACGGTCCCGCAGGTGGTCAACCTGCCGGTGCTGAGCCCGGCCCCTACGTCGAGCCCGGCGGCCGGCTCCGCGGCCGGGCGCACGCCCAGCGCGCCGGCCTCCGCCCCGGTCAACGGCACGGCGTCGGCGGCGGTGAGCGCGGCCAGCCCGGTCGCGACGGTGCCGCCTGACTTCAAGCCCACCTCGGTCACCTTCGTCGGTCCCCACACCGGCTGGGTGATCGGCCAGGCCGGCACGCCCGGCCACTGCGCCACCCAGTACTGCACCTCGGTCGCCCGCACCAACGACGCCGGGAGGACCTGGTCCGGCGTCCCCGCCCCGCTGACCGGCGCGCCGGACGGGGCGACCGGCGTGGGCCAGATCAGGTTTCTCGACCTGACCGACGGCTGGGCGTTCGGGCCGGGCCTGTTCGTCACCCACAGCGCCGGGAAGGCCTGGACGGCGGTCGAGACCGGCGGGCTGCGGGTGACCGACCTGGAGACGGTGGGCACCCGGGTGTTCGCGCTATGGGCGTCGTGCACCGGGACGGGGGGCGCGTACGCCAGCGGTTGCTCCACCTTCACCTTGTACTCCGCCCCGGCGTCCGGCGGCAGCTGGGCACCGGTAGGCGCGGCCACGACCGGGCTGACCTACGGCCAGTCCGGCCAGGCGCCGTCGCTGGTGCTCACCAGCAGCCGCGGCTACCTGCTCACCGCGGACGGGACGCTGTACTCCGGGCCGGTGGACGGCAGTGCGGCCTGGCGCAAGCAGAGCTCGCTCCCGGACGCCTGCGACGTCGGCGGCACCGGTGCGGGCGGCCAGCCCAACGGCGCCCTGCTCGGCGCGGCCAACGCCAGCGACCTGCTCCTGACCTGCCTGATTCCCGGCAGCAAGGCCAGCGAGCAGAAGCTGGTGTACTCCTCGCCCAACCGCGGGGCCAGCTGGCTGGCGCTGGCCACGGCACCGCCCGCCGGCATCGCGGCCTCGCTCGCGGCCAGCCCGTCGGAGAGCCTGATGCTGGCCACCGACCGGGGCATCGAGCGGCTGCCCAAGGGCGAGATCGCCTGGCAGCCGGCCACGCTGGCCGGCCCGGCCCCGGCCGGGGGGTTCAGCTACGTGGGCATGACCGACGACGAGCAGGGCATCGCGCTGCCCGCCGATCCCGGCGCCGGGACCGTCTGGTTCACCTTCGACGGCGGGCAGACCTGGAAGCCCTCGCCGCTCACCGGCTCCTAGGGGCCCGGCTCCCGTGGAGTGCAGGGCTCCCGGGAGTCCGGGCGCCTAGGCCTCTTCGGTGTTTTCCGATGTCTTCGGGCTATCCGGGCTGAAATCCCCGGCCGCCAGGCGCAGCTCGCGGAACAGGTCGAAGATCTCCTTCAGCTGGCCGGGCCCGAAGCCGCCCAGGCCGAACTCCGCCGCCATCAGGTCGCGGGTCGCCCGTTCCA
Source organism: uncultured Actinomycetota bacterium (assembly GCA_963756575.1). Lineage (GTDB taxonomy): Bacteria > Actinomycetota > Actinomycetes > Streptosporangiales > Streptosporangiaceae > Palsa-504. The sequence continues at coordinate 1,004,583 of CAVWOM010000021.1, read as the reverse complement.
CCACGTCCCGGCCGGCCTCGGTGATCTCGGCCAGGCGGCCCCGGCCGTCGGCCGGGTTCGGCCTGCGGGTCACCAGCTGCTGGCGCTCCAGCCGGCTGATGGTGTTGGTCACACTGGTGGGATGCACCATCAGCCGCTCGCCGATCAGCCCGAGCGGCAGCGTGCCGGTGCGGCTGAAGGTGAGCAGGACCAGCGCCTCGTACCGGGCGAAGGTCAGCCCGTACGGCCGCAGCAGCGCGTCGAGCTCACCCAGCAGGATCTGCTGCGCGCGCATGATCGAGGTGACCGCGGCCATCGACGGCGACGGGCCGAACCGGCGGGCCCAGATCTGCGCCGCCCGGTCGATCGGGTCGAACGGCAACTCCAGCGGCTTGCTCACGGGTCCAACCGTAGCGCCGCTGGCGGGGAGTAATCAGTTAGCCCCGTTGAGCAGCTCGTCGGCGGCGCCGAACGGGTCGAGCACGCCGTCGGCGACCTGGCTGGCCAGCTCGTCGAGCCTGCTCGCGGCCAGGCGGCCGCGGAGCGCGGCGAAGGCCAGCGCGGTGAGCTCCTCGCGGGCCCGGGCCTGGCGGCGCCGCTTCAGCTCACCGGTCGAGGTGAGCCAGGACCAGTGCGCCTCCAGGCGCTCGGTCAGCTCGCCGATCCCCTCGGCCTTGGTCGCCGTGGTGGAGACGATGGGCGGCTTCCAGTCGCCCTCGGCCCGGTCGGCCAGCGCCACCATGTTGCGCAGGTCCCTGACCACCTGCTGGGCGTCCGGCTTGTCGGCCTTGTTGACCACGAACAGGTCGGCGACCTCGAGGATCCCGGCCTTGGCGGCCTGGACCGCGTCGCCCATCCCCGGCGCGAGCAGCACCACCACGGAGTCCGCCAGCGAGGCGATGGCCACCTCGGCCTGGCCCACGCCGACCGTCTCGATGATGATCAGCCCGAACCCGGCCGCGTCGAGCACCCGGACGGCCTGCGGCGTCGAGGCGGCCAGCCCGCCGAGGTGCCCCCGGCTGGCCATCGACCGGATAAAGACGCCCTCGTCGGTGGCGTGCTCCTGCATCCGGATCCGGTCACCCAGCAGCGCGCCGCCGGTGAACGGCGAGCTCGGGTCGACCGCGAGCACCGCGACCCGGTGCCCGGCCTGGCGGAACGCGCTCAGCAGGGCGCCGGTAACGGTGGACTTGCCGGCCCCGGGCGCGCCGGTCAGGCCGATCACCCGCGCCTCGCCGGTGTCAGGGAGAAGGTCCTTGATGACCGAACGGACTTGCGGCGACTCATCCTCCACCAGCGACAGCAGGCGGGCGAGGGCGCGGACGTCCCCGTTGCGGGCCTTGTCGATTTCCCCGGGCACGAGCGGGGTTAGCCGCGGACCCGGAACAGCAGCGATTCGCCCTGGCCGCCGCCGCCGCACAGGGCGGCCGCGCCGAGCCCGCCGCCGCGGCGGCCGAGTTCGTGGCACAGGTGCAGCGCGATCCGGGCGCCGGAGGCGCCGATCGGGTGGCCGATGGCGATCGCGCCGCCGTTGACGTTCACGATCTCCGGGTCCACCCCCAGCTCGCGTACGGACTGCAGGGCCACGACCGAGAACGCCTCGTTGATCTCGATCAGGTCCAGGTCGCCCGTCGCCTTTCCGGCCTTGGCCAGCGCCTGCTTGATGGCGTTCGACGGCTGGGAGTGCAGCGAGTTGTCCGGGCCTGCCACGTTCCCGTGCGCGCCGATGTCAGCGAGGACGTGGAGCCCGGCACGTTCGGCAAATTCGGCGGACGTGACCACGACGGCGGCCGCACCGTCGGATATCTGGGATGCGGTGCCGGCCGTGATCGTTCCGTCCTTGCTGAACGCGGGCCGGAGCTTGGCCAGGGTTTCGACGGTAGTGCCGGGGCGGATGCCCTCGTCCTCGGTCACGAGCAGCGCCTCGCCACCCCTTTGCGGGATGGGGACGCCGGCGATCTCGGCCGCGAACAGGCCGTTCTTCGCGGCGGCGGCGGCGCGCTGGTGGGACCGGGCGGCGAACTCATCCTGCTGCTCGCGGGTGATGCCGAGCTCGCGCCCGCTCCGTTCGGTCGATTCGCCCATGGACAGGTGGTCGAAGGCGTCGGTCAGGCCGTCCAGCGCCATCGAGTCCTCGACCTGGACCGGGCCGTACTTGTAGCCGGACCGGGAGTTCACCAGCAGGTGCGGGGCGCGGGTCATGGACTCCATCCCGCCGGCCACGATGACGTCGTACTCCCCCAGCCGGATCAGCTGCGACGCGAGTGCGATGGCGTCCAGGCCGGACAGGCACACTTTGTTCACCGTCAGCGCTGGAACGGACATGCCGATGCCAGCCGCCACGGCGGCCTGCCGGGCGGTGATCTGCCCGGCGCCCGCCTGCAGCACCTGGCCCATGAGCACGTACTGCACCTGGTCCGGGGTCACCTTCGCGCGGTCGAGGGCGGCCGCGATGGCGACGCCGCCCAGGTCGCTGGCAGACTGGCTAGCGAGGGACCCGAGCAGGCGGCCGACCGGTGTCCGCGCGCCGCCGACGATGACCGGCTGACGTGAATCGTTCATGTCATTCACGATACCTAGTGGTATCCGGAAGGAAATAAGGTGCTACCTCTGCTCACCCGCATCGACCATGTTGGCATCGCCTGCCGTGACCTGCGCCGGGCCATCGACATGTACCGGGAGACGTTCGGCCTCGGCGTGGTGGCTCTGGAGGAGAACGTGGAGCAGGGGGTCCGCGAGGCCATGCTGGCGGTCGAGGGCGCTGGGGCTGATCCTGGCCGCCCCGGCTACATCCAGTTGCTCGAGCCGCTGTCGCCCGACACGCCGGTCGGGAAGTTCATCGCCCGCCGGGGCGAGGGGATTCACCACGTCGGCTACGGCGTCGCCGACATCGGCGAGGCGCTGACCGCGATCGGCGGGACCGGCATCCGGCTGATCGACGAAAGGCCCAGGCACGGGTCCATGGGAGCGTCCATCGCGTTCCTCCACCCGGGGGATCTTGGGGGGGTGTTGACGGAACTCGTACAGTTCGTCAGCCCAGCGTAATTCCCCCATCCTGTCGACAAGGGGATTTAACCGGACGCATAGGATAGAGAACTCCGAAGGACCCGCCAAACCACCCAAGTAAGAGTAGTCTGCCTGTCACCGGGCGAGAGTCGTACCCGCCATGGCTGACACCCGCCGTATCAGTTTCCGCCGCCTTCACGTCTAGCCAGGATTAGGCCATATGCAATCGGACATTGACGCCCAGCTGACCAACTTCTTCGAGGACGCCCCGCCGCGCGAGTTCGCCACGGTCATGAGGGGTTACGACCGGCATCAGGTCGACGAGCACATCAGGCAGATCGAGACCGACGCCCGCACGCACCGCGAGGCAGCGCAGACCATGCGGCGGGAACTGGCCGATGCGCACCGGCAGATCCAGGAGCAGGAACGTCCCACCTACTCCGGCCTCGGGGCACGCATTGAGCAGTTGCTCCGGCTCGCTGAAGAACAGGCCACCGAGCTCGTCCAGGCCGCCAGGTCCGAGGCCAACGAGATCAAGGCGGCGGCCAAGGTCGACGCGGCGGAGTTCCGGGCCGCGGCCGAGAACGAAGCGTCCGAGCTGCGCGCCAACGCCAAGCGCGAGACCGATGACCAGCGTGGTGCGGCCGAGCGGGAGGCCGACTCGATCCGGACGACGGCCCGGCGCGAGTCCGACGAGCTGACCTCCACCACCGAGCGCGAGGTGGCCAAGCTGAGGGCCACCGCCGACCACGAGGTCGCGGACAAGCGGGCCGCGGCCGAGCGTGACATTGCCAAGCTGCGGACCAGCACCGAGCGCGAAGTGGCCCAGCTGAAGGCGACGGCCAAGCGCGAGCGGGACGAGATCCTCACCACCTCCAAGCGCCAGGCCGACGAGATGCGCAGCCAGGCGCAGCGCATCCTGGAGGAGAGCGAAGCTCAGCGGGCCCAGGCTGAGGCCGAGTTCGAGATCCAGCTCGCGGCGCGCCGGGAAGAGGCCGAGCGGCAGGAGGCCGAGCGGCTGTCCGCGGCCCAGTCCGCCACGCAGAAGCTGGTGTCCGAGGCCGAGCAGCGGGCGTCGACCGCCGAGCAGCGCGCGGCCAAGGCCTCCGCGCAGGCCGACCAGACCCGGCGCGACGCCGACTCGCACGCCCGGCAGCTGGTGTCCAACGCGAAGAAGAACGCCGACCAGATCGTGTCGCAGGCCAAGGCCCAGGCCGACCAGCTCCTGGCCGAGACCAAGGCCGACGCCGAGCGCCGCCGCGCGGCCGGCCAGCGCGAGGTCGACGAGCTGACCCGGCAGAAGGACTCCATCGCTACCCACCTGGCGCAGGTCCGCCAGCTGCTCGGGGGGCAGATGCCCGGCGGGCTCGGCGAGGCCTCGATGGCCGCCGCGGCGCCGCCGCCCGCGCCCAAGCCCGCCATCGCGGCGGAGCCGACGCGCAACGGCAACGGGGGCTCCGCTCCCACCCAGGTGCAGCCGGCGCAGGCGGCCGCGGCCGCCCACCAGGCCACCCAGGTGTCACCGGTCGCGGGCCGCGCCACCAACGGGGGCGCCCCGGCCACGGCTCAGGCCGGGGCCAAGCAGTCCGCGAACGGCAAGGAAGAAGACGAGGACTGGTGGACTGAGTAACCAGCGCTTTCGAGGGCGCGTGCCGGCTGGGCCGGCACGCGCCCTCTTTTTGTGTTTTAGGTCACGGCGGTTTAGGTCACGGGGACGATGCTGGCCTGGAGGATGCGGCCGGAGTCGATCTCCAGGACGCCGAGGGTGCCGCGCGGCTGGCGCCTGCGGTCCGTCGGCGATCCCGGGTTGAAGATCCGCAGGGCCGGCCCGGACTCGTCGAGCGGGATGTGGGAATGGCCGAACACCACGAGGTCCGCACCGGGGAACCGGCGGCGCAGCCGCGTCATCCGCCCGGCGGCGGTGCCGCTGTCGTGCACCATCGCTACCTGGAGGCCGTCCAGGTCGAGCTCGGCGGTGGCGGCGGCACCCCACTGGGCGACGCTCGGGTCGTCGTTGTTGCCTACTACGGCGGTCACCGGGGCGTACTCGGCCAGCTCGGTGAGGACGGAGGCGGTGCAGACGTCGCCGGCGTGCAGGATCGCGTCGGCCTGGCGCAGGTGTTCAGCTACGGCCGGCGGGCACGCGCGCCAGCGGCGCGGGGCATGAGTATCGGACAGGACCACGACTCGCACGCCACCTATCCTCCCTGCTCATCTTCTCGGTCGTGAGGATATGCGTCTCGTGATGCACGAGGTGCCGGAGGCAGTCCTGGGCGTCAGGAGCGCTGTGGTCACATGCTGGCGGCTTCGCCTGGTTCGTCCACATGACGGGTGTCGATGTCGTGTATGGTCGGCATGACCGAGGTGAGCGCTCCGCTGACCTGCTCGGTCGCCTTCCGCTGTCTGTTCTTGGCCTCGGCCTGGCCGACCGCGACATCGAGGCGCCGGCCGGCCTCGCGGAGGCGGCGTCCGCGTTGGACCGCCTTGAACGCCCGGTCGGCGACGACCAGCAGGCAGATCAGCAGGACAAACACGACAGCGACCAGCAGTAGCACGGGCATCTTCCGTTTCGTGTCGGGGACCCTCAGGGTAAGCCGGGACTCACAGCAATTTCCAAACCGTACGTACCCGTCTATCTCGGGCGGACACGGCTTTATGACTGCTACGATGCTCGCTTCGGCGCCCCAGTGCGCCGGCCTGAAAAGGGGAAGTGGGCCACCCGGTTGAACGGGCCGGGTGGCCCGATTAATTTCCGGTGACCTGGGAAAATAGCGAGCCGGCGGTGGGGCTCAGTCTCGTAGCAGGTCAAGCAGCCAGCCCGGGCCGAGGATTTCCGCGCCGGCCGCGGCGCACCGCGCCCGCAGCTCGCGATCAGCGGTCACGACCACGCGCCGGCCGGGGAGTTCGCGGACCACGGCCACGATCGTGTCATCCCCCGAGCCGAGGGCCTCCACCACACGCACCTCCCCCGGCTGCACGTGGCCCGCCAGGGCGGCCTCGTCGCGGCCGGAGGCCGCGGGATCGGAGGTACCGGGCCGGGTGGACGGCAGGCGGGAGACGGCGGCTCTGGCCGCCCCCTCGAGCACCAAGACGAACGCGGGTGCGCCCGCTTCCGGCGGATGATCGCCGCCGGGCAAGATCGTGCGGCCGCTGGCGGCCAGCCGGGCGATCTGGGCATGGAGCCGGACCGCGGCGCCCGCCCGGTCCCGCCACCAGCCGTCGGGCCGCGAGCCCATCACGTTGGCGACGTCTACGACGATGGTCACAGATGTCCGCAGATTCCCGTCTCCTTCGCACCGTAAGCTGGGCCGCATGGCAGACGTGCAATTCGCCCGGCAGCTTACCGACCAGGTTGCCAGGCTACGGCAACGCCAGACGGCGCCACTGATCCTCGAGCTCGACCTGACCGACGGGATCGCCGAGGGACCGGTCGTCGATCCGCTGTCCGCGTTCATGTCCCGGCGCAAGCTGCGGCTGTCCGACGTCCTCGAAGGCCTGCGCCGCGCCCGCCAGGACGACCGGGTCCGCGCGCTGGTGGTCAAGGTGGGCGGCAGCGGGACCGGGCTGGCCCGGGTCCAGGAGCTCCGCGAGGCGATCGGCACGTTCCGCGAGACGGGCAAGCTCACGGTGGCCTGGTCCGAGTCGTTCGGCGAGTTCACCGGCGGCAACGTGTCCTACTACCTGGCCACCGCGTTCGACCGGATCTACCTGCAGCCCTCCGGCGCGCTCGGGCTCACCGGGGTCGGGGTCGAGCAGCTCTTCCTGCACGACGCGCTGGCCAAGCTCGGCATCGGTTTCGAGAGCGCCAAGCGGCACGAGTACAAGTCCGCCGCCGACAACCTGACCGAACGCGGCTTCACCGGGCCGGCCCGCGAGGCCGCCGAGCGCCTGGCCACGTCGATCGCCGAGCAGATCACCAGTGCCATCGCCGAGCGCCGCGGCAAGTCCGCCGAACAGGCCCGTGCGCTGCTCGACCGCGGGCCGTTCCTCGCCGAGGACGCCCTGGCCGAAGGCCTGGTCGACGTGCTCGGCTACCGGGACGAGGTCTACGCGGACGTCCGCAAGGAGGCGGGCGCGGACGCGGTCCTGCAGTACGTGGGCCGCTACCAGCGGGCGCACACGCTGACCCAGCGGGCCAAGAAGCTGCCGAACCCGCGTGAGCGCTTCGTCGCGGTGATTCACGCCTCCGGCCCGATCCGGCAGGGCCGCAGCGGCCGCAGCCCGCTGGGCGGCAACTCGATCGGCTCGGACACGGTGTCGGCCGCGCTGCGCTCGGCGACCTCGGACGAGCGGATCCGCGCCGTGCTGCTGCGGGTCAACAGCCCGGGCGGGTCCGCGGTGGCATCCGACACGATCTGGCGCGAGGTGGTCAGGACCCGCGCGGCGGGCAAGCCGGTCGTTGTCTCGATGGGCGACGTGGCCGCCTCGGGCGGGTACTACATCTCGATGGCGGCGGACGCCATCGTGGCCCAGCCGGGCACGCTGACCGGATCGATCGGCGTGATCATGGGCAAGCCCTCGTTCGAGGAGGCCTTCGAGCGGGCCGGCATCACCACCGACTCGGTGTCCGTGGGCCGCGGCGCGAACATGTTCGCGCTGGCCCGCTCGTTCAGCGAGGACGACTGGGAGCGAATCAACGCCTGGCTCGACGCGATCTACCGTGACTTCACCGAGAAGGCGGCCACGGGCCGTCGGCTGACGGCGGAACAGATGGACAAGATCGCCCGGGGGCGGGTCTGGACCGGCGCCGACGCCGCACAGAACGGCCTGGTCGACGAGCTCGGCGGGATGACCGTCGCGGCGGAGATCGCCCGCCGCCGGGCCGGCCTGCCGGCCGACGCGCCCCTGCGCACCTACCCCAGGCAGACCCCGTTCGACCAGCTGCGCTCGCCGGAGTCCAGCGAGTCCCGGGACGCCGCCGCGACCACGCTCGACCTCGGCGCCTTCTCCGCGTGGGGTCCCGCCGGGCGGTTCGCGGCCCGGGCCGGCCTGTCACCGTACGGACCGCTGACCCTGCCCGGCCGCTGGATCATCCACTGACCGAACGAGCCGGCCTCCCGCCCCGGTAGCGCCGGGTCCGCTCCTTCGCCCTGGTTCATGATCATGGGTATTTCTGGGCGCTATTTGTCCCGAACTACCCATGATCATGGAACAGCCTCGCGGGGGTGGGACCTAGCGTGGCTGGCATGGAGGCTGAGGGGGGGTGGGACTAGCGTGGCTGGCATGGAGGCTGATGCTGGTGGCGGGGCGTCGGGGGCGTGGGTGGAAGGCTGGGACGGGGCGCGGGCCGTCTGGGCGGGCGCGGTCACGCTGCTGACGGTGGCGGACGGGCGGGACGACATCGGGGCCACGGTCAGCGGGTTCAGCCCGGTGTCGGCCGAACCTCCGCTGGTGCTGGTGTCGCTCATGGCTGGTTCTTATCCGGCGGAGTTGTTCAGCCGGCCGGACGATCCGGTCACGCGGTTCGCGGTGACGCTGCTCGGGGCCGGGCAGCGGATGCTGGCCGGGCGGTTCGCCGCCACCGGACGGCCGGGCGCCCGGCTGATGCTCGACGACGTGCCGCACCAGCGCGGCCCGGATTCCGGGGCGCTGATACCGGATGGCGGGCTGGCCGCGCTGGAATGCTCGGCCGGACGGCTGGTCACCGCCGGGGATCACCTGCTGGTCATCGCGGCGGTGACCGGCGTGCCGTACCTGGCGGAATCCGGGGAGCCGCTCATCCGCTTCCGTAACCGCTACCTGGCCGCCAGGCTCTAGCGAGCCGCCTAGGGGACAGCGCCGCAGGCCAGGCGGCCGGCTTGCCAGACGGCGGCGATCTGGGGGACGCCGGGGCGGTAGGCCAGGTAGGCGTGGGACGGGGCGTCCAGGAGGATCAGGTCGGCGCGGGCGCCGACGCCGAGGTGGCCGATGTCGTCGCGCTGCAGCGCGCGGGCGCCGCCGGCGGTGGCGGCCCAGACCGCCTCTTCGGTGGTCATGCCCATCTCGCGCACGGCGAGCGCGATGCAGAACGGCATGCTGCTGGTAAAGCAGGAACCCGGGTTGCAGTCGGTGGCCAGGGCCACGGTGGCGCCCGCGTCGAGCAGGCGGCGCGCCTGCGGGAAGGGCTGCCGGCAGCTGAACTCCACGCCGGGCAGCAGGGTCGCGACCACCCCCGCCGAGACCAGGGCGTCCACGTCGGCGTCGGTCAGGAACGTGCAGTGGTCGGCCGACGCGGCGCCCGCCTCGGCCGCCACCTGGACACCCGGGCCCGGGGCCAGCTGGTTGGCGTGCACCCGGGCGACCAGGCCCGCGGCCCGGCCCGCGGCGAGGATCGCGGTGGCCTGGTCGGCGCCGAACGCCCCGTCCTCGCAGAACACGTCGATCCAGCGGGCCGACGGTGCGCAGGCAGCCAGCATCGGGCCGCGCACCAGGTCGACGTAGCCGGCCGGGTCGGCGGTGAACTCGGGCGGCACTACGTGTGCGCCCAGGTAGGTGACCTCGGGGGTGACCTCCGCCGCGAGCACGAGCGCACGGGCCTCATCGGCCACGGTGAGCCCGTACCCGGACTTGCACTCGAACGTGGTCGTGCCCTGGCGAAGCATCTCACCCGCCAGCCGCCGCAGGTTCGCGCGCAGCACGGCGTCCGAGGCGCCGCGGGTCGCCTCCACGGTGCTCAGGATGCCGCCGGCCCGGTACGGGCGGCCCGCCATCCGGGCCGCGAACTCCGCGCTGCGCTCCCCCGCGAAGACCAGGTGCGCGTGCGAGTCGGCGAACCCAGGCAGCACGGCCCGGCCGGCCACGTCAGTCACCGCGTCGGCGGCGGGCGCCTGCGACGCGGGCCCGGTCCAGGCCACCCGGTCCCCGTCGATGACCAGCGCCGCGTCGGTCACCGCGGCAAAGGCGCCGTCATCGGTTTCGTTGGTGACCAGCTCACCGATCCCGGTGATCAGCATGCTCTCCGGATCAGACACGGAACCAGCTTCCCACTAAGGTACGCCCCGCCGGTCATCGCCCGCCTGCCCTGCCTCCGGCAGGCAATGGTTGTGGCAACCTAATGGCTCTACCGGGTAAGTTGCCACAACCATTTGATCCGGATGGTGTGGGGCTGGGGCGGGCTGGTTAGCGGGGGTGGCTGGCTACGGCTCGGAGGATGGCGTGGATGTCGTCGGGGGCTGGGGGGGTTGAGGGGGTCGGGGTGACGGCCGGGGTGTCGGCGGCCAGGGGGGCGGCGGCCAGGGTGTCGGCGGTGATCTGGGGGAAGGCGGCCAGGGTGTCGGCGGTGATCTGGGGGAAGTCGGCCTCGGTGATGCCGAAGTCGCTGAGCAGGCGGTTGAGGCCGACGTCGTCGCGTAGCGCGGTCACCGCGCCGATGGCGGCCTCCGCGTTGAGCCAAGTGTCCGCGTGGGTGTCGCCGACGCCGAGGGCGAAGGCGACGTCGGCCATCCGCTCCAGGCGGGCCGGCAGGCTGAAGCGGAGCACCTCGGGCAGCAGCAGGGCCAGGGCCGCGCCGCGCGCGATGTCCCAGCGGGCGCCGAGCGAGGCGCCGATCGCGCGACACAGGCCGGGACCGGTGCCGGATGCCGCGACGCCCGCCATGTGCGCGGCCAGCAGCAGCTGCGACCGGGCCGCGATGTCGGCGCCGTCCGTGACGGCCTGCGGCAGGCTGGCCGCGACCATGCGGATCACCTGCAGCGCGATCCCGTCCGACCACGGGTTGGCGCGCGGCGACAGGTAGGACTCCAGCGCGCGGGTCAGCACGTCCAGGCCGCTGGCGGCGGTCACGGCCGGGGGCAGCCCGGCGGTCAGGTCCGGGTCGAGGATCGCGGCGGCCGGCATCGTGCTGGCGTGGCCTACGGGGAAGACCTGGCCGTCGTCCGGATCGGTGACCAGGCCGAAGGCGCTGGTCTCGGCGCCGGTCCCGGCGGTCGTCGGCACCGCCACGATCGGCAGCGCGGGCACCGCGAGGTCATGGCGGCAGTCCAGGTCCCGGCCGCGCTGCGGGTTGACGGCGGCGATCGCGATGCCCTTGGCCGCGTCGATGGCCGCCTCGCCGCCGACCGCCACCAGCACGATCCGCGGGCCGGCGGGGCTCGCGGGCGCGACGGAAGCGGCGGGACCGGAGGCAGGCCCGGTGGCGGAGTGGGTCCCGTAGGAGAAAGAGCCGGAGCGGGCGGCGTGGGACGCGAAGGGCTGGAGCGGTGCGGAGGGGCGGGAGGCCGAGGGCTGGAGCGGCGCGGGGCGGGACGCCGAGGGGTGGAGCGGCGCGGAGGGGCGGAGCGCGGAGGGGTGGAGGGGGGCGGAGGGGCGGAGCATGGCGGCTACGGCGGCGGCGGCGGTGGAGGCGGCGGCGGTGGAGGCGGCGTCAGCCGCGGCCTGGGCTACGGCGTCGGCGCCGGCGGCCAGGTCAGCGGGGGTGGGTGCGGGGTGCAGGCCGGCGAACACGCGGGCGGGCAGGCCCGCGTCGGTCAGGGCGTTCAGCACCGTCTCGATGACCGGGTCCGCGGCCAGGGCCGCGTCGGTCACCACCACCGCCTGACTCGCGCCGACGGCCCGGACGACGCCGGGCAGCTCGCCGATCGCGCCGGGGCCGAAGTACACGGCGGGCTTCGCGGTGATGACAAACCCGTCAATCTGGGGCATGAGGAGGGCTCCGGCGCGGGGGGTCAACAGGCGGCTGGCAGGTGCGCTGCCCCGAGGCCGCCGCCGATACTGCCGCCGGCGCTGGCGCCGGCGAAGCTCGGGCGGATTTGTCCGGGCGGCACGCGGTCATCGTAACCGCGGAGCGCAGCCGGTCAAGCGGCTGGGGTGAGGTCGCCTCGGGTGACCAGGTCGACCACGGGTTCCAGGTCGGCCGGGAACGTGCCGTCGGCCTGGGTGAACGGGACGAGCTCCCGGATCAGCCGGTAGGCGCGGCCGGTGCCGGCGCCGAGCTCGCCCAGGCCGCTGGGGCCGAGCGCGCGCAGGTCGATGGCCTGGGCGGCGACGACGAACTCGATGGCCGCGACCCGGGCGCACAGGCTGGTCATGTCGGCCGGCCGGCGGCACCACGACCGGGTTGGACCGCGAGGAGTTGAGCTCGAGCTCCAAGAGTTGAACCGCTGCCGCTCGGCCGGATCGAGCAGGAACGCCTTCCGCTCCCCCACCCCCGTGGTCAGCCCGTAGACCGGCTCGCCACCTGCGAGAACGTCCTGGACGACGGCCCGCGCGCGGCTCATGGCGGCGATCGCCCCGGGGGCCAGCGCGACCGCCTCGCCGTGCCGTGCGACTGCCACGACCTGCGTAACAGTCAGATCACTTCCATTGAGCCTGATCGTCATTAATTGATCCCCCATCTATAACTGAGCTAGGCTTTGCCGCCCGAGGGCGTTTCACGTGGGGCGGACCAGCATCAAGGAGGCCAGAGATGGCTATGTTCCTTCTGAGGCGCCTCGGACTGATGGTGCTTACGTTGTGGATTCTCAGTCTGATCGTATTCTTCGCCGGCCAGATTCTCCCCGGTGATCCCGGTCGGGCCATCCTCGGGCCGTTCGCCGCGAAAAGCGCAGTACAGGCCCTCGACCATAAGCTCGGCGTCGACCAGCCGCTCCTGACCAGGTACCTTGACTGGCTCGGCGGGCTCCTGCGCGGGAATTTCGGCACCTCGTACGCCTACCAGTCCGCGGTCGAGCCTTTCGTCCGGGCCGCGCTCATCAATTCGGTCAAGCTGGCCGCGCTGGCGTTCGTGATCGTCGTGCCACTGGGCATCATCGGCGGCGTGATCGCCGCGCTTAACGCGGGCCGCGTTCTTGACCGGATTATTTCTGTTACCGGACTTTCCTTGGCGACCGTGCCCGAGTTCGTGTCCGGAATCGTACTCATCGTGATATTCGGCGTGACGCTGAAGGTGCTGCCGGTGACCGCCTCGGCCGGCGCGAGCGCCGGGGACTTCAACCAGTTCCGGCACCTGATCTTGCCGGCCATACCGCTTGTCTTCGTGCTCTTCGGGTATATCGCCCGGATGGCCAGGGCGGGGACGATCGAGGCGCTCAACTCTGACTACGCCCGGACGGCGGTGCTCAAGGGGCTGCCCCGGACCACCGTGATCCGGCGGCACATCCTGCGCAACTCGCTGCTGCCCACCATCACGGTCATCGCGACCCAGACCGGGTACCTCATCGGCGGCCTGGTCGTGGTCGAGGACCTGTTCAACTACCAGGGCATCGGCAACCTGATCTTCAAGGCGGCCCAGGCCAAGGACTTCGCGATGCTGGAAGCCGGCGTGCTCACCATCGGCGTGGTCTACGTGCTGGCCACGCTGGCGGCAGACCTGCTGCTGATCGCGCTCAACCCGCGGCTGCGGATCGGGGGCAGCAATGACTGACATCACGGCGGCCGCCGGCGGCGCGGCGCCACTGGAGCCAGGCGGATCGATCGGGCCATTGGGCCGGCCGGCGGCACGGTCGCGGTGGCGGCGCCCACGGCCGCCGTGCCCCGGGCGGTCTGGCGGCTGCTGCTGCGCCGGGCGACGTTTGTGATCGGCGCCTTCATCATCTTGTTCTGGGTGGTCTGCGCGATCTTCGGGCACTCGATCGCGCCGTTCAACCCGCTCGCGCAGCAACTGCTGTTCAACAACGCCGCTCCGTCGGGCTCGCACTGGTTCGGCACCGACACGCTGGGCCGGGACGTGCTCTCCCGGGTCCTGGTCGGGGCGAGCGACATCTTGATCGTCACCCCGCTCGCGACCATCCTCGGCACCGTCCTCGGTACCGCCCTGGGGCTGGCCATGGGCTATCTCGGCGGCGTGTTCGACCTGATCGTCGGGCGGATCGTGGAGGCCGTGCTGGCGCTGCCGGCGGTCATCATCGCGTTCTTGTTCATCGTGGCCCTCGGCCCGTCCAAGACCACGCTGATCGTCGTCATCGGCCTGATCTTCACGCCGCTGATCGCGCGCACGGTCCGCGCCGCGGTGCTGACCGAGCGGAACCTGGACTACCTGTCGTCGGCCCGGCTGCTGGGTGAGAGACCGCTGCGGATCATGTTCCGCGAGATCTTGCCGAACGTCATGCCCGCCATCTTGGTGGAGTTCACCGTCCGGCTCGGCTACGCGGTGTTCGCCGTGGCCACGCTGTCCTTCCTCGGCTTCGGCGTCCAGCCGCCGACGCCCGACTGGGGGGCGGACATCGCGGCCGACTACAGCGGCCTGCTGGCGGGCTACTGGTGGCAGGTGCTGTTCCCGGCGCTCGCCATCGCCTCCCTGGTGATCGCGGTCAACCTGATCACCGACTCGATCGAGCAGGTGCTGAACGGATGAGTGAGACTGACAGCGGGGACGACCGGGCGCTGGTCGTCTCGCACATGGACGTGTCGTACCAGGTGCGCGGGCAAGATCGCCGGGCGCTGCGGGACGTGTCCTTCTCCATCGGCCGGGGCGAGTCCTACGGGCTGGTCGGCGAGTCGGGGTCGGGCAAGTCCACGGTGGCGCTCGCCCTGGTCAAGTACCTGCCCCGCAACGGCCGGGTGAGCGCCGGCACGGTTCGCATCAACGGGCAGGACCCGCTCGGCATGGGCAAGGGGGACCTGCGCGAGCTGCGGGCCAAGACCGTCTCCATGGTCTACCAGGAGCCCGGCCGGGCGCTGAACCCGTCGATCCGGGCGGGCCGGCAGATCGCCGAGGTCTTCGAGGTGGCCGGCCAGTCCTCCGACGAGGCGACCGCGTCGGCCCAGGACATGCTGCGCAAGGTGCAGATCTCCGACCCGTCCCGGGTCATGCAGCGGTACCCGCACGAGCTGTCCGGCGGGATGGCGCAGCGGGTGGTGATCGCGATGGCGCTGGCCGTCTCGCCGTCGCTGCTGATCCTGGACGAGCCGACCACGGCGCTCGACGCGACCGTCGAGGCCGAGGTGCTCGACCTGGTCGCGGCGCTGCGCCAGGAGTTCGACACCTCGGTCCTGTTCATCAGCCACAACCTGGCCGTGATCGCCAAGATGTGCGACCGGGTCGGGGTGCTCTACGCGGGCGAGCTGGTGGAAGAGGGCCCGGCCCGGCAGGTGTTCGACGACCCGCGGCATCCGTACACGGTGGGGCTGCTGCGCTGCATCCCGCGGCGCGGCCAGCGCAAGGACCGCGACCGGCTGGACACCATCCCCGGCTTCCTGCCCACGCCCGGCCACCACATGACCGGGTGCATCTTCGCCCCGCGGTGCGCGCTCGCCCAGGATCGCTGCCGGACCGAGGATCCGCCGTTCTTCGACATCAGCGAGGTGCGGACGTCGCGCTGTTTCTTCCACGAGCAGGCGCCGGAACTGCCCCGGGCCACCCCGTCGTCGCTGGCGGCGCTGGCCACCGACGGGATCGGCGGCCCGCTGGTGAGGATAGAGAAGCTGTCGAAGACCTTCGGCGGCGGCGTCCAGGCGCTGGCCGGGGTGGACCTGGAGGTCCTGCGGGGCGAGACGCTCGGCCTGGTCGGCGAGTCGGGCAGCGGCAAGACCACGCTGGCCCGGGTGCTGCTCGGGCTGACCGTGGCCGATCAGGGCTCGGTCATCACGCTGGAGGGCAAGCCGCTCAGCCCGGACGCGCGGCGGCGGCCCCGGGAAACCCTGCGCGCGCTGCAGATCGTGTTCCAGAACCCCGACTCGGCGCTGAACCGGCGGCACACGGTGCGCAGCCTGATCAGCCGGCCGCTGACCCGGCTGGCCGGGCTGTCCGGGACGGCGCTGCGGGACCGGCTGGCCGAGCTGATCGCCTCGGTCCGGCTGGAGGACCGCCACCTGCCGCTGCGCCCGGGCCAGCTGTCCGGCGGCCTGAAGCAGCGGGTGGCGATCGCCCGGGCCTTCGGCGCCCGGCCCGAGATGGTGGTCTGCGACGAGCCGACCTCGGCGCTCGACGTGTCGGTGCAGGCGGCCATCCTCAACCTGCTGGCCGACCTGCAGCAGCAGGAGCACGCCACCTACCTGTTCATCTCACACGACCTCGGCCTGGTCCGGTACCTGTCGGACCGGATCGTCGTGCTCTACCTCGGCCGGGTGATGGAGGTCGGCCCGGCCGAGACCGTCTTCACCGGTCCGCACCACCCGTACACCGAGGCCTTGTTCTCGGCGGTGCCGTCGCTGGATGGCCAGCGTCCCGACCGGATCAAGCTGGAGGGCGAGATCCCCTCCGCGGCCGATCCACCCGGTGGCTGCGTGTTCCACACCCGCTGTCCGCGCAGGCTGCCCACCGGGATCTGCGAATCGACCGAACCCCCCTTGCTCGAAGGCGAGCCGGGTCACCTGATCCGCTGTCACATCCCGCTGACCGAACTACGAACCATCCAGCTGAGTGAAACCGCCCCATCCCAGGGAGGGACCCATTGACCAGGAATATCGACCGCAAGCGGCTCGGGCAGCTACGCCAGGACCAGGGCGAGGTCGCTAACCACATCATCGACGAGTTCGCGGCCGGGCGGCTGTCCCGGCGGGACTTCATCCGCCGCGGCACCGTCGTCGGCATCTCGGTGCCGCTGCTCGGCTCGATCCTCGCCGCCTGCGGCAGCAGCGCCAAGACCACCGCGGGCAGCGGCTCCACCTCCACCGCCAAGGGGGCGCCGGGGGCGGTGATCAAGGCGGGCATCGAGACGCCCACCGCGGCCATCAACCCGGTCACCGTGGCCGACCAGGGCGGCCTGGACATGCTCGCGCAGACCGGCGAGTACCTGTGCCTGTCCACCCAGACGCTGGTCCTGAAGCCGGTGCTGGCCACCAGCTGGACGCCGAACGCCAAGTCCGACGTGTGGACGTTCAAGATCCGGCAGGGGGTCAAGTTCCACAACGGCCAGGCCCTGACCGCCGACGACGTGGTGTACACCTACCAGCTGCACACCAACCCCAAGGGCAGCGCGAACGCGCTGTCCGCCTTCGGCGGGGTGCTCCTGCCGGCCGGGGTGAAGAAGGTCGACGACTTCACGGTCGAGTTCCACCTCGCCGCCCCGAACGGGAACTTCCCGTACCTGACCTCGTCCGACAACTACAACATGATCATCTTGCCGAAGGGCTACGACCCGGCCAAGTGGCAGAGCACGTTCATCGGCACCGGGCCGTTCAAGCTGGGCTCGTACACGCCGAAGTCCGGGGCCACGTTCACCCGCAACGAGGACTACTGGGGCACCAAGGCGCTGCCGTCGCAGACGGTGTTCACCTTCTACGACACCCAGAACCCGATGATCTTGGCCCTGACCGGCGGCAACATCGACGTGGTGGGCCAGTTCTCGGTGTCCGGGGCGCAGGAGCTGCTGACCGGCAGCTACAACATCATCAAGCTGAAGTCCAGCGCGCACCGCGAGCTGTCGATGCGCTGCGACTCCGGGCCGCTGAGCGACGCGCGGGTGCGGCAGGCGATCGCGCTCTCGATCAACCGGCCGCAGATCGTCCAGGCGCTGTTCAAGGGCTACTCCGACGTGGGCAACGACAGCCCGTTCGCGCCGGTCTACCCGTCCACCGACACCAGCGTGGCGCAGCGGACGCAGAACATCGCCAAGGCCAAGTCGCTGCTGTCCGCGGCCGGGCACGGCTCGGGGCTCAGCACCCAGCTGGTCACCGAGAACGTCCTCGAGATCCCCGAGTTCGCCCAGATCGTGGTGCAGTCGGCCAAGGAGATCGGGGTCAACATCAACCTGAAGGTGGAAGCCCAGTCCGCCTACTACGGCAAGGCCACGTTCGGGAACTCCGACTGGCTGGACGCCACCATGAGCATGGTCGACTACGGGCACCGGAGCGTGCCGAACGTGTTCCTGACCGCGCCGCTGGAGACGACCAACGCCAAGGCCGGCACCGGCCCGTGGAACGCGGCCCACTTCAACAACGCCCAGTACGACAAGCTGGTGACGCAGTACATCGGCGCCTCCGACCTGTCCAGCCAGAAGAGCCTGGCCGGCCAGATCGAGACGCTGCTGCTGGACCAGACGCCGATCATCTTCGCGTACTTCTACAATTACCTGACGGCGACGGCGCAGGGCGTGACCGGTGTCTACCCGACCGCGATCGGGCACCTGTTCCTCTACAACGCAGCCAAGAGCTAGGGCCTGATCCCCTCTCCGCGCCGTCAGCTGGAGTGCGGCGGCGCGGAGAGGAAGGCAGCCCCGATGACGACCGATAACCGGGCCCGGGCCGAGGCGCACGACCATGGTCACGGCCACCAGCACCGCGACGTGTCCGGCGGGTGGCTGCGGCCGGCCGTGTTCGGCGCCATGGACGGCCTGGTCACCAACGTGTCGCTGATCGCCGGGGTGGGCGGCGGCGGCGGGAGCGCGCACACGATCGTGCTCACCGGGCTGGCCTGCCTGGTCGCGGGCGCGTGCTCGATGGCGACCGGGGAGTACGTGTCGGTCTCCTCGCAGAACGAGCTCATCTTCGCCGAGGTCGACAAGGAACGGCTGGAGATCGAGCATCACCCCTGGGCCGAGCAGGCCGAGCTGGCCGCCATGCTCCGGGCCCGCGGCGTCAGCGCCGCCACCGCGAAGCTGGCCGCCGCGGAGATCTCCGAGCATCCGGAGCAGGCGCTGGCGGTGCACGCGCTGGCGGAGCTAGGGGTGGATCCAGGCGAGCTGCCCTCGCCGGCGGTGGCGGCGGGCGCCTCGCTGGTCTCGTTCGCCATCGGGGCGGTGATCCCGCTGTTCCCGTACCTGATCGGCCTGCACGTGCTGGCCGTCGCGCTCGGCCTCGCCGCCGTCGCCGCCGTGGCCGGCGGGGGGATGGTGGCCCGGCTGACCAGCCGGCCGTTCTGGCGCGGCGCGCTCCGGCAGCTGCTCCTGGGGGCCGCCGCCGCCGCGATCACCTACGGCATCGGCGCGGCCGTCGGCCACATCGCCGCCTGACGCCCCTCGCCCGCGGCTGAGGATGACGGCGGTGGCCAGCACGCGCGCCGGCCAAGGTATAGCGGGCGGGCATGAGGGGGGCGTATCAGCTAGGTCGTTCGGTCCATTGACCATCGCCGGCGACGGGCACCCCTTGCTGCAGGACCAGCCAGATACGGCCGGGGCCGGACAGCAGCGCCGGGGACGCGAGCGGGTCGCCGTCCACCACGATCAGGTCGGCGAGCTTGCCCTCGGTGACGGTGCCGAGGCGGTCGCCGAGGCCGAGCGCGGCCGCCGCGGTGCCGGTCGCGGCGGCCAGGGCCTGGGCGGGGGTGAGGCCGTGCTCCACCATCCGCTCGATCTCCAGGCCGGTGGCCAGGCTCATGTCGCTGCCCAGGGCGATCTTCACCCCGGCGCGCTGGGCCGCGCGCATGCTGGCCGCGCCCTCGGCCAGGTTGTGGTGGGCCAGCTCGGTCAGCACCGGCGGCATGCCGGGGTCGGCGTGCGGCGCGTCGGGGTCGGCGGCCGCCGCGTCGGGCCGGCCGCCGGGTCGACGGTCTCGCCCAGGCCGGCCATCCAGTAGTAGCCCGACAGCGTGGGCACCAGGAACTGGCCCGCGGCGGCCATCGCCGCCAGCAGGTCCGGGCGGTGGCTCAGGTACATGCCGTGCTCGATGCGAGCCGCAGACCCGGATGGTGGTCACGCCCAGGCTCAGGTAGTCGCGCAGCTCGGCCTGCAGGAAGTGCGCCGCCACCTCGGGCAGCGGGGCCTCGGCGCCCTTGGCGGGGTGCGGGACGCGGCCGGAGGCGTGCGTGTGCGCGTCGGTCAGGCCCGGCATCAGGGTCCGCTGGCCCAGGTCGACCGGCCGGGCGCCGTCCGGGCAGCGCTCGCGGTCGTCCGCGACCCGTCGGATGATGCCGTCCTCGATCAGGACGGCGCTGTCCTCGCGCAGCGGGCCGCCGGTGCCGTCGAACAGCCGGGCTCCGGTCAGCCAGAGCCGCCCCCGCGCCGCGGGCGGCGCGGCGATCAGGGCCGGGAATCTATGCGTCACGTTCTTGTTGTAACGCAACCGCTGGTCCCGGCTCTACCGGGGGCGCTCCCGGGGCATGGGGCTACTGAGTGGTAAGGTGCCCCGTGGTTATCTTGAATCGTCCGCTTCGCATCGCGCTGCTGTCGTACCGCAGCAAGCCGCACTGCGGGGGCCAGGGCATCTATGTACGCCACCTGACCAGGGAACTTCACGCGCTCGGGCACCACGTCGAGGTGTTCTCGGGCCAGCCCTACCCCGACCTCGAGCCCGGACCTTTGCTGCATGAGGTCCCCAGCCTGGACCTGTACCGCGACGAGGATCCGTTCCGCACGCCGCACTGGCGCGAGTACCGGGACTGGATCGACGTGCTGGAAACGGCCACGATGTGGACGGCGGGCTTCCCCGAGCCGCTGACCTACAGCCTGCGGGCGCTGCGCGTCCTGCGGTCGCGGGCCCGGGACTTCGACGTGGTCCACGACAACCAGGTGCTCGGCTACGGGATGCTCGGCATACCGCGGCTCGGGCTGCCGCTGGTGACCAGCGTGCACCACCCGATCAGCGTGGACCGGCGGATCGAGCTGGCCGAGGCCCGCGGGATGGCCCGGCTGTCCAAGCGGCGCTGGTACGGGTTCGTCCGGATGCAGGCCCGGGTGGCCAGCCGGGTCTCGGAGCAGGCGCCGCTGCTCACCGTGTCCTCCTCGGCCCGGGACGACATCTGCCGCGACTTCGGGGTCCGGCCCGAGAACGTCCGGATCATCCCGCTGGGCGTGGACACCCGGGTGTTCCACCCGCGCCCGGCGCCGCGCGTTCCGGGGCGGATCGTGGCGGTGGCCAGCTCGGACTCCCCGCTCAAGGGGGTGGCCACGCTGCTGCGCGCGATGGGCAAGCTGGTCACCGACACCGACGCGCACCTGATCGTGGTGGGCAAGCCCGGGCCGGCCAACGAGAAACTGCACGCCCAGCTGTCGCTCGGCGACCGGGTCAGGTTCACCTCCGGCCTGTCCGACGAGGCGCTGGCCGAGCTGCTGGCCAGCGCCGAGATCGCCGTGGTGGCCTCGCTCTACGAGGGGTTCTCGCTGCCCGCGGTGGAGCACATGGGATCCGGCACCCCGCTGGTGGCCAGCGACTCCGGGTCGCTGCCCGAGGTGGCCGGGGACGCCGCCGTCCTGTTCAGCCCGGGAGACGACGAGCACCTCGCCGCCGTGCTGCGGCGGCTGCTCGGCTCGCCCGGCGAGCGGGCCGCGCTGTCCGAGCGGGCGCTGCGCCGGGTCAGCGAGCGCTTCGCCTGGCCCGCGGTGGCCCAGGCCACCGCCGAGCAGTACCAGCAAGCTCTAGGGAAACAGGAGCGCCCCTCGTGCTGACCGTGGATTTCCGCCGGTTCCCCGTCCGGGCGGGCGACCGGGTGCTCGACCTGGGCTGCGGCGGCGGGCGGCACGCGTTCGAGGTCTACCGGCGCGGCGCCGACGTGGTGGCGTTCGACCTGGACCCGGGCGAGCTGACCCCGGTGACGTCGATGTTCGGCGGGATGCTGGCGGCGGGCGAGGTCAGCGAGCAGACGGGGGCGGGGGCGATCTCCGGGGACGCCACCGCGATGCCGTTCGGTGACGGCGCGTTCGACCGGGTGATCGCGTCCGAGGTGCTCGAGCACGTCCTGGACGACCAGCGGGCGATGAACGAGCTCGCCCGGGTGCTGCGGCCGGGCGGGCTGGCCGCGATCACGGTGCCCGCCTTCCTGCCCGAACGGATCTGCTGGGCGCTGTCCGCGGAGTACTACGACACCCCCGGCGGCCACGTGCGCATCTACACGCGGGCCGAACTGGAAGCCAAGCTGGCCCGGGCCGGGCTGACCGCGCTGTGGCACCACCACGCGCACGGGCTGCACTCGCCGTACTGGTGGCTCAAGTGCGCGGTCGGAGTGCACAACGACAAGCACCGGCTGGCCGCCGCGTACCACAAGCTGCTGGTCTGGGACATCATGCGCAAGCCGGCCGTCACCCGGCTCGCCGAGCAGGCGCTCAACCCGCTCATCGGCAAGAGCCTGGTGGTGTACGCGGTCAAGCCTTCGCCTGGTGTCGCGGATGGGTGATCCGGAGCCGGATCTGGTGCTGGACTGGCCCGCCGTGGTGGCGACGGGTAAGTACATCGCCCGGATGCAGGAGCCCTCCGGCGGGATCGCGTGGCCGGACGGGCACGTCGAGGCCTGGGACCACGTTGAGTGCGCGATGGCCTTGCGGGTCTGCGGGCTGGCCTCGCCGGCCCGGCGGGCCTACCGGTGGCTGCGCGAGAACCAGCGGGCCGACGGCTCCTGGCCGCGGGCCACCGTGGCGGGCCGGGTGACCGATCCGGCGGCGGAGAGCCACCACGCCGCGTACTGCGCCGTCGGCGTCTGGCACGAGTACCTGGTGACCGGCGACGAGGACTTCGCGCTGGCGATGTGGCCGGTGGTGCAGCGAGCGGTGGAGTGGACGCTGGCGCTGCGCACGCCGCGCGGCGAGGTCCGCTGGGAACGCGACGCGGCCGGGCAGCCGGGGGCGTACGCGCTGCTGACCGGCTGCTCGAGCATCCACCAGAGCCTGCGCTGCGCGGTGGCGCTGGCTAAGCTGGCCGACGACCCGCGGCCCGACTGGGAGCTCGCGGCCGACCGGCTGGGTTCCGTCGTGGCCCGGCAGCCGGAGGCGTTCGAGGACAAGAGCCTGTTCTCGATGGACTGGTACTACCCGGTGCTCGGCGGGGCGCTGCGGGGACCGGACGCGGAGCGCCGGCTGCGGGCGGGGTGGGAGACGTTCGTCGTGCCGGGGCTCGGCGTCCGCTGCGTGAGCGGTTCGGACTGGGTGACCGCGGCCGAGACCTGCGAGCTGGTCATGGCGCTGGACGCCTGCGGGATGCGGGCGCAGGCCCGGGAGGTGTTCGCCAGCGTCCAGCACATGCGCCAGCCGGACGGCGCGTACTGGACCGGCTGGCAGTTCGCCAATCAGGCGCCGTTCCCGCGGGAGCGGTCGACCTGGACCTCGGCCGCCGTGGTGCTGGCGGCCGACGCCCTGGCGGGCTTCACCGGCGGCGCCGGGATCTTCCGCGACGCCGGCGCGAACCCGGCCGCCAGGGACTAGCAGCTTGGCCCGGCGCCGGCGCCGGGGTCAGCCGATACCGTCGCCGGTCCGTTCCAGGAGCCGCAGCGAGCCCTCCCCCTCGACCTCGGTGAAGGCGCCGGACTTCAGCGCCCGCTGGTAGATCCGGTACGGCGCCTGGCCGCCGTCGGCCGGGTCGGGGAACACGTCGTGGATGGCCAGCGCGCCGCCCGCCGTGACCCACGGGGCCCAGCTCTCGTAGTCGGTCGTGGCCGCGACGTCGGTGTGGCCGCCGTCGATGAACAGCAGGCCGAGCGGCGTCCGCCACAGCCTGGCCACCGCGGCGGAGCGGCCTACCACGACGATCACGTCGTCTTCCACTCCGGCCGCGGCCAGCGTCTTGCGCAGGTGCGGCAGCGTGTCCATGCGGCCGGTCGCGGGATCCACCAGGGTCGGGTCGTGGTATTCCCAGCCGGGCTGGTTCTCCTCCGAGCCGTGGTGGTGGTCCACGGTGATCACCGGCTGGCCGGCCGCGCGGGCCGCGGCGGCCAGGTAGATCGTGGACTTGCCGCAGTACGTGCCCACCTCGAGGACCGGCCCGCGGGCGGCGTAGCGCGCGGCCGCGGCGAACAGGGCCAGGCCCTCGGCCCCGGGCATGAAGCCGGTGGCCGCCTCGGCCGCTTTGAGCAGCTCGGGATCCATTCGTTGCTCCTTGCTTATGATCCGAGGTAGGCGAGCACCGCGAGGACGCGGCGGTTGTCGTCGTCCGAGGGCGCCAGGTCAAGCTTGCCGAAGATGCCCGCCGCGTGCTTGCTCACGGCCTTTTCGGTGATGAAGAGGCGCTGGGCGATCGCCACGTTGGAGCGGCCCTCGGCCATCAGCGCGAGCACCTCGCGCTCCCGCGGCGTCAGCCGGGACACCGGCTCGCTGCGGGAGCGGCGCACCATCAGCTTCCGCACCACCTCGGGGTCGAGCACGGTGCCGCCGGCCGCCACGTTGCGGATGGCCGCGGTGAACGCCTCGTCGTTGAACACCCGGTCCTTGAGCAGGTAGCCGACCCCGCCGGCCTGATCGGCCAGCAGCTCGCGGGCGTACAGCTGCTCCACGTACTGGGACAGGACCAGGACCGGCAGGCCGGGTACCTGTCTCCGGGCGGCCAGGGCCGCACGGAGACCGTCGTCGGTGTGGGTGGGCGGCAGCCTGACGTCGACGATCCCCACGTCGGGGCGCTCTGTGGTCAGCGCATCGAGAAGTTCGGGGGCGGTGCCCACCGCGGCGGCGATCTCGAACCCGTGCGCGGTGAGCAGCCGCACCAGGCCCTCCCTCAGCAGGAAGAGGTCTTCGCCGATGACGATGCGCACGGTACCTCGATGACGACGATGGTCGGCCCGCCCGGCGGGCTGCTCACCGCCAGGATGCCATCAAACGTCGCCAGCCTGCGTTCCACTCCGGCCAGGCCGGTCCCGTCGGCGGTGCTGGCCCCGCCCGCGCCGTCGTCGGTGATCTCCGCTCGCAGCATCCCGGCCCGGTGGCTGAGGCCGATACGGACCGAACGGGCGTCCGCGTGCTTGATCACATTGGCCAGCGCCTCGGCGACCGAGAAGTACACCGCGGAGGCCACCGGCAGCTCCACCTGCTCGGGCAGGTCGGCCTCGACCGTGACCGGCAGCGGCGTGTCCAGGGCGAGCGCCCGGATGGCGTCGCCGAGGCCGCGGTCGGCCAGCACCGGCGGGTAGATGCCGCGCACCAGGTCACGCAGCTCGGTCAGGGCGCGGGAGGAGCTCTCCTTGGCCTCGCCGACCAGTGCTAGCGCCGCTTCGGGATTACTGGCGAAGAGACGTTCGGCCGCCTGCAGGCTCATCCCCACCGCGACCAGCCGGGCCTGCGCGCCGTCGTGCAGATCCCGCTCGATCCGGCGCAGCTCGGCGGCCGCGGTGTCCACGGCGACGCTGCGGGACCGGGTCAGAGTCTCGACCCGTTCGGTTAGTTGCCGGGCACGGGCCGCGAGCTCAGCTCCTGGCCTCAGGTGCTCACGCACCACCCGCGGCACCAGCCACAGACCCAGCGCGAGCAGGGCGGTGCCCTCCAGGCCGCTGACCCAAGGCGGTGCGGGCCGCCAGCCAGTTAGGTCGGCGAAGCCGTAGGCGAACCCGGGCACGCCGGGCCAGTGGGTGGCGATGGCGATACCGTAGCCGCCCAGTATGAGCAGGGCCGCCTCGGCCAGCGTGGCCGCCCAGGTCCGGGAGCGCAGTACGAGGATCAGGCTGGCGCCGACCATGAGCGTATCGAGGGCGGCCACGGCGAACCCGGTGATCGCCCCCACGCCGAACCAGGTGCGCGGGCCGAGGAGCTGCAGGGCTAGCGCGACGACCGGGAGTAGCAGCAGGGCCTGCGCGGGAGTGACCCGGCGGCAGGGGTCGAGCCACCGGCGCATGAATGCCGTGACCAGGCCGGCGCCCGGTACGTCCACTCTGACGAGCAGCCAGAGCCCCATGATGCCGAACATCGTGGCCTCGGGCAGCAGCAGATCCGTGTGCCAGGAGTAGTTCCCGGCGATCACGAATCCGTAGCGGACCCGGTCACCGAAGCCGTCATGGTAGGCCCTGACCAGCCAGAACCCATAGCCGGCCAGGGCGAGGACCGCGTACGGGACGATCTTGGCCGCCAGCCGGGGTGCCCGGGCCGCCAGAGCCCCGGCCATGGCGAGCTCGGTCACCGCCAGCACGTGCCTGGAGCCGGCCAGCGCCGCGCCAGCCAGCGCGACCGGCAGCAGTGCCAGGCCCCAGCCGCGGTCCCGGATGCGCCCCCGCCATCCAGTCCGACGCGGGCTGGTCTTCGCGCGCATCAGCGCGAGCGCGATACACCCGATCAGCAGTGGTTCAAGCAATCCGAAGTCCATCGCCGTGGGCTCCCTCCGTGTGGGGTGATGCTCCCATCCTGGCGTCCGCGCTGGTCACCGGCCATGGGCCCGCGCCCACCCTGCGTAGGAGGCCTAGGCCCCCTACGCGTTGAGCTGTCCCAGCCGCTTCAGCGCTTCGGTCAGCACCTCGGGCTGCTTGCAGAAGGCGAAGCGGACGTGGCTGCGGGCCCGGTCCGGGTGGTCGTAGAAGATCGCGGTGGGGATGGCGACCACCCCGGCGCGGTCCGGCAGCATCCGGCAGAACTCCACGCCGTCCTGGTAGCCCAGGCTCCTGATGTCGGCGGTGACGAAGTAGGTGCCCTGCGGGCGGTAGACCGTGAAGCCGATCTCCTCCAGTCCCTCGGTGAGCAGGTCGCGCTGGACGATGAGGTCCTCTTTCAGCTTTTCGTAGTACGCGTCCGGCAGGGCCAGCGCCTGCGCCACGGCGTACTGGAACGGGCCGCCGCTGACGAAGGTGAGGAACTGCTTGGCCGTCTTCACCACACTGACTAGCTCGGGCACGGCCTTGACCCAGCCGATCTTCCAGCCGGTGAAGGCGAACGTCTTGCCCGCCGAGCTGACCGACACCGTGCGCTCGCGCATCCCGGGGAAACCGACGATCGGGATGTGCTCGACGTCGAAGGCCAGGTGCTCGTAGACCTCGTCGGTGACCACGAGCAGGTCGTGCTCGACGGCCAGCTTGGCGACGGCGGCGAGCTCGTCTCGGTCGAAGACCGTGCCGGTCGGGTTGTGCGGGCTGTTCAGCAGGATCAGCCTGGTCTTGGCGGTGATCGCTTTCTTGAGCTCGTTCAGGTCCGGGCGGAAACCCGGCGGGCGCAGCGTGACCGGGACGCGGACCCCGCCCGCCATCGCGATGTTGGCCGCGTAGGAGTCGTAGTAGGGCTCGAACGCGATCACCTCATCGCCCGGCTCCACCAGGGCCAGCATCGCGGCCGCGATGGCCTCGGTGGCGCCCGCGGTGACCAGGATCTCGTCGGCCGGGTCGAAGCTTTGGCCATAGAAGCGCTCGTCGTGCGCGGCGATGGCCTGGCGCAGCTCGGGGACGCCGGGGCCGGGCGGGTACTGGTTGCCGCGTCCGGCCATGATGGCGTCGGCCGCCGCCTGGGCGATCTCGGCCGGGCCGTCCCGGTCGGGAAAGCCCTGGCCCAGGTTGATGGATCCGGTCGCGACCGCCCGGGCGGACATCTCGGCGAAGATCGTGGTGCCCAGGCCCGCGAGGCGCCGGTTCAGCAGTGGTCTTTTTGGCTGGGGTCGGTTCACTAGGTAATGACATCATGGAGGGCATGCGCATCGCACTGTGCCAGATACCGGTCAGCTCACGGCCCGAGGTCAACGCCGGGCGGGTCAGGGACGCCCTGGGGTCGGCCGCCGCCCAGGGCGCGGACCTGGCGGTGTTCCCGGAGGCGACCCAGGCCAGGTTCGGCTCGGACCTGGGCGCCGTGGCCGAGCCGCTGGACGGGCCGTTCTGCTCGGGGCTGGCCGCCTCGGCCAAGGAGACCGGGGTGGCGCTGGTGGCCGGGGTGTTCGAGCCGGCCGCGGACGGCCGGGTCTACAACACCGCGGTGGCGTACGACGCCGCCGGCGAGCTGGTCGCTTCCTATCGCAAGCTGCACTTGTTCGACGCGTTCGGGCACCATGAGTCCGAGCAGGTCGCGCCGGGTTCCTCGGTGGTCGCGTGCACGCTGGCCGGGGTCCGGGCGGGCCTGGAGATCTGCTACGACGTGCGCTTCGGCGAGCTGTCCCGGGCGCTGGCGGCGGGCGGCGCCGAGCTGATCGTGCTGCCCGCGGCCTGGGCGGCCGGCCTGTACAAGGAGGAGCACTGGGTCACGCTGGTGCGGGCGCGCGCCATCGAGAACACCGTGTGGGTCGCCGCCGTCGGCCAGGTTCCCGACCCGGACGAGCGTCCGACCCGGGCCGCGACCGGCGTCGGGCGCAGCATGCTGGTGGACCCGCTCGGCGTGGTCCGGGCCGACCTGGGGCCTTTCGCCGGCGTCACGGTCGCCGAGGTCGACACCGCCCTGATCGCCACGGTCCGCGCCACCCTGCCCAGCCTGGCCAACCGCCGCGACGACATATTCGGGGCCCCCGCCCCCGTCCGCGAAGCGTGAGCCGGCCAACCCCGTCTGCGTTGAACGCGGATCGTCGGCTCCAATCGCGCCAGCGTCTGCGCCCGCGCCCGCGCCGAGCAAGAGTCACACCTGTCACGCACGACCACTCCAGCCTCAGCGGCGCGCCGCGTCGCGAAAAGATCTTGGAAGATCCGGGCTATGCGGAAATTCCGGGGGCCTGGAGTCCACCGGAATTTCCACGTAACCGGAATGGGGCGTTTAGCGGAGGGGGGCTTGCCAGAAGACGGGCTGCTCGGTGTTGGGGGCGGCGGAGAAGCCGACGCCGGTGAGGGTGCTGCCGGACGCGGTGAGGCTGGTGATGGCCTGGATGCCGGGGCCGGTCAGGCCCTGGCCACCGGGCTCGGCCGCGTGCCACGCGGCGCCGTTCGCGGACGTCCACACCACCACGTTCTGGTGACCGGAGGTGCTGCCGTAGGTGCCGGTGGCGGTGAACACGGACCCGGCCGCGGCCAGGGCCGTGACCGAGGTCAGGCCGGCCGGGACCGGGAGCGCCGATTCGGTCCAGCTGACGCCGCCGTTGGCCGAGCTGGCCGCGAACGGCACCGTCCGGCCCGAGGCGGTGACCGCGGTGCCCACGGCGGCCACGGTGCGGCCGATGCTCGCGACGTGCTCGAGCATGGCCTGGGTGGTGCCGGCCGGGACGGGCAGATCCACCTGCCGCCAGCTCCGGCCATCGGCCGAGGTCCAGGCCGACGGCTGCTGGCCGTGCGCGCCCACGGCCACGAAACCACTCTGGCCGGCCGTGACGGCCCGCATCTGCCGGGCGCCGGCGCCGTCCAGCGCGCCCGCCGACGCGTCCCCGGCGCGCTGCCAGCCGGTCAGGCCCGCCGACCACCAGGCCGCGGCGACGGTGCGGACCGAGACGACCCGGCCGCCGCTCATTTGCTTGATCTTCTGGTAGCCGACGATGACTAGGCCTCGGCTGTTCGCGGCGGCCGCCTGGGTGAACAGCCCGGGCCCGGTGAAAGCCGGCTCGCCGTCGGCCGCCTGCCAGCTGGCGGCGTCGGCCGAGACCACGACCACCGGGTGCTCGGCGGCGCTCGCGGTGACGCCGCCGACGGCGAGCCAGCCCTCCGGGCCGTACGCCACGCCGGTCAGCTGCTGGGTCCCCGGGCGCCCGAACACCTCGGGGCTGGCACCGCTGGCCGGATTCCACGAGCCGCCGCCGTTGGCCGAGGCCCACACGGCGGGAAAGCCGTTGGCGCTGCCCACCGCGACCTGCGTGCCGCCCTGCGCGGCCACGGCGTTGACGGCCACCTGATGCTCGACGGCACCCGGGATCTTCGCGATATCCACGCGCTCGGGGTCGCCGCCAGTCCGGGCCAGGACCAGCACCGGCTGGCGGCTGTCCGGGCCGGGGCTGACGCCCGCGGTGACCACGGTGCCGTCCGGGGCCAGGGCCACGCCGGAGACCGTTTCCGACCCGGTACGGCCGAACGGCTGGGCCTGCCGCCAGGTCTTACCGTCCGACGTCACGAAGGCCGTCAGCATCCCGCCCTGCTTCTTCGTGGCTCCCGTCTGCCCGGTGACGACGGCGCCGTCAGGACCCCCGTTCACCATGCCAGGCGTGAACCCGGCCGGGGCGGAAAGGGCGGACCGGAGGGTCCAGGTTAGGCCGTTTGGTGAAAAGAAGGCGTCGACGGCGGGACGGCGGGCGACGATGGCCGGCCGGAGCAGGACAAATCCGCCGTTCACCGCGGCCACCCCGGCCACCTGCGGCTGCGCGCCCGATCCGGGTGCCCGCTTCCAGGTCGTACCGCCATCGCTGCTCAGCCAGGCGGCGCCGGCCTGGACCGTTCCCTTCGGCCGGCTGGCGAGGACGTCGCCCGCGATCAGGATCAGCTTCCCGGACGCAGCCGCGAACCTGACGTCGAGGGCGCCCGCGCCCAGGTCCAGCCGCGCCGCGTCCAGCCGCTGCCACGCGGTCCCGTTGGCCGAGGTGAAGATCACCGGGGTGGATTTGGCCTGGTCGCCGCCGGGCACGTGGGCGCCGACGGCGATGAAGCCGGACGCGGTCCGCTGCAGCCCGTTGACCTGGTCCCCGGGGGCCAGCGGCAGCCCGTTGCCCGGCGCCAGCGTCCAGGTGCGCCCGTCCGGGCTGGTCCAGATCGAGCCGGGGCCGAGCGCGACCCACGCCCGCTGGCCGCCGGCCACGAAGAGGGCGCCGTGCCCGGGCGCCGGCACGCCGCCGGACGCGGACTTGACCGTCCCCAGCGTCCAGCTGTGCCCGCCGTCGGCCGATACGAAGAACTGGGCGCG
Organism: uncultured Actinomycetota bacterium; assembly: GCA_963756575.1. Taxonomy (GTDB): domain Bacteria; phylum Actinomycetota; class Actinomycetes; order Streptosporangiales; family Streptosporangiaceae; genus Palsa-504. The sequence continues at coordinate 974,410 of CAVWOM010000021.1, read as the reverse complement.
GTCGATGCGGGCGCCGGCCTGCGAGCCCACCGCCACGACCTCGTTCCCGACGCTCGCCACCCGGCCGAGGGTCTGGGTGATGCCGCGGGCGCTGGCTGTCGCGGTGAAGTCGCCGCCCGCCAGCGTCGCGGGCGGGAAGCCGAGCGAGGCCGCGGACGGAGCGGGTCCCGAGTTGCCGCTGTTCGCGCCCGCGAACACCACGACGGCGACGCCGAACACGACCATGGCGAGGATCGGGATCGCCACCCGCACTCCCCAGCCGCGGAAGTGCAGGCCGGCCCGGAACTCCTGGGACCAGCGGCGTTTGACCGGCTCGGGCACGAACGAGCGGACGAGCCGGGACCACTCGGCGCTAGCCGACTTCAGGTCGGGCCGGGCCGGGTGCTCCCGTCGCTGCGCCGGATGCTCCCGCTGCCGGCCGCGGTCGGTGACGACCTGGCGCGGGCGCGGGCCAGTGTCGTGGATGCCGGTGTCGTGGATGCCGGTGTCGTGGGTGAAGGCGGGCTGCGGGCCGGTGCGGAACGGCCGCGTCCCCGCGGGCTCCCTGGTCACCGGCGGGGCGCTGTTTAGTGGCGGGGCGCTGTTTAGTGGCGGGGCGCTCATCGGGGGGGCGCTCATGGACGCGGCGGCGGGGACGTCGGCGGGCCAGGCCCGGGGGGGCATGGGCAGCGGCTGGCTCACCGTCGGCGTGTACCGGAACCGCCGCGGCTCGTACGGTACCTCGGCGGGGCGCAGTGCCTCGGCGGGGCGCAGTGCCTCGGCGGGAACGGTGTCCCGCAGGACGTCCTGGGGCCCGGAGTGCCTCGGGGTCCGCGGGGCGGGCGGGTACGGGGGGAGGTTCGGGGATTTCGGAGGATTGGCCGGCGGGACGGGACGCGGGCGAGGGTCAGCGGTCCGGGCGGGACGGCTGGACTGAGCGGGCTGGCCAGCTGGCGCGGGGCGGCTGGCCGGGGCCGGGCGGCTGGCTTGGGGGGGTCGGCTGGCTTGGGGGGGTCGGCTGGCCTGGGCGGGGCGGCTGACCGGGGCGGGGCGGCTGACCGGGGCGGGGCGGCTGGTCTGGGGTTGGGCGGCCTGGGGGGCCTGCGGGGGTTGGGCGGGCCGGGCGTGGCGGCCGGACTGGGGGTGCCGCGAGGTCCGGCCGGGCCGGGAGCGGCGTCCCTCGAACTCGAACCCGGGCGCGGCCTGGCCCCACCGGTCGGCGCCAGCCGGACGCGGGCCGGCCGCATGAGGCCCAGCCGGATGGGGGCCGACCGGGATGCGCGGCAGCGGCCCGGTGCTGAACGGGTCCTGGACGTGCGGGACGCGCGGCCGGGGGCCGGTGCCGAACGGATCGGGCCGGGCCGAGATGGGCGGGAGCGGTCCGGTACCGAACGGGTCCGGGCGGACCGGGATGCGCGGGAGCGGGCCGGTGCCGGGCGGGTCCTGGGCGCGAGGCGAAGAGCCGGAAGGGGCGCGCGGAGGCCGGGCGCGCGGAGGACCCGGTGGGCCCCAGCCGCCGTCAGCCTCGGGATGGCCGTTCGGTTCCCTTGTCACCTGTGCCTTGCCGTCGAAAGGATGGCTCCGGGAGAAAGCGCAGCAAGCAGGGCCTAAGCCCGGAAACCATACGCCATTGCCGCTGATCGTACCGGTCGGCACCGGGCGGTACAGGAGCTTTCCGCACGCCGTAACCGGGATCTAAGGGTGAGTGACTCAAGCCACAGCAGTATCACTAAGTGCCTGAAGTGCTTCAGGCACTGGCCCTGATGACGCCAGGTAGCCTTGACGGACAGAGGTACACCAACGATTTCACACCTCCGGAAGAAGGTTTGACGGTAGATGTCCGCCGTGTCTTCTGGGTCACCGCAGGGTAGCGCGGAAGTCCGCGAGCCCGAAGCGTCTCGAGAGCCCGGGTCAGCACACCAGCCAGCCAACGCGTCGCACCAGGGATCCGGTCCGGATCCCGCCGGCGGCCAAGCCGATTTCGGCGCCAACGAATGGCTGGTCGAGGAGCTCTACCAGCGCTACCTGGCGGATCCAGGTTCGGTAGACCGGGCCTGGTGGAGCTTCTTCGCCGACTACCACCCCACCCTGCCCAACGGGACGGGCCCCCAGCCGGTCCTCGGCAGCCCGGCCGCATCCCGGTCCGCTCCGGCTTCGGCGCCGTCGGCACCGCGCTCGCAGGCGAGTGCCACCAGCGCGCCCGCGGCTCAGGCCGCGCCGGCTCCGCAGGCCCCGGCCGCTCCCGCGTCGTCCGCGCCGGCCCCGTCCGCGCCGGCGGCCCCGGCGGCCCCGTCCGCCCCGGCGGCCCCGTCCGCCCCGGCGGCCCCGTCCGCCCCGGCGGCTCCGGCGGGCAGGGCGAGCGCCGCGGCTCCGGCCGGTCCCGCTATGCCCCCGCTTCCGGAGGGCACCGAGGTCAGCAGGCTGCGCGGCGCCGCCGCCCGGACCGTCCTGAACATGACGGCCAGCCTGGGCGTGCCCACCGCGACCAGCGTCCGCGAGGTCCCGGCCAAGCTGCTGATCGACAACCGGATCGTCATCAACAACCACCTGCGCCGCGGTCGCGGCGGCAAGGTGTCGTTCACGCACCTGATCGGCTACGCCGTGGTCGCGGCGCTCAAGGCGCTGCCGGAGATGAACGAGTCCTACACCGAGGAGAACGGCAAGCCCGCCATCGCCCGGCCCGAGCACGTCAACCTGGGCCTGGCCATCGACGTGCGGACGGCCGACGGCGGCCGGCAGCTGCTGGTGCCGAACCTGCGGGCGGCGGAGGAGATGGACTTCCGCCAGTTCTGGACGACCTACGAGGACGTCGTGCGCCGGGCCCGCGCGGGCAAGCTCGGGGTGGCCGATTTCCAGGGCACCACCGCGACGATCACCAACCCGGGCACGATCGGCACCGTCCACTCGGTGCCGCGGCTGATGCCCGGGCAGGGCGTCATCGTCGGCGTCGGCGCGATGGAGTACCCCGCGGCCTACCAGGGCGCCTCCGAGGAGACCCTGGCCCGGCTGGCGATCAGCAAGTCGGTCGCGCTCACCTCGACGTACGACCACCGGATCATCCAGGGCGCGCAGTCCGGCGACTTCCTGCGCAAGATCCATCAGCTGCTGCTCGGCGAGGACGGCTTCTACGACGAGATCTTCGCCGCGCTGCGCATCCCGTACGAGCCGGTCCGCTGGGTCAAGGACTTCCCCTACGGCCACGAGGACGACGTCGCCAGGTCCGGGCGAGTGCAGGAGCTGATCCACGCCTACCGGGTGCGCGGGCACTTGATGGCGGACACCAACCCGCTCGAGGTGACCCAGCGCAAGCACCCCGACCTGGACATCAACCTGCACGGCCTGACCCTGTGGGACCTGGAGCGGGACTTCCCCACCGGCGGGTTCGGCGGGAAGCCGCGGATGAAGCTGCGGGACATCCTGGGCAAGCTGCGCGACGCGTACTGCCGCACGGTCGGCACCGAGTACATGCACATCCAGGACCCGGAAGAACGCCACTGGCTGCAGGACCGGATCGAGATCCCGCACCCCCGCGCCGAGCACGACGACCAGATCCGCATCCTGTCCCGGCTCAACGTGGCCGAGGCGTTCGAGATGTTCCTGCAGACCAAGTTCGTCGGCCAGCGCCGGTTCTCCCTCGAGGGCGCCGAGTCGCTGATCCCGCTGGTGGACGCGGTGCTCACCGAGGCCGCCCAGGCGAACCTGGACGAGGCCGTCATCGGCATGGCCCACCGGGGCCGGCTGAACGTGCTGGCCAACATCGTCGGCAAGTCCTACGCGCAGATCTTCAAGGAGTTCGAGGGCAACCTGGACCCCGGCAGCGCGCAGGGTTCCGGTGACGTCAAGTACCACCTCGGCGCGGAGGGCACCTTCCGCGCACCGGACGGCGCCACGATCAGCACCTCGCTGGTCGCCAACCCGAGCCACCTCGAGGCGGTGGACCCGGTCCTGGAGGGCGTGGTCCGGGCCAAGCAGGACATCATCGACAAGGGCGAGCCCGGGTTCACCGTGCTGCCCGTGCTCATCCACGGCGACGCCGCGTTCGCCGGGCAGGGCGTGGTGGCCGAGACGCTGAACCTGTCGCTGCTGCGCGGCTACCGCACCGGCGGCACCGTGCACATCATCGTGAACAACCAGGTTGGTTTTACCACCGCCCCGCAGTACTCGCGGTCCAGCGTGTACGCCACCGACGTGGCCCGGATGATCCAGGCGCCGATCTTCCACGTCAACGGCGACGACCCCGAGGCCGTCGTGCGGATCGCCCGGCTGGCCTTCGACTACCGGCAGGCGTTCAAGAAGGACGTCGTCATCGACATGGTGTGCTACCGCAAGCGGGGGCACAACGAGACCGACAACCCGTCCTTCACCCAGCCGCTCATGTACGACCTGGTCGAGGCCAAGCGCTCGACCCGGAAGGTCTACACCGAGTCGCTGATCGCCCGCGGCGACATCACCATGGAGGAGGCCGAGGCGGCGCTGCGCGACTACCAGCAGCAGCTCGAGCGCGTCTTCACCGAGACCAGGGACGCCGCCGACCGCCCGGCCGAGCCGGGCAGCGTGGTCAGGCCCGAGCCGGAGGACCGCCCCGTCAACCACGAGGCGGTGCCGACCGCGGTGTCCGTCGAGACGGTCAAGCGGATCATCGACACGCAGGTCAACCTGCCCGCCGACTTCACCCCGCACCCGCGGCTCAAGCCGGTGATCGACCGGCGTTCCGCGATGCGCGAGGAGGACGCGATCGACTGGGCGACCGGTGAGCTGCTGGCGTTCGGCGCGGTCGTGCTGGACGGGCATCCGGTCCGGCTGGTCGGCCAGGACAGCCGGCGCGGCACGTTCGGCCAGCGGCACGCGGTGCTGGTGGACCGGCACAACGGCGCCGAGTACACGCCGCTGAAGCAGCTCGAGTCGGGCGCCGCGAAGTTCTTCGTGCACGACTCCCTGCTGTCCGAGTTCGCCGCGATGGGCTTCGAGTACGGCTACTCGCTGGCCCGCCCGGACGCGCTGGTCTGCTGGGAGGCCCAGTTCGGGGACTTCTTCAACGGCGGCCAGACGATCGTCGACGAGTTCATCAGCTCGGGCGAGCAGAAGTGGGGCCAGCGCTCCGGCGTGGTGCTGCTGCTGCCGCACGGCTACGACGGCCAGGGCCCGGACCACTCCTCGGCCCGGGTCGAGCGGTTCCTGTCCCTGTGCGCGCAGGACAACATGACCGTGGCCATGCCGACCACGCCGGGCAACTACTTCCACCTGCTGCGCTGGCAGGGGCTGTCCGGCCGGCACAAGCCGCTGATCGTGTTCACGCCGAAGTCCATGCTGCGGCTGAAGGCGGCCACCTCGGCGGTGGCGGAGTTCACCACCGGGTCGTTCCAGCCGCTGATCGGCTCGGCGCAGGCGTCGGACGCCGACGTCCGCCGGCTCGTGCTGTGCACCGGGAAGATCTACTACGACCTGGCCGCGCGGCGCGAGCAGGCCGGCGCGACGGATACCGCGATCGCCCGGGTCGAGCGGCTGTACCCGCTGCCCGTCTCCGAGCTGTGCGCCGAACTGGCCCGCTACCCGGGGCTCGAGTCGGTGCTCTGGGTGCAGGAGGAACCGGCCAACATGGGCGCCTGGCCGTCCTTCGCGCTCAAGCTCCCCAAGGTGCTGGGCCGCCAGGTCGACGTCGTGTCGCTGCCCGCCAGCTCCGCGCCGGCGGCCGGCTCGGCCAAGAAGCACGCCACCACCCACCGCGAGATCATCGAGACGGCAATCCCCTCGGGACAGTAGATGTACTTCACCGACCGCGGCATCGAGGAGCTCGCGGAACGACGCGGCGAGGACCAGGTCTCGGTGGCCTGGCTCGCCGAGCGGCTCCGCGACTTCGTCGACCTCAATCCCGAGTTCGAGACGCCCATCGAGCGGCTGGCCACCTGGCTGGCGCGGCTCGACGACGAAGAGGACTAACCGACCAGGCCTATACCCCGAACGAGCCCGGCCGCTCGCCCCGGCAGCCGCTACGCCCCGCAGGCCCCTAACGCGATACATCTTGACTTTGGGAAAATGAGATATATCGTTAGGTGTACTGGACGGGCATACGGGAAGACGGGTGGAATGCCGATGGGCGCGATGTCGCAGTGGAGGATCGATACTCCCACCAAGATGGAGTTCGCCGACGTCACCGGCCTGCGGGTCCGGCTCGTCGGCGGCTCGGTCGCGGTACTCGCCGCCGAGGGCAAGTCCTCGCTCGAGGTGTCTCACCTGGAAGGCGACCCATTGCAGGTCACCTTCGCGGACGGGGTCCTGACCATCGCGCACGAGAACCTGAGCTGGGAAGGCCTGCTGAAGTGGCTGCGGCCGCAGCGGCACGTCGCCACGGTGACGGTGAGCGTGCCGCGGCGGACGCCGGCGCAGGTCGGCGTGGTCAACGCGGCCGCCGTGGTGTCCGGCATCGGCGCGCGGACCTCGGTCAAGAGCGTCTCCGGGGGGATCACGCTGGACGGCGTCACCGGTGAGGTGGACGCTAACACCGTGTCCGGGGCGCTCGAGGCGCAGGGGATCAACGGCCGGCTCAACTTCAGCACGGTGTCCGGTGACCTGACGCTGGCGGAGGGCTGGCTCGAGCGCCTGGACGCGAACGCGGTGAGCGGCGACGTGACCGCGGACGTCGACCTCGACCCGCTGGGCGGCCTCAACGTGACCACGGTGTCCGGCGAGGTCGTGCTCAGGCTCCCGGCCGAAGCCGATGCCCAGGTGAACCTGCACTCGGTCTCGGGTGACGTGCGGAGCGAATTCGCCGAGCTTCGGCGATCCTCGGCTCCGGCGTCTCGTAGCGTTAGCGGTAGCCTTGGCGCCGGCTCCGGACAAGTGTCCGTTACAACTATGTCTGGCCGGGTCATGCTGCTGCGGCGGGCCGAGTCACATGACACTCGGGGTGCCCAGCAGCCTGATAATGAGAATGAGATGGAAGGCGAGGCCAGTTGAGTCCGGTATTCCGCCATGGCAGCCTCCGGCTGTACCTGCTCAGGCTCCTCGATGAAGAGCCCAGGCACGGCTACGAGGTCATCCGGCTGCTGCGCGACCGGTTCATGGGCGTGTACTCGCCCTCGCCCGGCACGATCTACCCGCGGCTGGCCCGGCTCGAAGAAGAGGGCCTGGTCACGCACGACGAGGTCGACGGCCGCAAGGTCTATCGCATCACCGAGGCCGGCCGCGAGGAACTGCGCAGCCGCAGCGACGAGCTCGACGAGCTCGAGGAGGAGCTGTCCGCCTCGGTCAGCGACATCGTGCGCGAGGTCAAGGAGGACGTCCGGCAGACCGTGCGCAGCCTGCGCGAGGAGCTGACCTGGGCGGCCCGCGAATCCCGGCGGATGGGCCGGGAGGTGGCCACCGATGTCCGCGAGCAGGCCAAGCAGGCCCGCGAGGAAGCGCGCGAGCAGGCCCGGCAGGCCAAGGAGCAGGTGAAAGAGCAGGCCCGGCAAGCCAGGGAACAGGCGCGCGAGCAGGCCAGGCAGGCCAGCGGCGAGGGCATCGAGCAGCGCGATCCGGCGCCGGATGAGCGAGCGCGGCCGGCCGGTTCCGGCAATCCGCGCGGCGAGAAGCCGGGCAGCGACGAGCCGCGCGGTGAAGGCCGCGGCCCGGAAGCCGCCCGGCGCGTGCACGAGCAGGCCCGGCGCCTGCGCGAGGAAGCGCAGCGCGCCCGCGACGAGGCCATGGCCGGCGGCCGGTTCGACGAGCCGGCTGGGGCCGGCGCCCGGTTCAGCTCCGGTGATCAGGACTGGGACGGGCCGGGCTGGAACGCCGGACCGGGCTGGACGGACTGGCCCGGCCGGCGCGGCTGGGAGGACTGGGCGCGGATGCGGGGCCGCGGCGGCTGGCCCGGCGGGCTCGACTTCGGCACCCTGCGCGACCTGGAGCGGGTCGCGGTCCAGTTCACCTCGGAGCTGCGCAAGCTGGCCGTGCAGTCCGGGGCGACCGGTGAGAACGTGATCAGCGATCTGCGCGGGATCTTGGAGGAGGCGCTCGATCGCGTCAAGTCCGAGATCTTCGGTCCCGCCCGCACGGCGGCGGCTGATGCCGCGCCGGGCGGCACCGCACCGGCTGGCACTGGCCCGGCTGGCACTGGCCCGGCTGGCACTGGCCCGGCTGGCACGGGCCCGGCTGGCACTGGGCCGGCTGACACTGTGGCCGCCGATACTCCGCCTGCCGACGCGTCGCCCGGGGCCCCGGCTTCCTGACGCCCCGGCCCCGGGGCCGTGCCCGGCCCGGGGTGGCACCCCGGCTAGAGGGTGAAGACGACCTTGCCGAACAGGTCACCGCTCGCCATGGCCGCGAAGCCGTCCCGGGCCTGGGACATCGGCAGTACCCGGTCGATCACCGGCCGGGCGCCGGTCTGCTCGCAGAATCTGGTCAGGCGCCCGAGTTCGTCGCGCGAGCCCATGGTGGAGCCGGTCACGGTCAGCTGAGTGAAGAACACCCGGGTCAGCTCGGCCGGCGGGGCGTCACCGCTGGTCGCGCCCGATATCACGATCCGGCCGCCGGGCTTGAGCGAGCGCACGGAGTGCGCCCAGGTCGCCTGCCCAACGGTCTCGAGCACCACGTCGACCCGTTCCGGCAGCCTGGCCCCGGACTCGAAGACCTGGTCCGCGCCGAGCTCGAGGGCCCGCTCGCGCTTGGCGTCGCTGCGGCTGGTAGCCCACATCCGGTAGCCGGCCGCGCGGCCGATCAGGATGGCCGCGGTGGCCACCCCGCCGCCGCAGCCCTGAACCAAGATGGTGGCGCCGGGCTGGACGCCGGCCTTCTCGAACAGCATCTTGTACGCGGTCAGGTACGCCGTCGGCAGGCAGGCGGCCTCCTCGAAGGACAGCGCGGCCGGCTTCGGCACCAGATTGCGCCGTGGCACGGTGACGCGCTCGGCGAAGGTGCCGTTGTGACGCTCGGAGAGCAGCGAGCGGCGCGGGTCGAGGGTCTCGTCGCCGCCGCCCGCGTCCGGGTCGGCGATCACCGCGTGCACTACGACCTCGTTGCCGTCCTCGTCGAGCCCGGCCGCGTCGCAGCCCAGGATCATGGGCAGCTGCTTTTCCGAGATGCCCACCCCGCGCAGCGTCCAGACGTCGTGATGGTTGAGCGCCGCCGCCTTCACCGTCACCGTGGTCCAGCCGTCCGGCACCGCCGGCTCCGGGCGCTCGCCGAGCTCGAGCCCGGACAGCGGATCATCAGTGTCAATACGCGCAGCCGTCACAGCGAACATGCCCACACCCTACAGAACCCACCCGGGCCCTCGGACCTGGCGTCCAGCCCCCGGCCGGGGCGGGCGCGTTAGCGGCGGGACACGCCGTCGAGGCGGGCCCGGGTGGCGACGGCGGCGGCGACGGCGGGGGCGACCCGGTCGTCGAACTGGGCGGGGATGACGTAGTCGGGGGCGGCGTCGGGTCCGACCAGGGCGGCGATGGCGTCGGCGGCGGCCAGCTTCATGCCGTCGGTGATGTCGCTGGCGCGCGTGTCCAGCGCGCCGCGGAACACGCCCGGGAAGGCCAGCGAGTTGTTGATCTGATTCGGGAAGTCGCTGCGGCCAGTGGCGACGACCAGGACGTGCCGGCCCGCCACGTCCGGGTGGACCTCCGGGTCCGGGTTGGACAGGGCGAAGACGATCGCGCCGCTGGCCATCGAGGCGATGGCCGACTCGGCCACGGTGCCGCTGGACAGGCCGATGAACACGTCCGCGCCGCGCAGCGCCGATTCGGTGGAGCCGGCCAGGCCGAGCCGGTTGGTCTGGGCCGCCAGGGCCGCCTTGACCGGGTTGAGCCCGTCCCGGCCCTGGTAGATGAGGCCCTTGCGGTCCGAGACGGCGATGTCGCCGATCCCGGCCGCCAGCAGCATCTTCGTCACCGCCACGCCGGACGCGCCCGCGCCCGCCACGACGGCGCGGAGCTGGCCGAATTCCTTGCCCGCGACCCGGGCGGCGGTGCGCAGCGCGGCCAGCGTCACGATCGCGGTGCCGTGCTGGTCGTCGTGGAAGACCGGGATGTCGAGCATCGCCCTGAGCCGGTCCTCGATCTCGAAGCAGCGCGGGGCGGAGATGTCCTCCAGGTTGATGCCGCCGAAGCTCGGCGCGAGCGCGGCGACCGCCGCCACGATCTCGTCGGTGCCGGTGCAGGCCAGGCAGATCGGCACCGCGTCGATGTCGGCGAACCGCTTGAACAGCAGCGATTTACCCTCCATGACCGGCATCGCGGCGGCCGGGCCGATGTCGCCCAGGCCGAGCACGGCGGTGCCGTCGGAGACGACGGCGACCGTGTTGGACACCCAGGTGTACTCGGCGGCCAGCTCGGGCGCCTCGGCGATCGCGGTGCAGACCCGGGCGACCCCGGGCGTGTAGGCCATGGCCAGGCCGTACCGGTCGGTGACGTCGACGGTCGGGCGCACGCTGATCTTGCCGCCGCGGTGCATGGCGAACACGGGATCTTCGGTGTCAGTGGACGGCGTTGATTCGAACATGGGTTACCCCCTGTACTCGGAGTGCGGGCTCACGGCGATGAGTGGGCGCGGAGATGGCGCGCACGTGAGAATGACGGGGGGTGTCCCGTGTAGCCATTGTGCCACAGAACGCCGGCCCCCTGCTGGCATCTGCCTAGCCGAGGTGTAATACTCGATACCGGCAACAGGCCATTACACCGATCAACCTCCCCGAGGCTTGGGACCGGAAGCTAGGGAACCCGGGAGTGGATCTCAACTCCTATGCTGAACTCGCGGTACGGCTGGCCAACACGGCCGGCGCGGGCGGCGAAGACGGCGACAGGCTCGTCAACCTGGACGGGTTGCGCGCTCTGGTCGCCGACCGCGAACACCTCAGCACGGGCATGTCCCGTAACGACCTCGAATCGTTGCGGGGGCTGCGGACCGAGTTCCGCGCCTTCTTCGTGGCCTGCGCCGACGGCGACGGCGAGGACGCCGCCGCCCGGCTGAACGCGCTGCTCATCCAGCACCCGGTCCACCCGCAGCTATCCGGCCACGACGGCCAGCCCTGGCACGTGCACTACACCGAGAGCGGCTCGGTCGCGGACAAGTACGCGGCGGGCGCCGTGATGGGCCTCGCCGTCCGGCTCACCGATCTGGGGCTCGACCGGTTCGGCGTCTGCCAGGCGGCCGACTGCCAGGGTGTCTTCATCGACACCAGCACCAGCCACACCCGGCGCTACTGCTCCGAGCGGTGCATGAACCGCGCCAACGTGTCCGCGTTCCGGGCCAGGAAACGGGGCGAGGACGACGGCGCCGAGGCGAAGGCACCTGGTACCAAGGCAGAGCACGCTTCGGAGTAGCACGCAGGGTGATCCGGCACGGAGTTTCGCTTCGTTCCATTCGGGGCATCTTGGCTGGTGATAGCCAGCACAAACCGACCGCGAAACGTAACGTCGAGTTATTCACCTGACATCTGCAGGTGATGTCGGGTGAACAGCCCACAACGTTCTTAGTCCCGCGATATGGGCCGTGACCTGCGTTATCAAAACGAATCCGGGTGAACACTTCTCAGTTATGTCGATGATCCCTACGATGATCTCACTCGACGCATACGAGAGCTCATCCGGCTGGGGCGGGGATCTCGCACCGCGGGTGACGAGCCCTGCGGGGCATGATCGGAAAAGGATCGCACATGGCAGCTGAAACTTCAGGGGTCGCCGTAACTGCGCCGGAGGATGTCGGTTTCAAGCGCGAGCTTGGCTTGATCGGCGCGGCCTGGGCGTCCGAGACGTCGATCATCGGCTCCGGCTGGCTGTTCGCCCCGTTGACCGCCGCGACGCTTGTCGGCGGCGCCGCCGTCATTGACTGGGTTATCGCAGGAGTCGTGGTCATCGTCCTGGCGCTGGCGCACGCCGAGCTGGGCGCCATGTACCCGGTCTCCGGCGGGACGGCCCGGTTCCCCCACTTCGCGTTCGGCAGCCTGGCCGGCGTCGGGTTCGGCTTCTTCGCCTATCTGCAGGCGGTGACGATCGCGCCGATCGAGTGCTTCGCGTTCATGAACTACGCGTCGTACTACTGGCCGAGCATCTACGACAAGACCACCGGGAACGTCACCGGAGTCGGCTTCATCTTGACCATCGTGCTGATGGCGGTCTTCGTCGCGGTCAACTTCCTGGCCATGCGCATCTTCGCCCGGGTCAACAACGTCATCACCTGGTGGAAGGTCGCGATCCCGATCCTCACCATCATCGTGCTGCTGTTCAAGTTCAAGGGCGGCAACTTCTCCCCGCCGGGTGAGGGCTTCCTGCCGGGTGGCGTCCACGGCCTGTTCGCGGCGCTCCCGCTGGCCGGCATCATCTTCGCCTACTCCGGCTTCGAGCAGGCCGACCAGCTGGCCGGCGAGATCAAGAACCCCGGTCGCAACCTGCCGCTGGCCATCATCATCGCGGTCCTGATCGGCACCGTGGTCTACACCCTGCTCCAGGTCGTGCTCATCGGCGCGATGCCCGCGAACCTGATCTCCCACGGCTGGCTGCACTTCGGCGACGCCACCATCAAGGCCGGGCCGTTCGCCGGCCTGGCCACGGCGGTCGGCCTCGGCTGGCTGGCCAGCGTCCTGCGGCTGGACGCGTTCATCTCGCCGACCGGCACCGGCCTGATCTACACCACCGGGACCTCGCGGATCAGCTACGGCCTGGCTCGTAACCGGTACGCCCCGGCGATCTTCGCCCGGGTGGACAGGAACGGCATCCCGTGGGTGGGCCTGATCTTCGCGTTCCTGATCGGCCTGCTGTTCCTGCTGCCGTTCCCGAGCTGGCACTCGCTGGTCGGCCTGATCACCGGAGCCAGCGTGCTGATGTACGCCGGCGCGCCGCTCTCGCTGGGCGCGTTCCGCGGTCAGGTGCCCGACGCGGACCGGCCGTACCGGCTTCCGGCCGCCAATATCCTGGCCCCGCTCGCGTTCGTCGTGGCCGACCTGCTCATCTACTGGTCGGGCTTCGAGGTGGTCTGGAAGCTGGGCATCGTCCTGGTCATCGGCTACGTCGTCCTCGGCCTCTCGATGGCGTTCGACCGGAACCGGCCGCCGATCGACTTCAAGTCGGCGACCTGGATGCCGGTCTGGCTGATCGGCATGGGCATCATCTCCTGGCTGGGCCAGTTCGACGGCGGCGCGATCAAGTCCCCGGTCAACACCAAGACGATCCCGTTCTGGTGGGACATCGTGGTCGTGGCCGCGTTCAGCCTGATCATCTACTTCTGGGCGATGGCGACCAAGCTGCCGCGCGATGAGATGCTGGCGCTCGTCAACAGCCAGGCCGGGGAGAACGAGCTGCCCGACACCGGTATCCACCACTAGGTTCACGCAGCACCGAGAACGGCCCCGCCGATTGGCGGGGCCGTTTTCTTCGGGGACCGGGGCGTGGCATCGGAGGCGTTCGGGATAAAGGTTTTGGTCGCCAGTAACGGCCGAGCACGCGGCCCTCGATCAGCGGCCCGGGTACGGCGCCGAACCGGGCGCTGTCGACCGCGCTGGCCGCCGGGTTGTCCGACGCGAGCCACCAGCCGCCGTCCACGCGGCCCGCGGCCCGCTTGACCAGGAGCAGCTCCGGCCGCTGCGGATGCCGGGCCAGCACGATCTGGCCGGGGCGGATCCGGCGGGTGCGGCGGACCAGCAGCCAGTCGCCGGGACGCAGGGCGGGCTCCATGGAACGTTCGGTCACCTTGACCCGCCAGATGGGCCAGTGCACGGTCCCTCCAAGTGTCAGCGCTGGCGGCAGGGGTAGTGTCGGGTCTGCCAAGTTCACCAGCCGGAGAAAGGGAATCGATGAGGCTGCTCACACGCCTGCTCGAGCCGAAGACCATCGCCCACGCCCACTGCGACCTGCCGTGCGGAGTCTACGACCCGGCGCAGGCCCGGATCGAGGCGGAATCCGTCAAGGCCATCGCGGAGAAGTACGCGCAGAACACGGACCCCGAGTTCCGGGCCCGTGCGATCTTCATCAAGGAACAGCGTTCCGAGCTCGTCAAGCACCACCTCTGGGTGCTGTGGACTGACTACTTCAAGCCGCCGCACTTCGAGAAGTACCCGCAGCTGAACCAGCTGTTCAACGAGGCCACCAAGCTCGCCGGGGCCTCGGGCACCAAGGGCAGCGTGGACGTGGCCAAGGCGGACGAGCTGCTGGCCAAGATCGCGGAGATCGACAAGATCTTCTGGGAGACCAAGCAGGCCTAGGCGGTGCCGCGGGCTCGCGCCCGGACACCTTCTGTGGCCATTGCTCTGGCCATTTCTTGGCCATTTCTTTGGCCATGAAACCCGGGTTCCAGGCTGTTCTGACGGCCTGGAACCCGGGTTTCATGGCGTCCGGGTACGAGACCCCGGGGGCGGGGTGGGGGCGGGGCGGGGGCGGGGGGCGGGGCGGGGGCGGGGGGCGGGGTGGGGTGGGGTGGCTCGGGGTGGGGGTGGCTCGGTGGGGGTGGCTCGGGGTGGGGGTGGAGTGGGGGTGGGGGGCTGAATACTGAAGGTTAGATAGGGGGTGCGGAGGGTCAGGATGCGGGGCGGCGCGGCGCGTTTCTCGTCGTGGCTTGCGGGCGGTAGGTTGCTTCCGTGAGTGTTATCCAGGACCGGCGGCTAGGCCGGGCGGAAACGGGATGCCTGCCCGGAGGAGGAACGTGACGGAAGACACCGCCGCGACGACAGCTGTACCGGGTCAGCGGGAACCGGCGGCAGCGGGTCGCGAGACGACGCAAGACCACGTGACGGTCTGCATGCCCGCCGAGGGCGCCTACCTGTCCGTGCTGCGGACGGCGACGGCGGGCCTGGCGGCCAGGCTCGACTTCACGCTGGACGAGATCGAGGACCTGCGCATCGCCGTGGACGAGGCGTGCGCGATGCTCCTCTCCCAGGCGATCCCGGGTACCAACCTGGAATGCGCCTTCGACCTCGGCGCCGAGGACATGACGATCACGGTCTCGGTGACCGCGGCCGAGCCGCAGCTTCCCGCCCGGGACACCTTCGCCTGGACCGTGCTCTCCGCCCTGGCGGGGACCGTGGACTCCCGGCTCGGGGACGACGACCAGGTCTCCATCGTGCTGTGCAAGCACCGGGAGAACCTGGTCTCCGGGAACTCCGCTTCGAGGTCCGGGTGAGCAGCGAGTTCGAGGTCCAGGTGACCGACGATCCCGAGGTCGCCCAGGCCACGGCGGAGACCGTGCGCATCGAGCGCGGATCGCCGGACCGGGCGCGGGCGCGGGAGCTGTTCGAGCGCCTGTCCCAGCTTCCGTCCGATGATCCCGAACGGATCCGGATCAGGGGTATCCTCGTCGAGCTGCACCTGCCGCTGGTCGAGTACCTGGCCCGGCGGTTCCGCAATCGCGGCGAATGGCTCGACGACCTGACCCAGGTCGCCACGATCGGGCTGATCAAGTCCATCGACCGGTTCGACCTCGAGCGCGGCGTGGAGTTCTCCACCTACGCCACGCCGACCATCGTGGGCGAGATCAAGCGGCACTTCAGGGACAAGGGCTGGGCGGTCCGGGTACCGCGCCGCCTGCAGGAGCTCAAGCTCTCGCTGACCAAGGCCATCGGCGACCTGGCCCAGCGTGAGGGGCGCGCGCCGACCGTCTCGGAGCTAGCGGCCCACCTGCAGATGACCGAGGAAGAGGTGCTGGAGGGCCTGGAGTCGGCCAACGCCTACTCCACCGTCTCGCTGGACGCGCCGGACTCGGGTGACGAGGACGCGCCGGCGGTCTCCGACTCGCTCGGCATGGTGGACGACGCGCTGGAAGGCGTGGAGTACCGCGAATCGCTCAAGCCGCTGCTCGAGCAGCTGCCGCCGCGCGAGAAGAAGATCCTGCTGCTGCGTTTCTTCGGCAACATGACCCAGTCTCAGATCGCGGCCGAGCTCGGCATCTCCCAGATGCACGTGTCCCGGCTGCTGGCCCGCACCCTGGCCCAGCTCCGCGACGGGCTGACCACGGACGACTGACGTCAGGCGGGCGGGGGGGCCGGCCGGTTGAGGGCGCGCAGGCTGGCCGGGGTGAACACGCAGACCAGGGTGGCGGCCGCGACCACCAGCATCGGCACGCCCCACTCGTACCGGTGGCCGGTCAGCAGGAAGACACCCCAGAAGCCGATGGCCAGCTGGAACATGACGACCGGGACCCGGGTCCACGGCCGGGACCGGGTCAGGCCCACGGCGAACGACGCGAACAGGGCGGCCGTGGCGACCGCGATGAGCGTCAGCGCGATGCCGCTCGACTTCTCGTAGGACTTCCCGTCCGCGGTGGCGACGGCGGCGAACCCGGCCGCGACGAGCAGGCCGGCCGCCTCGACGGCCTGGATGCCCGCGGCCAGGCGGAGCTCACGCGGCAGGGCGACGGGCGGGCGGGGCTGGGCCGCGGGGGCTGGCGCGGCGGCGGACCGGGCCTTGGCGGCCTGGGCGGTGGCCGACCGGGCCTTGACGGCCTGGGCCCTGGCCGACTGGGCCTTGACCGGCTGCGCCTTGGCGGACTGGGCCTTGACCGGCTGGGCCTGGGCGGACTGGGCCTGGGATGGCCGCGGTCGGGCCGGTCGCGTCGCCATGTCGTCTCACCCGTTCATGATCTTGGGGGTCGCGCAGGATTCCAGCTTAGGCGGCCGTTAGCCTAAGCGGGTGCGGGGACTGCTGATTGTCAACCGGCACGCGACCTCAATGACGGGGACCGTCGCCGACCTGGCGGTTCGCTCGCTGGCCGGACTGGTGGACCTGGACGTCGAGCGGACGCAGTACCGTGGCCACGCGCGCGACCTGGCCGCGGCGACCGAGGCCGACCTGATCATCGTGCACGGCGGTGACGGGTCCGTCAACGAGGTGGTCAACGGCGTCATGAGCCGAGTCAACGACGGCGAGCCGGGCGCTGGTGAGCGGGGGCGGCCGCTGATCGCGATCATTCCCGGCGGCGGGGCCAACGTGCTGGCCCGGGCGCTCGGGGTGCCGATCGGCGCGGCGGCGGCGATCCGGTGGCTGCGGGAGGCCATCGCGGCGGGCCACTCCCGGACGATCGGGCTCGGGCTGGCCGGGGATCGGTACTTCACCTTCAGCGCGGGCCTGGGCTGGGACGCCGAGGTGGTGGGGGAAGTCGACCGGCTGCGGGCCCGGGGGCGCCGGGAAAGCCCTTCGCTGTTCCTGCGGACGATGGTGCGTTCCTACTATCGCTCCACCGACCGGCGGCGGCCGGCCCTGACGCTGGAGCGCGAGGACGAGGCGCCGGCCAGCGACCTGTTCATGACGATCATCACCAACCGCTCGCCGTGGACCTACCTGAACAGCCGGGCGGTACTGCCGGTTCCGCACCCCGATTTCAGCTCGGGCCTGGACGTGCTGGCCATGCGCCTGGCTCCGGCTGTTCCGGCTCGTCGGCGTGGTGGGCCAGATGCTGTACATCAGGAGCCGTCCGCCGCGCGGCCGGGACCTATTGTCGGTGCTGGGCGCGGAAACCCTCACCGTATGCTCGTCCCGGCCGATCGCGCTCCAGGTCGACGGCGAATATCTGGGCGAAACCGAGGCCGTGAAATTCCAGTTCGTACCGCATGCGCTTCGTATCGTGGCGTGATCTTTCCCGGCGCTCCGGAGCCTTCTGGAAGCGCGATGACAACGCCGCGAGCAAAATGTGATCGATCTGACATTAAATTCGGCTGAAGGGGTGTCGTGGCCTCTTGCGCTCGCCAACCGACGTTGAGAGGCTTGACGTGATGCCTGGTGCGGGGGCGTTTCGCACGTCTCATCAGCTCGGATAACTCCGCGGTTGAGGGGACGGGAGCGGCGCCCTCGGGGGGAACGGCCGGACCGCCTAGCGGGTCGGCCGGATTTATCGCCGGGCGTCACCGTAGTCCCGGGAAAACAACTTGGGACGGCGGCAAAAAACGGCAAAGCTCGTGAAAAGCTTCACAAGCTACAGATAGACGCGCATACCGGGCGCATCCGCCAGCGCCCGGCCGCCGAAAAGGAGTGGACATCATGGACTGGCGCCACGAAGCCGCCTGCCGTGAAGTGGACCCTGAGCTGTTCTTCCCCATCGGGAACAGCGGTCCGGCACTGCTCCAGATCGAGGAAGCCAAACAGGTATGCCGGCGCTGCTCGGTGATGGAGGAGTGCCTGCGCTGGGCGATCGACTCCGGACAGGACGCCGGCGTCTGGGGCGGCCTGAGCGAGGACGAGCGACGCGCGGTCAAGCGCCGGACGATCAGGCTGCGGGCCCGCGCCCACGTGTGACAAAGGTCGGACGATAAGGCGGCTCGCCGTCCCGGCGAGCCGCGAGCGCCCGGGCAGCGTGGCCGCACGCGCTGGACACCCGTTGTTTAACCTGTATTAAGTAACGGCCGCGCCGTCCTGGCCCGCGGACGGCTCGTGGCCGACGGGGAGAATCACCAGCGCCTCGGTGCCGCCGCCCGGCCGCGGCGTTATCCGCAGCCGCCCGCCGAGTTCCCCGACCACCAGCGTGCGGACGATCTGCAGGCCGAGGCTGGTGGTGGAGTCCAGGTCGAATCCCTCGGGCAGGCCCACGCCGCTGTCCGCCACCGTCACCGTCAGGCGGTCGTCCTCGCGCACCGCCACGACCTCGAGCAGTCCCTGCTCGCGGGCGGCCCGCGCGTCGGGGAAGCCGTGCTGCAGGGCGTTCTGCAGGAGCTCGGTCATGACCATGGCGAGCGGGGTGGCCACGGCCGCGGACAGCGGGCCGAACGACCCGGTGATCTTCGGTATCACCCTGACCTCGGCCGCCGACACCTCCCCCGCCATCATGGCGACCCGGTCGGCGATGTCGTCGAAGTCGACGACCTCCTCCGGCGCGTGGGACAGCGTCTCGTGCACGACCGCGATCGACCCGACCCGGCGGACCGCCTCGTCGAGCGCGGCGCGCGCCTCCGGCGCCCGGAGCCGCCGGGCCTGCAGCCGGAGCAGCGCGGCCACCGTCTGCAGGTTGTTCTTGACCCGGTGGTGGATCTCCCTGATGGTGGCGTCCTTGGTCATCAGCTCACGCTCGCGGCGGCGGAGCTCGGTGACGTCGCGCACCAGGACCAGGGCGCCGGTGCGGCTGCCCCCGACGACCAGCGGGATCGAGCGCAGCTGGACCACCGAGCCGTTCCCGTCCACCTCGGCCTCGCGCGGGGCCCGGCCCGCGGCCACCACCATCAGCGACTCGTCCAGGGGCTCGTCGGAGGCGCACAGGCCGGCCGTGACCACGCCGAGCTCGGCCCCGATCAGGTCGGCGGCCAGGCCGAGGCGGCGGTAGGCGGACTGCGCGTTCGGGCTGGCGTAGATGACCTTCCCGGACTTGCCCAGCCGCAGCAGCCCGTCGCCGACCCGGGGCGACCGGACCAGCATCACGTCGGCGCCGGAAAACGGGTACGTGCCCTCGGCCACCATCCGGGCCAGGTCGTCGGCCCCTTGCAGGTAGGTCAGCTCGAGCCGGCTCGGGGTGCGGGCCGAGTTCAGGTTGGTGCACCGCTCGATGACGGCGATCACCCGGTGCGCCCTGGTCACCGGGATGCCTTCGGTGCGCACCGGGACGCCGTTGGTCCAGTCCGGGTCGCTCTCCCGCCAGATGCGCCGCTCGTCCCGGGCCACGTCGAGCAGGCGCTGGTCCTCCGGCCCGGCGAAGGTGCCGACCACGTCGTCCTGCATCGAGGTGGGGCCGGTGGTGGGGCGCATCTGGGCGATCGCCAGCCAGCCGGTGCCGTCCTTGGCCGGCGCCCACAAGATCAGGTCGGCGAAGGACAGGTCGGCCAGGAGCTGCCAGTCCGAGACCAGCGAGTGCAGGTGCTCGACGTCCGCTTCGCCCAGGCTGGTGTGGCTTCGGGCCAGGTCGTTCAGGGTGGGCACAGCACCATCATCGCATCCGGGGCTGACATCATTCCCGGATGCGTGATCGATCACATCCACTGGATCTCCTGCGCCAGGCGGCGGCCGACCGGGCCCGGGCCGGGGTACGCCGCGGCCTGGCGCCGCGCGAGGCCGGCCATGACGGGCTCGTCGACCTCGCCTCGAACGACTATCTCGGGTTGTGCGGGGACAAGCGGCTGGCCGTCGCGGCGGCCGAGGCGGCGCAGGAATGGGGCACCGGGTCGACTGGTTCGCGCCTGGTCACCGGGACGACCGCGCTGCACGCCAGGCTGGAGGCGCGGCTGGCGGAGTTCACCGGCGCCGCGGCCGCGCTCGTGTTCTCCTCGGGCTACCTGGCCAACCTGACCGTGCTCACCGCGCTGGCCGCGACCCTGAACGGCGCGGGCGGGGTGCTGATCGTCTCGGACGCCGGCAACCACGCCTCACTGATCGACGCGTGCCGGCTGGCCCGCGGGATCCGCGGGGTCCGGGTGGCGGTGACGCCGCACCTCGATACGGACGCGGTGCGGCGTGAGCTGGCCGGCCGGGAGGAACCCGCGGCCATCGTGGTCAGCGACGCCGTGTTCTCCGTCGACGGGGCCGCGGCCCCGGTGGCCGGCCTGCACGCCGCGGCCCGGCACCACGGGGCGCTGGTAGTGCTGGACGAAGCCCACTCGTTCGGCGTCATCGGGCCGGGTGGACGCGGTGCCGCCGCTGCGGCCGGGACCGCGGCCGAACCGGACCTCATCCGCACCGTGACCTTGTCCAAGGCGCTGGGCGGGC
Source organism: uncultured Actinomycetota bacterium (assembly GCA_963756575.1). Classification (GTDB taxonomy): domain Bacteria; phylum Actinomycetota; class Actinomycetes; order Streptosporangiales; family Streptosporangiaceae; genus Palsa-504. The sequence goes on along the minus strand of CAVWOM010000021.1, from coordinate 953,861 downwards.
AGGGGGGCGCGGTGCTCGGCGCGCCCGAGGTGACCGGCACGCTGGTGGACACCGGGCGCGGCTTCATCTTCGATACCGGCCTGGCGCCGCCGTGCGCGGGCGCGGCCCTGGCCGCCCTGGAGGTGATCGCGGCCGAGCCCGGTCTCGTCACCCGCGCCCGGGCGGCCGCGATCCGGCTGGCGGCGCTCGCGGCGGACCTGGGCTTGCCGGTCAGCGCGCCGGACGCCGCGGTGCTGGCCGTGACGGTGGGCGAATCCGCTGCGGCCGTCCGGGCCCAGCGGACCTGTGCCGCCTACGGCGTGCGGGTCGGCTGCTTCCGGCCGCCGTCGGTCCCCCCGGGCCAGGCGTGCCTGCGGCTGACCGGGCGGGCGGATCTGACGGAAAGCGACTTCGCGGTCGCGGCGCGCGCGCTGGCCGCGGTGAGACCATAAAGGTAATCATCTGGCCCAGGGTGCCGATGTTCTCGGCTATCGGGCAGATTCGACGGCGGGCTGGTCACAGCGAAGGCGTTCCCTTCCGCCTGCCGTGACGTATGTTGTCGCGCTGCTCCTGCTCGCTCAGCACCGCGCGGAGCTTTTCTTTCAGGTCGGCCGCAATCGGCGCCTCGCCTATAGCCCGGTCACCGAGCGCCCGTTCGAGCAGTCGCCGGTAGTCTTTCAGCTCATATGTCGTGAGGGCATACAAAGGGTGCGGCGGCTGTGGCGCATCGGCTGGCATCGGCAATTCATCCCCACGGCAGAATCTGGCGTCTTGGATTGGGACCACGCAGCTAAGCGAATCTGGTGCGCCGATGCGTGATCCCGCTGTCAATGCTGGTCCTGGCGGACTACCGTTGAGAAGCAGGAACACGGCTAATGACCAGCATTGAACGCCGGTAACGAGAGGTACGAACGGTGCTTACTCCGAGAGAACAGCTAGCGGAAACGCTTCGCGCGGCTCGCCTGGATGCTGGTTATGAGTCACATGGCGCGCTGGCTAAACGCATGAACGTCTCGCGTCCGGTGATCAGCAGGGCAGAAAATGCCGCCCACCCGGTACCCAGTGACGGGGTGCTAGCCGCGTGGGCCGGGGCCACGGGCGTACCGCTCGACACGCTTACCGACCTCGCGCAGCGGGCCAAGTCTGGTACCCCGGATTGGTTCATGCCCTACCGCCAGGCCGAGGCCGAGGCGACTACCCTCCGATTCTGGGGACCGCTGGTAGTTCCCGGGCTGCTTCAGACTGAGGGATATGCCCGTGCTCACGAGCAGTCACGCCGACGTTGTATCGGCCCGGCTCGAACGTCAGCAGGTCATAGGACGCGCACGGGTCACGGCGGTCATTGATCACACGGTTCTGCTGCGATGCGTCGGCGGTTCGCCTCAGATCATGGCCGATCAGTGCGCGCACCTGTCCGCGCTGGTGGAATCGCAGATAATCAGGTTGCATGTGGTGCCGGAAGGCGCGAACGTCGGACTTGGCGGGGCGTTTGGTATCGCCTCGAAGGACGGAATATCAACCGTGAGCCTCACCACTGCGATACGTGACGTGACCAGCACGGCGGCGGACGTGGTAGACGATGACGCTGAACCTGTTCGATGTCATCCTGGGTGCGTCTCTCCCCGCCGTGGCGTCACTAGAATTTCTTCGGACTCAGGAGGAGACATGGAAGACAGAAATCTGAACTGGCGAAAGGCGACGTACAGCAACGGCGGCGAGAACTGCATCGAGTCGCTGCCGACACTCACGGCCTGGTGGTGCGCGACACCAAGCAGGCCGGTACCGGGCCGGTAATCACGATTACCCCGGCCGCCTGGCAAGCCTTCACGGGACGCCTCAAGGCCCACTAGAGCGAACCCCTGGACCTCTCGTACCTGGTGCGCTCCTTCTACCAGGTCCGGGAGGTCCGGTATGTCGGAGACACTTCCCGTTGACACGATCGGTTGACGTGTACAGTAGATCCGGGGTCGGGCAGGTGGCCTACCAGGGAACATGAGGCTAACTTGACCTAAGCCTCTTATTAAGGCAAAGATTCCTGATGACCGCTTCTCTGCTGCCGGCCGATGACCCGCCCGGCGCGCCTGCCGTGCCGAGGCTGCCCAAGTACTACCAGGTGAAGCGCCAGCTGCTCGAGCTCACGGCCGCGCTGGACGCAGGCAGCCCGGTACCGCCGGAGCGAGAGCTCGCACGTTCGTACGGAACCTCCCGGACCACGGTCAGGCAGGCGCTGGCCGAGCTCGTCATCGAGGGCCGCCTGCTGCGCATGCAGGGCAAGGGCACCTTCGTGGCCAAGCCCAAGGTGGCCCAGCCGCTGGAGCTGGCCAGCTACACCGAGGGCATGCGCGCGCACGGCCTGCACCCGCAGACCAAGATCCTCGACATCGGCTACGTCGCCAGCGACGAGCCGCTCGCGGAGCTGCTCGGCATCCGCCCGGGCGGCCGCGTGCTGCGCATCCACCGGCTGCGGCTGGCCGACGGCGAGCCGATGTCCATCGACACCTCGCACCTGCCCGCCCGGCGTTTTCCCGGCCTGCGCAAGCAGCTGGAGCGGCACCGCTCGCTGTACGAGACGCTGCACGCGGCGTACGGCATCGAGCTGGCCGAGGCGGAGGAGACAATCGAGACCGTGCTCGCCGACCCGCACGACGCCCAGCTGCTCGAGGTCGATCCCGGGCTGCCCCTGCTGCTGCTGTCCCGGCACGCGTACGACGTCACCGGGGAGCCGGTCGAGTGGGCGCAATCGTGGTACCGCGGCGACCGGTACAAGTTCATCACCAGGCTCCGCCGGTGACTCCGGTCCTGGTGGTGAGCGGGACCGGGACCGAGGTGGGCAAGACCGTGGTCACCGCGGCGCTGGCGGCGCTGGCGGCGGCGCGCGGCGACCGGGTCGCGGTGGTCAAGCCCGCGCAGACCGGGGAGCCGCCCGGTCCGGCCGGGGACCTCGAGGTGATCCGGCGGCTGTCCGGCGTTCGCCTGACTCATGAGCTGGCCCGGTTTCCCGACCCGCTGTCGCCGGAGGCGGCGGCGCGGGCGGCCGGGCGGCCGCCGCTGGACCTGGCCGGGGCCGCCGTCGTGATCAAGCAGCTGCAGGCCGAGGCGGACCTGGTCCTGGTCGAGGGCGCGGGCGGGCTGCTCGTGCGCTATGACCCGGCGGGGGCCACGATCGCGGACCTGGCCGCCATGCTGGGGGCACCGGTCCTGGTGGTCACCACGGCCGGGCTCGGCACGCTGAACCACACCGCGCTGACCCTGGAGGCGCTGAACCGCCGGCGGCTGGCGGCGGCCGGGGTGGTCATCGGCTCCTGGCCGGACGAGCCGGACCTGGCCGCGCGGGCCAACCTCACCGACCTGGCCGTCATCGCGGGACGGCCGCTGGCCGGGGCGCTGCCGGCCGGGTCCGGGCGGCTGGGCCGGGCCGAGTTCCTGGCCGTGGCGCGGGCCGGGCTCGGGCCGGAACTCGGCGGGACGTTCCGCGGGATCGGCCGACGGGCGGTCAAATAATTTAAGTCCTCATTAGCTGAGGACATAGTTCGCGTCGCCGTCGGCCAGCACCGACCACGGCTCTCGGTGGCGACCTGCTGATTTGGCGACAAGTTCCTATTGTTGCCGCCGGGGCATTGCCGATTCCCGGCATCGGGCGGACCATATATGCAACCAGTGTGATGCCAGTCACTGTGAGAGGTTGCCTCCGCGACGAGAGGAAAACCATGACTCAGCCACCTGCCGCACGGACCGCCGCTGGTTCCCGGTCCACGGTTGCCGCCCATCCCGTCATCTCGGCGGTCATCGCCATCCTGCTCATCGCGGCGGTCTTCTTCTCGCTGTACGTGCCGCTCTACGCGAGCGCCACGCCGAAGGTCGGCGACTTCCCCTTCTTCTACTTCTTCCTGATCATCTACATGCCGGTGGTGGGCATCGTGCTCGGGATCGTCCTCATCCTGCAGAACCGGCTGCGAACACCCGCCGCTCCTGACGCGACGGCTGACGCCGACCGGCCGGGCGGGGTGACCAGGTGAGCAACGTCAACGCGGTCACCTTTACCATCGTCATCGTCTTGTTCCTCCTGGTCACGCTCATCGGCTTCGCGGCCGCCCGGTGGCGCCGGGCCGAGGACATGATGCACCTGAACGAGTGGGGGCTCGGCGGCCGCGGGTTCGGCACGTTCGTGGCCTGGTTCCTGCTCGGCGGGGACCTCTACACCGCGTACACCTTCATCGCGGTCCCCGCGGCGGTGTTCGGGGCGGGCGCGGTGACCGGCTTCTTCGCGGTCTCCTACACGATCATCGTGTTCCCGATCGCGCTCATCTTCCTGCCCCGGCTGTGGTCGATCGCGCGGGCGCACAACTACGTCACGCCGGCCGACTTCATCCGCGGCCGCTACGAGTCGCGCAGCCTGTCCCTGGCCATCGCCTTCACCGGCATCCTCGCGCTGATGCCTTACATCGCGCTGCAACTGGTGGGCATTCAGGCCGTGCTGACCGTGATGGGGGTCGGGACGTCGTCGGGCAACACGTTCGTCAAAGATCTTCCGCTTTTTATCGCGTTCCTGGTGCTGGCCATCTTCACGTTCATCTCGGGGCTGCGGGCGCCGGCCCTGATCGCGTTCGTCAAGGACACCCTGGTCTACCTGATGATCATCGTGGCGGTGCTCTACCTGCCCGGGAAGGTCGGCGGCTGGGGGCACATCTTCGCGGCCGGCGAGGCGCACCTGAAGGCGGTCAGCCCGGTCACGCACAAGCCGACCGGCGTGTTCATCCCGACCACGGGTAACAGCCAGCTCGCGTTCTCCACCCTGGCGCTGGGGTCGGCGCTGGCGCTGATGGTGTACCCGCACTCGGTCACCGGGGTGCTGTCCACCAGGCGGCGCGACATCATCAAGCGCAACATGGCGCTGCTGCCTATCTACTCGATCATGCTCGGCTTCATCGCCCTGCTCGGCTACGTGGCGCTGGCCGACAAGACGACCGCCGCGAACGTCAAGAAGGCGAACAACGCCCAGCTCGCGGTGCCGTACCTGTTCCAGCACCTGTTCCCGTCGTGGTTCACCGGGGTGGCGTTCGCCGCCATCGTCATCGGCGCGCTGGTGCCCGCCGCGATCATGGCCATCGCCGCCGCCAACCTGTTCACCCGCAACATCTTCAAGGAGTTCTTCCGGCCCGAGGCCAGCCCCCGGCTCCAGACGCAGGTCTCGCAGTGGTCCTCGCTGGTGGTCAAGGTAGGCGCGCTGCTGTTCGCGGTCGAGCTGCCCAAGACGTTCTCCATCAACCTGCAGCTGCTCGGCGGCATCTGGATCCTGCAGACCTTCCCCGCGCTGGTCGGCGGCCTGTTCACCCGCTGGTTCCACCGGTATGCCCTGCTGGCGGGCTGGCTGGCCGGGATGATCTTCGGCACGGTCGCGGCGTACAAGGTGGCGACGCCGACCACGTTGCACTGGGCCGGTTCGGTGGACACCATCTGGGGTCACACGTACTACATCGGGCTGTCCGCGATCGTTCTCAACCTGGCGGTCTCGGTGGTTCTCACCCTCATCTTCAGGGCGGTCAGGGTGCCTGAGGGGGCGGATGAGACCAGCCCGGATGAGTACCGGGCGGATCCGGCCGAGGCCGCGGTCGCCGCTCCGGCCGGGGGCGGTGACGGTGGCGTCGGCGTGGCGGGAGCGGCCGGGAACTGAGGCTTAGGGCCTGGCGGGTCAGGGGCCCTGGCGGATGGAGTCTTCCAGGGCCTGCAGGGCGAACAGCGGGCTGGAGAGGATGTCGGCCGGCTCGATGCGCATGAGGTCGTCCTTGGTCCGGCTGACGTCCAGGTCGGCGGCCAGCCGGTGCGCGTGCCGGAGCCGGGACCGCTCGAGCTCGTTGCGGACGCTGCGGGCGTTGGCGAACCGCGGCTGCCCCATGCGCAGGGTCAGGTACTCACGGAAGGCCAGCTCGGCCTCGGGAGACAGGTAATAGGACGAACGGCCGAGCATGGCCTCCCCGATGGCGAGCAGCTCGTCCAGCGTGTACGGGGCGAAGTCGAGGTGATGCGCGATCCGCGAGCTCATGCCGGGATTGCTCTCGAAGAACTCGTCCATGCGATCCCGGTAGCCCGCCAGGATCACGACCAGCTTGTCCCGGTCGTTCTCCATTACCTGGAGCAGGATGTCGATGCACTCCTGGCCGTAGTCTTTCGAGTCGCCGGCCCGGTACAGGTAATAAGCCTCGTCGATGAAAAGGACTCCGCCCATCGCCCGGTCGAGCACGCGCTTTGTCTTCGGCGCGGTATGCCCGATGAATTCCCCGACGAGATCATCGCGCATGGCGTGGACAAGGTGGCCCTTTTCCAGGTAGCCGAGCCGGTACAGCAGGTCGGCCATTTTCAGGGCCACCGTGGTCTTGCCGGTCCCCGGGTCGCCGGTGAAGCACATGTGCAGGTTGGGCCGGGGCGCCTGGAGGCCGAACCGCTGGCGGACCCGGTTGACCAGCAGCAGCGAGGCGACCTCCTCGACCTTCTTCTTGACCGGGACCAGGCCGATCAGCTGCCGGTCGAGGGCGGTGAACACGTCCTCGATGTCGGCCGCCCGGCGCTCCTCGGCGAGGGTGACGGTCGCCTCGGGCGACAGCACCTCGGCCCGGCGCCGGCGGGCCGCGCCGGGCGTGCTGATACGGCCGGCCGCGAACCTGCTGCCGCGGCGCGGCGCCGGCATCGAGGCCTGCTGGGGTAGTTCCCGGGCTTTTGCCTGTGCCCACGCATTGTGACTGATCGTTATCGAAGACACTAGGATAATGGCGCCGATGACGACGAGCACGAACATGATATGCGAGAGGTAGGACCAGGAAATAGAAACGCCGACTACCGCCGCGAGCAGGAGCAGGGACGCTTTTATATATTCAGGCTTGAAACCGTACATGTCGAATTCGAGGGTATCCAGCTGTGTAGCCGCAGGTCAAGGCGATACCCGGGGGCGGTCCGGGCGCTGGCCCGGGCGTTGCACCGAGGCCGGCACCGGGGGCTGGCTCCGGGGGCTGGCTCCGGGGGCTGGCTCTAGCCGGGTCGATGGAGCATCGACCCGGTTTTGGGGCACTGCCAGGAATTTAAGGAAGCTCTGTGCGGTCCTCTCCGGGGGGTTCTGCTGGTCAGAGCCATTCGCCGCGGGTGGGGGCGCACCGGGGAGCGGCGCGGGTGCGGGTCGGCTGTGGTAGCACGGCTGCGGCATCCTGGCCACGCCACAGCGAGTCCGCTATATCAATTAATGTCTCAACTTTAAGTTAAGACATTCCGGACATCGATCATGATCGCGGACAGTTTCCGGCGCATAGGAGCCAAAACTGTCCGCGATCATGAAACAGCATGGTGCGAGAGTGCCGCCTTAAGTTCCTGGCAGTGGGTTTTGGGGGGGTCGCTGGAGCAGCGACCCGGTCTCCGGCGCGGCCGGGGACGTAGCCGACGGGGCGGGTGGGGCGAGCGGGATGAGCGGGATGAGCGGGGCGGGTGCGTCGGCGGGTCAGGCGGCGCGGGCGGGGCAGGGGCGCTGGCGGCAGGGGCGGGGCGCGGGCGGGTCAGGGGGCCTAGTTGCCGGGGTCGCGGTCCAAGGCGGCGCGGCCTTGGCTGGTGCCGCGCTGGAAGCCGGTGAGGCGGTCGCGGAGGGCGGATGCCGACCGGGGTAGGGGCGGGGTGTCCGGCGTGCTGGCCGGGCCGGCGCTGATCGTGCCGGGTACCAGGTTCGCCCGCGGCACCCGGACCGGCAGGCCGGCCGTGGTCTCGCCGCCCGCGACGGGCTCGGCGGCCGCCTGGGCGGCGCCCCAGCCGGGGTCGGCGGGTGAGGTCCAGCGGGTCTCGGCTGACGCCGCGCCGCTGGGGAGCTTGCGGCGGTTGCCGAACCAGTCCGACTCGACCGCGTCGTAGATGGGGAGGCGGCGTTCTTCGGCGGCATCCCGGGGCAGGCCGTCCTCCGGGGCCGAGGCTTGGTCCGCGCTGACCGCGGGCATGGCGCTGGCGCCCGGGGCGGCCTGGGTGGGGAGGGGCGGTGCCGAGGCAGGACGCGGGGTGACCCTGAGGCGCTGGGCGGGGGCGGCCGGGCGGGGGCGGCCGGCTGGGCGGGGGCGGCGGGCTGGGCGGGGGCGGCCGGTGGACGGGGGCGGCCGGCTGGACGGGGGCGGCCGCGGGCGGGTCGGCGGGGGGCGGGGGGTGCGGGTGGAAGGCGGGCTGGGGGGCGCTGTCGGACCAGGCGTGGCGGCCGGGGCCGGGGCCGGGGCGGACGTAGGCGGCGGCCGGGGCCTGCCGTGACCGGACGGGCGCGTCCTCGAGGACCGGGGCGGACCACATCGACGTGGTCGCGGGTTCCCGTTCGGCCGGGTGGCGGTCGAGGGGGGAGCCGCCGTCTTGCCGGGCGGCCACGGCGTCGGGCAGCCAGACCATCGCGGTCAGGCCGCCGGCCGCGGCGGGCTGCAGCCGGACCTTGATGCCGTGCCGGGTGGCGAGCCGGCCCACCACGAACAGGCCCATGTTCCTGGACACGGCGAAGTCCATGGCCGGCGGGCTGTCCAGCCGCCGGTTGGCCTCGGCCAGCGCGTCGGGATTCATGCCGACACCCTGATCGGTGATGTCGATCAGGACCCCGCCGCTGGCCAGCGGGCGACCGGAGATATCTACCGAGGTGCCCGCGGCGGACAGCGACGTCGCGTTCTCGGTCAGTTCGGCGAGCAGGTGCACCACGTCGCGGACGGCGGGCCCGGTTACCGCGATGCCCGGCTCGGCGCTGAGCGAGACGCGCTCATACTCCTCGATCTCGGAGACCGCGGCCTTGATCACGTCGATCAGCGCCACCGGCTGGCTCCACCGGCCGGGCAGCTCATGGCCGGCCAGGATGAGCAGGTTCTGCGAGTAGCGGCGCATCCGGGTCGCGATGCTGTCCATCTTGAACAAGCTGGACAGGCGCCCGGCGTCCTGCTCGCCCTGCTCGAGCTCGTCGATCAGCCTGATCTGGCGCTCCACCATGGCCTGGCTGCGGCTGGACAGCTCCACGAACATCTCGCCGAGCTTGCCCCGCAGTCCGGCCTCGTTGCTGGTCACCCCCAGCACTTCGGCCTGGACCTGGTCGAAGGCGCGGGCGATCTCGCCGATCTCGTCGGAAGAGGAGACGCCGACCGACCGGACGGCGAGCGGGCCGCGCCCGCCGCCGCGGAGCGCGTCGGGCAGGCGGACCTCGGCCAGCTCGACCGCCCCGGTCCGCAGCTGGTTCAGCGGCCGCAGCACCGACCTGATCAAGATGACCGACGCCCACCCGCCGACGGCCAGCGCGATGACCGCGACGACCGCGGACAAGATGGCGGTCGCGGTGGCCCCGTCCCGGATCGAGCTGATGTCGGAGTGGAACGGCGCCCCCTGGACCGCGTCGCGCGCGCGGATGAGGCTGGCCGTCGCGACCGCGGCGGCGACCGCCGCCGAGGACGCCAGCAGCGCCAGCCGGGTGCGGACGAGCCAGCTCCCCTGGGCCCCGGCCGGACGGACGGGGGGCGCCGCTCCCCCGCGGCCGGCATGCGCCGGCTCGACGGCGGTTACCGGGGCGCCGGACGGCGTGAAGGAGCCGCGCCGGGCGTCGTACAGCGGCCGGTCGATGTGCTCGTGTGGTCCCTCGCTCGAACGGCGGACGAAGTCCACGGCGACCAGGAGGGCCACCGCGAGCACCATGACGGCCAGGAGTATCTCAGCATGCATCGCCACTCACACCAGTTCAATGGCCGGGAACCGCTTCGGCTGCAGAAAAGCCGAGGCGGCCACCTTTCGACGTTATTTGGCTGTACAGAGCGCACGGCATGCCAAGAGACACTCTAGCCGTCAGGCGGCCAATTTACGCGGATTCTGATTTACCGGATAAGTACAGCCCGTTTTAACTACGCACGATGGTCCGGCGGTGCGCCGGGTCGCTATTCACGTGACACCATGCACGGTGAGCCGCAGCTTTCCGCACGGCTCACCGCAGCAACACGGGTAACAGATGAGTAGGGGCGAAACACGAGCCTCGTTCGGTAATAAGCCCAGGCCAGCCTGGATACGGCGGCGGCGGGCGCGACCGCCTTTACCGAAAGCGGCCTCCGTGCCTTCCCATACCGTGATTTTCGGAAATTCGCGGTCTTTCTGACATGCCGCCGGATTTGATCGTATGGTTTGAAAAGCCAGCCAACGCCGTGTTCGCCGGGGACATGTCGAGCGATGGCAAACAGGCATGAGGACACGCTGCGGGCCAGGCGCCATTGGCGCGCCCGCAGGACGGGAGAACAGATGACGGAACGACTCGCGACGGCCATCCCGGAGGCCAACCAGGTCCTGCCGGCCCGGCTGGAACCCGACGCGATCGGGGCCGCCCAGGACACGATCATCGGGATGGCCAACTCGGCGCCGACGGTGGCCATCGGGCTCTCGCTGGCCGGGCTGGCCCTGGCGTCGTCCTACGGCAGCGGGCCCGTCATCGTCTTGTGCGGGGTCCCGATGCTGGTCATCGCCAACGCCTACCGGCGGCTGAACCTGTGGAACGCCAACTGCGGCGCCTCGTTCGAGTGGGTGGGCCGCGCGATCAACCCCTACCTCGGCTTCATCACCGGCTGGCTGATGATCGCGGCCAGCCTGGTCGGGGCGATCGCCGGCGTGGTCGTCCTCGGCCCGTCGGTGCTGGCCATCTTCGGCGCCAGCGCGATCAGCACCTGGCCGAACATCTTCATCAGCACCCTCGTCATCGCGGCGATGCTCCTCATCGCGATCGTCGGCATCCGCCTCACCGCGCGTACCCAGGTCGGCATGGGCCTGGTCGAGTACCTGATCCTCATCGCCTTCTCGGTCGCGGGGCTGTTCGCCGTCCTGACCCACCACCACGGCACCTTCCCCGTCACCGGCGCCTGGCTCAGCCTGAGCGGCATCGGCGGCCACGGCAGCCTGGCGTCCGGGCTGCTCATCGCGGTGTTCATGTTCGCGGGCTGGGACGCCACGGTCTACGTCAACGAGGAAGTCAAGCACCGGCGGCACAACCCGGGCCGGGCCGCGGTCATCGCGGTGGCGCTGCTCATCGTCATCTACACGTTCTGCCAGGTGGGCCTGCAGGGCGTGGTCTCACCGGCCAAGCTGAAGGCCAACTCGTCCTCGGTGCTGGTCTACATCGCCCAGTCGCTGGGCGGCGGCACCGCGGCCAAGGTGATGGCGCTGGCCCTGGCGCTGTCGGTGATCGCGTCCACGGGCGTCAGCATCGTCATCCTGGCCCGGATGATCTACGGGATGGCGGGCCACCGGGTGCTGCCGCCGGTCCTGGGCATCGTGAGCCCGCGCTACGCCACCCCCGTGGTCGCCAGCGTGGTCGTCGGCGTGGTCCTGATCGCGGTCACCTGGGTCTACCTGCTCTCCAGCTCGATCGCGAACGCCTTCACGCAGCTGATCGACGTGACCGGAGTGCTGTACGCCAGCTTCTACATCCTCACCGCGCTGTCCGCCATCGTGTACTACCGGCGGCACGTGTTCAGCAACCTGTGGGACGCCGTGCTCATCGGCATCCTCCCCCTCGCCGCCGCCGGCTTCCTGGTCTGGATCGTGGCCAAGTCGACGATGAGCGCCCCGGCGTCCCAGCGCTGGTCGCTGGCCGGCATCCTGGCGGCCGGGGTGCTGCTGATGCTCTTCGCGCGGCTGGGCCTGAAGTCCTCGTTCTTCAAGATCCCGCGCGAGAGCGCGCCGTCCATGCTGGAGATGCGACGTGACTGAGATCAACCCGGCTCAGCCGGGCCCCGCGACCGACCGGGAGACCGGCTTCGCGACCGGCTTCGAGACCGGCTTCGAGACCACCGCCAGCGCCCTGCGGGAACGGCGCAAGCTGAGGCGGCACTTCCGGCGCTTCGACATGGTCTTCTACCTGATCTGCACCGTGGTGACGATCGACACCATCGGCGCGGTCGCGAGCAACGGGGCGCAGGGCTTCACCTGGCTCATCTTCCTCGGGCTGTTCTTCTTCCTGCCCTACGCGCTGTCCGTGTCCGAGCTGGGCTCGGCCTTTCCCGCCGAGGGCGGCCCCTACGTCTGGACCCGGCTGGCCTTCGGGCGGCCGCTGGCCGCGGTGAACTCCGTCATCTACTGGATCTCCAACCCGATCTGGGTCGGCGGGTCCCTGACGATCGTCTCGTTCGCCGCGATCGAGGAGTTCTTCGGCACGGTGGGCGGCCCGTGGAAGTACGTGTACGCGGTGGCCTTCATCTGGTTCACCATCGGGGCCGCCATCGTGTCGCTGCGGTACGGCAAGTGGGTGCCGACGCTGGGCGCCTGGGCCCGCGGGGTGATCCTGACGTTCTTCGTGATCTCGGTCATCGTGTACGCGGCCCGGCACGGGGTGCACGGTTTCGGCGGGCACGCCTTCGTGCCTACCTACGCGGTGTTCATCGCCGTGGTGCCGGTGCTGTTCTTCAACTACGCCGGCCTGGAGGTGCCGTCGGCGGCGGGCGAGGAGATGACCAACCCCAGGCGGGACGTGCCGTTCGCCGTCCTGTCGTCCGGCCTGACGACCATGCTCGCCTACGGCATCCCGATCCTGGCGATCCTGATCGTGCTGCCGACCAGCCAGGTCTCCAACCTGACCGGGTTCCTGGACGCGGTCAAGGCCACCTTCACCGTCTACGGCGGGCACGTGGCGGCCGACGGGACCGTGACGCTCACCGGGACGGGCCTGCTCCTGGGCCGGGTGGCGGCCGTGGTGTTCATCTTCGCGCTGGCCAGCGCGGGCACGACGTGGATCATGGGCTCGGACCGGACCGAGGCGGTGGCCTCCTTCGACGGCGGCGGGCCGCGGGTGCTGGGGCGGTTCTCGGCCCGGTTCGGCACGCCGGTGGTGATGAACCTGGTGTCCGGGGCGGTGTCGACCGTGCTGATGATCGCGGCCTTCCAGATCACCGGGGGCGATTCGAGCCGGTACTTCTCCGCGGTGCTCGGGCTGACCATCTCGACCACCACGATCTCGTACCTGTTCATCTTCCCGGCGCTGATCAAGCTCAGGTACTCGCGCCCGGACGTCGAGCGTCCCTACCGGGTGCCGGGCGGGACCGCGGGGGCGTGGATCTGCTCGGTCGTCCCGACGTTCTGGGCGCTGCTGGCCACGGTCGCGCTGATCTGGCCGGGCTTCGGCGTCAACTGGTTCGGCGCCGGGGGTAACCCGAACGACGCGCTGGCCAGCCTCAGCTTCTCCCACCAGCGGCTGCAGTACGAGCTCAGCCAGCTCGTGCCGCTGGCCGTCATCGTCGCGCTCGGCCTGGCCTTCTACTGGCTGGGCGGCAAGACGCGCTCCGAGCCGGCCGCCGTGGCCGAGGTCACGCCCGCCGCTCCGGTCAACCATTCGTGATGGCCCCGTTCGGCTTCTCCCGGGTGGTGTTCCTCAGCCACGTGCTCGGCCCGGGCATGCCGGTCTTCCCCGGCGACCCGCCGGTCGAGATCCGGCCGGCCGCCACGGTCGCGCACGACGGGTACCACCTGCAGGCCGTCGTGACCGGCGAGCAGTCGGGCACGCACTGGGCCGCGCCCGCGCACTTCCATTCCGGCCACGCGGCCGCGGACGAGCTCGACCCGGGCGACTTCTTCTTTCCCGCCGTCGTCCTCGACGTCAGGGCCGAGGTGACGGAGGACGCGGACTTCACCCTCGGCCGTACGGAGGTCGAGAAATGGGAGGCCAACTTCGGCCCGGTGCCGCCCGGCAGCGCCGTTCTCATGTGGACGGGCTTCGCGGACCGCTGGGACGACCCGGCGGCTTACCTGAACGCGGACACGGCCGGCGGCCTGCACTATCCCGGGTTCGGCGCCGAGGTCACCCGGTGGCTCATCGAGCGGCGTTCCGTCGGGGCGCTCGGAATCGACACGCTGGGAATCGATCCGGGCACCGATACCTCATTCCGCACTAATCGGCTGCTGCTTCACGAGCACCGCATTCACCTGGAAAACCTGGCCGGGCTCGGCGAGATGCCCGCGGCGGGCGGCTGGGTCATCGTGGGCGGAATACGAGTGCGGGGCGGATCGGGCTCCCCGGCCACGGTGTTCGGGCTGATTCCGTAGCGGTTCTGTCGGTACTCCTTCTCGTGCAATTTTTGCTGGGATAGTCGTTACGATCTGTGCTCGCTACATGACGTTCTGCGAAATTTTGCCGTCGGGGCTATTCACAATATGCACGCATAAGGTTACCGTGAGTACTAGTTGCCCCGGAATACGCAGATTGCGGGGCGCCCCAGCGAGAAGGATCGGGGAATGCCTGGGACGCGGCATGAACCGGTGGCAGCGGCCTCCGCGCAGATCACCATCGTGAAGGGCTGGCCCGCCCTTTACCCCTTCGAACCCGCCGTCGAGGCCCTCCATCAGCTCGCCGGAACCCCGGTAACGGCCCGGCTCGCCTGGTGGCGTTCGGCCATTATGTCCGGACGCGGCGCGGAACCGGTACTGCTGGCGCTGCCCGCGCCGGGTGACGGCATCCGGGCCGCCGCCCTGGTCGCGGTGCACGAAGCCGGCGGAGCCTGGCAGGTAACCTCGGGACGCCCGCACAGCGACGACACGTGGGAGATCGCGGCCCGGTCGGCGAGCGCCCGCCGGACGCTCCTGAACGAGCTGGCCGGTTTCACCCGGGAGCTGGGCGGCCCCTGGCAGCTGAACCTGACGGGGCTGCGCGACGGTAACGATGCCGTCTGGCTGGCCGGCCAGCTGCCGGGCGGCCGCGCGGTACCCGCGGCGGCCGTCCCGGTCATCGGCTTCACCGCCGGCGAGGTGGCGTTCGGCCCCGGCATCCGCAGCGGCCTCGACCGCTCCAGCCAGCGCATCCGGCAGCACGCGCTTCGCGAGCAGATCGAGTTCGAGCGCGATCCGGGCCGGCTGGCGAGGCTGCGCGACGAGATCGAGGCCGTGCACCTGGCCCGGGACCACGACGCCGGACGGCCGAGCGATCTCGACGACACCGCCGGCGTGGCCTTCTGGCGTTCGGTCTATGACCTGCACGCCGCCCGCGGCGAGCTGGAGGTCGGCACGCTGCGCCTGGACGGGCACCTGGCGGCGTACGTCATCGCGTTCGCCGACGGGGCCGCCTACCGGGTGTTCGACGGGCGGTTCGCGCCGCCGTGGCGGCGGTACTCCCCCGGGCGGCGGCTGGAAGCGGCGGTGGTGGAGCACGCCCGGCGCGAGGGCTTCGGCGTGCTCGACTGGATGAGCAGCGTCGCCCCGGAAAAACTGGTGGCCAGCACGGGGGCGGAGCCGCGGTGGACCGTCAGCGCGGCCGGTAACCAGCGGCCCGCTCATACCGCGATTCCCGCCCCGCGGGCCGGGACGGCGCCCCGGCCGGCGGCGGCCCGGCGGCGGGCGTGCGCCGCGGGCGGTGGCAGCGCGCTGAGCATCACGGCAGCCGCGCCGTGAAGCCCACGCTCACCATCGTGAGCAGCGCGCTCACCGCGGCCGCGGCGCTGCCCTACATCATCGACATCGTGCGGGGCCGGGCCCGGCCGCGGATCGCGTCCTGGGGCATCTGGATGGTGGTCCAGGCGGTGGGGACCGTCTCCTCGTTCGCGGCGGGACAGCTGCCCACGGCGTGCTACACCGCGCTCTGCGCGGCGGGCTGCGCCGCGGTGGTGATCTTGGGGTGGCGGCACGGGAGCCGGGAATTCGGTCCGCTGGACGCGGTGTGCGTGACCCTGGCGGCGGAGGGCGTGGCGCTGCTCGCGGTGGCGGAGCTGGTACCGGGGCTCATCCCGATGTCGTGGGCGGTGGCCGTGTCCGTCGCCACCGACCTGCTGGCCTACCTGCCGACGTTCCATCACGCGTGGGTGAACCCGGACGAGGAGCCGTGGCTGCCCTACGCGCTGTTCGGCCTGGCCGCGGGGCTAGTCCTGTACGTTACCGATTTCAGCGTCCTCGTCGGGGTGATCTACCCGACGTACCTGTTCGCCGCGGACTCGGCCATGGTGGTCATGATCCTGGCCAGCCCGCACCACGGGAGCGCGCCCGCGGCGGGCGGCGCGCGCGGGTTCCGGCCGGAGCCGATGATGCAGCTGTCGGCCGGGTCGGCGCAGTGGCGGCCGGTGACGGGGCGGGACTGGCGGCAGACTCAGCTCCGGGGCTGACTTCTGCCTGCTGGCTTTACCGACTGGTAGCGTGCCCTCGTGGAACGCATCTTGGGTCATGGCGGGGCGCACGCGCTGGCGGCCGCCCGGCAGCACGGCGTGCCGGTCATGTTCACGCTGTCCGGCGGGCACGTGTTCCCGCTCTACGACGCGGCGGTCAAGCCGCTGGGGCCGGACGCGCCGATGCGCATCCTGGACGTGCGGCACGAGCAGACCGCCGTCTTCGCCGCGGAGGCGACCGCGCGGCTGACCCGGCAGGCCGGGCTGGCCGTGGTCACCGCCGGGCCGGGCGTGACCAACTCGGTCAGCGCGGTGACGACCGCGTGGTTCAACGGCGCGCCGGTGGTGGTGCTGGCCGGCCGCGCACCGGACTACCGCTGGGGCGCGGGCAGCCTGCAGGAGATGGACCACCCGCCGCTGGTCGCCCCGGTCACCAAGCGCGCCTGGACCGAGCATCTGACGGCGGACGTGGCTGGATCGGTGGACGAGGCGTTCCGGCTGGCGATGAGCGCGCACCGGGGGCCGGTCTTCCTCGACATCTCGCTCGAGGCGCTCTACGGCCAGGCCGAGGCGGACCTGCCGCCGGGGCCTTCCCGCCGGCCGCTGCCGGTGACCGCGCCCGAGGCCGCGGACGTCGACGTGATCGCCGGGCTGCTCCGGGAGGCGCGGCGGCCGGTGCTGGTCCTGGGGTCGGACGTGTGGCTGGGCGGCGCCGAGGAGGCGGCCCGGTCGCTGGCGGAGGCGCTGCGGCTGCCGGTGATCGCCAACGGGCAGGCGCGCGGCGTGCTGCCCCGTGGCCACGAACTGCTGGTGACCCGGGCCCGGTCGGCCGCGCTGCGCCAGGCCGACCTGGTCATCGTGGCCGGGACGCCGCTCGACTTCCGCCTCGGGTACGGCTCGTTCGGGCCGGAAGAGGCCCGGGCGCGGGTGGTCCACGTGGCCGACTCCCTCGCCGGGGTCGCGACCCACGTCCCGCTGGCCGGGTCGGCCGCGGGTGACCTGACGGCGTTCTTCACCGCGCTGGCGACGGCTGGTACTCCTGGCTCCGACCCCGGCTGGGTACCGGGACTGACCGAGGCGGTCCAGGCCGCGCTGGTGGCGGACGGCCCGCTGCTGGCCAGCGAGGCCGACCCGGTGCACCCGGCCCGCATCTACGGCGAGCTGCTCAAGGTCCTGGACGACGACGCGGTGGTCATCGGGGACGGCGGCGACTTCGTCTCGTTCGCCGGCAAGTACGTCGAGCCTGGCCCGGCCGGGCGGCTGGCTCGACCCGGGACCGTTCGGCTGCCTGGGCACCGGGCTGGGGTACGCGATCGCGGCCCGCCTCGCGCGGCCTTCGGCTCAGGTCGTCCTGCTGCTCGGCGACGGCGCGGCCGGCTTCTCGCTGATGGACGCCGACACCCTCGTCCGGCACGGGCTGCCGGTGGTCATCGTGTGCGGGAACAACGCCGGCTGGGGGCTGGAACGGCATCCCATGCGATCTTTGTACGGCTACGACGTCGCCGCCGACCTGCAGCCGGGCTGCCGCTACGACGAGGTGGTGCGCGCCCTCGGCGGCGCCGGGGAACTCGTGACCGCACCCGGCGACATCGGCCCGGCGCTGCGCCGCGCTTTCGATGCCGGCGTGCCGTACCTGGTCAATGTGGTTACCGATGCGGAGATCGCCTACCCGCGCTCGACCACCGGGGTGTAAGCCGGGCTCAGCCGATGGTGGCGATGAGGTCGCCTTCCTGGACTACGTCGCCTTCGGCGACGTGCAGCTCGGTGACGGTGCCCGGGGTCTCGGCCAGGACCGGGATCTCCATCTTCATCGACTCGAGGATGACCAGGGTGCTGCCGTCGTCGACCTGATCGCCTTCGGCCGCGACCACCTTCCACACGTTCGCGACCATCTCCGCCCGGACCTCAGCCATCCGTGACTCCTTCGTCGTTACCGGGGACGCAGCTTGCTCACCAGGGACGTATCGTAGCCCCCGCCGGCGAACTCCGCGCTGGTGAGAAGCTCCGCGTGGAACGGCAAGTTGTGCTTCGGGCCGGCGATGCGGAAGGCCGCCACCGCCGCCCGCGCCCGGTCCAGGGCCTGCGCCCGGTCGGCGCCGTGGACGCAGAGCTTGGCCAGCAGGGGGTCGTAGAACGGGGTGACCGTGTTGCCCGCGCGGTAGCCGGCGTCCACCCGGACGCCGTCGCCCGCGGGTTCTTCCCACGCGGTGATGGTGCCGGGGCCGGGCAGGAACCGGACCGGGTCCTCGGCGTAGACCCGCAGTTCGATGGCGTGCCCCGCGGGTCTGACCGAAGCCGGGTCGAAGGACGGCGGCTGGCCCGCGGCGATGAGGAACTGCTGCTCCACCAGGTCGATGCCGGTGACCAGTTCGGTGACGGGGTGCTCGACCTGCAGCCGGGTGTTCATCTCGAGGAAGACGAACGACCCCGCGTCCGCGTCCACCAGGCACTCGACCGTCCCGGCGCCGCGGTAGCCGACGGCCTCCCCGGCCTGGACGGCGGCGGCCAGCATCCGCTCGCGCAGCGCGGCGTCGATGCCGGGCGAGGGAGTCTCCTCGGCCACCTTCTGGTGCCGCCGCTGCACCGAGCAGTCGCGCTCGCCGAGGGCGACGACCCGCCCGTCGGCCAGGCCGAGGATCTGCACCTCGACGTGCCGGGCGCGCGCCACGAACCGCTCGAGCAAGATCTCGGGCGAGCCGAAGAACCGCTCCGCGCGCGAGCGCGCGGTCTCGAACGCTTTACGGAGAGCTGCCTCGTCGGCCGCGGCGCCCATGCCGATTCCGCCACCGCCAGCGGCGGCCTTGACCATGACGGGATAGCCGACTCGTTCGGCCGCAAGGACGGCGGCGGCTACGTCGGTCACGGGCTCGCGGGTGCCCGGCGCGACCGGGACGCCTGCCTTTTCCATCAGGTTCCGGGCCCGGATCTTGTCGCCCATCTGCTCGATGGCCTCCGGGGAAGGACCCACCCAGGTCAGGCCGGCCGCGATCACCTGGCGGGCGAAGTCCGCGTTCTCGGCCAGGAAGCCGTAGCCGGGGTGCACGGCTTTGGCCTTGGTCCTCGCGGCCGCGGCGAGGAGCGCCGCGGCGTCCAGGTAGCTCTGGGCGGGCTGAGCCGGGCCGATGCGCACCGCCTCGTCGGCCTCGCCCACGTACGGCAGATCCGCGTCGGCGTCGGAGTACACCGCGACCGCCCGGATCCCCACCCGCCGGGCCGTCCGTATCACCCGCCGGGCGATCTCGCCCCGGTTGGCCACCAGCACCGATTCCAGCACCCGCCCAGCCTAGCGGGGGCCCGCCACGGGCATGAAACCCGAGGTTCAGTGCGCTCGAACGCGGTGAAACCGGGATTTCAGTGCGTTCCGGACCGGGGGCGGCGGGGCTCCCCCTGCGAGCCAAAGGGCGCGTCGGCGTCTGGACTGAGGAGTGAGGAGCTTGCGACGAACGACGAGGGAAGACGCCGACTGCGAGCGCCCGGAGGCGAGCGGGGCTAGCAGAGCTAAATGATGAGCGAGCGGCGGTTGACTACGCGGCTGAGGGCTTCGACGGTGGCGGGATCGTACTCGCTGGCGGTGTCCAGGCGGAGGCGCTGGACCGCCGCCGCGGCGCGGCCGGGGTCCAGGGAGCTGCCGACCAGGTCGTCGAAGGCGTTGGCGGCCTTGATGATGCGGCTGCTGAGCGGCGGGCCGGCCGGACGCGCGGGGGCGCCGTGGCCGTTGGCCGCGCCCTCGGTGTCGCGGTAGGGCTCGTTCTGCCTGCGGACGATCTCGGCCACCGAGCCGAGCACCTGGGCCTGCTGGATCACGTCGGCGCCGAGCTCGGCGATGCGCTGCTGGTCCGGCCGGGAGACCAGGACGGTGGCGCCGCCGGGAATCGGGTCGTGCAGCGACAACTGGCCGATGTCGTGCATGAGGGCGGCGTACTCGAGCTCGAGCAGCTGAGGCTCGTGGATGCCCAGCTCGCGGCCGATAGCGACGGCGAGACGGCTCACTCGTTCGGAATGACCGGCTTCGACGTAGCCGCCGATCTCGGTCACCTTGGCCAGGGCCCGCACGGTCTGCAGGTAGGTGGCCCGGATCCCGGCGTAGCGGCGGAAGGCGACCTGGGTGACGAGCAGCGGCGCGGTGAAGACGGCCAGCGAGTACAGCCCCATCACCTCGGCCGCGAACGCGATGAGCAGCGCGGACGCTCCCACCGCGGCCCCCAGCGGCAGCTGGACGCGCATCTCGTCGACCAGCGCCACCCGGAACCGGGCCCGCTGCTCGTCCACCCGGAGCAGCGCGGTGAGCACCGCCTCGAGCAGCAGCGCGAGCACGGCCAGCGAGGTCATCAGCGTGAACGCCAGACCCCAGTGTTTGTCCAGGGTGCTGTTCCCGGCCAGCGGCCGGAAGCTGTAGGCGACGCAGGCGACGCAGAGCAGGCGCGAGGCCATGCCGCCCACCCGGGCCGGCCGGCCCACGGCCAGGTGCGGCAGCGCTCCGATGATCATGCCGATGGTGGCGACGGTCACCACCTGCTCGGCGCTGTACTGGACGACGTGCGTCCCGGTGCGGATGAGCAGGGCGTAGGCGAGCGCGCCGGCGAACCCGATCGGGGCAGTCTCCCGGTCGCCGGGCAGGTTGAGCCGCAGGACCTCGCCGAACGCGATCAGGGCGCCGAACGCGATGGCGATCCGCGGATCCCGCAGGCCTTCAGCGGCCGTCTGCGCGACCGAGGCGACCAGCCACACCCCGGCCGCGGCGACCAGCAGCAGCTGGCCCGAATCCCGCACCTGCCACGGGTACCGCCGCAGCTCGTGTCGTCGCTGGGCCATCGGCTCTACCGGCTGTCGATGACGCGGAGGGGGGCACCGGGGTCGTCGTGATCCTGGGCGGTGACGGTGGCCAGGTCGTCGGCCTCGAGCACCGGCGCGGGCGGCTCGGGGCGCGCCCAGCCTTCGCGTTTGAGCGCGGCGACGAAGGCGTCCACGAAGGCCGGGTCGAACTGGGTGCCCGACCACTTCCTGAGCTCCTCGATCGCCTCGGCGACCGGGCGGGCGCCCCGGTAGGACCGGTTGGAGGTCATCGAGTCGAACGCGTCGGCCACCGCGAGCACGCGGGCGAACTCGGGGATCTCGTCCCCGGCCAGGCCCATCGGGTAGCCCCGCCCGTCGATCCGCTCGTGGTGGTGCATGATCCCGGCCAGCGCCTCGTCCAGGAACCCGATCTCGCGCACGATGTCGAGCCCGCGCATCGGGTGCAGCTGGATGGCCGCGTACTCCTCCTCGGTCAGCTTCCCCGTCTTCTGCAGGACCTTCGTGGGCACGCCGAGCTTGCCCACGTCGTGCAGCATCCCCGCGTACCTGATCGCCTCGGTCCGGTCGCTCCGCATGCCGATCTCCTGGGCGATCATGACCGAGCCCCTGGACACCCGGTCGCTGTGCCCGCGGGTGTAGAAGTCCTTGGTCTCCACGGCCTGGCACAGCGCGCCGACCGTGGCCTCGTACGCCTTCTGCTGCTCGGCGAACTGCGCGACGGCCCAGCGGGCGACGAACAACGGGATCAGCACCAGCAGCGGGGCGAAGTAGGTGACTACGCTCCACAGCGCGGCCATGAGCAGCCCGTAGGCCGCGTAGCCGAAGTCGGAGAGCATCAGCCGGGCGCTCAGGCCGCCCCCGAGGGCGCCGGCCGGCGGCCGGTCGGGGCTCCTGGTCAGCCAGAGCACGCCGCTGAGCAGCCCGTGATTGGCCGC
Source organism: uncultured Actinomycetota bacterium (assembly GCA_963756575.1). Classification (GTDB taxonomy): domain Bacteria; phylum Actinomycetota; class Actinomycetes; order Streptosporangiales; family Streptosporangiaceae; genus Palsa-504. The sequence continues at coordinate 932,068 of CAVWOM010000021.1, read as the reverse complement.
GACGTGGATCAGGGCCGCCCCGGCGAACGGCGCGATGATGTCAGGAAAGGAATTCTCGTTCGGCAGGCCGACGTGACCGCCGAAGGCGATAAAGGCCCGGCCGGCCAGGTATGCGCTGAGCGCATACATCGAGGTATTGAAAACGCGCTGCAGGATGTGCGGGCCCCGGCGCAGGCCCATTGCGGTGCAAGCCCCCACAATGGCGGCGCCCACGGGACCGACCAGGACAACCGAGGCAAGCATGGCGGCCGAACTCGAAGACCAGCTCAGCTGCCCTTTGCGCAGTTGCGTCGCTCTCGATTCCGAGACAATGACCAAGATCCCGAGGAAAACGACATACTGCCACTTGAGGCCGGTGAACGGCCCCCTGGCTACCAGCGTGACGGCGGCTACCGCCACCGCACCGATGTAGAGCAGTGCGACCCGCGAGAGCTTGCCCAAACTTCCCCCTCGCAGTCAGGAGTACATACGCCGCGGACCTGGACTGGTGACGTCAGCCCCAAGCCACGCCGCGGGCGTGCGACTCGCCGTATCCGCTCGCGAGGAGCGAACGTCGGCCAGCTTTAACGTCACCGCCTGTACGCATGAGGCGGACCTCCCTAAGGGGCGAAATCGCATTCGCCGCACCCGTGTTGTAATCGTTCAACCACAGGATAACGCGATCGCCGACGTTCGCGCAGGCCTAAATCTCATCGTAAACAAACAGTGAGCACTTTCGTCACGATGAGCAATCGCCGCTGGCACACGCGGCGCAATTGCCGCAAGCCATGGCAAATCGGGTAACCGCGGAACGCGAGTGATTACTCAGCGAACTCGATAGTGGCGCGAACTTCGGAGATCCGGAGGAGAACCTTGGCGCGCAGCGCGGCCGGCGCCGGGTCGCAGCCGCAGTGCTTGGCCACCAGCTTCTTGACCGCTTCTTCCAGGCCGTATTCGCGCAGGCAGGGTCCGCATTCATCGAGGTGCTGGCGGATCTTGGCGCAGTCCATGTCGCCCAGCTCATGGTCGATGTAGCTGTAGACCCGGTCCAGTACCTCGGTACACGGGGTCTCGTGGGGCTTACCGCAGCTCATCGCCCTTCCTCCCCGTTCACGGAGGCCTCGGCCCGCGCCATCCCGCGGTCCGACGCGTAATCGGAGAGCAGGTCCCGCAGCTGGCGGCGGCCGCGATGCAGGCGGGACATCACGGTCCCGATCGGCGTCTCCATGATGTCCGCGATCTCCTTGTACGCGAAGCCTTCCACGTCGGCCAGGTAGACCGCGATCCTGAACTCCTCGGGCAGCGCCTGCAGCGCTTCCTTGATGTCAGAATCGGGCAGGCGCTCCAGCGCCTCCGCCTCGGCCGACTTCAGTCCCCCCGAGGTGTGCGAGGCCGCCCGCGCCAGCTGCCAGTCCTCCACCTCTTCCGCACCCGACCGCTGCGGCTCACGCTGCCGCTTGCGGTAGGTGTTGATGAAGGTATTGGTCAGGATCCGGAACAACCAGGCCTTCAGGTTCGTGCCCTGCTGGAACTGGTGGAACGACGCGTAAGCCTTGGCGAAGGTCTCCTGCACCAGGTCTTCCGCGTCCGCCGGATTGCGGGTCATCCGAAGGGCAGCGGAGTACAGCTGATCCAGGAAGGGCAGCACCTCCTGCTCGAAGCGCTCGCCGCGCTCTTCGAGGGTCTCCGGAACGGGACCCACCTCCTTGCGGTAATACGGCACCGGCCCGCCGGTGTGCGAACCGTATGTGCGGGAGGATACCGTGCCGGAGTCCGGAGGTTCCGTCAGCATGCCACGAGGTGGGGTAGCGACTGCCATGCCGCGTGTAACACGACGGCGCATCCGGTCATTCCGTGACGGCTGGCACGGCCGGTATAACTTGCCGGCTTAAGGTCCCGCAAACGCGGGAATGATGAGGTTTCGGGCGCCCGCGACAGCGCCGCCAGGCCGCAGCTCAACGGCGCCGAGTCAGGAGTTCGGCCCGTGCAGCTTGCGGCCCGCGCGATCATCGCGCCGGATACCGACCAGATCCCGGTTTACCGGCAGTTCTACGACGCGGTAGCGCGAGCCCAGCTGAGACAGTGGCTGCCGACCGGCCGCCACCTGCTGGTCGACGTCTCCGGGCCCCGTGCCCCGGCCGCCGAGGTGGCCGCCCAGGCCGGTCACACGGTCATCCGCGTGCTCGACGGGCCGTCCGCGGTCACCTCGCACGGGGCGCCGGGCCGGATCATCGCGGTGGCGGCCGACGCGTCGCGGCTGAGCTTCCTGGCCGACGGCTGCGCGGACGCCGTCCTGGCGGATGACCGGGCGCTGTCGGTGCACCTGGCCGCCGAGGCGATGGTCGCCGAGATCGCCCGCGTGCTGCGCCCGGCCGGCCGGGTGCTGGCCTGCGTCGACTCGCTGGTGCTGGGCATGGCCGTGCTCGCCGACCAGCATCACTGGGCGCAGCTGGTCGACCTGCCGCACGCCGAGGTCGTCCTGGTGCCGTGGCCGGACGGCACGATCACCAGGTGCTTCGGTCCGGACCAGGCCCGTGAGCTGTTCACCGGAGCGGGCCTGCAGGTCAACTGGATCCGCTCGCGGACCGTGCTGGCCGAGTCGGTGGTGACGCACTGGCTGCGCCGCGACCCCGGCGGCCTGCCCAAGCTGCTGCGGGCCGAGCTCGCCGCCAAGTCCGACGGCTCGCTCGGCGCCCAGCTGGTGATCTCGGCCCGGAAGCCGCGGTGGCCCTCGAGCTAACGGCTAACGGTGGCGCTTGGCCCACTTGGCCTGGCAGGCGACGCAGCGGGCGGCGTCCGGGCGGGCGTCGAGCCTGCCCTCGGGAATCTGGTGGCCGCAGTCGGTGCACTGACCGTAGGTGTTCTCGTCGAGACGGGCGAGCGCGGCCAGCACCTCGTCACGCTGGCCCCGGGCGGAGTGGAGAATCGCCTCGGTCCGGTCGGTCTCGGAGAGCATGGACCCCGCGTCGGCCGCGTCCTGCGGATACCCCGAGCCCGTTACGGGCCCGGATCCCTCCCCCTGCAGGACGGCTATCGACCGGTCCAGGTCAGCGCGCATCTCCTCTAGACGCTTGCGGGCGACGGTAGTCTCCACTCTTTCCTCGCCTCCCGTCCGCGTGCGGCGGGCAGCCCGGGCTCACTTCAGAACCAGGGCCGCGGACCGCGCGGACGTCAGAACAACTCGCCGGGCGGCCCCTCGTTGCCGGCGGAGGACTTCCCGGTCCCGGACGCCTCGTCGGCGTCCGCAAGGGGCTTGACGAGGTCCGGCCCGTTGTTCCGCACGGAATTGACGGCCATGGATACGGGACGCGACGTCAGGCCGCCCGCCATTGCGGGCAGCATCGCCGCCTGAAGCTGGCCAGGCTCGGTATTACCCGGGTCGAGCCAGTCTGCCCAGTGCTCAGGGGTGATCACCATGGGCATGCGATCGTGGATCTGGCCGACATCGTCGGTTGCCTGGGTCGTGATAATCGCGGCCGTCCACAGCCAGGCACGTTCGTGATCGTCGGGCAGGGAACTGTCTCGCCACAGCTCGTAGATACCGGCGAAGGCGAGGGATCCCCCATCCGTTCGGTAAATAAAATATGGTTGCTTCCGCTTTTTCCCGCCGTCGGAAATGGCCTGCCACTCGTAGTAGCCGTCGGCCGGGACGATGCAGCGGCGCTTGGCGAAGGCGCGGCGGTAGGCCGGCTTCTCCGCCACCGTCTCGGCCCTGGCGTTGATCATGCGGCTGCCGATGGAGGCCTCCTTGGCCCAGGAGGGAACCAGGCCCCAGCGCATCACGCGCAGCTCACGGGCCTGCGGCTCCTCCTCGCGGGCGGGTCTTTCCACGACCGCGAAGATTCTCTTGGTGGGCGCCACGTTGTAGTCGGCATCAGGCTCATGGTCGGGCGAGGCTGCCACCTTGTCGCGCTCCACGCCGAACTCCTCGAGGAGCTCAAGGCGCTTACGCGCCGACACAAAACGACCGCACATGCAATCTTCCTAATCTGGATGGAGTCTGGACACGTCCCGTTAGGCCTGGATTGGCAGTTAATAACCGTAATCCAGGCGGGTCAAACACGCCGGAGGCTCGTGGCTCCCGGCCAGCTGAGTAGGCTCAGCAGTATGCATCCGGACAACAACCAGGACCCGACCTGGGCTTCCCCGGCGGCCACCGGGCCGGTCAGCGCCCGCGTCCAGCTGCCCGCCTCCAAGTCGATCACCAACCGGGCCCTGGTCCTGGCCGCGCTCAGCGACGGGCCGTCCGTCATCGCCAACCCGCTGCGCGCCCGGGACACGGCGCTGGCGTGCGGGGCGCTGCGGGCGCTGGGCTCCGAGATCCTTGATTCCCAAACGAGCTGGCGTTTTTCCCCTGGCCACCCTGCCCCTGGCTCCGCTGTTCGCGTCGACCTGGGCAACGCCGGCACGGTCATGCGGTTCGTGCCCGGGGTGGCCGCGCTGACCTCGGCGGCCGTTCTCTTCGACGGGGACGAGCGGATCCGGCTGCGGCCGATCGGGCCGATCCTGGCGGCGCTGCGGCAGCTCGGTGTCTCGATTGACGACGACGGAAGGGGCGCGGCACCGTTTACGGTGCACGGCCGCGGTTCGGTCCGCGGCGGCCGGGTGGTGGTGGACGCTTCCGGTTCCTCCCAGCTGGTCTCGGGCCTGCTGCTGGCGGCGCCCCGGTTCGACGAGGGCATCGAGGTCAGGCACGAGGGGCCGCCGGTGCCCTCGGCGCCGCACATCGCGATGACCGTGCGCATGCTGCGCGCGGCCGGCGCTTCGGTGGATGTTCTTTCTGGTGCTTCTGATCGCCCTGAGTCGTGGCTGGTGCGGCCGGGGCGGCTCGACCTGGGCTCGGTCACGGTGGAGCCGGACCTGTCCAACGCGGGGCCGTTCCTGGCCGCGGCGCTGGTCACCGGGGGCACGCTCACCATCGCCGACTGGCCGTCGGACAGCCTGCAGGCGGCCGGCCCGATCCTAGAGGTGCTGGGCCAGATGGGCGCCCGGTCCTCGGTGGGCCCCGACGGTCTCGCGGTGTCGGGCAGCGGCCGGGTCCGGGGCATTACCGCCGACCTGCGCGACGTCAACGAGCTCGCCCCGGTGCTCGCCGCGGCCGCGACGATGGCCGACTCCCCGTCGGTCTTCACCGGCCTGGCCCACACCCGCACGCACGAGACGGACCGGCTGGCCGCGCTGGCCAAGGAGATCAACGCGCTCGGCGGCGACATCACCGAGCTGCCCGACGGGCTGCAGATCAGGCCGCGGCCGCTGCACGCCGGAGAGCCGTTCGGCACGTACGACGACCACCGGATGGTCATGGCCGCGGCGGTGCTCGGCCTGGCGGTGCCGGGTCTGCGGGTGGCGGGGGCCGGCACCGTGGCCAAGACCTTCCCTGACTTCACGGACGTGTGGGCCGCGATGCTGGGACAGCGGCCCTGATCCCGGCATGCTTCCCGGCGTGAGCGTCCCGGCGCTGGCGGGCAGCGGCGGTCGAGCATGAGCTCGCGGTCCGACTATTCGCGGCTGGACGAGGACGACGTCCGGGTCCGCCCCGGGCGCAGCTCCCGCCCGCGCACCAGGCAGCGCCCGGCGCACGCCAGCGCCATCGAGGGTTTCGTGACCAGCGTCGACCGGGGCCGCTACGGCTGCATCGCCGACGGCCGGCTGGTCGTGGCCATGAAGGCGCGCGAGCTCGGCAAGGGCTCGGTGGTGGTCGGCGACCGGGTCGCGCTGGCCGGCGACACCTCGGCCGCCGAGGGATCCTTGGCCCGGATCGTCCGGGTCGAGCCGCGGACCAGTGCGCTGCGGCGCTCCGCCGACGACACCGATCCCCACGAGCGGATCATCGTGGCCAACGCCGACCAGCTGGTGATCGTCTGCGCGCTGGCCGCGCCGGAGCCCCGGCTCCGCTTCATCGACCGCTGCCTGGTCGCCGCGTACGACGCCGGGCTCGACCCGCTGCTGGTCCTGACCAAGGCGGATCTCGCGTCGCCGCGGGTCGTGCGGGCCTTCTACACGCCGCTCGGCCTGCCCATGCTGACCACCCGCCGGCCACTGGCGCCGCGCACGCTGTCCCGGCTGCGGAACATCTTGACCGGCCACATCAGCGTGCTCATCGGGCAGTCCGGGGTGGGCAAGTCCACGCTGGTGAACACGCTGGTCCCGGACGCTTTCCGTTCCGTGGGCATCGTCAACCCGGTGACCGGCCGAGGACGGCACACCTCGTCCTCCGCGGTGGCGCTGCCGCTGGGCGACGGGTGGCTGATCGACACGCCGGGGCTGCGCGGGTTCGGGCTGGGACACGTGAGCGCGGAGCGTGTCGTGGAGGCGTTCGGCGACCTGGCCGAGGGCACTGCCTTGTGCCCGGCTGGCTGTGACCACCTGTCTCCTGGCTGCGCGCTGGATGAGTGGGCGCGTGAGCACCACGCCGAGGCGCGCCTGGACTCCCTGCGCCGCCTCCTCCACAGCCGCGAAGGCACCAGCCCAGACTGACCTGGGGCTCGCAGTACGGGTTCCGGTTGCGCTGGCTCGGTTGCGCTGGCTCGGTTGCGCTGACTCGGTTGCGCTGGCTCGGTTGCGCTGGCTCGGTTGCGGTGGCTCCGCTGGTCCTGGTCCGCTGTGTCGCGCTGGTCCTGGTCTGCTGTGGTGCGCTGGTCCGGGTCCGCTGTGGTGCGCTGGTCCGGGTCCGCTGTGGTGCGCTGGTCCGGGTCCGCTGTGGTGCGCTGACACGATTGGCCTCAGCCGTCACATCAGTACTGCTGGTAGCAGCGATTCGGTGCCCGGCCGCTTGCGGCTGCGGTGGGTCTGGTGAAGGCGTGGTTCAGGAGGCGGGGGTGATGAGGGAACGGTCTGGGTGTTCCGGCCGGGGCGAATGGGTTCGCCCCGCAGCCCGCCCGACACACTCGTCACGCGGGCCCCGCTCGTCGCATGGCACCGGCCGACGGCGGCTGCGGCACTGTGATGTTGCCGGACCAGAACCACATCGATGTGGCATTGCTGTGGTTAGAACCACATCGATGTGGCATCGCTGTGGTAGGTGGTGCGGCCGGGATGGCCTCAGGTAGTACCGCATGTCCCGTAGGAGCCGATCGCCTGGGGGCGGGGTGACCGGAAAGTGGCGGCCGGGCCGGGGTTGCGGAGGGGGGCGCGGGGGCGCGGGGGCGCAGGGGGCGCGGGGGCGCAGGGGGCGCGGGCGCGGGGGCGCAGGGGGCGCGGGGGCGCAGGGGGCGCGGGGGCGCAGGGGCAGGTGGCGGAGGCGGGCGCGGTGAGGGTGCGGTGGCGAAGGAGGTGCGGGTGGCGGAGGGGGCAGGTGGCGGAGGCGGGCGCGGTGAGGGTGCGGTGGCGGAGGAGGTGCGGGTGGCGAGGGGGCGATCGGGTGGCTGGGGTGGTTTTAGTTGGAGAAGTCTTGGGTGAGCCAGACGGTGCCGGAGGAGTCGCGGAAGACGGCGATGCCGATGTGGGTGAAGGAGGTGCTGAGGATGTTCAGGCGGTGGCCGTCGTTGGGGGGCTTCTCGTTCAGCATGTCCTGGGTCAGGGCGACCGCCATGCTGGCGATCGCCGACGCGCTGTCCGCGACCGGTCCGCCCTCGCCGATGTTCTCGCCGACGGCGGTCCAGTGCACCCCGGCAGCGGTTTCGCGGGCGCCTAGGTCAGGCTCGCCGGGGCACTGGTGGGAGAGGCCGCAGCCGCCGGCCATCGTCGCGTTGTGGGTCGAGGCACTGCTGTCCAGGCCCGCGGAGATCGTCAGGGGGGCCAAGCCCGCCGACGAACGAGCCTGGTTGATGAGGGCGAGCACCTGAGCGGCCGCGCTACTGGACGTGCTGCCGGCCGGGCTGGACGACGACGCGGAGGCAGGCGGGGACGGCGACGAAGCGGACGGGGAGGGAGATGACCCAGAAGCCGATGAGGACGGCGCCGAACCCGGCGATGACGAAGAAGATGACGTCGCCGACGGGCCGTCGGCGACGGGGTGCCTGCGGTGGGCCGGTGACGACCTCGGATGCGCCGACTGCAGCGGGGACGGGCTCGCCGTGACGAAGCCGAACGGCTGGCCCGCGCACGGCACGGCGTTCCCGGCCGATCCCGTCAGCGCGTTGGAGCCCATGGCCCCCGCGAGCGCGTCGGACACCGCCGCTCCCGCGGCACTCGCGGCCGGGGAGCACGAGGCGAGTGCCGGCCGGGCGGCGGCCGTTCCGGACGCGGTGGGCGCGGCCGAGTCGCGCCCGTGGGTCAAGTAGAAGCCGCCGGTCCCGAGCAACGCCACGGCCAGCAGGACCGCGACCAGGTACCGGGTGCGGCGCGGCGGCCGGGGCGGCAGGTCGTCGCCACGGCGTGGCGAGCGTGAAGGCGGGGCACCGGCGCGCTGGGGCGAAGAAAGCGGGTTACCTGTGCGCTGAGGCGAAGGAAAAAGCGGGTCGCCGGCGCGCTTAGGTGAGCCGGGAAGCGGGTCACCGAGTCGGCGCGAACGGGAAGGCGCATCGTCGGCACCGGGCGGTGAGGACGGAGACGGGTCGCCGATGCGGCGCGGTGAACGGGGAAGCGGGTCGGCGAGCAGGGTGGAGGTGGAGCCGGAGGCCTGGTCGTCGGCGGGAGGCTCGGCCCAGGAGGGCTCGGCCCGGGTGGGCTCGGCCCAGGGAGGCTCGGCCCGGGTGGGGTCCGTGAATTCCGCGTCCCAGGGGCCGGGAGGCGCGAGCTCGGGAAGGCCGGGGACCGCGTGGGGGCGGCTGGACGGCGCGAAGGGGCGCGCGAGGGCCGCGGGGTGCATGGGGACCGCGTGGCGCGCGGGGGCCGCGTCGTGGCGCGCGGGGGCCGCGTCGTGGCGGGCGGGGGCCGCGTCGTGGCGGGCGGGGGTGGCGCCGTGGCGGGTGGGGGTGGCTTGGCGGCGAGTGGAGGCTCGGGGCGGCATGTCAGGTGTCCTTCTTGGCGCGGGGGCCGAAACTCTCGTGGCCGTCCCCGGTTCCGGCCGCCTGCCTGCGGGGATCGCAGAGATCCATGGAAATCAGAACTCACCACCCAACAGGCGTGACATTAGATCATCGAGCCCGCGCTCCGGAGCCGTTTGCCGGATGTGACACGCCGGTACGACAGCACAGCAGACGGTGAGATCGGCCGAGGGTAACGGAGCGTGGGAAAGCTACCCGACGCGGATGCCGATACGACGCCAACGGGCGGAGAAGTCAAGCGGAGAAGTTAACTAGCTGACGGTTCCGCCGGCCCGCCAGTACAGGCCGTCCGCGGTCCGGGACATGAATTCTTCGTCGATCAGGTACCGGCGCAGGGCGCAGTGGTCGTCGAAGAACGCCTTGAGGATCTGGTTGACCTCGGCCTCCGGGTAGGTGCGGCCGGGCTCGAAGGCCTGCGCCACCTGGTCGAGCAGCAGGCGGCGCCGGGTTCGCTTGACCGGCAGCATCGTGATCCGGCCGTCTCGGACGAAGGCCCGCAGCAGCTGCGGCGGGTCGGCGAGGAGGCCGGCGGAATTATCACTCATCGGGAGCCAGTATGGCGCGGGTGCGGCGGATCTGGCCAGCGAGATGTTGTACGCGGTACCGTTTCGCGGGTGGCACGCTACGACGATGACCTGCGCTTCGCGCACGTCCTCGCAGATAACGCCGACGACATCACCACCCGGCGGTTCCGGGCGCTCGACCTGCGGGTCGAGACCAAGCCTGACCTCACGCCGGTATCCGATGCCGACCATGCGGCCGAGGATTCGCTGCGTAACGTGCTGCGCCGGTCGCGCCCGCGCGACGCGGTGCTCGGCGAGGAGACGGGCCGGACCGGTTCGGGGTCGCGCTGCTGGGTCATCGACCCGATCGACGGGACCAAGAACTACGTGCGCGGCGTACCGGTCTGGGCCACGCTGATCGGGCTGATGGACGGCCCGGACGTGGTGGTCGGGGTGGTATCCGCGCCCGCCCTGAGCCGGCGCTGGTGGGCGGCGGCAGGCGGCGGCGCCTGGACCGGGCGCAGCCTGACCAAGGCCTCGCCGCTGCGGGTGTCCGGGGTGACCAAGCTGGGCGACGCGTCCATGTCCTACTCCAGCCTCGGCGGCTGGGAGGAACGCGGTCTGCTGGACAACTTCCTCGGCCTGACCCGGTCGGTGTGGCGGACCCGGGCGTACGGCGACTTCTGGTCGCACATGCTGGTGGCCGAGGGCGCCTGCGACATCTCCGCCGAACCGGAGGTGAAGCTGTGGGACCTGGCCGCGCTGCAGATCATCGTCACCGAGGCCGGCGGCCAGTTCACCACGCTCGAGGGCGAGGCCACGCCGGACGGCGGCAGCGTGGTGTGCACCAACGGTCACCTGCACGACGAGGTGCTGGCCCGGCTGCGCGATTCTAAGTAATCTGCGGGTTGCCCTCGCCGGGTTATTCACCGATGCTGGTGGGACGTCACAAGTGCACAAGCGCCGGAACCAGGGGGTTGTTACTCGTGCAGGTACGAGACGGCATGTCCCACCTAGTCCTCACCATCGGGCCTGCTCACACGCTGCGGCAGGCGGCCCAGATGATGTCGGCGCGACACATCGGCGCCGCCGTCGTGATCGACCCGGAGCACGCCGGCATCGGCATCTTGACCGAACGCGACATCCTCGACTCGGTGGCGGCGGGCGAAGACCAAGAGGCCGAACTCGCCGGGCAGCACCGCACCGAGGACCTCACCTACGCCTCGCCCGACTGGACTCTCGAGCAAGCCGCCACCGCGATGATCAAGGGCGGGTTCCGCCACCTCGTGGTGGTCGAGGGCCACGACGTGGCCGGGCTGCTCTCGATGCGCGACATCGTCCGCTGCTGGACCGGTACCGATGTGTCCCGGCAGGCCGGGGCGGAGCCGGCCGCCACTTCGGCCTGAGACCGGAAGGCCTGGGACCGGAAGCACTGAGACCGGAAGCACTGAGCCGGGGCTGCGGAGCGGGGACGCCGAGCCGGGGCTACGGTGGGGGCACACCCGGCGAAAGTGCCCGTGCGGGGCACTCCCGGGATGGCCGACACTTAGGACATGGACCGCGAGGGTGCGGAAACCCACCTGCGGCTGCTGGCCGAGGCCACGATGCGCCGCTCGCTCGAAGCTGCCCGGGAAAAGCCCGGGCCACCGGACCCGGGCGGCCACCGGGCCAAGCTGATGGCGGTCGGGCAGGCCCTGGTGACCGTCGGGGCCCTGGACATCGTTACCCTCGAGACCCTCCTGGTCGACTTCAACCTGGCCATGAGCGTGCGGCAGCTATCCGCCGGCGAAGAACCCGGACCGGCCGGGGCAGGCACCTCAAGGGCCATCAAGGTGGCCCGGTTGTTCGGCTCGGGCCAGTCCCCTCATCAGATGCCAGTGGCCTGGGGGGTCAGGCTGGGCCTCGGCCGTCCGCTCGAGGGCGCAGGGCCGCCGGGCCCCGGTCCGCAGCCGCCCGGCCCGGCGGCCAGCGAGGTCGCCACCCAGGTGGCCAGCCAAGCGGCCAGCCAGGTGGCAGGTACCGGGCCGGATGACGTGGCCGCCGACCGGTTCGTCCCGGTCGGGCTGAAGGTGCCGTTCCATTACCAGGACGTCCACGGCGAGCTGTATCTCATGGCGTTCGTGCACACCGGGGCCGGGCCGCGGTTCTTCTCGCTGTGGAACATCCGCGCGCCGGCCCTGCAGGACGCCGACCTGATCCCGTTCGGCGGGTTCAACGTGACCGACGACCGCGGCACCCGGTACCGCCTGGACTTCACGCCCAGTGGCGGCTCCGGGTGGGCCAGCGAAATCGGCCTGCGGCCCGCACCGCCGCCCGGCGTCCGCCGGCTGGCCATCAACGCGCCCGGCTATCCGGCGGTCGGCATCGACCTGGACCCGCAGCCGCCGGGGGCCGGTGTGCTCGAGGTCAGGGAGGTCCAGCGCAGCTCGGGCGAGGTGCTGCTGGTCATGCTGGCGGAGCGGCTGCTCGCGGCGGTGTCCGAGCCGCCGCGGGCCCCGTGGCGGCGGTCGGCCACGGTGGCCTCGCCCGCGCTGCGGAGCAAGGCGCTCTGGCTCGGCGACATCGTCGCGGCGCTCGAGGCGGCCGGCGTGCTGTCCCCGCACAGCCCCGAGGCCAGCCGGCTCGCCACGCTGTGCGCCAGCCTGGACATCCCCGAGCACGGGATCACGGTGCCGCCCGCGCCCCGGCTGCCCGAGCCGTGGCTCAGCGTGCTGGCGCACTACCAGCGCAGGAAACCGGAGCCGGTCCCGCTGCTCGAGGGCTACGCGGCCATGGCGACGGTCCTGCCCGAGCTCAACGGCATCCAGCTGACCATGCTCGGGCTGCACCATAGCGACGGGGACTCGTCGCTGCACGTACTGGTCCGCGGGCAGCTGCCGGAGGGGCATCTCGGTCCGTTCGGCACCGACCCGACCTTCTCGCTGTCGATCTGGCTCCGGGATAGCGGCGGCCGGTGGCACGTCGCCCGGCCCGTCGAGCGGCACCAGGGCGGCCGCAAAGACGGCGAGTGGACGATGCGGCTGCAGCTGGTGCCGCCGCTGACCCGCGCCACGCCCTGGGTCGAGGTGCTGGCCGCCGGCCAGTCGGCCGAGGTCCATGCCAATCTGCCGCTTCGCTGGGGGTTCCCGTCGTGACCATGAAGCCGAACGAAGCCTGGTTCACCTCCCTCCCCAGCTGCCAAGCCTCGGTTCCCTGTGGCGCGGGCCGGCACGTCATCCGGTGGGAGGCCGGGGCGCTGCGGCTGGACAGCCACGCCGACCTCGAGGCCGAGCGCGTGCTGGCTGCCCTCGGCGGTGAGAAGGCCCGGTGCGTCGAGGTGGCCGGGGCCTGGGAACGGCACGCCTACGACCTGACCGTGCTGTCGGTCGGCCCCCGCGACCTAGACGGCGTTGCGGTCAGCTGGGAAGACGTCGACGCGGCGGGCAAGCTCGACGGGGGCCAGGTGGGCCTGACGAGGACCAGCCAGTTCCCCGGCCTGCCCGGGAAGGGCCCGGGACGGCAGCCCGGCATGAGGCTGGCCGCCGCGATGGGCCAGGCGATGGCGCAGCGCACGCAGCTGCTGCAGGAGCAGGTCGAGGCCAGGCAGCGCCGGACCGGCCTGCTGTCGCTGCTCGCGCTGGGCCCCGCGTTCCAGCTCAGGCTGACCGGCGCGGTGGTCGCGGCGCACGCGGGCCGGCTGGACGAGGAGGACGAGCAGGGCCGCACCCGGCGGCCGGTGCTCGGCGCGGCCACGGCCGGGCGGCTGGCGCCGGTCGCCGAGCGGTGGATCGGCATCGATCCCGACTACGTTGAGGTCACGCTGCACACCGGGCCAGGGTGGGGCTCGTCCGAGCTGACCGGGCGCGGTGAGCAGCGGCGGCTCCGGGTCAACCTGCCCGCGGACTGGCTGGCCCGGGTGTGGGCCTGCGGCCTGGCGCTCGTGGGCCGGCACCTGGTCGTGGCGGTCGACCGGCCCGGCTGGCCCGACGCCCGGGTCCTGGCCCTGCCCGCCCCGGGCGCCGAACCGGTCCTGCTCGACGTGCACGCCCGCTCCGATCCGGCTCGCCACGCAGGTGCGGTGAACGGTGCCGGACATGGGCCACACTGGGAGGTATGAGCACGAGCAACCCGGCGGTGGAGGCACTCGGGGTCGCGGTCGCGGCCCGGGTGCCGGTGCTGCTGTGGGGCGCGCCCGGCACCGGCAAGACGTCCGCGATCCGCGCGATGGCCGCGGTCATGGAGCTGCCCTGCGAGACGGTGATCGCCTCGATCCGGGAGCCCTCGGATTTCGCCGGGCTGCCCATCGTGGTGGGCGGCGAGGTCCGGTTCGCGCCCCCGTCCTGGGCCCGGCGGCTGGCCGAGGCGGGCCGCGGGCTGCTGTTCCTCGACGAGCTGTCCACCGCCCCGCCCGCGGTCCAGGCCGCCCTGCTCCGGGTGGTGCTGGAGCGCGCCGTCGGCGATCTCACGCTGCCGGAGGAGGTGGCCGTGGTAGCCGCGGCCAACCCGCCGGAGCAGGCCGCCGACGGCTGGGACCTGTCCGCGCCGCTGGCCAACCGGCTGTGCCACCTGGCCTGGGAGACCGACGCCGCGCGCGGTGGCGGACGGGCTCGCGGGCGGCTGGGCCGCTCCGGTGGTGCCGGAACTGCCCGCCAGCTGGCAGGCCGAGGAGCTGTTGTCGCGCGGGCTGGTCGCCGCCTTCCTGCACGTCCGGCCCGGGCTGGCCTGCGCGCCGCCGTCCGACGCGGCCGCCGCCGGGCGGGGCTGGCCGTCGCCGCGGACCTGGGAGATGGCGGCCCGGCTGATGGCCGCCGCGGGTGCCGCCGGGGCCGGCGACGAGGCCCGGTCCGCGCTGATCAGGGGGGCCGTCGGTGACGGGGCCGGGGTCGAGCTCCTGGCCTGGCTGACGGAGATGGACCTGCCCGACCCGGAGCAGGTGCTGGCCGACCCGGCCTCGTTCCGGCTGCCCGACCGGGGCGACCGGGCCTACGCCGCGCTGGCCGCGGTGGCGGCCGCCGTGGCCGCGAACCCGACGCCGGAACGCTGGACGGCCGGCTGGCAGGTCCTCGGCCTGGCCGCCGACGCCGCGCCCGACGTGGCCGCCGTCGCCGCCCGCGTGCTGGCCAAGTGCCGCCCGGCCGACGTGACGGACATGCCACCCGAGATCCACCTCTTCCTGCCGGTGCTGCGGGACGCGGGCCTGCTGCAGCCGTGACTGGCGTCGAAGGGCTGGCGGCGGCGCGGCTGTGGGCCGCGACCCGGTTCCCGTACCTGGCCACCGGGCTGTTCGGCGCCCAGGTAAGCGCCGAACCCGGCAGCGGCACGGTGTCGGTCGACGAGAGCTGGCGGATGCGCGCCGACCCGGAGCTGACCGCGGGCTGGTCCGCGGCGCAGCTGGGCAGCGTCCTGGTCCACCACGTCTGCCACCTGCTGCGGATCCACGGCGAGCGAGCCCAGGGCGCGGGGGTCCGGCCGGACGAGACACAGCGGTGGATCCGCGCCGCCGACGCCGAGATCAACGACGACCTGATACCGGCCGGGCTCGACCTGCCCGGCGATCCGGTGCTCCCCCGCGACCTCGGCGCCGACGACGGGCTGCTGGCCGAGCAGTACTTCGCCGGGATCGCGCCTGCCAGAACAGGAGGGAAAGTGAGGCGGGAAGGGAAGGCGGGGCGCGAGGAAGCGGGGCGGGAAGGGAAGGGGCGGGGGGACAAAACGTCGTTCGGCATCATGGGGCGGGGGAAGCGGAGGGGAGCTGGCTCGACTGCGGAAGCGGCGCGGACGGGGTGCCCCGGCCCGGCCAGGGCGACGGCGGGCTGCCGCGCTGGCAGTCCGAGCTGTTGCGGCGGCAGGTGGCGCAGGACGTCGTCACGCACGGCAGGCAGCCTGGCACCGTGCCGGCCGGGCTGCTGCGCTGGGCCGAGGACGTGCTGCACCCGAAGGTCGACTGGCGCACCGTGCTCGCGGCCGAGCTGCGCCGGGCCGTGGCCGAGGTCTGCGGCGCGGTCGACTACTCCTACCGGCGGCCGTCGCGCCGCGCCTCGGTGACCGCCCCCGTCGTGCTGCCGGCGCTGCGGCGGCCGGTGCCCGAGGTGGCCGTGGTCTGCGACACCTCGGGCAGCATGACCGCGGACCTGCTGGCCATGGCGCTGGCCGAAGTGGAAGGCCTGCTGCGGGCGCTCGGGCTGGCCCGGCAGGTCCGCGTGCTGGCCTGCGACACCGCGGTCGCGCCCGCCCAGCGGGTCACCTCCGCCCGTCAGGTGCAGCTGGCCGGCGGCGGCGGGACGAACATGGGCACGGGCATCGCCGCGGCGGCCGCGCTGCGGCCCCGGCCCGCCGTCACGGTCGTGCTCACCGACGGTTTCACGCCGTGGCCGGACGTCGCTCCGAAGGGCATGCGGGTCGTGGTCGGGCTGCTCGGCGAGCAGGCGCCGGAGGCGCCGTCGTGGGCTCGCGGTGTCCGTATCGAACCATAGGGCCGGGTAGAACCTTAGGTGTGAAATCCAGGGACCAGCTCCTGACGCTGATCTCGGTCGCGCTCACCTTCGGGTCCGGCGCGACCGACGTGTCCGCCTTCACCCGGCTCGGCGGCGTCTTCACCAGCGTCATGACCGGCAACATCGTGTTCTTCGGCCTGGCCGCGGCGGAGCGGTCGGTGTCGCTGGCCAGCCACACCGCGGTCGCGGTCGCCGGGTACATCGTCGGCGTCGCCGTGGCGACCTGGGTGTCCTACGGGATCCGGAAGCGCTCCTCGGCCTTGTCCTTGTCGGCGGAGGCCGCGCGTGCTGCCCCGGCAGGTGCGATGGGCGCTGTTCGCCGAGCTCGTGCTGCTGGCCGGGGCCGCGGTCGGGTGGGAGGTCACCGGGGGCCGGCCGCACGGGGGGGCGCAGTTCGTGCCTGCTCGCGGTCACGGCGGGGGCCATGGGCATGCAGTCGGCGGCGGTCAACGAGATCGGATTCAGCAACTTCTCCACCACGTTCCTCACCGGCACGCTGACTTGGCTGGTCAGCTCGCTGGCGCGGCCCGGCGGGGACCCTGCGGGCGGGCTGCGGCGGCTGTTCGCGCTGTTCGCGCTGGCGGCCGGGGCCTGTCTCAGCGGGCTGCTGGTGGCGAACGCGGCGCGGGCGGTGCCGGTGCTGGCGCTGGTCGCGATGGTGGTCGCGCTGGTGCTGGCCAGGATCCGGGCGGGACAGGCGGCGTTCCGCGGCGGCTGTGGCCACGAGCTTCCCGGCGAGCTGCGCGGAGGCTGGCGGCGGACGAGCTGCGGCGGACGAGCTGGCGGCGGACGAGCTGGCGGCGGACGAGCTTGCGGCGGACGACCAGGCGGACGGGCGACGTAGGCCGGAATGTCACAGGCTGGTGTCAGCATGTGGGGGTGAGGCCAGCATTGAAGACGGGGCTGCTGCCGGTGTGGCGGGACCGGGACACGCTCCAGTTCGGGGTGGATCCGCGGCGCGCGGTGGCGGTGGCCGGGCTCGGGCAGACGGCGGCCGTGCTCAGCCTGCTCGACGGGAGCCGGGATCGTGGCGCGGTGATCGCCGCCGCGCGGGGCTACGGCGTGCCGGCCGCGGCGGCCGAGCGGGTGCTCGCGGTGCTGGCCGCGGCCGGGGTACTCGACGACTTCCCGGCCCGCATGCACGGCTCGCTCCCCGCGGCGCTGCGGGCCCGGCTGGCGCCGGAGATGGCCACCGCGGCGCTGGCTTACGCGGACGGGGACGGCGGGGCGCGCACGCTGGCCCGGCGGCGGGCCGCCTACGTCCGGGTGCACGGCGCGGGCCGGACCGGCGCGTGCGTGGCCAGCTTCCTGGCCGCCTCCGGCGTCGGCCACGTCAGCTGCACCGACCCCGAGCCGGCCGCGCCGGGCGACCTGGCGCCGGCCGGGCTGGTCCTGGACGACCTCGGCTCGCCCCGGGAGGACGGGGCGGCCCGGGCCGTCGCGCGGGCCGCCCCCGAGGTCGTGACCGGTGACGACGGCACCGTGCCGGACCTGGTGATCCTCACCGGGCTGACGCTGCCCGGGCTGACCGGCCAGCTTCTGCGTGACCGGGTGCCGCACCTGGCGCTGCGGACCGGCGAGGCGATCGGCGTGGTGGGACCACTGGTGCGGCCGGGGGGTTCGGCCTGTACGCATTGCGTGGACCTGCGCAAGGCGGAGGCCGATCCGCTGTGGCCGAAGATCTTGGCCCAGGCCACCTTCGCCCGGCCCGGGCCGCAGGCCTGTGACACCGTGCTCGCCGCCATGACCGCGACGCTGGCCGCGGCGCAGGCGCTGGCGTTCCTGGACCGGCCGGAGCGTGTGCCGGTGACCGCGGATGGCACGCTCGAACTGGTCCTGCCGGACTGGCAGTGGCGCCGCCGGACCTGGCGGCCGCACCCAGCTTGCGACTGCGGCGCGGCGCGAGGCTGAGGCGCGGCGACCGGGTGAGGCGCGGCGTCTGGGTGGCGCCACCGCGGGCCGCGGTCCCGGCTCACCCGCCGCCCCCAGCGTCACATTCGCCCCGCAGCTCCCGCCCGCCGCAGGAGGCCGGCTGGCAGCCACCGCCCGGCCGCAGCCCAGCCGTACAGCTCGGCCAGCGGCAGCCACAGCGATGTGACTCTGCAGTGGTCAGAACCACAGCAGAGTCACATCGCGGTGGTACCAGAGACCGCCCGGGCGGCCCCGGCTGGTACCGCAGGCCCCGCCAGGACCAGCCGTCCCAAGCCCGGAGCACCCACCGGCCGGGATGATGCGGGTCTTGCTCGGGGTGGTGCGGGCCTTGCTCGGGGTGGTGCGGGCCTTGCTCGGGGTGGTGCGGGTCTTGCTGTTGGGGTGCAAGGGTCAGGTTTGCAGCTGGGCGGCGAAGTTTTCGGCGACGGTTAGGTAGTCGGCGACCATCTGCTCGACGACCTGGCGGGCCGGGCGGACCCGGTCCATCAGGCCGACGCCCTGGCCGACGAAGTAGGTGGCGAGTTCCTGAGCGCCGCCGCCGCCAGCGCCCGCGTTGCGGTTGATGCGCTGCTGGGCGGGGGCGGTGAGCATGGTCTGCAGGGGCATCGGCAGCGGGGGCGGGGCCTGGTCGCCTTCCCATTCGTCGGTCCACGCGCTGCGCAGCATCCGGGCGGGCTTGCCGGTGAGCGAGCGCGACCGGACCGTGTTGGCGGAGCTGGCGGCGAGCATCTTCTTTTTCACCGACGGGTCGGTTTCTGCCTCCTCGGTGGTGAGCCAGACCGATCCGCACCACACGCCCTGGGCACCCAAAGCCATGGCTGCCGCCATCTGGGCGCCGGTCACGATACCGCCCGCGGCCAGCACCGGAACCGGCGCGACGGCCCGGACCACCTCGGGGACCAGCACCATGGTGGCGATGGTGCCCGTGTGGCCGCCCGCCTCCGTGCCCTGGGCGACGATGAGGTCGACCCCGGCGGCCTGCTGACGGCGGGCGTGCTCGGCCGTTCCAACCAGCGCCGCGACCACGACGCCGCGGTCGTGGGCGCGGCGGACCAGGTTGGCGGGCGGCGGCCCGAGGGCGCTGGCGACCAGGCGGATCGGGTGATCGAAGGCGACGTCGAGCAGGTCGCTGGCTGCTTGCGGGGAGACGCTGAGCGAGCCAGACCTGGCGGTGAGGTGGTCGGGAAGCTCGGGGACGCCGTAGCGGGCTAGCAGATCGTCCACGAACGCCTGGTGGCCGGCCGGGAAACGCGACCCGGCCGATGAGTTTCTGGGCGCGGGTTCCTGGGGCGGCTGATGAGGCTGATCCCGGAGGTGCTGTGGCGACTGGTGGGGCTCTTGCGGTTGATGGGGTTGATGGGGTTGATGCTGGGGCTGGGACTGTGGTTGATGCTGGGGCTGGGACTGTGGTTGATGCTGGGGCTGGGACTGTGGTTGATGCTGGGGCTGGGACTGTGGTTGATGGTGGGACTGGGCGGCGGCTTGGTCGTATTTTACTGGCAGGAGCAGGTCTACGCCGTAGGGCTTGCCCTTGACCTGCTCGTCGATCCAGGTGAGGTCGATTTCGAGCGCGCGCGGGCTGTGGGCGGTGGCGCCGAGGACGCCGAAGCCGCCGGCGTTGGTGACGGCCGCCACGACGTCGCGGCAGTGACTGAAGGCGAAGATCGGGAATTCGATCCCGAGGCGGTCGCAGACTTCGGTGTGCATGGTGACCTGCCTTTGCTGACGCGAGCCGATACCGCCGTTTTATACCTGCGCGACGCCGGTGTCAGGCAGGGGCCCCGGCCCGTGCCGGGGACGTCGCACGATGCGGGACAATTAAAGGGTGAATGACGTCCCGCAGAACCCGGTGGCCAGGGCCGCGAAGATGGCCAGGCTTCCCATCGGGCTGGCGGGCCGTACGGCCCTCGGCGTCGGCAAGCGGATCGGCGGACGGCCGGCCGAGATCGTCGCGCAGGAGATCCAGCAGCGCACCGCCGACCAGATCTTCCGCGTCCTGGGCGAGCTCAAGGGCGGCGCCATGAAGCTGGGCCAGGCGCTGTCGATCTTCGAGGCGGCGCTGCCGCCCGAGCTGGCCGGGCCCTACCGGGCCACGCTGACCAAGCTGCAGGAGTCCGCGCCGCCGCTGCCCGCCCGCACCGTGCACCAGGTGCTGGCGCGCGAGCTCGGCGAGGACTGGCGGGACAAGTTCACCGAGTTCAACGACACGCCCGCGGCCGCGGCGTCCATCGGCCAGGTGCACGAGGCGGTCTGGAACGACGGCCGCAAGGTCGCGGTGAAGATCCAGTACCCCGGCGCGGGCCGCGCGCTGATCGGCGACTTCAACCAGCTGGCCCGGGCCGGGCGGCTGTTCGGCCTGCTGATGCCCGGGCTGGACGTCAAGCCGCTGCTGGAGGAGCTGAAGGACCGGGTGGCCGAGGAGCTCAACTACGAGCTCGAGGCGATGTCGCAGCAGATGTTCGCCGACGCGTACGCGGGTGACCCGGACATCTACGTGCCGAACGTGGTGCTGGGAACCGACCAGGTGCTGGTGTCCGAGTGGATGGACGGCACGCCGCTGTCGCGGGTCATCAGCGACGGCAGCAAGGAGGACCGCGACCGGGCCGGCATCCTGCTCGTCCGGTTCCTGTTCTCTGGGCCCTCGCGGGCCAGGCTGCTGCACGCCGACCCGCACCCGGGGAACTTCCGGCTGCTCGACGACGGCCGCCTCGGCGTGCTGGATTTCGGTGCGGTGGACCGGCTGCCGGGCGGGCTGCCGCCGCTCTTCGGCCGGCTGCTCCGGATCATGCACGACGACGACGCGGACCTCAACCAGGTCGAGCAGGAGCTGCGCGAGAACGGGTTCCTGCGGCCCGGGATCAACATCGATCTTGACGCGCTGCGCGCCTTCCTGGCGCCGCTGGCCGAGCCGTCGAAGGTGGACTGCTTCAAGTTCAGCCGGGAGTGGATGCGCGAGGAGGCCAGCCGCGTCACCGACCTGCGGTCCAGCAACATCGCCCGGCAGTTCAACCTGCCGCCGTCGTACGTGCTGATCCACCGGGTGTCCACGGCCGGCGTCGGGGTGCTGTGCCAGCTCGAGTGCGAAGGCGAGTTCCGGGCCGAGGTGCTCAGGTGGATTCCGGGCTACTTCGACGACCCGGCCCAGGATGGCCCGGCTGCTCGGGACGACTCGGCGGGCCAGGCGGATGACAGCCCGGCCGGCTGACCCAGGACCCGGCTGATTCAGCCGAGCAGCGGGAAGCGAGCGGCGAGCGCGCCCAGGATGGCGTGGTCGGCGTCGGTGAGGTCGGCCCGGCCGGTGGCCTTCAGCGCGTACGTCACGTCGTCCCAGTCGGCTGGAACCGGCTGCCCGAGTACGCCGTCGAGCGTCTCCCGAGTGACGGCCAGCCCCGGTCCGGAGGGGCCGGCCAGGCCCGCCTCCCCCGCGGCCAGGTCGAGATGGTGAACGGTGGCCTCGACGGCGAGCGTGGCCAGGAAGTCGGCGGCGGCCAGGACGTGGCCCTGGGTGGCGACCTTGGCGTCAGCTGGCAGCGCGGCGGCCGCCCGGGCGGCCGCCGCGGCGGTTTCGGTCCATAGCGCCACGATGGTCAGGTCCGACTCGAACGAGGATGCGATCCGCCGGGTGAACCTGGCGTGCCTGACGTAACCGTCAGCGCCGGGCTGGAAGGGCGCCCAGTAGGAGGCGAAGTCGACGTCCGGTTCGCCGTCCGCCGGGGTCGCGAAGGTGACGAGCGCCCGCTGGGCGTCAAGCAGCAGGTGGAACAGCAGATCCCCGCGGGACCAGCCCAGGCAGCGAGAGGGCCGGGCCAGTTCGCCTTCATCGAGCTTACTCACCTCGTCGGTTACGGCCTGGTAGGAGGCCACCATGGCGGCGCGGGCGCGATCCGGGTTGATGCCGCTCACCGCGACCGCTTCCCGGGCGGCGCGCTCGACGCGGGCGCGATAAGCCTGCCACCAGTCCTGATCACCGGGCGGGAGGTTGGACCGGCCTTCCAGCCAGGCCGAGCCGTCGATGAGCTCGCGGATGATGTCCGCGTGCCCGGCGTGCCGACCAGTCTCGGTGGCGATGCGGACCAGCATGTGGTGCAGCGTGACCTGGTTCCGGTCAGCGGGCCACCACGGCACATGGCCAACGGCGTCGAGCGGCAGCGCCTCGATGGTGGCGTCAGCGTGCGCCCAGGCCCGGCGGTAGAGGCCGGTGATGAACTCACGGGATTCACCCGGGGCGGCGAACATGTCCGTCATGGGATCTGACTCGTCCCAGGGCAGCTCGTCAGGGCAGGGACGGCCGAACGTCTGACCGAACGACCCCAGCTCGACCCCGGCCAGGTGCTTGACCAGGCCGAGCAGGTTGGTGCCAGTCGGCACCAGCGGGCGGCGGATGTCGTACTCGGACAGCCCGTCGAGCTTCCACAGCAGCGATTCCCGCGCCTCCCGCAGGTACTGGTGCAGGTCGGCTTTGTGATCCGTCTCGGTCATCTCGCCATGCTAGGCCGGGTTCTCGGGGACCTCGCGGCCCATGGCCAGGCGCTGGGCGGCCTGCTCGGTGCGGATGACGTGCATGACCGCGTTGATCAGGGCCAGGTGCGTGAAGGCCTGCGGGAAGTTGCCCAGGTGGCGGCCGGACTTCGGGTCGATCTCCTCGCCGTAGAGCAGCAGCGGGCTGGCGTAGGACAGGACCTTCTCGCAGATGTCGCGCGCCCGCTGGTGCTCGCCGATCTCGGTCAGCGCCGAGACCAGCCAGAACGAGCAGATGGTGAACGTGCCCTCCTCCCCCGCGAGCCCGTCGTCGGTCTCCTCCACCTGGTACCGCAGCACCAGCCCGTCCCGGGTCAGCTCGTCGGCGATGGCGAGCACGGTGGCGCGGATCCGCGGGTCGTCCGGCGGCAGGAACCGCAGCAGCGGCATCAGCAGCAGCGAGGCGTCCAGCGCGGTGGTGTCGTAGTGCTGGACGAAGACGCCCCGGTCGTCCAGGGCGCTGGCGCAGATGTCGGCGTGGATGTCGTCCGCCGCCTTGCGCCAGGTCGCGGGCCAGGGTCTTCTCGTCGCGGAGCGTGGCCAGCCGCGCGCCGCGGTCGGCCGCGACCCAGCACATCATCTTGGACGAGGTGAAGTGCTTCGGCTCGCCGCGGACCTCCCAGATGCCCCGGTCCGGCTCGTGCCAGCGTTCCAGCGCCCGCTCCACCTGCTGGCGTGCCATCTTCCAGGTCCGGTCGTCGAGCCGGTCGCGCGATTTGGTGTGCAGGTAGATCGAGTCGAGGATCACGCCCCAGACGTCGTGCTGCGCCTGCTGGTAGGCGCCGTTGCCGATGCGCACCGGCCGGGCGCCCTGGTAGCCGTTCAGGTGGTCGAGCACGTGCTCGTCGAGATCGCGGCGGCCGTCGATGCCGTAGACGATCTGCAGGTCACCGTGGTCGCGTTCGACCAGGTCGCGGAGGAAGGCGACGTAGTCGTTGGCCTCCCACTCGAAGCCGAGGGTGTACAGGCCCCACAGCGCGAACGTGGCATCGCGCATCCAGGTGTAGCGGTAGTCCCAGTTGCGCTCGCCGCCCGGCGTCTCCGGCAGCGAGGTGGTGGCCGCGGCGGCGATAGCGCCGGTGGGCGCGAACGTCAGGCCCTTGAGCGTCAGCGCGCTGCGGGCCAGGTGGCTGCGCCAGCGGTGGTCGGGGAAGCGGCCGCGGGCCAGCCAGTGCTGCCAGTGGTGCGCGGTCCACACCAGCCGCCGGTAGGCGTCCTCGTAGTTCAGCGGCGTGTCGCGATGCCCCCAGGACAGCGCGACGAAGCGGGTATCGCCCTCCTTCAGCAGGGTCCGGCCCCGGGCTCCGGATCCCTCCAGGCCGAGGCGGATGTCGGAGGTCAAGGTGAGCGTCAGGTCCAGGCCCTGCGGCTCGACGACGGCCTGGGTGTAGCCGCGATCGGTGTGCCGCCAGCGCGCGTGCTGCCGGCCGTAGTCGAAGGCGGGCACGCAGTCCAGGGTGAGCTGGGCCTGGCCGTCCACGCAGCGCACCGTGCGCAGCAGCATGTGCTCGGCGTCGTAGTCGGTGGGCGGCCTGATGTGCGTGCTGCCGTCGGGATGGTCGTGCTGCCAGGGCCCCATCACCAGGCAATCCCGCACGACGAGCCAGCCCTCGCCGCAGTCCCAGCTGGTCTCCAGGACCAGGGTGCCGGGCAGGTAGCGGCGGTCGCTGGGCACCGCCACGTCGTCCGGGCCGAACCGGAACCACCCCGCGTCCCGGTCCAGGATCGCGCCGAAGACGCTCGGGCCGTCCATCGTCGGCAGGCACATCCACTCGACCGATCCGCTCGGCGCCACCAGCGCGGTGACCTCGCAGTCGGACAGGAACGCGTAGTCCGCGATCGGCGGGTAGGGCGAGAACTCGTCGATGCTGCCAGGCGGCCGATAGCGCGAGCTGTCCGGCAGCGCCTCGAGCGGCATCGCGTCCTCTGCTGCCACTTCAATCACCTCTCGTCTCACCCGGACCGGTGACTGGGGCGGCGGATAACGTCCGGGGCTTAGGCAAGATGGTAGGGCGGCGAAAGGTGCTCTAACTAGGGGTGACTTTTCGGACAACAGTTCGTTAACGAGCGGGATGGACCAGGCGGGGGGCACACGGGAGCTCTGGCACAATGGGGAGCCGTGATGCTGCTGCCGCCGGTACGGGCGCTGCCCGCGGCCGGGGAGCTGCGGGCGGCGGTACGGGGCTTCCTGGCGCAGGAGCGGGCGGCGGGCGGGTTCGTCCCGGCCTGCGACGCCTGGCTGTCCGGCTGGGACGAGTCGTTCAGCCGCCGGCTGGCCGCCCGGGGCTGGGTGGGCATGACCGTGCCACCGGAGTACGGCGGGCCGGGCCGGTCGCCGCTGGAACGCTACGTCGTGATCGAGGAACTGCTGGCGGCCGGGGCGCCGGTCGCGGCGCACTGGGTCTCCGACCGGCAGATCGTGCCGAACCTGCTGCGTTTCGGCAGCGAGGAGCTCAGGCAGCGGTACCTGCCGGCCATCGCCCGGGGCGAGTGCTACTTCGCCATCGGGCTGTCCGAGCCGGACGCGGGCTCGGACCTGGCCGCCGTCAGGACCGCGGGCACCAAGGTCGACGGCGGCTGGCGGGTGTCCGGCACGAAGATCTGGACCAGCGGCGCCCACCGGGCGCGGGCCTTCATCGCGCTGCTGCGCACCGGCCCGCCCGACGGACGGCAGCGGCACGTCGGCCTCAGCCAGCTGCTGATCGAGCTGGACCAGCCGGGCGTGACCATCGCGCCGATCATCTCGATGACCGGCGAGCACCATTTCAACGAGGTGGTGCTGGACGAGGTGTTCGTGCCCGACGGCCAGGTGATCGGGACGATCGGCGAAGGCTGGGCCCAGGCGACCTCGGAACTGGCCTACGAGCGCAGTGGGCCGGAGCGGATACTGTCGACGTTCGTTCTCATGGAGACGCTCGCGGGGGAGCTCGCCGCACGCGGCGGCGGGCCGGGGGCGGCGCAGGCCCTCGGGCAGGTCACGTCGCGGCTGTGGGCGTGCCGGCAGATGTCGCTCGCGGTGGCCGGCGCCCTCGCCGACGGTGAGACCCCGGAGATCGCGGCCGCGCTGGTCAAGGACGTCGGGACGCGGCTGGAGAGCGAGATCATCGACGTGGCCCGGATGCTGACGGCGGCCGAGCCCGATCCGGACGGCGGCGGGATCGCCGCGATGCTGGCCCACGCGGTGCTGCACGCGCCCGGCTTCACGCTGCGGGGCGGGACCAACGAGATCCTCCGCGGCATCGTCGCCCGCGCCCTGGGCCTGCGATGAACGACGAACGCGAGCTGCTGCGGGCCACCGTGCGGGACCTGCTGGCCGAGCACTGCACGGCCGAACGGGTGGCCGCCGCGCCCGGGCCCGGCTGGGACGCGGTCCTGTGGCAGGCGCTGGAAAGCACCGGCCTGACGCTGGCCGGGTCGCCCGAGGAAGCCGGCGGGAGCGGCGGCGACCTCGCCGCGGCGGCCGACATCGCGGTGGCGGCGGGAGCCGCGGCCGCCCCGGTGCCGCTGGCCGAGACGCTCGCGGCCGCGATGGTGCTGGCCCGGGCGGGCCTGGAGATTCCGGCCGGGCCGCTGACCCTGGCCGTGGCGGCTGACCCGGCGGCCCGGCTGCGGCGGGTGCCTTACGGGCGGCTGGCCACGGTGGTGGCGGTCGGCTCCGGGGCGGGCGGCTCCGGGGCGGGCGGCTCCGGGGCGGGCGGGGACTGGGTGCGGGTGATCGTCCGGGCGGCCGGGGTCACGCCCGGGCGGAACCTGGCCGGGGAGCCGAGGGACGAGGTGGAGGCCGGGGCGGGGACCGAGATCCGTTTGGTAGCGGCGGGGTTGGCGGACTATGCGCGGGGCCTGCTGCGTTTGTTCCGGTCTGTGCTGATCGCCGGGGCGGCCCAGCGGGCGCTCGACCTCACGGTGGCGTACGTGAACGAGCGCGAGCAGTTCGGCCGGCCGCTGGCCCGGTTCGCGACCGTCCAGCAGGAGATCGCCCGGATGGCCGGGGAGGTCGCGCTGATCAGCGCGGCTACCCAGGCCGCGGTCGCGGCCGGCCCCGGCGGGCCGGGCGATGGCGCGCTGTCCGCCGTGCTGGCGGCGAAGGCCCAGGCCAGCCACGGCGCGGGGACCGTGGCCGCGATCGCGCACCAGCTGCACGGCGCGATCGGCACCACCGAGGAGCACCGGCTGCGGCTGACCACCACCCGGCTGTGGTCCTGGCGGGACGAGGACGGCCCGGCCGCCGAGTGCTTCGCCGAGCTCGGCCGGGCCGCGCTGGGCGCGGCGGGCCACGGCGGCGGTCTGTGGCCGTGGCTCACCGGCGATCCGGGGTCGTGAGCTCGGCCGCCGGATTCGCGGCGGGGAGCCACAGGGCCAGGTGTTCCGGGGCCAGCACGTGGTCCACCACGCCGAGCATGCGGTCGCCCAGCACATCGAGATCGACCTCGTCGCGCACCTGGACGGCGAACCGGGTCACCACGCGTTCGGCGTCGTAACGCTCGCGGTTGAACCGCCGGTCCACGCCGGCCTGGAGCCGCCGGCGCAGCGGGTTGAACAGCGCGGCGGCGACCAGCACCGCGAGCGCGATGCTCACGTTCCCGTGCACCGGCAGGCCGTGGGTCAGCAGGGCCACGCAGCCGAGGTATACCCCCACCACCAGGCCGGTCACCAGGGTGTAGGAGACCGTCCGGGAGATGATCCGGTCGATCGCGTAGAGCCGGTATTTCAGCACGGCGACGCCGATGGCCACCGGGAGCGCCAGCCCGATGCCGGCGACCAGGCCCGCGTCGAAGAAAAACTGCCCGGCCGGGCCGGTGGGGGCCAGCGGCAGCAGCACCGCCTGCAGGCTCAGGGCCAGGGCCACGGCCCAGGTGAACCACTTGAGCTGCAGCCGTTCGTCGCCGGCCGAGCGCCGGTACCTGATAACCACGCCCGCCGCCGCCACCAGCAGGCATAGCCAGCCGGACAACCAGGCGACGTTGCCAAACAAGCTGTTCCTGGACAGGTGGATAAAGCCGTGCAGGCCGGTCGGGTTGGGCGGTCTGGGCATCCCGGGCCCCAGCACGAGGGCGCCGGGGTCGAGCCAGGTCAACAGGAGATAGAGCACGCTGAGCCCGACGGCGACCCGGACCACCAGCCGCCAGCGCGGGCCGAGCAGCCGGCCGGCGGGGAACATCAGCAGCAGGAACATCAGGACGCCCCCGGGGAACAGCAGGATGAGCGACCAGCCGACGAACCACGCCGACCAGATCGCTACGGACCTGCCGATCCCGGCCGCGGCGGGGTCAGCCAGCACGTGCAGCGCGTACTCTCCCGCCAGCCCGCGGACCGCGGCCACCAGGCCGACGGCGAGCACCAGCCAGCCGACCGGGTTAGCCCGCCGGCGGGCGGCCAGGAACGCGCCGGCCAGCGCCCACATGACCATGAACCGGTCGGGGCCGAAGTCGGCCGAGATATCGAGCAGGTCATGGCCGCGGGCGGCGAGGAACCACGCCACGGCGAAGGCGGCCACGCTCACCGCCCCGGCCGACCAGGCCACGACGGCGGGAGGCGGTTTCAGCGTCACGTCCATGCGTGCCCTTTCCCGTCCGATGGGAAGAACGTACCCCGGCGCCGTTCCGGGATCGTTACGAGCGCTACGAGTGGATGATGACGCCGCGGATCAGCTTGCCGTCGGCCAGGTCCTGGTAGCCCTGGTTGATCTCGGCCAGCCGGTAGCGGCGGGTGATGAGCTCGTCCAGCTTGAGCTGGCCGTCCCGGTACAGCCCGAGCAGCCGCGGTATGTCGTACAGCGGGTTGCACATGCCGAACAGTGCCCCCTGGATCCGGCGCTGGTAGCCGACGATCGCGCCGTTGGCGGCGAGCTGGATCTGGTTCTCGCCGCTGCGGCCGATCGAGGTCAGCGTGACCTGGCCGCCCTTCCCGACGATGGCGGCGGCCTGCGAGACGACCTCGGCGGTGAGCACGCCCACCGTGCAGATGGCATGGTCGGCGAGCTGGCCCCAGGTCAGCTCGGTCACCGCCGTCTGGGCACCGTCCGCGTCGGCGAACACGTGGGTGGCGCCGAACTCCATGGCGTTCTCCCGCTTGAACTCCACCGGGTCGACCACCACGATGTGCCGGGCGCCGGCGTAGCGCGCGCCCTGGACCGCGTTGGTGCCCACTCCCCCGGCGCCGAAGATCACCACGGTGTCTCCCGGGGCCACCCGCGCGGCGTACACCGCCGAGCCCCAGCCGGTCGGGACACCGCAGCCGGCCAGCGCGGCGACCTCGAACGGGAGGTCATCGTCCACGCGCACGCAGGAGTTCTGGGAGACCACGGCACGTTCGGCGAAGGTGCCGAGGGAGCAGAAGCCGCCGAGGTCCGCGCCGTTCTCGTCGTGGAAGCGGAACGTGCCGTCCGGCAGCATCCCGGTGGCCGTCCCGGCGCCGGAGTCGCAGAGGTTCTGGCGGCCGGTCGAGCAGTACCGGCAGCTGCCGCAGGCCGGGATGAACGAGCACACCACGTGGTCGCCGTTCTCGACCCGGGTGACGCCCGGGCCGGCCTTTTCTACGACCCCGGCGCCTTCGTGGCCGCCGACCATCGGGAGGCGGCCGGTGGCGTCGCCGGTGCGCAGGTGCTCGTCGGAATGGCACAGGCCGGAGGCGGCGAACCTGATGCGGACCTCGCCGGCTCGCGGTTCGTCCAGGTCGAGGTCGGTGACCTGCCAGGGCTGGCCGGGCTCCCGGATGACCGCCGCCCTCGTCCTCATGGCTACGAGCGTAAGTTTCGGTTGAGCGGATTGTCCACGATTGCGCGGTTGGGCGGGAGTCTTCGGGGAGCGGGCCTCGCGGGCTGGTGTCCGGGGCTTGCGGGTTGGTATTGCGGACTACAGAGGCCTCATGTGGCTCGGGGGGCGCTTCGGGTGGCTCGGGCGCTTCGGGTGCTTCGGGTGGCTCGGGCGCCTCGGGTGGCTCGGGTGCTTCGGGTGTCTCGGGAGCCTCGGGCGCTTCGGGCGCTGACACACCCGGCACCGCAGCTCCCGGCCGCCTTCGGATGCCGGCCGGCGGCAGCCACCACGATGTGACGCTGCAGTGGTCAGAACAACAGCGATGCCACATGGGTGCGGGTCCCTTTCTGTGAGCGTGGTCCGGGGGTGCCTGTTCCTGCCTGCTGGGCGCGGGCCTGGGGCACCTGGTTCGTGCGAGGCGTGCGGGACCGGTCGGGGGCGCCCGGGCCGGGCCGGCAACCACCGCAATGCCACATCGATGTGGTCCTGATCACCGCAGAGTCACATCGACGTGGTTGCCCGGGAGCCGGTACTGGTGGCGGGCGGGAGATCCGGGACTGGCGTGCTGGGCCCGGCTGACGGGGCTGACGGGAATACCCGGCGCCCCGGCTCGCCGCAGCCGCCAGGCCTCTCACCCGAAAAGAGCCGCACCATGTCACATCGCGGTAGTGCCAGAGGCCGCCCGGGCGGCCCGGCCGTACCGCGCCCCCGCCAGGACCAACCGCCCCAGCACGGAGCCACCCACCGCACCAGAGCCGCACCCACGTTAGATCGAGCCGATCCTGGCGGCGGCGTTGCGGCTGACTGGGTGATGGGTGGGGCGGATGCGGTCTGGGATGCGGATGCCGGGCCTGGTCACAGGGATAATGGCACGCGCATGCCACCGGGCGTGGACCAGCGGAGATCGGAGTGCCATGAGCGACGGAGCGAGGCGGGTGCTGGTCACCGGGGCGTCGGCTGGTATCGGCCGGGCCTGTGCCGATATGCTGCACGCGGCCGGCTGGGCGGTCACCGGGGCCAGCCGGCGGGGCACGAGCTCCGGCGGGTGGGACGGCCTGGTGATGGACGTCGACGACGACGATTCGGTGCGCACCGGCGTGGCGGGCCTGCGGGCCGCCAGCGGCCGGATCGACGCGCTGGTCGCGTGCGCCGGATGGGGCCTGGCCGGCGCCGTCGAACAGTGCACGATCGCGGAGGCCAAGGCCCAGCTGGAGACCAACTTCTGGGGCTGCGTGCGGGTGGTGCAGCAGGTGCTGCCGGCGATGCGGGCGCAGGGCAGCGGGCGCATCGTGCTGATGAGTTCCATCGGCGGCGTCATCGGTATCCCGTTCCAGGCTTTCTACAGCGCGAGCAAGTTCGCCCTGGAGGGCCTGGGGGAAGCCCTCGCGTACGAGGTGGCGCCCCTGGGCGTGCAGGTGACGCTGGTCCAGCCGGGCAATATCAAGACGGACTTCACGGCTAGCCGCCAGATGGCGCGGGCGGCCGACGGCGATCCGGTCTACGGCGCCGCCGCGGCCAAGGCCGTGAGCCTGATGGAACGCGACGAGAGGAACGGTGTGCCCGGCCGCCGACGTGGCCGCCGTGGTGCGGCGGGTGCTGGAATCGCGCCGCCCGCCCCGGCGGGTGTCGGTCGGCAAGGCGGCCGAGCGAGCGGGGCTGCTGGCCAAGCGGCTGCTGCCGTTCCGCGCGTTCGAGGCCGGGGCCAAGAGCAGCCTGGGAGTCTGAAGCCGTCAGCGCGGCAGCGGCGCGTCGATCAGGCGGCGCAGGGTGTGCAGCGGATGCGTCACCTCCAGGCCGTCAGCCTCGGCGCGATCGGGTGGCCAGAAGATGATCTGGCGGATCGTGTAGGCCAGGGCGTAGAGCCACAGCCGCCGGTCCAGGTCGGGGGCGGCGAACAGCTCGGGGTAGTCCGCGGCCAGCCAGGCCAGCAGGGGCGGTCGCCACCGGCCGAGGCGGCTTTCCGCGTCCAGGGCCCGGACGACCGAGATGAGCTCCAGGTCGGGCGGCCCGAGGCGGGAGAACTCGAAGTCGATCAGTGCGCTGACATGACTGCCGCGGGCCAGGACGTTGCCGAGGTAGAAGTCCCCGTGCAGGAGGACCGCCCGGGCGGCCGTCACCTGGTCGGCCAGTTCCCTCAGCCGCCCGGCGGCCGCGTCCAGCACACCGTGGTCGACGAAGGGCAGCTGCCCGGCGATCGGGATCAGTCGCAGGGCCTGCTCGGCGGACGGCACCAGCTGTGCGCCGGCCTGTCGTAGCGGGTCCGGGTCCGTCTCCGGGCGGCTGAGCAGCTCGGCGAGCTTGCCGGGCACCGGCCAGGAATGCAGCGCTCGGAGTAGCGCGGCGGCCTCGCAGGCCAGATCCCGCAGGCCGGCCGACGCGGGTGGCACGAACAGATGCTCGTAGACGGTTCCCGGCACGGCCCTGGTCAGTGACCACGACAGCTTGTCATCGCCGCCGTTGTCCAGGACCTCGGGGACCGGAATGACCTCCCGGAGCGCGACGAGGAGTTCGGCCTCCCGGGCCAGGCGGCTCCGGTCACCCCGCCACGCCACCCGCAGGTAACCGGCGTCCATCCGCCAGACGTCGTTGTTATTGCTCGGGACAAGCCGGGCGGCGCTGACGGGGAACGGGAGCGTACGCGCCAGTACCCGCAAGCGGTAAGCGGCCGAGGCGGCGCCGTACGGCTCCAGGGGGTCGACGGCGATGACGTCGCGGTAAAACGGGCCGAGACCCGATCCTGGGACTTCATTTCACGCACCATATAAAAGGCACCCTCAGGATTGGCTGATGCCAGATTCCTGAGGGTGCCCCGCAGTGCGTCTCCAGGATGGCTAGAGAGCAACCCCTGAAGGCGTCTGACGATGAGCGAACATCGCGAGTACCTCCTTCCTGTACAGAGGACATATCTGCCGCGGCGCGCCCATCGTAGGACTGCGCGCCGGCCTGCGGCAACGCAATTTCCGGTGGCCGAGATCGTGACGTGCTAGCCCAGTTCGAGGGACAAGCCGGGAGCCGCGATGCTGACCGGGCCGTCGTAGCCGGCCGCGGCCTCCGTGCGCGCGGCGTCGTGGCTGGTGCCCGGCCACAGGTGGGTCAGGGCCAGGTGCTTCACGCCAGCCTGCGCGGCCTGCTGGCCGGCCTGGGCGGCGCTGGACAGGAAGCCCTGCGAGCGCGGCGGGACCGGGCCGGCGTAGGTGGCCTCGGCCAGCAGCAGGTCCGCGTCGCGGGCCAGGCCGATGACGGCCGGGTCGGGGCCGCTGTCGCCGGTGTAGGCGAGCACCGTGCCCGCGACGGCGAGTCGCAGGCCGGCGTTCGGCACCCAGTGCGGCAGCAAGCAGGTCCAAGCGCCGAACGGGCCGATGTTGAAGCCGCGGTCCGGCGTGAGCTCGTGCAGGGTGAGGGCGTCTGCCAGCATGTCCGGCTCATCCAGTGCCAGCACGGCGTCGAGCGCGCCGGGCAGTGCGTAGACCGGCAGCGGCGGGGCCGGATCGTCGCCGAGCACCCGGGCGCGCAGCAGCGGGTTCAGGTCGGCGCAGTGATCGGGATGCCCGTGGCTGATGAACACGGCGTCGAGGTGGCTGGCGGGCACCCGTTCCAGCAGCCGCGGCACGGTCGCGTAGCCCGCGTCGACCAGCAGCCGGAAACCGTCGTGCTCGACCAGGAAACCGCTGCACGCCTGGCCCGGCTCCGGCCAGGCGCCGCACGCGCCGAGAACAGTCAGCCGCACGAGTACTACCATAACGGCCGGGCCTGGCCGCGCCGCCCGGCGCCCGCTTAGGCGGGCGGGCGGCCTAGCGGCGGGCGGATGGGCCGGATGGCCTGGGTGGGATGCCGGCGGGGTCCCGACCACAGTGCGGGTACCGCGTCGATGGCGGCGGCCACCGCGTAGGCGGCCTGCTCGTAGTTGACCCGCCAGCCGACGAAATCCGGCCATGCTTCGGCGGGCTCGCGCTCGATCGGGAAGCCGACCTCGCGCATGCGGGCGACCGCGTCGAGGAACTCCTGGTAGGTCAGGCTGATGCCGGCTTGCGGGCCGTTCTCCTCAGGTACGTGGATGCCCATTTCCCGGGCGATGCGGTTGAAAGCCTGGAATCCGCCGCGCAGGCACAGCCGGGCCGGCACCACCGGCGCGGCCCCGGGCGACAGGGCCAGGAACAGCGCGGCGGAATCCAGCACGGCCAGCAGCGCGGTCACCCAGGACGACAGCGGCAGGGGAGATCGGAACCGCACCAGCGACAGGTAGGTGGTGTGGCTTTCGGCGACGTCCGCCGACCAGCGTTCCCACTGGGTGTACAGCTCCGGCATCGTATCGATCGTCGAGACGCCCGAGCCCAGCGCGTAGTGGGTACGCGCCAGCAGCTCCGGGCCCCAGGACGGAACGCCGGCCCGCGCGTTCAGCAGCGCCACCTCGGTTTCCCTGCGGTTGAAGGCCGAGTACAGCGTCGGCAGGTAAGCAATCTGCAGGGTGACGATCACCAAGCCGGTCGCCGCCCCCAGGAACACGATCGCCGACGGCGCGGCGCCGGCCGGCTGGGCGAATCCCAGGGTGAACATCGAGGACCCGGCGTCGGTGAAAGCCGAGCCCACGCCGCGGACGGCGAAGGGCCACAGCAGCAACCCGAACCCGGCGAAAGCTATCCCCAGCCAGGCCGCCAGCTGCGCCAGCAAGATCGCGGCCGGCTGGGTCGCGAGCAGCCGGTCACGACGCTCGTAATCGGCGATGGGGGTGACCACCAGCCCGAAGGCCCCGGTCACGATCCGGTCCACCCACCGTGTCGGCCAGCCGCCGACCGAACGCGACACGATCAGCGTCCCGGTGACGCTGGTCCACGCCGCGAGCACGAGCAGGCCGCCGGCTACCGCGGCCACCACCCGGACGGCCAACGGCACCACCATGGGATCTCCTTCGGGTCAGGGCTATGCCGAACCTATCCAGGACCGGTCGCAGCCCGGCTTCAGGGCCGCGTCATCGGCCGTGATTCGTACGCCATCATCGAGTGGTGCGCGCCGTGTTCCGGAACCTGATCCTTTCGCCTGACCCCAGGACGCTGCCCGGCGACCCGGCGGACTTCGCGTTCGGCGCCCAACGGACCGCATCACGTCATCGTCGGCTGGGACACCTACGACGAGCGGGTACCGCGGGACTGGCTCGGGGCACGCGTCCATGCGGCCGAGGCCGACACCTGGGACGGAATTGCCCGCCAGCTCCGCCTCTTGGGCGGATGGGAATTCGAGAGCTACCGTCCCTGATCGCGGCAAATGAGCGCGTCACTATTTACGTTGGTAAAGGCACAGGGCGCCCGGCAAGATAGCCAGGGTGGGATCTGATGGCATGGCTGAGCGGGCGGGCCAGCGTGCCCTTGTCCGTCGCGGTTACGACGCGATCTCAGTGACTTACCGCAGTGACGACGGGGAAGCGGCGGCCTCCTCGGCCGAGGACGTCAGCCGCTACGCGGGCTGGGCAGCGGAACTGGCCGGTCTGCTGCGGCCCGGGGCCCGGGTTGTCGACCTCGGCTGCGGGGCCGGGATACCGGCAACCCGCGAGCTGGCCGGGCACGGGCTGCAGGTGCTCGGCGCTGACTTCTCCGCTGTCCAGGTTCACCGGGCCGGGCGCCTGGTCCCCGCGGCCCGCTTCGTGCAAGCCGATATGGCCACGCTGCAGTTGAGGCCGGCCAGCGCCGATGCCGTGGTGGCCTTCTACTCGCTGATCCATGTCCCGCTCGCGGACCAGCGGGAGCTGTTCCCGCGCATCCGCGGCTGGCTGCGCCCAGGCGGGTATTTCCTGGGCATCGTCGGAGCCGGGCAGTGGACCGGCACCGCGCCGTACCTGGGCACCGACATGTTCTGGGATCACGCCGATGCCGCCACTTACCTGCGCTGGCTGCAGGAAGCCCAGCTGACACCCCGGTGGAACCGCTACGTCCCGGAAGGAACCAGCGGGCATGCCCTCGTCCTGGCCCAGGCGGCATGAGATGGGCAGGCGTCATCCCGCCAGGCAGAAGCGCGCGTTTCCGCGGAAGCGGCTTGTGAAGTAATGCACAAGATCTCTGCGTTACGGATGTGCCCGCCGTTGCCACAGCGATCCAAGCGGATGCCTTGTCTGCGGCATGAGCGGTAAACCAGTCGAGTTCCGTCATTGGCTCACCTACGGTTCAAGAGGCTGGCCAACCTGGCGGTAAGGGCTGGGTCCGGTTGTCCCTGCGAGGGGTTCAAGAAGGCCAGGAAGTAGACCCGGCCCAGCCGCCAGCCCGACCCGCAACGCAGCATGAGCAGATGTCCCTGCGGGAACGTCTAAGCCTGGAGACATACCTCCAGGTAGGGAGCGCAGTTATGCCGACCGGCCGATACAGGTATGACGATGATCATCCTGAGATTGCCATCAGGGATCTGTTCGAGGGGAATGGTTCCAGCGGATACGAGCATCCGGCGCTATACCGCCTGGCGGAGCGGGTAGTGCACTGCAGTGTCTGCGGTGCCGGACGGGGAAATCCCTGCCTTCCGGCCCGCGGAGAGGGTAGGGAGGCTCGCGCGCGGCAGAATCATGCAACGCACAAGGCGCGGCGTGTCGCAGCGGTTGACCGGATGAGTCGCATGCTGGCCGACAGCCTCACGGCTGAAGGTCCGAGGCCAATCTGACCACGGCCGATTCTGACGACCGGCCGTAACGAAGGGTGCCCGGGTGAACTGCATGCAGCATTAGCGACGTTTCCGGACGGCATCAGAAGTGCCCGGCCGAGGCGGATCCTGTAATTTCCGTAGTTGGTTAAAGGCGCAGAAGAAAGTAGTAGGAATCGTTCTGGCGGCTGGGGTGCAGGACGTCAGCCGGCGGCTATCTTCAGGGCGTAGTTCTCGGCGCTTGTCACCGGGCTGCGGGAGCGCGTCTGGTAGCCGCCGGCGATCCGGCACCGCCGGACCGCGTGCTGCTGAAGCGCGGTTCCTGTTCCGCGGCGGCGTCGTTGCGGATCGACGCCGAAGGCCTCGACGTAGCATTCCAGGAGCGGTTCGTCATGGTGCAGTACCGCGGGCCTGCTCTCCTCGGCGCCGATCACCTGGACCAGGTAGCGCAAGAAGCCGGCGCACCGGGCGCCGTCCACTGGTCAGGGCTGGTCTGCTCGTCGTCTGGCTAAAGGCCAATGTCTCTGGTTTCCGCCCGTTCTGGCACGCGTGCGGCACGAGCAGCGACCGGCACAGCCGTGGCTGACCGCCTGGATGCCAACTACCGGCGCGGCCTTGCTCGGGGTCAAGCTGTGCAGCTGAACGCGTGTGTGGATGCACGCCCAGACGGCCGTAGCGCGCATGGGTTGCGGTATCCACTTGCTGTACGGCGGCGCACCTGCCAACGGATCGTAGTCAGGAGTGCGGCGGCCCGCCGTTACTATCGTTCCGCAGGCTTTCGCCGCGTAGCCACCGGTACCAGTGCCGTACGCTCGCGCGCAACTTGGCCCCTCGAACACGGAGCTGGTCACGGGTGATCTGCGCGTTCGCGCGGCGATCACGGTCTCCCTGAGGGTTCAGGCTTGGTCCGAACATGACGGCCTCTTAATCTGCGCCGTCAGCTCTAACGGCGCGCCGTTGCTGGCGTAGTACTGATGATCTCACAGCCATACGGTCATCGGGTCACTCCTCAGTCGCGACCTTCAGATCCGTAGAGATCTACAGTCGCGTCAGCGACCTGCCTACTTCCTGCCGACCTGCCGAAAATGGTACTCAACGATGCGCACCAGGCGGCAGCGCTGAGTTGTTGTGCGGCCAAAATGCGGTCCGTCCAGCCGAATGACTCTGCTAGTCCGGTGGTCGGTTGACTGTCAAGAATGGGTTGACACTGACCCATCGGCTGCAAGACCCATCCATGCTGCCGGCAGCACGACCTTAGACGTTCGGCCGCGATTGCTGACCGCGTTCACGTGCCAGCCCGAGCGTCGCGCCGATACATAAGCTCTCCTTCGATGTCCCGGAGATGGTTCTTAATGGCATCATGCCTTTCGTGGCCTCTCGCAAAGGCTCCGACTCTGAGTGTGTGCCCATGCGAGCCCACTTGGTCACTTCCTCTCCCTGCCTGTCGCAGGCTTTTTCTTGGTTGCGCCGGAGCTCCAGTAGTTCCGCCTCTAGGAAATCTTGAAATGGCCGGTTTTCCGTATTCATCTTGAACTCGGCCGTTCTCTCAACGGAAGGATAGCAAGTTAGCCCAATGTCATACCGGGCATCGGGACATTATGTTCAAAATGGCTACTGAAGCGTTTGAGTCACAGCTGTGCAATATGTTATGGTTCGTCGCGCGCATTTGGCGTGGTCTCTGGCCTGGTTCTCGCCGTCAGGCCCGCTGGGCTGGCAGAGGCTCCGGGCTCAAGGGTGAGCGGAGCGAATTCACGCGACCGAAGGGAGTGCCCTAGACGCTGGCGGGGCAGTCCGGACAATGCGCGGCGTGCCGGTCCCGGCCCTGGGACATCCTTACGACTTCCAGCACGCTCGGCGTATCGGTGACGGCCTGGCCGTGGTGCTGGCGGGCGCGGCAGCGGGGATACGGCGGGGACCGCAGGCGGCCGGTCACCGGGGCCACCGTGCGGCAGTCGCCGCGCCGTAGGGCTTGCGTCCGAAGGACGCGGCTAAAGCTGCCGTCCCGCAACGGCGAGACCCCGGTCGAACCCGCGCCGCCTACGGCGGATTACCCTGGCCGCTCATTCCCTCCCAACTGTTCGCGCTCGTCCTTACTGTTCGCGGCCGGGGCCGTCAGGCCTGGCGCGCTGAAGGCGCGCCCTTGGAGCTGCAGAGAAGGTTGTAACAGAGGGCAAGCGATAGCCAGGTAAGCCAGGGCATCATGGGTGCAAGTCACAAAGGGCGACGATGATCACGAGTCGGAGCCGCGGGGATGATCGAGAGGTCCCGTCCGCTTAGAGCGGAGCGTGCCCGGGGTCTAGTAGCAGCCGGATGACGGTATCGGCAAACCAGGCCCGGAACCGTATCGCTGCCCACTTCCGCTGGCTGGTCAGCCGGGTGAATACGGCCGGGTCCATCAGCAGCCATACGGTGTCGATGGCCTCGTCCCGGCTGATGCCGTGGCGGAGTGAGGACCGGGCTGTGAGCTCGTCGACCAGCCAGGTGGCCATGATCTCGCGCTGGCGGGTCAGCTGCGCGGCGACCTCGGCGATGTCCGGGTCCAGGCGGGCGGCATCGAACGCGGCCAGTACCAGCCCGGCCGCCCGTTGCGCGGATGCCGTGAGGGTTCCTGCGAACTCGGCGGCGACCGTAGCGGCGTCTGATGCAGCCCGCGCTCGTACCGCCCAGGCTCGCTCTAGCATGGGCACAGGTGCCTCGTCGCCCGCGATCGCAGCGTCGATGACCGCCTTCAGCAGCCGCGCTTTGGTCCCGAACGCCGCCTCGACGGTCGGCACGGCCACGTCCGCCCCTGCCGCGATGTCCCGCATCGTCGCGCCGGCATAGCCACGGTCCAGGAACTGAGCCGCAGCGGCGGCACAGATCCTCGACCGGGTCTGCCGCGCCTGCTCCTCCCGGCGCGGTGACCGGTATAGCCGCCGTCCGGCGCCGGACTCCGCCGGCTCCTGGCTGGCATCTCCAGCGGACCGTTCCATAATTAGATATGGTAAGGCCATATCGAAACCTGCGCAGCCCAGGAGGCACCATGACCGAGAACAGCACGTCATCTGACCCCGGCGTTGAGGCATCGATCGCCCGGCCCGGCGGGATCTCTTACCTCGCCCTGCCTGCCCGCGATATCCGCGCGTCAGCCGATTTCTACCGCGACGTGCTCGGCTGGCAGATGCGCGGCGACCTCGAATCGCCCAGCTTCGCTGACGGAACCGGCCACGTGATAGGCCACTTCCGTACCGACATGACCACCGCTGGTGACACGGGCGTCCGCCCGTACGTGTACGTCAGCGACCTCGACGCCACCGTGAAGGCGGCCAGCGAGCGCGGAGCCACCATCATCACCGCGCCCCACCCGGAGGGAAACCTGCGCATCGCCGTCATCACCGACCCCGCAGGCAACTTCATCGGCATTTGGACCGGCTGACGCTAGAGGACAAAGGCCTGCACGCTTGGCTATCAGGTCGATTAGCCGCGTGGGAACCTGTTCTGGAAGCGATCGACGTGCAGAGTGCCGTCGCGGAGTATCCCGGTCTCTATCGCCATCGGATAGGCGGTGTCCTCTTGGTAGAGCAGGTGCCCGAAGTAGAAGGCGTCAGGAGTGGCGGCCGCTTCCCGTTCCAAGCCCCGGAATTGCCTGCCCTCATCTGACCAGCCCCGGTTCAGAGACCGATCCTGGCGGAAGATGTTCGGCCCGAACTCTCCGCCGGACAGATGCGGGATCAGGTGTCCCGGTCGACCGGGGGCCATCCAGGTCAGCGGCCATCGGAAAGCCACGCTGATAAGAGACGTCCCGCCTGGCTACAGCACCAGGCGTAACGGCCCAGGCTGCCACCGTGCAGTCTTCCTGCTCTGCGTCTACGGCGCTGGCGAAGTCGAACAAGTACGTTGCCCAGGACTGGGTGAACTGCACCAAAGAACAGCGCGTGCATACGCCCTGTTAGCGGTCCCCGGCCGCGTCGAGCAGCACTTGGCCCACCGCTACCGCAGCCAGCGGCCTGCCGAGGTTTCCCGCCAGGCCTGCATAGTCCACCGCCAACTCGGTCACAGCCCCTGTTGACCAGCGACCGGCAGCCCAGCCGACCTGATCAAGAACCCTAAATCGCGACCTTGCGCACCAGCCCATAAGGCGTCCCTGGCGGATAGCTTGCCGAGAGGCATCGCCACTACTTAAGATAATACTCGATTAGGTTAACGAATCGGAGGAATGTGCCGATGGCCGTCAGCACTGCAGGGGATGGCCACGACTGCGCTGACGATCCGCTGGCGGCCGGCTGCGCGGACCGTGATCATCCGGGAGAGGGAGGCGCTCAGGTGAGCGTCTCCGGCACGACCGGGATTTACCGGCGGTTCCCTGCAGTGAATCCTGCCGCCGCGCCCCGGGTAGCGGGAGTCGCAGCAGCGTTCGCGTCGGCTATCGCCATCCGGCGGCGGAACGAGGCGAAACGCCCGCGGCTCCAGCGCTGGGCCGGCGCATTGCCGCACCGGAGGGCCGAGGAGGACTTCACCGTCAGGACCGGTGCACTCGTTGCAGGAACATTCGCGCACTTGCTGGTGGCCGGGGCGATGACGGGAATGGAAAGGTACCAGGACCGGAAGGCGCGGATCGGCGATGCCCGGATGATCTGTCAGGTAGTCGGGGTCGCCGCCCGGGCGCCAGACGGCTCCATCCCGCCTGATAGCCGCGTAGTTCTAGAGTCCGCCCTGAAAGGCACGGGGCTCGGGGACAAGATCTGCAACCGCCTGCTGGCTGAGCCGCTTCCGATGGCTGTCAGTGACCTGGAGCCCTTCCCGCTCAAGGGCGAGTTGCTGGAAGCGGTCCCCATGATCGCGTTCAGCGCCATGGCTGAGGCGGCAGGCGCAGACGAGGCGGCCGACCAGATGCCCTCCTTGCTGCGCCGTATCGGCCTGCCGCGACCGACGGCCGAGGCAATGGCTGAGAGGCTGAGGGAGGAATATAACAGCAGGCACATGATATTGTCCGAATATTACTCGCAGCTGGCTTCCCCGGCATCCGGCCGACCGGCCCCGCTTCATCTGCCAGTCTCCGAGATAACCGCGGTCACCGAGTCCGTCATCGCGCGTAATCCGAACGAGCTAGCGCGCCAGGACACCCGCCAGGCATTCGCGACGCTTATCCTAAGAGGCATCCGGGCCACCCTGGTCTCAGGCGTACGACTCAACCCCAGAGCGTTGACCGCCGTCCGGATGGTTGCCGAATTTCTCGGGGAGGAAGCACCGGCTTCGCCCGGATCTATCACCAGCCCCCCGCGCCGCGGGGTCGAGCCCATAGCGTCGGCGCGGACACCGGCCACGTCTCCGGAGAACCCGAAGTAACCATCACCTATTTAAATGTAAGTGAACCGGCTTACGGATGGGCAGCAGGCAATATGAAAACTACCAGGGCGTCACGGCATATGGAAGAATAGTACAAGATCCTGCCATGCGTAACCACTTAGTAAAGAAACTGTGCGAAGAACCGCTCAACAATAATGGGCAGAACTCGTGCACTCTCATCGGCAATGCAGGGCGGCTCCCGTAGCGGCGATCTGGACGTCGCGCAAGTCGACGCCGGCATCAAGCATGATCGTGACGAAGGTATGGCGGAGCATATGCGGGTGGACCCGGGCGACCCGAATCCCCGCCGTGCCCGTGAGCTGGTGCAGGCAGCGGCTAGCGGCCTGCCGGTCCATCCGGGTGCCGCGACGGTTGAGCAGGACCGGCCCGCGCATCCGGGACCCGACGGCCCGATCGATGGGCCGCCGACCGCGGACGGCAGCGGGACCAGGACGACCTTGGTGCCCTTGCCGCATACGCG
The DNA here is from genome assembly GCA_963756575.1 of uncultured Actinomycetota bacterium. Classification (GTDB taxonomy): domain Bacteria; phylum Actinomycetota; class Actinomycetes; order Streptosporangiales; family Streptosporangiaceae; genus Palsa-504. The sequence continues at coordinate 890,563 of CAVWOM010000021.1, read as the reverse complement.
CAGGACCCGGTGACCGTGCTCTTCGCCTAGGTCGGCGACGTCCGCGCCGGCGGCCTCGAAGATCCGCAACCCAGCAGGGCGAACATAGCCACCAGCGCGTAGTCGTACCGGTCCGGTGACTGGCGGGCGGCAGTGAGCAGCGCCTCGAACTGGAGGTGGGTGAACCCGCGGGTGGGTGATCCGGCGGGACTGCGGGACGGCGGACGTGCTCGGCGGGTGAGTACTCGATGATGCCGTCGAGGACGCAGGTCCGGTAGAAACCGGCCACAACCGAGAACCGCCGGGACACGGTAGAGGGCTTGAACCGGCGGATCTCCTGCATTGACCGATGTACAGCTCCAGGTGCGGCCGCCGGGCGGCCAGCGGGTCCAGGCTCTCCTCGGCACACCAGGCCAGGTAGCACGCAGGTCCGATTCGGTGTGGTCGCGGGAGGAGCCCTTGAACCGGGCGAGATAGGCGGCCACCGCCAGCCGCAGCCGGTCAGTGAATGGCTCAGGAGGGTCGGCGGGCGGGAGGGCCAGCTGGGTGAAAGTCGTCATGCCATGACGTAGCGGCAGCTGGCTGCCGCAGTGAAGCAGATGCTCCCGGAGCGCCCGGCGAGAGCCGAAGCGGCATGGGTGAAGGGCGGCAGGCGGGGGGATCGCTCGCGAGACCTGCGAACGAGATCCCAGGTAGGCCATGCGCATCCGGGCTATCTCTCGGCGGTATGAGCGCGCATTCTCTGCACGCGACAGCGATGCACTAATATCTAGGCCATTGTCTGGACATCGCGCTGGTCAACGCCGACATTGAGCCTGGCCGAAACGAAGGCGACCGCAGTCGGCGCATGGTCGCGTCTTGTCTTGGGACGGGCCAGTTAGACATTACCGATGTCTTCGCACCCGGGCAACTGCAACGGACTCAAAAAACTGGATTTCCGGATTGGCGTGGGCTTCGCGGTAGGCACTGGTCAATGCCGCCAGGAGGTCTTCTGTGAAGGCCCGAGTGGAGTTTCCCTGAGTGATCTTGGTGCCAAGGGCGGCCTCCACAGCTGCGATCGATTCCGGGGCACGCCGCTCGAAAACCGAGCGGAAGAACTGCATGTAGCTCGTCTTCACGTCACATGTGATAGTGACCAGCGCGACACCGCCACTGTGAAGCAGCGGTTTCAGGCTGGTGAGCCCGGAGGTCCCGCTGCGAGTGGCCAGCCGGGCGAGCCCTTCCGTCTGCAGTGATTCTGCCCAGTTCGTGAGGCGGGAGAGGTCGTCTCGGAACTCGGGCGGTGCCTGCTCAATGGCGCTGCGGAAGTCACGCGAGCCATCTGTCTGGCTGCCGGACTGTCGGGCATTAACCGCCGCGTCGGACATCGCCCTAGTGCGGCGGGCCGGCTCGATTCGCTGTGGCACAAGCACCCGCGAGCCGTTCACCTCGTAGGCAGTCACAGTTACTAGGTCGATATCAATCCTATCGGTCACCATCTGCAGATAGCCGACTACCTGAATGAGTTCATCCGGCGCGGAGTCCAAGACTATGACCAACCGGAAGCTGCCCTCGGCCAGGCTGCGGGAAATCCCATCGTGAAAAGCCTCCGGATCCACGACGTCCTGACGCTCGTCAGCCTGAACGGCACCGAGTACCGAGCCGGAGGCACCTAGGTGCTCCCTCAGAATTTGCGACTCGAGTTGCGCGTGGTCGAGACCCTGCAGGTAGCCCGCGTATGACAGTACCTGAGCCACAACCGCGCGCCGGGATTCGGCGTTCGTAGACAGCTTGACTTCGATGACGACCAGTCGACCGGTCGATTCGACGGCCAGCAGGTCAGCGTAGCCACTGCCGAGGCGCACCTCACGGCCAAGGACCGTTAGTTGCGGTGTTCCGGCCAGGGGCAACATCTGCGGTGCGTCGCGCACCAGGTCGTGCAGCTCGGCTTCTGCTAGGTAGGCCGTCGGCGCAAGCGGCGACCATCGCCCGTTCGGGTCAGTTCCCCAAATCGCAGTCACGGTCGCAGGTTAAACCTTGCTGAGGCGTGATGGAGTCCGGTCCTGTGACGGACAGGGCGCGGCAGCGTGCCCTGACGTTCATCTGGAATCGCTAGATCACGGAAGGGAACAGCGGTCATGCTCTCGTCCTAGTCGAGGCATCATGACGACGACTCAGCGGCATCCCACCAGCGGCAAATGAGGACGGCGGCATCGGCCAGCTATAGCGGCATCATTGGAACATGAGCCAGCCAGATGGCGATGAGTGGCGTGCCTTGCGAGAGCGCCGCAAGCCCACCGATGGAGAATGGGCGGCAGCAAAGGCACGCTTCACGAAGGGGGTCCTCGCAGTGGGCGTGGTGCTGAGTCACCACCCGTTCGGGTTCTTCGTCGATCTGGGCAGCCCGGTCACCGGGCTCGTCGAGATCACCCGCGTCAAGGAGCCCGGGCAGCCAGTGGACCCACGGGACTATCCCCCGGTCGGCCAGGAGATCACTGCTGTCGTGCTCGGCGCCGTCGACCTGCAGCGCCAGGTCCACCTGAGCACCAGGCCATCAGATCTTGCCGGGAGCTGACCGGCGCCCGGATCAAGCCGTTTCCGATATGCGGCACGAGAGTACGTCGCTGGGCGTATGCCAGTGTTGTGCTATGGGCATTTCTGACATTGCCGTCCAGCCCGTCGACGAGGGTAATTCCGAGTCGACCGTCCGGTTCCTCATCGAGTGGGTCAGTGACGGTGAGGCCGAGGCGCGGAGTTACCTGGCCGATCACGCGGAACCGGACGGCGCGATCCTTATCGCCACGAACGGTTCCGATGTCATCGGTTACGTCGCGATTGTATGAGAGTCCAATTACGCCGGATTCCGGAGCCGCAGCATTCCACTGGTTCACCAGGTCGCGGTGGCCGGGCCGTTCCTGCGGCAGGGCGTCGCGACACTGCTGATGGACGCGGCCGAGCAGCTTGCCTACGATCGGGGCATCGCCACGCTGGGCATTACCGTCGGCCTACTCGACGAGTATGGCCCGGCTCAGCGGCTGTACGGACGGCGCGGCTATATCCCCGACGGCCGAGGCGCATGCCGGGGCCAGCAGCCCCTCAGCAAAGGCATACAGGTGACCATGGATGACGACCTGATCATCTGGCTCACCAAGGATCTCGTCAGCTGACAACTCAATACCGCACCTCATCGCGGCATGGCGGGCGTTCTCAGTACAGGAGTGCGCTGCATAAATATTCAGGCCAGACGGCTGCTGCTAAGCCGACCACCAGTCGGCCAGGGCGCCGGCATCGCGAAGGCACTTTGATAATCGCACGCCGACGCCGCCTATATGAATTAGGTCCGCTTGGCTGATAACCGGCAGGCATAGCGTTCATGATGATCGATCTGTGCCACCGAATGGCGGAGCCGGGCGTGCATTTCTCCTGCGTCCGCTGCCGTCCCGATGTTCGCCGGGCCGGGGTGGGCCAGGGAGGCGGGCGGCTTGATGTCCAACGTGGCGGTCCAGGGGGAACGTGACAGTCCCGGCACTGCCAGAGCAAGTGCGGGTGGCCCGTGCATTCGTCAGCGAGGTGCTCGGTGAATCTGACCCGCACGTCGACGTGGCGCTGCTCCTGGATAGCACGGCAGCCTCGTGCCGCAGCTCGAGCAGCTCCGCATCCTTGGATGCCGAGGACCGGCCGGGCAGGACCAGCCGACCGTAGCGGCGGATGAAGATCAGGTGCAGAAGGCGCACGGACATGGATGGCTATCATGGCCTGCCGTTGATGCTGGCCCTTGCTGCGGTCCACCGGGCGTGCGGAGTTCTGGCATCCCACACGCCAGTGGAAGGCCACTGAGCCGCCCGCAGATTTCCTGGCTGACCGCGCAGCGCCACCGGGCCCCAGCGCGTCCCTTTAACGTGGAGACCGATTCGGCGGATCTCATCCGCAGCCCGGGCACCCCGGTCGACCAGGGCGGGCCAAGGGCCACGCCCAGCGCGGCGGAGTCCGCGCGCTCGGTGACCGAGCTGTTCACCGAGCACCATCTGGGCCTGGTCCGGCTCGCGCTGCTCATGGTCGGCGATCTGGCTACCGCCGAGGACGTGGTCCAGGACGCGTTCGAGCAGCTGCACCGCCGCTGGCGCGGCCTGCGCCAGCAGTCCAGCGCCCTGGACTACGCGCGGTCCGCCGTGCTGAACGGCTGCCGGTCGGTGCTGCGCCGCCGGCTGGTCGCACGCCTGCACGAGGGCCGGATCCCCAGCCCGCCGCCGTACGGCGCGGACGCCGTGATCGCGCTCGAGCAGCGCAGCGAGCTGATCGGGGCCTTCCGGTCGCTTCCCCGGCGCCAGCGCGAGGTCCTCGCCTTGCGCTACTACCTGGACTTGAGCGTGGCCGACACCGCGGCGACCCTGCGCATCAGCGAGGGCGCTGTCCGGTCCACCGCCTCCCGCGGCCTGGCTGCACTAGCCCGTGCCTTCCCGAAGGAGCCGTGAGGAATGCCCTCCATCGACAACCTGCTGCGTGACGAGCTCAAGCGCGTGACCGAGACCGTCCAGCCGGGACAGCTTCGCCCGCTGCGGATCCTTACCCCCGGGCGCCGCTGGCGCCAGCGTCTGCTCCCGCTCGCCGCCGCGGCCACCGTCATAGCTGTCGCCGTGTCCGCGGTCCTGGTGGCCGGACCCAAGCTGGCTCCGGCCCCGGCCTCGGCGCCCGGCACGGCGGCCGTACCGCGGCACTACCTCACGTTCACCTTTGTCCCGGACAAGCAGTTTCACGATCTGCCGGTGACCGAAGCGGTGATCCGGGACACGGCCACCGGAAAGCTCACCGGCACGGTCAAGATCATGACGAAATCTTTCCCCGCCTCGGTGGCTGCCGACGCCGCCCCGGACGGCCGTTCCTTCATCCTTGCCATCGCGGAGAATGCCCCCAAGGACGAATATCGCTTCTTCCGGCTGCCTGTCTCGGCGGGCGGCAAGCCGGGACACCTGACCGAGCTCCCGGCCTATCCGGTACCTGTGAACGCGTACCTCGCGGGCATCGCGTTGTCCCCGGACGGCACCCGCCTCGCGGTGTCCTTCTCGTACGGCCTGGGCGCTACCAATGGCGGCCCCGCGAAGTACATGGCCGGCGCGGTGGAGGTTATCAACCTGGTCACCGGGACCGTCCGGACCTGGACCGCCGGCATGCAGCAGGGTCACTGGTACCAGCCCGGCCAGCCGTCCTGGGCCGACGGCAACCGGATGATCTCCTTCACCTGGCAGCAAGCCAAGAGCATGTCCAACGACGCCATGACGATGCAGGGAGTCCGGCTGCTCGATACCGAAGCCCCCGGCGACAACCTGGCGGATGCACGGATGATCATGCCGGCCAAGGCGGTCAACGGCACCATCAACAGCGTGCTGATCACCCCCGACAGGCGTGACGTCCTGGTCGCCACTTCCCGCGACAGCCGCGGCACCGTTGTCGTGCAGATCTCTGAGGTGCCGACGGCGGGCAGCGGGCCAGTCCGCGTGCTGCGCACCGAGACTGCGCGCGCCACCGCGACCACCCAGGGCGAGCTGAGCGACAGCGGGCAGGTGCTGTCGCTCGCCCCGGGCGGCCGGTACGCCCTTGTTCAATGCATCCAGTTCGGCTGGCTGGACCTCGACAGCGGCCGGTTCACGCCCTTGCCGGCTTACTCCCCGACCCCACCCGGCCAGGTCGCCATCATCTACGGCGTCTGGTGACCCAGCCAGCCGGTGAATCTTTGGGACTTGGCTAAAAGCTCAGGGGCAGCTACGCGTGCGGCCCTCACCCGGACGGGTGATACGGGTATTGCCGGGCGGGGAGGCCCAGCGCTCGGGATGGACCCGGCGGTGGTCGTCGGTCAGGGTCTGGCTGAGTGCGCCGGGCGGGCAGGCCACGGTGCGCTGGCAGATCTGGCAGCGGGTGACCGGAACTGGGTGACGGTGGGCCAGCACCTGCGCGAGAGCACACTACACGCGGCATTATGCCGGTGATCAAAGACCAGATCACTTCCCTCCGGCGGCATAATGCCTGATCATGCCTGTGATCGAGGCGCAGCGCGCCTCGATCCTGGTGCCTCACGATCACAGGCATATCAACCAATGGCGGGCGTCTTGCGGGGTTGAGCAGGGACAGGTGCAGACTCGGTGATGCGCTGGCACTTTGCGGAGTGCGGCTGGCCGGCGGCCCGGCAAGTCACCGGCTCGTGGGCAGCGCGCCGAGCGCGGGCACTGCAGCCAAGCCGGGAAGCAGGGAGCCGGAGGTCAGGAAAGCTCGCGGCGGACGAGCCAGCGGGGTTTACCGCCGCGCCGGCGCGGTCTGGCAGACCCGCTGGAATCGGTGTGCCTCGAACAGCTGGACGGTACCCACGTATCCGCTGGTCTGGTCGATGCGCTCGCTGCCAGGGTCAACCGGGTAGCCTTCCAGCGCGGCCGCGCCCATCGCATGCGCGTGCTCGACCGCGCCATCCAGCAGCTGGTGCATCAGTCCGCGGCGCCGGAACGCCGGCCGCACCACGAAGCAGACCACCGACCACGCGGCCTCGTCCTGGACATGCGGGATCGTCCGGGAGTTGACCAGGGCGCGGTAAGTGGCCTTCGGCGCGACCGAACACCAGCCGGCGACCTCGTCATCGACGTATGCCAGGACACCGGGCCCCGGTGCGCTCTGGCACAGCGCGCGCATGTGCGCGATACGGCCGGGCATGTCGAGACTGGAATTGCGGTACGCGATGCAGACGCATCCGCGGCCGCCTGGCTTGCGCGGCACCATGAACGACGCGAAGTCATCCCATCGCCCTGTGGCCGGCCGCACCTCGATCTCCACACGCTGAGGATAGACCTGCTGAACCGGCGCCCGCACAAGCTTGGACCGGTACCGGGCCGGCGGTAGCGAGCCAGCAGGCGTACCGGTGGCGCGATGACCAGTGCAGCGGCAGAACGCGCCAGCGTCAGGTGACATGATGTTCAGAATGCGGCATGACAGTGCGCCCGGGAAGTGCTGGCCAACGGCGTGCTCACCGGGTACATGCCGGACTCAGATGGTACAAATGGCCATGACCTTGCTGACACACTACGGCGAGGGACCGGCCTTTTCTTATGCCGGCCAGCCGATGCACATCCTGGCCGGCCACGGCGGCCAGCCGCCGGGATTCGCCGCGATGGAACTCACCGTCCCCGGCCGGTTCGCCGGGCCGATCCCGCACGCGCACGACGAGTTCGACGAGGCCATCTACGTGCTCAGCGGACAGCTGCTTGTCGTTGGCGAGGGCGAGCCGCAGGTGGCGATGCCGGGCTCGATGTTCGTAGCACCCCGCGGGCACCGGCACGGCTTCAGCAATCCATCTGACGAGCCGGCCCGGCTGCTGGGCTTGTGGGCTCCGCCAGAGCCGGCCCTGGCCTTCATGCAGGACATAGGCGCTGCGCTCACACCGGACAGCCCGCCAGACCCAGACCACATGCGCGAGATTTACACCCGGCACGCCAGCCGCCTCCTGCCCTGACCCGGCAACTACTTCAAGGTACGAACCTCAGCAGCGCCCAAGACACCCCATACGCGGCATGAGAGCGCACGAGAGACTGGCGAGGACTTTTCAGCCGTTTCACTGCTCGCCCAAGCAGGTCATAGCAGGATCAGGCTAATCGCCGACGAGATAGGTGATGGCGATGCCGTGCTGCGCCAAAGTCTCGCGGCCATGCCTGCTGCAATCGCTGACGAGATAGGTGATGGCGATGCCGTGCTGCGCCAAAGTCTCGCGGCCATGCCTGCTGCATCTCGTTGGCTTGGTTCCAAGCGTAGTGCGCGGGTACCTGCCTTGAAAAGGGTATCGGTAGTGGAGGCGAGCATGAACCCCGCGAGTGAGCCTGCATATGGGCCTGATCCCCAGGTTGCCTGGATTGATGGCGTTCCCCTCACCAGGCCGCAGCTCGTTGAAGCCATAGACGAACTTAAAAAGCTTGACGGTGACAAAAGGATCGAGCCGTCGATGCGGGCGATCAACAGCCCGCTACTTGGCGTGGACCGTAATAGGCTTGCCGATGAACACTGGGACAAAAAGTGGGGAAACCACGCGCAAGATGCCCCGAAAGCTCTGCCGGGCCACCGTCTAGCGAAAAGAAGGACAGCCTTCACTAATCTTCTCGAAGAGACGTTGCATGAGCTTGATCGCCAGGCCAACTCGCTTGCCAACATGGAAGGACCTTGGTGCCCTTGCCGCACACCCGCAGCACCCGGTGACCGTGCTCCTCACCCAGGTCGGCGATGTCCGCGCCGGTGGCTTCGAAGATCCGCAAGCCGAGCAGGCCGAGCATGGCCACGAGCGCGAAGTCATACCGGTTCGGTGACTGGCGTGCAGCGGTGAGCAGGGCCTCGAACTGCAGGTGAGTGAACCCCAGGGTCGGCGATTCGGCAGGGACTGTGGGGCGGCGGACGTGCTCTGCGGGTGAGTGCTCCATAACGCCGTCCAAGACGCAGGTCCGGCAGAACCCGGACGTGACGGAGAACCGGCGGGACACCGTGGAGGGCTTGAACCGGCGGATCTCCTGCATCCACCGGATATGGAGCTCCAGGTGCGGCCGCCGGGCGGCGAGCAGGTCCAGGCCCTGTTCGGCGCACCAGGCCAAGTAGCAGCGCAGGGCCGATTCGGTGTGCTCGCGGGAGGAGCCCTTGAACCGCGCGAGGTAAGCGGCCGCTGCCAGCCGCAGCCGTCAGTAAACGGCTCAGCAGAATCGAAGGAGGTGAGGATAGCTGGTAAGTCGTCATGCCATGGCATTTCCATTCAGAATGCGAAACTTGGCACGATGAACCTGCCGAACCTCCCGTTGACGCACGTTCACTGCCCGCAAGTATATCCTCACTCTTATTAGCCTGCGAGAGGGCCAGCCAGCTTTCAGGGCTAACTTGATGGAGGCATACTCCTACTGCTGCGTGGTGACGGAATGTGATGCGCCGCAAGCCCTCGAAGCAGCGCATATTCGCCCCTACGGAGACCTAGGCACGAATGATATATATAACGGCCTGCTGCTTCGCGCAGACATCCACACCCTGTTTGATCGTAATCTACTGGCCGTCGATCCTCAAACCCGTGAGATCCGTCTGGCTCCGCCGCTCTCGATGACGCAGTACCGGACGTTCTCCGGGCGTCGGCTTCCTGATCCAAAAGAAAAATGGCAGCGGCCATCTCAGGACCTTCTCACCGAACGATGGGAGAAATTCCAGAAGGCCTGGAAGACGACGCCCGCGTTATCGTGTTCTTGGCCACTAGCAGTAATCGCTGCCGTCGCCCACGAGATGCAGGCGAGCGCATGATCATAACGGATAAGCGACGCACTCTTTTCGGCAGATCGGGACGTTCGCCATCGTTGAATCATGTAAACGCGGATGCCCGTACGGACGGACTCGCGTGCCCCTGCGGGCCTCAGGGACGACTACGCGTCATGCCGCGGGCGGCTCCACGCGGGTGCGCCGGCGCTGACCGCTGAATCGCTGAATCGCTCCCGCTACAGCGCATTCGCTACCGGGGAGGGCGGCTACCGTCTGCGTACCTGGCACCCTCCAGCCCGGCCCGGATCCTCGGCCTCGACCCGGCCCTGCAGTGGACCCGCCTGGCTATCCTGGAACAGCTCCAGTTCGGCGGATCGGCGCGACCAGCTGCTGGGCCCATCAGGTGTCCCTGATGATGTGCAGATCAGCCTGATAGGCGGCCTTCCAGCGACTCAGTCCGAGAAGCCGCTCCAACGGCGGCAGGGCGGGTGTTGCTGGCGGCTGGTTACTGATTCGGCGGTGGCGGCTGGACCGCATTCATGCCGGGCAGCAGCTGGCGCACCTGCGCGAGGTGGCTGGCGATGCTTTCCTTCTGCCGGTTAAGGTCGTCGACCTCGCGACGGCTGGCAGCGCGGCGGCGTTCGGCATCGGCGTTGACCTCGGCGAGCAGCTGCTCGGCCTGGGCCTTGGCCTGGGCGGCGATCTGGTCGGCGTTCTTCTCTGCGTTGCCGACCTGCTGCCGGGCGTGCTGGTCGGCGTCCTGGCGAGCCTGGTCGGCCTGAGCGCTCGCCTCCGCGGCCCGCTGCTCCGCGGTTGAGGCGCGCTGCTCGGCTTCGGACACGAGTTTCTGCGTCGCGGACTGGGCGGCGGTGAGCCACTCGGCCTCCTGGCGCTCGGCCTGTTCCCGGCGGGCCGCGAGCTGGATCTCGAACTCGGCCTCGGCCTGGGCCCGCTGGGCCTTGTTCTCCTCTAGGACCCGCTGCGCCTGGCTGCGCATCTCGTCCGCCTGGCGCTTGGAGGCGGTGAGGATCTCGTCCCGCTCGCGCTTGGCCGTCGCCTTCAGCTGGGCTACCTCACGCTCGATGCTGGTCCGCAGCTTGGCGATCTCACTCTCGGCCGTGGCCTGCTTGTCCGCGACCTCGTGGTCGGCCACGGCCCGGAGCCGGGCGGCCTCACGCTCGGTGGCGGAGGTCAGCTCGCCGGCCTCACGCCGGGCGGTAGTCCTGATCGAGTCGGCCTCCCGCTCGGTGGCGGCCTGCTGCTCGCCGGTCTCGCGCTTGGCGTTCGCGCACAGTTCGGTAGCGTCGTTCTCGGCGGCGCCCCGCAGCTCGGCGGCGTCGGCCTTGGCCGCGGCAACGATCTCGCCGGCTTCCGACCGAGCCATCTGGACCAGCTCGGCGGCCTGTTCCTCGGCCAGCCGCAGCAGCTGGCCGATCCGGGCACCGAGGCCGGTATAGGCGGGTCGTTCCTGCCCGTGGAACTGGCGGCGGGCTTCGGACAGCTCCCGCTGCATGGCCTCGGCTTGCTCGCGGTGCTGGCGCGTTCCGGCTTCGATCTGCCTGATGTGCTCGTCGACCTGGTTACGGTCGTAGCCTCGCATCGCCGTCACGAACTCACGCGGCGGGGCTTGCTCGGAGAAGTCGGTCGGCAGGGCGTCGGTGCCTGGTTGCATGTGGCCTGATCCTCGCTAGACGTGACGAGGACGGGGCGTTCATGGTTTGCGGTGGGTGATCGGGCGTATCATTCGCACCGCGAGCCTCAGGCTCCCGCCCGGTGACAGGCACACTACTCTTATTTCCGGCATGTCGGCGGGTCCTTCAGGACGCGTGTTGGGGCTGATCTGCTGGCGCCAGAAACTAATAGCGTGAGCGGCTTGGCTCTGCTTTAGTGACCGTCATGGCCGGATTCGATGATCCCGCGTTCTATGGCGATCAATGGGCGGCGGTTTATGACGATCACCACGGGCGGCTGGATCCCGTGCCCGCGGTGAGATTCCTGGCCGGCCTGGCCGGGGACGGGCGAGTGCTGGAGCTGGCCATCGGGACGGGCCGGGTGGCGCTGCCGCTGGCCGCCCGCGGGATCACGGTGGAAGGGATTGACGCCTCGGCCGCGATGGTGGAACGGCTGCGAGCCAAACCGGGAGGCGAGTCGATCCCGGTCACCATCGGCGACATGGCCCAGGTGCCGGCCGGCGGCCGGTTCCGGCTGGTGTACCTGGTGTTCAACACGCTGTTCGGCTTGCTCAGCCAGGAGCGGCAGGCGGCGTGCTTCGCCAGCGCCGCGCGCGTGCTCGACCCGGGCGGGATGTTCGTCATCGAGTGCTTCGTCCCGGACCTGTCCCGGTTCGACCACGATCAGTCCGTCCACGCGCAGTCCGTGACCGAAGACTCCGCGACCATCACGGTATCGCGCCACGACAAGGTGCGGCAGCGCGTCGATACCCAGACGATCACGTTCGATAGCCAGGGGACGCACCTGCGGCCAGTAGCCATCCGCTACAGCTGGCCGTCCGAGCTGGACCTGATGGCCGAACGGGGCGGCCTGCGGCTGACCGGGCGCTACGCAGACTGGGACCGGCGGCCGTTCACCTCGGCCAGCGACCGCCACGTCTCCGTCTACCAGCGGGCCTGACTTGCGAATCGGGCCGGTCTACGGTGCGTCAGGCCGGGGCTTGGACTGACCGACTTCGATCAGGTGGCCGTCGGGGTCACGGATGTAGGCGCGGATCTCGTGAGCGTGATCCTTGGGCTCGGTCAGGAACTCGGCCCCCTTCGCCGACCACTGCGCGTAGGCCGCCGCGATGTCCGCGACCCTGATGTTCAAGAACGCGCTGGCGTGACCGGGGTCGGCGGGCGGCGCGAGCGTCACCGCCGGCTTGTCATCGGTCGGGCCGCCGCCGGTATTGAGGATCAGCCAGCTGTTGGCGATCTTCAAGATGACCGGGTTGCGTTCCGTCACGACCGTGGCGCCGAACACCGACCGGTAGAACTCACGGGACCGGTCCTGGTCGGAGACCACCAGGAAGTGGGTGACGACGAAGCCGCTCGGCGGGGCCGGGAACTCGCTGTCGGTCATGGCTTACCGCCAGCCGAGGGCGGGGGCGACGTGGGTGAGGATGGCGTCGATGGCGTGGGCGTTGTAGTCGACGCCGAGCTGGCTGGGCACGGTGAGCAGCAGCGTGTCGGCGGCGGCGATGGCCTCGTCCTCCTTGAGCTGCTGGATCAGCACGTCCGGCTCGGCCGCGTAGGTGCGGCCGAAGATCGCCTCGGTCTCCGCGCCGATGAACCCGATCTGATCGGTGCTCTGGTTCTGGCGGCCGAAATAGGCCCGGTCCCGGTCGTCGACGAGGGCGAAGATGCTCCGGCTGACCGAGACCCGCGGCTCCCGCTCGTGGCCGGCCTCGCGCCACGCGTCGCGGAAGGCCTGGATCTGCTCAGCCTGCTGCAGGTGGAACGGCTTGTCCGACTCGTTGGTGATCAGCGTCGAGCTCTGCAGGTTCAGGCCCAGCTGGCCGGCCCAGGTGGCGGTCGCCTGGGAGGCGGCACCCCACCAGATGCGGTCCCGCAGCCCGGGCGAGTGCGGCTCGAGGCGCAGCAGGCCGGGCGGGTTGGGGAACATCGGGCGGGGGTTGGGCTGGGCGAAGCCCTCGCCGCGCAGCACCTCGAGCAGCACCTGCGCGTGCCCGCGGGCCATGTCGGCTTCGGTCTGGCCTTCTTGCGGCTGGTAGCCGAAGTACCGCCAGCCGTCGATCACCTGCTCGGGCGAGCCGCGGCTGATGCCCAGCTGGAGGCGGCCACCGGAGATGAGGTCGGCCGCGCCGGCGTCCTCCGCCATGTACAGCGGGTTCTCGTAGCGCATGTCGATGACGGCCGTGCCGATCTCGATCCGGCTGGTGCGCGCGCCGACCGCCGCCAGCAGCGGGAAGGGGGACGCCAGCTGCCGCGCGAAGTGGTGCACGCGGAAGTACGCGCCGTCGGCGCCCAGTTCCTCGGCGGCGACGGCCAGGTCGATCGACTGCAGCAGCGCGTCCGAGGCCGACCGGGCCTGCGATCCGGGCGTCGCCGCCCAGTGCCCGAAGGACAGGAAGCCAATCTTCTTCACCAGCGCGTCAACACGAGCCGCCCGGCCGGCATTCCTCCCCGGCCGGGCTCCGGGGTAGCATCCTGCTGTGTCTATCGCCAGCCGTCTCGCCCCTGGGTGCCGCCCGCGCGGCTGCCGGGCGCCGGCGCGGCGTGTGCGGGGGCGCCGGGTGCGGTACGTGCTCGGCGCTGAAGCTGGTCAGGTGAACGGCATGCGATGGTTCGCCTTCGCCGGTGCCGGGCGAGGCATCTGAGCGAGATCGCTCGCCTCGTTCCGCCGTTCTCCCCTTTCCAGCCACCTACGGCCGGGCGTGTCCCGGGCCAGGAGCGCATGCGCGATGAACAGCAAATTCTTCTTCCCGGCCCGGCCGGGCGAGTCCCCTGACGGAGACGGTTATTTCGGCCCGTTCGGCGGCTCGTTCATCCCGGAGGCGCTGGTCGCCGCCGTGGACGAGGTCGCCGTCGAGTACGAGAAGGCCAAGGCGGACCCCGGGTTCGCGGCGGAACTCGAGCACCTGCTCGCCCACTACGCGGGCCGTCCGAGCGCGCTCACCGAGGTTCCCAGGTTCGCCGGGCACGCGGGCGGCGCCCGGGTGTTCCTCAAGCGCGAGGACCTCAACCACACCGGCTCGCACAAGATCAACAACGTGCTCGGGCAGGCCCTGCTGACCAGGCGGATGGGCAAGCCGCGCGTTATCGCGGAGACGGGCGCCGGGCAGCACGGGGTGGCGACCGCGACGGCGTGCGCGCTGTTCGGCCTGGACTGCACCGTCTACATGGGGGAAACCGACATCCGCCGGCAGGCGGTCAACGTGGAGCGGATGAAGATGCTCGGGGCCACGGTGGTCCCGGTCACCTCCGGCTCCCGTACCCTCAAGGACGCCATCAACGAGACGTTCCGGGACTGGGTCGCCAACGTCGAGACCACGCACTACATCTTCGGCACCGCGGCCGGGCCGCATCCCTTCCCCGCCATGATCCGCGATTTCCAGCGCGTCATCGGCGTGGAGGCCCGCCGCCAGATCCTCGTGCGGGCCGGCCGCCTGCCCGACGCCGCGATCGCGTGCGTCGGAGGGGGATCCAACGCCATCGGCTTGTTCCACGCGTTCCTCCCGGACACCGGGGTCCGGCTCATCGGCTGCGAGGCCGCCGGGCACGGGGTGGAGAGCGAGCGGCACGCGGCCACGCTGTCGGCGGGCGAGCCCGGCATCCTGCACGGCTCGCGCTCCTACGTGCTGCAGGACGACGAAGGCCAGATCACCGAGCCCTGGTCGATCTCGGCCGGGCTCGACTACCCGGGCGTCGGACCGGAGCACGCGCACCTGCACGACACCGGGCGCGGCGAGTACCGCCCGGTCACCGACGCCGCCGCGATGCGGGCCTTCCGGCTGCTCGCGTCCGCCGAGGGCATCATCCCGGCGATAGAGAGCGCTCACGCGCTGGCCGGCGCGATCGAGGTCGGCGCCGAACTCGGACCGGACGGGCTGATCCTGGTGAACCTGTCCGGCCGGGGCGACAAGGACATGGACACCGCCGCGCGGTACTTCGAGCAGGACGCCGACGCGGGCCAGGCGGGGGGAACCCAGCGATGAGCGGAAACCTGCAGCTCCTGGCGGACACGCTGGCCCGGGCGAGGCAAGAGAACCGGGCCGCGCTGATCGCGGGCATGACGGCCGGCTTCCCGACCGTCGACGAGGGCATCGCCGCGGTCCAGGCCATGCTGACCAGCGGAGCCGACATCGTCGAGGTCGGCTTGCCGCACAGCGACCCGGTCCTCGACGGCCCCGTCATCCAGGCGGCGGGCGACATCGCCCTGCGCGGCGGCGTCCGGATCGCCGACGTCATCCGCACCGTGCGGGAGGCCTACCAGGCCACCGGCAAGCCGGTCCTGGTCATGTCGTACTGGAACCCGGTCGACCGGTACGGCGCCGAGCGCTTCAGCCGCGAGCTGGCCGAGGCCGGCGGCGCCGGGTGCATCTTGCCCGACCTGCCCGTGCAGGAGTCCGCGCGGTGGCGCGCCAGCGCCACCCGGCACGGCCTCGCCACCGTCTTCGTGGCCGCGCCGAGTACGACCGACGAGCGGCTCCGGGCACTCACCGCCGCGGGAACCGGGTTCGTCTACGCCTCGTCGCTGATGGGGGTCACCGGCGTCCGGGGGGCGGTCAGCGCCGCCGCCAGCTCGCTCGTGCGGCGGATCAGGGCGGTGACCGAGCTCCCGGTCTGCGTCGGGATCGGGATTTCCGACGCGGCGCAGGCGGCCCAGGTGGCGGCCTACGCCGACGGCGTGATCGTCGCGTCCGCGCTGGTCAAGGCGGTCCTCGACGCGCCCGGCGCGGGAGCCGCGGCCGTGGCGGAACTCACCGCCGAGCTCAGCCGGGCCACCCGGCGGCGCGCCGGGGCGGCTACGGGATCAGGCTGAGCTCGCGGGCCCGGGTGACGGCCTCGGTCCGGTTGGCCGCGCCGAGCTTGCCCAGCAGGTGGCTGACGTGCTTTTTCACCGTGTCCAGGGTGACCACCAGCTGCTCGGCGATCCGCTGGTTGGCCAGGCCCCGGCACGGGGCAGGTCGTCCCGGCCGCCGAACGCGCGCAGCACCTGGGCCAGGTAGCCGGGCGGGACGCCGCGGGCGGCGGCGCGTTCTGCCTTCTGGGCGACAGCCAGCCGGGTCAGCAGCGCGCCCATCGGCGCGCCCTCGTCGGCGAACACCCGCACGTAGCCTGCGGGAAGCCCAGGGCGAGCGCCCGGGCCAGGGCTTCCACCGCGGCATCGGTGTCGCCGCGGGCGGCCAGGGCCAGGGCCCGCAGCGCGCCGATCTCGATGACGCTGCCGGCCCGGTCCTGGCCGGACGCCGCCGCGAGCATTCTCTCCAGGAGCCCGAGCGCCTGAGCCGGGCGGTCCTGGGCGAGCAGGACCCGGGCCATGACCAGGTACTCCGGTTCGCGGGGGTAAACGGGTTCGCCGTCCGGCCCCGGGCCGCATCCTTGCACCCACCGGGCGGCCGCGGTGAGGTCACCCTGGGCCAGCAGCAGCCGCGCCCGCTGCGCGGGGACGGGTTGAGCAGGCCGGTCACGCCCGGGCCGAGTGCGGTCCGCCCGGCCTCGTCCATCGCCTCCAGGGCCCCGCCCGGATCACCGTGAGCCTGCCGGATCCACGCCAGGATCACAGATGGCCGCCCCCCGCGACGGCGGCCCGGTCGAGACGCTGTTCGGCCAGGAAGATCCCGTGGTCATGACCGCCGGGCTCGTCGCCGAGCAGCTGGTGCACGGCTTCGACCTGGCCCGGGCGGGTCGGGCGGCCGTGGGCGATCGATCCCGGGGCGGCCCGGCTGACGCTCACCGGGCTGACCCCTCTCCTGCCGGACATGGTGGACGCCGAGGCCAGCCGCCGCGTCCAGGCGCGCATCGAGGTGCGGATCGTGGGCGGCCCGTGGTTCACGCTGGTCCTCGACCACGGCCGGGGCCGCGATCGAGGCAGCCGACGGGCACTGCGACGGCTGGGTCCAGGCCCAGCCCGTCCCGTACCTGCTCACCGGGTACGGCCGGGTCAACCAGTGGCTCCCGGTGCTCCGGCGCCAGATCCGGGCCGGCGGCTGGCGCCCCTGGATCGCGGCGCGGCTGGGCAGCTACCTGACCAGCGCCTAGCCCGGTACCCCCGGCGGCCGGCCCGCAGCGGGCCGCTGCCGGGGGCGCTGGTTCAGGCGCTCGCGGTGCGGGCCTTGGCCGTCATTTCGGTGTTGACGGCGAAGATGGCCTCGGAGATCCCGGCCAGCAGCTTCCCCAGCTCGACGAGGTCGTCCAGGTCGGGCGTGGCGGCCTCGCCGTTCTCCAGGTGGGAACGGGCTTCGCGGGCCGAGTTGAGCGCCTCGTGCAAAGCGCGGTGTACGCCGATCGTCGTCGCGTCGGTACTGCTCATTCCGCTCCTCAGGTGGCCGGGCGGTCATCTCCGCCGTGAATACTGACGGACAGGATACGCAGGAACGAATGGAGACGAGGACAGATGGCTGGGCCGTTACCTGGCCGGGCAGCTAGCCGGCTCCGGCTGGCAGGTCCTGGCGGTTCCAGCTCCGGGACCAGCAGCGCCAGGACGGTCTCCAGGGCGGCGTCCCTGGTCCAGAACCCGCGGCCGCGGTACTCGGTGAGGCTCGTGCCCATCAGGTGGTGGCCACGAGCAGGTCCTCGCCGCTCGACGGGCGCAGGCCGTCGGGACGGCCGGCGAAGTAGCGCTCGGCGTGTGATGCCCCGGGCACGTGCCTGACGTCGCGGAAACCGGCGGCGCGGGCCAGGGCCAGCATTTCCGGCGGGGTGTAGAGGTTGAGGAACGGCGTGCCGGAGGCGCGCGCGCTGTCCCGGGACGCCTGGAGCCCGGAGCGGTCGCGGTCGTCGAGCAGCCCGGGCGGGAGCATGAACGTCATCGCCAGCGTCGAGCCGGGAGCGAG
Source organism: uncultured Actinomycetota bacterium (assembly GCA_963756575.1). Taxonomy (GTDB): domain Bacteria; phylum Actinomycetota; class Actinomycetes; order Streptosporangiales; family Streptosporangiaceae; genus Palsa-504. The sequence continues at coordinate 872,844 of CAVWOM010000021.1, read as the reverse complement.
CCCGGCGACCTGGCGCAGGGTGGCCACGGTGGCGTCCCTGGTCAGGTACATGGTGACGCCGACGGAGGCGACGACCGCGGGCTGGCCCGGATCGAAGCCGGCCGCGGCCAGCTGCGGCCACCAGGACCCGTTGGCCTCGAAGTCGACCGGCACCAGCCGCAGCCAGCCGGGAACGCCGAGGCCGAGCTCGAGCAGCCGCTGCCGCTTCCAGGCCTGGGGCCCGGCCTGGTCGACCTCGAACACCCGCAGGCGGCCGGCCAGCTGCGGGCTGCGCTGGGCGAAGGTGTCGAGGCCGGCGCCCAGCAGGACGTACTGGCCGACGCCGCGGCCGGCCTGCTCGGCCACCAGGTCCTCGATGAAACGAGCCCGGGCCACGATGGCCGCCCGGAAGCCGCTCGTGCCGGCCGGGTCCATGTCGGGGCGCGCCCGCCAGCCGTCACCGGGCGCCGCCAGCCGCAGGCCGAGGTCGTCCTCGATCACGTGCGGGGGCGGGTCGACCAGGACGTGCATCGCCCGCCACAGGGCGACCCGCACCGCGGTGCTCTCCGGCGCTACGGACTGCTCACCGGCCATCAGTTCTTCACCGGGGCCTGCAGGCTCCACAGGCGCCCGTCGGGGTCGCGGACGGTCATCTCCCGGGTCCCGTAGTGGGTGTCCTCGAACGGGGTGACCACCTCGACGGCCGGGTCGAGCCGCGACGCCTCCGGCTCGGTCACCTTGAGCACGAGCTGGATCCCGGTCTCCCGGTCCTCGGGGACCTCGGCGACGAACACGTAGGGGCCGTCGCCGCGGCGGAACTGACCGGAGCTGTGGTCGGTCGAGAACTCCAGGTCGAAGCCCAGAGCCTGGAAGAACTTCGCCGCCTTGCCCCAGTTGTGAGTCTCCAGGAACACGGCCTCGATGCCTTCGGTCGCCATGTCAGTTTCCTTCCCTGGTGTCGTCGAGGTAGGCGCGCAGCGCGTCGGCGACCAGCGCCGACAAGGACAGGCCCGACTCGATGGCAATGGTGCTTGACCTGCTTGATCAAGCCGATCGGCAGGTACACGTTGAACTGCTTCATCTCTTCGTCACCCACGGCCTGATACTAGCATGCTAGCAATCTAAAAAGCTAGCCTGGGGCACGCGGTTAGCTGGGGCTCGAGGGGGCGGCGGGAGGAGTACCGGCTTCGTTCGGGATAAAGGTTTTGGGCTGGGGGTTTTAGCCGATGCGGCGGTAGCGGCGGACGGCGAGGGGCGCGAAGACGGCGGTGATCGCGATGCTCCAGGCGACCGAGTGCCAGGCTGGGGTGGCGACCGGGCCGCCCAGCATCAGGCCGCGGGCGGCGGCGGTGAGCTCGGTCACCGGGTTGACCCGGACCCAGGCCTGCAGCCAGCCGGGCAGGGTGCCGGCCTGGATGAACACGTTGCTGCCGAACGCGAGCGGGAACATGACGATGAACCCGAACCCCTGCAGGCTCTGCGGCGACTTCACGAACAGGCCGAGGAGCACCCAGATCCAGCCGAGGGCGAAGCCGAAGACGAACATCAGCCCGACCGCGCCGAGCGCCGCCAGCGGGCTGGCGGCGATCCGGAAACCGAGCAGCGACCCGTAGCCGAAGACCATCGCGATCGAGATGAGGTAGCGGAAGAAATCTCCGATGATCGTCCCGGTCAGCGGGGCCGACCGGGCGATCGGCAGGCTGCGGAACCGGTCGAAGATCCCCTTGGTGACGTCGGTGTTCAGCCCGGTGCCGGTGCCCACGCTGGCGAACAGCACGGTCATCACCATGATGCCGGGCAGCACGTACTGCAGGTAGGTGTGCCTGCTCTCGCCCTTGATGGCGCCGCCGAACAAGAACACGAACAGCGTCACGACGACGATCGGCTGCAGCGTGACGTCGAGGAGCTGCTCGGGGTTGCGGCGGATCCGCATGAGGGAGCGCCAGGCCAGCGTCAGCGCGTGCCGCAGCGCGCGGGCCGGCGTCATCGCCCGGGCGCGGCCGGGGCCGGTCACGGTGCTGGCGGTCATCGGCTGCTCTCCTCAGCGCTGTGGCCGGTGAGGGCCATGAAGACCTCGTCCAGGCTGGCGAGGCGCAGCGCGAGCTCGGTGACCTCGATCCGCTCGTCCTGCAGGCCGTTGATCACGGCCGGCAGAGCCTGGGCGTCAGCGACCGGGACGGACAGCAGGCCCGGATCATCGTCGGTGCTGGCCGGCTCGCGGCCCACGGCGGCAGCCACGATGGCGGCGGCCCGGGGCAGGTCGGCCGGGTCGGCCGGGCGCACGTCGAGGGTCTGCTGGCCGATCTTGGCCTTCAGCTCGGCGGCGGTGCCGGTAGCGATCACCCGGCCGTGGTCGATGACCGCGATCTGGTGGGCCAGCCGGTCGGCTTCGTCCAGGTACTGCGTGGTCAGCAGCACCGTCGTGCCCTCGCCGACCAGCTCCCTGATCATCGCCCACACCTCGCCCCGGCTGCGCGGGTCCAGCCCGGTGGTCGGCTCGTCCAGGAACAGCACCGCCGGCCGCTGGACCAGGCTGGCGGCCAGATCGAGCCGGCGCCGCATGCCGCCGGAGTAGGTTTTGACCGAACGCCCGGCCGCGTCGGCCAGGTCGAACCGGTCCAGCAGCTCGGCCGAACGCCGTCTGGCCTCGCGTCTGGGCATCTCGAGCAGGCGCCCGATCAGCAGCAGGTTCTCGTACCCGGTCAGGTCCTCATCGACCGCCGCGTACTGGCCGGTCAGGCCGATCAGCTCGCGGACCCGGTCAGGCTGGGCGACGATGTCCGCGCCGCTGACCCGGGCGTAGCCGGCGTCGGGGCGCAGGAGTGTGGCCAGCATGCGGACCACGGTGGTCTTGCCCGCGCCGTTCGGCCCGAGGAGGCCGAGGACCTGGCCGGGCGGGACGGCGAGGTCGACGCCGTCCACCGCCAGCGTCTGGCCGAACCGCTTGACCAGGCCCACCGCCTCCACCGCGAGCGTCATCGCCATGCGTTCCTCAGGGCCGGGGTTACCGTCTGAGCCGAACCTACCGCGTTGTCAGGCGTCCAGGACCTCGTGCAGGGTGGCGGCGAAGGCGTCCGGCTCGCCGGTCTGGCCGTATTCGCCGCCGAGGAAGCCGCCGTGGTCGCCGGGGAAGGTGACGGGGGGCGGGCCGAGCCGTTCGGCTACGGCCAGGCCCGCGCGGCGGGCGAGCGTGTCGCCGGACTTCTCCCCCACCCCGATCACGACCCGGGTGGAGGCGGCGCGCAGCGCGTCGAAATCGTGCCGGTAGGCGTTGCAGGTCACGATGTTCTGCCCGGTGAGCGGGTCGTCGCGGTTGCCGTCGTCCTGCGCCGGCAGGCCGAACAGGGCGGGATCGGGGCCGGGCTGGGCGGCGTAACCGGCCGGGAGCGGGCCCTGGAAGCTGACCAGCGCGATGAACTTCGCCATGGCCGGGCCGAAGCCGTCGCGGTAGTACGTCTCGCGGATGTCGGTGCAGACGGCCAGGACTTCCTCGCGGTCCGGCAGTTCCTGCGAGGCGGGCGGCTCGTGCGCCACCAGCGTCCGGACCTGCTCGGGGTGCTTGGCCACCAGGGCCAGGGAGTTGACCGCCCCGCCGCTGCTGGCGAAGAGGTCCACCGGGCCGGCGTCCAGCGCGGTGATCAGCCGGTGCAGGTCGTCGGCGTGCTCGTCCGGGGTGGACTCGGCGGCGCCGTCGGTGCGCTTGCTGCGGTCCGCGCCGCGGGGGTCGTAGGTGACGACGGTCCGGTCGGTGAAGTGGCCGGCCAGGGTGGCGAATCCGCTGGCCCCCATCGGCGACCCGACGATCAGCAGGACCGGGAGGTGGCTGGCCTCGTTGCTCCGCACGTCGTAGGTCAGCGTGACGCCGGGCGCGTCCAGGGTGTGCGTCTTCGGGTCGGTCATGGGGTTCCCCTCTCGGTCTTTGCCCGGTAAGACGCGGCGGGCGGGGCGAAATCATCGCAGCGGGCGGTGGTTAGCCCCAGACGTCGGCGGCGACCTTGACCACGAGCTCGAGCTTGGCGCGCTGCTCGGCCTGGGTGAGCGTGTTGCCTTCCACCGAGGAGGAGAAGCCGCACTGCGGGGACAGGCAGAGCTGGCCGAGGGGGACGTAGCGGCTGGCCTCGTCGATGCGGCGCTTCAGCGTGTCCGGGTCCTCGAGCTGGCCGGACTTGGTGGTGACCAGGCCGAGGACGACCCGCTTGCCCTTCGGGACGAAGCGGAGGGGGGCGAAGCCGCCGGAACGTTCGTCGTCGTATTCCAGGAAGAAGCCGTCCACGGCCAGTTCTCCGAACAGGGCCTCGGCCACGTGGTCGTAGCCGCCGGAAGCGGCCCAGGAGGAGCGGAAGTTGCCGCGGCACAGGTGCGTGGTCACCGTCATCTCGGCTGGCTTGGCCGCCAGGGCGTCGTTGATTTGCCGGATGTAGCGGAGGTGGAGGTGCTCGGCGTCCTCACCCCGTTCGGTAATTTCGGCTCTTTGGGTTGGGTCGTTCAGGTAGGCGAGGGACGTGTCGTCGAGCTGGAGGTAGGTGCAGCCGAGCGCGTGCAGCCTGGCTATCTCGTCTTCGTAGGCCGCGGCCAGGTCGTGCCAGAACTCCTCGGGGTCGGGATAGACCTTCTCGTCGATGGCGGCGGGGCCGCCGCGGTAGTGGACCATGTTCGGCGACGGGATGGTGAGCTTCGGGGTTATCTCGTCACCGGTCAGTGACTTGAGGTACTCGAAGTGGTCGCCGAAGATCGTGTGGTTGACCTTGATCTTGCTGTCGACGTGGATGGCGGCCGGGGTCCACTCGATATCGCCGCCGGCGTTGCGGAAGCGGACCTTGATGTTGCCCGCGGCCTGACCGATGCCGCCGAGTGAGTTGATGAAGTCCATGTGCCACAGGGCCCGGCGGAACTCGCCGTCGGTGGCGTCGCGCAGGCCGACCTCGCGCTGCATCCCTACCGCGGCCTTGATGGCCTCGTCCTCGGCCGCGCGGAGCTGGGCGGCGTCGATCCGGCCGGCCGCGAAGTCGTCGCGGGCGGCCAGCAGCGGGGCCGGGCGGAGCAGGCTGCCGACGTGATCGGCGCGGAACGGAGGGACCGAACGGCTCATAGGCGCAAGCTCCTTGTCCATCGGCTCCTTGGCTACCAGATGACGCTAACATCCGACATCGGGCGCGCGGGCCGGAGCTGGAGTAGGTGGAACGTGGCGCAGCCGCTGGCGCAGGAGTGCGCCGAGCTCTTCCGTGGCCTCGGCGACGACGACGTGATCGCGCTGGCCGACTCGTTCGCCCTGGCCAACTGCGACCGGCGGGCGCCGCTCAACGACCTCCTGCGCGCGGACCTGGCCGGCGGGGTATGAGCCCCGGGGTTCCGTCACGCGGTTCCGGCGGTTCCGACTTCGACGTAGGAGGCACCTGGCATCGCGACGGAGGCCACCGGCGCCGCGACCCGGCCCTCGGAGTCGACGGCGAGGGCGGTCAGCTGGCCGCTGTGCTCGTTGGCGACGACGAGGAAACGGCCGTCGGGCGTGACGGCGAAGTGCCTCGGCCACACTCCCCCGCAGGAAGCCTCCCCGATCAGCTCGGGCTGCCCGGGCCGCGTCGTGTCGAACGTGGCGATCGTGTTCGCCGCGGCCCGGTTCGCCACGTAGGCGCGGCGGCCGTCGGGCGAGGAGTGGATATCGGACGGGAACACCCCGTCGCGGGGCTGGCGCACCGTCGGGACCCGCGTGATCAGCTCGAGCGTGTCGCCGTCGAAGGCGAAGGCGCCGACCTCGCCGCCGAGCTCGCCGACGACCAGCAGCGTGTGCTGGCCCGGACCCCACAGCTGGTAGCGCGGTCCCCAGCCGGGCGGAGTCGCCGCCGTGGACACTACGCGGAGGCGACCGTCGCGCTCGTCGAAGCGGTAGACCACGAGGGTGTCGGTCCCGAGATCCGCGGCGATCAGGCGGTCGCCGGCCGAGCTGAACGCCGTCGAGTGAACGTGGGGGCAGTCCTGCCGCTCCGGGACCGGTCCCGGCCCGGAGTGCTCGGTCCGGCTGGTGACGTCGGCGAGCGACCCGTCGGGGTGGAGGCGGACGACGCTCACGCTACCGGGGCTGGCGTGGCTCCCGTAGTTGGAGACGGTCAGCCAGCGGCCCGACGGGTGGACCGCGACGTGGGTGGGCAGATCGCCGCCGGTGGCCAGGGCATGCGCCGGCGTCGCCGGATCCGGGTCGGCCGGATCCGGGCCCAGCGCCCAGATGGTTCCCGGCGGCCCGGCCTGGGCGGGGCCGCTGCCCGGCCCCGGCAAGGCGTGGGCCGTCGTCTCGCTGACCGCGTAGTAGCAGCCGGAAGCGGCCGAACGGGCCAGGTACGCCGGGAACGGCACGCCGCTTCGCCCCGCGGCCGGGACGAACTCGCTGCGCTCGGGATCGAAGCGAAACCGCCGGACGCCGGTGCTGTCCGCAGGCGCGTAACTTCCCGCCAAGATGGTGAGCATGAGCCATGATCGTACGTTCGGGGGACTCCGCGTACGTTCGAGGAACAACCCATGATGGGAGCTAGGAGTGGAAGCTGACCACGACCCGGCCGGTCCCCGCTACGACCTGCACGGCAAGGTCGCGATCGTGACGGGCGGAGCGTCCGGGATCGGATCCGCGATCGCCAGCGCCTTCGCCGCCAAAGGGGCCGCGGTCGCCATCCTCGACGTGCAGGCGGAAAGGGCCGCGCAGAAGGCGGCGTCGCTCGGGCCGGGACACAGCGCGGCCGGCACGACGAGCCGCGCGAGTGGATCAAGACGCTCGCCTCGCGGCGGACCGACGGGGCCGTCTTCGTGGTGTCGCGCGTCCACCAGCCGATGGTGAAGCGGCTGCGTACCCTGAGCGTGCCGCTGGTGGTGGTGGACCCGGTCGGCTTGTCGAGCGCGGACGTGCCCAGCATCGGCGGCACGAACTGGGCCGGCGGGTACGCCGCGACCGAGCACCTCGCCGAGCTGGGGCACCGGCGGATCGCGGTGATCGGCGGCCCGGCCGAGATGATGTGCAGCCAGGAACGGATCGCCGGCTACGAGGCCGCGCTGAGCCGGGCCCAGATCCCGGTGTCCAGGAACTTCGTCCGGCACGGGGACTTCTACGTGGGCGGCGGCCGCCAGGCGGCCGCCGCGCTGCTGGACCTGCCCGAGCGGCCCACGGCGATCTTCGCCGGCTCGGACGAGCAGGCGCGCGGGGTCTACGACGAGGCCCAGGCGCGCGGCCTGCGCATCCCGCAGGACCTCAGCGTGGTCGGCTTCGACGACGTCGAGGTGTGCGCGTGGATGTCACCGCGCCTGACGACGGTGCGCCAGCCGCTGGCCCAGATGGCGGCCCTGGCGATCCGCACCGTGCTGCAGAACCCGCCCAGCGGCGAGACGCCCACCAGGATCGAGCTCGCCACGAACCTGGTCGTGCGCGACAGCACCGCCCCACCCTGCGCGAACTTGCCTGGCGTATCCTCGCGATGGTGAACGCGCGATGGTGAACGAAGGCAGCCGCGAGAGCCCGGTCACGATCTTCGGGCCGGATTTCCCGTTCCCGTTCGACGACTGGATCACCCACCCGGCCGGGCTCGGCTCGATTCCGGCCGAACGGCACGGCGAGGAAGTGGCCGTCATCGGCGCCGGCATATCCGGGCTGGTCGCCGCGTACGAGCTGATGAAGCTCGGGGTCAGGCCGGTCGTCTACGAGGCGTCGCAGATGGGCGGCCGGCTCCGCTCGCAGCCGTTCGAGGGGGCCGACGGCGTGGTCGCCGAGCTCGGCGGCATGCGCTTCCCGATCTCGTCGACGTCCTTCTACCACTACGTGAACAAGCTGGGCCTGGCGACCCGGCCGTTCCCCAACCCGCTGACCGACGCGGCCGGCAGCACGGTCGTCGACCTCGAGGGCGACACCTACTACGCGAGCTCGCTCGGCGACCTGCCCCCGCTGTTCCGCGAGGTCGCCGACGGGTGGGCGCAGGCCCTGGAAGAGGCGCGCTTCACCGACATCCAGAACGCGATCCGGACGCGTGACACCGGGACGCTGAAGGCGCTGTGGAACGACCTGGTCCCCCGCTGGGACGACCGCACGTTCTACGACTTCGTGGCCACCTCCAAGGCGTTCTCTTCGCTGTCATTCCGGCACCGCGAGGTGTTCGGGCAGGTCGGCTTTGGCACCGGCGGCTGGGACTCGGACTACCCGAACTCCATGCTGGAGATCTTCCGGGTGGTGATGACCAACTGCGACTCGGACCAGCGCCTGATCGTCGGCGGGGCCGAGCAGGTCCCGCGCGGCATCTGGCGCTGCCCCGCGCCGGTGTGCGCGCACTGGCCGCCGGCACCTCGCTGGCCTCGCTGCACTCCGGCGCGCCCCGGCCCGGCGTCGCCCGCATCGCCCGCGCCGACGACGGCCGGATCGCGGTCACCGACGCCTGGGGCGCCACCCGCCACTACGCCGCGGTGCTGGTGACCTGCCAGAGCTGGCTGCTCACGACGCAGATCGAGTGCGAGGAGAGCCTGTTCTCGCAGAAGCTGTGGACGGCCCTGGACCGCACCCGCTACATGCAGTCCTCCAAGACCTTCGTGATGGTGGACCGGCCGTTCTGGACGGACAAGGACCCGCGCACCGGCCGCGACGTGATGAGCATGACGCTGACCGACCGGCTGACCCGCGGCACGTACCTGTTCGACAACGGCGAGGGCCAGCCCGGGGTGATCTGCCTGACCTACTCCTGGATGAGCGACGCGCTGAAGATGCTGCCCGAGCCGGTCGACCGCCGGGTCAAGCTGGCGCTCGGCGCCCTGGCCAAGATCTACCCGGACGTCGACATCGCCAGCCACATCATCGGCGACCCGATCACCGTGTCGTGGGAGGCCGACCGGCACTTCCTCGGCGCGTTCAAGGGGGCGCTGCCCGGGCACTACCGGTACAACCAGCGGATGTACGCCCATTTCATGCAGGACGACATACCGCAGGAGCACCGGGGCATCTTCATCGCGGGCGACGACGTGTCGTGGACCCCGGCCTGGGTCGAGGGTGCGGTGCAGACCTCGCTCAACGCGGTCTGGGGAATCATGCACCACCTCGGCGGCGCCACTCACCCGGCCAACCCCGGGCCCGGTGACCTCTTCCCCGACCTCCAGCCCATCCCGCTCCCCGACTGACCCGGCCGGCGGGGCGCGGGGCGGCTCCCGGGTATCCCGGCTGACGCACCCGTCCGGCGTTGCATGATCATGCAGTGGTGTGTATATAATTGCAGGCATGTCTAAGGTGCTTACGTCCCTGCCTGTCGGCGAGCGTGTCGGGATTGCCTTCTCGGGTGGTCTCGATACTTCGGTAGCGGTCGCGTGGATGCGCGAGAAGGGGGCGGTGCCGTGCACCTACACCGCCGACATCGGCCAGTACGACGAGCCTGACATCGCCTCGGTGCCGGGGCGGGCGGCGGCGTACGGCGCGGAGACCGCGCGGCTGGTGGACTGCCGGGAGGCGCTGGTCGAGGAGGGGCTCGCGGCCCTGGCCTGCGGGGCGTTCCACATCCGGTCCGGCGGCCGCGCCTACTTCAACACCACGCCGCTGGGGCGGGCGGTGGCCGGCACCCTGCTGGTCCGCGCGATGCTCGCGGACGACGTGCAGATCTGGGGGGACGGCTCGACCTACAAGGGCAACGACATCGAGCGGTTCTACCGGTACGGCCTGCTGGCCAACCCCTCCCTGCGGATCTACAAGCCGTGGCTGGACGCCGACTTCGTCCGGGAGCTCGGCGGCCGCAAGGAGATGTCGGAGTGGCTGGTCAGCCACGACCTGCCCTACCGGGACAGCACCGAGAAGGCCTACTCCACCGACGCGAACATCTGGGGCGCGACGCACGAGGCCAAGTCGCTCGAGCACCTCGATACCGGGATCGAGATCGTCGACCCGATCATGGGCGTGCGGTTCTGGGACCCGGCGGTCGAAATCACCGCCGAGGACGTCACGGTCGGGTTCCAGCAGGGGCGGCCGGTGACGATCAACGGCAAGGAGTTCGCCTCCCCGGTCGACCTGGTGCTCGAGGCCAACGCGGTCGGCGGCCGCCATGGCCTGGGCATGTCCGACCAGATCGAGAACCGCGTCATCGAGGCCAAGAGCCGCGGCATCTACGAGGCACCGGGCATGGCGCTGCTGTACGCGGCCTACGAGCGGCTGGTCAACGCCATCCACAACGAGGACACCCTGGCCAGCTACCAGACCGAGGGCCGCCGGCTCGGCCGGCTCCTGTACGAGGGACGCTGGCTCGACCCGCAGGCGCTGATGCTGCGCGAGTCGCTGCAGCGCTGGGTCGGGACCGCGGTCACCGGCGAGGTGACCTTGCGGCTGCGGCGCGGGGAGGACTACTCCATCCTGGACTCCTGCGGGCCGGCCTTCAGCTACCACCCGGACAAGCTCTCGATGGAGCGGATCGAGGACTCCGCCTTCGGGCCGACCGACCGGATCGGCCAGCTGACCATGCGCAACCTCGACATCGCCGACTCCCGCGCCAAGCTCGAGCACTACGCGGGCCTGGGCATGATCGGCAGTGCGCGCCCGGCGCTGACCGCGATCGCGCCCACGGCCCCGACCGGGCTGATCGGCGCGATGGCCGAGGGTGGCGCCGAAGCGATCGCGTCCCGCGGCGCGGTCCCCGAGGGCGAACTGCTCGACCAGGCCGCCATGGAGGCCGGCACCGACTAAGGACGAGCAGGGAACGAACGGGGTCATGGCCGCGAGTTCGCCTGCCTTCAGCCGGCGGTGGAGGTTGGCGGGGGCGGGAACGGAAGACGTTCGGGATAAATCAGGGTCGGACGGCGGTGAAGCGGACGCGGTCGCCCGCCACCTCGACGCGGACGCGGCCGAACCCGGCAGCTTCCAGCCTGGCCGGCAGCGAGCCGGGGTTAACGGGGACGAACACGTCGTCGGTGTGCAGTTCGCGCCGGGCCGGGGTATCGAGGCCGTCCGCGCCGGCCAGCAGGCCGCCGGGGCGCAGCACGCGGGCGAGCTCGGCCAGGGCAGCGTCTTGCCGGGCCGGGGACGGAATGTGGTGGAGCATGGTCAGGCAGGCCGCGGCGGAGAACCGGCGGTCGGGGAACGGCATCTGGGTCGCGTCTCCCGTGACGACCGTGACGTTGCTGCCCGCCAGCCTTACGGCCAGGCGAGCGGCCAGGTCGCGGTCCAGTTCGAGCGCGGTGACGCGGGCGGCCTGGCGCCGCAGGACGTCGGTGGTCAGGCCCGGGCCCGGGCCGACCTCGAGCAGGTCGTCGCCGAGCTCGCAGCCGTCCAGCACCCACGGCAGCAGCTCGTCCTCGACCAGCCGGGCCCATTCCGGGCTGGAGCAGAATTCCAGGTGCGTCTGGTTCACGGATCCTTAGGCTACAGGCCCTTGGCGCGGGCGGATCTGACCATGGCGGCGCCGGACCCGGCGATGATCATGCCGATGACGAAGACGACCCAGGGGACGACGACGGGGACCGGCGAAGCTTCGGGGTTCGACTGGCGCAGGCCCATGAAGACGAAGCCGGCGAAGCCGCCGAGCAGGAGCAGGACGCCGAGCCACTCCAGGACGTGGCCGATCCGCATCCGGGCGCGGTCGGGGTTGAGCCGGCCCTGGCGTTCCAGGACGCCGAGGATGGCGTTGTCCAGGGCCTGGGCGGCGTGGTTGCGCCTGGGCTGGTCGTCGGAATTAGTGCTGGTCAGCGCCTCGATGTGGACGAACTGGGTGCGCTGCAGCATGAAGCGGAGCTCGTCCGGGAGCCGGACGTCCTCCAGGACCGCCGGGATGATCGGCACGCGCAGGTTGCGGGCCGCGACGATCTCGTCGAGGACCCATTCCTTCGCCACCGAGTGGGCCGTGACCAGCAGCACGACCACGGAGGACGCCTTCAGCGCCTGCTGGATGCTGGCGGCCCAGGAGGAGCCGCCGACGATGCTGCTTTCGTCGAGCCAGGGTTCCCAGCCCTGCCGGCGCAAGATCCCCGCGATCATCCGGGCGTGGCGCTTGTTCTCGGAGGCGTAGCTGATGAAGACGCGTCTGGCTGAGGAAGGCCGTTTGCCTGCTGGTCCGCGCTGGGCTGGCACCAGCGGGGCCGGTGCGGGCGGGGCGGCCTGTCGCGGCGGGTCGGCCTGTCGGGGCGGATCGGGCGGGTGGGGCGGATCGGCCTGTCGGGGCGGATCGGGCGGGTGGGGCGGCATGACTGCGGTCTGGCCCCAGGACCAGGCGGGGCCAGCGGCCGGGGCGGGGGCTCTGAGCATGACGTCGGCGGTGACCGGGCCCCAGCGGATGCGGTCGCCGTCGCGCAGGACGGTCCACTCGGTCAGCCGGCGGCCGTTGACCTCGGTGCCGTTGGTCGAGGACAGGTCGCGCATGGACAGCTGCGTGCCATCCCAGTGGAGTTCGGCGTGATGACCGCTGACTTCGGGCAGGGCCAGGCGGATGCCGGCGTCCGGGGCGCGGCCGACGTTCATCCGGCCGTCGCGCAGGTCGACCTGGCGCTGACTGCCGTCGGTGAGATGGATGACCAGCCGGGGTGATGTCCGCTCCACGCCGCCTCCCCTCAGCGATCCGGGATAGCTAGCGCAGGCCGGAATCGCCTTTGATCTCACTGACTCAGAGGGGAAAAGGCGGGTTCTGATACCCCTTATTTCCTGGGTGTTCGCGTGGCGGGGGACGGCCCCGGGCTGGTCGCCGGGGCCGTCCCCGCGTCGGGTGCTACCGCTACAGCGGCAGGGGCCCGAAGGCCGCCGTGCCGTCGAGCTGGGTCACCGTGTAGGCCTCGGCCTGCGGGTGCCCGATGAGGCCGACGAACGCCCGGTGAACCGTGGTGATCCCCTCGGTGCAGATGAAGACCGACGCCTGCTGGTCGGGCACCTCGGCGTCCGGGATCAGCAGGCTGAACGTGGTGCGGCCGGTGTCGATGGTCTCGGCGATGGTCACGCTGACGACCATGCCGAGGTCGTCAGTTTTGACGGTCCGCACCTCGTTGCCGTCGCTGAAGAACGACTCGGAACGGTGCGCGTCCTGGTACACGAAGAGCAGGCGGCCGCGGTCTTCGGTCGGCGGCCCGAAACCGTCCGGATAGTACGAAACGGATATGCCCCCGCCGTGGACATGATACTGATTCGGGACATTAGGCATTGGTGATTCCCCTTCCCCCTGGATGTCCTTTCAGTGAGATAGAGGAAGACCGGGCGGATTCTGATACCTGGGGGCCACGGCTTCATGCCGGGAAGAGGTTCACGGCTAACTGCGACGCAGCATGCACTCCTGACACTACGAGCCCTTTCGCCTCAAAACTTTCCAGCCATGCCGCTTTTCTGATCATCGAGGCGGCGATCCGGCTCTGCCGCCCGGTCTCTTCGGATCATCGAGTGTCATTAGCCCCCCGATGGGGGGTGCTGTGACACTCGATGATCCGTTCCCGTCACTACGGGACTGATGTGGCCACTGATGCGATCGGAAGCTGCCGCTCGCTGCCGTGGATCACGACCCGCGGGAATGTGGGGGGTCCCAGATGGGAAACCGGGCATGAAACCCGGGTTCCACCGCGTTCGAACGCGCTGGAATCCCGGTTTCATGATGGTCAGCTCGGTCTGGCGATGGCGGCAGGAACCATCTGCATCTCACAGGTCACACAGGTTGTCGGCCGGCCCGTAACCGGGATCGAAACCTGCGGGAATGCGGGGGATATCCGCGGTAATTGGATCATGGCCCGGGACGGCTTTACTCCTGGGGGGTGGCGGGACGGCTTTACTCCTGGGGGTGGCGGGGCGGCGGGCATCCGGGGGGCTGGGGCGTCGCGGGTGGCTCGGGTGACTGGGCCAGCCGGGCGTGCAGCCGGTCTCGCACCTGGTCGGGAGTGTAGGCGCGGCGGCGCCGCTGGTCGCGGATGATCACGGCTCCGGTGGCGGCGACGCCCGCGAAGGCGGCCACACCCAGCACTTTGGCCCAGCGCATCTGCTTAGGTTAGACCGTGACAAGCGCGAGCATCACCCTGGACGAGGCCGTGGACCTGGCCCGTACCGGGGACGTATGGCTGTTCCGCGGGCATAAGGTAGCGGACCGCGCGATCCAGGTGGCGACCAACAGCCCGGTCAACCACGTGGGCATGGCGGTGGCCGTCGAGGACCTGCCGTCGCTGATGTGGCACGCCGAGCTCGGCCGGTCGCTGCCCGACGTGTGGACCGGGACCCGCCAGCGCGGCGTCCAGCTGCACGACCTGCGGGACGCGGTCCTGACCTGGGCCGGCCGGTACGGTCAGCGGGCCTGGCTGCGCCAGCTGGACCCGCCGGCGACCGGGGAGATGGAAGAAGCCGTACTGCGCACCATCGCGCGGCTGGACGGCACCCCGTTTCCGTCGACCGCTCAGCTCGCCTCGCGCTGGCTGGGCGGACGGGTGCCGGCCTGGCGGCCAGGGGTTCGCGGCGCCGACCCGGAGACGGCCTACTGCGCGCAGGTGCTGGCCACGACGTACCAGGCCATGGGCCTGCTGCCGGACGGGCGCCGGCCGGGCTGGTACGACCCGGGCAGCTTCTGGAGCGGGGACAACCTCGGCCTGGCCGGCGGGTTCCGGCTCGGCGGCGAGATCGCCGTGGCCATCTCGTAGCGAACGACGATCAGGCCGTCGCGGTCATCGAGCTGGCGGTGTCGTTGAGCGCGCGGATGCGCGGGTTCTCCCGGCTGGTGCACCAGACCAGGCCGAGCGGAAGCGGATCGGGCGTCCCGACGGCGTGCGCGGGGGAATGAGCAGGTCATAGACCGCGGCCGGGGTGGACGGCGGGAGCAGCGCGACCTCCTCGTCGGCCAGTTCCTCGATGGAGACCGCGGGCTGCCCGGCCAGGCGGTGCGCCGGGGCCACGACCAGCGCCCGCTGGTAGCGGGCGAACGTGGCGCCGGAGTTCATCAGCGCGCATTCCGCCTGCGACCGCTATCTCGAGAACTCGGGGCTCGCCTGCGTAGTCGTTCGGCCCAATCTGTTCCTGCAGAACGTGCCCGAGTCGACGGTCCCCTCGATCGACGCGTCCGGGACCTTCTACGGCGACGCCGGGCAGGCGAGGATCAGCATGGTCGACACCCGCGACGTCGCGGCCGTGGCCGCCGTCGCCCGCACCGAGCCGGGGCAGGCCGGCGCGCACTACGACGTCACCGGGCCGGAGGCGCTGTCCTACGCCGATGTCGCCGCCAAGCTGACCAGCGCGATGGGCCGCCCCGTCAGCTACGCCGACGTACCCGACCACGCGGTCCGCCAGGCGCTTCTCGGCGCCGGGCTGTCCGAGTGGTTCGCCGCCGCGCTGGTCGGCCTGTACCAGGACTACCGCCGCTCGGGCACTGACGGCTACGCGGCCCAGGTCACCGATACCGTCCCGCGCCTGACCGGCCAGGCCCGGACGCTGGACGACTTGCTCGGCGAGAGCGGCATGGCCACTTCTGACGCTCAGTAGGCTCGCGCATCCGGTCGCCGGCGTCCCCGGCGCTGCACCCGTCCCGCTTGGTCACGTCCGGGCCGGGGTCCGGGACGCTGCCGTCGGCCTCGGTCCACAAGAGCCACACCAGTATTCCATTGAACCGGCCGGAACGGATTCCGGGTAGAAAAGGCATCTTGCGGTTCAACATGACAGGCGTAAGGTTTATGCATGGGGCGGGATAGCGGGGCGGTGGCACTTGGCGACCCTCCTTCTTTCGGGACGAGAGGCACGTGGCCGCCATTGGGCAGTCGCCCGGTGGAAGTGGCGTCGGCGGTGTTCCAGACGAATGCGCGGCCCGGCCGGGGCGACGGCGAGTATCAGGCCACACTGGCCCGCCGGTCGATTCTCAATCCCACGACGAAGGCAGTCGCCGGGACCCTGGGCGGAGTAGTCTTCTGGCCAGCGGGCGTCGCGATGCTCGGCTACCTGGCGGTAAAGAAATTGAGACCGGCGAAAGCCGGGGAAATGCGCGAGGTCGTGTATTCCCAGTCCTGGGAGCGAGACGATCCGATTGTGCAGCTGCCTCCCGGTGCCACGCACGAGCAAAGCTACTCGATGACGTGCGGCATCTCCGAGACCCAGACCCGCGAATTGACGAAATCACTGGGCCTGAAGTTCGGGAAACTGGGTGCGCTGGCAGGAGAGCTGTCGAGCAAGTTCGGGATCGCGACGACGATCAGCGAGCAGCGGAGTGTCACCGATACCGTCGTGCTGCGCAATGACGGCACGCAGGCTTACCGGCTTTACGCCCGCTGGTTCGTCCGTCACGAACTCGCCATCCACCGCCTGGAGATAGTCGAGGGGTGGAACCTCCAGGAAACGGCGAAGGAATGGTGGAACGCGTCGAACGAGCCGGTCGGGCCGTACCGGCGGGGTAACCCGCTGTGCCAGGTGAGCTTCATGTCTCCGCATACCGTGGTCCTGACGTATTGCGAAGTCAGCAAGTAACGAGGTCTCCCGCATGATCGTGGTCGCCGAGTACGACCCGGACTGGCCCCGGCGGTTCGAGCGGCTGCGCCGTGAGTACGCCGCGGCGATGGCGGCCGCTGACGTGGCGGTGGCGGCTATCGAGCACGTCGGCAGCACCTCGGTTCCCGGCCTGGCGGCCAAGCCGGTCATCGACTGCGACATCGTGGTCGCCGAGCGGGAGGTAGCCGCGGCGTCGCGGGTCCTGGCCGGCCTGGGCTTCAGGCCGCTCGGCGAGCTCGGCATCCCGCTCCGGTGGGCCTTCAAGGAGCCGGACCGCCTGGCCGGGACGAACACGTACGTCATCGTCGAGGGTTCGCTGTCACTCCGCAACCACCTCGCCGTGCGAGATATCCTCCGGGCCGACCCAGCCCTGCGCGAGCAGTACGCCGCGGTCAAGCGGCGGGTCGGCGCCACGGCCGCGAACATCGACGAGTACGGCCGCGGCAAGAACGCGATGGTCCAGCGGATCCTCGCCGCCGCCGGGCTGACCGGCGCCGAGCGGGCGTCGATCGACGGCAACCAGGTCCCGTCGCACGACGAAGTCCCCCGGTAAGGACAGCTGGCCGGTAACGGACGGCGCCCTAGAGGATCTGGCCTCGGGCGGGGCCGAAGTCGATCGCCGAGCCGCAGCACCACCGACTCGGCGCGTCGTCCTGCCGTAGATACACGCGATGGCGGGAATCCCGGGCTCCCGTGGTACCGGGGTGATGCGTATCAGATGGTGAGGCCGAGGCCGCCGTCTACGACGAGGGTCTGGCCGGTGACGTAGCGGCTGGTCACGATGGCTACGCAGGCCTCGGCGATGTCGTCGGCGGTGGCCACCCGGTGCAGCGGGGCGATCAGCTCGACGCCTGCCTTGCGTTCGTGCCAGTCCTCGGTCCACGGGGTCGCGACCAGGCCGGGGGCGACGGCGTTGACGCGGACCCCGCCTTCGGCGTGCTTGGCCATGATCGCGGTGAGGTGATTCAGGGCGGCCTTGGACACCGCGTACGGTAGTGAGCTGCCCGTCTGCCGGACCCCGGCGAGCGAGGTGATGTTGACGATCCAGCCGTCCTCGGCCTCGCGCAGGAGCGGGAGCGCGGCCTGGCTGACCAGGAAGGTGCCGATCACGTTGGTGCGCAGGACCTTGTCCCAGTGGTCGACGGTGACCCCGGCGATATCCGGGATCGGCACGTCGATGGTGACGCCGGCGTTGTTGACCAGGCCGTCCAGGCGGCCCCAGCGGTGTTCGGCCGCCGCGACCAGCGCGGCGGCGGTGGCCGGGTCGCCGATGTCGCCTTGGACGTAGACCGCGTCGGGCAGTTCTTCGGCGATGCGCTGGCCGGCCTTGGCTGAGGATGCCGAGTTGACCACGATGCCGGCGCCGAGGGCGGACAGGCGGCGCGCGATCGCAGCGCCGATGCCGCTCGACGAGCCGGTGACGATGACAGCCTGGCCGGCTAGGTCCATCCCGGTTCCCTTCCGCTAGCCCGAACGCGTTCGGCCGAAAGCCTAGCCCGTAGGGTTTCGCGCCAGGTGGCCGCACGCAGGCATAATCCGGGCTGGTCTGGATATCAAGAACTCTTATGGATGGCCATAGCGAAAATGCCGCAGCGCCCGTCGTCGCGGGGCTGACCGTGCCGGAGGAGCTGGAGGTCGACGAGGTCCCCGATTCGATGGTTTCGGAGTTCTCCTCCTTGACCACGCCGTACTGCTGGGTCATCACCGAGGACGCGGTCGCCGGTTACGACGGGGCCGAGCCGTCCGCGGTCGGCAAGTCCGGGCCCGACGAGGCCGTCGCCGGCGATGTGGCCGAGGCACTGGCCGCCGGGCGGTTCTTCCGGCTGGTCGACGGCAAGGGCGGCGAGCTCGCCATCGGCCGGCTGTACGACCCGAGCGGAGAGAACGAGCTCGCGCCGCTGGACGATTTCGGGCGGCAGAACCTGGGCGCGCTGAACATCGAGTTCCGGTCCGAGGGCGACTGGCAGGCAGCCTGACCGGCCTTAGCCGAGGGCCGGCCTTAGTCGGGGCCGGTCTTGGTCGGGCTGTGGTCAGGGGGTTCGGTGCTCTCGTCCGGGATATCGGGGACGAGTTCGCTGGGTTCGAAGCCGCCCTCCCCCGCCACGGCGGCCAGTTCGTAGCCTAGTGATTCGTGCGCGGCGGGTACCTTCGCGCGCCGGCCCGTCAGCGCCGAGGCGATGGCCGCGATCACGTTGGCCGCGATGGCGAACCCGAAGGCCACCCCGAGGCCGCTGTGGAACGGCGCCGTGATCAGGTGCGGGAAGAACTGCCGGCCGGTCACGTAGGACGCGTGCGCCGGGGACAGGTGGCCCAGCAGCGGGCCGAGCAGCTGCTGGATCGGGTTGTAGCCGAGGAACGAGGCGAACAGTACCCCGATCGGGGGAAGGTGCGAGATCGGCGCGGCCGTGGCGGCCGGAACGCCCTGCGCGGTCAGGCCGCTGAACATGGCCCCCGGGAGCTTGCTCGACAGGCCGGCCACCATCAGGGTGAAGAAGATGCCGATCGACAGCACGAACGCGGAGTTCTGGAAGGTGGCGATCATGCCGCCCGCCGCCCCGCGCCGGTCGGCCGGGACCGAGTTCATCATCTCCGCCCAGTTCGGCGAGAAGAACAGGCCGGAGCCGAACCCGTTGAGGGCGATCACGAGCGCGAACTCCCAGTAGGAAAAGTTCACCGGGACGAAAATCAGCAGAGCGAAGCTCGTTCCGGTCAGCAGCGCGCCGCCCACGGTGAACGCCTTGGGGCCGAACTTGTCGGACAGCACGCCGGACAGCGGCGCGGCCACCAGGAAGCCGACCGTCAGCGGGACCAGGTAGATGCCGGCCCACAGCGGGGTCTGGCTGAAGTCGTAGCCGTGCAGCGGCAGCCAGATGCCCTGCAGCCAGATGATCAGCATGAACTGCATGCCGCCGCGGCCCATCGCCAGCATCAGGCTCGCGACGTTTCCGGCGGCGAACGCCCGGATCTTGAACAGCGAGACGCGGAACAGCGGCTCGGCCACCTTGGTCTCGACGAACACGAAGATGACCAGCAGCGCGAAGCCGCCGAAGAGCGCGGAGAGCACAAACGGGCTGGTCCAGCCCATCGGGTGCCCGCCGTAGGGCAGCAGGCCGTAGGTGATGCCGACCAGGATGGAGACCAGCCCGGCGGCGAACAGCAGGTTGCCCCACCAGTCCATCTGCGCGTGCTGGCGGATCCCGATGTCATGCAGCATGAAGTACGCCCACAGGGTGCCGAACACGCCGATCGGCGCCGAGACCAGGAAGATCAGGTGCCAGTTGACCGGGGCGAGGACGCCGCCGAGGATGAGGCCGATGAACGACCCGGCGATGGCCGCGATCGAGTTGACGGACAGGGCGCGGCCGCGCTGGCCGGCCGGGAACGCGTCGGTGACGATGGCGGCGGCGTTGGCGAACAGGAACGCGCCGCCGATGCCCTGCACGACCCGCCAGATGATCAGCCATAGCGCCCCGTTCGCGCCGTGCATCCAGGTCACGGTCAAGAAGATCGAGGCCACGCTGAAGATCGCGAAGCCCAGCGTGTACATCCGCACCCGGCCGAACATGTCGCCCAGCCGCCCGAAGCTGACCACGAGGACGGCGGAGACCACCAGGAAGCCCATGAACATCCACAGCAGGTAGCTGGTGTTGCCGGGGCTCAGCGGGTTCAGGCCGATGCCGTGGAAGACGTCAGGCAGCGCGATCAGCACGATCGACTGGTTGATCGTCGCCATCAGCATGCCCAGCGTGGTGTTGGACAGCGCGATCCACTTGTAGTGCGGTCCGAGCGCAGGGCCCGTCCGCACGGACGCGCCTGTCACGTCAGATTTAGCCATGGGCGGACATGCTCCCCATCTGAGACCCGGGTACTTGCTACTCCTCAACTAACAATGACAGACCAGGCCAGATCGGCTCCACCCGGGCGGCTACCCCCGGCGGCGGAGCCAGCGGGCTCGGACGCTACAGGCTGGTGCGCAGGGCGGCCTGGCCGAGTTCGGGTGGCTTGCCCTCGGCCGCGATGGCGGCGGCTCGCACGCCGAGCCAGGCGAGCCCGAGGCCGTAGACGGCGGCGCACCCGAATAGCAGCGGCAACCGGATCGCCGCGGTAGCGGACACGCCCAGGCCCGGCCAGGGCGACCGCGGCGGTGACGCCTTCCCCCAGGTTCCCGACCGGAGCTCCGAGGAGGCCCGCTCAGGGCCGTAGCCTCGAGTACGAACGCCGACGAGGACTCAATCTGGGCACCAGGCAGGCATCGTCAATCGTGCGAGATCACCTCGACGGCTAAGAGGGCGGCAGAAGGGGACGGGCAAGCTCACAACCCGTGCTTAACGTCGCGGCAACTGCCAACGGCTAATTCACCGCCTGCAGGCGCGGCGAGACTCCCATACACACCTGATAGTGCATAGGTGTGACCCGCGGATTCGCCATGACCACAGGATCGCAAAACGGGCGATCAAGATAGAAAGGAAGAGTGCCGGGAAGAAACGCCGAGAGATAAGCGAGACCCAAACGGGCAGCAGGACATCTCAAGCGAGGTGATCGACCGTGCCCTTTGCGTGGCGGCACGAGCAGCATCGGCCGCTGGGTTCTGAGCAGGCCGGCCGCCATCTTGGCCTGTCTCGGCTAGGTATCGAAGGCGAGGCCCTGGCGGGTTTAAGCTTTGTCCATGACCGAGGGGGGCTGGGATGTTTTCGTGTCCTATGGACACGAGGACGCCGAATGGGTCCGGGTACTGGCGGGCAACCTGCACCGAGCCGGCTTCGAGGTGTTCCTCGACGAGTGGGAGCTGGTCGGCGGCGACCGATTCGCCGGTCGGCTGGAAGAGGCCATCCGCAATTCGGTCAACGGCCTGCTGGTGGTGAGCCCGCATGCGCTGTCGCGGCCGTGGGTGCGGGAAGAATATGAGGCGCTCCTGCGTCAGGCGGTGGAGCAGCCCGGGCGGCGGCTCATCCCGGTGCTGTACGCCGATGCGGTCCTTCCGCCGTTCTTGGGGAACCGGTTGTGGGCGGATTTTCGAGGGGCGGGGACCACAGGTCCTGAGTACGAGGCGCAGCTGGGTGAGCTGATCCGAGCGCTCAAGGGTCTGCCGACGGCAAACCGGCCCGCCCGGGACGGCACCGTGTGGTGGCCGAAAGGTGCAGGCGGAGAGGTAGTGCGGCCGGCCGGGCCATTGCGGGCGGAGCTGACCGTTTCGCAGACGGAGGTGTCGCTGGCAGCCGGGACCGACCGAGTTTCCCAGGAGACACAGGGCGCGCGACGATCGACAATTGCTGCGGTCAGGGCGCTGGATTGGCGTCGGACTCATCCGGACCCCGCGGGTCCGGATGAAAGTGATGCAGCCTTGCGGGAGGTAGGGCGGCGGCTCAGCGAGGATTTCCTGGCCGGCCCGGTGGGATCGGCACTGGCTGCCCGGATCGCCGAGGCCGCGGGCCTGAACGAGATGCTGGAGCTAGGCCTAGAGGTAGCGGGACAGCCTTTAACTGATCTGCCATGGGAAGCGCTGCAGCTCCCGGAGGTCTCCGGGGAGATCGCAGAGGTAGGCGGGAGTCCGCTGGCGCTACACCGCAACGTGGCGCTCTACCGGCTGGTCGGTGGGCTCGGCACGGCTGCGGCACACCGGGTCCGAGGACCGTTGCGACTGCTGGTCGCAATCGCCAGCCCGGAGACCGCTGAGGCGGAGCTGCTGGACTACGAGGCCGAGTTGGCCCGGATTGTGGCCGCGGTGGAGCCGGCCCGTAAGCGGGGCGAGGCGTACGTGCGGGTGCTGAACGAGGGCAGCCTGGCCGCGATCAGCGCGGCGCTGTCGCAGGATCCCGAGGGATTTCACGTCCTGCACCTGTCGTGTCACGCCCGGCCTGGTGAGCTGTTGCTGGAGACCGCGGACGGTCAGCTGGCCCTGGTCACCGCACAGCGGCTGCTGGACGAGGGAGTGCCGGCCGGGGTCGACCTGCCGATGGTTGTGCTGTCGGGCTGCTCGACCGGGCTAGGCGCCCGCCAGCAGCGGCTGTATCCCGAGGCTGCTCCGGTCGTGCAGCCGAGTTCTGATGGCCAGCGGCTTAAACAGGACAACGAGGATGATGAGGGTGAGGCAGTCCTAGCCAGCTTCGCCGTGCAGCTGGTGCACGCCGGGGTGTCGACGGTACTGGCTATGCAGGCGCCGGTCACCGACTTCTACGCCGCTGCCCTAAGCGCAGAGTTCTACGGGCGGCTGGCCACCGACGCCTCTCCCGACCCACTACTGGCCCTGGCGGGGGCCCGGCGGGTGGCCGAACGGGACCGGCAGGCGCTCCCGCCTGGCTCGCCGCGGCGTGGCCCAGCGGAATGGGCGACCCCAGCGTTGACCACCCGGGCACTGCGGCTGCCGCTGTTCAACCGGCGTGAGCCGCCCGGCCCGGTGCACCCGCCGCAGCCTCCGGTACTGACCGAGGGCGTGGTGGTGCGAGAGGTGGGGGACTTCGTCGGGCGGCGGCGGGAGCTGCGCGAGGCCCGCCGGGTGCTGGCCGGGACCAAGGCAGGCCTGATACTGCACGGCATCGGCGGGGTAGGCAAATCCTCCCTGGCAGCCGAAGTACTGCGGTCTCTGGGCGAGGACACGGGGCTAGTAGTCTCCAGGGCCGGCCCGGTCTCAGTAGATGACGTGCTCGGCGAGGTCGGGGCCCGGCTGCACCAAGTCGCATCTGCGGTTGAGGGCGGCGAAAATCTAGCTCGGGCGGCCCTGTACCTGCGCGCCGCCGACGTGGAGTGGGCCGACCGGTGGCGGCTGCTGGCCGAGCAGATCCTGCCCGCGGTACCGATGACCGTGCTTTTGGATAACTTCGAGGACAACCTGCAGGAGGTAGATGACGGCGGCTGGCAGGTGCGGGACCCGGAGCTGGCCGCGCTGCTGGCCGGGTGGGCTCGACGCCCCGGGCAGAGCAAATTGCTATTCACCTGCCGGTATCCGTTCTCGCTGCCTGGACGAGCCGAGCGCCGGCTGGCCGGCCTGCACCTGGGTCCGTTGTCGGCGGCCGAGACCAGCAAGCTGATATGGCGGCTGCCCGGCCTGGACGCCCTGGCCGCCGCCGACAAAAACCGGGCCTACCGCAACGTCGGCGGGCACCCCCGGACGCTGGAGTACCTCGACGCGCTGCTGCGCGGCGGGCAGGCCCGCTTCGATGACGTAGCCGAACGGATGGAAGACCGGCTGCGGGCCCGCAGCATCGTCGACCCAGCCGCCTGGCTGGCCCGACCCGGCCGGGACCTGGACGCCAGCCTCGCCGAGGCTGTGACGTTGTCGGTCGACGACGTCGTGCTCTCCGAGTTGCTGGAACATCTGTCGGCCACCGCGATGGCCACCGAGGTGGTGACGGGAGCGTCGGTCTACCGGATCCCGGTTGACGACACTGCCCTGGTCTTCCAGGTCGGCCAGCCTGCCCAGCGACCCCCCGACCCCGCCCGCCGGGCCCGGGTGGATCGGGCCGAGCAGGCTATCAAGGGAGCCATCGAACGCGCCGGAGGCGGCCAGATCTCGCTGGAGGACACCGGGCTGACCGTAGAGGAGTATGCCCACTACCAAGCCGATATCGCCGAGGAGCTGCTGCCGCCGCTAGAACCGCCGGCTGACCTGGCTACCGCAGTAGCCGCGGCATGGGCGGCGGGGCTGCTTACTCCGGTACCACGCGGGGACCAGGAGCCGCTACATTTCGTGCACCGGTGGACGGCTGGGGCCATCGCCGCGTTGTACCCCGGCACCGTCCGCGAGGCCCACCGACGCGCAGCGGCATTTTGGCACTGGCGAGTCAGCACCATCCCCCAGAGCCGGGAGCAAGACGTCGATCAGATGTTGGAAGCTCGCTATCATCACCACGCCGCCGGGGATACCGATAAGGCGGTGGCTGCTCACCACCAAGCCGTGAACCAGCTGCAAAGGTGGGGACAGTACGGGCGGGCGGCCGAACTGTGCCGGGAAGCCCTCACCTGGCTCACTTCCGGCTCCCGGGACATCGCCGTGATCGAGGACTACCTGGGCAACCTGGCCCAGTATCGGGGGGACTACGACACCGCCGAGCGATCCTACCGGCGAGCCCTCGAAATCTTCGAACAGCTCGCCGACCAGGGAGGCGTCGCCACCTGCTACTACCAGCTCGGCCAGATGGCCCATCGTAAGAGCGACTACGACACCGCTGAGCCCTTTTACCGCCGGGCCCAGGAAATCAGAGAACGCATCGGCGACCGGGCGGGCACGGCCAGCGGCTATCACCAGCTCGGTGTTCTCGCTCTGAATCGGGCGGACTATGACACCGCCGAACGATCCTCCCGGCAGGCTCTCGAAATCTTCAAACAGCTCGCCGATCAGGTAGGCGTGGCCAACAGCTTGGATCAACTCGGTAGGGTGGCGCAGGAAAGGAGGGATTACGACAGCGCCTACTCCCTCTTTCGACAGGCCTTGGAAATCAGGGAACGTGTCGGCGACCAGGCCGGTCTAGCTATGAGCTATCACCACCTCGGCACGGTAGCCCAGGACTACGACCTCGCCGAGTCTCTATACCGCAGGTCCCTGGAAATCAGGGAGCGCATCGGCGACCAGCTGGGCATGTCCCACACGTACCACCAACTCGGTGTTCTCGCCAAGAATCGGGGGGACTACGGCACCGCCCAGTCTCTGTACCGCAGGTCACGGGAGATCGACGAGCGCATCGGCGACCAAGCGGGCGTGGCCACCAGTTACAGAGCCCTGGCCGACTTGAGCCGCCTAGTCGGGAACCTCGACGAGGCGGTCGCACACTGTGTAAATGCCCTAACTATCGGGCTCAAGATTGGCACCGCCACTACTAGCGACGTACAGGTGCTCGTTACGCTGCGCCGCCAGCTCGGTAGCCAACGTTTCCGGGCTGCGGCGCTGGCATCGGGGCTGGATGAGGAGTCAGCCGGTAACCTCATGGAGATGCTCGATAGGCAGGAAACGACCACCGGGGGCTGACCTAGCCGCCGCTGAGAAGATTGCTGTCGATCCAGGTCAAACCTGTTCGGCACGGTCTGCTAAGGACGACGGCCTTCGGCCGGCGAGAACTCTGATTATTGTGCGGAGCCTGATGCAGACTTCGAAGTCGACGAAGCGGTCCCGCAGGCCACTCCCGTCCCTCCGCGCCCAGGAATAACCGTTCCGGGCGACTGTTAGAGCATGACGGCCGGAATCGCAAGGGCTCAGGCGCGCAGGCCGGTCAGGTCGCGGGCGATGATGGTTTTCATGATCTCGGATGTGCCGCCGTAGATCATCTGGACCCGGGAGTCGGTGTAGGCGCGGGCGATCGGGTATTCGGTCATGTAGCCGTAGCCGCCGAATAGCTGCAGGCACCGGTCTAGGACCCGGTGCTGGACTTCGGTGGCCCAGAGCTTGGCCTTGGCGGCATCGACGGCGGTCAGCTCGTCGGCATTCAGGGCCAGTACCGCCTTGTCCAGGTAGGCCTCGAGCACGTCTACTTCGGTCACGACCGAGGCCAGTTCGAACGCGGTGTTCTGGAAGGCCGCGATCGGCTTGCCGAAGGCCTTGCGCTCGGTGGTGTAGGCCACGGTCCAGTCCACCGCGGCCCGGGCCGACGCCAGCGCCATGACGGCGATCGACATCCGCTCGCGCGGCAGCCGCTCCATCAGGTGGACGAAGCCGCCGCCCTCGCGGCCGAGCAGGTTGGTCGCGGGCACGCGGACGTCGGCGAAGAACAGCTCGGCGGTGTCCTGTGCCTGCAGGCCGATCTTGTCGAGCTTGCGGCCGCGGCTGAAGCCGGGCATGTCACGTTCCACGACCAGCAGGCTGATGCCGTGGGCGCCTGCCTCCGAGTCGGTGCGTGCG
Source organism: uncultured Actinomycetota bacterium (assembly GCA_963756575.1). Lineage (GTDB taxonomy): Bacteria > Actinomycetota > Actinomycetes > Streptosporangiales > Streptosporangiaceae > Palsa-504. The sequence continues at coordinate 846,628 of CAVWOM010000021.1, read as the reverse complement.
ACCGTGATGACCAGGTCGGACTGGATGCCGTTCGTTATGAAGGTCTTGGCTCCGTTGAGGACCCAGCTGTCGCCGTCACGGACGGCGGTGGTGCGGATGCCCTGCAGGTCGCTGCCGGCGCCCGGCTCGGTCATCGCGATCGCGCCGATGCACTCCCCCGACGCCATGCCCGGCAGCCAGCGCGCCGCCTGCTCCTCGGTGGCCAGGTCGACGATGTACGGGATGGCGATGTCGTCCTGCAGGCCGAACCCGGAGCTGAGCGACGTCGCGCCCACCTTGGCGAACTCTTCCATCACCACGCAGCGGAAGCGGAAGTCCGTGGTGTCCGCGCCGCCGAACTTCTCCGGGATCAGGTGCCCGATGATGTCCTGCTTGCCCGCCGCCAGCCAGGGCTGCCGGTCGACGAGGTGCTCGGAGTCCCAGCGCTGCTGGTTCGGCGTGACCTCACGCTTGATGAAGGCCTGAACGACCTCGCGGAAAGCTTCGTGGTCCTCTTCGTACAGGCCTCGCTGCATGCTTACTGTCCCTTCCACACCGGGGCGCGCTTCTCGGCGAACGCCCGGGCCCCTTCCTGCGCGTCCTGCGAGGTGAACACCGGGCCCATCAGCTTGGCCATCTTGTCCCAGCGTTCCTCGGCGGACCAGTCGGCGCCGCCGTCGGAGATCGCCTTGGTGGCGGCGAGGGCCAGCGGCCCGTTGGCGGCGATCTTGCCCGCCAGCTCGAGGGCCGCGTCCAGCGCCTGGCCGTCGTCCACGACACGGTTGACCAGGCCGATATCGAAGGCCCGGCGGGCGTCGAACGGGTCCCCGGTGAGCAGCATCTCCAGCGCGAGCGCGCGCGGGATGCGGCGCGCCAGCAGCAGGGCGCCCCCGGCGCCCGCCACCAGCGAGCGCTTGACCTCGGGCACGCCGAACTTGGCCGACGCGCCCGCCACCACCAGGTCGCAGGCCATGGCCAGCTCGAAGCCGCCGGCCAGGGCGTAGCCCTCGGCCGCGGCGATCATCGGCTTGCGCGGCGGGGTCTGGGTGATGCCGGCCAGCCCGCGGCCGGGGAACGAAGGCGTCTCCCCCTTGAGGAACGCCTTGAGGTCCATGCCGGAGGAGAACGTGCCGCCCGCCCCGGTGAGCACGCCGACCTGGAGCGCCGCGTCCGCGTCGAGCTCGTCGACGGCGTCCCTGACCCCGGTCGCGACGGCCCCGTTGATGGCGTTGCGCGCCTCGGGCCGGTTGATGGTGATGACCTGCACCGCGCCCCGGCGCTCGACCAGAACCTCGTCGCTCATGTCGCCTCCAGCCTGCTCGGACTCTTAAATACAGTAAGATAATTGCATCAAATCGGCCAGCACGGCGTTTCGTTACGCAGACCGCCCGGCCAGCGTAACAAGGCCTACCTGAGCGGCCGCTCCGCAGCCCGCCCTCGTCCCCGGCAAGCCGTGGCGTACGTCTCGCCCGCCCGGGTCCCCTGATGCTGACGAGCACCGGGATATCCCAGCGTCCGATGGTGCGCTGCACCTGGGAAATAGCGTGGAGGATAGGTCTTATGCGGAGGATCCGGTACCCCCTGGGGGCCTTTTTCCTCCGCTTAAGCCATATCCTCCGACTTAATTTGCTATTGGTCGAATAATGTACGACAAATGTGGCGGTTGAGGTTGAGGTGGCCCATGAGACCTTTATCGGCGCACCGCGAGGGCCGCCGGTGTGTGGCCCCGGAAAAGGACAGGCTAGGACCGGCCGACAGGCAGGGCTCCTGGCAGGCTGGACTAGGAGGGGCCCGGGAAGACTCGGGGGCAGGCTGGGCTAGGAGCGGCCGGGGAGGTTGGCTAGTTTGCGGAAGTCCCAGCTGGTGATCTTGCTGGGGGTGATGCGGAGCCAGGCGTGGCGGCCGTCGTGGTACATGGTGCCGCCCTGGTACTTGTCGGCCATCAGGCGTTCGGGCTCGGAGAGTTCGGTGGTCTCGAGTGGCTCGTCGCCCTTGCGGGGCACCGGGCCGACGGCTACGGCCTCGCCTTCGATCTCGACGCCGTGCAGTTCGTCGTAGTGGTGGCCGCCGTCGACCACCAGGGAGACGCGGGGATCGCGCTCGATGTCGGTCCAGCGCTGGCTGCGGGTCAGGGAGTAGATCCACAGGTCGCCGCCGGACCAGATGAACCAGACCGGGGAGACGTGCGGGCCGGCCGGGCCGACGGTGGCCAGCCGGCAGGTCCGCTCGGCGGTCAGGAAGGCGTCGAGTTCTTCGGTGGTCATCGCGATCACCTTGCTCCGGCGCTGCTCTCGCATCACAGGTTTCTCCCTTTCTTCTCCCGGCCTTACAGTACGGGGGCCCCGGACCGGGCGCACTACGCGGTAACGTCTCGGCATGGGTGAGTCAGCATGGGGAATCGCGGTCGCCACGGTCACGCAGGCCGGGGCCCCGCTCAGCTACTGGTATCCCGATCCTCGGCTGGGGCCGCCCGGTCCTGGTAGTGCGGCTGATCAGAACGCGGCCGGCGAGCGGGTCGATCCGGTCCGGGGGGTGCGGATCAGCCGGCAGGTGTGCGTGACCGCCGACCTGGACCAGCCGCCGGCCGATGCCGCGGACGCCTACCTGCGCCTGCACCTGCTCTCTCACCGGCTGGTGCGGCCCAACTCGATGAACCTGGACGGGATCTTCAAGGTCCTGCCCAACGTGGGCTGGACGTCGTTCGGGCCGGTGGCCGCCAGCGAGGTAGGTGCGGTCCGGGAGCGGGCGATGGCGGCTGGCGTCCATCTCGAGGTCCGCGGGCTGGACAAGTTCCCGCCGATGCTCGACTACGTGGTGCCCAGCGGCGTCCGGGTGGCGGATGCGGCCCGGGTCCGGCTGGGTGCGCACCTGGCGGACGGCACCACCGTCATGCACGAAGGCTTCGTGAACTTCAACGCGGGGACGCTGGGGCCGGCGATGGTGGAGGGCCGGATCAGCCAGGGCGTGGTCGTCGGGGCCGACACCGACATCGGCGGCGGGGCGTCCATCATGGGCACGCTGTCGGGCGGCGGTACCCAGGTCATCTCGGTCGGCCAGCGCTGCCTGCTGGGCGCGAACTCGGGGCTGGGCATCTCGCTGGGCGACGACTGCGTGGTGGAAGCCGGGCTCTACCTGACCGCCGGGACCATCGTCGCGCTGCCGGACGGCGGGCGGGCCAAGGCCCGGGAGCTGAGCGGCCAGGCGGGATTGCTGTTCCGGCGGAACAGCGTCACCGGGACCGTCGAGGTTATCAACCGCACAGGTACGTGGGGCGGCCTCAGCACCGACCTGCACGCCGGCCAGTAGCCAGCTACAGGTCCGCGAGAACCTCACGTGTGTGCCGACCAAGGCATTCAGCGACCGAACGAGGCCGGCGCGAGCGCGGCTTCCCCACCGGCACGAGACGCTCGGCGGTGCGCACGGCCCACGTTCCCGGACCGGTAGCGACTACTTCGGCCGCTGACGTGGCCACGTGGCCGGCCGCCACGGCGACGTCGTACATCGAGATGTCGAGGAGCTGGCCGCGCGGGCTGAGCACGGCGGCGGCGACCGCGGCGGCGGCGTACGCGCCGGCCAGCGGGTCGGCGATCGCGTCGCCGACCGGGTAGGGGACGTCGCCGCAGTACGCGACCAGGCCGGCGGCGGCGGCGACGTCGTCGCCATAGCCGATGCGCTGGGCGTCCTCGCCGGTCCGGCCGTAGGCGGTGAGGCTGGCCCAGATGGTGCCGGAGGCCACGTACTCCTCCGCGTCCAGGCCGAGCTGACGCAGGGCGCGGGGGCGGGAGGCTTCCAGGACCACGTTGGCGCGGGCGAGGAGGCGGCGCAGGGCGGCGAGGTCACCGGGCGCGCCGAAGTCCAGCGCCACCGACAGGTGGCCGGCGTGCAGCAGGTCGAAGAACGCCGGGGTACCGGCCCGGGCGCCGTCTGGGCGGGTCCGGCTCTCCACCTTCACCACGCGCGCGCCGGCCAGGCCGAGCAGGTGGGCGCACAGCGGTCCGGCCCACAGCGAGGTCAGGTCGACGACCAGCGGCGCGTCGCGCCGCGACGGGTCGCGCGGGCCGCCGGGTGAGCAGAGGACCGGAGGTCTCCGGACGGCGGCCGGACCGGACGGAACCGGGGCCGCGGGCAGGCCGAGCAGGCGGGCCTGGGCGACGACCGAGGCGAGCTCACGGTCGGCGAGCCAGGCCGAGATCGCGGACCAGGGCTCGCTGTTCGCGTCGGACACGGCTCCGCTGGTGAGAGCGGGGAGCAGGGCGATGTCGTCGGGGCGGGCGAGGGACAACCCCAGCCAGCCGTCGGCCGAGCGGAGTGCGCGGAAGGCGCCGCCGACGGAACGGGGAGCCTGCCGGGAGAACCCGGCCAGGGCGGCCCGCTCCCCCAGCAGGCCAGCGTCCGGCAGGTCGGGCACGGGCGCGCCCGTCCGCGAGCGGGTGAGCTTGTCGAAGACGGCGAGGGCTGCGGCCAGGGCGCTAGCAGGTGCACCGGGGGCCAGGGCGGGCGGCCCCTCGGCGGGGCCGGTCAGGGCCATGGCCCCGGACTTCGCCCAGGCGGCGACGGCCGATCCGGGCGTCGAGGGCTGAGAGTTGACGATCGCGTCGGCGAGGAAGGCGGGGTCAGGGGACGCGGGCATCGACTAGACCCCAGGTCAGGGCGGTGGGCAGGTCGAGGCGGAGGCCGGACAGGGCTAGGTAGGCGGTGCGCCAGCGGCCGATGCGGCGAGGCAGGCTGACGGTGCCGCCGGCGCCGGGGATCAGGCCCATGGACAGTTCGGGGAGCTGGAAGAAGGCGTCGTCGCGGGCTTCGACCTGGGCGGCGAACGACGGGAGCTCGAGGCCGGCGCCGATGCAGGCACCGTGCAGGACGGGGCGGAGGCGGTCGCGGCAGCGTTCGGCCCGGGCGGCCACGCTGCGCTCCAGGCGGATCAGGTGGGCCGTTACGACGTCCGGGGTGGTGCCGAATTCGTCCAGGTCGCCGCCGCTGGAGAAGGACGGGCCCTGGCCGGTCAGCCGGATCGTCGTGATCGACGGGTCGGCCAGGGCGACGTCGAGGGCCTCGGCTAGGCCGTCGCGGATGTGGCGGCCGAACGCGTTGTGCCGGGCTGGGTCGTTGAGGGTGATGCGGAGCTCGCCGCCGGCCCGGTCGAGGAGGACGGGCTCGGGGGGTGCGGGGGCGGGCGGGTGCGCGGGGCGGGCGGCTTGCCAGCGGGCGAACTCCGGGCCGGCCAGCAGCATCGAGTAGGCCAGCGACTCGGCGACCAGGCCCTGGTCGGCCGGGATGGTGCTGGTCAGGCGGAGCAGGCCGGCCAGGGTGGCCGCGGCCTTGGGGGCGGCGACGGCGGTGGCGGCGATGGCGCGGCTGGCCTGGCCGAGGCGGGGGACGGCGATCTGGGCAGCGGGCACGGGTTCTGGGCTGTCGGCGACCAGGGTGCAGGTCAGAGCCTCGGTCAGCGGGAGCAGTTCGGGCCGGACGGCGTGTCGGGCCAAGCCGACCAGCACGCGATGATCGACGATGGTCGACCGAGAAGAGGCGGCCGGGGCTGGGGTGCTTGCCGGGGCTGGGGTGGCCGGGGCTGGGGTGGCCGGGGCTGGGGTGGCCGGGGTTGGGGTGGCCGGGGCTGGGGTGATTGCCTGGAGGAGGGCGGCGGCTTGGGCGGGGGTGCCCGGGGTGTCTAGGTCGACGAAGAGGACGGGGACGGCGGGGGCGCCGGTGGGGAGCAGGGCGGGTTCGCTGGTCAGCCAGTCTTGGAGGTCGGGCCAGGCTAGTACGCCGGGGTCGGTCACGGGCGGTCCCGGTCGCGGGAGGAGGGGCGGCCCCAGCGGCGGCGCAGGCGATCGGGGGTGCGGCCGGGGGAATCGGAGGCGGAGGCCTCGATCAGGGTGCGGATGGTGTGCGCGCAGCGCCCGCAGACCGAGCCGGCGCCGCAGGCCTCGGAGACCTTCCTGGTCGTGCGGGCGCCTTCGTCGATGGCGTGCTGGACCGCGCTGGTCGTGACGCCCAGGCAGAGGCAGATATACATCTCAGTCCCGCAGGGGTTCGGGGGCGTCGTCCCTGGGGGTCTCGATGGCCTGCGCGAGGCGGCCGACGAACAGCGGCGGGTAGGCGCCCTCCGCCGCCTCCGACATGAACGCGGCCGAGGCGTCGGGGTGGGCGATCCACCGTTTGGCCTGCTGTTCGGTGGCGACCTCCTGCAAGATCATCACCTCGGCCTGGTCGTCCAGGGCCCGGTAGATCCAGAAGCGGCGCACGCCCGAGGCGGCCAGCCGGGCGGCGGCCGCGTGCACGCTGGCCTGCAGCCGGTCCAGCGGGCCGACCGGGGCGATCGCGGCCACGACCACGGACTCGTCCGCCGCCAGCGGGCCGGAAACCCGGTCCGGCCGGACGTCCCCGGTCCCGACCGGGCTGTCCCGCGGGCTTTCCGGGGCGAGGTCGAGCTTCTCCACTACCTCGCCGGCGAACATCGGCGGAAACTCCTCCACCCCGGCGGCGTCGAACCAGGAGAACATGCCCGGCGATCGCAGCAGCGCGTCGACCGCCGGGCGTTCCCGGAAGCCGAGGGTCACGAAGACGCGGTTGGCGTCCTCGAGCGAGCGGTAGACCACGATGTGATGCGCGCCCAGGCTGGGCAGCCGGGGCAGGTCGCGAGCCAGTACCTTCCACCAGTGGCCGAAATCGGGCACCCGGTAGTCGGCGGCAAGGACAAGGGACATCGCAGCGTCGCCAATCAGGTCGCGAAGGTTCGGATGACGCTACGGTATAGGCTCCGGAAACCAGAGGTGGGAGGGGACGCACATGCTCGGGGACCCTGAAGTCCTGCAGTTGCTCAACGAACAGCTCACCAGCGAGCTCACCGCCATCAACCAGTATTTCCTGCACTCCAAGATGCAGGACAGCTGGGGTTTCACCGAGCTGGCCGAGCACACCCGGGCCGAGTCGTTCGACGAGATGAAGCACGCCGAGGCGCTCACCGACCGGATCCTGATCCTGGACGGCCTGCCGAACTACCAGCGGCTGTTCTCGGTGCGCATCGGGCAGACCATCCGCGAGCAGTTCGAGTCCGACCTGGCCATCGAGGTGGAAGTGGCCGAGCGGCTCCGGCCCGGCATCATCTTGTGCCGGGAGCGCCAGGACTCGACCAGCGCGCTCCTGCTCGAGAAGATCATGGCGGACGAGGAACTCCACATCGACTACCTGGAGACCCAGCTCGAGCTGATGAACACGCTCGGCGAGCAGCTGTACCTCGCCCAGTGCGTGTCCCGCCCCCCGACGTAGCCGGGCGCACTAACGCCTGAGCTTGCGTTGGGCGGGTGCTGGCTGAGAAGTTGGCACCATGGACGACGAGCTCAGCCCGCTGGACTACTTGCTGCACCGCGGCGAGGCGTATCCGGCCACGCGTTCGGCGTTCCTCAACCTGGAGATCCTGGACCGGCCCGCGGACTGGGGCCGGCTGCGCGACGCGCTCGACCGGGCCAGCCGGGTCGTGATCAGGATGCGGCAGAAGGTGGTCGTCCCGCCGCTGCCGACCACTGCCCCGCGGTGGGCGGTCGATCCCGACTTCGACCTGGACTACCACCTGCGCCGGGTCGCGCTGCCCGCCCCCGGCACGCTGCGCCAGGTCCTCGACCTGGCCGAGGTCACCCTGCAGTCGCCGCTGGACACCTCGCGGGCGCTGTGGGAGGCGGTCTACGTCGAGGGCCTGGAAGGCGGCCGGTCGGCGCTGCTGACCAAGCTCAGCCACGCGATCACCGACGGGCTCGGCGGCATCGCGCTGTTCGAGCAGGTCTACGACACCGAGCGGGACCCGGAGCCGCGGCCGATGCCGCCGGTTCCCGTCCCCCGCGACCTGACCGGCGAGGACCTGCTGCGGGACAGCATCCGGCAGCTGCCGCAGAACACGCTCACCGCGGGCCGCCGGTTCCTGGGCGGCATCGCCAGCGCGGCCGTCCGGCTGGCCACGCAGCCGGGCCCCTCGGTCACCGAGGTGCTGGGCTTCGCCGATTCGGCCCGGCGGATGCTCATCCCCGCACCGGCCGAGACGTCGCCGCTGCTGCGCCGGCGGAGCCTGGCCAGCCGGACCATCGTGCTCGAGCTGCCGCTGGCCGACCTGCGCACGGCGGCCAAGTCGGTCGGCGCGTCCGTCAACGACGCTTATCTCGCGGCGCTGTGCGGCGGGCTGGGCCGGTACCACGAGGTGCTCGGGCTGCCGGTCGGCGCCATCCCGCTGGCCCTGCCGGTCAGCCTGCGCGGCGCGGACGACCCGGCCTCGGGCAACCGGTTCACCGGGGTGACGATCGCCGCGCCGGTCGGCGAGCCGGATCCGGTCGAGCGGATGCGACTGGTCCGCGAGCAGGTCATCGCGCGCCGCGGCGAGCCCGCCCTGGACGTGATCGGGCGGCTGGCCCCGGCCCTGGCCCTGCTGCCCGACGAGGCGCTGCGCGAGGTCATCGAGCGGGTTCCCCCGCCGGACGTCCAGGCCAGCAACGTGCCCGGCTACGCCCAGGAGACCTTCCTGGCCGGGGCGCGGGTGGACCGGCAGTACGTGCTCGGCCCGCTGCCGCGGGTGGCCATGATGGCGATCCTGGTCTCCCGGGCGGGCATCTGCACGGTGGCCTTCCGCTATGACACGGCCTCGTTCACCGCCGCTGATCAGCTCGAGAAGTGTCTTCAGGCCGGGTTCGACGAGATGGTGGAAGTGGGGCGGGTGGCAACTCGTTCGGTAGGTAAGAAAAGGACGGGACCGACGGCGGAGGGGAACTCGTGACGGGGCCGCTGCGGCTCCCCGGGTCTGTGGCCGACGTGGACGCCAGCCCGGAGGGGCCGGGGACCGGCGCCTTCTTCGACCTGGACGGGACGCTGGTGGCCGGGTTCACGGTCGCGGCCGTCACCCGGGACCGGCTGCGCCGCCGCGAGATCGGGGCGGGCGAGTTCCTGCAGATGATGCAGCTCGCGGTGGAGTACCGGCTGGGCCGGAGCCAGTTCGAGAACGTGATCGCGGGCGCGGTCGGCTCGACCAAGGGGCGGCTGGCCGAGGACGTGGAAGAGGTCGGCGAGCGGATCTTCGCCCAGGGCGTGGTGGACCTGATCTACCCGGAGATGCGCGAGCTGGTCCGGGCCCACCAGCGGCGCGGCCACACCGTGGTGCTGAGCTCGTCGGCGCTGAGCATGCAGGCCGAGCCGGTGGCGCGCTACCTCGGGATCGACCACGTGGTGTGCAACCGGTTCGTGGTCGACGAGCACGGGGTGCTGACCGGCGAGGTGCAGCGGCCGGTGATCTGGGGGCCCAGCAAGGCCACCAGCGTGCAGAAGTTCGCCGCCGAGCACGGGGTCAACCTGCGGACCAGCTACTTCTACGCGGACGGGGACGAGGACGCCGCGCTGATGCACCTGGTCGGCAACCCGCGGCCGGTCAACCCCGGGCCGCGGCTGACGGCGGTGGCCCAGCGGCGCGGCTGGCCCATCCTGCGGTTCGGCAGCCGGGGCGGCGGCGGGCCGCTCGGCCGGGTCCGCAACCTGGCCGCGATCGGCTCGCTCGGCCCGGTGGCGGCGGGTGCGCTGAGCCTGGGCCTGCTGACCAGGAACAAGCGGATCGGGCTGAACTTCTTGACCCGGACCTGGCCGGAGACGGTGCTGGCGCTGAACGGGGTTCGCCTGAACGTGCTGGGACCGGAAAACCTGACCGCGCGGCGGCCGGCCGTGTTCCTGTTCAACCACCGGAACAACTTCGACATCTTCATCGTGGCCGCGCTGGTCAAGGACAACTGGACCGGGATCGCGAAGAAGGAGCTGGCGTCGAACCCGCTGGTCGGACCGCTCGGGAAGCTGATGGACGCGGCGTTCGTCGACCGGGCCGACACGGCCTCGGCGGTGGCCGCGCTGGGGCCCATCGAGGAGGCGGCCCGCAAGGGGCTGTCGATCCTGGTGGCGCCCGAGGGGTCGCGGCTGGACACCCAGTCGGTCGGGCCGTTCAAGAAGGGGGCGTTCCGGATCGCGATGGCGACCGGGCTGCCGATCGTGCCGATCGTGATCAGGAACTCCGAGTCGGTGGCCGGACGTAACTCGACGACCCTGCATCCGGGGACCGTGGACGTGGCGGTGCTGCCGCCGGTTTCGGTGGCCGACTGGACGGCGGAGGATCTGGGCGAGCGGATCGAGGGGGTTCGTTCGGCTTATGTGCAGCTGCTGGCTTCGTGGCCGGCCGGGGGTAGCGACGGGACGCGGCCGTGACCGCTCCGCCGGTTCCCTCGCTTCCTCCGCTTCCTTCGCCTCCTTCGCTGCGGGAGGTGCTGGCCTCGCGGGCGGGGACGGTGGTGCTCACGCAGGCCGCGACGGCGACCGAGGCGCGGCTGATCGCCGAACGGGTCGCGGCGGCGGGCGGGGCGGCTGTTTCGGCGGATTCTGATGCGATCCCGGATTCGGTGCTGGCGGATGACTCCGCTCGCCTGGTGCCGGTGCGGGTGGCGTGGCTGCCCGAGGAGCGCGGCGGGCGGCGGGCGGCCCGGCTGCACGATGTCTTGCCCGGTCAGGACCCATACCATCCCAGCGAGCGGCAGCAGCGGCGGATCCTGGCCCGGCAGCCGGGGCGGGCCGTAGTGCTGGCGGGCGAGCCGGCCACCGTGGGGTCGCTGCGGGAGCGCTGGGCCGAGACCGCGGGCGATGATTTCGCTGGCTACGTGGCCCGGCGGGCCACGCTGGCGCTGGACCGGGCCGAGTACCGGCTGCGGGGGCCCCGGTACAAGACGCCGAGCCTGGTCCGGGACGAGATCTTGTCGTCGCGGCGGTTCCGGGAGGGGCTGCGTTCGGTGCCTTCGGCTTCTGCTTCTGCTTCTTCTGCTTCTGCTTCTTCGGCTTCGGCGGCACCGGGGGGTTCGGCGGTGCCGACGGTCGAGGAGGCCGGGGAGATCCTCGACGAGCTCGCCGCGGGCTGGAGCCGGCGCCTCATCGACGTCATGCCGACCATCGGGCGGCTGATCTTCCAGCGCGGCTTCGATCCGCAGATCGACTACGACGTGGCGCAAGTGGAGCGGTTGCGGGCGGCGATGGAGCGGTATCCGGGCATCCTGCTGTGGTCGCACCGGTCGAACCTGGACACCCTGGTGCTGGCCGCGGCCCTGCAGGAGCAGGGCATCCCGCCGGCCCACCTGTTCGCCGGGATCAACATGGCCTTCGGGCCGATGGGCGCGATCATGCGGCGGGCCGGGGTGATCTTCATCCGGCGCTCGACGTCGGACGACCCGCTGTACAAGTACGTGCTGCGCGAGTACGTCGGCTACGTGCTGGAGAAGCGGTTCAACCTGTCCTGGTCGATCGAGGGCACCCGGTCGCGGACCGGGAAGATGCTGCCGCCGCGGCTGGGGCTGCTGTCGTACGCGGCCGATGCGTTCGTCCAGGGGCGGGTCGACGATATCGCGTTGCTGCCGGTGTCGATCTCCTTCGACCAGCTGCACGAGATCTCGGAGTACGCGGCGTACGCGCGGGGTGCGGCCAAGAAGCCAGAGGGGTTCAGCTGGCTGTACGGGTTCATCAAGGCGCAGGGGGCGCGGCACTACGGCAAGGTCTACGTGCGGTTCGGGGAGCCGGTGCTGCTGAGCTCGTTCCTGAGGCCGGGGGATCCGGCTTCGGGGCGGCGGCTGGCGTTGCAGAAGACGGCGTTCGAGGTGGCGTGGCGGATCAACCAGGGGATGCCGGTTACGGCGACGGCCATCGTGACCACGGTGCTGCTGGCGATGCAGGGGGCGGCGCTGACGTTTGGCCAGATGCGGCTGGGGCTCGGGGATGCGCTGGACTATCTGGAGAGCCGTTCGGTCCCTCGGACGGCGTTGGCGCGGGCACTGTCGGACGCATCGGCGTTGCGGGCGACGCTGGATGCGCTGGTGTCGGGCGGGGTGGTGACGCTGGTGCGGGACGGGCGGGAGCCCGTTTGGCTGATCGGGCCGGAGCATCAGCTGGCGGCGACGTTCTACCGGAACTCGCTGATCCACTTTTTGCTGGATACGGCGTTGTGTGAGCTGGCGGTGCTGCGGGCGGGGGAGGTTGGTGTTTGGCCGGGCGGCTCGGGTGGGTTGCCGGGCTCGGGCGGGTTGGCGGGCTCGGCCGGGTTGCCGGGCGGTTCGGGCGGGTTGCCGGGCTCGGCCGGGCTGCCGGGCGGCTCGGGCGGGTCGGGCGGCTTGGCGACCGCTTCGGACGCTGATCCGGTGGCGGCTTTCTGGGACGAGATCGGGCGGCTGCGGGATCTGCTGAAGTTCGAGTTCTACTTCAAGGACCGTGAGGAACACCGGCGCCAGGTGGGCTCGGAGATGTCCCGGCATGATCCGGCCTGGGAGGAGCGGCTCCGAGCGGGTGAGGCGGACGGGCTGCTGGCCGAGATGCGGCCGCTGGTCTCGCACATCATGGTGCGGCCGTTCGTGGAGGCTTACCGGATCGTGGCTGATGTGCTGGTGAATGACGAGGTGGCGGGTTCTGGGGGGGACGCCGAGGTGACCAGCCGGGCGCTTGGGCTCGGGCAGCAGTACGTGGCCCAGAAGCGGCTGCGCAGTGCCGAGTCGGTGTCGGTGCTGCTGTTCCAGACTGGGCTTCAGCTGGCGAGGAACCGGGGGTTGCTTGGGGCCGGGGCGGAAGATTCTGGCGGTGCTGGTGTTGCTACTGGTTCTGGCGATGCTGGTGGTTCTGGTGGTGCGGACGTTTCTGGCGCGGCCGGAGGTTCTGGTGGTGCTGGTGGTGCGGACGCTTCTGGCGGGGCGGGAGGTTCTGGCGCGGCGGGAGGTTCTGGCGGGGCGGGAGGTTCTGGCGGCGCGGGAGGTTCTGGCGCGACGGGAAGTTCTGGCGGGGCGGAGCTGGCTGGGCGGCGGGCGGATTTCTTGGCTGAGCTGCGCCATCTGGTCCGCAGGCTGGACCGGATCGAGGACCTGGCCATCAGGCGTTACATCAGGGACGCGGTCAGCGTGATGCCGACCGACTGAGGCAGGGACCGCAATGTGACGCTGCAGTGGTTAGGACAGTGGTTAGGACAGCCGCGATGTTCCATGGGTGCGGCTCCTTTCGTGTGAGCGGCCGGGCGGCCGCTGCGAGCCGGGCCGCCCGGTATTCCCCCCAGCCCCGTCAGCCCGGCCCGGCCCCCCAGCCCCCGGATCTCCCGCCCGCCACCCGGCGCCGGCCCTCGGGCAGCCACATCAATGTGATTCTGCGGTGGTCAGAACCACGTCGATGTGGCATCGCGGTGGTTGCCGGGGCGGCCCCCGGGTGGCCCCGGCCGGTACCGCACGCCCCGCACGGATCAGGCGCCCCGGGACCGGGCTCAGCAGGCAGGACCCCGGGACCGGGCTCAGCAGGCAGGACCCCGGGACCGGGCTCACAGAAAAGGAGCCGCACCCATGTCACATTGCAGTGGCGGCCAGCATGGCGCGGGCGGCCACCACTAGTACCGTGCGCCTCAGGTATCTCATGTGGCTCAGGTGTCTTGCGTCAGCCTGATCCTTCAACCGGATCGATGCTCCGACCCGGTAACAACCGGGTGGATGCTCCCATCGACCCCTGGTTGAGGGCGGACCGCGGTGGACAATGTGCGCCTTGGGGCTTCTGTGATCGGTTCCGGGTCGGCTGGTGATCCCGGGTTTATGACCAGGGGACGTTCGGGGCGGGCGGTGTGAGTGGTGCAGAGCTGGCAATCGCCCGGTGAAGGCGGCTCGGAGGTCCGGGCGGAGCCGGGGTCAGCTGACTGGATTGGGGCATGGTCACTGGGGGGCGGCCGGGTTACGCTGCCTGCAATACGTTCTGTGGGGGGCGCCGGTGATGTCAGGGCCTGAGGAACAACTAGCGCGTAATCGTCTCCGCGCGTCGCACGCGGACCGCGAGCAGGTGATCGGGCTGCTCAAGGCGGCCTTCGTGCAGGGTCGGCTGACGAAAGACGAGTTCGACGGGCGGGTGGAACTTACCTTCGCTGCGCGGACCTACGCCGAGCTCACCAGGCTCACCGAAGACCTCCCCGCCATCGCGGTCACGGCCGGGCCGCAGACCGTGCCCGCCTTGCCGCAGCCGCAGCCGACGTCGGCGTCGGCGTCGGCGTCGGCGCGGAAACGATGCCGGCCGATGGCGGACGCGGAGGTTCAGGCGGGAAGCAGGGCGATCGCGCGCACCGTGGTGATCACGGTGCTGTTGTGGGCGGCCGCGATCGTCACCTTCAACGGGGCGGTGTTCATCGCGGCGTTCGGCGCCACCTGCACGGTCCTCGCGATCTCGGCGCTGACCGGAAGCCGGCTCCTCGGGCTGTGGATCGACCAGTTCCGCTGACCGGCGCGATCGGGGTGGGGCTGGGGCCGGGCCGCGATCGGGGTGGGGCTGGGGCCGGGCCGCGATCGGGGTTGGGCCGGGGCGCGATCGGGGTGGGGCCGGGCCGCGATCGGGGTGGGGCTGGGGGCATGGTGGTGGTCCGGCTAAGTTGGGGCGCATGGGTGTGCTTCTGCTGGTCCGGCACGGTCAGGCTTCGCTCGGGGCGGCGGATTACGACCGGCTCTCCGAGCTCGGCCGCCGTCAGGCGCAGGTGGTCGGGGCCCGGCTGGCCGGGACCGGGCTGACGGTCGACCGGGTGGTGGCGGGGGACCTGAGCCGTCAGCGCGATACTGCGGCAGCGGTGATGGCCGCGCTCGGGCGCCCGCTGTCGGAACTGGGCACCGACGACCGGCTGGACGAGTACGACCACGTCGCGGTCATGGCCCGGCACGAGGCCGGGATCAGCTTCGCCAACGCCACCGCGGACGGCGAGCGGGGGCGGCAGCTGCAGTCCGCGCTGGAGGAGGCGATCGGCCGCTGGATCTCCGGCGAGGACGGGTACGGCGAAACCCACGACACGTTCATCGAACGGGTCCAGGGCGCTATCGGCGACCTGGTGGTCAAGCCCGGCGCCACCGTCGCGGTGACCTCGGGCGGGGTCATCGCCGCCTACTGCGCCCTGTCCCTGGGGCTGCCGGTCGAGCGGTGGCCCAGCCTGGCCCGGCTGGTGGTCAACGCCAGCATCACGAAGATCATCAGCGGGCGGACGGGGACCAGCCTGGTGACGTTCAACGACCACGCCCACCTGGAATCGGACCGCGCGCTGATCACCTACCGGTAACGGACGAGCGCCGGGGTCCGGCGCAGCGGGCTGCGGCCCGGGGCCGGGGGTGGCGGACGAAGGCTGAGGACCGGCGCAGCGGGCTGCGGCCCGGGGCCGGGGGTGGCGGACGAAGGCTGAGGACCGGCGCAGCGGGCTGCGGCCCGGGGCCGGGGGTGGCGGACGAAGGCTGAGGACCGGCGCAGCGGGCTGCGGCCCGGGGCCGGGGGTGGCGGACGAAGGCTGAGGACCGGCGCAGCGGGCTAGGGAGCGGGGCCGGCTCAGGCCTGGCGGGCGGCGCCGCAGGCGACCAGGTCGGCGGCGTCGGCCAGGCCCCACTCGGCCAGCGCCTCAGTGGTGTGCTGACCGGGCACGGGCGCCGGGTCGGACAGTGCGCCGGGGGTGCGGGAGAACCGGGGCGACGGCGTGGGCTGGATGAAGCCGTCCCGCTCGACGTAGGTCTCCCGCGCGGCCAGGTGCGGGTCGCGGGCCGCCTCGTGGAGGGAGAGCACCGGCTCGGTGCACGCCTCGCTGCCGCCGAACACCGCCGCCCACTCGTCCCGGGTCTTGTCCTTGAACCGGGCGGTGAACAGCGCGCGCAGCTCGTCCCAGTTGGCCCGGTCGCCGCGGTCGGGTGCGTCTTCCAGGCCCAGCCCCGCCAGCAGGGCGGCGTAGAACCGGGGCTCGAGCGCGCCGACGGCCATCCACTGGCCGTCCGCCGTCTCGTACACGTCGTACCAGGGCACGCCGCCGTCGAGCAGGTTCACCCCGCGCTCGTCCTGCCACATGCCCTGGGCCATGAACATCAGCGGCATGGCCAGCAGCGAGGCCACCCCGTCGACGATGGCCGCGTCCACCACCTGCCCCTGGCCGGAAACAGAGCGCTCTACCAGGGCCGCGCAGATTCCGTAGGCCATGAGCATCCCGCCGCCGCCGAAGTCGCCGAGCAGGTTGGCCGGGAACTGGGGCGGGCCGTCCGCCCGGCCCAGGGCGTGCAGGGCGCCGGTCCGGGCGATGTAGCCGATGTCGTGCCCCACGGTGTTCGCCATCGGGCCGTCCTGACCCCAGCCGGTCATCCGGGCGTAGACCAGCCGCGGGTTACGGGCCAGGCAGACGTCGGGCCCGACGCCGAGGCGTTCGGTCACTCCCGGCCGCAGGCCCTCGATCAGCACGTCCGCGGTGTCGGCGAGCCGGAGCACGGCGTCCACCGCGCGCGGGTGCTTGAGGTCGAGCACGGCGGACTGGCGGCCGCGGTTGAGGAACTCCCGCTCGCGTGACCCGCCGCGGCCGCCGTCGCCGGGGCGGTCGACGCGCAGCACATTCGCACCCTGGTCGGCGAGCATCATGGCGCAGAACGGCCCGGGCCCGATCCCCGCGAGCTCGAGCACGCGCAGGCCGGCCAGCGGCCCGCGGCGGGTTCGTTCCGGCTCCGCCATGTCGGCACCTCTTTCGTTAGCTCCAGCGCGTATCGTCACTGCTGTTCTGTCGTCTAACCCAGTACAATATTTGATACGTCTAGACGCGGCGCGCCACCGGCCGCCAGGAGGTGCCGTGACTAGTCTCGCCGGCCGGGAAGCGATCCTGGGCACCCAGCCGTACGCCGCCGGCCAGCTCGTCCGGGCCCCCAAGACGGCCGAGCTCATCGCCTCCCTCTACCGCCGCCAGATCGTCCGCGGCGAGCTGAAGCCCGGCGACACGCTGCCGTCCGAGCAGCACCTGATGACCCAGTTCGGGGTGTCCCGGCCGACGCTGCGCGAGGCGTTCCGGATTCTCGAGGCCGAGGACCTGATCAGCGTCAAGCGCGGGTCCCGCGGTGGCGCCCGGGTCACCCAGCCGAGCCTGTCGGTGGCCGCCCGGTACGTGGGCCTGCTGCTGCAGGTGCAGGACACCACGATCGCCGACGTGTACGAGGCGCGGATGGTGCTCGAGCCGGCCTGCGCCCGGCTGCTGGCCCGGCGCCGGACCAAGCAGGACCTGGCCGACCTGACCGCGTGCGTCGAGGAGCTGCGCGGCGCCACCGAGTCCGGCCCGGACCACGGCCCCGACCTGGCCCGCTGGTCCAGCGTGGCCTACCGGTTCCACGAACTGATCATGCAGCGCTCGGGCAGCAAGACGCTGGCCGTGCAGGGCGGGGTGCTGCAGGACATCGTGGCCACCCACCTCACCCTGGCCATCACCCGCGGCTACGCCGACGACGAGGCGTCCGGCGACTACCGCCGCAACATGCGCAGCTACGAGAAGCTGGTCGAACTAGTCGACAAGCGCGACGGCGCCGGGGCCGAGCGGCACTGGCGCGCCCACATGGAGGCGGCCGGCCAGCGCCTGCTGCGCGAAGACCTGCAGCCCCGCTCGGTCGTCGACCTGTTCGCCTGAAAACCCTTATGGCCGAACGAGCGGGCTCTTCGCCCCGGCATCTCCTCCCCCGCCCTGGCCACCGGACGGTTCCCGGGGTTAAGGTCAATCAGTAAAACGATTGCGCCTGGAGGCTCGATGCGAATCTCGGAAAACGTCGCCCTGGTCACCGGCGGTGCGTCCGGCCTCGGGCTGGCCACGGTCCGCAGGCTGCACGACGCCGGTGCGGCGGTGGTCCTGCTGGACCTGCCCAGGTCGAACGGAGCCGAGGTGGCGAAGGAACTCGGCGACCGGGCCGCGTTCTCGCCCGGGGACGTGACCAACCCGGACGACGTGGAGGCCGCGCTGGACGCCGCGGTCGCGCTGGGCGGCGAGCCGCCCCGGATCGTGGTCAACTGCGCGGGCATCGGCAACGCCGCCCGGACCGCGGGCAAGGACGGCCCGTTCCCGCTGGATGCCTTCAACCGGGTGATCCAGGTCAACCTCATCGGGACCTTCAACGTGATCCGGCTGGCCGCGTTCCGGATGAGCCAGGCGCAGGAGCAGGACGGCGAGCGCGGCGTGGTGGTCAACACCGCGTCGGTGGCGGCGTTCGACGGCCAGATCGGGCAGGCCGCCTATTCGGCGTCCAAGGGCGGCATCGTCGGCATGACCCTGCCGATCGCCCGCGACCTGGCCCGGCTGAAGATCCGGGTGGTGACGATCGCGCCCGGCCTGTTCCAGACCCCGCTGCTGGGCGGGTTGTCCGAGGAGCAGATCAAGTCGATCGGCTCCCAGGTCCCGCACCCGTCCCGGCTGGGTCAGCCCAGCGAGTACGCCGCGCTGGCCGCGCACATCGTGGAGAACCCGATGCTCAACGGCGAGACGATCCGCCTGGACGGCGCCATCCGGATGGCCCCGCGCTAGCCAGGAGCGTGCTCCCTACGGCACGGCGCCTACCCAGCGCAGGTGCCCGGTCACCCGGTAACTGGCCAGATCGGCCACCTGGTGCGGCGCGGCCCGTCCGGGGACCTGCACCCAGCCGCGGTGGCGGTGGCCGGCCACCTGCACGCGGACCATCGGCTGGAAGGCGTCCTGGTCGATGCCGTCATACCCGTGCCGCACGACGCACCGGTAGATGTCTCCGGAGACGACGAGGATCAGCGGGTCGTCAGCGGTTTGCAACGCCTTTTTGACTGGGGCCGCGTCGAGCAGGCGGAAGGCGACGTCGAGCGCTTCGCCGAAACACCCGTTGGGGTCGTAGTTGACCTCCCCCGCGTGCACGACGACACGGACCCGCAGCAGTCGCTGCGGCCGACTGGCGCACGGGAGGCCTGCGTTGTAGTCGGCCAGCAGCCGGCTGAGCGCGGGGATGGCCTGGTTCAGCAAGATCGCCTTGGGGGCCCGGTCCACCGGCCGGATGAGGGCCAGGACGCCGTCGCCACGATCGACGAAAGGGTCACGGTGACGCCGCTGGATTCCGGCCGAGCACAGCGCCGCGTCGAACAGTTCGTACATCGTGCTGCGGAGCCCGGCCTTGACGGGATCGGGACGGCGGGTCGACTGCTCGATGTCGAGCGCGACGATAGCCCGGTGATGCGGCAGGCTGGCCGTTAAGCAACGCCCGGCGTTGCCCCGGATCTGGCCGGGATCGCCGGCCAGGCTGGGCACCGAGTCTTTTGCGCGTTCCATGGTTGCCCCTATTGCGTCGAGATGGTGACGTGAACCGCGACCGTGCCGCGTGCGGAAGCTGGAATGCACAGCCATGCTTCCAGTCCCAGGGGACGAACGTAATGTGCGGACTGCACTCCGATATCCGCCAATATGTGGGCTCAGCACAGGACGGAATGTGCGATCCGCACTACGGCGGGGTGGCTAGTGCGTTGGCCAGAAACGTTCACCGGCTCGGCTGACACGCCGCGCTGATGCTTCCACACTCGATTATGTAGTGGACATGGCGAGTGGCGGGAGGCGAGATGGCTGAACAGGTGCGGGCGCGGCGCCTGAGTGATCAGGAGGGGCAGCGGCTGCAGCAGATCGTGCGGCGCGGTAAGCACGAGTCGGTCCGGGTGCGCCGGGCGATGATCATCATGGCCTCAGCGTCGGGCACGCTGGTCCCGGCGATCGCCCGGCTGGTCGCCGCGGATGAGGACACCGTGCGGGACGTGATCCACGCCTTCAACGCCAAGGGGCTGGCCGCGCTGGGCCCTCAGTGGGCGGGAGGCCGTCCCCGCCTGATCAGTGACGGTGACATCGAGGTGATCGTCACGGCGGCCAGGACCCGGCCGGAAAAGCTAGGCCAGCCGTTCACCCGGTGGAGCCTGCGCAAGCTGGCCGCCTATTTCAGCCGGCCGCCCTGAGCGGCCGGTGGCCATCGGGCGGGAGCGGCTGCGGCAGCTCCTGCACGCCCGCGGCATCTCCTTCCAGCGGACGAGGACCTGGAAGGAATCGACCGACCCGGACCGGGACGCCAAGCTGGACCGGATCGAGTACGTGACCAGCAGCTATCCCGATCGGTGCTTTGCCTTTGACCAGTTCGGGCCGCTGTCGATCCGGCCGTGCCACGGGGCCTGCTGGGCGCCGCGCAAGCACCCGGTGAGGCTGCGGGCGACCTATCACCGCACGCACGGCATCCGCTACTTCCACGGCTGCTACTCCCTGGGCGATGACCAGCTGCGGGGCGTGACCCGCGAGCATAAGGGCGGCGGTCACACCCTGGCCGCGCTGAAATCGATCCGGGCCGCCCGGCCCGGCGGGTACCGGCTGTTCGTCATCATGGACAACCTCTCGGCGAACAAGACCCCGGCGATCCGCTCCTGGGCAAAGCGGGAGAACGTCGAGCTGTGCTTCACGCCCACCAGCGCGTCGTGGGCCAATCCGATCGAGGCGCAGTTCGGGCCCTTGCGCACCTTTGTCATGGGCGGCTCGGACCACCCGAACCACCCCGCGCTCGCTCGCCGGCTGCAGGACTACCTGCGCTGGCGTAATACTCACGCCCGTCACCCCGACGTGCTGGCCGCCCAGCGCCGTGAGCGCGCCCGCATCCGCAGCGAACGCCAGCAACGCTGGGGCCGCCCGAAACCTAAAGCGGCATGACCGACCCGGTCAACGTTCGTGGCCAGCGCACTAGGCGAGGCGTTCGAGGATGGTGGCGTTGGCCATGCCGCCGCCTTCGCACATGGTCTGGAGGCCGTACTGAATTCCCTGGTCCTTCATGTGGTGGACGAGGGAGGACATCAGGCGGGCGCCGGAGGCGCCGAGGGGGTGGCCGATGGCGATGGCGCCGCCGTTCGGGTTGAGGCGGGCGGGGTCGGCGCCGGTCTCGGCCAGCCAGGCCAGCGGGACCGGGGCGAAGGCCTCGTTGACCTCGAAGGCGCCGATGTCGTCGACGGACAGGCCGGACTTCTTCAGCGCCTTGAGGGTGGCCGGGATGGGCGCGGTCAGCATGATGACCGGGTCGTCGGCGGCCAGCACCGCCGTGTGCACCCGGGCCAGCGGGGTCAGGCCGAGCTCGCGGGCCTTGTCCGAGGTCATCATGAGCAGGGCGGCGGCGCCGTCGCTGACCTGGGAGGAGTTGCCGGCGTGGATGACGCCGCCCGCCTTGAAGGCGGGCTTGAGGCCGGCCAGCTTCTCCGGGGTGGTGCCGCGGCGCAGGCCCTCGTCCTTGGCCAGCACCGTGCCGTCTTCCAGCGTGACCGGGGCGATCTGGCCGTCGAGGCGGCCCTCGTCGGCCGCGGCGGCCAGCTTGGCGTGCGAGCCGGAAGAGAACTCGTCCAGCTGGGCGCGGGACAGGTCCCACTTCTCCGCCATCATCTCGGCGCCGATGCCCTGGTTGAAGGTGACGCCGTAGCGCTCGCGCACCTTGGGACCGCCGGGGAAGCCGAGCTCGTCGGTGAACTTCCGCATCGCGCCGAGCGGGACCGCGCTCATGATCTCGACGCCGCCCGCGATGGCCACGTCGTACTGGCCGGAGATCAGGCCGGCCGCGGCGAAGTGGACGGACTGCTGGGACGAGCCGCACTGGCGGTCGACGGTGGTGCCCGGGATCGACTCGGGCCAGCCCGCGGCCAGCACGGCCATCCGGGCCACGTTGCCGGCCTGCTGGCCGACCTGCTGCACGACGCCCCAGATCACGTCGTCGACCACGGCGGGGTCGATCCCGTTCCGCTCCACCAGCGCGTTCAGCACGTGGGCGGACAGGTTGACGGCGTGAATCGGCGCGAGCGAGCCGTTTCGCTTGCCGACCGGGGTCCGGACCGCGTTGACGATGACGGCATCATGAGCAGGCATGGGGACCTCCCGGGCCATAATCAGTTTACTAATCTAGAGACTAACAACGGGCTCGGCGAGGGGGAAGGCGTGGGCGAGGAGCCGGTATCGCTCGAGCAGATCCTCGACCTGGAGAAGATCGAGGTCTGGACCTACCGGGGGTTTTCCTTCCATCCCGGGTCGACCCGGGCGTTCGGCGGCATGGTCGCGGGTCAGGCCCTGGTGGCGGCCGGGCGGACGGTGCCGGAAGACCGGGGGGTGCACTCGCTGCACGCTTACTTCCTGCGGCCGGGCGACACCGCCGCGCCGATCTTGTACACCGTGGAGCCGGTCCGGGACGGCGGCTCGTTCACCACCCGGCGGGTGCTGGCCGTCCAGCACGGCGAGGTGATCTTCAGCCTGTCGGCTTCGTTCCAGGTGGCCGAGGACGGCATGACGTACCAGCGGCCGGTGCTCGACGCGCCGGGGCCCGAGGAGTCGGCGGGCATCGGCCCGGTGAACGACACCGGCCCACCGGGCCGATCCGGTGACACCCGCCGCTCAGACCTGGTACGACGAGTTCGTGCGCCGCTTCCCGGTCGAAGTCCGCTTCCCCGAGGCCGACGGGCCGGCCTGGGTGACCATCATGCGCGGCGAGCAAGGGCCGCCCCGGCAGCGCTTCTGGGTCCGCTCCCGCCAGCCGCTGCCGGACGACCCGCTGGTGCACGTGTCCGCGGTTACCTACGTGTCCGACCTGTTCCTGATCTCCTCGTCGCTGCCGCCGCACGCCCTGGCCACGGACGGCCGCTCGGTCATGGCGGCCAGCCTGGACCACGCGGTCTGGTTCCACGCGCCGTTCCGCTTCGACGACTGGCTGTTCTACGACCAGAACAGCAGCTGGGCGGCGGGCGCCCGGGCGCTGTGCCGCGGCCTGCTCTACGACCGCTCCGGCACGCTGGTCGCCTCGGTGATGCAGGAGGGCATGATCCGGGTCCGGGACCGCGTCCGCCCGGCGGCGGGCTGAGTTCGCGACGTGGTGAGGGGTGGGCGGGGGACGAGCTGGCTTCGTTCGGGATAAAGATCTTCCGCGGATAACGGTCAGCAGCTGGTCGAGGTCCTCGCGGGCTACGGACCGTCGCCATTCGCTCAGCATGCCGCGCACCGTGAAGCCGCCGGGGGCGGCTTCGACCGAGGTCAGGACGAGGCCGCTGGGCAGGGACGGGACCGGCAGGTGGAAGGCCGGGGACCACAGGGCCAGGCGCTGCTCGAACAGGTGCAGCGCGCGCGGCTGGACGCGGAGCGACTCGCCGCCCGCGCCGGTCTCGACCTCCAGCCGCAGCCAGGGCGCGCCGATCACGCCGACCTGGGGGACGCCGTCTTTTACGATCAGCTCGAGGCGGGAGGAGACCGAGGCGAGGAAGCGGGACGCGGCCGCGACGGTGACGAACGCCTCCACCAGCACCGGCGCGACGACCAGCAGCGGCCGGGTGCCGGGCCGGAGGTGAACGTTCCTGACCTGCACCTCCAGGGTCTCGAACTCGTGGTCGTCCCACCGGACGTCCCGCGCGGTGAAGCGGACCTGGCCGTACTGTCCGACCAGCCGGGCGACGTCCGAGCCCTCGACCGAGACGTTGGTCAGGGTCATGGTCAGCTCGTCGCCGCCGAAGCTGATCGTGCGCCGCCTGCCGACCAGGAAGGCCCGGGCCGCGTCGACGAGGACGGAGAACGGGTCGCCAGGAAAGATGCCGGGGGTGGGCAGGCCCAGGGACTGGGCGGCGGCCCGGACGCGGTCGAAGGGCCACCGGTCAGCCACGGCCGCTCACCCCGGATCCCGTTCGTGGCCTGGCTCGATGCGCAGTCCGCGGTAGGCCTCGGCGGCGGGGATCTCCCCGGCCAGCACCCGGTAGACCTCACGGCAGACCGGCATCTCGAGGCCGTGGTTCCCGGCCAGCTCGTGGATGGTGTAGGCGGTGCCGACGCCCTCGGTCACGCTGCGGGTCGCGCCGAGGATCTCCGCCAGCGGCTTGCCCGCGCCGAGTTGCTCGCCGAGCGTGCGGTTGCGGCTCAGCGGGCTCATGCAGGTGGCGATCAGGTCGCCCATGCCGGCCAGGCCGGCGAAGGTGGCCGCCTCGCCGCCCATGGCCACGCCGAGCCGGGTGAGCTCGGCCAGGCCGCGGCAGACCACCGCCGCCCGGGTGTTGTCACCCACGCCGAGGCCCTGCGCGATGCCGGTCGCGATCGCGACCACGTTCTTGAACGCTCCGCCGAGCTCGCAGCCGATCACGTCGTGGTTGGTGTAGATGCGGAACAGGCCGCGCTGCATGACCTTCTGCAGCGCCCGCGCGACCGCCAGATCCTCGGTGGCGATGACGCTGGCGGCGGCCTGCCCGGCCATGATCTCCTTGGCCAGGTTCGGCCCGGTCAGGACGGCGGGCGGGTGCCCGGGCAGCTCTTCCTTGATGAGCTGGGTCATCCGCAGCAGCGAGCCGCGCTCGAAGCCCTTGGCCAGGCTGACGACCGGGATCCAGGGTCTTAGGTGGGGGCGGACGTCTTGGAGGATGGCGCGGAAGCCGTGCGTGGGCACGCCGACGACCAGCAGGTCGATGTCGTGGACGGCCTTCTCCAGGTCGGCCGTGGCCTTCAGGTTGGGCGGCAGCGCGAACCCGGGCAGGTAGCGCGAGTTGGCGTCGCGTTCGTAGATCTCCCGGGCCAGCTCGGGATCGCGGGCCCACACGGTGCAGTCGTGGTGGCCGGCCAGCAGGGAGGCGACGGTCGTTCCCCACGATCCGGCTCCGAGCACTGCGATCCGCATGCCAGTCCACCCCGCCCTTGTCTGTCCGGTGCCTGTCCGGTAAAGGATTCAATCATCGGACCTCGGGGTGGCCGGTGACCAGTCCCGGTGGCCCGGTAGCCTGACGCTCATGGACCACCGCGCCGAGGATTGGTACCGGCGGCGCACCACGCACTGGCAGGAATGGCCGATCGCCCGGCTGCTGGAGCTGAAGCAGGACTCAGGCGCCCGGATCAGCGTGGTCATCCCAGCCCGGAACGAAGAGCGCACGGTGGCGAGCGTGGTCGGGCCGCTGCACCGGGCCCTGGTAGCGGACGCGCCGCTGGTGGACGAGCTGGTCGTGATCGATTCCGACTCCACCGACGGGACGGCCGCGGCGGCCGCGGCGGCGGGCGCGGTCGTGCACCGGGCGGCCGATGTGGTTCCGTCGCTGGGTTCGTTCCCGGGCAAGGGCGAGGCGCTGTGGAAGTCGTTGCTGGTCACCCGGGGTGACCTGCTGGTCTTCATGGACGCCGACCTGACCCAGTGGGGGCCGCACTTCGTCACCGGGCTGCTCGGGCCGCTGCTGGCCGAGCCCTCGGTGCGGCTGGTCAAGGGGTTCTACGCCCGGGTGCGGACCGAGGCGGACGGCTCGGTCTCGACCGAGGGCGGCCGGGTGACCGAGCTGGTGGCCCGCCCGCTGCTGAGCCTGTGGTGGCCGCACCTGGCCGGCGTGGTGCAGCCGCTGGCCGGCGAGTGGGCCGCCCGGCGGTCGCTGATGGAGTCGCTGCACGTTCCGGTCGGGTACGGGGTGGAGCTGGCGGCGCTGCTCGACACCACGTCCCGGCACGGGCTGGACGCGCTGGCCCAGGTCGACCTCGGCTCCCGGGCGCACAAGCACCAGGCCAACCACGACCTGGCGGTGATGGCGGCCGAGCTGCTCGCGGTGGCGGCCAGGCGCCACCGCGGGCCGCACCTGATGGTCCCCGGCCAGACGCTCGAGCAGTTCGACCGCGACGGCGGTGAGCTGCGGCGGCGGTCGCGGGCGGTGCCGATGGACGAGCGGCCGCCGGCGGCTGGCGTGCCGGGTCTTCGGCTCGCGTGCACGGCCGGATGAGCGGCGCCGGGGAGCTGCGGCTGGGGCGGCAGGTGTTCGGTCCGGAGCGGCGGCTGGTGATGGCCATCGTCAACCGGACCCCGGACTCGTTCTACCGGCCCGGGGTGACCTGGGACCCGGCCGCGGCGCTGGAGCGGGTGCACGAGGTGGTGGCCGAGGGGGCGGACATCCTCGACATCGGCGGGGTGCCCGCCAAGCCGCCCGACGACGTGGACGTGCGCGAGGAGATCCGGCGGATCGTCCCGTTCATCGCGGCCGTCCGCGACGCCTACCCGGACCTGATCATCAGCGCGGACACCTGGCGGCACGAGGTCGGCCGGGAGGCCTGCGCGGCCGGCGCGGACCTGCTCAACGACACCTGGGGCGGCTGGGATCCCGAGCTGGCGTCGGTGGCGGCTGCCTATGGCGCCGGCCTGGTCTGCTCGCACGCGGGCGGGGTGCCGCCGCGGACCCGCCCGTTCCGGGCCGCCTTTGCCGACGTGGTGCGGGATGTGCTCGATGTCACGCTCGCGCTGGCCGCGCGGGCGGTCGCGGCCGGGGTGGCGCGGGAGCGGATCATCATCGACCCGGCCCACGACTTCGGCAAGAACACCTGGCACTCGCTGGAGATCACCCGGCGGCTGGGCGAGCTGACCAGCACCGGCTGGCCGGTGCTGGTGTCGCTGTCGAACAAGGACTTCGTCGGCGAGACCCTGGATCTGCCGGTGAACGAACGCGTGGCCGGGACGCTGGCCGCGACGGCGGTCAGCGCCTGGCTCGGGGCCCGCGTGTTCCGGGCTCACGAGGTGCGCGAGACGCGGCAGGTGCTGGATACCGTCTCGGCCATCCAGGGCGACATCTGGCCGGCGCGCGTGGTGCGGGGGCTGGCGTGATCGGCGGGGCTGGCGTGATCAGCGGGGCTGGCGTGATCGGCGGGGCGCTCGCGTGATCGTCGCCGCGGCGCTGTGCGCCTCTCCCCCGCTCTTGTACCCGGCCCTGACCGGCCGTGACGTGGTTCTCCCTGAGCTGCGCGCGGCCTGCGCCGAGGCGGTGGCGCGGCTGCTGCGGGCGGCCCCTGAGACGGTGGCGGTGATCGGGCCGGCTCCTGCTACCGGGGAGCCGGATCCGGCCGGGCGGCCGGATCCGGCGGCCTTCGCCCCGGGGCGGGTCCGCCCGGCCGGCGCCGCGGCGCTGCCGTTGTCGCTCGGCCTGGGGGCCATGCTCCTGGACCAGGCCGGATACCACGGGCCGCGCCGCCTGCTCGCGGTGAGCCCGGACGAGCCGGCGCAGGCGTGTGCCGCCCTGGGCGCCAAGCTCGCCGCCGGGACGGCCCGGACGGGGCTGCTGGTGATGGGGGACGGCAGCGCCCGCCGCGGCCTGAAGGCGCCGGGGCACCTGGATCCGCGGGCCGGGCCTTTCGATGCGCAGGTCGAGCGAGCGGTCCGGGCGGGGCGGCTCGGCGCCCTGCTCGAGCTGGACGAGGAGCTGGCCCGCGACCTGATGGTCACCGGGCGCCCGGCCTGGCAGGTCCTGGCCGGGGCCATGCCGGACCAGGCCGGAGCCGACGGCGCCGAGGCAGCTGGCGCCCCCGTGAGCGAGGTGCTTTACCGCGATGACCCGTTCGGCGTCGCTTATCTAGTCGCCTGCCTGCGGCCGCCGCTATGGTCTGATGCGGGAGGTAGCCGATGAGGAAGCAGGCGTACGACCGCAACTCGGTGAACCAGTACGTGGAGGCCGTCCGCGGGCAGTTGTCCGATAGCGCGCTGAGCGACTCGCTGGCCCGGGCCGCGGCGGTGATTCCCGGCGAAGGCGACCCGGTGAGCAAGGTCAGCGGGGCCCTGCCCGGCGCGTACCAGGCCGGGCCGTCCTCCGGCTGGGTGGCCTCGGCCGCCGAGGCGGGCGTCGCGTCTCCCTACCTGTCCCGGGATCCGGCCGTGAGCCTGGTGCAGAGCGCGGTGGAGGGCGCACTGCGCGACCGGGGCGTGCCGGACCAGCCGCCTGGGCGCCCGGGGCTCTGGGCCAAGATCGTCGAGATCATCGAGGGCTTCTTGCACCGGGGGAACTTCGGCCCCGACGATCCGGACTGGGTTATCAAGATCGCGGAATCCATGCTCTCCCATCTGGCCAAGGGCAACCACCCGTTCAACCCCCAGCCGGCCGAGCACGCGATCGGCGCCTCGGCGCGGCTCGTGGTGGTCGGTGACTGGGGTACCGGGCTGCCCCGGGCGAAGGCGGTGGCCAGGTACATCGGCGAAGAGGTCGCCGAAGCGCTGGGCAGCGGGCGCGAGGCGCACGTCATCCACCTGGGCGACGTGTACTACTCGGGGCTGCCCGAGGAAGTGCAGCGGCACGTGCTCGAACTCTGGCCGGTCACGCCCGCCCAGACCCGGGCCGGCGTGACGTCGTGGTCGCTGAACGGCAACCACGACATGTACAGCGGCGGCTACGGCTACTACGACACGCTGCTCGCCGACCCGCGGTTCGCGGCGCAGCACTCGGCCGACGGCGCGTCGACCAGCTTCTTCCGGCTGACCGCGCCGGGCGCGCCGGGCTCGCCGGGCTGGGACTTCGTGGGCCTCGACACCTCCTGGGACACCGACGTGCTGTCCCAGGGCGCGTCCGCGGTCCTGCAGGACCCGCAGGCGGAGTACGTCGCGCAGGTGGCCAAGGCCTCGGACCGCAAGCTGGTCCTGCTGAGCCACCACCAGCTCGTCACGGTCTACGACCACAACGACATCGGCCCGGTGCTGACCGCCAAGCTCGGCCCGGTCCTGGACAGCGGCCGGGTCACCGCCTGGTGGTGGGGTCACGAGCACCGCTGCGTGGGCTTCGAGGCCACCCACGGAGTCAAGTTCCCGCGCTGCATCGGCCACGGCGGGGTGCCGGTCCTCCAGACCCACACCGCCGACGAGAAGCCGCCCGCCCCCTGGGCCTGGGAGCCGACCGGTTACCTCAACTCCGGCGGGCAGCGGTGGGCCCTGTTCGGGTTCGCGGTCTTCGACCTCGACGGCGACCGGATCCAGGCCAGGTACCGGGACGAGCACGGCGCCACGATCAGGACCGAGACGATCGAGTAGATGTGCCGTTCACGGTCCGCGGGCTCAGCGTCGACCTGCCCGCCCTCGACGAGCTCGACCGGATATCGTCCCCTGACGACCTGACCGGCCTGGTCAGCGATTTCGAGTTCTCCGGGGTCCGGGTACCCGCCCTGGAGCTGAAAGACGTCACGCTGGCCGCCGGCCGGATCGCCCGGGTCAGGGCCGGCGAGACGAGCGTGACCGGCGCGCACGTCCGGTCGGTGGAATTCGCCGGCTGCGAGCTGGGCTCGCTGCGATGGACCGGGGGGAAGATCTCGCGGGCCCGGTTCAGTGACTGCCAGCTAGCGGGGGCGCGGCTCGAGGACGTCACCGTGGACCACGTGGTCTTCGACGGCTGCAAGCTGGATTACGCGATGCTCAGCCGGGTCCGCGCGGCGGGCCCGGTCGTGTTCGCCGGCTGTTCGTTCCGGGAAGCCGAGTTCGACGGGTGCGACCTGGCCGGCTCCCTGTTCGACCGGTGCGACCTGAGCCTGACCGGTTTCGGGCCGGGCCGGTACGTTCGTTGCGATCTGCGCGGCAACGACCTGTCCGCGGCGACCGGGATCCACCATCTCAAGCGGGTCGTGCTGGATCGCGCCCAGCTGATGCAGCTGGCCGAGGCGCTTGCCGCCGAGCTGGATGTGGACTTCGGGGCTGACCCGGACCGGGTCGATGCTCCGTCGACCCGGTGAAAGCGAAGGGTGTTAAATGTGAAACGCGAGCCAGCCCCGGCACCTGACCATTGAGGCCACTATCCCGCTCTGACTCCTCACCGGGCGACGGGTATTCCCGCCCCCATATGCACTCCACTACCAGCACCACCAGCAGCCGCCCGGCCGGGCGGATTAACGTGGAGGATCCGGCTTATGCGGAGGATCTAGGCCCCTGGGGGATACCTGATCCTCCGCATAAGCCATATCCTCCGCGCTATTTCCCGGCATGATGCACCAGCGGGCATCCCGGGCAGGGCAACTGCGCGGCGGTATTGCTTGATCCGCCGCGCAGTCTCGCCTGGCCGCGCCGGGCTGCCCGGCCTACTGCGCTGAGCTGGCCAGGCCAACGGGCCAGGACACTTGACCTGTCACTACGCTTAATATAGTAAGCAATATTGCTTGATTTGTCAAGCATCGTGAAAGACGGGCGTGATGGAACGGGCGGCGTGGAATAACTGGGGCGGAAAAGACAGGCAGGGTGGGTGGACGTGGTCGTGGCCAGTTCAGGAGGAGTCCTGAACTGGCCACGAGGGTGCGGGAGGGGAGCCGGAGGGCCGGCTCAGTAGTCCGCGGTTTCTAGGGCGCTGCGGAGTTCCGCGGTGCGGCGCCAGGCGTCGACCATCCGGCGCTCGGCGCGGTGCTCGACCCGGTTGGCCCGGCGGAGCGCTCGCATCCGGCGTGAGTATCGCAGTTGCTCGGCTTCTTGGAGGTTGCTGCGCATTCGCTCGCGCGCCAGCAGTTCTGTTCGCATGGTGAAGTCCACTTCGTTGTGTATGCATCGTGTGCGGCACACGGCCGCGCGGCTACCTTGTCCGCCGCGCGGCCGCTGGTGGCGGCGTGGCCGGGCTAGCTGGCCAACGCGCTGGTCGTGATCGCTATAACGCGGCCACTTCGGTCTTGCGAGGACGTCCGCGGGGGCGCTTACGCGGCACGATCGTGCCGCGAATCAGCAGTTCGCCGCCCCAGACGCCCCAGGGCTCCCTGCGCTCGAGCGCACCGGTCAGGCACGCCAGCCTGGCCTCGCATCCCCGGCACATCGCCTTGGCCGTCTCCACGTCTTCGGGAGACTCGGCGAAGAACAGTTCCGGGTCCTCCGTGCACGGAAGGTCCAGTCCCACCGGGAGCGCGGTCGCCGAGCCGGCCACCGCGACGATTCCGACCTGATCGAATACCTGCCTGACCTCTGGCTCCTGCCGCGCCGCCACAGATCCGGACGCCTCGAACCCCGTCGCGTCCATCTCACTGACGGTGGCATCGCGCCACTGCATCGGTGCCATCCCCTCTCGCTTGCCCGTCCTAGTTGTCATCCGTAACAAAGCGATTTCTCGCCCCGTCTAGGGACCTAGGCCTGGCAAATAACTAGGCCGCGGACCCTGTGTTTCGGGTCCGCGGCCTCGAGAGGTTCTCCTGGCCGGTCTGGCTTTTAGACCGGTCCTCTATCTCGAGGTGGACCCGATGCGCCTTCACCGGTGGCGGCGGCGCCGGTCATGTAGTTGTGGATATTGATCTGGCCATCGGCAACCTTCTGCGCCTGCGGGAGCAGAACCGCGACCTCGCCCCGGACACGCGGGAGCGCGTCGACGGAGATGCCGAACGGCCCGGCAGCGGGCACACTGGTCCCCGGGAAGCAACCCGACGGCAGGCTGGAGACACCCAGGCGCGAAGCCCAGCTCAAGTCAGACATCTGGTCTGAGTAGAAGTTCGTCACGTCGGGCACCTCCCTTCCAGGAGCGTCGATTGCTAGCCCACGGACATGTAGAGAAGCGTAAGTGTTGCCCCCTTTAGGGGGCAACACTTTTTTGACCTGCGGTTTTAGTTTTTCTTGAGGCTCGCGAGACCGATCCGGGCTGACCTGGGCCGTTCGGTGGCGCAGTCAGCGGGGCGGGACGGCCCGGATCAGGCCCTCCTGTACGACCGACACGACGAGCTGGCCCTCGGCCGTGAACACCTGGCCGGTGGCCAGGCCGCGGGCGCCGGAGGCGACCGGCGACTCCTGCGCGTACAGCAGCCAGCGGTCGGCCCGGAACGGCCGGTGGAACCACATGGCGTGGTCCAGGCTGGCGCCCGAGGTCCGGCCGTCCAGCCAGGACAGGCCGTGCCCGAGCAGCACCGAGTCGAGCAGCGTCAGGTCCGAGGCGTAGGTCATCAGGCAGACGTGCAGCAGCGGGTCGTCGGGCAGGTCGCCGTCCACCCGGAGCCAGATGAGGTTCCGGGTGGTCCGCAGCGACGGGTCACGCGCCGCCTCGGCCGACATCGGCCCGACCGACCGCAGGTCGATCGGATTGTCGAAGACCGCCGGCGGCGTCCGGCCGAGCAGCCGCGCCATCCGGTCCGAGTTCCGCTCGACCTCATCCGGCGGCGGGACGTCGGGCATCGGGTCGGCGTGCTCCGGGCCCGGCTCGTCGTGGTGGAAGGACGCGGACAGGGTGAAGATGGCCTCGCCGTGCTGGACCGCCGAAACCCGCCGGGTGGTGAACGAACGCCCGTCCCGCACCCGGTCGACCAGGTAGACGATCGGCACCGCCGGGTCGCCCGGCCGGATGAAGTAGGCGTGCAGCGAGTGCACCGGGCGGTCCGCGGGCACGGTCCGGCCGGCCGCGACCAGCGCCTGCCCGGCTACCTGGCCGCCGAACACCCGCTGGACCCGCTCTTCGGGACTGCGGCCACGGAAGATGTTGACCTCGATCTGCTCCAGGTCGAGCAGCTCCAGGAGCCGGTCGAGCGCCTCACCCATGGGGCCTCACCCTAGCCTGACGCCGTCGAGGAAGCGGGACCGCGGCCGGGCCGCGCCCCGTGTTCCCTGGGTCCGGACCGGCGCCCAGGACAGGTGCAGGTGCTCGCGGGCCCGGGTCACGGCGACGTACAGCAGCCGCTTCTCCTCCTCGACCGCCTCCGGCGTCCGGGCGTGCACGATCGGCATCAGCCCCTCGACCAGGCCGGGCAGCAGCACCGCGTCCCACTCCAGGCCCTTGGCCGCGTGCATGGACGCCAGCGTCACGCCATCGACCGCGGGCGCGTACCCGAGCTCGGACCGCTGGGTCAGCTCGGCCGAGAAGTCGGCCAGCGTCGCCTCCGGGCGCGCCGCGTGCAGGTCGTCGGCGAGCTGCGCGAGCGCGGTGAGCGACTCCCAGCG
Organism: uncultured Actinomycetota bacterium; assembly: GCA_963756575.1. Classification (GTDB taxonomy): domain Bacteria; phylum Actinomycetota; class Actinomycetes; order Streptosporangiales; family Streptosporangiaceae; genus Palsa-504. Next base: position 814,202 of record CAVWOM010000021.1, on the reverse strand, counting down.
CTCCCGGGCGGCGCCGCCGGCCGCGGGCGCGGCGGTCAGGCCCATCCCGGTCAGCACGTGCCGGACCGCGGACGGCAGCGGATCGCCGCGGGGAACCCCGGGGCCGCGGTCGGCCCCGGCCTCGCCCCGGGCCGCCCCGCGCAGCAGTACCAGCGCCTGACGCACTACCGGGCGCTCGTAGAACCGCTCGGCCCCGCGGACCACGACGGGCACCCCGGCTTCGGCCAGCGTCCGCTCGAACCGCTCGGTGTCGGCGTTGACCCGGACCAGCACCGCGATCTCGCGGAGCGGCACGCCCCGGGCCCGCAGCGCCTGGACCTGGATGGCGAGCCCGGCCGCCTCGGCGGCGTCGTCGGCGTACTCGGTGAGCACCGGCGGCGGCCCGGCCGGGCGCTGCGCCACCAGCGGGGTGGCCGCCCTCGCCACCTGGTTGGCCACCGCCACCACCTGCGGCGTGGACCGGTAGTCGCGCACCAGCCGGACCACGGTGGCGTCGGGGAACTCGGCGGCGAAGCCGGTCAGGTAAGCCGGGGTGGCCCCGGTGAAGGAGTAGATGACCTGATGCGGGTCGCCGACCACGCACAGGTCGTCGCGATCGCCGAGCCACGCGTCGAGCAGCAGCTTCTGCAGCGGGTTCACGTCCTGGTACTCGTCCACCACGAAATGCCTGAACAGGTCGCGCACCTGGTCGCCGGCGGTGCGGTTGTCGAGCAGGATGGCGGCGGTCAGCTCGAGGACCGACTCGAAGTCGATCAGGTGCCGCTCCCGCCGCAGCTCCTCGTAGGCGGCGTAGACCGCGGCCAGGCCAGCCGGCCCGGCCGCGGGCGAGCGGCCCGCGGCGGCCGCGGCGGCCGCGTACCCGTCCGGGCGGACCTGGGTGACCTTGGCCCACTCGATCTCCCCGGCCATGTCGGCGAGGGCCCCGGAGCCGCCGTCCAGGCGCACCTGGGCCCGTTTGGCCGCCTCGCGGACCAGGCCGGCCTTGCCGTCGACCAGCTGCGGCGGGCGGCCGCCGACGACGCGCGGCCAGAAGTAGTTGAGCTGGCGCAGCGCGGCCGCGTGGAACGTGGACGCCCGCGCCAGCCCGACGCCCAGCTGCCGGAGCCCGGCCGCGCAGCTCGCCGGCCGCCCGCACGGTGAAGGTGAGGGCCAGCACGTGGGCCGGGTCCACCGCGCCGGTCGCGGCGGCGTAGGCGATCCGGTAGGTGATCGCGCGGGTCTTGCCGGTGCCCGCCCCGGCCAGCACGCAGACCGGGCCGCGGCCGGCCAGGGCCACCTCGCGCTGCTCCGGGTCGAGCCCGGCCAGCAGCGCCTCCGAGGTGGCGGTCGTCGCGCCGGCGGTCGCTTCGGTCACGGCCTCATCCTGCCGCATCGGAGGAAGCGGGAGGGATAGACCGGGCCGGACGGGAACCGGCGCCGCGGGAAGAGAGGGGGGTCCGGCGGTGTTACAGCGAACCTGAGCATGTTAAAGCGAACTCGAGGAGGCAACGGGTGCCCGGCCAGCTGACGATGTACACCACCCCCTGGTGCGGCTTCTGCCGGAACCTGAAGCGACAGCTCGCCCGCGACGGGATCGAGATGGTCGAGGTCGACATCGAGCAGGACGAGGCGGCGGCCGAGTTCGTCATGTCGGTGAACGGCGGCAACCAGACCGTGCCGACCGTGGTGTTCCCCGACGGCACCGCGCTGACCAATCCCTCCGCGGCGAAGGTCAAGGCCCAGCTCGCGGCCATCGCGGCCGGTTGAGGGGGGCGCGGGGCGGGCACGGAACACGTTCGGTGCTAAGAATCTTTTAATCCCGAACGGGCCCGGTTAGAGCCGGCCGGATCTCCACAGACTGTGGATAACGATGGGATAACGATGGGTGATGCTGGTAACCGGGGAGCATCGTCCACAGGCGGGCACGCGGCAGTAGAGCAGTAACTACTGCATTACTGCAGCATCTCCGGCGGCGTTCACCGCTAAGTCGGGATTCGGCTACCTAAATACCGCAGACGCTGCGATAATTCACAGATGACAGGGCTGAGCCTCGCCCTGGCCAACCTGAAGCCGGGCACGGGCAAGACCACATCCGCGGTCTGGCTGGCACACGTTTTCGCACAGGCCGGGAACAGCGTACTGCTAGTCGATGCGGACCCGTCTGGCAGCGCGCTGGAGTGGTCCGATCTGGCTGCCATGGACCCGCACCTGGCCGCGCCCGAGGCGGCCTTCCCGTTCCGGATCGTCGCGCTGCCCTCGCGCGAGCTGCACCGGCGGCTGCCCGAGATCGCCGAGGCGGACGACGTCGTGATCATCGACACCCCGCAGCTCGAGGATCACGCCGCCATCGCCCGGTCGGCGCTGCGGTACGCCGACGAGATCGTCATCCCGTGCGCGCCGAGCCCGATCGAGATCAACCGCACCACGCCGGTGCGCGACGAGATCGCCGAGATCGCGGCCATCAGGGAAAAACCCGTCCGCTCGGCCGTCCTGCTGAACCGCTGCATCGCGCGGGCGCACTCCACCACCGACGCGCGCGAGGCGCTGCAGGGCCTCGGCTACGACGTGCTGCAGGCGGTGGTGCCGCGGCGCGAGGTGTACGCGCAGAGTTTCGGGCTGCCGATCATGCAGAACGGGTGCGATATCTGGCGGCAGGTGGCCCGCGAGCTCACCGACCGGTGTGCTCCCCTATGCTCGGTTCGGTCTTGAGGCAGGGGCGGGCAGGAGACGCGTCATGACGACTCAGCGAGAACAGCGGAAAGCGCAGATGGCCGCCGCGGCGGCCCGGCGCGCGACGCCGGACGCGTACCCCGCGGGCCGCACCGCGATCCGGTCCAAGCCGGTCCGGATCACCCTGGACCTGAGCCCCGAGCTGTACCGGCAGCTGATCGGGTGGGCGGACGCCGCCGCGGTAACGCTCGACGTGCCCCGGGTGTCGCTGGCCGACGCCGTCCGGGCCATGATCCGGGTGGCGGCGGATAATCCGGACGACGTGCTGGACCGGTTGCGGCGCGACCGGGAGCAGTAGCGCTTCCTAGGCGCGGCCTTCCTAGGCGCGGCCTTCCTAGGCGCGGGAGGCGCGGCCACGCTGGCGGCCGCGTTCCTTGGCGTCCAGGGTGGTCTTGCGCAGGCGGACGGCGTGCGCGGTGACCTCCACGCACTCGTCGTCGGCACAGAACTCCAGGGCCTGCTCCAGGCTCAGCAGCCGCGGCGGCACCAGCCGCTCGAGCTCCTCGCCGGTGGACTGGCGCACGTTGGTGACCTTGCGCTCGCGGGTGATGTTCACGTCCATGTCGTCGGTGCGCGAGTTCTCCCCGACGATCATCCCCTCGTACACCGGAGTGCCCGGGGCCACGAACAGCGAGCCGCGCTCCTGCAGGTTGAACATGGCGTAGGCGGACGAGGCGCCAGAGCGGTCGGCGACCAGGGAGCCGGTGGCGCGGCCGCGCATGGCGCCCGCCCACGGCTCGTACCCCTCGAAGACGTGGTGCATGATCCCGGTGCCGCGGGTCTCGGTCAGGAACTGGGTGCGGAAGCCGATCAGCCCGCGGGCGGGCACCACGAAGTCGAGCCTGACCCAGCCGGTGCCGTGGTTGGTCATCGACTCCATCCGGCCCCGGCGCACCGAGATCAGCGAGGTCACGGTGCCCAGGTACTCCTCGGGCACGTCCACCGACAGCCGCTCCACCGGCTCGTAGACGGCGCCGTCCACCTCGCGGGTGACGGCGGACGGCCGGCCCACGGTCAGCTCGTAGCCCTCCCGGCGCATCTGCTCCACCAGCACGGCCAGTGCGAGCTCGCCGCGGCCGCGGACCTCCCAGGTGTCCGGGCGCTCGGTCGGCAGCACGTCGAGCGAGACGTTGCCGACCAGTTCGCGGTTGAGCCGGTCGCGGACCAGCCGCGCGGTGACCTTGGACCCGGGCGTCTGCCCGGACAGCGGGGCGGTGTTCACGCCGATCGTCATCGAGATGGCCGGCTCGTCCACCGTGATCAGCGGCAGCGGCCGCGGGTCGTCCACGTCGGCGAGGGTCTCCCCGATCATGATGTCCGGGATGCCGGCGATGGCGACGATGTCCCCGGGGCCGGCCGTATCGGCCTGCACGCGCTCGAGGGCCTCGGTCAGGAACAGCTCGGAGATCTTGACCTTCTCGATCGACCCGTCCCGGCGGCACCAGGCGGCCTGCTGGCCGCGGCGGATCGCCCCGTTGCGGATCCGGCACAGCGCGATCCGGCCCAGGTAAGAGCTCGCGTCGAGGTTGGTGACGTGGGCCTGCAGGGGCGCGCCGACCTCGTACGACGGGGCCGGGACGGTGGCCCTGATCACCTCGAACAGGGGCTCCAGGGTTTCGGAGTCGGGCATCTGCCCGTCGGCCGGCCGGTTCAGCGAGGCCCGGCCGGCCCGCGCGGCCGCGTAGACGATCGGGAACTCGATCTGCTCCTCGGACGCGTCCAGGTCGATGAACAGCTCGTAGCAGGCGTCCACCACCTCGGCGATGCGGGCGTCCGGCCGGTCCACCTTGTTGACCACGAGGATCACCGGCAGCCCGGCCTCCAGCGTCTTGCGCAGCACGAACCTGGTCTGCGGCAGCGGCCCCTCGCTGGCGTCCACGAGCAGCAGCACGCCGTCGACCATGGACAGGCCGCGCTCCACCTCGCCGCCGAAGTCGGCGTGCCCGGGCGTGTCCACGATGTTGATGGTCAGGCCGCCGTGGCTCACCGCGGTGTTCTTGGCCAGGATCGTGATGCCCTTTTCCCGCTCCAGGTCACCGGAGTCCATCACCCGCTCGGCCACGTTGGCGTTGGCGCGGAACGCGCCGGACTGCCACAGCATGGCGTCCACCAGCGTGGTCTTGCCGTGGTCAACGTGCGCGACGATAGCCACGTTGCGCAGGTCATCCCTGGTGGCCAGGACGGCCTGCGCGGTCTGTACGGTCTGCTCTACGGGCATGCGTGGTTCTCGTTCGCTTGGCGTGTGGGATGCGCTGCCGGATCCGGCGGCCGCTTCCAGTGTAGTAAACGCTCGATCTTCTTTTCCCGAACGAGCACGGCGCGCGCCCTGGTACTGCGATCACACGGCGACACAGGCGCGTCAACCCATCCGCCCCAGTTTACCCGCACATTCGGGCAAAGCTGGTGGCTGGGTGGTTCTGGGGTGGGTCAGGAGAGGACGGGACAGGTTTCGTGCATCCACTGGCCGCCGGCGTGGAGGCGGACGTCCTGGCCCTGGGCGATGGGCGCGCCGCAGCGGGCGCAGACCTGGCCCACGGCGTGCAGCTCGTTGTCGTCCCAGCCGGATCCATCCTGGTCATCATGGGGCGCCGGGTGCTTCTCGTGCGGGCCGCCGAGATCTTCCAGCTGCCCCTCCTCGAACTCGTGGCCTCCGAAGTCGGGCGGAACTGTCATGTGGGCCTCCTCGGCACCAGTCTGGCACCACTGGGGCGGCCTGGCGCGGAGGTGCTAGGCCTTGGCGTAGAAGTCGGGGCGCTCGGCCATGGTCACGGGGACGCGCTGGCCGGTGTGCAGGGCCTCGAGGGCGGCGTCGGTGACCGCGGCGGCGGCGTAGCCGTCCCAGGCGGCCGGGCCGGTGGCGGTGCCGGCCGCCACCGCGTCCAGCCATTCCTGCAGCTCGGTGTCGTAGGCGCGGATGAACCGGTCCCGCCAGTCGACCGGGACGCGGCCGCCCTGCTGGTTGGCGGCCCGCACGATCACCTCGCTGGTGTCGGCCAGGGCCACGGTGCCGGTCTCGCAGACGATCTCGCCGCGGACGTCGTAGCCGTACCGCGCGTTGACGAACAGCTCGTCGTCGACGAGGGCGCCGCCGGCCATCTCGAGCACCAGGATCAGCGGGTCCTGCACGCCGTCGGGGGCCTGGCGGCTGCGGCGCGGGCTCAGCACGGTGGCGGCCACGATCTCCTCGCCGAACAGCCACCGCACGATGTCGATCTCGTGCACCGACGAGTCGCTGATGGTCATGTCGGTGGTGAAGTAGGGCGGCACCGAGGGGTTGCGGTGCGCGCAGTGCATGAGCAGCGGCGGGCCGAGGCTGCCGTCGTCCAGCGTCGCCTTCATGGCGCGGTAGCCGGCGTCGTAGCGGCGCATGAAGCCGACCTGGACCAGGCGGCGCCCGGCCGCCATCTCGGCTTCCATGATGCGCAGGCAGGCGTCGCTGGACGGGGCCAGCGGCTTCTCGCAGAACACCGGCTTGCCCGCGGCGATGGCCGCGATCACCTGATCCTCGTGGGCCGCGCCCCAGGACGTGACGAGCACCGCGTCCACGTTGTCGTCCGCGACCAGCCCGGCGGCGCTCTGCGTGGACGATGGTGCCGGGCAGGCCCGCCGCGGCCTGCCCGGCACGCTCCGCGTCGACGTCGTTGACGGCGGTCACGGCGCCGCCGGTGAGGACCTGGGTGATCCGGCGGATGTGATCCTGGCCGATCATCCCCACCCCGATGACGCCGACGCGAACAGTCATGTGGGCCCCTCTCCGATTCCGACGCCGCGCAGGTAGGCGTAGGTGCGCTGGGCGATCGGCTTGGGCTGGTCGAATGGCGCCGGGTACATGTCCTGCTCGACCACGACGAACAGGTCCCGGTTGATGGCGCCCCGCTTTAGGTTGCGGAGCGCCTTGGCCACGTCCTCGACGACGGGCTCGCCTAGCGGTGGCTCGCAGCTGGCGCCCATGGCCACGGCCTGCCCGAAGGCCAGGCCCTCGCGCTCGGCTCGGGCCACGATGGCCGGGTCCATCTGCTTGATGTGCACGTACCCGATCCGGTCCGGGTAGCGGTTGATGAGGGCGACGTTGTCCGCGTGCCGGTAGGCCAGGTGGCCGGTGTCCAGGCACAGGTTGACGTAGCGGGGATCGGTCTCGTCCAGGAACCGTTCGGTCTGGGCCTGGGTCTCGACGTGGCTGTCGGCGTGCGGGTGGAACTGCAAGGCCAGCCCGTACTCCTCGGCGGTCAGCCGGCCCAGGTCGTCGGCGGCCCGGATCATGGTCCGCCACTCCCCCGCGTCGAGCTCGGCCGGCTCGGTGAACGCGCCGGTGGCGTCGTCGCGGTAGCCGGGCACCGGCACGAAGATCACGTGCCGGCCGCCGACCGCGGCGGTGAGTTCCGCCACCTGACGGGTGACCCGCTCGATGTCCGCCCAGTCGCCGGGCCGGTGCAGCCCGCTGTACCCGTGGACGGTGCCGCCGGCCACCTGGAGCTTGCGGCTGGCCAGTTCGTCGGCCAGCCGCGACCGGTCGGTGGGCAGGTAGCCGTACGGGCCGAGCTCCAGCCACGGGTAGCCGACCTCGGCCACCTCGTCCAGGAACCGGGTCCACGGGGTCTGCCGCGGGTCGTCGGCGAACCAGACGCCCCACGAATCGGGGCAGGTGCCCAGCCGGAGGCGCGCACCGTCGCGCGCCTCCGGCCCGGCACCCTGAGCAGCTGTGCTCACCGGGCGTCCGACTCCGTGGTCCGGGCCGGGCCCGGATGGTCGGAGATGCCCAGTTCCGCCACGTCCTCGGACAGGACGTGGCCGAGCTCGGCGGCGGCGCCGCCTTCGCCTTCCAGCTCGTGGGAGAGCTGTTCCAGCTCGGCGCCGCCGGCCATCAGGCCGGTCAGCTCGTCCCTGGTGACCTGGCTCTTCTCGAAGTAGCCGAGCGAGCTGCCCCGGTTCAGCAGCAGGAACCGGTCACCGACCGGGTAGGCGTGGTGCGGGTTGTGGGTGATGAAGATGACGCCCAGGCCGCGTTCGCGGGCCTGGATGATGTACTTCAGCACCACCCCGGACTGCTTGACGCCGAGGGCGGCGGTCGGCTCGTCCAGGATCAGCACCTTGGCCCCGAAGTGGACGGCGCGGGAGATCGCCACGCACTGGCGCTCCCCGCCGGACAGGGTGCCGATGGCCTGGTCGACATCGCGCAGGTCGATGCCCATGGCCAGCAGCTCGTCCTTGCACGTCTTCTTCATGGCCGGGATGTCGATCCGGGGCCCCTTCCGCAGCTCGTTGCCGAGGAAGAAGTTGCGCCAGACCGGCATGAGCGGCACCACGGCCAGGTCCTGGTAGACGGTGGCGATGCCGTGGTCGAGCGCCTCGCGGGGGGAGTTGAACGAGACCGGCACGCCCTCCACCTCGTAGGTGCCCGAGGACGGCTGGTGCAGCCCGGCGATGATCTTGATCAGGGTGGACTTGCCCGCCCCGTTGTCACCGAGCACGCAGGTGACCTCGCCCGCGCCCACCTCCATGTTGATGTCGCTCAGCGCGATCACCGCGCCGTAGCGTTTCCCGGCGTTGACCAGGCGGACCAGCGGGACGCGGGTTCCGTTGCCCGCCGTAGCGGGCGCTGTGACAGTCTCCGGGGCGTGGTGCTTGCCCGCCGGGGGCGTGTCCTGGGGGGTACTCATATCGCTGCCTCCGCACGGCGACGGATATAGGTGTTCAGCAAGATCGCGCCGAGCAGCAGCAGGCCGACGAAGAACTGGAACCAGTCCGGGTTCCAGCCCGCGTAGACGATGCCCTGGTTGACCATGCCGAAGATGAGCGCGCCGATGGCGGCGCCGATCGCGGAGCCGTAGCCGCCGGTCAGCAGGCAGCCGCCGACGACCGCCGCGATGATGTAGACGAACTCGTTGCCGACACCCTGGCTGGACTGGATCGTGTTGAACAGGAACAGGGTGTGCATGCCGGTGAACCAGGCCATGACGCCCACCGCCATGAACAGGCCGATCTTCATCCTGGCGACCGGCACGCCGACGGCCCGGGCGGACGGCGCGTGGCCGCCGACCGCGAAGATCCAGTTGCCGATGCGGGTGCGCATCAGGATGTAGGTGGCGATGATCATGAAGACGAGCCAGTAGATCACGCTGGTCCTGATGTTCACCCCGCCGATGGTGAAGCTGCCGGAGAACACCGTCCGGGCCGAGTTGAAGCCCTGCAAGGTGGAGATGTCCGGGCTGGCCACCTGGTTGGTGATGGTCTGGGTCAGCGCGATGTTGATCCCCTGGAGCATGAAGAACGTGCCCAGGGTAACCAGGAAGGACGGGATCCCGGTTCTCACCACGATCCAGCCGTTGATGAAGCCGATCAGCAGGGAGAACCCCAGCGCGACCAGCACGCCGACCCAGGCGTTGGTGGTGAACCACCAGGCGAACAGCGACCCGCACAGGGCCGAGCTGGTCACCGCGACACCCGCGGACAGGTCGAACTCGCCGCCGATCATCAGCAGCGCCACCGGCGTGGCCATCAGGCCGTAGGTCGAGGTGACGTACAGCACCGAGGAGAACGAGGACGCGTTGCGGAACGGCGGGGCGATGATGAAGAAGAAGACGTAGATGACGATGGCGCCCGCGATGGCACCGGCCTCGGGCCGGGCCAGGAACCGCGCCAGCGGGGACTTGCGGCCCAGCCGTTCGTCGGTTCTCGGCGGCGGGGCGACCGGGGCTTCAGCTGTCGTAGCCATGAACTTTCCTTTCTGCTGCTCTACAGCCTTAGCGGGTACCGCGCTGGGCGTACTTGGCCACCGCATCGACGTTGCTGCTGTCCACGAAGGCGGGCCCGGTGAACACGGTGGCGCCGCCGCCGAGGGTGTCGCCGTTGGTCAGGTACAGCCACAGGGCGTCGATCGACTCGTAACCCTGCAGGTAAGGCTGCTGGTCAATGGCCCACTGCACCTGCTTGGACTTGATCTTGGCGATCTCGGCCGCACTGGTGTCGAAGGTGTAGATCTTGGCCGTGGCGTGCGACTGCGCTTCGGCCTGGATGGCCAGGATCGCGAACTGGGCGCCGAGGGTGATCACGGCGTCGATGTTCTTGTTCCGGGTCAGCTCGGCCGACATGGTGGAGAGCACGGCCGAGTTGTCGGTGCCGTTGACGTAGAGCTTGCTCATCGTGCCCTCGGAGCCGAGACCCTGCTTGACGCCCGCGCACCGGGCCTCGAGCTGAGCCTGCCCCTGGGCCTGCAGGACACAGAGCACGTTCTTCGCGCCCGCGGCGGCCAGCTTCTTGCCCGCCGCGACGCCCGCGACCATCTCGTCCTGGCCGAAGTACTCCATCGCGCCGCAGCTCTGCCAGTCGGTGTAGCCGGCGTTGAACATGACCACCGGGATGCCGGCCGCGGTGGCCTTCTTGATCGTCGGGCACAGCGCGGTCGGGTTGGGGTCGGTGACCGCGATCCCGTTGACGTGGCTGTTGATCGCGTCGGTGATCAGCTGAGCCTGCTTGGTCGGGTCCGGGTCGGACGAGTACTTCAGGGTGATGTTGTCCTTGGCCGCGGCCGCCGTGGCGCCTTGCCGGATGATGTCCCAGAAGGTGTCACCCGGCTCGGCGTGGGTGATCATCGCGACCGTGTAGTGCGCGGTATTGGCGTGCCCGGCGGCCACGTTCGAACCGCCGCCCTGCGCCGCCAGGAAGGCCTTGCGGCCGCCGGTGGCGGAGCAGGCGGCCAGCAGGAGCAGGACGGTCATGAGCACGGCGGTGCCCACGATCCGCTTTTTTGATCTAATCATCTCGGTTACCTCCGTCAGGTGGCGGTGGGGAACTGCATTTGCGTGCTGTGGTGCTCTTCGAAGCCGCTGTCAGGCCACCGGCTGGTGATGGCCTTGGCCCGGGTGTAGAAGCGGATGCCCTCGGGGCCGTGTACGTGGGTGTCGCCGAACAGCGAGTCCTTCCACCCGCCGAAGGAGTAGAAGGCCATCGGGACCGGGATGGGCACGTTGATGCCGATCATCCCGACCTGGACCTGGCGCTGGAACTTCTTCGCCGCCTGGCCGCTGGAGGTGAAGATCGCGGTGCCGTTGCCGTACTGGTTGGCGTTGACGATGCCGATGGCCTCGTCGAACGTCTGCGCCCGCACGATGACCAGGACCGGGCCGAAGATCTCGTCGGCGTAGATGTCCATGTCGGTGGTGACCTGGTCGAACAGGGTCGGGCCGACGAAGAAGCCGTTCTCGTGCCCGTCGACGGCCAGGCCGCGGCCGTCGACCACCACCGTGGCCCCGGCCGCCGCACCGCGGTCGACGTAGCCGGTGATGCGGTCCCTGGCCTCCGGCGTGACCACCGGGCCCATGTCCGAGGCCTGGTCCCGGCCGGGGCCGACCTTGACCTCTTCTGCCTTCTCCTTGAGCCTGGCGACCAGGGCGTCGCCGGCGTCGCCCACGGCCACCACGGCCGAGATGGCCATGCAGCGCTGGCCGGCCGAGCCGTAGCCGGCCGCGGTGATGTGGTTGGCGGCGAACTCCATGTCCGCGTCGGGCAGCACCACCGCGTGGTTCTTGGCGCCGCCGAGGGCCTGCACCCGCTTGCCCGCCTGGGACGCCCGCTGGTGCACGTACTTCGCGATCGGGGTCGAGCCGACGAAGCTGACCGCCGCGATGTCCGGGTGGTCCAGGATCGCGTCGACCGCGACCTTGTCCCCGTTCACCACGTTGAAGACGCCCTCGGGCAGGCCGGCCTCGGCGTACAGCCGGGCGATGAAGTTCGACGCGGACGGGTCGCGCTCGCTCGGCTTGAGGACGAACGTGTTCCCGGCCGCGATGGCGACCGGGTGCATCCACATCGGCACCATGACCGGGAAGTTGAACGGGGTGATCCCGGCGCACACGCCGAGCGGCTGGCGGAACGAGTAGGCGTCCACGTCGGTGGAGACCTGCTCGGAGTACTCGCCCTTGAGCAGGGTGGGGATGCCGCAGGCGAACTCCACCACCTCCAGGCCGCGGATGCACTCGCCCCTGGCGTCGGAGACGACCTTGCCGTGCTCGTCCGCGACCAGCTCGGACAGCTCGTCCAGGTTTTTCTCGATGAGGTCGCGCAGGGCGAACATGACGCGGGCGCGGCGGACGAGCGAGACGTCGCGCCACTCCTCGTAGGCCTTCCTGGCCGCGGCCACGGCGGCGTCCACGTCGGCCGTCTCGGCCAGCGCCACCTGGGCCTGCTGCTCGCCGGTAGCCGGGTTCCACACCGCCCCGTAACGCGTCGACGCGCCGGTCGTCTCCGAGCCGGCGATCCAGTGCGGGATAGTACGCATTTGTAACCCTTCTAGAGGTAAAGCTTCTGGTCGCGCTCGGCCGCCTCGCAGGCCCGCTGCGTGCTCTCCGGCGCCGAGGTTTCCGGGACCGGCACGTCCCACCAGCTCGGCGCGGACGGCACCGGGGCGGTGACCGCGTGCTCGCCGGCGTCGAACGCCGCCACGCTGCCGGGGCCGAAGGTGGCGAAGCAGCCCGGGATGAGCCGCTGCCGTACGCCGTCGCGCTCGCGGTACTGGTCCGCCGGGAAGCGGACCAGGTCCTGAGCTACGGTGAGGCGCACGGTCATCTCCCCTTTGGGGTCGTCTCGGTCGTCGAGGTCAGCGGCAGGCGGGGGTCGATGTCCTGGCCGTCCCAGGTGCCGCGGATCCAGGCGTGGGCGGGGTCGTCACAGAAGCGCCAGGCGCGCGTCGGCTCCGGGCCCGCCATGACGTTGAGGTAGTACAGGTGGTAGCCGGGCGCCGCGATCGAGGGCCCGTGCCAGCCGTGCGGGACGAGCACCACGTCGCCGGTGCCGACCTCGGCCAGCACGTCGATGGGCCGGTTCTGGGTGCCGTAGACACGCTGGTAGCCCAGGCCCTCGGACTCGAAGTAGTAGATCTCCTCGAGCTCGGCCTCGGCGCCCGGGCGGGTCTCGTCGTGCTTGTGCGGCGGGTAGGAGGACCAGTTCCCGCCGGGGGTGAGCACCTCGACCGCGATGAGCTTGTCGCAGTCGAAGGCATCCGGGGAACAGAAGTTGTTGACCTGGCGGCTGGCCTGGCCGGCGCCGCGCAGTTCCACCGGCACGTCCTGGGCGGGGCCGTAGCGGGGTTCCAGCCTTTTCGTGCAGCGGGCGCTGCAGATGGCGAAGCGGCCGCCGTTGTTACTGGTTACGGTGAGGGTCGCGTCCCTGGGGACGTAGCTGAAGTCGGTCACGCGGGAGAAGACATTGGTGCGGCCCTGCAGCTCGAAGGTGGCGCCTTCGGTGGTGACCGCGGCGGCGCCGGCCAGCGGCAGGACGACGAGTTCGTCCTCGCCGGTGTCCCAGGTGTGGCTCCCGCCGGGCGCCAGGGTCAGGACCTTCAGGCCGCTGTAGGCCCAGCCGGCCTGTTCGGGGGTCACGATCAGCTCGAAGGCCCCGTCCGAGCTGGTGCCCTGCTTCAGGTAGAGCTTGTCGTCCATCGCCGTCACCCCCGCATCAGGCCGACGGCGGCGTCGACCGCGCCGGCTACGTCGTCACCGGGCGGGAAAAGCAGGGACCGGCCGATGACGAGCCCGTACACGGACGGCACCTGCAGGGCCTTGCGCCAGCCCTCGAGGGCCGCGTCCTGGTCGGCGCTGACCTCGCCGCCGAGCAGCAGGACCGGCATGGTCGAGGAGGCGAGCACCCGTTCCATGTCCTCCACCACCGGGAGCTTGAGCCAGGTGTAGGCCGAGGTGGTACCCAGCCCGGAAGCGACCGCGATCGAGCGGATCACCGCCTCGGGCGACAGGTCGTTGCGGATCCGGCCGTCGACCCGGTGCGAGATGAACGGCTCGACCATGGCCATCAGCCCGTGGCTGGCCAGGGCGCTGACGGCCTGGGCACAGGCCTCCATGGTGCGCGGGGTAGCCGGGTCGTCCGGGTCGATGCGGAACAGCATCTTGCCGCCGTCGTACCCCATCTTCTGGATGGAGGCGGCGTCGTACCCGGTGAACCGGTCGTCGATCTCGAAGACGGTCCCGGCCAGGCCGCCGCGGTTCATCGAGCCGATAACCACCTTGTCCTCGAGCGCGCCGAGCAGCAGCAGGTCCTCGATGATGTCGGCGGTGCCGAGCACGCCGTCGACGCCCGGCCGGGACAGGGCCAGCGACAGCCGCTCGAGCAGGTCGGCCCGGCCGGCCATGGCCATCGGCCGTTCCCCGGCCCGCAGCGCGCCGCGAGCCGGGTGATCGGCGGCGATGATGAACATCCGGTTGTCCTCGCCGAGCGGCGAGGACCGGCGCCGGCGCTGGGCCGCCGCCTCGGCGATGGCCTGCGGCCGGCGCGCCCGCGCCTCGCCGATGGCCCTGATCTGGTCACGCACCGGTCGCCTCCCGTGGTCCCCCGGACAGAAGATCGTCGACTTCGGCTTGGGTGGGCATGGCGTCCGAGCAGGCCAGCCGCGAGGCCACGATGGCCCCGGCGGCGTTCGCGAAGCGCATCACCCGTTCGGTGTCCCACCCGGCCAGCAGCCCGTGGCATAGCGCCCCGCCGAACGCGTCGCCGGCGCCGAGGCCGTTCATGACCTCGACCGGCACCGGCGGTACCTCGGTGATGGTGCTGTTGTTCTCGCTCGCCAGGACACCTTTGGGGCCCTGCTTGACGACGGCCAGCTTGACCCCGGCTTCGTGCAGCTTGTCCGCCGCCTTGAGCGGATCCCGCTCCCCCACCGCGGTGTCGCACTCGTCGAGGTTGCCCACGGCCACGGTCGCGTGCGGCAGGGCCTGCTGCACCCAGTGCCTGGCCTCCTCGCGGGACGGCCAGAACATCGGGCGGTAGTCCAGGTCCAGGACGGTGATGTCCTTCCTGTTCCTGGCTTCGAGGGCGGCCAGGGTGGCGGTGCGGCTCGGCTCCTCGGACAGGCCGGTGACGGTGACCCAGAACACGCCGGCCTCTTTGATCGCATCGAGGTCCAGCTCGTTCTCGTAGATCTCCAGGTCGGGGGCCTTGGGCAGGCGATAGAAGTACAGCGGGAAGTCGTCCGGGGGGAAGATCTCGCAGAACGTGACCGGGGTGGGCAGGTCCTTGACCGGCGTGACGTAGCGGTCATCGACGCCGTAGTTTTTCAGCGCCTGGTGGAGGAACCGACCGAACGGGTCGTCGCCGGTGCGGGTGATGACCGCCGTGCGCCGCCCGTACCTGGCCGCCGCCACCGCGACGTTGGAGGCGCTGCCGCCCAGGTACTTGCCGAAGCTCTCGACCTCGTCGAGGCCGACGCCGACCTGCTGCGGGTACAGGTCGACGCCGATCCGGCCCATGGTGAGCACTTCGAAGGCGGCCATGACCCCTCTCCCGGACGTCCGTACTGTTCACGACGGTTGGCGGCCGTTCGCAGCTGTTCGCATCGGAAGGCCGTACGTCTTCGGTTTTACGCCGGGGTTACGGTCAGGTCAAGAGTATGTCTATACATATTTACGTATGCATCTATTAACGACCGGGGAACCTGGTCCATAATGGGATCGTTACCGAATCGCCCCCTGCATGATGCTTGCGAGAGAGCTTTCCGTGAACCGAGCCATGCCCATCCGGGTGGACCGGAGCAGCCCGGTTCCCCTCTACTTCCAGGTCGCGCAGCACCTGGAGCACATGATCGAGTCCGGCGAACTGCCGATGGGAACGCAGCTCGAGAACGAGACCGACCTGGCCGACCAGATCGGCCTGTCCCGGCCGACGATGCGCCGCGCGATCGAGTACCTGGTGGGCCGCGGCCTGCTGGTCCGCAAGCGGGGGATCGGGACCCAGGTCGTGCACACCATGATCACCCGCGAAGTGGAGCTGACCAGCCTGTACGACGATCTGGCCAAGACCGGCCGGACCCCGTCCACCAAGGTGGTCAGCTTCCGGACCGAGGCGGCGCCCGACGCCGTGGCGGCCACGCTGGGCATCGCGCCCGGGACGCCGGTGTACGTTTTCGAGCGGCTGCGCCGCGCCGACGGCGAGCCGCTGGCGCTGATGCGCAACCACGTCCCCGAGCACCTGCTGCGGCTCACCGCGGCCGACCTCGAGAGCCAGGGGCTGTACAACCTGTTCCGGGCCAACGGCGTGCGCATGCGGATCGCCAAGCAGGCCATCGGGGCGCGGGCGGCGACCCCGGCCGAAGCCCGCGCGCTCGGCGAGACGCGGGGAGCGCCGCTGCTGACCATGGAACGTTCGGCTTACGACGAGCAGGGGCGGGCGGTGGAGCACGGGCACCACCTCTACCGGGCCTCGCGGTACAGCTTCGATCTGACCCTGACCGGCTGGTAGGCCGGGCTAAGGCGCCTTAGCCCGGCCTAGGTCCAGGTCAGGGCCGAAGATAAGGCATTAGTCCGATGCTGGGGGCGGGGCCTTACGGCGAATCTTGAAGCTACGGGGAACCAGCCGGATCCCCGAGCCGAGGAGGAACCATGCATCCCGAGATTCTCCGCCTGATGAACGACCAGCGCAGCCGTGAGATGCGGGCGCAGGCCCACCAGGCCAGGCTGGTCCGGTCGATCAGGTTCGCCCGCCGCGGGCGGCACCTGCCGGACCACGCCGACGAGTTCGTACCGCCGCCCATCCCCGACTACGTGGACGGGTCGTTCCGCACCGAGACCGCGGACCTCATGGACGGTCCGGTGTCCAGCGTGACGGGCCACGCGTCCGCCGCTCAGCGCGCCGCCTGAGGCGGTCATGACCGCCGCACCGGCCGCCGGTTCCGGAAGGTCAGGTCCACGTGGGATGCTGACTCCGGAGATGAGCGGGCGAGCGTCCAGTTCCGTGCTGGTCGGGCGGGACGAGCAGATGGCCGCCCTGGAAGCCGCTTTCGCGAGCGTGCGCCAGGGCGGTCCGTCGGCCGTGCTGCTGGGCGGCGAGGCCGGCGTCGGCAAGACCAGGCTGGTCAGCGAGTTCAGCCGGACCGCCGCCGCGGCGGGCGCCCGGGTGCTGACCGGAGGCTGCCTGGAGCTGGGCACCGACGGGCTGCCGTTCGCCCCGTTCACCGCGGTGCTACGCGAGCTTGTGCACGAGATGGGCGCCGACGCGCTGGCGTCGATGCTGCCCGGCCGGACCACGCGGGGGCTGGCCCGGTTGCTGCCCGAGCTCGGCGAACCAGACACCAGCGGCGACCCGGCCGAGGCGCGGGCCCGGCTGTTCGAGGAGGTGCTCCGGGCGCTGGAGCACCTGACCAGGCACTCACCGGTGGTGCTGGTGATCGAGGACGCCCACTGGGCCGACCGGTCGAGCCGGGACCTGCTGACGTTCCTGACCGGCAACCAGCGGGCGCTGTCCGGGCTGCTCATCGTGGTCACGTTCCGCTCCGACGAGCTGCACCGCACCCATCCGCTGCGTCCGCTGCTGGCCTCGCTGGACCGGATCACCTGGGTCGAGCGGCTCGAACTCCCCCGGCTGACCAGGAGCGATACGGCGGAGCTGACGGTCCGCATCCTGGGCCGCTCGCCCTCGGCCGAGCTGACCGACACGCTGTACCACCGGTCCGAGGGCAACCCGCTGTTCGTGGAGGCCCTGCTGTGCTGCGACGGCGAGCTGAGCCCGGAGCTGCCCGAGTCCCTGCGCGACCTGCTGCTGGACAGCGTGCGCAGGCTGCCGGAGGACACCCAGGAGGTGCTCCGGGTGGCCAGCACGGGCGGCGAGATGACCGGGCACAGCCTGCTCGGGGCGGTCAGCGGCCTGGACGACGCGGCGCTGATCCGCGCGGTCCGGCCCGCGGTGATCGCCAACGTGCTGCACCCGCGGGGTGACGGCTACGCGTTCCGGCACGAGCTGATCCGCGAGGCGGTGCACGACGACCTGCTGCCGGGCGAGCACGGCCGCCTGCACAGCCGCTTCGCCGAGGCTATCGACGCCAGCCCGGGGCTGGTCCCGCCCGGCCGGGCCGCCATCGAGATGGCGCACCACTGGCACGCGGCGCACGACTCGGTCTGGGCCCTGATCGGCGCCTGGCGGGCCGCCGCGCAGGCAGGCCGGGCGGTCGCCGCCGCCGAGCGGCTCGGGCTGCTGGCCCGGGTCCTCGAGCTGTGGGACCAGGTGCCGGACGCCTCGACCCGGATCGGCGCGGACCACGTTCAGGTCCTGGAGGAGGCCATCGAGGCGGCCCACGACGCCGGGGAATTCGAGCGCGGGATCGCGCTGGCGACCTCGGCGCTGCGCGAGCTTTCCCTGGCCGGCCTTTCGCTGGCCGGCGAGCCGGTCCGGGCGGCGAAGCTGCTCAAGAGCCGCGGCCAGTTCCGGCTGAAGCTGGGCCGCCAGGACTACGCCAAGGACCTGCTGGAAGCGCTGGACTACGTGCCTTCTGACGTGGCGCCCTTGATCCGGGTGGACCTTCTGCTCACGCTGGCCCACTGCCCGCCGAAGATCACCAACGAGCGCTCCTACGCCGAGGAGGCCCTGGCCATCGCCCAGGGAATCGGCGACGAGGCGGCCGAGGCGAACGCGCTGCTGACGCTGGCCATGTTCAACGCCGAGCCCGGCCAGCAGGCGCCCTCGGGCAGCGACCCGCTCGAGCTGATCGCGCAGGCACGGGAGATGGCCGGACGCCAGCAAGCCGAAGACGTCCTGCTGGCGGTGGCGGTCAGCGAGTCGCACCTGCTCGAGGGGGCCGGGGAGCACGCGCTGGCCGCTGACGCGGCCCGCCGCGGCACGCTCTGCGCGGACGAGCAGCTGCTGTCCCGCACCGCGGGCAGCGTGCTCGCGATCAACCAGGCCGAGCCGCTGTTCGCGCTCGGCCGCTGGGACGACGCGCTGGCGGTGGCCGGCGGCGCCATGAGCCACTACCTCGCGCCGGGGCCCCTGCACCGGGCCACGCTGCAGGTCATCACCGGCTCCATCCAGCTGGCCAGGGGCTCGCTGGCACCGGCCGCGTCGAGCCTGCACGCGGCGCGCGACGCGCTGCGCTCGGCCCGCCACGAGGACCAGCACCAGCTGCCGCTGGCCCGGTTCGAGATCGTGTTCGCGCTCGAGACGGACGGCCCGGCGGCCGCGGTCGCGGCTACGTCGCGGATCCTGGACCGGTTCGACCTGTCCGGCAGCAGCCCGCGGTACGCCTGGCCGGTCGTGGTCGCCGGGGCCGGCGCGGTGCTGGCCGCCGTGCGGGGCTCGCGTGACGAGCGGCTCCACGAGGAGGCGGCCGGGGTGGCCGAGCGGCTGCGCACGGTGGCGGAGAAGCTCGAGGTGTTCGGCCCGGTGCAGCGCGCTTGCCAGCTGACCTTCGCCGCGGCTGACGGGGACGCGTTCGGAGCGCCTGGGGCGGGCAGTTCGGCTGGGGCGGACAGTTCGGCTGGGGTGGACCAGCTACTCAGTGCCTGGGATCGGGCCGCGGCCGCGTGGGCTGAGCTGGGCGAGCCTTATTCGTCCGGGCGGGCGCTGCTGCACGCGGCCGAGGCGGCGCTGGGTCGCGGCGACCGCGACGGCGCGGCGGAACGGCTGCAGCGGGCGACTTCGCTGGCCGCCGAGCTGGGCGCGCGGCCGCTCGTGGAGCGGGTCGCGCTGCTGGCGCGGCGGGCCCGGATCCGGCTCGACGGCCAGGACCTGCCCGAGGAGCCGGCCGACGACCTCGGGCTGACCGAGCGTGAACTCGAGGTGCTCCGCCTGGTCGCGGCCGGGCGCAGCAACCGGGAGATCGCCGGCGAGCTGTTCATCTCACCCAAGACGGCCAGCGTGCACGTGTCCAACATCCTCAGCAAGCTGCACGTAGCCAGCCGCGGCGAAGCCGCCGCCACAGCACACGCGTTGCACCTCTTCGACCCCGTTGCCCCCGCCAGCGACACGTAACCCGTGTGGCGGGCTTCGCTAGTGCGGCTAGCTCCGCTAGTGCGGGTGGGCTCCGCCGGCCACCGCGCCCGCGCTCGTGTGAGAGTTCGAATTTTCATGATCACGAAGAGTTTTATACCCTTTTCGGGGGCAAAACCCTTCGCGATCATGAACGTGCTGGCGGGCGCGCGGGAGGATGCGGGTTAGGCGCCGCCGTTGGAGGCTTGGATCTCGTGGATGTTGACGGGGCGGGCCCAGTTGACGGGGTCGAGGGCGGCGCCGGGGACTGGGTTGCAGCCGGCCGGCGGCGGGCCGTCGTGGATCCCGACGGCCCAGCAGGCCTGCCAGGTCAGCGTGGCGGTGATGTTCCAGGCTCCGGGCTGGCGGAAGGTCACGCCGCAGTCGGCCGTGCCGTTGGCGCCGGTCCGGGCGACCACCCCGGGGCTGGTGACCATCTCGCGTGAGCCGAGGTAGCCGCAGCCGGCCGTGTCCAGCTGGGCCGAGCTGTCGCTGGTGGAGAGCTGCAGCGGCGTGGCCCGCACCCAGACGGTGGCGGCCTGGTCGCCGAGCTGGGCGTTGTCGGTCACGTAGGGCATGCCGCCGGCCCCGAGCTCGGGCCGGAAGCTCAGCGTCGTCCGGGCGAACGTGGGCAGGTTGGAGTAGCTGTTCCCGGTCTTCGGGCTCAGGATCATCTGGCCCGCCCGGGGGATGTTGATCTTGGCCAGGGCGAGCTGGGCCAGCGTCCGCGGCGGTATCTCGATGCCGGGCAGCGCCTGGCCGGGGACGTCCCAGAAGAACAGCGGCTCGTTCAGGCACTGCTGCACCTGGGCCTGAGTGTCGTTCGGGTTGACCGGCAGCTCGTACCAGGTCCCGGCGGGCATCGGGTTCTGGTTGACCAGCTGCTTGGCCTCGGTGAAGGCGTGTTCCCCGTCGAACAGCGCGCCCGGGCCCGGGTCGGTGTTGTTGTAGAAGTCGATGACGACCTGACTGCCGGCGTGCGCGTCACCCTGCGGGATCCACAGGCAGGGCGGCGGGGTGATGTCGACCACCGTGTTCTCCGCGCCGCGCGAGTAGTTCTTCCCGCCGAAGTGGATCATGTTCTCGAGCATGATCTCGCAGCTGCTTCCGGTCGAGCAGTTGACCGACGAGCTGCCGTCGGCCGCGCTGGCCGGCAGGGACGGGATCGCGACCGCGCAGGCGGCCAGCCCGGTGAAGATGGCCAGACGCGCGGAGGTACGGAAGGGTCTCACGGCTTGCACTCCTTAGCCCGCGGATAGTAGACGAGCGGATAGTTCGAGACCACCTGCCACTGGCCGTCCGAGGTCTGGGCCAGCTGGTCGGTGTAGCGGTAATAGTTGTCGTCGGACACCGACTGACCGGGCAGGACCGCTCCGGTTTTCAGGTCGGTGTTGACGGCCTTCGCGTTGTCGAAGCAAGCGGAGACGTCCAGGTTTCCCGGGACGGCCGGATCCTTGATCACCTTCATGTCGAAGATCTTGATCGTGCCCTTGAACGATTCCGTGGTCACGTCGGGCTTGGCCAGCAGGGCGTTGACCTGGATCTCCATCGTGTGGCCGACGTAGGCCGTCCAGCTGTCCGACTGCCCGCCGGTGTACTCGGCGTACACGAAGGCCAGCTCGTAGTCCTTGTCGGCGACCACGGCCCGGGCCTGGCCGGCGTCGGACGGGAGCCAGTCGGTCATGGTGACGTGCGCGTTCTTTCCGAACGGCGGCACGACCACCGAACCGGGGCCGGACGACTGCGCCATCGGCGTCGCGGGCGCGGTGGACGCCGGGCCGCCCGGGTTGAAGGCGGGCGGCGGAGGAGAACTGCACGCGACCAGACCAGAGCAGATCAGAGCAGCACAGACCAGTGAGGCACGCGTGGTGGTGCGAGGGGTAGGGCGAGGCAGAGCGGCGCGCGGGTGGCGCGGGGCAGAGCCGCGCGGGCGGCGCGGGTGGTGCGGGTGCCGCGCGGGTGGTGCGGCGGGGGCGGGGCGGGGGGGTTTTCATGCGGCTGAGGTCCTCCAGGAGGGGAGGAGCTCGTCGATGAGCGCCTCGGTTTCCGGTGCCATCCGCGGCAATACCTCGTCCAGTGCGACCCGGGCGGAGATCTCGCCGACGACGGCGCGCAGGACGTGCTCCTGGCCGGTGGCGTGGGCGCCGGTCAGCAGGTCGCGCCAGAGCAGCTCGTCGTTGAAGGCGAGGCGCAGGCCGGACCGGGCCGCCGACATGGCACCGTCGGGATCGCCCGCGGCCAGCCGCAGGCCGGCCAGCCGGTGCGCGGCGTCGGCGACGGCGGCGGTGACCTCGTACTCGATCTCGTCGGTGGCCAGCCAGGCGTACCGGGCCGCTTCGCGCCCGTCCAGGAACTGGCCGCGGACCAGGCTCAGCGCCTGCTCCAGGCAGGCCGCCTCGGCGTCCGCGTCGGAGGCGGCGGCGGCCTGGCTGGCCCGGCCGAACAGGGCCCGGAACACCTGCCAGTCGATCCGGGCGCCCGGTCCCAGGCGGAGCCGGCCGGAGGGGTCGGTGAGCAGGTTCGGCTGGCCGGAAGAGTCGGTGCCGAGCCAGGCATGCACCCGGGACAGCGTCGCGTCGCGCACCTCGGACGAGACGCCGCGCGGCCAGACCGCGCCGGCCAGCACGTTGACGTGCACGCCGTCGGGGTGCGCGGCCAGGTAGACGACGAGCTCGGTGGCCAGCGCGAGCCGGTCGGGCTCGAGCGGGCCCGGGGCCTGCACCGCCACCTGGCCGAGCAGGCCGATCTCCACCGGCAGCACCGCGCCCGGATCCAGGTGCCCGGGCGGCGCGGCGTTGGCCGCGGACAGCACGGCCAGCGGGACGTCGGCGCCGGCCGCGGCCCCGCGGAACAGCTTCACCACCGCGGCGTACTGCTCCGGCGGCAGCAGCTGAGCCTCCAGGTCGAAGCCCAGCACCGCCGCCGACAGCCGTCCCTCGGGTGACAGGTCCCAGGTCCAGGTGGCGCCGCGGACGTCGCCCGCGATCACGTACCCGAACCCCATCCGGTACCGGCTCCGGGCCAGCGCGAGCAGCCGTTCGGCCTGGGCCTGGGTCGGCGGCACGCCCATGATCAGGTAGTGCGGCGCCCAGCTGTCCGCGTCGCTGCCCTGGGCCCGCCCGGTCAGCACCGAGTCGATGCCGGCCGACGCCATGGCGTCTCGCACCTGGCCCGCGCGCTTTTCCAGGTCGGGCAGGATCTCGTCAAGATGGCGGGCAACATCGACACGTTCGGGAGAAATCTCGGCTAGTCCGTCGCCGAAGCCGATGAGCGTTACCCGCATCTGGTCGGACCAGCGGTTGGTGACCAGCTCGACGGCGAGCGCGGACAGGGCCGCCTGCACCACCGGGCGCGGGCCGCGCACGGCGATCAGCCCGTGGGCCACCTCGAGGTCGACCAGGACCCGGCCGGATTCGTTGGTGCCGAGCGAGACCAGGCCTGGGTAGGGCGCGAGGCCCGGGGCGGTGCTGCTCTCGGCGTCGAGGCCGGCGATGGCCGCGAACGGCAGCCGCCAGACCTGGCCGCCGTCGGCGGCCTGCCAGGGCCGGGGCGGGTTCGGGTCGGGCGGGGCGATCCACAGGTCCAGGTTCTGGAGGCCCAGGTGGGCCGCGAAGACCGTCGGCGGCGTCTTGCCGCTGGCCGCGAGCTGCCTGGACAGGTACCGCAGGCCGGTGTCGAGCAGCCGCACCGCGGGGTCGTCGGCGCCGAGCCGCAGCGCCTTCTCGGCCTCGGCCGCATCCGGGTCCGGCCCCGCGATGCGGCGGCCGAAGGCCCGCTGCCACAGCTGCTCCCGCCGGCGCCGGCCGAGGGCGGCCAGCACCCCGGCCGCCAGCAGCGAGGCCGCGGACAGCTCGTAGGGCCAGGCCGGCGCCTGCGACGAGGGGGCGGCCGGCGCCGCGAAAATCCCATTTTCCCGAACGGTCCCAGCCGGACTCCCGGTGCCGGGCAGCTCGGTCACCGGGCCGGGAGCGGGGTCGCGGCCGTGGTCCGCGTGCGAGGCGAGGCCGAGCTCGCTGGCTAGCTTGGGGGTGACTGCCGCGATGCCGGGGCCGTGGGCGTCCTTGGGCATGAGCAGCGTCCAGCCGGGCCGGATCAGGCTGGCGATGGTGAGCTTGGACCCGTCGGGCTGGACCCGTTCCTTGTTCAGCTCGAAGATCTCCCGGTACCGGCGGCCGTCGCCGAGATGGTTGTTGGCGATCTCCCACAGCGACTCGTGGAACCGGCCGACCGGCGGCTTGACCAGGTAAATCTTGTCGGAGTTGGGGGCCGCGTGGGCCTGCGGGACGTGCGCGGCGGTGAGCCCGGTGACTCCGATCGCAGGGGTGACGGCGTTCATGGCCGAGGCCGACACCGAGTGGGCCGGGCGGGCCGGGCCGTGGCTGATGACGGCGGGGGTGAGCGCGGCGGCCGCGGTGAACAGCAGCAGCGCCGCGGTCACGAGCCGGTGCGCGGCGGACTGGGTGGCGCCGGCCAGCGGCACCTTCGGCCGGGCCTGCGCGTGGCTGGCCGCCGCCTTGACCTCCACCAGCACGCACCAGACGAGCTGGATCCAAGCCAGCCAGATGATCACCGACAGGATGCGCAAGATCGCGGTGACGTCGAGCTGGCTGGTCAGCGCGCTCAGCTTCGGCAACGTGTGCGGTATGGGCAGGCCGACCACGGTGACCAGCGCGATCGGCACCCCGACGGTCAGCGCGGTGAGCAAGATGACGGCGCCAAGGCCGGCCAGCACGTCGCCCGCCGTCCGGTGCCGGACCTGGACCGGCTTGCGCAGGCCGGGGATGGGCGGGGCCATCAGCAGGCCACCCGGGCGTCGGCGGTGCCGCAGGCCAGGAAGGCCGTCTCGGTCGCGGTCACGGTGATGGTCCCGAACGGGTTGACCGGGAGGAACGGCTTCATCGACACCTGGACCTGGACGGTCACGTCCGGGGCGCCCTGGGGATCGGTGCCGGGCTGGCACGTCAGCATCGTGGCGGTCACGCCCACTCCCTTCTGGTAGGTGGAAACGAGCTCGCTGGCCGGCCCGGGGACGCCGCAGGCTCCGGCGGCGATCTCCACGTTGCCGTTCCTGAGCGCGCCCGGGTCGATGTCGTCGGCCGCGGCCCGGGCGGCCTGCTCGGCGACGTCCGCGGCCCGGGACTTGGCGATGATCACCTGGCCGCCGTCGACGACCAGGATCAGCAGCGCCAGCGTGACGAACGCGAACATGATGACCCACAGCGACACCGAGCCGCGGTCCTGGCTGGGGTTGAGGCGGTTCAGCAGCCGCCGGGCGCGGGCCGTCATCCCCGGTCCTCGAACGGGTCGAGCGGCGCGGTGGCGCTGTCGGCGAACGTCTGGCTGACCGGGAACCCGATCGCGTGGAAGACCCCGAGGCCGGCCAGGCAGGACACGGTGACCGTGATCTGCTGGGCGGTGGCGAAGTTCTGGCCGACGTCCGCGCCGTTGGCGAACAGCTTGGGCGGCGGGACGATGACGCCGCCCTGGCACCGGTTGCCCAGGTCGGCCTGGGCCGCGGCCCGCGCGTCGGCCTGCGCGGCGGCGTAGGTGCGGGCCACCGAGGCGGCGCGGACCGCGTCGCGGGCGGCCGAGCCCACGTCGCCGGTCGCGCTGAGCCACTGCCCGCCCGCGGCCACCAGCAGCAGCAGGAACACCAGGGCGGGCGCCGCCACCACGAACTCGACGGCCATCGAGCCGCGGTCGTTTCCGAGCCGGTTCCTGAGCCTTCGGGCCAGGTCGCTCAGCCGCATGCCGCCCCCTGACTGACCTGGGTGCGGAAGCACTCGATCGGGCCGGTCACCGTCTCGCTGATGGTCAGCGGCCAGATGCCGGTCATCTTGCCGCGCACCGTGACCGAGACGGTGCCGGCCGCCTGCCCGGGGGCGGCCCGCGCGGTGACGGCGGAGATCAGCGCGGTGTCCAGGCCGTGGTAGTAGCTGGTGGCCGCGTTCTGGGCCACCCCCTGCCAGCCGCCCGGGTTGGTGGCCGCGTTCTCGCGGGCCACCAGGTCGCCTTGCTGGGCGGCGGCCAGCGCCGCGTGCCGGGCGTCGAACCAGATCGCGAACTGGACGATGAGGAGGCTGACGAAGATCAGCGCCGGGGCCAGGATGGCGAGCTCGACCGCGCTCGCGCCGCGGTCGCTCCCGCGCGCGCGAGCGACGTCCAGCCGTCGCCGCAACATGCCCCGTGTCACCGTTTCCTCCCGTCAGCGACCCGTCAGCCGCCGCCGGCCGGGTTCGGCACGTTGGTGTTGGTGATCGCGGTGCCCTGCTTGTTGGCGAAGTTGACCACGATGACCAGGATCGCCACGGCCAGGCCGACCAGCACGGCGGTGATCACCGCGAGTTCGATGGCGGACGCGCCGCGGTCCTGCGCGGCCAGGGCGGCCCGCAGCCGGACCGCGTGCGCCCGGAGGAAGGTGTTCAGGTAGCGGGCCACATCGGCACCGGGCGGGTTCATCTTCATAGGGCTCCTCGTTGTCGTCAGGTCGTTGTCGTCAGGCCTGCAGCAGGAGATGCACGGCCGGGTACATCAGGAAGATCAGGAACGCGGCGGCCAGCACCATCTGCGCCAGCAGCATGGACTGGGACTTCTCCCCCGCCTGGCCCTCGAGGTCGGCGAGTTCGCGGCGGCGCAGGCTGACGGCGCGGGCGGTCAGCGACTCCCGGACCTTGGCCCCGTCCTCGGCCACCAGGCTGAGCGCGGCGGCCAGGTCCTTCAGCTCGTTGACCTGGACTTCCTCGCCGAGCACGCCGAGTGCCTGCCACGGCGTCTGCCCGGTGATCCTGGCGTTGGCCAGCGCGTCCCTGATCCGCCAGAACGCCCAGCCCTCGCCGATCTCGCTGGCGGCCATCAGCGCCTCGGGCACGCCGCGGCCGCCGGACAGGTTCATCGCGACCAGGTCCAGGAAGGCGCTGATGGCGTGCCTGAAGTCCCGCTGCCGCTTCTCCACCTGCTGCCGCAACTCGAGGTCGGGCAGGAAGAAGAAGACGGCGCCGAAGATCAGCCCGGCCCAGACCGGGACGACGAACGACAGGTGCACGCCCGCCAGCCCGATGAGGCCGAGCAGGATCGGCGGGAAGATCAGGCCGAACAGGCCCAGCAGGACCTTGCTCGCGAGGAAGTTCTCGAACGACTTGCCGACCAGGGCGAGGTTGGAGCGCAGGGAGCGGAATTCCCAGCCCTGTTCGGCGCAGAACCGGGCGAGTGCGCTGCCCAGGCGCTTGCTGAAGGCGCTTTCCTTGCCGTCACCCGGGTAACTGACCGGCCGGGCCGCCGGCCCCCCGCCCGCGTCGAACGCGGCGATCCGCCGGGCCAGCCCGACCCGGCGCGGGATCAGCGCGTAGATCAGCACGAACAGGGCCAGCCCGGTGACCGCGCCGATGACCAGTGCCTCGATCATCCCGTACCACCTCGCCAGGCGGCGACGGTCTCGGGTTCGGCGGCTTGCTGGGGGCCCGGGGCTCCCGGGGGCGGGGCCGCGCCCGGGACGGTGCTGGCCGCGCCGAGCAGGCGCTGCGGCATCTCGAACCGGGCCAGCTTGCGCAGCCAGATGATGCCGAGCGCGTAGATCGCCACGATGACGGCCAGCACGAGCTGCCCGAAGACGCTGTCGTAAGGCTGCAGGAACCGGTGGTCGAGCACGGCGAGGCCCACCGCCATCAGCACCGAGACCGCGATGACGATCTGCACGCTGCGCCGGGTGGACCGGCGGCTGGCGTTGATCTTGCGGCGCATGTCGAGCTCCTCGCGGACCGAGTTGGCCAGCGCGCCGAGCAGGTCGCGCAGGCCGGGGCCGCGCAGCCGGGAGTTGATGATCAGCGCCGCGATGATCATGTCCGCGCTCGGGTCGTCGAGGTCCTCGGCGAACCGGCGCAGGGCCATGTGCATCGGCACCCGGGTATGGAGCCGGTTCACCAGCCGGGCCAGCGGCTCGCGGATCGAGGCGTCGGCGACCCGGGTCGAGGCCGGGATGGCCTGCTCGAGCCCGACCGCGCCGGCGATCGTGTCGCGCAGCGACTCGGTCCAGGTGGCCAGGCCCTCGAGCCGGGACATGGACCGCCGCTCGGACGCGGCGCCGCTGAGCCCGCGCCAGCTGTAGGCGAGCAGGGCGATGCCGATACCGGCGACCACCCAGCGGGTGAGCACCAGCGCCCCGATCCCGAAGATGAGCGCCACCCCGCCACGCACACCGAACAGGTCCCTGACCATCCGTTCCAGTCGGCTGGGGCCGACCTGCGGGGGCTTGGGCGGCAGGCCGCGGATGGCCGCGGCGAACAGGAACAGGCCCGCCCCGGCCAGGGCCCCGGCGATGATCGCGAGCAGCTCGAGCTGGGAGGCGTTCATCGCCAGCCTCCCCGGGAGGGGTCGTAGCCGAAGACGGCCAGCTCGTCCAGGCAGGAGGCCGGGGCGTGCGGCATGGCCCGGCCGTCCCGGCTCGGCGCGAACACCTCGCTGGACAGCACCCGGCCGTCCACGCCGGTGACCTCCCGGACGCTGCTGACGAACCGGCGCAGCCGGCCGCCCTGGGTGTACTCGTTGCGCTTCTCCTGGAACACCACGAAGTCGATGGCGCCCGCGATCAGCATGTGAGTGGCGTCCACCGGCAGCCGTTCGGCCGACTGGATGGCGTAGGTGGAGATGCGGTTGAACACCTCGAGGCTCGAGTTCGAGTGGATCGTGGACAGCGAGCCGTCGTTGCCCTGGGTCATCGCGTTCAGCATGGTGACGATCTCGTCGCCGAGGACCTCGCCGACGATGACCCGGCTCGGGTTCATGCGCAAGGACCGGCGGACCAGGTTGGCCATGGAGATCTCCCCCTGGCCCTCGCTGTTCGGCAGCCGTTCCTCGAACGCCACCACGTTCGGGTGCAGCTCGGGGTAATGGTCGAGGCCGAGCTCGAGCGCGCGCTCCACGGTGATGAGCCGTTCCTCGGCCGGGATCTGGTTGGCCAGCGCGCGCAGCAGCGTGGTCTTGCCCGCGTTGGTGGCCCCGGCGATCATGATGTTCTTGCGGGCGGCCACCGCCGCGGCCAGGAACGAGCCGACGTCCGGCGTGATCGTGCCGTTGCCGACCAGATCGGCCAGGAAGACCTTGCCCATCCGGGCCCGCCGGATGGAGATGGCGGGCCGCAGCGTCACGTCCATCACCGCGGAGAGCCGGGATCCGTCCGGCAGCCGCAGGTCGAGCTGCGGGTTGGCGGTGTCGAACGGGCGGCTGGACAGCCCCGAGTAGGCGGCCAGCACCTGGATCAGCTCGACCAGTTCCTCGTCGCTCTCGGCGACCGGCTCGCCGAGGACCTCGCTGCCGTCGGCGTAGCCGATGAAGACCCGGTTGTAGCCGTTGATGTCGATGTTCTCGATGTTCTGGTCTTCCAGCAGCGGCTGGAGCCGTCCCACCCCGAACAGGGCCGCGTGGATCGCCTCGGCGAGATCCTCTTCCTCCTGCGCGTTCAGCGGCGGGCGGCCGACCAGGATCTCGCTCCGGGCGTGCTCCTCGAGCACCTGGGAGACGAGCGCCCGGGCGAACTGGCGCTCGTCCTCGCCCGACATCGGCGGCATCCCGGCCGCCGCGTCCAGGCGGCGCTGCTCAGCCAGCCGGTCGCCGACGTCGCCGCGCAGGCGCTTGACGAGTCCGTGGTCCATCTCGCCTCACTCCCCGCCCGGCTGGCTCATCGGCCCCTGGCGCGGCCACGGGGCGGCGCCCCAGCCCGCGTCCTCGGAGTCCGGCTGCTCGTCGAGATCGGCCGGCCCGATCGGGGGGGCGAGCGGCGGCATCGGCGGGCGGGCGGCGCGCGACGGGTCGGCCTGGTGGCGGCCGCCGCGGCCGCCCAGGACACGGCTGAACGTGGTGCGCGGGGCATCGGCGGAGATGGTCGGCGCGGCGGAGCTGGCCGGCGCGGAGAGGGTGACGGCCGCCAGGTCGGGGGCTGGCTCCGGGCCGGGCTGCCACGGGGCGGGCGGCACCGGGGCGGGAGGTACCGGGGCCGACGGCACCGGGCCCGATGGCTGGGGCGGCTGAGGTTCGCTGAACTGTGTCCCGCCGAACTGTGTCCCGCCGAACTGTGGTCCGCCGAACTGTGGTCCGCCGGGTTGCGGGCCGTTGAACGCCTGCCCGTTTGGTCCGTTGGCCGGTTGTCCGTTGTATGGGTCCGGGCCGGGCGGCGGGGCGGTGAACGCGGCCGCGGGTTGGGGGCTGCCGAAGGCGGCCGCGGGCTGGGAGGCGGCGGGCGGCGGGGCGGTCGGGGCGGTCGGGGCGGCGGGTGACGGGGCGGCGGGTGACGGGGCGGCGTGCCGCCGGCCGGCGGGCGCGGGCGAGGGAGACGGCGGCGTCATGGCGTGCGCGGCGGGGGCGGAGTAGGCGGGCGGGGCGGCGTGGGCGCCGGGCGGGTAGCCGGGGCCGGTCCGGGCGGAGTAGGCGGGGGCCGCCTGGGCGGGGAAGGCGGGGGGCGCCGCGGGCGGGTCGCCGATCGGGGGCAGGCCCTGCGCCAGCTGCTGGGCGACCTCGCGGGCCGTCTTGATCAGCATCGTGCGGTCCAGGCTGCCGCCCCACTCACCACTGAGCAGGTCGGCGCCCTTGGTGTCGTGGGCGATGCCGCCGAGGACGGTGGCCGGGGCGTTGGCCTGGCCGAGCACGTGCTGCACCTCACCGAGCGCGGCCCGGAACTTCTTGTGCTCGGCCACGACCACGACGCCGACCCCGAAGCCCCGCCGGCCGCGGCTCTGGACCGCCGCCGCGAACGCGGCGGCCCGGTCACGCAGCCTGATCACGTCGGCCACGCCCACCTTGCTCACCAGCACGACCGAGGTCGCCTCGACGAGCAGGTCATACAGCGGGCCGTCCGCGCCGAGGCGGCCGCAGTCGGCGATCACGTCCGCCTGCGGCAGCGCGGCGAGCGCCTTGCCGATCGGGCCCCAGAGCAGGCTCAGCCCGGCGCCCTGTTCCGCGTTGGTCACGCCCGCCAGCACGTCGAGCCCGCCGTGCAGCTTCTGCACGTGCTCCCAGACCTGCTGCGGCTGCATGCCGCGGCGGGCGACGACGGCCAGGCTGAGCACGCCGCGCCGGGGGTCGAGGTGACCGCCGCCGGCCGCGGGGAAACGGTAGACGAGGTCCCCGCCGGCCTGGTCGCACTCGGCCAGCAGGACCGGACGCGGCCACACAGCGGCGAGCGCCAGTGCCGCTGTCGTGACACCTGGCGCTCCCTTGTCGGACGCGATCGCGATCAGCGCCATGCTCACCCCGACCCGGGGGTCAGCGCGATGGCGACGTCGCCGGCCGAGGCGTAGCAGGTCAGGACGCCCGCATCCGTCTCCGGGACGGCGAGCGTGACGGCGGCGGTGGCGCCGTTCGTGGCGGTGCTGCCGGACACGCTGACGATCGTGCCGGTGGTGATGGGCTCGCCCGGGGTGGTGGCGCCCGTGCCGGTACCGGTGCCGGTCCCGCCGGCTCCGCCGGAGCAGCCGCTGCCGGTACCGACGGGGAAGGCCCGCACCGTCTGGCCGATCAGCAGGTCGGTGGGGGCCTGGCCGGGCTTGAGGGACAGCCCGACCTCCACCTTGCCGGTGGTGAGGTTGCTGGTGGAGGCGGTCATGGCCGGCGTGAGCAGGGTCCCGGCCGGGATCTGGACCTTGGCGAAGACGCCGGTCACGCGGCTCGCGAACTGCCACGCCACGTAGCTCACATCGCTGTCGGCGTTGATCTGGACTTCCTTGATGGCCGAGGCCGGGATCTGCTGGCCCTGGCCCACTTCGGCGGTGATCTCCACCGCCCCCACCCGGTGCCCGGCGTTGATGACCAGGTAGGCGGCGGCGACCGCGCCCAGGGCGACGAGCAGGACGGCGAGCGCGGCCAGGGCCGGCTTGCGCTCGCGCGGCGCGCTCGGCATCCGGCGCCCGCCGGGAGCGGTCGGCTCCGCCCACGAACCCTGCTGATCGGCCACCGCACCGCGCGGTAGCGTGCCCCTGTCGCTCACCATGAAATCGCGGTCTCCCGTGCTGCGCGTACCCGTGTCACCTGGGTGAACGGACCCGCTATGTCGCTGCTAATTCGCCCCCAACCGTCCCGGCGAACATATCGCGACAACAGCGCCCCATACCCCACATATTAAAAAACCGTAATCACTGATGACCTGTGCTAACACGTGCGGCGACGGGGAGTAACGGGCGAAACAGACGAAACACTCATCCAACATAGAACGTGGACATCCCACGGGCCGCAACAAGATCAATAGTGACCATGCTCCCAGACAGGCCATACTCCCGGAGGCGGAAGGTGAAATTGGATAACATAGCGGCACTTGCGGCTGAACGTACCGAGGCACGCCGCGACCGCGCCTTCGCCCGCGTACCTCCCGCGAGCTGAAGGGCGCGTCAGCGTCTGGACTGACGAGCGAGGAGCCCGCGACGAGAAAGCCTCCCGCGAGCTGAAGGGCGCGTCGGTGTCTGGACTGAGGAGCGAGGAGCCTGCGACGAGCGACGAGGGAAGACACCGACTGAGGGCGCCCGGAAGCGAGCGGGACCAGCAGAGCGAGCGGGGCTAGCAGTGCGAATCGCGCTGACCGCTCTGACGCCGCGGGGGCCCGCGGACGTGATCGTCAGCGGCGACGACGGTGCCACGGCCGGGCAGGTCGCCGAGGCGCTCACCGAGGCGTTCGTGCCCAAGGAGCAGCTGGCCTCGGTCATCATGCACCCGCGGGCCGCGGCGGCGGGCGCCAAGCTGACCGCCCGCGGGCCGGTGCTGTGGGCCGGCGGGCAGCAGGTTCCCCCCGACCTCCCGGCCGCCCGCGCGCTGCGGGACGGAGCCGTCGTCACCACCCTGGAGGGCGCTTCGGCGGCCACCTCCCTGGCCGAGCCCGGCGGCGTGGCCGAACT
Organism: uncultured Actinomycetota bacterium; assembly: GCA_963756575.1. Taxonomy (GTDB): domain Bacteria; phylum Actinomycetota; class Actinomycetes; order Streptosporangiales; family Streptosporangiaceae; genus Palsa-504. The sequence goes on along the minus strand of CAVWOM010000021.1, from coordinate 781,887 downwards.
CCGGGTCATCGGCGGCCCCGACGCCGGCACGGTGCACCGGCTCGGGCCCGGCGTCACCACGCTGGGCTCGGGGCCCGGCTGCCAGGTGCGGCTGGCCTCGCCCGGGGTGCCCGCGCACGCGGCCACGGTCACCGTCGCCTGGGGGCTGAGCGTGCCGTCGCTGGAGCCGGCCGGACCGCAGCTGATCCTGGACGGGAAGCCGGTCACCCAGGCGTGCGCCTGGCCGTTCGAGGGCGTGCTGCGCATTTCCACCACGGTGCTGCAGCTGATGCGGCCCGAGGCGCCCGACGCGCACCTCTCGCCGGCCGGCAGCGGCCTGGCCTACCACCGGCCGCCGCGGTTCCGCCCGGACCTGGCGCCGGTCAAGATCGCGATCCCGGCCGAGCCGAAGAAGGGCCACAGCAACGGCATGACGATGCTGCTGTCCGCCCTGATCCCGATGGCCATGGGCGGGGTCATGGTGTACGTCACCCGGCAGTGGCTGTACTCGCTGTTCATACTGATGTTCCCGCTCATGATGGTGGCCAACTGGCTCGGCGGATCCAAGCAGCGGGGCGGGTCACAGCGCCGCAAGGCGCGCGCCTACGCGGCCCAGATGGCCGAGGTGGAAACCAAGCTGGAGCAGGCCAGGACGGCCGACGAGAAGAAGCGGCGCGAGGACGCCATGGACCCGGCGCAGGTCCTGCTCACCGCGACCGGGCCCCGGCGGCGGCTGTGGGAGCGCCGCGCCGATGACCCCGACGCGCTGCGGATACGGGTCGGCCTGTTCGACGGGCCGGCGATGGTCCAGCTGCTCCCGGCGGAAAAGGGCGCCAAGCCGCCCGCCGTGCCGACGTCGTTCTGCGTGCCCGTCTCGATGTCGCTCGCCAAGCTGGGCGTGGTCGGCCTGGCCGGGCCGGTGGACGCGTCCCGGGCGCTGGCCCGCTGGATGGTCGCCCAGGCCGCGGTCCTGCACAGCCCGCGGGACCTGTCCATCGTCGTGCTGGCGGCCGACCCCGCGGTGGGCCCGCACTGGAACTGGGTGCGCTGGCTGCCGCACTGCGCGCCGCGCGGCGGCGAGGACTGCGTCGCGCTCGTCGGCGCCGACCCGGACTCGGCCGCGAAGCGGGTGACGGAACTGGTCGCCGAGGTCACCGCGCGGCTGGCGCGGATTCCGGCCGGGCAGGAGTCGGGCCTCGGCGGCGGCCCGGGGGCCTTGGCCGAGCCGGTGGCGAGCAGCGACCTGGGGCCGAAGATCATGGTCGTGCTGGACGGGGCGCGGCAGCTGCGCCGGATCCCCGGCATGCCGCAGCTGCTGGCCAACGCCAGGCGGACCGGCGTCTACGCGGTCTGCATCGACGAGTCGGCGCGCGTCCTGCCGGAGGAATGCGCCGCGGTCCTGTCCTGGGACATCCCCGGGGAGGGCAACGGCAACCACCATGGCGTGCGGGTCGGGCCCGGCGGCTGGACGGTGGCGTCGCACGGTGCCGCCCCCTCGCCGGTACGCCCGTTCCTTATCCGGGGTCACGGCGGCCCGTTCGGTCAGGGCGGCCCCGCCATGCTCGCCGACCAGGTCTCGGTCGGCTGGGCCGACCGGGTGGCCCGGGCGCTCGCGCCGGTCCGCGACGTCAGCCGGGACGACGCCGACGCCGCCATCCCGGATTCGGCCCGGCTGCTCGACCTGATCCACATGCCGGACCCGCACCCCGACCTGGTGCTGATGGCGTGGCAGAAGCGCGGCCGGACGACCAAGATCCCGATCGGGATCAGCGCCGACGGGCCGTTCATCCTGGACCTGTCCGCCGACGGTCCGCACGGCCTCATCGCCGGCACCACCGGGGCTGGGAAGTCCGAGCTGCTGCAGACGATCATCGCCGTGCTGTGCGTGGCCAACCGGCCCGACGCGATGACGTTCGTCCTCATCGACTACAAGGGCGGCAGCGCGTTCAAGGACTGCGCCCGGCTGCCGCACACCGTCGGCATGGTCAGCGACCTCGACGGGCACCTGACCGTGCGCGCGCTCGACTCGCTCGGCGCCGAGCTCAAGCGGCGCGAGGAGATGCTGCTGCACTCCGGGGCCAAGGACATCGAGGACTACTGGGACACCAAGCGGCTGCGGCCCGAGCTGAACCTGGAGCCGATGCCGCGGCTGGTGCTGATCATCGACGAGTTCGCGGCCATGGTCGCGGAGCTGCCCGACTTCGTCGACGGGCTCATCGACATCGCCCGCCGGGGCCGTTCGCTCGGCGTGCACCTGATCCTGGCCACGCAGCGCCCGGCCGGCGTGGTCAGCGCGGACATCCGGGCCAACACCAACCTGCGGATCGCGCTGCGGGTCACCAGCACCGACGAGTCGGCCGACGTCATCGACGCGCCGGACTCGGCCCGGATCGCGAAGTCCACGCCCGGCCGGTGTTACGTGCGCTCGGGCGCGTCGAACCTGGTTGCCGTCCAGACGGCCCGTATCGGGGGGCGCCGGCCCGGCAGCGGGCCGGTCACCGCCAGCGCCCAGATCGTGCCGGTGCCCTGGCGCGGGCTCGGGCGTTCGCTGCCTGCTCCGAAGGTCTCTGGGGCCGATTCCGAGACGATGGAGACCGACCTGTCGGCGCTGGTCGACGCGATCGCGGCCGCCAACGTCAAGGCAGGACTGGGGCAGCAGCGCAGGCCGTGGCTGGAGCCGCTGCCGGAGCTGATCACGCTGGGTGAGTTGCCGGCCGTGTCTTCTGTTGCGCACGCCGACATCCCGCCGATTCCGTACGGGCTCACCGACCTGCCGCACCGGCAGGCCCGGGCGCCGCTCACCTTGGACTTCCCGTCGGCCGGGCACACGGTGGTAGCGGGGGCGGCCCGCAGCGGGCGGTCCAGCCTGCTGCGCACGCTGGCCGGGGCGGTGGCCGCCCGGGTGTCGCCCGCCGACGTGCACATCTACGGGATCGACTGCGGAGCCGGCGCGCTGCTGCCGGTGGGCGAGCTCCCGCACTGCGGCGCCGTGGTGGCCCGGGAGCAGGTCGACCGGGTGGAGCGGCTGCTGAGCAAGCTTCGCAACGAGATCGCGCGGCGTCAGCAGCTGCTCGCCGCGCAGGGGTTCGCCGGGCTGGCCGAGCAGCGCGCGGCCACCTCGGGCGAGGCCCGGCTGCCGTGGATGCTGCTGCTGCTCGACTGGTGGGAGGGGTACTTCGCGGCGTTCGGCGAGTATGACATGGGGCGGATGGTCGATACGTTGCTCCAGGTGCTCCGCGAGGGGAGCGCGGTCGGGCTGCGGGCGGTCGTCACTACTGACCGGGCGGCTCTGCTCGGGCAGATCGGGACCGTGTTCGGCCACCGGATGATCTTCCGGCTGACCGATCGGAGCGACAGCTCGCTCGCTGAAATCAGGGAACGCGCACTGCCGGCGCACCAGCCTGACGGTCGGCTGATGTTTCATGCGAAGCCGAACCCGCTGGAGGCCCAGGTCGCGTTGCTCGCCCCCGATCCGACTGGTCTCGCGCAGGTGGGTGCGTTGCGGCAGATCGCCGCCGCGGCGCGGGAGAGGTACGGGCGGCTGCCGCGGGAGCACCGGCCGCTGCGGGTGGACGCGCTGCCGGCGCGGATCACGGTGGCCGAGACCTGCCGGCTCGACCCGGACTTCGCCCCGCCCTCGCGGCTGTGGGCGATGGTGGGGGCCGGCGGGGACGAGCTGTCGCCGCAGGGGCTCGACGTGGCGGAAGAAGGGCCGGGGATCGTGGTGGCCGGGCCGCCGCGGAGCGGGCGGTCGACGACGCTCATCACGATGGCGCGGTCGCTGATCACCCAGCAGACGCCGGTGCTGGTGATCGCGCCGCGGCGGTCGCCGCTGCGTGCCTTGGAGGGGACGCCGGGGGTGCTCGCCGTGCTGGGGGCCGATCTCGACGTCGACTTCCTGCGGGCGACGCTCAACCCGCTGGAGCGGTACGTGGTGCTGGTCGACGACGCCGAGATGCTGTACAACGCGCCGAACTCGGAGATCCTCGAGCGGATCATCGTCTCGGGGCGGGACGCCGATCACGGGCTGATCCTGGCCGGGAACACCCGGGACCTGAGCAGCTGCTACTCGGGGTTCATCGCTACGGCGCGCAAGTCGCGGTGCGGGGTGCTGGTGGCGGTGGACACGCCGGACGACGGGGATCTGTTCGGGGTTCGGCTGCCGCGTAATGCCGGGCCGGGGCCGCTGGGGCGCGGGCTGCTGTTCCGGCCGGGGCGGGCCGAGCCGATCCAGCTCGCGATCGACGAGGGCGCCATCTGAGCTGGGGTCTTTTTCTTAGCGGGGTCCCGCGGGACGGTATCTCGGGTCCTGCGGCTCATGGGGGGTGCGGTGACACTCAGTCAGCCGCGCTGGGACGGCAGTGCCCGTGATCCGGACGGCTGCGGTATCTCGGATCCCGCAGGTCTCATGCGTCTCGAGTGTCCCGGGGGCAGACGCGGCCTGAGACGGGTCGGTGTTCCGTCATCCCGGCGTGAACCGGGTGGATGCTCCATCGACCCGGTCCGGGAGCCGGCGCCTGGGCTGGTCACGGGCTGGGCGGGGTGATCTGGGCTGGTTCCGGGGCGGGCTGGAGCCAGGCCGTGCACCAAGCCGTGACTCAGGTCGATGCGACGCTGGTCAGCGGGTTCACGGTGGTGATGCAGGGCATGGCGGTGCTCGCTCAGCTCGAGAAGCAGGAAATCCAGCTGTAGCATCAGGGCTCCGATGGCCGGTGAAGGGCGGCAGGATGAAGCCAGACGAGCATCACAGACGCGCACGATCAAGCGCGGCCATCCGCCCCGGCGTTGAGGAGGACGGGCCCGCGCTGGCCCTGATCGACCAGGCTACCTGGTCGGATCAGATCTCCCCGATGCCGCCGCGGGCCGCCGGCACGCCGTTCTTCGACGAACGGACCCCGCCGCGGAACATCCTCGTCGCCCATGAAGACGGGCGCATTGTGGGCTTCGCTCAGCTGCGGCCCGCGCCCGCCGCCGCATCGCGCGGGCACGTCCAGGAGCTCAACGGGATGGCCGTCGCCCCGGAGCACCAGGGCCGGGGCATCGGCCACTTGCTCCTGGCCGCGGCCCGGGACGAAGCCGTCCGGCGGGGCGCCCGTCGCGTCACCCTCAGGGTGCTGGGCAGCAACGAACGGGCGCTGGGCCTCTACCTCGCGTGCGGCTACCGCATCGAGGGCAGGCTCAAGGGCCAGTTCCTGCTGGCGGGCCGCTATGTCGACGACATCTTCATGGCGCTGGAGCTGGCCGACGGCGGGTGAGGGGACGGCTGGGGCGCGCCCACCCGTTCGGTAATCAGGTTGGGCGGGGGCGGGAATGCTGGTTGCGCAGGGAGATCTCGTCGGTCTCGGCGATGTGGTCGGCCTGGACGGCGCGCAGGCCCGCGCCCAGGCGCTCGCGGGCCTGCCGCAGCAGCTTGAGGGCGTTGGTGGAGGGGTTCGGCGGGGCGGCGCGCTCCGGATCGGCGCCGTGCTCCTCGACGAGGTGGGCCTGCAAGGCGGCGGCGACCTCATCGGCTGCCTTCAGCGCGTGATAGATGGCCCGGTCCCGTGCGGCGTCGTCAACCATGGGCCCTAGTATCGCCCCTTCGCGCGTTCCGCGGGGTCATCATGGCCGTCACGGCCCGGCGGCCGCACCGTGGAGGCGCGGCCGCCGGGCCGTGTGGCGGGTGGGTTAGCGGGCGGCGGGGGTGTAGATGAGCTTCTTGTTCACGAACTCATCGATGCCGGAGGCGCCGAGCTCGCGGCCGATGCCGGAGCGCTTGGTGCCGCCGAACGGCAGGTCGGCCATCGAGCCCGTCGGGCTGTTGATCCAGACCATGCCGGTGTCGAGCAGCGCGGCGACCTCGGCCGCCCGGTCCGGGTCGGCGCTGTAGACCGCGCCGCCGAGGCCGAACGACGAGGAGTTGGCCAGCTCGACCGCCGCGGAGACGTCCGCGACCTTGTAGACGACCGCGGCCGGGCCGAACAGCTCCTCGTGGTAGGCCCGCATGTCCGGGGTGACGTCGGTCAGCACCGTGGGCTCGACGAACGCGCCGGGCCGGTCGAGCCGCTTGCCACCGGTGCGCACCGTGGCGCCCTTGTCCACGGCGTCGTTGATCTGCTCCATCAGCCGTTCGGCGGCGAGCTCGGAGGACAGCGGCCCGAAGTCCGAGGCGGCGTCGGTGGGATCGCCCGGCTTCAGCGACGACATCGCGGCGGTGAACTGGTCCACGAACTCGTCGTAGAGGTCGCCGACGACGATCATCCGCTTGGCCGCGGTGCAGGCCTGGCCGGCGTTGCCCATCCGGCCGGCCACCGCACCCTGCACGGTCTTGGAGATGTCGTCGCTGTCCAGCACGATGAACGGGTCCGAGCCGCCGAGCTCGAGGACGACCTTCTTGAGGTTGCGCCCGGCCACCTCGGCCACGGCCTTGCCGGCCCGCTCGCTGCCGGTCACCGATACGGCCGCCACCCGCGGGTCCGCGATCATATCGGCGACTTGGTCGTTGCTGGCGAAGATGTTGATGTAGGCGTCTTCGGGCAGGCCGGCGTCGTGGAAGATCTGCTCTATGGCCAGGGCCGACTCCGGGTCCTGGGGCGCGTGCTTCAAGATGATGGTGTTGCCGGCCATGAGGTTCGGGGCGGCGAGGCGGGCCACCTGGTAGTACGGGAAGTTCCACGGCATGATGCCGAGCAGCGGGCCGATCGGCTCCTTGCGGATCAGGGCCTGGCCGCCGGCCCGCGGGCTGAGCGGGGTGTCCTTGAGGAGCTCGGGCCCCTGGTCGGCGTAGTACTTGTAGATGGTCACCACCAGCATGATCTCGCCCTTGGCCTCCCGGGTGGGCTTGCCCATCTCCCGGGTGATCAGCGCGGCCAGCTCGTCGATCCGCTCCTTGTACAGCTCCGCCACCCGCAGCAGGACCTTGGCCCGCTCGTCCTTGCCAGTGGTCCGCCAGGACCGGAAGGCACTGGCAGAGCGCTCCAGCACCTGCTCGACCTCCGCGTCAGTCGCGGTGGCGAACTCACGCTCGGTCTCGTTGGTGGCCGGATTGACGACCTTGTACTCGCTCACGCTGACATACCTCCGGTTGTACTGCCGCGGCTGGTTCCCGTGCCCGGGCTCCGCTCAAGCCTGCTGCCTGTCCTGTTACTCACGATAATCCCGGGGCCGGGCGCGGGGCAGGCCGGCCCGGCGCGGAAAACCGGTGGCCCGCAGGCGGGGGGCGGGCGAGACTGCCAGGTATGGCCTCGATCACCTGGGACGCGGAGCTGGCCGAGGTCTACGACCAGACCTACGCGGCCATGGCCACCCCGGCGGTGCTCGGCCCGATGATCATGAACGTCACCGCGCAGGACGAGCAGCTGGCCGTGTTCGCCAACGCGGCCGCGCACCTGGCGCCGGGCGGGTGCTTCGTGGTGGAGGTGGTCGTCCCCCAGCTGCGCCGGATACCCGCCGGGGACAGCGCCCGGGTCTTCACCCTCGATCCCGATCACGTCGGCATCGAGATTTTCGACGACCCGGTCGGGCAGGTCGCGTGGTCGCATCACTGGATGCACGTGGCGGGGCGGCTGGTCCGCCACTCCGCGCCTTACCGGTACGTCTGGCCGTCCGAGCTCGACCTGATGGGCAAGCTCGCGGGACTGCGGCGGCGAGACCGCTGGGCCGGGTGGGACCGGGCCCCGTTCACCGCCGACAGCTCCAGCCAGGTCGCCGTCTTCGAGAAGCCGTTATCGCGGATCGCAACCCGCGGGAAGGCGAGGGGTCCCCCATGGGGAAACCGGGCATGAAACCCGGGTTCCACCGCGTTCGAACGCGCTGGAATCCCGGTTTCATGATGGTCAGCTCGGCCTGGCGATGGCAGCAGGAACCACCTGCATCTCACAGGTCACACAGGTTGTCGGCCGGCTCGTAACCGGGATCGAAACCTGCGGGGGAACAGGGAGTAGCGATCCACGGTGAGGTGATCATGGAAGAGAACCGGATGAACGGACGCCGGGTCAGCCGGCCACGGCGTAGGGCTGGGCCCAGGCTTGGAGGGCGGCTATTACCGAGGGGGCCAGGATGGCGTCGTTGTCGGGGGTGCCGGGCGGGTGCAGGAGGTGGTTGATGCCGGTGAGCAGCTTCAGGCCGGGGCCGGTGGCGCCGGCGCCGGTCAGGGCGCTGGTGAGCGGGCTGATCGTGCTGGGCGGGATGTTCGTGTCGGCGGTGCCGTCGGTGACCAGGACGCGGGTGCCCGACGGCACCTTGGCCGCGGCGTCGACCGGGCTGACCTGGTCGTCGGTGCGCGCCACCTTCGCGTTGCCCGGGGTGAGCAGTTCCGGGGTTAGCTGCTCCACGATCTGCGGCAGCAGGCCGGAGGTGTCCACCTGCTGGCCGGCCCGGAACTGGGCGATCGCGTTGTTGATTCCCGCCGCCTGCTGCCGGGCGGCGGTCGCGCTGAGCTGACCCTGCTGCACGGCCGAGTCGAGCTGCTCGTCGAGCTGCATGGCGACCAGGCTCAGGATCCGCTGGTCCTGCGGTTCGAGCAGGGCCAGGCCGGCCGGGTGGGTCGAGACGGTGTCCGCCACCAGCATCGCGTAGAACCCGCCCTCGCTGTGCCCGACCACCAGCATGCGCTGCCGGTCGACCTGCGGCCGGGCGATCAGGTAGTCGTAGGCGTAGTCGGCCTGGCGGATGTAGGCGCCCAGGTCGATGGCACCCGGGTCGGAGGCGAAGGCGCCCGCGCCGGTCTGCCCGGTGAAGTACTTGTCGAACCGCAGCGTCACGATGCCCTGCTGGGCGAGCACGCCCGCGACCAGCTTCAGGGTCTGCGGGGTGACGTTCGACGACGGCTGGTCCCCGTTGCGGTCGGTGGGCCCGCTGCCGGCCAGCAGCAGCGCGGCGGCCAGGTGCTGGCCGCCGCGGTGGGCCGGTATCTCCAGCGTCCCGTAGGTCTTGGTGCCGTCGACCGTGAACGAGATGTCCTGGCTACTCGCCGCGACCGGCCCCGAACCCGTGGCGGTCGGCCCGGTAGCTGACCCGCCGGCCGCCCCTGCGCTGGAGCAGGCGGCGAGGCCGGCGCACAGTAGCGCAGCCGCCGCCGCGGCCCGCACAACGCGCATGGCACGTCCTTCCTTCCGGTGCTCTGCTTGGCTCTCCAACCACAGATACGGTTAGCAAAGGGTAATGGTTCGATCATCCTTTGTAACCATCTTAGCTTCATGTCGGGTATATGGTGGCATGTGGTGATCTCCTGCGCCCCAGTCTTCACCTATCATCACGGGCGCATCCATCACGGCGGAAAAGGAGAGGAGAACCCATGGCAGTCTTCGGCGACCGGATCCTGCGGTGCAGCGATGGTCATCTGTTCACGTCCAGTGAGTCGTCCCGCTTGTTCGGCTCTATCCATATGGGGCCCTTCCGGAAGATGCAGTGCCCGGTCGACGGCAAGATCGTGACGTGCGGCAACGTGCGGGCGGACAGCCTGACGCCCGATCAGCTGGAAGAGGCCAAGCGCTACAAGACCTGATCACGGGCGGCCGTCGTCACGAAGTGGTCGATGGTCAGGATCGTGTGACCCAGCGTGGCCGCGCCCGGCTCGGCGTGGCCACGGCTGACGAACCCGCCCGCCCGCGCCGCCCAGGCGAACACGCCGGGCTCGACCGGGTACTGGCAGGCGTACCCGTGCGTCGCGTCGAGCACGGTGGCGTGCGACCGGCCGATGAGGCCGGCCAGGACCGCGGCGGGCACCGCGTGCGCCTCGATCACCAGCCACCCGTGCCGGGCGGCCAGCGGCTGCCAGCGGCGGAACAGCCGGGCGAGGTCGAACGCGACCGAACGGGCCGGGATCGCGCTCCCGTCCGGCAGCGCGTACGCGCCGGCGCCGGGAGGCGGGGCGCTGGGAGGCGGGGCTCCGGCCGGCGGGGCGCCCGCGGACGAGGCGCTCGCGGGCGGGACACCCCCCTGCTGGGTGCCCGCCCGCGAGCTGACTGAACCGGGCCCGGAGTAGGCGCGGTCGTGGATGGCGGACTTGCAGACGTGCAGCGCGTCCCGGGCGTCCAGGCCGCGCGCGGCCAGCGCCCGCTCCAGGCCGGCCGGGTCGGCGATGTCCCCGTCCAGGATCAGGTGCGGGACGCCGGCCGAGGACAGCCGGGCCGACGCCATCCGCCGGGCCACCGGGCTGGGGTCGACGCCCACCATCAGCAGCGGATGTGCGGCCAGGCGCCGTCCCCGCTCGGTCCGTTCGCGCACGGCCAGGTACAGGACCTCGAGCAGGGTGCCGTCACCGCACCCGGTGTCGACGACCAGGGCCGGCCCCCGGCCGAGCGGGGCCCGGTCGAACAGCGGCAGGGCGAGGTCCAGGAACGGCGCCCGGCACGCCGCGGCGAACACGTCGCCGCTGAACCGCAGGTCGAGCTCGCGGTCCAGGTGGGTTTCGTCGCCACCGTCGCCAGGCTGGCCGGGGTCGCCGAAGAGCAGCTCGGGGACCTGGCGCAGCAACGGCAGGTACGTCACCGGGTACCGGTACTGGCGGGCGAGTGAGAGCGCGAGCTCGCCGTCGGGGGTGAGCCCGGCACCGTCTGCGCGGGCCCAGCCGGGCAGGGCGAGGATCGCGGCCGCGCCGGGGCTCGTCGCGAGGTCGGCTGCCCCGCTGCTCAGCGCGTGCATGACCGGAGCGACCAGGTGGCCGTCGAGGTGGCCGAGCACCTGACGGCGGACCTCCGGCGGAACGCCGGCGGCCAGGTTCCACTGGTGGCGGGCTAGCGCCACGAGGGAGCTGGCTTCGTTCGTTCGAAGGATCTGGGCGATGTGCTCGGCCTGCAGGAGAAAACGGACGGCGGCCGGATAGGCGCCGGCCAGCTCGGTCATGACGATCCGGCCGCGGGCCGTCGGCGTGATCGTCAGCTGGTCCGTGCCCGGCTCGCCCCGCCGGGCGACCCAGCCCTGGTCGGCCAGCAGGCGCAGCGCGACGTGCAGGAACCCGGGGCTGGCGTCCAGCCGGGCGCGCAGCGCGGCGAACTCCGTCCGGTCCCGCGCGGCCAGGAACGCCAGCGCGCCCCGCTCGTGCAGCGCCGCCACCGTGGTCCCGACGGCCATCCCGTCGATGTGGCGGCACAGCGCGTCCCAGACCCGGGCCGCCGACGTAACGGGCGCGGTCGCCGTCGCGGTCATCGCACCGGCGCGTTGAGGAAGCCGGAGACGCGGTCGGCCAGGCCGCCCACCTCGTACAGGAAGGCGCCGTGGCCCATCGCGCTGTCCAGCACGAGGTGCCGGGCGTCCCCGCCCGCCGCGGTCAGCGCCGCCCGCATCAGCTCGGCTTCGGCCGCCGGGTACCGCCAGTCCTGGCGGTAGCTGACGAACATGACGCGGGCGGACACCGGCTTGAACGCCGCCTCGAGGCTGCCGTACTCGCGCTCGAGGTCGAAGTACTCGACCGCGCGCATCAGGTACATCAGCCCGTTCGGGTCGAGCTCGTGCCGGGCCTGGGCGGTGAGCCGGCCGATGAACGCCTCGACCGCGAACTCCGGGCCGAGCGTGTAGCGGTACCCGGAGGACCGGCGGCCGAACCGGGATTCCATGGCCTCGCGGCTCATCCACAGCGGCACCGCGGCCGCCACCGCCGCGTTGAGCCCGTCCACCGGGAACGACCGGCCGTAGTAGTCGCCCCCGTGCCACTGGGGGTCGGCCCGGATGAGATGGCGCATCACGCTGAAGATCGCGATCGTGTGCGCGGAGGTCGCGGGCGTCGTGGTGATGACGACCGCGTTGCCGGTCATGCCCGGGTAGGTGATCGCCCACTCGAGGGCCTGCTGGCCGCCCAGGCAGCCGCCGGCCACCGCGTGCAGGCGCTCGATCCCCAGCCGCTGCACCAGCCGGTGCTGGGCGCGCACCATGTCCCGCACCGTGATGACGGGGAAGCGGACCCCGTAGCGCCGGCCGGTCTCCGGGTCGGGGCTGGCCGGCCCGGTGCTCTGGCCCGCGCCGAGCGCGTCCGCGCAGATCACGAAGTAGCGCTCGGTGTCGATCATCTTGCCGGGCCCGATCGCCGCGTCCCACCAGCCCGGCTGCGGGTCATCCGGCGCGTGACGGCCGGCCGCGTGCGCCCGGCTGGTCAGCGAGTGGCAGACCAGGATCGCGTTGTCCCGGGCGGGCGACAGCGTGCCGTAGGTCTCGAAGTTCACGACGTACTCGGGCAGCGTGCGCCCGCCGTCCAGCAGCAGCGGCTCGTCGAGCCGGAGCTGATGGGCCGGGCTGACCAGGGACTGGTTGTCCAGCCAGCCGGCCTGGACCGCGCTGGACGCCGCCCGCGGGACGGCCTCGTCGAGCACCTGGGGCGTTTCGGGCACGGACGTCACCTCGATTCCGCGTCCGGCTTCCCGGCGCCGGCCACCAGGCCGCCGCCGGGGAACTCGGAGTAGTCGGGGATGTGGTCCGGGACGGGGCTAGGCAGCACCAGGCCCACCAGCCGGCCGTCCATGGCCAGGACCAGCCGGTCGTCGCGCAGCTTGCGCACCACGGCGTCGATCTCGTCCGGGCTGGCCGTGATGCCGCTGTCGCGGCTGACGATCGCGGCCAGCCGGGCCGGGCGCGGCGCGCCGTCGCAGGCGAGCAGCACGGCCCGGGCCAGGCCGGTCAGCAGCTGGCGGGGGGTGCGGGCGCAGGCCCGGGTGTCGGTGATCTCCAGCACGCCCGCCCGGTCCTGGCTGGCGAGCACCGGAAGGTCGCCGCCGCGGTGGGCGGCCGACCAGTCGCGGACCGCCCGGGTGACGGCGCGGATGCCGGGGTTGGACGTCACCACCTCGCTGAGCGACTGGACGATCCGCAAGGGCCCGCTGTCCGGCTCGGTGGTGAAGAAATACGCCAGCGAGTCCAGGTCGCCCGGCCCGGCCGGGTAGATCAGCGACAGCGCGCCGATCGGGAACAGGATCAGGCCGAGCTGACTGGCCCGCTCGTGGTAGACGCTGTACCGGTCGAACCGCACGCGCGGCGTGGCGGCCGGCGGCGGCAGGTGCGTCAGGGCGGGCAGCCACTGCGCCATGTCCTCGTACCAGTCGTCCTTCTCGCCGGGGAAGCCCCACAGGACCGACCAGGACAGCCGCAGCCCCAGCTCGCGGGCCCACTTGAGCAGCTGGACGTTCTGCCAGCCCTGGATGCCCTTGTCCATCAGCGCCAGCACCTCGCTGTGCAGCGACTCGATGCCCGGCTGGACCCACATGATCCCGGCGTCCACCAGCGCCTGGACTTGCGCCCGGCTGACGTTCGCCTTGATCTCGAAGAAGATCCGCTGGCTGCGGCCGTCGGCGGCCAGCTCGGGCAGCAGCTCCTTGTGATAGGCCATGTCGAGGATGTTGTCGACCGCCTCGAAGTCGCTGACGCCGTAGCGGTCCTCCAGCTCGTGCAGCTCGGTGAGCACGCGTCCGGGCGATTTGGACCGGTAGCCGAGGCTGGTCCCGTTGAGACCGCAGAACGTGCACTGGTGGACCGCGCCCCACCAGCAGCCGCGGGAGGATTCCAGGGGCAGGCCCGGCCGCACGTTCGGCCCGATCTTCGATGTCGCCAGCGTCGCGAAATAGTCCTCGTAGCGCGGCGTGGGCAGGCTGTCCAGGTCGTTGAACAGCGCCCGGGCCAGCTTGTGGCGAGGCTTGCGGTGGCCAGCGGGGCGTGCCCCCGCATCGCCCTGCTGGCCAGCCTCGATCGGCATGCGGTGCGCGGGCCCGAGCACGCCGCGCGGCAGCTCGTCGGCGGGCACGTCGCGGCCGCGGGTCAGTGCCAGCCGGCACAGCTCCGTGACCAGGCCGTCGGCCTCGCCCGACACCACGTAGTCCACCCACGGGAAGCACCGGTGCGTGGCCTCGCCCATGACCGTCTCGCAGTTGGCGCCGCCGAGGATGGTGATGACGCCGGGATCAAGCTCACGCACCCGGCGCAGCAGCGCCAGCGACGCCACGTGCTGCTCGAAGGTGGACGTGCAGCCGATGACGCGGGCGCCGGTGGCCAGGACGCGCCGCGCGGCCTCGTCCACGAACTCGGTGGCGGCCGCGCGCAGCGCCAGCAGGTCCGCGGTGAACTCGCTGCCGTGAGCCCCGGACCAGACCTGCGGGTACCCGTCGCTGGCCTGGCGGACCTGGCGCAGGTACTCGGCGTCGCGTTCGGCCCGGCGCGGGTCGTCGTGAAACGCCGCGCCGGCGAAGGTCCATTCGCCGGCCAGGAACACGATGGGCATGTTCGACGCGCACAGCGAGTACCGGCGCAGCCCGACGCTCTCGGCGAACCACAGGTTGGCGTAGGCCACCGCCGCGGTGATGCCGCCCTCGGCCAGGATGGCCTTGAGCAGCCCGAGCGCCATGGAGGGGCGGGTCGGCGAGGCGTAGGGCATGGTGACCAGGCAGACGTCCGGCGCCCGGGCGAGCTCCGGGGCGCCGGTCATCCCGCTGACCGCCCGGCCGGCGTGAGCTGGAGCAGCCCGGTGGTAGCCGGGGCTTCCGGCGCCTCCGGGGCGTCCGGCTCCTCGTCGAAGAACCCGCCCAGGAACAGGCGGTCCAGGACGGCGAGGGTCTCGGCCGGCGAGACGCCGGCCGACTGGCGCCGCCGCAGCGCGATCTGCTCCACGGTGTACGTGCCCGCGGCCAGCAGATCGGCCAGCTCGGCCGCCTGCGGCTGGTTCTCGAAGGCCAGGCCGAGGCCCATCGAGGCCACCCGCATCCGCTCGGGCCCCACCACGATCCGCACGTCGGGGCGCAGCCGGACGATGTCGAGCACGCCGAGGCTGTCCCGGACCACCTCGTCGATCATCGACCGCATCAGGTCGCGCAGTTCACCAGCCGTATCGAAGGTGCCCTCGGCGATCACCCAGTAGCCGAGCGGCCACCGGTCGCTGGCGTTGCACGGGGTGATGAGCTTGACCGTCCGGTCCACCATGTTGAACAGGAAGCCGGACACGCACGCGATCGTCGAGCTCTGCTCCTCCGACACCAGCTCGCGGCTGCGCTTCTTGGCGAACTTCCGGGCCCGGCCGGCGTTGGACTTGCGGATCAGGCCGCCCTCGGCCGACTCCTTGTTCTGCGGCACGCACTCCACCCGCAGCAGTTCCTCCGGGGTGAACCCCTCGTGCACGCGGTACAGCGAGTTCAGCGCGATGATCGAGAACCGGTCCACCGGCGAGCCCAGCGAATGGGCCAGCTGAAGGATCCGCCGGGTCCGCTCGATGTCCTTCTGGCCCTGCGCGGTCGTGGTCTGCGGGCAGGTCCCGAACACGTCGTAGAAGTCGGCCAGGAAGTGCTCGTAGTCCGGGTTGTCGAGCGGGTCGGTGGCCCAGTACAGGAACGCGGCCCGGGCCGAGATGCCGTACACCTCGGCCAGCACGCCCAGGCATTCCCGCCACAGCTGCCCGCTTTCGGCGGTGTACTTCAAGGTGGAGTCGAACTTCGGCGCCGCCACCCCGCAGAACCAGCAGCCCACCGTGCAGCCCTTGGACAGCTCCAGGGCGGCCGGCGCGTGCACGATCTGGTCGGCCCGGTCCTGGCCCAGCTCGCCGATGCAGCGGTTGATCATCCGGTCCCGCCAGGCACGCAGCCGCGGGTCACCGGGGACGGTCTGGGCCCGCTGCCGGCGGCGGTGCTCGATCTTCTCGTGGATGAAGTACCGGTAGCGCAGCACGGCCGGCGGAACCTCGGCCGCCCGGCCCGCCCGGACCAGGCGCGTCGCCTCCAGGGCCGCCTCGCGGTCCATCAGGGGTATCACCTCGGCCGGGGTCAGGTCGATCCCCAGGTCAGTCAGCGCCGCCTCCGGATCGCTGGCGAACGCCTCCTGGTACTTCGGGTCCATTGTCCAGCGCTCGAGGAAGCGCTTCATGTGTGACACGTCCCTGATGTACTCGTCCGGCACATCGGAAAGATCGCCGAGCAAGCGGTAGTACGGCGCTGACTGACTCGTCATTCGTTCAATCCCCTTCTCAGGCCCCGGTCAGATGAACGTCAGGTGAGAACCGCGGCGCCGACGGCGACGACGACGACCGCCGCCTCGCCCTCGGCCACGGCCGACGTGGTGGTGGCGACGGCCTCGGCCTCGGCCGCGGTCAGCGTGGTCTCCGCCGCCGTCGTCTGCGTGGTCACGGTCGAGGTCGCCTCGAACGACGTGGTCGAGACGTCGGTCGTGGTGTAGGTGTTCGTCAGCGTGACGACGTTGGTCTGCGTCGACGCCGAGGTGTCGGCCGCGGCCTCGGACATCGACATGGACTCGGTCGCCGTCTCCACACCGGGCGTCGACACGACCGACTCGGTGAAGCCCTGGCTCTGCGTGGTCGTCACGACCTCCGCCGACTCCTGGGCGAACGCCGTGGCGGTGGCCGTCTCGGTCTGCGTCGTGTTGACGGCCGCCGCGGCCGCGGCGGCCGCGGCCGCCTCCCCCGCCGCCTCCATGAACGCGTCCGACACGACGGTGGCGATGACGTCCCCGGCCGCGAAGGCCGACGCGCGCGGGGCGAGCCGGCGCAGGACGTCGGTGTCAGTGAGCGTCCGCGGCTCCGGCGGCGCCAGCGGCACGACCAGGCACAGCGCCTGCTCGGTGTTCTGGATCAGCCGGATCTCGCTGCCCTCGGGCAGCGGGAGCAGCTCCCGGAACACTCCGGCGAGCTCCTCCGCCTCGGTGGTCAGGCTGGTCAGGTGAATGTGCCGGACCTTGGCGGTGTCGGCGAAGGCCCGGATGGCCATGCCGTCCGGGATCTCCAGGCCTTCCTCGACCAGGACTTCTCTTGGGCTGGACAGCAGCCGGCTCCGGTAGCCGGGGTCTCGCCAGGCCCGCGCGATAACCATTCCGGTGACCACCGACGACCGCTCGCTCTCCAGCACCTCGTCCGGCGCGATCAGCACCCGCTCGTCCACCGGGGTGCCCGCGCCTTCTTCAGGTCTGAGCGACATGCGCGAACTCCTTCGTCACCCCGTACCGGGGCGTGCTGGCCCGCGGGCATGCCCCTGCGGCATGCCCCGTTACGGGCGGCGGACGGGCGTTAGATGGCGGAGCCGGTGGCCTGCTGGATGGCGGTCAGGTGCTGGCCGCTGGCCTTGGCGGCCTCGGCGAGGATCTGGTTGAGCTGCTGCTCGCACTTGCTGACGAACTGCGAGAAGTCGTTGCGGAACTGGTCGGCGTTCCGCGCCACCCAGTACGAGCTGCTCGCCTGGACCTTCTGGTTCATGCCGTTCAGGGTGGACTGCAGTTCGCTCTGGAACGGGCCGCCGAGCTGCTGGACCAGCTGCTGCAGCTGAGCAAGATCGGCGCCCTGGATTCCACCGGCCATGTCACATCTCCTCCGTGCTGGGCGGACTCCCTGCTGGGTCCGCTCGGTAGATTCCCCGTCCCCGCGAGCGGGGCGAAAGCCACAGTGCCTGAAGTGTCTAACATCCATGGCTGTGAGAAGTGATGCTATAGGCGGAGATGTCGGTGAAGTGGGCGATTCCCCGGGCTTTTTAGTCGTTCGTTATCTTCTCGCCACCTGATTATCGTCATTTCTAACGTCATAGGGATAGTAGTGCTGTATGCCTGATACGCTCCGGATATGGATAGTCGCACGGCCCTGGTCACCCTGGCCCGGTTTGCCCAGGGCCAGTGGGGAATGGTCACCTCGGCTCAGGCGGTAGCGGCCGGCGTCAGCTACATGCAGCTCAAGCGGATGGCCGAGGCGGGGCTGCTGGAGAAGGCGGGCCAGGGGGTCTACCTCATGATCGGCGGCCAGGCCGCCGCCGCGCGGCACCGCGCGGTCAAGGTGGCGTGGCTGCGGATGGATCCGGCGCTGCCGGCCTGGGAGCGACCGCTGCTCGGGCCGAACAGCGCGATCGTCTCCCATCGTTCGGCGGCTATGGTGCTGCAGCTCGGCGACCTCGTGGTCCGGGACCTGGAGTTCACCGTCCCGAGGCGGCGGACCAGCCGGGACCAGATGGTGAAACTGCGCGCGGGCACGCTCGCGCCGTACGAGGTGACCTGGGCGGAAGGGCTTCCGGTGACCACGGCGCTGCGCACGCTGACCGACCTGCTGGCCGACGGCGCCGAGGCGGGCGAGGCCGGCGGCTTCCTGGCCGAGGCCCTAGACCGCCGGATGCTGCGCGTCGACTACGTCATACCGGAGGTGGCCCGCTTCGCCCACCGCTACGGCTGCCCCGACGGCGACGGCCAGGCGCTGGTGCGGGCGCTGATCGACCGGGCGGCCGCCACCCAGCCGGGCCTGTGGGACCGCGAGCGGGCCGTCTCCGACCTGGCCCGCGAGCTCCTGCGGCTCTCCGACGACCAGCTGCGGTCGCTGCGCTCGCTGGCCGGCGCGGCCAAGGAGCCCGCCATCGTCGCCCTGCTCTCCCGGCTTGCCACCGAACGGGCCGACCAAAACGCGGGGACCTAACGAGCGGGGTGCTCGCGGTCGCCTTCAGGGCTCGAGCCCGGCGGCGGTCAGGGCGCGGGCGCCTGGTTCGCAGGCCGCCTGGAGCCGGCTCAGGGCGCCGGCATCGAGATCAGTCGCGGCGGTGCCGGTGCGCGACGGATCGACCGTTTGGCAGCCTTGTTTCAGCCATTCTCCGGGAGCGCTGATGCCGATGAACCGCGTGAGCCGGGCCAGGCTGGCCGCGGGATCGGCCAGCAGGTCCTCGTACCGCAGGCTGGTCCGGGCCGTTGCCGCTACCTGCGCCAGCGCGGCTACGCCCGCGCAGATCATCGGCGACCACCGGTCGCGCCCGAACACCTCGACCGGGATCGGGAAGTCCCGGAGCTTGCGGGCGTCGTAGGGCGGGCAGATGAGGCCGCGGAAGCGTTCCGGCAGCGCGTCGTTGACCTGCTGCAAGGTCGAACCCGCGGGGAGTTTCACGGATCGCACGGCCCCGATGGCCAAGATCTCCCGGCGGAACGCGGGGTGGCGGCTCATCGACAGCGCGCAGTCGGGCCCGTCGCGGTACAGGTGCACGAACCGGGCCGCCGGGAACTGCGCGTGCAGCAGCGGGATCAGGTGCAGCGAGGACGCGGACCGCTCCACCACGACCGGCCGGCCGAGCCGCCCGGCCAGGTAGCCGAACAGGTTCTGGTACTGAACGGCGGCGGGCCGACGCGGCCAGCGCGGCACCTCGGCGGCGAGCTCGTCGAACAGCTCGTCGGGGTCGCCCCCCAGCATCGGCAAGATGTAGTGGCTGATCAGCGGGATGCCGGTTTCCGGGTCGAACCGGCCGTGGTCTGGATAGAGCATCTCCGAGGTCCGCAGGCCGCCGGAGACCATCGCGTCCAGCATCGGGAACGGGCTGGCCAGCAGGCGCCACAGCTGCGCGCCGTCCATGTCGCCGACGGGGAAGCCGGCTTTCCCGGAGGCCGCCGCGATCCGCAAGGTGCTGAAGAACTCGCTCATCGAGAGCACGTCCGGATGCTCGCGCAGCAGGCGCGACAACATGGTCGAACCGCACCGGCCGGTCCCGACGACGAAGGTGAGCTCCACGGTGCTCCCGGATACGTTGAACGTCCGGAGTTACGGTACCCGCGGCGGGCGGGACGCGTAGGGCCGGGCCCATTCGGTCAGCGCGGCTACGGCCGCTTCTGCGAGCCCGGGCTCGCTATTGGGCGCGTCGCCCTCGTTTCCGGGCACGCCGGCCTCGTGTCCGGGCACGCCGGCCTCGTCTCCGGGCGCGCCGGCCTCGTTTCCGGGCGCGCTGGCCTCGTGCAGGAAATGGTCGATGCCGGTCAGGACGCGCAGCCCCGGGCCGGTGGCCTTTGCGCCCGCCAGGACCAGGGCGAGCAGCTTGATCGCGGAGACCGGGATGTTGCCGTCCCTGGTGCCCGCGGTGACTAGCACGCGCGTGCCGGGCGCTACCGTCGCGGCGGCCGCCAGCGGGTGCACGGCGTCCCCCTGCCGTACGTACCGCGCGTTCTCGGCCATGAGCAGCTCGGGCGTGAGCCGGCGCACGACGCCGGGCAGCAGCCCGCTGGTGTCCACCGGCTTCCCGGCCCGGAACGCGCCGATCGCGTGCCGGACCCCGCTGGCGTTCCGCGCCGCCACGGCGAGGTCGATCCGGCCCGCGGCGGCGTCCGCGATCAGCTGGGCCGTCGCCTGCAGCTCGACCGTGCTGAGCAGCGGCTCGGCCATCGGCTGGATCAGCGCGATCCCGGCCGGGTACGGCCGCGCGTGCTGCGCGGTGAGCAGCGCGTACAGGCCGCCTTCGCTGTGGCCGGCGATGAGCAGCGCCTCGGCCCGCGCCTGCGGCTGCGCGCCGAGCACGCGGTAGGCCGCCGTGGCCTGCCGGATGAAGGCGGCGAGGTCGATCCGGGCGGGATCTTTTGCGTACGCGCCGGCGCCGGTCCGCCCGGTGAAGTACTTGTCGAAGCGCAGGCTCATGATGCCCTGCTGGGCGAGGATGTTGGCGATGAGCTTCAGCGTCTGCGGCCTCACGTCCAGCCGGGGGACGTTCCCGTCGCGATCGACCGGCCCGCTGCCGGGGAGCAGCAGCGCCGCCGCGAGCCGCTGTCCCTTGCGATGGGCGGGAACGCGCAGCGTCCCGTACGTCGCGGTGCCGTCCACCTCGAAACACACGTCCCGGTCAGCCTCGCCCGTCAGACCCGACATCATGGACGACACAGGTAATTACTCCCCCATACCTCCTCGCGGAAAACTCGCGACTGCGCTTCCCCGGGTTCGCCCTCGTGCTGGCCGGCCCTCGGTCGCGCACTCGCGCTCGCGGGGGCGGTTGCTTGGGACGGCTGCTTTCTGCGGTGCGCGTGGTACCAGCCGGGACTGCCCGGGTCATGCCGCTTACCACCACGATGTGACATTGCGGTGGTGCTGACCACCGCAACGTCGCATCGCGGTGGCTGCCGGCGGCCGGTGCCATGTGGTGGCGGCCGGTGCCATGCGACGGATGGCCGGTGCCACGTGACGGATGGGAGGTCTGAGACGGACGCGCCGGGAGTGCTGGCGGAAACCCCGGAGTCCGGCCCTCGACGGCCGCCGGATTCGTCACCCGAAATGAGCCGCACTCGTGGCACCTTGGGTCACTCACGCCCCAAAGGGGCGGGATTAAGGAGTACGGCGGGCATCGGGAGTGCCGAGGGCTACTTATGGCTTGCTAGAATTTAAGTTCGATAATTGGTAGGCTGTCGGGATGGGGACGTATGTACCGCCGGAGTGGCCGGCTGGGGTGCACCCGCCCGGGAGCGAGGACTTCGAGTCCACCGCCGTCGGCTGGCTGCTCGACGTGGTACCGCCCGACTACCGGCTGCACGGGGTCCTGCGCCGGTATCCGATCGCACTGGCCACCATGGCCAGGTACCACGCGAAGGCTTGCGTGGAGGGGGCGCGCCAGGGTTACCGGACGGCCAGGACTGAGCTGGCGGGGGCACTGCCGCCGCACGCGATCGATACCGTCCTGGCCGCCTACCGCAAGGAGGGCGCGCGGCTCGCCGCTGTCGCCAGCGGGGTCGACCTGATCGAGCGCGCGCTGCGCGGTGAGGTTTTCGTGTCAGAGATGGGCTTCGCGGAACCGGGACGGGAAGCTGCGGACGCGCAGGGAACGGACACGGAGGCGGCCGGGAGGCGGACTCGGGCTGAGGGGGCGGAGGCGGCTCGGGCTGAGAGGGCGGAGGCGGCTCGGGCTGAGAGGGCGGAGGCGGCTCGGGCTGAGGGGGCGGAGGCGGCTGGGGGGATGGAAGGGGAGGCGGCTGGGCGGCGGGGAGGTGGGCGGCGGGGAGGTGCGGGGCGGCAGGCTGGGGGGTCGCGTGGGGACGGCTGAGGGCGGGCTGAAATATAGCCGACGGCGGGCGGAACGTGCTGGCCAGGACGTGAGACGATGGCATCGAGCCAGCCGGGGTGGGCTGCTCGGGCTGTGGCCAGCACGAGGATGGTGAGCCAGTGTCGCGGCAAGCCAGGATCCTCCTGGTAGACGACCGGGTGGAGAACCTGATCGCGCTCGATGCCATCTTGTCCTCGCTGAACCAGATCCTGGTACCGGTCCGGTCCGGGGAGCAGGCGCTGAGGGCGCTGGTCGACCAGGAGTTCGCGGTCGTGCTGCTGGACATCATGATGCCGGGAATGGACGGGTTCGAGACCGCTGCCCGGATCAAGCAGGACGCGAGCATCAGCGACGTGCCGATCATCTTCCTCACGGCCGCGACCGCCCAGCCGGAGCAGGCCTTCCGCGGCTACGCCGCCGGGGCGGCCGACTACCTGGCCAAGCCGTTCGACCCGGGCGTACTCAAGGCCAAGGTGTCGGTCTTCGTCGACCTGTACCTGAAGGCCAGCCAGCTCCGCGACCAGGCCGAGCTGCTGGGGGGCGGCCGCTGACCGACCAGCTGTCCGACCGGCTCGAGGCGGTCGAGGAGGCGCTGGCCGCCCTGCGGGCGCTGCCCGCCGTGAGCCGGGACGCCGACACGGCACAGACGGCCGACCAGCTAGCCGGCCGGGTCGGCCGCCTGCGCGACGCCCTCGACGCGCTCGACGGCGACGCCTGAACTAGGCAGCACCGGACTAGGCAGCACTGAACTGGGCAGCACCGGACTAGGCAGCACTGAACTGCTCGGGGACCAGCCGTCGCCGGGGACGTAGGACCTGACCACGCGGGCCGGGATGCCCGCCACCACGCAGCGGTCGGGGATCGTGCCGCGGACCACCGAGCCGGCCGCGATCACGACGTTGCGGCCGATGCACGCGCCGGGGAGCACGACCGCGCCGGCCCGAGCCAGCTGCCCGAGCCGATGCGGACGGCGGCGTTGTGCGGCATCTGCCGGCCGATCGGCATGTCCGGATCGTCGTAAGCGTGGTTCTGGTCGGTGATGTAGACGTACGGGCCGGTG
This sequence comes from uncultured Actinomycetota bacterium, assembly GCA_963756575.1. Classification (GTDB taxonomy): domain Bacteria; phylum Actinomycetota; class Actinomycetes; order Streptosporangiales; family Streptosporangiaceae; genus Palsa-504. The sequence continues at coordinate 759,150 of CAVWOM010000021.1, read as the reverse complement.
AACACGTCGTCCCCGATGACCAGCGAGTGATGCGCGACGATGTGGCTGCCGCGGCCGATGACGCAGCGGTCCCCGATACGCAGCACCGGCACCGGGCCGAGGTCCTGGCCGGGCACCATGCCGGCCGATATCGTGACCTCGGCGCCGATGAGGGTGTCCTCGCCGACGACGATCCAGCGCTCGCCGAAGACCGAGCCGGGCGGGAAGGCGGCCGACGAGCCGCGGCCGAACGCGGCGAACCGGCGGCCGGCCGGGGTGTCGGCGGTCACCATCCCGCCGCGCCGGGCCGACTCCCAGGCCCAGTGCACTACCCGCCAGCGCAGCTGGCGGCGCCAGTTCACCGGGCCGACGCGGCCAGCTGGCCGCAGGCACCGTCGATCTCGCGGCCCCGGGTGTCCCGCACCGTGACCGGGACGCCGTGCGCCTCCAGGCGGCGGACGAACTCCCGCTGCGCGCCGGGGCTGGACGCCGTCCACTTGGAGCCGGGCGTCGGGTTGAGCGGGATCAGGTTGACGTGCGCGAGGTGCCCGGCCAGCAGCGAGCCCAGCAGGTCGGCCCGCCAGGCCTGGTCGTTGATGTCGCGGATCAGGGCGTACTCGATCGAGATCCGGCGGCCGGTGGCGGCGGTGTAGGCCCAGGCCGCGTCCAGCACCTCGGCGACCTTCCAGCGCCGGTTGACCGGGACCAGCGTGTCGCGCAGCTCGTCGTCCGGGGCGTGCAGGGAGACGGCCAGGGTGACGGAGAGGCGTTCGGCGGCCAGGCGGGCGATGGCCGGGACCAGGCCCACGGTGGAGACGGTGACCGAGCGCTGCGAGATGCCCATGCCGTCGGGCACCGGGTCGGTCAGCCGACGGACGGCGCCCAGCACGGCCGGGTAGTTGGCCAGCGGCTCCCCCATCCCCATGAACACGATGTTGGAGACGCGCCCAGTACCGCCGGGGATCTCCCCGTCGGCCAGCAGCCGGGCGCCCGCCACCACCTGGGCGACGATCTCGGCCGTGGACAGGTTCCGGGTCAGGCCGGCCTGGCCGGTCGCGCAGAACGGGCAGGCCATCCCGCAGCCCGCCTGAGACGACACGCACATCGTGACCCGGTCCGGGTAGCGCATCAGCACCGACTCGACCAGGGCCCCGTCGAAGGTGCGCCACAGCGTCTTGCGGGTGGTCCCGTCGTCGCACGACAGCTCGCGCTCGACCGTCAGCAGCCGGGGCAGCAGCGCCTCGGCCAGCGGGCCGCGGGCGTCCCGGGGCAGGTCGCTCATCTCGTCGGCCTGGTCGGTGTAGCGGCCGAAGAAATGCCGGGACAGCTGGCTGGCCCGGAACGGCGGCTGGCCCAGCCCGGCGACCGCTTCGCGGCGCCCGGACAGCGTCAGGTCGGCGAGGTGGCGCGGGGGCTTGGCGGCCGCCCGGCGGCCACGGGCCAGGGTCAGCGGCACCGGGCCGGCTGCCTGGGCGCCGGCGGCGCGATCCGGTGAGGGGGAAGTTGGGGCGGGCACGCCGGCTCCGTTCGGTATAAAAAGATTTTCCTGCGGCCAGCCTAGGATAGGGTGCGCCATTCACGGGGCTGGTGCCGTTCGGTGGCTATGAGTTTGTAGCACGCAATTTCGTCAGTAAATTTCGTGTCATGAGTACGCCGCCGGTCACGCTGCTGGAGAGCCTGAGTCCGTACGGGAGCCGGAAGGTGACCGTCGAGTACGACGGCCTGACCACGGCGGCCTACCTGCACGACGAATCCGGGGTCATTTCGGCCACCTGGATCGCCAACCACCAGCCCGCCCCCGAAACGACGGACCAGGCCCGGCTGGACGCCGGGCGGGCGCCGGTGATGCCGGCCGCGCGGACCAAGCACCCGGACGGGCGGCCGCCGCTGGAGGCCTCGACCCTCGGGGCGTTGTGGTTCGAGGAGGGCGACGGGGTTGCGATCCTGGAGCAGGGGCAGCCGCTGGCGGTCATGGCCGGCTGGTCCGACGCCGGCCGCGGCATGCTGGGCTACAGCCGCGACGTGATCGGCCAGACGCCGTTCGGCTGGTCGCTGGACGACGCCATGGAAAGCCTCGCGCCCCGGCTCCAGCAGTCCCGGGCCTACTGGCGCTGGCGGGAATCGGCCACCGGGTGGGAGCAGTTCCAGCAGGCCCTGCTCGGCCACCTGACGTCGCGGCTCGGTCCCGGCGGCCACTACTGGGATGCGTCGGCCGGGCACCAGCCGCAAACCGGAGTGACCGAACGGCCTTCGGATTCGCACACGATCTTGTCCACAGTGGGCATGAGCTGCCAGCGGATGCCCGTGGTCGAGCAGGTGCTCCACGACCCGAGCGGGTACGCCCGGATCGAGCTCGCGCTGGCCACGACGCTGCCGGGCGCCCAGGCGGCCCGGGTGTTCCTGTGGCTGGCTACCTATCCGTGGCGGGCGGTGACGTGGTTCGGCCCGGGGCACAGCGTGCGCTGGTACGGCGACCCCGCGTCGTTCCCGCTGGGCTCGGGGTTCAGCTCGGTGCTGCTGCTCGACTCCCCCGGCGCGCTGGCCGGGCCGCAGGCGCCGGACCTGTCGGGCTTTACCTTCAACGGCGACCCGGTGCGCTGGCTCTGGGTCGTGCCGATCTCCGAGGCGGACCGGCAGATGGCCAAGGAGCACGGCTCCGGCCGCCTGGTCAGCCGGCTCGCGGAGCAGAAGCGGAGCTGGATCACCGGGACTTGATGGGTTTCTTCGGGCTGTCCCCTGTTCCCGGCGCTTCGGCTCGTGGCCCCACCTGTCCTCGTTAGCTCGCCATTATTGTTCAATGGTTGTGGCAACCTATTGTCTCTATCGGGTAGGTTGCCACAACCATTTCAATCTGGATGGGGCTTAGTGGACGGGGATGAAGAGGTAGAGCAGCAGCCAGATGACGGGGGCGACGATCAGGAGCGAGTCGAGGCGCTCCAGGACGCCGCCGTGCCCGGGTAGCAGCGTGCCCATGTCCTTGATGTCCAGGTCCCGCTTGATCATGGATTCGGCCAGGTCGCCGAGGGTAGCCGCGAGCACCGCGGCGCCCCCGGCGATGAGCCCCTGCCAGACGTGGCCGGGCAGGAGCAGCGTCAGGCACAGCGCCCCCGCCACCAGGCAGGCCGTGGCTGAGCCCGCGAAGCCCTCCCAGGTCTTCTTCGGGCTGATGAGCGGGGCCATCGGGTGCCGGCCGCCGCGGCCCAGCGTGATTCCGGCGAAGTAGCCGCCGATGTCGCTGCAGACGGTCAAGATGACGAACGTCAGCACCCGGCGCGGGCCGTCCGGCTGGGACAGCATGGCGAACACGAACGAGGCCAGGAACGGCAGGTAGATCAGGGCGAAGACGCCGGCCGTCACGTCCTTGACGTAGCCCGCGGGGCCCGCGGGCATCCGCCAGGCCAGGATGACGACCACGGTGAGCGCGAGGGCGGCCAGCGCGGCCCGCGTGCTCAGCCAGTACGTGCAGGTCATGACCGCGGCTCCGCCGGCGGCGACCGGGATCACCGGGATGTTGATGCCGCGCTTGGTGAGGGCGGAAGCGAGTTCGGTCAGGGCCAGGGCGATGGCCGCCCCGACGTAGATGAGGAAGGTGGCCTTGACGGTGAGCAGGGTGAGGAACACGAGGCCGCCGAGGCCCGCGCCGACGCTGATCGCGACCGGGAGGTTGCGGCCGGTCCGCGATGTCTTGGTGTTCGCGGCGCTTTCGGCGTTTTTAGTGTTTTCGGCGTTTTCGGCGTTTTCGGCTTGCCTGGCGCTTTCGGCCTGCTTGGCGTTTTTGGGTGTGCTCGGGGTCTGGTGCGTGCCCAGGGTCTCGGGCGTGCCCAGGGTCTCGGGCGTGGCGGGGGTCTCGGGCGTGGCGGGGGCCTCGGGCTGGCCCGTGGCCCCGGGCTGGTCCTGGGGCACGGGCTGGTCCGTCGCGTCGGCCTGCGTCGCGGCCTCGGAAGCCCATCCGGCTGGATCGATGTCCAACTAGACCTCGAGGAGCTCGGCTTCCTTGTGCTTGAGCAGCTCGTCCACCTGCGCCTCGTAGGTGTGGGTGAGGTCGTCGAGCTCGCGCTCGGCGCGGTGCACGTCGTCCTCGCCAGCGTCGCCGCTCTTGATCATCTTGCTCAGGGTGTCCTTGGCGTGCCGCCGGATGTTCCTGATCGCGACGCGGCCTTCCTCAGCCTTGGTCCGGGCCGTCTTGATGTACTCGCGGCGGCGTTCCTCGGTCAGCTCGGGCAGGACGATGCGGATGATCGTGCCGTCGTTGACCGGGTTGACGCTCAGGTCGCTGTTCCTGATGGCCCGCTCGATCGCCTGCAGCGAACCCTTGTCGTACGGCTGGACGACGACCATGCGCGGCTCGGGCAGGTGGAAGGAGGCCAGCTGGTTCACCGGCGTCATGGTGCCGTAGTACTCCACCGTGACCTTGTTGAACATAGCGGGGTTAGCGCGGCCGGTGCGGATGATGCTGAAGTCTTCCTTGGCGACCGTAACCGCCTTGTCCATCTTTTCCTCGGCTTCGAGGAGCGTGTCATCGATCATTGTTCGGCTCCGTTATGCTCGCTATGCCTAGCGAGCTTAGCTGTCGGCTCGCTTTAACCATCATGGCCCTCGCGATCTTCGACTGGGTGGCGGTCTTCGTCGCGGCTGCTGGCTTCGTCGCGGCTGCTGGCTTCGTCGCGGCTGCTGGCTTCGTCGCGGCTGCTGGCTTCGTCGCGGGCGGGCTGGCGGCAGATCAGGGTGCCGACCTCCTCGCCGCGGATGGCCCGGGCCACGTTCCCCTCGTCCATCAGGGCGAACACGACGACGGGGAGCCCGTTGTCCATGCACAGGCTGACAGCCGTAGTGTCCATGACCTTGAGCCCGCGGCTGAGGTACTCGCCGTAGTCCAGCCGCTGGAAGCGAATCGCCCCCGGCGTGGTCTGCGGATCCGCGTCGTAGACGCCGTCGACCTTGGTGCCTTTGAGGACCGCGTTGGCGCCGATCTCGAGCGCCCGCTGCGCGGCGGCGGTGTCCGTCGAGAAATAGGGGGCCCCCAGGCCGGCCCGAAGATCACGACCCGGCCTTTCTCCAGGTGCCGGACGGCCCGGCGCGGGATATACGGCTCGGCGACCTGGCCCATCGTGATGGCGGTCTGCACTCGGGTGTCCACGCCGGCCTTTTCCAGCACGTCCTGCAGGGCCAGGCAGTTGATGACCGTGCTGAGCATTCCCATGTAGTCGGCGCGGGCGCGGTCGATACCTCGTTCGGCCAGGGCCGCGCCGCGAAACATGTTGCCGCCGCCGACGACCGCGGCGACCTGGACGCCGTCCTTCACCGCGGCGATGATCTCCGCCGCCAGGTGAGCGACTACGTCCGGCGAGATACCCAGGGGCTCGGTTCCTGCGAACAGGCCACCGGACAGCTTGAGCACCACCCGGCGCCAGCTCGGATGAAGCACCCCCGCGGGTCCGGACTCCGGCATCAGGCCCTTTCGCTTTGTCTTGCTTGTCTTGCTTGTCTTGCTTGTCTTGCGGTTCTGCTGGCTCGCGGCCGGGGCCTTAAGCCGCTTGGGCCGGGCCCCGAGGGGCCCGGCCGTCCGCGTTCTGGCTGAGCCCGGGTTAGGCCTGGCCGACCTGGAACCGGGCGAAGCCGGTCACGCTGACCCCGCTCTGCGCCAGGACCTGCTTGATCGAGGTCTTCTGGTCCTTCACGAACGCCTGCTCGGTGAGCACGACGTCCTTGAAGTAAGCGTTCAGCCGACCGTCCACGATCTTCGGGATGGCCTGCTCCGGCTTGCCCTCGTCACGGGTGATCTGCTCCGCGATCCGGCGCTCCTTCTCCACCACGTCGGCGGGGACGTCCTCGCGCTTGGTGTAGAGCGGCCGCATCGCGGCGACCTGCTGGGCCAGGTCCTTGGCCACTTCGGCCTGGTCCTGGTCGAGCTGGATGAGCACGCCCAGGGTCGGCGGCAGGGCCGCGTCGCTGCGGTGCAGGTAGCTGGCTACGTAGCCGCCCTCGAACCGGGCGTACCGGCCGAGCTCCAGCTTCTCCTTCAGGCTGGCGCCCGCCTCGTCGATGAGCTGCTCGACGGTGGTGCCCGGGCGGGCCTCGGTGGCCAGCAGGGTCAGCCGGTCGGCGGCCTTGGCCGCACTCGCGGCCTTGGCGATCTCGCCAGCTACCTGCTGGAACAGGTCGGTCTTGGCAACGAAGTCGGTCTCGCAGTTCAGCTCGACCAGCACGCCGGCCGAGGTCCCGTCGAGCTCGGCCGCCACCAGGCCGTTGGCCGCGGTGCGGGTAGCGCGCTTGTTCACGTCCTTGGCGCCCTTGAGGCGGAGCAGCTCGACCGCTGCCTCCAGGTCGCCGCCGGCCTCGTCGAGCGCGTTCTTGCAGTCCATCATGCCGGCGCCGGTCTGCTCGCGAAGCCGCTTCACGTCAGCGGCGGTGAAATTCGCCATGTCCTCGTCTCTCACTCAATCTCGTTGACTGCCTCGTTCTCGCAGCCTCGTTCACTCAGCCGCGGTGGCCTCGTCCGTCGCCTCGGCGATGGCGGCCTGGTCGTCGGCCTCGTCGGCCGCAGCGGCCTCGTCGCTGGTAATAGCCGACTCGGCGTTGATCTCGGTGTCGGCGATACCTTCGGCGGCGGCCGCTTCCACCGACGACGAGTCGGGCGGGATCACCGTGTCCGCGGGGCTCGCGGTGTCCGCGGCGGCGGCCTCGGCGGTCGCGGCCTCGGCGGTCGCGGCCTCGGCGGTCGCGGCCTCGGCGGTGGCAGCCGCGGTGGCGGCGGCGCTCGTGGCCTGGGAGCCCTCGAGCAGCTCACGCTCCCACTCGGCCAGGGGCTCCTCGGTGCCGATCTGGCTGCCAGCGGGCTTGTCGTCACCCGAGGCCGCGCCCGCGCGGGCGATCAGGCCCTCGGCGACGGCGTCGGCGACCACCCTGGTCAGCAGCGAGACGCTGCGGATGGCGTCGTCGTTGCCCGGGATCGGGTAGTTGACCTCGTCCGGGTCGCAGTTGGTGTCGAGGATCGCCACCACGGGGATGCCCAGCTTGCGGGCCTCGTTGATGGCGATGTGCTCCTTCTTGGTGTCCACCACCCAGATCGCACTCGGCACCCGGGCCATGTCCCTGATCCCGCCCAGCGTCTTGTCGAGCTTGTCGTGCTCGCGGCGCAGCTGCAGGAGCTCCTTCTTCGTCATGCCGGAGGCGGCCACGTCGTTGAAGTCGATCTCCTCGAGCTCCTTGAGCCGCTGGAGCCGCTTGTACACGGTGGAGAAGTTGGTGAGCATGCCGCCCAGCCAGCGCTGGTTCACGAACGGCATCCCGACCCGGCGCGCCTGCTCGGCGATGGCCTCCTGCGCCTGCTTCTTGGTGCCGACGTAGAGGATGGTGCCGCCGTGCGCGACGGTCTCCTTGATGAACTCGTACGCGCGGTCGATGTAGGCCAGCGACTGCTGGAGGTCAATGATGTAGATGCCGTTGCGCTCGGTGAAGATGTAGCGCTTCATCTTCGGGTTCCAGCGCCTGGTCTGGTGACCGAAGTGGACACCGCTCTCCAGGAGCTGCTTCATCGAGACGACCTGAGCCATGGGGCACGGTCCCTTTCCTTCGTGCGCCGCATGCCTTGGGTTTCGCGGCGCTGCTCGGTTGATTCCTGGTGCCCGTGAATTGACGCGCCTGCGGCCGGCCTTACAGCCAGCGGACCGAGCGGCGCGTCCCGCGAGATGCTTGGCGTAGCGTCAACCATCTCGAAGCAAGCGGGCACGCGATTTTGGCCACCGGGCACGTTTTGGATTACGTGGCTTCGGTGACCGGTACTAAGGATACTTGACGTTCCCGGGCCGCCGCGCATTCCCCGCTGAGCGACACGGCTTTTAGCGGCCTTGGGCGGCGATGGGGGCGCCTCTCGTCACCGTAGGCCCGCTGCTCGTCATCGTGGGCCCTTGCACCCTGGGTCGGTGCTGGGGTGGGGTGCTTGGGTGGGGGCCTTGACCCGCGATCCGTCGTGGGCTCTGGCGGGTGCACCAGCAGTTACGCCGGCCTTGCGGGCTGAGGGCCCCGTGATCGTGGGTATTTGCACGCCCTTGTAGTCGCTGCCGGGTACGGGATCCCGGGAACCCGGCTCAGGTCACGCTGGCACCGCCAGCACCGCGATCTGAGCGCCGCGGGTCCGCCATGACGACATGAAACCGGGCTTCGAGTGCGTCCGGGCGCGCTGGAAGCCCGGTTTCATGACGTCCGCCGGCCAGCTCATGACGTCCGCCGGCCAGCTCATGACGTCCGCCGGCCAGCTCATGACGTCCGCCGCCCGGCTGACGCTCATGATCAACTCAAGCCAAGCCGCATGGGCTGCTGCCGGGTCGATGTTCCGTTGACCCGGTTGCGGCGGAGCGGGATCGGGTGGTCAGTGGGTGGTTTCTCCCGGGGCCAGCGCGGAGAGAGGCCAGAGCCGTACCGCGGCCTCGGCGGCCTGGCGGCCATTAGGCGCGGGGATGGGCCTGGCGGTAGCTGGACTTGAGGCGCTCGATCGATACGTGGGTGTAGATCTGGGTCGTCGCGGGTGAGGAGTGACCGAGGATTTCCTGCACGCTGCGCAGGTCGGCACCACCCTCGAGCAGGTGGGTCGCGGCGCTGTGGCGCAGGCCGTGCGGGCCGGTGTCGCGGCTGGCTCCCGCCTCGCGCAGGCGCTCATGCACGATCCGGCGCGCCGCCCGCGGGTCCAGGCGGCCGCCGCGGACGCCGAGGAACAGGGCCGGCCCGCTGGCCGCGGTGGCGAGCACCGGCCGGCCCGCGTCCAGCCAGCGGGACACCGCGCGGAGCGCGGGCACGCCGACCGGGACCGTGCGCTCCTTGTCGCCCTTGCCCCGGACCCGGACCGTGCGGCGGCCGTGGTCGAAGTGGCCGGGGTCCAGCCCGCACAGCTCGCTGACCCGGATCCCGGTGGCGTAGAACAGCTCGAGCACGGCGGCGTCGCGCAGGGCTACGGCGGCTTCGGTCACCGCCTCGGCTTGGGTCACCGCCTCGGCATGGGTCGCCGCCTCGGCTTGGGGCGCGGACGTGGCTTCAGATGACGCGCCGGTGGCGGCCTGCGCCTGGCGGGCGGCCTGGTCCAGGCCGGCCAGCATGGCGGCCATCTCGTCCTGACGCAGCACGTGCGGCAGGACGCGGCGGGTCTTCAACGTGCCCAGCCGGGGGCCCGGGTCGATCGCCAGCCAGCCATGGCGGTGGGCGAAGGCGGTGAACGCCCGGGCCGCGGCGCCCCGCCGGGCCAAGGTGGTGCGCGCCGCGCCCGATTCATGCTGGACGGCCAGCCAGCCGCGCAGTTCAGCCAGGCCGAGGTCCGAGGGGCGGCTGGCGCCTTGGCGGCTGGCGTACTCGAGCAGCGACCTGATGTCGCCCAGATAGGCCCGGACGGTGTGCTCCGACAACGAGCGCTCGGATCGCAGGTGGCGCTCGAAGGCGGCCAGCGCTGAGGTCAGCTCCGGTGGCAGCGTGACGGGCGCTGGCGCCACGGCGGACGCCGACCGCCGCGAGCCGGACGCCGCCGACAGCGAGCCGATCCTCGCCGGCGGCCTGCGCGGGTTGGCGTCCTTCATGTGCTCAGTGTGCACCGAGGGCTGGCCGGTGAAACCGGAAAGACCCAGGCGACACGGCAATCGTGCGTAATTTCGTATACGGACACGCCGGTCGAACTGAGGTTTGACACGCGGGCTTACTTGCGGCAGGGTAATTCATGCGTTCATCGAACAGGTCTTCGGCATCGCGACGAGCATGACGAGGCCGTCGAACGCGCTCGCACCAGCGCTCTAGAGAGGGATCGAGCATGGGTCAGAAGACTGTCCGGTTCAGCGACCTGAGCGGCCAGCTCATCATGCATGATGACGCGCTCGCACGCATCGTGGTGCACGAGCACCCCGAGCTCGGCGATGGGCCGGTCGAGATCGAGGCACTCACCGAGGAAGGCGAGACCATGGAGGAGGCCGCGCTGCGAGTCGCGGTGATCGACCTCTACCTGCCCGATGACATCGAGCCGCGCCGCATCGTCATGGAGGCCGATGCCTTCGACAAGCTGGCCACGCAGAGCTCGATGGCTGAGCTGCTCACCGCGGCGCGCCCGGTCAGGCGCAGCACCAAGGCGTCGACTGGCGGCGGATCCCGGGACCGCCTGGATTACACGACCCTCGAGCACGCGGGCAAGCCGCACAAAGGCAAGATCACCGACACGGAGAAGCAACTGGTCCAGGACCACTTCGACGAGATCAACGAGCGGCTGACCGCGCAGGGGCTCCGGATTATCAGCCTCACCGAGGCCGAGCATGTCGATCGATACGGCCTGCAAGAACTCGCCCAGGAACGCAACATGGAACTAGAGTTCGGCCTCGAGGACGAGGCTGAGATCGAGGATGAGATTCAGGCCAAGGTGGCGTGAGGCCTGAGCTTTACGGGCGCCGGGTCTCCGCTGATGTCGAGAGCCCGCAACCGCCCACGACGGGGCTCCGCTGTCCCGGCCGGCCAAGCTGACTAAGGCCGGCCTTGGCAGCGGAGCAGACCGGGCGGCCTGGGCAAGCGGAGTGAGCCGTGGCAGCGGAGCAGACCAGGGCGAGCCGGGCAAGCGGAGAAGGCCAGGGTGGCCTGGGACGGCCCGGGGTAGGCGCCGTCAGCGAAGGATCTCGACGAGGAGTATCCAGGGCGTTGTAGACGGCGCCGACGATGCCCAGCATTGCGGCTGGCGCGAGCCAGTAGAACCCGCCGCCGCCGTGCAGCGCGAGCGAGAAGCCGGCCATGGTGCAGGGAACGGTGGCCACGGCGGTGCCCGCCATCCGGGAGACGGTCCACATCAGCGGATCGCCGCTGTTCTGGCTGAGGATCTGGGCCAGGTTGATGGAGACGGCGACGAACAGCTGGCCTGAGCACGAACGCTAACAGGCCGGAAGCCGAGCCAGAGCAGGACAGGTCCTCGCGTCACTGCTTACGCAGGCGCCACCCGCGGTCGCAGCGCTCGATGAAGCCCAGGGCGGCCAGCTGTCCTAGGCTGCGCAGGACCGTGTCGAGATCTACCCCCGCCTCGACGGCAAGGGTAGAGGTCCCGGCACCGCCCCGGGTGGGCAGCGCGTCGAGCACCCGGGCGCTATCGGTGTCCAGGTCATCGCGGGAGGGTGCGTCGTCGTCGCGGAAGAGCATGCCTTGGCTCAGCGGCCAGGAATCGGGTTCCGAGGCGCCGCCGGGGGCTAGTGCGTCCCGGACGCCCGGCCCCGAAGCACTCAGCGGCGAGAGCAGCTCGATGATCTCCGCGGCACGGGTAACGCAGGTGGCGCCCCATTCCCTGATGATCCGGTGGCATCCGGCCGACTGGGCCGAGGTCACCGGGCCGGGGATCGCCATCAGCGGCTTGCCCAGGTCGGCGGCGTGCCGCGCGGTGTTCAGCGCGCCGCTGCGCTCGCCCGCCTCTACGATCACGGTGCCGCAGGCGAGCGCGGCGATAACCCGGTTGCGGGTCAGGAACCGGGTGCGGGCCGGGCGGGACCCCGGCGGCCATTCGCTCATCACCAGGCCCTGGGCACAGATCGCCGCGAACAGGTCCGCGTGACCCGCCGGGTAGGGATAGTCGGCTCCGCAGGCCAGCACCGCTATCGTGACGCCCTCGGCGGCCATCGCCCCGCGGTGCGCGGCGGCGTCGACGCCGTAGGCTCCGCCCGAGATGACCGCCCAGCCCCGGTCGCTCAGGTCGGCGGATAGCTCGCCGGCCACGTGCCCGCCGTAGCTGGTGGCGGCCCGCGATCCCACCACCGACACCGAACGTGAGCAGGCCGAGCGCAGGTCTGCTCGCCCGCGCAGCCACAGTGCGTACGGACGGGCCGGGCCGAGCTGATCGAGCGCGTCGGGCCATTCGGCGTCTCCGGGGCAGACCAGCCGGATGCCGTCACGCTGGGCGTCCGCGACTCCCCCGTCGGCGGGCAGCCTGGGGAGCCGGACGCGCCAGCGGCCGAGCGCGCGTTCGAGCACCGCCCGGCTCGTCGGGCCGGTCTTCGGCAGCGCGCCCCCCTTGATCACGGCCAGCACCTCGGGGGGCTCGCAGACCGCGAGCAAGGCGCCGAGGACGGAATCACCGGGCTCGGCCAGGTAGGTCAGCGCGGCCCGGGCCAGCCTGACCGCGCTGGACGGCTCGGGCACCGGGAGCGCGCCGCTCACCGGCGTACCCCGAGCCACAGGCCGAGGGCGGCGTGGCAGTCGTCGCGAGCCGGGCGCGGCCGGCCCGCCAGGTCGGCGAGGGTCCAGGCCACCCGGATGACCTTGACGACGCCGCGCGCGGTGATCAGGCCCCGCTCCAGGGAGCGCTCCAGCACGGCCAGCGAGCCCGGCGCGGGCGGCCAGGTCCGGCGCAGCTCAGATCCAGGAACTTCGCCGTTGAGCCGCCACGGAGTGTCCCGCAGCCGGTGCGCGGCCCGCTCCCTGGCCGCGATGACCCGCAGCGCCACCGTGCGGCTCGGCTCGGAGAAAGCCCGGTCGCTCAGCAGTTCCCGCCGGCTCACCGGCTCGAACTCGACCTTCACGTCGACGCGGTCGAGCAGCGGCCCCGAGAGCCGTCCCAGGTACCGGCGGCGGGCGGCCGGGCTGCAGCTGCAGCCCTCGGCCGGCCCCGCCACCCGTGCGCACGGGCACGGGTTCGACGCCAGGACCAGGGTGAACCTGGCCGGGAACCTGGTCGTAATACCCGAACGGGCGATGGTCACCTCGCCCGCTTCCAGCGGCTGCCGCAGCGCGTCGAGCACGTCCCGGGCGAACTCGGGTGCCTCGTCGAGGAACAGGACGCCCCGGTGCGCCAGCGACGCGGCCCCCGGCCGGATCACGCCGCTGCCCCCGCCGACGATGGCCGCCTTGGTCGCGGTGTGGTGCGGCGCGAGGAACGGCGGGTCGTTCAGCAGCGACGCCTGCTCCGGCAGGTTCCCGGCCACCGAGTGGATGGACGTGACCTCCAGCGCCGCGGCCGGCTCGAGACCGGGCAAGATAGTGGGGATCCGCTCGGCGAGCATCGTCTTGCCCGCGCCCGGCGGCCCGAGCAGCGACAGGTGATGGCCGCCTGCGGCGCATACCTCGGCGGCCCGCCGCGCCATCGACTGGCCCAGCAGTTCGGCGAGATCGGGGGTCATCGCGTGGGCCGCCGGGGCGTGATGGGCTGACGAAGGCGGGGGGCCAACCCCGTTTGGTAGATCGGGATGCCGCGGGTCGGCGGTGCGGTCGTATTCGGCGGCGGCCGGCCCGCCGTCGGGGCCCGGCAGGCCGCGCAGCCAGTGCACCGCCTCCGACAAGGTGACGGGGGCGATCACCCGGACGCCGGGAACCAGGGAGGCTTCATTAGCGTTCGCCTTGGCTACCATGACCGTGCCGAAGCCGTGCTTCGCCGCGGCCACCACGGCGGGCAGCACGCCGCGGACCGGGCGTACCTGGCCGTCGAGGCCCAGTTCGCCGAAGAACATCACCCCCGCGGTCGCCGCCTCCGGCACCTTGCCCTGCGCGGCGAGGAGGCCGACGGCGATGGCGAGGTCGAACCAACTGCCGCGCTTGGGCAGGCTGGCCGGGGAAAGCCCGACCGTGATCTTGCGGTACGGCCACTCCTCGCCGCTGTTGACGATGGCGGCGCGGATCCGGTCCCGTGCTTCCCGCAGCGCGGTGTCGGGCAGGCCGACCAGGATCATCCCGACCAGCCCGTTCGCGATATCTACCTCGACCTCGACCGGGTTCCCCGTCACTCCGACCAGCGCCACCGAGTGCGTACGGGCCAGCGGCACGGCTACCCCACTCCCGGGACGTGCTCGACGGTGAACCCGCCGGTGCCGTCGTAGACCAGGCCGACCACGTCGACCCGGACCTGATCGAACCGGATGCCGTGGGCGTTCAGCCACTGCACCGCGAGCCGGCGCAACCGGGCCCGCTTGGCCCGGCTGACGGCCTCGAGCGGACTGCCGCATCGCATCCCGGTCCTGGACTTCACCTCGACGATCACCAGCGTGTGCCGGTCCACGGCCACGATGTCGATCTCGCCGACGGCGCAGCGCCAGTTGCGATCCAGGATCCGCAGGCCCCGTGACTCCAGGTACTCGGCCGCTGCCTGCTCACCGGACTTGCCCAGAACGTCCTTGGCGTGCATCGCCATCACCTCCGGTAACGACGATCGTCGTCACCGGAGGTGGGCGCAGGTTCGCGTCCGGGGCTGTGGACAGCCGGGCAGCAACGGGCGCAACGGTGGAAAACCAGCCGGAAATGTCGGTGCCCGGTGGTCTAATCCCCGGGGGCGCCCTCGGACACCGAGGACGCCGCTGGGTTCCTGTCGGCCGCCGGTATCAGCTACTGCGGTTGTACGGGGCGCGGCCGGGCGGCTGCTCCGGGCGCGGTCCGGCGGTTACCGGCGGGATGTCGTGCTCCACCGACTTCTTGCCCAGCTGGAATTCCTTGCCGTGGTGCGTGATGTGCAGCGCCTTGCCGTCCAGCAGCTCGTAGAGGGCATGGCCGGCTTTGATCGTGATGCGCAGCTTGCGGCCCCGGTAGCGCAGCCGGAAGCTGATCGCCGCGAGGCCGCCGGGCAGGCGCGGGCTGAAGGCCAGCGCCCCGTCTCCCGCGCGCATCCCGCCGAACCCGGCGACCAGCGCCATCCACGCCCCGGCCAGCGACGCCATGTGCACGCCGTCGGAGGTGTTGTGCTCGACGTCCCGCAGGTCCATCAGCGCGGCCTCGGCCAGGTAGTCGTGGGCGAGATCGAGCTGGCCGACCTCGGCCGCCACGACGCCCTGCGTGCACGACGACAGGGAGGAGTCCCGTACGGTAAGCGGCTCGTAGTAGGCGAAGTTCCTGGCCTTCTGCTCGGGCGTGAACGCGTCCGGCCGCATGTACATGGCCAGCACCAGATCCGCCTGCTTGACCACCTGCTTGCGGTACAGCTGGAAGTACGGGAAGTGCAGCAGCAGCGGGTAGTGGTCTTCGGCGGTGTTCTTGAAATCCCACCGGGCGTAGTCGGTGAACCCGTCGTGCTGCGGGTGCACGCCCAGGCGGTCATCGAACGGGATGTACATCGCGGCGGCCGCATCCCGCCAGGACGCGACCTCCTCGGTCGTCACCCCGAGCTTGGACGCCTGATCGGGCAGCTTCACCACCAGATCGGCGGCACCAGCCAGGTTCCGCTGGGCCATCAGGTTCGTGTAGATGTTGTTGTCTTTGATCGCGCTGTACTCGTCCGGGCCGGTCACGCCCTCGATCCGGAAGTGGCCGGCCGCGTCGTGCTGTCCGAGCGAGCGCCACAGCCGCGCGGTCTCGACCAGCAGCTCGAGGCCTACCTCCTGCTCGAACTTGGCGTCCTCGGTGGCATCCAGGTAGCGGAGAACGGCGTCGGCGATGTCGGCGTTGATGTGGAACGCCGCGGTACCAGCCGGCCAGTACCCCGAGCATTCCTGGCCGCGGATCGTCCGCCAGGCGAACGCCGCCCCGTCCAGGCCCAGGTCGGTCGCGTGCTGCTTCGCCACGTCCAGGGTCAGGTGCCGCCAGCGCAGCGCGTCGGCCGCCGCGGCCGGCTGGGTGTACATGAGCACCGGCAGCACGAACGATTCGGTATCCCAGAACGTGTGCCCGTCGTAGCCGGTGCCGGTCAGGCCCTTGGCTGGGATCGGCCGGTGCTCGGCCCGGGCCCCAGCCTGGAGGATATGGAACAGGCCGAAACGCACCGCCTGCTGGATCTCGGCGTCGCCGTCCACCTCGACGTCGGCGCCCTCCCAGAACTCGTCCAGGTAGGCCCGCTGCTCGGCCAGGATGCCGTCCCAGCCGGTCAGGTGGGCGGCCGCCAGCGCGGCGGACACCTGGTCGATGAGGGCAGGCTTGGACCGCGTGCTCGACCAGCCGTAGCCGATGAACTTGACGAGCTCGATCTTCTCGCCCGCGGCGACTTCGGCCGCGACGGTCAGGCGGCCCAGGTCAGGATAGGACTCGACCCGGTGCATCCTCTTCTCCGGGCCGGTGATCACATGGGACATCGCGGCCGCGATCCGCAGGTCGCTGGCCCTGGTCTTGTGCACCAGCACGGCCCGGGTCGGCCCGTTGTCGTTGGAGCACTGATGATCTTCGCTGACCAGCGGGTTCTCCAGGATGGCGGCCAGCCTCGGGTCCTTGCCCCGCTGCGGAAGCTCCTCGTTGGTGACGAGTTCGGACTGCAGGACGAGACGCAGCTTGGCGTCTACTGGCTCGACCGTGTAGCTGATCGCCGCGATCGCGCGCTGGGTCAGCGACACCACTCGCACCGTGGTCACCTTGACCCTGGCCCCGGCCGGAGACGACCATTCGACCTTGCGGGTCAGCGTGCCGGCCCGCATGTCCAGGACGCGCTCGTGCGAGTGCAGCGTGCCGTACCTGATGTCGAACGGCTCGTCGTCCACCAGCAGCCGGATGATCTTGCCGTTGGTGACGTTGATAGCGGTCTGCCCGTCATCGGGGAAGCCGTAGCCGGCCTCCGCGTACGGCAGCGGGCGGACCTCGTAGAACGAGTTCAGGTAGCTGCCGGGCAGCCCATGCGGATCCCCCTCGTCGAGGTTGCCGCGCAGCCCGATGTGCCCGTTGGACAGGGCGAAGATCGACTCGCTCTGCGCCAGCAGGTCGAGGTCGAGCCGGTTCTCCACGAGCCGCCAGGGCTCCGTGCCGTACGCGGACTGCTTGATCATCGGGCCGCTCCGTCCCGCTTCAGCAGGTCGGCGACGTCCTCGACCACGACGTCGGCGCCGTGCTCGTGCAGCGCCTCGGCCTGATTGGTCCGGTCTACCCCGACCACCAGGGCGAAGTGCCCGGCGTGACCGGCCGCGACGCCGGCCTGGGCGTCCTCGAAGACCACCGCGTGCGCGGCGGGCACGTTGAGCGCCTGCGCCGCGGCCAGGAACGTGTCCGGGGCCGGCTTGCCGTGCAGGTTGTGCTCCTTGGCGTACTGGGCGTCCACCCGGACGTCGAACAGGTCCGCGATCTTGGCGACGTCGAGCACCTGCTTGGTGTTCGCGCTGGAGGAGACGATCGCGGTGGCCATGCCGCCTTCGCGCACGGTCTTGATGTACGTGATCGTGCCGTCGTAGACCTGCACGCCGTCCTCTTTTATCTTGACCAGGACGAGATCGTTCTTGCGGTTGCTCAGCCCGTTCAGGGTCGGTGTCCCCGGTTTGTCATCCGGGTTGCCCTCGGGCAGCTCGATGCCGCGGGACTCCAGGAAGGACTTGGTGCCGTCGAGCCTGGGCTTGCCGTCGACGTAGGCACCGTAGTCGTGGTCCGAGTCGAACGGGACGAACTCGGTCCCGGTGCTCTTCGCCCGCTCGCGCAGGAAGTCGTCGAACATCTGCTTCCAGGCCGCCGCGTGCACGATCGCGGTCTTCGTCACCACGCCGTCCATGTCGAACAGGCAGGCCGCAACCCCATCGGGAAGCCCGAACATCGTTCCTCCGCCGTCAGCTACGCCGGAAATCCGGCTTCGTGTCTACGCCGGGAAATCCGGCTTCTCGTCTGGAACCTCGAGGTCGGCCTTGGCCAGCTCCTCGATGTTGACGTCCTTGAAAGTGACTACTCGCACGTTCTTGACGAACCTAGCAGGACGGTACATGTCCCAGACCCAAGCATCCCGCATCGTGACCTCGAAGAACACCTCACCGCTGTCACTTGACCGAACGTTCAGCTCGACGTCATTCGTCAGATAGAAGCGGCGCTCGGTCTCGACCACGTGCGTGAACAACCCGACGACGTCGCGGTACTCGCGATAGAGCTGGAGCTCCATCTCCGCCTCGTACTTCTCCAGGTCCTCCGCGCTCATGAGTCCATTCTCCTCTCGTTGTCCCCCGATGCACCCGCCGGGATGATTCCCGAGGTCACCAGGTCTCCCGTCAGGCCGACGGCAGCCGGATCGGCGGTATCGATGAGCTCCGCGGGGCTGATGAGCTCCTCAGAGCTCATGAACTCCGCCGGCTCCGGGGGTTCTGCCGGGCTCGCGGGCACGGCCAGGCCCGCCACCCGGTTCACGTTCACGAACGAATAGCGGTGCACAGGGCTGGGCCCATGCTCAGCCAGTGCGCGTACGTGATCGTCGGTGACGTATCCCTTGTGCCGGTCGAAGCCATATTGGGGATAACGTTCGTGCAGGTCTCTCATCATCCGGTCCCGGCTGACCTTGGCGATGACCGAGGCCGCCGCAACCGACGCCGTGACCCGGTCGCCCTTCCAGACCGCGAGCCCGGGCACGCCGAGGCCCCGGACGGGGAAGCCGTCGGTGAGCACGTACCCGGGCGTGCAGCGCAGGCCCGCGAAGGCGCGGCGCATGCCCGAGACGTTGCATACGTGCAGGCCGGTGGCGTCGATCTGGTCGGCGCCGATGACGACGACGTGCCAGTCGAGTGCCCGGCGCAGTATCTCGACGTAGGCCTCCTCCCGGGCCTGCGGGGTCAGCAGCTTGGAGTCGGCCAGCCCGGGCATCCGCCGGATGCTGGCGGGGTCAAGCACCACGGCCGCCACCACGAGCGGCCCGGCACAGGCCCCCCGGCCGGCCTCGTCGATGCCGGCCACCGGACCGAACCCGGCCCGGCCGAGCACGGTCTCGTACGCCGCGAGGCCTCCGTCGCGCCGTGGCGTGTACCCGGGATACCTGGGATACAGGTTCCGGATCGAGGCCAGGGATGTCGCGGAGGCCGGTGAGGCTGGGTTGACGGCGGCCGGCGCGCCAGGATGGCGGGTCATGACACTGCGAAGGGTACTCTGTCTTCCCGCTCGCCTCCGGGCGCCCGCAGATCCCGTCTTCCCTCGTCGCTCGTCGCTGCGCTCCTCGCTTCTCAGTCCAGACGGGATCGCGCCCTTCGGCTCGCGGGGAGTTATACCTTCCACCGGGTCCTCATGCATCGCTGGGTCCCTGGTCAGGGCGGTGGTTTCCGTCGTGTTCTGATCCGGCGCTGGAGCCAGGTGATGGGGACGGCGCCGGCGAAGCCGAGGGTGAGCGGCAGGGCCGGGCTGGACGGCTCGAGGCGGGCGGAGAGCAGGCTTGCGGCCGCGTCGTTCGTCCCCGGGCCCGTGGCGGCGGCGTTCAGCTTCGGCTGCTCGAAGGTGGCGGGAATCGGCAGGAACCGCCAGCGGCTCGGCGGCCAGATGATGACGAAGGCCCGGCCGACCACCGCGCTCTCCGGGACCGTGCCGCCACCGGGGTCACCGAGATGGTCCCTCGAGTCGTCGGAGATGAGCCGGTGGTCGCCCATCACCCACAGACGGCCCGGCGGCACGGTAGTGCTGAACCTGCTATCGGACGGGGCGTCACCGGGATACAGGTACGACTTCTCGGACAGCGGTATGCCGTTGACGGTGACCCGGTCCTGCGCGTCACAGCAGGCCACATGGTCGCCGGGCAGCCCGATGACCCGCTTGATGAGAATGTCACCCGGGTGCCCGAAGCCGAACATGCTGGCAAAGCCGTCGGCGAACTTCACCGCGAAGTTCGTGTCGACCGGTACCGTACCCGGGTCCCACGAGCCGTCACCGTTGAAGACCACGATGTCGCCGCGATGAATGCCGCGGACGTCGTAGACGAGCTTGTTGACCAGGACCCGGTCGTTGATCTCGAGCGTGTTCATCATCGACCCGGACGGGATGAAGAAGGCCTGGATCGCATACGTCTTGATGACCACCGCGAGCAGCAGGGCCACGACGACCAGGACGGGGAACTCCCGCCAGAACGAGCGCTTGCGCCGCGGCCGGCCTGCCCCCCGGCGCCTGCCACCGGACCCCGGGCCGGGCGGCGTTCCGCTCTCAGCCGCGGCGGCCTCACCGGTCTCCCGCGCCGGGCTGGTCTCCGGCTCCGGGCTAGACGCTTTCGGGTCAGGCGCCTCGTCCTTGCCGTTCGCATGCTCTGCGCGGGCGGGCCGGCCCTGTCCGGGTGCCGCCGAAGCGACGTCCTCTCCCGACCCGGCCTCCGGCTCAGCCCCTGGCGTCACGCCACGGCCAGCGCCGCTCATTTCCGCCCCTTCCGATCACGCACACCGCGAGCTTAGCGCCAACTCCCGGAAGCGCTAATCCTTGCTGCGCTTGCGCCGCCGGCGCAGCAGGAAGGGCGTCGCGACGATGCCCGCGACCCCGGCCACGCCTGCCACCGGAGCGGCGGCCACGGCACCCAGCGCCGTCCCGCCGACCTCGAGCATGGCGGCCCCCGCCGCACCCGAATGCAGCGCGGCCTGCTGGAAGGTAGTGGGAATGGGCAGATCCCGGAACTGCGACGGCGGCCAGATAATGAAGAACGCCCGGCCTACGATCTGGCTTTCCGGGATGGAACCGCCGCCCGGGTCCTCCGGGTGGTAACGCGAGTCCTCGGAGTCGCCGCGATGGTCGCCCATGACCCACACATGCCCGGCCGGGACGACGTTGTTGAACTTGATCGCCGAAGGCTGCTCGCCGGGATACAGGTACTGGCTCTCGTTCAGAGCCACGCCGTTGACCGTGACCCGGCCCTGCGCGTCACAGCAGACCACCCGGTCGCCCGGCAGTCCGATGACCCGTTTGATGTAGTAGGTCTGGTCGGTGTGCAGCCCGAGTCCGGAGAGCACATCGTCGAAGACCCGGACCAGCGGGTTGCTGGGCGGCGGCGGAGCGTCCGGACCCCACGAGTCCTGCCCGCTGAACACGACGACGTCGCCGCGGGCGATATCGCGGAAGTGGTAGACGACCTTGTTCACCAGGACCCGGTCGCCGATCTGGAGGGTGTTCTCCATCGACGCCGACGGGATCCGGTAGACCTGGAAAAGAAACGCCTTCACGAGCAAGGTGAGCACGGCGGCAGCCACGACGATGGTCAGCAGCTCGCGAGCGAAGCTCTTCTTTTTCTTCGGCTTCCCGGCCTTGGCGTCAGAATCGCCTGGGCCCGGCTCCGGCGCGCTGGACTTGGCGCCGGGCTCGGGCGATTCGGCCGATGTGACCGACCCCGGGTCCTGCTGATCGTCCATCGCCTGCCCCCCGCCCGACTCGCCGGGCCCCCGCATCGGTCAGCTGCCGGTGTTGTCGCGGCGCTCCTTGATGCGCGCCGCCTTGCCGCGCAGGTCCCTGAGGTAGTACAGCTTGGCGCGGCGCACCCGGCCCCGGGTGACCGGCTCGATCTTGTCGATCGACGGGCTGTGCACCGGGAAGGTCCGCTCGACGCCGACGCCGTAGCTGACCTTGCGGACGGTGAACGTCTCCCGGGCACCGCTGCCCTGGCGCCGGATAACCACGCCCTGGAATACCTGGATCCGAGAGCGGTTCCCCTCAGTGACCCGGACGTGAACCTTGAGCGTGTCCCCGGGCCGGAAGTCCGGGATGTCGAACCGGGTCTGGGCCTGCTCGATTTCGGCAATCGCGGTATGCATGACAGCGGTTTCCTCGGTGATGGTCGTGGCGGGTGCCCGGCAGCTGCGGGCTCATGCCAGGGTACCCGCTCGCGGGTCCCGGGCCGGGGCTGCGCAAAAGACAGCGGACTTCAGTGTGCCATATCTTCGCCACTAACCGGAAAGCCGGGCGATCGCGGACCCTCTCCGGGAGCGGGAAAACTGGCGTCTGCGGCGGGAATCCCGGCGTCGGCGGCGCGGAAACCGGCCTCAGCCGCAGGAGACTCGGTCTCGGTGGCGGGAAACCCGGCCTCGGCGGCGTGGAAACCGGCCTCGGCCAGCACCTGCCGGTCGCGGCGATCCAGGTCACGCAGGCCCGCGATGAGGTCGGGCCGGTGCGCCGCGGTCCGGCGAAGCGCCATGTCACGGCGCCAGCGGGCAATCGCGGCGTGGTTGCCCGACAGCAGCACCTCGGGCACCTCGCGGTCGCGCCAGGCGCGCGGCCGGGTGTAGACGGGCCCCTCGAGCAGTCCGCGCATAGCGCCCTCGGGGTCCCCGTCACCGCCGAACGAGTCGTCTCCCGCCGACGCGGCATTGCCCAGGACGCCGGGAAGTAGCCGTCCCACCGCTTCGATCATGACCAGGACGGCGGCCTCGCCGCCGGGCAGCACGTAGTCGCCGATGCTGATCTCGTCCACCGGCATCCGCGCTCGCATCGCCTCGACGACCCGGCCGTCAATGCCCTCGTAGCGTCCGCAGGCGAACACTAGCCACGGCTCGGCGGCGTACCTGGCCGCGATTTCCTGCGAGAACGGCACTCCGCTCGGCGTCGGCACGATCAGCCGGGGTCCCGGGGTCCCGGCCTCGCCGTCCCCGGCGATCTCGTCGAGCGCGTCACCCCAGACGTCCGGCTTCATCACCATGCCCGGACCGCCGCCGAACGGCACGTCGTCCACGGTGTGATGCACGTCAGACGCCCAGCGGCGCAGGTCGTGCACGCCGAATTCGATGTCGCCCCGCGCCGCGGCCTTCCCGATCAGCGAGATCCCGAGCGGGCTGCCGAAGTAGCCCGGGAAGATCGTCACGACGTCGATCCGCAGCCCCACGCCCTCTCCCTTTTTTATTACCGAACGGGGTGGGCTCGCCCGGTCCCTCCGCTACCTCGCGCTGTTCCTAGTGCGCCCTGGTTACCGGGCCTGGGCTACCGGGCCTGAGCTTATTGAGCCTGGGCGGGGTCGAGCAGTCCTGGCGGCGGGTCGATCACGACCAGGCCGGCCCGGACGTCGACCTCAGGGACGATCTCCTTGACGAACGGCACCAGGCACTCCCCCTCCGCGCGCCGCACCACCAGCAGGTCCTGGCCGTAGTGGAGCACGTCGGTGACCACTCCCACCGGTTCGCCGCCCGTGGTCCGGACGTTCAGGCCGACCAGCTCGTGGTCACGGAACTCGTCGGGGTCGCCGGTGTCTGGCAGCTGGCTCGAGTCCACGCTCAGCCAGCTGCCGGTCAGTTCGGAGACCGCGGTCCGGTCGGTGATCCCGGTGAACGTGACGAGGAGCTGTCCCGAGTGCCAGCGCGCGGAAGCGACCGTCAGCCGCTTGAGCGACGCGTCGTCCGCCACCTCAACGGAGGAGACGTCCACGACGGCACCCACGGCGAAGCGGAGGTCAGGCTCGTCTGTCCTGACCCCGATGATCACTTCGCCGCGGACGCCGTGCGGACGGCCGATGCGACCGACGATGATCCGCATCAGGTCAGCGGACCTCGTTGGCATCCAGCAGGTCGATGCGGACGTAACGGCCCGATGCCAGGGCACCGATCACGGTACGCAGCGCCCGGGCGGTACGCCCGCCCCTGCCGATGACCTTGCCGAGGTCGTCAGGGTGCACCCGCACCTCAAGGACGCTGCCCCGGCGCAGCGACCTGCTGGCTACCTGGACGTCGTCGGGGAACTGGACGATGCCGCGGACCAGGTGCTCGAGGGCTTCCTCAAGCACGTCAGGCTCCGCTCCCCGGCTCGGCGGCGGCAGCCTTGGCGTCGTCGGCCTTGGCGTCGTCGGCCTTCGCCTCGGGGGCCTTGGCGTCGTCAGCCTTGGCGTCGGCCTTAGCGTCCGTCGGCTGAGCGTCGGCGGCCTTGGTGTCAACCTTGACGTCGGCTGCCTTGGCATCAGCCTTCGCGTCGGCGGCCTTGGTGTCAGCCTTGACGTCGGCTGCCTTGGTGTCAGCCTTCGTGTCGGCAGGCTTGGCGTCAGCCTTCGCGTCGGCGGCCTTGGCGTCCGTCTCGCTCGCCGCCTTGGCCGCGCTCTCCTTGGCGGGCTTGGCCGTGCGCGAGGAGCCCTTGGCGGCCTTGTCTTCCTTGGCTTCCTTCGTGGCCTGGCTCTCCTTGGCGGCGACCGTGAAGGCGTCCTTCTTGTCAGCCTTCGGCGCGGCCGTCTTCAGGGTGCCCTCGGCCCCCGGCTCGCCGGTGAACTTCTGCCAGTCCCCGGTGATCTTGAGCAGGACACGGACCGGGTCCGTGGGCTGCGCGCCCACCGACAGCCAGTGCTGAACCCGCTCGGAGTCCACTTCGATGAGCGAGGGCTCGGCCTTCGGGTGATACTTGCCGATCTCCTCGATGGCGCGCCCATCGCGCTTGGTGCGCGCGTCCGCGACGACGATCCGGTAATAAGGCTCCCGGATCTTGCCCAGGCGCTTCAGCTTGATCTTGACAGCCACGACTGTGGTCTTCTCCCAGCTTAGATACGAAGCGGCGGACCCGCGCCGACCGGGGAACAGCCGACGGGACCGCACAGGTGAGCTAGACCGGACGAACGATGAGAGGGCGTCGCCATGGCCTAGCGGTCAGCATCACATTGTGCCAGAGAACCGCCCTTGACTAGTAATCCATCGCCGCACTCGCCGCACTTCTCCCCAAGTCTGCCCCTACGTCCCGCCCGCATCTGCCGTCCCAGGGCCGACGAAGTCATCATGGCCAGGCTCTGGTGTCTCATACGTCCCACCCTGCCCGACTCCCCCGGACCGCCTCCGCTTCACGCCACGCTTGCCCGGTAAGACGTAGGCGCGGCTCGGGCTCGGTAAGCAGCCGGAGCCTGCGACGGCTGGTGCCCGTGAGGCGTCCGATGCCGGTCCGACCGCCCGGCCGCCTTTATCGAGCCGACACGATGAGCATGGGCGTGGCTTGGCGAATGAGGCCGACGGCGATGCCCTCACCAGGACCGGGTCGGTGGAACCTTCACCCGGTCCGCGTCGGGGACGATGGAACATCGACCCGGTTCAGGTCGCGTTTGCCATGGGACACCCGAGGCGCATGAGACCTTCTGGACTCGAGATACCGCAGCCATCCGGAACTCACCGGAAGTGAGCCACACCCATCGAGCTTCGGGCCGGTTCGCGGCGCCCTATATCGCCCGTATTGTGCGCGCGTTCGGTTTCCGGGTGGGACCTGGCGGCGGCCGGGTTTCGAAGTCTTCCGCCGCCCCGGCCAGCACATTCGTCCCGGGGCTCCTGTCCGTCACAGGGCACTGGCCGACGACAGCCACCACGATGTGACGCTGTGGTGGCCTGAACAACAGCGATGTGACGCTGCGGTGGTACGGACAACTGTGGCCTGGACAATTGGCGATGCCACATCGCGGTAGCGAAGAACGGCGTGGGTAGCCCCGGTCGGTACCGCACACCATAAGTAGTCGCACCTGTGCAGCGTGGATGCAGAGTCGGGCGGCGCAGTAGCGGTGCTGGGAAGCAGTGGCGGGGCTAAGAGGTAAGAGCGGGGCTGGGAGTAGTGGCGGGCTGGGAAGCGGTAGCGGGGCTAGAGGTCGACGGCAGGGCCGGGCGGCAGTAGGGGCCGGGCGGCAGCGGGAAAGTTAGTAATAGAGGAGTGTTACTGGCGGTGCGGCTGTCGGTTTCGAGCGGTTTGTTGACAATTTTGTAACATATTTTTAGGATCGCTTCGTGAACGCGCACGAGGATGGGCCGCGGATTCGGCTCGGCCAGGGTCCGGGAGGCTCGAGGGGCCCGATGGGCCTGGGGATGCGCAGAAGGCTCAATAAGCCCGCGGGACGCAGAGGGGGCCGGAGGACCTGAGGTGCGCGGAAAGCTCGAGGGGACCGCGGGACGCAGAGGGCTCGGGAGAGGCGCGGGGCGCGGGGAGTGCGAAGGCCTGGGGGTCGGCAGTGCTGCTTGGGTTTCGGGGACCGCAGGGCGGAGCAATGGTGTGGGACGTGGCGTCACGAGGACCGAACGGCTGGGTCATCGACGCGGGCGGCGGAGCGGTCGGCACGCAGAGCGGCGCGGACGGCGGGTGGGCGGACGGCCGGTGGGGCTGGGGGCGGACGGACGCTGGGCGGGTGGGGGGCGGACGGTGGGGGCGCGGGCGGCGGGGGGCGGCTTACGTGAGGGGGTGGCTGCGCGTATGCGGGGTGGGGTGGTGACGGTTGTAAGCGGGGGTGATGGTCATTGCGGGGCGAGGGGCTGGGGTGGCGGAAAGCGGCTGGTCATGGGGGTGGCGGGTGAGCTTGGGTGGAGTGGCTGGGGAGATAGCTGGGGGGTGAGGGGGTCGGTTCGTGGCTATGGGCGGCGGGCTGTTTAAGGCCGCGACCTCGGCATATCACAATTTGAAACAGTTACATAACGTGCGTTGACTATCCCCGAACGCGCATCCTAGCGTTGCCATACTGTTCTATATCTGCACTTTCGTTCGCAGAGCGAACGTGGCGGCTGGATCTGCGGACGGCTATATCTCGCTAAGTGATAGGAGGCCTCTATCAGGTACCCGCGCCCCGGGGCCTCGCGACCGAACCCGGCAACCAACTGGGCAAACCGATGAGGCAGGTGGCACGTTGCCTAGGCCATGGCAGCCCCTCGTTGGTGATTTAGGTGATGTTAGCCTCATGACGCCGCAGCCGCCCCGGACCCAGAAGCCGCAGGGGTCGCCGGTGTCGCTTCAGATGCGGTCCCGCGCCAATGGCGCGTCCCTCAAAGGAGATCGTTGGCAATGAGTGACCAGACTGCGCAACCGGATAGCACGGAGCCTGTGCGGGGGGCAACGGGGACCACCGGCGGATACCCCGGCGGGCCAGGGTTTATGAGCCGGCGCGGGCTGCTGCGCACGTTCGGCGCCAGCGCGGCCGTGGTGGGCGGCGGCAGCCTGCTCGAGGCGTGCAGTAACAGCATCAAGGGTGCCACCTCGACGTCTAGCACCGGCGGCGGGTCCTCGTCCGGGAAGATCACGATCGGCTGGATCCATCCGCTCACCGGCCCGCTGGCCGGGTTCGGCGCGCCGGACGGCTTCGTGCTCTCCAAGATCAAGGCGACCGCGCCGTACAAGAACGGGTTCAAGATCGGCGGGAAGACGTTCGAGGTCCAGATCAACTCCTACGACACGCAGTCCAGCCCGACCCGGGCCGGCCAGCTGGCTCAGCAGGCCATCAACGGCGACCACGTGGACCTGCTGCTGGCCTCGAGCACGCCGGAGACGGTGAACGCGGTGGCCAGCACGGCGGAGACCCTGGGCACGCCGCTGATCTGCTCGAACATCCCCTGGGAGTCGTGGTACCTGAACCTGTTCCCGAAGGGCAACCCGCAGAAGGCGACCGAGAAGGCGACGTACGTCGTGATGTACTTCCTCGGCGCGGAGCACCTCGTCGAGGCCTTCATCCCGATGTGGAACAGGGTCCACGCGCAGCTCAAGACCGACAAGATCGTCGCGGCCGCGTTCCCGAACGACTCCGACGGCAACGCGTTCCGCGGGGTTTTCCCGGTCATCGCCAAGTCGGCCGGCTACACCTTCGATCTCTCCTCGGCCTACACCGACGGGACCACGAACTACTCCTCGATGATCACCGCCTTCAAGAACGCCAAGGCCGACTTCTTCACCAACGTCCCGCTGCCGCCCGACTTCGCCACCATGTGGAAGCAGTCCGTGCAGCAGGGGTTCAAGCCGAAGCTGGCCACCGTGGCCAAGGTGCTGCTGTTCCCGACCGACGCCTACGCGCTCGGCTCGCTGGTCGACAACGTCGCCACCGACGCCTGGTGGGCCCCGTCGCTGCCGTGGACCTCCTCGTTCACCGGCGAGACCTGCCAGCAGTTCGCCGACGACTACGAGTCCGGCGGCCACGGGCAGTGGAACTCCAACATCAGCAACTACACCCTCTTCGAGATCGCGCACGCCGCGCTCACCTCGGTGAACAACCCGCACGACAAGAAAGAACTGGCTAACGCCCTCCACCAGGTGAACGTCAACGGCGTGGCCGGGCCGATCGACTTCACCTCGAGCAAGGCGCCCGCACCGGGCGTGGCGATCACCCCGCCGGTCGGCATCCAGTGGCAGAAGGGCACCAAGTACCCGCTCGAGGCCAAGGTGGTCGACAACACGCTGCAGCCGCAGGCGAAGATCACCGGCGACCTGCTGCCGACCAACAAGTGACCAGATGACCAGCCCGCTACTCGCACTCGACCAGGTGACGAAGCGGTTCGGCCAGGTCGTCATCGCCGACGGGCTCTCGCTGAGCGTCGGCGCCGGCGACACCGTCGGGATCGTGGGGCCGAACGGCGCGGGCAAGACCAGCCTGTTCGGCCTCATCTCGGGCGACCTGTCGCCGGACGCGGGAGAGCTGTCGTTCGGCGGCCGCCCGGTCACCAAGCTGGACGCGGCGGCGCGGTGCAGGCTGGGCATCGGGCGGACCTACCAGGTGCCGCGCCCGTTCACCGACATGACCGTGTTCGAGAACCTGCTCGTCGCCGCGCAGCAGGGTGCCGGGCTGCGCCGCCGGGCCAGCTACGCGGCGGCGGCGCAGGCGCTCGACCAGGCCGGGATGACCGAGGTGGCCAACCTGCCCGCGGCCCGGCTCGGCCTGCTCCAGCGCAAGCGCCTGGAACTGGCGCGCGCCCTCGCGTCCCGGCCGCGGCTGCTGCTGCTCGACGAGGTGGCCGGCGGCCTGACCGACCCGGAGGTGGCGCAGCTCGTCGAGATCGTCCGCGCCGTCAACGCGGAGGGCATCGCGGTGATCTGGATCGAGCACGTGGTCCGCGCGCTCACCGCGGTGGTGAGCCGGCTGCTGTGCCTGACCGGCGGGACGTTCGTCGGCGACGGGACGCCGGCCGAGGTGCTGGCCACTCCGGCCGTCCGGGAGGTCTTCCTCGGCTCGGACGTCACCGCCTCCCTGACCGGCGGCACGCTGGACGAGGACCTCATCGGGGAGGACACCCCATGAGCGAAGCCCGGCCGGAAAACGGGACTCCGCTATTGGAGGTCAGGGACCTGGTCGTGCACCACGGCCAGCTGCGGGCGCTGGACCGGATCTCGCTGCGGGTGTTCCCGGGCGAGGTGTTCGCGATCATCGGGGCCAACGGCGCGGGCAAGTCGACGCTGCTGCGCACGATCGTCGGCCTGCACCAGCCCACCGAGGGCTCGGTCCGGTACGACGGCAAGGACCTGACCAGGGTCCGGCCGGAACGCCGGGCGACCCAGGGCATCGCGTTGGTGCCGGAGGGACGGCGGCTGTTCGGCTCGCTCACCGTGGAGGAGAACCTGCAGGTCGGCGCCACCTACGCCCGCAAGGGACCGTGGACGATCGAGCGCGTCTACGAGCTGTTCGGCTGGATGAGGGAGCGCCGGAACCAGCGCACCGCGCAGCTGTCCGGCGGCGAGCAGCAGTCGGTCGCCATCGGCCGGGCGCTGGTCGCCAACCCGCGCGTGCTGCTGTTCGACGAGCTCTCCCTGGGCCTGGCGCCCGTCGTGGTCCAGCGCATCTACGCGATGATGCCGCAGATCCTGGAGAGCGGGCTCACCGTGCTGCTGGTCGAGCAGGACGTGAGCCAGGCGCTGCGGGTCGCGTCGCACCTGCAGTGCCTGCTCGAGGGGCACACCACGCTGGAAGGGCGCCCGTCTGAGGTCACCGCGGAGCAGGTCGAGGCCGCGTACTTCGGCTTTGGCGGGGCCGACGAGGGGAACGAGCCGTAATGGTCTGGGTCAACGACATCATCCAGGGCGTCCTGACCGGCGGCCTGTACGCCCTGTTCGCCTGCGGGCTCTCGCTCATGTTCGGCGTCATGAAGGTCGTCAACCTCGCGCACGGCGACCTCGCGGTCATCGGCGGGTACGTCGCCCTCGGCGTCATCACCGTCACCCACATCCCGGCGCTGTGGTCGTTCCTGATCGTGGTGCCGATCATGGCGGTGCTGGGCTACGTGCTGCAGCGCACGCTGATCCAGGCGGCCCTGGACCGGAGCGAGCTGACCACGCTGCTGGTGACGTTCGGGCTCTCGGTGGTCATCGAGGCCGGGCTGCTGCAGTTCATCAACGCGGACAGCCATTCGCTCGGGGTCGGCAGCTCCATCATCACCGGCTCGTTCTCGCTCGGCTCGCAGATCCAGATCGCCTACCTGCTGCTGCTGATCTTCGCGGTGGCCGTGCTGGTCCTGCTCGGCCTGCAGTACTTCCTGTCCGCCTCCCGCTACGGCCGGATGATCCGGGCGGTGGCCGACGACCGGGAAGCCGCCCAGCTCTCCGGCGTCGACTACCGGCACGTGTTCGGGATCGCGGCCGCGATCGCGTTCGGCACGGTGGCGCTGGCGGGCATCGCCTACGGCATGTACTCGCAGTTCGCGCCCACCACCGGCACCGACACCATCTTGCTGTTCGCGTTCGCCGCGGTGGTCATCGGCGGCCTCGGCTCGCTGTGGGGCACGCTGCTCGGCGGCGTTGTGCTCGGCGTCGCCCAGCAGATCGGCGCCCAGATCAACATCTCGTACGAGGTGCTGGCCGGATATCTCGTCTTCCTGGCCGTACTGGTGATCCGGCCGCAGGGCCTGACCTCGCGGAAGGCTCAGTCATGACGGTGGCCACGGAGAACACCACCCGTTCGGCCGATAAAATCCGGGTAACACGGTCACGTCGGAACATGACCTGGACCGGCGGCGGCGCCCTCGTGGTCGTGGTCGTGCTGGCGCTGTTCCCGTACATCGTGTACTCGGGCACCACCGGCATCATGGTCCAGGGGTTCATCATCCTCACGCTGGCCAGCATGTGGAACCTGCTGGCGGGCTACGCCGGCCTGGTCTCGGTCGGGCAGCAGGCGTTCGTGGGGCTCGGGGCGTACTTCGTGCTCATCCTGGCCATCCACGGTATCTCGCCGTTCGCCGCGCTGCCGGTGGCGGCGATCGGCTGCGGCGTGGCCGCGCTGCCGCTGTGGTGGCTGGTCTCCCGGCTGCGCACCGGGTATTTCGCCATTGCCACCTGGGTGCTGGCGGCGACGGTGATGCTCATCATCGAGCGGTTCTCCTCGCTCGGCGGCGGGACCGGCCTGCCGATGCCCGGGCTGTCCGGTTTCGACCCGACGCTGCTCACCGCCTACACCTACTGGATCGGCCTCGCCGTCACGGTCCTGTCGCTGGCCACCGTGTGGCTGATGCTGCGCGGCCGGCTGGGGCTCGCGCTCACCGCCGTCCGGGACGACGAGGTCGCGGCGCGGAGCTCGGGGGTGCGGGTCGGGCTGGTCCGGATGCTCGTCTTCGTGGTGGCCGGGATCGGCTGCGGTGCGGCCGGGGCGCTCAACTCGATCAGCCTGCTCGGGGTACAGCCGGACGCGGCGTTCAGCGTGCAGTGGACGGCCAAGATGGCGTTCGCGGTGATCATCGGCGGGCTCGGCACGATCGAGGGCCCGATCCTCGGTGCCCTGGTGTACATGGTCCTGCAGCAGGAACTGCAGTCGTACAATGCCTGGTACCTGATCGTCCTCGGGCTGGTGGCGATCGTCGTCGCGCTGTTCGCGCGGCGCGGGCTGTGGGGCCTGGTTGACGATCATCTGCACATCCGGCTGTTCCCGGTCGGATACTGGCTCTGGGGGCCGGAGAGCACCGGCCGCCGCGGCTCGAAGGGACCTGGCCGACGCGGTACTGGCGGCGGGCGGGGCAGGCGGGACCGGCCCGGCGAGGGCGCCACGCCTGAGGCCTGAGCGGCCGACGTTGGGGGGAAGGCATCGTTCGCAGATGGTGATGATGTTGCACCGTGATCTGTAACCTCCGGGACCAAGGCGCAGGCAGTGGCGTCGCCTGATCCGCCGGAATCGGTCACCGCCGGCCAGGCGGCGCCGCCCCGGGAAGGAGTTCCTGCCGGGGGCCGCGGCCGTTACCGGCGTGCGTTCGGTTACCGGGATCTACGGCTGCTGGTGGCGGCATTCGCCATCGACCAGATCGGCACCTGGTCGTATGCGGTTGTGATCTCGGTGTACGTCTTCGACCGCACGCATTCGGCGCAGTGGCTGGCGGTGGCGGCGATCTGCCGGTGGGGGCCGGCCTTGCTGCTGGCCAGCTACGGCGGGGTGCTCGCCGACCGGTACCAGCGCACGGCTGTCATGATCGCGTCCGCAGCCGCTAGCGCGGTGCTGATGACGGCGATGGCCGTGGTGATGGCGGCTGGCGTCGCGGTGGGCTGGGTACTGGCCATCTCCGCGCTGTCGGCTGCGGTGCTGGCACCGTACCGGCCGGCGGCGGGCGCGCTGACGCCCGAGATCGTCGACGCGGGAGATCTTGTCGCCGCCAACTCGGTCTTCTCTGCCCTGGAGAACCTGGTCATCGTGGTGGGCCCGGGCATCGGCGGTGTGCTGCTGCTGACCGGCCGGCCTTTCATCGGGGTAGCGGTCAATGCGACCAGTTTCGCGGTCGCGGCGGCCGTGGTGTCCCGGCTTCACGTCCGGTCGCGGGGCGGCGGCGACGCGGACGGCAATGCCGTGCGGCAGTGGGCGACCGGGGTCAGGGCGCTGGCTGAACGGCCCGTGGCCGTTGCCGTCATGCTGTTCTGCGCGCTGGACGGCGCCGTGTACGGCGCTAGCGCCGTGCTGTTCGTGCCGTTGTCGGTGCGGCTCGGCACCGGACCCGATGGTTACAGCTATCTGCTGGCTGGCGGCTCGCTGGGCGGAGTGATCGGAGCGGGCCTGGCGAACCGGCTCAGCGGCACGACCCGGCTGGCGCCGGTCATCATGGGCGCCCTGGCCGTGCAGGCGCTGCCGTTCCTGGCGACAGTGCCGCTGCACTCGCCCGCGCTGGCCGGCGTGCTGCAGGTAGTGTCCGGAACCGGGATGGTCGTGGTGGACGTGCTGGCCATCACCACCCTGCAGCGTGACCTGCCCGGGCAAGTCCTGAGCCGCGTGCTGGGCGTCTTCGACACGCTCGTGCTGGCGGGCGTGCTGCTGGCCGGGCTGGGCACCGGGATCCTGCTGGACCACGCCCCGGTCACCGCCGGGCTGGCCGCCATCGGCGCCGGTGTCCCGGTCCTGGCCCTGATCGGCCTGCCGGCGCTGCTGCGGGCGGACCGCACATCGGCCGCGGCGGCCCGGCAGCTCCGGTCCCGGACCGGCCTGCTGGCCGGCCTGGACCTGCTGGCCGCCGCGGACCGCGTTACCCTCGAACGGCTCGCGGCCGCCGCCGGGCAACTGGTGATGCCCGGCGACCGCGTGATCATCCGCGAGGGCGATGACGCCGACGCGCTGTGGATCCTGGCCCAGGGTGAGCTGTCGGTACAGGCCCACGCCGGCGCAGGCGGGTCCCGGGAACTGCCCCCGGTCACCGCGCCCGGGTACGTCGGAGAGCTCGGCCTGCTGCACGCGATACCGCGCACGGCCACGGTGCGCACTCGCGGTCAGTGCGTCCTGTTGAAGATCAGCGCCCAGGACTTCCTCGCCGCGCTGCAAACCAGCCGCCCGAGTGCCGCACTGCTGTCCGCCGCCGGAACGCGGATGGCCCGCACCGGTACTCGCACCGGACAGCCGGAACCCCGCTCACAGCCGTGAACCGGCACCGCTCGCGCGCGGCGCCGCAGGCTCCCGTACCCAGGACAGGCGCCGGGCCGGAGCTCAGCTACGGCACCGCGGATGGGCAGATCTGTCATCAGCTGTCAGCCAGCCGACAGCAGCAATGTCACCCCGGCGACAGACAGCCGGCCCGCGACACGAGCATACTTACCGGCAGCCGGGCCATCACAGCCCGGGAAGAAAGGGACGCAGCCATGACCGAACAGCAGCCGACAGCCGGCACCGCCGACGACGACACCACCGGCCACGGCGGCCGTGGGTTTCCCGCTGACAGCGAGCGCGAGGACGCCGACGACACCACCGGCCACGGCGGCCGTGGGTTTCCCGCTGACAGCGAGCGCGAGGACGACGACGACACCACCGGCCACGGCGGCCGTGGGTACCCCGCTGACAGCGAGCGCGAGGACGCCGACGACACCGGCCGCCGCCGTCCGCAGGTCCGTTAGCTTTCGGTCCCACCCGGGTATCCGCGCCACAGGGCTCCGGCGTGTTCCGGACTTACCCCGTTTTAGGCAGTATGCGCTGGCAGGGTGGTATTGCGCGGGTTGTAGGCACGGACATGCCACGTCGATCATGTAGGTCTCTGAGGTCTACGTGAACGAGGTGTGGCATGCCCGCAATGGCATTGTCGCGCGTGGCGGCGCGCGCGGTCGAATCCGGTCCTGACGGCGAGAATCTGGTCCCCGGTACGTGGCAGCGCCTGGAAGCGCTGCCCGACCCGCGCTCACCGCATGGACGGATTTACCCGCTGGCCTGCCTGATCGCGATCGCGGTCTGCGCGTTCACCGCCGCGGGGAACGACCGGTTCACCGCGGTCGGCCAGTGGATCAGACGGGCCGGCCAGGCAGACCTGGCCCGGCTGCGCGCTCCGTGGGACCCGATCGGCGGCCAGTACCGGGCCCCGGACGAGAAGACGATCCGGGTGGTCCTGGACCGCCTCGACCCGCGAGCCCTGACCAGGGCACTGCTCGGACCACGCCCGCGCCGGCGCCACGACGGGCCGGCCTCGGCCAGCGTGCGCGGCTACCGTGCCCGGCGCGCCGCCCAGAGGGCAAGAACGCTGGCCCGTGCCCGGTTAAGGGCAGTGGCCGTGGACAGCAAGACCTCCCGCGGCGCCCGGCGCGCCGACGGCACCCGGGTCCACCTCCTCGGCGTCGCCGAGCACGGCGGGCAGATGCTGGATCAGCTGGAGGTCGACGTCAAGCACAACGAGACCAGCCACTTCACCGAGCTCCTGGAACCGCTGGACCTGGCCGGTGCCGTGGTGACCTTCGACGCCCTCCATACGGTGCGAGCGAACCTGAACTGGCTGGCACAGGAGAAGAAAGCCCATTACATCGCGGTGGTGAAGCAGAATCAGCCGCTGCTGCACGCCCAGGTCAGGGCGCTGCCCTGGCGGCAGGTGCCGTCCGGCAGCGTCACCCGCGACACCGGGCACGGCCGCATCGAGACCCGCACCCTGAAGGCCGCCCACGTCAGCCGCCTGGACTTCCCGCACGCCTGCCAGGCCATCAAGGTCACCCGCTGGCGGAAGGACACCGCCACCGGCAAGATCTCCCGTGAGACCGCTTACGCCGTCACCAGCCTGACCAGCGAGCACGCCACCGCGCCAGACCTGGGCCGCCTGGTCCGCGAGCACTGGTCCATCGAGGCACATCACCACATCAGGGACACGACGTTCGGCGAAGACACCGCCACCAGCCGTACCGGCAGGGGGCCCGCCAACCTGGCCACCATCCGCGCCGCCGTCATCGCGGCCATCAAAGACGCCGGCTACCTGCACGTCCCCGAAGGCCGGCCCGACCACACCACCCCCGCCGAAACTCTCCGCCTGCACGGCCTCGAATAGGACAGACATGGACATTCGCGGAACACGCCGGAGCCCTGATCCGCGCCGCCCTTGGGAAATGCCTCTCCTGATGGTTCTCGCCTACGGGTCCCGGCCTGATCGCCAGGCCGGGTGGGACCTGCCGGGAGAATGACAGCGGTAATGCCGGCCAGCAGGCGGACGCCTCTCACCAGGTCGAACAGGATAATTACAGGTTATTTGACAATCGAAACGCCGAAGGACATGTCATGACCGGACAGAACGAAGCGCCCAAGAATATCGTCGACGATACCGAGGGGCGCTCGGCCAAGGCGTTTGGCCTCGACAACGACCCCGAAGGATGTTCCGCTTCGGGCCGTTTCGGCACCGATGACGTGGCAGGGCACAGCGCCAAGGCCGTCAAAGCCGATGACGCCGAGGACGACAGCGCGGGCGACGATACAGACGGGCACTCTCTCAAGATCGGCTGAGCTGGCGGCCACGGGTAGGTCGGCATCGCCGTCGAGCAGGACGGTCATCGCTGACGCTGATCCGGGCTAAGCGGCTGGGCCAGCGCCGGGCCGGCCTGCGTAAGGTGCCGGTGGCCAGCGGCGACGGGCGTTTGCCTACCTGCGTCGAGCAGGTTGACATCCTGGTAGGCAGAGCGTAAGCAGTGAGACGTGAGATGCGGGCAGTGCGGTGCCCCTCTGGGAGAAGGGGACCGCTTCTGCGGGGATTGCGGCGCTCTGGTGGGGGGTTGCCCATCATGCGGCGAGCCGCTGACTCCTGGTAAGCGCTTTTGTCATGCCTGCGGTACGCCGGTATCCGGAGCTGCGGCCCTGCCGCCGGTCCCGGTGCCGGTAGCGGCATCGTCTCCCGCTCCGGTGGCAGAGCGGCGCGTGTGCTCAGTGCTGTTCTGCGACCTGGTTGGCTTCACCCCGCTGTCGGAGGCGCGCGACCCCGAGGCGGTGCGGGAATTGCTATCCCGCTACTTCGAGATCGCCCGGACGGTGATCGGCCGGTACGGCGGGGTGGTCGAGAAATTCATCGGGGACGCGGTGATGGCGGTGTGGGGCACGCCGGTGGCCACCGAGGGCGACGCCGAGCGGGCCGTCCGCGCGGCACTCGACCTGCTCGCCGCAGTGGCCGCCTTGGGAGCCGAGGCCGGAGTGCGGGGTCTGGAGGCCCGGGCCGGAGTGGTAACCGGCGAGGTGGCGGTTACGCTGGGCGCGGTCAGCGAGGGGATGGTAGCCGGGGACGCGGTGAACACCGCGGCGCGGGTACAGGCCGCGGCCAGGCCGGGGCAGGTCCTCACGGATGGGGTGACGCAGCGACTGACGGCTGCGGCCGTGGAGTTCGCCGACGCGGGGGAGCACGCGCTTAAGGGAAAGGCGGAACCGCAGCGGCTGTGGCGGGCGACCCGGGTGCTGTCGGCGGTGGGCGGCGTGCAGCGGGTGGACGGCCTGGAAGCTCCGCTGACCGGCCGGGACGCGGAGCTGCGGACGATCAAGGAGCTATTCCACGCGGCGGCCGGACGGCGGGTGCCGCGGCTGGTGCTGGTGTCCGGGCCGGCCGGCGTAGGCAAGTCCCGGCTGGGCTGGGAGTTCGAGAAGTACACCGATGGCCTGGCCGGTGAGGTGTGGTGGCACCGCGGGCGGTGCCTATCCTACGGCGAGGGCGCGGCGTTCTGGGCCTTGGCCGAGATTGTCCGGCACCGGCTGGGTATCGCCGAGGAAGACCCCGCCGCGGTGGCCGCGGGCAAGCTAGCCGCCGGCGTGGACCGGTTCGTTCCCGACCCGGCCGAGCGGGCCTACGTCGGCATCCGGCTCGGGCGCTTGCTCGGGGTGCCCGTAGCAGGTGACGACGGGTCCGTGCCCACCCAGGCCGAGCTGTTCGCCGGCTGGCGGCTGTTCTTCGAGCGCCTCGCCGCGGTCAGCCCGGTAGTGCTGCTGATCGAGGACGCTCAGCACGCGGACGCCGGGCTGCTCGACTTCCTGGATCATCTGGTCGACTGGTGCCGGGATCTGCCCGTTTACCTGCTGGTCTTTGCCCGTCCCGAACTCGAGCAGGTTCGTCCGGGGTTCGGCACCGGCCGAAACCGGGTCACCCTGACCCTGGATCCCCTGGACGCCGCCTCGATGGATGCGCTGGTAAACGCGCTGGTGCCGGGCATGTCCGCGCCGACGCGGGCGAGGATTATCGCCCACGCGCAGGGCATCCCGCTGTTCGCGGTGGAAACCATCCGCTCCCTGATCGACCGGGACATCGTCCAGCCGGTCGAGGGAGTGTACCGGCTGACCGGCGACATCGGGGAACTGGCCGTGCCGGACAGCCTGTACGCGCTGCTGGCCGCCCGGCTGGATGCCCTGGACCCGCCGGTGCGCCGGCTGGTCGCCGACGCCGCGGTGCTAGGCAGCACCTTCCCGGCCGAGGCGCTGATCGCCGTGTCCAGCCAGGACGAGGACGCGGTGCGGACCGGGCTGGCCGAGCTGCTGCGCCGCGAACTGCTCAACATCTCGGCCGACCCGCTGTCGCCCGAGCGGGGCAGCTACGGCTTCGCTCAGGACCTGCTGCGTCAGGTCGCCTACGGCATCTTGTCCCGGCGGGACCGCAAGGGCCGCCACCTGGTCGTGGCCGCGCATCTGCGCCAGACGTTCCCCGGGGACGGCGAGGAGGTCGCCGACGTGATCGCCCGCCACTACCTGGACGCTCTCAACGCGGTTCCCGATGACCCTGACGCCGCGCTGATCCGCGGCCAGGCCGCCGACGCTCTGGTCCGCGCGGCCGAACGTGCCGACCGGACCGGCGCCCCGGGCCGGGCCGCGGCCAGCTATGCCAGCGCCGCCGACCTGCTCCTGGCACGTAATCATAACGAAGACGCTGCTCCGGATACGCAGTACGACGTCGGTGACCTCTGGGAGCGGGCCGCGAGAGCCGAGCTCAGCAACGTCGATTACGCCGCGGCGGTTCAGCACGCGGGCATGGCCCGTGATCACCACGGGAGGGCCGGGCGCCCCCGGGCCGCCGCGCGCGCCCGGGCCATCGTCGGTCGCGGCCTGCGCCTAGCGGGCAGGCATGCCGAAGCACGAGAACATCTCACCGCCGCCGTCGATGTGCTGCGGGCGGGTCCCGATACCGACACGGTGCAGGCCCTGGAGGAGCTGGCGATGCTGGAAGTGTTCGCCGGCTCGGCCGAGGCTGACCAGCTGACTGACGAGGCGCTGGCCCTCGGCCAGGCCCTCGACGTCAACTCCGGTCTGCTGTGCGAGCTCCTCGACGCTCGCGGGAACTACTTCTCCAGCCGCGATCGCCATGCCGAGGCTGTCGCCTATTACTGCGAGAGTGCCCGGATCGCCGGCCAGGCCGGAGACAACCTCTCGCGCGGACGAGCGCTGTGCAACCTGGCCTTTGACCTGGCATTCACCGATCCGGCGGCAGGCGCGGAAGCGGGCCGGGCGGCTGTCGGCTGCGCGCGCCAGAGCGGCGACCGGGACAACCTCGCCTTCTCGATCATCAACTTGGCCAGCGCGCTCCTTCTGCTCGGTGACTGGGATGCCGCCGCGGACGAGTGTGCCCGCGCCGACTCCGACGGGCTGGCCGACCACGAGATGCTGGTGTGCCAGCGTGGCTGGCAAGCGGCGCTGCGCGGAGACGCGGGCGCGGCCGAGACCGCCCTTACGGCCATACCGGGCATCCTGGCCAGCGAGGATCCGCAAGACCAGGCGGCGGCCAGCGTCGTTAAGGCGTTTCTCGCCGATGCCCGCCATCTTCCGCGTGAGGTGCTGCGTCACGTCCAGCACGTGCTAGACCAAGTGAATTTCATCGGGCCCAGCCACGACTTCGTCCGCTGGGCCTGGCCGCTGGCCGCCCGGACCGCGGATGAACTGCGTGATTTCCCGGCCGTGGATGACCTGCTGGCCCTGCTCGACGCGCACCGGCCGGGCAGGCTCGGCCCGATGCTGCGGGCTGAACGCGCGCTTGTCCGAGCGTGGCGCGCGGCCGCTGACGGCGACCGGGACGCGCTGGGCGCCGCGGTGGCCGGCCTGCGCGCTCATAGCACGCCCTACCATCTCGCCCACGGCTTGCTGGACCACGCCGAGCAGCTGGTCCGCGACGGTGACCCGGATGCGGCGGCTGAGGCTGTGCGGGAAGCCCGCGCCATCGGCGAGCGGCTGCGCTGCCAGCCGCTGCTCGATCGCGCCGACGCCTTCACCGCCGGACGCTCTCAGGTCCAGGTCTAGCCGATGACCCCAGCTATCCCGGAGGATCCCGCCGCGACTGGGTCCTTGCGCCCGGCCGGAGCCGGTGGTCCGCAACGCAAGCCCCGCGCGCGCTACCGGAACGCGCTGCGTCACCGGGACCTGCGCCTGCTCATCACCGCGTTCATGGTCAACCAGGTCGGGAGCTGGTCTTACCTCGTGGTGATCTCGGTCTACGTTTTCGACCGGACTCATTCCACGCAGTGGCTGGCCGCCCTGGCGGTCTGCCGCTGGGCACCGGGCTTGCTGCTGGCCAGTTACGGCGGCGTGCTCGCCGACCGCTACCAGCGGGTCACGGTCATGATGGTTTCCGCGCTGGCCAGCGCCACCGTCATGACCGCGATGGCCGTGGTGGTCGCGACCGGAGCGCCGATCGGGTTCGTACTGGTCCTGGCCGCGGTGTCGGCGGTGCCGCTGGCGCCATACCAGCCCGCGGCCGGCGCTCTCACCCCGGAGGTGGTCGGGGAGAAGGACCTGGCCGCGGCCAACTCGATCTTCTCCGTGCTGCAGAACCTGGTAGTGGTCCTGGGGCCAGGCATCGGCGGCCTGCTCCTGCTGACCGGCCGTCCCGTCATCGGCGTGGCGATCAACGCGGCCAGCTTCGCGGCCGCTGCTGCTCTGGTCTCCCGGCTGCGGGTCCGGTCCCGTGGCGGCGGGGAAGCCGAGGACGGCACCTGGCAGCAGCTGACGGCCGGGCTTAAGGCACTCGGGGCGCGGCCGGTCGCGGTGGCCGTCATCTTGTTCTGCGCGCTGGACTCCGCCGTCTACGGCGCGTCCACCGTCTTGTACGTCCCACTGTCGGTGCGGCTGGGCACCGGGACCGACGGATACGGCTATTTGCTCGCCGGGTCGGCGCTGGGCGGACTGCTTGGCGCGAGCCTGGCGAACAGGCTGAGCAGCGCGTCCCGGCTGGCTCCGGTCATCATGGGCAGCATCTGCGTGCAGGCGCTGCCCTACCTGGCCACCGTCCCGGTACGCGCGCCCGCACTGGCCGCCGCGCTGCAGGTCATATCTGGCGTCGGCATGGCCATCGTGGACGTGCTCGCGCTCACCAGCCTGCAGCGCGACCTGCCCGGTGAGGTACTCGGCCGGGTCCTGGGCGTGTTCGACACGGTGGTGCTGGCCGGCATCCTGCTGGCCAGCGCGGCGGCCGGCGTCCTGCTCGCACACGCCGGGGTCGCCGTCGCGCTGGTCGCCGTGGGCGCCGGAATTCCGGTCATCGCGCTAGCCGGCCTCCCGGCCCTGCTGCGGGCCGACCGGACATCGGCCATGGCCGCCGAGCAGCTCCGGCCACTGGCCGGACTGCTGTCCGGGCTCGACCTGCTGGCCGGATCGGACTACGGCACGCTGGAGCGGCTCGCCGCGGCGGCCAGCGAGGTCACCGTCCCCGCCGGGCAAGTGATTATCCGTGAGGGCGACCCGGCGGACGCGCTATGGGTACTGGTCCGGGGAGCGCTGTCCGTGCGGGTCCGGGACGGCCAGCCCGGAGCCCGGGACCTGCCGCCGGTCACCGCGCCCGGCTATGTGGGGGAACTCGGCCTGCTGCACGGCATCCCGCGTACCGCCACCGTGCGGGCCAGCCAGGACAGCGAGCTACTGCGGATCGGCGGTCAGGATTTCATGGCGGCCCAGCAGTCCGGCGGCACGAGCCGGTCGATGGTGTCCGTCGCCGGCACCCGGATGGCCCGCACCCCGTGGGTCTGGCCGTCAGCTCCGCCCCACCGGGCCGGGGGCA
This sequence comes from uncultured Actinomycetota bacterium, assembly GCA_963756575.1. GTDB lineage: Bacteria > Actinomycetota > Actinomycetes > Streptosporangiales > Streptosporangiaceae > Palsa-504. The sequence goes on along the minus strand of CAVWOM010000021.1, from coordinate 718,261 downwards.
TATCCGAGGGCGGTGCGTCATGAACTCTGATGATCTGCTGCGACAGCTAGGCGAGCTGGCCGCCTCTCTCGGCCCGGCGGTGCGCCCGGCCGGCGCCGACGAGCTGCTGCGCTCGCTCACCGAGACGGCGCGGCAGCTGTTCGGCGCGGCGGCCTGTTCGCTGGCACTGCTCAGCGAGGACGAGTCGGAGCTGGTCTACACGGTCGCGGCCGGCGAGGGCGCGGCCGACGTGACCGGCATGCGAATCCCGGCGTCGCAGGGCATCGCCGGGTGGGTGGTGCAGTCCGGCCAGCCCATCGCGATCAGCGACGTGAGCAGTGACCCGAGGTTCTCCCGGCAGGCCGCCGAGCAGACCGGCTACGTGCCGCAGGCCATCCTGGCCGTGCCCGTGGAGATCCGCGGCCGGATGCTGGGTGTCATCAGCCTGCTCGACCGGGACCCGCGGCGGCCCGGGGCCGAACGGGACATGGCGCTGCTGTCGCTGTTCGCCGACCAGGCCGCGCTGGCCCTGGCCAGCGTCGAGACGTTCGGCGACCTCGGCCGGATCCTGTTCCGGGCGCTGGCGGTGGCGGCGGGCGGCGGCGACCTCTCCGCCGCCCTGACGCAGGTCGCCAGCACGCTGCCGGGTCCCGATGCCGACCTGGCCGAGCTGGCCGGCGCCTTCGCCACCCTGGCCCGCCGCGGTGCCGCGGAGCGCCGGCTGGCGCTGGCCGTGCTGCGTGAGGTGGCGGATTACGCGAAGGGGAGGCCGTCACGACTTCGCTGAGACCGGCATGGAGCGATGCCTTCGCCCCGGACGCGCTGCGCCCGGTACCGCGGATCGGCCTGCCCATCGACAAGGAATGGGCCTGGGACGGCGCCTCCGGGGCCGGGATCACCGTGGCCGTGGTTGACAGCGGCATCGACGCGGCCCACCCTGACGTCGGCGCGGTGGAGCGGGCGGTCGCCCTGCAGTGGGACACGGAGAACCAGGAGGTAACGCTGGCCGAAGGGCCGCACGAGGACCTCTTCGGCCACGGGACGGCGTGCGCCGGGATCATCCGCCGCGCCGCCCCCGAGGCCACGCTGTGGTCTGTCCGCGTCCTGGGCCGCCGGCTCAGCGGCAAGGGCATGGTGTTCGCGGCCGGCCTGCGCTGGGCGATCACCCAGGGCGCACGGGTGGTCAACCTGTCGCTGAGCACGTCGCGGGAAGACTACTTCGGGTTGTTCCACGAGATCGCCGACGAGGCGGCGTTCGCCGGGGTCGTCCTGGTCTGTGCCGCCAATAACGTCCCGGCGCCGACCTACCCGGCTCAGTTCTCGTCGGTCATCTCGGTGGCCGCACACGACGGTCAGGACCCGTTCCGGCTGGACGCCAGCCCGTCGCCGCCGGTCGACTTCGGAGCGCCCGGCATCGACATCCGGGTACCATGGCTGGACGGCACCAGGATCGTCTCGACCGGCAACTCCTTCGCCGCTCCCCACATCACCGGGCTGGTGGCCCGGCTGCTGAGCAGGCATCCCCACCTCACGCCATACGAGGTCAAGACGGTGCTGCGGGCGGTGGCCAGCAACACAGGACCCCGAGGAGCCGACGATGACTACTGACGTCACCGGCATCCTGCGCCAGACCGTCCTGCTCAGCGAGGTGCCGGCCGAAGACCTGCATACCCTGGCGTCCGCGTCCAGGCTGCGCGTATATCGCCGCGGCCAGCTGGTGTTCTCCCGCGGTGACCCAGGCGATACCGTGATCGTGGTCGTCTCAGGCCGGGTGAAGGTCGTGGTCCGCTCGGCCGACGGCGGTGAGCTGACCCTGACCATCCTCCCGGCGGGCTCCATCCTGGGCGAGCTCAGCGCGGCTGACGGCGGCCCCCGGTCCACCGACGCCCAGACCATCGAGGACTGCCACCTGCTCCTCATCCCGAGCGAAGCGGTCCAGGACATGTGCGCCCGCGTCCCGGCCGCTGCCCTGGCCCTGGCCGCGTCCGTCGCGGCAACCCTGCGGCGGCTCACCGACGCGGCTGCGGACCTGGTGTTCCTGGATCTTCCGCGGCGGGTCGCCAAGATGCTGCTGAGCCAGCCCCGGGACGCGAACGGCGCGATCCGGCTGGACCTGAGCCAGGAACAACTCGCGCACCACGTCGGCGGCACCCGGCAGAGCGTCAACGCTGCCCTGCGCGGCTTCGAGAAACGAGGCTGGCTGGAGCTGCACGACCGCGCCGTCACCGTCCGGGACGCCGCCGCGCTCAGCCGGTTCGCCGGGACGCAGGTGTCGGCGGGATGACATCAGCCCTGTCGGCTGCCCGACTGACAGCCACGCCACGATCGGCGATGCTGGCTGCAGACATTCACCAACCACCGCTACCAGGAAGGGACCACCATGACCGAGCAGAACCAGGCCCGCGCCGACGCCGATGATACCGAGGGTCACCTCCACCCGCGGCCGCCCGAGGACACGGCAGGCTATCACGGGACCGAGGACGACACCCAGGGCCACCACCGCATGGGATACGACACCGAGGACGACACCCAGGGCCACCACCGCATGGGATACGACACCGAGGACGACAGCTCGGGTCACGCACGGGCCAGGGACGATGCCGACGACGACACCTCCGGCCACGTGCGGGCCAGGGATGACGACCGCGACGACGACGCCCAGGGTCACGTCGCCAAATTCGGCTGAACCACAGGTCCACCGCGTGCGGGACGGCGACCAGTCCGCTCCCTCAGGGCATTCCCGCTCTGCACCTCGTCTGCCGAGTACTTCCTGCGCGATCCGGGCGGTGATGTCGACGGCGCGGACGGGGCGGCTCAGCAGGGCAGCTTCATGATCGCGGATAGCCTGGTGGCGGAGCTTGGGCGGAGAATGGCCACGTGCTGCTTAGTGAGATCGCTGAGGTGTCGCGGACCGTGGCCGGTACCAGCGCCCGGCTGGCGAAGATCGAGACGCTGGCGGAGGCGCTGCGGGCGGCCGGGCCGCTGGAGGTGCCGGTCGCGGTGGCGTACCTTTCCGGCGAGCTGCCGCAGCGTCAGATCGGGGTCGGGTGGGCGGCGCTGCGGGACGGGTTCGCGCCCGCGGACGCGCCTGCGCTGACGCTGAGCGATGTGGACTCTGCCTTTTCGGCGATCGGCGCGGTTTCCGGGAAGGGCTCGACGGCCGCGCGCAAGGCGCTGGTCGGGGAGTTGTTCGGCCGGGCCACTCGGGACGAGCAGCGGTTCCTGGTCGGCCTGCTCTCCGGCGAGCTGCGCCAGGGAGCGCTGGAGGGGGTGATGACCGAGGCGGTGGCACGGGCCGCTTCGGTGCCGGTGGCCGAGGTCCGGCGGGCCATGATGCTGCGCGGCGCGCTGGGCGCGGTGGCCGCCGCCGCGCTGTCCGGGGGCAGCGCGGCACTGGCCGGGTTCGGTCTGGAGGTGGGCCGTCCGGTCCGGCCGATGCTGGCCGCCAGCGCCCCCACTATCGAGGAGGCCCTGGCCAAGGCCGGGGACACCGCCGCGGTGGAGTGGAAGCTGGACGGCATCAGGATCCAGATGCACCTGTCCGAGGGCAACGTGCGGCTGTTCACCCGGACCCTGGACGACATCACGGCCCGGCTCCCCGAGGTGGTAGCGGTGCTGGCCAAGCTCGGTGTCTCGAGCGCGGTCCTGGACGGGGAGCTGATCGCGCTGCGCGAGGACGGGCGGCCGCTGCCGTTCCAGGACACCGCGGCGCGCACGGCCAGCCTGGAGGTAACCGGCGTGCCGTTGTCGCTGTTCCTGTTCGACGTCCTGCACCTGGACGGCGCCGACCTGATCGACGCCGAGGATGCCTCGCGGCACGCCGCGCTGGCCCGGGCGGTGCCGGCCGAGCTGCTGATGCCCCGCCTGGTCACGAACGCGGCCGACGAGGCCACGGCGTTCTTCACCGACGCCCTGGCGCACGGGCACGAGGGCGTCGTGGTCAAGTCGCTCACCGCCCCGTACGCGGCCAGGCCGGCGCGGCGCCGGGTGGATCAAGGTCAAGCCGCGGCACACGCTGGACCTGGTGGTGCTGGCCGTCGAGTGGGGCCACGGGCGGCGCCACGGCTGGCTGTCCAACCTGCACCTGGGCGCCCGCGACCCGGCCACGGGCGGCTTCGTCATGCTCGGCAAGACGTTCAAGGGGCTGACCGACGAGCTGCTGACCTGGCAGACGTCGCGCCTGCTGGCACTGGAAGATCACCGGGACGGCTACACCGTCTACGTCCGCCCCGAACTGGTGGTGGAGATCGCCTTCGACGGCGTGCAGCGCAGCCCGCGCTACCCGGGCGGCCTCGCGCTGCGGTTCGCCCGGGTGCTGCGCTACCGCGAGGACAAGACCGCCGCCGAGGCCGACACCATCGACACCATCCGCGCCCTCAGCCCCGGGTAGCGCTCACTTCTTCTTGCGCTTGCCGCCGCCGCGGAAGGCCGCCGGGACGTTGCCCTGGGGACCGGAGTTCGGCGGCGGGAAGCTCAGGTTCGAGGGCATCTTGGACAGCTGCTCGGCCAGGTTCTCGGCCGACAGGCCCTCCGGCAGGCCGCCGCCGAGGGCGCCCATGTTCGGGAAGGCCGGCCGCGGGCCCGTTGGCGGGAGCCTGCTCCTGGCCTTGGCCTTGGCCGCCGCGGGCCAGCTCGGCGGCGCGGCGCGGGTCGCCGCTGCGCGGCGCCTTCTTCTTGGCCTTCTTGCGCGCCGACTTGTTCATCGCGCGCATCCCGGGCATCGCCGGCATGCCCGGGATACCGCCGCTCATGGCCGCCTTCATCTGCTTCTGGCCCTGGAAGAAGTTCGTGACCAGCTGGGAGACCTCGCCGATGGCGACGCCGGCGCCGTTGGCGATGCGTGACCGGCGGGAGCCGTTGATGATCTTCGGGTCGCGGCGTTCGGCGGGCGTCATGGACCGGACGATGGCCTCGGCCCGGTCCAGGTCCTTGTCGTTGATCTGCTCGAGCTGCTCGCGGTACTGGCCCGCGCCCGGCAGCATCCCGAGCAGGTTCCCGATCGGCCCGAGCTTGCGCACCATGCCCAGCTGCTCGACGAAGTCCTCGAGGGTGAAGCCCTCGCCCGACATCAGCCGGCCGGCCAGGTTCTCCGTCTGCTCCCGGTCGAACGCCTTCTCCGCCTGCTCGATCAGGGTGAGCAGGTCACCGAGGTCGAGGATGCGCGAGGCCATCCGGTCGGGGTGGAAGACGTCGAAGTCCTGGAGCTTCTCGCCCGAAGAGGCGAACATGATCGGGCGCCCGGTCAGCTCCACGATGGACAGCGCGGCGCCGCCGCGGGCGTCGCCGTCGAGCTTGGTCAGCACCACGCCGTCGTAGCCAACCCCGTCCAGGAACGCCTGCGCGGTCGCCACCGCGTCCTGGCCGATCATCGCGTCGACCACGAACAAGATCTCGTCCGGCTCGGTGACGTCCCTGATCGCGACGGCCTGCGCCATCATCTCCGCGTCCACGCCGGTGCGGCCCGCGGTGTCGATGATGACGATGTTCTGCTGGCGGCGCCTGGCCTCGTCCAGCGAGTCCCGGGCCACCTTCACCGGGTCGCCGACGCCGCTGCCCGGCTCCGGCGCGTAGACCGGGACGCCGGCCCGCTCGCCGACCACCTGCAGCTGCTGCACCGCGTTGGGGCGCTGCAGGTCGGCCGCGACCAGCATCGGCGTGTTGCCCTGGCTCTTCAGCCACAGCCCGAGCTTGGCCGCCAGCGTGGTCTTGCCGGCGCCCTGCAGGCCGGCCAGCATGATCACGGTGGGCGGCGTCTTGGCGAACCGCAGCCGCCGCTCCTCGCCGCCGAGGATGGTGATGAGCTCCTCGTTGACGATCTTGATGACCTGCTGGGCGGGGTTCAGCGCGCCGGAAACCTCCTCGCCGCTGGCCCGCTCCTTGACCCGGGAAATGAACTGCCTGACGACCGGCAGTGCGACGTCCGCCTCGAGCAAAGCGATGCGGATCTCACGGCACGTCGCGTCGATATCGGCCGCGGACAGCTTGCCGCGCCCACGCAGTGAGGAAAAAACCTGCGTCAGCCGGTCAGAAAGGGTGTCAAACACAAGACCCAGGCTACCGAACGGTCTACGGTACCCGCGTCCTCAGCGGGTAAGCCGTGGCGGGGTTCGGCGCTTAATCTCCGAGCGCGGACAGGACCGAGTGCGCGATCGTGCGGCGCAGGTCCTCCCCCGCCAGCGGCTTGCCGTCCCCGTCGGTCACGTAGAACACGTCGACCACCTCGGCGCCCAGCGTCTCCACCCGGGCCGCCCGCACGTCGAGGCCGCACTCGCCGAGCGCCCGGCCGACCCGCCACAGCAGGCCCGGCGCGTCGTGCGCGCGCACCTCCACCACGGTCGCGGTGTCGGACGCGTCATCGACCAGGCTCACCTTCGGCGCGGGAATGTTCGCGATCCGCGGCCGCACCGCCCGGGCCCGGCGGTCGAGCCGGTCCTCCACGTCCAGCCGCCCCTGCAGCATCCGGCGCAGGTCCGCGGCGACCAGGGTGGCGTCGGGCGGATCCCCGAACTCGGGCTCGACGTCGAACACGGTGACGGCGGTGCTGCCGACCGAGGTCGCGTTGGCGCTCCGCACCGCCAGCCGGTGCGAGGCCAGCACCCCGGCGGCCCGCCACAGCAAGCCGGGCCGGTCGGGGGCGACCACGGTCACCTCCGAGCCGCTCACCGTCGCGGCCGGACCGCCCCCGGCGGCCAGCGCCAGCTGGTCGTCGCGCAGCGGCGCGGGCTGCGGCATGGGCTCGCCGTCGAGCACGGCCTTCACCCGCCGGACCAGGTCCGCGACCAGGGTGGCCTTCCAGTCGTTCCACGCGGCGGGGCCGGTGGCCAGCCCGTCCGCGATGGCCAGCGCGTGCAGCAGCTCGAGCAGGACGCGGCTGCGCACGGTCGTCGCGACCTGCTTGACGGTCACCGGGTCGTCCAGGTCGCGCCGGGTGGCGACCATCGGCAGCAGCAGGTGCAGCCGCACGGCCGAGGCGACGAGCTCGGTGTCCGGGGCGGGCAGGCCCATCCGGCGCCCGACGTCCCTGGCCACCACCTCGCCGGTGACGCTGTGATCCCCCGGCCAGCCCTTGCCCACGTCGTGCAGCAGCGCGGCCAGCAGCAGCAGGTCGGGCCGGGCCACCTCGCGGGTCAGCGCGGCGGCGCGGGCGGCCGCCTCGGCCAGGTGCCGGTCGACCGTGTAGGTGTGCAGCGGGTTGCGCTGCGGCCGGTTCCTGACCCGTTCCCAGTCCGGGATCAGCGCGGTCACCAGGCCCTCGGTGTCGAGCGCCTCCCACACGCTGACCGCGGCCGGGCCGGCCCCGAGCAGCGCGAGCAGGGAATCGCGGGCGGCCGCGGGCCAGGGCACGGGCAGCGGCGGGCATTCGGTCAGCCGGTCCAGGGTCCGCGGCGCCAGCGGCAGCCCGGCCTGGGCGGCGGCCGCGGCGGCGCGCAGCACCAGCGCCGGGTCGGCGGCCGGGTCGGCCGCGCGGGCCAGCACCACCTCGCCGTCCTGTTCCACGATCCCGTCCGCGAGCGGGCGGCGCTCGGCCTGGCGGCGGCGCAGCCGGCGGCCGCGCAGCCGGTCGGCCTGGCGGAAGGCATGGTCGGCCGCGTAGGCGACGGTCCGCGCGGCCCCGGCCAGCATCCGCAGCAGCACGTCCCCGTCGAGCAGCCCGAGCGCCCGGGCCACCTCGTCCTGCTCCTCGAGCACCAGCCGGTCCAGCCGCCGGCCGGTGACCTCGTGCAGGGCATGCCGGGCGTCGAGGATCTGCTCGTAGGCGGTCCGGACCCGGGGCCCCGGCGCGGGCGCCACCCAGGCCGCCGCCACCGCCTGGATCGCGTGCACGTCGCGCAGGCCGCCGCGGGCCTCCTTCAGGTCGGGCTCGAGCAGGAAGGCGAGTTCCCCGCTGGTCCGGGCCCGTTCGTCGTGCGCGGCGTGCAGCTCGGCCAGCCTGGTGGGCGCGGCCGCACGCCAGTCTTCCAGGGCTCCGGCGCGAAGACGTTCGGTCAGATCGGGGTCGCCGGCCACGTGCCGGGCGGACAGCAGTCCGAGCGCGACCTTCAGGTCGGACCGGGCCACCCGCCGGGCCTGCGGCACGGTCCGCACCGCGTGATCGAGCTCGGCGCCGGAGTCCCAGACCGGATACCAGATCCGGTCGGCGATGCCCGCGATGTCGTCCCGGCCGCCGTGCAGCAGCAGGACATCCAGGTCACTGCGCGGCAGCAGTTCCCGGCGGCCGTAGCCGCCGACCGCCACCAGGGCGACATCCGGCTCGGCGCCGAGGAGTTCGGCGAGCCACCGGTCGACCTGCGTAGTCCGGCGGGCGCGATCCGCAGCGAACGAAGTCATGGTCTCCACGCGTCCCCCGAACGAGTCTTCGCTTTCCCTGCGCACGCCGACGGCGCTTGCGGGGAAAACCCGTCAGATGGCGTCCGGCCCGCGCTCTCCGGTGCGGACCCTGACCACCGTCTCAACCGGGACCGACCAGACCTTGCCGTCGCCGATCCGGCCGGTCTGCGCCGCCTTGACCACGACTCCGATCAGGTCATCGGCGTCCTCGTCCTCGCACAAGACCTCAACCCGGACCTTGGGCACCAGGTCAACCTGATACTCGGCGCCACGGTAAACCTCCGTGTGCCCGCGCTGCCTGCCGTAGCCGCTTGCCTCGGTGATCGTCAGGCCGTGGACGCCGAACGCCTGCAGCGCGGCCTTGACGTCGTCCAGCTTGAACGGCTTGATGACAGCGGTAATGAGCTTCATCTGGTGTCCCTTCGCCAGTCCTGTACTGACCTTCAGGTACTGAGGTTTCACCAGAGGCGTCGGCGTGTGTCGGCCGCGTGAAACACCCCGGGCCCTTGTTACAGCCATGTTTCCGGCCGGGGCCGGCCGGGGAAGCTCAGCCGAGGATGGCGTCCACGAAGACGGCGGGGTCGAACGGGGCCAGGTCGTCCGGGCCCTCGCCGAGACCGACGAGCTTGACCGGGACGCCCAGCTCGCGCTGGACCGAGATGACGATGCCGCCCTTGGCGGTGCCGTCCAGCTTGGTCAAGACGATGCCGGTGACGTCGACGACCTCGGCGAACACCCGGGCCTGGCGCAGGCCGTTCTGGCCGGTGGTGGCGTCGAGCACCAGCAGCACCTCGTCGACCGTGGCCTTCTTCTCCACCACCCGCTTGACCTTGCCGAGCTCGTCCATCAGGCCGACCTTGGTGTGCAGGCGGCCCGCGGTGTCGATGAGGACCGTGTCCACCCCGGTCGCGATGCCCTGGGCGACCGCCTCGAAGGCCACGCTGGCCGGGTCGGCGCCGTCCCGGTCGGCGCGCACGGTCTCGGCGCCCACCCGCTGTCCCCACGTCTGCAGCTGGTCGGCCGCCGCCGCGCGGAACGTGTCGGCCGCGCCGAGCAGCACGGTCTGCCCGTCACCGATCAGCGCCCGGGCGAGCTTCCCGCAGGTGGTGGTCTTACCGGTGCCGTTCACGCCGACCATGAGGACCACCGCGGGCTGGCCGCCGTGCGGCGCGGTGCGCAGCGACCGGTCGGTGTCCGCGCCGAGCTGGGTGAGCAGCTCGGTCCGGAGCAGGTCGCGCACCTCGGCGGCGCCCCGGCTGCCGAGCACCTTGACCTTGGTGCGCAGGTCGTCGACCATCACCTTGGCGGGGGCCACGCCCACGTCGGCGGTGATCAGCACCTCTTCGATCTCGTCCCAGGTGTCGTCGTCGAGCCGGTCGCGGGACAGCAGGTTCAGCAGCACCGAGCCCATCGAGCTCTGCGACCGGGCCAGCCGGGCGCGCAGCCGGACCAGGCGGCCGGCCGACGGCGGCGGCCGCTCGATCTCGACCACCGCGGTGGCGGCCGCGGGCGTGTCCGGGACGGTCGCGCTGTCGGCTTCCGCGCCGCCCGTGGTGGTGGCGGGCGCCGCCGGGGTCACCGGAGGCTGGGCGGGCGGCGCCGCCACCGAACGGCCTCCGCGCGGCCGCAGGAACAGCAGGTAGCCGCCGGTACCAAGGGCCAGGACGGCGATGACGATGATCAGGATTACGTATTCCATCAGGGCTCCAGTCTTCCAGACCCCGCGCGGTGCCCGCACCCCCGCCGTCTGGCTACGGGGTGCGCTGTACCGCGCCCGGCCCGGACGGGAGCCGCGGGCCGATCACGGTCGCGACGGCCAGCAGCGCGGCGCCGGCACGCTGCGCACGCTGACCGGGGCCAACCTGATCCGCCAGGCGGCCGGGCTGAGCGCGGATGCGACCGCGGCCCAGAGCCACGCCGCGACCACCGCCGCCTTCGAGACGCTGGAGTCCCGCCTCGGCCGCCCGTTCGGCTAGACGGGGTCCGTCGCCCCGCTCTCGGGTCCAAATGGTTGTGGCAACGTAATGGCTCTACCGGGTAGGTTGCCACGACCATTGAACCGGGATGTTGCACATGAGGTAAGGGGGGGCGGACGGTACCGGTCGGGGAGGTCCCGGATGGCCGGGCGGCCGCTGGTGCGAACCGGCTGGCAGCACGGCGGGTTCCTAGGCGGGCTGGCGGGTGGCTAGCTGCTGGCTGATGACGGCGGAGACGCCGTCGCCGCGCATGGTGATGCCGTAGAGGGCGTCCGCGGCTTCCATCGTCCGGCGCTGGTGGGTGATGACGATGAGCTGCGAGCTTTCCCGCAGTTCCTCGAAGACCAGCAGCAGCCGCTGCAGGTTGGTGTCGTCCAGCGCGGCTTCCACCTCGTCGAGCACGTAGAACGGCGAGGGGCGGGCCTTGAAGATGGCGAAGAGGTAGGCGATCGCGGTCAGCGACCGCTCCCCGCCGGACAGCAGGGACAGCCGCTTGACCTTCTTGCCGGGCGGCCGGGCCTCGATCTCGATGCCGGTGGCGAGCATGTCGTCGGGCTCGGTGAGCACCAGGTTGCCCTGGCCGCCGGGGAAGAGCCGACCGAAGAGGTGCTCGAACTCGCGGGCGGTGTCGGCGTAGGCGGAGGCGAACACCTCCTGCACCCGGTCGTCCACCTCCTTGACCACGGTGAGCAGGTCACGCCGGGTCTTGCGGAGGTCTTCGAGCTGGGTGGCGAGGAAGTTGTGCCGCTCGGTGAGCGCCTCGTATTCCTCCAGCGCCAGCGGGTTGACCTTGCCCAGCCGGTCGAGCTGCTTGCTCGCCTCGGCGGCCCGCTTCTCGGCCGCGGCCCGCTCGAAGCGTGACGGCAGGGCGTCCTCGTCGCCGATGACCGGGATCGGGACCTCGGGGCCGTACTCGGCCACCAGCACGTCGCCCTCGACGCCGAATTCCTCCAGCGCGTGCTCGGCCAGCTGCCGCAGCCGCAGCCGGTGCTCGGCCCGGGCGATCTCGGTGCCGTGCGCGGTATTCACCACCGTGTCCAGGTCGGCGGCCAGCTCCCGGACCCGGGTCCGGACCACCTTGAGCTCGGCCGTGCCGGCCGCGTTGGCCGCCTCCGCCTCGGCCCGCCGGGCCAGGGCCTGGTTCACCGACTGCTCGGCCGCCTCGACCGCGTACCGGGCGCCGAGCGCGACGGCCCGGGCCACCGCCGCCTGGGCGATCCGGCGGCGGCGGCGCTCGGCGGCCTGCTGACGGGTGGCCCGCTCGGCGGCGGCGGTGGCGGTGAGGGAGTCAGCGCGGCCACTGATCGCCCGCAGCCGCTCCTCCGCCGTCCTGACCTCGAGCCTGGCCTCCATCTCGGCGTTGCGCGCCGCGGTGCACCGCTCGGCCAGGTCCTCGCGGGCGTCGTCGTCCTGCGGTTCGTCCGGCTCATCGGCCGCGGCTTCGGCTTCGGCCAGCTCCTGCCGGAGCTGCTCGAGGCGGGTCAGGTCCTTCTCGGCCGCCAGCCGGGCCGAGGTGATGGCGGCCTCCACCCGGTCGGCCTCGTCCCGCGCGGCCCGGGCCGCGCCCGCCAGCCGGCCCAGCCGCCCGGAGACCTCCGCCGCGGCCGCGTCGGCCTCGTGCCTGCGGGCCAGCGTCTGCGCTACGGCCTGGCGGGCGCTCTCCTCGGTCTCGGACGCGACGGCCAGCGCCTCGGCCGCTTCCTCGCACCGCCGCTCGGCCTCGGCCAGCCCGGCCGCGGCCTCGTCGGCGGCCGCGCGCATCTCGAACAGGCTCTGCGGCCGCGCGCCGCCGCCCTGCGCCCAGTGGGCCCCGAGCAGGTCACCGTCCCGCGTCACGGCCCGCCGATCAGGATTTTCCCGAACGAAGCGGCGCGCTGCCCCTAGGTCCGGCACGACGACAACGTCGTGCAGAAGCTCCGATGCGGCTTCCGCCAGGCTGCCGGGTGCCCGCACGAGTTCAGGGGCGGGGATCGCGGTACCTGCCGGAACTGGCGGGGCGCTTGGGATTGCGGAATCGACTGAGGTGAAGGCGTCGGATGGGGTTGATGTCGCGGAAGGGTCAGCGACGACGAGGGCGGCGCTGCCCGCGTCGGCGGCGCGCAGGGTGGCCAGGATGTCCGCGGCCGCGTCGAGTCCGGTCACCGCGACCGCCTCGGCGGCGGCCCCCAGGGCGGCGGCGATCGCCACCTCGAATCCTTCGGCGACCCGCAGCCGGGCGGCGAACGAGCCGATCACGCCGACGAACCGGGCCGGGTCGGCGAGCACGGCGCCGGAGGCGTCCACGCCGCGCCGCGCGGCCTCCGCCAGCGTCTCGGCTCGCGCCCGCCGGGCGGCCAGGTCACGAGCCGTCTCGCGTTCGGCGGTGCGGAGAACCTTGACTCGTTCGGCCTGCTGGGACAGGGTCGCGGCGGCCTGCTCGTGGGCGGCGGCCAGCTCGCTACGGTCCTCGCCCCCGCCCCCGGACAGCTCGCGGACGTCCTCGTACTCGTCCTGGGCGATGGTGGCGCGCTCGCGCGCCTCGGCGGCGGAGACCTCGAGCCGGTCCAGCTCCTCCTGGGCGGCGGCGCTGCGGCTGTCGGCCGCGCCGACCTGCTCGCGCAGCCGGGCCACCCGGCCCGCCCGGGCGGCGGCGTTCTTGGCGCCCTCGGCCAGCCGGCGCTCGGCCGCGGCGAGCTCGCGTTCGGCCGCGGTCCGCTCGGCCGACGCCGTGGACAGCACCTCGCGGCCCGCGGCCAGCCGCTCGTTCAGGCCGTCTTCTTCCTCGCGCAGCTCGTCGGCCTGGCGGTCGAGCTCGTCGGGGTCACGGCCGGGGCGCTCGGGCTCGGCGGTGGCCTCGGTCAGCAGGGTATGCCGCTGGGCGGCCAGGTGCTGGGTGGAGCGGAGCCGCTCGGTCAGCGAGGACAGCGCGAACCAGGTCTCCTGGGCCCGGGCCAGCTCGGCCGAGGCCTGCTGGGCGGCCTGGTCCAGCTCGGCCTCGCGCGCCCTGACCGTGGCGACCTCTTGCTCCAGGGCGGCCCGGCGGGCCAGCACGGCGGCCTCGTCGGCCTCGTCCCGGGCCAGGTCGGCGGCGAGCGTCACGTAGTCGTCGGCCAGCAGCCGCAGCCGGGCGTCCCGCAGCTCGGCCTGGATGACGGCGGCCTTCCTGGCCACCTCGGCCTGACGCCCCAGCGGCTTGAGCCGGCGGCTCAGCTCGGCGGTGAGGTCGACCAGCCGGGTCAGGTTGACCTGCATCGCCTCCAGCTTGCGGAGCGCCTTCTCCTTGCGCTTGCGGTGCTTGAGGACGCCGGCCGCTTCCTCGATCAGGGCCCGCCTGGCCTCCGGGCCGGCGTGCAGGATGTCGTCGAGCTGGCCCTGGCCGACGATCACGTGCATCTCGCGGCCGAGGCCCGAGTCGGACAGCAGGTCCTGGACGTCGAGCAGGCGGCAGCGGTCACCGTTGATGGCGTACTCGCTCTGCCCGGACCGGAACATCAGGCGGCTGATCGTCACCTCGGTGTACTCGATCGGCAGGGCGCCGTCGGAGTTGTCGATGGTGAGCGTGACCTCGGCCCGGCCCAGCGGCGGCCGCGAGGTGGTGCCGGCGAAGACGACGTCGTCCATCTTGCCACCGCGCAGGGACTTGGCGCCCTGCTCGCCCATGACCCAGGACAGGGCGTCGACGACGTTGGATTTACCGGACCCGTTCGGCCCGACGACGCAGGTGATGCCGGGTTCGAGGCGCAGCGTGGTGGCGGAGGCGAAGGACTTGAAGCCGCGCAGGGTGAGGTTCTTCAGGTACACGGGCGGCCCCCTCCTCCCTGCTGACCTGCCTTGGGCTGACCTGCCTTGGGCTGACCTGCCTTGGCGGCGCTTGCCTCGGCTTGCTTGCCTGCGTTTGCTTGCCTGGCCGGAGCTTGTCCGGCTAGCTCGCTCGGCCGGGCTGGCCGTGGCTTGCGCCCCCTGGGCTGGCCGGGCTGGCCGGGCTGGCTTCCCCGCACACTACCGCCCGGAGGCGGCCGAGGCGGTGAACTGCAGCTGACAGCGCGCGCCGTCTTGCGGAGCAAGCACGCCAAAATGACCGGAAGTCCCCCGGCGAGAGGTCCGGTGACGGCTGCGCCATAGGCAGCATGATGCCCGGCACCGCCGTCCGACCAAGCGTGGTGATCGGTGATCTTCAGGTGCAGATCGTCGACCACCCTGATCTGATCAGGGCGTGCCGTCGCTACCCGTGTGACTAATGCCGTATGGCATATAACGGGTAGATATACAACGAAGAGGGGCGCCGCCAATTGGCGCCCCTGATTCGTCTCTGTCGTTTTTGCCGCGTCCCGGTAACGTCCGTCAGACGTACGCAGGCTCGCGGTCCGCCACCAACATGTCCTCGTGATCAGCCTCAACCGCGAGCGCGTCATTCTCCTCCTGAAGCCGGACAAGCTCGGCTTCGAGGTCGCGTACTCGCTGCTGAAGGCGTCGCATCTCGGAAATCATGCGGGGATCGGGACCGCCGACGTGGCCAAATAGAGCCTTCGCCATTATAAAAGGTCCTCCACGCTGAGTGACCAGAGTGGGCACATACTTAGCACGCGCAGATCCGCGCGCGCAACCAACAGCATTCAGTGTCCCATCCAGTTGCGCCCTGGTCAAGTTGAGGGGCCATCAGATGCCCGTTATATACTTTATCGTCCTCAACAACCTGTTTCGCCGTAGCGTTGCTCACGGGGCGTAACGAGCCTGCCGGTCCGGCAGGCGCCTACCTGGGCTTTGTGATACGGCTCCACTGCGGAACGTGATCATAATTGTATCGCGATCACGGGTGGCCGGTGCGACGAACCGGCCAAAGAGTGACGCGCCGGGCATGCTCACCGGGGTGGCCGGGGCGTTCTCGCGGGGGCTCGCCGGGGCACGCTGGCGGCCGGTCGGGGCACGCTGGCGGGGGCGGGGCACGCTGGCGGGGGCGGGGCAGCTGGCGGGCGGGGCACGCTGGCGGGCGGCCAGGGCACGCTGGCGCGGGGGCGGGGCACGCTGGCGGCCGGTCGGGGCGCGGCGGGGCGGGGCACGCTGGCGGCCGGTCGGGGCACGCTCGCGGGCGGCCGAGGCGCGCTCGCGGGCGCCCGCCCGGGCCATGCCGCCTGCCACCGCGATGTGGCATCGCTGTTGTTCTAACCACTACAACATCACATCGCGGTGGTTGCCGACGGGCGGCCGGGCGCGGTTAGAGGCGGGGCGGGGGGGTGACAGCGGGGGCGGTTCGAGGCGGGGGTGACAGGGGGGTGGTTAGAGGCGGGGGCGGCGGGGGCGGGGCTGGCAGCGGGGGCAGGTGTAGGCGGAGCGGTTCATGAAGGGGTCGCGGCGGACGGGGGTGCCGCAGCGGGGGCAGGGGGAACCCTCGCGGCCGTAGACGGCCAGGGAGCGCTCGAAGTAGCCGCTCTCGCCGTTGACGTTGACGTAGAGGTCGTCGAACGAGGTGCCGCCGACGGCCAGGGCCTCGCCGAGGACCTCGCGGACGGCGGCCAGCAGGCGGCTCACCTCGGGGCCGTTCAGGGTCTCGGTGGGCCGGGCCCAGTGCAGCCGGGCGCGCCACAGGGCCTCGTCGGCGTAGATGTTGCCGACGCCACTGACGAGCGACTGGTCCAGCAGGGCGCGCTTGACGCCGGTGTGGCGGGCGCGCAGCCGCAGGGCCAGGGCGGCCGGGTCGTAGGCGGCCTCGAACGGGTCGGGGGCGATGTGCGCGATCGGGGCGGGCAGCTCGGCCCCGTCCCGCACCACGCACATGTGGCCGAACGTCCGCTGGTCGGTGAAGCGCAGGTCGGGGCCGCCGTCGGCGAAGGTGAACAAGATCCTGACGTGCGGCGAGAGCGGCCGCTCCGGTTCGCCGACGAGGAGCTGGCCGCTCATCCCGAGGTGGGCGAGCAGGGCGTCCTCGCCGACCGACAGCCACAGGTACTTGCCGCGGCGCCGGGCGCCGTCCAGGCTGCGGCCGGCCAGGCCGGCCTCGAATTCGGCCGCGCCCGCGAGCTGCCTGCGCACGGCGCGCGGATGCAGGACGCGGACGGTCTCGACCGTCCGGCCCACTACGTGTTGCTCGAGGCCGCGACGGACCGTCTCGACCTCGGGTAGCTCAGGCACCCGCCGCCAGCTCTCCCCGTTTCAGCTCTCTCAGCTGGCCCCGTCCGGGCCGTCCCCGTTGCGCGGGTCGCCGGCCGCCGGGCCTAGGTCGTCCCCGGCCGCCTCGGCGGTGATGGCCCGCCAGGCCGCCTCGGCGGCCTGCTGCTCGGCGGCCTTCTTGGTCCGGCCGACGCCGGAGCCGAGGACCCGGCCGCCGACCCGCACCACCGCGCGGAACGACTTCTGGTGGTCCGGCCCGCTCTCCTCGACCTGGTAGTCCGGCACGCCGAGCATCTTGACCGCGGTGAGTTCCTGCAGCGAGGTCTTCCAGTCCAGGCCCGCGCCGAGCCGGGCGGACCGGGCGATCACCGGGTCGAACAGCCGGTGCACCAGCGCGCTCGCCTCGGGCAGCCCGCAGTCGATGTACACCGCGCCGATCACCGCTTCCAGGGTGTCGGCCAGGATCGAGGGCTTGTTGCGGCCGCCGGTGACCTGCTCGCCCCGGCCCAGCCGCACGTACTCGCCCAGGTTCAGCTCGCGGGCCACCTCGGCCAGCGCGCCCATCTGGACCACCGCGGCCCGCAGCTTGGCCAGCTGGCCCTCGGGCAGGTTCGGGTAGCCGCGGAACAGGGTGTCGGTGACGACCAGGCCGAGTACCGAGTCGCCGAGGAACTCCAGCCGCTCGTTGGTGGGCGGGTTGTCGTTCTCGTACGCGTAGGAACGGTGGGTCAGCGCGCGCTCGAGCGACTTGGGCATGATGGGCACGCCGAGGGCGTGCCTGAGCTCAGCGGGATCTCTTCCGGCGTTCACGCCGCCTTCCCATGACCGGCTCACGACGCCCAACGCGTCCCTCCTCCAAGCACTCGCTGATCATGCCCGGCCGGGCACGAGATATAACCCCCCGTATCGGACCCGGTTCGGCCAGGCACGCACAGCTTCCTCAGGATGGATTGATGACCTGGCGCCGCCGGTAGGTGCCGCAGGTCGGGCAGGCCACGTGCGACAGTTTCGGCTCGTGGCACTGCGGGCAGCTCACCAGCGCGGCCGCGGTGGCCTTCCAGTTCGAACGTCGGGATCGGGTGTTGCTGCGGGACATCCTCCGCTTGGGAACCGCCACGTCAGCCCTCCTGTAGGTCGATGGCGCCGGCGCGCCGGTCCTGATGGTCATTTTCCTGGTCACCGAGCTGCTTCAAGGCGGCCCACCGGGGGTCGGTCGCCTGGTCGTGCCGGTGATCGGGACCTGCGTCGGCGAGCGGCGTGCCACATTCGGCGCACAGCCCGGGACAGTCTTCGCGGCACAGCGGTGACATCGGCAGTGCGAGCACTACCGCGTCACGCAAGGCCGGCTCCAGGTCGAGCAGGTCGCCGTCGAGGTGGTAGATGATCCCCTCGTCGGCCTGCTCGTCTGGCTCGTCGTTCCTGTCGTGCCTGTCGTGTCGTTCGTGCTTGTCGTAGCGGCCGTCAGCGTACAGGTAAAGCTCCTGGAAGCTGGCGGTAACCGACGAGGTCAGCGGGGTCAGGCAGCGGGCGCACTCGCCCGCGAGCGGCGCGATCGCGGTCCCGGTGGCGAGCACGCCCTCGGAGACCGCCTCGAACCTGACCTCGACCGCCAGGTCGGCTCCGACGGGCACGCCAATAAGCTCGAGGTGCAGGTCCTCGGGTGCGGGGACGATCCGCGTCTGGGTCAGCGCGGACCCCGCCTGCCGTCCGAGCAGGCGCATGTCGAAGACAAGCGCCCCTCGGGGTGCATGTGTGCGTGTATTGGGCATGACAGAGTACTCGTGTCGAGCGAAAGGGAAACCGAGCGCATAGCCTACCGGCGGTGCGCGGTATTCCCAACTTGACCACGGGCCGCTGGTATTCCCGCGGCCCGTTTCCTCAGGCCGGGGAGCCTTGCTACTCCTCGGCCAGGCGCTCGCGCAGCCGGGACAGGACCAGTTCGGGGACGAGCCCGCTGACGTCGCCGCCGTACCGGGCGATCTCCTTGACCAGGCTCGAGGACAGGAACGAGTAGAGCGGATTGGTGGTCATGAACAGCGTCTCGACCTTGGCCATCCGGTAGTTCATCTGCGCCATCTGCATCTCGTACTCGAAGTCGCTGACGGCGCGCAGCCCCTTGATCACGGCGGTGATCCCGTTGGCCGCGCAGAAGTCGACCAGCAGGCCGTGGAACCGCTCGATCCGCACGTTGCCGTAGCGGGCGGTGATCTGGCCCAGCATCTCGACCCGCTCGTCGACCGTGAACAGGCTCTGCTTGGTGACGTTGATCAGCACCGCGACGATGACCTCGTCGTACAGGCCGGCGGCCCGGCTGATGATGTCGAGGTGACCGTTGGTGACAGGATCGAAGGAACCCGGACAGACTACGCGTTGCACGCGGCGGCACCCCTTCTGCTCATCGGTGAGTGGGCGGTCATTACGCTCGCTCTCCCGCCGGTGCGGGAGTATCCGTAGCGAGGCCGTACCAGAAGGTCGCTTCCCCGTACCGGCGCGCCCGGTCCGGCACGAACCCGCCGGGCCAGCTCAGCGGCCCGGAACGGGTGGCGCGCTCCACGATCACCAGGGCCCCGGGCGCCAGCCAGCCGCCCGCGGCCAGCAGCGCCAGGGCGCGCCCCACGGCGTCGTCCGCCAGCGCGTACGGCGGGTCGGCGAACACCACGTCGTACCGGTCCCCGTCCGGTCCGCGGGCCAGCAGCCGCTCCACCCGGTCGGCCGCCAGCACGGCGCCCGGCAGCCCGATCGCCTCGATGTTCTCCCTGATCACGCGGGCCGCCCGGGCGTCCTGCTCGACCAGCAGCACGTGGCGGGCGCCGCGCGACAGGGCCTCGAGGCCGACCGCGCCCGGAGCCCGCGTACAGGTCGAGCACCCGGGCGCCGTCCAGCGGGCCGGCGATCGAGGTGATCGTGCCGAACAGCCCTTCCCGGGCCCGGTCACTGGTCGGCCGGGTATCCCGGCCGGCCGGGACGGCCAGCCGGCGGCCGCCGGCTTCGCCAGCGATAACGCGTGCCACCCCTTAAGTGTGCACGCCCGCTCTCCCGGCCGCCTACGGTCCCCCCAGGTCATGCGGGTTCAGGTCTTGTCGAGGTACTCGGCCTGGACGCCGAACAGCTCGTCGATGGCGGTGCGCAGGGCCGGGTGCCCGGCCAGGTGGGGGTCGGCCGCGACCAGCTCGGTGGCGTCCTCGCGGGCCTGCCCGATCAGGTCCTCGTCGGACAGCAGCTGGAGCAGCCGAAGGCTGGAGTGCCGGCCGGCCTGGGCCGCGCCGAGGACGTCGCCCTCGCGGCGCTGCTCGAGGTCGAGCCGGGACAGCTGCGAAGCCGTCCAGGGTGGCGGCCACCGCGGCCAGCCGCTCGCGCTGCGGGCTGTCCGGGGGCGCCTCGGTGACCAGCAGGCACAGGCCGGGGTGGGCGCCGCGGCCGACCCGGCCGCGGAGCTGGTGCAGCTGGGAGACGCCGAAGCGCTCGGCGTCCATGATCACCATCGCGGTCGCGTTCGGCACGTCGACCCCGACCTCGATCACCGTGGTCGCGACCAGGACGTCGAGCTCGCCGCCGGCGAACTCGCGCATCACCCGGTCCTTCTCCTCCGGGTGCAGCCGGCCGTGCAGGATGCCGAGCCGCAGCCCGGACAGCGGGCCGGCGAACAGCGTCCCGGCCACGTCGAGCACCGACAGCGGCTGGCGCCGGGTGCCCACCAGGCCGCGCGGGACGCCGCCGGTCATGTCCACGTCGCCGAAGTCGTCCTCGGGACCGACATCGTCGAGGTCGCTCAGATCGGAGTCATCCAGACCGGGAGCGGAGCTGGAGTCGCCCACCCGCGGGCAGACCACGTAGGCCTGCCGCCCCTGGCTGACCTCCTCCCGGACCCGCTCCCAGGCCCGCTCCAGGAAGTGCGGCTTGTCGGCCGCGGGCACCACGTGGGTGGCGATGGCCGAGCGCCCGGCGGGAAGCTCGGTCAGCGTGGAGGTCTCCAGGTCGCCGTAGACGGTCATGGCCACCGTGCGCGGGATCGGGGTGGCCGTCATGACCAGGACGTGCGGCCGGTTGCCGGCCGCCTTGGCCCGCAGCGCGTCGCGCTGCTCCACGCCGAACCGGTGCTGCTCGTCGATCACCACCAGGCCCAGGTCGGCGAACTGGACCTGGTCCTCGAGCAGGGCGTGGGTGCCGATCACGATCCCGGCGTCGCCGGTGAACACGTCGGCCAGCGCCGCGCGCCGGGCGCCCGCGGTGACCGAACCGGTGAGCAGGGTCACGCCGGTGGCGTGCTCGGCCGCGCCGAGCTGGCCGCCCGCGGCCAGCGGGCCGAGCATGGCGGTGATCGAGCGGTAGTGCTGCTGGGCCAGGACCTCGGTCGGGGCCAGCAGGGCGGCCTGGCCGCCCGCGTCCACCACCTGCAGCATGGCCCGGATCGCGATCACCGTCTTGCCCGAGCCGACCTCGCCCTGCAGCAGCCGGTGCATCGGGTACGCGCAGGCGAGGTCGGCCGCGATCGTCTCGCCCACCGCGACCTGGCCGGCCGTGAGGGCGAACGGCAGCCTGGCGTCGAACTCGTCGGCGATGCCGCCCTCGATCCGCGGCCGCGGCATGGCGGGCATGGCCGCGGCGGCCAGCCGGCGCTGCGCCAGCGCGGCCTGCAGCATGAACGCCTCGTCCCACTTGAGCCGGTGCTTGGCCCGCCTCAGGTCGGCCGGGTCCAGCGGCCGGTGGATGGCCCGGATGGCCTCGGCCCGGGCCGCCAGGCCGTGCCGCTCCCTGACCTCGGCCGGGATCGGGTCCTCGCCCGCGTCCAGCGGGTCGAGCACGGTCTTGACCGCCCGGGTGATCATCCACGAGCTGACCTTGGCGCTGGCCGGGTAGACCGGGATCATCTCGGCGGCGAACTCGGCCGCCAGCTCCGGCGTCAGGTCGGCGGTGGCGGCCGCCTCGGGCAGCAGCTCGTACTCCGGGTGCACCAGCTGCAGGCGGTTGCGGAAGCTGGACACGGTGCCGGCGAACATGCCGACCATGCCCGGCGCGAGCCGCTTGATGGTCCACTGCGACCGCGGGGACCGGAAGAAGAACGTGAGCACCAGCTTGGCCCGGTTGTCGGTGATGATGACCTCGCCCCGGCTGGCGCCGCCCCGTCCCGGCATGGGATGGATGCTCACGTGGTCGACCCGGGCCAGCACGGTGACGTGGTCGCCTTCGCGCAGCGAGGACAGGTCGGTCAGCTCGCCCCGGGTGTAATAGCGACGCGGGTAGTGCCGCAGCAGGTCGCCGGCCGTCTGCATGCCGAAGGCGGCCTCGAGCGCCTTGGCCGTCTTGGGCCCCAGCGCCCGGGGTAGCGGTTCGCCGAGCGTAGTCACATGTGGCAGCATAGGAGCGGCTGCCGTCATTGAGGCACCGGCCGCTCAGTGTTGGCCACGGGGGGACGACCCCCCTGGCACCCCCCCGCACTTCGCTGCGCTCAGGAACGCGCGGCAAGTTCGCGCCCGGGGTAGGCATCGGGTAGGCTTCGACGGCTGCCCTATCCGGGAACGCTCGGCGGGCATGCCACCAGAACCCGTCATCAAATCTCAGGAGCGAACCGTGGCTTCCGTCTGCGACATCTGCGGTAAGGGGCCGGGTTTCGGCAACAACGTCTCGTTCTCCCACCGCCGTACCCGCCGCCGCTGGAACCCGAACATCCAGCAGCGCCGTACCACGGTCGGCGGCACGCCCAAGCGCGTGAACGTGTGCACCTCCTGCATCAAGGCAGGCAAGGTCACCCGCTAGCGCCCGCTGGCGAAGTGATCCCAGCCGGGGTCGCCTGACCTCGGCTGGCCGTCCACGACGACGCCCCGGCCCGGTCCCGCCTCGCCGATTACCCGCCAGCGAGGCGGCGTTCGCGTGCCCGCGGGGAACGTGGCGACCAGGGAATGGTCCTCGCCGCCGCTCAGCACCCAGTCCTGCGCCAGCGCATCAGGCGTGGCGGGGGTAGGGGGGCGGGGAACGGAACTCGTTCGGCGGAAAATTTCGCGGGCCGCCGCCAGCAGCCGCTCTCCCGGCCTCAGCCGGTCCGAGAGCAGCCGGACCTGCACGCCGCTGGCGTCCGCTACGTGTCCCAGGTCGGCCAGCAGGCCGTCGCTGACGTCGATCATGGCGGTGGCGCCCAGCGCGGCCGCCTCCGGGCCCGCGTCGTACGGCGGGGACGGCCGCAGGTGCGCCGCGATCAGGGGACCGGAATCCGCGCCCGCCATCAGCAGGGCGAGCCCGGCCGCGGCGAGCCCGAGCGGGCCCGCCACCGCGACCAGGTCGCCGGGGCGGGCGCCGGAGCGCAGGACCGGGTCCCGGCCGGCCAGGTCGCCGAGGCCGGTCACCGCGAGCAGCACGCTGTCGGCCCGGGCGGTGTCGCCGCCGATCACGCTGGCACCGACGCGGGCGCACTCGTCGGCCAGGCCTTCGGCCAGTTCCCGGGCCCAGCTGACCGGCAGGCCGGCCGGCGCCGCCAGCGCGACCAGCAGGGCGGACGGCTCGGCGCCCATGGCCGCGCAGTCGGCCAGGCTGCGGGCCGCGGCCTTGTGCCCGACGTCGGCGGCGGACGACCAGTCGCGGCGGAAGTGCCGCCCCTCGAGCAGGAAATCCGTGGTGGCGACCACCCGGCCGTCCGGCGTGGCCAGCACGGCGGCGTCGTCACCGATGCCGACGAGGGTCTTCGCGTTCGGCGGCAGCCCGGCCGACACCGTCTTGATCAGGCCGAACTCCCCCAGTGATCCCAGCGTCGGCGGCCCGTCCGTGCCGATGGCCCCACCTCCGCCACTCCGGACTCGCGTGTTACGTGGTCTGGACCTCTACGGTAGCGTGGGCGAGCAGGGCACCTGTCCTGCAACCCCCCTGGAGGACCTCATGGTGGAGGCTTACATCCTCGTCCAGACAGAAGTCGGCAAGGCCGCCGACGTCGCCTCGCTGATCGGGAAGATCAGCGGCGTCACGCAAGCCGAAGACGTCACCGGCCCCTACGACGTCATCGTGCGCGCCCAGGCGGAGAACGTCGACGAACTCGGCCGGCTGGTCGCCGCCAACATCCAGTCCGTACCTGGGATCACCAGGACTCTTACCTGCCCCGTGGTGCACATCTGAGCAGCTCGGCGGCGAGCGGCGCGCTGTGCGGGCCCAGCCCGAGCCCGGCCGCGCCGCGCAGGTCGTCGGGCGTGTCCACGTCCCGGCGCAGGCCCGGTATGCCGTCCAGGGCGAGCTCGACGGCGCCGCCCGCGGCGTGCCGGGCCCGGGAGGCCAGGCCGAACGCGGGCCGGAAGGCCGCCCCCGGCGTGGCCGCGTACAGGGTCGTGCCGTCGCCAGCGGCGTCGGCCACGAACGCGTTCGGCCAGGCCGCGGCGGCATTCAGCGCCCGGCCGAGCTCGGCCGGGCGCAGCGCGGGCAGGTCGGCGGAGAGCGCGGCCGTCCCGGACTGGGGCCAGCGGGCGGCGTACCCGGCGCCGTGCCGCAGCGCCGCGTTGAGCCCCGCGCGCGGCTCGTCGGGTATCACCAGCGCGCCCAGCGCGGCCAGGGCCACGCCCGCGACCTGGTCGTCGGTGATGACGATCACGCGGCCGGCCGGGCCGGGCCGCATGGAGCCCAGCACCGCGGTCACCGTGTCGCAGGCGAGCGCGAGCGCGAACTCGGCCCGCCGTGGCCCGGTGAGCTCCGCGAGCCGTGACTTGGCCTGGTCGAGCACCTTGACGGGCATCAGCACCGACCAGGTGATCGGGACATTCTCGGACATGTAGTTGATCCTGCCTCGACACCGGACCGCAAGAACCAGGAGACTAGCCCCATGACCACGCGTACTGGCGCTGGCCAGCCTACGTCCTACACGTACTCGCCGGGCTGGCGGCTGTTCTCGCGGATCATCCTGCACCCGGGGCTGCGGGCGCTGATGAGGTTCCGTTGGTCGGGGAAGGAGAACATCCCGAAGGCCGGCGGCATCATCTTGGCCCCGAACCACATGTCCTACGCCGACTGGGGCTCGATCGCCTTGTTCAGCGACGGCTACGCGAAGCGGTACCCGGTGTTCATGATCAAGTCAGCGATCTTCGAGGTGAAGGTGATCGGGCCGCTGATGTACAAGTTCGGCCAGCTGCCGGTGTTCCGCGGCCGGGGCGACGCGGGCCTGGTGCTCAAGAAGGCCGAGGAGGCGCTCCGGGCCGGTGCCTGCGTCATCGTCTACCCGGAGGGGACCGCGACCCGCGACCCGGACCTGTGGCCGATGACGGGCAAGACGGGGGCCGCGCGGCTGGCGCTCACCACCGGGGCGCCAGTGATCCCGATCGCCCAGTGGGGCGCGCAGGAGATCCTGCCGTACGGGTCGAAGAAGCCTCACCTGTTCCCGCGCAAGACGGTCCGGATGGCGGCGGGCCCGCCGGTCGACCTGTCGGCCTACCAGGGCCAGCGCCTCGGCGCGTCGACGCTGCAGGCCGCGACGGCCGACATCATGGCCGACATCACCGCCCTGCTGGCCAAGATCAGGCAGGAGACGCCTCCCGCCGTGCCCTGGGATCTCGAGGCGGGCGCCCGGGTCCCATTGGACCAAACGAAGGACCGTCCCGCCCCGCTGCCGGATGTCAGTGCGGGCGGCGCCGAGGTCACCTCGGGCGACGCGTGAGGATGCCGTGGTGAAGGCCGCCGTGCTGGGGGCGGGTTCGTGGGGCACCACGTTCGCCCAGGTGCTCTGCGACGCGGGGACCCGCACCGTGCTGTACAGCCGCAAGCCCGCGATCGCGAAGGCGGTCGCGGTGCAGCACGAGAACCCGGACTACCTGCCGGGGGTGACGCTGACCCCCGCGCTGGACGCCACCTCGGACCCGGGCGAGGCGCTGGACGGCGCCGACCTGGTGGCGTTCGCCGTGCCCGCGCAGACGCTGCGGGCCAACCTGGCCGAGTGGGCGCCGCTGCTGCCGCCGGAGGCGCTGCTGGTCAGCCTCATGAAGGGGATCGAGCTCGGTACCCGCCAGCGGATGAGCTCGGTCATCGCCGAGGTGAGCGGCGCGGATCCTTCCCGGGTGGCCGTGGTGGCCGGACCCAACCTGGCCGGCGAGATCGTCCGGCGGGAGTTCACCGCGGCCGTGGTGGCGTGCCCTTCCGAGGAAGGGGCGGTGGCGCTGCAGGGCGCGTGCCACACGCCGTACTTCCGGCCCTACACCGGCACCGACGTGACCGGGTGCGAGCTCGGCGGGACGGTGAAGAACATCATCGCGATCGCGGTCGGCATCGCGGTGGCCATGGGGCTGGGCGACAACACCAGGGCCACGCTGATCACCCGGGGGCTGGCCGAGATCGCCCGGCTCGGCTCGGCGCTGGGCGCGCAGCCGCAGACGTTCGCCGGGCTGGCCGGGATGGGCGACCTGGTGGCCACGTGCAGCTCGCCGCTGTCGCGGAACCGGACGTTCGGCGAGTACCTGGGGCGCGGCATGACGCTGGCGTCGGCGTCGGCCGCGATGAACCAGACCGCCGAGGGCGTGGCGTCCTGCGGCCCGGTGCTCGAACTCGCTCAGGCGCACCGCGTCGAGATGCCGATCACCGCGGTGGTCGAGGCGGTCATGCGCGACGGACTGCCCGTCGAGCAGGCGGCGTCCCTGCTAGCGTCACGTTCGGCCAAGCCAGAGTGGTACGGTCCGTGAACCGGCACTCTTACTTGGTAAGTCCCCTGGTAAGTCCCGGCGGCCGGCGCCCAGATCGGCAGGAATGATTTCGTGGAAATAGTCCGCAAGCAGACCGGCGAGAACACGCGGGCGGTACACCTCCCGGCCCCGCCGACGCCTGCCCAGCAGCCGCTCGGCACGCCGGTATTCCGGACGGCGTTGTTCTCGTTCGGTACGTCCGAAGAGTACCGGGCCGTCCTGAACGACGAGATGCCCGGATACACCTACAGCCGGATCGACAACCCCACCGTGGACGCGTTCGCCCGCGCGGTCGCCGCGCTGGAGGGGGTGAACCTGCCGCGCTGGCCCGCGGCCCAGGCGTTCGCCTCGGGGATGGCCGCGATCAGCGGCGTGTTCTGGACCTTCGCCCGGGCCGGCGCGCACGTGGTGGCCTCGGGCGCCGTCTACGGCGGCACCTACTCGTTCCTGCGCAACGTCATGACGCGGTTCGGGGTGGAGACGGATTTCGTCGACATCACCGACCTGGACGCGGTCCAGGCGGCGGTCCAGCCGACGACGCGGATCATCTACGCGGAGACGATCGCCAACCCCACCACGGCCGTCGCCGACCTGCGCAAGCTGGCCGACATCGCGCACGACACGGGGGCGCTCTTGGTGATCGACTCGACCCTGGCCCCGCCGGTCATCTGCCTGCTGCTCGAGCACGGCGCCGACCTGGTGGTGCACTCGGCGACCAAGTACATCGGCGGCCACTCCGACGTCACCGGCGGCGTGGTCACCGGGCGCATCGAGCTGATCAGCAACATCCGCGGCGTCCGGGTGGACACGGGCGCGTCGCTGTCTCCCGATGACGCGTTCCTGCTCCGGCGGGGCCTGGAGACGCTGCCGCTGCGGGTCCGCCGGGCCTGCTCGACCGCCTCGGTGTTCGCCGCCGCGCTGTCCCGGCACCCGGCGGTCATGCGCATCGACTACCCCGGGCTGCCCGAGCACGCCGGGCACCAGGTGGCCAGGCGTCTTTTCGACGCGGGGCCTGAAGGCGTGCGGTTCGGCGCCATCGTGACCGTGACCCCGCACGGCGGGCGCGACGCGGGCATGGCGTTCGCCGACAAGCTGCGGCTCTCCCAGCTGGCCACGTCGCTGGGCGGGACCCACACGCTGGTCAGCCACGTCGCCTCCACCACGCACCGGCAGCTCGACGACCGGGCGCTAGCGGCCGGCGGTATCGATCCGGGCGCGGTACGCTTCTCCATCGGCCTGGAGGACGCGGAAGACCTCATTTCCGACGCGTATGTGGCCCTTGAGTCCCTGAGCAGGCCGTAGCCTGGTCGTTCGGCTTCCGGGCTTGCTGGGCCGCTTGGTTTCAGATCGGGTCGGACGGGAGGACGGGTGGGGCAGGAAAAGATCCGGGTCGCCGTGGTGTTCGGCGGCCGCAGCACCGAGCACGCCGTGTCCTGCGCGAGCGCCGGCCTGATCTTGTCGGCCATCGACCGCGACCGCTACGAGGTGCTGCCCGTCGGCATCGCCACCGACGGCCGGTGGGTGCTGGTACCGGATGACCCGGCCCGGCTGGCGCTGTCGCCTGGCTCGGTGCCCTCGGTCGATTCGGTAGCCGTTCCCGGCTCCGCGATCACCCCGGTGGGCGGTTCCTCGTTGCAGGTGACCAGCCCCGGCTCGGTACCGCGGGACCTCGGCGCGGTGGACGTCGTGCTGCCGCTGCTGCACGGCGCCTACGGCGAGGACGGCACCATCCAGGGCCTGCTCGAGATGACCGGCACCCGGTACGCGGGGGCCGGCGTGTTCGCCAGCGCGGCCGGCATGGACAAGGAGTACATGAAGATACTCATGTCCGCCCGGGGCCTGCCGGTCGGCCCGTACGTGGTGGTGCGGGACCGGGAGTGGCGCTCGGGTTCGGTGGAACGCAAGCGGGTGCTGGACGAGATCGCCGAGCTGGGCTGGCCGGTGTTCGTCAAGCCCGCCCGGGGCGGCTCGAGCATCGGGATCACCCGCGTGACCGGCTTCGAGGAGCTGGAAGACGCCATCGAGGCGGCCCGGGAACACGATCCCAAGGTGCTGGCCGAAGCCTCCGTGGACGGGATCGAGGTCGAGTGCGCGGTGCTGGAGGGCCTCGACGGCGGGCCGCCCGAGGCGAGCGTGCCCGGCCAGGTGCTGGTGGATCCTGGTTCGTCGTTCTACGACTTCGAGGCCAAGTACCTGGCCTCGGCGACCACGATGGCCATCCCGGCGCCGGTCCCGGCTTCGGCGACGGCTGAGATCCGGCGGTTGGCCTGCGCGGCGTTCGACGCCATCTCGTGCGAGGGCCTGGCCCGGGTTGACTTCTTCTACACCACGGCCGGGCAGGTCGTGGTCAACGAGATCAACACGATGCCGGGGATGACCCCCGCCTCGGGCTTCCCGATGATGTGGGCCGCCTCCGGCCTGCCGCTGCCGCGGCTCGTCGACCGGATCATCCAGACCGCGCTGCGCAAACGCCCTGGCCTGCGCTGAGGCTTTCGGGGCTCTGGGGTTCTGACTCCGGGGCTCCGGCGCTCCGGGGCTCCGGCGTTTCGGCTCGGCGTTTGCGTTTCGGGGCTCCGGCGCTTCGGGGCTTCGGCGCTTCGGCTTCGGCGCTTCGGGGCTTCGGGGCTTCGGCTTCGGCGCTTCGGCGGGTTGAGGCTGAAACGGCCGCGGGCGGCGTCCAGGGGTTCCCTGGATGCCGCCCGCGGCCGTCTTACTTCTGAGGCCTTAGCTCTTCGGCTTGTCGCCGTTGACGAGGGCCTTGAAGTCCGCACCCGGGCGGAACTTGGGCACCGAGGACTCCGGCACCTCGATGGTCGCGCCGGTGGCGGGGTTACGAGCGGTGCGCGCCGGGCGCTCACTCTTCTCGAACACGCCGAATCCGGTAATGGCCACCTTGTCGCCGCTAGCCACGGCGGACTGGATGGTCTCGAGCACCGCGTTCAGGGCTT
Organism: uncultured Actinomycetota bacterium; assembly: GCA_963756575.1. Lineage (GTDB taxonomy): Bacteria > Actinomycetota > Actinomycetes > Streptosporangiales > Streptosporangiaceae > Palsa-504. The sequence continues at coordinate 689,311 of CAVWOM010000021.1, read as the reverse complement.
CGGTCGCGGATTTCTTGTCCCCTAGCCGTCCTGAGATCGCGTCGATCAGATCACGCTTGTTCATGGTTCACTCCTGCGCTTCCCCCACAGGTCGCGTGGGCTCCGATTAGGGTTCGCGACCTCTGACCTGCCCGAAAGTAGGCGATCAAACGCCGTTGCACAATAACCATGGCCAGATTGGCCGGCGTGTCGGCCAATATCACACGCGATTGCATCCAAGCGCTATACGCAATGTAGTCAAATGTCGGTTATCGGTCACCTTACGCTTACCCGCTAGGTCAGAAGCGTGACCAGCGCCCTGGAGGCGGCTTCTGGGACCTCGCCCTCGCCTCGCGGGGGTGAGATTGCCGGCGGCGCAACCAGATGGCCGGCACCCGGACCACTCCCGCGCTCCCCGGCAGACGCCAGCCGTAGCCGGCTCGATGCTCCACGGGTGTGGCTCTGGTGCGGTGAGCGGCTACGGGCCCGGGACGGGTGGTTCTGGCGGGGCGTGCGGTATCGGCCGGAGCCGCGCGGGCGGTGTGTTGTGCCACCGCGATGTGACATCGCGGTGGTGCCAAGCACCGCAGCGTCACATCGCGGTGGCTGCCGGCGGCCCGGGGTCCGGTGGCGAGCGGAAGGTGGCTGGTAACGGGCGGAAGGTGTGGCGGGCGGAAGGTGTGGCTGGTGGCGGGGGTGATGGAGGTGCGGGAAGGCGAGAGCCCGGTCCAGCGGAGGCTGGGCCGGGCTCTGGCCGGGACTGCGTGTTAGTTAGGTCAGGCGGTGACGGGGAGGAAGGTGGGGCGAGAGCGCTCGAAGGCGGTGATGTCGTCGACGTGACGGAGGGTCAGGCCGATGTCGTCGAGGCCCTCCATGAGCCGCCAGCGGGTGTAATCGTCGATCTCGAACGGCGCCTTGATCCCGGCCGCTTCGGCCAGCACGACGCGGTTGTCCAGGTCGACCACGACCTCGGTGGCCGGGTCGGCCTCGATGGCGTCCTGCAGCGCGGCCACGGTGGCCTCGGGCAGGATGACCGGCAGCAGGCCGGCCTTGGTGGAGTTGCCGCGGAAGATGTCGCCGAATCGGGGGGCGATCACGGCCCGGAAGCCGTAGTCGGTCAGGGCCCAGACCGCGTGCTCTCGGGACGAGCCGGTGCCGAAGTCGGTGCCGGCCACCAAGATGGTCGCGCCCTCGTACTGCGGCTGGTTGAGGACGAAGGACGGGTCCTCGCGCCAGGCGGCGAACAGGCCCTGGCCGAAGCCGGTCCGGCTCACCTGCTTGAGGTACTCGGCCGGGATGATCTGGTCGGTGTCCACGTTGCTGCGGCGCAGCGGCACCGCGCGGCCGGCGTGGGTGACGAACGGTTCCATGGTTCAGGCTCCCTTGACGGTTCGGCCGGTTACAGGTCGGCGGGCGCGGCCAGGTGGCCGGTGACGGCGGTGGCGGCGGCGACCTCGGGCGAGACCAGGTGGGTGCGCCCGCCCTTGCCCTGGCGGCCCTCGAAGTTGCGGTTGGAGGTGGACGCGCTGCGCTCGCCGGCGGCCAGCTTGTCCGGGTTCATGCCGAGGCACATCGAGCAGCCCGCCGAACGCCACTCGGCGCCGGCCGCGGTGAACACCGCGTCGAGGCCCTCGGCTTCGGCCTGGGCCCGCACCTCCATCGAGCCGGGTACGACGAGCATCCGGACCGAGGAGGCGATCCGCCGGCCTTCGAGCACCGTGGCGGCGGCCCGCAGGTCCTCGAGCCGGCCGTTGGTGCAGGATCCGACGAAAACCGTGTCCACGGCGACGTCGCGCAGGGCGGTACCGGGCTTGAGGTCCATATAGGTCAGCGCGCGCTCGGCGGCGGCCCGGGCGCCCGCGTCGGCGAACGAGGCCGGATCCGGTACCGACGACGCCAGCGGCAGCGCCTGGCCGGGGTTGGTGCCCCAGGTCACGTACGGCGAGAGCGTGGACGCGTCGATGACGACCTCGTGATCGAAGGTGGCGTCCGCGTCGGTGGGCAGCGTGCGCCAGTAATCCAGCGCGGCCTCCCAGGCGGCGCCCGCCGGCGCGTGCGGCCGGCCCTTCAGGTACTCGAACGTCACGTCGTCCGGGGCGATCAGGCCGGCGCGCGCGCCCGCCTCGATGGACATGTTGCAGACGGTCAGGCGGCCCGACATCGGAAGCGCGCGGATGGCGGAGCCGCGGTACTCGATCACGTAGCCCTGCCCGCCGCCGGTGCCGATCTTCGCGATGATGGCCAGGATCAGGTCCTTGGCCGAGACGCCCGCGGGCAGCTCGCCGTTCACCGTGACGGCCATCGTCTTGGGCCTGGCCTGGGGCAGCGTCTGGGTGGCGAGCACGTGCTCCACCTCGCTGGTCCCGATGCCGAAGGCGAGCGCGCCGAGCGCGCCGTGGGTGGAGGTGTGGCTGTCGCCGCACACGATCGTCAGGCCCGGCTGGGTCAGCCCGAGCTGCGGGCCGATGACGTGCACGATGCCCTGGCCGGCGTCGCCCATCGGGTGCAGCCGGACGCCGAACTCGGCGCAGTTCTTGCGCAGCGTCTCGACCTGGGTGCGGGAGATCGGGTCGGCGAACGGGCTGTCAGGACCATAGAGCGGGGTCGGGGAGGTGAGCGGCATGCTCCGGCCGCCGATCCCGGCGGTGGGCACGTTGTGGTCTTCGGTGGCGATGGTCAGGTCGGGACGGCGCACCTTACGGCCGGCCTCGCGCAGCCCGTCGAACGCCTGCGGGCTGGTCACCTCGTGCAGCAGGTGAAGGTCGATATAGAGCAGATCGGGCTCGCCCTCCGCGCTGCGCACCACGTGGGCGTCCCAGATTTTCTCGGCGAGCGTACGGTGCGCGTTCCCGGCCATCACGCTCTCTCCCTTCAGCTTGCGTCTCGCATTCCGAGACGGCAGTATTCATTACATGAACAACTCTAGCGGAGTCGGCGTCCTCGACAAGACGATTTCCGTCCTGTCGGCCCTGGAGAGCGGCCCGGCTTCCCTGGCCCAGCTGGTCAAGGCGACCGGCCTGGCCCGGCCGACGGCGCACCGGATCGCGGTCGCGCTGGAGAGCCACCGGATGCTGGCTCGCGACGCGCAGGGCCGGTTCGTGCTCGGCCCGAGGATCGGCGAACTGGCGGCGGCGGCCGGCGAGGACCGCCTGCTCGCCATCGCCCAGCCCATCTTGACCCAGCTGCGCGACCTCACCGGGGAAAGCGCCCAGCTGTACCGGCCGCACGCCGACACGCGCATCTGCGTGGCCGCGGCCGAGCGGTCCAGCGGGCTGCGCGATACCGTCCCGGTCGGCGCCGCGCTGCCGATGACCGCCGGCTCGGCCGCCCAGGTCCTGCTGGCCTGGGAGGAGGGCGCCCGGATGCACCGCGGGCTGCGCGGCGCCAAGTTCACCGCGACCACGCTGGCCCAGGTGCGCAGGCGCGGCTGGGCCGCCACCGCGGCCGAGCGCGAGCCGGGCGTCGCCTCGGTGTCCGCCCCCGTCCGCGGGCCGGCCGGCCGGGTGATCGCGGCCGTCTCGGTATCCGGGCCGATCGAGCGCCTGACCCGGTCCCCCGGCCGGATGCACGCCGCCGCCGTGGTCGGCGCCGGCGACAAGATCAGCCAGCTGCTGCGAGCTGAGACGTAGTCCAGTCAGTAACCCCCGGTAGTGTTCCATTAGCCGCGGGCTGGCTACCGGAACGATCTCCGGGCCGCCAGGCTGCGGCAAGGCCCTCGCCGGGCTAGGCCAAGATGGATATGGTCGGGTTCGGCGGCACCCGCAGAACGGGAGATCCGGGGATATGGATACGGTCGCGCGCATCAAGGCAGCAGTCGTCAGGGAGGCCTCGCCCGGCGAACGCAGGGTGGCCCTGGTTCCCGACGCGATCGACCGGCTGCGGCCGGCCGGCATCGACGTGCTGGTCGAGAGCGGGGCGGGCGACGGCGCCTGGCTGCCCGACGGCGCCTACGCCGACGCCGGGGCCTCGATCGTCAGCGCGGCCGAGATCTACCGGACCGCCGACGTGATCCTCACCGTCACCCGGCCGTCGGCCGCGGCGATGAGCGAGCTCAGGAAGGGCCAGGCCGTTATCGGCATGCTGGCCCCGCTGGCCGACCCCGAGCTGGCCGCGGCGCTGGCCGCCCGCGGGGTGACCGCGATCAGCCTGGACGGGCTGCCCCGCACGCTGTCCCGGGCCCAGCCGATGGACGCCCTCACCTCCCAGTCCAACGTGGCCGGCTATAAGGCCGTCCTGGTCGCGGCCGGGGAGTACGGCCGCTTCTTCCCGCTGCTGATCACCGCGGCGGGCACGGCCCGGCCGGCCAAGGTCCTGGTCCTCGGCACCGGCGTGGCCGGCCTGCAGGCCATCGGCACCGCCCGGCGGCTCGGCGCGGTGGTGAGCGGCTACGACATCCGGCCCACCTCCAAGGACGAGGTCACCTCGCTCGGGGCCACGTTCCTCGAGCTGACCTCGGTCGGCTCGGCGGCGGGCGAGGGCGGCTACGCCCGCGAGCTGACCAGTGAGGAACGGGACGCTCAGCAGGACGAGCTGGCCGGCCACATCGCCCGGCACGACGTGGTGATCACCACCGCGCAGGTACCGGGGCGCAGGCCGCCGCTGCTGGTGACCGAGGACGCGGTCAAGGCCATGTCCCCCGGCTCGGTCATCGTCGACATGGGCTCCAGCGCGCTGGGCGGCAACGTGTCCGGCTCGCAGCCGGGTGAGACGGTCGTCACCGGCAACGGGGTCACTATCGTGGGCGCGGAGAACCTCGCCGCCACCGTGCCGGCCGCGGCCTCGGCCGCCTACTCACGGAACATCTCCGCGCTGCTGCTGCACCTGGTCAGCGACGGCGCGCTGGCCATCGATACCAGCGACGACATCCAGGCCGGCGTGGTGATCACGCACGACGGCGCGGTCGTGCATCCCGGCGTGGCCAGCGTCCTCCCACCCGCCGAATCCCCGCCGGCCGAACCCCCGCCAGCCCAGCTCCAGTCAGCCCAGCTCCAGTCAGCCGAGCTCCAGTCAGCCGAGCCCTATTCCGTTGAGGGAGACGCCGGTGTCGACGGCCCTAGTCACTGACCTGACCATTTTCGTACTCGCACTGCTGGTCGGCTTCGAGGTCATCGGGAAGGTGCCGGCCACGCTGCACACGCCGCTGATGTCGGCGACCAACTCGATCCACGGCATCGTGCTGGCCGGCGCGCTGCTGATCGGGGTGACGGCGCACACCGTGGTGGGCTACATCCTGGCCTTCATCGCCGCGGTCTTCGCCAGCGCCAACGTGGTCGGCGGCTATGTGGTGACGGAGCGGATGCTGAAGATGTTCCGCCGGAAGACCCAGCCGCCGGTCCCGGCGCAAGCCGAGCTGGACGGGAAGTCCGGCCAGTGAGCGGGTTCACCGGTGGCATCCAGCTCGTCTACGTGCTGGCGGCGGCGTGCTTCGTGATCGGCCTGCACCTGATGAACAGCCCGGCCACCGCCCGCCGGGGCAACCAGGTGTCCGTCGCGGGCATGGTGATCGCGGGCATCGCCACGCTCATCCTGCTCATCCACGACGGCACGGTCACCGCGGCCGGCTGGATCGTCCTGATCTCCGGCGCCCTGATCGGCTCGGCGATCGGCCTGTACACCGCGCGGACGGTCCAGATGACCGCGATGCCGCAGCTGGTGTCGGCGTTCAACGCGGTCGGCGGCGGGGCGGCCGCGCTGGTCGCGATCTACGGCTACATCGAGTCCGAGGCCAACGCGGGCGGCGTGCTCGGCACCACCACGGTGTTCACCCTGCTCGACGTCATCATCGGCGCGGTCACCTTCTCCGGCTCGATCGTCGCGGCGGGCAAGCTGCAGGGCATGATCGGCGGCCAGCCGATCATCTTCAAGGGCGGCCGGGTGCTCAACGTGGCCCTGGCCGTCGTGGCCATCGGCGCGGCCGCGTTCATGCTGACCACCGCCAGCCTGCCCGCCTTGCTCATCGTGGTCCTGGCCTCGCTGGCGTTCGGCGTCATGATGGTGCTGCCGATCGGCGGCGCGGACATGCCCGTGGTCATCTCGCTGCTGAACGCGTTCACCGGAACCGCGGTGGCCATGGCCGGGTTCGTCATCGCCAACTGGGCGCTCATCGTGGCCGGGGCGCTGGTGGGCGCCTCCGGAAGCATCCTGACCAAGCTGATGGCCGACGCGATGAACCGGTCGCTGGCCAACATCATCGTGGGCGGGTTCGGCACCGGGGACAGCGCGATCGCCGCCGGCGGGGTCGTGGACGCGCAGGTCCGCGCGATCGCGGCCGACGACGCCGCCATCCAGCTCGCCTACGCGTCCAAGGTGATCATCGTGCCGGGTTACGGCCTGGCCGCGGCGCAGGCCCAGCACGGCGTGGCCGAGCTGGCCAAGACGCTGGAGGACCGCGGGATCGAGGTCAGCTACGCCATCCACCCGGTGGCGGGCCGGATGCCCGGTCACATGAACGTCCTGCTGGCCGAGGCGAACGTGCCGTACCCGCAGCTCAGGGAGATGGACGAGATCAACCCGGAGTTCGGCCGGGCCGACGTGGCCCTGGTCATCGGGGCCAACGACGTGACCAACCCGGCCGCCCGGCGCCCGGGCAACGACATCTCCGGCATGCCGATCCTGGACGTGGACCGGGCCAGCTCGATCATCGTGGTCAAGCGCTCGATGGGGACCGGCTACGCCGGGATGGAGAACGAGCTGTACTTCGACCCCAAGACCAGCATGTACTTCGCCGACGCGAAGAAGGCGATGACCGAGCTGAACGCCGCGGTCAAGACCTTGGTGGGCTAGCCGTCACGGCACCACGACCAGCCGGGCGCCCCGCGGGCCGGGGCGCCGCCAGGTGGTCTCGATCTCGCTGAGCGGGACCTTCTTCTCCGCCTCGCCAGCCGGGCGGCCTTGGGGATAAGCGCACCCGAAACAGAGCGCATGAAGTGGCTGCGGATGCCCCGAGGTGGCGAGCCCCTCCTGCGAGCCGAAGGGCGCGTCGGTGTCTGGACTGACGAGCGAGGAGCTTGCGACGAGTGAGGAGGGAAGACACCGACTGCGGGCGCCCGGAGGCGAGCGGGACAGCGGAGCGGGAAGACACCGACTGCGGGCGCCCGGAGGCGAGCGGGACAGCGGAGTACAGTTCGGACAGGATGTCTGACTGGATAACGGGAGGTTTTCGTGGCTGAACGCACCAAGATCACACTGGACGAGTCCGAGATCCCGACCCAGTGGTACAACATCATGCCCGACCTGCCCGCGCCGATGCCGCCGCCGCTGCACCCGGGGACGGGCCAGCCGGTGGGCCCGGAGGATCTGGCGCCGCTGTTCCCGATGGAGCTCATCCGCCAGGAAGTGTCCACCGACTCCTACGTGGCCATCCCGGACGTGGTGCGCGACGTCTACCGGCTGTGGCGGCCCACCCCGCTGTTCCGGGCGCACCGCCTGGAGAAGGCGCTGAACACCCCGGCGCGCATCTACTACAAGTACGAGGGCGTGTCCCCGGCCGGGTCGCACAAGCCGAACACCGCCGTCCCGCAGGCGTACTACAACGCGGCCGAGGGCACCAAGCGGCTGACCACCGAGACCGGCGCCGGGCAGTGGGGCAGCGCGCTGTCCTTCGCCTGCGCCCAGTACGGCATCGACTGCGAGATCTGGATGGTCCGCGCCTCCTACGACCAGAAGCCGTACCGGCGCACGATGATGGAGACGTGGGGCGCCACCGTCCACGCCAGCCCGTCCCGGACCACCAAGGCGGGCGCGGAGATACTCGCCGCCCACCCGGACTCGACGGGCAGCCTGGGCATCGCGATCAGCGAGGCGGTCGAGGCGGCCGGCGGCAGCGCGGACACCAGGTACGCGCTGGGCAGCGTGCTCAACCACGTGCTGATGCACCAGACCGTGATCGGCGAGGAAGCCCTCAAGCAGTTCGCCGCGGCCGGGGAATCGGCGCCCGACCTGATCGTCGGCTGCACCGGCGGCGGCTCCAACTTCGCCGGGCTGTTCTTCCCGTTCCTGCGGGAGAAGCTGGCCGGCCGCGGCAACCCGGTCATCCGCGCGGTCGAGCCGGCCGCCTGCCCGTCGTTTACCCGCGGGCGGTACGCCTACGACTTCGGCGACACGGCCGGGTTCACCCCGCTGATGAAGATGCACACCCTCGGCCACGACTTCATCCCCGACCCGGTGCACGCGGGCGGGCTGCGCTACCACGGCATGTCCCCGCTGCTCTCGCACATGTACGAGCTCGGGCTGTTCGAGGCGGAGGCCAGGCAGCAGCGGGAGTGCTTCGCGGCCGCGATCACCTTCGCCCGGGCCGAGGGGATCATCCCGGCCCCGGAGCCGACGCACGCGCTCGCCTCCGTGATCGAGGAGGCCAAGCGGTGCGCCGAATCCGGCGAGCCGAAGGTGATCCTGACCGCGCTGTGCGGCCACGGGCACTTCGACATGGCCGCGTACCAGCGTTACCTGTCGGGCGAGATGGAGGACTTCGAGCTTCCCCAGGAGCGCATCGACGACGCCCTTACCCGCCTACCGCACGTGGGGTAGGCGGGCGGGATAGCGGCGTCGTTCGGCAGGAAATCAGGCGTCGCGGCGGGAGCGGACGGCGGTGGCCAGCCCGTGCAGGACCTCGGTCGTCGTGCCGAAGTCCATGCACGCGTCGGTGACGCTCTGACCGTAGGTGAGCGTGTCCGGCGGCCCGGGCTCCTGCTTGCCCTCGACCAGGAAGCTCTCCAGCATCACGCCGGCCAGGCCGCGCTCCCCCGCCGCCACCTGCTCGGCGATCGCCGTGGCCACGACCGGCTGGCGGCGGTGATCCTTGCCGCTGTTGCCGTGGCTGGCGTCCGCCATCAGCCGGCGGGGCAGGCCCGCGGCCGCGATCAGGTCCAGCGCCTTGGCCACGCTGCTGACGTCGTAGTTCGGGCCGGAGCGGCCGCCGCGCAAGATCACGTGGGTGTCCGGGTTGCCGGTCGTGGTCACCACGGCGGCGACGCCGTTGTGGGTGACGCCGAAGAACGTGTGCCCGGTGGAGGAGGCGCGGCAGGCGTCCACCGCCACCTGGACATCCCCGTCGGTGCCGTTCTTGAAGCCGACCGGCATCGACAGGCCGGAGGTGAGCTGGCGGTGGACCTGGCTCTCGGTGGTCCGGGCCCCGATCGCACCCCAGGTCACCGCGTCCGCGATGTACTGCGGCGTGATCGGGTCCAGCAACTCGCAGCCTACCGGCAGGCCGAGCTCGACGATATCGAGCAGCAGCCGCCGCGCGGTGCGCAGGCCGCGGTGCACATCATGACCGCCGTCCATGCCCGGGTCGTTGATCAGGCCCTTCCAGCCGGTCACCGTGCGCGGCTTCTCGAAGTACACCCGCATCACGATCAGCAAGTCGTCGCGGTACCGGTCGCGGACCTCCCGCAGCTGGCCGGCGTACTCGAGCGCCGCCCGGGTGTCGTGCACCGAGCAAGGCCCGGCGATCACGAGCAGGCGGTCGTCCTCGCCGTCGAGGACGGCGCGGATCTCGCCGCGGCTTTGCTCCACGGTGGCCGTGGCCTCGTCGGTCAGCGGCAGCTCATCGAGCAGGGCCGCAGGCGAAAGCAGCGGCTTGTAGCCGGTGATCCGGGTATCCCTGGTGCTCGGCATCGAGCGGGTCTCCTCCCGGGCGAGCCCGCTGCCCGGGGCACGGGAGCCAGCACACCCTTTAGTCGTGGCTGGCTCCAGGCGGTGATCAGCGCAGGCGCGAACGCCCGGCTCCGCTTGAAGCCAGGGTAAAGCGCCGATACCACCGTGACACGCGATCGATGCTACACCCTGGCCGGCACTGCCCCGCCGGCCGAAGGGCCCCGCCGAACCGCCTTCCGGGCGCCATGAAACGGGGCTATCAGCGCGTCGGAACGCACTCGAAGCGGGGTTTCATTGCGTTGTGGCGAACTCGGGCAGCGGGGGAATTCGTGGTCGCGGATAGAACCGGGGGGCGTTGGGGGCCGTTTATTGCGGTGAGGGGTCAGTGGGGTTCCGGGTGCGTCACGGGCCTTGATGAGGGTGGCGCTGACATGAGCGGAGCTTCATTACCGAGGATCAGGGAGTATGACCGGGCTGGCCGGGCGGGTACGGGCGACGGCGGACGGGACCGTGCTCGACTGGCCCGGAGGGCCGGGCCTGCCGCTGCGGCCCGACGGCTTCCTGGCCGACTTCGCCGTCGTGCGGCAGGCGGCGCTCACCCTCAAGGACGTCGGGTCGCTGCTCGCCGCCGTCGCCCCGGCCGCGGACGCGGGCGAGGTGGCCGCCTTCGGCGCGGAGTGCCAGCAGGCGCTGGCGACCCTGCGGCTGCGCGAACGCACCCGTGCGACCTGCCGCCGGGGCCCTGGACGCCCCGGCCGGGGCGGTGCACTACGACGCGCTGGCCGCCGCGCGGCCGCACCCGGTCTACCCCACCTCGGCCTGCCGCCTCGGCTTCACCGACGAGGACTTGCTGCGCTACGCCCCGGGGGCGGTGGTCGCGCCGGAGCGGCAGCTCACGGTGCGGCCTACGCTGTCCAGCAGGCGGACGTGCTCCTGCGGGTGAACCCGCCGGGGCACTCCGGGGGCGATGTGGCGCAGCTGGTGATGGGGGGGAAGCCGAGCGCGTTTGGTATAGATCTGGCGTTGTTGCGGGCCTGCGCCGAATTGATCAGCCGCATGGATACGGTGCGGCTGCGCGGGCTCGGCCCCGACGCCGGGCTGGACTGGGCCAGGCGGCTGCTCGAGTTCGGCCGGGACTGGTGCGCGGCCCAGGGCGTGCGGGCGCCGGAGTTCAACTCGGCGGGGGCATGGCGGTGGACTACGCGTGCCCGGACGCGCCGTTCGCCTGGGCGGCGTACGGGCGCGGGCTGGCCCGGCTGGCCCGGGACGGGGAGACGCTGCGGATCGAGCGGGGCGCGGTCACCGCCTACTGCGGCTGGTACCTGACCCGGGTGCTGGACGTGAAGCGCAGCCACGGCGAGGCCTTCGCCGTGGTCGCGGGCGGGACGCATCACCGGCGCACGCCCCCGGCCAAGGGCCACGACCAGCCGTGCGCGGTGATCAGCGTGCCGAACTGGACCTTCGGGTGGCCACGGCCCGGTGTGTCCGCCCAGGCGGTGACGATCGCCGGCCAGCTGTGCACGCCCAAGGACGTGCTGGCCCGGCGGGTAGCGGTGAGGCGGCTCCGGGCCGGGGACGTGGTGGCCTTCGGGATGGCGGGCGCGTACGCCTGGAACATCTCGCACCACGATTTTTGATGCATCCGCCGCCGGCTTCCCATTACCTACCATGAACAGCGACGACTAGATTCGGGGGATCACCAGAGTGACGATTAGTTGCGAACACGGCGCGGAATGCCACGACGGGAGCATCGTGTCCATGGCCTCGGCGCCGGAGGCGTCGCGGGCCTGGCTGCTGATCGAGCATCCCGGGCCGTGGCCGCACGAGGCGGCGGGCGCCGCGCTGCCGCCGCGGCTGGCGGAGCTGGCCGGGGCGGCCGAGAACATCGGCGTCCGGCTGCAGCTGATACGCAAGCCCGGACGGCGGCGGGCGGGCGATACGCGCACCGTGTTCCTGGGCTGGACCGCGGGACGCGAGCCCTGGCTGCGGCGGGCCTCGGTGTCAGCGTCGTCGCCCGGGCTGGACGAGCGGGACCTGAAGGAGCTGGCCGGCGGGGGCAGGCCGGCGTTCGGCGCGCCGGCCGGCGAGCCCGCCTTCCTGGTCTGCACGCACGCTAAGCGCAGCGTGTGCTGCGCGCGGTACGGGATACCGCTGGCGCAGGCCCTGGCCGTCCGGTACCCCGGGCAGGTCTGGGAGACCTCGCACGTGGGCGGCCACCGGTTCGCCGCCAACCTGGTGATCATGCCGCACGGGCTGTACTACGGCCCGGTCGGGCTGGCCGGGGCCACCGCCGCGATCGGCGCGTACCAGCGCGGCGCGGTCGCGCTGGACCGCTACCGGGGCCGGGCCGGGACGCCCAAGCCGGTGCAGGAAGCCGACCACGCCCGGCTGGCCTTGACCGGGTCACTGCCGGTGGAGGCGCTGGCGTTAGAGGTCTTGTGGGGTTGACTGGGCTAGCGGCTGGCCGCGTTTACGGATTCTGCGGATTTTGCAAATTCTGCGGATTCTGCGGGAAGGCGGGCGCGGCGGGGGTCAGGATGGCGGTCCGCGGCTGGGGCGGCCAGGCGGCGCCGATCTCGGCGGCCAGAGTGGCGATGAGCTCGGGGATGTCTTCGCTGGCGCTGGCGTGCAGCGCCTCGGCCACGATGAGGACCGTCCCGGTCGTGTCACGGACGGCGGAACGGCCGCTCTGGCGGTTGGTCCAGCGGCGGGCGTGCGCCTGCCCGGCCTGGTCAGCGAAGATGACCTCGCCGGGACTCGGATGCTCGGTCTCGCCGCCGAACGTCAGGTAGTCCTCGTTTCCGGTGGCGTAGCCGACTTCGAGCGGCCAGGAGATCTCGGCGACGTCCAGGGCGGCGACCGGGATGGCGAAGGCCAGCGAGACGGCGTTGCACAGGTCGACCAGCGGGTGCAGCCGGGGCAGGCTGCCCTCCTTGCGGAAGCGGCGGAGCAGCGACTCGGAGGCGCAGCGGTACTGGGTCGGCTTCAGGCCCAGCGCGGCGAAGGCGCGCCGCCAGGCCTGGATCTCGGCGAACTCGCTTTCTGTGGTCTGCGCGAGCCGGTCCCGGGCGGTTTTCTCGTACGGACCGGTATCGATCTCGGCGTCGGGCGTGATGCCTTCGGCGTACAGGACGCCGGGAACCAGGGCCGGGAAGTCCCGCCAGATGGCGGCGTCGTGCTGGAAGTGCATTAGCTTCTCCCCTTACTGGCGTTGCGGGCTTGGCGGGTTCTGCGGGCTTGGCGGGTTCTGCGGGTTTCGCGGGCTTGGCGGGTTCTGCGGGTTTTCGCGGGCTTTGCGGAGGCCGAGCGCTAGGCCGGCCGCGACGACCGCCATCCCGGCCCAGACCGGCGGGCGGGGGGCCGGGGCGCCGAGCAGCACCCCGGAGATCGCCGCGGTCACCGGGGCGATCCCGGTGAGCAGGCCGGCCCGGCTCGCGCCCAGGCGGCTGACACTGGAATACCACAGGACGAAGGCCACGGCGGTGACCGCGACCGCCAGGTAGCCGACGGCGAGCCAGTCGGAACGGGTGAGTCCGGTGACGGCGGCTGGGCCCTCGTGGATGACCCCGATTATCGCGAACATCACGGTGGCGAGCCAGGTGGCGTGCACCGACACGCCCCACGGGCCGTGCCTTTTCAGGACGGGAATGGCGAGCAGAGTGAACGCGGCTTCGCACCCGAAGACCACGGCCGCCCAGGCCAGGCCGGTGGCGTCGGTCCGGCCGAGGCCCTGGACCAGGCCGGCGCCGCACGTGACCACCAGTGCGGCGGTGATGGCTTTGACCCGGGGGCGATCGCCCTCGAGCAGCGGGCCGACGATAGCGAGCACGGCGGGGACGCAGGCTACGGCTACGCCGAGGACGGCGGGCTCGGCGTGACCGGCCCCCTCGACCAGGGCCAGGTTGAATACGACCAGGCCGGTCACGGCGATGCCTGCCAGCCACAGCCACTCGGTGCCGCGCGGCCGCTTCAGGGGGCGGCCGGCGATCCGGGCCAGGGCGACCAGGAGCAGGCAGGCCGCGCCGTACCGGACCGCCTCGGCGGTGAACACCGGCGCCCCGGACAGCACCGCGGACACCGCCACGCTGCCGCCCACGCAGACCATGGCGGCGGACCCGGTGGCGATGCCGAGCGCCGCGCCGCGGCGGGGCGCGGGAGTGGCGGGGCTTGGCGCGTCGGGGGTGGCGGCGGGATTCGCGATCTTTTCATGATCGTGAAGAGTTTTATACCCGAAAAGGTAGTAAAACCCTTCGTGATCATGAAATTCGCTTACATGTTCGTAGCTTGTGGCCCGGAAATCGGTGGCGCTGGGCTCAGGTGGCCCGCACGTCACAGTCGTGGCGGGCGTCCGGGCGCCGGGGGTGTCGGAGGCTTGCGGGTCGGGCATGACGCCACGGTATGGAAGCTATGGTCTAGCTAACAGGGCCATTGAGTCGCGTTTATAGTGGACCAATGGCTTTGACTGACGAACGGGGTGCTGATTTTCTGCAGCTCAGTCCGCAGGACGCGCCGTCTCGGGGGCTGACGGGCTGGCTGGCCGACGCTATCCGGGTCGCCATCATGGACGGGCGGCTGCGGGCCGGGGCACCGCTGCCCGCGACCCGGGTGCTGGCTGGTGACCTGGGCGTATCCCGCGGCGTGGTGGTCGAGGCCTACCAGCGGCTCGCTGACGAGGGGCTGGTCAGCGGCCGACCCGGGACCGGGACGCAGGTTCTGGGTGTGTCTCGCCCGGGCTTTGGGTCGGGCGAGACCTCCGGGATCTCCGGGGTTCCTGTGAATTCCGAGCAGAAGGGGGTTTCTGGGTGCTCGGGGGTTTCTGGGGACTCAAGGGTTTATGGGGACTCGGGGGTTTCTGGGTGCTCGGGGGTTTCTGGGTGCTCGGGGGCTTTTGGGGACTTGGGGGTTTTTGGGGCGGTGGGGGGGCCGTTGCTGGTGGCGGCGGGGTGGCGGGAGCGGGCGGAGATCGATCTTTCGCCTGGGGTGCCTGATCTGTCCGGGTTTCCCCGGGGCGCCTGGCTGCGGGCCGAACGGCTGGTGCTCGAGCGGGCCAGCGTGGCTGACCTCGGCTACGGTGACCCGCGTGGTACCGGGGCGCTGCGGGGCGAGCTGGCGGGCTGGCTGGCGCGGACGCGCGGACTGCGCGCCGCGGCCAGCGACATCATCGTGGTCACCGGGGTGGCGCAGGCCCTGGCGCTGCTGGCCCGGGTGCTGCGGCGGCAGGGGCACGACGCGATCGCGATCGAGGACCCGGGCTCGCGCGGGGCCCGCGACGACCTGGCCTACTGGGGGCTGCGGCCGGTACCGGTGCCGGTGGACGAGCACGGGGTGCGGGTCGGCGAGCTGGCCCGCGGGGACGCCCGGGCGGTGCTGCTCACCCCCGCGCACCAGTTCCCGACCGGGGTGGTGCTGGCCCCGCAGCGCCGCCGCGACCTGCTGGACTGGGCCGCCGCAGCGGACGCCCTGATCGTCGAGGACGACTACGACGCGGAATACCGGTACGACCGGGCCCCGGTGCCGGCCCTGCACGGCTCGGCCCCCGGCCTGGTCGCCTACGCGGGCAGCACCTCCAAGACGCTGGCGCCCGGCATGCGGCTGGGCTGGCTGATCCCGCCCGCCCGGCTGCGGGCGGACCTGGTCGAGGCCAAGTACGCGAGCGACCTGGGCAGCCCGGCGCTGCCGCAGCTGGTACTGGCCCGGCTGATCGCCAGCGGCGAGCTCGAGCAGCACATCCGCCTGGTCAGGAAGAGGCAGCGGAGCCGGCGCGACGCCCTGCTGGCGGCGCTGCGCGAGCACCTGCCGCCCGCCCGGGTCCAGGGCATCGCGGCCGGGCTGCACCTGCTCATCACGTTTCCCGGGCGGGACGACCCGGACGTGGAGCTAGCCGAGGCGATCCTGGAAACGGGGGTGCTGGTCCATCCGCTGTCCTGGCATCGTCAGCGTCCGGGGGTGCCGGGCATCGTGCTGGGCTACGCCGCGCACACCCCCGGCCGGCTGCACGAGGCGGCGCGGCGCATCGCGCGCGCCCTTACCTAGCGGGTCGCTTGTTCGCGGGCGACGGCCTTGGCCCGCCGGCTGTCGGCGCGGCGGTGACGGCGGGCGACCGTCCGGAGCTGGCTGATCCGGGCCGCGCCGGCCAGGACGACCAGCAGGACGCCGCAGACCGCCGAGAGCAGCAGGGCCACGCCGAGCGGCAGGTGACCGTGGGCGCCCAGGTAATTGACGCTGACCTGGGTGCCGTTCTGCAGGATGAAGATCAGCAGGAGCAGCAGCACGACGGCGAAGAAGCCCACCGCCACCCACAGGCCGCTAGTCCTGGTGCGCTTGATCTTGAGCGGGGGCGGGGCCTGGGGCGGGGCGGACTGGGGCGGGGCGGGCTCCGCGGCCGCGGGCGGTCCGGGGATGACCCCAGGTTCCGGTTCGGCGACGCCGGGCGCGATCGCGTCTTCGGCGGGATATGCGTCTTCGGCGGGATATACCGCCCCGGGCAGCACGGGCATCTCGGCCACGGGCGGCGCCTCGGCCCCCGGCGCCTGCCGCGGCAGCGGAGTGCCGTACGGCGCGGACTGCGGATCTATCGACATCAGGCTTCCCCTTGTTATGAATGGCCCTTACCTGCCCAGCTCGGGGGATGTTATGCATGGGGCGACGGGGCAGGTCAGCCGCCCAGATAGGCGAGGACGGCGAGAACCCGGCGGTTGTCGTCATCGGAGGGCTGCAGGTCCAGCTTTCCAAAGATGGAAGCGGTGTGCTTGGCCACCGATCGCTCGGTGATCACCAGCCGCTGGGCGATGGCGGCGTTGGACCGCCCCTCGGCCATCAGGGCGAGCACTTCCCGCTCGCGCGGGCTCAGTGCGGCCAGGGTCCCGTCACCGGTGTTGCGGGCGAGCAGGCGCGCGATGACCTCCGGGTCCATGGCGGTCCCCCCGGCCGCGACCCGGCGGATCGCGTCGACGAACTGGCCGCTGTCGAAGACCCGGTCCTTGAGCAGGTACCCGATGCCGCCGCTGCCGTCGGCCAGCAGCTCCCGGGCGTACAGCTGCTCGACGTACTGGGACAGGACGAGCACCGGCAGGCCGGGCACCTCGCGCCGGGCGGCCAGCGCGGCCCGGATGCCCTCGTCGGAGAACGTGGGCGGCAGCCGCACGTCCACGATGGCCACGTCGGGCCGGTCCGCGGTGACCGCGGCGAGCAGGTCGGCCCCGTTGTCGACGGCCGCGGCGATCTGCAGGCCGTGCGCCTGGAGCATGCGCGTCAGGCCGTCTCTCAGCAGGAAGAGGTCTTCGGCGATGACAACGCGCACGGGATCTCCATGGTGACGGCGGTGGGCCCGCCCGGCGGGCTGCTGATCGCGAGCACGCCGTCGAACGCGGCCAGCCGCTGCTCGATGCCGTGCAGGCCGGTGCCGCGGGCCGGGTGCTTCGGGGCGGCGCCGCCGTGGCCATTGTCGGTGACGCCGATCCGCAGCATCCCGTCAGTGTGCCGGATGTCGATCCAGGCCTGCCGGGCCCCGGCGTGCTTGGACACGTTGGCCAGCAGCTCGCTGACCGCGAAGTAGGCGGCCGACTCGACCGGGGCGGGCGGGCGGCCGTCCAGGTCGCTGGCCAGGTCGATCCGGACGGGAGAGTCCAGCGCGAGGGCCCGGATCGCGTCGGTCAGGCCGCGGTCGGCCAGCACCGGCGGGTGGATGCCGCGCACCAGGTCGCGCAGTTCGGCCAGGGCCTTGACCGAGGCGTCGCGGGCCTCGTAGAGCAGCGCCCGGGCCGCCTCGGGGTTGGTGTCGATGACCTGGCCGGCGGCGTCCAGGGTCATCCCCATCGCCACCAGCCGGGCCTGCGCCCCGTCGTGCAGGTCCCGCTCGATCCGGCGGATCTCGGCCGCGCTGGTGTCCAGCGCCTCGTCGCGAGTCTGGGCCAGGTGCCGCAGGCGCCGCGTCAGGTCGGCGTGCCCGGCCGGGGCCAGCATCGCGCCGGCCAGCAAACCATAGCCGCGCAGCAGCACGGGTGCCGCCAGCACTCCGGTCACGATGATCATCAGGCCGAGCACGATGAGGGGGCCGGCGTTGTTGCCGGGGAAGGCCGGCGGCGGGATGGCCTTGACGAGCTCGGGCCCGATGAACACGATGAGGCCGATCCCGATGATCACGGCGGACAGCGCGGCCAGCATCCAGGCGACGATCAGGTTGACGGTGACCCACAGCAGGTCCCGCCAGGTCGCCGGGTCCGTCACCAGGCACCGGAGCAGCCCGGTGAAGCCGAGCTCGTTCCGGCTCGCGGGCAGCGGGCGGTACGGATCGGCGATCGGCGTGCCGCACCACCGGCCGGCCAGCCGCCGGGCCAGGGTGGCCACGCGGCGCAGCCCGAGGAAGGAGCCGGCGACCCCGAACCGGGCCAGGCCGGCTCCGGCCCCGGCCGTCAGCACGGCGAACAGCACGCGTTCGGCGGGAGGATCGCTGGTCCAGGTGATCAGTATCCCGCCCCCCAGCCCGATCAGGCCCAGCGCCGTCAGGACCACCAGCACCGGCACGAACCCGGCCAGGCCCACCAGGGCCAGCGCCAGGCCGCGGGCCGAGGCGGCCAGGCCGGGGGCGAGGCCGAACCTCAGCGGGGGGCGCGGGAGCGAGGTTGCGGTGATCGGCATCGGCCGCCTCCTTCTGTCACCGTCAGTCTGCCGCCCGGCCGCGCGGGTTGTCAGTGACGCTGAGCCCCGGACGTAAGGGGTGTATCTAGGTCTACCCGGGTGGCCAGCTGGATTAAATTGATTACTCAAAGTGATTTCTGATTACGGAGTGTGGATATGACGCATAACAAGCCCTGTGCGCCGCATCCACGGCCTTGCCGTCACCAGCCTGCTCGCCGGGCTGCTGGGCGTCGCGCTCGTGGCCGTAGTCCAGCCGGCCTTCGGCTGGAGTCCCCGCTCGTTACCTGGCCTTGTACCGGCAGGCCGCCCGGACCTGCCCCGGGCTGTCCTGGGAGGTACTGGCGGGGATCGGCACGGTGGAATCGGACAACGGCCAGACCCGCGCCCGCGGCGTGCACCGGGGCAAGAACCGCAAGGGCGCGGAGGGGCCGATGCAGTTCGAGCCGGCCACGTTCGCCGAATACGCCGCCCGGGCCGACCGGTCCGCCCGGCTGACTCCCTACGACCCCGCGGACGCGATCTTCACGGCGGCCCGGATGCTGTGCGCCAACGGGGTGGCGCGCGGGGCGGCCGGGCTCCGCGGGGCGATCTTCGCCTACAACCACGCCTGCTGGTACGTCCGGGACGTGCTCGCCCTGGCCGTGCGGTACACGCACCGGCCGGCCAGGAGGCTGCGGTTCCGCCGGGCCGCGGCCCGGTGCGCGAATCATCATCATTCACGTGGGTATGACCGGCCTCATGGGGCACGGGCAGCGAAAGGTCCTCCTGCTCGCCGCCGGCGAGTTCGAGGACATGGAGGCTGACGGTGACTAAGGGACGGCCGGCCGGGCTGGTCAAGGACGAGGACGTGCGCGCCGCCCGGCTGCTGGACGCGCAGGCCAAGGCGGCCGAGCTGTTCGTCGCGATCGAGCCGCGCGGCATCATCGTGCCGGGCGCGCGCGAGGTCGAGGCGAGCGACGCGATCCGGGACCTGGCCGCCGAGATGTTCGGCGTGGACCGGCACTGGCACAAGCGGATCGTCCGGGCCGGCCCCAACACCCTCCAGCCGTACCGGGAGAACCCGCCGGACCGGGTGATCGGCGCCGACGACATCGTTTTCTGCGACTTCGGGCCGATCTTCGAGGAGTGGGAGGCCGACTTCGGCCGGACCTACGTGCTCGGCGACGACCCGGTCAAGCTCAGGCTGCGGGACGACCTGCCGGTCATGTTCGACGCCGGGCGCCGGTTCTTCGCCGAACGGCCGGACGTCACCGGCGAGCAGCTCTACACGTTCATGGTCAACGAGGCCGAGGCGGCCGGGTGGGACTTCGGCGGCACGATCGCCGGGCACCTGGTCGGCCAGTTCCCGCACGAGGACATCGCGGGCGACGACATCGAGTCCTACATCGCGCCCGGCAGCGATCAGCCGATGCGGCGGCGGGACGCCAACGGCCAGATCTGCCACTGGATCCTCGAGGTCCACCTGGTCGAGCGAGACCGCCAGATCGGCGGCTTCTACGAGGAACTGCTCGACCTGGGCCTGGAATCCGTCTAGGGCCAGGTCACGGCCGAGGAGCGGAAGTACTCCAGGCTGTCCTGAGCCCACAGCCGGCCGTGCCGGGCGAGCCGGTCACGGTGGGCGGGCCAGCCGTCCGGCTCCGGGGCGCTCCAGGCCTTGTGGGCAACGCCGGCCAGCCGGGGCAGCAGCAAGAAGGCCAGGTCGTCGAAGCCGGTGATGGTCTCGGCCCAGATCGCGGCCTCGACGCCCGCGACCTGCGCGGCCCGGCCGGGTCCGAGGGCCTCGGCCGGTTCCCACCCGAACGAGTCGGCGACGGTCTTGGGCGCGTAGACCCGCAGGCCGAGGCGGCCGTGCCGGTCCGCCTGCGCGGAACCGGCAGCAGCGCCGGCCGGCGGCTCGGCGTAGGGGACGTCGAGGTAGCAGTGCGACAGCGGTGAGACGATCACCGGGACCGACGCCGCCGCCACCGCCTCGGCGTCGCGGCGGGCCAGGGCCACCTCCGCCGCCACCTGGGCCCGGACGTGCGGTGGCGCGGTCGCGGGCAGGTCGATGCCGGTCAGCCAGAGCTGGATGACGTCATCCGGGTCCAGGCCGGCCCGGGCCGACTCCTGCCAGCCCAGCGGGCGCCGGCCGAGGGCCCGGACCAGGCGGCGCAGCCGCCGGACGTACGACACGTACTCCTCGTCCGGCATCGCGCGCGGCTCGTCCGCGCCGATGTGCAGGTACGGGTCGGGGAAGATCTCGGCCAGGCCGGCCAGCACGTGCTCCATCAGCCCGAACGTGGCCGGCAGCTCCGGATCGAGCCAGACCGCGTGCCGCGGGTGGCCGGCCAGGACCTCGTAGTCCACCTCGTTGCGGCCGGTGCTCAGCTCCGGGTGCAGCCGCAAGAGCGCGGTCGCGTGCCCGGGCGTGTCGACCTCGGGCACGATCGTGACGAAGCGGTCCGCGGCGTAGGCGGCCAGCGCCCGGAGGTCTTCGGTGCTATAGCAGTCGGTGCCGGGTTCCGGTTCGTTGCCCGGCATCCCCATGGGCAGCCGCCAGGCCTGGTCGTCGGTCAAGTGCAGGTGCAGCACGTTGAGCTTGTACAGCTCCAGCAGGTCGATGACCCGGCGCAGCTCGGGGACGGTGAAGAAGGTGCGGGCCACGTCGAGCGACAGGCCCCGCCAGGCGTAGCGCGGTCCGTCAAGGACCTGCCCGGCGGGCACGTTTATCTCGCCGGTGCTGGCGGCCACCAGCTGGATCAGCGTGATCAGGGCGCGGGCGACGCCGGCTGGTCCGGCCGCGCGCACGACGAGCTGGCCGGCGTCGATCAGCAGCGAGTACCGCTCGTCGGCCGGGTCGCCGCCGGCCGGGGAGAGGCCGGCCGGGGCGGGGATCGCGTCCAGACCGGGATCGGCCGCCAGTTCGATCGTGACCGACGGACCGTCCGGTGGCGCGCTGTCCTGTACCGGGGTCAGGCGCAGGCCGGTGCGCCGGGTGACCTGGGCGCAGAACCGCCCGACGACGGGGGCGATACGGGCATCGGAGTACGCGACCACCGTGCCCGGCCGGAGGGCGAACCCGCGGCCGCCCGCTACGTCGAATCGCGCCGGAGCCGGTATGACCGTATGTTCCATGAAGGTAGGAGTATCAGGAGCCGTCCGCCTGGGTCAGCCCCGGCCGGCCCGGATCCGGCCGGCCCGGATCCGGCTGGCCCAGATCCGGCTGGCCCAGCTCGGCCGCCAGGGCGGTGGCCGCGGCGTCGGCCGCGACCTTGGCGGTGAGCGCGTGCGTGTGAGCCCGGTCGAGATCGCCGAGGGCGATGCAGTCGAAGGCAACCTGCGCGTCGTGCGCCGCGGCCTGGAGCTCGCGCGACGCCTCTTCCAGGGCCGGGGTGCTGTTCTCGGTCTGTGACTCGGTCATCCGCGCTTCTTACCCAGGCGGGACTAAGTCATGTGCGCCGGGCGCGGGCTGCGGTAGGTTCGTCCTCGTGTGCAGGCTGTTCGGTCTCACCGCGGGCGCGGAGCGGGTCAGGGCGACGTTCTGGCTGCTGGACGCGCCTGATTCGCTCGAGGTCCAGAGCCACCGCAACGTGGACGGCGTGGGCCTGGGCTATTTTGCCCCCGACGGCGGCGTGGTGCTCGACAAGCAGCCGGTAGCCGCGTTCCGCGACGAGGAATTCGCGCGGGCGGCCCGGCACGTCACCTCGTCGGCGTTCGTGGCGCATGTCCGGTGGGCCACAGCGGGAGGGAGGACGGGGCGTAACACACACCCGTTTGGTATGGATGGGCGCGTGATGGCCCATAACGGAGGCTTTGGTTCCCTGGCCCAGCTGGATACGGAGCTCGGTCCCTACCGGCGGCTGGTGCTCGGCGAGACCGACTCCGAGCGGTACTTCGCGCTGATCACGAAGGAGACCGGCGCGCGCGGCGGCGACGTGGCGGCGGGGATCACGGCCGCGGCGTCGTGGATCGGCGCGCGGCTGCCGGTTTCCTCCCTGAACGTGGTCGTAGCGGCGCCGGGTGAGCTGTGGGCGCTGCGGTACCCCGGGGCGCACGCGTTGCACATTCTCGAGCGGCCCGCGGGGGGCGGTCTGCACGTGCGGAGCTCGACGTCATCGGTGCACGTGCCGGAGCTGGGCGACGCGGCCTCGGTGGTGGTCGC
Organism: uncultured Actinomycetota bacterium; assembly: GCA_963756575.1. Taxonomy (GTDB): domain Bacteria; phylum Actinomycetota; class Actinomycetes; order Streptosporangiales; family Streptosporangiaceae; genus Palsa-504. The sequence goes on along the minus strand of CAVWOM010000021.1, from coordinate 666,960 downwards.
GTCGGAGGCGATGGACGGGGAGAGCGGCTGGCGGATGCTGTCACCCGGTGAGCTCGTGCACGTGCGGGCGGATCTGTCGGTGGAGTCGTTCGTTGCCCTGCCGGAGGCGCCGGCGCACCTGGTGCCGCTGCCGGCCGGCAATCCGAACATCGACACCTGAGCCGCAGGCCGGGGAGGGCAAAATGCCAGGCCGCTGGCCTGGCATTTTCGTTATTCGTAGCCCCGACCGGATTCGAACCGGCGTTACCGCCTTGAGAGGGCGACGTCCTAGGCCTCTAGACGACGGGGCCGAGCAGTTTGCTGGCGTAGCCAGCGCTTTACATTACCGCCTTGCCACCGGTCAGGCCAACCGGCGGGTCAGGCGGTCATTCTCCCAGCATGAACGAGCGCGGACACAGCTACGTCCGCGCCGTCATGCTGAGCTGCTGGGGTACCAGGACTCGAACCTAGACTAACAGGGCCAGAACCTGTCGGGCTGCCAATTACCCCATACCCCAATGGCATCGGCCCCGGTGCCCCAGGGCCGCCCACGCAGTCTAGCGGACTCCGCGCGCGCCGGCCAACCGGAAGGCTCATAGCGTGTCGATCTCGGCCAGGCCCGCCTCCCGGTCCAGCCGGAGCCAGCGGGTGATCCCGGCCGAACGCAGGAACGGCACGTCGTGGCCGGCGACCAGGAGCGCGCCGCGGTAGCCCTCGAGCGCCTGGGAGAGCTGCCTGGCCGAGGCCATGTCCAGGTTGTTGGTCGGCTCGTCCAGCAGCAGCAGCTGCGGTGCGGGCTGCGCCAGCAGCAGGGCCGCCAGAACGGCCCGGAACCGCTCGCCGCCGGACAGCGTGCGGGCCAGCCGGTCGGCCCGGTCGCCGCGGAACAGGAACCGGGCCAGGCTCGCCCGGACCTCGTTCACCGACGCGGCCGGGGCCGCCGCCCGGACGTTGTCCACCACGCTCAGCGAATCGTCGAGGATATCGAGGCGCTGCGGCAGGTAACCGGTGACCGCGCCCAGCCGCACGATGACTCCCGGGCGCGGGGCCAGGCCGGCTATCGCGCGCAGGAGGGTGGTCTTGCCGGCGCCGTTCGGCCCGGTGAGGGCGATGCGCTCGGGACCGCGGACGATGAGGTCCGCGAGAATGGCGGCCGGGGGCGCCTCGGGTTCTCGGGCCGCTCCTGGGGCTGGGGCCGCTCCTGGGGCTGGGGCCGCTCCTGGGGCTGGGGCCGCTCCTGGGGCTGGGGTCGGCCGGGGTGCCAGTGCGAGCCGGCCAGGCCGGTCACGGTCAGCACCGTGCGCCCGGCCGGGACGGCGGTGGCGGGCAGGTCGACCCGGATCCCGGCGTCGTCCCGGACCGCCTGCTCGGCTTCGTCCAGGCGGCCGCGGGCCGCCTCGAGCCGCTCGGCGTGCAGCTCCCGGGACCGGCCCGCGGTTTCCTGCGCGGTGAGCTTGCGCGCGTGCGCCACGATCCTGGGCAGGCTGCCCGAAGCCGCCACCTTGCGGCCCATGCGATCGCGCCTGGCCTGCTTGACCTGCGCGTCGATCAGGTCGCGCTGCTCCCGGCGGACGTCCGCGGCGGCCGCGGTGACCGCGCGCTCGGCGGCGGCCTGCTCGGCCGCGAGCAATTCCTCGTAGGCGTCCAGGTTGCCGCCGTACATGCGGATCTCGCCGCCGGACAGGTCGGCGACCTGATCCACCAGGGCGAGCAGCTCGCGGTCGTGGCTGACGATCACCATCACCCCGGTCCAGGACGCGACCGCGTCGTACAGCCGCTGGCGCGCGTCCAGGTCCAGGTTGTTGGTCGGCTCGTCCAGCAGCAAGACGTCCGGGCGGCGCAGGAACAGCGCGGCCAGCGCGACTCCGATGGTCTCCCCGCCGGACAGCCGTTCCACCTGGTCATCCAGGGTCAGGTTGTCCAGGCCCAGCCGGTCCAGCCAGGCGCGGGCCCGCTCCTCCACGTCCCAGTCGTCGCCGATGGCCAGGTAGAGGTCCTCGCCCGTTTCGCCTGCCTCGATGGCGTGCAGCGCGTCCCGGGCGGGAGCGATGCCGAGCAGGTCGGCCACGCTGCGGCGGGTGCCGAGGGTGATGGCCTGGGGCAGGTAGCCGATCTCGCCGCGGGTCTTGACGGCGCCCGCGGCGGGGTGCAGTTCCCCGGCGATGAGCTTGAGCAGGGTGGACTTGCCGGAGCCGTTGACTCCGATCAGCCCGGTCCGGCCCGGGCCGAACGACACGGTCAGCCCGGACAGCACCGGGGCTCCGTCGGGCCAGCTGAAACTGAGATCTGAACAGAGGATGGCGGCGGGCATGAGGCGCGGCTCCCAGCACGTAGGAATGATTTCCGGTACGTGTGGCGACACCACGCCGCGTGGGCTCCGGGCATCCAGGGACAGGGCACCTGGGCTCAGGCAGAGGTCACGCGCGTAACCGCGGTATCGCTGACCTCACAGCCTCAACGCACTCTCCCACCGCCGACAGCAGAGACGTTCGTCATAGTAACCCGCCCGCGGCGTCCCGCCCAAGCGCATTTCCGGCGTGACCGCGGGCTCATGGGTACTTCATGATCGTTTGGAGAGTAGGGCGGGGCTCCAGTTGGCGGGGTTCTGGGGCTAGGTGGGGGCGGGGCCGGGGGTGGCTAGGACCAGGCGGGCGGAGCCGGTGGCGGAGACGGGGCCGTCGGCGAACGGGATGAAGCAGGACTCGCCCCGGGTCAGGTCGAGCGTGGCGTTGGAGGCGGCGCGCAGGAGGCAGTCGCCGTCGAGGCAGAGCACGATGCGGGGGCCGGTGCCGGGCAAGGCGAGCGCCGGGGGCGCCGAGGTGTGCCCGGCGCCAGGGGCGGGGGTGGAGAGGTCGATTAGGTAGAGGCGGAACTCGGGGGCGGGGGTGTCGAACCAGGTGATGCCGTCGGCGAGCACGCGGGGGGCGAGGACGGGGACGGAAACCGAGGGATCCAGGAGCTTCAGCAGCTCGGGCACGTCGACGTGCTTGCTGGTCAGGCCGGAGCGGACCACGTTGTCGGAGTTGGCGAGCAGTTCGATCCCGGTGCCGCGCAGGTAGGCGTGCAGGCCGCCGGCCGGCATGAACACGGCCTGGCCCGGCCGCAGGACCTCGAACCGCATCAGCAGCAGCGCGACCGCGCCGAGGTCGCCCGGGTGGTCGGCGGCGACCCGTACCGCCGCGGCGCAGGCCGGCGCGTAGGGGCCGCCGGCCGCGGCCAGCCGCGAGCACGCGGCGACCACGCCGGCGACGAGCGCGGCCCGCCCGGCCGGGGGCCACTCGAGCACCGACGCCAGGGCGGCGGCCAGGACTTCCTCGCCGGCCGCGTCGGCCAGGCCCGCGGCCAGCGGCTCGAGGTCCGGCACGGCCAGGGCCCGCAGCAGGGCCGCGGCGTCGGCCGGGGTACGCAGGCCCGCCGCCACCTCGAACGGGGTCAGGGCGTACAGCAGCTCGGGCTTGGGCCAGTCATCGACGTAGTTGCGGCCCGGGTCGCCGGGCGGCAGGCCGCGGTCGTTCTCGGCGGCGTACCCCGCCTGGGCCTGCGCGCGGGAGGGATGGACCTGGATCGACAGCGCGTGGCCGGCCGACAGGACCTTGAGCAGGAACGGCAGCCTGCCGCCGAACCGGGCCGCGCACTCCGCCCCGAGCGCCCGCTCGGACGCGGCCCCGATCACCTCGTCCAGCGTGGTCCAGGCGACACCGGACGGCGCGCTCGGGTGCGCGCCCATCCACAGCTCGGCCTCCGGGCCCGGCGCCGGGACGGGCCGTCCCTGCAGGTCCGCGATCGCGTCCCGGGTCCCCCAGGGGTAAGGCTTGATCTTCGGGCTCAGCAGGTCCATCCGGGCATGCTAGCTAGTCGGCGCCGGACGTGTCCGCCGGGTGCTCGACGAGGGCGACCACCCGGCTGGCCATGAAGCGCGCCGTCCGGACCGGGGTGCCGGTCCGGGTCACCTCGCTGACCTCGATGATGCCGCGCCGGTTGGCGATGTCCACCCGGCGTCCCGCCCGGGTCGCCGTCACCTCGTAGGTCATGGTGCCGCCCTCACCGGAGTCGATCACGATCTCGACGTGATCTCCCTTCACGGGCGTCCTCCCTGCGAGGCGAAGGGGCGGTCCGGGGCGGGGGACCCCGGCCGTTCGTTAATAGGTTGGCAGTGCGGGATCGACCTGGCTGACCCAGGCCAGGACCCCGCCGCCGACGTGCACCGCGTCGGTGAAGCCGGCGTCCTTGACGACGGCCAGGGCCTCGGCCGAGCGGGCGCCGCTCTTGCAGTGCAGCACGATCCGCTTGTCCTGCGGCAGCTTCTCCAGCGCGGCCCCGGACATGAACTCGCCCTTGGGGATCAGCGTGGCGCCGGGGATCGAGACGATCTCGTACTCGTTCGGCTCGCGCACGTCGACCAGGAAAATGTTGTCGCCCGCCTCCAGCATGGCGGCGAGGTCCTTGGCGCTGATCGTGGAGCCCTGGACGGCCTCGGCGGCCTCCTCGGACACCGCGCCGCAGAACGCCTCGTAGTCGATCAGCTCGGTGACCGTCGGGTTCTTGCCGCAGACCGCGCAGTCCGGGTCCTTGCGCACCCGCACGGTCCGGTAGCTCATCTCCAGCGCGTCGTAGATCATCAGCCGCGGCCAGCGACTCGCCGATCCCGGTGATGACCTTGATGGCCTCGTTGACCTGGATCGACCCGATGGAGGCGCAGAGCACGCCGAGGACGCCGCCCTCGGCGCAGGAGGGCACCATGCCGGGCGGCGGCGGCTCGGGGTACAGGCAGCGGTAGCACGGGCCGTACTCGGCCCAGAACACGCTGGCCTGGCCGTCGAACCGGTAGATCGAGCCCCACACGTACGGCTTGCCGAGCAGCACGCACGCGTCGTTGACCAGGTACCTGGTGGCGAAGTTGTCGGTGCCGTCGACGATCAGGTCGTACGGGGCGAAGATCTCCATGGCGTTGTCCGAGTCGAGCCTGACCTCATGCAGGTTGACCTGCACGAGGGGGTTGATCTCGTTGATGCTGTTCCGCGCCGACTCGGCCTTGGGCCGGCCCACGTCGGACTGGCCGTGGATGACCTGGCGCTGGAGGTTGGACTCGTCCACCACGTCGAAGTCGATGATGCCGAGGGTGCCGACGCCGGCCGCGGCCAGGTAGAGCAGGGCGGGCGAGCCGAGACCGCCGGCGCCCACCACCAGGACCTTCGCGTTCTTGAGGCGCTTCTGCCCGGTCATCCCGACGTCCGGGATGATCAGGTGGCGCGAGTAGCGCTTGACCTCATCGACCGTCAGCTCGGCGGCTGGCTCGACCAGCGGCGGCAACGACACTGTTCTCTCCTGGAATTGATGTTTAGGACCGAACGGGCTGGGCCTTCCCCTCCCCCGCCCGTTCCTGCGACAACCGGCGGAAGTGACCGGGAATTCCCAGCAGGATCGCCATCTCGTCCGCCACGGCGTCGGGGTGTTCCATGTGCGCCACGTGCCCGGTGCGGGGCAGCACCACGACCCTGGCGTCGGCGAACTGGTGCGCGGCCCGGCCCGCCATCCGCGCGTCCACCAGACGGTCGCGGCGGCCGTAGATGACCAGTGCGGGCGCGGTGACGCGGGCCGCGTCCCGCCAGGCCGAGTGGCGGCCCTTGCGGAGGAACTCGGCGGTCAGCGTGCGGACGCTGCCGACGAGCGCGGTGGCGGCGTGGCCGAGTTCGTCGCGCCGGGTGAGCTCGGCCACCTCGGTGGCGAACCGGGCCTGCTGGAACAGTTCCGGCTCGCCGAAGCAGGTGGTGATGACGTCGGCGACCCGGCGTTCCGGCGGGAGCACCTGGTACTGCCGGACCAGGCGGGAGCCGACCCGGGGCAGGCTCATCACCGGGAAGCGGAGCAGGTCCAGGCGCGGCCGGGAGTCGGGCAGGGCCGGGGAGATGAGGGTGAGGGACCGGATCAGCTCGGGCCGGGCGGCCGCGACCTTCACGCAGACCGCGCCGCCCAGGGAGTTGCCGATCAGGTGCACCGGCCCCTGGCCGCCCTGCTTGATCAGCGCGATGACCGTCTCGGCCAGGGCGGCGATCGAGTAGCGGCCGTCCGGCCGCGGCGGTGAGTCGCCGAACCCCGGCAGGTCGACCGCCTCGCAGGCCAGGACCGGGCGGAGCAGGTCCATCAGGTCGGTCCAGTTACGGCTCGAGCCCTCCAGGCCGTGCACGAACAGGGCCGGCTCGGCGCCCTCCCCGCCGGGGGCGCTGCGGACGTAGACCTCGTGGTCGCCTAGGCCGGGGGCGTCGACAATGACCGGGCGGCCCGGCCAGTGCGGGATGGGGCCGGGGTGGGCGGTCACGCGCTGGCCTTGCGGCGGGGCTTGGTTTTCGCGGCGGGCTTGGCGCTGTCCTTGCCCTTGCCCTCGTCTTTCTTGTCGTCCTGCTGGCCGCGGCCGCCCTTGGCCGCCGCGACGCTGGCCCGCAGGATCTCGGTCAGGTCGGCGGGCTGCTTCTTGGCCTCGGGCAGGTCCAGGCCGTCGGGGCGGACGACCTCGTTGCCCTCGACCTTGGCCTGGACGACGGCCTCGAGCGCCTCGCGGTAGGCGTCGCGGTACTGATCGGGTTCGAAGTCCTCGGTCATCGTGTCGATGAGCGAGGCGGCCATCTTCAGTTCCTGCGACCTGACCTCGATGTCCTCGTCAAGGAAGGCGAACTCGGGCTGGCGCACCTCGTCCGGCCACAGCAGGGTCTCCAGGGTGATCACGCCCTCCCTGACCCGCAGCGCGGCCAGCGCCTCGCGCTGGCGCAGCGCGACCTTGGCCACCGCCACCTTCCCGGAGGCCTCGAGGGCGTCGCGGAACAGCGCGTACGCCCGGGTGCCTGCCTGCTCGGGCTCGGTGTAGTAGCTCTTGTTCGCGTAGATCGGCTCGACCTGGGCGGCGGGCGCGAAGTGCAGCACCTCGATCCGGTGCGCGGTCACCAGCGGCAGGTCGGCCAGGTCCTCGTCGGTCAGCACCACCATGTCGCCGGTGGGCAGTTCGTAGCCCTTGGCGATGTCGGAGTACGGGACCTCTTCGCCGTCGAGCGTGCAGAACCGGCGGAACTGAATCCGGGCGCCGTCCTTGCGGTGGACCTGACGGAAGGTGATGTCACGCTGCTCCGTCGCGGCGTAGAGCTTGACCGGGATCACGACCAGGCCAAATGAGATGGCGCCGGACCATATGCTGCGCATGGTCTTCACCTACCCCGGTTGTGCTGACGCTGATCATCCGTCTTGTCCTAATTCCCGGAACCGACCAGGTATTCGAGTGGCTATAGGACGACCATGGGTGGATTTCACCCAACTCTGCAAGCGAGCTTAGCTTCGGCTGCGATGATGAGAGGGCCCGGGACCTGGACCGCAATCCGGCTGGCCCCGGCTCAGGACGGGGAACAGGCCGGGTACCGACTCGAAGTTCGAGGGGGACGGAGAGATATGGGCGCTTTCGATGTGGTCGTGCTCGGCGGCGGCAGCGCCGGCGTGCACGTCGCCACCGAGGTCGCCGGCGGCGGTAAGACGGTGGCTCTCGTCGAGGCGGGGCTGATCGGCGGCGAGTCCGAATACCTGGCCTGCCTGCCGTCGAACTCGCTGCTGCTTTCCGCGGCCCGCGGCAAGAGCTGGGAAGACGCGGTGGCGCGGCGGACCGAGGTCACCGGCGGCCTGGACGACTCGGCGGCCGCGCGGCGGCTGACGCGGGCGGGCGTGACCGTGATCCGCGGCACCGGCCGGATCACCGCGCCGGGGACGGTGGAGGTCACGCTGGCCCCGGGCGAGGAATCCGCCCCCGCCGGGACGGTCGTGCCGCTGGCGTACACGGACCTGGTTCTCGCGACCGGCTGCGAACCGGTCGCCCCGCCGATCGAGGGCCTGTCCGACATACCGGCGTGGACCACCGCGGAGAGCCTGTGCTCCCCCGACCTGCCGCGGCGCCTCATCGTGCTCGGCGGCGGGGCCGCCGGATGCGAGCTCACGCAGATCTACGCTTCGTTCGGCTCGCAGGTGACGCTGGTGGAAGCCGACCCGGGGCTGCTGCCGGGCGAGCCCGCCTTCGCCGGCGAGATCCTCGCCGCGGCGCTGCGCCGGGCCGGCGCGGAGATCTACCTCGGCTCCCGGGCTACCAAGGCCGAACGGACCCCGGACGGCCTCACGCTCGCGCTGGCCGACGGGACCCGAATCGACGCGGACCGGCTGCTGCTCGCCTCGGGCCGGCGTCCCCGGCTCGGCGGCCTGGGCCTGGACGCCCTCGGCCTGGAGGTAACGCCGGGGATGGCGCTGCCCACCACGACCCGGTGCGAGGTGGCCGGGACCGGCGGCCGGGTCTGGGCCGCGGGCGACGTCACCGGCACCACCCACACGCACGCCAGCCAGTACCAGGCCAGCGTGGTCGCGTCGAACATCCTCGGCGTCCGGCGTGAGGCCGACTACAGCGCGCTCCCCCGGTGCGTGTTCACCACCCCGTCCGTCTTCTCGGTGGGCACCGTTCCCGGTGCGGCCGAGGCCGTCCAGGACGCCGGTCCCGAGACGATGAACGGGTCGGGGCCGGAGGTTCCCGAGCCCAGGCGGCGGATGCTGCGGATCGCGAAGCCGCCGGCCGAGGCCCGGGCGGCGGCCTCGCCGGGCGGGAGCCAGCGGCTGGTCACGGTCCGGGCCAGCCTCGGCGGCACCACCCGCGCCCGGCTGGGGCATGACGACCTGGGCGGCGTCGAGCTGTACGCCGAGTCCGGGGTACTGGTCGGCGCGGTCGCCGTGGGCCCGGACGCGGCCAGCTGGATGGGCGAGGTCACGCTCGCCATCAGGGCCAAGATTCCCGTCACGATCCTCGCCGATGTGGTGCATGCCTTCCCGACCTACGGGGAAGCACTGGAGACAGCGCTTCGCGAGCTGGCCGGAGCCGGGGCGGCCGGGGCCGGCCAGCAGGAAGAGGGGATCGGACCGTTGAGCGAACTGGACATGGAGACGCCCGAGGATGACGCCCTCGAGCAGCACCAGGAGCTGATCGAAGAGGAGACCCCGGTCGGCGTCCGGCGCGAGGTGCCGTTCGACGTAAACGAGGCCGACGCGGCTGAACAGGACCGCGTGGTGGGCTACGACGATGACGACTACCGCTGAGGGCGGCTTAGGATGGGTCGAACGCAGGAACTCATCCGCGCGTGCTAACCCCGGAGAATCGACTGTGACGGCAACGTCCGAGACCAGGCCACGCAGCACTCGGCTGCCGCGGCATGAACGGCGACGGCAGCTACTGGATGCGGCGCTCGAGGTGTTCGTCTCCCAGGGGTACCACGCGGCCGCGATGGACGACATCGCCGAACGCGCAGGCGTCAGCAAGCCCGTGCTCTACCAGCACTTCCCCGGCAAGCTCGAGCTCTACCTGGCCCTGCTCGACGAGAGCGTGGGCACCCTGGTCGACACGATGCGGGACGCGCTCGGGTCGAACCTGGAGGACCCCAAGCAGCGGGTGGCCGCCACCTTCGGCGCCTACTTCGAGTACGTGGGCGGCAACGGCCAGGCCTACCGGCTGGTGTTCGAGTCGGACCTGAGCAACGAGCCCGCCGTGCGCGAACGGCTCGAGGTGGCCCAGCGCGAGTGCGCCGACATGGTCAGCGACGCCATCAAGGAAGGCGCCGGCCTGTCCGACGGCGAGGCGCACCTGATCGGCGTGGGCCTGGTCGGCATGGCCCAGGTCACCGCGCGGTACTGGCTCAGCGCCCGGGATCACATCCCGCGCGAGGCCGCCGAGCAGCTGGTGGCCAGGCTGGCCTGGCGCGGGATCAGCGGCTGGCCCCGCAGCGAGCACTGAGCCACTTTGACGTTAGCGGCCGTTGCGGCCAGCACCGAGCTATTCAGGCGGCGAAGGAGCCCCGTGGAAGTCAAGATCGGTATTCATTCCGTGCCGCGCGAGCTGGTCGTGGAGACCGACGCTCCGGCGGACGAGATCGAGCGCCAGCTGGACCGCGCGCTGGCCGACGCGGAGCACTCGGTCTTCACGCTCCCGGTGGCCAAGGGCGGCAAGATCCTGGTCCCGGCCGACAAGATCGCCTATATCGAATTCGGCGCCGCCGAGGATCGCCGCATCGGTTTCGGCAACCGGGGCTAGAACGATCTGATTACGCCGGGCGGGCCTGCCGTGTGGGCTAGGCCTGCTCCTGGTACACTTGATACGACTGGAATGACATAACCAATGGTCGTGTTGTTCATAACGGCTGCTGTTTACGCCGGACGCCATGTCCGGCTTCCCTGGGGGGATCCCGAGTAAACGGCGGTGTTCCGGACGATGGTGGGTTCCCTACGCAGGTGGGGCAGCGTGCAGGTCACCCTGCCGCAGGCACACCGCACAGGTCGCAGCTCGCGCCGCGACGGGACACTGCGGGCAGTCGGCAGACACGACGGGCCTAGCCTCGGAGACGCTGGGGAGGGGCCACGATGAAGGATGGAACCCCTGACAACTCAAACTTTCAGCGGGGACGAGACCCAAGCCCCGCTTGCGTCCCCCGGATCCGTAACGGCCCTGCCGGGCGGCTCTAGCGCTGTACCGTTCCGCGACTTCGGCATCAACGAAGCGCTCTGCTCCGGCCTGGAGGCCGCGGGCATTTTCACCACCTTTCCCATTCAGGCCCTGACGCTGCCGCTCGCCCTGCGCGGTCAGGACATCATCGGGCAGGCCAGGACCGGCACCGGGAAGACCCTGGCGTTCGGCCTTCCGCTGCTGCAGCTGATCGAGCAGGACGAGGAAAAGGCGCGGGGCCGCAAGCCGCGCGCCCTCGTCGTCGTGCCCACCAGGGAACTGGCCATCCAGGTGGCCGACGATCTGCGGGTCGCCGCGGTCAACGTGCGGGCGAGCGTGCTCACCGTCTACGGCGGCCGCGCCTACGAGCCGCAGATCGACGCGCTCGAGGCCGGCGTGGACATCGTCGTCGGCACCCCCGGGCGTCTTCTCGACCTGGCCAACCGCCGTCACCTCGACCTGAGTGCCGTCCGCGCCCTGGTGCTCGACGAGGCGGACAAGATGCTCGACCTCGGGTTCCTGCCCGACGTCGAGCGCATCGTCCGGCTCACCCCGGGACAGCGGCAGACCATGCTGTTCTCCGCGACCATGCCCGGCGACGTCGTCACGCTGGCCCGCCGCCACATGCGGCAGCCGACCCACATCCGGGCCGAGGGCCACGACGAGCCGGCGCCGGCGCCGAACACCGAGCAGCACGTATTCCGTGCCCACCAGATGGACAAGATCGAGGTCCTGGCTCGCCTCTTGCAGGCCAGGAACCGCGGCCTGACCATGGTGTTCTGCCAGACCAAGCGGGCCGCCGACCAGGTCGCGAGCGACCTGGAGCGCCGCGGCTTCGCGGTGGCCACCGTGCACGGCGACCTAGGCCAGGGCCAGCGCGAGCGAGCGCTGCGCGCGTTCCGCAGCGGCAAGGTGGACGTGCTCACCGCCACCGAAGTAGCGGCTCGCGGCCTCGACGTGGACGACGTCACCCACGTGGTGAACTACGAATGCCCGGACGACGAGAAGACCTACGTGCACCGCATCGGCCGGACCGGGCGGGCCGGGCGGACCGGCGTGGCCGTCACGTTCGTCGACTGGCGGGACATGCACCGCTGGAAGCTCATCAACGACGCGCTGAGCCTCGGCATGGCCGAGCCCCAGGAAACCTACTCCACCTCCGAGCACCTCTACACCGCGCTGGACATCCCGCGCGAGGCGACCGGGACGCTGCCCCGCGCGATGCGGGAACGGGCCGGGCTCGAGGCCGAGGTCCTCGAGGACATCGGCGAAACCGGCAAGATCCGCACCCCCCGGCCGACCAAGCGGAGCCGGGACTCGTCCCGGCGCGGGACAGGGTCGGGACGAGACGGTTCCGGCCAGGCCCGCAAGAGCGACCAGGCGACGCCCGAAGCGTCGCCGTCGGGCGAGGCGACCAGGAGCCGGCGGCGGCGCCGGACCCGAGGCGGCCGCGAGGTCGCCTCTGACCAGGCCACCCAGGCCACCAGGCCACCAGTCCGACCAGTCCGACCAGGGAGAAGCCCGGCGTAAGGCCTCCTGATCAGGTTTTCCTCCGTGAACTCGGCACTGCCGCGGAGCTGACGCAGAGGTTTTGTTCAACGTCGCCAGGTAAGGTTCGCCACTGTGAGCACACCCTCGTCCCTCGAGCTGCCCGCCGGCGTCCGGCGGACGACCATCCGCACGGCCCGCGGCGCGTTCGCGGCCCTGGAGGCAGTTCCGGCGTCGGGGGTGTGCGAGCGGGAAGCCGCCCTGCTCGCCCCCGGCTACACCGGCAGCAAGGAAGACTTCGTCGCCATCTTGGACCTGCTGGCCGACCGCAGCCGTCAGGTCGTCGCGATCGACATGCGCGGCCAGTTCGAGACGGCGGCCGCCCCGGAACCAGCCGGTTACGCCGCGGCCGCACTGGGCGCGGACATCCTCGCCGTCATGCACGAGACCGGCGCGAGGCACCTGGTCGGGCACTCCTACGGGGGCCTGATCGGCCGGGAGGCCGTACTCGCCGCGGGCGGCGCCGGGTTCGCCTCGTTCACGCTGATGAGCTCGGGCCCCGGTGCGCTGACCGGACCGCGGGCCGGCGAGCTGGGCGCCATGCTCACCGCGCTCGGCGCGGGGAACGACGGGCGGCCGGATGCGGCCGCGCTCGGCGCGGGGAACGACGGGCGGCTTGATACGGCCGCGCTCGGCGCGGGCATCGCCGACATCTGGCGCGTTCACCTGGAGCCGCAGGCCGTCGCGGCCGGCGTCCCCGAGCCGATCGTCGCCTTCCTCGGCCGCCGGATGCTGGCCAACGACCCGGCCGGGCTGGTCCTGATGGCCAGGCACATGCTCGCCGCCCCGGACCGGACCGCCGAACTGGCCCGGCTGGACCTGCCGACGCTGGTCATCTACGGCGAGGACGACAACGCCTGGTCCCCGGCCGCGCAGGAGGCCATGGCCCAGCAACTCGGCGCCCGCCGCCTCTGCATCCCGGCCGCCATGCACTCCCCCGCCGTCGAGGCGCCGGCCACCACGGCGAGCGCGCTGACCCAGTTCTGGGACATGGCCGAGGCTTCGCCGACCCTGCGTCCCGCCGCCCAGACCGCCTGAAACGCGTCCCGGGCGCGTTCCGGGCACGTTCCGGGCACGTTCCGGGACTTCCGCGCAATGAAACTGGACTTCCAGTGCGTTCTGACGTACTGGAAGCGGGGTCTCATCGCTTTACTCGGCGGCGAGTCCGTCCCAGGGGCGGCGGGCGGGGGCGGCCAGGGTGCCCTCGGGGCAGTGGCGACGGTAGTCGCACCAGCCGCAGGTGGGGCCGGTGCGCGGCGGGAACACCTCGTCGTAGCGGTCCTCGGGCAGGTCGCTGCGGAACCGTTCGTCGGCCGCGGCGGCCTCCTCGGCGATCCCCTCCGCGCGGCCCAGGTGCCGGGCCAGCGATTCCTCGCTGTGCTCCCAGGCCAGGATCTCGCCGGTGGGCAGGTGGTGCAGCTCCACCCGGTAGCAGGGGCGGCGCAGCGCCCGGCCCGCGGCCAGCGCGTACAGCGCCAGGGCCAGCGAGCTGCGGGCGTCGTCCGTGGTGAGCAGGTGCCGTCCGGTCTTGTAGTCCACCACCACGAGCTCGGTCTCGCCGGGCTCCGCGGGCCGGGCGTCGAGGCGGTCGATCCGCCCGGAGACCGCGATCTTGTCGGTGCGGGTCGCGACCGTCCGTTCCACCCCGAGCGGCTCGTCGTCCGGGTCGAGCCCGGCGACGTACCCCTCGACCATGGCGATGGCCCGCTCGCGCTGGCGCACCGACTGGGTCTCGTCCGCGAAGCCCTCGTTGATCCAGCCGCGGTCGATCAGGCGGCCGGCGGCCTCGACGGTCCGCTGCGCCCGCGGCAGCCGCCACCAGCCGGCCAGGGCGTTATGGATGCTGGCGCCGACGCTGTTATGCGCCCACGGCGCCCCCTTCGGCGGCGACGGCCGGTCCAGGTAGCTCATCCGGTACCGCCGCGGGCAGTCCAGCCAGGTCGAGAGCCGGGTCGGCGTGCACGTGTAGAGCCGCCGCGGCATCCCCTCGAAGCCGAGCTGCTCCATCGGGTGGCTAGTCGCCAAGGCTGGACGGGGAGGCGCTCACGGGGCCGGCCGTGGCCCAGGAGTCGAACTTCTTCTCCGCCGCCCCGACCGTCGTCTCGGGGCCATGGCCCGGCAGGACGCGGGTGTCCGCGGGCAGGGTCAGCAGGTTCTCCCCGATCGCGTTGAGCTGCCCGGAGAAGTCGGGGTACTCGTCGTCCTGCGCGGCCGGGCCTTCGGCCAGCATGACGTGACCGGTGAACACCGCGCCGAGATCCTCGCAGTACAGGCACACCGAACCGGGGGTGTGACCGGGAGCGTGGATGACCTCGAGCCGGACATCGGCGACCTCGAAGACGCCGCCGTCCGCCATCTCGATATCGGCCGGCTCGTCCGGGTGGGTCTCTTTCCACAGCATCCGGTCGCGCGGGTGGAGGGCCACGGATGCCTCGTCCCGTTCGGCTACATCGATGGCGGCCTGGACGTGGTCGGCGTGGCCGTGGGTGCAGATCACCGCGAGGACCTCGCGGTCCCCCACCGCCTCGAGCACGCCGTCGGCGTCGGTGCCGGGATCGATGACGATAACCTCTTCGTCGTCACCGACGATCCAGGTGTTGACCTCGCCGCCCCGCGGCGAGAACTGATCGATGCGCGTGGTCATCCGGCCGCTTCCTTCCCTCGTACGGCTGAGCCGCCGACCTTTCTTACCACAGCCACCCTAGGCCACGCCCGGGACTCGGGCCGGCGCAAAACAGGCATCGGCGTATTCGGGCGTGGCGTAGCTTTTAGTCATGGAGGGGTCACCACGGCGGGTATTTCCCGGCCCACGTCCGGACTGCGCGAGCGGTCATTCGTAGCCGCCGCGGAAGCGGCGAGGCCGGGCTATTCGCGAGCTCAGGGACTCCAGTCTCTCCGGATCATTGAGTGTCATTGCCCCCCCGATGGGGGGTGCTGTGACACTCAACGATTCGTTCTCGTCGCTGCGGGACTGATGTGGCCACTGATGCGACCCGCCGGGCGTCAGCCGCGATCGCGGATCGCTACCCGCGGGAAAGCGAGGGGTCCCCAATGGGAAACCGGGCATGAAACCCGGGTTCCACCGCGTTCGGACGCGCTGGAATCCCGGTTTCATGATGGTCAGCTCGGCCTGGCGATGGCGGCAGGAACCACCTGCATCTCACAGGTCACACAGGTTGTCGGCCGGTCCGTAACCGGGATCGAAACCTGCGGGGAAGCTCAGGTAAATATCCGCAATGACGAGATTGCGGGACGCGAGGGGCGTTTGTCTCTACGGAAGGGTGGCTTTGGCTGGGGTCGTCGTACGCTGGGTTTATGGCGGGTTATGACGACGGGCGGGTGGCGTGCGAGGATCGGGAGATCGTCATCCGGCACTACTATCTCTGGGGCGCTAAGCGCATCGGGTACCAGGCCATTCGCGAGGCCAAGGTGAGCCCGCTCGGGTCGATGGGAAAGTGGCGCATCCACGGCAGCGGCGACTTCGTGCACTGGTTCAACTTCGACCCGCGCCGTCCGCGCAAGGACGTGGCCATCGTGCTCTACCTGGACGGGACGATCAAGCCGGTCATCACCCCGGACGACCCGGAGCGCGTCACCGCCGAGCTCGAGGCCCACGGGGTGAGTATCACCTGGGGCAGCGAGAGCGGCCTGCGCTGACGCGTCCGGGCCAGCCGCCAGCATTACGGGTAGACCAGCGTCACGGGTAGACCAGCGTCACGGGTAGAAGAGGCGGACCCCCTGGGTGATGTGGGTGGCGGAGCCGGCGAAGACCGCGTCGAGGTAGGCGGCCACGTCGGCGGCGAAGGTGCCGCCGGGCGAGTGCCCGGCGGTGGCTCGCACGATGCTCGAGCACTGGGTGTCGTGGCCTGGCCCGTGGCCTGGAGCGCCTGGTCACCGGCGGCGGTGACCGGGGCGACGCTGCCGTCCGGCTTCGGGCAGTACAGGGTGACGCCGGCCGGGACTAGCCCGGAATCGGCGGCGAAGACGGCGTTCAGGTAGCTGGCCATGGCGCGAACCCGGAATCGTAGCGGTTCGGCGTCATGTGGTGCGAGATGCCGATCGGCCCCGCGTGCCAGAGCCGCCCTAAAGAGAGGGAGGCGCCTGACGGGCTCCAGATACCAGGGCTTCGTAAGCTTCGGCGGAGGTCGTCTCGGCCCCGAGGCGGTGACCGGTCAGGGAACCGTGATCGTCGCTGCCGCCCGTCGCCACCAGGGCGAGGTGGCGGGCCAGGGCGAGAAGCTTAGCTCGTTCGGTCGCTGACTGGTCGGGATGATGGACTTCCAGGCCGGCCAGGCCTACGGCGGCCAGCCCGGCGATCTGCTCGTCCGACGCGAACGTGTCCCGGCCGGCCCGCGGGTGGGCCAGCACCGTGACGCCGCCGGCCGCGCGGACCAGGCCGATCGCCCGGACCGGGTCCAGCGCGTAACGGCCGACGTAGGCGCGGCCGCCGTCGGCGATCCAGTCGCGGGTGAACGCCTCGCGCGGTGCGGCGATGGCGCCGCTGGCCGCCATGGCCCGGGCGATGTGCGGACGGCCGATCACGGCCGGCCCGGCGATCCGCGCTACCTGCTCCCAGGTGACGTCCACGCCCAGGCCGGCCAGCCGGTCCACCATGGCCCGGGCCCGGATCACCCGGTCGTCCCTGATGCGGGCGAGCTCGGCGGCCAGCTCGGGCTGATCCGGGTCGAAGAGATAGGCCAGCATGTGCAGGGAGCGGCCGTCCAGCCGGCACGACAGCTCCATGCCGGGCAGGAGGGTCACCGACCCGGCGGCCGCGCGGGCCTCGGCGTGCCCGGCCACGGTGTCGTGGTCGGTCAGCGCCACCAGGTCCAGCCCGGCCAGCGCGGCGCGGCGCATCACCTCGGCGGGCGGATCCGTCCCGTCCGAGGCGCTGCTGTGCACATGCAGGTCGGCTCGCATCTTCAGGCCCTGATAATCAGGCCGGGAGCCGTGACGAGGCGGCACCGAACGGCAGGTCCAGGTCCTGACCCGGATCTCGCAGGTCACGCAGCGTGATCGGTTCGACGAGCAGGACGCCCGCGGTGTCCGGCCACAGCACCACCCACAGCCACAGGCCCTCCGCCTCGCCGGCGAATACCGCCCGGTCCGGCGACGCTACCTGCCAGAGCGGAAAATCATGATGACCGAACGAGGCGGCGCCCACCGCCGGGGCCGAGGCGAATCCGGCTCCTGGGTCGACGCTGTCCAGGCCGGCCAGCCCGGCGCCGAGGCCAGCCCCGGGTTCCTCGGCCACCACGACCATGTCGGCCGGTCCGCCGACCGGGTTCGGGCCGGTCAGGGCCACCGCGCAGGCGCGGACGCCGGTGCGCTCGTCGCCCGCCCCGGCGAAGCCCGCCACCAGCCAGCCGACCGGCAGCGGCCAGGGCAGCCAGGCCGGGACCCCGGCCTGGCCCGGACGCGCGGTGTCCGGCCGCAAGATGCGAAGCAAGCCGTCGAGGCCGTCGCGGGAGGGGCTGAACGCGGGCAGGAGCGGGTGGACCTCACCGTGCCAGTCGCAGCGCCAGGCGCTGGACCACGCGGTGGGCTCGTGCAGAGGCCGGCCGCAACGGGGGCAGGCCGCGCCCGCCTGGCGGCGGCTGTCCTGGCCCACGTGCGCCCCCTCGGTCAGCTGTCACGGAAAGTGATCGACGGAGGCGGTCCTACCCGGATTGCCGCCAGAACATGCCCGGACATGCGAGCGCCGGCCCCCGGAGGTCCCGGGGGCCGGCGCTCAGGAGGAACAGCTGGTTACCGCAGCACGCCGAAGTTGGCGCCCCACAGCTCGTTGTCGTAAACCGAGTTGTTGGAGTACTTCTGCAGCTCGTACGTGTTGAGCTGCGGGCGCGGCGTGTCCGTCGGGAACGCGTTGCCCGGGTAGTGCAGCACGTACGGGTGCGAGAAGTTGACGTCCGAGCCGTTGATCAGCGGCACGTAACCCCGGCCGATCGCGTCCTGCGAGTCGACGACCCAGACGCTCTTCGCGGAGGCGCCGCACGGCACCAGCACGACCGGCGTCTTGTTGGCGGCGGTGCTCGCCGTGCCCACGCACAGGTTGCTGTTCACGCCGTTCGGCGAGTACTCGAACTCGTAGGCCTGGTCCGCCGAGTAGTGCAGGTTCAGCGACGACGACACCAGCCCGGCCGCGAAGAAGTCCGCCACCGTGCCCTGGTTAGAGATGGTGAAGTCCTCGGCCTTGTCGGTGTTGCTGGTGCGGTACAGGATGATGGGCGTGCCGGCCTTGGCCGACTGACGCCAGACATCGAGCACGTAGTTCGGGTGCGTGTGCGTCCCGAACTCACGGCTGAAGATGTCGATGCAGTTGTGACCGCACGGCGGTGTGGCGGCGCTCGCGCTGAGCGCCCCGGCCGTAGCCAGTCCGCCGGCCAAAGCCAGCGCGCCTGCGGCGGTCAATACCTTGCGCTTGATGGACATTTACCTGGTTCCTCCTCGGGACCTGCCGTGGTGCCCCGTGCACCACAGCTGAGCCAGGCCATAACCGGGACAGGGGCGGCTGTTCCGGTCGCTCATTTAACAGACGCGTAACATGACGACTTGGTTGTCATGTTTCGTGTCTTGGTGTCCATCGAATATCGAGTATGACCCTTGTCACGCCGTTTACCGGGACATTCCATGCGAAACAGCAGTGGCGCCGGCCCCCGAGGGGACCGGCGCCACTGTTGTCGCTCAGGTGATGAGCTTCTGCGTCTCCTTAACGGAGCACGCCGAAGTCAGCGCCCCAGAGCTGGTTGTCCTGAACGGAGCCGATCGGGCTGCCGAAGCCGTGCGAGAAGCCGGTCAGGTTCTGGACGAACACCTGCGGCCGCGGCGTGTCGGTCGGGAAGCCGTTCTTCGGGTAGGTCAGCACGAACGGGTGCGAGAAGTTCGTGTCCGAGCCGTTGATCAGCGGCACGTAGTCGTGGTTCAGCGTCTGCGGCGAGTCGTTGAGGTCCAGGATCCAGACGGTCTTGGACGAGACGCCACACGGCTGGAGGCTGACGCCCTCGTTCTGGGTCGCGGTGGCGGCGACGCCGACGCACAGGCCGCTGTCCACGCCGTAAGGCGCGTACTCGGTCTCGAACGCCGGGTCGTCCACGCCGACGGCGCAGTTCGGGAAGTTGCCGCCCGTGTGGTTGGCGGGGATGCAGCCGTAGTGCAGCGCGACCGCGGACGACACCAGGCCGGCCGCGTAGAAGTCCGACGTGAAGCCCTGGAAGGAGACGGTGAAGTCTTCCGCCGGGTCGCTGTTGCTGGTGCGGAACAGGATGATCGGCTGGCCGACCTTCGCGCCCTGACGCAGCACGTCCTGCACGTAGCCCGGGGTGGTGTGGGTGCCGAACTCACGGCTGAACAGGTCGATGCAGTCACGGCCGCACGACGGGGTTGCCGCCGAAGCCGAGAACGTCGCGATGGCGCCGACGCCACCGACCAGGGTCACCGTCGCCGCGGCGGCGATCACCTTGCTCTTCATGGACATGGATTGTTCCTCCTTGGAACCGGCAGCCGTGCCCTGCGCACGACTGTCGAGCTGCCACCGCGTGATACCGACCCGTTGAGGTCGCCCTGCGCATGCACGCAGCGGCTAGACACGGAACGTTAACAGATACTCACGCTCCGTGTCTACCTAGAAGGACGCAAAGAAGGGGCTCTACGGTTGCCCGCCTTCCCGAATTCACCCCGTGTATTTGCGCAGGCCAGCGCGGCATTGCTGCCCGGTTGCCCGGCTACGGCGCGCTATTGGCGGACATGACAGTGGCGCCGGCCCACGAGGGCCGGCGCCACTGTCTGGTGCTAGTTGCTCAGGTGATGAGCTCCAGCGTCTCCTTAACGGAGCACGCCGAAGTCAGCGCCGAAGAGCTGGGTGTCGTCGACGGAGGCGATCGGGGTACCGATGCCGTTGGAGAACCCGGTCAGGTTCTTGGTGGTCAGCTGCGGACGCGGCCTGTCGGTCGGGAAACCGTTGGCCGGGTAGGTCAGCACGAACGGGTGCGAGAAGTTGCTGTCCGAGCCGTTGATCAGCGGGATGTAGCCGTGGTCCAGCGTGGCGGGCGAGTCGTTGACGTCCAGGATCCAGACGGTCTTGGCCGAGACGCCACACGGCTGGAGGGTGACACCCTCGCCCTGGGTCGCGGTGGCGGCAACGCCAGCGCACAGCCCGCTGTCCACGCCGAACGGCGAGTACTCGAGCTCGATGGCCGGGTCGTCGGTACCGGTCACGCCGCAGTTCGGGAAGTTACCGCCCGCGATGCAGCCGTAGTGCAGCGCGACGGCCGACGACACGAGACCGGCGGCGTAGAAGTCGGCCGTGGTGCCCTGGATCGACGGCACGAAGTCCTCGGCCGGGTCGGTGTTGCTGGTGCGGAACAGGATGATCGGCTGACCGACCTTCGAGCCCTGACGCAGCGTGTCCATGACGAAGTTCGGGGTCCTGTGGGTCCCGAACGCCCGGCTGAAGATGTCGATGGCGTTGGCGCCAGCCGACGGGGTGGCCGCGGAGGCCGTGAGCGCGCCCATGGTGCCAACGCCGCCGACCAGGGCCAGCGTCGCCGCACCAGCAAGCAGCTTGCTCTTAAAGGACATGGATCGTTCCCTTCATGGAACCCACAGTCACGCCCTGCGCGCGACTGTGCAAAGCAGGCTTCCGTGGTGCCGAGCGCTCCTGCCCCGGCTCGTCCGGCTCCTGCACCGGACCACTTCTGCCTAGCCGGGACAGGAACGGCTGACCCGACCGGTAGTGCTGTTCAGAAAGGGGAAGACCCCCGGGCGAACCCGGAAGTTTGTGAGATCTTACCGGCGATCCGAGCGCGGATGGCCCGATTCGGGTTTATCCGCCATTCTTTCTCCGGAGTTCAGGACCTTCGTCCTCAACCTCGTATAGATGACGCGGTACCCGTTGGTTTGGTTGACAACGCCCACGGTGAATTTTTGCGGATTCCGGCCGCGGCCGCGCCCGGTATATAGCCGTCTGAGTACGGCCGTCCGGATATAGACGGTATGGGGGGCATAGCCGGTCTGGTTATAGCCGGTCCGGGTACAGTTGGCCCAGTTACAGCCGGTTTGGGTACAGACGGTCTAGTTATAGCCGGTCTGGGTGTAGCCGGTCTGGGTATAACCGCGGAAATGCCAGTGGCGCCGGTCCCCAGGCGGGGACCGGCGCCACTGTTACTTGCCTTGCCGTACTACCTGTCGCTCAGGTGATGAGCTCCAGCGGTCTCCTTAACGGAGCACGCCGAAGTCAGCGCCGAAGAGCTGGGTGTCGTCGACGGAACCGATCGGGGAACCGATGCCGTGCGAGAAACCGGTCAGGTTGTTGACGAACAGCTGCGGACGCGGCCTGTCGGTCGGGAAGCCGTTGGCCGGGTAGGTCAGCACGAACGGGTGCGAGAAGTTGCTGTCCGAGCCGTTGATCAGCGGGACGTAGCCGCGGTCCAGCGTGGCCGGCGAGTCGTTGGTGTCAACGATCCAGACGGTCTTGGCCGAGACGCCACACGGCTGGAGGGTGACGCCCTCCTTGGCGGTCGCGGTGGCGGCAACGCCAACGCAAAGGCCACTGTCCACACCGAACGGCGAGTACTCGAGCTCGATGGCCGGGTCGTCAACGCCGGTCAGGCCACAGTTCGGGAAGTTGCCGCCGGCGATGCAGCCGTAGCGCAGCGCCACCGCGGAGGAAACCAGGCCAGCCGCGTAGAAGTCAGCCGTCGTGCCCTGGATGGACGGCACGAAGTCCTCGGCCGGGTCAGTGTTGCTGGTCCGGAAGAGGATGATCGGCTGGCCGACCTTCACACCCTGACGGAGCACGTCCAGGACGTAGTTCGGGGTCGCGTGGGTCCCGAACGCCCGGCTGAACAGGTCGATGGCGTTGGGGCCGGCCGACGGGGTGGCCGCGGAGGCCGTGAGCGCGCCCATGGTGCCAACGCCGCCGATGAGGGCCAGCGTCGCTGCACCAGCGAGCACCTTGCTCTTAATGGACATCAATGTTCCCTTCTTGGAAACCACAGCCGTACCCTGCGCACGGCTGTTGTTACCGGCCATTCCGTCCGGCGAACCGGATCGCTATGGCCCGATCAGGACAGGAACGGCTGACCTGATCGTCGTGCTGTTTGAAAGGGGAAGACCCCGGGCGAACCCGGAAGCTACAGCGGTGGTTCGGACACTGCTCCTTCGCCGGGATTCGCGGCTTTCGCCCCTTATCCCGCTAGAAAGACGCGGTAAGCGGATTCTTGGTTTACGGGCATTTGGCCGCGTTTTTCTACGTGACCAAACCGCAACTTTGATGTCCCGCTGAGCCCCGCGGTGGCAGTGTCTTCCTGCACCGTGTGGTGAACCGTACCACGCTTGTCCCCCATGAGGGACAAGACGGATACTAGTCGGCGTGTCCCGGTCTGTAGTCCCTTGCGTCGGCGCCATCGTGACCGACGAGCAGGGCCGCCTGCTGGTGATCCAGCGCGGGCACGATCCCGGCGCCGGGCTCTGGTCGATCCCCGGCGGGCGGGTCGAGCCGGGCGAGACCGACGTGCAGGCCTTGGTCCGCGAGCTCCTCGAAGAGACAAACCTGCAGGTCAGGGTGGGTAATCTTGTTGGCCGGGTGCAGCGGCAGGGACCTGGCGGGACGGTCATCGACATCCGGGACTACGTGGCCGCGGTCACCGGCGGGACGCTGCGCGCGGGCGACGACGCGGCCGACGCGCGCTGGGTGACGGCCGCCGAACTGGCCCGTATGGAGGTCACCGAGGGCCTGATCGAGGCCCTGACCGAATGGGGAGTTCTCGACAATTAACGCCCCGTTTTTCCGATTCTCACGGCGTGGCTAACAATTCGGTCTCAGCGGGTCCAGGCCCGGCGATGGGCGTGTCGCCAGCACCGTCCGCATTCGGCGGGAAATCGTGCGTAACGTCAGCGAACCGGTGGTGGCCGGATGGTGAACGTTGCGTGAGGGGACTGCTCAGGGGCGTCCCGGCTTGCTTATCCTTGGCGTTGCCCGACTTCACCGAGATCGTTACCTGATGGGTGTCAACGTGCGACCTGCCGCGCTCACCCCCTCCGCGGCCTCTTCCCTGGCCGCCGCCCTGGTCGCGCTGGTCGCCCTGGCGATCGCGGCGGGAGGCGCCGTCGCGTGCAGTAGTAGTAGCAGCAGCAGCGGCGGCGGCGGCCCGGCTGCTGGCAGTATCTCCGTATCTAACGGAGGCTGCGGGGGCGGCTGGAGCCTGGCCGGACCGGGCTGGCACACATTCCAGGTCTATAACGCCTCCGCCGAGGGGGCCGAGATCGACCTGGTCGACCCCGCCAACGGGGCCATCTACGCGGAGGTCGAGGCGCTGGGCCCCGGCACGACGAGCCCGATGCGGCTGAACGTGGGATCGGGTTCCTACGCGTTCCGCTGCCTGTTCGAGGATTTCGACGCGATCACCGGGCCGACCGTCACCGTCGGCGGGCACGCCCGCGGCACCCCGGCCATCCTGCCGATCACGACCGATGACCTGCTCGCCCCGGCCCGCATGTACCACGGCTGGGTGGCCGCCGGACTCGGCACCCTGGCCGCCCAGACCGCCACCCTGGCCGCGGACGTCCGCGGCGGGAAACTCGGCCAGGCCAAGACCGGCTGGCTGACCGCGCACCTGACTTATGAGCGGCTCGGCGCGGCCTACGACGCGTTCGGCGACTTCGACGGGAAGATCGACGGCACCGCCGCCGGCCTGGACGGCGGCGTGAGCTCACCCGGCTGGACCGGCTTCTACCGGCTCGAGTACGGCCTGTGGCACGGGCAGAGCGGCCGCCAGCTGGCCGGCGTCGCGAACAAGCTCGTCACCGACGTCCGCGGGCTGCGCGCCGCGTGGCCGACCATGGAGATCGACCTGCTCGACATGGGCCTGCGCACCCACGAGATCGGAGAGAACGCACTGCAGTTCCAGCTCACCGGCCACGACGACTACGGCAGCGGCACCACGCTGGCCACCGTGGGGGCCAACATCGCGGGCACCCGCGAGCTGCTGACCGTCCTGCACCCGCTGCTGGCCCCGCGGTACGCCGGGCTGCCCGCCGTCTACACCTGGCTGGACCGTCTCCAGTCGCTGCTCGACCAGGCGAAGGCGCCGAACGGGGGATGGCTTGGAGTCTCGGCCCTGAACCCGAGCCTGCGCGAGCAGATCGACGCGGCCGCCAGCCAGTCCCTCGAAGAGCTGTCGCCGATCGCCGCCATCACCGAACCGCGGAGGACGTGATGCCCGACACGACGGATCCGGGCTCGGTACCTCCGGAAGCCACGGGATCCGCTCGCGAGCCGCGGCGGCGGGCGTTCCTGCGCGGCGCCGTGGGCGCCGGCGCGGCCGGCGTCGTCGCGGGAGCCGCCGGAGGCTACGCCTACCGGACCACCCGGCCGGCCCGGCCAGTCAGCAGGCGCTGGAGAACGCCCAGGCCGGCGTGCTGCCGCCGGTGCCGTTCCACGGCCAGCACCAGGCCGGCATCCTGCCCGTACCGGCTCGCCAGACCGCGGTGATCTCGTTCAACGCCACCGCCGACGGCCGCGGCGAGCTTATCCAGCTGTTCCGGACGATCACCGACCGGGCCAGGTTCCTGACCGCGGGCGGGACGCCGCCGCCGGTCGGCATCGGCGGGGCGCCGTCCGACTCCGGAACACTCGGGCCCACGGTGGTGCCGGACGGCCTGACGGTGACGCTCGGAGTGGGATCCACGCTCTTCGACGACCGCTACGGCCTGGCCTCGCGGTGGCCGGCCAAGCTGACGCCGATGCGGTCGTTCCCCGACGACGACCTGGACCCGGCTCAGGTCGGCGGTGACCTGATCCTCCAGCTCAGCGCGGGCAACGCGGACACCGTGATGCACGCACTGCGCGACATCGCCCGGCACACCCGGGGCGGCATGCAGGCGAGCTGGCGGATGGACGGGTTCACCAGCCCGGCCCGGCCGTCCGGGACCGTGCCGCGCAACCAGATGGGCTTCATGGACGGCATCTCCAACCCGGATGCGACCAGCCCGCCGCTGATGGACCAGCTGGTCTGGATCCAGCCCGGCACCGCGGGCGAGCCGGCCTGGACGGCCGGCGGCAGCTACTTCGTGGTCCGGCTGATCAGGATGCTGGTGGAATTCTGGGACCGGGTCGACATCACCGAGCAGGAAAACATAATCGGCCGCCGCCGCGCCACCGGCTACCCGCTGGATTCCATGGCCATCCACGCCACGCCCGACTTCGCGCGCGACCCCTCCGGCGGGGTGATCCCGCTCACCGCGCATATCCGGCTGGCCAACCCGCGGACGGCCCCGACCGCGGACAGCCGCGTCCTGCGCCGTGCCTATAACTACGACCGCGGCATCGACGACGTCGGCAACCTGGACATCGGGCTGCTCTTCACCTGTTACCAGCGAGACCTCAAGCGGCAGTTCGAGGCGGTGCAGACCCGCCTCATCGGCGAGCCGCTGGTCGACTACATCAGCCCGTTCGGCGGCGGCTACTTCCTGGCCCTGCCCGGCGTCCGGGACAGCTCCGACTTACCTGGGCCGCACCCTGCGGGCTGGCTTGTGACGGGGCTGGCTCGGTGACGGCTGGCTCGGGACGGGGCTGGCTCGGTGACGGGGCTGGCTCGGTGACGGGGCTGGCTCAGGTGACGGGGCTGGCTCGGTGACGAGGCTGGCTCGGTGACGGGTGTCAGGTCGGGGCTGGCTCAGGTGACGGGGCTGGCTCAGGTGACGAGGCTGGCTCAGGTGACGAGGCTGGCTCAGGTGACGAGGCTGGCTCAGGTGACGAGGCTGGCTCTAGGTGATGAGGCTGGCCAGGTCGATGGCCTGGCTCCCTGGATCGTGGGCGGCTGGCTTCGAAGTGAGACCGATGGCAGGCTGACGGCTGCGCCGTTACCAGTTCCCGGAGGTCGCAGTGGCCTCATCCACCCCCGCGGCCACGCCGTCATCCGCGGCCGCCGACAGCGCCAGCCCCGTGACCGGGTAAGTGGAACATCGACCCGGTTCACGCCTAAATGTCGCTTGGCTTGTAGTTGCTGCCGGGTACGGGATCCTGGAAACCCGGCTCAAGTAACACTGGCGCACCGCAAGCACCGCCAGCACCGCGATCTGGGCGCCGCGGGGCAGCCGTGACGTCATGAAACCGGGCTTCGAGTGCGCCCGGACGCGCTGAAAGCCCGGTTTCATGACGTCCGCCGCCCAGCTGACGCTCATGATCAACTTAAACTAGCGGCATTGGGTTACGACCGGGTCGACGGGAGCATCGACCTTGGTCTGGATCAGAGCCACGCTTGGGGCGCATGGGGCAGGGCTGGCCGCCTGGGCCGTGTCGTCTGCCACAGCCTGGCCATGGGTGTCCTCCGGGCTGAGGCCTGCTCGGGGGCGGCTGGGTGCTCGGGGCTGAGGGCTGGGGTGCTCAGGGCCGGGATCTGGAGCGCTTGAGGCCAGGGTGCTCGGGACCGGGACCTGGGGCGCTTGGGACCGGGACCTGGGGCGCTTGGGGCTAAGGTGCTCGAGACCAGAATCTGGGGTGCTTGGAGCTGGGGTGCTCGGGACCAGGACTTGGGGTGCTTGGAGCTGGGGTGCTCGGGACCAGGACCGTCGGACGGTGCTTGGAGCTCGGGGTGCTCGGGACCAGGACCTGGGGTGCTTGGAGCTGGGGTGCTCGGGACCAGGACCTGGGGTGCTTGGAGCTGGGGTGCTCGGGGTGGTGGGTGATCTGGGGGTGGGGCTGGTATCGCGGGGGTGTGGGGAGGGCCGGAAGGCCGGCGAGGACGGTGGCGGGTAGGTAATGTGCCTGGTGGGGCGGCGCGGGTGGACGGGGGTGATGGATTCTTGACCTTGTGTTTCCCTGCTGGTCAGATTGAGTGCGTTTCTGTGTTATCCCGTCGTGCCAGTTTTTGCATCTGGTGCGCGCGTGTGCACCTGCGTCGCGGCTTGGGGTCCTGAAGGGGTCCGCCAGGCCCCACAGCCAGCAGACTCAGGAGGGCGAACATGGGCGAAGGCCCAGCCACGGTCCGTGTAAGGCACAGGAAAACGCGGTATTACGCCGCCATCGCCGCCGCCGTCGTCTTGGGGACCGGCGTCGCCGTCGGTACCACGGTGGCGGGCGCGAACGCGGCGCCGAACGCCGCTGGCGCGGTGGCCGTTCCCAAGACGAGCCCGGCGAGCAGCTGGACGATCACCCCGCCGACCGCGACCCCGATCAAGCATGTGGTGGTGCTGTTCAACGAGAACGAGTCGTTCGACCACTACTTCGGCACCTACCCGTACGCCACCAATAAGGACGGGACGGCCTTCCACGCCCAGCCCGGCACCCCGAAGGTGAACGGGCTGTACACCAAGATCACCTCGGCCGGCCCGACCGGGCCGCTGCTGACTAATAACCCGAACTCCTTCAATCCGAACCGGCTCAGCCACTCGCAGGCGCTGACCTGCGACCAGAATCACGGTTACACGCCGGAGCAACTGGCCGTCGACGGCGGGAAGAACGACAAGTTCGTCCAGAACACCGAGACCGACGTCTGCACCGGCCAGCCGATCCTGTTCGGCGAGCCCGGCCTGGTGATGGACTACTACGACGGCAACACGGTCACCGCGCTGTGGAACTACGCGCAGAACTACGCGATGAGCGACAACAACTGGGACACCACCTTCGGCCCGTCCACGCCGGGCGCGCTCAACCTGATCTCGGGCTCCGACGGCGACGGCTACGCGGTCGACCCGACCAGTGGCGCGAAGGTGCCTGACCCGGGCAGCGTCAGCACGCTGAACAGCGCCGGCCTGGGCACGATCTACGGTGACCTGGACCCGGCCTACGACGACTGCTCCGACGCCAGCCACACCTCGACCAGCCCGCTCGGTGTCGAGACCGGCAAGAACATCGGCGACCTGCTCAACGCGCGGGGCGTCAGCTGGGGCTGGTTCCAGGGCGGCTTCGCGCCGACCTCGACCAACTCGGCCGGGCTGCCGGTCTGCGGCGCGACGCACAACAACATCGGCGGCAACGCGTCCGCTGACTACTCGCCGCACCACAACCCGTTCGAGTACTACAAGTCCACGGCGAACCCCAAGCACCTGCCGCCGTCGTCCGAGGCCGCCATCGGCCACACCGACCAGGCCAACCACGAGTACGACCTGTCGGACTTCTACACCACGCTCAAGGACGGCAACATGCCGTCGGTCAGCTTCCTGAAGGCGGCGGAGTACCAGGACGCCCACCCCGGTTACTCCGACCCGCTGGACGAGCAGACGTTCCTGGTGAACACGATCAACCAGATCGAGCAGTCCAAGTTCTGGTCGTCCACCGCGATCGTGATCACCTACGACGACTCCGACGGCTGGTACGACCACCAGGCGCCGAAGATCGTCAACGGCTCCAACACGGCCCAGGACGCCGCGATCTGCACCTCGGCGAAGCAGACGCTGGGCGACACCCCCGACCGGTGCGGGTTCAGCCAGCGGCTGCCGATGCTGGTGATCTCGCCGTGGACCAGGGCGAACCACGTCAGCAACAACCTGACCGACACCGCCTCGGTGACGAAGTTCATCGAGAACAACTGGCTCGGCGGCAAGCGCATCGGAGCGGGATCCTACGACGCGATCTCCGGCAACCTGGACTCGGCGAACGGGCTGTTCCAGTTCTTCGTGCCGCGCTTCAAGCCGGTCATCCTCAACCCGACGACGGGCGCGGTCGTCAAGCAGTAACCGCGGCTCCCAGAGCGGCGAGCGGCCGCGACCGTACTTACGGTCGCGGCCGTTCTCGTTGGCGGCACCGGCCGCCGGAAGCGCGGCCGACCCCTAGGTAGCATGAATTCATGACCTCCCCCACCGTCCAGCAGGTGACCCAGGCTCTCGATGGCGTGCAAGACCCCGAGATCCACCGGCCGATCACCGAGCTCGGCATGGTAAAGAACGTTGACGTCGCGGCCGACGGGGCGGTGCTCGTCGAGGTCTACCTGACCGTGGCGGGCTGCCCGATGCGCGACACCATTACCCGGGAGGTGACCGCCGCGGTCCGCAAGCTGCCCGGCGTCTCCTCGGTCCGGGTCGAGCTCGACGTGATGAGCGAGGAGCAGCGCAAGACCCTGCAGACCTCGCTGCGCGGCGGGCGCCCGGAGCCGGTGATCCCGTTCGCCCAGCCGTCCTCGCTGACCCGCGTGTACGCGGTGGCCAGCGGCAAGGGCGGGGTGGGCAAGTCGTCGGTGACGGTGAACCTGGCCGCCGCGCTGGCCGCCTCGGGCCAGAAGGTGGGCGTGGCCGACGCCGACATCTACGGGCACTCGGTACCGCGGATGCTGGGCGTCACCGGCCGCCCCACCCCGGTCGAGAACATGATCATGCCGCCGTCGGCGCACGGCGTGAAGGTCATCTCGATCGGGATGTTCACCAAGGGCAACACGCCAGTCGTCTGGCGCGGCCCGATGCTGCACCGCGCGCTGCAGCAGTTCCTGGCCGACGTGTACTGGGGCGACCTGGACGTGCTGCTGCTCGACCTGCCACCCGGGACCGGCGACATCGCCATCTCGGTGGCGCAGCTTCTCCCGACGGCCGAGCTGCTCGTCGTGACCACGCCGCAGCTAGCCGCGGCGGAAGTCGCCGAACGGGCCGGGGCGATCGCCACGCAGACCCGTCAGCGCATCGCCGGGGTCATCGAGAACATGTCGTATCTCGTCTGCGCGCACTGCGGGGAGCAGACCGAGGTGTTCGGCTCGGGCGGCGGGGCCACCGTGGCGTCTGCCCTCGGCCGGATCACCGGGACCGAGGTGCCCCTGATGGGACAGGTGCCCATCGACATCCGGCTGCGCGAGGGCGGTGACGCGGGGATGCCGCTGGTGCTCAGCGACCCCGACGCCCCGGCCTCGCTGGCGCTACGGAAGATCGCGGACGACATCGGCGCCCGCGGCCGCGGCCTAGCCGGGCGGAACCTAGGACTGACCCCGGTCGCGACCCGGTAGCGGCCGGCCTGAGGCCGGCGGGCTGGTCACGCCGGCGGGTTGGTCACGCCGGCGGGCTGGTCAGGGCCGGATCAGGTCGCGTCGTAGTCGAACGGCGGGCGCTCGCCCGGGGCGAGCTGCGAGCCGTTCGACGCGGCCGGGCGCGACGACTGGGCCGCCGACCCCGCTGTGGCCGAATCCCCGTTGAGGTCGTCGAGCAGGTGCTTCTGCACGAACCGCTTGGGGTTCAGGTCATCGAAGTCGAACTCGGCGAACTCGGGGCCCAGGCCTTCCCGCAGGTCGTTCTTGGCGCCTTCGGCGATCTTGCGCAGGTCCCGCAGCGCCCGCCCGGCCTGGGAGGCGATCTTGGGTAGCTCGTGCGGCCCGAAGACGACAAGCGCGATCACGGCCAGGACCAGCAGCTTGCCGACGGAAAGGTCAAACATGGTTCAGCCCTCCATCCGGCAGGTATCCACACTCCACTGTAGACGGTGCCGCCGCATGCCTGATCAGTGGAACGGGTTGGCCCAGGACGCCAGGCGGACGACGCCACGGGACATCCGCTTCCAGAACCCGGCGGGCTCGTCGTGCGGCAGCACGCCGACCACCGCGTCCACGGTACCGTCCGGCGCGTCCATCATCACCGTGTACACCATGCCGTGGCTGGACCAGGTCATGGACCGCTGATCCGGCTGTGCGACGAAGACCTGGTGGCCGTCCACCGTGGTCTTGCGCCAGCCGTCCAGCTTGGCCGGCAGGTAGCCGCGCTGCTCGAACACCGAGACCACCGACAACCCGTCGGAGTAGCCGAGGCCGAGCACGGTCCCGGTGCCGGCCTTGGTCTCGGCTCCGTTGAACAGCTGCAGGCCGCCGGGCAGCTGCGTCGGGACCAGCCAGCCGCGGCCGCGCAGCGCGAGCAGCTGGGCGCGCGAGAGCGGATCGGTCCATGGACCCTGCGGATCGGCCGAGATGGCGTCGCCGTCCGCGTCAGCCGACCGGACGGCCGCTCCGGCCGCCGGATCGGAGAAGCTGACGTCGATGAACACGTCCTGGCTGATCACGTGGGCGCCCGAATCGAAGACCTGCCGCTCGAGCGGCAGCTTGGTCGCGTCGTCGAGCCAGAACCGGGCCGCGATGCTGCCGTCGGACCGCCAGGCCTCGACCACCTGGGCGGTCCGGTTGTCCGCCGAGCCGCCGCCCACGTAGGCCACCATGTAGTGCTTCTCGAGCAGTTGCAGCAGCGGGGTGGTGACCCCGAGAACGCCCTCGGGAGCCTGGCCGTCGGTATCGGAAGACAGATAGGCCTGGCTGCTGAATGTGGCCCCGGTGTCGAGGGTCCTGGTGACGGTCTGCCCGCCGCTGACGTGCCAGATGTCGGACACCAGGACGCTCCCGCCGCCGCTGTTCCAGCGGGTGACGACCTCCTCGCCCTGGTAAGAGGTCACGATCGCGGCCTGGGCGGCCTGGGCCAGCAGCCGGCTGGCCCGGGCCCCGCCGGGCCGCCGGGACGGCGCGGGAGCCCGGCCGGCGGTTGCGGCCCGGCCGGCCGCCGACACGGATTCGTTCTGCCCCGTACTCGAGTTCGCCTGCCCGCTGCACGCGCTGACCAAGATCCCGGGCACGGCGACGGCCAGCGCGGCCGCCAGTAGCAGCGGCGGCCGGCCCTGGTGACGGCGGGAAATCAGGGGGAGCACGCGGGACCTCACGGCGGCGGCACGTCCGCGGCGGATTGAGACGTCGGACCGGGGAACGGGACCTCGCCGGTGGTGATGGCGTGCTCCACGCTGTACATCTCGACCGGCGGGGTGATCCTCGGTCCCGGCGCCGCGTCGCCGCCGCCGCCCGCCGTGAACGCGGCCGTGCCGAGGCTGACGACCAGGGACACGGTGCCGAGCATCAGGTAGCGGCGGCGCCTGGCGCCCAGCCAGGTGTGGCGGAGACCGGGACCTTCGGCCCGGGACAGCTCGGGGCCGGCCGCGGGACGGCGGCCGAGCCCGGCCCGCAGCCGCCGGCGACCATGGTCAGGCAACCCGGACCGGTTTGGCCTGGAGCGGGCTGGCACCGGGCCGCCCGGCCCGGTCATGGCGACCAGGCGGCTGGTCATCGCCGCCTCGGCCGGCGCGCCGTCGGCTGCCTCGCGCGTCATCAGCTCGCGCAGCTTCTGCTTCAGCTGCCTGAGCTCGGCGGCCTCGGTACGGCACTGCTCACAGCCGGCCAGGTGCGCGTGGGCACGATCGAGGTCGGCCCCGTCGAGCTCGCCGTCGACGAGGGCGGACAGCCGGTCACCGAGATGGCTCATGCCTCACCTGCCCGCTTCAGCCGCCGCGCCACCAGGCCCGGGCGACCGGAGGCGGCCGCGACCGCGCTGGCGCTGACGGGGGTCGTGATGGCCGCGGTCGCGGCCGCCACGCTGACGATGGCCTCCGTGGTGGTGACCCCAGTGGTGGTGACCTCCGTGGTGGTGACCCCCGTGGGGGTGAGCGCAGTGGGGGTGAGCGCAGTAGGGGTGAGCGCAGTGGCGGCCGGGCTGGCGGGGCGGCGGTGCTCGAGCGCGGCGCGCAGCTGGGCTCGCCCGCGGTGGATCCGGCTGCGCACCGTGCCCAGCTTGACGCCGAGGGTGGCGGCGATCTCCTCGTAGGAGAAGCCTTCGATGTCGCAGAGCACGACGGCGGCGCGGTATTCCGGCGGCAGGCCCTTGAGCGCGGCCTGAACGTCGTCGTCCAGGTGGCTGTCGTCGAAGGCCTGGGCCGGCGTGGGCTCGGAGCCCGGCAGCCGGTGCGCCATCTCGTCGGCCAGGCCTTCGAACCTGATCCGCTGCTTGCGGCGGGCCGAGTCGAGGAACAGGTTCGTGGTGATGCGGTGCAGCCAGCCTTCGAACGTGCCCGGCGTGTAGCTGGACAGCGACCGGAACACCCGGACGAATACTTCCTGCGTCAGGTCTTCGGCGTCGTGCGGGTTGCCGGTCAGGCGGTAGGCAAGCCGGTACACCCGAGTGGAATGCGCGCGGACGATGTCCTCCCAGGTCGGGAGGTTCCACTCCGCGTCGTCGGTATTCCGCTCGGGCTGAGCTGGGTGCGTGGCCGCCGATTCGCCTCGGCGGGCCTCGTCTGCCAATCTGCCCTCCGGGTCAGCCAGTGCCGCGCCTGTCACCATCGTGCCCTGGATTCTTTCGTTACGCCAGTTGTGCTGTGTGCCTTCTCCGCGCTTGCCAGGCGTCGCATTAGCTAACGGTCTTGCCCCCCGGAGAGTTCCCGGACCTGCACCTCGAGGCGCTAGGCTGCTGCGCGTGGGGCTACTTGCGTACAGCGCCGGGTACCTGCCCGAGGACGAGCCGCTGCTCGCCGCGCGGGCCAACGCGGCCGACCTCGGCGGCACCGAGCCGGTATCCCCGGCCGTCGGCGGCGTCCTGCGCTTCCTGGCCTGCGCGGCCGGGGCCAGGACCGCCGTCGAGATCGGCACCGGCTGCGGCAGTTCGGGCATCTGGCTGCTCCGTGGCATGCGCCCGGGCTCGACGCTCACCAGCGTGGACACCGAGCCCGAATACCAGCGGGTGGCCAGGAAGACCTTCACCCAGGCGGGGTTCGCCCAGAACCAGGCCCGGCTCATCCTCGGCCGGGCCCTCGACGTACTCCCCCGGCTGTCCGACGGCGCCTACGACATGGTGTTCTGCGACGCCGACGCGCGGGACTACCACGACTACCTGACCGCCGCGCTGCGCCTGCTCCGGACCGGCGGGATCGTAGCGTTCAATAACGCCCTGCTGGCCGGTGCTTCGGGGGATGAAGAAGCTCAGGACGCTCTTGCGCTCGACCTCGCCGGCCAGGTCCGGGCCGACGAACGGCTCGTTCCGGTGCTGCTGCCGATCGGCGAGGGCCTGCTGGCCGCGATCAAGCGGACCGAGTTAGCCGAGCCGAACGGGCCGCCGGCCGGGGACCCGGACGCCGAGGACGACGACGCCGGAGACTGGGACGCTGGAGACTGGGACGCTGGAGACTTGGGCCAGATCACCCGACCACAGATTTCAAGGCGTCGCCAAGCCGGGCCGCCTCGTCGGCCGTCAGTTCAACCACCAGCCGGCCACCGCCCTCCAGCGGAACCCGCATGACGATGCCGCGACCTTCCTTAGTAACCTCAAGCGGACCGTCACCCGTCCGCGGCTTCATCGCCGCCATTTCCCATCCCCTTCCTCTGCACCCCACCGCTCAGCCCATCCGGGTGGAACCGGCCAGCCACAATCGTTTCTATCCGTCGCCCTATTATCCCGTGTTCCGAAGCAGATTGGTAATGATCGGCCATCCTGGGCGACCCGAATGCGCGCGCAACGGCCTATTAACGCGCCGTTCGGGACCGGACGGCGGCCCTGCGGGGGCCAGTGATTGCGCCGGCGTGTCGCGCCCCGGCGGGCGGCGCGCTCAAGCCAGTCCGGCGGCGCGGCGGAACAGCTGCTGCGCGGCCCGGATGAGCCGGGTGTCATCTGGGCCCGGCCGCCCGCGGAAATCATGGTCGAAGGCGTGCATGCTCGCGTAACACAGGACCGCGGTGGATTCCGGGTCAGGTACGTCGAACGCGCCCGCGGCCGTGCCAGCGGCGAGCAGTTCGCAGATCACCCGGGCGGCCGGCGCGGGCGCGGGATCCGCCTGGCCCGCGCCGTGCCCAGCGGCGGACAGGGTCACGTGGGTGTGGTGGAACAGGACCTCGTGCAGGTCGTGCAGGTCCCGGTAGCGCTCGAGGCCGGCCCGGACGCAGGCGTCGAGCCGGTCCGGCCAGCCCGCCCCTCCGCCGGCCGGTCCGGTGCTGGCCGGTCCGGTGCTGGCCGGTCCGGTGCTGGCCGGTACGGCCTCGATGGCCGCGCGCATGCGCTCGGCGAGGTCGCGGGAGAACTGCTCCCGCAGCGCGAGCACCAGGTCTTCCTTGGCGGAGAAGTAGAGGTAGAACAGGCCCTTGGAGACCCCGGCCCGCTGGGTGATGTCATCCAGCGACGTGCCCGCGATGCCCTTGGCCAGGAACAGCTCCTGGCCGGCGGCGAGGAGCTCGGCTCGGCGCTGTTCGGCGGGCTTGGTCCGGGTCACGGCCTGCCTCCACTGGTCCTGGCCGACCGGGCGTCCCGGTCCGCGAGGCTGCGGGGGGAGCCGGGGCGGGAACGGAGGCTCGTTCGGCATCATCTTTGATCTTGAACGGCGGCCGGCCACGGGCGTGCCAGCCGCCGCCGGTATGCTATCTCACTGAATGACCGTCAGTCATTTTGGAGGGAGACCGGTTGAGGGTCCCGCGGCGCCTGCTCATCGACCTGACGCCGTTGCGGCGGTCGCGTGACTTCCGCTTCCTGGTCAGCGGCGAGATGGTGTCCGTGCTCGGCAACCAGCTGACTACGGTGGCCGTGCCATTCCAGGTGTATCAGCTGACCCGCTCCTCGCTCGACGTCGGCCTGGTGTCCATCACCCAGCTGTTCCCGCTGATCCTGGGGTCACTGCTGGCCGGCTCGATCGTGGACGCGATGGACCGGCGCCGCCTGCTGATGGTGGCGCAGGTGCTGATGGCGGTGTGCAGCGCCGGGCTGGCGGTCAACGCCGACCTCGGGCCGGCCCTGTGGCCGCTGTTCCTGCTGCCGGCCCTGTCGGCCGGGTTCAGCGGCCTGGACAGCGCCTGCCGCAGCGCCGTCATCCCGCAGATGGTCGGGCTGTCCGAGGTGTCCTCGGCGAGCGCCATCTTCCAGGCGCTGTTCCAGTTCGGCCAGGTGGCCGGCGGCGATGGCCGGGCTGCTGCTGGCGGGAGCGGGCGTCCGCTTCGTGTACTGGCTGGACGTGGCGGGCTTCGGGGTGGCCTTCCTGGCGGTGCTCATGATGTCGCCGCAGCCGGCTCCGCTCGGGAAGGGCGCTCACCGGCCCGGGCTGCGCTCGGTCCTGGAAGGCCTGAAGTACGTGCGTGGCCAGCAGGCGATCCAGGGGGCGTACCTGATCGACATCAACGCGATGGTGTTCGGCATGCCGCGGGCACTGTTCCCGGCGCTGGCGGTGGCGGGGTTCGGCGGGGGCGCGCGGACGCTCGGCTTCCTGTACGCCGCGCCCGGGGCGGGGGCCCTGGCCGGCGCGCTCACCACCGGCTGGGTCAGCCGGATCGAGCGCCAGGGCCTCGCGGTCATCCTCGCGGTCATCGCCTGGGGCGCCGCCATCACCGGGTTCGGCCTGGTGCACTGGCTGCCGCTGGCCCTGATCCTGCTCGCGGCCGCGGGCTGCGCCGACGTCATCTCGGCCGTATTCCGCAGCACGATCATCCAGCTCGCCGTGCCGGACGCGCTGCGGGGGCGGCTGGCGGGGCTGCAGATCGCCGTGGTCGCCGGCGGGCCGCGGATCGGGGACCTGGAGGCGGGTTCGGTGGCGGCCGCGTTCGGGGACACGGCCTCGGTGGTGTCAGGCGGGCTGGCGTGTATCGCTGGGGCTCTGGTGCTGGCGCGGGCGCTGCCGGGGTTCCGGCGTCAGCGGGTGGCGGGGGCGGGCGCGCCGGGCGGGCCGGCTGGGAGCGGGCTGGCTGGGGGCGGGCCGGTCGGGGAGCGGGCCGGCTGGGAGCGGGCCGGGGGGCGCGGAGCTGGACGGGAGCGGGCCGGCCGGGAGCGGGCCGGGGGGCGCGGAGCTGAACGGGAGCGGGGCGGGCGACGGGGGGCTGGCCGGGAGCGGGCCGGGAGTTGCGGGGCTGGACACCGGGGTGCGGAGCGGGCCGGGGGTTGCTGGTTGGCTGGGCCGTGATGATGCTGGGTTGCCGGACGGGGCCGGGGAGGCTGGCTCGGGAGGCGCTTTTCCGGTCGGCGGCTGACATGCCGAAGCCCGGACCTTTCCTAGGGTCCGGGCTTCACATTATGTGATTTAGTCGTCACATATCGTGGAGGCGGCGGGAATCGAACCCGCGTCCTTCAGTACTTCACCAGGGCTTCTCCGTGCGCAGCTTGCTCTGCTTTTCTCAGCCCCGACGATCACGCAAGCAAGACGTCGACAGGCTCAGCCACTGTTTGATGTCCCACCTAGGCCCCGCGGCCGGGTCAGGCGGTAGATCCTTCTAGCTGATGCCAGACACCGGGTCGAAGGCATCCCCGGGCTGACAGGCCTCTTTAACTCGCCTTAGGCGGCGAGAGCGAGGCCAGTGCGCTTAACATTGGCACTTATTGGTTTGCGGCCGCGTTATTTGCGAGGTCACAACCGCAACCCTCGGCACGCTTCCCCTGGTTCGACCACCGAAGTCGAAACCGATCGCCCCCTATTGAGTTGTCCCGGCCGACACCTCGGTGCCACACCGATGTACCGACCGTACTCTCACAACACGCGTTAGCCAACTCAGATTCCCGTCGGGACGCACGGGGAAGTACGGGCCAGGTGGTGTTCGCAACCCTTGCGGGTCGATGCCGGGCGGCCCCGAAGTCCGGCGGCTTGGCGTACGGCTTGGCCCGCAACCCTTGGGGCCGAGGGCTGGGTAAGGCCCGGACCTGGGGCTGGGTTAAGGCCCGGACCTGGGGCTGGGTTAAGGCCCGGACCTGGGGCTGGGTTAAGGCCCGGACCTGGGCTATCGCCCGCATCACAGTTGCCCCGTTCCCACCACGGGCACCTTCTGCGTACTGCAACTGGCGCTTTGGCGACCGCAGCCGACGCCGACGTCAGCGCTAGAACCGGGTCGATGGAACATGGGTGCGGCTCCTTTCGTGTGAGCGGCCTGGCGGCCGCTGCGAGCCGGGCCGCCCGGTATTCCCCAGCCCCGTCAGCCCGGCCCGGCCCCCAGCCACTCAGCCCGCCCGGCAGCCCCCGGATCTCCCGCCCGCCACCCGGCGCCGGCCCCGGGCAGCCACGTCAATGTGACTCCGCGGTGGCCAGGACCACGTCGATGTGGCATCGCGGTGGTTGCCGGCGCGCCCCCGGGCGGCCCCGGCCGGTACCGCACGCCCCGCCCGGATCAGGCGCCCCGGGACCGGGCTCAGCAGGCAGGAACCGGGGCGCCCCGGGACCGGGCTCACAGAAAGGAGCCGCACCCATGGAACATCGACCCGGTTCACGCCCAATGTCGCTTGGCTTGTCGTTGCTGCCGGGTACGGGATCCTGGGAACCCGGCTCAGGTAACACTGGCACCGCCAGCACCGTGATCTGAGTGCTGCGGGGCCGCCGTGACGTCGTGAAACTGGGCTTCGAGTGCGTCCGGGGGCGCTGAAAGCCCGGTTTCATGACGTCCGCCGCCCAGCTGACGCTCATGATCAACTTAAACTAGCGGCATTGGGCTGCCACAGGATCGAAGTGGAGCATCGACCCGGTTAGGAGCCAAGCCTGGTGCGAGGCCTCCGGGTTGCATGAGGTTCCCGTGACTTGAAAGGCCGTATGAGGTTCCGTGATCTGAGGGAACGGCTCGCTGCCGACGACGGATGAATTCGAGGGCTGGCACCAGGGCGGGAAGCCGGAAAGCGGGTTTGGGCCACGGTCCATGAGTGGGGGCATGAACGTGGCCCCTGCGGGCGCTGGCGGTGGCCGAAACGCGCCCGCAGGGGCGACCGGCAGGGTCGGAGCCGGTCCAACGGCCGGGTCTCCCCCGAGATGAGACCCGGACCTTCACGTTGACTGGGTCGCAACCCCCCTAGCGAACCCCAGTCACAGGTAAAGACGCCATTGGGTGTCCGCATGGTTGCTTACAGCGAGCAAATTTTGATCACGCATCCGTAACACTGAGTAACGGCATGTAACGAGCCCCGCTGGGCGGGCATATGGGGACGGGCAGGCAGAAAGGGGCAGCCTGAGGTTCGTGGTTACTGACGAGACGGCGGAGCCAGCGGCCGGAGGCGGGCTAGCGGCCGGGGGCGGCCAAGCGGCCGGGGGGCCAAGCGGACGAGGCGGGCGAGAGGCGGGCTAGCGGCGAGGCGGCCAAGCGGACGAGGCGGCCAAGCGGACGAGGCGGCCAAGCGGACGAGGCGGCCAAGCGGACGAGGCGGCCAAGCGGACGAGGCGGGCTAGCGGACGGGGCGGGCTAGCGGACGAGGCGGGCTAGTGGGGTGGGGCCGGGGGTAGCGGCCGAGGGGCGGGCTAGTGGGGGAGGGATGAGAAGAAGGCTGCGGCCAGGGCGGCGGCCGAGACCTGGGCTGTCTTGCCGGACTCGATGGTGGCGATCGCGGTGTCGCCGCGGTAGCCGACGAACCAGCTCATCCAGCCTGATCCGGTGTGGACTAGGCCGACCTGGCCGTAGACCGGCTGGCCGGGCAGGCGGGCCGCCTGGGCCGCGCCCGAACGGACCGCGCCGCGCATCAGCCCTTGCAGCGCGGACGTCATGTTCCGGTCCAGCGGGGTACCGGCGCTGGGCGGGCTAGCGGGCGTCTGGATCACCTGCGGGACGTGCCACTGGCCCGCGTCCACCGCGGCGGCCACCATGGCCATGGACAGGAGGCTCATCCGCACGCTGCCCTGGCCGATGGTCTGCGCGGCGAGGGCAGCGTGGTCGCCCGTGACGGACGGCACGGAGCCGGAGAAGGCAGGCACCGGCAGCTGCGACCAGTCGGCGCCGATGCCGAATTCCTTGACCACCTGGGCCCACTGGCTGGCCGAGAGCTGCTCGGACAGGTCGGCGAACGCGGTGCTGCAGCCCTCGGCGAACAGCTCGCTGAACGGTTTCTGCTGGCCAGTGCCCTCGCTGGTGAAGGTCTGCCCGCCGACCGTGAACGAGTTGGCACACGAGGTCTGGCTCTTCACCGAGACCTTGTGGCTGAGGAGCGCTCCGGCAGACACGATGGTGAACGCCGCGCCCGGCACGAGTCTGGCGTTCATGGCGCCGTCGGCGGGCAGGGTGACGGCGCCCTGATGCTGCGCGACCGCCAGGACCTGGCCGGTCGACGCCTTGACGGCGACGATCTCCCCCGAGTGCGGCACCCCGTTGAGGGCATCGAGGGCCGCGTTCTGCGCAGCCGAGTTGATCGTGGTCTGCACCGGCGTGCCCGCGGAGCCTGGCCACTGGGCCAGGACGCCGGTCCGCTGGCCGGCCGAGTTCACGGCCACTACCTCGGTCGTCGGCGTGCCGAGCAGCTGGCGCTGGTACTTCTGCTCGAGGCCGGTAAGACCGACCGTGGTCCCGGGGGCATACAGCGCGCCGTCGGCGCGAAGCTGCTCGTTGAGCTCACTGCCTACCGTGCCGACGAGCCCGGTGGCTTTGGCCTGGAACAGTCGTTCGGACTGGGGGCGGACCACCAGGCCGGGCACCTGACGCAGGCTGGCGCGCAGGGATGCGTAGCTGGTGGGGTCGAGCGTGGCGAGCTGGAGGAACTGCTGCGGCGGGGCGGCCGTGATCTGTCCGAGCACCTGCCCGGCCTGCAGCCCGGTGAGCTTGGCAAAGGCGCTGGCGGTGGCGCCCGGCTGGGACAGGCGGTTCGGCCAGACACCAACCACGTAGGAGCGGGCCGGAAGCTGCAGCGGCTTCCCGGCGGCGTCCAGCACGGCGGCCCGGGCCGGGAACGTGGTCACCACGGCCAGTCGCTCGCCCGAGCCCAGCTGGGGGTTGATCGCGCTCGGCGCCCACACGACCTTCCAGGCGCCGTTCGCTCGCCGCAGCCCGAAGTGGCCGTCGTAGGTCCACACGCGCCCCTGCTGGGCGAGGTCGACCGTCGCGGTGAACGAGGCGTCCGCGGTGCCGCCGTGCTGAACGACCGACTTTATGGACAGGAGCAGCTGAGTGGCGTCGAGCTGCGTGAAGGCGCTCCGCAGGCTCGCGGCGACGACGCCGGGCTCGGCCGTGGTGAGCCGGGCCGCAGCGGTGTACTGCTGCTGCTGCCAGGCATACAGGAAGGCCTGGGCGGTCGGCTCGGCGGAAAGCTCCGAGCCGAACCCGCTGGCCAAGCCGACCACCAGGACGCCGATGACCACGATGGCGAGCGCGGCGATACGCGACCGCCTGGCCCGCCGGCTCGGCCGTGAGGGCTTGCGGGCCGGGCTGGAGGTGCCGTGACGGGCGGACCGGCTGCGGCCGGCCGCCGGGCGGGCGGCCCCGGTCACCTGCGGCTGAGGGCCGGTCACCTGCGGCTGAGGGCCGGTCACCTGCGGCTGAGGGCCGGTCACCTGCGGCTGAGGGCCGGTTGCGTGCGGCTGAGGGCCGGTTAGCCGGGCCGGGGGACCGGTCAGCCGGGCCTGGAGACCGGTCAGCCGGGCCTGGGAACCGGTCAGCCTGGCCTGGGGGCCCGTTATCCGAGGCTGAGGCCCTGTTGCCGGGGGCCAGGGGCCGGGGCCGGGTCCGGCCGGCCGCGGGGCCGGCCGGGCTGAAGCCCGCTAGGTCGGGGCTCATCTGGCCGGGCCGCCCGGGCGCGAAACCGGGCGCCTCCCCCGCCGGGCTGGGTACGAAGCCGGCCGGGAGGGCCGGAGGCACATCCATGTCGTCCGGCGCTCCGGGTCCCGGCGGGAAACCGCCGTTGAGCTCGGGCACCACGGCCGCCTGACCGGGGACGTCGCCACCTTGCTGCCCGGCTTCGTGCCGCTCGTTGCCGCGTGGCCTAAGCGCGAAGGGGCGTCGCGACCTGGCGTGGCCGCCGCGCTCGTTCGCCGGAGAGGTCACGATCCGCCTACCCGTCACCTTCGCCGTTTCAAGGCCCGGTCAATTTCCCTGGTCGCATCGCGTTTGGCCAGGGCCTGTCGCTTGTCGTAGGTCCGCTTACCGCGGGCGAGACCCAGTTCCACTTTGGC
The DNA here is from genome assembly GCA_963756575.1 of uncultured Actinomycetota bacterium. GTDB lineage: Bacteria > Actinomycetota > Actinomycetes > Streptosporangiales > Streptosporangiaceae > Palsa-504. The sequence continues at coordinate 625,351 of CAVWOM010000021.1, read as the reverse complement.
GTGCCCGTCCCTGAAATACAGCGAGAGCGGGATCAGCGTCAGGCCTTGCTCGGAGGTCTTGCTGACCAAGCGGTCGATCTCCTTGCGGTGCAGCAGCAGCTTCCTGATCCGCCGGGGCGTGTGGTTGGTCCAGGTACCTTCAGCGTACTCGGGGATGTGGACGTTATGGAGCCACGCCTCATCCCCCGTGATCTGCGCGAACCCGTCCTGCAAGGACGCGCGGCCCGCGCGCAGCGACTTCACCTCGGTCCCGGTCAGGACGAGCCCCGCTTCGTAGGTGTCCTCGATGAGGTAATCGTGGTACGCACGGCGATTACGGGCGATGATCTTCCGCTCTTGCTCCCGAACCACGGCCCTCCCGTCATTACGCCAGCCATCACTTAGATACGCAGGTAGCGACGCAGCGTCAGGAACGACGTCGCACCGCACAACACGACTCCCACCACCATCGAGAACAAGATCACCTCGATGAGGTCCCCGACGGACAAACCCACGTTGAATGAGAAGTACTGTTCCAGGCTATCTAGCATGAGGGACTTAACGGCCACAAGGAGCCCCGCCGCGATGGCCCAGCCGATCAGTCCGGCGATCGCTCCCTCGAGCAGGAACGGCAGCTGGATGTAGAAGTTCGAGGCGCCGACCAGGCGCATGATCGCGGTTTCCCGGCGCCGGTTGAAGGCGGACAGCCGGATCGTGTTGGCCACCAGCAGGACGGCGGCCACGATCAGGATCAGGGCGATGATGAGCACCGCGTTCCTGGCCCCGTCGAGCAGCTTGTAGAACTTGTCCAAGATGGTCATCTCGTCGACCACGGTCTCCACCCCGGACGTGCCGGTGACCGCGCTGGCCACGATGTTGTAGTCAGCCTCGGGGTTCTTCAGCTTCACCTGGAACGAGTCCGGGATGTCGCCTTCCTGGGTGTCCTGGACCAAGGCCGGCTCGTTGGCGAAGTACTGCCTGAACTCGGTGTAGGCCTGCTGCTGGCTCACGTAGTAGACGGTCTCGACCTGCGGCATCGCCTTGAGCCGCTGCTGCAGTGCCGTCTTCTCCGCCTCGGTGGCCGGCCCGTTCGACTGGCAGGTCGGCTGCGGGCTCGTCTTGATGCACAGGTAGATCGACAGCTCGACCTTGCCCTGCCAGTAGGTTCTCGTCCGGTCTACCTGCTTGACGAACAGCAGGCCCGTGCCGAGCAGGGACAGGCTGATAGCCACGACCACGATGAGCGCCATTGTCATCGTGAGGTTGCGGCGCAGCCCGATCCAGATCTCCTGCAAGACGAACTGTGAACGCATGCTGGCTGATCCCTTGCTAGTCCTCGGTCTTGAGGTTCGGCGCCGCGCGGCGGCCCAGCGGGTCGGACCAGACGCGGCGATAACCGGTCAGTATGCCTGGCCGTACACCCCGCGCGACTGGTCCCGGACAACCTTGCCGTACTCCAGCTCGATGACCCGCTTGCGCATTGAGTCGACGATGGCCGCATCGTGCGTGGCCATCACGACGGTCGTTCCCGTCCGGTTGATCCGGTCGAGCACCTTCATGATGCCGATCGAGGTCGCCGGGTCGATGTTCCCCGTCGGCTCGTCGGCGAGCAGGATCATCGGCCGGTTGACGAACGCGCGGGCCATCGCCACCCGCTGCTGCTCGCCACCGGATAGTTCGTCGGGCATCCGGTCGTGCTTGCCTTCCAGGCCGACCAGATCGATCACCTCGGGGACGACCTTGCGGATGAAGCGGCGGTGCTTGCCGATCACCTCGAGGGCGAACGCGACGTTCTGGTAGACGTTCTTGTTCGGGAGCAGCCGGAAGTCCTGGAACACGCAGCCGATCCGCCGTCGTAGGTACGGCACCTTCCAGTTGGTCAGCCGGGCGAGATCCCGGCCGGCCACGTGAATCTTGCCGTCGGTCGGTCGCTCTTCCTTCAGCACCAGCCGGAGGAAGGTCGACTTCCCCGAACCGGACGGGCCGACGAGGAAGACGAACTCGCCCTTGGCGACCTCGATGTTGACGTTCTCAAGCGCCGGGCGGCTTTGATTAGCGTAGACCTTGGTGACGTTATCGAAATTGATCACGGAACCATCACATGCGATGTAGGTGGACAAGGCCCGCACCTGCTGCCGCCAACCTTGGCGACTTGCGGGTAACCTGGTTCTGGCCAGGGAACAGTCTAGAGGGAAACCGGCAGCTAAGGCCTTACATCGCGGCAAGTGCCAGGTGTGCGGGGCCGCAGGCCAGGCGGAAGGAGTTCCGATGAGCTGCGAACACCTGATCTGTGCGCAATGTGCCGGGCCGGTGGTAGAGGGTCGTTGCCCGGCGTGCCGGGCCGCCCGGGATCACGTTCACCACCACTCCGGCGCCAACCCGCAGCTGATCATCGCCGCCGTCCTGGCGCTGGTCTTCGTGCTGCTGCTGGGCCTGCAACTCGCCCATTAAGACCTAGCGGCCGTTCTGGCGCATCCAGCGGATCTCGGCGTCGATGAACTCGTCGATCTCGCCGTCCAGGACCGACAGGGCGTTCCCGGTCTCCTTGCCGGTGCGCACGTCCTTGACGTTCTGGTACGGGTAGAGGACGTAGTTGCGGATCTGAGTCCCCCAGGCACGGCCGCCATCACCGCGCAGCGCGTCCATCTTCTCCGCGTCCTCCTGGCGCCGCCGCTCGAGCAGCTTGGCCTGGAGCACGGCCATGGCCGAGGCCCGGTTCTGGATCTGGCTGCGCTCGTTCTGGCAGGAGACCACGATCCCGGTGGGAATGTGGGTGATGCGGACGGCGGAGTCCGTGGTGTTGACCCCCTGGCCGCCGGGGCCGCTGGAGCGGAACACGTCGACCCTGATCTCGTCGTCGTTGATGTCGATGTGGTCGGCTTGGTCTACTACCGGCATCACGTCGACCCCGGCGAACGAGGTCTGCCTGCGCCCTTGGTTGTCGTACTTGGAAATGCGGACCATCCGGTGCGTGCCGTGCTCGCCGCGCAGCGTCCCGTAGGCGTAGGGAGCGTTCACCGCGAACGTGGTGGACTTGATCCCCGCTTCTTCGGCGTAGGAAGTGTCATATACCTCGGTCGGGTACTTGTGCCGTTCGGCCCAGCGCAGGTACATCCGCAGCAGGTTTTCCGCGAAGTCGGCGGCGTCCGCGCCGCCCGCCTGGGCGTTGATCGAGATCAGCGCCTCCCGGGCGTCGTACTGGCCGTTCAGCAGCGTTCGTACCTCGAGCTGGTCGATCTCGGTCCGCACCGAGGCCAGCTCGCGGATCGCCTCGTCCTTGGTGGGCTGGTCGTTCTCGCTTTCGGCCAGGTCGAAGAGCACCTGCGTGTCGCCTAGACGCTGACGCAGGCCGGTCAGCCGGGCCAGCTCGGCCTCCAGGTAGGAAAGCCGCCGGGTCACCTTCTGCCCGCGATCCTGGTCAGCCCAAAGTGCGGGATCGGCGGACTGCTCCCGCAGGTCCGCTGCCTCCCTCTCCATTTCGCCAGGATCAAGCACGGCCTCGATGCTGTCGAGCTTCGAGGTCAGTGTCGCGATCTCATCGGCGGGATCCGTACCAGCCATGCCGGCAAGCCTAACCGAGTAGCGTGCGGGAATCCGCATCCCGCCTAGTGCACGGAACCGGCGGCCCAAACCCGGTATCCTGCCTTAGCGTGACACACCGAAAGCGCCGGTCCTGGGCAGGTACCGCGGTCGCAGGAGCGATGCTGGCCGCCGTGACCCTGCTAGCCGCACAGGGATGCGCCCCAGACGCGCCCGCGGACGCCGCTACCCAGGCCCGCCACAGCGTCTCACTCGCCACGGCGCGTGACGCCTACGACAGGTACGTCAAGCTCAGTGACGCGGCCGCGGTCCAGGGAGACCAGACCCAGGGGCTGTCGGTTGTCACCTCCGCGCAATGGGCGCAGGTCAAGTCCCAGTATCTGGCCCTGGCTTCAGCCGGCACCCCGGTCACCCGGTACACGTTCGGCACGCCGGTGTTCTATGTCCCTGTCCTGTCCAGTTTCCCGCAGTGGTTCGTGGCGGCCGTGCCGAGGAGCACCGTCACCGGCGGGAAGCCCGGCCCGGCGGTCAGCACGCTCATGCTGTTCGCCCGGGCCAAGGCGACCGTGGAGTGGACGCTGAGCGGCATGGCCGTGCTCAGCGGGCCGCTGCCGAAGATCGCCCTCGACGGCGGTTACGCCATCGCAGTGAGCACCATCGACCAGAGCCTGCTGCTGCGGCCGGACGTCGCGGGAGCGACGCAGGCCGCCGTGGTCGACGACGGCCCGGCCGCCCCGGCCGCGGCCGTGGTCGCCGCCGGGTCTCAGACGACCGGGTTCTACGCGGCGCAGGCCGCGCAGGCGGCCACCCAGCAGCGCCGGGGCCTGCAGTACTCGTGGCTGGCGGAGGGGTCGTCCTTCCCCCAGGTCGGGCTGCGGCTGGCCGACGGCGGCGCGCTCGTCTTCTACGGCCTGTACCTGAACACCACCAACGAGCATCCCAACCTCGATGCCGGGTCACCCATCCCGGTGCCGGACATCATCAGTCACATCCTGACCACGCCGGGCCAGGTCGGATACCACGCGGTGTACGCGAACTGGGCGTACCAGTACGCCGCGGTCGATCCTCCGGCCAATGCCCGCGACGCCAAGCTCCAGATCATCGGCTGGCAGTCGGGCCCCAGCTACGGCCACGCCTTCTGATCATTGAGTGACATTGTCCCCCGCATGGGGGGTGCTGTGACACTCGATGATCCGGACCCGTCAGCGCGGGACTGATGCGGCCGCTGGCGCGACCCGGCCGGCGTCAGCCGCGTTCGCCGGATCGCAGCTCCGGGGGGACGGCTTCTCCGGGAGCGGGATTCCGGAGGTGCTCCGCTGGAGCTACTGGGTCTCGGGGAGGGAGCTGGCGGCTACCAGGGTGCGGATGGCCCGGAGGGCTACGGACAAGGTGGTGAACGTGAAGCGCTCGCTCTCCCAGATCTCGCCGAGGGTCTGGGTCGCCATCGCCACCGCGGATTCGTTGCGGGCGGCCCAGGCGACCAGCCGTTCCTCCGGGGTGCTCGACCCGTCCGGCCCGCTGGCTCCGAGCACGTCCGCGGCGAGCGAGGCGTGCGCCGCGTACAGGTCGTCGCGCAGCGCGGCCCGGGCCATGGTGGACCAGCGGTCCTCCCGCGGCAGCGCGGTGATGCGGTCGCGCAGCCGGGTGATCTGCAGCCGGTCGGCCAGGTCGAAGTAGACCTCGGCGGTCTCCTCGATCCCCCGCTGGGCGGACGCGGCGACCTGCACGATGTCGAACGCGGAGTACGCCGGCACCATGGCCGCGACCCGCTCGGCCGCCTCGAGCGGCACGCCCAGGTCCAGGTAGGAGTCCCGGCGCTCCTCGAACCCGGCCAGGTCACGGCCGGCGAGCACCTTGGGCATAGCCGACCGGACGGTCCGCACGCCGTCGGCGAAGAAGCCCACGGTGGCCTCGATGTCGAACGGGGGGCGGCGGTTGTGCAGCAGCCAGCGGGCGGCGCGCTCGGTCAGCTTGCGCCCCTCGAGCAGCAGCGTGATCTGGGCGCCGGTGCCGACCTGGGATCCGTCCAGCGCCTCGACCTGGTGCCAGAAGGCCGACATGTCGAACACCTCGCGGGCGACGAGCCAGGCCCGGGTGAGGTCCGGTACCGACGCGCCGGTCTCCTCGATCAGCCGGAACAGGAACGTGGTGCCCGAGGTGTCGATCATCTCGTTGACCACCGAGGTGGTGATGATCTCGCGGCGGAGCCGGTGCGTCATCATCCGGTCGGCGAACCTGGCCCGCAGCGGGGCGGGGAAGTAAGCGTCGAGCACCCGGCGCAGGTACGGGTCGTCGGGCAGGCTCGAGGCGAGCACGTCCTCACCGGCCGCGATCTTGGTGTGCGCCAGCAGCAGGGCCAGCTCGGGGTTGGTCAGCCCGCCGCCCGCGGCCCGCCGCTCCGCGATCTCCCGCTCGCCCGGGACCATGTCCTGCTCCGGGCTGACCCGCTTGTCCCTGATCAGCTTGCGCAGGTACCGCGCGTGCACGTGCAGCAGGGAGGGGGCCTGGGACCTGGCCACGGACAGCGCCATGTTCTGCCCGTAGTTGTGCCGCAGCACCAGGCTGGCCACCTCGCCGGTCATGTCCTCGAGCAGCCCGTGCCGGGCGGAGGCGGCCAGGGCGCCGTCCCGGATCGCGTCGGCCAGCAAGATCTTGATGTTGACCTCGTGGTCGGAGGTGTCGACCCCGGCCGAGTTGTCGATGAAGTCGGTGTTCATCAGGCCGCCGCCGAGCGAGTACTCGATCCTGGCCGCCTGGGTGAAGCCGAGGTTGCCGCCCTCGCCGACGACCCGGGCCCGCAGCCGGCTGGCGTCGATCCGGACCGCGTTGTTGGACCGGTCCCCCGCCTCGGCGTGCGACTCCGAGCTGGCCTTCACGTAGGTGCCGATGCCGCCGTTCCAGAGCAGGTCGACCGGGGCGGCGAGGATGGCCGAGATCAGCTCGTCCGGGGACAGCGCGGAGACCGTGGTGTCGATGCCGAGGGCGGTGCGGGCCTGCGGCGACACCGGCACCGACTTGACCGTGCGCGGCCAGACCCCGCCACCGGGCGAGATCAGCGTCTGGTCGTAGTCCGCCCACGAGGACCGGGGCAGCGCGAACAGCCGCTGGCGCTCGGCGAAGCTGGCCGCCGATTCGGGGGCCGGGTCGAGAAACACGTGCCGGTGGTCGAAGGCGGCGACCAGCCTGATGTGCTCCGACAAGAGCATGCCGTTGCCGAACACGTCGCCGGACATGTCACCGACGCCGACCACGGTGAACTCGTCGGTGGCGGGGTTCAGCCCGAGCGCGGCGAAGTGCCACTTGACCGACTCCCAGGCGCCGCGCGCGGTGATGCCCATCTTCTTGTGGTCGTAGCCCTCCGAACCGCCGGAGGCGAACGCGTCGCCGAGCCAGAAGCCGTACCTGGCCGCCACCTCGTTGGCCGTGTCGGAGAACGTCGCGGTGCCCTTGTCCGCCGCCACCACCAGGTACGGGTCGTCGTCGTCCTGCCGGACCACGCCGGCCGGCGGCACCACCTGGTCGCCCTCGATGTTGTCGGTCACGTCGAGCATGCCCGCGATGAACGTCTTGTAGCAGGCCAGCACCTCGGCCTGGTACGCCTCGCGGTCGGCCGGGTCGGGCAGGCGCTTGCAGACGAAGCCGCCCTTGGCGCCGGACGGGACGATGACCGCGTTCTTGACCTCCTGCGCCTTGACCAGGCCGAGTACCTCGGTGCGGAAGTCCTCGAACCGGTCGGACCAGCGCAGCCCGCCGCGGGCCACCCCGCCGAAGCGCAGGTGCACCGCCTCGAGCCGGGGCGAGTAGGCGAAGATCTCGAACAGGGGCCGTGGTTCCACGATCCCGGGCACCTGGCGGGGAGCGAACTTGAGCACCAGGGCCCGCGGCCCGTCGACACCGGGGCCGGGACTCTGGTCGTCCTGCTTGTAGTAGTTGGTCCGCAGGGTGGCGTCGATCAGGGCCAGGTAGGACCGCAGGATCCGGTCCGCGTCCAGGCTGGTCACCTCGTCGAGCTGGCCGCGGATCTCCTCGGTGATGGCCTCGCAGCGCTCGTCGGCGCCGCCGCGCCGGGCCGGGTCGAACCTGGACTCGAACAGCCGGATCAGCAGCCGGGTGATCGGCCCGTTGGACCGCAGCACCCGCTGCACGTAGTCCTCGCTGAAGCGCATCCCGCCCTGGCGCAGGTACTTGGCGCCGGCCCGCAGCAAGGTCACCTCGCGCCAGGTCAGGCCCGCGGTCAGCACCAGCGCGTTGAACCCGTCGTCCTCGGTCTGGCCGTGCCACAGCGCGGTCAGCGCGTCCTCGAAGAGCTGCCGCAGGCTGCCGGACGCGGCCGCGGCGGGCGGGCGCAGGCCGAATTCGTAGATCCAGAACGATCCGGCCGTCGAGCTCCCGGTGAACCGGTACGGGTGCTCGTCGACGACCCCGACCCCCATGTGCTGGAGCTGCGGCAGCACGTCGGAGAGGGTGATCGGGGTGCCGCAGCGGTACACCACGAGCGTCCACCGCTCCGGGTGCTCCACCAGCCGGACCGCGAACTCCGTGCCCGCGTCGCGCAGCGCGAGCAGGGTGGTCAGGTCGCCGACCGCGTCCGCGGCCGTGACGTCCGCCTTGTAGGTCTCCGGGACGCGCGCGCCCAGCTCGAGCACCTGGCTGGCCCGTTCCTCGCCGAGCGCCCGGACGGCCTCGGCGGCGAGGTCCTCGTCCCAGGACCGGACCGCGTCAGCCAGCTTGCGCTCGAGCGCGGCCGCGTCCACCTGCGGCACCGGGCGCCCCGGCTCGCCCCGGACCACCACGTACAGCCGGGCCAGGGCCGAGTCGCCGATCGTGGCGCTGTAGTCCACCGAGACGCCGTGCAGCGCCTCCCGCAAGATGCCCTGGGCGCGCAGCCTGACCTTGGTCGTGTAGCGGTCTCGCGGCAGGTAGACCAGGCAGGACATGTACCGGCCGTACCGGTCGCGGCGCAGGAACAGCCGGGTCTGCTTGCGCTCGGACAGCCGCAGCACGCCCAGCGCGATCGGGGTCAGCTCCGCGGCCGAGATCTCGAACAGCTCCTCGCGCGGGTAGTCCTCGAGGATCTCGACCAGGTCGGTGCCGTCGTGACTGTCCCGGGTGAGCCCGGCTGCCGCCAGCACCTGGGCCAGCTTGCGGCGGAGCACGGGCACGCCGTCGATGGGCGCGGTGTGCGCCGCGTGCGTGTACAGGCCGAGGAACCGGTACTCCCCGGTGACCATGCCGTCGGCCCCGAGCTTCTTGACCGAGACGTAGTCCAGGTAGTTGGCCCGGTAGACGGTCGACCGCGAGTTGGCCTTGGCCAGCACCATGCGCTCGTCCGGATCCTGCGCCCGGCGGGCGACCTGGGTCGACATCTTGCGCACCGAATCGCGGCCCGGCTGGGCGTGGCGCAAGATGCCGAGCCCGGTGCCCGGCACGGCCCGCATGCCCAGGCCGCCCCCGTCGGCCTGCAGCAGGTCGTACTCGCGATAGCCGAGGAAGGTGAAGTTGCCGTCGGCCAGCCAGCGCAGCAGGTCCGCGTGCTCGGCCTCGTCGGTGCCGGGGGCGCCGGCCAGGTCGTCGGCCCGGGACCGGGCCGACGCGATCATCCGCCGCTGGTCCTCGACCGCGACCCGCACGTCGTCGAGCACGTGCCGCAGGGCCGTCATGAGCTCCTCGGCGGTCACCTTGTCCCGGGGCGGCCCGAGCTCGACGTGGATCCAGGATTCGGTGAGCTCGCCGGCCTCCGCCTCGTCGTCACCGCAGACGCCGAGGATGCCGCGCAGCGTGCCGGTCACGTCCCGGCGCACCCGCAGCAGCGGGTGCACGAGCAGCTGGATCTCGGCCTCGTGCCGGTTCAGCTCGGTCGTGACCGAGTCGACGAGGTAGGGCATGTCGTCGGTGACGATGTCCACCACCATGCCCGCCCGGCTGACCGGGTGCAGCTGGGCGTCGCCCGGCTCGCGCACCTGGACCAGGGCCCGGCCCTGCGGCCGGTGATGACCCAGCCGGGCGTGCGCCTGCGCGGTCGCCGCCAGCCGGGACGGGGGCGCCAGGTCCTCGGTGGCCACGCGCTGGTAGTAGGCGCGCAGGAAACAGGCGACGCTGTCCTCGCTCCCGTCGCCCTGCTCTTGGAGACCCAGCACCCGCGCGTCGAGCGCGGGATCGTCTTCCCAGGCTTGCACCGCCTTGGCCAGCAGGGCGTCCCTGACCTCGTCCTCGTAACCATCCGGCATCGCGTTCACTCCCTTGTGACCCCGCCGATCGCATACATCACGTGCCCCCGCGGACCGAACGACTCTGCCACCCCATTGTGACGGAGCCGTTTCTCAACGTAACTACTGTGGCCCGGCTTCTCCTCGGAACCTGCCGTAGTAGCGGAGGACGTCCGGGTCGGCCAGCGCGTTCGGGTCCGCGGCTTGCTCTGGCTCGGTGCCGGCCAAGATCTTGCGCACCGGCACCTCTAGCTTCTTACCGGACAGCGTCCGGGGTATGCCGGGTACCTGGTGGATTTCGTCGGGCACATGACGCGGCGACAGCTGCGCGCGCAGCGCCGCGCGGAGCTTGCCCTTCAGGTCGTCGTCGAGCTCGGCCCCGGTGGCGGGCAGCACGAACAAGATCAGCTGGCCGTCAGCGCCGAGCCGGCCGGTGTCCACCACCAGGCTGTCGGCGACCTCGTCGAAGCCCTCCACGGCCCGGTAGAACTCGCTGGTGCCCATCCGGATGCCGCCGCGGTTGAGGGTGGCGTCGGAGCGGCCGTAGATGACACAGCCGCCGTCGGGCAGCAGCTCGATCCAGTCGCCGTGCCGCCAGACCCCCGGGTACATGTCGAAGTAGCTCTCCCGGTACCGCACGCCCTCGGGGTCGTTCCAGAAGCCGACCGGCATCGACGGCATCGGCTGGGTGAGCACCAGCTCGCCGACCTGGCCGGTAACCGGCTTGCCGTCCTCGTCGTAGGCCTCCACCGCGGCGCCCAGGCAGCGCCCGGAGATGATCCCGGAGCGCACCGGCAGCAGCGGGCACGGCCCGACGAAGCCGGTGCAGATGTCGGTACCGCCCGAGAAGGAACCGAGCAGCAGGTCCGGTTTGACCGCCCGGTAGACCCAGTCGAACGCCTCCGGCGGCAGCGGCGACCCGGTCGAGCCGATGGCGCGCAGCGCCGTCAGGTCGTGCTCCTGCCCCGGCCGCAGGCCCGCCTTCATGCAGGCCACCAGGTAGGGCGCGCCGACCCCCAGGTAGGTGACGCCGTGCTCGGCCGTCAGCTGCCACAGCCGGTCCGTCTGGGGGTGGGTGGCGCTGCCGTCGTAGAGCACGATCGTCACCCCGGCCAGCAGCCCGCCGGCCAGGTAGTTCCACATCATCCAGCCGGTCGTGGTGTACCAGGTGAAGACGTCGCCGGGGCGCAGGTCCTGGTGGAACGAGAGCGCCTTGAGGTGCTCGAGGACGACGCCGCCGTGCCCGTGCATGATCGGCTTGGGCAGCCCGGTGGTCCCCGACGAGTAGACGACCCAGAGCGGGTGCGCGAACGGCACCTCCTCGAACTCCGCCTCGTCCTGGCCGGCCCCGGCGGAGCCGAAGTCGTCCCACCGGAGCACGCCGGGAGCGGACGCGCCCGGCTCGCCGATCAGGTTGACCATCACCACCGCGGGCGGCCCGGGCAGCGCCGTCAGCACGTCGTCGAGCATCTCGGCCCGGGAGTACTCCTTGCCGTTGTAGCCGTAGCCGTCGCAGGCGATCAGCACCTTCGGCTCGATCTGGGCGAACCGGTCGATCACGCTGCGCGCGCCGAAGTCCGGCGAGCACGACGACCAGATCGCGCCCAGGCTCGCGGTGGCGAGCAAGCCGATCACGGCCTCGGGCACGTTCGGCAGCAGCGCCGCCACCCGGTCGCCGCGCTTCACGCCGAGCGACCGCAAGCCCCGGGCGACGCGCGCTACCTGCGAGGCGAGTTCGCCGTAAGTGAGGCTCCCGGCCCTGCGCCGTTCGGAATCAAAGATTATGGCGGGGCGGGACGGATCGGTCTGCGCGGTCCTCAGCGCGTTACGGGCGTAGTTCAACCTCGCCCCGTCGAACCAGCGCACGTCCGGCATGGCCCGGCCGGCCAGCGGCGGGCCGTCGCCGCGGTCGCCGAGCACCTCGAAGTAGTCCCAGACGGCCGACCAGAACTCCCCCGGGTGCGCCACCGACCACCGCCACAGGTCCTGGTAGCCGCCCGGGGCCTGGACCCCGCGGCCCTCCAGCCAGCGGATGAACGCGGTGACCTGGGCATCGCGGACCGTCGCCTCGTCCGGCTCCCAGAGCACCGCGCCGTAACCGCGGCTGGTCAGATCGCCCTCGCTCGCTTCCATAGCTCCCAGCATCGTGCCATCCTGGCGTGCCTGGCAACGCCCGCTGTGGCGCAAATCATGCGATTCCCTGACAAGCGGGTCAGCTGGCCGCCGGCTCGGTCAGGCGGATGATCAGCGCGGTCAGCCCGGCCGTGTCGGTGAGGTCGGGCAGCACCGCGTCGGCGCCCGCCTCGCGCAGCTCGGCCGCGCTGGCCCGGCCGCCGGCCACCGCGAGCGACCGCGCGCCGCCGATCCTGGCCGCGTCCACGTCCCGGGGCGAGTCCGCCACGTACACCGTGACGTCCTCGCCGAAGCTCACCTTGTGCTTGCCGGAGGCCCGCCCCCGGGCGACCCGGATGAGGGTGCCCTTGGGGTAGGCCTCCGAGCCGTAGCCGCCGATCTCGAAGTCGACGAAACCATCGAGGCCGAACGCGCGGAGTTTCAGCACCGCGCCCAGCTTGCTGCTGCCGGTGAGCACGGTCGCCACCGTGCCGTCGAGCTTGGCCACGGCCGCGACCGCCTCGGCCGCGCCGGGCATCAGCTGGCCCTCGCGGACCAGGTCCTCGCCGCGGGCCTCCAGGGCGGCGGCCAGCGCGGCGCTGAACGGCGCCAGCAAATGCTCGGCCTCGCCGTCGGCGTTGAGGTCGGCGGCGTTCAGCGCGAGCGCGTCGAAAAAGATCTCCGACTCCGACCGGCCTGCCACCTGCGGCAGCTTGATGAGGGGCCGGCCGGTCACCGCCGGGAACGCCTCGGCGTACGCCGCCCGCGTCACCCGGACGACATCGACCAAGGTCAGGTCGATGTTCCACAGCACCAGCCGGTGAATGACGTCTCCTTCACGGTTATCCCATGTGAGGGTATCGGTAGTCGGGCGGGGGGACGAAAAGTTCCTTGATGGCGCGGGCGGATACCCAGCGGATCAGGTTGAAGACCGAGCCGGCCTTGTCGTCGGTGCCGCTGGCCCGGGCGCCGCCGAACGGCTGCTGGCCGACGACCGCGCCGGTGGGCTTGTCGTTGATGTAGAAGTTGCCCGCCGAGTACCGCAGCGCCTCGGCGGCGTGGGCGATCGCGGCGCGGTCGGTGGCCAGGATCGAGCCGGTCAGCGCGTACGGAGTGACGTCCGCGGCCTGTTCCAGGGTCTCTTGGTAGCCGGCGTCCGGGTAGACGTGGACGGCCAGGATGGGACCGAAGTACTCGGTGGTGAAGATCTCGTCTTCTGGATCTTGCCCGGTGAGCACGGTGGGCCGGACGAAGAAGCCCTCGGTGTCGTCGGCGGTGCCGCCCGCCAGAACTTCTACGGACGGCGCGTGCCGGGCCCGGTCGAGTGCGGTGGCGTGCTTGGTGAAGGCCCGCTGGTCGATGACGGCGCCCATGAACAGCGACAGGTCGGCGGACACGTCGCCCATCGTCAGCGCTTCGACCTGGTCGGCAAGGTCTGTCTTTATCCGGGTCCAGATGGACTCGGGCAGGTAGGCGCGAGAGGCGGCGGAGCACTTCTGGCCCTGGTACTCGAACGCGCCGCGGATCAGGGTAGGAATGATCGTGGCCGGGTCCGCGCTCGGGTGCACGACCACGAAGTCCTTGCCGCCGGTCTCGCCGACCAGCCGCGGGTAGTTCCGGTACCGGGCGATGTTCTCGCCGACGGTCCGCCACAAGTGCTGGAAGGTCGCGGTGGAGCCGGTGAAGTGGATGCCGGCCAGGTCCGGGTGCGGCAGCGCGACCCGCGACACCGCCTGCCCGTCGCCGGTCACCAAGTTGATCACGCCGGGCGGCAGGCCGGCCGCCTCGAGCAGGCGCATCAGGTAGTGCGCCGAGAGCTGCTGGGTGGGCGACGGCTTCCACACCACCACGTTGCCGAGCAGGGCGGGCGCGGTGGGCAGGTTGCCCGCGATCGAGGTGAAGTTGAACGGCGTGATGGCCAGCACGAAGCCCTCGAGCGGGCGGTACTCCATCCGGTTCCACGTGCCGGGCGCCGATTCGGGCTGCTCGGACAGGAGTCTGTGGGCGTAGTGGACGTTGAAGCGCCAGAAGTCGATCAGCTCGCAGGCCGCGTCGATCTCCGCCTGGTACGGCGACTTGGACTGGCCGAGGACGGTGGCGGCGTTCACCGTGGCCCGCCACGGGCCGGCCAGCAGGTCCGCCGCCTTGAGGAAGACCGCGGCCCGGTCGTCGAAGGACAGCGCCCGCCAGCCCGGCGCCGCCTGCTTGGCCGCGTGGATCGCGGCCGCCACGTCCAGGTCTTCGGCGTTGTTGAGGTGGCCGAGGACGTGGGTCTTGTTGTGCGGCTGGACCACGTCGATCCGCTCGCCCGCGGGCATCCGCTGGCGGCCCGCGATGGTCATGGTGAGCTCGGCCCGCTGGCCGGCGAGGTCCTTGATCCTGGCTTCCAGCGCGGCCCGCTCGTGGCTGCCCGGCTGGTACTGCTTGACCGGCTCGTTAACCGGCACTGGGGTCCTGGAGACGGCGTCCATAACGATCGCTCCTGGCGTTCGGGGTCGGGTCTGGTGGATACCCGTATCGTTGCACGACCCGTTGGTGGTGGGGCTACTCGACCAGGTAGGACAGCTCCTGGTTGGCGTACCAGCCGAGCTCGTGGCCATCGGCGCCGTCCACGGCGAACTGGGCGTCCTCGTCGCCCGCGTCGGCGGCGGGCAGCGCCTCGGCCGCCGCGCGCACGTCGGCACCGGCGTCGCTGTCGTCCGCGTGTGCCGAGACCAGCCAGGTGAGCGGGACCGGCGCGGCGATCGCCACCCGGCCGGGCTCGTGGTCGCGGGCGTCGAGCTTGACGTGTTCGGCCGGGACCTCGGCGGCTAGCACCACCCGGCGGGGCGGCGCGGCCGGGTCGGCGGCCAGCATCCGCAGCGAGGCGCGGGCGGCCGCGGTCAGCGCGGTGTACTCGAGTTCCTCCTCGTCGCCGCTCGCGTACGCCTCGCGCAGCGTGGGCGTGACGGCGTACCCGGACAGCGGGCCCGGGTCGGCGGCGGGGCTGGAATCCGGACGGGCGCCGACCTGGCCGGCCCGGAGGGCCTCGGCGAGGGCCGGGAGCGTCGAAGGCAGGAACACGCGCATGGTGTCCCAGAGTCTGCCACAGCCACGGCGCGTCAGCTAAGTGAGGCGTCACCCGCGGCGGGTTTCTCTTCGGAGCTGCCGCCCTCGGTGGCGTCCTTGGCGGTTTCGTCCTCGGCGATGGCGTCCTGGGCAGTGGCGTTCATGGCGGTGGCGTTCATGGCGGTGGCGTTCATGGCGGTGGCGTTCATGGCGGTGGCGTCCTTGGCGGTGGCGCCGGCCGCGGCGAGGGCCGTGACCACGGTGGTGACCGCCTCGTCGACGGGGACGTGCTCCCAGAGCCGGACCACGGTCCAGCCGGCCAGCGTCAGCGCCGCGTCGTTGGTGCGGTCACGCTCGACGTTCCTGACCAGCTTCGGGGTCCAGTACCACTCGTTCGCCTTCGGCTTGGACCCGTGCTCGGGGCAGGCGTGCCAGAAGCAGCCATCCACGAAGACCGCGAGCTTGCGCGCCGTGAACACGATGTCCGGCCGGACGCGCCGGCCGCTGTCCAGATCGAGCCGGTAATCCTTGCGGTACCGGTAGCCGAGCCGGTGCAGGGCGTGCCGCAGCACCAGTTCCGGCTTGGTGTCCGTCCGCCGGTTGGCCTTCATGTTCGCCGAACGACCCTGGCTCGCCGGATGCGGATAGTCCGCCACGTCCCACAGGCTAGCCCGGTGGTTATCTCCACGTCCCAGCGGTTATCGCATCGTGTTGCCAGTGGCGGGTTCCGTGGTTTACTCCGCCGCCGGCCTGGTTCCCACGAGCCGAAGGCCGAGGAGATCCTCGACCGCCGCTACCGTCTGCGCCGCCTCGACGTGGTGCACGCCGGTCATCCCGCAGGCCCGCGCCGCGGCGATGTTCGCCTCGATGTCGTCGATGAAGACGCACTGCTCGGGCGGCAGGCCCAGCCGGGTCGCCGCGTGCCGGAAGATCTCCTCCTCCGGCTTGCGCATGCCGCACTCGCTGGAGATCACCACGGCGTCGAACAGGCCAGGGAAGTCCGCCCGCGGATACCCGGTCCCGCCCCAGGAGTTGGAGAGCAGCGCGGTCCGCAGCCCGGCCGCCCGCACCGAGCGGATCAGCTCGTACATGACGGCGTCCTGGACGCTGGCCGCGAACATGCGCTCCAGCAGCCCTTCGGCCAGGACGGTCCCCCCGTCCACCCGGAGCAGCTGCGCCGCCAGCAACTGCTCGAACTCGGCGTCCGAGCACTCGCCGCGCTCCAGCGCGTGGATCGGGTTCCGGCTGCCACTGGGACCGTAGGCGTCGGCGACCCACGACCGCATCACGGTCCGGTAGCTGTTCCAGTCGATGCCGTCGGCCTCGATCCAGGCCTGGACCGTGGTCAGGATCGGCGTGGTCAGCACGCCGCCCCAGTCCGTGATGACACCCCGGAATTCCGCACCATTCATCACGATAACGATTTTAGGCGCCTGCGCACCGGGCGCGGGAACGGCGTCTGTCCAGCCCGTGAAGGCTGGCCTAACCAGGCCGGACGGCAGAATGTCGGTGGCCTGGGATACAACCTGATACAGCCGGAGCCTGATGCGAGCGCGCCACCACGGGGCGTTCGCGGCCGTTCGCATTCTCCGGACTGGAAGCAGCAGCATGCCCACGAGGACCCGTCCCCCTGACCTGCCGGCTCCCGCAGGTGACCTGCTGGATCGCGCGGGCCAGGTCCCGCGGCCGGAGCTACCCGCCGCGCCGGCGCCTTGCCACCCGCCTGAGCCGGCCAGGAAGGCCTCCCCGGCCGGGGAAGCGGCCTGGGACGAGCTGGCCGGCGGGCCTGTCCGCGCCGGGGAGCCGGACCAGGACGGGGAGTCGCTCTGGGCCGGGCTGCGGCTCGTCGCGGTACCTGGTGGCTGGCCGCCCTACGACTGCGAGGCCCACGGCGCCGCCTGCCCGGCGGCCGGCCTTCGAAGCAGCCGGCCTCTGAAGCAGCCGGCCTCGAAGCGCCTGGCCTCGAGGCCGGTCACACGCCGACGCGATCGGCCACGGCCGACGAAGCGGCTCCAGCCTGGAGCGCCGTCCCAGCCTCGGCCGAAGCCAGCGCGAGGACGAGCGGGGCGGCCAGGGCCGTAACGGACGATGCCCGGGCCTCGTCCGTTACGGATCAGGCCCGGGTCCGCGATCCGGACCAGACGCCAGGACCGCGAGCCGCGTGGTCCCGGCAATTCGCCCAGGTACTCGTCGAGGTCCTGGCGGGCTACCGGCCGGCCAGGCAACTCGTCCCCCTGACGACCGAACGAGTCCGGGCTCACGTCGGGCTGCTCAGCTGCGCCCTCGCGGCGGGGCAGCGTCCCCGGATCCAGCGGGTCATGACGTCACGGCCCGCCGCGGGCGTGATGGAGATGACCATGGTGGTCAGCTTCGGTCCCCGGGCGCGCGCCCTGGCCATGCGCTTGGAGCACGTCCCCGCGCGCCCGGCCGTGCCCGGGCGGCCCGCCCGCCCGGGCCGGTGGCTCTGCACCGAGATCGAGGCCGACCTGCCTGACCTGGCGACCTAGCAGGCCGTCAGGTCAGGTCGGGGCCTAGAGGTTCTCCGCCTGGTTGCGGGGGTCACCGTGGCAGCGCTTGAACTTCCGGCCCGAACCGCACGGGCACGGGTCGTTCCGTCCGGCGCGCGCGAACTCGTCGGGCACGCCCGGGCCCTGGCTGGTTTCCACGTGCGTCCCGCCGTCGACGGACGGAGCCGTGTACTGCAGCCGCTGCGGCCGCCGCGGAGCGAACCCGGCCGGGATCGGATCGTTCTGAGCGGCCGGGGCGTTCGTCCCCGCGGGCGGGGCTCCGGGCCGCCGGGCGTGCGCCCCGCCGCTGGCCCGCCCGTCGCGCCGGGGCGCCTGCCCCTGGGCTCCGCCGGTCCGGCCGTCCCGCCGGGGCACCCCGGTCCCGTCCTGGGCATCCTGAGCGCGTGCGTGAGCACCGCCGGAGCGTCCCGGCGCGGCGGTCCCGCGCCGGGTCCCCTGGCCGCCCTGGGCCGCTGGCGCGGGCGCTGTCCCGCCGTTCACGGGCCCGCCGTTCACTGGGCCCCGCCGTTCACGGGGCCGCCGTTCACTGGGCCGCCGGCCACGGCGGTACCGGGAACGGCCCCGCCGACCGATGCCACGCCGCCGGCCCCGCCCGCCTCCTCGACGATCGGGTTTTCCTGGATCTGGACCTGCAGGTTGAACAGGTGCCCGACGGACTCTTCCTTGATCCCTTCCATCATGGCGCTGAACATGTCGTAGCCCTCGCGCTGGTACTCGATCAGCGGGTCACGCTGACCGTAACCGCGCAGGCCGATGCCCTCGCGCAGGTAGTCCATCTCGTACAGGTGCTCGCGCCACTTGCGGTCGAGCACGGACAGCACCACCCGGCGCTCGACCTCGCGCATGACCTCGGAGCCGAACTCCTCCTCGCGCCGCTCGTACGCGCCCTGGGCGTCGGCGATGACCTGCTCGGTGATGAACTCGCCGGTGAGCCCGGCCCGGTCGCCGCCCGCCTCCTCGACGAGCTCGTCGATGGTGAGGACGACCGGGTACAGCTGGCGGAAGGCCCGCCAGAGCTTGTCCAGGTCCCACTCCTCCGGGTAGCCCTCGCTGGTCTCGCCCCGGACGTAGCCCTCGACCACCTCGTCGACGAACTCGCGGATCTGCTCGTGCAGGTCGGCGCCCTCGAGCACCTTGCGGCGCTCGCCGTAGATGACCTGGCGCTGCCGGTTCAGCACGTCGTCGTACTTGAGCACGTCCTTGCGGATCTCGAAGTTCTGCTGCTCGACCTGGGTCTGGGCCGACCTGATGGCCCGGGTGACGACCTTGGACTCGACCGGGACGTCCGGCGGGATGCTCAGCCGCTCCATGATCGCGCCGACCCGCTCGGAGTTGAACATCCGCATCAGGTCGTCTTCGAGCGAGAGGTAGAACCGGCTCTCGCCCGGGTCGCCCTGCCGCCCGGACCGGCCGCGCAGCTGGTTGTCGATGCGGCGCGATTCGTGCCGTTCGGTAGCGAGCACGTAGAGGCCGCCCGCCTCGACAACCGCCTCGTGCTCCTCAGCCACCGCGCGCTTGGCCTTCGCGACCGCCTCCGGCCAGGCCGCCTCGTAGTCCTCCGGAGTTTCGACCGGGGAAAGGCCGCGCTGGTGCAGCTCGGCGTCGGCGATGACCTCGGGGTTGCCGCCGAGCATGATGTCGGTGCCGCGGCCGGCCATGTTGGTGGCCACGGTGACCGCGCCGCTCCGCCCGGCCTGCGCGATGATGGTCGCCTCACGCTCGTGGTACTTGGCGTTCAGCACCTCGTGCGGGATGCCGCGCCGCTTGAGCATCCGGGACACGATCTCGGACTTCTCCACGCTCGTGGTGCCGACCAGGACCGGCTGCCCGGCCTGGTGCCGCTCCAGGATGTCCTCGACGCACGCCTCGAACTTGGCCTGCGCCGTCTGGTAGATGACGTCGGCCTCGTCCTTGCGGATCATCGGCTTGTTGGTCGGGATCGGGACGACACCGAGCTTGTAGATCGAGTGGAACTCGTTCGCCTCGGTCACGGCCGTACCGGTCATGCCGGCCAGCTTGTCGTAGAGCCGGAAGTAGTTCTGCAGGGTGACGGTGGCGAGGGTCTGGTTCTCGTCCTTGATCGCCACCCCCTCCTTGGCCTCGATGGCCTGGTGCATGCCCTCGTTGTAGCGCCGGCCGTTCAGGATGCGGCCGGTGAACTCGTCCACGATCAGGATCTCGCCGTTCATCACGACGTAGTCCTTGTCCTTCTTGTACAGCTCCTTGGCCTTGATGGAGTTGTTCAGGAAGGAGACCAGGGGCGTGTTGACCGCGTCATAGAGGTTGTCGATGCCCAGCCAGTCCTCGACCTTCTGGACCCCGGACTCCAGGATGCCGACGGTCTTCTTCTTCTCGTCGACCTCGTAGTCACCCTCGCCGTCCTCGCCGCGGCGCAGCCGGGGCGCGATCTTGGCGAACTCGGTGTACCAGCGCGGGCTCTGCTCGGCCGGGCCGCTGATGATCAGCGGGGTCCGCGCCTCGTCGATCAGGATCGAGTCCACCTCGTCGACGATCGCGAAGAAGTGGCCGCGCTGCACGCAGTCCTCGAGCTGCCAGGCCATGTTGTCGCGCAGGTAGTCGAAGCCGAACTCGTTGTTCGTGCCGTAGGTGATGTCGGCCGCGTACTGCTTACGGCGGGTGGGCGGGTCCATCTCCGCCAAGATCACGCCCACCTCCAGGCCGAGGAAGCGGTGTACCCGGCCCATCCACTCGGAGTCGCGCTTGGCCAGGTAGTCGTTCACCGTCACCACGTGCACGCCCTGGCCGGCGAGGGCGTTGAGGTAAGCCGGGAAAACGCCGGTGAGCGTCTTGCCCTCACCGGTCCTCATCTCGGAGATGTTGCCCAGGTGCAGCGCCGCCGCACCCATCAGCTGGACGTCGAAGGCTCGCTGGCCCAGGGTGCGCTTGGCCGCCTCGCGCGCCGTGGCGTACGCCTCGGGAAGCAGGTCATCAAGCGTTTCCCCGTCGGCGTAGCGCTGGCGGAACTCGTCGGTCATGGCCCGCAGCTCGGCATCACTCATCGCGACGAAATCGTCTTCGATGGAGTTAATCTGCTCGCTGATCCGCTTCAGCTTGCGCAGGATCCTGCCTTCGCCAGCGCGAAGGACGCTATCGATGATCGGTGCCACTGCTTGTCGCGCTCCTCAGCGGTCTTCGGCGGATGATCTGACCTCATTAATGGCGGGTAGCCGTAACCGGTTCCCGTGCACCGCCCCAACATGCCATCGTAGGCGAGACGGGACACCAAACCGAGTCCCGCGCGTCCGCGCACGATCGGCAGCCGGTGTCCAGGGGCCGGCTGGTGTCAAGTCTCGCACTTCCCGGAGAATAATAGGAGCCTTAGCGAGGGAGAGGAGCCTGGAGTGACCGAACAGCCAGTATCAGGGACGATAACGGGCGACATCGGAGAGCACGGTATCGACGCGCAGACCGGCATGGCGCACGCAGACGAGGGGCACCACGGCCGGCCGGCCTCCTGGGTGGCAGTCTCGATCATCATCATCGGCTTCATCGTCGGCGGGATCGCGCTGCCCGTCGGCCCCACCTGGTGGCTTTTCTGGGTCGGCGTCGGGATCGTCGTCGTGGGCGGGATCCTGGGCGCGGCGGTTCACATTCTGGACGATTGGTACTAAAAAGGACTTTGCCGAACGAGTTAGGTTTTTCTCTCGCGCACCTGCGACGCGCCCGGGACCAGATCGTGGTCCCGGGCTTTGACGTGGTCCTGACGGGCTCGAGCTCCGCTTAGGGGCGCGCGACTGGGTACCAGGTCGGCTGAGTATCAGGGCGCCTGGGTGAGGGCGGCGGCTAGGCGGGAGGCGTGCTGAGCGGGCTCGACCTGCTCCAGCCGCACATCGTCGCAGCCGACCCAGCTAGCCGCCTCGCGCAGGGCCTGGGCCATGGGCTCGGCTGCGGTCGCGCGGTCCAGCGAAACCTTGCGGGCGACCAGCGTCCTGCCTTCCCGGGCCGGGTCCACCCGGCCGACGAGCCGCCCGCCGGCCAGCAGGGGCATGGTGAAGTAGCCGTGTATCCGCTTGTGCTTCGGCACGTAGGCCTCGAGGCTGTGCTCGAACCCGAACATCAGCCGGGTCCGCTTCCGGTCCCAGATCAGCGAGTCGAACGGCGAGAGCAGGGTGACGCGGTTCCGGCCGCGACGCCCGGCCGACGCCTCGGCCAGCGCCGCCGGATCCGCCCAGGCCTGAGCGGGGCCGATGTTCGGCGTCCCCGCGTTCGCGGCCCGGTCCCTCCCGGCCCCCTCGGCTGCTGCTCCGGCCCCGGCCCCGGCCCCGGCCAGCGTGACCGGGATCAGGCCGGCCGCCAGCGCGGCATCGGTCAGCAGCCGCTTGGTGTCCCGGGGCGACTTGGCGCCGAGGAAGTTAAGCCGGTGGTACTCGACCAGGTCGGCCTGGGTGACCACGCCGAGCGCGCGGGCGGCGACCCCGGCCAGGTCGGCCAGGCACTCCGGGTCGGTGGGCTCCGCGCCGAGCAGCTCGTCCGGGAGCACCCGCTCGGGCAGGTCGTAGACTCGCCGCCAGCCGGTCCGCCGCACGCAGATGACCTCGCCGGTGTCGAGCAGCCACTCCACCGCGATCTTGATGTCCGACCAGTCCCACCACGGGCCGCCCGCCTTGGCCCCGCCCAGCTGCGTCGCGGTCAGCGGCCCCTCGGCCCGCAGCCGGGCCAGCACCTTCTCGCAGGTCTCCGGCGTGGCCTGATGCCAGCGCACGCCCCGCGCCCGGAAGGCCCGGCGCCGGAAGGCGTAATAGGGCCACTGCTCGATCGGCAGGATGCAGGCGGCGTGCGCCCAGTACTCGAAGGCGGCCGGCTTGGTCTCGTGCCAGTAGGCCTGCTCGATCTGGAGCCGGGACACCGGCCCGAGCCGCGCGTAGGCGACCAGCTCGTGCGAGCGCGCCAGCACGCTGATCGTGTCCAGCTGGACCGCGCCGACCTGCCGGAGCATGGCGCCCACCCCGGCCCGCGACCGGGACCACGGCGTCGCCCCCAGGAACCCCTGCGCGCGCAGCGTCATCCGGCGGACGTCATCAGGCGTGAGCGTCACCTCAGCCGCAGGCGCATCCATAAACCCACACCCTAACCGCCCCCCACGACATTTCCCCACGTCCCGCCCAGCCAGTGCGTTACCCGGTTCCCGTCGGCGGCGCACCTCGCCCTGGCCGCACGTACTGTGCTCGTCCCGCGAGCCGAAGGGCCGCGTCGGCGTCTGGACTGAGGAGCGAGGAGCCCGCGACGTGCGACGACGTTGACTGCAGGCGGCCCGGAGGCGGGTGGGATAACGCAGCGCTAGCTGAACTCGATGAGCTTCTGGCGGACGGCGATCATCACGGCTTCCATCCGGGAGTGGATCTGCAGTTTCTCCAGGATGTTACGGACGTGGTTCTTGACCGTGTTCTCCGAGATGAACAGCTCCTTGGCGATGTCACGGTTGTTCATGCCGCGGGCGACGAGCTTGAGCACTTCCATCTCGCGGTCGGTGAGCTTGGGCGGGGCGACGTGCTGCACCCGCTCCTCTTCCGTGTCGCGCTTGGCCAGCGTGGCGAACTCGGAGAGCAGCTTGCCCGCCATCGAGGGGTTGATCAGCGACTGGCCGCCGTGCACCGACCGGACCGCCTCGGCTACCTCGTCCAGCGGGATGTCCTTCAGCAGGTAGCCGCTGGCGCCCGCGCGGATCGCCTCGAACAGGTCCTCTTCCTCGTCGCTGATCGTCAGCATGACGATCTTCGCGCTCGGCGCGACCTCCTTGATCGCCCGGCACGCGTCGATGCCGCTGATCTTCGGCATCCGGATATCCATGAGCACGATATCGGGCAGCGACTCGCCGGCCACGGCCACCGCCTCGGTGCCGTCGCTCGCCTGCCCGACTAGGTCGATGTCGTCTTCCTCCTCGAGAACCATCTCCAGGCCACGCCGGAACAGCGCGTGATCATCGGCGATCAGCACCCGGATGGGATCCAGGCGCTTGGCCGCCCCCGGCCGCCGGGCAGCCGATGCCGACCTGTCGCTCATGGCGCTCACTTCGTTGCCTCCCTCGGGGAACACCGCCCGCCTCCGCCGCACCAGGCCGCCAGGCTGACCATGATCGGCACGCACGTCATGTGATCAGACTCTTACCGACCCGGGGCCACGATGCAAGCCGGGCACCGAGGTGCCCGGCTCGCATCGACCACCGTGAGCCTCGACGCGCATACCGCACATCCCACGATAGAGGGACGGGACCACTCGGGGCATACGCGTCCCTACCCGCGAGATGCGGGCCAGCTCCGGAATCCGGCCCGGAACTACTCCTCGACTAGGCGGATTACCCCGTAGTCGTAGCCGCGACGGCGGTAGACCACGCTGAACCGGTCGCACTCGCGGTCATGGAACAAGTAGAAGTCATGCCCGACGAGCTCCATCTCGAGCAGCGCCTGGTCGATGGTCATCGGGCTCGCCGCGTGCACCTTCTCGCGCAGGACCAGCGGGCCGTCGCCTTCCATCTTGATCGGGACCAGGCCGCTCCGCCGTTCGGCCTCGTCGAGGTCGGGGGCTTCGTCCACGTCGTCGGCGCGGCCGGCTCGCGGCCGGACGACCCCGTTCACCCCGTTCAGGCCATCCGGGCCTGCTCCGTTCAGCTCCGCTCCGGCCAGCACGCCGGGCGATCGCACCGAGACGGTGTCCTTGACCTTGCGCCGGTCGGCCATCCGGCGCAGGCGCGATTCGAGTTTGGCGAAGGCGAGGTCGAGCGCGGCGTACCTGTCGTCCGCCGCCGCCTCGGCCCTGATGGCGGGACCGCGGGACCGTATCGTCAGTTCGACGCGTTCGCGGCGGTCGGCCTGCCGGGGGTTGCGCTCCTCGGAGACCTCCACGTCGATCCGTACCGCCTTGTGGTCAAGCTTCTCGAGCTTGGCTAGCTTGGCGGTGGCGTGCTGACGGAAACGTGCCGGGACGGTGATGTGACGTCCCCTGACTATGACTTCCATCATCTCGATCCCCCTTCCAGTCCGGTTGCGCCCAATCCGCATGGAACTCGACCCGATTGGGCGACGCTGTGTGAGGTGGGTGGCACTCGCCCGGCCGACCTGGTCTTCGACCCCACATTCGCCTGCTGAGGGGTTCGCGGCTTTCTGTGTGCCACTACTGCCCTTCTCCCTACCCGGGAGACTCGGTATCTCCCGTCGAGGCAGGACTTACTCCTAAGCCGCACCGTGATCGGTCGACGAGAAGTCGCCTTACGTGGGCCGTTTCGCCTGCGGCTGGCATCGGCTTGCCTGACGTGGCGCCCTCGGAGGGAGCCACGCCGGGCGCAACCACGGGCCCGGGCGAGTGCCATGTCTGAACGCTAGCTCGCCAGAGCGTGAATGTCAGGAGGGACTTGTAGGCGATCAGTAACATATCGTTACATAACGACCGCGTAACGTTGACTTGGCCGCTCATGGAGTAGTGCGCAACCGAGCCAACGGCACGCTTGAACGGTATCAACCTGGTATTTCGCATTTCCGGGCAGAACCACGGTCGTGGCCAGCGGTACCGGCGGGGCCAGTGTTACTGAAGCTGGGATCGCTGCTGCCCGGGCGTGTCAGCCGGTCTCACGGGAATCCCGTCAGGCCGGATCGAGACTGGGCCGAGCGAGGGGAATGGAGCTGGAAGGCCGGATCGGGACCGGACCGAGAGACGGGAGGGGAGCTGGAAGGCCGGATCAGGACCGGACCGAAGACGGAGGGGAGCTGGAAGGCCGGGGTCAGGACTGGGCTGAATACGGGAGGGGAGCCTGGAAGGCTGGGTTCTGGCCGCCGCCGCCGAGCAGCTGCCAGGGCCCGGCGGGAGCCGGCGAGACTTCCATCCGGTTGTCGGTGAGCCCGGCCACCAAGACGTTCTGCGCGGTGTTGGCGCTGATGGAGATCGCGCCGGGCAGCACGCCGGGTAGTTTCGTGGCGGGCTGGCCGTCGACCGGGACCTCCCACAGCGAGGTCTGCGATCCGGTCCCGTCGAGGACGAGCAGGTTGTCGGCGTTGTACCAGGTCAGCGCGACCGGATTGGCGACGTTGGGGGCGAGCTGCACGGGCTGCCCGATGGACATCCGCTCCAAGGGGGCGGACAGCTTCCCCGAGGGCGGCGAGCTGTTGTCGATGGCCGCGAGCTCGACCTCGGGACCCGATCCGGCCTGCACGATGGCGGCCACCCGGACGCCGTCGGGGGCGACGCCGAGGCCGAAGATCTTCCCGGGGAAGTTGTTCCCGATCTCGGCGCTCGGCTTGCTGCCACCGGTGGGCGTGACCACCGTGGTGGCGTTGCCCTGGGCCACCCATAGGTAGTCCCGCCGGTCCCAGCCGATCGAGGTGACGCCGGACAGGGGGATCGTGCTCGCGGGCTTGGCCTGGTTCGCGGCCCACACCATCAGGGAATTCCCCGGCGGGGAGTAGCCGGCCAGGTACTTGCCGTCGGGGGAAACGGCGACCATGGTCAGCGGCGGTCCCTGGTGCGTCTGGGACGGCGGCACGGGGTTGGCGCTGGCCTGTACCGACGAACCCGGGCAGGCCGGGTTAAGCGCGGCCGTGCCGGTCTTGCCGAAGACGGGCTGGATCGCGCCCACGCTGGCGGAAATCACCTGCGACTGTGACGCGCACCTGGTCCAGGCCTGCCCGTTGACCGTGTAGAAGAACGCCGAGGACGTCGCGGCCGGGTAGGGGTTGCGGCACTCGTACATGAGCAGCTTCTGCGCCGGGCTCTGGCCCGGCGCGCTGGTGCCGGGACAGGCGGCGGCAGACGGCAACCACGGCTTGCCGTTGATCTCCAGCAGGACCGCCTGGATGCTCGGCGGGTTCTGGGCGTTCGGCGGGCTGCCGGCCAGGCCGGCCTGGCCGGCCAGGGTCCACACCAGCTGGGTGGCCATCTGCTGCCGGACCTGCTGCGTAGCGCTCACCGCGGTGCCGCCCAGGTTGACCGTCGCGGTGGTCCCGTCGACGGTCACGCCGAGAACCTTGCTGCCAAGCGGGAACGCGGTGACGGCCGGCGGGGACGAGCTGTCCTGGGTCATCAGCCACTGCGCCTGCGGGTTCTTCAGCAGCGCGTTGACCAGGTTGCTCACCAGCGAACTGGGCGAGGTCCCGGAGGGCACGAACACCGAGTCGGGCACCAGCACCTGGCCGGTGGGATCGAAGAAGTACAGGTCCTGCGCCCGGTAGACCTTGGCGAAATCGGGCTGGGTCAGCATCCGGAAGCTGTCCGGCGCGTCCGTGATCCGCCACTCGCCGTTCACCTTGGCCAGCGTGAACATCTGATCCGCGCGCTGTGTCCCGGAGCTGCCCGACTGCCCTCCGGAGCGGCCTCCCTGGGCCCCGACATACTGGCCCGACCCGTTGAACGACGCCTGCACCACGCCGGTGACGTCCACCGTGGCGGTGCGCCCGTCCTGGCTGTAGTCGGCGTCGGGGGGCACGCTGACCTGCTGGACCACCTTGACGGACCAGCCCGGGTTCCAGGGCGGCTCGTGCGGCGCTATGGCCAGGTACTCCCGCGCGATGTCCTGGTAAACCGGGTAGCTGATGCTCGCGTTCAGGAACCCCTGCACGATCTCGGTCGGGGTCCAGCCCTTCTGCGGGCCAGCCGGGATGGCGCCGATGAAGTCGGAGTCCTGCGAGGTGTTCGCCGGGGTGGCGCCGACGGTGCCGGGCGAGCCGCTGTTGGGCATGCCCACGCAGCCCGCTACCGACGCGGCCACGGCGGCCAGCACGAGGGCTAGGCGGCACCGGGCCAGCCAAGAACGAGTCAGCCAAGAACGAGTCAGCCGGGAGCGGGCCAGCCGGTCAGCCATGCGGGGTCACCCCGGTGATCTCGGTCGCCGCGGGGAACGGGCCGGTGGTCAGGCTGGGGGCGGCGATCTCGGCTTCGTCCGGCCCGAGCGGCAGCGGCGAGCCCACGAGCTCGGCTCCGGCCAGCCGGGGCAGGGTCAGCCGGAACACCGAGCCCTTACCACGCTCACCCCAGGCTTGCAGCCAGCCGCCGTGCAGCCGGGCGTCCTCCAGCGAGATGGCCAGCCCCAGGCCACTACCGCCGATGGTGCGAGCGCGGGCCGGATCGGCGCGCCAGAACCGGTCGAAGACCTTGTGCTCCTCGCCGGGCCGCAGGCCCACGCCGTAGTCCCGGACCGATACGGCCACCGCGTCGCTGTCGATGGCGGTGGTCACCACCACGTCCTTGCCCTCGCCGTGCTCGACCGCGTTGACGAAGATGTTGCGCAGGATGCGCTCCACCCGGCGGCGGTCGACCTCGGCAAAGCAGCCGGTCGCCGGCAGCCGGAACTCGATCCGGCCGCCGCGGCGCTCGGCCAGCTGCTGCGCGTCGTCGGCCGAACGCCGTACCAGGTCGCACACGTCCACGAGGTCGGCGTCGAGGGTGGCCGCGCCGGCGTCGAACCGGCTGATCTCGAGCAGGTCGACGAGCAGCTCTTCGAACCGCTCCAGCTGGCTCTGCAGCAGCTCCACCGACCGGCCGGCCGCCGCGTCGAGCTCAGCCCGGGCCTCGAAGAGGATCTCGGCGGCCATCTTGATGGTGGCCAGTGGCGTCCTGAGCTCGTGCGACACGTCCGAGACGAACTGCCGCTGCACGTTGGAGAGCTCCTCGAGCTCGCGCAGCTTGCCCTGCAGACTGCCCGCCATGCCGTTGAACGAGGTCGCCAGCGCGGCCAGGTCGTCGACGCCGCGCACCTGCATGCGCTCCCCCAGGTGCCCGTCCGACACCCGCTGGGCGGCCTGGGCCGCGTGCCGCACCGGCAGCACTACCCACCGGGTGACCAGCGAGGCGATCGCGGCCAGCAGGGCCACCAGCGCGAGGCCCACGCCGACCAGGATGCGCTGCACCAGCAGCAACGTGGCCTGCTGCTGGGTGAACGGGAACACGTAGTACAGCTGGTAGTACCCGCCCAGCGGGACGCCGACGGCCAGGGCCGGCACCGAGGTACCGGAGGTGTAGACCAGCGTGGTCGGCTCGTAGAGCGGCGCTACGTTGTTCTTCTTGTTCTCGTCTTCTGGGCTGCGCTGCTCGCCCGTGACCTTGTCGATCAGGGTCGGCGGGATCGTCGCGGCGATGTTGACGTTGGTCTGGGCCACCCAGTGGACGACAGCGGGGATGATGTGGGTCAGCTGGATGAAGACCAGGTAGCTGCCGGTGCTCCCGCTCGGCTGCTGCAGCGCGCGAGCCGTGGTCGTGGCCGCGCTCACGATCGGGGCCGTGTCGCCGGGATTGGCCGGGTCGAGCACGTTGACGCTGGACAGCCCGAGCGCGGCCGTCCGGCCGTTCCTGATCTGCGAGTCCGCGGCGGTCTCGGCGTTAGTCAGCAGGCCGGCCGCGACGGACTGGATCAGGAAGAAACCCAGCACGGCGATGACCAGCACGGAAAGCAGCAAGGTGGTGGACACCACCCGCAGCTGCAGCGACCGGTGCCAGCGGAACTTGACCTGCGCGACCAGCTTGCGCTGCCACCGCCGGCCGATCCGCAGCCAGCGCTTGGCCCGGGCCGGCAGTCGCCGGCCGACCGCCCTTCCGACGGCTGACCGCCGGAAGGTCATGGTCCAGCTTTGCCGCTTGCCCGCTCGCCCCGCTGCCACCTTCGCCCGCCCTGGACTCAGCCAGGGCCTGCCTTGTAACCGACACCGCGCACCGTCACCACGATCTCGGGATGCTCGGGGTCTTTCTCGATCTTCGCGCGCAGCCGCTGCACGTGCACGTTGACCAGCCGGGTGTCCGCGGCGTGCCGGTAGCCCCAGACCTGCTCGAGCAGGACCTCGCGGGTGAAGACCTGCCGCGGCTTGCGGGCCAGCGCCACGAGCAGGTCGAACTCGAGCGGGGTGAGGTTGAGGGTCTCGCCGTCACGCTTGACCGAATGGCCGGCCACGTCGATGACGATGTCGCCGATCTGGAGCATCTCGGGTGCGGGCTCGTCGGTCCGGCGCAGCCGGGCCCGGACCCGGGCGACCAGTTCCTTGGACTTGAACGGCTTCATGATGTAGTCGTCGGCGCCTGATTCCAGGCCGAGGACCACATCGACGGTGTCCGTCTTCGCCGTCAGCATCACGATCGGCACGCCGGACTCGGCGCGGATCTGACGGCATACGTCGATCCCGTCGGAGCCCGGCAACATCAGGTCAAGGAGGACCAGGTCGGGCCGGGAATCCCGGAAAACCTCGACCGCCTTGTCGCCGTCTGAGACGAAAGTAGGCTCGAACCCCTCACCGCGAAGCACGATCCCGAGCATCTCGGCGAGGGCGGCGTCGTCATCGACGACAAGAACTCGTCCCTTCATGGGCCCCATCGTTCCATGTGATTGACACTGCGTGACTGACACTGCGTGGACGCAGGTTACCCCCACTTACCAGGTACGCGACACCGGTTCAGGGATAGCTTTTCCGGCAATCGGGAAAATCAAACCCAATCCGGGCGGGGCCCGCCGGGGTGCCGCGGGCGGCGGAACCGGGGCTCTGGGCCGAGGCCGTTCGGTACAAAAGATCTTGACCTTCGTTTTGTCAGTGGCCGCCGATACAGTGCTCCGCATGACCGAACCGCTGCGCAATATCATCGACGCGGGCTGGGCTGAGGCGCTCGAGCCGGTGGAGGACCAGATCACCGCGATGGGCGAGTTCCTGCGGGCCGAGATCGCCGCCGGGCGCCGGTACCTCCCGGCCGGCGAGAACGTGCTGCGGGCGTTCAAACAGCCGTTCGCGGACGTCCGCGTGCTCATCGTGGGCCAGGACCCGTACCCCACGCCGGGCAATCCCATCGGCCTGAGCTTCTCGGTCGCGCCCGAGGTGCGGCGGCTGCCGCCGAGCCTGCTCAATATCTTCACCGAGTACTCGGCGGACCTCGGCTACCCCAAGCCGTCCAACGGGGACCTGACCCCGTGGAGCGAGCGCGGCGTGCTGCTGCTCAACCGGGTGCTCACCGTCGAGCCGGGCAAGCCGGGCTCGCACCGGGGCAAGGGCTGGGAGCAGGTGACCGAGCAGGCCATCCGGGCACTGGCCGCCCGGGAAGGACAGCCCATGGTGGCCATCTTGTGGGGCCGCGACGCACGCACGCTCGTGCCATTGCTCGGTGACGTTCCGTGTATCGAGTCGGCCCATCCGAGTCCGAATTCGGCCCATAACGGATTTTTCGGCACCCATCCGTTCAGCCGCGCTAATCAGCTCCTTGAAGAGCGGGGCGGCAAGCCAGTCGACTGGAAGCTGCCCTAACCACTCACACCTGAACGTCAGCTCAGTTTCTCCTGGTGATAGGCTGATTTACCTGCTTTCGGGGGCAGATCTACCGGTCCTAGTGACCAGCCAACAGGGGAATAACGCGTGGACGGGTGGGTACCGGCACAGTGGAACGCACGCAGGTAGAGGAACTCGAGCAAATAGGCAATCATCACCCGGAGCTATTCCACCAGCACTGGCTGAGCCGGAACCGGCTTCTCGCCGCCAACGGGGTATTCGCCGTGTACGCCACGGCGCTGGCCGTGGTCACCGGGCAGGCGGACCGGACCTGGGCCATCTGGGCCGCCATCGGTTACGCGGTCACGACGCTGGCCCTGTGGCTCACCCGGAACAGGAAGATAGCGGTCATCTGGCCGACGCTGATCTCCCTGGCCGTCGCACTGGCCGCGCCGGTGGCCTGGCTCGTCACCCGGGTGACGCCGACGCCCGAGGTGCAGGTCATCTCGCGGTCGGCGGGCCTGCTGCTGCAGCACGGCACCCCGTACCTGCCCGCGGGCGAACTCACCTACTGGCTGTCCTACAACCCGTACCTGCCGGTGATGGCGCTGTTCGGCCTGCCCAGGGCGCTCGGCGCGACCGGCATCGTGGGGGACCCACGGCTCTGGCTGACCATCACCTCGATCGCGCTGATCTGGGCGGCGTTCACGGTAGCGGCACCGCACCGGCGCTGCGGCGGGTGCCGGCGGGGCGTGCTGCTGTCCACCGTCTTCTTCGCCGCCTCCCCGGTGATCGCCTTCCCGCTGGCCGTGGGGATCACCGACCCGCCGGTCATCGCGCTGCTGCTCCTCACGCTGGCGCTGATCACCCGGCCTTCGGGGCTGTTCCGCGCGGCCGCCGCGCTCGGGGTCGCGTGCGCGATGAAGGCGACGGCGTGGCCCGCCGTGCCGGTCTTCGCCGCGATGCTGGCGGCGCGGGACGCGGCCAAGGCGGCCTGGCGCTTCGCCGGGATCGTGCTCGCCGTGGCCGTGCTGCTCTCGGTGGCGTCCGCGCCCGCGGCGCTGGGCCACCCGTGGGCGTTCATGCAGAACACCGTGCTGTTCCCGCTCGGCCTGAGCAAGTACAAGACTCCGGCGGCCAGCCCGCTGCCCGGGCACCTGCTGGCCACGACCGGCATGGCGGGGCACTGGGCCGCGGTCGGGCTGCTGATCGCGGCCGGGCTCGGTTTCGCGGTGTCACTGGTGGTCCGGCCGCCGGCCGACGCGCGCGCCGCCGCCTGGCGCCTCGCGCTCGGCCTCGCGGTGATGTTCACGCTGGCGCCGGCTACCCGCTGGGGATACTTCGTCTACCCGATCGGGCTGGCCGGGTGGCTGCTGCTGACCCGGCCGCCGACCCCGGCAACGAAACCGGCCCACGGTGTCCTGGGCGTTCCCGCGCAGGCGAGTGAGCCCAAGCTGGCGGCCACCACCGCTGGCGCGCGCCCGGCAGGCTAGCGCTCAGGAGCCGATCCGCCAGGACTCGCGGTAGGCGAGCTGCGCCGGGGTGAGCGTGTCGATCGAGGTGCCGGTGGTGGCGAGCATCAGGCTGGCCGCCTCGGCGTCGATGCCCGCGGGCACCTCGTGCACCCCGGCGGGGAGCTTGTCAGTATTACCGGCCAGCCAGGCCAGCGCGAGCGCCTCGAGGCCGAACGCAAGGTCCATCACCTCGGGCGGATGCCCCTCAGCGGCCACCAGGTTCACCACACGCCCCTCGGCCAGCAGCAGCAGGGTCCGGCCGTCACCGAGGTCGTAGGCGTCGACGTGGGGCCGCACGCCGGGGTAGACGGCCACCGCCAGCCCGGCCAGCGCCCGCACGTCGATCTCCGCGTCGAAGTGTCCCGCGTTGGCCAGGATCGCGCCGTCGCGCATGACAGCGAGATGATCCGCGCCGATCACGTCGACGGACCCGGTGGCGGTGATGAAGACCTCACCGATCGGCGCCGCCTGCGCCATCGGCAGCACCCGGAAGCCGCGCAGCGACGCGTCGAGCGCTTTTACCGGATCCACCTCGGTGACGATGACCTGGGAGCCGAAGCCGCGGGCGTACTCGGCCACGCCGCGCCCGCTGGACCCGAACCCGGCTACCACCACGGTCTTCCCGGCCAGCAGGGTGTTGGTGGCGCGCAGGATGCCGTCGATGGCGGACTGCCCGGTCCCGCAGGTGTTGTCGACCATCCGCTTGGCCGCGGTGTCGTTAGCCGCGATCACGGGGAAGGCCAGCGCACCCTCGGCGGCCATCCGCCGCAGCCGGATCACGCCCGTGGTGGTGGACTCGCAGCCGCCCTTGACGCCAGGCAGCAAGGCGGCCGCCCGC
Source organism: uncultured Actinomycetota bacterium (assembly GCA_963756575.1). Taxonomy (GTDB): domain Bacteria; phylum Actinomycetota; class Actinomycetes; order Streptosporangiales; family Streptosporangiaceae; genus Palsa-504. The sequence continues at coordinate 592,408 of CAVWOM010000021.1, read as the reverse complement.
GTGTGCAGGGTCTCCACCAGGTCGCCGCCGTCGTCGATGACGAAGTCCGGCTGGGCCTGCTTCAGAGCCAGCTCGATGTGCCGGTAGTAGCCCTTGCGGTCGACCCCGGCCCGGGCGAAGACCGCGATCCCGTACCGCTCCGCGAGCGCCGCCGCGATGTCGTCCTGGGTGGACAGCGGGTTGGAGGCGGCCAGTGCGACGGCTGCGCCGCCCGCCTGCAGCAGCCGGACCAGCATGGCGGTCTCGGCCGTGATGTGCAGGCAGGCGGCGATGCCGAGGTCTTTGAACGGCTGCTGCGCCGCGAACCGTGCCATGAGGGCGGCCAGGAGGGGCATGGAACGCATCGCGTAACGGATGCGGGCCTCGCCCTCGGCGGCGAGGCCCGCGTCGGCGATGTCAGTAACGGTAGGTCTCCGGCTTGTACGGGCCCTCGACCGGAACGCCGATGTAGTCCGCCTGCTCCTTGGTCAGCTGGCTGAGCCGGACGCCGAGCGCGTCGAGGTGCAGCCGGGCCACCTTCTCGTCCAGGTGCTTGGGCAGCACGTACACGCCGACCGGGTACTCCTCGGTCTTGGTGAACAGCTCGACCTGGGCGATGACCTGGTTGGTGAAGCTGTTGGACATCACGAAGCTCGGGTGCCCGGTGGCGTTGCCCAGGTTCAGCAGGCGGCCCTCGGACAGCACGATGATGCCGTGCCCGTCGGAGAACTTCCACTCGTCGACCTGCGGCTTGATGACGGTCCGCTTGACGCCCGGCCACCTGGCCAGCCCGGCCATGTCGATCTCGTTGTCGAAGTGGCCGATGTTGCCCACGATCGCCTGGTGCTTCATCTTGGACATGGCCTCGGCGGTGATCACGTCGCGGTTGCCGGTGGCGGTGACGAAGATATCCGCCGTGCTCACCACGTCCTCGAGGGTCGCCACCTGGTAGCCGTCCATGGCCGCCTGCAGCGCGCAGATCGGGTCGACCTCGGTCACGATGACCCGGGCGCCCTGGCCGCGCAGGCTCTCCGCACAGCCCTTGCCCACGTCGCCGTAGCCGAAGACGACCGCGACCTTGCCGCCGATGAGCACGTCCGTGCCCCGCTTGATGCCGTCGATGAGGGAGTGGCGGCAGCCGTACTTGTTGTCGAACTTGGACTTGGTCACCGAGTCGTTCACGTTGATCGCCGGGAACAGCAGGGAGCCGCTCTTGGCCATCTCGTAGAGGCGGTGCACGCCGGTGGTGGTCTCCTCGGTCACGCCCTTGATGTTCGCGGCCGCCCGGGTCCACTTGCCCGGGTGGTCGGCGAGGGAGTTGCGCAGCCGGTCGAGGATGACGATCCACTCCTCGGCGTCGTCCTCGGCCGGCGTGGGCACCCCGCCGGCCTTCTCGTACTCGGCGCCCTTGTGCACGAACAGGGTGGCGTCCCCGCCGTCGTCCAGGATCATGTTCGGGCCGTCACCGTCGGGCCAGGTCAGCGCGTGCACGGTGCAGTCCCAGTACTCGTCCAGCGTCTCGCCCTTCCAGGCGAAGACCGGGATGCCCTTGGGGTCGTCCGGGGTGCCGTCCGGGCCGACCGCGACCGCGGCGGCGGCGTGGTCCTGGGTGGAGAAGATGTTGCAGCTGGCCCAGCGGACCTGCGCGCCGATGGCGGTCAGCGTCTCGATCAGCACCGCCGTCTGGATGGTCATGTGCAGGGAGCCGGTGATCTTGGCGCCGCGCAGCGGCTGGCTCGCCGCGTACTCCTCGCGCACGGACATCAGCCCGGGCATCTCGTGCTCGGCCAGTTGGATCTCCTTGCGCCCGAAGGCCGCCAGGGACAGGTCGGCGACCTGGTACGGAAGCTGATCCGCGGACATTCGTTCTCCCTACGTTGCTTTCCGGCCTCGCGGCCGAACGGGTCGGGTGACTCGTCGTCTGCTCACAACCTACGGGACCGCGGGTCATGGCCGCGTTGCCTGAGGGGTGTTCTTGACGCGAAATTGTTAGATTAGTGGTTATGCGCATCTCGGAGGCCGCCCGGCGGCTGGGAACGTCGGCTCGCATGCTCCGCTACCGCGAGGAACTCGGCCTGCTCCCCCAGGTGCGCGACCCGCTCGCGGGCCTGCCCCCCGGGCGCGCTTCGGCGGGTGGGCAAGTGACGGCTGAGGCGCGCGGACGGGTAGCGGCTGGGGCGGGTGGGGGGCACGGGGCGACTGGGCAGGCAGCGGGGCACGGGGCGGCTGGGCAGGCAGCGGGGCATGGGGCGGCTGGGCAGGCAGCAGGGCATGGGGCGGCGCACCGACAGTTCAGCGAGGCCGACCTGGAGGCGGTGGCCGCCGCGCTCGAACTCGAGCGCCGGTACGACATCAGCCCCGCGTCCCTGGCTTTCGGCCTGCGGGTGCTGGCCGAGCCGCCGGTGCGGGCGGCCGTGGCTGATCTTGGCCGCCGCCTCGGCCGCATCCCGCCGACCCCCGGCCGGGCCCTCGACTTCGAGAAGGAGCGTGCCTTGCGCCTGCTCTCCCGCCGCTGAGGCTGCTCTCCGCGCTGAGGCTGCTCTCCGCCGCTGAGGCTGCTCTCCGCGCTGAGGCTGCTCTCCGCCGCTGAGTATCCTCCGCGGGCGATTTAACCACCGCTGCGTCACAACGTGGTGGTTCTAACCACTGCAAAGTCACATCGCGGTGGTTAGGGGCAGCCTCGACGCGGTGCGGCCGGGAAACGGGTGCCTCGCTTATGGGGGGCCTGGGACAGGTGGGGTGTGTGGGAATCTGGGAGCGGGTTCAGGATCGCCAGGGGTTCTTCTGAGGCAGAGTCGTCTGTGTCAGCGTCCGCGGCTGGGCCTCTGGGGTCGGCTGTGCCGGCTGGGGCAAGGTGGTCTGAGGCGGGTCGCCGGGGACTCGGAGCCTAAGAGGTGGAGGCCTCGGAGGTGGAGGCTTCGGAGGCGGCCGGGGCTTCGGAGGTGGCCGGGGCTTCGGAGGCGGCCGGGGCTTCGGAGGCGGCCGGGGGTTCGGAGGCGGCCGGGGCTTCGGAGCCGGCGGAGGGGGCCGGGGCTTCGGAGGCGGCCGGGGCTTCGGAGGTGGCCGGGGCTTCGGAGGCGGCGGAGGGTTCGGTGCTGACCGGGGGTTCGGTGCTGGCCGGGGGGTTGGGGGCGGCGGGGGTGGTGGCTGGGGAGGGATTCTCGGGGTTTTCGGGTTTTCTGGGGCCGCTGTCGTCGAGCGGGGCGTCGGAACGGCCGCTCTGGGCGGACCGGATCGAGGGGTCCTCCTGGTCGGCTAGGTCCGGCCGGTAGATGTCCGGCTCCAGGTAGATGGTCTTCGCGATGGGGACGGCGACGCGTACCCGATCCTCGGCGGCGTTGATGCCCGCCGTGAGCTGTGCGGCGGAGTCGCTCTCGCGGACCGCGACCTTGGCGGTAACCAGGATGGAATCCGGGCCGATGTGGACGGTCCGCAGGTGGATGACGCCGGCGAGCTCCGGGCCGTCCTCGAGCGCGGCGACGATCCGCCGCTGCACGCCGGAGCTGGCCGCCTCGCCGATCAGCAGGCTCTTCATCTCCATGGCCAAGATGCCGGCCGCCGTCGCGAGCAGGACGCCGATGCCCAGCGACCCCACGCCGTCCCAGCGGCCGTTGCCGGTCGCCACCGAGAGGCCCACCCCGGCGAACGCGAACAGCAGCCCGATCAGGGCGGCCGTGTCCTCGAGCAGGACCACGGGCAGCTCGGGCGATTTAGTCCGCCGGATGAACGTGCCCCAGTTACGGTCGCCGCGTACCTTGTTCGCCTCGCGGATGCCGGTCCGCAGCGACAGCCCCTCGGCCACCATGGACACGCCGAGCACGATGAACGCGATCAGCGAGTCGTGGATCGCCTCCGGGGTGATCACCTTGTGGATGCCGTCGTAGATCGAGAAGGCCGCGCCGATGGTGAACAGCATGACCGACACCACGAACCCGTAGAAGTACCGCTCGCGGCCGAAGCCGAACGGGTGGCTCTCCGACCGCGGCCGGTCGGAGCGGCCGCGGCCGACCAGGAGCAGCACCTCGTTGCCGGTGTCGGCGACCGAGTGCACCGACTCGGCCAGCATCGACGCGGACCCGGTGAGCAGGAAGGCGATGAACTTGGTGATCGCGATGCCGAGGTTGGCGGCCAGCGCCGCCAGCACCGCTCTCATCTCGCGCCAGTTGGTCCGCATCCGCGTTATTCGACCCTGGTCTTGAGGTCCCGGATCGCCACGGTCTGTCCGGGGTCGATCCCGGACGCGATGGCCAGGTAGACGCTCGCGTAGTCGGTCAGCTGCACGACGCCGGCCAGCCGCACCAGCGGATGCTCGCCGTCCATGGCCAGCTCGGACAGGCCGACCCCGCGCTGTTCGGCGAGCTCGGTGACCGCCGTCCGCTGCGCGCGGACCCGCTGGTCCTCGCCGGGGTCGGCGATGAGGATCAGCCGCAGCGGGGTGAAGCCGGAGGGCGTCTCGGCCTCGTCCTCCTCGAAGTCGAGATCCCAGCTGGACAGGTCGTCGATGGCGTCGGAGCCGGTCAGCGGCTCGCCCTCCTCCCCCGGCCCGGCCACGGCCAGCCGGGACGAGCGCGGGGCGAACGGCCCGTCGAACGCGGCCACCTGGTTGTGGGCCGCCTCGGGCAGGACCCCGGCGATCGCCGGGTACTTGGCGTTCTCCTGCAGCTGGCTGGCGAACCGGCGGGCCGCGACCCCGCTCAGCGGGGTGGTCCCCCAGACCATGGGCAGCGCGCCGACCAGGTCCAGGGCCAGCGACTTACCCGGGTTGACGAATGACTCGCTGGCCGGCCGGCACTGGTGCGATATCTCTTCCAGACGGGTCGCCGCCAGCTCGTAGACGTCCGGCTCGATCCGGGTGATGCCCACCCGCCCGGCGATCACCAGCAGCGGGATGGACGTGGCCCACAGCATCGACCGCGGCAGGCCGCCCGCCACGACCGGGACGAACGGGGCCCGGGCTTGCTCCGCGATCCGGTGCAGCGGGGATCCCTCCGGCGCCGACGCCGACCAGCCGGCAGCCGCGCCGGGCCGCCTCGGCCGCCACCGCCAGCGTCTGCGGGGTGCTGCCGGAGCAGGACACCGCGAGGACCGCGTCGGCGGCGCCGACCCAGCCGGGCAGCCGCTCCGTCTGGGTGGTCACCACCTGGACCGGGCTGCTGGGCCCGGTGATGGCGCCGAGCAGCTCGCCGGCCAGGCCGGAGCCGCCCATGCCGGCCACGACGATCGCCCGCGGCCTGCTGTCCGGGGTAAAGGCCGACAGGTCGGCCTCGGCGCACGACCGCAGCGCGGTGCGCACCTGGGCCGCCGCCGAAGCCACCTGCCGCAGCATGTCGGAAGGGTCGGATGCCTCGATGACGTCGGGCGTGTCGAGCCGGTCAGCGGCGAGAACGAACTCAGCCCCGCCCCAGCCGTCTAGGTCGTCGCTCACGAGGTACTCGGGCGCCTGGCTTCTTCGACCAGGAGCACCGGGATGTCGTCACGCACGGGGTAGGCCAGGCCACAGGTGGCGCTGGTGCACACGAGCTCGCTGGCGTCCTCGTCGACGCGCAGCGGCGCATGGCATTCGGGGCAGGCCAAGATGTCGAGCAGCCAGCCGTCGATCTGCATGGGGTTCTCCCTATCCGGAATGGTCGGTGTTGTCCCTGACCACGCCGAGCACCTCGTCCCGCACGGCGGCCATGGTGGCTGCGTCCTCCGCCTCGGCGTTGAGCCGCAGCAGCGGCTCGGTGTTGGACGGCCGCAAGTTGAACCACCAGGCGCCAGTGCTGACGGTGAGCCCGTCGAGCTCATCGGTGCTGACCCCGGGCCGGCCAGCGAAGGCGCGCCTGACCAGCTCGGTCGAGGCGGCCTGGTCCGCCACGTCGGAGTTGATCTCCCCGCTGGCGACGTACCTGGAGTACCGGGCGAGCAGCGCCGACAGCGGCCGCGGCTGCTCGCCCAGGGCGGCCAGCGTGTGCAGCGCGGCGAGCATGCCCGAATCGGCGAACCAGAAGTCCCGGAAGTAGAAGTGGCCCGAGTGCTCGCCGCCGAACACCGCGTTGTGCTCCGCCATCGTGGCCTTGATGAACGAGTGGCCGACCCGGCTGCGCACCGGTACGCCGCCCGCCTCGGTGATGATCTCAGGCACGGCGCGCGAGGTGATCAGGTTGTAGATGATGGCGCTGCCCGGCTCGCGGGCCAGTTCCCTGGTCGCGATCAGCGCGGTCAGCACCGAGGGCGAGACGAGCTCGCCGCGCTCGTCCACCACGAAGCAGCGGTCGGCGTCGCCGTCGAAGGCGAGCCCGATGTCGGCCCGGTGCTCGGTCACCGCGCGCTGCAGGTCGACCAGGTTGGCCGGGTCGATGGGGTTGGCCTCGTGGTTCGGGAAGGTGCCGTCGAGGGTGAAGTACAGCGGGATCAGCGTGACCGGCAGGCCCTCGAAGACCTTCGGCACGGTGTGGCCCGCCATCCCGTTGCCCGCGTCCACGACCACCGTGAGGGGGCGGATCGAGGAGATGTCGACGAGCTTGCGCAGGTGATCGGCGTACCCGGCGAGAAAATCCCGCGGGCTGACGGTGCCGGGTACCGGGGCGGGATCAAGACCACGTTCGGCAAAATCTTTGATCTCTTGCAGGCCGGTCTGGCTGCCGACGGGCCTGGCTCCGGCCCGGCACAGCTTGATGCCGTTGTAGCGGGCCGGGTTGTGGCTGGCCGTGATCATCGCGCCAGGGATGTCGAGGTCGCCGCTGGCGTAGTAGAGCATGTCGGTCGAGCCCAGGCCGCCGGCCAGCACATCGGCCCCCTGCGACGCCGCGCCGCGGCCGAACGCGTCCGCCAGCGGGCCCGAGGTCGTGCGCATGTCGTGCATGGTCACGATCGTGCCGGCCCGGTCACCCGGACGAACGCCGCGCCGATCGCCTCCGCCACGCCCTCGTCGAGCTGGTCGGGCACGACCCCCCTGATGTCGTACGCCTTGACGATGCTCGCCAGCTCACCCAATGCGAGACCTGCCTCCCGTGACACGACCGGTACCCCCGCGGCGTGCGGGCGGCACTGCCGAGCCTATCGGTCCTGCGGCGGCCCTGAGCGCAGCACCCGCAGGTGACCCCGGCGGCCGATCTCGACGCCCTGGCCGACCGGCTCCTTGTCGGGCCGGCTGTCCGGGCGCGGCCGGGGCGGATTGTCCATCACCGCGTTCGCCAGCGCTTCCAGGTCATCGGCCCGGTCCTGGACCGGCTCGATGGGCAGCCGCACGACGTCCCAGCCGCGGGGCGCCACGAGCCGGGCCGCATGCTTCTCGCACAGGTCATAGCTGTGCGGCTCCACGTAGACGGCCAGCGGCCCGAGGACCGCCGTCGAGTCGCGGTACACATAGGTCAGCGTGTACACAGGAGGATGCTTGCATGCGGTGCGTGAGCAGCAACGGGAACGAGAACCCACCAATCCACCTCGCTCACATCACCCAAGGGACCCACGTCCCGGAACCGGGACGGTGACGATACAACCGTGACGGTATCTGTCCGCGGCCGGTAAAGCCATCACCCAAGGCATCACGCCGCGGTCGTGTCGCGCTTTGCGCGGGTTGCCCGAGTCGGCCGGGGGCCCGGCGGATCTCCCGCGCCGGCGCGGCTACCCAGCATAACGGCTGATCAGATACGCTCGGTGACTATGCAGACCGGTGACGGCGGCGCCAGGCCAGGCCCCGGTTCCGGGCCGAATCCCAGCTCGGGGCCCAGGCCGGGTTCCGGCATCCGGCCGCGGCGGCGTGACCGGCACGGACGCGGGCTGCGCGGCCTGCTCGTGCCGCCCGGCCTCCCGCTGTACCGGAGCCGGTCCCAGCAGTTCGACGACCTGGTGCTCGAGGCGGTGGCGCGGCTCGAGCCGCGCTGGGAGACCGAGCTTTCCGACGTGGAATTCGCGGTGCAGGAAGTGCCCGACGCCGACATCATGGAGGGCGACGGCGTGCCGCTGGCCCGCATCGTCCGCGCCACGGAGGACACCAGCGACCCGGACCATCCGGCGGCCGGCCCGCGCATCGTGCTGTTCCGGCGGCCGCTGATGGCCCGGGCCGAAGACGAGGACGAGCTGAGCGAGCTGCTCTACGACGTGGTGGTCGAGGAGTTCGCCGAGATCCTCGGGGTGGACCCGGAGGTCATCGACCCCAGCTTCGGCGAGCTCGGCTGACCTTGCTCAAGGATTGATCGCGTCGTAGGAGTCGCGGACCGGGGGCAGGCTGATCGTGGTCAGGGCGCTGGCGGCCGGGATGATCGAGACGACGGAGTTCTGCCCCTGCGTCTCCACCCGGGCCGCGTAGAGCGGCCCCGAGCCGGGCAGCGGCGTGATGACGACCGCGAAGGGCGAACCGTGTCTGGCCCCGTGCGGCGGGGCAACGGGTGCGGCCAGCGTGCGCCCGGCCTTGACCGACACGACCTGGCTGGCGGTCACGCCGCCGCCGCCTGGCTGGCCGGGGCGATCTCGGTCAGCCGGGCCCGCCCGGCGGCGCCCGGCGCGGAGAACACGACCGAGGCGGCCAGGCCGGAGCCGCTGGTGTTGCCCGCGATCACGGCCTGCTCGCTGATCGGCGCGGTGGCCGCGGTGCCCGTCGGCGCGGTGGCCGCGGTGGCGGCGGCGGTCGCGGTGGCCGCGGTGGCGGCGCTGCCGGGCACCACCACCCCGGCCACGACCGGCACGTCCGAGGTGATAACGAGGGCGGCCGTGGTGCCGCCGAGCGGCGACAGGGCCACGGAGGAAGCCGACTGGCCGGGCAGGTCGACCGACTGCTTGCCGAACGGCTGGAAGTTCTGCTGCGGCGTGATCGCGGTCACGGTCACCTTGGCGCTCGAGTCCCCCGGGTCCGCGACGAACAGCTCGGCGGCGCTGCCGGACGGCGGTATCCCCGGAATCACCAGCCTGGTGGACGGCGCGGCGGTGCTGGGCAGCCAGCTGGGCGGGCCGCTGGAGGAGGCGCTTTCCGACACCGCGGCCGCGACCCGGCCGATGCTGGTGTGCACCTCGATCGCGACCACGCTGGACCCGCTGGCCGCCGAGGCAAGGGATTCGGTGACGGTCTGGTGGGCCGGAACCGTGATCCCGGTGTCGTTGCCGGCCTGGGCCTGGCCGGCGTCGGTGATGACGGTGATGTCCGCGCTCGCGGTCAGCGAGTCGACGTTCATCAGGTCGACCTGGATCTTCGACGCGCCGTTCTGCTGTCCGGGCCCCGCGAACCACAGGTCGGATCCAGGAGCGCCGCAGCGGACGCTGGCCAGGCCCGTGCTGTCGGCGAGTTCGGCCTCCATGGACTGGGCCATCGAGCCCGTGCCGGTCACCGACCAGCCCTGGGCCACCGGGCCCGGCTTCTTCCCGGTGACGGTCCCGGCGGGCAGCGTCAGCAGCGAGAGCACGCCGGGGCTCTGCGCGCGGACCGGGCTGGCCGGACGCAGCGTCAGGCCGGCCGGCGGCAGCGCGGTCAAGTCGATGTGGCTCCCCGGGCCGGACGGGCCCGCACGGCCGCCCAGCAGGGTAACCGGGGCCGAGCCGCTGCCCGGTGCGGGCGGGCAGGCGCGGGCCACCGAGGTGACCGCCACCGGCCGGGTCACGGCGGCGCCGGCGGCCTGCCGGGGGGCGGCTGGATGGTCGAGCTGCGCGACGCCGGCGATAGCGCCCAGCGCCACCAGGACCGCCGCGGCGGGCACCAGATGGATGGCCCTCATCAGCCGTCACCGCCCCGTCGGCGGCGTGGGGGCTTCCCGTGCCGCGCCGCGTGCGCCCCGCCGCGTCCGCGCCGGGAGGCTGGTTCAGCGGAGCGGGGGGCTGGGCCGGGGGGCCGGGGGGCCGGGTCGGCGGGCCGGGCGGTGGTGAGCGGGTCGGCCTGGTCGGGCCAGGGCGCGGTGCGGCCTCCGTCGGCGTCTGGGGCCGTCTGGGGCTTCTGGGATCAGGCGCTCCCAGGGCGGCGGGGTCGGGTTCACGCCGTAACCGGGGTCGGCACCGTAACCAGGGTCGGCACCGTAACCGGGGTCCGCGCCATAGCCGGGGTCCGCGCCGGAACCGTACCGGGGGCTGGCCGCGGCACCGTAGCCGGCGTCATAATGAGAGCCGAACGGGCTCCCGCTTGCCCCCGCCATCGGGCCAACGCCGACCCGGGTGTCATCGTCCTTGGCGTGAGTAGCGGGCTCAGGACGCGCCCCGCCGCTTTCGGCGTAGGCGGCGGCGTCGGCGTAAGCGGTTGCCTCGGCGCGAGCGGCGGTCTCGGGGTACGCGGCGGTCTCGGGGTAGGCGGCGGTCTCGGCGTAGGCCGCGGCCTCGGTGCGGGCGCTGGTCTCGGTGCGGGCGCTAGCCCAGGGGGCGGCGACCCCGGCCGCGACCTCGGCCCGGGCCGCCTCCGCGCGGGCCGCCTCGGCCTGGGCCGCTTCGGCGTGGGCGGTGGCCTCGGCTTGAGCGCGGCTGGCCGCCGCGCCGGCCGGGGCGACCCGGGACCGGCCCTTCCGGCGGCCCGACCGGGTGCGCTCGGCGCGGTCCTGCCGCCGGCCGGTCACGGGCACGGCGTCCGGGCTGACGACGGGCGCCGCCGACGACCGGCTGCCGGGCAGGGCGAGCACGAAGGCGGCGAGCAGGGCGGCGGCCTCGACGCTGAGGCTGAGGGTCCTCGCCGTCTGGTTGCGCGCGATGACCAGGTGGCCACCGCCCGCGGGAAGCCTGAAGCCCTGCGCCCACCCGTCGACCGGCGCGGCCAGCGGCGTCAGCGGCTTGCCGTTCAGGGTCGCGGACCAGCCGCCCGCGGCCTCCGCGAGCACCAGCGTGCCCGCGGTGGCCGGGGCAATGGTCGTGTTCGCGTCGACCGGCCCCGAGGGGACGGCGACCGTGGCGCCGGCCGGGGTGAGGACGCGGACGCGCGCCACCGGCCCGGAGACCTGCCACAGGTCGTACGCGCTCGCGCGGGTTAGCGGCTGGAGCCCGGCGGCCGCGTTGAGCTGGCTCGCCAGCGCCTGGTCGACCGGCCCGGGCAGCAGGATGTAGCCGATGCCGAACTGGCTCAGCGCCCGGCCGGTGTCGCCCGCGTCGCCGCTGCCCGCGGCGGCCAGCGAGGCCACCGTTTCCTTTATGGCGTCCACGGAGGAAGCCGTCTCGGCCAGCTCGGGCTCACCCGGCACCGGATCGGCGTCGCGCAGCACGGCGTAAGACATCCCGGTGGCGTCCTGCCGGATCACCAGCGTTCTGGGCCGGCCGGGCCCGGTCGCGGCGGCGGCCACGAAGGCGGGCAGGAACGGCGAGCTCACCGCGGCCACCGGTCCGCCCAGCCCGTCGGTCAGCCAGTATCCGGCGGCCAGGGCGGGCGCCGAGACCGCGGCCGCCAGCCCGAAAAGAGCGGCGAGGAAATGCCAGCCGGCGCCGAGCCCGCGCCCGCGGCTGGCCGCGTCCCGCCCGGCCGGGGCGTCCTTCCCGGGCGCGGCGGCCTTGCCGGTCAGAGCCTGGACGACCAGCTCGAACAGGGGCGTGGCCGCCACCAGCAAGCCCGCCGCGGCGATCGCGATCGCCAGGCCGGGCCAGGCGGAGACGGCGATACCGCCCTGCGGCGGGGTGAGCCGGGCCCGGCTCACCCCCAGGCCCAGGATCAGCCCGGCCAGCGCGATGCCCCATCCGGCCCAGACCAGGACGGTACGCCGCCGGACGAGCAGCGCGCCGAACGCGGGCAGCACGAGCCCGGCGGTGACCCAGGCCGGCGGCAGCCCGGGACCGCCCGGGCTGAGCAGCAGCAGCGACTCCGGCCGCAGGGCGGCCGCGGACAGGCCGGGCTGGACCAGGCCCGCCTCGCCGAAGAACGCGGACGGGCTGGTGAGCAGGTGGAAGGTCCAGGGGAGGAGCAGGATGCCCGGCACCACGGCGAGGATGGCCGCGTTGACGACGGTCCGCGGGGCGAGCCAGGACCAGGCCGCCGCGGCCGCGACCGCCGCGATCACCACGACCGGCCAGGCCAGCGGCACGAAGGCCGCGACGAGGGCGGTCAGCAGGCCCGCTGCCCAGGCCGCCCGGCGGGCCGCCCGGGCCATCTCGGGGTAACGCTGTCCGGTGAGCATCCGGCCGACCATGGCGCCGATCGGCGGGAGCAGGACGATGGCCACCACGGTCCCGATCCGGCCGGCCGCCACCGCCCCGGTCGCGACCGGGAGCAGCGCGTAGCTGGCCGCGAGCCAGACGCGCGTGGCCAGCACCGGCGTCAGCCGCCGGGTGGCGAGATAGGCGGTTATCCCGGCCAGCGGCACGCCGCCGAGCAGCAGCACGTCCGTGGCCAGCCACGGCTTGCCGCCGAGCAAGGTCGACAGCACCGCCATCACGCCGATGTAGGCGGGGGTGCTCGCGGCCGAGCCGATGCCGGTGTCGTGGTAGCCGGCCAGGTACTCGTGCCACAGGCCGCCCGCCCCGGTCCAGGCCGGCACCAGCGCGCCGCCGCCGAGGGTGGCCGAGCCGGAGAACACCGAGCCGGTCAGCGACCGCTCCGCGATCAGCGCGACCACGGCCAGGCCGGCGAACAGCAGGACGCCGGGGCTGGTGAGCACGCGCCGGGTGGCGGAATCGGTGGCGGGCAGCGGCAGGTCGTCTTCGGGCTCGTCCACCATGGCGTGGTGCGAGCCGCCGCTGTTGTAGCCCGAGCCGCGGGACAGCACGCCCAGGGCCGCCTCGAGGAGCGTGCCCAGCGGACGGCCGCGCGGCAACTGCTCGCGCAGGACCGCGTAACCATGCTTGCGGTCGGCCGCCCGGCGCTTGCGCTCGCGCCTGAGCAGCAGCGGGTGCCGCAGCAGCCAGGCGACCGCGCCGAGATGGGCCGCCGCCTTGCGCTGCTGCTTGGTGAGGATGAAGTACGTCGCGCGCACCAGCGACCCGGCGGCGCAGCCGGTCACGGTCGCGAGCATGGGCCACAGCGGCAGGTTCACCGCGAAGATGTAGAGCGCGCTGCGCCGGTCGATCATGCGTGGATGTCCGCCGGTCGCGGGCATCCGGCGGACCTGCCGGGCGGAGAGCTCGCGGTGATAGACCACCGCGTCGGTGACCACCCGTACCTCGTAGCCGGCCGCGTGCACCCGCCAGCAGAAGTCGATGTCGTCGCGGAACAGCGGCAGGTTGGCGTCGAAGCCGCCGAGCTGATCCCAGACGTCCCGGCGGACCAGCATGCCCGCCGAACTGACCGCCAGCACGGCCCGGTTGCCGTCGTGCTGGCCCTGGTCGATCTCCCCCGGCTCGACCCCGGTCAGGCGCCGGCCCGCGCGGTCGGTGGTGATGCCCGCCTCGCGCACCACGCGCCGGTTGGACAGGTCCATCAGCTTGGGGCCGACGACCGCCACCGTCCGGCTGCGGCCGGCCACCGCGAGCAACTGGTCGAGGGCGTCCGGGGCCGGCTCGCAGTCGTCGTGCAGCAGCCAGATCCACTCGGTCGCGGCCACCGGGTCACCCGGGGACCGCGGCGCCCGGCGGGCCGCGGGATGCTGCAGGGCACTGGTGACGGCGGCGCCGTAACCGGTGTCCGCCTCCACGCCGAAGACCGCGTCCTGGCCGAGCAGCTCGGTCAGGACCGAGCCGCTGCGGTCCTGGCTGCCGGTGTCCACCCCGACGATGCGCTGGACCGGACATGTCTGCTCGCGCACCGCATTGACCAGCCCCGGCAGCAGCCGGGCGGCGTCGTGGGCCACCACTACGGCGGTGACGACGTGACGGGGGTGCGCTGCGTTCTGTGACAATGGTCCTGTCTGGTGGCCTGGGCGAGGGCGCCTCGCACGGCTACCTGCCCGGCAAGAGCGCGTGGACCTGCGCGAGCGGTTACCCACCGGGCTCGCGCAGGTCTAAAGATACACAGCCCGAACTCACCTAGTGCGGGGAACGCGGGATGTGCGCCGGCTCCGGCCAGCTGGCCTAGACGGCCGCGCGCTTCAGCCTGCGGCGCTCACGCTCCGACATGCCACCCCAGATGCCGAACCGCTCGTCATGCTCGAGTGCGTACTCCAGGCACTCGGACCTGACCTCGCAGCTGCGGCACACGCGCTTGGCCTCCCGGGTCGATCCGCCCTTTTCAGGGAAGAACGCCTCCGGATCCGTCTGCGCGCACAGCGCCTGGTCCTGCCAGCCCAGCTCGTCTACCTCTTCTGGACTGACGAAGACCTGCGCCAGCGGGACGACGACCTCAGTCATAGCGCATTCCTCCCTCCCCACTCGGAGCCCCCATCTCGCCGCCTGCTTCCCCCGGGGGCGAGAATCACATCAATGAAATTACACCCGCGTGTCTTGCTTCAAGTCAAGCGGAAAAGGTGATAGAGGCCGCCCCATTGCCCGAGTTGCGAGATAAATAACCGAGAGTAATTGAGTGGCTACTGAAGGTAGTCGTCACGCGTAGCACGGCGTCATCGGCGGTCACTCTTGGCTTATCCTGACCTGGTTTGGCCGACTGCGGCGGTCAGGCGGCCGTCCGGGGCCGGCGGCTCGAGCCGCGCCGGGCCGAGGCGTCCCGACGGACCTGCCACACTTTACAGTTATGCGCATTACCGTGCTCGCGGGCGGCGTGGGGGCCGCCCGTTATCTCCGGGGCCTGAAGCAAGCCGTGCCCGAGGCCGAGATCACCGTCGTGGGGAACACCGGCGACGACATCACCCTGTTCGGCCTGCGGGTCTGCCCGGACCTGGACACCGTCATGTACACCCTCGGCGGCGGGATCAACGAGGACCAGGGCTGGGGCCGGCGCGAGGAGACGTTCAGCATCCGCGCCGAGCTCGCCGCCTACGGGGCCAGCCCGGACTGGTTCACGCTCGGTGACCGTGACTTCGCCACCCATATCCTGCGGAGCCAGCTGCTGGCCCAGGGCCAGCCGCTGTCCGCCGCCACCGAGGTGCTCTGCCGCCGGTGGCAGCCGGGGGTGCGGCTGCTGCCGATGTCCGACGACCCGGTGGAGACCCACGTGACGCTGGCCGAGCCGGGCGAGCGCGAGGTCCACTTCCAGGAGTGGTGGGTACGGCTGCACGCCGCGACGCCCGCCGCCCGGATCACCGCGTCCGGCGCGGAACGGGCCCGGCCCGCGCCCGGCGTGCTCGAGGCCATCGGCGACGCCGACGTGGTGCTGTTCCCGCCGTCCAACCCGGTGGTCAGCATCGGCACCATCCTGGCGGTGCCCGGCATCAGGGCGGCGGTCGCGGCCAAGAAGGTGATCGGGGTATCGCCCATCATCGGCGGCGCGCCGGTGCGCGGCATGGCCGACGCCTGCCTGACCGCGATCGGGGTGGAGACCTCGGCGGCCGCGGTCGCCGCGCACTACGGCCCCGGGCTGATCGACGGCTGGCTCGTGGACGACCAGGACAAGGCGACGGCGGACATCCTCGGGGACGACCCGGCGCTGGCCGCGATCGCGGTCCGCGCGCTCCCGCTGCTCATGCGCGACCTGCCGGCCACCACGGCGATCGCCCGGGCCGCGCTCGACCTGGCCCAGGAGCTCGGCTGATGGCCGGCCCGGACCTGGCCGGTGGCGGCGTGGCCGGTGCCGGCGCGGAGTTCACCGTCCGGCCCGTCGCCGGGCTGCCCGAGGTCGCGGCGGGCGCCGACCTGGCCGCGCTGCTGGCCGAGGCCGTCCCGGACCTGCGCGACGGCGACATCCTGGTCATCACGTCCAAGATCGTGAGCAAGGCCGAAGGCCGGGTGGTCAGCACCTCCCGGGACGAGGCCATCGAGGCGGAGACGGTACGGGTAGTGGCCCGGCGCGGCGCCACCACGATCGCCCAGACCCGGCACGGCCTGGTCCTGGCCGCGGCCGGGGTCGACGAGTCCAACACCGCCCCCGGGACCGTCGTGCTGCTGCCCGAGGACCCGGACGAGTCGGCCCGGCGGCTGCGCAAGGCGCTGCACCACCGCACCGGCCGAACCCTCGGCGTGATCGTCACCGACACCATGGGCCGTCCGTGGCGGGCCGGGCAGACCGACAACGCCATCGGCGCGGCCGGGGTCCTGCCGGTCCTGGACTACCGCGGCGGGGCGGACACGTTCGGCAACATCCTCGAGGTCACCGTGGCCGCCGTCGCGGACGAGATCGCCGCCGCCGCGGACCTGGTCAAGGGCAAGGCCCGGCAGGTGCCGGCGGCCCTGGTGCGCGGCCTGGCCGGCCTGGTCACCGAGCCGGACGGCCCGGGCGCCCGCGCCCTCATCAGGGCGGCCGACGAGGACATGTTCCGGTTCGGCTCGGCGGACGTGCCGCTGGCCCGCCGCACCATCCGGGAGTTCACCGCCGACCCCGTTGACGCTGGAGCCGTCCGCCGGGCCATCGCCACCGCGCTGACCGCGCCCGCCCCGCACCACAGCGAGCCGTGGCGGTTCGTGATCTGCGAGACCGCCGCGGCCCGGGCCCGGCTGCTCGACGCGATGCGCGCGGCCTGGACCGCCGACCTGCACCGCGACGGGTTCACCGAGGAGCAGATCAGCCGCCGGCTGCGCCGCGGGGACGTGCTCCGGGCGGCGCCGCTGATCATCGTGCCGTGCCTGGTCACCGACGCGGCGCACGACTACCCCGACGAACGGCGCAACCAGTCGGAGCAGGCCATGTTCACCGTGTCGATGGGCGCGGCGGTGCAGAACCTGCTCGTCGCGCTGGCCGTGGACGGGCTCGGCTCGGCCTGGATCTCCAGCACGCTGTTCTGCCAGGACATCGCGGCCCGGACGCTGGACCTGCCGGACGGCTGGCGGCCGATGGGAGCGATCGCCGTCGGCCGCCCGGCCGGGCCCGCCCGGCCCCGCCCGCCGCGCGACCCGGCGGACTTCATCCTGACGCGCTGATCACCCGGACGCCCTGATCACCCCGATGCGCTGATCACCCGGACGCGCTGAGCAGCGGCAGCGAGCGGACCGAGGCGCAGACCCCGTCGCTGGCGGCCGCGGCGGCCTGGCGCTCGGCCGGGGCCTCGCCGTAGGTGGTGGTGCGCTGGCGCAGCGGGCGGCCGAGCGGCTCGGCGATCGAGCGGAGCCCGCTGATCGTCTTGTAGGAGCCGTGGTCCGCGCCGGCCATCCTGCTGATGGTCTCCTCCATCAGCGTGCCGCCCAGGTCGTTGACGCCGCCCTGGAGCACGTCCCGGCACCCCTCGTCGCCGAGCTTGACCCAGGAGCACTGGATCGAGCCGATCGCCCCGTGCAGCAGCAGCCGGGATACCGCGTGCACGGCCCGGTTCTCCCGCCTGGTCGGCCCCGGCCGGGCCAGCCCGGCCAGGTAGATGGGCGCGTTCTCGTGGATGAACGGCAGCAGCACGAACTCGGTGAAGCCGCCGGTGCGCTCCTGGATGGACCGGATCACCCGCAGGTGCCCGACCCAGTGCGCGGGCGTGTCGACGTGCCCGTACATCATCGTGGCCGAGGTCGGCAGGCCGAGTTCGTGCGCGGAGGTGATCACCTCGATCCACACCGAGGCCGGCAGCTTGCCCTTGGTCAGCACCCAGCGCACGTCGTCGTCGAGGATCTCCGCGGCCGTCCCCGGCAGCGAGCTCACCCCGGCCTCCTTGGCCCGGATCAGCCACTCCCGGATCGGCAGGCCGGTCCGGGACGCCCCGTTCACCACTTCCATCGGGGAGAACGCATGGACGTGCAGATCCGGCCGACGTCGCTTGACTTCGGAAGCGATTTCGAAATATGCTGTCCCCGGCAGATCGGGATGGATGCCTCCCTGCATGCACACTTCAGTGGCACCGGCGTCCCAGGCTTCGGCGGCCCGGTCGCCGATCTGCCTCAGCGAGAGGGTGTATGCGTCGGCATCGGTCCGGCGCTGGGCGAACGCGCAGAACCGGCACCCGGTGTAGCAGACGTTGGTGAAGTTGATGTTGCGGGTGACCACGTAGGTGACGTCGTCCCCGTTGACCTCGCGGCGCAGCCCGTCGGCGATCCGGGCCAGTTCCTCGAGGTCGGGGCCGTCCGCGGACAGCAGGGCGAGGGCCTGGGGGTCGGTGAGGGCGGCCGGGTTCCGTTCGGCCTGGCGTAGCGCGGCGGCGACGTCACCGCCGCTCAGGACAGCCGGGGCGACCGGAGCGGGCGCGGTCGCGTCGCTGGAGGGGGTAGCCGGGGCGGGGTGGCCGCTTCGTTCGGCGATCTCTTTCCAGTCGCCGTAGACCTCGGCGAAATCATCCCGGCGATCATGGGTACGGCCGGTGGTGTCGATGCTCACGTGCAGGTCGGTACGGCCGGAATCGCCCCAGCCGCCGTCCGGCTCCTGCCACGGCAGGCCGTGCGGCATGGCGCCGTCGGCGGCCAGGCCGGTCGCCGGGTCGGCCAGCGCGGCCACGTGCCGGGCCAGGCGCGGGTCCAGCCAGGGTTCGCCGAGGTACGGCGGGTAGACGGTGAGCCGCTCCCGCAGCGTGAAGCCGGCGCTCGCGGTGCGGGCGGCGAGCTCGTCGATGGCCGGCCACGGGCGCTCGGGGTTGACGTGGTCCGGGGTCAGCGGGGAGACGCCGCCCCAGTCGTCGATGCCGGCCCGCAGGATCAGGTCGTACTGCGCGCCGACCAGGTTGGGCGGGGCCTGGATGCGGGCCTTGGACCCGAGGACGAGCCGGGTCACGGCGACCGTGGCGGCCAGGTCGTCGAGTTCGGCGTCCGGGGTGTCCCGCATCTTGGTGTCCGGCTTGGCTCGGAAGTTCTGCACGATGACTTCCTGGATGCCGCGGTACTCCCGGGCCACCTTGCGGATGGCGAAGACCGACTCGGCCCGCTCGGCCAGGGTCTCGCCGATGCCGATGAGGATGCCCGTGGTGAACGGGACGTTGCTGCGGCCGGCGTCCTCCAGGACGCGCAGCCGCACCGCCGGGTCCTTGTCCGGGCTGCCGAAGTGGGGGGCGCCCCTGTCGGTGAACAGGCGGCTAGCCGTCGTCTCGAGCATCATGCCCATGGACGGGGCGACCGGCTTCAGCCGCTGGAAGTCCTGCCAGCTCAGCACGCCCGGGTTCAGGTGCGGGAGCAGGCCGGTCTCCTCCAGCACGCGGATGGCCATGGCCCGGACGTAGGACAGGGTGTCGTCGTAGCCGTGGGCGTCCAGCCACTCCTGCGCCTGGTGCCAGCGGTCCTCTGGCCGGTCTCCCAGGGTGAACAGGGCTTCCTTGCACCCGAGGGCGGCGCCCTGGCGGGCGATCTCCAGGACCTGGTCCGGTTCCAGGTACAGGTGCTCCAGGCGGTGCGGGACGGTGGCGAACGTGCAGTAGCCGCAGCGGTCCCGGCACAGCCGGGTCAGCGGGATGAAGACCTTGCGCGAGTAGGTGATGACGCCGGGCCGCCCGGCGGCCTCCAGGCCGGCGTCCCTGGTGCGGCCGGCGTAGCCCAGCAGGGTCTCCAGGTCCTCACCGCGGGCGTGCAGCAGGACCGTCGCCTCGTCCACGTCGAGCGGCTTGCCGTCCCTGGCCCGGGCCAGCGCCCGCCGCATGGCCGACGCCGACGGCGTACTGGCCTCGGGAGCTCCGGCGCTGGGAGCTCCGGCGCTGGGAGCTCCGGCGCTGGGAGCTCCGGCGGTGGGAGCTCCAGTCGCGGGCGCCTCGGTCTCAGGTGCCCCGTTGAGCTGCGCGGAACCGCTGGCTTCTCTGCCCTCCTTCGGCTCAATGGCCTCGTCGTTACCAGAGTCGCCGCGGAAAACAGTCATGTTCGCACCTTACGTGGCTAGCTTGTCCCGCTCGCGCGACCCCCGCCCGGGGGCAGGGGTCGGCGCGAGCAGCGTGGAACCTGGGGCTTCAAGGCGTGTGAACACCGGGGACGGCGGGTTCATGCCGCTTCTGGGCCGGCGCTGACTCCGTTCGTGCCGCTGCTGGGTTCTGTTCGTGCCGCTGCTGGGTCCCGTTCGTGCCGCTGGGACCGGCGCCCAGTGCGAGTAATCTCACTCGGCTCTGAAGACTCACAGCTCACACGTCCGGCGGACGTTTCATGAGGGCGACCACGTGATTTGGGGTGAGTGGGACCAAGGGGGTCCAAGGGGCCGCTCGGCCAACGTCTAGGCGAGGTTCGCCATGATCGCGAAGGGTTTTGTACCCATTTCGGGGGCAAAACCCTTCGCGATCATGAAAACGCAGCCGTGAGCGGGCACCCGCGGAGGTGGTGCGGCGCCACGAGAAGGGCGGTGTGGCGCTTGAGGTGGGGCGTGGCCTTAGCGGGGCGGAGTGCTGCTTTGGGGCGGGTGATGCTTCGGGGCGGAGTGGTGCTGCTTTGGGGTGAGCTGTTTAGAAGGCGCGGTAGTCGCGGATGGACATGCGGGGGCCGTGGCGCTCGGGGCGGGTGCCGCCTAGTTCGATGAGGCGGGTGACGCGGTAGCGGTGACCCGCGTAGGGGGCGAGCAGTTCGAGCATGCCCGCGTCGTCGGTCTTGCGGCGGGCGAGGGTCCAGCCAACGGCGTTCGGCAGGTGGTAGTCGCCGACCGAAACCGCGTCGGGATCACCCATGGCCCGCTGCCTGATCTCGGCCGAGGTCCAGACACCGATGCCGGGCAGGGAGCGCAGGCGGCGGTCCGCCTCGGCCGGGTCCAGGCCGGCCGCTTCCTCGAGGCGGGCCGCGACGGCGGCGGCGTTGATGATCGTCCGGGCGCGCACGCCCTCGACGCCGGCCCGGTGCCAGTCCCAGGAGGGAATGCGGGCCCACGTCCGCGGGGCCGGGCTCACCCGCATCCCGGCCGGGGCCGGCCCCGGCGCAGGCTCGCCGTACTTGGCCAGCAGGAACCGCCAGGCGCGGTGGGCCTCGGAGATGACCACCTTCTGCTCGAGGACCGCGGGCACCAGAGCCTCGAAGACACGGCCGCTCCGCCCGATCCGCCAGCCCTCGTACCGCAGCGTCAGCTCGCCGACCACCGGGTGGCAGGGGGTGAAACCGGCCCGGTCGTCGTGGAAGCCGAGCCAGCCGGGCACGTGGTCGAGCAGCCAGCCCGCGCCCGGCCCCCAGGCCTGCCCGGTCACGAAGCGCTGACCGGTCACGCCAGCAGGGCCGGTCACGCCAGCCGGGCCGGCCGCGCCAGGCTGGCCGGTCGGAACGGCCGGGTCGGTCACGCCAGGCTGGCCGGTCGGGACGGCCGGGTCGGTCGCGGGGGCGCGGCGGGAGGTGACCCGGAGCGTGCCGGGGCCGTCCGGGGTCAGTGAGGTGCGCCAGACCGCGCCGGACGAATCGGTGGCATAAGCGGGATCGCGGGGGCCGTGGCGGTGCACCGCTAGGACGAGCGGGATGTCCAGGGCGAACGGCAGCGGCCACTGGCGGACCAACCCCGCGGTGACGGCTACGTCCAGGTCGGTGCCTGGCTCCGGGTCCGCGACAGGCTCCGGGTCCGCGACCGGCTCGAGGCCCGCGACAGGCTCCGGGTCCGCGACCGGCTCGAGGCCCGCGACCGGCTCCAGGCCCGCGACCGGCTCCGCGATCGGCTTCGCAGCTGGGGTGCGGCGGAGATTGCGGGGCGGGGCCGCGGTCATGGCGTCACACGTCGGAGGAGAAGCGGACCGAAGTCGGCTCGAGGCGGGTTCCCGGCCACACCCGGATGCCGCGGGCCAGCTCGTTGCCGGCGCCGATGTAGGCGCCGTCGCCGATCACCGCGTCGTCGAGGACGGCACCCGGGGCGATCACGGCGCCGCGGCCGAGGATGGAGTCGCGCACCACCGCGCCCTCCCCCACCATGGCGCCGTCGAAGAGCACGCTGCCGTCGACGATGGCCCCGGCGCCGATGCTGGCGCTGACGCCCACCGTGGTCCCGCCGGACACCTGCGCGCCGTCGGTTACCGTAGCGCCCGCCAGCAGCAGCGAAGGGCCGGACGGACCGGGTACGGCCGGGGCGGGCAGCCGCCCGAGCACGAGGTCACAGGAGCCGCGTACGAACGCCTGCGGCGTTCCGACGTCGAGCCAGTAGGCCGTCTCGAGGTAGCCCACGACGAGCGCCCCGGCCTCGATGAGGCCCGGGAACGTCTCGCGCTCCACCGACACCCGGCGCCCGGCCGGGATCTGCTCGATGATGTCGCGGCGGAACACGTAGCAGCCGGCGTTGATCCGGTTGGTCACCGGATCCGGCGTCTTCTCCAGGAACGCGGTCACCCGGCCGGTCTCGTCGGTCGGCACGCAGCCGAACCGGGACGGGTCCTCCACCTCGGTCAGGTGCAAGGTCACCGCGGCGTCGGCCTTGGTGTGCAGGTCGACCTGGGCGCGCAGGTCGTGGCCGGAGAGGATGTCGCAGTTCAGCACCACGACCGGGTCGGCGGCGCCGCTGCCGCGCAGGGACGAGGCGGCGTTGCGGATGCCGCCGCCGGTATCCAGCGGCTGCTCTTCCTGCACGTAGTCGATGGCCAGCCCGAAGGCCGACCCGTCACCCAGGACCGTCGCGAACATGTCCGCCTTGTAGCAGGTGGCCAGCACCACGTGGGTGACGCCGCCGGCGGCCGCCCGGGCCAGCAGGTGCGCCAGGAAGGGCACGCCCGCGGTGGGCAGCAGCGGCTTCGGTGCGGACAGGGTCAGCGGCCGCAGCCGGGTGCCCTGGCCCCCGACGAGAACGATCGCCTCTAGTGGTTCACGCGGCATGACAGATGAGGTTACACGGCGCTCACGTCGGCGGCGGTCTGCTCCGCCGCACGCCGGTAAGACGCCATGTGCGCCTCGGCCGAGGCGGCCCAGGTGAATTCCTGGGACCGGGCGTAGCCCGCCGAGCCGAGCGACTCCCGCCGGTCGGCGTCATCCAGCAGGGCGTGCAGGGTGTCGCGGATGGAGTCGGAGTCGGGCTCGGTGTAGGCGACGGCCTCGCCGCCCACCTCCGGCAGCGAGGTGCAGTGCGTGGTCAGCACCGGCGCTCCGCACGCCATCGCCTCGAGCACCGGCAGCCCGAACCCCTCGCCGCGGCTCGGGAACGCCACCACCGTCGCCCCGCCGAGGAAGCCGGGCAGGTCGGAGAAGCGGAGGTAACCGGGGCGGATCAGGCGCAGGTGCGGCGGCACCGAGGCCACCGCCGCGTCCACTTCGTCGCTCCAGCCTCCGCCGCCGCCCAGCACCAGCGCGGGCGGATTGTCCATGTCGGCCACCGCCCCGGCCCAGCCGGTGATCAGGGAGGCGACGTTCTTGCGCGGCTCGAGCAGGCCGAGGAAGGCGATGTACGGCTTGCCGTGCAGGCCGAGCCGGTTGGACACCTGCAGGACCTGCTGCGGGTCGGGCCGGTGGAAGAGCCGGTGGTCTACGCCGTGGTAGGCGACGTCGATCTTGGTCGGGTCGGCGGACAGGACCCGCTCGAGCTCGTCCTTGGTGGCCTTGGACGGCACGATCAGCCGCGCCGCGCGCCGCGCGGCGGTCCGGATCGCCGACTTGAAGAACATCGCGCCGACCGGGCTGTAGAGCTCGGGCTCGGTGAAGAACGTGACGTCGTGCACGGTCACCACGGTCGGCCGCCCCGGCCGCAGCGGCATCGAATAGTAGGGAACGTGGATGACGTCGGCGTTGACCTGCTGAGCCACCACCGGGAGGCCGCTTTGCTCCCAGGCCAGCCGGGCGGACCGGTGCGAGAGCGCCGTCGGCCCGGCGACCACGCGTGCCCCCGGAGCGAGCCGCTCGTAACGTTCCTCGTCCGATCGCTGGCAGACCACGGCGAGGTCCGCGCCCGCGACATCGAGCGCTGAGATCAGACCGTCAACGTACCGGCCGAGCGCCCCCCGGTCGGCTGGCACGTCGGTCGCATCAACTAGTACGCGAGGTGCCACGACCGCACTTGCTCCTTCCCCTGGGCCACCCGGGCAGGCAGGCAACGCAGAGCTCGCGTCAACCGCACGGCCCCGGCACGCCTTCGTGGATGTCCCGTCAACTATGAAGCCTACGCCCTGCGCCAAGTCACCGGTTAAGCACTTCCCCCCTGGTTGGCCGTGCGGCGGGCGCGCACGAGCACGATCGCTCCCCCGTCACCGCGCGCGCCGCGGTCCGCCGCGGCGACCAGCGGCACCGCCGGCGCCGCCGCGTTGAATCCGAACTTACCCCCGTAGGCCGACAGCCCGAGGTACATTCGCTGCGCCCACCGGCTGCGGAACTGGTACTGGTACGTGACCACCTCGAGGCCGCGCGCGGCCAGGAGGTCGGCCAGCTCGACGTGGGAGTAGGTCCGCTGCACGTGGTAGCGCTCGCAGTGCGCCCGGTACAGGCCGGGCCACCGCCCGGCCAGCGTCAGCGCGTCCGCGGACATGACCAGCTCGCCGCCGGGGGCCAGCACCCGGGCCATCTCGTCGAGGGCCCGCGCGCCGTCGTCGAAGTGCTCGATCGCGCAGATGGACATCACCCGGTCGAAGCTGGCGTCGGCGAACGGCAGCTCGAGCGCGTCGCCCATGATGAGCGCGGGCGGATCGGTGAGCCGGTCACCGTACTTCAGCTTGGTCCCGGCGAGGTCGAGCGCGACCGCCTGGGCCCCGCGCCCGCGGGCCCGGCCCGCCCAGTACCCGTCGCCGCCCGCCACGTCGAGCACCCGCAGGCCGGTCAGGTCCTCGCCGAGCCAGCGGAGCAGCGTGCGCGCCTCGCGGTAGCGGCACACGTGTACCTCGTGTCCCGCCAGTGCTACCGCGTCAGCCACCTTCATGTCACAAAATCTATTCGCCCGAACGGGCTGGGGTGTCCGTGGCACGCGGCGGCGGACACTGTTCATGCTCACGTAAGGGACGGGTCAGCACGAGGGGACCGAGCCGCCGGCCTTGAGGGCCTGGAGGTAGCTGACGGCCTGGGCCAGTGTGCTGACCTTGACCAGGCGCAGCCCCGCGGGCACCGCGCTCTTGGCGTCCGCGCAGTTGGAGGCGGGGGTCAGGAAGACCGTGGCGCCGGCCTCGCGGGCGCCGACCATCTTCTGCTGGACGCCGCCGATGGGATCCACCTTCCCGCTGGCCTCGATCTCGCCGGTCCCGGCGATGAACTTGCCGCCGGTCAGGTTGTCCTGGGTGAGCTTGTCGATGATGCCGAGGGCGAACATCAGGCCCGCGCTCGGGCCGCCGATGGCGCCCACCGTGATCGTCACCGTGAACGGGAACTTGTACTGCCCGGTGACCTCCACCCCGATCACCGGGTGGCCGCCCGACTCCTTGGTCCCCACCTGGACCTGCTTGCTCTGGCCGTTCCTGGAGATGGTCATCGCCAGCGTGCGGCCGGCCGCGTGCGCGGCGATCAGGTTAGTCAGGCCGTCCGTGCTGGTTACCGGCTTCCCGTCCACCGCGGTGACCACGTCGCCGGCTTTGAGCACGCCGTAGGCGGGCAGGCCCTTCTCCGGCTGCACCACGACCACCTGGGTGGAGTAGGCGATGTGCAGCTGGCTCAGCGCGGCGGCCGTCGCGGTCTGCTGCGAGCCGGTCATCTCCGCCGTGTCCTGCTGCTGGGTCTGCTGCGCCGTCTGCCCGGGGGGGCAGATCTCGCTCTGCGGTACGACCGCCTGATGCGGGCTCAGCCAGGCCACCAGCGCGGCGTAGATGTTGAAGCGGTCGCCCTGGCACCCCCGGTCGCTCACCGTCACCATGTTCAGGTGCCCGCTGGTCGGATAGGACGTCCGGCCCGAGATCGTGATCAGCGGCTTGCCCGTCGAGTCCTGACCCAGCGTGTTCAGCGTCGGTCCCGGCCCCAGGATGACGTAGGGGACCGGCACGAGCACGCTGATCACGATCGCCACGGCGGTACCGATGGAGGCGATCAGCAGCGTCAGTGAACGTCTGGACATGAACTGCAGACTACTGGCGGAAGCTGAAGGTATCCCGGGTCACGGGGTGCCGACCCACTCGGCGCTGCCGTCGTCGAAGCGCTGGTGCTTCCAGATCGGCACCGAGGCCTTGAGTGTGTCGATCAGCTCCCGGCAGGCATCGAACGCCTCCGACCGGTGCGGGCAGGATACGGCCAGCACGACCGCCAGGTCGCCGATGTCCAGGTCGCCCACGCGGTGCACGGCCGCGATGCCGACCACGGCCGGGAACTTCTCCGCGATCACCTCGGCCACCCGCCTGAGCTCGTCCACGGCCGTCGGGTGGGCGCTGTAGGACAGCCCGCTGACCCCCCGGTCGTGGTCGCAGTCGCGGACCGCGCCGGCGAAGAGGGCGATACCGCCCGCCGCGGGATCCGCGACCGCGGCCCGGACCTCGTCGACCGACAATTCGGACTCACGCACATCAACTAGCCTGACGACGCTCACCGGCCCAGGTTACCTAATCGCCGGCTAGTCACTACGGTGGCGGCGGCGGGCCCGGCGGACGATGGCGGCGGTGCCGATCACGGCGACCGTCGCCCCGGCCGCGGTGATCGTGGCCTCCTTGCGCGCGATCCGGCGGCCGGCCACGGCGTGCCTGCCCTTGCGCTGGTCGAGCAGGACGCGCAGCCCCTCCTCGTTGCCGGACGCGGGACGCCAGCCCGCCGCGCGGAGCGCGGCGCAGTCCACCACCCACGGGTACACCGTGTACCGCAGGTCGATGGCGGGGGCCGGGGTCACCCCGACCCGGTGCAGGCGCTGCGCGGTACCGAAGGTCAGCCGGGCCGGCAGCTCGATGCTCTTCAGCCCGCTGATCCGCTCCACCTCGTCCTGCTCCAGCCAGCCGTCGCTGCCCACCGCGAAGTCACCGGTGATA
Source organism: uncultured Actinomycetota bacterium (assembly GCA_963756575.1). Taxonomy (GTDB): domain Bacteria; phylum Actinomycetota; class Actinomycetes; order Streptosporangiales; family Streptosporangiaceae; genus Palsa-504. The sequence goes on along the minus strand of CAVWOM010000021.1, from coordinate 565,898 downwards.
CCGCCGGTCACGGTGAGCTCGAGCGCGGAGACGAGGTCGTCGACGTGGCAGAACTGCCAGCGGGGGGCGCAGCCCTTGACGGTGAGCAGGCGCGGCGCCTCGAAGTGCCGGGTGACGAGGGTGTCGATGCCCTCCCCCACCAGCGCCGCGGGCCGCACCACGGTGACCGACAGGCCCGGGTTGGCCCGCGGCGAGCGGAGCGCGACCTGCTCGATCTCCAGCAGGTCGCCGGCCACGCTGCTATCCGCTTCCGCGGCGAGCGGCGCGTCCTCGGCCAGCGGGACCGGGTTGTCGGGACGGGCCCCGTAGACCATGGCGCTGGTCACCAGGATCACCCGGCCGACCCGGCCGGCCGCGGCCGCGGTGAGCACCGTCTGCGCCCCGCGCACGTTGAAGGCCCGACGGGCCCGGGCGTCGGAATCCGGCGCCAGGTCGTAGTCGGCGTGCACCACGATGTCGGCGCCGGCCAGCCGCCCGGCCAGCGCCGGGTCGCGCACGTCGGCCACCCGCCAGGTCACGCCCGTGATGTCGCCCCGGTCGCTGTCGATCGCGATGACCTTCCTGACGGCCGGCGACGCGGCCAGCCGGGCGGTCAGGGCACGCCCGATCCCGTGAGCCGCGCCGGTCACCGCCACCACAGGCGTAGGCTGGCCCTGTGTGGTGCCGCTGCGCTCGTGGCGAACCGGCCGCCGGGCGTTTGTCACAGTGCGCTTCTCCCGAGATAACGTGACGGTCATGACCCTTCCATCCTGCCGCAGAGCCAACGATGTCTGATCGTCCGTTCGGTTTCGGCATGCCAGAAAAGCCGGAAGATCAGGGCGGACAGGGATCCGGGCCGGGCGGCGCCGGGTCCGGGGGCCCGGGCGGAGGCGGCCCGGGCGCAGGCGGCCCGGGCGCAGGCGGCCCGGGCGCAGGCGGCCCGGGCGCAGGCGGCCCGGGCGCAGGCGGGCCCGGCGGTTTCCCGGGCGGCGGTTTCCCGGGCGGCGGCTTCCCCGGCGCGGGCGGCCCGGCGGGCGGACCGTTCGGCGGGATGGGCAACCCGCAGCAGTTCGCCGACGCGCTGCGGCAGTTCGCCGACATGCTGTCCTGGCAGGGCGGCCCGGTCAACTGGGACCTGGCTAAGAACGTGGCCAGGCACGCCATCGTGGCGGCGGGCGACCCGAGCGTGCTGGAAGCGCAGCGCCGGGACATCACCGAGGCCGTCCGGCTGGCCGACCTGTGGCTGGACGAGGCGTCGTCGTTCCCCACCGGCATCCGCAAGATCGAGGCCTGGAGCCGCTCGGAGTGGCTGGAGGCGACCTTCGGTGTCTGGGCGAAGCTCTTCGACCCGATCGCGGCCAAGGGCGTCGAGGCCATGAGCGGCATGTTCAGCACCGACCTCTCGCAGCTCGGGGACGACGTCCCCGAGGAGATGCGGCAGGCCCTGGGCGCCCTCGGCGGCGCCGGCGGCCTCGGGCCGATGATGCGCCAGATGGGCGGCGCGATGATCGGCAGCCAGACCGGCACGGCGCTCGGCGAACTGGCCCGCGAGGTGATCGGCTCCGCCGACATCGGGCTGCCGATCGGCCCGGAGGGCACGGCCGCGCTGCTGCCCGCGGGCGTCGCCGACTTCAGCCAGGGGCTGTCGGTCGACGCCGGCGAAGTCCGGCTCTTCCTGGCCCTGCGCGAGGCCGCCCACCAGCGGCTGTTCGCGCACGTCCCGTGGCTGCGGGCCCACCTGCTCCGCGCGGTCGAGCAGTACGCGAGCGGCATCAGCGTGGACATGGCCCGGCTCCAGGAGGCCAGCCAGGAGATCGACATCACCAACCCGGAGGCGCTGCGCGACGCGCTGGCCGGCGAGGGCCTGTTCCGGCCGGAGGACACGCCCGCGCAAAAGGCCGCGCTCAGCCGCCTGGAGACCGCGCTCGCGCTGGTCGAGGGGTGGGTCGCGACCGTGGCCGGCGCGGTCGCGCGGGAGCGCCTCACGCACGCCGACGCGCTGGCCGAGGCGATCAGGCGGCGCCGGGCGACCGGCGGCCCGGCCGAGCGCACCTTCGCCACCCTGGTCGGCCTCGAGCTGCGGCCGCGGCGGCTGCGGGAGGCCGCGGCCATCTGGGAGGGCCTCACCGAGGCCCGGGGCATCGACGGCCGGGACGCGGTGTGGGCGCACCCGGACCTGCTGCCCGTCGCCGACGACCTGGAAAACCCGGACACGTTCGTGCACGGCCAGCCGGAACTGGATATCTCCGACCTGGAAACCGGCGGCGCCGACGATGACGCCAGCGACGGTAACTGACCGGCGATTATCATCGCCTGAAATTTCCTGCCCCACTTTATGATCAGGTAAATCTCGTCGCGCGGGGCCGGCCCCCAATCAGGGCCGTAAAAGACACCGGGCGCGCCTGATCATAGGAAAACCCCGCCCCGGGAAGGCCGGTTCGCCCACCGGGTGAAATGCCGCGAAAAGGTATGCCTGACCGGGCCGGGGCCGCATGATGGGAAGCCACACAGGGCAGGAGTCCGGCATGGGCGAACCAGAGCATACCGATGTGGTGGTGATCGGCCTGGGGCCCGGCGGCGAATACGCGGCCGGGAAGCCGGCCGAGGCGGGCCTGCACGTGACGGGGATCGAATCCCGTCTGGTCGGCGGGGAATGCCCCTATTTCGGATGCGTGCCGTCCAAGATGATGATCCGCGCCGCCAATCCGATCGCCGGGACCAGGCGGGTGCCCGGGCTGGCCGGGACGTCGGAGGTCACCCCGGACTGGGCTCCGGTCGCCCGGCGGATCAGGGACGAGGCCACCGACGACTGGAACGACCAGGTGGCGGCCGACCGGTTCACCGGCCAGGGCGGTCACCTGGCCCGCGGCCGCGGGAAGATCACCGCTCCCGGCCAGGTGACGGTCACCGGCGCCGAGGGCACCCGGGTCCTCCAGGCCCGCAAGGGCATCGGGATCAACGTCGGCACCGACCCCGCGATCCCGCCGGTAGCGGGGCTGAACGCCACCCCGTTCTGGACGAGCAGGGAGATAGTACCGACCGAACGGGTGCCTGATTCGCTGATCGTGCTGGGCGGCGAGGGTGAGGCGGCATGACGCACCGGCCGGCCGTGGTGGCCTTCGACGTGATCGACACGCTGATGTCGCTCGAGCCGCTGCGCGAGCGGCTCACCGCGATCGGCCAGCCGCCGCACCTGCTCGAGGCGTGGTACACCCGGACCCTGCGGGACGGCATGGCCCTGTCCGCGACCGGGGACTACGTCCCGTTCGCCGACGTCGCCGAGGCCGCGCTGCGCGGGCTCACCGGCTACACGATCAGCCACGAGCAGGTGGCGCAGGTCATGGCGGGATTCGCCGGGCTGCCCGCCTTCCCCGACGCGCTGCCCGCCATCACCGCCCTGACCGATGCGGGCGTCCGGGTGGCCTGCCTGACCAACGGGTCGGCGGAGCTGGTCTCGTCGTTCGTCGAGCGCGCCGGGCTCGGCCCGCGGATGGACCGGGTGATCTCGGTCGCCGAGGTGTTCCGGTGGAAGCCGTCCGGGATGGTGTACCGGTACGCGGCGGAAATACTCGACGTCCCGCCGCAGTGGCTGGCGCTGGTCGCGGCGCACGACTGGGACTGCCACGGGGCCAAGCGGGCCGGCCTGACGGCCGGCTTCGTGAGCCGCAAGTCCGGCGGCTACAGCCCGCTGCTCGAGCCGCCCGACGTGACGGGCGAGGACCTGACCGAGGTAGCGGCCAAGCTGCTCGGCCTGACCGCGTGATCTTCCGTCTGCGGGATGGCGGCGCCGTCAAGGGCCTGGGCGGGGGGTGCGGGCGGGGCGGTGGGGCGGGCGGCCGACGGGGCGGCGGGGGGTGTTCTGGCGGTCGAGGATCGTGGCGATCCGGCGCTCGCTGATACCGAACCGGGCGGCGCACTCGCGCAGGCTCAGGCCGCCGGCGTAGGCGGCGGCCACGGCCGGCTCGTCGAGTTCGCGGCCGGGCCTGCGGGGCGCGACTCCCTCGATGGCCAGGAACTTCATGACCGTGGTGCGGGACACCCCGAACAGGGCCGCGCACTGCTGCATCGTCAGCCGCCGGTCGCGGTAGGCGGCGGCCACCGCCGCGGGTCGCAGCCGCACCGGGCGTCCGGCCGCGACGGCCAGCATGTCGGCCAGGACGGCCGGGCTCCGCGCCGCCACCAGCGGCACCTCGGCCGCGAGCCAGGTGCCGGGCGGGGGGCCGGGGCTGGGCCGGGCGGCACTGGGGTGGCGGGCTTCGGCTAGGTAGCAGGGCACGCCGCGGAAGGTCTGGCGGCGGAAGCGGTAGTGGGGAAAGTCCTGCCGGAGGGCGGCCAGTTCGTCGGCCTCGTCGTTCACCGCGCCCATTGTGGTGCGGCCGGCGGCGGGATGGGCCGGCAAGAAGCCCGGCAAAAGGTGACAGGAGCTCACATCCAGGCGAGCAGGCCGGCCAGCGGGCCCGGCACCCGGGTCAGGTCGACGGCGGCGGCGAGCAGGTGGCCGTAGCGGATCTTGCGGCCGGAGCGGGTGCCCAGGAAGCGGTGCAGCTGCTGCTCGCGGGGCTCCTCCCGGTGGGCGGGCTGCTTGCGGAAGGTCTGGAACGGGGTGAGCTCGCCCTCGGCCGCGATCAGCCGCTCGACCTCGCGGGCGCCGAGCGCGCGGATGAGCTCGTCCTCCAGGTCGGCGACGCAGACGAAGAAGCCGAGCGAGGCGAGGTCGAAGGAGCCGGCCCGGGGGCTGACAGCCAGGCCGGCCCGCGCCAGGCCGCGCCGGAAGGCGGGCTCCTCCGCTTCGTCGCACAGGCCGGCCAGGCGGACGCCGAACCCGTTCGGGCCGAACATGGCGAGGAAGTGCGCGATGTTGGTCGCGCCGCCCATCGGCACCACGAAGACGCCCTCGCCGGGCAGGTCACGGCCGCGGCGCGCGGCCAGGGTCCGCACGGCGGCCTGGTCGCTCATGCCCTCCACCAGGACGACCGTGCCGGAACCGGGGGCGGCCCGGGCCCGCGCCGCCGCGGCCATCAGCGCGGCGCTGCTGCCCCCGGCCGCCTCGGTCACCGCCGCCAGCCACTCCAGCGTCTTGTCCTCCACGCTCCCCGATCTTGCCCCGGTTGCGCTGGCCGGGCGAACTCATCCGCGGTCGTTGATCCACACGCTCACCCGGGTGGGCTCCAGCACCGTCTGCACCACGCTGGCCAGATCGTCGCGGATGGTGTCCCGGTCGGTCGCGTCCTTGAGCCGGGCGGCGAACGCGGCCACGGTCAGGTCGGCGTCGTACCGGGCCCGGTTGAAGCGCCGGTCGACCCGGCGCTGGACCTGCCGCCGGACCGGATTGAACAGGGCCGCCACGGCCAGCGTGGCGGCGGCTACCGTGATGGGGGCATTCGAGCGGTGGACCTGGGTGGCCAGCAGCACCAGCCCCGCGTAGATCCCGGCCAGCACGCCGGTGATGATCGCGTAGGCCACGGTGCGGGAGATAAGCCGGTCGATGTCGTAGAGCCGGTACCGCAGGACGGCCAGGCCGATGGCGACCGGCAGCAGCCCGATGGCGCCGGAGGTCATCGCGTTCTGGAGGTCGTTGGACGCGTTACTGGCGCCCATGGCCCGCTCGACCTGGATCTCGGCGGCCACGACGACGAAGACCAGGACACCCGCGTAGACCAGCCACTTCAGCTGCGCCCGTTCGGCCGGGCGGGCCCGCCGGTAGCGCAGGACCAGGGACAGCACCGCCGCCAGGCCGGTGGCGGCGATCAGCGCCGCACCGCCGAGCGCGATGAGCTTGACGACATCTCCGGGCCACCCGGACAAGCCGACCGGATTCGGCACCGCCGGGCTGACCGTGAAGATCGCGGGTGCGAACGCGTTGCCCAGGACCCATCCGGCCAGGCCGGCGCCGGCCGCCCAGGCCACCGGCCGCCAGCGGCGCGACGGCAGGGTTCCGGTCGGGAACAGCAGCACGACGAAGACGCAGAGCCCGATGCCGAAGAGCCAGATCCAGCCCAGCCAGTCGGTCACGACCAGCGTCCGCGGGAAGTGATCGAGCAGCGCGCCGGAGACTCCCACGGCGTAGGCCAGGCCGGTGCCGGACAGCAGCCACCCGATCGGGTTCCCGGGCCGCTTCCAGGCCAGGACCGCGCCGACGGTGGCGAAGGCGGCGACGAACCCCACCCCGGCCACCCAGTCGGCCGTGTTCCCGCTCTGATTGGCCAGCGGGGCGGGAAGCGGGCGGACGGCGGTGTAGACCGACGCGATCGCGGTGGCCGCCACCGAGACGGCCCAGACCGACCACGCGCGCCAGAACGCCACCGAGGGCGTGGCCCTGCTTCCCACCCTGTGAACGCTACGCCGGTACCGTTCCGGGAACGTTACCGTCCGGGCGGGGTGGAGATATCAGGTGTCTAATCCAGCGTCCCGTAGCCGATCTCGCCGCCGGCGATGGTGGCGAGCACCTCCAGGCCGGCGATGCGCCCGGGGCTGACCGCGGTGGGATCCTCGGACAAGATCACCAGGTCGGCGAGCTTGCCCGGGGCGATCGAGCCCTTGACGTGCTCCTGGCGGCCGGCGTAGGCCGAACCCCAGGTCCAGGCGCGCAGGGCCTGCTCGGCGGTGACCGCCTCGTCCGGGTTGAAGGCCGCCCCCGAACTGGTCCGCCGGTTCACCATGTCGGCGATGCCCAGCAGTGGCGCCCCGGCCACCACCGGCCGGTCCGAGCTGCCCGGCAGGACCATGCCCGCCGCCAGCAGCGAGCGCTGCCGGTACAGCCAGCCGTGCCGGTCCGGCCCGACCGCGGCGAGCATGCCGTCGCCCAGCTCGGAGGCGAACCGGCCCTGCGGCACCGCGATCACGCCCAGCGCGGCGGCCCGGGCCAGCTGGCGCGGGCCGGCCACGGCGAAGTGCTCGATCCGGTGCCGCGGGTCGGGCCGCGGGTACTGCGCCAGGGCCCGCTCGTACGCGTCGAGGACCACGTTGATGGCCCGGTCGCCGATCGCGTGGGTGGCGACCTGCCAGCCGGAGCGGTGCGCGGCCAGGATCAGGGCCCGCAGGTCGGCCGCGTCGGCCTGCAGGTAGCCGCGGTTGGTGCTGTCCCCGGCGTAGGGGTCGTTCAGGGCCGCGGTCCGGCCGACCAGGGAGCCGTCGGCGAAGATCTTGGTCGCGCCGAGGCGGAGCCAGTCGTCGCCGAAACCGGACTTTATCCCCAGGTCGAGCCCGGCCGGGAGGTTGTCGCTGGGATGCGCGCCGAGGGGGTGCAGCGCCTCGCCGGCCGTCATCAGCTCGACCCGGACGCCGAGCCGGCCCTGGTCCCGGGCGAGCTGGTAGGCGGCCAGCTCGGCCGGGCTGTGCGCCACCCAGCCGCCGCCGATGCCGGCCTCGGTGCAGCTGGTGATGCCCTCGCGCAGGTAGACCTCGGCGGCGCGGGCGATCGCGTCGGCCAGCTCGGCCAGCGGGTACGGGTAGACCAGGCTGCCCACCAGCAGCTGGGCCCGCTCCTCGAGCAGGCCGGTGGGGCGGCCGCCGGCGTCGGTCGCGACCAGGCCGCCGGGGATCTCGGTGGCGGCCGCGTCCACCCCGAGGTCGGCCAGGACCACGCCGTTCACCACGCACATGTGACCGGAGGTGTGCCGCAGCCAGACCCGGCGGCCGGGCGCGGCCCGGTCCAGCGCGTCCCGGTGCGGGTGGCCGCCGAGCTTGTTCTGGTCGTAGCCGGAGCCGACCACCCACTCCCCCGGCGGCGTCGTCTCGGCCCGGCGGGCGACGGCCGCGTACACCTCGTCCAGGGTGCCCGCCGCGTCCGCGCGCAGGTCGACCTCGCCCAGCGACATGCCGAAGCCGGTCATGTGGTTGTGCGCGTCGTGGAATCCGGGCAGCACGGTCGCGCCGCGCAGGTCGATGACCCGCTCCCCGGCCGGGACCTCGTCGAGGGCGGTGATCCGGCCGCCCGCGACGGCCACCGCGGCGGCCCGCGGCCGGCCCTCATCCATGGTCAGCACGTTGGCGTTGACCAGGACCAGGTCAGTCACGAGCGGGAGCCTGCGAGGCGGCCAGCAGGTCCGTGACCGGGGTGCTGGCGAGCCGGTAGCGGACCACCCGGCCGTCGCGCTCGGCGATGACCGTCTGGCTGGCCCGCAGGTAACGCAGCGTCTGGGAGACGGTGGCGTCGTTGATCCCGGTCGCCGCGGCCAGGTCGGAGACGCTGATCGGGCCGGCCGCCTGGATGGCGGTCAGCAGCGTGAGCCGGGTCGGGTCGGCGAGCACGGCGAACTGCCGGGCCCGGGCCGCGATCACTTCGGGGCGGTCCAGGGCCTCGATGGCCTGGCAGATCCGTTCGGCGTCGATGATCCGGTGATCGGACCGGTCCGCGGGCAGCAGGTGCACCGCCTCAGGATTCCACACCGGCCGGCGCGGCGGCGGCCGCGCCACGTCATCGTGGCGGTGACGGCCAGCGCGACGACGCAGGCGGCCTGGGTCAGCCCGAACGCCGCGCCCGCGCCGAGGTGCTCGGCGGCCAGCCCCGCGGCGAGCGGGCCCAGCACCGCCGTGGCCGCCCAGACGAGGTTGAGCAGCCCGATCGACGCTCCCACGCCCTCCTCGGCGTCGCCCGCGGCGAGCGAATAGCTGACCGTCCACAGGACGGACCGGGCCGCGGTCGTGACGCACAGCATCGCCAGCAGAGCCAGCGGCGCGGCCCCGACGACGGCGGGCGTGAGCGCGGCCGCCAGGACGAGCATGCCGCCGCAGGTCACCGGCAGGTTCACCGCCCGCCGGCCGCGGTGGCCAGCAACGGCAAGCCCAGCCCGGCGTGCTGGGCGAGCGCGCCGGAGGCCGCGGGCCCGGCGACGCCGCCGACGCCGGCCGCCGCCACCGAACCGCCCAGGGCGGGCGGGCCGCCGGCCGCGGCGCCGGCCAGCCAGCACAGGCCCGCCGTCCACACCATGCCGTAACCCGCGCCGAACGCCAGCCGGGCGGCGAGCAGCAGCGGGAAGCCCCCGGCCAGCGCCTGCGCCGCGGTGGCGACCGCCATCAGCACGCCCGCGGCCAGGGTGACCCGCCGCGGGCCGAACCGGTCGGCCATCGCCCCGGCGGGCACGGACACGACCAGGGTGGCGAGCCCGGTCGCGCCGAGCAGCATCCCCTGCTCGAACCCGGACAGCCCGAACCGGCGGGCGTACACCGGCATGACCGGGACCAGCGCGAACTGGGCGGCCGCGCTCACCAAGACGAGGGCTCCGATCAGAGCGCGGAACAGGCGGCCTCCCGCACCGGTCCTGGCGGCCTGCACCACGATGTCCTCCCCTTTCACGCTGGATCACCCGACATCGGCCAGTTTAATGTGAGGAAAGTTAAGCTAAGGTGAGAAAATGTCGCAGTTGCGATCGATACAGTCGATCAAAAACGGGTTTGGCCTGCGCGAGCTGCAGGCGGTCCTGGCCATCGCCGAACTCGGGTCGTTCCGCCGCGCGGCCGCCGCGCTCGGCTTCACCCAGTCCGCGCTGTCGCATCAGGTCGCGGCGCTGGAGGCCGCGCTCGGGCAGTCGCTGTTCGACCGCCCGGGCGGCCGGGCGCAGGTGCGCCTGACCCCGGCCGGCGAGGCGGTCTGCCGCCGGGCCCGGCGAGCGCTGAGCGAGGTCGAGGCGGTCGCCGCCGACGCCGAGCAGGCGGCCCGCGGGGAGAGCGTGCGCGTCCGGGTCGGCGTCACCCAGACCTCGGCCGCCGAGATCATGCCCGGCGCCCTGCGCGCCTTCCGCGACGACCACCCCGGCGTCGAGGTGGTGCTCGTCGCGGCCGACGAGCCGGAGAACTCGCGCGACGCCCTGCGCCGGGGCGAGCTCGACCTGGCGTTCTCCTACGACTCGGAGACCGACGAGTACGTCGCGGCGATCCCGGTCGTGGCGGATCCCTGGGTGATCCTGACCCGCCGCGACAGCGCGATCGCGGGCCTGGACCACCCCGGCTTCGACGCGCTCGACCAGCAGGACCTGGTGGCCTGGACCCGCCGGTGGCGCGGGCAGGCCGAACTCGAGGACACCTGGGCCCGGCGCGGCGTCGCGCCCAGGATCGTCTACCGCACCGACGACAACCTCGCGCTGCAGCGGCTGGTGGCGGCCGGGCTCGGCCACGCCTGCATCGGGCGGGTGGTGGCCGCCCGGGCCATCGACCCCGCGCTGACCTGGCTCGAGCCGCAGGAGGCACCGCCCACGCGGACGATCGCCATCTGCTACGCCCGGCACCGGCCGGTGACGGCGACCGCGAGCACGCTGATCACGGCGATCCGCGCCCAGGCCACCTGACTGCGGCCGGCCGCTGGGCGTGAGCTGGCTTCGTTCGGGAAAAATTTAAATCATGATCCCGAACGGAGTGGGCTCGTGCATGACCTGGCTGGTTCCCGCCCCGGGGCCGGAGCGGGACCGGCTGGCCGGCGTGATCGCGGACCTCGCCGCGCGGCACGGCGGGCCGGTGTTCGCGCCGCACGTCACGCTGGCGGGCGTGACCGAGGCCGCGCCGGACGCGGTGGCCGGGGTGCTCGCGGGGGTGACGGCCGGGGTGGCCCCGTTCGAGCTGCGGCTGACCGGGACCGGCTACGAGCCGGTGTTCTTCCGCGCGCTGTACCTGCGGGCCGAGCCGTCCGCGCGGCTCACGGCGCTGCACGAGGCGGCGCGGCGGGCTCTGCGACTGGAGCCGGCCCCGTACCTGCCGCACCTCAGCCTGCTGTACGCCGACCTGGACGAGGAGCGCAAGGCCGCCATCGCGGGTGGCCTCGGGCTGGACCTGCCGATGACGATCCGCGTGGACGCGGCCGAGGTCTGGGCGGACTTCCGCGCGCCCGTGGCCGGCTGGCGGCGGGTAGCCCGGCTGCCGCTCGGGGGCTAGGGATATCCCCCGCGCAAACCGTCAGGTTTTCCTTATTGCCGCCCGTGAGAGGGCTCAGTACGCTGCTGGTAGTGGCAGCGCACCGCCTGCCCGCTTCCGAGCTACCGACGGCCCGCGCCGGCGCTGGCGACGAGGACAAGGGTCCACGACTCGCGGGTTCGGCCGGCCACGCCGTTCATCGTGGCGGCCTGGTAACAGTCATGCCATTCATCCATGGCGGGCAGACGCGGGCCGACCCGCCGGGAAGAAATGATCATGACTCAGGACAAGGCGCGGAAGATCGCCACCCGTCAGCGCATGGCCGAAACCGGCGAGCCCTACAGCGTGGCCAGGCACGCGGTCGAGGACGCGGCCGGGGACGAGCGGGAAACCGCGGGCGGCCAGGCTGCGGCGGAGGCCGGCCTCGGTGCGGCGGAGGCGGGATCCGGCCCCCGGGAGCGCGCGGAGCAGGCGCGGCAGCGGGCCGAGGAGGCGCAGGAGCGGGCCGGGCAGGCCCAGGAGCGGGCCGCACGGGCGGACGAGGCGGCCATGATGGCGTCCGACGCCGCCGACATGGCCCGCGAGGCGGCCGACCTCACCCGCGGCTGGGCCGACGAACGGGAACAGGAGCTCGCTTACCGGCGGGCGGCCGAGGCGCGGACCGCGGCCGAGGAGGCCCGGCAGCGGTCCGAGCTGGCCGAGCGGGAAGCCGAGCGGGCGCAGAACGCCGCCGACCGGGCCGGTGAGGAAGCCGACGAGGCGGAAGAGGCCGCCGAGGAGGCTGAGGGCTTCGAGCACGACGGGCCGTCGTACCACCGGGTCTACCGCCACCGGGTCGACCGCCGCCGGGAGCACTGGAGCCGGCCCGTTCCCCCGGTGCCGCCGGTACCCCCGGTGCCCCCGGTGCCCCCGGTGCCCCCTGTGCCGCCCGTGCCGCCGGTGCCGCCGGTGATCAGGCACCCGTACCGGGACCGCCAGGTACCGGACCGGGTCGGCACCGTCTGGCAGCGGTTCGACGAGCTCAGGGAGCGGGCGGACTGGATGGTCAGCCAGGCCGAGCGGCTGCTGAACCTGGCCCGCGAGCAGGCCTCCCGTCCGGCTCAGGCGGCCCGTCCCAGCCGGCCCCGGACCCGGCCCCGGTCTCCGATCCGGCTCCCGTCCCCGATCCGGCGCGGGATGAGGAGCCCGGCTCCGCCTGAGGACGTTCGTTCCGGCACCGCCGCGGGCCTGGAGGCCCGCGGCGGTGTATCAGCGTGCGGCCCGCCGGCTCTGTACTGATGACAACAGCCCGGGTGGTTGCCGGTCCCGGTTCCCGTCGTTCAGACTGAGGACAGCGTCTGCTGTTGCGCTCAAGCACTGCGGGGTCGACATGTACCAGATACGCACGGCCACCCAGACCGCCCGGACGAAGACGGCCCGGCCCGTCAGCCGGGTGGTGCCCTCGCCCGCGGTGGTGACCTCGCCCGAGGTGCGGACGCGCCGGCGGCAGGCGCTGGCGGAAGAGGGGTACGGCTCCGTCTTGCCCCCGGTCAGGACGCGGAACGCGGAGCTGAGCGCCGGGTCGGCGACCGCCGTGGGCGTCACCGTGCAGCGGGTCAGGGTCGGGCCCGACGTGGGCTACGTCGTCATCGACCGATCCCGGGGCGTACAGGTGGGCGACGGCAACCGGCAGCTCAACAAGTTTAGCTACCGGGTCGAGCAGCCCCGCGTATCGGTCAGCGACCTGCTCAACGGTGATCCGGCTCGGCTGCGGGCTTTCGAGAGGTTCGTCGACAACCCGTACAGCGCGGCCGCCAACCGGGCCTTCCGCCAGCGCATGCCGGCGACGGCCAAGGCGGCGGGGCGGGTCCGGTGCATCAGCACCTCGGCGCCCGGGACGACCCGCGTCAGGGCCCGGCTGGACGAGCGGGGCGAGATGGTGGTCAGCAACTCCCGGGGTGTCCAGCAAGGTTCCCGGGTCACCCAGCGCAATGAGTTCGGCTACCGGGTGGTGAAGCCGGAACTTTCCATCGGGCCGATGCTGCGCGGGGATCCGCGGATGGCCCGGGCCTTCGCCCTGGCCGCCAGGTATCCCGGCAACGCGGCCGTGCGCCGCTCGCTCACCGGCCGCATCGGCCGGGCGCAATCAGGGCCGGCCCGGTCGTTCTCGCCGCATTCTGCCCAGTTCAGACAGGCCACCGGGATAGAGGTCAGCCGGGCGGACGCCGTTCAGTTCGGATCGGGCAATATCCGGGAGGACCGCATCGAGGTGAACCTCGGCCGCGTGGTCCTGACCGGCTGGACGCGGCCGGACGAGACCACGCGGTCCACCGAGGACCGCTCGCCCCGTCCGCCCGGTGCCCTGGACCGGCCCGCCGCCGCTGCGCCTGTCCGTGCAGCGGACTGGTTTGGCAGCGGACAGGTCTCGCCCGGCCGCAGTCGCCGCACCGCGGGCCGGGCCGCCCCGGACGACGACGTCGGCCGGCCTGAGCCGCCGCAGCGTCCAGGGCGCCTCGACGGTGGCGGCGGACGGTTCTCGGGGGGCATGGGAAGGGTCTAGCCCCGGCTGGCCGCCGGCCCGCGCTGGCCGGGGTCCGCTCAGAAGGTATCCAGCAAGGCGGTGACGAGATCGTCGGCTAGGTCATCTCCGATCTCGATGTCGTCGTCTCCTTCCAGCCGCAGGCCGCAGATGTGACCGCCGGCCCGGGTGACGCCGACGGCGAGCCGCGCCGCCTTCGCGTCGGAACGCCGCCGGGCCCACTCCTCGGTTTCGGCTGGGTCCTTGGGCAGTTCCTTCTCGGCTTCTGGCGGCAGCGTGACGATCTCCGTCACCAGCACGCAGCCCATGACGTCCTCGGGCCAGCGGATGGTCGCGAGGACGTCGGATGGCTCGCCCGCAGGCAAGTCTTCCTGGAGTACCGGGATCAGCGCGTCCGGCTCGGCGTCCGCGAGCTTGGCCGCGAGTTCGGAATCGGCCGCGGCGAGGACGGACTTCGGGGCCACCGAGAAAAGCCGCGGCGGCTGGCCCCAGCCGCCGCGGGCCACGAAAGCTTCCGCCTCGAGCAGGGCAGCTTCGAATGTGTCCATCCCCGGCGGATCAACTCCCCGCGCTTCCTGACCGATGACGTGATTCTCGATTCCGGCGATCAGCTCACGTTGCCGGCCCAGTGACAGGCTGAGCCTGGTGACCTGACGGTCGAGGTTCCCCAGCTTGCCGTTCAGCTCGTTGACCCGTTCGTCCTGGTTCTTCGCGGCCGCCTCGAGTTGCTTCTGCAGGTGGCCGCCGGTCGCCGTGACCTGTCCGGAGATGTCGCTGGCGGCCTTGGTCACCAGCGGATCGAGGTCTGCCCTCCTGGCCAGCAGGTCGAGGTCCGCCTTGGTGGCCAGCAGGTCGAGGTCTGTCCTCCTGGCCAGCAGCCCCAGCTGGCTTCTGAACGTGAAGGCCACGAAGAGGGCGGAGCCCGCGACGGCCAGGATGGCCACCAGCAGCACGATCTCCATCGTCGCCTCCAGCTAGCTCCGCGCCTTGTTCGGCTTGTTCGGCGGCCGGACCTCACGCACCACGATCCGCACCGCCCACACTGACACGGCCAGCGCCAGCCCGCACGCCGCCAGCATGAACCAGCCGCCGCTGCCCAGGCCGCCGCGGCCGCCGGTGCTCACGGCCCACAGCCGAACCTTGCCGTCGGCGTAACCGCAGGCCAGCTTGCTGCCTGGACCGAACGCCAGCGCGGTCATCCGGTCGCCGGGGCCGGCCCCGGCCCGCACGGCCGGACCACGCGGCTGGCCGGTGGCCGTGTCCCACACCCGCACCGTCCCGGCCCCGTCCGCCCCGGCCAGCAGCTTCCCGTCGGGACTGAACGCCACCGCGATCACGCCGGTCCCGGCCTTCAGGCTAGGGCCGCGCGGCGGGCCGGCGGCCGGGCCCCGCAGCTGCACGGTGCCGTCACCGTACGCCTGCGCCAGCAGCCTCCCGTCGGGGCTGAGCGCCACCGCGATCATGCCGGTCAGCGAGCCCGGCCCGGGCCGCAGGACCGGGCCATCCGGCCGCCCGCCGGGCAGGTTCCACCGCCGGATCGTCCCGTCACCGTACGCCGCGGCCAGCAGCTTGGCGTCCGGGCTGAACGCGAGCGCCGTCACGCCGCCTGGGCCCGCGCTCAGCAGGGGGCTCGCGGACTGCCCGGTGGCCGGGTTCCAGAGCCGCGCCGCGCCGCCGCCGTAGGCGACGGCCAGGGTCTTGCCGTCCGGGCTGAACGCCACCGCGTCCACCTCGCCCCGGCGGCCCTGACCGATCCGGAGCGTGCCGGTGAGCTGGCCCGTGGCCGGGTTCCACAATCGCACCAGCCCGCTGCCGTAGGCACCGGCCAGCAGCTTCCCGTCGGGACTCAGCGCCACCGCGGTCACGCCCGGTGGTTCTTTCCCGGCCGCGCGGGCGCCGCTCGCGGTGAGCAGGGTGACGGCGATGACAGCCAGCGCGACGACTGCCGCCCAGCCGCGCGACGCGCGCGTACCCCAAGCCATGGCCACCACCTGTGTACAAGCTTGCCCAGCACCGCGTCGCTCGTAACGGAGCGCGCCGCCCGAGAGCCCGTGCCGCCGCGGGCGTTTCGCCGCGGCGGCACGGGTCAGCCGTCACTTCAGCGGGAGGCTGAGGTCGCAGACCGGGGTGTCGGGCCTGGCGGTGCGCTGGTCCCCGATCAGGACCTGGCGCAGCGCCCCGGCCGGCTCGCGCTGCTGGCCGCGCACCCAGGCCTCGAGCGCGTCGACCGCGGGAGCCAGCGCGGGCCAGCCCATGCCCTTCATGGCTACCCGGATGCAGGCCTCGGTGTGGGCGGCCTCCTCCCGGACCTGGACGTCTTCTCCGAGGTCCTGGCCCGGACGGGCCGCTACCGGGCGGCACAGCTCCAGCGGGCCGTCGCTGTCGTCACTGACCTCACCGTAGAAGATCAGGTACGGGCAGCCCGCGATGCCGTCCAGGCCGGGACCGGCGGACCGCAGCCGGCCGAACGCGTCGGCAAAGAACGCGTTCGTCTCGGCCGCGTGCAGGTGCCGGGAGATGGACAAGATCGTGCGCGGCGGGATGGCGCGGGTGGTGATGTCGTAGCTCGGCATGTCGCCTCCAGTGAGCTTCGCCTGGATATAAGAGGCCAGGATCCGGCGGTCGGCCGTGGCCGACTCGACGTCCGCCCAGTACGCGGCGACCGCGCCGGCCGCCTCGCCGGGCGGCTTCGCCGCGATGTCCGCGATGGCGGTCAGCGGCATGCCCAGGCGCCGCAGCAGTGCGATGAGCCGGGCCGCGGCCACCTGGTCCTCCCGGTAGAACCGGTAACCGCTGTCCGGGTCGACCCGGGCCGGGGGCAGCAGCCCCAGCCGGTCGTACAGCCGCAGCGCCTTGGCGGACAGCCGGGTCCGCCCGGCGAACGCGCCGATCGTCATCAAGTCCATCGGTCTCCTCCAGGACCGGGCGACCTGCCCGGTTTCACGAGCCTCCGGCTTGACCCAAGGGAAAGGTCAAGCCGCTCGTTTCGGTCCCGGTATTCGCCGTGGTCCGGAGGATACTGGTCCTATGCGCCAGGCATACGCCCACGAAGCCATGCTGGTCCTGCCGTCCGGGGCCGACGAACGGGTCCCGGGCGCCGCGGTCACGGTCGCGCTGTGCGGGCACTGGGAGCACGAGCCGCCTTGCCCGCTGGCACCGCACCACGTGCGCGCCGACCGGGCCGACGGCGAGGTACGGGTCAGGATCTTGTTCGCGGCCGAGCCCGGCGCCGAACCCGAGGTCCGGCGCCGCATCGAGCAGGCCCCTAGCCGGGCAGTGGCCGCTGCCGGACGGCCTGACCGCCGCCTGGCGGCTGACCGGGAGCCGGCCCAGCGAGGTCGCGGCCGCGGAGGAAGCCCACGCGGCGCGCCTGATCGGCAGCTAGACCCTGGTCGTGGTGGCCAGTTCCGCCCGGACGCGCTCGAGTTCGCGCGTTACCCCCGGGCCGGCCACGCCGAACTCGGTCACCGACCGGGTAGCCACGGCGACTGCGCAGGTCAGAGCCTGCTTCTCGGCCAGTCCGCGGGCGCGCAGCGCGAGGAAGGCCCCGGCCAGAAGCTCGCCGGCTCCGATGGGGTCCACTTCGTCAGCTGGCGGCGCCGGGATCCGGATCCGGTCGGCGGCGCCGATGAACTCGGCGCCGCCGGGTCCGTGCTTGCGGATCACCGGCACCGGCGGATGCGTCCGGCCGTCGTAGAGGCCGCGGTACTCCGCCCCGGTGAGGAAGATGAGATCCGCGCGGGCGCAGGCCTCACGACAGGTATCCGGCTCCGCCGCCACGAACGGCTCGAACATGTCCACCGAGACCTGGGCCCTGCAGCCCTGGGCACGGAGGAATTCCAGCCACGCCAGCTGCTGCCGGGGCGGCGCGCTCCCGAGGTGCACATACCGGGCCCGGAGATAGGACGCTGGGAACGCGTCGAAGCCCGGCTCGGCCGCGACCCCGAGGTCGGACCGGAACGACAGGCGGCCATCGCCGGGTTGCTCGATGCGGAACCGGGCCGAGGGACCGGCCCGGACCGCGATTCCCTCCATGCCGATGGGCAAGGCCTTGAGGACGTCGAGGTCGAAGTCCTTGCCCACCTGCGCGACCAGGCCGACGCCGTTGAACAGGGCAGCCGCGGCGAAAGCCGAGGCGAAGCCGGAGCCACCCGGCGAGGTGACCGAGCCGCTAGTCGTCCGCTCCGTGGCGAAACCGACATGGCCGACCAGGACCAGATCGGCCAGGGCGCCGCCTGACCTTCCCGGGGCGAGGGCCCGGCGAGAGACGATTCCCCGTGCCGCATGGGGCCTATTATCGCGGCCTTAACAGAGACCCAGGCCTCACGACCGTCAGCTAGCTGACGACAGAGAGCCAGATCTTGTTGTTAATGATCGTCGACTGCACCGGGACTTTCGCCCAGACCTCGTCCAGCGATTCTTCGAGGCAGTTCCCGAGCCGGAGGTACCCGGCTCGGGTCGGCCGGAGAACATCGCCTGACGGATCGACGATAAGGCAGCCCTCCGTCTCAGCCTCGGTGGATGGCGCCGTCGGTACGGGTGAGGCGAGGTTCGTGGCTTCCTTGGCCAGGAACTCGAACTCGTCATCCGCCAGCCA
Source organism: uncultured Actinomycetota bacterium (assembly GCA_963756575.1). Classification (GTDB taxonomy): domain Bacteria; phylum Actinomycetota; class Actinomycetes; order Streptosporangiales; family Streptosporangiaceae; genus Palsa-504. The sequence continues at coordinate 547,962 of CAVWOM010000021.1, read as the reverse complement.
GTGCCGCTGCTGGCCGTAGTTCTGGTCACCCCGGCTGCTGTACTGATAGAGGCGCCAGATGTCCGGGCGGAGATTGTGGACGATCTGGGCCAGCGCGGGCAACTCAGCCCGGTTGACGGCACTGACCACGGTAGCGAGCTTCAGGCTGACCCCGGACGTGCGGCTTACCAGGCGGGCTGCCTTGAGCACCTCGTCGAGGTCAGCTTTCTTTCCCCGCATCGCGCGGTGGGTTTCCGGCGTCGGGCCGTCCACGGAGATGCCGACCACGGTGAAGTCGGCCAGCCTGAGCCCCTGGTCAAGTCGCCTGCGCAGAAGCTGGCCGTTGGTGTTGAGGACGGTGGACTTGCCGTGCCGTCCCAGCGTGGTCGCGTACTGGCCTATCTTGCGGATCAGGAGCGGCTCTCCGCCGCAGAAGGTCACCGCACGCGCGGAGGAGGCGGCCAGCGCCTGGAGGATCTCGTCCCGGCGCTCAACGGGATCCCGCCCGGGCTTAGGACCGAAACAGAAATCACACGCGAGGTTGCAGTGGCTCGTCATCCACCAGTCGACCGACGGGATCTCAGCCTTCGGCACTGCCGCCGGCGGTGTCCCCACCACCTCAGCCAAGGTTCCGCCAGCGTTCAACGAGCTTCCTTCCCCGAACCAGAAGAGCCCACCAACGGCGCGGCTAGGCCATTCGGCGAGCGAATCAACGCTTGCAAGTTTGAATATGAGTAAAATTTTAGACCTGAATGTACCTTTTGGGCACGTCTGTCCATTAAGCCGAACGGCTGTGCCACCATCCGATCTGGTGCGGCTTGCGCGTGCGGAGAACCGCTAAATATGCCTTGGCTAGATGCAGCTAGGAAATCGTAGCGTGCGCCGAGGCGCCGAGGACACTTCCACTTGTTACGCGACGATCAAGAATTTGGACATATCGGGCTTAGCGTTCCTGGGCCGACGGTCTCGGCCGCACACTGAACCAGGTCAGTTTACTCAGGTCTCACTGGCAGCGCGGGCCTGCCGGGGCGCTGCCCCGATGTCGCTTGGCTTGTAGTCGCTGCCGGGTACGGGACCCCGGGAACCGGCTCAGGTAACGCTGGCATCGCCCAGCACCGCGATCTGAGCGCCGCGGGGGCGCCGTGACGTCATGAGACCGGGCTTCGAGTGCGTCAGGACGCGCTGGAAGCCGGTTTCATGACGTCCGCCGCCCAGCTGACGCTCATGATCAACTAAAGCCAAGTGGCATTGGGGCGCTGCCCAGCCTTGAAGCCACCCTCACCCGGTGCAGGAGGCCCTGGAGCAGGCCACCGCCTGGCTGATCGAGCAACGTGATCTGCACGACGCGTACGAAGTCACCGAGCGGCCTGCCGAAGGGCGGCCCGAATCAGTTTTTGTTCGGCACTTCACGGCCGCCTTGGTGGTGAAGGCTCTCGTCTCGGCGGGCGTGCCGACGGCGCATCCCGCGGTGAGCAGTGCGGAGGCCCAAATCTGGAAAAGCTACGGTGGCGACGCCGCCACCTTGTGGGCATGGGATAACGGTGACCTGCCCATCTGGATGACCTTTGACGCGATCGAGGCCCTGCGGCTCACTTATCTGGCCGCGGCGGCCAGGACAAGCTAGCCCCTGTCGCTGGGATAGGGATTACGGCGTGAAGGATTGGGTGTTTCCATAAATCTCGTGTCAGTTATCAAGGTCCAGGCACCTTCAGCGGCCTGCCCTTCACTGGGCAATCCAGGCGCCTCAGATTAAATCGCGTCATCGTCACGGCGGCGAAGACCAACCAGGATGCGCTGGAACAGCAAGGTGGGCGAGCCGCAGGGCCTCGATCGCGTCGAACGTCATCCAGATCGGCAGGTCTCCGTTGTCCCATGCCCACAAGGTGGCGGCGTCCCCGCCGTAGCTTTTCCAGATCTGCGCCAGCGCGCTGCTCACCGTGGGGTGTGCCGTTGGGACGCCCGCCGAGACGAGGGCCTTCACCACCCAGGCGGCGGTGAAGTGCCGGATGTGTACCAGTTCGAGGCCGTCCTGGACCGGCCGCTCGGTGGCCTCATACGCGTTGTGCAGGTCGCGTGGCTCGGTCAGCCAGGCGGTGGCCTGTTGCAGGGCCTCTTGCACCGGACCGGACGGCCGGATCGCCTGCGCGCTGGCCAGCACCCGCACCGCCCGCGCCGTATGGGCCACTGACGGGTTGGGGGCGATGAGCAGGGGCTCGCTTTTTTCCGGCCACAGGAGCAGATCCCCGTAAGGCCGGCGCGCGGCCAGCAGGTTGTCGATCAGGACTTCCACCAGCCTGCTGCCGGGCTCAAGCAGCAGGCTGGTCTCCAGGATCGTGGTGAGGATGAACGGCCGGGACTTCTCGAAATCGCCCAGACCCCGTTCCATCTGGGCTACGTGAATATCGAAGTCGTCGAAGGCGGTGATCCGGCGCAGCGCGCTCAGCGCCACTGCCGTTGTCTCCGAGCGCGGCTCGGACTGCTCACGACCGGTATACCCGCCGGTCTTACGAGCCATCTTCTGCAGGTTCTGCGCGGCCGGGACCAGGTCGGCCGCCAGGCCGTCCTCCAGCAGCATCATCGTCTTGATGCCGTAGGCGGTGGAGGACGCCGACGCCTCACCGGACAGGTCGCGCAGGTCGCGCGGCCATCCCAAGGGCCTGCCGTCAGCATCCCTGACCAGGCAGTCCCGTAGCGCCGCGGCGACGTTGCCGAACGTCTGAAGCAAAGTTGGCGCGGTCGATTCCGGCACCGGAGCGAGCCGGAGGCCGGGGCGATCCGGCCGGGAGCGCAAGTCGATGACCAGCTTCTGGATCGCTCCCCGCGCGGTGAGGTACTCGTCCAGCGAGCGAGCCTCCGGCTCGGACGGCAGTTCCTGACCCGCCGCCCACCGGGCGACGTCGGCCGGCGGCAGGGCGAGCTCGGCGGCGGCCTGCTCGACGGTCGTCTGGCGCATGCTCAGCGTCCGGGTGAGCTCCGCGCCGAAGACCCGCAGCTCCGCCCGGTTGACCGAGGAAACGCTCAGCCGGCGCTCGTGGCCCCGTGGCTTGATCAGTTCCACCGTGGCCCCGGCCGGTTCGCTGAGGGCGGTCCCCATGGTCAGAACGGTCGCGAGCGCGGTGAGCGCCTTGGATTCGACGTCGAGCCGCAGCGCCCGAGGCGAAGGCACCTCGCCCGGGGACGCGGACCGCAGTTCGTGCAGCCGGTTCCAGTTCCGCCGCAGGGCTTCCCGGCGCTGCCCGAGATCCTGGCCGTAAAGGTCGGCATCCGGAATAGTGTCCGCGGCCAGCTCCAGGCCGAGGCTCACGTCGGCGACGATGCTCATCGTCGGCTCCAGGGCGCCGACGGCGGCCCGGACGGCACGCACGATGGCCCGTTCTGGGAGACTCTCCGGCATTGATCAGCATCTGGACTCTGTCCAGTCCAGTGAGCGTGTCCAGGGCCACCTCGGTACCGGAGAGGCGCTCTTCCCGCAGGCCTGTCCGGGTCCGGAGGCTCTTCAGGACGGATGCTACACCGAGGGCAGCGGGATCCAGTGGCTCGGCCATCTCCCCTTCTTCGGCTGGGTACTGCGACCGGCAAGATCTACTCTGCGACAGCCTATCGGACGGACCGACAAAAGTCGCGGATATACGTATGGCAGTTGTCGGCCCGGGTATGACAGAATCGTCAGTCGTCAGCTAAAGCAAAAACGAGCATACGACAAGCACCGACAACGAAGTTGGTGACAGTTGTCGCACCCGCCACCCAGCGCAGGAGAAGCGATGACCACCAACCGGGACCACGGCGCCTTCCGCGTCGTGCTCCTCGCCACCGAGACTCCAGCCGTGGGGCCCCTCGCCGCAGGGCCTTTGGGGCGGCCAACCCACCGGTCTCATCGCTTCTATCCCGTCAGCCTCGCAGATTCCGGCGTGACCCGCCGGGACCCGCGCGGGCTTCCTGTCGCCGTCGGGCCGTATCCCGGTCCGCGGCCTGCGTGCACAATAACTCCCTACAGGGAGGACCGTTGTCTACTCATGCCCAGGTACACCCAGCCGGGTCGCTCCTGACAGTTGTCGCCGCATCGGTGCGGCTCCCGTCCGGAGAACCGTGATGGGGCCGCGACAGATGCCAGGCTTGCCTCTCTACCGTGTCATCGTGGCACTGGACATCGAGAGTTCCACCACCCGGCCCAACCCCGTCAAGGGCGAGCTGAGGAACAAGGCTTACGAGCTGTTCGAAGTGGCGCTGGGCACGGCCGGCGTCGACAAGCGGTACCGCGACCGGTTCGTCGACCGGGGTGACGGCATCCTGGCCCTCATTCACCCGGTCGACCAGGCGCCCAAGGCCCTGCTGCTGAACCACACCGTTCCCCTGCTCGGCCGGCTCCTCGCCGATTACAACACCAGCCTTCCGCGCCACAGCCAGCCGCAGCGGCAACTTCGGATCCGCGTCGTCATGCACGCGGGCGAAGTCCACTACGACGACAACGGATGCTACGGCGAGGCCCTGGACGTCGCCTTCCGCCTGCTCGACGCCGCCCCGGTCAAACGGGCCCTCCGGGAGACGGCCGACCCGCTGGTCCTGGTCATCTCGGGAGATATCCACAGCTCGGTCGTACGCCACGGTTACGACGGCATCGACGACGAGTCCTTCCGGCCGCTGGTGCGCGTGCGGGTCGCGGGCAGGCGCTACCCGGGCTGGGTCCGCATCCCCGAGCACGCCCACCGGCACCAGGTAACCCAGATGGACAGCTACCGGCGTCCCGCCTGACGTTAGCGCGCCGGGTCGATGGAGCATCGACCGGCGCGGAACCAATGCCAGGAACCTAAGAGGCACCCCCGCACGGCGCTGTTTCATGATCATGGACATCTTTCGTCAGATAGCGCCAGAAACTGTCCATGATCATGGTCTGCGCCTGAAATGTCTCGACTTGGAGTTGAGGTATGACTGGACATTACGGCCCGATTCGGGCAGCGGATGTCGCCGTATCACGGTCTGCTGGCGAGCCGGGCGGCTCGCCAGCCGCGTCCCGCCCACTGCAAAGGAGCCTGACCAGGAAAACAGCCCGCAGATCCGGTAAATGACCCGCCTTAAATTCCTGGCATTGGCACGGAACCGGGTGGATGGGACATCGACCCGGTCAGGGGCGGGCCCGGTTACGTGGCACCGGGGGCGCGTGGGGTTGGGGAGGCTCCTGGTGCCGTCTCTGGCGGCCCGTACCGGAGAGCGGCCCGTACCGGAGAGCGGCTCGCACCGGAGAGCGGCTCGCACCGGAGAGCGGCTCGCACTGGAGAGCGGCCCGCGCCGGAGAAAAGTTACGCCTGTGGACCATCGAGCCGGCGGGGAACAGGCAGGGGCGTGGGACGATGTTGGTTATGGAGACGGCGGAGTGCTTTGTCTGCCGTAAGCACCGGGAGCGAGGGGTGCTGGTGCCGGGCGGCCCGGTCGGGGAGGACGAGCTGGTCATGGTCTCCCACGCGGGCCCGTGGCCGCCCGGTGTCTCCAGTGAGCCGGTGTACCTGGGGCACCTGTTCGTGGAGCCGCGGCGGCACGCGGCGGGCCTGGCGGACCTGACCGATGCCGAGGCGCGGGCGGTGGGCTGGTGGTGCACGCGGGCTAGCCGGGCGCTGCGGGAGGCAGCCGGGGCCGAGCATGTGTACGCCATGGTGATCGGGGACGGGGTCCCGCACCTGCATGTCCACCTGCAGGCGCGGTATCCGGGCGCTCCCCGCGAGTACCGGTGGGGCCAGGTGACCCGGTGGCCGGACGCGCCCCGCGGCCTGGTTCCGCAGATCACGGAGTTCGTCCGTGATCTGCGGGCCTATCTTGACCAGGAAGCAGGGGCGTGAACTAGCCGGCGGCGGCGGGCTCGACCTGGAGGGGGCCGCCGCCGCTGCTGATGGTGAGGGTGAGGCGGGCGGACGGGTCGGTGGCGATCCCGATCAGCTCCGGGCCGCCTGCGCTGTCGGCCGTCAGCGCGTACGGGCCGCCGGGCACGCGCACGATGGCCGGACCGCCGTCGCTGTCGAGCGTGACCGAGCGCGGGGGCGCCGAGAAGGCGACCTGGGCCGGGCCGCCGCCGGTGCTGACGGTGGCCGTGGCGGCGCTGATGCCCCGGGCGACCAGGGCGCCGCCGCTGGTGCCGATGCGCAGCGGGCCGGTCACCCCGTTCAGGGTCAAGTCGCCGCCGCCGGTGCTGACCGTGAGCGGGCCGCCGATGTGCGTGACCTGCACCGACCCGCCGTCGGAGTCGATGCTGGCGGCCGCGATCCCGGCTACGGCGGCCGGGCCGCCGCCGGTGCCGACGGTGGCGGTGACGGCGGCCGGCACGGTCACGGCGAAGTCGACGTCACAGTCGGTGTCCTGGCACGCCGGGTCGCCCAGGTTCAGGCGGCCGCCGGACACCGACTCGGTGATGGCGGGCGCCCCGCCGGCCCGGTCGTACCTGAGCGTCTCGGTGACCTGGACGCGGCGGACCGGGCCCGACGTCACCCGCACCTGGCCGCCGTAGTCCTGCACCGTCAAGCTGGTGACCGGCTGCGGGACCGGCACGGTGCGGACCGTGACGAGCTGCGGAGAGGCGGACAGGAGGCCGGCTCCGGACACTCCGGTCAGGGCGATGAGGCGGGTGCCGGGGATCGCGAGCGCGGCCGCGACGGCCAGGCCGGATAGGCCCCAGATCCAGCGGCCGGAGCTCCCCCGGGCCGGGCCGCCTACCGGGTGCACGGCAGGTCCACGGAGAGCAGGGTCGGCCCGCCCAGCGGGCTGGTGATGTCGAGGGTGCCGTCGACCGATTCGGCCCGCCGGGCCAGTCCGGTCAGGCCGGTGCCGCGGGCCGGATCGGCGCCGCCCACGCCGTCGTCGGTGACGATGATGTGCAGCCGGTCGCCCGCCTGTTCCACGAATACCTCCGCCTGTGATGCCTGAGAGTGCTTGGTGATGTTGGTGAGGCCCTCGGAGACCACGAAGTAGGCCACGGCCTCGATCGTGGGCGACGGCCGGCGCGGCACGTTCACGGTGAGCCGGACCGGGATCGGCATCCGGGCCGCCACCCCGGACAGGGCCGCGTCCAGGCCGCGGTCCTCGAGCACCGGCGGGTGCAGGCCGCGGACCAGGTTACGCAGCTCGGCCAGGGCCGCCTTGGTCTCCTCGTGCGCGTCCGCGATGACCTGGTGGGCTTCCTCGACGGTCGAGGCCTGGGCCTTGGCCATGCCCAGGTTCATGGCCAGCGAGACCAGCCGCTGCTGGGTGCCGTCGTGCAGGTTGCGCTCCAGGCGGCGCCGCTCGGCGTCGGCCGCGTCGACCGCCCCGGCCCGGGTCCGGGTCAGGCGCTCCACCCGGTGCTCGAGCTCGGCGGCGCGGCCCGGGCCCAGCAGCGCCCGGGTCAGCAGCACGTCGAGGGCCGCGACCCCGTTGGTGACGAACGGCGCCGCCACCAGCATCGCCACGCCGCCGACGGTCAGGAACGTGTCGACCGGGATGCGGCTCAGCAGTACGAGGTGCCCGGACACTCCTGACGACTGGCCGCGGGCGAGCAGGCCGCCGGCGGGCATCGCCCAGGCGTAGGCGTACACCAGCGTGTACAGCAGGCCCGCCAGCCACAGGCCGAAGGCGGCGATCGCCGCCGCGGCCAGGAGCGGCGCGGCCAGGAAGTGGTAGCCGAGCTGGCGCCAGGTGGATCCGGTGCGCGCCGCCGTGATGATGGTGTCGAGGCTGAGCTCGTTCGGGAAAAAAGATTGAGGCGGGATCTCGGCACCGGCGGTCGCCTGAAGCCGGTGCCGGTGCAGCCGGGTGAGCAGCGGCGCCGCGAGCAGCGTCAGCGCCAGGTCGGCCAGTACCAGGCCGCAGCCTACGAGCACCGCCGTCGGCGAGCCGACCGCGTACCACGGGAGCAGGACGACGAGCGGCATGGCCAGCAGGGCCGGGATGGCCCCGGTCAGGTACAGGGCCTGGCTCCAGGCACGCGGCGACCACGGCACCCGGCGGTAGCGCCGGGCCGCCGCGTCTTGGCGTAGTGCGATTGCGGTCATGACAGCCACGGTAGGCCCGTGGCGCCGACCTGCCTATCCGGCAGGGTTCACGATCGGGGGTGGGGCTAGCTTCACCCCCGATTCGGGTTCCTGGGCCACTGCGCAACGCCGTCCGGGTGAGCCATCCTGGCGGCTGACTTCGAGACGGGGAGGTTCCCGGTGAACCCGAACGACGACGTGATCCGCCTGATCGCCGGGCTCGACCGGCCCAGCGCGGGCACGGTCACCGTGGCCGGGCGGCGGATCGACTCCCTCGGCGAGAGCGGGCTGGCCCGGTTCCGGGCCCGGCACGTCGGGATCATCTTCCAGTTCTTCAACCTGCTCGACGACCTCACCGTCGAGGACAACGTGCTGCTGCCCGCCCAGCTGGCCGGGGCGTCCCGGCGGACGGCACGGGCGCGGACGGCCGAACTGCTGGCCCGGCTGGGCCTGGAGCAGCACGCCAACGACTACCCGGCCCGGCTGTCCGGCGGCCAGCGGCAGCGGGTGGCGATCGCCCGGGCCCTGGTGAACTCCCCCGGACCTGCTGCTGGCCGACGAGCCGACCGGCGCGCTCGACACCGCCACCGGCGCCCAGATCGGCCAGCTGCTGCGGGAGCTCAACGCGGCCGGGCAGACCCTGGTCCTGGTCACCCACGACCCGGCGCTGGCCGAACGGCACGCGGCCCGCACCATCCGGATCGTGGACGGCCGCCTGGCCGGAACGCCGGTCTCAGCCGGACCGGTGCCGGCATGAGCTGGCTCGGGGTGGTCAGGACCGCCACCGGAAGCCAGCGGCGGCACGTGGTCCAGGCGATCGCGATCGGGCTGGTGGTGCTGGTCTCCACCGCCTCGGCCACGCTCGGCCTGGCGCTGCTGGCGGCCAGCCATGGTCCGTTCCGGCACGCGTTCGGTACGCAGCGCGGCGCGGACGTGACCCTCACCGTGAACGCCGCCATCGCCGGCCCGGGAGCGCTCGCCGCCACCCGCGAGCTGAGCGGGGTCCGCGCGGCGGCCGGGCCGTTTGCCACTTCGACGGTGGCGACCAGGTGGGACGGAGAGGCGTTCGGTCAAATGGTCTGGGCGGGTCGGCCGTCGCCCGGGGGACCGGTCGACGACGTGGTGCTGAGCGCCGGGCACTGGGCCGGCGGCCCCGGCCAGGTGGTGCTGGCAGGCAGCGCAGGCGGCGGGGGCCCCGCGCTCGGCAGCACCATCGTGGTGACCGGCGTGCCCGGTAAGCCCGGGCTGCGGGTGGTCGGCTTCGGCAACTCGGTCACGGACACCGCCGACGGCTGGGTGACGCCGGGCGAGATCGCCCGGCTGCGGGGGCCGGGGGCGCCGCCGAGCGCGCAGGTGCTGTACCGGTTCGCCCACGCCGCCGACCAGGCGCAGGTTCGCGCGGACGTGGCCTCGGTGAGCCGGGCGCTGCCGCCGAACGCGGTGACCGGCGCCGCCTCGTGGCTGGCGGCGGAGACCGCGGCGGAGGGCAACGGGCTGACCCCGGCCCCAGGTCGTGCTCGTCTACCTGAGCCGGGTCGGCTGGCCGCCGCCCCGGCCGGGATGCTGGTCCTGGTGCTGCTGGCCGGGGCCGGGCCGGCGCTGCGGGCCGGGCGGCTGTCCGCCGCTCGGGCCATCGCGGCCGGGCGGGCTCCGCGGGCGGGCCACGGGTACGCCGTGCACCGGCTGGCGGGCCGGCTGCGCCTGCCGCGGCCGCTCGGACTCGGGCTGGCGACACCGTTCGCCCGGCCCGCTCGCACCGTGGTGACCCTGGCGGCCATCGCGTTCGGCGCGACCGCGGTGATCTTCGCGTTCGGGCTGCACGCCTCGCTGGGGCGGGCCGCGGCCAGCCAGTCGCATTCGGCGACGATCGGCGTGTACGTGGAGCAGTTCGGCTCGGGTAACGGGCCGCCGCCGGTGCCGACCGCGGCCCAGGACGCCGCGGCGCTGGCGGCGCTGCGCGCCCAGCCGGGCACGCTGCACGCCGCGGCGCACTACGAAGACCATGTCACCGTGCCCGGCATCGCGTCGGACGTCAACGCTCAGGCGTACGGCGGTGACGCCACCTGGACCGGGTTCGGGATCATCGCCGGGCACTGGTACGACGCGCCGGGCGAGGTGAACGTCAACACCGCCTTCCTGACCGCCAGCGGCCTGGCCGTCGGCGATGCCGCTACCGTGAACACCGGTCCGTCGCCCCAGGTCAGGGTGCGGATCGTGGGCGAGGTGTTCCACCCCAGCGACCAGCCCACGCTGTGGGGCAGCCCCGGCACGCTGCCCGGCGTGGCCACGCGGGCCAACCTGCAGGACTACGAAGTGGGGCTGCGGCCGGGTGTCAGCGCTGGCGCGTACGTCCAGGCGGTCGACCGCGCCCTGGGCTCCGGCAGCCCCTGGCAGGCCACCACCGAGCACCACGGAGGCCAGTTCTACACGATCGCCAGCGACCTGGTTGGGCTGCTCGCGCTGATGGTGACGATCGCCGCCGGGCTCGGGGTGCTCAACACGGTGCTGATGACCACCCGGGACCGGGTCCACGACCTGGGCGTGTTCAAGGCGCTCGGCATGCGGCCGGGACAGATGCTGGTCATGGTCACGGGCTGGATCGCCGTTCCGGCGGTGGTGGCCGCGGCGATCGCGGCGCCCGCCGCGGTGGCGCTGAACTCCGCTACCGTGCGGGCGATGGCCGGCACCGCCCGCACCGGTATCCCGGCCAGCTTCACCCAGGTGTTCCCGCTGTCCTGGCTGGCACTGCTGTCGCTGGCGGCGGTGGTCATCGCGGTGGCGGGGGCGATGCTCCCGGCGACCGTGGCCGCGCGGGTGCTTCCGGCTACGGCCCTGCGCGCCGAGTAACGTGGCCTCCATGGTGTCGCCTGGCCGGCGGGTGGTGATCGCCGAGGACTCGGTGCTGCTGCTGGCCGGGCTGACCAAGCTGCTGGAAAGCGCCGGGTTCGAGGTGGTGGCCACCGCCGGGGACGCGGCCGGCCTGCTGGCGGCGGTCGAGCGGGAGCTGCCCGACGTGGTGATCGCCGACGTTCGGATGCCGCCGACGCACACCGACGAGGGCATCAGGGCCGCGCTGGTGATCCGGAGCCAGTGGCCGGACATCGCGATCTTGGTGCTCTCGCAGTACGTCGAGGAACGCTACGCCGCCGACCTGCTGTCGGCCAACACCAGGAGCATCGGCTACCTGCTCAAGGACCGGGTGGCGGACGTGGCCGAGTTCCTCGACGCGCTGCGCCGGGTGACCGAGGGCGGCACCGCACTGGACCCGGAGGTGGTAGCGCAGCTGCTGGTACGCCGGAGCGGCGGTGACTCCCTCGGCGACCTGACCGAACGGGAGGGCGCCGTGCTGGCGCTGATGGCCGAGGGCCGCTCTAACGCGGAGATCGGAGCGGTCCTGGTGATCACCGACAGCGCGGTGAGCAAGCACATCAACTCGATATTCGCCAAGCTCGGGCTGCACCCGGGGGACGCCGGGCACCGGCGGGTGCTCGCGGTGCTGCGCTACCTCGGCGCCGGGCCGTCCGGGCCGGCTTGAGCTACGGAGGCCGGCTGCGGGTGGCGGGGCCAGACGAGGGGAAGGTGTGGTGTTGCTCTACCCGGACGAGCTGACCGTCGTGCTCACGAGGTCGGTCAGGGTATGGATCTACCTTGCCGTGCCCGTCGTCTACGCGGCGCTCTCCTACGTCGCGTTCCACGCGATCGGGTTCGGGCCCATTGCCGTCTGGTTCGTGGCCGGGTGGTGGATCTGGCAAGCCCTGGCCAAAAGGCGGGCCACCGCGAAGGCAGCGGCCGGGGGCGCGGCGCGGCCGGGTGTGGGCGCGGCTCCTCCGCAGTGAGCCGCCCGGGCTGGGGCGGTTGGTTCTTGCGGGACGTGCGGTACTAACAGAGACCGCCCGGGCCGTGCCATCAACCACATCAATGCCACATCGCCGTGGTTCTGACCACATCAATGCCACATCGCTGTGGTCCTGAGATGGGCAGCATCACAGCGCCGCGACCGCCCCCGGCCGGTACCGTGTGGCGAGCGGGGCCTGCGGGACGCAGTGTGTCAGGCCGGACTGGGGACGAACCCATTCGCTCCGCCCGGGGCCACCCCAAGCCCATTCCCCCTGCCGCCACCCGCCTCCTGAACCACGCCTTCAGCCGGGGTGGTGCTGTCTCGGGCCGGGCTCGCTATCGGGAGGTGGGTGCGCCAGTTGGCTGGGTCAGGCGTTGGGTTCGGGGATGTAGTGGCGGGACTGGTCAGTGGGGTCGATCCAGACGCGCATTATGGCGCGGCTGGTGGGGTCGCGGAAACGTTCGTCGGTGGGGATCCAGCCGGCCGCGGGCTGGTCGGCGTGGGCGTGGCCGCGCCTGACCCGCCGGGGTGCGGAGCGGCCCGACATGGTGCTGGGTGCCCCGGTTCGGCCGGACGCGGCTGACGGGTCGGCCGAGCCCGAGCCCGAGCCCGAGCCTGAGGCTGAGCCTGAGGCTGAGGCTGAGGCTGAGGCTGAGGCTGAGGCCGAAGCGGCGGTGCCGGGGGCCGGGGTGGCGGGCAGGTCGGTGACCGCGGCGGCGGCCTCGTCCAGGTACTGGGCGCCGAGCACCATGCCCACCCGGCGATCCAGCTCCTCGAGACCGAACAGTCCCACCGCGTAGTGCTCGCGCAGCAGGGCGAGCAGGCGCTCGCGATCGGCCTCGGCGGCCAGCGGGCGCGGGCCGCCAGGGGATCCGGGGCCGCCAGGGGATCCGGGGCCGCCCGGGGATCCGGGGCCGCCGGGAGCGGTCATGGTTACTGCGCGGGGCGGACGACGACCGCGGTGCCGTAGGCCACGATCTCCGTCAGCTGCTGGCTGATCTCGGAGGAGTCGAAGCGCATCGCGACGACCGCGTTGGCGCCGAGCAGCCGCGCGTTGTCGATCATCCGGTCGATGGCGTGACGACGGCTGTCCTCGAGCAGCTGGGTGTACTGCGGCACCTCGCCCTGGCGCAGCGCGGTGAGCCCGGCGCCGAACGACTTGGCGAAGCCCATGCTGCGCACCACGAGGCCGAAGGTCAGCCCCAGGTCCCGCTCGATGATCGTGCCGGGCAGGCCGAGGCCGGTGGTGACGGGCAGGCTGGCCGACGGAGGCGGCGGAGGCTGTGACATGACGGCATCATACGGAAGATCGCTGAAGCGCCGCTGGAACGCTACGCGGCGGGTACCCCCATAGTGAGCGAGAAGAGGCGATGGCGATGCGACTGGCCGTCTGTGCCGAGATGGTGTTCCTCGACCTGCCGGTGACCGAACGGGTCCGGCGGATCGCCGAGGCCGGATTCGACGCCGAGATCTGGGACTGGACCCGCCACGACGTCGAGGCCCTGGCCGCGACCGGGGCGATGTTCTCGTCCATGACCGGCTACATACGGGGTGACTTCGGCGACGGCGCGGACGAGCTGATCCGGACCGCGCGGGAGTCCATCGCGGCGGCCGAGACGCTCGGCTGCCCCCGGCTGAACCTGCACGGCACCGGGCTGGACAGCAAGGGGCTGCCGGTGCTCCCCGGCCCCGAGATGCCGGGCCCGCTGTGGATCTCCGCCGCGCGTACCCTCGGAAAACTCGGCGAGCTGGCCGAGCGGGCCGGCGTCACGTTCTGCCTGGAGAACCTCAACACCGCCGTGGACCACCCCGGCGTCCCGTTCGCCCGCGCCGCCGACACGATCGCCCTGGTCGAAGCGGTCGGCCACCCGCACGTCCGGCTGATGCTCGACCTGTACCACGCGCAGATCGGCGAGGGGAACCTCATCGAGCTGGTCCGCCGGGCCGGGCCGCTGATCGGCGAGATCCAGGTCGCCGACGTGCCCGGCCGATGCGAGCCGGGCACCGGGGAGATCAACTACCCGGCCGTGGCCGCCGCCCTGGCCGAGATGGGGTACGAGGGCACGGTGGGCCTGGAGGCCTGGGCCGCCGACGGCGACACCGACCGCGCGCTGGCCCGCTTCCGGTCCGCCTTCAGCCCGGCCCATTTATCCCGAACGAGGACGGTTCACGCCCGGCCCAATGACGATCGCGATCAATTCGTTACCATCAGACCCCCGTATTTGGCGTCCTACTGATCAAACGCTGCCTACACGGGGGAACGATGACACGCGTTCGCAAGATCAGCCTGGCCGCCCTGCTCGCCGCGGTACTGGCCATGACCGGGCTCACCACGGGCACGGCCTTCGCCGGCCCGGCGCTGGCTAACCCGGCGCTGGCTAACCCAGCGCTGGCCCAGCCGGCCGGCCAGTCGCTCAACCTGCACCACGTCAAGTGGGGCAACGTCGCCGTCCCGGGCTGGCTGTGCCGGGTCAACGGCCGGATCCAGCTGCACAACGGCGACGCCCGGCTGCGGCACAGCGGCTTCGGGCCGCTCGATGTGTCCGAGTCCGGGCCGGCCTACGGGAACCTGGGTAACGGCCAGCAGGTCGCCGCCCTGCAGGTGTGGTGCAGCAACCAGGGCGGGACCGCGGCCGGGGAACTCGCCGAGGGACTCGTCGTGTTCAGCGGGGCCGGCGGCCATCTCCACGTGCTCGGCACGCTCACGCCCCAGTTCCGTCCGCACGCCGGCCACGTCCACATCCCGTTCGTCACGGTGAAGTCCATCGGCGCCGAGAAGATCGTCACCACTGAGTTCTTCTACACCGGCTCCGACGCGGACTGCTGCCCGTCCGGCCGCGCCCTGACCACCTGGCACTGGAACGGTCACTCCTTCAAGCCGGGCCGGACCACGATCACCAGGTCCTGACCGGATTAATCGTTCCCCGGCGACACCGGCTCAGCGGCCGGGTCGCCGGGGAACGACGTAGGCCAGGCCCAGGGGGACGGGCTCGGGAGCGGGGGCGGCGCCGACGGCGGGGGGGCGAACCGGTAGTAGCCCAGGACGTGCTGGCCGACTGGATCGACGCGGGCGTAGGCCTGCGTCCAGTGGCCGGACGGCTTGAGCGGCGCGTTGTAGGTCTGCGCCTCGTCGACCATGGTGCCGTTACCCGCGTAGATCCCGACATGACCGGGGAAGAACACGAGGTCGCCGGGCTGCTGCTGCTGGCCGGCCGGGAGCTTGGTCAGGCTCGGCTGGTCCTGTTGGCCGGTCGTGGTCCCCGGCCCCAGCACATCGGTGCCGTAGACGAGGGCGTAGACCCAGCGGGCGAACCCGGAGCAGTCGAGCCCGTACGTCCCGTTGTCGCCGTAGCCGTACGGGTGGGCCTTGGTGACCGAGACAGCGCAGGCCGGGCCGGCGAACAGGGTCTTGGGCGCCCCGGCGGGCCGGCCCCAGCCCTGGCAGATGCCATCGGTGGGACCCGGCTGGGCACCATGACCGCCGCCCCACGAATAGGGAACGCAGCGGGGAGTGCCGGTGCCCGGCAGGCATCCGCCGGTCCAGGGACTCCCGCCCAGCATGATCTGCTTCGCCTCGCTGACCAGAGCCTGCCCCATGACCGGCTGGTAGGGAACCGCCGGCGGCGGGCTGGCCGCGATCGCGGTGCCGGTGAAGCCGAGAACTGTGCCGGATGCCACCACGATCAGAAGTGCAAAAGAAGACCTCAAGACCCGCCCCGTCTCTCAGCAATTATGCCCCGGCCTTCTATTACCCGGACTAGCTGCGGAAATAACACGGGGTTAAGCCGCCTGGTGCACGCGCTAAATTCATCGCGATAAATACCTGGCGACAAATGCCGATAAGGGAGTTAGCGGCCGGTTATTCTTTCTGCGCCACCCCGCCGAGGATCCGCATGACCTCGGTGGTGGTGGGGACGGTGTCGCCGTCAGGACGCCAGGCCCAGATGTCGGTCAGGCCGGGCTCGGCCAGCGTCAGGTCGCCGAAGAAGCCAGCCACCTCGTCCTCGGTCCGGGCGGGCACCCGCTGGAACGCCTTGACCGCCTCCCCGAGCTCGCGGAGGGCCGGGGTCAGCCGCTGGGTGCCCACGGCGTGGGCGGTCGCCACCCCGGCGTGGGAGATCACCAGGTAGCTGCCGGGGGCCATGGCGTCGCGGAGCCGGGCCATGGCCGCGGCCGGCCCGGCCTCGTCCGGGATGAGGTGCAGGACGGCCAGGGCGAGCACGGCGACCGGCTGGCTGAAGTCGATCAGCCGCCGGACCTCGGGATGGCCGAGGATGTCCTCCGGGCGGCAGATGTCGCCCGGGACAGCCGTGACCTGCTCGCCGGACAGCAGCGCCTGCGCGTGGCTGACCACCACCGGGTCGATGTCCGCGTACACCACGCGCGCGTCCGGGTTGGCGAGCTGGGCGACCTCGTGGACGTTCTGGTTGGTGGGCAGCCCCGAGCCGATGTCCAGGAACTGCCCGATTCCTTCGGTGGCCAGGAAGCGTACGGCCCGCTGCAGGAAGTCGCGGTTCTGCCGGGCGAGCCACGGCAGCTGCGGGATGGCACGGGCCTGACGGTCGGCGGCTTCCCGGTCGGCCGCGAAATTGTCCTTGCCGCCGAGCCAGTAGTCGTAGATCCGGGCCACGTTCGGGACCGACACGTCGATGCCCGGCACAGGCCGGCCGCCCTCCGCCATGAACGCCGAGCTTAGCGCACGGGGATTTACGCGGCGCTGGTCAGCTGGCTGAGGATGGCCGGGTCCCTGATCTCGTGGTCGCGGGCGAGCAGCAGGACCTTGGCGAGGATCTCGGCGGTCTTGGGGTCGTCGTCGGCGAACGGCAGGAACAGCCGGCCGCGGTGCTGGGATCCGACCGGGACGACGCAGACCGCGCCGCCGGGGCGGCGGTGTACCGTGCCGCTGCCCAGGTGCACCGAGTACTCGCCGAGGGTGCCCTCGACGAGGACGTGGACCCCGGCCACCCGGACGTTGGCCAGCTTCATCAGCCGCGGGGTCTCGCGGACCAGGGCGGCGCGCATCTCGGCGGTGGACGCGGTGGCCTCCGGGTCGACCCCGCCCGCGTGGGCCACGCTGACCACGAGGTCCCGGCGTTACCATCGGCTGGTGCTGACGTTTTCCGCGCAGACCCGTGCGGCCAGCCTGGGCCGGATGGCCGAGGACACCTTCGACGTGCTGGTCATCGGGGGCGGGATCACCGGGACGGGGATCGCGCTCGACGCCGCGACCCGCGGGCTGTCGGTGGCCCTGGTGGAGAAGGACGACTTCGCCGCCGGGACCTCGGGGCGCTCGTCGCGACTGGTCCACGGCGGGCTGCGCTACCTGGAGCACGGGGACATCGGGCTGGTCCGGGAGTCGCTGCGGGAGCGGGGCATCCTGTACCGGCTGGCGCCGCACCTGGTCCGGCCGGTGCCGATGTACATGCTGGCCGGCGATCTGCGGCGCCGGCTGACGTACCGGGCCGGGCTGACGGCGTACGAGGCGCTCGCGGCGGGCCGGAACATCGGCTACCACCAGGGCGTGAGCGCCGACCAGGTCGCGGCGGCCATCCCCGGGCTCGGCGGGCGGACCCGCGGGGTGCGGTACTTCGAGTGCCAGACCGACGACGCCCGGCTGACGATCGAGGTGGCCCGGGCGGCCTACGCGGCGGGCGCCCAGCTGGCCAACCACACCCGGGTGACGGGGCTGCTGGGCCAGGGCCGGGTGACCGGCGCGGCGGTGACGGACGAGCTGACCGGGCAGCGGCTCGAGGTCCGGGCCCGGGCCGTGGTCAACGCGGCCGGGATCTGGGCCGCCGAGATCGCCGGGCTAGCTCAGGGCCCCGGCACCGGGATCAGCCTCTCCCCCAGCAAGGGCGTGCACCTGGTGTTCGCGCCGGGCGCGGTGCGGACCACGGCGGCCATGGTGGCGCCCGCGGCCGACGGGCGGTACGTGTTCATCGTGCCGTGGGAGGACCGGGTGTACGCCGGGACCACCGACACCCCCTACGACGGCGACCTGGACCACCCGGCGGTCACCGGCGCCGACCGGGACTACATCCTGTCCGCGGTGACCCCGCTGTTCCCCGGCGTGACCGGGCGCGACGTGGTGGCGTCCTGGGCCGGGCTGCGCCCCCTGCTGGGCGGGGACGCCCGGACCGCGGACCTGTCCCGGAAGCACGCGATATTCGACCAGCCGCCGGGGCTGTTCACCATCACCGGCGGCAAGCTGACCACCTACCGGGCCATGGCGCAGGACCTGGTGGACCGGGTGGCCGCCGCGCTCGGGAACACCGCCCCGTGCCGGACCCGGGACATCCCGCTGGGGCTGCACGGATCGCCCGCCGCGGCGGTACGGCTGGCCCGGGGTGAGGCGGCCCGGCTGGGCCTGGCGCCGCGGGTCGCGGTCCGGCTGGTGCAGCGCTACGGCGACGACTGGCGGGCGGCGGTCGCGCTGATCGAGGCGGACCGGTCGCTGGGCGAGCCGGCCGTGCCGGGCCTGCCGGTGCTGGCCGTCGAGCTGAACCTGGCCCGCAGCCGCGAGATGGCCCTCACCGACTCCGACGTGCTGGTCCGGCGGACCCGGCTGACCACCCGCGACGCGTCCGTCCGGCTCACACCTTCAGCCTGATCACCCCGGGGATGATGCCGAACGAGGCCGGCGTCGAGCCCAGGATCTCCCCGTCCGCCTCGACCGGGAAGGGCGGGTCCGCCGCCACGCGCAGCTGCCCGGCCCGCAGCTCGGCGATGTGGCGGTGTGGCAGGTGCGCGCCCCGGTAGACCTTGGGGAGGGTGGTGAACGAGTCGGATTTCGGCCCGGTCATGACGAGCACGTCGAGCAGGCCGTCGCCCGGGTCGGAGTTCGGCGAGATCTGCATGCCGCCGCCGTAGAACCGGCAGTTGGCCACGACCACGTTGAACGCCCGCCAGGCGTAGGCGTGGCCGTCGGCGTCGAGCCGGACCGGCGCCGGCCGGAACCGCGGCAGGGTCAGCCAGAACCCGGCCGCGTACTTGGCCCCGCCGAGGAGGCGCCCGGCCCGGGTGAGGCCGGCCGTCCGGGCCACCACCGCGCCGCCCAGGCCGGCCTCGGCGATGTTGACGAAGTACCGCGGCTGGTCCTGGCCGGCGCAGGTGACGGTGCCCACGTCGATGGCCTGGACGCGGTCCCCGGCCAGGTGCCCGGCGGACGCGACCGCGTCCCCCGGCCGCCCGAACGACTTCACGAAGTCACACCCGGAACCGGCCGCCACCACCCCGAGCACGGCGTCCGGCGCGACCGGCCGGCCGGCCTCGATCATCCCGTTGACCACCTCGTGCACGGTGCCGTCGCCGCCGACGGCGACCAGGAAGCGCTCGCCGTCCCGCAGGGCCGCCCGGGCGGCTTCGGTGGCGTGGCCGGGATGGGTGGTGCGCACGATCCGGTAGTCCAGGCCCGCTTCGCGCAGGACACGCTCGACTCCGGGCAGCGCCGCGGCTACCTTGCCGCGGCCCGCCTGGAGGTTGGCGATGAGCACCAGCGGGCCGAAGGGGCTGCTCATGGCCGCAGGCCGCCGGGGTTCATGATCTGGGCCGGATCGAGGGCGGCCCGGATCCGGTCCAGCACGGCCGTACCCGCCGGGCCGAGTTCCGCCGCGAGGTAGGGCGCCTTCAGCCGTCCGACGCCGTGGTGGTGGGTGATGGTGCCGCCCGCCCCGGCGCAGCTCGCCGCGGCCTGGTCCCAGGCCTGGCGGTACCGGGTCTCGGCGTCTTGCTCGTCGGCGCCGTTGATCAGGAAGGTGAAGTACAGCGAGGAGCCGGACGGGTACACGTGGGACAGGTGGCAGCCGACGAGCTCGGTGAACGGGGCCAGGGCTCCTGTGATCCCCTGGTACAGCCGGGGCACGGCGGACCAGAGCCCGGCGACCTCCATCGTGTCCACGATCGCCCCGGCGCCGAACGCGCGCTCGGGCCCCATGACCTGCGCGTAGGTCTGCACGGCGTCGTTGCGGTGCTGCTCCCAGCGGGTGCCGTAGCCAGCGCCGAGGTCGGTCCCGGCCGTCCGCATGATCGCGGCGGCGGCTTCCTTCCTGGCCGCGAGCCCGGGCCGGTCCGCCGGGAACCCGGCCAGTCCGACGCACCCGCCCGCGTGGCCGAGCGGGCCGAAGCTGAACTGGGCGTCGGTCTCGTCGTAGCCGCGCAGCACGGCCGCGCCGGTCCCGGCCCGCCTCACTTCCCTGAGCGCTCCGGCCATGATCTCGAAGTCACCGAAGCTGGCGGCCAGCCACTCCCAGGCGGCCGGGCGGGCGGTGCAGGCCAGCGTGGCCTCGGTCACCACGGCGAGCGTGCCCTCCGAGCCGACCAGGAGCCGCCGCAGGTCAGGGCCGGCGGCCGAGCGGGGCACGGCCCGGCAGCGCAGGATCTCCCCGGTCGGCAGGACCGCGGTCAGCCCGAGCAGGATGTCCTCGATGGCGCCGTACCCGGTGGAGGCCTGCCCGGCCGACGACGCCGCGATCCAGCCGCCCACGGTGGAGATGGCGATCGACTGCGGGTAGTGCCCGGTAGTGAGGCCGTGCCCGGCCAGGGCTTCCTCGAGCCGGTCGCCGCGCACCCCGGCCTCGGCCGTCACCGTCTGCGCGACCAGGTTGACGTCGCCGATGCGGTCCATCCGGGACAGGTCCAGGACCACCAGGCCGGCGCCTACCGGGCCGGCCTGCGCCTGGGCGCCGCCGCACACCCCGGAACCCGCGCCGCGCGGGATCACCTGCGTCCCGGTCACCGTGGCCCAGGACAGCACGGTGGCCACTTCCTCGGTGCGGGCGGGGAAGACGACCGCGTCCGGCCCGGGGAGTTCGTCCCCCCGGACCCGGCGAAGCAGGTCGAGGGTCCACGAGTCGATAGCCCGTTCGGTCCGGATGTTCGGGTCGGTGCTGACCGTGCCCGCGGGCAGGCGGCCGGCCAGGATGTCCAGGGCGCTCACCAGGCGGATAGTAGACCCCGGCCACCGCCGGCGGCTAGCGGCCGGCGGCCCGGTCCCGTCCGCCGTCAGTCGCGGCGGTGTCTGCCCGAGGGGACGCCCGGGGCTTCCGGGCGGGCCGCAGGGACGGTTTCCCTTGCGCGCGGAGGCGGGCCGGCGTCGCCGGGCCACCAGGCGGCGCGGCCGACCAGGGCGGTGACGCTCGGGGTGAAGAACGTCGCGACCACGAAGGCGGCCAGCACGATGCCGCTGGAGACGGCGAAGCCGAGCTGGGCCAGGATGCTGTTGCCGGCCAGCGCCAGCGAGGCGAACGTCCCGGCCAGGATCAGGCCGGCCGCGCCGACCGTCGGGCCGGCGTGCCGCAGGGCCAGGGCGGCGGCCTCCCGCGGCGACCGGCCCTCGGCGGTCTCCTCCCGCAGTCGCGCGACCATCAAGATGTTGTAGTCGGTGCCCAGCGCGACGACGAACACGTAGATGTAGACGGGCAGCAGGAAGACCAGCCCGGCCTGGCCGCGCACGTCCTGGAAGAACAGCACCGTGGCGCCGAGGGCCGCGCCGAAGCCCAGGCCGACCGAGGCCATCAGGTACCACGGCGCCACCAGGCTGCGCAGCATCAGCCCGAGCATGACCAAGATGATGGCGGCCGCCACCGGGAACACCAGCGCGTAGTCGTGGTTGACCGCCTTCTGGATATCGGCGAAGACGGCGGTGGTGCCGCCGACCAGCGCGTAGGTGCCCGCCGGAGCGGCGGCGTGAGCGCCGGCCTCGATCGGCCCCTCGACCGCGTGCACGGCCGTGGTGGACGTCGGGTCGAGGGTGAGCGTGACCGTGTACGCGGCGGTGGCCCTACTCGCGCTGACCTGCGCCGGCGACACCGCGCCCACGTCCGGCAGGGCCTTCAGCTTGGCCTGGTAGGCGGTCAGGTCCGCCGTGTTCAGCGGCCCGGACCGGGCGTGCAGCAGGACCACGGTCGGGTCGGTGGCCCCGGGCGGCAGCCCCTTCTCCAGCGTCTTCAGCGCGGTCTGCGACTCGGCGCTGGCCGGGATGCCGGCCGAGCCCAGGTCGAACGTGGGCTTGAAGCTGAACGCCGCGACCGAGAGCGCGGCCAGCAGCAGGCCGGCCACGGCCGCGTAGACCACCGGGCGGCGGCGCATGGACTCACCGATCGCGGCGTACCGGGCGCTGGCCGGCTCCCGCTGCCACGCCTTGGACGGCCAGAACACCTTGGTGCCGAGCAGCGACACGACGGCCGGGACCAGGGTGAGGTTGGCGAGGAGGGTCACGGCGACCGCGATCGCGAGCGCCGGGCCGATCGACCGCAGCACGCTGAGGGTGGACAGCAGCAGCGCGAGGAAGGCCACGATGACCACGCCGGCCGCGGTGGCGATGGCCCGCCCGGCCCGGGTGACCGCGCTGACCATCGCCTGCTTGCTGTCCTCGCCGGCCCGCAGCGCCTCGCGGTAGCGGAACATCAGGAACAGGATGTAGTCCGTCCCGATGCCGAACAGGACCACGATGAGGATGGTCGAGACCGAGCTGTCGGTGCCCAGGTTGAGGGCCTGGTTGACGTCCGCGATCAGCCCGGTCGCCACCTGGGAGACGATCGCGATCAAGATCAGCGGCATGAACGCGATGACCGGGCTGCGGAAGATGATCAGCAGCAGGATCAAGATCAGGATCAGCGTGGACAGCAGGACGATCTGGTCGGCCCGGTTGCTCGACTGCTGGCTGTCGAGTTGCTGGGCGGCCGAGCCGGTGATGCCCTCGGTCAGGCCGGTCCCGGCCACCAGCGGCTTGATGTCGGCGCGCAGCACCTTGATGGCGTCGCCCGCGTCGTTGCCGTTGCCGTTGACCACGCTGTTGGGCATGGCGACGGCGGCCGCCTGGACCAGGTGGTTCGACGACGGCGGGGCCGCGGTGACCGAGAGGATGTTCTTGACGTGCTTCGCCGCGACGGCCTGGACGACCGACTTGACCTTGGCCGAGTCGGCCGCGGTCAGCGGCCCGCCGCCGGCCTTCGCGAACACGATGATGGCGGCGTTGGCGGTTACGTTGCTGGCCTGCGGAAAGGCCTGGTCCTGCAGGTTCGACGCCCGGATGGACTCGTAGCTGCTGGGCAGGAAGCTGCTCTCGTTACTGGTCGTGGGCAGGCCGGGAGAGGTGGCGATGACCGCGACCGCGGCCACGATCCACAGTGCGATCACCCGCCACGGATGTCGCACCGCCACCTGGCCGAGCCAGGCGAACACCCCGTTCCCGTTTCCGTTCCGAGCCTGCCGCGTCGCGCTGTTATGGCGCACCATGCCCTTGATTTCCCCGTCTGTTGGCATCCGCTGCGGGCACCATGCTACGAAAATCCCGTTTGGGTGGCCACTTATTAAGCTCTAGGGTCGATCATCTAGCGGCCCGTGGTCGAGCGGGGACAGCTCGTCGTCGGCCAGGCCTTCGTAGGGGTCGGGGTGCAGGCGGCCGCGGCGGCGGTCGTTGGACCACACGATGAGCTCGGCCACCTCGACCAAGGCGACGCAGGCGCCGCCGAGGATGAGCATGGTGATGGGGTCGGGGCTGGGGTTGGCGACGCCGGCGATGAGGAAGATCCCGAAGATCATCATCCGGCGCCATTTGCGGAACCGGGCGTGGGTCAAGATGCCGGCCAGGTTCAGCATGACGATCAGCAGCGGCAGCTCGAACGCGGCCCCGAACGCGAGCAGGATGGTCATGACGAAGCTCATGTACAGGTCGACCTGGATCAGGTTCGACACCCCGCCGGGGGTCAGGCCGAGCAGGTAGTGCATGGACCGGCCGAGCGAGAGGTAGGCCAGGACGTTCCCGGCGGCGAACAGCGGCACCGCGGTGGCCAGGAAGATGCGGCCCCACCGCTTCTCCCGGGCGTGCAGCCCGGGCGCGATGAACGACCACAGCTGGTAGAGCCAGACCGGGCAGGACAGCAGGATCCCGGTGATCAAGGCGACCTTGACCCGCAGGTAGAACGCGTCCAGCGGCCCGTTGAGCACCAGCTGGTTCGTCCCCAGGGTCCGGCACCCGGTGACGCCGCGGATGGTGGCCTCGCACAGCGGCCGCTCGATGAAGTGCCAGACCGGGGTGAAGAACACGAACCCGACGATCATCCCGGCGATGAGCGCCAGGCCGCTCTTGACCACCCGGTTGCGCAGCTCCCGCAGGTGGTCGAACAGCGGCATCCGCCCGTCGGGGCTCTTCTGCCGCTGGGCTCGCGCGTACTGCTGGCCGACGATGCGGGCACCTTGAACCGCGCCGGGCAGCTTCGCCATGATTTCCCCCCGTGGTGATGCCCCGTGGTGATGCGCTTAGTGGCTGGCCGGTCTGGGCTGGTCCGTGCGGGGCCGGGTGAGCTCCGGGTCGTCCTCGTGCAGGCCGCCGACCTCGCTCTTGAGGATCCGCATCGACTGGCCCAGCGAGCGGGCCGCGCCGGGCAGCTTCTTCGACCCGAACAGGACGATGATCACCACCGCGACGATCAGGATCTTCCACGGGCTGTCGAACAGGTCACCAACCATGTCTGTTTCCCCTCAGCTGCTGGCGGTGCAGGTGGTCTCGCCGACAGGCCAGATGTTCCACCCCCGCCGGGACAGGTCCGGCCAGAGCCGGTTCGCGCAGTGCTTGCACAGGTAGAGCTCGCCTTGCCGGTGCACACGGTAGGCCGCGCGGACGGCGGGTCCGCAGCGATCGCACGTCTGGTTCGGTTCCGGCTGGTCCGGTCTCGTCTCGTTCGGCCAGGGCTGCGCGTCCGTCATCGCGAGCCGGTTACTGGTAGGCGCCTCACATCCCTTATTCGCGGCCATCGGCTGAGCGGTTTGGTCGCGGATGCGCCCTTTCTACATGCCGTACGCCTCGAGCAGGCGCAGCCAGACCTCGCTGATGGTGGGGAACGAGGGAACCGCGTGCCACAGCCGGCCGAGCGGCACCTGGCCCACCACGGCGATGGTCGCGGCGTGCAGCAGCTCGGCCGTGCCGGGTCCGGCGAACGTGGCGCCGACCAGGATCTTGCGTTCCTCGTCGACGACGAACCGGGCGTGGCCCTGATAGTCGTCCGCGGCCAGGGCCGCCCCGGCCACCTGGCCGAGCTCGTAGTCGACGGCGCGTACCCGCAGGCCCCGGCCGAGCGCTTCCGCCTCGGTCAGCCCGACCGCGGCCACCTCGGGGTCGGTGAAGACCACCTGCGGGGCGCCGAGATGGTCGGCGCTGGCCGCCACGCCGGTCCACGGGGGCGGCGGGCCGGTCAGCTCGCCGCGGGCCCGGGCGACGATCGCGTCGCCGCACGCCCGGGCCTGGTACTTGCCCATGTGGGTGAGCAGGTTGCGCTGGTTGACGTCGCCCACCGCGTACAGCCAGCCGCCGGGCACGGCGCCCACCTGGCAGCTGTCGTCCACGGTCAGCCAGTCGCCGGGGGTCAGGCCGACGGACTCCAGGCCCAGGTCGCCGGTGCGCGGGACCCGGCCGGCCGCGACCAGCAGTTCGTCGGCGACCAGGTCGGCGGGCTGGCCCTGGTCCTGGTGAGCCGTCCAGATCTCCACCGGGGTGGCGCGGGCGAGCCGGCGCACCCGGGTTACGCCGGTGCCGGTCCGGACGTCCACGCCGGCCGACCGCAGCGCCGCGGCCACCAGCTCGCCGGCGAACGGCTCCAGCTTGGCGAGCAGGCCGGCCCCCCGGACCAGCATCGTGACCTCGGCCCCGAGCGCCCGCCAGGCGGTGGCCATCTCGCACGCCACCACGCCGCCGCCGAGGATCGCGAGGCGGCCGGGGACGATCTCGGAGCTGGTCGCCTCGCGGCTCGTCCACACCAGCGGCTCGGCCAGCCCGGGGACCGGCGGGATGGCGGCCGCGCTGCCGGTCGCGACGACCACCGCGTGCCGGGCGGCCAGCGTGACGGTGCCGCCATCGGGGCCGCCATCGGGGCCGCCATCGGGGCCGCCATCGGGGGCGGTCACCTCGACCTTGCGCTCGCCCGCCAGCCGGGCGGCGCCGCGGACCAGCGTGCTGCCGGTGCCGTCCAGCCACTTCACCTGCCCGGAGTCGTCGGACCAGCCGTGCGTGAACTTGGTCCGGCGGGCCAGCACGGCCGCCACGTCCAGCTCGCCCGTCACCGCCTGCCGGGCCCCGCCCACGGCCCGCGCGGCGGCCAGGGCGGCCGCCGGGCGCAGCAGCGCCTTGCTCGGGATGCAGGCCCAGTACGAGCACTCGCCGCCGACGAGCTCGGATTCCGCCACCGCCACCGACAGGCCGCCCCGGCGGGCCCGGTCGGCGACGTTCTCGCCCGTCGGCCCCGCCCCGATCACGACGACGTTCGAACTCCTGGTCGCTCATGCTTCCCCCTTGGACCGATGTCGCAGGGGCCGACTTGGCGACGGCCCACTCGTTTGGTCCGTATTGGTCTGTTGAAACGGACGGACGTTACTACGAACCTCGACCTTAGTGCGGGCGGGGGCCAGGGTACGGGCCAGGGATATCACGGGCGCGATCGGCCGGGCGGGAGAGCGATCGTGGGAGCTGGCTAAACCAGCAGCGAGAGGAACAATCATGGACTTGAGGCTCGAGGTCGTGGTGCTGCCGGTCTCCGATGTGGACCGGGCCAAGGCCTTCTACACCGGTCTCGGCTGGCGCCTGGACGCCGACTTCGCGACCGGCCCGGACTTCCGGGTGATCCAGGTGACACCGCCCGGCTCGGCCTGCTCGGTCATCTTCGGCACCGGGGTCACCGACGCCGCGCCCGGCTCGGCCGAGGGCATGCAGCTGGTCGCGGGCGACATCGAGGCGGCCCGGGCCGAGCTGGCCTCGCTCGGGGCGCCGGTCAGCGACGTCTTCCACGACGTGGGCGGGGTGTTCCACCACGGCGGGACCGGCGGGCGGGCGGACGGCCCGTCCGCGGAGCGCCCGAGCTACGGCTCGTGGGTCTCCTTCCCCGACCCGGACGGCAACCTGTGGTTCGTCCAGGAGGTCACTACCCGGCTGCCCGGCCGGGAGACGTCCGCGCTGGCGGCCTTCGACTCGGTGGCCGGCCTGGCCGACGCGCTGCGCCGGGCGGCGGCCGCGCACGGCAAGCACGAAGAGGAAATCGGGCACGCCGATGCGGACTGGCCCGACTGGTACGCGCAGTACATGGCGGACGAGTCGGCGAAGCAGGCGGACGGCACGTGAGCGGGTACGACTACGACGTCATCGTCCTGGGGGCGGGCTCGCCGGGTGAGCACTGCGCCGGCGAGCTGGTGGACGGGGGCCTCCACGTCGCCGTGGTGGAGCGGGAGCTGGCCGGGGGCGAATGCTCGTACTGGGCCTGCATCCCGAGCAAGACGCTGCTGCGACCGGGCGAAGCGGTGCACGGCGTGCTCCAGGCGGCGGGTACCGCGCAGGTCGACGTGGCGGCCGCGCTGGCCTACCGGGACTTCATGGTCTCGAACCACACCGACGTCGGTCAGCAGGCGTGGCTGGCGGGCAAGGGCATCGACCTTATTCGCGGGTCCGGGCGGCTCGACGGACCCGGCGTGGTCGTGGTCGGGGATAAGCGGTATGTGGCGCGGGATGTGGTACTCGCCAACGGCTCGGATCCGGTGGTGCCGCCGGTTCCTGGCCTGCGCGAGCTCGACGGCGTGTGGGGCACCCGCGAGGTGACCGCGATGGAGGCGGTGCCGCGGCACCTGCTGATCCTCGGCGGCGGCCCGGTCGGCGCCGAGATGGCCCAGGCGGTGCGCCGGCTCGGCGGTTCGGTGTCGCTCGTGGAAGGCGCATCGCATGTGCTCGCGCGCGAGCCCGAGCCGCTGGGCGACGCGCTCGGCGCGGCGCTGCGCGAGGACGGCATCGAGCTGCACCTGGGCGTGCACGCGAGCGCCGCGCGCCGGGACGGCCCGGACTACGTCCTGGAGCTCGACGACGGTACTTCGCTGCGCGGGGACCGGCTGCTGATCGCGACCGGGCGGCGGCCGCGGACAGCCGGGGTCGGCCTGGAGACGACCGGTGCTTCCTTCAGCGCCCAAGGGGTGCAGGTCGACGGGCGGCTGCGGGCGGCCGACCGGCTGTGGGCCATCGGTGACGTCACCGGGATCCGGCTGCTCACCCACGTCGGCAAGTACCAGGGCGAGGTCGTGGCCTCGAACCTGCTGGGCGAGCCGCGCGAGGCGCACTACGAGGCGGTGCCGGACGTGGTCTACACCGACCCGCAGGCCGCCGCGGTCGGCGCGCACGAGGACCGGTTCAGCGTGACCGTGCCGCTGGCCGACGTGGCCAAGACCGCTACCTACGCCCACGACTACGCCTCGTCGCGCGGGTTCCTGACCCTGGTGTCCGACGGGGAGCGGCTGACCGGCGGCTACGCCCTCGGCCCGGAGGCCGGGGAGTGGATGCAGCAGGCCACGCTGGCCGTCCGGGCCCAGGTGCCGCTGGACGTGCTGCGCGACGTGATCCAGCCCTTCCCCACGTTCTCCGAGATCTTCGTGGCCGGGCTGAAGGCGCTGCGGGCGCAGATCGCGGCGGGTCGCCAGGCTGCCGTGCCGTGAGCGTTTCCCGGCTCAGCCGGCCCGGCGCGGCGGCGGGAACGGGTCAGCTCGTCCCGCTGCGCAGCCGGACCGGCGCCGCGCTGATCACGGCCACGGTGCTGGCCGAGGGTACGCCGGCGCGCTCGTGAGCGGCTACCAGCCGGCCATGATCGTCATGGCCGGGCTGTGCGGGGCGGCGGCGGTGATCACAGCGTTGTTCGTTACTGACGACCGCTCGGGGCACCGATTGGTGGCGCGTGCACCCGAGGCTGGTTGTCCCCCACCCGTTCCAGCCTTGACGACACCGGAGGAATCATGACCACCACACCCGACGTCTGCGCTATCCATCGCTCGGTCCACCGCGAACCCGAGCTGACCGGGCAGACCGTCGTCGTGATCGGCGGCAGCGCCGGCATCGGGCTCGAGACGGCCCGCCGGGCCCGCGCCGAGGGCGCCGACGTCGTCCTGGCCGCGCGCAACCCCGAGCGCCTCTCCGCGGCCGCGGCCGAGGTCGGCGCGGTGCGCACCGCGGCCTTCGACGTCACCGACTGGGCCGCCCTGGACCAGTTCTTCGGCGACCTGCCCGAGGTGATCGACCACGTGATGGTCACCGGCCCCGGCCCTTACTACGGCCCGCTGGCCGAGCTCGACCGCGAGCAGGCGCACCTCGATTTCGACCGCCACATCTGGCTGGCCGTCGCCATCGCCCAGCGTGCCATCGGCCGGGTGCGGCCCGGCGGCACGCTGCTGTTCATGGGCGGTACCGGCGGCCGCAGCCGGGGGCCCGGCATGTCGCTCATCGCGGCGGCCACCGCCGGCCAGCCCGCCCTGATCGCCAACCTGGCCGTCGAGGTGGCGCCGATCCGGGTCAACCTCATCGCGGCCGGTTTCGTCGACACCCCGCTGTCCGCGTCGCTGCTGGGTGATGGCCTGGACGCGCGGCGGGCGACGCTGCGGGCGACGCTGCCCATCGGCCGGGTCGTCGGGCCCGCCGACGTCGCCGCCCTGGCCGTGCACATCATGATCAACACCGCGCTGACCGGCGCGACCTACGACATCGACGGCGGCCAGCAGCTCGTCCCTGGTAACTGAGATCACCTAGGAGGCTCTCCTTCATGGAGTACCTGGTCAGCATGACCACCAGGGTCCCGGACGGGACGCCGGAGCAGGCCGTGGATGACATCCGCGGCCGGGAGGCCGCGCATTCGCGTGACCTCGCCGCCGCCGGGCACCTGCTACGGCTGTGGCGGCCGCCGCTGCAACCGGGCGAATGGCGCACCTTTGGCCTGTTCGCCGCGGCCGGCGACGACGAGCTGGAGAAGGTCCTGGCCTCGATGCCGCTGCGGATCTGGCGTACGGATCAGGTCACGCCGCTCGCGCCGCACCCGAACGACCCGATCCCGGCCCCGGCGCCCGGGGCGCCCGAGTTCCTGACCTGCTTCACGGTTGCCATCCCGGAAGGGACCCCGGCCGCGGTGGTCGCTGACACCGATGCGGCCGAGGCGGCGGCGGCGCGCGAACTGGCGGGACAGGGGCACCTGCTGCGGCTGTGGCGGCTGCCACCGGGCGGACCCGGAGACCCTGGCGCGCTGGGCCTGTGGCGGGCCGCCGACGCCGCGGAGATGGAGGCGATCGTGCGGTCGCTGCCGCTGGACCCCTGGATGACGACGGACATCACGCCGCTGAGCATTCATCCGAGCGACCCGGCGCTGGCCCCGTCCTGACCTCGGCTGGTACTGGCCACCTTGGCCCTGCCTGTTACTAGCCACCCTGGCCCTGCCCGGTACCGGCCACCTTGGCCCTGCTGGTACCGGTCACCTTGGCCCTGGTCGGCACTCGCCACATCTCGTTGCGACCGTTAATTGCCTGTTCCAGAAATGATCTTGAAATTCAGTTCGATTACTACTTGTTGTTGATCTTGTGAGGGGATAAGCTGTTCCCTAGCGGGCGTCTCCGCGAATCCCCCTCTTTCTCTCCCCTAGCCGGGCAGGTGTGCCATGTCTGCTGCGCTGTCCCCCGAGCCTGACGAGCCTGCGGGCTCGGGGCTGCCCGGGGACGGCCGGGAGGACGGCGAGGAGGGGATCCCGCAGGGCCTGTACGTGACGGCGCCGGCGGAGGACCTGTCGCTGGAGGGGTTCGCGGCGGACGGCCGGGCGGACACGATGGCGCCGGGCCCGCTGCTGGCGATGGTCCTGGACACGGTCGCCGGGCCGGACGGGACCGGGCTGGCGGGGCTGTCGGATGACCAGCTGATCGGATTCCTGTCCGGAGCCCGGCGGGTCGAGTCGCGGATGGCGTGGGCCCAGATGGCGGCGCTGGCGGAGTTCGCGTCCCGGCCCCGGCGGCAGGACTTCGCCGCCGATGAGATCGCGGCGGCGTTCCGGCTGACCTGGCTGTCCGCGGCCGGGGAGATCGCCTACGCGCGGGCGGTGGCCCGGCGGCTCCCCGTCACCTTCGCCGCGCTGGCCGCGGGAAAGCTCGGCCCGGTCCACGTCAAGATCATCGAGGAGTTCACCAGCGTCCTGTCTGATGAGGACGCCGCGATCGCCGATGAGCTCCTGGCCGCGGCCGCCCAGTCCAAGACCTACGGCGAGCTGCGCCGGGCCGCCAGCAGGCTGGTCCTGCGCCTCGACCCCGAAGCCGCCCGCAAGCGCAAGGAGAAGGCGCGGCGCGAGGCGCGGGTGCGGGCGTTCAGGGAGGAGTCCGGGAACGCCGGGATCTCGGGCCGGGAGCTGCCCTCGGCCGAGGTGCTGGCCTCGATGCAGCACGTTGAGGACCGGGCCCGCGCGCTGCGGGACGCCGGGGTGCCGGGGACGTGGGAGGAGCTGAAGGTCCGCGCCACGCTGGACCTGCTCCAGGAACGCGATTCGCGGGCCGCCCCGGCGAGACCCGCAGCCAGCGGCGGCCAGGACAGCGAGGCTCCGGGCCCGGACGCTCCCGGCGGCCCCGGTTCTGGCGGCCCCGGTTCTGGCGGCCCCGGTTCCGGCGGCCCCGGTTCCGGCGGCCAGGGATTCGGCGGCCAGGGATTCGGCGGGCCGAGCGTCGGTGCGCAGGTCACCATCACGGTCCCCGCCGCCGCCCTGGACGGCGACACCGGCCTAGGCGCCGAGGTCGACGGGTTCGGGCTCCTGGACCACGCCGACACCCGGGACCTGGTCGCTGCCGCCGCGCGGAATCCGGCCACCCGCTGGTGCGTCACGACCCTGAACCCCGACGGGACCGCCGCCGCCCACGCCTGCGCCACCGGGCCCCGCCCCTGGGGGCCAGCCCACGGGCCGCCCGGGCACCAGCCCGGGCCCGCCACCCTCCAGGGCCTGCTGGACCTGCTCAACGTCACCCGGCTCACCCCGGTCATCCGCGGCCCCTGCGAGCACCCTCGCGCCGAGGACCGCTACCGGCCCAGCAAGAAACTCCAGCACCTGGTCAAGGCAAGGAATACCACCTGCACCGCACCCGGCTGCGGACGCCGCGCGGCCCGCTGCGACCTGGACCACACCAGCCCTCACCACCACGGCGGCCTGACCTGCGAGTGCAACCTGGCGCCGCTGTGCCGTCACCATCATCGCTGCAAGCAAGCCGACGGCTGGCGGCTGGAACAACCCCAACCCGGGACCCTGGTGTGGCACACCCCGGCCGGACGCACTTACACCACCACCCCCACCCGCTACGCGGTCTTACCAACCCGGATACGGTTCCTCGCGCCGCTCCACGTGGTGGCCGTAGCCAGCATGGTCATCTCCGGCGAAGGCGCACTGGCCGCGGCGCTACCAGGTCTGCTCGCTGGCGCGGACGAGCAGCTCGTTGACCGCCACCCGGCGGTCCCGGGTCACGATGTAGGCCACCGCGTCGGCGATGTCCTCGGGGCGCAGCGCCTGTATCGCCTCGACCTGGTTCTGCGCGGCCTCCCTGATGCCGGTCCGCAGGTGCGAGGTCAGCTCGGTGTCGACCGTGCCCGGCTCGACCACGCTCACCCGGACCCGCTGGCTGATCAGTTCCTGGCGCAGCGCCTCGGAGAACGCCACGACGCCGAACTTGGTCAGGTTGTACACGCTGCTGCCGGGCCGGGCCACCCGCCCGGCGGTGGAGCTGATGCTGACCACGTCGGCCACCTGCCGGGGCGAGTCCTGCGCCGCGCGCACCAGGTGCGGCAGCGCGGCGTGAGTCAGGTAGAGCATGCCCTGCACGTTGACCGCCACCATCTGGTCCCATTCGGCCACCGGGGTATCCAGGGCCGGGCCTAGCAGCATGATCCCGGCGTTGTTGACCACGATGTCGAGCCGGCCGAGCCCGGCGACGACTCGCTCGACCGCGTCCGCCGCCTGCTCCTGGCTGGTCACGTCGGCCTCGACGACCAGTGCGGTCCCGCCTTCGCCGCCGATGACCGCGGCCAGTTCCTCCAGCCGGTCCCGCCGCCGGGCCACCAGGGCCACGGCTGCTCCCTCGGCGGCCAGCCTGCGCGCGGTGGCGGCCCCGATCCCGCTGCTCGACCCGGTGATCAGGGCGACTGTGTCCTTGAGCGTCATGGTCGTGACGCTATCGCCTCGCGGCGGCAGGGCGCGGCCGAGGGGCCGATGGCGCACTACTCCTCAAAACCGCGCAACCGCGCCCCGCGCCCGGCCGTCTTAGGAGTATGAGGTTCGCCTGGAAGGGCCGCGGGGGCGCGGCGACCGCCCTGGCCGTGGCGATCGCGGCGCTGGCGGCCGGGTGCGCAGGCGGGGCACCGGGCGCCGGGGTATCTTCGGCCCATCCGGTCGCCGCGATCTCGGGCGCGGGCACCGGGGCGGCCGGCCCGGTTCCGCCGGTGTTCGTGGTGTCGCTCGAGCCGGCCAGGCCGGGCCGCGGCCTCGGTGACCGGCTGGCATTGCTGTCGTCCCGGACCGGCGACCGGCTGCGCTGGCTGACGTCGCCACCGGACCGGGCCACCGACCAGGTGCTGGGGGTGCGCGACGGCTGGGTCTACTTCGTCAGGTCTCCGCTTGACGTCCGTCCGTCCGGGCCGGCGATCTGGCGGGTGCGGGTCAGCGGGGGCCGGCCCCAGCTGGTCCAGGCTGGGGCCAGCGACTACGCCGTCAGCCCGGACGGCCGGGCCGTCGCGTACGTGACCAGTGCCGATCACGGGAACCTGGTCGAGGTCGTGGCGCGGAACCTGGCCACCGGCAGACGGAACACGATCAGAATGACGGCCCGGCCGGACCCCGCCGCTGATAACTGGCCGCCGGAGATCTCCGGCCTGACCTGGGCGCCCGACGACGTCCACCTGGCCGTGCAGTTCCAGCTGACCGCGGCGATCAGCAGCGTCCTGACCTTCGGCGCGTTCACCGCCACGGCCATCGGCGATGCCCGCACCCCGCCGCCGCCGTGCCCGGCCGCCTCGCGCGACCAGTGCGAGGAATCCGATCCCGCGTACCTGGCCAGCGGCGCGCTCACCTACCTCGTCCAGCGGCAGTCCGGCCGCGGCACCGCCCGGGTCAGCGTGGTCGCCTGGCAGGCAGGCGGTACGGCCACCCTGCTCTCCTTCCCCGCCGGGCCGGCGGGCCAGTCCTACGCCATGACCGGCCAGGGCCAGGCGATCTGGGCCAGCGGCCCGGCCCGGCCGACGGGCCCGCAAACGATCTGGCGCTGGTCCGGCGGCGCCCCGGCGAAGATCATTAGCCTGCCGCCGCTGGGCGCCTCGCCCTACTACTTGGTGGGAGCGGTCGTCTGGTAACGGCCGGAGAACGGTCAGCTGGGCTGCCACAGCTCGATGCGGTTACCTTCAGGATCGGTGACCCAGCCGAACCGGCCGACGCCCTCCATCTCCTGCGCCTCCCCGGCCACGTCCGCTCCCTGGGCGCGCAGCTGCGCGAGCATCGCGTCTAGGTCCCGGACCCGGAAGTTGAGCATGACCTGCTGGGTGCGGGACCCGAAGTAACCGGTTTCGGACTCGAACGCCGCGAACACCGTCGGCCCGGCTTCGGGACGCCACAGGCCGTTCTCGTCGGCGTCCAGGCCGAGGCAGTCGCGGTACCACACCCCCAGGGCCACCGGGTCGGCCGCCCGGATGAAGTATCCGCCGATGCCAAGCACGTGTTCCATTTTCGCTATCTTGCCAGGGGCACGATCGCCCCGTCTCGAACTCGTGTCACAGCGCCGCGAAGGCCCGTTCGGTCTGCTGGAGCATCCGGTCGCGCTGCTCGGCCGTTTTGTCGGTGACGCTGGCGTAGTTGGTCCAGCGGAGGTTCCTGACGCCGATCTTGCCGAACGTGCCCCTGAACAAGATCTTGGTCAGCGGGTCGCGGTACCACCAGCGGTAGGCCTTGTCCGGCGTGGTCATGACCGACAGGACGCTGACCCCGCCGAGGCTGGTCATGCGGTTGCGGAACGGGTTACCCCGGGCCTGGGGCAGTTCCTCGTACATCACGCCCTTGGTCAGCACGCGGTCGAGGAAGCCCTTGGTGGCCGCGGGCATCGCCTCCCACCAGACGGGAAACACGAACGCCAGGTGCCCGGCCGCGAGCAGCCGCCGCTGGTAGTCGGCCACCAGCGGATCGACGACGCGGCCCTGCCGCCAGGCGACCAGGTCGGCGCCGGTCATGGCCGGCTGGAAGCCATCGGCGGCCAGGTCGATCAGGTCGACTTCGTGTCCGGCCGACCGGGCGCCACGGATCGCGGCGGCGGCGACCGCGGCGGAGAAGCTGCGCTGACGGGGCACGTTGTCGGCCGAAACGATGGTGTAGGGGTGGTCGAGCACGACCAGGACTTTCATGAGAGATCTCCTCGGGCGGCGTTGGTTGTTAAAACAACGGTTGCATATAAAACTGTTGATTGTCAAACGCTCAGGGCTATGCTCGGCCTATGGAGCGGACGAAACTGCCCGATGAGCGGCCGGAGCAGCTGACTGATGAGCTACCGGAGCAGCTGACTGATGAGCTACCGGAGCAGCTGACTGATGAGCTACCGGGCGAGCTGGCCACGCTCTGGTACCTCATCCGCCGCGCGGCTGGGCTGATGGATCACCAGGGCGAGACGCTGCTGCGGCGTGAGCTCGGCGTCTCGCTGGCCCAGTTCCTGGTGCTCTCGGTCGTCGACGCGCACCCTGGGCCGCTCAGCCAGCAGGCCATCGCCGACCGGGTCGGCCTCACCAAGGGCAGCGTGAGCCGCCAGATCGACCACGCCGTCACGGCGGGCCTGATGACCGTGCGGGCCGCCTCGCACACCCGCCGCGAGAACGCCGTCACGCTGACGGAGGCGGGCACCGCTCTGGTCCGGCGAGGTGACGCGCTCACGCAGGCCTCACGCGCCGCGCTGCAGGACGCGGCCGCTCCGGAGGACCTCGCCGCCGCTATCCGCGTCCTGCGCGGCCTGCTGAACGTCCTCGAGCCGTAACGGGCGGCCTTCCGGAGCCGGCTCGATGGAGCATGGGTGCGGCTCCTTTCGTGTAAGCGGCCTGGCGGCCGCTGCGAGCCGGGCCACCCGGTATTCACCCCCGCCCCGTCAGCCCGGCCGGGCCCGCCAGCCCCGTCAGCCCGGCCCGGCCCCGCGGCCCCCGGATCTCTTGCCCGCCACCCGGCGCCGGCCCCGGGCAGCCACATCAATGTGACCCTGCGGTGGCCAGGACCACGTCGATGTGGCATTGCGGTGGCTGCCGGGGCACCCCGGGGCGGCCCCGGCCGGTACCGCAGGCCCCGCACGGATCAGGCGCCCCGGGACCGGGCTCAGCAGGCAGGAACCGGGGCGCCCCGGGACCGGGCTCACAGAAAAGGAGCCACACCCGTGACATATCGAGGCGGGGCGGGGCCAGAGCGGCTAGGGGTGGGGGGAGAGGGCGGTGCGGAGGTCGCGGCGGGAGGTGATGCCGAGTTTGGCGAAGATCTTGCGCAGGTGCCATTCGACGGTACGGGCGGAGAGGAAGAGCTGGGCGCCGATCTCGGGGTTGGTGCGGCCTTCCACGGCGAGGCGGGCGATCGAGGCTTCCTGGGCGGTGAGCTCGGCCTGGCTCTCGGGCGTGCGCTTGCGGACGGTCTCGCCGGTGGCGGCCAGCTCGCGCCGGGCGCGTTCGGCGAAGGCGGCGGCGCCGATCGCGGACAGCAGCTCGTGCGCGGCCCGCAGCTGCTCGCGGGCGTCCGCGCGGCGGTTCTCGCGGCGCAGCCACTCGCCGTAGAGCAGGTGGGCGCGAGCCAGTTCGGTGCGCAGACCGGTGCGGCCGAGGCGGGTCACGGCCTCGATGTACAGGGTCTCAGCGGTCTCGCCGGAGCGCAGAAGGGCGCGTGAGCGGGCCTGGATGCCGAGACCGAAATCGGTCATCCCGGCCCGGGCGAACTCCGTGAGGCGGGTCAGGGCGCCACGCGCGGCGGTTATGTCCCCGCTGCGCACGGCGGCCTCGATCAGCTCGGGCAGCGCCCACATGGAGATAAAGACCGTCGCGTGGTCCTCGTTGGCCTGCCGGGCCGCCGCCAGCGCCTGCGCCGGGCGGCCGAGGGCGTTGCCGAGGATGGCCTCCACCCAGCGCGCGTACGCGACCGCGATGCCCTGGCCGGCCGCCGCGGCGTCGGCCACGGTGGCCTCGATCAGCGGGACCGCCTCGGCTTCGTCCCCGCGGAAGGCGGCCAGCATCATCGCGGTGAACGGGACCGAACGGATCCCGGTCGCCGCGCTGACCGCCTCCGTCTCCGCGACCAGCGCGGCGGCCTCGGTGAAGTCACCGCTCCAGACCACGGCCGTGCCCAGCGCGCTCAGCAGGATCGGCAGCTGGTCGAGCGCGCCGACCTCCCGGGCCAGCCCGACCTGCCGGATGAGCATCGCGCGCCAGGCCGTGTCGTCCCACAGGGCGCTGGCCGCCGCCTGGGCCAGCCAGCCCCAGCGGAGCTCGTCGGCCACCGGGATGTCCGTCGCGGTGTAGCCGCTGACGGCCTGCCGCAGCGTCGGCGCCGCGGCCCGCGGCCCGTCGGTCACCATCAGCGTCAGGCCGTCCAGGACCAGGTTGACGGGGCGCGGCGGGTCGGGTGAGGCGGGCAGGGCCCGGGCCGCGCGGGACACCTCGAGCAGGTCGCCGGCGCCCGCCAGGCGCCCGGCGAACATGGCCGCCATCCAGGCGCTCAGGTAGGTTTCCCGGGCCAGGTCGGGGTCGAGCGGCTCGAGCCGCTTGGCCGCCTTGAGCAGCAGCGGCGGGGCGTCGCTGCCCAGCCCGGAGGCGAACGCCACCTGCCCGCGGAGCAGGTCGACCCGGGCGCTGGCGAACTCGCCGAGCGGCCCGGACCCGCCGTCCTCGGCGGTGGCGAGCAGCTCCAGGGCCTGGCCGAGCTCGCCCGCCTCCAGGCTGACCCGGGCCGCCGCCAGCGTGCGCTCGACCCGGTGTTCCGGGTCGACGGTCAGCCGCACCGCGCGCTCGAGGAACGCCGCCGCCGCGGCCAGCCCGCCGCGGGCCAGGGCCCGGCCGGCCGAGTGCTCGAGCTCCGCCGCGACCTCCTCGTCGGGGCCCGGCGCGGCCTGGGCCCGGTGCCAGGCCCGGCGGTCCGGGTCCGCGACCGGATCGGTGGCCTCGGCCAGGGCGAGGTGCATGGCCTGCCGGTCCGCCGCGGCGGCCGACCAGTAGGCGGCCGAACGCAGCAGCGGATGCCGGAACCGCACCCGCGCGCCGAACTCCGCCAGCCCGGCCTCGGCGGCCGGCGTCCCGGCCTGGAACGGGACGCCGAGCCGGTCGGCCGCCCGCCACACCAGCGCCGGGTCCCCGGACGGATCCGCCGCCGCCAGCAGGAGCAGCCGCCGCGTTTGCGGGGGAAGGACATCGAGCTGCCGGCGGAAACTGTCCTCGATCCGCCCCGGCAGCGGCACCGCGCCCGGCAGCCCGAACCCGCCCGCCAGCTGCCCCGCGGTCAGCCCGCGGGGCAGCTCGAGCAGCGCCAGCGGGTTGCCCCGCGCCTCGGCCACGATCTGGTCGCGCACGCGCGCGTCCAGCGGGCCGGGCAGCGCCGACCCGAGCAGCGCCCGCGCCTCGTCGTCGCGCAGCCCGGCCACCGGCAGCTCGGGTAGCCCGGCCAGCTCCGGGCCTGGCACCCGGGTCCCGAACAGCAGGCCGACCGGCTCGGCACCCAGCCGGCGCGCCACGAAGCCGAACGCCTGGGCCGAGGCCCGGTCCAGCCACTGCTGGTCATCGATCACGCCGACCAGCGGGCGCTCCCCCGCCACCTCCGACAGCAAGCTGAGCACGGCCAGGCTGACCAGGAACCGGTCCGGCGCGGGCCCGGCGCTCAGGCCGAACGCGGTCCGCAGCGCCTCCTGCTGCGGCACCGGCAGCCGCTCCAGGTGGCCCAGCATCGGCGCGCACAGCTGGTGCAGGCCGGCGAAGGCCAGCTCCATCTCCGACTGCACGCCCGCCGCCCGGACGACGTGGCAGTCCTGCGCCCGCCCGGCCAGGTAGTCGAGCAGCGCGGTCTTGCCCACGCCCGCCTCGCCGTAGAGCACCAGCACCCGGCTGCGGCCGCCCCGGACCGCGTCGGCGAACCGGTCGAGCACGGCGCGCTCGCTGCGTCGTCCGCGCAGCCTGCCAGCCGGGCTCGCGGATCGTCCGGGGGTGGCCAAAGCGCACCTCCTCGCGGCGTCGTAGAGGGTGGCCCGCAGCCTGGAATAACCGGTTTTCGAGGCGATTTTAACGCCTTGACCCTCCGGGGGGCGAGGGCACGGCGGCGTCCGGGACCAGGTGACAGCGGACTCGTTCGGTAGATTCTTTGCTTGTGGACGCCGATGTCGTGGTGATCGGGGCCGGCGCGCTCGGCCTGAGCACAGCCCTGCACTGCGCGCGGGCCGGGCGGTCGGTCACGGTGCTCGAGCGCCTGACGGCCGGGTCGCAGGCGTCCGGGCGGGCCGCCGGGCTGTTCAAGTCGGTCCAGGCCGACGAGCTGCGGACCCGGCTGGCCCGGCGGAGCATCACCTTGGCCGCGACCTTCGCCGAGTGGGCCAAAGAGCC
Source organism: uncultured Actinomycetota bacterium (assembly GCA_963756575.1). Lineage (GTDB taxonomy): Bacteria > Actinomycetota > Actinomycetes > Streptosporangiales > Streptosporangiaceae > Palsa-504. The sequence goes on along the minus strand of CAVWOM010000021.1, from coordinate 508,778 downwards.
GCTGGCGGTAGCTTCTTCCGGGAGCTTCCTGATCGCACGGACGCCGGAGCACCGCGATTACCTGCGCCGGGAGCTGGCCCAGTCCCGGGGCTGGGGGGCCGACGTCCGCGCGGCGGAACCGGGCCAGCTGGCCGCCGCTCTCAGTTATTACCGGCCGAACGAGTCGGACTTCGCGCTCTGGTGCCCGGAAGACGTGTACATCGAGGAGCCGGCCGCCCTGATCGCCGCGAGCCTGGCCGCCTGCCGGGGCCTCGAGGTAATGGTGGCGGAGAACGAGGCGGTCACCGGGATCCTGGTGGACGGCGGCCGGGTCGCCGGGGTGGAGACCGGGCGCCGGACGATCACGGCGCCGGCGGTGGTGGACGCGGCGGGCGGCTGGGTGCGCACGGTGGCGGGGCTGGCCGGGGCGCGGGTGCCGGTCGCGACGGTCCGCCACCAGCTGCTGATCACCGCGCCCGATGACGGGGTCAATCCGGCCGACCCGATCGCGCGGGTGGTCGACGCCGCGGTGTACCTGCGGCCGGCCCGCGGCGGGCTGATGGCAGGCGGGTTCGAGGCGGAGCCGCTGCCGGTCGCGGTGGGGGCCTTGGCCAGCACCGACGACGTGCCGCTGGACCTGGGGGTGCTGCATAAGCTGGCCGGCTTGGTCGCGGCCGAGGCGCCGGCGGCCCTGGCCCCGGTGGCCGAGCACCGGGGCGGGCTGTTCACGATGAGCCCGGACGGGCGGTTCGTGGCGGGCCCGGTGCCGGACCGGCCCGGCCTGTGGGTGGCGAGCGGGTGCAACGGGTCGGGTTTCTCGTCGTCGCTGGCCATCGGCGAGGCGCTGGCCGGGTGGATTACCTCCGGGGCCGCTCCGGGCGGGATGGAGGGGCTGGCGCCGGGGAGGTTCGGCCCGATGGGGGACGACGAGCTGGTCAGCCGGGGCGTCTGGCAGTACGCGCATTATTACGACCCGGCCCCGGCGTAATTCCGTGCGGCCGCGGCCTTTTCGGGGCCACGACCGCACGGATCGCCATTTGCCTTAGAGGGAATTAGAGCAGGGCCAGAATCTGATTGAGCAGGGTCGTGATCTGGCCGAGGAGACCGCTGAGGGCGCCGCTCGCCATTCAGCAGGCCGGCCACCGCGCACAGCAGGTTACCGAGCAGGTTGCCCGCCCCCGGCACCGCGTTGATGACCAGGTTGACCTGGTTCAGCGTGACCACCAGGCCGAGCAGGTTGAGGTTCAGCGGCCCGAGGACCAGGGTGAGGACGTTGCACGCCAGGGCGGCGTTGGCCCTGGTGCCGCTGGTGGCTCCGCTGGTCTTGAGCGGCAGGGTGGCGGTCTGGCTCACGGTGCCCAGCTTGGTCCCGTTGGCGTCCGTCATCGTGCCCTTGAGCAGGCCGGTTGCCTCGATGACGCCGTTGACCACGGCGAACTTGTGCGGGGTGAAGGTCCCGGTGAAGGTGCCCTGGCCGTCGGCGTTGGTGAACGTGCCGGTCACCGTGGAGGTGATGCTGCCGGGCGCGGCCGCCGGGGCCGACGCGACGGCGGCGCTGGCTCCCTGGGCGGCGTGGGCGGTGGCCGCGCTGGCGGCGGTCGCGGTCAAGCCGGTCGCCAGGGCGGCCACAACGGCGGGGACGGCAAGAATGCGCAGGTTAGTCGTCTTCATGATTTACCTCTCGATAGACACCGTTTGGATCATCCAGAGGTAACCCCACAAATCATCAACAAACATCAGGGCCTTGCGGCGGACTCTGATTGATGCTGTTCAAATATCGGTAGGTGATAATGATCATTGATTCCGGGCGCGCCGAATAAGCGCCGGAATTCGTAGTTACCCAGCAGTAATACGGGTTCGGCGGCTGTTGTGACGTGGATCACATAAACTTTCGGGCTTCAGAAGCAGTCAGGCTCGGCCGGGGGCGCGTGTACGACGACCCGGAGCTTGGCGATCGCTTCCCGGGCCTTCGCCCGTGCCTGCCCGGGCTCCGGCGCGAAGGCCTGGGCCCCGGCCAGCCGGGAGTAGTTGTTGCGCAGCCCGTCCAGCCGCGCGCCGGGTGGCACGTGCGGCACGAGGGTCACCTCGGGATCGGGGCCGGGTTCGTCCCTGCCGAGCGGCCTCGCCGGGCAGCTCTTCGGCGTCCGCGCCGCGATCGCCGCCTGCGGAGCCGCCATCCTGCTGCTTTCGCCGCTCATCCTGCCCGCCCTCCGGTGGATTCCCGCCCCGCCTACGTCCGGGAAGGGCACCAGGAGCCCGCGAACTGAACCCAGGTAACACTGGCACCGCCAGGCGGGCGTTCCGGGGTCAGCCAGGACGGCATGAAACCCGGGTTCGAGTGCGCCAGAACGCGCTGGAAGCCCGGTTTCACTGCGTTGGTGCGGCGGCGCGGCGGGCGGTAGCGGCGCGGCGGGCGGTAGCGGCGCGGCGGGCGGTAGCGGCGGGGCGTTGTGGCGGGGGGGTTAGGGGGGGCCGAGCCAGGTGGTCAGGGGCGGGGGGGCGTTGGTGTGGGTGGCCCAGGCGACGTAGCCGTCGGGGCGGATGAGGACGGAGTGAAGATTGGCCCAGGCGGGGTGGTTCTCGGCTAGTTCGGCGGGCACGACGTCCAGGCGGTCGGCGTAGGCGGCGGGGACGTCGCCGGGCCACGAGGCAGGGGCGAGGTTGAGCAGGACGAACTTCGCCGGGGGGAGCAGGCCGAAGATCGTGGCGGCGGGGGCGCCCTTCAGGTCGAGGTCGGGGACGCGCTGGCCGGTCGGGTCGGCTGGGGTGGGGTCGGCTTGGGTGGAGTCGGCTTGGGGTCGGCGGGGTGGGGTCGGCTGGGACCTGGGTGGGGTAGTGGATGGTGAGGCCGGAGAGGCGGAGGGCTAGTTCCTGGGCTAGGGAGGGGTGGGAGCCGAGGATGGTGTTGAAGCGGTCGCGCAGGGTGATGCCCTCGCGGGTGGGGTTGGCGATCAGGCCGCACTGGGCCAGCGAGTCGTCGATCACGTCGAGGCCGACGGGGTAGCGCTCGGCGTGGTAGCTGTCCAGCAGGCCGTCCGGGGCCCAGCCGCGGATTTCGGCGGCCAGCTTCCAGGCCAGGTTGGCGGCGTCCTGCAGGCCGAGGTTCAGGCCCTGGCCGCCGGCCGGGTAGTGGACGTGCGCGGCGTCGCCGGCCAGGAGCACGCGGCCGGAACGGTAGCGGTCGGCCTGGCGGGCCGCGTTGCCCACCCGGCTCAGCCACATGTCTTCGCTGGCACGCATGCCGAAGTCGGTCCCGGCCAGCCGCACGGTGCTGGCCCGCAGCTCATCGAACGTCACCGGTGCGTCGGCCGGCGCGTCCAGCGTCGCGTGGTCGATGGGGGCCACCCGGTAGCGGCCGCCGCCGATCGCGATCATGTACATCGACCCGCCGGGGGTGTTCAGGCTGAGCGCCGGGGACGGCGGCGGGTCGGCCAGCTCGACGTCGCCCAGGATCGTCCGCCAGGTGTCCGGGGAGCCGGCGAAGTCGATCCCGGCCAGCTGGCGGACCAGGCTCGAGGCGCCGTCGCAGCCGACCGCGTACGCGGCCCGCACGGTGGCGGGGCCGCCGGGGGTGTCCACGTCGACGTCCACGCCGGCCTCGTCTTGGCGCACGGCCGTGACGGCGTGCTCGCGCAGGTACGGCACGCCCAGCCCGGCCAGGTGCTCCTCGAGCAGTTCCTCGGTGCGCCGCTGCGGCAGGAACAGCGTGTACGGGTAGCGGGTCGGCAGGAACGAGAAGTCCAGCCGGTTCTTCAGCAGCGCGAAGTGCGAGGACGGCACCGGGGTGCCCTCGGCCAGCCAGCGGTCGACCAGCCCGCGCATGGCGAACTGCTCCACGGTGCGCGGGTAGATGGTGAGCGCCTTGGAGTACGGCGGGCGCCGCGCGCGCCGTTCCAGCACGACCGGGCGCACGCCGCCGCGGTGCAGTTCGGCCGCCAGCCACATGCCCACCGGGCCGCCGCCGACCACGGCGACGTCGAAGTTGCCGTCCATCACAGGTACGAGTAGTCGACGGCGATTTCGAGCGGATCGGGCCCGTCGGGCGGGATCAGGCCGCTGGAGCGCAGCGCTTGGACGGCGGCGGCCAGCGCGGCGGGGGCGGCGCGCTGGTCTTTCGCGAGCATGCCGTCGGCGGCTAGCGCCTGGCAGGCGGCCACGGAGTAGCGCGGCTCGACCGAGGTGCGCGCCGCCGCCAGCGCGGCCGACTCCTCGACGTGGCCGAGGAACCATCCGGTCGCCTCGGCGAGGGCCTGAAGGAAGGCGGAGAGCATGTCACGTTCGGCCGGAAGACGGGCGCAGACGGTGCTCAGGGCAAATTCCTCGGTCACCGGTCCCAGGTCGGTGAAGCCGGCGTCGACCGCCATCGTGTCGTACGGGATCATCTGCAGGGCCGCGTCGATCGTGCCGGCCTGCAGCGCCTTCCACCGCTCGACGTGCGAGCCTTCCAGGGCGAAGTCGTAGTCGGCCGGGTAGGTCAGCCCGTGCGCGGCGAGCATCCGCTCGGCGACGTGGCGGGTGCCCTCGGTCAGGGAGGAGGTGCCGATCCGGCCGCCGCGCAGGTCGGTGATCGTCTTATGCCGGGCGAGCGCGATAAGTGACAGCGGCGGGCGGTCGATCAGGCCGGCCACGACGCGGAGCGGGCCGCCGGCCAGCGCGTCGGCGATGCTGCCCTCGGGGGAGCTCAGCGCGATGTCCACCGTGCCGTCGCGGAGCGCGGCGGTGGTGCCGTGGGTGGTGCCGAGGATGCGTTCGGTGGCGGCGAGACCGTGGTTTTCCAGGAAGCCGCGCTTCTGGGCCACCCACAACGGGACGTTGACGTAGGCCGGGGCGACGACTCCGACCGTTATCTCCCTCATGTCCCGGATCATATTGACTGGGTGGCCGCCAGCCGGCATAGGTAGGCATATCCGGCGTTGTACTGTGACTCGGGCCAGACCTCGGCCTGCTTGCGGGCGATCTCGGCCGGGTCGGACCAGGTCTTGATCTCCCCCGCCGCCAGCGCCTGGAGCTGGACCGAGCAGGCCCGGGCGAGCAGCACCGCGCGCATGACCGCCCGGGCGGGATCGGGGCCGACGGTTACCAGGCCATGTCTCGCGAGGAGGGCGCCGTTGCCGTCGCCGATCGCCTCGGCCAGGGCTTTCCCGAGGTCAGCGGAGCTGATCAGGCTGCCGGTGCGGGTGAACCGGCCGATCGGCGGCGCGGCGAACTCGACCCCGTCGTGGGAGAGCGCGAGCAGCGGCTGGTCCAGCGCGGCGAAGGCGCACGCGGCCGGGGCGTGCGTGTGCACCACGCAGCCGACGTCGGGCCGGGCCAGCATCACCTCGGTGTGGATGGGGTACTCGATGTGCCGCGGCCCGTTCCCGGCCAGCACCTCCCCCGCGGGCGAGACCAGCGCGACCCGGTCGGCGGTGACCTCGCCGAACGACCAGCCCGCCGCCTTCATCCAGACGCCCCGGTCCTGGGGGTCGCGGACGGAGGCGTGGCCCCACACCATGTCCGACTGGCCGCTCGCGGCCAGGGCCTGGTTGGCCTGGGCGGTCGCCGCGATGAGCTGTTCCTGGGTTTGCATCCCTCTCCTTGCCTTAGAGCCAGCGTGGCAGGTCATCCAGCTGGCCGGTGACGGCCAGGCCGGCCCGGTCCGGGACCCGGCCGGTCAGCCAGCCCGCGATCCGCTGCGGCGTGCCTTCGACGACGGCGGCTTTCTCGCCCTGGCCGAGCTTGATGGGGTCCGGCCGGCCGCCCGCCCGCAGTTCCGCCGTGACCGGGGTGCGGGAGGACATCCACCCGGCCACGTCGGCGGCCAGGGTCCAGGCGACGTCGGCGGGTATGTCGTCGACCTCGAAGGCCACGTCGAGATCGACCAGGTGCAGCCAGGCCTCGCGGACTCGCAGCCAGGGGACCTCGCGGGCCGGGATCTCGCGGCCCTGCGCGGACAGGACCGTGAACTCCCGGCGGTCAGCGGGAACGGCGGCCGCGGCGGCGGTGAACCGCTGGTCGGCGGCGGACAGGTCAGCGAGCTGCTCGGGCAGCGCGCGGTAGGCGCCCGCCTCGATGCCGTCCGCGCGTTCGGTCGGGGACGCGTACATCCGCGCCTCGGTGCCGGTGCGGGCCCAGGTGAGCAGGTTGACCAGCGCGTCGGCGTTGCGGGACAGGTGGGCCAGCACGTGCCCGCGGGTCCAGCCGGGCAGCCGGGACGGCTCGGCGACCTGGGCGGGTTCCAGGCGCGCGGCGGCGAGCTCGACGTGGTCCTGGCCGGCCGCCGCCCAGCTCGCCAGGGTCTCCCAGTCGGGCAGCTCGGTCACGGGCGTCGCGCTTCGGTGACCGCGGCCCGGTAGAGGTTCAGGGCCTCGAGGATGCGGTGGTCGTTGAAGGTGAACAGGTCGAGCTGGGTGTCGGCGGTGAAGCGCAGCGGCGCCCAGGACGGCACGGTGATCAGGTCGCCCTCGGCCAGCTCGAACTGGTTACCGGCCAGTTCGGCCGAGCCGCGGCCGCGGAACACCTGCCAGACCGCCGAGCCGGTGCTGCGCTGGGTGCTGGTGGAGGTCCCGGCGCGCAGCCGGTGCATCTCGGTGCGCAGCGTGGGCAGGGCGTCCCCGCCGGTCATCGGGTTGGTGAACCGCAGGGCCGCGTGCCCGGGCTCGTACACGCCCGGGTAGCCCTCGTCCTCCAGCTCGAGCTGGGCGGCCAGCGCCGCGTCGGTGTCGGCCCAGCGGTAGGCCATGAGGGGGGAATCTGGCTTGTTTTCCAACGCCGAGAGGGGACGGCGGCCCGCGTGGGCCCACAGCCGCTCCGAGCGGGACTTGTCCGGGGTCGCCTTGTCCTCGATGCCGTCGTCGCCGAACTCGAAGAAGCTGGCGTCCAGCTTCTTCACCAGCGGGATGTCCAGGCCGTCGAGCCAGGCCATCGGCTCGTCCCCGACGTGGTGGTGGCCGTGCCAGTGCATCGAGGGGGTGAGCAGGAGGTCCCCGGCCCGCATCTGCACCGGGTCGCCGTTCACCACGGTCCAGACCGCCTCGCCGCGGACGACGAACCGGAACGCGCCCTGCGCGTGCCGGTGCGACGGGGCGACCTCGCCCGCGCCGAGGTACTGGATCGCGGCCCACAGCGTGGGGGTGGCGAACGGCTGGCCGCCCAGGCCCGGGTTGGCCAGCGCGATGGCGCGGCGCTCGCCGCCGCGCCCGACCGGCACCAGGTCCCCGGCCCGTTCGGCCAGCGGGAGCAGGTCGGCCCAGGCCCAGCGGTACGGGAGGGCATCGGGCTGGGGGAACTCGGGCTGGATGTTGCCGATCACGGTCCACAGCGGCTTCAGGTCGGCCGCGGCGAAGTCGTCGTACAGGCGCCGCAGGGCGCCCTCGTCTATCACGTCGGTCATGACGCGCTCCCTTCCGGCGAGGCCGCGTAGAGCCACGCCACATGTTTATGGTCGGCCATATCCCGGTCCAGCAGCAGCTCGTCCCGGATCAGCTTGGCCACGCCGTCCACATGCCAGATCTCCCCCCAGGTGCGGGCGGTACGCTGCACGCGCATCGCGCGCGGGGCGCGGCGCGCCGCGTAACGGGTCAGCCCCTCGGCGGGCGGCCGCCCCGCCTGGGCCGCCGCGGCCATTTCCCCGGCCAGCGCGTCGGCGTCCTCCAGGGCCTGGCAGGCCCCCTGGGCCAGGTACTGGAGCATGGGGTGGGCGGCGTCGCCGAGCAGGGCCAGCCGGCCGTAGGCCCAGCCCGGTATCGGCGGCCGGTCGAGCATCGGCCAGCGGTTGTCGATGCTGAGCGTGCCGAGCGACTCCCGGACGTGCTCGCTGCAGCCGGCGAAGGCCTCCGTCAGCTCCCGCGGGTTGCCGTAGTCGGGATCTCCGCGCCGGAATGACTGGCTACGGAACACCGCGACCTGGTTGTACATCCGGCCGGAGCGCAGCGGGTACTGCACCAGGTGCAGGCCGGGCCCGAGCCAGGCGACCACGTCGCGCAGGTCGGCGTGCCGCTCGACCTGCTCCATCGGGACCGCGCCGCGGTAGGCCACGAAGCCAGAGTTGACCGGCTCGTCGTCGGCGAAGAGCTTCCTGATCCGCGAGTGCAGCCCGTCGGCGCCGATGGCGACGCCGGCCCGGAACTCGCGGCCGTCGGCGCACGCGGCTACCACGCCGTCGCCGGTGTCCTCGAGCGTGGTGACGTAAGCGTTGGTGTGCAGTTTCACGCCGGCTCGCTCGCAGCTTTCCAGGAGGGCGCTGAGCAGGTCGTTGCGGTGCAGCACCAGGTAGGGCGCGCCGTACCTGGCGGGGAAGTCGGTCAGGTCGAGCGAGGTGAGCTCGCGGTCGTTTATCGCGTCGGCCAGGACCAGGCGCCGGGGCAGCACGGCGACCGGCAGGATCTTCTCGAGCACGCCTAGCCTGGCGAGAATGCGGGTCGCGTTCGGGGCCAGCTGGATACCCGCGCCCACCTCGGCGAAGCTCTTCGAGCGCTCGACCAGGGTCACGGCGCCGCCCCGGAGCGCGAGGCACAGCGCGGCCGAGAGCCCCCCGATGCCGCCGCCGACGACCAGCGTCTCGGGAAGTACGTCTGATGGCATGCTCACTACGCTAGAACCGAATAGCGCAGAGCGGAACAGTTTGCAGTTATAGTTCTGTAATGGAGAACCACGCCCCACCCTATCCCGTTCAGTCCGTCGACTACGCGCTGCAGCTGCTGCTGATCCTGAAGCGCGACGGCGTGCTGCGGGTCAGCGAGGCGGCGGCCGAGCTCGGCGTGGCCCGCTCCACCGCGCACCGGCTCATCTCCATGCTCAGGTTCCGCGGCTTCGTGGAGCAAGCCCGCGACCGCACCTACCGGGCCGGCAGCGCGTTCGCCGACCTGGGCGGCGGCCCCAGCTCCGCGACCGCGCTGCTCGGCATCGCCCGGCCGCACCTGGTCCGGCTGACCGAGAAGACCGGCGAGACGTCCAACCTGATGATCCGGGTCGGCGCCGACGTCCAGTTCATCGACTCGATCGAGTCCAAGAAGGCGCTGCGGGTGGGCAGCCGGGTCGGCGTCAGGCTGGCCGCCCGGCTGACCTCGGGCGGCAAGGTGCTGCTGGCCGACCTGCCGTTCGAGGAGGTCGCCCTGCTTCATCCCGGGCTCGCCGCCGACGACCTGGCCACGCTGAAGCGGACGCTCGCGGCGGTGCGGCGGCAGGGGTTCGGCACCAACGTCCAGGAGAGCGAGCGCGGCGTGGTCGCGGTCGGCATGGCCGTGCGCGGGGTGAATGGTTCCGCTATCGCCGCGGTGACGATCTCCGCGCCGACGGTGCGGTTCAGCCGGGGCAAGGTCGCCGACCTGCTCCCGGCGCTGACCGAGACGGTGGAAGCGATCAGGTCGGACATCATCAGCCGGCTTCCGGGCTGGTGAGGTGGGCCTTGATGCCGCGCACGTAGTGCTCGATGGTCACCCCGCCGACGCCGAACCGGAACAGGTTGTGCAGCAGGAAGTCGTTCGCCCCGTGCGCGTACAGCCAGGCCACGTCGACGCTTTCCAGCGCGGCGCGCTCGTCCGGGGTGAGTTCCACGGAGCTCCAGGCCCGTTCGTCCCCGGCCAGGATCCCGGCCCGGAACTGCGGGTCGACGGAGAGGTTGTGGTTGAACAGGTCGATCTCGTAGGCGCCCATGTTCTACTTTCAGCTCCAGGTCCACGCGGCGTACGAATGTCCGAGGTGCGCCTGCTGCTCCAGCACCTCGACCGGGCGGTCGCCGACGGCGCCGAGCAGGGCGATCCAGTTCAGCAGTTCGCCGCCGACGTTGCCGGCCGCTCGCATCCGGTCGGTGGTGGCCTCGGCGACCAGCTCGGCGGCCTGGCCTTTCCTGAGCCGCTGGCTGACGTGCTGCACCCACTCGGGGTCGGGGACGCCCGCGATCGCGTTGTCGGCGATGCGCGGACCGCCGACCTCGAGGGAGAAGCTGCCGCTGGCCACCAGGGCCACCTTCAGCGGGCTGTCCCAGGCCTCGACGATGGCCCGCACGTCGGACCCAAGCGCCTGGCAGGTGCGAGCGTTGGGGAGTGGGGGCGCCAGGCCATTGAGGTAGATCGGCAGCAGCGTCAGCTGTTCGCCGGGGTCGAGGAAATGCAGCGGCACCATGACCGAGTGGTCCAGGGACAGCCGGGCGGTGCGGGAGGGGTAGTAGCCCTTCTCGGTCAGCCCGGACAGGACGTCCGCGCCGAGTCCGGCGGCCAGCGGCACGGTCCGGTTGTTCAGGCCCGGGGTGCCGTCGTTGGTGCCGGTGGCCGATTCGGCTACGGGGACGGCGAGGGCGGGCAGGTTGTCGAAGAAGAACGTGTTCAGGTGGTCGGAGTCGAACATCACCAGGACGTCCGCTTCCGCCAGGTGCGACCTGATCCGCCCGTACAGCTGCGCGGTCTCGCTGCCGGGGCCCTCGCGGGCGACGAGGGACGGGAAAGCCGGGGTGTGCGGTACGCCCACCGCGGCGACGATCTCGGCCATGCGGTTACCTTTCGGGAGCCGTCGTGGGCAGTATTTCCGGTTCTGCCGCCACGGCGGCACCGGGCTGATCCGCGTCGGTGCGACGGCGGCGGCGCAGCCGGTCGCCGATGATACCCAGGTGATCACCGAGGACGGCCAGGACCAGGATGATGCCGGTCACCACCTGCTGCCAGAAGCTCGGCACCCCGGCGATGGAGAGCCCGTTCTGCAGCATGCCGAGGAAGATCACGCCCAGGACGGTGCCGCCGACACCGCCGGACCCGCCGACCAGGCTGGTCCCGCCGAGCAGGACGGCCGCGATCGCCTGGAGCGGCAGGTTGGCGTCGACGTTGGGGGCGGCCACGCCGATCCGGCCCACCGTGATGATCCCGGCGATGGCGGCGCAGAAGGCCGAGATCCCGTACACGACGATCAGCGTGCGGGTGGTCCGGACGCCGGACAGCCGGGCCGCCTTGAGGCTGCCGCCGACCGCGTAGACGTCCCGGCCGAAGTAGGTCCAGCGCTGCAGCCACAGGCTGAGGGCGAACGCGATGATCATGATCCAGATCGGCGCGGGCACGCCGAGGATGGCGTTGACGCCGATATCCAGGGCGACGGGCGAGCTCACGGTGAACGACTGGGTGCCCGACCACAGGTTCACCGCGCCGGTCAGGCCGGTCATCGAGGCCAGCGTCACGACGAAGAACGACAGCCGGAACCGGCCGATCAGCCCGCCGTTGACGACCGCGCCAAGCACCGACCCGAAGATCAGGGTGAGCAGCACGGCGGGCCAGCCGGGCACCCCGCCGGAGATGATCTTGGCCAGGAAGATGCCGCAGAGCGCCGAGATCGCGCTGACCGACAGGTCGGCGCCCGCGGTGATCAGGACGAACGTCATGCCCAGGCTGATGATCCACAACGCGGACACCCCGGTGAACAGGTTCTGGATGTTCGCCCCGGTGAGGAAGCCGCTTTGCGTGGTGGCGAGGATAATGAAGAGCAGGATCGTCAGCGCGAGGATCGGCCGGAACAGGCGGGTGCCGCGCCAGGCGGCCAGGGCCAGGCGTCCCGCGGTGCTCGGCTGGGCGGTCCCGGGCTGGGCGGCCCCGGGCGGGGAGGCGCTGTCTGCTGTCATGAGTAGCCTCCCGCGAAGCGCGCGATCGTGGCCTGGTCGGCCTGGGCGGCGGACAGGGACGCGACCAGGCGGCCGCGGAACGCGACCAGGATCCGGTCGCAGAGCGCGAGCAGCTCGTCGTACTCCGACGAGCTGACCAGCATGGCCAGCCCGGACGCGGTCGATTCCCGCAAGATGCGGTGGATCTCCTCCTTGGCCGCGGCGTCCACGCCGCGGGTGGGCTCGTCCAGGAGCAGGCACCGGGGCTGCCGGGCCAGCCACTTGCCCAGCGCCACCTTCTGCTGGTTGCCGCCGGACAGCGTGCCGGCCGCCGCGTTGGGCGAGGCGGCGCGCAGGTGCATGGAGGTGACGGCCCGGTCCATCACGGCGTTCTCGGGGCCGGCCCGGGGGGTGGTGATCCTTCTCTTGCCGAGCGTGCTGACCATGGTCAGGTTCTGCCGCACGGTCATGCTGAGGATGAGCCCGGCGCTCTTGCGGTCCGGCGGCAGGTAGCCGAGCCCGGCCGCGATCGCCGCGCGCGGCGTGGCGGTGTCGATGACCTGGCCGAACATCTCCACGGTGCCCTCGCTGCGCGGGGCGGCGCCGAAGATCGCCTCGAGCAGCTCCGAGCGCCCGGCGCCGACCAGGCCGGCCAGGCCGACGATCTCTCCCGGGCGTACTTCGAGGTCGACGCCGTGGACGCGGCCGGGAACGGTCAGGCCGCGAACCCGCAGCACCGGCTGGCCGGTCCGGTCCCGGTCACGCGCCACCGCGGCGGCCTCCTCGTCGTCGCGGCGCTGCTCGAGCAGGCGCTTGCCCACCATCTCCTCGATGATCCGGTCCGGGGTGAACTCGGCGATCGGGGCGCTGCACACGGTGAGGCCGTCGCGCAAGATGGTGAGCTCGTCCACCAGGCCCATCACCTCGTCCAGCCGGTGCGAGACGAAGATGATGGCCACGCCCTGGGTGCGCAGCCGCCTGATCACCGTGAACAGCGCGCCGGCCTGGTCATCGGTGAGCGAGCTGGTGGGCTCGTCCAGGATGAGGATCCGGGCGTCGGTGGCCAGCACCCGGGCGATCTCCACCATCTGCTGCTGGTCCGGGCGGAGCTTGCCGACCAGGGTATTGGGGTCATAATCCAGGTTGAGGCGCCGCAAGACCTCGGCCGCCCGCCGCCGCACGTCGCCCCAGGCGATACCGAACGGAGTGCGTGACTGCCGTCGTCCCAGCATGATGTTCTCGGCCACGGAAAGATCGGGCAGCACCGCGGTCTCCTGGGCGACCATCGCGATCCCGTGCTCGAGCGCCTCGACCGGGCTCGGGAACATGACCGGCTGCCCGTCGAACTCGATGCTGCCCGCGTCCGGGCGGAGCTGCCCGGAGAGCACGCCGAGCAGCGTGGACTTCCCCGAGCCGTTCTCGCCCAGCAGGCCGTGAATGACGCCGGTGTCCAGGGCGACGGAGAAGGTGGCGCCGCGCAGCGCGCGCACCCCGCCGAACCGCTTGGAGATGTCGCGCAGCTCGAGCCGCCTGGCACCGGACGTCATCGTCGTTCTCCCTCGTCAGCCGATCGGGGTCGAGCTGTCCACGTTGTCCTTGGTGATCAGCTTGACCGGGACGCCGAGGTCGGCCGGCAGCGGCAGGTTCTGCTTGGTGATCAGGTCGTAGGCCGCGTCGACCAGCATCCGGCCGGAGGCCAGGAAGTCCGGCTGCGGGCTGTTGTACACCGTCCCGGCCTTGATCGCGTTGAAGGCCTCCCGGCTGCCGTCGGCGCCCGAGATGAGGATGCCGGACTTGCCCGAGGACCGGACGACCGCGGCCGCGCCCACCGCGGAGTTGTCGCTGAAGGTCATCAGCACCTGCATGGCCGGGTACTTGGCCAAGATGGCCGAGGCGGCCTGGGAGTAGCCGCCCGGGTTGTCCTGCGCGGCGTCGATCTCACCCAGGTACTTCAGGCCGAACTTGGCGGCCCAGTACTTGGTCCGGGCCGCGTAGTACTGGAGCAGCTCGACCGGCGCGGCCAGGCCCATCTCGACGAAGCTGGCGCCCGGCTTGGCCGCGGCGATGGACTTGACCCGCAGGTAGGCCTCGGTGTCGGACATGTGCAGCATGTTGGTGGAGTAGCCGGGGATGGCCGGGTCGTCGGCCGCGACCGGGGCGCTCTGGCCCAGGACGAAGACCCCGGCCGCCTTGGCCTTGGCCAGGCTCGGGATGAGCGAGGAGGCGACGATCGGGAAGACGATGATCGCGTTGACCTTCTGCGCCACCAGCTGGTTGAAGTTGTTCACCTGGGTGGTGGGGGTGACCTGGTCGTCCAGCGCGATGTACTTGCAGCCGAGCTTGGCCGCCTCGGCCCCGGCCGCGTCCTGCTCGGCCTTCTGGGCCGGCACCGACTCGATGATGTCCTGGTAGCCGATGGTGCACTTGGTGCCGGCCTTGACCGTCGGCGCCCCGATCGTCTTGTAGTTCTCCTCGGGACCCGAGTACGGGATGTTCGTGGCCGCGGCCGCGCTACTCGACGCGGAGGCTCCCGTCGACGCCGGCTGGCTGGTGGTACTGCTACCGCTACTGCTGCATGCCGTGAGAGCCAGCGCCGCGACACTCGCGACGGATAGCACGCTCACCCGGATCGTTTGCCGCTTCACATATCCTCCCCGAACATTTGACAGCTACGAAACAAAGCTGACTTTAAGGTCGCTGATCATAGTGCCGAACGTTTTGCTGATCGAGTTCTATTGTGCAGAACCGGAGGCGGCGAGGCGGGCGATGACCTGCTGGGACGTCTCGATCTCGGCAAACATCCGCAACGTTTTGATCGCGTCTTCGTGCGCCTGCGGGGACGCGGCCGCGCAGCAGTCCTCGACCACGGTCACCGCGTAGCCGCGGTCGGTGAACTCGAAGACGGCGGCCTCCACCACCAGGCGGGTGGAGACCCCGGCGACGTAGACACGGGTCGTTTCCTGGGCGGCGAGGTGGTCGCCGATGTTCGTCGCCGCGAAGGCGCCGATGCCGCCCCGGTACAGGACGGTGTCGCCGTCCCGGGGCGCGATGCCGTCGTGGAACGCGGCCCCCCAGGAGCCCACCTGGAGCCGCCCCTCGGGCTCGTGCTCGGCGAACAGCGTGACGGTGCGGTTCAGCCCGTCGTAGCGCGCGTTGTAGCCGCTGCCGACGTAGCACACCGGGACCGCGGCGGCGCGGGCCGCGGCGAGCAGCGCGGCGGTGTTCGCGATGACGCCGCGCTCGGCCACCACGGCCGCGTTGCCGCGGGCCCCGATCTTGCCGTCCGGGTGGATGATCTCGTTCTGCATGTTGAAGACCGCCACGACGGCTGGCACCGGGGTCAGCTCCCTTCGAACTGGATGAGACTGATCCCGGCGTTCAGGTCAGAGGCGATGACGAGGCCCTCCGCGGTGACGACGAGGTCAGCGCTCTGCGGCACCAGCGCGCCGCTGGCGCGCGGGTCGACGTTCCGGGCCGGCGCGGGCGGGACGCAGAAGGCGACCTCGACGGCTTCGGTGGCGTTGGTGATGTCGTAGGCGCGGACGCCGGCGTTCTGATAGGTAGCGAAGATCAGGTCCTCGCTCTGCCACGTCCCGGGCCGGTTCTCGTGCAGGTTGTGCGGGCCGAACACGCCACCCAGGCTGCGGAAGTCCTGCTCGGCGGGTTCGGGCAGGGCGCCGAGGATCCTGGGCGCGGCCGGGTCGGCCACGTCGAGCAGCCAGATCCGCCGGTCGCCGTCGGCCTGGTGGTCCTGGACCGACTCGTCGGCCAGCACGACCAGGCTCCGGCCGGGGAGGGGCAGCGTGGTGTGGGTGTTGCCGCCGCCCCAGACGTCCGGGGTGAGGCCGCCGATGTGCGCGAGCTGGCCGCCGGCCGCGTCCACGATCTGGAGGCCGCCGGCCCGCCAGGCGCCGTAGGCCACGGTGCCGTCGAGGATGGCGTGGTGCAGGCCCATTCGGCCCTTCGTCTCAGCCTGATCCGGGGCCCAGTGGCCGATGAGCTCGGGCTTCAGCGGATCTGTCAGGTCGAGCACGGACAAGATGAAGTCGTCGTAGCCGAGCGGCATCGACGACGCCGTGGCCAGCGGGCCGCCGTCCCACCACAGGCGGTGCGTGCCGAAGCCGGGGATGGGCAGGAAGCCGGCCTCGCGGGGCCGGGCCGGGTCGCGGACGTCGTAGACCCGGACCCCGGCGCTGAACTCGTCCAGGCCCTCGGTGTCCTGGCCCAGCTGCTGGCCGAAGTACTTGGCCTTGTCCAGGTACTTCTCGCTGGCGGAGTTGTCGGCCTCGTTGGTGACGAGCAGGATCCCGTCGCTGAGCTGCAGGTGCAGCGTGCGGGTGCCGGGCGGGGGCGGGACGTAGGTGACCGGCTTGGGATGGCGCGCGTTCTGGATATCGACGACGCTGAAGCCGCCCGAGAACGGGTGGGAGACGAACGCGTGGCCGCCGTGGAGCATGACCTGGAGCGTGTCGGGGTGGCCGCCCACGTCGCAGGTGGCGAGCAGTTCCATCCGGTGGCTGGCCATCAGAAGCGGATGTTGACGCTCTTGAGCTGGGTGTAGGACTCGATCTCCTCGAGGTCCTCCTCCCGGCCGACGCCGCTGTTCTTGACGCCGCCGAACGGCACCCCGATGAAGTGCCGGGACGTCTCGTTCACCCACACGTAGCCCGCGTCCACGTCGCGGGAGAACGCCAGCGCGGTGTGCAGGTCGCGGGTGAACACGCTCGCGGTGAGCCCGTACTCGACGCTGTTGGCGATGGCCACCGCCTCGTCGTAGCCGCCGAACGGGATCGCGGCCAGCACCGGGCCGAAGATCTCCTCGGTGGCCAGCCGGCCGGCCGGGTCCACGTCGGCGAACAGCGCCGGGCTGACGAAGTTGCCGTGGGCCAGGTCCCCGGCGGTCAGCCGCTCGCCGCCGGTGACCAGGCGGGCCTGCTCGCCCTTACCGATCTCGATGTAGGAGAGCACCTTGTCCAGCTGCTGCGGGGTGACGATGGCGCCGGTGTCGCTGGCCGGGTCGAGCGGCAGCCCCGGACGCATGGCGGCGAGCCGCTCCCCCACCCGGGTAACGAAGTCGTCGTAGCAGTCCCGGTGGACGAGCAGCCGGGAGGTCGAGCCGCAGGACTGGCCCTGCCAGGTGAAGTTCATCCCCCGGATGGCCCCCTCGACGGCCAGGTCCAGGTCGGCGTCGGGAAACACGACGATGGGGTTCTTCCCGCCCAGTTCCAGGGTGATGGTCTTTACCGCTGTCGTTGCGGCGCTGGCCTGGATGCGGCGGCCGGTGGCGGCGCTGCCGATGAACGCTACTCGACCGATGCCGGGGTGCCGGACCAGGGCGTCCCCGGCCTCGGAGCCCAGGCCGGTGAGGACCTGCACCACGCCGGGCGGGAACAGCCGGGCGAAGTCCTGCGCCATGGCCAGCGCCGACAGCGAGGTGAACTCGGACGGCTTGAGGATCACGCAGTTGCCGGCGACGAGCGGGGCGGCGATCTTGGTCGCGGCGAACATCAGCGGGTGGTTGAACGCGATGATCCGGGCGACCACGCCGAACGGCTGGCGCATCGTGTAGTGCAGGTGGCCGGGGGTCTCGGGCATGGTCCGGCCGCGGACCTCGAGCGCCAGGCCGGCCATGTACCTGACCTGGCTGGTCGACAGGCCGATGTCGTTGCGCATCTCGTGCAGCGGGCTGCCGTTGTCGAGCGAGTCGAGCCGGGCGAGTTCCTCACCGCGTTCGGCCACCTTGTCGGCGAAGGCCAGCAGCGCGGCCGCGCGCCGCTGCGGCTCGGCCGCCCGCCAGGCGGGCGCGGCCCGTTTCGCGGCGGCCACCGCGTTTTCGACGTCGCGTTCGTCACAGCGGGGGATCTGCCCGATGACCTGGTTCGTCGCCGGGTTGATCACGTCCAGGGTGGCCCCGGAGACCGCGCCGACGCGCTCCCCGTCCACCAGCGCCAGGCTCAGTGTGGCTTCCACCGGACGAGGTTACCTCCGCCCGTCCCGCACCACAGATCACAACCCGCGCTTATTCTGTGGGGCAGAACTGAGCTAGCCGCCCGTGGCGGCGTAGCCGTCGGGGCGGACCTGGACGTCGACGAGGACGGTGCGGCCGGAGCGGGCCGCGGCGATGGCTTCGGCCAGGGTGGCAGGCAGCTGGGCGCGCTCGCGGACCTGGCCGGGGGCCTGGAGGCCGAGGGAGCGGGCCATCGCGGGCAGGTCGGGCTGCGGGTCGGTGATGGCCTGGCCGATCCAGGAGTTGCGGGCCGGGCGCTGGCGCTGGGCGGCGATGCGTTCCTGGTGGACCACGTTGTTGTAGAAGAAGGCGTTGTTGGCCACCACGATCAGCAGCGGCAGTTCGTAGTGGGCCGCGGTCCAGGCGGCGGTGCCGCCCATCAGGAAATCGCCGTCGCCCAGGACCGCGACCGGCAGGCGGCCGGTGCCCTCCAGGGCGAGCGCGGCGCCGACGGCCATGCCGGGACCGGAGCCGATGCCGGCGCCGCCGTCCAGGCCGAGGTAGTCCAGCGGATGGCTGGCCTGGAGGTCGGCGCCGCTCCAGCCGAGGGGGAGGCGGACCAGGCAGGCGGGTTCGTCGCCGAGGGCGTCCTGGAGTCCCCGGGCCAGGTCGTGCATGAAGATGTCGGGGCTTTCTGGCGCGGTGGCTGAGGGCGGGGAGGATGGGGGGATGGCCCACTCGTTCGGCTTAATTTTGTCCTCTGATTCCAGCAGGGCCTGGATCAGGCGGTCCGGGTCGGCCGGGACGGTCAGGTCGACCGGTTCGCGGCCGAAGGAGTCCTTGGCCCAGCCGTTATGCAGCGCGGCGTCCGCCGTGCAGGAGATGATCGGGGCCGTCGCCGGGTGGCCGTGGCTTTTCGCGGCGGCGAGGGTGCCGCCCAGGTCGACCCAGTCCAGGCTGACGATCACGTCGGCGGCGCCGATCATCTCGGCGGCCGCGGCGGGCAGGAAGATGCCGGGCGGTACCGGGTGCAGCGGGTGGGCGGTGGGGAAGGCCGCGCCGTTCTTCAGGTCGGAAATGACCCGGGCCCCGTAGCGCTGCGCCAGCGCGATCCGGCGGTCCCAGTCCTGCTCGTCGCGGCTGAGGCGGCCGAGCAGGAACAGCGGGCGGCGGGCGTCGCGGAGCAGGTCCAGGGTGGCCGCGACCGCGGCCGCTATCCGGGCCGTGCGAGCGGGGCGACCGGTTCCTGGTGACGTCGGGGATCGCGGGTATTTCGGCGAGGGCCGCTTCCTGCAGGCTCACGTCGAGGCAGACGTAGACCGGTGCGGAGGGCGACTGGCGGGTGATTTCGTACGCGCGGGCCAGCGAGTCCAGGGCCGCCTCGACCGAGGCGGGCTGGTCGTCCCACTTGACATAGGCCCGGATCAGCGCGCCCTGGTCGGCGGAGGTGTGGATCCAGTCGATCCAGGGCCGGCGCCTGGCCGCGTCCACCGGCCCGGTCGCCCCGATGATCAGCATCGGGACGCGATCGCACCAGGCGTTGTAGATGGCCATGGTGGCGTGCATCAGGCCCACGTTGCTGTGGATGGCCACGCCCATCGGGCGCCCGGTCACCTTGGCGTAGCCGTGGGCGATCGCGACCGCGTGCTCCTCGTGCAGGCAGACCAGCATCCGCGGGTCGTGGTTGCCGCCGTAGTTGACCAGGCTGTCGTGCAGGCCGCGGTAGCTGGAGCCGGGCACGAGGGCCAGGTACTTCAGCTCCAGACGGCCCAGGATCTCGGCCAGCGCGTCGCTGCCCCACTCCATCGCGACCGCGCCGCGCTCGACGCCTTCGGGATCTTCCGCCCGCACGCTGCCTCCCTGTCTCGGTGGCAACCGAGACTATGTGACCGAGCGTGACGTCATCCGAGGGTGCGGCCCGGATTCTGACTGGCAGAACCATGCGGGCCGATCGTACTGATCCGGTTATGACTCCTCTCCCCCTGGGGCGGGTGAGCCCAGCGCGTCGCCCAGGACCCGGAGCAGGCCAAGCCAGCCGGCGAACCGGATTTCCTCGTGTCCCTCCTGACCGGGTACCCGGACCAGGCCGGCCGGGGGGTCGGTGACGTCAAGGACGATGAGAATTTCCATCGGCTCATCATGGCCAGAGCCAGTCAGCGCGGACATCCGCCGACTGGCGGATGGGGCCGGGCGCCCGTTTCGCCAGCTTTTTGACGAGACGATCTTCGCGGCCGCGAGTAACGTGGCGCAGGTGGCTGCTATCCGCGGGCGCGAGGCGGAAATCGCGGTCCTCGGTGAGGCGCTCGGCCAGGCCGGGTCCGGTCAGCGGGCGCTGGTCCTGGTCGAGGGCGAGGCCGGCATCGGCAAGACGAGGCTGCTCGGCGCGGCTCTCGACGACGCGCGCCGCCGGGGCATGCAGGTGGTCGCGGGCCGGGCCGAGGAACTCGAGGGCATGCGGCCGTTCGGCCTGGTCGCGAGCGCGTTCGGATGCGTGAGGTCCGCGGCTGACCCCCGGCGGGCGGCTATCGCGCAGCTGCTGTCCGGCGGGACCGGCGAGCGGACTCCCATCACCGTGACCAGCGATCCGGGGCTGCGGTTCCGGGTGGTGGACGCGTTCGCTGACCTGGCCGAGGAGCTGGCGCTGGCCGGGCCGCTGGCGATCGGCCTTGATGACCTGCAATGGGCCGATCCGTCCAGCCTGCTGACGGTGGCGGCGCTGAGCCGCCGGGCCGAGTACCTGCCGGTTACCCTCATCATGTGCTTCCGGCCGGCGCCGCGATCGGCCGAGCTGGACCAGCTGACGGTCGCGCTGGAGGCAGCGAGCGGCCGCTACCTGAACCTGGGCGGCCTGGCCGGCCAGGCGGTGGCCGAGCTCACGGCCGACGCGGTGGGCGCCGTGCCGGGACCGGACCTGCTGGCCGGACTGTCCGCCGCGGCGGGGAACCCGCTGTTCGTGATCGAGATGCTGGGGGCGCTCGCGCGGGAGGGCCTGCTCGGGACGGCCGGCGGACGAGCCGAGGTGACACAGGTCGTGCTGCCGCCGACGCTGCGGCTGACGATCTTGCGCCGGCTGAGCTTCCTGTCCGGCGACATGCTCCAGGCGCTGCGGATGGCGGCCGTACTCGGATCCAGCTTCACGGTCACCGACCTGTCGGTGACGATGGACCGCCCGGTGTCCGAGCTGGTCCGCATCCTGGACGAGGGGATCGCCGGCCGGGTGCTCGACGACGACGGCGGCCGGCTCCGGTTCCGTCACGACCTGATCCGCGACGCCGTCTACGAGGATCTGCCGGCCACCATCCGCCAGGGGCTGCACCGCGAGGCCGGGCAGCGGCTAGCGCGCGCGGGAGCGCCGTCCATGCAGGTGGCCGAGCAGCTGGCCCGCGGCGCCGGAGCGGGAGACGCCGAGGCCGCGCAGTGGCTGACCGCGGCCGCGCGGGAGGCCGCGGCCACCTCGCCGGACGTGGCGGCCGCGCTGTTCGAGCGGGCGGCCGGGCTGATGCCCGCGGGTGATCAGGGCCGGGACCGGCTGCTGGCCGAGCAGGCCAGCTGCCTGATGTGGGCCGGGCGCGTGGCCCGGGCCGAACGCGTCTGCCGTGAGCTGCTCGGGCACGCGCACGATCAGGCCGCCGGGGGGCGGGTCCGGATCTGCCTGGGGTATGCGCTGATGGCGAGCGGGCGGCCGCGGGAAGGGCTGGAGGAATTCGAGCGAGCGGCCGGATCACCGGCCCTCACCGGCGCCGAGCATGCCAGCAGCCTGGGCTGGGCCAGCATCGCGCGCATGTGGCTGGGCGACCTCGGCGGCGCCGCGGCCACCGCCGGGCAGGCCGCCGCGGCCGCCGCCGCGACCGGGGATCACATGACGTCCGGGATCGCCAGTTCCATGTCGGCCCTCGTCGCCCTGCTCCGCGGGCACCTCGCCGAGGCGCTGGAGATCATCGACAGGGCGCTGCGGGCGGCCGACCACAGCCCGGGCCGGGCGGGACACCGTTACCCGGTCCATGTGCCGCGGGGATTCATCCTCATCGAGCTCGACCGCCTGGCCGAGGCCGGCGACACGCTCGAGACGGGCCGCCGGATCAGTGAGGAACTCGGCCTCGGCTGGCACCAGCCGAGCTATCAGGTTCCCGGCATCGTCCGGCAGTTCGTCGCCGGCCAGTGGGACGAGGCGATGGCCGAGATCGGTGCGAGCACCGAACTGGCCGCGGCCACCGGCGAGAGCTACGGTCTCGTCGTCGGCCACAGCGTGCACGCCCTGATCAGCCTGCACCGCGATGACGTCGAAGGAGCCGACCGCGCCGTGCTGGCCGCCCGCGCCGCCGGCCAGCACGGCGAGCCCGTTACCCGCTACCGTGCGCACTGGGCCCTGTGGGCCCGCGCCCTGGTGCTGGAGGCTCAGGGCCGCCCGGGCGAGGCCTTCGCCACGCTGTCCGACGGCTGGGACCAGTGCACCCGGCTCGGCCTGGTGCTGGAGTACCGGATACTCGGGGCCGATCTCGTTCGTCTCGCGCTGACCTGCGGTAACCCGGTACGGGCGGCGCAGGTGGCCGCTTCGGTGACCGAGCTCGCCGACCGGAACCCCCAGGTCCGGACGCTGGCCGCGGCGGCCCTGCGCTGCCGGGGCCTAGCCGCCGATGACGCCGGCCTGCTGGGCGCCGCGGCCGAGGCCTACTCCGGCGGGCCGCGGCCACTCGAGCTGGCTCTGGCCGCGGAAGAAGCGGGCACGGCGCTGGTCCGGCGGGGCCAAGCCGGCCAGGGCCGGCCGCGGCTGGACCAGGCCGTCGCCATCTACGAGCGGCTGGGCGCCGCCCGCGACCTGGCCCGGGCCGAGGCCGCGCTGCGCCGGACGGGTATCAACACCGGCCGCCGGGGCGGCCGGGACCGGCCGCGGGCCGGCTGGTCCAGCCTCACCCCGACCGAACACAAGGTCGCCAGCCTGGTCGCGGAGGGACTATCCAATCCCCAGATCGGCGACCGGCTGTACATATCGCACCGCACCGTGCAGACGCACCTCGTCCACGTGTTCGCCAAGCTCGGCCTCACCTCCCGCGCCCAGCTGGCCGCCGAGGTCACCCGGCGGGGAAGCACGGCGGTCTGACCGCAGGCGGCCGATATCCATGAACTGGCGGATGCGCCGACCCGGGCCGACGCGGCACGCTGAGCACTACCGGCCTGATCGGGGCGAGGGGTCGTAGCACGCGGGGGCGGCTGCGGCCCCGGCCGCACCGCGGTTCATTCGGGCCGGGCGATGAAGACGTACTCGCGGCCGGGACGGTCGGGGGCGTCCCGGACGTCCACGACGCGGTAGCCCGCGGCGGCCAGGCTCGCGGCTACCTCGTCGCGCCCGCGGAAGCGCAGGGTGGACTCCGAGGTGAGGACCGCTTTATCGACGGCAAAGGTGAAGGTGTCGCGGAAGGACACGAACGGGAGGTCCACCGCGGTGACCTCGCTGCGGCGCTCGACCGGGCCGGCGCCCGGGACGTCGCGGGTGACCGGGCTGGTGCCGGCGGCCCACTCTTCCCAGGCACGGCGTTCGGGGCGGCGCGTCTCGAAGACCAGGTACCCGGGCGGGCGCAGCGCGGTCCTTATCGCCCGCAGGACCTGGGCCCAGTCGTCGTCGGTGAGGAAGACCTGGGCGACGTTCCCGGTCATCAGGGCCAGATCGGCGCTCGCGGCCGGCGCGGCGGAGGCGTCGCCGTGGATCCAGGTGATGCTGGCGTCTTTCGCCCGCGCTACGTCGAGGGAGGCCGCGGCCGGGTCGACTCCTACGACGGTGCGACCGGTCCGGGCCAGCAGGACGGCCAGGGATCCCGTTCCGCAGCCGACGTCGAGGATGTGATCCGCCTCGAGTTCGGCGGCGATGGCGACATAGGCGGCCAGGTCGTCGCGCGGGCCGTCGAAAGCGTCGTAGAGCTGAGCGAGGCGTGGGTGGGCGAAGATCGCGTCAGGGCGGCCGGGCGGGCGGGTGCCGGGGCCGTCGGGTGTGGGGGTGACGTCATGAAACCGGGCTTCGAGTGCGTCCGGACGCGGTGAAGGCCCAGGTTCATGACGTCCGCCGCCCAGCTGACGCTCATGATCCCATGTGTGGGGCTCGCGGGAGTCTGCCATCTCCTGGGGTGCTTTGGGGATGCGGATGAGGAGGAGGGTGGTCAGGCAGGCGGCGGCGAGCAGGGAGTACGGGACCAGGTCGGAGGTGGCCTGGGCCAGGGCGCCGCTGCTGGCGGCGGCTATGGCCTGACCCGCGGCCCAGGCCAGGTTGCCCAGGCCGAAGGCCAGGCCCTGGTCCAGGCGCCGGTCCTGGGCACCCTCGCTGATCAGCGTCATGGCGGGGGTGAACATCGTGCCGAACGCGGGCATGCCCACGATCAGGGCCGGGATGAGCAGCCAGGCCGAGGACAAGGTGGCCGCCAGCAGGCTGATCGCGACCGCGCCGGCCAGCGAGAACCTGACCGGCACGATGGCCCCGCGGCGGTCGGCGATCCGGCCCGCGACCGGTGACAGGGCCGCCTCCAGCGCGGCCGAGGCCAGGAACGCCCCCGCGATGACCAGGGCGGTGACCCCGAGGTGCGACATCCGCAGCGGCGCGAGCACGTCGATCACGCCGAACGCCAGGCCGGCGAGCGTCGTCAGCCACAGCCCGGTGCGCAGCCGCCGGTCGCCCGCCGCGGTGAACGCGTCCCGCAGACCCTGCGGGACCACCGCGCGCGGAGCGGGCAGCACGAACGCCACCGCCATCAGCACCCCGCCCGCCACCGCGGCGCTGGCGAACGCCGGCCCGGTGCCGATCTCGTCGCCGACCGCGCCCACGACCGGGCCGAACAGCGCCCCGCCGACGGCCGCGCCCATGGCCGTCCCGATCAGCTCGCCGCGCCGCCGCGGCGGCGCCTCGGTGGCCAGCCAGGCCATGCCCGCCGCCCAGGTGCACGCCCCGCCCAGTCCCTGCACGAACCGGGCGGAGTCCAGGATCGCCGCGGTCGAGGCCCACCCGAAGACCAGCGTGGACACGCTCATCAGGGCCAGGCCGAACAGGGCGGTCCGGCGGTAGCCCAGGCGTCCGGTGAGCAGACCGCCGGGCAGCGCCCCGATCAGGGTTCCCAGCGGGTAGCCCGCGACCAGGATGCCCGCCCCGGACTTGGTCAGGTGGGCCACGCGCGTGTAGTGCGGCAGCAGCGGCGTCAGCGCGGTGAAGAAGATCGTGTCGACCAGCACGAGCAGGCAGACGAACAGCAGCAGGACCCGGAGCGGTCTGGTCAGGGCCGGCCTGGTCAATAGGGGCTCAGTCAGGGGCAAGCTGCCCTCACGTCCCGTTCCAGCACGCGATCATGGGGGGCATATTGCGATCTTGACACAGTGGTCTTCACGCTGGCAGGTCGGCGCGCGCCTGGCTGACCTGCTGCAGGATGCGGTGGGCCTGGCTGGCGCCGGCGATCGCGCCGGCCTCGTCCAGGATGGCCAGGGCGTCGCCGCCGCGCCCCTGGGCGGCGGCGATGTAGGCCAGCCCGACCATGTTGGCGGCCGCTCCCGGCATGAGCCCCAGCTCGCGGCGCAGCCGGGTGGACTCCTCGAGCCGCTGCCTGGCCTCGTCCAGCTGCCCGGCGGCGTGCGCCGCGATGCCCAGGTGCCGGAGCACCTCGGCCATCACGGCCCGGTCGCCGGCTCGCGCGGCCAGCTCCAGCGACCGCTCCAGCACGGGCACCGCGGTGGCGTTGTCACGCCGGATGACCTGATGGAAACAGCCGATCCAGAACAGCGCCCTCGCCTCGCCGGCCACATCGCCGAGCGTGGCGTAGAGGCGGGCCGCCCGCTCGAACAAAGCCCGTTCGGCCGGATCTTCCTTGGTCGCCGCCGGGTCCAGGTCGCGGCGCAGCAGGAACCGCGTGTGGATCAGCCGGCCGCGCGCCACGGCCAGGTCGGCTTCGGCCGCGTCAAGCTCCCGGTCGGCTTCGGCCAGCGCCCCCGTGTCACCGGTGAAGACGGCCCGCTCGTAGAGCGCTCCGGCCTGCCTGACTCGCTCGTCCATGCCGCCTGCCGCCTCCGTCCGGCTCGCCCCGGGCCAGCATGACCGACACGCGCGCCCGAGGGCAAGGGCGGCGCCGTTACCGGGTGAACCGCGTGAGCGTTACCCGGACCGGCAGCTGTTCGTCGACCTGCACGGCTTTACGCCGGGCCGCGCTCCGGTCGCCCCGGCGGCGGCGCTGGCCGGGACCACGCTCGCGCAGGCCGGATCCGCGCTCGACGGTGCTGTCCGGCGTTACGCGCCGGTTACGGGAGCCGGGCGGCGGCGGGCCGGCGGCGTCCGGAGGGTGGCTCGCTGGGCTCGGGCGGCGAGGTGGCGGCGGGTTCGAGGCGGGCGGCGGTACGGGCCGCGGTGCCGCGGGCCCAGCGGCCCGTCGTGGTGACGCCGAGGATGGCAATGATCGCGCCGCAGGCGGCCACGATCCACCAGCCGGGCTGGCTGGCGGCCACGAACCCGGTGCGCATGGGGCCGTGCAGGTCGCCGCTGAGCACCGAGCCCATGACCGCCACGCCGAGAGCGGAGCCCACCTGCCGGCTGGTGGACGCGACCCCGGCCGCCACACCCGCCTGCTGGCGGGGCATGCCGGCCACCGCGGCGTTGGTGATCGGCGCGTTCACCAGGCCGAACCCGGCCCCGAAGACCAGGTAGCCGAGCACCAGGAAGCCGGGGGCCGCCCCGGCGGTCAGCCGGGTCAGCAGCACACCGCCGGCGACCGGGCCCAGCGCCACGCTGAGGCCGAACACCCCGCCCCAGACGCCGATCGCCCGGGCCCGTTCGGCCGGGTCGGTGAACGTGTTGGCGATGATGGACATCGCCACCGGGTTGAGCATCGAGCCGCCGACCGCCTGGACCATCCGGAAGGCGACGAGCCAGCCCAGGCCCGGGGCCAGGCTGCACAGCAGCGAGCCGGCCGTGAACAGGGCCAGGCCCGCCTGGAAGGTCGTGCGGCGCCCGATCCGGTCCGCGGTCGACCCGGAGAGCATCAGCAGGCTCGCCAGCACCAGCGAGTACGCGTCGATCGTCCACTGCAGCCCGGATACGGACGCGTGCAGCTCACGTCCGATCGACGGCAGCGCGACGTTCACGATCGTGCTGTCCAGGCCGACCATGAACAGGCTCAGGCAGCAGATGCCCAGCACCAGCAGGCGGCGCCGGCGGCTCAGTTCGGGCACGGAGGTTCACCTCGCTGCTCTGGGACCGCGTCCAGATACTTGCCTTAAGGCAACTGTTGCTTGGTGGCAACTAATCAGGCCCCCGGCCCTGTTCCCTGGGGGTGAGGATGCGGAGGGTCGCCGGGGCCGGGTTAGCCGGCGGCGCGGATGAGCGCCGGCGTCAGGGCGGCCATGGCCTGGCCGACGGGCTCCAGGCCGGGACGGGCGGTGATGATCCGGACGACGGTCTCGTCCAGCCCGGCCGCGAGCCGGGCGAACGCGGCGGGGGCCGGGGCGGCCGGGCCGTAGTAGCCGACCGCGTGGAGCAGCTGGTCGGGGGCCGCGTCGACCAGCTCAGTCATGGACGCGCCCCGGTCCCGCCGCTGTTCCAGCTCGGTCAGCTCCGCGTCGAACCCCATCTGGGCGAACAGGCCCCGGTAACCCGCGCCCGGCGGGAGGCCGTCCCGGCCCATGGCGTACCCGAGCACCTGCGCGCCGAACGCCTGCCGGGCCGCGGCCACGTCGTCGTCGATGCAGACCCGGATGTACATCGTCATCGGGACCGTGCCGGGGGCACGGCCCGCCCGCGCGGCGCCCTCGTCGATCCGCGCCCGGCTGACCGCGATGCGCTCGGGCGTCGCCCAGTTGAGCAGCGCTCCGTCGGAGCTCTCCCCGGCCAGCCGGAGCATCTGCGGGCCGAGCGCCGCCAGGTAGACCGGGGCAGGCACCGGTTCGTTCACTCCGAGCGCGGCGGACCGGGGCCAGCCCGGGGCACCCGGACCCGTTCCTTCCCGGGCGATGATCTCGCCCGCCGTGACCTGCTGGCCGGCCAGCAGGCCGCGGACGGCGGTGACGTACTCCCGCATGACCGCGATCGGGCGGTCGGGCAGGCCCACCGACGCCCAGAACCCGGGTCCGTAGCCGCCCGTGCCGAGGCCGAGCACGAACCGGCCCGAGGACAGCTGGGCCAGCGTGGCCGCCTGGGCCGCCAGGCCTGGCGGGGTCCACATCCGCGCCGCCGGGACGACGGAGATGCCGGTGCGCAGCGAGGTGTCCTGCGACCAGGCCGCGCAGACGTGGAACGAGTCCGGCACGCCGCCGGCCGGGGTCCACAGGCTCTCGAATCCGAGCCGCTCCGCTTCCTGCGCGGCCTCTCGCAGCGGGCCGAACGGAAGGCCGAGCCGGGCATCGAGCCCAACGCCGATCATCATGACCGGCAGTATGCCGGACGCGGCCGGCCGGGACTACCGCTGGGCCTGGTCCGTGCTGGCCGCGGCCGGGGCAAGGCCGCCGCCCTTCTCCGGGGCCCGCTCCGGGGCCTGCTCCGGGGCCTGCTCCGGGGCCGTGGGCGGCCCGGCGGCCGGGACGCGGCGGCCGGGGAGGAAGAACGAGGCCACCACGGCGACGAGGGTGAACCCGGTCGTCCACCAGAACGCCTGGCCGAAGGCCCGGGTCAGGGGGTGGCCGCTGGTGACGGCCGACTCCAGGACGACGGCGGCGATCGCGACGCCGAACGAGCCGCCGACCTGCTGGCTGATGCGAGTGATCATCGAGGCGTCCGGCATGTCGTCCGGGTCGATGTCGACGAAGGCGACGGTCATCACCGGGATCAGCACGATGCCGAGGCCGAGGCCGCGGACCAGCAGGACGGCGCCGAGCCACCACTCGCTCGTGCCCGGGCCGGCGAAGGCGAACGGCACGGTGGCCAGCGCGACCAGCGCGAAGCCGGCCACCGCGACGGCCCGGCCGCCGATCCGGTCGGTCAGCCGCCCGGTTATCGTCCGGGTCAGCAGCGAGCCCACGCCCTGCGGGATCAGCACCAGCGCGGCATCGAGCACGTCGAACCCGCGCAGTTCCTGGTAGTAGAGCGGGAGCAGGAACATCGCGCCGTACATGCAGGCGCCGGAGAGGAACAGCGCGACCGAGGACGCGGCGACGGAGCGGACCCGCAGCAGCCGCACGTTGACCAGGGCCGCGCCGGCCGCCCGGCCGGCGCCGGTCGGCCGGCGCCCGGTCGGCTGATGTCCGGCGGCCCGATGTCCGGTGGACCGCCCAGGCCGCGAACGCGGCCAGCAGGACCAGCCCGATGACCAGCGGGAGCAGAACGTCGCGGTGGCCGAAGCCGCCGTCGGTGCTGACGTCGGACAGGCCGAGCAGCACGCCGACCATGCCGGGCGCCACCAGCAGCAGGCCGACCAGGTCGAACCGAGGCCGGCCCTCGGCCGCGGCCGGGGCATCGGCCGCGGCCGGGGCATCGGCCGGCAGCGCCCGCCAGGCCAGGTAGAGGCCGACCGCGCAGACCGGCACGTTGATCAGGAACAGCCAGCGCCAGCTGAGCCAGTTGAGGATGACGCCGCCGAGGACGGGGCCGAGAATCGGGCCGACGGCGATCGGCAGGCTGACCGTGGCCGTCACCCGGCCCAGCGAGCTGGCACCGCCCGGCACCGAACGCGCGGCCCGCATGGCCAGGGTCATCAGCAGCGGGAAGATCATGCCGGCGCCCGCTCCCTGCAGCACCCGGAAGGCGATCAGGCTGTCGGCGTTCCAGGCCACCGAGCACAGCGCCGAGCCGGCCACGAAGATGGTCAGCGCGGCCATCCAGAGCCGCTTGCCGCCGAACCGGGCCTGGGCCCAGCCGACGACCGGGATCACCACGCCCAGGGCGAGCAGGTAGCCGGTGCTCACCCACTGGATCTGGCTGACCGTCGAGTGCAGCGCACCGACCAGGGTGCGCAACGCGATGGAGACGATCGTGGTGTCGAGCACGGCGGCCACCGCGCCGATGATCAGCGCCGTCAGCGCCCGCTTGGTTTCGGGCGGCAGGGCGGTGTCCGTCTTGCTCATAGCCTGCTCCAATAAGAAACTGACTGGTTTCTTATTAACGTAGCCTGGTCAGATAAGATACGCAAGAGGTTTCTTAAAGCGAGGTGACCGGTGAGCGAGCAGCCTGAGCTGGACGGCGGGAAGTCCACCCGGCGGCGCGGGGCCGCGCTGGAGGCGGCGATCCTGGACGCCGCCTGGGACGTGCTGGAGACCGACGGGTGGAACGGGTTCACCTTCGCCGGGGTGGCCGAGCGGGCGCGCTCGAGCAAGCCCGTGCTCTACCGGCGCTGGCGGACCCGGGAGGAGCTGCTGCGAGCCACGCTGCGCCGCCGGGGCGAGACCGTCCGGAACGAGGTGCCCGACACCGGCGGCCTCCGCGGGGACACGATCACGGTGCTGGCCGGCATCAACCACCTGCGCGGCAGCGTCGCCGCGGTAATGTCCATGCGGCTGAGCGCCCAGTTCCAGGACCTCGGCCTGTCCCCCGCCGAGCTGCGCCGGGAACTGATCGGCGACCGCGAGTCGTCGATGGAGGTCATCGTGGCCCGGGCGATCGCCCGCGGCGAGCTCGGGCCCAAAACGCCCGCCGCCCGGGTCATCTCGCTGCCGGTCGACCTGCTCCGCCACGAGCTGCTGATGACGCTGGAGCCGGCCGCACCGGAGGTCATCACCTCGATCGTCGATGACGTGTTCCTGCCGCTGGCCCGCGCCTCATCTGGCCTCGCTGACCGCTAACTCTCCGGCTCCCGGCCTGGCCGTCCCGTCTGGCCTGGGATCGGACGGGAATACGGGGCGGCGGCGCGGCGCTGCCGAGGGATCTGGCTTGTTGATCATCGTGCCCGTGAGGAGCAGTCGTGGCGACCATCGCAATTCTTGATCTCCAGCTCAAGGCCGACGCACTGGAAACCGCGCACGAGACCATCCACACGACGCTCACCGGCACCCGCGCGTTCGCCGGCTGCCTGAGTGCTACCGTCCTGGTCGACAGCGACGACCCGGCGCACGTGATCGTCTACGAGACCTGGGAATCAATCGAGCATGACCGGGCCTACCGGGCGTGGCGGGCCACCCCCGAAGGCGCCTCGGGTCTCGGGCCGATCCTGGCCGCCGCCCCTAAGATCACCCAGTTCACGGTCGCCGAAGGCGTCTAGGCTCGATCCGTCCGGGAGGGCGATGGTGGCTGGACTTGGGACCGGCGCCGACATTGATGTGGTCGTCATCGGCGCCGGGTTCGCGGGGCTGGTGGCCGCGCGCGAACTGGGCCGCGCGGGGCTCGGCGTGCTCGTGCTGGAGGCCCGCGACCGGGTTGGCGGGCGTACCTGGACCGACCGCAGGCTCGGCCATGACCTGGAGCTCGGCGGCACCTGGGTGCACTGGGTGCAGCCGCACACGTGGGCCGAGATGACCCGGTACGGGCGGGAGATCACGCGCAGCCCCGCGGTCGAGGAAGCGTACTGGCTCGGTGCGGGCGGCGCCCGGCGCACGGGCACGCTGGATGAGTTCATGGCGCTCATCGCGGCCGGGCAGCAGGCCATCGTGGCCGACGTCGGCGCCGCCATCCCGCGCGGCATCGACCCGACGGCCGGCGAGATCGGCGAACTGGACGCTCTCAGCATCCAGGACCGGTTCGACGCGCTCGGGCTCGACGACGAGGCACGCAGCGCGAATGAGGCGGTGTGGGCAGGCCACGTGAACGCCCGGCTCGACCAGGTCGGCCTGTCGAGCGCGCTGCGCTGGGCGGCCGCGGCGGGCGGGCACTGGCAGCTCATGCACGAGGCGTCGGCCACCTACCGGGTCGCCGGCGGCATGAGCGGATTCACCCGCGCGATCGCGGCGGACGTCGCGGGGGAGATCCGGCTGGGCGTCACCGTGACGAAGGTCGCGCAGACGGCGGACGGCGCCGTCGTGACCGGCGCCGATGGCAACGAGGTGCGGGCCCGGCGGGTGATCTCGACGCTGCCGGTCAACGCGATCGCGGGCATCGAGTGGGAGCCGGCGCTGCCGGCCGCCTGGCGGCGGGCGAACGCCGAGACCGTCGCGTCGCAGGGCATCAAGGTGTGGGTGAAGGCGCGCGGCCGGGTACCGCGGTTCTTCGCGTACGCGAGCCCGCGGCATCCGATCTCGGTGCTGAAGACCGAGTTCGCGGACGACGACGCCACGGTCCTGGTCGGGTTCGGCCCCGACCATACCCAGCTCGACGTGACCAGCGTGGCCGGCGTGCAGGCCGCGGTCGACGTACTGCGTACCGGGCTGGAGGTCGTCGAGGTGGCCGCGCACGACTGGATGAAGGACCCGCTCTCGCGGACCACCTGGATGACGCACCGGCCCGGGCAGCTGACCCGCGACCTGGCCGGGCTGCAACAGCCCGCGGGCGTGGTGCACTTCGCCTCGAGCGACAACGCGAGCCTGTGGGGCGGCTTCGTCGACGGCGCGATCGAAAGCGGCCTGCGTGAGGCCCGGCGAGTCGCGGCCGCGCTCACCTGGTGAGCGCGGCAATGACGCCGCAGACGCGGATCTTTAGTCAGGCCGAGGTTCTCATTCACGTCGCCCGGGGGCCACGGAAATCCCGCAGCGGTGCCAGCGTCGCAGTCCGGCGCTCAGGGTGGCGCCTGGTCCAGGGGCGGGGTCGCGGCCGCGGGCCGGGCCGCCGCGCTTTCCCCGGGCAGCGATCGAGGACGAGGGTGCGGGTCGATGAGCGCGCAGGTGGTGGTGGCGCAGATGAAGAACGCGGCGGCGGCCCACAGCAGGCGGGACTCGGGATAGCCGCCGCGAAGCAGCAGCCTGGCGGCCGTGCCGGCCGCTAGGCCCACGGCCACGCTGATGGCCATCTGCGCGAGCCAGCGCACCCGGTTCACCGGGCTGCGAGCGAAGGTGCCAGCGATCCCGCGCACGGCCGCGGCCGTGACAAGCACCAGGGCCGCGGCAGCGGCAACATAGGTGGTGCCCCAGCCGACCAGGCCGTAGCGCACCGGCAGCGCGGGGACGAAAAACAACAGCAAGAAGGCGCCGAACGAACGGGCGATCGACTCCACCCCGGGACCAGGCGGCCGGCGCGGCAGCAACGGCGCCGCCGCCCGCGCCGCGACCAGCACCGCCAGGGCGGCCGCGGTCATCGGCAGCCTGGCCCCCAGATGGCCGAGGTTGTACAGCAGTGCGGTGTCATAGACGGTGAGGACGACTAGGCCGAGTGCCGCCGTGGACACCGCGAAGACCAGCAGGGCAGTCAGGTCCGGCACCCGGTCAGGCGGTGCTCCGGCGAGCCGCCCCGCCCACAGCGGCACCACGATCCCCGCGACGATCCGGATGACGATGTCATCGGCCGTGTACGGGTTGTGCAGCGACCATTCAATGAGGCAGAAGGTCGCGGTCCAGGCGGCTGAGGCCGGCCAGACGAGCCGCCGCGCCCCGCGGTACGCGTCGGCCGAGAACCAACGGCTCACCGTCAGGTAGGCGAACACGACCAAGGGCAGTTCCAGGAATGCCTGCACCCGCAGCACCGCCGGGGCGAGCAGGCCGGGATCAGGGAACTGGCGCGCTAGCGCCTCCAGCGCGTGGCCGCGGGCGAGCGTGAACCAGCCGGCCGGGAGATACCGCGCGATAAACGACGGGTCCCCGTGCCGGACCCGGATCACGTACACGGTGAACAGCACCTGGTTGAGGTAGATCACGATGATCACCGCGGCCAGGGACAAGACAGGCGGCCCCAGCCGCCGGCCGCGGCGTTATCCCCGTGAGGCCTGCGCGACAGGAACAGGGCCGCCGCGGTTCCCGCGATGATGATCGCGCTCAGCGCCGGGGCGGTACCCATACGAGCCACCCTACGAACTACCTCACGCCGCGGTAGTGGTATCCGCTCTGACAGCGTTCAATATCCGCCGTGCTGAGGTGGGCACTCCACGACCCGGGCCTCGACCGTGTACCTGCGAGGCGACGATGAGCGGCTTCACGGTGATGTACCCGAACATCAGCAAGGGCTGGCTGACCTGGAGCTTGAGATGTGCGTCCCGAAGGGGCCGGATGTGGCCGGATTCTGTCAGGTATGGCCTGACGAGCCCTTTAGCTGCAGCCGCAACGGCTGGATATGGCCTGGGGCGGCATCGCGGCTGTGGTCGTTGGCTCCCCATTGGGCTCGCTGGAATACCGTTAGCAACGCTAACTTTAGGCGATTGGAATCTGCGAAGCCGGATCGGCCCGATCCGGCTACAGCTGCCGGCTACTGTCCAGGTCCGCGAGCATCACCAGCGCCCACCTGTCCGCCAAGATCGCCAGCGTCGCCCAGATCACCGCCCCCGACCGATACGCCGCTGCGGCCGTCGCCAGGGCCGTGGCATCCGACGCGCTCAAGCGACAGGCCCTGTCATCGGCCCGTCCGCACACGGCCGTGCCCTTCACCGCCTAGGCGCGCATCACGCGGAGGGCTACCCGGCTACTTGCCAGAACGTCTGCGGGTCACCCTGGCGCTGCGGTGGCGAGCTGAGAGCGGACCCGTACTAGCGGAGGATGCGGGTCGTGCGGCTGGGGGATCGCCGTCAGGGAGAAGCCGGCGATCGCGCCCGGCCGGAAGACCAGGCAGTGAGTAGAGCCGCCGAACTGGAAGTAACCGAGTTCCTCACCCTTGGCGACGTGATAGCCGGGCCGGATTTTCGGGTCGATCATGCAGGAGGAGACTTCGCTCATGCCGACCGGCACGAAGGCGGTCAGGCCGATGACGGGGTTGTCGGCCTCGATGAGGATGACCGCCCGCGTCGCGACATGGGCCAAGTACGACTGCGAGTACTGAGGTTCGGCTGCGGCGGCCCCTTCGGAGTCGGCCTCGGAGTAATAGGTGCCATCGTGGACGAAGGCCCGCACGATGGTCCCGGCTACCGGGCTGTGCCACCGGTGATAGTTGGTGGCGCTCAGGAAAGCCTGGTAGACGGTCCCCCCGGCAAACTGGCCCGCTGACTGGTCGTTCACCAGTATGTCCTGCAGCGAGTACGGCTGGCTCTTGATCCAGAACTGGTCCTGGAGCTGGACGTTCGCGGCCAGGCCGTACGGGGTGGACTCGCACGCGCTGACGATGACGCTGTCATCGTCTGGCGATGCGACCGGGCGCGCGCCGTCGGCCAAGCGCCGGGTGAAAAAGTCGTTCCACGACATGAAGCCCCAGTACTTGCCCTCGGGGTCGTACTGGTACTGCTCAATGCCGATGGCCCGCCTGGCGGCTTCGCCTTTCCAGCCGGACGGCGAGTCGTTGAGGACGTAGCGGGAGTCGCTGCTGCTGAGAAACTCGCACCATACGCCTAGGATCTTCTTGATCATCGCGTTGATCCGCCTGTCGCGGAAGGCAGCGAAGCCGGCTGGCGTGCTCATGGTCCAGTCAAGGATCGCGCCGAGCGGCAAGATCACCATCGCGTCTGTGCTGTACTCCGGGGCCATCGTCAGGACCTCGTTGATCAGCTGCAGCATCTGCTGCACGCTTTCCAGATGCCGCTCGCTGTACTGCCTGTTGCGCGGTACCTGGGCGATCATCTCGTTGAAATACATGCGCACCACTGGGTCGGTGTCGATCAGCGCCTGGAACTCGGCGATCACCGGATGCAGCTTGATCTGCCCGCCCCTGGCGGCTACGCGCTCCCGGTGACCCGCCAGCCATGCCTCAAGGTCGTCCTGGCTATCCGGCAGCCAGCCGCCCTGACGCCGCACATCTCCAGCCGTCGATTGAATAGCCGCAGAAGCAGCTGCAAGGGAATTCGCCATGAGAGGCTAACTAACCAGCACTGGCGTCTTCTAACGTGCGGCCTCCACGTATCCGAGTGGACGCATGCTGACCACCACCAGGCACCCGCAGCACAGACCAGATTCGCCCGCGGCGTTTCGTCCCGTCTGACGGTCCGGAGCGACCCTGGCCCGCTAGACCGGGCAGCTGGGCACGGCCTGACGTCGGCTAACTGCCTCACGGAAACGAGGGTTACCGTTAGCGGGGTTACTGGGAGCCGGGTTGGATGAGGCCGGTTTCCGTAGGCGAGGATGACAAGCTGGGTCCGGTCCCTAGCGCCGAGTTTTGCGAGCAGGCTAGCGACGTGGGATTTGACGGTGGTGGTGGCGAGCACCAGTGTCTGGGCAATTTCCTGGTTCGACAGGCCGCGGGCGACGAGTTTGAGCACATCGAGTTCGCGTGCGGTCAGCTGGGCTAGGCGGCGTTGCTGGTCTGGTGCGGGGCTGCGGGTTTGCTGGGCGTAGTGCTCGATCAGGCGCCGGGTAATGGGCGGGGACAGCAGCGCGTCTCCCGCCGCGGCGATGCGGACGGCGGCTAGGAGCTGGTCGGCGGGCGCGGTCTTGAGCAGGAATCCGCTGGCCCCAGATCAGTGCCAAGCTGGGCATCCCGGTCGGCAGCATCGGGCCATGCAGCAGACGCTGCCTGGACAAGCTGAGCCGGGACCCGGCGGTCGCCGCCTGCTCAACACCGGAACCGCCTCCACGGTTCTGCCCTGGTAAACGCGTTACCCGCTCGACGATGCACCGGATATGAATGACTGCCTGCGAGCAGTCACTCATAAGAGCCGTAAATTTTCGGAAATCAGCGACCAATTGCATGTCTGCGCCCCGACCGCGACTCGAACGCGGGACCTACTGCTTAGGAGGCAGTCGCTCTATCCGCTGAGCTATCGGGGCCTGCCAAGGCCATAGCCTACCTGGACGCGCCCGCGGCTGCCGCCGTGAGGTGCCGCACTCACGGCGGCAGCTGGCGCGGGCTCAGCCGCGGCCCGGCTCGGCGGCCGCGAGCACCTGTACTCCGCCGGCGAACTTGGCCAGCTCGGCGCTGTTCCAGCCCAGCGACATTGGGGCCTGGATCACGACCCACTGACCGCTGGCGACCTTGAAGGTGAGGATCTGCGTGTCGCCCTGCACATCGAACTTGCCGACCCGCCCGTTCACCGGCTGGTCGGCCCAGTTGGACGGCGGGGCGGAGGCGTCCCGGGACTGCAGCATGACCACGAGCTTGCCGATGAAGACGTGCGGGTCCTTGTCCGTGTCGTTCGGCGGCGCCATGGTCAGCGCGTACGGGTCACTACCTTGGACCACCCAGCCCTTGGGCATCCAGGCCACCCGGTAACCGGGAGGCTGTGTCCCGACCCACGCGACCAGCTTGATCGCGTGGGCCTGGCTGACGGTGGTGTGCGTTGGCGCGGCGGTCGCCTTCGGGTGGGTGGAGACCGGTGACGAGGCCGCGGCCACCGGGTGGCTTGCCGCTGGGGTGGATCCGTTCAGGGACAGCGGGACCAAGATGCCGCACAGGACGGCGGCGGTCACGCCGGCCAGGCCGGCCAGCCGCTGCCGGCGGCGGCGCAGCAGGCGGCGGCCGCGGGCCAGGTCCTCATCCGGGTCGGAGTGCTGGCCGGTACGGGGAATGTCGCTGAGGGCCAATTCGAACAAGTCCTTCATGTCGTTCACGGGTTAGTCCTTTCCGCGACGGCCGGGCTGAGCAGCTCGCGAAGACGCGCGGCGGCCTTCGCGGTCTGGCTCTTGACCGTGCCCTCGGAGCAATTCATCAGGTCAGCGGTTTCCCCGACGCTGAGGTCGAGCCAATGGCGCAGCACGACGGCCGCGCGCATGCCGGGCGGCAGCGCGGCTAGCGCCCGGCGCACCTCGGCGCCGCCGAGGCCGTCGGGAAAGGTCTCCGGCGGCGCGGGCCGGTCGGGCAGTTCGGATACGTGACGTTCCCGCCGGTGGCGGGGACGGCGGACCTCGTTGATGTGGGCGTTGACGATGATCCGCCAGACGTAGGCGGACTCGGTACCGGCCTGCCTGACCTTGGGCCAGGCCACGTAGAGCCGGGCGAGGGCCGTCTGGACTAGGTCTTCGGCGAGATGAGTGTCCCCGGCCGTCAGCAGGCTGGCCGAACGGACCAGTCCGCTCCGGCGTTCGGAGACGAACGCGGAGAACTCTTCGTCGCGCGATGATCGTGGCATGCACACCTCCTCACCCTCCATACGGGAGAGGGCCTTCGGGAGGTTGCCCGGGTGCGGCCGGGACGGCGGCGAGCTAGCGCGGCGTGTTCTGGTCCGGACGGAAGAGACCGCCGTGACCAGGGACGATAACGGTGGCTACGGCGAGGAGGCGCTCCCGGCTGACGTGCAGCGCGGTGGCGTCGGAACCGAGCGGATCGTCGGCCGGACCATCGGCCATCCACCAGGCGTGCGTGCACACGACCACGTTGTCCGGGGTGGACGCGACGGTCGAGATGTCCTCGGCGGTGTGCCCGGGGGTGCGCAGCAGCCGGACCGAAGGGCCGAGCTCGAACCCCTCGGCGTCACGGTCGATCCAGCGGTCTCCGTCGTAGATAGCCCAGTGGTCGTGGATCCGGGCCGCCGGGAACAGCGCGGCGTTGACGGTGTGATCGGGATGGTGATGGCTGAACACGACGTCGGTCACGTCGCCGGCCTGCGGGCCGTGCTGGGCCAGGGCGGCGAGCAGCGTCTCGCGGGACGCGACCATGCCGGGGTCGACGACGATCACCGCGTCGCCGTCCAGGATCAGGGTCACCGTCCCGGCTACCCGCTCGTCGTCGCCGTCCCGGCCGGCGTAGCCGTCGTGCAGCACGAATACCGAGGCGGACCCACCCGGTGCGATGTTCACATCAGCCACGAAGCCGACTCTATCCACACGAGGCGCCACCGAGTCCGTGGGTGTGGGCCTACAGGGCTATGGGAGGGGGAAGGGGAGGGTGATGCCGTCCAGGGCGTGGGCGCAGAGGTCGTCTTCGCGGGTGGGGGGGAGGGTGGCGATGATGGTGGCGACCAGGTCGCGCAGGCGCTTGATGTTGGCGGCGAAGACTTCGAAGACTTCGGCCTGGGTGACGCCCTCGCCTTCCTCGACGCCGGCGTCGAGGTCGGTGACCAGGGCCAGCGGGGCGTAGCAGAGGGCCAGCTCGCGGGCCAGGACGGCTTCGGGGTGGCCGGTCATGCCGACCAGGGTCCAGCCCTGGGCGGCGAACCACTGGGACTCGGCGCGGGTGGAGAAGCGCTGGCCTTCGATGACGACCAGGGTGGCCGCGGTCACGGGCTCCCAGCCTTGCTCCCGGGCGGTCGCGATGGCCGTCGTGCGGACCGACGGGCAGTACGGGTCCGCGAACGGCACGTGGCAGGCGCCCTGGTCGTAGTAGGTCTGGTCGCGCGTCGTGGTCCGGTCCACCAGCTGGTCGGGCAGGGCCAGCGTGCCGGGCCCGTACCGGTGCGTCAGCGAGCCGACCGCGGTCGGTGCGAGGACCCGGCGCACGCCGAGGGAGCGCAGCGCCCACAGGTTGGCCCGGTAGGGGATCTTGTGCGGCGGGAAACGGTGGTCCCGGCCGTGCCGGGGCAGGAACGCCACCCGGCGGCCCGCCACCTCGCCCACCGTCACCGGGTCGCTCGGCGCCCCGAACGGGGTGTCGAGCGTGATTTCCTCGGCGTCGTCCAGGAACTCATAGAAGCCCGAGCCGCCGACGACAGCGATGTCCGCAAGGTCCGCCATGAGCGCTGAGCTTAGGCGCTTACGCTACCTTCTCGCTGGAGGACGACTTGGCCGAGGTGCTCGCGGTCTCGGTCTTCTTGGCGGTGGCCTTGCTGTCCGAGCCGTTGCCGCTGGCCGAGGACGACTCGCCGGAAGAGGACGAGGAGTCGCTCGACGTCTTCTCCTTGCCGTCCTTGGCCGCCGGGGCGGCGGCGCTGGAGCCGTTCCGGCTGTCCGTACGGTAGAAGCCCGA
The DNA here is from genome assembly GCA_963756575.1 of uncultured Actinomycetota bacterium. Taxonomy (GTDB): domain Bacteria; phylum Actinomycetota; class Actinomycetes; order Streptosporangiales; family Streptosporangiaceae; genus Palsa-504. The sequence continues at coordinate 469,580 of CAVWOM010000021.1, read as the reverse complement.
GCCCTTGAAGACGATCCCCACCGGGGAGAACACCTTCCTGAGCCTGCCGCCGCACGCCGCGCACACGGTCAGCGGGGCGTCGGTGAACTTCTGCACCGCCTCGACCGGCTCACCGCATTCGGTGCAGGTGTACTGATACGTGGGCACGGACACTCCTCAGCGCGGGCCTTTAAGTTAGCACTCGGAACCACCGACTGCTAAGCATATCTAACCGTGCAGGCCGTTCTGGGATTCCCCGGTCACCCGCACCCCGGCCGCCGGGCTGACCGCAGCCCTGACTTTCACGTCGTGCGGCTCGGCGGGCACGTCATCGAGGAGCTCGGCGTCGTAGATCAGCGCGATCAACGGGACCATCGGGCCGACCCGGGCCAGCGCGCGGTCGTAGCTGCCGCCGCCCCGGCCGAGCCGGTTCCCGGTCTCGTCGACGGCCAGCGCCGGCACCAGCACCGCGTCGGCCCGGGCCACCGCGCCGGGTCCGCGCGGCGGCTCCCCCGGTTCGAGCAGCCCGCGCGGGCCGGGGACCAGGGAGTCGGGCCCCTCGTAGGAGGCCCAGTCCAGGTCGCCGTCCGGCCGCAGCTGCGGGAGCAGCACGTAGCTGCCGCGCTTCCACAGCGCGTAGACCAGGCCGCGGGTATCGGGCTCGGCACCGACCGAGTAATAGACCGCGATCGTCCCGGCCATCTGGATCTCGGGCCGCTCGAGCAGGGTGTCCCTGATGGCCCGCCCGGCCGCCGTCCGCTGTTCCGCCGTCAGCTCGCCCCGGGCCGCGATCAGCCGCGTCCGCAGCGCGGCCTTCTTCTCTTTTACGCCCGGCATGTCACTTACCGTACTGCCCAGCGCCAGGATCACTCCCGGGAGTTCGCTAGTGTTCAGGCATGGCTGTTAAGGACGTCACCAAGGCCGTCATCCCCGCCGCCGGCCTGGGCACCAGGTTCCTGCCCGCGACCAAGGCGACGCCCAAGGAAATGCTCCCGGTCGTCGACAAGCCGGCTATCCAGTACGTCGTGGAGGAAGCCGTCGCGGCTGGCCTGGACGATGTGCTGATGATCACCGGCCGGAGCAAGGTCTCCATCGAGAACCACTTCGACCGGGCTTATGAGCTCGAAGAGGCGCTGGCCGCCAAGGAAGACACCGAGCGGCTGGCCCAGGTGCGCGAGTCCAGCGAGCTGGCCACCGTGCACTACGTGCGCCAGGGCGACCCGAAGGGCCTCGGCCACGCCGTGCTCTGCGCCGCCCAGCACGTGGGCGACGAGCCGTTCGCGGTGCTGCTCGGCGACGACATCATCGACAGCCGCGACCCGCTGCTGACCCAGATGATCGAGGTGCGCAAGCGGCACGGCGGCAGCGTGGTCGCGCTGATGGAGGTGGACCCGGAGCAGGTTTCCCAGTACGGCTGCGCCGCGATCACGCCGACCGGCGAGGACGGCGTGGTGAAGGTAACCGACCTGGTGGAGAAGCCGGTACCCGGCGAGGCGCCGAGCAACTGGATCCTGATCGGGCGCTACGTCTGCGACCCGGCCGTGTTCGACGTGCTGCGCGAGACGCAGCCCGGCCGGGGCGGCGAGATCCAGCTCACCGACGCGCTGCTGACGCTGGCCAAGCGCGGGCCGGCCGAGGGCGGCCCCGTGCACGGCGTGCTGTTCCACGGCCGCCGCTACGACACCGGCAACAAGCTGGACTACCTGCGCACCCTGGTCCAGTTCGCCTGCGAGCGCTCCGACCTGGCCGAGGAGATCGTGCCCTGGCTGCGCAAGTACCTGGACAGCCTCCCGTGACGCCTGGCCACGGGCACAACGGCGAGCTGACGCCGGTCGAGGATCACCTGGCGGAGATCCTCGCCACGATCACCCCGCTGGCGCCCACCGAGCTCAGCCTGGGGGACGTGCACGGCCTGGTACTGGCCGAGGACGTCTCGGCGGCCGGCCCGCTGCCGTCGTTCGACAACTCGGGCATGGACGGGTACGCGGTGCGGGTCGCGGACGTCGCCCCCGCCACCGAGGAGAACCCGGTCACGCTGCCGGTCACGGCCGAGGTCGCGGCCGGCGACACCGGGGCGTACGCGCTCCAGCCGGGGACCGCCATCAAGATCATGACCGGCGCCATGCTGCCGCACGGCGCCGAGGCCGTGGTGCCGGTGGAGTGGACCGACGGCGGCAGCGTCCGGGTGACCATCCGCGGCCAGGCCGAGTACGGCAACGCGGTGCGGCTGGCCGGCGAGGACGCCAAGGCGGGCGAGGTGCTGGTCACCGCGGGCACCTGGCTGCGGCCGATGCACATCGCGGTGATCGCGGCCGCCGGGCGCGGGTCGGTCCTGGTCCGGCCCCGGCCCCGGGTCGTGGTGCTGTCCACCGGCAACGAGCTGGCCGAGCCGGGCTCGCCGCTCGTCCCCGGGCGGATCTGGGACTCCAACAGCTTCATGCTGGCCGCGGCGGCCCGGCAGGCGGGCTGCCTGGCCTACCGGCAGGCCATCTTGCCCGACCGCCCGGACGAGGTGCTGCCGGCCATCGAGGACCAGCTGGTCCGGGCCGACCTGATGATCACCACCGGCGGGGTCAGCATGGGCGGCGAGCACGACGTGATCAAGGCGGCGCTGCAGCGGCTCGGCACGATCGCCTTCCGCAAGGTCGCCATGCAGCCGGGCATGCCGCAGGGGTTCGGGACCATCGCGCTGCCGCCGGCCCAGGCCCCGGCGGACCCGCAGCGCCGGCCGGGGCGATCTCTGCGGCGCCGGGACGGCTACGAGGAGGCCGCCGCGCCGTCCCCGGTGGCCCGGGAGCGGGTGCCGATCTTCACGCTGCCCGGCAACCCGGTCAGCGCCTACGTCTCGTTCCAGGTCTTCACCCGGCCCGCCCTCGGCGCCCTGCAGGGCTACGCCGGCCTCGGCCTGGAGAAGATCACCGCCACGCTGACCGGGGCGGTGCGCTCGCCGGCCGGGCGGCGTTCGTTCCTGCGCGGCGTGCTGGACCGGGCCAGCGGCACGGTCGAGCCGCTGACCGGCCAGGGCTCGCACCAGATAGCCACCCTCGGCAAGGCCAACGCGCTGGTCATCGTGCCCGAGTGGGTGGTCCAGCTGGCCGAGGGCGACACCGCCGAGGTACTGGTCCTGCCGTGACCTGGGCGGGGACGCTACTCGTTCGGCATTAAGGTGGCCTGCATGGGTGACCGCCTGACGCATGTGGACGGGTCTGGGCACGCGCGGATGGTCGACGTGTCGGGCAAGGAAGTGACCGCGCGCTCGGCCTGCGCGACCGGGCGGGTGCGGCTGGCCGCGGCGGCGGTCGCGGCGCTGCGGGCCGGGGACGTGCCGAAGGGCGACGCGCTCGCGGTGGCCCGGATCGCCGGCATCGCCGGGGCCAAGCGGACGCCGGACCTGATCCCGCTGTGCCACCCGATCGGGCTGCACGGGGTCACCGTGGACCTGGCCGTCACCGACGAGGGCGTGGACATCACCGCCGTGGCCCGCACCGCGGACCGGACCGGCGTGGAGATGGAGGCGCTCACCTCGGTGTCGGTGGCCGCGCTGGCGCTGATCGACATGGTGAAGGCCATCGACCCGGCCGCGGTGATCACCGACGTGCGGGTCGAGTGGAAGGAAGGCGGGAAGACCGGGCCATGGCATCGACCTCAATGAAGGCGCTGGTCATCACGGCGTCGAACCGGGCCGCGGCGGGCGTGTACGAGGACAAGTCGGGTCCGGTGCTGGCCGGGCTGCTGGCCGAGGCGGGCTGCACGGTGGACGGCCCCCTGGTCCTCCCGGACGGCGACCCGGTCGAGACGGCGCTGCGGGACGCGCTGGCCGCGGGCTACGACGTCGTCGTGACCACCGGCGGGACCGGCCTGACCCCCGGCGACCTGACCCCGGAGATAACCCGGAGCGTGATCGAACGCGAGATTCCCGGCATCGCCGAGGCGCTGCGCGCGGCCGGGGTAGCCGCCGGAGTACCGTCCGCGATGCTTTCTCGTGGCGTGGCCGGGGTGGCGGGCCGTACCCTGATCGTGAACCTGCCCGGTTCCACCGGCGGCGTCCGCGACGGGATGGCCGTGCTGGCGCCCGTACTCGGGCACGCGGTCTCGCAGATCAACGGGGGCGACCATCCCAGGGCCGACTCCGCGCGAACCGCTCAGCCGAGATCGCGTAGCGTCAGCAGCGATACTGGAGAATGATGGGAACGTGGGACGCATGCGAGGCTGGCCGGTTACCCTCACCGAGCCTCATCTGCTCGAACAGCCGGTGGAGCTCCGGCCGGTGCGGGTCAGCGACGCCCGCCTGTGGCGTGAGATCCGGGTCAGGAACGCCTCCTGGCTGCGGCCATGGGAGCCAACCAACCCGGAGACCCCGCTGTACCGGTCGAGCCTCGGGCCGTACATCGCGATGGTGCGGGCGATGCGCCGGGAGGCCAGGCAGGGACAGGCGGTGCCGTGGGTGGTGTCCTACGGCGGCGAGTTCGTCGGCCAGCTGACGATCGGCTCGATCACGTGGGGATCGGCCCGTTCGGGGCAGGTCGGCTACTGGATCGACGAGGCTTACGCCGGGCACGGCATCATCCCCACCACGCTGGCCATGGCGGTCGACCACTGCTTCGGCGTCATCGGGCTGCACCGGCTCGAGGCGTCCATCCGGCCGGAGAACCACGCCTCCCGGCGGGTGGTGGAGAAGCTCGGGTTCCGCGAGGAGGGCATCCGGGTGCGCCAGCTGCACATCAACGGGGCCTGGCGGGACCACGTGTGCTACGCGCTGACCGCCGAGGAAGTGCCGCAGGGCCTGATGCCGCGCTGGCGGAGCATCCAGCTGGCTTCGGGCTCCAGCGCGGGCTGAACCTAGGCGGCGTTCGGTCCGAGCGGGGGACGAACTCGGCTTGGGTGGCTCTTCTCCGGTGGAGACGGTACCAGGAATCTCGCAGGTCTCACATGGCCCCGGCGTCCCGGGGCGGGCGTCGGCTCAGCCGGGTCGATGTTCCATGGGTGCGGCTCCTTTCGTGTGAGCGGCCTGGCGGCCGCTGCGAGCCGGGCCACCCGGTATTCCCCCCAGCCCCGTCAGCCCGGCCCGGCCCGGCAGCCCCGTCAGCCCGGCCCGGCCAGCCCCGGATCTCCCGCCCGCCACCCGGCGCCGGCCCCGGGCAGCCACGTCAATGTGACTCCGCGGTGGCCAGGACCACGTCGATGTGGCATCGCGGTGGTTGCCGGCGCGCCCCCGGGCGGCCCCGGCCGGTACCGCACGCCCCGCCCGGATCAGGCGCCCCGGGACCGGGCTCAGCAGGCAGGAACCGGGGCGCCCCGGGACCGGCTCACAGAAAGGAGCCGCACCCATGCTCCACCGATCCGGTGGGATGCGGGTCGATGCTCCATCGACCCGGTCCCGGAAGCAGCCGGCACGCCACCCGGCCTCATTCCGAAGAGCCACACCATCTGACTTCGGACCCCGCATGGGCTGAAGCGGGTGGATCCCGGCTTCAGTGGCGGAATTCTTTTCTTCGCTCCTAGCGGGCTGAATCGGGTCGCTTCGGACTCAGCGCAGGCTGAATCCGGTACGGGCGCGGCACTTCAGCGGCGCGGACACGGCACCCGGGCGCTCCGGTGGTCGCGGTACCGCGATAGTCGGTGCAACGAATGTTGCGACACACCGTTCGGGGTGCTCGTTTAAACCTTCGTAACCTATTACTTTGCGTCACATGGGCTCGCGCCGCGGCGGGCCCGTACCCAAGGCCCGTGGAATCCGCCGCCGGGCCGCCCGGCGTTGGCCGCGCCGAGGGGAGGACGGTTGAGCAGCGCGATACTGTACGTCGCCATCGTGGCGATCTGGGCAGGCGTGCTCATCCCCCGATGGCTGCGGCGGGACTCCTCCGCCCAGGAGCGGGAAGACGACGAGGTCGGCCCGGCGGAAACGGAAGCCGTCCCGTCGGCAGTCCCGGCTCCCCTGGCCCCCACGGCTCATGAGCCTGCGCCGCGGTCGCGGGAGGACGCGGTTCCTCCGGCGCCCTCGGCCGAGCGGCAGGCCCCGGCGGCGCGGACCGCACCGGGCTCACGGCCGGTGGCAGCGGAACGGCAGGTAGCGGCCTCGCGGCAGGCGCCACCGGCGCGGCCGGGGCCAGCCGACCGGCGGGTTCAGGCGCCGCAGGCCGGACCGGCGGAGCGCGCGGCTCCGGCGGACGGGCGCCCCGGGGCTCCGGCGGGCGAGGAGCTCACCGAGGAACGCGGGAAGGTGCTGGCGGCGCGGCGGCGGATGCTCGGCATGCTGGTGATCCTGGCCCTCGGCTCGGCCGCGCTCGCGGTCACCAAGATGGCGGCCTGGTGGGTGGTCATGCCGCCGTTCGTCATGCTCACCGGTTACGTAGCGCTACTGCGTGAGGCCTCCAAGGCCGACGCCGAACGGCGTGAACTGGCCCGTGCCCGCGCCGCCGTGGCGGCCGCGGACCGGGTCGCTCCCCCGGTCACCACGACCGGCACGATGCCCGCGGCAGGCGCGGCGGCTGCGGCCGCGCCTGCCGCCCCGGTGACCCCGGCGCCGCTCCCGGTGCCTGGGGTGCCCGCGGTGCCCGAGGCCGAGGTCATCGACATCTCCGCGTCACTGGGCGAAGGCGGCGAGGAGTTCTACGACCAGTACGCCGACGCCAAGCTGCGCGCCGTCGGCGACTTAGCCCGCCTCGCGGCCGTCTGAGCCTGGCCTAGGGGCTGGTTCGGACGACGAGGGACTGAGGGCCGCGGAAGGAGATGTTGGGGTGGAAGGTCAGCTGCTGGCCGGGGGCTAGGGCCAGGCGGGGGTGGCGGCGGGCTAGTTCGGCGATCGCGATCTGCGCTTCGAGCTTGCCCAGGTTGGCGCCTAGGCAGTAGTGCAGGCCCTTGCCGAAAGCTAGGTGGTGATCGGCACTCGTTCGGTGGATATCGAAGTCGTCGGGGCGGTCGAACGCTTCCTCGTCACGGCCCGCGGCGGCCAGCCACAGGAAAAGCTTTGAGCCGGCGGGCAGGCCGACGCCGGCCAGGGTGACCGGGCGGGTGGTGACCCGGCGCCAGACGGGCACGGACGGGTCGTAGCGCAGGCTCTCCTCGACCGCGCCCGGGATCAGGTCCGGGTCGGCGGCGATCTCGGCCCAGCGGGCGGGGTCCTCGAGCAGGCGGCGAACCGTGTTACCGATGAGCCCGGTGGTGGTCTCGTGGCCGGCGAACGACAGCGAGAACAGGATCGAGCCGATCTCGTCACGGGTGAGCCGCTCCGGCGCCTCCCGGTGGATGGCCATCAGGTCGCTGGCCAGGTCGTCGCCCGGCGCGCCGGCCTTGAGGTCCACCAGGTCGCGTAGGTACTTGCGGTAGACGGCCATGTTGGTGGCGATCTCGACCTGGTCCTCGGGCGCCGGACGGCCCCAGGCCAGCGCGGCGCGGTAGCCGCACCACTGCTTGAGCTGTGCGAAGTCCTGCTCGGGCACGCCCATCAGGGAGAACACGATGTTGGCCGGGAGGGGGAAGGCGAGGGTTTGCACTAGGTCGAACTCTGCCTGGCCGTCCACCGCGTCCAGCAGGCGGGCGGTGGTGGTCTCGATGGCGGGGATCATCGCGGTGACCCGCTTCATGCTGAAGGCGCGGGCAGCCGGCTTGCGCAGCCGGGCGTGCTCGGGCTCGTCCAGGCTGACCATGGTGGGCTGGGGCTGATAGCCGCCGCCGAGCAGGATCTTTTGCGCCTCGGGGACGATCGGCACCAGCGGCGCCTGGGCCGCCGCGGCCGAGTAGCTCGCGGGATCGCGGAACACCTGGTCCACCGCGTCGTAGCGGGTGACCACGTAGTAGCCGATCGACGGGGCGAAGAAGACCGGCGCTCCCCCGCCGGGCCGCCGGGCCATGACCGCGTAGGGATCGGCGAGGAATTCGGCCGAGAGCGGGTCGAAGGACTCGTCGACCGGGCACCCGGTCACCTCGGCGGCCGTCGGCGTGGTCATCGCGGATCTCCGGGCGGGTTCTGGGGCATGATGCCCATGATGTCCCGGGGATGGTTCGCTGTCACCAGGCGGGTCGCGGTGATCCATGGCGCGGGCAGCCCTTGGGATTTGCTAGGCTAGCCAAGGTTCTCGGGGCTGTAGCGCAGTCCGGTAGCGCACCTCGTTCGCATCGAGGGGGTCAGGGGTTCGAATCCCCTCAGCTCCACCCAGGTCAAAGGCCGGTTCTCCGTCAGGGAACCGGCCTTTTTGATCTTCTGGCAGCAGCAAACGGCAGTAACAGTAAGGCGAGCCAGTCGCCGAGCTTGCGAGCGCGTCACGCGTGGCATCGGATGGGGCTTCGGCGTAGATCTCCATCGTGACGGCGATCTTGCTATGCCTCAGGACGCGCATCGCGACGTGCGGGTGGACGTCAAGTGCGGCTAGCAGCGAGGCGCAAGTCGTGCGCGTGCCGTGGACGGTGATCCGGGGAACGCGGGCGGCGATGATGCAGCGGCAGCGATCGGGAGCAGGGACACGAATGGCCAGAATCCTTGACACTTAAGGTCAACACCAGGCGCACCAGGGACAGGAGGCATTGACGCTTAAGCGTCAGCTCACGCCGCAAGGCATCACACCAGGCACTGTCAACAGATTATTGACAGTGAAATCTCGCTCGTACGGTTTTCGTACCCACTCCCGGTAAGACGCCCCGACCGCTCAGAATGACTTGACAATTAATTGTCAGTCATCCCCGCCGTCACAAGAACTGACCGGAATGAGTCTCCACTTCATCGATCCACATCACGGACACGATCTCACTGGGATCGATCACAGCCCACCCATGCTCGCGTTCAAGACGGACCAGGCCGTCCGAGCCGACCTCTACGCTGATCAGCTTCTTATGGTCAGCCATCGAAAGAACCAGCGGCCCGACCCTGCTGACCAGCATGGTAATCGAGCCGAACTCACCGATTAGAGGCTCAAGCAAGCCCCTCATCGTCTCGCTAGTCATGAACCGTCACCTCCAGGTATTACTAGGTGCATGTTGCTCTGCAACGATAACAACGAGTGGCAGCAGCAAACGGCACCAACCGCATAGCCTTCGAACACCCGCGATCATCCAACGTTAACGTTCTGACCTGTATAGATGACCTTTATTGACCTTCCTGCCGCTAGTTCGCATCGAGGGGTCAGGGGTTCGAATCCCCTCAGCTCCACCGAGTGCTTCTACTGGGCCAGGTGGCCTGGGTGTTACGCCCAGGCCCGCGCCTGACGGCGCTCTCGCCGGGCCAGCCTGCCCTCGGCTCGGGCCTCCCGGCGGGTGTCCGGGCCTGCTCCCGCATCACGGCCGGGCTGACCGGTGCGGCGCTGGCCCAACGGGCGCGGCCAGCGGAGTGCCGGCGACCGCGCCCAGGCCTGCCCACGCGCCGATCGCCCGGGGCGGTCATCGGGATGAAACACCCCCGATGATCGCCAGGCTCCCCGGCGTCAGCAGGGCCCCGCCGATCCCCTGGACGAACCGGGCTCCGACGAGCAGCCCGATCGTCGGGGCGGCCGCGCACAGCGCCGACGCGGCCACGAAGACCACCGGCCCCAGGATGAAGACGCGACGACGGCCGTAGGTATCGCCGAGCGAACCGCATACCAGGACAAACGCCGTGAGCGTAAGCACGTAGCCGTTCAGCGTCCACTGCAGCCCCGCGACGCCCGCGCCGAGATCACGGCCGATCGCCGGCAGCGACACGTTGACAACCGTCGCCTCCAGCAAGATCATCGCGTCGCCCAGCACCGCTACCGCCAGCACCCACCGGCCGGCGGCCGAGGCGAGCCGTACCGAGCCCGCCTCCTGGCTCTCATTACCTGCCAACCGCACCTCCTTGACGCTACGCCTTGAGGGGCTCACGGCCGATAGCCCGAAGCGCGCCGGCGGGCCAACGGCACCACCTTGTGGAACTTCACCGCTGGTTCCGCCGGGATCAACATCAACGCCACGGTCCCCTCGCAAGACCTCGCGGGCAGGCCCGCCTGCACCGAGACCGACCCGCGACCGGGGTCTGGGGCCAGATCAGGGACGAGACCGCCGTCGTGGTCAAGGACGGCGGCACCTATAACCAGGAAGCACGGCCGTCCCACCCCGCTGGCCTACGCGCGCCCCGCCGGAAAGCTGACCTGGCCGCGGGAACGCCGCGCCATACCCCGGCAGGCTCAGAATTCAGACCTGCGGGCCGGCCCGGGCGGGCTGCCAGTTCTAAGTAGGGCCGGGGCTGGCGCGGTCACCCAGACGGAATCTGTCCCAAGCCCCCATCGCACTGGGAACTACTCTCCCGAGGAGAACGCACATGGCTGGTGACCTGTTCGATAGCCCGTGGAAGATCCTGATCGTCGCGGTGGTGATCATCGTGCTGTTCGGGTCGAAGAAGCCGCCCAGGGCGGCCCGCTCGCTGGGCCAGTCGATGCGAATCCTCAAGATCGAGGTCGGCGGCCCGCACGAGGACGACCCGGAGGCGGGTGCCGAACTCGACGCCACGGGCTTCGCGGTCACCCGCGATGGCTTCGGACCCCGGTGCCCGGGCTGTTCGCCGTCGGCGACGTGCGCGCCGGGTCCGTCAAACGGGTGGCATCGGCGGTGGGCGACGGGTCAGGGCTGGATGTTCTCCAGGTCCGCCAGCAGGCTGGGGTGCACCGGCTCCCAGCCCAGGGCCTCCCGGGTACGGGTACTGGACGAGGGCTGGTCGGTCGCGAAGATCGGGCCGAGCGGGCCGTAGGTCTGCGGTGGCACCGCCTCGACGGGCAGGCCCAGCCGCCGGCCGATGACCGCGGCGATGTCACGCACCGCGTCGCCCTCGTCGGCCACGGCGTGCCAGGAGGTCCCGGCCGGCGCCCGCTCCAGGGCCAGCCGGAACAGGACGGCCGCGTCGAGCGCATGCACGGCCGGCCAGCGCTGGGCGCCGTCGCCCGGGTAGCCGGACACGCCGGTCTGGCGCGCGATCTCGGTCAGCATGCCGGCGAACCCGCCCCGGCCCTGGTTGTGGACCGTGCGCGGCATGCGTACGGCCGTGCTCCGGACCCCGCGCGAGGCCAGGCCCAGGACCGCCATGACCGAGCGGCCACGGCCGCCGACCGGCCCGTCGGTCGGCAGCGGGTCGGCCTCGGTGGAGACGCGGCCGGGCACCCACGGCGTACCCGAGACCGTGACGAAGGGGCGGTCGCTGCCGGTGAGCGCCTCGCCCAGGGCCGCCAGGGCGGCACTCTCCTCGGCGACCGCCCGCGCGACGGCGTCGGCGCTGCTGAAGTCGTGACCGAAGGCCAGGTGGATCACCCCGTCGGCCTTGGCGGCGCCGGCCCGGAGAATGTCCAGGTCGGCGAGGCCTCCTCGGAGCGTCTCGGCGCCGCCCGCCGCGACGGCCGCGGCGGACGCGTCGGAGCGGGCCAGCGCGAGGACGGTGTGGCCGTGGCCAAGGAGCTCGGCGACGACGGCGGAGCCGATCAGGCCGGTGCCACCGGTGACGAAGACGTGCATGGAACTCTCCCCGAAGGTGATGGGACTCTTGTCCCATGACCTTACCAGAGCGACGGGACACAAGTCCCATCACCTAAGATGGACCCATGGCTCGGTGGGAACCAGGGGCGCGCGAACGACTCGTCGTGGCGGCCGTCGACCTTTTTACCGAACGGGGCTACGACGCCACCACGGTCACGCAGATCGCCGAGCGGGCCGGCGTCACGAAAAGCACCTTCTTCCGGCACTTCCCCGACAAGCGCGAGCTGCTGGTGGCCGGGCAGGAGACGCTCAGCCGGCTGCTCGCCGAGGGGATCGCCGAGGCGCCCGTGAGCGCCAGCCCGCTCGAGGCGGTCGCGGCCGGTCTCGAGCGCGCATCCAGCGCGATGGGCCCGGTGAACCGCGAGCTCGGCCCGCGCCTGAAGGCGGCCGTCGCGGCCAGCGCTGAGCTCCAGGAGCGTGACGCCCTCAAGAGCGTCAGCCTCGCGGCCGCCATGACGGCCGCCCTCGTCGCCCGCGGCGTACCGGACCCGACCGCGCAGCTCGCGGGCGAGCTGGGTGTCCTGGCGTTCAAGCGGGGCTACGCCGAGTGGTCCGAGGCAGACCGTGACTCTGACGACGGGCTCGCGCGGTACACCCTGGCGGCCCTGGACGAACTGCGGGCCGCGAGCGCGTCGCTGGGCTGACCACGAGCGTGGTAGGAAACTCACATGGGACGCAGGGCTTTATGGCGGCGAGTTCAGCCGCGGACCGGGCCGCCGTCGCCGCCAGCGTGGCCTCCTTCCGGCGCATCGGCATCACCCGGCCCAGCCTGCGCGCCGCCTCGGTGGCGGTGTGCGTCCTGGAGCGACAGGACGAACCCTGCCTGCTGCTCACCAAGCGAGCGGCCGGCCTGCGGAATCACTCCGGGCAGTGGGCGCTGCCCGGCGGCAGCCGCGAGCCCGGCGAGTCCGCCGCCGACGCGGCGCTGCGGGAACTGCGCGAGGAAACCGGCGTGGCGGCCGAGGCCGGCGATGTCCTGGGCATTCTCGACGACTACGCCACGCGGTCCGGTTTCCTCATCACTCCCGTGGTCGTGTGGGCTCGCGGCCCGGTCGGCGCTCTCGTCAGGCAGGCGTCGGAGGTGGCCCGGATCCACGTGATCCCGCTGGCCGACTTCGACCACCCGCCCGAGTTGCTGCGCATCCCCGAATCGCCTGCGCCGGTCCTGCGCCTGGCCCTGCTGGGCGGCCATGTGTACGCTCCGACCGGTGCCATCATCCACCAGTTCTGCCAGCTGGCGCTGCACGGCGCGACCACCCGGGTGGCCCATTTCGAGCAGCCCGTGTTCGCCTGGCGCTGACTCCTCCGCACCAGAAGACGACGGCTCCCTCTGCGGCTAGCTTCCGCCTGTCGGCCGACCTGCCCGACTTCGGGGAGGCCTAGCCCGGCTCCGGTGGTTACGGGACGGGCAAGGGAGTAGACCAGGGGTCCCACGGGCGCGACGGGCCGGGCCGGAGCGGAAAAGTGAACGGCGTTCGGGCCAATCAGCCTCGAGTACGTAGACCCGGCCGACGACCCGCGGAACAGGTGAGCGTACCTACTGAGAAACTAACGGCTCCGGAAGGAGCAGGACATGAGCAGCACACTGACCTACCAGCAGATGGGGACGGCGGACCGCAGCCGGGCCCACACGCTGTTCGCCCAGACGATGGGTTATGTCGCCGTCACGGCCGCCCTGTTCGCGCTGGGGGCCTGGGCCGGTCACAACCTGAGCGGCGGGGTGGGCATCGTCGCGTTCATCGCGGCCTTCGCGTGCCTGTTCGGCATGCGGTTCGCGGTGCGCCGGTCGCTGCCGCTCACCGTCGGCCTGCTCGCCGCGTTCGGGCTGTTCATCGGGCTGGCCGTGGCGCCGACGGTGGCGTACTACGGCAGCATGGACCCGCGCGCGCTGTGGGAGGCGGGCGGGGCGACGGCGCTGTTCATCGCCGGGTTCGGCGCCGCCGGATACGCCACCCGGCGTGACCTCGCCCCGGTCGCGCGGGTCAGTTTCTGGGCGCTGGTGGCGCTGATCGTGTTCGGCATCGTCTTGATCTTCGTGCACATCCCGGGCGCCGACCTGGCCTACTCGGTGCTCGGCCTGGTGATCTTCGCCGGCTTCACGCTCTTCGACTTCCAGCGGGCGCGGACCAATACCGACACCGCGTCCGCGCCGCTGCTGGCCGCGTCGATCTTCCTGGACATCTTGAACGTGTTCCTGTTCTTCCTGCAGATCTTCAGCGGGAACGACCGGTGATCACGGCTGGGCCTGCCGGACCTGGTAGTTCCGGGACTCGATGGCCTTGACGGTGTTGGCCAGCGTCCTGGCCAGGGAGCGCTTGCCGATGGTTTCGAGCAGGATCTCGAGCAGCCGTCCCTTCGTGTTCTTGCCTTCGCGGAGGATGAGGACGTCCACGCTGGTCCTCCCGTCGGGTTGCCGCGCCAGCGTGTAAACGTGCCCCGAGCGGCCCTCCCACACGTTGGAGTCGGTGGTCGTCAAGACGATGCGGCGGGGGTCGGACCAGTCGTAATGCAGGCGTTCCCAGACACCGGCCGAGCCCTCGGTGACGTCGGCCCGATCGGGGCCCTCGTCGTGCACCTCGAAGTACTCCTCGGCGCTGTCGCCGAAGAGCTTCGAGCGGCCCGGCCCGAAGTCGGTCAGGCCGGCCAGGAACTGCTCGGGCGTCGCGATGGTCGTCTCGTGCAGGCGAATCGTAGCCATGGAGCGCTCCTTGATCAGGGTGAGGTTGCCGCTAACTTCCACCATCGCGGTCGCGGCCGTCCGTCGCGCCCGTATAACCCGCTAGTGCCGGCCCGGTCAGCCAGTAGATCACCCTGGCCCGTACCCGTCCGGCCTAGTGCCTGGATGGCCCGGATGGGCCGGACGTACACTCCCGACGTGGGGACCCGATGACAGCAGCAGCCTCGGGGCCGCCGCTGCGCGGCCGCGGCGCGGAGCTCGGCACCCTCTTCGACGCGCTCTTCGACGGCGACGAGCCGCTCGTCGCCCGCGACGCCCTCAGCGACCAGCATGCGTCCCCCGAGCAGAGGTTCTGGCTGCTCCAGGACATCCAGGCCCTGATCCGGGAAGCGGTGCGAGCCAGCTCCCCCGGCCCGGTCCGCCGGGCGCTCGACCGGCACGCGGCCGACGTGCTCCTGGCCCGGGGCGCGCTCCCGGTCGAGGTGGCCCAGCAGCTCGCGGACAGCGCCGAGCCGGGCGACGAGACCGCCATCGCCACCCTGCTCGAGGCGGCGGACGCGCTCGGCGCGTCCGACCCGGCCAGCTCGGCCGAACTCGCCGGGCGGGCGCTCACGCTGGCGCCTGCGCGGCACGCGCTCCGCGGCCCCCTCGTCGCCCGGCGCGCGGTATCCCTGTTCGCCGCGGGTCTGGTCGACGACGCGACCCGATTCGCCGCTTCGGCCCCGCGCCAGGCCTTGCCCCCGCAGGAGGGGGCCAGGGTCCGCCTCGCGGTGGCCGGCATCTTCGATGTCTCTTCTGACGTGCGGGCCGATAACGCCCGCGTGGCCTGGCCTTGCCCGGGCTCCTGGCGGACACCCGCGCCCTGCTGTGGGCCTCCCTGTTCCACAGCGTGGTAGTCGCCGGGCGAACCGAAGAAGCGGCCGGCCTGCTCCCCCAGGCCCGCGGCGCCGTGCACGGCAGCGGTCAGGGGGACAGCTGGTTCTCGAGTCTGGCCCGGGCCGGGCTCGAGTACCAGCTGGCGGACGGCAGCGGGGCCCGGGAGACCGGGCCGCCGGTGCTGGTCACCATGGGCCTGGGCGCGCAGCTGATGCTGGCCGCCCTGCGGGCCGACGTCGACGCGGTCGGGTCGCTGGCGCTCCGCGCTGGCCTCCTGGCCGTTTCTCTGGGCCCGGGCCCAGCTGGCCTACGGCGCCTGGCTGCGCCGCCAGCGCCGCATCACCGAATCCCGCCCGCCGCTGCGGGCGGCCGGCGCGGCGTTTGACGCGCTGGAAGCCGGCCCGCGGGCGGAGCGGGCGCGCCAGGAGCTGCGCGCGGCCGGGGAGCCGGACCTGGCTGTCCGGCCCCGCGAGGGCGGCGTGCTCTCGCCGCAGGAGCTGCAGATCGCGGAGATGGCGGCCAGCGGCATGTCCAACCGGCAGATCGGGCAGCAGCTCTACCTGTCCACCGGACCGTCGCCACCCACTTGTACCGGATATTTCCCAAGCTCGGCATCAACTCCCGGTTCCAGATGCCGCATGCGCTGCGGGCCCTGTCCGCCGCCCCGTCGTCACGGGACCGGCGGGCCGTCGTCTGACGAGGGACGGGCCAGGGCCATGTCGAGCAGGACGGCGGCGGCGGCGCGGGCCGCGGCGGCGGCGCCGGCGTCGTGGTCCAGCCGCGCCGACTGCCCGCTGCCGTCGTAGAGCAGGTGCAGCTGGCGGGCCAGGGCCTCGGGTGCGGGCGCGCCGGCCTGGGCGGCCAGCTCGGTCAGCAGCGCGCGCACCCAGCGGCGGTAGTCCTCGGTGGCCTGCTCGGTCAGGTCACCGGGCTGGGATTCCGCGCTGGCCCGGTTGAACGCGCAGCCGCGGTAGTCCGGCTGGGCGAACAGCTCGCCCTGGCCCTCGAACACGGCCAGCAGCCGCTCGCGCGGCGTGTCGTAGCGTTCCACCGCCGCCGTGATCCGCTGGTTGATGCTGGCGTGGCGGGTCTGGAGGTAGGCGCGGACCAGCTCGTCCTTGCTGCCGAACGTGTTGTACAGCGACGCCTTGGCCACGCCGGCCTGCTCGATGACACGGTCGATGCCGACCGTGTGCACGCCCTCGTTGTAGAACAGCTCGTTGGCCGCGGCCAGCAGCCGCTCGCGCGCCGACAGGCGGACCGAGCCCGCTTTCTTGACGGCACTTTCCTTCGGGACAGCCATGGTCGTGGCCACCTTCCTAGACAGACTTGTCTATCGTACGCGGCCGGGCCGGGTCTTCAGCAGGCCGAACAGGGCCAGCGCGGCCAGCGCGATCACCGCGGCGCCGTAGTAGCGGGCCGTGTCGATCAGCCCGCCGCCGTGGACCACGCCGTAGCCGGCGATCACGGCGGGCACGCCCAGGCCGAGGTAGGACACCACCCAGAGCAGGGAGACCAGGCCGGCCCGCTGGTGCGGCGCGGCCAGCGGCACGACCAGGCGGATGCCACCCTGGAAGCCGCTGCCGAACCCGGCGCCGGCGATGGCCGAGCCGGCGAAGAACAGCGCCGCGGAGCCCAGGCTCACGGCCGCGACGGTCACGGCTACCCCGGCGATCAGGGCGGCGATGCCGAACAGCATCACCGTCCGGGCCGCCGCCCGGCGCAGCGCGACGATCGCGACGACGGCCGAGCCGGCCAGCACGAACAGGCTCAGGCTGCCCAGGACCACGTTGCCCGAGCCGGTCAGCGCGTGCACCAGGGCCGGGCCGAGCGCGCCGTACAGGCCGGCCAGCGCCCACACCGCGAACAGCACCGGCACGGCGGTCAGCACCGGGGCGCGCAGCGCCCGCGGCAGGGTGATCTCCGGCCGCAGGCTGGCCAGCGCGCCCGGGGCCCGGCTGACCGTCTCGCGCATCGCGGTGATCGCGAGCGCCTGCACGGCCAGCACGCCGATCAGGACCAGGTAGATGAGGTGGGTGGGGTCAGGCAGGAAGCGGACCGCCAGCGCGGAGGCGATCGCGCCGGTCGCGGTGCCCATGCCGGGCGCCACCGCGTTGGCGAAGGTGCCGCGCTCACGGTCCATGTCCAGCATGGCCGCGCCGATCGCGCCCAGCGCCGCGCCGGTGGACAGGCCCTGGACCACCCGGGCGGCCAGCAGCGCGGGCACCCCGGTCGCGGTGGCGAAGACCACCAGCGAGCCGACGTGGACGGCGAGCGCGGCCAGCAGCACCGGCCGGCGTCCCACGTGGTCGGAGAGCTTACCCAGGGTCAGCAGGGAGACCAGCACCGCCAGCGCGTACACCGCGAACACGACCGTGGTGGTGATCGGCGTGAAGTGCCACTTGGCCTGGTAGATCGCGTACAGCGGGGTGGGGGCGGCCGAGGAGGCCAGCAGCGCCACGATCAGCGAGGCCAGCACGAAGACGGCCGGCCGCCCGTTGAGCCGGTGACGGTCCCGCCGCCGGGGCATTTGAACGAACGGGTCGGCCGGGAGAGTCGCCGCCCCCTGCGCGACGCCTGCCCTCGGGGCGGCACCTTCGTACGTCGTCATGTCTGATTACCCACCATCATTGAGTAGACAGGTCTGTTCAATGAAGATACTAGACAGACTGGTCTGTTCAGTCAAGGGGCTCCGCTAGCGGAAAGGAGAAGCGGTTCCGGCGGCGCAGCTTCCGGCCGCGCAGCGTTCCGGCCGCGCAGCGGTTCCGGCGGCGTGCCGCCGGGGAGTGATCCCGTATCGACGCGAAATGTCGTGACGGCTCGCTACATTCACCCGAGAAGGCACGACGGTATGAGGGAGGGCTCATGTCCACGGCGGCGCGGAAGCGGCTGGCCAGGACGCTGCGCGGCGACGAGCAGGCCGCGTTCAGCGTCGAGCTGACGGCACCGGCCGGCAGCCTGAACCTGACGGTCGAGGGCCTGGGGCCGGTCAAGCTCCCGGTGACCCCGGCCCAGGCCCGCAAGCTCGTCGGCCGGGGCCAGCCGGCCCGGTTCGGCCGGGGCGAGGAGACGCTGACCGACCCGGAGGTCCGCGACACCTGGGAGGTCCCCCGGGGCCTCGTCCGCGCGGAATGGGACGACGCCGTGCTGGCGGACGTCCTCGCCATGGCGAAAGAAGACCTCGGAGTGCCGACCCGGGCCCGGCTGACGGCCGAGCTCCACTCCTTGCTGGTCTACGAGCCGGGACAGTTCTTCCTCCCCCACCAGGACTCGGAGAAGGACGACGCGATGGTCGGGACCCTGGTGGTGACCCTGCCGTCCGGCTTCACCGGCGGCGAACTGGTGGTGGGGCACAACGAGGAGCGGCGGGCCTACCTGGGATCGAAGAAGGAGCTGTCGCTGGTCGCCTTCTACGCGGACTGCCGGCACGAGGTACTCAAGGTGACCTCGGGCTACCGGATCACGCTCACGTACAACCTGCTCGTGCACGGGAACGCCAGCCTGCCCGAGGGGGACGACGGAACCGTCGCCGAACTGGCAGACCTGCTCCGCGAGCACTTCAGCACGCCGGTCCCCCGGTATCACGGCGGCCCGTTGACCGATCCGCCGAACCGGCTCGTCTACCTCCTGGACCACGAGTACACGCCCCGCGGGCTGACCTGGCGGCGGCTGAAGGGCGCGGACACCCGCCGGGTGAGCCTGCTGCGGACCGCGGCCGGCCAGGCCGGCGGTGAGGCCATCCTCGCGCTAGCCGACGTCAGGACGACGCATTGCGCCTTCCCCGTCCACGAGAGGCACGACTACTGGGACCTGAAGAGCTGGTACGGCCAAGACGATGACGATGACGAGCCTTCCGGCGACGACGGCGAATACGACATCCAGGACCTGGTCGACTCCGAGGTCACCCTGACGCACTGGACCGGGCCGGACGGCACCCGCCTGGAAGAGACCTCGCTGCACGTGGATCGCCAGGAGGTGTGCGCGTCCACCCCGAACGGCGCGCTCACGCCGTACTCCTCGGAGTACGAGGGCTACATGGGCAACTACGGCAACACCCTGGACCGGTGGTACCACCGGGCGGCGGTCATCGTGTGGCCCCGGGAGCAGGCTTTCGCCAACCGGGCCGAGGCCTCGCCGTCCTGGGCCCTCGAGGAGATCGTCGCGATGACGTCGGCGGGCGACGGGGCAGGCGCCCGGGCGGCCGCGCTAACGCTCGCTCCCTTCTGGGACACCGCCGTCGCCGGACGGGCACGGCAGGACCGGGACCAGGCCAGAGCGATCTTCGGCGTGGCGCTGCGGGCAGCGGACGCCGTGGCCGACGCGCCGATCGCGACGATACTGCTGCAGCCATTTCGCATCGACGACCTGGAGGGCGAGCACGCGGACTCGTTCGGGAAAATCGCCGGCTCCTATGGTCAGCTATGGACGGCGGAACGGTTGCGGACGTGGTTCTCCGGAAAACAGCCGGGCTGGGCCTACGGCGGCGGGGCGGAGCGGCCGCGCTGGATCGCGGACCGGCTGCCTGGCCTGTGTGCCCGGCTGCATGACACCGGGAAGGCCGGTGAGATGGCGGCGCAGCAGCTCGTCGGCCTGGCCTGGGAGTGGACCGCCAAGGACATCGACGCCGCGCTCGCGTCGTCCGGGCCCAGCCAGCGCGAGACGAAACTCGGCGAGCTGGCCCGGCCGCTGGCCTCGGTCCTGGCCGCCGCCGTCGCGATCGGGGCGGCCAGCACCCAGGTCGCCGTGGCCGGGCACCTCAGGGGGCAAGGGGACGCGGTGACCGCGCTGGAGATGCCCGCGCTGCGGGCCGCAGCGAAACAGGCCCGGCGCCGGGCCGGCGGCGAGGCCGGCTTCGGTGACCTGGCGGCCGACTGCGCGGCGCGGCTCCGCGCCCGGCTCGCCCGGCCGCAGCGCGCGTCCGGCGACTGGTCGGTCGAACTGCGCGCGGGCGGCTGCGACTGCGAGCTGTGCGGCACGCTGCGCGGATTCCTCGCAGACAAGGCCCGGCGCACCCTCGAATGGCCGATCGCCAAGGAGCGCAGGCAGCACGTCCACGCCCGGATCGACGGCGCCGAACTGCCCGTCACCCACGTGACCCGGCGGCAAGGCAGCCCCTACGTACTCATCCTGAACAAGACCGAGGCGCTCTTCACCGGTGAGCTTCAGGCGCGCTCCAGGGACGAGACGGATCTGAAGTGGCTCGAAGCCCACTGGGGCGCGACGCGATGAAACCCGGAGTTCAGGGCGCCAGCACGCACTGGAAGCCCGGTTTCATCACGGGGTCCGGGGCGGGCGCAGAGGCGACTTCGACCGTCCGGCCGGATGACGGACGGCACCGGGGGTACCGGGGACGTGCCCCTGGGGCCCGGACGGCGGGCGGGCCGTACGGTTGTCGCTGTGGACATAGCCTCGGATGCCTCGATCGAGGAGCTGGCGCGGGAGCGGCTGGGGTTCGAGCGGCTCCGCCCCGGGCAGCGGAGCGCGGCCGAGGCGCTGGCGGCCGGGCGGGACGTGCTGGCCGTGCTGCCGACCGGGGCCGGCAAGTCGGCGATCTACGAGCTGGCCGGGATGGCGCGGACCGGGCCGACGGTGGTGGTGTCGCCGCTGATCGCGCTGCAGGCCGATCAGCTCGCTCACCTGCGGGCGGCCGGCCTGGAAGCGGTGGTGCTCAACTCCCAGCAGGCGGCCGGCGAGCGGGCCGGTTCCCTGCTGGCCTCGTGCCGGTCCGAGACGTTCGTCTTCCTGTCGCCGGAGCAGCTGGCCAATCCGGAGGCGCGCGAGGCGCTGCAGCGGGCCCGGCCGGGGCTGTTCGCGGTGGACGAGGCGCACCTGATCAGCCAGTGGGGACGCGACTTCCGGCCGGATTACATGCGGCTCGGCGCGGCGGCCGAGGCGGTGGGGGCGCCGGTCCGGCTGGCGCTGACCGCGACCGCCGCGCCGCCGGTGCGGCAGGAGATCGTGCGCCGGCTCGGGCTACGCGATCCCGTGATAGTGATCGGCGACTTCGACCGGCCGAACATCGAGCTGTCGGCACACCGGGCGCTGACCGCGGACGACAAGCACGGCGAGCTGGTCCGCTCGGCCGGGGAATCCTCCGGCCCGGGGATCGTGTACGCGGCCACGCACGCCAGCGCGCAGGCGGCGCACGACGCGCTCGCGTCGGCGGGCGAGCGGGTGACCCTGTACCACGCCGGACTGCCCGCGCGTGAGCGGCGCGACGCGATGGCGGCGTTCATGGACGGCTCGGCCCGGATCATCGCGGCCACGGTCGCGTTCGGGATGGGGATCGACAAGCCGGACGTGCGCTGGGTGACGCACGTCGGCCCGCCGCCCTCGCTGGACGCGTACTACCAGGAGCTCGGGCGGGCCGGGCGGGACGGCGAGCCGTCGCACGCGCGGCTGCTGTACCGCTACGAGGACTTCGAGACGGCGCGCTACCTGACCGCCCGGGGTATTTCCGGCGCGGCGGTGGCCAAGGCCGCGGCGGCGCTCGCGGCCGGCCAGCTCACCGAGCCCGCCGGGCGGCAGCAGACGGCCGCGCTCGTCCGGCTGGCCGACCTGGGCGCGGCGGCCTGGCAGGCCGACGGCGCGATCCGCTGGACTCAGGCGATGACCGTCGCGGACGTGCTGGCGGCGTCGGACGCGCAGACCGAACGCGAGAACGAGATCGAGCGCACCCGGCTGGCGATGATGCGCCACTACGCCGAGCACGACGGCTGCCGGCGTTCCTTCCTGCTCTCCTACTTCGGCCAGGACTACCCCGGTCCCTGCGGGAACTGCGACAACGACCGCGGGCACCCGCGGGCGGAGGTGCCGTCCGACGTCCCGTTCACGGTGGGCGCCCGGGTGGTGAGCGGGCGCTGGGGCCAGGGCACCGTGCAGCGTTACGACGGCGACCAGGTCACGGTGCTATTCGACGAGCACGGCTACCGCGAGCTGTACCTGCCCGTCGTGCTCGAACGCGGCCTGCTACAGGTCTTCGGCCACGTCGTCGACGGTGGCGGTCATGAGGGTCAGGATGGCACCATCAGGTGACAGTTACCCCGTTCGTTATAAAAGGTCTTTGCTGCTGCGGAGGCGGCCGGATGGACAAGGAAGCGCTGCGGCTGAAGTACCGCGAGGAGCGGGACAAGCGGATCCGGCCGGACGGTAACGACCAGTACCTGCGGCTCGCCGACGAGTTCGCGCACTACCGGGACGACCCGCACACCCCTTTTACCGAACGGGCTCCGCTCACCGATCACCGCACCGTCGTCTGCGTCGGCGGCGGGTTCGCCGGGCTGGTCACCGCGGCCCGGCTGACCGAGGCCGGGGTCGATGTGCGGATCGTGGAGACCGGCGGCGACTTCGGTGGCACCTGGTACTGGAACCGGTACCCGGGCGCGCAGTGCGACACGGCGTCGATGGTGTACATGCCGCTGCTGGAAGAGACCGGGCACATGCCCACCGAGAAGTACGTCCACGGCCCGGAGATCCTGGCGCACTGCCAGCGGATCGGGAGGCAGTTCGGCCTGTACGACGACGCGCTGTTCCATACCGAGGTCACGGGCCTCGCGTGGGACGGCGGCCGCTGGGTCATCGCGACCAGCCGCGGGGACCGGCTGACCGCCCAGTTCGTGGTGCTGGGCACCGGGCCGCTGAGCGTGCCGAAGCTGCCGGGGATACCGGGGATCACCTCGTTCCGCGGGCACTCGTTCCACACCAGCCGCTGGGACTGGGCGTATACCGGCGGCTCCCCTGACGGTGCGCCGATGACCGGGCTCGCGGACCAGCGCGTGGGCATCATCGGCACCGGGGCGACCGCGGTCCAGGTGGTGCCGCACCTGGCCCGGGACGCCGGCGAACTGTACGTGTTCCAGCGCACGCCGTCCTCGGTCGACGCGCGGGACAACCACCCGATCGACCCGCAGTGGTTCGCCGGGGTGGCCACGCCGGGCTGGCAGCAGCGCTGGCTGGAGAACTTCACCGCCAACCAGGCGGGCGGGAACGCGGACGTCGACCTGGTGCAGGACGGGTGGACCGACCTGGCCCGGCGGATCCGGGGGCGCCTCGCGGCGCTGCCGCCGGAGGAGATGAATCCCGCCGGGATGCTGGCCGCCTACGAGGAGTCCGACTTCGAGAAGATGTCGGAGATCCGGGCCCGGGCTTCCGCGGTGGTGCGGGATCCGGTGGTGGCGGCGCGGTTGCAGGCCTGGTACCGGCAGTTGTGCAAGCGGCCCTGCTTCCACGACGAGTACCTGCAGGCCTTCAACCGGCCGAACACGCACCTGGTCGACACCGACGGGCAGGGTGTCTCTTCCGTCGAGCCGGACGGCGTGGTGGCGGCCGGGCGGCTGTACCCGCTGGACTGCATCGTCTACGGCTCCGGGTTCGAGGTCGGCACCCCCTACGCGCGGCGGGCGGGCTTCGAGGTGACCGGCCGCGACGGCCGGGTGCTGTCCGCGCACTGGGCCGACGGGATGCGCACGCTGCACGGCATCCACGTCCACGGCTTCCCGAACCTGCTCATCGTCCAGCCCGCCCAGGGCGCCAACCTGATCTCCAACGTGCCGCACAACATCACCGACTCCGCCCGGACGATCGCTGCCGTGGTGGGTCATGCCGTCGGTAACGGGTTCTCCGTGGCGGAGCCGTCGCGGGCGGCCGAGGACGCGTGGGTGGACCTGCTGCTGACCGCGCCGGGCAGCATGATCGGCGGGGCGGACTGCACACCGGGGTACTACAACAACGAGGGCCACGACACGGGCGCGTTCCTGGGGCGGGGCTACCCGCACGGGCCCAGCGCCTACTTCACCTACATCGACAAGTGGCGCGCCGCCGGCACCTTCGACGGCCTGGAATTCCGCTAGCGCGTTCGGGCCCTTCGCGCCCGGTCAGCCGCTGGGCCGGGGGCGGTCGTACTCGGCGCCGGCCCGCCGCAGGGTGTCGAACAGGTACTGGCCGACCGAGCGTTCGCAGTGCAGCAGGTAGGAGCGGGTGCCGTCGTCTCGGGCGGCATCCGCTCCGGCGCTGACGTGGCCAAGGCGCTGGCCCTGGGCGCGGACGCGGTGTCCATCGAGGTGAGCGCGCTCATCGCCCTGGGCTGCGACAAGCCGACCTACCGGCACGGCGATCAGGACCTGGACGCGACCGCGCGGGATACGCTGCCCTGGGCACCGTGCCCGGGCGCTGTCACCACTGCCACACCGGGATGTGCCCGGTGGGGGTGACCACCCAGGACCCGGAGCTGAGCGAGCGGCTCGACCCGGAGACCGGTGCCCGCTGGGTCACCAACTACCTCAAGGCGCTGACCATGGAGCTGACCTCGCTGGCGCGGGCCTGCGGCAAGTCCGACGTGCATCACCTGGAGCCCGACGACCTGGTCGCGCTGACGGTCGAGGCCATGGCCCAGGTGCCGCTGGCCGGCGCGAACTGGATCCCCGGCAGGACCGGCTGAGCCTTAGCCGGCTGTCACCGTCCGGCCTGGCGGACGCGCTCGAGAAGTTCCTGCTGCCGCTGGTGCTGGTCGTGGCGGCCCTCGGCATCGGCTTTCCCGCCCCGGGGCGGCGGGCCGAGGCGGCCGACGGCATCTTGATCGCGCTCGCGATCCTGGTGTTCTGCACCGGCAACTCGATGACGTTCGCCGAGATGGGCGCGGTCCGGACGGCCGGGCGCCGCCTGGCCGTGGCGCTGCCGGCCACCACCGCGGGGCTGCCCCTGCTCGCCTGGGCGGCCAGCCACCTGGTCAGCGGCGCCGCCGCCCGCGGCGGCATCCTGTCGGCCGGGGTGGCCCCGGCCGAGGTCGCCTCGGTGGCGCTGACCGGCCTGGCCGGCGGGGACGCGGTGCTGGCCGCGGGCCTGCTGGCCGCGTCCACGGTCCTGACCGTGCTGCTGGCCGGGCCGATCCTGAGTCTGGCCGGGGCGCATTCGGCCGCCTCGCAGGTCTCCTTGCTGGTCACGCTGGCCTTGGTGGTGGCCCTGCCGCTGGCGGCGGGGGCGGGGCTGCGCACGCTGGACCCGTTCGACGGGCGCGAGCAGCCGCTGGCCCGGGTGCTCGGCACGGTAAGCCTGCTGGTGCTGCTGTGGCAGGTGGCGAGCCAGATCCAGGTGCGGACCGGGGAGGCCGCCGTGCTGCTGGCCCTGCTCGCCTACCTGGCCGGCGGCGCGGCGCTGGGCTGGCTGCTGGCGCGGGGGGTGCCGCCCGAACGACGCACCGCGATCGTGCTGACCACCGCGATGCGCGACTTCGCCGTGGCCGCGGGCATCGCCGCCAGCGCGTTCGGGGCCACGGCGGCCGCGCCGCTCGGAATCTACGGGCTGCTGGTGCTCATCTTCGGCTCGGCGGCGGCCTACCGGGCGGGCCGGGCACCCCGCGGCTCGCGGGTGAGCGGGGCGTGACAGCGAAGACGTTCGGCCGCTTGGGTTTATGCTCGCTTTGTGGCGGAGGCGGCCGGCGGCGGGCCCTTCCCGGCGGACCGGGCCGGGGTCGAGCGGACGGTACGTGACCTGGTCCTCGGGGTCGTCCAGGGGCAGGCGCCGACCGGGGTGAGCATCGTCGTCGAGGGCGCGCCCGGCATCGGCAAGACCTACCTGGCCCGGGCGGTCGTGGACGCGATCGCCCCCGGCGCGGCCAAGATCCGCCGGGTGGCGGGCCAGCCCGGCCAGCGGCACGATCCGTTCGGCGCCGCCGGGGCGCTGCTGGCGGAGGCGTCCGGTGACGGCGACCCGGGCGACGCGGCGTTCGACCGGATCGACGAGCTGTGCGCCGACGGGCCGGTCGTGCTCTGGGCGGACGACGCGCACCACCTCGACGCGGCCTCGCTCGCGCTGCTGCGCCGGCTGGTGTGGGCGAGCCGGGACCTGCCGCTGGCCGTGCTGATCGGCACCCGGCCGTACCCGGCCCGCGAGCCGCTGGACAGGCTGGTCCGGCAGGCGCGGGTGCGGCTGCGGCTGCCGCCGATGGGCCCGATGAGCGTCGAGCGCGTGGTGTACGACCAGGCCGGGCGGTGGCCGGGCCCGCGGTTGCGCCGCGTCCTGGCGCTGGCGGCCGGCAACCCGCTGTTCGCCACCGAGCTGCTGCGCGCCTACCGGCACGCGGGCGCGCTGGCCGAGGCGGGCCCGGATACCGTCGAGGCCCGGTTCGAGCTCGACCTGCGGGCCACCGGCCTGGACGAGGTGATCCGGGCCCAGCTGGCCCAGCTGGACGAGCCCGTCCGCGACCTGCTCGCGGTCATGTCGGTGTGGGGCAGCGACATCGGCGCCGACGCCCTGGCCCGGCTGCTGCCCGGCCAGCCGGCGGACGAGCTGACGATGCGGGCCATCGCGTCGGGCCTGGTCCGCCGCGAGCCGTCCGGGACCGCCGGCTTCAGCCACGACCTGTTCCGCGAGGTGACCTACGCTGGGCTGGCCGAGCCCCGGCGCCGCGGCCTGCACCGGCAGGTCGCCGAGCTGCTGGCGGCCGACGGCTACCGGCCCGCCCTAATCGCGGAGCACCTGGCCCGGGCGGCCGGGACCGGCGGCGACCCGGACCTGGTGGCCGCGCTGCACGACGCGGTGGCGACGACCCGCGGGCCCGCGGCGGAGGTCACCGCCGACCTGCTCGACGACATCGCCGCGATCGGCCGGGCGGACCTGCCCGACCAGTTCGTGCTGGACCGCGCCGACGCGCTGTTCCACCGGGGCCGCGGCGCGTCCGCCGAGGCGCTGATCCGCGAGCGGATCGTGACCGATCCCGTGGTGGCGGCCCGGCTGCAGCTGATCCTGCTGCGCTCGCTGAACAACCGGGCCGACGTGGCGGGTGGCCTGGCGGCGTTCGACCGGACCCTGGCGATCAGCGGGCTGCCGGACGCCACCCGCCGTCAGGTGGAAGGGTCCCGGGCGTTCCTGCTGGCCCAGGCGGGCCGGGCGCCGTCCGGCGCCGAGCAGGACGCGATGATGGCCCGGTTCATCGCCGCGGGTGACAAGAACGCCCAGGCCAACCTGATGGCCACCATGGCCGTCTCCGCGTTCCTGGCCGGCCGCCCGGACCGCGCGCTGGAGCTCCTGCGGGCCCGGGACGAACTCGTCCCCGACCCGGACAGCCTGCGGGCCCGGGCCACGGTGCTGTTCCTGCCCGCGGTCTTCGAGCTGGCCCGGTCGGGGCCGCCGGCCGCCCGGACCGCGCTGGAGCGCGCGCGGCGACTGATCGCCGAACGGCACGCCGAGTGGCTCGACCCGTTCGTCGGCTTCGCCGCCGGCGGGATCTCCCTGGTGGCGGGCGACTGGGACGACGCAGCCGCCGAGCTGGACGCGGCGCTGGAACGGGCCGAGGAGACCGGCACCGGGTGGATCTCGATGGCGGTCGGCCTGCGCGCCTACATCGACGCGCACCGCGGCAGCGCGGCTTTGGCACGGGCCCGGCTGGATTCCTTCCGGCACCGCGGCCTGCCGCTCCAGTACGGCCACGACCGGCCCGGCTGGGCCGAGCTGGCCGTGCTCGAGGCCGAGGGGGCGATCGGCGAGGCGGCCACGCTGGCCCGGACGCTGTGGTCCGCGGCCCGCGAATACCCCGGCCGCTGGGCCGCCGACCTGGCCTTCGACGTGACCCGGGTGGCGCTGACGGCGATGGACCGCCGCCTGGCCGGGCAGGTCGGCGACGAGGTCACCGCGCTCTGCCCGCCCGAGGTGTCCGGGCTGGTGCTGGGGACGCTGGCCGCCGACCCCGACGCGATCGAGGCGGCCGCCGCTGAGCTGGCCGGGGCCGGCCGTCTCACGGCCGAGGCGTTCGCCCGCGAGGAACTGGCCTGCGCCGCGGCGGCCGGCGGGGACCGCGACCGGGCCAGTGCCGCGCTGGAAGCGGCGCTGGCGGGTTACCGGCGGATGGGCGCCGTCCCGGACCGGGACCGCGCCCTGGGGCGGCTGCGGGCGCTGGGGCTGCGCCGCGGCTCGCGGGAGGCGCACCGCGACACCGACTTCGGCTGGGCCAGCCTGACCGTGACCGAGACCAGGATCGCCGGCCTGGTCCGCGACGGGCTGACCAACCGGGAGATCGGCATCCGGCTGTTCGTCTCCCCCCGGACGGTGCAGACCCACGTCTCGCACATCCTGCAGAAGACCGGCCTGCGGTCCCGGGTCGAGATCGCCCGCGCCGTGGCCGAGACCGGGTAGATCCGCCAGGCTGATGTTTCGCGGTCCCGGCGTTTTTAGGTTCGAGGTATGAAACCACTGCCGCTGATCCTGTCGTTCCTCCCCCTGATCGCCTTCTCGCTGCTGACCCGGCTGCTGCCGTCGGGCGACGTCGGCGTGGCGGGACTCGTCGCGGCGCTGTGCGCCGCCGTGGCCATGGTGGCGGTCCGCCCCGTCTGGCCGCCCAAGATCCTCAACGCCACCTCGCTGGTCCTGTTCGCCGGGCTGACCGTGGCCGGCTTCGCCGGCCACGCGAGCACCGACCGGTGGCTGGCCACCTGGGCCGGGGCCGGCGTCGGCCTCGTCATGGGGCTCGTCATCCTGCTCCTGGTCCCGGTCATGCCGTTCACCGAGCAGTTCGCCCGGCAGAGCACGCCGAGGGCCTACTGGGCCTCGCCGACGTTCAAGAAGATCAACCGCGTGCTCAGCGCCGGCTGGGGCGCGGCCATCTTCGCCATCGGCGTGGCCCGGGTCGCCGCCGCGCTCATCGAGCGGCACGCCAGCCACCGCCTGCCCGACCTGCTGCTCGGCACGGCCGTCCCGGTCGTGGTCGTCATCTACATGCTGAAGTTCAGCAAGAGCTACCCCGAGCGGGTCACCCACACCGAGGCCAGCGTCCCCGCCCCTACCTGAACGCGCCACAATAAACCCGTGAACATCATCAGGTACGCGGGCCCGGACGGGATCCGGATCGGAATCCAGGACGAGACGGGCACGCGGACACTCCCCGTCCCGTCCGTCGCCGGGCTGCTGGCGTTGCCGCTGGACCAGCTGCGTCCGGCCCTCGCGGCGGGCGAACCGGTTCCTCCGGATGGCGCACTCCGGCTGCTGCCGCCGGTGGACGGGCTGACCGAGGTGTGGGCGTGCGGCGTCACCTACGAGCGGTCCAGTGCGGCCCGCCAGGAGGAGAGCGACGTCGCCGACGTGTACGCCCGGGTGTACGGGGCGCAGCGGCCCGAGCTGTTCTTCAAGAGCCCGGCCTGGCGGGTCTGCGGGGACGGCGAGCCGATCGGGATCCGGCCCGATTCCGAGATCAGCGTGCCCGAGCCGGAGCTCGCCCTGGTCTGCAACGCCTTCGGCGAGATCGTCGGCGTGACCATCTGCGACGACGTGTCGTCCCGCTCGATCGAGGGGCAGAACCCGCTGTACCTGCCGCAGGCCAAGATCTACGCCGGGGCCTGCGCCCTCGGGCCCGGCATCACCCCGGTGTGGGAACTGGCCGACATCGGGGCGCTGGCCATTACCGTCGCGGTCCGCCGGGGAGGTTCGGTGGCGTGGTCCGGGGAGACCTCGACCGCGCAGCTGCACCGGGACCTGGCCGAGCTGGTGGAGTACCTGTTCCGGTCGGCGACGTTCCCGCACGGCGTGGTGCTGTCCACCGGCACCGGGCTGGTGCCCGAGCTGAGCTTCACCCTCGCCCCGGGCGACGAGGTGGAGGTCGGCATCGAGGGAATCGGCACGCTGACCAACGTGGTCCGCCCGGCCACCAGCGAGTGGTTCGGCTGGCTCACGCCGGACGCCTCGCGCCAGGCGCCCTAATCCAGAGCTGCCTGCTAGTTTTAGCTGCCTGCTAGTTTTAGCTGCCTGCTAGTCCAGCTGCCTGAGCTTGGTCAGGACCCGGCTGAGCAGGCTCAGGTCCGGCGGGATCCACTGGACGGCCGCGGTTTCCCTGGGGACGGCCGCGTGCTCGCGCTGGACGGCCGCTTGGTCCCGTGCTTGCTCTCGTGCTTGCTCCCGGCGGACGGGGGCTTGCTCTCGTGCTTGCTCTCGTGCTTGCTCCCGGCGGATGGCGGCGTTCTCGCGGCGGACGGCGACGTACTCGGGGCTGATGATGGCGCACACGCCGTCCTGGACCAGCCGCGCGGCCCAGTCCATCATGGCGAAGAGCGCCAGTCCGTTGCGCCAGGCCAGCTCGCGGATGGTGGCGCGGCCGTCCATCTGGCCCAGCACCGCGGCGGCCTCGCGCCCGAAGGGCAGCCGGGAGCGGCCGCGCAGGCGGAGCCTGGCGTCGGGCGCGACGTCGTAGCCGGCCAGCCGCACGGCCTCCTGCCAGGCATCCTCCCAGGCTGATCTGATATCCAGCCCCAGGGTCGAGCCGAGCTGATGCGCCCGGTGCGGGACGAAGCTCGTGCCCGCCGTCACCTGTGCCCGGACCAGCTGGCTGGTCAGGGCGAGGAGCGCGTCCAGGGCCGCGGACCGGACCAGGGCCTGCCATTCGGCCGGGTCGAGCAGACCGCGCCGCAGCAGCAGGTCACCCGCGGAGCCGCCCGGCTGGCTGTCCCGCTGGGCCAGACGCCACTCGTCGACCCGCAGGCGGCGCGAGTTGACCAGCCGGGAGCCCAGGTCGGGGGCGACGTCCGATTCGGCGAAGGCCAGACGGCCGCTGGCGAGGTAAATGGTCCCGCCCGGATCGCCGCCGACCCGCAGGGCACCCGAGGCCCGCTGCCGGGCGAGTTCGGCCAGCTGGTCTGCGACCAGCCCCGGCGCGTGCCGTCGTACCGAATTCAGCCGAACTCACGTCCTTCCCCAGCGGCAGGTTCCCACCCAGGTCACACGGTGCTCGCGGGCGGGCCGTGAGGCAACCGACGCGACGACGGCGAGAGGGGGCGCGCGTACGCGAAAGGCCCGTCAGCTGGAATGCCGCCCACCCTGGCGGAGCCCAGATCTCGCCGATACCGAACGTACCCGGGCCGCGCCCTCGCCCGCATGATCAGGTCCATGTACCCCGGTATGTAACTTACGCCCCATACCCGGGATTCACCCGGCCGGATCCCGCCGGTTTTTCATGATCGCGAAGACTTTTGTACCCCGTTCGGGGGTAAAACCCTTCGCGATCATGGCGGCGACCGCCCGGACGTGGGGCGGGTGAGGCGGTAGGGACGAAGAGTAGCTGAGGCGTTAGGCCGCTATCGGCTGGCGCTCGGCGGCGGGCTGGCGCTCAGCTAGGGGCTGGCGCTCGGCGACGGGCTGGCTGGGGGCGGGGGCGGGGAGCAGGAGGTGGCTGAGCGGGTGGCGGGTTCGCGGGGCGGCTTCGCGGGCGGCTAGCGGCTCGGGGAGGGCGGCGGCGCCGTCCTGGCGGCCGATCGCCAGCACCACGACCGGGGTGAGCGCCTCGTCGAGGCCGAACCCGGCCCGTACCACGTCGGTGCTGAATCCGCCTATCTGATGCACGGCCAGCCCGTCGGCCTGGGCCTGGGTGACCAGCGCGGCGACCGCCTGGCCGGTGTCGTACAGCGCCCACGGCTGCGGGCTGCCATCCGGGCCGGCCGTGCGCGCCGCGACCAGGACCAGCGCACTGGCCGCGCCGGCCCAGGCCTGGTTACCCGGGGCCAGCGCGGCGAAGAGGGCTGCGTGCGCCGCTTCGCCGCGCCGGGCCACGAGGAACCGCCACGGCTGGCTGTTCGCCGCCGACGGGGCCCAGCGCGCCGCCTCGAGCAGGGCGGTCAGGCGGTCATCGGCCAGTTCGTGCGCCTGGTCGAAGCCGCGCGGGCTCCACCGCTCAGCGAGCAGCGGGTGAACGGGAACCGTGGTGGTCGCGGTCTTGTGCATCGCGGTGATTTCCTCCATGACGTGTCATGGAGACACAACTTAGATGACGTATCATCCATTCCGCGCGAGCGGGACCATCTGCGGCGGCCGCCATAGGTCGACGACCTGCACGCCGCCGGGCGCCCCGGCCAGCTCCACGCTCACCAGCGGATCGTCCTCCGCGAGCGGCACGCCGCCGAACCGGAGCCGGAAATCCTCCACCACCGGCGACAGCGTGACCTCGCGCCGCGCCCCGCTGGCTAGTACCGCCGTCGCGTGCGTCACCACCGGCGCGGCCCGCAGCAGCAGGAACGGGCGCGCGTCGCGCTCCCGGCCCACCCACATGCTGAGCAGCTGGCCGTTGTGCAGCGAGGCGCCGAGCACGCTGAAGGTCGCGGTGACGCCGCGGCAGGTGTACGTCACGACGGTGCTCAGCACGCCGGCGTCGTCGCACTCGGCCCCGATGGTCCAGTGCACGCCGTCCGCGAACCCCTCCGATACGGGCTGCGGGTCTACGGCGAGGTCCAGCTCGTCCAATCGCGCATAGTTCACCTGAACTCTTCCCTCCCTGTGAAACACAAGCAAAAAAGCTGAAATGAACGCCGGGAGTAACCCCGGTCCCGCGAGCCGGTCAGACCGCCGCGGCGGCCAGGTCCGGTGTCACGACCAGCAACTGCAGCGCCTCGACCATGCTCCCGGAGAGCAGCACCGTCCGGTCCAGCCGGGTGAACCTGAACAGCCGCCGGGTCCGGCGCCGGGCGCAGACCACGTGCACGCTGGCCCCGTGAGCGCCGGCGCGGCGGGCCGCGCCGGCCAGCACGCCGAGCCCGGCCGCGTCGATGAAGCTCACCCGGTCCAGGTCGACCACCATCTGGTGGCCGGCGTCAGCGAGCGCGAACAGCTGCTCCCGCAGGCCGACCACGACGGAAAAGTCGATTTCGCCGGTCAGAGTCACGAGCACGTATTCCGGTTCGTACCGGACCCGGAAAGGCGGCATTAAACCGGACATCTCGGACTGCAGTGCGCGCAGCCCTATATCAGCATCGAACACAAAACCCTCCCCAAGGGGCCTGCCATCTCCCCAACGGGAGCTCAGACCCCACCCAGGCTGAAAGATACTGCATGGCAACATGCGCCACATCGTTCTGATTATGTAGAGCGTTATGTACCTTGGCCGGCATGGGACAGATCCGGGTAGGTACGGCCGGCTGGACCGACCGGTCGCTGATTGCGTCCGGCTGGTACCCGCCGGGGACGAGCACGCCGGAGGGGCGGCTGCGGTATTACGCCAGCCAGTTCCCGCTAGTCGAGGTGGACGCCACCTACTACGCGCTGCCCGCCGAGCAGACCGCCCGGGCCTGGGCCGAGCGGACCCCGGCCGGGTTCACCTTCAACGTCAAGGCGTTCAGCCTGTTCACCCAGCATCCCACCCCGGTCCGGGCGCTGCCCGCGGACCTGCGGGAGGCCGCTCCCGCGGGTAAGGACCGGGTGTACCTCAAGGACCTGGACCCGGCGGTGACCGAAGCGGTCTGGGACCGGTTCCTGGCGGCGCTCGAGCCGCTGCGCGGCACCGGGAGGCTGGGCGCGATCTTGCTGCAGTACCCGCCCTGGTTCCCTATCTCCCGGGCGAACAAGGAGTACATCCTGGCCTGCGCGCAACGGGCCGCGCCCCGCCGGGTCTGCGTCGAGTTCCGCAACCACACCTGGATGACCGATGACAACCAGCGCGAGACGCTGGACTTCCTGGCTGAGGCTGGGCTGCCATACGTGTGCGTGGATATGCCGCAGGGCTACCCGAGCTCCATCCCCCCGGTGCTAGCCGCGACCAGCGACCTGGCCGTGGTGCGGATGCACGGCCACTCGAAGGCGTGGACGAGCAAGGACATCGCGGAGAAGTTCGGCTACCGGTACGGCGAGGCCGAGCTGGAAGAATGGGCTGGGCGCCTGGATGAGCTGGCCGGGCAGGCCGAGGTCACCCACGTGGTGTTCAACAATTGCTACAGCGACTGGGCACACGTCAACGCGCGGCAGCTCAGCGGGCTTCTCGCTGCTCCCGCACCTGGCGCTTGATCCGGGCCAGCATCGCGGCCATGCCACGCAGCCGCAGCGGGCTCACCAGGTCGGCCAGCCCCAGCCGACTCGAGAACTCGGCCGGGGTAGCGAGGACCTCGTCCGCGCCGAGCCCGTCCAGGCCGGCGTGCAGGATGGAGGCGAAGCCGCGGGTGGTGGGCGCCTCGGCGGGCGCGGCGAAGAACAGGTGCACGACCTCGTCCGGCTCTACCTCCACGGCCAGGAACAGCGGCGTCTGGCACTCCGGGACCGGCTCCATCCGGTCCTGGTGCCCGGCGTAACGTTCCGGCAGGTCCGGCAGCTCCTGGGAGAACTCCAGCAGGAGCTGCAGCCGGTCCTTGTCCGCCATCGAGGTGAAGTCGTCGGCGATCTCCTGCAGCCGGGGATGCAGGGCGCCCGGTGCCGTCACGGGTTTTCCCCGCGGGTGATCGGGACCCGGACGCTGTTCCCCCACTCGGTCCACGAGCCGTCGTAATTGCGCACGTGCCCGAAGCCGAGCAGGTGCTGCAGCACGAACCAGGTGTGGCTGGAGCGCTCGCCGATGCGGCAGTAGACCACCACGTCGTCGTCCGGGCTCAGGCCGGCCTCACCCTGGTAGATGGCCTCGAGGTCCTGGCGGTTCTTGAAGGTGGCGTCCTCTGCCGCCGCCCGCGCCCACGGGACGCTCTTCGCGCCCGGGATGTGGCCGCCGCGCAGCGCGCCCTCCTGCGGATAGTCGGGCATGTGCAGCAGCTCGCCGCTGTACTCGCCGGGCGAGCGCACGTCGATCATGGGCTGCCCGAGGTGGTCCAGGACCTGCTCCTTGAACGCGCGGAGCCGCTGGTCATCGCGCTCGACGGCTGGGTAGTCGGCGGCCTCGGGTTCGGGGATATCGGTGCTGACCGGGCGGCCCTCGGCGATCCACTTGGCCCGCCCGCCGTCCATCAGGCGCACGTCCGGGTGCCCGAACAGCGAGCACACCCACAGCGCGTACGCCGCCCACCAGTTGTTCCTGTCCCCGTAGAGGACCAGCGTGGTGTCCCGGCTGATGCCCTTGGCCGACATCAGCCGGGCAAAGGCGCCTCCGTCGACGTAGTCCCTGGTCACCGGGTCGTTGAGCTCGGTGTGCCAGTCGAGCTTGACCGCGCCGGGGACGTGGCCGGTCTCGTACAGCAGCACGTCCTCGTCGGATTCGGCCACCACCAGGTGAGGGTCGCCGAGGTGCTGGGCGACCCATTCGGTGGAGACGATCATCTCCGGGTGGGCGTACTCCTGGAACTTAGGCGCGGGATCTTGCGGCAGCGCCATAAGGTTACCTCCGCTCGTCGTTGAGGGCAGACACGCAGGGTGTAACAAGGCGCTCTAGCATCACCTTCCCGGAGCTGAGGATAAGGGCGGAGCAAGGGCGGCACCTCGAGTCCCGTGGGCCTCATACAACCCGGACGTCCCGGGGGCTGGATTGACGACCGACCTGGTTGATCGCCCATGGATGTCGACGGCAGCCACCGCGATGTGAATCTGAAGTGGTTGGAACCACAACGATGTGACATCGCGGTGGTAGGCGGTGCGGCCCGGACCGCACCTGCGAGTGACGGGTGCGGTCAACGGGATGGATGCGGCCACTGCGACTCCTGTGAACTCGGATTGACACCGCCGCCGGAAGGCCAGGGCGGGGTGCTGGGGTAGGGGCAGGGCGGTGCGGGAGGCAGGGCGGTGCGGGAGGCAGGGCGGTGCGGGAGGCAGGGCGGTGCGGGAAGCAAGGCGGTGCGGGAAGCAAGGCGGTGCGGGAAGCAAGGCGGTGCGAGAAGCAAGGCGATACGGGAGGCAGAGTGATGCGGGAAGCAAGGCGACGCGGGAGGCAGGGCGGTGCGGGAAGCAAGGCGATCCGGGAAGCAAGGCGATGCCGGAGGCAGAGTGATGCGGGAGGGTGATGCGGGGGAAGGGTGAGCTGGGGGTGCGGGGCCGGGTGGTTACGGAGAGCGGCGGCGGAGGCGGACGCGGTAGGAGTAGTGCTCGGGGTCGAAGTAGCTGATGGCGAGCTCGACCGGGGCGTCGTCGGCGTCGAAGTACAGGCGGTCGATGCGCAGCAGCGGCTGGCCGACGTCGCAGCCGAGGTGGCGGGCGGCGAACGCCGGGGCGCCGGCCGCGCTGACGCTCTGCTCCGCGGTGGCGACGGCGCCGCGGGGCTCTGCGGTGGGGAGGGCGCCGCGGGCTAGGCGGGTGTCGATGAGGCCGATGATGGTGATGCGGCTGCGGCGGCCGGCGGTGGCTAGCTCGTCGGTGCCGGCGAGGAGCTGGCCGATGCGGGGGGGCAGGTAGACCGAGGTGTAGCAGAAGGGGACGCCGGCGTGGCGGCGGACCAGGGTGACGTGGCAGATCTCGTCGGAGGGGAGCCGGAGGCGGCTCGCGGTTTCCACGTCGACCTTGCGCTGCAGCGGGCTGACCACCTCGCACTCGGTGTCCAGGGACAGGGCCATCAGCTCCTCCACGGAGCCGAAGTGGTTGACGTACCGGTCCCGCTCGGCCACCGGGTAGGTGCCCCGGCCCGCGACCCGGTAGATGATCCCTTCGGCGACCAGGTCCTGCATGGCCCGCCGGACGGTCTGCCGGCTGACCGAGAAGCTGGCCGCGAGCTGTTCTTCGGTGGGCAGCTGGCGGCCGTCGGCGTACTCGCCGTCGCGGATCGCGGTCCGGAGCCGGTCGGCCAGGGTCCGGTAGGCGACGGGGCGCAGCTCCATGACCGCAGTATGCCCCGGATTGACTTAGGCCGCATCTTTGTGAGCAAATGGCCGTACAAATCGTTGGCGAGGAGATCAGCAATGGCATCGGTAGCCGTGACGCTGGCCGAGTGGGCGGCCGGGCTCGCGCCGGAGCCCGGCGACCTGGCGCTGGCGGACCGCTCGCTGCGGGATACGACGGCGGTCGCGCTGGCCGCCCGCGACCACCGGGTCACCCGGCTGGCCGCGAGCTCCGGAGCACTGTCCGAGGGCGCGCGCTGGGCCGTGGCCGGGCACGTGCTGGACTTCGACGACCTGCACATGCCGTCGACCGCCCACGTCAGCGTGGTCTGCGTGCCGGCGGCGCTGGCCGCGTCAGACTGGGCGGCGTCGCGACGGGCGGGGCCGGAACGGGCGGGCGGCGGCGGAGCGGACCGCGGGGCGCGGGC
This sequence comes from uncultured Actinomycetota bacterium, assembly GCA_963756575.1. GTDB lineage: Bacteria > Actinomycetota > Actinomycetes > Streptosporangiales > Streptosporangiaceae > Palsa-504. The sequence goes on along the minus strand of CAVWOM010000021.1, from coordinate 432,696 downwards.
CTACCTGGCCGCGGCGGGGGTGATGGCGCGGCTGGGCACGGCGCTGGGCTGGCGGCACTACTTGACCGGATGGCACGCCACCTGCACGGCGGGAGCCCCGGCCGCGGCGGCGGGGGCGGCGGTCGCGCTGGGGCTGCCCGCGGAGCGGATCGCGGTGGCGATGGCGCTGGCCGTGCCCGGGGCGGGCGGGGTGCAGCGCGCGTTCGGCACCGACGCCAAGTCACTGCAGGTCGGCTTCGCCGTGGACGCCGGGCTGCGGGCCGCGCGGCTCGCGGCCGCGGGCGCCCAGGCCGACCCCGGGGCGCTCGACGCGTGGCTGGGTCTCGTCGGCGGCGACTCGTCCGCGCTGGACCCGTCCGCGGCCGGGCCGTCCGGGGTAGAGCCGTCCGGGGTGGATCCGTCCGGGGCAGAGCTGTCCGGGGTGGATCCGTCCGGGGCAGAGCCGTCCGGGGTGGAGCTGTCCGGGGTGGATCTGTCCGGGGCAGAGCTGTCCGGGGTGGATCCGTCCGGGGCAGAGCTGTCCGGGGTGGATCTGTCAGGTCCTTTGGTACCGAACGGGCTGGCCGTCAAGCTTTACCCTTGCTGCTACGCCTTGCAGCGGCCGATCGCCGCGCTGGCGGAACTGGCTCCCGAGCTGGACCCCGGGGCGGTGCGGCGGATCGTGCTGCGGACGCCGGAGGCGACCGTGGTGCCGCTGATCCATCACCGGCCCGGGACCGGGTTGCAGGGGAAGTTCAGCCTGGAGTACGCGGCGGCGGCCGCGCTGCTCGACGGCTATCCCGGCTTCGCCAGCTTCACCGACGACGCGGTCCGGCGGGACGCCGCCCGGCGGCTGGCCGGCCTGGTCGAGATCAAGCTCGAGCCGGGCGGCAACGGGCTGCTCGACGGCGAGCTCGAGGCCGAGGTCCACCTGGCCGACGGGACCGTGCGGCGGGCCCGGCAGCAGTTCCCGCCGGGAGCACCGGCCCGGCCGCCGACCGAGGACCAGCTGCGGGCCAAGCTGGACGACTGCGTGGGAGACCTGGACACTGACCCGTCCGAGTGGACCTGGGACAATGTTCCTGGCGTACTCCGGCGGTTTCTATCTGGAGGCGAGCGTGGATGAGCTGAACGAGGACGAGCGGGCCATGGTGGACCTCGTCCGGGACTTCGTCAACCGCGAGGTCAAGCCGGTGGTGCGCGAGCTCGAGCACGCCAACACCTACCCGGACAAGCTCATCGAGCAGATGAAGCAGCTCGGCATCTACGGCCTGGCCATCCCCGAGCCGTGGGGAGACGCGCAGGTCAGCACGCCCTGCTACGCGCGTATCACCGAGGAGCTGTCGCGCGGGTGGATGAGCCTGGCCGGGGCCATGGGCGGGCACACGGTCGTGGCCAAGCTGCTGCTGGCGTACGGCACGCGGGAGCAGAAGGACGCCTACCTGCCGCGGATGGCCACCGGCGAGCTGCGCGCCACGATGGCGCTGACCGAGCCGGGCGGCGGCTCCGACCTGCAGGCCATGCGGACCTCGGCCCGCCGCGACGGCGACAGCTACGTCGTCAACGGGTCCAAGATGTGGATCACCAACGCGCGCCGGTCCGGGCTGACCGCGCTGCTGTGCAAGACCGACCCGGACGCCAGGCCCGCGCACGCCGGCATCAGCATCCTGCTGGCTGAGCCCGGGGACGGCTTCACCGTCTCCCGCGACCTGCCCAAGCTCGGTTACAAGGGCGTGGAAAGCTGCGAGCTGGCCTTCACGGATTATCGCGTGCCGGCGAATGCGCTGCTCGGAGGCGTGGAGGGCGAGGGGTTCGCGCAGATGATGCGCGGCCTGGAGATCGGCCGGGTCCAGGTCGCGTCGCGGGCCCTGGGCGTGGCTCAGGCCGCGCTGGACGACTCGCTGAAGTACGCGCAGCAGCGGGAGGCGTTCGGCGTGCCGATCTGGAAGCACCAGTCCATCGGCAACTACCTGGCCGACATGGCGACCAAGCTGACCGCGGCCCGCCAGCTCGTCATGTACGCCGCGCGCTGCTACGACTCCGGGCGGCGGGCTGACATGGAGGTCGGCATGGCCAAGCTGTTCGCGTCGGAGACCGCGATGGAGATCGCGCTGAACGCGGTGCGCATCCACGGCGGCTACGGGTACTCGACCGAGTTCGACGTGGAGCGCTACTTCCGGGACGCGCCGCTGATGATCGTGGGCGAGGGTACCAACGAGATCCAGCGGAACGTCATCGCCCGCCAGCTGATCCAGCGGAATCCGGCGGGGGGGTAAGGGGGTGGCGGCGGAACCCGGCGGAGGGCGTGAAGGGGTAGCGGCGGAGGCCGACGGGCTCGTGAGCGGGTCGCTGCCCCTGAGCGGGATCACGGTCGTCGCGCTGGAGCAGGCGGTGGCGGTGCCGTTCGCGACCCGGCAGCTGGCCGACCTCGGCGCCCGGGTCATCAAGATCGAGCGGCCCGGGGCGGGCGACTTCGCCCGCGGCTACGACAAGTCCGTGCTCGGCCAGGCCAGCTACTTCGTCTGGCTGAACCGGGGCAAGGAATCGGTGCAGCTCGACGTCAAGAGCCCCGAGGGCATCGAGGCGCTGACCGCCCTGCTGGCCGGGGCGGACGTGTTCCTGCAGAACCTCGGGCCCGGCGCGGCCGGGCGGCTGGGCCTGGCCGCGGCGGACCTGCTGGCCCGGCATCCGCGGCTGATCTGCGGCACGGTCTCCGGCTACGGGACAGAAGGCCCTTACGCCGGCAAGAAGGCCTACGACCTGCTGGTGCAGTGCGAGACCGGGGTGCTCTCGGTCACCGGGACGCCGGAGGAGCCGTGCAAGACGGGGATCTCGGTGGCCGACATCGCGGCCGGGATGTACGCCTACTCCGGGGTGCTGACCGCGCTGTACGAGCGGGAGCGCACCGGCCGCGGGTCCAGCTTCGAGGTGTCCCTGCTGGACGCGCTGGGCGAGTGGATGACCCAGCCGTACTACTACACCGTCTACGGCGGGACCGAGCCGGTGCGCACCGGCGCGCGGCACGCGTCGATCTCGCCCTACGGGCCGTACGCCGCGCGCGGCGGCCAGGTGTTCCTCGGCCTGCAGAACGACCGCGAGTGGGTGGTGCTCTGCGAGCAGGTCCTCGGCCGGCCGGAGCTCGATCGCGGATCCGCGGTTCGCCGCCAACCCGGTCCGCGCGGCCCACGACGCCGAGCTGCGGGCCATCATCGAGGACGTGTTCGCGGCGCTGACGCCGCAGGAGGTGGCGGCCCGGCTGGACGCGGCCGGCATCGCCAACGCCCGGCTGCGGACCCCGGCCGAGTTCGCCGCGCACCCGCAGCTGGCGGCCCGGGACCGGTGGCGCGAGGTGGACACCCCGGGCGGCCCGGTCCGCACCCTGCTCCCGCCGGTCACCGTGCCCGGCCGCGAGCCGGTCATGGGCGCCGTCCCGGCCCCCGGCCAGCACACCGACTCCGTCCTGGCTGAATTCCTACCTGGGAGAACATCATGACGACAGTTGACTTGCCGCGGTACCAGCTCGTCATCGACGGGCAGCGGACCGAGGCGGCGTCCGGGCAGCGCTACGACTCGGTTGACCCGTACCAGGGCTCGCCGTGGGCGTCCGCCGCCGACGGCGACGCCGCCGACGTGGACGCCGCGGTGGCCGCCGCCCGCCGGGCGCTGAGCGGCCCGTGGGGTCAGCTCACCGGGTTCGGCCGGGCCCGGCTGATGCGCAAGCTGGGCGACCTGATCGCGCGGGACGCGGACCGGCTGGCCGAGATCGAGACCCGCGACACCGGCAAGCTGCTGCGCGAGATGCGCGGCCAGCTCGGCAGCATCCCGGAGTGGTTCTACTACTTCTCCGGGCTGGCCGACAAGCTCGAGGGCACCACGATCCCCGGGGACAAGCCGAACTTCCTCGTCTACACCCGGCGCGAGCCGGCCGGCGTGGTCGGGGCGATCGTGCCGTGGAACTCCCCGCTGCTGCTGCTGTGCTGGAAGCTGGCCCCGGCGCTGGCGGCCGGCTGCACGATGGTGGCCAAGCCATCGGACTACTCCCCCGCCTCCGCGGTCGAGCTGGCCGCGCTGATGGACGAGGCCGGGTTCCCGCCCGGCGTGTTCAACGTGGTGACCGGGTTCGGCCCGGCGGTCGGCAAGGCGCTGGCCGCGCACCCGGACATCGACAAGATCGCGTTCACCGGCTCGACCGCGGTCGGCGCGCAGGTGGCGGCGGCGGCCGCGCAGAACATCACCGGGGTCCTGCTCGAGCTGGGCGGCAAGTCGGCCCACATCGTCTTCGAGGACGCCGACCTGGACGCGGCCTGCAACGGCGTGCTGGCCGGGGTGTTCGCCGCCACCGGGCAGACCTGCATGGCGGGCTCGCGGCTGCTGGTCTCCCGCGCCGTGCACGACGCGCTGGTGGAGAAGGTCACCGAGCGGGCCCAGTCGATCAAGCTGGGCGACCCGAAGGCGGCCGAGACCGAGATGGGCCCGGTGGCCACCGAACCGCAGTACCGCAAGGTGCTCTCCTTCCTGGAAGGAGCGGGGGCCGAGGGCGCCACCGTCGCGGCCGGCGGGCAGCCGGAGTCGGACCTGGGCGGGTTCTTCGTCCAGCCCACCGTGCTCACCGGGGTCAAGCCGACGATGACGGTGGCCTGCGAGGAGGTGTTCGGCCCGGTGCTCTCGGTGATCCCGTTCGACACCGAGGAGGAAGCCCTCGCGCTGGCCAACGACACCCGGTACGGCCTGGCCGGGGCGGTCTGGACCAAGGACATCCACCGCGGGCACCGGGTGGCGCACGCGATGCGCACCGGCACCGTGTGGATCAACGCCTACCGGGTGGTCGGCCCGGACGTCCCGTTCGGCGGCTACGGGCTGTCCGGCCTGGGCCGGGAGAACGGCATCGAGGCCGTCCACGAGTACACCGTGACCAAGGCCATCTGGGTGGAGCTGACCGGCGGCACCCGCGACCCCTTCACGATCGGATGAGCACCTCCACGGAAGAAATCGCCCTGATCGTGCACTACCAGGCGCTGCCCGGCCGGGGCGACGAGGTCGCCGGGCTGCTCGCCCAGCACACCGCGGCGACCCGGGCCGAGCCGGGCTGCCTGGATTTCGTCGCACTGCGCGGGACGGACGACCCGGATTCGTTCGTGCTGTACGAGCGGTACGACAGTGCCGAGGCGTTCAAGGCCCACCAGGCCAGCCCGCACTTCGAGGGCATCGCGGTGGCGCGGATCCGGCCGCTGCTGGCCGAGCGGAGGCTGGAGTACCGGCAGGTCATCGAGCCTGATGGGTGATATCCGGGAGATCAGCGAGCTGATCACGCCCGGGCCCGCCGAGGCGCTCGGGGGGTTGCTGGGCGTGACAGGCGACTCGTTCGGTCAATTGCCTTTGCTCTGGCATTGGGTCTACTTGCTGGACCGGCCGGCTACGGCGGTGCTGGGGCCGGACGGTCACCAGGCGCGCGGCGGGATTCCGGTGCCGCCCGGGCCTGGCCTGCGGCGGATGTTCGCGGGCGGGCGGGTGTGGCGGCACGGCGCGCTGCGGATCGGGGCCGAGGCGACCCGGCGGACCTGGCAGGCCCGCGCGGCGGTCAAGCAGGGGCGGACCGGGCCGTTGCACTTCGTCACCGTGCGCACCGAGATCAGCCAGGGCGGGTCGGTGGTGATCAGCGAGGAGCAGGACCTGGTTTACCGGGAGCCTGCTCCGGCGGCGGCTGAGCTGGCGCCTTCCGCGCCGGTCCCGGCCGGTGACGGGGACTGGGTGGTCGAGGTGGACCCGGTCCTGCTGTTCCGGTACTCGGCGCTGACCTACAACGCGCACCGCATTCACTACGACCGGGACTACGCGCGGTCCGAGGGGTACCCCGGGCTGCTCGTGCACGGCCCGCTGCAGGCCCTGCTCATGGCCGAGCTGGCCCGGCGGTCCGGGGTCTCGCCGGGCGAGTACTCCTACCGGCTGGTCTCGCCCCTGTACGACGGCCAGGGGCTGGTCGTGTCGGCGGACGCGGCCCGCGTGTCGTGCCGTGACGGCGCGGGCCGCGTTACCGCGACCGGGGTTCTCGGCTAGCTATTCCCCGGCTTCGAGCCACGCGGCGAACGTCGGGCCGGCCAGGGTGGCGTGCGGGCCGGGCAGCAGGCCGCCGTTCTCGTTGAGCGCGTCGTCCGGGTCGGCCGGGTGGCTGACCGCCTCGATCTTCACCTCCTCGCCGCGCCGGGCGGCGAGCAGCGCGGCCAGGTGCGGGAGGTACTCCTCGCGCGGGCCGGCGATCTCCTTCGGCTGGTCGCCTTCCGGCTCGCCGTCCACGGCTAGGTCAGCCAGGGCCTCGGCCACGGTCCGGGCCGCGACGATCTGGGTCCGCATCTTCGGCAGGTAGACCACGTTGCCTTGGCGCCCCCAGCCCATCAGCACCTCCACGAACTCGTGGAACTGGGCCGCGCGCAGGATCCGGGCCGGGATCGGGCCGGCCAGCGCGGCCCGTTCGTGGGCCAGCTTGGCCGCGCCGTAGCCGGCCGTGTACCGGTCGGTGCCGATGATCGACACCACCACCAGCTTCCGCACCCCCGCCTGCGCCAGGTTCTTCGTCGCGGTGGTGAAGAACTCGGTCGCCGCGGCCTGTTCCGGTGACGGGCCGGTGGCCGTGTCGATGACGACCTCGACGTTCTCCAGCGCCGCCGCCAGGCCGTCGCCGGTGATCACGTCCACGCCGTTCGAGCGGGATATGGCCACCACCTCGTGGCCGCGCTCGGTGAGCACGTCGACGACGTGCCGTCCGACCCGTCCGGTCGCCCCCGCTACCGCCATCCTTGTCATGTCACATCTCCCTCAGGTTTCGTCTCGCTCACGGCCATGACGGATCGCGGCGGGCCGGATGTGACAGGCGCTGGCCGGGCTAGATTGAGAATTATGGGCGCACCGAGCTTTGCGGCGGCGGCGCGGATCCTGGCCGAACGGGATCCGGTCATCGCGCGGCTGGTCGCGGAGGCCGGTTTGCCCCGGCTGCCGCGGCCGACCGAGACGCACTTCGAGACGCTGGTCCGGGCCATCGTGTACCAGCAGCTGGCGGGGCGCGCGGCGGCGGCCATCCACGGGCGGCTGATCAAGGCGGTCGGCGGCGAGATGCGGCCCGAGCCGCTGCTCGCGCTGTCCGACGAGGCGATGCGCGCGGCCGGGCTGTCCCGGAACAAGATGGCCTCGCTGCGGGACCTGGCGGCCAAGGTGCTGGACGGGACGGTGGTGCTGTCACCGCGCGGGCTGGCCCGGGAGAGCGACGACGAGATCGTCGCGCGGCTGACGACGGTGCGCGGCATCGGGCCCTGGACGGCCGAGATGTTCCTGCTCCTGCAGCTGCGCCGCCTGGACGTGTGGCCGGTCGGCGACCTAGCCGTCCGCCGCGGCTACGGCCTGGCCTGGCAGATCCCGGAGCCGACCGCGCGGGAGCTGAAACCGCTGGGCGAGGCGTTCCGGCCGTATCGTTCGGTGGCGGCCTGGTACTGCTGGCGGGCCGCGGAGCTCTACGCGGGCGCGGCCGGGAGCGTGCTCACCGGGGCTTGAGGCTTTCTGGTCAGGGTGACCGCGAGCCAGGTCGCGGCGGCCGCCAGCGGCAGTTCCACCAGGACGGCCTCGCCTACGGCGAGCAGGCGCGGCTGGCCGGCCGCCGACGTGCATACGTCGAACAAGGCGTCGGCGCACAGCAGGCCGGCGCCCGCCATGGCCGGCAGGGCAGCCAGGGAGCTGCCCCGGCCGAGCAGCCAGGCGGTGAGCAGCGCGGCGACCGCCTCGGCCAGATCCAGGCCCATCCAGGCCAGTGACCAGTTGGGGACGAACGTGCTGGCGGGCAACGTCAGGCCGAGCACGACCGACCACGGCAGCAGGAAGGAACCCGTGGCCAGGGCCACTGCCCGGCCCAGGCGATGGCTTCGCCGCCAGGGGTCCGCCGGCTGGCGGAGAGGCCGCCAGCGGAGAGGCGGCCAGCTGAGAGGCGGCTGGCGGAGAGGCGGCCTGCGGAGGAACGGCTTACGGGGAGTCAGGTCGCGGGGCAGGAACTCATAGGTCGTCATGACCACTACCGTAGGTTTGCAGAAGAAATTCTGCAAATTATTTTCTGCATAGATTTTTCTGCATGGTGGTACGCTGCGGATGTGAGCATGACACCGCGCCGGGTGACCGGCGACGCCCGGCGCTGGAAGGCCCTGTCGCATCCGCTGCGGCAGGAGATCCTCGGGCACCTGGGCGAGCACGAGGCCGCCACCGCCACCACCATCGCGGAGGCACTGGGCGAGAACACCGGCACCACGAGCTACCACCTGCGGGTGCTGGCCGACGCGGGGGTGATCGAGGAGGTCACCGAGCGGGCGCACGGGCGCGAGCGCTGGTGGCGCACCATCCCCGCCGACCACCGCGAACCCGACTATGACTCGCTCAGCCCGGAAGACCAGGCGGCCCTGGACGAGTGGCGGGCCGGCCAGATCCCGGGCGAGGTCGCCCTGGTGAACCGCTTCATCTCCGACGTCCGGCGGCACGGCGGCTGGGCCAAGGCCTCCCGGGCGAGCGGCTACTACACCCGCGAAGACCTGGACGCCTTCATGGACGACTACACCGCGCTGCTGAGCAAGCACGGGCACAGCCCGGCGGAGGCTCCGCCGGGGGCCCGGCTCATGCAGCTGCGCATGTTCTACATCCCCGACGAACCCGCTGACGCGGAGTCCTGAACCCGCGGCCGCCGATCGGCGGCGGTCCTGACCGCGGGTTACCGGCCAGCCGGACCGAATCCACCGCCACGGCCCGCACGGGCAGGCCGCGGCTCAAGCCAATGAGCCGACTGACGTCCATGCGTCGAACCCGGTGCTCGCGGGCCACCGGTGATACTGCTTCCTCATAACGGCACTCTGCCAGGGGTCGGTCCCATCGGACGCTCGGTGGTGTCAGTGGGTCGGCCCCGGCTCCCCCGCGCGCCTGAGATATCCGCGACCAGCCGGTCGACGTTCTCGGTAATTTCCGGGTATATCTCTTCCCGGTAAAATTGCTCGTCCCGTTCCGCCGAGGTGATCCGGCCCGGTTCGCCGATGTCGGCGACTGACCATATACGCGGACGAGCGGGAAAGGCCACGAGCCGCAGGCACTCGTCGTAGACGCGCCGATTCATGCATACGGCCAGGTCAGCCTCATCCAGTCGTGACTGCGTCAGCTGATCTCCGTAGTCAGCCTTCGCGAATTCCCGTATCCCGTGCTTATCCAGCAGTGCCAGCGTCAGCTGGTAAAAGGGCAGATTCCGCGCCTTGTCCGATGCCCCCGTACTACCACTCGAAATAACGCTCAGGCCCGTTACCTGAAGCGAGTTCAGATAGGCTTCGGCGATAATGCTCCGGAACGAGTTGCCGCGGCAGATGAAGTGGACAATCACCCTGGCCACGCTAGCAAGCCGGGTTTCCGGCCGATGCTCCCCGGTCAGTAGGCTGGCGGCATGCGAGTAGTGATCGCGGGCGGCCACGGGAAGATCGCGCTCCTGCTGGAACGCCTGCTGGCCGGGCGCGGCGACCAGGCGGTGGGGCTGATCAGGAACCCGGCCCACGCCGACGAGGTACGCCAGGCCGGCGCCGAGGCTGTCGTCCGCGACCTGGAGACGGCCTCAGCCGATGACGTCGCGGCGCTGCTGTCCGGCGCCGACGCGGTGGTGTTCGCGGCCGGCGCTGGCCCGGGCAGCGGCGTGCCGCGCAAGGACGCCGTGGACCGGGGCGCCTCGGTGCTGATGGCCGACGCGGCCGAGCGGGCCGGGGTCCGCGCCGAGTACCCGGCATCAGACGCTCGAGCTGGTCGGCGGGGACAGCCCGGTCGCCGCGGCCGTCCAGGACCTCGGCGCTCCTTAGTCGACTACCCAGCTGTCCACGTTGCGCAGGCCGTCGGGAGCAGCCGGGCCCGCAGGACGGTGCTCGCAGGACGGTGCTCGATGGCATGATCTCCCCATGAGCGTCCAGGTCACCGTGACCGTGATCTCGGCTGTCGTCGCATTGCTGAGCGCCCTGTTCAGCGCGAAGACGGCGCGTTCGACGGCCGTGCTGCAGGCTCGGCTGCAGGGCGAGCTCGAGGAACGTCGCCAGCGATCGGACAAGGCGGCCCGCCTGGAGCAGGTCATGAGCAGGTACCGGGACCCGCTCCTGAACGCCGTGTTCGACCTGCAGAGCCGCGTCTACAACCTGATCGCCAACGGTTACTGGAAAACGATCCGCAGCGGTGATGAGGACGAGCGGAGCTACGCGGTCAAGAGCACCCTGTTCGTCATGGCTCAGTACTTCGCCTGGGCCGAGGCGCTCCGCCGGGGGGTGCAGTTCCTCGACCTCGGTGAACTCCAGCGCAACCAGGACCTGGCGGGGCGGCTGGAAGCCATCAGGAACGCGCTGGCCACCGATAGGTTCGGGCCTGGATTCCGGGTTTTCCGCGCCCACCAGCGGGCTATCGGCGAGGTGATGCTCGAGGCCACCGTGGATGCGGAGGCGGAAGGGAGCCGCTGGCAGTGCCTGGGCTACGCGTCCTTCTGCTCGAAGCTGAACCAGGACGGGTCTTTCCGCACGTGGTTCGAAAGCCTCGACCGCGACGCGCGCGAGCTGGCCTTGGGTCCGGGTGAGGCCCGGCCGCGGCTGGTGGAACTGCAGGGCGCCCTGATCGATCTGCTGGACTTTCTCGACGAGCCGGCCGTGCGCTTCCCGCGGCGCCTGCGGTCCAGGATCGACGACAGGCAGCAGGCCTAGAGCGAGCGGACCAGGTCGATGCCGCGGCCGAGGGTGTCGAGGCGGGCGGTCGGGGTGTCGCCGGCCGGGTAGAGGCGGACGGTGTCGACGCCGGCGTCGCGCCAGGTGCGCAGGCGAGCGCGCACCATGTCCTCGGTGCCGATCAGGGTGGTGGCCAGGATCATCTCGTCGGTGACGAGGGCGGCCGCGCCGTCGCGGTCGCCGGCCTGCCAGCGTTCGCGGACCCGGGCGGCGACGTCGGCCCAGCCCTGGCGGCTGTAGGCATCGTTGTAGAAGTTCGTGGTGGCGGTGCCCATGCCGCCGAGGGAGAAGGCCAGTTCCTTCTTGCGGCTGGCCAGCGCGGTGGCCAGGCTGGCCTCGTCCACCAGGGCGATCTCGGCGCCCTGGCAGATGTCCAGGCTGTCCCGGGTGCGGCCGGCCCGGGCCAGGCCGGCGTCCAGGTGGCTCAGGTAGGCGTCGGCCCGTTCGGGCACGAAGCTGGTGCCCAGCCAGCCGTCGGCCAGCTCGCCGGTCAGCTCCAGCATCTTCGGCGACAGCGTGGCCAGGTACACCGGGACCGAGACGGGCGGCAGGGCGGCCCGCATCGGGCGCGCGCCCGCCAGCGGGATCTGGTGGTGGCGGCCGGAGAATTCGACCTTCTCCCCGGTGAAGACCCGCCGCACGATCGTGACCGTCTCACGCATGCGGCCCAGCGGATGACCGAACGGGGTGCCGTGCAGCCCCTCTATCACCTGCGGCCCCGATGCTCCCAGGCCGAGCAGGAACCTCCCGCCGGACAGCTGAGCGAGCGTCATCGCGGTCTGGGCGATCAGGACCGGCGAGCGGGTGCCGACCTGGATCACGCCCGAGCCGAGCAGCATCCGCTCGGTGCGCGCGGCCAGGTACCCCAGCGGGGAGGGGGCGTCGGCGCCCCAGGCCTCGGCGACCCAGCACACGTCCAGGCCGAGCTTCTCCGCCTCCACGGCGAAGTCGACCGCGTCCCGGCCCGCCGAGGCTTCGATGGTGGTAGCGGTGCGCATCAGCCCGCCCGTTCGGTCCGTTCGGCTTTTTCTTTGATCTGTTCGAGGTTGTGGCGCATCGCCGTCTCGTGCTCGCGCAGCCGGACGAAGACGATCTTGGCCTCCTTGTCCGGCATCGCGTCGATGGCGAGGTTGAGCCCCGAGCGGGCCGGTCCCATCTGGTACCACTGCTCGAGCAGCGTGCCCTGGCCGTCCGGCTTAAGGGTGAACCGCCAGGACGCGCCCGGGTGAGCGGGGTCGCCGACGGCCCAGGCGAAGCAGCGGGACTCCTCGCACTGGATCACGGTGCTGACCGTCTCCCACTCCCCCATGGCCGGGTGGGCGCTGCGGCCGGTGAACCGCCGCCCGACGGCCGGCCCCTCGGCCGCCCCGTCCAGCCAGGCCACCTCCTGAAGCTCGGAGCTCAGTTCCGGCATCAGGAAGATGTCGCTCACCATGCCCCACACCCGTTCGGGCGGGGCGTCGATGTAGACCTCGGCCGCCGCCGTGGGGCAGTCCGCGTACACCTGTCCAGTCCACTCCATGATGTCCAGGGTAGAACGCTCGTTGCGGGTCCCGGCTGAACCGTGGTACAAGAACCGAATGATCACGGTTCCGGGCCCGGTACAGCCCGCCGCCGCAGGTGATACGGGTGCCGGCATCCGGGTCTCGGGCCTGCGCAAGCGGTACGGCGACGTGACGGCGCTGGCCGACGTCGACCTCGAGATCCGGGCCGGCGAGTTCTTCACCCTGCTCGGCCCGTCCGGGTCGGGCAAGACCACCCTGCTGCGGCTGATCGCCGGGTTCGAGCGCCCGGACGGCGGGCGGATCGAGCTCGGCGGCCGGGACGTCACCAATGTGCCGCCGTACGCCAGGAACGTCAACACCGTGTTCCAGGACTACGCGCTGTTCCCGCACATGACGGTGGCGCAGAACATCGAGTACGGGCTGCGGGTGCGCAAGGTGGCCAAGGCGGAGCGGCGGGAGAAGGCGGCCCGCGCGCTGGAGATGGTCCGGCTGCCCGGTCTCGGCGGCCGCAAGCCGGCCCAGCTGTCGGGCGGGCAGCGCCAGCGCGTCGCGCTGGCCCGCGCCATCGTCAACGAGCCGCAGGTGCTGCTGCTCGACGAGCCGCTCGGCGCGCTGGACCTCAAGCTCCGGCAGGAGATGCAGCTGGAGCTGCTGCGGGTGCAGCGCGAGGTCGGAGTCACGTTCGTCTACGTCACGCACGACCAGGAAGAAGCGCTGACGATGAGCGACCGCATCGCGGTCCTGTCCGGCGGCCGGATCGAGCAGACCGGCGGGCCGGTCGAGGTCTACGAGCGGCCGCGGACCGCGTTCGTGGCCGGGTTCATCGGCGTCTCCAACCTGATCGAGCGCGACGGCCACACGATCACCGTGCGGCCGGAGAAGATCACCCTCCTCGAGGAGGGCGCAGCCGAGCCGGCCGGGGTGCACGTGGAGCCGGGCCTGGTCAAGGACTTCATCTACGCCGGCGTGCTCACCCGCTACGTCGTGGCGCTGGACGGCGGTGGCGAGCTGGTCGTCAGCCGGCAGAACACCGAGGTGCCCGCCGCATCCGCTGACCTGCGGGGCGCCCGGGTGCGGCTCGCCTGGCACTCCGGGCAGGCATTCACTATCCCGTCAGGGGAGGGCTCATGAAGAGAACCAGCGCGCGTCGCAGTGCTCGCTCGATGACCATAGCGGCCGGGCTCGCGACGCTCTCGATCCTGGCCGCGTGCAGCAGCGGCGGTTCGAGCGCTGGTAGCGGCGCCACCTCGAACAGCGCCACCCAGAACGGCGGCGGCGCGGTGGCGGGCCAGACCGTGCCCACCGCGGGCCTGCCGGTGCTGCAGAAGGTCGGTAAGGGCGAGGGCAAGCTCAACCTGATCGCCTGGGAAGGCTACCTGCAGCCGCAGTGGGTCAAGCCGTTCGAGCAGCAGACCGGCTGCCAGGTCAACGCCAAGTACGCCGGCAGCTCGGACGAGATGGTCGCGCTGATGAAGAACGGCGGCGGCGGCCAGTACGACATGGTCTCCTCCTCCGGCGACGCCGACCTGCGCATCCTGTACGCCGGCGACGCCCACCCGGTGAACGTCAAGCTGATCCCGAGCTGGAAGGACTTCTTCCCCGCCTTCCAGTCGCCGGCCTTCAACACGATCAACGGCGTGCACTACGGTGTCTCGCTGCAGTGGGGGCCGAACGTCCTGATGTACAACACCAAGGACTTCAAGACCGCGCCGGCCTCGTGGGACGTCCTCTACAGCGCCAAGTACAAGGGCCAGGTCACGGTCCCGGACAACCCGATCCAGATCGCCGACGCGGCGGTGTACCTGAAGAAGCACCAGCCGTCGCTGGGCATCACCGACCCCTACGAGCTGACCCAGCCGCAGTTCGCCGCGGCGGTGAAGCTGCTGGCCGGCCAGAAGCCGCTGATCGAGAAGTACTGGAGCCTGGCCTCGCAGGAGATCTTCGACTTCAAGAACGGCAACGCGATCCTCGGGGCCGGCTGGCCCTACCAGGTCAGCACGCTGAAGGCGGCGCACTTCCCGATCGGCACCACGATCCCGAGCGAGGGCGCCACCGGCTGGGCCGACACCTGGATGCTGGCGGCCAAGGCCCCGCACCCGAACTGCGCCTACGAGTGGATGCAGTACATCAGCACGCCGAAGGTCCAGGCCGAGCAGGCCGTCAACTACGGCGAGACCCCGGACAACAAGCTGGCCTGCCCGATCATGAACCAGCTGCAGGCCGGGTCGTGCGAGGAGTTTCACGCCAACGCGCCGCAGAGCTACTTCGACGCGATCAGCCTGTGGAAGACGCCGCTGGCCACGTGCGACAACGGCCAGGACAACTGCGTGCCCTACGCCCAGTGGGTCTCGGCGTGGAACACGCAAGTCAAGTAAGAGCTAGCTGGGGGTCCCGCGTCTCGGCCGCACTGTGGCGCCGTCCGTGGGCGCGGGCCACCCTGCTGCTCACCCCGCCGCTGGCCTGGTTCGTGCTGCTCTACGTGGCGGCGCTGGTCGTGCTGCTGATCACGGCGTTCTGGCAGATCAACCCGTTCACCACCAACATCGAGAAGGTCTGGTCGTTCACCAACTTCAGCCAGATCTTCGCCAGCCCGGCCTACCGGGGCATCATCGGCCGCACGATCGGGATGGCGGCCGGGGTCACCGTGACCGACGCGGTGGTCGCGTTCCCGTTCGCCTATTACATGGCCCGGATCGCCTCGTCCCGGACCCGGACCGTGCTGTTCGTGGCGATCCTGCTGCCGCTGTGGGCCAGCTACCTGGCCAAGGTGTACTCCTGGCTGCTGATCTTCACTCGCGGTGGCGTCCTTGACTCGGTCCTGAACGTGCACCTGATCTACACGAACTGGGCCGTGTTCATCGTCTTCTGCTACCTGTGGCTGCCGTTCATGATCATCCCGGTGTACGCCGCGCTGGAGCGGATCCCGCCCTCGCAGATCGAGGCGTCGCAGGACCTGGGGGGGAAGACCTGGCGGACGACCCGCTCGATCCTGCTCCCGCTGGCCCTGCCGGGCATCGTGGCCGGCTCGATCTTCACCTTCTCGCTGACCCTCGGGGACTACATCACCCCGCTGCTGGTCGGCGGGACCAGCGCCAACTTCATGGGCAACATCATCTACTCCAACATCGGCGTAGCCAACAACGTGCCGTTCGCCGCGGCCATGGCCATGATCCCCATCGTGATCATGGCCGCCTACCTGCTCGGCGCGCGGGCGCTGGGCGCGTTCGAGGCGGTCTGAGGTTTCATGGAGTCTCGCGGGCTGCGCCTTGCGCTGCGGATCTGGGTCGGGCTGGTGCTGGCGTTCCTGTTCATCCCGATCATCTTGATCGTGCTGTACGCGTTCAACTCCTCGAACATCGAGAGCTGGCCGATCGCGGGCTTCTCGCTGCACTGGTTCTCGGTCGCCTGGCACGACGGCCAGGTGCGCGGCGCGTTCCTGCTGTCCCTGCGGGTCGGCCTGATCGCGACCGCGCTGGCCGTGCTGCTCGGCTCGGCCACCGCGTACGCGCTGCACAAGTTCGCGTTCTTCGGCCGCGAGGCCATCTCGTTCCTGCTGGTGCTGCCGCTCGCGCTGCCCGGCATCATCACCGGGATCGCGCTGAACTCGTTCTTCTCGTTCACCGGGTTGCAGCTCGGCACCGTGACCATCGTCATCGGGCACACCACGTTCTGCATCGTGGTGGTGTTCAACAACCTGATCGCCCGGCTGCGGCGCACGCCCGGCTCGCTGGCCGAGGCGTCGATGGACCTCGGTGCGCGGGGCTGGCAGACGCTGCGCTTCGTCACGCTCCCGCTGACCGCGACCGCGCTGGTCTCGGGCGCGCTGCTCGCCTTCGCCCTGTCCTTCGACGAGGTCATCGTCACCGTCTTCACCGCGGGGGCGCAGAACACGCTGCCGCTGTGGATCTTCGGCGCGATCCGGCTCGGCCAGCAGCTCCCCGAGGTGAACGCGGTGGTGTCGGTCATCATCGCGCTGACCTTGATCCCGGTCATCCTGGCCGCCCGCGTAGCGGGAGCCGGCGCCCTCAGCCGCACGGCCGGCACCGCCGAGGCGGATGAGGCGTAACCAGGAAAGCTTCCGGCCATTCACCAGCCCCGTCTTCGCCCACGCGTTCGATATTTCATGATCGTGAAGAGTTTTATACCCAAATACGGTGCAAAAGTCTTCGTGATCAAGTAAAACGTTCCCGCGACTTGGGGTGATGTCAGCTGCCGGCCAGGTGGCGCATGTTGCGCAGGGCTACGGCCATGATCGTGTTGGTCGGGTTGTGCGCGCCCGAGGTGACGAAGACGGAGCCGTCGGCCACGTAGACGTTGTCCAGGCCGTGCACCTGGCCGTAGGCGTCGGTCACGCTGGCGGCCGGGTCGCTGCCCATCATCATGCCGCCCATGATGTGGTTCCCGGTGGGCACGCCGCCGCTGTTGTCGGTGGCCGGGACGGCCACCGACACGCCGGCCCCGGCCCTGGTCATCATGGCCTTGAGCTTCGGAATCCAGAACTGCTGGGAGACCTGCTCGTGCTGGCCCGCGCTCCAGGTGACGCGGGCGACCGGCAACCCGAAGACGTCGGTGACCTTCGGGTCGAGGGTGACCGTGTGGCCGAGATAGGGCAGGTCGTGGCCGATGAGCGAGCAGCCGGCCAGCCGGTCGCGCAGGATCGAGGCGCGCATGAGTTGCTTGAACTCGGTGCCGAAGGGCTTGGCCGAGCGGACGAAGGACAGCAGCGTCTGGTAGGACTGCGCCTCGCTGATCGGGTCCTGGCTGCCGCCCAGCTCCATCAGGCCGCCGCGGATATAAGGCAGGCCGTGGGCCTTGGCGAAGGCCCGGGCGCCGGGGAAGTCCGGGTCGACGCCGTCCTCGGTGCACTGCGTCACCGAGCGGCCGCGGTAGGCGTGCATCCGCTCGTCGAGGAAGATCGCGGTGCCGTCGACGAACGCGTGCAGCATCAGCCGGCGCCCTAGTTTCCCGCTCTTGTCCGGGAATCCCGACAGCAGGGCGAGGCGGACCGTCTCGATGGCGGATGCGGCCAGGACCACGATATCGGCGGTAGTGGTGCCTGTAACGGGACCTCGTTCGGTCATCTTGGTCCAGTGGACGCCGGTGGCGCGGCCGGTCGCGCCCGAGCGGCTGAGCAGGACCTTGGTCACCATGGTCTCGGGGATGAGCCGGACCCGGCCGGTTCGCAGCGCGTGCCGGAGCGGGATCAGGGCCGACGGGCGGGCCACCACCGGGCAGCCGAAGCTGGCGCAGAAGCCGCAGTTGTTGCAGGCGTGCTGGCCGTTGTGGCCGCTGACCGAGTTGGCGGCCATCGGGAACGGGAACGGGTGCAGGCCGAGTTCCCGGGCGCCTTGGGCGACCGCTAGCGACGCGCGCATCTGCGGGCCGGGGGGCATCGGGTACTGGGTTTTCCTGGGGGCGTGCTTCTTCACTAGGTCTGGGAAGGCGCTGGTGTCGCCTTGGACGCCGATGAGTTGCTCGACTTCGTCGTAGAAGGGCGCGATGTCTTGGTAGCTGAAGGGCCAGTCGGCGACGTCGGCGCCGGGGAACGGGCCGAGGGCGGTTCGCTGCTGGAAGTCGATGTCCCAGAACCGGGGGACCTTGGCGTCCCAGTGCACGGTGCCGCCGCCGACGACCTGCGGCAGTTCGTCGACGCTGCCGGTGTACTGGGCGGGGACGGTCTCGTTCGGCCGCCAGGTGCGCGGGTAGACCTCGGGGTCGGGCTCGGCCCGGTAGCGGGCGATCATGGCCAGGCTGTCGTTGCCGAAACTGGTCCCGATCGGGCCTTCGCCCTTGAGGTTGGTGAAGTGGTTGGGGCCCTTCTCGAACACGGTGACCTGCCAGCCGGCCTGGGCTAGCACCATCGCGGCGAACGAGCCGCCGGCGCCACTGCCGATCACGATGGCCTTGGTCATGTTGTCACACGACGCCGAGGAGCTTGACGACGTTGGCGATGATCCCGGTGGTCTCCACCGGGTCGTGGCCGTCGGAGCGCTCCACCTCGTCCGCGGTGTAGCCGCGGGGCTGGATGTCGCCCGGGAAGCCGATCTCCTTCCAGCCGGCCTGGCCGCGGTTGCCGCCGTACTCGGGGGCGGCGTACAGGCCCTCGATGGTGTGCTCGAACAGCAGGCTCGTGAAGGTACTGACCGACGCGGTGGCGAGGATCTTGTCCTGCTTCTGCTTGCTGGCCTTGGTGAAGTCGCCGCCGGCCAGCTTGTCCAGGGCTTCGATGCCGTCTTGGTACTGGCTGCGCCATCTGGTGAGGCGCTGGCGCCAGGCGATCTTGGCGACCGGGTCCAGGCTACCGAAGCGGGCCATCAGGTCGGGGCCCGAGGTGTGCCGGTTGCTGTAGGGGCCGCCCGCGAAGATCGGCGGCGGCGTTTTGTCGTTTTCCAGCGCGGCGAGGACGCCGAGGGTGGTGTCGATGTAGGTGGTCACGTCGGCTTCGCGGGCGCCGGGGTGGCCCTGCTCGGCCGGGTCGTCGTGCGGGCCGGGGGCGATCCGGGCGGTGGCGGCGGTGACGACGGCGGCCTGGTGGGGGGTGAAGAAGCGGTGCTGGGCCGGCTCGGCGCGGGCTTCGGTGACGACGTGCAGGCCGCGGCGGCGAGGACCGTGGTGGCGACGACGGGGACGGCTGCGATCACCGTCCGGCGTCGCGGGCCGTGGCTGGCTGACACCGTTTGTCCCCTCCCTTTGGGGAAAATGATCACGTGCGGGGCAGGCGGGCGCAAGGGGTGCGGCCGAACGGGCTCGGACTTTGCCTCGGTCCCGGACATTGCCGTGGCGCTGGACATTGCCGTGGGCGCTGGACATTGCCTTGGTCCCGGCCGGAGACTTGGCTCATGGTGAGCGAGAGCGAATTCAATGAACTGATTGAACTATTGCGGGACTTCATCCGGCGCGAGGTGATGCCCGCCGAGGCCGGCATCGACGAGACCGACGAGATCCCGGCCCGGCTGATCGCGCAGGCCAAGGAGATGGGGCTGTACGGGTACGCGCTGCCCGCCGAGTTCGGCGGCCTAGGACTGTCCGTGCGGCAGCAGGTGCTGCTCACCATCGAGCTCGGCTACACCAGCCCGGCGTTCCGGTCCCTGTTCGGCACCAACAACGGCATCGCCGGCCAGGTACTGGTGATGGGCGGCACCGACTCCCAGCGCAAGCAGTGGCTACCCCGGCTCGCCTCCGGCGAGGTGGTGGCGTCGTTCGCGCTGACCGAGCCGGACGCCGGATCCGATCCTTCGAGCCTGGTGACTTCCGCCGTCGCCGACGGGGACGGCTGGGTGATCGACGGGCTCAAGCGGTACATCACCAACGCCCCGGCGGCCGACGTGTTCATGGTGTTCGCGCGCACCGACCCGCAGGCGGCGCGAGGCAAGGGCATCGGGGTGTTCATCGTGCCTTCCGGCCTGCCCGGGGTCTCGGTGGCAGCCAAGGATCACAAGATGGGGCAGGCCGGCGCGTGGACCTCCGACGTGTTCTTCTCCGGGGTGCAGGTACCCGGGGAAGCGCTGGTCGGCGGGGCCGCCGCGGCCGGCTACTCCACCGCCATGCGCAGCCTGGCCCACGGGCGGCTGGTCATCGCCGGCATGTGCGTGGGTGTCGCCCAGCGGCTGATCGACGAGAGCGTTTCTTATGCGCGTGAGCGGATCCAGGGCGGCCACCCTATCGGGGAGTACCAGCTGGTTCAGGCCATGCTGGCGGATTCGCAGACCGAGTACCTGGCGGCCCGTTCTCTGGTGCTGGATGCGGCGGAGAGGTACGAGGCGGGGACGGATCGGCGTTTGGCCCCTTCGGCGGCGAAGTACTTCGCTAGCGAGGCGGTCGGCCGGATCGCCGACCGGGCGGTGCAGATCCACGGCGGGTCCGGGTATATCCGGGGTATCCCGGTCGAGCGGCTGTACCGCGACGTGCGGCTGTTCCGGATCTACGAGGGCACCAGCCAGATCCAGCAGCTGGTCATCGCGCGGGAGATGCTCAAGTAGGCCCGGCTGCTAGCCCTAGCTGCGGTGGTCTCATTGCTACGGCCTCTTGCCGCGGCGACCGTTTGCAACGGCCCCTTGCCGCGGCGACCGTTTGCAACAGCCTCTTGCCGCGGCCACCGTTTGCAACGGCCCCTTGCCGCGGCCACCGTTTGCAACGGCCCCTTGCCGCGGCCACCGTTTGCAACGGCCCCTTGCCGCGGCCACCGTTTGCAACGGCGTGAAACCGGGCTTTGAGTGCGTCCTGACGCGGTGAATCCTGGGTTTCATGCCGTCGCGACTGGATATTACGAGATCATCGATCGGGCCGAACCGCTACCCGAACGTTTCGCCGATCGCCTGACGGATAGCGCCCTGTGGAGCGTTAAGCACATGCGTGGTGGGGGCGAATACGGTCTGATGACCATCGAAATTGCCGCGTCGCTGGCGGCGCACAATGCGCCTGTTACTCCTGCGGAGCGAGATGAGCTGCGGGCGTTGCTGGAAGCTATGCAGATGCCGACCGATCCCATCGGGCAGCTGAACGTCCAGGGCTAGACGCGGCACCCCTGGTCCGGGTGCGCCGCGACGGAACTAGGCTGGCGTGCGTTATCGTCGGCTCGTGGCCGGCATGCCAGGCGATCAGGGGCACGGCACCAGGGAGGGTTCGTGGACATCACCCAGCTGATCCTTGATGACCATCATGAGCAGCGGCGGCTGTTCGCGATCCTGGAGCAGATCGACCGGTCGGAGACCGGGGTGCTGACCGCGATCTGGGCCCGCCTGGCTTCCTTTCTCGAGCTGCACGCCGCGGCCGAGGAGGCGATCTTCTACCCGGCGCTGCTGCAGGTAGGTCTGGCGGCCGGCCGGAAGGCGGGGGTGGAGGACGAGACCCTCGACGCCATCGGCGACCACAACGAGATCAGGGACGCGGTCGCGGAGGTGGCACGCCACCAGGTCGGCACCGACGAGTGGTTCGCCGCGGTCGCCGGGGCGAACCTGGCCAACAGCGACCACATGGGCGAAGAGGAGCGCGAGGGCCTGACCGATTTCCGCCGCCTGGCCAGCCTGGCGCGCCGCCATCAGCTCGCGGTGTCCTTCGCCGCCTACGAGGCACGGAACTACGCCGGAGTTACGCCCGTCGATAAGGACCCGGCCACCTATGTGGCGGAGGCGGAAGAAGGCGAGCAGTCTTCTCGCAGCGGCTCCCTCAGCATCGGCAGCCTTAAGCGAGCCTGATCCGGGCCGCAAGCGGTAGACATGACAAAGCCGCCGGGTACTGGACCCGGCTGGCTTGTCATGCCTTAGGTCTTGTCTGAGACAGCGTCGGAAAGCACCGACCGTACGCCGGTTCCCGCAGGTGGCCCGGTAAGGCCGAGCCTGGATTGGCGGAGCTATGGGGCGCTCATCCCCAGGGGTTACCCCGCCCGGGCTGGTGGGCTGTGGCTGTGCAGGATCTTGGTCTTGCCTTTGTTCCAGGCGGTTGTCGTTCCGTCCGGGTTCACGACCAGGGTCCAGCCCCACCTGTGGATGACAATCTGGTGGTGAAACCGGCATAGCAGGACGCAGTCTTTGAGGCTGGTCTTCCCGCCGTGAGCTTTGTGACGGGTGTGGTGCACCTCGCAGGCGGCTGCGGGCTGATCACAGCGGCCGGCCCACTGGCAGTGCAGGTCGCGGAGCTTGACGGCGTTGCGAATGTGCGCTGGGACCGTGTTGCTGTAGCCGATGTCGAGCGGCAGGCTGGGCCCGCCGAGCCGGTCGTCGAGGAGCCGGCGCCGTAGGAACGAGGCGAGGCCGCCCGGCCCGGAGAGCAGGGCGGCGGCCTTGCCGACGATGGCCTGCTCAAGCGCCTCCCGGGACAAGGCCGTACCTGGTCCGGCAGCGGCACCACCCCGCCGGAAGGCGGCCGGGACAGTCAGGTCCGGGCTGCTGCCGTCGGCGGCATCCGCAGGACCGGCACCACCCGCAGGACCGGCACCACCCGCAGGACCGGCACCACCCGCAGGACCGCTGAGGGCCGCTAGGCCCTGGCCGTGACGAAACCGGTCCAGCTCGACGCAAAGCCGGACCAGGTCATCGAATGCGCCTGGGTCCACGTCCCCCGTTACCACCGGCGCGAGAACCGCATCACAGGTGATCGCCTGCGCGGCGTCCCCCTCCAGCCATGCGCCCCCGCTATCCCCGCCGCCGCCCGCCGACGCGGCCCGGTGCGCGGTAAACCGGGTCCGCAGCCCGGTTATCCACTCGTCCAGCAGGGCGGAGCTGCCGTCGAGCAGCATCAGGTCGGCCAGCGAGACATTGACCCACGCCTTGACCGGCTGCCCGGCCCTCTCGGGGAGAAGCCCGGACGCGATCAGCCGGGTCATCGCCTCCTGCAACGCGTCGTGATACCGCTGCGCCTGATCCCGCGTGTCCTCGGACCCGGCCGGGGCCGCCAGCGCGTCCAGGACAGTGTTCACGATCTCGGCGCATTCGGGGGTCAGGTCCCCGTGCAGTACTCCGGCACCCTGGAAGGTGACCAGCAGCCGCAGCGCACGGTCCTTGAATACCTCATCCGACGACTCGTTCCCGTGGGGCTGACCGTCACCGGCCTGTCCCTGAGAATCATCACCGGTACCGTCCGCGCCGGGCTGACCGCCCGGATCTTGTTCTGGTCGGCCACCATGATCGTCCAATCCCGGTTCCTGGGACGGGTCCCGCTTGTCCGGCTGCCAGGACCGGGCCAGCATCTCCGCGGCCAGCACCGCCAGATCCCGCAGGCCCAGCCCGCTGACCGCCGCCCCGGCCAAAATCCCGTCCGCCGCATCCCGCGACTCCCCCGGGAGCTTGTCCGTCCAGATGCAGATCGTCCGGGCGAACGACTCCGAGACCTCCCCGGCCGCCAGCACCTCGAACACCCGCGGATGCGCCGCCGCCCGCTTCGCCCATGCCGTATACGACACCGCCGCGCCCCGCGTGATCCCGGTCTTATGGATCAGCCACGCCCGCGGGCTGTAATCCGCGTCCGCCGAGTACCCCTGGCCGGCCGTGAACGCCCCCAGGACCGAAGAACGGGCGGCAGTGGCCACCGAGGCGACCCGTTCCAGGCCCCGCAGGCAGCCCGCCTGCTCCTCGGCCGTCATCTCGGTGCCGTCCGCCTCGGCGAGGAACCGCAACCCGGCGTGCACCAAGTCCAAGGCCTCGCTCGCGCTGGCGAATACCGGGGCTGCACCCATGCCGGGTCACCTCCATTCCGAGCGCACGGGGTTATCGGGCTAGGTTCTGTCACTGCCCTTGACGGTTCCGTCCTAGAGAAATCAGATCTCTAGGTTCTGAGTTCGATTCTACGCCCCTGCTACGACATTTTCGCCGAGCGCCGCACCTTATATGACGCGAAATTCGCGGTAGTCACGTGGCAGTAAGGACGTGGCGGGAGGGAAATTTGAAGCGAGATCCATCGGCTGATACACATGTGACAACCGCCCCGATCGCGGGCACCGGGCGGGCGACAAGGAGGGCCGACACCGGCACCGGCACTGGCACCGGCACCGGCACCGGCACCGGCACCGGCAAGGACGGTGCCGGCGGTTCGGCGAGAATGCGACCGCACGAACTGCTGGAAGGGTCGCTGGCCACCTGTATGACGATCTCCACCCGGATGGCGCTAGCGGACCGGGGCGTGACTCATGGCGAGGTGCGCGTGCGCGTCCACCTGGAGCGCGAGCGGTTGGCGACCCGGTTTCGGTACGAGCTCATCCTCGACCTGGCGCTTGAACCTCACCGGCCGGCCGTCATGGCGCGCCTCGAACGCTCACCGGTATGTGACCCGCTCAGCAGACAGCTGATCTTCGAGGCCGCCTGACCGGCGCGGCTAGTCGTGGCGGCAGGTGCAGGTGCGGCGCAGGCTGTCGCGGGTCAAGTCGGCCGGGGTGGGGTAGCCGTCCACGGCCATGATCAGGTCGGCTTCGGCCAGGAGGCTGCGCAGGACGTGGACGATGCCGTCGGCGCCGCCGAGGGCGAGGCCGTAGGCGTAGGGGCGGCCGATGGCGACGGCGGTGGCGCCGAGGGCCAGGGCCTTGATCACGTCGGCACCGGAGCGGATGCCGGAATCGAAGATGACGGGGAGGCCGTCGGCGGCATCGACCACGGCGGGGAGGCAGTCGAGGGCGGGCAGGCCGCCGTCGGCCTGGCGGCCGCCGTGGGTGGAGCAGTAGATCCCGTCCACGCCGCCGTCCTTCGCGCGGCGGACGTCGTTGGGGTGGCAGATGCCCTTGACCAGCAGCGGCAGCGTGGTGAGGGAGCGCAACCAGGAAAGGTCGTCCCAGGTGAGCGGGTTGCCGAAGAGGCGCGCGAACGCGCCCACGACCGCTGCGGGGTCATCGGTGGGAGCCTTGCTGAGCAGGGACTGGAAAACCGGATCCGAGGTGTAGTTGGCCAGGCAGTGCCCGCGCAGCTGGGGAAAGTTGCTGGCGGCTAGGTCGCGCGGGCGCCAGCCGGTGACCCAGGTGTCCAGGGTGATCACGATGCCGCGGAAGCCGGCCGCCTCGGCGCGGGACACGAGGCTGGCGGCCAGGTCCCGGTCGGTGGGCGTGTAAAGCTGGAAGAAGCCGGGGGTGTCGCCGAACCGCGCGGCGACGTCCTCCATCGGATCCACCGACAGCGTTGAGGCGATCATCGGGACACCGGTGCGGGCGGCCGCCTCGGCGGTGGCCAGGTCACCGTGACCGTCCTGGCAGCATAGGCCGATCACGCCGATCGGGGCCATCAGCAGCGGGGACGGCAGCGCCAGGCCGAACAGCCGCACGGACAGGTCGCGCCGGGACGCGCCGACGAACATCCGCGGGATCAGGCCCCACTGCCGGAACGCGGCGACGTTGGCCCGCTGGGTGTGCTCGCTGCCCGCGCCGCCGGCCACGTAGGACAGCACCGAGGGCGGCAGGGCCTGTTCGGCCCGGGCCTCGAGCTCGGCGAACGCCATCGGGAAGCTGGGCAGCACCCCGCTCAGGCCGGCCAGGTAGATCTCCAGCTGATAGTCGCCGTAGGCGGGCTGCGGGCTGGTCACCAGAACATCAAAGCACAATCTCGAGCCGCAACCGTTCTGCACCTGGGCGGCGACCCGTGGGGCTACCGGGGCGGGGGATCTTAGCTTTAGTTGACGATCACGCTCCGGCCGGCGAAGCCGAGGGGCTATAACCAGCCAATGTCACTGGGGGTGGCAGGAGATGAGCAGTAACAGCAGCACCGCGGTCTCAGCCGAGCTTGGCCTCGGACTTGTCGGACCGGAGCGCACGATCGTGCCGCTAATGGCCAGTCTGAGCTACAGCTGTCAGGACCCGTACGCGGTCAAGATAGCGTTCCACGTGGGTACGGACGAACCGGTGGAGTGGACCCTCGCCCGCGACCTGCTCGCGGCAGCCCTGCACTCTCGTGAGGGGATCGGGGACGTCCAGGCCTGGCCATCAGCGGCATCCAGCGAAGGGCTGACCGGGATCGGCCAGCAGGTGCTGAACATCTCTATGACCTCCCCGTTCGGGCACGCCCAGTTTGAGTCCAGCGCGGCCGCGGTCGAGTCGTTCCTGGCCCAGACTTACCGGGTCGTCCCGAAGGGCCGCGAGTCTGACTTCATGGATTTCGACGACGAGCTGACCGAACTGCTCAGCGAGGCGTAACCAGACCCCGGGGTCCCCGGCCGGGCCGCTTAGGCCCGGCCGGGGGCTTTGTTCGTGAGCGGGACTCACCAGGCGCCGGCGTCCGGCGGCGGGATCACCGAGGGGACGATGGCCTCGATGAGGTGCGGGCCCGGTTCGGCGTAGGCCGCGCGCAGCGCCTTGTCCAGTTCCTCGGCCGTGGTGACGCGGCTCGCGGGGACGCCGAGGCCGGTGCTGAGCTCGGTGAAGTCCGGAGTGGGGCCGGACAGGTCGAGCATCCGCGCGGCCCGCGCGCCCCCGCGGCCGGCGTTGGTGCGGGTCAGCTCCATCCGCAGGATCGCATAGGCAGCGTTGTTGATCAGCACGGTCGTGACGTTGAGCTGCTCGCGCGCCTGGGTCCACAGCGACTGAATAGTGTACAGGGCGCTGCCGTCGGCCTCCAGGGACAGCACCGGCCGGTCCGGGGCGGCGATGGCCGCGCCGGTGGCGACGGGCATTCCCTGGCCGATCGAGCCGCCGGTAAGGGTCAGCAGAGTGTGCCGGGGCGCGCCGGCCAAGGCCATGGGCAGCGCGAAGCCCGACGTGTTGGCTTCGTCGGAGATGACGGCGTTCTCCGGCAGCGACGCGGCGATCGTGTTGGCCAGGCTGACCGCGTTGAGCGGCCCGGGGTCGGCGGCCAGGATGGCGGGCTCGGCCAGCACGGGCGCCGTCCCGGCCGCGACCAGGTTAGCCAGTTCCTCGAGCGCGGCCTCGACGTCCTGGTCGCGGTCGGCCAGGGTGCTGACCGCGCAGCCGGCCGGCACCAGGTCGCTGAGCTGGTCGGGGTAGGCGAAGAACGACACCGGCGAGCGCGCGCCGGCCAGGACGAGATCGGAGACCTCGGTCAGCTGGGTCCCGGCGCTCTCGGCCAGGTAGGCCAGCCGGTCGACGGAGGGCAGCCCGGCACCGCGCTCCATCCGGGCTGGGAACGTCTCGGCCAGCAGCCGCGTCCCGGTCGCGACGCTGATCCGGCTGGCCGCCCGCAGGCCGCGCTCGGTCAGGGCCCGGCCGCCGAGGAAGAGCATCGTAGCGGGGCCGGCGGTTACGAGGTCGCTTATCGATGGTAGTTGAGAGTGGTCGACCTTCTGGGCTTGTTCGTGGGCGGGGACCGGGGCGTGGGCGGGGACCGGGGCGCGGGCGGGGACCGGGGCGCGGGCGGGGACCGGGGCGCGGGCGGGGACCGGGGCGCGGGCGGGGACCGGGGCGTGAGGGCGTGGGGCTAGGGGGCGGGGCGGGGCTAGGGGGCGCCTTCGCTCCAGGAGACGTCGGCGGGGAGGATCAGGGTGGCGATCTGGCCGGACTGGGCGGCGGCGAGGGCGCGCATCGCGTCCTGGGCCAGGTCGCGGGGGTGGCCGCTGGTGTGGACCCAGCCGGATACGGTGCGGGCCAGGGCCTCGATGTCGGACTGCAGGGGCGCGTCGTAGCGGACGTGGCCGGTGGCGTGCGCGCCCACGATGACGACGACCGGGGTGCCGGCCCGGCGCGCGTTGTGCAGGTTGGCCAGGCCGTTGGCCAGGCCCGGGCCGAGGTGCAGCAGGACGGCGGCGGGCTTCCCGGCGATCCGGGCGTAGCCGTCGGCGGCTCCGGTGGCGACGCCCTCGAACAGGGCGAGGACACCGCGCATCGCGGGCACCGCGTCCAGGGCGCTGACGAAATGCATCTCCGACGTGCCCGGGTTCATGAAGCACACGTCGACGCCCGCGCCGGTCAGGCTGCCGATGAGGGCCTGGGCGCCGATCACAGCGATTCTCCGTAGGTCACGGGGTCGATCGTAGGCTGGCTTTATGACCAACGGGGAGATGCTAGAGGAGATCGTCGAGGCGGCAGTGGCGCAGGGGCAGGCGCCCGGGGTGGTGGCCGCGGTGGCTCGGGGCGATGACACGTACATCAAGGCGGCGGGGAAGCATGGCGGTGGGCGGGGCGCCGATGCGGGAAGACACCGTGTTCCGCATCTCGTCCACGACCAAGCCGGTGACCGCCGCGGTGATCCTCGGCCTGATCGAGGACGGCGTGCTGGGCCTGGACGAGGCCGTGGACAAGCACCTGCCGGAACTGGCGGGGCGCCGGGTGCTGCGCCGTCCCGACGGCCCGCTCGACGACACGGTAGCCGCGGCGCGTCCGGTGACCGTGCGCGACCTGCTCACCTTCACGTGGGGTTTCGGGATGCAGGGGGCGATGTTCACCGGGGCGCAAACCTGGCCGGTCGTGGCGGCGGTGGGAGAGCGTGAACTGAGCTCGTTTGGGCCCCCGGCGCCGGATACCACCCCGGAGCCTGACACGTGGCTACGGCGGCTGGCCGAGCTCCCGCTGCTGGCCCAGCCGGGCGAGCGCTGGCTCTATTCGGCGGGCTCGCAGGTGCTCGGGGTGCTGGCCGCGCGGGCGGGCGGGGCGCCGTTCGGGGAGGTCATGCGGGCCCGGATCCTCGAGCCGCTGGGCATGCGGGACACCGGGTTCTACGCGCCGGACCCGGCCCGGCTGGCCACCGCGTACGAGAACCGCGACGGGCAGCTCGCCGTCACCGACCCGCCGGACGGGGCCTGGTCGCGGCCGCCGGCGTTCCCGGACGGGGCGGGCGGGCTGGTGTCCACGGCGGCCGACCTGCTCGCGTTCGGCCGGATGCTGCTCCGCGGCGGCGGCACGGTGCTGAAGCCGGACACCGTCGCCGAGATGACCCGGGACCAGCTGACCGATGGGCAGCGGGGCCGGGTCTGGCCGGGGTTCAGCTTCCTCGATGACCGCGGCTGGGGTTACGGCGTATCCGTGCTGGCCGACGGGAGCTACACCTGGGAAGGCGGCCTGGGCACGACCTGGATCAACGTGCCGGATCAGGACCTGACCGTGGTGGTGCTCACCCAGCGGGCGGCGGACGAGACCGGGCTGCCCGCGGTCTGCGAGGAGGTCCTGGCGGCCGCCCGGGTAACGCCTTAATCACAGCGAGATATCAAGAGAATTGATCTTGCGATTCATGATCGCATAGAGTGCAATTGCGTCATGGCGGGATGACGCCGGAACCGGCCGGCCGGCCGGGAATGTCAAGTCAGCCGCAGTCCAGCTGCCCATTCCTGATGCGCCGCAATAGCTCGCGCCACGAACCAGAGGGAATCTCGAGCACAACGCCGCTTGCATTTTTTGAGTCTCTGACCAGCATAGACGCTTCGTAAACGCTTATTTCAACGCATCCGCCCTGGTCCGCGCTCGCACTACTCTTCCGCCACGTCGTTGCGGGATACCGGTCCGGCCGAGCAGGCATCCAACGACCCTCCGTTCGCCGGGCACCGCGAAGATTCGCGGCAACTCAGGCGAGACGCCGGACTCGCACGAACCATCAGGGCGCACACGCCAACCACCTTCGAGCATTCCGGTTAAGAGTGTAAACGGTTTGCCCCGGCGCGCCTATGGCCCTGAGAGCCAGAATCATTTGTTGTGGCGTATCATCTATCGGGCTACTGATGCAAGGCGATTCTTAAATGTATTTGTGTGGCTAGAACGCCGGAAAAGACGATCTCAGGACATTTCCTCGGCCGCCGCGCGAATGAACTCGAGCGACTCGCCGGCGGGCAGGGCGACCTCGAGCAGGCTCTCGAAGGAGTCCGCGTACTCCGAAACCCGGTCGTCACTGGTGAGCATGTTGATGGCTTCCTTGCCCGTGTCGAGGTACAGCACATCGGGCAGGCCGCCATCAAACTCGAGCAGGGTAAACGGGCCGGGCAATCCTGCGTGCGCGCCCTTACCGAACGGAATGACCCGTACCGTCAGCCGGTCGTTTTCCCGGGCCTGGCGCACGATGTGCAGGAGCTGGCTGGGCATGATCGCCGGGTCCTTCTCGATGCCGATGTGCCGCCGTATCACCGCCTCGTCGAGGACGAAGTAGCGGTAGGGCGGGGGTTCGCGCCGCGCAAGCTCGGTCTGGCGCTGCAGCCGCAGCCTCACCACCGGGGCCACCCGGGCTGGTTCGACGCCGACGACGGTGAGGGCCTCGGCGTATTGCTCCGTCTGGAGCAGGCCGGGCAGGACCGTTCCCGGGTATTGCCGGATGGAGGCCGCGCCCGCCTCGTAGCCCACGTAGTTGAGGTAAGTGACCGGAAAGTCGCTGCGGTAGGCCTCCCACCATCCGGTCTCCTTGGCGCCGCGGTTCAGCGCCAGCAGCCGCTCGCGCTCGCTCTCCGAAGTGACGTCGTACTGGGTAAGCAGGGCACCCAGGTCCACCTTGGTGATCGAGCTGTGGCCGCCCTCGACCCGGATCAGCTTCGACGGGGACCACTCCAGGTTCTTGGCTACCTGTTCCTGCGTCATGGCCTTCGCCTTGCGCAGGCGCACTAGTTCGCTGCGCAGGATGGCGCTCTGGATCACCGGACCCTGATCACTCGCCACGATCATCACTCCGCGTAGTCAAGCTGTGCCCGGTTGAAGTGGGTTTCCGCCATCTTGCATCCAGGGACCAGCCAATTCGGTGGCTGTCAGTAACCAACATACTCGGGGCGGCTACGTGCTTGCGTCGCACCCCAGGCACGGCGGAACAGCGGTCACGGTAGAGGCAGGTACTATTTTGCCACCTTGCAGATTGACCTATGATGAACTGTGAGCTGATTAATTGGCATGCGACCACATGGCATGTTAACCTAAATGATCTTCACTCTGGTACAGCAGAGGAAAAAATAACAAAAGTAGTCAGTTGACTACGATGTGTAGCGACACGTCATCCCCCCGGCACGGCTACCGTGCCGACCCGGATTCGCCAGGGCAGGTTCGCTGACACGACAAGCAGGGCCGCCCGCCTGCTCTCGGTCGACAGGTTTGGCAGCCACGACCGGCAGCAGGGAGCGGCCCCAACAAGGTGCATAAGACGAACTCACCAGAGAGGGACCAACCGCATGGCACCGCTTTCGCAGCGTGCGTCATCACATCGGGTTGCGCCACACCAGAGCGAACCGGCTACGGCACGAACCCCCAATTGGCTTACCAGGCAAGTTATCTCAGGCACCGATAGTCTACGCCGGGATTGGCGGATGTTCCACAGAAAGAAAACTTCAGGCAACCCGCTCACAAAGGCGCACCTGACACGTGCAGAACATCAAAGCGTAACCGGCGACAACACTTCCTCCCAGCCCACGCACCTCGCCTATACAGGTGAGTGCGGCAAAAGCTCTCCCGTGGCAATCGCCCCGGCGGCAGCGCTGGACACCAGCGTGATTCTCCTTAGCACTCCTCGTCGCCAGCGCGGAAGGGGGGCGACATGGTGTTGTGGAGCGAGCGCGCGAGACTTACCGCCTCCGGACTGGCCAGGAAGTTCTCGTTCGCCTGCCAGGTCAAGGCTTCAGTGGAGCTCAATATAGGCCAGCCGAAGGAATGGGCCGGCGAGTTCCCGGCCGACGTGGCCCGGCCGGGTCATGGAAGCACCGGCGCCTTCGCCCCGCCCGCCAGCGAATACCCGCAGGTGACGGAGCCGGGTGGCCCGGCCACGGGAGAAGCGGAATACGGTAATGCCGCCCTAGGCCGGCCACAGATATCAGAAGATGAGAATTGGACACCGGTCAATTTCTGGTATTCACTCCGCCAGGATCAGCAGCAGGCCTTTATGGCCGTGGCCAGCCTCCAGTTCTTCGACGCGAACGAGCGGCTCATGCGCGAAGGCGAGCACGCTGATCACGTGGCCGTCATCACCGGCGGCCTGACCGAGGTCCGGGTGCGCGAAGGAGGGGCCGAGCGGGTGGTGGCCCAGCGCGGTCCTGGCCAGCTGATCGGCGAGCGGGCGGCCCTGAAGGTCAGCCGCCGGTCGGCCACCGTCGTAGCGGTGGTGCCGGTGCGAGCGCTGCTGGTGCGAACGGAGGACTTCGAGGCGTTCATCAGCACCTACCCGGAGGTGCTCGATCTCATCGAGGAGCAGATCTTCACCCGGATGCGGGAGCACCGGCCCGGACCGGGCTGGCCGGACCTGGCCGGGCAGAACTGCACGGTGATCCGCACCGACGTGGCGGGGTTCTCCTCCCGTGCCCGCAGCGCCGGGGACCGCAAGCTCATCCGGGCGGCGCTGCTGGCCATGACCCGGCAGGCGCTGGGGCCGCTCTGGTCGCTCTGCTGGCACGAGGACCGCGGCGACGGGCACCTCATCGTGGTGCCGGCCAGCGTCCCGACCGCGGAGGTCCTCGATTGCCTCGCCCTGGCTCTGCCGCCCCAGCTGCGCGCGCACAACCGGATCCACCGCGAGCCGGCCCAGATCACCCTCCGGGTCGCGGTGGAGGTCGGGCCGGTCGAAAAGGACCGGGCCGGGGTGTCCGGGGACGCCGTCATCGACGTCTCCCGCCTGGTCGATGCCCCGGCCCTCAAGCTCGCCATGGCTGCTCAAGGCGCCAGCTTCGGCATCATCGTGTCGCCGTTCGTCCACCGCTCCCACATCGCCTCCCGCGGTGACATGAACGATTACGCCAAGGTCCGCGTGCGGGTGAAGGAGACCCGGCGGTCAGCCTGGATGCAGCTGATCGGGACCGCTCAGCTGGACCAGGTCCAGTTAGCTACCTCGGGGAGGTCCTCGCCCTGGTCGCGGGTGTAGGCGCGGGCCTCGAGGCGTTTGTCCGCCATGAGCTGGCGGACGTGGCCGGCCGTGGCGGTCAGGCCGGGGACCCGGTCGATGACGTCCATGACCAGGTGGTAGCGGTCCAGGTCGTTCAGCATGACCATGTCGAACGGCGTGGTGGTGGTGCCTTCCTCCTGGTAGCCGCGGACGTGGAAGTTGTCGTGGCCCAGGCGCCGGTAGGTCAGCCGGTGGATGAGCGACGGGTAGCCGTGGTAGGCGAAGATGACCGGTGCGTCCCGGGTGAACAGCGCGTCGAACTCGGCGTCGGACATGCCGTGGGGGTGCTCGCTCTCGGGCTGCAGCCGCATCAGGTCCACCACGTTGACCAGCCGTACCTTGAGCGAGGGCAGGTGCTCGCGGATCAGGGACACCGCGGCCAGCGCCTCCAGGGTGGGGACGTCGCCGGCGCAGGCCATCACCACGTCCGGCGCGCCGGGTGAGTCGTTGGAGGCCCACTCCCAGATCCCGGCGCCGCGGGTGCAGTGGATGATGGCCTCGTCCATGGTCAGCCAGGCCGGGTGCGGCTGCTTGCCGGCCACGATCAGGTTGACGTAGTTCCGTGACCGCAGGCAGTGGTCCGCCACCGACAGCAGGGTGTTCGTGTCCGGCGGCAGGTAGACCCGGACGACCTCGGCCTTCTTGTTCACCACGTGGTCGATGAAGCCGGGGTCCTGGTGCGAGAACCCGTTGTGGTCCTGCCGCCACACCAGCGAGGACAGCAGGTAGTTGAGCGAGGCGACCGGGCGCCGCCACTCGATGTGCCGGGTGACCTTGAGCCACTTGGCGTGCTGGTTGAACATCGAGTCGATGATGTGGATGAACGCCTCGTAGCAGTTGAACAGGCCGTGCCGCCCGGTCAGCAGGTAGCCCTCCAGCCACCCCTCGCACATGTGCTCCGACAGCACCTCCATCACCCGGCCGGCCCGGGCCACGTGGTTGTCGCCCGGGACGATCTCGCCCTCGAACTGCTTGCCGGTGGCCTCATAGACGTCGGTCAGCCGGTTGGACTCGGTCTCGTCCGGGCCGAACAGCCTGAAGTTCACCGGGTTGTCCCTGATCACGTCGCGCAGCCAGGTGCCGAGCACCCGGGTGGCCTCGGAGGTCACCCCGCCCGGCGCGGGCACGTCGACGCCGTAGTCCCTGAAGTCGGGCAGCCTCAGCTCCCGCAGGAGGAGCCCGCCGTTGGCGTGCGGGCTCGCGCTCATCCGCCGCTCGCCGCGCGGGGCCAGCGCGGCCAGCTCGGGCACCAGGGCGCCGGAGGCGTCGAACAGCTCCTCCGCGTGATAGGAGCGCATCCACGTCTCGAGCTGGGCCAGGTGCTCGGGGTTCTGCCGCGCTTCGGCCAGCGGCACCTGGTGCGCCCGCCAGGTCCCCTCGACCGGCAGCCCGTCCACTTCCTTGGGGCCGGTCCACCCCTTGGGCGTCTTCAGCACGATGACCGGCCAGGCCGGCCGGCTCTGGTCGCCTTCTTCGCGGGCGCGGCGCCAGATGGCCTTGATCTCGCCGATGACCGTGTCCATGGTCGCGGCCAGCTGCTGGTGGACCAGCTTGGGGTCATCACCGGCCACGGTGTGGACGCGGTAGCCGTAGCCGCGCAGCAGCGCTTCCAGCTCCTCGTCGGGGATCCGGGCCAGCACCGTCGGGTTGGCGATCTTGTAGCCGTTCAGGTGCAGGATCGGCAGCACCGCGCCGTCGTGGACCGGGTTGAGGAACTTGTTCGAGTGCCAGCTGGTGGCCAGCGGCCCGGTCTCGGCCTCCCCGTCGCCGATCACGCAGGCCACGATCAGGTCCGGGTTGTCGAACGCGGCCCCGTAGGCGTGCACCAGGGAGTAGCCGAGCTCGCCGCCCTCGTGGATGGAGCCCGGGGTCTCCGGCGCGTCGTGCGACGGGATGCCGCCGGGGAAGGAGAACTGCTTGAACAGCGCCCCCAGGCCGCGGGCGTCCTGGGTGATGCTGGGGTACAGCTCGGTGTAGGTCCCCTCCAGGTAGGTGTTCGCCACCATGCCGGGGCCGCCGTGGCCGGGGCCGCAGACGTAGATCATGTCCAGGTCCTGCGCCTTGATCACCCGGTTGAGGTGGGCGTAGACCAGGTTGAGCCCGGGCGTGGTGCCCCAGTGCCCGAGCAGCCGCGGCTTGACCTGCTCGGGCCGCAGCGGCTCGGTCAGCAGGGGGTTGGCGAGCAGGTAGATCTGCCCGACGGACAGGTAGTTCGCCGCCCGCCACCAGGCGTCGATCGCGTCGAGTTCCGCGTTGGTCAACGGCTCCTGCTCCGCCATGCCCTCAGCCCCTTATGATCTCGAACGAGCTCGGTACCCGCCTCGGTCCCAGGCTATGGCGCGGCCCGGCCGCGGCGGCAGATGCGGGGCCGGGTGTTAACCAGCACGACACTTCAGCGCAACTTGCGCAGGAAGGGGTCCTGGGGCTGGTACGGCCCCAGCCGGACCCGCGCGTTGACCACGGCCGCCTCGTCCGGGGCCGGCGATCACCGGGCTGAGCTCGAGCTCGGCCACCTCGGGCAGGTCGTCGGCCAGCCGCCCGACCCGGAGCAGCAGGTCGGCGAGGCGGGCGTGGGAGTGGTTATCGGTCAGGCCGGCGGCGGCGATGAGCTGGCCCGCGTCCTGGTCGGTGAGCGGGGTCAGCCGGGCCGCCCGCGGCGCCGGGGCTGCCCCGTGGCGGGCGAGCGTGACCAGCGAGCCGAACATGGGGTCGCCGGTCACCCGGACGGTCACCTCGGTGCCCGCCGGGGGCAGGTCGGCCAGCGGCAGCCCGTAGCAGCGCAGCAGCGCGGCGGCCTGCTCCGGGCCGAGCCAGCCCGGGCCGGGGGCCGCGCGGACCAGGGAGCGGGCGTCGGCGGTCCTGATGTCCGCGAATTCCGGCACGTGGCCGCGGGGCTCGGCGCGCCAGGCGCCGTAGGCGGCCGCGCGGGCCAGGGCCCGCACCGCGATCTCCGGGCCGCCGTAGGCCGGGATCCGCCGTCCGCGGCGGCCGGGCTGGGCCGCGACGAGCCGGCCGGGCTGCCGGAGACGGGGCAGCGGAGACGGGCCCAGCATCCGGACCGATTCCGGCTGGGTCAGCACCACCGCCACGACGGGGCGGCCGCGGGTATCGGCGGCGGTGATCGCGGCGGCCAGGTCGCCGGTGGCACCGGTGGGCAGCACGATGGCGACGATGGCGTCGGCCTCGCCGCCGGCGGCCTGCCGCTCTAGACACGTCGCGAAATGCCCCGGCGGAGACCGGGGCGGCGGTGGCGATGACCGACTGGACGGTCAGGCCGAGGTCGGCGCAGGCGTCGGCGGCCAGGGTCGCGGCGCTGCCGACGTTGGACACGATCGCGACCCGGCGCCCGGCCGGCACCGGCTGGGTGGCGAGCAGCGCGGTGGCCTGGATCAGCTCGCCGAAGCCGCGGGTGGTGACCACGCCGGCCTGCTCGAACAGCGCCTCCCGGGTCTGGGCGTCGCTGCGGTCGGCCAGGACGGTGAGGACGGGCATGGTGAGGCTGACCCGGCGCGCGGTCCGGGCGAACTTGCGCGGGTTGCCGAACGACTCGATGTACAGCACGGCCAGCCGGGTCACGCCGTCCTGCTCCCACCACAGCAGCATGTCGTTGCTGGACACGTCCAGCTTGTCCCCCACCGACGCGAACGAGGAGATCCCGATGCCGAGCCGGGACAGGTGGTCGACCATGGCGAAGCCGAGGCCGCCCGACTGCATGACCAGGCCCGCCACGCCCGGCTGGGCCGGCCGGGCGGCGAACGTGGCGTCCAGGCCGAGGCCGGGCACGGCCACCCCGAAGCAGTCCGGGCCGACCAGCCGCATGCCGTGCCGGCGGCAGGCCGCGAGCAGGCCGGCCTGGGCGGCCGCGTCCAGGCCGGCGGTGATCACCACCAGGGAGCGCACGCCGCGCTGGCCGCACTGCCCGGCCACCTCGAGCACGGCCGCGGCGGGCACCGCGACCACGGCCAGGTCCACCGCCTCGGGCAGGTCCGGTCACCGAGGCCACGCACCGCTCGCCGTCGATCAGCCCGCTGGCCTGGGCCGCGTGCCGGTTCACGGTGTAGAGCCGCCCGGCGTACCCGGCCGCCCGGATGTTGTCCAGGATGGCCCGGCCCACCGTGCCGGGCCGCCGGCTGGCGCCGATCACCGCCACCGACTCGGGCGCGAACACGTGCCGCAGGCTGGCCGCGTCGGCGCGGCGCTCCCGGGTGGCGACGGCGTTGAGGTAGCCGTCGAGCGTGGGCCCGAGGGGGTCGGCGTCGGGGCCGGGCAGCGGGAACGTCAGGTGGTAGACCCCGTCGGCGAAGCGCCGCCGGACCGGCAGGCCCGCGTCGGCGAACACGCCCAGCATGGCCTTGTTCTCGGTCAGGGTCTCGGCCGCGAACGTGGTGATGCCGTGGCTCCGGGCGTACGACACCAGGTGCTCGAGCAGCAGGGTGGCGATGCCGCGGTGGTGCATGTCGTCGGCCACCGCGAACGCCACCTCGGCCTGCTCGGGGTCCTCCCGCAGCGCGACGTAGCTGGCCACGCCGACGACCAGGTCGTGAGCGAGGGCGAGCAGCGCGGCCCGGCCCGGCCCGGGGTCGAGGCTGATCCGCCGCGCCTCGGTCTCGGCCGCCAGCCGGGCTCACGTTGAAGAACCGCAGGTAGGTGTTATCCGGGGACATCGCCTGGTGCATGGCCTTGACCGCGTCGAAGTCAGCGGGCCCGGCCGGGCGGATCTCGACCGTGGTCCCGTCGGCCAGCAGCGCGTACACCGGGGAGGACGTCATAGACATAGTGTTCCGCCATGAGCTTCAGCGTGCAGTCAGAGGTGGGCCGGCTCCGGCAGGTTATCGTGCACCGGCCCGGTCTCGAGCTGTCCCGGCTCACCCCCGGTAACGTCCGCGAGCTGCTCTTCGACGACGTGCTGTGGGCCGGCCGGGCCCGGGAGGAGCACGACGCGTTCGCCGCGGCGCTCCGCGACCGGGGGGTGCAGGTGCACTACTTCGGTCAGCTGCTGGCCGAGACGCTCGAGGTGCCGGCGGGCCGGGCCTTCGTGCTGGACCGGATCTGCGTCCCGGAGATGCTCGGCCCCGACCTGGCCGGCCCGGTCCGCCGGCTCTTCGACGACCTCGACGGCCCGGCCCTGGCCGAGTTCCTGGTCGGCGGCGTGCTCAAGGCGGACCTGCACCCGGCCCGGCCGTCCGGCCTGACCTGGGAGGTGCTGCACGCGGACGACTTCGTGCTGCCGCCGCTGCCGAACCACCTGTTCCAGCGGGACAACTCGTGCTGGGTCTACCACGGGGTCTCGGTCAACCCGATGGCCAAGCCCGCCCGGCAGCGCGAGTCACTGCACAGCCGGGCCATCTACCGCCACCACCCGATGTTCGCCCAGGCCGACTTCACCTGGCACTACGGCGACACCGACGCCAAGCACATGCCCGCCACGGTGGAGGGCGGCGACGTGCACGTGCTCGGCGGCGGGGCGGTGATGATCGGGATGGGCGAGCGGACCACGCCGATGGCGGTCGAGCTGCTGGCCCGGGCGCTGTTCCGCAGCGGCCAGGTGAGCGTGGTGATCGGCGTCGAGCTGCCGTTCTCACGCGCCATGATGCACCTCGACACCGTGATGACCATGGTGGACCGGGGGACGTTCGTCCTGTATCCGTACCTCGATCCGCGGCTGCGGTCGTGGACGGTCACCCAGGAGGGCGACGGCTTGCGGGTCACGCTCAACGAGAACCTGTGGGGCACCGTGGCCGAGGTCCTCGGCCTGGACAAGGTGACCGTGCTGACCACCGACGAGGACGTCCGGGCGGCCGAGCGGGAGCAGTGGGACGACGGCAACAACTACCTCGCCGTCGGCCCGGGCGTCATCGTCGGGTACGAGCGGAACGAGGCCACCAACACCATGCTGCGCCAGCACGGCATCGAGGTGATCTCCATCGCGGGCAGCGAGCTCGGCCGCGGCCGCGGCGGGCCGCGCTGCATGACCTGCCCGGTCGAGCGGGAGCCCTAGGAAGGCCCCGTGACTAGGAAGGCCCCGTGACTTAGGAAGGCACCGTGGCTACCGGGCCGTGCGCGTGGTTCAGCACGGCGTGCCGGACCGCGCCGGCGCCGGGCCGGTCCCCGGCCCGGCGGCCGACGACCACCAGGTCGGCCCGGGCGGACAGGCCGACCAGCGCCCGGGCCGGGTGGCCGTGCACCACCTCGTGGGCGACCTGGACATCGGGGTACCTGGCCCGGCAGTCGCCGAGCAGGGCGTCGAGCTGACGGGCCGCGTCCGCGCCGATGGCGTCCGGGCTGAGCGCGGCCGACTCCGGGCCGGCCCGGGAGATATCCCGGGTGATAGCACCGGCCGGCGACTGCCAGGCGTGCACCGCGGTCAGCCCGGCCCCGCGCAGGCTCGCCTCCGCGAAGGCGAAGGCGAGCGCGCCGCCGCAGTGGTCCGGGTCGCCGACGCCCACCGCGACCCGGCCGTACCGGCCGGGCTCCTCGTCACGGACGACCACCACCGGACAGGACGCGTGGCTGGCGGCGTACCGGCTGACCGAGCCGAGCACCAGCGCGGCGAACGCGCCGCCGCCGCGGGAACCCAGCACCAGCATCAGCGCGCCCGATCCGGCCGCGGTGACCGCCTCGGCGATCGGCCCGGTCAGCACGTCGGTGTCGATCAGCAGCCCGGAATCGACCTGGGCGGCCAGCTCGGCCGCGCGGGCCAGCGCCCGGTCACGCTCGTCCAGCAGGACGTCGGTCACCGTCTCGTACTGGCCCGGGGCCGAGTGCTGGGTCGTCATCCGGGGCAGCGTCGCCGCGGCGGCCACGATCCGCAGCGGGGCGCCGTGGCGCACCGCCTCGCGGGCCGCCCAGCTGACCGCCCGGGACGCCTCCGCCGAGCCGTCCGTACCGACCACGATGGGACTGGCTGCCATGACAGGTCCTCCTTGGCTCGTCTTGAGCGGCGGCCGGCGACGCTGGCCCGAGGACGACGGTACTGCAGGAAATCCGGGAAATCACGGCCAGAGCCGGCGGTTGCGGTCATTTTCGGCGCCCGGCACCGGGCGACACGAAATCGTTGTCAATTTCAGCCCTGTTGCGCGAGGGCCGGTATGCCTAAGATCATCGGCAGAGGTAAGCGCGGCGGTAGTGACGAAGCCATTAGGAGGCTGACATGCCCGGGATCATCGTCGGGGTCGACGGATCTGCCCATTCCCGAAAGGCCCTGGAAAAGGCCATTCAGGAAGCGGCGGCCCACCACACGTCGCTGACCGTGCTCACCGTGCACCAGGCCGTCCGCGACGTGTACGGCAGCGTGGCCCACTACGGCGACGACGCGAGCCTGACCGACAAGGCCCGGCAGGCGGCCGAGGCGGAGACCAACGAGGTCATCGGCTCGCTCGGCGTCCAGCCGGAATCGCTCACGGTCACCGCGGTGCACGGCCTGCCGGCCGAGGAAATCGTCAAGGCGGCCCAGGGCGCCGACATGGTGGTCATGGGCTCGCGCGGCGCGGGCGGCTTCGCCCGGCTGCTGATGGGCTCGACCGCCACCCAGGTCGCGCACCACGCGCACTGCCCGGTCCTGATCGTGCCGGCGGACGAGCGCGCCTGAGCGCGTTACGGCCGGCTGGCTGTGAGCGGGTCCCCAGCCGGGGGCCCGCCAACCCGCGCTGGAGGGGGCAGGAGGGCGGGTACCGAGGCCGTTTGGTAAAGGTCTTTCCAGGAATTTTTGCCGGCTCGCGGGTGTCGATACCCCTGCAGGTATCAATGCGAGGAGGCAGGCAATGGCGACGGTGGAACTGACCGCCGAGAACTTCAACTCGACGGTGACCGGCGGCGGCCTTGTCCTGGTCGACTTCTGGGCGGCCTGGTGCGGCCCGTGCCGGATGTTCGGGCCGGTGTTCGAGAAGGCGTCGGAGCAGCACCCCGGCGCGGTGTTCGGCAAGGTCGACACCGAGGCGCAGCCCGAGGTGGCGGCCACCTTCAACATCTCGTCGATCCCCACCCTGATGATCATCCGCGACAACATCGTGCTGTTCTCCCAGGCGGGCGCGCTGCCGGAGGCGGCGCTCGAGGAGCTCATCACCAAGGCCGAGGCGCTCGACATGGACGAGATCCGGGCCAGCATGGAGACTTCCGCCAAGGCGTAAAGCCCTTGAGGGAACGCCCGCGCGGCACCGAAAATGGCAGGCATGTCCATCGACATGTTCATCGAGCCCGACCAGGACCCCAGGGCCGAGCCGCCGGCCAGGGCAGTGAGCTGGCCACGCTGACCGGCTTCCTGGACTGGTACCGCCAGACGCTGGTGCTCAAGTGCGCGGGCCTGGACGCGGCCGCGCTGGCCACGCGGTCCGTCGAGCCGTCCAAGATGTCGCTGCTCGGGCTGGTCCGGCATCTGAGCGACGTCGAGCGGAACTGGTTCCGCCGGTTCATGGCCGGGCAGGACGCGCAGGACCGGTTCTCCTCGGACGAGGATGTCGACGGGGACTGGGACGGCGCCAAGCCCGACCCGGCCGTGGTCGAGGAGGCCTGGCAGGCCTGGCGGGAAGAGGTGGCGTTCGCGGAGCAGTTCGTGGCCGCGGCCCCGAGCCTCGACCTGCCGGGGCAGCGGGAGGACCGGTGGCGCGGGGTGCTGACGCTGCGCTGGGTGCTGACCCACATGGTCGAGGAGTACGCCCGCCACATCGGCCACGCCGACCTGATCCGCGAGCGCATCGACGGCGCGGTCGGCCAGTAAGGGTTCTCGGCGGGTTAGTTCCTCAGTTCCGCGTGGCGGAGCTCGATCCGGCCGCGGCCTTCCAGGAAGACACCGAACACGATCGCGTCGGCGTCGCCCGGTACCAGCGCGGTGAGCTCGTGGCTCGTCCAGTCCGGGGCGGCCAGGTCGTGCTCGGCGCGGGCGGGAAGGGCGCCGTAGGGCAGCGGCCCGCTGACGTCCGGCCCGGTGCTGACCCGCAGGAACAGCCCGGCCCGGCCGGGGGCGCCCGCGGTGCGGACATCGCCGCGGAAGGTGACGGTGGCGCCGCGGTAGTCGTCGGCGAAGACCGCCTGGCGCAGCAGGGCGAAGCCCGCGGGGTCCGGCCCGGCCGAGGCGAGGACCGCGGTGTCGTTCTCCACCGTGCAGGTGTAGTCGTGCCAGTGCTCCTCGCTGGCGTGCTTGGTGAAGCTGCCGTCGAATATCCATCCGTCAAGCGCGTCGCGGAAGGCCAGGTTGCGGGGCTGATAGCGGGGCCGGGCGGCTTGCGGCCAGGCCGGGACAGACCCGGGGCGGCCCGGGCCGGCGAGCCGGTCCACGACCGCGTCGGCGACCCGGAGCGGCGCGCCGGTGACGATCGCGACGGCCAGGCCTTCGGTCAGCCGCGCCGTGACCTGACGGGTTCCGGCCGGGCCGGCCAGCCCGATCCGGGCCGCGGTCACCCGCGGGCCCAGCTCGTCGAGGTCCACGGCCTGCACGCGGGCGCCGGCCGCC
The DNA here is from genome assembly GCA_963756575.1 of uncultured Actinomycetota bacterium. Lineage (GTDB taxonomy): Bacteria > Actinomycetota > Actinomycetes > Streptosporangiales > Streptosporangiaceae > Palsa-504. The sequence continues at coordinate 390,827 of CAVWOM010000021.1, read as the reverse complement.
CGCAGGAGCTGGGCGGCCAGTTCTTCGGCGCTACCAGCCATCGCGTCCCCGGCGCCGGGACGGGGGCGGCCCAGCAGGTCGGACAGGTGCTGCCCGTCGGGTCCCAGCAGCCACAGCGGCAGTTCCCGGCGGCCCGCGTCATCGGCCAGCACGAGCACGTGGGACAGACGGCGGTCGTAGATGGGCTCGCCGGGCGGGATGAGGCTTTCGGCGCGGGCGATACGGACGGTGGTCATGAGCGTCCTCCGGGAAGCAGCCGGGACAAGATCGGGACGGTGCTCGGTGAGGTAGGCGCGCAGCCGCAGCCGGGCCTTGTGCAGGCTGGCGCGGGCGGCGCCGGCCGACTCGGCGACCTGGCCGCGGCAGCCCGGCGTAGTAGTGGAGCACGACGGCGCGGCGCTGCCCGGCGGGCAGGTCCGCGACGGCCGCGCTCAGCGCGTCGGCGCGGTCGATGTCGTCGGCCGAGGGCAGGCCGTCCGCGGCGGCCGGGTGGACCGGTTCGGGCCAGTCGGACAGCAGCGTGAGCGGGGCGCGGCGGTGCAGGCCGCGGCAGACGTTGACGACGATGCCGCCCAGCCAGCCGGCGAACCGGTCCGGGTCGCGCAGCCGGTCCAGCGCCAGGTAAGCCCGCAGGAACGACTCCTGCAGGACGTCGTCCACGTCGCTGGGGTTGGCGCAGAGCCGCGCGGCGCGGGCGCGGGCGGCCGGCCGGTGCCGCTCGACCAGCAGCCGGAACGCCACCGGGTCGCCGTCGCGGGCCAGCCGGGCCAGGTCGCCGTCGGAGATATCCACCGGGTCAGCTGTCACGGGCCGCCCTCTCGGCTGCGGCCGAGAGGGCCGGGTGGCGCAGGGCGATCTCGCCGGGGCCGCCGAGGACCACGCCGAAGCGCAGGACCTCGGCGTCGGCGGGGACCGTCACCGTGACCTCGTGCCGGGCCCAGTCCGACCGGCCCGCGACGGTGACGCCGTGGTCGTCCCGGACCCTCAGCCGGTCCCTGAGGATCTCCACCCGGAGCCCGGCTTCGTAGGTGAGCGGGGCGGTGCGTATCTCGCCGCTGAAGGTGACCGAGGCGCCGCGGTAGTCCTCGGCGCGGAGGGTCTGGACCAAGGTGACGGGTCCGGCGGGCCGTTCGGTCGTGGCGGTCAGGACGGCCGTGCCGTCTTCGGCGGTGGCCGCGTAGTCGCCGGCGCCGTGACCGTCGAGGTCCCACCAGTCCAGGCCGTCGGCGAAGGCCAGGTTGCGCGGTTCGTAGCGGGCCCGCCGGGCGGGCGGCCGGGCCGGCCAGCCGCCGACCCGGCCGCCCGGGGCCCGGGCGGCGGGCGGCAGCCGGTCCAGGAACGGGCCGGTCAGGTCGTCATCCGGAACCGGGACGGCCAGCCGGTCCAGGACGGCGACGGGCACCCGCACCGGGGCATCGGTCGCGGCGGCGACGGCCAGGCCGAGGCCGAACGGGGTGCTGACGTGCCGCGGTCCGGCCGGCCCGCGGAGCTCGATCCGCGCCGCCCAGGCATCCGGGTCGAGCTCCCCGAGGTCGGCTTCGGCCGCGGTGAGGTCGATGTCCACCGCGGTCACGCTGGCGGCGGCCGCGCCGAGCAGCCGGGCGGTGAGCTCTTCGGGCGCGCCGGCGCGCTCGTGCAGCCGGGACAGCGAGTCGCCGCCCGGGTGCCCGCGGAACCAGACCGGCAGGGCCCGGCGCCGCGGGTCATCGGCCAGGACGACGAGGTAGCCGTGGGTGATGAAGACGCCGTTCCCCAGGTCTCCCGGCCGGGGCCCGGCGTACGCGATGCGGACGGTGGTGGTGCGTGTCGGTTCCACACTTGTTAGTGTCCGCCGCGCGCTCCGGTGTTACCCCGGGTGGCCAGCGGCGGGCGCCTAGCGGCGGGCGCCTAGCGGTGGGCGCCGGTCAGGGCGGCGTGGATCTCGGCGGCGCTGGCGGGGGTGCCGGCTTCGTCGGAGAACGGGCCGTAGGGGGTGCCGTAGACGGGAGTGCCCGGCTCCTGGCGCCAGCTCTCGGCGACCGGGCCGGCGTCGGCGGCGTCGTAGCCGATCGAGTCCAGGTAGGCGGTCACCGCGGCCTTGGCGTCCGCGTCGTCGCCGGCGATGGGCAGGGCGGTGCGGTCCCCGGCGCCGGAGGGGCGGGCGAGCGACTGCAGGTGCTTGAAGAAGATGTTGTTGAAGACCTTGACCACGTGCGCCTCGGGCAGGTCCCGCTGGAGCAGGCCGCTGCTGGTGAGCGCGCCGGTGTCGAGTTCTTCGATCTGCCCGTCGCGCTGCGGGTAGTAGTTGCCGGTGTCCAGGACCACCTTGCCGGCCAGGGGCTTGGCCGGGATCTCGGCGAAGGCCTTGACCGGGATGCTGACCACCACCAGGTCGCCCGCCTCGGCGGCCTGCTCCGCGGTGCCGGCGGTGGCGAGCGGGCCGAGCTCGGCCACCAGTTCCTGCAGTGTCTCCGGACCACGGGAGTTGCTGACGACGACCTTGTGCCCGGCGGCTACGCTCAGCCGGGCCACGGTGCCGCCGATCATTCCGCTGCCGATGATGCCTACGGTTGTCATGACCAGAGCAAACCCCGGCCCGCTCCCTGGCATTCCGGGAGCGAGCCGGGGCTTGGCTGTCGTTCGCTCAGTGCGTGATCTCGTCGCGGGCCAGCAGGTCGGCGGCCAGTTCGTCGACCGTGGTGAGCTCGGCCAGGGCCACGCTCTCCCGGGCCGCCCCTGCGGGCCCGGGCTGAGTTTCGGTCTGGGTTTCGGTCGGCACGGCGGTGCGCGGGCGCAGGGTCAGGTAGCTGACGGCGACGCCGGCCGCGAGCAGGGCGATGGTGACCCACAGGCCGAGGTGGTAGCCGTCCACGAACGCGTGCACCGGGTCGGCGCCGGAGCGCAGCGCCGCGCCCTGCCGGGTGCTCAGCACCGCGCCGATCACCGTGACGCCGAGCAGGCCGGCGACCTCACGCGAGGCGTTGAGCAGCGCGGAGGCGACGCCCGCCTGACGCTGCGGGACGGCCTGCATGACCGCGTTGGTGAGCGGCACGTTCATCAGGCCAGCGCCGGCCCCGAAGAGCATGAAGCCGGGCAGCAGGCCGACGTAGGTCGTGTTCAGGCCGAGCCGGGCGAACAGGATCAGGCCGACCACCATGAAGGCCATCCCGGCCGCCACCGCGCGGTGCGCCCCGATGCGCGCCTCGACCCGGGGCGCGATAGCCGCGAACACGGCCACGCACAGCGCCATCGGGACGAACGCCAGGCCGGCCTTGACCGGCGAGAAGCCCAGGGTCTGCTGCAGGTAAAGCGAGGTGAAGAAGTAGATGCCGAGGATTCCGAAGGACCAGATCATCATCGTGCCGCTGCCCCCGCTGAACTCGCGGCGGCGGAACATCGACAGGTCCACCATCGGGTAGGCGGACCGGGTCTCGATGACGCCGAACGCGGCGGCGAACACCGCGGCCAGCCCGAACGCGCCCAGGATGAGCGGGGAGGTCCAGCCGCTCACCTCGCCCTGGATCAGCGCGTAGGTCAGCGCGAACAAGGACACCGCCGAGGTCACCAGGCCGGGCAGGTCGAGCCGGCGCACGACGGAGACGTCCCGCGACTCGGCCACGTAGCGCAGGGAGATGGCGAACGTGATCACGCCCACCGGCACGTTGATCAGGAAGATCCAGCCCCAGTGCAGGTGCTGGCTGATCACGCCGCCGAGCGCCGGGCCGAGAGCCAGGGCCAGGGCGCCGATCGCGGCCCAGATGCCGATGGCGGTGTTGCGCTCCCTGACGTTGGTGAACGCGGCCATGATGACGGCCAGCGTGGCCGGCATCAGCAGCGCCGCGCCCACGCCCTGGATGGCCCGGCTGGCGATGAGCACTTCGCCGCTGCTGGCCAGCCCGGCGGCCAGCGAGGACACGGTGAACAGGGCCAGCCCGCCGAGGAAGATCCGGCGCCGCCCGTACACGTCGGCGAGCCTGCCGCCGGCCAGCAGCAGCCCGGCCACCGTGAGCAGGTAGCTGCTGACCACCCACTCCAGGCCGGACACCGACAGGTGCAGGTCGTGCTGGATGGTCGGGATCGCCACGTTGACGATGTTGTTGTCGAGGTAGGTCATGAAAGTCGCCAGGCTCACCGCCGCCAGCGCCCACCACCGCCTGGAGTCCTGGCTGGGCGCTTCGCTACTCACTGCCCCCGTGACTCAGCTGACACTCTGCTCATCCTTTCCCGCTTCATGTACGACGTACCTGTATCTTGTCCATGTACGTCGTACAGGTACGTTGTAAAGCATGAACTGTACGATGTACAGTTGTCAAGTGGCTAAGACAGGAACCGGGTCAGCGGAGTCCGAGGGCGACAAGCCCCGGCTCAGCAAGCGCACCGTGACCGAGAGCGCGCTCAAGCTGGCCGACGCCGACGGGCTCGACACGCTGACCATCCGCAAGCTCGCCCAGCACCTGGGCGTCACCCCGATGGCCCTGTACTGGCACTTCCGCAGCAAGGAGGACCTGCTCGAGGGCGTGGCCGAGCAGGTCTGGGGCGAGCTCGACGTGAACGTCGACCCGGCCGCCCCGTGGTGGGCTCAGCTCCAGTGGATGCTGGAATCCCTGGTCCGCGTGCTGCGCGCGCATCCTGCGTCGCCGCAGCTGATGCTGGAGCACGAGAAGCGGAACGAGGCGGCGCTGCGCGCCACCGAGATCACCCTGAACATCTTGCGCACCGCGGGGTTCGACGCCCAGTACGCCAGCACGATCGCCCGCAGCGCGCTGTGGACCGGGATCACGCTGGTGCTGAGCGAGCCGGGCTTCGAGCCCGAGCTGTCGGCCGAGGAACGGATCGAGAAGCAGCGGCGCAACCAGATCCAGCTGGCCATGCTGCCCGCGGCCCGGTACCCGCGGCTGGTCGAGTGCGCGGTGCCGATGACCGCGTGCGACGACCCCGAGTTCCACTACCGGTTCGGCATCGGGCTGTTCATCGACGGCGTCAAGGCGGCCGCCGCCCGGCAAGGGGCCTAGAGCGGGTCCTGGAGGTAGCAGGCCTCGCCGGACCAGAACGCCGGGTGGAAGAAGTAGTGCGCGAGCCCGGCCGAAGGACATCCTCACACAGAGCGGTTCGCCCGGGCTGTGAGCACGCGGCCGCGGCCCCGGCTAGGGTGAAGCCATGACGGAGGACCGCCCATGAGGGCCACGATGATGCTGGCCGATTACGCGCAGATCGCCGACGGCAAGCTGTTCATTTCCGGCGGCGGCTGGACGACCTGCGGACCCGGCCCGACGCCGTGCGCGGTGGTGGCGATCTTCCACGTGCCGTGGGACGAGACCGAGCAGAAGGTCAACTTCGCGCTCCGGCTGGTCGACGAGGACGGCCGCGGGGTCATGCAGCCGGGGAACACGGACGGGCTCCCGGTCCAGGTCAACGGGGCCTTCGAGGCCCGCCGCCAGCCCGGCATGACGCCGGGTACCGAGATCAACGTGCCGATGAGCTTCAACATCGTGCTGCACCTGCCGCCGAGCGGCCGCTACACCTGGCTGATCGAGGTGGACGGGCAGGCCGACGAGTCCTGGTCGCTGTCGTTCGAGACCCGCCCGGCGCGCCTGTAGCTACGGCTTCATCGCGCGCAGCTGCAGGAACATCGGGATCCGCTGCCACCGCCGCTCGTTCGGTTCGGCCGCGACGAGCGCGTCCGGGGCCCGGGTCTCCCGGATCGCCTCGGTCAGCAGGCCGGCGTCCTCCAGCGCGCGGCTGTAGGCCTCGAGCGGGCGGTGCTCGCTGTGGAAGGTGACCGTGACGCCGTCCCGGTCGAGGACCCAGTCGGCCGGGGCGGTGTCCAGGTACGAGCCCTCGATCAGGAACGGCGCGTCCGGGTCTCGGCCGCCGAAGCCGCCGGCCGAGTTGACCGGGTGCGGGATCGCCACGCACAGCCGTCCGCCGCGCTCGAGGACCCGGGCGGCCTCGGCCACCGCGCGGGGCATCGCGTCGATGTCGTGCAGGCACATGTACGCCACGACGAGGTCGAACGCCTCGTCGCGGAAGGGCAGCGCGGCCGCGTCGGCCACCACGCCCGGCGCCGCGTCCGGATGGCCGGCCGCCAGGCGCACCATGGCCGGCGCGGCGTCGGCCCCGGCGACCCGGTGGCCGATCGACCGCAGGTACCGGCCGAGCCGCCCCTCACCGCAGGCCAGGTCGAGCGTCCGGCGCCCCGGTGCGGGCAGGAGCGCGCGCAGCGCCGGCAGGTTGACCTCCTCGTGCGAGGAGTCCCGGCCCGGGGTTCCGGCGAACGCCGCCCAGTTCCCCGCCTCGGCCTCCCAGCCGTCCCTCATCCTCATCCCAGCAGCCTGCCACAGCTCATCCCAGCAGCCTGCCACAGCTCATCCCGGCCGCCTGTCACCGCCGAAGCGGCTCGAGCTGGCACCGGCCCGCCGTCGGCATCGGCTTGTTGACGATGCATTTACACCGCAAGTTTCACATTGGCCACAGAGTTCTCAGGAATTTCGCGGCTGGGTGGCGAGGCGGCGGTTAGGGGGTGGCGTGGCGCATAGCAACCGGGTCGATGTTCCATGGGTGCGGCTCCTTTCTGTGAGCCCGGTCCCGGGGCGCCCCGGTTCCTGCCTGCTGAGCCCGGTCCCGGGGCGCCTGATCCGGGCGGGGCGTGCGGTACCGGCCGGGGCCGCCCGGGGGCGCGCCGGCAACCACCGCAATGCCACATCGATGTGGTCCTGACCACCGCAGGGTCACATTGACGTGGCTGCCCGGGGGCCGGCGCCGGGTGGCGGGCGGGAGATCCGGGGGCTGCCGGGCCGAGCCGGGCTGACGGGGCTGGGGGGCCGAGCCGGGCTGACGGGGCTGGGGGCCCGGGCCGGGCTGACGGGGCTGGAGGGCCGGGCCGGGCTGACGGGGCTGGGGAATACCGGGCGGCCTGGCTCGCAGCGGCCGCCAGGCCGCTCACACCAAAGGAGCCGCACCCATGGAGCATTGAACCGGTTAATAGGGCATTGAACCGGTTGGCTGGGCCTGAATGTGGCGGCTGGGGACTTCGAAGGTGACGACCCAAGGGCAGAATGTGGCACTTACGCGACAATTGGGACCATTGGGAATTGGCGCCGGGGCGGTTGATTGATGGAAAATTCAAGAGGTTCGGAATGGGCGGGGGCAGCCTTGAGCTCGCCAGGAATGGGACAGGTGGCCTGGGGTTCCGGGAGCGGGCGGGTGGGCTGGGTTCGCCAGGAATGGGACAGGTGGCCTGGGGTTCCGGGAGCGGGCGGGTGGGCTGAGCTCGCCAGGAATGGGACAGGTGGCCTGGGGTTCCGGGAGCGGGCGGGTGGGCTGGGTTCGCCAGGAATGGGCGGGCCTGGAGTTCTCAGGAAGCGGGGAGGGTGAGGTCGAACTCCAGGGTGACCTCGTCTTTGAGCTTGAGGGCGCCGAAGAAGCCGGTGTAGGGCTTGATGCCGAACGCGGTCTGGGTCAGCGTGGCGCTCCCCCGGTACTTGCCGTCGCCCGGGGCGGTCAGCTGGAGGCGGGCGGGCTGGGTCTTGCCGTTGAGGGTGGCCGTGCCCTCGATGGCGCCGCCGCTGGAGCCGGTGGTTATGACCCGGGACGAGGCGAAGGTCGCGGTGGCGGAGCCCAGGATCTTGCTCATCTGCTTCTTGATCTCGCGGCGGTCCCGGTCGGTGAGCGGCAGGGCGCCGCCGGTCCCCTCGCGGACCTCGAGCGAGCCGAGGTCCAGGTCGGCGCGGACGGTGGCCGCGGTCAGGCCGCCGGCGTCCTCGGCGGGCACCTCGACCTGCGCCGACCACCGGGTGACCTCGAGCGTGAGGTCGTGGCCGGCCCGGGCGGCCAGGCCGGCCCGGGTGGTCTTGATGACGACACGCCCGGCGTCGGGCCCGAGCCGGAAATTACCTGTAGCAGCCACGGGCCTAGGTTACGGCAGCGGGAACTCGCCGAACAGCTCGCGGATCCGGCGCAGGTCACGCAGCCGGGGCTCGGTGGTCCCGCCGACCCAGCGGCTGACCGTCTTCACCGAGACGCCGAGCTGGCGGGCGGCCACCTCCATCGTCATGCCCTCGCGGCGCAGCACGCCGGCCATCCAGTCGGCGAAGGCCGTCTCGTCGCCGTTGGCCAAGGCGGCGTTCGGGCCGGCCCCGGCCGCCATTTCGGCGGCCTGGTTCTTCAGCAGCGAGGACAGGGCGTCGATGCCCGCCGGCGAGCTGACCTGGGCGCCCGAGCGCAGCACGTCGACCTCGACGTGATCGGGGAAGATGCGGAAGGAGACGTTGATGGCGCCGGTGGGGCCGGCCGCCTCGAGCAGCGCGTGCGCCACGGTCTCGCCGACCGAGCGGTTGTCCTCCTCGGACAGGGGAGACTGGGACAGGCAGCGCTTGACGAAGTCGCGGACGTCCGGGATGGAGGACGGGCGCGCGGGGAACGTCTGCGACAGGACCACGACGGGTACTACCTCAATGTTGTCGGTGATCACGTCGGCTGGCTTATCCATCCCCGCCCTCCGGTTCGCGCGCGGAGTCGTCCAAAGTAAACCGCCCGGTGCGCGCAGTCACCGGGTATGACTATGAGAGTACGTGTAAACCGGGGTCTGAGACGACCCGGTAAGGATAGACATTTGTGTCTGGCGCCCGACTCTTGTGTCTTGTTATCTCATCAGTGCGGGAATAGTCTGTGGTCACCGGTGATGGCCCCGTTGCCCTCTGCCGGCATATTGTGAACATGTGATGAGTGGTAAGCGGGCCGGCCCATCGCGCCGGGTACAAACTGAGGCACGCCGAGAATGGTCTCGCGTGGCCCAGCGTCACCGCACAGCCCGGTCCCGGCCCGTGACGGGTCCGGCGCCGCATCATGCACCAGCGCGATCCCGGCCCGGGCAGGCCTGCCCCGCGCCGCCATCGCGCATGACCTTAACCGGGGCGTCCGTAGATGCGGGTCGCCTAGCGAAGGGGTGGCGCTATGACCCAGGCCGCAGATGATCCTGTCCTGCACATCCTCTGGATGAACGGGGGTCTGAGCTGTGACGGGGACTCGGTCGCGCTGACCGCGGCGACCCAGCCCAGCATCGAGGAGATCGTGCTCGGCGCCCTGCCGGGCCTGCCCAAGGTCGCGGTGCACTGGCCGCTGATCGACTTCGAGTGCGGCCCCGAGCAGGGCGCCGACACCTTCATCGAGTGGTGGCACAAGGCCGACCGGGGCGAGCTCGACCCGTTCGTCCTGGTGGTCGAGGGTTCCATCCCGAACGAGGCGATCAAGTCCGAGGGCTACTGGTGCGGGTTCGGCAACAACCCGGCGACCGGCCAGCCGATGACGACCAGCGAATGGCTGGATCGTCTGGCCCCTAAGGCCACGGCCATCTTGGCCGTCGGGACCTGCGCCACCTACGGCGGCATCCATGCCATGGCGGGCAACCCGACCGGGGCCATGGGCGTACCCGACTACCTCGGCTGGGACTGGAAATCCAAGGCGGGCCTGCCGATCGTCTGCGTGCCCGGCTGCCCCATCCAGCCCGACAACCTGTCCGAGACCATCTTGTACCTGCTCTACCAGGTGGCGGGGTCGGCGCCGATGATCCCGCTGGACGAGGCGCTGCGGCCCAAGTGGCTGTTCGAGGCGACCGTGCACCAGGGCTGCGACCGGGCCGGGTACTACGAGGAAGGCGAGTTCGCCACCGAGTACGGCGCGCCGAGCTGCCTGGTCAAGCTGGGCTGCTGGGGTCCGGTGGTCAAGTGCAACGTGCCCAAGCGCGGCTGGATCAACGGCGTCGGCGGCTGCCCGAACGTCGGCGGCATCTGCATCGCCTGCACGATGCCGGGCTTCCCGGACAAGTTCATGCCGTTCATGGACAAGCCGCCGGGCGCGACCGTGTCCACCACGGCCAGCGGCATGTACGGGACGGTGATCCGCAGCCTGCGGGGCTTCACCGCCAAGACCTTGGACAAGGAGCCGAAGTGGCGCGTGAAGGGCTCCGAACTCCGCACCGGCTACCAGAAGACGTGGTGACACTATGACGACCGAGGCAGCCCCCGAGCTCACCGAGATGACCTGGGACCCCATCACCAGGATCGTCGGGAGCCTAGGCATCTACACCAAGATCGACTTCAAGGCCAAGCGGGTCGCGGAGTGCCACAGCACCTCATCGATCTTCCGCGGCTACAGCATCTTCATGAAGGGCAAGGACCCGCGCGACGCGCACTTCATCACCAGCCGGATCTGCGGGATCTGCGGCGACAACCACGCCACCTGCTCGGTCTACGCCCAGAATATGGCCTACGGCGTCCGGCCGCCCGCTCTGGGCGAGTGGATCATCAACCTGGGCGAGGCCGCGGAGTACATGTTCGACCACAACATCTTCCAGGAGAACCTGGTCGGGGTGGACTTCTGCGAGAAGATGGTGGCCGAGACCAACCCGGGCGTGCTCGAGCAGGCGAACCACACCGAGGCGCCGCACGCGGGCGAGCACGGCTACCGCACCATCGGCGACATCATGCGCTCGCTGAACCCGCTCGAGGGCGAGTTCTACCGCGAGGCGCTGCAGGTCAGCCGGTCCACGCGGGAGATGTTCTGCCTGATGGAGGGCAGGCACGTGCACCCGTCCACGCTGTACCCGGGCGGCGTGGGCACGGTCGCGACGGTGCAGCTGTTCACCGACTACCTGACCCGGCTGATGCGCTACGTGGACTTCATGAAGCGGGTCGTGCCGATGCACGACGACCTGTTCGACTTCTTCTACGAGGCGCTGCCCGGCTACGAGGAGGTCGGCCGGCGGCGGGTGCTGCTGGGCTGCTGGGGCAGCTTCAACGACCCGGCGGAGTGCAATTTCACCTACCGGAACATGGCCGACTGGGGCCGCAAGATGTTCGTCACGCCCGGCGTGGTGGTGGACGGCAAGCTGGTCACCACGTCCCTGGTCGACATCAACCTGGGCATCAGGATCCTGCTCGGCCACTCGTACTACGAGGACTGGGAAGACAAGGAGATGTTCGTCACCCACGACGAGCTCGGCAACCCGGTCGACCGGCGGCACCCGTGGAACCAGCACACCATCCCGAAACCGCAGAAGCGCGACTTCGACAACGCGTACAGCTGGTGCATGTCGCCGCGCTGGTTCGACGGCAAGGACTACCTGGCGCTGGACACCGGCGGCGGCCCGATCGCGCGGCTGTGGTCGACCGCGCTGGCTGGCCTGGTCGACTGCGGCTACGTGCAGTCCACCGGGCACAGCGTGAAGATCAACCTGCCGCGGACCATATCCCGCCCGGAGACCACGTTCGAGTGGAAGACCCCGGTCGACAAGCAGGGCCAGCCGTTGTCCAACGCGATCGAGCGGAACCGGGCTCGGACCTACTTCCAGGCCTACGCCGCCGCCTGCGCGGTGTACTTCGTCGAGCAGGCGCTGGCCGAGATCCGCGCCGGGCGGACCAAGACCTGGGAGTCCTTCGACGTGCCCCAGGACGCGTTCAGCTGCGGCTTCACCGAGGCGGTGCGCGGCGTGCTGTCGCACCACATGGTGATCAGGGACGGCAAGATCGCCAACTACCACCCGTACCCGCCCACCCCGTGGAACGGCAGCGTGCGGGACAGCTACGGGACCCCGGGCCCGTACGAGGACGCGGTGCAGAACACGCCGATCTTCGAGGAGAACTCCAAGGACAACTTCAAGGGCATCGACATCATGCGCGCGGTCCGCAGCTTCGACCCGTGCCTGCCCTGCGGCGTCCACATGTACCTCGGCGGCGGCAAGGTCCTCAAGACGGCGCACTCCCCCACCGGCGTGCAGCTGGCGATGTAGTTCCGCGAGCGACGGCGAAGAAAGGGGAGTGATGACGGACGCCAGCGAGACGGAGGTAACCGGAGCGCGGGTCGAGGAGCTGCTCGCGAAGCTGCGCGCGCAGGCCGGGCCGCAGGCCGCGGCGACGGCCGAGGAACTCGTGGGCTGCCTGGTGGAGCTGTACGGCGCCGGGCTGGCCCGGATCACCGAGATCGCGGGCGAGGCCGGGCTGATGGACCAGCTGGTGGCGGATCCGCTGGTGGAGAGCCTGCTGCTGGTGCACGACCTGCACCCGCTCGACACCAGTACCCGGGTCCGGCGGGCGGTCGAGGAGGTGCTGCCCCAGCTCGGCTCGCACGCCGGCAACGTGGAGTACCTGGGCTTCGACGACGACGGCGTGCTCCGGCTGCGGCTGGAGCAGGGCGGCTGCTCGGCGGCCACGGCCCGGGACCTCATCTCCAAGGCCGTGACCGGGGTCGCGCCCGAGGCGGCCGGAGTGGACATCGAGCTGGTCCAGCCGCCCGCCGAACCTACGCTGCTGCAGATCGGCCGGCGCCCCGCGGGCCTCCAGGGGACGCGGTGACCGCTGAGACGGGAGGCGCCGGGGTCACCGGGCTGCGCCGCTTCGTCAAGCGGCCGGCCGGGGCTCCGGCGCCCAGCCCCCAGGACCACGGCTCGCCGGGGCCCGGCGCGCCGGACCTCGGCGCGCAGGCGGGTCAGGACGCCGAGCAGAACGCCGAACGGTGCGAGATGTGCCACACGGTGCTGCCCGGCTGGCACGGGCACCTGGTCGACACCGACAAGCGGTCGATCGCCTGTGCCTGCCGCGCCTGCTACCTGCTGTTCACCCACGAGGGAGCGGCGGGCGGCAAGTACCGCGCGATACCCGAGCGGATCTGTCACGACCCGGAGCGGCCGATGGCCGAGCTGGACTGGAATGACCTCCAGATCCCGGTCACGATGGCGTTCTTCTTCTACAACTCGGCGCTGGACCAGGTGGTGGCCGGCTACCCGAGCCCGGGCGGGGTCACCGAGTGCGAGCTCGACCTGCAGGCGTGGGACCGGCTCGCCGTCGCGTACCCGCTGCTGGCCGAGCTGGCCCCGGACACCGAAGCCATTTTCGTACGCAAGGAAGAGGTCTTCCTGATCCCGATCGACATGTGCTACTCGCTGGTCGGCGAGCTCCGGCTGTACTGGCAGGGGTTCGACGGCGGGGCCGAGGTCCGCGCGGCGCTGGACAAGTTCCTGACCGAGCTGCGGCGGCGCGCGGTCGTCCTGCAGAGAGAGCACTGACGTGGCCGACCTCATCTTCGGCTGTACCGGCGCGACCGCGGACAAGTACGCCGCGACGCCGACCCTGGCCTTCCAGCTGACCATCACCGAGCGCTCCGGCGTCCGGATTCACGCCATCGCGCTGCGCTGCCAGATCCGCATCGAGCCGCACCGCCGCCGCTACTCCGCGTCCGAGGCGGACCGGCTGCACGACCTGTTCGGCGACCCGTCCCGGTGGGCCGAGACGGTCAAGCCGATCCAGCTGGCCGCGGTCACGGCGATGGTCCCCGGCTTCACCGCGGTGACCGAGATCGACCTGCCGGTGCCGTGCACCTACGACCTGGAGGTGTCCTCGGCCCGCTACCTGCAGGGCCTGGACGACGGCACGATCCCGCTGCTGCTGCTGTTCAGCGGCACCGTGTTCGTCGCCACCGAGGGGGGCTTCTCGGTCGAGCTGGTGCCGTGGAGCGCCGAGGCCTCGTACCGGATGCCGGTCTCGGTCTGGCGCGACCTGGTCGACGCGCACTTCCCCGGCAGCGCCTGGCTGCGCTGCAGCCGCGAGACGCTGGACGACCTGTCCCGGTTCAAGGCCAAGCACGCCCTGCCCACCTGGGACGCCACCCTCGGCGCGCTGCTCGCCGCGGTGGAGCCGCGGGAGGCGGGCCGGGGCGCGCCGGTGCCCGAGGGCGAGACGGGGGGAGCGACGCGGTGAACATCGAGGCCGTTCGGAAAATGGCGGACGCGGTCCTGTACGAGGGCTACATCCTGTACCCCTACCGGGCCTCCTCGCAGAAGAACCAGAGCCGCTGGCAGTTCGGCGTGGTCATGGCGCCCGGGTACGCCGCGGCCGAGGAATCGGAGACCAGCCGCACCCGGGCCGAGTGCGTGCTGGAGCACACCGGGTCGCCGTCGGTCACCGTGCTGCTGCGGTTCCTGCAGGTCCAGCGGCGGACGGCCGAGGACGGCGCGTGGGACGAGACGGTGGAGCGCGAGGTGGAGGTGACCGCGGACGCCGCCGCGCTGCTCGGCGCCGGGGTCACGCACGAGTTCACCGTCGAGGGCGGCGAGGACCGCGAGGACGACGGCGTGGTGCGGCGCCGGGCGCCGCTGGCCGGCGCGATCTCGGTGCGGACAGCCGAGGTCCCGGGCCCCTGGCGGGCCGTACGGCTGCAGGTCGTCGTCGATAACCGAACGGAGTTGGCCGTCGCGCCCCGGCACCGCGACGACGCCCTGCCGACGGCGCTCATCGCGGCGCACACCATCATCACCGTCACCGGCGGCGAGTTCATCTCGATGACCGACCCGCCCGAGTGGGCGCGTCCGGCCGTGGCGGAATGCCGCAACGAGGGCGGCTGGCCGGTGCTGGCCGACCCGGACGGCGGGCGGTCGGTCATGCTGTCCTCCCCCATCATCTTGTACGACCACCCCGAGCTCGCCGCCGAGAGCCCGGGCGAGCTCTACGACGGCACCGAGATCGACGAGATCCTCACGCTGCGCACCCTGGCGCTCTCCGACGCCGAGAAGGCCGAGGCCCGGGCGACCGACCCGCGTGCGGCGGCGCTGCTGGACCGGGTCGAGTCGATGGACCCGCAGACCATGGCGCGGCTGCACGGGACGATACGGTCGCCGCGGCCGGTGCCGGGGCAGCCGGATCCGCTGGCCGGTTCACTGGCTGGTCCGCTGGCCGGTCCGCTGGCCGGTTCGCTGGCCGAGTTCGACGCCGGGCCGGTGGACGCGGCCCCTTCCGTTCCCTGGTGGGATCCGGACGCGGACGCGTCGGTGTCCCCGGACACCGACACCGTGGACATCGGCGGGCAGCGGGTCGGGCGGGGCAGCCGGGTCCGGCTGCGGCCGGGCGCGCGCCGGGCCGACGCCCAGGACATGTTCCTGGTGGGCAAGATCGCCGAGGTCCAGGCGGTCCTGCACGACGTGGACGACACCCCCTACCTGGCCGTGTCGCTGGCCGACCAGCCGGACGAGGACCTGCGGATCGCGCACGGCCGCTTCCTGTACTTCATGACCGACGAAGTGGAGCCTTGCTCATGAGCGGGCGGACGCTGGTGGCGGGCGTGGGGAACATCTTCCTGAGTGACGACGCGTTCGGGTGCGAGGTGGTCCGGATGATGGCCGGGCGGCCGGTGCCCGAGGGGGTGGAGATCCAGGACTTCGGCATCCGCGGGGTGCACCTGGCGTACGACCTGCTCGACGGCTGCGACCTGTTCGTCCTGGTGGACGCGGCGGCGCGGGGCGAGGCGCCCGGCACGGTCAGCGTCATCGAGGTCGAGGTGCCCGAACCCGATCCGTCCGCTGGGCCGGTCATGGACGCGCACGACCTGACGCCGGACGCCATCTTCACGCTGCTCGGCTCGCTCGGCGGCCGTCCCGGCCGCAGCCTGCTGGTGGCGTGCGAGCCCGCGGACACCGGCGCCGGGATGGGGCTGTCCGGGCCGGTCCAGGAGGCGCTGCCGCACGCGGTGCGGGCCATCGAGGAGATCATCGCGAAACAGTGACCTTTCAAGGCCTGGAAGGAGGTGCTAGGGGAATGCTGAGCACGCTGGTGAAAGTGGCCATCGTCGTCGCGGTGGTGGCGCTGATCGTCGACTCGATACCGGACATCAAGCGGTACCTAGAGATTCGCGACATGTTAGGGCTGGGCGCCCCAGGAAGCAGCTGGAACGCTAGGTAACGAACACGAGGAGCAGAATGCACGAGTACGGCTTGGCCGAGGGCGTGCTGGCGTCGGTGCGCGAGCGCGCCGAAGGCCGCAAGGTGGCCGCCCTCCGGGTCCGGTTCGGCGTCCGGCACGCGGTCGACGAGGAATCCCTGGCCCAGGCCTTCGTCTTCGTCGCCGAGGGAACGGAGGCGGCCGGCGCCGCGGTGCGGCTCGTCACGGTGCCGGCCACGCTCACCTGCCGGGACTGCGGCCAGAGCGCGGAGACCGACGACGTGCTGGCCGTCTGCCCGCACTGCGCCGGGGAGAACGTCGACATCACCGGGGGCGACGAGATGACCCTGGAGTCGATCACCTACGAGTCGGCGCCCGCGCCTTCGTCGAGCGGGGGCTAGCCATGTGCCTGGGGATCCCGGCCCAGCTGGTGGCGGGGGAGACCGGCCACCCCGATCTGGTCATGGCCGCGGTGGGCGGCGTGCCCCGGCCGGTGAACATCGGCCTGCTGGAGGAGCGGCCCGCCATCGGCGACTGGATCCTGGTGCACATGGGGTTCGCGCTCAACGCCATGACGGCGGAAGAAGCCCGGGACGCGCTGGACGCGCTCGGGGCCGAGCGCGAAGCCGAGGACCGTGAGGTGGCGGCCATGCAGGCCGCCATGGATGCCGCGGCCCAGGCGGAGGAGGACGCCATCGCCGCGCGGTGGATGTCATGACCGGTGAAGGGCCCGACCAGGCCGGGGCGCGCATGTTCGTCCGGTACGCCTACCCGCCGAACGCCCTGGGCTACTGCGGTCCCGACGGTTTCCGCGACTACGCCGAGGCCGGCGTGGTCGACCAGGGGCTGGTCAAGCAGGTCCAGGCGTTCTCCGGCGCCTGGCCGTACCTGGAGCTGATCTCGGTGAGCTGCGGCATCCCGGACCCGCTGGACCACCGGGTGGTGGAGGCCTACTGGGTCGGCAACGAGCTGCTCGACCGGGTCCAGATCGGCCAGCTCGGCGACTCTATGGCCGAACGGTTCCGCAAGCAGGTGGGGAACAAGTTCCAGTTCCTGGCCGAGGGGGTGCTGGCCGGCGGGGTGCCGCACCACAGCTTCCACGTGTTCGGCGTGTACCCCTGGGTGGGGCTGCTCGGCCACGACCGGATGACGGCGCACGCGCTTGGGGTACTGGACCGGTGCCGGGTCCGGTGGGGCAAGGTGATCGCGGTCCACGGCGACCAGGCCACCGTGGAGTCCCGGCCGCTGCTGTGGGACGGGCGGCTGCTGACCCTGGGCGAGCCGGTGACCGAGACGGCCCGGCTGGCGCTGAACGGCACGGGGCTGGCTGGCACGGGGCTGACTGGCACGGGGCTGACTGGCACGGGCCGGTGGCACGGGGCTGGCTGGCACGGGGCTGGCTGGTGGCATCGCGCCGGGTGACTGGGTGGCGCTGCACTGGGACTGGGTCTGCGACAAGCTCACCGACCGCCAGCTTCGCGCCCTGCGCGGCTACAGCCAGCGTCACCTGGACATGGTCAACCACCGCGTCGAGCACCCGGGCACCGTCGCCGCCCTCGGCTAGGGCGCCCTCCCGGCGACAGGCCGGGGCCGCCCTCGCGGGCGCATGCCGCCAGGACAGCGCGAAATGCCGAGTCTCACCATTCACTTCTGTCTCGCCCGCACCACTGCGATTCAATGGTTGTGGCAACGTAATGGTTAGAGCCATTAGGTTGCCACAACCATTGAATTTCGGTGTTGGCCGACGGCGCGTCACCGAGAGCACCGCGGCTATGATCACGCGCCCGCTTCGTGCGCGTGTATCGCGAAGATCGCTTTCCCGCCGCCCTCGGGGCGCCAGCCCCGCTGCGCTGACCGCGCCGCGACGATCTGCAGCCCTGGTCCGCGCTCACGGCACGATGACGCCTCGCGCGGGGCCGGGGCTTGCCTCCCGGACGCGGAAACGTGCCATCCGGGGCATGGCGCCGCGCCGTCAGGCGGCGTCATGACCTGGTCAGGGAAACGTTATTTATGACGGCGGCAAGGCCGGTTGGCGACATGCTCTCGCAATCGGTTGCGGGGCCGCGCCGTCCGCGCCATCGCGTATCACGGGACTATCTCGATCTTTTCATTCCCGCCCTGAGCTGGGATGTAAGGACTTTGAAAGGGATTTCAGAGGTTCATGTCATCTTGGCCCTAAACCTTAAGGAAACCTTACACAGAGCGAATCTTCAGAATTCCGCAATATTGACGTAAGCGCAGGTCCTACCGTGATCCAACGAGAGCGTCACAGGGGTCTTTCCACATGGAGGTGGATCAAAATGCTCAGCGAGCATCGGTCCGCGCCGCGTCGCCGCAAAAGCCGGGCGTCACGGTACGCGGTACCTCTCGCCATTCCGGTCGCACTGGGCCTGACCTTCGGGGTCGTCATGGCGGTCTCGAACGGCGGTACGGCTACGACGGTCGCGGAGTCCGCGCTGGGCACCTGTGCTTCGGCCAGTGCCAGCGCCCCGGCCACGGCGACCGCCACGGCCGCAGCCGCGGCGAGTGCCAGTGCTCCCGCTCCGGCCGTGGCCGCGGCTAGCGCGAGCGCCCCGGCGGCAGCCGCCTCGGCCTCGGCCGCGCCCTGCCCGTCGGCATCGGCGTCCGCCTCCGCGGCGGCGACCACCACCCTCGCCCTGGGCATCCCGCCCGTCAACCCGCCCGGCCGGGCCGGCGCGGCCGGGTCCAACGCGGTGGACGCGTCCGGCGCCGCGCTCAGCTTCACCCAGACGACCGCCGAGGCGGCCAACTCGACCAACTGCACGGTGTCCGTGCCGGCCCAGCCGCTCACCGCCGCGGGCCTGGCCACGCCGTGGGAACTCGGGGACGGCTGCACCTGGGCCAACGGCGGCTCCGAGGGCGTGTTCATCGACGCCACGATCTTGTCCCCGAACGGCCAGCTCTCGATCTACAACCCGCTGGTGATCGACCAGGGCACCAAGCCCGAGGTCGCGCCCGTGGCGCCCACGATCGCGGCGGGCTCGCAGGTCATCCTCAGCGTCGGCTACAACGGCAACGCCCTGGCCCTGGTCGGGCCCGGCATCCGGCAGGGCAACTGCGTCGACGCGCTCGGGAACTCGATCATCAACCAGACCCCGCAGTGCAACGCGTTCAACTTCTACCAGATGGCCAACCGCGAGATCGCCCGCGGCATCCTGAAGATCCCCGCGGCCGGCACCGCCAAGGACGGGCAGGCCTGCCAGACCACCCGTGACTTCGCCCTGATCGACCAGGACCAGAGCGACAACGCGGTCGCCCACTACCTGTTCAACCCGCAGACCGGCCAGATGAGCCAGGACACCGCGGCGAACCAGGCCGCCCTGACCGGCGACACGGTTGAGGCCAACGGCAGCGACAACGGCCTGCTCGACGGGTTCGTCGATCCCGCGCTCGGCTGCACGCCGTTCACTGCCCCCAACCCCACCAACCCGAACGGGGCCAGCGCGTCGCAGGCCTTGAACGAGCTGGCGGCCCGGGTGAACCAGAAGGGCACCACCGCGCTGGTCCCGGTCAACGACCCGCAGACGCTGGTCGGCGGGCAGTTCAACCTCGGCAAGACCAACCTGTACCGCGCCGAGGTCGACATGCCCCAGCTGGGATTCCGCGCCAACCTCAACAAGAACGCGGCTCAGTACTGCCAGAACATGATCAACATCGCTACCCCCCGGCTCAAGCTCGACGCCGCCATGGAAGCCGGCACGGCCTCGCCCGTCCCGGCCCTGGGTAACAACCTGGCCACCTTCCTGGCGGCCCGGCTGGCCGGCTCGTTCGCCAACCTGAACTGCAAGAACTACGGCCTGACCAACCCCATCACCCTCACCACCGACGCCAACGGCGTCGCCACCGCCGCCACTTACAACACCACCCCGCAGAAAGCCGCGGTCAACGATGCCCGCGGCCGTAGCCACCGGCCCAACTACCGGCACCGGTTCATGCCAGGTCAGTTCGGCCACGACTAACCACACGACCCGCGGCGGACCAGTCCCGACTGGCATGTCCTGAAGAACAGGTCCGCTCATCCACCCCAGGCCAGGAGGCCCCGCAACCCGGGGCCTCCTGGTCTTTTGCGGTCAGGCCGGGGTAACCACGAACTGGCGCAGGTAGAGGTCGCGGAACGTCACCGGGCCGCGCGGGCCGGGCACGGCGTCGATGTTGATGCCGGTCTCCGGGACCGAGAACAGCTTGAAGCCGTCCAGCAGCCGGGTGCTGGCGTTCCAGAACGCGCCGGTGCCCGCGTAGGCACCGAGGAACTCCTCGGCCGCGGCCTGGTCCGGGGTGACGATCGCGGCGGCCAGCCCGGAGGTCTCGGCGTTGGCCAGCGCGGCCGCGGCGCGGGGGCCGTCGGCCGGGGCCACGGTGACGGTGGCCTCGTGCCCGGAGTCCAGCGCCCATTCGTGCCCGAGCGGGTGCGCGTGCGGCGGCAGCGAGGCCTCGATCCCCAGCCGGGCGAACACCGCGCCGGCCCGGGCCAGGGCGTCGTCCCACCCAGATGGGTGCACGAGCAGCAGGTTGAGCCGGTTGCACACGCCCAGCCGGTCCAGGCTGGCCTCGATCAGCTCCTCGGCCAGGTCCAGGTCGGCGTCGGCGTGGACGTACAGGACCGCGCCGCCGTCGGCGTGCGCCATCGTGCGCACCCCGTGGCGGGCCGCCTCGGCCGCCAGCGAGCGGGTGCTGTCCCCGCTGCCGCGCAGGATGACCAGCGGGATCAGGCCGGGCTGGCTGACCAGGGCCCGGGCCGATTGCTGGCCAGGCACCCGGACCAGCTGAATCATGGCCGGGTCGAGCCCGGAGGCGGCCAGGGCGGGCGCGATGACCTCGTCCGTCAGGGCGACGGCCGAACGGATGGCGGCCGAGCCGGTCCGCAGCACGCCCGCGTTGCGCGACTTGACGAACTGGGAGGCCACGTCCACCACCACGTTCGGGCGGGCCTCGAAATTGGCTCCGATCACGCCCACCGGGCGCCGCCGCTCGGTGAGCGTGAGGCGGTTGGGGAGCTCGCGGACCACCCGTTCGGTCGATTCGAAGGGGACGTCGGCCAGGGCCCGGAGCTGGCCCGCGATGGCCTCGAGCCTCGCCTCGTCCAGCCGGAGCCGGTCGAGCAGGCCGGGGCCGAGGCCGGCCTCGCGGCCCGCGGCCATGTCGGCCTCGTTGGCCGCCAGCACCGGGGCGCCCTGGCGGCCGAGGGCGTCCGCGATCGCGCGCAGCGCCTGGTCGAGCCGCTCGTCAGGCACGGTGGCCAGGTCGGTGACGGTGCCACGGGCCGCCCGGGCGGCCTCCTCCACCGCCTTCATGGCGTCGTCAGTCATTGCGTGCCCTCCGTCGAAGTCGTCGGCTCCAGGTTACGCAGTTCGGGGTGGCGCAGCGGCGGTGCTTCGACCCCGCAGCTGAACCCCTGCGGGGTGTTTTCCGCGCACTTGGTCTTGGACGGGTTGCGGATGGTGAGCGCGGCCAGGATGCCGCCGAGCGCGCAGAACGCCGCCGCGATCCAGGCCGCCTTCATGAAACCGTGCCCGAGCTGGACCGGGTGCAGGTAGCTGTCCCCGGTGATGCCCGCCAGCGCGGGCAAGATCGCCACCGCGATCAGCCCGGCCGCCCGGGCCACGTCGTTGTTGACCGCGGAGGCCACGCCGGCGTGATCGGCCGGGGCGGCGGACAGCGCGGTCGCGGTCAGCGGCGCCACCATGATCGCCACCCCGAACCCGAACACCAGCGCCGCGGGCAGCACCGCGGTCAGGTAGTCGCCGGCATCCCCGATCCGGGTGAACAGGGCCAGCGACGCGCCGATCACCAGCGGCCCGGCCGACATCTGCAGCCGCGGCCCGATCCGGGCCGCCAGCGCACCCGACCGCGACGACAGGAGCAGCATGATGAACGTCACCGGCAGCAGCGCGGTGCCCGCCCAGATCGGCTTGTAACCGTGCACCACCTGCAGCACGGTGGGCACCAGGAACAGCAGCCCGCCCAGCGCCGCGTAGACCACGAAGGTGACCGCGTTGGCCGCGGAGAACTGCCGGGACGCGAACACCCCGAGCGGCAGCATCGGCTCCGGTTCCCTGGCCTCGACCAGGACGAACAGGCCCAGCAGGACCACCCCGACGATCAGCGGCAGCAGCACCGGCAGCGTCCCCCAGCCGTCGGCCGACGCCGCGATCAGGCCGTAGGTGATCCCGGCGAGCGCGCCGCTGATGCACGCGGCCCCCTTGATGTCCAGCCTGGGCACCGGGCCGGGCGACTTGGTCTCGGGCACGTGCCGGGCCGAGACGGCTATCACCAGCGCCGCCAGCGGCAGGTTGATGAAGAACACCAGCCGCCAGGAGACCGCGCTGATCAGCCAGCCGCCGACGAACGGGCCGATCGCGGTGGCCACGCCGCCGAGCCCGGACCACGCGCCGATCGCCGCCATCCGGTCCTCCTCGGCGAACGAGGCCTGCAAGATGGCCAGGCTGCCCGGGGTCAGCAGCGCCCCGCCGACGCCCTGCAGGGCGCGCGCCGCGATCAGCACCCCGGCGGTCGGCGCCAGCCCGCACAGCAGCGACGCGAGCGCGAACCAGACCGTCCCGGCGACGAACATCTTGCGCCGCCCGTAGCTGTCCCCCAGCGTGCCGCCGAGCAGCAGCAGGCCGGCCAGGGTCAGCGTGTACGCGTCCACCACCCACTGCACGCTGGCCACGCCGGCACCGAAATCCCGGCCGATGGCCGGCAGCGCGATGCCCACCACGGTCGCGTCGAGGGCGGCCATCCCGGACCCGAGCACGGTGGCGGTCACCACCCACCGCCCCCGGGCGGTCGACAGCCGCAGGCCTGGGCTTACGGGTACCGCTGCGGTTTCGCTCACAGAACTAAATTAGACCGAACGGGCTCGCTGGGACGCTCCGCACCCGTGCGAGCCCGGCGGGCGGAGCCGGGGCGGGTGGCGAGGATGGAGCCGCCCAGGATCAGCACGAAGGCAATGCCCATCTCCGGGGTAAGCCGTTCGTTCAGGACCAGGACGCCCAGCGCGACGGCGATGGCCGGGTTGACGTAGGTGATGACGGTGGCCCGGGCCGGGCCGACCTCGGCGATCAGCCGGAAGAAGACTCCGAAGGCGGCCGCGGTGCAGATCACGCCGAGGCCGGCCAGGGACAGCAGCACGTTGACGGCCGGCACCTTATGCGGCCAGGTCAGCGCGGCGAACGGCGCGTAGATGACGGCGGCGGCGCCCAGGCAGACCGTGTTGACCGCGACCGGCGGCAAGTCGGCTAGCTTGCGGTTCGCGATCCACGGGCCCAGGGCGTAGCCGAGCGCGGTGAGCAGCACCTCGATGACCGGCAGGGTGTCCCCGTGGCCCGCGTCCGGTCCGGCCAGCACGGCCACCCCGGCCAGGCCGACGGCCAGGCCGGCCCAGCGGATCAGGCTGAGCTGGTCGCCGTCGCGGGTCAGCCAGGCCAGCAACGCGGCGAAGATGGGCACCGCCGCGACCAGCAGGCCGGTGGTGGAGCTGGGCAGGCGCTTCTCCGCGCTGGACAGCAGCGCCCACGGCCCGACGATCTCCACCACCGTGAACACGGCCAGCCAGCGGACGTGCCCCTTCAGCGCGGGCAGGTAGCCGCCGCGCAGGGCCACCGGGAGGAACAGCAGCGCGCCGATCGCGGTCCGGGTGCAGACCAGTACCGGCACCGACACGCCCTCGTCGGCCACCTTGATGAGCAGGTAGGGGATGCCCCAGATCACGCCCATCGCCGCGAACAGCAGCCAGCCTCGCTTGCTCAAACCGCCTCCCTGGATCCGGTTACCGCCGGATCCAGGGTAAACCGGATCGTCCGGAACTAAAGGTCCAGGCAGACGCCGAGCGGGCCCACGTTGACGCAGACGCCGCCGGACGAACCCGAGGACGAGGGGCCGGACGAGGACGGGGTCGTGGCCGGCCCGGTGTTCGCCGGAGCGGGCACCGGGGCCGAGGCGGCGGGCACGGTCTGCTGGGGCGTGGCCTGGGTCGGGTTCGCGCCCCCGCTGAGGGTCGTGCCGCCGGCGGTTCCGCCGCCGCTGCTCTTGCTCTTGGCGCCGCTTCCGGATCCGCCGCTGATCAATCCACCACTGGCCGATCCACCACTGGCCGATCCGCTGCTGGCCCCCGTGTCCTGGCCGCCGGCGGCCAGGACGGGCGAGGAGGCCGCCGAGCCGTAGCCCGGCTGGGTCAGCTGGCTAACCTGCGACCCTCCGTTCAGGCCGCTCGGATCAGCCGGGCCGCCGGGATCCCCGGGGTGCCGCCGGTTCCCGCGGCCGCCCCGGCCGGTCGCCTGGCTCGGCGCCCCGCCGCCGATCGCGATCGCGCTGGCCGAGGCCACCGGGGACGTGCCCTCCTCCGACTGGTCCGCCGTGTGCGGGTGCAGGACGTGGATCGAGACGGTGGAGAAGAGCAGGAACGCGATCGCCCCGCCGGAAAGCACCATGATGGGCACGGTGCTGCCGGCGGGATGCAGCCGCAGGACGGCGCCGGTCCGGCCGAAGCCGGTCCTGATCCGGTCCATGAACAGCGCGAAGCCGAGCTGCGCGGCGGGCAGCCGCGGGCAGTGTCCCATCCGGGCCGTCAGCCGCAGCCTGCGCAGCGCCGACCGGCGCTGCGCCGCGGTCATGCCGGACAGCAGGTAGACGGTGGTGGTACGGCCGCACCGTTCGGCGGTCGCGTGTAATCCTGGCGAAAGCTCGTTCGAACCGCGGTAACGGACCCTAATCATGACGCAGCCAGCTGACGCGTGTCATCGGTGCACTACCTTAAATGGAACGGAAACGGCAAGTGCACGCCCCCCCACTGAGGCGTTCGCAATCCGTACTATAGCCCAGGGGCATTCCCCGTTCACGCTAAACCGACCACTCTTCTCCGCTGAGTAACCGCCCGACCTGCCAGTTAGGCTGACATCGTGATCTCTGCCCAGGCCGCCTCCGGTGCCGGCACGCGGACTGGGGCTGGTGAGGTTTTCGGCGGATTCAGGACTCGGTGGGCATGGCTGCTCTCGCTGGCGGGGGGATTGGCGGTGTACGCGTCGTTTCCGCCGGTGGACGCGTGGCCGCTGGCTTTCGCCGGGCCGGGGCTGCTGGCGGTGGCGCTGACCGGGCGGAGCCTGCGGGCGTCGTTCGGCTGCGGGCTGGTGTTCGGCCTGGCCCTGTTCGTGCCCCTGATCTCCTGGCTGGTCAACGAGGCCTGGTACGCGTGGCTCATCCTGGCCGGGGTGCTGGCGCTCATCTTCGCGGTGCTCGCCGTCGGGCAGCGGCTGCTGCTGAACCTGCCGTACTGGCCGGCCGCGGTGGCGGGCTGGTGGGTCCTGGTCGAGGGGATCAGGGACCGGTGGCCGTACGCCTTTCCCTGGGGACGGCTGGCGATGAGCCAGTCCGTCGCCCCGGACGTCCGCTGGGTCGCGATCGGCGGGGCGCCGCTGCTCAGCTTCCTGGTCGCCCTGGTCAGCGCGATGCTCGCCCGGGCGGTGCTGGCCGGGCTGGCGGGCCGCTGGTCGTGGCGAGCCCGGCGGGAACCCGTGCTGGCCGCGGTGGTGACGGCGGGCGTGGTGATGGCGGGGGGCTTGCTGCCGGCCGATCCGGTCGGGAACGCGCCGACGGCTCAGCTGGCCGCGATCCAGGGCAACGTGCCGCGAGCCCGGGACCTGTCGCAGCAGCTGGCCGCCAGCGAGGTCACGCAGAACCACGCCGAGGCCACGATGAAGCTGGCCGCGCAGGTCAAGGCGGGCCAGCGGCCGGCGCCGGACCTGGTCATCTGGCCGGAGAACTCCACCGACCTGGACCCGTTCCAGAACCCCGGCATCTACGCCGAGCTGGCCTCGGCGGTGAACGCGATCGGCCGCCCGGTCCTGGTCGGGGAGGTGCTGAACGACCCGCGGCGCAACGTCGGCCAGCTGTGGCGGCCCGGTCGCGGGCCGGCCACGTCGTACGTCAAGCGCCAGCTGGTGCCGTTCGGCGAGTACATCCCGTTCCGGGGCTTCATCTCCAGCTTCAGCAACCTGCCGGCCCTGCAGCCGATCGACTTCACCCCCGGGCACCGGGCGGTCGTGTTCAGTACTCCGAAGATCAGGCTCGGTGACGTGATCTGCTACGAGGTCGCCTTCGACCAGCTGGTGCGGTCGGAGGTCACGGCGGGCGCCAACCTGCTCGCGGTGCAGTCCAACGACGCCGACTTCGAGATCGACGGCCAGCTGGGCGAGACCGAGCAGCAGACGGCGATGGCCCGGATCCGGGCGATAGAAAGCGACCGCGCCCTGGTGTACGCCTCGACCACCGGCGAGAGCACGATCATCGCGCCGGACGGGAGCCTGATCGCGCACAGCGGCGTCTGGCGGCAGGCCATCCTGGACGCGCGGGTCCCGCTGGTGAGCTACCGCACGCTGGCCGACCGGGTGGGCGCCTGGCCGGAGTACGTGCTCATCCTGCTCACCGTGCTCGCGCTCGGCTGGGCCGTCCCGCGGTCCTGGCGTCGTAAGTAAAAGTAAACTGCGTCCCGGGTGGCAGGACGGGGCAAAGAGGAGGTTCGCCGTGCGTGGCACAGACCGCAGGCAGGCTAGGAGATTCGCCGCGGTGGCAGCGGCGGCGGCCATCGGCTTGCTGGCCTCCGCGTGCAGCGGCGGGCACAGCGACACCCCGGCCGTCTCCCCCAGCCAGTCCAAGGCCCAGGCCTCCGCGTCCGCCTCGGCGCACGCGGCCGCGCTGGCCAAGGACCTGAAGATCACGCCCGCGGACGGCAGCCACGACGCCGACCCGAGCGCGGGCATCACCGTGACCGCGCTCAAGGGCAAGGTGACGAACGTCAGCGTGAGCACGACCGGGAGCGGCTCGAGCGAGACCGTGGCGGGCCGCCTGGCCGGCGGCGGGACGTCCTGGCACAGCGGCCGGAACCTGGCCGTGTCGCAGTCCTACACGGTGACCGCGACCGGCACCGCCCCCAGCGGCGAGAAGATCACCACGACGAGCACGTTCAAGACGCTGACGCCGGCGCAGACCTTCACCACCCACATCTTCGAGGGGTACAAGCAGAGCTACGGCGTCGGCATGCCGATCATCTTGAACTTCAGCGAGCCGATCAAGAACAAGGCCGCGGTGGAACGGTCGCTCGAGCTGACCACCTCCAACCCGGTGGTCGGGTCCTGGTACTGGGACGGCGACGAGCAGCTGTACTTCCGGCCGCGGGACTACTGGCCGGCCAACACCACGGTGAGCTTCACCGGCCACTTCGACGGGGTCGAGGCCGCCAAGGGCATGTACGGCACCCACGACCTGACCCAGACCTTCGACATCGGCCGGTCGCTGATCGCGGTGGCCAGCACGACCACGCACCGGACGCAGATCTACCTCAACGGCAAGCTCGCCTACAACTGGCCGGCCAGCCTGGGGCGGCCGAGCCTGCCGACGCCGGACGGGACGTACCTGAGCGTCGAGAAGGCCAACCCGGTCCGGATGATCGGCGGCGGCCCGGTGGGCAGCGCCGGGCACTACGACGAGCTGGTCAACTACGCGGTCCGCTTCACCTACAGCGGCAGCTACTACCACTCGGCGCCCTGGTCCGTGGGCGACCAGGGCATCGTCAACGTCAGTCACGGGTGCGTGAACCTGCCGCCCGCCGACGCGGCGATCTACTACAACATGTCCATCCCGGGCGACCCGATCACCATCACCGCCAGCACGGCCGCGGGCAAGTGGGACGACGGCTTCACCGAGTGGTTCTTTGGCTTCAAGCAGTTCCTGAAGGGCAGCGCGACCGGCCTGGCCGTGCAGGCCGGGCCGCAGGGCAGCACGTTCGTGTCGCCGGACTCGCTGCCCGCCGACACCGCCACCGCGCCGCTCGAGACCTCCGCCGCCGGCAACTACTACGCCGGCGCCCCCAACATCGGCTGAGGCCCCTAAGAGGCCCGCTGGGGGGTGGTGTCGAAGGTGGCCGAGGTGGCCGCGCCCGCTCCGGAGCGGGCGAGCGTGACCGGGTCGGTGAGGCCGAACTGGCGGCAGCCGAGGCGGCCGAAGGCGGTGCTCAGCCGGCTGGCGAGGTAGGTGAGCAGGTTCGTGGCCACGGCCGGGACCGGCGCGGGGGCCGCCGTGAGCACGCCGGCGTTGGCGGCCAGGAACGGCGTCTGGATGTCGACCAGGTTCTGGCAGTAGGCCGCCGGGCTGTCGGCCTGGTCGGTCCGCGCGCTGACGGCCGGCTGGCCGAGCTCGGCCCGGTACGCGTCGGTCCCGGCCGGGTCCGGCCGGCCGCCGGCGGCCGGCGCCAGCTCGTTTTCCGGTACCAGGGCGGCGATGGGCGGCTGGTCCCGGGCCGCCAGCAGCTCGT
This sequence comes from uncultured Actinomycetota bacterium, assembly GCA_963756575.1. GTDB lineage: Bacteria > Actinomycetota > Actinomycetes > Streptosporangiales > Streptosporangiaceae > Palsa-504. The sequence continues at coordinate 362,822 of CAVWOM010000021.1, read as the reverse complement.
CGAGCGCCAGCGAGGTGGCGGGCGCGTTGCTGGCGGCCAGGTCGGGCGCGGTGAACGGGCGGCAGCCGAAGGCCGGGTCGAGGAAGCCGTCCACCAGGGCGCTGAGGCCCTGGTCCTGGCCCGCGACCTCGAAGTTGCGGACGGTCGGGCAGGCTCGGCCGGTACCGATCGGGCCCGCGGTGGCCACCATGGTGGCCGAGGTGCCCGCGGCGGGCACCCGGAGCTGGCCCGCGCGCAGCCGGGGCAGGGCGGCCGCGAAGAACGCGGCGCCGTTGCAGGAGGCGACCACGCCGGCCGCCCGTCCGGCGGCCGGGCCGCTGACGCAGTGCCCCTGGGCCAGCGTGCCTGGCGTCGCGCCGGCCGGGGTCAGGTCCATGCCGCTGGCGCCGAAGTCGATCGTGACGATGGCGCCCGGCGGCAGCTCGGGCACCGCCGGGGCCTTGGCCGGCCTGCTCCCCTGGGTGACGACCAGGGGGGTGTAGACGGCCAGCGCCCCGGTGGCGGGGTCCAGGATGGTGGCCCGGACCAGGCCGGCCTCCGCCGCCGGGGCGTTCGCGGTGCAGCCCGCAGGCACCGCCGACGTCCCGGCCGGGCCGGTGAGCTGATACGGCGTGGACAGGCCGCGGGCGCTGAGCGGGTTGGCGGGGACGATGACGCGGCAGCTGAGGCTGGCGGCCGGGGTCGTGTCCGTGTCCGGCGACGCGGACACGGCGGGCTCGGCGGACCGAGCGGGGGCGGCCGTCGCCGGGGGTGGCTTGGGTGAGGCGCCCAGGGACGACTGGTCGATCTTGGTGCCGTTGCCACCGGAGAGCGCGAGGATGATGCCGAGGGTCAGGCCCAGCGCCATCGGCACCCCGAGCGGGGCCGCGATGCGCGCCGCCCGGCGGTCCCGCGGGCGGCGCCGGGCGGACCGGTGCCCACTGAGCAATTCGCATCCACCTCCGCCAGAACTCTCCCCGCCCCGGTGATTCACCGTAGACGGGGAACGCGGGCCATATCGGCGAATCGTGAAGATTCGCGTTATGTAAGAGTTTCTTAAGCCTTGGCCGCATGGTCTTCGCCGCACGGTCTTCGCCGCACGGCGTGATCGTCTTGTGATAGGCGAAGGCGGCCCCGGTTTCCCGAGGCCGCCTTCGCCATGGAGTGAGTTCCCTGAGCGTCCTTACATGCCGGACGGGTTGTCGAACCGGTGGCCCTTCCGGTGGCCCTTGGCCGGCGGGTTGCCGGTCCCGGCGCCGCCGCCGCCCGCCGCGGCCTGTGCCGTCGCCTTCTGCTGGGTCAGGTTGTAGGTGACCGCGGTCGCCACCTGGTTGCCGTCGAGGGTGACGGTGACCGGGTTGGTCAGGCCGAAGTTGTTGCAGCCGAGGTTGGCGAACGACATGCTGAGCCGGTTGCCCATGAACGTGGCCAGGGTGTTGCCGACCGCCGGGACCGGCGAGGCGGCGTTCAGCTCGTTGGCCATGTCCAGCTGGTTACGGGCCGGCTGGATGTTCACCAGGTTCTGGCAGTAGTCGGCCGAGACCTGGGCCGCGTTGGCGTTGGCGGCCAGCAGCGGCTGGTCCACCAGCGACCGGTAGACGTTGGTCTTGGCGATGTTCATCGCGCCGCCGACCAGGGTCATCTCGTCGGCCGGGGGCACGACGGCGACCGGCGTCGTGGTGCTGGCGCGGGCCACGAGCTCGTTGATCGCCTGCGAGTCCGACATCCCGGTCGGGTCGGTGGTGTCGGTCGCCTGGAACGGCTTGCACCCGGTGGCCGGGTCGAGGAACGCGGCCAGCAGCTTGTTGTCGCTGCCGTTGGCCAGGGTGGTGGCGCCGGCCAGGGCGGCCGCGTTGGCCGCGGTGTTCTGCGCGGTCTGGCCGTTGCCGTTGATCAGGTACGTGGTGATCACGTTGTCGCTCTGGTCCTGGTCGATCATGCCGAAGTTACGCGTGGTCTGGCACTGCTGCCCGTCGGCCGAGGTGCCGGCCGGGGTGATCTGCAGGGTGCCGCGCGCGATCTCGGCGTTGGCCAGCCGGTAGAAGCCGACCGCGTTGCAGGCCGAGACCTGGCCGATCAGGGACTGGCCGAGCGCGTCGACGCAGGCGCCCTGACGCGCGCCGTTGCCGACCAGGGCCAGGTTCGTGCCGTTGAAGCCGACGTCGATGATCACCTGGGAGCCGCGCGCGATGACCGGCGCGGCCGGGGCGGCCGCCGCGGTCGTCCCGGCCGTGATGACCAGCGGGTTGTACACCGTCAGCTGGCCGTTCGGGGACAAGATGGTCGCCTCCACGAACGCGCCCTGCGTGCCGGCGTTCGCCATCGAGCAGCCGTCGCCGAGCTGCCACGGCGTGGCCAGGCCCTTGGCCGACAGCGGGTTGGCCGGCACGGTGATAGAGCAGTTGCCCGACGCGGCGGCCTGGGCCGCGGTCTGGTTCAGGTTGATCGCGTTGCCCGCGCCGTCGACCGGGGCGTTCGCCACGTCGCCGAGCGGCCGGGCCGCGATCGGCCCGTTGTCGTTGGCCGCCGCCGCGGTCACCGCCGCCAGCACGGCCGCGGGCGAGGTCGCAGCGGCCGCGGTCGGCGATGCGGCCGCCGCCACGGCACCGCTGGCCGACGGGCACGGGGCCGCGCTGGCGCTGGCGGCCGTAGCCGGGGCAGCCGCGCTCAGCCGGCGCGCTCGCGGCCGCCGAGGCCGAAGCTGAGGCGCACGTGCCCAGCGCGGATTCCGCGACCGTGGTCGCCCCGCCGCCCGAGACCGCCATGACGATCCCGAACGTCAGGCCCAGGGCCGCCGGTATGGCGAGTGGTACCGCGTATCGCGCCGTCCGGCTTTTCCGGCGGCGCGGTACGGACCGATGCTCGCTGAGCATGTAATCCACCTCCATGGATGTCCGTTGTGCCGCTCCCGGTGCATCAACATAAGCCAGGGTGCGAACGGGTTCCGCGGATTTAGAAGATTCGCGGTTTGTCCGCTTTTCCGAGCGAAAGAAAGCCGGAAACTGGGAATTTCGTTGCTAATTCATTACGCCGCAGGTAACGCCGCATTCAGGAAACGAGGAGAATCCCAGGACGGCCCGCCCGGCGCCGGCAGCTCACGCCAGAGTTCGACATCGGGACGGACCGTAGTTATTACGTTTCTCAGCGTGATTAGCAGTTCTTGCCGAGAGGTTACGGCCGGGCCACGCTTTATCGCGGGCTTATCAATTTCCGGTGGGAAACGCGCCGGGACAACCGGGGCGCCTGCCGGGGACGGGCGGGAGGGGTGGGCGGGGCGGGGAACCCGGCGTCGTTCGTTCCGAATGACGGCGGGATGCGGCGCGCCCGGCCGGCCGGACCACCCGGCCCGCCGCCCCCGGGCTGGGTAAGCTTTTCCTAGCGCTGGGCGCCTGGCCGGCCAGCGTGTTCATCCGACTACGGACGGCGGCCTGGCCGCCGCGCCTCACGGGCGAGCGGGATCGCCGGGACGGGCCCTAGCGAGCGGCCCACCAGGACGGCCCCGGCGGGACGGTTTCGCTGGGACGGCCTCGTGGGACGGCACTGCGGACGGCAGTTAGTTAGGGTCGGCAACCTTTCTCCCGCCGTGCGCGTCTGTCTGTACGAGGAGCCGTTAGCTGATCTTGATTGTTTTGGTCTTTGTCCATTTGTGAATCGCGCTGGAGGGTGGCACCGTGTCGGGGAGTGGCGGAAGTTCTGGGGCGAAGAGGATGTGGCAGGCGTTGAGAGTTCCCCGGCCGGCGAAGAAGCGGGGGCTGGTTCTCACCGGCACCAGCGCCGCGCTCGTGCTCGGGGCCGGGGTGATCTTCGCGACCGTGGCGTCGCCGGGGAGCCACGCCTCGCTGGTGTCGTCGGAGGGCCCGGCCAACGCGACCAAGCCGCTGCAGCCCGCGGCCAGCATGCAGCTGGTCTCGATGACCCCGGCGGCGGGGGCCAAGCACGTGAACGGCACCAGCCCGATCCGGGTGCAGTTCGACTCGCCGCTGGCGCCCGGTTCCCCGATGCCGACGCTTTCCCCGTCGATCGCGGGCAGCTGGTCCGTCCAGGGCAACGCCGCGGTGTTCACTCCTAAGGTCGGTTACTTCGAGAACACCAAGGTCACTGTGAAGATCCCGGGCGGCCTGGCCGGCATGGTCTCGGGCGCGGGCGAGACGGCCGGTAACGGCGGCACGCTCGGCTCCAACCTGAGCGAGAGCTTCACCACCGGCTCGTTCAGCACCATGCGGCTGCAGCAGCTGATGACCCAGCTCGGTTACCTGCCGATGACCTGGAAGCCCAGCTCGGGCACGGCGGTCAGCGCGACCGACGCCAAGGCCCAGCTGTCCGCCGCCTACAGCGCGCCCGCCGGGACGTTCAGCTGGCGGGGCAGCTGGCCGTGGACGCTGCGGTCGCAGTGGAAGGCCGGCCAGCCGGGCAACATCTTGAACGTCGGCGCGATCCGGGCGTTCGAGTCGGTGAACGGCATGACCATGGACGGCAGCGCGGGTAAGACCGTCTGGACCAAGCTGCTCAAGGCAGTGGCCAAGGGCCAGCAGAACCCGAACGGGTACACCTACGCGCTGGCCACCCAGCACTACCCGATCAACCTGACCATCTGGCACAACGGCAAGGAAGTGCTGCACTCCCTGGCCAACACCGGCATCCCGGCTTCCCCCACCGCCGACGGCACCTTCCCGGTCTACCTGAAGTACGTGTTCAGCCACATGAAGGGGACCAACCCGGACGGCTCCAAGTACGACGACCCGGTCTGGTACGCGTCCTACTTCAACGGCGGCGACGCGGTGCACCAGTTCGACCGGTACAGCTACGGCTCCTACCAGAGCCTGGGCTGCGTCGAGGTGCCCTACACCGTGGCCAAGAAGGCCTACCCTTACCTCACCTACGGCAGCCTGGTCACGGTCGAGGGACCGGTGGCCTGAGGCTCCTGACGCAACACCGCGGGGCGGCCCCTTCTGGTGAAGGGGCCGCCCCGCGGCTGGTTCTACGTGACGTGTCTTACAGCGGGTGAACTTCCTCCGCCTGCAGGCCCTTGGGACCGCGAGCCGTGGTGTACTCGACGCGCTGGTTCTCGTTGAGCGTGCGGAAGCCGTCGATCTTGATGGTGGAGTGGTGGACGAAGACGTCGGCGGTGCCGTCGTCCGGGGCGATGAAACCATAGCCCTTGTCCGAGTTGAACCACTTCACGGTGCCCTGAGGCATGTACTTCTCCTACGGATGACGATTTCGGGAACCCACGGTCGTGCGTCCCGGGTTGCTCGCTGGCGCTGTAACACGTACATGAAGTTCGTACAACCGGAACCATTTAACCACTCTCGGCTACGACGTGTTCCCGGCTACCGGGAATTATCGTCACCTAGCGACCGCCACCGGATGCGGCAAATCCTCGCGCAACCTGGACAAACAGGCCGCGAAGCGGGATCCGGGGGCCAAGGCGGCGACTTGCTGGGCTTCGCGGACAGTGTCCACGTCGATGAGCTCGGGCAGCATCGAGACGCGCAGGCCGGCCTGCTCGAGCCGGGCCAGCTGGCGGGCCCCGGTGTCGCCCTTCGACATCGGCACGCCGAGGATCAGGTCCGGGTCGACCTCGCGCAGGCCGAGCAGCCAGAAGCCGCCGTCCTCGGCCATGCCGAAGGTGGCGTCGGCGGTCCGGGACACCAGCGGCTCGGCCGCCGCGGCCAGCAGGGCCGGGGTCACCTGCGGGGTGTCCATCCCGATCAGCACCACCGGCAGCGGCAGCGTCACCCGCGCGTCGGACAGGGCCCAGGCGATGCGCTCGTCCAGGCCCGCGCCGCGCTGGCCGATCACGTCGAAGCCCTTGGGCAGCCAGGGGCCCGGCGCCCGTCGAGGGCGAGCACCCGGCGGGCGACCGTGGTCTGCGCCACCGCCGCCAGCGTGTCGGCCAGCGACGCCTCGGCCAGCGCGGCCGCCTCGAGCGGCGTGAACTGCGGCGTCAGCCGGGTCTTCACCCGGCCGGGCACGGGCTCCTTGGCGATCACCACGACCTGCACCGCGAGCAGGCGGCCGGCCTTGCTCCAGGCGGGCGCCTGCCGGGGGGCCGCTCCCGGGGAGCCCGGACGCCGGTGCCGGCCGGTGTAGACCTCGGCGGTCACGACGTGGCCTGCGTGGCGTAGGAGGCCTGCGGGTTCACGGCCGGTTGGGCGGCTGGTTTCCGCGGCCGGGGCCGGGGTGGTGATGGAGGCGAGGACGCGGCGCATGTCCTTGACGGCCCGGGCGGTGCCGCGGACCGTGCCGGTGACCTTCGACTTGCCGGTCCGCGGGTGGTACGGCACGGCCGTCTCGCGGATCCGCCAGCCGGCCTCGGCCGCCCGCACCACCATCTCCAGCGGGTAGCCGAAGCGGCGGTCTTCGAGCGCCAGGGCCAGCAGCGCCTCCCGCCGGGCGGCCCGCATCGGGCCCAGGTCACGCACGGGGACGCCGATCCGGCGGCGGAGTTCGGCGGCCAGCACGCGATTGCCGATCCGGGCGTGCAGCGGCCAGGCGCCCCGGCCCTGGGTGGTGCGCCGGCCCAGCATCAGGTCGGCCTGGCCGCTGGCTACCGGCTCCGTCACCAGGGGCAGGTCGCCGGGGTCGAACGAGGCGTCGGCGTCCATCACGGCAGACGATGTCGCTGCTGGCCGCGAGCAGCCCGGCGTGGCAGGCGGCGCCGAAGCCCCGCTGCGGGACGTACACGACGTGTGCCCCGTAGGCGGCGGCGACGGCGGCCGACCCGTCGGTCGAGCCGTTGTCCGCGACGATGGGCCGGAAGCCGTTCGGCATCCGGGAGAGCACCCAGGGCAGTGCGCCGGCTTCGTTCAGGCACGGCAGGACGACATCGATTTCCATGGCGACTGACAGTACTTCCGCGGCTGCGGTTTTTGGCCGGAAAAAGGCCTGGTCGGGCCTTACGAAGGTGTGACGGCGCCGGCCCTCTTACCAAGGTGTGACGGTGTCCTGTCGATGCGCTTTCCGCGGCGCCCGCCAGGCTAGGCGCGTGGTTGGCTGGGCGGCATGCGCGTACTACTGACCGGCGCGGCCGGCTTCATCGGCTCGCACATCGCTTCGGTGCTGCAGGAGGCGGGCCACGAGGTCCGCGGCCTGGATTCGCTCACGCCCGCCGTGCACAACGGCCGGCCCGGTGACCTTGCCTTCGACCTCGTCGTCGGCGATGTCCGGGATCCGGCGGCGGTGGACCAGGCGCTGGCCGGGGTGGACGCGGTTTGCCACCAGGCCGCCATGGTCGGGCTCGGCGTGGACCTGTCCGACCTGCCGCTGTACTCGGACGTCAACGTCACCGGGACCGCGGTGCTGCTCGAGGCCATGGGCCGGCACGGCATCGGCGAGCTGGTCTTCGCGTCCTCGATGGTCGTCTACGGCGAGGGCGCCTACGACTGCGCCGCGCACGGCCGGGTCCGGCCGGCCCCGCGCGAGGTCGCCGACCTGGCCGCGGGCAACTTCGAGCCGCGCTGCCCGGTGTGCGCCGCGTCGCTGCACACCTCGCTGGTCAGCGAGGACGCGCCGCTGGACCCGCGCAACGCGTACGCCATGAGCAAGGTCGCGCAGGAGCACCTGGCGGCCAGCTGGGCCCGGCTCACCGGCGGCACCGCCGTGGGGCTGCGCTACCACAACGTGTACGGGCCGCGGATGCCGCGCGACACGCCCTACTCGGGCGTGGCCGCGATCTTCCGCTCCTGCCTGGAGAACGGCGTGCCGCCGCGGGTGTTCGAGGACGGCGGCCAGCGCCGCGACTTCGTCCACGTCCGCGATGTGGCGGGGGCGAACCTGCTGGCCCTGGCGGCGCTGCCGGGAGGCCTGCCGGCGGCCTGCGCTGCTACAACGTGGCCAGCGGGGAGCCGCACACGGTGGGCGAGATGGCGTTCGCGCTGGCCCGGTCGTTCGGCGAGATAGAGCCGGTGGTCACCGGTGAGTACCGGCTGGGCGACGTGCGGCACATCGTGGCCTCCCCCGATAACGCCGGCCGCGAGCTGGGCTTCGAGGCGCAGGTCGGGTTCGCCGAGGGGATGGCCGAGTTCGCCCGGGCACCGCTGCGGGAGCCCGCGCTGGCCCGGGCGTAGCAGGCCGGACGAGGCCGGCCTGCTCGCCAGGGAATCGCTTAACGGGCGGGCATGACCCGCGGCTGGTCGGGGCCGGCCGCGCCCACGGCGGGGATGGGGCCGGTGGACACGCCGGCGTGGTGGCGCGGGACGGTGCGGTTGAGGGCGGGTACGCCCGGGCGCGCCAGCGGCATCCTGATCAGGAACTGGCAGCCGGGGCCGGCGTTGCGCACCGCGATCTGGCCGGAGTGCGCCTCGACGATGCCGCGGGCGATGGACAGGCCGAGGCCGCCGCCCGACTGCGGTCCCGGGGTGCGGGCCGACTCGCCGCGGAACGCCACGTCGAAGACACGCGGCAGGTCATCCGGCGGGATCCCGCCGCAGGCGTCGGAGACGGTGACGCAGGCCAGGCCGCCCTGCACCTCGGCCAGCACGTCCACGCCGCCGTCGGCGGGGGTGTGCCGGATCGCGTTCGTCACCAGGTTGCGCAGCGCGCGGCCCATCTCGGCCGAGTCGACGTACACGGGCATGCCGCGCACCGCGGCCCCGGTGAGGCGGACGCGCTTGGCCCGGGCCACCGGGTCGGCGCTGGCCACCACCTCGGCGACGAGGTCCTCGAGCCCGGTCATCCGCTTGGACAGCCGCAGCGCCCCGGCGTGGATGCGGGACAGCTCGAACAGGTCGTCGATCATCAGGGTGAGCCGGTCCACCTCACGGCGGATCTGCGTGTGGTACTGGGACACCTCGCGCGGTTCGATCACCACCTGGTCTTCCAGCGCCTCGGCCATGGCCCGCAGGCCGGCCAGCGGCGTGCGCAGGTCGTGGCTGACCCAGGCGACGAGCTCGCGGCGGCTGGCCTCCAGCGCCCGCTCCCGGGACCGGGCCTGCGCGAGCCGTTCGTGCGTGGCGGTGAGCTCGGTCGACAGGTTCTGCAGTTCGGCCGGGAGGACGACCTGCGGCGCCACGTAGACGCCGGTGTCGGTGACGCCCTGCACCGCCGCGGAGAGCGCCCGGCTCGTCTTGGTGATCCGCCGCCCGACGAACAGCGCCACGGCCAGGCCGGCCAGGCCGCCGATGGCCATGAGGTCGAGGATCTCGTCGCGTACGGTCCCGGTCCCGATCATCCGCCACGCGATGACGCCGATCCCGGCGATCGTGGTGATCGTGCAGACGCCCACGGTGATGGCGATCATGGCGCCGATAGAGCGGCCAGCCAGCCGCTTCAGCACCAAGATGCCGATGAGGCTGACGACGACGGCGATGACCGCCACCCGTTCGGCGATCCAGATCAGGTCCGACCATTCGATGCCGGCCGGCAGCACGGACGCACTCTCGGCCAGGGGCCTCATGCTCTACCTCCGCTTCGGCGAGCTCATGCTGCCTCCGGCTCGTACCGGTAGCCGACGCCCCAGACGGTCACGATGCGCCTGGGCATGGTCGGGTCGGGCTCGAGCTTCTCGCGCAGCCGTCGCACATGGACGGTGACGGTCGAGGTGTCGCCGAACGTCCAGCTCCACACCTCGGTCAGCAGCTGCTCCCGGGTAAAGGCCTTGCGCGGGTTCCGCATCAGGAAGACCAGCAGGTCGTATTCGCGGGAGGTCAGCTGGATCAGCTTGCCGTCGGCCCTGACCTCGTGCGCGGACAGGTCCACGACCAGGTTCCCGTCGGTGATGGAGCCCAGGTCGAGCTTGTCGGGCAGGCCGGCGCCGCGGGACCTGCGCAGCACCGAGCGCACCCGCAGGGCCAGCTCACGCGGGCTGAAGGGCTTGGTGACGTAGTCGTCCGCCCCGGTCTCGAAGCCGACCAGGCGGTCGGTCTCGTCCCCGAGGGCGGTCAGCATGACGACCGGGATCGGCCAGCGCGCCCGCAGCCTGCGGCACACCTCGAGGCCGTCCATCCCGGGCAGCATGAGGTCGAGGACGACGAGATCGGGCGGCTCCTCGGCCACCCGGCGCAGTGCCTCGTATCCGTCGTGCACGCACTCGACCGTGTGGCCGTCGCGCACGAGGTAACGCCCGACGACATCCGCCACGGTGGGGTCATCGTCGACCACGACGATGCGCCCGGGCGGATCGGGGTTGCTCACCAAAGGATTTTCCGTCCTGTACACAAGGAAATGGTTACGCCTACACGGTAAGACGTAAACAGCCGGTGAAGCCAGTAAACACATCGAAAGCGTCATGACTCCGTAAGCACAGTGACGATTGTGTGAGATCAGGCCCTGATCGGGCCCGAACCGCCCCGCGAGATTCCGCCCTCGGTTAACTACTGAGGGATGTTTCGCGCCGCCGGGCACGGCAGGCGCGGTCGAGCGATCGCGGCCGGACGTCATACCTGTCCCGCGGTCATCCATGGTCGAAGGGTAGGAGGTCCGCGTGATCGGGGAACTCTACGAGCACGCGCTCGCCGGCTGGGCGCGGCCGGAGATCGAGCACGCCGACGGCAGCCGCAAGCCGCTCCCGGTGGACGGCTGGCTGAGCGAGAGTCCCGGCGACAAGTCGATCCTCGATCGCTGCGAGGGCCCGACCCTCGACATCGGCTCGGGTCCGGGCCGGCTGACCGTCGCATTGTCCGAACGAGGTATCCCCGCGCTCGGCATCGACATCACGCCCTACGCGGTGGGCCTGGCCCGTTCCTCGGGGGCGCTGGTCATGCTGCGTGACGTCTTCGATCGCGTGCCGGGGACCGGCCGGTGGACCACGGTGCTGCTCGCGGACGGGAACATCGGGATCGGCGGCGACCCGGCCGCGCTGCTGCGCCGCGTGGCGGAGCTGCTCTCGCCGCAGGGCCGCGCCATCGTCGAACTCGAGCCGCCCGGCTCGCCGCTGCGCCAGGAGCAGGTCCGGCTCTGCCACGGCGGCTCGACCAGCGCCTGGTTTCCCTGGGCCTACGTCGGCGCCGATCACATCACCGAGGTGGCCAACGAGGCCGGGCTCGGCGAGGTGGAGCTCTGGACGGTCGACGGGCGGTGGTTCGCCTCCATCAGCGGCTGCCAGGTCTGTGCCGAACGAGTCGTGGCGCTGTAGAGATGCTGACCGCCCCGACCGATGGCCCGGTGCCCATCATGAACGGAAAACTCCGGGTGGCCGCCACCGGCGTGGCCCTGATCGTGCTGGCCGGCCTGGTGCTGCTCATCGTGCGCCCGGGCCTCAACCCGGCGCACGTACGGCCGCTGCCGATGGTGGCCGGCGCGTGGATGGTGTTCCTCACCGCCGCGTGGCTGCTGCGCGCGATGCCGCGGCGGGCCGCGGTGGCGCTCATCCTGCTCGGCGGCATCGCCGTCCAGCTGGCCGCGCTGTCGGCCCCGCCGCAGAACAGCAACGACCTCTACCGCTACGTCTGGGACGGCAAGGTGCAGGCCGCGGGCGATCGACCCGTACCAGTACGTCCCGACCGCCACCGCGCTTGACGGGCTGCGGAACGACTTCCTGTTCTCCCCGAAGGGCGAGTACTGCGTCTCGCCGTCCTACGTCAGCAACCACCCGGCGGCCGGGCTCACCGCGGGCTGCACCCGGATCAACCGGCCGACGGTGCCCACCATCTACCCGCCGGTGGCCGAGGCGTACTTCCTCGGGGTGCACTACCTGCCCACCGGGAGCGACTCGGCCAAGCCGATCCAGGCCACGACCGCGTTCGTCGCCGTGCTGGTCACGGTGCTGCTGCTGTTCGCCCTGGGACGGCTGGGCCGGGACATCCGGATGGCGGCCTTGTGGTCGTGGTGCCCGACGGTGGCCCTGGAGGCCGGGAACAGCGCCCACGTCGACGTGATCGCGGTGGGCATCGCCACGGTGGCGATCCTGGTGCTGGCCACGGCCCGCACCCGGGCCCGGACGGCGCTCGGCGGCGTCCTGCTCGGCCTGGCCATCGCGACCAAGATGACCCCGGCGCTGATCGGGCCGGCGGTGCTGCGCCGCCGCTGGGTCACCGTCACGGTCGCTGCGGCCAGCGCGTTCGTCGCCGTTTATATCCCGCACGTGCTCCGGGTGGGCGGAAAGGTGATCGGCTTCCTGCCCGGTTACCTGCAGCAGGAGAACTACACCACCGGGACCAGGTACGGGATCATCGGGCTGTTCATCATCGGGCCGCTGGCCAGCGTGGTGGCCGTGCTCATCCTGGCCGCGATCGCCGTGGCCGTGCTGGAGTTCGCCGATCCCGAACGGCCCTGGCAGGGTGCCCTCTACATGACCGCGGGCGCGCTGGCCGTCACCACCCCGCACTACCAGTGGTACTCGCTGCTGCTGGTCATGCTGGTCGCCCTCGACGGCCGCCCGGAATGGCTCGCGTTCGCCGCGGGCGGGTACTACGCGGCCGAGGCGTACCTGGGCAAGTACACCCCGCCGTGGCGGCTGGTGAACGCGATCGCCTACGGCGTGCCGCTGATGGTCGTGACGGCCGGCTGGCTGATCCGGCGCGAACTGGCCCGGCGCGAACTGATGCGGCGCCAGGTGGCCGAGGTGGACTGACGCGGAGTATGGCCGCCGAAGCTGTGCCGGCCGAAGCTGTCCCGGCCGAGACGGTCCCGGCCGAGACGGTCCCGGCCGAGACGGTGCGGCCGGAGCGGCAGCGGCCGAGTTTATGGATGCCGGCTTCGTGGCCGCCGGAGCCGACGCGGGCCGCGAAGTCCCGGTCTGATCGATGGGCGCCGGGATCGCGCTTTCTTACCGCTTGGTTACCCGCGGGGCAAACATCAAACGGCACCGGCCATCAGGACCGTGAATAGAGATATGAGTTACGACCCGTCGCATCGGACGCCGCCTCGCCAGGAGCGCTGGCCGCAGGCGACCCCGGCCGAGGGCTGGCCGTCCTACCGGGACGGCGAGGGAGAGCAGGCGGGGCGCCCGGTCACTCGCGCTCAGCAGGCCGCCGGCAGCCACCGGCGTCAGGCCGCCCCGCGATCGGGCGTGGCCACCGCGGCCTTCCCCGCCCACGGGGCCCCCGACGGCTACGACACCGGTGGCTACCAAACGGGTGGCTACCCCGACACCGGTTACACCGCGGGCGCCCATGCGGCTGACGCTGACGCCGACGGCTACGGCTGGGCCCGGCTCGGCTACGCCGGGGCCGCCGACGGCGGCTACGGTACGGCCGGGAACGGCTACACCAGGGCCGGGAACGGCTACGCCGGAACCGGGAACGGCTACGCCGGGACGACGGACGGCTTCGCCAGAACCGGGGACGGCTACGCCGGAACCCGGGACGGCTACGGCCGGGCCGGGAACGGCTATGTCCGAGAGATAGACGGTTTCGATAACGCCCCGAACGGCTACGCGGGCGCCACGAATGGCTTGGCTGGCGGCCGGGAGGGCTACCCGGCCGGCGGTGCCTACCTGGGGCCGGGCAGCTATACCGAGACGACGTACTCGGATCCCGGCTACGCCGATTCCAGGTATTCCGAGTCTGGGTATTCCGAGTCTGGGTATTCGGACTCCGCGTATTCGGACTCTGGCTATTCCGGTCACGGGTATCCCGATACTCCGATCCGGTACTCAGAGCCTGGATATTTCGATTCCGGGTATTCCGGCCCGGTGCTCACCGCGCCCGATGCCGGCGTTCACCCGGAGGGCTGGCAGGCGGATCAGGCGCGCAGGCGAGCCGCGGGATACCGCGGGCCGATGGTCAGCGCGGCCACGGAGTTCCTGGCCACGGCCGTCGTGATCGGCGTTTCCACGCTGGCCGCGGGTCTGCTCAGGTCGACGGTCTCGCCGGTCGGCGCCATGGGCACCATTTTCGTCGATCGGACCCCGGCCATGCTGCGGGGCTTCGCGCTGCACCACTTCGGCGCGCACGGGCGGACCGTGCTGCTGCTCGGCATGTACGCGGTGATCGCGGTGATCGCGATCATCATCGGGGTGGCAGCCCGCCGGGCGGCTGCGCTCGGCGTGACCGGCGTCGCGGCGTTCGCGCTGGTCACCGCGTTCGTCTCCGTCACCAGGCCGGCCAGTCACGTGTCCGACGTCATGCCGGCCGTCATCGGCGGCCTGGCCGGCGTCGCGGCGCTGCTGTGGCTGGTGCGAGCCTCGGCCCCGGTCCAGGAAGTCACACCGCCGCGGCCAGCCCGCGGCGGCACTCGTAGGAGGACACGATGACGGGCACCGTCGACCGGCGCAAGTTCCTCGCCGCGGCCGGCCTCACCGCCGCGGGCGCGGCCGCGGCCGGGGTGGGCGGCGAGCTGCTGTTCGGCAAGGACTTCCGGCGGACCACCGCCGCGCCCGCGCCAGGCATGACGGCCCCGGCCCCCCGGGCCAGCGCGGTTCCCGAGCTGAAGATCGACCCGTTGAAGCGGCTGCCCGCGAACGAAACGCTGGACAGCGTGGCTGGGATATCCCCGTTCTTCACGCCGAACAAGAACTTCTACCGGGTCGATACGTCCCTGATCCTGCCGAAGGTCTCGCCCGCCGACTGGCAGCTGCGCATCCACGGCATGGTGGACCGGCCGATAACCATCACCTACGACGACCTGATCAAGATGCCCATGATCGACCGGGACATCACGCTGACCTGCGTCTCGGAGGCGGTAGGGGGCAACTTCATCGGCAACGCCCAGTGGCAGGGCACGCTGCTCGCGCCCATCTTGCGCAAGGCAGGCATCCAGCGCGGCGCGGACCAGATCGTCATGCGCGACGTGCACGGCATGACCATCGGCGTGGCCACCGACCCGACGCTGGACGGCCGGGACTCGATGCTGGCGGTGGCCATGAACGGCCAGGTGCTGCCGCAGGCGCACGGCTACCCGGTGCGGGTGGTGATCCCCGGGCTCTACGGCTACGTGTCCGCGACCAAGTGGGTGGTGGACATGGAGTTCACCACCTTCGACGCGTTCAGCGCCTACTGGGTCAAGCAGAAGCCGGCCTGGTCGCAGCAGGCGCCGATCAAGACCGAATCCCGTATCGACGTGCCCAAGCGCCGCAGCACCGTGGCCGCGGGCCAGGTGACGGTGGCCGGCGTGGCCTGGGCTCAGCGTACCGGCATCGAGGCCGTCGAGGTGGGCGTCGACGGCGTCTTCTCCGAGGCCAGGCTCCCGGCCCAGGACACCATCGATACCTGGCGTCAGTGGTACTACACCTGGGACGCCACCCCCGGCCAGCACATGCTCCAGGTGCGGGCCACCAACAAGAGCGGTTACACCCAGACCGAGGTGAAGCACCGGACGGACCCCGACGGCGCCACCGGGTACCACACGATCCTGGTCAACGTCACCTGAGCCAGCCGGTGGCGCGCACCCGCTTCGCGCACCACCGGCTCGTTCCTGCCCCCGCTGGCCGTCGTACCCGCACGACGGCCAGCGGGCCCGCAGGAAGGCAGCCCGCGGATTCACAGGAACTCCACGCTGCCCTGCAGTCCCGCCCGTTAGGCCCGAGCCGACGGTGGCGCGGAAGGCGGAGGTTGGCGGGCACCGCAATGTCACATTGAGATGGTCCGGGCCACCGCAGAATCACATTGAGGTGGCGCGCGAGGGCAGGACGTGGCGCGTCCGGGCGCGCTAGGGCAGGACGCAGCGAGGCGGCGCGCGAGGGCAGGACGGGGCGGCGCGCTAGGGCAGGACGGGGCGGCGCGCTTGGGCAGGACGGTTAGCGGGCGCGGAGGGCGGCGAGGAGGTCGTCCAGGGCGTCCAGGTTGTGGCCGCTGACTACGGCGTCGCAGTAGGGCCAGGCGGCGGCCATGCCGCCGACTTCGGGGCGGTAGCGGGGGGACTGGGTGCGGGGGTTGGCCCAGACGATCCGGTTGGCCATCCGGGACAGGCGGGCCATCTGGACGCCGAGCAGGGCCGGATCACCGGTCTCCCAGCCGTCGGAGATGATCAGGATCACCGCGCCGCGGGCCAGGCCCCGGCTGCCGTAATGGTCGTTGAACTCCTTGACGGCGGCGCCGATCCGGGTGCCGCCGGACCAGTCGGGGGCCGCCTCGCCCGCCTTGGCCAGCATCGTGTCCGGGCTGGCGGCGGCCAGCGCGGGGGTCAGCCGGGTCAGCCGGGTGGCGAAGCTGAACACCTCGGGGCGGTTCTGGCCCGCGCCCGCCTGCACTCCGCGCGCCTGGCCGCCGTTCAGCACGTAGAGCAGCATCAGCAGCGCGCGGGCGTAGGGCTCCATGGAGCCGGAGATGTCGCACAGCACGACCAGCCGGCGCGGCCGGATCCGCGGCGCCCGGCGGGCGAACCTGATCGCCTCGCCGCCGCTGCGCCGGGCCAGCCGCAGCGTCCGGCGCAGGTCAGGGCGCTTGCCGTCGCGGGCGGGGCGGTACCGGCGGGTACGCCGGGGCGGGATGGCGAGCGTCATCTCGCGCATGAGCACGACCAGCTGGCGGAGCTCGGCCGGGGACAGCTCGGCGAAGTCGCGACCGCGCAGCCGCTCGGCGGCCGAGGCGACCCGGCGCACGGCGGGTCCCTCGGCCAGCGGCTCGTCGCCGTCGGCGGCGGCCGGCTCGGCGTCGGACAGGCGCAGGCCGGACGGCAGGCCGCCCGGGTCGCCCAGGGGCGGGCCGGAGGGCGGCGGGCTGCCGTCGGACTCGGCCCGCTGGAACGACTGGGGCGCGGGGAGCGGCGGCAGGTTCCGGACCGGGGACGGGCCGCCGAACAGCGCGGCGAAGACCCGGTCGAAGACCGGCATCTGGCCCGGGTCGGACACCATCGTGGCCAAGGCGCAGGCCCGCAGCTCGGCCAGCGAGGTCGCGTCCATGACGGTCACCGCGCGGGCCAGCCGCTCGCACCGGTCCGGGCCGACCGGGAGCCCCGCCGTGTGCAGCGCGATCCCCAGGCCGGTGGCCATGGCGGCCACGTCGGGCCCGGCCACCCCGGACAGCGGGCCTCAGTCAATGCGCCCGACCACCGAGGCCAGGCCGGCCTGGCGGACCGTGTCCTCGTCTTCCGGGTACTTCAGGACCGTGCTCAGGGTCTGATCGGCGACCGGGGCGCCGAGCTCGCCGGCACCGAACACGTTCACCGCGAACGCCCAGCTGATGGCCTCGGAGATACCCGGCGGCTTGGTCAGGTCCAGGGCACGGAGCCGGCCGACCGCCGCGGCGACCTGACCGGACAGCCGCTCCCCCGACTCCGGCACCCGCCGCCGCACGATCTCCGCGACCCGGGCCGTGTCCGGGTAGGCGATCCAGTGATACAGGCACCGCCGCTTCAGCGCGTCATGCAGATCCCGGGTCCGGTTCGAGGTCAGCACCGTCACCGGCGGCACCACCGCCCGCTGGGTACCCAGCTCCGGGATCGTCACCGCCGCCTCGGCCAGCAGCTCGAACAGGAACGCCTCGAACTCATCATCAGCCCGGTCCACCTCATCGATCAGCAGCACGGCCGGCCGCGGACCCGGATGCAGCAGCGCCGCCAGCAGCGGCCGCGGCAGCAGGTACTCGCCGGTGAACAGGTCCTTGTCCTGGATCCGGTCCCCGGCCGCCTCGGCCAGCCGGATGGCCAGCAGCTGCCGCGGGTAATTCCACTCATACAGCGCCTCGGACGCGGTGATGCCCTCATAGCACTGCAGCCGCACCAGCGGCGTGCCGATCGCCGCGGCCAGCGCCTTGGCCGCCTCGGTCTTGCCCACCCCCGGCTCGCCCTCGAGCAGGATCGGCTGCCCCATCCGCACCGCGAGGAACAGCGCCGCCCCGAGCTGCTCCCCCGCCAGGTAACCGACCTCCGCCAGGGCCGAGGACAAGTCGCCGACCTGTGGGAAGCGGTCGTGCAGGTCATGGGGGGACAGGCTGCTCACAAGGAGCGAGTTTACGTCGGGGGACGGATCAGGTGATGGCCAGGTCGGTGCGGAACGGGCGGCCCTGGATGGCCCGCCAGACCTGGGCCGGGGTGAGCGGCATGTCGGCGTGCCGCACCCCGTAGGGGCGCAGCGCGTCGATGACCGCGTTGACCACGGCGGGCGGCGAGCCGACGGTGGCGGACTCGCCCACCCCCTTGGCCCCGATGGGGTGGTGCGGCGACGGGGTGACGGTCGCGCCGAGCTCCCACGACGGGCACTCCAGCGAGGTGGGCAGCAGGTAGTCCATGAACGAGCCGCCCAGGCAGTTGCCGTCGGCGTCGAAGGCGATGTTCTCCATCAGGGCCATCCCGATCCCGTCCGCGAGGCCGCCGTGCACCTGGCCCTCGACGATCATCGGGTTGATCCGCACCCCGCAGTCGTCGACCGCGATGAACCGCCGGACGTCGACCTTGCCGGTGCCCGGGTCCACGTCGACCACGCAGATGTACGCGCCGAACGGGTAGGTCAGGTTGGGCGGGTTGTACACGCAGGTGGCGTCCAGGTGCCCCTCGACGCCTTCGGGCAGTTCCAGGTGAGAGTGCGCGGCCAGGGCGATCTCGGTCATGGTCCGGCCGGAATCCGGGTCGCCCCGGACGAACCAGCGGCCGCGCTCCCACTCCAGGTCGTCCGCGTCGACCTCGAGCATGGCCGCGGCGACCACCCGGGCCCGCTCGCGCACCTTCCTGGCCACGATCGCGGTGGCCGCCCCGGACACCGGCGTCGACCGCGACCCGTAGGTCCCCAGGCCGAACGGGGTCTGGTCCGTGTCCCCGTGCACCACCTCCACGTCGTCCGGGGACAGGCCGAGTTCGGAGGCCACGATCTGGGCGAACGTGGTCTCGTGGCCCTGCCCCTGGGTCTGCACCGCGATCCGGAGCACGGCCGTGCCGGTCGGGTGGATCCGCAGCTCGACCCCGTCCGCCATGCCGAACCCCAGGATGTCCATGTGCTTGCGGGGACCCGCCCCGACGGCCTCGGTGAAGAAGCTGAGGCCGATACCGATGAGGTGACCGCGGGCACGTTCGGCATATTGTTCTTTGCGAAGGTTCTCGTAGCCGGCGATGTCCATGGCCAGGCGCAGGGTCCGCGGGTAGTCGCCCGAGTCGTACACCCACCCGGTCTGGCAGGTGTAGGGGAACTGCTCGGGGCGCAGCAGGTTCCGCATCCGCAGCTCGGCCGGGTCCATGTCCAGCTCGAAGGCCAGCACGTCGACCATCCGCTCGACCAGGTAGACCGCCTCGGTGATCCGGAACGAGCAGGAGTAGGCCACCCCGCCCGGCGCCTTGTTGGTGTACACGCCGGTCACCGTGCAGTGCGCCGCCTCCAGGTCGTAGGAACCGGTGAACACGCCGAAGAACCCGGCCGGGAACTTGCTCGGCTGGGCGGCGCCGTTGAACGCGCCGTGGTCGGCCAGCACCTTGACCCGCACCGCCCTGATCTTGCCGTCCCGGTCGGCCGCCAGTTCCCCGCGCATGTGGAAGTCCCGGGCGAACGCGGTCGACATCAGGTTCTCCGAGCGGTCCTCCATCCACTTCACCGGCCGCCCGGTGATCATGGACGCGACGATCGCGCACAGGTAGCCGGGGTAGATCGGCACCTTGGCGCCGAAACCGCCGCCGATGTCCGGCGAGATCACCCGGATCTTGTGCTCGGGCAGGCCGGTCACCATGGAGTACAGGGTCCGGTGCGCGTGCGGCGCCTGGCTGGTGGCCCACACGGTGAGCTTCCCGCTGATCTTCTCGAAGTCGGCGACGATGCCGCAGGTCTCCAGCGGCGCCGGGTGGACCCGCGGGTAGAGCATGTCCTGGCTGACCGTGACCTCGGCGGTCTCGAAGACGGCGCTGGTGCGGTCGGCGTCGCCGGTCTCCCAGTCGAAGATGTGGTTGCTGTCCTGGCCGGTTATGTCGTCGCGGACGAGCGGGGCGCCGGGGTCGAGGGCCCGGCGGGCATCCACCACCGGGGCCAGCGGCTCGTACTCGACGTCGATCAGCTCGAGGGCGTCCCGGGCGGCGTAGTGGTCCTCGGCCACCACGAACGCCACCTCCTGCCCCTGGAAGCGCACCTTGTCGGTGGCCAGCACGGCCTGCCGGTCGCCGGACAGGGTCGGCATCCAGGCCAGGTTTCTCCCGGCGAGGGTCCCGCCGGTGAGGACCGCCTTGACCCTGGGGTGCGCCTCGGCCGCGACGGTGTCGACGGAGATGATCCGGGCGTGCGGGTGCGGGCTGCGCAGCACCGCGCCGTAGAGCAGGCCGGGCACCTTCACGTCGTCCACGTAGGTGCCGCGGCCGCGGATGAACCGCTGGTCCTCCTTACGCAGCACCCGGCCGAAGCCGCTGGTCATAGGGTGTCCTTTTGCTTTACGGCCGGGTGTTCCGCGGCCCAGCGGACCGACCTGACGATGTTCTCGTAGCCGGTGCACCGGCAGATCTGGCCGGAGATGGCCTCCCGGATCTCCGCCTCGTCGGGGTCCGGGTGATGGTCGAGCAGCCAGCGCGCGGTCATCATCATGCCCGAGGTGCAGAACCCGCACTGCAGGCCGTGGCATTCGACGAATCCCTGCTGCACCGGGTCGAGCTGACCGTCCCGCTCCAGGCCCTCGACGGTACGGACCGAACGCCCGTCCGCCATCGCCGCGAGCACGGTGCAAGCCTTGACCGGCCGGCCGTCCAGCCACATCACGCAGCTGCCGCAGTTCGACGTGTCGCAGCCCCAGTGGCTGCCGGTCAGGCCCAGCTCGTCGCGGACGAAGTGGATGAGCAGCAGCCGGGGCTCCACGTCGCGCGCGTACTCGGTGCCGTTCACCGTCACCGAGACTCGCATGGTCATGCGGTCTTCTTCCGCTTGGGCCGGCTCGCCCTTTCCGCCGCCCGGCGCAGGGCGCGGGTGGTGAGCTCGGCGACCAGGTGCCGCTTGTAGTCCTCGGGCCCGCGCTGGTCGGCGACCGGGCGGCAGTGCTCCGCCGCGATCGCCCCGGCCCGGGCGAAGCTCTCCTCGTCCGGGGCCCGGCCGCGGAGGTAGTCCTCGGCCTCGGCCGCCACGAAGTGCTCGGCGCCGACGGCGGTCAGCCCGACGCCGGCCTCTTCGATGGCGTTCTCGCGGTCGAGTCGCAGCACCGCCCCGGCGGCGGCCACCGACCAGTCCCCCACCCGCCGGGCCACCTTCTCGTAGGCGCTGCCGGTGCCGGGCCGTACCGGGACCCTTATCTCGGCCAGCAGCTCACCCCGGCCGACTACCGTCTCGTAGGGGCCGAGGTGGAACTCACGCACCGGGACCTCGCGGTCGCCGCCGGCGCCGCGGATGACCGCGGTGGCACGGGCCGCCGCGAACGCGGCGGACAGGTCCTCGGACGGGTCGGCCTGGCACAGCGACCCGCCCACGGTCCCCCACAGCCGGACGATCGGGTCGGCGACCACCCGTTCGGCGTCGTGGAAGATCGGGTAGTGCTGCCCGGCCAGGGCCGATTCGAGCAGGTCCGCGTGCCGGGCCAGCGCGCCGATGCGGAGCTGGGCGCCGTCGAGCTTGATGGCGCAGAGCTGAGTCAGCCCGTTGATGTCGACGAGCATCTCGGGCTGGGCCAGCCGCAGCTTCATCATCGGGATGAGGCTGTGGCCGCCGGCCAGGACCCGGGCGTCCGGCCTGCTCAGCAGCGACAGCGCATGGTCGACGCTGGTCGCCCGCTCGTACTCGACGTGGGACGGCACCTGCATGTATTGCATCATTCGGCCTGTCCGGCCGTTCCGCAACCGCGGTTAAGTCATCGCTAATCTGAGCAGCGTGATGGCACGCGCGTTCCCGGTCCGGTCAAGGGGGTCGCGGTCCAAGCGGCGGGTGCTGAGACTGGGAGGAGGAGGCGGCGGGGGTTAGCGGCCGCCGATGTCTTCGCTCCAGACCTGGGGGTAGCGCTGCTGGAACTCTTCCATGACGGCGACGCAGGCGGGGTCCTCGAGCAGGACGATCTCGACGCCGCGGCTGACCAGGAAGTCGAGGTCGCCGGCGTAGGTCTGCGCCTCGCCGACGACGACGCGGGGGATCTGGAACAGCAGGATCGCCCCGGTGCACAGCTGGCACGGGGACAGCGTGGTGTACAGGGTGGTGCCGAGGTAGGAGGGGCGCCGGCCGGCGTTGCGCAGGCAGGAGATCTCGCCGTGGGCGACCGGGTTGCCGCGCTGCACCCGCTCGTTGTGCCCGGCCGCGATGAGCTGCCCGTTCGCGGCCAGCGCGGCGCCGACCGGGACGCCGGCGGCGGCCAGGCTGATCCGTGCCTGCTGCAGGGCGAGCGCCATCATGTCGCGGTCGCCGGGTCCCGCTGAGCCGTATCCCATGGCGGATTACGTTACCTCGTTCGGCCGCTTGGTTTTGAGGAGGCGCCAGACCACCCCGTAGCCGGTGCCGGCGTCGGCGGGCGGGTCCAGCGGGCGGCGGTCGACCTCGGTGAAGCCGAGCTTGCGCGGTATCTTTCCGCTGGCCACGTTCAGCTCGTCGTGGACGATCTCCACCCGGTTCACGCCGGGCAGCCGGAACGCCTGGTCGACCAGGGCCGCGGCGGCCGCCGTGGCCAGGCCGCGGCGGGTGCAGGCGCGGTGCACCCAGTAGCCGATCTCCAGGCCGCCGGGGCCGGGCCTGGTCATCAGGCCGACGCTGCCGGCCAGGCGGCCCCCGGCCAGGATGGCGTAGTTGTACTCGGTGCCGTCCTCCCAGCTCCGGATCGAGCCGTCCAGGTAGTCCGCCGCCGACTGGAGGGTGTAGCCCGCGGCCCACGGCATCCACGGGCGCAGGTGGTCCAGCGACTCGGTCACCGCGGCGAAGACGGCACCGGCGTCGCCGGCGCGGTACCGGCGCAGGGTGACCGGGCCGTGCTCGATCAGCTCATCCGGCCTGGGCTCACCGGCCTGGCCACTCATAGCTCAGCTCCTCACCGACCCGCAGCCGGGCCCAGCGGGCCGCCTCTACCTGCATGGCCCGCGCCGCGGCGGCGATCACGACCGGATCCACCACCGTGCTAGGCGGCAGCACCGATAGCTTGTCCCGGGTCAGCTGCCTGATCTTGTCCTGGGTCATAGTGTCCAGCGCGGCGACGCTGGACACCAGATCGGCGAGGAGCTCGGCCCGCAGGCCCTGGTCTTGGTAGCGGTGCAGCAGGTCGCGGGATCGTTCGGCCGCGTGCGGGGGGCGGCGGCCGCTGACGTGGCACATGCTCTCGAAGACGACCCCGGCCGCGATCCCGGCCCAGATGCCGTCGGAGATGCGCAGTTCCCGCTCCGCGATCAGGTGCATGATGTCGTGCGGCAGCCGCGGCCCGGCCGTCCCTCCGTACAGCCGGTAGAGGACCCCGTCGTCCCGTTCGACCAGCGCGTAGGCGCGCTGATGATCGGGGAGCCGGGGAAACGTGACACGCATATCCCCACTATGCGGACGCGTCCGACGGGGCGCCTAATGGTTTTCGCGTCCGCCGCGCCATGGGCGTAAGGTGCCGGTCGTGGCGGGACGCGGGACGACGGCGACGGCGGCGCTCGAGCGGGCGAAGATCCCCTTTACCGTGCACGAATACGCCCACGACCCGCGGAGCGAGTCCTACGGGCGGGAGGCCAGTGAGGCGCTCGGCGTCGCGCCCGGCCGGGTGTTCAAGACCCTGGTCGCCGAGGTGGACGGGGCCCTGGTGACCGGGGTGGTCCCGGTCGAGGGCCAGCTCGACCTCAAGGCGCTGGCCGCCGCCCGGGGCGGCAAGAAGGCCGCGATGGCCGACGTGACGGCGGCCGAGCGGGCCACCGGGTACGTGGCCGGCGGCATCTCCCCGGTCGGCCAGCGCAAGCGGCTGCCGGTGGTGGTCGACTCCTCGGCGCTGGGCTTCGACACGGTGTTCTGCAGCGCCGGGCGCCGCGGGCTGGAGATCGAGCTCGCGCCGGCCGACCTGGTGCGGGCGGCGGGCGCGACGGTCGCCCCGATCAGCCGGTGACCCCCTTCAGCGTGTCCGCCTTGATGAAGCCGAACAGGTAGCCCGCCACCCGCCGCAGCTGGATCTCCTCGGCCCCCTCGGTGATGCGGTACCGGCGGTGGTGCCGGTAGATGTGCTCGAACGGCTGGTGCCGCGAGTAGCCCAGGCCGCCGTGCACCTGCATGGCCCGGTCGGCCGCGTCGCAGCACAGCCGGTTGGCCACGTAGTTGCACATGGAGACCTTGTTGGCCTGGGTCAGCGGCCCGTAGGTGTCCATGCTCCAGGCGGTCTCGCGGATGAGCGCGCGCAGCATCGCGGCCTGGGTGTGCAGCTCGACCAGCGGGAACTGGATGGCCTGGTTGCTGGCCAGCGGCTTGCCGAACGGCTTGCGTTCCTTGGCGTACGCGACCGAGCGGTCGATGCAGAACTGGGCGGCGCCCAGGCTGGAGGCGGCCTGGCGGATCCGGTTCTCGTTGAAGAAGTGCTGGACGAGCTGCAGGCCGCGGCCCTCTTCGCCGAGGATGGCGGCGTCCGGGACGCGGACGTCGGTGAACGAGACGTGCGCGTGGTCGGTGGGCATGTTGAAGGTCCACAGGTACTCCTCGACCTTGAAGCCGGGGGTGCTGACCGGGACCAGGAAGCCGGTGATGCCGTGTCCGCTGCCGGGTTCCCCGCTGGTGCGGGCGAAGACCAGGTTGTGCGAGGCGGTGTGGATGCCGGTGTTCCAGGTCTTCTCGCCGTTGATGACCCAGTTGCCGCCGTCGCGGACGGCTGTGGTTTCCATGAAGGTCGCGTCGCTGCCGTGGGCGGGCTCGGTGATGCCGAAGGCGAAGCCTCTTTTGCCTTGGGCGAGGTCGTCGACCCATTCTTTCTTCTGCTCGGCGCTGCCGTAGTGCAGCATCAGCAGCAGCCCGACGTTGTTGCCCACGATGGCGTGCTCGTTCTGCAGGTCGCAGTGCAGGCCCAGCCCCTGGCTGGCCAGGTGCTCGCGGATGACCGCCATGCCCAGGTTGGTGCCGTCCCGGCCGCCGTACTCCTGGGGGAACGCGTACCGGTAGTGGCCGGCCGCGTCGGCCCTGCGGCGCGCTTCGGCCAGCAGCGCCTCCCACTCGCGGCTGGGCAGGCCGCCGCGATCCCAGTCGGTCCTGGCGTCCTCGCGGCGGTGGTCGAAGAACCGGATGTTGTCGTCATATTGCTCGAGCGGGCGGATCTCGCGGGCGATGAACTCGTCGAGCTCGGCCAGGTAGGCCCGCAGGTCCTCGGGCAGGGCGAAGTCCACTGTTAGTTTCCTTATCCGGGGATGGCCAGGTGGCGGGGGTTGGCGACGGTGAGCTTGTCGACGGTCATGTCGCGGACGGCGCTGGTCACGTCGGCGAAGCGGTGGTCGAGGCTTTTGCCGCGGATGGCCGCGCACAGCCCGGCGTCGTCGTTACAGCCGAGGGCTTTGAGCCGGGCCTGGTGGTTCTGCTCGTGCACGGGGGCGAGCAGCGCTTCGCGTTCGGCGATCTTGAGCGCGTTGTCCGCGACCCGGGCCAGGAAGCGGGCCCGGGCATCGCCGGCGCCGGCTTCGGCCGCGAGGAACCCGCGGACCGCCCGGAGCAGTTCCGGGCCGTACGGACGATCATGAGGCCGAACGGGGTGGCTTGCTGCTTTCCCGAGCGGATCCTCCACGACCACCGGGGCGGCGTGGCCGAGCGCCAGCAGGATGTCCCACTCCTGCTCGCAGACGCGGCGGCCGAGGACCGCGTATTCGATCGACGGCTCGCCTTCGCCCAGGTAACGCTCGGCCTGGCGGCGGCACAGCAGCGCCCAGCGGACCGTGCCGTACAGCTCCCACCAGCGCTGCGTCTGCTCGTCGGGCGGGGTCCCGCCGCCGGCCGCGTAGCCGGCCATCAGCTCGTCCCTCGGGCCGAAGCCGCCCACCGGGTGCGGCGAGCCGAACCGCCAGGCCTTGGTGCACAGCCAGCCCAGGTCCTGCCGGGGGTCGCCGCGGTGGGTGAGCTCCCAGTCGAGGACTCCGGTCAGGCCGGCCGCGGCGATCATCAGGTTGCCGGTGCGGAAGTCGCCGTGCACCAGGGTGTCGTTGACCGGGGCGGGCTCGTGCTCGGAGAGCCAGCGCAGGCCGATCTCCAGCGCGGGGCGGGGCTCGGCGAAGGCCTGGTACAGCTCCTTGAGCTGGCCGAGGGCGTCGGTATCGGGGAGGCCAGGAATCTCTGCTGGATCGACCTGGTGAACGCGGGCCAGGACCTCGCCGAAGCGGCGGGCGAGACCGGGGCGGGCTGCGGCGTAGGCGTCGTCCCGGAGCAGGCGGCGCGGGATCGTCTCGCCGTCCAGGCGTTCCATCAGCAGGTAGGCCTGGCCGAGGGCGCCGTCCCCGTGGTCGTGCAGTTCGGGGGCGGGCACCCCGGCCTGCCTGGCCGCGATCATCGCCGCCGCTTCGACGTCGACGTTCTTCTCCAGGGCAAGAGCCCGGTCGGTCGCGTTGCGGAGCAGGATGAGATGGCTGGTTCCCTGGGCGGGCGCGTGCGCTTCGATGTCCCAGGCCTCGCGGCTGGCGCCGCCGGACAACTGCTGGAGCCGGGTGATCTCGACGGGTGTTCCCCACAGCTGGTGCAGACGCGCGGCCAGTATGTCGGCTAGCCCCTCGGTCATGCCCACACTGTTCACGGCCGGGACCTTGATCGTCAAGCGGTGCGGCGGCGGAACAAGATGGCGGCCAGGCCCATCGAGACCACGCCGATGCCGAGGCACCAGGCCAGCGCGGAGCCGAGCGGAAGCGGGCTGGCGTGGCCGAGGAGCAGGCCGCGGATGGTCTCGGTGACCGGGGTGGCGGGCTGGTGGCTGGCGAACCCGCGCAGCCAGGTCGGCATGGTCCGGACCGGCACGAACGCGCTGCTGGCGTAGCTGAAGAACATCAGGAAGAACATGGCCGAGTTGGCCGCCTCCGGCGCGCGGACGGCCAGGCCGAACGCGGCCGCGAACCACGAGGCCGCGGCCACGAACAGGAGCAGCACGCCGAGCGCGGCGGCGAAAGCGGCTAGGGATGAGTGCGGGCGGAAGCCGATGCCGAACGCGACCGCGATGACCAGCAGCGTGGACACGAAGTTGCGCAGCAGGCTCGCGGTCACGTGCCCGGCCAGCACCGCCGTCCCGGACACGTCCAGGGACCGGAACCGGTCGATGATGCCGCCCGCCATGTCCTGGCAGACCGTCACCGCGGTGGTGGACGCCCCGGTCACCGCGCACAGCAGCAGCACGCCGGGCGCCACGTAGTTGACGTACTTCGTGCCGATGTCCACCGCCCCGCCGAACAGGTACACGAACACCACCATCAGCATGACCGGCAGCATCAGCGCGGTCAGCAGCGCCTCGGGGCTGCGGGCGGACAGCCGCAGGCTGCGTCCGGCCATGATCAGTGCGTCAGACATTTCTGGTCTCCTTAGCGTGTCCGGTGAGAGTGAGGAAAACGTCGTCCAAAGTGGCGCCGTGGATGGTGAAGCCGGCGATCAGATCCCGGCCCGGGTCGGCCGCGTCGAGCAGCACCCGGATCCCGGCGGCGTCGCCCTCGGTGGGTACGCCCACGGTCAGATTGCCGTCGTCGGTGTGCACGACTAGGTTGCCGAGGTGGCGAACCAGTTCGGTGAAAGCGGCCCGGCTGGTCCCGGTCAGGTCCAGCCGCTGGGCGGCGATCTTGCCCTTGAGCTGCGCGGCGGTGCCCTCGGCGATGATCTGGCCCGCGTCCAGGACCGCGATCCGGCCGGCCAGCCGGTCGGCCTCCTCCAGGTACTGGGTGGTGAGGAAGATGGTCACGCCCGACTCGGCCAGGCCCTCGATGACCCGCCACATGGCCAGCCGGCTCTGCGGGTCGAGCCCGGTCGACGGCTCGTCGAGGAAGATCACCGACGGCCGGCCGACCAGGCTGGCGGCGATGTCGAGGCGGCGGCGCATCCCGCCGGAGTAGGTGGCCACCCGGCGGCCGGCCGCCTTGGTCAGGTCGAACTGCCCGAGCAGCTCATCGGCCCGCGCCTTGGCCTCAGTCCGGGACAGCCCGGACAGGCGGCCCATCATGCGCAGGTTCTCGGTGCCGGTCTGCACCTCGTCCAGCGCGGCGAACTGGCCGGTGAGGCTGATCCGGCGGCGGACTTCCGACCGGTCCTGGGCGACGTCGAAACCGGCCACGCGGGCCTGGCCGCCGTCGGCCTGGACCAGCGTCGCGAGGATGCGGACGGTGGTGGTCTTGCCTGCCCCGTTTGGTCCGAGGAGGGCGAACACGGTGCCGGCCGGGACGCGCAGGTCGACCCCGGCCAGCACGCGCACGTCGCGGTAGGCCTTCGTCAGCCCGCTGGCCTCGACGGCCAGTTCGTCAGCTACGTTCATCAGGCTCCCATCCTTTCTGCGTATGTCGTACACTAATATGCGTAAGCTATACGCAGTACTAAGATGATGTCAACCGCGATCCGGGAGGCTCGGAAATGGCAGGCCGCAGCGACCAGACCACGGATACGCCCGGACTCCCGGCCGAGGTGGCGGCGGCCTGGGGGGTACGCGAGCGGTCACATAAGGGGCCCAAGCCGGCCCTGAGCCTGGCCCGGATCGTGGACGCCGCGGTGCGGGTGGCCGATGCCGAAGGGCTGGACGCGGTGTCGATGGGGCGGGTGGCCAAAGAGCTCGGCGCCGCTCCGATGTCGCTGTACCGGCACGTGGCGGCGAAGGAAGAACTGCTCCGGCTGATGGTGGACGCCGCCTGGGGCGACAACCCCGGGCCGCTGGCTCCCGGCGAGACCTGGCGGGACGGGCTGTCCCGGTGGGCCTGGGCCATGCGGGCGGGCGCCCGGCGCCATCCCTGGGTGGTGCGCATCCCGATCAGCGGGCTGCCGATCCTGCCACGCGAGATCGCCTGGTTCGAGGACGCACTGGCCTGCATGGCCGGCACTCACCTGACCGAGGCGCGCAAGGCCTCGGTGGTCATGCTGCTGTCCGGCTACGTCAGGAACCTGGCCGCCACCGAGGCCGACATCACGGCCGCGGTGCTGGCCTCCGGCCTGGGCTACGACGAGTGGATGGCCAGCTACCCGCGCATGCTCGGCCAGCTCACCGACGCCAGGCGGTTTCCCGCGCTCAGCGCGTTCATCGCGGCCGGCGTGTTCGACCAGGCCGACGACCCCGACGACGAGTTCATCTTCGGCCTGGACCGCATCCTGGACGGCATCACCGTCCTCATCCGGCCGGGGGCGCCAGGCGGTTACGCCAGAACAGGCAACGTATGATTCCGGCGACCATGGCCTGGCGCTAGGCGACGACGAACGGGGCAGAACTCATCCCGCTTCGTCGAGGGTTCTTCCGCTATTCAGCCTGATAAGGCTATGTTCCAGGCGTCGCCTATCCCACGCCTGGGGACCGTAGCGAGCTTGCCGGATTTTTTCAAGTTCCGCACCATAAGGCTGCAGGGCCGCGGCCAGCTCCGTATCGCGTTCGGCTATCTCATAGAGGTCGGCCAAGCCGCGCAGAGAACCCCGGAAGATAACCGGCAAGTCCGAAACCACCGAGAGCAGGTCATCGAGACATCCGGCAAGCGATGCTGACGCGAGCGAATAGATCAGTGCGGTTGGCTTGGTGGCTGGTTCCGCCAGAATCCGGCGCATCGCCGCGTCGAGCAATCGGTCGCGCCATGGAATCCGCGGCAGGCACTGCAGGCCCCAGGCCAATGCCGGGGCGTAGATCAGGTTGGGCTGCCTGGCCGGTGGCCGGCCAGGTATTTCTACCGGGATGCCAGCCATCGCCATGGAGTGACAGACATGCCCTATGTCCATCCACATCTGATAATCGTCCAGCAAGGCTACCTGATCTAGGGCGTCGGCGATGACAGCATTTATATACCCCGCCACCAACGTGGCATCCTGAGGTCGCACCTCTCGAATCAGACGCAGCAGGACAGCGCCTTTCCCCAGTCCTATCCGGTCGACAATCACCCCCCACCCCACGCCACTCAGGAATTCCACGACCTGCTCCGCCCTGCGTCGCTCATTGAGGACTAGCAATGCGGCAGCCAAGTCGATCGCTGGCACCAGATCGGCCACCAGCCCTCTCCTTAGGCGCTCCTCCACCTTATCGTAATCAACAACGCGAGTGATATCATACGCCCATTCCTCATTCCAGAGGCTCATCATCCAGATAATCTCAACAAGACCTTTGGGGCTACCAAGAGAATTGGCCATCGTCTTTTTTCCCTGAAAAACCGCCGGCATCCACTGGGACCAATCAGATGATATCCCGATCCCAATCTGCGCAAGATTGGAGACAGCGTTATACTGCTCGGAAACAGATTGATCCATCTGTAGCTCACCGGTGAAGATGAGCATAACGAAAGGCTCTGCCATCAGCTGGTCATAAATCCGCCGCCCTATCCCACCAGTCTGCTCGAGAGCCCTTAGCATGCTCGTTGCCGCCACCGCGGAGTCGAACATGGCATGACGCACCTTCCGCGCGAGGCGGGTGTCCGCGCCTTGGTCGCCGTCGTCCAGATGCCTGACCTGGCGAGTGCTGTAATCCTCAACGATATGACGCGCCCCGGCCGGATCCACCTTGCGCAGAACGTTCAGCAACTGGGCGAATCCTTCAGCGGCCGGAACCCGGTCCAGCCGGTCTACCCATGCTCCAGAAGCACCGGTTACCTGGTCTGCCGCCTCGAGCAGCATGCCTCCGGTCACCGAGCTTCCGGCAGCTTGCAGGGTTCGCAAGACCTCATAACAGCACTCGGCGGCGGCGACCGGTGACGCATTTCCGAGCCGCTCGGCAAAAGCGCGGAGATCGAAATCTCGCGCGTATTGATGTACCATTTGCGGAAAAAGCGCACGTCCGAGTCGATGAAACTGCACTTGCGCATCGGAGGAAGACCACGTGCTCATGCCTTGCATGAGATCATCGGCGGACAACCTGTCACGCAGCGCCCGGAGAAACTGCGGCCCTACATCCGGACTAAGCCCGATCTGGAGTGCCAGCCGAGGCCCCCAGGCGCGTTGAAAATGAACGATGCCCTGGAGGGTAATGTCCAGCACAGTTTCCATGAGTTCATCACGAAATGGGATCTCCGCTTCCCACAGCCCCTTGATCAAGTAATATTTGACCGAAATTCGCGGATCTCTTTCCAGCCGTTCCGTTACCCAATCCCGGCCGAGCGCCTGACCGAACTTCGAAGTGAACCCTTCCCTGGAGTTAAAGTAGTACAGATCCTCCACCGAACGGCAGGTAGACAGCAGCATTCCGGCAGCCCTTACGTCATCCCTCTCCTTCACTTTCTCCGCTAGAGTAACCGCGACATGTTCATTAGGGGTATTGTCATCCCTAAACAGCATCATGTAGGCGGCCTTTTGATATAGCGAGCTCATCGCCCGCAGCAGCTCGACGGCCTCTATTGGCGCCGCTTCGAGAAAGAGGCGCCGCAGCGCATTCAGATAATCCTTACTTCCGCGTATGACAGCCCTGTTGAGTAGCGAATGCCTTTGCCTCGCATTGGAATGTCGCACTTCCTGAATACAGCGCGTTACATCACGCACGCTGCTCGATTGGAGCGCCCGGGGAAACCGGTGCTCGAGGCTATCGAGCATCGGCCACCATTCCGTCTTCTCCAAGTGCCGCCGGAGCAGCATCTGGGCAACCAGGATATGAAATCCGGTCTCCTGGGGAGGGTCGTACTTCAGCAGCCTGCTTACGTCGTCTTCTGCCTCGACAGGCCATTTGCTGGATTCCTCCGTGGCCCGACGCTCCGCTTTTGCCTGAAGCCTTTGCACCTGAGGCACGAGATAGTAGTCGGTCGCCCGGGTCGGGTCGAGGTGGTCGACGATCTCTACGATTCGCTCTTTGACTAGGCCGTTGAGAGACGGGTCCTGGAACCACACCACCCGCCGCAGGAGGTTGAGCCGCTCGTCGGTAGTTCCTTCAGCCCGGTCGATGACCGCGGATACCTGTTCGGAGAGCCAGTTCGCGATCTGGCTGAACTCCAGCGAGTCCGTGGCCACGCACTCTCGCAGGACGCGGACCATTTTCACCAGGTCATGCAGAGACATCGGAGTCGGGTCGTCGTTGATCTTGACTACGATCTCCTCGACCGCCGCCGCGGTGATGTCATCGTCCAGCGATGTCGTCAATCCCAGCAGGAAGCCTGCCAGGGAGACCGGACTGGCCCGCGATAGCCATTGCCTCAGTGCACCGCTTGCCCATGTCGCACGCAGCAGGCCGATACACACGCGGCTGTGATAGAGGCGGGCGCCTCTTAGCCGGGCCAGCGCACCGTCATTACCGTCGCGCAGGGCCGGTTCGAGGAGAGGCATCAGCAGGTCGGCAATGAGGTCATGCATACTCCCCGGAGGGGAGGAGGAATCCCTCGGCGTGTCCTGGCCGTTGCCTGACTGACCATGCCGCAGGTAAAGCCTGAGCACCTGCCCGCTGTCGCCCGGGCTGTTCATCTTTAGCTGGCCATCTTGCCTGAACGACCCCACGCCGAAGGCGTCGAGGTCCTCGCTCGTTAGTCCGGCCAGCATGCTCGCATCGACACCACCGCGGGTGAGGCTGGCGGCGGCCAAAGTGGCGGCAGCGCTGCGTGACGGGGCGTTCAGAGCCAAGAACCGCTGCCGTAGCGTCTGATCGGGGCCTTCGCGGCCGATGGCGGCCTCGTCCGCCTCCTGGGCGTCGACGCCTGGCTGCTTCCGCATCACCCGGACGAGACGGCCGACGTCGACGAGGCCCTCAGACCGCCGCTGCAGCTCCGCCAGGCCGACCTTGCGGTCCACCAGGGCCGGATGACACCATGCCATGTGATCGACAAAGGCCCGCAGCTCAGCCTGCCCGACAACCGCCGGAATGAGCTCAACGGTATCAGTCGCCCACTCCGTACCTGAGTTCATATCAGTCTGCACCACGCCCAGGATGCTTATCTGGAGCGCCTCGGAAAGATATGAAAGGACGGCGCCGACATCCCCGTCGCCGATCGGCAGCAGATCTTCTAGCACCAGCAGGCAGCGGCGGTGATCCACGTGCTCGAGCGTGCCTAGAGCGTGGCGTCCGGCCTCGACAGCCACATGCCGGTCGGGAAGCTCGCCGGATACCGGGGCGATGACAAGTACCGTCCAAGGGTTCTTGCCGGCGCAGATCCTGGCGGCCAAGCGGCGCACGATAACGCTCTTCCCGCTGCTGGCAGGACCGCCGACTGCGGCAACCGGCCGGTGGACGACCTTGTCCACCTCGGCCTTCTTCGGCTCTACGGCTTCGGTTCCGCTTTTAGGCCGTGATCCGCCATCCAGCGTGGGCCCACGGAACAACAGATCCAGGGCGTCGACCTGCGCGACGCTCGTCTCAGGCAGGCCGCCGCGAGCTGGTGCGGCCGACCACGGTACCTGTACCCACCCTAGGCTGAGGAGTTCCCGCCGGTGCTGCTCGCGCTTCCAGGCCAGCCACGCGTCTCCCCATAGCGCCGTGGCCGCGCCGTCGAGTGTCGGCCGGGACGATGGGAGCCGCTCCACGGTGTCGCGGCCCGGGCCAGCCACGATCCAGCCGTCCGCGGCCGGGACCAGGATCCGTGAGGTGAGATGACAAACCGCTTCCAGCCGTCGCCGAGCTTCCTCGTCCGCCATGGGCTGGAAGTAGCCATCATCGCCCCAGGCACCCATGAGGAGAATGTCGGCCGTAGCGGCGGGTCGCTCGAGCCCGGTAATCGCAGCCAGGATACCGATGGCGAAAGCGAGGGTAATTCCTTGGTCCTGGGCCTGATTATGGGAGGGCCAAGCCGCCGAGTACCGTGCCTCGGGCTCGGTCGTTTTAGACGCGAGAGACGTGAAAGGGCGCAGGCAGTCCCGCACTGCCGTCACGGCCGAGGTCATGCAGCCACTCACCCAGCCCATCTGGATGCCCCAGGGAGCGCTGACGCCGCCGGGCTCCGGCGTGGCGCACAGGGACGTGGCTACATGATGGTCACGCACCTTCATGACGGCGGTCAAGGGCGGAGCGACGCCAGGCAGCGACGGGCGGCCACCGCAGATCAAGTCGACCGTCCGGCTGTAGAGCTCCAGTAGGTCCGGGAGCAGCGCCTCACCGAGCAGGGCGAGAACGCGCTCCGCCGACCCGGCTGGCCCGGTGCCGATACCCGTCGCGGCAGCGAGGATAGATCCCAGGCCCGACTGGTCATCGACGATCAACCCGCTCGGAAGCGCGTGCAGGACAGAGTTCTGCGTCTTCGCGCTCAAGAGCCGAACGCAGCCATCCGCTCGGCAGGACATCCAGGCCAGCCTGGAGCACTTCCGGCGGCATACGCACGTGGACCGCGTCATCCAGGAGGACCAGGAATGCGACGAGCTGATCCCTCGTCCCGGCTCTTGACAGATTCACGAGTCCCCCTCCGGTCCTTCGCCGGGCGGTAGCTCCTCAGCTGGCCTAGGCGTCAGACGAATGGCTGCGATACGCTGCCGCGTCATCAACAGCAGATCTCCATCGTTACCGAAACCTGACACCGCGACGGGAGGGTCATCGAGCGGCCGCAAAGTGCTTCGCCCGGTGGCCAGATCGCACGTCTGCATCCACCCCGTCTGCTTCCCTCCCTCGACTTGTCCGCCGACCATGACAAGCCATCTGCGGGACAGGTGAACGCAGCCGGTACGCGGGGTACCCGGAGGCGGGAAGGCCGGAGCAGCGACCGTCCGCCCGGGGAACGTCGGCTGCCCTTTCGCGTCGACGACGACGGCGCCGCCATCGTCCGAGCCCGCCAGTGCTATCGGAGCAGGGCAGACGGCGACCATAGCGGCCTTGGCGCTACGACAGGGTTCCCACCTGCGGACCGCACCATCGGCGCTGACGATCCACAACACGGGTTCACCGGGTGGTCCGGCGAAGCTGATGGCGTAGACGGGCCCCGACGGCAGCAGCAGGCTGGCCACGACTGAGTCGTCGGCCGCTAGGACGCGGATGCTCCGGTACCCGGACACGGCCAGAAGGCCATCCTGGTGGCATGCGGCCATGCGCGCCTGCAACCCTGCCAGTGCTACCGGCCCGGTGTCGCCGCGCCATCGGCGCACCCCGCCGTCCGCGGACACGGTAACGGCTTGCGGCACGCCGTCTACCATCGCGGCGTGTACCTCCTTGATCACGCTGCCATCCCCAGCCGGGGGCAGCACGCTGACTCGCTCGCCTGACGTGGTGGACCACCAGGTCAGCGCGCCATCGCTGGCAGCCGTCAGAGCCGTGGCCACGCCATCTCCGCTGGCAATCGCCAGTCCTATGGCGGGGTACTCGCAGCGTTCCGGGTAACGGCAGGCCCAGCGCACCCGGGCCGAGCCGTCCGTAGCAAGGCCCGGCTCGCAGGTGGCCGCAAGCCGTGCCAGGCCGGCCTGCGATGCCCGCAGCCCGAGTATGAGGGACCTTGCGTGGTAAGCCCCGCTGGCCGGGACCTCGAACCATACGTCCGCCCGGCGGGCGCGGTCCCGTTTGTCAGTGATCGTCTTGAGGGTTCGCACTACCAGCGAGGGAGACGCCGCTAGCAGGAACCCGGCCTCGTCGAGTAGCTGAGATGTCCCAGCCGCGGGATCCTCCGTGGCCCCGGCCAGGATAGCCATCACAGCAGGATCGACATCCCGCCAACCGATGGCGGATCTGGGACCAACAACGGCGAGCAGATGCCTGACGACATCAGCCGCGACCGGATCACGAAGCCCTGGCGCGTGGCCATAGCGGGGCCGGCAGCGGGTGACGTTCCCTTCCTGTGAGATGGAGAGGAACGGCACTGCACGGCGGGCACACGCTTCGGCGTCCGCCAGCAGGAGCCGCTTTCCGCTTACTCGCTCGGCCACCTGCACCCAAGTCGACAGGGGCAGCGCCGCATCCTCCGCATAGGAGCACAGTGCGGACAGCGTCGAGGCGAGGGCGTCCGCGGATGCTTCCGGAGAGCTCGCCGATGCGCGGACGCGGAATTCATCCCGGAGTGCCTGTCGGCACAGGCTGTCCAATCGCTTGGCCACGGCCTCGACGGCGGCAGCCAAGGCTTCCCGTACGGGCCGCCGGTCACGTCCCCGGGCCGCCATGGTCTCGATCGCGACAACCGCGGCCGAGAAGTTCCCCGCGCACGCACGAGCGAGCGGGCCTGCCGCCGCGAAGGCGCCAGCGAGACTACCGAACTCCTGCGGGGAACCGTACGTGAGCCGCATGGCCAGGTAGTGTTCGACAGCCGACGCGCCACCCTGCGCGGGATCATCGAGGTCTATGACATGACAGTTGCGCGGGTCCACTAGCTCGGTAAATCGCGAGCCTGTGACCAGTCTCACCATTGGCACACGCCGCAGCGGCTCGATCAGCTCGGCCGCGAGCCGATCTGGGTCGGTGACCGCCTCGAGATTATCGATGATTACTATCACCGCCTGCCGGGAATTCGCCAGAGCAGAGAGGAGATCGGCCGGGCTATGCGCCGACGCCCCGATCAGCCGGGCGAGCTCTCGGGCTATGTCCGCGACGGAAAGGGCTCGCGCGTCCACCGCCGCCACAGCCAGGTCTGTATCGGGCAGCCGACCGCGGCGAGTGACCGCGGGCATCCCCTCCCTAAGGGAAGCGGTCGCCGAGGTCACCAGGCGGGCGAGCAGCGCCGTCTTGCCGCAGCCACGCGAGCCACGTACCACGCATACGGTCGGGTCGCCGCTGCGATCGGTTACGAAGTCGAGCAGCGCCGACCAGGCAGGCTCGCGCGGAAGGAAGAACCAGCCAGGCTCACCACCGGAACGGACACCGCGGGCAGCCGCGTCCCAGGGCGCTGCCAGCCACGCCGGCGGGACGGGTGGCATGAACCCTGGGTTTGGCAACGCGCGGCAGCCAGCGGCGTCGTGAACCGTCACTATCTTGGCGTGTTGCGTAGTACGCTCGAGTCGGTTCGCGACTTCTTGCTCGATCTCATCCAGACGGAGAAATGCCTGCTGCCACGAAGGGCTCGCAGTGACCTCCAGCGCGCGAGCCAGTGCGGGCGCGAAGGTCACGGGCGCGGCCTCCTCCGTGCGCCGCGCGGCGGCAATGACCCATATGTCCACCTCGAGATCCGCATCCTGGGCTCGAACTGGATTTACCGTTTCATTGAAGGCCTGGTCTGCCCCGTCACCAGCGAAGCAGGCGTCGAGGACGAGTACCACCTGCGCAAGATCCCTGCGGCTATAAACTATCCTCAACAGTTCGCTGGGACGCGTGTAGCGCTTGGGATCCACTGGATGGCAATCTGGCGGAACCAGGTACCATTGGCCAGTCTCGTCCAGGTATCCGTGGCCTGTGCAGTAAATGACAAGGGTCTTATCCCGTTCCGGGAGCTCATCCTCGAACTTAACCTGCGCCCACGTCACTAGCCTGGCCCGGAGCTCTTCATGAGTCCGCTCCCCCTGATCCGGGCGAAAGAGTTCATTCAGGCCCAAATCCCGCAGAGCCGAACGCACGGTTTCCGCTTCCGCGTAAACCTCACGGAGCTGCTTGAGTCCGCTATCCGTGGAATATTCCGAGACGGCGGATATGCAGAAGTACCCGGTTGCCGACGGGATGATCTCAGTCAAGGGCAGCTGCCACGGCACGCGCGGTTTGAAGATTTTTCAGGTAACTTGTCGCGCTATGGGCAGTCCGTCGCGAGTTACTGGCCGCACGGTCGAGAATCTTGCCCGCGAACAATCCGTCGAGTTCCTTTACGGCGGCGACCGCATCTTCTTCAGCCGCCACGTTCACCCACGTCGCGATCCCTTCGGGCCATGGCCCTGGGCCCGCGTTGAGCTGCAGGTGCAGAGCCTTCCTGACACACCGCAAGCCGAGCGGCGACCCGATGGTCACCAGCGTCGTCGCCGAGGTCGGCGGGTGAGACCGCAGCCAGTCGTAGGCGATGACGCTGCCCAGGGAATGGGCGATGATGAGGCGCGGTTTCGTTTCGACAGCAGCCTGGAACTCGTTCCAGGCTTGAGCCATGAAGTAAGGGTCACTGAAGTATCTGCCGACCTGCTTGATCAACCGCAAGAGGATGCCCGTAGCCCCGTCGAATACGCGGTGCCTGCCCATCGCCCGCATGGCCGCCTGCAAAGCCTGTGGCGCATAGAATTTTCCGGTGGCGACGGCCGAATCTTCGGTTTCTTCTGCTAGCTCGAGAAGCATGTCCTGCTCGAGGCCCGGATTCAGGTCGGACAAGCGGTAGGCCGGCTCGGCAAACGATTTTCCGTCGTTGTACAGGTGACCATAGAAGGCACATTCAAGGTCGATATCGGTGGCGCCGCCGAACCGAATGTCCTGCAAGCCCTTAACAAGCGCCGAGCGCCACTCATCGCACATCGTCGCCCGGTCTGACCGGTTAACGAATATTCCATGGATCACAACGATGTCAACCACAGAATCCTCCAGGGCTGCGAACAGCGAAACCCAGACGCACTCCAGCCGGAGCATCGCGGCTGCGGGCATGCGCGGGTAACCAGTTACTGTATCACCCTGGTGCGCAGCGAAGACCGGTAACTGCGCAATAGCTACCGCAATAGGGTGATGCATCAACTGGGTCACTGCCGTGGATCGCGGAACGTGGGTCAGATGTGACCGTGGAGGAAGAGGTGGTCGCTAGTCCAGGTACCGCGATAACACCTTCCGCGAGCATCGGCAATTTCGGACAAATAGCAGCCGAAAGCACCCATGATCATCGGGTGGCGACCTGTCCCGGCCGGGCGGCACGGGGGTCCTCAGGGCGTGGGCGGGGTGATGAAGTAGTGGCCTTGGTCGAGGTCGGCGAGGAGGCTGGGGTGGGCCGGGTGCCAGTGGAAGCGCTCCTGGGTGAGGGCGCTCGAGACGGGGACGTCGATGGCGGCGAAGCCGGCGAACGGGCCGAAGTGGGCGGCTGCTTCCTCGCCGGGCAGGAATTTCACCGGCAGGTCCAGGTGGCGTCCGATGACCTCGGCGATGTCACGGAAGGGCACGCCCTCGTCGCCGACGGCGGCCCAGCGGTTGGATCCGTCGCCCACGTAGGTGACCAGGCCCTTGGCCCGGGCGATGCCGATCAGGGCCGGGACGAACGCCAGATCTGGTGGGAGCTGCCCGGCATCGGCAGCCCGGCCGGCCCGAATTTCGAGATCTTCCCGTGGCCGGTTGACTTCACCTACAACAGGTGAACACGAGGCCGGCGCCCCCGTGGCGGGGGCGCCGGCTGTGGCCGTAGCCGGGGTCAGGCGACGAGCGCGGACTCCTGGGCCTGGGCGGCGGCCGGGACGGCGGGCTTGGTGTTGCGCATGACGACGGTGGCCAGGAGGGCGGCGGCCAGGACGCCGATGGCGCTGACGGTGAAGGTGACCGACATCGAGGCGGTGAAGGCGGCCTTGGCCGCGTGGACCAGGCCCGCGTCGCCGCGGGCGGCGGTCAGGGTGCCGGCGATCGAGCCTCGCGCCCCGGGCGGGACGCCGGCGGGCAGGTGGCGGGCGAAGCCGCTGGCCAGCAGCGAGCCGAGGATCGCGATGCCGAGCGCGGTGCCGCCCTGCTGGATGGTGTCGTTCAGGGCCGAGCCGACGCCCGCCTGCTCGGCCGGGATGGTGCTCATCAGCGCGCCGACCGCGGCCGGCATGGCCACGCCGGCGCCGAGGCCGAGCAGGCCGAGGGCGATGGCGGGGACCGCGAAACCGGTGCCGGCCGAGACGGTCGTCAGCAGGCCGAACGAGGCGGCCATCACGAGCATCCCGGCCAGCACCGGGAGGCGGGGGCCGATCTTCATCGTGAGCTGTGCGCCCGCCACGTTGCCGATGATGGCGGCCACGGCCAGCGGCACGAAGGCCAGGCCGGCCTTGACCGGCGAGTAGCCCAGCACGAACTGCAGGTACTGGGTGAGCACCAGGAGCAGGCCGCCGTTGCCGGTCTGCAGCAGGGCCAGCGACAGCGAGCCGCCGCTGAAGTCGCGGTGCCGGAACAGGTGCAGCGGGACCATCGGCTCGGGGGTGACGTGCTCCCAGACCGCGAACCCGCCCAGGGCGGCGACGGCCACGGCCAGGACGAGCGCCTGCTGGCCGCCGAACGCGCCGTGCGGCGGCAGCTCGATGATCCACCAGACCAGGGCGGTCATGCCAGCCGCCGACAGCACCGCGCCGAACGGGTCGGGCTTACGCCACGGCCCCCGGGACTCGGGCATCAGGACCAGGCCCGCCACGATGGCCAGCGCGACGACCGGGATGTTGATGAAGAAGATCGCGTGCCAGGAGAAGTGCGCGATCAGGACGCCGCCGAGCACCGGGCTGCCGACCAGCCCGACCATGGCGACCGAGGTCCAGGCGGCCATCGCCTTGGGACGTTCGGCGTCATCGAAGACGGTGATCATGATCGACAGCGTGGAGGGCATGATCAGCGCCCCGCCGATGCCCATCGCGATCCGGACGGCGATCATCTCGGCGGGATTGGCGGCCAGCGTCGCGGCGAGCGACGCCGCCCCGAACAGGACCAGCCCGATGATCATGACCTTGCGGCGGCCGAACCGGTCCCCCAGGCTGCCCGAGGTGAGCAGCAGCCCGGCGAAGACGAGGATGTAGGAGTCGAGGATCCACTGGGTGTCCTGGGCGCTCGCGCCCAGGTCCTTGGTCATCTGCGGGACCGCGACGGTCAGCGCCATGCTGTCGATCACCAGGACCAGCGAGCTCAGGCACAGCACGACGAGGATCCACCAGCGGCGGGGGTTGCGGGTCAGCGTCTCGGTTAGCTTGCGGGGTTGCGCACACTGTTCTGTCATAGCGCACACTGTACGCATCGGCGCACGGTGTGCGCAAGACCTAATGCTGTACGCTGATGCGAACGATGTGCGCAGTGAGTGTTTTACGCCAGGCGGGCGGAGAGGCGGTCATGGCGACGAGAACGAACCCCGTTCGGTCCGTATGGGCTCGGCCGCGGGAAACGGACCAGCCGGCCCTCAGCCGGGCCGGGATCGTCCGCGAGGCCATCGCCATGCTGGACACCGAGGGCGTCGACGCGCTCAGCATGCGCAAGCTCGGCGCGCGGCTGAACGCGGGCGCGACCTCGCTGTACCGGCACGTGGCGACCAAGGACGAGCTGATGGAACTGGCGGTGGACGAGGTGGTCGCCGAGATCGCCGTCCCGGCCGCCGGGGACGCGGGCTGGCGGGACGCCGCCGCCGGGACGGCCCGCTCCTTCCGGGCGACGGCGCTGCGGCACCCGTGGGTGTCCTCGGTCCTCGGCCAGGCGGGGCTGGCCTACCTCGGCCCCAACCTGATGTCCCTGTCCGAGCGGCTGGCCGCCCTGTTCGTCTCGGCCGGCTTCCCCGATCCGAGCGGCGCGATCGACGTCGTGCTGTCCTACGTCATCGGGATGAGCACGACCGAGGCGGCCTGGCTCACCACGGTGGCCCGCTCCGGCCAGACCGAGGCCGAGTTCATCGCCGCCCTGATGCCGGCCGCGCAGGAGGCCGCGGCCGGGTACGACCACCTGGCCGGGTCCTACGCCGCGCCGTCGCCCGACCCCGCCGGACTGCGCGACACCAAGTTCGCCAACGGCCTGGAAATCGTGCTCGACGGCCTGGCCCTGCGGCTGCCCGGGGCGTGACCGCGCGCGGTCAGGGCGAGCCGTACAGGCCGGGGCCGGTGATGTCCAGGTCGCGGAGGAACGATCGGGCCGCCTCGTAGGCGGTCTCGATGAGCGAGGCGGTCTGGCGGAAGTCCAGCGGCGAGACCCGGAGCGGCTCGGGGCCGTGCAGGTAGACGACCGGGACGTTGGCGGCGACGAGCGGCGCCTCGTAGGCCGGCTGGGTGCGCATGGTCACCAGCGTGGTGTAGAACAGCACCTCGGCCAGCGTGACCGGCGGGCCGGGCACGTGCCCGGGGAAGTTGCAGTCCAGGACGACGAGGGAGCGGGCGCCCATGGCCAGGGCCTGCCGCATCGGCACGTTGGCCACCAGGCCGCCGTCATAGAGCCGGGTCGGGCCGATTTCCACCGGCGCGAAGATGCCCGGGATCGCGGCGCTGGCCAGCAGCGCGGGCAGCAGCGGCCCGTCGCTCAGGATGTGCGGCCGGGCCGTGGCGACGTCCATGGCCATCACCGTGAACGGCAGGGCCAGGTCGGCGAACGTGGCCTCGGGGCCCAGGAAATCGGTGATCACGGCGGCCAGGCCGGTGCTGGGGAACAGGTGCGTCTTGGCGTGCTGCAAGGTGCGCGCCTGGGCCAGCAGGCCGCCCGGGAACACCTGCTCGCGGGTGAGCCGGGGCCACAGGTGAGACAGGCGGTTCGCCGCGCTGGTGGGGTCGAGGGCGACGACCGCGCCGTTGAGCGACCCGACCGAGGTGCCCGCCACGACGCCGGGGGCGATGTCGTGCTCGCTGAGCGCCTGCAGCATCCCCACCTGCACCGCGCCCAGGCTCCCGCCCCCGCCGAGCACGTACCCCACGGGCCGGGGCAAGTCCGCGATGCCCATGTCCGCCTCCATGGCTTTCGATACCGGCCTCGGACAGTACCGATCTTGCCAGCCTGGGATAGCTGGTGTCCGTGGGGCGTCCGGTGCCGCTCGCTACCGCCAAGGGGCGCGCGCCAACCACCACGATGTGGCGCTGATGTCGCTGGCACGACGACGATATGGCACTGATGTCGTGTCAGGTCAGGGTGAGGAGGGCTTGGCGGAGGCGGGTTAGGTCTTCGGGGGTGACGTCGACGTGGGGGCTGATGCGGAGGAGGGGCTCGGTCATGTCCAGGGGGGCGCGCAGCACGGTGCACGCGGTGGTGACGATGCCGTGCTCGTCCAGGAGGCGGGCGCGGGCGGCGGTGACGTCCTGGCCGCCGGCCGCGCGCAGGGCGACGATGGCGGACGGCGCGTCCAGCGGGTCGGCGACGGCCCAGCCGGGCAGGCCGGCCAGGGCCTCGCGGGTCTGCCGGCCGACCTCGGCCAGGCGCGCCCAGATCAGGGCCGGGCCGGTCTCCAGGTACTCGCCGACGGCCGTGCACAGGCCGGTCCACGCGGCCACGCTGGCCTCGGTGATGGACAGCAGCCGCAGCGGGCTGGCGCCGGCGGGCTGGCCGGAGCGGTAGAGCTGCGGGGTGCGCACGGTGAGCCCGTCCCACCAGGGCTCGGTGACGCCGAGCAGGCCGACGCCGCGCGGGCCGGTGAGCCACTTGCGGCTGGTGGCGTAGACGGCGTCGGCGCCGCAGGCGGTGTCCACGTGGCCGAGGGCCTGGGCGGCGTCCACCCACAGGGGCACGCCCGCCGCGCGGCACAGTGCGGCCGCGGCGGCGATGGGCTGGACCAGGCCGCGGTGCGAGATGACCTGGACCAGGTGGACCGCGGCCGGCGGTCCGGCGGCGAGCATCCGCTCCAGCGCGGACAGGTCGACCGTGCCGTCGCCGTGCGCCGGGAGCTGGGTGACCCGCAGGCCGCGGGCGGCGAACGCGTCCAGGTTCGGTCCCCATTCGGTCGGGGCGACCGCGATGGTGGCGCCTTCGGGCAGGGGCCAGATAGACAGCAGCATGCCGAGCGCGCTCTCCCCGCTCGGGGTGAACGCCACCCCGGCCGCGGGGACGCCGAGCAGGCCGGCGAGGGCGGCCCGGCCCGCGGCGAGCTTCGGCTCGGCTTCGGCCGCGGCCACGTAGCCGCCGGTCTCGGCCTCGCGCTCGGCGTGCGCGGCGGTCGCCGCGAGGATGGCCCGGGAGGACCGGCCGGCCGCGGCGGAATCCAGGTGGAGCCGGGCCGCGGCCGGACGGCGGTCCCGCCACCAGCCCCAGTCGGAGTCAGAGCCGGAACCGGTCACGACTCGGATACGGCCTGGCCCGCCGACGCCGCTCCGGATTCGGCCTGCCCGGATTCGGGATTTCCGGGATCGGGATGTTCTGGTGCGGAAGCTTCGGTCTCGGGGAGGGCGGCGTCCCCGACCGCGCTCGCGTCGGCGTCCACGCTGGCGGTGTCCGCGCTGGCGGTGTCCGCGCTGGCGTCCTCGCCGGCGTGGGCGGCGGCGGTGGCGGTGGCGGGGTTCACGCTCTCCAGCGGGGCCGGGCGGCGCTGGCTGCGCCAGAACCAGAACAGGCCGATCAGCGCCAGCGCCGAGGCGATGTAGGTGTTGAGGCGCAGCCCGAGGAAGTAGACCGAGGAGTCGATGCGCAGCGACTCCTCGAAGATCCGGTAGGCCGAGTAGCCGAACACGTACAGCGCGAACAGCCCGGGGGCCTTGATCTTGCGGTGGTGGCCGAGCCAGACCAGCGCGGCGGCCCAGG
The DNA here is from genome assembly GCA_963756575.1 of uncultured Actinomycetota bacterium. Classification (GTDB taxonomy): domain Bacteria; phylum Actinomycetota; class Actinomycetes; order Streptosporangiales; family Streptosporangiaceae; genus Palsa-504. Next base: position 318,903 of record CAVWOM010000021.1, on the reverse strand, counting down.
CGAAGTCGAAGATCAGCTCGTACAGGAAGGTCGGCTGGAACGTGGCGGCGTTCAGGTACCTGGCCGGGATCCCGCCGGCCACCCGGTACTGGAAGGGAATCTCCAGGCCCCACGGCAGCGACGTCGGGCGGCCGAACAGTTCCTTGTTGAAGTAGTTCCCGATCCGGCCGATCCCCTGCGCTACCAGCAGGGCGGGCGCCACCGCGTCCATGAACTGGGCCCGGTTCACGCCGTGGCGGCGCAGCCGCCACAGGCCGACCACGGTGGCCAGCGCGATGCCGCCCCAGATGCCGAGGCCGCCGTCCCACACCGCCAGCACGCCGTACCACACGTGCGGGACGTCCATCGGCGTGGTGATGTCGAAGTAGATCCGGCCGCCGATGATCCCGGCCGGGACGCTCCACAGCGCGATGTCGCCCACGATGTCGGGGTCGCCGCCGGCCGCGCGCCAGCGGCGCCGGGTGATGATGATGGCCAGGGCGATGCCGACCAGGTACGACAGGGCGTAAAAGTGAATGACCAGCGGGCCGATGTTGAAGCTGTTGATCGGCGGGCTGGGAATGTGTGCCGGCATGGCCATCGACATACGGCCGAGCGTACACCGGCTCCGGACCTGGGCTGGCGGCCGGAAGCGGGGACGAAGACCGGGCATAACGCCGACGCCCGGGGCCACCTGGAAGGTGTCCCCGGGCGGGTAACGGAGCCCGTTCGGCCGGAAATTATTCCGGGGCGGCGGCCTCGGCGGCGTGGGCCGGGATGTTGGTGATGGGCGGCAACGGCGGCAGCGTGCTCGACTTGTCCGGACGGCCCGCGAGCCGGTAGACGTCCGCGCCGTCCACCGTCTCCAGCTCCAGCAGCTCGTTGACCAGCGAGTCGACCACGCTGCGGTTCTCCTTCAGGAGCGCGACCGCGCGCTCTTCGGCCTGCCGCAGCAGCGCGGCGACCTCCTTGTCGATCTCGGCCTGGGTCGCCTCGGCGAACGGGCGGCTGGACATGGGGGCGCCCCCGCCGCCGAGGAAGACCGAGCCGCCCTCGGGGTACCCGACCGGGCCGAGCGCCTTGGACAGGCCGAACTCCCTGACCATCTTGGTGGCCAGCTCGGTCGCCCCGGCCAGGTCGTTGGCCGCGCCGGTGGAACCCTGGCCGAGCACCACCAGCTCGGCCGCCCGGCCGCCGAGCCGGACCGCGAGCGAGTCGTGCAGGTAGTCCTCGGTGTACATGTGCCGCTCGACCAGCGGCAGCTGCTCGGTCACGCCGAGCGCCTGGCCGGCCGGCAAGATCGTCACCTTGGCCACCGGGTCGGCGTGCTCGGACAGCGCGGCCACCAGGGCGTGACCGGACTCGTGCACCGCGACCGCGTACTTCTCCTCGGGCAGCAGCACGTTGGAGCCTTCGCGGCGGCCCAGGATGATCCGGTCCCTGGCCGCGTCGAAGTCCTTGGCGGTGATCGTCTCGCGGTTGTCGCGGACCGCGAAGATGGCGGCCTCGTTGGCCAGGTTGGCCAGGTCGGCGCCGGAGAAGCCGGGGGTGCCCCGGGCGATCGCGTCCAGGTTCACGTCGGGCGCCAGCTTCTTGCCGCGTCCGTGCACGGCGAGGATGGCCGCGCGTTCGGTGACGTTCGGGAGCGGGATCGTGACCTGGCGGTCGAACCGGCCGGGCCGCAGCAGGGCCGGGTCGAGGACCTCGGGCCGGTTCGTGGCCGCGAGGACCACGACGCCGGCCGACGGCTCGAACCCGTCCATCTCGGCCAGCAGCTGGTTCAGCGTCTGCTCGCGCTCGTCGTTGGACACCACGGCGCCGCCGCCGGCCCGGCGCTGGCCGATGGCGTCGATCTCGTCGATGAAGATGATGGCGGGCGCGCGCTTGCGGGCCTGCTCGAACAGGTCACGGACGCGGGACGCGCCGACGCCGACGAACAGCTCCACGAAGCTGGACCCGGTGACGGAGAAGAACACCACGCCCGCCTCGCCCGCGACGGCGCGGGCCAGCAGCGTCTTGCCGGTGCCGGGCGGGCCGACCATCAGCACGCCGCGGGGTACCAGCGCGCCCACCCGGGTGTACCGGTCGGGCTTGCGCAGGAAGTCCACCACCTCGGCGATCTCGGACTTGGCGCCCTCGTACCCGGCCACGTCGGCGAACGTGGTGCTGGGCCGCTCCTCGTCGAAGACCTTGGCCCGGGACTTGCCGACGCCGAGCGCGCCCTGGAGGCCGGCCCCGGCGCCCTTGGAAATGCGGCGGAAGAGCCAGACGAACAGCAAGATGGGCAGGCCGAACGTGATCAGGTAGATCAGCACCTCGCTGCCGAAGCCCTGGCCGCTCGCGGCCGCGGACACCTGCACGTTGTCCTTCTGCAAGGTGGTGAGCAGGTCCTGGCCGGCCTGGGCGGGGATGACGACCGTGAAGTTCTTGCCGTTGGTCAGCGTGCCGTTGCTGGTCGCGCCGACCGCGCCGAGCTGCACCGTCTTCACCTGGTGGGCGGACACGTCGGACAGGAACTGGGAGTAGCTCAGGCTGGTCGACGGCGAGCGGGTCGGCAGCAGGAACCACAGGGCGAAGATCACGACCAGCATGACCGGCCAGATCCAGTTCCGCCACGTCGGCGGCGGGGGCGGCGCGGACGAAACGGGCTTGCCGCCGGGCGGCGGCGGCTTGGCTTGCTTACTCATGGCAGCTCCTTGTGATGCCCAGTATGCCCGTTAGTCGAGACACCGTGACCGGCGGAAAGCTTCCCTGCCGAGGCGGATGGACAGCGGACTATCAGCAAACGTTCAGGGAACCAGCACGGCGGCGCCGTCGAAGGCACCGGCCTCGAGGTCCCGCAGCGCCTGGTCGGCGGCGTCGAGCGGGTACGGGTGCACGGTGACGGCCAGCTGGTGGCGAGCCGCGAAACCGAGGAACTCGCGCGCGTCCGCGCGGGTGTTGGCGGTGACGCTGCGCAGCTGCCGCTCCTGGAACAGGTGCTTGGAGTAGTTCAGCGGCGGGATGTCGGACAGGTGGATGCCCGCGACCGACAGCGTGCCGCCCCGGTCCAGGGCTTGGAGGGCGGGCAGGACCAGATCCCCGACGGGGGCGAACAAGATCGCGGCGTCCAGCGGCTCCGGCGGCATGTCGGCCGCGTCGCCCACCGACGCCGCGCCGAGTTCGGTCGCCAGCTGCCTGGCCTGCTCGCCGCGGGTGAGCACGTGCAGGGTGGCGCCGCGGGCCAGCGCCACCTGGGCGGCCAGGTGCGCGCTGCCGCCGAAGCCGTAGATGCCGAGGCGGCCGCCGGCGGGCAGGTCCGCCCGCTGCAGCGCGCGGTAGCCGATGATGCCGGCGCACAGCAGCGGGGCCAGCTCTTCGTCCGAGTAGCCGGCCGGGAGCTTGTGCGCGTAGGCGGCGGGCACGGTCATGTACTCGGCGTAGCCGCCGTCGGCGTCCCAGCCGGTGTACTGGCTGGCCGGGCACAGGTTCTCGGCCTCGCGGCGGCAGAACTTGCAGGTGTTGTCGGTCGAGCGGAGCCAGGCGGCGCCGGCGCGGTCGCCTGCCTCGAAGCCCGTCGCGCCTTCGCCGAGGGCGGTCACCTCGCCCACCACCTCGTGGCCGGGGGTCACGCCGGGGCGGTGCACCGGCAGGTCGCCCTCGGTCACGTGCAGGTCGGTACGGCAGACGCCGCAGGCCAGGACCCGGAGCAGCAGCTCACCGGGTCCTGGCCGCGGTACTTCGTCGTCGAGGTGCAGGCGCAGCGGGCGGCCGGTGACCGGCCCCGGGTTTTCCACGTGCCAGGCGCGCATACCCGCACGTTACTCCCGGGTGGCCGGCTTCACCCCCGTGGTCCCCACGGGCCACACCCCTGGTGCTACGAGCCCTTCCTCGGTTCCCCTCGGTACGTCCCGAACGACCAGCGGTTTCCCTCCGGGTCGGCGGCGGCGAAGTCGTGCGAGCCGTAGTCGGTGTCGTGCGGCGCCATGATGATCTTCGCCCCCGCCGCCTGGGCCCGCTCGTAGAGGGCGTCCACGTGGTCGGTGACCACGTACGCCCCGAACGTCCCCGGCCGGGTCGGCGTGGGCTGGCCGTGCGCGTCCTCGTCGTTGTCCCGGACCGAGCCGAGCATGACGCCGCCGCCTTCGGGCCAGGACAGCTGGGCGTGATCGACCCGGTTGCCGTCCCCGTAGACGACCGTCTCCTCGAACCCGAACGCGTCGACCAGGAACTTGATCAGAGCGCGGGCGTCGTGGGCCCGCAGCGTGGGCCAGACCTGGGGTTCCGGTGTTGCTGGCATGAGCTGCCTCCTTGGTTGGCTCTAGGTGCTGATCTCAGCTTTCGTCATCGAGCCAGCTCCCGGCTTGGACGTTTCGGAACTCCTCGGCCAGCCACTGGCTCGGCGGCACGCCGGCCAGCGCGCGGAACTCCCGGGCCAGGTGGGCCTGGTCGAAGTACCCCGTCTCGGCCGCGAGGTCAGCCAGTCCGTGGCCGCTGTCTCCCGGGGTGAGCCGGCTGACCAGCAGCTTCCTGGCCCGGTCGAACCGGATGACCCGGGCGGCGGCCTTCGGGGTCAGGCCGATCTCGGCCCGGAACCGGCTGGCCAGGTGACGTCCGCTCCACCCGGTCCCGGCGGCCAGGTCCGCCACCCGCACCGAGCCGCCGGCCCGGAGCAGCTGCCGCCAGGACCACAGCACCTCGGGGGCGGCTGGTCCCCCGTCTTTTCCGGTGAGCAGCTGCCGCAGCAGGATCTCGTCCAGCACGGCGAACCGCTCCGGCCAGCCGGCCGCGCCCCGGACCCGGTCGCGCAGCTCCGCGCCGACCCGGCCGAGGACCGCCTCGGCCGGCACGTCGAGGTCGGCCAGCTCGCCGGCCGGCAGGCCGAGCAGGGCCCGCACCCCGGGCGGCTTCAGCGCCAGCTGGATGCCCGACTGCGCGCCCGCGTGCCTGATCAGCGCGGGAGCCGAGTGCAGGCCGCCGAGCAGGGTGCCGAACTCGCCGGGCGGCTGGCCCGGATCGGGATGCGCCTCGACGGTGAGCGGCTCGTCCAGGGTGAAGATCAGGGTCAGGTAGGGCGAGGGCAGGCCCCGGTGCCGGGCCGGCGGCACTCCGCGCTGCCGGTAGCCGGTGTACCAGGCCACGAAGCGGCACAACGGTTCCCCGGGCCGGTAGCGGTGGTGCTCATCCACCACTCCGGCCTCAGCTACGGCAGCTGTGTCAGCCATGGAAACTGAGGATCTGCTGTCCGCCCTTGAACCTGAGTCCCCCCTCATACGTTTTACTCAGCAGAACCCCGGCTTCGGTTCAGCCGCAGGGGTTCTAATTGTTTGCACTGGTAGCGGCCCTGCTGCCAGAATCGGGACCTATCTTCCCAGTGTACGGGGCACAGGGGAGCCGTCCCGGTTCGATGGCAAGCGGAACGTTTGCGGGGCCTCCGGCGTTAACGGGACACAGGGGTTGGAGGGGAAGCACGTGATCATTCGTCTACTTGATCGCGTCAAGGGTGACGCGGCAGTACCAGACGGGGGAAGTGAATCAGACGTGATAACCGCGGAGATAGCTAGCCCGCAGGCGCCTCCGGCCGTCGCACCCATGCCGACGGTCGTGGTACCGGCTCAGCTGGAGTTTTCCACCCGCACGGGTGCCAACGGATACCAGGTCGTCAGCGTGACCGGCGAACTCGACATCGCCACCGCCGAGCAGGCCTATTCCTACATCACCGAGATCATCGACGGCCGCCTCAAGGGGTCGGCGCCGGTCACGGTAGACCTGTCCGGCGTCAGCTTCTGCGATGCCTCCGGGCTGGGTGCGCTGGCCCGGCTGGCGCGGCACGCACGAGCGGCGGGCCGCCAGCTCAGCCTCACCTCGGCGCGGCCTTCGGTGCTGAAGATCATGCGCATCACCGGCCTGGACCGGATCTTTCCCGAGCTGCACCCGCCGGTTCACGCCTATTCGGCCTTAGGCGCGGGCAGGCCCGGTTATCCGCCCGGCCAGGCCCGCGGCTAGCCGGATGGCCAGGCTCGCAACCGGCCCTGTCAGTTCTGTGCCGGGTGACCATGGAGGATGTTAGCTACTCGCGTTAAGTTTGGAGTGCTTCCGGCGTTAAATCTGACAGCACGCGCAAGCGGAGGGACTCCCATGGCCGAAGAAGTTCAAGGGCAAGCCGATGACGCATCGGAATCTTCCGAGTCTTCCGAAGCGACAATCGCCGTTCACTGGCGTGAGGAAGGCTATTACCCTCCGCCACCGAAATTCATCGGCCAGGCGAACGCCTCTGACCCGGCCATCCTGGAGCGCTTCGCGGAGGAGAACTTCCCCGAGTGCTTCCGGGAGTACGCCGAGCTGCTGCACTGGGACGAGTACTGGCACACCACGCTGGACACCAGCAAGCCGCCGTTCTGGAAGTGGTTCGTCGGCGGCAAGCTGAACGCGTCGTACAACTGCGTGGACCGGCACCTGGCCAAGGACCGGAACAAGGCCGCGCTGATCTGGGTCTCCGAAGACGAGAACGAGGCCGACGCGGTCGTCACCTACCAGGAGCTCTACCGGCGGGTGAACGAGTTCGCCGCGGTGCTGCAGAGCCTCGGCGTCCAGGCCGGCGACCGGATCACGCTGCACATGCCGATGGTGCCGGAGCTGCCGGTGACCATGCTGGCCTGCGCCCGGCTCGGCGCCGTCCACTCCCAGGTGTTCGCCGGGTTCAGCGGCGGCGCCTGCGGCGGCCGGATCGCCGACTCGGGCAGCAAGATCCTCATCACCATGGACGGCTACTACCGCAGCGGCGACCTGCTCGACCACAAGGTCAAGGCGGACGAGGCGGTCGAGGCGGCCCGCAAGGAGGGCCAGGAGGTCAACAAGGTCCTGGTCTGGCGGCGCTTCGGAGGCAAGTATTCGGCCGAGACCCCGATGGTGGAGGGCCGGGACGTCTTCGTCGACGAACTGCTCGCCGACCACAAGGGCGCCGTGGTCGAGCCGGTGTCCATGCCGGCCGAGGCGCCGCTGTTCCTGATGTACACCAGCGGGACCACCGGGCGGCCCAAGGGCTGCCAGCACTCCACCGGCGGCTACCTGTCCTACGTGGCCGGGACGTCGAAGTTCTACCAGGACATCCACCCGGACGACACCTACTGGTGCATGGCCGACATCGGCTGGATCACCGGCCACTCCTATATCGTGTACGGCCCGCTGGCCCTCGGCACCACCACTGTCTTGTACGAAGGCACGCCCAACTACCCGGACGCCGGGCGTCCCTGGCGGATCGCCGAGCGGCTCGGGGTGAACATCTTCCACACCTCCCCCACCGCGATCCGGATGCTGCGCAAGGTCGGCCCGGACGAGCCGGCCAAGTACGACTTCCACTTCAAGTGCATGACCACGGTCGGCGAGCCGATCGAGCCCGAGGTCTACCGCTGGTACTACAAGTACGTCGGCAAGGACCAGGCGATCATCACCGACACCTGGTGGCAGACCGAGACCGGCGGCTTCATCGGCACCGGCCTGCCCGCCCTGTTCGCCATGAAGCCGGGCAGCTGCGGCCCGGCCGCGCTCGGCATCTACCTCGACATCCTGGACGAGAACGGCGACCCGATTCCCAAGGGCAGCGGCAAGGCCGGCAACATCGTGTCCCGCGCCCCGTGGCCCGGCATCTTCCAGACCATCTGGGGCCAGCCCGAGCGGTTCGTGTCCACCTACTTCGCCAAGTACAACAAGGACCCGGACAGCACCGACTGGCACGACTGGCCCTACTTCGCCGGGGACGGCGCGGTCCAGGCCGAGGACGGCTACTTCCGCATCCTGGGCCGGGTGGACGACGTCATCAACGTGGCCGGGCACCGGCTGGGCACCAAGGAGCTCGAGTCCTCGGCGCTGGCCGTGGAGGAGGTCGCCGAGGCGGCCGCCGTCCCGGTCGTCGACGACGTGCGCGGCCGGGCGGTCGAGATGTACATCGCGCTCAAGCCGGGCGTTTCGGCCGACGCGGGCGTCGAGGCCAAGGTGAAGGCCGCGATCGAGACCGACATCGGCAAGATCGCCCGGCCGAAGAACATCTGGATCGTGCCGGACATGCCCAAGACCAGGTCCGGCAAGATCATGCGCCGGGTGATCGCCTCGGTGTCCAACTTCGCCGACGTCGGGGACATCACCACGCTGGCCAACCCCGAGGTCGTGGACAAGATCCGGGACCAGGTGCAGAGCGCCAAGCGCGCCCAGGGCGAGGAGCCGCCCAAGCTGAGCGAGACCGAAGAGCAGGAGATCAAGACCTTCGGCTCCGAGTAGGGCCCTTCGCCGGTGGCGGGCCGCCGTGTCCCGGTGGCCCGCCCACGCGGTTAGGCGGGGGGGCCTACTTCTATGGTCAGGTCGTCGTGGAGGAAGGACTGGTAGCCGGCGATGGCGGCGGAGTCGCCCTCGGCCTGGGCGTAGGACCAGACGGCGTTGGTGAGCTTGCGGCCGTCGGCGTTGATGGTCCAGTAGGAGGCCGCGCCCTTGTAGGCGCAGTGGGTGTGCGTGTCGCTCGGCTCCAGCAGGTCCTGGCGGACATCGGCGGCCGGGATGTAGAAGCGGTTCGGCAGGCCGGTCTCGGACAGCAGCAGCGGGCTGGTGGTCTGCGCCAGCACCGTGTCGCCGAGCAGGACGCGGACGGGGCGGGAGGAGCGGCGCACGTCCACCCGGTGGTACGGGTCCCGGAAGTGGCCCTCGACGCGCTCGTCCTCGTCGTACCACTCGTCCATGGCGCCCCAGTAGAGGCCGGCGTAGCCGCGCAGCCAGCTCGCCTCCTCGTTGGGCTCGGGGTAGGCCCAGATCGCGTTCTCGGCCACCTGGCCGCCGGCCGTCACCGTCCAGTAGGAGGCGGTGCCCTTGAACGGGCAGTAGGTGTGGTGGCCGGTGGGCGCGATCAGGCCGGCCGAGATGTCGTCGAGCGGCACGTAGACCTGCGGCAGGATCCCGGTCTCGTGCAGGAGCACGGCGCGGGTCGTGTCCACCACCGTCTCGCCGCCGAAGGTGGCGCGTACCCGTCGCGGGAACTCGTGCATCAGCAGCTTGTGGGCCGGGCCCTCGATCCGGTAGTTCACGGTCTCCGGCGCGTGGCCGGCCAGCGGGCCGGTGGAAATGGTCAGGGACATGCGGGGCACTCCTCAGCTCGTCGACGCCTGTGCTAACCCGCGGCCCCGCCCCGGTCATTCCGCGCTAGAGGTCGCCGGGACAGGTGTAGGCGACCAGGCGGGCCTGCGCGATGGAGAGCCCGGACCAGTCGCCGGGGAACTCCAGGACGGCCACCGCGGCGGTGGGGAAACGCAGCCCCGGCGTCCCGGGCGTGTCGTCCCCGGGCGCCTCGATCAGGTTGCTGGCCAGTTCCGAGACGCCGGGGTTGTGCCCGATCAGCAGGGCCGCGTGACAGGCCGGGGGAAGCTCCCGGACCAGGTAGAGCAGGGTGAGCGCGCTGGCCGCGTAGGCGCGCGGCTCGAACGTCACCGACGGGGAGCCGCCGAGCTCGGGCGCCACCAGCTCCCAGGTCTGCCGGGTCCGCCGCGCGGCCGAGCAGATCACGATCTCCGGCTGGTAGCCCGCCTCGCGCAGCCAGCGGCCGATGACCGGCGCGTCGCGCCGCCCCCGCCGGGCCAGCGGACGGTCCCGGTCGGGCCCGTCCGGCCAATCCGATTTGGCGTGCCTGAGCAGCATCAGCCGCCGCGACGTGTCACTGGCCACGAGACCAGCGTGCCACGCTCAGGGGCCGGCTGCCGGCCGGACGAGCATGAAGTTGATCGCGGTGCCCCGGAAGGCCGGCTGGCCCTCGGCGTTGACCGCCTCGATCAGCGTCTTGATGATGCCGCGGTCCGGCTTGCTCAGCGAGCGCCGCGCCTCCATCACCGTGGCCCGGATACGGAGCGTGTCGCCGGGCCGGACCGGCTGCGGCCAGCGGATCTCGTCCAGGCCGGGGCTGCCCAGGCTCGACTCCGCGGCCAGGTAGTTCTCGACGAGCACACGCATCACCGCCGATGCGGTATGCCACCCGCTCGCGACCAGGCCGCCGAACGGGCCGGCGGCCGCGGCCACCGGGTCGACGTGGAACGGCTGCGGGTCGAACTCCTTGGCGAAAGTTACGATGCTAGCTTGGTCGAAGCTGACGGTCCCGCACTCGTACGACGCGCCCGGCACGTAGTCCTCGAAGTAGCTCAGCCCGTGATCGTTCACCCCTTGAGTATCTCAGGTCAGATGCCCCCCAAGCGGCAAGATCACGGTCACGTCACGGAAATACTTCAATTCACCTGCGAGCCCCGGACGCTTGCTGCCATGATTCCGCAGACGGCACAGATCACCGAAAGCGGAGAAAAGCCACATCGCTCACGAAAAGTGATCGGAAGGCCCGCCGAAAGGCCCCGGCTCCCGGGACGAGTAGACGGGTAAGGAAACAACTTGGGGAGTTCTGTGGACTCAATGCACCTGCACCGCCGCCCGCACAAGATCCGACGTACGGGCCGGCACACTACCCCGTCGCAGGTTGAGAAGGTAGCCGGAACGGCCGTCAAGGCCGCTCCCGCGGTGGCCATCGCCGGCGCGCTCGTCGCGCTGCCGCAGACGGCCCACGCCTCCGTGCGGACGCCGGCGAAGGCTACCGCAGTGACGGAGCAGACCACGCAGGCGCAGACCGACGCGGTTCGGCACGCGCAGAGTGTTACCAGCACGTACACCGTCCACTCGGGCGACACGCTGGCCGCGATCTCGCAGAAGTTCTACGGGACCACGAGCAAGTGGCACTGGATCTACGAGGCGAACCGGTCGAAGATCAGCAACCCGAACAGCATCTTCGTCGGCGAGAAGCTGACCATCCCGAACCACGCGCCCGTGGCCACGGTCTACAGCGGCAAGCACGCCAAGAAGCCCCCGACGACCGTGCTCACCTCTTCGAGCAAGAAGCTGAGCGGCAACCTCAGCTGCTCCGGCCTCGAGGCCCTGTGGGAGACCGCGGGCGGCGCCAAGGGCGAGGCGTTCATCGCGGCCGAGATCGCGATGGCCGAGTCCGGCGGCCGCCAGTTCGCGCACAGCCCGACCAACGACTTCGGCTACTGGCAGATCAACGGCGTGCACGGCCCCTCGATGGCCACCTACGACCCGATCGGCAACGCCAAGGCCGCGATCTCGATCTCCGGCGACGGGTCCCACTGGGGCGCCTGGACCACCTACACCTCGGGCGCGTACCACGGCCGCTGCTAGGCACTAGGTTGAGCCCCCGGGCCGGGCGGACGGCCCGGGTGGCGTAAGTTCGCGCTATGGACACCCCAGAGGTGCTGGCCTGGCGGGACGGGCACATCGAGGCCCTGGACCAGACCGCGCTGCCGCACCAGGTCCGGGTGCTGCGCATCAGCACCGTGGACCAGCTGATCGAAGCGATCACCACGCTCGCCGTCCGCGGCGCGCCGGTGCTCGGTGCGGCCGGCGCCCTCGGCGTCGCCCTGGCGGTCCGTCAGGGCGACCGGGAGGACTGGGATCAGGCCCGGCTGGACGCGGAGGTCAAGCGGATCGCCGACGCCCGGCCGACGGCCGTCAACCTCCGCCGCGAGGTGCTCGCGGTCGCGGCCCGGATACCGCGGGGCCGCGACGCCGTGGAGGCGGCGGCCCTGGGCGTGATCAGCTTCGCCGCCACCGCGAGCGAGCGGCTCAGCCGGCGTGGCGCCGGCTGGCTCCGCCAGGCCTGCGGCGACGGGCCGCTGGGCGACGGGCGGCTGCGAGTCCACACCCACTGCAACACCGGCAGCCTCGCCTGCCTGGGCTGGGGCACGGCGCTCGGGGTGATCCGCGCGCTGCACCACGACGGCGCGCTCAGCGGCGTGATCGTGGACGAGACCCGGCCGCTGCTCCAGGGCGCCCGGCTGACCTGCTGGGAGCTCGGCCAGCTCGGCATCGAGCACCGGCTGGCGTGCGACGGCGCGGCTCCGTTCCTGATCAGCCAGGGAATGTCCGACGCGGTGGTGGTCGGCGCCGACCGGATCGCCGCCAACGGCGACGTGGCCAACAAGATCGGCACCTACAGCCTGGCCCTGGCCGCGCGGGAGGCGGGCATCCCCTTCGTCGTGGCGGCGCCCGAATCCACGCTGGACCCGGACACACCGTCCGGCGCGGCCATCTCGATCGAGCAGCGCGCGGACGAAGAGGTCACCGTCCCGGCCGCTCCGGCCGGCACGCGCGCGCTGAACATCGCATTCGACATCACGCCCCGGGCCCTGGTCACCGCCATCGTCACCGAGGAACGGGTTATTACCGAGGGGCCCGCTCGAAGCTGAACTGGGTCTGCGCGTCGGCGAACCCGCAGCCCCGGTAGACGCGGATCGCCCCGTCGGCCGGGTCGGCCACGATGACGAGCGTGGTCGCGTCGAACTCGGCGTGGGCAAACCGGCCCGCGCGCCACACCAGCGTCGCGGCCAGGCCCCGGCGGCGGGCGGCCGGGTCAGCCTCCACATCCTGGTAGCGGGCCAGGCCGCCGCCCGCGTCGCACACCCCGAGCTGAGCCACCAGCCGGTCGCCGTCGAACGCGCCGAACCAGGCCGCCCCGCCCGCCTGGGTCAGCCGCCGCCGGGTCGCGGCCCGGCGGCGCTGGAAATCGCTCGGCTCTGCCTCGCCGTAGGCGCGCGTGTTCAGCTCGGCCGACTGCTGCCAGTCGCGGTCGGATCGCAGCGTGCGGATCTCGGCCGTCGTGTTGAGGTGCCGCGGGATCTGGATACCGGCGCAGGTGAGCACCGTGGAACGCTCCGGTTCCAGGGTGGCGAACTCGGCCGGTACCTCCCCGCCCGCTTCGGCCGCGTCCACGCCGATGGCGACGTGCCCGGCCTGCGGGAACTCGGCCGCGAACCGGTCCAGCCAGCTGTCCCCCGGCTTGGGCCACGCGGCCAGCAGCAGGAAGTTCCCCCACCAGAAGGCGGGGTTGCCGGGGCTGCGGATGACCAGGTAGTCGCCGCGGTCGGTGACCTCGGCGCCCTCGGCGACCCGCAGCGCCACGTCGGTCCGGAAGCCAAGCGAAGTGACCTGCATTGCCCGAGCTTAACGGGCTGAGTCCCCTACCGGGCCGAAGCCTCGGCGGCGTAGGCGGTGCGCAGCGCGTGCAGGAACGTCTCGGCCGACTGCGCGCCGGAGACGCCGTACGCGCGGTCGATCGCGAAGAACGGCACGCCGCTGACGCCCATCCGCCGGGCCAGCGCGATGTCGTCCTGGACCTCGTCCGCGTACTCGGTGCCGGCCAGCACCGCGCGCGCCCGCGCCTCGATCGTGCTGGCCTGTTCCCCAGGGCCCGCCTCGACCAGCAGCCGGGTCAGCGTCTCGTGGTCGGACAGGTCGGCGCCCTCGCTGAAGTGCGCGCGGAGCAGCCGCTCCTTGGCCGCGTCGCCGAAGCCGAGATCGGCCGCGAGGTGCAGCACCCGGTGCGCCTCCAGCGTGTTCACGGTCAGCGAGGAGGCGAAGTCCAGGGTCAGGCCCTCGGCCTGCCCGAGCTCGGCGACCCGGGTGGTCATGCCCTCCGCCTGCGGCCCGAACCGCTTCTCGAGGTAGGCCAGGGTGGGCTCGGCGGTGCCGGGCCGGGTGTCGGGGTTGAGCTGGAAGCTGCGCCAGGTCACCTCGACCTCGTCCGCGTGCTCGAACTCGCCCAGCGCCCGCTCGAGGCGGCGCTTGCCGATGTAGCACCAGGGGCAGACGACATCGGACCAGATCTCAATCTGCATCGGGCACCTCTTCTTCCTGCTGCGGCACGGGTACCTCGCAGAACCCGTCGGTGCACAAGCCTGCGTCCGGGTCGCCGAGGACGAGGAGGGGCGGCGATGAGGTGATGTCACCCGTTTGGTCCATGTGGTCTTTCAACCGGCGGACGGGCGGGCTTGTTCCGATAGGTTCGCTGGTGTGAAGGAGCGGATTCAGGCGGCCGGCTTCGCCGCCGCGCTCGGCGGGCTGGCCGGGGCGGCGCTGGCGGCGGACCGGGGGCGGGCGGCGGTGGCGGCCGGGGCGGTGGCGGGCGCGGCCGGGCTGGCCGCGGCGGACGCGGTGGCCCGGGCCCGGCAGCGACCGAACGAGATACCGGCCTTGTGGTCGCGCATCCTCGCGAGCGGCGCGGTGGCGGCGCCGCTCGGCTGGGCCGCGGACCGGCTGACGCGGAGCGTTCGCGGCGCCGGGCCGGGGCCGGTTCCGGTGGCCACGGCGGCGGGCGCGGTGGCCGGGGCGCTCGGGCTGCGGCCGCAGAAGGTCGCGTTCGGTCCCGTGGCCGGGGCCTTGGTGGGGTTCGGGCTAAGCCGGGCTGGGACGCGCGGGCGGCCGGTGTCCGGCGCGGTGGCCGCGGCGGCGGCGGTCGTCGGGTACCGGACGGCGGCGGGCGTGCTGTTCCGGGACGCCCAGGTGAGCCTGCTGGCCGAGCGGGTCAAACCCGGGGACGTTCCGTTCGTGGTGCCGCTGGGCAGCCAGACCCGGTACGTCGGGACCGATTACGTCCGGTCCCTGGCCCGGGTCCTCGGCGGCGCCTACTCCCCCGGCGTGGCCGACATCGGCATCGTGGCCTCGCTGGACGAGCTCGCCGGGCCGTCCTTCGACCCGGCCGGCGTCGAGGAGCTGGTGCGCGAGTTCTACGAGCACACCACCCGGTTCGCGCTGGACATCGTGCCGCGGTGGCGGCTGTGGGTGCGCCCCGGCTACCTGCTGTACCGGACGCTGCTGGCCCGGCCGCTGGGCCAGGCCAACGTGCCGATGAGCCAGCGGGAGGCGCAGCGCGGGGTGCGCAGCCGGATCGACACCATCAGCGACGTGGACGGCACCGTGTCCGTGCGCGGCTGGATCCGGTCCCGGGCCGACACCGACGAGCCCATCTACGTGGGCATCTACACCACCTACCGGCACGCCGGGCGGGGCTACGTCAGCGTCGGCTTCCCGCTGCCGCAGGCCAGCTTCACCGCCACGCTGGCGCCTTCGGCCCGCACCGGGGGCGGCCTGGTGCTGGACAGCCGCAGCGAGCTGGATCAGCCGGGGCACTACCTGACCTACATCGACGCCGGGACCGGTGAGCTCACCACCATGGCCGTCCGCGGGTTCGCCGAGCGGCTCGACGTCTACAGCGTCTCGGGTGAGCTAAGGGCCGAGCATGCGTTCTGGGTGTTCGGGCTGCCGTTCCTGGTCCTGCACTACCGGATCAGCCGCAAGCCGCGCTGAGTTCTCCGGCGTGGTCAGTTCTGCATCGGGAGCAGCTCGCGGACGAACCCGTCGAGGAACGCGCCGAACGAGTCGTCGGGTCCCGCCGGGCGTACCACGAACTTGCTCAGCCCGGCCTCGACGTACTGGCCGAGGAGGCGGCGGGCGCCGTCCCAGCCCTGGGCGACCAGGCCGGCCGGATCGGCGTCGGGCCGCCGCCGCCGGATCGAGGCCAGCAGCGGGTCCGGGATGCCGTCTAGCGCCAGCGGCACGCTGAGCCCGAAGTGGTCGTCGTCCACGTGCCGGCCCGCCTGCGCCGCGGCCTCCTGGATCGCGGTGACGGCGGCGCCCGCCTCGGCCGGGGTGAGAAAGGAGCCGAGCCAGCCGTCGGCCAGCCGGCCGACCCGGCGCAGCCCGGCGGGCGCCGATCCGCCCAGCCAGATGTCCAGCGGCTGGGCCGGAAGCGGGCGGATGGAGACGCCGTCCACGCGGAAGTAGCGGCCCTCGAAGGTCACCGTCTCCTCGGCCAGCAGCCGCCGCAGCAAGGTGAGCGACTCGTCGAAGACGGCGGCGCGCTGGCCGTCCGGCACCGGGAACAGGTCCCGTTCATGGTCCTGGGCCGGCCGCAGCCCGAACACCGGGAGCACGCGGCGGGGAGCCAGCCCGGCCAGCGACGCGAGCTGCTTGGCCACCAGCACGGGGTGCCGGCCGGGCAGCACCGAGACGCCGGTGCCCACCTTGAGGTGCCGGGTCCGCGACAGCGCGAACGCCATCCCGGTGAACGGATCCACCAGCGGGGAGTACACCAGCTCCGACAGCCACAGCGAGTCCACCCCGGCCTGCTCGAGCTGGTCGACCGCGTCTGCGAACTGGCCGGGCGCCCCGGCCGCGCCCAGGGAAATGCCGATTCGGACCTTCATGCTCCTATCCGATCACAGTGCCTCACCGCGGCTGGCGGCGGATCACGAGCACGGCCGAGTCGACCCGCGGCGGCGGCCGGAAGGCGCGGCGCGGCAGGGCGGCGCCCACGGCGAGCTGGAAGCCGCGGACCCGCCGCGCCGCGTACTTGCGCACCACGGCCCGCTGCAGCACCAGGTCGGCCGCGACCAGGCGGCTGCCCGGCGCGAGCAGCCGCCCGAGCAGGTCGGCGAGGGAGAAACCGGGCATGAAACCCGGGTTCCACCGCGTTCGAACGCGCTGGAATCCCGGTTTCATGATGGTCAGCTCGGCCTGGCGATGGCGGCAGGAACCACCTGCATCTCACAGGTCACACAGGTGTCGGCCGGCCCGTAACCGGGATCGAAACCTGCCGGAAAGGGGGGGTAACTCCACCCGCTGAGCGGGGGCAGCGCCGCATGCGGCCGGGGTCATGCCCCGCGTGCCCCTTCAATGGCAGCACATGGTGGATCGGAGAGGATCTGAAGTGCAAGGCTGGGGGGGTGAGCGGGAGTGAGGCTGATCTTGTCTTTACCGGCGGGAAGGTGCGGACGCCGGCCCATCCGGCTGGGTTCGCCGAGGCGCTGGCGGTGCGGGGCGGGGTGGTGCAGGCCGTCGGCAGCGACGAGGAGATACGGGAGCTGAGCGGGCGGCGGACGCGGGTGGTCGACCTGGCCGGGCGGCTGGTGCTGCCGGGGTTCGGCGACGCGCACGTGCACCCGGTCAGCGGCGGGCTGGAGAGCCTGCGCTGCGACCTGGCGGGGTTGCGAACCAGGGCACAGTGCCTGGACGCGGTGGCCAGCTACTGCGAATCGCTGCCGCCGGGGGCCTGGGTGCTCGGCGGCGGCTGGACCATGTCGGCGTTTCCCGGCGGGCTGCCGGTCGCGGCCGACCTGGACGCGGTCACCGGCGGGCGGCCCGCCTTCCTGCCGAACCGCGATCACCACAGCGCCTGGGTGAACGCCGAAGCGCTGCGCCGGGCCGGCGTCGACGCGAGCACCCCCGACCCGGCCGACGGCCGGATCGAGCGGGACGAGGCCGGGCGGCCGGGCGGCACCCTGCACGACGGGGCGATGCGCCTGGTCGCCCGGCACCTCCCCGAGACGTCCGAGGCCGAGCTGCTGACCGGGCTGGTCGCGGGCCAGACGCACCTGCACTCGCTCGGCATCACCAGCTTCCAGGACGCCTGCGTCGGCGCGGCCGACGAGCTCGGCATGCCGGACTCGTTCGGCGCCTATCGGATGGCGGCCGACTTCGGCTTTCTCAGCAGCCACGTGACCGGCGCGCTGTGGTGGGACCGCGACCGCGGCCTGGACCAGATCGACGACCTGCTGGCCCGGCGCGAGGAGGCGGGTGATGGCGCCTTCCGGGCGACCACGGTCAAGCTGATGCTCGACGGGGTGTGCGAGACGTTCACCGCGGCCATGTCCGCGCCGTACCTGGACCGCGCCGGGCACGCCACGGACCACTCCGGGCGCCTGTTCATCGAGCCCGAGGTGCTGAACGAGGCGGCGCGGCGGCTCGGCGCCGAGGGGTTCCAGCTGCACTTCCACGCCATCGGCGACCGCGCGGTCACCGCCGCGCTGGACGCGATCGCGGCGTTGCCGCCGGATCAGCGCCAGGCCGCCCGGCACCACGTGGCCCACCTGCAGTTCATCAACCCGCGGGACATGAGCCGGTTCGCCGAGCTCGGCGTCGTGGCCAACTTCCAGCCGCTGTGGTCGTGCGCCACCATCCAGATGGACGAGCTGACGCTGCCGTTCGTGGGCGAGGAGCGCGCCCGTTGGCAGTACCAGATCGGCTCGCTGCTGGGGCGGGGCACCCGGATCGCGTTCGGCAGCGACTGGCCGGTCTCCAGCGCCGACCCGCTGCAGGAGATGCACGTCGCCGTCAACCGGGTGCTGTCCGAGCGGCTGGGGCAGCCGGGCGCGCCCGAGTGCGAGAACCCGTTCCTGCCGGACCAGGCCATCACCGTGGACGCCGCGGTGGACGCCTTCACCGCCGGGGTGGCGTGGGTGAACCACGAGGAGGACGTGGCCGGCCGACTGCGGCCGGGGATGCGGGCCGACCTGGCCGTGCTGGACCAGGATATTTTCACCATCGCGCCGGATGAGATCGGCAGCACCTCGGTGGCGATGACCGTGGCCGAAGGTACCGTTGTATTCGTCAACACCCCCGAGATGGGGTAATCGAAGATCTGGGCCTGGCTACGCTGAAACCCGACCAGGCGGAGCATCGTACGAACGGTCCCCGGGGTTATTGGTCTTTCGGTTCAGCAGCGAACCGGTTCCAGGACGGGAACTGTCGTATGTCTTAGCAGGTCAGGCTATGTTCTTGAGCTTGGAATTTGCCCTCGGGTACCGAGACGAATAACAGCCCGGGCGGCCGACGGCCGTATCTCGAACACCCCAGCCGAATCGTCGACGACAACCCGGCCCAGCATGTCGGCCCACCATCGCCCAAGTGCGGCCGGGTCCCTGGCCGCGACGACGAGCTGCTCCCATTCCAGACTCATCGGCTCACCCTATAGTCATCGCCATGACGACATCGTTTCCGGATTTCCACGCGGCGCCGAACCAGGGAGGCCGGCCCGACCTGTACGAGCTGGAGAACCAGGCGGTGGACCCGGACGGCCTGGTGCTCGCCGCGATGCGGGAACTGGCCCCGTGGGCCGGCCGCACCCTGGTCGACCTGGGCTGCGGCAGCGGTTACTGGCTGCCCGGCTACGCCGCCGAGGCCGCCACCGTCATCGGGGTCGAGCCGGATCCTTCGCTCGTCCCGCTGGCCGCGGCGCGCACCGAAAAGGCCACCGTGCTGCCCGGCTCGGCCGAGCACATCCCGCTCGGCGACGCCAGCGTGGACGTGGTGCACGCCCGGTTCGCCTACTTCTGGCCGCCGGCCGGCGCGGCCGGGCTGACCGAGGTGCGGCGCGTGCTGAAACCGGGCGGCGCCCTGGTCGTGGTGGACAACGACCAGCGGGCCGGGGAATTCGCGGACCTGCTCCGGGCGGCAGAAGAGGCGGGCCAGGGATACGGGGACCGGCCCGGCGTCACCGACGCCTGGTGGGCGGAGCGGGGCAGCCGCCGTACCGAGGTGATGAGCCGCTGGCAGTTCCGGTCCCGGGGGGACTTCGAGGCCGTGCTGCGGCTGGAGTTCCCCGGCGGCGTGGCCGACCGCTGGCTCGCCGAGCACCCCGGCGCGACCGGCCTGTCCTACGGCTACGTGCTGTTCACGGTTCGGTGACCGGCCCGCAGGTGACCCGGGGGTAAAGATGTGCTGTGCTAGGGGCATGACCAGTGCGACTTCCCATGATTTCAACGCGCTCCCGCTGGACTGGGCGTCCGATCGCGACCTGCTGGCCGGCCTCACGGTGGACGACGACGACGAGCACGACGACCCGGTGCTGCGCTGGCCAGACGGCCGGATCGTGGACACCTGGCGGGAGGACTACCCGTACCCGGAGAAGATGACCCGGGACGAGTACGAGTACCTCAAGCGGCCGCTGCAGATCGAGCTGGTCCGGCTGCAGAACTGGGTGAAGGAGACCGGGCAGCGGATCGTGATCGTCTTCGAAGGCCGCGACGCGGCCGGCAAGGGCGGCACGATCAAGCGGTTCACCGAGCACCTCAACCCGCGCGGCGCCAGCGTGGTGGCGCTGGTGAAGCCGACCGAACGGGAACGGTCCCAGTGGTACTTCCAGCGTTACGCGCCGAGCCTGCCCGCGGCCGGCGAGATGGTCATGTACGACCGCTCCTGGTACAACCGGGCGGGCGTGGAGCGGGTGATGGGCTTCTGCACCGACGAGGAGTACTGGGAGTTCATGCGGGAGGCGCCGGAGTTCGAGAAAATGCTGATCAACTCGGGCCTGCACCTGACCAAGTTCTGGTTCTCGGTGACGCCCGCCGAGCAGCGCACCCGCTTCGCGATCCGCCGGATCGACCCGGTCCGGCAGTGGAAGCTGAGCCCGATGGACATCGAGTCGCTGGACAAGTGGGAGGGGTACACCGAGGCCAAGGAGGCCATGTTCCACTACACCGACACCGAGAAGGCGCCCTGGACGGTGGTCAGGAGCAACGACAAGAAGCGGGCCCGGATCGAGGCGATCAAGCACATCCTGCTGAAGTTCGACTACGAGGGCAAGAACGCCGAGGTGATCGGCGAACCGGACAAGAACCTCATCGGCCCGGCCTCGGCGATGTCCGAGCACGACCCCGACCTGGTCTTCCCGGAGCTGTGAGCTGATGGCTTTCGACGAGATCACCTCCGCCCGGGAACTGCGGGACCTGCTGGGGGCGCCGAGCGGACGCTCGGTGTCCAAGGAGCGCACCCGGCTGCACGAAGTGGACCGGGAGTGGCTGGCCATCTCCCCGTTCTGCGTCATCGCCACCTCCGACGCCGACGGGCACTGCGACGCCTCCCCCAAGGGGGATCCGGCGGGCCAGCTGGTCCACGTCCTCGACGACGCCACCGTCGCCATCGCCGAACGGCCCGGGAACAAGCGGGCCGACGGCTACCTCAACGTCCTGGCCAACCCGCACGCCGGGATCATCTCGCTGGTCCCCGGCCGGAACGAGACGCTGCGGATCAACGGCCGGGCCCGGCTGCTGCGGGACGCGCCGTTCTTCGACGACCTGGCCGTCCGCGGCCAGCGGCCCATCCTGGCCCTGCTGCTCGACATCGAGCAGATCTTCTTCCACTGCGCCAAGTCGTTCCTGCGCTCCCAGCTGTGGCAGCCGGACAGCTGGCACCCCGAGGCCCTGCCGTCGCACGCGACCCTGGTCAAGCGGGTCCAGGAGACGCCGGAGACGCTGGAGGAACTCGAGGAGCACTACGCCCTGGCCAACTACCAGCGGCTGCTGTACTGAAGTCACCTTCTGCGCTGGCGCCAGGCCGCCACCCGGGCGCGGTTCTGGCAGGTCACCGAGCAGAACCGGCGCTGGCCGCCGGGCGAGGCGTCGATGTAGGCGTCGGCGCAGTCCCGGCCTGCGCAGACCCCGATCCGGTCCGGGTCGTGCTGCGCCAGCTGGTGGCGCAGGGTCAGCGCCGCGGCCGCCAGCAGGGCACTGCCCGGATCGTCCACCCGCCAGGTTTCACGGGGAGCGGGGCCGGCCAGGGTGAGCGACGGGCGGATCCCGCTGCCGGCTAGGAGGGGGGCGAGCAGGCCGACTCGTTCGGTGATATCGGGGGTGGCGAAGATCTGGTGCAGCCGGCCGGCGACCTCAGCCAGGTTCCCGGCGCCGGCCGCCCCGAGCGGGGCGGGATCGGGGTAGGGCGTGCCCTCTTCCCCGGCCGCGGCGCGGGGCACCGCGCCCCACTCGTTGACCAGCCAGACCAGCAGGTCCGGGGGCATCGGCTCGACCAGCACAGGTTTAGTGTAACGCTATAGAGGTAGTCTTAGCGTTACAAGCCAACCCGAGGAGGCCGAACGATGACGGCTCACGCCCCCCTGATCAGCGTGCTGGGCGTCCCGACGAGCGCGGGGTCGCACAATCCCGGTCAGGAGAAGGCCCCGGCGGCCTGGCGGGAGGCCGGGCTGACCGGCGCGCTGCGGGCGGCCGGGCTCGACGTCGAGGACCGCGGTGACCTGCCCGCGGAGCCGTTCCGCCCGGTCTCCCCCGTGGACGGGCTGCGGGACGCGGACCGGGTGGCGGGGATCGCGGCGGCGGTCGCGGCCTCGGTCGCTTCGATCCGGGCGGACGGGCGGCTGCCGCTGGTGCTGGGCGGGGACTGCACCATCACGCTCGGCGTGCTGGCCGGATCCGGTGCCGGGGGCGGCCTGGTGTACTTCGACGGGGACGCCGACCTGCACACGCCGGAACGGACCGATTCCGCGGTGGCCGACACGATGGGGATGACCCACATGCTCGGCGGCGGGTCGCCGCGGCTGGCCCGGCTCGGCGACCGGTACCCGCTGCTGGGCCCGGGGCAGGTGGTGCTGTTCGGCTTCGACCCGGCCGAGCTGGACACCTTCCAGTGGACCGAGGTGGCCAGCCGGCACCTGTACGCGGCCCCGGCCCCGGCGGTGCGGGCCGACCCGGCCGGGGAAGCCCGGCGGGCGCTGCGGTACCTGGACCGCCGCTGCGACTCCTACCTGGTGCACTTCGACGTCGACGTGCTGCACACGGGGCTGTTCCCGCTGGCCAACTTCCCGCACTTCGCCGGGCTGGGGCTGGACGAGGCGAGCGCCTGCCTGGAGGAGTTCACGAGCGGGGAGAAGTTCGGCGGCCTGGTCATCACGGAGGTCAACCCGGGCAACGATCCTTCCGGTGAGCTGCTCGGCGCCCTGGTCAAGACGGTAGCCGGAGCCCTCGCGCCTGCTCGGTGAGGACCCGCGCGGCCGGGTTGCCGGACGGCATTGCGGGCCAGGCCAGCTCCAGCCGGGAGCGCACCTCGGGGTTTTTGATCGGCACGATGACCGGCGCGCCCGGCGTGCGGGTGACCGATTCCGGCACCACGGCCAGGCCGAGGCCCTGGGCCGCCATCGTGACGACCATGGGCAGGGCGCTGGCCTCGAAAACGATCCGCGGCTCGAACCCGGCCGCGGCGCACGCGGCGTCCAGGGCCGCCCGCACGCCGGTGCCGCGGGGCAGGCAGACCAGGGGGACGTCGCGCAGTGCCTTGATGGTGATGGTTCCCGCGCTCGCGAGGGGATGACCGGGTGGAACCGCCGCGACCAGTTCCTCGTCGATGAGGACCGCGGTGCTGATTTTTTCGTTGCCGTCGGTGCCCGCCGTTCCGATCAGGGCCAGGTCGAGGCGGCCGTCGTTGAGCATTTCGATGAGCCGGTCCGAGTTGTCCTCGGTCAGGGAGATGGCCACGCCGGGGTACTGCTTGTGGAAGGCGGCCAGGAGTTCGGCCAGGACCGGGAGGGCGCAGCCGCTCACCATGCCGACCGTGACCTGCCCGCGCACCAGGCCGGCCAGCTCGTCCACGGCCAGCCGGGCGCGGGCCACCGCGTCCAGCGCGGCCCGGGCGAACGGCAGCACCGCCGACCCGGCCTCGGTCAGCCGGACCGAGCGGCCCGAGCGGTCGAGCAGCCGCTGCCCCAGCTCCGACTCCAGCCGCCGGACCTGCGCGCTCACCCCCGGCTGGGCCACGTGCACCCGGGCCGCCGCCCGGGTGAAGCTGGCCTCCTCGGCGACCGCCACGAAGTACTCGAGCTGATGCAGTTCCATAACTGCTGATTCTAGATCTTGCGATTATGGCCACCTGTTGCTTATGAGGTACGTCGGGGCGGGACTGGTAGGCGTACAGGTCGTC
The DNA here is from genome assembly GCA_963756575.1 of uncultured Actinomycetota bacterium. GTDB lineage: Bacteria > Actinomycetota > Actinomycetes > Streptosporangiales > Streptosporangiaceae > Palsa-504. Next base: position 295,599 of record CAVWOM010000021.1, on the reverse strand, counting down.
GAAGTCGCCGGGCGTGAACGGGCGCAACGTCAGCCGGGCGGTCTCGACGGGACCTTCGGGACGGAACATCTGGCCGATGGTAGGACACTGGGAACATGAACCGCGAGCGCGCGGAAGCTTTCCTGTGGCAGCTGGCCGAGGCCGAACTGCGCCGGGCGACCACGCAGGCCGACGGTCACGGCCTGCTGGACGAGTGCCATTCCGTGCGGCTCGAAGTCACCGCCCAGGCCCTGCACGCCGTGCGCGCCTTCGACATGGCGGCCGCGAACAAGATCCAGGCCGAGCTCGCCTGGGCCCTCGGGGTACGGCAGCCCGGGCCGGGAGGACTCGCGCCGAACGCGCAGGCGCAGGTGAACCGGCTGTCGCATGTTCCGCCCGGCCCAGGCGCCGGCCAGCACTGGCCGCCGGCGCCGGCCGTTCCCTGGCGCATCGTGCCGGTCAGCGAGGTGATCCAGAACCCGGACGGCGCGCTGCACCTGCAGGCGTACATCGGGACGCCGGTCCGCGGGTGCTTCACGGGGATCAGCTACTGGGGCCCCGGCCAGGCGCCGGACCGGCACACGTCGCCACCGGGGGTGCTGGCCGCCGGCCGGTCCACGGTGGTGGACGACCAGGGCACCGGCTACCAGTTGCGTTCCAGCATCGGCGGCGGCTGGCCTGGCCACGAGTGGTCGGGCCCGCTCGATCTGTACCCGGCCCCGCCGCCGGACATCCGCTGGCTGGACGTCAGCACGGCTCCCGGCGAGCCGCCGGCGCGCATCGACCTGGACATCCAGCCGGCCCAGCCGCCCGTGACCGTGACACCGGCCACCGCGAGCCCCGGCGAGCTGCTGCTCACCGATATCGCCGCCGGATTCCTCGCCCTCGCCTCACCCGAGCAGGTCCCCCTGCACCCGTCGGCCGTCCAGGCCGGCCCGCTCAGCGAGGCCCCCGTCGGGCTCGCGGACATCGTTGCCGCGCTGCTCGCCTGCGACGCGCTGCCGGCGTTGAGCCCGCTGCCCGGCCAGCTGGCCGCGCTGTGCCTGCGGCTGGGGATCGAGGACCACGGCATCGCCGCGCCGCCCGCCGGTGAGCTGCCCGGACCGTGGCTGAGCCTGCTGGAGTACCGCCGCCGCGGGACGCCGGAGCGGGCCCCGTCCCCGGCTGGGCCGTCGCGACGGCCGAGCTGCCCGAGCGGGACGGGGCGCGGGTCGCGGTCCTCGGCCTGCACAACGGCGAGCGGGGTCAGTTCCTGCATCTGCTGACCAGCGGCGTCACGCCGGAGTACACCTCGCGCTACGGCGTGCTAGCCGACCGCATGCCTGTCTTGTGGCTGCGCGACGGCGACGGCCGCTGGCATACCGCGCGCCCGGCCCGGTCGGCTCAGCTGAGGGAGACCGACGACTACGTGCTCTGGCTGAGGGTCGTGCCGCCGCTGGACTACGGCACCGCGGCTGTCGACGTCGTGGTCACCGGGCCATCGGCCGAGGTCCAGGTCCGGCTGCCGCTGCGCTGGAACGGCCGTCCGTGAGCAGCATCGTGGTGCCGTCCGGCGGGAGCTGCCCGTTCTGCGCGTTCCTGCGGGGCGAGAAGCCGTACACCATCCTGCGGCGCGGCGAGCTCGTGGCCATCTTGATCACGCGGGAGCAGCGGGGGGTGTCGCACCTGCTGGTGGTGCCGGTGCGACACTGCCCGACGATCCTGGACTTGCGGGACGAGGAATCGGGGGCGCTGATGCGGGAGATCCGGCACGCGGCCCGCCTGGTCGACGCGGCCGAGCGGCGGCCGGGGATCGCGATCTGGCAGAACAACGGGCTATCGGCCAACCAGGCCGTGGCGCATGTGCACTTCCACGTGGCGGGCACGCTGGAGGAGGGCGGCACCCGGTGGGGTGAGGTGCCCCGGCTGTCCGTGGCGGAAACCGACGCCATGGCCGAACGGCTCCGGCAGGCCGAGGCGTCCCTCCCGGACTGACTGCCAGCACCGCTGGGCCGCTCAGGCCCGGCCCAGCAACCGCTCGAGCGCCGCGATGGTCGTGACGTTCACGGTGTGGTGAACTCCGTGCCAGCCCGCCTCGCGGGCGGCCGTCACGTTGGGCTCGTAGTCGTCGACGAATACCGTCTCCTCCGGCTGGACGCCGAGGCGCTCGCAGGTCAGAGCGTAGATCCGGGGGTCCGGCTTGCTCATCCCGCACTCGTGCGAGTAGACCATCTCATCGACCAGGTCCTCGAAGCCGTAGGCCTTCTGCTCCTGTTCCCTGGCGCCGACGAAGCTGTTGCTCAAGATCCCGGTGCGGTAGCGCGGGCGCAGCCCGCGGGCGTACTCGATCAGCTCGGTGTTGGCCGTGCCCAGGTACTCCCGCCACAGGTCGGCCATGAACGCGGCCACCTGCCCGGAGTCCAGGCCGAGGTGGTCCCGGAGGGCCTGGTGCACGTCTTCCAGGGTGATCGTGCCGACGCTGCCGCCGATCCAGGCGTCGCGCATCCGCACGTCCACCTCGCCCGTCGGCAAGCCCAGCCGGGTCTCCCAGGCGCGGGTGACGGAATCCTGCGACCGGGTCGGGCTCAGGTCCTGGGTGATCTCCAGGACCCCGCCGATATCGAACACCACCGCGCGAATCGCCACGGGCGAGTTACCTCCCTAGGGGGTGAAAGGAGTGGATAGCCCACAAGGTCGGTAAGACGGTACCCGGGGGCGGAGCGAGCCCGTTCGGGAGAAAGATCTTTCGGGGTGGGCGGGTCGGGGCAGGCGTGGCCGGGGATGGTATTTCTGCGTTAGTGTCCTGGCATGCCAGGGATCGTGATCGTGGGAGCCGGGTTCGGCGGGATCGGGATGGGGATCGCGCTCAAGAAGGCCGGGTACGACGATTTCATCATCCTGGACAAGGAGGACGACCTCGGCGGGACCTGGCGGGACAACCAGTACCCGGGGTGCGCGTGCGACGTGCCGTCGCCGCTGTACTCCTATTCCTCCGAGCTGAACCCGGACTGGAGCCGCCTGTTCGCGCCGCAGCGGGAGATCTGGGACTACCTGCGCGGGTGCGCCCGCAAGTACGGGCTCGAGGCCCACATCCGCTACGGCAGCGTGGTCGAGCGGATGGACTGGGACGCCAGGGCCCGGCGGTGGGACGTGCAGACCTTCGAGCACGGTGAGATCGGCACCTGGCGGGCGCGGGCCGTGGTGTCCGCGGCGGGCGCGCTGCACCTCCCGGCCGACCCGGACATCCCGGGCGCGGGGCGGTTCGGCGGGGCCGCGTTCCACTCGGCGCGCTGGGATCACTCGGCCGAGCTGGCGGGCAAGCGGGTCGCGGTGATCGGGACCGGGGCGTCGGCGATCCAGTTCGTCCCCGAGATCGCGAAGCAGGCCGGTCAGGTCACCGTGTTCCAGCGCACGCCGCCGTGGATCCACCCGCGGCCGGACGCGCCGATCCCGGCCCGGATGCGGACCGTGTTCCGGCGGGCACCGGTGACCGCGCGGGCGCTCCGGGACGCGATTTACCTGGGGCTCGAGTTGCGGGCGCTGGGCTTCGCGATCAGCCCGAAGCTGATGGCGCCGCTGCAGCAGGTGGCCCGCAGGCACCTGGCGGCCCAGGTCACCGACCCCGCGCTGCGGGCCAGGCTCACCCCGGACTACACCATCGGCTGCAAGCGGATCCTGCTGTCCTCGGACTACTATCCGGCGCTGCAGCGGCCGAACGTAACGCTGGTCACCGAACCGATCACCGGGATCGCCGAGGCGGGCGTGACTACCGCGGACGGCGAGGAACACAAGGCCGACGTCATCGTCTACGCCACCGGCTTCAAGGTGGTCGAGTCCGTGACCAGCCTCAACGTGTCCGGGCGGGACGGGCGCAAGCTCCAGCCCGGGACCCTGGAGGCCTACCGGGGCGTCACCGTGGCCGGTTTCCCGAACCTGTTCCTGCTCCTCGGCCCGAACACCGGCCAGGGGCACAGCTCGGCCGTGTTCATGATCGAGAGCCAGATCCAGCACGTGCTGAGCTGCCTGCGCCTGCTGGCCCGGGACAAGGCCGACGCGATCGAGGTCAGCGACGAGGCGCAGCGGCGCTACAACGACGCGATGCAGCGGCGGCTGCGCCGCGCGGTGTGGAGCGAGGGCGGCTGCCGGAGCTGGTACCTCGACGACGAGGGCGTGAACCGGACGCTGTGGCCGGGATTCACGTTCGAGTACTGGGCCCGGACCCGGCGGGCGCGCCCCGCCGACTACGCCCTCATGCGCTGACGGCCATCGTCGGGGTATCGGCGAGCGCGGACGACGGCTCGGCCGGTGGGCGGCGCCAGCTGGTTTCGACATCTCACAATTCAATGGTTGTGGCAACCTAATGGATAGAGCAATTAGGTTGCCACAACCATTGAATGAGAATGGGGCTAGTCCACGGACCAGGTGTGGACGGGCTCGTTCGAGTGCATGCGGCCGATGTAGGCCTGGGTCATCCGGCGCAGGGCCTCGCGGCGGTCCAGGCCGCCCTCGGTCAGCTTGTTCACCGTGGCGATCTGCCAGCTGGCACCGGTCTGGCCGGTCAGGCAGCGCTGCTCGATGATGCCGAGCAGCCGGTCCGCGACGGCGGCGTCCACGCCCCACCGGGCCAGGCCCTCGCGGGCCAGCGGCAGCAGGCGGCGCAGGATCAGCTCGGACACCGGCGTATCCCCCACGCCCGGCCAGTAGAGCTGGGCGTCCAGGCCGTGCCGCGCGGCCTCGTGCAGGTTCTCGGCCGCGGTGGCGAAGGACAGCTGGGTCCAGATCGGCCGGTCCGCCTCGGCCAGGATACGGACCAGGCCGTAGTAGAACGCCGCGTTGGCGATCACGTCGGCGATGGTCGGCCCGGCCGGCAGCACCCGGTTCTCCACCCGCAGGTGCGGCCGCCCGGCGACGATGCCGTAGACGGGGCGGTTCCAGCGGTAGATGGTCCCGTTGTGCAGGCTCATCTCGCCCAGCTCCGGGATGGCGCCGGCGTCGAGCACGGCCAGCGGGTCCTCGGACTCGCAGATCGGCAGCAGGGCCGGGAAATACCTGAGGTTCTCCTCGAACAGGTCGAACACCGAGGTGATCCAGCGTTCCCCGAACCACACCCGGGGGCGCACGCCCTGCTCCTTCAGCTCGTCCGAGCGGGTGTCGGTGGCCTGCTCGAACAGGGTGATCCGGGTCTCGTGCCACAGCTCCCGGCCGAACAGGTACGGGGAGTTGGCCGCCAGCGCGACCTGCGCGCCCGCGATGGCCTGGGCCGCGTTCCAGTAGTCGGCGAAGGCGTCCGGGCTGACCTGGATGTGCAGCTGCACGCTGGTGCAGGCGGACTCGGGCGTGATGCTGTCGCTGTGGGTGAGCAGCTGCTCGGCGCCCTCGATCTCGATCCGCATGTCCTCGCCGCGGGCGGCGAAGATCTGCTCGTTCAGCACCTTGTAGCGCTCGTTGGCCGACATGGAGTCCTCGTCCACGTCGTGTTCGGTCAGCGTGGGCAAGATGCCGACCATGACCAGGTGGCTGCCGACGGTGCGGGCCCGGGCGTCGGCGTTGTTGAGGTCGTCGCGGAGCTCGGCCTCCAGGGTGGCGAGCGAGTCGCCGTCGAGCGTCCGGGGCGGCACGTTGATCTCGAGGTTGAACTGGCCGACCTCGGTGGCCCAGGCCGGGCTGGCGATCGCGTCGAGCGCGGCGGCGTTGCGCATCGACGGCATCCCGTGCTCGTCGACCAGGTTCAGCTCGATCTCCTGGCCGACCGTCGACGGGTCCTCCTCGAACAGGCGCTCGCGGAGCATGCGGGCGAACACGTCGAGCGAGCGCCTGACCTTGTCCCGGTACTTGCGCCGGTCCTCGCCACTGATCTTGATGGCCTGGATGTCACGGCCCACTTCAGGCTCCGCTCGATGAGGTGGATCTGGCTTTGTCCCCTTCGTACCCGTCTGCGGTGGTATCCAGCCGCGCGCTCTCGTCCCGGACCCACAGGTGCAGCAGGCCGCGCAGGTGCGCGACGAACTGGTCGTGCTCGCTGGCCGGGTACACCGCCTGGACCGTGCGGACCAGCAGCTGGTCGAAGTCGGGCCGGCCACCCAGTCCAGCACCAGCTCGTCCAGCCGGGACAGGTGAGTCGCGCAGAAGTCCTGGTAGCGCTCGGTATCGAAGTAGGCGTCGGCCAGCTTACGGTACTCGCCCAGCTTCTCCCCGTACGACCGGCCGGGCTCGTCGGCCACCGCGAAGTACCGGTCGGTCTCCAGGTCGAGCTTGGCCTTACGGCCCGTGACGAGGGCGAAGACGGTCCACTTGACCAGCGCCTTCATCGCCCACGGGAAGTAGTAGTGCAGGCTGGTCAGGGCGACGTCGGGGCAGGCGTTGGCGTAGTCGATGGGGTAGACCTCGCTGCCCTTGACCAGGGTCTCGCAGGAATTGAACTCCCATTTGAAGAACGCGTTGACCAGCTTGCCGATCGTCACCACCTCGAGCCCCGCGTCCGGCGCCAGGAAGTCGTGCTCGACCGCGTAGCGCTCGTGCATGGGCTTGTCCGGCTGGAACTTCATCACCATCGTCTCGGCCCCGATGGACAGCGAGCGGGCGAACACGTCGTAGTCGATGGCCTTCTGCAGGTGCATGAGCATCTCGCCGCTGGCGTCGTAGGCGGCGTGCAGCTCGTCGGCGTTGCTGATCTTGGAGACGCCGCGCCAGGCCCCGCCGTCGTAGGGCTTCATGAACAGCGGGTAGCCGATCTTGGCGGCGATGGCGTCCAGGTCGAAGGGCTGGTTGTAGCGGGCCGCGGTGTAGGCGTAACGGGAGTTGTCGAGCGGGTTCTTGTAGGGCACGAGCACCGTCTCGGGCACCTTGAGCCCGAGCCGCATCATCGCGCAGTAGGCGGCGTGCTTCTCCATCGACTGGAACGTGAACGGGCTGTTGAGGAGGTAGACGCCGTTCATCATGGCGACCTTCTTCAGCCACTCCCGGGGGTGGTAGTACCAGTACGCGAGCCGGTCGATGACCAGGTTGTAGCGGGGCTGGTCACGCAGGCCGAACGGCTCGATGGTGATCCGCTCGCAGTCGAACTCGTGACCCCGCACCGGGCCGAGCCGGCTCAGGATCTCGGTGAACGCGGCGGGCCAGTCCTCCTCGGTCCCGAGCAGCAGCCCGATGATGTGCCTGGTCATAGTGCCCTCTCGAGGTCAGCAGAATCGCGGCAGGTGATGGGCGAGCTGCGCTCGCCAGGACGGCCAGTCGTGCGGGACGTCATGCCCCCACAGGTCCAATTCATGCCTTATGCCCCGGCCGGTGAGCAGCGCGGCGAACCGCTTCGTGCTGGCCAGCGTGCCGGTGGTGTCCTCCCACTGGCCCTGGCCGCAGACCAGCAGCAGGCTGACCTGGCTGCGCAGCCACTCCAGGTGGTCGCCGGTCAGGTTGACGATGTAGTCCAGCGGGTTGTTGAAGTACGCCTCGTTGCCGCGCTCGCCCCAGCCGTTCCACGAGGCCGGGTCGTAGTTGCCGGAGAAGCACATGGCCAGCGGGAACAGGTCGGCCCGCTTGAGGGCGAAGTTGGCCGCGTGGAAGGCGCCCATGCTGCAGCCGAGGGTGACCACCTCGGCCGGCTGGCCGCCGCAGTCCCGGTAGATCCACGGCACCACGTCGCCGACGATCCAGGACTCGTACCGGCCGTGCCGCCGGGCCCGCTCCTCGAGCGAGATGTCGTGATTGGACCAGGACGCCGCGTCGTTGCTGTCGACGCAGTAGAGCTTGACCCGCCCCGCGTCGATCAGGTTCGCGACCGCGTCGGTCATGCCGTTGTTCTCGAAGTCCCAGGCCCGGCCCCGTTCGGTGGGAAAGACAAGCACCGGGCGGCCCCAGTGCCCGTAGCGGATGACGGTGCCCGCGGCCCCCAGCGCCGCCGACCACAGCTCGGTCGTCTCCCGCTTCACCCGCGTTCGGCCCGGACGTTCAAGATCGCGCTGGTCACTCGCACATGGTGCCTGGTCCGGGCGGGGGATGACAATAGTTGATCACGCACGCTGGCGTGAGCGCTGATCGCGGGACGCGGCGCGGCGGTCCCGCGCGCTGCCGTGGCTGACCCGGCCGGCCCGCAGGGCCAGCATCGTGACGTCATCGACCAGGTTGCCCCCGCTGAAGCTGTTCATCGCCCGGCGCATCGAGGACACCAGCTCATCCGGCGGCTGGCCCGCCAATGCGGCCAGCTCTTCCGCCAGCCGGTCCTGGAAATAGCTGTTGCCGGGGCCGCGGGCCTGGGCCACCCCGTCGGTGTAGAGGAACAGGATGTCGTCTTCCTCCAGGACGATTTCCTGGGTGGCGGGCCCGGCGTCGGGGAACAGGCCCAGCGGCAGGCCCCCGCCGCTGGTCATCAGGACCCGGCCGTCGGCCCGCAGCACCGCCGCGGCCGGGTGGCCGGCGCTGCCCAGCATCACGTGCAGCTTGTCGTCGCGCCAGTTCAGGTGCGCGATGTTGGCGGTGACGAAGCCGCCGTCGAGGGCGAGCTCGTCGGCCAGGACGATCTCGTTGGCGCCGACCAGCACCTCACGCGGGTCGGCGCAGCGGCGGGCCAGGACGCGGATCGCGTGCCGGGCCGCGGCGGTCACCGCGGCCGCCTCCTCCCCCACGCCGCAGACGTCCCCGACGGCCAGGCCCCAGCCGTCCGGGGTCCGGTAGACGTCGTGGAAGTCACCGCCGATGTCCTGGTCCTCGGTGGCGGCCAGGTACGTCGCGGCGACCTGCACGCCGGGGATGTCGGGCCAGCGCCGCGGCACCAGGCTCGCGTGCAGCGCGTCGACGGTGTCGGACCGGCGCCGGAACATCCGGTTGACCCGGATGGCCAGCGCCATCTGCTCGCCGAGCTCTTGCACCAGCGCCAGGTCGGCCACCTTGAAGTGCCCGTCCGCCGCCCGCCGGGCCAGGGTCAGCACGCCGTACTTAACCTCGCCGTCGGCCAGCGGCACGGACAGCACCGAGGTGGCGTCGAGCAGCGGCAGCAGCGGCGTCCCGTCCACGCTCGTGCCGAGCGCGCCGGCGTCCTCGGCGTGCGCGATGAGGACCGGGTGCCCCGAGGCGTGCACGTCGGAGGGGACGGAGCCGGGCGGCGGGTCGACCGCGGCCACCGCGCCGATCAGCTCGGTCAGGCGCGGATCGTCCGGGCCGGTGGCGAACAGCCGCCGCACCCGGTGCCTGCGCTCCATGTCCACGATGACCCAGGCGGTGAGCTCGCGGGCGATCAGCCGCGCGCACCGCTGCAGGGTCCTGGACTCGCTGAAGCCCTCGTTCTCCAGCAGCAGCCGGGCCACCGCCGTGACCAGGTCGAGCCGGCGGGTGACGGCCTGGACCGCGCCCAGCTTGGAGCGGGTCCTGGGCTTTGTTTCGGGCGCCGTTTCTTCAGGTCGCCGTTTCTTCGGGCGCTGTTTCTTCGGCCGCCTGGGGGGCTGGTGCGTCGCGGACGGTGATGACCAGGGGCCGGCGTCATCGCTGGTGCCCTTGATGCCGACGCGTCCGATGACGAGCTCGCACGGGACCTCGCCGTCCTCAGCCAGCAGGCTGCACCGCAGGCGGCGCGGCTTGCCGGTCCGGCCGACGGCGGTGAGCTGGGAATTCAGCGCGGCCCGGGAGGCCAGACCGACGAAGGCACCGAACGGGCGGCCCGTTGCGTAGCCGGGTTTGGCGCCGATCAGCTCCCCGGCGGCCCGGTTGACTCGCTGGACGGTGCCGTCCCGGGCGATCAGGAACAGCGGGGCGGGCGTGTCCTGGAACACCGCGCGCAGCAGGCTGCGTTCGGCGGTGTCCGCGGGCGAGCCGGGTTCCCTCGGGTTCGCGGGCCTGGGCCCGGAACCGCGGAGCAGGTCGATGGCCCCTTCGAGCTCGGTGAAAGCGGCCTCGAGGATCCCGCCGGGGTCGGCGGCGTTGGATCCGGCCGCCTGACGGAGCGCGGCGTACCGCGCGGTGAGGCCGGTGAGCTGGTCCGGGGCCTCGGTCATGGCGTGCCGGCCCGGCTCTGAGACAGTCGGCGGATCGCGATCATGGCGACGTCATCCTCCCGAGGACCGAAGGCGGACATCAGATGGTTGCTGAAGGCCTCGACATCGGCCCCGCCGACCTCCTGGGCGACCTTGCGCAGCTTCTCCAGGTTCTCGTCGAGGAAGATATGCCGGTCCTCAACCAGTCCGTCGGTCATCAGCAGCAGAGTACCTCCCGGCGGCAGCGATGTCCTTTCCACATGCGGCTCGTGTATGGGCAGGCCGAGCAGCAGTCCCCCCTCGCCGACATAGGCCGCTTCCGGCCCGTCGACGAGCAGCGGCGGCATGTGCCCGCAGTTCACGATCTGCAGGTCGCCCGAGACCGGGTCGAGCAGCGCCACGCACAAGGTCGCGATGATGCCCGGGTGGTAGCGGGTCAGTACCTCGTTGACCAGGCCGGTGATGGCCAGCGGCGAGTGCCCCTCGATGGCGAAGGCGCGCAGCGCATGCCTGAGCTCGCCCATCACCGTGGCCGCGCCCAGCGAGTGGCCCTGCACGTCGCCGATCGCGACGAGGACCTGGTCCTGCCACCGGAGCGCCTCGTAGAAGTCGCCGCCGACCTCGGCCTGGTCGCTGGCCGGGATGTAGCGGAACGCCGTGGCCAGGCCCGGTACCTCGGGCGGGGCCGAGGGAAGCAGGCTCCGCTGCAGGGTCAGCGCGATCGTGTGCTCCTCGGCGTAGGAGCGCAGCGCGTCGGCGGCCAGCGCGACCAGCTGCACCAGCTGGCGCAGGATCTGCATTTCCTCCTCGCCGGGCACGCCGCCCGCCTCGACGGCCATCGCGACCGGCGGCCGGTCCGCCTTCGGCCGCATCGCGGCCACGAACACGTCACACCGCAGCGTGCTGTCCGGGACGAGCTCGAGCCATTCCGCAGCCGACAGGGCGACGGCCGCGCTGGCCAGGGCACTGGAGTCGTCCCCGAGCACCCGCGCGGTGACCTGGTCCACCAGGCCGCCGGGAGCGCCACGCTGCTGCGTCGCGGGCCGGCCGGGCGAAGCCGAGGTGCGGCGAACCTGGCCGTCGGGCATCTGCACGACGAGCACGGCCTCGACCGCGAAGATCCGCGCGGCGCCGGCCGCCGCGGCCCGGGCCAGCCCGTCGAAGGTGCCAGCCGCGCTGATGTCGAGCGCCACCCCGGTCAGCGCGGTCAGCAGCGTCGCGGTCCGCTCGGCCCGCTGCCTGGCCCGGGAGTAGCGCAGCGCGGCCATCACCACGGCCAGCAGTTCCTCGGGCTCGCCGGGATCGGTCAGGTAGGCGTCGGCGCCCTGGGTCAGGCCCAGCGCGCGGTCCGACACCTGGGTCGCGGTGGCGGAGATCTGGACGACCGGGAGGGCCGCCGTGGCCGGGTCGCCCTTGATCAGCTTGCAGACCTCGTAGCCGGACATGTCGGGCAGGTTGACGTCGAGCAGGACGAGCTCGATGTCGCCGAGGTGATCCAGCGCCTCGCGCCCGGTGCCGACCTCGATCACGGTGTGGCCGCCCCGGCGCAGCCAGGTTTTCATGAGGTAGCGCTTGGCCTCGTCGTCGTCGACCAGGAGGATGCGGGCCTGCGGCTCGGTCACGACGGCCTCCGGAGGACCCCGCGAATGGTGAACTCCAGCCGCTCCGCGCTGATCTCGTCCTTGCGCAGCAGCGCCGCCGCCCGCGGCGGGGGCGGCAGGTCGGCGCTGGTGATGATGATGGCGGGGATCCCGGCCGGCAGCCGGGCCAGCAGCGCGCCGCCGTCCAGGCCGGGCATCCGCATATCGGCCAGGACCAGGTCGACGGGGTTGTCCGTGGCCATGGCCAGCGCCTGGACGCCGTCCTCGGCCGCTACGACCTGGGCCGCTAGCGGAGTGAGCAGCTGCTCCAGCACCTGCCGGAAGGCGGCGTCGTCGTCGGCGACCAGGACGGTGCCGAGCCGCGGGGTCTGCGCCGGCAGGTCGAGCACGACCGTGGTCCCGGCGCCGGGCTCGCTGGTCAGCGTGAGGTCGCCGCCCAGGATCTCGGCCAGCCGGCGCGCGTACGGCAGGCCGAGCCCGGTACCGCCGCGGCGGACGCCGGGCACCTGGTAGAACTCCTCGAAGACATGGCGGGTCAGGCCGGCCGGTATGCCTATGCCGGTGTCGGCCACGATGATCTCCAGCCTCGGGCCAGTTACCCGTACGCTCAGCCGGACCTCGCCGCGATCGGTGTACTTGATTCCGTTAGACAGCAGATTACGCAGGATGCCGGTCAGGGCAACCTCGTCGGTCAGGATCGTGCCGGGGGCGCCTTCGGCGCTGACCGTCACCGCCACCGGTTTTTCTCCGGCCATCGGCCGGGCCAGCGCGCGCAGGCGGTCGAGCAGGGCCGGCAGGTCGACGTGGGCCGGGTCGGTGTGCAGCTGGCCCGATTCGGCCTTGGCCACATCGAGCAGGTCGTTGACCAGGGCCAGCAGGGTGCTGCCCGAGTTCCTGATGAGCTCGACCTGGTACAGGCGTTCCGGGCTCAGGCGCTCCGGGTCGGGGTCGGCCAGGTCGGGCTCGGCTAGCAGCCGGGTCAGCCCCATGATGGAGTTCAGCGGGGAGCGCAGCTCATGGCTGACGTTGGCCCAGAACCGGTCCTTGGACTCCGAGGCGGCGCGGAGCCGTTCGGACGTCTCGTCCAGCTCGGCGTACAGGGCCACCACGCCGCGGTTGGTCTGCTCGAGCTCGCTGGACAGCTCGTTGTACATGGCCATGACGCCCTGGTTGGTCTCCTGCAGCTCGGCGTTGAGCAGGACCAGCTGGTCCTTCTGCTGCCTGAGGTCGTCCAGCGCGGTGATCAGGTCCTGGTTCTGGCGGCGCAGCTCGTCCAGGGCGGACTGGGGATGCACCGCCGCCAGCTGCTCGCTGAGCACCCGCCGGTCCGGGCGGACGCCGGGCGGGCGGCGCTTGGCCATCCGGACCACGTTGCCTTCGACGGTGACGTGGTCCATGAGCCGCTCGACCGGGGCGACGCCGTTGGCCGGGGGTTCGCCGTCCATGGTGACGGTCAGCACCAGGTCGGCGGCGTCGACGCCGAACGTGACCACCGCGGTCAGGCCCGCCGTGACGGCGCTGCGGCTTATCTCGCTCACCGCGGTGGCCACCCGGATCTGGTCCTGCCGCTCCAGCTTCAGCAGGTCAGCCAGACCGCGGCCGAGCTGCCGGGCCGCGAAGACGCCGGCCGGGTCCCGGACGTCCAGACGAGCGAGCTGGCTGGTCATGGCTTCAGCACGAGGATACCGGCGTCGTCGCGGTGAATGCCCGCCTCGGCGAGCAGCACGGCGGCGATGAGCAGCGGATCCCTGGTCTCGAGCCCGGGCAGGGCGGCCGCCTCCCAGCGGGCGCTGATCCCGTCGGAGTGCAGGATGACGGCGGCGCCCGGGGGCAGCTCGTAGTCGAACTGGCGGATGGTCCGCGCCTGGTGCCCGGCGATGCCAGGGATGGAGATCATGCTCTTGCGGTGGCCCTGGAACAGGATCGACGCGGCGATGTTGCCCAGGCCGCAGAAGCGCGCGACGCCGCCGCCGAGCTGCACGACACCGACAGCCCCGCCGCGGGTTCCGTTCATCCGCCGGTGCATCCGGCCGAGCAGCGCGGCCGGCTCGCCCGCCGGATCGTCGAGGAACGCGGCCACGCCTTCGGCGGCCGCCCTGGCGGCCAGCGGGCCATGGCCGAGGCCGTCGCACATCACGGCGGTGATCACGTCCCCCGCCTGGACCGCGGCGTAGGAGTCACCGCATTCGTTCTCCCCGTCGATGGGCCGCACGAGCCCGGCCGCCCAGCGGGCTTGGGCGGGACGGGCCGCTTCTCCGGCGAAGCGGGCGGCTAGGGCGGTGCCGTGGCCGGGCATGGAGTACAGGTCACAGGAGCCGGCCAGCCGCTGGATCGCGCCGAGGCCGATGCCCAGCGTGCCCGCCGTGGAGTGGCCGTCGCGCATGGCCGCGGCCACGTCCGGCACGCCGGGCCCGGCGTCGATGGTGACGACGTCGATCCCCGGCGGCTCGGCGTCCCGGTTCACGCCTAGCCACAGCGCCCCCGCGGAGGCGTGCTTGTGCAGGTTGGAGGCTGCTTCGGTCACCGCGAGCGCGAGCTGGTCGGCGCGGCGGGCGGGAAACCGCAGCCGGTCCGCCAGGCCCAGCGCGGCGGTGCGGCAGGCGGCCACGGCGCTGGCGTCCTCCACCCGGAGCCAGCGCCGGTCCTGCGGCGGCGGGGCCTGCAGCGGCCAGTTCACGGCGGGCCGGTTCACCAGCGCCACCTCATCCGGTCCACCTCATCGGGCGCAACTCAGCGGGACCATTTGACGACGACCACGCTGGTGCCGCGGCCCGGCTTGGAGGTGAGCTCGAACTCGTCGACCAGCCGCCGGGCGCCCGACAGGCCCAGGCCCAGGCCGCCACCCGAGGTCCAGCCGTCGGTCAGGGCCAGGTCGAGGTCGGCGATTCCCGGGCCGTCGTCGGTGAAGCCGATCCGGACGCCGGACTTGCCGGTGACCGACGTGACCACCTCGACCCGAGCCATGCCGCCGGCCCCGTGGACCAGGGCGTTACGGGCGAGCTCGCTGGCCGCCGTCACCAGCTTGGTCTGGTCCACCAGGGAAAGGCCGCTCTGAGCGGCCACCACCCGTACGTGCTGCCGGACGCGGACAACGTCGTCCCCCGACCTGATCGGCAACTCCTCCATCAGCCGCGGCCGTTCAGCAGCGCCAGGCCCTTCTCCGCGTTCAGCGCGGTGCGCACCCCCCGCAGTGAAAGTCCGAGTTCGGTCAGCGTGATGGCCACCGCCGGGCGCATGCCGACCAGGACCGTCTCGGCGTCGAACAACCGTGAGATAGACCCGATGGTGGCCAGCATCCGGCCGATGAAGGAGTCGACGATCTCCACCGCGGTGATATCGATGATCACGCCGTGCGCGCCGGTGGCGGCCAGCTCCTCGGCCAGGTCGTCCTGGAGCCGCATGACGCTCTCGTCCTGCAGGTCGATCTGGATGGAGACGAACAGCGTCGTCCCGATCTTGAGGATCGGCACCCGTTCCATCAGGTCGTGCCGATCTGGTGGCCGGTACGGCGCAGCGCGTGCATCAGCGCGCCGGCCAGCGTCGCCTTGGTGACGATGTCGCCGAACTCGATGCCGAGCGCCACGATCGTCTGCGCGACCTGCGGCCTGATCCCGCTGATGATGCACTCGGCGCCGAGCAGGCGGACCGCGCTCACCGCCTTGAGCAGATGCTGGGCCACCTCGGTGTCCACCGTCGGCACCCCGGTGATGTCCAGCACCGCGTGCTCCGCGCCGGTCGCGACCAGGGTCTCGAGCAGCTTCTCCATGACCAGCTGGGTGCGGGCCGAGTCGAGGGTGCCGACCAGCGGGACCGCGATGATGCCCTCCCACAGCTGGATCACCGGGGTGGACAGCTCGAGCATGGACACGGCCTGATCGGCGATGATCTGTTCGCGGGCCGCCGCGTAGGTCTCGAAGGTGTGCAGGCCGAGATCGTCCGTCATCCGGGAGAAGGCCAGGTATTCGGGCATCAGGCCGGACGTGTCACCGATTAGCTCGTAGACCGCGTCCTTGAGGGCGAAAATAGCCAGGGCCGTCTCGCTCGGCGTGAAGCCGTTCCGCGCGCGGGACCGGGAAAGCTCGGCCAGCGCGGCCCTGAGCTCGCCGGCGGCCTGGTCATCGGCGCCGGACATGACCCTGGTCACGAGCGAGTACAGGTCCTCGAGCTCACGCCGGACCTCGGCCGTGGAAGTCCGGCCGCGCAGGCTCGTCACCACGAGCTCGGTCCAGCGGTCGACGACCTTGTCCTGATGGTCGCTCATATACGCGGCCATCCGCCCCTGGCTGCTGTCAACGTCCATGGGTATGCATTCCTAGGTATCGTGCTGCCTGGTTACGTATGTACCGGGCCAACAGTACATCCGGCCCGGGTTCATGCTGGGCTATGGCAGCAAGAGCCGGGTCCTGGGAATACGATTCTGGATGACCTCCGCCGGTCCCAGCCAACTTGTCCGAGCCAACCCAGGGGGGAGCGAGAGTGCCGGAGCTCCGCATGTCGCTGGAATCTCACGGCGACAGCATGGTCGTGAGCGTCCAAGGCGAACTCGACGTCGTGTCGAAGCAGCAGTTCGACGACTGTCTGGCGGAAGCCGGGGAGCAGAGCGACCGGGTGGTCCTAGACCTGTCCCGGGTGGATTTCATGGACACCACCGCCTTGGCCGTCATCGTCGGGCACTGGCGGCGGCAGGTGGCGGCGGGCGGCACGTTCCGGCTCGCGGGTGCGCGCTACCGCTACGTCAAGGCGCTGTGGATCACGGGCCTGGCCGACCGGCTGCCGATGTACGACACCATGGATGAGGCCCTAGCCGACGACGGCTCCGGAGCCGCAAGCGGCCCCGGAGCCGATCAGCCGGGCAAGCCCGAAGCGACCGCCGGCTAGCGGCGGTGACTCGGTTACCAGCGATACCAGCGACCGCGCGATCCGCCTTCGCCGACACGTACGACGAACCCGATGAGCCAGATCACTAGCACGACGAGAGCAATCCACCACAGGATGTGGATCGCGAAGCCGAGCCCGCCGAGAATGAGGGCGAGCAGGAGAACGAGGAGGATGATACCCATAGCTGATTTCCTTCTTTCTTTACGACCACCGGCGGTCCGATTACCCGGTAATCGGCGTTCCACACCAGGTTTACGCTTCGGGCTCTGAGAGTTTTACGGCTTAAGGCTCTTGCCGACGTCCTTGACCTTCTCGCCGGCCTGCTTCGCGTTGCCCGCGGCCTGGTCGGCCACGCCCTCGGCCTCGAGCCGCTCGTTGCCGACGGCCTTGCCGGTCGTTTCCTTAACCTTGCCCTTGAGTTCCTGGGCCTTGTTCTTGGCCTTGTCGGTGCCACTCACGGCCGTTCCTTCCCTCGTGATCTTCCGTACTCGCACCCCACTGCCCCCCAGATTCGGTTCTAACCCGGCTGGTCCCCATCGGTAATCCGTTTGGCCCCCGTCACCTGGGTAGTTCACACCCGCAAGGGGCGGGAACCAGGAGGCGGCGGTGCCGGATACTGCGCACGACGACAAGCCGGGAGAGCTGGCAGCCGAGGAAGGCCGCCGGATCGTAGCCGAGCTTCAGGAAGCGCTGCTGCCTACCGCCCTGCCGGTGCTGCCGCAGGCCAGGATCGCGGCCCGGTACCTGGTGGCCGGGAACGAGCAGGCCGCCGGGGGCGACTGGTTCGACGCGATCCCGCTCGCCGACGGCAGCTTCGCACTGGTCGTCGGGGACGTGGTGGGACACGGGGTCGCCGCCTCGGCCGCGATGGGACAGCTGCGCGCCGTGCTGGCCGAACTGCTCGCGGCCGAGAAAGACCTGGGCCACGCGCTCGAGCGCATCGACGCGTTCGCGACCCAGATGCCGGCGCTCCGCGTCGCCACGCTCGTCCTGGTGGTGCTCGACCCGGCCGACGGGGCCCTGCGCTACACCACCTGCGGGCACCCCCCGCCGCTGGTCATCGGCACCGACGGCACGGCCAGGTACCTCGAGGGCACCGGGACGGGACCGCTAGGCACCGGCTCACCGCCGGTCCTCGCGACCGGCCGGCTCGCCCCCGGTGAGCTGATCCTGCTCTACAGCGACGGTCTCGTCGAACGGCCGGACCGGACCATCGCCGAGGGCATGGCCGAGCTGGCCGCGGTCGCCGCCGACGCCAGCCGGACGCCGGAGTCCGGTTCACCCGCGCTGAGCACCGACCCGGCCACGGCCGAGCGCGTCTGCCAGCTGACGGTGGAACGGCTCACCCACACCGGGCACGCGGACGACATCACCACACTGGCCGCGCACTGGCTGGCCGATCCGGTCCCCGCCCTGCACCTGGAGCTGCCGAGCCGGCGGCCCAGCCTGACCAAGGCCCGGGACGCCTTCGCCGGCTGGCTGCGCCGGCTCGGCGCCGCCGCCGACGACTGGGAGGCGCTGCACCTGGCCATGGTGGAGGTGTTCACCAACGCCATCGAGCACGCCTATCCGCATGACCAGCCGGGCAATGTCGAACTCGACGCGCGGCTGGGCGACGACGGGTACGTGGAGTGCCGGGTGACCGACCAGGGCACCTGGCGGCCGCCCGACCCGGCCGACGCCGACCGCGGCCACGGCCTGATGGTGGCCGGGCAGGTCGTGGACCGGCTGCTGGTCAGCCACCAGCCGCAGGCGGCCGCCCCGGCGCCGGGCACCGAGCCGGCCGCGGAGGCGACCGGGGCTCTGGCCACCGGCACCACCGTGGCCATGCGGCACCGGCTGCGCCGGCCCGCCATCTTGGCCTCGGGCCGGCGGCGCGAGCATACGGCCCGCCCGGCCGGACCGCCCTTCTCCGTGGACACCTCGATCGCGGCCGCCGCCGGCGCCCGGGCCGTCGTCCGCGGCCCGGTCGACATCACGACCGCGGACAAGCTGGCCCGCCGGCTCCTGTCGGTCAGCCGGGGCGGGACCGTCCCGCTCGTGGCCGACCTTTCCGGCGTCACCCAGCTGGCCAGCGCGGGGGTCCGGGCGCTGTACACGGTCAGTGAGCAGCTGGCCGCCCACGGGCACGGCCTGACCCTGATCACCGCGCCGGGCAGCGGCGCCCACCTGGTGCTGGACCTGGTCCAGCTGGCCCACGTGGCCCGGGAAGAGGCTTAGATCGCCCGCATCCGGTTATTGCGCGGATCGTGGGTGACCTCGGCCAGGCCGAGCGCCTCGAGCAGCGGCGGCAGGTACATCCCGAACCGGCCGCGGTAGCCGTTGCGCAGGCCGTACCAGCCGCCGACGGGGTTGACCGCGGACCGGCCCCAGGCTTCCACCGTCCCCTCGGCGGCGGCCTTCTTCTCGTCGGCCGCGCCGAGCGGGACCCAGTCCCCCTGGGCGGTCAGCCAGGCGTGCAGATCCTCGATGGCCTGCAGCCGGTACTTCAGCGTGGTGGAGCCGACCTGGCAGACCAGCGCGGGCGGGTCGGCCTGGTCGTCCCGGTACATGGTGTAACCGGAGGTACCTGGCGGGGTCTTGAGCTCCCACGGGTCTTCCTTGGTGCCTGCGGCCATCAGTGCTCCCCTTCATTGAAATGACCTTCTTTGATTGCCGTGATGAAGTACGGCAGCAGCGATTCCCAGCCCGCCTGGTTCCGGTCGCGCCACAGCCCGGCGACCGGGCCGAGCCGTTCCCAGCCCCGGTGCTCGATCTCGACCCGGGTGGCCGCGGGGCCCTGGGCCAGGAAGCGGATCTCGACCTCGGTGGCATCGGCGCGTTCCCGGCCGAGATACCACAGGTAGGACAGCTGGGCCGGCGGCTGCCACACGGTCACCTCGCCCCACTCGCGCTCGATGCCGTCGGGGCCGCGCTCGTAGATCCGGCCGCCCGGTCCGGCCTGCAGGACCACGGCCGCGGGGTGCCCGGTCACCGTGTGGTCGGGCGGCCACCAGGCCGCGATGCCCGCGGTCCAGACGCGGAACGCGTGGTCGGCGGAGCAGGCGACGTCGAAGGACAGGCGCAGCGGCGCGGTCATCCGGCAGGCTCGGTCTTCTCGGCGCCCCTGGTCTTCTCGGCGCCCCTGGTCCTCTCGGCGCCCCTGGTCTTCTCGGTCTTCTCGGTATTCTCGGCGGCCCTGGTGTTCTCGGTGTTCTCGGTGTTCTCGGTGTTCTCGGCGAAGAGCCGGAACCGCTGCGCGGCGTCGCCCCAGACCTGCTCCAGGTAGGCCTGGACGGCGCGCAGTCCCTCGTCCCGCAGGTAGTAGATCCGGCTGGTGCCCTGGGCCTGCTCGGCGACCAGGCCGGCCTCCTTCAGCAGCCGCAGGTGCCGGGAGACGGCGGGACGGCTGATGGGCAGCGTCGCGGCGATGTCCCTGACCGGCTTGTCGCCCTCGCTGAGCAGGCGCAAGATGTCACGGCGGTGCGGATCGCCGAGCGCCTCGAACGGGTCGCCCTCGGTCGGCGCCTCCTCGGTAACCACCAGGATACCGTAACACAGTGGTTACCGAGGAGGGCACAGGGGCCCGCGAGGCTGAGGGCGGGAGGAGGCGAGAGGGCCGGGTCGTTCGGTAGTCAGGACCGGGCTCAGCCCCGGGCAGGCCGGGCTGGAGCGGAAATCTTAACCACACCTGAACTTCTTCTGGAGGCGGTCCTTAGTAAGTCTTCAGGCATGATCTTAGTAAGAGTTCAGCGCTAGCAGCGCCGGCCGCACTCCTGCACCGCGGCCCCGCAACCGGCAAAGAGCTTGCTCGACGGCCGCAACTCCTGCCCGCGGCCGCGAAGGACATGGATCGAGAGTCCGCGTCGATAGGGCAACCCTGCAGCCCTATCAACGCGGACTCTCGTGTTTCCGGGGGTGTCATCGCTGTGGTTCCAGTGGCCCCGGGACACAGGGGGCAGCAGGCAACCGATAGCCGCCGGGGGCGAACTGGGTCGATGCTCCATCGACCCAGGTGATTACCCAACGTCGCTTGGCTTGTAGCCGCTGCCGAATGCGGGATCCCGGGAACCCGGCTCAGGTAACACTGGCACCGCCAGCACCGCCAGCACCGCCAGCACCGCGATCTGGGCGCCGCGGGTCCGCCGTGACGACATGAAACCCGGCTTCGAGTGCGTCCGAACGCGCTGGAAGCCCGGTTTCATGACGTCCGCCGCCCACCTGACGCTCATGATCAACTCAAGCCAAGCGGCATTGGGTGATACCGGTTCTGTGCTCCATCGAGCGGTCGCGGCGGAGCCGGGGCGGGCCCGGGCGGTCAACGAGTGGAATCCATGGGACCGGTGCGTCAGCTGAGGTCCGGGCAGGACACCGACTGAGTCCGGGGCTGGTGCGGGACGCCTTGGCTGGGGGCCGGGCTGGGCGGCGACTGGGATCCGGGGGCTGGTGCGGGGGGCCTTAGCTGGGGGCCGGGCTGGGCGGCGACTGGGATCCGGGGGCTGGTGCGGGGGGCCTTGGCTGGAGGACGGCCCGGACGGCGACTGGGATCCGGGGGCTGGTGCGGGGGCTCAGGTGGATACGACGACGACGAGGGTGCGGCCGATCTTTACCTTGTCGCCGCGCTTGAGGCGCTGGGCGGCGAAGATGCGGCGGTTGTTGAGCCAGGTCCCGTTGGTGGAGCCGAGGTCCTCGACGAACCAGTAGCCGTGGGCGGGCTGGAACAGGGCGTGGTGGCTGGAGGCGTGGTCGTCGTTGATGACCAGCGAGCCCTGCCGGCCCGCGGTGAACTCGGTGTGGAAGACGCGGGCCTGGTCGCCGACCTGGAGGGCGATCGACTGGGCGCGGCTGCCGGTGTCGGCGAGGGTGACGTCACCCTGGCTCGTGACCGCGGCGACCACGGCCCGCCAAGCTCTTTTTTCCGTCGCGGGGATATCTTCCCAGTCCGGCAGGGTGCCGGGATTAGCGCTGCGGTGCGCTTCGTAGGCGGTCTGGGCGAGACGGTCGGGGTCGGTGCTAGCCACAGTTTGATAATGCCAGAGGGCTGGCTTCCGGGGCGAAAGTCGCCCGACCTCGCGGGACCAGAAGGCGGGCCAGCCCGGCCGCGGCCAGCGTGACCAGGGCGGCCGCGATCGCGACGACGGTGAGGCCGGCCGCCTGGGCCAGGAACGGCCCGGCCGCGGCCCCGGCCAGGGTGGCGGCGGCCTCGCCGGTGAGGAAGACGGCGCCGATGCGGCCCAGGACCGCGTTGGGGACGACCCGCTGCATGACGGTCGGCGGGATCACCAGCGCCATCGAGCCGAACAGGCCGACGGCGGCCGCCGCGGGCAGCGCCGCGCTCAGCGTGGACGAGGTGAACAGGCCGAGGTACGCGGCGGCCACGCCGACCAGGCTGGCGGCCAGCAGGATCCGGGGCTGGACCCGGTCCAGCAGCAGGCGGATGACCGGGGCACCGGCCAGGAAGCCCGCGCCCAGGCCGCACAGCAGGAACCCGGTGTGCTCGCTGCCGCCGAGCCGCTCGATGCCGAAGACGATGAGCACCGCGCTGAGCGAGGCGTTAGCGGCCAGGAAGACGACCGTGACCGGGAACAGCGCCCGCGCGGCCGGCTGGCGGAGCAGCACGCGCGCGCCCTCCGCGAGATCACGGGCGACGGCGCCGGGCGTGGCCCTGACCCGGGTCCCGCTCGCGGCACGGATGCTGCCCGCGGCCCGGGTCTCGTTCGCGGCCCGGGTCTCGTTCCCGGCCCGGGAGGTCAGGGTCAGCGCCAGGGCGGAGGCCAGGTAGCTGGCCGCGTCGACGCCGATCAGCCAGCGGGCCCCGCACAGCCCCAGGAGGATCCCGCCGAGCGGGCCGCCGACCAGCCGGACCACGCCGCTGCTGGCCACGTTCAGCGCGTTGGCGCTGGTCAGCAGAGAGCCAGTGCCAACCACGGCCGGGGTGCGGGCCTGCCAGGCGGGCGCGTAGAGCACGATGCCGGCGTTCTCGGCGATCAGGGCGGCATAGAGTACGCCGTACCGCCCGGGGGCCAGGCCCAGCAGCATGACGGCGACCGCGGCCGCGCAGAAGAGGTTCGTCCCGATCATCAGGCGGCGCCGGTCCCACCGGTCGGCGAACACGCCAGCGACCGGCCCGAGCAGCAGGAACGGCAGGTACTCGGCGGCGACGGTCAGGCCGGTGGCCCGCAGCGACCCGGTGACCGAGAAGATATGGGTGGGGATAGCCAGCGTCAGCAGCCACGAGCCGAGCGCGCTGACCAGGCCGCCCGCCCACATCAGCCGGAAGTCCCGTATCCGCAGGGCCTGGAACATGATCGCCGCCATTCGTCGATTATTTCAGTAGAATAACTCTCGGCTTTATTATCTTGTCAAGACGAGGACGGGAGGTGGATGCCGGACGATGGGGCGGCGACGCGTGGATGCCGAGCGATGGGCGGGCGACACGCGGGGCCGAGCGGCGGGGCGGGCGTGGACGCTGGAAGATAGGGCGAGGCGGACGCCGGGCTAGAGGGCGGGTGGACGCTGGGAGAGCGGACGCCAGGTTAGAGGGCAGGTGGACGCTGGGAGAGCGGACGCCGGGTTGGAGGGCAGGTGGACGCTGGAGAGCGGACGCCGGGTTAGAGGGCGGGTGGACGCTGGGAGAGCGGACGCCGAGTTGGAGGGCAGGTGGACGCTGGAGAGCGGACGCCAGGTTAGAGGGCAGGTGGACGCTGGGAGAAAGGGGTGACGCGTGGAGAGCCAGGAGATCGGGCGGCAGCTTCGGGCGCGGCGGACCGCGGCCGGGCGGACGGTGGCGTCGGTCGCGGCCGATGCGGGCCTGTCCGTCCCCTACATCGCCAACCTGGAGAACGGGCGGGGCAACCCGACCACCGCGGCCCTGGCCCGGCTGGCGCAGGCCCTGGGCCTGCGGCTGGTCATCACGCTGGAGGACGGCGAACAGGACGCGCCCGCGCCCGGGACGCCGGGGGTTCCCCCCTCGCTGGTCCGGCTCGGGCGCACCCCGCGGTTCCGCCAGGCGGTCGCGGCGATGGGCGCCGCGCTCGGCGCGGAGGCGGACGACCTAGCGGTCCGGCTGGTAGCCGCGCTGGCCGCGGTCGGGGGCGTCGCGGGCCGGGACCTGGCCGAGGCGGACTGGTGGCGGCTGCTCGACGCGCTCACGCTGATCGCCGCGTATCCGGCCGAGCGGCCGTGACGGGGCCGGCTCGGAACGGGGCCAGCTCGGACGGCCCGGCTCGGAAGAGGGCCGGCTCAGAAGGGGGCTGGCTTGGAACGGGGTTAGCTCAGAAGGGGGGATCCGGGCGGCGGTGGGACATCGGTGCGGCCGACACGAACACCCCGATGCAGGCGACCAGGAACAAGACGATGAACCCGCCGTAGAAGGAGAGGAACGCGGCGACCAGGGCGGGCGGTACGACGATGGCGCACACGCCGGCGGCGACGACCTTGGGCTTGACCCGCTTGCGGGCGGGGACGCTGGGCCGCCGGCGGAGGGCCAGCACGGCGGTCGCCGCGGTCAGCTCGGCGTAGGTACGGGCGGCGAGCACCTGCCCCGTTCGGTCATCTCGTTCGGCGGCGGTGAGCAGGCCCTGCTGGTAACCGGCCTGGAGGGCGTCGGCGGCCCGGTCGCGGTCGGCGTCGGACGCGCGCATCCGGCCGTAGTGCGCTAGCTGCTCCCATGGCCCCGCCACCGGCACCTCCCCGAACGAACGATCAACAAAAGGGTAACCCGGACCGGCCCGAAATCCAGTTGACCGCGGGGCGAGACCGCGGCGACGCTAGGCAGCGATGAGGCCGCTACCACGCGACTACGACGCCGACCCGAGCCGGTTCCTGTCCACCGACCGGCATCCGCACGACGACGTGCACCCCTACGTCGCCGCGCGGTTCGCGGCGGCCGGCGCGCGGACCGTGCTCGACGTGGGCGGCGGCCACGGGCGGCTGACCCGGCTGCTGCCCGGGCTGGGCCTGCGGGCCCTGCTGGTCGACCTGTCCGCGGCGATGCTGGACCTCGCGCCCCGGCCCGCGGTGCGGGCCGACGGCGCCCGGCTGCCGGCCGCCGACGCCTCCGTGGACGCGGTGGCCGCGCTGTACACGCTGTACCACTACGACGATCCGCTCCGGCCGATCCGGGAGGCGCGGCGGGACGGGCCGCTGGTCACGCTCGGGTCGGCGGCCGACGCGGCCGCGTACCTGCGGGTCCACCGGCTGGAGGAGAAGGCGGCGGCGGACGCGGCCGCCGGGCTGGACCTGCCGATGACGCTGACCATGCGCGGCTGCGTGGTCTACGCGACCAAGGCGGCGCCGTGACCGGTGCGGTCGGCCTGTCGCCGGCGCGTGCCGGAATACCCGGCGCTGGCCGGGCGCGGCGCTGGTCGAGGCGCCGGATGGTGGCAGCGGGGGGCGTGAGGCTCAGCGCGCGTTGACGACGCGGTCGTACTCGGCCACGTACTGCGCGGCCCACCCGGCGCCCTCTTCCAGGCTGGCCGAGAAAAGGTACCCGGTGCGCAGCGCCATCAGGGTGCGCGCAGCCGCGGTACTCGTCGACGACGCCCGTGGACGCGGGTGGCGCTGCTCTACGCGGCCCCGCTGCTGGCCGACGAGGAGGACGCCGAGCGGGAGTTACGCCGCGCGCTCGAGGCCGGGAGATCGGCCAGCGGCTGTACCTGTCACACCGGACCATCGGCTCCCACCTGTACCGGATCTTCCCCAAGCTGGGCATCAGCTCGCGGGCCCAGCTGGGATCGGCGCTGGCCGCCGCGGACGCCGCCGGCTGAGCCGCCCGGGACGGACGGAGCCGTCCCGGCTTATCAGGGCGCGCCGGAGATGACCCTGCGGCAGGCGGGCGAGATCCGCCTGCCGTGCCCGCCGCACGCGCGGCCCGGTCGCGGAGACGGATCCTTGAGTGTCACCCGGTGCCTTCCGGGCCCTAGCCTGGTCGTGACCTCGCCGTGCAGTTAGGAGAGCTATGCCGGACGGACCGCGCATCCTGGTGGCGGCCGCGCTGGGGAAGATCATCGAGCCCCTGGTACGGCAGTCTTTCCGGGATGCCCTGGTGCGGATCGCCGAGGATCAGGCCGCGGTCGGGCAGGCGCTCGGTGACCGCCTGCGCTTCGACGTGATGGTGGTCGACCTGACCTGGAGCGACTACGCCGTGGAGTACTCGTTCGACGGGCTCGACGTGCTGAACGCCCTGCGGCGCACGGGACGGCCGACGCCCGTCATCTTCGCCGCCCAGGGCCACGGGCTCGAGCGTGATCACCTGGACGAGGCCGTCGAGCAGCCCGAGGTGGTGGGGATCTACCGGAAGGCGACGGGCCCCGGGCCGCTGATGGAGGCCATTGATATCGCCGTCAGCGGCGGCACCCTGACGGCGTCCCGCTTTCCCCCGGAGGGCAGCCCGCCCGATATCCCGCGCATTCATTCCTACTTCGGGAAAGGAAAGGGCGTGACCGCGGCCCGGCTGGCCGGGGCGATCGCCTCGGGCCGGGCGGTCAACCACGAGACGCTCGCCAGCACCGCGCACGTCGGGTACGACACCGCCGCCAAGATCGTCGACTACCTGGGCCCGCTGATCAAGGACCGCCGCGAGCACAGCCCAGACCTCAAGATGACCCCGGAGGTCGCCTACCGCTGGTGCGGCGAGCACGCCCGGTACATCCTGAGCTGGTGCCGCCGTAACGGCTACGCCGACATCGCGACCCGGGTCACGGCGGCCGCGGAGCCGTAAGCGGGGACGCGGCCTGGCCTAGCGCAGGCAAGTTCTTGCATGCGCCGGGCGGGAGCCCGCAAGGATCCGCCCGATACTCCCCCGGCCCCGTCCTGGCCGTCATTTCCGGGGATAATTTGTCCTATTCAAGCGAGGGTGCCGGGGGGGCGCCCTTGCCCCGGCGACCGATCAGGTCGACCCGGGGCGGCGTCAGCCGCAGCCGGGTAGCCGCCGTGGCCCCAGGGCCAGCCGGCTACCCGGGCTGACGTCCGGGTCGCCGGAAGACTGTCGCGACCTCGGGATCTTGGCCGGAGGGCTAGGTTTCGGTCAGCTTGGTCGTCTTGATCAGGAGGAATACCGGCTTTCGGTCGGCGTCGTGGGCCCGGTCCCAGCCGGGCTGCGGACGGGGCTCGGCGAGCTGATCCAGCCACAGGTCGTGCCGAGCAGCTTCCCGGAGATGTCGACGCCCACGACGGCGGCGCCGCGCCGGGCCAGCTCGCGGGTGATGCGCCCGTGCCCGCAGGCGGCGTCGAGGACCCGCAGGCCGGCGACCGGGCCCAGGACGTCCAGGAGGGCGGCGGAAGCCGGGTCGTCGGTGGCATCGAAGCCGCTGACGTAGAAATCCGCCACCGCGTCGTACCGGGCGAGCGCCATGTCCTAACTGTAATCACCGGGGCTGCGGCGCATCGGGATGGAGCTGGCCAGGGCGAGCGTCACGAACAGGGACGAGGCCAGGGTGGCGAACCAGGCGCCGTGGGCCGTCGTGACGCTGAGATAGGAGGGCCTGGGCGCCAGGAAGGTGACCGGCACGATCGCGAAGGCGGCCGCGCCGGCCACGATCCGCACCCAGGCCAGGCCGCGACCGGACACGGAGTAACCCCCGGCCAGGCCGATCGCGGCGAGAGTGAGCGGGCCCGTGTCCAGCTGGGCGGTGAGGACGACCGGCATGATGCCGATCAGCAGCGGGGCCGCGATGAGCAGCCGGTACCGGCGGCCCGCCCGGCGCTGGTACTCGGCCCAGCCCAGCAGCGCGCCGGTGATGAGGCCGGCCGGGATGATGATCCCGAAGGTGCCGCCGAAGGTGAAGACCGAGTCCGGCCCGGCCAGCTCCGCCATGAAGCCGCGCAGGCTGGCGGCCCAGGCGATCCCGGTGACGGCACCGGTCGCGATGAAATGGATGCGGCCCGCGGCTGTCATGACCTCGACGCTAGGAGCCGCCGGGGCGCGCCGGAACGCGGTCAGCCGCAAGCCTGGCTGAGGTAATCCGGAATTCGCGGTGCTGGTTTCCGGCGTCGCGCACGCCCGGATCGTGGCGCAGGCATTCCTCGCTCCACACCACAGGTACCGGCGGGTTTCCCGTCATTTCTCTATAGTCCCGGATATGGAACCGCCAGTGGCGCCGGCCCAGGACGGCGCCGACCCGTACGCCTGGATGCGCGACACGAGCGATCCGGCCATGCTCGGTTACCTCGCGGCCGAACGCGCTTATTACGACCAGCGGACGGCCCACACCGTTCGGCTTCGGGATGAACTCGCTACGGAGCTGGCGGACCGGCTGGCGCCGGCGGATGAATCGGCCGGCTGGGAGCTGGGCGGGTGGCACTACTTCACCCGGACGCTGCCCGGGCTGAACTACGAGCGGTTCTGCCGCCGCCCGTTGTCAGGCGGCGACGAGCAAGTCCTGCTGGACGAGAACCTGCTGCTGGGTGACGGGGATTACGTGGCGCTCGGCGTCCGGGAGGTCAGCCCGGACGGGCGGCTGCTGGCCTACTCGGTGGACTTCGACGGCGACGAGGTCTACCAGCTCCGCCTGCGCGACCTGGCGACCGGGACCGACCGGCCGGAACGGATGGAGCGGAGCTACTACGGGCTGGCCTGGTCGGCCGACTCGCGGTCGGTCTTCTACACCGTCATCGACTCGATCCACCGGCCGTACCAGGTGTGGCGGCACGACGTCGGCACCGGCGCGGGCGACGACGTGTGCGTGTTCACCGAGGACGACGAGCAGTTCGAGGTGTTCGTGCGGGCCAGCCGCAGCGGCGCCGTCATCTTCATCGAATGCGAAAGCCGGGATACCACGGAGACGTGGTGCGTTGACGCGACGAACACCCGTTTGGTCCCTCGGGTTGTTCAGGCCCGGCGGCGCGGGATCGAGTACCGGGCCGATCATGGCGACGGCGAGCTGTACCTGGTCACCAACGACGGCGCGACCGAGTTCCGGCTGATGAAGGCGCCGGTCACGGCCCCGGGGGCGGACGGCTGGCGCAAGGTCGGGCCGCTGTCGGCCGGTACCCGCCTGACGAGCTGCGACGTGTTCGGGCGGTACCTGGTGCTGACCGAGCGGCACGAGGCGGCGACGCAGCTGCGGGTCCTGGACCGGCGCACCGGGGAGTCGTGGCTCATCCAGCCGGTTGGCCCGCACGTCACGCTGGAGCTGGCCGACAACTACGACTACGCGGCCACCAGCGTCACGGTGCGCACCGAGTCGCTGATCGACCCGCCGGCCTGGCACGACGTGGACCTGGCGAGCGGCGAGTGGAAGCTGCGGAAGCGGCAGCAGGTGCCGGGTTACGACCCGGCCGGGTACCGGACCGAGCGGTTCTCGGTGCCCGCGGCCGACGGCACGCCGATCCCGGTCACGGTCGCCTACCGGGCCGGGTTCCGCCACGACGGCACCGCCCCCGCCCTGCTCTACGGGTACGGCGCGTACGAGGCGTGCTCGTGGCCCGAGTTCGGCCTGCCGGTGATCAGCCTGCTCGACCGCGGCTACCTGTACGCGGTCGCGCACGTCCGCGGCGGCGGCGAGGGGGGCCGGACGTGGTGGCTCGACGGGCGGCTGGACCGCAAGCGGAACACGTTCACCGACTTCATCGCGGTCGCGGACGCGCTGGCGGCGGGCGGCTGGACCGACCCGGACAAGATCGTCTCCCGTGGCCTGTCGGCCGGCGGCCTGCTCCAGGGCGCGGTGTTCTCGATGGCGCCGTGGCGGTGGCGGGCGGTGGTCGCGGAAGTGCCGTTCGTCGACTGCGTGACGACGATGCTGGACGCGAGCATCCCGCTGACGGCGGCCGAATGGGGCGAATGGGGCGACCCGCGTGACCCGGAAGCCCGCGCCTACCTGGCCTCGTACAGCCCGTACGACAACGTGCCCGACGGCGCGCGGCCGAGCCTGCTCGTCACCGGCAGCCTGCACGACCCGCGGGTGCTGATCCACGAGCCGGCCAAGTGGGTCGCGCGGCTGCGGGCTACCTGCCCGGCCGATTCGGGCGGTCGCCTGCTGTTCCGGCCCGAGCTCGGCGCGGGCGCCCACGTGGGGCCGGCCGGGCGCTACGACCACCTGCGGTACGAGGCCGAGATCCTCGCCTTCATCCTGGACGAGGCCGGCCTGCCGTCGGACGCGACCTAACCAGGACATATGCTCTCGGTGACGGCAAAATTTGCCGATCTCGCGGAGGGGAGCCGAATGCCGAAGCCGACGATCGTTTTGGTGCACGGAGCATGGGCCGACGGATCGAGCTGGAACGCGGTATCGAAGGAGCTACAGGGGCAGGGCTTCACCGTCCTCACGCCGGCTAACCTCCTGCACGGGGTGGAGAGCGACGCCGCCTACGTCGCGTCGTTCCTGACGCAGCGCACGACCGGCCCGGTGGTCCTGGTCGGGCATTCCTACGGGGGCGTCGTGATCACGAACGCCGGCACGGCCGGCGGTGACGTCAAGGCGCTCGTGTACGTCGACGCGTTCGTCCCCGAGGTGGGCGAGACCGTGTTCCAGATCCTGGGCGGCTCGGGCTCCGCGTTCGACGTTCCCGATCCCGGCGCCGTCTTCGATATCGTCGGCTATCCCGGCGCCCCGGAAGGGGACGCCGAGGCGTTCCTCAAGCCCGCGACCGTCCACGAGTCCTTCGCGCAGGACCTGCCCGAGGCGGACCGGTGGCTGATCGTGGCGAGCCAGCGCCCGATCACGCTCGGCGCCAACACCGCGCCGACCCAGGCCCCGGCCTGGAAGACCATCCCGAGCTGGGCCGTGATCGGCACCGAGGACCGCGTCATACCCCCCGCCACCCAGCGCCGCATGGCCGAACGGGCGGGCTCGACGATCACCGAGGTCGCCGGATCGCACGTGTCGATGGTGTCGCACCCGCAGGCCGCGATCGACGCTATTCTCGCCGCGGTCGCCGCCATCGGCGGGTAGCTCCCGCGGCTCGCTGAGGTACGGGTAGCTCCCGCGGCTCGCTGACGTACGGGAGAAACGGTCTCGGGAGCATGGTTCCCGGGGCCGTTTCGCCTATCCGGGGCCTGTCGTCCACCGGGCCACTATCCGGGGC
The DNA here is from genome assembly GCA_963756575.1 of uncultured Actinomycetota bacterium. Taxonomy (GTDB): domain Bacteria; phylum Actinomycetota; class Actinomycetes; order Streptosporangiales; family Streptosporangiaceae; genus Palsa-504. The sequence goes on along the minus strand of CAVWOM010000021.1, from coordinate 265,199 downwards.
TGTCGTCCACCGGGCCATCAGTGCCGGTGGCGGCGAGCAGGTCGAGGAACGGGCCGATTCGGTGGCCTTCCTGGGCGCTGTGCCGGAACAGGCTGTCCCGGTTCACGGTGTACACGACGCGCCGCCCGGTGCGGGTGCGGGTGAGGTACCCCGCGGCCTCCAGGTCGGCCACGATGGCCTGCACGGAGCGCTCGGTCAGGCCGACGACGGGACTGATGTCCCGGATGCGGGCCTCGGGGTTGCGGGCGATCTCCACCAGGACATGCCCGTGGCCGGTCAGCAGGGTCCAGGTACCACCGCCTCGGCCTGAGTCGCTCATGCCTCCCGAGTGTACATCTCACGATTAAGTTATCGCGAGATAAGTCACATGAAATTTTTCTCGCGTTTTATTTTGACGCCTGGTCGGCCGGGGAACGACCCTGACAGTGCCCGGCCGCCCGGAGGCGCAGGAGGTGCGCAGATGCCTGACAGCAGGTTCGCGGTTGAGGTCGTCGAGGGCGTGGCGGTCGTAGCCGCCCCCGAGGAGATCGACCTGACGAACGCGGCGGCGCTGCGTTCGGCTCTGCTGCAAGCGGCCGCGAACGGGCCCGGCCCGCTCGTGGTCGACATGTCGCAGACTAAGTTCTGCGATTCGTCCGGGCTGCGCACCCTGATCGCCGCGCATAAGCGAGCCGGAGCTGAGGGCCGTGAGCTGCGGCTGGTCATCCCCAGCCCCGCTGTCCTGCGGGTTTTCGTGCTCACCGGCATGGATCAGGTGCTCGCCAGCTTCGCCAGCCTGGCCGAGGCGCTGGCGGACGCTTATCCGCGGCTGCCCGCTCCCCAGTAGAAGGGGCCGGCGGTCGGGCTGACGGTGATGTCCCAGCCGAGTTTCCGCAGTCGTTCTTCCAGTTCAGCGGGCTGGTGGGGTACTTTTACTAGCCGGCAGTGGGTTCCGTCCGGGAGCTGGCGGCGGATGGTTTCCGACGACGGGCCTGCGACGGGTTCGTCCGGGGTGCGGTGCGCGTCGTCGGCGAAGAACACGCGCCCGTGTGGTTCGAGGGAGTCCGCGACGACCGACCAGAAGGACTCGAACCGCTCGGGCGGGACGTGCGAGAGCCAGAAGCCCATGAAGACGACGTCGTAACGGCGATCGGGGCGCCAGTGGAAGAGGTCGGCCTGGACGAAACGCACCCGCTTTTCGCCCGCTCCGTCCTCTTTGCCAATGCCTTGCGCCTCTTTGCCAATGCGGGCCGCCGCGAGGGCGAGCATCTCCGGCGACGCGTCCACCGCGGTGACGTCGGCCGCGTAGCGGAGCAGCTGGCCGGTCCAGACCCCGGGGCCGCAGGCGAGCTCGAGCACGTGCCCGACGGGCCGGAAGGCGTCCAGCGCTCGGGTCAGCTCGTCCGCACCGGAAAAATCCAGGGCGTCCTGGTCCAGGTAGTCGCCTGCCAGGACCCGGTAGTAGGCGACCTGCTCCCCGAGCAGCTGGCCGAGTTCTGCGTCCATGAGCTCGACCATCGGGGTGGCCCCAGGGGCGAAGTCAAGGCGTAGGGTGCGGGATATGCCGGATGTGATGGGGATGGTGGCCCGGGCGCTGGCCAGGACGGGTGACGAAGACTGGGCGGCGGCGGCGGAGCTGTGGGCGGAAGTGACCACGGCCAATCCGGTGAACGGGGACTACTGGGCGCGGCTCGGCGAGGCCAGGTTCGGCGCCCGGGATTACGCGGGGGCGCGGGAGGCGTACGAGGAGGCCCTGCGGCTGGGGGTGCGGCCGACGTTCCGGCTCCCGGCCGACGCGCCGCCGCTTATGCCGGGAGAGGTTGCCTACCGCATCGCCTGCTGCGAGGCGGTCGCCGGCGACCGCGAGGCGGCGGTCGCGGCGCTCAGGGTGGCGCTCGACCGGGGGATGCGCGACCTGGCCCGGGTCAGGTCGCAGAAGTGCTGGCAGGAACTGCGCGACGATCAGCGGATCCGCGACTTGGCCGGCATCATCGACCCGGACAGCATGTCGCGGGACGACGGCTGGCGCTATGACCTGGCCTTCCTCGCCCGGGAGATCAAGCGCCTGGCCTACGCGCCCTTCGCCGTCCAGCCCGAGGCGGAGTTCGACCGGGCGGTCGCCGAGCTGGACGCCGCGATCCCCGGCCGCACCGACGTGCAAGTCCTGATCGGCATGATGAAGCTGGTCCGGCACCTCAATGACGGGCACGCGAGGATCGCCTGGCCCGAGGATGACAAGGAACTGTCCCGGATGCTCCCGGTGGACATGTTCTGGTTCGCCGAGGGCCTGTACGTGATCGGCGCCGCCCCCGGCTGCGAGTACCTCCTGGGCGCCCGGGTGGACAAGATCGGCGGGCTCGCCATCGACGAGGTCATGGCCGCGCTGGATCCGATCATCCCCAGGGACAACGAGCACTGGCTCACGCTGAGGTTCCCGGTGCTCGTGCGCTACCCGGCGATCCTGGAGGGACTGGGCATCGACCACGCGCTGACCGTCCGGCTGGCCGACGGAACCGCGGACGAGGTCCGGCTGGAGGCCACGCCGGCCGAGTTCCACCTGGACAGGTACCCGCCCGGGTGGGTGGCCCTGGCTGACACGGTGACCCGCGATGGCGGCGGGCCCGTGCCGCGGCCGCTGCACCTGCGCCACCGTGACCTGCCGTTCTGGTTCGAGTACCGGCCGGCCGATGATCTCGTCTACTTCCAGTTCAATGCCGTCCGCGACCATCCGGCGGAAACGTTCGCGGCGTTCTGCGACCGGCTATTCGGCGTTATCGAGGACCGGGACGCCGGCGGCTCGTCATCGACATGCGCTGGAACGGCGGCGGCAACACCCCGCTCAGCCAGCATCTCCTGCATCACCTCATGGCGAGCAAGCGGCTGAGCCGACGGGGCGCGCTGTTCGTCATCATCGGACGGCTGACGTTCTCGGCGGCGCAGAACACCGTCACCGCCATCGAACGCGAGACGAGCGCGATCTTCGTCGGCGAGCCCACCGGGTCGCGGCCCAACTTCATCGGCGAGCGGATCGACTTCGAACTGCCCTACAGCAAGGTGCAGGCGAACGCCGCCGACCTGTTCTGGCAGACCTCCTGGCCCGGGGACCACCGGATCTGGACCGCGCCGGACATCTACGCCCCGCCGACGTTCGAGGCTTACCGCCGCAACGAGGACCCGGCGCTGGACGCGATCCTCGCCGTCTCCGAGCACGTACCCGGCTAGCCCGGGTCAGAGCGGGAGGCTCAATCGCGCGCGAGGGCGGCGGCCGCCTGCGCCAGCCGGGTGGCGTACCCGGATTCGTTGTCGTACCAGGCGGCGACCGTGACCAGGTCGCCTTCGCTCACGGCGGTCAGCGGCAGGTCGATGATCGACGAGTGGCTCTCGCCGACGATGCGGGACGATGCCCATTCCTCGTGCAGCACATCGAGAATGCCCGCCAGCGGGCCGTCGCTGGCGGCGGCGACGAACGCGTCGTTGATCTCGGCCGTGGACGTTCCCCGGCTGACCCGTGCGGTCAGCTCGACGATGCTGCCGGTCCGGACCGGCACCCGGTACGCCTTGCCGGTCACCTGCAGGTCAGGCCAGATGAACTTCAGCGCCTTGGCCGCGCCCGACGACGACGGGATGACGTTCTCGGTGGCGGCCCAGGAGTCGCGGCGCTCCTTCATCGGCTGGTCGGTCAGCGACTGCGTGTTAGTGAAGGCGTGCACGGTCGTGAAGAACCCATCCCGGATCCCCACCGTGTCGCGCAGCACCTTGACCACCGGCGCCAGCGCGTTGGTGGTGCAGCTCGCCATGCTCACGATGCGGTGCCTGGCCGGGTCGTAGTCCTGGAGGTTGATGCCCGGCAGCAGCACCGCGTCGCAGTCATCGAGCGTCTTGCTCGGCGCGCTGACCAGCACGCGCTGGGCTCCGGCGTCCAGGTGCGCCTGGGCGCCCGCGCGGGTGGTGGCCCGCCCGGTGCAGTCAAGCACCAGGTCGACCCCGAGAGCTTTCCAGTCGGCGGTCTCGGTCCGCGCGTCGATCCAGGTGATCTCCGCGTCCCCGATGACGAGAGCACCGGACTCCGCCCGCACGGCGTCCGGCCAGCGCCCGTAGTTGCTGTCGACCTCGAACAGCGGGGCCATGGATTCCGGAGCGGCGACGTCGACGATGGCCGAAGGGGTGAACCACTTGCCGGTCAAGCCGGCCCTTACCGTCATCCGACCGATCCGCCCGAACCCGACGACCGCAATGCTGGGCATGAGCCTCTCCCGCAACTTGGCATCCTGTGGAACCTGATAATCATCCCACCGATTCAGCTCTGGCTGCTGCTTTAGCTCTGGCTGCTGCTTCAGCTCTGGCTGCTGCTTTTTAGCTCTGGCTGCTGCTTTAGCTCTGGCTGCTGCTTTACTGGCTGCTTTAGCTCTGGCTGCTGCGCCGGGATCCGGCCTTTCCGCGGCCCAGGATGCAGGCGGCCGAGAAGATCGCCGCCGATACCGCGAACAGCGCCCACGCCCACTGGTAGCCGCGAGCGAGAAAGAAGATGCCGAGGAGCAGGTTCCAGGTACCCGCGGCGATGCGCACGCCCGTGACGGCGTAGGGGTGACGGTATCCCCAGGACCGGAGGCTGCTGTTGCTGGTTGCTGCGTACATGGTGATTCCTCCTGCCAGCGGTGCCCGGCCGTTCCGGCCACCTGCCATCAATACTCCCGGCCCGCCAGCAGGAGAGCCATCGTGCGATCACCCGGACCTCGGTACGGCTAGCACGGTGTTCTGGCCGCCGGACCGGCCTTGTCAGGACTCGAAAGACTTCTTTCTGGTTCCGATGTTTTACGAGTCTTTCGGGAGTAGTGTTTAGAAACATGAGTTTCGAATCAACGCGCAGCGACGGGGAGAGCGTCCCGGAGGCGGTGGCGGAGCTGACCGACGCCAGGGCCATGCGCGCGCTGGCTCACCCGGTTCGCTTGGCACTGATCGACCTGATCGGCTACCACGAAGTCCTGACCGCGACCGAGGCCAGCGAGCTGATCGGCGAATCACCCTCCAACTGCGCCTTCCACCTGCGCACCCTGGCAAAGTACGGGTTCCTGCGAGAGGCGCCAGCCAGTAACCGCCGGGAGCGTCCCTGGATGCTCGCCTATCCCGACGGCGTGCACATCAACCCCCGGCCGGCCGACCCCCAGGCGACCCTCGCAGCCGGTGTTCTGGTCCGGACCATGCTCGGCCGGTGGCTCAGCCGGGCCGAGCAGGTCTTCGGCTCTCCCAGCCAGGTTCCCGGCTGGGAGAAAGTGCCGGGCTGGTCGCAGCGGCACGTGTTCATGACCCCCGACGAGGCCCTGACCGTACAGGCAGAAGTGACCGCGGTACTCAACCGCTTCGAGGCCAGGCAGGGCAATCCGGCACTACGTCCGCCCGGAGCACACCGGGTGGAGTGGAGCACGTTCACGGAGCCCATTGCCGAGTGGCAGCCGGGTTCACCTGGCCCTGCTAGCAACCATTAAGGATGGCTTGCATGTCTTCCGTTCGTCCCAGTCCTGCTGACTCCGCCGACCGGTCCGTGGCGGAGGCCTACGACAGCTTCGCCGAAGCCTACTCGGCCGATTCCGAGGCCAGCCTCCAGAACAAGTACTACACGCACCCCGCGATCATGAACCTGGCCGGGGACGTGGCCGGGCGGCGCATCCTCGACGCCGGCTGCGGGGCCGGCCCCATCGCCGTGAAGCTGCGCGACCAGGGCGCCACCGTGGCCGGCTTCGACTCCAGCGCCGCGATGCTGGAACTGGCCCGGCGGCGGCTCGGTGACGACGCGGACCTGCGGGTGGCCGACCTGAGCCGCCCGCTGCCGTACCCCGGCGGCGCGTTCAACGATGTCGTCGCGGCCCTGGTCCTGCACTACCTGGAGGACTGGACGGCGCCGCTGGCCGAGCTGCGGCGCGTGCTGGTGCCCGGCGGCCGGCTGATCGTAGCCGTCGACCATCCCTTCGCCATCACCTTGATGCACCAGGCGGCCGGGCGCAAGGTCGACTATTTCGCGACCTACAGCTGGACCGACGAGTGGACGTTCGGCGGCAACAGCACCCTGATGACGTTCTGGCACCGGCCGCTGCACGCGATGACTGACGCGTTCACCGCGGCCGGGTTCCGGACCGCCGTCGTCAGCGAGCCGCCCCCCGCGCCCGACACCCCCCGCGAACTGCTCCCCAACTTCGTCGCGGACACGCCCTCGGGGTCCTTCCTGGGCTTCATTTTCTTCGTCCTGGAGGCCGCCTGACAAGGGCCGGGGCCAGCGTGGCCCCACCCTCGGAAGGGCGCTGCCTGCACGCTGCCCCGGCCGTAGGGCGGGACGGAACAGGACACGCTGGCCCCGGCCGTAGGGCGGGATGGAACAGGACACGCTGGCCCCGGCCGTAGGGCGGGACGGAACAGGAACCGCTTCATGCTTAGCTCGGGCGGCTGTGCCGCGATCCGGCCTTTCCCCGGGCCAGGATGTAGGCGGCCGAGAAGATCGCCGCCGATACGGCGAACAGCACCCACGCCCACTGGTAGCCGTGAGCGACCAAGATGAGGCCCAGGACCAGGTTCCAGGTACCCGCGGCCATGCGCACGCCCGTGACGGCGTAGGGGTGACGGTATCCCCAGGACCTCAGGCTGCTGCTAGTTGCTGCGTACATCGTGATGTCTCCTTACCGGCGGCGCCCGGCCACTCCGGCCACCTGTCATCAATACTCCCGGCCTGCCAGCAGGAGAACCATCGTGCGATCACCCGAACCTCGGTACGGCTAGCACGGTGCAGGGAGCGCCGGGCAAACTGCCTTTAGCGGCTGGCTCGAAGCTCGTAGCCTTTTACGGTGGCAGACACCCCGCCGTTGGCAGATGAAGAAGACCTTGTCGCCGTCGCCCCAGAGCGGGAGACCCTGGAGGGGTTCCTCGAGTACCACCGCAGGGTGCTCAGCGGGAAGCTTCGAGGCCTATCCGAGCAGGACGCCCGGCGGCGCCTGGTGCCCTCGGCGACTACCATGCTCGGCCTGGTCAGCCACGCCGCCGGCGTGGAGCGTAACTGGTTCCAGCACTACCTGGGCGGCAAGCCGCGCGAGGAGATCGCCGGGAACGCCCGCGGCGACGCCGCGAGCTGGGACGTAGGAGCCGACAAGAGCATCGGCGGCGTCATCGCCGAATTCGAGGGCGCCTGCGCGGCATCCCGGCAGATCGCAGCGGGCTTCGCGCTGGACCAGACGGTGCCGCACGACCAGCTGGGCCAGGTGTCACTGCGCTGGATCTACGTGCACATCATCAGGGAGCACGCCCGGCACATCGGGCACGCCGACATCCTCCGGGAACAGATCGACGGCGTGACCGGCGACTAGCGGCGACCTTTACCAAGGCACGCCCCGGAAAACGGGCTGGGCGGCTCTCATGACCGGGCTCGCCGCTGCCGGGATCGGCCCTGTGCTCCCGGCACTACCTAGTGGTCAGCTGGTGGGTGGTCGGGCTTGAACCTGGTATAGCCGCTGCACTGGCAGCGTCGTAGCCAGCGTCCTCGGACGGAGCAGCTGGTGGCATCGTGGTGTTCGCTAGCACGATGGAGGCAGCGTTCACACCGCGGTATGTCGTCGCTGGTGTCCGGGGCTTTGGGGACCGGTGTCCAGTTGGGCATGTCCATGCTCATTGCGTGGCTCCTTCCCCTCAGCAACACAAGCAATCGGCGCGGTGCCCGATGGCGGTCTGTGCGAGGGCGTGCACGGTGCGGAGCGAAGGTCGTCAGCAGTGACCGTGTATGTAGAGGGCCGGCGGCAACCGTGCCGGCCGGGCGTGCGCTCGACGGGCGCGTTCACGGGCTGTTCCAGCGCGGCTACGCGTACTGGCGTACCGCGGAGTCGATGCGGGGGAGGAATGAGTCAATCGCGTCCGCGCCGTGGAACGCGATCGCCGCGAGGTAGGAGTGCAGCCGCAACAGCTCGCGCCGATCGGGGAACCCGGGGTCGATCGGCGCGCTCTCCGAGTACGCGTGGAACAGCGCCGGGTCGACCGGGGAGTAGTTGTCCACGAGCGCGAGGTCGGCTTCGGGGTGTCCGAAGTACGGGGCGACGTCGATGGCTACCGCCCCGTCAGCGGTGCTGACAAAGTTGTTCTGCTGGGCGTCGCCGTGCAGGAGAGTCGGTACCGGGTCCGGCCCGCACAGCGCGGGGAGCCGCGTTACGACCCGTTCCACGCCACGGGCAAGCCCGGCCGGGAGGTAACGGGAATCCACCGCGAGCCGCAGCATCGGCAGCACCCGGCGCTCAGCGTAGAACTCGGCCCAGGTTCCCGAGCTGACCGGCTGGTTGGGCTGCGGTAGCGGCCCGAAGAACCCGTCGAACTCCGCCAGCCCGAACGACTCTCCGCGTACCTGATGCAGGCTCGCCAAGGCGTGCCCGATCGCCGCATAGTCACCCGGCACCCGGCCTTCCGCCGCCTGACCGGAGGCGGCACCTCGCTCCGGGAGCGCCTCAGACAGCAGCAGCGTCCCCGCGCCGGTGACGACGAGCCCGCCGGCGACCGGGACCGGCGTGGCCACCGTGGTCCGCGAGCGAATCAGGCCGAACCCGCTGAGCTCGGCGGCGAACTGCTGTTCCCCGGTCGGCGAGGTGTCGAGCTTGACGAACACGGAGAACGGCATGCCGGTGAAGATGCCGCACGGGTGCGTCGCGCGGTGGCTCAAGTCGGTGAACGCGCTATGGGCCCAGGCGTGCCCGCGATGCTCGGTCGCGGCCTTCTCCACCGCTTCCACGATCAAGGGGTTCAGCAGCGGATGTGTCACGCCGCTGACCGTACCCCACTACCCGTCACAGGTCAGATGGGTTTCCCCGGGGGTTTCCACGCCTACATCGGCGCCTTGCCTAGAGGCGGGCAGGTGGCGAGCGCGGGCGGTCGACACCAAGCAGGCCGCTGACCGGGGTCCTGACCAGGGCCGCTGGTTACAGTCGACATGAAACAGCCCCCGGAGCTAGGCTTCGGGGGCTATTTTGCCTGGTGGCGGGGGCAGGATTTGAACCTGCGACCTCTGGGTTATGAGCAGGCCGGGCGCTGTCCCCCCCGGTACCAGGCCGCCGCTTCCGTTCGTGTCGGCCCCGGCTGAGAGCAATCGTGGCGTCTGACGCTGTCCGGCTTTCTGCGGGATGGCTTGGTCACTATCCCGGTCACGGGATGAGGCGGCGGGCAGGCATGCTCTTGACCGCCTACCTCCCGCTGTTCGGTTCCCTGGGCTCAAGCCGCTAGCGGGCCGGCCTGGGTTCAGCGGACTTCCGTGCTGTCGACCACGATGTTGCTGAGGTAGGTGTGAGTTGCATAGTCGTACGTGCCACCACAGGTGATCAGGTGCAGCTCGGCATCGGGTACCGGGCCGTAAACGGCGGTTGTGGGGAAGTGCGCCTTCGGGTACTGATGCACCGCGGTGACCTGGAAGACGGCGAGTTTGCCGTCCGCTTGCCGCACGTAGATCCGGTTGCCCGGGCGCAGCTCGCGCAGCCGGTAGAAGATCCCCGGGCCGACGTAGGAATCGATGTGCCCGGCGATGATCGAGGAACCGATCTCACCCGGCCGCGGACTGGAGGTGTACCAGCCGGCCACCGACGGGCTGCTTGGCACCTGCAGCGTGCCCTGCCGGGTGAGGCCCAGCCGGATCAGCCTGGTGCGCACCTCGATGGCCGGGATCTGCAGCGCGACCGGCAGCGGCACGGCGAGGGGGGCGGCCTTCGGCAGCGGGGCCGGTGTGCCCACCGGCGTCAGCCCGCCCGGCGCGGCGCTGGCCGCCCCGGGCGGGTGTCCCGGGCGGCCGGCCAGCACCAGCAGTCCGACCACCGTGATGGCGATCGTGAGCACGCCGCCAAGCAGCACGGCGACCGTCAGCGGCCGCCGTGTCACCTGGCGCCAGGGCGGGCTGTATCGCGCGTGCCTGCCTGACTCAGCGCTGGCGGCCGGCGCCGGCGCGGGCGCCCGCATCAGCGTGCGTGCCGCGCCAAGATCCTGCCCCGGCGCAGCCGGATCGCCGCGGCGGCTACCGCCAGCAGCCCGCCTGCCAGCCCGGCCAGCCAGGATAGCGGCAAGGGCGCGGGGCCCCGGGCCGTGCCGCCGAAGCCGGTGGCGGCGCCACCCTTGGGCATCATGGTACTACCGGCGGCGTCCAGCAGGGCCGTGACTTTCAGGCCGCTGGGAGAGTCCAGCACCACGAGGGTGTGAATCGAGCCCGCGGCCAGCTTGACGTTCCCGGACCAGGTCTCGCTGCCCCCTACGGCGTGCACCATCCAGTGGCCGGGCTTGTCCGTCCCGTAGGGGGTAACGCTGGCGAAGGTTAGGTCGCTGGCCAGCGTGGCGCTGCCCGCGCGCACCGTGACGCGGTGCTCCTTCAGCGACGCCTGGATGACCCGGACCATCGACTTGCCCTGGGGGGTGGTCAGCCGGTCGTCCAGCGCCTGGAGCCGCAGGCCGTTCGCCGGGCCCATCACGGCCACGGTGTAGGACTGCCCGGCCCGCACCATGAAGTTGGCGGACAGCACCGGCGGCGTGCTGGCCAGCCGCCGGCGGCCCCATCATGGACACCAGTGATCCCGCCTACAAGTCCCAGGTCGACATCATCCTCGGTTACAGCGCGAACCTGAGCGACACGACCAAGACGATCGCCGACTACTGGGCCAACGGCCCCCACAGCGAGACCCCTCCCGGTCACTGGATGCTCATCTCCCAGTTCGCCACGGCGCAGTTCATTGCCCGCCGGAACAAGAACGATCCCAACAACGACGTGAAGCTGTTCTTCGCGCTGAGTAACGCGCTCCTCGATGCGGGCATCGCCTGCTGGGACACGAAGCGGGCGTACAACTATGCGCGGCCGATCACCGCCGTGCACTACCTGTACGCCAATCAGCAGATCACCGCCTGGGGAGGCACCGGGAAGGGACCGGTCCAGATGCTCGGAAGCCAGTGGATGCCGTACCAGGAAGCCATCGTGGTGACGCCGCCATTTCCCGAGTACTGCTCCGGGCACAGCACCTTCAGCGCGGCCGCCGCGTACGTTCTGCAGCAGTTCACCGGGACCGACACCTGCGGCGATTCGTACACGGCCGCACCCGGGAGTTCCCAGATCGAACCGGGAATCGCGCCATCGGCAGCCGTCACTCTGTCCTGGCCGACCTTCTCGGCCGCCGCGGCCCAGGCTGGCACCTCCCGCCAGATTGGCGGCATCCACTTCAACCAGGGAGACCAGGACGGGCGGGTCCTAGGCCGACAGGTCGCGACGATGGCGTGGGCAAAAGCGCAGAGCTACATCAACGGCACCGTATAACCAGCATCAACTTTCGCCACCGGTGAGGACACTAGCCGTCGGCCGCACCGATTGCGCGAACGCCCGTTCCGGCGCGTCAGCATGGGCATGCTGACCAGCGGGAACGTGCGCTACCTCTGGGAGAACACCCAGCGATCGCATGTCGGATGTGACCAAGGATCTGGTCACAAGTAGCTGAAAACGGCTCCGGAAACGATGTCTCCGGAGCCGTTTTTGCTGGTAGCGGGGGCAGAATCTGAACCTGCGACCTCTGGGTTATGAGTCAGCCGACCTCCATCTACCGGCGCTCAGTACCTCTAGCTAGTCCCGGATACGCGCCGCTTTGCTCATCACGCTGTCTCACCGTGTCCCAGTCCGCAAGGCTGGTCTAGGGCGTCCTTACTACATGCCTTGCTACACCAGCGTCGGCCCGGCCCTGATGAGCCGACGCTGGTGTAGCGTCGCCGTCATGGCGCGGTAAACACGGCGAGCGGTCTTCCCGGTTCGACGATGTAGGTCGAAAGCATGTGGCCCGTTTCGGGACCAAGGTCGGTGGCGTTGTGCGGCGTCTCGGGCGGGATGAGGAATCCCTGGCCGGCGTGCAGGGTGAGCGTGGGCTTGTCCTGGATCTCCATGCGCACCGTGCCAGTGACGATATAGCCGACCTCTTCGCCGGGATGCTGGTGCCATCCTGACTGGACACCGGCCGGGATCTCGGTGAGCACCTGGACGATCTCGCGGCCCGGAATCGAGGACGGGGCGCGCTGGAGCTCGGTGCGCTTGAGGGTGCCGGCCAGGTCATCGCGGGGATTGGGACTGGTCATGACGCCGGCTCGGTACCCAGGGCCGCGCGCAGGAAGGCGGTGGCCTGGGCGATGGCGGCGCGGGTGGCGTGGGCTTGGCTCATCGCGTTGAGCAGCATGAAGTCGTGCACGACCCCGTCGTAGCGGACGGTCGTCACCGCCACGCCCGCGGCGCGCAGCTTGGCGGCGTAGGCCTCCCCCTCGTCGCGCAGCACGTCGGCCTCATCAACGAACAGCAGCGTGGGGGGCAGGCCCCGCAGCTGCTCGGGGCTGGCCCGGTTGGGCGAGGCGGTGATCTCGGCGCGCTGGCCCGGGTCGGTGGTGTAGGCGTCCCAGAACCATTCCATCGCCTTGCGGGTCAGGTAATAGCCTTCGGCGAACTCCTCGTAGGACGCGGTGTCCATGGCCGCGTCGGTGACCGGGTAGTACATCGAGGTCTGCGCGAACGACACGTCGCCGCGCTCTTTGGCCATCAAGGTCAGCGCGGCGGCCATGTTGCCGCCGACCGACTCCCCGGCCACGGCCATCCGGCCGGCGTCCAGGCCTTTGGCGGCGCCCTCGCGGATGGCCCACTGGGCCGTCGCGTAGCCCTGCTCGATCGCGACCGGATAGTGAGCCTCGGGCGCGTTGGGGTACTCGACGAACAGCAGCGCCGCGCGCGCCCCGACCGCCAGCTCGCGCACCAGCCGGTCGTGCGTGCCCGCGTTACCGAGGATCCACCCGCCGCCGTGCATGTATACGATCACCGGCAGTGTTCCGGTATGGCCGGCCGGCCGGACGATGCGTACCCGCACGTCACCGACGGACGCCGGGACGGTGACCCACTCCTCGTCGATCGGGAGCAGGCCGGCGGGCGCGGCCTGCAGGTCATCGAGCACCTTGCGCGCCTGGGCCGGCGCGAGCTCGTACAGAAACGGCGGCTTGGACGTGGTATCGACGACGCTCTGGGCGGACGGCTCGAGGACGACGCGGGGCTGGGTAGTCATGACTGATTCCCTTGAGTGAGGAGGGACGATAGGGGGATTGAGGGAGGTCAGGCTGCTGCGTCCGCTGCGCGGGCTCGCGCGGGAAGGTCAGCAGCTCGGCTCGCGAGGCCGGGAATCGGCGAGGCAGCGCGCTGGAGTCCAGTGCGCCATAGCTGCCCGAAGGTCGTCACGGCACTGGGCGGTGGTGCTGGCGTCGGCGGACATAGCCGAACCTCCGGGTCGGTTACTCCTGCGGGGCAGAACGCGGGTGCGAATTATCCGAGAAAGGCCGAGAGGTAGCCGGCAACCTCGTCGGGGCGGTCCTCGGCGAGGAAGTGGCTGGCGTCCAGCCCGTGTCCGGCCGGCTCGTATGCCGTCCACGGGCGCCACACGTCGAGCACGTCGCCGTAGAGCCGTGGCAGGGCGCCGCCAGCGCTCCACAGGGCGAGCAGCGGGCATTCGATCCGCCGCTTACCGCGATCGGCGTCGTCGTGGGCGCGGTCGACGGTCGCCCCGGCGCGGTAGTCTTCGCAGATCGCCTGTACCGTGCTCGTGTCGTCGAGCAGGCCGCGGTAGGCGGCCATCAGATCGTCCGGGTAGCGACCGGGCGCACCTCCGAGGCCGAGTGCGCGCACGTGCAAGTCGAAGAACGCGTCCGGGTCGCCGGCGATCAGGCGCTCGGGTAGCGGGGCGGGCTGCGCGAGGAACGCCCAATGCCAGTAGGCGAGCGCCAGGCGCGCGTCGGCGCGCGCCCAGACTTCCCCAGTGGGTACGACGTCCAGCACGGCAACGGCGGCAACCTGGTCGGGGTGGTCGAGCGCCATTCGGTAGGCAACGCGGCCTCCACGGTCGTGACCGGCCACCGCGAACCGCCCGTAACCGAGCGCCGCCATGGCTTGCACCTGGTCGTCGGCTAGCGCGCGCTTAGAGTGCGGGACGTGGTCGGGCGCCGGGACCGGACGCAGCGACGCCCCGTAGCCGGCGAGGTCCGTCGCCACGACCGTGAATCGCTTGGCGAGCAGCGCCGCCGACGCGTGCCACATCAGGTGCGTCTGCGGATAGCCATGCAACAGCAGCAGGGGCGGCCCGCTGCCGCCGACGCGGGCGAAGATCGTCCCCCGCCCGGTCGGGAGCTCGTGCTCGGCGAACTGCTCGAACATCTCACGAGCCCGATCAGGTAACCGCGCCGGGCCGCGCGGACTCGTGCAGGAACGCCAGCAGCTCACGGTTGACCTCGGCGGCGTGGGTGACGCACATGACGTGCGGGCCGCCGTCGATCTCGACGTAGCGAGCGTCGGGCAGGGCCGTGTGCAGCCGCCGGCCCTGCCCGTCGATCGGCAGGATCCGGTCGGCGGTTCCGTGCAGGATCAGCGTGGGCACGTCGATGCGCTTGATATCCTCGCTGAAGTCCTCGAGCCAGCCGGGCGGGCACGCCCATGTCGCGACCGGCGACGCCTCCGCGCCGGCGTTCCACATGCTGCGCACGGTTTCCTCGCTGACCCGCCGGCCTAGGTAATCGTCCAGGTTGAGGAAGTCACCGAGAAGCCCGGTCAACCAGGCGAAGCGGTCATCGAGGATGGCCTGCTGGACGCCGGCCACCGCGGCCTCGTCCACGCCTTGGGGATTCTCGGCTGATTTGGCATACGAGGGCGCGAGGCTTTCGATGAAGACGCAGCCGCGCAGCCGACCAGTGCCGTACCTTCCGATGTACCGCGCGAGCTCGCCGGTGCCTAGCGAGAACCCGATGATGGTCGCGTCGCGCACGTCGAGGGCGTTGAGAACCTGGTCCAGGTCGGCGGCGAGCGTGCCGAAGTCGTAACCCCCGGTCGGCCGGCTGGACCGGCCGAAGCCGCGGCGGTCGTAGAGAATCACACGATGCCCGGCGTCCAGCAGGGGGTGGATCTGCGGCTCCCAGGACCGGCTGTCCAGCGGCCAGCCGGACAGCAGGACGACCGGGTCCCCGCTTCCGTGATCCTCGTAATACAGCTCGATCGGCGTGGAGTTCTCCTGGCCGACGGTAACGGTGCCCATCAGGCTGCTCCTTGAGGTGATGTCCGGTAGACCGCGGAAGCAGATCCATCAAAGATGTCGGCCCGTCGCGGGATACGGCGCAGGTGGGTGATGATCAGAGCATCGCCATGAACCGGTGCCGGCAGCCTGACTGCTCATCACGCTACGGCAGATACGCGAGGGGGGCCATGGGGCGTTCTGGTCTCTTAAAGAGGAATTCCGCCCTAGTTACTAGGGAAAACCCTAGGTAGCCTGTCGGCATGGCCGGCCCTCGCCCGATTCGTGTCGTCGTCGGTGAAGATCAACCGATCTTCCGCGACGGGATGGTTCACGTGCTGCAGGAGGAGGGGTTCGAGGTCGTGGATACCGCGGGTGACGCTCTTGACCTGACCCGGAAGATCCGAGCGCACCGCCCGGATGTCGCTGTCACCGACATCCAGATGCCGCCCGATATGACGGACGACGGGCTGCGGGCCGTCCTCGCCGCCCGGCGCGGGCAGAAAGGCCTGGGCGTCCTGGTGTTGTCGCAGTTCCTCGAGGACCGCTACGCCCTGGACTTGGTGGCGGGGGGTTCCGAGGGCGTGGGATACCTCCTGAAGGAAAAGGTGGGTCAGATCGCCGTGTTCACCGGTGCGGTGGGCCGCGTGGCGCGCGGCGAGACCGTGCTAGACCCTGAGGTCGTCTCGATGCTCGTAGGCCGCCGGCGCCGGGCCGGACCGCTCGACGATCTAACGAGCCGCGAGTGGCAGGTCCTCGAGCTGATCGCCCAGGGCAGATCGAACCCGGGCATCGCGGAGGACCTGGCGGTCACCACCGGCGCGGTGGAGCACCACGTCACCCATATTTTCGACAAGCTCGGCCTGCAACAAAAACAGGGTTACCACCGGCGCGTGCTCGCCGTTCTGGAGTACCTCAAGCAATGAACGGCACGCCTGTCCCGCGCGAGGCGAGCCTCGACGCCTACGGCTTCCTGTCGTCCATTTTGACCGGAATCGCGCAGCCGGTCTGGATGGTGGACCCTGAGGGTGACATCCGCTTCGCCAACCCTGCCGCGCTAGCCGCGCTCGGCTACGACGATGCGGCTGAACTTCACGGTCAGCCGAGCCACGAGACGATTCACTACAAGCACCCCGACGGGTCGCCCTACCCCGTAGGCGACTGCCCGATGCTGCGACCACGGCAGACCGGCGAGACTATCCACAGCGACGAGGACTGGTTCGTTCGCCGCGACGGCACGATGTTCCCGGTGGAGTACTGGTCCGCGCCGATCCGGACACCCGCAGGCCGCGGCGCCGTAGTCGCGTTCACCAACATCGAACAGCGCCGTCACCTCGAACGGATCACGCGCGAGCGCGATGTCGCCGAAGCGCGCGTGGCGGAGGCCGCCGCCGCGCAGCGGCGGATCATAGAAGCCGCGGACACCGCCCGGGCGCGTCTGGCCCGCGATCTGCACGACGGGGCCCAGCAGCAGTTCCTGAACACCATCCTCAACCTTCAGCGCGCACAGCAGAAATGGACGACGGCGCCGCACGACGCCAGGCGGCTGATCGGACTCGCCATCAGCGAAGCGCAGACCGGGATCGAAGGACTGCGCGAACTCGCCGCCGGAATTCACCCGGCGATACTGACCACCCGTGGCCTCGCGGCAGCGCTCGACGCACTGGCCGCGCGTCTCCCGTTCAGGCTGGAACTTCAGGTCGGCAGTCAGAGGCTTCCCCCGGGACTGGAGCCGAGCATCTATTTCTTCTGCTCCGAGGCCCTGGCTAACATCACCAAACACGCCCAGGCTGATATCGCGTGGGTGCGAATGAACGTGAACGGCCGCCACCTCATGATCGAGGTGAGCGACGACGGCGTCGGCGGAGCGGATACTCATCCGGACGGCGCGCTGGCCGCGCTAAAAGACCGCATAGCCGCGCTCGGCGGCACGCTCGAGGTCACCAGTCCGCCCTCTGGCGGGACAACGCTCAAAGCCTGCCTTCCGCTGCCGCAGTAACCTGGTCAAGCTGCGACTCCCGGACCGAAGTACGGACGTGACCACGCCAGCAGGGCACGGCGCAGGCCGGTGATACGCCTGGGTAAAGCACCCAGCGGTCGCAGGCAACGGCGTCCAGCACGTTCAGGCTGTCTCATCGCGTGCCACCCCGTCTCCGCTGTCCCGCGACCGGGCCGCGCAGAGCCCAGTTGCCGCTACCTGTTTTACTACAGCGGCCGATGCGCCAAAGGCCCTCTCCCTGTCGGGGAAGGGCCTTGACCTGCGGAACTTAGTAGCGGAGGCAGGATTTGGACCTGCGACCTCTGGGTTATGAGCCATACGATGCACGTCTCCGGCGTCTCGGGCCGTCTCTCGCGGGATGCGGTGATCTCGGCGGACGAAACGAAACACGTCCTGCTCGCTCTTTCCCGTCTCCCCCGTCTCAGCCTGTATCGCCACGTCCGGTTTACAAATCGGTTTACAGAACTGGCGATGGACCTGCGATTTCCCTCTTCCCTTACGAATCCACGCAAGCGCATCGATCGCAGCGTTCGCCTGATATAGGCGGTTCTCAGGCTGTCCGCACGTCGGCATGTAAATCCGGGTGGCGCAAACACGGCGACGAGGGCGGCTTCTCGGCCCCGCTGTGAAGCACCACGAGTGGATCGCGGAACGCCTCCGAGCTAGCCCGGCCGTGCCCCGTCCCAGGCTTGGTCTCGCGGCACCGCAACGCACCAGAAAACCGCAGCTCAACAGAAATATGGGGAAGTATTCCCTATGGAATCCGGGGTGATCCGATCGTAGTGTCAGAGCCTCAGAGACTGAGGAGGCCATATGACCGACACCGGGCTCTCGCTGGTCAGGTCTCACGCATCGCAACAGCGGGCCGGCCAAGTGACCCTGCTCGAGCGGAAGACGGCGGTGGACGCACTGACCGACCTGGCCGGGCAAGCGCGCAGCGGCGAAGGCCGGCTCGTCCTGCTCGAAGGCGAGGCGGGTGTGGGCAAGTCGGCCCTGCTAGAGCAGTTCATACGCGATCTGCCCGACTCACGCCTGCTGTCGGGCGCCTGCGACGGTATGTTCACGCCCCGGCCGCTCGGTCCGCTCTTCGACATCGCGCACCAGGTACACGGCCGCCTGCACTCGCTCTGCCGGGCAGATGCGTCCAGGGAGCAGCTCTTCGACGCGTTCCTTACCGAGCTGTGCGAGCCGGGGCTGCTGCCGGTCGTCGTCATCGAGGACGTGCACTGGGCCGACGAGGCCACCCTCGATCTGCTGAGCTTTCTCGCGCGACGGATCCGCGAGATCGCGGTACTGCTGATTGTGAGCTACCGCAACGACGAGCTGGCCGACACTCATCCGCTGCGCATTGCTCTCGGCCACCTGGCCGTCCAGCGCTGCACGAGGCGCCTTCCGCTCGCTCCCCTCAGCGCTCGGGCCGTGCAGATCCTCTCGGCCGGCCGCGGAGTCGACCCGGAACGGCTCTACAGGGTCACCGGCGGCAACCCTTTTTACGTCCACGCGGTGCTTGAGGCAGGACTAGGCGAGGTACCGGACTCGGCCCGCGATGTAGTCCTGGCGCGCGCCGCCCGCCTCGGACCGAAAGCACGCGAGACCCTCGAGGCCGCGGCTCTGATCGGCGGCATCGTCGACGAGCGGCTGCTAAGCCACGTCGCCGCCGGGCCCGCGCTGGCCGAGATCATCTCGTCTGGACTAATGATCGACCATCCGGTTCTGCGCTTCCGGCACGAGATCGCGCGCCAGGCGATCGAGCAGGCGGTCTCGTCGGCCCGGCGTGTCGAGCTCCATGGCCGGATACTGCAGGGACTGCGCGATCTCGGCGACGACGATGATGCCCGGTTGGCCTTTCACGCCGAAGAGGCCGGCGACGGCCCGGCTGCCCTGGAGCATGCCGCGCGGGCCGGTCGCCGCGCTCGCACGCTGGCATCACATCGCGAAGCCGTGAGGCAGTTCGAACGCGCGCTGCGTTTCGCGGACGGCGAGGCGCCGGCCAGCGTCGCGGCCCGCTGGGTCGAACTCGCGACGGAGCTGTCGATGATCGATTACTGGCCCGATGCCGAGACCGCCTACACGCGAGCGCTGGAGAACTGGCGGGCGGCCGGAGACCCCCGCGGCGAAGGCGACACGCTCCGGCGGATGTCCGGGGTGTTGTGGCGGCTGTGCCGCGGCGACGAGATCCTCGCCGTAGCCGAGGCCGCCGTCGCGATCTTGGAGCCGCTCGGGCCCACGGAGGAACTCGCGGCGGCATACGGCAGCCTCGCCACGTTTCAGAATGCCCCCGGGTGCCTGGATACCGTCGTCCCGCTCGCGCGGCGCGCTCAGGAACTAGCGGTCAGGTTCGGCGTGCCCGCAGTGCAGAGCCGGGCGGCGACGACGGAGGCGCAGGCCGTGTGGTTGGCGGGTGGCGACTGGGAGCCCGTGCTGCGCCGCGCGCTGTCGATCGCGCTCGAGAACGGAGTCGAGTACGAAGCCGGCTTCGCATATACGAACCTGCACGAACTGCACTACGGCAACCGGGACTACGCGAAGGCCGACCCGTACTTCCACGACGGCGTTGCCTATTGCGAGGACCACGATCTCGGCACCTACCACAACTGCTTGCGCGGCATACGGACGTCAACCCTGGAGCGGCTCGGGCGCTGGGACGAATCGGTGCAGATAGCCGAGGCCGTCCTGGCCACCGTCGCCTCGCCAGTGAATCGCATGATCCCGATGACGAGCCTGGCCATGATCGCGGCGCGCCGCGGCGAGCCAGATGTGTGGCCGCACCTAGACACCGCGATGACCGCCGCGGACGGATCGGCTGGATACATGTACATCGCCGCCGTACGGCTAGCCCGGGCCGAGGCCCGCTGGCTCGAGAGCGATCTGAGGGCGGCGCGGCAGGAAGCCGAGCTCGCGGACGACGCGTGCGCTAACGTCACCGATCCCTGGCTCAACGGCGAGATCGCGGTGTGGCTGCGACGCACCGGATCGCCCCGGGCGAGCCAGCGCGAACCAGCCGAGCCCTACCGGCTGCAGCTCACCGGAGACCATCGCGGGGCGGCCGAACTGTTCGATGCGCTTGGCTGCCCTTACGACGCGGCGCTCGCGCTGCTCGATGCGCCTGACGAACTGGCGCTGCGACGAGCGCTCGACATCTGCAACTCGCTCGGAGCCGTCGCGACGGCGCGGATCATTCGCCAGAAGATGCGCTCGCTTGGCATCCGGTTCGTTTCGGCCGGGCAGCGCGCCGCGACGCGCAAGAATCCACTCGGCCTGACCCAACGAGAGCAGGAAGTGCTCGAATTGCTCTGCGAGGGGCGCACCAACGCCAGCATCGCCACCAAGCTGGTGATCTCCCCCAAGACAGTCGACCACCACGTCTCGTCGGTACTGGCCAAGCTCGGCGTGTCGAAGCGAACGGAAGTAGCCGCCGCGATGCGGGCCGCAGCCACCCCAGGGTAGCCGAGCCAACATAACCACATGCAGAAGGCCCTCTCTCTGTCGAGAGAGGGCCTTCTGGCCTTGGTAGCGGGGGCAGGATTTGAACCTGCGACCTCTGGGTTATGAGCCCAGCGAGCTACCGAACTGCTCCACCCCGCGTCGGGTGTGCCCTTACTTTATGAACTCCTGGCGCCCAAAGCAAATCGCCGCCGTGACCGCTGGTCAGGGGCCGCCCACGGTCGGCGGGGCCACCTGGGCGCCCGCGTGGGACCGGGCCGGTGGAGCATCGAGCCGCGTATAGCCCAATGCCGCTTGGCTTGCCCGTCGGATGGGGCGCCAGAAGCCCTCACCTGAACCCAGGTAACACTGGCACCATCAGCATCGCCAGGCGGGCGTCCCGGATCAGCCAGGACAACATGAAACCCGGATTCGACCGCGCCAGAACGCACTCAAAGCCCGGTTTCACCGCCTCTGACGTCGCACCGGCTGCTCCTGGCACCGCACCGGCTGCTTCTGGCACCGCACCGGCTGGTTCTGGCGCCGCACCGGCTGGTTCTGGCGCCGTAGCGGCTGCGGAGGCCTGGGTGTCGGGGCGGCGGCGGGGTCTGGCAGGGCGTAATCTTCCCGCATGACCGAGGTCGTGATCTACACAGACGGCGCGTGCAGCGGGAACCCGGGGCCCGGGGGGTGGGGCGCGGTGCTCCAGAGCGGCGGTCACGAGAAGGACCTGTACGGCGGCGACCCGCAGACCACGAACAACCGGATGGAGCTGATGGCGGCCATCCAGGCGCTCGAGGCGCTGAAGGGGCCGACCGAGGTGACGTTGTACACCGACAGCAAGTACGTGCTCGACGGGATCACCAAGTGGATCCACGGCTGGCAGCGCAACGGCTGGCTGACCTCGGCCAAGAAGCCGGTCAAGAACGACGACCTGTGGCGCCGGCTGACCCTGGCGATGAAGCCGCACGACATCACCTGGAAGTGGGTGAAGGGGCACGCGGGCGACCCGGGCAACGAGCGCGCCGACGAGCTGGCCCGCCGCGGGTCCGAAGAATCGGCGGGCGTCGGCCAGGCTCGTTAAGACCGGGAGCCGTAGGGCGGGGCGAAGACCACGATCAGGGCCAGGTCCTCGGTGACGTCGGTGAAGCGGTGGGTCTCGCCGGCCGGGACGTAGATGACGCTGCCGGGGCCGACCGCCGCCGGGCCCGAGTCGGTGACCAGGGTGGCCTGGCCGGACTTCACCACGTAGATCTCGTCCTCGGTATGCGGGCTCTGGTCGTCCACCCCGCCGGCCGGGATGGAGTAGGTGCCCAGGCTCAGATCGGCGCTGTTCAGGTGCACGATCCAGTCGTTGGGCTCGCCGTCGGGCGGCGGCTTGAACGTCCCGGCGTCCGCGAAGATCCGCATGACAGCCTCCAATCAGCCGTGCACGACGTCGGTGTGATGGCAGAAGTGAACGCGTTCGGGGGCCAGCGTGCGGATCCGCTGAACCGAGTCGCGCCACGCCCCTTCGTCGCTGGCCTGGCCGACCGGCAGCGGCCCGGAAGGATCTGCGTACTGGCGGGGAGTGTAGGCCGCGTCTCCGATGAGCAGATCGGAACCGTCGACCACGACACACTGGTGGCCGACGGTGTGCCCGGGGGTCGCGACCACGGACAGGCCGGGCAGGATCTCGGTGTCCCCGTCCAGCAGCTCGAACCTCGCGTTCATGAAGCCGAACCAGTCGTGCAGCTCACGGGCCTCCCGCCGCATCCGGACCAGCTCGGCGCGCTGGACGTAGAACGGCGCGTGGCCGAACACGGCGTTCTGGCCGCAGTGGTCGAAGTGCAGGTGGGTGTTGATGACCAGGCCGATGTCGGCCGGGCTCATGTCCAGCTCGGCCAGCGCGTCGGCGACCGAGCGGTTGACCACGCGCCAGTCATCCAGGTCCTGCTGCGGACCGCCGACGCCGGTGTCGACCAGCACCGCTCCCCCGGGGTGGGTGACCACGAAGCCGTGCACCGGCCAGCGCGAGCCGTCGATGCCTTGCAGCGTGGCCAGTTGCAGCCGCTTGATCTCCAGGGGCATCGGCACGCTCCTCAGTGCGCGGGCGGGGACCGGCGTACCACAAGTACCACGGCGCCGACGATGAGGACACCTCCGGCGATCATCGACGTGGTCAGGTGCTCGCCCAGGATGAGCGCGCCGAGCAGGACGGCGATCACCGGGTTGACGTAGGCGTAGGTCGCGACGGTGGCGGTGGGCAGCGTCCGGACCGCGATGCCGTAGGCGGAGAAGGCCACGATCGAGCCGATCACGGTCAGGTAGGCCAGCGCCCACCAGGACCCGGCCGATATCTGGCCCAGGCGCACCGAGGAGAACTCCCCGGTCGCCGCGGACAGGATCAGCAACGCCGCCCCTCCGGCCAGCAGTTCCATCCCGCTGGCCAGGGCCGCGCTGGACGGGATGGTGCCGCGGCGCGCCATGATCGTGCCCAGCGCCCACATGAAGGCCGCGCCGAGGATGGTGAGCGCGCCGCCCACCGAGACCTTGCCTCCACCGCCTAGGCCGGACAGCACGGCCACGCCGATCAGGCCGAGCAGCAGGCCTGCCAGCGGCGCCAGGCCGATCCGGGCATGGTTGAGGCCCGCGTCGATGCCGAGCAGCCACAGCGGCACGGTGGCCACCAGCAGCGCGGCCAGTCCGGACGGCACGCTCTTCTCCCCCAGGCCGACCACCCCGTTGCCGACCAGCAGCAAGGTGCCGGCGATCCCGGTGCCGATCCACTCCGCCCGGGTCGGCCAGCGGCGCGTCTCGCGGCCTTCCCGGACCGCCACCCGGCGGGCCCGCATCGCCAGCGGGAACATGATGAGCCCGGCGATCAGGTTCCTGGCCGCCGCCATCAGCAGCGGCGGCATCGTCTCGACCCCGATCCGGATGGCCAGGTACGTGCTGCCCCACACGAAGTAGACGATCACCAGGCCCACCCAGGCGACCAGGCCGGCCCGCCGAGCCAGTCCCGTCTTTTCTTTCCCCCGAACGGGCTGACCTGCTTGCACACTCACAACTGACAGTCTTCCAGCCGGAAAATCTCCTGACGAGTGGCAGAATCGCCATTATGCGCAGAGATCCTGCCATGCCTCGGCGGGCGAGTACGCTACATCCGTGCGCGAGCTGACCCAGAACCCGTGGCTGCGGGCGGTGCTGCTGGCGGCCGCGGCCGGGCTGGCCGGGTACGGGCTGGTCTCGCAGTGGCACGCGGTACACGCCGCGCTGATCCGGCTGGCCTGGTACGACGTGGCCGGCGCGGCGGCCTGCGCCATCGCCGGCCTGGGCTGCATGATGCTGGCCTGGCGGGCCCTGCTGGCCGGGCTCGGCTCGCCGCTGCCGCTGCCCGCCGCGATCCGGGTGATGTCCATCGGGCAGCTCGGCAAGTACGTACCGGGCGCGGTGTGGGCGCTGGCCGCCCAGGTCGAGCTGGCCCGCGACTACGACGTGCCGCGGCGGCGCAGCACCGCGGCCAGCCTGGTCGCCATGGCGGTCACGCTGGTGGTGGGCCTGATCGCGGCCGGCCTGATGCTGCCGCTCACCTCGGCCCGCGCGCTCGGGCACTACTGGTGGGTGCTGGCCGTGACGCCGCTGGCCGCGGCCTGCCTGCATCCCCGGGTCATCGGGTTCGGCCTGGGGCTGGTGCTCAGGGTGCTGCACCGGGACCCGCTCACCGAATCGGTCGGCGCCGCCGCGATGGCCCGGGCGCTGGCCTGGACCACGCTCGGCTGGCTGTGCTACGGGGCGCACGCCTGGTTCCTGATCAGCGACTTCGCGAGGCGGGGAGGCGGGGCGCCGGGCAGCGCGCACACGTTCGCGCTGGCGCTGGGCGGCTACGCGCTCGCCTGGGCGGTCGGCTTCCTGATCATCTTCTTCCCGGGCGGCATCGGGCCGCGGGAGGTCGCGCTGATCGCCGTGCTCGCGCCGGTCATGCCGTCCGCGTCCGCGCTGGTCGTGGCGCTCGCCTCGCGGGTGGTGATGACGATCGGGGACCTGGTCTGGGCCGGGACCGGGCTGGCCCTGGGCTCGAGCGGGCGGACTCGTCCTAAGCGTCGCCCAGCAGGGCCCGCAGGTACGCCGCCCAGCCCGGCTCCGGATCCACAGCCGGTACCCCAGCGCGGAGACGGCGGGCTACCTCAGGATCGCTGAAGCCGGTCAGGACGCGGGCTAGGTCCTCAGCGTCCCCGGGCGCGCAGGTGAGCCCGTCCACGCCGTCGCGGACCGGTTCGGCCAGCGCCCCGGCCGTGGTGGTGATGACCGGGACTCCGTGCGCGAAGGCCAGCAGGGCGTTCTGCGAGGCGGTCGCCTCCCGGTACGGCATGACCAGCGCGTCGGCGGCCGCGAACAGCGCCGGGAGCTGGTCCGCGGGCAGGTAGCCGGGGCGCAGCGTCACCCGGGCGGCCAGGCCCAGGTCGGCGATCAGCTTCGCGGTGTCCTCGGTGCCGCCCCAGAACTCCCCCGCCACCGTGAGCGTGAGGTGGGACGGGGCCTGGGCCAGGGCTCGCAGCAGCACGTCCAGCCCCTTGTAGGGACGGACGATGCCGAAGAAGAGCAAGCGGGGGTGCGAGGTGGGATCGCGAGGTCGTTCGGCCGCTTGAATGGGGGTCGCAGGCAGATGCGGGGGCATGGTTACGGCCCGCACCGTCGCGCCCGGGGCCAGTTCCCTGGCCTGGGCGGCCTGGGCGGCGGAGTGGGTGATCACCGTGTCCGCCTTTTTGAGCAGGGTCTTGACCAGGGGGACGTCGCCCGGGCGGCGTTCGTGGGGCAGGACGTTGTGGCAGATGACCGCGGTTCTGGTCTGGCCCAGGGTGCTCATGACGGTGAGGTAGGCGGGGATCTGGATCGGGGTGATCAGGACGAAGACGACCAGGTTGGCGGGGCGCAGGCGGCGGCCAGCGGCGAGCCAGCCGTCCGGCCGGTACCAGGCCAGCCGGCGGTAGGTGCGCGGGTAGGGCTCGCCCTCGGGGACGTCGACGGTCGGCTGGCCGGGATAGAGGCGCCGGGGGTACTGAGCGCGCCAGGACTCGATGATCACGTCGTGGCCGGCTTCGGCGAGGCGGTGAGCCAGCTCGGTGGTGTGCCGGGCGCCGCCGCCCTTGTAGGGGTGGGCCGGGCCGACGATGGCGATCCTCATGTGTCGCCGCGGGAGCGGACGATCAGGTCGGCGAGGAGGGCCAGCGAGGCCAGGATCATGCCGGTCACGAAGATCAGGATCGTGTCGTTGGCGAAGTGCAGCGGGTGCACGACCAGGTCATAGACCGCCTTGGCGACGCCCAGGCCGAGCAGGAACAGGGCCGGCGGCATCAGCACCTTGAGCGGGTTGAAGTACATGACCATGCGGAGCACCTGGAGCACGTACCGGTAGGCGTCGGAGAAGAAGTGGAACTTGGACCGGCCGGCTCGTTTGGCGTACTCGATGGGGACGTAGCGGACCTCGTGCCCGTTGGACAGGAAGGCCAGGGTGATCGTGGTGACGCAGGAGAACCCGGGGGGCAGCAGCTTCAGGTAGGGCAGCGCCACGCCGCGGC
The DNA here is from genome assembly GCA_963756575.1 of uncultured Actinomycetota bacterium. Classification (GTDB taxonomy): domain Bacteria; phylum Actinomycetota; class Actinomycetes; order Streptosporangiales; family Streptosporangiaceae; genus Palsa-504. The sequence continues at coordinate 239,190 of CAVWOM010000021.1, read as the reverse complement.
GGAAGGCGCGCAGGCCGCTGTTGAGGTCGGGGATGTCGGCGTTGGTGAGCCGTTCGGCCAGCTTGCGGACGAACCACTTGGCCGGGACGCGCGCGAACTTGAGCGTGCCCTCCTCGCTAGTGCGCGCGCCGACTACCTGGTCTACCGTCGAGTCCTCGTCGAGGAGGGTGACGAGCTCGGGGATGCGCTCGTTCGGGTAGGTGAGGTCGGCGTCGGTCCAGACCACGATGTCGCCCTTGGCCTGCTGGGAGCCGATGCGGCGGACGGTGCCGGCGCCGCCGTTGCGGCGGAACGGGATGACCTTGAGGTGAGGGAAATCGGGCTCGGCGCGGTGCAGCCGGCCCAGCGTCTGGTCGGTCGAGCCGTCGTCGATGGCGAGCAGTTCGTAGCTGATCCCGCTCTTGTCCATGGCGGCGCAGATCCGCTCCACCTCGAGCAGGACGTGCTCTTCCTCGTTGTAACAAGGCAGGACAATCGAGACGTGCGGGGTTCTTTGCCCTCGGTCTTGCTCTGGGTCGCCGGCGAAGGTGCTCACGAGCGGCGAGGATACTAGCCCCCGGTCTCCACTGGGACACTCATCCACACCGTGTAGTGGATCCCCCAGGTGCGGGTGGGCGGCGCGGTCAGGTTGTGCGCCTCCTGGGTGGTGAGCAGGTTGACCACTTCCGTCGGCTTCGTTCCGCCCGCGGGCAGCTCGCCGGCGTTCCCGGCCAGGAAGACGGTGCGGCGGCCGACCGTCTCGATGCCCTCGTCCACCTGGCTAGCGTCCTTGGCGTTGGTCAGCACCGCCGCGGGCACCCCGCACATGCCCCGGATCACCTGGGCGAACCGGTCGGCGGTGAGCTGGTCGAGGATGACCACCGAGGCCTCCGGGCCGATCGTCCCGCACAGGTCGTTTACCGCGCCGAGCTCACCCGGGCCGATCTTGCGGAACGCCATGCCGTGCGCGTTCACGCCGCTTTTCGTGAAGCTGAGATCGAGGGTGGTCAGCGCGGTCGGGATGAGCAGCGAGGCCACCCCGCAGGCGGCGACGATGGCGGCGGTTGTTCTGGTCCGGCCGAGCTGGGCGGCCTGATCCTTGAGCCAGGTGGCCGCCCAGATCGCGCCGAGGATCACGCCCGGCAGCACGAACGGCACCAGCCGCCTGCTGGCCCACGGCTGGTCCGGGGCCACCGCCGGCCGGTACAGCACGGTCACGATCACCCAGAGCGCGATCATCAGCGGTAGCGCCCAGGCCCGGGCGGCGCCCCGGGGGTCGTCCCACTGGATCAGGGCCCGGGTGGCGCGCCGGGCCAGGGCGGCCAGGCCCAGCGCGCCGAGCAGGACGGCAGGCACGCCGAGGTACCAGATCACCCAGTACAGGCTGTCCTCGTAGTACTGCTGCCTGCCGTCGACCGGCAGGCCGGCCAGCTTCTGGAGTTCGGCGACGTAGGCGATCGAGGCCGGGATGGTCTCCCCCCTCACCGTCTGGACCAGCGGCCTTATCGCGAAGCCGATGAAGATCAGCGTGGTGAGGACGGCGGCCGCGGCGGGGAGCCAGCGGGCGGTGCTCGTGTTCTTGATCCGGCTCAGCCGGCGCCGGGCGGCCGGGCTCGCGGTCGCGATGACCAGCGCCACGGTGGCACCCAGGGTGACCGCGACGATGTAGCCGAGGGGGCGCAGCGACGGCGCCTCCAGGTCCAGGTACGGCCGCGACTTCAGGTAGCCGTCGGCCAGCCCGTAACCGACCCCGATGACGAGGCCGGCGGCGAACGGGATGGCCCGGCGCGACCGGGCCGCGAGGAGCACGCCGACGAACGGGACGGCCGGAAGGATGTCGCTGAGCCCGTCGACGCGGACCAAGATGGTGAGCCCGAGAGCCAGGCCGCCCAGCGCGGCCAGCACCATGTCCTGGTTCAGGGAGTAGCGGGCGCTGTCCTCGTATCTAGTGCTTTCGGCGCTTTCGGTGCTTCTGGCGCTTCCGGTGCTTCTGGCGCCTTCGGTGCTTCTTGTTATTGCCAGCGAGTCGGCCAGCAGGCACAGGCCGCCGAACAGCAGCACCTGGGCCAGCGGCTCGCTGAACGTGCTGCGGCTGGTGTACTGCTCGGGCAGGCTCAGCGCCAGCACGGCCGCCGCGGCCGGCGCCCAGCGCGGCCCGGCCAGGCGGGCCACCAGGCCGCCGAAACTGAGGACGGCGCAGCCGCCGATCACCGGTGTGACCACCAGCGCGGCCGGGATGCCTTTGAGCCAGAGCGCGGCGGCTATCACCAGGGGCATGCCGGTCATGAACTGCGGGACGATGCCGGTACCGCGCGGATAGTAATTGGAGCTGGCGAAGCTCAGGTACGGGTGCGGGCCGCCGAACGCGGCCGCCGAGTCGGGGATCGGCAGGTAGCCGTGGTGCGCGATCCAGTACCCCACTTGAAGATAGGTGGCGGGGTCGCGGAGGTAGATGATCTGCTGAGTGTGTTCGGTGATCTGCCAGGCGGTGAAGACGATCGCGACGGCAAGCGTGGCCGCGACCGTCCACCAGGGGGTACCTGGCTTCGTCCTGGTTCTGGCCTTCGGCTCGGGGCTGGTTTTGGCGGTCGGCTCGGAGCTGACTTTGGCGGTCGGCTCGGGGCTGGTTTTGGTGCTGGCTGAGCGGAAGGCGGGCCAGCTGGCGGGCAGCCGGCGGACGGCGAAATAGCAGAGGCCGCCGGCCAGCGGGATGAACATGAACACCATCGGCTGGGCCGAGAGCCGGCCGGTGAGCAGCAGCGGCAACGACGGCAGCAGCCAGGCCGCGGCCAGCATCGCGGGCACCACGGTCATGGCCCCGAACACCCACCCAGCCCGGCCTAGGCCGTGGCTGACCTGCTCGTACTCCGGGGCGGTTCGCTCGCGTTTCTTGCTGGGCTGTCCCTGGGCGAGGCCGGCCTGCTTCCGGTTCTTCTTGGCCTTCCGCTGGCTCTGGCCGGCCTGCGCCTGGGTCGCGCTGGCTGGTTCCCGGTTGCCTGGCTCGGTCCCGGCTACGACCCCTTCGGGGCCAGGTGCCTTCGCAGCCTCTGCCGCGCCTACCGTCACGGCTCTTTCCGCGCCGGCCTTGGCGGTCCTGTCCGCGCCGGCCGTGGCGGTCCTGTCCGTGCTGGTCTTCGCGGTCTCTTCCGTGTGGTGCGGAGCACTCGCGTCCGCGCTCGCCTTCACCGTCTTGTCCTCGGCGGCCGTCACATCGGGCTTGTCCTCGGCGGGCGTCACATCGGGCGCCGCCGCGGTCTCGTCTGGGCGGCCTTCAACGTTGGAGGCCTTTGCGTCGTCCTCCGCGTTCTCTTTCGCCGGGGAACTCGTAACTTCGGCACCGTCTGCCTCAGCCGCCCCATCGGCGCGTGGCCCAAGACGCACGCACCCACAATAGGCCCTCGCTCCGCGCGCCTGGCCGGGACGCCACACCTGCGGACCGCCGCACTACTCCCGCCACACCCCTCCCTGGCGTCCCGTCCGGAGCAGGACGGCGCCGATCATTCAGGCGACGACCCGGTGTCTCGGATCATTGAGTGTCCCCGTCCCCCTCTGGGGCAATGCCAGGAATTTAAGGCGGGTCATTTACCGGATCTGCGAGCTGTTTTTCCTGGTCAGGCTCCTTTGCAGTGGGCGGGACGCGGCCGGCGAGCCGCCCGGCTCGCCAGCAGACCGCGATACGGCGACATCCGCTGCCCGTAATGTCCAGTCATACCTCAACTTCAGGTTGAGACATTTCAGGCGCAGACCATGATCATGGACAGTTTCGGGCGCTATCTGACGAAAGATGTCCATGATCATGAAACAGCGCCGTGCGGGGGTGCCTCTTAAGGTCCTGGCATTGCCCTCTGGGGGTGCTGTGACACTCAACGATCTGGCCTGGTCATTGCGGGACTGATGTGGCCACTGATGTGATTTATTGGGGCGTCAGCCACGCACTGTCCCTGTGGCCGTAGCGATCAGCCCGGGTCGGGTACCTCCGCCGGGGCCGCGAAGATTTCGGGATCGGGTACATCACCGGGGACGGAGGGGTCTTCCGGGACGGCGCGGCCCTCGGGAACGGCGAGACCAGTGGGGACAGCGAGATCCGCTGGGGCGGCTAGGCCGGAGGGGGTGGCTAGGTTTGCTGGGAGGGTTAGGTCGTCGTCGGGGTGGGGGAGGACGGCGGATCGGCGGCCGGCCTGGGAGACCACGAGCCACAGGACCATGGCGGCCGGGTAGATGAAGTAGCCGAAGCGGGTCGAGGGGGCCAGCACGAACATGGCGGACAGGCCCAGGACCAGGCGGATCGTCGCGGCGGGGACGTCGCGGGGCGGGCGGATCACCAGCGACACCGCGATGGCGAGGCCGGAGCCGACGAGCAGGAGGACCACGACCGTGTGGCCGATGACGCCGGTCGAGGCGAGCACGTGGCCCAGCAGCGGGCTGGACGCCTGCGACCGCACGCTGGCCAGGCCGAGCGGGAACAAGATCGTGTTCTTGACCAGGGATCCGGGTTTCAGGGCGGCGAACGGTCCCACGATGACGACGACCACGGCGACGGCGACGCCGAGGAAGCGCCAGGCCATACGGCGGCCGTCGCGTACCCAGAGCAGCGCGAACGCCACCGCCAGGGCGGGCCAGGCGGTGGCCTTCATCGAGGAGGCGATGCCGAGGGCTATCCCGCCCTCGAGGGTCATGTTCTCCCGGTAACCCCAGAGCAGGGCGAAGCCGAGGCACATGAACGCGACCATGGGCACGTCGGTGCCGCCGACGCACAGCTCGAACGCGATGATCGGCGAGGCGGTAAGCAGCAGCGCCCACCGGACGGTGTCCCTGGCCCCGGCGATCCGCAGCGCCACCGCGAACACCCCGAGGAACACCAGGCCGAACCAGACCCGGGGGTCGGTGAGCACGCCGTGGCCGAGCAGGGCCTGCGGCACGCCGAAGATCGCCATCAGCGGCAGGTACGGGTTGTACGCGTTGGGGTCGGTGGTGGCGGCCAGCGCCTGCGAGCTGCGGTACGGCGTCCCGTCCTGGATGAGCTCGTGGGCCGACTGGGCCACCACGCCGACCTCGGGCTCGCCGAAGCCGTGCGCGATCAGCCACAGCAGCGGGAACAAGATGGCGCCGCCCACGGCCGCGGTCAGGGCCAGGTTGACGGCGCGGGTCGGGCGCGATCTGAAGGCCAGGACGGCGAACGCGGCCAGGGCGTACCCGCAGACGGCGGCCTGCCCCCAGAGCCGGTGCCGCGGGTCGGTGCTGAATAGCGTGACTCCGCCGGCGAAGAGGGCAGAAGCGGTCAACCCGGCGATCAGCCAGGCCCCTGGCATGGTGACTACGGACTGCCAGGCCTCGGGCTCAGGTGCCCCGGTGCCGCCGACGACCCCCGTCGTTGGCGCGAGTACGCAAGTATCGCGTCTCTCCACACGACATATCGTACGCGCCACCCCCAGGGGCGGGCGTCACCCGCACGGATGATATGCCATCGGCCGGGCGGCGGAGGAGCCAGCCGGCGCTAGATCACCGGGGGACGGCCCGCCCGGGCCATCCGCCAGGCGGTGCGCAGCGCGATGGGGCGGCGCGGGCCCGGGTCGGTCCGCCAGCCCTCGGCGAAGCCGGCGAACCACGGGCGCAGCGGCCCCCGGCGGCCGCGCTCCCGGGCCACGGTGAGCGCCATCCAGTCGGCCAGGTAGACCGCCGCCAGCGGCCAGGGCAGGTTGCGCCGGGCCAGCAGCACCCGGTTCCGCCCGTCCTGACGGCGGAACGTGTCATGCCGCGCGTTCGGCAGCGAGTGATGGCACATCTTGGCCGTGGCGTCGTACTCCAGCCGGTAGCCGCGGTCCATCAGCCGCCAGGCCAGGTCGGTCTCCTCGTGCCCGTAGAAGAACAGGTCCGGCAGGCCCCCCGCCTCGAGGTAGGCCGCCCGCCTGATGGCGCACGCCCCGCCGAGGAACGTCGTCACGACCGAGGACCGGTCCGGGTCCCCGGCCCGCAGCCGGGGCACGTGCCAGCGCGCGCCCGGGCCGCCCTCGGGGTCGACCACCTGGAAGGACAGCACGGCCAGGGCCGGGTCGGCGGCGAACTTGGCCGCGATATGGGCGCTGAGCCCGGGGTCGGGGTACCAGCCGTCGTCGTCCAGGAACAGCACCACGTCGCCGGTGCAGGCGGCCACCCCGGCGTTGCGCCCGCCCGAGACCCCCAGGTTCTCCGGCAGCGAGACGACCTTGACCCCGGCCGGCAGGCCGGTCACCTCGGCGCCGTTGCCCACCACGACCAGCTCCACCGGGGTGCCCCCCAGTGTCCGGCAATCCTGGGCCAGCACGCTGTCGATGGCCCGGATCACCTCGGCCGGGCGGTTGCCCATGGTCAAGATGACGCAGGACAGGGTGAGGGTGCGCTGAGCGGTCACGGTCATCCGAGCCTCCGGGACGCCACGATGGCCACCAGGTGCGCTCCCGCCATCACCACGCCCACCACCAGCGCCACGATGGTCAGCACCCGGGTCGCGGTCAGGTCGCCGCCCGCGGCGTCGGCGATGCCGGCCACCAAGATGAGCACCGACAGCTCGACGGCCTGGATGACCCGGTGCACGCGCAGCGCCGACGCCAGCCGCCGGGCCAGCGCGAGGCCCTGGGACCGGGGCGCGAGCGCCTCGTCGTCGTGCTTGCCGTCCAGGCCGGAGGACGCCCGGGCCACGATCACCGAGTCGGTCTCCGCCTTGATCAAGGTGGCGCAGATGGCCGCGGCCAGGCCCGCGCTCACGTAGCCGCCGGACAGCGAGAAGTGCCCCTGGGCGCGGACGCCGAGCCCGGCCAGCAGCAGCGCCTCGGCGATGTAGTGCCCCATCCGGTCCAGGTACACCCCGGCGGCCGAGAACCGCCCGGTGTACCGGGCCAGCTCGCCGTCGGAGCAGTCGAACAGCAGGTAGAGCTGGATGAGCAGGAACACGCCGATGGCCGCGGCCAGTCCGGGCACCGCGGTGAGCACCCCGGCGGCCACGCCGGCCAGCATGAAGCAGACGGTGACCGCGTTCGGCGACCAGCCCATCCGGGCGAACACGATGGTGGCGTACGGGGACAGCTTGCGCATGTAGAGCCGGCCGAACCAGTGCTCGTCGTTCAGCCGGGCCAGCACCTCGGGCGGCTGGCCCTTGGCGCGCACCTCGGCCAGCGTCGGCTGTGTCATCACGAGCTGCCTCCGAAGGCGGCCACGAAATCATCCACCCGTTTGGTCATGGCGGCCTCGTCGAGGTCGAGGTGCTCCAGGATCGTGTACCGGCCCGGCCTGGTCGCGGGCGCGTGCAGCACCGCCTTGGTGAACTGGTCCCGGGCCAGCCCGAGGTCGGCCGGGGTCCGGGGCAGCCCGTGCCGGGCCAGGCAGGCGGACAGCAGCGCGCACCCCCGGTCGTCGCCGCGCAGGAAGGTGCAGAACAGCGCGCCCACCCCGGCCAGCTCGCCGTGGTTGCCGGTGCCCGGGTAGAGCTGCTCGATCGCGTGCAGGATCTCGTGGTCGCCGCCGCTGCCCGGCCGGCTCGACCCCGCCACCGTCATCGCGATGCCGGACAGCACCAGCGACTCGGCCAGCACGGTGAGGAACTCGTCGTCGGCGACCGTGCCCGGCTGGTGCAGCACCGCCTGCGCGGCCGTCCGGGCCAGCGTGACGGCCAGCCCGTCCAGGGGCTCGCCCCGGTCGGCCGCGGCCAGCTCCCAGTCCGCGATCGCCGACAGGTTGTTGACCACGTCCCCGACCCCAGATCGGACCGAACGGGGTGGGCCGTTGCGCACCCGGTCCAGGTCCACGATCACCGCCACCGGCGGGACCACGCCGTACGAGCCCTTGCCCGACTCGTGCTCCAGCGAGCTGACCGGAGAGGCGATCCCGTCGTGGGCCAGGTTGGTGGCCACCGCGACCATCGGCACGCCGGCCATGTGCGCGGCGAACTTGGTCACGTCGAGGGTCCGGCCGCCGCCGATGCCCGCGACCGCCTCGTAGGCGTCGGCCCGCAGCCGCTTGCCCAGCGCGACCGCGCTGTCCACGGTGCCGTCCTGCACCCGGAAGACCTGGGCTGTCTCCAGGTTCAGGTCAGCGAGCACGCTGTCGCCCTGGCCGGGGCCGACCGCGACGGCGACCCGGCCCTCGGTGGCGATCCGCCGGTCGGCCAGCAGCGCGCCGAGGTCCGCGACCGCGCCCGGCCGCACGTCGACGACGAGCGGCGCGGTGATGATCCGGGACAGCTGCATGAACGGGAGACTACCGGGTTATGTAAGGTGCGGGTTCTACGAACGACACAGGGGTGCGATCTCCCGCGCCCGGCGCAAGTCGTCGTGGTTGTCCACCTCGACCCAGTTGACCTTGCCGATGGGCGCGGTCTTGATGATCCCGCCCCGGTCGGCGAGCTCCTGGTAGCCGTCCTCGTAGTACAGCGAGGGGTCGCGGCGCCAGGTCGCCTCGAGCGCGTCGGCCAGCGGCGCCGCGGCGGCCGGGTCGATGAGGGTGGCCCCGATGTACTCGCCGTGCGCCTGGGCGGGGTCCATCAGCTTGGTGATCCGGGCCAGGCGGCCATCCGGGCCGAGGATGACCTTCATCTCCTCGTCGGCGAGGGGCTTGACGTCGTCCACGGCGAGCACGACGGGAGCCTGCCCGGCCGCGGCGAGCAGCGTCTTCTCGACCGACACGGGGTGCACGGTGTCCCCGTTGACCAGCAGCGCGCCCGCCGCGAAGTGCTCGCGGGCCAGCCAGAGCGAGTAGGCGTTGTTCCACTCCTCCGCCCGGTCGTTGTCGACCAGGGTCAGCCGGACGCCGTGCCCGGCCTCCAGCGCGGCCGCCCGGTCGCGCACCGCGCCGGCCGCGTAGCCGACCACGACGGTGACGTCGCGCAGCCCGACCGCGGCCAGGTTGCGCAGCGCGATGTCGAGGATGGTGACGTCGCCGTCGACCGGCAGCAGCGCCTTAGGCAGCGCGTCCGTTTCTGGCCGCAGCCGCCGCCCGGCGCCCGCGGCGAGGACCATCCCGATCATCGTCGTCTCCGTCTCCAGGCACCGGGTTCGCCGGGGCCAGCCAGCCGCTGAGGAAATCCCAGCTGAACAGCAGCCAAAGATATCCCGCGAGGACGGCGTAGGCGAGCGGGACGACGCCGGCCACGGCGGCCGCGCCGGCCACCAGCATCCGGCCCTCCCAGCCGAGGCCGAACTTGTCGTCCAGCAGGCCCCGGCCCGCCCGGGCCCGGCAAGCCAGGTCCAGGTGGCGCGCCATCACGGCCGCCAGCAGCGCGAAGACCAGCCAGGGGGCCACGTGCCGGGGCAGGCCGAGGGCGGCCAGGTACAGCCCCTCGCCCGTCAGCAGCAGCGCCGGCACCAGCCAGTCCAGCGGCCCGTCGTGCGGATGCCAGGCGCCGAGCGCGGCCAGCATCATCACCTCGATCGGCGTCAGCACCAAGATGCCGGGCAGGTTCCCCAGCCCGAGGGCGGCCAGCACGCCGGTCACCAGCAGCCCGGCCAGCAGCGGCGGCAGCGGCGGCAGGCGCCCGTCGACCAGGACGCCGATCCAGCACGCCAGCGGGCCGTCGCCGCGGTAGGCGGCCAGCTCGCCGCCCGGGGGCCAGGCGAGGCCGGCCTCCGGATCGCCGGTGTCCTCGAGGTGCGCCCGGCCGTCCGGGCCGGCCGCCAGCGACCGGGCCAGCTGCCCGGCCAGCAGGTACCCGGCCGCGAGCATGCCCCAGGCCAGCAGGAGCACGAAGGTCAGCCGGGGACCGAAGAAGACGGAGGTCACCGCGATCAGCACCAGCCGCTCGCCGGCCGGCAAGGTGGCGCTCTCCTCGCCGATGCGCAGCACCGAGCGGGGGAACAGGCGGCCGGAGACCCGGCCACCGTAGTGCCCGGTGTGCTGGTAGGCCAGGCCGGCCAGCCGCCTGACGCCGAGCAGCAGCGCGGCGGCGATGGCCAGCCGCCACACCCCGGTCGTCCCGGCGCCGCCCCAGGAGGCCACGAAGGTGTGCCGCAGCGAGTCGCCGAAGGTACCGTCCAGGCCCGCCGTCCCGGCCCGGGCCGTGACCCCGGGGCTCAGTCCGGCGCTGACCGCGAGGGCCGCGTAGACGGCGAGCTCGGTGAGCAGCCCGCAGGCGGTCCCGAGCCAGCCGACCGCGGGCCGGATCCGGCCCTCGCGGCTGGTCGCGGCGACCAGGGAGCCGGTCCGGGCGAGCAGGAACGAGCCCGCCAGCGCCGTGACGGCCAGCAGCTTGGAGCGCACCGCCAGCTCGGCGAACCACACCGCGGCGATGAGGCCGAGGCCGAGCGAGATGCCGTAGAGCGCCGCCGGGGTGAGCTGGCGCATGGCCGCCCAGGCGGCCATGTCGCGGGCGGCCGGATCGGCCACCAGCTGGGCCACCGCGCCCTCGCTGTCCGGCCCGGCGTCGAGGATGCGGACCGCGATCCCGTGGCGGGTGAGCTCGCCGGTCAGCGCGCCGACAGCGGATCCCGGGGCGGTCCCGGCGGCCGCGAACCCGGCGTCCGTGGCCGCCAGCGTCTCCGCCGCCACGGCCAGCGCGTCCAGGTCGGGAAGGTCCACCACGAGCGCCCCGCCCGCCAGCGGCGGCGGTGCCTGGCTCGGGGCGGGTCGCGGCTCGGGGAGGATCCCGGGCGTCACCCCGGTGAAGGCGGCGGTCCCGCCGGCGCCGAGCAGCCGGGCCAGCACGGGTTCGGGGACGCTGTCGGCGCCGACGCAGATGAGCACGCGTTCCCCGGCGGTCCGGGCCGCGGCGGCGATGGTGAGCAGGCCGGGGCCGGCTCCCTCGGCCGCGTCGATCCGGTGCACGCCGAGCGCGGCCAGCTGGCCGCACAGCTGCCGCTGCCGGCCGGAGTCGGCCTCACCGGGCCGGCCGGCCAGGACCAGCGCTACCGTCATGCGTGTCCTCCCAGCGACCGCAGGCCGCCGTGGCTAGCGCCTGGCGTTACCAACTGTAGCTGACGGTTACGCGCGCGCCCCGGGACACGCCGGCCGCCCAGTCGTGCCACCGCAATACCCGCGTGCGCACCGGCGAAACGGCCGTCCCCGGGGCCACGTGGAGGGGTGCGGGGGCGGGTAGCCAACGTCGTTCGGCGCCTTGGTTTTGGGTAGAGTCCGGCCCATGCGGATGGTCGCGGTGGTCCTCGGCGGGGGCGTCGGTCAGCGGCTCGGGGCGGCGATGCCGAAGCAGCTGCTCACGCTGGGCGGGCAGACGCTGATCGAGCGCTGCGTGGCCGCCTTCGAGGCCGCCCCCGGGGTGGACGAGATCCTGGTCGTGATGGCCCGCGGGTACACCGGGCAGGTCCGGGAGCTGGTGGCCGGCTACCAGAAGGTGACGGCGGTCATCGAGGGCGGCGCGACCCGGCCGGAGTCGACCCGGGCGGCGCTGGCCGCGATCGCCGAGGGAGGCGAGGCGGACTGCGGCGTGCTGCTGCACGACGCGGCCCGGCCGCTGGTGGACCAGAAGATCATCGCGGACTGCGTGGCCGCGCTGGAGACGCACGACGCGGCCGGGGTGGCGGTGCCCGCCTCGGACACCATGGTGCTCACCGAGAACGGCGTGATGCACTCGGTGCCGCCGCGGGAGCGGCTGTTCCGCTGCCAGACCCCGCAGTGCTTCCGGCTGCCCGTCATCGCCCGGGCGCACGAGCTGGCCGCGGCCGACCCGGGGTTCGCCCCGACCGACGACTGCGGGGTGGTGCTGCGCTACCTGCCCGGCACGGCCGTGCACATCGTGCCCGGCAGCGAGCGGAACCTCAAGGTCACCTACCCCCACGACCTCGCCGTGGCCGAAGCGCTGCTGGGAGAGGACGCCTGAGCCCGGGCGCGCGGCGGCAGGAACAGGGTAAGCGCGGCCACGAAGGCGGCGATCTTCGAGATCACGTTGAGCGTGTAGGGCAGCGGGGCCGACGGGTAGCCGAACCCGGACAGGGCCCAGAGCGCGAAGACGGCGAGCACGGCCGCGAACGCGAAGACGCCGGCCCGGGAGATCCGGGCCAGGCCGGACAGCGGCAGCAGGGACAGCGTCGTGATCTCGACCGCGAACAGGGGCACGAAGAGCAGCGCCCCGCCGCCGGGCGGGAGCGGGGGGCTGAGCCGGGTCATCACGATGAGGTCGAAGGGGACTTCGAAGATCATCGGCGCGGCGATGGCGCCGGCGGCCGCGGCCGCTACCCGGGCCGGCCAGTCGTGGCCGCGGGTGACGGCCAGGATGACGAGGAAGCTGACGCCGGCCGCGGTGAAGGTCACGGGCGTGATCGGATCGGGCGGCTGGCTATGCGCCAGGTGGTCATGCCGCGCCAGCTGGGCGAGGGCGGAGTAGCACGCCACGAACGCCACCAGGGAGGTCGTCCACGCGGCGAGGAGGATGTTCTGCGCGGTCCGGCCTGGCCGCCCGAGGCGGGCGGGTCGCCGGAGCCTGGCCCCGGCGGCGATGACGCCCGCCGCGGCGAGCAGCAGCACGACGGCGAGCGCCACCCGGGCGCCGCCGCCGTAGCTGATCCATGCGCTCTGATGATTCATGGTCACCAGCTCCCGGTTCGCGTGCTGTAAAGCTGCCTTTACTTGTCAAGCTAGCTTTACGTTTACGGCGATGTCAAGGGTGCTTGACATCGCATCCGGGGTAAAGCTAGCTTGACGTCATGCGGAACCGGGTCCGGGAGCAGCGCGCCCAGCGGGGGCTCTCCCAGGCCGAGCTGGCCGCGGCGCTGGGCGTGTCCCGGCAGACGGTGATCTCCATCGAGAACGGCCGCTACCTGCCCTCGCTGCCGCTGGCGTTCGCGATCGCGCGGTTCTTCGATCTGACGGTGGACAAGATGTTCGATCCCGAGGATGAGTCATGATGCCGTTCGTCCCGATGTCGTTCGTCCCGCCGCGGCTGCGCAAGCCGGCCGGAGCCGTGCTGGCGGGAGTCGTGTTCGGTGTGGCCTGGCTGGTGCGGGGCGGCCCGGCGGCCTGGCTCGCGATCCTGGCCGTCATCGGCGGGGCCGGCCGCGCCGTCTCGCTCTACCGCAGCGGCGGCGCGGACACCGACGAAGGCGCGCTGGCGGCCTCCCGGGCGGACGAGCGCCAGCAGCTGGTCGGCCTGAAGTCGCGCGCCCTGGCCTGTCAACATCGCCCTGATCGCGGCGTTTGCCGGGCTGTGCGCCGGGATCGCGGACCGGGCGGTCTGGTGGTGGCCCTGCGCGGCCATCCTCGCGCTGGGCGGCTTCGGGTACCTGCTCGGCCTGTCGTCCTACGGCTCGGGCGAGCCGGAGCCGGAGGACGACACGGACATCGGCCCGGTCAGGAGCGGACGGCCTGCTTGATGAGGGTGCGGCCGAAGTCCCACATCAGGCCGCTGCCCTTGCTGGCGTCCTCCAGGACCTCGGCCAGGGCCTCGGTGAACAGCTTGACCTCGGTGTCGCCGATCATCAGGGGCGGGATCAGCTTGATCACTTCCATGTGATCGCCGGAGACCTGGGTGAGGATCCGGTGCCGCTGGAACAGCGCCACCACCACCATCTGCGAGAACAGGCCGACCCGGGCCTTGGCCAGCATGTTCCAGCTGGTCCGGGCGCGCAGCGAGGACGGCTTGTCGAACTCGAGCCCGATCATCAATCCGCGGCCGCGCACGTCGGCGAGCACGTCGTACTTCTGCTGGAGCTGGGTCAGCCCGGCCTTGAGTGCCTCGCCGGTGCGGGCCGCGTTCTCGGTCAGGTGCTCGTCGTCGTGCACGGCCAGGGCGGCGAGCCCGGCCGTCATGGCCAGCACGCCGCCCTTGAACGTGGTGCTGTGCACCATGACCCGGTCCATGTTGGAGAAGACCTTCTCGAAGATCGGGCCCTGGGCCAGCATCGCCCCGACCGGCACGTACCCGCCGGACAGGGCCTTGGCCACGGTGACGATGTCGGGCACGACCTCCTCGTGCTGGTAGGCGAAGAACGTGCCGGTGCGGCCGAACCCGGTCTGCACCTCGTCGGCGATCAGGAGCGCGCCGTACTCGTGCAGCAGCTTGGACGCCGCGGTCAGGAAGCCGTCGGGCGGCATGTGCACGCCCTTGCCCTGGATCGGCTCGATGATGAGGGCGGCGACGTCACCCTTCTTGAGCTCGGCCGCCAGGGCATCGAGGTCGCCGAGCGGGATCGGGGCGTCGGGCAGCAGCGGGTCGAAGCCGCGGCGGAACTCGGCCGAGCCGTTCACCGACAGCGACCCGGTGGTGAGCCCGTGGAAGGCGTGGTCGCAGTACAGGACGCGGCCGCGGCCGGTGGCGTAGCGGGCGAACTTGAGCGCGGACTCGACCGCCTCGGTGCCGCTGTTGCAGAAGAACACCCGGTCAAGACCGGGAGCCTTGGCGAGGAGTTTTTCTGCGAGCAGCCCGGGCAGCGGGCCGCAGTCGAACTGGGTCCAGTCGGCCAGCTGGGCGTCCAGCGCCTGGTGCAGCGCCTGGCGGATCACCGGGTGGTTGCGGCCGGCCGCGAACACGCCGAAGCCGGCCAGGAAGTCGGCGTACTGGTGGCCGTCGGAGTCGTACAGGTACGCGCCCTCGGCCCGCTCGTAGGTCTTGTCGAAGCCGATGGTGTGCAGCACCTTCGGCTGCTGCGGGTTCAGGTAGCGGCCGTACAGCTCGTACCCGTCGTTTTTGTGCGCGGCGAGGAGGGCCACCAGGTCGAAGTCCATGCTCTATTCTCGCCCAGCCGCGGCCGGGCTTTCGGTGGCCGGGGCCGGTTGACCGACGCGCGTGTCGGACTCGCCGTTTTGGGGCTGGCGGTGCAGGTGCCGCGGGCTGGTGAGGAAACCGGTGCCCCAGGCCAGGTGCATGGCGCCGAGGGCGAGCGGTATCCGGAGCCTGACCGGGGCCGGGAGGCCGCGGGACAGCAGCGTGCCCACGGCGGTGATGCCGGCCGCGTAGATCACCGGGATCGCGAAGCCGGCCGTGAGCCAGCTGACGGCAGCCGGAGCGCCGGCCGCGGTGGCGGCGAGGCCCGCGATGCCGACGCCCAGCCCGGCGGTGACCAGCGCGGCCGCGCCGGGCGGGGCCAGGTAGCGGAAGCTGGCCGTCTCCGGGTGCTCGCGGACGATCACCCGGCGCCAGCGGCCGTAGTGGAAGTACTGCGAGGCCAGGGTGCGGACGCTGGCCCGGGGCCGGTAGGTGACGCGCAGGTCCGGGGTGAACCAGACCTGGCCGCCGCCGGTGCGGATGCGGTGGTTCAGTTCCCAGTCCTCGGCCCGCAGCATCCCCTCGTCCCAGCCGCCGGCCTGCTCGATCGCGGCCCGCTGGTAGACGCCGAGGTAGACGGACAGGGCCGGCCCCGCCCCGCCGCCGGTGTGGAAGGAGGCCGAGCCGACGCCCGCCTTGGAGGTCATGGCCCACGCCACGGCCTGCTGGAAGGGGGTCTGGCCCTCGGCCGCCATGACCCCGCCCACGTCGGCCGCGCCGGTCTGGGCGAGGGTTTCGACGGCGAGCGTGAGGTAGCCGGGCGGCAGCATCGCGTGCCCGTCCACGCGGGCGATCACGGCGTGCCGGGCCGCGCCGACGGCCGCGTTGAGGGCCGACGGGATCTGGCCGGTCGGGTTGGGGACGACCGTCAGCCGCGGCTCGGCGGCGGCCAGGTCCCGCGCGATCTGCTCGGTCCGGTCGGCCGAGGGGCCGACCGCGAGCACGAGCTCGAACTCGCCCGGGTAGTCCTGGCCGAGCACATGCCGCACAGACTCCGCCAGGTGCCGTTCCTCGTTCCTGACCGGCATCACGACGGAAACAGGTGGGTATTCCATGACGCTGGCCACCGTACCGCAGTGGCCAGCGTCACCGCGGCCTGTCTGTTTACAGGCTGGTGTCCTCCAGCATCTCGGTGACGAGGGCGGCGATCTGGGAACGTTCGGACCGGACCAGGGTGACGTGGGCGAACAACGGGTGGCCCTTGAGCTTCTCGATCACCGCGATGACGCCGTCGTGCCGGCCGACCCTCAGGTTGTCCCGCTGGGCGATGTCGTGGGTGAGCACCACCCGGGACCCCTGGCCGATCCGGGACAGCACGGTGAGCAGCACGCCGCGCTCCAGCGACTGCGCCTCGTCCACGATCACGAAGGCGTCGTGCAGCGACCGGCCCCGGATGTGGGTCAGCGGCAGGACCTCGAACATGTCCCGGGCCAGCACCTCGTCGATGACGTCCTGGGTGGTGACCGCGCCCAGGGTGTCGTAGACGGCCTGCGCCCACGGGCCCATCTTGTCGGCCTCGGAACCAGGCAGGTAGCCCAGGTCCTGGCCGCCGACCGCGTACAGCGGGCGGAACACGATGACCTTGCGGTGCTGGCGGCGCTCCATCACCGCTTCCAGGCCGGCGCACAGGGCCAGCGCGGACTTGCCCGTGCCGGCCCGGCCGCCGAGCGACACGATGCCGATCTCCGGGTCGAGCAAGAGGTCGAGGGCGACCCGCTGCTCGGCGCTGCGGC
The DNA here is from genome assembly GCA_963756575.1 of uncultured Actinomycetota bacterium. Classification (GTDB taxonomy): domain Bacteria; phylum Actinomycetota; class Actinomycetes; order Streptosporangiales; family Streptosporangiaceae; genus Palsa-504. Next base: position 222,801 of record CAVWOM010000021.1, on the reverse strand, counting down.
CGCGCAGGCTGAACGCCTCCCGGTCGCCGCGCACCAGCTGGATGGCCTTGTCCGGCCGGACCCGGCCGAGCGCGCTGCCGTTCGGCGAGCTGATCACCAGGCCGGTGTGACAGGGCAGGTTACGGGCGGTCTCGTGCTCCAAGGTGCCCGACTCGTACAGCTGCTCGACCTCGGCCGCGGACAGGTCCAGCTCGGTCATCCCGGTCCAGCCGGAGTCCACCGGGAGCTCGGCCCGGTACTCCTGCGCATGCAGCCCGACCGCGGCCGCCTTCACCCGCAGCGGCAGGTCCTTGCTGACGAGGACGACATCTTCGCCCTCGGCCGCGAGGCTGCACGCCACCGACAAGATGCGCGAGTCGTTGTCCCCCAGCCGGAACCCCGCGGGCAGTACCTGCGGGTCCTGGTGGTTGAGTTCGACCCTGACCGTGCCGCCGAGCGTCCCGACGGGCAGTTCCGCGTCCAGCCTGCCGTGCTCGATGCGCAGGTCATCGAGGTGACGCAGGGCCTGGCGGGCGAAGTAGCCCAGTTCGGGATGGTTACGCTTGACCTCCAGCTCGGTAATGACGACGACCGGCAGGACCACCTTGTGCTCATCGAAGCGCGAGATGGCTGCCGGATCGGCGAGCAGGACGCTGGTGTCGAGTACGTACGTACGGCGACCTTGGGAATTGACCACGCAGACTCCCCTGGGCACCGGGACTGGCCCGGCGCCAAGACAGGACACAGACGTGTCGGATGGACCGGGCCTGGCCCCCAAAAGGGCCGCGCCGGCCCTTCTGTCATCTCGCCTGCACGCAATGCGCGAAGCACGAAGATCCGAGGGCCCTCCCGGGAACGGCGCCGCGCCGTCCACCACTACCGAAGGTACCCGCGTTCGGGTTACGGCAAAAGCACCGTCACGTTACTAGCAGGTGTTTCTCCCGGTAATCGGGCTCTAAGCAGGCTTATGTGCCGAATCGCCGGTTCCGTGCCGCGTACGAACGCAGCGCTCGCAGGAAGTCCACCTTGCGGAAGGCGGGCCAGTAGGCGTCGCAGAAGTAGAACTCCGAGTGGGTGCTCTGCCACAGCAGGAAGCCGCCCAGCCGCTGCTCGCCCGAGGTCCGGATGACCAGGTCCGGGTCCGGCTGGCCCGCGGTGTACAGGTGCTCGGCGATGTGCTCGACGTCGAGCACCTCGGCCAGTTCCTCGATCGTGGTGCCCCGGGTGGCATGGTCCTGCAGCAGGGAGCGGACCGCGTCGGCGATCTCCCGCCGGCCGCCGTACCCGACGGCCACGTTGACCAGCAGCCCCGGGTAGTGCGCGGTCACGTCGGCCGCGTCCTTGAGCACCCGGGCGGTATCGCCGGGGAGCAGGTCGAGGGCGCCGACCGGGTTGACGTGCCACTTGTTGGCCACCAGGCCCTGCACGGTGTCTTCGATGATCTTCAGGAGCGGCACCAGCTCGGCCGACTCCCGGGTGAGGTTGTCGGTGGACAGCAGCCACAAGGTGACCACCTCCACCCCGCTCTCCCGGCACCAGTCGAGCAGCTCGAAAATCTTGTCCGCGCCCTTGCGGTGTCCCTTGCTGACGTCGAGGAAACCCGCCGACCGGGCCCACCGGCGGTTCCCGTCGCACATCACCCCGACATGGCGCGGGATCGTGCCGGGCGACAGGGACGCAGCCACTCTGCGCTCGTACACCCGGTAGACCAGGTCACGAAGTCTCATGCCGCCGCCCTCCTCGTCACCGTGAAGATCCACGGCCAACGTACCCAACGTGTGGAACGTCACGGTTAATAAACGAAGTTCCCTTCCGCCTCACCTGTGGGAGGTGACCCGTGGCGTCGTGCTCATCCGTACGGCCGCGTCGGCAGGTCCTGGCGCCCGCCCAAGGCCGTCGGCTGCGACTATGCGGGACGTGGTGATAGGCGCGTCCCGGAACTCGTATTCGGCCTGGTTAATGGTCCTGGCTTCGACGTGTCCGGGCCCGGTTACCAAGGCGCCGGGCATTTCCTCGGCCAGTTCACGGCACCGGGACGCGCCGGGATCTCTGTTCGCCCGCGAGCCGCTCACCTGCGTTCCCCCTCCTCGGACAGGCAGTTCAGACCGGGCAGGCGCGCGATCGCAGGCCGGCACGATTTTGTGAAGTCTACCCGGAATCGGCACGAATATTATGCCTTGGCTCCGCCTATCCCGGCTGCTCGCGGAGAATTTGTGACTTTTCCGAATCGCACATTAATAGGCTAGACGCCTGGTTTAGACCAATTCCGGGAAGGTTTCTCCAGCCGCCGGGGCCGTGCCGCCCTCCGCGAGTGATCCCGGCACCTCAGCGACCCGGGCTGAACCCGAACGCATTCCCGTCCCTCGCAGCGTCGGGTGCGGCGGTCGCGGCGCTGGCCCGGGGGCGCCTCCGTCATCCCGCCGAAGACGCACACTACGCTCTCGATCGCGGCGGAGAGGAACGTCATCAAGGCCGGCCAGAAGGGCGCCATCCGCGGCACGCCCCAGCCGTCCCGGCCGGCGCGTGGTCGTCCTCGACCGGGTGGACGGCAGGCACCTGGTCCCGGTTACGGGCCGAGGTCACCGACCGGGCGGGCATGGTCACGTTCTGGGTGCGGCCGAAGGACGCCGCGCGTTGCGAACTGGTGTTCAAGGGCCCCCAGCGCGCGCAGCGGGGTCGTCACCGTCAAGGTGATCCGCTAGGTCCCGGCGGGGCGGGGCAGGTTTTGACCGGTCCCGGCGGGGCGGGACCGGTGCTTGACCTGTCCCGGCCCCGCGTACCGGGCCGGCTGCTTAGGCGGTGGGCACCGAGGCTGACGATTTCGACGAGGCCTTGGCTGTGGCGTTCCGCCTGGTCACTCAGCCCGGCCGGCCGGTATAGCCGGTCCGGGCACCGGCTGGGCCGGGACCGCCGCGCCGCCTTCACCGTGCTGATGCCGGTGCCGGGCGAGTACCGCTGCCGAGTGGTTGTCCCGGCCACCGGCAGCCCTCGGCCGGCGCCCCGGTAGCGGTGGCACCGCGATTAGGCGCCGGCGGGACCCTGGTCCCGCACTTCCTCGACGTGGCGCAGGGCGTCCCGCAGCCGGGACAGCCAGGCGTCGGCGTTCTCTCCGGTCAGCCGCACGCACCAGGCCAGCGCGTCGCTGCGGCTGCGGGCCACGCCCGCCTCGACCAGCGTGTCGAGGACCCGCCGCTCGGACTGGCGCAGCCTGGTCATGACCGGGACGGATAGCGTGGTGAACATCTCGGTCACGCCCGCGCAGGTGACACCCCAGGACACCTTGCGGCGGAACTTGTGCTCGGCTTCCCGCGCGACCTCGATCCGACGGGTCCTGGTCTCCTCGCGGAAGCGGCGGATCCGGCCCTCGGCGGCCGCGGCCCGCTCGGCGTCCGATGACCCGGCCGTCTCGGGGGCGGGCAACTCCCCCACGATCGTGATCTCCTCGCGGTCCGCCTGGATCTCCGGCGCGCCGGTGAACCAGTCGCCCGGCAGCCGGCCGCTGAACCAGCCGCGCACTTCCTCCGTGCCGCTCCCCCGGCCTGCCGTGCCCTTGTCCGCGCTCATATCGTCATCCGTCCCTGAACTCTCGCTGCTGGCGTCCGTATCGCTCGCTGTCCCGGCCGCGTCGCCCGCGGGCTCGGGATCTTGCTCTGTATTCATGTAATTATGATTACATGACGCCGGAGCGCGAGCTAGCCCCGCCGGTACGCTGCCAGCGGAACGCCTCGTCCGCCGCTTCTTTCACCACCTGCCTCGCACCCGGCCGGGGTCGACGCGATGGAACAGAGGTGCCTCATCAGTGACCGACTCCGGGTCCGGGGCGGCTGGTTTCTGCGGTGCCGACCGGGGGCGGCTGGGGGCGGCTGGTTCCTGGGGTGCCGGCCGGGGGCGGCTGGTGCTGGCCGGGGGGCGGCTGGTTCCTGGGGTGCCGGCCGGGGGCGGCTGGTTTCTGCGGTGCCGGCCGGGGGCGGGTTGTTTACCACCGCGATGTCACATCGCGGTGGTCTTGGCCACCGCAGCGTCACATCGTAGTTGTCGCTGCTGGCCGACGACCTGTGACGGACGGGAGCGGCAGGACGGGTGGGCCGGCCGGGGCCGATGGGAAGACCAAGAAGCCTGACCTGCGGCGGCCGCCGGACCTCTCGTCCAAAAGGCCGCACCCAGGAACATAGATCTGGCTTTCACCGCGCTGGGGACGGGGCAACGGAGCATCGACCCGGTTCGGAACGGGCCCAGCGCGGGGTGCCTGAGGGACCGGTGACGCCTGGGACGCGAGATGCCGCTCGCGTTGGGTGTGTACCCCGCTGAGGAGGCTCGAGGCTGGGGGTGGCTAGAGGCTGGGGATGACCAGGGGCTGGGGTGGCTTGAGGCCGGAGGGTGGCTAGAGGCCGGAGGCTACGGTGGCGGCGATTCGGGGGGAGACTCGGATCGCGCCTGCGAACTGGGAGCCGAAGCTGGCCGGGACGATTTCGACGTCCATGCCGGGCTCGGGGGCCTGGATCATCCAGCCGTTGCCCAGGTAGATGGCGACGTGCGAGATGTAGCCGGGGTCGGTGGGGTCGGTGTGGTAGAAGAGCAGGTCACCGGGCTGGAGCTGGGTGGCGGGCACGGCCACGCCGGCCCGGGCCTGGTCGGCGGCCACCCGGGGCATGGTGATGCCGGCCTGAGCGAACGACCACTGGACGAGGCCCGAGCAGTCGAACGAGCTGGGCCCGCTGGCCCCCCACACGTAAGGCAGGCCGCGCCTGCTTTCCGCGGCCCGCAGCGCCGCGGTGAGCTGGGCCGCGCCCGCCGTGCCGTCGGCGGCCGCGGTGCCGGGCGCGGTCCCCACCGGGGATGTTCCGCCGGCCTTCGTTACCTCGGTGATGAGCGCTTCGACGCCCGCGCCCTTGGGCAGGACGGCCTTGATCGCGGCGGTGAGCGAGGCGACGCTCGCCGGCGGCGCGCTGACGATGATCGCGTTTCCGGCCGGGACGCCGAGCGACCGGGCCACCGAGTCCGACATCACGGCATCGACGCCGCCGATGCCGACCGTGCCGAACGCGACGACCGGCAGCCGTTCGGTCTGCTTGCCCGCCACGGTGACCTGGCCGCCCAGGGACAGCTTGTCCAGGGTGCCCATGGTGTACGAGACGGCCACGCCGCCGCCGGCGACGCTCTGCCACAGCCGGCTGGAGGACGCCATGGACGGGGCGGCGTAGCCGCGGAAGCGGGACGGGTTGACGCCGAGGACCGCCGTGTACGCGCCGTTGATCTTGATCTTGGCGGCCTCGAGCGGCTCGGCGCCGGTGACGCCGGACAGCCCGGCCACTGCGTTCAGGACTTTGGGGGACAGCGAGAACGGCGCCACGACCAGCACGGCGGCCTGCTTGAGGCCCTGCAGCGGGGCGACGGCGGACGTAGCGGACCGGGCCGGGCCGACGGCCTGGGTGCCTGCGCTGGCGCTGCCGCTCGGGGCCGCGCTGGCGCCCGAAGTCGCGGAACGGCCGGAAGTAACCTTGCCACCGGGGGAAACGCTGCCGCCGGGGCTGGTGCTGCCGCTGGGGTACCAGTGCTGCCTGAGGTACCACTGCGGCCGGGGGTACCAGTGCTGCCTGAGGTACCACTGCGGCCGGGGGTGCCTGCTGCCTGGGGTACCAATGCTGCCGGGGGTACCAGTGCTGCCTGAGGTACCACTGCGGCCGGGGGTACCACTGCTGCCTGAGGCACCACTGCGGCCGGGGGTGGCACTGCTGCCTGAGGTATCAGTGTTGCCCGAGGTACCAGTGCTGCCGGGGGTGGCGCTGCTGCCGGGGGTGGGGTTGCTGCTTGAGGGGCTGGAAGCCGTGGTGCGGGCTACGGGCACGGCGATGGGCTTGCCGCTGCCGTCGGCGTTTCCGCCGAGCATCGGCACTACCGGGCCGGTGCTGTGGCTGGGTGCGGGACGGGACGGGACGGCCGCGGGAGCCGCTGGGCCGGCGCTGTTCACGTCGGCGGGCTGGCCGCCCATCGTGGCCAGTACGACGCCGGTGGTAGCCCCGGCCAGCGCCAGCACGCTGATCAGGACGGGAAGCAGCCGCCCGGGCCGGGCGGCCGGCTCCGGTGCGGTGCGCTTTAGCCGCCGCCAGAGGCGGCGTGCGGCGTCCGCTAGCGCAAGCATTGACCCCAAGATATCCCCCCGGCCCACGGTACCCTAGCCCGCGGGTGGGCTGAAATATCGACGTAAGGCGCGGGCGGGCTCGGCCAGAGCCGCCCTGAGCTGCTCCGGGGTGGTCACCGGGGCCAGGCAGGTGAACTGGCGGCAGACGTAGGCGGCCGGCGCTCCGTCCACCAGGCCGCGCCCGTCGAGGAGCGGCACGCTGTCGGTGGCGCCGATCGGCTGGCTGCCGTCACCCAGGGCGAGCACGGCGCCGGGCGGGGCGGCGTGCAGGGCCGTCTGGTGCAGCGCGCGGGTCCGGTCGTCGGCCGGGCTGCCCACCACGGCGATCTCGGCCGGGCCGGCCAGGATCGCCTCGGCGACCGACAGGCCCGCGCCCGCCGCCCGCGGGTACCGGGCGGCGATGCCGGGGAGCACCCCGAGGGCGCCCTCGGCCGCCTCCCGGTGCCGGGCCGACCCGGTCAGCGCCGAGTAGCTGAGCAGCGCGCCGGCCACGGCGAAGGCGCCGGACGGGGTGGCGTTGTCGGCCGGGTCGGCCGGGCGGAAGATCAGCGTCTCGCCGTCGGCGGCGGTGTCGTAGAAGCCGCCCGCGCCGTCACCGAAGGAACCGAGCGCGACCTCGAGCAGGTCCGCGGCCAGCCGCAGCCAGCTGGCCTCGCCGGTCACGCCGGACAGGGCGAGGAAGCCGTCCGCGACGCAGGCGTAGTCCTCGAGCGTGCCCGCCGTGTCCCCGGCCGTCCCGTCCCGGGAGGTGCGGATCAGCCGGCCGCCGGCCAGGTGGAGCCGGGCCAGCAGGCCGGCCGCGTCGCGGGCGGCCGCGACGAGGTCCGGGCGGGCCAGCAGCAGGCCGCACTCGGCCAGGGCCGCGATGGCCATCCCGTTCCAGGCCGCGACCACCTTGTCGTCGCGGCCGGGCCGCACCCGGGCGCCGCGCGCGGCCAGCAGGGCGTCCCTGACCCGGGCGAAGCGCTCGAGGTCGTCCGGCTCGGTCAGGCGCTGGAGCACCGACGCGCCGTGCTCGAACGTGCCGTCCTCGGTCACGCCGAACGCGCCGGCCGCGAACTGGCCGTCTTCGGCGCCGAGGACATCGCGCAGCTCGGCCGGGCGCCAGACGTAGAACTTGCCCTCCTCGCCCTCGCTGTCCGCGTCCAGCGACGACGCCAGGCCGCCCTCGGCGGTGCGCAGCTCGCGCAGCATCCAGTCGCAGGTTTCCGCGGCCACCCGGCCCGCCAGCGCGGAGCCGGTGCGGCGCCACAGGTGCGCGTAGACCCGGGCCAGCAGGGCGTTGTCGTAGAGCATCTTCTCGAAGTGCGGCACGACCCAGCCGGCGTCGACCGAGTACCGGGCGAACCCGCCGCCGAGCTGGTCGTACAGGCCGCCGCGGGCCATCGCCGCGCAGGTGCCCGCGGCCATTTCCAGCGCGGCCCCGTCCCCGGTCCGCTCGTGGTGGCGGAGCAGGAACTCCAGCACCATCGACGGCGGGAACTTCGGCGCGCCGCCGAAGCCGCCGCGGGCCGCGTCGTAGTCGCGGCGCAGGCCCTCCACCGCCGTCGCGGCCGCCCCGGCGAATTGAGGGGCGCCGAACGGGAGGCTCCCGGAGCCGGATCCCTCGCGCAGGGCCCGGGCGGTGGCCGCCGCGTGCTCGGACAGGGTCCGGGCGATCTGCGTGGCCCGGTCGATCACGTCCTCGTGGTGGGTGCGCCAGGCCCGGGACAGGTCCGTGACCAGCTGCCGGAAATAGGGACGGGGCAGGTAGGTGCCGCAGAAGAACGGTTCCTGGCCCGGCGTCATGACCACCGTCATCGGCCAGCCGCCCTGGCCGGTCATGGCCTGCGTCGCGGTCATGTAGACCGCGTCCACGTCGGGCCGTTCCTCCCGGTCCACCTTGATCGCGACCATGTGCTCGTTCAGCAGCGCCGCCGTCTCGGGGTCCTCGAACGACTCGTGCGCCATCACATGGCACCAGTGGCAGGCGGCGTAGCCCACCGAGAGCAGGACCGGGACGTCCCGCCGGGCGGCCTCGGCGAAGGCCTCGTCGCACCAGGGCCACCAGTCCACCGGGTTGTCCGCGTGCTGGAGCAGGTAGGGGCTCGTAGAATTCTTCAGCCGGTTCACGGCTTCACAGTACTGACCCGGAGCGAGGCGGCTTTACAGCTGGGCAGCGGAGAAGTTGTCGAAGTCCGCGGCGGCGGTCGAGCTGGCGTCGGAGATCGACTCGACGTACAGGCCCAGGTAGCCCTGCGTGTACGGGTGGTCCTGGTCGGTGTAGTCGACCATCTTCTTGCCGTTCAGCCAGAGCTCGAGGTGGACGGCCTGGCCGCCGCTGGCGGTCTGGACCACGGCCTGGAGCCGGTCGGTGCCGTCGGCGTGCAGGGCGGTGGTGGTGACCGGGGCGGGGCTGTCCGACACCTGGGCGCCGCCGCCGGTCCACTTCTGGATGGCCACGGCGTGGTCCTCGATCAGGAAGGCGTAGACGTCGCCGCTGCCGTCGGACCGGAACGCGATGCCGTAGCCGTAGCCCTGGGACGCGCCCGAGAGCTTGTGCACGTCGACGGTGGCGCTCAGGTTCAGCGCGGTCGCGTCGCCGAGGCCGTGACCCGCGTTCACCGGCCGGGCGATTTCGCTCACGCCGTTGTCCCCGGTCACGCTCAGGCGGTACGCGCCGCCGGTGTAGGTCCCGGCCGCGGCGTGGGCGTCGTCGGTCCAGCCGGTCTTCTCGGACGAGAAGTCGTCCGCGAGGATGACGTTGGCCGCGGCGACCGCCTTGGGGGACGCGGAACCGCGGTGCGAGGACGCCGCGGAGGGCGTCCCCGACAAGGCCGGCGACGAGGCTGACGCCGAAGACGACGCCGATGCCCCGGAGTGCCCGCCGGGAATGACGGCGAACGCCACCGCCGCCGCCGACCACGACGACGACCCCGGCCACCGCCGCGACGATCGCCCCGGTCCCGAACCGCCGGCGTGGCGGCAGCGGCTTCGTCGAGTACGGCAGCGGACCGGGCACGGGCGTCGGGGCCGCGGGCGGCCCGGGGACCGTGCTCAGGCTGGGAGCCGGTCCGAGCTGGGTGGCCTGCCGTTCGGCGATGCCCTGGTCGAGGACCCGCAGCAGCCCGCCGGTGTCGGCGTCGAAGTTCCGCATGGTGACCTCGAAGGAGGGCTGGCCCGCCATGCTGGCCAGGCTGGGCGGCAGCTCCCCGTTCACCGGCATCCGCGCCCCGTCGATGGTCACCGGGATGATCAGGACGCCGCGGGCGATGGCCGACTCCAGGGCCACGCGGACGTAGTCGTTCGGGTCGTGCAGGCCCTCGCCGGTGACCGCCATCCAGTGCTGGCCGATGAGCAGGACGAACGCGTCGCACGAGGCGACGGCGGCGGTGATCGCCTGGGTCAGGCTGCCCCCGTACGGCGCCGGATCCACGTCCTTGACGACCTGCTGCTGGCCGAAATGCTGGGTCAGCCGGTTGAAGAGCCAGCCGGCCGCCTGCGCCGTATCCGCATGCCGGTAACTGATGAAGACGCGTCCCGCCACCCTGACACCCCCCGGGAGCAAATGAAATTGATGATCATCGTAACGACCGGGCGGCCAGCGGGAAGGTTTTTTCCGATCTGCCGCGTGTCCACGCCCAGGCCTGGCCGGCCAGGAAGAACGCGGCGCCGATGACGCCGACGAAGAAGCCGAGCGGCCAGTTGGACTGGTACGAGGCCGCGATGGCGACCCACACCGTGATCAGCGCGATGAGCACCGACAAGGACATGGCCAGGCCGGGGCGGGCGGTCAGCGACCTGGCCGCGGCGGCCGGGCCGATCATCAGGCTGAACATCAGCAGGGCACCGACCACGGGCACCGTCATGCTGGTCGCCAGGGCCATGACGAGCAGGAACGCGAGCTCCAGGCGGCGCGGCGGCACGCCGCGCGCCTCGGCCACCTCGGGCAGCGCCGAGGACAGCAGCAGCGGCCGGAACATGGCCACGATCGCGGCGACCGATACCGCGCCGAGGATCAGGATCGGCAGCACCTCGGCCGTGCTCACCCCGAACACCTCGCCGAACAGCAGCGAGTACGCCTCCTGGGCGTACTGGGTGCTCCAGCTCACGAACAGCGCCCCCACGCCCAGCATCATGACGAACGTCAGCGCCGTCGCCACATCCGACCGGGCGCGACGGCTCAGCGCGGCGATGCCCAGCGCGCCCGCCACCGAGAACGCGGCCAGCCCGGCGAAGGGATTGAGCCCGAGCAGGGTCGCCCCGGCCGCGCCGGCGAACGCGCCGTTGGGGATGGCGTGCGCCGCGAACGTCGACCCCCGCAGGACGGCGAAGAAGCCGGTCACCCCCGCGATCACCGCCACCGCGGTGCCCGCGATCCAGGTGTTCAGCATAAAGCTACTGAACATGCGTGCTCCGGTTCGGCGGGCGCCTCGGCGGGCTTGCCGCCGGGGCGCAGGTAGCTGATCAGGTAGGCGCCGGTGATGAGGGTGACCACGAAGAAGCTGACCGGCCAGCCGCGGCCGTGCGGCGGCCAGTAGTAGCTGTCGTAGGCGAGCAGGATGCCGAGCCAGATGGCCGCCACCCCGATCGCCGCGGCCGCGGCCGCGGCCCGGACCGGGCCCTTCGCCACCCGCAGCGCGGTCGCGGCCGGCCCGATGAGCAGCGCGGTGCTCAGCACCGCGCCGATGATCACGGCGGACAGCGCCACCGAGACGGCCAGCGCCATCAGGTAGGCCGCGCCCACCGCGCGGACCGGCACGCCCCGGGCGGCCGCCAGGTCCGGGCTGAGCGAGCTCAGCAGCAGCACCCGGGCCAGCACCAGGACCGTGCCCAGCGCGAGCAGCGCCGAGACGATCAGGGCGGGCACGGTGGAGGAGGTGATGACGAAGATCGAGCCGAACAGAAGGGTGAACGAGGCGCCGGTGGTCGAGCTGTACTGGGTGCCCAGGTAGAGGAAGAGCGCGGCCAGGCCGAGGGCCGCGCCGAGCACCACGCCGGTGGCCACGTCCCGGCCGCGGCGGCGCTGGATGCCGATCAGCTCCATGATCGCGGCCGCGCCGGCGCCGAAGGCCAGGTAGCCCCAGAACTGGTTGACGCCGATCAGGAACGCGCCGGACCCGCCGGTGGTGGCGATGTCGGCCAGCGAGTGGCCGGCGAAGGACTGGCCGCGGGTCACCGTGAACACGCCCACGACGGCGGAGGTGACGGCGATGACGGTCCCGACGGCCAGCGCGATGTGCACCGGGCCGCTGCCGAAGAAGCCCGGCTCGACGATGTACCTGAACACGGTTACCCCGCCACGCCGGCGTCGGCGGCGGCGTCCTCGCTGACGTCGGTGCCCTCGGGCGCGGCCACCACCAGGACCCGCCCGTGCACCCGGATCACGTCCACGTGCTGGCCGTACAGCCGGGACAGCACCTCGGGCTGGACCACCTCGTCGGTGGTGCCCACCGCGACCCGGCCCGCGGCCACGTAGACGATCCGGTCCATCACCGGCATCAGCGGGTTCATGTCGTGCGCCGAGAGCAGCACCGCGATCCCCTCGGCCTTGGCCAGCCGGGCCAGCACCGAGACGATCCCCTGCTCGCTGGAGATGTCCAGGTTGGCCAGCGGCTCGTCGAGCAGCAGCAGCCGCGGCCGGCCGATCAGCGCGTGCGCGATCATGACCCGCTGCTGCTCGCCGCCGGAGAGCTCGCCGATCCGGGCGTCGGCGAACCGCCGCGCGCCCACCGCGGTGAGCATGTCGTCGACCCGCTCGCGGCGGGCCCGGGACGGCAGCCGCAGGCCGAACTTGTGCCCGTCGATGCCGAGCGAGATCACGTCCCTGACCCGCAGCGGGGTGTCCGGCTCGATACCCAGCTTCTGCGGCACGTAGCCGATCGAGGCGTCGCCGCGGGCGCGCGGCGCACCGTCGATGAGCACCGAGCCCCGGGTCACGTCCTGGAGCCCGAGCATGATGCGGAGGAGGGTGGTCTTGCCTGCCCCGTTTGGTCCGATTAGGCCGGTGAACTCGCCGGGGCGGATCGTGAGGGAGACGTCGCGGAGGATCTCCCGGCCGCCGAGCCGGACTCCCACTGCGTCCAGCCGGAGTAGTTCATCGCTCATAGGTGCTCGCTCGAGACGTGACCGGCGACGGCGGCGCGCAGCGCGCGCACCTCGGCCAGCATCCACGACTGGTAGTGGTAGCCGGGCTCGGGCATCGTCTCGTAGACGCCCACGACCGGGACGCCGTTCGCCCGGGCCAGCGCGATGAAGGATGCGGTCAGCGAGTCCGTCACCTGCCGATTGTAGAGAAACACCTTGACCTCACGCTTCGTGAACAGGCTCCGCTCGACCGCCACGTCCTGCGCGGACGGGTCGGTGCCGTTCATGATGTCGGCCTGGAAGGCCCAGGGGGTGCGGTTGTCCGCGCCGGCCGCCTGCAGCAGGTAGTCCGCGACGGGCTCGGTGGTGGCGACCGGGGTGCCGGGGTAGGTGGCCGCCAGGGCCGCGATCGCGCTGGTCCACGTGCTGAGCGAGCGGGCGAACGCTTGCGCGTTGGCCTGGAAGTAGCTCTTGTGCGCGGGGTCGATCGCGGCCAGGTTACTGGCGACCGCCCGGGCTACCGTGGCCATGACCCCGGGTTTGTACCACAGGTGCGGGTTCGGCGTGCTGTCCGGCAGGCCGAGCAGCTTCTGCACCACGATGGTGTGGCGGCTGGAATCGGGCACCGCGTTCTCGAGCGTGTCCATGAACGTGTCGTAGCCGAGGCCGTTCTGCACCACCAGCCGGGACGCGTTGACCAGGCGGCCGGTCGCCGCGCTGGCCTCGAACGTGTGCGGGTCCGTGTTGGGGTTGCTCATGACCGCGCTGGCCTGGACGTACTTCCCGCCGACCTGCTGGATGACGTCGGCGTACTCGTTCTCGGCCCCGACGGCCACGATCTTGCCGCCGCTGCCGATCGCGCCGGCCAGCGACGCCGAGCAGCCGCCCGCCAGCAGGCTCACCGCCAGGCTCGCGGCCACGCTGACGACCGCCGCCCTTCCCCTCCTGCCACTCGGCATGACACGCCTTCCCTAGTGTCCCGCGGGCTCCTCGACACTGGTAATGATAATGATTCTCAATTTCGGGCGCAACATAGGGGCAGGAAGGCCGCGAAACCCGGGCATCTGGGCGTATCGAGCCCCCGGGCGGGCGCCGGGGGCGGGAAGGTTCCGGTTCGGGCACGCGTTGGGCGGAACGGGAGCGAGGTTGTACCGTGCGAACTGTGGGAGCGTCACAGCCGGAGGAGCGCGCGCAGGCCGATGAGCCGGCGCGGGCTAGCGGCGCTGGCGCGGGCTGCAGCCGGCGCGGGCCGGGGAACGCGCGCGCGGGAAGGGGACCCGGGCACGCGGGACGCGGCAGGCGCAGGCGCTAGCGGTCGCGCTGGAAGACCTGCCGGGGTTCTGCAGCGCCCAGGAGATCCACGCGGAACTGCGGCGCAAGGGCGAGCACGTCGGGCTGGCGACCGTCTACCGGCACCTGCAGGCGCTCAGCGAGCAGGGCAGCGTGGACGCGATCCGCGACGCGAGCGGCGAGACGCTCTACAAGCAGTGCGGCACGAGCGTGCACCATCACCACCTGACCTGCCGGAACTGCGGACGCAGCGTGGAGGTGGAGGGCCGGGCGGTGGAGCAGTGGGCGGAGAAGGTCGCCGCCGAGGCCGGCTTCACCGACGTCGACCACACCGTGGAACTCTTCGGCCTCTGCCCCGAGTGCGCCAGCCCGCTTCCCGTGAGCTAGGGGCGGAAGCGGCGGCGCTTGGGCTTGGGCGGTTCGGCGGCGGCTAGCTCGGCCTTGCGGTCGGAGGCGAACATGGGGACGTACTCCTGCCCGGTCAGCTTCTGGATCTCGGTCATCACCTGCGCGGCGATCAGCTGCCGGGCCTTGCCGGGGGGCGCCGCGGTGACCTCGGGGGGGAACGACAGCGGCGCGCCGATGCGGACCTCGATCCGGCCCGGCCGGGGCACCACCGAGCCGGGCGGCAGCACCCGCCGGGTGCCGACCATGCCGACCGGGATGACCGGCAGCCCGGACTTCAGGGCCAGCCAGCCGACGCCGGGGCGGCCCCGGTACAGCCGCCCGTCGGGCGACCGGGTCCCCTCCGGGTAGATGCCGAACACGTTCCCCGCCCGCAGCAGCGCCAGCGCCGCCTCGAGCGTGTCCTGGGCGGCCCGGGGCCCGTCACGGTCCATCTGCAGCTGGTTCGTGGCCTTGAGGTAATAGGCCCACAGCCGGGCGGCGGGGCCGGAGGCGGTGAAGTACTCGGACTTGGCCGAGAACGTCACCGGCCGGTTCACCATCAGCGGCAGGAAGATCGAGTCGACCATCGACAGGTGGTTGGCGGCCAGGATGGCGCCGCCGGTGGCCGGCACGTGGGCGGCGCCGGTCACCTTCGGCCGCCAGATGGTGTGCAGGAACGGCCCGGCGACAGTACGCGACAGCTGATATTGCACGGGTCACTTTCTGGTAACCGGGGAGGCTGACGGGGCGGTCGTCTCAAGATAGCGCGCCTGCTGGTCCTGGTAGGCGGCGGTGGCGGCGATCGCGATGCCGAGCGGCAGCGCGAACGGCAGCGCCGTGGCCGGCACGATCACGCCGGAGTCGTCGGCCAGCCACCCCAGCACCGGCATCAGCCACAGCACCCAGAGCAGCGGCTCCAGCAGCGGCTGCGCCGCATACGCCAGCGGCAGCGTCCGCAGCCGGAACCATGAAGGCCGCCACAGCATCAGCCCGGACACCACGACCGCGAGCGGGCTCAGCGGGCTGAACGCGTTGACCGACAGCGACCCGATGTTGGAGCTGATCTTGCGGAGCAGCAGGCCGCCGGAGTTGCCGTGCAGGGTACTGCCGGCGAACGCGCCGATGTCGGACTTGCCGGTGGCCGGGACCAGGAAGCTGATCAGCGCGAACACCGCGAACAGGGCCAGCCCGCTGACGGCCACGAGCAGCATCCGGCGCCAGGTCAGCCGGACCCCGGCCACGGCCAGGCCGAGCAGCAGGAAGCAGGGCACCATGGCGATGGTGCCGCCGACCTTGCCGCCGAACCCGGGCCAGCCCGAGGCGAACACCGCGAACACGGCGACCACCCCCAGCGCGATCAGCGCGGGCCGCCGCGACTGGGGCCCGCCGCCGGAGGCGGCCAGGCGGGCCGAGCCGCCGGAGGCGGCCAGGCGGGCCGAGCGGCGCAGCTGCACCAGGGCCAGCCAGCCCGCGGCCAGCAGCCCCGAGATGCCGTAGATGCCCAGCGCCTCGTTGCCGATGCCGTAGAACCGGCCGGCCTCCAGCACGGACAGGCCGAACGGCGTTTCCAGCTGCAACCGCGACCCCGTCATCACGTCGATACCCAGCACGACCAGGGTGAACAGGCAGATCAGGCCGAACGGCGCCAGGGCCCCGAGCCGTCGCCCCGCGGCCAGCCCGGCCAGCGCGACGGCCACCGTCAGCAGCGCCGCGGCCGCGTACAGCGCCAGCGCCGGGTGCGCGGACGACGACCAGGGCACCAGGTTGGCCAGGAACGTGCCGGCCGGCACCGCGGCCGCGAACACCCCGGCCACCCGCCACCAGCGGGCCCGCCGGCGGCGCCGCTGTTCGGCGGCGCCCCAGCAGGCCAGCCCGATCGCGGCCAGCACGACCGCGTTGGCCAGCGAGTAGGTCCAGAAGAACGCGTTGTGGGTGGACCGCCACACCTGCTCGGCGGTGTCCCGGGCGGCCAGCGCGCTGATCGCCGGGGCGAGCGAGCCCCGGCCGCCGCGGGTGATCTGGGCGCCCACCGCGTCGGCCGGGCTGGCCCGGCCGAACCAGCCGAGGACGGTCGCGTTCAGGTCGGTCAGCACGACCAGGCCCGGCTGCCGGGTGGAGGCGGCGTCGAGCAGGCCGGACCGGTAGCCGGGGCCGCTGACCAGGGCGACCTGCAGGTGCGGCGGCTTGCTGGCGGCCCCGGGCGCGGTGACCAGCAGCGTCGAGCCCGCCGGGGCGTCCGCCTCGATCCGCGCGAGGGCGGCGTCGGCCGAGGCGAGCTGCGCCGCTCGTTCGGTAGATGCTAGGGCGCCGAGGTCCACCACCGTCAGCGGGCAGCGGGCCAGCACCGTCGCGGTGACCTGGGCCGGGGACGGCAGGTAGGAGGCTACCTGGCCGCCCGGGCCGGCCAGGGCGAGCGCGCCGCCGGGGCCGACCGCGGTGGCGCAGCCGGGCACCTCGCGCGCCAGCAGGCCCCAGTGCGGGTCGTCGTGAAACTGCTGGTTGTAGCTCTCCAGCGCGGGCAGGCCCGCCACCGCGGCGCCAGTTCCGGCCGCGGTGACCGGGGGAAAGGCCCCGCAGGTGGTGTTGTCGTGGTCGGATTGCGCCCGGGCGCCCGCGTTCAGCGTCAGCCAGCCGTCGGCCGGGCAGGTCAGCGGCTTGACCGCGTAGTCCACCAGGTCGCCGACCGAGCCCGCGGCGGCCAGCCGCCACAGCGCGGGCGTGGCCGACGCGGAGACATCGCTCCAGCGCAGCCCGGACAGGCCGACCACGATCACGTGGTTACGGGGCGCCGGGGCGGTACCGGCTGAGGCGGGCGAGGCCAGCAGCAACGGCGCCAGGACCGCGAGCAGGCCGGCCAGCAGCCACCCCCGCACCGCTCCAGGCCTTATCCTCACCGCCTCACCGTATCCGGCGTAAATCCATGATGCCGAACGAGTCAGCTGTCACCTGGATCTGCCCGCTCGTGCCCGTGGTGACCTCGCCGATGATCGCGGCGGGCAGCCCCTGGACCCGCAGGTCACCGAGCAGGGCGGGCGCCGCGGCCGGCGTAACGGCCAGCAGCAGGCCACCGGAGGTCTGGGCGTCGTGCAGGAGCACGCCCACCTCGGCGGGCACGCCGGGGCCGAAGATGGCGTGGCCGCGCATGCGTTCGGTGTTGGCGCGGGTGCCGCCGGAGACGAAGCCCGCGGCGGCCAGTTCGGCGGCGCCGGGGAGCAGCGGGACTTCGCTGGCGTAGAGCCGGGCGGCAGCCTGGCTGGCGACCAGCATCCGGTGCAGGTGGCCGAGCAGGCCGAAGCCGGTCACGTCGGTAGCCGCTTTTACCCCGGCCTTCAGTGCGGCTTGGCTGGCGCCCGCGTTGAGCAGGGTCATCGACGCCACCGCGGCCTCGATGGCGGCGGCGGACGCCCCGTCGCGCTTGAGCGCGGTGGCGACCACGCCGGTGCCGACGGCCTTGGTCAGGATGAGCCGGTCGCCGGGGGCGGCGCGGTCGATGGTCATCAGCTTGCCCGGGTGGGCCAGGCCGGTCACCGCCAGGCCGTACTTGGGTACCGGGTCGTCGATCGTGTGGCCGCCCGCGACGAAGCAGCCGGCCTGGGCCGCGATCTCGGCCCCGCCGCGCATCACCTGGGCGAGCAGGGCCAGGTCGAGCCCCTCGCCCGGCCAGGCGGCCAGGTTGACCGCGAACAGCGGGCGGCCGCCCATCGCGTACACGTCGGACAGCGCGTTGGCGGCCGCGATCCGGCCCCAGTCCCCCGGGTCGTCCACGATCGGGGTGAAGAAATCGGTCGTCAGCACCAGCGCGCGCTCGTCGTCCAGGCGCAGCACGGCCGCGTCGTCGCCCTCGGCCGCGCCGATGAGCAGGTCGCCGGCGGCGGGGCCCATCGCGGGGGCCTCACCCAGGGCGGCGAAGAGCTGCTCCAGCTTGGCCAGCGGCAGCTTGCAGGCGCAGCCCGCGCCGGGCGACAGCGAGGTGAGCCGGGGAGCACGGGTCAGGTCAGCGGTCACGTTCGTCACTGTAGCCCGGCTACGGTCGCGGGCCAGGGTCCTCGTTGCTGCTTCGGCGGGAGCGGAAGATAATCGGCCGGGTGACGACGCCGCCGATCGGACCAGTCCCCTTCCTCCTCGCGGGCGCTACCGCCCTGGTGGTGATGCCGCAGGCGGACGCGCTGCCGGTGGTGTGGGCGGGGCCCGGGGCGGCCGGCCGCCTGGACCCGGCCGCGGTGGCCGGGGCGGTCAGCCGGGAGCGGTCCTGTGCGCTGCTGCCCGAGCACGGAGCCGGGTGGTTCGGCCGGCCCGGGCTTTCCGGGTACCGGGTGGACAACGCCGGCGGCGCGGTGGTCACCGGGCGGGACTGGTCGCCGCTGTTCCGGCCGGTGCGCACCGTTCACGATGGCTCGACCGCCCGGGTCGAGGCGGCCGACACCACCGCGGGCCTGCGGCTGGTGACCGAGATCGAGGCCGTTCCTGGCGGCGCCATCCGGGCCCGGCACACGCTGACCAACGCCGGGCGGCTGCCCTACGCGGTGGCGGCCCTGGACGTGGTCTTCCCGCTGCCGGCCGAGGCGGCCGAGATCCTGGACTTCAGCGGGCGGCAGCTGTCCGAGCGGACCCCGCAACGGCACCTGATCACCGACGGCCTGTGGCTGCGTGAGGGGCGCCGCGGTCACACCGGTCACGACGCGGCCACCCTGGTGATCGCGGGCGCGCCCGGGTTCTCGTTCGGCCACGGCGAGGTGTACGGCCTGCACGTGGGGTGGAGCGGCAACACCGTGCACTACGTGGAGCGGATCGCGGACCGGACCGCCGTCATCGGCGGCGGCGAGCTGCTGCTGCCCGGCGAGCTCTGCCTGGGCGGGGGCGAGTCGTATCGCACCCCGTGGGTCTACCTGGCCGCCGGGACCGGGCTCGACCAGCTGGCGGATCAGTTCCACGGCTACCTGCGCTCGCTGCCCGCGCACCCGCGGACGCCCCGGCCGGTCAACCTGAACGTATGGGAGGCGGTCTACTTCGACCACGACCTGGACCGGCTGACCGCGCTGGCGGACCTGGCGGCCGAGGCCGGGGTGGAGCGGTACGTGCTGGACGACGGCTGGTTCGCCGGGCGCCGCGACGACCACGCCGGGCTCGGCGACTGGGAAGTGGACGAGGAGGTCTGGCCGGGCGGGCTGCACCGCCTGGTGGATCACGTGCGGGCCCGGGGCATGGAGTTCGGCCTGTGGTTCGAGCCGGAGATGGTCAATCCGGACTCCGAGCTGTACCGCGCGCACCCGGACTGGATCCTGTCCGCCGGGGACCGGATCCCGCCGCTGTCGCGGCACCAGCTCGTCCTGGACCTGACCAGGCCCGAGGCCTACGCCCACGTGCTCGGGCAGATCAGCGCGGTGCTGTCCGAGTACGACATCTCCTACGTCAAGTGGGACTGCAACCGGGACATCACCGACGCCGGCAGCGGCCTGCGCGCGGGCGCGCCCGCCGCGCACGCTCAGGCGCAGGCGGTTTACGACCTGCTGGACGAGCTGCGCGCCCGGCACCCCGGGGTCGAGTGGGAATCCTGCGCGAGCGGCGGCGGCCGGGTCGACCTGGCCATCCTGGAGCGGGTGGAGCGGATCTGGACCTCCGACATGACCGACGCGCTGGCCCGGCAGGTCATCCAGCGGTGGACCGGGCAGCTGGTGCCGCCGGAGTACCTGGGCGCGCACGTGGCCGCGCCGTTCTCGCACCAGACCGGGCGCTTCATGCCGTTGTCGCTACGCTGCGCGACCGCCCTGTTCGGGCACTTCGGCGTGGAGTGGGACATCACCAAGGCCCCGGCCGGGGACCTGGCCGAGCTGACCGCGTGGATCGCGCTGTACAAGCAGTACCGCGGGCTCATCCACTCCGGCCGGGTGCGCCGGGCCGAGACGCCGGACGACACCGCCTGGCTGCACGGCGTGGTCGCGGCCGACGGCTCGGCCGCGCTGCTGAGCTACGTCCAGCTCGAGCCGCCGCCGTACGGCCGTCCGGTCCCGCTGCGCCTGCCGGGGCTGGGGCCGCCCGGGCTCGACCCGGCCCGGCGGTACCGGATCACTGACGTGACCCCGGGCGAACGGACGTCTCCCTGGCCGGGGCGCCGCGGCGGGTTCTTGCCGTCCGGGCTCGAGGTGCCCGGCACAGTCCTGGCCGGCGTGGGTGTGGACCTGCCGGCCTTGCGGCCGCTGACCGCCGCCGTCCTGTACCTCGAGGCGCTCTAGGCCGGTTCCGCGGTCAGATCGCGCCGGGGATGACCGGGCTGCCATTCCACCATGACGACGGTGGCGTCGTCGCGCAGCGATCCGGACTGATGCGCATTGACCTCGTGGTTAAGCTGGCGCATCATCTCCGGCGCGGGCGTGCCCGCGACGGTGTGCTCGATGACGAACTCGCCGAGCCGCTGCACGCCGAACGGGGTGCCGCCGGTGGTGTGGCCCTCGGTCACGCCGTCGGTGTAGAACAGCACCCGGTCGCCGGGCTCGAGCTGCTCGGTGTGCACGGTGACGTCGATGCTCGTGTCGTCGTCGTCGGCCCTGTCGCCGGCGCTGGGCTTGTCGACGAACGACAGGCCCAGGGGCAGCTCGGGCGGCCGGGTGAACTCGGTGACCTCCTGGTTGCCGCGGATCAGCAGCGGCGCCGGATGGCCGCGGCAGACCCAGGTCAGCAGGCCGGTGCCGACGTCCAGCTCGGCCAGCAGCGCGGTGACGAACCGGTAGTCGCCGAACTGCCGGACGATGGCCTGGTCGGCCCGCTTCACCGTCTGGGCCAGCGAGCCGTCCGAGCGGCGGCTGCTCCGGCACGAGGCCATGCAGACGCTGGTCAGCAGGCCGGCGGCCAGGTTGTGGCCGAGGGCGTCGAAGATCGACACGTGCAGCCGGTCACCGAGCATGGAGTAGTCGAAACCGTCCCCACCGGCCTCGTAGGCGGGCTCCAGGAACGCGGACAGCAGGACCCGCTCGGTCGCGAACGCCCGCGGCGGCAGCAGCGCCCAGATCATCTCGCCCTGCAGCGACATCTTCTTGCTGCGCTGAGCCCGGGCGTAGGTGTCGCTGTAGCGGGCCTTCGCGGTGACGATCAGCCCGGCCAGCGAGGCGAGCGCACGGCACCGGGACAGGGTTTCCTCATCGGCGGCGGCAGCGGTCAGGCCGAGGACGCCCAGCAGATCGGCGCCGTCGGCCAGCGGGACCCAGATCCGGTGGGGGCCCGGGCGGCCGCGGCCGTCCGGCTCGTCCTGGCCGGGCTGCTCGTCCTGGACGACGGGGTCGTGCTGGATCGTCACGGTCCGGTAGGCCAGCCCGGCGGTGGTGGTCTCGATCGGCAGCGGATCCGCGGCGGACTGGCCCTGGTCGGCCTGATCCTGGTTGTCAGGGAGCGGCATCAGGTGCTGCTGCTGCATGTCGGCCAGGAACAAGCACGGCTCGGACAGCCCTAGCGGCTCAGCCGCCGTCGCCAGGGCGGCGATCACGTCGTCGGGCCGGATCAGGTGCGACTGGCCCAGCAGCCAGCTGATCGGCGGCCCGGCGGCACCGCCCGGCTCGGCGGCGGCAGGCCGGGGCACGGTATCTGGCGCTCTCGCATCGTCCGGCACGCGAGTCACCTGCCCACGGGCCGGGGCCGGAAACGTCCGGTTCGGGCGCCGCGGTCTCTCCCGGGGCTCCCCGGCCGAGACAGAAGGTTGGCTGCTCATGTCAGTGGCCTCCCTAGGGCGTGAGGTCGCGGCTGGCGGGGCCGGGCTGCCACTCCACCAGGACGACGGTGGCGTCGTCGCGCAGCCGGCCGTGCTGGTAGTCAAGGATCGCGCGGTTCAGGCGCCGCATCGTCTCGGAGAGCGGCAGGCCCGCGCTGCTGTGCCGGATGATGAAGTCACTGAGCCGCTCGATGCCGAACGGGGCGCCGTCGGCCGCCCGGCCCTCGATCACGCCGTCGGTGTAGAGCAGGATGCGGTCGCCGGGTTCCAGCTTCTCGGTGGCCAGCACGACGGAGTCCGCGTCGTAGTAGGTCCGGCCGCCGCGTTCCTCCAGGCCAGCCAGGCCTAGCGGGAGCTGAGGGCGGCGGGTCAGTTCCTTGACCGCCCGGTTCCCGCGGATCAGCAGCGGCGGCGGGTGGCCGCAGGGAATCCAGCTCAGCACCCCGCTGGTCAGGTCCAGGTCACACAGCAAGGCGGTGACGAACCGGTCCTCCCCGAACTGGCTGGCGATGGCGTGGTCGGCCCGGGCCATGACAGTGGCCAGCGAGCCGCCCGCCCGGCGGGTGCTGCGGCACGCGGCCAGGCCCACGCCGGCCAGCAGGCCCGAGGCCAGGTCGTGGCCGAGCGCGTCGAAGACCGACACGTGCAGGTGGTCACCCAGCAGCGCGTAGTCGAAGGCGTCGCCGCCGACCTCGTAGGCGGGCTCCAGCGACGCGGCCACCAGCACCTGGCCGGTCGCGAACGTCCGCGGCGGCAGGAAGGCCCAGACCAGCTCGGCCTGCAGGGCCATCTCCTGGGAGCGCTGCAGGTGCGGATAGGTGTCGCTGGTGCTGTACTTGGTCGCGATGAGGATCCCGGCCAGTGACGCCAGCGTCCGGTACCGGTCCAGCATGACGTCGCTGGCGTCGGCGACGCCGAGACCGAGAACGCCTAGCCGCTCGGTCCCGTCCACCAGCGGGATCCACAGCTGGTGACCGGTCCCGGCCCGGCTGGCCTGGATGGTGGCCGTCTGGAAGGCGCGCCCGGCCAGGGTGCCGCCGACCGGCAGTTTTCCCGGGACCTCCGCGGCCTGGCTGTCCTCCGACGTCAGCGGGACCAGCTGCCGCTGCTGCAAGTCGGTCAGGTAGACCTGGACCGCGGACACGCCGAGCGGCCGGGCGGCCCGGGCCAGCTCCGCGGCCACGGCGCCCGGCCGCATCAGGTGGTACCGGCCGATCAGGTCGGCAGTCACCCGTCCGGCAATCGCGTCCAGGTCGGATTCCGCGTGACGCCCGGCTGTCTCCCCCTCGCCCCCCATGTCCACGCCTCCTCATAGCCAGCCGCCCTTCCTGTCCATCCAGGATGGGCCTAAACGCCGGGACAGCCGCCGGACGGGCGGATGCGCCGGTCACGCGGAAACCTCTCTGGCTAGGTGAGCGCGTCCTTGATCTCGGGAGGGTGCTATTCCAGCGGGCGTGAACCGCCGTTCCGGCGCCTTCGGTTATGGTTGAGCTGATGTCTTCACAGCAGAAGTCGGATCACAACTTCGTGGTGGTGGCCAGCCGGCTGCCGGTCGACCGGGCTGAAGGCCCGGACGGCGAGCAGGAATGGCGAACGAGCCCGGGCGGCCTGGTCACCGCGCTCGAGCCGGTGATGCGCCAGGCGGGCGGCATCTGGATCGGCTGGTCCGGTGATGCCGGGCCGGCGCCCGGGGCGTTCACGGCCGACGGGCTGGACCTGGTCGGGCTGGGCCTGTCGGAGACCGAGGTCAGGCGGTTCTACGAAGGCTTCTGCAACGCCACCTTGTGGCCGCTCTACCACGACGTCATCGCGGCGCCCCAGTTCCACCGCAGCTGGTGGGAGACCTATGTCGCCGTCAACCGGCGGTTCGCGCAGGCGGCGGCCGAGCAGGCGGCCCCCGGGGCGACGGTCTGGGTGCACGACTACCAGCTCCAGCTGGTCCCGCAGTTCCTGCGCGAGCTGCGCGACGACGTCCGCATCGGCTTCTTCAACCACATCCCGTTCCCCGGCTACGAGATCTTCGCCCAGCTCCCCTGGCGGCACCAAGTGGTGGAGGGGCTGCTGGGCGCCGACCTGATCGGATTCCAGCGGCGGGCGGACGCGGCCAACTTCCTGCGGGCGTGCCGGCGGGCGGTCGGCCTGACCACCAGGGGGTCGACGGTGCGGGTCGACGGCCCGGGCGGGCCCCGCCAGGTCCAGGCGGCCGCGTTCCCGATCTCGATCGACGCGAGGGGCCTGTCCGAGATCGCCCGGCGCGACGACGTGCGCAAGCGTACGCAGGAACTCCGCGCGGCGCTGGGCGAGCCGGGCCTGGTGCTGCTGGGCGTGGACCGGCTCGATTACACCAAGGGCATCCTGCACCGGCTGCGCGCCTACGGCGAGCTGGTGGCCAGCGGGCAGCTCGGGCCGCGGCCGGTGCTGATCCAGGTGGCCAGCCCGAGCCGCGAGCGCGTCGAGGCATACCAGACGCTGCGGGACGAAGTCGAGGTGATGGTGGGCCGGATCAACGGCGAGCACGGCGAGGTGGGCTACTCCCCCGTGCACTACCTGCACCAGTCCTTCCCGCGGGAGGAGATGGCGGCGCTGTACCTGGCCGCCGAGGTGATGCTGGTGACCCCGTTGCGGGACGGCATGAACCTGGTGGCCAAGGAGTACGTCGCGTGCCGCAACGACGAGAACGGGACGCTCGTGCTCAGCGAGTTCACCGGCGCGGCCGACGAGCTGGCCGGGGCGTTCCGGGTCAACCCGCACGACATCGAGGGCCTCAAGGACGCCATCGTCCGGGCGGCGGAAACCAGCCCGGCCGAGGCTAGGCGCCGGATGCGCGCGATGCGCAAGCGGGTCTTCGAGCACGACGTGGCCCGCTGGGCCGCCAGCTTCCTGGACGTCCTGGGAGACCGGACCGGGGCCGCCCTGCCCGCGGCCGCTGAATCGGAAGCCAGCTGACGGAAGGCAGGCCGTTCGGTCCGTAGCTTGTCCGCCCCGCAGGCAAGCGGCCCGCAGCAGGGTGCGGGCCGTCCGCCTGGTGCGGCGGCTGGCCCCGGTCAGCTGGCGGGCAGCTCGCCTAGCGTGAGCTGGACGTCCCGCTCCTGGCCGTCGCGGCTGACGGTCACGGTGACCTTGTCGCCCGGCTGGGCGGCCGCCAGGACCTGGGCGAGCGCGGTGGTGTCGGGGGTCTCCTGGCCTCCGGCCGCGGTGATCACGTCGCCGGCCCGCAGCCCGGCCCGGCCCGCCGCGCCGCCGCCGGTGACCGTCACCACGCCGACCCCGCCCGGTGAGCCGTCCGCGCCGAGGACGGTCGAGACCTCGGCCCCGATCGCGGCCCGGTGCGAGTTGGTGACGTGCCCGGTCTCGATGATCTGGGTGGCGACGTCGCGGGCCAGGTTGGACGGGATGGCGAAGCCGATGCCCTGGGCCTGGCCGCCGCCCTGCGGGCTGCCCGCGGCCAGCGTCGGGATGCCGATGACCTGGCCCGAGGCGCTGACCAGGGCTCCGCCGCTGTTACCGGGGTTGATCGGCGCGCTGGTCTGGATCGCGCCGGGCAGCGTGGCCGCGGCCCTGCTTTGGCCGTCAGGGCCGTCGGCGGCCGGCTCGGTGACGGCCCGGTCGGTGGCGGAGACGATGCCCTGGGTGACGCTGCCGGACAGGCCGAGCGGGTTGCCGATGGCCAGCACCACGTCGCCGGCCTGGGCCTGATCCGAGTCGCCGAACCGGGCGGGGTGCAGCCCGGCGGGGTTGTCGGCGCGGATCACCGCGAGGTCGTCGGCCGGGTAGGTGCCGACCAGCTGGGCGGACCGCGGAGACGTGTCCCCGGCCACCTGGACCTGGAACTTCTTGGCGTTCCCGGCGACGTGGGCGTTGGTGACGATGTTGCCCTTGGTGTCGAGCACCACGCCGGAACCGAGGCCCTCGCTGGTCCTGATCAGCACCACCGAGGGCAGGACCTGGCGGACCACGCCCGCGTAACTGGCCGCTCCCAGGCTGGCGGCCGGTGCCGTGCTGGCTGGTGCCGTGCTGGCTGGCGCCGTGCTGGCTGGCGCCGTGCGGCTCGTGGTGGCGGCCGGGGCGGCGGGCTCGGCGATGGCCGTGCCGACCGCGACGCCGCTGCCGCCGATGACCAGCGCCGCCACGGTGGCCAGACCCGCGCGGCGCACCCGCTGTGTCGTTTTCATGACTGTGTACTCCTCCGTCTCAGCGTGACGGTTACAGCTAAGACGGGCGCTCTGCAGGCGCGGTGACGCCGTGATGGTGACGGTGTGGAGGCGCGTCGCGGGCTAGGCGGCCGGCAGCACGAGGGTCATCTGGGTGCCCCGGCCGGGACCCTCGAGCTCGCTGCTGGCGGTCAGCCGGCCGCCGTGAGCCTGCGCCACTTCGGCCGCCACGGCCAGCCCGATGCCGCTGCCGGAGATCTGGCTGGCCTGCTGGCCGCGGAAGAACCGGTCGAAGATGCGGGGCAGTTCGTCGGCCGGGATGCCGGTGCCGGTGTCGGTGACCCGCAGCACCGCCTCGCCGCCGGCGGTCTGCGCGGTGATCGTGACGCGGCCGCCGGCCGCGGTGAACTTCAGCGCGTTGGTGAGCAGGTTGGTGATCACCTGGTGCAGCCAGTGCGGGTCGGCCAGCACCGGGCTGGCGGCCAGCTGCCGGTCCAGCGTGATGCCGGCCGCCTCGAACCGGCGGGCCAGGCTGTCGGCGGCGGCCGCGGCCAGCTCGGCCAGGTCGGCCGGTTTTCGCGTCAGGTTGAGGGCGGCGGCGTCGGCGGCGGCCAGCGTCTGCAGGTCACCGACCATGCGCGCCAGCCGCAGGACCTCGTCGCGCAGCGAGCTGAGCTCGGCCGGGGTGGGCTCGGCCACGCCGTCGAGCAGCGCCTCGTGACCGGCCTGCAAGATGGCGATGGGGGTGCGCAGCTCGTGGGCGACGTCGGCGACCAGGTTCCGGCGGATCTGCTCCTGCCGGTCCAGGGTCCCGGCCATCTGGTCGAAGGCGGCCGCCAGCTCGCGCAGCTCCCCCGCCGTCCGGATCTCGCCCACCCGGGCGGCGCGGTCCCCGCCCGCCATGGCCCGGGTCGCCGCGATCAGCCTGGTCACCGGGCGGGTGATCCGCCGGGCCACCGCCAGCCCGGTCAGCAGGGCCAGCAGGGCCGCCAGGCCGGCCGCCCCGGCGATGGCCCGCAGCAGCGCGGTCTTCAGCACGCGGTCGGCGGCGCCGAGCCCGGAGCCGGTGGACCGGACCACGGCGGTGCCGACCCGCTGGTCGCGCACCGTGATCGGCGGGCTCTGCTCGGGCCCGCTGGCCTGGGCGAAACCCTTCGAGGTGGCGATGACGCGCCCGGCCTGGTCGCGGATCTGGACGGCCGCGCCGGTACCGGTGGCCTGGTCGAAGACCAGCGAGAGATCAGCCGAGGACCAGGTGTTGTTCCGGTCCCAGGCCGCTCCGGCGGTGAACGCGACGGCGCGGGCCAGGTCGGTGCGCTGCTGGACGGACAGGGCGGAGACGTCCGCGGCGGCGAAGGCCGCGGTGAGCCCGGCGAGCAGCGCGACCGCGGCCAGCGCGACGCCGAGAAAAGCCAGCGCCAGCCGCAGCCCCAAGGTGCCGCCGCGGGTCCCCGTCGGTACCAGGGCCGCGGTCTCAGTCATGGCGGGTCCCGGTCATCGCCGGCCACAGTCATCGCGGTCTCAGTCATCGCGGTCTCAGTCATCGCGGGTGAGGCCCAGCCGGTAGCCGCCGCCGAGGACGGTCTGCACGATCCGCGGGTTGGCCGGGTCGTCCTCGACCTTGCGGCGCAGGTTCTTCACGTGCGAGTCGACGGTGCGCTCGTACCCTTCGAACTCGTAGCCCCGCACCCGGTTGATCAGCTCGAACCGGGAGTACACCCGGCCCGGGACGGTGGCCAGCGCGACCAGGACGCCCCACTCGGTGGGGGTCAGCGAGACGACCGCGCCGCGCACCGTGGTCAGCCGCTGCGGCTCGTCGATGACCAGTTCGCCGCCGCCGTAGGCGGTCACGCCCTGGGCTGCCGTTTTCGTGTCGGCGCCGCGGCGCAGGATCGCCTGGACCCGGAGGACCAGCTCCCGCGGGCTGAACGGCTTGGTCACGTAGTCGTCGGCGCCCAGCTCGAGGCCGCGGATCCGGTCTTCCTCCGCGCTCTTGGCGGTCAGCATCAAGATCGGCGTGGGGCCGCTGGCCCGTAGCTCGCTGGCCACCGTCTCGCCCGGCACGTCGGGCAGCCCGAGGTCGAGGATCACCAGGTCCGGCGCCGAGGACAGGGCCATGGTGATCGCCTCAGCCCCCGAATCGGTCGTCAGCACGGTGAACCCGGCCCGCTCCAGGTAGGAACGCACCAGGTCGCGCAGCTTGCGTTCGTCCTCGACCACCAGCACGGTCGCTGCCATCTCCGCTCACCCCGCCTCTCCGGTCAGGCCCGCCTCCACACGATCACCATGTCAGCTTCACCGCGGCCGCATGGCTGGCGGGTGCACTGATCATGACCGTACCGGCAGTTGGAGGACGACACCGATGACCGGATCAGACCTGATCGTGCTGGCCCCCTGGCTGGTCTTCGCCGTGGTCCTGGCCGTCATCGGCCTGCTGCTGCTGCGCTCCACCCGCGCTTCCGGGCACCGGCGGTCGTTCCGGGCCCGGCGGCCACGCCGACGCCACGACCACGAGGAAACGAGATGTCCCGAGAAGAACGCAGAGGTCAGGCCATCATGACCAGCGAGCTCCAAGGCGAGGTGCGTGGCCCGCGCTGGCGGGCGCTGCTCGAGGCACGCTGGCAGACCCGCCTGCGCGAGCTGACCGAACTGTCGCTGGCGTACCACGTCGCGCTCGCGGCCTCACCGGACCAGCCGGAGGCGCGGGCGCTGCTCCGCCGCGCGGTCACGGCCCGCAGGAAGCTGGCCGATGTCGAGGAGGCGCTCGCCCGGCTGACGGCCGGCGAGTTCGGCCGGTGCGAGCAGTGCGGCGCGCAGATCCCGGACGGCACGCTCACGACCACGCCCGAGATCCGGTACTGCGCCCGCTGTGGCGCCGAGCCGTCCTGGATCCGCCCGCTGGCGGGGCGTACCGCCCGATGACGGCGGTCCCGGCCTGGGCCTGGGCCGCGACGTTCGCCGTGCTCGCCGTGCTCATCGTGGCCGACCTCGTCCTCATGTCCCGGATCGGCGACAGCCTGCGGGCCGCGGCGATCGAGAGCGCGCTGTGGCTCGGCGCCGCGCTGGCGTTCGGCGGGGTCCTGTGGCTGTGGCGCGGGCCGACCACCGGCAGCCAGTACCTGGCCGGCTACCTGCTCGAGCGGGCCCTCAGCGTGGACAACATCTTCGTCTTCGTCCTGCTGTTCGTCTCGCTGCAGGTGCCGGCGGCACTGCAGCGGCGGATCCTGTTCCTCGGCGTGGTCGGCGCGCTCGTCCTGCGCGGCGCCTTCATCGCCGCCGGCAGCGCCCTCATCGAGCAGGTGAGCTGGATCTTCTACGTGTTCGGGGCGGTGGTGCTGCTGGCCGGGGTGCGCATGTTCCGCGGCGGCGAAGGCGGTTCGGGCGACAACCTGGCCGTACGAGGCCTGCGCCGGGTCCTGCCGGTCTCCGAACGCTACGACGGCGACCGGCTGATCACCCGGATCAGCGGCCGGGCCGCGGCCACGCCCCTGCTCGTAGCCCTGGTGGCCATCGCGGTCACCGACGTGGTGTTCGCCCTCGACTCCATCCCGGCCGTGTTCGGCGTCACCCGGGACCTGTTCGTGGTGTTCACGTCGAACGCCTTCGCCGTGCTCGGCCTGCGGGCGCTGTACTTCCTGCTGGCCGGCTCGGCCGACCGGTTCGTCTACCTGAAGCCGGGCATCGCCCTGCTGCTGGCGTTCATCGGCGTGAAAATGCTCCTCTACGACGTGGTGCACATGCCGGTGTGGGTGAGCCTGGTGGTGATCGCGGTAGTCGCGGGCGGTGCCGTGGCGGCCAGCCTGTGGCGGGACCGGGTTCCGCCGGCGCCAGGCGGCGGGGGTTACGGCGGAAGGCGGCGCGTCCGCTGGGAGCGGCGCGTCCGCTGGGAGCGGCGCGTCCGCCGGGGGCGGCACGTCCGTGGGAAGCGGAGTTTCCGCTGATCATGAGGCGCGGGGTACGGTGCGCACATGATCGCGCTCGATGTGCTGCGAGTCGACTCCCTGCTCTCGTACCTGATCGCGGTCCTCGCTCCGGCGCTCGACGCGATCCTGCCGGTGGTGCCCAGCGAGACCGCTGTGATCACGCTTGGCGTGGCCACCGCGGGCAGCGCCGATCCGCGCATCGCGCTGCTCGTGGCCTGCTCCGCGGCTGGCGCGTTCCTCGGCGACAACCTGTGCTACCTGCTCGGCCGCCGGTTCGGGCCGTGGATCGAGCGCCGTTTCTTCGCCAGTGAGAAGGGCGCCAAGCGGCGGGCCTGGGCCGAGAATTCGCTCGAGCGGTACGGGATGCCCCTCATCATCGTCTGCCGGTTCATCCCGGGTGGCCGGACCGCGGTCATGCTCTGCTGCGGCATCGTCGGGTACCAGCGCCGCCGCTTCGTCATCGCGACCGCGGCGGCCGGGGTGATCTGGGCGTGCTACTCGTTCTTCATCGGGCGCCTCGGCGGCAAGGCCTTCGAGCACAAGCCCTGGGCCGGACTGCTGCTGGCCCTCGGCCTCACGCTCGCCGTCAGCGCCGTGATCGAACTCGTCCGCCGCCTCCGCGCCCGCCGCACTCGCCGCACCCGCGGCCAGGCCGCCGCGCCAACCGCGACCGGTGCCCCGGCGTCAACCGCGACCGGCGCCTCCGCCACTGAAACCACAGAGGTCCCTGCACCTACTAGCGTCGCTGAAGCCCGCGGGAGCGTCGCTACGGCCGGCGGGAGAGTCACTGGGGCCAGCGGGAGAGTCACTGGGGCCAGCGGGAGAGAAGCCTCCCATGATGGCGAAGTCTCGGGATACCACTAGAAGGTCCAGCCCCAGCGCCCTGACGGCCCCAGGCTCAGTCCCAGCACCCTCGTCAGCCACAGCCAGGTCCGGCGACTGGAACTCGCTAGCCCATACGGGGCCTCCCCCAGTCCTATGCGGAACTGCGCACCGGGTCGATGGAAGATCAACCCGGATCGAACCGGGTGTGGATGGAGCATCGACCCGGTTCCAGAGCTTGTCATGTGACATCATTCTGTAACTTCTGACCCGACAGTCACCAAAGAAATGAGTTTACTCAGCTGTGGCACAAAACCCCGACTCATCTGCACTGCCAACCCGTCTCCATTCCTATCTGCACCAGCTCCGCTCAATGGTTGTGGCAACGTAATTGATAGGGCCAATAGGTTGCCACAACCATTGAATTCCCTCAGATACCGGGAGAACAGTTGTGTTGCCAACGGGAAAGGAGTTGAGGTCGCATCTATTCGGAACTACCGGCCGGGCGGCGGATGAGAGGACGGTGGCGTGAGTTACGCACGGGGCGACGTCGCGGCTGCGGGGTTGGGGGCGCCGCTGTGGGATGAGCGCAAGGCTGTGGAACGGGAACATGTGGGCGGGGTTACGGGGCGCGGGAAGTTACGGGAACGCGGGAGATTACGGGAACGCGGGAGATTACGGGGACGCGGGAGATTACCGGGACGCGGGAGATTACGGGGACGCGGGAGATTACGGAAGCGCGGAGATTACGGGGAGCGCGGGAGATTACGAGAGCGCGGGAGATTACCGGGACGCGGGAGATTACGGAAGCGCGGAGATTACGGGGAGCGCGGGAGATTACGAGAGCGCGGGAGATTACGGGAGCGGGAGATTACCGGGAGCGCGGGAGATTACCGGGACGCGGGAGATTACCGGGACGCGGGAGATTACCGGGACGCGGGAGATTACGGGGTGGGGGTTAGGGGGTTACGCCGGAGAGGTTTAGGCCTATGACGCCGGCCAGGATCAGGCAGATGGAGACGATCTTGGTGGTGGATATCGTGTCGCCGAGGAAGGCCATGCCGATGACGGCGGTGCCGGCGGCGCCGATGCCGGTCCAGACGGCGTAGGCGGCGCCGACTTCGAGGCGGCGCAGCGCGATGGTCAGTAGCGCGAAGCTCGCCAGCGCGCACGCCGCGAAGACGGCGGTCGGCCAGATCCGGGTCATCCCGTGGCTCATCTTCAGCGCCACCGCGAAACCCGTCTCGAACAGGCCGGCGGCCAAGATGATCACCCAGGCCATCGTGTCTCACCTTTCCGTAGCTATGCCTCAGTGATAGGGCACGGCGGAGGAATCGGGGTGTGCCGGTGATGGAGCCCGGATGGAGGGGGCACTAGGCCAGGTGGGCAGCCAGGAAGGCGAGCGAGGGCGGCTGCTGGGCGGCGAAGAACGAGTCGTCGTGGCAGCCCGGGCCGAAGGTCACTACCGTGCCCGCGGGCAGCGCCCGGGCGAGCGCCCGGACTCCGGGCAGGAACGGGTCGGCGTAGCCGGACGCGACCCGCACCGGGCGGCGGCCGAGGGCGGCGGCGTGGGTGACCGCGTTGGCGGTGGTGAAGGCCGCGGCCGAGGCGTAGGCGCCCGGGTTGGCCGACCGGGCCTGCGGGTAGCTGGTCCAGATGGCCGGGCTGATCGCGGCGGTCGCGGCGAACAGGCGCGGGTACTTCTCGGCCAGCAGCAGCGCCCCGTAGCCGCCCATCGAGATGCCCATCGTGGCGATGCGGTGCGGCGCGCGGCCCAGGCCGAGGCGCCGGCAGCGGGGGATCAGCTCGCCGGTCACCATCGCCATCGGGTCGTCGCCGGGGTGCGGGTTCCAGTAGCCGTTGCCGCCGTCGACCGTGACCATGGCCAGCGGGGCCAGCGGGCGGTCGCCGGGCCGCAGCGCCAGGGCCTGCGCGGGCGACAAGCCGGCCAGCGCGTCGGCGTGGCTGGCGCCGTAGCCGTGCAGCATAACCACCAGCGGCAGCTCGTCCCCGGGGTGGTGACCGGGCGGGTAGGCGATCGTGTAACCGACCCGGCGGCGCCGGGCGGCGGAGCGGAACGTACCGGACAGCGACGGACCGGGCGTCCCGTGCGGCACCGGCGGGGCGGGCACCGAGCAGGCGCCGTCGAGCCTCTCGAGGACGGCGCGGCCGGGGAGGGCGCCGCGGGAGACGAGCTCGGCCCCGGCGGCTCCGGCGGCGGTGAACGCGGCCACGGTCAGGAGCCCGTTTCGTATGAAGGTCCGGCGCGTCGCCGGCCGGGTCATCGCGCGCCGGCCCGGGCCTGGACGGCGGCCTGGCGGCCGATCGCCAGAGCCCCGGTCAGGACGACCAGCCCGGCCACGTCGATCGTCCCCGGGTGGAACGGCCCGGGGACCCAGGCGGTGACCCAGGCGCAAGCCCCGCCGAGAAAGACGGCCATGGCGACGCAGGCCGCGCGGCCGAGCCGGGCCTCGAAGCGCAGCACGGCCGGGGACAGCACGCCCGGCGACCGGCTGGCCCGCCGGACCGCGGTGACCGCGCCGGCCACCGCGGCCGCCACGGCCAGCGGGCTGAGGGCCATCCAGGCCACCACGGCCGTGGGGAACGTGGCCAGTATGGCGGGGTGAGCCCAGAACGAGGAGACGGACATGGTTGATGCCCAGGAGAAGGCCGCCACCCCGCCAGGGACCACGCTCAGGTGATGGAACCACAGGTGGCCGCTGGTGCCCGGCCAGTCGTTCTCGAAGTGCCGGCCGCCGATGACCACGACGGCCAGCCCGGCCGCGAACAGCGCCGACGGGCCGCGCAGGCCCGGCGGCCGGACCGCGACCACCCGCCAGGCCACCGGCAGCACGGCGAGCAGCGCCAGGACGGCCAGGACCAGCATCGCCGCTGACATCGCGAAGATGGCCACGACGACGCGCGCGTTGGCCGGCCCGTGCCACTGCCAGACGGTGTTGAGCTGGGACCACATGGCGCCGCCGACGCTGGCGAAGACGGCCGCGCAGCCGGCGAGCGAGGCGAGGCTGGCGCCGGTACGGGCCCGCTCCGTGCCTGGTTCGGGGGCGGCGCCGGACAGGCCGGCTTCGCCGAGCCGCGCCACCAGGCCGCCCCGGATCACGTCCGCCGTGCGCGACCGGGACCGTGGCCGCTCCTCGATGTCGGCCACCAGGAGCTCGGCGAACTCCTCGCCGTAACGGGACCGCCAGGCCCTTGGGTACCAGCGCAGCAGCCGCGCGGCACGCACCTCGGGCGCCTTCACGTCGTGTCTCATGCTGGGCCCCAGCTCTTGGTCAGGCGGCGCAGGCCGACGTCGGCGACCCGGCGCTGCGCGTCGAGCTGGGTCCGCAGCGTCGCCGCGCCGACGGCGGTGAGCTGGTAGGGACGCCGCCGGTCGTGGCTCTCCACCGGCTCGATCAGCCCCTGGGCCTGGAGCCGGGCCAGCGCCTCGTAGAGGGTGCCGGGCGCCAGCCGGACGCCGGCGAAGGCTTCGATGTCCTTGGTCAGGGCGTAGCCGTGCTTGGCACCGTCGGCCAGGCTGGACAGGATGAGCGTGGCCGGGCCGGAGTAGCGGCCGAACCCGTCGAGCGGCTTGTCTGGGGGCACGCCGTCACTATATATCGGCTACCGATCTACCGGCAACCGAAACAATCAGGCGGGCGAGTCGGTGCGCAGCAGGCTGTAGGTCACCCCGTCCCGCCATTGCCCGTCCCGCCAGCCGCTGCCGCGGGCGATGCCCTCGGCGGTGAAGCCGGCCTTCTCCAGGGCGCGGCGTTCGGGCCCGTTGGCCACCTCGGTGCTGGCCACGATGCGGTGGGCGGTGGTGTGCGCGAACAGGTAGCGGGCCAGCAGGCGCTGCGCCTGCGTCCCGTGGCCGGCCCCGCGCGCGTCAGGCAGCAGCGCGATGCCGATCTCCCAGTAGTAGCCCGCCACCGTCGCTTGGTGCCGCCGCCAGTTCACGAAGCCGAGCGGGCGCGGGCCGAGGACGGCCATCAGCACCCCGTCGTCCTCGCCGATCAGCCGGTTCTCTGCCCAGCGGCGGCGCCACCGCAGCGGGTTGTGCCAGCCGAACCAGGCGAACTCGCCGGTCACGTCCGGGTCCTGGGTCAGCTTCTCGATGACGGCTAGGTCGTCCTCGCCCGGCGGCCGCAGCCGCAACTCGTCAGCCATACCCCGATCATGCCGCAGTTAGGGCGGGGGCCTTGGAGAACCGCAATAGCCCGGCCGGCGGCCGGGTCAACCAGCGTGGGATGGGGCGGATGACCGTGTCGTAGAAGTAGTCGGGCGCGATGAAATTTCTCGCCTCTGGGTGTCGAATCCTCGTCCCGTCGTTCGAGGCGTAGGCAGAGGGCGGATCGAGCCGACGATCCGCCCCGCCGAAGGGACAAACCGTCATGACCTCTGTTCTTGCTCCCGCCCCGGTGTGCACGCCGGCTCAGCGCGTCACCAGGTCGCTGCTCGGCTACGGGGTGCTGGCCGGTATCGTGTTCGAGGCCTCGATCCTGGTCCAGGGGCTGACCCGGCGCGGCTTCCGTCTCGCCCACGATGACGCGAGCCTGCTGAGCAACGGCCCGCTGGGCTGGATCCAGGTCACCACCTTCGTGGTCGCCGGGGCGATGACGATCGCGGGCGCTCTCGGGATGCGGCGGGCGCTGGCCGGTTCTGGTTCCGGCCGGTTCTGTTCCGGCCGGGTCTTGGGGATCACGCCTGGTCGCGGTCTACGGCGCGGGGCTGGTGGCGGCCGGGCTGCTGCGGGCCGACCCGGCCGACGGGTTCGGGCCGGGCGCGGCCGCCGGGAAGCCGACCCACATCAGCTGGCACGGGGCCGGGCACCTGGTGTCGGCCGGCGTCGGGTTCACCGCGCTGATCGTGGCGTGCTTCGTCGTGGCCCGCTACTTTAGCCGCGAGGGACACTGTGGCCTGGCCGTTTACTCCCGCGTCAGCGGGCTGGCCTTCCTGGCCGCGTTCGCCGGGGTTACCTCCGGGTCCAGCTCGAGCGCGGTCGTGGTGCCGTTCTACGCCGGCGTGCTGATCGCGTGGAGCTGGCTCGCGGTGACCTCCGTCTACCTGTACCGCCATGTCCTGGAAGATAAGGAGCAATGATCATGCGCTACCTCATGCTGCTGTCCGGCACCAACCCGGCTACCCCGCCGCCGCCCGAGCTGTTCGAGGCGATCATGAAACTGGGCGGGGAAGCCAGCCAGGCGGGCGTGCTGCTCGACACGGCGGGGCTGCTGCCCAGCGCGGCCGGTACCCGGGTCGCGCTGGCCGACGGCCAGGTGACGGTGACCGACGGCCCGTTCACCGAGTCCAAGGAGCTCATCAGCTACGCCCTGTACGAGGTCAGGTCGAAGGAAGAGGCCGTCGAATGGGCCGCCCGCTTCGTCAAGCTGCACCGTGACCTGTGGCCGGGCTGGACCGGCGCGACCGACATCCTCCAGGTCATGGGGCCATGACGGAAGCTGGCTACGAGGCCACCAGGACCGCGATCGAGGCGGTGTGGCGGATCGAATCGCCCCGCCTGATCGCGGCCCTGGCCCGGATCACCGGAGACGTCGGCGCGGCCGAGGAACTGGCGCAGGACGCCCTGGTGATCGCGCTCGAGCAGTGGCCGGCGGGCGGCGTGCCGGACGGACCGGGCGGGCCGGGCGCGTGGCTGATGGCAACAGCAAAGCACCGGGCCGTCGACCTGGTCCGGCGGCGTGCCGCCTACGAGCGCAAGCTGCAGGAAATCGGGCGCTCCGCGCGGACGGAGCACGACGGGGAGCCTGACGTGGACGCGATGGATGACCACATCGGCGACGACCTGCTGCGCCTGATCTTTGTTTCCTGCCACCCGGTGCTGCCGCCGCAGGCCAGGGCCGCGCTCACGCTGCGGCTGCTCGGCGGCCTGACCACGGCCGAGATCGCCCGGGCGTTCCTGGTCTCCGAGGCCACGGTCGCCCAGCGCATCGTACGGGCCAAGCGCACCCTGGCCGCCCGGCGGGTGCCGTTCGAGCTGCCGCCGCGGACCGAGCTCCCGGGCCGCCTGGCCTCGGTCCTCGAAGTCGTCTACCTGATGTTCAACGAGGGTTACGCGGCCACCGCGGGCGCGGACTGGATGCGACCGTCGCTGTGCTTCGAAGCGATGCGGCTGGGGCGGGTCCTGGCCGGCCTGATGCCACGCGAGGCCGAGGTGCACGGGCTGGTCGCGCTGATGGAGCTGCAGGCCTCCCGGGTCGGGGCCCGCACCGGCCCGGCGGGCGAGCCGGTCCTGCTTACCGACCAGGACCGGGGCCGGTGGGACCGCCTGCTGATCAGGCACGGGCTGCGGGCGCTGGCCCAGGCCAACGACCTGGGCGGCCCGCCGGGACCGTACGAGGTGCAGGCCGAGATCGCCGCCTGCCACGCGCGGGCGCACTCGGTGCAGGCGACCGACTGGGAGCGGGTCGCCGCGCTGTACGTGGTGCTGGGTTACCTGAAGCCGTCGCCCGTCGTGGAGCTGAACCGGGCGGTCGCCGTCGGCATGGCCCACGGCCCGGCCCGCGGGCTCGAGCTCGCGGACCAGCTGGCCGGGCACCCCGCCCTGGCGTCCTACCCGCACCTGCCCGCCGTCCGCGGCGACCTGCTGGCCCGGCTGGGCCGGACGCGGGAAGCACGAGCGGAGTTCAGCCGCGCGGCGGCGCTGACGGGTAACGAGCGCGAGCGGGCCCTGTTCCAGGCCCGCGCGGACGCCTGCTGATTGCCATCATCCCGCCAGCCAGATAGCCGAGCGGGCAGCCCAGGCCTGCTTGGCCCGGGCTGCCCGCTCATCCCCCCGCTTCCCCCCCGCCGGGTCCGCCGACCCGGAGATGGCGAGCCCTCAGCCGGGAACATCCGATTAGGCGAGAGCAGCCCACTCGCGCAGCCGCAGGCAGCAGATTCATCCGCGCATGCGGGCGTTTGTGTCGGCACTCGTGAGACTGTCTACGCCGCTGTCCCGGAGGCTGCCGTCAAGGGGCGGCCCTCTTCCTAGGGATTACCGCGTCACCTCCCTTGCCGGGGGACCGCGAGCCAGGCGGCTTCGCGTTTCCCGGTATGGCGCGCCAGCTGGCGTTGCTCACGGCACGCTCTTGATCTGTTCGAGCACATCAACCACCTCGCTGGTGCGCCGATGATAGGCCTCGAGGGCCTCGTGGTAGTCGGCCGAACCGACCTTGTGAGAGAGGAAGAAGCTGCAGGCCTCGCGGATCACGGCGTTGGGTGTCGTCTCGAAGATGACCGCGTACGCCTGGATTCGCCGTAGTTCCTCATCAGAAAACCTGACGGAAACTATCTCCTGCAGCTTCGCCTCACTGCGATCAGCCGGGGCGGGTGAGCCGCGACTGGTCGCGGACCGCGACGTGGATTTGGTAGTCACTGGCCGCCTTTCACTGTAGGGACCGGCCGGAATCGGGGCATCCGGGATACGGAGGACTCCGGCTTATCCGGCGGTACGGGCCTCGCCGTGTCAGGTTTGGGGCAGCCATCTGCTCTCCTGTCGCAGGCGTCCGGGCGGCCGGCGACGACCCGGAGGGGACATGGCCGTCTCGACCGGTCGTCCTCGTTCCGCGACGCACTACGCAACCCCCCAGAGGCGAACGTGGTGTTCTGCTTACAGTACTACAGTAAACCCGCAACACATCTATACAAAAGGGGTTTCGGCTAATCACATCATCGGGTCATCCGTAGTACTGTGAGTCCCCATAGTCCCTAGGGCCTGAAACAGCAGCTACACCTAACCACGAGAGCCCCGGGAGGCAAACGTGGCCACGTACATACCAGTCACCCGCTCCGACGAGCCCTGCCTGGAGGCGGTCGTGGCCGCAAAGCTGACCTCGGCAGCGCGGGCAGAGGCCAGGCTCATCCGAGCCGACCTGCGCCGCCAGCCCCTGCGTGACCTGGCCCCGGATCCGGCCGAAGTCAGCATCCCTGTCGATCTCAAGCCGAATCCGTTTACCTCGCCGGCCATGGCCGACCGTTACCTGCGGGATATCCCGTCGGCCGACGACGTCATCCGCCTGCCGGTATCCGGCCCGGGCTCCCGGGAGCAGCATGCCCGGTACGCAACGGCCCGGGCGTTCCGCATCGTCCGGCAGGCCGCCGACGACACCCTGCCCGGTCTCGTCGTATTCGGCCAGGGCGACGAATTCGGTCACCGAAACCGGGGCCGCATGGTCAGGGCCTGCCTGCGCGAGAAGCGGCCAGTCGCGGTGATCAAGCCTCTCGACGACATGACCAGGTTCCTCTCTTTCGACGGTGAAGACAGCTACGCATCGGTCGCCTTCGTTGCCTGCGGCCTCCAGCACGTGGCCGTCTCAGTCGCGGCTGGACCGACGGTAGCGGTCGGCAACCATCATGTCGCCCGCGTGCAGCGCGACAGCAGCACCTGGATCCGCATCAGCGACCTGTCCGACCTGCCTGTCCTGCACGGCAGCATCGCCGCGCCGATCGGTACGCCGACCGGGGACGAGGTGGAGTCCGCGTCGTTCTTCCCCGAGTCGGGTAATCCGACACTGCTCAACGGCGTGCTGCTCGGCGGCGTAGAGGCCGCCTACCAGCCAGACTGCAGGCCCTGTGACGTCGCCGTAAGCTACATCGCCGCGGCCGCCGGGCGCACCGTCGTCCGGGCCAGCGGCAGCCCTCGCTCTCCCAAACGACCGCTCGCGGCGGCCGACGTCCTGGACATCCTCATCAAGGCCTTGCTCGACGGCGACAAGGTGCCGGGCCTCGTGGTAGCTCGTGGCGAGCTCGCGGCCCATCGGCTCATCAATCATCTCCGCCAGGGCGGGATCGCGTGAACCGCGAGAGCCTCGGCGCGGAAGGACAGATGTGCGGGCTGTTCGGGATCGACATCGCCGGGTTCACGGATCCTCTTCGGGACGAGTTTGTGCAGCTCCATTTGCGGAAGCAGATGTACAGCATCCTGGAACGCGCCTTCGACGGAGCCCGCGTGCCGTGGCAGGAGTGCCAGCACGATGACCGAGGCGACGGCGCGCTGATCGTCGTACCGTCGCATATCTCGGTGGACGGTCTCGCCGACCCGCTCCCTGAGCGGCTCTGCGGCCTGGTTCGCGTGCACAACCGGATGTCCAGCGAGATCGCGCGCATCCAGCTTCGCGCCGCCGCGCACGTCGGCCGGGTCTACCGCGATGAGCACGGCTTCGCCGGCGACGCGGTCAACCATCTCTTCCGCCTGCTGGAGGCGCCCTCGCTCAAGGAGCTCCTGGCGACGTCCGGAACCGAGCTCGGCTTCATCACCTCGGACTACTTCTACAACACCGTCGTCCTGCGTCATCCGACCCTGGTCGACCCAGCC
The DNA here is from genome assembly GCA_963756575.1 of uncultured Actinomycetota bacterium. Lineage (GTDB taxonomy): Bacteria > Actinomycetota > Actinomycetes > Streptosporangiales > Streptosporangiaceae > Palsa-504. The sequence continues at coordinate 183,032 of CAVWOM010000021.1, read as the reverse complement.
GAATTCCAGCCCGTCACCGTGGACCTCAAGCACGCGACGGCCACGGGCTGGGCCCAGCTCCTCGGTTCCGGCGGCGTTTCTGCCCGCATCCTGCCCTTCGGACGATCCGCCTTAGCCTCGAGCGGCAAGAAGGCCCGGGCCAGGTAAGCCGTCCGTAAGCACCGCCCGAGAACATCGGAACACCTTATGACCTGCCACGATACAGTGCGAGTCGGCCGGGAAGCTGGTTCGCCGCTGAGCGGGGAGCACCTTGTTCCTGGCCGGGACCTCTCCGGCCAGGTAAGTAAACACAGGCCGCGGGGTTAGTCCCGCCTGGGCGGCCACGGCGCATTTACTACTATGCGCTAACCAATGCGGGGCTAAGATCATTTACCGTACTCATGGTTAATGTACCTGCTCAGGAGCGTAAAGGCATTCCGGCTGTCAGGTAACAACGGTCCTGCATATCTCGTCCGCCCAGGTGACACCACAACATGGCATTTTGCATACACGGGAGGGCATCCTCCCGTTGCAATTGACGAGATGCGTTAACCTTGCTTTACTATCAACCAACGATTACCCCGTCCGCTTCGGTGGGCGGGTGCAGGCCCCGTCCTTGTGGCGGGGCCTTTGCTCTTCCGCGGGGAAATCACCACCCGTCAGGGCGGCGGATCTCTCCCTGCGCGTCCCTGAGCACCTGGGGAAACTGGCAGTCCCGGAGGGCCCTGGGACGGATCTGCTTGAAGAACAGGGGCCCAAGTTCGAGCAGGTCGTGGCAGCGGTGCTTGGCCGGGTGCGGGTTCACTAGCCCTACCGGTACGTGGAGATCCTGGATCAGGGCCCGGATGGGTTCCTCGAGATCGGAGTCGTTGCTTATCACGACGGCCATGTCGCTCTCGCGCTGGTGAGCGTCACGCAGGAGGAAGGACGCGAGCTTCACGTCGCTGCCCTTCTCCTGGGTCCTGATTACCTCGATCGTCCGCCTCCCCCCGTTCTGGACCGGGTCAGCGACTGGCAGGCGCACCTTGGCGGAGTGAAAGCGCCCCAGATGGATGCTCAGCCGGTCGACTGTGGCGAGCGCGCGCAGGTAGGCATCCTGCTGCGCCGGGCCATTCGGGACATCCGGCCGCGCCGATATCCGCGAGGTGAAGTAGCGGATCCGGTGGATCGGGTTCGAGGGGACCAGCTTGCGGCACAGCGCGCCGATGTCGAGCCACTGATAGTCCGTGTCCTTAAGGCAGCCGTAGTAAAGGTTGAATCCATCGACGTAAATGTTGACCGAACGTCCCGTCCGGTCTTCGGGCACGGGTGCGGCGCTCGACCCGCCTGGCTGCTTCCCGTCTGTCATGAGATTGACCCGAACGCGGTCGCGCCCCGGCTCGTACGGGTGAATGCCGTGACGCCGGGCGTCCCGCCGGCACGTTCCGGCCTGCTGGACGGGCGGAAAGCGGCACCGACGCTCCAGGCCCTTACCCGAATCTCGCCGCGACCGGGATGCGGGCTGGCCGAATACGACCGCCCGGCGTCCTCTTCCTGCGCACAGCAGATATCGTCGGGCACGACGATCCTCCTCCCCTCCCAAGAAGGCGGCAGGAAGGTCCGCTCCCCCGGCCCGTGCCTTTTCTGGCGCGACAACGGGCCGGGAGACCGAGAGACAGCCCTCGGCTTCCATGGCGTAAACGGCTAAGCGCAGCTTAATGCGCGCACCGATATTCGTGGCAGCCCCGAACCAGGGCTAAGCAAGTCCTGCGGCCGCTCCGAACGGCGGCCAGGCACGAATACAGCAGGCAGGTGCCCTGCAATGCGATATTCGTCGCCCGGCCAGGCAAAACCGGGTGCTTGTACTAGCGCACCGGTTCACCGGTCTGCCGTATGCCTGAAGCGGCGCCGGGCTGAAGCTTACCTCAATACCCTCATGCCGGGGCAAGAACCGCTTATCCGGCAAACGGCCGCCCGTCGACGCCGTTCGCGCACGCCAGGCCGCAATCTCCTACCTGCAGAGATACTTTCCGATTCCCGACATTCGGTATAAAAGTTACTAATTAGTAGTCAGGATCGTCCTGGAACCGTCACGGGCATGTGCAATGCCAATCTCCCGTGCACGTTCAGGAGGCAAGGTAGTTGATCACGATACCGCCCGTGACATCCTGTTCGTCGCGGGGAACGCCATGGTCATGATGCTCATTGGCCGCTGGCTGCCGGCAACCCGGCCGACGGCCGCCTCGCCAGCGGAGCGAATATGACGGCACCCTGGATTCCAGGAGGGGCATCACCAGCCAGGATCCCATTTAGCGCACCGGCATCTCGGCGATTTCGCGGTGATGGCCTTGCGGTCAGCGGCGGCCCCGCGGATCAGTCCGCCGAGCCGACGCGGGCGCCGGCCCGTCGCAGATCAATGGAAAGTGACCAGGACCCGATAACGCCTGGCCGCATGGGGCGTACGAGTAGCGCAATCGTTCATGCCGGGAGGGACCGGAAGATAACTTGCCGGTTCCTGCGATCAGTGCGCGCACCACCCGTCACCTCTTTAACAGGGGCAGGTTACCCGGACCGGACCCGCAGAAATGAGGGGGTTTCTGTCCGCGGCAGCGCGGCCATACGCAAGATTCCGACAAAACGGACTACCGGCAGACCTGCGGATTAATGATCCGAGCTTCCCCGCGGTCCACGATTGGAGCATGACGCAAGCTTGTTTAAGAAGTGTGACGTGAGCCTCCTCTTGGCCACCGTCCATCACGCCCATATCTTGAGTCGCATGAGCTTCAATAGTCGCAGAAATACGGCAGGACATTCCCCGGAAGCCCGTGCGAAGGATCAAAGCTGGGCGCGGCCGCGCGGAAGAAACGTACCTGCGGGCCCGGGTCGGGCCTGACGACCTGGTGGCGGCAGGTCTCCACATCATCTCCATGCCGGGGACATAGCCTGGACGGGCGGGACCTGCGTTTCGGACGGGTGATCCGGGCAGGTCGCAGCCCGTTCGGAGCGTGCTCACCGATCCCCGGTCGAGGTGAAGTCCGCGTGGAAGGAGGTCCAGGAAATTGGTCAGCCATCTGCTGGAGTCGATCCCGCCCGAGGCCGTCTACCTGATCGTCGGCCTGCTGGTCATGGTGGAGAGCCTGGGCATCCCGGTGCCCGGCGAGATCGGGCTGGTGACCGCGGCGGTCCTGGCCACCCAGCACAAGCTGGCGGTGGCGCCGGAATGGCTCGCCGTCAGCGCCAGCGCCGGGGCGATCGCCGGGGACTCGATCGGCTTCTACATCGGCCACCGGGTCGGCAAGCCCTTGTTCGACTGGCTGGGCCGCAAGTTCCCCCGGCACTTCGGCCCGGCGCACGTGGCCGTGGCCGAGCGCTTCTTCACCCGGCACGGCGCCTGGGCCGTGTTCTTCGGCCGGTTCATCGCGCTGCTGCGCATCTTCTCCGGGCCGCTGGCCGGGTCCCTGCACATGCCGTACGGCCGGTTCCTGCTCGCCAACGCCAGCGGCGGGATCATTTGGGCCAGCGGGCTCACCTACATCATCTGGTACCTCGGCCAGGCCGCCGAGAAGTGGCTGTCCCGGGTGTCCTGGATCGGCCTGGCCGCGGCGCTCCTGGTCGGACTGGCGATCACGCTGCTGATCCGGCGGAGGACCGGGAAGCTGGTCGCACAGCACGAAGCAAGCACCTCGGCTGCACCGGGCGAAGCAGCCGCCGCCACGGGCGCTTCGGCTACGGCAGGAGAAGCGCCGGCCGCTGCCGGGGAAGCGCCGCCCCTCGCCGGGGAAGTAGCGCCCCTCGCCGGGGAACAGGAACCGCCGCCCGCGGCCAGCGACGAAGAAGCCGGGGATGAGCGCGCCCAGCCGCCCACCGCGAACGGGGACGCGCGGCTCCCGTCCGGGAACGGGAAGGCGAGGCCGCCGACGAGGCAGCAGAGCAAGTCCGACCGGCCTTAAGGCGGCTCATCCGGCGACGCCCGCACACCAGGATCGTTTCGTCGGCGCGATGCGGCACTGAGTCGGCTGCAGGCGGAGCGGCGGCGCATGGGCGCGCCTTTTCTCTAGTGAGCCCGGCGGGTTCTCTGGTGAGCCCGGCGGGACGGTATCTCGGTCACGTAGGGCTCATGCGACTCAGGTATCCCGTGCGGGGCTTGGTGCCGACCGGCCCAATGTTCATCGATCCGGTGCCCAGAGGCGCGATGCCGCCGGGTTGGGTGGTGGATGGGGACTGGTGTCAGTCACTGTGATTTTGGGGGCCGGCTGGGCGGGCGATCGCATCGTTAAGGGCCCCTGGGCCGGTGCGCCGCCCGGCCGCAGGCGGCGTACCGGGGTGGTGCGCGGAGGGGTAGCGCGCCCAGGGAGGTGTGGGGTTACTGGTTCCAGGCGAGGACCGGGCCGTGGGCGTGCAGGGTGACCGGGGATCCGGCCGGGAGGTCACAGCCGCCGAGCGTCCGGACCACGATCGCGGGCGAGTCCGACTCCCGGTCCGGGGCTACGTGCACGACCGCGTTGTGGCCGTGGTAGCCGTAGGCCACGATCCGGCCGGCCAAGCCGTGGGCGCCGTTCTTGGCGGCGATGTTGATCTGTTCGGGGCGGACTAGGACGGTGACCCGGCCGGGGGTGAGGGCGGCCCGGGCGCCGGAGTGGACGGGCAGGGAGCCGAGGATGGTTTCTACGCCGTCCGCCCCCAGGATGCCGTCGACCAGGTTGGCCTCGCCGACGAAGCGAGCCAGTTCGGGGTCGGCGGGCCGGGTGTACAGGTCCTGCGGGGGGGCGCACTGGGCGATCTTGCCGCTGCGGAGCACGGCGACCTGGTCGGCGGTGGACAGGGCCTCGTCCTGGTCGTGGGTGACCAGCACGGCGGTGGCGCCGGCCTCGCGCAGCAGGCGCTTGACGTCGGCCCGGATGATGGCGCGCAGGCTGGCGTCGAGCGACCCGAAAGGCTCGTCGAGCAGGACCAGGCTGGGCTTGATGGCGAGCGCCCGGGCCAGCGCGACCCGCTGCTGCTGGCCGCCGGAAAGCTGGTGCGGGTAGCGGCCGCCGAGGCCGGCCAGGCCGACCGCGTCCAGCAGATCGCCGACGGCCGCGCCGCGCCGCTCGCGCCGGGGCAGCCCGAACCCGACGTTCGCCGCCACCGTCAGGTGCGGGAACAGGCTGCCTTCCTGCGGCACGTAGCCGATGCGGCGGCGCTCGGACGGCAGGTAGGCACCGGGGCCGTCCACGGTGACCCCGCCGAGGGTGACCGTGCCGCCGTCGGCGTGCTCGAAGCCGGCGATCACCCGCAGCAGCGTGGTCTTGCCACTGCCGCTCGGGCCGAGAATGGCGGTCAGCGAGTTCTCGGGGACCTCGAGATCCACGTGATCCAAGACCGTTCGGCCGGAAAATCCCTTGGTCAGGGACGCGATTGCGAGCTGGGTCACGTGATGATCATCCCTTCGTCGTGCGCCGGGTGCGAAGCAGAGGCAGGACGGTTGAAGAACCGGCCGAGAACGTAGCTCGGCACCGCGGCGATGGCGATCATCACCAGGGCGAACGGGGCGGCCTGACCGTAGGACAGGTTGCTCTCGTACGCCCAGAACTGGCTGGACAGGGTTCTGCGCCCCGGTGGGGATCAGCAGCAAGGTCGCGGTCAGCTCGGTCACCACGGACAGGAACACCAGGCAGAACGCCGCGATCACACCCGGCGCGGCGAGCCGAAGCGTCACCCGGAACAGCACCTCGAGCCGGCCCCGGCCCAGCGAGCGGGCCATGTCGTCCAGGCTGGCGGGGGCCCGGGCCAGGGAGGCCTTGACGCCCACCAGGGCGAGCGGGAAGAACATGATGGCGTAGCACAGCACGAGCAGCGGCGCGCTCTGGTAGCCGAGGTCGTTCGCGTAGTGCTGGGTGAAGTACGACAGGGCGAACCCGGCGACCACCCCCGGCATGGCCAGCACCAGGTAGGTGGTCCGCTCGAGCAGCAGGCGGATCCGGCTGGGGTGCCGGACCGCCAGCAGCGCCACCGGCAGCGCGAGCAGGGTATCGAGCGCGGCCGCGGCGACCCCGTAGCCGCCCGTGGTCAGGGCGGCGGCGGGCAGGGCGACGCCGCTGATCGCGTGCGCGCCGCCTTCGAACATCCAGTAGAGGCTCGAGGCGATCGGCATGCCGAGCGCCAGGCCGACGAGCAGCGCGAAGGCCGCCAGCACGGGCAGCTTCGCCCGCCCGAGCCGCAGCGGCGGCAGCTTGCGGGCGGCGAGCGGACCGGACCGGCTGGCCCGGCCCCGGCCGCGCGCCAGCCCGTCTCCGGCCAGCACCAGGAGGCTGAGGGCCACCAGGACCAGGGACAGCGCGCACGCGGCGGGGACGCTGAAGGACAGCGAGAACTCGCTGAAGATCTCGGTGGTGAAGGTCTGGTAGCCGAGGATCTCGAACGCGCCGAACTCGGCCAGCATGACCATGGCCACCAGCAGGCAGCCGCCGAGGATCGCGCCCCGCGCCTGGCCCACCGTGACCCGGAAGAACGTGCGCAGGCGGCCCGCGCCGAGGCTGCGCGCCACCTCTTCCTGGCCCGGGTCGGCGGCCCGGAAGCTGGCCGCCACCGGCAGGTAGACCAGCGGGTAGACGGCGAGGGTCATCACCACGACCGCGCCGCGGAAGCCGGAGAACCAGTTCCACAGCGAGGCCCAGCCGAAGCTCACCACGAAGTCCGGGATCGCCAGCGGTATCACGACGAGGACCTCCCAGACCCGGCGGCCGGGCAGGTCGGTCCGCTCGATGCACCAGGCGGCCGCGGTGCCGAGGACGGCGCACAGCACCGTCACCGCGACGGTGAGCTTGACGGTGTTCCAGAGCAGGTCCGCGGTCAGGCGGCGGAAGATGAGGTGCGAGACCACCGATGCGCCGGCGCCCGACGCCTCGAGCAGCAAGAAGATCAGCGGCAGGACGAGCAGGGCGGCGACCGCGGCGCTGGCGGCTATCAGCGTCACCGGACGCCGGGCCCGCCGCGCCCTGGGGCGCCCGGTCGCGGGCGTGGCCGGACGTCCCGGAGCGGCGGGCCTGGGCAGGGTCGGCGAGGAGGCCATCACGGCCTCCCGCGCGTTTGGGGTTCTTGCCCGGTCACAGCAGGCCGGCCTGGCGCAGCAGCGCGACCGCGGCGGTCCCGGTGCCGAGCTGGGCGATCGTGATCGGGTAGGGCTGAAGCTGGCTGAACGGCATCTCGCCGGCCTGGCTGGTCACGCCGGAGTCGATCGGGTACTCGAAGCTGATCGACTTGGCCGGGTTGGCGATGATGTCCTGGCCCTGCTTGCTGACCAGGAAGGCGAGGAACTTCTGGGCCGCCGCGACGTGCTGGGACGACTTCATGATCGCCGCCCCGGAGACGTCGACCACGTACCCCGGATTGCCGGGAGCGAGGTGGGTGATCTGCGCCTTGGTGTTGGACGCACCGATCTCGGCCCGCATACGGTACCAGTAATACTCGTTGACCAGGCCGAACGCCGCTCCGCCGCGGTTCACCTCGTCGGCGATCGTCTCGTTGTCCGGGTAGTTGTGCGCGCTGCCGTTCGACTTGACCGCGGCCAGCCACTTCAGCGTCTCGGCCTGGCCGTAAGCACGCTCGACCGCGGTCACGATCGGCTGGAAGTCGGTCTCCCCCGGCGCGATCGCCAGCTTGCCCTTGTACTTCGGGTCGGCCAGCTGCATGACCGAGGTCGGCAGCTGGCTCGCGCTGATCAGGGCCGGGTTGTAGAGGAGCACGCTGACCCGGCCGGACACGGCGACCCAGTCCTTATCCGGGGAGTCGTACTTGGCCTGGGTATTCGCCAGCGTGGCCGGCCGCACCGCGGCCAGCAGCCCCTTGCCCTGCAGGAACTCCAGGACCTGGGAGTTCTCGGTGAAGATCACGTCGGCGGGAGACTTGGCGCCCTCGGCGGCGATCTGGTTGGCCAGCACGTCCTCGTCGTCGCTGCGCACATGGACGGTGATGCCGGTGGTCTTCTCGAACTGGGCCACCAGCGCGTCGGTGGTCTGCACGTGCTGGCCGCTGTAGAGGGTGATCGACTGGGCGCCGCCGGTCGCGCCCGAGGCGCTGCCGCCGCAGGCGGCCAGGAGGCCCGCGAGGAGTCCCATCCCGGCGACGGCCGCCGCCGCACGCAGGTTCCGGCTGGTCTTCGTGCGGTTTATGCTCCGGGCGGCCCTCACGCCGCCGCTCCCGCGTCCGGGCACAGCGAGTTGATCTGCTTGATCGCCGTGTTCAGGGCCGACTTGGCCGGCCCGATGCCGTTGGCCGTGTAGAAGCTGCTGTACGCCCCGGCCAGCGTGGTGATCGCCTGGGCGAGCTTCGGGCTCGTGGCGTGAATCTGCCGCAACGGCTGAATCTGGGCTTCGGCGTAGCCGAGCGGATCCGCGTCGGGATCCGGGCCGTCGCTGAGCGCGTCGCCCACCTGCTCGCAGGTCGACTCGGCCACCGGGCCGGTGGCTGACGACGTGGTCGCGTGCCCGCTCGAACCGCACGCGCTGACCGTCGTCGCGAGCGCCAGCATCGCGAGCGCCGCCGCCACGATCGCCGTGCTCCGCACGGTTCCCTGCTTGCTCCCAGTCGTCATCGTGACTCTCCACAGTGTCGTCTCTCTGCAGCCGCGAGGATTCGTCCCCCGAGGGCCCATCCCCGCCAGTGAGGGCAACTTAGGCCTGCCTGATATAACTTAGGTTAGGCAAACCTTAGCCAGTAATACTTCGATAAGCACTGGCCGTCAAGTGCGGGGCCCGGACGCTCGCGGCGGGGAACGTTACAGGTCGGCCGGGCGGCCGCTCGCGGCCTGCCCGGACCGGATGCGCAGTTCGCAGCCCTGGTCACGGGGTCATCGGCGGAACCCAGCCGACTACCGATCGCTTACCTGACGGCGCCGACCGATCCGGGAAGACTATCCGGGCCGTCAATGCGATCGGAGTCGAAATCAATTCGTGCCCTAGCCGAGACCGTCCCGTACGGCCCCGGCAGGGACCCGCCACCCAGGCACCGACGGGGATGGGGATGGCCATGTCGCTAGACACCTGCTCGCCCGATCTCAGCCAGCGCCGCCTCGCCCGGCCCTGCGGCTTCACGCTGCCGTGATGCTGCGCCGAGCCACCTGATGCGCGGTGAGCCCATCGCGGCCAGCGCGCCGCACTGCCGCCGGTTCCTCTTGCTCGAGGTGCCCGGGCCCTGGGGAAGATCCGCCCTGGACGAGAGCCGCATGGAAGCCGGCGTCGCGCGCGAGCTCGGCGCCGCGGCCGACGCCAGCGATGCCCGCGTCGTGCTGATCCGCCGGCCGGGCCGCTACCCGTCCCCGGGCGCCCAGCCCCGGGACCTGGCCTGGGCCATCGCCGACACCTCGCCGGGCACCGAGCGTGTCCTGTAGGGCGCCTGGCAGCGTCCGGCCGACCTGCTCGGCCTGGACCTCGCCGCCCCCATCCCCGCGGCCGCCAGCACCACCGGACCGCAGCGCGTGGCCCTGGTGTGCACGAACGGCAAGCGCGACCGGTGCTGCGCGGTCCGCGCGGCCGGTGGCGGCGGCGACACCGAGCCTAAGGCCGAGGTCCGCTACGAGGCGATCGGCTTCACCCGCGTCCGGTAAGCCCGGCTGACGGCGCGCTGCGGGCCTTCCGTGGATGCGGCTCTGGTGCGGTGGGTGGCTCGGGCTGGGGGCTCGGGGCTGGGCTGGGGCGGCTGGTGCTGGCGGGGCTTGGGGTATCAGCCGGGGCCGTCCGGGCGGTCTGTTGTGCCACGTCGATGTGGCATCGCGGTTGTTCTGACCACCGTAGCGTCACATCGTGGTGGTTGCCGCCGGCCGGGGTCCGGTGGCGGGCGGGGGCTGCGGGGCGGGTGTGGCGTACGGGGGGACGGATAAGCCCGGGAGTGCGGCCTGCGGCCGGGGTCTCCCCGAACCTGGCCGAGGCGGTCGCGCGGCAGATCTCCGCCGAGGAGGACCGGGCCGTCGCCACCCACTCTCCGCCGAGGAGGACCGGGCCGCGCCACCCACGTGCACGAGGAACGGGGGATCGACCCCGCAGACCTGCCGTCGCCGCGAACCGCGGCGGCCGCGTCGTTCGCCGTCTTCACCGTGGGCGCGCTGCTCCCGCTGAGCCCGTTCCTGCTTGGGGACCCGAGCCTGCTGCTCGCCCTGATCGTGGCCGGGGTCGCCGCCATCGCCGGCGGCGCCGCGGTGGCGAGGCTGACCGGCCGGTCGATGCTGACCGGCCGGCCGATGCTGCTCGGAGGCCTGCGCCAGTTCATCGCGGCCTTCCTGGCGACCGGCATGGCCTTCGCCGGGGGGCACGTGATCGGCGGCCACATCAGCTGACGGCGAGCTGGTATCCCTCGCCGCGGACGGTCTTGATGAGGTGCTCGCCGATCTTCGCTCGCAGCCGGCGCACGCACACGCCCACGATGTTGGAACCCGGATCGAAGTCATAGCCCCAGACCGACTCCAGGAGCTGCCCCTTCGACACCGACTGGCCGGCGTGCTCCATCAGCAGCTTGAGCACCAGGAACTCCAGCCGGGTGAGCGGCAGCGGGCCGCGCCCCATGTCCGCCTCCATGCGGCCCACGTGCAGCGTGATCTCCCCGGCCCGGATGACCCGGCCGAAGCCGGCGCCGCGCAGCTGGTTGCGGACCCGGGCCAGCAGCTCGTCGAGCGAGAACGGCTTGGTCAGGTAGTCCCGCGCGCCGAGGTCGAAGCAGTCCACCTTGGTCCGCACGTCGGCCAGGCTGGACACCACCAGGACCGGCTGGCCCGGCCGGTCGCGCAGCAGTTGCCGCAGCACGGCGAAGCCGTCGGCGCCGGGCATCAGCAGGTCCATGATGACCAGGTTGTAAGCCTCGTGCCGGGCCCGCTCCAGCCCGTCGGCGGCGGTCTCGGCCAGGTCGGTCAGCAGCCCTTCGGCGGCCAGCGCCTGGCTCAGGGCGGACCGTATCGCCGCGTCGTCGTCGATGACCAGGACGCGCGGCCTGACCACCGGGCCCGGCAAGACGTCCGTGCCGGATGCTTCCTGACCGATCACGGCATGCTCACCGTCCCGGACCGGGCAGGCCTCCCGCGTCCCCGCTTGTCGACCTCGCCCCGTCCCGGCGGCGCATGATCACTGCAGACGGTCCCGCGACAGAACACGATGACCATACCCTCAATACGGATTCCGCAGCTGGCGGTTCACGCCGGGATGTTACGCATTTCTTACGGTGTGCTCACGTCAGGCGGCGGGCCGCCGCGGGAGCCAGCAAGGGCTGGGCGAAGCGGCAGATCTCGGCGGCGGCGTCGAACTCCCGGGACGTCAGCTCTTCCATCCCGGGGTACGGCTCGGAGCCCGGCCAGGTATGGCCGCCGCCCCGCACCGTCCAGGCGGACACCTGCGTCCCGGCGACGCCGCCGGCCCAGGTGACGCGGCTGGAGAACGCGGTGGTCCGGGTCTGCCCCGGGCCGCTCGGGCACTGGTCGGCGGCGCGCCAGAACTCCGCCGTCCGGGCCAGGGAGAGCGTTTGCCCGCGCCGCTCCCCGTTCGGCCCGAGGTGCCGCGAGAAGCCGCCCTCGATCGGTGAGACCGGGTCCGCCGTGCCGTGGATCAGCATCGCCGACACCGCGTAGCCGGGCTTGACCTGAAGCAGGCGCGCGGGCAGCCCGCCCGCCACCGCCGCCAGCACCGCGACCTGGTCACCCGCCTCAGCGCCCATCCGGTGCGCCATGAACGCGCCGTTGGAAATGCCCGCCACCACGGCCCGGTCACCGACGGTGCCGTGCCGTCCGGCCGACCAGCCGATGACCGCGCGCAGGAACGCCACGTCGTCGACACCCGCCTGGTCGGCCGTGGTGACCCCGCGGCCGTCGGCCCAGCCGCCGCCGTGGCCGTCGGGGTAGGCCACCGCGAAGCCCCGCGCCCCGGACTGCTCGTCGAAGCTGGTCCAGTCGCGCATCTGCGCCCCGGTCGCCTCCGGGTGGTTGCCGTGCAGGACCAGCACCAGCGGGATCTCGCCGCTGGCGGCGGGCGGCAGGCGCAGGGTAAAGCGCCGCGCCAGCCCGCCGATGGCCAGCTCGGCGCTGATCAGCTCGCCCGCGGTCACTCCCCCGATCGTAGGAGTAAGGTGCCGATGTGACGAACATGGAGTACATCGTCGAAGATGCCTCGTTCGTCACCATGGGGGCGGAAGCGGAGCCGGCCCGCGCGATGCTGATCGCCGATGGCCGGATCGCCGCCATCGGCCCGGCCGGGCCGGTCCGCGCGGCCGGGCCCGGCGCGGCGGTGGTGCGGCTCGACGGCGCGACCGTCATCCCGGGCCTGATCGACGCGCACTGTCACGTCGCCGACGTCGGCTACCTGGCCGCCGCCGCCGACTGCAGCCAGCCGTCGGCGCCCGGCATCGCGGCGATCGGGGCCCGGCTGGCCGAGGCCGCCGGGCGCACCCCGGAGGGCGCCTGGGTGACCGGGGGCGGGTACGCCGAGTACAAGCTGCACGAGAACCGGCACCCGACGCGGGACGACCTGGACCAGGCCGTGCCCGGCCGCCCGGCGGTGCTCTACCACACGTCCCTGCACGCCTGCGTGCTGAACACCGCCGCGCTGCGGGAGGCGGGGTTCGCCGACGGGCAGCCCGATCCGCCCGGCGGCGCGTTCGGCCGCGACGACGAGGGCCGGCTCGACGGCGTGGTGTACGAGGCGCCGATGTTCGCCTTGCTCGAGCAGAACATGCGGCGGGATCTCACCCGGATGAGCGGTGCCGCCGGGGCCACGCTGATGCGGTCGGCGGGGCAGAAACTAGCGTCGTTCGGCCTGACTTCGGCTTGTGACGCGGACCTGCGCGGTGGCACCTACGCCGCCTTCGCCGAGGCGGACGCGGCCGGCCAGCTCAGCCAGCGGATCTACGGGCTGATCGTGCACGACCAGGTCGGAGCCGTGCCGCGGGGACGGCACTCCGGGCGGCTGGCCGCCGAGGCGGTGAAGATCTGGGCCGACGGCGGGATGAGCAGCCGGACCGCGGCCATCAGCGGGACCTACCCGGTCCCGCCGTACGGCTCCGGCATCTTGTCCTTCGAGCGCGACGAGCTGACCGCGATGGTGCGCGACTTCGACGCCCGCGGCTACCAGGTCTGCGTCCACGCCCAGGGCGACCGCGCGATCGAGACGGTCCTGGACGCCTACGCCGCGATGCTCGCGCCCGGGGCGGGCAACCCGCGCCGGCACCGCATCGAGCACGCCGGCGCCATGTACCCCCATTTGACCGAACGGGCGGCGCGGCTCGGCATCGTCATCGCCAGCCAGCCCGGGTTCCTGTCCGGCCTCGGGGACGGGTTCGCGGCGGCGTTCCCGGACAGCTGCGATGAGCTGTACGCGTTCGCTTCCTGGCAGCGGGCCGGCCTGACCGTCGCGGGCTCCTCCGACGCGCCGGTCATCACCGCCGACCCGCGCATCGGCATCCGCGACGCCATCGTGCGCCGGACCGGGGACGGCCGCGTGCTCGGGCCGGGCGAGCGGCTGCCGGCTCGCGAAGCGCTCGCCCTGTACACCACAGCGGCCGCCTTCGCCTGCCACCGGGAGAGCGAGATCGGGTCGCTCGAGCCGGGCAAGCTCGCCGACTTCACCGTCCTGGACGGCAACCCGCTCGAGACCGAGCCGGAGCGGATCGGCGATCTCGCGGTCCTGGCCACCGTCGTCGACGGGGTACCGGCCTACCAGTCAGGCAGCATCTTTCCCGGAAGGTGACAGGCTGGTGGCCGGGCCGGCGCGCTGGAGAACACCCGGCGCCGCTGCCTCGGCCTGCCGCCCATCGTCTAGGCTGCGGTCGTGCCAGGGTTGATCGCGATGTGCGGGCTGCCGTTCTCGGGTAAGTCCGTCCTGGCTTCGGCGCTGAGCCGGGAACTGCGCATCCGGCTGCTCTCCTACGACTACGAGCTCTACCCGGTCCACAGCCGCCGGGCACCGGCCGGCTCATCGGTGGCGGCCGAGTACGACTTCGTCCAGGACATCGCCCGCCGGGAGATCGGCGAGATCTTGGCCAGCGGGGAATCCCTGATCTACGACGACCTGCTGCTCGAGCGCGAGCACCGCCGCAAGCTCGCCGCGGTCGCGCAGGCGCACTGGACCGAGCTCGTGCTCGTCTACCTCGACACCCCGCTGCCGGTGATCGAGGAGCGCCGCGCGGCGAACTCGCGGACGCGGGCGCGGACCAGCGTCCCCGACGGCAAGATGCGGCAGGACAGCGTGCTGCTCGAGCCGCCGGAAGATGGCGAACGGCCCGTCCGGGTCAGCCCGGGTTACGTCCTGCCGGAGGTCCTGGCGCAGGTCAGCGCCCGTCTCAAGAAGCCTCGATGAGGCTCGCGGAGGCCGAGGCGCGGGCCCGGCTCGAGTCGCACGACCACGGGATCTTCTGCACCGTGCACGCCGGGCGAGGCGTTGACGCCGTGCCCGTCGCGTACGCCGTGGATGACGACGGCTACGTGGGCGTGCCCGTCGACCTGGTGAAGCCGAAGGCCTCGCTGCGACTGCAGCGGGAGCGGAACCTGGAGGCGGATCCGCGGGCCACCCTGCTGGCCGAGCACTGGGACCGCGGCGACTGGTCACGGCTGTGGTGGGTGCGAGCCGAGCTGCGCTGGCAGCGCGACAGCAGCCGGGCGGCCGGCCTGGCCGCGCGGCTGGCCGAGCGCTATCCGCAGTACCAGGACCAGCCCTTTGCCCGGGTCCTGGTGCTGCGCATCGTCGGCGTGTCCGGCTGGGCCGCCGACGGCCGCTGATCCCGGCGAGGTCTGGAGGACGCCGGGGCTGGCCGGTGTCCTGGCTGGCGCTGGTCCTACGCTGGAGCGCATGACGCTCCCATCCGGTATCCCCATCGGCGAGCTGGATCCCGGCATCCGCCCGCAAGACGACCTGTTCCGGCACGTCAACGGCCGGTGGATCGCGCAGACCGACATTCCCGCCGACCGGGCCCGCGAGAGCACGTTCCGCATGCTGGCTGATGCGGCCGAGATCGCGGTGCGCGAGATCGTGGAAGAGGCCGCGTCGGCGCCAGCAGGCAGCCAGGAGCGGAAGTTCGGCGACGTGTACGCCAGTTTCATGGACGCGGACCGGGCCGAACTGCTCGGCTCGCAGCCGATCAGCGCGACGCTAGCGGCGGCGCAAGCCATCAGCTCCATCCCGGAGCTGCTCGAGAGGCTCGGGCGGCTGCAGCCACTGGGAATCAGCGGCCTGTACCGGCTCTTCGTCGACACCGACCCGGGCAATCCGGAGCGCTACCTGGTGTTCTTCGAGCAGGGCGCCATCTCGCTGCCGAACGAGAGCTACTACCGCGAGGAGCGGTTCGCCAGCGTCCGCGACGCGTTCGCCGATCATGTGCGGCGAATGTTCGAGCTGGCCGGGCTGCCAGACGCCGAGGAGGCCGCCGGGCGAGTGCTCGCGCTGGAGACGGCGGCGGCCGGGTACCACTGGGACAACGTCGCTACCCGCGATCGCGAGAAGACTTACAACCTGTTCACGTGGTCTGAGATGCTGGCGGAGGGGCCGGACCTGCGGGGGTGGCTGGCGGCCCTGGACCCGCCCGCGGGCGCCTTCGACGAGATCGTGCTCCGCCAGCCGAGCTTCAGCACCGGCCTGGCCTCGCTGCTCACCGACGAGCACGTGGCGGCGTGGCGGGACTGGCTGTGCTGGCGGGTGATCCACAGCGCGGCTGGGTACCTGTCCGAGGCGTTCGTCGCCGAGGATTTCGGCTTCTACGGCCGCGTCCTGAGCGGTACGCCGCAGCTGCGCGAGCGCTGGAAGCGGGGTGTCTCGCTGGTCGAGTGGGCGATGGGGGACGCCGTCGGCCGGGCCTACGTCGGCCGGCACTTTCCGGCTGAGTCCCGGGACCGGATGGATGTCCTGGTCGCCAACCTCATCGAGGCGTACCGCCAGAGCATCAGCCAACTCGAATGGATGGGGACCGGCACCCGGCTGCGGGCGCTGGACAAGCTCGGGAAGTTCACCCCGAAGATCGGCTACCCGGATAGCTGGCGGGACTACTCCAGCCTGCCCATCGACCCGGCCGATCTCATGGCCAACGTGCGGGCGGCTTATGCGTTCGAGTTCCAGCGGGAGCTGAACAAGATCGGCAAGCCGGTGGACCGCGCCGAGTGGCTCATGACTCCCCAGATGGTCAACGCCTACTACAACTCGGGCATGAACGAGATCGTGTTCCCGGCCGCGATCTTGCAGGATCCCTTCTTCGATCCCGGCCGCGACGACGCGGCCAACTACGGAGCGATCGGCGCCGTCATCGGCCACGAGATCGGCCACGGCTTCGATGACCAGGGGTCCAAGTTCGACGGCGACGGCCGGCTCACCGACTGGTGGAGCGAGGCGGACCGGCAGGCGTTCGAGACCCGAACCCGGTCGCTGATCGAGCAGTACAACCACCTGGCCCCGAGGCAGACGCCCGACCAGCACGTGAACGGGGCACTGACGATCGGGGAGAACATCGGGGACCTCGGCGGCGTGGGCATCGCCTGGCAGGCCTACCAGGTGTCATTGCACGGCGAGGAGGCGCCGGTCATCGACGGCCTGACCGGCGCCCAGCGCTTCTTCATGTCGTGGGCCCGGGTCTGGAAGCAGAAGGTCCGGGACGCCGAGGCCATCCGGCTGCTCGCCATCGACCCGCATTCCCCCGGCGAGTTCCGGTGCAACCAGATCGTGCGGAACCTGGACGAGTTCTACACCGCGTTCGATGTCCGCCCTAGCGACGAGCTGTGGCTCGAACCGGCCACCCGGGTCCGGATCTGGTAACCGGGGCGGTCCGGCGGCCTCGCCGCGGGGTGCACCCGGGGAGAGGCCGCCGGGTTGCTAGAGCTCCTTGGCGAACTCCTGGTAGTGCCGGCTGATCCGCTCGCTGGTGCCGTAGTAGGCGTGCTTGCTCATGTCCGCGCTGAACCGGCTGGCCGGCGGCGTGCGGCCGAGCGCCTCGGCCATCGCGCGGACGTGGTGGGGGGCGCAGCCGCAGCAGATGCCGAAGTAGTTGACGCCGAGCGCGGCCGCTGCCGTCGTGAACGCGCTTACCTCGTAGCGGGTAGCGAGGAACGGGTCCAGCGCGGTCGGGAACGGCCGCCCGTTCGGGGCCTGCTCGTGACCTGGGTCGGTGAGCGACTGGAATGTCGGCTCGGCCTCGGTCGTGCGGTACGGCACCGGCAAGGCGGCGATGTAGCCGTCGCAGGCGGCCCGGATCTCGCCGAGCAGCGGCAGCATGGTGCTGAGACCGCGGATGCAGTTCAGCCCGACCACATCGGCCCCGGCGTCCTGCAGGCGACGGCAGGCCTCGCCGATCGGCTCGCCCCCGCGGACGACGGGCTCGCGGTGAATGGTGAGCGTGACCACCGCATCGAGGCCGTGCGCCTTGATCGCCTCCAGCGCGAGCAGCGCCTCGCCGGGATAGTCGATGGTCTCGGCGATCACGAAGTCGACGCCAGCCTCGGCCGCCCACCCGACCTGCTCGGTGAACATGTCGCGGACGACCTTGTGCGTCGCGGGATCGTCCGGGACGTAGACGTTGGTGTTGCAGATATTGCCGGCCACCAGGGAGTCGTGTTCGGCGCCGACCTCCTTGGCGATCCGCAGCGCCTGCCGGTTCATCGGCTCGAGGTCGCCCTCGCGGCCGATCACCGCCAGCTTCTCGCGGTGGGCGTAGTAGGTGAAGGCCTCGACCACGTCCGAGCCGGCGTGCACGAATTCCCGGTGCAGCCCGGCCACCATCTCGGGCTCCTCGAGGACCACCTCGGGCACGAACGCCCCGGCCTGCAGGTAGCCGCGGCGCTCGAACTCGAACAGATATCCCTCAGCGCAGATCACTGGTCCGGCCGCGAGCCGATCGAGAAGCCTACCCATGCACAACACCTCCATGGTCTTATAGTCGGAACGACTGTACCGGGAAAATCTACACGTAGGGATGCCTGGATGAAAGCTTCGGCGCAGGTAGTCGTCATCGGCGGCGGTGTGATCGGCGCCTCGGTCCTGTTCCATCTCACCGAATTGGGGTGGACGGACGTGGTGCTCATCGAGCGCAAGGAGCTCACGGCCGGCTCGACCTGGCACGCCGCGGGCGGCATGCACACGCTCAACGGCGACCCCAATGTCGCGAAGCTGCAGCAGTACACCGTCGAGCTGTACCGCAAGATCGAGGAACGCTCCGGCCAGGACTGCGGCATCCACATGCCGGGCGGGCTGATGCTGGCCGACGACCGGGAGCGGATGGACTGGCTGCGGATGGCCCAGGCCCGCGGCCGCTACCTCGGCATGGACATGGAGATCATCTCGTCGGCCGAGGCCAAGGAGCTGTTCCCGCTGCTGGCCGAGCAGCACTTCATCGGCGCGCTCTTCGATCCGGCCGAGGGTCACGTCGACCCGACCGGGGTCACCCGGGCCTATGCCATCTGCGCGCGGCAGGCGGGCGCCGAGATCTACCAGAACACCTGGGTCAGCGACCTCCGGCAGCGTCCCGACGGCACGTGGGACGTCATCACCGGCTCCGGCGAGATACACGCCGAGCACATCGTCAACGCCGGCGGGCTGTGGGCCCGTGAGGTGGGCCGGATGACCGGCCTGGAACTGCCGGTGCTCGCGATGGAGCACATGTACCTGATCACCGAAGACATGGAGGAGGTGGCCGAGTACAACGCGGCCACCGGCCGCGAGCTGCCGATGGCGCTGGACTTCTCCGGCGAGAACTACATCCGCCAGGAGCGCGGCGGGATGCTGCTCGGCACGTACGAGCAGGCGTGCGTGCCCTGGTCGCCGCGCGAGACGCCGTGGACCTTCGACAAGCAGTTGCTGACCCCCGACCTCGACCGGATCTCTCCGTCGCTGGAGATCGCGTTCAAGCACTACCCGGCGATGGCCGACGCGGGGATCAAGACGGTGATCAACGGGCCGTTCACCTTCGCGCCGGACGGCAACCCGCTGGTCGGCCCGGTGCCCGGCGTGCGCAACTGCTGGGTGGCGTGCGCGGTGATGGCCGGTTTCTCCCAGGGCGGCGGGGTCGGCCTGACCCTCGCGCGCTGGATGACCGGCGGCGATCCGGGTGAAGACATCTGGGCGATGGACGTGGCCCGCTACGGCGACTGGGCCAGCCTGGCCTACACCAACGCCAAGGTGCGGGAGAACTACAGCCGCCGGTTCCGCATCACCTTCCCCAACGAGGAGCTCCCGGCCGGCCGGCCCCTGCACACCACGCCGGTCTACGACCGGCTCACCGACCACAACGCGGTCTGGGGGGCCGGCTACGGGCTCGAGCATCCCCTGTGGTTCGCCCGGCCGGGCGAGGAACCGCGCGAGGAGGTGACCTTCCGCCGGTCCAACGCCTTCGGTGTCGTCGCCGACGAGTGCACCACGGTGCGCGAACGCGTCGGGCTCACCGAGTGCTCCAACTTCGCCAAGTACCGCGTGACCGGACCCGGGAGCGCCGAGTGGCTGCAGGGGCTGCTCACCAACCGGCTGCCGCGAGCCGGCCGGATCAACCTCACCGCCGCCCTGGATCCCACCGGTCACATCGTCGGCGAGTTTTCCGTGGCGCGGGCCGGCGCCGACGACTTCTTCCTGTTCGGCTCGCAGATCGCCGAGGCCCATCACTCCCGCTGGTTCCGTAGCCACCTCGCCGATGGCGTGCGGTTCGACGTGCTGGCCCTGTCCCTGGTGGGCCTCTCGCTGGCCGGCCCTTTCGCTCGCGACGTCCTGCAGTCGGTCACCGGCACGTCCCTGGCCACCGAGGATTACCCGTTCATGACGTTCCGCCGGATCGACGTGGGGATGATCCCCGCCTACGTCGGCCGGATGACCTACACCGGGGATCTCGGCTACGAGATCTGGGTCGCGCCGGAGTACCAGCGAGCCCTGTTCGACCTGCTGTGGCGGGCCGGCCAGCCGTTCGGCGTCGGCCTGTTCGGGTTCCGGGCGCTGATGTCGCTGCGGATGGAGAAGATGTTCGGTACCTGGTTCCGCGAGTACCGTCCGGTCTACACGCCGGCCGAGGCCCGAATGGACCGGTCGGTCAAGCTCGATCACGACTTCATCGGCCGCGCCGCGGTGGAGGCGGAACAGGAGCGCGGCCCGGCCCGGACGCTCGGCTACTTCGACGTCACCCCCGATCCGGCCGAGCCGGCCGACGTCCTCGGCGACGAGCCGATCTGGCACGACGGGGCGGTAGTGGGCTGGGTGACGTCCGGCGCGTACGCGCACTACAGCGGGCGCTCGCTGGCGTTCGGCTACGTACCGAGCGGGCTGGCGGTGCCCGGGGCGGAATTCGAGGTGGAGATCATCGGCCAGCGCCGCCCGGCGAGACTGCTCGCCGAACCGGTGCTCGACCCGGCGGGCCAGCGCATGCGCGCCTAGTGGGACGCCAGTGATAGGACGCCAGTGATAGGACGCCAGTGATGGGACGCCAGTGATGGGACGCTAGTGATGGGACGCCGTCCTGACCCCGAACGACGGGCCGAGCTGCTGGACGACGTGGTCCGCTACCTCGGCCGGAACGGCGTCGCCGGAGTGTCGCTGCGGCCAGTTGCCCGCGCGCTGGGCGTGTCGGTGAACGCGCTGGTGCATCACTTCGGCAGCAAGGACGAGCTGGTGGTCGCCGCCTTGCGGCGGGCCGCTGAGATCCAGCGAGGAGTCGAAGCGCGGTGGCGGCGTCAGGTACCGCACCTGTCCACCGCGGAGCTGCAGCGGCGCTGGTGGCGATGGATCAACCGCAGCCCCGAGCACCTGGCGCTGGTGCGCCTGGGACTCGAGGCCGCCACGCTGGACGCCACGGTCAGCGGCCTGCCCGGTGACGTGCGGGCGGAGCAGATCTCGTTCTGGCGCGAGGACATCGCCGCCCGCCTGATCGCCGACGGCATCAAGCCGCAGGACGCGGAACGCGAGGCGTCACTGGTCAAGGCGACGTTCACCGGCCTGGTGCTCGACCTGCTGGCCACCGGCCAGCGCAAGCGGCTCACCGACGCGCTCGAATGCACCCTGAGCCGCCTCGACGACCTGACGCAGACGGCCCCGTGAGGGTGGTGGCCGCCGGCCCGGTTACCTGCGGTCCAGGCCGGCCAGGCCGTCGGCCATCGCGCGGAACAACGGGTCGGTGTAACCGCTCAGGGTGGCGTAGACCTGGCTGATCCGCTGGTAGGCGCGGGCGGCCCCGGGGTCCGGGGTGAACGGCCGTCCGGGACGGACCATCGCGGCGCTGGCCTGGTCCCAGCCGGGGTAGATGCCGTGGCCGACGGCGGCGCAGATGGCCGCGCCGAGGCCGGCGGCGTCGTTGACGGTGGTACGGCGAGCGGGGCGGTCGTAGACGTCGGCGACGATCTGCATCATCAGGTCGGAACGGGACCCGCCCCCGGACACCAGCACGGGCGAAAGCCGGCGGCCCAGGGCGCGCTCCATCGCCGCGGTGTGGCCGGCCATGGTCAGGGCGATGCCCTCGAGGATGGAGCGGTAGATGTGGGCGCGGCCCTGGCTGCCGTCGAAACCCAGCAGCGCGCCGCGGCGCCAGGGCGCCTGCCCGGGGGCCAGCCAGTCCGGGATGGCCAGCAGCCCGTTGCTGCCCGGCGCCAGCTCGCCGGCGGCCGCGTTGAGAGCGTCTTCCAGGGGTGCCTTGTCAAGGGCGTCCCCCGGCCCTTCTAGCAGCGTCCGGTACCAGCTGACCGTCCACATGCCGCGGCGGATCCCGGTGCTCTCGTACAGGTAGGTCCCGGGCCGGGCGGCGAAGTTGGCCCAGTAGCTGCCGTCCGCGCCGGATGAGGACGAGCCGATGGTCATGGCCGCGATGTAGGTGCCCAGCGACAGCAGCACGGTGCCGTCGTCGTCCAGGCCGGCGCCCAGCGCCTCGACGGCCTTGTCGTTGGCCGTGGCGTACACCGGCAGGCCCGCCGGGATGCCGGTGGCCCCGGCCGCCTCGGAGGTCACCTGGCCGAGCCGGCCGCCCGGCGGGACCAGGTCGAAGAGCATGTCGCGCGGCAGGCCGGCGGCGGCGTAGCGGCGAGGATCGTCCGGCCAGGCCGCCGTGTCGTGGTCGATGGGCCACATGCCCTCGTAGTTGGCCGCGGTGTCGGTGAACTGACCGGTCAGGCGGTGGGTGACGTAACCCGAGGAGGTGGTGACGTAGCGAACCTGAGGGTTGTCCGCCGCGTACGGCCGGGCGACCCGCTCGTCCATCCAGCTCAGTACCGGTTCGGCCAGGCTGCCGTCGGCCCTCAGCAGGGCCCGGCAGAAGCGGATGGTGCACAGGCCCACCGCGGCGATACCGGCGGGGTCGCCGGGAAAGGCGGCCATGACGTCACGGCAGGCGCCGGCGACGGACTCCCAGATGTCGTCATCGGGGTGGACGGCACGGCCCGGCACCGAGATGTCATACGGCTCGAGCCGCCTGCTGGCCGCGGCCAGGGCCGGCCGCTGGTGTCGAAGATCGTCACCTTGGTGCTCTGCGAGCCGTTGTCGATGGCCAGCAGGTACGGCTTCATCGTTCTTGCGGCAGCGGGAAGATGGTGCCCGCGTTCATCACGCCCTGGGGGTCGAACGCCTGCTTCAGGGTCGTCAGCAGCCAGTAGGCACTGCCGTGCTCTTGCTCGACCCAGGGCGTGCGGTACTTGCCGATCCCGTGGTGGTGCACCATCGACCCGCCCGCCCGCAGGGCTTCGGTGACGATGATCGCGTTGAGCGGCTTGTGGTAGACCTCGATCTCCTCGCGCGGGCCGCACCTGATCTCGTAGTCGTAGACGAAATACAGGTTGGTCCCGGTCTGGTAGCTGTGCGAGGAATGGGCGCCGAGCATCGTCAGGTCACCGGCCCGGCCGAACTCGCCGCGGATCCGCTCCATGACGGCGGTGAACAGGCCGGCGGCCCGCGACCAGTCGACGGAGACCTCGGTGGTGAAGCCGAGGCGGGCGTGGGCGAGCATATCGGCCTTCTCGGCGTCGATCTTGTCCTGGCCCCAGTTGAGGTTCTCGAACCACGCCCGGATGCGCTGATCGTCGACCCGCTGGTGGGGGCGGGCGGCGAAGAGTTCCTCGATCGCCTTCGCGGTGGCGTCGGCGATGCCCGGCGGGCCCTCCGCGACCAGCACGACGACGTTAGCGCCCTGGTAGAAGTCGGCGAAGTGCTGGCGGGCGTCCTCGGGTGAGTAGACCCGGCACACCGACGGCCGGTAGCCCGCGGTGATCAGCTCGCGGAGCGCGTCGATGCCGTCGGCGAACTCCTCCACCAAGAACCCGAAGTACCGGTTGTTCTCCGGCTGGTAGCGGAACAGCTTCACCGTCACCTCGGTGACGAAGCACAGCGCGCCCTCGCCGCCGATGACGATGTGCCGGATGTCGGGGCCCGCGGCCCGCCGCGGCACGTTCTTGATCCGGGTCACCTGGCCGCCAGGGAAGACCGCCTCCAGGCCCACGACCAGGTCCTCGATGCCGCCGTAGAGGGTGGAGAACTGGCCGATCGAGCGCGTGGCGACCAGGCCGCCCAGCTGGGCCAGCGGCTTGGACTGGGGCGAGTGCCCGGTGGTCAGGCCCTGGGCTCGCACGGTGTCCTCCAGGTCCTGCAGGCCGGCGCCGCACTGCCCGGTGGCCATCATGTCCACCGGGTCGACGGACAAGATCGCGTTCATCCGCGACCCGTCCACCACGAGGCTGTCCTCGACCACCGTCTCCAGGCCGCCTTCGGTGGCGGTCCCCCCGGTCCGCGGCACGACGTTGACGAGGTTCTGCTCGGCGAACCGCAGCACCGCCGCCACCTCCGCCGTAGACGAGGGGTAGACGATCGCGGCCGGGATCGGCCCGTCGTAGATGCCGTGCACGGCGGTGTACTTCCGGAACCGGTCGACGCTGGCCTGGCGGAGCTGCTCGGCGCGGGTATCGACGGCGGCCGGGCCGAGAAGTTCCGTCATCGCGTCGACGATCGACTGGCGGGTCAGCGGGGATCGGGACGGAGCCATAGCCGGTGGTGCTCCCTTGGTATCTAGCGGACGAGGTAGCCGCCGTCGACCACCAGGACGTGGCCGTTGACGTAATCCGAGGCCCGGCTGGCCAGGAAGACCACCGCCCCCATCAGGTCGGCGGCGTCCCCCCAGCGGGCCGCGGGGATGTGCTCGACGATGCGCCGCCCGGCCTCGGGATCGGCCCGGGTCGCTGCGGTGATGGCGGTCTTGAAGTATCCCGGCGCGATGGCGTTGACCTGGATGTTACTGGCCGCCAGCTCGTCGCAGTAGGCCTTGGTGAAGCCCGCGATCCCGGCCTTGGTCGCGGCGTAGGCCGGTGAGCGCCGCCCGCCGAGGTAAGAGAACAGCGACGCGATATTGATGATCTTGCCGGATCGCTGCCCGATCATGAACCGGCTGGCCTCGTGGGCCAGCTCGAAGGCAGCGGTCAGGTTGACCGAGACCATCGGGTCCCACTGGTCACGGCCGAACTCCGCCACGTCGGCCAGCAGGCAGATGCCGGCCGAGTTGACCAGGATGTCGACCGAGCCCAGGGCCTCGACGCAGCTTCGGGTGATGGCGGCGGGCACACCCGTTCGGGTTATATCGGCTTCTTCGAACACGAACCGGCGTCCGGCCCCCTCGATCAGGGTCCGGGTGGTCCCGTCGTCTTCGGCCAGGCCGGCCGCGAATACGTCAGCGCCGGCCTTGGCCAGGGCCGCCGAGAAGGCCCGGCCCAGGCCGGTATTGCCGCCGGTAACCAGGGCGTTACGCCCGGCGAGAGAGAACAGGTCGAGGCTGAAGTCGGCTATGTCCACAGGTCAGCTGCCCTCCGAGGCGGGGCCGGGATCGTTGGCCAGGGTAGCGCGTGCGAGCTGGAGGGACGGGAGGCGGATACTGTGAATATGACCGCCAACCTGGTCCGAAAGGACTGCTGAGTGACGCAAACAGCCGACGCCGTCGTGATCGGAACCGGGGTCATCGGGGCCGCGGTCGCCTACGAACTCGCGAAGACCGGACTGCGAGTGGTGTCGATCGACCGGCTGGGCGGTGTCGGTTCGGGCTCCACCAGCTCGTCCGCCAGCATCGTCCGCTTCCACTACTCGACCTTCGAGGGCGTGGCCGCTTCCTGGGAAGCCAAGTTCAGCTGGGAGAGCTGGCCCGAATACCTGGGCAGCCAGGCCCGAGGAATCCCTGGCCGCGTTCATCAAGTCAGGTTGCGTCATCCTTGACGGCAGCACCCAGCGCGAGCGGGTGCTGCCTCTGTTCAACCGCGTCGGCGTCCCGTACGAGTGCTGGGACGCGGAGACCATCCGCCAGCGGGTGCCGGGGATGGATCCCGGACGGTACGCTCCGCCCAAGCCGGTCACGGACGACGCGTTCTGGGGGGACGCCGACGGTGAGCTCGGCGCCTACTACACGCCCGACGCCGGGTTCATCGACGACCCGCAGCTGGCGGCTCGCAATCTTATGGCCGCAGCGGAGCGGACGGGGACCGAAGTAAAGCTCCGCGAACGGGTGACGGAGATCCTCCAGGAGAACGGGCGGGTGCGGGGCGTAAGGCTGGCCTCGGGAAGCGTGATTCACGCTCCCGTCGTGGTCAACGTGGCGGGTCCGTACTCCGGTCGGGTCAACGACCTGGCGGGGGTCACCGGAGAATTCCGGATCCGGACCCGCCCGCTGCGGCAGGAGGTCCACTCCGTGCCCGCCCCGGCCGACTACGCGCGAGGCGAGCTGGGCCCCGCCGTCACGGACGGAGACCTGGGCACATACTTCCGGTCTCACTTCGGCGGGCAGCTTATCGTCGGCAGCGCGGAGCCAGAATGCGACCCTCTCCACTGGATTGACGACCCGGATGTTTTCGACGTTCAGCCCACCGCGCAGGCGTGGGAGGCACAGGTACTCCGCCTGGCCCGGAGAATCCCGTCGCTGAGCGTCCCGCCCCGTCCCGTTGGTTACGCCGCCCTCTACGACGTCGCCGACGACTGGATCCCGGTCTACGACCGGACCTCGCTGGCCGGGTTCTACGTGGCCATCGGCACGAGCGGCAACCAGTTCAAGAACGCTCCTGTCGCCGGCCGCTTCATGGCGGCGCTGGTCCACGCGTGCGAAAACGGGCACGATCACGACTCCGATCCGGTCCTGTTCAGCGGGCCGTTTACCAAGAACGAGATAAACCTCGGGCACTACTCGCGTCTTCGCCAGCCCCATGCGGAGAGCGCGGGAAATGTGATGGGCTGACAACCTTTTTCGCGGGATCGACCTCTGGACGGGTGTGACCACCGAAAGCTGGCGACAATGAGTCGCCCCGAAGAGGAGTACCGGGAGTTCGTCGGCAGCCGCGCGGCCTCGCTCCACCGCACCGCGTATCTGCTGTGCGGCGACTGGCATCTGGCTAGCGACCTGGTGCAGGAGACGTTCATCCACGCCTACCGTCACTGGCGGCGGGTGCAGCGGGCCGACAACCAGAACGCCTACGTCAAACGCATCCTGATCAACGAGTTCAACCGGCACTGGCGACGCTACGGCGGCCTGCCCGTGCACGCCGACACCGACCGCCTCGGGGGCGCCGTCCCTGATGTCGGCGATCAGGTCGTCAACCGCGCCGAACTGCTGCGTGCCCTGCTCACCCTCCCGGCCCGGCAGCGGGCCACCGTCGTCCTTCGCTACCTGGAGGGGATGAGCGAGCGGGAAACCGCTGCGGTCATGCGGTGCAGTGAGGGCACCGTCAAGAGCCAGACCGCCCGGGCGCTGAACGCGCTCGGAGGATGCCTGAAGTACAAGGAGCTGCCGATATGAATTCCCCGACCGAACAGCACCTGGGCGCGGCGTTCCGCGACCTGGTCGCGGAACAGCCCTTCACCCCGGACGTGCCGGCCATCGAGCAGCGCAGCCGGCAGGCCCGCCGGCGCCACCGGATCGTCCGGGGCGGCATCGGTATCGGCGTCGTCGCGGTCGCGGCGGCGGCGGCCGTCGGCGTGGCCGGCATCGTTCCGTCCGCACCAGCCGGAACGACCCAGGCCAGCCGGGCGCACCCGGCGAAGGCCGGCGCGTCGGCCTCGCCGGCCGGATCGACCGGTACCCGGCCGCCACTGGTGAAGCTGGCCGCCTTCCTGGCCGCCGAGCCGCGGCAGGCCGGCGACGCCACGCTGATGGAACGCGAGACGGGCGCCCCGGGCAAGGCGAGCATCAACGTCTGGGATCTGTACACCGACGACGGCCGGTACTTCTTCTCGCGGACCGAGGCCGGCCTGCCGGCCCAGGTCAAGGAGAACAACAATCAGGGCGACGGCATGTTCGGACGGGAGATCGCCGCAGCGACCTACGCGGCGACCGGCGACCTGGACACCGCCGTGCTGAAGATGGCCTGGGCTCCCGACACGACCCCGGTCCCCGGCTGGCTCTCGGCGCAGGTCAAGAACATGTCGGCCGGCGGGCTGCAGATCGACAACTACGTCTGGGAGAACTGCGAGGACGCGCTGGTTGCGGGGGCCGGCAACCCCCAGGTGCGGGCCGGCGTGCTGCGCCTGGTGTCCGCCCTGCCCGGCATCGTCGTCACCCATGGCACCGCTGACGGCCAGCCCACGCTCACCCTTACCGCCGGCGCGGCCGAGGTGGGGTACGCGGGGGTCGGCAAGCCCACCAAGGCCGACCCCAAGGGTGCTCCCACCGGGCCGGCTTACCAGGAGGCGATCACCATCAACGCCGGCACCGGCATCCCGCTGGGGTTCGCTGGCGGTCCGGCCGGCCACACTGCCATCACCGTCACCTACGTGGTGACCCGGGTCAAGCTGGCCGACATCGCCGCCGGCAAGTTCTGACCGGCCGTATCGAGGAGGGGCGATCCCTGGCCGGGGATCGCCCCTCGTGACCGCCTGGCCTAGGGTGCACTGTCGAGAGACAGGAGAAGCTCATGACACCTGATGGCCAGCCGGCGGCACCCGCCGGACTGCATCCGGAGACAGCGGTCGTCTGCGCCGGCCGCCCGGGCCACGCCGCCGGAGGCCCGCTCAACGCCCCCATCGTGCTGGCCTCCAACTTCCACGCCGGGGCGGACGCCGGGCCGGACAGCCGCGCCTACTCACGCACCGACGCCACGCCGAGCTGGGAGGCGCTCGAGACAGCCGTGGGCCAGGTCGAGGGCGGTCACGCCGTAGCCTTCTCCTCCGGGATGGCCGCCATCGCCGCGGTGCTCGACCTCGTGCCGGGCGGCGGCCGCATCGTCGCCCCGGCGGACTGCTACTTCGGGGTCGGCGAGCTCCTCGCCGACGCCCGGCAGCAAGGACGCTGGGCCGTCGACCGGGTTGACCTGACCGACACCGCCGCCGTCCAGGCCGCCGTCGCCGGCGCGGACCTGCTCTGGCTGGAGACCCCTTCCAACCCGCTGATGGAAATCGCCGACCTCCCCGCCCTGTGCGCCGCCGGCCGCGAGGCCGGGGCCATGGTCGGCGTCGACAACACCTTCGCGACGCCGCTGCGGCAACAGCCCCTGGCCCTCGGCGCCAACGTGGTCGTGCACAGCGCCACCAAGTTCATCGGCGGCCACTGCGACCTGCTGTCCGGCATCACCATCGCCCGCGATCAGGCCCTGGCCGGGCGCGTCCGCCACCGGCGCGGCCTGACCGGCGCCACCCCCGGCGCCCTGGAAGCCTTCCTGGCGCTGCGCGGCCTGCGTACCCTGGCCCTGCGGCTCGACCGCGGCCAGGCCAACGCCGGCGAGCTCGCCCGCCGGCTCGACCAGCACCCCGCCGTCAGCCGCGTGCGCTACCCCGGCCTTCCCGGCGACCCCGGGCACCGCACCGCCGCCGCGCAGATGACCGGCTTCGGGGCCGTGCTGGCCTTCGAGGTCGCCGACGCCGCCGCGGCCGACCGGCTCTGCGACGCCCTGCGTATCGTCGTCCACGCCACCAGCCTGGGCGGCGTCGAGAGCACCATCGAGCGGCGCGGCAAGCTCGCCGGACAAGAACACGTACCCCCCGGGCTCCTGCGCCTCAGCGTCGGCTGCGAACACATCGACGACCTCTGGAACGACCTGGACTCAGCGCTCGGGCAGGCAACGCGGCCGCAGAAGCGAACCTTCCACTCCGGCGGCGAGTAACCGGGCCGCTCCGCGCGGCGGGGCGTATCCGCGGAAACGCCCCGCCGCGATCTCCGCGGGTCAGCAGCGCCGGAACTGCCTGAGGGTGATCGTGTCACCGGAGCCGGTGGGGTCCGGGTACGGGACGCCGCCGTTGCTGATCCAGCTCTGGATGTGACCCTGGACCACGTGCACGTTGCCGGGCGTGTAAACCTGCGCCCGGTACTCCCCGCCGAAGGCTGGGTGGCCGGGCCAGCTGGCGGCCTTCGACACCACCAGCGCCACGATGCCGTGCGACGTGCCGTTGGACAGCTTCACCGATACCAAGATGGCCAGCTTGGCCCCGTTGTGCAGCGATGAGGAGTTCCACGAGACATCGACGTCCACCCCGGTCCAGCTGGTGCGGCAAGACCGGTAGGCGTTGGTCTTGGTGGCCACGAAGTCTGCGCCGACGGTCCAGGCGGTGGCCCCGACGCTCGGGCCGGCCCAGGTGAAGTGCTTCTGCGGGCCGGTGTAACCGGAGGCCTGGATGTACTTCGCCTTGGCCGCGGCGGCGCTGGCAGCCGCCGTGCTGGGAGCTCCGGTGCTGGTGGCCGCGTGCCCCGGCGACGCGGCCGCCAGGAGGGCCGCGCCGCTGACGGCGGCGCCGGCCAGGATCCGGCCGGTGATGCGGATGAGTCGTCCGTACATGAGTTTCCCCTTCCTCACTTGTTGCGGTTGGCGAACGTGAAGTAGACGGGCTCGCGCTGGCCCTTGACGATGAGCGCGTCGTGCGGCGCCCCGGCGAAGCGCATGTAGTAGATCCGGGTCACGACCGGCTCGCCGGGCACGCTGGCCCCGCCCGCGCCGGGCAGGACGTGCAGCAGCTTGCTGGCGCCAATGGCCTGGGTCGTGCGGGAGTAGTGGCGCCCGCTGAAGTCGACGGTGAACGAGCTGACCTCATCGAGCCAGATCTGGGTGTGGCTGCCGAACCCGGCGATCCGCAGCTGCCGGGCGTACCGGCCGGTCAGGGTCTGCTGCAGCGGCACGCCTTGGTCCCGCTCGAACGCGATCACATCGGTGTACGGATGGATGGCCCACACGGCCGGCCGGTAGATTGCCTGGCCGCCATGCAGGTCACGCAGGTATTTGTGGTAGACGGCCAGGTAGGCGAAGTCCTTGTTCGGGTTGCTGCCGAAGTCGCCCGCGATGACGGTGCAGGCCGCGCAGCGGTGCTGGACGGTGACCCACATCTGCGCGGCCAGGGCCGGACCGCAGTTGACGTCGCTGGCGTGAGCCGGACAGCTGGTGGCGTCGAACCGGCGGCCATCCTGCAGGTAAAAGTACTGCGGGAGCTTGTGATAGGTCCCGACCTTGCCTGACCCCTTGAACTCAGGTTCCCCCCACGGGGCGATGATGGCGACCCGCGCCAGGCCGTTCGGGCAGGTGGCTCCGGCCGGCGCCCGCGGGCAGCTGTAGGCCGAGACGAAGGCCTGGATCGCGGCCTCGTAGGTCTTCAGGTCCGGGATCATGATCCGGTTGCCTGACTGGTAGTTGTAGTCCGGCTTGAACGCGATCTCCGGCGTGACGCCCTTGGCCGCCAGGGCCTGAAGCCAGTAGTTGAAGCAAGCCTGCTCCACCGCCAGCACCTTGCCGTCAGGGGTGGCCGGGTTGTAGGAGGCGATGTCCCACGGCGGGCTGAACCGGACCGTGTTCATGCCCAGCGCCGTCCAGTACGGGCTGTCGACGGCCGGGACCGAGTTCTTCGGGTGGTAGTCCGGCGCCGGGCCGGAGTCGCAGCTGTTGATCCAGCCATCCTGGACGCCCGCTGTGACGGGGGACGCCACGGCGGCCGCCGGGTGGGCGAGGGCGCCAGCCGCCGTCGCGGCCGGCAGGCCCGCGACCGCCAGCGCCACCAGCAGCAGGACAGCGAGCCGGCCGGGCGGACCGGCAGGCCTGCGGGGCCCGGCGGATCTGACCTTGGGTAGGTGCATCGTGGTCTCCCTTTCGGGGAGTTCGGCGGGTAGACGAGCGACACGCTGCCAGCCGGCCGGGACTACCACGACGGGATCTGCGATCCCAGTTGATCCCAGCGCGCTGAGCTGGGCATGCGCCGACCCGGCTGGGATGCCGGTGGGATCGGGCGGGACGGACCAGGACTCAGGACCAGAACTGGTTAGCCGCCGCGTACTGGGTCCAGACCCGGACCGGGGTGCCGTCGCGCAGGTCGTACTTGTCCGCATCCAGACACAGGCGGCCGGACCGGGCGAACAGCGGGTAAGACCGGCCGCGGCTGCTGACCGCTGTATGCCAGTCGCCGAAGTCCCAGGCCTCGTTGCCGGCCGGGTAGCAGTCCCACAACTGGACGATGCGGCCGACGCGCATGCCGCCGCCGCGATTGTCCGCGTTCAGGCACATCGACTGGTACTGGCCGTTGACCAGGTGAGTGAACCGGAAGCCCTTGACCTCCCACTGCAGCGGGAACCAGATCTGATCCGGCGTGCGGTCGCAGGCATCGACCAGGACCGGGTCACGGTTCTTCCCGGCCATGGCCCCGGTGTTCACCGCGGTCAGGCACAGCCCGGCGGCCTCGCGGTTACGGAACTCGAAACCGGTGACCATTAAGGCGTGGCCGGTCCGGCCCTGGCGGAACTGGGCGGCCAGCGCCGGGCTGAGCGAGTGCACCGGCACCCGCACGGAGATCAGGGCCAGACCAGGGAATGAGCCCTTGGCGACGGGCGCCGCACCGGCTGGAGACTTGGCCTGCGTGGCGGGTTTGCCGGGCGGCGTGCCGGGGCCGGGCAGGGCGAGGACCAGGATGACCGCGACCGCGACGGCGACCGCTGCCACCGACAGGATGGCGGCGAGCGCGGAGCGGCCGCGGAACCAGGTCTTCTGGCCGACCGCGGACTGGGGGCCCGGGATCTTCGGCTGTCCCGATGTGTGCGCCTGCTCCGGAGCGGAGGGCCGCCACGCACTGGTAACGGAGGCTTCATATCCAGCGGAACTCCCGGCGCCGGCGCCGGGGAACGGTTCTCCGAACTCGGCCCGGGAGGTGCGCAGGCGCTCCCGGCGGGCGGTGCGGGCGCGGCGCAGCAGCGAAGCCAGCTCGAGCTTCTCCCGGTCGGGGAGCTGGAGGGCGTGGGACAACTGGAGCAGGCGCTCATCGGTCGGCAGAGTATCGCCCTTGTAGTCACGGGACACCGTGGACGTGGTCCAGTTCAGGCTCTTGGCCACACGAGCCTGGCCGCCGTCGCCGCCGACCCGGTCGATCAGCGGGCGCCAGCGCTGGCCGAACTCCAGCTCCGGCGGGGATAGCTGATCACCGGACCCTCCCGGTAGCTGTTCCGTCACGTTGCCCCCCAGTGACGTCGATTCGCCCAGCCCGTGATCATCGAGGCGTACGCAGGCCCGGCCGGGCTGGTACGCCTGTCAATGTAGCGGCTGGTTCGGGCCGGTATGGAGCATTCGCGGCAATACCGCACGCGGTTCGTGCGGTCCGGGCCGGCCAATCGATCATCGGACCCGACGCAATGGTCGTCATACCAAAGCATCACTCGCGGAGGCGACCGGCGGACGACGACCGCAGGGGTGGCCACGGCGCAGGCTTACCGCATGAAGCCATCCACCACTCGAACAGGGAGAACGCCGTGACTACCACGACCGCACACGACCCGCCGCAGACGTCCACTAGCACTCACGCAGGCACAACCGGCTCACTGGGAACCAGCGGCGTGGTATCCGGCCTGCTGATGGTGACCGGGATAGGGTGGAACGCGGGACTGGAGGCGCTGCCTTTTCACCCCGCGGTTACGGGGCTCATCGCGCTCGCGATCCACGTCCTTCCGCTGGCTGTCCTGATGATCTTCCTCGGGCCGGCCCTGGCGGGTCCCAGCCGGCGACGCGGTGTGTCGATCGCAGCGGTCGTGGCGCTTGCCTTCGGTCTCTTCTCGGCTGTATTCAGCATCACTCACCCGCACGCCGGAGTGGGAATCCATGACGTCAACGATGTCCTGCCGATCGCGATCCTGGACGCTGGCGCGCTGTTGTGGCTGGTGCGCGGACGCCGGCCCAGCGCCAGCAAGATCGGCCGCACGACGGCATGACCCTTGGCAGCGCGCGAGACTTCGACTACCAGGCCAGGACATGCCAGGCTGGCAGGATGCCCCACCTCCCGGCCATAGCTGGAGCGGCAGAACGATCGCCTCGTGGTGTGCTAGCTCTCGCTCGTGAGCGCCCGGTCGCTACCGACCGGGCGCTCACTGCCGTCCTCGCGGCCGTGTCCCTCGCAGGCCTATGGCTGGTGGGCTGGTCGAAGACCGCGCACTACCGGCCGCCGGATGCCGGCGGGGTCCTGCTGACGGTGGCGATCGTGGCGCCCCTGCTGTGGCGGCGTCAGTACCCGGGCCTGGCCCTGGTGATCAGCGGAACGGCGCTGCTCGGGTACGACGCCATCGGTTACCCGTCGGGCCTGGCGTGGCTGGCCTGTTACTGGGCCGTCTACTCCTACGCCGTTCACAGGCGCGGCCGGAACGTCTACTGGCCGCTCGCCGTCTGGGTCGCGGAAATCGTCGCCCACCTGGCACTGCCCGCCAGAGGCAGCAACACCACGCAGACGGCGCTGGTCTTCCTCGGTGTTACCGCCGCCGTCTGGATCCGCGGCGACGCGGTGCAATCCGGGCTGGTGGAGGCGGAGCGCCAGCGGGAGCTGCGGGCACGGCAGGCTGTCGCCGACGAGCGCACGCGTATCGCTCGCGAGCTGCACGATGTCGTGTCCCAGGCCCTCGGGGTGATCGTCATGCAGGCCGGCGGCGCCGGGAGCGTAGCGGTTCTCGACGAGCCGGACGCGAGGGCGGTGCTGGCCACCATCGAGCAGACCGGCCGCCAGGCGTTCGCCGAGATGCGCCGTCTTGTCGGCGTCCTGCGGGACGACAACGAAACGGCCGCCCTCGAGCCGCAGCCGACCGTCGATGAGATCCCGGCCCTGCTGGCGAGGCTCGCCCGGGCCGGGCTGGATGTCGGCCTGAAGATGGAAGGCACCCGGCGCGATGCCCCGGCTGGGGTCGAGCTGTCGGCTTACCGCATCGTCCAGGAAGCCCTCACCAACACGCTGAAACACTCCGGCGCGCGGCACGCCGCGGTCCGGCTGTCCTGGTCACATGACCACCTGGATGTGGAGGTCAGTGACGACGGCCCGGCCGAAGGTGCCCCCGCCCCCGCGCCAGTACAGGTAGATAGCGGCGGGAAAGGACTGGTCGGCATGCGCGAGCGGGTGATGCTCTTCGGTGGTGAACTGGAAGCCGGGCCCACCCCGCGCGGCGGTTACCGGGTAGCCGCTCGCCTTCCCCTGGACGGCATGGCATGACGAAATCACGGGTGCTGGTCGCCGATGACCAGGCATTGCTGCGTCACGGCCTGCAGATGATGGTCGACGCCCAGCCCGACCTGCAGGTGGTGGGTCAGGCGGCCGACGGCGCCGAGGCGGTCGAGCTGGCCGCGCGGCTCAGCCCGGACGTCGTTCTCATGGATATCCGTATGCCGCGGATGGATGGCGTCGAAGCCACTCGCCGTATCTGCGGATCCGCCGGGTCAGCGGACAGGCCCAAGGTAGTCGTGCTGACGACCTTCGACCTGGACGAGTACGTCGTCGGCGCGCTGTCCGCGGGTGCCAGCGGGTTCCTGCTCAAAGACGCGCTCCCGGCCGACATCATCGCAGGCATCCGCGTCGTCATCGCGGGTGATGCCCTGCTGGCCCCCTCTGTGACCAGGCGGCTGCTTGACCGTTTCGCGACCCGCCCGGAGATCACCAACCTGGCGCCGCCCGCCGGGCTTGACCTGCTCACCGGCCGAGAGCGCGAGGTCATGAGGCTGGTTGTGCGTGGCCTGTCCAACGCCGAGATACGCAACGAGCTGTATCTCAGCGAGCCCACCGTCAAGACTCACGTCGGGCGGATACTGATGAAACTCGGGGTCAGGGACCGGGTACAGCTTGTCGTGCTGGCCTACGAGCGCGGCCTGGTACAACCAGGTCGCGGCTGACCGGCGGCCGACCTGGAAGCCGGCCCGGACCGGACGTCATACCTTCGGACCATTCCGCGACGACACCCGCGCACGACGACCGAGGCAGGCGATGCGCGCAGGCTTTCCCTCAAGGAGCCACCACTGCTCACGCGAGGAGAACGCCATGAATCCGCTCGCCGTCCATCCAGGCACGGCCCATCTGCTGCTGCAGGTCATGTTGATCGGCTGGGCCGCCGTCGAGGTCGTGCTCAGGCTGCGCAACCAGGGCGGACGGACCGCCTTCGACTGGACCTTCGGCCTGGTCATCGCCGCGGTCGCAGCCGGACTCAACCTCGGATTCCGCGGCGCGCACGTGCACTGGGCCATCCTCGGCGGCGGCTGGGGACCAGTGGCGGCCGGGCTGGCCGTGCTGGCCACGGGCGCGGCGCTGCGGATCTGGGCGATCATGACCCTCGGCCGCCTGTTCAAGTTCGTCGTCGTCATACAGGACGGCCACCACGTGGTCACGTCGGGCCCGTACCGGCTGCTCCGCCACCCCAGTTACACTGGCGCCCTGGTTGCCTTCCTCGGTGTCGGCGTCGCCCTCGACAGCTGGCTGAGCATTCTCGCTCTCGTGGTTATCCCGCTACTCGCGGTCCTCGTCCGCATCCGCCTCGAGGAGGCAAAGCTCGCCACCGCCCTCGGCCCGGAGTACACGCGGTACGCCAGCCGTACGCACCGGCTTGTTCCCGGCCTCTGGTGAGGCCGGGCATGGCTGAGTTGTTCGATGACGGGGATACCGGGAGCGTGAGCCGTGAGCAAGGAATCCGGTACGGCCGGCCGCCGCTGGCCTGCGATGGCGGGCGCGGCGCTGGTGGTCGTGGCAGGCCTGATCGCTGGCTGCTCGGGAAGCAGCAGCGGTAGCAGTAGCAGCCCGAGCACCCTGGCATGCCCGTCCAAGCGCGGCCCGGCGGTCACCGGGACCGCCCCGGCGGCAACGGGCCGCGGCGGCGGCCTGGACCCTGCCGGACGCTGACCTGGCGAACACCCGTGACGTGGCCAGCGCGATCACCAGCGCGAACGTCTCGAAGCTCGGAGTGGCGTGGAGCGTGCCGCTGACGATCTCCACCGCCCACACCGACGGGGCCTACGCGACCACGCCGGTGATAGTGAACGGGGTGGTGTACCTCCAGGACCTGGACTCCGATGTGTTCGCGCTCAGCCTGACCACGGGCAAGGTCTTGTGGAAACACGACTACAACTCGCCCAACGGCGGGCCGGACGGCGTCACCGTCGCCGGCGGGGTCGTGTACGCGGCTACCAACCACGCCGCGGTGGCCCTGGACGCCGCGACCGGGACGCAGTTGTGGAACCGGACGCTGACCGGCAACGACCATGAGGGCATCGACATGGCCCCTGGCTACGACCACGGCACCGTGTACGTGTCCACCGTGCCGGTCAACCCGCTCGGGGCTGAGTACGGCAGCGGCGGCAAGGGGATCTTGTGGGCGCTGAACGCCCGGAATGGCACCCCCGAGTGGTCATGGGACCAGGTCCAGGACCTGTGGGGTAACCCGGGCGTCAACTCCGGTGGCGGGCTGTGGTACCCGCCGTCGTTCGACGCCCAGGGCAACCTTTACCTCGGCATCGGCAACCCGGCCCCGGTCTTCGGCACCAAGAACTACCCGCTGGGCAGCAGCCGGCCCGGCCCGGACCTGTACACCGACTCGGTGGTCAAGCTGAGCCCGGCCGGGAAGCTGCTGTGGTACTACCAGCTCACCCCGCACGACCTGTACGACTGGGACCTGCAGGACCCGCCGGTCCTGACCACCGTGAACGGGCGGCCGGTGGTGATCGACGGCGGCAAGGCCGGCATCCTCATCGAACTGGACGCGCAGACCGGCAAGCTGCTGTGGAAACTCCCGGTGGGCGGGCACGACGGGCACGAGAACGACGGACTGCTCACCGAGCACGCCGCGCCCACCTCGCACGGCAGCCTGCCCGCGCGCTACTGTCTCGAGCCGAGCACCTACGGCGGCATCGTGACCCAGCTGGCCAGCAACGGTTCCACCACCTTCGCCGCCGTCAACGACCTCGCGCTACCGATGACGCCGGGCGGTTTCGCCCTACCGGAGGCGGCCATATTCGAGGGCATCGAGAAGGCCGCGGGCGAGCTGGTCGCGGTCAACCAGGACACGGGCACCGTCGCGTGGGACACGCTGCTTCCGTCCGCGCCGTACGGCGCCGCGACGGTGACCAACAACGTCGTGCTCACCACCACCTTCCACGGTGACCTGTACGCGCTGAACGCGGCCACCGGCGCCATCTTGTTCAAGACGCCGATGTCCGCCGGGAGCAACGCACCCGTCGCCGTCGACGGCGACTACGTCATCGCCGGCGCCGGCGCCGCGCTGCCCCCCGCGCAGCGGGACATGATCATCGCCTACAAGCTCGGGGCGACGGGCAAGCTCCCGGACACTGTGGGCTCATAACCCGCCTCGGGCCGGACGGGCGTCCAGCAGGATCAGCAGCAGGCCCGCGCCGACGATGAGGTAGATCGGCTCGCGTCCGGCGGTGGCGGTGACGGCGGACGCGACCGCGCTGACCGCCCAGGCACGCCAGTCCTTGCCGTCGGTCAGGGGGACGAGCTTGTAGGCGGCGATCGTGATGATGGCTATCACCGCCGGGGCACTCCCGTAGAACAGGGACTGCACGATCGACGGCCCGGAGTAGTGCGCGTACACGGCGGCCACGGCCGTGACCATCGGGAACGACGGCCCGACGAACGCCAGTGCGGTGGCGGGCGCGCCGGCTGCGCCGCGCCGGAGATAGGCCGTCCACATGGCGACCTGGGCGGCCAGCGGGCCGGGCATGGTCTGGCCCAGGGCCACGCCGCCGCCCGCGGACGGCCCGAATTCCGGCGACGCTGGTGACCCCGCCTAGAACCGGCGAGCGGGAACGGATGGAGAACTGACGGTTGCGCCCGTCGCACGCGCACGATGGTGTAAAACGCGCCCCATGAGCTTGATCTTTCCCCGCCGGGCCGTGCCAGATGTTAGGAACGATTATTCGTGGGCAGTCGGCACGCAGGTGGCCTGGTCTCGACGTCGGTTGCCGCGTTCGAACGCAGGCCGGTGTTCAGAGGTCAAAGGGCCGCTTGCCTGTCCGTATTCGCTTCAATTTAAGGTGCGATACTGGATGAGGCTGGCTCAGAACACTGATACGGTTCCGGCCAGTATCAATAAGTATCTTCTACCCCACGAACGCCAGGTGATCAGCGTTCACCAGCATCCCGCCGTGCTGATCCGGCCGGTTATCGAGGTTCTGACCGGGCTTGCCATCGCCGGCTGGCTGAGCAGCTCGATCGCCCACGGCAGCGAAACGGTCATCCTGGTGATCTGGATCTTGTGGGCGCTCCTGCTGCTGCGCCTGCTGTGGAAGGTCTACGAGTGGTCGGAGAATTATTTCGTCATCACGTCTCAGCGGCTGCTGCTGTCGGAGGGATTTCTTACCCACAAGGTGAACATGATGCCGCTCGCGAAGGTGACGGACATGACCTTCCAACGGTCCGCGATGGGCCGGCTGCTCGGCTACGGCGAGTTCGTCCTCGAATCAGCGGGCCAGAATCAGGGGCTGCGGATCGTCGATCACCTCCCCTATCCCGAGCAGCTGTATCTCGAGGTCTGCGGGCTGATCTTCAAGGAGAATGACGAAAGTACAGACTAGCCCTGAGAGTCCAGGCTGCCTAGCCATCGGGATAGCGGACGCGTAGCACCGATACCGCTGTAGCGGAACTGGGCGGCCGTCGGGACAGCAGCGGGAATCCTACGGCCACCACGAAGTAGATCACCGTCGTCACCGCGGCCAGCAGCGGGAGCCCGGCACCGAGGAACCCGGCACCGAGGAACCCGGCACCGCTCACGATCTGGGCCGCCACCCGGGAGGGGTCAAGGACTACCCGGCCGGGTTCCAGCACATCGGTGAACCCGTACTTGCTGATGATCATGAACAGCGCGGCCCCGACGCCGACCAGGGTGTGCGTCCGCAGCCCGGCGCTTTTCTGCCGGATCTCCCGCTCTAGCCCGATCAGCGCCGCGAGCAGCAACGCCAGTCCGAGTTCCCCGAACTGACGCCACCCTTCCCCGCCGGACGGCCCGGCCGCGGTCACTGCCGGCATCTCCCGCACGACTGAACCATCTGCTCAGGTAATCAGAAGACCCGCGGCAGGTAATCGCGGGCCGCCGGAGCGGCGCGCTAGGCGCTGCCGGTCAGGCGGCTGGTACCGGCGGCCAGGCACAGGAACGCGGTGGCCTGGCTGATGACCTCCCCGATGGGACGGCCGGCCAGCTGGGCCTGGTACGCCCGGTACCGGGTTATCTCCCAGTCCTGTGCGCGCGGGGTCAGCACCTCCAGCGCCGGCTCGGGTACCGGCCTCCACCGCCACGTGGCGACCAAGGCGCCGGTCATGGCCGGGCCTTCGGCAGGGACGATGAAGTCGGCGTGGTCGACGTGGTAGCCCATCTGGTTACGGACGAACCGCAGGCCGCCGAAGATATCCTCGGTGACCCGCCGCCGGGCCGGCCCCTGGCGCGCCAGGCAGCTGTTGTAAGCGTCCGGCTGATACCGGACCAGGGTGGCGTCGACCATGGTGACCCACCACACGGCCTCGCTGATCACCGCGTACCCGTCCGCCAGATCCCAGCCGCTGGCCCGCACGAGCCGCCCGGTCGTCTCCTGCATCGCGGTGATGGACCAGCCGAGCGCGGCCGACTGGGCCGGATGGTCGCTGGCACGCTGGCGGTTCCAGGCGATGCGGCAGCGGGCCGAGCAGAACCGGGCATGCTCGCGGCGCGGCGCGAACATCGTGCCGCACTGCTCACAGCGCCGGGTATCAGCCATCACGCCATTCTACCGGCAACAAAAACGTCCATGACAGCCGATAGCTGCTCACCGAGGCCGCAATATTTCACTTACCGATTGTTCGCCTCAGGTTAGCCTGAACGTTTCCTATTCTTTTGCCGCTCCTTCTGAGAGCGATAAACAGCTGGTCACGGCCTCGCAGCCGCGTATCAGGCTGAAACCGGCACCCCCGCCATCGTTTGTTCAGGATGATGAATACCCAAGTTGCGCAGCGGCCCGGCGCCGACCGCGAATAGCTGAAAATGGTCAGGCAGCCGGCACCTGCTCGGTCAACTGCTGCTGGGCCCGGTCGGCGCCTGACGGCCCGGCGGCGATCTCATCCAGGCTGCGCCCGGCGGGTTCGGGCAGGACCAGGGTGAGGGCAAAGCCCAGGACGGCTACCCCGGCGGTCAGCAACAGGGTGCCGCGCAGGCCCATGGAGCCTTGCAGCACGGGGAACAGGAAGACGCCGATGAAAGCGCCGAGCTTGCCGATCCCGGCTGAGATCCCGTGGCCAGTGGTGCGCATGGCGACCGGGTACAGCTCGCTGGGCAGCACGAAGGTGGTCATGTTGGGGCCGAACTCGGTGAAGAAGTAGCTCACCCCGTACACCAGCAGGAACGGGACTACCGCGGTGGTCAGGCCGGGCACGGCCGCGATAACCAGGAAACACAGCGCCATGACCGCGAACCCGGTCAGCTGCAGCCGCCGGTGCCCGAACCGGTCCAGCCGCACGATCGCCAGCACGTACCCCGGAACCGCAGCCACCGAGAAGATCGCCAGCTGCAGCGCGATCTTGGTCATGGTGCTGGCGTGCGGGGAGATCAGGCCCAGGATCTGCGGGGTCGAGATCGTGTTCCCGTAGTAGGCGTAGTCGAGCAGAAACCAGCACCCCGCCGTCCCGGCCAGCGTGACCAGCCACCGGCGGCTGGTCAGGAACGCCCGCAGCCCCAGCTGATGCGGGGCTCCGGCGCCGACGGAAGCCGGGACCTGGCCGGCCGGATTCCCGGCCCGGCGGCGCACCGGCGCCTGGTACCGCGGCGACTCGGGCATCTTGCAGCGCAGGTAGATCACCGCCCCGGCCGGCACCGCCCCCAGCGCCAGCAGGACCCGCCAGGCCGTGTCGTCGCTGGCGCCGGAACCCAGCAGCGCCAGCGCTATCAGCGGCCCCACGATCAGCCCGAGCGCCTGCGTCCCGAACACCATCCCGACCAGCTTGCCGCGGTCCTTGCGGTTGGCGTACTCACTGACCATGACCGCGCTGACCGGATAGTCGCCGCCGACGCCGACGCCAAGCAGGAACCGGAACCCGATCAGGATCCAGAACGACCCGGACAGCGCCGACCCCAGCGCCCCGGCGATCATGATCGCGGCGACCAGCCAGTACACCCGCTTGCGGCCGACCACGTCCGCGTACCGGCCGAACACCAGCGCGCCCAGGAACGCCGCCGCCAGCATGGTGGAGTTCAGCCCGGCCAGCTGACCCGAGCTCAGGTGCCAGTCCCGGGTGATCAGCGCAGAAGCGATCCCGATGACGAACAGGTCGTAGGCATCGGTGAAGAACCCCATCCCCGAGGCCAGCACCGCCCGCAGGTGCGTCCGGCCCAGCACCGCCTCATCCAGCGCCGCCACCGTGTCCCCGGTCTCGATCCCGGCCACCACGTCACCCGCCGCTCGCGCCGCCTGCAAGCAGGTAACTTTCCTGCTCTCGCGGCGGAAGCTACCCAGTCACGGCAACGCTCAGCCGACCACCAGATGAACGACAGATGAACGAAACACGTCTGATAATCGAATGGATAAGGCTGTGACTCCGCTACCTTCTGCCGGGCAAGCAGCAGTACTGGCGTGGGTGCCAGCTGGCGGCCCTGGTAACCGCACGGCTGGTGAAGACTGATTCACTCCAAGCATCCTCCGGAGGGCAGTGTGACGCCGCTGATCACGACCGGCAGGCTGGAGCTGCGGCCGTTCCGGCACGAGGATGCGGCCGAGCTGCACGAGATCTTCAGCGATCCCGAAACTCACACCATCGGCGAGGGGCCGTTCACGTCCCTGGCCCAGACCGCGGCCTGGATCAGCCGCCGGGCCGAGACGGAACTAGAGCACGGCCTGCTCTGGTACGCCATCCGCGTCCGGGCTGGTGGCCAGCTGCTGGGCAATTGCGGCCTGTTCACCGGCCGCACTGGCAGGGCCGAGCCCGAGATCGGCTACGAGATCCGCCGCTCCTGCCAGGGCCACGGCCTGGCCACCGAGGCAGCCAGGGCCGTCCTGGAGGACGCCCTGGCCAGCGGGATCAGCCGCGTCTGGGCGACCATCCGGCCGCACAACACCGCATCCCTGCGCGTCGCGGCCAAGATCGGAATGATCCCCCGGCACACCACGCCGGACAGCCGCGGGCCGCTGATCTACCTCGCCCGCCCGTGACAGGGCAGAGTGCGGTCAGAACGGCGAAGTCACCGGACCGGCGGGACGGCCTGATTTACAGTACGTTTTCGGCGGTCAAACGCTCCGCCGCCGCGGCCGCGTGGTCAAGCAGTTCGGCGAATCGGCGGACCATTGCTCGTAGCGAGTGCTGACGGCTTCTAGTTGCTGACGTCTGGCTGCGATCTGGCTGGCCAGAGCCCGCTGCGTGCTTGGCCTGGACGTGGTCGTGGCGGGTAGCGGCGTCAACGGCTTGCTGCCAGGCGTCGCGTCGACGGTCACGGTGCAGGGGCGGGTCACCCAGACGCGGCGCGGGCGCAGGCGGACTGCGCGAAGGCCGCTCGTTCGGTCATCTGCTTGTGCAGGAGCTCCGGATCGGGCGGAGGTTCGGAGTAGGGCGTGACGTTGGCATCGCGGTCGCGGAAGGTCCAGCCCAGCCTCCTCGTCTGAACCGTGCGCTCGTCTCCCGGACCGATAATGGCACACACAGCCCGGTTCATCACTAAAGGCTACGAAAACGTCACGGCAGGTTCTGGCCGGCTGCGGTTCAGTCCGCCAGGATGCGGGAGGACGGGAGCGGCCTGGAGCGTCCGCGTCCGGTCCTGGCATCACGCTCAGTGATGTGAGCGAGCGGGGAGAACGCGCACACTCCCGCCGATCTGTACTGATTGCCAGCCCGAGTCCGCTACAGAAGGCACGGCACCGTTGACGGGTCATTTGACCATGTCATTCCTCGTCCAGACGACCGTCGGCGAGGCGGAACGTCCGGTCGCTGCGCTTCGTCA
Source organism: uncultured Actinomycetota bacterium (assembly GCA_963756575.1). Classification (GTDB taxonomy): domain Bacteria; phylum Actinomycetota; class Actinomycetes; order Streptosporangiales; family Streptosporangiaceae; genus Palsa-504. The sequence goes on along the minus strand of CAVWOM010000021.1, from coordinate 140,018 downwards.
TGGCTTCGTCGTGAGTGACAAGGAGGACCGTGGTGTCTTGGGTATGGGCGAGCGTGCGCAGGAGTTCGACGATGGTGTCGGCGGTCTGCGAGTCGAGGTTTCCCGCTGGCTCGTCGGCGAGGATCAGCTTGGGCGTGTTCGCGAGCGCCCTGGCGATGGCGACGCGCTGCTGCTCGCCGCCGCTGAGCTTGCCGGGCTTGCGGGACTGTTTGTTCCCGGTGAGTTCGACCACGTCCAAGAGCTCTCGCGCTCGCAGTTTGCGTTCCTGCTTGCTCCGACCGGCGAACTCCATCGGGAACATGACATTCTCCGCGGCGGTCAGGTTCGGCACGAGGTTGTAGTTCTGGAAGACGAAGCCGACGTCGTGCGCCCGGTAGCCGGTCAGCTTGTGGCCGGAGAGCCGGGTGATCTCTTCGCCGTTGACTTCGATGCTGCCGCTCGTCGGCTGCTCGAGACCTCCGAGCAGGCTCAGGAGGGTGCTCTTTCCGCTCCCGCTGCGACCGATGATCGCGACGAACTCGCCGTCGGCGACGGTCATCGTCACTCCCCGGACGGCCGTCACCGCGCTATCCCCGGACCCGAACGACTTCGTTACTTCCTTCACTTCGAGCATGGTCACTCGCTCCTCAGGGCTTCTGCTGGCTGGATTCTGGTGATGAGATACGACGCCGCCGCACTCCCGGACGCGGCGGTCAGGAGCATGGCCGCCAGGCCGATGAGGATGTCGGGCGCAGTGGCCGTCGCGTGCACGTGGAAGAGGTGTTCCAGCGCCGGGTTCTGCGCGGTCAACTGGTTTGCCGGCGAGCTGGAGCTGCTGCTGCCGATCAGGCTGGAGGTGATCGAGCCTGCGGCGAGCGCGCCGGCGAGCAGGCCGGCGGCCCCGCCGAGAAGACTGAAGGTCAGGGCCTCGGTCATGAACTGGCACATGATGCGCCGGTTCGGGCCGCCGATCGCCTTGAGGATCCCGATCTCCCGCTTCCGTTCCCGGACGATCATCACCATGATCAGGAAGCTGATGATCGCCGCCGCGCCCGCCGCTCCGAACAGGCTGTACAACGAGAGGCTTTTGACGCTGTTGAGAGGCGCCAGCGCCTGGCCGGCTTGGACGATGTCGCTCGTGACGTCCGCCGCGGGACCCAGCGCGAGAGTGATCTCGCCGGTGACGGCACTCAGATCCGTGAGGGACTCCGACGTGGCGACGGCGCTGGCCACGTCGTGGTCCTGGTCGGTGAGGCGCTGTTCGGTGGCGAGCGGGACGATCACTGTGTCGTTGCCGCTGCCCGTGTCACTGTCGAAGATCGCTTTAACGGTGAACACGGCCCCGTAGGCGCTGAACGTAGAGCCCACCTTCAGGTGGTTGCGCTTCGCCATCGTCGTGCTCACCATGGCGTCGTCCGCGCCGCCCGGCCCGTCGATCGCGTGCCCCGCCACGATCGTGAGCGTCGAGGCGCCGATGTTGACGGGGTTGGCGGGCTCGTTCGTGCCGACGAAGCTCACCGCCTCAGTGGGTTCGTTTGATAGCAGCGCTTTGTTGCCACCTGAGGGCCGGTTGGCTTTGGCGTCGGGCCGCACGGGGCCGGGGAGCGCCTCGTCGAGGTTCACCACGTAGGGCAGGTGCGCTACCTTGCTCAACTGCGCCGTCGTGAGGTACCGGCTGTTGGTGCTGCCGGCGCCGGAGCCGGACGGGGTGATGTTGACGGTGTTGCCGATCGAGGCGAGCGTGGCGTCGATCTTGTTCTCGACGCTCTCATGACCGATCAGCATCACGAAGCTCAGCCCGATGCTGAGGCCGAGGATGGCGACAATCGCGATCGTCCGGGTCGTGTTGCGGAAGGCGTTGCGGACGCCCCTGCTGACGACGCTCATGCACTGTCCCCGGAGCCGAATGACTTCGCAACGTCTCGCGTTTCGAGCATGGTCACTCGCTCCGCAGGACTTCGGCGGGCCTGATCCTGGCGATCATCCAGGCGGCGGCCGCGCTGGCGAGGACAGCCACGACCACGGCCGCGACCAGACCCTCAAGGATCACCGGCCAGCCGACGTTCGCGTTGATGTCGGTCAGGTGGGTGAGGACCGGGTTCCCCGCGCCGAACAGGCCACGGGCGCCCGTCTCTGCCGACGCCCCGCTGTGGGAGACCAGCGATGAGGTCACCGGGCTCGCCGCGATGATCCCGGTGACGAAGCCCACGACCAGGCCGAGCAGCGTAAAGATCACCGCCTCGGTCGTGAACTGCGCCATGATCCTCCCGTTGGGGGCGCCGATCGCCTTGAGGACCCCGATCTCGCGCTTGCGCTCCCTCACGACCATCACCATCACGAGGATCAGGATCACGACGGCGGCACCAACCGCCCCGACGAGACTGTCGAGCGCGATGCTCTTGACGCCGTTGAGGTCGCTGACCGCCTGCTCGGCATCAGAGACGTAACTAACCACGCTCGCGCGCGATCCGAGGTCGCGCTCAATCTCCGAAGTCACCCTTGAGAGCTCGTTGAGCGAGGCGACGGTGACAACAGCGTTGAAGACCTGGCCGGTCTGTCCCGTCAGGCGCTCCAGGACCGGCAGCGAGGTGACGACCGCGTTGTTGCCCTGGTCACTGTCGGTCTGGAAGATGGCCGCGACGGTGAAGGTCTTGCCGTAGGCGGTGAAGGTCGAGCCGGCCTTCAGCCCGTTCTCGCGCGCCATCTCCGTGCTGATCATCGCGTCATACGCGGAGCTTGTGCCCGAGATCGCGTGCCCGCTGACGATCTGGAGCGTCGATGCGCCGATGTTGACCGCGGCCATCGGCTCGGTCGCACCGGCGACGTAAATCGTGAAGAAGCTAGGCGGCGCAGGAGTACAGGGTGCCGGCTCACAACCGAGGCCCTGCGTGGCGAACGCCAGGGTCCCGGGATACTTGAGGTTCGTCGGCCCCTGAATCTTGAGGCCCTTGCATCCGCCGGCGCGGGCGCACACCCCTTTCCCCGCCGCCTTCGGGGCGTTCTCCGGCAAGTTGCTGGCCTTCAGCGTGCCACCAATCATCTCGTTGATGCCTGTAACCCCATGCAGACGCGCGATCGGCGCGAGCTCTGCGCTGGTGAGGAACTTCCCGAGCGGGCCGCCGGCCGAGTAGCCGGGCGGGCCGATCGTGACGGTGTTGCCGACCGAGCTGAGCGCTGTCGAGGTCTTCTCGCCGACCGCTCGGTGGGCGGCCAGCATGACGGACGCGAGGCCGATCACAAGCCCGAGGATGAGCACCATCGAGACGGTGCGCGTCGCGTTGCGGAAGGCATTGCGGATGCCGCGGCCGAGGATGCTCATCGTCTCTGCAGCCTCCGGCGGGGCCCGGACGGCTCCCTCGGCGTGGCGTGGTCTGACTCGCCGGTTCGTGTCATGAGGCCGTTCTACGGGACGGACGTTTTCAGAAACCTAACGGCGGCCGCTGCCACCGTCCCCCCGGATCGCTCGCATGGCGGCCGGCGGCGTGCTGCAAGGTTCTTGAAAGGGTGAATGGGTCATGCTTGCTGGGACGATCCGGTCGGGGCCCGGACGGGCTTGTGCCCGGAGAGCGAGGGAGGTTCGCATGCGTGTGCTCGTAGTCGAGGACCAGGACGAGATGGCTCAGATGGTGGCGGTCGGTCTCCGGCGCGCCGAGCTGGCAGTCGACGTCGCGTTCGACGGGCCGAGCGGTCTCGAGCGGGCACTGACCAACGACTACGACGTCATCGTCCTTGATCGCGACCTGCCGGGTCTGCACGGTGACGAGGTCTGCGTGCAGCTCATCGCGGCCGGGCGCCGCAGCCGGGTGCTGATGCTCACCGCCGCGGCGGATGCTGAGGACCTAGTGGAAGGGCTCGGCCTAGGAGCCGATGACTATCTCGGCAAGCCGTTCGACTTCCCGGTCCTCGTCGCTCGCGTCCGCGCCCTGGCACGCCGCAGTCACCCGGTCGCGCCCCCGGTGCTGCGGGTCGCCGACCTGATCGTGGACACGGCGAAACGGCGGGCGGCCCGGGCCGGCCGTCCAGTCGAGCTCGGGCCGAAGGAGTTCGGTGTGCTCGAGTTGCTGATGGCATCGCAAGGCAGAGCTGTCTCCGCCGAGGAGCTGCTGGAGCGCGTCTGGGACGAGCTCGCCGATCCGTTCACCAACGCGGTCGCTGTGACGATCAGCCGCTTGCGAGCAAAGCTGGGCGACCCGCCGTTGATCGAGACGGTCTCGCGCTCCGGGTACCGGATCGGGGCCTGACCGATGTCGATCCACCGTCACCTACTCCGGATCGCGGGGCGACCGCACCTGCCGCGGCGCACGATCCGGCTCCGGCTCACCGCTCTCTACGGCCTGCTCTTCACGATCTCCGGCGCGGCCCTGCTTGTGATCACGAACGTGCTCGTCCGCAGCTCAACCGGCGCAGGCTCGTGCCACGTAGCTGCGAACGGGGCGGTGGCCTGCGAAATACCTGGTCATCGCGGCAAGGGCGCGGGTGTCATCACCGTTGGCGAAGCCTCCTCGTTGAAGGCGGCCGCCGCACGGCAGGCGCATGGGCTGAGTTCCCTTGTGAGCAGCCAGAATGCCACCGACCTCCACCAGTTGTTCGTCTATTCGTGGCTGGCGCTCGTCATCATGGCGGTGCTGTCCGTGGTGCTGGGCTGGCTCGTCGCGGGAAGGGTGCTCCGGCCGTTGCGGACGATCACGACCACCGCCCGCAACATCTCGGCCGCCAACCTGCACCAGCGCCTCGCACTCAGCGGCCCGAACGACGAGATCAAGGAACTGGGCGACACCTTCGACGGCCTGCTCACACGACTCGAGCAGTTCATCCGATCCCAGCGCCAGTTCATCGCCAACGCCTCGCATGAGCTGCGCACGCCGCTCGCCCTGCAACGGACCGCCATCCAGCTTGCCCTGACCGACCCAGACGCGACCATGGAGTCCCTCCGGGGCGCGCACGAACGCGTGCTCGCATCCGGGGCGCAGCAGGAACGCCTCATCGAGGCGCTCCTCACGCTCACCCGCGGGCAGGCAGGGCTCACCAAGCGCGAGCCGTTCGACCTCGCGATCCCGGCCGAGCAGGTCCTCCTCACCTGCCAGTCCCGGGCGCGGGAGCGCTCGATTGAGGTACGTTGCGTCCTCGCACCGGCCCCGATGACCGGCGACCCGCGCCTCGCCGAGCGGCTGCTCGCGAACCTGGTCGACAACGCCCTTGCCTACAACTCGACCCCTGGTCGCGTCGACGTCATGACCGAGCGGCGCGGCGACATCGCCCTGCTGTCGATCACCAACACGGGCCCCGTCGTCGACGTGGCCGCAGTCGATCGGCTCACTTTGCCTTTCGAGCGCCTCGCCACCGAGCGCACCGGCCACGGAGACGGCCTCGGGCTCGGCCTGTCGATCGTCCAAGCCATCGTCAACGCCCACGCCGGCTCCTTGACGATCCGACCCCGGCCCGGAGGAGGGCTGGTCGTAGAAGTCACCTTCCCCAGCGCGGACGGCGCTGCCGATGACCCTGCGAACCCGGAGTCACTTGGCGCCAGAAAAGTTCAAGCGGACAGCGCCCAGAGATACTGAGCACGGCAAGACCGGCGCCAGGCGGGTCGCGCCCGTGCTCTACCTGCCCGACGACAGCGACCCGGACGTCATTTTCATCTTCGCTTCGAAGGGCGGTGCGCCGCCCCCGGCTGGTACTACAACCCGCTCGCCTCCGGCTCGGCGTGGGTCGAGCGCGGCCTGGACGCCTACCGCTCCGTCGTGACGGAGTTCGCCGGCGAGGAGCGGGAGGACCTACGCCAGCAGGTGCGCCGCTTCACCGGGTTCGGCGAGTACGAGCGGCAGGCGAAACCTCTCCATAGAGGAACTTCGCCACCGACGCGGCCAAGGTTCAACCGCGGGAACCAGCGGATCAACCGGACCGCGCGCTGTCGGCCGGCGCCGGGGTCGGGTGTCAGCCGAGGGTGAGGGCGGCGAGGGTGGTGCCGATGTCCAGCACGGGGGTGGCTTCGCTGTTGGCCAGGATGATGATGTGCTCGTGCTGGCGGGGGTAGATGCCGTTGAAGCTGCCCCATCCGTCGATCCGGCCCACGTGCTGGTACAGCGGCCCGTAGCGGGTGCGGTCGACGAACCACCCGTAGCCGTACCCGAGATCGGCGGCGGTCAGGCAGCCGCCGGGGCTGCCCGGCGGGGGGCAAGCGGCGTGGACGGTGAGCATCTGCGCGCTGAGCGCGGCCGGGATCAGCGCGCCATCCTGGACCGCGTCGTCCCAGCGCTGCAGGTCGGCCGCGGTGGAGTACAGGCCGCCGTCGGCGAAGAAGGCCGACATGGGGTAGGCGGCCGGCTGGCTGCCGTCGGCGTAATAGCCGAGGGCGTGCCCGGGCCGGATCGCGGTGGTGTCGGTGCCGGTGCGGGTCATGCCGAGCGGGCCGAAGATGTTCCGCTGCAGGAAGGCAGCCAGCCCCTGCCCGGTGATGTGCTCGATCAGCGCGCCGAGCAGCACGTATCCGGAGTTGCTGTACCGCATCCGGGTGCCAGGCGCGAAGTGCAGCGGCGCGGCGGCGAAGCTGGCGATGAGCTGGCCCGGGGTGGCCGGCTTGGGCGGCCAGCTGGCGGCCAGGTCGTTGAGGTAGTCGGGGATGCCGGAGGTGTGATCGAGCAGGTCGGCGATGGTGATGGCGTGCCACCGGGCAGGGCAGCCGGGCAGGAACCGGCACAGCCGGCCGGTCACGGTGAGCCGGTGCCGGGCCGCCAGCAGCAGGACGCCCATCGCGGTGAACTGCTTGCTGACCGAGCCCAGCCGGTACTCGGTCTGGCCCGTGTCCGGGGTTCGGCCCGCCCGGTCGGCGTAGCCGAACGCCGCCGTGTAGGACATCCCGTCCCTGGTCACGAGCACGGTGCCGGTCAGCATCCCGCGGGCGGCCAGCCCGTCGAGGTAGGCGGAGATCCGCCCCGCCGTCGCCGCCGGGAACATCCTGGCGGGCGAGGCGCGCACGGCCGGCCCGGCCGTGCACCCGCCCGCCGCCAACGTAACCGCGAGCGCGAGCGGGACGACACACCAGCGAACCACCGCCATTGGCGTCACCACCCGACCCGCTCACCAGCCATGCCGATCATCGCACGGGCCGTGCGAGAAAGACATCACTCCCAGATCTCGTCACGAAGATCCGCCATTGCGCGACCCGCGGTGTCATACGCTGCCCGATCAACGGCGTCGCCATGCGCTAGCTCCTTGCGCAAAGTTATGCGACGCCATTGCAAGAGCAACGCCAATCGCGGATAAGTTTGCGCACGCGCGCATAACTGCTCTTACCATCCGGCACTATTCGGCCCAGAGGCTAGCAGTCTCGAATTGACGCCGCCAGTACTGCACCGCCACCATCCGTGACAACAGCCGAAGCGCCGCCGACAACCAGCCGATGACGTTCGTTCCACGAACGAGACCAGCAGAGGGCATTTACCCCGTCTGACCTAGGAGCCGGTGAGCGGGATCGAACCGCTGACCTGCCGTTTACAAGACGGTTTGCTGCTCCTGAGAGTGTTGCCTTCGGCCGGACGACTACGCCGAGCTCACCTGCATTGCTGCTGGTAATGGACCGGCATGTCATTTTAGCAGTCGTGCCATTACATGCCGAGGAGTGCCGTCGCGTCCGCGGGTTCTCGTGTTGATCTTCTCCGGCATACGGTCTTGTGGGGTTTCTGTGCTGGGCACAACGGCCCTGCGCCGGTTCCAAATGCACGTGCCTCGGCGTGATCCAGGAGAATGGGGAGGCTACCAACCCTTACCACGACGTGGGATTCCGCGAACTTAACACGAACCAGTATAGCGGTGTCAATTTCACTCCATGATCGTGTGGCACTCCCCGCGCTGCCCGTGCCCGCCAGCTGGCCGCTGTGCTCAGTAAGGTGCCCGGTGCTCAGTAAGGTGCCCGGTCCGCGGTCGTCCGAGATCGTTGGGTGACGTTTGACGAGCGGCTGGCGGCCCGGATCGCATGACAGCCGCGCCCCGCTGAGCCGTGTCTTCGGCTGGACTCAGTGGTGGAACACGGCCTTCACGATGCCGTCCGCCCGGCGGTCGAAGCGGTCATAGATGCCGGGTGCGTTCTCCAGTGACTCGTGGTGGGTGACGATCTGGCCGGGCCGGGCCCGCCCGCTGATGATCAGGTCACGCAGGTGCGTGGTGTACCTGCGGTCGTGCGTGCGCCCGAACCCGACGGTGACCCCTTTGTTGAACAACGCTGCCCAGGGCACCTGCAGCGACCCGTCGGCGTGACCGCCCTCCGGCGCCGGCGCCGCGTCGGTAGCGGTGAACACGCCGGCAATGGCCAGCCGCCCGGTGGGGTTGACCAGGCGGGCCAGGTCACCGATGACCTGGCGGGGGTCCTCGCGGTCCGGGTAGCGCCGGTCACGGGCCTGGAAGCCGACGGCGTCGATGCCCGCCATCACCCCTCCCATCTCCTCCTCCCCCGGCAGGCGCGCCCCGGGCCGAGCCCGCCGCTGGTCGCGGATCTGCTCGACCGGGTCTCCCTGGCGGGCGTCGACCGGGACAAGGCCCAGCTCGGCGGCTTTGTCCAGGCGCTCCTGAATCAGGTCGACCGAGTACACCTCGCTGGCGCCGCGCAGCCGCGCACTGTAGGCGGCCAGCAGGCCGACCGCGCCCGCGCCGAACACGGCGACGGTGTCAGCCGCCCGGACACCGGCCAGTTCGGCGGCGTGCCATCCCGTCACCCACGCGTCAGCAATGAGGACGAAATCATCCTCATGCTCGTCACCGGGGGTACCGGGCAGCACCACGCAGTTCGCATCCGCGAACGGAACGCGCACCAGTTCCGCCTGCGAACCGCGGAACGGCCCCATGCCCGGCATCGCGTACGCGCCGCCCACATGCCCCGGATGCACCCGCAGGCACGCGGCGCTGTCGCCGCGCGCGCAGTTGAAGCACACCCCGCAGTAGATATGCGCGGGCAGCACGACACGGTCGCCGCGCTGCACGCGGTGCACCGCCCGGCCGACCTCCTCGACGATTCCCAGCCCTTCGTGACCGAGCACCATGCCAGCCGCCGCCCCGGTACGTCCGTCATACATGTGCAGGTCAGTGCCGCACAGCGCGCTGGAGGTGACCCGGACCACCACATCGTCATCCCGCTCGACCCTGGCGTCGGGCACATCCTCCACCGCCACCTCCCGGGTCGCCTTGAACACGACAGCCCTCATGCGAAACCTCCCCGTACCCGCCAGGTGCCTGGCCGCCGACCGCGGCGCGGGCCCATCCCGGCCCCGCCTGGCCAGCCTCCCACTCAGCCCCGCGGCCGGCCAGGCCCAGAACGTGCGGGCGGCCGCGGTTACAGTTGACCGAGCGGGACACTCCGCGCTCGGGAGCGTCCGCGCTATGCACCTCCGTGCCAAGGACGGTGGCCATGAGCAGTGCCCAGGAGATCCTGGCCGGTTACCACGGCCTTCAGGCCGCGCAGGAGGCTTTCTATAAGGATCTGCACCAGCATCCCGAGCTGTCTCACCAGGAAAAGCGCACCGCCCAGCGCGTCGCCGCGCAATTGCAGCAATATGGCTGCGTGGTCCAGGCCGGCATCGGCGGCACCGGCGTGGTCGGCATGCTGTCCAACGGAGGCGGCCCCACCGTGCTGCTCCGGGCGGACATGGACGCACTGCCGGTCAAAGAGGACACGGGCGCCGATTACGCGAGCACCGCGACCGCCCAGGACGCCGACGGCAGCGACGTCCCGGTGGCCCACGCCTGCGGCCACGACATCCACGTGGCCTGCCTGCTTGGCATGACCAAGCTCATGGCCGATCACCGCGGCCAGTGGAACGGCACCCTGCTCACGTTGTTCCAGCCCGCCGAGGAGACCGGCGACGGCGCCCAGGGGATGATCGACGACGGCCTGCTCGCGCGCATCCCCGCCCCGGACGTTGCCCTGGCCCAGCATGTCCTGCGGGGCGTCGCCGGCACAGCGGGGACATGTTCCGGGCCCTTCTTGTCGGCCGCTGACAGCATCAAGATCACCGTGTACGGCCGCGGCGGCCACGGTTCCATGCCGCAGAACACCATCGATCCCGTGGTGCTCGCCGCCATGATCGTCGTCCGGCTGCAAACCGTCGTATCCCGCGAGATCGCGCCCGGCCAGACCGCGGTGCTGACCGTCGGCAGCAGCCAGGCCGGCACCACCAGCAACGTCATCCCCGACCACGCCGTGCTGCAGCTCAATACGCGCAGCTACTCGCAGCAGACCCGCCAGCACATGCTGGCCGCGATCCAGCGGATCGTGCGGGCCGAGTGCCAGGCCGCCGGCTCCCCCAAGGACCCTGATTTCCAGGCGCTCGACAGCTACCCCCTCACCGACAACGACGCCGACACGACCCGCCGGGTGGCCGCCGCCTTCAGCGCGCATTTCGGCGACCGCGCCCGGCCATGGGACCAGCAGACTGCCAGCGAGGACTTCAGCAATATCCCCCGGGCCGCCGGTATCCCGTACACCTACTGGGCCATCGGCGGCACTGACCCGCAGACGTACCGCACCGCCGAGAAGAACGGGCACCTGGACGACCTGCCGGCGAACCATTCCCCGAAGTTCCTGCCCGTACTGCAGCCCACTCTGCGGACCGGTACCGAGGCCCTGACCGCTGCTGCCCTGGCCTGGCTGGCGCCGCAGTCAGGATCATAACCGGCCACGCAATGAGGCATGCTGGCAGTCATGGCCGAACCGCCGCTGCTGCTTGCGCTTGACCTGACCGGCACTTTCGCGTTCGCGCTCAACGGCGCGATCACCGGCCTGGAAAAAGCGAAGCTTGACATCATCGGGATGCTGACGCTCGGCATGGTCACGGCCCTCGGCGGCGGCATCCTGCGCGACCTCCTCATCAACGCGCTGCCGCCGGCCACATTCAGCTCCTGGCCCTACCTGGCGGTAGCCGCTGGCGGGGCGCTGATCGCGTTCTTCCTCAGCCGGCAACTACGGCGATTCACCCTGACGATCATGCTGCTGGACGCCGCCGGGCTGAGCCTGTTCTGCGTCACCGGTGCGACCAAGTCCCTGGAATACGGCCTCGGCCCCGGGCAGGCCGTCATTCTCGGAGCCGTCACCGCTGTTGGCGGCGGAACGATCCGGGACGTCTTGGTGCGGCAGGTCCCGACCGTCCTCACCAGCGGCCTGTATGCCATACCCGCCCTGGTAGGCGCCGCGATCGCGGTAACCGCTTCGCGCACCGGGGTCTACGGCGTCCCCGCCGCTCTCGGAGCCGCCCTGGCCTGCTTCCTGATCCGGCTAGCGGGCATCCGCTACAACATCAACGCGCCCATCGCACGCGAGGACAAGGGCCAGGAATGAGCAGGCCGGGGCAACCGGGGAACGTGCCGCCTAGAGCAGGCAGATCAGGCGCGCGAGCCACGCTCTTAGTTAGAGCCTCATCGACTTGGCCGTCACCGTCCGTGACAACAGCCAGAGCGCCGCCAGACAGACCAGCCGGTGACGTCCGTTCCACGAGCCGAGACACACAGAGGGCATTTACCCGCGTTGACCTGGGATCCGGTGAGCGGGATCGAACCGCTGACCTGCCGTTTACACGAAGTACAACCCCGCGCACCAGGCTCGCTAGCTGCACGGCTAGCACAGGTCATCGCACTGACCGCACTCGCTGCGCTGGGATTATGCGACGCACCGTTCCACGAAACGTTCCACGCGGACAGCGAGCAGCGGCTCATGACGATAACCAGGTGTAGTAACCAGAACCCGTCACAACGGGACACCGGATGAGCCGGCAGGCGCGTTGCTTCAGCCGGATACTGAGCCGTAGCTGACCCACGACGGCCGGCGGTCCTCGACCGCGGCCCAGGTCGGCTCCATGTCCTCGAACGTGAGGAACGGCAGGCCGGGCGACCCGCTGCCGGCCTGGTCGACGAGCTCGCCGACCCGCGCGATCTGGGTCTCGATCACCTGCCGGCCGTACTCCGCGGTCGCCTCATAAGCGTCCGGGTTCTGCGCGAACCGGCCGAGCGGATCCGACGACACCCGATCCAGCCTGCTCAGGTCGACCAGATCGGGCCGGATGTAGAGAAGCTGGCTGAGCTCGTACCGGCCCGCGTGGTCGCCGGGGAAGGTGCCGCGGACGAGCTCGGGGTCGCTGCAGACCACCACCGGAACGGGGACGATCTTCGTGAACTCCTCCGCGACCAGCCGCAGGTCGCCCTGCGCGCCGTTCTGCCCGGACAGTACCATGACGGCCCGGAAACCCGCGTTGACCAGGGCGCGGAGCTGGAACAGCAGCGTGCGCATCACCACGTCGGGCGGGAGGGCGGCCAGCCGCGGGTTGACCTCGCCCACGACCTCGGTGAGCCAGGTCCCGTGGAAACCGGTCTCGTGGATGTGGTAGGTCTGCGACGGCGCCACGATCCCGCCGAACCGCGCCGCCGCCGCGCCGCAGATGTACTCGGCCTTGATCATGTCGAGGCCGAACGCGGCGGCGTGCCCGTGCGGCTCGCACATTCCCATGGGCAGGTAGGCCAGCGGCCGTTCGGCCAGGCGGCGGTGGAACTCCTCGGGCTTCAGCTCCTCCCACCGGACGACAGGCTCGCTCACCGGGAGTCCTCCCGGCCGATCCTGGCCACCTCGTCGCGGGCCGCGAGAGGCCAGGCGTCGCGGTTGGACAAATTGATCTCGAACCGGTGCGAGGTCCGCAGCTTCCAGACCAGGTTGTCGTCCAGCCGGTCCTCGCCCACCGCGGCGATGTTCATCCGGGCATACTCCTCGACGTGCATGGACGTGATAGCGGTGGTGACACCGGGATCGTGGATGGCGAACTTCACCGCCAGCGCGGCCAGCGAGGACGCGTGTTCCGGGACATAGGGACGCAGCGCGTCCACCTTGACCAGGTAGGACTTCCGCGGCACGGTCCAGTCGAAGTACCCGTGCCTGAAGTCGCCGGGCGGGAACTCCGCGTCCTGGGTCAAGGAGCCGGTCAGGCCGCCCTCGTCGAGGATGCACCGGGCGATGACAGCCACGTTGTTCGCCCGGCAGATCGGGATCAGCGCGTCCAGCGGCTCGCTGGCGAAGATGTTCAGGATCACCTGCACCGAGTCGATCAGGCCGCTCTGGACCAGGGAGATGGCACTATCATGCCGGTGATCGGGGATCGAGACGCCAACCGAACGGGCTTTGCCGCTGCGCTTGAGCTCCTGGAGCTCGTCCATCCAGTAGCCGTCGTGACCCCAGGTGGGCCAGTACAGGTGCAGCTGCATCAGGTCTACCTGGTCCAGGCCGAGCTCGCGCAGCGACGTCTCGCAGCTCTGCGTCACCCAGCCCTTGGGGAATACCTCTTGAACCGGCGGGGGTGCGGCGAACTGGTGCTTCGGGCCGACCGGCTGGACCTTGGTGGCCACGAACGGCCTGGTGCCCGGCCACGACCGCAGGGCCGCCCCCACGACCTGCTCGCTGCGCCCGTAGGCCCGGGCCGTGTCGATGACGTTGACGCCCAGGTCCAGCGCCGTGTGCAGGGCCCGGATCGCTTCGTGGTCGTCGACCGGGCCGAACCAGCCGGCGAAGCCCATGGCCCCGAACCCGAGCACGCTGAGCCGGTCGCCGGTGGCGGGGAAGACGCGGTACTCCATCACAGGTCCAGGACCAGGCGCGCCGTGCAGGAACGGGACACGCAGATCATCATGCAGTCCCCGGCCCTTCGTTCGTCCTCGTTGAGCACGGAATCGCGGTGGTCGGGCTCGCCCTCGAGCACCGGGGTCTCGCAGGTGCCGCAGGTTCCCTCGGCGCAGGAGGACAGGACGCCGACCCCGGCCTCCTCCACCATGGACAGGATCGACCGGCCGGGCGGGACCGTGAGGGTAAGCTCGCTGCGCTGCAGGACGACATCGAAGGCGTCCGTCCGCACCGGCTCGGCCTGCGGCTTGGGTGCGAACCGCTCCAGGTGCAGGGAGCGCGACGGCCAGGCGGCGCAGTGCCGCTCGACCGCCGCGAGCAGCGGCTCGGGGCCGCAGCAGTAGACCAGCGTGTCCGGTTGCGGGTCGCCGAGCAGGTCCGCGAGCGGCAGGAGCCCGGTCTCGTCCTGGGGAAGGACCATGACCCGGTCGCCGTATCCGGCCAGCTCGTCGAGGAAGGCCATGGAGGCACGCTGACGGCCGCCGTAGGCGAGCCGCCAGCCGGCGCCCGCCGCCTCGGCGGCCTTGATCATCGGCAGGATCGGCGTGACGCCGATGCCGCCCGCGATGAACAGGTAGCGGGGCGAATCAATGAGGGGGAAGTTGTTGCGCGGACCCCGGATCCGGATCACGTCGCCGCCCTGGAGCCGGTCGTGCACGTATCTGGAGCCGCCGCGGCCGTCCGGGTCGCGCAGGATGCCCACCCGGTACTCGTGATGGTCGGCCGGGTCGCCGCACAGCGAGTACTGCCGCGTGGGCGCCTGGTCCAGGATCAGGTCGACGTGCGCCCCGGGTTCCCAGCGGGGCAGCGGGTGATCGCTGACCTCGCGCAGCGTGAGCGTGACCACGCCGTCGGCGGCCTCCTCCTTGGCCGCCACCCTGACCTCGGCCGTGAACTCCGAGGCGACCAGGGTGACACTGGTGGTCCGGTGCCGTACCGCCTCAAGGTGCCCGGGGTGATCCGCGCCCGGGCGGCGCCGGCCGTTGACGCCGAAGGTCACCGGCAGCTTGGTCCACACGTACATGTTGGGCGAGCTGGGGTAGAACGCCGGCGGCCCGGCCAGCTGATAATCGCCCAGGACGGGGAGCGCCTCCTCCAGCGCGATTCTCGCCTCCAGGCGGGCCAGCGGGGCACCCAGGCAGCCGTGGATGCCCTCGCCGAACCCCAGATGGCGGGACCGGTTCCTGGTGATGTCGAAGGTGTCGGGGTCGGGGAACTGCCGCTCGTCGCGGTTGGCGGCTCCGGTCACCAGCACGACCCGGCGGCCGGCCGGGATCGTGACCCCGTGGAAGGTGACCTCCTTGGTGGTCGTCCGCGCGGTGAGCTGGAGGGGGGTCACGAAGCGCAGGGCTTCCTCGATGGCGGCGGGAATGAGCGACGGGTCCTGCTGGAGCAGCGCGCGCTGGCCCGGGTTCTCGGCCAGCAGCTTGAACAGCGTGCCGGTCAGCCCGGCGGTGGACTCCACCCCGCCCAAGTACAGGACCAGCATCAGGCCGCTGACCTCCGAGACCGGCGTGACCTCTTCGCGCACGAACGGCTCGCCGTCGATGCCAGCCCGGACGAAGTGCGTCACCAGGTCGTCGCGCCCGTGCCGGCGGCGCTCCTCCAGCAGGTCGATGAAGTACTGCTGGACGCCCGCAGTGGCCGCCCTGGCCACCGGGGTCAGGTGCGGCGTGCCCGGTACCCGGTCCTTCAGCTCGTGCGTCCAGCGCTCCAGCTGGTCTCGCCGGGCCACCTGCTCCGGGTCCTTGTCGCGCCGGGTCGGCAGGCCCATCACGTGGAAGAACACGTCGAACGGCATCGGCCAGGCCAGCTCCTGGGCCAGGTCGACGGCGCCCCGGTCCCGCCACGAGCCGATCAGGTCACGGACCACCGAGCGGATGCCGTCCTCGAGCTCGGCCACCCGCCGCGGCAGGAAGTACGGCTGGACGATCCGGCGCACCTGGTCGTGCCGGGGGTTGTCCATGTTCGGCAGCGACCCGGGCGGCGCCTGCTCCAGCGCGCTGTCGTCGATGTCCATGCCCTCGAAGCTGCGGAACGTGTCCGGGTCGAGGATAGCCGCCCGCACATCCTCGAACCGGGTCAGCGCCCACCAGCCCCATTTCTCGCTGTAGTAGGCCGGCGCCTCATCCCGCAGCCAGCGATAGACCGCGAAAGGGTCAGAGGTGTAGAAGTCCGGCGCGAGCGGGTTGTACTCCGTCATGATCCGGCCACGCCCTCCGGCGCCTGGCGGGCGAGGTCGCCTGCGTCGCGCGAGCGGAACTCATCTTCCAGTTCCTCCAGGGACCGGCCGCGGGTTTCCGGCGCGAACTTGAAGACGAACAGCAGCGAGATGACGTTGATCGCGGCGAAGACCCCGAACGTGCCCGACGACCCCAGGTTCGTGATCATGTACGGGAACACGTAGGAGATGGCCGTGTTGATGCTCCAGAGGAAGAACACGGCGATGCCCATGCAGTAGCCCCGGATGGCCATCGGGAAGATCTCCGACAGCATCAGCCAGATCAGGGTGCCGATGAACGTCTGCACGAAGAAGACGAACAACATGATGAAGACCAGGATCAGGTAGCTGCGGACGGTCGACTCCGGAAGCTTGAACATGATCGCGAGCAGGACGTCGGAGCCCGCGACCCCAGTGAACCCGATGAACAGCAGGGGCCGCCGGTTGGCCACGCCCAGCAGGTAGATGCCCAGGACCGTTCCCACCACCCCGATCGCGCCGACGAAGATCGTCGAGATCAGCGAGGCGCTGGTGCCCAGGCCGGTGGACTTCATGATGGTCGGTGCGTAGTACTCGGCCGTGTTGATGCCGGTCAGCTGCTGGACCAGGGCCAGGCCGATGCCGATGTAGAGGATCCGGCGCATCCACGGGTAGGCGGCCAGGTCACGCCGCGCGGCGCCCTTCTCCTCCCTCAGATCCCGCTCGGCGTGCACCTTGACGACGTTGAACTCCTCCGCCGCCTCCACCGGGCCGCGGCTCATCTCCAGCACCCGCTTGGCGTCGTCCAGACGTCCCTTGATGGCGTACCAGCGCGGCGAGTCGGGCAGGAAGAACATGCCGATGAACAAGAAGACGGCGGGGATCGCGGCCACGGTGAGCATGATCCGCCACACGTGCTGATTGCCGTGTGCGACCGAGTTGATCAGCTCGTTGATTCCGAAGGCGATGAACTGGCCGCTGACGATCATCAGCTCGTTGATGGTCGTCATCCGGCCGCGGCGGTGGGCAGGAGCCATTTCGGATAGGTACATCGGCACGGTCGCCGCGGCGGCGCCGACGGCGACCCCCAGCACCACCCGCGAGGCGTAGATGAGCGGGAGGTTGGGCGACTGGCCGCTGCCGATCGCGCCGAGGAAGAAGATGACCGCGTAGATCCGCATGCTGGCCCGGCGGCCGAGGGCGTCGGCCATCCGGCCGCCGATCTGGGCCCCGAGGATGGCGCCGAAGAGCAGCGAGGTCACGACGAACGTCTGCTCCGTCGTGCTCAGGTGAAGGTCTTTGCCGATGAAGAGCAGGGCGCCGGAGATCACCCCGGTGTCGTAGCCGAACAGCAGGCCACCGAGCGTGGAGATGATCGTCAGCCTGACCAGGTAGCGCCTGTGCGCGGGGGTCATGTGCTCGCTGGCCGTAACGGCAAATCGCGGGTCCGCGTCGTGCATCGACGTCCCGTCCCTTCTCTGCGTGCGGACAAGGGGTTCCAGCTGGGTGCACCGCGTAATAATTGCGCTTCTCTAGGTTGCGGTCATTTGCCTGGCAGCGGAAGTACCGCGTATCGAGGCCGGGCAATTCCGGACGGAGCTACCAAACAATCCGAGTGGTCAGTGGTCCTGACCTGGGAAAAGTAATTAATCGAGCACGTCTGTTGTTCAGCCGTTGTTAGGCGGATTCGCACTATTGTTAAAAGCTGGTTTCCCTGGCATGAAGCTCGGCTTCGGTGAACTTCAGCCGCCGCCAGGTGAAGACCCACTCGGCGATGATGGTGGCGTCGTCGACGCCGCAGGCCGCCAGGAACGCGCGGACCGTCTCCACCGGCGGCAGCTTGCGGCGCTTCCGGTGCAGGAGGTCCTGCATGGTGCTCGGGGGCAGGCAGGCCCGCCGGGACAGGGCCCGGACGGGCGGGTCGCCCGCCCAGATCTTCACCCGCAGCAGGCACCGCATGAATTCACCGCTGGTCTCGGCGGTTACCGGCAGCGGCACCGGATCGTACGGGCTGCCGCCACCGTTCTCCCGGCGTGGCCCGCTCTTCCGGTGTGATCTCCCGGGCGCGTACGGCGCCTTCGACGGGAGCGGCAGGGCGGCCGGGCGCCGGGAAAGCCAGGCGGCGTGCTCCCAGCGCGTCCGCCAGTCGCCGGTGTCCGCGCCGCAGGCCTGCACGTAGGCTTGGGTCACGTCCCAGGTAGGCAGCCTGCGGCCCGCCGCGGCTACGGACAAGGTGGCGGTGGAAAGCCCCGTCTTGTCCGCGAGCTGGCGCAGCGTCAGCGCGGCGTGCCGGCGCAGCAGCCGCAGCTGGTGCGCGAAGTCGGCCACCGGGCCGTCCATGCTGATCGTGTTCTCTGGGCGGCCCATCTACGGTTCTCGCCCGGCCGTCCGGCGGCTGCTGCCGCGGGCCGCACCCGTCCCGGTACCGGATTCCATCGGTCCTCCTGAAGCTGATCCGCTGTTCCGGGCGGCTGAGCGAGCTCGAGAGCGTGCCGCCAGGCCCGGGACGCAGCAAGCAGTCTTTGATGACAGAGCAGTCTTTGATGACAGGGCAGCCCTTGGCGGCAGGCAGTCAGCGCGTTGCCGTACCCAGGGCAGATCTCGGTCGGGCTGTGTCCGGTCGTCACGGCGGGCTGCTGCGCCGTAGCGTCCTGGCGCGCCCGCCCGCACCATGCTCCGTCTACTACTGTTACGTACTACTAGTACGTAACAGTATGCTAGTTTGATTCCCGTCGCGACAAAAGTCAAGGCGTGAGTCAGAAGGGCAGCTGCCGGTGGACGCTGAGCTTCCGGTCACGGCGACAGGCCGGCTGGGGAGACCAACCATGCGAGACGTCGCGGCCCGCGTCGGCGTGTCCCAGGCCCTGGTGTCGCTGGTGTTCCGCAACGCTCCCGGGGCCAGTGCGAAGACGCGCGAGCGCGTGTTCCAGGCCGCGGCCGAGCTGGGCTACCGTCCCGACACCGCGGCGCAGGTACTCAGGCGCAACCGCAGCCGGCACATCGGCGTGCTGTTCACCATGCGGCAGCCGTTCGACGTCGACCTGGTCGAGGCGATCTACCGGGCCGCCGAGCGGTACGGCTATCAGGTTGTCCTTGGTCCTCTCGGGGTCGGTCGCACCGACCGGCAGGCCGTGGAGGAGCTACTCGCCTACCGCAGCGAAGCGATGATCTTGTCCGGGACGACAACCAAGGCGACACAACTTGCTCGCGCCGCCGATCAGATGCCCGTTGTCGACATCGGACGGCGCTTTACCGGAGACAGCGTCGATGTCGTACGCGTAGCCGACGAGCGCGGTGCCCGGCTGGCCGTGGATCACCTGGTCAGTCTCGGCCACCGCAGCATCGTGCACATCGACGGCGGCGACCTCCCCGCAGCTGCCCGGCGTCGCCGGGGATACCGGCAAGCGATGCAGCGACACCGCCTCCGCGACGAGATCCGCATCCTTGGCGGCGACTACACCGAGGAGTCCGGTGCGACGGCAGCCCGCCGCCTACTCGATGACGTACAGCTGCCCACCGGCATCTTCACGGCCAATGACCGATGCGCCCATGGTGTCCTCGATACCCTGACTCGTGCTCGCATCGACGTTCCCGGCGACATATCGGTCGTGGGCTATGACGATAGCGAAACTGCCCGGCTATCTTTCGTCAACCTCACCACCGTCCGCCAAGACGCCACGCAGATGGCCGAGCAAGCCGTCCAAGCCATCATCGAGCGCCTCGACCATGGGCGCATAGAGGCAAAGGAAATTGTTATTGACCCTACCCTGGTCGTGCGGGGTACTACCGGACCACCGCGTTCAGGCAACGTGGTCAAGTGAAGCAATGAAGGGAGCTGCCAGTCGCCTCTGGCGGCTGCTGGAAGCTGGCAAGTTCCAGTGACGATCGTGGAGGCTGGATGCCGGCGCGATGCTTACTGAACTTAAGATCGAGCACTCCCACGTTGCCGAATAACCTTTGTACCTCGATCCACGCAGAGCAGGCAGTCAAGGTGCCTCTCATGTCAATCATCCACGGATCGGACCGGCATTGGTAAGTGCCGGTCCGAACGGAGCGAGATCGCTACGAGCCGCGGCTCGTTATCTCGGCGCGCCGGGCTAGCCGATCATCACGCGTCGCTAAGAGCCATATCGGCACCGGCACGGGGTTAATCCAAAGGAAGCCGACATCCGGGCCGCCCCATGGTTCTTAGTTAGGTACCTCCGCGACCCCGCCACCACTGTCCGTGACACCAGTCAGAGCGCTGCCAGACAGGCCAGCCAATAACATTCGTTCCACGAATCGAACGCGCAGAGGACATTTACCCCGGGTTATCGGCAGGACGTTCCACGAACCGTTCCACGCGGGCCGTAGGGCAAAGGGCCTCATGGCCGTAACTAGGCGTAGTGACCAGAACTCGCCGGGTTCTGGCCCTGAGCCCCTGAGAAAGTGACACGGTTCTGGTCGGCGATCACTAGCCGGCTGTCCTCGGCCAGGTGAGCAGCTCAGCACGCAGCCGGGCCGCGGTGAAGTTGCCGGGCTCGCCGGCCCTGGTGATGGGCACGTACCCGGTTCGTGTCAGACGCCGGTGATCAGGCGGCCGTCCATGGACCGCTTACCGCCTTTCACCCGCCCGGGGCGTGCCGGGCAGGGCCGGGTCCGGCGGGGGGGAGCTGGCCGGCGTGGCCGGCCAGGAAGCCGGCTACCGCGGTAATCCAGACGGTGACGGCCTGGTGCCCGGCGCGGGCCGCGGCGATGTCGGGCCAGCCCCACAGCCGCTGGAAGGCGGGGCGCCGGCCGCCCGGGATGCGGATGCCGGCGCAGGTGCAGAAGATAAGCGGGCCGTCCGGGCCGTCGCCGGCGATGCCGGACCAGAAGGTGATCACGGTGACCTGCTGGCCGTGCCGGACGGCGTCGGCGTACCCGACGCGGCTGTAGCCGGGCTGGCGGCCCAGCTGCTGCCACCGTTCCCGGCTGACCGGGCGGCCGTCTCGGTCGTAGTACAGGGCTTGCATCATCTGCCGGAGCGCGTCTGGCCCGGCGTCATCTCCCTTACATGCGAGTGGCCCGGCCAGCCCGGAGGGCGAAAGGCCCCGGCCGGGGCCGGGGTTCTCCTGCGCGACCACGGCATGGGGCTGCTTCTGATGTCGCCGTCCGGCTGGATCGGGTCGGCGCCGCCGGCGCTGGCAAGGGCAGAGTTCGGCGGGGCCCCCTCCGAGGGAGCCCCGCCGCGTACGTGGAGGCCATGAAATCGGACTGGATGCTTCTCCTGATCTAGTCCTCCTTCCCGTCTGTGTCGTGCTGTTTCTGCCGTGCTGGCGGCCCGTCAGTGCCGGGGATGAGCCGGAGGCGAGCGCTGCCGGCCGCGGGCTGGGCCGGCGGCCGGGCCGACGGGGATGGCGGCCGGGCCTGCCGCGGGCTGCCGGGAGGGCGTGGCCGGGGCGCCGGGGCGCGGCGGGACCCGGGGCGGCGCGGGCGGCGGCGGCGCGGGCGGCCTAGTGAACGAAGCCGAGATCAGCGCGTCGAACTCGGCGTCCACCCACTGCTGGTCCGCGTACACGATGTCCGCGAACGCCGCGCCTGCCTCGCAGGTGCTTACGGTCATGCCGATCACCCCTCCCGGGAACCTGCGGTAGCGTTGCCAGGTCAATGACCGATACGCTTTTTATATAGCCCGCACTACAGGAAAGTGTCAAGTGCAATTGGAAGTTTTCTCGTGTCCCGCGCGCCCGGCCCGGCGACGCCGACGGTGACCGGGCGCCTCGGTGCCCTCGACGACCCGGACTACCCGGCCTACACCACCGGGCAGGCGGCTGAGGTCCTCGGGGTCCGGCAGGCGTTCCTGCGCTCGCTGGATGCCGCGGGCGCGGTGCGGACGCAGCGGACCTCGGGAGGGCGGCGCCGTTACTCCCGCCGCCAGCTGGCCCTGGCCGCCCGGATCCGGGAGCTGGTCGACCAGGGGCATACCCTGGCCGCCGCGCTGCGCATCACGGCCCTGGAGGACGACCTGGCCGCCGAGCGCGCCCTGACCGCCCGCCTGCATGCCCGGCTCGCCGGGCAGGACCCGCCCGGTAACTGACCCCGGCCCGGGCCTGGCGGCTGCCCGGCGCCGAGACGGGGCCGGGGCCGCTGCGAGGCGGGCTGCTGGCCGGCGAGCTCCCGCAGCCGGGCCAGCTCGGCCTGCAGCTGCCGGGTCTGCTCCTGCAGGGTCAGCACCCGGCGGATGCCAGCCAGGTTCAGCCCGTCGGGCTCCTGCCTCCGCCGCCTCATCGCCGTGGCGGGCATCACGATGCCCGGCCCGGGCCCGGCACCGCCACGCCGGCGCGATCTGTGCCCGGCAGGCATCGCGGGCCACGCCGAGCAGCTAGCACAGATCCGGGACCGGACTCCGGCGGTCCGCAGCCGCCATGCCCGTCACCTCCTGTCCAGCCAAGGCCGGCCACCCGCCCCCCGTATGCGACATGAGGAAAACTGAGTCGAGGATTGTCAAATTAGCCGGGGCGGTGATATACAGATTCCCGTGAGCGTGACCTGACAACCACACACGACGAGGAGGCACCAGCCATGCTCATGCGCACCGACCCGTTCCGCGAACTGGACCGGCTCACCCAGCAGGTACCCGGCACCACCGCCCGCCCGGCCGCGATGCCCATGGACGCCTACCGCCACGGCCACAGCTTCTACATCTGCCTCGACCTGCCCGGCATCAACCCGGACTCCACCGACCTGACCGTCGAGCAGAACGTCCTCACCATCCGCGCCGAGCGCGCCCCCGTCAAGGCCGACGGCGCCCAGCTGATCGTGGCCGAACGGCCGTCGGGCACCTTCACCCGCCAGGTCTTCCTCGGCGAGACCCTCGACACCGACAGCATCACCGCCGACTACGCGGCCGGCGTGCTCACCCTGACCATCCCGGTCCGCGAGCAGGCCAAGCCCCGCAGCATCCAGGTCACCAGCAACGACACCAAGCAGGCCGTCACCGCCTAGACATCCCCCGGCCGCGGCACTGCCCGGGCGGGCCGCCCGCCCGGCCCGCCCGGGGATGCGCCACGGCTTCCTACTCACGGACTGGCAGGGCAGCAACACCTATAACGGCCTGATCTACATCTCGATCTCCGCCTGATCAGGGACTTCAAGCTGCCGAATGGGCTCTGGCTCTGCTCGGGCTTCCCGTTCGGCGCGGACGGCATATCCTGCTCTGGTCTTCTGATCAGCGCGGTCTACGGCCATCCGTCCGGCCGCTTCGGCGGCCTGGCCGAGTAGCTCGTCGAGCCGGGCGGCCAGGCAGCCACGCTGAGGGCCGACGGCTGAGCTGGCCGGCAACGCAGGCTCGGGCCGGGATGGCCACGCGCAGCCCGCGGCGATAGCGGCCTGGCGGTCGCGGGCACCGTCCGCAGCGGCGAGGTTGGCTTCGAACTACTGCCACCACCTTGCCATGGACAGCTGTCCACGTCCGGGCTCGGGCTGCTGTCCGGCTGGCTGCCGGAAGACTCCACGGCGTTTCATCTCGGCCTTGGCCTTGACGGCGGCCTCCCCGGTGAAAGCAGTCGCGGCAGACCATTCCTCGTAGCGGTGCTGACGGCTTCGAGCTTCTGGCGTTCGGCGGCGATCTGGCTGGCCAGCGCCTGCGCGTCCGCGGCCTGGGCGTGGTCGTGCCGACTGGCGGCGTCGGCGGCTTGCTGCCAAGTGTCGGCTTCGGACTGGGCGGCGAGCCGCAGCTGGTCGGATATCTCGGGCGGGGTCGCTGGCCTGGGCGCGTTCGGCGTCGGTGATGCGGGCTTCGAGTTCGCCGCGGGTCATGCCGTAAATGATGTCGGCTTCGTCGCGGATCTCCAGAGCGCGGATAGCGGCTTGCCGCATGTCTTCGAGTTCAGGATTGGCGCGGTGCGAGTCTGGTGAGACGGACTGCTGCGGGTCGGTGATACCGGCGGCTTCGCGGTAGGCCGCGGCGGCTCCAGCCCGGCGGGCGTATTCCTCGCGCAGGGCGGGAGACGCGGCGGGGCGAGGACGCTGAGGTGGCGGGCGAGCCAGGGTTCGGGGCTGGCGGTCAGCTGGTTGCCGAGCGCGGACCCGAGCGTCGAGGGCGGCGGCGAGCTCGTGGACGACCGCAGGGGCGCTGGCTGGGGTGCGCTGGGCCCAGGTCAGGTCGTGCCGGGCGAAGTGGGGAGGGGCCAAACGCAGGTACGAGGGCTGATATCAGCCTTGGGGACGGGAGCCGGTGAGCGGGATCGAACCGCTGACCTGCCGTTTACAAGAAGTACGGCCTCGTGCACCGATCGCGCTAGCTGCACTGATAACACGATCATCGCAGCGGCAGCGCCCGCTGCGCTGGCATAATCCGGCGTGCCGTTCCACGAACCGTTCCACGCGGACTGCGGGCGGCAGCTCGTGGCCGTGACCGAACGTAGTGAACAATCAGCCACAGCGCCGTCGCAGAGCTTGCGCCAAGGCGAGCCGATCTGTCGCCAGTGACGACGGATGAGTCGGCCTGTGCAATAAAGGGTCTGACCGGACAGCGCGGCAGGGTAGGAAAGCCTGTGGTGCCCTCCGCGTCGGATGCGGATCTCCGCCGACTCGCCTAACCTGCCTGTCAAAGGTTCATGAAGGATGCCAGTGGCCACGAAAAGGCTTTTACCATAGTCAAACCCCTGCGCGGGATTCCTGGTATAGCAACATCAGGAGCTGCTACGAGCGGTCTCATCGTTCCCAGTTTGTTAAAGTTTGGGCATGCCCGTCGGCGGTGAGCCGGGGTCGGCTGGGCTGAACCAGCACGCTCCCGTAGTACGCGCGCTGATCGCGTCGGCCGCGGAGGGCGAGTCTCCCAACCCGTATGTGGTTCTACGTCTGGCTGAGCATGTCGCCGCGGCCGGGGCATGGGACGATCTGGCGGCCGCACCGTACCTGCTGGACCAACTCGATCCGGACAGCGTGGCCGTCGCTGTGTTGCGGACGGCTTTCGGGCGCTCAGATCTTCCCGCCCCCATCGGGGCGTCCCTATCGGCCCGGCACCTGTTCAACCGCCTTGCCCCCGAGGATCGCCTGATGACGCGCTGGATCGCAGTCGCCTGCGGCAGTTGGGCGCGGTCATCGGATACCCATGCCTGGGCGCGAATCGGGGAACGGGAGCCGCCTCATGTGGCGATGTTCGGCCATCAGGGCCCAGTGCGGGCCATCGCCGCGTGGCCTCTTCCTGGAGGCGAAACGCGGCTGGTGACCTCGGGCGACGACGGCGTCATACGAGTTTGGGATCCGATGACTGGCCGCCCGGCGAGTGCGCCCCTGACTGACGGGAGGCCATCGCTGCGGTCTCTGGTGGTGATGACCGTGAACGGCCGCTCGCTGCTCGGCGCCGGGGGATCTGGAGGGGTCCGCGTCTGGGACCTCGAGAGTGGCACCCCGGTAGATCCTGAGACAGCGGACGACGGCCGTCCCATCCGGGCGCTGGCGGCGTTGCCGCAGCCTGGCGACGCGGCCATGCTCGCTGGTGCGGATCCTGGCGGAGCGCTAAGGCTGTGGCATGTTCATCCTGACCGGCTGACCGCGGAAGCCTGGTCTGGGCCGCGGCATCGGATCCAGACCCTAACGGCGTTTCCGCAAGCCGACGGACGAACCTGGCTTGTGACGGTCGGCTACGACGGGTATCTCCGATGCTGGGATCCGATGACCGGCAGGGAAATAGCGGCATATGCCACGGGACGCGGCGCGGGACATCTCACCAATGCCGTGACCGCTGACGACGGCGCGGAACTGCTGGCGGTCTCGGAGGATGATGGCTCGATCGAATTGCTGGAATTCGGCGCCGACGGCCGACTCGGTTCCTCTGACGTCTTGCGGGTTCCGGGTGGCGAGGCGGTTCTGACCACGGCGCTCACACGCCCGTCACCGGGCTCTGTCCTGGTCGCCGCGGCCTGCGAAGACGGGACGGTGCACCTTTTCGGCAGGACCGCCGCACAGGGGTTTGCCAGTTCGGTGCTGGCCGGGCACCGCGGGAGGGTGCTGGCGGCGGTGTTCGCGGGGCTCGGTGACGGCCGGACACTGCTCGTGACCGGAGGGCAAGACGGGACAGTCCGCCTGTGGCACGCGGATCCGCGCGGGTTGCTGCCAGACAGGGCCGGTGAGCCAGCGAGAATTCAGGCCATCGCGGCGGTGTCAGCGGAGCTAGGCGATCTTCTGATCACGGGCGGCGACGATGGCTCGGTCCTGCTCCACGAAGCGGCGTCCGGGGTTCCGGTCGGGAACGGGTTCACCGGTCATCGCGGCGCGGTCCACGCAGTGGCGGCTGCGCGCCTGCCCGATGGCCGTAGCGTGCTGGTGACCGGCGGGGCCGAGCGCGCCGTCCGGGTATGGGACGTCGCGACGGGGAGCCGTCTCACTGGCCCGCTTCGCGGGCATCAGGCGACCATTCATGCCGTGGCGGTGCTGCGCAGCGGTCCCGGCGAGTGGCTGGTGGCGTCAGCAGGCTCCGACAGCGCGGTCCGCCTCTGGGATCCGGCATCAGGGCGTGCGGCTACTATGCCATTGCGTGGCCATCGGGGGCCGATCCGGTGCCTGGCCGTAGCGCCTTCACCGGCGGGACCGGACACGCTGGTCTCCGGCGGCGACGATGGCACGCTGCGGTTGTGGCGGCTGAACGGGTCCGGCACCGCCGAATTCCTGCGGGTCGATCTCCCAGGTCCGGTCACGGCTGCCGCCGTTCTCACCGGCGCGTCAACGGTGCCGGTCGTGGCGGCAGGCGGGAATGACGGCGTGGTACGACTGCTGGACGTCACCACCGGGCAGCCTGCCCGCATACTCCAGGACGGAACTCCGGCCGAAATCACCGCGCTCGCGGCGGTGCCCACAGAGTCCGGGTGGCTGGCTGCCGGGTACCGGGATGGTGCCATCCGGATATGGCACCCGGGGTCCGGCCGGTTGCTGCGAACGGTCCTGCTGCCGTTCGGCCAGCGGCCCAGAGGCCTGGCCGCTACCGGGTCCCACCTGGCGGTCTGCACGGAACGGGGCTTCTTGGGATTCGAGCTAGACCCACGGCTGAGCCAGGAACTCTCCCTCAATCCTTATCAGTACCGACAGGCTCCAGGGACCATTCGGCCAGCTTGAACGGTGTCGGCAGGCGGCCAAGCCCGCGCGAGCGCGCGGAGACCACAGAAGTCTGTGCGGTCGGGTCGGCCAGCGGCATGCCCTTCCCTGGCTGCTGGCCGGGAACTTCATGCCGGAGTTCCGGCAAGGGTATCGATCTGACGAACTCCTCCAGGCCACCCGCTTCGCTGATGCGCTCGTTACACGCTGCGATCAGCTCTTCGTGGTCGGCTGCCGCAGCGTACAGCGTGGTCCGGCCTCTTTCCTTGCGCTGCTCTCCACGCCGTCTAGCCTCTGCTACCCGCTTCGGGATAAGCCGGTGCGTCCTCAAGACGATGAACAAGGAGACCACCGCTAGGGCAACCGGCACTCCTACTGGCCATGACCGGAATGCGCCGTAAGTAGACCACTCGAGGGCAGCGAACCCAAGGGCGATCAGTGCCGCTATTCCGGCTAGGAGCCGAGGCCAGGCGAAACGCGCACGCGCCACGTCTTTGCTCGTTTGGACGTCGACCATCTGGGTGAACGATCCGTCGAGTGTTTCGGTCGGCTCGGCGCCCAGTTGGCCACTCCACCCGTCAATTTTGATCGTGACCGGTGCCGTCGACAGGCTCCTGGTCTCAGCGACGATCTCGGCGGCCGCCTGACTGATCCAAGGCGAGGCGAGGTGAAGCGCAAGCTGTGTCGTCTCTGGCGGCGCGCCGGGAGGCGGATGAGAAGCGGCATTGCTGAGGAAGGTCAGGAAATCGACCAGGGGCTCTTCGAGTGGCGCATCGGTCGCCTTGGCCCTGGCGGCCAAGGCGGTATCTCCCTCGTGCCTGATGATCCGCTCGTAGTCGGCCTCCTGCTGACGTAGTTCGGCCTCTCCGGGCTCGTGAATTGTCTGGAGATCACGCAGGACACCGTCGACCCGGTCTTGCCAGGCCGACTGGTCGTCTCCGGGCACGTTGAGCCCACCCGCCAGGTCAGCCTTTATCCGCTCGAACGCGGTAGCCCGGCGGTACGAGTCCGTGATTTGAGGCCAATCCGGACTTACCCTCGCGAGCACCGGGCACTGGTAGTTGAGAGCTGTCCCGGCCGCCCCAGAGGCCGGTTCGCAATGAAAGGCGATCTCCATCCGCCAGCGTGCAACCTGCTGCGCCACCAGGTCTTCTCGCGCGCTGAGCCGCTCGAACCAGGCCTGGCACTTCCGGCTGATCTGCTCTTGGGTGGTATCCCCGAGCAGGCCGAGCATAGCCGCGTGCAGGACAACGCTGAATTCGCGGGGCAGCTTCTCGGGGTCCTGGTCGGCCAGGTAGACGCGGAACCATTTGTTAGTAGCGTCAAATCGCTCGAACCTCGCGTTGAGCAGGCCGAAAAACAGGGCAGTCTTCCCGCGCGAGCATGAGTTGGCGTGCAGTAGCGCACGCTCGGCCGCGCTCCGGTCGTCCCGGATCCACGCGGCGAGGGCGTTCATGGCCGAGGCGAGCCAGTAACTGGGGGCGTTGATGGACTGCGTCTCGGCGATCAGCTGCATCGTCGCGTCCTGCGCCAGCCCGCCATCGAGCGCCAGCAGCATCCCGTGGACGTTGCGCCTGACGTCCTCGTACTGACCGTATTTGGTCTCGATTTCGGATCGCACGGTGAGCAGCCCGGCGTGCGCGAAGAGCCGTTGCTTGTCGCGGCTATCTTGTTCGACGAAGGCGGTGAAAGCCTGGTGCAGCTGGCCGACCGCGGCGCTCGTCTGCCGCTGCGCATCGTTCAACGTGTCGAGGTGTTCGCGGAGGTTGCTCTCGGCGATCGAATCGCAAAGGTGTTTCTCTGAGCCTCGCGGGAAACGAGGTCCACCGCCGTGGCCAGACTGTGCAGATCGGTGTCGATGGTACGCAGCCATGTGTCTAGATCACGATCGCTCATCGTCGCTCTCTCCGGGTTCGGATTGCGTGGCCCTTGGGTCACTCACTGGGCTGCGTCGGGCTGGAGAAGCTCACGGAAGGTCTCGTGGGCCAGGCGGTACACGCTGAATCCGTATTCCGCGTCGAGCATGATGTAGGGCCCAGCCTGGGCTAGCAGGTCCTCGATGTCGCGTTCACCGATCCGGCTTCCGGCTAGGGCGGCGGCCATCTGAGCCCAGATGCCCTCACTGCGCGGTACGCCACGTCCTTGCGCGAGGGCGAGCGCCTCGAGCAGCGGCCTGGCCGTCCGGGAGGCCCTGGTGAGCCTGCTGACCGCGAAGGCGAACAGGCTGCGGTGGTTGCCGTCAAGGAGAGTGGCCAGGTCCCGATGGTTAGCCGGGGTCAGGAGCCTGGGCTGCGCGATCAGTTCATGAACGACGAGGCGGGCGAACAGGAACTGCCGGTCTCCCCCGTCACCTTGAGCGCCCAGGCTCCGCGCTACGGCGTCGATCACGTCATCGCCGACGTCGATGCGCTGCGCGTCCCGGGCGTTGCTAAGGCGTTGGCGGACGTAGGCCTCGATGGCGACGGGGTCGCGGGGAACCCGGATGACGCCGGTAGGATGAGCGCCGTCCAGAGCGGTCAGCAGCGGCTCACCATCGGGGGGCGGATTACCTGCACTGGCGGGGCGAGTGCCCACGATCACGCGTCCGCCGGGTAGCTGTGCGATGCGGCTCAGCACTGTGCCCGCGATCGCAACGGGGTCACGGGCCTCATCGAGCGCGTCGGCCAGGACCGTGAATGTCCGCCCGGCTAGTCCGGCGGCCAGATAGTCCATGTCCTCTTCGGACCAGACGTGCTCAGGAGAGGGCAGTGTTATACCCGCAGCGTCGGCTATGCGGCGGACGAGGTCGCTGGTGGACAGCCCGGTCAGATGGATCACGGCGTCGAAGGCGCGGTCAGGCGGCAGTTCGTCCGGGTCGGGCGGCGCCAGCCGTCCCGCGCGCACCAGCAGGGCACGCAGGTCGGGATTCGCCAGCACGATGAGATTGCCCAGCAAGGCGGACTTCCCGCAGCCGGGGTTGCCGGTGATGACGAGCATGCCACCGGGGCCTGTCCGCAGCCACGTCGCAATCCGCCGACGTTCGGCCGCTCGTCCGATGAAATGCCACGCGAACTCGCCGTGCCCCGCGCCATGTGCCTTCGGCACGAAATGGTTTCGCTCGTCGGGGCTCAGCTCCGCCAGGAACGAGATCCACTCCCGGTACGCGTCGACGGGGGCGGACAGGTTTGCCCTCACCAGCCGCACCGGGCGGAAGAAGGCACGGGCGACACTGCGGGAAACCACTAGGGCGACGTCACCGAGGAAGTCGTCGAGCTTTCCGACGAAGTCGGTCAACAGGACGCGCTCGTCGTTGTTTTCGTAGGCATCCCTGGTTCTTTTCAGTGCTTTCCGCAGTTCGCCTACGTAGCCGGCGCTGTCTCCGGATACGCCGACCATCGCAATCCGGCGCAGCGGGACTTTCTGAGCGGCCAGCACGTCCAGCTTGGACACGAAAGTGCCGGCCCCGCACGCCTCGATGATGACAAGCGCCCAAGCCGTCTCGTACGGCTCCCGGCGATGCCAGTCGTTCACGATCTGGTCAGCGACGGTCTCGGGCACCATGCCGTTCCTCTGAATCTGACTGGGCGTGTCGTAGCAGGCCAGCCACGCATCAGTCCCGTCGGACGCGCCGTGCCCTAGCCACACCAGCACTGAAGAGGGGGTATCACGCTCGGCCCATTCACGTAGCCGGTCCTTGACCGCCCGCTCGTCCATCATCCGGTCAGACGGACTCGGCCTCCCGACAGCGCCGCCGAACTCAGCCAGCAGCCGCTCGATCTCTGCTGCCTCCTCCACGAGGCCTTCGAGCGGAGGGCATTCCGCGTACTCGTCGATGACGATGCTGGTGATGTCAAAGCCGGTGGCGAACTGGTCACCGTCAGTGGGAGCAGTCATGGGCCATCTCCTGGTGGCACCGCCATCGTCAGCGCGGTCACGGCCGAGTAGCCGCCGGTCTTCACCTCGATTCGGTATAGCCCGGCTGCCGGCAACCGCATGGTCACGAGGAGGTGACCGTCGCGGCGTACGGGCACGGGCGCGGCGACCTGCTGGCCGGTGTCCGCATCGACCACACGGCAACGTGGCATTGCGTCATCCGGGGCGGTTACCCGCGCCTCACAGCGCTCTCCGGCGACCACTAGGTCGGGCGCATCCAGCCCGGCGCCGGCGGCGCCCATGGGCGGCCCGAGTCGCTGCCTGGTCAGGACGGCGACAACGGCCGCTATCGCCTCGGGTGTCCGGCACAGGCCCGCATGTGACTGCGGTAGGTAGCTGACAGGTTCCACCCCACCCAAGGCGGCCTCCAGATAGACCGTCCCGTCGCCACGATGATCCGTCCGCGATCCCGCCTCGACAATGTGGCGCTGCGGCACGACGATCCCCCGTACCAGCCGCATGCTCTGCATCGTCGGCTGCTCTACTCCGACGACCGTGCGCAGCCCATCCGTGCCGAGCTCTGCCAGGGCACGCTGCATCGCGAATGACGCCTCGGCCAGTTCGCCGTCGCCACCGAGATCGGCAACGTCTGTCGACGTTAGCCTGCGCCCTCCGGCATCGTCGACACATCGGTACGAAGGCAGGAGATCATGGACACCTGGGAGGGTCAGCGCGAGTTCACGCAGGCGTGCCCGCGGGAGCGGTACCGGGGCGCCCCGCCCAGCGTTGAGCAGGTATGCCGACTTGACCGCACCGAAGAACGGCGTTCCCAGCGTGACGGTCTGCCGGACGGCCGAGGCTCCGCCCATGATCCCGGTGAAGTAGCGCGCCACCAAGCCGCCCATGGAGTGGGCGACCAGCACGACGCTCGCGTCCTTGCTGCCCATGCGGTGCAGCCGCCAGCGCTGCACGTGCGCATCGACGGCATCGCTGAGGCGAGCCGCGTTGTATGCAACCGGCAGCCGCCAGTCATAGGCGAACTCGCACAGCGCATCGGGATGTACTAATGAATCGCGAATCCCCGCTACAAAACGCGTATACGGTTCGAATCCACCGAAAACCGGCGAAGCGACTGGAAAGCGGAGCAACCTTGCCGCCCTGATAGGGCCGGACTTGCCTCCGCGCTCCTGGTCTGTCACTCGCAGACGGCCAAGTCCGTCCCCACTCGTCCAAAACCGCAGATAACTGCGCGGCGACAGACCCCACAGCACGTCCCCCGTCTCGGTATCAACCAGCTCACTGCCCATGATGCCGGGAATCACGACGACCGCATCCCGGCATGCAGGCGCGGTCACCATCCCACCCATATCAATTCTCCTAACAGCTGATCTACTGGAACGTCGCTCCTTATTTCCATACCACCAGCCGAGAACATTTTCAAGCCGGGTACCGCAACCTGTACTGGGCCTGCGGATTCCATAACCTCGTCTTGATCTTTCTGTAACGTCGCGGTTTGCTGATGGCCAGCATGCCGCCTGTCTGTACTCGCTGTTCGACCACTCCCAGGGCCTTTGCCGCCGTGGTTCCGACGTGGTCAAGTCGGTGGAACCGTGTCGCCATCGATCGTTGCTGGAAAGGTGCGATCGTCTTTAGCGCTGCTGCGCACATTGGCAAGAGCGCGAGGGCGGTAGAGGCAGCAATACGCACCTCCCGCCCAGGGTAGTTGGCCAGAACCGACGCGATTGCGACAATGGCGGCCTAGGTATCTGCGAACATTCCTATCGTGACACGAGTGTCACGCCGTCGACTTTGCCAGGTAGCGCACGCCTACCTCTTCTCAATACTAGGTTGGATCCTCCGAGGATAGGATGCCGATTGTATAGAAAAAATTACTGCAAATTGCAGCCGAAGACATCGGTCAGTTGACGGATCTTTGAATCGTGGGCAACGAGATGGCAGGTCCGTTGATTGCCCGTAACGCCCACGCGATCTGATCTACAGTTCGAATTCTGCCTGATCGCGTGCCTGGGCTTGGATAGTGGACTCCTGTTCTGTTTGAGCTTCCCGTTCGATGCGGGCAGCGTGTTGTGCTCTAGCTTCCCGCTCGGCGTGGCCGGCGACCATGCGCTCGGTCGCGTCGGCGGCCTGGTTGAGCATCCCGTCGAGGCGGGTCGCCCAGCCACCATGCTCCAAGTCAACGATGGAGCTGGCCTGCGGCCCCTGTTCCGCTTGGGACTTGCGCTGGGGTGGCCATGGTTCGCCTGCGGCGATAGCGGCCTGGTACTGGCGCTCAAGGGCGCGCCCTGTTGCGCTGAGATCGGTTTCGAACCGCTGCCACAGCCCGATCACGGCCGACGGTTCGCCTCCCAGCTCAGGCTGCTGCTGTTCGGCTGGCGGCTGGGAGATGCCGCGGCGTTTCAGCTCGGCTTTGGCTTCGGCGGCGGTTTCCCTGATGCCGATGGTGGCAGAGGACCATTGCTCGTAGCATGCATTGACGGCTTCAAGCTGCTGAAGTTCGGCGGTGAGCTGGCTGGCCAGCGCCTGCGCGTTCACAGCCTGGGCGTGGTCGTGCCGGGTGGCGGCCTCGGCGGCTTGCTGCCAGGCCTCGGCTTCGGCCTGGGCGGTGAGCCGCAGCTGAGCGGATGCCTCAGGCGGGGCGGTGGCCTGGGCGCGTTCGACGTCCAGGAGGCGGGCTTCGAGCTCGCCGCGGGTCAGGCCGCGCATGATGTCGGCTTCGTCGCGGATTTCCAGGGCACGTACGGCAGCCTGCCGCATGCCTTCGAGTTCGGGGCTGCCGCGGTGCGGGCTCGGCGAGACGGTGTGCTCGGGGTCGGTGATCCCGGCGGCTTCGCGGTAAGCTGCGGCGGTCGCCGCCCGCCGGGCGTACTCCTCGCGCAGCGCGGGAGACGCGTCAGGGGTGAGGACCCCGAGGTGGCGGGCGAGCCAGGGTTCGGGACGGGCGGCCAGCTGGTCGCCGAGGGCGCGGGCGCGGTCGTCTAGGGCGGCGGCGAGTTCGCGGGCGACGGCGGGAGCACTGGCCGGGGTGCGCTGGGCCCAGGTCAAGTCGTAGCTGGCGAGCGTGGGCAGCGGGATGCGCTGCAGGCGCCCGTGAAGGACGCTGGCGATGGACCGGGCACTGTCCATGGGCGCGGCGGTGATCCGGTCGATGAGCGCGCTGATTTCGTGGCCGGCGAGCTGGGCGGTGCGGAGCCGCTGGTGCAGCGCCTGGCGGGAGGGCTCGCGGTCGTACCGCCAGGCTTCGGGTTCGGTGAGTCTGGCCCTGATCTGCTCATCGATATCCGGGTACAGGGTCTGCCTGACAGCAGCGGACCACAGGGTGAGCAGATGGCCGGTTCCGCCGGCCCAGTCCTGGGCCTGGCGGATCTGCTCGGTAGCGGACAGGTCGCCGTCGTCGCGGGCCATGATGCTGGCGAGGACGGATTCGGGGGTGGCCTGCCGGTAGGGCTCGCGGCCTGGTGGGGCGGTGGTGCCGGTGATGACGTGGGCGGTGTTGGACTGGCGGCCGCGGGTCATGCCGACGTACAGGGCCTGCCGGGACAGCGAGTCGGTGACCAGGAGGTGGGCGGTGTCGACGGTGCGGCCCTGGGCGACGTGGACGTTCCCGGCGTATGCCAGCTCCGCGCTGGCCGCCAAGTAGGCCCGGGGGATCCGGAAGGTCCCGGTCCAGGTGCCGTCCAGGCGCTGCCGCCGGACTTCGGCGTCGGGGCCGCGGAAGGCGGTGATCTGGAGGGTATCCCGGTTGGTGAGGGGACGGCCGGCGGCGTCGATGCAAGTGTTGAGGCGGGCGCGGACCAGGTCGCCGACGCCGACGTGGTTGCCGTCGGCTAGGGCAGCCTGCGGTGGGCCGACGGCGCCGAGCTGGGTGAGCCTGTCCTGGACGCGGCGGGCTAGGTCGGCGGCTTCGGCGTTGGATCCGGCGAGCAGCAGGACGTCCTTGCCGCGCAGGCGGTCCGCTAGCCACATCGAGGCGGCCCGGTCATAAGCAGCCTCAAAGTCGGCGCAGCGGATGCGGCCGTGCCGGTCGTAGGCGGCGATCGCGGCCGGGTCCCCGTCGCGGAGAAGGATGCTGGCGTGGCGTTCCCACTGAGCGTCGAACCGGCGGACCTCGTGCAGCTCGGCGGCGGGGACCTCCTTGGCGAGCAGCCGGAACATGCCGCCGGCTTCGACGGCGCCGAGCTGGGCGACATCGCCGGTGGCGATGATCCGGGCTCCGGCCTGCCGGGCCGCCTCGCCGATCATGGCCAGGTCGGCCGTGGCGAGCTGGCTGGCCTCATCGAGGACGAGGACGTCGTCCCGGTGCAGCGGTACTGGGCGGCGCAGCTCGTCGGTGCCTTCGGTCTTGCCGAGGAAGGCGGCGATGTTGTAGCTCTCGGCCAGGCCCTCGTGGGCCAGGACCCGGGCCGCGTTGGTGGAGGTGGTCAGGCCGATGACGCGGCGGCCGGTGAAGGTGGTCCAGAGCCGGGCGAACTCGGCCATGGTGTGGCTCTTGCCCGCCCCGGCTGGGGCGATCAGCACGGTTGTCGCCGTGGTCGCGGTGAGCATCATGGTGACGGCGTCGCGCTGCTCGGCGTTCAGACCTGTCGCTCGGCTGCGGCGAGCGCACGCTCGTCGCCGACCAGCTGGGGCACGGCTCGCTTCGCGGCGGCGAGGATCTGTTCCTCGGTGTCGAGGTGGGCCAGGGTGCAGTACCGTTCCTCGTTCGGCGGCCGGTACATGCTGCCGCCGTCGGAGGCGCGGACGCCCAGGCTGGTCACGTCGGCGAGGTCGGGGGCGGTGACCTGGACGACGTCGGTGCCGGACCGGCCGCCGACGGCCAGCCTGGCGACCTCATCCACCACCGCCGGGCCGTCGATGCTCCCCTCCAGGACCGGGAGCGCCCGGTGCACCTCGAACCGGAGCTGAGCCATCGACCAGACCGCGTGCTGCTTTTGCACCTCAGCCACCGCGATCCGCGCGGCCCTGCGCTTAGCCGCGTCATCCAGCACGGCCGATGCGCGCGCGGCACGCTGGCCAGCGGCGAAGGACGCGACCTGCGCGTGCACGCCGGACAGCGCCTGGACCTCCCGTCGGGCGGTCTGCGCTTCCCACGCGGCGAGCCGCTGCGCCTCAGTAGGCTCGGCCGCGCCGGTGCGCCCGGCGATAGTGCGGCGGGCCTGGGCCTTGGTGCGGCGGGTGTTCTGCCCGGCCTGCTGGTGCAGCAGCCACAGCGTCCGCCGCGATGGCGGCCTGCCGTGCGCCGCCTGGTACTGCTGCGCGAGCCGGTCCAGCTCGCCGGTGACCGCGACGGCCCGGGAGCTGAACAGGTGCTTCACCTCCTGGCCGACGCCGCCGATCTCGGCGCCGTTGCCGTCGGCCCGGGGCACCATGACGTATCCGAGCCCGGTGAGCTTGGTTTCCAGGATCCGGTCGGCGACCGGGGCGACGGCGAGCCGCTGGTTGTGCAGGCTGCGCGAGTCCAGCGTCCGCCATTTGGCGTCGGCGCCGTCGGCGCGCTGGACCCGGTTCCAGATCGCCACGTGCACGTGCAGCTGCGGGTCCCCGTCGCGGGACAGGTGGTGCAGGAACAAGCTCGCGGTCAGCCCGGCGCCGTCGCGCCACTCCCCCGAGCGGGCCGAATGGTGCCCGGTGCGCGTGTAGGTCGCGTGCTGCTCCAGCCAGGCGACGGCTTCGCGGGCGGAGTCCATCAGCGCGGCCTCGATCTCATCGGCGCGGGCGTCGAGCGCGGCGGCGCGGTCCTGGTCGCCGCGCTGGCGGGCCTGGCGGGCCGCGACCCGGTAGGAGGCGTGCAGCACCGAGACGCTTTTGACGGCGCTGACGGTCAGGTCGAAGTACGGCACCTGGCGCGGGTCCTTGGCGCGCTCGGCGGCGCGGACCTCGGCCAGTTCGGTCGCGCTGGCGTACGGGTGCGCGGCCCGGTACGCCGCTACCGCGGCGGCTTCGCGGTCCGCGGCCGCTTTGGGCTGGCGCCGCTTGACCAGAAGCTCCCCGCCGGGTCCGGTGTTCTCCTGGTACAGGCGCTCGATGACGTCCGGGTCCACCACGCCGGTCAGGCCGAGCGCGGCGGCGCCCTTCCCGGCCCACTCCCCTGGCGGTTCCCCGGCCGCGGTGTAGTACGACATGGCCCCGGCGCAGCCGCCGCGGTGCTGGCCGCGGGTGAAGTAGGCCACGTCGTGGCCGGCGTGCAGGGTGACGTTAGTCGACACGGCGCGCGGCCCGTTCCGCGTTCATCGTTCGTGATGCCTGTGTCCGATGCATTGTAAAGCACGCACGGACGGTACGTCCGGACAATGCACAATTTGCGGATTAGCCCGGCGGCCGGGCAGGAAGCGGCAGGAAAGAAAAGAGAGGAGAAGCCGTCCCTGGCCACGACCGGTCACAGGCAACCGACCGCACCGATTTGTGCGAAGTTCGCGGTTGCCTCCGCCGACTGCCGGGCCCTCTATCCGCGCAGGATGCGCGCCTGCCGGCAGCCGCGATACGCCCGGCGATACGTCCGCGGCTGCCTCGCTGCCCGATGCTCTGAGGCGTTCCGGCGTACGATTGCGCGAGCGTCACCAATGACCGTTTTCCGGGGTAACCCGGGCACGGAAAGGCCCCCTGGACCATCCGCCAAGATCACCCAGGGGGCAAGGCCCCTGCACTAGGAACCCACCACGAAACCTAACACGCCTAACACCCACCACCACACCGACCTTCCGGTCCCGCCCGAGCTGCTGGAAACGCTGGCCCGGGCCTTGGCCGCGGCACTCATCCCGCCACCGCGGCCTCCTGTTCCGATCGAAGTTGAGGACACCCCCGATTCCTGACCGCCGGGCAGCTCGCGCAGCGGCTCGGCGTCTCCCGCGAGACGATACGGCGGCTGGCCATCGCCGGGACGCTCCCGCACACCGTGGTATGCCGCGGCACCCGCAAGACCACCCGCCGCTACCCCCGGCGGTTCGCCGACGAGTTCGCGGCCAGCGGCCTGGAAGTGGCCGACCTGGCCGCCTTCGCCGCCGCCTGGCGGGCGCGGGTTACCGCGCCCGCACGGTGACCGGCCGCCTGCCGCGGTACCCCAGCCTGCCTGCCCAGGGCGTTTCGCCTCGCGCTGGCGGCAGCAGGCAGCGTGCCACGGCACCGACCTCAACCTGTTCTACCCCGAGCGCGGCCAGACGGCTGGGCCCGCTCGGCAGGTATGCGCAACGTGCCCGGTCCGGCAGCCGTGCCTGGAGTACGCCCTGAGCCTCCGAATCACGTCCGGCATCTGGGGCGGCCTGACCGAGCGGGAACGCCGTCCGCTCCAGTCGGACTGGATCGAGGCCAAGCGGCGGGAACGCGACCGGGCGATCCTGGCCGCCGACGCAGCCGGGTATACAACGGCGGTGATAGGCCGCTCGTTCGGCCTGTCCCGAACCTCAGTGACCCGGATCGTGAATCAGGGTGGCCACCCGGGACTTGACGGGGCCGACCCGCAAGCACCTCCCTCCGATGACGGCAAACCTGAATTCGGTCGAGGCAGGCCGTGACCAGCCCCCGGGCCGATCCTCCCGTACAGGCTCTTGCTGAGAGCCTCGCTGCCCTGGCCGCGCAGGTGGCCGACCTACGCAGCCAGGTCACGCTGATCAGCCAACGGCTCGATCGCGCCGGAGTCCGTGATGATGTGGACCTCACCGCCCGCTTCGAGGAGCTCGCAGGAACAGTAGCTACCGCCTTGGACGCCGTCGCTCCCCGTGGGCCGGCCGCTCCCTCCTGGATCGGCCTGGACCACGACACCTACCGCGCGCGGCTGGCTGAGCTGCGCCGGTGGGCTGACACCGTGCTGCGCCAGCACTACGGCGGCTACGAGCTGCGGGACTGCTGGCCCCGCCACATCCACGCCGTCTGGGAGCTGTCCACCCTGGCCGCCGAATGGCACCGCACCTACGGCGGCGGGCGTCCCGACCTGGCGCGGGCCCTGGAGTTCTACGATCGCTGGATGCCCGGCACCATGCGCCGCGTCAGCGCCATTACCGGACAGTGCCTGCCGCACTGCGTGATGCTCCGGGTTTCCGGCGACTGGGCTGCTCGTCCCAGATACGGCTGATTCTGGCCGTACAGACTCGCACTAACGGATCAGGCTTGGCGTTGCGCCACACCGGCTAGCACGTGGCCTTCGCGGTGCCGCAGGACGGGCTCGGGCATCCACGCTCGCCAGGTCTGTGCCTCGGTGACGCCCGGACCTACCAGCTCCAGTCCGGCGAAGAACGACGTGAT
Source organism: uncultured Actinomycetota bacterium (assembly GCA_963756575.1). Lineage (GTDB taxonomy): Bacteria > Actinomycetota > Actinomycetes > Streptosporangiales > Streptosporangiaceae > Palsa-504. Next base: position 101,037 of record CAVWOM010000021.1, on the reverse strand, counting down.
GTCGGCCGGTGTGTGGTTATGCCAGGCCGCCGCGGTGTACTCCTCGGCCAGTTGCTTGCCCAGGGTGTCGTCACCGAAGCTGGCCACGGAGATGACCAGGCAGCTGCCGTATGCCATCAGCCGCGCGTATCTCGCGGTCACCGTCCGGGCGGCGTCGGCGTCCAGGAAGTGCAGGACCGCGCCGAGGATGACGCATACGGGCCGGGCGGGGTCGATGACCGCCCGCAGCTCGGGGTTCGCCAGCACGGCCCCAGGGTCGCGCAGGTCCGCGGCGACGGCGGTTACGCCGTCGCTAGTGGCCAGTAGGGCTCTGGCGTGGGACAGGACGACGGCATCGACGTCGACGTAGGCAACTCGAGCCGCTGGCCTGACTTCCCGCGCGGCCTGGTGGACCGACGGGGTGGCGGGGAGCCCGGCGCCCAGATCGATGAACTGGCCGATTCCCTGCCGGGCGGCCCAGTTGACAGCGCGGGTTACGAACGCCCGGTTCTCTCGTACCAGTTCCCGCAGCGGCGGGTAGATCGTCAGCAGCCGCTGAGCTTCGGCCCGATCGGCAGGGTAATTGTCCTTGCCGCCGAGCCAATAGTCGTAGACACGGGCCATGTTCGGCGTCGCGGGGTCGAATTCAGCGGTCACTGCGCCGCCCCGGTGCGAGAGTTGCGCGCACCTGGGCGGAGGATTTCCTCCAGGCCATCGAGGAGGCCTCGCAAAGTCGGGTGCTCCACCTTATGACCACCTACCCAGGCCCTGGGGTAGTCGCCCAGCAGCAAGACGGGCACATCGGGATGCGCCGCGCGGAATTGCTCCAGCCGCGCTGCCTGGTCCTCGCCGTCCGGTACCACGGACATCTGGGCAGCGCTGCGCGAAGTCACTGCATCGCCTGCCAGTGCGCCCGGATGTTCCGGTCAAGTTCATCCGGGGTAGATCCGGTGAGCACCTCCCCGGCGCTGCTGATCGCCGACCAGAACTCGTCTTCAACGCCGAAGGCGTGGTAGCCGCCATCGGCCCATGCCTCCTCCAGCGCGGTTAGAGCAGCTTCCTCGTCGACCGCGAACACAGCGCGCCGCTGCCCGGCAGCGTCGGCTCTCGCAGTGCCGGTCATGGTGATGCCTCCCGTCGCGTACCAACATGGCTAGGGACAAGCCAACGCGGTCGGCTCCGGGCGAGTAAATGGGCTTGCGCGAACTTGCGAGCTATCTAGTCCAGTGCGTCAATCGCGGATGCGATAAGGCCGCGCGCCTGAGGTCCGTAGACGGCCATGCCGACAAGCCGGTCGAAGGCCCGTGCGTAGAGGGTGATCTCGCTCGGAGCAGTGACTGTCACCTGGGCTGACAGCAGTTCGACGTGGACCCGGGAATCGTCGAAGACGGTGAAGGTCTCCAACGTCCACATCGGCCGCCCGTCCGCGGAAAACGGGATCACCCCGAGAGTCACCGAGGGAAGCGTGAGAGCATCCAGCAGGTGGCCGAGCTGACCGGCCATGGCGTCGGCGCCACCGACGCGGTACCGCAGGACGGCTTCCTCGATCACCATGGCGAACTGATGGCCCGGCGACTGGACGATGCGGTTACGGCTCATCCTGGCCCGCACGGCGTCTTCGACATCATCGGGCGCGGAGTGAAAACCTGAGTTGGCCAGCAGCAGCGCGCTCGCGTAGGCCGGCGTCTGGAGGAAACCCGGGACGACCGTCGAGCAATAGACCTTGAACTGGCGCGTACGCTCATACAACGGCCGCCGGGCATCTTGAGTGTGACGCAAGCCTGTGCGCGTCAGCCGCCGCCATTCGACATACATCGAGTCGGCCGCCCTGGACGCCGCGATGAGGTCGGGGACCTCGCGATCGGCACCGCATACCCGGCACCAGGTCTGGATGTCGGCATCGGTGAGAGCCTGCTTCGCCGACTCGATGCGGCTGGTCTTCGCCTCGTGCCAGCCGGCCGCCACGGACAGCGCGCGGGCGGTCAGGCCCGCGTCCAGCCGGATCTCGCGGAGGCGCTCCGCAACCTGCTGCCGGGCTCGCTGGACGCTCGATGACGGTGAGACTGCCATTAGCTCAGGTCAGCGGGCGGTCAGATCGGCTGGTACTGGTCGTGCGGAATGGCGCGTTCCCATACGGCCTCGAACGCCTGCGCGCACAACTTCACGACGGAAGGGTCCTCCGCCAGCTCGTCCTCGATGATCTCCCCGGTTCCGGAGAAGAAGTGGAAGCGCACCAGGCGGCCGTCGAATATCCAGTAATCATTCAGCGGCAGGCACAGATCCAGCCCTTGCCTCCGAGGCAGCCACCGGACCTGCTCCCCGGCCGCGATGCTCACCGCAGCCGTCACTTCGTATTCGAACCGGATGAAGGGAGCCAGCGGCTCAGACACGACGCGGGCGCGGCGGAACCGGACTCCCCGCGCAGTGTGGGCGCGCACGATGGCCGACCATTCCGGATTGGCTTGCTCTAGGAGGAGCTTGCCCGCCTGCCAGTCGAGGAACCGCTGGTCGTCAGGCGTGTACGCGTCGCGCATCTCCAGGTGCACGGCCGAGCTCGTCGTGGCGGCTATCAGCTCGCCGAATGGCGGCACCTTGGCCATTAAGCGCCTCCAGGATCATCGTCCTCATCCGCGCCGGGAGCCGGACCACCGACTCGTTGTCGGCGACCGGGCTGTGCTGTGCGACCTCCGCCAGGATCTGAGGGTCGGTGACCGTCCAGCCCTGGAAGAGGAGATCACCAGTCTCCTCCTCGACGAAAACCGCTGGACAGTGGTCTCCCGTAGTATCCGGGTCGATCGCGATGAAGACTAGCGCCATTGTCGCCTCCAGAATCCGCTAGTTGCGCGAGCTTGCGTCATGACGATCCCTCCATGAGGCGGCCTCGTCAAGCCTTACCTGCAAAGTCGGCAATCCATCGTCCGAACGGTGATATGCCGACATCGCGATACCCACGCCTGGACGTTGATTGGCGAAGTGTCTGAAAGGATGGCGCTTACAGAGACGAACCGGCTGATCACCCCGCCCGCTGCCGCGACCTTGCCTGACTCCGCGGCCTGACCAGTCCGCACCTGCCCTACCCGTCACGCCCCTCGGCCCAGCGCTAGCCCATGACAGCAGCTGACTGCGCCGAGGTCGTGGCCATACTCGACCCCTTGCCGATTGACGCGAAGACGCTTCCGGCGGCGGGGACGCGTGACCGTGGGCCTATCCAGGTCTCCACGGCGCCTGGCATTAACCAGCTTGAACTCGTAGTGCATATGGTCACCAAGGCTCGATCTTTAGGCCGGTCACGGCAAGGCAGCCGCTGATCAGATGGGGCCGGTACTGGATCTTCTTCAGCTTGCGCTTGATGATGCGGACCCGGGCGGCCTGGTCGGCGGCGGCGAAGTTGGCCATGGATCGCTTGAGCAGCGACCAGATGCCCTCGGCCGGGTTCAGGTCCGGCGCGTAGGCAGGCAGCCGGTAGATGCGCAGCCAGTCCTTGTTCTCCGCGGCGAAAGACGCCAGTTCGGGGGCCAGGTGGATGTTGAGGTTGTCCCAGACCCAGACCAGCGGGGCGGACAGGTCGTGGTGGGCTGAGGTGATCAGGTCCCGGTAGTCCCGCCAGGTGAAGCCCTTCGGCTCGTCCTTACGGCGGCGGTGCACCCGCAGCATATAGAACAGGTGCGGCCGGTCTCCGGGCCGGTAGCAGGCCACTCCGGCGATGCTGACCCGGCCGCCGCCCGCGCCGCGCACCTTCACCACCGGGCGGGCGCCGCGCGGCCCCCAGGTCCGGCCCTTCGGCGGCCTCAGCCCCTGGCCTGCCTCGTCCTCGAAGCAGATGAAGGCGCCCAGGTCGCGCGCCGTGCTTTTATATCGGGCCACACCTCGGCCTTCCACACGATGACCGCGGCGTCATCGCGTTCCATCGCCTGCCGGACCGGGACCTGGGCAGACCAGCCGTGCCGCCGCATCAGCTTCGAGGTGCCCTCGATCGTGTACCCGACGTGGAACAGGCGCCCGATCAGGGTCTTGATCCGGCCCAGCGTCCATCGCTGATCGGCGGCGAACCCGTGCGCCAGCGGGCCTTTCCGCAGCTCGGCCTCCAGCCGGGCCCACTGCTGCGCACTCAGCCGCTCCCGCGACACCGGGCCCCTGGACCGCAGGGCCTCAGCCCCGCCAGCCTTCCAGGCCCGGTGCCACCGCCGCACCGAACCTTCCGTGACCCGCAGGTCATCCGCGATCTGGCCGATCGCGTCGCCGCGGGCGAACCGCCCGGCGGCCTCCAGCCGCAACTGCTCGCGCCGCTGCTGCTCGGCGGGCGTGTACCCGCCCCGTTGCGCATACCGCATGCTTCGGTCATACGCCCGAAGCCAGTCCACGTCACGACCGTGGGCTCTACGAGTTCAGTCTGGTTAGCCTACTGGCCCTGTGCTGACAGAATTCAGCTTGGCGTGGCAGAAGGGTTAGAGTTTGAGACCTTGACCTCGAACCAGATGCCTACAAAGCCCGGAAAATATAGATCACCAGTAGCACTGGCCATCTTCCAGGTGACGTAGCACAGGCCAGGGGTGTTTGCCGCAGTGACCGGCACGTCGATAATCACTGTTTGATTTGGATCCGTAGCAGGAATCCGAATTCGTGCGGGATAGGAGCACTTACCTGTCGAGAAGCCGTCCGGAATTAGATATCGGCCCACCCAGCGAATAGAACCCGTGTTCTTTAGTTCCCATCTCTTAATGAAATGCTGATCAGGCCGGACCGTGGAGTTGTCTGGGAACGTAACATCCCTGATGAAGGTGGCTTGGTCGCCTGCGATGCGAGAGTGGGGCAAGATCGACTGGGACGGAGCCGGGCTCGAGGACCGGGCTGGGGCCGGGCTCGAGGACCGGGCTGGGGCCGGGCTCGACGACTGGGAAGCAGCAGGAGTTGAGCCTGATCCCGAAGTTTGAGCCATCGTGAAGGCGCCGGTAACGACAGCCGCGATGACAGTCGCAGCGCCAGCAATCACTGCCGCTCCGGCCGAGGACGTAACCCAAGACTTCCGGCGGCTCTGGCGACTGGTTACACCGTTATTCCGTGTCTGCCTTCTGGGAGGCTGTGCCGTCTTACTCATCACGTGTCCTTCCTGGGGCGATACTCCGAGCGAGCTATGGGTCCTCGATTTTCTTCCGGGCGCGTTCATGATCGATTCGCAAGGTAGCGATGCAACGCCCTCGGCCTGGGCTTAAGTCGAGCCGTGCAACGCGAAACAGGGCGTTACTACCCGAGACCTTGGATGTCTCCTGCTGCGGAGCGATGTCATGACCTCTTCCACTGTTACAGATTGTGAGCGGTGGCGAGACGCACTAAACGCCCATCAGGCACGTCACCTTCACTCGTCGCTGCAGGTAGATGGCTTGGCGTTGATAGTCACGCGGCATTGCTGGCCAATGCACAGTGATCACTTTAAGTGACACAGCAGGTGCAATGCTGCGTAATCAGTACCTGTGCAGTCGTTGAGCTACCGAGATGAGTAGTGCCTAGCGGTCTTAGCAAGCATCCCGACAGCGATGCCGTGCATCATTCGATGTTTCGGGTTCGACAAATCGCTGTCCGAGCAGACCTGCGGAATAAGATCACTACAGCATCGACATCATGACTTACAGCGAAGGTGTTACTCTTCTACAGTGGCACGGGACATCATGGACATCAGCTCAGCTGATGAGCTGATCCGCTACGCTGTGCGGGCCCAACTCGACCTAGTGGCCGAGGCCGCGTCTCGAAACATGACGGTCTCCCACAACAAGATCGCCAACGCGATCGGGATGGACGGCGGGAATCTTGCGCATGCCCTAGCCAACGGCACGTTCGCCGATGCGAAGCTGCAGAAACTTGACGAGATGATCGTCGCGCTTGCTCCGGCAGGTGCGATGCACGCAGGCGGCCTCAGTTCATTAGCAGTCAGTCTGCGCGGCCTGAGGGATCGGGAGAGCCTCGCCGACCGTGTGCCGGCAAGCTGGACTCAGGAGATCTTGCAGGGCCCCGCAAATGATGAAGTCGGTGTGTTGACTCAGGCGTCTGCGCTTTTGTCGGCGTACCTGGCCGCAGAACAATTTGATAAAGTAGACCATGCATCAAGAACCGTCCAGGCTGTGCACGAGCGTTATTTCAAGGAAATCGAACATGTGGTGGATCAGCTCACTCTATTGGGCTATGCGCCGCCGACGCCGCGTAGTGTCGAGGCCCTGATTGTACTAGGAACTCTCGGTGGCTATGAGTTCGATATAGTTAAAGAGGAACTTGAATATGCTTTGAAGCAACCACTGGGTTTTCGCGTATGGCGAGTAATTACTGCCTTGGTAATGCTCAGCAGGCGAGCCGGTCATACGCCCAAGCTTCGACAGTGGGTCAAGAAGCTACTCTCAAACGCCGAGGAGCTTCGTGAAAGAAGTCTATACCCAGGCCGATCACTCGATCTTGAGCTAGCAATTCGAATACCGTTCGAGTGGTCACCGATAGGGGACGATTGGGCTGGCGCAGCACTTCTAGCAAGGGCTAACAATCCTAAGGCCACCATCAGGGAACGTGGCACCGCCGCAATGGGTCTGTGGCAACGTGCGGTAACCAACCCTAAACAAGACACCGCACAGGTCGCAGCCGATCTCGCATCACTTATAGCACATTTCGAGACCGCGGCCAATCGCCAAGACGCCTATCCGGGCATGCGGTGGGTTGCGGCGACACTTAGGCATGTCATCAGTAACAATCTAGGAGTCTGTAACACCTGGCCGGAGATCGACGAACCCTGGATGCAGAACGTCGATGGAGCAATCGATCAACTTGATGACCGTGTTCCAACAGAGATACTGCCGGCCACTAAAACCTTGCTTCGTCACTCCCTAGTACAAAATGCTGGCATTTACCGCAGGCATGCAATCGAGGCTCTCGTCGCCGGAGGATGGACGGGCCGGCGGCGAGGGCTCTTGAGAGATTCCTGGAGCTAGAACGCACAGAGTCATGGCTCAGGATCCGAGCACTATTTGCTCTCGGATTCCTACAACATCGAGATCGCAGCGTTCAAGATTCACTAGTAGCAGCCTGTCGCCACGCTTATTCGAACCTTGAAAGTGAGCCAACCCGCGCTCAGATCACGGAAATGCACTGTGCTCTATTTGCCGTCGGAGACTGCTTCGGTGCCGCCGGAGTGCAGGAGCAGGACGTGCGGCAAGTACGTAAAGGCATCCAAGATGTACTAGAAAATCTTGTCAAAGGGCATCTAACGATCAGCCAGAACATGTTTCCCGTCGCTCGCGCTTGTGTATATTTGCTGACATTCATGATCTTGCCGCGGGCCAAGCACGGCGAAGACTTGGCCGAGGCTCTCCTCAAGGAACTTAACAAACATCCTGACGAAACAACTCGAGAACTCAGTAGATGGGCGCTGGAGAATCGCATTGATGAAATTGGCAGCGTGAGGCCGCTTATGCATGCCAAAATTTAACGCCAGAAAACTGTGACTGGACGTCGATGCCAGTTCTGTGATAGTTATGCGTAGCAGAGCGACAAGTCGTTCCTTCGACTGTCACCCGGTTTAAAGTAGGAGCGATGTGGGACAGCGCCAACGCTGGCCCCCGGGTGCCCAGTCCCTCGATATACAGAGATAGGTCATGGCAGAGGAGATGACGGAGTAGATCTGGCGGTCAGCTGAGCGAGATAGGCGGCGGCTCGCCTGTCCACTTCTGAGATCGGATCGGCGTAGTGCCGGAGGGTGGTTGCGCCGCCGCCGCTGTGGCCGAGGCGGGCGGCGGTGTTGCGCAGGTCGAAGCCACCGGCCAGGAACTGGCTGGCGGTGTAGTGGCGGCCGCCCTTGATGTCGAGGTCTACTCCGGCGGCATCCGCGGCCTCGGCGACCTTGTGCGTGGCCCAGTCCGGGTTCCACGGCCGGGCGTGGGACGGGTCGTTGGAGAACAGGTACGCATCATCTCGCAGCTCGACGCCGACCGCGGCGAGTGCGGCGCTGATCTCGTCCATGTAGGTCACGATCAGCGCGCATGTGTCCGGGTCGATGGCGAGCCAGCGGTCCTGGTGGGTCTTGGTGTCCTTGCGGACGCGCTGACCGCCGCGGACGACGTAGTTGAAGGCGACGTGCACCAGGCCCCGGTCGAGGTCAACGTCGCGGATCTGCAGGCCGCACAGCTCGCCCCGCCGCACGCCGGTGACCACGACCAGCCATAGGTACAGGCCCAGGGCGGCGTTGCGCGCGCGGGCCTCGGTGATCACCTTGGCGACGTCGTTCAGCGAGGTAGCCGGGATGGGACGGCGGATCGTGGTGGGCGGCTTGGCTGACTCGGCGGGGTTCCGGTCGGTCCACTCCCACCGCTGCGCGGCGGCGAACGCGCCGGACAGGATGCCGTGGATACCGCGGATCGTGCTGGGCTTCATCGGGTGGCAGACGTGCGGACGGCACCCGGCGCGGCGGCAGTCGTGTTCAGGACCAGGCCGCCTCCGGCTCAAGCGCGGGTCGTTGCTGGGCTCTCCAGCCACAACGGCGGGACGACCATGCCGAACGATGATCAGGCCGTCGGCGGCGAGCAAGTCTAGGGCGTGCCGCATGACGCCGGTGCCTATGCCTTGCAAGGCACTGACCTTGGTGATCGACGGTAGCTCGTCGCCCGGGGCGAGGACCCCGGCCCGGATTGCCTCGTTCAGTGCCGCCGCGACTTGCTGCCAGGCCGGGCGGCGGTCGCGCGGATTGACCGAAAGCGCCGGGACGTTGCGGTGCTCGATGAACGGCTTGCCGGTGCAGGACAGGTCGCCGCAGCGCTTCAGCTCCGCGTACAGCTTGTCGAGGATAGGCCCGCGCACCTTCCGGACCTTCATGGGACCGAGCGCGGGCTTGATGGTGCGGCGGATGAAACCCTCGTTGGTCTGCCGCGTGGACACGTCCCACTCCGCGATCGCGGCGTACTCGTCCATCAGCATCGCCACTGTGGCGCCGGTTTCGGGCGTGCGGCCTTCTGATGCGTCCTTGAGGAGCTCGCCGAGCTTGATCTGAGCCTGCTGCTCGGTCTTGACAGTGGACTTGAGGCGGATGGGCCGCCGGGTGAGCGGGTCGGTCCCCACGTACACGGAGACCCGGAACGACCCGCTCGGTAGTTGCTCTATGTGACCCTTGGCAACTCTAGGCATAGCACCACGGTAACCCGGAACAGTGACATTCGTTCCACGAAACGTTCCACGAAGAGAACGGGAACGGAGCTTAGAAGGCCTCTGACCTGGGAGCCGGTGAGCGGGATCGAACCGCTGACCTGCCGTTTACAAGACGGCTGCTCTGCCTACTGAGCTACACCGGCGGGAGACCCTGTGTATCGTCGCCGGCCTGCGCGGAAGCCAGGCTGGCCTCAAGGCCGGGCTAGCGTGGCCCGCAGGGCCTCGATGGCGGTGTAGCGGGGCGTCCAGCCCAGCGCGTTCTTGGCCCGGGTGGTGTCCATGATGGCCGGGTGGCTGGCGGCCTCGACCCACTGCGCGGCGGGCGGCAGGAACGGCAGCGCGGCCATGGCCCGGGCCGCCAGCCGCGCGGGCCCGGCGGGCAGCGGCAGCGGGAGCAGGCCGAACTCGCGGGCGACGTCCGCACTGGTGAGGATGCCGTCGGCGGCCACGTTGTAGGCACCGGGCGGCCCGGCGGCCACGATGCAGCGCAGGAAGGCGTCGCCGAGGTCTTCCTCGTGGACGCACTGGAACGGCATCGACGGCGCCAGGACCGGGAACTGGGGAAAGCGTCCGGCCCGGGCGGCTTGCCCGGCTCGCGTGGCCAGGCTGGCCAGACCGCGGCCGAGCGGCGCCAGCGGCCCGGGGAGCAGGTCCTTGGCGCCCACCGCGTGTGGTCCCAGGACCAGGGGCGGGCGCAGCAGGTACAGCGCGGGACCGGTCGCCGCGTCGCGCGCCGCCTCGGCTTGCAGCAGGTGCTCGAGCTCGGCCCTTTCCTGTGCGTAGAACAGCCGGGCCGCGGGCCGCACCGGCCAGTCCTCGGTCATGCCGACCGGGTTGTCGGGGTGGAAGCCGTAGGCCGCCACCGAGGAGGCGTAGACGAACCGGCGTGTCCCGGCCGCGGCGGCGGCCCGGAAGGCGTTCAGCGTGCCGTCGACGTTGACCGCCCGGAGCTCCTCGGCGGGGGCGGCCCCGGTGATCAGGAAGGCCAGGTGCACCACCACGTCGGCGCCGTCGAAGGCCTCGCGCAGGGCCGCCGGGTCGCGGACGTCGCCGCGACGGTACTCCATCTTCGTCCAGCCGTACTCGCCCGGGTCGAACGGCCGCCGGGCGATGCCGATGATCCGCGCTACCCGGTCGTCGCCCTGGAGCAGCGGCACCAGCCCGAACCCGAACGTCCCGGTCGGGCCCGTCACCGCCACCGTCAGCCTCTGCTCACTACCGCCCGCCATACCCCCACCCTCCCACGGCACCCGCCATTCCATGATCGTGGACAGTTCGGTGTCATAGTTGTCCCGAACTGTCCACGATCATGAACCAGCGAGCCAGGGCGTGGGGCGGGTGGGGTTGATGGGGCTGGCGTTATGTGGGGGCCCGCGTTGGGCGCGGTTGGAGCTGGAGCCGGGGCGCCGGGCCAGCCGGGGCGCCGGGCCAGCCGGGGCGCCGGGAGCCGGGGCGCCGGGCCAGCCAGAGCGCCGGGCCAGCCAGAGCGCCGGGCCAGCCGGGACGCCGGGCCAGCCAGAGCGCCGGGCCAGCCGGGGCGGGGGGCTAGGTGGATGCCTCGCGGGAGCGGATCGTGGCGATCTCGTAGAGGGCGATGCCGGCTGCGATGCCGGCGTTGAGGGATTCGGTGCGGCCCGCGATCGGGATGCGGACGAGCACGTCGCAGGCCTGGGCGACGATGCGGGACAGGCCCTTGCCCTCGGACCCGACGACCAGGGCGAGCGGAGAGGTGGCCAGGTCCAGGTCCCGGATCTCGGTGTCACCGGCCGCGTCCAGGCCGGCCAGGAAGACCCCGGCGTCGCGGTAGCCGGCCAGCGTGCGGGCCAGGTTGGGGGCCCGGGCCACCGGCAGCCGGGCCAGCGCGCCCGCGGAGGCCTTCCAGGCGCCCGCGGTGACGCCCGCGCCGCGGCGGGACGGCACCACCACGCCGTGCGCGCCGAACGCGGCCGCCGAACGTATCACCGCCCCCAGGTTGCGCGGGTCGGTGATCCCGTCCAGGGCGGCGATCAGCGGCGGCTGCCCCGTCTCGGCGGCGCGGGCGAGCAGGTCGTCCGGGTGGGCGTAGTCGTAGGCACGGATCCGCAGCGCCAGGCCCTGGTGCAGCGCGCCGCCGGTGAGCCGGTCGAGCTCGGACGGCCCGGCCTCGAGCACGGCGATGCCGCGGCCGGCCGCCAGCTTGATGGCCTCGCTGATCCGCTCGTCGTGCTGGAGGCGGGCGCCGACGTACAGCGCCATCGAGGGCACCCCGGCCCGCAGCGACTCCACCACCGAGTTGCGCCCGGCGACGAACTCGGCCGCGTCCCCGGCCCCGCGCGGCGCCCGGCTGGCCGGGCCGGACGACGCGGCGGCGCCGTCGCGGGAGTAACCGCGGGAACCGGCCGCGTAGCCGTCGTCGCGGGGGCCGCCGCCGTACCGGCCCGCGGCGGCGCCGTCGTCCCGGGAGCGGTTACGGGCGCCCGGGCCGCCGCCGGAACCGGAACCCCCGGAGGTGGCGGCGCGGCGCTGCGCGGGGTGGCCCGGGCGCATGGACGCCGGCGGGGTCGGGCCCTTGCCTTCGAGCGCGCGACGGCCGTAGCCGCCGGTGCCCGGGCGCGGCTTGCCCGACTTGGACTGCCCCGAGCCGGGGCGGCCGGCCTTGCGGGCATTACCGCCGCCGCTGCCGCGGGCACCGCCGGAACGGCCGGATGACGTACTCAACGCTTCAGCTCCCATCGAGGGCCCTGGGGTGTGTCCTCGACCTGGACGCCGATCTCGTCCAGGCCGTCCCTGATCGCGTCCGCGGTCGCGTAGTCGCGGCGGGCCCGGGCCGCGTCCCGCTGCTGCAGAGTCAGCTTCACCAGCGCGCCGATCGCGCTCCGGAGCCGGTCACCGGAGCCTGGGGCCCCGGTACCGCCCGCGTCGGCCCAGGGCGGCGCCAGCGGGTCCAGGCCGAGCACACCGAGCATGCCCCGGAGCCGGGCCAGGCTGGCCCGCACGCCCGCCTGGTCCGAACCGGACAGCGCCTGGTTGCCGTCCCGGACGCAGGCGTGCACGGCGGCCAGCGCGGCCGGGACGGCGAGGTCGTCGTCCATGGCCGCGCGGAACGACACCGGCAGCTCGGGCGGCTCTACCCCGGCTCCCGGCGAAGAAGAGAAAGGGGAAGAAGAAGGGGAAGGGGAGAAGGGGAAAGCGAAGCCGTGCCGTCCGTGAGGACTTCGGTGGCGCGCACCGCGAAGCGCTCGATCCGCTGGTAGGCGGCGGCCGCTTCCTCCAGCGCGTCCTCGGAGTACTCGAGCAGCGACCGGTAGTGCGCCTGGACCAGGTAGTAGCGCAGCTCGGGGGCCCGCACCCGGGTCAGCACCTCGCTGACCAGCAGCGAGTTACCCAGTGACTTGCTCATCTTCTCGCCGTCGAGCCCGAGCAGCCCGTTGTGCATCCAGTACCGGGCGAAGCCGTCGCCGGCCGCCTTGGACTGGGCGATCTCGTTCTCGTGGTGCGGGAACACCAGGTCGAGCCCGCCGCCGTGGATGTCGAAGGACGGCCCGAGGTACTTGGTCGACATGGCCGAGCACTCCAGGTGCCAGCCGGGACGGCCCGGCCCCCAGGGAGTCTCCCAGGACGGCTCGCCGGGCTTGGCGCCCTTCCACAGGGTGAAGTCGAGCGGGTCCCGCTTGGCCGAACCCTCGTCGTCGGCCGGGCGCATCTGGTCGGGGCGCTGCCCGGACAGCGCGCCGTAGGCGGGGTAGGAACGCACGTCGAAGTACACGTCGCCGCCGCCAGCGTAGGCGTGATCGCCTTCGATGAGCCGGCGGATCAGCACGATCATCTCCGGGATGTGCCCGGTGGCGCGCGGCTCGATATCGGGCGGGCGGCAGCCGACCGCGTTGTAGGCCCAGGTGAACGCGCGCTGGTTCCGCTCGGCCACGATCGGTGGCGAGACGCCCTCGGCCTGCGCGGTGCGCAGGATCTTGTCCTCGATGTCGGTGACGTTGCGGCAGAACGTCACCGCGTACCCGGTGGCCTCCAGCCAGCGGATGAGCACGTCGAAGACGACGGCCGAACGCAGGTGGCCGATGTGCGGCGGCGCCTGCACGGTGGCGCCGCACAGGTACACCGACGCCTGGCCCGGCGTTATCGGCGTGAACTCGCGCACCGCGCGAGACGCGGTGTCGTGGAGGTGCAGCGTCACGCTGCCCAGGCTATAAGGGATCGGCGGGCGGCAGGATCAGCTCACCGGAACAACCAGGGCGGTCGCGATGGCGGCGATGCCCTCGCCCCGGCCGGTCAGGCCGAGCCCGTCGGTGGTGGTGCCGGACACGCTGACCGAAGCGCCGGCCAGCGCCTCGCTGAGCACCTTCTCCGCTTCGGCGCGGCGCGGCGCGAGCCGGGGCCGGTTCCCGATGACCTGAACCGCGACGTTACCGACGACGAACCCGGCCTCGGTGATCAGGCGGAACGTCTCACGCAGGAGCGCGAGGCCGGACGCGCCCGCCCACTCGGGACGGGACGTGCCGAAGTTCGCACCAAGATCACCGAGACCGGACGCCGACAGCAGCGCGTCACACATGGCGTGCGACGCGACGTCCCCATCCGAATGGCCGTCCAGGCCCGCCTCGCCCGGCCAGTGCAAGCCCGCGAGGTAAAGCTCCCGCGAACTCGTCAGCGGATGTACGTCAACTCCGGTCCCGACACGGGGGATGACAGAGCTCAGCTGTGGCCAGCCTTACGTAGCCAGGACCTCGTCGAGCAGAGCCTCGGCCTTGTCCTCGTTGGTCTTCTCGGCCAGGGCCAGCTCGCTGACCAGGATCTGGCGTGCCTTGGCGAGCATGCGCTTCTCGCCCGCCGACAGGCCGCGTTCCCGGTCTCGCCGCCATAGGTCACGAACGACCTCGGCGACCTTGTTCACGTCACCGGACGCGAGCTTTTCCAGGTTGGCCTTGTAGCGCCGGGACCAGTTGGTAGGTTCTTCCGTGTGCGGCGCCCGGAGCACTTCGAACACCCGCTCAAGCCCTTCGGCGCCTACGACGTCACGCACGCCTACCAGCTCGGCGTTGTCCGCCGGGACACGCACGGTCAGATCGCCCTTGTCGACCTTGAGGACTAGATAGGTCTTATCCTCGCCTTTTATGGTGCGAGTCTCGACCGCTTCGATGCGGGCAGCCCCGTGATGGGGATAGACGACGGTATCGCCGACCTTGAAAGACATGTGGCAAGTACCCCTTCCGCTGAAGACCATCTTACCACGTCAGGCGGTGTCGATAAAACGCCCTTGAGGGTAAATATGCAGGTCAGTACGGTTATGGAGGGCCCGTACTTACATCATTCAGCTGGCCGCGCCGGTGTCGGCTCGGCCACTCGAGGACTACGGGGTCACCTCTAGTCTACCCGAGGCAGTGAAAATTGCCTCGCATGTTGGTGGTGTTCGCGGGGGTACAGTCCCCCGCCGCCGGCCGCATACTGGTAGCCAAGGGTCCAATTCGCGCCGGAGGTGACGGTGAATCCTGGGGGCGGATCTGGATGGGACGAAGCACCCCTCGACATCCAGGTCCCGGACGACGCGCGTGAGCTCGACCGCGACGTGCTCGCCTACCACCGCGAGCTGCGCGCGCAGCGTCGCCGGAACCGGCTGCGCCGGCTGACCCGCCCGTTCTCCGGCCCGGCGACCGTCATGCCGCTGCTGGCCAGCATCTTGGCCGTGTGCCTGGTCGCGGGCGCGATGCTCTCGGTCGCCACGTTCAGCCCGGCCACCGCGCCGGCCGACAACAAGACCCGGCCGCCGTCGGCGACCGGCGCCGCCAGCCCGGCGCCACCCCGCTCGCACACTTCGGTCAGTCCGTCCGGCACCAGTCAGGCCAGTGCCAGCCGCCGGGCCGGCACCGGCCCGGCCAGTGCCAGCCCGTCCGGCCTAAGTTCCCAGCTGACCAGCACCGGAGCCAGCCCGACCGGCACCGGAACCAGGGCCGCGGTCACGGTCAGCCAGGCGGCTAGCGCCTCCGCCCGGGCCAGCGGCCCGGGCGGCCCGGCCGGCCCGGGCGCCGCCCGGACCGGTGCCCGGTCATCCGCGCTGCCATAATCCAGGCCCCTATCTGCCGCCCCGCGTCAACGACGCGCTGTAGGAGCGCTACGATTTTCTCCGTCCGACCGGAGTGAATCGAGGAGGCCGCAAGGTGACGCGCTGGAACCGCCGCCTGCTGTTCGGCGCCATGGTCGTGCTGGTGCCGGTCCTGGCTGGCTGCGAGGCCGGCCTCAACGCGCCGACGCTGCAGTACCACCCGGCCAACCTCGGGGATGACACCACCCAGCACGGCATCTCGTTCTCCAACGTGTTCGTCCTCGGGTCGTCCCCCAACGGCCCGGCGGTGGCCGGCGGCCGGGCCGGGGTCTTCATGTCCATGTTGTCCTCGGACGGCGACCGGCTGGTCTCGGTCAAGGCCCCGGGCACCGCGACCCAGGCGTCGATCACCGGCGGATCGGTCAACCTGCCGGCCCAGTCGCTGGTGGACCTGAGCGGGCCGGTGCCCAAGGTGGTGCTGGCCGGGCTGGCCAGCCCGCTGGACGGCGGCCAGACGGTCACGCTGAACTTCGACTTCGCCAAGGCCGGCCAGATCACCCTGTCGGTGCCGGTCGAGCCGCAGTCCTTCGACTTCGCGACGTTTTCTCCTCCGGCCAGCCCGAACGCGGCGCCGTCGGCCAAGCCCAAGCCCAAGCCCACCAAGACGGCGGTGGGGCCCGGCGCGTCCGGAACCGCCTCCAACAGCGTGGGCGGCGCCACTGGCTCGGCCACGGCGACGGCCAGCGCCAGCAACTCAGGGCAGTGACCGGGGCGCGCACGGCACCCCGTTCGGCATAAATTATTTACCGAACGGGGCGGGTACTCCTGGCTCAGCCGGCCGATTCGAACTTGTACCCTAGGCCGCGCACGGTGACGATATGCTGCGGCCGGGCCGGGTCGAGCTCGATCTTGGCGCGGAGCCGCTTGATGTGCACGTCCAGCGTCTTGGTGTCACCCACGTAGTCGGCGCCCCAGACCCGGTCGATCAGCTGCATCCTGGTCAGCACCCGGTCGGCGTTACGCAGCAGCACCTGGAGCAGCTCGAACTCCTTCAGCGGGAGCGCCACCGAGCCGCCCCGGACGGTGACCACGTGCCGGTCCACGTCCATCCGGACCGGGCCCGACTCCAGCGCCGACTCCGGCGCGTCCTCGGGCTCGCCGCGGCGGCGGAGCACCGCGCGCATCCGGGCCACCAGCTCGCGCGAGGAGAACGGCTTGGTCACGTAGTCGTCGGCGCCGAGCTCGAGCCCGACCACCTTGTCGATCTCGCTGTCCTTGGCGGTCAGCATGATCACCGGGACGCTGGACTTCTCGCGCAGCGACCGGCACACCTCGCTGCCCGGCAGGCCCGGCAGCATCAGGTCGAGCAGGACCAGGTTGGCGCCGGTCCGGTCGAAGGTCTCGAGGGCGTCGGGCCCGGTCGAGCAGACCGCGACCTCGAACCCCTCCTTGCGCAGCAGGTACGAGATCGCGTCGCTGAACGAATCCTCGTCCTCGACAACCAGCACGCGTGTCACTTGGGCCCTCCCTGGACGTTAACGAAGCTCGGGGATTGGTGCGGCTCACGCAGCGCCGGTGCTGGCATGCTCGCTCCGCAGCGGTACATACAGGCTGAAGGTGGATCCGGCGCCCTCGACGCTGCGCACGGTGACCTTGCCGTCGTGGGCCGCCATCACGTGCTTGACGATGGCCAGCCCGAGCCCGGTGCCGCCGGTGGCGCGGGACCGGGCCGGGTCGACCCGGTAGAAGCGCTCGAAGATCCGCTCCAGGTCACGCTCGGGGATGCCGATGCCCTGGTCGGCCACGCTCACCTCGGCGTTACCCTCGGTGGTCTTCCTGGTGCTGATGACCACCCGGGTCTTTTCCGGGCTGTACGCCACCGCGTTCTCCAGCAGGTTCCGCAGCGCGGTGACCAGCAGGTCCTCGTCACCGAGGACGGACAGGCCGCGGCTGCCGACCACGGCCAGCGTGATGCCGCGCGCGTTCGCCTTCATCCGGATCCGGTCCACCGCATCGGCCACCAGCGCGTCGATATCGACCGGGCGCGGGTCGGGGACCGGCTCGGCCGCCTGGATCCGGGACAGCGTGATCAGGTCCTGCACCAGGTTGGTCAGCCGCTGCGCCTCCTGGCGCATCTTGCCGGCGAACCGGCGCACCGCCTCGGCGTCGTCGGCGGCGTCCTCGATCGTCTCGGCCAGCAGCGCCAGCGCGCCGACCGGGGTCTTGAGCTCGTGGCTGGTGTTGGCGACGAAGTCCCGCCTGACCTCCTCCACCCGGCGGCTCTCGGTCTGGTCCTCGGCCAGCACCAGCACCAGGCCGCCGCCGCCGACGGCCCCGCCGAGCGGCGCCACCCGGACCGCGAAGCTCGTCGTCCGGCCGCCGTACCTGGGTACCGGGACCTCGAACTCGCCTTCCCTGATCTCGCCGTCCCGGCGTACCTGGCGGGCCAGCGCGGCCAGCTCGCTGACCATCAGCCGGTCGCCCTTGACCAGGCCGAACGCGCGGGCCGCGGCGCTCGCCCGCAGCACCCGGTCGTTGCTGTCCACCACCACCGCGGAAGACGACAGGACGGACAGGACCGAGGCGATGCCCGGCGGCAGCCGGGCCGGCTGCTGAGCGGCCCGGAGCCGGGTTCCCCGGGACGGCCGCGGCGGGGTTCCGCCGGTTCCCGTGGTCCTGGTTCTTATCGCCACGCGATCTCCGTAACCAGCCCAGGCCAAGGCGGTGACCAGTAAAGACTCACATGCCTCATGGTATGCGGTGGGTGCGCGCGGGCAACAGCGCCGGCCCGCTCACCCGGGCGATATTCGAAGGTTGTTCACCTCGCGGTAAACATCCCTTAAGGCCGGATTTACTTACTTAACGGCCCTGGTTCTTGACCGCCTCGACCGCTTCCGCCGCGGCCTCCGGGTCCAGGTACCGGCCGCCCCTGGTCACCGGCTTGAACTCCTCGTCCAGCTCGTAGACCAGCGGGATGCCGGTGGGGATGTTCAGCGCCGCGATGTCGTCGTCGCCGATCCCGTCCAGGTGCTTGACCAGCGCCCGCAGCGAGTTGCCGTGCGCGGTGACCAGGACCGTCCCGTCCTGGCCGAGGTCGGGTACCACGGCGTCGTACCAGTACGGCAGCATCCGGACCATGACGTCTTTGAGGCACTCGGTCCGCGGCCGGGCCTCGGCCGGCAGGCCCGCGTACCTGACGTCGCCGGCCTGGGAGAACTCGTCGTCGTCGGCGATCGGCGGCGGCGGCACGTCGTAGGACCGGCGCCACAGCATGAACTGCTCGTCGCCGAACTCCTGCCGGGTCCTGGCCTTGTCCTTGCCCTGCAGCGCGCCGTAGTGCCGCTCGTTCAGCCGCCAGGACCGTTTCACCGGCAGCCAGAGCAGGCCCGCTTCCTCGAGCGCGATGTTGGCGGTCTGGATGGCGCGGGTCAGCACCGAGGTGTGCACCGCCTGCGGCCTGAGCCCGGACTGGGCCAGCAGCTTGCCCCCGTTGGCCGCCTCCTGCGCCCCGGTCGCCGAAAGCCCCACGTCCACCCATCCGGTGAACAGGCCCTTGGAGTTCCATTCGCTCTCGCCGTGACGAAGCAGCACCAGCGTCCTCATGGGCTCAAAGCCTAGCGTGGGAACAGCCTGGCTCCGGCCGAGGTTGGTTACAACGTGCACCAGGTTGTAAAGCGGGGGGCACCCCGGCGCATCGCGACGATCAGCCTGCACACGTCCCCGCTCGACCAGCCGGGCACCGGCGACGCCGGCGGTCTCAACGTCTACGTGGTCGAGGTGGCCCGGCAGCTGGCCCGCCGCGGCGTGGAGGTGGAGATCTTCACCCGCGCCGTCTGCCGGGACACGCCGCCCACGGCCGAACTCGCCCCCGGTGTCCTGGTCCGCAACGTGGTGGCCGGGCCGTTCGAGGAGCTGGACAAGAACTCGCTGCCCAGCCAGATCTGCCCGTTCACGTTCGGCGTGCTGCGCACCGAGGCCGCTCATCCGCCCGGCCGGTACGACCTGGTACACGGGCACTACTGGCTGTCGGGCCAGGTCGGCGCCGTCGCGGCCGAACGCTGGGGGGTTCCGCTGGTCCAGTCCATGCACACCCTGGGCAAGGTCAAGAACCTCGCGCTGGCCGGCGGCGACTGCGCCGAGCCCGCGGTCAGGATCCGCGGCGAGGACGAGGTCGTGGCGGCCGCCCACCGGCTCGTCGCCAACACCGCGGACGAGGCGCGTCAGCTGATCGAGCTGTACGACGCCAGCCCGCGCCAGGTCGCGACGGTCAGCCCGGGCGTGGACCTGTCGCTGTTCCGGCCCGGGTCCGTTACCGACGTCCGCCGGCGGCTGAGGCTGCCAGCGGACGCCATCGTGCTGGTCTTCGCGGGCCGGATCCAGCCGCTGAAGGGCCCGGACGTGGTGCTCCGCGCGGCGGCGGCGCTGCTGCGCTTGCGGCCCGCGCTGGCGGACCGGCTCGAGATCGTGTTCGTGGGAGGCCCGAGCGGATCCGAGGTCGGGGCGCCGGGGCGGCTCAGCGCGCTCGCCTCCGCGCTCGGCGTCTCGGGCCACGTCCGGTTCGAGCCGCCGTGCTCGCAGCGGGAACTGGCCGACTGGTACCGGGCCGCGACGATGGTCATGGTCCCGTCGCACTCGGAGTCGTTCGGCCTGGTGGCGCTCGAAGCACAGGCGTGCGGCACCCCGGTGGCGGCCGCGGCCGTCGGCGGGCTGCGCACCGCGGTCAGGGACGGCGTCTCCGGCGTGCTGGTGGACGGGCACGACCCGCAGGCGTGGGCGCGGGTGCTGGACGGGCTGGTGTCGGCCCCGGCCCGGCTGGCGGAGCTGTCCCGGGGCGCGCGGGCGCACGCGTCCGGGTTCGGCTGGTCCGCCACCGCGGACCGGCTGATCGAGGTGTATACCGGTGCTATGGCTTCGATAGGCGCTCCGGTCAGCGCATGAGCGAATCCGCGGCGGAGGCCGTCGAGAAGGCGCTTCGGTCGCTCGGGCTCAGTTACGAGAGCCCGCGGCCCGGCGCCTTCCTGGTCAAGCTGGAGGGCCAGCACAAGCTGGCCACCATGACCTGGCTGGTGGCCGGGGAGCACAGCCTGGGCGTGGAGGCGTTCTTCTGCCGCCAGCCGGACGAGAACCACGAGGCCTTCTACCGTTTCCTGCTCGAGCGCAACGGCCGCATGTTCGGCGTGCACTTCAGCCTGGACCGGGCCGGCGACGTCTACCTGACCGGGCACCTGCCGCTGTCCGCGGCCTCGGCGCAGGACATCGACCAGCTGCTCGGCTGCGTGCTCAGCTACTCCGACGAGAACTTCGACGCGGCCCTCAAGCTGGGCTTCGGTTCCGCGATCCGGCGCGAGTGGGCCTGGCGGGTCAAGCGCGGCGAGAGCCTGGCCAACCTGCAGGCGTTCGCCGACTTCGCGGACCCGTCGGGTTCTTGAGGCTGCAGATGCCAAAGGTGTTCAGCATTGGATGGGCCGTATTGGGGGTACATTGACGACCGTGAACCGGTTGGGTGAACTCGAGCGCGCCATCATGGACGTGCTCTGGGATACAAATTCTTCTCTCACCGTGCGCGAGGTCAGTGCTAGGCTGACCGAGCGTAATCTAGCTCACACCACCGTGATGACGGTGCTCGACAGGCTCGCGAAAAAGGGCTTCGCCAGGCGGGTGCGCGATGGGCGCGCCTGGCGTTACTGCCCCGCCGCTACCCGCGAGTCCTACGTGACCGAGCTGATGCTGACCGCGCTGGAGCAGACCGGCGACAGGACGGCGGCATTGACCCGGTTCGCACAGTCCGTATCCGGCGTCGAGGCTGATGTTCTGCGCGACGCCCTCGAAGTGATCGAAGGTAGCGGCGAGGGAGATGACGGGACTTGATGACGCGGCGCTGCTCGCCGTAGTAGCCGTCGGAAGCGCGCTCGGCGCTTCGGCCCTGCCCCGGGCCAGCTGGCCCCGGCGTTCGCCGGCCGCTGCCATCTTGCTGTGGCAGGCCCTGGGGCTGGCCTCGGGCCTGGCCGCCGTGGGCACGCTGATCGGACTGGCCCTGCCCGCCAGCAACGGCGGGCTGGTGCGCTCGGTGCTGCGCGCCGCCATGCTGCTCCGCGACGGCGACGTCGTCCGGGTGGCCGCCATGTTCGGCCTGCGCGGCTCCGGGACCGCCGGCGGCCCGGCCGTCGGCAGCTGGACGGCCACGATCCTCGCCGTCCGGCTGACCTGCCTGGCCGCCGGGCTGGCGCTGCTCTCGCTGCTGTGCTGGGTGCTCCTGGCCGCGCTGACCGCGGCGCTGCAGGCCCGGCGGCGGCAGCTGGCGCTGCTCACCCTGCTCGCGCACGGCGACCCGAAGGTGCCGGGCGCGCTCGTCGTCGACTACCCGAGCGCGGCCGCCTACTGCCTGCCCGGGCTCCGGTCCCGGATCGTGGTCAGCGTCGGCACCCTCGAGCTGCTCGGCCGCCGCGAGCTGGCCGCCGTCCTCGCGCACGAGCGGGCCCACCTGCGTGAGCGGCACGACCTGGTGCTGCTGCCGTTCACCGCCCTGCGGCGGGCCTTCCCCCGCTCGGCCACCTGCACCGGCGCCTACCTCTCGGTCGCGCTGCTGGTCGAGATGCTCGCCGACGACCGCGCGCTGCGCGGCCGCCCGGCCCGCGAACTGGTCTCCGCCCTGGTGCGGTTCGGCACGGCCGGCACCTGCCCGGCCCCCGCGGGCACGCTGGCCGCCGGGGAAGGCGAGGTCGCCGCCCGCGTCACCCGGCTGCTCAAGCCGGTCCAGCCGCTCCCGGCCATCGCCATCGGCGGCATCTGCCTAGCCTCCGCGCTCCTGGTCGCCGCCCCCGTCACGCTGCTGGTCATCTGAGCCGCTGGAGTCGCGGCGCCGGGCCCGCTGGGCGGGACTATTTCCATGATCGCGAAGGGTTTTGTACCCATTTCGGGGGTAAAACCCTTCGCGATCATGAAACGACCATGATGCGGCTTTCACCGCGCGGCGGGTGGGAAACCTCTGTGGTCACGCCAGCAACATCACTCAGGCGTTAGCCGACGCATCGGTCGGGCAGCGTTCCGTTACCAGGGGCCGTAGGGGCCGGAGCTGGTGCCGCTGCGGTTCTTGGGGAAGCTGCGGACCTTGGGACGCACGTCGGCCATGTAGACCGCCGCCGCGACGAACGCCGCGACCGGCAGGATGCCGATCACGCTGAGCTTCTGGAGCGCGCCGGCGAACCCGATCACGGCCGCCACGCCGAGGATGATGAGCCAGAGCTGCTTGGTCTGCTTGCTGCTGGCCACGAAGGCCTGGCTGGGCCGGGTGATGGCATCGGCGAAGGCCCACACCTCGACGACGAAGGCGGCGACGGCGAGGGCGAAGAAAAACCAGTCGATGACGCTGTACGAGCTGAAGCTGGGCACGGGATCACGCTACCTAATCGGAGTCGCCGTCGGTACCGGTGGCGGCCCGCCAGGCGGTCTTGTCCGGCTTCTCAGCCTCATCGTCCTCGGCGCCGATTTCCATCGCCACCGCCAGGGTGTCCGCCTCCGAGCCCGGCGCCCCGCCGGTCAGCGCGGCCGGGCTCAGGTCGTCGTCGGTCACGGCGCCGTCCGTGATCCCGTTCTCGCGGCGGAACGACTCGTAGATCTCGATGAGCACCTGCTTCTGCCGCTCGGAGAGCTCCGGGTCGGCCAGCAGCGCGGTCCGCACGCCCGAGTCGGCCTGCCGGTCCTCCAGGATCCCGGCCTGCACGTAGAGCGCTTCGGCCGAGATGCGCAGCCCCTTGGCGAGCTGCTGCAGGATGTCGGCGCTGGGCTTGCGCAGCCCGCGCTCGATCTGGCTCAGGTAGGGGTTGGACACCCCGGCGTTCTGCGCCAGCTGGCGCATCGAGATCTTCGCCTGCTCCCGCTGCTGCCTGATGTACTCACCGATGGAGTTCACGTTCACGTTAGGCATAGTTCGAGTGTGCCACCGGGTGCTTGCAATTGCAAACGCCCAGCAAGCACCTCAGGGGAGGGCGAGGAAGGAGCGGGCCTCGGCGGGGGGCATGGGCGGCCGCTGGGCGAGACGGGCCAGTTCGGCGGCGCGCTCGACCAGCTCGGCGTTGCGCTCGACCGGGCGGCCGCGGGAGAAGGTCAGCGTGTCCTCCATGCCGACCCGCAGGTGGCCGCCGGCGCCGAGGGCGCCGAGCATCACCGGCAGCGTGGTCCGGCCGATGCCGGTCGCCGACCAGGTCGCGCCCGCGGGCAGCGCCGCCGCGGCCGCGGCCAGCGTGGCCACGTCGCCCGCCATCCCGCCGGGCACGCCCATCACCAGGTCGCAGTGCACGTGGCCGCCGGCCGGAGGGCCGAACTCGGCCAGCAGCCGGTGCAGGGTGGCCACGTGGCCGAGGTCGAACAGCTCGAACTCCGGGACCACCTGCCGCTCCTGGGTCAGCTGGTAGAGGTCCTTGATGAACGGCCAGGGGTTCATGAACACGTCGTCGCCGAAGTTGACCGTGCCGCAGGTCAGCGAGCAGGCGTCCGGCGCGGCGTCGAGCACCGCCAGGCGGCGGTCGAAGCTGTCGCTGACCGCGCCGCCGGTGGACAGCTGGACGATGAGGCCGGTGCCCTCGCGCACGGCCGCCACCGTGTCGGTGAGCCTGCTCACGTCCAGGGTCGGCTGGGCCTCGTCGTCCCTGATGTGAATGTGGATGACCGCCGCCCCGGCGGCCTCGCACTCCTTGGCCGTGACGACCAGCTCGGCCAGCGTCACCGGGAGGGCGGGCGCCGCCGCCTTGCTCGCCTCGGCGCCGGTCGGCGCCACCGTGATCAGGGTGCTCGTCATGGAACGGACATTATCCCCGGCCGGCGCCCGATGCCACGGCCAGGTGCTGGCGGGCGAAGGCCAGCGACTCGGCCAGGTCGGCGATCCGGTCCTCGCGCGAGGCCGCCCGGTTGGTCTTCACCTCGACCACCACCGCGCCGCGGTACCCGGACCCCGGGAGCAGGCCGAGCAGTTCGCCGCAGGGCTGGCCGCCGCGCCCGGGCACCAGGTGCTCGTCGGGCACCGCGCCGCCCGAGCCGCTGCCGTCGGCCAGGTGCACGTGGGCCAGGCGGCTGCCCAGCTCGGTCGCCATGATCAGCGCGTCGGAGCCGGAGGCGGCGGTGTGCGACAGGTCCAGCGTGACGTTCGGCACGTCGAGCGCGGTCGGGTCCCAGTGCGGGGCGTAGGGCACCACCTCGCTGGCGCCCGCGTGCAGCTGGTACATGTTCTCCACCGCGAAGATGACGTCGGTCTCCTCCGCCATCGCGGCCAGCCCCTTCTCGAAGCCGCGGACGTATTCACGCTGCCAGCGGAACGGGGGATGCAGGACGACCGCGCGCGCGCCGACCCGTTCGGCTAGTTCCTGGGCTTTGCGCAGTTTCTCCCAGGGGTCGCGGCCCCAGACCCGCTGGGTGAGCAGCAGGTTCGGCGCGTGCACGGACACGATCGGGAGCTGGTGGTAGTCGCTGAGCCGGCGCAGCGCGTCGGCCTCCTGGCTCACCGGGTCGGTGTAGACCATCACCTCGACGCCGTCGTAGCCGAGCCGGGCGGCCAGCTCGAAGGCGTCGGGGGTGCGCTCGGGGTAGACCGACGACGTTGACAGGGCGACGGGCGGACCGGGTACCTTCACCTCGCCGCTCACAGCCTGTCTCCCTCCGTCGGTACGCCTTCCAGCTTACTGAGATTGTCGGTGGGCTCGGTTATGGTGCGGGCATGGCTAAGTCTTCGGCGTCCGGCTACCGCTGCACCGAGTGCGGCTGGCAGTCCGCCAAGTGGGCCGGGCGCTGCGGTGAGTGCCAGGCCTGGGGCACCGTCGCCGAGTCCGCGCCGCCGCGGCTGGCCCGGGCCTCCCGGGAGTCGGTCCGGGCGGCCGCCCAGCGCGGCTCCCTGACGGCCGGGGGCGCCCAGGCCAGCGCCGTCGTGCTGCCGATCGGCAAGGTCGACGCGACCGACGCGGCCGCGCGGCCCACCGGCATGGACGAGTTCGACCGGGTGCTCGGCGGCGGCCTGGTGCCGGGCGCGGTCCTGCTGCTGGCGGGCGAGCCCGGGGTGGGCAAGTCCACGCTGCTGCTCGAGACCAGCGCGCTGGTGGCGGAGTCGGGGCCGGTGCTCTACGTGACCGGCGAGGAGTCCGCCGCCCAGGTGCGGCTGCGGGCGGACCGGATCGGGGCGGTCAGCGACGAGCTCTACCTGGCCGCGGAGACCGATCTCGACGTGGTGCTCGGGTACGTCGACCAGGTGCGGCCGCGGCTGCTGATCATCGACTCGGTGCAGACGATCGCCGCCGCCTCGGTCGAGGGGGTGCCCGGCGGGGTGACCCAGGTGCGGGAGGTGGCGGCGGCGCTGACCGCGGTAGCCAAGGAGCGGGCGCTGACGACCATCTTGGTGGGGCACGTGACCAAGGACGGCTCGGTGGCCGGGCCGCGGGCGCTCGAGCACCTGGTCGACGTGGTGCTGTACTTCGAGGGCGACCGCCACTCGCAGCTGCGCATGGTGCGGTCGGTGAAGAACAGGTACGGCCCCACCGACGAGGTGGGCTGCTTCGACCTGGGCGAGTACGGCCTCATCGGGCTGGCCGACCCGAGCGGCCTGTTCATCTCCCAGCACCGCGAGCCGGTGCCCGGCACCTGCGTGACGATCACGCTGGAGGGACGCCGGGCGCTGCCCGCGGAGGTGCAGGCGCTGGTCGGGCCCTCGGTGCTGGAGATGCCGCGCCGCACCACGTCAGGGCTCGACGGCAACCGGGTGGGCATGGTGCTCGCGGTCCTGCAGCGCCGGGCCGGGGTCAAGCTGGGCAAGTCGGACGTGTACGCGGCGACCGTGGGCGGCGTCCGGCTGACCGAGCCCTCGGTGGACCTGGCGGTGGCGGTCGCGCTGGCGAGTTCGGCCGCGAACCTGAGCGTGCCGCCCGGCGTGGTGGCCATCGGCGAGGTCGGCCTGGCCGGCGAGGTACGCCGGGTGGCCGGCCTGCCCCGCCGGCTGGCCGAGGCCGAGCGGCTGGGCTTCCGCCGCGTGATCGTCCCGGCGGCCTCAGGCGCGCCCCTGGAGCGCGCCGACGGCCTCACCCACCTGATGCAGGTGCAGGAGGTGGAGGACATCCGCCAGGCCCTCTCCGCCGTCCTGGGCGGCGATCCGTAGCCTCGCTAGCGCACGAGCTTGAAGGAGCGGACCGGGCTGGCCACCGAGGAGTCCCTGGCCTGCACCTGATAGCTGCCCGCGCGGGCCGACGAGGCCACGGTGACGCAGCCGGGCAGGCTGATGGTGCGCCGCCAGGTCGCCGACGCCTCGGCCGGCACGCCCCGGCGAAGGTCGATGGACCGGTCCGGCTCGCCGCGGGTGCAGTCGGCCGAATCCCAGATGATCCGGCCCGACGACATGACCTGGACGTGCAGCTTGTGCGGGCTGAGATCGAAGGTGCAGGTGCGGGACGCGGTGGAGACGGCGTTGATCTGGAAAGAGGGGTACTGGCCGGCCGGGTAGGAGGTGCGGCTGGTGAACAGGCTGAGCACCACCGCGCCCGGGGCACAGCCGCCGCCCGGCTCGACGCCGCTCTTCCCGGCCGCCGCGTTCCCGGCGCCCGGTCCGGCGGTCGCGGCGGCGGACTTGCCGCTGGAGGCTCCGCCGCTGGCCTGGTTAGGGCCGCGCGACGGCGTGACCGCCGGGAAGGGAAGGGTAGCGGCCGAGCCCGCCGAAGCGGACGAGGACGAGGCGGACCCGCTTGTGCCGGGGGACGGCGCCGCCGGGGAACCGCTGTAGGCGGCGGCCGGCAAGATGCCGCTCGCCTGGCTGCTGCCCTTCTGCGCGGTGCTAGGGGCTTTCCCGCCGCCGGAGAAGGCCCAGGCGAGCAGCGCCAGCAGGGCGAGGCCCGCGCACAAGGTGATCACCCGCCGGCGCCAGTAGGCCTCGGGCCGCCCTTCGCCGTAGTTCTCGGGCTGGCCCCCGTCGTCATAGTCACTGTAAGTGTCCTGACCCATACGGAGAGTATGCAAGCTCCGGCTCGTACAGGCATGGCGACCCGCCGGCCGGGGCGTGCGCTCTGCCATCGTGTCACCATGGACGGCATCATGCCGACGACCTACGCCGAGCCGGTCCTGACCTGGTACGCGCACAATGCGCGGGACCTGCCCTGGCGCGGTCCCGGCGCGACGCCCTGGGGCGTGCTGGTCAGCGAGTTCATGCTGCAGCAGACGCCGGTGGCCCGGGTGCTGCCCGAATACCTCAGATGGATGGCCCGGTGGCCGACCCCGGCCGCGCTCGCGGCCGAGCCGCCCGGCGAGGCGATCAGGCAGTGGGGCCGCCTCGGCTACCCGCGGCGCGCGCTCCGGCTGCACGAGACGGCCGTCATCGTGACCGCGCGGCACGGCGGGACGGTGCCCGCCGACCTGGACGCCCTGCTCGCGCTGCCGGGCGTCGGCAGCTATACCGCCGCGGCCGTGGCCAGCTTCGCCTTCGGCCAGCGGCACGCCGTGCTCGACACCAACGTGCGGCGGGTCCTGGCCCGGCTGGTCGCCGGCCAGCCGATGCCCGCGCTCGCCACGTCGGTGGCGGAGCGGCGGCTGGCCGAGTCGCTGCTGCCCGCCGAGCCCGCGGTCGCGGCCCGCTGGGCGGTCGCGGTGATGGAACTGGGCGCCCTGGTGTGCACGGCCGCCAGCCCGCGCTGCCCGGCCTGCCCGGTGGCCCGCGATTGCGCCTGGCTGGCCGCCGGCCGCCCGGCCGAGGCGCCCGAGGCGGCCCGGCGGCGGACGCAGAAGTACGACGGGACCGACCGGCAGTGCCGGGGGCGCCTGCTCGCGGTGCTGCGCGCGGGCGGCGAGCCAGTGAGCCGGGCCGAGTTCGACGCGGCCTGGGCCGACCCGGCTCAGCTGGACCGGGCGCTGGACGGGCTGATCGCCGACGGCCTGGTCGACCCGCTGCCCGACGGCCGCTTCGCCCTCCCCGGCTCGGCATCAGCTGGCTCGACGGGGAGCGGCAGGGAGCGGTAGCGGGCTGGACGGCATGAAACCCGGGTTCCAGTGGGCTGGGGAGCCGTGGAACCCGGGTTTCAGTGCGTTGTGCGGGTGCGGCTGGCCGCGGGGTGCGGCTAGCTGCGGGTGCGGCTAGCTGCGGGTGCGGCTAGCCGCGGGGGCGGCTAGCCGACGGCGGAGGCGGTGCCGCCGCCGTCGGAGGGGCCGGGGCTGCTGGGCGGGCCGCCCACCGCACCGGTCTTGGTGACGACCGGCTCGCTCGCCAGCTCCGCCGCGGGTGCGTCGGGGACCGCGTCGGGCTTGGCCACGCCGTTGAAGGTGAACTTGGCGGTCTCGCCGGTGCCCTCGGTATCGACGATGACGATCTGGCCCGGCCTGAGCTCGCCGAACAGGATCTTCTCGGACAGGCTGTCCTCGATCTCGCGCTGGATCGTGCGGCGCAGCGGCCGGGCCCCGAGAACGGGGTCGTAGCCGCGCTGGGACAGCAGGTCCTTGGCATCGGGCCGGAGCTCGATGGCCATGTCGCGGTCCTTGAGCCGCTCGTCCACCTTGGCGATCATCAGGTCGACGATGCGGAAGATCTCGTCCCGCTGGAGCTGGTGGAAGACGACGATGTTGTCCACGCGGTTCAGGAACTCGGGCTTGAAGTGCTGCTTCAGCTCCTCCTGGACCTTGGACTTCATCCGGTCGTAGGAGCCGGTGGACTCACCCTGGCGGGCGAAGCCGACGGTCACCCCCTTGGAGATGTCGCGGGTGCCGAGGTTGGTCGTCATGATGATGACCGTGTTCTTGAAGTCCACCATGCGGCCCTGGGCGTCGGTCAGGCGACCGTCTTCCAGGATCTGGAGCAGCGAGTTGAAGATGTCCGGGTGGGCCTTCTCGATCTCGTCGAACAGCACGACCGAGAACGGGCGGCGGCGGACCTTCTCGGTGAGCTGGCCGCCCTCCTCGTAGCCGACGTAGCCGGGCGGCGACCCGAACAGCCGGGACACCGTGTGCTTCTCCATGTACTCGCTCATGTCGAGCTGGATCAGCGAGTCCTCGTCGCCGAACAGGAATTCCGCCAGCGTCTTGGACAGCTCCGTCTTGCCGACTCCGGAGGGACCGGCGAAGATGAACGACCCGCCGGGACGCTTGGGGTCCTTCAGGCCGGCCCGGGTGCGCCGGATGGCCTGGGACAGCGCCTTGATCGCGTCGTTCTGGCCGATGACCCGGCGGTGCAGCTCGTCCTCCATGCGGAGCAGGCGCTGCGACTCCTCCTCGGTCAGCTTGAACACCGGGATGCCGGTGGCGGTGGCCAGGACCTCGGCGATGAGCTCCTCGTTCACCTCGGCCACGACGTCCATGTCGCCGGCCTTCCACTCCTTCTCCCGGGCGGCCTTCTTGTTCAGCAGCTGCTTCTCGTCGTCACGCAGCGCGGCGGCCTTCTCGAAGTCCTGCGAGTCGATGGCCGATTCCTTCTCGCGGCGCACCTGGGCGATCTTCTCGTCGTACTCGCGCAGGTCCGGCGGCGCGGTCATGCGGCGGATCCGCATCCGGGAGCCGGCCTCGTCGATCAGGTCGATGGCCTTGTCCGGCAGGAAGCGGTCGCTGATGTAGCGGTCGGCGAGCTGAGCCGAGGCCACCAGCGCGCCGTCGGTGATGGACACGCGGTGGTGCGCCTCGTAGCGGTCGCGCAGGCCCTTGAGGATCTCGATGGTGTGCGAGATCGTCGGCTCGGCCACCTGGATGGGCTGGAACCGGCGCTCGAGCGCGGCGTCCTTCTCCAGGTACTTGCGGTACTCATCCAGCGTGGTGGCGCCGATGGTCTGCAGCTCACCGCGGGCCAGCATGGGCTTGAGGATCGAGGCCGCGTCGATCGCGCCTTCGGCGGCACCCGCCCCGACGAGGGTGTGGATCTCGTCGATGAACAAGATGATGTCGCCGCGGGTGCGGATCTCCTTGAGGACCTTCTTGAGCCGCTCCTCGAAGTCACCGCGGTAGCGCGAGCCGGCCACCAGGGCGCCGAGGTCCAGCGTGTAGAGCTGCTTGTCCTTGATGGTCTCGGGCACCTCGCCCTTGACGATCTTCTGGGCCAGGCCCTCGACGACCGCGGTCTTGCCGACGCCAGGCGCGCCCACGAGCACCGGGTTGTTCTTGGTCCGGCGGGACAGCACCTGCATGACCCGCTCGATTTCCTTCTCCCGGCCGATCACCGGGTCGAGCTTGCCCTCACGCGCACCCTGGGTCAGGTTGCGGCCGAACTGGTCCAGGACCAGCGAGGTGGACGGCGCCGCCTCAGCCGACGTGCCCGTCGAGGCGGTCTCCTTGCCCTGGTAGCCGTGCAGCAGCTGGATGACCTGCTGGCGCACCCGGTTCAGGTCGGCGCCGAGCTTGACCAGCACCTGGGCGGCCACGCCGTCGCCCTCGCGGATGAGGCCGAGCAGGATGTGCTCGGTACCGATGTAGTTGTGGCCGAGTTGCAGCGCCTCACGCAGCGAAAGCTCAAGCACCTTCTTGGCCCGGGGCGTGAACGGGATATGCCCGGACGGCGCCTGCTGGCCCTGGCCGATGATCTCCTCGACCTGCTGCCGCACGGCGTCCAGGCTGATCCCGAGAGACTCGAGCGCCTTGGCGGCTACACCTTCACCCTCATGGATGAGACCGAGCAGGATGTGCTCGGTACCGATGTAGTTGTGATTGAGCATCCTGGCTTCTTCTTGCGCCAGGACAACAACCCGCCGCGCTCGGTCGGTAAACCTCTCGAACATCTCGTCGCTCTCCTCACAGCACGGGGGCGGGATCGGCTCTCATGGGGCGAGCCCTACCTTGCCTACTCCGCATAGTAGCCGCGTGCCCACGATCACGCTTAAAGCGAGTATGCGCCTCGCCTTAGTAACGTTCCCTGGACACAGGCCGTTCATCCACATCCAACCCCCTGGACAGGGCCCATGTTCCCCGCACCGCGCCGGGTACGCCGCAAGCGAACGGCCCGGGCACCCGGGGCCGCGCGGCTCCAGCGCCCGGTTCGGGCGCCTGGCTCGGGCTCCGGCTCCGCTCCGGACCGGCCGGGGTGCTGTTCCGCCGGGGTGCCTCGCCGCCGGGGTGCCTCGCCGCCGGGGTGCCGCGCGCCGGGGTGCCGCGCCGCCGGAGTGCCGCGCCGCCGGGACACGCGGGCACCCGCGCCGGCCCGGCTACGCCGCCCGGGCCATCTCCCCGATAACACAAACGCACCGTTGGCCCCTGGACGGTAACTCCGTCTCTCCGGGCCAACGGTGCGATCTGGCCGGCTCCGCCGCCCGCAATTGTGCCGGGGCCGATCCGCTAAAGACATCACTGTTTCATGAGTTGCTCGCCGCCGCGGCTGGCACCGTCGTCCGGCATGGCGGCGATGGAACCGGGAGCTGCTAAAAGCTAGTGAACTCCCGTTCATGCGCACTAGTGCGCGGCTTCGTACTCCGCGACGATGTTGGCGGGAATACGGCCGCGCTCATTGACCTTGTATCCGCGCTGCTTCGCCCATGCCCTGATTTGGGCACTGCGCTCGCGACCCGGACCAGTGCGCGTGCGGCGCCGCCTCGCCGGTGCGCTTGCTTTGCGTGCGTGCTCGACATAGCTGGCCAGCTCTTTGCGAAGCTTGCCCGCGTTGCCTGTACTCAGATCGATCTCATACGCGGCGCCATCGAGACCAAACGCTACGGTCTCGGTGGCCTCGCTCCCGTCGAGATCGTCGACGAGGAGCACCTGCACCTTCTGTGCCATGGAAACAGCCCTTCTGACGGAGCAACCTATTTCGGAGCTAAATGTATACCCAATGACTTGTCGTTCGCAATTCTGTGCCACCTTAGAGTTCATTTCCGTGCACGGTTGCCATGCGGTTGCAACACCGTTGCAGTTACTCTAAGTAATCAGAGGCAGATGACCCGTTAGCGCCGGGCGCCGACCGCAGATCACGAACGAGATCGTTACCGCGATCTGGCGGCCAAGGCAGTGGCGCAGTTCACGCAGTTCTGCGCCGGTATAAAACCCGCCGTTCCGTATATTTCAAGACCTCTGATCAGGCGACCGGCGTTCGTTCCGCTCGGCCTTGCGCTTCGGGGACATCTCCCGGCGCAGCAGCATCGCGACCCCGATAAGGACGGCAACGCAGACCACCAGCGGCGGGGTCAGCGCGGCGAGGTCCTGCCACATAGCGGCTCCTCTCCTATGTCCTTAGCGCGCCGTCTTACCGGCGCGGCTCCGGCCAGCTCAGCTCTTACCGGCCCATCTCTCTACAGGCGCAGCAGCATCCGGGTGTTGCCGAGGGTGTTGGGCTTTACCCACCCTAGGTCGAGGAACTCGGCCACGCCCGCGTCGTAGGAGCGCAATAGCTCCTGGTACACCTCGGCGGCCACGGGAGTCCCGTTGATCTCCTGGAATCCGTGGCGGCCGAAGAAACCGGTCGCGAATGTGAGGCAGAACACGCGGCGCACCCCGACCGCGCGGGCCCGGTCCAGCAGCGCGCCGACAATGGCGTGGCCGATCCCCAGGCCCTGGCAGTCTTCCCGCACCGCGACCGTCCTGATCTCGGCCAGGTCTTCCCACATCACGTGCAGCGCGCCGCAGCCGGCCACGGTGGCGTCCGCGTCGAGCTCGGCCACCACGAATTCCTGCACGTCCTCGTAGAGGGTGACGGTGGCCTTGCTCAGCAGCCGCCCGGAATCGACGTTGGCGTCGATCAGCTTCCGCACCACGGGCACGTCTGACGTGCGGGCGGACCTGATCGTGTAAGCCATGGCGTCGTCCACGATATCCGCTCAGGCCGGCCGCCCCGGGGCCGGCCGGGAGACGGCGGAGGGCCAGGCGAGGGCCGTCGCGGCGGCCCCTCCCGCCCCTTGGTAAGACTCTGGCAAGGTAAAACTTCCCCCGAGTCGGTTGGCAACCCCCCCACAATTCCAATATGGTGCTTCGCTGTGCGCAAACTGAGCGGAGCTGCCAGCCTCGCCGTCGCGACGGCCGTGCTGGTTGTGGTCGTGCCGGGAGGCATCAGCGCGGCGCAGGGCATGGCACCCCAGCCGGACCTGAAGACCCTGGTCGCCCAAGCGAAGCAGCTCGAGACGCAGATCAACTCGCTGAGCGAGCAGTACGACGGCCTGCGAATCCAGCTCAACCAGGCCCAGACCAACGCGAAGATCGCGCAGCAGGCCGCCAGCCGTGGCCAGGCCGCGCTGGCCGTCGGCCAGCAGGCGATCGCCCAGCTCGCCGCCGCGAACTACATCAACTCGGGACTCGACCCGACGTTCGCCGCGCTCACCGCCGGGGACCCGTCGCAGTTCCTCAGCCAGGCCTCGGCGATGGACGAGATCGACCAGTCCAGCGGCGTGAAGGTCAGCACCCTGAGCAATAAGGTGACCCAGGCTCTGCGCGACAAGGAGACCGCCGACCAGCAGGCCGCCGCGGTGCGCGCGATCGAGACCCAGATGGACGCCAAGAAGAAGGTCATCCAGGGGAAGATCGACAAGGTCAACAGCGCGGCCATGGCGCAGGCGATGTCGGTCTTCGAGCAGACCGGCTCGTACCCCGACATCACCATCCCGACCGAGAACACCGTCGACGGGCAGGCCCTGCAGGAGGCGCTCAGCCGGCGCGGGGACCCCTACGTCTGGGCGGCGGCGGGCCCGGGCGAGTTCGACTGCTCCGGCCTGGTGGTGTGGGCGTTCGCCCAGGAAGGCATCTCGCTGCCGCATTACACCGGCGCCCTGTGGAATTCCGGCATGCACATTGCCCGCAACGACCTGCAGCCAGGCGACCTGGTCTTCTTCGGTTCCGACATCAGCCACGTCGGTTTCTACGTCGGCGACGGCATGATGCTCGACGCGCCCAATAGCGGCGCGGTCGTCCGGATCGAGCCGCTCTTCAGCGATTACGTCGGCGCGGTCCGGATCGCCTGAGGCCGGGCGCGCGCACGCGGGCGGCGGGCCGCACGCGCGG
This sequence comes from uncultured Actinomycetota bacterium, assembly GCA_963756575.1. Taxonomy (GTDB): domain Bacteria; phylum Actinomycetota; class Actinomycetes; order Streptosporangiales; family Streptosporangiaceae; genus Palsa-504. Next base: position 66,950 of record CAVWOM010000021.1, on the reverse strand, counting down.
AAGAACGGACGGCGGGATTACCGAGGGTTACCCTCGTTCTGGCCCGCGTTCTTTTCGTAGACCAGCCGCAGGCCGATCAGCGTGAGCCAGGGCTCGTAGGCGTCAATGACGCTTACCTCGTCGATAACGAGCGGCGCCAGGCCGCCAGTGGCGATTGTGGTCACCGCGTCCGGGTCTTCTGGTGAAAGTTCCCGCGCCATCCGCCGCGCAATTCCTTCGACCTGTGCGGCGAAGCCGTAGATGATGCCCGATTGCAGCGACTCTACGGTGTTTTTCCCGATGACGCGCGGCGGCCGGGTCAGCTCGACCTTAAGCAGCTGCGCGGCCCGGCGCGACAGCGCGTCCACGGATATTTCGATCCCCGGCGCAAGCGCGCCGCCGACGAACTCGCCGCGCGTGCTGACCGCGTCGAAGTTCGTCGACGTCCCGAAATCCACGACAATGGCCGGGCCGCCGTAAAGGTGGACCGCGGCCAGCGAGTTCATGATGCGGTCGCTGCCGACTTCCTTGGGGTTGTCGGTCCGCACCGGCACCCCCGTCTTTACCCCCGGCTCGACGATGACCGTTTCCAGGTCCCGGTAATACCGCTCGCACATCTCTCTCATCTCGCGCAGCACCGAAGGCACGGTCGAGCACAGGGATATGCCGCTGATATTCCTTTCCGTGAACACGCTGCTACCGGCGAGCAGGCCGGACAGGACCACGGCGAGCTCGTCCGCGGTGCGGTCCGGGACGGTGGCGATCCGCCAGTGCTCGACGACCCGGTCGCCGTCGAATACCCCGAGCACCGTGTTGGTGTTCCCGATGTCAATGGTGAGCAGCATCGCCGGCGCCTTCCGCGGGAAGCACGAGTGCCATGTTGTCGATCAGCCGGGTCGAGCCCGCTTTCGCCGCCGCCACCACCAGGGCTGGCCCGGGGCCGGCCGGGCCGAACGTGCCCGGGTCGACCACCGCGACGTAGTCGACGGCCAGGCCGGGCTCGGCGCGCAGCACGTCGCCGGCCGCACCGAGCACCGCCGCGGCCCCCGCGGCGGCCCGGGCCTGGCCGGCCCGCAGCGCGCGGGGCAGCGCGAGCGCCACGACCCGGTCGGCGACGGACAGGTAGCGGTTGCGGCTCGAGGTGGCCAGCCCGTCGTCGTCGCGCGCGGTCGGCACGGGCTCGATCACCACGTCCAGGTTCAGGTCGGTCACCATCCGGCGGACCAGCGCGAGCTGCTGCGCGTCCTTCTGCCCGAACACCGCGATGTCCGGCCGGGTCAGCAGCAGCAGCTTGAGGACCACGGTCAGCACGCCGCCGAAGAAGCCGGGCCGGAACTCGCCCTCGTACAGCCGGCCGGCCGGTCCCGGGTCGACGGTCACCTCGGGCTTCCCGCCCGGGTACATCTCGGCCGCGGACGGCGCGAACACCAGGCTGACCCCGGCCCGGGCGCACAGCGCCAGGTCCTCCTCCAGGGTCCTCGGGTAGCGGTCGAGGTCCTCGCCCGGCCCGAACTGCAACGGGTTGACGAAGATCGAGACGAGCACGCTCCCCCGCGGCCCGGCCAGCGTGCGGGCCGCCTCGAGCAGCCGCTCGTGGCCGGTGTGGAGGGCGCCCATGGTGGGCACGAGGACGACCGGGCCGGGGCCGAGGGCGGCCCGCTCCCGGGCCAGCCCGGCCCGGGTCGTGGCGAGCACGGGGGCGGCATCGCTCACGGGCGGCCGCCGAGGACGCCGAGCACGGGGGCGGCATCGCTCACGGGCGGCCGCCGAGGACGTCGAGCAGGCGTTCCGCGTCGGCCGGGCGCAAGATCCCGGCGGCCAGCGCGCGGTCGGCGGTCAGCCGGGCCATGGCCACGTAGGCCGTTACCGCGGCCGCGGAGACCGTGGGCCCCTGGCCCGCGGCGGTGGCGCCGGCCGGGGGCGGGATGCGCACCGCGGCTTCGAGCGCGGCCACGTGGGCCGCCACCGTGGCCGCGTCGCCGCGGGCCACCGGGCCGGTCAGGCCCGCGTCGCCGAAGCGCAGCGCGTTGTCCAGGGACGCGGACAGCAGCGGCGCGAGCAGCCGGGCCGGCTCGGGTACCCCGATCGCCCGGAGCAGGTCCATGCCCTGCGCCACGAGCGTGATCAGGTGGTTGGCGGCGCCCGCGATGGCCGCGTGGTACAGGTCCCGGTACTCCTCGGCGATGAAGACCGGCTCGCCGCCCATCTCGATCACCAGCGCCTCGGCCGCGGGCCGCAGCACCTCGGGCGCGGTCACCCCGAAGCAGGTCCCCCGGAGCCGCTCGGTGTCGTCGTCGCGGCCGGTGAACGTCATCACGGGGTGCAGCGCCAGCGGGAGCGCGCCCAGGCGGGTAGCGGGCTCGAGCACGCTCACCCCGTAGCGCCCGCTGGCGTGGGCCAGCATCCGGCCCTCCAGCGGCGCTCCGGTGGCCGCCAGGCCGGCCACCAGGCCGGGCAGGGCGTCGTCGGGCACGGTCAGCAGGACCAGGCCAGCCAGGCGGACGACCTCGCTGGGCTCGGTGATGACCGCGGCCGGGAAGTTGGTGCGGGCCCGTCGCAGCGAGGCGTCGGACACCGCGGAGGCGGCCACGACCTCGTGACCGGCCCGGGCCAGCGCCGCGCCGAGCGCGGTGCCCGTCCTCCCGGCGCCGACGATGCCGACCGCGAGCCGGGCCGGGTGCCCGGTGTCGGGGCCAGGGCCAGAGCCAGAGGCGGCCGGGTCAGGGGTGCTTTCAGCGTTCATCGCGGTGCCCAGGATAACCACGGCCGGGGCGCTGGATACCCGCTGGGTACCCGGCGCCCCGGCCGGCTGGGGCGAAGGACGGGGCTAGAAGCCGCCGAAGCTGGTGCTGGTATTGCCGCTGTCGCTGATGACGCCGGCCCCGCCCAGGCAGCCCGCGTTGGAGAAGCCGAGGATGGACACCGCGGCACCGCAGATGTTGATCGGCACGTTGACCGGGATCTCGATGTTGTTGCCGCTGGCCAGGGAGAGGTTCCCGAGGCCGGTGACGTTGCCCACGCTCGGCGAGTTGTCGGCGAACGCGGGGCCGCCGATCGCGGCAACCGCCACGGCGGTCACGGCGAACACTCCAGCAACACGAGTCTTAATCTGCATCTAAGGTCTCCTTCTTCTAGGATCATCTCAGGACCCCGGAATTCAACCACGTTTAGTGACGTACTCGCAACACAGAGTAACTATCTGCGATAATTTCCCCGGCTGAGCCCGGCGGGCGTTATCGCCGGTCTGCCCGGTTCGGCGGGAGCGGGGCGTGGACCGGCGTCGTTTGGTCAAATTTTTGCCGAACGGGCGGGCCGATCGCCGCGGTACCCCGGTCAGCGGGAGGCGGCCGGGGCGCTGCGCTCGTCCCGGCCGGGATCTTCCGGCACCCGGCAGCAGTTCTCGAGGTACAGGGCGGCGCAGGCGAGCACGACGGCGGCCGCGAACGTGATCACCGCGGTGAGCGCGTCCTGGCGCGGCACGCTGGCGCTCAGCGAGCCGCTCAGGTAGATGTCGAAGCCCGCCGTCACGCCGGCGATGATCGACGCCGCCAGCGAGCTGGCCTTGGCCAGCGCCACCATCCGCGACACGAACAGCGGGGCGGGGGGCTTGAGGTCGCGGCCGGTACCGGGGTGGCTGCTACCGCCGCGGGCGGCGATCTTGGCCTTCAGGTCGCGGCCGGTCCAGGCCTCCGCGAACGCGGCGATCAGCAGGGCGGGCACGCCCGTCCAGGGCAGCGGGGGCAGCTTGGCGTAGAGCCCGCGCAGCAGCAGCCAGCCCAGCACCGCGCAGACGACGGCGATCACGACCAGCGTCGAGACCCGGGTCGGCTTCACGGCGGGTCCAGGACCAGGCCGGGACGCCGCTGGACACCGTCAGAGGCCGGCCGTGCCGAGCAGCGCGGCGACCGGGCCGCGGCCGGGCAGGACGGCCCGCGGTTCGAGATCGTGCCAGGGCGCGAGCACGAACGCCCGCTCGTGCGCGCGAGGGTGAGGCAGGGTAAGCACCGGGTCGTCGCTGACCTCTTCGTCGTAGCTGATGATGTCGATATCGAGGGTACGCGGGCCGAACCGCTCGGCCCGGACCCGGCCGAAGTCCGCCTCGATGGCCTGGGTCGCGGCCAGCAGGGCGCGCGGGCTCAGGGCGGTGCCGACGGCCAGCACCGCGTTCAGGTAGTCGGGCTGGACCGGGCCGCCGACCGGCGCGGTCTCGTAGACGGGCGAGATGGCCAGCACGTCAGTATCCGCGAGGCCGCCGATGGCTTGCACGCACCCTTGCAGGGTACCCAGCCGGTCGCCGAGGTTGGCGCCGACGGCGAGCACGGCGCGGTGCGGTGCGGTCATAGGGCGACGGGGGCCGACGCCCGCCAGGCGGCCGCGACCCGGACCGCGTCCACGTTGGGCGGTACCTGGTGGACGCGCACGCACCAGGCGTCGGCCGCGACCAGGGCGGTGATGGCGACCGTGGCCTGGTCGCGTTCGGCGAAGGGCGCGGGCGTGCCGTCGGGGGCGGCCAGCAGCTTGCCCAGGAAGCCCTTGCGTGACGCCCCGACCAGGACCGGGTAACGAGTCCCGGCCAGCGTGCCCAGCTCGTTCAGGTGGCTCAGCAGGGGCCAGTTGTGCTCGGGCCGCTTGCCGAACCCCAGGCCGGGGTCGAGGACCACGCGGCCGGGGTCCACCCCGGCGTGGACCACCGCGTCCACCCGGCGGGTCAGCTCGTCGCGGACCTCGGTCACCACGTCGGCGTAGACCGCCCGCGAGTACATGTCGTGGCTGTGCCCGCGCCAGTGCACCACCACGTAGCCGACCCCGGCCGCGGCGACCAGACGGGGCATGTCCGGGTCGGCCAGTCCCCCGCTCACGTCGTTGACCAGCTGCGCGCCGGCGTTGAGGGCGAACTCCGCGACCCGGGCCCGCATCGTGTCGATGGAGACCGGCAGCCCGGCCCGGACGAGCTCGGTGACCACGGGCCCGATCCGCCGCAGTTCGGTGTCCTCGTCGATGCGCTGGGCGCCCGGCCGGGTCGACTCGCCGCCCACGTCCACGATGTCCGCGCCCTGGGCCGCCAGCTCCAGGCCGTGCGCGATGGCCGCGTCCGCGCCGTACCACTGGCCGCCGTCGGAGAACGAGTCGGGCGTGACGTTCACCACGCCCATGACCAGGCAGCGGTCGGCGGGGGGCAGGCCGGGAAGCGGGGCGGACGTCACTGCGGCGGCACCGGCTCCCCGTCCGGCTCCCCGTCCGCCGGGCAGTCCGGCTGGCGGTCCGCCGGGCAGCCCGGCTGGCGGCGCAGCTGCCGCCGGACCCCGGCCAGGCTGGCCTTGCGGACGACCCGGCGCAGCCCGAACGTCGGCCAGACCAGGAACGCCTCCGCCTCGAGGGCGGCCAGCGCGATCCTGGGCGTGTGCCTGGTGCTCGGGAAGACGAAGAAGCGGGGCTGCCAGACCGGGCTGAACTTGGCGTTGAACTTGTACAGCGACTCGATCTGGAACCACTTGGACAAGAAGATGAGCACCGAGCGCCAGGCCCGCAGCACCGGGCCCGCGCCGATCTTCTCGCCGCGCTCGAGCGCGGCCCGGAACACGGCGAAGTTCAGCGAGATGCGCTTGACGCCGAGCCCGGGGGCGGCCTTGACGGTCTCCACGATGAGGAAGTCGTTGAGGCCGCCCTGGGCGGCCTTGTCGCGCCGCATCAGGTCCAGGGACAGCCCGTCGGCCCCCCACGGCACGAGCTGGAGCACCGCGCGCAGCACCCCGTCCTCGGTCGCGGTGGCGAGCACGCAGTCCTCGTCGCCGGGGGCGCCGATCCGGCCCAGGGCCATCGAGAACCCGCGCTCGGTCTGGCCGCCGAGCCAGGAGCTGGCCGTCTTGATGACGGCGGCGAGCTCGGCCGGCGGGATGTCCCTGACCCGGCGGACCTCGGCGACGTAGCCCGCCTTGGCCACCCGGTTGACCATCTGCCTGACGTTCCGCATCGACCGGCCGGACAGGTGAAAGTCGGCCGTGCTGACGATGGCCTCGTCGCCGAGCTCGAGCGCGGTCAGGCCGCCCTCGCGGCACCACACCTCGGCCCCGAGCTCGCTGCAGCCCATCACGGCGGGCTTCCAGGCGTGCCGGGCCGCCTCCTCCAGGAACGGGCCGATCGCCCCGGGCCAGGCCTCCGGGTCGCCGATGGGGTCGCCGCTGGCCAGCATCACGCCGGAGACGACGCGGTAGCAGACGCAGGCCTTGCCGGTCGGCGACCAGATGACGCTCTTGTCGTCGCGCAGCGCGAAGTAGCCGAGCGAGTCCCGGTCGCCCTGCTTGCTCAGCAGCTCCCTGACCCGGCCCTCGTCCTCCCGGCTCAGCCGGGCCCGCGGCTCGGCCGGGCGCAGGAACAGGTAGGCGGTGACCAGCAGGGTGAAGAACCCGAGCGCGCTGGTGAGGATGTTGAACAGGTCGCCGCGGGTCTCCGGCGCCCACAGCACCGGGCCGGACACCCCGACCAGGCCGTAGATGACCTCCTGCACGCGCTGGCCGAACGAGTAGTCCTCGGCCAGGCCGCGGGCCAGCAGGATGTAGGTCAGCCCGATGACCACGTCCGCCACGATCAGGCCGCCGAACGCCCACAGGGCCCGCCACCGGGTCCGCGGGTCGCCCTCGGCGTAGAACTCGTCCCGGAAGTACAGCAGCGCCACGAGCACCACGATCGCGACCACGGCGGTGGGAATCCGCATCGAGTGGAAGAAGTGGATGGCGACGTCGAACGCCAGCAGCGCCGCCACCGCCTGCCAGGCCCGCCGCTTCCGGCGGCGCAGCCCGTGCGAGAGCATCAGCAGCATCAGCCCGATGAGCACGTCGGCGCTGCGGGTCACCGTGTCCAGCGACCCGGGGATCATCGCGTTGAACCGGTGGAACTTGCTGACCAGGTCGGGCCGGAGGATGTTGAGGATGTCGGAGAGGCCGATGAGCGCGGTGAGCAGCGCGACGGTGCCGGGTACCCAGGCACGCTGACGCCCGCCCGCGGCCGGGTCCGGCGACTTGCCGTCCGGCGCGGGCTGGCCCGGGCTCTCCAGCTTGGCGGCTGGCCTGGGCTTGCCCGCGGGCTTGTCTCCGGGGTTCCCGTCGGCCGTAACCGCTGACCTGGTCCCCCGGCCCGCCTGGCTAGCCCGTCCCGGGTGTCCAGCGTCGTCGCTGTCACTCATTTCGGCAGCTTTCTTGTCAGGCCCTAGAGCACGATGGACCAGCGTAGTCATTGCGCCGCCTCGCGTCCTGCTCTCACGGTACCTCCAGCGTAGGCATCGATCCTCTACCCAAGGGGACGGAGGCGGCGACCAGCACGGGAAATACAACGAATTTGCCTCGGTGTCCGGTTCGGAGGTAACCCGGCTACCGCACCGCACGGCGGGGTTCAGTGCCGGCCGTAGATGAGGCTCATCGCCTCGGCCCGGGTGACGTTGCTGTCGCGGAAGGCGCCGCGCACCGCCGAGGTCACCGTCCGGGCGCCCGGCTTGCGCACCCCGCGCATCGTCATGCACAGGTGCTCCGCCTCGATGACCACCACCACGCCGCGCGGCTCCAGCGTGTCCACCAGGGCATCGGCGATCTGGCTGGTCATCCGCTCCTGCACCTGCGGGCGGCGGGCGTACATGTCCACCAGCCGGGCCAGCTTGGACAGGCCGGTGATCTGGCCCTTCTGGTTCGGGATGTAGCCGATGTGGGCGACGCCGAAGAACGGCACCAGGTGATGCTCGCACGTGCTGTACAGCTCGATGTCACGGACGATGATGATCTCGTCGTGGTCCGCGTCGAAGACGGTGGTGAGCACGTCCTTCGGGCGCTGCCGCAGCCCGGCGAACTGCTCCGCGTAGGCCCGCGCCACCCGGGCGGGGGTGTCCTGCAGGCCGTCGCGCTCCGGGTCCTCGCCGATCGCGAGCAGGATCTCCCTGACCGCGCGCTCGATGCGCGGCAGATCGAACTGGCCGCCGGCCGGTTCCCCGGGACCGGCGGCCGCCGCGTTCGTCGTCAATGGGTGTCTTGGGGCTCGTCGTCGCCGGGGACCTCGGGGGCGAAGCCGAAGGACTGGCCGTTGGCGGGCAGCGCCGCGTTGCCGTTCCCGTTGCCCTCGGCGGCCGCCAGGGCCAGTTCCTTGGGCGACAAGATGGGCGGGCGGTCCGAGGGCAGCCGCTTGCCGTAGCCCGTGTACGAGCCGCGGACCGGCCGCTTCTGCACCGTCGCGAAGAGCTCCAGCACCTCGGGCCGGGACACGGTCTCCTTCTCGAGCAGGCGCAGCACCAGCGCGTCGAGCACGTCCCGGTACTCGACCAGGACCTCCCACGCCTCGTCGTGCGCGGTCTCGATCAGGCGCCGGATCTCCTCGTCGATGGTGGAGGCGATCTCCTCGGAGTAGTCCCGGCTGTGCGACATGTCGCGGCCCAGGAACGGCTCGCCGTCGGCGTTGCCGAACTTGCGGGCGCCCAGCCGCTCGCTCATGCCGTACTCGGTGATCATGCCGCGGGCGATCTGGGTGGCCTTCTCGATGTCGTTGGCCGCGCCGGTGGTCGGCTCGTGGAAGATCATTTCCTCGGCGGTGCGCCCGCCCAGCAGCATGGCCAGCTGGTCCAGCATCTCGGCCCGGGAGACGAGGAACTTGTCCTCGGTGGGCAGCGCGGCGGTGTAGCCGAGGGCCCGGCCGCGCGGGATGATCGTGACCTTGTGCACCGGGTCGGCGTGCGGCATCGCGTGGCCCACCAGGGCGTGGCCGCCCTCGTGATAGGCGATGACCTTCCGCTCCTTCTCCGAGAGCAGCACGCTCTTGCGCTCCGGGCCGGCCATGACCCGGTCGATGGCCTCCTCGAGCGCATCCATCGTGATCTGCTTGCCGTTGGCCCGCGCGGTCAGCAGCGCGCCCTCGTTGATCACGTTGGCCAGGTCGGCGCCGGTGAAGCCGGGCGTGCGCCGGGCGATGATGTCGAGGTCGGCGTCCGGCGCGATGGGCTTGCCGCGGGCGTGCACCTTGAGGATGCCCTTGCGGCCGGCCAGGTCCGGCTGGGCCACCACGATCTGGCGGTCGAAGCGGCCGGGGCGCAGCAGCGCCGGGTCGAGGATGTCGGGCCGGTTGGTGGCCGCGATCACGATCACGCCGCCCTTGGTGTCGAACCCGTCCAGCTCGACCAGCATCTGGTTCAGGGTCTGCTCGCGCTCGTCGTGGCCGCCGCCGAGGCCCGCGCCGCGGTGCCGGCCGACGGCGTCGATCTCGTCCACGAACACGATGGCCGGGGCGTTGGCCTTGGCCTGCTCGAACAGGTCGCGGACGCGGGACGCGCCGACGCCGACGAACATCTCGACGAAGTCCGAGCCGGAGATCGAGTAGAACGGCACGCCCGCCTCGCCGGCCACCGCCCGGGCCAGCAGGGTCTTGCCGGTGCCGGGCGGGCCGTACAGCAGCACGCCCTTGGGGATCTTGGCCCCGATGGCCTGGAACTTGGCCGGGGCCTGGAGGAACTCCTTGATCTCCTGGAGTTCCTCGATGGCCTCGTCCGCGCCGGCCACGTCAGCGAAGGTCGTCTTGGGCGTGTCCTTGGTGATCAGCTTGGCGCGGGACTTGCCGAAGTTCATCACCCGCGAGCCGCCGCCTTGCATCTGCGACAGCATGAAGAAGAACAGCAGGAAGATCACCAGGTAGATGAGCGCGGTGGGGATCAGGTCCAGCAGGGCGTTGCTCTTGGGGATGTTGACGTTGTATCCCTGCGGCAGGTTGCCCTTGTCCACCTGCTGCTGCAGCTTCTCCTGAAGCTGCAGGCCCTGGCCGGCCACCCAGGATGACTCGAGGTTCTGGCCGCTCTTGGTGGTGATCTGGATCGTCTGGTTCTTGTCGACGAGCAGGGCGCTCTTGACCTGCCCCGAGTCGATGGCCGTGACGATCCTGGAGGTGTCAACCTGCTTGTACGAGCTCCCTGAATTCGCGTAGTCGAGCACGAAAAGCAGCAGCAGCACCGCGACCGCGATGAGCAGTAGCGGGGCTCGGAAAAAGCGCCTTAGCTCCATTGATGAGCGGCCCCATCGGCTTGGGGCCGTTCCCTCCTGACCAGCCTCACATTCCCGTCGACCTCCGGCGGGATGGCCATCCTGTTATGCCTGACGCTACACCGCTTGGTGTGACGCCTGGAAAGTCAACGCTTCCCTCGGCAGATTGTGTTCCCCTGCCAGTGTTCCCTGTGCGCCGGGGACACCGCCTAGCTGCCCCCGTATACCGCGGGGGCGAGTGTCCCGATGAAGGGCAGGTTGCGGTACCGCTGAGCATAGTCAAGGCCGTAGCCGACGACGAACTCGTCGCCGATGTCGAACCCGGTATAGGCCACGTCGACCTGCATCTGGGCCGATCCCGGCTTGCGCAGCATGGCGCACACGTTGAGCGACGCGGGCCGGCGCGAGCGCAGGTTGCCCGCCAGCCAGGACAGGGTGAGCCCGGAGTCCACGATGTCCTCGACGATGAGCACGTGCCGGCCGGTGATATCGGCGTCCAGGTCCTTGAGGATCCGGACCACGCCCGAGGACTTGGTGCCCGAGCCGTAGGAGGAGATCGCCATCCAGTCCATCTGCACCGGCAGGTGCATGGCCCGGGCCAGGTCGGCCATCACCATGACGGCGCCCTTGAGCACGCCGATGAGCAGCAGGTCACGGCCGGCGTAGTCGGCGTCGATCTGGGCCGCGAGCTCGCCGATGCGGGCCTTGAGCTGTTCGGAGCTGATCAGCACCTGTTTCAGCTCGGCACCCATGTCACGTTCGTCCATCGGACTCCCCCTCGCCTCGTGCGTCACTGCTGAACCACACCTTGCCAGCCTGCCGGCGGGCGCGCACGCCCCCCGGCAGGTCCGCCCAGCGCTGCCCGCGCCAGGCGGTGACCAGCGCGTCGAGGAAGCCGATGTGCCGGGCGGCGAGCGCCCCGGGCGGGCAGCCCGCCGCGATGGCCGCGTCGCGCAGGACCCGGGTCCTGATCGCGGCGGGCAGCGCCGCCAGCCGGGCCACGTCGAGCTGGGCCACGTCGAGATGTCCGCTTTCGGCGAACGCGAGGTCGTCGAGGCATTCGGCGTCGGCCCGCAGCTGCCCGGCGGTGCGGGCCAGCGCCTCGGCCACGCCGGGGCCGAGGGCCGCCTCGAGCGCGGGCAGCGCCTGGTGCCGGACCCGGGCCCGGGCGAAGCGGAAGTCCTCGTTGTGCGGGTCCTGCCACGGCTCGAGCCCCAGCTCGGCGCACGCGGCGCGGGTGGCCGCGCGGCGCACGGCCAGCAGCGGCCGGCGGTAATGGCCCCGCTGGGCGGCCATCCCGGCCAGTGACCGGCCGCCGGATCCGCGGGCCAGCCCGAGCAGCACGGTCTCGGCCTGGTCGTCGAGGGTGTGGCCGAGCAGGACCGCGACGGCGCCGTAGTCGGCGGCGGCCGCGTCGAGGGCGCCGTACCTGGCCGTGCGGGCCGCGGCTTCGGGGCCCGGCGAACCCAGGCTCGTGCCCGGCGGCGGCACGGTGACGGCGGCGCTGCGCACGGGATCCAGGCCCAGCTCACCCAGCCGGGCCGCGACTTTGGCCGCCCGTTCGGCACTGCCGGCCTGAAGCCCGTGATCGACGGTCACTCCGCCCGCCCGCAGGCCCAGCCGCGGCGCGGCGAACGCCGCCGCGGCGGCCAGCGCGAGCGAGTCGGCGCCGCCCGAGCACGCGACCAGCACCAGGTCCCCGGCGGCCAGGCCGGCCAGGCAGGCCCGGACCGCGGTGCGGACCTCGGCGACCGCGGCGCCGGGACCCATGCCGGGTTGTTCGCCTATTCGGCCGTCGGCTCGATCGTCGGATCGGCAGTCGGCTCGATCGTCGGATCGGCGGTCGGCTCGATCGTCGGATCGGCGGTCGGTTTGGCCGCGGCGCGACGACCCGCTCCACCCACTGGTGCGGGTTCTCGAATTCCTGCCGGGTCGGCAGCGTCTCCGGGGACGTCCAGACCTTGTTGAAGTCGGCCATGCCGACCTCGTCCACCACGGCCGTGACGAAGCGGGAGCCCTCGGCGTACTGCTTCATCTTCAGGTCGATGCCGAGGATGCGGCGGACCACCTGCTCGATCCGGCCGCTGGACCCGCGGCGGGAGTTGAACCGCTCCCTGATGTGCTCGACCGAGGGCACCACCTGCGGGCCGACCGCGTCCATCACGTAGTCGCCGTGGCCCTCCACCAGCGTCATCACCGAGGTCAGCCGGTCCAGGATCTCGCGCTGGCGCGGGGTCGCCACGGCATCGATCAGGCTGCCGCCGTCGCCGCCGCGCACCGCGCCCGCCATGGCGTCGGCCGCTCCCCTGATCCGCTGCAGGATCGCCGCCGGGTCGAGCTCGGAGGCGAGCAGGAACTCGGTCATCTGGCCCTGCACGTAGTCCCGCAGCCAGGGCACCGCGGTGAACTGCAGCCGGTGCGTCTCCTCGTGCAGGCAGACCCAGCGCCGGAAGTCATGCGTGTCGACGCCGAGCTCACGCTCGACCATGACGATGTTGGGCGCCACCAGGGTGAGACGGCCGGGCTGCTCGCCGTCGACCGGCGACGCGTCCGGCGGCAGGAACAGCTCGTACTGGCCGAGCACCCGGGAGGACAGGTAAGCCAGGATCAGCCCGGTCTGGAAGCCGGTGACGCGCGAACCGACCGCGGTCATCACGCCTCCGCCCCTGGATCCGCCCCCGGGCGCGCGCTCGCGCAGCTGGTCCACCAGCGGCTCGAGTACGACGCGGAAGCCGTCCACATTGGCCCGGATCCAGCCCGGCCGGTCGACCACCGCGACCCGGCCCAGCGAACCGTCGCTGGTCGCGGACATCTTGGTGACCTCGTAGACCGGCTGCTGAACGGCGCCGGCCAGGTCGCGTAGCTCTGAGACCGTCCGCCGTGCCTCGGCCAGGCTCACCTGCGGCCCGGCCTTGGCCCACCGGGTTCCGGTGGCGATGGCTACGTCCCAGTCGATCATCTGCGTGCTGCTCACAGTCCAACCGTACGTGGTGCTGCCAGCTCCCGTAACCGGCAGCCACAGTTAGCGAGGGCGCCGGCCGCCTCGTTGATGGAGTTCGCGGCCGTCTGCAGCATCGCCGCGGCCGGGATCTGGTCGGCCATGAAGGCGAACGCGAGCGTCCGGCCCGCCTTGTCGGTGACCAGCCCGGCCAGCGTGGTCACCGTGCTGAGGTTGCCGGTCTTGGCCCGCACGGCACCGAGGGCCGCGCCGCCGATGCCGGCGAACACGCTCTCCCCGCCCTGCAGCGTGCCGGAGAAACCCGCGACCGGGAGCCCGGCCAGCAGGGCGCGGATTCTGGCGTGGGTCACGGCCAGGCCGACCACCTTGACCAGCGCGGCCGGCGCGATCGCGTCCTGCGGGGACAGGCCGCTGCCGTCGACCAGGTGCAGGCCGCCGCGGACGCCGAGCTTGGCGAGCTCGGCGGTGACCGCGGCGGCCGCCCCGCTGTACGAGGCGGGCGGCCCGGTCCTGACGGCGACCTGCCGGGCCAGGTTCTCCGCGATCACGTTGTTGCTCTCCTCGAGCATCTGCTCCACGATGGCCGACAGCGGCGGCGAGGACACGCTGGCCAGGCGGGCCGCACGGGCCGGGGCCGGCTGCGGGGCCGGGGAGCCGGTCACCTTGATGCCGTCCGCGGTGAGCAGGGAGACGAACGAGGTGGCGGCCGTGCCCGCCGGATCGGTGCTGCGCGGCCTGAGGTTGTACGGGTCGTCGGAGTCCTCGGGGGCGCCGTTGGCCGCCAGCCGTCCCTGGTCCACCTCGAGCGCGGTGATGGAGGTCACGTTGCCGGTGCTGACGTAGGCCGGCGTCCAGCCGGGCGCCAGGCCGGGGCCGGTGTAGAGGGAGTCGTCGTAGCCGACGCTGACCGTCCGGCGGCCCTGGGCCTTCAGCTTCCGCGCCGTGGCGGCCGCGAGGCCGGCCAGCGTGGCCGGCTGCGGGTAGCTCCCGGCCGGGTAGGGCCTGACCGCGAGCACCGGGTCGCCGCCGCCGACCAGGACGACGCTGTCCGGGGTGGCGCCGCGCACCACCCGGGTGCTGAACGTGGCGTCCGGGCCGAGCACGGCCAGCGCGGCGGCCGAGGTGACGAGCTTGGTGGTCGAGGCGGGGGTCAGCATCTTGGTCCCGTCCCGGGACAGCAGCACCTGCCCGGTGGCCGGGTCGGCCACCACCGCCGACACCCGCGGGCCCAGCGCGGCCGCGGACAGGGGCCGGCCAGCGCCGACCGCAGCCCGCTGGCCGTCGGCAGCGAGCCGCTCCCGGTCCCCGGGTCCAGCACGCTCCCCGCCCCGCGCACCTGGCCCGGCGCCACCGTGGGCACCTTGAGGGCGGCGAGCCGCGGTGGCAACATCAGGGCCACGGCGATACCCGCCGCGAGCGTGAAAATGTTGATCATGGCGAGCGTCAGCACGGCCGCTGGCTTGGTGCGGCGCAGCATTGCGTACCACCTCACGCGATGTCTGTCGCGGCCTGAAGGAACAATGGAGTTAATCACCCAGACCGGTCTGGAGCGAACCAGTGGACGTTGACGTTGTTATCGAGATCCCCATGGGACAGCGGAACAAGTACGAGATGGACCACGCCTCCGGCCGGATCCGGCTGGACCGCATGCTCTTCACCTCGACCAGGTACCCGGCGGACTACGGGTTCATCGAGGACACCCTGGCCGACGACGGCGATCCGCTGGACGCGCTGGTGCTCCTCGACGAACCTACCTTCCCCGGGTGCCTGATCAACTGCCGGGTCATCGGGATGTTCCGGATGCGGGACGAGATGGGCAACGACGAGAAGGTGCTGTGCGTGCCCGCCACCGATCCCCGGATGGAGCACCTGCGGGACATCCACCACGTGCCGGAATTCCAGCGGCTGGAGATCCAGCATTTCTTCGAGGTCTACAAGGCGATCGAGCCCGGCAAGTCGGTCCAGGCCGAGGCGTGGGCCGACCGCCGCGCGGCCGAGGCCGAGATCGCCGCCTGCCGCAAGCGCTTCGCCGAGTCCGAGGAACACGCCGCGCCCCACGAAGACCACGGCGAGCACTCCCAGCCATAAGAGCACTCCCAATAGCAAGCACCAGTCACAACAGCACCGCGCCGATCCGGGCTGCGGCGACATAGCACCGGGCCGATCCGGGCTGCGGCGACATAGCACCGGGCCGAGCCGGGCTGCGGCGACATGAAACCCGGAGTTCAGCGCGCCAGAACGCGCTGGAAGCCCGGTTTCATTCGCGTATCCCGTCGCCTCGACGCCGGGCTGGCGGGTGCTGCGGCTAGAGGGGGCCGCGGAGGGCTAGCTGGCGGGTGCTGCGGCTAGCTGGCGGGTGCTGCGGCTAGCTGGCGGGTGCTGCGGCTAGCTGGCGGGTGCTGCGGCTAGCGGCGGGTGCTGCGGCTAGAGGGTGCCGCGGAGGGCGGTGCGGAGGTCGGGCAGGGGGAGGCGGGCGGCGGCGGCTTCGGTGAGCAGGTGCTGGACGGCGGGGCGGGCGGCCAGGGCGGCCGGGCCGGGCAGGAACTCCTGCTGGGGGGCGAGCACGTGCGGGCCCGCCACCCGCATGATCCACGTGATGTGGAGGAGTTCGGCGAGCCGTCCTCGTTCGTCGGTCAAGGGGCCGGTCACCGGCAACGGGCGGTGCCGGGCCTGCGGCGTGCCGAAGACTACGGCGCCGGTGCCCCCGTAGGGGTCGGCGCCGGCGTAGGCGAGCGAGCCGACGCTGGACTGGATGGCCGCGCCGTGGCACATGGCGCACGGTTCCAGCGTGGTCAGCAGCGCGTGGTCCGGGTAATGCCGGTCCGGGGCGAGCTGGGCGAGCGCGTTGAGCTCGGCGTGGGCGACGGAGGTCCAAGCCAGCTGGCGGGGCGGCGCGGCGGTCTCGAAGCGGCGGCCGCGGCCCTCGGCCACGATGGCGCCGGCGGCGTCGGTCACCACGGCGCCGACCGGGGTGGTGCCCGCGCAGAACGACTCCCAGGCCAGCTCCACGGCCCGGTCCCAGGCCGGCTCGATGCTCATTTTCTGGTTCTCCACATCACGTTAACCAGGTCTTATACCCGCCCAGGTACATCACGGACGCATAGGGCCAGGTACCGGCATACGGTAGCGTGGGCGCGACGGTCGCTCGGGGCGGCCGGGAGATTGGGGGCACGGTGGCTGTACCTCGCTATCGCAGGGTCGTGGTCAAGCTCAGCGGCGAGGCGCTCGCCGGAGCCAGCAGTTCCGGGGTGGACCCGGCCAGCCTGTCTCGCGTCGCCGGGGAAATCCTCTCGCTGCACGATCTCGGCGTCCAGGTGGCGGTGGTCGTGGGCGGCGGGAACTACTTCCGCGGCCGGATGGCCGACGGCTGGGGCATCAGCCGGGCCGAGGCGGACAACATCGGCATGCTCGGCACGATCATGAACGCGCTGATGGTCCGGGGCGCGCTCACCGCGCGGACCGAAGCCGACGTGCGGGTGATGACCGCGGTGCCGATCCACAGCGTGGCCGAGCCCTTCATCAGGCTCCGGGCCATGCACCACCTCGACCGCGGCATGATCGTCCTGCTGGCGGGCGGCATCGGCCAGCCCTACGTCACCACCGACTACCCGGCGGTGCAGCGGGCGCTGGAACTGGACGCCGACGCGCTGCTGGTGGCCAAGCGGGGGGTGGACGGGGTCTACGACAGCGACCCGAACGTCAACCCGGACGCGGTGCGTTACACCAAGCTGACCTACGACGAGGCACTGGCGGCCGGGGTGCGGGTGATGGACACCAGCGCGTTCGTCCTGGCCAACGAGCAGGCACTGACCATGCACGTGTTCGACGTGGCCGCCGCGGGCGTGATGCGGGAGATCTGCGAAGGCGCCGAGCACGGCACCAAGATCAGCGTGAAGTAGCGGTGCTGGCCGGCGGCCAGCGGGATCTGGCCCGGTAGCTTCCGGTAGGTTGGCCAGCATATGGAGCGCGCCATCACCTGGTACGAGGTCCTCGGCGTGCTGCCGGGCGCCGAGCCGGACAAGATCAAGCGAAAATACGACGAACGGGCGAGCCTGCTACGCCCCGAGATGATTTCCGGGGCCCCGTCGAACGTGATCGACATCGTCACCCGGGCCCAGTACTTCCTCGACACGGCGTGGGCGATCCTCGGTGACCCGGCCCGCCGGGGCCACTACGACGAGGCGGCGGGCCTGCGGCGCAAGGGCCTGACTCCCTCCGGGGGCTTCGCTACCGGTTCCTGGGTCGGCCCGGCGGCCACCGGCACCTCCGTCGACCTGCGGGCGGACGCGCTCGGCCAGCTGCTGGGGCTGGACGGCGCCGGCGGGTCCCGGTCCCGGACGGCGAAGCGGGCCCCGGTGCCGGAGCTGCGCGGGCTGTTCTACGACGTGTGCATGGAAATGGCGGGGCGGCTGGGGCTCAAGGTCAGGTCCGTCCAGCTCACGCCGCACCCGATGCCGGTCGACGGCCTGGTGGTCGACCAGGTGCCGCGGCCGCCGGGCAAGCTCCGGCGGGACGAGACCCTGATGGCCCACGTGTGGCACCCGCCCATCCGGTTTCCTGGCCCTGGTCGATGAGGGCGCTGGTCTTCCGGCACAACCTCGCCCGCGAGGCGGCTTCGGCTATCGGCGGCCGCGTGGACGGCAGGGCGTTCGTCTCCCGCTTGGCCCCGGTCCGGGTCGAGGACGTGGACGAGCTGCCGCTGCCCGCCCCGGGCTGGGTACGGGTGCGGACGACCTTCTCCGGGCTGTGCGGCTCCGACGTGAAGCAGATCCTGCTCAACGGGTCTCGCGACAACCCGCTTACCGCGCTGGTGTCGTTTCCGCACGTGCTCGGGCACGAGGTGGTCGGGCGACGGACCGATACGAACGAACGAGTCGTGCTCAACCCCTGGCTATCCTGCGTGCCCCGCGGCATCGACCCGCCGTGCCCGGCGTGCCTGGCCGGGCGGTACCCGTGGTGCCGGAACTTCCGCTCGGGTGATCTGCCCGTCTCGATCCACATCGGGAACTGCGCGGCGGCGGCCGGGGCGCACGCGGAGCGGTTCGCGGCGCACGCCTCGCAGTTGTTTACTATTCCTGCTGGCGTCTCGGACGAGGCGGCGGTGCTGGCGGATCCGGTCAGCGTGTCGCTGCGGTCCCTGCTGCTGGCGCCCCCTCCGGCCGGCCGGCCGGTGCTGGTCTACGGATCGGGGACGCTCGCGTTCGCGGCCATCGCGCTGCTGCGGCACCTCTACCCGGGGGTCGAGGTATGGGCGGCGGTGCGTCCGGGGCCGCGGGCCTCGCTGGCGGCCCGGCTCGGCGCGCACGCGGTGCTGTCCACGTCACCGGACGAGCTCGTCACCCAGGTGGCGCGCCGGGTGGGCGCGACGCCGCTGGTGCCGTGGAGCAAGCGTGACTGGCTGCAGGACGGGCCGGCCGTGGTCTACGACACGATCGGCTCGACCGAGACCGTGGAGACCTCGCTGCGCCTGCTCACCACCGGCGGCACGCTCGTGGTCTCGGGGGTCGAGCCCCCGAAGCGCTTCGAGTGGACCCCGCTGTACTTCAAGGAACTGCGCGTCATCGGCTCGAACGGGTTCGGCGTGGAGGAGGTGGGCGGGGTGGCCAAGCACGCGATGCAGCACTATTTCGACTTCGTCCTGGCCGGCCTCGACCTGACTCCGGTCATCACGCACCGGTTCCCGCTCGAGCGCTGGGACGAGGCGGTGCTGGCGCTGAAGGACGCCCGCCGCAGCGGCGCGGTGAAGGTGCTGCTCGAGCCCTGACCGTGCTAGCCGTGCTGGCCGGCCTCTGGGAGGGAGCGATACCGATGGCCGCCTCGGTGCTGATCTTCTGGTACCGCAGCGCCCGGCACGGTGCCCGGAGCTAGCGGCGCCCGTGCGGACTCATATGAGTTGCGCCGGCAGGCCCGGCGTGGTGGGGTGCGCTGGTGGACATTCACGCCGTGCGGGCGGCATTCGATGCCCAGATCCGGCGCAACACCCAGGGCGGCGAGCCGGGGGCGGTGGCCGAGGCCGACGCCGGGGTGCTGCGCTGGCTGGCGCCGGGGACACGGACGTCGTCCATCACCTGGTCCGACCTCACCAGTGACACCGCCGACGCCGTGATCGCCGCGCAGGTGCGGTACTTCGCCGCTCGCGGCACGCCCGTCGAGTGGAAGCTCTACGACTACGACCAGCCCGCCGACCTGGGCCGGCGGCTGCTGGCGGCCGGCTTCGTGGCCGATGACGAGGAACTGGTGCTGGTCGCCGAGACCGCGGCCGTCGACTCCGAGGTCAGGCTGCCGGACGGGGTGCGGCTGGACCTGGTGACCGACCAGGCCGGCCTGGCGGCGCTGATGGCCGTGCGCGAGCTGGCGTTCACCGCGCACCCGTCCCCTGAGCTCGGCGAGCGGCTGGCCGCCCAGCTCAGGGAGGATCCGGAGCTGGTTCAGATGGTCGTGGCCATGGCCGGGGACGAACCGGTCAGCGCGGCCCGGGTGGAGTTCGTCCCGGGCACCGATTTCGCCGGGCTATGGGGCGGGGGAACGGTCCCGGCCTGGCGTGGCCGGGGGATCTTCCGCGCCCTGGTCGCGTACCGGGCGGCCCTGGCCGCCGCCCGCGGCTACCGCTACCTCCAGGTCGACGCGCTGCCCACCAGCCGGCCGATCCTGCAGCGGCTCGGCTTCGAGCCGGTCGCCGCCACCACCCCGTACGTCTGGACGCCCGGTTAGTCCCGGAACACTTCCTCCTGGAACCACTTCCAGGTGCGGGGGATCCCGACCTCGCGGGCGACCGAGGGCGCGTAGCCGAGCACCTGGTTGGCCAGGTCGTAGGAGGCGAAGTTGCGGCCCACCTCGCCGGGCCGCTTGGGCCGGTACTCGATCGGGTGGCCGGGGAGCCCGGCCGCCTGGCGGCACAGGTCGGCCAGGTCCCTGACCGCGGTCTCGACACCCGACGCGGCGTGCAGCACCGTGCCGCCCGGGACGTCTTTCTCCAGTCCGAGCTGCAGGGCGGTGGAGATGTCGTCCACGTGCACGTAGTCGCGGGACGACGACCCGTCGCCGTAGATGACCAGGGGCACGCCGGAGTGGAGCGACTCGAAGAAGACGTTGAGCACGCCGCGCTTGCGGGCACACCAGGGCCCGTAGACGTTGCCGAACCTGATGGCGACGGTACGCAGCCCGTACGTCTTGGCGAACGCGTGCGCGTACCCCTCGCCCGCCAGCTTGCTCGCCCCGTACGGGGAGATCGGCTTGGGCAGCGACTGCTCGCTGACGGGCGGCGTGGCGTCCCCGATCAGCGCCCCGCCGGTCGACGCCAGCACCACGCGCTCGATATCCGCCCGCCGCGCGGCGTCGAGCACGCGGAACGTCCCGAGCGCATTGACCTCGAAGTTCATCACCGGATCCTGCACCGAGCCGATGACCGAGCCCGCGGCGGCGAGGTGCATGACCGCCGCCATGCCCTCGATCGCGTCGTCCAGGGCGGCCACATCGCGGATGTCGCCCTTGACCAGTTCGGCGTCCACGCCGTCCAGGTGCGCGGCGTCTCCGGTGCTGAGGTTGTCGAACACCCGGACCCGGTAGCCGCTCGCCACCAGCCGCCGTACCAGCGTCGCACCCACGAAACCGGCGCCGCCGGTCACCAAGATCGCATCAGAAGTACTCACAGGACCGGGAGTGTACCGAACCCGCCCGGCCGCCCGGCTTCAGGCTCCCAGCCGATCCGCTCTGGCTCGTACTCGACCACATGATTGTTCATCTCGTAGTCGCCGAGGCGGGGGTAGCTAGACGCAACATCGTCCGGCAATTCATCGCCCGGGACCTGATCTATGCGCCCGGCGATGAATTCCGGGCGCCTGGTCCGTCTGTCCCTCATGAGCCCACGAACGGTACCGGCCGCCGAGTGGCTGGCCGCGCGCAAGGAACTTCAGGTCGCAGAAGAGGAGGCCATGCGCAGCCTCGAGGAGATCGCGGCCCGGCGCCGCGAGCTGCCCGCTGTCGTAGTCGAGAAGGATTACGTCTTCGAGGGCCCGGACGGCCAGGCCAGCCTGCTGGATCTCTTCGAGGGCCGGACCCAGCTCATCGTCCAGCACTTCATGTTCGACCCGTCCTGGGACGCTGGCTGCCCGGTCTGCTCGTATCAGGCCGACAACGTCGGTGACCTGGCTCACCTGCATGCGCGCAACACCACGTACGCGGCGGTATCCAGGGCGCCGATCAGCAAGATCGAGTCGTTCCGGCAGCGGATGGGCTGGACCTTCCCGTGGTATTCGTCGCTGGGCAGCGACTTCAACTACGACTTCCACGTCACCAACGACGAGAGCGTCGCGCCCATCGAATACAACTTCCGGTCCGCGCAGGAACTGGCCGACCGGGGCGAGCCCTGGGCCGCCCGGCCCGGTGAGCAGGGCGGCCTCAGCGTCTTCCGCCAGGACGGCGGCACCATCTTGCGTACCTGGTCCGGCTATGGCCCGGTCATCCAGCAGTTCTGCACGACCGACCAGCTCCTCGACCTGACCTCGCTCGGCCGCCAGGACGAAACCGTCGAACTGCGCCACCACGACAGGTACGGCTGAGATGGCCGCGAGACCGCCTGTGACGTGGATCGCAGCGGCGATACCGGTCGAGTTCGGCGCGCAGGCCCCGGCGGCCTGGATTCGGTGTCAGGATGCGCCCAGGTCCAGTCCGGGGTTGTGCATGACCTCCCACAGGTGTCCGTCGGGGTCCTGGAAGTACCCCGAGTAGATGCCCCAGGGGCGGTCGCGTGGCTGGTCGAGGACCTTGGCGCCGGCCGTCTCGGCGCGGGCGATCAGGGAATCGACGCCTGCGCGACTGGTCACGGCGTGCCCGATGCTGAACTCGCCGCTCTTTGGCGGTCCGGACGGCACGCCCGCGTCCTTGGCGAGTTCCGAACGGGGATAGACGGTAAGGATCAGCCCGCCGGCCAGGTGGAACATGGCTATGGCGCCGTCGGCTCCGCTCTCGTCGTCGTGGAATTCGGCACCGACCACGCCGCTGGAGTCCAAGCCGAGGCCGTCGCGGTAGAAGGCCAGCGCCCGGTCGAGGTCCTCGACCGCGAGCGTAATCACGTGGATGCGGGGTTCCATCTCTTCGCTCCTCTTCTCGTCGGGTCCCACAAGGGTCAGGATGCCGCGCGAAGCCGATCATGTATTGAACGAACCGGACATGGCTTCGGGTCGGTCGAAACTACGTGGTGGGCCTATAACTCCCTTGATCGCGGTTGGGAGCCTGCGTCCATCGGCGGACGGCAACCCCGTGCTCACGGCCACCTGATCGAGCCGAGATGCCATCGCCCCAGCCGACGATCAAGATCAGCCCAGGTAATTCGGAGGCAAGCCAAGCCGGAGCGCATAACGCGCAGCGTCCGAGCACCGGGGTGGCCGAGTATTGTCCCGGCCATGTCAGAGCCCGATCTACTTACTGCCCGCACGGCTTACGATGCAGTCGCAGCCTTCTACGCTGACCAGTTTAAGGACACTCTGGATAACAGGCCGGTCGAGCGCGGCCTGCTCGCCGCCTTCGCTGAGAAGGTCCGCCACGCACCCGCGGGGACGGTCGTTGATCTCGGCTGCGGTCCAGGCCATATCGCGGCGCACCTTCACGGCCTCGGCCTGGCGGTGCTCGGCGTGGACCAGTCCGCCGAAATGCTGGCGGTCGGCGGTGCCCGCTACCCTGGAGTCCGCTTCGCACTAGGCTCGATAACGAGGCTCGGCCTAGCCGATAACTCCTGCAGCGGAGTACTGTCCCGCTCCTCGGTCATTCATCTGCCCCCAGCACTTTTGTCTTCGGCATTGACCGAGTTCGCCCGGGTGCTCGTGCCCGGCGGCTGGCTCCTGCTCAGCTTCTCAGCCACAGACGGCCCCGAACCACCGTACGAGTACTACGACCACCGGGTAGCCGCAGCCTATCGTTGGTGGCCGGATCACGTCGTGTCGCTATTGCAGACATCGGGAGTCACCGAGACCGCGCGGCTAGTTGAGAACCCCGAACCGGATGACCGACGCCAGTTCCGTGTGGCGTCTGTCCTGGCGCGGAAGGCGTCGGCTGCTTAATTCGGATGCGAGGCAATCGGGCTTCAGGGGCTGACACCTCTACGCCTGTCCGGTGCGGCGGGGCGGGGCGGGTCGGCCCCTAATGCCGCACGCCCGTCCCGCCGACGCCGGGCCCGACGGCGCGGAGCGCCGTCGCCTTGATAAATATCAAGGTCAATTCGGTAGCGCGCCGCACCGAGTTCGTACCTTGCGCCCGGACGGTTCTCTGCCCGCTCGTTTGCGTCGCGGGCTTACTGGCCGGAATGGCGTTCGTCCGGAACTTCCGGCCTGGTTACAGGGATCACCGTCACGAGGTGATCCAGGCCGACGAAATCGTCAGGATTTGTCGTGTACAGCGGGAGCTCGGCGACGATCGCCGTCGCGGCGATCATGAGATCCACTGCCCGACGGCGAGGCTTCCGGCCCGTGGCGATCACGGCTGCCGTCACCCGGCCATAGGCCCGGGCGGCATCTGCGTCGAAGGGGATCGGGTCAAACTCGTGCTCAGCCCGCTGCAGGACATCCAGCCGACGAGCCCGCTCGGTAGCCTCGATGTAAACATCCTGCTCGGTGTCCGGCCGCACCTCATGCGGTCCAGCGGAAAGCTCGGCCAGCGTGACAGCGCTGATCGCCATCTCATCGGGAAGATCCTCGGGAGCAATCCGGCGTCGCAGGATCATGATATTGGTGTCCAGCAGGCCTCGCCGGGGCGCCTCACCAGTCATAGGCACCGCTGGCCTGATCGGCGGCGGCATCCTGGTCCGCCCGGAACGCGTCCGTGTCGATCGCTGGCGCAGTACGCGACATGGCGACGAACTCGGCCCGTGATACGAAACGGCGGCGCTGACGTAGTGGTATCAGTTCGCCGATGCTATGGCCGTCTCTGGTGACCGTGAAGGCCTGACCGTGCTCGACCGCATCCATGATCTCCTTGGATCGCATCCTCAGATCTCGCTGGGTGATCTCGGGCTGACTGCTCATCGAACCAATGTAGCACCGGTTGCTACAGCGTGCCATACCGCGGCCGACGTTCTGCGATGCCTGGCGATCAAATCCAGGAGGGTTAGCCAGAACAGCAGACAGTACGTTAACGGACTCCCAATGGGGCGCTAATGGCCGCAACCCGGTTCAGCCTCTAAGAGCCTGCTTGAGAACCTAGGTGGCTGCTGACTGGGCGGTGGCGGGCTGGCGGGCGAGGCGCCGGGTCATGACGATGATCATGGCCCAGTAGATGTAGGTCTCGTGATGGGCGGGCAGGCGTTCGTAGTCGCGGACGGTGCGGCGGTGGCGGGTGATCCAGGACAGGGTGCGCTCGACGACCCACCGGCGGGGCAGGACCTGGAAGGTATGCAGGTCATCGGGCCGTTTCACGATCTCCAGGGTCAGCTTGGGCTTGAGCTTGGCCGCGGCCCAGGTGACCAGCTTGCCGGCGTAGCCGCCGTCAGCCCAGGCCAGCTTGACTGAGGGGAACGCCCGCCGCAGGTTCCACAGCAGCGGCTTTGCCGCGTCGCGGTCCTGGACCGAGGCAGCGGTGACCAGCACGGTCAGCAGCAGGCCCAGGGCATCGACGGCGATGTGCCGCTTGGTCCCGTTGATCTTCTTGCCCGCGTCATAGCCGCGGCGGGCGCGGCTGATCATCTCCGAGCCCTTGACCGACTGGGAATCGATGACCGCCGCCGTCGGTGCCGCCGTCCGCCCGGCGGCCAGCCGGATGCGGTCGCGCAGGTCATCGTGCATGCGCTCGGCCGATCCGTCCGCCTGCCATTTGTCCAGCCACCAGTACACGGTGCCCGCGGGCGGGAAGTCAGCGGGCAGCGCCCGCCAGACCGGCCCGTTGTGGGTGAGGTAGCGGATCGCGTCGACGACATCGCGCATGCACCAGCTGGCTGGGCGGCCGCCGCGCCCGGCCAGCCACGCCGGGGCCGGCAGTAACGGCTCGCACACCGCCCATTCCGCCTCGGTCATATCCGAGGGATAGCGGCGGGCCCGGGTGCTGCGGGAGATCCCGCCCGGGCAGCACCGGCACGCCACCGCCCGGTGCAGGCGCTGGCTGGACATCACGAACGGGGGCAGGGTAGAACGGCACGCAAGGCTCCTGGCATCGCGCTGGCTTCGACACCTAAGCGATTACCAGGAGCCTCTTACGTCACTTCAACGACACGCCGCACTCCGTCCAGGAAGACCCAGATCCGTCCTGACCGACGACAGGCAGGTTCTCAAGCAGGCTCTAAACGATCGACGGTCCGGTGTTCGCAAAACCTCGCCGAACTGGACCTTTACGGTGGAGCTGGTGACGGGAATCGAACCCGCACTATCAGCTTGGGAATCTGTGCCGTCCGGCCCGTCACGTGGCCTGACCTGCGGTTCGGGGTGTCCGCGAGTGACCGTGAGAGACCTCTCGTTACCGGGGTTAATGGCCCGCTAACCTCCGCGATTCAGCATTGACGGTGAGCTGGGCGACTGAGCGGCATTGAAGTTGCCGTGAGCTGGGGTTTCGTTCCGCGGCGGGCAGCGGGGCTGGCGCACCTTATGGGTGCTGGGCGATCCGTGGTGGCAGGAAGTGATGAGAAACGGCCGGGCAGCGGCCGTTCTTTGCTGGCTCGCGTGGCGAAGAGCGCCCCGGTCCTGGGAGATTACGGGTTACCACACGCCGTAAATTCCCTGAACTGGAGCGCTCCTCGCCATGCAGCTTAACGGGTGGGATCATGCCCTGAAGGTCACAGCGGGAGGGGCCGGCCTGGTCGGCCATGCCGGCGCGATCCTGCTGCGGAAGGCAGCTGACCAGGCGGGACTGACCGGGCAGCTGAGCCTGGCACTGCGGAAGAAAGGCACGTCGCCCGCCTTCGACCGGGGCTCCGTGCTGGTATCGCTGGCGGCCGCGGTCGCGCTCGGCGCCACGAGCATGAGCGACATCGCCTTGCTGGCGCACCTGGCCCCCGTGCTCGGGGACGCGCCGAGCGGGCCGACGGTGCGCCGCGCCCTGGACCTGGCCGGGACTCCCGCCGTGCTGGACAAGATCGCCCGCGCCCGCGCGAAGGCCCGCCAGCACGTATGGACGCTGATCCAGGACACCCCCGCCGGGTTCCCGTGGCTGGTCATCGCGGGGAAGGCCCTGACCGGGTGGCTGGTCATCGACCTGGACGCGACCTTGGTCACCGCCAGCTCAGACAAGGAAGGCGCCGCCCCCACCTGGAAGAAGGGCTACGGTTTCCATCCCCTCGGCGCCTGGCTCGCCAATACCCGCGAGTCCCTGGCCATGCTGCTGCGGCCCGGCAACGCCGGGTCAAACACCTTCACCGACCACAAGGACGTGCTGGCCGCGGCGGCCCGGCAGGTCCCCGCCCGGTTCCGGCGCAAGACCCTCATCCGGGTCGACGGCGCCGGCGCCAGCCACGAACTGATCGGCCACCTGCTGTCCCTGTCCTCGCCGCGGCGGAACGTGCTGTTCACCTGCGGGTGGATGATCACCGCCGCCGACGAGGACGCCATCCGGAAAGTCCCCGCGGACGCCTGGAAGCCCGGCACCGCCCAGGACGGCGCAGCCGAGGACGACAAGGACGTCGCCGAGATCACCGGCCTGATGACCAGGGCAGGGAACTGGCCCGAAGGCCTGCGCTGGATCGCCCGCCGCGTGAAGCCGTCCCGCCGCCACCTGCGGAACCTGACGGACTACGAGAAGAAAACGGGCTGGAAATACTCCATCACCTGCACCAACATCCCCGGCACCGGGATCGCCGGCGTCCCGGGCAGCCACCACCCGCAGTACATCGATGCCGTCCACCGCGAGCACGCCGTGGTCGAGACCGCCGGCGTCCGCACCGCCAAGGCCATGGGCCTGCGGAACCTCCCCTCGAAGACCTGGCAGGTCAACTGCGGCTGGGTCATCGCCGCGAACATCGCCGCCGACCTTGCCGCCTGGACCCGCCTCCTGGGCCACCACGACGACCCCGACCTGCGGGACGCCGACCCGGACACGCTCCGCTACCGGATATGGCACCTCCCCGCCCGGCTCGCCCGCCACGCCCGGCAGCGGACCCTGGCCATCAGCCCCGACTGGCCCTGGACGCACGCATTCATCGCCTGCTGGCAACGGCTCCGCGCCCTGCCAGCACCCGCCTGACCAGCACGAACCACCCCGCCAGCACGAAAGGAGGACCAGCCCGGCGCAGTCGGAGCCGGTGCGCACCCGGGCATCCCGGGCGCCGCCACGCGCCCCACCGCATCCAGCAACCCGACACCAGACCCGAAACCGGGCACCGGCACATTCAGTAACCGCACCTCAGGAACGCTGAACGATTGAAGCTAATGGCCCGGCAATCTTGATCTGACCGGTGAAATGAACCGCTGCAACCCGTGTAGCGTGCCCGGCGCTGACTGCTCAGGTCAGCCCCGGTGGAAGAACTACCTCAGGTACTTGAGGATCGGAGATGATCACGTTCGCGTGGGCGGCGATCTCCAAGATGGCCGTTTACATCTCATCCGCACGCGACCAGACGACGGCAAAGCCGGTCCCGCCACTCGTTGCTGGTTGCCAGCCGGGCGAAACAGACCATGGACTGCCCGGGTCGTCCTCCAGAGACGGCCACCGCCGCTTTATCTCATCCACGAACCAAGCCATCTCGGGCCCGAACGGAGGGAGCGGATCGTCCGTACCGGTGACCAACCGCTGTTCCTCGGCATCCAGCGGCTGGCGGACTTCCGAGACGGCTATCGGCGGTAGTGGACGGCATGCCGAGCAAGATCCTCCCGCG
This sequence comes from uncultured Actinomycetota bacterium, assembly GCA_963756575.1. Lineage (GTDB taxonomy): Bacteria > Actinomycetota > Actinomycetes > Streptosporangiales > Streptosporangiaceae > Palsa-504. The sequence goes on along the minus strand of CAVWOM010000021.1, from coordinate 39,226 downwards.
TATCCCGCGTCTAACTTCAATCGTTCAGCGTTCCTGAGGTGCGGTTACTGAATGTGCCGGTGCCCGGTTTCGGGTCTGGTGTCGGGTTGCTGGATGCGGTGGGGCGCGTGGCGGCGCCCGGGATGCCCGGGTGCGCACCGGCTCCGACTGCGCCGGGCTGGTCCTCCTTTCGTGCTGGCGGGGTGGTTCGTGCTGGTCAGGCGGGTGCTGGCAGGGCGCGGAGCCGTTGCCAGCAGGCGATGAATGCGTGCGTCCAGGGCCAGTCGGGGCTGATGGCCAGGGTCCGCTGCCGGGCGTGGCGGGCGAGCCGGGCGGGGAGGTGCCATATCCGGTAGCGGAGCGTGTCCGGGTCGGCGTCCCGCAGGTCGGGGTCGTCGTGGTGGCCCAGGAGGCGGGTCCAGGCGGCAAGGTCGGCGGCGATGTTCGCGGCGATGACCCAGCCGCAGTTGACCTGCCAGGTCTTCGAGGGGAGGTTCCGCAGGCCCATGGCCTTGGCGGTGCGGACGCCGGCGGTCTCGACCACGGCGTGCTCGCGGTGGACGGCATCGATGTACTGCGGGTGGTGGCTGCCCGGGACGCCGGCGATCCCGGTGCCGGGGATGTTGGTGCAGGTGATGGAGTATTTCCAGCCCGTTTTCTTCTCGTAGTCCGTCAGGTTCCGCAGGTGGCGGCGGGACGGCTTCACGCGGCGGGCGATCCAGCGCAGGCCTTCGGGCCAGTTCCCTGCCCTGGTCATCAGGCCGGTGATCTCGGCGACGTCCTTGTCGTCCTCGGCTGCGCCGTCCTGGGCGGTGCCGGGCTTCCAGGCGTCCGCGGGGACTTTCCGGATGGCGTCCTCGTCGGCGGCGGTGATCATCCACCCGCAGGTGAACAGCACGTTCCGCCGCGGCGAGGACAGGGACAGCAGGTGGCCGATCAGTTCGTGGCTGGCGCCGGCGCCGTCGACCCGGATGAGGGTCTTGCGCCGGAACCGGGCGGGGACCTGCCGGGCCGCCGCGGCCAGCACGTCCTTGTGGTCGGTGAAGGTGTTTGACCCGGCGTTGCCGGGCCGCAGCAGCATGGCCAGGGACTCGCGGGTATTGGCGAGCCAGGCGCCGAGGGGATGGAAACCGTAGCCCTTCTTCCAGGTGGGGGCGGCGCCTTCCTTGTCTGAGCTGGCGGTGACCAAGGTCGCGTCCAGGTCGATGACCAGCCACCCGGTCAGGGCCTTCCCCGCGATGACCAGCCACGGGAACCCGGCGGGGGTGTCCTGGATCAGCGTCCATACGTGCTGGCGGGCCTTCGCGCGGGCGCGGGCGATCTTGTCCAGCACGGCGGGAGTCCCGGCCAGGTCCAGGGCGCGGCGCACCGTCGGCCCGCTCGGCGCGTCCCCGAGCACGGGGGCCAGGTGCGCCAGCAAGGCGATGTCGCTCATGCTCGTGGCGCCGAGCGCGACCGCGGCCGCCAGCGATACCAGCACGGAGCCCCGGTCGAAGGCGGGCGACGTGCCTTTCTTCCGCAGTGCCAGGCTCAGCTGCCCGGTCAGTCCCGCCTGGTCAGCTGCCTTCCGCAGCAGGATCGCGCCGGCATGGCCGACCAGGCCGGCCCCTCCCGCTGTGACCTTCAGGGCATGATCCCACCCGTTAAGCTGCATGGCGAGGAGCGCTCCAGTTCAGGGAATTTACGGCGTGTGGTAACCCGTAATCTCCCAGGACCGGGGCGCTCTTCGCCACGCGAGCCAGCAAAGAACGGCCGCTGCCCGGCCGTTTCTCATCACTTCCTGCCACCACGGATCGCCCAGCACCCATAAGGTGCGCCAGCCCCGCTGCCCGCCGCGGAACGAAACCCCAGCTCACGGCAACTTCAATGCCGCTCAGTCGCCCAGCTCACCGTCAATGCTGAATCGCGGAGGCTAAGCTGGCGGCATAGCGGAGGTTGTCATGGCTCATCTGGCCACAAGATCACCGCACGGTCTGCGGCCTCATGGATAACCGAGCTGTCCAATTGTGCCCGAGCCTCGTCCACCCCATACAGCAGCCAAGACGCGACGAAGGTGACCGGCCCGTCTGATGGCAGCGGGTGAACCCAGAACTGGCCGTCCCATTGGCGCTCGTTCCCACCGGTGCCGGTTTCCTGGAGGACCAGGTGCTCGCCGTCGGCGTGATCAACACTTATCGGCTGGTGGCTCCTGGTCCTGGCCCGGCGGCTATCGGCGTACAGGACACCCAGCCGGAGGGCCTGTTCAGGAACCTGCCTTGTGCGGGGGTCGGCGTCCGGATCGAGGGGGCTTTTGCCCCAGACGAACTGCTCATGATGCAGTCGCGCGTGGACGGTGAACTCGAAGCCGTTCGGGTAGACCAGCGCGTTGCTCACGACAACGGCTACCTCATCGGTGCGGATCAGGAACAGCCCGGCGCGGGCAACCCCGGGGAGGACACCGGCAGGTCGCCTCCAGTCTGTGCCCCCGGGCCGGTCGAACCTGGGACGCGCCCGCTCCGGAGTGTGGTCAAAGAAGCTCACGCCACCAGACTATTCCGGCGGTCGGCGCAGTGAATCATGCTGAAAACCGACGCAACGCGACCCGAGCTGATGCCGAGCACTCACCGCCGCACCTGGCTCACCACCGCCCTCGGCCTTCCGGTAACCGACCCGGCCCGGTACACCTGGGAACCCGTCAAACCTGGCGACGACGACCACATGCCCAACGAGCAACGGCTGCTCCACGTCGTCGCCGACCGCATCCAATGGCAGACCGCCCTTGAGCTGGCGCGCCGAAGAGCCGCCGAAGCCGATCTTCCGGCAACCGGGCGGGCCGCATGACGAGCCGACGCGACTACCCAAAGATGAGAGGAGTCGCGTAGTGGCGAATCGAGAAAGACACCGGCGTTTCGGCAATGTCCGCAAACGAGAATCCGGGCGCTACCAGATCAGGTATCCGGGTCCGGATGGCCGGGATACGCACCGGGCCGGAACCTACGCACGGAAGGCCGATGCTGACCGGCGCTCGTGATGATCGAGGCACAAATCAGGTCGGGCGAGTGGACCGATCCCGAGCGCGGAAATGTGAAACTCGCCGACTACGCGACGGCGTGGATTACCGAGCGGCCGGGGCTGCGTCCCCCGCACCGTAGACCTGTATCGGTGGCTACTCGGGAAGCACATCGCCCCGCACCTCGGCGCAATACCGGTCGGGAAGCTGTCCACCAGGACGGTCCGGGAATGGCGGGCCGCGCTCCTTGCCAGTGGCGTATCTGTCTCGGTGACGGCCAAGGCCTATCGCCTGCTGCGCGCCGTCCTGACCACTGCGGTGGAGGACGACAGGCTCCTCCCCCGCAACCCGTGCCGGATCCGCGGCGCCCAGGCGGAGAAGGGTGCGGCTCCTTTTCTGTGAGCCCGGTCCCGGGGCGCCCCGGTTCCTGCCTGCTGAGCCCGGGTCCGGGGCGCCTGATCCGTGCGGGGCGTGCGGGGCGTGCGGTACCGGCCCGGGCCGCCCGGGGGCGCCGCGGCAGCCACCGCAATGCCACATCAACGCGGTCCTGGCGACCGCAGAGTCACATTGACGTGGCTGCCCGGGGCCGGTGCCGGGTGGCGGGCGGGAGATCCGGGGGCTGGCGGACCGGGCCGGCTGACAGGGCTGGGGGGAATACCGGGCGGCCCGGCTCGCAGCGGCCGCCAGGCCGCTCACACGAAAGGAGCCGCACCCGGCGGAGAACACCGCCGAACGGCCGGTCCTGACGGTGGCCCAGGTCTTCGAGTTGGCCGAGCAGGTCGGGCGCCGTCCGGCCGGCAACATCCGCAAGATGACCGGAGGCTACCGGCTCCGTTTCAGCCGCAACGGCGAGATGCGCGCCTCACCGGAGGCGTATAGGACCCGAGCCGAGGCTGAGCGAGCCTGTGGAAGATGACCGGTGACTGCCGTGCCGACACCACGGTTGATCGAAGGTTCCGCGCCCTGGTGCTCCTCGCCGCCTTCGCGAGCCTGCGCTGGGGCGAGGCAACGGCACTGAGGCGAAGCGACCTCGACCTGAATAACCGCACGGTCAAGGTACGGCCGCCTATATCGAGAGGTCAACCGGCGAAATGCTTCTCGGGCCGCCGAAGTCCCGGGCCGGACGCCGCGTCGTCGGCATCCCCGAGGTGATCGTCCCGGCGCTCCGCGAGCACCTGGCCGTCTTCGCCAAAGACGACCCGGGCGCGCTCGTCTTCCCCGGGTGCGATGGGCGGCCCGCTGCGGCGGGGCAACTTCAACAAGATGTCCGCGTGGCCGCAGGCGGTCGCGTTTATCGGCGTGCCGGGGCTGCACTTTCACGACCTCCGGCATACCGGCAACCAGTTCGCGGCCCAAAGCGGCGCCGAGCTCAAAGACCTGATGACCCGGATGGGGCACGACAGCGAACGCGCCGCGCTGATCTACCAGCACCGCACATCGCTGCGCGACAAGATGATCGCTGACAAGATCAGCAGGCGAGTCGAAGCCGAGCGCCCCTCATCGGGCACGCAACGGGCACGAGACGAAGATGACGGCTTCGTGAATGCCCTCGGAGCGACTCAGGGAAACTATCGCGCTAGCTGCGCATTCTGGCTTGGAGCGGGTGACGGGAATCGAACCCGCACTATCAGCTTGGGAAGCTGATGTTCTGCCATTGAACTACACCCGCGTGCACCTGCACCGAATGACCTTACCATCAGGCTGGGCCGTGTCCGCGCAGACATCGTACCGAACCGATAGGTTGCGAGGGTGCTCCTCTCCGATCGTGACATCAGGGCCGAGATCGAGTCTGGCCGGGTCAAGCTCGACCCGTACGATCCCGGGCTGATCCAGCCGTCCAGCATCGATGTCCGGATGGACCGCTTCTTCCGGGTCTTCGAGAACCACCGCTACCCGCACATCGACCCCGCGGTGGAGCAGCCGGACCTGACCAGGCTGATCGAGACGGCCGACGACGAGGCGTTCGTGCTGCACCCCGGGGAGTTCGTGCTGGCGTCCACGTACGAGGTGGTCTCGCTCCCGGACGACCTGGCGGGCCGCCTGGAGGGCAAGTCCAGCCTGGGCCGGCTGGGCCTGCTCACGCACTCCACGGCCGGGTGGATCGATCCCGGGTTCTCCGGCCACGTGACGCTCGAGCTGTCGAACGTGGCGACGCTGCCGATCAAGCTGTGGCCGGGCATGAAGATCGGGCAGCTCTGCCTGTTCCGGACGAGCTCGCCGGCCGAGCATCCGTACGGGTCGCCGCTGTACGGCTCCCGGTACCAGGACCAGCGCGGCCCGACGCCATCGCGCTCCTACCTGAATTTCTACCGAACCAAGGTCTGAGCGCGATGGGCGCGGATTTAACAATCGGGACATAACCTCCGATCCGCCTCGAATCGGCGGTCTTCCTTGGCGCTGGCGACGAACGCGCGCCACGACCGTTCCGTATACCGGATCACCGGGCCGCTCCGGTCCATCGAGTCGCGGATAAGTATCCGTCCGCTCGCGGGCACCGCCGCCGCCTCGACGCAGGCTCCGTTGCCGATGCTGCGTCTGGCTTTCCGCCACTGAAGGCCGCTGACCTCCAGGTTATCCAGGGACACCTGGACTCCTCCGATCGCTTTATATGCTCAGCACAAAAAGCACCGACGGCTCTCGCAGTTTCTTGCGTACCGCCAGTGCAAAAGATTAGTTCGTACCCGCCTGCGCCCGAAGGCCGCTTTTAGCCCTTACTGAGATTACGCAGGAACTCAGCAAGCAGATCGCTGGTATTTTTTGGATCCAACGCGATTGCCTGCAATTTCCCGAAGACCTGGCGATACCTTTTCAGGTCGCCGGTACGCTCCAGGTAAGTCGACCCTATCAGTCCTTCTACGAACACCACGTCCGGAGCCTGGGCCGGCAGTCCGAGGACGGTGAAGTTGCTCTCCAGCGCCGGGTGCGCTCCCCGTTCGAACGGGAGGACCAGCACGTCGACGTTCGGCCGGGCCGACAGGTCCAGGAGCTTGGCCAGCTGCGCCGCCATGACCGTCCGGCCGCCGACCACCCGGTGCAGGGCGGCCTCGTCCAGCACCACCGCCAGCCGCGGCGGGTTCTCGCCCGTCACGATGCGCTGCCGGGTCAGCAGCGCCTCGACCTGCCGCTCGATCCGCTCCGGGCCGAACCTCGGCAGCGCGCCCTCGTGCAGCGCCCGCGCGTACTCCGCGGTCTGCAGCAGGCCGTGCACCACCGACGACTGGAAGGCGGAGATGGCCACCGCCTCGGCCTCCAGCCCGACGTACCGGGCGTAACCCAGGTCGTAAGCCTGCCACCACGCCTGCTGCTTGCCCGCGACGGCCAGTTTCATCATCCGGTCGCGCTCGGCGCCGTCGGTCACCCCGTACAGGTCGCACAGATCACGGATGTCCCTGAGGGTGGCAACGCCCTGCCCGGTCTCCATCCGGCTCAGCTTGCTCATCGAGAACAGCAGGTGCTCGGCGACCTGCTCGACCGTGAAACCGTTCTTCAGCCGCAGCGCTCGCAGCAGGGCGCCGAGTTCGCGGCGGCGAACGGCCGGACTGCGCACTCCAGGCACGAAAGCAGCGTCCTTTCGCAGGTAACCAATGTCATTGTCCATAACCCGGGCGGGTTATCCCAGCCCTTGGGACCGGCCGGTGTACATACGTGCTGCAAGGTATCTTGGCACTTGCCAATACGGTTTGCCAGGCGCACTATAAAAACGAAGATAGCGGGGGCTTAAGGCGCACCGGACGACGCGGGCCGCCGGAAGCATCCTCGTGGCCGCCGGAGGGGAGCCGCTGCCATTTCACTCAGCCCGGATAAACCGCATTCGCTTCCGTTGTGCCGGAGCGTGCGGGCCGTGGGACTGCCGCCACGGCAGCCATCGCGCCGGGCCGGGACGTACCCCGCCCGCCGGTGCGCCATCCCCCGGACGGACCACCGGGTCAGTGCGGCCCGGCGCACTGCCACCCGGTCTCAGGGGCGGGCGAGCCGGGGCCACGCCGGCCAGGACCATGCCGCGCGAGGGGAGCGCCTGGTCGAGCCGACACGTTCGGCCGGATGGACGGAAGCGGGCTGGACCTCAGCTCGGCGGCTGAGCCTGGCCGGCTCGGCGGCCCGGGCCCTGACCGCCCGCGGGCATGTCCTGCTCGGCTGGCTGGCCGCCCGCCCCCGCCGCCTGGGCGACCGGCTGTTCGCGATGAACGACACCGAGGCCCGCTGGCGCGGCTGGCAGATCACCAGGATGCGCGGCAGTTTCGGGCGCGGGTACCGCGATCCGCACTTCGGCCTGCTGGCCGAGTGCCCGGGGTGCCACGGCGCCGGGGGCACCGCGGACCGGCCGTGCCCGCCCTGCCTGGGCACGGGCCGGATAACCCGCGAGGCGGCCTAGGCCGGGGCCTCCGTCTCGTTCTCGCCGGTGGCCGCGCCCGCCGTATCGTCGTTAACCGGAGCTGAGCCGGCGTCTTCCACGGCCGCCACCCGCGCCAAGGTGGTGGACGAACGGACCAGCAGCTGGGCCACGTCGATGACCTCCAGTGTCTCCTTGGCCTCGCCGGAGCTCTTCTTCGCCGCCACGGCGTCGCCGAGCATGACCATGCAGTAGGGGCAGGCGGTGGAGATGGTGTCCGGGTTCAGCTCCAGCGCCTCGTCGATCCGCTCGGTGTTGATGCGCTTGCCGATGCGCTCTTCCATCCACATCCGCGCCCCGCCGGCGCCGCAGCAGAAGCCGCGGTTCTTGCAGCGGGGCATCTCCTCGGCGCTGGTGCCCGGCACCGCGTCGATGATCTCCCGGGGCGGGGTGAAGACCTTGTTGTGCCGGCCCAGGAAGCACGGGTCGTGGTAGGTGATCTTCTCCTTGATCTCCCCGGCCGGGCGGATCTTGCCGTCGGCGACCAGGCTGGCCAGCAGCTGGGTGTGGTGGATGACCTCGTAGTCCCCGCCGAGCTGGGGGTACTCGCGGGAGATGGTGTTGAAGCAGTGCGGGCAGGAGGCCACGACCTTCTTGCCCGAGCCCTGGGCCAGCCCGGCCTCGTTCAGCGTCTCCACGTTCTGCTGGGCCAGCATCGAGAAGACGAACTCGTTCCCGATCCGCCGGGCCGGGTCCCCGGTACAGGTCTCGGCCGGGCCGAGGACGGCGAACTTGACCCCGGCGTCGTGCAGCAGCGTCGCGATGGCCTTGGTCGTCTTCTTGGCCCGGTCCTCCAGCGCGCCCGCGCAGCCGACCCAGAACAGGTACTCGGTCTCCGGGTCGATCTTCCCGTCGACCACCGGCACCTCGAAGTCGAGCTCGGTGATCCAGTCGCCCCGGCGGTTCTCGCCCATGCCCCAGGGATCGCCCTTGTTCTCCAGGTTCTTCAGCATCCCGGCCGCCTCGACCGGGAACGCCGACTCGATCAGCACCTGGTGCCGCCGCATCCCGTCGATGTGGTCGATGTGCTCGATGTCGACCGGGCACTCCTCCACGCACGCGCCGCAGTTCGTGCAGGACCACAGCACGTCCGGGTCGATGACCCCGTTGTCTTCCTTGGTGCCGACCAGCGGCCGCGCCGCCTCGGCCTTCACGGCGTCGGGGAGAGCCTCTCTGGCCTCGTCCGAGTCCGCCAGCAGGTAGGGCGCCTTGGCGAAGGCGTGGTCGCGCAGGTCCAGGATGACCTGCTTGGGCGACAGCGGCTTGCCGGTGGCCCAGGCCGGGCACTGGGACTGGCAGCGCCCGCACTCGGTGCAGGTCGCCATGTCCAGCAGGCCCTTCCAGGTGAAGTCCTCGATCTTCCCCAGGCCGAACACGTCGGTGTCCGGGTCGGCCTCCTCGAAGTCGAGCACCTTCCCGTTCGACCGCATCGGCTCGAGCGGGCCCAGCGCGTTCGGCCGGCGGGAGAACATGACGTTCAGCGGGGCCAGCGCGATGTGCAGGTGCTTGGAGTAGACCACGATGACGCCGAAGGCCGTGACCACGCCGATCTGGCCGAGCAGGAACACCGCCTCGAGCACGCTGTTCACCCCGGTGCCCAGCGGGTGCAGCCAGTGCCCCACGATCTGGGAGGCGAACGCGCCGTGCTTGTAGGGGAAGACTCCGGTGTTGATCTGCGCGCCCCGGTAGAGCAGGAGCGTCGCGATGACGAGGAAGATCATGCCGAGGACGACCCAGGCGGCCCGGGTGTGCGAACCGAAGAACCGCGACTTGCGCCCCTCGGAGTGCGGGTTGTTCCGCAGCCGGATCACGGTGAACGTGATGATGCCGGCCAGCACGCCCACCGCGAACAGGTCCTCGATGAACCCGATGAAGGCCCAGTGGCCGATGCCGGGGATGGCGAACGTCCGGCTGAACAGGTTCCCGTAGGCCTCGATGAGGGTCAGGATCAAGACGATGAAGCCCCAGAACGTGGCGGCGTGCGCCGCCCCCGGGATCGACCATTTCAGCAGCTTGCGCTGCCCGATGACCTCGGTCGCCTGGACTTCCACGTCCCGGCCGGGATGCTCGCGGACCGCGGCGACCCGCTCCGGCGCGGGCTGGCCGCTGAAGCCCAGCCGCTTGAGCCACCACATCCGGCGCCCGGCGATCGCGAGCGCGACTACGGTCAGGACCAGGCCGACAGTCATCCGCAGGACCACGCGAACCTCCTCAGTATGCGGAGCTCAAGCGTAGCCACCTAGGCCGCGCCGCAACATGATCGGCTCCGCACCAACTCCACTCCGGCCAACTTGTCACACTATTTAAACCCTTTATACCGAACGGGTCCGGCCTCATGCCCTCCACCCCTCCCGCGACGTCGTTCCTGGCCTGCCGCTGGCGGCGCCGGCGCGGTGGCGAGGGCCACGGGAAGGACGGGCGGGAGAATTCCCCGGGCGGACGGGAATCATCCGGGGCCTCGGAAAGTTGAGCCTAAGTGACTCAAGTCATTTGACGGCGGTAGCCCCTGCTGGCAAGCTTGAGCCCGAGGAACTCAACTTACATCAACACTTCAAGCAAGGGACTGCTCATGGCACGTGCGGTAGGGATTGACCTGGGGACGACCAACTCGGTCGTTGCCATCCTGGAGGGCGGCGAGCCCACGGTCATCGCCAACGCCGAGGGCTCGCGGACGACTCCTTCGGTCGTCGCCTTCGCCAAGAACGCTGAGGTACTCGTCGGTGAGGTCGCCAAGCGGCAGGCCGTCACCAACGTGGACCGGACGATCCGTTCGGTCAAGCGGCACATGGGTACCGACTGGTCCGTCAACATCGACGGCAAGAAGTTCACCCCGCAGCAGATCAGCGCGTTCGTGCTGCAGAAGCTGAAGCGGGACGCCGAGGCCTACCTGGGCGAGAAGATCACCGACGCGGTGATCACCGTCCCGGCGTACTTCAACGACTCCCAGCGCCAGGCCACCAAGGAGGCCGGGCAGATCGCCGGCCTGAACGTGCTGCGGATCATCAACGAGCCGACCGCGGCCGCGCTGGCGTACCACCTGGAGAAGGACAACGAGGCCACCATCTTGGTCTTCGACCTGGGCGGCGGCACGTTCGACGTGTCCTTGCTCGAGGTCGGCGAGGGCGTCGTGGAGGTCAAGGCCACCAGCGGCGACAACCACCTCGGCGGCGACGACTGGGACCAGCGGATCGTGGACTGGCTGGTCCAGGACTTCAAGAACGGCTACGGGATCGACCTGTCCAAGGACAAGATGGCGCTGCAGCGGCTGCGTGAGGCCGCCGAGAAGGCCAAGATCGAGCTCTCGCAGTCGATGGAATCGCAGATCAACCTGCCTTACATCTCCCACTCGGCCGACGGCCCGCTGCACCTGGACGCCAAGCTCACCCGGGCTGAGTTCCAGCGGATGACCTCGGACCTCCTGGACCGCTGCAAGAACCCGTTCCAGCAGGTGATCAAGGACGCCGGGATCAAGATCGACGACGTGCACAATGTCGTGCTGGTCGGCGGGTCCACCCGGATGCCCGCGGTGGTCGAGCTGGTCAAGTCGCTGACCGGCGGCAAGGAGCCCAACAAGGGCGTCAACCCGGACGAGGTCGTCGCCGTCGGCGCCTGCCTGCAGGCCGGCGTGCTCAAGGGCGAGGTCAAGGACGTCCTGCTGCTCGACGTGACCCCGCTGTCGCTGGGCATCGAGACCAAGGGCGGCATCTTCACCAAGCTGATCGAGCGGAACACCACGATCCCGACCAAGCGCTCGGAGATCTTCACCACGGCCGAGGACAACCAGCCCTCGGTGCAGATCCAGGTGTTCCAGGGCGAGCGCGAGATCGCGGCCTACAACAAGAAGCTCGGCATGTTCGAGCTGGCCGGCATCGCGCCCGCGCCGCGCGGCGTGCCGCAGGTCGAGGTCACCTTCGACATCGACGCCAACGGCATCGTGAACGTGTCCGCCAAGGACCTGGGCACGGGCAAGCAGCAGTCGGTGCAGATCACCGGCGGATCCGCGCTGGGCAAGGACGACATCGACAAGATGGTCCGGGACGCCGAGGAATACGCCGAGGAGGACCGCCGCCACCGCGAGGAGGCCGAGGTCCGCAACCAGGCCGACTCGCTGGTGTACCAGACCGAGAAGTTCCTCGGCGAGAACGAGGAGAAGGTGCCGGACGACATCAAGACCGAGGTCCGCGAGGCCCTGGCCGAGGTGAAGAAGGCCCTGGAGGGCAACGACACCGAGACGATCAAGTCGGCCACGGAGCGGGCCGCCCAGGTCAGCCAGAAGATGGGGACCGCCATCTACCAGCAGGCCCAGGCGCAGCAGGCCAGCTCGCAGTCCGAGTCGGCCGACGGCAGCGCCGGCGCGCAGGACGACGACGAAGTTGTCGAGGCCGAGATCGTCGACGAGGGCGACAGCGAGGGCGGTACGCGCTAATGCCAGCATCGGAGGAAACGGGCTCCGGACCGGTCGTTCACGACCACCGGCGCATCGACCCGGTGACTGGCCAGGTTCGGGGGAAGCACGCGGCGTCCAAGCCGGCCGGCACCACAGGTGCCGGCGCTGGCCCCGCCCACCGAAGACCCCGAGGCGGCCGTGTCCGGGTCCGGCGAGGACAAGCCCGCTGATCATGACGAGCGGGACGCCGGGGAAACCCCGGAGTCCCCTGAAGAGGCCACAGAGATGGTGACAGGACAGGCAGTCAAGGGCGGCTCGCAGGCCGCGGACCTGGCGGCGCAGCTCGCCGAGCGCACCGCCGACGTACAGCGCCTGCAGGCGGAGTACGCCAACTACCGCAAGCGCGTCGACCGCGACCGCGCCGCCGTGCGCGAGCAGGCCGTGGTCAGCACGCTGACCGGGCTGCTGCCCGTGCTCGACGCCATCAACCAGGCCCGGGAACACGGGGAGCTGTCCGGAGGCTTCAAGTCCGTCGCCGACTCCCTGCAGGCCGCGCTCGGCCGTCTTGGCCTGGTGACCTACGGGGAGAAGGGCGAACCGTTCGACCCCAAGATCCACGAGGCCCTGACCAGCTCCTATTCAACGGACGTCACCGAGGACACGTGCATCGAGATCCTGCAGCCGGGCTACATGGTCGGCGACCGGATCCTGCGCCCCGCCCGGGTCGCCGTCGCGGCTCCCGCGACCGGTCCCGACGGCAGCAGCAACGAGCCCGACTGGGACGCCGCTGAAGACGACAACTAGGCACGTCGCTTTGCAGGCAAGCGGGCCAATATAGCGAGCGGAAAAGACCATGAGTACAAAGGACTACCTCGAGAAGGACTACTACAAGGCGCTTGGCGTCGCCAAGACGGCCAAGCCGGCCGAGATCAAGACGGCGTACCGCAAGCTGGCCCGCAAGTACCACCCCGACGCCAACAAGGGCGACAGCTCGGCCGAGGAGCGCTTCAAGGAGATCTCCGAGGCTTACTCGGTGCTGTCCGACGAGAAGCGGCGCAAGGAGTACGACGAGGCGCGGTCGATGTTCGGCGGCGGCTTCCGGGTGCCGACCGGTACCCGGCCCGGCCAGCAGGGCGGGTTCGGCGGCTTCGACCTCGGCGACATCTTCGGTGGCTCCGGGGACAACAGCGGCCTGGGCGACATCCTCGGCGGCGTGTTCAACCGCGGTCGGACGACCGCGCAGAACCGGCCGCGCCGGGGCACCGACGTGGAGACCGAGACCACGCTGACCTTCGGGGACGCGATCGACGGGACCACGGTGGCGCTCCGGCTGACCGGCGAGGGAGCCTGCCCCACCTGTCACGGCACCGGCGCCAAGGCCGGCACCGTGCCGAGGATGTGCCCCTCCTGCCAGGGAACCGGGCAGTCCAGCCGGAACCTGGGATCGTTCGGCATCTCCGAGCCGTGCAAGGAATGCCGGGGCCGCGGACTGGTGGTGGACGACCCCTGCCCGGCGTGCACGGGCAGCGGCCGCGCGATGAGCTCGCGCACCATCCAGGCTCGCATCCCGGCCGGGGTGATGGACGGGTCGCGGATCAAGCTCGCGGGCAAGGGCGCCCCGGGCGAGCGCGGCGGCCCGGCCGGCGACCTGTACGTCCGGGTGCACGTGAAGCCGCACCCGGTGTTCGGCCGGCAGGGATCCGACCTGACCGTGACCATTCCGGTGACGTTCGCCGAGGCCAGCCTCGGCGCGGAGGTCAAGGTGCCCGCGCACCGCGGCGCCCCGGTCACCGTGCGGATCCCGCCGGGCACCCCGAACGGGCGGACGTTCCTCGTCCGCGGCAAGGGCGTGCGCCGTAAGGACGGCACCACGGGCAACATGCGCGTGACCGTCGAGGTGACGGTGCCGCAGGACCTGAACAGCAAGGCGCGCAGTGCCATCGAGGACCTGCGCGAGGCCACCGCAGGCACCGACCCGCGTGAGGAACTCCTCGAGCGGGCCAAGGAAGCGTAAGGAAGGGAGATGACATGAGCACTCCATACGAGCACTCAGACGACATGCCGGTGTACGTCATCTCCGTGGCCGCCCAGCTTTCCGGCATGCACCCGCAGACGCTCCGCGCCTACGAGAAGCTCGGCCTCGTCTCCCCCGGCCGCCGTAGCGGCCAGGGGAGCAGCCAGAGCAAGGGACACCGGCGCTACTCGATGCGGGACATCCTGGCGCTACGCGAGATCCAGCGGCTGTCGCAGGAAGAGGGCGTGAACCTCTCCGGCATCAAGCTGCTCCTCGACCAGCACCGGGAGCTCGAACAGGCGCGCAGGCTCATCGCCGAGCTGAGCGCCGAAGTTGCTCAACTGCGGGTGGAACTGGAATCCACCCGCGCCGTGGCGGCGCGGCTCGCCGAGCTGCGCCGCACCGGCGCTGACACCCGGTCCGGGCTCGTGCCAGTGCGCGGCGCCCGGGTCGCGGTCTGGGAACCGATGACTGGGCCGTCCAGCCCGCCTGGGCCGTCCAGAGGAGATAAATAGAAATGGACGAGAAGCTCACCCACAAGAGCCAGGAGGCGCTGTCCAACGCGGTGCAGCGCGCCGCGGCGGACGGCAGCCCTCAGGTTGAGCCGCTGCACCTGCTCGTGGCGCTGACCGAGCAGGCGGACGGCACCACCGCCCCGCTGCTCCGCGCCGTCGGCGCCGACCCCGCGCTGGTCGTCAAGCAGGCCGAGGAGCGCCTGACCCGGATGCCGCGGGCGCGCGGCGCCACGCTGAGCGCGCCGGAGATCTCCCGCCCGCTGCTGTCCGCGATCGCCACCGCCAACAGCCAGGCCAAGCGGCTCAACGACGAGTACACCTCGACCGAGCACCTGCTGGTCGGCCTGGCCACTGACGGCGGCGACGCCAAGACCGTCCTGGCCGCGGCCGGCGCCACGCCCGAAGCACTGCTCGAGGCGTTCAGCCAGATCCGCGGCAGCACCCGGGTCACCAGCCAGGACCCGGAGGGCACCTACAAGGCGCTGGAGAAGTTCGGCGTCGACCTGACCAAGTTGGCCAGGGACGGCAAGCTGGACCCGGTCATCGGCCGGGACTCCGAGATCAGGCGCGTCGTGCAGGTGCTGTCCCGCCGGACCAAGAACAACCCCGTGCTGATCGGCGAGCCCGGCGTGGGCAAGACCGCGGTCGTCGAGGGCCTGGCCCAGCGGATCGTGGCCGGGGACGTCCCCGAGTCGCTCCGCGGCAAGCGGCTGATCGCGCTGGACCTCGGCTCGATGGTGGCCGGGGCCAAGTACCGCGGCGAGTTCGAAGAGCGGCTCAAGGCCGTGCTGAACGAGATCAAGGACAGCGACGGCCAGGTCGTCACGTTCATCGACGAGCTGCACACGGTGGTCGGCGCGGGCGCGGCCGAGGGCGCCATGGACGCGGGCAACATGCTCAAGCCGATGCTGGCCCGCGGCGAGCTGCGCATGGTCGGCGCGACCACGCTGGACGAGTACCGGGAGCGGATCGAGAAGGACCCGGCCCTGGAGCGCCGGTTCCAGCAGGTGCTCGTGGGCGAGCCCTCGGTCGAGGACACGATCGCGATCCTGCGCGGGCTCAAGGGCCGCTACGAGGCGCACCACCAGGTGCAGATCTCGGACGCGGCGCTGGTCGCGGCGGCGGCGCTGTCCGACCGTTACATCACCGCGCGGTTCCTGCCGGACAAGGCCATCGACCTGGTCGACGAGTCCGCCTCCCGGCTCCGGATGGAGATCGACTCCTCCCCGGTCGAGATCGACGAGCTCCGGCGCGCCGTGGACCGGCTGAAGATGGAGGAGCTCGCGCTGGCCAACCAGGAGGACGCGGCCAGCAAGGAGCGCCTGGAGCGGCTGCGCGCCACCATGGCCGACCGCCAGGAGCAGCTGAACGCGCTGGTCGCACGCTGGGAGCAGGAGAAGGGCGGCCTGAACAAGGTCGGCGAGCTGAAGAAGCGGCTCGACGAGCTCGAGGGCCAGCTCGAACGGGCCGAGCGCGATCACGACCTGGAAGCCGCCGCACGCCTGCGGCACGGCGAGATCCCGGCGGTCAGGGAGCAGCTGGACGAGGCGAGCAACGCCGCTCGTTCGGCGCAAAATGACGGGACTGAAGCGGACGGGATCCCGGCTACCGCCCCCATGGTGAAGGACGAGGTCGGCCCGGATGACGTGGCCGACGTGGTGGCGTCCTGGACCGGCATCCCGGCCGGGCGGCTGCTCGAAGGGGAAACGGCCAAGCTGCTCCGGATGGAGTCCGAGCTGGGCCGGCGGGTGATCGGCCAGACCCAGGCGGTGCAGGCCGTCTCCGACGCGGTGCGGCGGGCCCGGGCGGGCGTGTCCGACCCGGACCGGCCGACTGGCTCGTTCCTGTTCCTCGGGCCGACCGGCGTGGGCAAGACCGAGCTGGCCAAGGCGCTCGCCGAGTTCCTGTTCGACGACGAGCGGGCCATGATCCGGATCGACATGAGCGAGTACAGCGAGAAGCACTCGGTCGCCCGGCTGATGGGGGCCCCGCCCGGCTACGTCGGCTACGACGAGGGCGGCCAGCTCACCGAGGCGGTCCGCCGCCGGCCGTACACGGTGGTCCTGCTGGACGAGGTGGAGAAGGCGCACCCGGAGGTCTTCGACGTCCTGCTCCAGGTGCTCGACGACGGGCGGCTGACCGACGGCCAGGGCCGCACGGTGGACTTCAGGAACACCATCTTGGTGCTGACCTCCAACCTGGGGTCGCAGTTCATCGCCGACCCGGCGTTCGGTGACGAGGCGGCCAAGCGGGAAGCGGTGCTGAGTGCCGTGCGGGCGGCCTTCAAGCCGGAGTTCCTCAACCGGCTCGACGACATCATCGTCTTCGACGCGCTGTCCACCGGCGAGCTGGCTCAGATCGTCGACCTGCAGGTCGACAAGCTGGCCGCGCGGCTGGCCGGGCGCAGGCTCACGCTGACCGTGACGCCCGCGGCGCGGGAATGGCTGGCGCTGACCGGCTTCGACCCGGTGTACGGGGCCAGGCCGCTGCGCCGGCTGGTCCAGTCCGCCGTCGGTGACCAGCTCGCCCGGGCCCTGCTCGGCGGCGAGATCGGTGACGGGGACGGCGTGCTGGTCGACGTGGAAGAGGGCCTAGGCGCGCTCACCGTCCGGCGGGCCGCCGAGGTGGCGGTTAGCTAGATCGGCGCGGTTCGCTAGATCGGCGCGGTGGGCCGGATCGGCTCTGCCGGCTAGATCGGAGGCCGGTCTCGCGGCGGGATCTCAGAATCCCGCGGCGGGTCCGGCCTTCCTGTTGTCCAGCATCTTGTCGTAGTCGTCCTCGGGCAGGCCCAGGTCCACGCGGAGCCGGTACCGCAGCCGGAGCAGCAGCTGAAGCTCGGCGCGGTCGTCGCCGCGCAGGCAGGCGTCGACCCCGGCGGTGGCCCATTCGAGCGCGCCTTCCAGGTCACCCTGCTCGGTGAGAACCTCGGCCACCAGGTCGCAGCTGCGGGCCGAGCCGCGGGCCCCGGAGTCGCGCAGCTCGCGGAGCAGGGCGTCGGCATCCTCGGGCCGGCCGAGCGAGAACATGGCCCGGGCCAGCGGGACCCGCGGGTCATCGAGGGTCGGGCCGGCGTCGGCGATCGCCCGCCGGAATTCTTCCACCGCGGTCTCGGGGTCGTCGGCCAGCAGCCACTGCTCGCCCGCCCGCATATGCGCCTCAGCCCGGGACATGCCGCTCGGGGTGGCCTGGGCGGCCAGGCGGCCCATCCGGACCGCGGCCCGCTTGTGGTTGCCGGTGCGCGCCGCCATTACCTCAATGGCGTCGAATAGCTCCCCGGATAGCGCAACCACGCTGTCCACCCTACCCATCGATGTCGTGGACAATCCGGGCGTCGTTCCTTTTACCGCGTTTTAGCGCCGGGTCCGCTCGAGGGCGTCCCAGAACCCCCGGCGCAGTGCGTGCCTGACCTCGTCGTGCAGCAGGAAATCGATCGGCAGGGCCGAGCCCTGGAGCAGCCGGGCTTCGAGATCGGAT
Organism: uncultured Actinomycetota bacterium; assembly: GCA_963756575.1. Classification (GTDB taxonomy): domain Bacteria; phylum Actinomycetota; class Actinomycetes; order Streptosporangiales; family Streptosporangiaceae; genus Palsa-504. Next base: position 21,478 of record CAVWOM010000021.1, on the reverse strand, counting down.
GGCATCCGCGGCTTGCGAGCCAGTACCGCCTCCAGCCACAGGGCCGGCGCATCCCGGGCCACCGAGCCGCCGAACTCCTGGCCTTCCTCGTGGGCCGCCTGGACGGCCTCGGAGAGCGAGACCCCGTTACCGCCGCCGTTGGCGTAGCCGCCCTGCCCCGGCGCGGCCGAGCTCACTACGGGCTGCGGGCCGCTGTAGGGAGCGCTGCGGGCCGAGCCCTGGCCCTGGACCGGCACGCCCTGGGTCTGGCCGGCGTGCTGGCCCGCCGACCCCAGCTGGCCGGACTGACCCGGGCTGCCCCCGTTGCGCGCGGAGGGCAGGCGGCGCAGCTGGCCGGGAGGGGGCTGGCTGGCTTCGGGAGCCGGGGTGGCTTCCGGCACGGCCGGCGCTCCCGGGGAGTACCCGACGACCTCATCGGCGGCACGGCCCCGGGCGGCAGGCGCCTGCGGGGCCGGCTCCGGGCGGTCCTGCCGCTCGGGCCGGTTCCGCCCGCCGGTCACCGGCGGCGTGTAGATGTCCGGCCGGGCGGCGATGTCCTGGCGCGGCGACAGGTCCTGACGGGCCGGGATGTCCTGGCGGCCAGTCATTTCCTGGCGGCCGCCTACGTCCTGGCGGCCGGTCATGTCCTGGCGGCCGGTCATGTCCTGGCGGCCGCGCTACGTCCTGACGGGCCGACATGTCACGGCTGGTTATGTCCTGCCGGGGCGGCATATCCTGGCGGGCGGGAATGTCCTGGCGGGGCGATACGTCCGGCCGGGTGGCTAGCTCCTGGCGCGGCGCTATGTCCTGACGGGCGGTCAGGTCCTGCGGGCGGTCAGGTCCTGGCGGGCCGCGGCCGGCGCCTCGCCGTTGACGGCCGGCGTGGTCCGGTCCTCGCGGGCCCGGTCGTCCCGTCCCTCGCGCGGCTCCCGGGCCGCTGCCCGTGGCAGCTGCAGCGCGGGCCGCTGGTACTCCGCCACGACCGGCGCCGTGTAGATGGCGGGCGGAGCGTGGTTTCCCGACGAGGACGGCATCGGCTGGTAGGACGCCGCGACCGCGTGGCCGTTGGCCATCGGGCGAGCCGTCGCGAGCTCACCCTCCTCCTCCGCGTGGGCGGGCTCGGCGCCGGCGATCAGCTCGACGTAGGGCCGCAGGTGGTCGCCGCTGATCTCGATGATGTCGTCGGATTCCTGGCGGAGCGACCGGGAGATGGTCCAGTTCCCGTCCACCGCGATGTGCACCAGCGTAACCCGCATGCCGAGATCCTGAACATCGGCTATGACCTGGGCCAGGTCCTCTTCGGCGCTGACCACGAGCGCGTCGCTGATCGCGTTGTTGCGCGCCAGCGTGGTCAGGTCGCGGTGGATCTCTGTCTCCACGCCCTCGCGGCGGCCGGGGCGGATCTTGGCCACGCGGAGCTTGATGCCCGGCACGTCGGCCAGCGCGTCCTGCTCGGCGGTGCGGCGCCCGTCCACCGTGGCCTCGTACCAGTAGCAGCGGAGCACCGGCAGGCCGGAGCGCTCGCGGGCCAGGCTGGACAGCAGCTGCAGGAGTCCCTCGTAGTCCCAGGAGACCGATTCGCCCCGGCGAGTCCCGTGCACAGCCATAGCACCATCCGCAAGCACGTAACTAGCGTCGACGAACAGCGCGCAGCGATCCACGGCCCCACCGTCCTTTCCTCGGCGTAACGGCCCAGCTTCTAGGCACCGGTATATGGACCCGACGGCTCTAAGACTAGTGAAGTAACCTTCGCCCGGATGCGTTTCCGCGCATTCCCGCTGCCTAGAGGACCCTAGGTCACGTCCTGCTCTCCTGTAACTGGAGCCTCATGGAGCGCAGTACTTACTGGATGCAGTGGGTACTGACCCTCTCGGCGGCGCCGCCTCATCCGGATGATGTCCAGTTGTCCGTGTTCGTCGTGCCCGGGGCGGCCGGGGCGCCGCCGATCCCGAGGCTGATCCCGCCGGGCAGCGAGACGTTGGCGCTCACCTGGACGCCGACCACCGGCACGGTCAGGGTGAGTCCCAGGAGGCTGGTTCCGCCCTGGGCCGGGGCGGGTGCCGCCACGAGCGGGGGATTCGGGGCGGGCGCGGCGGTGACGGGAGGCAGCGGGGCCGGCGCGGCCGGGGGTGACTGAGGCGACGGGGGCGACTGTGGTGACTGGGGTGGTGGCGGCGCGGTCGCGACGCTGGCCGACGAACCGGATACCGGCACCGGGGGTGGCGGCGGGGAAACCGGCCGCGGCAGCCCGGCGGCGTTCACCGCGGGGGCGGCGGCCGAGGTCACGGGTGACACCTGGGCCGGCTGGCTGAGCGTCTGCGGCAGGTCCGAGGTGACCGGTGGCCGTGCCGCGGTCGCGGCGGCGTGGATCCTGGCCGCCGGGGCCGCGGTGGGCGCGGGAGGCGGCAGTACGGGCGCCGAGCTTCCCATGGCCGCGGGGGAAGGCGCGGTAACCGAGGGCGAGAGGGGGCGCGCCGCGTCCGGCCCGGGTGCCGACCGGGGATGCCCGCCTATCGCCAGGGCGGCCGCGATCAGCGCGACGGTGGCCGCGGACGCGGCCACGACCGCTACCTGCTGCCCCCGGGCCGCGTGCCGGGCCACCCCGGCCATCCGGGCCGAGACCCAGCCGGCCACCGACCCGTGGCCGCCAGGCCGAAGCCAGGTAGGCGGCCGCGGCCGGGCCGAGGACGACCGGGGCCACGATGGCCTTCAGGGCCACGTTCACGTCATCGAGTTCCGCGAAGATCCGTCGGCAGTCGACGCACTGGTCCAGGTGGCCGGCCACCGCGACCGAGTCCCGCCTGGCCAGGCCGCCCCGCACGTAGGCGCCGAGCTTGCTCGCCACCGGGCGGCACCCGTCCCGGGCCGCGCCGGACAAATGCATCTGCAGGTAGGCCTGGCGCAGGCCCTCGCGGGCCCGATAGGCCAGGGCCGCGACGCCGTTCGCGGTCAACCCGAGCAGCGTGGCCACCTCGGCGGGCCGGGCGCCTTCGATCTCGGTGTGCCAGAGCACGGCCTGCCATCGTTCGGGCAGTGAGGCGAAGGCGCGGGCAATCATGGTCCGTTCCAGGTCCGCGACCGCCGGATCGGCGAACGGGACGCCCGGGTCGAACGCTTCCATCTCATCGGTGACGACCTGCCTGCGCTCGGCACGATGGCGATCGTAGGCGGCCCGCCGGACGGCGGTCAGCAGGTAGGGCCGGAACGCGCCCTCGGGGCCGCCGCCGCGCCGCAGCAGGTCCAATATCTTGGCGAAGGTCTCCGCGACCACGTCGTCAGCTTCGGCCTGCCCGCGCATGAGCTGCCGGGCCACGCTCCGGGCGGCGGTGGCATGCCGTCGGTACAGGGTGTCGTACGCCGTGGCGTCCCCGGTCCGGCCCGCCGCGATCAGATCCGCATCGCTGGGCGGCAGGGCTTCCGGGGACAGCGGTTGCGTGGGGGAGGTTTCTCGGGCCTGCTCCACTACTCACCGTCCTTATTTGACTACGAATAGTTATCGAGAGAATCTTGGCGCATCCGGCGTCATGCCGGGATGGCTTTGTCGTCACTCATCAGGAAGCACTCAGCCAAAGCAGTCACCCGGAGTCACGAACCGCCGAGCGGAAGGAGCCGATCAGCCGTGAGACCAGACCGGAACGATCGCCCGGCCGCGCCGTCCGCGCGGCATGACGCGGGCGCCGGGGAGCGGGGCGCGGGCACTGGGGAACGGGGCGCGGGCACTGGGGCGGCCGGGCTCCGGGATGCCTGGCGGCGGCGCAGCGTGGCCAGCGGCTGGCTCACTCCCGGCGACTGGCACAGCGAGGCGGTCAACGTGGTCCTGGCCGCCTGCCAGCCGAGGTCGCTGCTCCCTGGCGAGACCACGCGGCGTTCGGGTACGGCGGAGCAGGCGGGTGCGGCCGGGGGTGGCGGGCTGGCCGGGGATGGCGGGCTGGCCGGGGATGGCGGGCTGGCCGCGGGTGGCGGGCTGGCCGGCGGGCTGGCCGCGGGTGGCGGGCTGGCCCGGGAGGGCGGGCTGGCCGCGGCCTGTGCCGGACTGGGCCGCTCCCGGGCCCAGGCTGGTACGGGTATCGCGGAGACGATCGACGACCTGGCCGCGCTGTTCGCCGTGCTGGAGGAGACGCTGCCGGTGCGGCTCGTCTGCGCCGTCGCCCAGGGCTGGGCCGAGGAGAGCCACGCCCAGCTGGCCCGGGACGGCTGCGAGGACCCGCTCAGCGGGCTGGCCACCCTGCCCTACCTGCGGACCCGGCTGGCCGAGTTGTACCGCGACGCCGAACAGGGCGGCACCAGCCCGGCCGACACGCACCGCCTGCTCGTGGTCCGGCTGCCCCGCCGCCCCGACCCGTGGCACCGGATGACCCTCGCCATCGGAGTCGGCCGCGACCTGCGGGCCGCCTTTCCCGGCGGCGAGACGCTCTCCATGGCTGGGCGTCATGGCGGCCACGGGACAGGGCCGGCCATCGCGCTGGTCCCCGCGCGTGGCGACCTGCCGCTCCGGTACGTCCGGCTGCGCCGTCGCGTACAGGCCACGTTCGGCACGCAGATCCGGATGACCCTCCTGCCTGGGCGGCTCACCGAGGCCTTGCGCCTGGTGGACAAGCTCGCCCGCTTAATCCCCGTCGGCGCCGGGCGACCAGTTTGAGGGGGACTGGGAAACCGGCGCCGACGGGCCATCACCTAAGATCGCCTGGTTAGTGAGCAGGAGAGCCGCGGCGTGGCCTCGAACAAGCGTCAAAGCGGTCCGAGGGGAACGGGGGATGCTGTGAGCGACGACCGGGCTGAGCTCCTCGCGGCGATCAAGGCGAAGGCCGTCATCCGCGGCGACTTCGTGCTCTCCTCGGGGCAGCGCGCCTCCTCATACGTCGACCTACGCCGGATCTTGCTCGACGGGCGGCTGGCGCCACTGGCCGGCCGGGTCATGCTGGACCTGACCGCGGACCTGGGCTACGACGCGGCCGGCGGCCTCACCCTGGGCGCCGACCCGGTGGCCACCGCGATCATGCACGCCGCGGCGGCCCGCGGCACGCCGGTCGACGCGTTCGTGGTCCGCAAGAAAGACAAAGAGCACGGCACGCAGCGCCGGATCGAGGGCCCCGACGTAGCCGGACGGCGCGTGCTCGCGGTCGAGGACACCTCCACGACCGGCGCCTCGGTCCTGAGCGCGGTGGACGCGCTGCGCGAAGCCGAGGCCGAGGTCGTCGGCGTGGCCGTCCTGGTCGACCGGGGCGCCCGGGCCGCCGTAACGGCTCGCGGCCTCCCCTACCGTGCCGCCTACGAGCTCCCCGACCTAGACCTCTAACGCGTCCGTTAACCTGGCCGCCGCTCCCGGCGACCCGCCAACTTCATGATCGTGAACAGTTCGGCGCACTATTTGTCCCGAACTGCTCACGATCATGAGATTCCGCCAGGAGAAATCCTCAGCTGCCCCTGGAGCCTCACTGGTAGCACGTTTGGGGTGCGTGTTCATGACCGTGGCCGCAAAGGACGGCGGAGGAGCCAGAACTGGCCACGATCATGAAATCCGCCGGGGTAGGCGTACCCACTCGCCCCTTTAGCCCCACTGCTTGCGCATCGGCGTCACATTTTCATGATCGTGAATGATTTTATACCTCTGGCGGTATAAAAGTCTTCGTGATCATGAGCGAAACCGGCTGCGCGGTTACGGGTGTGGCTGAAAAGGCTAGCGAGAATTGCTCGCCCAACCAGCGAATGCGTGAAACTCGCCGGGCTTGGCCGCACCGGTGGAGTTGGGGCTATAGCGACAGATAAGGCTAATAGTGGCGCGGAGCGGTACGCGTGGGACGAACTGCGGCGCGGTGCGGAGGGAGCGGGACGAGCCGCGGCGCGAATGGGACGAGGCACGTCGGCGCGAGCGGGACGAGGGGCGTCGGCGCGAGCGGGACGAGGCGCGTCGGTGCGAGCGGGACGAGGGGGCGGCGCGCGGGACGAGGCACGTCGGTGGGAGCGGGAGGAAGCGCGGTGCGAGCGGGAGGAAGCGCGGTGCGAGCGGGACGAGGGGTGAGCGGGATGAGGGGTGAGCGGGACGAGGGGCGGTGGGTGCGAGTGGGTTAGGGGCTAGCTGGTGTGGTGCGAGCGGGGGTGAGGGGCTAGCTGGCTCGGTGGGAGTGGGGCTTGGCGGGGCGGTCGGCGGCCGGGTCGGGGCTGGGACCGGCAGGACCAGCCGGAGAAGCCGGCGCCGGGGGTCGCGGCAGTACCGGCGGGGAAGCTGGCGCCGGGGGTGGCCGCGGAATCGGCGGGAACGCCGGGGCCGGGGACGCCGGGGCCAGGACGCCGGGGGCGGGCGCTGGGGTGCCGGAGCGGCGGAGCTGGTCTTCGCGGCGGAACTGGCGCAGGCGGTAGAGGACGAAGCCGACGATGGCGATCACGATGAGGGCGAACAGGATGTAGCCGACGACGGTCAGGCCCTTGTCGACGCTGTTCCAGGCGCTGCCGAGCCCGTACCCGATCGAGGCCAGCGCGGTCGCGTAGATCACGGTGCCGATGAGGCTCAAGATGCCGAACTTCAAGGCCGGGAGGCGGATCAGGCCGGCCACGATCGAGGTGAACGCGCGGACGAAGGGGAGCATCCGGCCCACGGACACCGCCCAGGCGCCCCGGCCCTCGAGGAAGCGCTCGGCCCGGCTGACGTCGGACTCGGTGACCAGGATGTACCGCCCGAGCTTGTGCACCAGCGGCCGCCCGCCGCGCCGGCCGACGTAGTACGACGCGTAGAGCCGGCCAGCTCGGCCAGCGAGCCGATGATGATGACCGACGCGAGGTTAAGATGTCCTTGGTAGGCGAGCACTCCGCCGAACCCGAACGTGACCTCGGACGGGATCGGGACGCACGCCGCCTCCAGGAAGCCGAGCAGAATGATCGCGTAGATCCCGTGCGCGGCCAGAAAGCTCTCCATGGCTTAGGTTGTACCGCATAGCCGGCACTGCCCGGGCGCATCTTCATGCGCGCTTCACGTCCGGGAGCCGAAGCAGAAAGCCCCAGATGCCTACAGTGAGGGCACGTTCAGAGCCCCGAGGGAGTAATAGGTCATGCCCATAGCGACCCCTGAGGTCTACGCGCAGATGCTGGACACCGCGAAGCGGCAGGGCTTCGCGTTCCCGGCCATCAATGTCACCTCGACCCAGACGCTGAACGCCGCGCTGAAGGGGTTCGCTGACGCCGGCAGTGACGGGATCGTCCAGATTTCCACCGGCGGCGCCGAGTACCTGTCCGGCCAGCCGGTCAAGGACATGGTGACGGGCGCGTCCGCGCTGGCCGAGTTCGCGCACGTGGTGGCGGCGAAGTACCCGATCCACATCGCGCTGCACACCGACCACTGCCCCCAGGACAAGCTCGACGGCTACATGCGCCCGCTGATCGCGATCTCGCAGCAGCGCGTGCGCAACGGCCAGGAGCCGCTGTTCCAGTCGCACATGTGGGACGGCTCGGCGGTGCCGCTGGACGAGAACCTCCAGATCGCGCAGGAACTACTGAAGAAGTGCAGGGACGCCAAGATCATCATGGAGATGGAGATCGGCGTGGTCGGCGGCGAGGAGGACGGCGTCGTCGGCGAGATGAACGAGAAGCTGTACACCACGCCGGAGGACGCCCTGGCCACCGCCGAGGCGATCGGGATCGGCGAGAACGGCCGGTACATCCTGGCCGCCACGTTCGGCAACGTGCACGGCGTGTACAAGCCGGGCCACGTGAAGCTGCGCCCCAGCGTGCTCAAGGAGATCCAGGACGCCGTGGGCACCAAGTACGGCCAGGACAAGCCCTTCGACCTGGTCTTCCACGGCGGCTCCGGCTCGGCTCTGGAGGAGATCAGGGAGGCCATCTCCTACGGCGTGGTCAAGATGAACGTGGACACCGACACCCAGTACGCGTTCACCCGGCCGGTCACGGACCATATGTTCAAGAACTACGACGGCGTGCTCAAGGTCGACGGTGACGTGGGCAGCAAGAAGGCCTACGACCCGCGGGCCTGGGGCAAGGCGGCCGAGACGGGCATGGCGGCCCGCGTCACGCACGCCTGCGAAGACCTCCTGTCCGCCGGCCACGCCCTGATGGGGAGCTAGTACACATGGATCACCGGAACCTGCTCGGCGGCCCGCCGCCCACCTTCCTGCTGCCCCACGCGGAGGCAGACAAAGCCCTCGCCGCGGGCGAGGCGCCGGAGAAGGTCGCGGCGCGCTTCCCCGACTACTCGGCGGCCTGGGCCGCGCTGGCCGAACGAGCCTTCAGCCAGGGTGACGCGGTCACGACCTACGCGTACGCGCGCACCGGTTACCACCGCGGCCTGGACCAGCTGCGCCGCTCGGGCTGGAAGGGCCATGGCCCGATCCCGTGGGAGCACGAGCCGAACCGCGGCTTCCTGCGCTCGCTGCACATGCTGGGCGTGGCGGCGGAGGCCATCGGCGAGGACGACGAGGCCGAGCGCTGCGCGGACTTCCTCCGGGACAGCAGCCCCGAGGCCGCCGACGAGCTAGCCGGCTAGCGAAGACGACCAGGTAACCCCGCGGAGGTTTCCCGCCCAACCGGGACAATCTCCACGGGGTTACCTGCCGTTTCACCGGGTAATCTTTTCTCGCAAGAGCCCCTGCCGCGCTTGCGCCCGTGCAGGGGCTTACGTATGCGAGCCAAAGGGATTGCGCATGCCCGCCATCGTGCTTGTCGGAGCCCAGTGGGGTGACGAAGGCAAGGGCAAGGCCACCGACCTGCTGGGCGACCGCGTGGACTACGTGGTCAGGTACCAGGGCGGGAACAACGCCGGCCACACCGTCGTCATCGGCGACGAGAGCTATGCCCTGCACCTGCTGCCCTCGGGGGTGCTCTCCCCGCGCGTCGTGCCGGTCATCGGCAACGGCGTGGTCATCGACCCGAAGGTCCTGCTCGAGGAGATCGACGGCCTGGCGGCCCGCGGCGTGGACTGCTCCAAGCTGCTGATCTCGGCCGACGCGCACCTGATCATGCCGTACCACCGGGCGCTGGACAAGGTCACCGAGCGGTACCTGGGCAGCTCCCGGATCGGCACCACCGGGCGCGGCATCGGACCGGCCTACGGCGACAAGATCGCCCGGGTGGGGATCCGGGTCCAGGACCTGTTCGACCCCGGCATCTTGACCAAGAAGCTGGACCTGGTCCTGCGCGACAAGAACCAGCTCCTGACCAAGGTCTATAACCGCCGCGGGCTCGACCCCAAGGCCATCGCCGCCGAGTACCAGGACTACGCCGAACGCATGCGCCCCTACCTGGCCGACACCGGCCTCGCGCTGAACCGGGCGCTGGACCAGGGCCAGGTCGTGCTGCTCGAAGGCGCGCAGGCCACCATGCTCGACGTGGACCACGGCACCTACCCGTTCGTGACCTCGTCCTCGCCCACGGCGGGCGGCGCCATCGCCGGGTCCGGCGTCGGCCCCACCCGGATCTCCGACGTCATCGGCATCGTCAAGGCCTACACCACCCGGGTCGGCGAGGGCCCGTTCCCCACCGAGCTGCGCGACGAGCAGGGCGAGTGGCTGCGCAAGACCGGGTCCGAGTACGGCGTGACCACCGGGCGGGCCCGCCGCTGCGGCTGGTTCGACGCGGTCATCGCCCGGTACTCGACCCGGGTGAACGGGATCACCGGCTACTTCCTGACCAAGCTGGACGTGCTGTCCGGCCTGGACCGGGTGCCCGTCTGCGTGGCGTACGAGGTGGACGGGAAGCGCTACGACGAGATCCCGATGACGCAGACCGAGTTCCACCACGCGGTGCCGGTCTATGAGTACTTCGACGGCTGGTGGGAGGACATCTCCAAGGCCCGCACGTTCGACGAGCTGCCGGCCAACGCGCGGACCTACATCAGCGCGGTGGAGGAGATGATCAACGCCCCGGTCTGCGCGGTCGGCGTCGGCCCCCGCCGCGACCAGACCCTCCAGCTCAGGGACCTGCTCAGGAATGGCTGACATGCCGGGCACGCACCCGGGTCTGCTGCGCCCCGATTATCCCGTCCGCACCGAGCGGCTGCTGCTGCGCCCGCTGGTCCCCGGCGACGCCGACGCCCTGCTGGCCTACCGCGGCCGCCTCGACGTCAGCCGGTACGTGCCGTTCGAGCCGATGAGCCGGGACGACATCCTCGAGCGGATCGCCGGCCAGTGGTCGCGCACCGAGCTCACCGACGAGGGACAGTCGCTCACGCTCGGCGCCGAGATCGCCGGCCCGGGCGAACTGGCGGGCGACGTCATCTTGATGTGGCACAGCCGCGAGCACGCCGGCGGCGAGCTCGGCTACGTGCTCAATCCCGCCCTGGGCGGCCACGGCTACGCCACCGAGGCGGCCCGCGCCATGCTGCGGCTCGGCTTCGAAGAGCTGGGCCTGCACCGCATCGTCGCCCGGATCGACGAGGACAACGAGCCGTCGGTCAAGCTGGCCGCGCGGCTGGGCATGCGGCAGGAAGCCCGCCTGATCCACAACGAGTTCTTCAAGGGCCGGTGGAGCAACGAGGTGGACTTCGCGATGCTGGCCGATGAGTGGTTCGCCCGCCGGTAGGCTCCTGGCGTGCGCATACTCGTCATCGGTTCTGGCGGGCGCGAGCACGCCCTGGTCCGTGCCTTCAGTACGGAAGACGTCCACGCCGCTCCCGGCAACCCGGGTATCGCCGAGCTGGCCCAGACTCATCCCGAAGCCGCCGCCGTCCCGGATCAGATCCTCGCCCTAGCCCGCAAGATCAGCCCGGACCTGGTCGTCGTCGGCCCGGAGGCGCCGCTGGTGGCCGGGGCGGGCGACGCGCTGCGAGCGGCCGGGTTCAGCTGCTTCGGCCCGGACGCGGCGGCGGCCATGATCGAGGGCTCGAAATCCTTCGCCAAGCAGGTCATGACCGAGGCCGGCATCCCCACCGCGGCCTCGTTCACCTGCCGCACGAGGGGGGAGTCGGACGCGGCGCTCAACTCGTTCGGTCCGCCTTATGTGGTGAAGGACGATGCCCTCGCGGCGGGCAAGGGGGTGCTGGTCACCAGCGACCTCGAGGCCGCCCGGGCGCACGCGCGGGCCTGCGGCACGGTGGTGATCGAGGAGTTCCTCGACGGCCCCGAGGTGTCGCTGTTCGCGGTCTGCGACGGCGCCACGGCGGTCCCGCTGCTGCCCGCCCAGGACTTCAAGCGGGCCCGTGACGGCGACCAGGGGCCGAACACCGGCGGCATGGGCGCCTACGCCCCGCTGCCCTGGGCGCCCGCCGACCTGGCCGGGCAGACGATGGCGACGGTCATCCAGCCCGCCCTCGACGCCATGCGCCGCCGCGGCACGCCGTACCGGGGCCTGCTCTACGCCGGCCTGGCGCTGACCTCGGCCGGGATCCGGGTGGTCGAGTTCAACGCCCGCTTCGGCGACCCGGAGACCCAGGTGGTGCTGGACCGGCTGGCCTCTCCCCTGGCCCCGCTGCTGGCCGCCGCCGCGGCCGGCGACCTGGCCAGTGCCGACCCCCTGGCCTGGCGCCCCGGCGCCGCCGTCACCGTGGTCATCGCCGCCCAGGGCTATCCCGATTCACCGGTCAAGGGTGACAAAATCAAGATCATGAAGGCCGAACGGGGTGGGCTGTCACGCCCCGGTACCCCCGATCCGCTCCCCGCGGACGCGGGGCATCTCCCGCCCGCGGACCAGCCCGGTACACCGCCTGGGGACGGCTACCTGCTGCACGCGGGCACCGCCACGGACAGCGCCGGTGACCTGGTCTCGGCCGGGGGCCGGGTGCTGAACGCGGTCGGCTCGGGGCCGGACGTCGCCGCCGCCCGGGAAGCGGCCTACGCGCTGGCGGCCACGGTGGAGATGCGCGGCGGCTGGTACCGCCGCGACATCGCGGCGCGGCAGAAATGAGCTAGCGCCGTGACCGAGGCTCGCGCGGCCGCGGAAGGCGAGGCCGCGGCGGGCGAAGCCGCGGACGACGACGGGCAGCCGCTGCGGGTCAGCACCCTCGAGCTGTTCTTCAACCTGGTCTTCGTGTTCGCGATCACCCAGCTCACGTCCATCCTGGCGCACGAGGACCTGACCGTCGCCGACGGGTTCCGGGTGCTGCTCGTCTTCGGCGTGCTGTGGTGGATGTACGGCGGCTACGTCTGGCTGGCCACCGCCCGGACGCCGTCCCAGACCCCGGAACGCCTGCTCATGCTGGTCGGCATGGCCGGCTTCCTCATCATGGCGCTGGCCATCCCGCGGGCGTTCTTCGCCGACGGGGTGGCCATCGGCCTCGGCTACCTGATCGTGGTCCTCGTGCACGGCTGGCTCTACCAGCGGGTCAACCAGAACATCGCCCGCGTCGTGCCGTTCAACCTGATCGCGGTGGCGCTGGTGATCGCGGCCGGGATCGTCAAGGGGCCGGCCGGCTACGTGCTGTGGGCGGCGGCGCTCGCTATCCCGGCCCTCTCGCCGCTGGTCATCAAGCCGCACGGGCGGTTCACGATCTCGCCCTCGCATTTCACCGAGCGGCACGGCGCGCTGGTCATCATCGTGTTCGGCGAATCGGTGGTGGACGTCGGCATCGGCGCCGAGGGGCACGACGTGACCGTCTCCCTCGCCCTGTCGGCCGTGCTCGGGCTGGCGCTGGCGGCCGTGCTGTGGTGGGCCTACTTCGGCGCCGCCGACGACGAACGGGCCGAACGGTCCATGACCGGCGCCGACCCCGCCGTCCGGCCCGCGCTGGCCCTGGCCGCCTACTTCTACTCCTACATCCCGCTGCTGCTCGGCATCGTCGCCATGGCCTCCGGGATCAAGCAGGCCATCGTGCGCACCGGCAGCACGCTGCCGGCCGGGCCGTGCTGGGCCATGGGCTGCGGCGTGGCGCTGTTCCTGGCCGGCAACGCGGCGTTCCGGCACGCGCTGCGGATCGGCACCCAGCGGTACCGGCTGGGCGCGGCGGCCGTCGCGGTGGCCGCCTCGGCCGTGGGGGTGACGCTGAGCGTGGCGGCCGAGCTGGCGCTGCTGATCGTCATCGTGGCGGCGGCGCTGGCCCTCGAGCGCCGGGCCGTCGCCGCCTCGGGGAGTTCGGGGGGTCGTCCCCCCGAAGGCGGCACTAGCGTAGAGGCATGATCGAGCGTTACACGCTGCCTGAGATGGGACGGGTCTGGAGCGAGGCCCACAAGTACGAGCTGTGGTGCCGGGTCGAGCTCCTGGTCCTGGAGGCACACGCCCGGGCCGGCACGGTGCCTGCCGATAGCGTGGAGCCGGTCCGTTCGGCCCAAATTCCTGCTCCGGAAGCGGTAGCGGCGGTGGAGGCGGTCACCGAGCACGACGTGATCGCCTTCCTCACCGCCTGGGCGGACAACACCACCCCGCGGTCGGCCGCCGCCTACGTGCACTACGGGATGACCTCCTCGGACCTGCTCGACACCGCCCTCGCGGTTCAGCTGGCCGAGGCCAGCGACCTGCTCATCACAAAGGCGACCCGGCTGGTCGCGGTGCTGCGGGACCACGCGCTGGCGCACCGGGACACGCTGCGCCCGGGCCGGACGCACGGCATCCACGCCGAGCCCGACACCTGGGGCCACCGGGTGGCCGACTTCGCCTTCGCCATGGCGCGGTCGCGGGACCGGCTCGTGCGGGCACGGGAGGCGGTCGCGGTCGGCACCTTGTCCGGGCCGGTCGGCACCTACTCCAACATCGACCCGGCCATCGAGACCGAGGTCATGGCGGCGCTGGGGCTGCGGCCCGCGGACGTGGCCACCCAGGTGGTGATACGGGACGGGATCGCCGAGTGGGTGAGCGCGCTGGCGGTGGCGGCCACGGTCTGCGAGGCGATCGCGATCGAGGTCAGGCACGGCCAGCGGACCGAGGTACGGGAGCTGGCCGAGCCGTTCCGGGCCGGGCAGAAGGGCTCCTCGGCCATGCCGCACAAGAAGAACCCGATTCGTTCGGAGCGGATCAGCGGGCTGGCCCGGGTCGTGCGCTCATACGTCACCCCGGTCACCGAGGGGATCCCTTTGTGGCATGAGCGGGATATCTCACATTCGTCGGTGGAGCGGATCGCGCTGCCCGACGCCGCCATCGGCACCGACTACCTCTTCCACCTGACGATCGGGCTGGTCGAGGGGCTGCAGGTGGACGTGGCCCGGATGCGGGCCAACCTGGACAACACCGGCGGGCTGCTGTACTCCTCGGCCGTGCTGCTCGAGCTCGTCAGCGCGGGAATGAGCCGGGAAGACGCGTATGCCCTGGTCCAGGCGGCGGCGATGGAAACCTGGGAGTCCGGTACCCCATTTAGGGACACACTGCGCAAGCAGGCGGCGACACGCGGGCAGTCGCTCCCGGAGGCCGCGCTGGACTCCGCTTTCCAGCCTGAGCGGTACGTTACGCGGCTAGCTCCGGTCTTCGAGCGCCTCACCCGGCTAAGCTAACGCCCATGACTTCGGGACCCGAGACGAGTTACCGCGTGCGCGGAGGTGCTCCGCTGCATGGCACGGTCTTCGTGCAGGGCGCCAAGAACGCGGCGCTGAAGATGATCGCCGCGTCACTGCTGACCGGCAACGGCCACACGGTACTGCGCAACGTTCCGGCCATCGAGGACGTCCGCCGGGCGGTCGAGCTGGCCGAGGCGGTCGGCGCGGTGGTCGAGTTCCACGAGGCGGAGCGGACGCTGGTCGTCGACGCGTCCAACCTGACCAGCCCGGTGCTCCCGGCCGAGATCGCCCGGCGGTTCCGCGGCGCGGTGCTGTTCGTGCCCGCGCTGCTGCACCGGTTCGGCGAGGCGGTCATCGAGGGCATCGGCGGCTGCAACCTGGGCAGCCGCAGCCTGGACTTCCACTACCGCGGCTTCGCCCGGCTCGGCGCCATCGTGGACGAGGGCGAAACGGTCATCCACATCAAGGCGAGCAAGCTCCAGGGCGCTCACCTGTACCTGGACACGCCGTCGCACACCGGCACCGAGAACCTGATCATGGCGGCGTGCCTGGCCCCGGGCAAGACGATCATCGACAACTGCGCCCAGGAGCCCGAGGTCCTCGACGTCATCGCGTTCCTGACCAAGATGGGCGCGCGGATCACCGGCGGCGGCACCGGCTTCATCACCGTGCACGGGGTGGACGGGCTGACCGCGGTCGAGCACACCGTGATGGCCGACCGGATCGACGCCGGCGTGTTCGCCATGGCGGCCGCGATCACCGGCGGCGAGGTCAACCTGGTCGGCGCGTCGCTGGAGCACTTCGGCGTGGTGCGCTGGAAGCTCGAGCAGATGGGCGTGGAGTTCGCCACCAACGGCGCCGTGGTCTCGGTCCGGACGGAGCGGCCGCCGCGGCCGATCAACGTCATCACCGGGCCGTACCCCGGCTTCGCGACCGACCTGCAGTCGCCGATCATGGCGCTGGCCTGCCTGGCCGATGGCGCCTCCTACATCCGCGAGACGATCTTCGACGGCCGCTACACGCTGGTCGCCGAGCTGAACAAGATGGGCGCCAAGGTCGAGTTCGACGGCAGCCGGGTCGTGGTGCACGGGCCGGCCGAGTTCAAGGGCGCCGAGGTGGTCGCGCACGACCTGCGGACCGGCATCGCGCTGATCCTGGCCGGGCTGGCCGCCGAGGGCGAGACCCTGGTCACCCCCGGCTACCTGATCGACCGCGGGCACTCCGCCATCGCCCAGCGCTTCAACTCCCTCGGCGCGGACGTGGCGGCCGTTACCCTCTGAGGTTAACTGGCGTTCCTGCTGGCTCATGCGGCGTGGGACAATGCCCACGTCGCCCCCTTGAAGAAGAGGAAGCCACGATGGAGCAGCCGACGATGCGCATCGGTATCGAGCCAGGCCGCGGCCTGGTCGGAAGGTTCGGCGCCACGGTCATCCTGATCCCCCGGGGTCAGGCGGCCGCCTACCCCGACGAGACCATCGGCGAACTGCTCGGCCTAGCGGCCGATGTCGGTTCCGACCACCACGCGCAGGCCAGCACGATCGCGAGCCGCCTGGCGGCCTGGGTCATCGGCCACATGTCGGGCGAGGCACCCGCGTTCGGCATCGTGGCCCCGATGCGGGACGGCGTGGTCATGTTCTTGCGCGGCGCGGTGTGGTGCACCATCACCGAGGGCGGCCAGACCCGGGAGGTATCCGGGGAGCAGGCTCTCACCTGGGTCGACCAGATCGTGCCGGGCACGTTCGAGCGGCTGGCGATCGGCGGCGCGGCCGGGCGGCCGGTGCAGGCGGATCCGCTCTCCGACCTCCGGGACGGGGTCGTGCCGGGCCAGGGCTTCGTGCTGAGCCGGACGGCGGGTATGGCTGGGGCTGGCCTGGCTGGGGCTGGGTCGGCTGGGGCTGGGTCGGCTGCGGCTGGCGCGGCGGGGGCTGGTTTTGCTGTTTCTGGTGCGGGTGTGGCCGAGGCTGCTTCTGGTCCTGGTGTGGCTGAGGCTGCCAGCCCGGCGGAGGCTGGCTACGCTTCGGGTCCTGGTTATGCCGAGGATCCCGGCTTTGCCGAGGGCCGCGGCTTTGCCGAAAGTCCCGGCTACACCGAGGGTCCCAGCTATGCCGGAGCGGC
Source organism: uncultured Actinomycetota bacterium (assembly GCA_963756575.1). Classification (GTDB taxonomy): domain Bacteria; phylum Actinomycetota; class Actinomycetes; order Streptosporangiales; family Streptosporangiaceae; genus Palsa-504. The sequence continues at coordinate 5,024 of CAVWOM010000021.1, read as the reverse complement.
CTCGGCTGGTCCTGGCTATGCCGAGCCCGGGGCCCGCTTCGCGGAGGATGAGGCGAGCCCGGCTGAGGGCGGTCTTCCCGGGGCTGGCCTGGCTGGAGCTGGCCTGGCTGGAGCTGGAGCTGGGGCTGGCCTGGCTGGGGCTGGGGCTGGCCTGGCTGGGGCCGACTTTGCCGACGCCGGCCCAGGTTCGGCCGCAGCGGGATCCGCGGAGCCCGAGGCCGCGAACGGGTCCGAGCCGGAATCGGATGTGGCCGCCGGGTCCGGCGGTTACGGCTGGCCGCGCTCCGAGGAGACGCCCGGCCAGCTGGCCGACCAGCCCGGGGCGGACTCGCCGCAGGAAGCCTGGGCCCTTCGGGCCGACAGCCAGCAGCGGCACCAGCCGACGATGGTCGTGCGGCCCGGTGAGCACGAAGTGACGCCCAGCCAGGCCGAGCCCGAACCCGAAGACGACCGGCCGGTCATCCAGCCCACGACCATCGCGCCGATCTCGTCGATGCCGTCCCGGTCGTCGGCCCCGCCTGCGCTGGGCGTGCTGACGTCGCAAGAAGGCCTCACGATCACCCTCGACCGCATCTACGTCCTCGGCCGGGAACCACGGCAGGATCCCGCCGTGGAGAGCGGCGAGGCCTCGCCGGTCCAGCTGCCGGATCCGGACCACGTGATCTCGCGGGTACACGCGTACGTTTCCGTCGAGAACGGCATCGTGCTGGTCCGCGACGCCGGCTCGATGCACGGGACCTACATCAGCCCGCCCGGAGACGAGCAGTGGAGCCAGATCGGCACCGAGCCCAGCCCGCTCCCGCCCGGCTGGAGCCTGCAGATCGGCCCGCAGATCTTTACCTTCAAGCTCAACGAGCCCGACGACCGGTGACATCCGGCCCGGTCGGCGCCTTCTGCTGACCGGGCCGGCCTGTTCGGCCGCGCTCGGCCGGCGTCGCGGTGCTGCGCGATCGTGACGTGGTGGCCCTGGCCCGCATCGCGGCGGGTCCCGGTGACCCGCAGCCGGCCAGCGTGACCGCCGTCAAGGTGACCGCCGCCAGCACGGTACCCGCCATTCGCAGCCTCATCCGCATCCCCCGCCCTGGGCCCGGCTAGCCCGCGCGGGGCAGTCTGCTGTCAGCAGAAGCGGTTTCCTGTCCCCCGTGACCCGCCCGTACGGTAACGGCATGCGGGTTCTCATCCTGGGCGGTACCCGGTTCATCGGCCGTCGTATCACGGCCGCCCTGATGGCCCGCGGCGACGACGTCACCGTCGTGCACCGTGGCGACCACGAGCCGGCCGAGCTCGCCGGCTGCGCGCACCTCCACACCGCCCGGTCCGGATTCGGCACGCTGGCGGATCAGGTCCGCGCGCTGCAACCGGACGCGGTGATCGACACGCTGGCGATGACGCAGGCAGATGCTTCGGCCGTGCTTCCCCACCTGCCTGACACCTACCTCGTGCTGCTATCCAGCATCGACGTGTACCGGGCCTACGAGCTGCTGCTGGCCGGCCAGGGCGGCGAGCCGGTGCCGCTCACCGAGGAGTCACCCGTCCGGGATGGCCGCTACCCGCTACGCGACCTGCTGCCCGGCATCGGCGAGCATTACGACAAGCTCGACGTCGAGCCGTCATACCTGGCTCGCGGTGGCGCCGTCCTTCGTCTTTCCATGATCTACGGCGAGCACGACGGGCAGCGCCGGGAGGAGTTCATCCTCCGCCGGGTACGCGCCGGACGGCGGCAGATACCCGTCGGGGCCGGCACGATGCTCGATACCCGCTGCTACGTGGGCGACGTCGCCTCAGCCGCGCTGGCCGCGCTCGACCAGCCCGCGGCCGCCGCGGGCGAGGTCTTCAACGTCGGCGACCTGGCCACCGACACCGCCCGGGACTACGCCCGTCGCATCCTGTCCGCGGCGGGGTCCGAGGCTTCGCTGGTCACCGTGCCCGAGGAACTCGTGCCCGAGGACATGGAACCGACGAAGGCCACGCCCCAGCATTTCCTCGTCGACAGCCGCAAGGCCGCGACCCTCCTCGGCTGGCGGCCGACCGACCCAGCCGAAACCATCCCGGTATCGGTGCGCTGGCACCTGGAAAACCCGCCAGAGGATCCTGACCAGGACTTCTCCCCCGACGACCGCGCCCTAGCCGCCACCAGATCCTGAACCGCCAGTCCCGGGTACAGCTTTTCTTCAGCGACACTCCCGGGCCGGTTTCCCGCATCCCAAGCGGCAGCTGGCGTGTCCTGAACCAGGTCGATGTTCCATCGTCCCGCAGTGAACCGGGTGGATGTTCCATCGACGCGGTCCAGACGGGGCGATGTTCCGTGGGTGCGGCTGCTCTCGGGTGGGAGAGCCTGGCGACCGCCGCCGGGCCGCGTCCCGGTCCCACCCGCCGCCCCGCGCGGCACAACCGCCCTGCTGCCCCCGCCCGTCACCGGACCCCGGTCGGCGGCAGCCACCACGATGTGACGCTGCGGTGGCTAGAACAACCGCAATGCCACACCGACGTGGCATAACAGATCGCCTGCGCAGACTTCGGCTGATACCGCGCGCCCCGCCAGCACCAGCCGGAGCACCCATCGCAAAAGGGCACACCCATAGGGCGCTGAGCAGGTTGATCGCAGCGCTCGGACAGATGCGGAATTTGCGTTGAAAGTGAGCAATCATCTGAAGTCTGTATTAGCACGAATTATCGGCTTAACCAGATGCCCGGATTGCGAGTCTTGCCTGCTGGCTGAGGCCTTGTGCCGAAGCCATGAGCTATGCTGCGAAAGCGTCTCAGATCAGGCATGGGCGGTTACGGCTATGCATTTCTCGTGCGGTATTGATATCGCGGGTTAATTGCCCTCTGGCTCTGGACATCAGTGTTGCGTGTGAATTAGCGTGACGGGCGTGATGGGCTGGTGTCATCTGGCCCTGAAGGTGGTTTTGTACACCTGCGGGGCGGTGCTGGGCGGGCTATGCGTTGCATTCGGCATAGGCCTGCTTCTGGCCAGCCCGGCGAGCGCCGCCACCAGGGTCCTGCGGGCGGTGGACTCGGTTCGGTGGTGTCCGGCGTGGTCAGCGGGGTCACCGGGACGGTCAGCACGGCCGCTCCCGTCGCCACGGCGAAGGCTTCACAGGTCACCTCCGTCGCCACCGGTACGGTGAACGCGGCCGCCGGTAGCGTGACCTCCACCGTCAGGGGCGTGACCTCCACCGCTGGCGCTGCGACCTCTGCCGTCGGCGGCATGACTTCGGCTGTTGGTAACACCGTCTCCGCGGTGACGGCGCCGGCCAGTGAAGCCGGCAGCCAGGCTGCCTCCGCAAAAACCACGGTCGTCACCGGACCGGCCAGCCAGCCCGCTTCCGCAATCAGCTCCGCGGTGAACTCCGTGACGGGCACCGTCACTGGCGTGGTCAACGGCGGCAGCGCCCAGGGCGGCAGCGCCCAGGGCAGCAGCGCGGGCGGCGGCCTGGCGCAGGCCGTCGGGACCGCGGCGGGCGGCCTGGGGCTGTGAACCCCGGCGGCAGCCAGCTGAGGTAGCGGGAAGGCAGCCCTCCGGCCGGGTCACGGGAACCCGGCCGGAGGGCCACCGGCAAGCCACCTCGCTCGATGCCTAGCTAGTGCCAGACGACCTAGTGCCTGGGAGGCAAGCAGGAGCGGCGACGACGTGATCCAGGACAACTTGATAGAGCACCGAGCGAGCCTGATCACCTCGGGCGCAATCGCCTGTACATAACGTCAGCACGCGACGTACCTTGCTGGCGTGAACCGCGAAGATCCCGAGGCGTTCCTGAGCGCCATGCTGGCGCCGCTGAGCACGGCACGACCAGGTGAGCCGCTGCGTTCCGTCCCGTTCAGCCACGAGGCGGTAGCGAACGCGTTCGTGATGCTCGGCTTGCTGCCGGAGGCGCGCGCCGAGGAGATGCTGGCCGGGTACCGGACGGGACTGGAGGCCAAGGGCTTCCGGTTCGGGGTGCTGACCGGCGAGCTGAGCGTCCGACCAGGCGCGCACGGGTACCAGGACGCGCAGGCGGCGAGCCGGGGAGACCTGACGGGAATCCCGCTGGCCGTGGCGGCGGGGCCGGTGCCGCTACCGGTACCGGACGGCAGCCGGGTCGAGCTGGACCTGGTTCTGGGCCAAGCTGACTCCCGGTGGGGCGAGGCTGCGGTTCGTCGGCACCACGCCGGGGGACGTCAGGCCGCCCCGGCCGGACCGGCTGCCCTACCGGATGGTGTTCAGCCAGGACCGGGGCGACCAGGGGCTGGTCGACGAGGTCCTGTCCGGCCTGTCGGTCACCGACGACCTGGGCCGGAGGTACCGGCTGCGGTCCGAAGGCTGGCAGTCAGGACCCCGGGCGGCGGGGCAGCCGGGGCGTCGCTACGAGAGCGAGATGCTGGCCGAACCAGAGGCGGGCACGGGCCCGTCTCAACTGGACGCGCCGGCCAGCTGGCTGGAGTTCACGGGTGGGGCGAGCCCACACGTTCGGGTAAATATGGGCGGGAGCGGTGCGGTGCCGAGCGGTCCGGCCGGGCCGCCCTGGCCGACGCCGGCGGAATGCTACCTGGCCGCGCTCTCCTCGGTGACGTCGATGTCGATCGGCACCGACGGCCGCACGGTGGACCTCGACACCGCGGGGATCGTCGCCGCGGTGGCGGACGCGCTGCTGTGGGTCGGGGCGCTGCCGCCAGGCAGTCCGCTGCTCTCCGGCGACACGACGCCCGCGACGGAGCGTGGCTGGCGGGAGCAGGTGAAGCAGCACTGGGGAAGCCAGGCGTACGGGCGGGCGCGCGCCGGCGATCCGGACCAAACGGGTCTGGCCGTCGCGTTGCCGCTGCGGCACGCCACCGCCGTCGTGGAGGGGATCGCCGCGCTGGATGACTACGTGTCCATCCAGCTGTACGGGCACCCGTGGGTATGCGGCGAGTACTGGCCGATGATCACGCCTTGCTTCGGCGTCCGGGCGGTCGACGACACGGGCGCCGAGCACGAGGGCGTGCCGGGGAGCGGAGGGGGCGCGCCGGAGGGCAGCCGCGAATTCTGGTTCTGGCCACCGGTC
>CAVWOM010000020.1:0-36888 GCA_963756575.1 uncultured Actinomycetota bacterium | reverse complement strand
ATCCGGCGAGCGCCCTGGCCGGCGGTGGCCGACTCTAGTTATGCCCGTGGGGCATGGTCCACCCCGGGTAAGGCAGGTGGGCTGTGACTGTGACTATGCAGGATCTCTTGTTCCACGCGGTGGTGGTGCCGTCGGGGTTGAGGACGACGGTCCAGCCCCACCGGTGGATGACGATCTAGAGGTGGATCTGGTTCGCCGTGCTGGAGGAGGCCGGGCTGGCGGTGCAGCTGGTGAGCTCCTCCCAGGCCCGGAACCTGCCTGCCACATTGGCGGGCCGGCCCCGGCTGGTGTCTGATCAAGCTTCGGCGCGGTAATAGTGGTTCAAATTTTTCCGGCTTCGCGCCACGGGTGTGTCCTCTCCGGGTGGGCCCGTCCGTCCTTCTCACGGGTGGCGCTCACCCACCACGCGGAGAGAAACGAGGAGACCGATGACCAGCAAGACCACCACGGCAGGGTCGGACGCCGACCGGCAGGCCGTTGTCGACGTGCTCGCGCGCGTCTACCAGGCGTGGGAAGCCGGCGACGCCGAGACGTTCGTGGCCGACTACACCGAGGACGCCAGCGTGATCCAGCCCGGCGTCTACGAAAAGGACCGCGAGGAGATCCGCACCAATATAGCCGCGGCGTTCGCGGGCCCGCTCAAGGGGTCGCGGGTGGCCGCCCGCCCGATGGACGTCCGCTTTCTTACCGGCGACACGGCCATCGTGGTCAGCGAGGACGGGATCATCTTCCCCGGGCAGGACGCTGTCGCGAGCGAGCGCCTGGTGCGCGCGACCTGGGTGCTGGTCAGGCGCGACGGCGGCTGGCGCATCGCCTCCTACCACAACAGCCCCGCCAGCTAGGTGTCGTTTTCCGGGTGCGGGGCGCTCTCTTCCGGGGAGCCGCTGCCCCGCACCCGGAAACGGACGTTCCGGGTCCGCAACAGCGTTGCCACGGTCGTGATCGCCAGAGTAAAACGGTGTGGACCTGGTCCGCCGAACGGAAGGAGCCTTGACGATGGCACTGTACGTGGCCTTGTGCTACTACGACCGGGACCAGCCATGGGACGGAGTGCCGGACGAGGAGTCCACCCCCGAGTACACCGACTTCGCCCGGCGGGCCACCGAGGCCGGGGTCATGCGCGGCGGCGAAGCTCTGCACCCAGTGACCATGTCGACGACCATCACCGTGCCGGGCGGCAAGGGCGGCGACGTCCTGGTGACCGACGGCCCTTACGCCGAGGCGAAGGAGGTCTTGGGCGGGTACTTCCTGCTAGAGGCGGCCGACCTCGACGAGGCCATCGCGTGGGCGGCGCAGATCCCGGCTGCCTGGCGGGGGAAGATCGAGCTTCGCCCGATAGCGCCGGCACACGCCTAGGTGCGCCCTGGCATAGACGCCGCCGACACTCTGACCGAGGTGCTGAAGGGCGAAGGTCCCAGGGTGCTGGCCACGCTGGCCAGAACCATCGGCGACCTGGCCGTCGCCGAGGACGCGCTCTCCGAGGCCACGATCACCGCCCTGGATGCCTGGCCCAAAACGGGAATCCCTGACAACCCGCGGGCCTGGCTGGCCGTGGTCGCCCGCCGCAAGGCGCTTGACCTGCTGCGACGCGAGTCAGCCCGGGCGGCCAAGGAGACCGCCGCGTTCCGGTGGGGAACCGGGGCCGCACCGGATCAGATCCAGGAGGCGATCGAGGCGATGGAGCCAGAGACGTCTCTGCGCGACGACATGCTGCGCCTGATCTTCACCTGCTGCCACCCGGCGCTCAGCCGTGAGGCCCAGGTGGCCCTCTCGCTGCGCACGCTGGCCCGGCTCGAGGTGCCGGCCATCGCCCGCGCCTTCCTGGTGCCTGAGGCCACCATGGCCAAGCGCCTGGTACGGGCCCGCGCCAAGATCACCACCGCCCGCATCCCCTACGCGATCCCCTCCGACACGGAGCTTCCCGGCCGGCTGGCCGCGGTGCTGGCGGTGGTGTACCTGATCGCCACCGAGGCCCACGCCCCGACCGGCGGGGACGCGGTGGCCCGGGTTGATCTCGAGGCCGAGGCGATCCGGCTGGCCCGCTTGCTGGCCGGCCTGATGCCCGACGAGCCCGAGACGCTCTCCCTGCTCGCCTTGCTGCTGCTGACCTCGGCCCGCACCTCCGCCCGCGCCGACGCCGACGGTAACCCGGTGACCCTGGCCGACCAGGACCGCACCCGCTGGAACCGCGCCGCGATCGCGGAGGGTTCGGCGTGGCTGTCCGACGCGGTGGCCCGGTCCGGTGGGGTCGCCGGGCCCTATCAGATTCAGGCTCACCTCGCCGCGGCCCACTCGACCGCTCCCAGCTGGCAGCAGACGGACTGGGACCGGATCGTCGGCCTCTACGACCTGCTCGGGTTGATCACGGCCAGCCCGGTAGTGGCGCTCAACCGGGCGGTCGCGGTTACCGAGCGCGACGGCCCCGAGGCGGGGCTGGCTGCCCTGAAGACCATCGCCGGCCTGGAATACTCCCATCTGTGGCACGCTGCCCTGGCGGACAACCTGTGCCGGCTTGGCCGCATGAGCGACGCGGCCGGAGAACTTCACCACGCGGTGACCCTGGCGCCCAGCGAAGCCGAACAGCGCCTCCTGCAGGGCCGGCTGCGCACCGTGCGGTCCGAGCTCGGCTGACCGCGTTCTGGCTTTCTCGCTTTCCTTGCCTGGCTTTCTCCGCCGATATGTCCTCCGCCCGCTTCACCGTTCGTCCTTTCCCTGCGACGGTCCCCGATCTCGCGGATCGCCCAGGTTCCTTATCGTGATGGCCCGGGGCTACATGGTGGGAGATGCGGCCCGCGCGACGGGTCGGTCTGTCCCGCATGTACGCCGGGAAAGAAAGGCTGATCGCCGATGAGAATTGCCGCGACCATGCGCGCGCTAGAGCAGGCTTCCCTCAACGGCCCGCGAGACATGAGCCTGATCATGGACCTCGCCGGCGCCGAAGCCCGGCCACGGCGAGGTCCTGATCCGCGTCACCGCCGTCGGCGTCAACTTCGCTGACTTCTCGAGGGCCCACGGCACGTTCCTGAACGGCCCGCGGCCACCGTACGTAGCCGGTTTCGAGGCCGCCGGAAAGATCGTCGCGACGGGTTAGGAGGTCACGGGCAGGACCTTGCAGAATTTCCCGGCCTGCCGTACTTCGCCAGGGCCAGGAGGCCGAGAATCGTCGCCAGAGCCGCCAGCAGGAGCTCCCGGCCTATCGGCTGGCTCAGGACGTAGCGATCGAGAAGATCCTAGCGGCGCTGGCCGCGACCGGGGGCGAGCTGGGCAACCCGCCCGCGAGTCTCTGACCCGCGGGCCGTGCCAGGTGCCGACCGCTGATGCCTGCGACGGTCGCCGCGGGAATTAGCCCTGAAGCGTGATCACCACGCCAGTGTCCGCATAGGGAAAGGGGCCGTTGCCCAGGTGTCGCACACTGTCCACTAGCCGCATGATGGGCACCATCAGGCCGTACTTGGCCTTCACCGTGGACGTGATCGCCTCGAAGTCCGCACCGGAGGTCACCAGCTCAACGGTGCCGGTCACCGGCGTGGTTCCAGCCTTGACCCGGCCTTGGACGTCGCTCGGCTGCAGTGTCAGCCTCGGGTTGTTCCGTAGCCGCTTGATTTTTCCGGACGCCGAGGAGGTCAAGAGGCCGACCCGGCCGCCGTCGACCGGGACGATCCAGGTCGCCGTTGCGACCGCCCCCCCGCTCTTGCGGAAGGTGGCCACGGACACGTACTTCTCCTGCGAGATCGCCTGTTCGGCGTTGCTGTCAGTCATCTGCTTCTCCTGTCCAATGTGATCCGAGATCGGAATCCGCGTTTGGTGAGAGGACGAACGGCGAAGCCACTGGAGGACACCCGCAGCCGCGGAATCTAATGAGAGCTACCGGGTGTGTTTTAGGGCAGACTCGGGCCCGCAGCCGCCGGCAGGTGAGCACTCTCGGAATCTGGACGCTGAGTCCTTTTGACAGACCGTTGCCCCTGCCGGTGGCCGGGAGGATGAACCGCTGATGGGATGTCGTGCCCGCCGCTGGGACTGGGGCCGGAGCACTTGATCATTAGGTTGCGGAGGTTCTCCTGCGGGCTGCTGAAAGACGCCGGCTGAAGATGGGAGAACGGGTTGCTGTTCGTCGGGGACGACTGGGCTGAGGAAAGTCATGACGTCGAGCTGCAGGATGAGCAGGGGCGGCGGCTGGCGAGAGGGCACCTGGAGGCAGGCATCGCGGGGGTCGCCCGGTTGCATGAGCTGATCGGGCAGCAGCTGGATGCGGACGGTGATGCCGGTCAGGTGGTGGTCGGTATCGAGACCGACCGGGGGCTGTGGGTGCAGGCGCTGGTCGCTGCCGGGTACCGGGTCTATGCGATCAACCCGCTGCAGGTGGCCCGGTTCCGGGCCAGCATGTCCGTCTCAGGGGCCAAGAGCGATCCTGCCGACGCACGCATCATCGCCGATATGGTGCGCCTGCAGCATCACCAGCTGCGGCCGGTCGCCGGGGACACGGCCGAGGCGGAGGCGATCAAGGTGGTCGCGCGGGCGCACAAGACACTGATCTGGGAACGCAGCCGACACCTGCTGCGGCTGCGGAACGCGCTGCTGGAGTTCTTTCCCGCCGCGCTGGCCGCGTTCGGCGATCTGGCCGGAGCTGACGCTCTTGAGCTGCTCGCGCGGGCACCGGATCCGGCCTCGGCGGCACAGCTGACGCTGGCGCAGATTACCGCGGCGCTCAAGCGGGCACGCCGTCACCACGCGGCGGACAAGGCCGGGGAGATCCGCGCGGCCCTGCGAGCTGGCCAGCTCGGCCAGCCCCCGGCGGTGGCGTCGGCCTATGCCGCGACGGTCCGCACGCAGGTCGCGATCCTGGCTGTTCTCAGCGGTCAGATCACCGTCATGCAGGAGCAGGTGGAAGCGCATTTCGGGCGGCACCCGGACGCTGAGGTCATCTTGTCCCAGCCCGGCCTGGGCATGATCCTCGGTGCCCGGGTGCTGGCCGAGTTCGGTGACGACCCTGGCCGGTACGTTTCCGCGAAGGCCCGGAAGAACTACGCCGGGACGAGCCCGGTCACCCGGACCTCCGGCAAGAAGAAGGTCGTCATGGCCAGGTTCGTGCACAACGACCGGCTCATCGATGCTCTCGGCCGCCAGGCCTACGCCGCGCTGATCAGCTCATCCGGGTCCCGGGCCTTCTACGACCTGCAGCGGGCCCGCGGCCTGGGCCACCACGCCGCGCTCCGGCAGCTCGCCAACCGACTCGTCGGCATCCTGCACGGCTGCCTCAAGACCGGCACCAGCTACGACGAAGCAACCGCCTGGTCACACCGCGCCCAGCCCACCCCAGCTTGACAAAATTCGACATGGGATGTCTGTCAAGCGGGCCCGGGCCAGGATCTCCGCCCGCTTCACCCTGGCCGTGTGCGCCACCGAGGCGCCCTTGGTGATCCCGGTCTTATGCATCAGCCACGCCCGCGCACTGTAGTCAGCGTCGGCCGCGTAGCCCTCCCCGGCGGTGAACGTCCCCAGTACCGAGGTCCGCGCCGCCGTCGCCAGCGAATTCGCCCGCTCCAGCGACAGCAGGCACCCGGCCCCGCTCCTCGGTGCTCAGCTCGGTCGCGTCTGCGGCCGCCACGAACGCCAGGCCGGCCCGCACCGGCTGGCCCTACTCGCCGGACAGGACGGGGCGCAGGGCGTCCAGGACGGCGGGGTCCTCGATGGTGGAGGGGACCGGTTCCTCCCGGCCGTCGGCGATGCCCCGCATGGTCTTGCGCAGGATCTTCCCGGAGCGGGTCTTGGGCAGCGCGGTCACCACGTCGACCCGGCGCAGCGCGGCCACCGCCCCGATCCGGTCCCTGATCAGCTGGACGAGTTCGCCCGACAGCACGTCCGGCGCAGTGCCGACCCCCGCCTTGAGCACCACGAACCCGCGCGGTACCTGGCCCTTGGTGTCGTCGTGCACGCCGATCACCGCGCACTCCGCCACCGCGGCGTGGCTGGCCAGCACCTCCTCCATCTGCCCGGTGGACAGCCGGTGCCCGGCCACGTTGATCACGTCGTCGGTCCGGCCCATCACGAACACGTAGCCGTCGCCGTCCCGGTAACCGCCGTCGCCGGTGGTGTAGGAACCGGGGTGGGCCGACAGGTAGGAGGCGACGAATCGCTCGTCGTCGTGCCACAGCGTGGGCAGGCAGCCCGGGGGCAGCGGTAGCCGCACCACGATGTCGCCGGTCTCGCCCGGCTCGACCTCGGTACCGTCGGCGTCGACCACGCGCACGTCGTAGCCGGGCACCGGCACGGTGGGGGAGCCCGCCTTGGTCGGCATCGGCTCCAGGCCCATCAGGTCGGCCACGATCGGCCAGCCGGTCTCGGTCTGCCACCAGTGGTCGATGACCGGGATGCCGAGCAGCTCGCCGGCCCACCGGTAGGTCTCCGGGTCGAGCCGCTCGCCCGCCAGGAACAGGTACTGGAACCGGGACAGGTCGTATCGCTGGGCCAGCTCGCCCGCCGGGTCTTCCTTCTTGATCGCGCGGAACGCGGTCGGCGCGGTGAACAAGGTCTTGACCCCGTGCTCGGCCACCACCCGCCAGAACGCGCCGGCGTCCGGGGTGCCGACCGGCTTGCCTTCGTAGAGCACGGTGGTGCAGCCGGCCAGCAGCGGCGCGTAGACGATGTAGGAGTGCCCGACCACCCAGCCCACGTCGGACGCGGCCCAGAACACCTCGCCGGCCCGGGTGTCGTAGACGTTGTCCATGCTCCAGCGCAGCGCCACCGCGTGCCCGCCGTTGTCGCGGACCACGCCCTTGGGCTTGGCCGTGGTGCCCGAGGTGTACAGGATGTAGAGCGGGTCGGTCGCGGCTACCGGAACGCAGTCAACCGCAGAAGCCCCGGTCACCGCTTCGGCCCAATCCACGTCGCGGCCGGCGGTCAGCGCCGCGACGGCCTGGGGCCGCTGCAGGATCACGCAGCGTTCCGGCTTGTGTCCGGCCAGCTCGATGGCGCGGTCCAGGATCGGCTTGTACTCGATGACCCGGCTGCCCTCGATGCCGCAGGACGCCGAGACGATCACCTTCGGCGTGGCGTCGTCGATCCGGGTGGCCAGCTCGGGCGCCGCGAACCCGCCGAACACCACCGAGTGCACCGCCCCGATCCGGGCGCAGGCCAGCATGGCGATCAGCGCTTCCGGAATCATCGGCAGGTACACGATGACCCGGTCGCCCTTTTCGACGCCCAGGTCGCGCAGCACCCCCGCGAACCGGGCCACGGCCTCGAGCAGCGCCTCATACGTATACGTCCGCTTGGTGCCGGTCACCGGGCTGTCGTGGATCAGCGCGGGCTGCTCGCCCCGCCCGTCCCGCACGTGCCGGTCCACCGCGTTGAAGCAGGTGTTCAGCGTTCCGTCGGGGAACCAGCGATAGAACGGCGGGTTCGAGCGGTCCAGCACCACGCTGGGTGGCTGGTCCCAGTCGATGTTCTTCGCCGCGTCGGCCCAGAAGCCTTCGGGGTCGGCCAGGCTCCGGGTGAACTCCTGCGCGTATCGGCTCATGACGACACTCCCTCCACGTCCTAGCGGTACCAGTCCGGGTCGCCGCTTGGCTAGAGGCTTCGCTCGCGGAGCAGCAGCAGGGTGTAGGCGGCGACGGTGGAGTCGTCGGTGATCAGGTCCTCGCCGATCATTTCCTCGAACCGGGCCCGGGGGACCCAGGCCTGGCCCATGTCCTGCTCCTCGGCCTCCCGGTCCGGTGTCCCCGGCTCGAGCCCGGTGGCCAGGAAGTAGTGCCCGGCCTGGTCGCTGGTGCCGTGCGAGCTGTGCAGGTACCCGAGCCGGGTCAGCTCGCGGGCGCGCAGCCCGGTCTCCTGCTCGAGCTCCAGCCGGGCGAGCTCCTCCGGCTCCCCGGACTCGCCGTGCGGCCAGCCGCCCTGAGGGAACGACCACGACCGCCGCCCGATGGGGTAGCGGTATTCCTCGACCAGGTGAAAGCCACCTCGTTCGGCCGGGATGACCAGCGCGAAGTCTCGCTTCTCGATGAAGGCGTAAGTACCGCGGACCCCATCGCGCCGTTCGATGTCGTCCCGGCGCAGCCGCATCCAGTTGTCCTCGTAGACCACGCCGGAGGCGAGCATGCGGATATCCGGGTCGTCGCTCTGAAAACGCATGGGGTCAGGATGCCGCTTACTCGGGGACGACGGCGGCCAACCCGCCGGCGTTCTGCGCTGACGCGGCCCAGGCCGGGCCCGCGGCCGCCGCCAGGGCCCGCCGCGCCTGGATGTACCGGGTCACCGCGACCACCCCGAACGCGCCCGCGACCGGCAGCGTGACCAGGGCGGGCAGCTGGTAGCGCCAGGAGAACTCGTACACGTCGGCGCCCAGCAGCACCGCCACCGCGCTCCCGGTGACGAGCAGGCAGGCCAGCACCGGTCCGGCGTCGCGCCGCCGCCGGAAGGTGAAGATCCCGGCCAGCCCGGCCAGCAGGCCGAAACCGAACACCGGCCCCGGCGTGTACCCGACGTGCAGCTGGTAGTAGCGCAGGAGGATGTCGGCCTTCCAGTGCACCCGCGCGTGACCGCCGCCGCCGGTGCGCGCGAAGACCTTGTTGACGCTGTTCGGTCCGTGCCAGGTGACGCCGGGCGGGTAGTACGGGTAGCCGAACTGGAACTGCCAGCGCGAGATCGGCGTGTCGCCCTGCTGGGTGTTCCTGGTCAGCGCGAACAGCTTCGCCGAATCCTTGGCGATGTCGCCCGCCACCCGCAGCGGCTGCTGCTTCACCACGCTGTAGGCCATTGCCTTCTGCAGCGGCAGGGTGTCGATCAAGATGCCCAGGTTGACGTTGACCGGCTGGTACAGCACCCGCGGCGACTCCGGCGCGTTGACCAGGCCGTCCACGCCCAAGGTGGCGGCGGTCTTGGAGCTCGGGCACAGCGGCCGCTCGTCGGCGGGGAGCTTCAGCGTGGCGCAGTCGGCGGCGTGCGCGGCCCGCCCGTACAGGTCCGCGTTGCCCATGTTGGACAGTTCCCACCCGTAGTGCATGACCAGCGCGGAGTAGCTCATGTAACCGACGACCGGCAGCGCGAAGAAGAACGTCAGGACCACGCCGTGCAGCACCTTGGTGCGCCAGCCCCGCGCGGCCAGCACCACGTAGATCAGCGCCGGCGCGATGAGCGCCTCGCCCACCTGGCGGACCGGGACGGACGTGCCGAGCGCCAGGCCGCCCAGGACGACGAGGAACAGCCCCGGCCGGGGCCGCCACAGCAGCAGCACGATCCCGGCGACGAGCAGCGCCTCGAACAGCACGTCCGGCATGATCGTCTGCTCGGCGTTGAGCTGGTAGGCGTCGAGCAGCACCGGCGCCACCGCCAGCGCGGCCAGCCAGCGCCACGCCCCGCGGCGGACCATCAGCGCGTAGAGCCCGGCGGCCATGGCCATCCCGAGCCCGTGCTGCAGCAGCGCCACGAAGGCCAGGTTCCCGCCGGACATCAGCACCGGGCGCAGCACCAGCAGCGAGTAGCCCAGCGGGTCGAACGCGCCCCAGATGGTGTTCACGAAGTCGGTGCCGAAGATGTACTTCTTCGAGTCGATGAACAGCAGCGCGGGCTCGTAGGCGATCTGGGCGATGGCCCGCAGCACGATGCCGCCCGCCAGCACCAGGCAGAACATCCAGTGCCGCCGCACGAAGTCCACGGTGGCCCACATGAGCCGGTCCATGCGCGTACCCACCACGACGGGAGCCTCCTGGCTGGCCGCGGGCAACGCGGTGTCCCTCGTACTGGTCACGCAGAATCCTCGCCATGAGTCGCAACAGGCAGTTACATCAGGCAGTTACATCCGGCAGGCACAAACGGGCAGCGGGGGAGCCGGGCCAGAGCCCGGCCGCCTTCCTGGCAGGGCTCATTCTGCCGCATCGGGCGGTGGCAGGCGGGCTGATGGGAGAGATTTGCCCGATGTCGTCACCAATTGCGATCGCAACATATGTCCTGGTGACGGGCGTGAAGCTGATCACAGCCCGCAGTTGTCGGTGCTGGTCCTTACTATCGGCCCATGTCCGGATCAACGCCAGGACCGGCCGGCGGCTGGGACGCGCTGCGCCGCCGGGCCCGCCTGTACCCGCCCGAGCCGCCGGGGCGCCCGGGGGTCTGCGCCGTCTGCCGCGGTCCGGCGGGCCCCGGGTACGCCCGCTGCTACCAGTGCGCGCGGCACGAACAGCTCGGTCCGGACCTGCTCGCCGATGCGGTGGTGCCCATCTCCTACGCGGTGAAGGGCACGGCGTTCGCGGCCGGGCTGTGGCGCTACAAGTCCAGCCGCGAGCCGGACGCGGCCGCGCGCACCTCCCTGCTGGCCCTGCTGCTGGCCTTCCTGCGCGACCACGGCGCCTGCGTGTGGCGGCAGGCCGGCATGACCGCGCCCGGCCGCCTCGCCGTGGTGCCGGCCGGCGGCGGCCTGCCCGGGCCGCATCCCCTGCTCGAGCTGGCCGCACCGTACCTGCGCCTGCGGCCGGCCCCGCTGGTCATCCGGCCGGGGCGGCAGGGCCGCGAACCCGACGAGACCCGTTTTTATGCCGAACGACCCAGGCTTAACGCGGACGTCCTCCTGCTTGACGATTCCTGGGTGTCGGGCGCTAGTGCCCAGTCCGCGGCCGCCGCCCTCAAGCGGGCGGGGGCGCGACGGGTCGCGGTGATCGTGCTCGGCCGTCATCTCGACCCGGCCGACCGGTTCGGCGCCCCGCTGGCCGCGCGTGTCGCCGAGGGTCCCTACGATCCGGGCAGATGCGCCGTACACGCCGTTTCCGCCCACTAAGGAAACAACGGAAATAGCGTCACTTTGAACACTCGTTGTGTTGAATAAGTAGCTGAGAGTAGTTTCCATGCTCTATTTTTTGGGCATGAAGGACCCTCGACTCGCAGCTGCTCTCCTCACGAGCTCCCCCGACGCGCTGGCCGAACTCTTCGACGCCTACGGTGACCGGCTTTTCCGCTACTGCTGGAGCATGCTGCGAAGCCGCGAGCTGGCTCAGGTCGCGCTGCGGGACACGCTACTCGTCGCGCAGGCGCACATCGCGCGGCTGGCCGACCCGGAGGACCCCGAGTCGCTCGGCCCCTGGCTCTACTCGCTGGCCCGCGCGGAATGCCGCCGGCACCAGGCGGTCGCGGCGGCCGACGCCGACGAGTCGCCGGCCCGGCAGGGCCTGCCGGCCGCCGATGCCCGGCTGATGTCCTGGAACGCGGCGATGAGCCTGGACGCCGCCGAATTCGAGGCGCTCGACCTGGCCTGCCGGCACTACGTGGACCTCGGTCAGGTCCTCGGCCTGCCGGCCGCCGACGCCGAGGACCTGCTGGACCGGGCCCGGCAGAACCTGGAGCGGGCGCTCGGCGCCGAGATCCTGGCCGGCCGCGGCCCCGCCTGCCCCGGCCGCGACGCGGTGCTGGCCACTGCCGGTCTGGCCGCTGCCGGTCTGGCCAGTGCCGGGCTGGCCGGCCAGTCGGGCCCGCTGACGGCCCAGGCCCGGGAGCGGGTGCTCGAGCACGCGGCGGGCTGCGCGGCGTGCGACCCCGAGATTCCCCGCAACGTGTCGGCCACCCGTATCTTCGCGCTGCTGCCCACCCCCGCCCTCACCCCTCAGGACCGGACCGAGGTGCTCAGTGCCCTCGCCGGCGACCAGCCACTCGCCGCCCCCGCCCTGGCCCAGGCCGCACTCGTCCCCGGCCCAGCCGCATCCACGGCGCCTCCCGCGGCCTCCACGCCGGCTCCCGCCGTCCCCGGCCCGGTACCCGCTGCCTCCGGCCTGGCCCTCGGTGCCTCAGCCCCAACCGCCCTCGCGACTTCTGCCCCGGTTCCCGCGCCGCCCGCTCCGGTTCCCGCGCCGCCCTCCCCGGTTCCCGCGCCGCCCTCCCCGGTTCCCGCGCCGCCCTCCCCGGTTCCCGCGCCGCCCTCCCCGGTTCCCGCGCCGCCCGCTCCGGTGCAATCGGTGCTAGGCCCGTCGCTGGCCTCTTATGTCCGCGTTCCGGAACCCCCTTCCCGCGCCTCGGCCGTTCCCGTTCCTGAGTCGGGCTCTCCCTCTGCCTCTGCCGTTTCCGTTCCTGCGCCGGTGTCGTCCGCCCCGGTGTCGTCCGGTCCTGTGCCAGCGGCTCCTTCCCCGGCAGCATCTGTCCCATCTCTGGCCGCGTCGGTCCAGCCAGCCGCCGCCCCCCTAATCCCGGTCCCCCCTCTAACCCCAATCGCACCCCTCACCTCAGCTGTACCTCTCACCCCAGCCACACCCCTCACTCCAGTCGCCTCCGGGCCGGCTTCGCCGACCTCCACTTCCCCCACGAGGGCTTCGAAGCCGCGCCGGGTGCACCGGGGCAGGCTGCTGGTCGCCGGCGCGGGCGTGCTCGTCTCGGGGGTCGTGATCGCCTCGGCGATCGCCGTGGCCGGGCCGGGCAAGTCCGCCGCGGCCGAGCGCGTCACCCCGACCCTGGCCGCCGGTTCGGCTACCGGGCCCGCGCTGCAGGCGGCCGGCCTCGGTGCGGGGCCGGTCTCGACCCGTGCCCCGTCGGGCACCAAGGCCACTCACCCAGCCGGGGTCCAGACGTCCACGCCGCCCCCGCTGGCCGGCACGAAGAACAGCAAGAACCAGGTCATGATCACCACCGCGACTCAGCCGCTGCCGCCGGACCAGGCGCCGGGGGCCCGGCCGAACGGGAGTGGCACGGGCGGAGCGCCGGCCACGCTGCACCTGTCGGCTGACAGCGTGAACCTCGGCGCCGGCAGCACCGGACAGCTCACCCTCTCCGCGTCGGGCGGGACAGTGGACTGGTCGGCCAGTGCGTCCCCGGCGGACCAGGTCAGCCTGAGCAGCTACAGCGGCACCCTGCCGGCGGGCCAGAGCGTCACGGTAACGGTGCAGGTCAGCCGGGGCACCGGGGCGGGCAGGGCGGCGCTCTCGTTCCAGCTGCCCGGCTCGGACACACTGGTCATCCCGGTGACCTGGTCGGCGCAGCCAACCAGCTCCGGCCCCTCGTGGCACCCGCATCCGCCGCCTGGGCCGTCGCCTTCTTCGGGATCGATGTCCAGTGCTCCCGCTCCGGACCCGTCCTCGTTAGACCCCGACGGCTGGCACCAATCCGGACACCATGACCGGGCCCGCTTGCGGTCCGGGCGGCCCTAAGCTGGAACGGTGATCGCCGAGCCCCCTTCGCATACCGCGCTGGTCAGGCGCGCTCGCCGGATCGCCCGGGAGCTGGCCGCGCTGTACCCGGACGTGTATACCGAACTGAACTTCAAGACCCCGCTCGAGCTTCTCGTCGCGACGATCCTGTCCGCGCAGACCACGGACAAGCGCGTGAACATGGTGACGCCGACCTTGTTCGCGCGCTACCCCGCGGCCGCGGACTACGCGAGTGCCGACCGCGAGGAGCTCGAGAAGATCATTCAGTCGACCGGCTTCTACCACGCCAAGACGAACAGCCTGATCGGGCTGGGGCAGGCGCTGTGCGAGCGGTTCGGCGGCGAGGTGCCGGGACGCCTGAAAAACCTGGTCACCTTGCCGGGCGTAGGCCGTAAGACGGCGAATGTGGTGCTCGGCAACGCCTTCGGTATCCCCGGCATCACCGTGGACACCCACTTCGGGCGGCTGGTCCGCCGGTTCGGCTGGACCACGGAGACCGACCCGGTCAAGGTCGAGGCGGTGGTGGCCACGCTCATCCCGCGCAAGGAATGGACCGACCTGTCCCAGCGGATGATCTGGCACGGCCGCCGGGTCTGTCATTCCCGCCGTCCCGCCTGCGGCGCCTGCGGGCTGGCCCGGCTCTGCCCCTCGTTCGGCGAGGGCCCCACCGATCCGGTAGTGGCCGCCAAGCTCGTCAAGCCCGGCCCGTTCTCGTGACCCCCGGCCGCGAGCCGGGACCAGCCGCGCCCGCCCCGGAGTGGCTGCGCGAGCTGGCGGACGCGGCCGCCACAATGGAAGTGCACCCGCAGCTCACCCCGCCCGCCACCGGCGGCAAGGAGTCCGCGGTGCTCATCTTGTTCGGCGACGGACCGGACGGTCCGGACCTGCTGTTCATCCAGCGCAGCGATTCCCTGCGCCTGCACGCGGGCCAGCCGGCCTTCCCTGGCGGGGCCATCGACGCGGGAGACGGCGGACCGGTCGGGGCCGCGCTGCGCGAGGCGGTCGAGGAGGTCGGCCTGGACCCCGACGGCGTCGATGTGGTCGGCACCTTGCCCGAGGTCTTCATCCCCCGGACCAGATTCCGGGTCGTTCCGGTTTTGGCCTGGTGGCGCGAGCCGTCCGCGGTCGCGCCGGTCGACGCCGGCGAGGTCGCCGCGGTGGAACGGGTCAGCGTCGCCGAGCTGGCCGACCCGGCCATCCGCCTGATGGTGCACGTGCGCGACGGGCGGACCACTCCCGCCTTCCGGGTTCGCGGCATGCTCATCTGGGGGTTCACTGCTGCCTTGGTCGACCGCCTGCTCGCCCTGGGCGGCTGGGAAAAACCATGGGATATGACGCGGGTGGAGGACCTGGAAACCATGCGCTGATGGCCTTGACAATGGCGAAAACGCTATACCGTTAGGCTCGTGCGCGGTGATGTGCTCGACCTCATCTTGATCGTGGTTGTGGCCGCGTTCGCCGTGTCCGGCTACCGGCAGGGCTTCATCGTCGGCGTGCTCAGCTTCTTCGGTTTCGTCGGCGGTGCGCTGCTCGGCGCGGAGTTCGGCCCTAGCATCTCCCGGGCTATCGTCGGCGGCCAGACGCAGCAGGACGTCATCGCCGTCGTGCTGCTGGTGAGCTTCGCCGTGATCGGCCAGTTCGTCGCCTCCTCCATCGGCGCGGCCATGCGCTCCACGGTCACCTGGCGGTCGGCGACCGTGCTCGACTCGGTGGGCGGCTCGGCCGTCAGCATGTTCTCGGTGCTGCTGATCGCCTGGGTGGTCGGGTCGGTGCTGAACGGGTCCCCGTTCCCGGTGGTCGACCAGCAGGTGAACAACTCGCTGGCGCTGCAGACCCTGGACAAGGTCATGCCGACCCCGGCGAAGACCATGTTCTCCGACTTCCGCAGGCTGCTCGCCAGCAACAGCACCTACGCCCAGGTGTTCAGCGGGATCGGCGCGGAGCGCATCCTCGCCATCCCCGCTCCGGACCCCAACGTGCTGTCCAGCCCCGGCTTCCGGTCCGCACAGGACCGGGTGGTCCGGGTGCAGGGAGTGGCGTCGAGCTGCCAGCGCCAAATCGAGGGTTCCGGCTTCGTCATCTCCCGCGACCACGTCATGACCAACGCGCACGTGGTGGCCGGCGTCACCGAGAAGCAGACGGTCACCACTACCGGCGGCACGACGCTGCCGGCCACCGTGGTCTTCTACGACTCGCAGGTCGACGTGGCCGTGCTCTACGTGCCCGGGCTCAACCTGTCTCCGCTGCACTTCGCCAACCAGGCCCGGCCGGGCGACAACGCGGTGGTCGCGGGCTACCCGCTCGACGCGCAGACCCTGCACACGGTGCCCGCCAGGATCGGCGGCATCCAGAACGCGCAAGGACCGAACATCTACCAGACCAACACGGTAACCCGCCAGATCTACGAGATCCGGGCCGTGGTCGAGTCCGGCAACTCCGGCGGCCCGCTGCTGTCGCCCGACGGCACCGTCGACGGCGTCGTGTTCGCCGCCGCCGTCGGCGTCTCCGACACCGGTTTCGCCCTCACCGCCGACCAGGTCACCCCCGACGCCCGCGCCAGCGAGCAGTCCACCAACGCCGTCTCCACCATGGGCTGCGACTAACCCCAGCCCTCAGCCCCAGCCCCGAGTGCCAGCCCCCGGCGCCCCACGGGCCACAACCCGCGTACCCGGGATTCCCGCATACCCGTGCGCCCGGACCCCCCGTGTGCCCGGACCCCCCGTGCGTCCGGAACCCTCCGTGCGTCCGGAACCCCCCGTGCGTCCGGAACCCCCCGTGTGCCCGGAACCCCCGTGCGTCCGGAACCCTCCGTGCGTCCGGAACCCTCCGTGCGCCCGGAACCCCCCGTGCGTCCGGAACCCCCCGTGTGCCCGATTCCCGTATGCCCGGATTCCCGCCGGGTACGGGAACCCGGCTCAGGTAACGCTGGCACCGCCAGCACCGCCAGCACCGCGATCTGAGCGCCGCGGTTCGGCCGTGACGACATGAAACCCCGCTTCGAGTGCGTCCGGACGCGCTGGAAGCCCGGTTTCATGTCGTCCGCCGCCCAGCTGAAGCTCAGCAGACCCGGCGCTCCTCAGGTGCACACGGGGGGCCTGCGCCGGGTGAGGTTGACGAGCAGGGCGGGATGCGCCCCTTAGTGGTTCCCGGCCAGCAGGTGCGGGGCCAGGGCGGCAGCCGGAATTTGATCGAGGCCGTCTTGCTCGACACGGGCCGCTAGATCCTCCATGGCCGCTAGCACAGCCGGAATGTCCATGCCGTACGGAGCGCCAGGGCCGGGAGGGGTGCCAACGCCAGGAGAGGTACCAGGGCCGGGGGCAGTGCCAGGGCCGGGAGGGGTGCTGGGGCCGGGAGGCGGGACGGGGCTGCCCGGTGGAATGGACGCTCCCTGGTGGGCGCGGACGCGCTGGGTGCCGCGGCGGAGCAAGGTGACGGCGCCGCGGGCGTTGCCCCGGCGGGCGTGCGTCAGGCCGACCGCGATCTGGGCCAGGCCTTGCCACAGGTCGCGGTCGCCCGGGGGACCGGACTTCCAGGCCGCCTCGAGAACCTCGTGCGCGTGGAACGGGCGGCCGTCGCGAAGCAGCTGGTCAGCCAGGACGGCGGCGTCACGCCCGGTGATGACCAGGTCGTCGGGAATCCTGTCCTGGTCGGCGCCAGTGCGCTGCTGGCCGGCGTCACGGTCCAGCGGGCGTCCCAGGCCGTCGCGGGGGCGCGCGTTCCTGGGGCGGCCGGATGGGTCGCGGTCCCGGGGGCCGCCGTCCCTGCGCATGGCGGTCAGCGCTCGGGTTCGGGGTCGGCGAGCCAGCCGAGCAGCTCGGTATCGAGGACCTCGGGCCGTTCCTCGTGGGGGAAATGGCCCGCGCCGTCGATGACGCGCCAGCGGTAGGGCCCGTCGACGTAGCGCCCGGCGCCGCGCGCGGTCTGCGGCAGGACGCAGCTGTCCAGGGCGCCGTGCAGGTGCAGGACCGGGGCCGCGATGGGGGTACGCATATGCCGGGCGTAGCGCAGGCCGTCCGGTCGCAGGCTGCTGCGGGCGAGCCAGCGGTGGTATTCCAGGGCGGAGTGGGCGACGGAGGGAATCCGCATGGCCCGGGCGTAGGTCCGCTCGGTCTGCGGGTCGGGCCAGCCGGGGGCGGACCACCGTTCGAGCAACTGGCCTACCTTGAAGGCGCCGTCACGGAGCAGCTGGCGCTCGGGCCACATGGGCAGCTGGGCCCCGAGGGTGTAGCGGCTGCGGCGGCCCTGGCCGAGCGGGTCGGCGAGCACCGAGGAGCGCATCCGCAGCGGGTGCGCCATCGAGATTACGGCCAGCCGCCGGATCACCTTGGGGTAGTAGGCGGCCAGGGTCCAGGCGATCAGGCCGCCCAGCCCGTGGCCGACGACGATCGCGTTGGCCTCGCCCATCGCGCGGACCAGGCCGGCCGCATCGGCGGCCGCGGTGACGAGGTCGTAGCCGCGGGGCGGCTTGTCGCTGCCGCCGTAGCCGCGTAGGTCCACCGCGACCGCGCGGAAGCCGGCCGGGGGCAGCGTGGCCAGCTGGTGCCGCCAGGTCCACCAGAACTCGGGGAAGCCGTGCAGCAACAGCACCAGCGGCCCGTCCCCGGCCTCGACCGCGTGGAACCTGGTCCCGTTGGCCGAGACCGAACGATGCGTCCAGGGGCCGCCGATCTGGACTACGGCATCGGCGCCGCTGGCCATCTGGTCACCTCACTTGGTATCGGGCGCGGTGAGCTCGGGCTGCTGGCTGTCGTGGCGCAGCATCCCCAGGCCATCGGTCACGGTCTTGCGCGTCACGCGCAAGCCGGAGAGCTTGCGCAGCTTCCGGATGGCCATGAAAACCCCGCCGCCGGCCAGCAGGATCAAGAGGCCGGCCACGATGAGGAACGCCGCCCAGGTCCAGATGCCGAGCGCGACCAGGCCGAACGCCAGGGCGATACAGAGCAGGATAAGCACCAGGCAGCCGACGAAGGCGGCCAGCCCGAACCCGGCTACGGCTATGCCGACCCGCTTCGCGTCGCCCTTGAGCTCGGTCTTGGCCAGGTCGATCTCGTACCTGATCAACTGGGAAACATCCTTGGCGGCCAAGGCGACCAGGTCCCCAAGTGACTGATCGCCGCCGGCCGGTCCCGGCGTCTCGCTGTGGACCATCCAGTCCATCTCCCTCGTGTGCGGACCGCTTACCGCGCTCCCGCACGGCTGTGGGAGCCCGCGTCCGATAGCTCCTCGGGGCTAGCTCATGTTCGGCAAAGTCCAAGGCTAGCGTTGTTGATCGTCAACATGGGAGCACCCCGGCCCGGTACGGCGTTTCAAGCCCTGCGGCTGCGGCGGTGAGCATACCGGGCGGACGGCCGATCCGGTAGGCCGACCCGATTCCCGGCTTCTGCGTCATGCGGCATTTACGCCGATGTGAGGTGATTCGCCGGATTATCGCGGCGCTATTCCGTTCTTCCGGCTAAGCGGCGCTCGCCGCAACCTCATTGCCACCTCATTACGTGGCACATAGCAAGCGGCGCCCCTGGCCGGGGCGCCGCCGCAATGCCACGTCAGGCCGGGCTACCAAGCGTGCACCTTCTACGTCAGCCAGGCCTGCCGCTACCGGTCCTGCCTGGTCTGACACGCCTCCCGCGGCTGGTCGCGCGTGGGTACCCGGCTGCCGTGCCCGGACGCGTCAACGTCCGTAGCACCTTTCTACGTCGGATTCCGCGCGCTGCAAAGCCTGTAGCGTAACCAATTCGTGATCTTAATCAGTTCGCGCGATCACATGCCGTAAAGGAGTGACTCGCCGGGCCTGGGGACCCGCTCGCGGGCGTCGGGCGCTTTCAGGGGCTAGACAGAACGGCCAACATGGTATATGTCGCGTTGTTTGCGGACAGTAACCGATGCCCGTGCTCCCTCGCGTCCGCGGCGTCTTACTAAGTGAAAACTTCGTGAAAATCCCTACCGCGGGGTAGGCAAGTTAGCGATAGACCCTTCTCAGGACGTTCCGCATATGTTGTAATTCCATTGGGCTGACGCTGCAACGGGTACCTGTGGCGGATACGCCACCGGTGGTAGGGAAACCAACACTGGTGGTCGCATACGGGGGCACTTTGCGGTTAAGCTTACGATAAGGACGGAGCCGGCCTCCCCCCCAGGGCCGGACCGTGCGCGCGGGCGCCGCTCTCCCCCCCGGCGGCGCCCGCCTCCTTTTCCCCGCGCTCTTTCTTGCGCCCGGCGACGAGAGTCGCCGCTCGCGGCGGCCATGATTGCGTCCCTGCTGCTCCTGTTGCCCTTGTGGCAGTCGAGTTCGGATGCGTCACTTTCGTACCATCCATCGACGCCGTTCAGCTCTGGCCTGAGGATGGCCGCCCCTGGTGCTGAAGCGAGTTCCTGCTGGTCTCGGCCGAGGGCGGGACAGGCTGGGACAGCTGGGGAGCAGGATTCCACGAAGCGAAGAGCGGACAGAATCTCACCTGTTGCCATCAGTTAATTGCGGATGGTCATCATGCCTCCTCGGCCGCACGGACGGGACAGCCGACGGCCAGGAGGAGCGGACGTGATGCGCTCATCCCTGACGCTGGTGTCAGGGTCTGTGCTGCTTCCCGGGCGGCCGTCGGGCGGCACGTTATCAACTTGTGATGCGGCTGGCTCGACGGCTACATTCTGTTAACTAAGGCCCCGCGGAGACCGGTATATGAGTTCCGCATGTGCGATCCCTTGCGTGCGCTAGGGCCCGGAGATCTCGCGGTCCGAGTTTGCGGACAGTGTTGGATGAGCCCGCGAACCTAACGGTGAAAACCGTCGCGGCCGATAGGCAATCAAGGCAAGCACTTGCGCCGTCCGCATAAGCGGTAATTCTCCGCCGGGATGATTTAGGCGGGGACGCCACCCGGCGCCGGAACGCCGGCCACGCCCGGAGTGTCGGCCACGCCCGGAGCGCCGGCCAGCCCGAGCCTGCACGCCCGGAGCATCGGACAGCACCGGAGCATCGGCCGAGACCGGCGCGCCGGCGAGCAGGATGTCGAGCAGGGCGACCGCGCCCCGCTTGGAGAGCGGGTGGTTGGCGTTGCCGCATTTGGGCGACTGGACGCAGGAGGGGCAGCCGGCCTCGCAGTCGCAGCTGGCGATGGCCGCCCGGGTGGCGCGGAGCCAATCGGCAGCGGCGCCGAAGCCGCGCTCGGCGAACCCGGCGCCGCCGTCGTGCCCGTCGTAGACGAAGACGGTGAGCCGTCCGGTCGCGGGGTGCCGGGCGGCGGAGACCCCGCCGATGTCCCAGCGGTCGCAGGTGGCGAACAACGGGAGCAGGCCGATCGAGGCGTGCTCGGCGGCGTGCGCGGCCCCGGCCAGGTCGGTGCCGGCGGCGGTGAGCGCGGCGGCGGCCTCGTCGGAGATCGTCCACCACACGGCCCGGGTCAGCAGGTGCCGCGGCGGCAGGTCGAGCGGCGTCTCGCCGAGCGCCTCGCCGGTATCCGAACGGCGCTGGGTATAGCTGGTCACCTGCCGGGTCACCTGGACATCGCCGAAGCTGACCTCGGCGTCGCCCCAGTCCATCGTGCGCTGCGGGTCGTGCACCTCGATCTGGGTTACGGTCTTGGCCGTGGTGGTGTAGCCGGGCTCGCCCGGCTCTACGAGCGCGACCTGGTTGGCGAGGTCAAGCGTGGTCACCAGGTAGCTGTCGCCCTGGTGGACGTAGATGGCGCCCTCGTGCACGAGCAGGTAGGCCGAGGGCTCGTCGACCGTGCCGACGAGCCGCCCGGTCGCCTGTTCCACCACCCGGATCGGTGCCAGCCCGGCGCCGCGCAGGTTCACCGCCCGGGCCGCGTCCCGGCGCATGCCGTACCAGCCCCGCTCGCGCTGGCGCAGCCGCCCGGCGCGCGCGAGGTCCTCGACCGCAGGCCGGGCCGCCGGGCCGAACATGTCCAGGTCCGCCTCGGTCAGCGGGAGCTCGGCGGCCGCGGCGCACAGGTGCGGGCTGAGCACGTAAGGGTTGGCGGGATCCAGGACGGTGGCTTCTACCGGGTGCCGCAGCAGCAGTTCGGGGTGGCGGACCAGGTAGGTGTCGAGCGGATCGTCCCGCGCGATCAGGACCGCGGCGGCCGACTGTCCGCTGCGCCCGGCCCGCCCGGCTTGCTGCCACAACGAGCTCCACGTCCCCGGCCAGCCCGCGATCAGGACCGCGTCCAGGCCGGTGACGTTGATGCCGAGCTCGAGCGCGGTGGTGGTGGCCAGCCCCACCAGCCGCCCGTCGCACAGCTCGGCCTCCAGCCGGCGCCGGTCCTCGGGCAGGTACCCGGACCGGTAGGCCGCTACCTTCGCCGCGCCGGCGGTGAGCCCGCGCCCGGTGAGCCCGCCTCCAGCGCGCCCAGCGACCGGCGGGCGGCCAGCGCGACCGCCTCGGCGCCCCGGCGGGACCTGATGAAGGCCAGCGTCTGGACGTTCTGGCTCACCAGCCGGCCGAGCAGGTCGCCCGCCTGCGCGGTGGCCGTGCGGCGCAGCCGGGCGCCCGCCGCGCCGCGGGCGTCGGTCAGCGGCGGCTCCCACAGGGCGAAGGCCAGCGGGCCGCGCGGTGAGCCGTCCTCCGTCACTTCCTCGGCGTCCAGGCCGGTCAGCAGGCGGGCGCAGACACCCGGCGCCCCGACCGTGGCCGAGGCGAGCACGAAGACCGGGCGGGGCTGGGCGCCGGGCGGGGCGTGATGTGCCACGACCCGCCGCAGCCGTCGCAGCACGTGCGCCACGTGGGAGCCGAAGACCCCCCGGTAACCGTGACACTCGTCGATCACGACGAACCGCAGCCGGCTGAAGAAACCCGACCAGCGGGCGTGCCCGGGGAGCAGCGCCCGGTGCAGCATGTCCGGCGTGGTCAGCAGGTACCGGGCGTGACTGCGCGCCCAGGCCCGCTCGGCGTAGGTGGAGTCGCCGTCGAACGTGGCCGCCTGCACCCCCGGCAGGCCGAGCGCTTGGATCGACGCGAGCTGATCCGCCGCCAGCGCCTTGGTCGGCGTGACATAGAGCACAGTGTCACCCGCCAGCACGGAAGTGAGCGCGGGCAGCAGGTAGCCGAGCGACTTGCCGGACGCCGCGGCGGTGGACAGGATCACGTTCCGGCCGGCCTGCGCGTGGTCCGCCGCCTGAGCCTGGTGGCTCCACGGCGCCCGGATGCCGCGGGCCGCGAACGCGCCGGTGACCTCGGCGGGAACCCAGGACGGCCAGGGCACTTCCCGGCCTGGCCGGGCCGGGATGTGCTCGACGTGCACGGGGCGGCCGGCCTGCGTCTCGTCCAGCAGGATGCCCAGGGCGCGGTTCTGCGCCCCGGCTCCGCCCGTGCGCATAACGGGTCCGGCTGGGGGCAGGGGGGTGAGTGTGGACACAGCTATTTCAGTGTGACATCCTGCCCGGCGATGATCGGAGATTTTCCGTGTGTCGCCCCGTTAGGGGATGCCCGGAGGCATGATTTCGTATAGACATGACACCGGAGCGTGGTTGAATGCCGCAGAGGGTTACGCCCTCGGCTCTGGTAGGTGGCCCGCGCGCCAGGGCGGGAACCCTGAGATGACGCCGTGGATGGCGCTGGAGGATTTGTGGATCTGAAGCTCGGTCACTACAACAAAGACGGCATCGAAGTCGTCGACGTCGAGGGTGAGATCGACGTCTACACGGCCCCGCGGCTCCGTGAGCTGCTTATCGATCTCGTCAACAAGAACAACTACCAGCTGGTCGTCAACATGGAGAAGGTCGAGTTCCTCGACTCGACCGGTCTCGGCGTGCTGGTCGGCGGGCTGAAGCGAGTTCGCGCGCACGACGGCTCCCTGGACCTCGTCTGCACGCAGGAGCGGATCCTCAAGATCTTCCGGATCACGGGGCTGACGAAGGTGTTCGGCATCCATAACACGGTCGACGACGCCATCGCGGCCAAGAAGCACGACAAGTAAGCCGCCCGGCCCGACGAGCCTTCTGAAAGCCATGCCCACCGTAGAAGTCACATTCACGCCGCTGCCCGCGCACGTCCGCACCGCGCGCCTGGTCGCGACCGCGGTCGCGCGGCGCAGCGGGGTGGCCGAAGCGCTGCTCGACGAGGTGCGCCTGGCCGTGGGCGAGGCCTGCTCGCGCGCCGTCGAGGCGCACCGGCGGTACTGCCCGGCCGAGCCGGTCAAGATCGAGATGACCGATCAGGGCGAGCGGTTCGTCGTCGTGGTGAGCGATCATGCCCCCGCCAGCGGCACCGCGACGGTCGGCACCAACGGCCATAGCCATGACGCCGCCGCGGCGGCCGTGGCTCTGGTCCAGGGCGCCGAGGAGGCCGGCATCCCGGCCGGGTTCGGCCTGGCCGTGATCTCTGGCCTGGCCGACGAGGTGCTCGTCTCGTCGACGAGTACGGGCGTGAGCGTCCGGATGAGCTGGCCGTCAGCCGCCTCCGCGGCCTGAGAGGCCAGCGCGGATCTCACGGCTCCACCCGCTGAAATCAAGCGGATCGGCGGGCACGACGCATGCGTCGTGCCCGCCGATCCGTTTCCTGACCCGCCTTTTCTCCGTCACGTTCCAGCCGGTTACACTGACGTGTCTTAGCGATAACGAGCGGATCACGAAACTGTTAGGAACGGCCCGATGTTAGTGGTTCGGCGCGCGCGTGCGTAGACTCCCGGCCACTCGTTTAGTCCCGATCGGCAACGTCTTCCGTTCGGAGTTCCAGGAGGTCGAATGTTCAGGCATGTCTCTGCGCTGGCGGCGAACCCCGTCAGCGTGAGCGGCTCCAACCTGACCTGGGTCATCATTGTCGCCGTGGTCGGGCTGCTCGCGCTCGGCGTGGCCGGCGCGCTGGTGCGGGAAGTGCTCGCTGCCAGCCAGGGAACCCAGCGGATGCAGGAAATCTCGCGCGCCGTGCAAGAAGGCGCGGCGGCGTACCTGCGCCGGCAGTTCAGGACGCTCGGCATATTCGTGGTGATCATCTTCTTCGTGCTGCTCCTGCTGCCCGCGGACGGTACCGGGGTGCGCTGGGGCCGCAGCATCTTCTTCCTGGTCGGTGCGCTGTTCTCGGCGCTGACTGGGTTCACGGGCATGTCGCTGTGCGTGCGCGGCAACGTCCGGGTGGCGGCCGCCGCGCGCGAGGGCGGTGAGCGGCCCGCGTTCCGGCTCGCGTTCCGCACCGGCGGCGTGGCCGGCATGTTCACCGTCGGGCTGGGCCTGTTCGGCGCCGCGATCGTCGTGATCTTCTACAAGGCCAACGCGCCCGAGGTCCTCGAGGGCTTCGGGTTCGGCGCGGCCCTGCTGGCCATGTTCATGAGGGTCGGCGGCGGCATCTACACCAAGGCCGCCGACGTCGGCGCGGACCTGGTTGGCAAGGTCGAGCAGAACATCCCCGAGGACGACCCGCGCAACGCCGCCACCATCGCCGACAACGTGGGCGACAACGTGGGCGACTGCGCCGGCATGGCGGCGGACCTGTTCGAGTCTTACTCGGTCATGCTGGTCGCCTCGCTGATCCTGGGCAAGAGCGCGTTCGGCGACAAGGGCCTGATCTTCCCGCTGATCATCCCGGCCATCGGCGTGATCACCGCGGTCATCGGCATCTTCTCGGTCGCGCCGCGGGCCAAGGACCGCAGCGGGATGACCGCGATCAACCGCGGCTTCTTCATCTCCGCCATCATCTCGGTCATCGGCGTGGCCATCGCCTGCTTCACCTTCCTGCCGGCGCACTTCGCCAGCCTCAAGGGCGTGGTCGACCCGGGCATCTTGACCTACAACGGCAACCCGCGCTGGATCGCGCTCGGCGCGATCCT
The DNA here is from genome assembly GCA_963756575.1 of uncultured Actinomycetota bacterium. Lineage (GTDB taxonomy): Bacteria > Actinomycetota > Actinomycetes > Streptosporangiales > Streptosporangiaceae > Palsa-504. The sequence continues at coordinate 12,023 of CAVWOM010000020.1, read as the reverse complement.
GATCGGCATCGTGCTGGCCAGCGCCATCCAGCTGCTCACCGGGTACTTCACCGAGACCAACCGGCGTCCGGTCAAGGACATCGGGGAGAGCTCGGAGACCGGCGCGGCCACCGTCATCCTGGCCGGCATCTCGATCGGCATGGAGTCCGCGGTTTACTCGGCCCTGCTGATCGGCGGCGCGGTGTTCGGCGCGTACCTGCTCGCCACCGGCAACGCCACCGTCGCGCTGTTCGCGGTGGCGATGGCCGGCATCGGCCTGCTGACCACGGTCGGCGTGATCGTGTCGATGGACTCCTTCGGCCCGGTCACCGACAACGCCCAGGGCATCGCGGAGATGTCCGGCGACGTGGACGGCGACGCCGCCCAGGCGCTGACCACCCTGGACGCGATCGGCAACACCACCAAGGCGATCACCAAGGGCATCGCGATCGCGACCGCGGTGCTGGCCGCGACCGCGCTGTTCGGCTCGTTCCGCACCCAGGTGGAATCGGCGCTGACCGGCAAGGCGGCCGGCACCTTCAACCTGGACGTGGCCCAGCCGAACGTCCTGGTCGGCATCATCATCGGCGCGTCGATCGTGTTCCTGTTCTCCAGCCTGCTGATCTCGTCGGTGGGCCGGGCCGCGCAGCGGGTGGTGCTCGAGGTGCGGAACCAGTTCCGCACCCACCCGGGCATCATGACCTACGAGGAGAAGCCCGACTACAGCCGCGTGGTCGACATCGTCACCCGGGACTCCCTGCGTGAGCTGGTCACCCCGGGGCTGCTGGCGGTAATGGCCCCGATCGCGGTCGGCTTCGCCCTGGGCTACCAGCCGCTCGGCTCCTACCTGGCCGGCGCGATCGCGGCGGGCGTGCTGATGGCCATCTTCCTGGCCAACTCGGGCGGCGCCTGGGACAACGCCAAGAAGCTGGTCGAGGACGGCAACCACGGCGGCAAGGGCTCCGAGGCGCACGCCGCCACCGTCGTCGGCGACACCGTGGGCGACCCGTTCAAGGACACCGCGGGCCCGGCCATCAACCCGCTGATCAAGGTGATGAACCTGGTCTCCCTGCTGATCGCGACCAGCGTGGTCAAGTACAGCGGCAACACCGGGCTCCGGATCGGCGTCGCGGGCGGCGCCATCATCATCGTCGTCGCGGCGATCGTGATCTCCAAGCGCCGTTCGGCCGGAATGGGCGAGGAGGCCCCGGCGGCCGCTGAGGTGACCGGTGCCGTCTCACCGGCCGTGGAGGGCGCCACCCCGGCTCCCGTCACCAGTGAGGCCGACGCCGCGGTCACCGCCGACGGCGCCGACCGCGCCCCCGCCGCCAAGCAGACCGAGTAACCGGTGGCGTGACCAGGTGGCCTAGCGCCAATGAAACCCGGGTTCCAGCGCGTTCAACCGCGCTGGAACCCGGGTTTCACGCTTTCGGCCAGCAGCCCCGGCCCAACCAGCGTCCCGACGGAGGCAGCCAGTGCGGCCTCAGATGCTGTCGTGACGCAAGTGACAGACCCGGTCCGAGTCTGTGGCATCCCGGCTCCGTAAGAACGTAGGCAGTGACACGCCGACCCTCGGCGGAGCGGGCGGGAGCGGGCGGCCCGGCCGGCCAAGTGACTGCTGTGCCCTGTCGAAGCCAGCGTGACACGAGAGGCTAGGTCATCGCGGGTCGGGACCCTAAGGTGCCCAAGCAGGCACGTGGGGCAGCCGCGACGCGTGGGGCAACCGCGGCGTGAGGGGCAGCTGCGACGAGTGGGGCAGCCGCGGCGTGAGAGGCAACCGCGGCGTGAGGGGCAGCCGCGAAGCGCTGGGGAGTAAAGGCCTCTGGAATCAGGAGGAGGCGGCGGTTACGTCGTCGCTGGAGATGCCGAGCAGGTACAAGATGGCGTCCAGGTACGGGACGCTCAGCGAGGTGTCGGCCGCGTCGCGGACCACGGGCTTGGCGTTGAACGCCACGCCGAGCCCGGCGGCGGCGATCATGTCCAGGTCGTTGGCGCCGTCGCCGACCGCTACCGTCTGGGACAGCGGCACCCCGGCGGCCACGGCGAACCGGCGTAGCGCCTCCGCCTTCCCGGCCCGGTCGATCACCGGGCCGCGCAGCCGCCCGGTCAGCTTCCCGTCGGTGGTCTCCAGCTCGTTGGCGGCCACGTAGTCGATTCCGAGCTCGGCCGCCAAGGGGCCGATGACCTGGACGAACCCGCCGCTGACGATCCCCGACTTGTAACCCAGGCCGCCCAGGGTGGAGATCAGCGTCCGCGCCCCCGCGGTCAGCCGCAGCCCGGCCCGCACCTCGTCCAGCACCCCGGCCGGCAGCCCGGCCAGCAGCGAGACCCGCTCGCGCAGCGACGCGGTGAAGTCGATCTCGCCGCGCATCGCGGCCGCGGTGACCTTGGCGACCGCCTCGGCGCAGCCGGCCCGCTCGGCCAGCAGGTCGATCACCTCGCCCTGGACCAGGGTGGAGTCCACGTCCATCACGATCAGCCGCAGCGCGCGCCGGTGCAGGCCGCCGCGCTGGACGGCCACGTCGATGCCGTGCTCCACCGCGGCCCGGGCCATGTCTTCCCGCAGCGTGACCGGGTCCCCGCCCGAGACGTCCAGCTCGATGCAGGTCACCGGCTGCTGCGCCAGCCGGCTGATCCGGTCGATGTTGGCCCCGTGGGCCGCGATCTGCCCGGCGATACCAGAAACCGCCGCGGGCGCCAGCGGGCTGCCCAGCAGGGTGACGTGCAGCACGCCGCCCCGCGAAGCCGAGTCACCAGAGCCAGAGCCAGAACCAGACCGGACCCGGTGGTGATCTCGGCGTCCAGGCCGAGGTCGGCGGCCAGCTGGCTGACCGCGGCGTGGATGCCGGTCAGGTCGGGCGGCGTGTCGCAGCCGAGCAGCACGCCGAGCACCAGCCGGCCCCTGATCACCACCTGCTCCACGTCCAGGACGCTGAGCGGGTGCCGGGCCAGGACGCCGAACAGCCTGGAGGTCACGCCCGGCCGGTCCCGGCCGGTCAGCGTGATGAGCAGCGAGGTCCGCGGAGTATTCATCGCGGGCGTCAGGCTACCCCACCGAGGCGAACGTTACGGCAGCAGCAGGTGAACGTCACCGAACTCGTGCCACAGGTACCCGTCGTCGATCGCGGCCTGGTAGCACCGGCCGAGCAGTTCGGGCCCGGCGAACGCGGCCAGCATCCGCAGGTGCGACGAGCGCGGCTCGTGCAGCCCGGTGAGCAGCCCGTCCACCGCCCGCACCCCGGTCTCCGGCGTGACCACGTGGGACGTCCAGCCCGCCGAGGCCGCCACCCGGCCCGAGCCCAGCGCGGCCGTCTCCAGCGCCCGCACCACGGTGGTCCCGCCCGCGATGACCCGCCCGCCGCGGGCCCGCACGTGATTGACCAGGTCGGCCGTCGCGGGCGGCACGTCGTACGGCTCCGGGTACGGATCCTCCTCGCCCTCCAGCGAAGACACCCCGCAGTGCAAGGTCAAGGGGGCGATCAGCACGCCCCGCGAGACCAGCTCCGCCACCACCGACAGACTAAACGGGCGGCTGGCACTCGGCATCTCCGCGCTGCCGGGCGAGTGGGCGAAGACCGTCTGGTAGGCCGTCAGCGGCCAGTCCCGTGGCACGTAGGAGTACCTGATCGGGACGCCGTGCCGGAGCAGGTACGGCACCACGGCGACGGAAAGCCGGGCTCGCCACAGCCGGGAGGTCTCGCGCTCCGCCAAGGTCAGCACCGCCCCGCCGGGCAGGAGGAGGGACTGACCAGGGATACCCCGGCCGTTCGGCCTGGAAATCTTGTCTTTGAGCTGACGGAGCTCGACCAGCCACGATCCGTCCGGACGCGGCGCTGGAGAAGTGCACCGCGAGCCCGGCGGAGACCCGGACCTGAGCCGGCAGCGTCTGGGACGTGTTGACCACGAGCAGGTCGCCGGGGAGCAGCAGGCCGGGCAGCTGGCGGAAGCGATGGTGGCTGATCTCGCCCGACGAGGTGCGGCTGACCAGCAGCCGCACGCCGTCGCGGGCCAGGCCGCGGGCCTCGGGCGGGTCGTGCGCCTCGAGCTCGGCCGGCAGGGTGAAGTCGGCCAGGGCGGCCAGGCCGCTCATGACGCCACCGGCAGCAGGTGCGCGGCGCGGTAGCGGCCGCTGGGCAGCCGTTCGGTGACCAGCCGGACGAAGGCCGGCACGACCGTGTCCGGCTCGGGCCGGTCCGAGATGTCCTCGCCGGGGAAGGCCAGCTGGTGCATGTCGGTGCGGAGGTCGCCGGGGTCGGCCCACCAGACGCGGACCGCGAGTTCCTCGGCCGCCAGCACGTTCGAGGCCTGCTCCAGGGCGGCCTTGGCCGCGCCGTAGCCGCCCCAGCCGGCGTAGGCCTCCACGGCGGCGTCGGAGGTGATGTTCAGCACCGCGCCGCCGCTGGCCCGCAGCAGCGGCAGCGCCAGCTGGGTCAGCGCGACCGGCGCGATCACGTTGACCTCGAACGCGGCCCGCAGCGCGTCCGGCGGGTAGTCGGCCAGCGCGGGCAGCGGGCTCAGCGCCGAGCGTGCCCGCGTTGTTGACGAGCAGGTCGAGGCGTCCCGCGGCCTGGGCCGCGGAGACGAGCGCGGCGCGGTGCGCCGGGTCGGTGATGTCACCAGGTATCGCGGTAACCGTGCGGCCGGCTGGACGCAGCGCCCCCGCGGTGGCGTCCAGCGCGGCCTCGTCCCGCGCGTCGATGATGAGGTCGAAGCCCTCTCGCGCCAGGCCGGCCGCCAGGGCCCGGCCCAGTCCGCGGGAAGCCCCCGTGATCAAGGCTGTCGGGTTGTTCATGCCTTCGACGCTAGGCCGCGCCCCGCCCCGGCACATCGGTCCGCCGCCCGCCCCGCCCTGCGCCCATAGTCCTAGGACCCCCGCCCGATGCGTGACCGCGCCGACCCGGGCTAACGTCAGGGACTATGGGTGACAGCCTGGATGAGCTGTACAAGGTGAGCCAGGCGGTGCTGTCGGTGACCCGGCAGATGTCCGTCCGCGACGTGCTGCAGGTGATCGTGCGCTCGGCCCGGTCGCTGGTCGGCGCGCGCTACGCCGCGCTCGGCGTGCCCGACGAGGGCGACTCGTTCGCCGAGTTCGTGGTGGACGGCATCAGCGCGGCCGAGTGGGCGGCCATCGGCCCGCTGCCGCGCCGCCACGGCATGCTCGGCGTGCTGCTCAACGAGGGCAAGCCGGAGCGCCTGGCGGACATCCGCCAGGATCCCCGGTTCGAGGGCTGGCCGCACGCGCACCCGAAGATGTCGCACTTCCTCGGGATGCCGGTGCGCGACGGCGACCAGGTGCTCGGCATCATCTTCGCGGCCAACAAGACCTCCGCCGCCGCGGCGGGCCGCGGCTTCACCGAGCGCGACGAGGAGATCCTCTCGCTGTTCGCCGCGCACGCCGCGATCGCGCTGACCAACGCCCGGCTGTACGAGCGCAGCCGCGAGCTGTCGGTGCTGACCGAACGCGCCCGGCTGGCCCGGGACCTGCACGACGCGGTCACGCAGAAGCTGTTCAGCATCCGGGCGCACGCCCGCGCCGCCGCGGTGCTGGCCGCCCGGGACCCGGTGGACGCCGCCCGGGTGCGAGCCGAGATCGAGGTCGTCGGCGAGCTCGGCGCCGAGGCTCACGCCGAGCTGCGCGCGGTCATCGACGGCCTGGCCCCGCCCGACCTGGAGGCGGCCGGGCTGGCCGAGTCGCTGCGCCGGTACGCGGCGCTGGCCGGGCGGGCCCACAGCGTCCCGGTCACGATCAGCGCCGCCTGCGGACCGGGCCTGAGCCCGGCCGTCGAGGCCGCGTTCTACCGGGTGGCCCAGGAGGCGCTGCACAACGCGCTGCGGCACGCCGCGGCGGCCGGCATCCGGGTGACCCTGTCCACGACCGCGCGGCGGGTCATGCTGGAGGTCGCCGACGACGGCCACGGGTTCGTGGTCGAGGCACCGTCGGCCGGGCTCGGGCTGGCCTCGATGCGGGAGCGCGCGGCCGCGGCCGGCGGGACGCTGACGATCAGGTCCAGCGCGAAGGGAACGGTGGTGCGGATGACCGTGCCAGGGAGGGCGGCCCGATGAGCCAGCCTATTTCGGTGCTGATCGTGGACGACCACCCGGTGGTCCGGCGCGGCCTGCGGGTGCTGCTCGAGGTGCAGGACGGTATCGAGGTGGCGGGCGAGGCGGGGGACGGGGACGCCGCGCTCGCGCTGGCCGCCGAGCTCACCCCGGACGTGATCCTGCTCGACCTCAAGCTGCCCGGCCTGGACGGCATCGCCGTCCTGACCGAGCTGAAGGCGGCCGGCCGCGAAGCCAGGGTGCTCGTGCTCACCAGCGTCACCGAGCCGGCCTCGGCCAGCCTGGCGCTCCGGTCCGGCGCGGCCGGGGTGATCTACAAGGACGTGGACCCGGACGCGCTGGTCCGCGCGATCCGCTCGGTCCACGACGGCCACCTGCTGCTCGCCCCGGAGGCGGCGGGCAGCCTGGTCCGGTCGTCCGGCGGCGGGGGGGCCACGGGCGGCCTCGACGCGCTGACCAGCCGGGAACGCGAGGTGCTGGCCGAGCTGGCCAAGGGCCGGTCCAACCGGGAGATCGCGCGGGCCCTGACCGTCTCCGAGAAGACGGTGAAGGCGCACGTCAGCTCGGTGCTGGCCAAGCTCGGCGTGCAAGACCGCACCCAGGCCGCCCTCCTCGCCGTCCGTAACGAACGAATCGAATAAAAATACTATTACTCATGATCGCGAAGACTTTTATACCCCTATAGGGGCCAAAAGTCTTCACGATCATGGAAGATGCATGCGGGAGTGTCGCTGCCACGGCGGGTAGTGCGCGGGGCAGGCTGCACGGGCCGAGGACTAGCGCCGGGCGGAGGCTAGGCCACCAGGTGGGCGTAGACGATGATGTTGTCGACGTAGTGGCCGGTGGCCTGGTCGAAGGGGCCGCCGCAGGTGATCAGGCGCAGGCTGGGGTAGCCGGCCTGGCCGTAAACCGAGGCGCTCGGGAAGGCGTCCTTGGCCACCTTCTGCAGGCCGTCCACGACGAAAGCGGCCACCTTGCCGTCGGCCAGCGTGACGTAGACCCGGTCCCCGGCGTGCAGGTCCCTGAGCCGGTAGAAGACCGAGATCCCGGTCCTGGAGTCGACGTGGCCGAGGATGACCGCCGGCCCGCCCTGCCCCGGCGCCGGGCCGTACCGGTACCAGCCGGTCAGGTTGTGCGCGTCCAGGGGTGGCACCTGCACGGAGCCGTCCGCGTCCCGGCCGACCCTCGTCACCGCGGCATCGACCCCGATCCCGGGGATCATGATTTTTACCGGCACCGAACGAGCCAGCGTTCTCGCCCCGCGATCATGGTCCAGCCGAGGCGGGGTGGTCGTGACCGCCGGCGGGATGTAGGTCCCGCCCGCCTGCGCGGCCGTGGCGCCGAACACCCCGAACACGGCTGCGCCGGCACCGCCCGCGCACACCACGAGGGCGGCGAGGGCGGTGCCGAGAGCCAGTCGTCCGGTGGGACGGCGTCGATGACGAGCCGGGGGCAACGGAGCTTAGGCCGTCGTGCCGCGCCAGCGGCGGTAGGCGAACAGGCCCAGGCCGGCCGAGGCCAGCGCCACCGCCGAGCCGCCGGCGACCATCGGGACGTCGGTGCCGCTGCCGATACTGCCGCCGCCACCGGTGTTGGCGCCCCCGGACGGGACGCCTGTCGGGGCGGCCGGCGCGCTCGTGCTGGCCGTGACCAGCGGTGCCGGGGGCAGTTTAGGGGCTGCAGTGGTCGGCACCGGGGGAGCCGGCCTCGGCGTTACCGGGCTTGTCGGGGTCGGCGTCGGCGTGCACGCGCAGGTCGGGGGCGGCGGCGGGATCGGCTTGTGGCAGGTGCAGGTCGGGGTGGGTGCCGGGGGCGGGGTGTAACACTGGCAAGTCGGCGTGGGTGCCGGGGGCGGGCTGTAACACTGGCAAGTCGGCGTGGGTGCCGAGGTCGGGGTGTAACACTGGCAAGTCGGCGTGGCCGTCGGGAGCGGCGCACCGTGGCCGTGCCAGTCCGGGCTGCCCGCCGAGACGCTGGCGGCCAGGTAGGTGCCGGACCGCGGTGTCGCGTGGGCGGTCGTGCCGGCCAGCAGTAATGCCATCACTGCGAGGGCGAAGCACCCGGCCAGGATCCGGATACGGGTTGCCATATCCTCCTCCTTCTCACTAGAAAACTCTTCGTAGTCATATCGGTTCGTTAAGCAATCAGGCAGCCTAGCCCCGTTCGGCTCGGTGGGTCTTGGATTTTGTTGTTTACGGCGGTTGGCGGCGCCCATAAAGCATCATTCGTTACAGATTCCAACAAATTCTTCTTTTACCTGCTGAGATTTAAGAGATAGTTGGGCCGGTACCCTAGTTAGCGGCGCATCTGGGTGGGCTTCGATGGGTGCGGTGGCATAGGTTCGGTCTCGGCGACGGGTGCGGCGAAAGGGAGCCTGATGTCCGATGAAGTGCTTCGGCTGCGAGGCGTCGAGATCCGGCGCGACGCGGCGGTCCTGCTGCGTAACGTCGACTGGACGGCCCACGGAGACGAACGATGGATCCTGATCGGCCCGAACGGGGCGGGTAAGACCACCCTGCTTCAGGTGGCCGCGACCCTGATGTTTCCCACCGAGGGCACGGTCGACATCCTCGGCGAGCGGATGGGCGAGGTGGACATCTTCGACCTGCGGCCGCGGATCGGGCTCACCAGCGCCGCCATCGCCGAGCAGGTCCCGCCCGCCGAGAAGGTCATCGACCTGGTGCTCACCGCCTCCTACGCCATCCTCGGCCGGTGGAAGGAGGAATACGACTCCGCCGACGTCACCCGGGCGGTCGAGATCCTCGACGCGCTCGGCTGCGCGCACCTGATCAGGCGCCGGTTCTCCACCCTGTCCGAGGGGGAGCGCAAGCGGGTGCAGATCGCGCGGGCGCTGATGCCCGACCCGGAACTGCTGCTGCTCGACGAGCCGGCCGCCGGGCTCGACCTGGGCGGCCGCGAAGATCTCGTCCGGCGGCTGAGCAAGCTCGCCCGCGACCCCAAGGCGCCGATGATGGTGCTGGTCACCCACCACGTCGAGGAGGTGCCGGACGGCTTCACCCACGCGATGCTGCTGCGCCGGGGCTCGGTGCTGGCGGCCGGGCCGATCGACGAGGTGTTCACCGAGCGGAACCTGTCCCGCTGCTTCGGCGTCCAGCTGGAGATCGAGCACCGGCAGTCCCGCTGGACGGCACGGGCCCGGTAGCGCTGCGGGGGGTGCCAGGGGGGTCGTCCCCCCGTGGTAGCACTGAGTCAGCAACCGCTAGCTGAACTCGCTCGTCCTCGGTAACGTAGCAAACACGCCCGGAAACCCCGGAACTACACCGATTCCCGTCCCCGGGCGCAGGAGCGAGGCCGCCATGAGCTCTCTTATCGTGACGATCCTGCTGGTCATCCTCGTCATCGCGGTGGTCGCCGCGGTCGTCAAGTCGGTCCGCATCGTGCCGCAGGCGACGGCGGGCATCGTCGAGCGGTTCGGCCGCTACCACCGGACCCTGAACGCCGGCCTGAACATCGTGACGCCGTTCATCGACCACCTCCGCCCGCTCATCGACCTGCGCGAGCAGGTGGTCAGCTTCCCGCCGCAGCCGGTGATCACCATGGACAACCTGGTGGTCGGCATCGACACCGTCATCTACTTCCAGGTGACCGATCCGCGGGCCGCCACCTACGAGGTCGCCAACTACATCACCGCCGTCGAGCAGCTGACCGTCACCACGCTGCGCAACGTGGTCGGCGGCATGGAACTGGAGCACGCCCTCACCTCGCGGGACCAGATCAACGGCGAGCTGCGGGCCGAGCTCGACGAGGCGACGGGCAAGTGGGGCATCCGGGTCGGCCGGGTCGAGCTGAAGGCCATCGAGCCGCCCGGCTCCATCCAGGACTCGATGGAGAAGCAGATGCGCGCCGACCGGGACAAGCGGGCCGCCATCTTGTCCGCCGAAGGCTCCAAGCAGTCCGCCATCCTCACCGCCGAAGGCGAACGGCAGGCCGCGGTGCTCAAGGCCCGCGGCGAGTCCGAGGCGGCCGTGCTCCGGGCCGAGGCGGAAGCCACGGCCCAGGCGGTGCGGGCGCGCGGGCAGGCCGAGGCGATCAGCACCGTGTTCCGCGCCATCCACGAGGGCAACCCGGACCAGCGGCTGCTGGCCTACCAGTACATGCAGATGCTGCCGCAGCTCGCCCAGGGCGACGCGAACAAGGTCTGGATCGTGCCGAGCGAGATCGGCAAGGCGCTGGAGGGCCTCGGCGGTTTCTTCAGCTCGGCCGCCAGCCGGTTCGCCGAGCCCCCGGTCTCGGCACCGGCCCCGGCCGTGCCCCCGGCGGGGGTGATGGGTACCGCCGGGCTCTCAGGGCCGGGGTCGCAGCTCGATACGTCCGTCGGTGGTGACTCGAGTCTCGAAGGATGGCTGGCGGGCGGTAGCGGGCCCGTGCACGACGGTGCCGTCGGCGATCACGAAGGTGGAGCCGTGCCAGGGGCAGGCGACGCAGGCGGTTCCCCGTTCCAGCACGATCCGGCCCTGATGCAGGGGCCCTCCGAGATGGGAGCACCGATCTGACAGCACGCTGACCTCGGATCCCTGCCGGTACACCAGCAGGGAGAGGTAGCCGAGCTGACGCCGGACCGGCCTTCGCTCTGGCAGCTCGGCCAGCTCGCACAGATCGTGCCAGCCCAGCCCGGACAGGTGGCTGACCTGCTCGGCGTGACTGGTGCCCGCGCCCAGGCGCAGCGCCAGGTGGCCGCCGAGGTAGGCGCCGATGGTGGCGACCGCGAGCCCGGTGGCGGACAGCGCCCGCCCGTAGCCGGTCCGGCCGCCGGCCCGGGCGGCCAGCGAGCCGAGGAAGAAGGTGGCCGCGCCGCCCTGGCAGACGGCGTGCACCAGGCCGACCCGCTGCTGGTCCCGGTGCAGCGCCGACCAGTCGGCCAGGCCGGTGGCCGCCGCGGGCACGGTACCCGCGAGGCCGGCCGCGACGAGCAGGGCCGCCGCGCGCTCGGTGCCGCGGAACAGGTCGAGCAGCACGGCGGAGGTCCAGCAGCCGAGCGGCAGCCGGACCAGCGCGGGATGGGCGGGCTGGCCGAACGGGACGCCGTGCAGGGCGTCAGTCCGCTGGCCCGCCGGGAGCGCTCGGACCACGGAGTCGGACAGCCCGGAGATGACCGGGTTGAGGGCGTGAGCGCGCTCGATGCGCTCGGCGAGGGCCGACGGCCGGGACAGCAGGGAGGGTTTGCCTCCCTTGCGTGTGCGCCGGCCAGGGTGGAGGAGGGATTGCCGCACGCTTAGTCCGTACCCGCCCCCTCCTTACGGGAACCTGACCTGCTGGTGAAGATCACGCGCGCCGTTCGGCCTCGCCGCGGAGCCGGCCGAGCTGGTCCCGCACGATGCCGAGGAACCGCTGCTGGAATCCGAGCAGCAGCCGCAGCTCCTCGTCGGAGTAGCTGGCGGCGGCGTCCCGCCAGGCCATGACCAGCGGTCCGAAGGTCGGCCCGATCTCCCGCAGGGCCGGGCCCGGGTTCAGGTTGACGATCACCCGGCGCCGGTCCTTCGGGTCGCGGTCCCGGCGGACGAAGCCGCCCTCCTCGAGCCGGTCCAGGACCCCGGTGATCGACGCGGTGGTCAGCCCGGTCTGCCGGGCCAGCTCGCCCGCGGTCATCGGGCCGGTCAGCGCCATGATGTTCAGGCAGTTCAGGTCGGTGGCATTGACGCCGATGCGTTCGGCCGCCACCTGCCCGAGCAACTGCAGGGTCGACCCCGTCTGCCGCATCGCCTGCAGGAACTCGACCTCCATCCGCGCCCGCCCGGCATCGCCCCGCGCCCCGCGCGCCGCCGCGTCCGAGCCGGGCGGCCCGGTCCCGCCGCGTCCGTCCCGGCCACCGCGTCCCGCCGCATCCGGCTCGGTCATGTCGCACCTCCCGCCGCTTTCCTACCAGCCGCCGCGAGGGCCGGCGACCACTCGCGCTCGCCACGCCCGCGAACCGCCACACTCGTTAGGCAAGTTGATATTTAAGAATATTAGACATTAGTTTTCTT
>CAVWOM010000019.1:0-879539 GCA_963756575.1 uncultured Actinomycetota bacterium | reverse complement strand
CTGCTGGGTGACCTCCTCGGCCGGGCCGCGCTCCACGATCTCCCCGGCGTACATCACCAGCACCTCGTCGGCGAAGTAGCGAGCCGAGGCGATGTCGTGGGTGATGTACAGCATGGCCAGGCTGAAGCGGCGGCGCAGGTCGTCGAGCAGGCCCAGCATCTCGAGCCGGATCGAGACGTCCAGCATGGACACCGGCTCGTCGGCCAGCAGCACGCTCGGCTTGGCGGCGAGCGCCCGGGCGAAGGACACCCGCTGGCGCTGGCCGCCGGACAGCTCGTGCGGGTACTTGGCCAGGAACTGCCGGGCCGGGGTGAGCCGCACCTGCTCCATCAGCGCGGTGACCTCGGTGTCCATGTCGACGCCGCGGCCCTGGTGCAGCTTGATCGGGCGCTCCAGGTGGTAGCGCACGGTGTGCACCGGGTTCAGCGAGGCGAACGGGTCCTGGAAGACGTACTGGACCTCGCTCTTGTAGCGCCGGAAGTCGCCGCGGTTCGTCACCGCGACCGTCTTGCCGTCCAGCTTGATCGAGCCGGAGGTCAGCCGCTCCTGGCCGGCCAGCATCCGGGCCGCCGTGGACTTGCCGGACCCGCTCTCGCCCACCAGCGCGACCACCGCGCCGCGGTACAGGTTGAAGGAGACGTCACGGACCGCGTGCAGCGTCTGGCCCCGGCCGATCTTGAAGTCCTTGCTGACCGAGAGCGCCTCCATGGCGAGCTCCCCGCGCGTCGCGGCGGCCGACGTCAGCGTGCCCGCCCGGCCGTTGCCGCCCGGCCCGTTGCCTCGTGCCCGTTGGCGTTGTGCCCGTTGGCGTTGTGCTCGCTCATGCTCCGGGCTCCTCGGCGGTCTTCGGCTGCTTGGCTCCGGGCGGCGGCGTCCCCGGCAGCACGAACGGGCACGCCGTCACGTGCTCGGGGTCCTTGGAGGTGGCCACCGTCAGCAGGTGCATGTCGACGTCCTCGCACGCCGACGTGCCGTACACGCAGCGCGGCAGGAACGGGCAGCCGGGCGGCGGGTCGCGCAGGTCGGGCGGCGAGCCGGGGATGCCGGCCAGCTCGCGGCGCGGCCCGCGGAGCGAGGGGAAGGAGTTGAGCAGCCCCTTGGTGTAGGGGTGCGACGGCTCGCGGTGGATCTCGCCGGATGTCCCGATCTCGAGCAGCTGGCCGGCGTACATCACCGCGATCCGGTCAGCCAGCTCGAGCAGCAGGGACAGGTCGTGCGTGATGAACACGATGGAGAAGCCGAGCTGCTCCTTGAGCTCCACGATCTGGGCCAGGATGTCGCGCTGCACCACCACGTCGAGCGCGGTGGTCGGCTCGTCCATGATGACGACCTCGGGGTCGGTGGCCAGCGCCATCGCGATCATCACCCGCTGCCGCATGCCGCCGGACAGCTCGTGCGGGTAGCTGCGCAGCCGGGCGCGCGGGATGCCCACCAGGTCCAGCAGCGTCGCGGTCCGCTCCCTGGCCTCGTCCCGCGGGATCCGCAGGTGGGCGTGGATGACGTCGAGCAGCTGATCGCGGACGTTGAGCACCGGGTTCAGCGCGTTCATCGCGCTCTGGAACACGATGGCGATCTCCCGCCAGCGCAGCTTCTGCAGCTGATCCGACCGCAGCTTCAGCAGGTCGACGGGCTTGGTCACCCGGCGGCCGGCGTAGGTGACGCTGCCGCCGGTGATCAGGGCCGGCGCCCGCAGCAGCCGCGAGGCCCCGTAGACCAGCGTGGACTTGCCCGACCCGCTCTCCCCGGCCAGGCCGACGACCTCGCCGGGTGCCAGGCTCAGGTTGACCTTGTCCACGGCGCGGACGTCGCCGCCCGGCGTGCGGTACACCACCGACAGGTCGCGGATGTCGAGCACCGGGTCCTGGCCCGGGCCGGGGGAGGCGGCCACCGGGACCGGCGCCTGGTCTGGGTTCGCCGTCATCGGGCCCGGCTCCTTTCGGTCTCGTCGAGCAGCGAGCTGCGGGAGAAGGAGTGCAGGAAGCTGCCCAGCCGTCCGCGTTGCTGCGAGATTTCCGACAGCACCGGGGTGGGATCGGCGGGCCGGAGCCAGCGCCCGGCGATCCGGCTGGCGCTGGCGGCGTCACGCAGCCGGGGGTTGCCGAGCTCGTCGATCCCGGTGTTCAGCAGGACCAGGCCGGTGCCGATGAGCGCCACCGCCAGCCCGGGCGGGACGAACCACCACCACGCCCCGAGCTGCAGCGCCTGCTGGCTCTGCGCCCAGTAGAGCATGGTGCCCAGGCTCCAGCTGTTCAGGTTGGTGACGCCGATGAAGGCCAGCGCCACCGACGCGCCGATCGCGTAGAGCACCGTGTTCACGAAGCTCGCCGCGATCAGGCTCACCTCGTTCGGCACGATCTCCCAGGTGATGATCCGCCAGGTTTTCTCCCCGGTCTCCCGGGCCGCCGCGATGAAGTCGCGGTTGCGGATGGCCAGGGTCTGCGCGCGGACCACCCGTGCTCCCCACGGCCAGGACAGGAAGCTCAGGACCAAGATGGTGGCCGCCTGCCCCTTGCTCTGCAGGTAGCCGAGCAGCACGATGAGCAGCGGCAGCGCCGGGATGACCAGGAACACGTTGGTCAGCAGCGACAGGACCTCGTCCCACACGCCGCCGAGGAAAGCGGAGGTGACCCCGACGAGCACCGAGAGGACCGTGGCCACCAGGCCGACGAAGAACGCGAGCTCGAGGGTGAGCCGGATCCCGGACAGGAGCTGGGACAGCACGTCCTGGCCGCTCTGGGTGGTGCCGAGCAGGTGCGCGCCGTACGGCGCGTGCAGCGACAGGTCGGGCGCCGGGTTCTGGAACGAGGGGTCGTACGGCGCGACGAACGGGCCGATGATGCCGGCCAGCACGAACAAGATGAGCAGGACGGCGCCGACCTTGGCCTTGGTCGGCATCCGGCGCCAGCGGCCGGGCCTGGCTTCTTCCTGGGCCAGCGCGGTGGGTTCGGCGCTGATCGGCAGGACGGCGGTCATGCCGTCGCCTCCCTGGTCCGGGCGCGCGGATCGGCGAACGCGATGATCATGTCGACGACCAGGTTGGCGATCAGCACGGCGAACGTGATCACCAGGAAGATCCCCTGCATGAGCGGGAAGTCGTTCGAGGTGACCGCGTTGAGCAGCAGCAGCCCGATGCCAGGGTAGGAGAAGACGATCTCCATGACCAGGGCGCCCGAGATCACGAAGCCGATCGCCAGGCCGAACCCCTGCAGCTGGGGCAGCAGGGCGTTGCGAGCCGCGTAGGTGAAGACCACGCGCCGGTTGGGCAGCCCCTTGGCCTGGGCCGCGATCACGTAGTCCTCGCCGATCGTGGTGATCATGACGTTGCGCATCTGCAGCATCCACCCCGCGATCGAGGTGAGCACGATGGTGAGCGCCGGCAGCAGCGAGTGGTAGATGGCGCTGCTGATGAAGTCCCCGTGCCAGCCCGGGATGAGCCCGTTGGCGTATCCCTGGCCGGTCGGGAAGACATGCGTCTTGATGGCGAGCAGCTCGACCAGGATCAGCGCGAAGAAGAAGTACGGGATCGCCTGCAGGAACATCAGGCCGGGCAGCACGCGGTCGAGCGCGCCGCCGTGCCGCCAGCCGGCCACGATGCCGAGCCCGGTCCCCACGACGAAGGCGATGACGGTCGCGGTGCCGACCAAGATGATGGTCCACGGGATTGTCTGCACCAGCAGCGAGGAGACCGACGCCGGGTACTGGGATACGTCGGTGCCGAAGTTGAAGTGGAAGATGTCGTTCAGGTACGACACGTACTGGCTCCAGATCGAGCCCGGATGACCCACCCCGAGCAGCGCCTCGAGCGCCTTGTAGGCCGAAGGCTGCAGGTTCGGGAACTTCGCCATCACGCTCTGCACGGCGTTGCCTGGCATCGCCCGCGGGATGAAGAAGTTGACGGTCAGCGCGACCCACGCGGCGACCACGTAGAACAGCAGGCGGCGGATGATGAACGGCATGGCGGCTCCTAGGCCTTCGCAGCCTGGCGGGCTGGTCGGCGGCCGGGTCGGGTGCTCGAAGGGGATGCGGTGGGCGGGGAAAGGAGAGCCGCGCCGGTGAGCTCTGAGCGCGGGACTTTCAGCGTGGGTACTGGCTGGCGGATGACAGTGCCGGGCGGGCAGCCGCAGCTGGACCGCAGCACGAGCTCGGTGGGCAGCAACTCGGTCGCCGGGCGCAGCGACGGGTCGGCGATACGGTCGAGCAGCCGGGCGCAGGCGCGCTCGCCCAGCAGCCGCATCGGCTGGTGGATGGTGGTCAGCGGCGGGTCGAACAGGCTGCCGGGGAAGATGTCGTCGAAGCCGACCACGGCGATGTCCTCCGGCACCCGGATGCCGGCCCGGCCCAGCGCCTTGACCACGCCGATGGCCATCTGGTCGTTGGCCGAGACCACCGCGTCCGGCAGGTCCTGCCGGGGCATGGCCAGCAGCGCCTGGCCCGCTTCCTCGCCGCTCTGCACGCTGTAGTAGCCCTGGTAGGAGCCGGCCAGCTCGGTTTGCGGGTGGGCGCGCAGCACGTAATCCAGGCCGAGCCGGCGCTCGCGGGAGTCCGGCGAGTCGGCGGGCCCGTGCACCCAGAACAGCCGCCGCCGGCCGTGAGCGCGGATCAGGTGGGTGACCACGGCCACCGTGCCGGACAGGTTGTCCGCCGTCACCACGTCCACGGCCTTCTCGTGCGGGGTGCCGGCGAAGATCACCACGGGAACGCGGGCGGCCAGCCGCTCGATGAAGGGGGTGGGCACGATCCCCTCGCCGATCAAGATGCCGTCGACCTTGCCGGTGAACGACTCGATCCGGGCGTAGCCGGGGTCGCGCGCCCCCTGCAGGAAGGTGATGAGCAGTGACCACTCCTCGTCCCTGATCCGGGACTCCACCCCGCGCAGCACCTCGTCGTAGAACAGCAGGTTCATGTTCTCGATGTCGTACTGCTGGGCGTGCCGTTCGACGCACACCAGGCCGATCACGTCCTTGCGCCGGCGGGACAGGCTCTGCGCCGCGCCGTCGGGTACGTAACCGAGCTCCTCGATCGCCTGCTGGACCCGGATCCTGGTGGCCTCGCGCACCCGGTCCTGGCCGTGCACCACCCGCGAGACCGTCGCGGTGGACACGCCGGCCAGGCGCGCCACGTCGAAAAGAGTTACCACGCTGTCCCGATCAGCGGCATGGCTTGGTCCTCCGCTAGCTGGTATCCGGGTCTGACATCCAGCGGTCACATAAACGACATGTAAACGTTTACACCGGAAATCTAAGCGCTTACACTAACCCTCAGCACAGGGTCGGTCAAGGTTCGTGTCCAGCTCGTAACAAAGGAGATGTTGATGACGGAACTGGCGGCAGGTGAGGACGGCGCCCTCGGCTTCCCCGATGGCTTCACCTGGGGAGCGTCGACGGCGGCCTACCAGATCGAGGGCGCGGTGACTGCGGACGGCCGGGGCCCCTCGGTGTGGGACACCTTCAGCCACGCGCCCGGCAAGGTCCGTGGCGGCGACACCGGCGACGTGGCCTGCGACTCCTACCACCGCTACCGCGAGGACATCGCGCTCATCGCCTCCCTCGGCCTGCGGTCCTACCGTTTCTCCATCTCCTGGCCGCGGGTCCAGCCCGGCGGCCGCGGCCCCGCCAACCAGCGCGGCCTGGACTACTACCGGGCGCTGCTCGACGCGCTGGGCGAGCGCGGCATCGCCGCCACCGCCACCCTCTACCACTGGGACCTGCCGCAGGAGCTGCAGGACGAGGGCGGCTGGGCGGTCCGGGGCACGGCCGAGCGGTTCGCCGAGTACGCCGCGCTCACCGCCGCGGCCCTCGGCGACCGGGTCGCCCGCTGGATCACCGTCAACGAGCCGCAGGTGGTCTCGGCCAACGGATACCGCAGCGGCGAGCACGCCCCCGGGCTGCGCGACGCCGCCGCCGCGGCGGCCGCCACCCACCACCTGCTGCTCGGCCACGGGCTGGCTACCCAGGCGCTGCGCGCCGCGGGAGCGGCCGAGGTCGGCATCACCCTGGACCTGGCTCCGGTCCGGGTGCTCGGTGACGCCGGATCGGAGCCGCTCGAGCAGGCCAGGATCATCACCGACGCGGCGGCGAACGGGCTCTACCTCGAGCCGGTGCTCCATGGCCGCTACCCAGAGCATGCCCCGCGGGGGTACCGGCCGCCGGCCCGGCTGATCGCCGACGGTGACCTGGAGACGATCAGCGCGCCGATCGACTTCCTCGGGGTGAACTACTACCAGCCGGTCATCCTGCGCGCCGGGGACCCCGCCGACCTCAGGCGCGACGAGCAGCCCGCGCGGTGCCAGGTGCCGGGGGTCGTCGAGTACCTGCCCCCCGAACTCGAGCGGACCAACATGGACTGGCTCGTAGACCCCTCCGGGCTGCACCAGATCCTGGTGGACGTGTCGCGGCAGGCTCCCGGCCTGCCGCTCTACGTCACCGAGAACGGCTGCGCGGCTGAGGACTACGTGAACCCGGACGGCGAAGTGAACGACCTCGAACGGGTCAAGTACCTGCACACGCACCTCGAGGCGGCCGCGCGGGCGATCAAGGACGGCGCCAACCTGGCCGGGTACTTCGTCTGGTCGCTGCTGGACAACTTCGAATGGGCCTGGGGCTATCAGAAGCGGTTCGGGATCGTGTTCGTGGACTTCGGTACCCAGCGCCGGATTCCCAAGGCTAGCGCCGCCTTCTATGCGAACGTGGTCCGGGCCAACGCGATCCCGCTGCTGCCCGCCGCCTGGCCGCGCTAGCGGTCCATGAGCGACGAGGTAGGCCGCTGATCGAGCCCCGGCCGGCCCCCGAGGCGGCCGCGCGCAACCCGGCGGACGACGAGGAACTGGCCCGCGAGCCGAAGGGCTTGATGACTTTCCGGCTGGCCCCAGGACCCGATCACGCCACCCGTCATCCTCTCACGAGGCTTAGTGACTTTACGTATTCGTTTGAATACGCTAAGCTAAATCTCGGCGCGTTACGCAAGTGACGCGGGACCGCTCTCGTAAGGGAGGGGTCCGACGGGAAGGCTTCGGCCCATACACACAGGGGAGATAGACATGCTGATCACCTTTCTTCAGGGCGTTCTCAGCGGCCTCAGCTCGCTGCTCGGCAGCCTGTTCTCGTAGCTGCTGGCTGTAGCTTCTGCCTGAGACCGGGTTGGACACGACGTGTCCGGCCCGGTTTTCATGTCCCGGTCCGGCTGGCTACCGTCGATACCATGCCCCCGGAATCCCCCCGGTTGACGTTCCGCGAGATGACGTCCGCCGACCTCGACGACATGGCCGCGCTGCTCGGCGACCCGGACGTCATGACCTACTACCCGCGGCCGAAGACCCGCCAGGAAGCCGTCCAGTGGATCGACTGGAACCGCCGCCTGTACCGCACGCGCGGCTACGGCCTGTGGGTAATCAGCACCGGCGGGTCCTTCGCCGGCGACTGCGGCCTTACCCCGCAGGTCGTGGACGGCGTGACCGAACTCGAGGTCGGCTACCACGTGAGCCCCGCCTGGCAGGGCCGCGGTTACGCCACCGAGGCCGCCATGGCCTGCCGCGACTACGCCCGCACGGTGCTCCGCGCCAGCCGGCTGATCGCGATCATCCACCCGGACAACCAGCCGTCCCGGCGCGTCGCGGAGAAGACCGGCCTGCGCCCGGAGAAGCGGACCCGGGTGCACGGAGGCCGGGAGGCGGTCATCTACGCCATGGCTCTCGACGGCCCGTAGATAATGGCCGGTATGCGCTCCGAAACAGCGATCGACGGATTCCGGCTGGCCTACGACCGGACCGGAGCGGGTCCCGCGGTGCTCCTGCTGCACGGCTGGCCGGGCGATCGGACCGACTACCGCGAGGTCGCCCCGCTCGTAGCCCCCGCCGCCGACGTGGTCGTGCCCGACCTGCGGGGATTCGGCGAATCCGACAAGCACGGAGAGGATCCGGCCGCCCAGTACAGCGCCGCGGCCCAGGCCCGCAGCCTCGTCGGGCTGATCGGCGAGCTGGGGCTGGGACCGGTTGTGCTGGCCGGCTACGACATCGGCAGCCGGATCGCCCAGGCCATCGCCAGGGACCGGCCCGACCTGGTCCGTGCCCTGGTCATCGCGCCGCCGCTGCCCGGAATCGGGGACCGGATCCTCACCCCGGACGCCCAGCGGGAGTTCTGGTACCAGGCCTTTCACAACCTGGAGCTGTCCACCCGGCTGGTCGACGGGCAGCCGGAGGCGGTCCGGGCCTACCTGCGGCACTTCTGGTCGCACTGGTCGGGACCCGGCTACCAGCCGCCGGACGATCACCTGGACCACCTGGTGTCGGTGTACGGGCCGCCGGGCGCGTTCGCCGCCTCGATCGCCTGGTACCAGGCGGGAGCGGGATCGGTCGCCACCTCGCTGGCGGAGCGGGCGCCGGCGCCGGACGAGCGCATCGCGGCCCCCGCCACGGTCCTGTGGCCGGAGCACGACCCGCTGTTCCCCCGCGAATGGTCCGACCGCCTCGGCGAGTTCTTCGCCGCCGCCGAGCTGACCTGGCTCGACGGCGCCGGCCACTTCTCGCCGCTGGAGGCGCCGGAGCGATTCGCCGCCGCCGTCAACGCCGCCGTCACGGCCTGACCTGGGCTGACATAATCGGCCTATGAGGTTTCGCGCTACGGTAGAGCTCGGCGGCAAGACCGCGACCGGCATCGAGGTCCCCGAGGAGGTCGTCACCGCCCTGGGTCCCGGCGGACGCCCGCCGGTGTCGGTGACCGTCGGCGGCCACACCTACCGGACCACGGTGGCGCGGATGGGCGGGCGGTACCTGGTTCCGCTGAGCGCCGAGAACCGCACGGCGGCCGGCGTGGCCGCGGGCGACGAGGTGGACGTGGACATCGAGCCGGACAGCGCGCCCCGCGAGGTGGAGGTGCCCGCCGACCTGGCCAGGGCGCTGGCCGGGGACGACGCCGCCCGGGCGACGTTCGACGGGCTTTCCTTCAGCCACCGCAAGGAATGGGTGCGCTGGGTGGAGGAGGCCAAGAAGCCGGAGACGCGGGCGACGCGCCTGGCCCGGACCGTCGAGTCGCTGAGGGCGGGCAAGCGGACGCGCTAGGCCCCGGTCTTGGCCTCCGACCAGCTGCGGACGATGGCGGTGTCGGAGATGAAACGCACCCCGCAGCCCGGGGCCCAGCGCCCGGCGGCCTCCTGCAGGCAGTCGTCGACCAGCCGGGCCGCCGCCTGCGCCTGCTCCTGCGGGCAGTGGACGAGCAGCTCGTCGTGCAGGCAGAGCACGATCCGCGCGCCGAGGGAGGCGCACCGCGCCCGCACAGTGACCGCCCACACCTTGAACAGCTCCGCCGCGGCACCCTGGATCATCGCGTTCCGCGCGTACCGGCCGTAGGCGGCGGCCCGGCTGCTGCTCCTGGGCTCCGTGGCGGTCAGCACGATCAGGCGGCCCCCGTAGGTGCGCAGGTCACGGCCGCCCTGCCCGGCCCGGTCGGCGCGGTCGAGGTAGGCCATGGCCACCGGGTAGGCCGCGTTGAGGCGGCGCAGGGCCTGGGCGCCATGGCCGGTGGTCTGGCCGTACATCGCGCCGAGCACCGCCACCTTGGCGGTCGGCCGGTCCACCGCCAGCTGCGCCGCCACCGGCGCGTAGAGATCATCTGCCCTGGTCGCGGCGGTCAGGGCCGCGTCACCCGTCACCGCCGCCAGCACCCGCGGCTCGATCTGGCCCAGGTCGGCCCGGACGAACACGTGCCCCGGCGCCGCCACCACGGCCGGGCGCAGCGCGGCCGGCATGTTGTGCAGGCCCGCCGAGGCGGTCATCCGGCCGGCCGCGCCATCCGAGCCGGTCCACGCGCCGCGGAGCCTGTCGTCGGCGCCGAGGTGCTGGTCCAGCCACGCGTAGCCGTACGTCGTCGCGATCCGTTCCGCCTTCCGCCAGTCGAGCAGCGCGCCGACGATCGGATGGGCGTCGCGCAGCGCGCGCAGCCGGTAGGCCCGGGTGTCCGGCAGGTCCAGGCCGAGCCGGCCGAGCAGGGTGCGCAGCTGCGCCGGGCTGCGCAGGTCGGCGGTGACGCCGGCCGGGAGGTGCCGCAGCACCTCGGCGTCCCGCGCGGCCCGCAGTGACGCGGCCTCCGCCTCGCTGCGCGGCCGGGGCCCGATGAGGGAGGTCAGCACGCGTTCGGCGACTACCCGGTCCATCGGCAGGCCGTCCGCCGACAACTCGGCGCACAGCAGTTCGGCGGTGGACTCGGCACGGGCCGTGGGCAGCGCCATCGGCCGGTCCGCCAGCCCCTCGAGCGCCGTGCGCTGGAGTTCCGCGGCCGACAGGGCCAGCCCGGCCCAGCGGGCGATCCGGTCGGGCCGGTCCGCCCAGCCGCCACCGGTCCAGGCCGGGCGCAGGTGCCCGTCCGGCGCCACCGGGTCAGCGCCGTCCCCTTCGTCCACGCCGAACAGGTCGAGTGGTCCCGTGGCCGGCATCGCGCCGGTGTCCAGGTCGTGCAGCCGGGCCCAGATCCAGCCGGGATCCGCCCGCCAGCCGCCGAACAGCAGCCGGTGCACGGCGGTGATGTCCCAGCAGGTGGCCAGCCGTACCCCGCCGGCCGCCAGCCGCGCCGCCGTCTGTCCCGACCAGGTGACCCACCGCGGCCGCAGCTCCTCGTCGGCCCGTTCTATCCCGGCCGCGTCGTCCGGCGCCGTCCAGGAACGGCCCGCGGCGGCCAGCCCGAACCCGGCCGCGGGCGAGATGACGAGCGCGACGAGGTCACCGCGGCTGACGCCGGCCTGCCGCAGCGACGCCACGAGGTCCGCATCTGCCACGCCAGCAACCTTGCCACGGACCGGGACCTCAGCGCATGACCACCGACCCCAGGTTGCGCATGACCTGCTTGCGCATGATGGCGAAGAGCGCCACCAGGGGCAGCACAGACAGCAGGACGGCCGCCATCACCGCGGGCACGTTGACGGCGTACTGGCCCTCGAGCTTGGTCAGGCCGAGCGGGAGCACCGCCACGCTGTTGCTCTGGGTGAGGACCAGGGGCAGGATGAAGTTGTTCCACACGTTCAGGCTGTCGTAGATGCTGAGCGTGGCCAGCACCGGCTTGGACAGCGGCACGACCAGGCGGCGGAAGACCGTCCACTCGCTGCCGCCGTCGACCAGCATCGCGCCGATGAGCTCGCGCGGGATGTCCCGGACGAAGCTCACCATGACCAGCACGGAGACCGGGATGGCGGCGGCGCTCATGGTGAGCATCAGCGCGAACAGCGTGTCGTACCGGTGCGCCTTGTAGATGAGCAGGTAGAGCGGCACGATGATGGCCTGGATCGGGATGGCCAGGCCGATCAGCAGGATGCGGAACGAGGCGCCCGCGGCCCGCGTCGAGCGCCGGACGATGCGGAACGCCGCGCCCAGGCACAGCGACAGCGTGAGCACGATGCAGACCGCGGTGATGATCACGCTGTTGACCAGGTAACGGCCGAGCCCGGCCCCGAACATCGTGCTGTACTCGGACACCGTGCGGCCGCCCGACCGCATCCACGGGTTCTCGGTCAGGTAGTTCCCCTGGCTGCGGAAGCTGGCCAGCACCATGTAGTAGATCGGCGCGATGACCACCAGCAGCCAGATGGTGGCGAGGACAACCGCCACCAGGTGCAGGCGTTCTTCCCCGGCGAGGAGGGCGGCGGCGCGATCGCCGGCGTGCTGTCCGGCCGGGTGGTGCCCAGCGGCCGGCTGCCGGCCGAGATGCCCGCCTCGGCGGGAGCGCAGCCATCCTCCTACCTGCGGTCGCCGCTGGCAGGCCGGCACCCGGGCAGCTCGGTGGACCCGCGGCCGCTGTTCGCGTTCGGCCACGGCCTGTCCTACACCAGCTTCGCCTACTCCGATCTCGTGATCGAGGCCGGAGAGATCGCCACGGACGGCACGGCGGTGATCTCGGCCACGGTGCGCAATACCGGCGGCCGGGCCGGCACCGAGGTCGTGCAGCTGTACCTGAGCGACCCGGTGGCTCAGGTCGTCCGGCCGCAGCACTGGCTGGCCGGCTTCGCCCGGGTGCCGCCGGAACCCGGCCAGGAGCGCCGGGTCACGTTCTGGGTGCATGCCGACCGCACCGCGTTCAGCGGCCGGGCCGGGATCCGGATCGTGGAACCGGGCGAGATCGGCGTCGCGGTCGGCGGCGCCTCGGACCAGCTGTCGCTGCACGGGTCGTTCACGCTCCGCGGCCCCGAGCGTGCCGTCGGTCCGGAGCGGGTCCTGGACACGCCCGCCGAGGTCAGTACGCCATGCCCATCGCCGTCCGGACCTCGGCCAGCGTGACCGACGCGATCTCGCCGGCCCGCTGGTTGCCGTCCCGCAGCACCTGGCGCACGTAGCCCAGGTCCTGCGCGTACTCGGCCCGGCGGGCCCGGACGGGGGCGAGCAGGTCGTTGACCGCGGTGGTGACCAGCTTCTTCAGCGCGGCCGCCCCGCCCCCGCCGATCTCGGCCGCGACCTCGCGCGGATCGCGATCCAGGCTCAGCGCGGCCAGCAGGACCAGGCTCGAGACCGCGGGCCGGCCTTCCGGGTCGTAGCCGATGTGCCGCTCGGAGTCGGACTGCGCGCCGCGGATGAGCCGGGCGGTCTCGTCCGCGGTGGCCGAGAGGGGGATGGTGTTGCCGCGGCTCTTGCTCATCTTGGTCCCGTCGGTGCCGAGCAGCAGCGGCGCGGCCGACAGCAGCGCGTCCGGCACCGGGAATACCGCCCCGCCGTAGCGCTCGCTGAACCGGCGCGCGATCATCCGGGTGATCTCCAGGTGCGGCAGCTGGTCCTGGCCCACCGGCACCAGGTTCGCCTTGCAGAACAAGATGTCCGCCGCCTGATGCACCGGATAGGTGAGCATCAGCCCGCTGACCGACGCCTGCCGCGAATGCTCGATCTCGTCCTTGACCGTCGGGTTGCGGTTCAGCTCGGGCACCGAGACCAGGCTGAGGAAGGGCAGCAGCAGCTGGTTGAGCGCGGGTACGGCGCTGTGCGCGAAGATCACCGTCCGGGCCGGGTCGAGCCCGATGGCCAGGTAGTCCAGCAGCAGCCCCAGCACGTACTCGTCCAGGTGCTCGGCCGTGTCCCGGTCGGTCAGCACCTGGTAGTCGGCGATCAGCACGAAGACCTCGGCGCCGAGGTCCTGCAGCCGGACCCGGTTCCGCAGGGTGCCGAAGTAGTGGCCCAGGTGCAGCCGGCCGGTCGGCCGGTCACCGGTCAGGATGCGGAACGCCGTCGCGTCCCGGCCGATCAGTTCCTCGAGCTCGGCCGAGCGCCGCTGTGCTGGCGTCAGCTGGTCCATGGTGGTTGTCATCGTTATCTGTCCTCCCGTCGGCCCGGATGGGAGCACGAAAAAGGCCGTCCATCCGGACGGCCTGAACGCAGGATGGGACCGCCCTTAGACGGCCTGCCACATCTGCGGTACATACTGCATGCCGTCAGGATAGCAAGCCGAACGCCGCGGCGCATAGCTCCGTCCCGGCCGCGGTCAGCAGGCAGGTGGTGACCGAGCGCCCGGCCAGCGGCCCGCCCAGCGCGGCCCCGGCGGCCAGCCCGGCGATCTTCAAGCTGGCCGCCGTGGTGTAGACCTGCCCGCGCATCCGCGCGGGGGTCTCCCGGTGCCTGACCGCGAACAGCGCGGTCAGCTGCGGGCCCTCGCCCGCCCCGGCCAGCGCGACGGCGGCCAGGGTAAGCCAGCCCGGCGCCGCCGCCGCCGCGGCCATGCCCGCTCCCATCACCAGCGTGCTGCCGAGCACCCGGGTATCGGGCCGGCCGGGACCGGCCGTGGCCGCCCGGCGGGCGAGCACGGCGCTGGCGATCAGCGAGGCGAGCGCCATCGCGCTGATCAGCAGCGCGCCGCGGGCCGGGGCGCCGAGCCGCTGCGCGCCGAGGACCGGACAGCAGACCAGCAGCATCCCGATGCCGGCGTAGGACACCGCCGAGATCGCGGTGACCCGCAGCAGCGGGCGGCGGGCGGCGATCGCGGCGAACCCCTCCGCCATCTGCCGGTGCAGTGCCAGCTGCCCGGTTCCGGGATGAGGTCCGCCGGGGCGGTAGCGCGACAGCGAGCAGGCGGCCGGTATGGCCAGCGTCACCAGGGCCGCGGCGGCCAGGACTGCCGTCCGGGCGCCGAGCCCCGCCGCCACCGCGGCCGCCAGGGCCGGTCCGGCCAGGCTGGCCGCGCTGTAGGTCATCGCGTCCAGCGCCGAGCCGCGGTCCAGTTCGCGTCCGGTCACCACGCGCGGCAGCTGCGCGGTCCAGCCGCCCGCCACCGCCGGGCTGAACAGTCCCGCGGCCAGCGCGACCAGTACGGCGGCCGTCGTCGGCAGCCGGCCGAGCGCGGCCTGGACGGCGGTGATGCCCAGCGCGTAAGCGCCGAGCGTCCAGGCCAGCACCCGGTCCGGGCGGTGGCTGCGGTCCAGCAGCGCGCCGAACGCCGGGCCGCCGACCGCCCCGGCGATGGTCACGCTGGCCAGCAGCCCGGAGCCAGCGGACGGCCGGCCGGTCACGGCGAAGCCGAGCAGCAGCAGCGCCGGGCCCGACATCTCGTCACCCGCCCGGGCCGCCGTGGCTCCGGCCAGGTACCCGCGCAGCTCCCGGGCGATCCAATAACGGGAATTCATGAAAACACGTTACACTGTCCTTCGTGACCACTCAGGAGGGCGCGCTCGGCAGCGCGCACGACGCCGCGCGCCGGGCCGCGGACATCCTCGCCATCTTGCTGCCCCGGGCCGGCCGCGGTCCCGGGCCAGGCCGTCCCGGTGAGCGCGCCGCACTGGCCGAAGCGCTGCGGGCGTACGGCGAGCCGGAGCCAGTCGAGATCTCCGACGCTGACCTCGACGGGCTGCGGCAGGCCGCCATCTCGCTGGCGGAGGTCTTCGCGGCCGGGGACGCCGGTACCGCCGCCGAGCGGATCAACGCCCTGCTCGCCGGGCGGGCGCACCCGCCCCGGCTGACCACGCACGGCGGCACGTCCGGCTGGCACCTGCACGTGGACGGCAGCGACGACGCGCCCTGGGCCGAATGGTTCCTCACCTCGTCCTGCCTGGCGCTGGCCGTGCTGCTGGCCGAGCGCCAGGCGCCGCCCGGCGGGTTCTGCGCGTCGCCATCGTGCGGCCGCCCCTTCGTGAACACGGGCCGGGGCGCGGCCCGCCGCTACTGCTCGGCCACCTGCGGCACCCGGGAGCGGGTCGCCCGGTACCGGGCGAATGAAGCCGCGAGCCCGTGAAAGGCTAGTTGCATGGAATACACCCACCTGGGCCGTTCCGGCCTTTCCGTGAGCCGCCTGTGCCTCGGCACCATGAACTTCGGACCGCTGACCTCGCCCGAGGATTCCTACGCGGTCATGGACCACGCGCACGAGATCGGCATCAACTTCTTCGACACCGCCAACCGCTACGGCGGCGCGACGACCCCGCCCGGGCAGGTAGCCCAGCACGACGAGGCGCACTCCGGCTGGACCGAGGAGATCATCGGCGACTGGTTCGCCTCCGGCGGCGGCCGGCGCGAGCGCACCGTGCTCGCCACCAAGCTGTACGGGGCGATGGGGGACTGGCCCAACGACGGCAAGCTGTCCGCGCTGAACATCCGGCGGGCCTGCGATGAGTCACTGCGCCGGCTGCGGACCGACTACATCGACCTCTACCAGATGCATCACGTCGACCGGGACACCCCGTGGGACGAGATCTGGCAGGCCATGGAGGTACTCGTCGCCCAGGGCAAGATCTTGTACGCCGGCTCGTCCAACTTCGCCGGCTGGCACATCGCCCAAGCCAACGAGGCCGCCGCCGCCCGCGGGTTCTTCGGCCTGGTCAGCGAGCAGTCCATCTACAACCTGCTGGTCCGGGAGATCGAGCTCGAGGTGCTGCCCGCGGCGATCGAGTACGGCGTCGGCGTCATCCCGTGGTCCCCGCTGTACGGCGGCCTGCTCGGCGGCGTGCTGAAGAAGGAGCGCGAGGGCCGCCGCCGGCTGGCGGGCCGGGCCCGGGAGACCGTGGAGCAGAACCACGAGCAGATCGCGGCGTACGAGGACCTGTGCGACGAACTCGGCGAGGAGCCGGCCAACGTCGCGCTGGCCTGGCTGCTGCACCAGGAGGGCGTCACCGGCCCGATCATCGGCCCGCGGACCAAGGAGCAGCTGGACGACGCGCAGCGCGCCGTGACGCTCGAGCTCGGCGACGACGTGCTCAAGCGCCTCGACGACCTGTTCCCGGGGTACCAGACCGCGCCGGAGCACTACGCCTGGTAATAACAAAAGGATGAGCGACCTGGCTGAGGCGGAACCGCACGCTCCCCCGCTGATGCGGGACCGCTCCCGCGGGCAGCGCGTCACGAACATCGAGCTGTTCTTCGACCTGGTGTACGTATTCGCGGTCACCCAGCTGTCGCACTACCTGCTCGGCCACGCGACCGCGGCCGGGGCGCTGCAGGCCGGGCTGCTGCTGGTGATGGTCTGGCTGATCTGGGTGTACACGACCTGGGTCACCAACTGGCTCGACCCGGACCGGATGGCGGTACGCCTGCTGCTGGTGGCGCTGATGCTGATCAGCCTGGCCATGTCGGCGTCGCTGCCGCGGGCCTTCGAGGACCTGGGCCTGTGGGTGGGCGGGGCGTACGCGCTCCAGCAGATCGGCCGCACGGTGTTCATGGTGATCGCGCTGCGCGGCCACCGGCTGGAAGCCAACTTCCAGCGGATCCTGGCCTGGTGCGTGGCCAGCAGCGCGCTCGCCGTGGCCGGCGGCCTGGCCCACGGCAACGCGCGAGCCCTGCTGTGGCTCGGCTCGGTCTGCGTCGACCTGCTCGGCGGGGTGGCCGGCTTCTACACGCCCGGCCTGGGCCGGTCCCGCACCTCGGACTGGACCATCGAGGGCGGCCACTTCGCCGAGCGGTGCCAGGCTTTCGTCCTGATCGCGCTGGGGGAGTCGATCGTCATCATCGGCGCGACCCTGACCGGCCTGAAGATCACCGCCGCCGCCGTGACCTCGTTCGTGGTCGCGTTCGCCGGGGCGGTCGCGTTGTGGTGGCTGTACTTCGACCAGAGCGCCGAGGCGGCGGCCGAGAAGATCGCCCGCTCGGACGACCCCGGCCGGCTGGGCCGTTCGGCCTACCACTTCATCCACCCGGTGATGGTGGCGGGCATCATCGTCTGCGCGGCCGCCGACGAGAAGGTCCTGTCCGACCCGGGCGCGGCCGCGAGCACCGTCTCGGCGTGGATGGTGCTGGGCGGCCCGGCGCTGTTCCTGGCCGGCCACGCCGCCTTCAAGTTCGTGGTGTGGCACGTCATCTCCTGGCCGCGGCTGGCCGGCATCGTCGCGCTGGGCCTGCTGGCCCTGGCCGCCCACGCCCTCCCGGACCTGGCCCTGGGCACCTGCGCCGCCGCCGTCGTCATCGCCGTCGCCCTGGCCGACCGCCTCCCCTGGATCCCGCACCCCGAAGACCCCGAGCCCGCCGTCGGCTGATCACACCGGCCCCTTTCGTCCCGCCAGTTCCTGACCTTGGTCGCTTGCGCTCCCGGCTCAGGTAACACTGGCACCGCCAGCACCGCGATCTGAGCGCCGCGGGCCCGCCGTGACGTCATGAAACCGGGCTTCGAGTGCGCCCGGACGCGCTGAAAGCCCGGTTTCATGACGTCCGCCGCCCAGCATGGCCGCCTGGCGAGGTCACTCGGAGGTTGAGTATCCCCGGCGGTCGGCCTCGGCGTAGCGGCCGAGGATGGCGCGGGCGGTGCGGACCAGGCGGTCCCGTAGCGCCGGCGGGCTGAGCACCTCGATCTGGTTGCCGAAGCCGGCCAGCCGGTACGCGGCCGCCACCTCGTGCTCGAACGACAGCGTCACCACCCGCCAGCCGTCGGCGCCCGGCTCACGGGCCGCCGGCTCAGGGGCCGCCGCGACAGGGGCCGACGCGACAGCGGCCGACGCGACAGGGGCCGACGCGACAGGGGCCGACGCGACAGGAGCCGACGCGACAGGAGCCGACGCGACAGAGGCCGCCGGATCAGGGGGTGCCAGCGCGGCCGCCGCCAGCGCGGGCCCGACGGCGGCGCCGAAGACCTCGGGAAAGGCGGCCAGGGCGCCGGGGGAGGCCCGCAGCGTGACCTGGATCCGGGGCCTGCTGGCCTCGAACTCAGCCGACCAGCGCGCCCAGAACCGGGCGAGATCGAATCCGGGCGGGCGCGGGAACGGATCGGCCAGCGTCACCACGCCGCCGATGCGCCCGGCGCGGAACACCCGGGGCTCGCCGGAACCGGCCTGCGCCACCAGGTACCAGCTCCCCGCCTTGTTCACCAGGCCGAGCGGGCCGACCAGGCGAGGCCCGGCGGCGCGGGCCCCGTCCTCGCGGCCGTCCGCGGGCCGGTACGCCAGCCGGAGCATGCGGCCCAGCCGCAGGGCCCGGGCCAGGTCGCGCAGGCACGGCACCTCCTCCTGGCTGCCGAACCACCGGGGCAGGTCGAGGTGGACCAGCGCCTCGGGAGCCGCCCCCGAGGTGACCTGGATCTGCCGGTGCGCCGCGGTCAGGGCCCGGTCGAGCCCCAGGTCGCGCAGGGCCTCCGGCACCCCCAGGATGAGCAGTGCCTCGGCTTCCTCGGGTCGCAGGCCGCGCAGCGGGAACCGGTAGCCGTCCATCAGCCGGCAGCCGCCGCCGGGCCCGGATCCGGTGATCACCGGGACGCCCGCGGCGCCGAGCGCCTCGAGGTCGCGGTACACGGTCCGGACCGACACCCCGAGTTCCGCGGCCAGCGCCCGCCCGGTCACGCGGCCCCGCGCCTGCAGCAGCAGGACCAGGGACACCAGCCGGTCGGCGCGCACCGCATCAGGCTAGGCGAGAATCGCTGACAGCACATGTCAGCGATGGCCGGGTATCGTCCGTCGCCATGATCACGTGGAACGAGTTCGAGCGGCAGCAGGCCGCCCTGGCCGCGGCCGGGCGCGCGCAGTTCTACCAGTTCGGCATCGGCCTGGGCTTCCTGGCCACGATCCGGCCCGACGGCGGCCCGCGCGTGCACCCGGTGTGCCCGGTGATCAGCCCGGCCGGGCTGCACCTGTCCATCGTCGCGGGCCCCAAGCAAGGCGACCTGCGCCGGGACGGGCGCTACGCGCTGCACAGCGAGGCCTGCCCGCCGCCCCGGCAGGACGACGGCTTCGCCCTCACCGGCCGGGCGGCCGAGATCTCGGACCCGGCGGTCCTGCGGGTGGTCCGCGACCAGGTGCGGGCCGAACGCGGCGGCGAGGTCTGGCCCGGGTTCGACGAGGAGGCCGTTTTCGAACTTGGCATAAAAACCTGCCTGCTTATGCTGACCCAGGCAGGGGAAATCTTCCCCGCCGGACCTACCGTCTGGAAGGCAGCCCATTCGGACGGTAAGCGTTCAGATATGGTTACTTAACCAAAGCTCAAGGCGCGCAGAGGTCTTGGGGACCGAAGGAAGGGTCAGCGACACGATGAGCCAAGCCGCGGCGGACAGGTACGCGTGGATCGAGCCCGACGTCGAGGACCTGGGCGCGGGCGTCTACCGGATCCCGCTGCCGCTGCCGCTGGACGGCCTCAAGGCCGTCAACGTCTACGCGATCACCGACCCCGGGGGAGTCGACCTCATCGACGCCGGGTTCGCGATCGTCGCGGCCAGGGAACGGCTGGCCGAGGCGCTGAACCAGCTTGGCTACGGGTTCGGCGACGTCCGCAACTTCATCGTCACCCACATCCACATCGACCACTACTCCCTCGCGGTGGAGCTGCGGCGGGAGTTCCGCACCCTCATCTCGCTCGGCGAGGACGAGCGCGCGAACATGGTCGCCACCCGGGAGATGATGGCCGGCGCGGGCGGCCACAAGGTCTTCGGCGCGGAGAACCTGCGCCGGCTGGGCGCGGACGAGCTGGTCGAGCTCCTGCCCTCGCTGGAGCGGCAGGGGCCCATGTTCAGGGACTGGGAGGACCCCGACCGCTGGGTCGCCGACGGCGCCGACCTGGACCTGCGGACGCGGACGCTGCGGGCGGTCCACACCCCCGGCCATACCCGCGGTCACCTGGTCTACCACGACGCCGCGGCCGAGATCATGTTCGCCGGCGACCACGTGCTCCCGCACATCACGCCCTCGATCGGCTTCGAGCCCGCGGGCAACCGGATGGCGCTGCACGATTACCTCAACTCGCTCGCCCGCACGCTCACGCTGCCCGACGCCCGCCTGCTGCCCGCCCACGGGCCGGTCAGCGGCAGCACCCACGCGCGGGTGAACGAGCTGCTCGCCCACCACGACACCCGGCTGGCCGAGACGCTGGCCGCGGTCCGGGCGGGCCACGCCACCCCGTTCGAGGTGGCCAAGGCGATCAAGTGGACGCGGCGGCAGACCCTGTTCGGGGACCTGGACCTGTTCGGCCAGATCCAGGCGGTCAACGAGACGGCCGCCCACCTGGAGGTGCTCCTGGTCCGCAGCCAGGTCACCCGCGAGCTCTCCCCCGTCGGCGCCGACCTCTACCAGGTGCCGGGGAGCTAGCCGGGCGCCGCCGCCGAGGCGGCCTCGGTGATCACCCGCTGCTCGCCGGCGTAGACGTTCATGGTGGTGCCGCGCAGGAACCCGACCAGGGTCATGCCCGCCTCGGCGGCCAGTGAGGCGGCCAGCGAGGACGGGGCGGAGACCGCGGCCAGCACCGGCACGCCCATCATGACCGCCTTCTGCGCCAGCTCGAACGAGGCCCGCCCGCTGACCAGCAGGATGTGCCCGGTCAGGGGCAGCAGGCCGGAGCGCAGCGCCCAGCCCGCCAGCTTGTCCACCGCGTTGTGCCGGCCCACGTCCTCGCGCAGCGCCAGCAGCGTCCCGTCCGGGGTGAACAGCCCGGCCGCGTGCAGGCCGCCGGTGCTGCTGAAGACCCGCTGCGCCTCCCTCAGCCGGTCGGGCAGCCGGGCCAGCAACGCGGGGGAGACCCGGAGCTGATCGGCCGCGACGTCGAAGGCGGACCGCACCCGGATCGCCTCGATGCTGTCCTTGCCGCAGACCCCGCACGCGCTCGTGGCCATGAAGTTCCTGGCCGCCGTCCGGAGCAGCGCGGAGCCGGGCTGCAGGGTCACCGCGGCCACGTTGTCGTCGCACATCCGGATCTCGCGCACGTCGTCCAGCCCGGCCAGCAGGCCCTCGGTGAACAGGAAGCCGGCCGCCAGGTCGATGTCGTACCCGGGAGTCCGCATCGTCACGATCAGCGGCTCCCCGTCGACCTGGATCTCGAGCGGCTCCTCGACCGCGAGCAGGTCGGCCCGGTGCGCGGCCGTGCCGGTCACCGGGACCCGCAGGATCCGCCGCCTGGCCGTACCGCCGCTCATGGTCCCGAGGCTACTCGCCTCACACCCAGCCGTTTCCTATCCGGTACCAGATGTGGCTCCACCAGTCCTGGTAGGAGATGATCCCGCCGGCCAGCAGCGGGTAGAAGTACCAGAACATGATGAGGACGACCAGGACGTACGCGCCCACGATGCCCGCGCCGACCGACCGGCGCACCGGCCCCGCCGTGGCGGGCCCGAGGATCAGGCCGAGGCAGAGCACGATGGACAAGATGAGGAAGGGCTCGAACTCCAGGGCGTAGTAGTAGAACTTGGTCCGGGTGACGAGGGGGAACCAGGGGCCCCAGCCGGCCAGCACGCCGAGGAGGACGGCGCCGGCCCGCCAGTCGCGGTGCAGCAGCCACCAGCCCAGGCAGAACAGCAGGGCCAGCATGGAGCCCCACCAGATCGCCGGGGTGCCGAGCGCCAGCACCTCCTGTTCCCAGGCCACCTGCCCCTTCGGGCACGGCTGGTAGTTCGCCGGGCCGGTGTAGCACTGGGCGAAGAACGCCACCGGCCGGGTGACCAGCAGCCAGTCCCACGGCTGCGACTGGTAGTGGTGCGGCGCGCTCAGGCTCAGGCCGAAGCCGACCGCCTGGACGTGGTACTCGAACAGCGAGTACAGGTCCGAGATGACCGGGATGCTGACGCCGTGGAGCTGGGCGTAGTCACGGTCGTAGCCGGTGCTGGTGGCGAACCAGCCGCTCCAGGTGGCGATGTACACCGCCAGCGGGATCACGACGAACGTCACCGGCAGCCACGCCGCGTCCCGCAGCGCGCCGCGGGCGGACGAGCGCAGCCCGGCCGTCCGCCGGGCGCCGATGTCCCAGGCGATGGTCAGCGCGCCGAACCCGACGATGTACCAGGCGGCGTCCCACTTGGTGGCGGCGGCCAGGCCGAGGAAGATCCCGGCCGCCACCCGCCACCGGCGGATGCCCAGCCGCGGCCCGGTGCCCGGGAGCTCGCCGTCCGGGGCGGACACGATCCGCTCGGCCAGGGCGGCGCGGGAGACGTCCCGGTCGATGAGCACGCAGCCGAACGCGGCCAGCACGAAGAACATCAGGAAGACGTCCAGGATGCCGGTGCGGGACAGCACGAACTCCAGGCCGTCCAGCGCCATCAGCAGCCCGGCCAGGCAGCCGAGCAGGGTGGACCGGGTCAGCCGCCGGGCGATCCGGCACATCAGCAAGATGGCCAGCGACCCGAACAGCGCCGAGGCGAACCGCCAGCCGAGCGAGTTCAGCCCGAAGAGCCACTCACCCGCCGCGATCGCCAGCTTCCCCATCTCCGGCTGGACCACGTACTCCCCGGTTCCCCCGTAGGCACAGGCCCCGAAGATATTGGTGTGCCCGGCCTGGACCAGCTGGTTGGCGTAGTCGGGCATGTCCGGCTTGGTGACCGTGCACCACTCGACGCCGTGCTGGAGGATGCTCCAGGCGTCCTTGGCGTAGTAGGTCTCGTCGAAGATGATCGCCCGC
Organism: uncultured Actinomycetota bacterium; assembly: GCA_963756575.1. Lineage (GTDB taxonomy): Bacteria > Actinomycetota > Actinomycetes > Streptosporangiales > Streptosporangiaceae > Palsa-504. Next base: position 856,804 of record CAVWOM010000019.1, on the reverse strand, counting down.
GGCACCCGCAGCCGGTTGAACCGCAAGAACGTCCCGAACGCCGTCACCAGCAGCGGCCCCAGCCATCCCCACGGCCGGTCATCGGGCAGCGGTGACGCCAGCCGCGCCCGCAGTGCCGCCAGCCGGCCGGGATCGCCCGCCACGGGGGGTGAGCCGCCGGCGGCCAGGCCTGTTGTTTCCGCCGTCACCCGCGCACTATAACAGCGGTTGACGTGCCAATTCGGGATCTAAATGCCGAATGCCGGGCCCGGCGGGAGGTCGGGCCCGGCAATTCGAACCGGGAGGCGAAACTAAGTAAAACTAGGACGCGAAGTCGAGCAGCGGCTGGGCGCGGCTCGGGTGGCGCAGCTTGGACAGCGACTGCTTCTCGAGCTGGCGGATCCGCTCGCGGGTCAGGCCCAGCGCGCGGCCGATCTCGTCCAGCGTGTGCGGGTTGCCGTCGTACAGGCCGAACCGCATGGCCATGATCGTGGCCTCGCGCGGCGTCAGCGCGTCGAGCGCCGAACGCAGCTGCTCGGCCATCAGCTGACGGTCCACGAGCTCGGAGGCCTCGGGCGCGTCGACGTCCTCGATGAGGTCGCCGATCGAGGTCTCGCCGTCCTCGCCGATGGTGGAGTCGAGCGAGATCGGCTGACGCGAAGTGCGCAGCAGCTCCTCGATCTGGTCCGGGGTCCGGTCCAGCTCGACGGCCAGTTCCTCCGGGGTGGGCTCGCGGCCCAGGCGCTGGTGCATGTCGCGCTCGACCCGGCTCAGCTTGCTGAGCATCTCGAGCACGTGCACCGGCAGCCGGATGGTCCGGGCCGAGTCGGCGAAGCCGCGCTGGATGGCCTGCCGGATCCACCACATGGCGTAAGTGGAGAACTTGTAGCCCTTGGTGTAGTCGAACTTCTCGACCGCCCGGATCAGGCCCAGGTTCCCTTCCTGCACGACGTCGAGCAGGGACAGGCCCCGGTCGCTGTACTTCTTGGCGACCGAGACGACCAGCCGCAGGTTGGCCTCGAGCATGTGCGCCTTGGCGCGCCGCCCGTCCTCGGCCACCATCTCGAGCTCACGGCGGAGCTTGTCGTCGAGCCCGACGCCGCTCTCCAGGCCCAGGGTCTCCAGCTTGTGCTCGGCGAACAGGCCAGCCTCGATGCGCTTGGCCAGGTCCACCTCCTGCTCGGCCGTGAGCAGGCTGGTACGCCCGATGGACTTGAGGTAGGTGTGGACCGAGTCGCCCATGGCGGGCGTCTGGTCGTCGAGGTCGACTTCGGCCAGCTTGTCCGTGTCGTACGCAGCCGCCTCCGCCTCCGCCTCGAGGTTCATCACATCGGCGTCAGCAACTTCGGTGTCGGCGCCGCCGGCCTTCCCGGCCCCCGGGGTGGCAGCCGCCGCCGGCTCCTGCTCCTTGACGGCACGAGCCTTGGCGGGCGCGGTCGCGGTGCGCGTCGCCCGGGCCTTGGGAGCCCGCTTGGGCTCCGTCAGCTCGTTGGCCAGCCGCACCCCGGCTTCGCTCAGCTCACGCAGAATGGACCGCCCCTCGGCCGGCGTGAGGCCTGCCTGGTCAAAGGCCGTCCTCAGCTCCGCAAGAGACAGGTGACCCTGGCTACGCCCGCGCTGGATGAGATCATCCACCCGGGTCGTGCTCGCCTCGTCATCCGAGCTGGCGATGCGCTCAGCGGTTGACGTCGCCATGGCGATCCGCGGCATGAGACACCTCCATCCTTCTCGTAACAACGCATGCATTACTTACGTCGTTCAATTGGGCTTCCACCAAGTACCCCTCGCCGCCCCGCGCAGTCCTCAGCGGGAGACATTGTCCGGGCACTATTAAGTAACGTTCTCCGCCTCAGTTTGTTCCCGCCGTAGCAGCTCTTGCCTGAGCCGTACGATGTCGTGCTTCCCGCTGGGGAGCATAGGAACGGCATCGACCATTACGACCCTGCTGGGAGAAGCGTAACGCGGCAGGCGCTCCCGCACATGCAGACGAAGCAATTCTAGACCCGGCGGATCGGACGGATCAGCCGGGGCCACCACCGCTACGACCCGTTCGCCCCATTCCGGGTCGGGTTGCCCCACCACCGCGACATCCCGCACGCCCGGGCAGCTCTCCAGCGCGGCCGCCACCTCGCCGGGGACCACCTTGTAGCCGCCCGTGTTGATCACGTCGTCGGCCCGGCCGCGGACCGTCAGCCGGCCCGCATCGTCCAGGCGCCCCAGGTCGCCGGTGCGGAACCAGCTGTCCCGCGGCGCCCCGGCGCCCCCCCGGTACCGCGTGAACAGCACCGGGCCGCCCAGCCAGATCCGTTCGTCGTCCGCGATCTTGACCCGCACCCCGTCCAGCGGCACCCCGTCGTAGACGCAGCCGCCGCAGGTCTCGGTCATGCCGTAGGTCGTCACCACGGGCACGCCCGCGGCCCGGGCGGCGGCCAGCAGGCGGGCCGGGGCGGCGGCGCCGCCCAGCAGCACCGAGGAGAACCCCGTCAGCGGTGTCGATCTATCGACTTCGTTTTCGAGCAGCCGCTGCAGCTGGGTGGGAACCAGCGAGACGTGCGCACACCCGGACGCGGCCAGCGTCGCGGCGTCGGCGTGCTCGGCCAGCACCGGCTCGGTGCCGCTGACCAGCGAGCGCACCAGCACCTGGAGGCCGGCCACGTGGGTGACGGGCAGGCAGCACAGCCAGCGCTCGCCGGGCCGGGCGCCTACCCGCTCCAGCGAGGCTTGCGCCGAATGACGCAGCGCGGCCGCGCTCAGCTCCACCCCCTTGGGCGCGCCGGTGGACCCGGAGGTGCCGATCACGACCGCCGTACCTTCGGCCACCCCTCCGTTCTGGACCGAACGGGCTTGGTTCACGCCTCGCTCATCCTCCACCGAATCCGGCCCGAGCGCCTCGATGAGCTCAGCGATCCTGGCCGGGGGCAGGCTCGCGTCGAGCGGCAGGAGGGCCGGCCCGGTGCCGTCGAGCGCCGCCGCCAGCCGTTCGACCAGCCGTGGGGTAGCCCGTTGGACCAGGACCGCACGCAAAGGACGCATCGTCACGATCGTTAAGGTTAGATCGCCGACTCCGGGAGGTTACGCGTGGCCAAATGGCGGCCGTCTAGCCCGCCCTGTGATCTTTCTCACGGCAGCGCCTCCCCGCCCCGGATCATTGAGTGTCATAGTGCCCCGCATAGGCGTGCCGTGACACTCGATCATGAAAGCAGGCCGTGGTGAGAGAGGACCTGAAGGGGATGCTCGCGGGGCTGCGGGCGTTCGCGATCCCGATGCCGGTCAGGTTCCGGGGGATCACGGTGCGCGAGGGGGCGCTGATCCAGGGGCCGGCCGGGTGGGGCGAGTTCTCGCCGTTCGCCGAGTACGGGCCGAAGGAGAGCGCCCGCTGGCTGGCCAGCGCCATCGAGTCCGCGACGGCGGGATGGCCGGCCCCGGTCCGGGACCGGATCCCGGTGAACGTGACCGTGCCCGCGGTCGGACCCGGGCAGGCCGCCGCGATCGTGGCCCGGTCGGGCTGCCGGACCGCCAAGGTCAAGGTGGCCGAGCACGGCCAGGCCGAAGCCGACGACATCGAGCGGGTCGAGGCGGTCCGGGCCGCCCTCGGCCCGGACGGCAGGATCCGGGTCGACGCCAACGGCGGCTGGGACCCCGGCCAGGCGGTGCGGATGCTGCGCCAGCTGGCGCGGTTCGGGCTGGAGTATGCCGAGCAGCCGTGCGCCACCCTGGACGAACTGGCCGAGGTGCGCCGGCACACCGACATTCCGGTCGCCGCCGACGAGTCCATCCGCCGGGCCGAGGACCCGCTGCGGGTCCGGGCCGCGGGCGCGGCCGACATCGTGATGGTGAAGGTCCAGCCGCTCGGCGGGGTCCGCGCGGCGCTGGCGGTGGCGCAGGCCTGCGGCCTGCCCGCGGTGGTGTCGAGCGCCGTCGACACCTCGGTCGGCCTGGCCGCCGGGGTGGCGCTGGCGGCCGCCCTCCCCGACCTGCCCTACGCCTGCGGCCTGGGCACGATGTCCCTGCTGGCCGGGGACGTCACCGCGTGCCCGCTGGCGGCCGAGGGCGGGGAACTGCCGGTCCGCCGCCCGGCGGTGGACCTCGACCAGCTGGCCCGCTGGGAGACCGACCCCGGGCCCTGGCGGGAACGGGCCGCGGCCGCCGCGCGCTACCTGCCCGGCCGGGTGGGCGCGCCGTGAACCCGTCCACCGCGTTCGGGCTCACGTTCTGCGACGAGCTGATCAGATGCGGGCTGCGTGAGGTGGTGCTGGCGCCCGGATCGCGCAGCACCCCGCTGGCCATGGCGTTCGGCGACGCCAGCCGGCCGGGCGCCGCGGCGCCGGAACGGATCCGGCTGCACGTCCGGATCGACGAGCGCTCCGCCTCGTTCACCGCCCTCGGCCTGGCCAAGGCCAGCCGCCGCCCGGTGGCGGTGCTGTGCACCTCGGGCACGGCCGCGGCCAACTTCCACCCGGCGGTGATCGAGGCCGGCGAGTCGGCGGTGCCGCTGATCGTGCTCACCGCCGACCGGCCGCCCGAGCTGCGGGGGACCGGCGCCAACCAGACGATCGACCAGATCAAGCTGTACGGCGCCGCGGTGCGCTGGTTCTGCGAGGCCGGGACGCCCGAGGCCCGGCCGGGCATGACGGCCTACTGGCGCTCGCTCGCCTGCCAGGCCTGGGCGCGCGCGTCCGGCCGGGGCGGCGGCCTGCCCGGCCCGGTGCACCTCAACCTGCCGCTGCGCGATCCCCTGGTGCCCGGCGGCGAGGCGACGTGGCCGGAATCCCTGGACGGCCGCCCCGGCGGCCAGCCGTGGACCCGGTTCGCGGAGCAGGACCCGGACGGCAGCGAACTCGAGCTGCCCTGGACCGAACGGGGCGTGCTTGTCTGCGGCGACGGCGATTACGACGCCCCGGCCCTGGTCGAGCTGGCCGAACGGGCCGGCTGGCCGGTGCTGGCCGAGCCCTCGTCCGGGGCGCGCCGCGGGCCTCTCGCGCTGCCCGCCTACCAGTACCTGCTGGCCACGCCAGAATTCGTCCGGGCCCACCCGCCCGACCTGATCGTCTCGGCCGGGCGCCCCGGGCTGTCCCGGGGGCAGGCCGCCTTCCTCGGCCGGGCCCCGGCCGACCGGCACGTGGTGGTCGCCCAGGGCCCCGGGCACTGGGCCGACCCGCAGCGGACCGCCACCGACGTCGCGGCCTCCCTGCGGCTCACCGGAACGCCAGTCACCGCAACACGGGGCGATACCGCCTGGCTGGAGACCTGGCGGCGGGCGGACCAGGCGGCGCGGAAGGCGGCCGACGCCGTGCTCGACGAGGAGGAGAACGTCACCGAGCCCCGGCTCGCCCGCGACCTGGCCGGCGCCCTGCCGGGTGGCGCGCTGCTGTGGATCGCGTCGAGCCAGCCCGTTCGGGATATCGACTATGGCGGCCAGCCGCGAGCGGACCTGCGCATGCTGGCCAGCCGCGGGGCGAGCGGCATCGACGGGACCACCTCGTCGGCCATCGGCGCCGCGCTGGCCCACGGCGGGCCGTCCTTCGCCCTGATCGGGGACCTGGCGCTGGTGCACGACGCGCCGGGCCTGGCCCTCGGCCCGCAGGAGCCGCGCCCCGACCTATGCCTGGTCGTGGTCAGCAACGACGGCGGCGGCATCTTCTCCACCCTGGAACCGGCCGCCTTCCCGGCCTCGTTCGAGCGCCTCTTCGGCACCCCCCACGGCACCCGCGTCGACCACCTGGCCGCCGCGTTCGGCCTGCCCTACCGGCAGCTCGAGCGGCCCGGCGACCTCCCCGAGGCGCTGAAGGGCAGCGGCCTGCGGATCGTCGAGGCACGGACGGACCGGGCCGCGGCCGCCGCCCTGCGAGCCCGGCTGCAGGCCGCCGCCACCGACGCCATCCTCCGCCTGTAATTCCCGCGCGGAAATCGCGGGTTCCCTGTATCAGGAGCGGCTTGTCATCCCTCTGGACTGGGCGTCCCAGCAGTACGGGCTGTCGGAGGCCGCGGACGACATCAGCGAGGTGTATATCAGCCTCGCGCAGGAGATGGAGGCACAGGGCTGGAAGGGCGTCCAGCACCAGCAGGACGTCCACGGCTACAAGCCGGGCGTCGACCTGTTCGCCGCGGTGCAGTTCCTGCCCATCAGCGGGCGCAGCTTCTGGGAGGTCATCGCCGTGGGCGGCGGGACGGCCACCGCCGCGCAGGCGCAGCAGGAGATCCAGCAGCTCCGGAGCATCATCGCCCACATCGCGTTCCTCTGATCACTGCCGCCCGGCCGGGTAGCGGCTCTGCTACCCGGCCGCTGTGAGAGCATGGGCCGATGGCCGACACGCCGATCCTGATCGCGGTCGGCGGCCTCCCGGCCACCGGCAAGAGCACGATCGCCGGCGCGCTGGCCCGTCAGGCCGGCTTCGCGTTCGTCCGCGTCGACCGCATCGAGCAGGCGATCATCTCCTCCAGCGAGCTGCGGCAGCCGCTCGGCCCGGTCGGCTATGTCGTGGCCTACGACGTGGCCAGCGAGCAGCTCAGGCACGGCATCAGCGTGGTCGCCGAATCCGTGAACCCGCTCGCCGTCACCAGGGATGCCTGGCGTGACGTGGCGCACGGCCAGGACGCCCGGCTGCTCGAGGTCGAGCTCATCTGCGCCGACCAGGCGGCGCACCGCGAGCGGGCCGAGACCCGCGAGGTCAACATCCCCGGGCTGGTGCTGCCGGACTGGCCGCAGATAATCAGCCGCGAGTATGAGCCCTGGGACCGCGATCACCTGGTCATCGACACGGCGGCATCCACGCCCGCCGAATCCGTCGCCGCCATCTTGGCCGCGGCCGCGCGGCTCCCTGAGCGTGTTCAAGCGGACGGCGGTCCCGGCCGGTAGGCGTGAACGAAGGCGCCGGGCGGGCGAGGCGCCCGGGGGACGGCGGGAGCGCCAGGGCGGACGGGGCGCCGCCAGAACCACGCCCATATCCCCGCCAGCCCCGCCAGCCAGACGAGCTGCCGGTAGCCGAGATTCTCCAGCACCAGCGCGCCGAAGAACGGCCAGTCGAGCCGGCCTCCGTAGACGTTGTAGGTGACCTGATCGAGCAGCACGCTTACCAGCGACATCACGATGGCCAGGGTGAGCACCAGGGCTAGCACCACAACCTGCGCATAAAAGCTAAGGAAGCTGGTGACGAGGCCGAGGACGATGAACGCCAAGCCGAAGGCCACGATCACCGGGGCCAGCCACTCGAAGAGGATGAGGTAGGGGAGGGCGGCCGCTCCCACCACGCCTCGCCCCAGCAGCCGGCGGTGGATGGTCACGCACTCGGCCACGTGGCGGCTCCACCCCTTCCGCTGCCGGTAGAGGGAGCGGACCGTGTCGGGGACATGGGTCCGGCACACCGGGAAGGGGACGAAGGCGATGCGGTACGGGACCCGCCGCGAGCGCATCAGATGGTGGACGCGCATCGTGATCTCCATGTCCTCCCAGATGGTGTCGGTCCGGTAGCCGCCGGCCTCGACGAGGATGTCCTTTCGCCAGAGCCCGCTGGCGCCTGACACCAGGGCCAGCGCGTTGAACGGCGCCCACCCCATCCGGGCGGCGGGAAAGGTGCGGAGGTACTCCAGCACCTGGAAGCGGGCCAGCATCCCGCCCGGCGGCGCGTCCGGGTCCCGGTCGTCACCACTGCCCGCCACGGCGATGGCGCTGCCCACCCCGACGGTGCGGGCGTCCCGCAGAATGGGCTCGACCATCAGCTGGAGGGCGGCCGGATCGTAGATGGAGTCGGCGTCGCCGGCGAAGACGAGCGGGTAATGCGACATGTTGAGGCCAGCGTTCAGGGCGTCGGCCTTGCCGCCATTGGCCTTGTCCACCACGATGAACGGCGGGTCGGTAGCCGAGCGGTAGATGCCGCGAACCTCGGTCGTGGGGATGGACGCCTGCGGCGTGGCGGGGTAGGGCTCGAGCTCGAACTCCCGGGCCAGCACCTCGAGCGTCGCGTCGGTCGAACCGTCATTGACCACGATGACCTCGAACGCCGGGTAGCCGAGGGCGAGCAGCGACCGGACGGCGGAGACGATGAACTCTTCCTCGTTGAAGGCGGGGATCACGACGCTGACGGGCGGGTCGAGCGCCGCGGCGGCCAGCGGGCCGGGGTCGGCGCGGCGGAGGCGGATCAAGGCGGGCAGCTGCACGGCCGCTACGGCGGCGGTGAAGGCGTAGAAGAGGTTGCAGACGACGAAGTAGGCGAAGAACATCGCCTCGGCGGCGTACACCAGGCTGGACGTCATCCGGCCGCCCTTGACCCGGCGTACAGGTCGACCTCGGCGAGCATGGCCGCCACCCGGGTGGGGCCCCAGTCGGGACGCCGGCGAATCCGGTCGAGGACGGGCTCGAGGGCTTCGGGGTCGTTCAGGAGCAGGCACCGGGCGGCCGCCCTCGAGAGTTCGGTCCGGGGATGGTCAAGGTATTTCCGCGCCGCCTCGGCCGCTGCGCCACCGCCCAGGCGGGCGAGCGCGTGGAACGCCACCACCTTGTCGACCTCGTCGCCGTCGAGCAGCGCCGCGGCCACGTGGCCGAGGCGTACCCGCCGTCCGGCCGCGGTCGCCTGTCCGGGGACCGCCGCATGGCCGGCCGGCTCCCGGGTGAGCTCATTGAACAGGACGAGGACGGCGGTCCGGTCGCGGCCGGTGACGGGCATCGGCGGCGGGTCGGGAACCTCGCCCAGCAGGAAGGCCCGCCATCGTGCCTCGAGCCCCGCGTGCCGGCGCGTCCAGCGCGCGTTCCGGCGGCCGACGACGACGACGGCGAGGGCGAGGAGCACGGCGAGGCCGGCGCAGACGAGCACGGCGATCTCCGTGGCCTGGGTGAAGGTGTCAGGCAAGGTCGCCGTCCGCGTAATGGCCTGCCATCGTCGGCGAGAGCACTGGCCGCGGTCCCGGCGCCCTGGCTACCGACACGGCGACCTCGTCGATCACCGACTCGAGCGTGCGCGAGGGGGAGAAGCCGAGTTCCGCCCGTGCCTTGGCGATGTCGGGCACGCGGCGCTCGATCTCCTCGAAGCCAGCGCCGAAGACGTCAGTGAAGGGGACGAACGTGATGCCCGAGGCTGACCCGGTGCGGGCGATCACCCTGCGGGCCAGGTCGAGGACGCTGATCTCGGCCGGGTTGCCGATGTTGAAGACGTCGCCGACGCCGACCGGGTAGTCGATAAGAGTGGTCAGCGCGTCGATCACGTCGAGGACGTGACAGAACGACCGGGTTCTGGCTGCCATCGCCGTAGACGGTGAGCGATTCGCCGGCCAGGGCCTGACGGACGAAGCGGGGGAGAACCATCCCGTAGCGAGCACTCTGGCGGGGCCCGACCGTATTGAAGAGCCGCACCACGGTGGCGGGCAGGCCGCGCTCGCGCTGGAGGGCGAGGGCCATGAACTCGTCGCAGGCCTTGGAGCACGCGTAGCTCCAGCGGCCGCGGGTCGGCGAGCCGAAGGTGATGGGGTCGGACTCGGCCGATGGGTGGCGGGTCGCCAGGCCGTAGACCTCGGAGGTCGAGGCGACGATGGTCCGGGTCGCGTGGTGGGTGGCGGCGTCGAGCACGACCTCGGTCCCGCGGATGTTGGACTCGATCGTCTCGATGGGGCTTTTCAGGACGAGCCGGAGGCCGATGCGCGCGGCGAGGTGGACTACCGCGTCCTGGCCGGCCATGACGCGCTGCATGAGATGCGCGTCGCGCACGTCACCCTTGATGAAGGTGAAGGCCGCGTGCTCGATGGCGTGATCGAGGTTGGTCAGCGTTCCCGTCGAGAGGTCGTCGAGGGCCGTCACCTCGTCGCCCCGGGCCAGCAGGACATCGCAAAGCGTCGAGCCGATGAACCCAGCGCCCCCGGTGACCAGGACCCGGTTCACGGCTGGACCACTTCGTTGGTGTTCGCCACGTCTATGCCCGTTTGCGAGCATGGTGTCATCAATTCCCCCTAAATACCGCGGGCGGCCCCTCGCCCGAATGCCGAAGCAAGTCCCCAGAATATCTCGAATTTTAGCTGTTAGGCGGCACGGGGAATTGCTAGTAATTTCGGAACGAATTGTCTAGCCGACAGGGGTCAATTAAGCCTTTATCCGGAAATGACTCGCGTCAGTTTTGCCGCCATGGGTCGATGACCTCGATCCCGGTTTCCCGGAAGTCCTTGGTGTTGCGCGTGGCGAGGGTCGCGGCGCGGGTTCCGCAGATGGCGGCGATCTGGGCGTCGAACCCGTCGATGGGCAGGCCCAGCCGATCGCGTTGCGCGACGATCGTGGCGTACCAAGTCGCCGCACCGGCATCGAAGGGCAGGATGTAGTCACCGAATGCGGCGAATATCTCGGTGGCTGCGATCAGCAAGTTTTGCTTGCGGCGTCCATCGGCCAGTCGCTGTAGTCCGTAGCGGATCTCGGCGATCGTGACCGCCGTGGTGCACAGGGCGCTCGACGCCTGTGCACTCACCCATTCCCGGACCTGGGGAGCCGGGGATGGCCGCATCAGCTCGGATACGACATTGGTGTCGACGACGATCACGAGCCGAATTCTGCCGCCCGCGGCCTGGTGGCACGCGAAGGAAGGTCAAGCTCGACACCACCCAACTCGCCAAAGCGGTCCATGAGTACCTGGAACAGGCCGGGTGTGTCGCCAGGCTCGGCGACAGCGTCGGTGAGGATGGCGCGGACTTCGGCCTCCATCGACCTGCCATGACGCGCGGCCCGGACGCGGAGCCGTTCCTTTACCTTGTCATCAAGGTCGCGGATGCTCAATGCCGGCATCGGAACCTCCCTCCTGTGCTAGCAATGATAGCATTCAGCCTCATCGCCCTGAGGACCCATGTTCGAGCTGATTGACGCGGACCCGCCGGCGGACCGGGTGCGGCGGATCCCGATGGAGACGGCCGGGTTCCGCTATCAGCGGTTCCACCCGTTCGGCCTGGACGGGGACCACCTGTACGCCTGGATCGAGGGCGGACCGTACTCCGGCGGCCGGCGCTTCGACTACGTGCACATCCTGCTCGACTGCGTGCCCCGGCCGCGCCGCGCTGACCTGGTGCGGCACCATCTCGCGGACACCGTCCGCCCGGGCACCGGGCGGCTGCTGGTCAGCGACTACGCGGCCGATCCGGCTACGGGCCATCCGGCGGCGCCCGAGACACTGCGGGATCTCGGCTTCCGCTGTGCCGGCCAGACCAGCGGCGGCGACCGCCCCGGCCGGGCGCCTTCCCCGACCGCGTGGATAACGTGAGCTGGTGCGGGGCGGAGGCTAGGCTTCGGCGGTGTGAGTGCTGGCGAGCCGCTGACCGGGGATGGCGTCACCCAGGGAATCGTGCGGATCGGGGATACCGTGCGGCGGCCGCTGCGGCCGTTCAGCCTGACCGTGCAGGCGTACCTGGCTCACCTGCGTGACGCCGGGTTCACCGGCGCGCCGCTTCCGCTCGGCGTCGACGAGCAGGGGCGTGAGGTGCTGTCGTTCGTCCCCGGCGACGTGCCGCGCAACCCGCTCCCGCCGCAGACGGCGGGCGACGACGTGCTCGTCGCCCTGGCCCGGCTGATCCGGGCGCTGCACGAGGCGTCGGCCGGGTGGGAGCCGCCGCCCGGCGCGGTGTGGGGCGGGACGCCGGCCAATACGGGCCAGGTGGCGAGGCAGGCCGAGCTGGTCAGCCACCGCGACTACTACCCGGGCAACGTGGTCTTCCGCGACGGGCTGCCCGCCGCGCTGATCGACTTCGACCTGGCCATGCCGACCACCCGGCTCTACGACATCGCGAACGCGCTGTGGTACTGGGCGCCGCTGCGTGATCCGCGGGACCGGGCGCCGGCGTTCGCGGACGCTGACATCCCGCACCGGGTCGCGGTGTTCGCGGACGCCTACGGCATGACGGCACGGCACCGCGCGGAGCTGGCGCCGTTCGCCGTCGACATGGCGCGCCGCTATTACGAGGACTCCCGCGCCTCGGCCGAGCTGGACCCGGTGTACCGCAAGCTCTGGGAGGCCGGCGCCAAGGACGAGCTGCCGCGCGCCGAGACGTGGCTGCGCGACGCCGCCCCGGCGATCACCGCCCGCCTCAGCCAGCCGGGCTAGGGCGTGCGGGCTAGGGCTGGAGGACGGTCCGGCCCGGGATCCCGCCGGCCGCCTTCGCGCTATATGCCTCGGCTGCCTGCGCGAGCGGGTACACGGCGCCGACCTGGGGACGCAGGTGCCCCTCGTCGACCAGGCGGGCGAGCTCGGTCAGCTGGGCGCGGCTGGATTCCTGGATGAACACGACTGTCCTGATGTCGTCCCGGCTGTCCGGCAGCTTGGCGTCGGCCTTGATCGTGACCAGCGTTCCGCCGGGCCTGAGGAGGGCGGGCGACTGGGCGATTACCTCGCCGCCGATCGTGTCGAACACCACGTCGGCCTGGCCGGCCACGTCGTCGAGGCGGCCGGCGTCCAGCGCGATGTAGCGATCGGCGCCCAGCTCGGTGGCCAGTGACCGGGAGTGGCTGCGCCCGGTGCCGATCACCTCGGCCCCGGCCCAGCGGGCCAGCTGGACCGCCGCCGATCCGACCGCGCCGCCCGCGCCGTGGATGACCACCGTCTGTCCCTTGGCCAGCTTGCCGTGGTCGAACAGGCCCTGCCACGCTGTCAGGCCGGCCCGCGGGACCGCCGCGGCGTGGACGTGGTCGACGGTCCGCGGCTTGAGAGCCAGGTTGCGGGCTTCGACGGCGACGTACTCGGCGGCCGCCCCGTCACGAAGCTGGTCGGCGAGCCCGAACACCTCGTCGCCGACGGCCAGCCCGGCCGTCCCGAATCCCAGCCGGGCGACCACCCCCGACACCTCGTGGCCGGGGATGACCGAAGCCCGCTCATGGCCGGCCCGGCAGGTCCAGATGGGCCAGTCGAGCTCGTTGTGCGTGATGCCGCACGCGGCCACCTTGACCAGTACCTCGCAGAACATGGGCCGGGGATCGGGTGCCTCTTCGAAGACAAGCCCGCTGATGCCGGTTCGCTCGTGGGTGCGGATGGCCTTCATCGCCAGCTCCCTCCGGATCGATACTGTGCTCTTCTCACCCTTATCCGACGACGCAGCCCGCCCGGATGTCAGGTCGGCATGCCGGTGATCCCCGTCCCGGTTAAAGGAGCCGCCTCCTGCGGCGGTATGCCGGGACCTTCCCATCACCGTGGTCCTTTCCACCCCCTCCGGAGGGGGTTCCGGCCTACAACGATTCACGGCCCTTATCACGGGACCGATGTGGCTGCTGATGCGATTCACTGGGTCGCGGCCGCAGCTACGGATCACCACCCGCAGGAAAGGGGGGTCCCGAATGGGAAACCGGGCATGAACCCCGGGTTCCACCGCGTTCGAACGCGCTGGAATCCCGGTTTCATGATGGTCAGCTCGGCTTGGCGATGGCGGCAGGAACCACCTGCGTCTCACAGGTCACACAGGTTGTCGACCGGCCCGTAACGGTATCGAAACCTGCGGGAAAGCGAGAGGTATTAACGTGAAACGTCCGCGCGGTCCCGCTCTGACCTCTCACCGGTCCGCGGCCGCTCCCGCCCGGACGAGCCACCCCAGCACCAGCACCGGCAGCAGGCCGCGCGGCCGGATCCTCCACGCTATTTCCCGGCGCGGCGTATCAGCGGGCTCCTGGCTCTCGCGCTTCCCGCTGGTAACACCCCGGAAGCCGCCAGCGCGGATCACATTCCGCGGGAAAGGGGAGCGTCGTGGAAACCACATGGGTTACCTCTCTCGCGCCGCCGCCGGCGGCCGGGCTAGCCAGCAGGCTCGGCTGCCGTGACCGTCGGCGGAGGCTTGACGACCCGCCAAGGGTGGCAAAATCGGCTAGGTGCAGATCGGGATCCTGGGGCCGTTCGAGGTCCGCGCGGACGACGGCGTCCCCGCCGACATCCCGGGCGCCCGGCTGCGCGGGCTGCTGATCGCCCTCGCGCTCGAACCAGGTCACGTCGTCCCGAAGGCGACGCTGGTCGACTGGATCTGGGGTGAGCGGCCGCCCTCGGACGCGGCGAACGCCCTGCAGCGCCTGGTGTCCCGGCTGCGGAAGGCGCTGCCGGAAGGAGCGGTCGAGGGGAACGCGGACGGCTACCGGCTGAAGGCGGAACCCGACGTCGTCGACGCGGTGCGATTCGAGCGCCTCCTCGGCCGGGCCCGCCGTAGCGAGGGTCCGGGACGAGTGCAGCTGCTGCGCGAGGCGCTGTCGTTGTGGCGCGGCGCGGCCATGGCCGAAGTCGGCTTGCCGGAAAGCGCGGCGTTCGACGCGGCGGTCACCCGGCTCGAGGGGCTGCGCCTGACCGCTACGGAAGACCGGTTCGACGCGGAGATCAGCCTCGGCCACGGCGCCGGGCTGCTCACCGAGCTGACCGACCTGGTGGCCGCGCATCCGGTGCGCGAACGGCTGGTCGCCGCGCTGATGCGCGCCCTCGTCGCGACCGGCCGCGACACCGAGGCGCTGCTGGTGTACCAGCGCACCCGAGATGCCCTGGCCGAGGCGCTGGGCGTCGACCCCTCACCGGAGCTGTCCGCCTTGCATGTCGCGCTGCTGCGAGGCGAGCTGGGACGGCGGCAGGAAAACCGGAAGACCAACCTGCGTGCCGAGCTGACCAGCTTCGTCGGCCAGGACGCCGATGTCGCCGCGGTCCGCGACCTCATCGCCGGGCACCGGCTCACCACCTTGACCGGACCGGGCGGCTCGGGAAAGACCAGGCTGGCCACGGAAACCGCGCGCACGCTGCTCGGCGACCTGCCCGACGGGGCCTGGCTGGCAGAGCTCGCCGCCATCGGCGCGGATGGCGACGTGGCGCAGGCGGTGTTCGCCGCGCTCGGCCTGCGGGACGCTCTGCTCGGCGAGGCGCCGGACGCGGAGCCGACGGACCGGCTCATCGCCGCGATCCGCGAGCGGGAGACGCTGCTGATCCTGGACAACTGCGAGCACGTGATCGAGCAGGCGGCGACGTTCGCCCACCGGGTGCTCGGGGAGTGCCGGCGGCTGCGCATCCTGGCCACCAGCCGGGAACCCCTCGGCATCACCGGGGAGGCGCTGTGGCTGGTCGAGCCGCTGGCCTGGCCGGAAGGGGACGCCAGCGCGGCCGAGATCGAGGCCTCGCCGGCCGTCCGGCTGCTGCGGGACCGGGCCGGCGCGGTGCGCCAGGATCTTGCGGCCGACGCGCGCACGCTGGCGACGATGGCACGCGTCTGCCGGGTGCTGGACGGGATGCCGCTGGCGATCGAGCTGGCCGCGGCCAGGTTGCGCACGATGTCCCTCGAGCAGCTCGCCGACCGCCTCGATGACCGGTTCCGCCTGCTGACCGGCGGCAGCCGTACCGCGCTGCCGCACCACCGGACGCTGCGCGCGGTGGTCGACTGGAGCTGGGAGCTGCTCACCGACGCCGAGCGGATGGTCCTGCTCAGGCTCTCGGTGTTCTCGGGCGGGGCGAGCCTGGAAGCGGCCGAGCGGGTCTGCGCGGCCAGCCCAGCTGAGCAGGAGCAGGTGCTCGAGCTGCTCACCGCGCTGGCCGAGAAGTCACTGCTGGTCACCGGGGGCGACCGGGCACCGCGCTACCGGATGCTCGGCACGATCAAGGAGTACGCGGCCCAGCGGCTGGCCGAGGCGGGAGAATCAGATGCCGCGCGGCACGCCCATCTCGCCCACTTCACCGAGCTCACCGAGGCCGCGGAGCCGCATCTTCGCCGCGCCGACCAGCTGAAGTGGCTGGCGGTGCTCGAAGCTGAGCACGACAACATCGCTGCGGCGATGCGCGGGGCGATCGCGGCCGGCGAGGCACCCGGGGCGATGCGGCTCGCGGCGGCCGCCGGCTGGTACTGGTGGCTTGGTGGCCACAAGGCCGAGGGCAACGAACTGATCACCGCGGCCACCGCCATCCCCGGCGAGGTGGCCGACGAGATCCGGGCCATGGCGTACGCCTTCGTCGTGCTGTTCCTGAGTTCCGGGCGGCGTGACCAGCATCAGGCGGCGGAGTGGATCCACCAGGCCTACCGGCTCAGCCAGCGCCTTCAGCACGGCAATCCGCTGCTGGAGCTGATCGCCCCGCTGGAACGCATGCTGCAGGCCCCGGATGCGTTCTTGCCCGCGTGGGAAGCACTGCTGGACAACGAGGACCCCTGGGTCCGCGCCCTGGCCCGGCTGCAGCTCGGCAAGATGCGGATCGTGCTCGGCCAGGGCGGCCGGGACGCGGACGCGTATCTCGAGCAGGCCCTGGCCGAATTCCGGGCCCTCGGCGAACGGTGGGGAATCTCGTTCGCCCTGACCGAGCTGGCGGACCGGATCGCCGTGCGCGGCGAGTTCGCCGGCGCGTGCGCGTACTACGAGCAGGCGATCGCGGTCGTCATCGAAGTCGGTGCCATCGAGGATGTCATCCGGATGCGGTCGCAGCAGGCACAGCTGTACTGGCTGCTCGGCGACGAGGAGGCCAGCGCGGCGGCCATCGCCGAGGCGCAGCGATACGCGGAACGGGTCACCTGGCCGGATGCGCTGGCCGAGCTGGCGCTCTCGAAGGCGGAACTCGCACGCTGGCGGGGCGACGCCGAGGAGGCACGCCGGCAACTCGCCGTCGCGACCACCCTGCTGGGCGACGAAGCGGAGCAGGCCCACATCCGCGCCTTCGTCCACGACCTGCTCGGCTACCTGCCCGGCGACCTGGGTGAGGCCCGGACGCACCGCGTGGCGGCCTACCAGGCGGCGATCGAAACCGGGCACATGCTCCAGATCGCGCAGGTACTCGTCGGGCTCGCCGACCTGGCCCTGCGCCGCGACCAGGACGAGCAGGCCGCGCGGCTGCTCGCGGCCAGCGCCGCCGTGCGGGGATTGCCGCATCGTTCCCACCCGGATGTGGCCCGGATCGAGGAGGCCACCAGGCGCCGCCTCGGTGAAGCGTGCTTCACCGAGGCGACGAGGGAGGGGGCGCAGGCGAGCTGGCGTGAGCTGGCCGACGCTACGCTCGCTGGCTGAACGTGGCCCGCGACCACAGGTACCCGACCAGGGTGATCCCCGCGCACCAGGCCAGGGCGGCGGCCGCGTAGCCGCCCGACGGGTGGCCGGCCAGGAACCCGCGCAACGACTCGATGACCGGCGTGAAGGGCTGGTACTCGGCGAATTGCCTGATCCCCTGGCCCATCTTGGCGGCCGGCACGACCGCGCTGCTCACGAACGGCAGCAGGATCAGCGGCACGACGGTGAGGCCGGCCGATTCCGGCGTCTTCGCGGCCATTCCCAGCGCGACCGTGAGCCAGGCCGCCGCGAACGCGGCCGCGGCGGCGATACCGATCGCGCCGAGCCAGTCGCCGGCGCCCGCCGGCGACCGGAACCCCAGCGCGAAGGCCATCCCGATGATGACCGCGATGGCGACCGAGCTGATCAGCATGGTGGCCACGACGTGACCGGTCAGGACGGCGCCGCGGGAGACGTTCATGACCTTGAACCGGTTGATGATGCCCTTGGTCATGTCGGAGCTCACGGTGACCGCGGTGCCCGACAGCCCGTAGGTGATGGCCAGCAGGATCAGGCCCGGTGTCGCGTACTCGACGTAGTGCTCGCCGACGTTGAACGCGCTGCCGAAGACGTACACCAGCAGCAGCATGAGCAGGACCGGCATCAAGGCCGCGTTGAAGATCGTGACCGGGTTCCGGACGATGTGCTTGAGGTTGCGGCGCAGCATGATCCGCGCGTCGGCCAGCGGTGCTGAGATGGTGCTCATCGTGCGGTCTCCTCCGTGGTCGCGTGACCGGTCAGGGCCAGGAAAACGTCATCGAGGTCCGGTGTGTGCACCGAGAACTCCTCGACGTCGATCGAATGCTCATCGAGCCGGCTCAGCAGGGCCCGCAGCGATTTCACCCCGGCTTCGCCGGGAACCCGCAGGGTCAGGGCCGCCTCGTCCGTGACCGCGCCGGCCAGGACCCGGGCCGCCGCGTCCAGCGCCGCGGCGTCGGCGAACCGGAGCCGGACGTGGCTGCCGGGTACCAGGCGCTTGAGTTCCCCGGGAGTGCCCTCGGCGACCAGGCGGCCCTGGTCGAGCACCGCGATCCGGTCGGCGAGCTGGTCGGCTTCCTCGAGGTACTGGGTGGTGAGGAAGACGGTCACGCCGTCGGCCACCAGATCGCGCACGATGTCCCACATCGTGCGGCGGCTGCGCGGGTCGAGCCCCGCCGTCGGCTCGTCCAGGAAGATGATCCGCGGCCTGGTGACCAGCGTCATCGCCAGGTCCAGCTTCCGGCGCATGCCGCCGGAGTAGGTCGCCGCCATCTTCTGCGCCGACTCGGCCAGGTCGAACCGGTTCAGCAGCGAGGCGGCTACCCGCTTGCCCTCCTCGCGCCGCAGGTGGTGCAGGTCCGCCATCAGCTGCAGGTTCTCTTCCCCGGTCAGCAGGTCGTCCACCGCCGCGAACTGGCCGGTGACCCCGATGGCCGCGCGCACCGCCTTGGCTTCGCCCGCGATATCGTGCCCGGCCACCCGGACCGTCCCGCCGTCGGCCTTGATCAACGTGGTCAGCACGTTCACCGTCGTGGTCTTGCCCGCCCCGTTCGGGCCGAGCAGGGAGAAGATCGTGCCCGCGCGAACAGTCAGGTCGATGCCGTCGAGGACCATCTTGTCCCCGTATGCCTTCCGCAGCCCCGAGACTGCGATCGCTGAACTTGTCATGGGACCACTGTCGAAGCCGCCGCTGACACGCCCCCGTCACGCCCCTGACACGGGCCTGCCTCAGAAACCCCGATGCCGAACGAGGTGGGCTTCCCGCTCCAGCTCTTCCCGGAAGCCAGGGTGGGCGATCGCGGTCAGGCGGCGGGCCCGCTCGGCCAGCGGCTGCCCCTTCAGCTCGGCCGCGCCGAACTCGGTGACGATCACGTCCACCTCACTGCGGGCCGTGGTGACCGGGCCGGACAGCCGGGCGGTGATCCGGCTGACGGTGCCGCCCCGGGCGGTGGCGGGCAGGGCGATGATGGCGTGCCCGCCCGGTGAGCGCGACCCGGCCCGGACGAAGTTGACCTGGCCGCCGGTGCCGCCCAGGTAGCTGTCCCCGGTCTGCTCGGCGTTGACCTGCCCGGTCAGATCGACCTCGAGGGCCGAATTGACGGTGACCAGCTTGTCCAGCCGGGCGAGCACGGCCGCGTCGTGGGTATAGGACGTGTCGCACATCCGGATCCCCGGGTTGCGGTGCGCGAACTCATGCAGCCGCCGGGTGCCGATCAGGCTGCCGGTGACCGAGACCCCGCGGTCGAGGGGCTTGCGCGCGTTGGTGATCACCCCCGCCTCGGCCAGGCCGACCAGGCCGTCGCCGACCATGCCGGAGTGCACGCCGAGGTCCCGGCGGTCCCCGAGCAGCCGCAGGAAGGCGTCGGGCACGGCGCCGATGCCGATCTGCAGGACCGAGCCGTCCTCGACGTAGGCGGCGGCGTGCCGGGCGATGGCCTCGTCGGTCTCGGTGATCGCCGCCGACGCTACCTCCACCGGCGGGCGTGAGACGGGCACCGCGTAGTCGATCTCGGCCGCGGCCAGCCGCTCGCCGCAGGTGACGGGAACCTGGTCGTTGACCTCCGCCACCACCACGCGGGCCCGGGCCACGGCGGCCCGGGTGTAGTCGCTGACCAGGCCGAGGCTGTGACGGCCGGCCTCGTCGGCCGGGCTGACCTGGACGAAGGCGACGTCGCAGCCGATATGCCCGGCCTCGATCATGGGGCCGATCTGGCCGACGTGGCACGGGATCACGCCGAGCCGGTGCGCCCGGGTCAGCGTGCGTAGCGCGCCGATCGCGCCCATGCTCAGTACCTCGAGGCCGCTGGCCGTCTCGGCGGTGAAGATCCCGGAGAAGCTGGTGGCGAGGAAGGCGGACAGGCCGCCGATGCTCGCGCCCTGAGCGAGCAGCGCCTCGGCCAGCGTCGTCGGCTCGCCGCAGGCGTGGCCGAGGACGACGCGGTCGCCCGGCCGCAGGAACTCGCGCAGGTCCAGGTCGCCGTCGATGACCTTCACGGGCGCCTGGCCGCGGCCGCCGCGAGCAGTGTCTGGGCCCGGGACAGATGCGGGCGGTCCAGCATGGCGCCCTTGTGGCCGATGGCGCCGGCGCCGGGGTGGGCGGCGAACAGGTCGACGATCTCCTGCGCCTCGGCCAGTTCCGCCGCGGTCGGCGTGAAGGCCTCGTTGATCACGTCCACCTGGTCCGGGTGGATGGCCAGCATGCCCCGGTAGCCGTCGCGGCGGACCCGCCCGGCCCGGGTGCGCAGCCCGTCCAGGTCGCGGAAGTCGGTATGGACGGTGTCCACCGCCGCCACCCCGGCCGCCGCCGCGCCCAGCAGGCACAGGCTCCGGGCCAGCTCGTAGGTGAAGCCGTAGCTGCCGTCCGGCTCGCGGTTCCCGCTGGCCCCGAGCGCGTCGGCCAGGTCCTCCGCGCCCCAGGTCAGCGCGACGACCCGCGGGGCGCCCTGGTAGCTGCCGGTGGTGAACATGGCCGGCGCCGTCTCGGTGACCAGCACGATGACCTGCGTCCCTCCCGGGGCGGCACCGGCCGCCACCTCCAGCGCCGACAGGTAGTGGTCGAGCCGCTCGGCGTCCTGGCCGCCCCGCGATTTGGGCAGCATGACGCCGCCGGGCCGGGCCGGGATCACCGCGGCCAGGTCGGCCAGCGCGTGCGGGCCGTCCAGCGGGTTGATCCGCACCCACAGCCGCTCCCGGTCCGCCGCGGGCTGCGCGGCGAGGAAGTCGGCGACCATCGCCCGGGCCCGCGGCTTGCCCTCGTCGGCGACCGCGTCCTCCAGGTCGAGCAGGACGACGTTGGCGGGACTCGCCGCGGCCTTGGTCATCTTCCGCTCGCTGTCGCCGGGAGCGAACAGCCAGGACCGCGTGCTAGTGGCCATCGGCCGCCTCCCCGTCTGAGCGTGCGCCAATCTCGTTCATTATCTCGCTGGTGTGCTCGCCCAGCCGGGGGGCCGGCCCGGCGATGCGGCCGGGGGTCCGGGAAAACCAGGCCGGCGGCCCGGGGAAGCGCACCGGCCCGTTCGGGGTGTCGACTGTGTCGAAGAACCCCACCTCGTTCAGGTGCGGGTTGCCGAAGAGCTCGTCCAGCGTGCGCACGGGCGCGGCCGGGATGCCGAGTGGCCGGAGCACGTCCAGCCACTCCTGCGTCGTGCGCTCCGCGAACGTCTGCGCCAGCCGGGCGTAGACGGCGTCGATCTGGCCGATGCGCTGCTCGAGGGTGGCCAGGTGCTCGCCGGCCCACGGCGGCCTGACCGCCGCCACGAACGCGGACCACTGCTTGTCGCTGTACACCAGCGCGGACAGGTAGCCGTCCCGGGTCCGGTAAGGCCGCCGGTTCGGCGTCACCGCCCGCGGGTATACGGCGGCCCCCAGGGGCGGGCTGAACAGGGCGCCGTTGGCGTGCTCGACCAGCATGAACGAGGCCATCGTCTCGAACATCGCCACCTCCACCTCCTGGCCCTCGCCGGTCCGCTCACGGTGGAACAGCGCCATCATGGTGGCGTACAGGGCGGTCAGCCCGGACACCTTGTCCGCGATGATGGTGCCCACATAGCTGGCCGTGCCGGTCAGCTGCTCCTGCACGGACGGCAGGCCGCACTCGGCCTGGATGATGTCGTCGTACGCGGTGAGGTCCGCGTCCGGGCCGCGGCGGCCGTAACCGTAGCAGTTGATGTACACGACCGACGGGTTGACCGCCGCCACCTCGGGATAGCCGAATCCGAGCGCGGCGATGGCCTTGGCCCGCATGGAGTGGATGAACACGTCGCTGCTCTCGATGAGCGCCCGCAGGCCGTCCTGGCCCGCCCCGGTGCGCAGGTCGAGCACCACGCTGCGCTTGCCCCGGTTCACGTTGACGAAGACCCCGCCCATGCCGGGCTCCGGCGCGGCCGAGACGTAGCGGGTGGTGTCGCCCGCCGGGGGCTCGACCTTGATGACGTCGGCGCCCATGTCGGCCATGATCTGGGTGCAGTACGGGCCCATGACCATCGCGGTCAGGTCGATCACGCGCACGCCCGCCAGCGGGCCAGGATGCTCCATAGAGCAATGGTCGCCTATTCCGGCCGGCGCGCTCCGCCGGGGCATAATGGCTCTGAAATGACGCTTACTCAGCTCAACGCGTTCGTCCTGGTCGCCCGGCTCGGCTCGGTGACCGCGGCGGCCAGCGCCCTGGGCGTCAGCGAGTCGGCGGTATCCCAGGCCCTGTCGGCCCTGCGGCTGCACCTGGGCGACCAGCTGGTCACCCGCGGCCCCGTCGGCATGACGCTGACCCCGGGCGGTTCCCGGCTGCTCGCCACCGCGTCACAGATCGTGGTGCTCGGCGCCGAGGCGCACGCCGCCGTCCGCGCCGCCCAGGGCGCGCCGGAGCAGCTGCGGGTGGTGTCCACCTCGACCATCGCGGAGTTCGTGATCAGCCCGCTCACCGAGGCGTTCTCCAAGCGCTTCCCCGGCTCGGTCGAGGTCTCGGCCGGGGTCGCGCCGACCGAGGAGATGAGCGTCCTGATCGGCAACCGGCTCGCTGACGTGGCCATCTCCTCCGCCATCCCGGAAGGCCCGGGGCTGGGCCTGGTGACCGAGCCGATCTTCAAGTACCGGCTCATCGTGGTGACGGCCGGGCAGCCCCGGCTGCGCGGCGGCCCGCGCCAGTGGCTGTGGTTCGTCGACCCGTCGGGTACCGACCCCAGCAGCGAGACCGGCCAGCTGCTGGCCAGCCTGGGCATCGGTGAGGACCAGGTCCGGGTGTTCCAGAGTCAGACCGCCGCCTGGGCGGCGGCGGCCGACGGGGCGGGCGTCGCGCCGGCCGTGGAGCACCTGGTGGCCCAGCGGCTGCGCCGCGGCGAGCTGTCCCGTGTCGATGTGCCGGGCTGCAAGCTGGACGCCTGCTGGCACGTCACCCTGCTGGAACGCCAGCACCAGAGCGCGGCGGCCAGCTCGTTCCGCCGCTATCTCGGCACGCCCGAGGCCATGCACCTGATGCGCGCCCCCGGTGGCGGGGTACCGCCGTCGCGGTTCCGCCCGCCGGTCTACGTGACGATCTGGAGCTGAGGTCCCACCAGGGCTTCCCGGGCACCGGCCCTGCGTTTGCATGCTGCGATCGGCCCGACGGGACATGGGTGCGGCTCTTCAATGGGTGCGGCTCTTCAGCGGTGCGCGGCTCCGGGTCCGGGGCGGCTGGTTCCCGCGGGGCGTGCGCGCGGTGCCAGCCGGGGCGGCCCAGGCGGTGCTGTCTACCACCGCGATGTGACATGGGTGTGGCTCCTTTTCTGTGAGCCGGGTCCCGGGTCGCCCCGGTTCCTGCCCGCTGGGCCCGGTCCCGGGGCGCCTGATCCGGGCGGGGCGTGCGGTACCGGCCGGGGCCGCCCGGGGGCGCGCCGGCGACCACCGCAATGCCACATCGATGTGGTCCTGACCACCGCAGGGTCACATTGAGGTGGCTGCCCGGGGCCGGCGCCGGGTGGCGGGCGGGAGATCCGGGTGCTGCCGGGCCGGGCCGGGCTGACGGGGCTGCCGGGCCGGGCCGGGCTGACGGGGCTGGGGGGAATACCGGGGGGCCCGGCTCGCAGCGGCCGCCAGGCCGCTCACACGAAAGGAGCCGCACCCATGCCACATCGTTGTTGTTCTGGCCACGTCAGCATCACATTGCGGTCGTTGCTGCCGGTCGGCGGCCTGTGACGGGCGGGAGCTGCGGGACAGGACAGGATAGATGAGACCTCCAGGGTGGAGGTGCCGCCCTGGGGGATACGCCAGACCCCCCGTGCCAGACGGAGCATGGCTCGAGGGGTCTAGGGGGTTGGCTGGTCCTCAGGCTATCGGCTTGGCGGCGGCGGTGGCCACGGGGTAGCTGGCTCATACGGGGGAGTGCCGACGAATGTCCCCAGGCCGCGCACGCGGTACAGGCGGCGTTCATTGATGAGCAGGTCTACTCCCTTGCGAACCGTGTCCCTGGCAATGCCGAACTCCTGGACCAGGCGAGGTTCGCTCGGGATCGGGTTACCGGGCTGATACGTGCCGTCGTCAATTCGCTTCCGCAACACTTGTGCAAGCTGTACATGCTTGGGCACATCGGGGCGATTGAGACTGATAACCATGATCGACAAGCTAGCTGACCGTGAATGACCACCCCTAGTCACCCATGTCTACGGACAGGGGTAGACATCCAATCTAGGCTTGTCGCCGGAAGGGCAGCGTGACTACCGAGGGATTGAGGATGACTATCAGCAACCAGGCGAACACCCCTGAGCCGGCCCACCCGATCGGCCAGCTCACGACCAGGGAGCTGAGCGACTACCGGAGGCAACTCGAGCGAGCCATCGGCGACAGGACCGTCGGCCAGGCGCCGATAGCGGCCGACCTGCGGGAGAAGCTGAGCGAGGTCATGGGCGAAGAGGCAGATCGTAAGAGGCGCCGCCAGTCCGGCAAGCGCTGGCCGCTGAATAACTAGGGAAGGGGAGCGGTGACGGACGCTACGATCAGGCCGCATGGATCCCGGCGACGTTCCGCAGGACGAGCCGAGCGAGCACCTGCGCTACTGGGCTTACTTGAGCGGATTCGAGCAGGTTGCCGACGCCGACGAGCTCGCCCTGGTCGCGGAGGTCCTCAGCGATCCGCACCCCACGATGGCCGAAGCCGCCGTCGTGCAGCACATGGACCGCCGGGCCCGCGAGCTTCACCTGGGCCCCGCCTTCGACCCGTGGGCCGAGGCGATGACCGCGGCGGCCGAGGGCCGCCCGTTCCTGGTCCGGCGCCTGCACGAATGGTTCCTGTTCCGGGCCATCGTGCTCGGGCAGCCATGGGACCCGGCCGCCCTGCTGGAGTCATCCGGCTGGCTCCAGCGCAAGGTCGCCGCGACTCCGGGCCATGAAGCGCTCTCGCTCCTGGCCGGCAGCGGCCCCAGCAAGCGGATCCGCAACACCGCCCGGGCCAGCCTCAAACAGCAGGGCAGCAGCTGAGCAAAACACCTGACACTAGTCTCACTGAGACATCTCCGTTGCCTTCTACCAGCGTGAATTCGCTCGGCGTCGCCCGCGGGCGCCCCATAAGCAACCCCTTATTCGGCCGTTGCGGGCCTGTCCGGCCCGGCGGATCATGGTGCGCGTTACGAGTAACGGCGCTTGCGCATTTCGGCATTGGCAGGAGCACGCGGCATGGGAATCGAATCTGACGGTCACAGCCGCGGTAACCCGCGGCTCTATGAGCTGATCGAGGACGCCCCGAAGACCGGGAAGAGCCCGACCGTATGGGCCTGGCCCCAGCTGATCGACTACCTCAAAGTGGCCGGGCAGCCGGTGGCGGGACCGTGGCCGCCGCACCAGCAGCCGCGGCCTGATCCCGAGGAGGACCCGCTGCCCGTGGCGGTGCCCGACCCCGAATCCGAGTCCTAGGCCCCGGCCGGAAGGACACCTGGAGGATCTATGTATCCATCGCGGTTCCGCTACGAGGCGCCGAGATCGCTCGACGAGGCGATCGGCACGCTGCGTGACGGCGGGGACTACGCCAAGGTGCTGGCCGGCGGCCAGAGCCTGGTCCCGATGATGAAGCTGCGCTTCGCCTCGCCCGAACTCATCGTGGACATCAACAACCTCCCCGGCCTGGACTACCACCGGGCCGAGCCGGACGGCACCCTGCGCATCGGCGCCCTGTGCCGGCATTACGTGCTGGAGCGCTCGGACCTGCTGAAGAGCACGCAGCCGACCATGGCCGCGGCCGCCCCGCTGATCGCCGACCCCATCGTCCGCAACCGGGGCACCCTGGTCGGCTCGCTCTGCCACGCCGACCCGCAGGGCGACTGGGCGTCGGTGGTGCTGGCGCTGGGCGGCTCGGTGGTCGCGCAGGGCTCGCGCGGCACCCGCACCATCGCGTTCGCCGACTTCGTCACCGGGCCCTTCCAGAACGTGCTGGAGCCGGACGAGATCGTGGTGGAAGCGGTGATCCCCGCGGCTCAGGGCGTCAGGTCCGGCGGGTACCTCAAGCTGGAGCGCCGGGTCGGCGACTTCGCCACCGCCGGGGTCGCGGTCGCCCTGGAGACCAGGGCCGGGAACGTGATCCGGGCGGGTATCGCGCTGACCGGGGTCGGCGGTTCCACCATCGCCGCTACCGAGGCGGCCGCCGTGCTGACCGGCCACCCGCTCACGCCGGAGAGCATCGAGCAGGCGGCCGAGCTCACGGCCCAGGCCGCACGGCCGAGATCGGACCACCGCGGCAGCGCGGCCTACAAGCGGCACATGGTGCGCACGTTCGCGCTGCGCCTGCTGAGCCGCGACCTCGCGGGCCCGGGAACAGCGGAGAGGGCAGCCTGACATGACGATCGTCTACGACGACACCGAAGAAACCGACATACCGGTCCGCCGGATCAAGTTCACCGTCAACGGCAAGAAGAAGATCGCCGAGGTGGAGCCGCGGCTGCTGCTGGCCCACCTGATCCGCCGCGGGCTCGGCCTGACCGGTACCCACGTGGGCTGCGACACCACCAACTGCGGCGCCTGCACGGTCCTGGTCGACGGGCGCCCGGTCAAGTCCTGCACGATGCTGGCCGTCCAGGTCGACGGGCGCACGGTCAAGACCGTCGAGGGCCTGGCCGGCGCCAGCGAGCTGCACCCGCTGCAGGAGGGCTTCAAGGAGGAGCACGGCCTGCAGTGCGGGTTCTGCACCCCGGGCATGATGATGGCCGCCACGGCCCTGCTCGAGGAGAATCCGGATCCCACCGAGGAGGACGTGCGCTGGGCGCTGTCCGGCAACCTGTGCCGCTGCACCGGCTACCAGAACATCGTCAAATCCGTTCTTTGGGCCGCAGCCAAGCTCAGGGAGGCGTGAGGTGTCAGCACTCGACGAGATCAAGATCGGCGGGCTGGGCTCCAGCCGCAAGCGGGTCGAGGACGACCGCTTCATCCGCGGCGCGGGCAACTACACCGACGACATCACCCTGCCCGGCATGCTGCACATGGAGATCCTGCGCAGCCCGCTGGCGCACGCCCGGATCGTGTCGATCGACGCCAGCAAGGCCTGGGACATCCCCGGCGTGCACCTGGTGCTGACCGGCGAGATGATGGCGACCAGGAACCTGGCCTGGATGCCGACCCTGTCCTACGACACCCAGGCCGTGCTGGCCACCGACAAGGTGCGGTTCCAGGGCCAGGAGGTGGCCTGCGTCATCGCCGACGACCCGTACATCGCCAAGGACGCGTGCGAGGCCATCGACGTCGAGTACGAGCCGCTTCCGGTCGTCGTCAACCCCGTGCAGGCGCAGGCGCAGGACGCCCCGGTCATCAGGGACGACAAGGAGGGCCAGGCCGGCAACACCATCTACCACTGGGAGGTCGGCGACGCGGCCGCCACCGACCGGGCCTTCGAGCAGGCCGACGTCATCTCGAAGCTCAAGCTGCACTACCCGCGCTCGCATCCCTCGCCGATCGAGTGCTGCGGGTCGATCGCGGACTTCAACCGGGCCACGTCCAAGCTCACCGTGTACATGACCACCCAGGCGCCGCACATCATCCGGGCCGCGGTGGCGCTGGTGGCCGAGCTGCCCGAGCACCTGATCCGGATCATCTCCCCGGATATCGGCGGCGGGTTCGGCAACAAGGTGCCGGTGTACCCGGGGTACGTCATGTCGATCCTGGCCTCCATCTTGCTGGAGCGGCCGGTCAAGTGGATCGAGGACAAGACCGGCAACCTCATCTCGACCCACTACGCCCGGGACGTCTACCTGGACGGCGAGATGGCGCTGCGCCGGGACGGCAAGATCCTCGGGGTCCGGGTCCGCACCGACGCCGACCACGGCGCGTTCTTCTCCGACGCCCAGCCCAGCAAGTTCAAGATCGGCCTGATGCACTCCACGTTCGCGGCCTACGACGTCCCGGCCGCCCACCTGATGGCCCGCGGCAGCTACACCAACAAGGCCCCCGGCGGGGTGGCCTACCGGTGCTCGTTCCGGGTCACCGAGGCGATGTTCTTCCAGGAGCGGATGATGCAGGCCGCGGCCGACGACCTGGGCATGGACCAGGCGGCGTTCCGCCGGATGAACTTCGTCCGGGACGACCAGTTCCCGCACCGCACGCCGCTGGGCTTCCTGCTCGACTCGGGCCAGTACGCCAAGTGCCTGGACGTGGGGCTGGCGGCGATCGGCTATGAGGACTTCCGGCGCGAGCAGGCCGAGGCTCGGAAGCGCGGGCGGCTGCTCGGGCTCGGCATCTCCACCATGACCGAGCCGCTGGGCGCCGGCAACAGCCGCGAGTACGACATCCTCGGCATCAAGATGTTCGACTCGGCCGACCTCAAGGTGCACATGACCGGCAAGGCCATCCTGCGGACCGGCGCCAAATCTCAAGGTCAGGGGCACGAGACGACCTGGGCCCAGATCGTGGCGCACGAGCTCGGCATCCCAGCCCAGGACGTGCTGGTCGAGGAGGGGGACACGGACACCGCCCCGTTCGGCATGGGTACTTATGCTTCTCGCAGCACCCCGGTGGCGGGCGCGGCGGTGGCCATGGTGTCCCGCAAGATCCGGGCCAAGGCCCGCAAGCTGGCGGCGCACCTGCTCGAGGTGTCCGAGGAAGACGTCGAGTGGGAGCTCGGCCGGTTCTACGTGCGCAGCGCCCCGGACCACGGCGTCAGCATCCAGGAGTGCGCGATGGCCGCGTACAGCAACATGCCGGACGGCATGGAGCCCGGCCTGGAGAACACCGCGTACTACGACCCGCCCAACCTCACCTGGCCGTTCGCCTGCTACATCGCCACCGTCGAGGTCGACCCGGCCACCGGCGTCTGGGACGTGCTGAAGGTAGTGGCGGTCGACGACTGCGGGGTCCGGATCAACCCGATGATCGTCGAGGGCCAGATCATGGGCGGCCTGACCGAGGCCTACGCGATGGCCAGCATGCAGTTCATCACCTTCGACGCCGACGGCAACTGCGTCGGCTCCAACTACATGGACTACCTGATCCCCACCGCCTGGGAGACGCCCGGCTTCGAGCTGCACAGCGAGGTCGTCACCCCGTGCCCGCACCACCCGATCGGCGCCAAGGGCATCGGCGAGTGCGCCGCCGTCGGCGGCCCGGCGGCCTTCGTCAACGCGGTCATCGACGCGCTGGGCGGCACCGGCGTCCGCAACATCGACATGCCGCTGCTGCCCGACCGGGTGTGGGAGGCGTTCACCCAGCGCCGAGACGTCTACGGCGCGCCGCCGGTACGGACGGACGACTGACATGGAAGGGCCTGGGCGTGCTGGAGGAGATGGGCGAGCTGACCCGCCGCGGCGAGGCGTTCGCCCTCGCCACCGTGGTCTGGCGCCAGGGCCCGTCCTCCAGCCAGGCGGGATCCCGCGCGATCATCACCGCGGAAGGCGAGCTGCACGGCTGGATCGGCGGCGCCTGCGCCGAGCCGGTCGTGATCCGCGAGGCCAAGCAGGTCATGGCGGAGGGCACGGCCCGGCTGCTGCTGCTCGGCACCCCGGAGCAGTTCGGCGCCGCGGTGCCGGACGGCATGACCGTCGTCCCGATCTCCTGCCAGAGCGAAGGCGCGCTCGAGGTCTACATCGAGCCCGTGCTGCCGGCGCCGCACCTGGTCGTCGTGGGTGATTCCCCGATGGCGCGGACGCTGGCCAGCCTGGCCCGGGCCCTCAGCTGGCGGACCGATCTCATCCGCGGGCCGGACTTCACGACCGGAGCCGCGGACGGGCGCTCGATGGTGGTGGTGGCCACCCAGGGCCACGGCGACGAGGAGGTGCTCGAGTCCGCGGCCGCCGCCCAGCCCGCCTACCTGGGCCTGGTCGGCTCGCGCCGGCGCGGCGCCACCGTGCTGGGCTACCTCGCGGACCGCGGCGTGCCGCAGGACCAGCTCGACCGGGTGCGGGTGCCGGCCGGGCTCGACCTGGGGTCCACGACGCACCAGGAGATCGCGGTCGCCATCTTGGCCGAGCTGGTCCAGCTGCGGGCGTCCGGCGCGCTGGCCGGGGCGCGCGGCGGGATCCGTGACCTCGTGCCCGCGGCGGAACCCGGCCAGGACCCGGTCTGCGGCATGACCGTGACCGCGGGCTCGTCCCGGCCGGTGCGGTACGAGGGCACCGACTACTACTTCTGCTGCGCGGGCTGCCGCCAGACGTTCGAGCAGGACCCCGGCGCCTACGTGAAGAAAGAGACCCGATGCTGATCAAGAACGAGTTCGAGGTCGCCGAGACGGTCGAAAAGGTCTGGCAGTTCTTCGACAACATCCCCCAGGTGGCCGCGTGCCTGCCGGGCGCCGAGCTCACCGAGGACCTGGGCGACGACAAGTACAAGGGCAAGGTGGCGGTCCGGATGGGCCCGGTGCGGATGCAGTTCGCCGGGACCGCGGACATCAAGGAACGAGACGAAGCGGCCAAACGGGTCGTGGTGCACGCGGCCGGTGCCGACGAGAAGGGCCGCGGGCAGGCCAGCATGATGGTGACCGCGACCCTGGTCAAGGCGGGCCGCGGCACCAAGGTCGCCGTGGACCAAGACCTGCAGCTGTCGGGGGCGGCGGCGCAGTACGGCCGCGGGATGATCTCCGACGTCACCGCGGTGCTGATGCGCGACTTCTCGGCCAACATGCAGGACCGGATCGTCCGGCTCGAGCGCGGGGAGACCGCCGAGCAGATCGCGGCCGCGTCCGCCGCCGCTCCCGCCAGCGGCCTGACCCTGGGCCTGCGGGCCGCGCGGATGGCCCTGACCCGGGTCTTCCGCCGGTTCTTCCTGCCCTACCAGCCCGCGAGCCGTTGAGGAGGGCCAGTCATGGTCTTGTGGTGGATAGGCAACGTGGTCCTGCTGGTGGTCGTGCTGCCGGTGGTGATCTTCCTGCTGAACCGCGTCCTGGCCGCCGTGGAGCGGATCCGGGCCGCGACCGACGACATCCTGTCGGGCGGGGTCGCTCTCATCGGCGAGCTCAACGGCGTGCCGGAAGCGCTGGCCGTCACCGACACCACCATCAAGGAAGTCTCCGTCGGGGCGGTACGGTACGCCGGCTCCGTCGCCAAGCTTCTCGGTTAGCAGGAAGGACAACAGCCATGCCAGCTGCCGCCTGGTTCACCCTCGCCGTCGCCGCGCTGATCATCGCGATCACCGCGGTGGGCCTGCTCCGGGTCATCTTCCACCTCCGGGCGATCAGGAAGACGCTGGTCGCGACCACCGGGGGCGTGCAGGCTGTGGCCAGCCTGACCAGCACGGTGCCCGAGCGGCTGACCTCGGTCAACGCGAACCTGAAGCCCGTCCGCGACTTCTGCGAAACGGTTTAGGAGCTTTCATGCAACCGCACATCCTCGCTGCGGGCACCAGCACCACCGGCTGGGTGGTGGGCTACACCATCGGCATCGTCATCGTGCTCGTCGTGGTGGCGCTCGTGGTGCCGATCCTGCTGCTGGCCCGGTCGATCGGCAACGAGGCGCCGAAGATCAACGACGCGCTTACCGACGCCGTGACCCATACCGCGCCGCTCGGCGCGCTCCGCACCACCATCGAGCACGCCACGATCATCATCGCCGGGCTGCAGCGCGGCCGCACCCGGCTGGGAGGTTAGCGATGCTGGCTATGTCCTCGACCGAGCACAACCTCTGGACGATCGCGAACATTCTCGGTCTCGTCGTGGTGGTCGCGGTCGCCGCCCTGCTGAGCCTGCTCATCTACCTGGTCAAGCGCATCGACCGCCGGGTCGTCGCCGTCCGGGAGACGCTCAAGGCGGCGGCCGCCAACACCGCCGACACCGTGCTGATCCCGCAGGTGGCCAACGGCGTCGAGGCCGTCCTGGCCGAGGGCCTGCAGCACCACCTGTTCCTCGGCCGCGTGCTCGGAAAGGTCCGCTCATGACGGGACTCGTCGTCTGGACGGTCGTCGACGTCCTGCTGCTCATCGCGGGCCTGGCGTTCTACCTGTTCTGGGTGGGCAGCCTGCTGACGCGGGTCGCCGGGAACCTGGAGGAGTGCGCCGAGACCGTGCGCACCATCGTGGGCCACGCCAAGCTCATCGGCCCCGGGGTGGAGCACATCAACGAGACCGGCGGCGTGGTGGCGGGCGCGCTCCCGCTGCTCTACGGCATGGCCGAGGGCATCGTCACCGGCGTCACCCCCCGGCCCGAGGAGCCCGCCGTCCCCGAGCCGGCCCGCCCCGCCTCCGGCACCCGCCGGTCCCGCCTCCTCGACGCCGTGGGCTTCCGCCCCGAGCCCTAGCCAGTTCTATGATCGCGGGCAGTTCAGGGGCGCCCTTCCAGGCGGAAGAGCGCCCCGGGCGGTAGCCGGTCAGCTGCCGCAGACTCCGATGACGTCCCCGGCGGTGCGGAACTGCTGCCGCAGACCCGGCGCCGCGTTCAGGCCCTGGACCTCGAACTGCTCAGGGGCTCCGCGTCCAGCGAGTACGCCACTCATCGCGGTGGCTGCTGCGGACCCTGCCGTTACCGGAGCGGTTCAGCCGATGCCGCCCGCAGCCGGGCTACCGATCCGGCTGCGATCAGGGCTGAGCCGACGGCGATCCTCGGCCTGCGGCGCTGCATGGCCCGGGCCGTCCGCAGGACGCTGATCGCGGCGTTAGGAGCTTCCGCCGCGACCGCGAGCACCGTCAGCCGCCGCGGGTGGCGCAGGCGCCACGGCACACCGATGACCGTCCAGACTGCCGGGAAGACAAGGTGCAAGCCGGCGGAAGTACGGCGGTAGCCGGTCGGCCATGGTTGTTTCCGTCCCGGTGGTACCCGGAGCCGCTGGGCCGAACTTGCGCGACAGGTCTCGTTGCAGCCGCTGGATGTTCTCTTCCAACTCGGCCCGGGTCGGCGCTTCCGTAGCAAGGCCCCACGCCACCAGCCCGAAGCCAGCAGCACCCGCCCACTCGGCCAGGGCCCGCTGCCGGCAGCAGGCGGTCCAGTGCCCGGCCCCGGCGGCGGCCTGGGTGACGACGGGGGCGACAGGAGACACCCAGCCGGACATCCGCGAGGGCCTGCCCCCGTCCAGGACCATAAGGGCTACTCGCAGCCACGGCGGGTCCTTGCTGTCATCGCGAGCCATCCCGGCATTGTCGCCCAGGCCGCGCATGGGTGCCAAGCGCTGGTTAAGCGGTCTCTGCGTTCGAGCAGGAGCAGCAGCCGGGCGGCTTGCCGTTCCAGGGTGCCCGGCGGATTGCGGTCGTGGCCGGGACGGCCCGGCACTAGCATCATCAGCCAGAAC
Source organism: uncultured Actinomycetota bacterium (assembly GCA_963756575.1). Taxonomy (GTDB): domain Bacteria; phylum Actinomycetota; class Actinomycetes; order Streptosporangiales; family Streptosporangiaceae; genus Palsa-504. The sequence goes on along the minus strand of CAVWOM010000019.1, from coordinate 823,715 downwards.
AGGGCGCACAGACGGCGGTACTCGCGCACCCTGACCTGCTCGGCCGCTGTGAGGTCGAACGAACCCAGGAACATGTCGGCGGCCAGGGCATCGGGCCACGCTGAGATGTGCTCGACGAGATCCGCGACTTCGAAGGCGCGATCGCTGGGTCCCGAATCCTCGAAGTCGACGATCCGGACCTCCGTGCCATCCCACAAGAAGTTGGCCATGTTGGAATCGCCTTGCCCCAGAACCGGATCGCCGCCATCGAGACGGTCGAGCGCGCCGCCGGCGAACCAGTCCGCGCCCGCGTGCCACGCCTGGCGTACGAGCCCGTGGTCATCCAGCGCGTGCCGCGCGGTCAGCATCACCGCTACCTGGCGCGTCAGCTGCGACGCGTTCGCCCTCGCCTCACCCAGGTCGGCCAGGATGGTGCCCGGCACCGCGTTCCAGAGCCGGCCCAGGGCCAGCACCAGCGCGTCGGCCTGCGCGGCCGTCAGCGGCGAGCTGCCCAGCGGAACTCCAGGCAGCCGTGACATCTCGATCACTGGCGGGTCAGCGGCCAGGTCGGCACGGACCGGGACCGGAGCCAGCCCGGGCGCGAACTCGGCCAGCAGCACCAGGGCCGTCCACTCGCGGATAGGCTCACGGCGGTCCCATGACCGGAATCGCTTGACCACCACACCACGCCCCGCGTCAAGGCGGATTTCGTGAGTCAGCTGCCGTCCTTCACCAGCGCAGCGTACCGGTCCAGGTACAGCGGCCAGCCGCGCGACGCACCGGAGATCCTGGCTGAACGCGAGCGCCTCCGTGCCGCCGGGACGCCCGGCTAGGCGGTCAGTCAGTCCCATGACATAAAATGACGGCCTGCGGCTGGACGCGGACGTGGACACCTCTTCCGAGGCGCCCGAGGATTGTGCCGGGCAGGTGATCTCCCAGCTTCGAGAGCGCGAACGCTGGTTAGCGGCAAAGGACGAGGCCTGGCGGCCAGGGCCGGGGCTCAGCGAGGAGCGTCGCCCATGCGGTACTGGCGGGTGAGCTCGTCGAGCTGCTGCATGAGGTCGGCGTCGAGGGTGAGGTCGGCGGCGGCCAGGCTGGCGTCGAGCTGGTCAGGGCGGCTGGCGCCGATGATGGGCGCCGTGATGGCCGGGTTGGCCAGCACCCAGGCGACCGCCATCGTGACCAGGCTGAGCCCGGCTTGCTTGGCGAGCTGACCGAGCTGGTCGACGGTATCGAACTCGGTGTCGTGCCAGTACCGCTGCTGGTACATGCCGCCGGCGGTGCCGAGGGTGAACCGGGTGCCCTCGCCGGGCGGGGCCGAGCGCTCGTGCTTACCGGACAGCAGGCCGCCGGCGATCGGGTTGTAGGGGATGACGCCGACGCCTTCCTCGGCGCAGAACGGCAGCATCTCCCGCTCGATCTGGCGGAACAGCAGGTTGTAGCGCGGCTGGACGGAGTCGAAGCGGGCCAGCCCGAGCGTCTCGCTGCGGCCGACGGCCCGCACGATCTGGTAGGTCAGGAAGTTCGAGCAGCCGGTGTACCGCACCTTGCCCTGGTGCACCAGGTCGTCCAGCGCGCTCAGGGTCTCGTCGATCGGCGTGTTCTTGTCGTACCCGTGCAGCTGGTACAGGTCGATGTAGTCGGTCTGCAGCCGCCGCAGCGAGGCTTCCACGGCGGACATGATGTGCTTGCGGGAGTTGCCGCCGTCGAACGGGGCCGGCCCGGTCGGGGCGAAGCACTTGGTGGCCACGATGAAGCGGTCGCGCTTGCCGTGCAGCCAGCGGCCGAGGATCTCCTCGGTGACGCCGCGCGTGCTCAGGTCCCCGCCCAGCGGGTAGGCGTCCGAGGAATCAAGGAAGTCGATGCCGCCCTCGGCCGCCCGGTCGAGGATCGCGACCGCCGTGCTCTCGTCGGATTGCAGTCCGAACGTCATCGTCCCCAGGCACAGCCTGGAGACCTGAAGGCCGCTCCGGCCCAGTCTGGCGTGGTCCATAAGGGCACGGTATCGCCCCCGGCTCCGGTGCCTTCCGGGCGGGCGGGGTCCTTGGCCAGGCCGGGGGAGGAGGCGGTGGTCCCGCCGATCCACTCGTCCTTCCACGCCTGGTCGAACTGCTGGTCATTGCAGCGGGGCTGGTAGATCGCGGTCAGTTCCCTGGCGATCTGCTCCCGGTGGGCCCGGTTGCCGCCTGGTGCCTCGTAGGTGCAGATGTAGACCCTGAACTTCGACCCGGCCCGCTTGATCCAGCAGTGCGCGCGCGGATGCTGGAACGGGAAGCGCTCCTTGGCCAGGTCGTCGGAGTGCCCCACGTAGATGATCGCGTACTTGTCCGGCTTGGCCTCCGGGTCGGGCTTGTAGGCGATCGCGTAGACCGCCGCCGTGGCCGGGGGAGTCCACCCGGCCAGCAGCCGCGGGCCCTCGAACGGATACCCGGCCAGCGAGCCGAGCCTGATCATGTGAGGTCGTCCTCGCCCTCTTCCTCGCCGGTGGCCTCGGTCCGCACCACCGGGGCGGGCGGGAGCCCGGCCCGGGCCGCGGCCCGGGTGAACTCCCCGGTCGCCTTCTCGATCGCCGCCGCGCGGTCGGCCGCCTCCACGATCAGCCGGGCGCCGTACCGGCTGCGGCCGATCCCGCTGGCGATGCCGCCGCTGGCCGCGACGGCGTCCGCGAGCTCGACGACCTCCTCCCGGGTCAGCACCCGCTCACCCTCGGCTTCGATCCCGACGCTCCATCTCATGGCACGCTCCGTACTGGCACGTTCCTAAGTTAAGCACCGGCGTGCCAGTCCGGACCGCCTGGGATGGGGCGGAGCTAGCCTCGGGCGTGCCCGGCGATCGGCCCGTAAAAGCGCGGGTTGAAGCCGGCGGTCGCCGTCTTCACCTCATCGGTCGCGTCGCCGTAGACGCTCATCCGGGTGGGCGTGCAGAGGTCGAGAAAGCGCCCGGCGAAGTTCTCCACGAATCGGCCGACGTGCGCGACCGCCGCGTCGGCATCGGAATAGCGCTCGTAGATGTGCACATCATGTCCGTCGAGGAACCATTCGAAGATCTCCTGCCCGGGCTCGGAGGCCTCGTTTTCGGCGGTGATCTCCTTGGCCAGGGCGCGGTAATCGTCCAGCCCGTCCGGCCTCACGGTGGCCTCGAACAACCAGGAAATGGCGGTGCTCATGACTATTTCCCCTCCGTGCGCTGCTGATAATTCAGGTGCCCGATGGCACCCTCGCAGTCACCCCGGCCGACGTCAGGCCCCCACCGAAAGGAGCGACAATATTGCTCGCCTGAGCATAAATCACGAGAATCCCGGCGTCGAGGGCTCGGCGGTGTTTATCAGGCGGCACGCAATACAATCCTTTGCGGCCCCGGTACGTCAGTCCCCGGTGGCCCCGTCAATCTGCTCGCGGAGGATGTCGGCGTGCCCGGCGTGCCGTGCGTGCTCCCGGATCATGTGCGCGTAGATCCAGCGCAGCGACACCCGGCCCAGCCGGTCGTGCGGCACCGTGTGATCGAGGTCGAAGGCCGCCGCGATCCGCCGTGACTCGGCGCAGGACGCGTCGTACTCGGCGATAACGTCGGCGATGGTCTCGTCCTCGCCGACTTCCCAGCTCGCGACGTCACCCCGGGAGTTCCCGGCGATCTGCTCGCGCGGCCGTTCGGCCAGCTGATGGTGGAACCAGGCCCGCTCCACGGCGGCCGCGTGCTTGACCACGCCGATCAGCGTGGTCGACGACGGCACCAGGCGCCGGCGGGCGTCTTCCTCGGACAAACCGCGGAGCTTCCCGCTGAGCACGTGCCGGTGATACTCGAGGAACCCCTCCAGCAGCTCCCGTTCTCCGGCGGTACCGACAAGCTCTTCCTCAGTGAGGGGCGCGTTGGCTGCCACGCCCGCACGGTATCAACCCCGCCAGCACCGCGGCGACTGAAAAACGGTGAGCGTCCCGGGACCGGTATCCAGTAAGTTCCGGACGGCTGCGGTATCCCGATCCCCATGGGTCTCGGATGTCCCATAGCAGACGCGGCCTGAACCCGGTCGGATGCTCCATCGACCCGGTGGCAGCCCAAATGCCGCTCAGCTTGAGTTGATCATGAGCGTCAGCTGGGCGGCGGACGTCATGAAACCGGGCTTTCAGCGCGTCCGGACGCACTCGAAGCCCGGTTTCATGACGTCACGGCTGACCCGCGGCGCCCAGATCGCGGTGCTGGCGGTGCCAGTGTTACCTGAGCCGGGTTCCCAGGTCCCGTACCCGGCAGCGACTGCAAGCCAAGCGACATTGGACGCGAGCCGGGTGGATGTTCCGCCAACCCGGTCCTGACGGGGACGCTGCCGCCCGTCTCGGGTGGTTAGTTCAGCCCGGGCAGGAGGGCAGCGAGCTTTTCCAGGCTGGCCAGGTCGTGGCCGGACAGCAGCAGGTCGATGTGCGGGGCGGCGATCATCATCCCCAGCGTGCTCGGCCGGAAGCCCGGGTCGTCGCCCTTGTGCGGGTTCAGCCAGACCAGCCGGTGGCATAGCCGGGACAGCCGCTCCATGGCCGCGGCCAGCACCTCGGGATCGCCGCGGTCGAGCCCGTCGGAGCAGATCACCACGATGCCGCCGCGGCACAGGCCGCGCCGGGCCCAGCCGCGGACGAACGCGTCCAGGCTGTCGCCGATCCTGGTCCCGCCGTCCCAGTCGAACGCCGTCCGCGCGGCCCGCTCCAGGGCCTCGTCCGGGCGCCGGCACTCCATCGCCCCGGTCACCCGGGTCAGCCTGGTGCCGAAGCAGAAGACCTCCACCCGCCCGGCGGACCGCCCCGTCGATCGCAGGGCCGAGTGCGCGAACTGCAGCAGGCTGCGCGAGTAGTCGGCCATGGACCCGGAGATGTCCAGGATCAGTATCAGCGGGCGCAGCCGGACCTTCCGCCGCCGCCAGTACAGCCGGGCGGGCTCCCCGTGCATGCGCATCGATTCCCGGATGGTCCGGCGGGGATCGGGACGCGAACCGGAAGACCGGGCGGCCGCGGTGCGCCGGGTCCGGCGGCGCGGCGGGGTCAGCCGGATCCGGGCCATGATCCGGCGCAGCGCCGCGAGCTCGTCGGGCGTGCAGGCCGCGAACGACTTGCTCTTGAGCGCCTCCACGTCGGAGGCCATCCAGCCGAGCACGGCCTCGTCCTCCTCGCCGGCGTCGCCCGGCTCGGTCGACGGGATGGCCAGCGCCCCCTGGGCCTGCGCCGACGCGCGCAGCATGAGGGTGAGCTCCGGATCGGGGCCGTCGTCGCCGAGGAAGAACCGGCGGAACACCCGGTCGTACCGGCTGATGTCGTCATGCCTGGTCACCAGCGTGGTCCGCCCGGCCCAGTAGAGGTCGGACAGGTCGGACGGGTCCAGCTTGCTCAGCGCCGTGCAGTAGACCAGCACGTCCCCGGAGCCGACCGCGAGCCCGGCCGCGCGCAGCTCGCCGGCGAAGCGGACGAGCAGGCCGGTGAAGGGGTCCGGGGAGGTGGGCGAGGTCGTCAGGCACCGGAGGTGATCTCCTCCAGGTTGTCGCGGACCACCTCCAGGTCGTCCCGGTCCTTGATCACGGCCCCGAGGGTGTCCCGCGCGGCGCCGGCCCGCAGGTCGGTCTCGCCGAGGAAATCCAGGGTCCGCGCCCAGTCGATGGTCTCCGCCACCCCGGGCGGCTTGGCCAGGTCGAGCTCGCGCATCCGGTGGACCGCGGCGACCACCTTGCGGGCCAGCGCGGCGGGCACGCCCGGCTCCCGGATCAGGACGATCTCGGCCTCGCGCTCGGCGGCCGGGTAGCCGATCCAGTGGTAGAGGCAGCGCCGCTTGAGCGCGTCGTGCAGCTCGCGGGTGCGGTTGGAGGTGAGCACCACCAGCGGCGGGCTCTGCGCCTTGATCGTGCCGATCTCGGGGATGCTGATCTGGAAATCCGACAGCACCTCGAGCAGGAAGGCCTCGAACTCGTCATCGGCCCGGTCGATCTCGTCGATCAGCAGCACCGCCTGGTCGCCCGCCCGGACCGCCTCCAGCAGCGGCCGTTCCAGCAGGAACTTCGGGCCGAACAGCTTGTCGACCGCATCGGGACCTGCCAGCTGGTGCTCGGACAGGGCCCGGATGTGCAGCATCTGCCGCGCGTAGTCCCATTCGTACAGGGCCTGGTTGGTGTCGATGCCCTCGTAGCACTGCAGGCGGATCAGCTTGCGGCCGGACACCGACGCCATCACCTTGGCGACCTCGGTCTTGCCCACCCCGACCTCGCCCTCGAGCAGGATCGGCCGGTCCAGCGACAGCGCGACGAACAGCGCCGTGGCGAGCCCGCGGTCGGCCAGGTAGCCGCCCTGCCGCAGCGTCTCAGTCAGCTCGCCGACGCTGCCGGGGGCTTCCATCCGCTAGGACTCCGGGCCGAGGACCAGGTCCCGCACGCTGCCGCCGTCACGGTTCAGCTTGCCCTCGCGGGCCAGCTGGGTCCGCCAGGCGAGCCGCAGGTCGCCGTCGGTCTCCTCGGCCAGGCCGTCGAAGCCCACGTCGGCCATCCGCTTGCAGGCCTTGACGGGGCCGCAGTCGTCGTCGACATTGTCGGCGGTCTGCCCCTGGGCGCTCCATACCTCGCGGAGCACCTCGAGGGCTTCTTCGGTGTTGCCGCTCATGCGCAGGCCACCCTCCTTCGTCTCATTCCGAGGGTAAGCGCCGGACGGGGCCAGGGCGACAGCCGAATAAGAGATCTCTTATTCGGTCAACAGGAGGAGGGTAGCGGCTACGCCCGTACGCGGGCCCCTGGGCACCGTAGGCACCTCGTTATTTTCGGCACGAGGTGGATACCCAGAGTAAGATTTAGGCCACGTCCCAGCCTGGACCGCCGAAGGCCAGGAATCACGCAGCCACCTCGTGCCCGGTATCAGCCCGCGGGCTTAGTCCAAGCCGTGCGTCTGTCACGGCTCGCCGTGGTGCTCGGCCCACTCCCGGTCGAGGATGGACATCACGGTCACGTCGATCCACTGGCCGCCGTACCGTAGGGCTTCACGCAGCACGCCCTCGGCGCGGAAACCGGCTTTCTCGTAGACATGGCGGGCGCGCGGGTTGAACGAGTACACCTCCAGGGAGATGCGGTGCATCCCGAGCCGCTCGAAGCCGTAGCCGACGATCAGGCGGGTCGCCTCGGTGCCCAGCCCGCGCCCGCGACCCGCGGGGCCGAGCGCGATGCGGAAGCTGCAGTTCTGATTACCCGGGCCCCACTCGTTCAGCACCGCCTCGCCAACGCACCCGCCGCCCGACCTGTCGACCACCGCCAGGTCGAGCCGGTCTGACTGGTCGCTGCGGGTCGAGTACCAGTCGCGCCACTTATTCTCCTCAACCGGGTTCTCCGGAACCAGCTCCGCGGCCTCATCGTGGACACTGCCGGTGAGCTTGAGCACCTCCGGGTCGCGCAGCACCAGGAGCATGCTAGGAAAGTCGTCCGCGGTGAACGGCCGGAGCACCACCGTGTCGCCGGTGAGGGTCGGCTTGACGGAAAAGTCAGGGTCCGGGGTCACCAGGGAATTATGCAGCACCGGGTGGCTGCCCCGGCCACGTCCTCGTGCCAGCCGTACCCAACGGGCGCGGCTGCCACGATCGACCGAGACCCGCCGCCTGCTTAACCCGCACACCCGTGTCACCCAGTCGTCAGCGCTGGCACGCGTCCATTGTCCCGGGCCCGCGCTCCGTCCCGTTAAGCATTATTTCCAGCCGAACGGGGCGGCCTGTCAGCTCGGGTCTTCCAGTGCTTCCCGCATGGGCCGGAGCTTCACCAGGGTCTCCGCGAGCTCGGCGGCCGGCTCGGAGCCGGCCACGATGCCGCAGCCGGCGAACAGCCGCGCGGTGCGCCCGGAGAGCTGCGCGCTGCGCAGGGCGATTCCCCACTCGCCGTTCCCGTCGGCGTCGACCCAGCCCACCGGGCCGGCGTACCGCTCCCGGTCCATGTGCTCCAGCTCGCGGATGAGCTCGAGCGCGGTGCCGGTCGGGGTGCCGCAGACGGCGGCCGGCGGGTGCACGGCCGCGGCCAGGGCCAGGGACGACTTCAGGAGCGCCTGGTTCCCGCCGGCGGCCAGGGTGCCGCGGACGCGGGTGCCGAGATGCTGCAGGTTCGGGAACTTCAGCAGGGACGGGCGCACGTCGACGTGCAGGGTCGCGCAGAGGGGCCCGAGCGCCTCGCGGATCGAGTCGACCGCGTAGGCGTGTTCCTCGTGGTTCTTGGCCGAGGCCAGAAGTTCCTCGCCGAGCGCCGCGTCCTGCGCCGGGTCGGCGCCGCGCGGCAGCGTGCCGCCCAGCACCAGCGCGCTCACCTGCTGGCCGGCCCGGCTGACGAGCAGCTCGGGGGTCGCGCCGATCATGCCGTCGCAGGCGAACGTGAAGCAGTCCGGGTAGCGCCGGGCCAGCCGCTGCAGCAGGACCCGGGCGTCGATGGGCTCGTCGGCGGTCGCGAACACGTCGCGGGCGAGTACCACCTTGCGCAGGCTGCCCGCCTTGATGGCGGTCACCGCGTCGGCCACCGCCTGCTCCCAGCGCGGCCCGGGCAGGCTGCCCTCGGCCCACCGCAGTGGCCCCGGCCCGGTCAGGGCGGGTTCCGCGGCCGGCCAGCCGGGGTCTGGGGTCTCACCCGGTCCGGTCACCGTGGTGAGCCAGGCGAGGCCGTGGCCGTCCCGGCCCAGGATCACGCGCGGGACGATCAGGACGGAGCCGTCGGAGGACGCGTCGAAGGTGAAGGTGCCGAACGCGACCGGGCCCGAGCCTCGCACCCGGACCCGGTCGTCGACGTCGGCGGCGTCGAACACCGAGCGGAGCCACTTCTCCCCGGCGGTGAACCGGTCTTCCCCGGCGGGCAGCATGACCCTGACCGCTTCGCCCCAGCCGGCCAGGCCGGCGCCGTGATGGACCCAGGCCACCGCGTCCGGCTGGGGGATGCGCTCGAGCAGGTTCCCCGGGTCGGGGATGGTGACGGTACGGACGAGCAGCCGTCCGGTCCCCAGGTGCCCGCGGGACTCCTGTCGGCTCAGCACCCGCGCTCTGCCTTGTGAGTCCCGCGTGTCCTCTGTGTCACCTGGTCATCCGCCACGACCCCATATTCTAGGTGCCGTCCTTCGACTGCCCTGCTTTCCGGGTTGGCCGCAGCGTCCGCGGGAATCGGCGCGGCGTAATCCTCTGGCCTGCCCGGACGCGCCAGCGCGCTCGGCCACCAGATGTGGCGCCCGATATCCAGCGTGAGCGAGGTCACGAGCACCGACCGGACGATGAGCGTGTCGAGCAAGACGCCCAGCGCGACCGCGAACCCGATCTCGGTGAACTCCACCAGCGGCAGCGTGGCCAGGCTGGCGAAGGTGCCGGCCAGCACCAGGCCCGCCGAGGTGATGACGCCGCCGGTCGCGGCCAGGCCAGTGAGCGCACCGCGCCGGGTCCCGTGCCGGATCGACTCCTCCCGCACCCGGGTCATCAGGAAGATGTTGTAGTCGATGCCCAGGGCCACCAGGAACACGAAGACCAACAGCGGCATCCCGGTGTCCGCGCCCGCGAACCCGAACACGTGCTTGAAGAACAGCGACGACAGGCCCAGCGCGGCCCCGAACGACAAGATCACGGTGCCGATGAGCACGAGCGGCGCCACCAGGGCCCGCAGCAGCAGGCCCAGGATGATGAACACCACCACCAGGATCAGCGGGATGAGCAGGTTCCGGTCGTGGGTCGCCGCGCTCTCGACGTCGGAGTTGATCGCGGTCCCGCCGCCGACCTCGGCCTTAGCGCCGGGGATCGCGTGCACCGTGGTCCGGATCTTGTCCACCAGGGTGTACGCCGCCGGGCTGTCCGGCGCCGCCGTCATCGTGGCCTGGAGGAAGGACCGGCCGTCCCTGGTCACCGGCTGGGTGACCGAGGCGATGCCGGGGGTGCCCGCCAGCGCCGTCCTGACCTGGCCCGCGGTGGAGGCGGTGCTGATGACCTGCACCGGCTCGCCCGAGCCGGCCGGGAAGTACCTGGCCAGCACGTTCTGCGCGGAGATGGACGGGGGAGTGCCCCGGAACGCCTGCGCGGTGGTGAGCGTGCCGAACTTGAAGCCGATCATGCCGGCCGCGCCGGCGGCCAGCAGGAGGGCGGTGACCACCCACACCATCCGCGGGCGCCGGCTGATGCCCCGGCCGACCCGGGACCAGATCCCGCGGCTGGTCGGCTCGGGCGTACCGAAACCCGGCCGGACCGGCCAGAAGATCCACCGGCCGAAGATCACCAGGACGGCGGGCAGCAGCGTGATCATGGCGATCAGGCCCACCGCGATGCCGACGGCGGCGACGGGGCCGAGCCCGGAGATGTCGTTCGACTCGGCCGCGAGCAGGCAGAGCATGCCGGCCACGACGGTCAGGCCGCTGGCGATGATGGCCGGCCCGGCCCGGCGCATTGCCACCGCCATCGCCTCGTGCCGGTCGGTGTGCCGGCGCAGTTCCTCCCGGTACCGGGCGATGAGCAGCAGCGCGTAGTCCGTGCTGGCGCCGATCACCAGGACGACGAGAATCCCCTCGCTCTGCCCGTTGACGGTCAGGTTGGCGTGCTGGGTGAGCAGGTAGATCACGGCCTGGGCGACGGTCAGCGCGACGCCCGCCGACAAGATCGGCAGCAGCCACAGGATCGGGCTGCGGTACGTCAGCAAGAGCAGCGCGATCACCACGGCCAAGGTGGCGTACAGCAGGGTCGAGTCGATGCCCTTGAAGATCTTTATCTGGTCGGCCGCGCTGGCCGCCGGGCCGCCGACGTAGACGCTCATCCCGGTACTGTCCTTGGTGGCCTGGCCCTTGACCGTGGAGATGAAGCCGCCGATGTCGGAGTTGAAGCCGAGTTCGGAGCCGACCGCGGTCTCGATGGCCCTATGGTCCTTCGACACCACCGGCGGGGCGACCCGGCCGTTCACAGCGGGCAGCGAGGCGAAGTAGCGCGCGTCCGCGGCCGCCTTCGCCATGTCGGCCGCGGTCACCCCGCTGTCGCGCACGTACACGACCAGCGCGGGGTTCAGGTCCTTGGACTGGAACAGGTTCTGCTGGTTGAGCTCCTGCGTGGATTCCGCCGACGACGGCAGGTACGCCGACGCGTCGTTCTTCTCCGCTCCCTGCAGCTTGCCGGCCAGGCCCCCGAGGGCCGCGACTACCAGGATCCAGAACACCACCACGATGTACTTGGTCCGGCGGCCGCACACGAACGCGATCAGGCGGCTTCCGCCTGATCGCGCCTGGTCTCCACGGGCTCCGGGGTCCCCCGACCCCGGAGCCCGTGAACTCCCCGTGTCCTGACCTGGCGCATTACGGGGCGCCCCCGTGGTCCCGCGTGCCACGTCGTCCTCCTCACCTCTTGAAAAATCTCTGATGATATGCTTAGGGAATACGATGTATCTCATGCCGGTGACGTGTCAAGTTATATCTCGAATTTTCCGTACTTTCCCGGCCTTTGTCATTTTTCGCGGTCCCCTTCCGGTAGCCGGCTCCCGCCCGGGCCTCGCGGGCGGCGGCCGCAACCGGGCCGCGTCGCCATCTTCTCCGTGCCGCGGGGCGAGCGGATCGCCTGCGCGGCTACCTCCTGAGCGTTCTCCGGCCGGCCCGTCCGGCCGGCCAGCTGGCGTGCCCGGCATCCACCGTCCGGTGGGTTGACGCAACTGATTGGTTGCCATAGAATAGCAACCAATTAGTTGCTACTCCGTGGAGGAACGCATGCCTTTCCCTGATCGCATCGAGCGGACCCTGGAACTCGCCCATCCGCCGGAGGCGGTATGGGCGGCCCTCACCACGGCCGAAGGGCTGGCCGCCTGGTTCGGCAACGAGGCCGGGATCGACCTGCGCCCCGGCGGCACGGCCTGGATGAAGTGGACCGGGGAAGGCTTCGCCGCCGACATGCGCGTGGAGCGGGTCGAGGAGCCGGCGGTGTTCGGGTTCACCTGGCACATCAACGGGCTGCCCGAGGACGACCCGCGCCGCACCTACGTCGAGTTCACCCTCGAGCCGGTCGGCCGGGGCACCCGGCTGACCGTGACCGAGAGCGGCTTCGCCCAGCTGCCGGAGGACGCGTACCGCACGGCGTACGACGGCAACACCACCGGGTGGATGAGCGAGCTGGGTGAACTGGCCGTCTACCTTGATGCCGCCTGACGCTGAGCCGCCTGACACCGAGGCGGTCGCCGAGCAGGTCTTCACGGCCCTGGCGGACCCGAGCCTGGCGCGCCATCTTGGCCGCGCTGGCCTCGGGTGGCCCGGCCACGGCCACGGACCTCGCCGCCCGGCTGCCGATCACGCGGCAGGCCATCGCCAAGCACCTGGTCCTGCTGGCCGAAGCCGGCCTGGTGACAGCCGAGCCGGGGGAGCGGCGCCGGGTGCGTTACCGGCTGCGCTCGGCCCCGATGCGGGTAGCGCAGCAGTTCCTGGCCGCGCTGGCGCGGGACTGGGACGGGCCGCTCAGCGCCCTGAAGGACCACCTCGACAAGACGAAACCAAGTGAGAGGCAGACATGACGATGAAGACCCCTCCGGTCGTGACGGCCGCGGAATGGGAGGCGGCCCGCGAGCAGCTCCTCGTCAAGGAGAAGGAGCTCACCCGGGCCCGGGACGCGCTGGCCGCGCAGCGCCGGCGGATGCCGTGGCTGGCGGTCGACAAGCCCTACGAGTTCGCCGGGCCCGGCGGCCGGGCGAGCCTGCTCGACCTGTTCGAGGGCCGCCGCCAGCTGGTCATCTACCGCGCCTTCTTCGAGCCCGGCGTGACCGGCTGGCCGGACCACGCCTGTCACGGCTGCTCCATGATGGCCGATCAGGTCGCCGATGTCGTCCACCTCAACGCCCGGGACACCACCTTCGCCTACGCCTCCCGCGCCCCGCAGCCGGACATCGCCCGGCTGAAGGAGCGGATGGGCTGGACGATGCCCTGGTACACGATCACCAGCGACTGGGACGCGGACTTCGGCGTGGACGAATGGCACGGCACGAACGCGTTCATCCGCGAGGGTGACCAGGTGTTCCGTACCTACTTCACCGACAGCCGGGGCGACGAGGCGCTGGGGAGCACCTGGAGCTACCTGGACCTGACCGCGCTCGGGCGCCAGGAGACGTGGGAGGACTCGCCCGAGGGCTACCCGCAGAGCGCGCCGTACGACTGGTGGAACTGGCACGACGAGTACGACCACCCCGAGCTGGCCCAGGGACCGATGAAGCGGCGGGTCGCGGCCGAAGCCAGCGCGCAGGGCCAGCCGGCGGGCGGCTGCTGCTAGAGCAGGGTGAGCTGCTCCGGTGGCGCCGGGATGGACGGGGGTGCCGGGATGACCTGGGCAACCGTGGCCCTCCCGGCACCGGGGCGGGAGCGGCCGATGCCGTACTTGTCCGCCAGCTCGCGGACCTGGCCGGCGATGCGGTCCTGGTAGGCCTTCGGGGCGTAGGCGCCGTGGCCGTACAGCTCCAGGTACCGGCCGACGAGCTCCGGATGCTGGGCCCGCAGCCAGGCGAAGAACCACTCGCGGGTGCCCGGGCGCAGGTGCAAGACGATGGGCATGACGTGATGGGCCCCGGCCGCCGCGATCTGCCGGACGGTCTCGTCGAGCTGGGCGGGGGAGTCGGACAGGAACGGGACGACCGGGCCCATGAGCACGCCGCAAGGCAGCCCGCGCTCGTTCAGCGCGGCGCACGCCTCGAGCCGCCGCGCGGGCGCCGGCGTGCCCGGCTCGATCGACCGCCACAGCTCCTTGTCGATGAAACCCGCGGACACGTTGAGACCCACCTCGGTGACCTCGGCCGCCGCGGCGAGCAGCTCGATGTCCCGCAGGATCAGCGTGCCCTTGGTCAGGATCGAGAACGGGTTGGCGGCGGCCGTGAGCGCGCCGATGATGCCGGGCATCAGCTGGTAGCGGCCCTCGGCCCGCTGGTAGCAGTCCACGTTCATGCCGACCGCGATGTGCTCGCCCGCCCATTTCGCCGAGGCCAGCTTCTTGCGGACCAGCTCGGGCGCGTTGACCTTGACCACGACCTTCGTGTTGAAGTCGGCGCCCGCGTCGAGGTCCAGGTAGGTGTGGGAGTTCCGGGCGAAGCAGTTGTGGCTCACCACCCCGTTGGCGATGAAGTCGCCGGTGCCGGTCGTGATGTCGTACATCGGCAGCTGCAGCCCGAGCCGCTCGACCGCCTCGACGCGGAGCCCGTCACCGGTCCGCACGGCCGCGCCCTCGGCCGAGCGCTTCGCGGTGAGCGCGGGATCGACGGTGTGGAAGAACCGCAGTGCCTCGCCGAGCCCGTCGCGCAGCCGGACGAGGGCGCGGCCGCCCGATCGCTCGATGGCGAAACCGAAGCCGAGTGATTCCAGTGAGAAGACCAGCCAGCCGTTGATCGCCGGGTCGGCCGGCGCCAGCCGCAGGATCCCGTCCCGGTAGCTGCCGTGCGCGTCGAAGATCCCCGCCAGGAAGCCCTTGTGCCAGTCCTGACCGGGCTCGTCCGGCCAGTCCAGGATCTGGTCGAGCGTCCTGACCTGCTCGGCGCCGCTGGTCCGGATGGCCGCCAGCTCGGCGGCGCAGCCGAGGCCGGCGCGGGCGAGGTACCCGGCCGCCCGGGCCAGGCCGTCCCGGTCCTGCGGGTCGGCCAGCGGCAGCCGGAACAAGCTCGTGCGCCCGGCGGGCCGGCCGGGCTGGGGATAGGAGTAGTGCCCGTCGCCGCCGTCGCCGCGGATCAAGCCGCACAGGTAGCCCCGGCGGTAGGCCTCGGTCTGCTTGGGCGGCTCGGCGAAGCCTCCGCTGCCCATCAGCGCCTGGCCGGGCGACAGGTGCGGGCGCGGCCGCAGCCCGCGGAAACCGGCCCGGGTCACGTACCTCCATCCGCGCTCGGTCAGGAACCGGTGGTCGCCGCTGCAGACCAGCTGCGTCCCGTCGGCCAGCACGACACGGTAGGCGGGCTTGACCGTGGACCAGTGCGCCAGCACCGTGGTGCGGACGTACTCGCGGAGGCCGCCGCGCCGCGCCGTTCCGTAGATGGCGTCCCCGGCCCGGATCTCGGCGATCGGTTTGGCGCGGCCGTCCGCCATCAGGACCGGCGTCTCTCCTGAGACGCAATAGGCACAGGCATGCTGGCAGCCCCGGTAGGGGTTGACGGTCCAGCGGAACGGCATCCGGGAGGCTTCCGGTACCCGGTTCACCACGGACCGGGCCTGCACCTCGTAGAAGGTCATGCCGCGGAAGGCCGGCGTGTCGAAGGTGCGGGCGACCGCGCCGCGCTCGATCAGCGGGATCGTCCCTTCACGGCCGGCCGGCTGCCCGGCGGCCGTGAACAGGTCGCCGGCCTCGGTTCCCGGTGGCTCGTCGAGCCGCAGACTGTCCCAGCGCATGATCTTCACCATAGAATGAATGTTCGATCATGACAAGGCTGATGAGAGCTGTGTCGTCGTCAGTATGCAACGAGTTCCCCCGCGGCGGAGGCCGGCGCGATGGCGTAACCTGCCGCTCAGCGGGGCATTAGACGATGGAGCGGGCGAACGGCCCTCGCCGCGAAAAACGGGCAAAGTACGAAGCCAGAACAATTGGATAAAGACCCACCCGTGAGGGATAGTGAGAAGGTACCGGCCCGGCGCACGACGCGGAGGTTGCTGAATGGCCCTGTCGATGGACGAGCAGCGTGCGCTCGCCGAGATCGAGCGGCGGCTCGCGGCTGACGATCCGGGGCTTGCCACCTGCATGACGGCATTCCGCCGGCCCGGGGCGGCCCGGGTCCTGCGTTCGCCCCGGGCGCGCATCATCGGCTCGCTGTTCACGGTCCTGCTCGTCGCGATGGTGTCGCTGATGGTGTACGCGATGATCCCGTTCCGCGCGCACAATGCGCGTACCCCCGCCGCGCCGAGCGCGGGCACGGCCAGCAGCCACACCGCGATCACGGCGACCGGGAGCAGCGCGCCCCCGCCCGCGTCGTCCAACCCGAGCGCGGGCACGGCCATCAGCGCGGCGTCGTCGCCGGCCAAGGCCGCGACACCCTCGGTGGGGGCCAAGGCGTCGCAGGCCAAGGGTCAGGCGGCCGGCCACGCCTCGTCGCCGGCGGCTGGCCCGTAGCGGCCCTCCGGTCCGGGCGGCCCCCCGGGATCCCGCGAACCTAAGGGGTCAAGGGGACGCGGGGAACTGCCGGGGCCACCGGAGTCGGGTACGGCTAAGGACTCCCGCCACAACTGGACGAGGTAGCGCTCGAGCCCCTCGAGCGTCTTCTTCTCCTGCTGGAACTCGTCGCTGAGCGGGTTGCGGTGGCGGTCGAACAGCTGCGCGTAACGCCGCGTGACCTGGTCCCGGTTACCCGCGTAGACCCGGACCGAATAGTCCCCGACTCCGCCCGCGAGCCGCAGGCCGCGCACCGCGGTACCGGCCAGGCCCATGCTGATGCTCAGCTGGCCGCGCAGGTAGATCGTACCCTTGGCTTCCTCGTCCCAGGCGTCGCCGCACGGCGGCGGCGCCTCGTCCCACTCCTCGAGGACGAGCCGGACATCGATGTCCTCCTGCAAGCTGCCGACCCAGAGCTGCTCCCGGTTGGTGCTGATCAGCGCGCCCACCGGGGGCAGCGGACCACCCGGGGCGTCCGGGTCGACGGACGGGTCATGGATCCGGAACATCCTCCGCTCAGGAGTCACCGGTATGACCAGCTGTAGAAGTCTGCGGCTAATGACCTTCCCCTCCCCCCTCGGCACGTTGCTACCTTGGACGACAGCCCGTTAGCTAGCAAATCTAGACCGCGGACGGGCGTCGTGCAGGGTGAAACGGCGCGGAAGTGCTAAACGTAACCACTTGACTACATGCAGCAACGGTGTACCGTCATAGCTGTTATGAACCTTGTGTCCGATCTTGACCTGCCGGCGTTCGGCATCACCGCCGCGCGCGCCGGCCGGCCGCTCACCTTCGGCGCGGGCACCCGCTACCGCCTGGGCGCGAACCTGGCCCGGGCCGAGCTCGAGGAGGCGCTGGCGTTCCTCGCGCCGCGTACTCCCGGCCTCGCCCTGGACGGCCCGCCTCGGCTGGGCGGGGCCGAGAACGTCTACGGGGTCGACAGGCTCCCGGTCAGCTGGTCAGGTTCATCCGCGATGAACCCGAACCAGGGCCGCGCGTCAGACGTGTCATAGGCAGGGGTTCACGCGATGCAGGCACCAGGGAGAACTGCCCGCCGGAGGTCACACAGCGTGCCTGATCGACTACCGGAACGCCTGCCGGGGCCGGACCGGAGCCTCGAACTCGCCGCCCGGCGGCCCCCGTACCTGACCGGGGAGCCCGCCCAGGCCGAAATCACCCACCGGCGGCGGGCCCTCATGCTCGCGGTCTGCTGCATGAGCCTGTTCATGGTCGGGCTGGACAACACGATCGTCAACGTGGGCCTGCCCGATATCGGGCGGGAACTGCACGCCGGCGTCTCCGGGCTGCAGTGGACCATCGCCGCCTACACCATCGCCCTGGCCGCGCTGCTGATGTTCGCCGGCTCGCTGGCCGACCGGGTCGGCCGCCGGACCATCTTCCAGGTGGGCCTGTCCCTGTTCACCCTGGGTTCGTGGCTGTGCAGCCTGGCGCCGAGCCTGGGCGCCCTGATCGGGTTCCGGATCCTGCAGGGCGTGGGCGGGTCGATGCTCAATCCGGCGGCCCTGGGCATCATCACGAACACGTTCACCGGCCGGGCCGAACGGGCCCGCGCGATCGGCGTGTGGGACGGCGTGTTCGGCCTGTCGATGGCGCTCGGCCCGGTGCTCGGCGGCGTGCTGGTCGGGACCGTCGGCTGGCGCGGCATCTTCTGGGCGAACATCCCGGTGGGGCTGGCCGCGGTCTCGCTGACCGCGCTGTTCGTCCCGGACTCGCGGGCGCCGCGGTCCCGCCGCGCCGATCCGGTGGGCCAGTTCCTCATCATCGTCATGCTCGGCTCGCTGGCCTACGCGATCATCGAGGGACCCGCCCTGGGCTGGCGGTCCCCGGAGATCTTCGGGTTCTTCGCGGCGGCCGTAGCCGCGCTCGCCGTGCTGCTCGCCTACGAGCCCCGGCGCGCGGAACCGATCGTCGACCTGCGGTTCTTCCGCAGCGTGCCGTTCGCGGGGGCCAACCTGAGCGCCGTCTGCGCGATCGCCGCGATGGCCGGCTTCTTGTTCCTGTCCACCCTGTACCTGCAGGACGTACGGGGCCTGTCCGCGCTGCAGGCCGGGCTGACGATCCTGCCGATGCCCGTGGTCATGGCGCTGTGCGCGCCGCTGGCGGGACGGATGGTGGCCAAGCGGGGCCCGCGGATCCCGCTGGTCATCGCGGGGGCCGCCATGACCATCAGCAGCGCCGCGCTGTCGCGGCTGACCGGCTCGACCGAGCACGGGTACCTGATCGTCACCTACGGCCTGTTCGGCATCGGGGCCGGCATGGTGAGCTCGCCGATCACCAACGGGGTGATGTCCGGCGTGCCGAAGACCCAGGCGGGCATGGCCTCCGGCATGAACTCCTCGAGCCGGCAGCTCGGCCAGTCGCTGGGCGTGGCCATCGTGGGCTCGGTCCTGGCCGCCAGCATCCGCGGGTCGATGCAGGACGGCTTTGTCCGGGCGGCCCACGCCGGCTGGTGGATCCTGGCGGGCTGCGGCTACGCCGTGCTGCTGCTCGGCCTGGTCTGCACGACCCGCTGGGCCCGGGCGACCGCCACCCGGCTGGCCGAGGGCGATACCCCGGGCTGAGATACTTAGTTGCAGGGACGCAACTACGCTTATCCAGTCGGGCCGGGTGATACCGCTGCCAGAGCTCAGCCGCCGTCGCCGCCTGCTGGTGCTCGTCATCTGCTCGTCCAGCCTGTTCATCGTGGGACTGGACAGCACGATCGTGAACATCGCCCTGCCGTCCATCGGGCGCGACCTGCACGCCTCGGTGGCCGGACTGCAGTGGACCGTCGACGGCTACGCGCTCGTGCTCGCCAGCCTGCTGATGCTGTCCGGCGCGACCGCTGACCGGATCGGCCGCCGCCGGCTGTTCCAGATCGGCCTGGCCACCTTCACCGTGGGGTCCGCGCTGTGCAGCCTGGCGCCCGGCCTGGGCTGGCTGGTCGCCTTCCGGATGATGCAGGCCGTCGGCGGTTCCATGCTCAACCCGGTGGCCATGTCCATCATCACCAACACGTTCACCGACAAGACCGAGCGCGCCCGGGCGATCGGGATCTGGAGCATGACGTACGGCCTGTCGATGTCGCTCGGGCCGGTCGTCGGCGGGCTGCTGGTCGACTCCATCGGCTGGCGGGGCACGTTCTACGTGAACATCCCGGTCGGCCTGGCCGCCATCGCGCTGACCGCCCGGTTCGTGCCGGAGTCGCGGGCCGCCCGGCCGCGCCGGCCGGATCCGCTCGGCCAGGCGCTGATCATCGTCATGCTCGGGTCGCTGACCTACGCGATCATCGAGGGCCCGGCCCTCGGCTGGCGGGCGCCCGTCATCGTGACGCTGTTCGCGGTGTCGGCGACGGCCCTCGCGACGTTCGTTGCCTACGAGGCCCGCCGGGCCGAGCCCGTCCTGGATCCGCGGTTCTTCCGCAGCGCGCCGTTCGCGGGCTCGGTGCTCACCGCGATCAGCGCCACCGCTGCCGTCGGCGGCTTCCTGTTCCTGACCACGCTGTACCTGCAGGATGTGCGCGGGATGTCCGCGGTGCGGGCGGGCCTGCACCTGCTGCCGATGGCGACCATGGTGGCGCTCGGCGGGCTGGTGTCCAGCCGGATCCTCGCCCGCCGCGGCGCCCGGCTGCCCATGGTGGCGGCCGGGGTGGCCCTGGCCGCGGGCGGCGTGCTGCTCTCGCGCCTGACCGCCTCGTCGGGCCTGATGCCGCTGGCGGTGGCGTTCGTCGTGTTCGGCATCGGCGGGGGCCTGATCAACGCGCCGATCACGTACACGGCGGTCTCCGGCATGCCGGTCTCGCAGGCCGGGGTGGCCTCGGGTATCGCGTCCACCAGCCGCCAGGTCGGCCAGTGCCTGGGCATCGCCGTGGCCGGGTCGATCCTGGCCGGGAACCTCCGGGGCCAGAGCCTGCGGGCCGGGTTCGTGACGGCCA
The DNA here is from genome assembly GCA_963756575.1 of uncultured Actinomycetota bacterium. Lineage (GTDB taxonomy): Bacteria > Actinomycetota > Actinomycetes > Streptosporangiales > Streptosporangiaceae > Palsa-504. The sequence continues at coordinate 803,728 of CAVWOM010000019.1, read as the reverse complement.
GCCACGCCGACTGGCTGCTGCTGGCCGCCATGGGCGTGGTGATCGTGGTGCTCGGGCTGGCCACGGCCAGCCGGTGGGCACTGGGCACCGCCGCCAGGACCGCGGCCAGGTTCGAGGTGCCCGGGCCGGCCACGCCGCCGGCCGCCGCCGCCGCGCCGCTGCGCCTAGTGCCCGGCGATCTTCCGCAGGTCCACCAGGCCGGTGATCGTGATGTCCCGCTGGCCGGTCCGGATGATGCCGCGCCGCCGCCAGTTGCTCAGGGCACGCGTCACCGTGGCGCGCGACGCGCCGGCCAGGCTGGCTAGCTCGTCCTGCGACAGCGGGACCGCGATGTGCACCCCCTGCTCGGTCTCGGTGCCGTACCGGGTGGCCAGGCCGAGCAGGACGATGGCGAGCCGGTGCGCTCCGTTGGTCACCGGGTGGCTACGCAGCATCGAGTCCGCGTCATTCCACCGGTGCGTGACCACGTGGCGGTAGGCATGCCCGGCGCCCGGATAAGCGTCCAGGAACGAGCTGAACTTCTCGTACGTCACGATCAGCGCCCGGACCATGCCGATGGCCCGCACCGTGGCGTTGCGGTACCCCGTGGTCTCGCCCGCGAGCTCCCCGACGAGATCGCCGTAGCCGCGCAGCGCGATCGTCAGCTCATGGCCGTCGGCCGTCGACGCGACGACCTTGGCCAGGCCGTCGAGCAGTACGAACACATGGGTGGCGGGGTCGCCTTCGACGCACATCACCCCGCTGGACGGGACGGTGGTGACCCGGCCGAGGCTGGAGAGGACGTCCCGCTCTTCGTCCGTGAGCAGAGCCCAGAAGCCCTGGGCAGGAGTTATCTCGTTCTGGTTCATATCACCGTTGATGGCCTCAGATGCCGGCCTTGCGGGTCATGACCGGTACTGGTTCTACCTTGAGCCATCCGGGTTCTGTTGACAAACCGTGAGGTAAAGCGCCTTCCCAGCCCGCTGAGCCTCAGGGGGAACGCTGCTCGGCGGGCCGGGAAGGAGCCGGGGAGGGGAGGCGGACCGGGCTGATGCCCGCTCACGCCCCCAGCAGGATCGCCACGGTCCAGGCCAGGAAGAACGCGACGGTGATGAAGGTCCAGGTATCGGCCAGCTCGATCCGCTCCCGGCGGACGCGGACCGCGCCGAGCATGAGGTTGACCTGCGCCCAGTCCCAGGCCATCTCGGCGTCCGCGGGTGATCCGGTCAGCCACCGGATCCGGGGATCGAGCGCGCCGCCGGTCCGCCAGCGGTGATCGTTCAGCTGGCCGAGCACCGGCCGGCTGGCCATCAGCAGCAGCGAGGCGGCCCGCAGCCAGCCCAGGACCAGGCCGCCCAGCAGGCCGACAGACACCACGCCGGCCAGGCCGGGGCGCAGTACGGAGGGCGAGAACGCCGCCTCCAGCGCGATGCCGATCGAGAGCGCGCTCAGAATGCTGCCGCCCAGGACCAGGCTGCCGCGCGTACCGCGCAGCAGCCGTGCCATCTCGGCTATCTGATCCTGGGCAGGCCCCCGATCTGGCGCCTCACTCTCGGCGGCGAGCCGGTCGTCACCGAAGCTGTGCCGCCCACCCATCGCATCCGTCGATACAGCTACGGTCACGGCCATTGCTCTCTCGCCTCCGTACATGCGCTTAACCCATCGAGCTAAGCCAATCAGGCGAGGGTCGGGGGGGCTACGCCACGCGACACAGGTCCGCTGTCTCAAATGACGCAACCGCGTCCCGGCGGCAGCTAGAGCAGGTCAGCCGCAGCCGCAGGCCCCGCCGCAGCAGCCTCCGCCGCCGGAGGGAGCCGCCGGGCGGCCGGACGCCAGGCCGCCCACCGCCACGGTGGACAGGAGCTTGACCGTGTCGTCGTGACCCTGCGGGCAGGTGCACGGAGCCGAAGACTCGCTCATCGGGCGGTTCAGCTCGAAGGTGTCACCACAGGCGCGGCAGCGGTACTCGTAGCGGGGCATAGTCCCAGTTTACGCGCCGGACGCAGGCCCGGTATCGCGCCTGGCCGCACCGCGCGGATCGGCGGCCGCAGGAGAGTAACCGAGCCCGTTCGGCACGACCGGGGCGGCACCGGGTCCGGCCGTCACGGTGGCCGCGGTACCGGATCCGGACGGCACCGCGGGCGCGGCCGCTCCGGCCGGGCCGGCGGGCTCGGTCGTAGTAGAAGCGCTTGCCGCGCAGCAGCGACACCAGCGCGCCGGTGATCGACATGATCGCGGCGGCGGTGAAGACGATGACCAGGCCGTGATGGAACGGCGCCGAGATCAGGTTCGGGAAGAACTGCCTGCCGGTGAGCACCGCCACGTTGGCGGCGGGCAGGTGGTGCAGGACCCCGGACGGGGTCAGCAGGTTCTGGATCGGGTTGTAGCCGAGCAGCGCGGCGAACATGGTGCTGACCGGGGGCAGGTGGCTGACGTGCGCGGCCACCGCGGCCGGCACGCCCTGGGCGGTCAGCCCCTTGCTCAGCGTCCTGGGCAAGGTGGAGGCCAGGCCGGCGATCATCAGCGAGAAGAAGATGCCGATGGACAGCGACATGCCCGAGTTCTGGAAGGTCGACCGCATGCCGGAGGCCGAGCCGCGGTGCCTGACCGGCACCGCGCTCATGATCGCGGCGGTGTTGGGCGCGGCGAACAGTCCCGAGCCGATCCCGTTGCCGAGGATCAGCAGGGCGAATACCCAGTAGGAGAAGTTCACCGGCAGCAGCATCAGCCCGACGAAGCACAGCGCGGCCAGCACCAGCCCGGCGGTGGCGAACGGCCGCGGTCCGTACCGGTCGGACAAGGTGCCCGAGATCGGCCCGGCGATCAGGAAGCCCGCGGTCAGCGGCAGCATGTAGATCCCGGCCCACAGCGGGGTATCCGCGAAATTGTAACCGTGCAGTGGCAGCCAGATGCCGGCCAGCCAGATGACCAGCATGAACTGCAGCCCGCCGCGGGCGATCGCGCCGAGCAGGCTGGCCAGGTTGCCGGCCGCGAACGCCCGCACCTTGAACAGGCTCATCTGGAACATCGGCTCGGCGATCTTGGTCTCGACGACGCAGAACAGCACGAGCACCGCGGCGCCGCCGGCCAGCCCGGTGATGATCCACGGGTTGGTCCACCCGGTCGGGTGGCCGCCGTAGGGCTGGATCCCGTAGGTGATGGCGACGAGCAGGGAGCCCAGGCCGATCACGAACAGGACGTTCCCGATCCAGTCGATCCTGGCCCGCCGGGTGGTCGCGATCTCCCGCAGGGACTTGTACGCCCACACCGTGCCGAACAGCCCGAACGGCACGTTCACCCAGAACACCAGGCGCCAGTCCCAGGCGGCCAGCACGCCGCCGAGCAGCAGCCCGACGAACTGCCCCGAGATCCCGGCGATCTGGTTGACGCCCAGCGCCATGCCGCGCTTGTTGGCCGGGAAGGCGTCGGTCAAGATCGCGGCCGAGTTCGCCATCAGCATGGCCCCGCCGAACGCCTGCACGAAGCGCCAGCCGATCAGCCACATCGCCCCGTCGGCGCCGGTCAGCGGGTCGAGCGAGAGCGCGATGGAGGCCAGCGTGAAGACCACGAAGCCCAGGTTGTAGATCTTCACCCGGCCGAACATGTCACCCAGCCGGCCCAGCGTCACCACCAGCACGGACTGGACCAGCAGGTAGCCGATGATCATCCACAGCAGGTAGCTGATGTTGCCCGGGTCGAGCGGGTTCAGGTGGATGCCGCGGAAGATGGCCGGCATCGCGATGATCACGATCGAGGCGTCGATCGTCGCCATCGTCATGCTCAGCGTGGTGTTGGACAGCGCGACCCATCGGTACCGGTCGGGTTTGCCGTCCGCCGTGCTCACCGCCGTACCGTCGCCGCCAGATGTCCCGTTCAGATGCCCTGGTTTCACGCTTCGCCGCACGTTAACCCAGTCTACAGCGAATCACTTGCTTAATGGCAACTATGTATCTGGGCCAGTTCGGGCCGCGGTCTCCTCGTCCCCGTCGTGGTCGGCCGCGGCGGGCGTGTTCTCCAGGATGTAGTACAGGGCGATCAGCGCGATCAGCACGAACGAGGCGACCGCGCTGATCGCCGCGATCGCGATGGCGATCACGTAGGCCAGGCTGCCGCCGGCGAACCGGGCGCGGGCCATCCAGCGCCGCTCGGGCGGCACCGGCTGGTAGACCCGCTGCCCGTGCAGCGTCCACTCGAACATCGAGGCGAAGCCGATGGACATGCCGAGGAACACTCCCGCGTACAGCGCCATCGCCAGCCGCGCGTCCCCGCTGTTATGCGGGAAGTAGTCCGCCTCGGTAGCGGTAGCGAACGGGATCAGCACCACGAACAGCAGCAGCACCAGGTTGAGGAACAGCAACCTGCGGTCGACCTTGATGATGGACCTGACCAGGGAATGGTGGTTGACCCAGACGATGCCGATCATGAAGAAGCTGATGAGGTAGGCCAGGAAGGCGGGCCATTTGCCGTGCAGCTGGTCGAGCAGGGGACCGTGCCCGCGCCCCTCCACGGTGAGGTCGAGCGCCAGCAGCGTGATCGCCACGGCGAACACGCCATCGCTGAAGGCCTCCAGCCGGGACCGGTCCATAAGCTCTGCTCCTTATCCGGCGGCCGCGGGGTCGACCTTGGCCAGGATCTGGTCCACGCAGTCCTGCATGTGCCGCTGCCGGCCCGGCAGGTCCTTGCTGGCGAAGTTGTCCAGCATGGCCAGCACCCGGTCCTGCCCGTTCAGTATCTCGAGCTGCTGCTTGGCCATCTCGTGCAGCGCGATCAGGGTCTCGTGGTCCGCGATGGCCCGGCGGTCGCTGGCGGTCTGCGCCCGGTTGGCACTGACCTGCAGCGAGATCATGATGGACAGCTGCGGCAGGTTGAGGATGGTGAGCAGCAGCGGCCAGGGCGTCTTGTCGAAGCCGACGACGTTGCCGAGGAAGAGCCAGGCCACGATGCCGACCGTGATGCCGATGAACACGTACATCGAGCCGCAGAACTTGTTGACCGCGTCCGCGATACGGTCCAGGATGCTGGTCCCGCGCACGTGCTGGGACAAGATGAGCTTGGGCAGGTGCGCCTCGGGGTTGGCCCTGATCTTCTCGGCCCGCTCCTTGAGGTGCGCGGTCGCGTCCTCGATCGCGTGCCGGGCGGCGCCGTCGCTCGCCGGCCGCGGGGTGTGCGGCGACTCGACTACCTGCCCGTCGGGCAGCGTGATCGTCTCGGTCATGGTGATCCTCCGTGCAGGCCAGCACCAGCGTGATGCCACGATTAGTAACGAACGGACTGGCCTAACCTAACGTCCCGCGGCCCGCGCCAGGTTCCCTCGCGGCCCGGGCTCAGGACCAAATTATTCCGAACGAGCACGGTGACACCCCCGGCACCCGGCGCATCTAGGATGCCCTTATGGTCGGCGATGCCAGCGGGTGGCGTGTCGAGCCCGTGGTGAACCCCGGCTTGCGGGATGCCCGGGGCCGGCGTCTCATCCGCATGACCAACGACCAGATCGCGGGCCGGACCGGGCCGGTGCGCCAGGTCCGCTACCGGGAGCAGGTCGTCTCGCCGCTCGCCCTGGAACGCGAGTGCCGGCAGCTGCTGCAGCGGGCCCAGCACGCGATCGCCACCATCGTGACGTCACAGGTATACGCGAGCGACCTGCGGGGCGCCGTGGACGAGCCCGTGCTGCGGCAGCACGAGTGGGACATCGCCGTCGCGCTGCGCGAGATCACCGAGTTGCTGCTCGATCTCGCGTCGAGCTACGGCGGCGGCACGGCGGGGCCGATGACGACCGCCATGCTGGTATCCCAGAGCCGGGCGGTCACCATAGCCCGGAACGCCACCACGGCCCGGGTCCTGTCCCTCGAACTGCTGGCGGCGCAGGTAGCGGCGGCCGAGGCCGCGCGGCGGGACTGGGAGACCGCCCACCGGATGGCGGCGAACAACGACAGGTACCTCGACCTGGTGGCGCGCACCGCGGCCGACGAGCGGGCCACCGTGGAGATCACCGGGCTGGCCGAGCAGGCCGCCGAGGCGGCCCAGGCGGCCCGCGAGACCCTGCAGCGGGCCACCCTGGCGGCGGAGGCCCTGGCCCTCCCCGGCAGCTAGGCCAGGCCTGGCGATGAACCTCACGACCAGCCCGGTCACGCTGGAGCAGTGGCCCGCCCTGGAAGACCTGTTCGGCGCGGCCGGCGCCTCGAACGGGTGCTGGTGCATGTACTGGCGGATCGGCCCCCGGTACCGCACCAGGCCGCGGGCGGACAACAAGGGCGACCTCAGGGAGCTGGCCGCGTCCGGGCCGCCGCCCGGCCTGCTCGCCTTCGACGGGCCGGTGGCCGCCGGGTGGTGCGAACTCGCCCCGCGCGCCCGCCTGGGATGGCTGGCGCACGCCCGCTACCTCCAGCCGCCCGACGAGCTGCCGGTCTGGTCGGTCCCGTGTTTCTACGTCCGCCGCACGCACCGCCGCCAGGGCGTCATGGACGTCCTGATCGCGGCCGCCGTCGCGGTGGCGGCCGCCGCGGGCGCCCCGGCGCTGGAGGCGTACCCGGTCGACACCGCGGTGCCGGGACACACCCGCAACCTGTTCCCGGGAACGGCGTCGGCCTTCGCCCGCCACGGCTTCGAGGTGGTGGCGCGGCGCAAGCCCGACCGCCCCGTCATGCGGCGGATCCTCACGTCCGCCGCCGGGACATGATGATCGCATGGAGACCGCGACGCGCAGGCTGCACCGGCTGACGTCCTACGAGCCCGGCCGGGACTGGGACGCGCCCGCAGAAGATCCCGGGGTGCTTCAGGATCTGCAGGTCAACGACTTCGGGCGGCTGCCGTGGTTCGTGAAGCGGTATCCGGACGGCCTGCCCCGGATACCGCTGCCCCGGGAACTCCCGCGGACGACGGCGGCGGCGGTGGCCGTGCTGGCGGGCACGGCCGAGGTCAGCCACGTGCCGCTGGACCTGGCGCAGCTGTCCCGGTTGCTGTACCTCTCGGCCGGGGTGGTGCGCACCATGGAGCGGCCCTACGGGATTCACCCGTTCCGCGCGGCCGGGTCGGCCGGAGGCCGCTTCCCCCTGGAGGTATATGTCGCCGTGCCGCCGGGCGGCCCGCTGCCCGCGGGCGTGCACTGGTACGACCCCTGGGACCACGCGCTGGTGCGGGTCGGCCCCCCGCCGCGCGCGGGCGGCCCGGCGGTGATCGTCACGGGCGTGCCGTGGCGGACCGGCTGGCGGTACCGGGAGCGCGGCTACCGGCATGTGTACTGGGACGCCGGCACCATGCTCGCCCAGCTGCTGGCGCTCGCCGACTCGGCCGGCCTGACGGCCGCGCTCTACACCCGGTTTCCCGACGTGCGGGTGGCGGACCTGGTCGGGGCGGACCGGGTGCACGAGCTGCCGGTGGCCGTGGTCGGCCTGGACGAGGCCGTTCCCGCCGCCGAGCCGGGCGGCGCGGCGGTCACGGGGGAGGTAGACGCGGCGCCGGTCGAGTTCCCGCTCGTGACCGCGGCCCAGCGGGCCGGGGAATGCGACCGGTTCGGCCGGCCGTGGGAACGGGGCGGGCCGGTGCCCGGGCCGGTCCCGGCGTCGGCGCCGGTAGAGGACGTCATCGCCGCGCGCGGATCGCAGCGGCGGATGGACCCCGGCCGCGGCCTGCCGCTGGACCTGCTGCGGGCCGGCCTGGGCGTCGCCGTGCGCGGCCTGAGCCTGCCCCACTGGGTCGCGGTCCACGACGTGGCGGGCCTGCCGCCCGGCGTGTACCGCTGGCCCGCCCTGGACGCGCCGGTGCGCGCGGGCGCCCGGCGCGACGAGCTGTACCGGGTGTGCCTGGACCAGGCCCTGGCCCGCGACGCCGCCTTCGTGGCCATCGCCGCGGCCGGCCTGGCCGGGCTCGGCGACTCGCAGTACCGGGCGGCGCACCTCGCCGCCGGGCTGGCCGAAGGCCGGCTGCACCTGGCTGCCTACGCGCTCGGCGCCAGCGCCTCCGGGATGACCTTCCTCGACAGCGAGGTGCCCGCCCTCCTGGGCGAACCGTGCGCTGGCCTGCTGTTCACCTGCGTCGGCGTGCCGCTGTACCGGTCGTCTCCGGGCGGCCCGCCGGGCGCGCCGGTTACGGTGCGCCCGGTAGGGCCGGCGAGCTGAGGCGCTTAGCCCCACCTGGTCCCGGCCGGTACCCGGAAGGCCTTCACGGTGGCGGGCGGCGCCATTACGGCGATCCACATGCTCACCGACCCGGACCGGCTCGCCCGGGTCGTCCCCTCCTGGGTCGCCTGACGACCGAACCTCTTGCCGGTCAGCCGGGCTTGCGGGCGATGACCACCTCGGTGTCGCCCGGCCAGTCCCAGAACATGCCGTCCGCGGAACGACGCGCGAGCAGCGCGCGCACCTCGCCGGCGAAGTCGTCGAGGCGATCACCGTACAGGTGCGGTGCCGAGGATGCCAGGGACAGGTAGCCGGACAGGACGCTCTCGCTATCGCGCAGCAGATCGGGGCTACCGGGGACGAAGAGCTGCCGGGGGACGCCGAAGCGAGTCCGCGCCAGCACATCCTCGAAGCGGTGCGCTCGTTCCGGCACGGTGCCCTGGCCAGCCCGGTTTCTGGAGCCGAGGTACTTCACGACCAGCGCCTTGATCTCGTCGTGGGGGATCGGCGGCACGCCCGGGCCGGGCGGCCGGGGCCGGCCTGCCACCGTGTGGACGATCAGGGCCAGCGTGCCGCCTGGCGCCAGCATGTCGTAGATGGTCTCGGCCACCTGCCGTTCGTCGGTCCAGTGGAAGGACTGGCCGAAGGTCACCAGCCGGTACGGCCCGGGCGCGATCGCGGGCAGCTCCTCGGCCAGGCCCCGGACCCACCGGATGTTCGTGATGCCTTGCTTCGCGGCGGCCCGGCGGCCTTCCGTGAGCATGTCAGCGTCAGGATCCAGGCCGACTGCCTGCTCGAACAGGTGGGCCAGGCGGACGGTCAGCACGCCGGGACCGCAGCCGGCGTCCAGCAGCCGCCCGGTCCCGTCCAGGCCCGCCTCGCCGGTCAGGACGGCTTCGAGCCCGGGTGAGTAGGGCGGGCGCCCGTGGCGGTAGTGGGCAGCGGATCCGAGGTAGATGGTCGGGTCATACGGCACCACACCAGTATCCGGCCAGTCGGCGCCGGCGGGGGCCAGGTAACCGGCGTACGGCGCCTGCGCGTTGAAAGGGTGTGAGAACCCACCGGCTGGACTTCGCGGAGTTCTACCGCGAAGTCAAGGATGAGTGCCTGCTGACCGTCCTGGTCAGTGTCGGCGACCGGGACACGGCGCAGGATCTGGTGGACGAGGCGTTCGCCAGGGCCTGGGCGTCATGGCGCACGGTCAGCAGGCACCCGGCCCCGGCGGCGTGGGTGGTACGCACGGCGCTGAACGCCGGTATCTCCCGGTGGCGGCGCCGTCGCCGCGAGGTCCCGGTGCCTGACCTCGCGCTTGTCGCGGACCGGCCCGCGGGCGGCGGGGGCGCCGGCGGTTCGGTCGATCCCGGGATCATGACGGCGCTGCTGCGGCTGCCTGCCCGGCAGCGGCAGGTGGTGGCGCTGCGGCTGTTCCTGGACCTGGATACCGCCGGCACCGCGCAGGTTCTCGGCATCGCACCCGGCACGGTCCAGGCTCACCTGGGCCGCGCGCTGGCCGCGCTTCGCGATGACCTTATCCCTACCCGGCAGGAGAACCCGTCATGAACGACAACGAGCTGATCACGGCGCTGCGGGAGCAGCGCGGCAAAATCCCGATGAACACGCCGGTAGAGCAGATCATCCGGCGGGGTCGCGCGGTGCGCGCCCGGCGCCGCGTCCCGGGCGCGGCCGGAGCCCTGGGGGTGGCAGCCGCGGCGGCCTTCGCCGTGAGCGTGGCACTGCCCGCCAGCCACCCCGCGAGCGAGGCTCGCGCCCAGCTGGCGGCCTGGACGGTAGCCAGGCAGGGCGACGGCAGCATCCAGGTCACTATCCGCCAGCTGCGCGACCCGGCCGGACTCCAGCGCACGCTCCGCGCCGACGGCGTCCCGGCCAGCGTCACCTTCACGGGCCAGCAGAACCCGGCGTGCCAGGGGTACCCCGGCGGCGGCAGCCAGAGCCAGCGGCGGCAGCTGCTGGGCAGCGTGGCCAGCCCCGCCGCAGGACGTGACGTCATGGTCATCCACCCCTCGGCGCTGCCGTCCGGCGGCGGCCTGCAGATCTACCCCCTCGTCCAGAACTACCCGGGGCCCCATGGCAGTTTCCAGGTGGCCGTGGGCCTGGTGCAGGCCAGCCCGCAGTGCACCGGCAGCTAGCTACCCGGCTCGGGACCCTGCCCGGCCTGACCGCCGGGACGCGAAGGGCCGCGCGGCACCTCGCGCGGCCCTTCGCTAAGGGCGCCGATCGTCATGCGACCGAGTGGCAGGCGGGCCGTTCACACAGCTTCCGCCGTGACCAGCCAGGCCGCGCCGGGCATGGTCACGCCATCTGGCGAGGCAAACGCCACCAGGCGGTCCCGGACCTGTCTGGTCAGCTCGGCGGCTTGCGCTGGGCTGAGCCCGGCCAGGATCTCAGTGGCTGTCGGGGAGGCACGCTCGTACTGGAGCACGTCGTCTACATCGCGGCCGATGAGCATCGGCTCGTCCGCCTTCTCGCACTCGATGTCGCCGAACCCCGCCTCGCTCAGCAACGCGCCCACCTGGCCGGTGCCGGCGAAGGAGAAAGCAGCCGCCGGCCCGGATAGCTCGCGGAGGCCGAGTTTCGCCGCGGCCTCCGCGAACCCGAAAGTAAAGACGGGGTTCTCCTCGCGGGTGCGCCAGCACAGAAACGCCAGCCTGCCGTTCCGGCGCAGCGCCTTCCTCATGTTGCCGAACGCCGCCGCCGGGTCATCGAAGAACATCACGCCGAAACTGCTCAGCACCACGTCGAAGATCCCGGCCCCGAACGGGTGCACCTGGACGTCGGCGACCTCGAACCTGACGTTAGCGACGCCAGCAGCAGCGGCGAGCCGGCGCGCTTCCGCTACCAGGATCCGGGAGAAGTCGGCGCCGAAAGCAAGACCGCTGCCGGTGGCGCGCGCCGCGAGGATGGTCGTATCACCGCAGCCGCACCCGACGTCGAGAACCCTATCCCCGTCCTGGATCTGCGCCGCCGCGAGCAACCGCGCCGTCAGCCGGCCCAGCATCCTCTCATGGCGCTCACGCTGCTCGATGAACTCCCGCCCGCTGGCTCCGTTCCAGTCTTCGGCCTGCTCCGCATTCACCGCCACGAAGGCCACGCTATGCCTGGACCGGTACCCGATGCTCCGGACTACGAGCAGAGCGGTACGCAAGCAGGGACCTCGCGGGTTACGGGCCGCTGGTGCGCTCAGGGTGAGTCGGCGCGAAGTGCTGGGGGAACGCCAGGTTGCGGCACCGCTGATGGCGCGGCGCCCCGCACACCGGGCAGTCCGCCTGGCGCACCGCCGGTTCCAGCCGGGCGCGGGTGTCGGCGTTCAGCTTGCGGGGCTGCGGCTGAGCGGGAAGCCGTACCGGCCCGCGCAGTTCCAGTTCGAACAAGAACCGCTGGTGCTCGCGTTCGCACTCGTCGCACCGGCAGCCTCGCGTCCAGGCCAGCACCGTGCCGTGCGGCGGCGGTGCGGGCGGCAGGCTGCCCCATACGGTCATACCTCCACGGTAAGACAGCGTTACGGTAGCGCGGGTGAGGGAGGCCGTCTTGCTTGACCTGGAGTACCGGCACGTCGATGTCTTCAGCCGCCGGGCGCTGGCCGGCAACGGCCTGGTGGTGGTGCTGGACGCCGCTGACCTGCCCGGGGCGGTGATGCAGGAGGTGACGCGGGAGGTCCGCCAGTTCGAGACGGCGTTCCTGACCGACGTGGACCAGGGGGTCCCGCGGTTCGGCCCGGCGGTCGGCGACGAGCTGGCCCGTGCCTACGGCGACGCCCTGAACCTCACGCCCGGCCAGCGGCATCCGGACCTGCCCATGCAGATGGTCAGCACCGGCCTGCCCTACCTGATCGTGCCGGTCCGGGACGGCCTGGAGCGGGCCAGGATCAGCCATCCCCGGTTCGAGGAGCTGCTCGCCGCCAGCGGCGCGAAGTTCGTCTACGTGCTCGACCCCGATCGTCCCGAGGGCCGTACCTGGGATAACGCCGGCCGGGTCGAGGATGTCGCGACCGGGAGCGCGGCCGGGCCTGCGGCCGGCTACCTGATGCACCACAGGGTGCGGCCCGCCGGGGAGCCTTTCTCGATCCACCAGGGCCGCTTCACCGGGCGGCCCAGTACCATCGAGATCCGGCCCGGGCCTGACGGCCGGCTCTGGGTCGGCGGGCCGGTGGCGCCGGTCGCCAGCGGGCGGTTCCACGCCCGCCTGACCTGACCGCAGAAGGGTGGGCAGGTGCCGGAGGTAACCAGGCAGCGGGGGCTGGGTGAGGTGACCTGGGCCGGACCGGGGCCAGCCGACGAACTGGTCCCGGCGGGATTCCGCCTCCGGCCCGACCCGGGAGCCCGCGCCCTGGCGGGCGGGACGGTGCTCACGGGCGGCTATCCCGCCCGGGTGCTGCGGCTCAGCCCGGCCGGAGCGCGGCACGTGGCGGCCTGGTGGTCCGGAACACCCGTGCCGGACGGCCGCAAGGCCCGGGCGCTGGCCCGGCGGCTGCTCGACGCCGGCATCGCCCATCCCGCGCTCGCGGACGCACCGGGCCCAGACGAGGTGACCGTGGTCATCCCGGTCCGCGACCGGGCGGCTGAGCTGGCTCAGTGCCTGGCCGGGCTGGCGGGCGCGATGCGGGTCATCGTGGTCGACGACGCTTCGCAGGACCCGTCCGCCGTCCGCCGGGCCGCGGCCGGGGCCGGGGCCCGGGTCGTGCCGCGCCCGGTCAACGGCGGGCCCGCGGCGGCCAGGAACACCGGGCTGGCGGCGGCGCGGACGCCGCTGGTGGCGTTCCTCGACTCGGACTGCGTGCCCGGCCCCGGCTGGCTGGACGCGCTGCTGCCGCACTTCGCCGACCCCGCGGTGGGCGCCGTCGCACCGCGCATCGTGCCGCACGAGGCCGGCCGGACCTGGCTGGCGCGGTACGAGGGCGCGAGTTCCACCCTGGACATGGGCCAGCGGCCGAGCGTCGTCCGGCCCGGATCGCGCGTCCCCTACGTCCCGGGCGCGGCCCTGGTCGTCCGCCGGGACGCCGCCGGGGCTGGTTTCGCCGAGGACATGCAGGTAGGAGAGGACGTCGACTTCGTTCTGGCGGCTCGGCGCCGCCGGCTGGCGGGTGCGCTACGAGCCGGCCGCCGTGATGGGGCACCAGCACCGGGTACGGCTGTGCCCGTGGTTCTCCCGGCGCAAGGATTACGGGACGTCGGCGGCCGCCCTCGAGCTGCGGCACCCCGGCCTGGTCCGCCCGTTCTACGCGTCGCCGTGGACCGCGGCGGCCTGGCTGGCCGCCGCGCTCGGTCATCCGGCGGCGGGGGCCGCGGTCACCGGGACCGGTACCGCCCTGCTCGCCCGCCGGCTGGCGCGGGTCACCGGCGAGCCGTGGCCCCTCCCGGCCGGCACGGCGGCGTGGCGGCTGGCGGTCAGGCAGGCCGCGGGCGGGACGCTCGCGGCGACCCAGCCGCTGGGCAGCGCGCTCTCGCGGGTCTGGTGGCCGGCGGCGCTGCCGGCCGCGGTCGCGGCGCGGCGCCTGCGGCTCCCGCTGGCCGCCCTGATCCTCACGCCGCCGCTGCTCGACTGGCTGGACCGCCGGCCGCCGCTCGATCCGGTGCGGTACGTGGCGGCCAGGCTGCTCGACGACGCCGCGTACAGCCTGGGAGTCTGGCAAGGATGTGCCGAACGAGGCACCGTCCAGCCCCTGCTGCCCCTGCTCCGCGGCCGCGACCCGGACCGCCGCTCCTGACCTGCTATTGGTGCTGTGCTTACTTGTGCAGGCCCCGGCTGAACTCGGCGGGCACGATGACGTCGTCGGGAGTCAGCTCGCCGATGGAAGAATGGCCTAGCGCGAGCAACGTGGAGTCGATGCCGCCGCGGAGTATGTCGAACACGTTCCTGACGCCGGCGGAGCCGTTGGCGGCGAGCCCCCACAGGTAGGCGCGGCCGATCATGACCGCCCGCGCGCCGAGGGCAACGGCCTTGACCACGTCGCTGCCGCGCCGGATCCCGCCGTCGAGCAGCACCTCGACCTGGCCGCCCACGGCGTCGGCGACCCCGGGCAGCGCCCGGATGGAGGCGGGCGTGCCGTCCAGGTTGTTGCCGCCGTGGTTGGACACGGAGATCGCGGTGGCGCCGATGTCGACGGCGCGCCGGGCGTCGTCGGGGCGCATCACGCCCTTGACCATGAACGGGCCACCCCACCGCTCCCGCAGCCAGGCGATTTCCTCCCAGGTGGGCGGGGGAGTCTGCATCCATTCGCCGTACACGCCGAAGAACGTCGGCGCGGGCTCGCCCGGGGCGGCCATGTTCGGCACGGTCAGGTCGGGCAGGCCGCCGTGGCCGAGCCAGTCGCGGACGTAGCCGGGCCGGGTGATGCCCTCGGGCGCGAGGCGGATCAGCGCCTTCAGGTCGATCTTCTCCGGGATCGCCGGGCTGCCCCAGTCCCGTCCGTTGGAGAAGGACCAGTCCAGCGTGGCGATGAGGCCCTTGGCGCCGGCCCGCCGGGCCCGCTCAGTGCGCTGGATCATCTGGTCCTTGCTGCCTGACCAGTAGGTCTGGAAGAACAGCTTGGGGTTGACCTCGGCCACCGCTTCCACCGGCATGCTGCCGAACGAGCTCAGGCCCATCGCCGTCCCGGCCTCGGAGGTGCCGCGGGCCACCCCGACCTCGCCGTCCGGGTGCACGGCCTGCACGCCGGTCGGGGACGCGATCACCGGCAGCGCGATGTCCTGGCCCAGCACCGAGGTGGCCAGGTCCCGGGCGGCGGGCAGGTTCGCGATGTGCGGCGGCGCGAACCGCAGTTCGCTGAACGCGGCCACATTGTCCTGGAGCGTCACGCCCTTCTCGGAGCCGGCCACCAGCGCCATGTACACCGACCGCGGCAGCCGCCGCCTGGCCCGGCGGCGCGCCTCCTCGACCGTCTCGAACCACTCGCGTGTGCTGGCCATGGTGGTCTCCCTCGCGCCGACTGGATGCCTGAGGCATATTTTGACACTCGGTGCCGTAAAGATCCAGCCCGCGAACCCCGTAAGATTCCCGTTCATGTCCTCCGAGGGCGGCGGCCCCGGGCCGGGCGGCCATCCCGACCGGATCAGGTGGAACGCCAGGTACGCGGCCAGGCCCGGTTCGTCCTTCACGCCTCATCCGCTGGCGGTGCGGGCCCTGGCCCTGGACCTGCCGGACGGGCCGGTGGCCGAACTGGCCTGCGGCCCGTCGGGCAGCGCGCTGCTGGCCGCGGCGCACGGGCGCCAGGTCACCGCGGTGGACATCTCCGAGGTGGCGCTCGGGCTGCTCGGCGACGAGGCCCGCCGGCGCGGGCTCGGCCACCTGATCACCTTGGTCCACGCGGACCTGGCGGCCTGGTCACCAGAGCCTCGCGCGCACGCGCTGGTGCTGTGCACCCGCTTCTGGCTCGCCGCGGCCTTCGGCGCGGCGGCCGGCGCGGTGGCGGACGGCGGCCTGCTGGCCTGGCAGGCCTATACCGCCGAGGGCCGCCGCGCGCACCCCAGCCTGGACCCGCGCTGGTGCCTGGCCCCGGGGGAGCCCGCCGCGCTGCTCCCGGCCGCCTTCACGCTCCTCGACCAGAGCGACGTCCCCGGCCGCGACCAGCGCCTCATGCTGGCCCGCCGCTGTCTTCGGCCAGGTGATCGTTGAGTCGTTGCGTCGCGGCCTGAAGGACCCGGCGGGCGGTGGCCAGCTCCGCGGCGTCCGCGCCGTCGAATGCGATCTCCCGGATGAGAGCGAGCGGATCGGGGAGCTCTTCCCAGAGCTTCATCCCGGCGCCGGTGATCCTGAGCACCCGCTGGCGCTGGTCCCCGGGGTCGGGCAGCTGATCTACGAGGCCCTTGCGTACCAGGGTCGTCACGATCACGCTCAGCGTCGCCCGCTCGATCTGGAGCATGCGTACCAGGTCACGCTGCCGTGTCGGCCCGGCGTTGGCCAGCTGGTACAGCACGTACCACTGCGTGGTTCCGAGGTCGTAGGGACGCAGGA
Source organism: uncultured Actinomycetota bacterium (assembly GCA_963756575.1). Lineage (GTDB taxonomy): Bacteria > Actinomycetota > Actinomycetes > Streptosporangiales > Streptosporangiaceae > Palsa-504. The sequence goes on along the minus strand of CAVWOM010000019.1, from coordinate 787,667 downwards.
CCGACTCCATGGCGGCCCGGACGGCGAAGTAGTACCGCTTCGCCCACGCTCCCACCGTCCCCTGGGCCTGGCCCTCTATCGCGTCAGCCACCGGACATCACCACGGGATGTTCGTATTTTCCCATCTCGTGAAGGTGCCGGTGGGGCCATCCGGGCCGAGCAGCGCGACGCGCACCACCTCGCGGGAGCCCTCCTCGACCGACTCGGTGCCCGCGTATCCGTTGAGGTTCGTCTTGGTAAAGCCCGGCGAGACCAGGTTGATCTTGATATCGGTCGACTCCAGCTCGACCATCATGGCCAGGGTCATGGCGTTGAGAGCTGCCTTGGACGCGGGGTAGATGGGGCCGAACATGGCGTGGTAAGGGTAGGCGGGGTCCGCGTTCGCCGTCAGCGACCCGACTCCGCTCGACACGTTGACGATGCGGGCGTCCGGCGATTCGCGCAGGAGCGGCAGCATCGCCTGGTAGACGGCGAGGACGCCGAACACGTTAGTCTCCCAGACGGCGCGTATCTCATCGAGGGACGCATTGCTCGCTTGCGACGACGCCGCATACTCCGGTGAACCCAGGCGGCGCTCCGTCGTCTTGGAAATGCCCGCGTTGTTGACCAGCAGATCAAGGCGGCCGGGCTCCTGGCGGATGCGCTCCGCCGCGGCGGCGATCGAAGCCCCGTCCGTCACGTCGAGCTGGAGCGCGATGGCGCCCGGCCCGATGTCCTTCGCCGCCGCCTCACCGCGCTCGATATGGCGTGATCCGACCAGCACGGTGAGGCCGTTCGCCACGAGTTCCCTGGCGACCTGAAGGCCGACTCCCTGATTGGCTCCGGTGACCAGGGCGACGCGCCTGCCGTGCATAGTGATCCCCTTTTGCCCGCCGTCCAGATTGTCAGCTACCTAACGAACTTTGCTAGGTACCTAGCGGATATGTCAAGTCGCCTCGCGACGCGCGGTGCGCGAACAGGTCCCTGAGCAAGCCGACCTCGGCGCCGTGATGGATGACCTCGTCCAGCACGTGCAGCGCCAGGTCCACCGTGTCCGACTCGGCGAACGGGCCCCACGACGGCCCGAGCGGTGCCGTCCACTCGTCCGGGCTGAGCGCGGTCATCCCGGCTCGCCAGGCCCGGTAGTGCTCGTCCAGGAAACCCGGGACCGCGGCGGCGCCCGGCGGGAAGCTGATCCGCGCCGTGGTCAGGGTGCCGTCCCCGAACCGCCGGTTCGCGAAGCCGCCGACCGCCATCCCGCCGAGGTGGCCGAGCCGCCAGGCGATAGTGGTCACCGGCGCCGGGTCGGGAGCGGGACCGCCGCCCCCCCGGCCGTCGAGCCGCCATCGCCCGCGCTCGTCCTGGCGCAGTGACCAGCCGCCGGGCACCGGCTCCCAGAAGTACTCCTCGTCGGTCAGCCCGCTGAGCCGGCCGGTCAGCCGCGCCCACACGTAGTCGAACGCCGTGATCAGCGAGCCCCCGGTTTCATCCATGTCCTGATCCAATCGCGCCTGGCGGCCTGGTACTTCTCGGCCCACTGGGTGATGTCGCGGCGCTCGATGGCGGCAGCCATCAGGTCGGGAAACGCGTCCGGGGTGCAGGCGAACGCCGTGACCCCGAGCCCGGCCAGCGCCGCGGCGTTCTCGTGGTCATAGCCGGGCGCCCCGTCGTCGGACAGCGCGAGCAGCGCGATCACCTGGATACCCGCGGCGGTCATGTCGGCGATCCGGCGCAGCATCGCGTCCCGGTCGCCGCCTTCGAACAGGTCGCTGATCAAGATGAAGATCGTGCTGGCCGGGCGGGTAATGAGCCGCTGGCAGTACGACACGGCCTGGTTGATGTCGGTGCCGCCGCCGAGCTGCGTGCCGAACAGCACGTCGACGGGGTCGCTGAGCTGCTCGGTCAGGTCCGCGACGGAGGTGTCGAAGGCCACCACCGACGTGCGCAGCGACCCGATCGACGCCAGCACGGCGCCGAACACCCCGGCGTACACCACCGAGGACGCCATCGAGCCGCTCTGGTCCAGGCAAAGGACGACATCGCGGGCTACCGCCTGCTGCTTCCGCGCGTACCCGACCAGCCGCTCGGGCACGATGGTCCGCTGCTCGGGCAGGTAGTTCCGCAGGTTGGCCCGGATGGTCCGGTCCCAGTCGATGTCGGCGGGCCGCCGCGGCCTGCTCGTCCGGCTGGCCCGGTTCAGCGCCCCGGTCACCGCCGAACGGGTCCGCTGGGCCAGCCGCCGTTCCAGGTCCCTGGTCACCGCGCGCACGATGGCGCGGGCCGATTCCCGCGCCCGCTCGGGGATCACCCGGCTGAGTGACAGCAGGGTGCCGACCAGGTGCACGTCCGGTTCGACCGCGTCCAGCATCTCCGGCTCGAGCAGGAGCCGGGTCAGGCCGAGCCGTTCGATGGCGTCCTTCTGCATGACCTGGACCACGCTAGCCGGGAAATACGAGCGGATGTCGCCGAGCCAGCGGGCCACGCGCGGCGCGGATGCGCCGAGCCCGGCCTGCCGCCTGGTACCCGGCTGGCCGCCCTGGCCGCCGCGCCCGCCCTGGCCGCTGCCGTCCCCGCCGGAGTCGTACAGGGCACCGAGAGCCGCGTCGACGCCCGCGTCGGCGCCGGACAGCGGCGCCGTCATCCCGGAGTCGCCGCCGAGCACCAGGCGCCAGCGCCGCATCCGCTCGTCGTCACCGTCGTTCATGGCGCCATCGCCTCCATCCTGGGCCGCCCGAGGATCAGGGCGACGGCCCCGGTCGCGAGCGCCGCCCTTTCCTGGTCCAGGTCGTCACCGGGGTCCGGGCCGGGGTCGGCCCGGTGCCCGCTGCCGTCGAGCCGGGCCGCCTTCTGCCCGATCGCCCGCCGTTCCGGTGGCTCGAACCCGCCGAACGTCCGGCGCAGCGCCGGCAGCACCGCGGTGAACGCGTCGCCAGTCAGCCCGGCCAGCCAGCCGTCGGCCAGGGCCAGCAGCGCGTCGTCGTGCAGGAGCAGCAGGCCGCTGCCGGCCAGGAAACCCTCGGCCCAGCCCGCGGCGGCCGGGGCGGGCGCGCCGGCCGAGAGCGCCCGGGACATCCGCAGGCCCGCCTCGGCCGCGGTGATCCGGGCCGCGTCGAGCAGCAGCCGGGTCAGCCGGCCCGCGATCAGCGGGGGGCACCGCGTGGCCAGCCGGCCCAGCGTGTCCAGCCAGCGGTCCCGGCTGGCGCCGTCGGCGAGCAGCCCGGTGGCCGCGTGCACCGCGTCGATGTGGTCCCGCATGACCTGCTCGGCCGTCTCGTCCAGCGACGCCACGGCGGCCGGCAGCCCGGCGCAGATCCGGGTGATCATCTCAGCGGCGACCTCACCGAGCCGGGCCGGATCGGTACCGCGCACGTCGCCGTACCGGGCCGCGCGGACCAGCGCCGGCAGGGCCGTCATCAGGCGGGTCACGTCGGTGTCCAGCGCGGCGCGGTCCCGGACCGCCGTGAGCACGGCCGGCAGGGCGTCGCCGAGGTCGGCGAGCAGGCACTGCTCGGTCAGCGCCGTCAGCTCATCCAGGGCGTCCGCGCCGGCCGCGACCGAGACGGCCCGCTGCGTGGCAGCGGCCCCCACCGTGCTGCCCCACATGCTCGCCTCGATCAGGGCCAGGTCGAGTTCGGGGCGCCAGGTCAGCTGCCAGCTCTCCCGGAACGTCCCGACGTTCCTGGCCTGGCCCTGCCGCGGGATGCCCCAGGCCACCTCGAGCAGGGCGAGCCGGTGCAGCAGGCGGCTGCGGCCCAGGTCGGTCGGCTTCCGCAGGTCCAGGTCATAGTCCCGGGGCTCGGCCTCGAGGCGCAGCCGCAGGTGCCGCTGCTGCTCCTGCAGGTCTCGCTGCAGCGGGACCATGGGGGTGGCCGGCGATACCGCGCCCAGCCGCTCGCCCAGCACGAGCTTGCGCCCGATGAGCTCGACCAGCAGGTCGCTGCCTTCGCACAGCACCGCGCGGGTGGCCTCGGTGACCTCCTCCAGGCCGGCCAGCGGGCGCCCGCGCAGCGCGGCGAGCGCCTCGGCCAGCCGGACCGACTCGATGACATGCGCGGACGAGGCCGGGACGCCCTCGTCGCGCAGCACGGCGGCGGCCCGGGCCAGCCACCGCTCGACGGGCTGGCCGGGCGAGGCGAACAGGTGGTCGTACCAGCCGGGGGACCGGATGCCCGCCCCGTAGCCCGAGTGGTAGGACAGCCGCCCGTAAGTCCACGGTACCCAGGTCAAGGTGGCCTTCACCTTGGGCAGGCCGCGCAGCAGCCGGTCGTCCGCGGCCGCGGACGGCAGGTCCCGCAGGGCCGGGACGTGCCAGGCGCCGCAGACGACCGCGATCCGCTCGAAGCCGTCCTTGACCGCCCGCCGCAGCACCTTCCGCATGTGCGCCTCGCGGACCTCGTCGTGCGGGTCGGCGGCCCCCGCGTCAGCGCGCAGGACCGAGATGGCCTCGGCCAGGGCGCCGAAGACCGCGGTCCCCGGCACGTGCTCGACCACGTCTTCCCACCAGCGTTCCGGGTCGTCGTACCCGGCCGCGGCGGCCAGCTGGCCGACCGGGTCGGACCGTTCCCGCTGCCCGTCCCTGGGCATCGCGAGATGATGGGCGGCCGGCAGGTCGCAGAACCGGACGGGGACGTCCGCGGCCAGCGCGTGCCTGATCGCCTGCCATTCCGGTGAGAAGGCGGCGAACGGCCAGAACGCCGCCTGCCGCGGCTCGCCCGGCACGTAGCCGAGCAGCGCCACCGGCGGCCTCATCCGCGCGTCGGCCGCCAGCGGCACCAGCCCGTCCGCCTCCGGCGGCCCTTCGATCAGCACGATGTCCGGGCGCTGCGCGGCCAGGGCGGCCCGCACGGACCGGGCCGACCCCGGTCCGTGGTGCCTGACTCCGTACAGGGTGACGGTGCTGCCTATCCCGGTGCTGCCTATCCCGGTACTGTCCGTCCGGGGGCTGCTCATCCGGCGACGTCGCGGCAGGCGCGGTAGAAGTCGCTCCAGTCCTCACGCTCCCGGATCACCGTCTCCAGGTACTCCTGCCACACCACGCGGTCCGCGACCGGGTCCTGCACGACGGCGCCGGTGATGCCGCCGGCGACGTCGGCGGGGCGCAGCACGCCGTCGCCGAAGTGCGCGGCCAGGGCCAGGCCGCTGGTGACGACCGAGATCGCCTCGGCGGTGGACAAGGTGCCGCTCGGCGACTTGACCTTGGCCCGGCCGTCCTCGGTGACCCCCTGGCGCAGCTCGCGGAAGATGGTCACCACCCGCCTGATCTCGTCAGCCCCGGGCGGCGTGTCGGGCAGCCCGATCGAGCGGCCGAGCTGGGCGACCCGCCGGGTGACGATGCCCACCTCCTCCTCGGCGGAGGCGGGCACCGGGAGCACGACGGTGTTGAACCGCCTGCGCAGCGCGCTGGACAGGTCGTTCACGCCGCGGTCCCGGTCGTTGGCGGTGGCGATGACGTTGAAGCCGCGGACCGCCTGCAGCTCGGTGCCGAGCTCGGGGACCGGCAGCGTCTTCTCCGACAAGATGGTGATCAGCGCGTCCTGCACGTCCGAGGGCATCCGGGTCAGCTCCTCGACCCGGGCGATCTGCCCGCCGCTCATCGCCCGCATCACCGGGCTCGGCACCAGGGCCTGCCGCGACGGGCCCTCGGCGATCAGCCGCGCGTAGTTCCAGCCGTACCTGACCGCCTCCTCGGCCGTGCCCGCGGTGCCCTGCACCATCAGCGTGGAGTCCCCGGAGACGGCCGCGGCGAGGTGCTCGGACAGCCAGGTCTTCGCGGTGCCCGGCACGCCGAGCAGCAGCAGCGCCCGGTCAGTGGCCAGCGTGGCCACCGCCACCTCGATGAGGCGCCGGGAGCCCACGTACTTCGGCGTGATCACCGTCCCGTCCGGAGCGCTCCCGCCCAGGATGTACGTGGTCACGGCCCACGGGGACAGCCGCCAGCCGGGCGGCCGCGGCCGGTCGTCGGCGGCCGCCAGCGCGGCCAGCTCGGCCTCGTGCGCCTGCTCCGCGTGCGGCCGCAGGACCATTTCGCCAGGCTCAGCAAGCACCGTCGTCATCGTTGAGCTCCTTCAGCATCTCGTATCGGAAGCGCAGTACCCGGACCGCGTCGTGCAGGAAGGGCGGCGCGTCTGGCCGCAGCCCGGGCAGGGCGCCGGGCGCGCCCAGCCCCGGGCCGGCTCGCCGGGCCAGCTGGCCCAGGGCCTCCGCGGCGGCAGCCGACCCGCCGCGCAGCCCGTGCCCGACGGCCCACGTGGTCAGGGCGCCCATCCACTCCCCGGCGTCCGGGCCGCCTCTGCCCTGGTCGTACCGGCTCTGGGCGATCGCCGCCCGCGCCCAGCCGGTGAACAGTACCGGCGTCCAGTCACCCGCGGGCAGCCCGACGATCTCGGCTGGCGTCAGCTCGAACGAGCTGGTCCAGGTCGGCAGCGGGGTCCTGGCCATCAGGTCCAGCAGCAGTATGGCCTGGGCGGCCAGCGGCGAGCCGCTCGCGGGCGGGACGGGCGTGATCCCGTCTCTCCGCATGGCGGCGTCGCAGCTGCCCGGCGGGCTGACGAGCAAGCCATTGCCCTCCAGGCCCAGCTGCAGGTACAGACGGGGCCGGACCCGCTCGGCCATCCGTTCGCCGAGCGCCGACCCGGGCAGCGCGGCGAGCAGGTCGGCGGCCTTCTGGCGCACCCGGGCATGCTGGTCGTCCAGGGCGGCCTCGAGCAGGGGCTCCTCGCCCCGGCTCAGCCCGGCTGCGAGCGCGCCGAGGAACATGACACGCTCGTCCGGCCTGGCCGCGCCCCAGCTCTCCTCGACCAGCTCCCGGGCGGCGCCCGGGTCCCGGGCGCGCAGTGCGGCCAGGTAACCGCGGCGCTGGGCGGCGTCGCCCAGCCGCCAGGCGTCCTCGCCGGCCGGGGTGTAGGCCAAGATGAACCTCCAGTCCGGGTTGAGCCCGGCCAGCCACCGCGCCCGGGGACCGCCCGCCGCCGCGACCAGGCGGCGCAACTCGGCGTCGGCCGGCGTGACCCGCCGGGCCTGGTGCAGCAGCGCGGGCAGCCACCGGGCGGGGACCCGGCGGCCGCGGTCCGCGGCCGCCGCCAGCCACTCGGCCAGCAGGTCGGCGTGCTCCCCGCCGAGCATCCGGGCCAGCCGGCGCCCGGCCGCCCGGCTCACCGCGGGAGCCACGTCCGGGCCGGCCGCGGTCAGCGGACCGGCCCGCTCCGGGCGCCGGCCGCCCCGCCGGGCGGCCGTCAGCAGCGCGGCCCGGTCCAGCAGGTCCGAAGCCGGGTCGGCCGGAGCATCGGGCACCGCGGCCCGTTCGGTGCCGATGAGGCTCGCGGTGACCAGGTCCTGCCATGCGCTCATAGCGGTACCGCCTGTCCGTCTTCGTCCCACGCGGTCAGCGGCCACAGGCCGCGCGGTGTCCACTCGCCGGCCACCGTCACCGGGTGCCCGCCGGACAGGGCGAGCAGCGTCCAGCCCGGGCCAGCCTCCGGGTGCAGCGGCAGCGCGTGCCCGCTGGCATCGGACACGGCCGGCCCGGGGAGCGGGCCGGCGTCACCTCGAGCACGGCGGGCCAGCTGTCCAGCCAGGGATCCTCGGCCAGGGCCGCGGCGTACCCGGCCAGCAGCCCGGTGACCGTATCCCCGTCCGGCGGGCGGCCCCCGGCGGTGTCGTACCGGGCCGCCACGATCGCCCGCAGCGGGACGGCGCCCGGGTAGAACACCAGGTCGGCGTCGGTGTCAGTGCCGGGTATCAGCGACTCGTCGAGGCCGGCGCCAGCCGGGGCGAAGCTGAGCACGAGTGCGGGCCGGCCGGTCTTGCGGCCGCGCAGCCAGGTCCGCCGCCCCCGGACCCGGTCCAGCTCGACATCCCGGCGGCCCAGCACCTGCCAGTGATCCCTGACCGGCTCGCCGCCGGCCAGCACGTCGGCCTGGCGCTGGCTGAACCCGATCCGCGACCGGACCGTGTCCCGCAGCGGGGCCGGCAGCTCGGCCTGGCGGCGGTAGGCCACGGTGAGCAGCCGGAGCAGCGCGTACTCCGCGAGCAGCCGGCCATCCCAGCCAGGGCCGGAATGCGGGACCGCGGCGAGGTCGCGGAGCCGCTCGGCCAGGCCGGGGGCCTGTGCGTCGACCATCCGGGCGGCGATGTCGTCCCAGTGGCGGTACCCGGCTCGCTGGCTGGCGGCCAGGCCCTGGCGCACCTGATCGCAGAGCCACCGGTCGAGCTCGGCCAGCCCGGACGCCACCCTGGCCTCGCGCTGCCCGGCGCGCCGGGCAGCCATCTGCGGGTCCTTCGGCTCGCCCGGCCCGGCGGCCGCCGGGCGGGCCGCCCTGGCCGCCCGCCCGGCCAGCCAGCTGGCGGCCCAGCCGGGCAGCTCTCCCGCGTCCTCCGGCACCGTCCCGTCGGCCCAGATCAGCAGCAGGGCCAGCGCGTGCTTGCACGGGAACTTCCGGCTCGGGCAGGAGCACCGGTACGCGGGACCGGACAAGTCGATCACGGTCCGGTAGGGCGCGGAGCCGCTGCCCCGGCACTCGCCCCAGAGCACGCCAGTGTCCGGGCCGGTCCCCGTGCCCGGACTCGCGCCGGACGCCTGCCAGGCCCGGCCGGAGGTCAGCGCCTGGGCGGCCCGCTGCGACGACGCGTCGGGCGCCAGGGACAGGACTCTCGCGCGATCCCATCGTTCGCTCACGTCCGGAACCCTAGCGGCTGGCACTGACATTCGAATAGCCGTCCGGTTGCCGTCCCCGCCCTCCGTGCCCTCCCGTCCCGGCGTCGGAGCGCACCGATGCGGCACCCAACGCACGTGAAACCGGCCTTCCAGCGCGTCCTGGCGCCCTCGAACCCGGGTTTCATGCCGTCCCGGCGTCCGAGCGCACCGATGCGGCGCCCGGCCCGTCCCGGGTCGGAGTGCGTCGATGCGGCGCCCGGCGCACGTGAAACTGGCTTTTCAGCGCGTGCTGGCGCCCTCGAAGCCGGGTTTCATGCCGTCCCGGCTGATCCGGGAGGGCTCGCCTGACGGTGCCAGCGGGCATACCAGGCGGCAGCCTGGGGTTGAGGGCTACTTGAGAGAAGACGGAGGCAAGGTCATGAAGGCAGTGCGGTTCGATGAGTACGGCGAGGTCGACGTCCTGAAGGTGGCCGAGGTGCCGGTCCCGGCGCCGGGTCCGGGGCAGGTGCTGGTCCAGGTCAAGGTGGCGGGGATCAACCCCGGCGAGGCCAAGATCCGGGCCGGCCTGCTGCACGCCATGTGGCCCGCCACCTTCCCGTCCGGGCAGGGCAGCGATCTGGCCGGGATAGTGGCGCAAACCGGGCCGGGCGTGACCGGGTTCGCGGCTGGCGACGAGGTCATCGGCTATACCGACGACCGGGCCAGCCAGGCCGAGTACGTCGTGGTGGAAGAGCGGAACCTGACCGCCAGGCCCGCGGGCGTCCCGTGGGAGGTAGCCGGCGCGCTGTACGTGGCCGGGGCCACGGCCTACGCGGCGGTCCGCGCCGTGGCGCTGACCGAGGGTGACACGGTGGTCGTCTCGGGCGCGGCTGGCGGGGTCGGCTCGATTGCCGTCCAGCTGGCCCGGCGGGCCGGCGCCACCGTGATCGGGCTGGCCAGCCCGGCGAACCACGAGTGGCTGGCCGGGCACGGGGTGATCCCGGTGGCCTACGGCGACGGGGTGGCGGACCGGATCCGGGAGGCCGCGGGCAAGGTCGACGCGTTCATCGACACGTTCGGCGAAGGCTACGTGCAGCTGGCGCTCGAGCTCGGCGTCGAGCCGTCCCGCATCGACACCATCGCCGACTTCGAGGCGATCACCAAGTACGGCGTCAAGGGCGACGGCAACGCGGCCGGCGCCAGCGCGGCGACCCTGGCCGAGCTGGCCGGCCTGATCGCCGGCGGCCAGCTGGAGGTGCCGATCGCCGTCACGTTCCCGCTCAGCCAGGTGCAGGACGCGTACCGGCGGCTGGCGAGCGGCCACATCCGCGGGAAGATCGTCCTGACGACCTGACCGCGAAGTGACGGCGCGTACTGTCATGGTATGGGTGAGATGCTGCCGCTGTTTCCGCTCGGCGCGGTCCTCTACCCCGGCATGCTGCTGCCGCTGCACATCTTCGAGGAACGGTACCGGCAGCTCGTCCGGGACCTGCTGGACGGACCCGACCCGCGCCAGTTCGGCGTGATCGCGATCCGCAAGGGCCGCGAGACCGGCATCGACGGCGTTCATTCGCTGTACGAGATCGGCTGCACCGCCGTCCTGCGCCGGGTCGACCAGCACGAGGACGGCCGGTACGACATCGTCGCCGTCGGGTCCGAGCGGTTCCGGCTGCTCGGGCTCGACGAAACCCGGCCGTACCTGCAGGGCGAGGTCGAGATCCTCGCCGAGGAGCCGGCCGACCCGGCGGCGGCGGAGCCCGTCGCGCGGGCCGCCCAGGTCGCGTTCCGCGAGTACCTGGACGCGCTGACCGAATGGGGCGGCGCCACGGTCCGGCTCGAGGACCTGCCCGACGAGCCGGACCTGCTCTCCTTCGTCATCGCCGCCGCCATGGTCATCGACCTGCCGGAGCGGCAGGCGCTGCTGGCCGAGCCGGGCGCCGTCCGCCGGCTGGGCCTGGCCCGCGCCCTGCTGGCCCGGGAGACCGCCATGCTGCGCACCACCACTTCGCGGCCTGCCCCGGACCTCAGGAACACGCCGTACAGTCCGAATTAGGTGATCCAGCCCGGACAGGTGGGTCCGCGGGGATGAGGGGTAGGGGAAAGCCATGGCTGAACCGGAAACCGCAGGAACCGACATCTCGCTGCGCGCCGCCGAGCTGGCGGCCGACGTCACCGAGACCGACGCGCCGCAGGAGCGGCGCCGGCTGATAAGCGCCTTCACCGGGGCGGTGACCTCGGGTGCGCGGGCGGCCGGGCGCGGGACGCGCGCCGTGCGGCGGCGCGCGGGCTCGGGTACCGGCTGGCTGGCGGACCAGGTGGTCACGATGGCGCCGCGGCTCCGGGTCCGCGACCAGGCGGCGCTGCAAGCCCAGTTCCCCGGCCAGTCGCCCGACGAGATCGCCGACGCGCTCATCACGGCCGCGTCCCGGGCCGCCGCGGCGACGGGCGGCGCGGCGGGCGTCGCCTCCGCGCTTCCGGTGCTGCCCGCCTTCCCGGCCGAGATCGCGGCCGAAACGCTGGTCCTGGTCGGGATCGAGCTCAAGCTCGTCGCCGAGCTGCACGAGGCGTACGGCACCCCCGCCCCCGGGAAGCTGCCCGAGCGGATGAGCGCCTACCTGGCGGCCTGGGCCCACCGCCGCGGCGTGTTCATGATCGAGGGCGGCCTGATCTTCGCGGCCGGCTCCCCGCTGGCCCGGCTGCTGCGCCGGCGGCTGGCCATCCGGGCCGGCCGCAGCGCCTTCTCCCTCGCCCCGATGCTCACCGGCGCCGCCGCGGGCGCGCTGTTCAACCGCCGGGAGACCAAGAAGCTCGGCCGGGACATCCAGCGTGACCTGCGCCGCCGGGAGATCGGGGGACCCGGCGAGGAGGACGGGCGGAGCCGATGACGCACCTGGCCTTCGAGCTCAGGACCAGCACACCCGGATCGCTGCTCCCGGCCTTGGCGGAGCAGGTGGAGGCGGGCGGCTACCGGTCGCTGTGGGTCAACCACCCGCCGGACGAGGACGGCATCGGCTGCCTGGCCGCGATGGCCGCCGCGACCGCGCGGATCACCCTCGGCACCGCTGTCGTGCCGATCAGCGCCGTGCCGCCGGACGCCATCTTGCGGCGGATCGACGAGACCGGCCTGCAGGCCGAGCGCCTGCGGCTCGGAATCGGCAGCGGGTCGGGGGAGCGGCCGCTGGAGCGGATGACCGAGGCCGTCACCTACCTGCGTGAGCGCACGCCGGCCGAGATCGTGGTCGGGGCCCTCGGCCCGCGGATGCGCGAGCTCGGCGCGACGCTGGCGGACGCCGTGCTGCTGAACACGGTCACGCCGGACCTGGCCCGGGTCGCGGCCGGGGAGATCAGGGAGCAGGCCAAGGCGGCTGGCCGGCCGGTGCCCGGTGTCTACGTCAACGTCATGGCGGGAGTCGGCGCCGCGCAGCTGGCCGAGCTCGAGGGATCCGCGCAGTTCCTGCGGCGGCTGCCCGCCTACGCCGCGCATTTCCGCCGGACCGGCATCAGCCCGGAGCAGACGTCGATCGCGGCGGGCGAGCTCGGCGAGCTGCCCGCGCTGCTCGAGCCCTGGCGGGACACCGTCGATGAGGTGGTGCTCGTCCCGGTACGCGCGGACGAGGCGGGGCCGGCCCGCGACCTGGTGAACGCCGCCATCGCGGGCTTCTAGCCTAGGGCGGCGTGCTTCCCGCGCCCAGGAAGTCGCTGAGCGCGTGGTAGTACGGCGCGACCGTGGACAGGTCCGCGTACTCGTCGGGCCCGTGCTGCCCCGATCCGCCGACGCCGAACGCGACGGCGGGGATGCCCAGCTCGCCGTAGAAGCGCCCGTCGCTGACGCCGTGCTTGCGGAGCATGTGGCCGGCGAAGCCCTGGCGCCGGGCCGCGTCCCGGAGCCTGCGGACCTCGGGCTGATCCTGGTCGGCCTGGTGCGGCGGATCGAGGATATCCACCACGGGCGTGACGCCAGGGTCGCAGAAGCCCTGCAGGTAGCCGGTGATCTCGGCGCTGGTCTTCCCGTTCAGGTCCGCGTCGCCGGCCGGGAAGCGGATGTCCAGCAGGGCCTCCGCGTCCGCGGGAACCTGGTTGCGCGCCTGGTTCTGGGTCCGGACGCGGGCGAGCGTCACGGTGGTCCGCCATACCTCCCCGGCCGGGACCGGGTACCTGGCCAGCAGCCTGGCCACGCTGGACTGCACCTTGACCAGGGCGTTGTCGCCGAGCCACGGGTAGGCGCTGTGCGCGTTGCGGCCGGCCGCGAGCAGCCGCACGACCAGCATTCCCTTGGACTCGTTGACGATATCGAGGCCACTGGTCTCGCCGACGATGACGAAGCGTCCCCTGACCCCGAGGCCGAGCTGATGCCGCGTGCCGTCCCGGCCGCCGACCTCCTCGTCGGTGACGAGCTGCAGGGCGACCGGATAAGGCAGCCGGGCGGCGTGCTCCCGGAAAACCTGGGCGGCCAGCAGGCCGGACAGCTTCATGTCCTGGGCGCCGCGGGCGAACAGGCGGTCGCCGTCGCGGCGCGGGCGGAACTGGCCGGGGGGCGCCGGGACGACGTCCAGGTGGGCGTTGAGGATGACGTGGAAGTCCCGCCGCTCGCGGCCGGGGTAGACCAGGGCGCTCGGCTTCCCGCCGGACTCGAACCGTTCGACCGTGAACCCCGGGCCGACGAAGTCGAGGACATAGGCGAGGGCCCGCCGGAGCTCGTCCGGCTGCTCGCTGGTCGACGGGATGGCCAGCAGCTCACAGGCACGGATGACGAACAGCTCAGCGTCCATGACTCTATGGTCACACTGGGCTGCGCCCGTCCGGCCAGGCACTCCTGCTTAGCGCCTGCCGTCAGGTGCCTGTCACCGGCCGTCGACGTTCTGCAGCCGTAGCTCGCCGTGAGCGACGAGCCGCCCTGCCTCGTCGGTGATATCCACCCGCCACAGCTGCTGGGTGCGGCCCTGGCTGAGGGCGGTTGCCTCGACGGTGACCCGGCCCGCGGTAACCGGCCGCAGGAAGTGGGTGGTGTTGGTGAGCCCGACCGCGACCTTGCCCTGGTCGCGCACCGCGGCGCTCGCCCCGATGCTGGCCGCGCTCTCGATCGCGGTGGCGTAGACCCCGCCGTGCACGATGCCCCACGGCGTGTGGTGCTCGGGCCCGAGCACCAGATGACCGGTGACCCGGCTGGCCGTGATCTCGTCGACGGCCAGTCCCGCGGCGCGCAGGAAGGCGCTGGCGTCCTCCAGCGACCCGGCCGCCAGGACCGGGCCCGCGGTCGTGGCGGCCGCCGGGGCCGCGTCAGCGCCCATGGCCGTTTCCCTCCGGCGCCGCCGGATCCTTCGCCCCGCGCGCCTCGAAGACCAGGCAGGTCGTGGTGGCATGCGCGTAGAGGGTGCCGTCGGGCCCGGTGATCTGGCCGGACGCGGTGGCCACCCGCCGTCCGGCGCTCACCACCTGGCCCGTCGCGGTGACATCCGGCGTGGCCAGGGTCAGCGCCCGGACGAGGTTCACCTTCAGCTCGAGCGTGGTGTAGGCCTGCCCCCGGTCGAGCGAGGAGTGCACGGCGCAGCCCATGGCCGAGTCGAGCAGGGTGCAGAACACGCCGCCGTGCACGGAGCCGATCGGGTTGTACAGGTGCTCGCCGACTTCCAGGCCGAACGACACCCGGCCCCGCTCGACGCCGCGGACGCTCATGCCGAGCAGCGCGGCGATCGGCGCGCCGGGGATGCGCCCCTCGGCGATGCCGGTCAGGTACTCCAGGCCGCTCAGGTCGCGGGCGAGCGCCGCGCCGACCAGCGGATCCTGCCAGGTAACGATGCGCTGCCTGACATCTCCGGCCTCCTCGCGGCTGAGTTCTCCCATGGAACCCAGCTTAAATGGAGTGCGTTCCATTACACAACTATCTAGGCTTGGATTCGTGCAGCGAACCAGCTTCGAGGACATGACCTGCTCGGTCGCCCAGTGTCTCGAGGTCGTGGGCGAATGGTGGAGCCTGCTCATCATCAGGGATGCCTTCCTGGGCGTGACCCGTTTCGACGACTTCCAGGCCAGGCTCGGGATCTCCCGCAACATCCTCACCCGGCGGCTGAACCACCTGGTGGAAAGCGAGGTCCTGCGGCGGGTCGCCTACTCCGACCACCCGCCGCGTTCGGAATACCGGCTCACCGGCAAGGGCCGCGACCTGTGGCACGTCATCACCGCCATGCGGCAGTGGGGCGACCGGTGGGCCGCGCCGGACGGGCCGCCCCTGGAGATCAGGCATACCGGATGCGGGCACGTGGTGACGGCGCTGCCCGCGTGCTCGCACTGCGGCGGGACGCTCGACGCCCGCTCGGTGACCGCGCTGGCCGGCCGGGGGCCGGCGAGGGTGGCTTCGGCGCCACCTGGCGCTGCGACCGGTGAGACCCTCGCCGCGGTGGCCGAAGGGGACGCGGACGAGCATCAACCGGGCCGTCAGGGCGGCCCGTAGCGCCTTCGATAACGGCCCCTGGTCGCGTATGACCCGGTCCGAGCGCGGCCGGCTGATCTGGAAGATCGGCGATCTCATCCTCGAGCACGCCGACGAGCTCGCCCAGCTCGAGTCGCTCGACAACGGCAAGCCGGTCGACGTGGCGCGCGGCGCCGACGTGCCGCTGGCCGCCGACATATTCCACTACATGGCCGGCTGGGCCACCAAGATCGAGGGCAACACGATCAACATCTCGTGGAACTTCCCGCTGCTGATGGCCGCGTGGAAAGCTCGCCCCGGCACTGACCACGGGCAACACCGTCGGGCTCAAGCCCGCCGAGCAGACGCCGCTCACCGCCCTGCTGCTCGCCCAGCTCATCGCCGAGGCGGGCATCCCCTAAGGCGTCGTGAACGTGGTCACCGGCTTCGGCGAGACCGCGGGCGCCGCCCTGGCCGCCCACGACGACGTCGACGAGGTGGCCTTCACCGGCTCGACCGAGGTCGGCAAGCTGATCGTGCAGGCCGCGGCCGGCAACCTGAAGAAGGTCTCGCTGGAGCTCGGCGGCAAGAGCCCCAACATCGTCTTCGACGACGCCGACACCGGCGCGGTCGAGGGCGCGGCCAACGCGATCTTCTTCAACCACGGCCAGTGCTGCGTGGCCGGCTCCGCCTGTTCGTCCAGGAGGACCGCTTCGACGAGGTGGTCAACGGCGTGGCCGAGATCGCCAAGGGCATCAAGCTCGGCCCGGGCATGGAGGCCGGGACCCAGATGGGCCCGCTGGTCTCCGACGAGCAGCTGCGCCGGGTCACCGGGTTCCTGGAGTCCGGCGTGGCCGACGGCGCCACGACCGTCACCGGCGGCGGCCGTCACGGCGACACCGGCTACTTCGTCGAGCCCACTGTCATCACCAACACCCGCCCGGACATGAAGATCGTCCGCGAGGAGATCTTCGGCCCGGTCGTGGTGGCCGCCCCGTTCCGCAGCCTGGACGAGATCGCCGCCGAGGCGAACAACTCCAGCTACGGCCTCGGCGCCGGCATCTGGACCAAGGACATCTCCAAGGCCCACGCCCTGGCCAAGAAGCTCCGGGCCGGGACCGTCTGGATCAACTGCTACAACGTCTTCGGCGCCTCGCTGCCGTCCGGCGGCTACAAGCCGTCCGGCTGGGGCCGCGAGATGGGCCACGAGGCCTACACCGAGGTCAAGGCCGTCACCACGCAGCTGTAACCACCACCCGAAGCGGGGGCCGGCCAAATCGGCCCCCGCTTCGCGTTTCCCGGCCGGGCGCCGCCGGTCCGGGTATAGCGTGTTGGCACATGCCAATGGCCAGAACCTATGGCCTTGGCTCCGCGGACATGCCGCCGCGGCGGGACGGCCGTTCCTCGCGGCCGGCGGCCTGGACTGCCTGCTGAGACGGGGTGCGCATCGTGGCGGAATCCAGCCCGACGGTACGTCAGCGCGAGCTCGGCACCCGGCTGCGCCAGATGCGCAACGAGCGCGGCATGACCGTCGAGGAGGTCGCGGCGAGCCTGCTGTGCTCCGCCACCAAGATCAGCCGCCTGGAAACTGGCTCGCGTCGCCCGAGCCTGCGCGACGTCCGGGATCTGTGCACGCTCTACGACGTAGACGATCCGACGTCAGCCGGGCTCATGCGGCTGGCCCGGGAAGCACGCGAGCAGGGCTGGTGGACGCGGTACGAGGACCTGAAGCTTGATCCGTACATCGGGCTGGAGCAGGCGGCGACGTCGATCACCAGCTACTCCATGCACTACGTGCCGGCGCTGCTGCAGACGGAAGATTACGCCCGGCTGGCGATCAAGGGACTGAACCCGAAGATTGATCCTGACGTGCACCATCAGCATGTGGAGGCGAGGCTGCGCCGCCAGCGGCTTCTCCGGCGGGAAAGACCGCCGCGCTACCGGGTCCTCATCGACGAGGCGGTGCTGCATCGCGCGGTCGGGGGAGCCGCGGTCATGATGAACCAACTCGATGCGCTGCTGGAAGCGGAGCGTCTCGATGCGGCGGCCATACAGGTAATACCTTTCGGCTCCGGCGCCGGCGCTTCGCAAGACAGCAATTTCGTGCTGCTCGAGTTCGAAGAGAACCAGGACCTGGGGCCGGTCGTCTTCGTCGAGGGCCTGGCAGCCGACCAGTACCTCGAGCGCCAGCCCGACATCAGCCGTTACCGCGAGGCGGTTGAATACCTGCGCGATTCCGCGCTCGGCCCGCGCGATTCGATGCAGCTAATTGCCGGGCTGCGGGAGAAACTGGCGAGCGCCGCCGCCGGCTAGGTCTGCCAGAATCGGGCCATGGATCCTGCCGAGCACACACGCCATACCCGGGAGGCCTATGACCGGCTGGCGCCGGTGTGGTCGGCGACCACCGATGACGGGCCGTTCAACGGGCTGCTCGAACGCCCGGCGCTGCGCTCGCTGATCCCGCGCCCGCTGCGGGGCGCGTCGGTGCTGGACGCCGGATGCGGGTCGGGTGCCCTGTGCGAATGGCTGCTCGAGGAGGGAGCCGGCGTTACCGGCGTCGATCTCAGCCCGGCGATGGTTGATCAGGCCCGGCTGCGCTGCGGCGAGCGGGGCCGCTTCCTGGTGGCGGACCTGGCCCGGCCGCTTGCCCTGGAACCAGGCTCGTTCAACGGCGTGACCTGCTCGCTGGCCCTGCACTACCTCAAGGACTGGGACGTCGCGCTCACCTCGTTCGCCCGGGTGCTGCGCCCGGGCGGATGGGCTGTCCTCTCCCTGGACCATCCGTCCGGGCCGCCGCCACCCGGCCAGCAGGGCGGCTACTTCGACCAGGACTGGTCGGCGAAACCTGGGTCAAGGCGGGGATAGAGGTCACTCAGCATTACTGGCGCCGCCCGCTCGCGGCGGCCGCCGACGCGTTCGCCGCCGCGGGATTCGTCATCGAGCGGCTCGCCGAGCCCCGGCCCTCCGCCGATGACATCCGCAGGTTCCCGGCCGAGCTGACCGGACCTGGCCGGTACCCCAGCTTCATCGTCTACCGGCTCCGCCTGATCGCCTCGCCGGGGGTTAACCGCTTGGCACTGCCATGATCCTCGGGCATTGTGGAGCGCGTGAGTACCCCTGATCCGCCCCCTGAGATCGAGGACCTCCGCGCGCTGGCCCGCAGCCTGCGCTTGCTGTTCGACTTCGGGACCAGGGCCCTGCTCGAGGACGGCGGTCCCTCCGAGCTCGCGCTCCGGGTGACCAGGCACCTCGGCTGCGAGCTGGCCGAGGTCGTCTCGGTCAGCGAGAAGTTCGCCCTGTGGGAGCTCGTGAACGTGCAGCGCGGGGTCGACGCCTACCTCCAGGCCCAGGGCCGCGACGCGGACTGGTTCGGCGCGCCGGGAACCGGACGTCACCATCATGAGGACATGCTGTCGATGGTCAGCGCGCCGTCCGCGCAGGTCAGCGTGTTCCGGGCCGGTCCCCGCGGAGTCCGGGCCGTCAGCGCGGGAAACAACGGGACCTGGGCCGCCAGCTACGGCACCGCCGCGGTCGGGCCGGACAAGAACACCGAGGTGGTGACCTCCGGGCTGGTGATCGCGGCGGCGCCGGACGGGGCGCCGGTCGTGATCGGCGTCCGGGACGACAGCCAGTTCGGCCCGCCGTCGGCCCGCCTGGAGATCCTCGCGGCGGACCGGGCGGCGGCCGCCGCGACGCGGGACGAGATCGGGCGGCTGATGCGCGTCCACGACGTCTTCCGCGGCCAGGTGCTCAGCTTCACCCAGAACGAGCACCACGGCAACGGCCTGGTCTCCTTCCTGCCCCGGCCGGCGGTCACGGCACAGGACGTCGTGCTGCCTGGCGGCGTGCTCGAGACCATCGAGCAGCACATCGTCGGCGTCGCCGAATGGTCGCGGGAACTGCTCAGCGCGGGCCAGCATCTCAAGCGCGGGCTGCTCCTGCACGGGCCGCCGGGGACGGGCAAGACCCACACCGTCCGGTACCTGACCGCGCGCCTGACCAGCAGCACGGTCATCTTGCTCACCGGCCACTCCATCCGGTTCATCGAGGCCGCGGCGGCGCTGGCCCGCCGCCTGCAGCCGTCCATGGTGGTCCTGGAGGACGTCGACCTGGTGGCGACCGACCGGGACTACACCCCGGACGGCAACCCGCTGCTGTTCTCGCTGCTCGACGCCATGGACGGGATCGGCGCGGACGCCGACGTCACCTTCGTGCTGACCACCAACCGGGCGGACATCCTGGAGACCGCCCTGGCCGACCGGCCGGGCCGGGTCGACCTGGCGATCGAGGTCCCCCGGCCCGACGCCGGCTGCCGTGAGCGGCTGTTCCACCTCTACGCGCGCGACCTGGTCCTGGACGCCGACCTGGAACCGGTGGTGACGGGCACGGAAGGCGTCACCGCGTCTTTCGTCAAGGAGATGATCAGGCGGACCGTCCTGGCCTCGCTGCGGGCCGGCGAGCATCCGCCGGTGCTGCGCGACGCTCACTTCGCCGGGGTCCTGGCCGAGATGAACGGACAGCACCAGGCCCTGACCCGGTCGCTGCTCGGAGTCGGCCCCGGCCCGGACGCCCCGCCCGGCCCGGCGCGTTACCGCCGCTCCCGCTAGGCAGCCGGGGGAGTAGCAACCAGCGCGGAGGGGGTGCCATGGCGCGGATCTGGCCAGGCTGGTCACCGGGGCGCCGCCGCCCGGCGGACCGGGCCGCGGCTCCGGGCGGGTCCGGAGCGGAGGCCGACGAGCTCACCGCGGAGCTGACCGCGTCGTACTGGCGCGCCTACGACCAGCGGCTGGCCGAGACCGGCTTCGGCGCGATCGCCCGGCAGCTGCCCGGGCTGGTCAGCCAGGCGATCAGGCTGGGCTGGGAGGCCAGCCGGCGCGACACGGTCGCGACCATCGGGCTGAACCTGGCTTCCGGAGTGCTGACCGGCTTCGCCCTGCTGGCCACCACCGGCGTGCTCGAGGCGCTGTTCGCGGCGGGGCCGACACCGCACCGGGTCCGCGCCGCCCTGCCTTCGCTCATCCTGGTCGCCGCGGCCGTGGCCAGCCGGGCCGCACTGCAGGCGGCCGGAGGCTGGGCTCAGTCGAGGCTGGCTCCGCAGGTGGACCAGGTGGTGGAGATCCGCCTGCTGGACCTGACGACCCAGGTCGAGCTGTCCGCCTTCGACGACGCCGAGTTCTACGACGCCATGCAGCGCGCTCGCGACCGGGGCCTGTACTCGGCCCCCCAGGTCGTGACCAACGTGCTCGACTGCGTGACCGGCGCCGCCGGGATCGTCTCGGCCGCGATCGTCGTCGCCGTGCTCCAGCCCGTCCTGCTGGTCTTGCTGCTGCTCGCCGAGCTGCCCGCGGGCTGGGCCGCGGTCCGCGCGGCCAGGATCGGGTACATCACCAACTTCGCGCTGGCCGACAGCCACCGCCGCAAGTGGATCCTGACCGACCTGATGGCCGAGCGCCACACTGCGGCCGAGCTGCGCTCCTTCACGCTGCGGCACTTCATGCTGGCCCGGGTGGCCCGGCTGGCCGCCTACGCCCGGGACGCCCAGATGGAGGCGGCCAACCGCCAGGCCCTGACCCGGATCGCGGCCCAGGCGGCCGGGGGCGTCGCCACCGCGGGGGTCTACGTCGCGCTGGGGATCCTGCTCGCCGTCGGCGCGCTGCCGCTGGCCGTCGCCGGGACGGCGGTGCTGGCCATCCGGTCCGCCCAGGCGTCCCTGAACGTGCTGCTGTACGCGGTGAACCAGTGCTACGAGGAGGGCCTGTACTTCTCCGACTACCTGGCCTTCTGTGCCGACGCCGCCCGGCGGATACCCCCGGGCGGCGAGACGCCGGTGCCCGCGGGCTTCGACCGGATCACCGCGGACGCCATCACCTTCGCCTATCCCGGGGGCGGCCCCCCGGCGCTGCGTGAGGTCAGCGTCGAGATCGGCCGGGGTGAGGTCATCGCGCTGGTGGGCGAGAACGGATCGGGCAAGACCACCCTGGCCAAGATCCTGGCCGGCCTGTACCGGCCGGGCAGCGGCACCGTACGCTGGGACGGCACCGATGTCGCCACCATCGGCCCCGAGCCGCTGCGGGAGCGGATCGCCGTCATCGCCCAGGATCACGCCAACTGGCCGCTGACCGTCCGCCACAACATCGCCATGGGCCGCGACGCGGACGCCGACGCGCTGGCCTGCGCGGCGGCGGCCTCCGGGGCGGACACGGTGATCGCCAAGTTCCCCCATGGCTACGACACCTTGCTCGACCGTCGTTTCAAGGACGGGGCCGAGCTTTCCGGCGGCCAGTGGCAGCGGATCGCGGCGGCCCGGGGCTTCTACCGGTCCGCGTCCTTGCTGATCATGGACGAGCCGACGGCCGCCCTGGACGCCCGCGCCGAGTACGCCCTGTTCAGCTCCATCCGCGGGCACGCCGAGGGCCGCAGCGTGCTCCTCATCACGCACCGGCTGGCCAGCGTCAAGCACGCGGACCGGATCTACGTGCTGCGCGACGGGCAGGTCATCGAGCAGGGCGTGCACGCCGACCTGCTGGCGCTGGGCGGCCAGTACGCCGAGCTCTTCACCCTGCAGGCCGCCCAGTACAGCCTCTGAGCCGTTACAGGCGCTCCCACTTGGCCTGGACGAGCGAGAACAGGCCGAACATGATGAGGCCGATCGCGACGAGGAGAAGGAGCCAGGGCCCGAGCGGCGTGGACGCCAGCACCCGCAGGGCGGAATCGACCCCCTTGGCCTGCCGGGGCTTGGCCCGGGCGGCGGCGACGACGAGAAAGATGCCCGCGGTGACGAACACCGCGCCGCGGGCCATGCCGCCGAACTTGCCGAGCCACACCACGACGCGCTGGATGCGCCCGTGCATCTGGCCGAGCTCGAGGTCCTGGCGGAACTTCTCCTTCCAGGCCGAATAGGCCAGGTAGATGCCGCCGCCGGCGAGGGCCAGCCCGATCGCCGCCACGAGCACCTGGCCGCCCGGGTACTTCATCACCGTCGCGGTCAGGTCGACCGACTCCTTGTCGCTGGACTGCGTGCCCGCCCCGAGCGCGAACTTGAGCACGCTATAGGCGATGACGGCGTAGGTGACCGCCTTTCCCAGCGCGCCCAGCCTCTTCGCGGTCTCGCGGCCTTTGGAAGCGGATGACGCGCCATCCCCGGAGCCGGATGTCTCGGAGCCGGATGAGAGGTAAGCGGCGTCGGACAGCCGCCACAGCGCCATGCCGGCGAACCCCACCACGAGGAGCCAGATCAGGACACCTCCGACGGGCGTGGAGCCGATCTCCTGCAGGGCCCCGGAACGGTCCGCCTGCTGTCCGGACTGGCCGAAGGCCGCCTGGATGGCGATCCAGCCGACCATGACGTAGAGGACGCCGCGGGCCGCGTAGCCGGCCCGGCCCAGTCATCGCAGAGCGGTGCTGTTCGCGGCCCGGCGGCCGGTGGATCTCGTGCCCCGCTCCGCCCTGCGCCGGGCTGTCCTGGTCGCCAATGCGGTTCCTCTCCTCGGGTGCCGGGCTACTGCCCCGGGAAGGCATTCATATGCGGGAAAAGGGACCAGACCCGGCCCGATTATCGCCGCGCGGAAAGGGAAGCAGAATGGGCATGCTAGCCATCGTCGCGGCGATCATCTTCGCCATCGCCTGGATTATCAATGCCACCGGCACCGCCACCAACGCGTGGTTCTCTGTAACCGATCTGCTGCTCATCGGCCTGGCCTGCCTGGCTTTGCACCAGGCTGGCATCGGAACTGCCTGGGTCCGGCGCCGTTAGCTCCACTTAGCTCGCATTCCGCGAACCCCCGAATGCGCGGTGCGGGGCGTGCCATCTGGTCACGCCCCGCGCCGCGCTAGTTTACGGAGCGCCAGGCTAGGAACCCCGGGAATCCATCCGGACGGCGTTATCCACGACTTCGGCCGAGATGATGGCGAGCTTGCGGCGCTCGGTCCGGGCCTGAGCCCTGAGCTGTGCGTAGGCGGCGTGGGCGGTGATGCCCTGCTGGCCGATGAGCACGCCCTTGGCCTGCTCGATGATGGCCCGGGAGTTCAGCGCCGCCTGGAGCTGGGCGGCGAGCTCGGTCTGCTGCTCGCCCACCATCATGCTCGCGATGAGCAGCGCGGCCAGGTCGGTGAACGCCAGCAGGGCGAGCTCGGCCTCCGGCGCCCAGGGGCGGCGTTCCTCCGACATCACCGCCACCACGCCCACCGCGTCCTGGTTGTAGGGAATCGGGCTGGCCAGCACGGCCCGGACGCCGCGGGCCACCGCGTGCTTGCTGAAGTCCGGCCACCTCGCCTCCTGCGTCAGGTCCTCGGCCCGGACCAGCTCCTTGTCTTCGAACGCGGAGATGCACGGCCCCTCCCGGTGGCGTACCTGCAGCTCCTCGAGGTGCTTCATCCGGTCATCGGATACCGCGGCGTTCAGCAGGTGATGGTCGACGTCGGCGAGCATCAGGCCGGCGCCGTCCACGGAGAAGATCGCGTGCGTGGTCTCGACGATGCGGTGCATCGCCTCCTCGACCCGCATCTCGCCGAAGCGCAGCTTGCCGAGCTCGTCCAGCGCGTGGCGCACATCGTGCATCGTTACGCTCATCTGCCTGCTCCCGCTTTGTTCTCCGACTCGCTAAGGCACCAGGTCCGGATATTACCCACGGCTAACGCTTCTATTTCACAGTAAGCATCGAGGCCGGTAAGGCCGAGGAGGCGGCGCACCACGGGACCGGGGTGGCGGATCACCGGCCGGCGGCCGTCGCGCAGCCACTGACCGGATTCCGCGATCAGCCGCGCCGATCCGCAGTCCATGAAGCGCGTCCCGGCCAGGTCGAAGACCAGCTGGCCGGGCTTGTCCCGGGCGAGCACGGCCAGCTGCCCGGCGAGCGCGGGCAGCGTCACCAGGTCGAGGTCGCCCCGGATGAGGATCGTGGTGGCGTCCGCGCCCACGTCTACCTCGATCGCGACCCGGCCGGGCCCCGGGCCGGCGTCCTCCGGCAAAGGACGGCGCCACGTCATGAGGACTCCCCACTCGCCAGCAAACGGGCTCAAGCCGGCTGCTGTCAGAGGGCCTCTTCCTGCCGTGAACGGGAAGGTGCGGGGTCAGCATCGACCTTGCGGCGGGCCGCAGGGTTCTGGGCGGCATCACGATTTCCTCAAGTATGCCCCACCTGGCCCGGGCCGCAAGCCGCCCAGGCCCGTCTGCCATGGTGTTGTCATGGCATGGATTGAGCTTGAGGGCGCGGTCAACGTACGAGACCTGGGTGACCTGCCCACCGAGGACGGGCAGAAGACCGCGAGGGCCAGCTTGCTGCGCGCGGATAACCTGCAGGATCTGACCCCCGCCGACATTACCAAGCTGGTGCGCGACATCGGCGTGACCACCGTCGTTGACCTGCGCAGCACCAATGAGCTGCGGGCCGAGGGGCCGGCCCCGCTGGACGCCGTGGCGGGCGTGCGGCACGCCCATCACCCGGTGCTGCCCGAGCTGGGCGCGAATACCGACGTGGTCGCCGACGCGCTGCTGGCGCGGGACCGCCTGGACCGGACCAGGTACCCGGACAACCCTGTGACCGGGCACTACCTGGGATACCTGGAGGACCGTCCCGACCAGGTGGTGGGGGCGGTGCGCAGCATCGCGCACGCCGGCGGCGCCGCGCTGGTCCACTGCGCGGCGGGCAAGGACCGGACCGGCGTGGTCGTGGCGCTCGCGCTCACCGTGGCCGGGGTGCCCGCCCAGGCCGTGGCGGCCGACTACGCGGCCACGGGGGAGCGTACCGAGGCCATCATGGACCGGCTGCGCCGCTCGCGCCTGTACGCCGGCGACATCAACAGCAGGCCCGCCGACCTGCACCGGCCGCACGCGGAGACGATGACCGCGTTCCTCGAGCAGATGGACGCGCGCTACGGCGGGGTCGCGTCGTGGCTGACCGATAACGGCCTCAGCTCCGCGGACCTGGACGCGCTGCGGGTCAAGCTCCGGGCAGGCGCTTGAGCGGGAAGGGCGGCACGACGCGCAGCTCCACGTTACGGTCCGTCGCGGTCCCGGCCATCAGGGTCACGTCCAGGGGGACGTTGGCCGCGAGCTCACGGTGCAGCGCGGCCATGTCGTCGGTGGTCTCCACGGGCACGGCCGGGGCCGCCGGGGTGTCGTGGTCCGCCATCGTGGTCACGATGGACAGGTACTCGCCGTGATCGACCAGCTCGACCACCCGGGTCTGGCACGGCCAGTCCACCACCGCGCAGGTGGTCACCTCCCAGAACCCGTGCGCCGGGTCGGCGGGGTCGGGGCGCGGGCGGATCGTGTTGGTGTGCGTGTGGCCGTTCAGCCACAGCACGACGTTGGGGAACCGGTGCAGCAAGGCCACCAGCCCGGCGCCGAGCATCGGCTCGCCGTCCGGGCCGGCGTGGCCGCCGCGGCGGTTGTCCAGCGTGTCGGTGCCGTGGTGCGAGAACACGATGACCAGCCGGTCGTCGTGGCCGGTCCGGACCTCGCCTCCGCTCGCCCCGCGGTAGGCGGAATGCACCTCGGCCAGCCGGGTTTCCAGCCAGCGGGCCTGCTTGGCGTCCAGGCACCCGGACGCGCCGCCGGCCAGGCAGTTCGTGTCGAGGGCGATGAACCGCACCGCGGGCGTGTCGTGGACGTAGTAGGCGGTGCCGTCCAGCCGGTTCCGTTCGGTGAACCCGTGGCCGAACGGGCCGTCGAGCCGGCCCGCAGGTGGGCGTCGACGAAGTCGCGCCTGGTGATCGGGCGGCGGAAGGGATCGGGCGTGACCTCGCGGTAGGGGCCCGCCATGAACGACTCCGGGCGCTCGGTGAACATCTCGAGCGCCCGGTCGTGGTCGAAGTCCTCGGGCAGGCCGAACGGCTTCCTGCTGCCGGTCAGCGCGGACGCGAGCCCCGCGGTCTGAATGCCGACGCCCTGGTTGAGCGCCTCGTGGTTGCCGAAGCAGGACAGCCAGGGGATGCTCAGGCCGCCGGCGGCGAACTCGCGCAGCGCGCGCTGCAGCAGGCCGGGGTGATGCGGGAAGCCGAACTCGCGCCGGAAGAAGTCCGCCCCGTCGGCGCCGGGGCCGTCCGGCCGCCAGAAGATGTCGCCCGGCCAGTCCAGGCCCTGCACTCCCTCGTAGTCCGGGCCGCCGGAATCGGGGGAGACCAGGCCGCCGTCGAACAGGGCCAGGAAGTCCTGCAGCTCGTTCCACTGCGCGTTGTCGATGGCGTCGCCCGTGGTCACCGCCAGCTGCATCGGCAGTCCGGTGGCCGGCCCCTGCAGCGCGCTGGCCGTGCGCAAGGTGGCGTCGACGGCATGCACGGTGAGCGCTTCCTGGGGCCGCTGCACCGGGATGATCCCGGCGTACCTGCGGTCCGCGAAGTTCGCGTTGAGGAACTCGAACCGCGTCGGCGACTGGACGTCCGCGAGCTGGAGATCGGTGATGTGGACCAGGCAGAGCAAGGCACGGCCAGGGCCCGCCTCGGCGCCGCCCGGCCCGGCCGCGCCGAAGTCGTCCCGGACCAGGTGCGGCTCGCCCGCCCCGGCCTCGACGGCCCGGTACGGAGCCAGCCGCCCCTGGCGGAGCACCGCCCCCGGCCCGAGCCTGCGCTGCGTGGTCAGCAGGGGATGGCGCCCGCTCACGCCTCTTCCCCGGCGGCCGGCTCCGAGGCCGCGGACACGAGCACGGGATCGCGCCGGATGGTCAGCGTGACGCGGCCGCCCGCGGTCAGGGTGGTCGCGTCCGACGTGGGGAGCTGAGCCAGGACCGTGGTGCCGCCCAGGTCGACGGTGACCCGGCTGGTGGCCCCCAGGAAGGTGACGGCGATGACGGTGCCGGTCAGCGGGCCCGAATCCGCGGTGGCGTCCGACGCCAGGGTCACCGCTTCGGGCCGGATCAGCGCGACCACCTGGCCGTCGGGCACGTCGCGCTCCACCAGCGGCAGCGTGATGCCGCGGACGGTCACCTCGCCGCCCTTGACCTCGCCCGCCAGCCGGTTGGACAGGCCGACGAACTCGGCCACGAACGACGTCGCCGGGCGCGAGTAGACCTCGATGGGCGGCGCGAGCTGCTCCAGGCGGCCGTCCCGCATGACGCCGACCCGGTCCGCGATGGCCAGCGCCTCCTCCTGGTCGTGGGTGACGAACAGCGTCGTGATCCCCACCTCGAGCTGGATCCGGCGGATCTCGTCCCGCAGCTGGGCCCGGACCTTGGCGTCCAGCGCGGACAGCGGCTCGTCCAGCAGCAGCACCTGCGGCTCGATGGCCAGGGCGCGGGCCAGGGCGACCCGCTGCTGCTGGCCGCCGGACAGCTGATGCGGATACCGGTCGGCCTGCACCGAGAGCCCGACCAGGTCGAGCATCTCCAGCGCCCGCTTGTCCCGCTGGGCCGCGTTCACCTTGCGCAGGCGCAGCCCGAACGCCACGTTCTGGCGCACCGTCATGTGCGGGAACAGCGAGTAGGCCTGGAAGACCATGCCCATGTCGCGCTTGGCCGCCGAGACGCGGGTGAGGTCCCGGCCGCCGACGGTGATCCGCCCGGTGTCGGCGTCTTCGAGGCCGGCCAGCAGCCGCAGCGTGGTGGTCTTGCCGCAGCCCGACGGGCCCAGCAGCGCGATCAGCTCGCCCGGCGCCAGGGTCAGGTCCAGCTGGTCGAGCGCGACGACGGGGCCGTAGTGCCGGCTCAGGCCTTCCAGCCGTACCTCCACGGCGGCCCGGGCCGTCCTGGTTTCTGGTGCAGCAGTCACGGGGTGTACCTCATCATCTCCGGCCGCGACGGGCGCGCCCGGCGTAGGACAGGATCAGCAGCAGGACGAAGGCGAACAGCAGCGCCGCCGTCGAGGTGGAGAAGATCACCCCGGCGTTCGGCGTGTTCCGGCTGATCGAGTACAGCTCCACCGACAGGTTGTTGTACAGCAGCAGGAAGGCGATGGTGAACTCGCCGAGCACGAGCGAGCAGGTCAGCAGCAGCGCGTTCAGGATGGCCTGCCGCATGTTCGGCACGATGACCCGGAGCATCACCGTGAACCAGCTCGCGCCGAGGCTGCGCGCGGCCTCGGACAGCGTGGTCACGTCGATGGCGTTCAGGCCGGCCGCCAGCGCCCGGTAGGCGTAGGGCATGGCCAGGATCACGTAGACCCAGAACAGCATCAGCGAGGACAGGCTGTAGTGCTGGATCCGGTTGTAGATCGGGCCGAGCCCCACCACCAGCACGATGGCCGGGATGGTCAGCGGCAGCAGGGAGAGGAACTCCATGGTGCGGGCCAGCCACTGCACCCGCAGCCGGACCCAGATCATCGTCGGCACCAGCAGCACCAGCGTGACCACGCTGGTGATGACGGCCAGCTCCAGGGTGATCTCGATCGAGCTCAGCAGCGGCGGTACGCCCTCGCCCTGGAAGGAGGCGATCTGCTTCCAGGCCGCCCCCGACCAGGTGCCGAGCCTGGCTCCCTCCAGGGAGAACCGGAGCATGGCCAGCATCGGCAGCAGGAAGAACAGCCCGAAGATCGTGAACACCACGTAGCGGAAGGCGTTCAGCCGCCGCTTGCGGCTGGCGTGCATGCCGCGCGGCCGGGCGGCCGCCGCCCGGGCCGGCGTCTCGCCGACCGAGGTCACCGCAGCCATCGGGCCGCCCTCCGCTGCAGCAGCGCGTATCCCGTCATGACGATGGCCACGCCGATGATCATGCCGAGGGCGAGGAGGTCGGCCACGTTGACGTTGCTGAGCCCCACCTCGCTGGACAGCGCGGTGCTGATCTGCTGCGGCACGATGTACGCGATCTGGTTCTCCCAGGCCACGATGGTGGCGAAGGCGGACAGCGCGTTCGCGAACAGCAGCAGGGCGCCGCCGAGGAAGGCCGGCATCAGCAGCGGGCCGCCGACGTAGCGCCAGTACTGCCAGGCCGAGGCGCCGAGGTTCTCCGACGCCTCCCGCCACTGGACCTTCACCCCGTCGATGGCGGGCAAGAACACCAGCACCATGAGCGGGATCTGGAAGTAGGCGTAGATCACCGTGATGCCCCACGGGAAGCTGTAGAACCAGCTCGCGTGGAACAGCAGCCCGATCGGGCCGATCAGGACCAGGAAGGCGAACGCCAGCGTGACCCCGCCCGTCTGGGCGAGCACGCCCGAGCCGGCCAGGTACAGCCGCCGGACCACGCCGTCGGGGTTGCCGGACGCTATGGCGTAGGCCAGGATCGCGCCGAACACGGCCCCGATCACCGAGGACAGGATGCACAGCTTGAACGAGCCGATGAAGTAGCCGCGCACCAGCGGATCGCCCAGCTTGCTGATGTTGGCGAAGGCCCAGCTGCCGCTCGGGTTCTTCAGCGAGTCGACGACCACGATCGCGGTCGGCCACAGCAGGAAGACGGCAACGTAGGCGAGAAAGGGGACGCTTCCGGCCCAGGCCGGAACCGGCAGCCGGCGCCCGGCCCGCGCGGGCCGGGCGCCGGTCTGTGTTGTCGCGGCGGCGGACACCGGGCTAGCTAACGGCCTTCGCCCAGTTCGCCGCCAGGAAGTTAGCGGCGTCCGTGTTCTGGGACGAGCTGAGGAACACCGGGCTACCGCTCACCGTGGGCAGCTTGGCGGCCGCGGCCTTGTCGATGGAGCCGTTCGACTGCATGGCCTGCTGCTCCACCGGCCGGGCGCCGCCCTGAAGCCAGAGGTTCTGCCCGCCGTCGGCGGCCTGGGAGTAGAGGAACTCCTCCCACAGCCGGGCCGCGGCCGGGTGCGGCGCGCCCTTGTTGATGGCCTGCGCGTAGTACCCGCCCAGGACCGCGTTCTGCGGGATGAACACCTTCCAGTTCGACACGCCCACGTAGCTCGGCAGGTTCAGGTAGTCCCAGTTGAACACCACCTTGGTGGTGCCCGCCTTGATCGTGGCCCCGGTCGCAGAAACCGGGTTGAAGTTGCCGGCCGCCTTGAGCTTCTTGAAGAAGTCGACGCCCTGGGTGATGCTCCCGGCCGAGCCGCCTTCGGCCAGGCTGGCCATCATCACGCCGTTCAGCGCGGCGTTGGCCGAGGTCGGGTTGCCGTTCAGCGCGACCGCGCCCTTGAACTTCGGGCTGAGCAGGTCGTTGAGCGAGGTGATGGTGCCGTAGCTGCTCGAGTACCCGACCGCCATGTAGCCGCCGTAGTCCTCGTACCACAGGCCGGTGGACTCCTTCTGCGCCGTCGGGATCGAGGACCAGGTCGCGACCTGGTAGGGGGCGAACAGGCTGGTGTTGGCCAGCGCGACGGCCTGGCCCACGTCCACGACGTCCGGCGCCTTGGCCGTGCCGTGCTCGGACTTGATCGCGTCGACCTCCTGCTGGCTGGTGCCGTCAGGCAGGGCAGAGTTGATCTTGATGCCGTACTTGGCGGTGAAGGTTTTCAGGATGTTGCCGTAGTTCGCCCAGGTCGGCGGCAGGGCGATGACGTTGAGGGTGCCCTCTTTCTTGGCCGCCGCGACGAGTGCGTTCATGCCGCCCCCGGCCGAGGCCGTGGTTTCGTTGGCCCAGTTGGTGCCGCCGCCCGAGTTCCCGGAGGAACCCGAGGACGAGCAGCCGGCCGCGAGCAGCGCCGCGGCGGCGACGCCGGCCAGCGCGAGTCGATGTGAGGATCTCACCAGTGCCTCCTGAAAAAGCTTCCCTATCCGAGGTCGATGGCTACCCGAAAGGCCCGGCCCGAACGTCGGCCGGAAAGACCCTGCCGTAAACGCAGGGCGGCGTTACCCAAACGGTTTGCCCGGATACCTCTCCCCCAGCTAATTACGCAGGATAAACGCACCTAAAACGTTTAGCGTTCGCATGCTCACACACCCGTCGCGAGGGTGTCAAGACTCGTTACCGAGTTGCCGCCCGGGGCCAGGTAAACAGCTGGTTAACGGGCGGCGGGCGGCCGCTGAAGAGAAGAGCGCTCGACCAGTTCCACGGGGGCGATGTAGTCGCCGGAACCGTCGCTGCCGAGCAGGCGCGCCATCAGCGCGCGGCCCATTTCCCGGCCGTCCAGCCGAATGGTCGCCAGCGGCGGGTCGAGCAATTCCGAGGTCGGCAGGTCGTCATGCCCGATGACGGACACGTCGGGCCCGATCCGCAGGCCCAGATCCCGGGCCGTCTGGTAGATGCCGAGCGCGGTGTAGTCCGAGTTGGTGATGATCGCGCTGGGGGCGCCCGGCTGGGCCAGCAGCGCCGCGGCCGCCTTGCGCACGTCGGCGATCGTCAGCGGCGACCGCATGATGACGGGCTCGAGGCCGAGTTCGCGGGCCAGCCGGCGGAAGTGGCGCAGCCGGTCCGGGTCGGCCACCAGGCCGCGGGGGGCGGACAGGAAGGCCACGCACGAGTGGCCGAGCTCGGCCAGCCGGCGCATGGCCAGCCCGACTCCGGTCGCGTTGTCCGGATACACCCGGGGCACCCCTGGCAGGCCCTCCACCGCCGCGTTCAGCGCCACCACCGGCGTGCCGGGGCGCAGTTCCTGCCACAGCCGCAGCGAGCCGCCCGCGCCGACCGGCGCGATGGCCAGCCCGGCGATGCGCTGGGCCGCCATCTCCCGGACCAGCCGGTGCTCGCGTTCGGCCGAGTAGTGCGAGTCGAGCAGGAGCAAGGTGGCGCCGGCCTCGGTGGCGGCCTGCTCGGCCCCGGTCAGCACCTCGAGGAAGAACGGGTTGCTGAAGTTGCGGATGACCAGGCCGTAGGTCGTGGTGCGGCCGCGCCGCAGGGCCTGCGCCTGGGGGTTGGCCCGGTAGCCGAGCTCGGTCGCGGCCGCCAGGATCCGGCGGCGGGTGTCGTCGGCCACGCCGGGCTGGCCGTTGAGCGCGAAGCTCACCGAGGCGACCGAGACGCCGGCCAGGCGGGCCACGTCCCGGATCCCCGCTGGCTGCCGCCCTCCGCCCTGCTGACTCGTCATGGCCTTGCCTACGGTTATGACGCTCTGCTTCCCCCAAGTAGGAGCGGAGGTACGTCGCTGAGCGCACATCCTAACCATCTGGCAGGCCGCCGGCCAGAGGCCGGAAGCGGCTATCAAGCTGTCCATCAACCGACGCCCGCCGGTCACGAGCTGGCAACCTGCCGTTTGTCTTGGCTAGCCATCATTCGACTTGTCTAGCCAAGATTGGCATTTGGTCCCCGCCTGCGGGGACTGTGGCGTGGGAGGGATATTTTGCGAGCAAGGCACGCTATGGCAGCCGCCGCCGCGGTGACCGGCAGCCTGCGGCCGGGGCCCCGCCCCGCTGGTGGCCGCCGCATTGCTGCACGACGTCGGGCACCTGGGCGGCCCGATGACCGCGGAGCAGGCGGCCGCCTTCGCGGCGCTGCCCTGCGCCCGCGACGCGATCGCCGTCCGCCGCTGGGACGACGACGCCAAGGACCCCGCCGTCGCCGCGCCGCCGTTCCCGCACTTCGTCCCGCTGCTCGAGGGCCTGGCCGGCCGTTAGCCCCCGGGCCCCGGGCGGGCCTGGGTGCGGGACAAGGCGTTGACCGCGGTGGAGTTGCGGACGCTGAAGGCCACGGCGCGGCCCAGGTAGCGGTCGTCGGACCACTCGACCGGGGAGCCGGTCAGGTCGGTGGTGAGGCGGCGCTCGCGCAGCATGGGCACCCGGGGCCGGACCTCGAGCAGCCGGGCGTCCTCGGCGGTGGCCGGTATCGCGTCGATGACGTGCTCCGCGTCCGCGAAGACGACGCCGAGTTCCTCCAGCCGCTCGGTGATCGAGTCCGTGGCCAGGTCCATGCCCGCCACCAGCACGCCAACCCGGTCCGGGTAGACGCCGCGCTCGATCATCACCGGGTGCCCGGAGAGCAGCCGGACCCGGGTCAGGTGATAGACCTGCGCGCCGGCCGCCAGGACCAGGCGCCCGGCCTCGTCCGGCTTGCAGGCCTGCGCCGGATGGCGACGACGCGGCCGCCGGGCACCTCGCCCATGGCCCGCGCCCACCGGGAGAAGGACAGCAGCTCGCCGAAACTCTGCAGCCGCGGCCCGCTCACGACCACCCGGCGCGCGCCCCGCCGGGACGCGATGACCCCGTTGGCGCGCAGGGCCGCGAACGCCTGGCGGATGGTGCCGCGTGAGACCGAGTAACGTTCGGCCAGTTCGTGCTCGGACGGCAGCCGGGTACCCGCCGCGTAGCCGCCCGCCGCGATGGCCGCCTTGATGTCCTCGGCCACCTTGCGGTACAGCGACGGGGACCGGGTCATTTCCTGGTCCGCTGCCATGGAACCCGAGCGTAGCGTGATCGCCGTCCGGCCACGTGGGCCGGCGCTTTGCCGACGGTGACCGGAATGGGTTACTTTGCTGGTCGATGGGCCTGAAGTTTCGGCGACGCGGCCCGCGGTCGCGGATAATCGCCCTCGCCTGCGGCAGTGCGGTCGCTGCCACGCTCGTCGCTGCCGGGCCGCGGCCGGATCCGCTGGCGCACGCGCCGGGGTTCTCGCGGGCGTTCGGGCAGCGGGTCCTGGCCGGCCCCGGCGGCGTGGCCGCGGACCCGGGCGGCGGTGTCTGGGTCGCCGATACCGGTCACGGCCGGGTGGCCGAGTTCGCCCCGTCCGGGCGCCTGGTGACCGTCATCGGCCGGCACCTGGACCAGCCGGGCGGCGTCGCCACCGACGCGGCCGGGCACGTCTGGGTGGCCGATACCGGTCACGACCGGGTGGTGGAGTTCTCCTCGGCCGGCCGGGTGCTGGCCAGCTTCGGCGCGGCCGGGAGCGGCCGCGGGCAGCTGGACGCCCCGGCCGGCCTCGCCGTCACCCCCTTCGGCGATATCTGGGTCGCCGATCAGGGCAACGACCGGGTCGAGGAGTTCTCGGCCGCGGGCGGCTACCGCACCTCGTTCGCCGTGCCGTCGCCGGCCGGCGTCGCGCTCGACACCCGGGGCGACATCTGGGTCTCCAGTCCCGCCTACGCCCCGGGCAGCTCGGTCCGCGAGTTCTCGCCGTCCGAGCACCAGCTGCTGTCGTTCGGCACCACCCAGGCGGGCTACGGTGACCTGAGCAACCCGGGCGGCATCGCGGTCGGCCCCGGCAGCCGGATCTACGTCGCGCAGCCGGACTTCGGCCTGGTGTCGGTGTTCAGCCCGGCGGGAGTTTTCTACACCGAGTTCGGCCTGCAGACCGCCCCGGCGCGGGCGGGCGAGAACCTGGCGTTTCCCCAGGGCGTGGCGGTCACCGCGGCCGGGCAGGTCTGGGTGGCCGACAGCGGGCACGACCGGGTGGTCCAGTTCGGCCGGGTGCCCGGCATCCCCGCCACCGGCGTCCCGGCCGTACCCAGCGCACCGTCGTGGCCGCTGACCATCGGCGAGTGCCTGCTGGCCCTGGTCATCGCCGCCCTCGGCTGGTACCTGGCCCATCGTGCGCGCTCCGCCCGAGCCGACCGCGCCGGGGCCGATCCCGCCGGAGGGGATCCGGCCGCCCCGGCCCCGGCCTCGCTGCCGCCCGCGCTCACCCGCCGCCGCCTGCTCACCACCGCGACCGCCCTGTCCGGGGTGGCGGCGGGCACGGCGGTGCTGCCGGGCAGCCTGCGCCGGGCGCTGGCCGCCACGCTCGCGGATCCGCCCGGTGGGTCGCTCCGGGACATCGAGCACATCGTGATCTTGATGCAGGAGAACCGCAGCTTCGACCACTACTTCGGCACGATGCCGGGCGTCCGCGGCTTCGCCGACCCGGCCGCGATCAGGCTGACGGACGGCAGCGCGGTGTTCCGCCAGCCGTACCCGGGCCACGCCCAGGGCTACCTGGCCCCGTTCCACCTCGACACCAAGGCCACCAGCGCGCAGGCCACGCCCGGCACCGACCACTCCTGGCCCACCCAGCACCAGGCGTGGAACAACGGCCGGATGGACCAGTGGGTGCCGGCCAAGGGGCCGTTCACGATGGGGTACTTCACCGAGGCCGACATCCCGTTCCAGTGGGCGCTGGCGCGGGCCTTCACGGTCTGCGACCGCTACCACTGCTCGGTGCTCGGGCCGACCAACCCGAACCGGCTGTACATGTGGACCGCGATGATCGACCCGGCGGGCACCGGCGGCGGCCCGGTCACCGACAATTCCCCCGCCTACAACAACGTCACCCTGTCCTGGACCACCTATCCCGAGCGGCTGCAGCGGGCGGGCGTCAGCTGGCAGGTGTACCAGGAAGAAGACAACTACGACGACAACGCGCTGGCCTGGTTCAGGCAGTTCGCCGCCGCGCCGCCGTCATCGCCGCTCTGGCAGCGCGGGATGCGCAGGCGCCCGGCCGGGGCGTTCGAGGCCGAC
This sequence comes from uncultured Actinomycetota bacterium, assembly GCA_963756575.1. Classification (GTDB taxonomy): domain Bacteria; phylum Actinomycetota; class Actinomycetes; order Streptosporangiales; family Streptosporangiaceae; genus Palsa-504. The sequence continues at coordinate 752,474 of CAVWOM010000019.1, read as the reverse complement.
GCCCGGGCCGGCCGCCTGCCGCAGGTGTCCTGGCTGGTCGCGCCCACCGCGCAGTCCGAGCACCCGGACTACTATCCGGCCGCGGGCGCCGAGTACGTCGCCAGCAAGCTGGACGCGGTCGCGTCGAACGAGGACCTGTGGCACAAGACCTTGTTCATCGTGACCTACGACGAGAACGACGGGCTCTTCGACCACGTGCCCCCGCCGGTCGCGCCGCGCGGGACGCGCGGGGAGTACGTGGGCGGCGAGCCGATCGGGCTCGGCTTCCGGGTGCCGGCCATCGTCGTCTCGCCGTGGTCCGCGGGCGGCCGGGTCTGCTCGGATGTGCTCGACCACACCTCGCTGGTCCGCGTCATCGAGAAGCGCTTCGGCGTCCGCGAGCCGAACATCAGCGACTTCCGCCGCCGTACCTGCGGTGACTTCACCTCCGCGCTGCGCTTCTCGGTCCCGCCCGCCGGGTACCCGCGGTCGCCGCGGGCCCTCACGCTGGCCGCGGCCAAGGCCGGCCTGCTCACCGCGCAGCGGGAGGTCTTCGCCAACCCCGCCCCGGCGATCCCGGCCCGCAACGAGCCGGTCCCGCCGCCCGGCCCAGCCTGATGCGACCCCGGCCGTCCCGGCCTCCGGCGGCGGACGGCCCGGGCGGCGGACGGCCCGGGCGGCGGACGGCCCGGGCGGCGGACGGCGGACGTCATGAAACCGGGCTTGCAGCGCGTCCGGACGCACTCGAAGCCGGGTTTCATGTCGTCGCGGCTGGCCCGCGGCGCTCAGATCGTGGTGCTGGCGGTGCCAGTGTTACCTGAGCCGGGTTCCCGGGCCACGGTCACGATGGCGCCGTCCGCGCGCGTACCCGTGACGGGCGAGCGGCGGTCAATACTCAAGTCTTTGCTTGACTATTGGCGGGCGCGGGGCGATACTCGGGTGCATGCCTGACCAAACGGCGGACCTGGACCGGGTGTTCCAGGCGCTGGCCGACCCGGGCCGGCGCGTCATGATGGAACGGCTCAGCCAGGGCCCGGCCTCGGTCAGCGAGCTAGCCCGGCCGCTGGAAATGTCGCTGGCCGCCGTGCTGCAGCACGTCCAGGTCCTCGAGGCCAGCGGCCTGGTCCGGTCGCAGAAGACCGGCCGTACCCGGACCTGCAGCATCAACCCGGAGGCGCTGCGCTCGGCCGAGCAGTGGATCTCCGGCCGGCGGGCGCTGTGGGAACGCCGCCTGGATCGCCTCGGCGAGTTCCTGGAGGCCAGCCCGCCCGAGGCCGGAAATACCGGTGAACGCTAAGATCGAGCTGACGGCAGCACCGGGGCAGGGTCTGGGAGAAGCATGACCGAGCTCATCGCGCATCAGTCCGATACGCATCAGAAGGCACTGCAGATCAACCTCGACCCGCGCTGGTACGGCACGATCGCGGAGATCGGGGCCGGCCAGGAAGTGGTCCGGTGGTTCTTCCGGGTCGGCGGCGCCGCGGGCACCGTGGCCAAGTCCATGTCAGCCTACGACATGGCGGTCAGCAACGCCGTCTACGGCAAGGCCGACCGGTACGTCTCGGCCGGCCGGCTGCAGGGCATGCTCGACCATGAGTTCGACCTCAACGTCGAGCGGCTGGACGACGAGCGCGGCGACTCGAACTGCTTCTTCGCGTTCGCCGACACCGTGGTCGCGCGCAGCTACCGGGGCGGCAACGAATGCCACGGCTGGATGGGCGTGAAGTTCCAGTCCCAGACGCACGACCAGCCCAGCCAGATCGTCATGCACGTGCGGATGCTCGACGAGGAGGCCTACCTGCAGCAGGAGTCGCTCGGCATCGTCGGGGTGAACCTGCTGTACGGCGCGTTCTTCCACCACCACGAGCCGGAGAAGCTGATCGAGAGCCTGCTCGACCAGCTGACCGTCGGCCGCATCGAGATCGACATGATCGAGTTCCGCGGCATCGAGTTCCGCGGCGTGGACAACCGGCTGATGGCGCTGAAGCTCGTCCAGCTGGGGCTGAGCGGCGTGGCCATGTTCGGGCCGGACCGCGCGGTCCTGCAGCCGAGCGAGGTGCTGAGGAAGAAGGCGGTCCTGGTCGAGCGGGGCAGCTTCCGGCCCCCGACGCACGTGAACCTGGACATGCTGGCCACCGCCAAGGACAAGTTCGCGCAGGACCCGGCCGTGGAGGGCAAGCCGATCCTGCAGCTGACCGAGATCACCATGCGGAACCTGCTGGCCGAGCGGACCGAGGTCGACCGGCGGGACTTCCTGGCCCGGGCCGACCTGCTCGCCGCGTGCGGCGAGACGGTCCTGATCACCGACTACTTCGACTACTACCGGCTGGCCGCCTACATCTCCGAGCGGACCAGCGAGCGGATCGGCATCGTGATGGGGGTGCCGAGCCTCATCGACCTGTTCGACGAGCGGAACCACGCGCAGCTGCCCGGCGGGATCCTGGAGAGCTTCGGCCGGCTGTTCAAGAACGGGCTGAAGCTCTACGTCTACCCGTACCGGCCGTCGCCGGACGAAGAGCTCAAGACCGTCGACGACATCAAGGTCCAGGCGGAGCTCCAGCCCCTGTACGACTACCTGGCCGGCCGGGGCAGCTTCGTCAACCTGGACAACTTCCGCCCGGACTGCCTGCACATCTTCAGCCGTGACGTGCTGCGGCGGATCGCCGCCGGCGACGACTCCTGGGAGAGCATGGTCCCCGAGGAGGTGGCCGACCTGATCAAGCGCCGCAGCTTCTTCGGCTACGTCAGGCCGGGCGCCGGGGACTGAGCCCGGGCTAGCCGGCCCGGTAGTCCCGCTGCGTGCTCGCGTAGCGGGCGAAGGCGTCCAGGGACTGCGGGTTGGCCATCGCGTTGCGGTTGGCGGCGTCGTCCGGCCGGGCCCCCAGCAAGATCTTGCGCACCGGCACCTCCATCTTCTTGCCGGTCAGCGTGGCCGGGATCGCGGGCACCGCGATGATCTTGTCCGGCACGTGCCGGGCCGTGTACTGGGCGCGCAGCCGGGCGGCGATCTTGGCCCGGAGCTCGCCGTCGAGGACGGCGCCCTCGGCCAGGGTGACGAACAGCGGCATGAAGAAGCCGCCGCCCGGCAGGTCGAGGCTGACGATGAGCGCGTCCGCGACCTCCTCGACCGACTCCAGCGCGGCGTAGATCTCCGCGGTGCCGATGCGGATGCCGTGCCGGTTCAAGGTCGCGTCGCTGCGGCCGAGCACGAAGCAGCCGCCGCGCTCGTTGACCATGAAGAAGTCCCCCTGCCGCCACGTGCCGGGGTACTCGCCGAAATATGTCCGCCGGTAGAGCTCGCCGTCGTCGTCGTTCCACAGCCGGACCGGCATCGACGGCATCGGCTGGGTGATCACCATCTCGCCGACCTGCCCGGTGACCGGCTCGCCCCGCTCGTCGAAGGCGTACGCGGCCACGCCGAGGTTGCGCGCCTGGTGCTCGCCCGCGTAGACCGGCAGCACGGGCGCGCCGCCGGTGAACCCGCTGCACACATCGGTCCCGCCGCTGCCCACGTGCAGCCACAGGTCGGCCTTGACGTTGCGGTAGAACCACGCGCCCACCTCCGCCGACACCGGCGAGCCGGCCAGCATGACGGAGGCCAGCGCGGACAGGTCGTACCTGGCCGCGGGCACCACGCCGGCCTGGGACAGCATGGCGACGTAGGCGGGGCTCGCGCCGAACATCGTGACCGCCGCGTCCTGGGCCATCTCCCACAGCACGCCGGGTCCGGGGTACGCCGGGTGCCCGTCGTACAGCAGCGGCCGCACCCCGAGCAGCAGCGAGCTGACCAGGAAGTTCCACATCATCCAGCCGCTGGTGGTGTAGAAGAACAGCCGGTCGCCCGGGTGCAGGTCCATGTTGAGCGTCTGCAGCTTCAGCTGCTCGATGAGGATGCCGCCGTGGCTGTGCGTGATCGCCTTCGGCAGCCCGGTGGTACCCGAGGAGAACAGGATCCACAGCGGATGGCCGAACGGGACCTGCTCGAACTCGAACCGGGCAGCGGGCACCGGCGGGTGGTCCATGACGTCGTCCCAGGACCGTGCCCCGGCGATCGCGCGCCCGCCGGGGCCGGGTACCGCGATGACCTGCTCCAGGCCCGGCAGCAGCGCGATGACCTGCTCCATCTCGGCGCTGCGGTCGAAGTCCCGGCCGCCGTAGCGGTAGCTGTCCACGCAGAAGAGCACCTTCGGCGACAGCTGCCCGAACCGGTCGCTGATCCCGCGCCAGCCGAAGTCGGGCGAGCAGCTCGTCCACACCGCGCCGATGCTGGTCGTGGCCAGCATCGCGATCACGGCTTGCGGGGCGTTCGGCAGGCAGGAGGCGACCCGGTCGCCGGGCCGGACGCCCATGTCGCGCAGCCGGGTGGCGAGCACCCGGACGCCGTTCGCGAGGTCGGGCCAGGGCAGGCCGGCCAGCGGCGTGCTCTCGGACTGGTAGTACAGCGCGTCCTGGCCTGCCTGCTCGCGCCGCAGCACGTGCTGCGCGTAGTTCAGCCGGGCGCCGGGGAACCAGTCGGCGCCCGGCATGGACCGGCGGCCGAGGACCGCGGACGGCGGCACCGAGGCCTCGATGCCGCAGTAGTCCCAGATCGCGCGCCAGAAGCCGTCGAGGTCGGTCACCGACCAGCGCCACAGCGCGTGGTAGCCGTCGAAGTCATGCCCGCGCTCGCGGGCGAGCCACCGGATGAACGCGGTGACGTTGGCGCGGGCGATCCGCTCCGGGCCGGGCGTCCACAGCCGGTCACCCGGCCGGACCTGGCGTTGCGGCTCCACATCGCCGACGGTGCCATAGCGTGCGGCAAAGCACAAGATGTATGACATCGAACGTGAGGACGGGCGGGTAAGGTGTCATCGATGACCACTGACCTGGACCTGGCCGCCCTGGCGGCGATCGATGTGCACGTCCACGTCGAGTCTGACGGGCGTGGCCACCTCTCGCTGGACGACGAGCTGCTGGACGCGTCGGCGGCCTACTTCAAGGCTGGCCGCGACCGGACGCCGACCGTCGAGCAGATCGCCGACTACTACCGGCCGCGCCGGCTGGCCGCCGTGGTGTTCACCGTCGACGCGACCACGGCCACCGGCCACCCCGCGCTGTCGAGCGAGGAGATGGCCGACCGGGCCGCCGCCCACCCCGATGTGCTCATCCCGTTCGGCTCGGTGGACCCGCTGGCCGGCGCGGAGGCGGTGCGCCGCGCCCGGCGGCTGATCGAGGGCCACGGCGTCCGCGGCTTCAAGTTCCATCCCAGCCTGCAGGGGTTCTCTCCGGACGACCGGAGCTTCTACCCGCTGTACGCGGTCATCGAGGAAGCCGGGCTGCCGGCCGTCTTCCACACCGGCCAGACCGGGATCGGGGCCGGGCTGCCCGGCGGCCGCGGGATCAAGCTGCGGCTGTCCAACCCGATGCTGCTCGACGACGTGGCCGCCGACTTCCCGGGCCTGCCGGTCATCCTGGCCCACCCGTCGGTGCCGTGGCAGGACGAGGCGATCTCCATCGCCACCCACAAGGCCAACGTGTACATCGACCTGTCCGGCTGGTCGCCGAAGTACTTCCCGCCCCAGCTGGTCCGGGCGGCCTCCTCGCTGCTGCAGGACAAGGTGCTGTTCGGCACGGACTACCCGCTGCTGACCCCGGAGCGCTGGCTGCGTGACTTCGACCTGCTCGAGATCAAGCCGGAGGCCCGGCCCAAGATCCTCAAGCACAACGCGGCCCGCCTCCTAGGGCTAGAAGGCTGACCGTACCGCGAGCGATCGGCGCAGGTCATCGAGCTGATCGGCCAGAAGCCGGCGCAGTGAGCCGGTCAGGCCGCCGTCCTCCAGGCACCGCTCGCCGGCCTGCACCGCGGCCGTCTCCGCGACGTGATGCGGGAAGCCGTGCCGGCACCAGACCCGGGCCAGCCCGCTGCCCAGCGCGGGCAGCGCGGCGAAGTACCGCGGCACGTACCCGGCCAGCAGCTCCGCCTGATCGGCCTGCCAGAACCCCTGGGCGGTCGCGGTCAGCTCGTAGCCGGACAGCGTCCCGTCCCGCAAGATCGCCCAGGCGTCCCGCTTGGCGGCGGCGTCGGGGAGCGCGGCCCGGCAGCGCGCCGCCGCCAGCTGGCCGTCCGGGTCCGAGGAGTCCCGGCCGGCCTCGTGCGCGATCTCGGCCCGGCTGGCGGCGCCGAGCACCGTGAGCCTCAGCAGGATCTGCCAGCGCAGCCGCCCGTCCAGGTCCGGGCCCCCTGGCACCCGCCCGGCGGCCAGCCAGGACCACAGGGCGGAGACATCGTCCGGGCCGGACGCGCTGTCGATCAGCCCGCGCGCGGCGACCAGCCGCAGCTCGCCGCGGTCGCCGGCGGGATGCGGGCTGAGCAGGTCCCGGCACAGGGAGGTGATCTCCGCTAGCGCCGCCCCGCGCCGCCCCGGAGGCAGGTAACGGTCGGCGATCGTCCCGCGGGCGTACCCGATCACGTGCCCGGCGATCGAGGTGTCGGTCTCGGCGGGCAGGTGCCGGGCCGCCAGGGCGAGGTACTGCGCAGGCGCGAGCTCGGCGTCCCGGACCCGGTCGCGGACGATGGTCCAGGCGACCGCGCGGCTGAGCGGATCGGCCAGGCGGCTGAGCGAGGCCGCCAGGGCGTCCTGCGAGGCGGGATCGAGCCGGACCTTGCAGTAGCTGAGATCGCCGTCGTTCGGCAGCAGCAGGGCCGGCTCGGGCCGGGTCGCGCCGGCCGGCAGCACGACCGCGCGCGCGTCGGCCGGCACCGGCACCGGATACCGGCCGCGCAGCACGAGCCCGTCCGGTCCCTCGTCGTACACCCCGATCAGCAGGTGGTGCGGCCTCCCGCCGTCGTGGCTGACGCAGCCGACCCGGCCCGGCGGCTCCGGGCGGCTCACCGTCAGGGTGTCCACGCCCGCGCTGCGCAGCCAGGCCGCGGCCCACTCGCCGAGGTCGGCGCCGGACGCGCGGCCCAGGCAGCCGAGCAGGTCCGCGAGGGTCGCGCTGCCGAACCGGTAGCGCGCGAAGTAGTCGTTGACCCCGGCCAGGAAGGCCGGCCAGCCCAGCTGGGCCACCAGCTGGCCCAGCGCGGCCGCGCCCTTGGCGTAGGAGATGTCGTCGTAGCTGGACAGGGCGGCGTCGGTATCGGGGACCTCGGCCGGGTCGGGGGCGACCGGGTGGGTGGACGCGCGCTGGTCGGCGTCGTAGCCGCGTACCTTGCGGTCCAGCGCGGAGCTGGTCAGCGCCCCGGTGAAGGAGGTCGCTTCGGCCAGCACGCCGAAGCCCAGGAACTCGGCGAACGACTCGCTCAGCCACACGTCGTTCCACCAGCGCATCGTGACCAGGTCGCCGAACCACATGTGCGCCATCTCGTGCGCGATCACCACGCCGCGGGTCTGCCGCTCGGCCCGCGCCCCGCCGGACGGGAACAGGAACTCGTCGCGGAACGTGACGCAGCCGGGGTTCTCCATCGCCCCGGCCTCCAGCTCGGGCACGAAGGCCTGGTCGTAGGAGTCGTACGGGAAGGGCTGGGTGAAGATCTCCCGGTAGCGGTCGAAGCAGGCGCGGGTGACGGCGAGGATCTCCGGGGCGTCGCGGTCCAGGCGCCCGGCCAGCGACTGCCGCGCGTGCAGGCCGAACGGGATGCCGCGATGCTCGGCGGCGATGCTGTAGTACGGCCCGGCCACCAGCGTGACCAGGTACGGAGAGATCGGCGGGCTGGCGGCGATCTCCCAGCGGCCGTCACCGGCGGGCCGGGCCCGGCCGTTCCCGATCACGGTCCAGGACGCCGGGACGGTGACCGCGGCGCTGAAGGGCGCCTTCAGGTCTGGCTGGTCGAAGGCCGCGAAGACGCGCTGGGCGTTGTCGAGGCCGCCGTGCAGGGCGAGGTAGGTCAGGCCGTCGGCGTCGTCGGTGAAGCGGTGCAGGCCCGTGCCGGTCCGCGAGTACGGCATGTCCGCCTCGACCCGCAGTTCGCTGGCGGCCCGCAGGCCCGCCAGCGGGAGCCGGTTCCCGGTCAGCGCGGCCGGGTCCACGCCGCGCCCGTCGAGGATCACCCGCCGCAGCCGGGCCGGGCGGAGCTCGATGAAGGTGGCCGCGCCCGGCGCGCGGCAGCCGAACCGCACGGTCGTCACCGAGCCGAACGTGTCGCCGCCGCCGGTCAGGTCCAGCTCGACGTGGTAGCTCCGGACGTCGATGAGCCGGGAGCGCTCCCGCGCCTCCTCATGCGTCAGCGAGGTCAACCAGGCCCCCGGTGGTCGCCGTGATCAGGACAGCCGCCAACTTACCCGGTCACCTGGGCCGCGACCCGCGGGGGAGGCCTGGCCCCCGGGGCGGGTCCGAATCTCGGTTCAGCCACGAATCAGCACCAACTCAGTATGAGTCTTGCCGGGTTCCCGGGATCGGCCTTGAATGAGGATTCATGCCGGAACCGCCTGCTGGCTATGGTGAGGAAATTGGCCTATGAACTCAGGTTCAGTGCTCGAGGTGCGCGGCGTGACGGTCCGCTTCGGCGGCCTGACCGCGCTCGATGCCGTCTCGCTCGCCGTCCCGCCCCGGCATGTGCTGGGCGTCATCGGCCCGAACGGCGCGGGTAAGACCACCCTGCTGAACGTCCTGTGCGGCTTCACCCGGCCCGATGCCGGCGAGGTGCTGTTCGGCGGCCGCCGCCACGACGTCAGGCCGCACCGGCTGGCCGGCCTCGGCGTGGCCAGGACCCTGCAGGGAGTCGGCCTGTACGGCGGGCTGACCGCGCTGGAGAACGTCATGGTGGGCGCGACCTGCCGCGCCTCGGCGGGTTTTTGGTCCGCGCTGGTCTCGCTGCCCCGGGCCGGGCGGGACGAGCGCCGGCTGCGCGAGCTGGCGCTCGCGGCGCTGGACCGGGTCGGCGCGGCCGACGCGGCCCAGGCCAGGCCGGGCGAGCTGCCCTACGGCATGCGGAAGAGGGTCGCGCTGGCTCGCGCGCTGGCCGCCAAGCCGGGCCTGATCCTGCTCGACGAGCCCGCCAGCGGCCTGGACGAGAGCGAGCTGGCCGAGCTCGGCGTGCTCATCCGCGACCTCGCCGCCGAGGGATCGCTCGTGGTGGTCGAGCACCACATGGACCTGATGATGTCCGTCTGCGACTCGATCGTGGTCCTCGACTTCGGGAAGGTGATCGCGACGGGCACGCCGCGCGAGGTCCAGGACAATCCCGCCGTGACCGCGGCCTACCTCGGTACCGCCCATGAGTAGCGGCACGGTCCCCGAGACCCCGGCGCTGGCCGTCGAGGAACTCATCGCGGGGTACGGCGGGGTCGTCGCGCTGGACCGGGTCAGCATCTCGGCCGGGACGGGCGCGATCACCGCGGTGCTCGGCGCCAACGGCGCGGGCAAGACCACGCTGCTGCGCGCGGTCAGCGGCATGATCAGGCCCCGCCGGGGACGCGTCCTGCTGGCCGGCGCCGACCTGGCCGGCCGCAGTCCCGAGCAGATGGTCCGGGCCGGGATCGCCCACGTGCCGGAGGGGCAGGGGGTGATCCCCGAGCTCACCGTGGAGGAGAACCTGCGGGTCGGCATGATGTCCTGGCCCCTGGGCCGTCATCGCGCCGAGCGGTCGGCCGCGCTCGACGAGGCGTACCAGCGCTTCCGGCCGCTGGCCGACCGGCGGCGGAAGCTGGCCGCCTCGCTGTCCGGCGGCGAGCGGCAGATGCTGGTCATCGCGCGGGCGCTGCTGGCCCGGCCCCGCGTGCTGCTGCTCGACGAGCCGTCCCTCGGCCTCGCCCCCCGGGTCATGGCCCAGGTCATGGACCTGGTGGTGCGGCTCAGCCGGGAGAACGGCATCACCATCGTGCTGGTCGAGCAGAACGCGCGCGGCGCCCTCGCGGTCGCCGATCACGGCGTGGTGCTCAACCTGGGCCGGGTCGTCGCCGCCGCGGACGCCGCGACGCTCTCCGCCGACGTCGCGCTCCGTCACCACTATCTCGGGTTCTAGCCACCTAGGAGCATGTCAGTGGTCGAGTTCCTCCAGTTCACGCTCAGCGGGGTCGTCTTCGGGATGATCTACGCGGCCGTGGCGCTATCCCTCGTGCTGATCTGGCGCGGTACCCGGCTGCTGAACTACGGCCAGGGCGGCATGGCCATGTTCACCACCTACGTGGCCATCGAGGTCATCTACCGGACCGGCTCGTACTGGGCCGGGTTCGCGGTCGCGCTCGTGACCGGCATGGTGCTCGGCGCGGTCTGCCAGGTCACCATCATCCGGCCGACCATGAACAAGCCGCCGCTCAACGCGGTCATCGTGACCATCGGCCTGCTCACCTTGCTCGAAGGGCTGGCCGGCATCTTCTACGGCGGGCAGTTCCGGTCGTTCCCCGCGGCGTTCTCCGTCACCGGGCTGCGGGCGGGCGGGACCCCGCTGGGCGTGTCGCGCTTCGACGTGTTCGTCGCCGTGGCCGTCCTGGCCGTCACCGGGGCGCTGGCCCTGGCGTTCAAGTACACCTCGGCCGGCCTGCGGATGCGCGCGGCGGCGTTCAGCACCACGATCGCCCGGCTGTCCGGCATCCGGGTGGCCCGGGTGCTCACCGTCGGCTGGGCGCTCGCGGGCCTGCTCGGCGCGCTGGCCGGCGTGCTCGTCTCGCCGTCGACGTTCCTGTACCCGAACAGCATGGACACGATCTTCGTGTTCGGCTTCACCGCCGCGGTGATCGGCGGCCTGGACAGCCCGGTCGGCGCGGTCATCGGCGGGCTGCTGCTCGGGCTCGCGCTCAGCTACGCGGGCGGCTACCTCAGCTCCGGCGCCAGCCTGGTCCCGCTGGTGGCCCTGGGCATCCTCGTCGTGGTGCTGATGGTCAGACCCGGCGGCCTGTTCTCGGCGACCCAGGTGCGGCGGGTCTGAGCATGCACACGTTCCCGCGCAGGCTCGGAGCCGCCGTCTTGGTGGCGATCGTCGTCTGGTTCCTGTCCGTCCGGCTGAACACGTTCCGGGACTTCCAGATCGCCGAGGTGGCGCTCGAGGTCACGGCCGTGGCCGGGCTGACCGTGCTGACCGGGCTCAGCGGCCAGATATCGCTGGGTCACGGGGCCTTCATGGCCATCGGCGGCTACACCACGGCGCTGCTCCTGCTGCATCTCACCTGGCCGTTCGTGGCCGCGCTGGTGGTGTCGGCCGCGGTCACGGCGGTGGCCGGGGGCATCGTGGGCGTGGCCGCCGCGCGGCTGCGCGGCCCGTACCTGGCCGGGGCGACGCTCATGCTCGGCGTCGCGCTGCCCGCGCTGGCCTCCGCCTACCAGGGAATCTTCGGCGGCGACCAGGGCCTGGACGTCACCTTCACCGCGCCCGCCTTCCTCGGCGCGGCCTTCCCGCTCACCAGGTGGCAGGCCTGGGTCAGCACGGTGGTGGCGCTGGTCACCCTGGTCCTGCTGGCGAACCTGTGCTACAGCCGGGTCGGGCGCAACTGGCGCGCGGTACGGGACGACGAGGTGGCGGCCGCGCTCGACGGCGTGAACGTCGCCGTGACGCGCATCCTCGCCTTCGTGGTGAGCGCCGTCTGCGCCGGCCTGGCCGGCTCACTGCTGGCCATCGTGACCAGCCTGGTCGCACCGGGCGCGTTCACGATCACGCTGTCGATCGCGCTGCTGACCGCGGCGGTGATCGGCGGCCTGGGCAGCCTGCCGGGCGCGCTGTGGGGCAGCCTCCTGATCATCATCGTGCCGACCTACATCACCGACGTGGCCACCAGCCACGGCCTGTCCAGCTCGGTCGGCTCCAACATCCCGATCGCCGTCTACGGCGCCGTCCTCATCGTCGTCATGCTCGCCTTCCCGCAAGGGATCCAGGGCGGGCTGCGCTGGATCCTCACCCTGTTCACCGGCCCTGAGCCCAGAACCCGCTTTTCCCGTGACGCGCCCGCCCCCCACGTCACGCCGCCGGCCGACGAAGTGCCGGCCAGCCAACATGAAAAGGAAGGATCTTCATGAAACGAACCCGCCGGCTTGGCTGGCAGGCCACGGCGCTCGTGACCGTGGCCACGTTCGCCGTCGCCGCCTGCTCCTCGGGAGGGAGCTCGAGCTCGGGCTCGACCGCGGGGTCCGGCTCGGGCAGCTCGAACGCCGCGCTGACCGCGTCCGCGCCCGGCATCACCCCGACTCAGATCACCATCGGCAGCCACCAGCCGCTCACCGGCCCGGCCGCCCCCGGCTACAGCGAGATCTCGCCCGCCTCGGCCGCGTACTTCGCCTACGTCAACGCGCACGGCGGTATCTACGGGCGCAAGATCGTCTACAAGTACCTCGACGACGGCTACAACCCGACCAAGACGGCGTCGGTCGTGCGCCAGCTGGTGCTGCAGGACAACGTGTACGCCGTGTTCGACGGCCTCGGCACGCCCACCCACCTGGCCGCGGTGAGCTTCCTCAACGCGCAGAAGGTGCCGGACGTGTTCGTCGCGTCCGGGTGCGAATGCTGGAACGACCCGGCCAAGGACCCGCAGACGTTCGGCTGGCAGCTCGACTACATCCGGGAGGGGAAGATCCTCGGCCAGTACATCAAGCAGCACTTCTCGGGCAAGAAGGTCGGGTTCTTCTCCCAGAACGACGAGTTCGGCCAGGACGGGGTCAAGGGCCTGCTGGACGAGCTCCCGGCCTCGATGGTGGTCAGCAAGCAGACCTACGACCCGACCAATACCAACATCGGGCCGGCCGTCAGCGCCCTGCGCGCCTCCGGCGCCCAGGTGGTCGTCTCGTTCTCGATTCCCGCGTTCACCGCGCTGCTCAAGCTCGGCGAGCTCAAGCTGGGCTTCAACCCGACGATGGTGGTCAGCGACGTGGGCTCCGACCCCATCACCCTGAGCGGCCTGCTCGAGTCGTTCGCCAAGCAGGGCGGCGCGAAGGTCAACGGCAGCCAGCTCATCAACGGGATCATCAGCGACGGGTACCTGCCCTCGCTCGGCTCGGCCGGCAACAGCTGGATCGCGCTGTTCAAGAAGATCCACGACCAGTACGACGCGAAGGCGCCCTTCGACGGCAACGTGCTGTTCGGCGAGGCTGTCGGCTACGCGTTCGTCCAGGCCATGTTCAAGGCCGGCCGCAACCCGACCAGGGCCGACCTGGTCTCGGCGATCCAGGCCGGGCTGCCGCAGGGACCCGCGGTGGCACCGTACTCTTACTCTTCGAGCGACCACATGGGCATCACCGGGGCTTACCTGGGTGTTATCTCCAATGGCCAGCTCGTGCAGCAAGGGCCGGTCCTGACGACGGACGCGTCCGCGTCAGGTGCCATCACCACCTACTCGGGATCCGAACAGCAGGCGCCGGCGAGTGGCATCCCGTCACCCTGACGCCGGATCGGCCATCCCGGACTGAAAGAAGCGGGGATCAGCCGATATGACTGCGGAAACCAGTCCCGGCGTGCGGGGAGGCGGCAAGCCTCCCCGCACGCGGGCCGGTCAGGGGGGCGGCGCGTCCGGCCAGGTACTTCTGCTCAGGGCGGCCGAGGAGCTGTTCGGGGAGCGCAGCTACCACCGGACGGCGGTCGCCGATATCTGCGCCCGCGCCGGGATGGCCACCGGGAGCTTCTACTCGTACTACCAGTCCAAGGCGGAGATCTTCGCCGCCGTGGTCCGGGCCATCAACGACGACCTCAGGCGGGCCATGAGGGCCGCCCTCGAGCAGACCGAGGGCGGCCAGCGGGCGCGGGAGCGCGCTGCCTTCCGGGCGTACTTCGACATGCTCTCCCAGCGTCCGTGGATCGACCGGATCGTCCGCGAGTCCGAGTTCATCGACCCGGCCGTGTTCCGCGAGTACTACGAGCACCTGGCCCGCGGTTACGCCCGCGGCGTCCGGGCGGCCCAGCTCGCCCGCGAGGTCGACGAGCGCTACGATCCCGAGGTCATCGCGTTCGCCTACACCGGCATCGGCAACTTCGTCGGCATGCGCTGGGCCGACTGGACGGCCGGCGGCCGCGTCCCCGACGACGTCCTCGATGACGTGCTCGAGCTCCTGGCCCGGGGCCTGGCGCCGCGGCCGGCCTGACCCGCGATCCGGGTGAAACCGACTGCGGACAAACCGGCCTGAACGCACCGGGTGTGGACAAGCCTGTGGAACAGGTGTTGACGAAGCCGCTGTCCTGGGGAAACCCGCCACGGGCGGCTAGCTGAGGGCCGCAGGCGGCAGCCCGGCGGGATCGGCCGGGGCCCAGTCCAGCGGCTTCGGGCCGAGGGCGGCGAGCTCGGCCAGTTGCATGGCGCACCAGGGCGAGACGGGCTGCTGCCCGGACCGGGCCTCCTCGCAGAAGTCCTCCCAGTTCACCCACCTGGTCTCGGCGACCTCCGCGGGGTCGGGCCCGGACGAGAACGGCGACGGGCCGGCGTAGGCGGCGTAGACCGGGCAGAGCTCGTTCTCCATCACCCCGTTGGCCATCGTGGCCTGGTAGCGGAACCGGGGCAAGATGAGCTCCAGCCTGACCGGGCCGATCCCGAGTTCATCCCGCAGCCGCCGCCGCACGCCCTCGGACATGGACTCGCCGGGCTGCGGGTGCCCGCAGCAGGTATTGGTCCACACGCCGGGGAAGGTCCGCTTCGACTCGGCCCGCCGGGTCAGCAGGAACTGGCCCGCCTCGTTGAACAGGTAGCAGGAGAACGCCAGGTGAAGAGGCGTGCGGTCATGATGCACGGCCGCCTTGTCGGCGGTGCCGCTGGCGTTGCCTGCTTCATCGAGGAGGACGACGCTTTCCAACCTGGTTCCTGCCTGTGGGTCGCCGGGAAACGGGGCTTGAACACTACCCGATCCGGCAGGGCGCCGGGATGGTGATCCGCTTCAGGCGGGTGTCCACGCCCGGACCAGCCGGTCACCCGCGATCACCCACAGGGCGCCGCCGGCCACCGACAGGTGATTGCTGTCGCCGCCGGCCAGGTACTGGCCGTTGCTGATAGGCAGCTTCCCGGTCACGGCCAGGGTGCGCGGGTGCCGCAGCCCGCGAGCAGCAGGCAGAGCGCGCTCAGCGCGGCGAACAGGATGACTACCCGGGTCAGTACGCCCGTCATCGGTGCCTTCATACCTTTGGAGACGGCCGAAGGCGGCCACCGGTTGGGGCTAATGCGAGTCCCGGCCCACCTCGTGCCCGCTGCCGCCCACCAGGAAGTCCAGGTCGGCGCCGGCGCTGGCCTGCTGGACGTGCTCGGTGTACAGGTACGTCCAGCCCCGGCTGGCGTGCGGGGCCCGCGGCTGCCACTGGGCCCGGCGCCGGTCAAGCTCCTCCTCGCCCACCTCCAGGGTCAGCGTGCGGTCCGGCACGTCCAGGGTGATCCAGTCACCGGTGCGGACCAGGGCCAGCGGGCCGCCCGCCGCGGCCTCGGGGGAGACGTGCAGCACGACCGTGCCGTAGGCGGTGCCGGACATCCGGCCGTCGCAGATCCGCACCATGTCGGTGATCCCGCGGAGCAGCAGCTTCCTCGGCAGCGCCACGTTGGACACCTCCGGCATGCCGGGGTAGCCGCGCGGGCCGCAGTACCGGATGACCAGCACGGTGTTCTCGTCGACGTCGAGGTCCTCCTCGTTCGAGACCGCGTAGTAGTCCTCGGGGGAGTCGAAGACCAGGGCCGGGCCGCGGTGCTTGAGCAGGTGCGGCGAGGAAGCCGACTGCTTGATCACCGCGCCCTCGGGGGCCAGGTTGCCGCGCAGGACCGCGGTGCCGGTGCCGGCCGGCAGGAACGGGTCGGCCAGCGCCTTGATCACCTCACGGTTCCAGCACTGCGCGCCGGCCACGTTGTCCCCGACGCCGGCCCCGGTGACGGTGACCGCGCCGGTGTGCAGCAGGCCGGCCTCGGCCAGCTCGCGCATCACCGCGGGCAGGCCGCCGGCGTAGCAGAAGTCCTCCATCAGGTACTTGCCGCTGGGCTGGAGGTTGAGCAGGGTCGGCACGTCGCGGGCCAGCGCGTCGAAGTCCTCGAGGGACAGCGGCACGCCCAGCCGCCCGGCGATGGCCAGCAGGTGGATCACGGCGTTGGTGGAGCCGCCGATGGCCGCGTTCACCCGGATCGCGTTCTCGA
The DNA here is from genome assembly GCA_963756575.1 of uncultured Actinomycetota bacterium. Lineage (GTDB taxonomy): Bacteria > Actinomycetota > Actinomycetes > Streptosporangiales > Streptosporangiaceae > Palsa-504. The sequence continues at coordinate 736,500 of CAVWOM010000019.1, read as the reverse complement.
ACGCCTGCCGGGTCATGATGGCCGAGGGCCGCAGGTCGCGCTCGACCAGGTCCACGATGACCTGCCCGGCTCGCTGCGCGGTCTCGTAGCGGCGGGAGTCCGAGGCCGGCCAGGTGGCCGAGTAGGGCAGCTGCATGCCCAGCGCCTCGGCCATCGAGGCCATGGTGGACGCGGTGCCCATGGTCATGCAGTGCCCGTCGGACCGGGACATGCAGCCCTCGGCGAAGTAGCACTCCTCCTGGGTCATCCGCCCCGCGACCAGGTCTTCCTCCCACCGCCAGACCGCCGTGCCGGAGCCGACGTCGGCGCCCTGGTACTTGCCGTTGAGCTTGGGACCGCCGGTGACCATCACGGCGGGCAGGTCCACGCTGGCCGCCGCCATCAGCAGCCCGGGCGTGGTCTTGTCGCACCCGGACAGCAGCACCACCCCGTCCAGCGGGTTGGCCCGCATCAGCTCCTCGGCCTCCATGGCCAGCAGGTTCCGGTACAGCATGGCGGTCGGCCGCAGCAGCGTCTCGCCCAGCGCCATGGCCGGGAACTCCAGCGGGAACCCGCCCGACTGCCAGACCCCGCGCTTGACCGCCTCGGCTACCCGGTGCAGGTGGACGTTGCACGGCGCCAGCTCGGACCAGGTGGTCGCGATGCCGATGACCGGCCGTCCGTCGAAGACCTCGGGGGTGAAGCCCTGGCTGCGCATCCAGGACCGGTGGCCCATCCCGGCCCGGCCGGTCGCCCCGAACCACTGCCTGCTGCGGAGTCCGCCGTTCGATGTCATAAGACCATAAGTAACATCTGCCTCTGGGCCAGAAGAAGGGGGCCCTGTTAGTGTCACCAGCGTGAGCCGTGTTCATGACATGGGCGGGCAGACCGGGTTCGGCCCGGTGCCGGCGGGCGAGAACGGCGAGCCCCCGTTCGCCGCCGACTGGGAAGCGCGGGTGTACGCGCTGGCCGCCATGCTCCGGCGGCGCGGCGTGTTCAACAGCGACGAGCTGCGGGACGCGATCGAGCGGCTGCCGCCGGAGCAGTACCTGGCGGCGTCGTACTACGAGCGCTGGCTGGGCGCGATCGAGGTGCTCGTCCGGGAGAAGGGCGTGCTGCCGTGAGCTACGAGGCGGGCGCCCGGGTCCGGGTGAAGACCGGGGACCCGGACCACCATACCCGGGTGCCCCGGTACGTGCGCGGGCACACGGGGGTGATCGTCGCCGCCATCGACCGGTGGCCGCTGCCCGACGACAGCGCCCGCGGCATCGACCCGCCCCGGGCGGAGACCTGCTACGCGGTCCGGTTCCGCGCCGCCGACCTGTGGGGGAGCGGTGATCACGCCGTGACCGTCGACCTGTGGGAGTCCTATTTTGACCGGGCATGATGACCTGCCGGCCGCCGCCCGGACCCGGCGGCTCGAGGAACGCCTGATCGCCGCCGGGCTGACCAGCGACGACGAGATCGACCAGTACCTGACCGGCCTGTACACCAACGCCTCGCCGGTCAACGGGGCCCGGATGGCCGCCCGCGCCTGGACCGATCCGGAGTACCGCGAGCGGCTGCTGTCCGACGGCAGTGCCGCCGCGGCCGAGCTGGGCTTCGGCGACCTGAGCTACGCGCTGCGGGTGGTGCCCAACACCGGGACCACCCACAACGTCATCGTCTGCACCCTGTGCTCCTGCTACCCGGTGTCGCTGCTGGGTCCCTCGCCCGGCTGGTACAAGAGCTTCGCCTACCGGTCCCGGACGGTGCGGGAGCCGCGCGCCGTGCTGGCCGAGTTCGGCCTGGTGCTTCCCCCGGAGACCGAGATCACCGTCTGGGACTCGACCTCGGAGGCCAGGTACATGGTGCTCCCGGCCCGGCCGGACGGCACCGGCGAGCTGGCCGCGGACGACCTCGCCGCCCTGGTGACCAGGAACGGGCTGATCGGCACCGCCCGGCTGTAAAACGCTGTCGCAAAAAGTCGGGTTCCGGGGGCAACCGCCGCGCGGTGCCGCGCGTGTCACAGGGGACGAACCCACTCGCGGCGGCACGGAAGGGGACCCGCATGCGCGATCCCGCGACCTTCGACGCGTTCTACTCCGGCAGCGTGCGCAGGGTCACCGGCCAGCTGTACGCCATGACCGGGAGCCGGGCCGAGGCCGAGGACTGCGTCCAGGAGGCCTACGCCCGCGCCTGGCAGCGCTGGGACAAGGTATCGGGCTACGGCGACCCCGAGGCGTGGGTCCGGACCGTCGCCTACCGGGTCAGCGTCAGCGCCTGGCGCAAGGCGGCGAACATGCGCGTGGCGCATCACCGCCAGTGGGCGCCCGAGGACGCGCGCGGGCTGAGCCCGGACTACGTGGCGATCATCGCGGCCCTGCGCAAGATACCGCCCCGCCAGCGCCAGGCGATCGTCCTGTACCACCTGGTCGGGCTCTCGGTGGACGAGATCGCCACCGAGACCGGGGCGGCCGCCGGCACGGTCAAGGCCCGGCTGTCCCGCGGCCGCCAGGCGATGGCCCCGCACCTGGCGGACAGAGAACCCGGCCCGGGCGGGAAGAGCGAACCCGGCCCGAACAGGAAGAGCGAACCCGGCCTGAACGGCAAGGAGGTGGCGTGCGATGCGTGAGAGACTCTCCGCCAGCCTCCAGGCTGGCACCGCGGACTTCACCGCGACCGTCAGCCCGCCCGCGCCGGATGCCATCCGGGCTCGCGGCAACCGCCGTCGCCGCCGCCAGGCGCTGGCCGCCGCCGTGCTCGCGTTCGCCGTCGCCGCCGGCGGCGCCGGCACCGCCTACGCCAGCCTGGGCCAGTCAGCTCCGGCGGCCCCGGTTACGGGGTCCCGGCCGCCGGCCGGCCCCTCCGGCCCGGCCGGGGAGGGCAGGCCCGACATCATCGCGGTGACCAGCCAGGGCGCGCTCGTCGTGCTCGACCCGCTGACCGGCGTAGCCCGCACGATCCTGGTCCGCGGCGGCGTGCTCGCCGGTGCCGTCTCGGTCTCGTCCGACGGCCGGACCGTCTACTTCGCTGCCCAGCATGGCTGCGGGGGGACGATCGAGTCCGTCCCGGCCGGCGGCGGCCGGGTATCGGTGATCGCGCCCGGCGTGCTGCCCGCCGTCAGCCCGGACGGAACGAAGGTGGCGTTCGACCGGATACCGTGCGGCCGCCCGGGTTCCGCGGCCGGCCGTCCCGAGGTGGTGGTCCGCGACCTCGCGGGCGGCGGCGAGAAGGTCCTGACGGCCGCGCCCGGACGCGCCCAGGGCGGCGCGGTTCCTGAGCTGTCCTGGTCGCCGGACAGCACACGGCTGCTGGTAGCGGTCGGCCTGCCGGAGGGCAGCCGGAGCTGGATCCTGGCCCAGGTCGACCCGGCCACGGCCCGGTACTACCTGCCGTCCGCCGGATCCGGCGCCACCGCCGTGCCGGTCACCGGGCCGGACGCCGCGCACAGCTACTACCGCGGCGGAGCATTCCTGCCCGGCGGCGACCTGTTCGTGGACCGGATCTGCTGCACCGACGGGACGGCCGGGGAGACCTCGAACCTGCTGTGGGAGATCGGCCCGTCCGGCCGCTTCGTCCGCCAGGTCGCCATCGGCTGGCTCAACCGCGATCACACCAGCCTGGACGGTGACCCCTCCGGCCACTGGCTGCTCTACCTGTCCGGTCCCGACCTGTTCCTGTCCCTGGACGGGGCCGCGCCGTTCAAGCTGACCACCGGGATAGCCGCGGCGGCGTGGTCTTAGCGAGCGCGGCGCCGGCCAGGGCCGGGACCGCGCGGGCCAAGATCTCCGGCGGCTGGGTGAAGGCCAGGCGCAGGTACTCGCCCGCCCCGCCGGCGTCCCCGCTGGCGCTCAGCAGCCGCCCGGGGACCACCGCGACCCCCTGCCTGAGCGCGGCCTGGGCGAACGCGGTGCTGTCACCCCCGACGCGGACCCACAAGGTGAGCCCGCCCTCCGGCTCGGGCCAGGTCCACCCGGCCCCGGCCGCCCGCAGGGCCCCGGCCAGCGCCTCGTACCGGACCCGCAGCCACTCGCGGCGCCACTTGACGATGTCGTCGTGGCCGCCGGTCAGCAGCGCGGCCGTGATCGCCTGCGGGTAGGCCGCGCTGCCCAGGTCGGCGGCGGCCTTGGCCGCCGCGGCCCGGGCGATCAGGCCCGGGCTGGCCCTGATCCAGCCGGTCCGCAGGCCGCCCCAGTAGAGCTTGGACAGCGAGCCGACGCTGACCAGGTTGGCCTGCCGGGGGGCCAGCGCGGCCAGCGGAGGCGGCGGCGGGGTGTCGCCGAGCGGCAGCTCGGCCAGCGTCAGGTCGTCCACGAACAGCGTGCCCGGGTGCTCGGCGGCCAGCCGGGCGACCCGGCGGCGGTGCCCGGCCGGCATGACCAGGCCGGTGGGGTTGTGGTGGGTGGGGACCAGGTAGACCAGCGCCGGGCGGTGCGTGCGGACCACGTGCTCCAGCCGGTCCGGATCGAAGCCGGCGCCGGCGGGCAGGCCGATGACCCGGGCGCCGGCCCGGTGCAGCGCGTCCAGCGCGCCGGGGAAGGTGGGATCCTCGACCGCGACCGGCTGACCGGGCAGCACCTCGCACCGGATGAGCAGGTCCAGGGCCTGCTGGCCGCCGGTGGTGACGATGACCTCGGCCGGGTCGGCGGGCAGCCCGAGGCGGCCCGTCAGGTGCGCGGCGATGGCGGCCCGCAGCGCGGGCAGGCCGAGCGGGAAATACCCGGAGGTGGCGGTGACCGCGCAGCTGCCATCCAGGACGCTGCCCGGGTCGGACAGGGCCCGCGCCACCTGCGGCGCGCAGTCCACCGCGGCCAGGCTGAGGTCCGCGTCGACCACGGAATGCTCGAGCAGCCCGGAGAAGAAGCCGTTGGCCCGGTGCACCGCGGCGGGCGTGGTGCGGTGCGGGACGATGCGGGTGCCGGCGCCCTGCCGGCTTTCCGCCATGCCCTCGTCGCGCAGCACCTGGTAGGCGGCGGCCACCGTGTTCCGGCTCACCGACAGGGCGGCGGCCAGGTCGCGCTCGGGGGGCAGCCGCAGCCCCGCGGGCAGCTCGCCGGTGTCGGCCAGCCGGGCGATCCGCGCGGCGAGCAGCCGGTACAGCGGGCCGCCGGCGGAGGGCCACCGGCCGAGCAGGTCCGCCAGGGCGAGGGCGCTGATGGCACCGCCCCGGCCGCCCCAGCCCGGACGAGCCGGCCCGGAACCGGTCAGGACGGACCTGATTGGCACTGTCATGATGGTGCCAATCATGACACCGTGGTTGGCCGGGGGCAACCGTGATACGGGAGGGCTGTCTGTGATCAGCGGCGGCCCAGCTCGAGCTGGCCGGACAGCTCCCGCAGCGCGGGCAGGGGATCGCGATTGAGGACCTGGACGGCCACGTGGTCGGCGCCCGCCTCCAGGTGCGCGCTGACCCCGCGGGCGATCGCCGCCGCGTCGCCGTGCACCGCCAGGGCGTCGATCAGCGCGTCGCTGCCGCCGTCCGCGAGGTCCTCGTCCGTCCAGCCGAGCCTGCGCAGGTTGCTGACGTAGTTGGTCAGGCCCAGGTACGGGTTCTGCACGCGCGGCCGGCCGATGGCCCGGGCCTGCCCGGGGTCGGTCTCGAGCACCACCTTCTGCTCGGGGGCGAGCACCGGCCCGGCGCCGAGGATCTCCCGGGCCCGCCGGGTGTGCTCCGGCGTGACCAGGTAGGGCAGGGCGCCCGCGGCCCGCTCGGCGGACAGCCGCAGGACCCGCGGGCCCAGCGCGGCCAGCATCCGGCCGGCCGCCGGGACCTTGAGGTCATCCAGCTCGTCGAGGTAGCTGACGAGCTTGTCGTACGGCCGCTGGTACTCCTGGGTGGCCTCGGGATGCCCGATCCCCAGGCCGAGCACGAAGCGATCCGGGTACCGGCCGGCAATGCGATGCCAGGAGGCGGCCACCGTGGCGGCGTCGTCCTTCCATACGTTGACGATGCTGGTCCCGACCGCGATGCGGTCCGTCGCGTCCAGCAGCTGGTCCACGACGCTGAGGTCTCCGTCCGGCGAGCCGCCCAGCCAGATCGCGCCGTAGCCCAGCGCTTCCGCCTCGGCCACCAGCTCCGGGGTGAGCCCGGAGGGGTGCCGCCAGATACCGGCCTTGCCCAGTTCGATACTCATGCCACCGACAGCTCGCCCGGGCTCCCGTTCATTCCGCCCGGCGGTAAATGACGTTGCCCCGGCCGGCGGCGGGCGGCTATTGTCCGGGCGTGAGCACGTGGGGGCATGTCGAGGTGGCGCACGTCAGCCATGTGCTGCCGGACGGGCGGACGCTCCTCGACGACGCGAGCTTCCGCGTCGGCGAGGGCGTCACGGCCGCCCTGGTCGGGCCGAACGGGGCGGGCAAGACCACGCTGCTGCGGCTGGTGGCCGGCGACCTGGCACCGCAGGAGGGCACCGTGGCGTCGAGCGGCGGGCTCGGCGTCATGCGCCAGTTCATCGGCACGAGCCAGGGCCAGGATCTCACGCCCATGGTCCGTGACCTGCTGCTGTCGGTCTCCGCGCCGCGGGTGCGGGAGGCCGCGGCGCGGCTGGACGCGGCCGAGCTGGCCATGATGGAGCGCGACGACGAGCGCGCCCAGCTGCGCTACGCGGCCGCGCTGGCCGAATGGGGCGAAGCCGGCGGCTACGAGGCCGAGGTGCACTGGGACGCCTGCACCGTGGCCGCGTTCGGCATCCCGTTCGACGAATGCCGCTGGCGGGACGTGAGCACGCTGTCCGGCGGCGAGTGCAAGCGGCTGGTGATCGAGTCGCTGCTGCGCGGCACCGACGGCGTGCTGCTGCTCGACGAGCCGGACAACTACCTGGACGTGCCGGGCAAGCGCTGGCTGGAGCAGCAGCTGGCCAGCACGCCCAAGACGGTGCTGCTGGTCAGCCACGACCGGGAGCTGCTGGCCGCCTGCGCCCAGCGCATCGTGACCGTCGAGGACCGGCACGTCTGGGTGCACGGCGGCGGCTTCGCCAGCTACGCCCAGGCCCGGTCCGACCGGATCAGCCGGCTGGAGGAGCTGCGCCGCCGCTGGGACGAGGAGCACGAGAAGCTGAAGGAGCTGGTCCACACCCTGCGGCAGAAGGCGGCCTACAACGACGCCATGGCCTCCCGGTACCAGGCCGCGGTGACCCGGCTGAACCGCTTCGAGGCGCAAGGGCCGCCGCAAGAGGTCCCGCGGGAGCAGAACGTGAAGATGCGGCTGCGCGGCGGGCGGACCGGCAAGCGCGCGGTGATCTGCGAGAACCTGGTCCTGACGGGGAACACCCAGCCGTTCGGCACCGAGATCTGGTTCGACGACCGGATCGCGGTGCTGGGCGCCAACGGGTCGGGGAAGTCGACCTTCCTGCGGCTGCTCGCGGGGGATCAGGTGCCGCACGAGGGGCAGGCGCGGCTGGGCGCCCGGGTGGTCCCCGGGCTGTTCGCGCAGACCCACGCCCGGCCGGACCTGGCCGGGCGGGCCCCGCTCGAGATCGTGATGACCGAGCACGCGCGGCTGATCAACGAGGCGATGTCGGTGCTGGCGCGGTACGAGCTGCAGGCGTGCGCCCGGCAGCCGTTCGCCACCTTGTCCGGCGGCCAGCAGGCCCGGCTGCAGATCCTGCTGCTCGAGCTGGCCGGCTCGACGCTGCTGCTGCTCGACGAGCCGACCGACAACCTCGACCTGCCCAGCGCCGAAGCCCTGCAGCAGGGCCTGGAGTCCTATCAGGGCACCGTGCTCGCGGTCACCCACGACCGCTGGTTCGCCCGCTCGTTCGAGCGGTTCCTCATCTTCACCGCCGACGGCCACGTCCGCGAGGCCACCGAGCCGGCCTGGGACTGAGCGCCCTCGCGGGACTGACGAGGCCAGCTCGCACGAGATGAAACCGGGATTTCAGCACGCCAGAACGACATCAAACCGGGGTTTCATCTCGTTCAGGCGGGGCGCTGGCGCCGGTCAGGCGCGGGGTGCTGGCACCGGTCAGGCGGGGTGCTGGCACCGGTCAGGCGGGGTGCTGGCGCCGGTCAGGCGCGGGGTGCTGGCGCCGGTCAGGCGCGGGGTGCTGGCACCGGTCAGGGGCTGGTGGGGGTGCCGCAGCCGGAGCAGAACCGCGCTCCGGCCGGAAGCTCGGTGCCGCACTCGGTGCAGTGCTGGACGGCCGGGGCCATCCGCTGGCCGCAGCCCATGCAGAACTTCGCCCCGGCCGGATTAGGCGCCTGGCAGGACGCGCATACCGCCCCGGAGGCCGCCTGCGGAGGGGCCTGCTGCGGCTGGCCTTGGGGCTGGCCTTGGGGCTGGCCCTGGGGCACGCCGTGCTGGGCCGCGGCCTGCTGGGCGGCCTGAGCCTGCTGGGCCTGCTGGGCCTGAGCCTGCTGTGCGCCGAACGCGCTGGCCAGCCCGAAGCCGGCCCCGAGGAACGCCCCGTCGACCCCGGCACCGCCTTGGGCCATGCCCTGGCCCGCGCCCAGCGCCATCTCGCCGGCCGCGTAGTTGCCGAAGCCGCCGGCCAGCTGGGAGTAGCTCGTGTCCTTGGCCAGCTGCTTGAGCTGCTTCTCGTCCTCGGGGGAGAGGTTGACGTCGAAGTTCCCCATCCGGGTCAGCTGGACGCCGTAGGCGGCGAGCTGGCCGTTGGCGGCCTCGATGGTGTTCTGCTCGATCTCCGCCGAGTACGCCATCAGGCCCAGGATCGGCCACCCGTTGCGGATGATCTGGGTGGTGACGTGGGTCCGCAGCACCTTCAGCAGCTGGTCGCTGACCCAGCCCGCGATCCGCTCGTTGTCGGTGACGTCCACGGTGGAGGTCAGGTTGGTCACCAGCCGGACCGGGTCGGCCACCCGCAGCGCGTAGTCGCCGAACACCCGCAGCGTGACCACCAGGCCGGTCCGCGGGTCCTGCACGTCATCGACCCGGCCGCCGAACTTGAAGCCGGTGTACTCGCGGGTGCCGACGAAGTACAGCTCGGCGCGGTAGGCGTTCCCGCCGGTGACGGTGTCGATGACCGCGCCGAGGCCGGGAAGCTCGTTGGCGTCGATCTGGTGCCGGCCCGGGCCGAGGGTCTGCACGACCTGGCCGGTGTTGACGAACATCGCCATCTCGTCCGCGTTGACGATCGCGCGCGTGAAGCGGCGGATGGTGACGTCCGGCCATTTGAAGACGATCTGACCCTTACGGTCATCAGGTACGGCGATGAATTCGCGCCCGAGCAGTGCCATGGAAGAACCATACCGGGTCTCCCGATTGTGGCGCCAAGGCGTTGTCATAGGTCCTTACCTGCTATCTTCCCAGCGTGGAATTGATTCAGTGCCAGTGGTGCCAGGCGCAGAACCAGCCGGGCAGCACCAGTTGCCAGACATGCGGCGCCCCCCTCGACCAGAAGAACAAGGTCAGCGACTCCGGCTGGCGCGAAGCGCCCCGATTGCGCGACATGACCGAGTTCCGGTTCTCCGGCAGCACCTGCCAGGTGGAGGGCGAGCTCGTCCCGGTGGCCGAGCTCAACCTGCACCCGCAGGACGGCGTCTACTTCGAGCACCACGTGCTGCTGTGGAAGGACGAGCAGGTCCCGCTGTCGTCCCTGAACACCGGCGGCGGCCTGAAGCGGTCGATCGGCGGCATGCCGCACATCGTGACCGTGGCCAGCGGCCCGGGCCGCATCGCGTTCTCCCGGAACGCCCCGGGGGAGATGGTGGTGCTGCCGCTGCACCCGGGGATGGAACTCGACGTCCGCGAGCACGCCTTCCTGGTCGCCTCGCACAGCGTCCAGTACTCGTTCGTCCGGATCAAGGGCCTGGTCAACCTGCTGCACGGCGGGAGCGGCATGTACATGGACCGGTTCGTCACGGCCGGCTACCCGGGCATGCTGCTGCTGCACGGGAACGGGGACGTGCTCGAGCGGGTGCTGCGGCCGGGCGAGAAGATCCTGGTCGAGCCGGGCGGGTTCCTGTACAAGGACTCCAGCGTGCAGATGCAGGCGGTGCAGATGCCGCTCAAGACCGGCATGCTCCGCCACGGCATGTATCTCGCGGAGATGACCGGCCCGGGCCGGGTCGGCATCCAGTCGATGTACGTCCACCACCACGCCGAGTAGGGCTGCCGATGAACGCCTACATCTGCCGGTACTGCAGGCAGCCGAGCGACCCGAGCGCGCCGACCTGCCCGCTGTGCGGGGCGCCGGTCGACATCAGGTCCTCGGTCAGCGACTCCGGCTGGGTCGAGCAGCCGCCGATCAGGGACATGGCCCGGCTCCAGTTCGGCCAGTCGCACGTCCAGATCGCGGGCACCACGGTCCCCACCGCCGAGTTCACCCTCGCGCCCGAGGACTGGATCTACTTCTCCCACCACACGCTGCTGTGGACCGAGCCGCAGACCCGGCTGGCCAACATGCCGATGAAGGGCGCCTGGAACCGCAAGATGGCGGGGATGCCGCTGGTCATGGTCGAGGGCCGCGGCCCCGGCCACCTGGCGCTGTCGGACAACCACGCGGGCGAGGTCGTGGCGCTGCCGATGCAGCACAGCCAGGAGATCTGGGTCCGCGAGCACCGCTTCCTGTGCGCCACCGGCAACATCAAGTACGACTGGCACCCGACCAACGTGTGGTACGAGACCGGCCAGGACTCCGACGACCGGGAGATGCACTACCCGATGGGGCAGTTCGGCGACGTGTTCGGCGCGCACGGGGCGCCGGGGCTGCTGCTGCTGCACGCGCCGGGCAACGTCTTCATCCGCGACCTGCAGCCGGGCCAGACCATGCTCATCCAGCCGAGCTCCCTGCTCTACCGGGACGTGTCGGTGCGGATGGCGCTGCACCTGGAGTACCCGCGCAGCGCGGGCTTCGCCTTCTGGCGCAGCTCGTGGAGCTACCGCAGCATCTGGGTCAGGCTGTGGGGCCCGGGCCGGGTCGCGGTGCAGTCGGTCTACCAGCCGCCCGAGGACACCGAGGTCATCGTCAACCACTCCTACGCCACGACGCACCACTGGTAGCCGCCGCCCTGACGGCCGCCTAAGCCGTCAGGGCGTCAGCGACGGGCGGGAGTTGAGCGCGGCCACGTCGGGCAGCGTGGTGGCCCGGTAGGCGTCGTCGAACGCGGCGAGCTCGGCCGCGCTCAGCACGTCCTCGATCCGGCCGAACCCGCCCGGCGCCCGCGCGCTCACCGTCGCGAGCAGCCGGTCCGCGGGCATGTCGCGGCAGGCCAGCACGATCGCGTTCACCGCGTCCCGGCGGGCGGCCTCGTACCCGGCCAGGCCCTCGGCCGGGCTGCCGCCGCCGGCCTGGGTCCGGGCCAGTGACCAGGCCAGCACCCGGGCGTCGAGCACCGCCTGGGAACCGCCGTTGGCCCCGACCGGGTACATCGGGTGGGCCGCGTCGCCCAGCAGCGTGACGCGGCCGGCGCCCAGGCCGGCAGCGGGTCACGGTCGACCATCGGGTACTCCAGGATCCGCGGCGCCCCGGTGATCAGCGCGGGCACGTCCAGCCAGCCGAACCTCCAGTCCGCGAACCACGGCAGCACGTCGGCGGTCCGGCCCGTCCGGTCCCAGTCGGCCCGGTCCCGGCCCGGGCCTCCCGCGGAGAACCCAGGCCGGGCCGCCTCGGCCACCCAGTTGATCAGCGCCCGGCCGCGCCGTTCGGCGGGCCGGGAGATGGGATAGGCGACGAACTTCAGCGCCGCGTTGGTGCCCGCGACCGCCACCGTGCGGCCGGTCAGGAACGGCGCGCCCTCCGTCACCCCGCGCCACATCATGATGCCGCCCCAGCGCGGCGGCGGCTCGCCCGGATGCAGCTGGGCCCGGACGCCGGAGTACAGCCCGTCCGCCCCGACGAGCACGTCACCCCGCAGCCCGGAAACCGTCCCGCTGGCCCGGTCGCGGACCCGCACCTCCACCCCGGCCGGAGATCCGGCGAACGAGGCGAAGGCCGTCCCGGTGCGCACCGCGCCCGGTCCGAGCCGGGCCCGCACCGCGGCCAGCAGGATCATCTGCAGCTCACCGCGGTGGATCGAGTACTGCGGCCACCGGTAGCCGGTGTTCCGGCCGCAGGCGAAGCCCCAGATCCGGTGGCCGTGCCGGTCGAAGTGGACCATCTCCGCGGTGGGGATCCCGGCCGCCGCCAGCTCGGCGCCCAGGCCGAGCTCGGTCAGCTCCCGGACCGCGTGCGGCATCAGGTTGATCCCGACGCCGAGCGGCCGCAGCTCGGCCGCCGCGTCGATCACGACCGCGTCGATCCCGGCGGCGTGCAGGGCGAGCGCCGCCGAGAGGCCGCCGATTCCCGCCCCCGCCACGATCACGCGCATCAGAACACCCCATACGACGATAAAGCGCCGCCGTACGGGGGGAAACCCCACCCCCAAGACGGGTGCTGCCCGCGTTCTGCGCCGGGGACCGGATCCGTAGCGTAAACCGCAGACGCAGCCGACAGCTAACGGAAGGTTTTCTCATGATCGAGGCACGCGGCCTGGTCAAGCGCTATGGCCCTACCATCGCCGTGGACCACCTCAGCTTCGACGTCAGGCCGGGCACGGTGACGGGGTTCCTCGGCCCGAACGGCGCGGGCAAGTCCACCACGATGCGGATGATGCTCGGCCTGGACACCCCGGACGCCGGCACGGTGCGGATCGGCGGGCGGGATTACCGCGACCTGCGCAGCCCGCTGCGCGAGGTCGGCGCGCTGCTCGAGGCGCGGGCGTTCCACCCCGGACGCACCGCCCGGGCTCACCTGACCGCGCTGGCCGCCAGCAACCGCATCCCGCGCCGCCGGGTCAGCGACGTGCTCGAGATCACCGGCATGGAGAAGGCGGCCGACCGGCGCGCGGGCAAGTTCTCCCTGGGCATGTCCCAGCGCCTCGGCATCGCCGCCGCGCTGCTCGGCGACCCGGCCGTGCTGCTCCTCGACGAGCCGGTCAACGGCCTGGACCCCGAGGGCATCCGGTGGATCAGGAACCTGCTGAAGAACCTGGCCGCGCAGGGTCGCACCGTGCTGGTCTCCAGCCACCTGATCAGCGAGGTCGCGCAGACCGCCGACCACCTCATCGTCGTCGGGCAGGGCCGCCTGCTGGCCCAGACCACGGTGGCCGAGCTGTCCGCCCGCAGCCACTCCCTCGAAGAGGCCTTCTTCGCCCTCACCGAGGGCGCCACCGAGTATTCCGCCAGCAACCTCTCATACCAGGGGAGCCCGTCATGACCACCGCCACCCTGACCCGGGGCGAGGCCAGCACCACGCCCGGCTACGGCTTCCGTTCCGTCGCCCAGATGGAGTGGCTCAAGCTGCGCAGCGTGCGCTCCACCGCGTGGATCGCGGCCGTCTTCGCCGTCGGCATGATCGGCCTGGCCATCTTGGTGATGAGCCACCAGCACTGGGCCACGATGAACGCCGCCGACCGGGCCGCTTTCGACCCGACCGAGCTGAGCTTCGCCGGGCTGTCCGTCGGCCAGCTGGCGTTCGGCGTCCTCGGCGCGCTGGTGATCACCAGCGAGTTCTCCTCCGGGCTGATCCGCGCCACGCTGGCCGCGGTGCCCCGCCGTCCGCAGCTGCTCGCGGCCAAGGCGGCCGTGCTCGGCGCGGTCACGCTGGCCGCGGGGGAGCTGTTCGCCTTCGGTTCCTTCGCGGCCGGCGAGGCGGTGCTGCGGTCGCCGGCCCCGCACGCCACGCTCGGCCAGCCGGGCGTCCTGCGCGCCGTGCTGATGGCCGGCGCCTACCCGGCCCTGATCGCGCTCGTCGCCGTGGGCCTGGGCGCCGTCATCAGGCACACCGCGGGCGCCATCTCGGCCGTGGTGGGGATCTTGTTCGTGCTGCCGCTCATCCTGGTGCCGCTGGGCACCTCGATCCAGAACTCGGCCGGCCAGTTCATGCCGATGATCATCGCCGAGAACTCGCTGACGGCGGTCAAGACGGTGCCGCACAGCCTGACCCCCGGGGCCGGCCTCGCGGTGCTGTGCGGCTACGCGGTCATCGCGCTGGCCGCCGGCGGCTGGGCCCTGGCCCGCCGCGACGCGTGAGCTGAACTCAGCGCCGGGAAGCGATTCAGAGGACAATAAAGGCCATGGAAGACGAGCTCCGGCGGGTGGCGGGCATCATCTTTGGTGCCCCGCTCACCCGCCGCGCTCGTCTTGACCTGCTGTACTGCGGCATCAGCGGCCTGGCCGGGGTGCTCGGCTTCTGGATCATGATCGTGCTGCTCGCGTCCGGCCTGACGATCTCCGTGTCGGTTCTCGGCACCGTGGTCGGATTGCTGCTGATCACGCTGACGCTGCGGCTGTCCCGGCGGGTCAGCTCGCTGCACCGCCGCCTGCTCAGGCGCATCCTCGGCTACCAGGTCGAGGCGCCGGCGAAGTTCCAGCCCGGCACCGGCCCGCTCGGCCGCCTGGACCGGCGGCTGCGCGACCGGGTGGCCTGGCGGGGGGTCTGGTACAGCCTGATCAAGCTGCCGGTCGCCTTCGTCCAGCTCTACGCGATCACGCTCATCGTCTTCGGCCTGATCGACCTGTCCTTCCCGGTGATCTGGCCGTTCTTCCACAACCCGTTCGGCGTCGCCGCGCAGCCGATGGCGGTGCTGCAGCCCCTCCCGTTCGGCGGTACTCCCCACGTCTCCACCTGGCCGAGCACGCTGTCCGCGGCCGTCCTCGGCGCGGCCTTGCGTGGTGACCGGGGTGTGGCTGGCCCGCGGGATGGACGCGGGCGACCACGCCCTGATCCGCGGCCTGCTCGGGCCGCGGACGATGGCCGAGCGGGTCAGCGAGCTCGAGCGGACCAGGACGCTGGCCGTGGAGGACGCGGCCGCGGCGCTGCGCCGGGTCGAGCGGGACCTGCACGACGGGGCCCAGATGCGGCTGGCCGCGCTGGCCATGAACCTGGGCATGGCCCGGGAGAAGCTCGAGGACCCGGACAGCGAGACGGTCAGGGAGCTGATCGACGCCGCGCACCGCAACGCGGTGGACGCGCTGGCCGACTTGCGCGACCTGGCCCGCGGCATCCACCCGCCGGTGCTCGACGCCGGCCTGGCCAGCGCGCTGGCCTCGCTGGCCACGTCCAGCGCGATCCCGGCGTCGGTCACCGCCGACATCGTCACCCGGCCGGCGCCCGCGATCGAGACCATCGCCTACTTCTGCGCGGCCGAGCTGATCGCGAACGCGACCAAGCACAGCTACGCCAACGAGATAAAGATCAACATCTATACCGATACCGAACGGCGCGAGGTTCTCCGCCTCGAGGTCAGCGACGACGGGATCGGCGGGGCCGACGCGGCGCGGGGCAGCGGCCTGGCCGGGCTGACCCAGCGGGTCTCCACGGTGGACGGGCGGCTCGAGGTGTCCAGCCCCGGCGGCGGGCCGACCACGGTGACCGTCGAACTGCCGCTGCACGCTTAGGGAGCATCATGAAGGTGGTAATCGCGGAGGACGCCGCGCTGCTGCGGGAGGGGCTGACCCGGCTGCTCGAGGACCGCGGTCACGTCGTCAGCGCCGCCGTGCCCGACGGCGACGCGCTGCTGGCGGCGGTGGCCGAGCACCGCCCGGACGTCACCGTGGTGGACATCAGGATGCCGCCGACCCACACCGACGAGGGCCTGCGCGCCGCCCTGAAGCTGCGGCAGGACTTTCCCGGCACCGGCGTGCTCATGTTCTCCCAGTACGTCGAGACGTCGTACAGCGCGCAGCTGCTCGAGGGCGGCGCGGCCGGCGTCGGGTACCTGCTCAAGGACCGGGTGGCCAACGTGGCCGAGTTCAGCGCCGCGCTGGAGCGGGTGGCGGCCGGCGGGACCGCGCTGGACCCCGAGGTCGTCAGCCAGCTGTTCCGTGCCACCCGGCAGCGGGGCGGCCTGGCCACGCTGACCCCGCGCGAGCGCCAGGTGCTGGCGCTGATGGCCGAGGGCCGGTCCAACGCCGGCATCGCCACCGAGCTCGTGGTCTCCGGCGGCGCGGTGGAGAAGCACGTGGCCAGCATCTTCGCCAAGCTCGGCCTGCCCCCCGGCGAGAGCGACAACCGCCGGGTCCTGGCCGTGCTGCGCTACCTAGGAGGCTAACGGCTTGACCTCCCTGGCTAAGTATATTAGCTTTATGGCTAACATACTTAGCCAAGGAGGCTGGCATGACCGAGTTTCTCGAGACCGCAGGCGGCCGGATCGCGTACGAGGTGACCGGCACCGGGCCGCTGGTGGTCCTGTCGCACGGCATCGGCGATCACCGGCAGGCCTTCCGGTTCCTGGCGCCGCGGCTGGCGCAGGCCGGCTACCGGGTGGCCAGCGCGGACCTGCGCGGCCACGGGGAGTCCAGCATGGGCTGGAAGTCCGTCACCGGCACCGATGACGCCATCACCCACCCCGACATCGCCGGCGACCTGCTCGCCTTGATCCGTCACCTGGGCGGGCCCGCCGTGATCGTCGGGCACTCCATCTCGGGCGGGGCCGCCACCCTGGCCGCCGTGCAGGAGCCGGACCTGGTCAGCGCCATCGTCGAGCTCAACCCGTTCACCAAGGCACTGAGCTTTAGCCTGGGCGGCCTGCTGCGGAACCGGCGGTACCGGCAGGGCATGAGCCGGCTGGGCGGCATGCAACTGCTCAGGAGCCTGCGCCTGTGGTTCCGCTACCTCGACGTGGCCTACCCGGCCAAGCCCGCCGACTACGACGCCTACATGGCCGCGCTGGCCGCCAAGCTGCGCGAGCCCGGCCGCAAGGCGGAGTTCCTGAAGACCGGCAAGTCCAAGCCGGCCGAGACGGGTAAGCGGCTGCCCGAGGTCACGCGCCCGGCCCTGGTCATCATGGGCTCCCTGGACTGCGACTTCGCCGACCCGCGGGCCGAGGGCGACGCCGTTGTCGGGGCCATGCCGGCCGGAATCGGTGCGGTGGCCATGGTCAGCGGCGGCGGGCACTATATTCACGCTCAGTCCCCCGACGAGGTGGCTGCGCTGATCATTCCCTTCCTCAAGGAGCATGCCCGTGCCTAGAGCGGGCCTGAGCGGCGGCGAGGTCGTCGCCGCCGCGGCCGCCCTGGCCGACGAGATCGGCTACGCCGGGCTGACCATGGGCCTGCTGGCCGAGCGGCTCGGCGTCCGCACCCCCTCGCTCTACAAGCACGTCGGCGGCCTCGATGACCTGCAGCACCAGCTCGCCACCCTGGTCATGACCGAGGTCGGCGAGGTGATCGGCGACGCGGTGCAGGGCCGGGCCGGAGCCGACGCCCTGGCCGCCCTGCTGCGCGCGGTGCGCGGCTACGTCACCCGGCACCCGGGCCGGTACGCGGCCACCGCGGGCGGCGGGGGCGCCGTGCTCCGCGGCCCCGATGACCCGCTGCTGGCCGCGACCACCCGTCTGCTCGCCACTATCGCCGCCGTGCTGCGCGGCTACGGCATCGGCGAGGACGAGATGGATCACGCCATCAGGACCATCCGCTGCACCATCCACGGCTTCGCCGTGCTGGAGGCCTCCGGCGGATTCCAGTGGGGCAACGATCCCGACGAGAGCTTCGAGTGGATGATCCGCTTCGTCGACCGGGGCCTGCGCGGCTAGCCGGCCCGGCTAGCCCGCCCGGCGCGTGCTGCGCAGGCAGCGGCAGATCAGCGGGACGTCGGCCTCGTCCCACGGCTGGCGGTCCAGGAACGACCTGACCCGCTCGCAGAACCCGGCCCGCTGGTCCGGCGCCAGCGTGATGATCCCGCTGTAGGTGCCGAGCAGGCCCGCCAGCTCGTCCTTGGTCATCGGCACCGAGAACTCCACCAGCCGCTCCTCGGGCGGCGACAGCGGCGAGCCGGGCGGGAACTCGACCCGCCGGCGCCGGCGCCGTTCCGCCGGCCCTAGCTGGTCGCCTGGCCCGCCCCGGCCTTCCGGACGGTCCGCCTCGCGCGACTCGCGGGCGAAGGCGTTGAACTCCGCCACCCACGGCTCCCGGTCGTCCCGCGATACCCAGATCACGCCGAGCCTGCCGCCCGGCCGCAGCACCCGCGCGATCTCCGGCACCGCCAGCGCCGGGTCGAGCCAGTGCCAGGCGGACGAGATCACCACCGCGTCCACCGACGCGTCCGGCAGCGGGATGTCCTCGCCCCGCCCGGCCAGGACCTCGGCCTGCGGGATGCGGGCCGTCAGCACGGCCCGCATCCGCTCGTCCGGCTCCACCGCGACCACCCGCGGCGCCCGGCCGATGAGCTCCCTGGTCACGATGCCCGTCCCCGCCGCCAGGTCGAGGATGGCCTCGGCGCCGCCCGGGATCAGCCAGTCCAGTGCCTGGGGCGGCGGTGCGGGCCGGTAACGGTCGTAGTCTTCGGCGACGGACCCGAAGGACAGCCTGCGCGTCTCACGATCGGTCACGCCTGGCAGGCTATCCCCGGTGCTAACCGTGGCCGGCCACCGGGTGCGGAACGTACGGCTCCTCGAGGCGGGCCGCCTCCTCGGCCGTGAGGGTGAGTTCCGTGGCGGCCAGCGCGTCGCCGATGTGGCCGAGCCGGGTGGCGCCGACGATGGGCGCGGTGACGCCGGGACGGCCCAGCAGCCAGGCCAGCGCGACCTGGGCCGGGGGAGCGTCCCGCTCCGCCGCGACCTCCGCCAGCCGGTCGACGACGTCGAAGTCGGCGTCGGCGTTGTACCGCTGGTCCGACAGCGGGTCGTCCCCCGACCGGGCGGTGCGGCGCTCACCCTGGCGGCTCCGGTTCCCGGCCAGCATCCCCCGCGCCAGCGGGCTGTACGGCAGCACGGCGACGCCCTGGTCGGCGCAGAGCGGGAGCATCTCCCGCTCTTCCTCCCGGTAGATCAGGTTGTAGTGGTTCTGCATGGAGGCGAACCTGGTCCAGCCGTTGCGCTCGGCCGCGTGCTGGGCCTTGGCGAACTGCCAGGCGAACATGCTGCTCGCGCCGATGTACCTGGCCTTACCCGCCCGTACCACGTCGTGCAGCGCCTCCATCGTCTCCTCGACCGGTGTCTCGTAGTCCCACCGGTGGATCTGGTACAGGTCCACGTAGTCGGTCCCGAGGCGGCCGAGCGAGGCGTCGATCGCGGCCAGCACGTGCTTGCGGGACAGGCCCCCGTCGTTGGGGCCGGGACCCATCGGGAAGTAGACCTTGGTCGCCAGCACGTAGTCCTCGCGGCGGCCGAAGAACCGGCCGAGCAGGCGCCCGGTGATCTCCTCGCTGACGCCGTCCGAGTAGGTGTCGGCCGTGTCGAAGTACGTGATGCCGCCGTCCACGGCCGCCTTCACGATCGGCTCGGCCGCGGCCTCGTCGAGATGCCAGGCCCGTTCGGCCTGGGTTCCGTAGCTCATCATGCCGAGGCAGATGCGGGAGACCTTCAGCCCGGCCGAGCCCAGCGTCACGTAGTCCACGGTCATGTTCCTTCCCTCGTCGGTTGATGGACGGCCACGCCGAGCACGACCAGGGCGATCCCGGCGGCGTCCTGGGCGGTGGGGACCTGGCGCAGCACGATCGCGCCGATGACGGCGGCGAACACCGGCAGCAGCGCCAGCATGAGCGAGAACGTGGCGCGCGGCAGCCGGGCCATGGCCAGCTGGTCGGTCACGTACGGGATCACCGACGAGCACACGCCGACGCCGGCCCCGGCCAGCAGCAGCACCGGATGGCCGAACGCGGGCAGCGCGCCGCCCAGGCCCCACGGCGTCGCCGTCACCGCGGCGATCAGCATGGCCGCCCCCAGCCGGTCGATCCCGCCGGGCCCTTCACGGCCCGCGCTGGCGGCGTTCGCGATCCGGTGGCCGAGCACGACGTACAGCATGAACAGCGCGCAGTTGGCGAAGGCGAAGGCGAACCCGAGCGGCTGCCCGGTGAGCCGGATCACCGTGATCGCGGCCACCCCCGCCGTGGTCAGCGCGAGGGCCGCCGCGTTGCGCGGGGTCCGCGCCCCGGCGGCGGCCAGGAGCACCGTCCCGCCGAACTCGATCGCGGCCACCGTCGACAGCGGCAGCCGGTCCACCGCGAGGTAGAAGGCCGTGTTCATCACGGCCAGCACCAGGCCCAGGGCCAGCAGCGTGCGCAGGCCCTCCCGGTCCAGCTCCCGGCAGGACCGCCACGGCCGCCGCCACAGCGCGAACACCGCGGCCGCGCTGGCCACCCGCAGCCAGGCCACCCCGAGGACGTCGAGCCGGGCGAACAGCAGCACCGCCAGCGACGGCCCCAGGTAGTGGAACACGGCACTGACCACGAAGAACGACTGCGGGGGAATCCGCCGGTTGCGGCTGTTCTGGCACTAGGGCAGCATATGAAGGTGAATAGCGGATCCGGAATGGTCAATACACGGGAAGACGCGGTGAAGTGCCGTTGAAACAAAGGGACTTCGTCCGCCAGGCCTTCGAAATGCCGCCGACGGTGATGGATGCCACCGACCGGCGCATCGTGGCCGAGCTCCAAGCGTCACCCCGGCTGCGGGTGGCCGAGCTCGCGCGGCGGATCGGGCTGTCCGGGCCGGCCGTCGCCGACCGGCTGCGCCGCCTCGAGGAGACCGGCACGCTGTCCTACCGGGCCGAGGTCGACCCGCGGGCGCTGGGCTACACGCTGTTCGCCATCGTCCGGATCAGCCCGTCCGGCGGGGGACTGCGGCTGATCCCCGGTATCGCCCGCGAGGTGCCGGCCATCACCGAGTGCTACCGGATCACCGGCGAGGACTGCTACTTCATGAAGATCTACCTGCACTCGATCGACGAGCTAGAGCCCGTCCTCGACCTGTTCACCCCGCACGGCCGCACCACCACCTCGATCGTGCACTCGGCCCCCGTCCCGCCGCGGCCGCTGCCCGTCCCCGCGCCGTGAGCGCTCCAGGATCACCGAGATCTACGAAGACACCAACCAGAGCCAGCGCATGGTCGTGGCCCGGCAGCTGATCAAGGGGTGAACCTGAGGCGCTGACCAGCGATTTCTCGGGTTCTTCTGGTTGGGAAACGGGCCGTCCGACGTAGAGTTGGGCGGCCCGTTCTCGTGGCCTGTATGCCGATTAGTGTCATTTATTTCCCGTCGTTTCCGGGCCACGTGCTGAATTGGTGCTGACCCTAGCGGCGCCGGGCATGCTGGTCTGCCCGCAGGTACATCGGAGGTCCACGCCAGGTATATGTGCGCCACGAGGCGCAGTTTCGTATGCCCCGCTAAGCGGGGAGAGATTGGAGGTATATCTCTAGATCCGATGGCTTACCCGGAGCCGAAAGGCCATCTCCGGGGCGTTCACGTCCACGGAAGTGGTGTATGGGGTAGCAGATCCAGGTGTGACTGGCTCGCCTTAGTCCGGCGTGTCGCCGTGATGCGAGGCGGCCACCTCGCGATCCTTCGAAGTGGATTCATGGCAACGAAGGAGAGCGAAGTGGCCGCAGGTGACATTGTGCCGGCTGGCGGCGCGCAGTTCGAGGAGACCCTGGCATCGGCGAGCCCGGACGTGCTGCGGGAGATGATCCGGGAGTTCGCCCAGCGGATGATGGACGCCGACGTCGAGGTCCGGTGTAACGCCGGGTACGGCGAGGTGACGCCGGACCGGGTGAACTCGCGGAACGGCTACCGGCGGCGGGAGTGGGATACCCGGGCGGGGACGGTCGAGCTGGCGATCCCGAAGCTGCGGTCCGGGTCGTACTTCCCGTCGTTCCTGGAGCACCGCCGCCGGGCGGAGCGGGCGCTGGCCTCGGTGGTGGCCACGTCGTACCTGCTGGGCGTGTCGACCAGGCGGGTGGAGAAGCCCGCCGCCTCCCTGGGCGTGGTGGGCCTGTCCAAGTCGCAGGTCAGCGCGATGGCGGCGGAACTGGACGAGCTGGCGGAAGGCTTCCGGAACAGGCCGCTGGACGCCGGCCCGTACACGTTCTGCTGGATCGACGCGCTGACCCAGAAGGTCCGCGAGGGCGGCCGGACGGTGAACGTGCACTGCCTGATCGCGACCGGCGTCAACGCCGAGGGCTACCGGGAGATCCTCGGCGTCGACGTGACCAGCTCCGAGGACGGCGCGGGCTGGCTGGCGTTCCTGCGCGGCCTGGCCGCCCGCGGCCTGTCCGGCGTGAAGCTGGTGACCAGCGACGATCACGCGGGGCTGGTGAACGCGATCGCCTCGGTGCTGCCCGGCGCCTGCTGGCAGCGGTGCCGGACGCACTACCACCGCAACCTGCTCACCCGGGTGCCCAAGACCGCCCAGCCGTGGGTCTCCACCCTGGTCCGCACCATCTTCGAGCAGCCCGACCCGGCCTCGGTCCGCGCCCAGCACGCCCAGGTCACCGCCGCGCTCGGGGCCAAGCTGCCGGCCGCCGCCGCCCATCTCGATGAGGCCCGCGATGACATCCTGGCCTTCACGGGCTTCCCCCGCGAGGTGTGGCGCCAGATCTGGAGCAACAACCCGCAGGAGCGGCTGAACAAGGAGATCCGGCGCCGCACCGACGTGGTGGGCATCTTCCCCGGCCGTGACGCGATCATCCGCCTGGTCGGCGCGGTGCTGGCCGAGCAGAACGACGAATGGACCGAATCGCGCCGCTACATGGGACTGGAGATCCTCGCCGCGTGCCGTAAAGCGGGACAGCCCGATATGGGAAAGAATGGTACTAGTGAGGCTGGATTGACAGTAGAGGCTATTCCTGCTTAAATCGGGATGGTCGCGAGGTGGCATTTCATACACCATCTCCAGGGACGTGGCCGAATCCTTTCGCCGCGGGGCCGCCTGGTTGCCTCCGGCAGGTCGCCCGCAGATGCGGCTGCTATCGTGTCTCGGTGCGGTGCTGAAAGAGTCAGGGTGCGGGTTTCGAACGGTGCTCACCGCGATCCGGCACGTGTCCGGGAAACAGCCAGAGAAAATGAGCTAAGAGGTCTCATGGTGTAAGGGGCACGAAAATGACTGACTTTCCTTCAGCAGGGAAACGCTTGGAGCTGCGCTTCGAGAAATGGGATAGGAGCATCTTGAGGCAGTTCAGCACCGCGGTCCTCGGCTTGGATGAGTACGGGATCTGGGTGACCACGGACGCGGACTCTGTGGTCACTTGGCCGGACGGCTCGAAGGGCAGGCTTCCTAACGTAGGGTTGACTTTCTTGCCGACTGGATCCGAGTGGTGGACCGTGACGTGGGCAGCGACTGCCGATGGCGAAATGTCTCGTTCTGTATATGGCAATATCTCACTTCCTCCGGCTTTCGAGCAGCGGCAGGTGAGGCTGGTAGATCTTGATCTGGACGTCGTGGGTAGCCCCGATGGAATGCTGGAAGTCGTGGACTGGGAGGACTTCGCTTCTAATTCGGTCGGGATGTCCTACCCGGATGAGGTTCGAGAAGGGGCCGTGCGTGCAGCGGACCATCTCCTCGATGCTCTTACCGAGGGTATCGAACCTTTTCGGTCGGTCGTCGGTCTATGGTTCAGGAGATGGCAGCGTGGCCATCCAGCGGATACTGACGATCGTTTTGGGTTCAGAGAAGGGACCTAGGGCCGGTAGCGCCGCTGCTGCGCATCTACTATTCAGCCACTGAACCCTTTCCGTGCGCCCAGCAGAACAGGAGGTGGCACTGTGACGTAGTGCATGGTGTTTCCTCGTGTTCGTAAGCTCGTCGTCGCCGGTGGAAGTCCGGTCCGGGTAGCTGCCAGGAGGCCCGGTAGCAGGCTGGCGGCTCGGTCTGGAAACGGGCCGGGCCGGAGCCCAGCGTCAGAAGCCCTGTAAGGGGGAGCGACGATGCGGTCCGTAGCATGACGCGAAGCCTGCGGCGTCGTTACTCAGCCGTCCGTAAGGGCGGGCAAGGGAGTGCCGAGCCTCTCGAAATCGGGGCGAAGGCCATGGAAGCGGTGAAGAGCCTGGAGGCGCGGCCGTGAGGAACTCCCCGGCGTATGGGGCGCGGAACGTATCGAGGGTGACGGCGGGAACTGGGGAGGCCCTCCCCGGCCCGGTGACCTGCGGATGTTGTCACCGGAGCGTGGCGTCCTATAACCGGTGATCCCAGGAAGTCGATGGCTGGCCGGGTGGCGTCGGAGGCGGCCGTAGTACTGCTTGAGCCGGGCGGACAGCATAACCGCCGGTGAGGGAGGGGCCGCTGCTTCGTCGGTGCGCAGTGTCTTCAAGGAGGGGCCCCGGTGAGTGCCCGTCAGGCTAGTCCCGCCGCTTCGGGGTCGGTCCGGGGTGTCCCGGCTGATCCGGTCCGTGCCTTGCAGCAAGCGCTTTACCGGGCGGCCAAGGCCGATCCCGGGCGGAGATTCCACGCGCTGCATGACAAGATCCTCCGCAGGGATGTCCATGGCGCGCGTGGGTCATGGTGCGCGGTAACAATGGCGCGCCGGGTATCGACAAGATCACCCTGGCCGCCGTCGAGGAGCACGGGGTCACCCGGCTGCTTGATGAGCTGGCCGGCGAGCTGAGGGAAGGCCGCTACCACTGCCGCAGACTCGCTCCTCACCCGCCACGGCGGCTGCACCGGCTGCACCTCCAGAAGACCTGCGGGACCTGCCTGCCGCTGGCCACCCTCTACCGGCAGGCGCAGGCCCCGCTCGAGGTGTTCTGCCAGCACGGAGGGAGGTGAGAACCCCTGCTACTCGCCCGAGGAAGGCGGTGAACCCTCATGACCGCAATCGCCGTGGAACTGCTCACCCGCCCGCCTGAGCCGGTCGGCGTGGCAGATGTAGGCACGCTGCCGGCACTCGCGCCGGACGCCGTCGAATTCGTCGCCGACACCGATACGCTGATCACGATGTGCGCGTGCAGCGCGAGCAGCGACCAGCCGTACTGATGCTGGCAACCCGCGCGGCCTGACAGGGGACCCAGCACAGGCCGGGTCCCCTCAGACACGAGGTGAGGAGCACCGTGGAGCAGCGCATCGCGTGGGACGACCTGTCCGGGGCGCTGAAGCAGGCGATCGAGGCCCGCACCGGCCCCATCACCGGCGTCCGCACCGCGAGCGCGGGGCAGAACTCGCCGCTGGCAGCGATCATCGACACGGCCGTCGGCAAGGTATTCGCCAAGGGCCTGCCGTCCGGCCACCGCCGGGTCGTCACCCAGGCCCGCGAGGCCGCGGTCGCCCCGCTCGTCAAGGAGATCTCTCCGGCCCTGCTGTGGCACTTCGACGAGGCCGGGTGGAACGTCCTCGGCTACCAGTACGCGCCCGGCCGCCACGCTGACTACGCTCCCGGCTCACCCGACCTCGACCGGCTGGTCCACCTTATGGACGCGCTAAGTGCCATCAGAGTCCCGGACGATCCCGGGCCGTTCAAACGGGCCGATGATCGCTGGAAACCCTACCTTGATGACCCGGAAACGGCCGCCGTCTTCGCCGGGTCCGTACTGACACACTCGGACTGGACGCCGGACAACGTGCTGGTATCAGAGCAGCGTGCCTGGCTGATCGACTGGGCCTGGCCCACCCTCGGCGCCGCTTGGACCGACCCCGCCTGCTGGGTGCTCCGCCTCATGGCATCCGGCGGCCACACCGCGCACGAAGCCGAACGGCAAGCCTTGCGCCTTTCCGCATTCCAGGCTGCCGACCCGGCACACGTTGACTTGTTCGCCGCCGCCAACGTCCGGCTGTGGGACGAGATCGCTAAGGCGAGCACAAGCTCCTGGACAGCCAAGATGGCCCAAGCCGCAGAGGCGTGGGCCATCTACCGTCGGGCCCGCTGAGTCCCAGGGGCGACGTTCCAGGCGCGCTTTACCGACCCGAATAGCGGCGAGCAGGCACGGGGCGGTTATGGCCGATGCGGTGCCGAACAGTCAGGTAGATCCGCCTCCTGCTCACCAGTTGGCATTCCGAGCCGCCAGCTGATCCGTACTCTATTCCGTACTCCGCTTACACCGGTATAACTTGACCACGGGGAATGCGCAGGCCCGGCGGGAATAAACCTTCCGGTGGACTCCCAGACTTTATATACGCGCATAGCTCGTATCACTATCGTGATAGCGGGGCGGAGATGCATGCTGACATATAAATCCCACGGTCTCCTTCTCGGAACAGGGAGCCAACAGCGGCGCGTGCATCCGTCCGGCACCGGGCTGCCCGGCGCACGGCTCTCGTGGGCGGCTCGAACCGGCTTCTCTCTGTCGAGGAGCTGGCTGCCTATCTGGGCGTGCCGAAGAAGACCGTCTACGGCTGCTGACGGCAATGGGGCGGCCCTGCGGGGTTACCGGGTGGGCCGGTACCTGCGGTTCCGTGAGCGGCACGTGGAGGAATGGCTCCATACCCGGGAGATATGATCGTGGCCAAGATCTTAAGCGGTGCGACTGCCGCGACCCGGACGGCTGCCCGCACCCGTGGGTGGTCCGCTACCGCACGATCGGTGGCCGGTGGAGTGGCGCGTGAGCAGTCCTTCGGCGATGACCTGCGCGAGGCCGAGGACTTTGCGCTCAAGGTCGAGCACGACAAGCGCACCCGCACCTTCGTCGACCCGAAAGCGGCGCGGGAGCTCTTCCGTGACGCCGCCAAGACCTGGCTTGACCAGCACCCCGGCGCCGACTCCAGCATCGCCATCTACAGGTCAGTGCTTCGGCGGTCCGAGACGGAGCCGCTCTGGTGCCGCATCAGGCAACACTTGCCCCTCAGGCTCGCCCCCGGGCGTGAGGGTGGACTGGAGTGCCGTCAAGCAGAAGTCCACGTGCGGCTCTCCAGGTCGCACGAAGATCGAACTGCTCGGCCGTCCATGTGGTCACCTGGATGGACCCTCTATCGCGATAGCGACGCATGATCTTGATGTGCTCCGGAAGGCTGACGAATCCCTCAAGCGCTTCCTGGTTCAGCCAGACCGAGACAGAGCCGGTGCGCCGCTGCATGGGCACGGTCCATAGCCATACGCCGACTGCTCCCGGTAGCGCCGGCCAGTGCCGACGCAGCCGAAGGCCGGCTGACCGAGATGCCGGCCAGATCGATCGCGCGGTTCGAGGTGTAGTCGGTCACGCTCACCAGGACCGCCCCGGGCGGCTCGGCTGCGGAGCCGGGCCGCCAGTCGGTGCGCCGTATTCTTTCCATGCGGCTAATTTACATACCGACAGTCGGTATGTATAGCTCGTCATGCACCGTTCCGCTCACCTGACGCGAAGCCGGCGGCGTTGTTACTCAGCCGCCGGTTCGGGGCGGGTAGCGGGAGTGCCGAGCCTCCCGAAATCGGGGCGAAGGCCATGGAAGCGGTGCAGAGCCTGGAGCGCAACGAGCAGTTCGCCGCGACCTGCCACCCCGCCCGCTCGGCACACCCGATGCGGAACCGCCCTTCTCGCCGGCACTGGCCGTCACCCGGAGCTGGGCGGTCTGCCGCCCGGGGTGCCAGCGCATTACCTGGCAGGTAATCGACTGCAACGGCCGCCGGGGCCAGGATCGCATTGGCAGGCCGCACCGGTAGGGGCCTGCCGCCACTGACAAGGGACAACTCGAAGGGATCGACCATGCCGTTCATCGAAACCGCCGACCGGGCCAGCCTGTTCGTCACCGAGTGGGGCAGCGGACCGCCGGTGGTGTTCACCCACGCCTGGGGACTGCGGTCCGATCAGTGGGACTACCAGGTCCCCGCGCTGGCCGCCGCAGGCCTGCGCTGCGTGCTGTACGACCGCCGGGGCCACGGCCGGTCGGACCGGCCGCCGGCCGGCTACGACCTGGACACCATGGCCGATGACCTGGCCGCCGTCATCGGCCATTTCGGGCTGCGCGACATTACCCTGGTCGCCCATTCTGTCGGGGCGAAGGAGGCCGTGCGCTACCTCACCCGGCACGGCGACGCCCGGGTGGCCCGGCTGGTACTGGTGGCGCCGACCACGCCGCTGATGCGGCGGACCGCGGATAACCCGGATGGGCTGGACCCCGCGCTGATCGACGCCAACTACGCGGCGGTGGCCGCCGACGTGCCCCGGTGGTGTGCCAGCTTCGAGGCCGCCGGCCCGTACTTCGGCGCCAGCCCCGGAACGTCGCCCGGCCTGATCGACTGGACGATCCGGATGATCGTGGACACCCCCACCCGGGTGCTGCTGGAGACTCTGAAGATCAACACCCACGCGGACCTGCGCGGTGAACTCGGCAAGATCGCCGTGCCGACCCTTATCGTGCACGGCGACCAGGACGCCTCGGCCCCTATCGACCTCACCGGCCGCCAGAGCGCCGCGCTCATCGGCGGCGCGACCCTGGTAACTTACCCCGGCTGCGGGCACGGCCTTTACGCCAGCGACCACGACGCACTGAACGCCGACATCCTCGCCTTCATTCACGGCCGGCCACTGCCCGGCCCACCGCAGCCTGCCCCGCACCGGGGATGAGCAGGTCTGCTGCCGACGGTCCCAGCATCAAATCATCACTCAGCCTGAGTAAACCCTGAGTAACCACGGGTGCCCCGGTGGTCTCACTGCGCCGGTCCCGGGCCGAGCCGCCGGGCGGAGATGAGCAGCGCGGCGAGGGTACTGATCACTCAGTACGTCTTCCGGATGCGTCGCTGCGCGATGACCGTGGTCCTGGTCGACACGGGGCGAGCGGTGCTGCTGATGCGGCGGCACGGTTGATCGCGGAGCGCTGGGTGTGCGAGCTGCCGGGCGGCTCCCGGTACGGGCCCTAACGTGACACGGAAAACGTGGTGCAACCGGGGCTCGTGACGGTGCCGGTCAGCGTGGTGTCGTTAATACCCGGCGCCGGAGCGGTGAGGCTCACCATGAGGTAATCCGGCGGCTCGCTGATCCAGTGACCCGGCCTGAGCCGGAAGCCCCGGGCGGAATAGCTCCCAGCCAGTGTGAAGCTACCGGATGGCACACCAGGCTTGCCGTCGATGGGGTAGAAGTCGAAGGTGGCGGCCAGAGCGCCGTTTGAGGCCGCCTTGAGGACCAGCCGGAGCCCGGTCCAGCCCTGCGGGCAGAAGTAGGCACCGGTCCAGGTGCCGGTGAGGCGCGCTGGGCTGAGGGCCGATCCCGGCCCGGCGGCGGACGAGGCGGGCGACGCCGTCGCGCTCGTAGTGGCCGGGGACGAGGCGGCTGGGCGGGTCTGCGTCCTCGGCGCATCCTGCGCGGCCGGATGCCCGCCGTAGGCGATGACGACTCCGGCGGTCACCCCGGCGGCCAGTGCGACCACGAACCCGCCGCCGGCCAGCCGCCGCCGGCCGCCCGCCCCCCGACGGCCTCCCGGCACGGGGCGCCCGGGCCAGGGCGGGGCCGTAGGCCCGCTCGGGTCCGCGACGGGGCCCAGCCGCGGGCCGGTCCGGGCGCCGTTGGCCGTGGCCGGAGGGACAGCCGTAGCCGACCCGGCCCGTCTGACGTCCCGGTCGGCCGATGCGGGCCGCCATCCGGGCGCGAGGGCAGCATCGCCGAGTTCGGCCAGCAGTTCGCCGGGGCTGGGCCGCTGGCCCGGATCCTTATCCAGGCAGCGCCTGATCAGGGGCCGGGCCGCGGCGGGAACCTGGTCCAGGTCCGGCGAGGTGTGAACCAGCCGATACAGGAGGGCGGCGCCCGACCCGGTGCCGAACGGTCCCTGGCCGGTGGCGGCGAACGCCAGCACGCCGCCGAGACTGAATACATCGCTGGGCGGTCCGACCTGGCGGCCTTCAGCCTGCTCAGGCGACATGAAGGCGGGCGAGCCGATCACGATGCCGGCACTGGTGACCGTATTCGACCCCAGGGCACGGGAGATCCCGAAGTCGATGACCCGCGGGCCATCCTCGGCCAGCAGTACGTTCGATGGCTTGAGGTCACGGTGCACCAGGCCGGCTGAGTGGATCGCGAGCAGGCCTTCGGCCAGCCCGGCCGCCAGCGCCAGCACCGCGTCGGCGGGCCACGGCCCGTGCCGGGCTACCGCATCGGCCAGCGACGACCCGGCGATGTAGGCGGTGGCCAGCCAGGGCACCGGGGCCTCGGTGTCCGCGTCCACCACGGACGCGGTGAACACACCGCTCACGCTTCTCGCGGCGGCGACCTCGCGCCGGAAGCGCGCCCGGAACTGCGGGTCTGCGGCCAGCTCTGCCCGGATGACCTTGATCGCCAGCAGCCGTCCGCCCGGTGACCAGCCCAGGAACACCTGGCCCATGCCGCCCATGCCCAGCCGCCGGATGACCCGGTACGGCCCGATCAGCTCTGGATCGCCCGCCTGCAGTTCCTGCACAGCATGCCTCGTCCGCGCTTAATGACATCTCGGATCAGATCCATGCTGCCCAGATTTCGCCGGTTAAGCGGAACGAAGGAGATGAAATCAGGACGTGCGGCCCATCTCGGCGTGTGCTGATTCTGCTCCAGTTCACCGTGCCAGTGCGCGCGGTACCAGTCGAATCGCCAGCGCAGGAACGGGAAGATGTACATCCACCACGCGGGCCTGGTGTGGCCGCCTTCCAGCCGTTCTTTGATGCCGGCCCGGACACGGGACCAGACGCCTATCTTGTCCAGCCAGCCGTTGATGAGGCTGGCGTCCACGGGGGCCGTGCCCCCGCAGCCGGTCGTCATATTGCTTCTTTGCTGACTGCTTCGCGTGCTCTTTCAGCGATCTGTGTGTTTCTTGGTGGCGGTGAGCGAGCCGCGCGATGGGTCGCGCAGGAGCGCGCCGGCGACGGTGTCGGCATACCACTGCTGATACTGCTCGGGTGACCAGCGGCGCTGGCGCACGAGCCAGTCGTAGTTGCGTACGTCCATCGCGAGCCAGAGCACGTCGGCGATGTGGTCCAGGTCGAGACCGGGGCGGATCTCGCCGGTGGCGGCCAGGTCGGCGGCGAACATCAGCATGCCGCGGCGGCGGTCGTCGAGGTTCTTGCGCCAGATCTCGGCCGCGTCGGGGTCGGCGGTGGCGGCGCCGCTGAGCGCGATGAGCACGCCGGCTTGCCGCGCCTGGATGCCGGCCAGGTGGCGGGCATAACGGATGAGTTTGGCGCGTGCGGTGGGCTCGGCGCGGACCGCGGCGACGAACGGGCGGTCGGGCAAGGCAACTGGTTCGTCGTCTCCGGCGATGGCGAAGTCCACGAGTGCGGACAGCAGTTGACGCTTGCTGCCGAACACGGCGTAAACGGTCTGCACCGCCACCCGCGCCTCGGCCGCGATCGCGGTCAGCGGTGTGGCCGCGTAGCCGGGGTCGACGAACAGTTTGGCGGCGGCGGCGAGGATCTCGTGCCGTGTCTGGCGCGCCTGCTGCTCCCGGCGGGCCGACTGGTATGGCCGCTTGACAACCACCAGGCTAGTGTAGTGTCCTATTGGATAGAGTGAAACTCTAATCAATGGAGGTGGTCAGGATGCCGTACGGCGTCATGCAGGACATGCCCGGGGTGGACGAGGAGACCTACCGGATGGTGGAGAAGCATCTGGGACCCGACCGGCCGCCGGGCTTGCTCGCCCACGTGGCCGGGCCGGCCGAAGATGGGTGGCGGGTCATCAACGTCTGGGATAGTGAGGCGGCGTTCCGCCGTTTCCTGTCCGAACGGCTCATCCGGGCGGCCGGCCTGGCCGCCCAGCAGGAGGGCTTCCCGGCCCACCTGGCCTCAGGATTCCGGACACAGGTCGTGGACGGTGCGGAGATGCCATTCTGATGGCCGACACCGCGGGACTGCGCGCCCGCAACCTGGAGTTCTGGACTCGGGCCGCGCCCGGCTGGATCCGCCATGCCGACCGTCAGGACGAGATCGGCCGGCCGCTGGGCGCCGCCGCCCTCCACAGCCTGCGGCCGGTACCGGGCGAGAACGTCCTCGACGTCGGGTGCGGCGCCGGGGGTACCACGGCGGAACTGGCCGCCATGGTGGCACCGACCGGACAGGCCGTCGGCGTCGACCTCGCGCAGTCCATGGTGGACACCGCGCGTAGCCGCTTCGCCGCCGTCACCAACGTGTGCTTCGAGGCGTGCGACATCGAAACCGTCGGCCGGGTACCCGGCGCGCCGTTCGACGCGGCGTACTCGCGCATGACGCTGATGCTGCTGGCCGACCCGGTTGCTGGTTGCGCCAGCATCCGCAGCGCTCTGCGCCCGGGCGGCCGGCTCGCCGCGACTGTTTTCCGCGATGCTGCCGCCAACCCGTGGCTCGCGGCGGGGCTGCTCGGGGCCGCCCCGCACCTCGGGCCGCTGCCGCCGCTGCCGGTCGGCGGCGAGCCAGGCCCGTTCGCGTTCGCCGACCCAGCCCGGCCGGAACGGGTTCTCACCGCCGCCGGCTTCAGCCAGGCTGCCGCTCACCCGGTGGATGCCAGCCTGTGCGCACCCGACGACCCCGACGGAGTAGCCGAGTGGCTCATCGAGGTCGGCCCGGCCGGCGCGGCGTACCGGGCGGCGCACCCCGGCCAGCAGGCCGCGGCCCGCCACGGGGCTGCGATCCTGCTGGACCGCTTCCGCACGCCGGGCACAGGCTACCGGCTGCCGGCCGGAATCTGGCTGCTTACCGCGAGGTCTCCGGAACCGTAAGGAGCCGGTCCCCTTCAGCCAGCTCCGCCTCCTTAGCCCAGCGAGTTCGCCAGGCTCGCGGAGCGAAGGCGCTCCCGGTCGGCGTGGCACATGCCATCGGTCGAGAGGGCTGCTAGCAAGTCGGCCTAACGGAGCTCACGCTCTTTCCCGTCGTCCGGCTCCCTGCGGCCCTGGCGGCTGTCCGCCCAGGCCCTGAGCCAGCCGTCGTGGAGCCAGCGCCCGAACAGCTGGCCGCCGAAGATGACCCAGCCGACGCCGATCAGCCACGACTGCACGATCAAGACGGTGCCCACCGCGCCGTAGGTGACCGCGTTCGACACGATGAGCGGCTCGAAGACCACGATGGAGAACGCGCGCAGGCCAGCCAGGAACCCCACCGTGGCCACGGCGCCCGGCAGCGCCGCCAGCCAGCTCACCCGGCCGCCGACCAGGAAGCGAAGCCCCCACCAGAAGAAGACGATGCCGAGTAGCACCGCCACCAGTATCCGGCTCACCGTCGCGGCCGGCGCGTAGCGCGTCGCTGCCCCCACCGTGGCAGCCGCGTAGATGTAGGCGATCAGGGCGGCCAGCCATACCACCTGGCGCCAGATCCTGTGCCACGGCCCGGCGGGAAGCCCCCAGACCTTTTCGAACCCGGCCTGGACGCTGCCCGCGAACGTCACCCCGAAGACGCCGAGCAGCACGGCACTGAACACGCTGGTGGTGCTCAGCGCCCGGGCGGGGGTGGAAAACAGCTGTACCACCGCGCTGGCGGGAGACCTGGTCAGGCCCATGCCGTAGACCACCCAGACGGCGGCACCGTGATGCGCGGCAGCGCTGGCAGCGGCCACCACGACGAGCAGCGGGATCACGGTGAGCATGGCCAGGGCGGCGAAGCCCATGGCCCGGCCCATCAGCTCGAACTCCTTGCCGCTGCGGTAGAGGTCCCTGAGCCGGAAATCGCGCCAGGCCCACACGGCGCCCCGGCGTACCCTGCGGAACACCGCCCGGCGCGGGCTTTCGCTCGGCTCCGGGCTGGCACCTTCACTGCGCCGCTGCTGCATCGCGCTACCGCCTCGCTAGGCACCACCCTGGACCGCGAGGGCCGCCTCGGCGGTATCGCGATCGTTACATTCTCACAAAGTTCACCTTGCTGGTGGCCAGAATCCGGCCGCCGTGACCGGTGCCTGAGCTCAGCTGTACAGTCAGCGTTGCGGTCGTGCCGGGGGCCTGGGGTTGCGGGGAGGATGTTCGCGATTGGAAGCCATGGTGGTCCGCGAGTT
The DNA here is from genome assembly GCA_963756575.1 of uncultured Actinomycetota bacterium. GTDB lineage: Bacteria > Actinomycetota > Actinomycetes > Streptosporangiales > Streptosporangiaceae > Palsa-504. The sequence goes on along the minus strand of CAVWOM010000019.1, from coordinate 703,072 downwards.
CGGCGGCCCGGAGCAGTTGCGGCTGGAGCAGGTCGCTGACCCGGTGCCGGGATACGGCCAGGTCCGCGTGGCCGTGCACGCGGCCGGGGTGAACCCGGTCGACGCGGGAAACCGGGCCGACGGGAGCTGGGCTGGCCTGCACGCGCCGTGCATCCTGGGCTATGACATCGCGGGCGTGGTCGACCGCGTCGGACCGGGGGTCACCGAGTTCCGCCCGGGCGACCGCGTCCTGGCTATGACGCATTTCCGCGATGGCGCCGGCGGGTACGCGGAACTGGCCGTCGTCGATGCCGCACTGGCTGCGCCAATCGGGCCGGCCACGTCGATGACGACGGCGGCGGCGGCGCCGCTGGCCGCGGGCACCGCGTGGGCGGTCCTGGCCAGGCTCGCACTCGGGGCAGGCAGCCGGCTGCTGGTACTGGGAGGCAGCGGCGGTGTCGGGCTGTTCCTGCTGCAACTGGCGGCCCGGCAGGGGATCGAGGTTATCGCGGTCGGCCGCCAGCCCATGCACCAGCAGATGCTCGCCCTCGGCGCGGCCGGCTGCATCGACTACACCAGCGAGGACCTCACCCAGCGGACGCTCGAGCTGGCAGGCGGCCCGGTCGATGCCGTCGCTGACCTCGTGGGCGGGCGCACCTTGGCGGGAGTCACCGGGGCGCTGCGCACCGGGGGACAGGCCGCCGCCATCGCCACCCCGGAACTCGACCCGGACTGGCTGCTCGACGCCAATATCACCTTCCACGGCGTTCTCATCCAGGACGACGGCCAGCGGACCCGCGAGATAGCCGAGCTGCTGGACCGGGGAGTCCTGCGCTCGGTCGTCAGCCACCAGCTTCCCCTGGCCCAGGCCGCCCAGGCCCACCGCATCCTGGAGGACCAGCACCCCGGCGGGAAGATCGTGCTGACACTCGACCGCTGATGATCCCGTACCCGCACGATCATTCAGCACCGGGCCTGCGCCCGCTGTGCCGGGGCCTCGCGTTAGCGACTATGGGGCGCCGAACCTCCGCGCACCCGCCCGCCCTGCCCACAGGTGTGACGCGGAGACGATCCCTGGCGCTGGAGGGGCATGAGGACGTTGTCATGCTCCCGGTGCCGTCAGCGACGGTGTTCGCTATGACCAGCGTGGCCTTCGGTATCTGCCTGCGCGCCGCGCCGCAACGGGTCTGTCAGGCCCTGGCTGACCCTGCCCTGGTGCCGGACTGGCTGTCCGGTATGTCGTCTGGCCCGGCCGGGGAGGAGGATCCGCGGCGGCTGACCTGTGAGTGGCTGCTGGCCGATTGCCTGGAGATCAACGGCGGGTGCGTGTCGGTGGTGCGGTTCGATCTTGTCGCGACCGGGCAGGTGACACGGCTGACGGTCAGTCACCGGGGGCTTGATCCTGGCGGGTCACTGCTGAAGCTCATCACGCCCGCCTGGCCGGTGATCTTGTCCAGCCTCAAGAGCGCGGTCGAGACCAGTGAGCCGCCGAAGTTCCGGCTGAGCGCCTGAAGCACGCCGGCGGCTGGCACCGCTGCCGTCACTAGCCTTGTCTCTTTACCGCGAAGTCGGCGCTGTGTGATACTCCGGGCGTGGCCGGAACCGAACCGCGCCGGGTGATCCTGAGGCAGGAACGACATGGCTCGGGATCACGCTTCCTGGAGGCCTACCTGGATGGGGAGAACAATCTCCACCTGGACGCGCAAGACCTAGGCCGCGGGACCGAGCTGGTCAGCGGCGACGGCGAGTACGAGTACTTCAAGACCATTGCTGCCGTGCATCTCCCAGGCCTGCTGGATCTGCTCGGGGCACCGGCGGGATCTGACGTCATAGATGTACTGGCCGCCACGTGGACGGGTGCAGCGTCCTACGATCTGGAAGAACGAATCCGCCGAAGCGATCTTCGCGTCGATCTGTCGACGTGGGCGGGATAGGCGCCGGCCGTTGGCTGTCCCGCCCAGGCCGAGCCGGGAGACCGTCCCGGTCACTGCGGATTTCGAGCAGTTCTGCGCGTCATTGCCGGACGGGCAGGCTGACGGCGGCGATCTGGTGCGGCTCGCCGCGTGTGCCCGCCTCGTCTCCGGCATCGCAAGGGCGGAAATACGAGACGGCCGTCTCGACATCGCGGTGACGGCGGCGGTCACGGCTGAGCAGTTCGCCCGGTGGCTCCGCCTTGACGAGGCTTACCTGGTGTCGGGTGACGCCCACCAGGCATCGTGGGCGATCCAGGTCAAGGCCGGCGACCTAGACGATCCTTACCAGAGCAGGATCCACGTCACCAGCCCCGTAGCCGGTCCCTGGGAGCTCCGGATACGGGTGGAGGGACGCCCTCGTGGCCCGCTTCCCGGAGTCGTCGCGGGCGCTTCCCCCGCCTATCCCGTCGCTGGATCCGACGTCCTCGTCACGCATGTGGCCTTCAGTCCACGTGGCATGGATTGACTTGGCGTATCCGCTGGTCACCGACGCGCCACGGCTGCGGGCCTGCGGTAGTGACGCGGAATGCGGCCGAGGCTGGGGCTGGCGGACGCGGCCCGCGGGGGACCCAATCCGGTTAGCTTGGCTGGCGGGATCGCAGGTAGGCGAGGACAGCGAGGACACGGCGGTGACCTTCCTCGGTCTCGGCCAGATTGAGTTTCAGCAGCAGGTGCCGCACGTGCCCCTCGACCGTGCGCTCGCTCACCACCAGGCGGCGGGCGATGGCCGGGTTGCTGAGCCCTTCGGCCATCAGGCTGAGTACCTCGCGCTCGCGGTCGGACAGTGAGTCGAGCGGATCGTTGTCGGCCCGGGCCATGAGCGCGGCGACGACCTGCGGATCGAGCGCCGAGCCGCCGTCGGCGACCCGGCGGGCGGCGCCCATGAAGTCGTCGACGTGCAGGACCCGGTCCTTGAGCAGGTAACCGAACCCGGCCCGGCTGACCAGTCCGACGGCGTGCGTCGTGTCGATGTGCTGGGACAGCACCAGCACGCCGATATCCGGTCGGGTGTCCTTGATGACGCGGGCGGCGCGGGCCCCCTCGTCGGTGAACGTCGGCGGCATGCGGATGTCCACGATGGCAAGATCGGGGCTGTGCGCGCCGACCGCCGCGCCGAGCGCCTGAGCGTCGCCGACGGCCGCGACGACCACGTGTCCGTGGTCGGCGAACAGCCGGGTCAGGCCCTCCCGCAGCAGCATCTGGTCTTCGGCGATCACGACGCGCATGGCAGCTCCGCTACCAGCCGGGTGCCAGCGCCCGGCTGGCTGTCGACGGTCATCCGGCCGCCCTGGGCGGCGATCCGGTCGGACAGGCCGCGCAGCCCGCTGCCGCGGTCCGGGTGCGCGCCGCCGACGCCGTCGTCCGCGACGGTGAGCTCGAGGCGCCCGTCCGCGCACTGGACGCGTACGTCGACGTTCGTCGCCGCGGCGTGCTTATAGGCGTTGGTGAGCGCCTCGCAGGCCACGAAGTACGCGGTCGCCTCGATGTCGGCGGGGTGACGTTCCGGCCCGACGTGCAGGTCGACCATCATCGGCGTGCGGCTGGCCAGTTCCCGCAGCGCGGCGTCCAGGCCGTCGTCCAGGTGCGCGGGACGCACTCCGTTGGCGAGCTCCCGCAGCTCGTTGATGGCCAGCATGAGCTGGTCGACGGCGGCGTCGATACCCTGGCCGGCCGGCGTGCCGGCCAGGCCCATCTGGGCGTGCCGCAGCGTCAGGCCGACGCTGACGAGTCGTTGCTGGGCGCCGTCGTGCAGGTCGCGTTCGAGCCGCCGGCGCTCCTCATAGCCCGCGGCCACGATCCGGGCCCGGGAGGCCTCCACCTCATCGAGCTGGCGGCGCAACTCCGCCCGCAGCCGGCCGATCTCGACCGCCAGTCCCACGCGTTCCACGAGTTCGACCAGCAGGCGGTCCGCCGCCCAGTCGTCCGCGTAGGACAGGACGCCCAGGGGCACCCCGGCCCGCTCGACGACCCGGCGCGTCCGTCCGTCCCCGCTGACCGGGTCCGGAACGGTCTCGTCCGGCAGCACGAATGTCAGCTCGACGTCAGTCCGGCCGGTCACCGCCCGAAGCAGCTCAGGTAGTTCCTCGGGACTGGCCCGTCCCGTGCGCAGCGCCTCGAGGTAACCGTCGACGCGGGACATCGCCTGGTGCCGGGCCGAACGGAACCGGCGGTCCACCCACTCCTGGATCCGCGCCCGCAGCGGGCGGAACGCCACCGCGGCCGTAACCGTCGCCGCGGCGGTCACCCAGGCCGAGCCGCGTCCGCCGGCCAGCGCGCCGAGGACCAGCGCCACCGCCGCGTACGCTGCCGCGAGCAGGGCGGTGAGCAGGCCGTAGACCACGGTCCGGTGGATGATGAGGTCGATGTCGTACAGCCGGTACCGCAGGATCGCGATACAGATCGCGGCGGGCAGGGCCGTCACCACCACGGCGATGGCGATCTGCACCAGGACGCTGTCGTCGTAGAAGAAGACCGCCAGCGGCCCGACGACGGCGAGCAGGCTCACTACGTATGCGACCCACTTCAGCTGCTGGCGCTCGACGCCGGTCGACCGCCACACCCTGGCCGCCAGGACGGCGCACGACGCGACGAGAACCGTCCCGAACATCGCCGCCCCGACCGCAGAGACGGTGCTCGCCGCGTGACCGAAGACGCTTCCGGCCGTCATCGCCACGGCCGCCACTACGCCGGCGAAGACCAGGCTCCGGCGGACTGTCCCGAGGTGGCGGCCGGTGGGGAACAACAGGATGATGACCGCGATCGAGCCGATGTCGGGCCAGGTCAGCCACACGCTGAGCCGGGCGAGCGTCGCGGCCGCGGGCCAGCTCGGGTGGTAGCCGTATCCCTCGAAGAACTCGACCCACGCGGCCACGACGCCGACCGCGAGCATCAGCCAGCCGAGCGGATTGCGGCGGTGCCGGGACGAGATCAGCGCCCCGGCCAGCGCCAGGCCGAGCGCGTTGAGCGGGTAGAACGCAGTGTCGTACCAGCCTTCGTGACCGATCGAGATCGGCACCGACACGACCGCGCCGACCAGCGCGACCGCAAACCACGTCGCAGGCAGCGCACGCATGCCGAACCGCACCATGCCACGATTATGACAACGGCAACGAGCCGAGCACATGCGTGCAGACACTTGTCTGCCACCGGGTGCGCACACCCGCGCGCAGGCACCTGCCCCGAGTCGGGTGGCCGCACGGCTGCCCGCCGTGCCGCGGGCCAGGCACGGTAACGGACATGAACAACACCCGTGCCTGCGCCCTGATCGCCGTGCCGGTCACCGCGATCGCCGTCCTCTACGCCGCTGCCTGCGCCGCCTTCAGCTGGGAACCACCCCTGGGCTGGCTGATCCAGGCCCTCATCCACCTCGGCGAACTCGCCGCTGTCGTCGCGCTCGCATCATCCGGCGCGGTCGGAACCAGCCGCCCGGGCCGGGCCGGCCTCGCCGTCGCCGCCGCCGGCCAGATCGTGCTCGCGGTGGCCGAGGTCGTCTGGCCGCGCCAGCCGGACCTCGGCAACATCCTGTTCGGGATCGCACCCATCCTCACCGGAATCGGCCTCATCACCGCCGGCGTCACGCTGGTCCGCGCCGACCGCGGCCGCTGGCTGCCGCTCGCGCTCGGCGTCTACACCATGGCCGTCCTCATCCCGGTGGAGATCGCCACCGGCGGGCCGCCCGCGACCCTGGCCCTGGCCAGCATCGCCGTCTGGGATGTGCTCTGGCTGACGCTCGCGCTGTCCGTGCTCAGCCCCGCGCCCGTACGCCGCCCCGCCCGGGTCGTCGTGCGGTGACCTCGCCGGAATGTGCGCTCCAGGTCGGGGCGCACATTCCGGCCACCTGGCCCGCGCGGGCGCCGCTTACTCGGTGCGCAGCACGGTGGCCGGGCTGATCCGGGCGGCGGCCCAGCCAGGGCCGGCTGCGATGACGATCGCCAGCAGGAGGGTGGCGGGGATCGCGGCCAGCACTAGCGGGGCCGGGATGTCTGCCCCGGGCGCGGTACCGGCCGATTCTGCGAACAGGACCCATGCCCAGCGGCCGGCCAGCACGCCGAGCGGAAGCCCGGCCAGCAGCGCGGCCGCCGCCAGTGTGCTGGCCTGCCACAGTATGGTGCTGAGCACCTGGGACGGGCGCAGCCCGAGTGCTTTCAGGACGGCCAGGTCGGGGCGGCGCCGCCGGACGCTGGTGAGCAGCACGTGGATCATCGTGGCAACCGCCAGCATGCCGAGCAGCGCCCCCAGGAACAGGGGAGTGTCCCGGACGCCGGTGTAGTTCCGGATGTCGGACGGCCGTTGGTCCGTGCTGACCAGGCACGACCCGGGCGGGCATCCTGAGGCGGTCACCGCCGCCTGCAGCCGCGCGCCGTCGGCGCGCACGTCGGCACCGGGGCGGTACCGCAAGAGGAAGAAGTTGTAGCAGGTAGCTTTCCCGGCGCAGCCGGTCTGCGGGGACTGCTCGGACAGCACCGCCGCCTGTACCGCGGCTCCGCTGCCCAGGTCGGTGGCGGTGAAGGACCCCCGGCTGAACGACGGGAAGACCGCCACCCCGACGATGCGCATGATCTGGCTGGCGCGGCCGTACGAAGGCGGGCTCACCAGCTGGTCGATGCTGACCTGGACGGCCTGCCCCAGTCGCCGGTGCACGGCGCGGATGGTCTGGGCGCCGAGCACGATCTCGTCCGGGGCGGACGGCGCCCGGCCGGCCAGCAGCGTCAGGAAATCCTGGCCCCGGATCGGGTCGATGCCGATGGCCGGCACGATGGCCTGGCCGGTGCCGATATGCAGCTGGCCGTAGTTGCCTGCCGCGACCCCCGCGACGGCCGGCTCCCGGGCCAGGACCTTCGCGCCGAACTGGCCCGTCACCCCGCCGAACCCCAGATCCAGTACCTGGACCCAGTTCTGCCCGTACCGGTGCGGCGTGCTGATCAGGCCTATCAGGCTGGCGCCGAAGACCGCCGCGGCCAGCGTAGCGGCCACCGCCACCGTCGTGCCGATCAGGGCGCTGCGTACCGGTACGGCGGTCCGGCCGTGGCCGGGCTCGAAGGCCATCCGCACCCCGATGGCCCCGCTCACCGGGCCGCTCCTGCCCAGGAGCAAGCCCAGCCGCGAGACATCGAGCCGCTCTGGCCGGCCCGGCCAGGGCGTTCGGCCCCTGCGCCCGGGCGGCCGCCCTCCAGGCAGCCGGCCCGATCAGCGCCAGCGGCACCAGGCTGAACAGGGCCAGGCCGGCGGCCAGGACCGCGATGTTGACCTCGATTCCCGGACTGGGTTCTGCGAGGCGGGCTGCCCCGATCGGCATGAGCGGTGAGGCGGCGATGGCGACCCCGACGGCAATGAGACCCCCGGCGCTGGTCACCACGGCCGTCCGGGCCAGGGTCAATGTCACCAGCCGGGCCCGGGTCATGCCGAGGGCGCGGAAAACCGGGAACTCGACGGCGTCGAGGGTGAGCTGGCGGCTGAGCAGCTGGGCGATGACGGCCAAGGCGATGAATCCGGCCAGCCCGGCGAACAGCGCCAGGGCCACGGCCTCCGGGCGGATGGCTCGCTCGGTCGCGGCCGCCTCACCGGACAGGCTGACGATGTCGACCTTTCCGCCGGTGGCCGGGTACCTTTTCGCCAGCGCGGCGGCTGCGGACAAGAACCTGCCCATGCTCGCGCCCGGCCGCAGCCGGACGCCCGCCTGGATCCCGTAAGTGGCCTGCCTGGCGGCGGCGGTGGCCGTGAACGGCGGGCTGAGCAAGGCGGTCGGTTCCGAGTTGCTGCCAGCGGCCGGGACGATCTGCGTGTCGAAAGCGACAACCGCAGACACCCGGAAGGCCAGCGGGAAGGCCCGCCCGGGTTCAGGGTTGCCGGTCTTCGGGTTATCCGGGATCAGCAGCAGACGCAGCAGCCCGCCGGGCCGCAGGTGCTCCGATTCCGCCAGCTTCTGGTTGACCATGGCCTGGCCTGCCGCCCGCGGGCGGTAGATCTGCCCGGCCAGCACCTTGACCCGGTCGGCCGAGACGCCCGCCGCGCGGTCCGGGCTCGACATGGTCTCCACCGCGACCAGCGGCCGGCCCCGGCGGCCCGGGAGCGCCGCCTGGTAGAGGCCGACGGTGGACATCGACGCGACCTGCGGGAGTTTTCCAAGCGCAGCGAAGTAGGCGGTAGCGGGCTCGCTGCTGCTGGGGATAACGTCCACCTGCGCGGCATTGGCCCATCGCAGCATCCGCGGATATGCGGTATCAGTGCGGCGGGCCCCGGCGGCCGCAGCCAGCACTATCCCGCCGACCAGACCGAGCAGCACCGCCAGCCCGACCATCACCCGCCAGCGCACCCGCAGATCAGCACGCAGAGCAAGCCACACTGATGCCATATGCCGATTGCAGCGGCGAGCGGCAGACGCTGTCAATGATGCAGGCATCCCCGCCCATAGTGGTACTGCCCCGCCAAGGACGCCGACCGGAGCGGACCCGGGGTGCGGAAGCCTCCTCTGCCGCGCGGGATGCGGAAGATGGTCGCGGGCTTCAGTTCGCTGCCAGCCTCGCGGCGCGGTGGGGTAGCGACGCTGCGGCGGCCGAACGGTGACCTGGTTCGAGTACTGCGGCACGGATGAACCGGCGATTGCCGCCGGACCACCCGACTCGACGGTAATGGCGGGCCGGGGCGACATCCTCGGCGCGATCACGATCATCGGGGTGCAGCATGTCCTGCTGCGGCGGGCAGCCGCTCGCGCACCTCGGCCGTGAAGTCCCGGACGGCCGGGACGTCGGCTCGCGGGCGCAGGGTGCGCACGACGTAGCGGACGCTGAGGGCGGAGGCGAGGCGGACGGTCAGGTCCAGTGCCTGCCGCCCGACGGCCGATGCTTGCTCGGGCTCGTCTGGGCGGCGTATGCGGCGGCGTGCAGGGAGAGGTTGAAGGCCCGGCCGCGTACGTAGCGGCCGTCCATGTCCAGTAAGCGGCGCGCGTAGCGGGCGGCGTTGCGGCCGCGTGCCCGTGCGCTTCCATGACCAGGCACTCGGTGAGCAGCGTCGCCGAGCCGTGGCGGGCGGCTGCGGCCTGGGCGGCCCGGGCGAGCTCGACCGCCTCATCCGGTCAGCTGGGACAGCTCCCCGCACGCCGCGGCGAGCTGTCGGCCGGTCTTTTCCTGGTAGCTGCCGACCGTAAGCAGGCGCGAGACGTGATCGTCGAGGTAGGACACGACCGTGCTGCGGAGCTTGCCCACGCCGAGCCGGTTGTCCATCTCCCGGTAAGAGCGGGTCAGTTCGCGGATCGCGTCAATGTCGGCGCGCCCTGCCTGGCGCGAGCCGGAGGCGGAAGGCGCGGCGGTGGGCGGCCAGCGGGCGCCGGAAATCCGGTTGGCCGGGCACTGCACGGATGGCAGGCTCGGCGCATGATCAGTGACGAGACCGTCCGGGACCTGCTTCACCGGGCCTGGGGACTGGACGGCGGCACGCGCGTCGCCCGGCATGACGGCGGCATGGGATCGCAGACCTGGATCGTCGACCAGGGCGAGCGCCGCTGGGTGGCCAAGTCCGTCGCGCCGCACCTGGCCGAGTCGTTCGCGCACGGGCTCCAGGTCGCGCAACTGCTCGGCGAGGCGGGCATCAGGGCGGGCGCGCCCGTGCCCGCGCTGTCCGGCCCGGTGACTGTGGCCGCCGCCTCCGGCGACCGGCTGGCCCTGCTGACCTGGGTTCCCGGCAGCCCTCTCACCGGCGCCGACGAGGGCGAGCAGCGGCTGATCGGGGACACCCTGGCGCGCGTGCACCGCGTCCTGCGGGACCGGACGGTGCCAGGAGCCCAGCGCTTCCACTGGGTCGACCCGGCGGCATCGCACCTGGGCCTGCGCCCGTGGGTCCGGCCCGCCGTCAGCGCGGCGGTCGATGCGCTCGCCGCGCTGCAGCGCAGGGCGCCGGCGTGGCCGCAGGGGCTGCTGCACGCCGATCCCGCCCCCGAGGCGTTCCGGCACGATGCCGCCACCGGGCACTGCGGCATCATCGACTGGAGTTCCGCGCACCACGGCCCGCTGCTGTACGACCTGGCCTCCGCCGTCATGTACCTCGGCGGCCCGGGCCGCGCCGCCGCCATGACCGCTGCCTACCTGTCGGCAGGCATTCTCACCGCGAGAGAGGCAGCCGACGGGCTGCCCGTCATGCTCCGCTTCCGGTGGGCCGTGCAAGCCGACTACTTCGCCTGGCGCATCACCGCTAACGACCTGACCGGCATCACCGGGCCCGAGGAAAACGAGAAGGGCCTCGAAGACGCCCGCCGCGCACTGCTACTCGGCGGCGGCACCACGTAATGCGCGACTGAAGGAAATATCCACTGAGCATGTCCCGGGCATTGGCGGGACCGCTTTCACCAGGGATCCAAACTCCGCCTACACGCCGTACCCGAAGGACGCGCACCGGCACCTCGGGCTGATCGCCGAGGCCGTCCCCGCCGAGCGCGCCGTTATGCGCGCGGCGGCCGCCTCCGCCATGGCCGCGCCCGGCACCGATCCCGAGCCCGCCGCCGTGACATCGAGCGGATGCGGGCCGGGGAGTCTGCTGTGGCGATCGCCCGGGAGGCCGGCGCCGTCCGCGAGCCGTGCTCTGGCGAGCCCGGGGGAGGGACGCCCGGTGACTGAGAACCAGCCAGCGCGGCTACCGGCACCTGCGGCTAGCTGGCCGGGGCGGGCTGCCGCGTCTATCTCACCGCCCGCAACCCCGAGCTAGGACAGCCCGCCGCGGACACCGCCGGCGCGTCCTTCCTCCAGATGGACGTGACCTCGGATGAGTCCGTCCGCCACGCCGCGGCGGTCGTCGAGCGGACGGACGGGCACCTGGACGTGCTGGTCAGCAACGCGGGAATCACGGGCCCGCTCCGCGATGCCCACGACTGCACCGCGGACGACAGCGCAGCCGTCATGGCGACGAACGTCGTCGGGTACGTCCGCGTCATCCACGCGTTCCTGCCGCTGCTGGAACGCTCCCAGGACCCGCGCATCGTCAACGCCGGCAGCGGGCTCGGCTCGGCCTGTTCCACGACGAGAGCCGGATCGAATCGCGCGCGGGCACCCCGGTCTACGGTGCAGCCAAGGCAGCGATCAATATGCTCATCCGGTCCGCGACGGGACCGACGCCGTCATCGCCTGCGCCTTGGCCGCCCCGGGCGGCCCGGCTGGAACCTGCCGCGACCGAGGTCGAACGCGCTGGGGTGGGTTCCCTCGATCCGCGGCGAGGGTCGCGTCCTGGACGCCACCGACCCCGGGCGGCTGGGGGTCGTGGACCCGCACGACGTCGCCCGCATCGGTGCGCTCGCCCTCACCCAGGACGGCCACGCCGGCCACGGCTACATCCTCAACGGACCGCAGGCGCTGACCGCGCGGGAGCAGGTGCAGACCCTCGCCGAGGTGCTCGGACGGCCGATCGAGTTCGTGCCGCTCACACCCGGGGAGCTCACCCGCCACAGCATCGAGCACGGGACCCCGGCCGAGATGGCCGGCGCGGTGCAGAACCTCAACGAGCTCTTCCGTGCCAGCCGGGCCGGCGTGCTCGCCGACGACATCACCAACCTCACCGGCCTCGCCCCGCGGACCTTCCGCGACTGGGCTGCGCATCACGCCGGCGCCTTCAAGTAAGACGCGGCGGTGCGGGCCGCGGGCCGAGCAGCCGCGGCGTGCGCGGCTCTTGCAACGCCTGTCGGTCGCGTCCGGTCGGAGCCGGATCGTGCGGAACCTGGCGAGGTTGCGTCCACCTGTGCCGCTGCCCCCATGCGGCGGCTGCGGTAAACAGGCCGGCGGCCGCCGGGCGGTTCTTAGCACGGGTCGAGATCAATGACCTCGGGCTGCCACAGCAGCACCGGGCGCGGTACCGGACGGGCGTCTCAGGTGGGCAAATGGCGTGGTGCTGGCGTCAGGGACTGCATGGCGGCCTCGGTGACGGTCCGTGCGGTGCGCACGACGCTGGCGATCGCATCCCGCGGTGCCAGTCCCGCCAGGTCGGTCAGGGTGAACAGGGCTTCCGCGCTCATGATCACGGCCAGGTCGTGCTTGAGCTGGGCGAGGCGGCCCGGTTCCATGGCGCCGGGCGGCCGCTCCAGCGGCGCGACGGCGAGGTCGATCAGGCCGAACTGCTTCCCGGGGCGCGGGAAGGTCACTTCCTCCCGCGTGATCGTGGAAGCGATCATGGCCCGGACCGCCCCCTGCATCCTGACCACGTTGCGCAGCATGAAATCGGTGGCCTGGGCCACCCGCTCGGGGACGTCGGCATAGTCCCCGGCGCGCGCCAGCTCCTCGGGGGTATCCGGCCACAACCCGGTGAAAGCCTCGCGCAGCAGGGACGGCAGGTCGGGGAAGTGCCGGTAGGCGGTCGCCTCGGACACGCCCACCGCGGCGGCCGCGGCCATCATGGTGATGCGGTCTCCGTCGAGGATCAGCCGGCGTGCCGCGGTGATGAGGGCCGCGCGGGTCCGCTCCTTCTGGCGGACCCGGGCGGACACGGCGGGCCGGAGATTCCCGCCGCTGGCGGGTATCTGCCCCTCAGCGGTCACGGCTCATGAGGCTACCCCACTGGGGATAGCGGCACGGGATCTGGCGAGGGTATACCCTCGCGAGACAGGGGCCTCCGCCCGGACCACGCGGCTGCCCGCGACCGGACCAGTACGGGACATGCGCGGCTGCAACCGCGCATGCCGCCAGTCAAAGGAGCAGCCATGCCCGACGAAACCGCCTTCGACGCCGCATCGCTGGTGACCAGCGCCCAGACGGCCGCCGGCTTCTGGCAGATGGGGATCTTGCGGACTCCGCTGATCCCCGGTGAGTCCACCCGCGGGACCTACTCCCTGATGGAGCAGCTGATGCCGGCCAAGGCCGGCCCGCCGCCGCACGTGCACGACCAGGACCTGTTCGGGCAGTACCGGGACCACAATGCCGCGCACCCGAACATGCCCTAAACCGGCACATCGGCTGCTGTCGGGGAAGCCGCAGCAGCCATCCCCGGTCACACTGCTCGTATCTTCTGACCTGCCACTTCATGATGCCTGCTCACCCTCGCCGTCGTCCTCGTCACCGGGGCCTGAGAGTCGTGAGTGCCGAGGGCGTCGTTGATCCGGATGTTGGCCGCGTGGCCTGCCCGTCGATGCAGTGCGCGTAGACCTTCAGCAGGACTGCGACGCCGTGCCCGGCGCGGCGGGCGACCTCGGTCGCGGGCATCCCGAGTTGAGCCAGAGGGAAACTCCAGAATTGCACCAATCACGCTAGACGCCAGATCGGCGGCTCCGCGGGCGTTATCTTCGTCCTCCGGTGTCGTTCAGCGTGATGCTGAAAATGGGTGCGGACGTTCTGAGCAGCCGGATCCTGCTGCGCCCCGGCGACCTGGACCGCAGCCGCTGCTTAGGCCGTGACCTGCTGGGCCTGGCCGTCTGCCAGGAGTTCAGCCCGCCGGATGATCCCGGGCTGGTGTTCTTCCTCGGCCAAGGGCTGCGCGAAATCTCCGGGCACGCGGCAGGCCCGCCCGGGCACTCGGGTGATGATCTGGATCTAGGTCCGCGATGTGCACGCCGGGCACGCCCGGCTCACCGTGGCCGGAGTCCCGGTCATGCGGGAGCCGGCAGCCGAGCCGCGGGGGTCCGTAGCGGGCTCGTTTGAGAAGATAGACGAGATTGGCGCCGGCGGAACGCTTCGAGGGCCGTTGTGCCGTGTCTACTGCGGAGGATGTGGCGATGCGGGCGGTTTGGATCATCAGGGCTGCCGGGCCCGAGGCGCTAGAGGTGCGGGAAACGGCTGATCCTGAGCCCGGCCCGGGCCAGGTCCGCATCCGTGTCCGAGCGGCTGGCCTGAACTTCGCGGAGGTGATGGCCGCCCAGGGGCTCTATCCCGATGCCCCCAAGCCGCCTTGCGTCGTCGGCTACGAGGTGGCCGGGGTGATCGACGCGCTCGGTGCGGGCACGCAGGGTCACGCCGCAGGCCAGCGGGTGCTGGCCCTTACGCATTTCGGAGGACACGCGGATGTGGCGTGCGTACCCGCGGAGCAGGTGCTGCCGATGCCGGACGCGATGAGCTTCGAAGAAGCCGCCGCGATACCGGTCAGCTACCTCACCGCTTACCACATGCTGTTCCGCGTCGCGAACGTCCAGCCCGGCGAGCGGGTGCTGGTGCACATGGCGGCCGGCGGAGTCGGGACAGCCGTGCTGCAACTGTGCCGTACCGTGGATGACCTGGAAGTCTTCGGCACGGCCTCGGCCGCCAAGCACGACGCGCTCAAGGCCGGAGGCTGCGCGCATCCGATCGACTACCACGCTGCCGACTATGCCGCCGAGGTCCGCCGTCTGACCGGCGGCGAGGGCGTGGACGTCGTGCTGGACCCGCTGGGCGGTGGTGACTGGCGCAAAGGGCTGAAGCTGCTGCGCCCGTGCGGCCGGCTGGTGGCCTACGGGTTCGCCAACCTGGCCAGCGGGCAGCGGCGCCGCCCGGCCCGCCTGGTCTCCCAGGTAGCTGGCATACCGCTGTTCACGCCGCTTCAGCTGATGAACCGCAACCATACCGTCAGCGGCGTCAACATCGGCCGCTTGTGGGAGCAGACCGCCATCCTCCGCGCGGAACTCCAGGCCGTTCTTGCCCTGTGGGACCAGGGCAGCGTCAAACCGCTCATCGACAGGACCTACGCTTTCACCGAAGCAGCAGCCGCCCACCGCCGGATCCTGCAGCACCAGAACATCGGCAAGATCGTGCTCAGACCCTGACTGCCTCCACGGCAGCACAGACCGGCGACCGCTCCATCGCGGCAGAAGCGGATGTCCCGCTCGGAACGCTCACTGCAAAGCCGCTGGCATTAGCCGAAACGCTTCCGGCGTATCCGCCTGGTGACCCCGGAGGCGGCAGATCCGCCGGTCGTGCCAGACAGGTAGCACGGGCACGTGAGTAGCTACTCAGTGCGTGATGAGTACATAGTGCTCGGGCTTGACCGGAATGTACCGCCTACCATCAGGACATGAAGTTTTTCGCTTCACGCACAGGCCAGCCGTCGGCAGCGCGCTTGGCAGTCGTTTTCACCAGCTTCGGCGGTTTCTGCATTGCCACCAGCATGCTCGTCGCCTACCTCATCGCCGATCATTCATCCTCTGACAGTTCCCCCAGTTCGCTGACCGCTGTAGCCCTTGGCGGCGCCGGATTCCTGTCAGTCCTGATCGGAGTCATGCTCTTCCTCGGCACTGCCCTGGCACGCCTGTTCCGCCCGGCGGACCGGCCAGGTCCGCATGACCTGCCCCCCGGCGAGCGCCACCCGGGCGCATGACCGGCCAATCAGGTAGCACCGCACGTTACCGCCATCGTGCACAGCATCCTCGTGGCACGTGAGCGTGCCTGATACGTGTCGGTTTCGACAGGCTGGTCCTGGATGGACGATTGTTCGGGTAGAACGCATTACGGTGCCGGCGGGACAGAAAAACCAGCCGGAGGCTTTAAGATCCCCTTGAAGAGCAAGACCCAGCCTAACCACGTCAGGGCACGATGGCCATATGGAATCGCTGGAAGCGCGGTGGCTCGCCGCGCGCGCCCGGCATCGGGAACTGGCAGGGCTCGAATGGCCCGGCGACTTTGCCGCACTCGATCGGCATCGAGACCAAGGGCGGCAATTTCACCTCGCTGATCCGGAAGGGGGTGCCGCTGCCCGTCTCGGTGACCGAGGTCTTCACCACGGCTGAGCCAGACCAGCCGTCGATCAAGATCAGATGCTTTCAGGGCGAGAAGTCACGTACCGCCCGCAATGAGGAGCTCGGCTGGTTCGAAGTGACGGAGATCGCGCCGGGCGGCCCGGGCGAGCCGCAGATCAAAGTCACCTTTCACGCCGATGTCGGCGGTGCGTTCAGCATCACGGCCAGGGATGCGCGCACTGGCCGGGACCTGCCCGTGCGGCAGTGCTGACCGCTGTGACCAGCGAACGGCGGCGGCCAGCGAGCCCGGACGGCGATGCGACACGCGCAGGGCGCTCCAGCAGTTGTCAGCGATCCAGCAGCCGCGACTGCGACCCGGTCGGCGGCCGGTGGGCGCGTTGCCCGGAGGCGGCTTATGGAACCGGCGCGAAGCGCTTCCGCGGAAACCTCATGGAGGTGACCGTCGGTGACGTACCGTTTCGGGTGGGCGCCTGGTAGACCCTGTCCGGCCGCCAGCCCGAGCCCCAATGCGGCAGAACGGTGCGCATCGATGCTCACGCGTTAGGCGCGGGTCGTTCAGCAGTGAGTGCCTGGCCAGGTCCACGGCGGGTCGCGACCGCAGGCAGCCGAGAGAGCCGGGACCGCTCAATAGCCAGGGCCCCGGTTCCCCGGGTTGTCCTCCACCCTTCCCGGTCCGAGGGAGCGCTCCCCACGTGGCAGCCGACTTCCACACTGCGCCGACCTCGACCGGCGCGGAAACTGCACACCGCCTCGCCTGTACAGCAGCGCGACCGGGGACGCCGCCCGGTGTACGGGCGGGCGTCCCCTCAGCGCCCGGCGCGGCTCAGTGCCTGCTCGTGTCGCTCTTCCTCGGCAGCCGGAAGAACGCGGGCCGCAGGAAGACCCGGACGGCCGCCATCACCGCCACGCCCGCGCCGGCGACGCCGGTCAGCGACCAGCGCTCGGCCCACGACGCGTTACCGAGGGACCGGACGAGGACCCACCCGAGGAACGCGACCGCTCCCAGCGGCAGCATCCCGAGCGTGACCTCGTCCCTGAGATGGAGAAGACCCGCCGCCGGCAGTAGGCGATCGTAGCCAGCGCGGTCAGCGCGTAGAAGATCGCGAACAGCAGGCCGGTCACGTCCACCACGTCGGTAAACGCGTCCTGCACGGATGTGGCGAGCAGGTACACCCACGTCAGGGCGATGATCAGGCCGCCGATCACCAGGCTCGCCCACACCGGCGTCCCGAACCGGGCCGACACGTTACCGGGGAACAGCGGCAGCGCGTGACGGCCGGCATCGCTGGGCTGACGCCCTCGTGGTCCTTGAACTCGGGCGGGCCAGCGCGCTCGGCGACGCCATCACAAGAGCCAGGGCGGACCTGACCCTGCTCGACCGCTCTGGCGAAACTGCGCGGCGGCGCGCTGGCCGTCCGGCCGCCGCCGCCCGGGAAACTGCAACGGCGCGAGCAAGCCCATAAAGAGCACCGGGAGGCCATCGCCGGCATCCAGTCCATCCCCGGATTCCGCGGATTCCTGAGCGAGCCGGACCTCGCTACCGTGCTCGCCGCGGTGACGCCAGGATGCCTGCTCATCTACCTATCGCCACTCCGCGCGGCGGGTACGCGGTAGCCATCTACCGGGACGCGGCCGGTCAGCCGGCGATTCTCGCCGCCGATCTGCAGCTGACCGAAGACGACCTGGACCGCATGCTGCCCCCCGAGGGCAAGACGGTGCAAGCCATCGCCCACTGGCCGGGCCTGCTGTTGGCGCAGTGCCTGAAATCGCAGGTGCTCGACGAAGTGCTGGCCCAGGTGCTGCCCCGGATCACTGTCGCCGTCGCCATGCCGGTCGGCAACCTGCTGCGGCGGATCGGCGCGCAGCGGGCGGCGCTTATTCCGTGCGGCGGGCTGGGCGCGCTGCCGATCGTGGCGGCCAGCCAGGGCGTCGGGATGGTGTGCGCCCACAAGCCGGACTCGTTGCCTTGCAACGTTAGATAACGATGCTAGACTACGGGCATGTCCCCGAGACCCGCTCCAGATCTCGACCTCAGGCGCGATCAGGTCATCCGCGCCGCCCGCGACCTCGCCGAGACCGACGGCTGGGCCGCCGTCACGATGCGCCGCCTGGCCGCAGAGCTCGGCGTCACCCAGCCGGTGCTCTACTCGGCCTTCGCCAGCCGCCAGGCGCTCATCGACGCGGTGGCGCTGGGCGGCTTCGGCGACCTCGCCGCGGCGCTCGAGGCCGTGGACGCCTCGCCGATGGCGCGGATGCGCGCCTACCTCGACTTCGCCGCCGCGCACCCCCGGGTCTACGAAGCGATGTTCTCGCTGCCCTCGGGACTGGCCTTCGGCGGCCACGACGGCACCCCCGGACCGCTCCGGCGCGCGTTCGCGGGCATCCGCAGCGCGTTCCCCGAGGCCGGCGAGACCCAGGCGGAAGTCGCCTGGGCAACGTGGCACGGCCTGGCCACCCTCGGGGCCGGCGGACGCCTGCGCGCGAGCCACGCCCAGGCCCGGCTCGACCTCGCCCACCGCATGCTCACCCAGCAGGAGACCCCCTGATGCGCACTCTCATCGAGATCATCGCCGGCCTCGCGATCCTCGCCAACGCCGTCATCTACGGCACCGACGTCTTCGGCGCGCTCATCCAGCGCCCCGCCATCGCCGCAGTCGATGACCGCAGCCTCACCCAGGTGATGGGCCACATCCACCGCGTCGCCGACCGCCGCCTGGCGGCAATCAGCATCGGCGGCCTGATCGCCGCCGCGGTGACGGCCGCGCTCGCCGCCACGGCCGGGCACTGGGTGAGCACCGCGGGCGGAGCCCTCGCCGCGCTCGCCCTGATCACCTTCGCGGTGATCTACACCCGCATCAGCAAGCCGGTGAACACAGCGCTGACCGCAGCGGCCGTCGCCGGCCGGGTGCCCGGTGACGCCCGTGAACTCCAAGCCCGCTGGGACTCGGTCATCAACGGGCGCGTCGCGCTGCAAACCCTCGCGCTCGCCGCGCTATGCGTCGCACTCGCCGCGGCCTGACCCCTCCCGCAGCCTGCTAGTCACACCCGCCTCGTACCCGGCCGATCACGACAGCAAGGAGAATCCCATGACCACTACGCGCGAGGTTTTCGACCGTCACATGAGCCATCAGCTGGACCGCGACCTGGACGCGATCCTCACCGACTACGCCCCGGACGCAGTTGTCGTCGGGCCTGACGGCATCGGCTCGGGCCACGACCACATCCGCGCAAGCTACGAGCAGGTTCTTCCGCTCATCGGCTCGCTCGACCTGACCTCGGTCCAGGTGCAGGGCGAGGTCGTCTACGTCAGCTTCCGCGCCCACGGCGACGGCCGGGATAACCTCGTGGGAACCGACACCTTCGTGATCCGCGACGGCCTCATCCAGATCCACACGTTCTACGCCACCACCGAGAGCCCGGCGGCCGGCGGCCAGTCGTGAGGCGGCAGGGGTCAGGCTACGAGCAGGCGGAGGCCGAGCTCCGCCGCATCGAGGCCGGCGAGTTCACCATTGCGCTCGGCCCACCGGCCCGAGTCAAGATCCTCACGCAAGCCGCGCACGGCCCGCTGCTCGGCCTCCGGTCCGACGCGTGTCCACACCGAGCACGCCCGGCGCACATGTTCCTCCAGGTAGGCCTCGGGCCGGCGCCAGTATGCCTCGAGGAAGCCGTCGGCGCAGTCCCACGGGATAAGCACCGGTTCCGCTCGGCCCCCGATCGCGCCAGCCAGCCGCGGCAGCCAGTCCGCGTCGGCGAGTCCGGCGGCCTCGGGCAGGTAGTCACGGGTGAGCCAGAACCGCCGGCGCCAGGCGAATTCGCTGGAGTCGTAGGTGAACACCACCACGCGGCGGGCCACGCGCCGCATCTCGCGCAGCCCGGCGACCGGGTCCTGCCAGTGGGGGACGGTGCTGAAGGCCATCGCGGCGTCGAAGGACTGGTCCCCGAACGGCAGCCTCTCCGCGACGGCGGCTACGCACGGCGCCGAGCCCTCGGGGCGCAGCGCCCGCATGACCGCCGACGGCTCCACCGCGGTGACGTCGCGGCCGGGCGGCTCGTAGGAGCCAGTGCCGGCCCCGACGTTCAGCACGGTCCGCGCGTCGCCGAGCGCGGCCCAGACCTGCGCGGCGATCCGGGGGTCGGTGCGCCGCGTCGCGGGATACGCGCTCCCGATGGCGTCATACAACCGGGCGCCGAGCATTCCCAGCTGTTCCTCTGGTGTCACTGCCATTCCCTTCGCCCGTGCCGTGAGTTCCGTGTCGATGGCGGTCACCATGGCGTCGGCCCGGTCCCGCTGCTCCAGCAGCAGGCCGCGCAGGCGTCGCAGATGCGCGACCGCGTCGGTGCCCGGGTCGTCAACCAGGTCCGCGACCTCCCGTAGCCCGAAGCCCAGCCGCCGGTAGGCCAGCACCTCCCGCAGTCGTTCCACGTCGCGCGCCGAGTAGGCCCGGTACCCGGCTGCGGTCCGCGCCGACGGCCGGACGAGGCCCATCTCGTCATAGTGATGCAGCGTGCGGACGGTTACGCCGGCCAGGTCGGCGACGCGTCCCACGGTCAGGTGCGCTTCCACGCAGACGACTATGCGGCATGACGTGACGTAAGGGTCAAGCACCTCTAGTCCTCGCGGGCCAGCTGCACGCGCCCGCGGTCAGCTGAGCGCGGGCTTACGCCCCATCCCGGCATAGCAGGGGATCGGGTGCTGCGACCCCGGTCCGCGCCACTCGGGCGGCGGGACGATGCCCGGCTCTATCATCTGCAGGCCGGCGAAGAACCGCTCGAAGTCCGGCCGCATGCGCAGAGTCAGCTGCATCGGGCCCATGCGCTGGTTTAGCCGGGCGGTGCCCTCGGTCACCCGGTCAGTGTCGATGTCGCGGACCGTATCGGAAGCAGTCAGGTAGCTGCCGGCCGCGAGTGGCTCCAGTATCCGCCGGACGATCCCCCAGGGGTCATCGGCGTCGGGGATGTACTGCAGGACCATCAGGGCCATGACCGCGACCGGCTTGCCGAAGTCGAGGGTCTGCGCCGCGGCCGCCAGCACCTTGTCCGTATCCCGGATGTCGGCCTGGACGTAGGCGGTGGCGCCTTCGGGGGAGCCGGTCAGCAGCGCGCGAGCGTGGGCGAGCACCAGGGGATCGTTGTCGACGTAGACGATCCGGGCGTCAGGGGCCGCGGACTGGGCTACCTGGTGGGTGTTCTGGGCGGTCGGCAGCCCGGTGCCGAGGTCGAGGAACTGCCGGATTCCCGCTTCCCCGGTCAGGTAGCGCACCGCGCGGCCGAGGAACGCCCGGTTGGCCCGCACTCCGGGCAGCACGGCCGGGTTGGCGGCGATCACCTGCTCCGCGGCTTCGCGGTCGGCGGCGAAGTTGTCCTTCCCGCCGAGCCAGTAGTCGTATACCCGGGCGGGATGCGCGACGCCAGTATCGAGCGTGACCTGCGGATCTTCTTCCCTGTCCGGCTCACTGGCCGGCGCCCGGCCCTCCGGCATCACGCGCCATCCATCCTCTCCAGGCCGATCTGAGGTCTGGTATCCGGAAATCTGCTGCTATTCCACGGACGAGCCTACCTTCCACCGTGGCGATGCCCATCGTGATCCATGACCCGGCCGGCGCGGGTCATCCAGCCCGGAGCCGTTGCGCACGAGAGCGCCGCATCCGGCGGGAACTTCCCGCCGGGCTGTCCGCTCCCTGCCGTCTGGATAGTTGACATCGACTAGTCTGGGACAGGCAGGGATCCTAGCTGGCGGAGGGGCGGATGGCGCCACGGCGCAAGGTCGAGAATCTGCTGGCGCTGGCGGTGCTGGGTTACCTGACGCAGCGGCCGATGCACCCCTATGAGCTGAGCAGGACGCTGCGCGACAACGGCGACGCGCGAAGTTTCAAGTTCAGCCACGGCTCGCTGTATATGGTGTTCGGTCAGCTGTCGAAGGCCGGGCTGATCGTCGAGCACGGGACCCGCCGTGAGGGCCAGCGGCCCGAGCGCACGCTGTACGCGATCACCGACGCCGGACGGACAGAATTCCGTGAGTGGCTCGGCCACCTGCTGGCCGAGCCGCGCCACGAGTACCCGCATTTCGTCGCGGCCCTGGCCATGATCGCCGCGCTGCCGCCGAGACCAGGTCGTGGGCCTCCTCCGCGACCGCCTGACCCGGCTCGCCGGGGAGCGGTCCGCGTGCCAGGAGGCGATTGACCAGGCGCTCGCCGCAGAGCTGCATCCCCTGTTTCTCGTCGAGGAGGAGTACCGGATCGCGATGCTGGACGCCGAAACGGCATACGTGACCCGGCTCATCGGCCAGATCACCGATCCCGCGGCCGGCTGGGGTCCGCTATGGACCCAGTTCCACCGCCAGGCCGCCGCTGATGGGTGCGCCCAGTTATTCGCGCGGCTCTCCTCATAGTGACCGGGCCGGCCGGGTGGGGCGGCCCGGTGCGCACGGGTGGCAGCAGTGACGGATGACCTGGCCGTGACCTGCGGCGTGGCTACGCGGGCAGGCGCTAGGAGACATGCCGGGACCTGATGGCGGCCGTGACGGCTGTGCCGGCGGCGATCGCGACGGTAACCAGGCCGGCGGTGATGAGGGCGGCGCGCGGGCCGGCGCCGTGGAGGAGCGCCGCGGCGGCCAGCCCGGCGGTGCCGGACCCGATGCCGTTGGCGCCGTACAGGGCCGAGAAGCCTTCGGGATGATTCTCCGCGGGGAGCGCCTGGGCGAGCTGAAAGCTGCGTATGGCGTTGACTGGCGCCACGAGCAGGCCAAAGCCGGCCACGGCCGCGGCCGTGGCCGCCAGGGAGGAGGCGGTGGCGATCGGCAGGACCAGGAGGCCGAGGCCGGTGAGGAGAATTCCGCCCCGGGCGGGCCCGGCGGGTGGCAGCTTGCCGCTAAGCCATCCGTAGCCGAAGCCGCCGGCCGCGCTGGCTGCCGACAGCCCGGCGAGCAGGAACCCGGCGTCTGCGGCGCCCGAGCCGATGTGCTGCAGGAGCGGGGGCAGCGCGAGGTTCACGGTGCCCTCGGCGTAGCCCAGGATCAGGCTGGCCAGGTAGGCGCCGAGTGCGGCCGGGGCGCGCCATGCCGCGGCCTGCCTGCCGCCGCGGGCGGCGGGCGGGAGGGAGGCTGCCGCGGGCAGGGGCGGGAGGGTACGGACGAGCGCGAGCGCGATCAGGGCGGCGGCGGCCATGGCGATGAGGGCCGCAGGCGGCGAGCCGGCCAGGGAGCAGAGGGCGACCAGGGCGGGAGCGGCCGCCCATTCAACCTCGAGCAGGGCGGAATCGGCGGCGTAGGCGGTTTCCTGGAGTTGCCCGGGGACGAGCCGGGCGAGCATCGCGCGCAGGCTGCCCTGTACCCCAGCTGGTATGGCCCCGGCGGCGGCGCTGAGGATGATCAGGCCGGCCGCGGGCAAGCCGGCCTGCCCTCCGATTCCCAGGCCGAGCAGCAGGAGGGCTGCTGCCGCCGTTGACATGACAACCCCGGTCCGCAGGTCGGGGCGGCGGCTGATGATGCGTCCGCACGCGGGGGCGGCGAGGGCCTCTGAGAACGTGAACGCGCTGGCCATGACCGATCCGGTCGCGAAGGACCCGGTCGCCGCCTGGCCGAGGAACACCAGCGCCAGCGGGGCCATCGCCACCGGCAGCCGCGACGCCCCGGCGGCGCAGGTCCAGCGTCGCCACTGCGGCAGCACGATGAGGCCGCGATAGGACGGGGCGCGAGCATCTCCTCCAGCGGCGTCGCCGTCGTTACCGGCCATGCATCTCCTTAGAAGCGAGCGTGAGATCTGTGGCTGGGAAGGGCTCGCAGGGCGCTGGGCCGCCGGCTCAGAGCGGCCCGGGCAGTTAGCGCCCGGCTGGCCGCTTCCGCGCCTGGCCGCCCGGCTCCTCGGCGGCTTCCGGCGATTTCTGCGGGCGGACGATGATGAGGGCGACACCGGTGCTGATGGTGCCTGCGGCCACCAGCGTGAGCGCGCCGATCCGCTCGCCGAGCAGGCACCAGCCCAAGATGACGGCGACGAGCGGGCTGGCGAACGCGTAGGTTCCGGCGAGCTGGCTGGACGCGTGATGGAGCAGCCATTCATAGGTGCTGTAGCCCACCAGGCTGCCGAAGATGACCAGGTAGCCCAGCGCCAGGCCCGAGGCTGAGAACAGCGAGGCGGCGTTGACCCGGCCGGGCTCCCCGCTGGCCGCCCCGGCCACGCACAGGATCACGCCTGCGCAGATCATCTCCGCGCCGCTGGCGAGCAGCGGCTGGCTGGGGTGCGGGGCCCGCTTGGCGTAGACCGAGCCGCAGCCCCAGAACAGCGCGCCGCCGAGGGTGACGCCCGATGCGAGCAGGTCCGGGGCGCCCCCGGCCAACGGGTTGATGAGGGCACCGACCCCGGCCAGGCCCAGGATCATCCCGGCGGCGGTCAGGACGGTGATGCGCTCCCGGTCCGCGATGCGGCTGGCAATGATCATCCAGACGGGGATGGTGGCCAGGAGCAGCGCGGCGGTCCCGGCCGGGATCTTCTGCTCGGCCCACGTCGCGCTGCCGGTGCCCGCGGCGGGCAGCGCGATGCCGAGGATGGCGCTGGCCCGCCACTCGCGGCGAGTCAGGTTGCGCCAGCCTGCCTCGGGGTGCCGGCGGCGCTGCCACCGGCACCAGCCGTAGAGCAGGAATCCGGCGGCCAGGAACCGTGCGCCGGTCAGCGTCAGCGGCGGCAGGCTGCGGACGGCGACGCGCATCGCGACGTACGTCGAGCCCCATGTGACGTAAATGACGGCCAGGGCGCCCGCGACGCCGCCGCGCGGCCGGCTGGGTGTCGCTGGCATGACAACGGCCTCCTTAGCTGTGAACGCGTGCCGCTCAGCCTTCCGGGCTGCGCGGATATCTCGGATTGGGCCGCGCCTGCCGGTGCGATGCCGGCACTGCCGATGAGGAGGCCGCCGATCGCTGCGCCCGCAATGGCGAGCCTGGCCGCGTGGGGATCGCGGGTCCTACGGGCCAGGCTGTCGCCGGCGCGTAGGGTTTCGGTATGGCCTGAGTGCGGCCGGCAAGATCGTGATGGCCGGCCGGGAGGGTTAGGCGCGCCGGTCTTCCTGGTCGCCGGCTGCGCCATGACATGGGCGGAGAACAGGCGGAAAGGACCGGCCGCCACGTGTGTCAGCATCCGGAGATGTTGACCGGGCTCCGGGCGTAGGTGCTCGTCTCGGCCAGGTCGAGGAGCGCGGCCGCGGCGTCGGAACGGCTGATGCCGGCCGGCAGGCTGAGCAGATCGCGGGTCACGATGACCTTGCCGCCGGGCGGCCTGTCGAATAGCCGGTTAAGACGGGCGATGGTCCAGTCCAGGTCGCTGCCGGAGACAATCCGCTCCATCTGCGCGAGATCGGCGTAGCTCGCCCGCAGCGCCACGCGCAGGATGGCTACGGGCACCCGCGGCCTGTTCCCGACAAGGGGGTAGGCACTCGTGATCACCAGCCGCCGGGCGCCGGCCGCGGTCATCGACGCGACGATGACCTCCGCTACCTGGGCGGTCTCATGCGGTCCCGAGCGCGCTGCCGGCGCGATGATGGCGATCACCGCATCGGCCCCGGTAACTGCCCTGGTCACGGCGTCGGGATCCCGGCCGTCACCATGCACGACCGCCGCGAGCTCCGAGGCACGGGGAGGCGCATCCGGGCGGCGGGTAAATGCCGTGATCCGGTGCCCGCGCTGTATTCCCTGGCTGAGAACATGGCCGCCGGTGCGGCCGGAGGAGCCGAAGACTGTCAGTTTCACCGGATGCTGCCTCGGTCGGAGTGCCGGGCCGGCCCCGGGATCCGCGCGGCAAATGCGTGCCAGCCAAGGGCCGCGTACCAGGCCATCAGCTCGGTCACCAGGAGCCGCTCGGTCAGGCCCGCGATCCCGGTCTCGGCCCCCTTCGCGGTCGGGGAGAAGGTCGCGAAGAACAGCACCGTGAACGCCAGGGTCAGCGGGCCGCCGACCATGAGCCAGCTCCCCATCCTGCGCCATCCGGCCGCCCGCCGTAGCAGGAGCCCACAGGCGGGATATCCCGCGATGCAGGTCAGTGCCACTGAGAAGCCCAGGTAGTGAAGGTGGGAAGACCGGAGGGTAAAGACGCCATCCATCATGACGCCCAGGGCCGGGAGCCCGAGGAGGACGAGCACCGTACGGCGGCCACGGGGGCCCAGCATGGTCCCGGGACTGCCGAGGATCCCGGCCACGCCCGCCAGCATCAAGATCCCGCTGAGCACGAAGATCGTGTTCATGTACGGGGCGGTGGGGCCGAGGCCGAGGCCGCTGACCGCCTGGCTGATGGGAGAGTAGGGCGCGATCCGGACGCCCCAGAGCGTATAGCCGGGGCTGAGGAATCCCAGGATGAGCCATCCCAGCGTGAAGATAACCGGCCCGGCCACTGCGCCGAGCGCCAGCCAGCGTGCGCTTCCGGGAGGCCGCTGGCCGGATCGCCTGAGCCTGGAGATGTCTCGTGTCATTTGCTCCCATTCCCTGTGATCGCCGTCTAGCATCGGCGGGTCTCCTCGGACGGCGTGCTTCGGCCTTGCCGGCATCGGGTCAGGCGAAGAGCTGGCAGCGCTCCCGCCTCGTGATCCTGCTCGCCGTCCCGGCCCAGCAGCCCGGCGTCGAGCTACCGGTCGCCGCGCTGGGCGAGCGGGACGGCCCGGGGCCCGGCGCGACGCCGCCGTACCCCGGTACCCAGTTAGCGCCGTCATCTCATCAGCCGTTCGCCGGGTCATACGCACTATTAGTCGATATCAACTATCCGCTTCCATCTAGTTGATGTCAACTATTTAGTCGGCATGAGCCGGTCAGAAATCTGTTCTGGCCGGCGTCGGCTCGCAGCAGGGCGCAGGCCGACTGCCGTCCGGCTCGGCGCGGGCGGCTCAGGCTGGCCCCGCGGCAGGCCCGGGCCCCAGGCGGAGCACCCTGACGTAGTTACGGATCGTCGAGCGGGCGCCCGGCGCCGGGCGCCGTCCCAGACGGCCTCGGCCAGCTCCCCGAACGGCACCACCCGGTTGGCGCGGCCAGCAGCACGGCCAGGACCGCGCGCTGCTGGCCGGCCGAGACCGCTACGGCCGGGCCGGCATGCTGGACGTCCAGCATGCCGGGCACGCCGAACCACGCGCCTGAGGCCACGTGGACCCCCACTGGTCCGTACCGCTGACCACGGTCCGCCAGGCAAACCGCGCGGGCCGGGGTGCTAGCGGGTCAGGGCGGCGAGGGATCCTGCCTGCCTGACGGGCGGCTTGATGGCGCCGTACCGCTCGAGGGCCCGGTACACGCTGAAGCCGAGCCGGTCCACCGTGTCCTGGTCGGGGCCGTTGCCGGCCGGGTCCGGGCTTGCGGCCGAGCTGTTGAGCGCCAGCGCTATGACGACGCCGGTCCTGGGGTCGTACACGTGCCACACCCGCATGCCGGCGGTTCCGCCTTCGTAGGTCCAGAACAGCCCGATCGGGCCGAACGTCGCCTGGATCACACCCAGGCCGTAGGCGACCGGATCGGTGCTGCTGGTGACCTGTACCGGCTTGCTGGTGAAGACGTTCACCAGGCTCTCCAGCTCGTGCTGCTGCCGGGGCGGCAGCATCTTGCCGGTGTATAGGGCCCGGTCCCACGTCGTCAGGTCCCGCAGCGACGCCACGATGCCGCCGGCCCCCTGCCCGAATGTCAGTGCCAGTTTCGGGACCGGCTGGTTGACCAGGAACGGCAAGCCGCTGCCGCTGGCGTTGTAGGGGGCCGGCATCCGGCTGGCCGTGCCGGGCGCGCAGGAGTAAGGGGCGAAACAGGTGCTGTGCAGGCCGAGCGGACCGGTAATCCGCCGGGCGAGCTGGTGTGCGTATGTGTCGCGGGTGGCCCGCTCGATGATCATCTGCGCGAGGATGTAGTCCGTATTGGAGTAGTGGTAAGCGGCCTTGCCCACCGGCAGGTGCGCGACGTAGCCGACGAGCCGGGCTGCGGAGAAGGTCCTGGCCGGCGCCGACGCGAGGGCCCGGAGGAAATCCGGCTGTTCGGTGTAGTCCGGGATCCCGCTGGTCATGTCCAGCAGGCGCTTGATGGTGATGCGGCGCCAGGCCGGGTACTGCGGAAGCCATTTGCCCAGCGTGTCGTGGATGGACAGTTTCCCTGCCGCTTCAAGCTGCAGCAGCATGACCGAGGTGAACGCCTTGGTGTTGCTGCCGATCTGCCAGGTCGCGTCGGGCCGGACCGGGACGTCTGCGCCGTACCTGGCCGTCCCGGCGGCGGTATCGATACCCGGCTTGCCGCCGGGAAAGCTCACGCGCAGTGAGACCGCTGAAATGTGGTCGGGTTTTCGCCGGGCCGCCAGGTACTGCTTCAGGTCGGTGGCCAGCACCTTGGTCAGGCGTGCGCGTTCGCTGCCCTGCCCGCCGCCGGGCGGTGCCGCCGAAGCGCCCGTGGCCGTTCCGATCCCCAGCCCCAGCGCCAGTATCGGCGCGGCGACCTTCACCAGGCGGTGTACGCGGTGTGACGTTTTTGCCATGCCAACTATCGTTTCGCGGCGGCGCCCAAGGGTCACCGGAGCGCGCCGGACAGTTGAGGGTGGGGTGCGCCCCATCCCTTCGGCGCGGCCATTCCCTGGGGGAGCGGCGAGGTCGGTGACGCGCGGCTTGCTCTGCGAGGACGCCGCCGAGGGGCTCCTCCAGCACAGCTGGTCCGGCCCGGACGAGACGGTCGGCCTCGTCGTCAAGATCGCGGGCGGCATCGGGTGCACGCCGGCGCAGGTGGCCCTCGCGTGGCTGGCGGCCCGGCGCGGCAACGTCGTCCCGCTGCCCGGCGCGACGAGCGTGTCACAGCTGGACGAGAACTAGGTCGCTCATGCGCCCCGGGTCAGGCGCAGGGTGCGGATCTGGAACGGGCGGAACGACAGCTCGACCGTGCCGCCACCGGTGACGGCCAGCGGCCCGGCACCGGCCAGGGGCCGTTCCAGCAGGTCGGTGACGGTGGCCGTGCCGATCGCGAAGTCCGCGGTCAGCCGGGCGCTGGCCCGCCCGCCCCGCGATTCGTACAGCCGGATGACCACGTCGCCGGACTGGTCTTCGGCCAGCTTGACGGCTTCGGTCACGACCGCCGGGTTGTCCACGGTCACCAGGGCCGGGACCGACGCGCCCGCGGCGGCGCGGATGGGGCGCGGCGGCAGGTTGATGAGATAGCCCTCGCGGACCGCGTCGGCGATCCCGGCTCCGGGCACGAACGCGTACCGGAGCGTGTGCGCACCCTGGTCGGTGTCCGGGTCGGGGTAGCGCGGGGCGCGCAGCAGGGACAGCCGGACCGTCGTGGTGGTGCCGCCGTCGGCCCGCACCGCGCTGGTGACGTCGTGACCGTAGGTCGAGTCGTTGACCAGCGCCGCGCCCCAGCCGGTCTCGCCGACGTACAGGAAGCGGTGGGCGCAGATCTCGAACTTGGCCGCCTCCCAGCTGGTGTTGCAGTGGGTCGGGCGGAAGATGTGGCCGAACTGGGTCTCCGCGGCGCTGCGATCGGCGCGCACGTCGACTTCGAAGGCGACCTTGAGGAACTTCTCGCGCTCGTGCCAGTCGACCTCGGTCTCGAAGTCCACGCGCCGGGCGCCGGCCCGCAGCGTGATCAGCTGGGTGACGGCAGAGTCGCCGAAGGCACGGGTGACGCGCACCGTGGCGGCCGCGCCGGGTTCACCGGCCTTGACGAGCTCGAGCTCCGCGGCACCGGTCAGGTCGGTGACCGTGTTGCGGTAGAACCGGTCGACGTCCCAGGCGTCCCACTCGTTGGGGAAGTCGGGGTGCAGCTGGAGGAGGTTGGCGCTGGCGCCGGGGGCGAGCGCTTCGCGCCCGCCGGCCAGGTCGGTGACCGAGGTGACCAGGCCGCGGTCGTCGATGACCACCCGGAGCAGGCCGTTGTCCAGGCTGAAGCCGCCGCCGGGCAGGTGCTGTCCCGTCGCGGCGGCCGGGGGAGCGGCGGGACGCCCGGCCGCCATGGCCGGGACGCCGTCGCGCTCGAACGGCGCGGCGTTGAAGACGATGCTGTCGTCGGGGCCGGGACCGGGCTGGACGAGCGCCTGCTGCGCGGCGGCGATGATCTCCTCGAGTTCGGCGGCGACGGCCGCGTAGGTGGCGCGGGCCTGGCGGTGCACCCAGGCGATGGACGAGCCGGGCAGGATATCGTGGAACTGGTGCAGCAGCACGGTCTTCCACAGCCGGTCCAGCTGCTGGTACGGGTACCGGTAACCGGTCCGGACGGCGGCGGTGGCCGCCCACAGTTCCGCCTCGCGCAGCAGGTGCTCGCTGTGCCGGTTGCCCTGCTTGGTCTTGGCCTGCGAGGTGTACGTCCCGCGGTGCAGCTCCAGGTACAGCTCGCCCGTCCACACCGGCGGATCCGGGTACTCGGCCTGGGCCTTGGCGAAGAAGTCAGCCGGCGTCTCGATGCTCACGCGGGCCGAGCCGTCCAGGTTGCCCAGCCGCCGCGCCCGGGCCAGCATCTCCTCGGTCGGCCCGCCGCCGCCGTCCCCGTAGCCGAAGGGCATCAGCGAGCGGGTGGCCCGGCCCTTCTCCCGGAAGTTGCGGACCGCGCGGGCCATCTCGCGGCCGGAGAACTGCGCGTTGTAGGTGTCGACGGGCGGGAAGTGCGTGAACACGCGGGTGCCGTCGATGCCTTCCCAGTCGAAGGTGTGATGCGGGAACTTGTTCGTCCGGCTCCAGGAGATCTTCTGGGTCAGGAACCACTTCGAGCCGGACAGCGCGACCAGCTGCGGCAGCGCGCCGGAGTAGCCGAACGAGTCGGGCAGCCAGACCTCCTCGGTCTCGATGCCGAACTCGTCGAGGAAGAACCGCTTGCCGTGGACGAACTGGCGCGCCATCGCCTCGCCGCCGGGCATGTTGGTGTCCGCCTCCACCCACATGCCGCCCACCGGCACGAACTGGCCCGCCGCCACCTTCTCCGCCACCCGGGTGAACACCTCGGGACGGTGCTCCTTGATCCAGGCCAGCTGCTGGGCCTGGGACATCACGAAGATGAACTCCGGATGGTCGTCCATCAGCGCGGTGACGTTCGTCGCGGTCCGCGCCACCTTCCTGACCGTCTCGCGCAGCGGCCACAGCCAGGCCGAGTCGATGTGAGCATGGCCGGCCGCCGAGACCAGGTGCGCGGACGCGTGGGCCGGCGTAGCCAGCGCCGGGGCGAGCTCAGCGCGGGCCGCCGCGGCGGTGCCCGGCACGTCGTCCAGGCTCAGCGTGTCCAGGGCCCGCTCGATCGCGTGCAGGATCTCCCAGCGCCGCGGCCCCTCCACCGGCAGCTCGTACATCAGCTGGCTGAGCACCTCGAGATCCTGCACCAGTTCCCAGACGTCGGCGTGAAACACCGCGAGGTCGGCCCGCAGCAGCCGGTACAGCGGCTCGTCCCCGGCGGTGAGCGGGTCCCCGAGCTGGGTGAGCGGCCGCGAGATCTCCGGGTTGGCCGCCGCCTCCACGAAGAACCGCACCGTGCCGTCCGATGGCGCCAGCTGGTCCAGCCGCACCGAGCGCTGCTGCCGGTGCAGGCCGCGCACCGGGCACCCGTTCGGCAGGTAGATCAGGCCTTCCGCCGCGAACCCGGGCCCGCCGCTGGAGAAGCCGAGGTCGATGACCGCCGCGACATCGCGCCCGGCCCACCCGGCCGGCACCTGCCCGCGGCAGGAGAACCAGGTGGTGCCCCACGGCCGGCCCCAGGCCGCGCCCACCGCGAAGGGCTGGTACTCGGCCGCCAGCCCCTCGGCCGGCGGCACCGGCTCGCCGGGGACGTGCCAGGCGCCCACCTCCAGGGGCACCGCCGCACCGTGAACCGCAGGACGGATGCGCTCCCGCAGCACTCGCTCCAGGCGCTGCTCGGTCAGGGCGCGGTCGTCATGCATCGGTTTCTCCTGCTCCTCCGGTAGGTGCGGGTCCTGGCATTATCTATCCCGGCAGCCCGGTGCGGCGTGCCGCGGCACGCCGCACCGGCTCCCCGCTGGCGGTCAGCTCTTGGGCTGGATATACCCCTGCTCGAGCATCAGCGTCAGGCCCTGGGTCATGTTGCCCTGGCCCAGGATGTTCCACAGCGGGCTGGTGCCCTGCGCGTCCATCGGCGGCCAGTTGGTGAAGCGCTGCGATGAGTGCGGGAACTGGTAGACCTTCGTCGCGTACGTCAGGTACGGCACCTGCTGGTTGACCAGGCGGGCCCAGTCCCAGACGAGCTGTTTCATCTGCGTGCCCGGTCCGACCTGCTCCGCCTGCTGGTCGATGGTGGCCGGGATGTCGACCGAGCCGAGGCCGGGGACGTTCATCTTCGGCCCGAAGCCGATGCCGTGGTCGCCGGCGTAGTTGCCGAGAGACTCGAAGTTCTGGATCGAGCCCAGCAGCTGGTCGAAGTTGTTGTACAGCGGGCCGGGGCCGCCGACCAGGGCCATGGACAGCTCGAAGTTGCCCTTCTCGGTGTCCTCGGTGACGATCGTGCCCTGGGTCGCGTTGAGGCTGGACTGGATGCCGAACGACGTCAGCGCGCTCGCCGCGCTGTCGAACGACGACACGATGTCGCTGGTCGCGTTGTTCACCAGGAACGTCAGGGTGAACGGCTTGCCGTTGGGCATCATCCACTTGCTGCCGCTCTTGCGGAACCCGGCCGACTGCAGCAGCGAGGTGGCCTTGGCCGGATTGACCGGGTAGGTGTTCAGCGAGCTGACCTGGCTCTGCGTGAGGTAGAGCGGGTTGAGGTAGGTGGGCAGCCCGTCGGGCACGTCGTTCAGGACGCCGCCCCGGTCCGTGATCGAGCTGCCGCCGTAGGCCGCCGCGACCATGTTCGCGCGCGGTATCAGGTACGCGATCGCCTGGCGCACCGCGGTCATGTTCAGCGGGTACACGTGGCTGTTGAACACGAGGTTGAAGGTGAATCCCTGCGGGATCGCCGTGCTCGAGCCCGAGGTCGACTGCCACCGCTTCAGGATCGACGGCGACATGTAGACGTTGGAGAAGTCCGCTCCGCCCGAGAAGAGCAGCGGGTAGATGCTCTGGTTCTGGTCATCGAGGTAGTCGATGCCGGGGATGTGGATGCTGGAGGCGGCGTAGAAGCTCGGCGACTTCACCAGCAGGGCCTCGGCCGTGTTGATCGCCTTGAGCTCGAAGGGCCCGTCACCGATCATCTTCGGCACGTTGTAGGCCGAAAGCTTCTTGAAGGCCGCCTGCATCGCCGTGTACTGCGGCATCTTCAGGGCGGCGGCGGGGTCCTTGAAGGCCTTCGCGTTGTACGCGACGTCGTTGGCCTTCAGGCCGGGGGTCACGAACTGGCCGTAGACGCTGGCCGGCAAGATGGTCGCGGGGAAGAGCTGGTCCTCGAGCAGCGCCACGTTGGTGCCGGGCCGGGTGGTGATCACCACCTCGTCCGGGTTCGGCTTGCTCACGTCGGCGATGTAGAGCCATCCGGCGGTGTTGTTGGTGCCGTCCAGCACGATCGTGTCGTAGACGTCGGTGCTGGTGACCGGCTTGCCGTCCTCCCACTTCACCCCGGAGCGCAGGTGGATGGTCAAGGTGGAACCGCTCGCCGTCCAGCTGCTGGCCAGCTGGGGCGTGAAGCTCGTCAGGCTCGGGACGTTCTCGACCGCCAGGGGCAGCTGCACCAGCCCCTCGCCGATGGTGAGGGCGAGCGGGTTGTACGCGTTGAGCGACCAGGTGGTACCCCAGCTGCAGCACGGATCCCACTTCAGGTACGCGCCCGACCCGCCGCCGCCGCCCGCACCGCCCGAGCTGGTGCACGCGGCCACCAGCAGCGTGACCGCCAGGCCAGCCGCGCCCAGCCCTGTTCTTCTTCTCATCCGTGCCTCCTTACCGCCCGATACGTGGTGTTGTGATCAGCTACCTGTCCCTGGTCAGCCGGAGGTGGAGGGACGCCACGAGGACCAGCGCGCCGCTGACGGCGATGGCGAAGTCGTCCGCCACGACGTCCGCCCGGGCGGGCATCGGCAGCAGGCGGATCAGGACCGCCAGGACCAGCAGCACGAGCCCGATCCTGACCAGCAGGGCTGCCGCGAGCCGCAGCATGGCTACGCCACCTCCTCGCCGACGGCCGGCGCGGAGACCGCGGGGACCAGCTCCGGGTACCAGCACGCGCTCCGGTGCCCGTCCGCGCCGCCGGCCGCAAGGGCCGGGGGCTGCTCGCTGCGGCACCGGTCGCGGACGAAGGGGCACCGGTTGGCGAAGACGCATCCGGTCTCGGCCGGGCGGGCCTCGATGCGCTCGGCCGCGATCCGCGTCGCCTCCGACCGCCGCCGCCGGGCCCGCCGGGGGTCCGGCTCGGGGATGGCGTCGAGCAGGAGGAACGTGTAGGGGTGCCGTGGCCGGGCGATGACCTCCTCGACCGGGCCGTCCTCGACCACCACGCCGAAGAACATCACGATGATCCGGCCGCCAGCCGCGAAGTACCTCACGACGCCGAAGTCGTGGCTGATGAACAGGTAAGCCAGGCCGTGCTCCCGCCCGAGCGAGGAGAGCAGGTCCAGGATCGAGATCCGCATCGACACGTCGAGCATGCTCACGGGCTCGTCGGCGACGAGCAGGCGCGGCCGCAGCGCCATCGCCCGGGCGATCACGAGCCGCTGGCGCTGGCCGCCGGAAAGCTGGTGGGGGTAGCGCTCGCCGAAGGCCCGGCTGGTGTCGAGCCCGGCCAGGCCGAGCAGCCGCCGGACCTCGCCGGGCAGCTCGCGGCGGGCGACGACGCGGTGGTACTTCAGGCCGCTGGCGAGTGTCTCCTCCACGGTGAGCCCGGGGTTGAGCGCCCCGTAGGGATCCTGGTGGATGAGCTGGACCGCGGCGCGGTACCGGCGGTAGCCGGAGCCGTGAAGCTTCCAGATGTCGCTGCCGTCGAAGCTCACCGTGCCCCGCTCGGGCTGCACCAGGCCGGCGACCGCGCGTCCCAGCGTGGTCTTGCCGCACCCCGACTCCCCGACCACGGCCAGGATCTGGCCCGGCTCGATCCCGACGCTGACGTCCTGGAGCACCGGGCGGGCGTCCCGGGCGCCCGGGTACCGGTGCGACACGTGCTCAACGCTCAGCAAGCTCACTGGCCGCCATCCCCTCCCGGTTCACGACATGACAGGAGACCGCGTGACCCGAGGCGCTGGTCAGCAGGTCCGGCTCGGCCTCGTGGCAGGCCGGCTCGGCGAGCGCGCAGCGGGGCGCGAAGCGGCAGCCCGGCGGCAGCGCGCTCAGGTCCGGCACCTGGCCCGGGATCGACCGCAGCTGAGAGGGGTCGGCGGTCACGCTCGGCATGGCCGAGATGAGCGCCTTCACGTAGGGGTGCCGGCGGTCGTCGAAGAAGATCTCCTCGACGGTGCCCGACTCGACCAGGCGCCCCGCGTACATCACCGCCACCCGCTCGGCCAGTTCGGCCACGACGGCCAGGTCGTGGGTGACGAACACCACCGTGGTGCCGAGCTGGGCGTGAAGATCGCGGACGATGTCGATGACGAGCCGCTGGCTGAGCACGTCGAGCGCGGTGGTCGGCTCGTCGAGCACCAGGACCTCGGGCTTCAGCAGCAGCGCCAGGGCGATGGCGATCCGCTGCTTCATGCCCCCCGAGAGCCGGCTTTCATACGTCGGCCAGACCTGCTCCGGCCGCAGCCGGACGAGCTCGAGCAGCTCCTCGAAGTGCCGGCGGCCCTCCTGGCGGCTGGCGTACGCCTCCGGGTGGGCGTCGAGAATGTGCCCGACCTGGGTGCCGATGCTGATCACCGGGTTGAACGCGCTCATGGCGGCCTGGAAGACCACCGCGATGTGCCGGGCCCGCAGCCGCCGCAGTTCCCGGTAGTTCATCCGGGCCAGGTCCTGGCCGCGGAAGCGCACCGCCCCGGAGACGATGCGTCCCGGCGGCGGCACCAGGCCGAGCAGTGAGTAGGCGAGGGTCGATTTCCCGCAGCCCGACTCGCCCACCAGGCCGTACACCATGCCCTGGCCGATGGACAGGCTCACGTTCTCGACCGCGCGCACCGGGCCGAAGCTCACCGTGAGGTCCTGCACCTCGAGCAGGGGCTGGCCGCTGCTCACTGGACCCGCAGCCTCGGGTTGAACAGCCGGTCCATCGCCCGCGAGAAGTACACCAGGGCCACCTGGAGGAACACGATCGCCAGCATCGGCGAGAACAGGTACAGGGCGCTCTGGCTGGTGTAGAGCGCGCCCTGGCTGAGCGCGAGGTTGATCATGATCCCCCAGTTCGTCCCGGAGATCGGCGCGACGCCGAGCAGGTACAGCCCCACCTCGGCGTAGATGGCGTCGGTGACGGCGAGCAGGAAGTGGATGGCCACGTAGGGGCCGACGTTCGGCAGCAGCTGCCGGAAGACCATGTTCCGCAGCGGGAGCCCCTGCACCTTGGCCGCGTCGATGAAGTCGCTGGTGCGCAGGCTGAGCGCCTGCGACCGGACGGCCCGGGCCAGGCCGGCCCATCCGGTCACCGACAAGATCGCGGCCAGCGCGAGCGGGGAGGTGGTCCGCACGATGCTCGCGATCACGATGACCAGCGGCAGGCCCGGGATCGTGAGGAAGACGTCGGTGATGCGCATCACCACCTGGTCCACGGCGCCGCCGAGGTAGCCGGCGACCAGGCCGACCGTCACGCCCACCGCCACCACCATCACGGCCGCGGCGATGCCGACCTCCATGATCGGCCGCGTGCCGACGATCACCTCGCTCAGCACGCTGTTGCCGCTGAAGTCCGTGCCCAGGGGGTACTTGAGCGACGGCGGCAGGTAGGCGAGGGACTCGTCCTTCTGGTAGCCGACGTGCGCCACGAACGGCCCGATGATCGCGACGACAAGATAGATCACGATCACCACGCCGCCGGCGAACGCGGGCTTGTCGGCCTTGCTGACGCGCCACAGATCGCGGAGCAGCCTCATGCCGCCGGCCTCCCGGCTGTATCGGCGCCCTGGTCCTCCACGGCCAGGCCGCTGGCTGTCAGCCCGGTCCGCCGGGCCCGGCCGGGGCTCATGATCCGCGGGTCCACCAGCGGGTACACGAGATCGACGATGAGATTCGACGCGACCACCGCGACGGTGATCAAGATGAAGCAGCCCATCATCACCGGGTAGTCGCGCTGGTTGACGGACTGGATCAGGTAGTAGCCGAGGCCCGGGTAGACGAAGAAGGTCTCGATGAACACCGACCCGCCGAACATGTACCCGAGCGAGAGTCCGAGGTTCGTCACCATCGGCAGCATGGCGTTGCGGCCGATGTAGGACCGGGTCACGCGCCACCGGGACAGTCCCCAGGCCTCGCCGCTGCGCACGTAGTCCGCGCCCAGGATCGTCGACACGGACCCCTTCATGGTGAGCGCCCAGCCGCCGAACGCGACGATCACGTAGGACAGGACGGGCAAGATGGCGTGCTGCAGCACGCTCCCGATGAAGGGGAAGTTCACCCCGGGCGTGGTGGTCAGCGAGTAAGGCCCCGACGACGGGAGCAGGTGGTCCCGGTCGGCGATCAGGTAGATCAGCACGAGCGCGACGATGTAGTTCGGGACCGCCGCGAGGAACGACACGACTCCGGTCGCGATCTTGGCCAGCAGGTTCTGCGGGAACGCGGCTATTAGCGTCCCGACTATCACTCCGACGACAAAACTGATTAGCAGGGCGAGCCCGATGATCAGCAGGGTCCACGGCAGGGCGCCCGCGATGACGCTGAGCACCGTCTTGCCGGGGTCGATGACGGAGGTCCCGAAGTTCAGCTGGAAGGCGTTCCCGACGTACCCGAGGTACTGCTGCGGCAGCGGCCCGGTCGGCTGGACACCGTAGGCCTCCTGGACCTTCGCCGTGATCTGCTGGGTGGTGAGGCCGCCTTGCTGGGTGAGCTGGGCCTGGAGGTAGGACATGGCGTTACCGGGCATGAGCCGGATCATGAAGAACGTCAGCGTGACCACCGCGAAGACCGTCACGACCGCCAGGATCAGGCGCTTGACCAGGAAAGATGCCATAAGATCCCGCCCTTGAGGCGGCTGCGGCCAGCCGCCCGGCCCGGCGGGCCGGGCGGGCCGCTCTCGTCCGGCCCGGTCTCGCGGCGGCCGGGCCACGCCCGGTCGCCGGCGCCGGGGGTGATCGCGGGTGCGGCCCGCATCAGCTCGCCGACCGCGCCGGGACCCCACCGTCCTCGCGGGCGGTTATCAGCGTTCTGCCGGGGAAGACGATGCCGAAGAAAAGCTTAAGCCGACGCATGCCTGCCTCCTTGCAGCGGCCATTTGCCATCGATATGTAGCAAATGCCCGTATGGGGCTAATATGCGCCGGGGCCAGGGCTAAGTCAATAGATGCTGATTGGTTTGCATTGAAACCAGGCATCGCGTGTTACGCGATAGGCCGCGACGTTCCCCTGGTATTCGAATAGGGAACGTCCCGAATAAGTTTTTGCAAAACGGCGCGGGCGTTACGCGATGGGGAGGCCGGTGACCGCGCTAATCAGCTCGGCCGCGCGGCCGACAGCGGCGGCGGGCGACAGGCGGCCCGTGACGACGGCCTCGATCATCCCGCGGAGCTGCACGGAGACGAGCGCGTAGGCCGGCGCGACCGGCCGGGTCGTCGCGCCGCTGAGCAGCGCGGCGGTGAAGGCGTGGAACGCGGACCGGCCGACGAGCTCCGTCACCGCCGAACGCCGCGGCGGTATCTGCCCGGTGCGGGCGAAGAAACGCGCCATCGCCTGATGCGTGACCGCGCTCTGCAGCAATTGCATCGCGGCGGCGGGCTGGCGCGCCTGGCGCGGTATGCACCAGGCGAAGCCGCCGACGAGCACGGCGTGGCCGCCGCCGGGACCGGCCGGCATCGGCGCGAACCCGAACGTCCCGGTGACCTGCTCGAGGGCGATGCCCGCGTCGTGAGCCACCCCCGGCGCCTGGTAGCTGCCCCCGAAGGCCATCGCCGCCTCCCCCCGGGCCAGCAGCTGGATCGGCCGGTCGCGGTCGAAGCCGACCGCCGCGGCGGGCACGATCTTCTCATCGGCCAGCGAGCGCAGCAGCTGCATGGCCTCCACGCTGGCCGGCGATTCCAGCGTCACCGCGTCCGGGCTGAGCACCTGCGCGCCGTTCGAAGCGAGGAGGGTGACCAGGCAGTACGTGGTGAACTCGCCGCCGGCCGGCCCGGCCGGGAGGACCAGCGGGTACGGCCTGGTGCCGGCCGCGCCCAGCCGCCGCGCCGCCTCGAGCAGCTCCGCCCAGGTGCGCGGGCAGTCCGCCTCGACCGAGGCGAGGTCGGCGCGGCTGTACCACAGCCCGCCGACGTCCATCTCCGCCTGGACCGCCAGGGTCGACCCGCCGAAGCGGTGGGTGTCCACGAAGGGCTCCAGGAAATCGTGGCCGTAGTCGCCGTCGATCCAGGCGGCGTCGAGATCCTCCAGCGGCCACAGGAAGCCGGAAGCGGCGAACTCGGCCAGCCACACCGAGTCGAGGACGGCGAGGTCGGCGGCGTGCCCTTCGGCGACCGCGCGGATGAAGATCGAGTGCAGGTCGCTCACGTCGGTCTCGGCGACCGACAGCCGCATGCCCGGGGGCGCCACCGACCGCAGGTGCTCCGCCCAGCCGGCGTCGTCCGGCACCATGATCCGGACCTCCGCGGAGTCGGCCCGGCGGGCCAGCCAGTGCGGGTTCACGAACGTGCCGTGCCGGCGGCGGCGCAGCACCACCCCCTCGGCGGCCAGTTCCGAGACGGCGCGGGTGACCGGAGTGCGGCTCATGCCGAACCGCTGGCACAGCTCGTGCTCGGTGGGCAGCCTGCCGTCGGCGCCGTAGGCGCCGCTGAGGATCTCCTCGGTCAGGATGGTCTTGAGCTGATAGTACAGCGGGGTCGGCTGATGGCGGCTCAGCTCCATGCCGCTAGTGTCGCACTCCCGGATCGGCCAGCACCTGCCCGACGGTGCGACGGCCGAGCGCGGCCATGCCGGGGTTGGTCGTACGGTAATACGGGATGAGCATGACGGCCTGGTGCAGGGCGACGCCGCGGGCCCGGTCCCAGGTGCCGTCGCCGGTATCCAGGGCGTCGCGGAACGCATCCCGGCCCTCCGCGCCGAATACGCTCCACGCGGCGATCAGGTCGGCGGCCGGGTCGCCGGCGCCGGCCGCGCCCCAGTCGATGACCGCGCGCAGCCGCCCGCGGTCGACCAGGAGGTTGGGCCGGAGCAGGTCGGCGTGGATCCAGGCCGGGGCCCGGCCGTCCCAGGCGGGTGCCTGCAGGGCGGCCTCCCAGGCGGCCAGGACCGCGCCGCCGTCGATGTCATCGCCGGCCGCCGCGATCCCCTCACGGGTCCAGGCGTCGAGCTCGCGCAGCGGCCGGCGCCCGGCCCGGGGCGCCTGCGCGGTGTCCATCGCGCGTAGCTCGGTCACGAAACGGGCCAGGTCACGGGCGGCCTGGCGTTCGTCGGCGGCCAGCCCGTCGGCATACGGCTGGCCTTCGATCCACTCGTAGATGGCCCAGGCCCACCGGTACCGGCCCGCCGGGCGGCCCATCGCCACGGGATCGGGCACCCCCAGGCTCAGGTGCGGCGCGAGCCGGGGCAGCCAGCGGCTCTCGGCCTCCAGGTCGCCCGCCCACCGGGCCGTGCGCGGCAGCCGGGCGTACAGCCGGTCACCGAGGCGGTAGATCGCGTTCACCGTCCCGGTTGACGGGAACGGCGTGACCGGCAGCCCGGCCAGCCGGGGGAACTGCGCGGCGACCAGCTCACGGACCAGCGCGGCGTCGATATCGGCCTCGCCGTCGTGCATCTTCACCCGCGGCCCCTTGACTCTCCCGTGACGGGAGGGTCGATGATAACGCGCGATCCCGCCGAAGGAGGTAATCCTTTTCCCATGAGCGTCCTGGTGCCGATCGGCGACTTCTCCCGGATGACGCACCTGAGCGTCAAGGCCCTGCGGTTCTACCACGATCAGGGGCTCCTCGAGCCGGCCCGGATCGACCCGGCGTCCGGCTACCGCTACTACGACCCCGCTCAGGTTCCCCTGGCCCAGGTCATCCGCCGGTTCCGCGACCTGGACATGCCGCTGGACCAGGTCCGGGCCGTCGTGCGGGCGCCGGATGTGGACACCAGGACCAGGGAGATCATCGCGCACCTGACCTCGATGGAGACCAAGCTGGCCGAGCTGCAGATGAGCGTAGCCAGCCTGCGGGCGCTGCTGGAGGGACCCGCGGTGCGCCCGGAGGTGGAGTTCCGGTCGATCCCGCCGGCCCGCGCGCTGGCCGTCCGGGCCACCGTGAGCGTGGCCGATGCCTGGGCCTGGGGGACCGAGGCCTTCGGCGAGCTGTACCGCCGGATCGAGCAGGCCGGCCAGGTGCCGGGCGGCCCGGGCGGGGCGCTGTTCCCGGCCGGGTTCTTCGAGCTCCACCAGGCGGAACTGACCGCGTTCGTCCCGGTCGGCCACGCCGTGGCCGGCGTGGTTCCCGGCGGGGGCCGGGCCGAGCTCGTGACCATCCCCGGCGTGGAGGCCGCGGTGATGCTGCACGCCGGCTCGCCCGCCGATTCCGATCAGACCTACGGCGCCCTGGGCACGGTGGTCGCCGAGCGGGCCATCGGCGTCGAGGGCCCGATCCGCGAGTACTACCTGGTCCCCTTCACCGAGCCCGACGTCTCCCGGCACCGCACCGAGATCGCCTGGCCGGTCTTCCAGACCGCCGCTTGACTCTCCCGTTAAGGGAGGCCGCAGGCTCGCGGCATGACAGCGATACGCACCCTTCCGAGCTCCGTCCAGTCCCCTCCCGGCCGGTCCTGGGCGGCGCTGGCCGTGCTCATGACCGGGACGTTCATGTTCGTCCTGGACTTCTTCATCGTGAACGTCGCCCTCCCGTCGATCCAGCAGAGCCTGCGGGCGGGGGAGGGGGCGATCGAGTGGATCGTGGCCGGCTACGCCATCAGCACGGCCGTCCTGCTCGTGACCGGGGGCCGGCTCGGCGATCAGTTCGGCCGCCGCCGGATGTTCGCGGCCGGGATGGCGGTCTTCGTCGTCACGTCCGCGGCCTGCGCGCTGGCTCCCGATCCGGCCGTGCTGGTCACGGCGCGGGTCCTGCAGGGAACCGGCGCCGCGCTGATGGCACCCAACATCTTGTCCATCCTGGGCGTGGTCTACAGCGGCCCGGCCCGGGTCCGCGCGATCAGCGTCTACGGCATGGTGATGGGCCTGGCCGCCGTCTCGGGGCAGCTGATCGGCGGTGTCCTCATCCGCGCCGACGTGGCCGGGCTGGGCTGGCGGGCGATCTTCTGGATCAACGTGCCGCTCGGCGTGGCCGCGCTGGCGGCCAGCCCGCGCCTGGTGCCGGAGTCCAAGGCCGGCCAGGGATCACGGTTCGACCTGGCCGGCGTCGCGCTGATCACCGCCTGCCTGGTAGCGGTGGTGCTGCCGCTGGTCGACGGACGGCAGGAGGGCTGGCCGGCCTGGTCCTGGGTCGCGCTCGGCGCTTCGGTCCCGCTCGCGCTCGCGTTCGCCGCCCACCAGCGGCGCAAGGCCAGCCGCGGCGGGGTGCCACTGCTCAGCCCGCGGGTGTTCGCGTCCTGGCCGCTGCGGGCGGGGCTGATCACCCAGACGGCCTTCTGGTGCCAGCAGGCGGCCAGCTACCTCGTGATCGGCCTGTACCTGCAGCAGGGCCGCGGGCTGTCCCCGCTGACGGCGGGCGCGGTGTTCGCCGTCCTGGCGGCCGGCTACCTGATGACCTCGTTCCCGGCGCCCGCGCTGACCGTCCGGTTCGGCCGGCGCGTGATCGCCGCCGGGGCGGTGCTCGGCGCCGCCGGCGACGGCGCCCTGTACCTGGCCGCCGGCCACGGGGGCCCGGTGGCCTGGCTGTTCCCCGGCCTGGTGCTGCTCGGCGCCGGGCAGGGGCTGTGCATCACCCCGCTGACCACCACCGTCCTCAGCCACGCCGACCCGGCCTCGGCGGGCTCGGTGGCCGGGGCGCTGTCCACCGCGCAGCAGGTCGGCAACTCGATCGGGGTCGCCGTCACCGGGGTGCTGTTCTTCGGCGCCGTCGACCGCGGCTACAGCCTGGCCTTCGAGCGCAGCGTCCTCCAGCTAGGCGCGCTGCTGCTGGTGGTGGCCGCGCTGACCAGGCTGATGCCGGGCCGCCAGCCGTCGCGGTGACGGATACCGCCCGCTGCGGGCCCGGGGACGATCCCGGGCCCGCAGCGTCACGATTGCGTGAACATGGCGTGCAGGACGGGGACGCCCTCGCCGGCGGAACGGATGTCGAGCACGGCCGCCCCGGCGCCCTGATCGACCCGCCAGGTAGCCCAGGGGCAGCACGCGGCCTCGGCCGCGGCGAGAGCCCGCAGCTCGCCTGCGGCATCGGCGCGGAAAGACAGCCGCAGCCCGGCCGCGGTCTCGGTGCGCGCGATCAGCGACCGGGCGATGAGCCGCGTCCAGCGCCGGGCCTGGGCGGCCAGATCCGCGGGGGCCAGGGTGCAGGCGATCGGGGCGGGCTCGGTCAT
This sequence comes from uncultured Actinomycetota bacterium, assembly GCA_963756575.1. Taxonomy (GTDB): domain Bacteria; phylum Actinomycetota; class Actinomycetes; order Streptosporangiales; family Streptosporangiaceae; genus Palsa-504. The sequence continues at coordinate 660,089 of CAVWOM010000019.1, read as the reverse complement.
CGGGGTGCCTCCAGGATCGGGAATCCGGTTCTCGCCCAGCGTCGTTGTTAAAGTCGTGTTGATGTCAAACCCGGAACGCCCGCTGACCATCGGCGCGGTTGCCGCGCTGACGGGCAAGCGGCCGTCCTCGATCCGCTACTACGAGCAGATCGGGCTGCTGCCCGCGCCGCGCCGGGTGAGCGGACGGCGCGTCTACACTCCCGGCACCGTGCGCACGCTCGCGGTGATCGAGACCGGCCAGCGGGCCGGGCTGACCCTCGGCGAGATCGGCGCCCTGCTGTCTGCCTCGCCCGGCGGCCAGGACGCGACCGGGCGGCTGCGCGAGCTGGCGGCCAGGAAGCTGCCGGAGATCACCGCGCTGATCGAGCGCACCGAGATCGTCCGCGGCTGGCTGGAGAGCGCCGCCCGGTGCGCATGCCCGGGCCTGGACCAGTGCCCGCTGTTCGACGACCCGGCCCTGCCCGGTAAGCCGCGGGGATTCTAGGCGCGCACCCGGCCGCGCCGATGATTTCCCGTTTCCCGCCCCGTCCTTTCTTGCGTACGAGCTGAGGCTGGGAAAGGGGAAAACGGTGCGTGAGCGTAATCGCTGGATCGCCCTGATAGTGCTGTGCACGGGCATGCTGATGATCGTCCTGGACATGACGATCGTCAATGTGGCGCTGCCGTCCATCCAGGCTGACCTGGGCTTCACCCAGGCGGGCCTGGCCTGGGTGGTGAACGCCTACCTGATCGCCTTCGCCGGGCTGCTCCTGCTGGCCGGAAGGATCGGCGACCTGGCCGGACGGCGGAACGTGTTCCTGGCCGGCCTGGCCGTCTTCACCGCCGCGTCCGCCCTGTGCGGGCTGGCGGCGAACCAGGAGCTCCTGATCGCGGCGCGCTTCCTGCAGGGGACGGGCGGCGCGCTCACCTCCGCGGTGATCCTCGGCATGATCGTGACCATGTTCCCCGAGCCCCGGGAGCAGGCCAAGGCGATCGGCACGTTCGCCTTCGTCGCGTCGGCCGGCGCGGCCGTGGGCCTGCTGGCCGGGGGCGTCCTGACCCAGGTGCTGAACTGGCACTGGATCTTCTTCGTGAACCTGCCGGTCGGCGCGGCCACCGCCATCGCGGCCGTCCGGGTGATCGAGCGCGACCGCGGCGCCGGGCTCCGCGCGGGCGCCGACGTGCCGGGGGCGCTGCTGATCACCGGGGCGATGATGCTCGGCGTGTTCACCATCGTCGACCCCGCGGCCGAGCAGGGCTGGCTGGCGGCCAGGACCCTGATCATGGGAGCCGGCACGCTCGCGCTCCTGGCCGGGTTCGTCGTCCGGCAGAAGACGGCCCGGCACCCGCTGATGCCGCTGCGGATCTTCTCCTCGCGCGCGGTCACCGGCTCGAACCTGGTCCAGGTATTCGCGGGCGCGGGCATGCTCGGCATGTTCTTCCTCGGCTCCCTGTACCTGCGGCAGATCCTGCACTACGACCCGCTGCAGATCGGCCTGGCCTTCCTGCCCGTCGCGGTCGTGATGGGCGCCCTGTCGGTGCGGTACACCGACCGCCTGGTGATGCGCTTCGGCGCCCGCCCGCTGCTGTTCCCCGGCCTCGGGCTGATCGCCGCCGGGCTGGCCCTGTTCGCCACGATCCCGGCCACGGGCGGGACCTACCTGAGCCACATCCTGCCGGTCACGCTGCTGATCGGCACCGGCGCCGGCCTGTGCTTCCCGGCGCTGATGACGCTGGCCATGTCCAGCGCCACCCCGCAGGACGCCGGGCTGGCTTCGGGCCTGGTGAACACCACGGCCCAGGTCGGCGGCGCGCTCGGGCTCGCCGTGCTGGCCACCGTGTCCGCCTCCCGGACCAGCGCGCTGCTCGCGCAGCACCGCCCGGTCGCGGTGGCCCTGACCGAGGGCTATCACCTGGCCTTCTGGATCGCGTTCGGCCTGGTGATCGCGGCCATCGCGGTGGCCGCCACGGTGCTCCGCCCCGCCGCCCGGCCGCAGCCCGCCGCCGAGGCGCCGCAGCCCGCGCCCGGACTCCAGCTCGCTGGCTGCGCTGACTAGGCAACTGGTGCGTAGCACAGCACCGAATGAGATCCTGGCCTCGTCCCTGAGGCTGGCGCTCATTCGATGCTGTTCACGTGGTGCGGCCGCAAGGCACGGGCAGAGTGGGCTAAGCGCCGGGCGGGAAATCTCGTAACTGGTCTCGTCAGGTAAAGTGCGTTCGCCGCCGGTCCCCTCCGTGGCCTGCGGGGGCTTGAGCGCACGGAAGCATCCGCTCCCGGTCTCTTCGCAGGACTCAGCCGGGACGGGGTCCTTCTTTGCGTCTAAATGTTCTTCAGGCTCGCCGTGAACGCGGCCCATGCGCTCGGGCCGAAGGCCAGGTTCGGCCCGTCCTGGTTCTTGCTGTCGCGGACCAATACCGTCCCGGGGAGCGTGGCGGCCTCTATGCAGTCACCGCCGTTGTTCCCGCTGAAGCTCGACTTCCTCCAGCCGTCTACGACCATCGCTCCTTCGCCACCTTCTCCATCAGAGTCCGGGACGCGCTCGGGTTCATGGCTTCGGACCTGAGCGCTTCGAAGACCATCCTGGCGAGATCCACCATCTCCGCGTCCTCGGCCACCCGGCCGTCGCAGGCGTCTTCAATGGCCACGATACCGGGCTTGTCGATGGTCTCCGCGATGGTGCACGCTCCGAGCAGGCCCGAGTGACCGCCTGCGGTGTAGGGCACCACCTGAATGGTGATGTTAGGCTCCCGCGACATCTCCACCAAGTGCATTATCTGCTCGTACATGACACCCTGCTCGGCGACCGGGCGGTACAGCACGCCCTCATCGATCAGCGCGTACATCAGGGGCGGGTGCTCGCGGCGCAGCACCGCCTGACGGGCGAGGCGGCCGAGCACCAGCTTGTCTATCTGGTCCTGTCCCGCGTTCGGCTTGGTGGCCAGGACCGCACGCGCGTAGTCGGGGGTCTGGAGTAGGCCCGGTATCAGCGAGTGCTGGAACGTCCGGAGCGTCTTCGCCTCGGCCTCGTACTCGGTAAACGGCGCGAAGCTCGCGGGGTAGATCGAGCCCGACATCATCTCTTCGATCCGGGCGAACGTCCCCGGCAGCTCGAACACCTCGTCAAAGACGACCGCGGATTTCGCCTGCGGCTTCAGCGCCATTGTCTCGATCGACGCGATGGTGGACGGGGCGTAGTTCGCCCGCGCGGCCAGCTCGTCCTGAGTCCATCCGCGTGCCTCGCGCTGGGCCTTCAGCTCATGGGCGAACAGGGCCGCGATCGCTCGGTTGTGCTCGCGCTTCCGGGCCACTTTCTCACCGATCCTCACACGTTCTCGGGTTTCCTCATGACTAGCGCAGCCACCCCTATGGATGGCCGTCTGCCCTGTGAGAACGCTACCTCGCGCGGCCATGATCGGGGATGCACCTCCGGCGGGCCGATTGAGTCCGGGAACCCGCCGGAGGTGCCCCAGGAAGGAGAGAGCAGTGCGCGGCACGGCCATCAGCGCGACGTCCTACACCGGAATCTTCCGGGGCGAGGCGGACCAGGTGAGCCAGGCGCGGCGTGAGGTGGCCCGGTACCTGGACGGCTGCCCTGCCGCCGAGGACGCTGCCTTGGTCGTGTCCGAACTGGTGACCAACGCGGTCCTGCATACCCGCTCCCGGCACGGCATGCTCACCGTGCACGGCGAACGGTACCCCGCTTACGTGTGGCTGGAGGTCTCCGATGCGGGGGGCAACTGGGAGCCCGGGGGCGATGGTGACGGAGGGCGAGGGCTCGCCATCGTCGCCGCCCTGGCGGCCGAGTGGGGCGTAGACGGGGACGCCCGGGGCCGCACGGTCTGGGCTCGGATCGAATGGTGAGGGACTACGGCACCTCGTTCGAGGAGATGACCACAGCCGAGCTAGGCAGGATGAGAACCGATCTGAACATCTCCGTCGCCCTGGCCGCCCCGGGCAGCCCTGTAAGGGCCACGGCCGAACGGGAGCTTCACTTGATCGCCACCGTGCTAGCCTCCGCGATTCAGCATTGACGGTGAGCTGGGCGACTGAGCGGCATTGAAGTTGCCGTGAGCTGGGGTTTCGTTCCGCGGCGGGCAGCGGGGCTGGCGCACCTTATGGGTGCTGGGCGATCCGTGGTGGCAGGAAGTGATGAGAAACGGCCGGGCAGCGGCCGTTCTTTGCTGGCTCGCGTGGCGAAGAGCGCCCCGGTCCTGGGAGATTACGGGTTACCACACGCCGTAAATTCCCTGAACTGGAGCGCTCCTCGCCATGCAGCTTAACGGGTGGGATCATGCCCTGAAGGTCACAGCGGGAGGGGCCGGCCTGGTCGGCCATGCCGGCGCGATCCTGCTGCGGAAGGCAGCTGACCAGGCGGGACTGACCGGGCAGCTGAGCCTGGCACTGCGGAAGAAAGGCACGTCGCCCGCCTTCGACCGGGGCTCCGTGCTGGTATCGCTGGCGGCCGCGGTCGCGCTCGGCGCCACGAGCATGAGCGACATCGCCTTGCTGGCGCACCTGGCCCCCGTGCTCGGGGACGCGCCGAGCGGGCCGACGGTGCGCCGCGCCCTGGACCTGGCCGGGACTCCCGCCGTGCTGGACAAGATCGCCCGCGCCCGCGCGAAGGCCCGCCAGCACGTATGGACGCTGATCCAGGACACCCCCGCCGGGTTCCCGTGGCTGGTCATCGCGGGGAAGGCCCTGACCGGGTGGCTGGTCATCGACCTGGACGCGACCTTGGTCACCGCCAGCTCAGACAAGGAAGGCGCCGCCCCCACCTGGAAGAAGGGCTACGGTTTCCATCCCCTCGGCGCCTGGCTCGCCAATACCCGCGAGTCCCTGGCCATGCTGCTGCGGCCCGGCAACGCCGGGTCAAACACCTTCACCGACCACAAGGACGTGCTGGCCGCGGCGGCCCGGCAGGTCCCCGCCCGGTTCCGGCGCAAGACCCTCATCCGGGTCGACGGCGCCGGCGCCAGCCACGAACTGATCGGCCACCTGCTGTCCCTGTCCTCGCCGCGGCGGAACGTGCTGTTCACCTGCGGGTGGATGATCACCGCCGCCGACGAGGACGCCATCCGGAAAGTCCCCGCGGACGCCTGGAAGCCCGGCACCGCCCAGGACGGCGCAGCCGAGGACGACAAGGACGTCGCCGAGATCACCGGCCTGATGACCAGGGCAGGGAACTGGCCCGAAGGCCTGCGCTGGATCGCCCGCCGCGTGAAGCCGTCCCGCCGCCACCTGCGGAACCTGACGGACTACGAGAAGAAAACGGGCTGGAAATACTCCATCACCTGCACCAACATCCCCGGCACCGGGATCGCCGGCGTCCCGGGCAGCCACCACCCGCAGTACATCGATGCCGTCCACCGCGAGCACGCCGTGGTCGAGACCGCCGGCGTCCGCACCGCCAAGGCCATGGGCCTGCGGAACCTCCCCTCGAAGACCTGGCAGGTCAACTGCGGCTGGGTCATCGCCGCGAACATCGCCGCCGACCTTGCCGCCTGGACCCGCCTCCTGGGCCACCACGACGACCCCGACCTGCGGGACGCCGACCCGGACACGCTCCGCTACCGGATATGGCACCTCCCCGCCCGGCTCGCCCGCCACGCCCGGCAGCGGACCCTGGCCATCAGCCCCGACTGGCCCTGGACGCACGCATTCATCGCCTGCTGGCAACGGCTCCGCGCCCTGCCAGCACCCGCCTGACCAGCACGAACCACCCCGCCAGCACGAAAGGAGGACCAGCCCGGCGCAGTCGGAGCCGGTGCGCACCCGGGCATCCCGGGCGCCGCCACGCGCCCCACCGCATCCAGCAACCCGACACCAGACCCGAAACCGGGCACCGGCACATTCAGTAACCGCACCTCAGGAACGCTGAACGATTGAAGCTAGCTGCCAGGGAGCACGGAGGCCTTCGGCCGGGGCCCGCACCATCTGGGCCGGGATCGAGTGGTGAGGGACGAGAGCATCAGATGCGCTGACCGCAGACTTAATTTCCTACTCATGCAAGAGTTGGCTGGTGCCACCTTGCTTAGAGGGCTTCAGCGTCCAGTGTCAGACCAGCATCCTCGGCTCGAACCGATGTGAGGATGCGAAGAAGTCGATGCCTTTAACGACGGACTCGGTTTCGAAGAGCGAGAATGGCGAGACCTAGCAGGACTGGTCCTATTAGCCGCAGAGCTATCTGAATTGCTTCTCCAGTACCCGTCAAGCTAGCACTTACGGATAGGCCCGGAACTATGCTCTGTCCCGATGTGATGAATCCTGTTGGCCATGAGTGGCGTTTTGGAAGCCCGAAATTTCGTATCAGGATGCTTCCAGCGAGGAAGACGCACAGAAGGCAGAACATCGAACGGAGAGCGCGCAAACCGTATCCGGATATGAGCCAGTATGTCCTAATTATCGAGCGATCCCACCAGCTCGTATTCTTATCCAGTCGCCGCATTTCCATCTCGCCGTAGTAGAAATCGGCTGCACCCGGTTCGTTAGAACGGGCCTCTACGCTGGTACGCAAAGATCGATAGACTTCCGCGATCTGAGCGGGAGCCAATGGACTAGCGACGATTGAGGACATGCGCAGCGCTCTACGCTCTTCATCATTGCGCTTCCTGGACCAGTCAGTCTTGCGCCAACGAGTATTCGTCTCACGCCAGGCGAACTCATCAGCTATGCACTTACGACGAGAGCGTAGTGGCCTCGGTGCATCCGGCAGAGATACGGTTGACTCTAGGGCAATTCCCTGTAGGTCATGGCAGCCATAGAAATGGCAATCCGAAAGATCGAGCGAAGAAAGCCTTAGGTGTCCGCAATCTGCGTCCTGAATTGAGAGAGCCGCAGCACCATCTGAACCGATGACTAGGAGTGGTGCCCCAACAGCCAAGCGACTCAAATCGATTTTTGCCTTCTTGCAGTCGATGCGCCCTCCACCGCCAAACGACGAACCGCCCGCGTTCACGGTCGTTGCTGTCACTATAAGACGGACTTGGCGCTTGAAAGAGGAGTTAGACAGGTCGGCAGCTTCCTCTATATTCAACGGTCCAATGCTACAAGGAGCGGAGACCTCGATGCCTGTAGACATAAGGATCTTTGCGTTGACATCATTCATTTTCAGCTCACCATCGAACCGGGAGTCCGAAAGAATTAGCACCTCGACATCCGCGCGGCTTATGTCGCAAGATTTGCGCAGATGACATCCTTCAATGCGGAAGTCTTTTTGAACGCCTTCCGCGTAAACTGTATCAGTAAGTTCACACGAAGAAAACGCCACATGCTGCTGGCTATGACAGTAGCTCGCATGAAGCGTTGTTATATTGCAATTATTAAAGTATCCAGGTCCTAGGCGAAAATTTGCATATCTTATATCGAGGCCGCCGTTAAATGAACAGTTGGAAACATCGCAACCATCATCAAAGACTGTGCCGAAGAATCCCGCATGTCTCTCGAAGGTTAGTTCTTTCATCTGCACCTTTGAAATAAATACTGCACTTCCGCAGTCTATTGAAGAATTGATCACACCTTGACTGCCGATTCTATCAAGGATTGAATGCCACAGTTTGTCATTGATTTCAGTTCCTCGCAGGTCCAGACTTCTCCGACCTGAGGTCACCTCTGAGATGTGAGAGGCCCGTTCAGATTCGCCTGCATGTGTATAACAGCGGTCACCATCTATGGCGGAACCCAGGCAGCCAGAAGTCGCGCATCGTTGCCAACCGCCCCCGCCCGAACCGCCGCCCCCGTGGGCAGAGGAAAATTCGCTATGCATCACAACTCGACTGCCGACCTCAAGCCAGAAGGCTGCCTGGCCGTTACCGCCAGTCGACATCGTTCTTTCACGTGCCTTGCTAGTACCGGTTTGAAGCGCCATAGCCTACGAAGGCTAGTACTTGCCGGGCGTCACCGCCAAGTCGTGGTTCGAATAAACATCTTAGGGAGATCCAGGGCTAACCTGCCCTGAAGCGGCATCCGGTCGGTCAGCGAGATGTAGGGACACGCCTTGACCGGCTGCCCGAGCCCGCTCCGGGAGCAGCCCAGTCGCCGCATCATCTCCTGCAGCCCGTCGTGATTGGTACTCGTGCTGCCGATGGGGGCGGGCAGCACATGCAGCACCGTCCGCACGAACTTTGCGTTCCAGAGTCAGAGCGCCGTGCACTACCCCCCGCCCCGAGGGTGGCGGCCAGCCTCACCAAACGGGTCATCGAGCACAGCATGCAGATTCTCGCCGTCGCCGGGCTTGTCCTGCTGGGCCTTCTTGTACATCTCACTGACTAGCTCGGCCAGGTCTGCCAACTCCAGACCCAGCGCCGTCGACAGCAATATTTCATTCGCCGCCGACCGGGTCCCCTTCAGCAGCTTGCCCGTCCACCAACAGATCTCTCGGGCGTAGGACTTGGAGACCTGCTCGCCTGCTGCGCTGACTAAGAACGCCGCACGGCCCGACCGGCCGCTTGGTCCGACCGCACAGTTCCATAGATGAGGTCCGCAGTCGGCTGGGGCGGTGGCGGCGCCGCGGGCCGGGCGGCCGCGGCCTAGGTCTCAGGGGCCAGCAGGACGACCAGCGCGGCCACCGCGAGTAGGCCGGCCGAGACGCCGAGGGCATTGGTCAGGCCGGCGGTGAACTGGCCGGGGCCGTCCAGGCCGCCGGTGGCGGAGAAGACCGAGCCGAGCGGCGATGCCCAGCGCGGTGCCGACCTGGCGCAGCGCGTTGGAGGTGCCGGAGGCGATGCCCTCGAGCGGCCGGGCGCGTACCTGAGGGTGAGCTGGGTGATCGGCGCGAAGAAGAAGCCCAGGCCGGCGCTGGCGACGATGAAGGGCGGCACCAGGTGGGCGTAGGGGACCGCGGGAGTGATCTCGTGGGCCAGCCAGCCGATCCCGATCGCCTGCAGCGCGACGCCGGCTTGAATGGTCCCTCCGACGGGCACGATGCGGCCGGGGGAACCGATGCGAGACGATGGCGACATGGACCGGCGCGGCGCGGTGCGGACGATGCTGGGCCCGGGGGCGCTGCCGCTGGTCGGCGCGTGCGCGCGGGCGGCCCGGGCGCGGCCCGCGCTGACGCCGCGGCAGCAGGCCGGCCAGCGGGTGATCTTCTCCTATCCCGGCCTGACCGTGCCGCCTGCCCTGCTGCGCCAGGTCAGGGCGGGCCAGGCGGGCGGCGTGATCTTCTTCGGCGAGAACGTCTCGGGCGACGCCCAGCTCGCGTCGGTGATCCGGCAGCTGCGCCAGGCCGCTCCGGCCAGCGCGCCGTGCTCGCCGCCCAGGCCGGGATGGACCTGCTGCTGTGCTCGGCCCGGGACCCGGCCCAGGGCCAGGCGGTGGTCACCGCCCTGACTGGCGCGCTGGGCAGCGGCAAGCTCGCCGCGGGCGGCTTCAGCGCCGCCGTCCGGCGGGTGAGCGCGCTGCGCGGCACCCTGCGCTAGCGGGCCGGGCGCTAGCGGGCCGGGCGCTAGCGGGCCTGCAGCCGCTCCCACTCGGCCCGGGCCTGGCCTGCCCACCCGGCGTGCAGGCGGGCGAACAGGGCGGCCGCCGCGGTGCCCGACCACGGCACCGGCAGGAACTGGGCGGGCAGGCCGGGGTCGATCCAGGGGAACCGGCGCCAGGCATGCACGAGATCAATGACCCGAACGAGCGGGTCCACGCCATCCTGGCCGCTGAACGCCGCGCTGAACTCGTCGTACTCCCGGGTCAGCTCGTCCAGGTCCCAGGCGTTGCCGATCATCGCGGCCAGCGACCCGCCGCCCTGGTACTCGGCGGTGAACAGGCAGCCGTCCGGCAGGCCGGCCTGCTCCAGGATCTGCCGCACCTCGGAGTCCCGGTCGCCGCGCGGGCTCAGCCAGACCCCCGGCATGACGCTGCCGAACCCGGCCCAGCGCAGCCGGGTCCGCAGCGCGTGCCGGGCGGCGCGCTCGGTCTCCGGGGTGCGGGCGATCACCATCGTCCAGCGGCCGTCCCAGTCCGCGGCGACCGCGGTGAAGCCGAAGATGCGCTCGGTGCCGTCCCGCAGCAGCCGCTCGGCGGCCGCGGTAAGCCGCCACCGGGTGCGCCGCCCGACCCGCTCCGGGCTCAGCCAGCCGTCAGCCGCGGTGCGCATCAGCGCCTGCCTGGCGGCCTTCTCCTCGACCCCGAGACGGCCGAACACGTCGATGAACGCCGACGTCCAGGCCTGGCCGCCGGTGGGCAGGACCAGCTCGCCGAGCACGGTGAACAGCACGCTCCTGGCACTGTCCGCGCCCGCGGCGTGACGGCGCAGCAGGGTCGGCGGCCCGGTATCAGTCATGGCAAACCAAATACTACGAACTCTTGACGTTCAACTCAAGTTTTGTAGAGTATTGAGCATCGGCAGGAAGGATGCGCCATGACCGAGGCGACGACCAGCCCGCGGGTCGAGTTCCGGGTCAGCCCGGAGCAGTACAGGCACTGGAAGCTGTCGGCCGACGGCCCGGTCGCGACCCTGACCATGGACGTGGACGAGCAGGGCGGCCTGGTGCCGGGCTATGAGCTCAAGCTGAACTCCTACGACCTCGGCGTGGACATCGAGCTGTACGACGCGGTGCAGCGGCTGCGCTTCGAGCACCCCGGGGTGCGCGCGGTCGTGATCACCAGCGCCAAGCCGAAGATCTTCTGCGCCGGGGCCAACATCCGCATGCTCGCCGCCTCGCCACACGGCTGGAAGGTGAACTTCTGCAAGTTCACCAACGAGACCAGGAACGGCATCGAGGACGCCACGGCGAACTCCGGCCAGACCTACCTGGCCGCGGTGAACGGCACCGCCTCGGGCGGCGGGTACGAGCTGGCGCTGGCCTGCGAGCACATCATGCTGGTCGACGACCGGTCCTCGGCGGTGTCGCTGCCCGAGCTGCCGCTGCTCGGCGTGCTGCCGGGCACCGGCGGGCTGACCCGGGTATCCGACAAGCGGCACGTCCGGCGGGACCTGGCCGACTACTTCTCCACCAAGGCGGAGGGCATCGGGGGCAAGAAGGCGGTCCAGTGGCGGCTGGTCGACGAGGCGGTGCCCCGGCCCCGGTGGGACGAGGCCGTCGCGGAACGGGCCGCCGAGCTGGCCGGCCGCTCCGGCCGCCCGCGGGACGCCGCGGGCGTCCCGCTGACCCCGCTGGCCAAGACCCGCGACGACGATACGATCAGCTACGCGCACGTCTCGGCCCGGCTCGACCGCGACGCAGCCAAAGTCGACATATCGGTAAAAGGCCCGCATAGCTCCCCGCCGGCCTCGATCGACGAGGCGCGGGGCGCGGATTTCTGGCCGCTGGCCGTGACCCGCGAGCTCGACGACCTGATCCTGGACCTGCGCACCAACGAGCCGGACCTCGGCACCTGGGTCTTCCGCACCGAGGGCGACCCGGCGCTGATCCTCGCGCACGACGAGCTGCTGTCGAACAGCAAGGATGACTGGTTCGCCAACGAGGTCCTGCACTACCTCAAGCGCACCCTGCGGCGCCTCGACGTGACCAGCCGCAGCCTGATCGCGGCGATCGAGCCGGGCAGCTGCTTCGCCGGCTCGCTGCTCGAGCTGGCCCTGGCCGCCGACCGGTCGTTCCAGCTGGCCGGGGTATTCGAGGATAAGGACCCGGACGCCGACCCGGCGGCCATCGCGCTCGGGGACGCCAACCTCGGGCCGCTGACGATGAGCAACGGGCTGACCCGGCTGCAGACCCGGTTCTGGGGGGACGAGGCCGGCTACGAGGCGGCGGCCAAGCGCAAGGGCGAGGCCCTCGAAGCCGAGGACGCCGCCGACCTGGGCCTGGTCACGTTCGCGCCGGACGACATCGACTGGGCCGACGAGATCAGGATCGCGACCGAGGAGCGGGCCAGCTTCAGCCCCGACGCGCTCACCGGGCTCGAGGCCAACTACCGGTTCGCCGGCCCCGAGACGATGGAGACCAAGATCTTCGGCCGGCTGACGGCCTGGCAGAACTGGATATTCAACCGGCCCAACGCCTCGGGCCCGGACGGCGCGCTGCGCCGGTTCGGCACCGGCCAGCGGGCCGTCTTCGACCGGAAGCGAGTCTGAGGATCATGACCACGACCGCCGACTACAGCGAGAAGATCCCGAACAACGTCCAGCTGCACGAGGACCGGCGGCTGCAGCGGGCCCTGGAATCCTGGCAGCCGAACTTCATCCAGTGGTGGCAGACGATGGGGCCGACGCTGCCGACCCAGGACGTCTACCTGCGTACCGCGGTCAACGTCGGCCGGGAAGGCTGGGCGCAGTTCGGCCACGTGCCGATGCCGGAGTACCGCTGGGGCATCTTCCTGGCCGAACGGGACCCCGGCCGCAAGATCGGGTTCGGCGAGCACAAGGGCGAGCCGGTGTGGGACAAGGTGCCGGGGGAGTACCGGGCCGAGCTGCAGCGGCTGATCGTGATCCAGGGCGACACCGAGCCCGCCTCGGTGGAGCAGCAGCGCAACCTGGGCGCCACCGCCCCCAGCCTGTACGACCTGCGCAACCTGTTCCAGGTGAACGTGGAGGAAGGCCGGCACCTGTGGGCGATGGTCTACCTGCTGCACGCCTACTTCGGCCGGGAGGGCCGGGAAGAGGCCGAGGAACTGCTGCACCGCAACTCCGGCAGCGAGGACTCGCCCCGCATCCTGGGCGCCTTCAACGAGGAGACCCCGGACTGGCTGTCGTTCTACATGTTCACCTACTTCACCGACCGGGACGGCAAGTACCAGCTCGGCACGCTGAAGGAGAGCTCCTTCGACCCGCTCAGCCGGACCTGCGAGTTCATGCTCAAGGAGGAGGCGCACCACATGATGGTGGGCACCACCGGCGTGGACCGGGTGGTGCAGCGCACCGTCGAGGTGATGCGCGAGCACGACACCGCCGACGTGGCCGGGCTCGGCGCGATCCCGCTGGCCACCATCCAGAAGTACCTGAACTTCCACTACTCGGTCTCGCTGGACCTGTTCGGCGGGGAGACTTCGACGAACGTGGCCAACTACTACACCGCCGGGCTCAAGGGCCGCTGGCTGGAGGACCGGCGTAAGGACGACCACAAGCTGGCCAGCGACTCGATCATGGTGGACTCGCTCTCCGACGACGGCAATGGTGGCCAGAGCATCGGGCAGACCGAGGTGTCCGCGCTGGTCGGGCTCAACACCGACCTGCGCCGCGAGTACATCGCCGACTGCCAGGGCGGGGTCAAGCGGTGGAACCGGATCCTGGCGGAAGGCGGCGTCGCCGCCCGGCTGAAGCTGCCGCACATCGCCTTCAACCGCAAGGTCGGGGCCTTCGCCGCGATCGAGGCCACGCCGGACGGCGAGCAGGTCTCCGCGGCGCAGTGGCAGCGCCGCCAGGGGGAGTGGCTGCCCACCGACGTGGAGAAGACCTACGTCCGGTCGCTGATGCGCCCGGTGCACGAGCGCGGCAAGATTGCCGCATGGATCGCCCCGCCCCGCAACGGCATCAACGGCCAGCCGTTCGACTACGACTACGTCCATCTAGCGTGAGCGAGCAGGAGGCCCGGTGAGCGCGGCCTTGTTCAACGCCTGCGACTACCTGCTCGACCGGCACGTCCGGGAGGGGCGCGGGCACCGGCTCGCGCTGACCGGGACCGGCGGCGACGTGAGCTACGCAGAGCTGGCCGGCCGGGTCGCGCGTGCCGCCGTCGGCCTGCGGGGCCTGGGCCTGCAGGCCGAGCAGCGCGTGGTCATGGTCATGGCCGACTCGCCCGAGTTCGTCGTGGTGTACCTGGCGGCCATGCGGATCGGGGCGGTGCCGGTGCCGATCTCCACCATGCTGCGGGCCGGCGGCATCGCGGAGATCCTGGCCGACTCGCGCGCCCGGATGGTGGCCGTCAGCTCGGCCTACCGTGACGTCGTGGCGGCCGCGCTGGGCTTCCCCGGCGTCAGCGAGGTCATGGCGGTGGTGACCGACGACGCCGGCGAGCCGGTGGCCGGGCTGTCCACCACCGGGCTGGCCGGCCTGGCCGCGGACACGCCGGACGAGATCTACCCGACGACCGCGGACTCCCCGGCTTTCTGGCTGTACACCTCGGGGACGACCGGGACGCCCAAGGGCGCGATGCACCGGCACGGCGCCATCCAGGCGGTGTGCGAGACCTACGGCACCCAGGTGCTCGGCATCACCGCGCAGGACCGGTGCCTGTCCGCGGCCAAGGCGTTCTTCGCCTACGGCCTCGGCAACTCGGTCCTGTTCCCGCTGTGCGCCGGGGCGGCCGCCGTACTCGAGCCGAGCCCGGCCCGGCCCGAGCTGATAGCCGAGCGGGCCAGGTCCTACGCCGCGACCCTGTTCTTCGCGGGCCCGACGTTCTTCGCCAACATGCTGCGGGCCGGCCTGCCGGGTGACGCCCTGGCCGGGGTGCGGCTGGCCGCCTCGGCCGGCGAGGCCCTCCCGGCCCCGCTGTACCAGCGATGGACCTCGCATTTCGGGGTCGACATCCTCGACGGCATCGGCATGACCGAGATGCTGCACATCTTCTTGTCCAACCGGCCGGGCGAGGTCAGGGCGGGGACCACCGGGGTCCCGGTCCCCGGTTATGACCTGCGCGTGCTCGATGAGGACGGACGGGAGGTCCCGCCGGGGACGCCGGGCACCCTGTTCGTCCGGGGCGCGTCGACCGCGACCGGGTACTGGTCGCGCTACGACGCCTCGCGCCAGGTGTTCCAGGGAGAGTGGCTGCGGACCGGGGACACCTACGTGGTGGACCCGGACGGGTACTACACCTGCCTGGGCCGCACCGGGGACATGCTCAAGGCCAGCGGCATCTGGGTCTCCCCGGCCGAGGTCGAGGCCCGGCTGCTGGCGCACGAGGACGTGGCCCAGGCCGTCGTGGTGGCCGCGCACGACGGCGACGGCCTGGAGAAGCCGGTCGCCTTCGTCCAGCTCGGCCCGGGCGGCGCGGTCGACGAGGAGACGCTGATCGGGTTCTGCCGCGACGGCCTGCCGTCGTTCAAGCGGCCCCGCCGGATCGTGTTCGTGGCCGAGTACCCCACGACGGCCACCGGCAAGATCCGCCGCGTGGAACTGCGCGCGCAGGCCGCCGTGCTCATGCGCGCCGGCGAGGCGGTCCGGTGATGACGCTGGCCTGGACCAAGGAGAACTCGCCGCGCTGGGATGCCGACAAGCAGCGGATCTTCGGCCCGGCCGAGCTGCTGGCCACGGGCCTGCCGCCGGGCCTGCCGGGGGAGCCCGTCGCGGACGAGTGGTGGCGGGTGACCGACGGCGGGGAGGTCGCCGGATACGGCTGGCTCGACTCGGAGTGGGGCGACGCCCGGATCACCTTCGTCGTCGCGCCCGGCCGGCGCGGCCGCGGGGTCGGCGCCTTCATCCTGGAGCGGCTGGAACACGAGGCGGCCGCCCGCGGCCTGAACTACATCTACAACGTCGTGCCCGAGACGCACCCCGACGGCGCCTGGATCAGGAACTGGCTCTCCCTGCACGGCTTCCGCGAGGCCTCCCGCGGCCAGCTCCGCCGCCAGGTCACCGCTTCCTAAGCCGACGCCTCCGGGACCGGGGCAGGTACCGAGACCGCGGACAGCGGGCCCGACCCCAGGCAGGACCAGCCGGCCAGCCCGGCGCCGGCCACGACGCTGATGGTCAGCAGCCCGAAGGTCAGCCGGATCGGCAGCGACTCGGCCAGGAAGCCCCCGATAGCCGCTCCGATCGGCAGCCCGGCCCCGGCGAGCATCCGGCCCGCGGTGTTGACGCGTGCCTGCAGGTGATCGGGGGTCAGCATCTGCCGCAGCGTGATGCCGGTGGTGAGCACGATGAGGTAGGTGAACTCGTCGAGGAACAGGGCGAGCAGCGCCCATCCGTACGAGGGCGCGACCGCCAGGAACGCGAGCGCGGCGGCGTTGGCCGCCAGGAAGGCCGCGGCGGCGGGACCGATCGGCAGGCGCTTGATCAGCACGGGAACCGCGGCCGCGGCGAGCAGGCCGCCGAGTTCCCCGGCGCTGTACAGCAGCCCGAGCCGCACGTCCACGTGGGTCAGGTGCAGGGCGCGGTTCGCGTAGACCACGAGCAGCGCGAACATGCCGCCCCAGCCCAGGCAGACGCAGGTGACCGAGAACGTCATCGTCCGGATCACCGGCTGCTGCCACAAGAACCGCAGTCCTTCGGCGATATCCGCGCGGATCCGGCGGGAGTCCCGCTCGGGTTGCGGGCGGGCGAACGGACGCCGGATGGACAGCAGCAGCAGGGCCGAGATGAGATAGGACGCCGCGTCGAAACCGAGCGCGTACGGCGGCGACATGACGGCCAGCAAGGCGGCCCCGGCCGTCGGCGCGCAGAGCAGCGCGACCTGGCCCGACGAGCCGATCAGGCTGGCCGCGACGGGCAGCTCGGCCCGGTCGACCAGGGCGGGCAGGGTGCCGAAGTTGGCCGCGTCGAACCACACGTAGACCGTGGCGATGCCCAGCGCCACGATGAGCACCTGCGCGACCGCGAGCCGGTGGAAAGCGGCCGCGGCCGGCACGGTGACCAGCAGGAGCGCGGCGGTGGCATCGCAGCCCACCATCAGCTTCTTGCGGTTCACGCGATCGGCCACGGCCCCGGCCAGCAGCCCGAAGGCAAGATAGGGCAGGAACTCCATCAGGCCCACCGTGGCCACCCACGCGGGCGAACGGGTCATCCCGTACACCAGCACCGGCAGGACGACGGTGGTGATCCCGGTACCGGCGAACGAGATCGTCCGGGCCGACCAGAACACCGCGAACGCCGGGTTCGTCCGGAGCCTCACCAAAACCTCCGTGATGGGCGCTTCGAGCTTCACGCGATAAAGATCATCGGCGGGATAATCCAGCCGCCGCAAACGGTCTTCATTGGAAATCCTGACACATACCGTCCGATTGTCCGGTATGTGAAGTTTCCTGACTTAACGTAGCGATCGTTCTTTTCGTGTCCTGATAGCCGGCCGCCTTGTTCGAAAATATCAGCTTCCTGTGGAAAAGCTGGCAAGCGCCCAGAAATATGAGTAAATCACTGGTTGACATGAAACATAGGCGGATTTTAGCCTGGCATAGGCTCGTCCGTTCAATGGGCCGGGGAGGCGTAAATGGCAGGAACTACTACGTGTTTCAGCCTTCCGCTACCGACGGGGACCCGCCGCCGTCCGCTGGCCCCGGCGTGCGCCGCACCCAGGAGACCCTATGCCTACACCGCCTGCTTCAGGCTCTGACCGCCGGTCCTTACCAGGGAGGCGAGCATGCCAGTCAACTTGTGTTTCAGCTATCCGGCTGATCCGGCCCTGCCCGGCCTGCGCCAGCTGCCGCTACTGACTAACACCGAGGAGAGGTATATGCCGACGACTCTCTGTTTCAGCTACCCGGGAACCGTGCCGCCGGGCCAGCGCGGGGGCACGAATAGTGCCTGCTTCGGCTACCCGGCCGACGAGCTTCCCGGCCAGCCCGGCGGAAAGACGACTGGCACCTGTTTCCGCTACTGACCGCGACGGCGGCGTCCGCCGGCCCGGCCCGGGGCGGCTGCGATGCCGTATACGGCCTGTTTCAGCTACCCGGCCGACGTGCCGCCGGGAATGGCCAACCGCGGTGCCACGCCACCATCCGCGGCCTGGTTGCGCCGGATGCCTTATAGCAGCCGCTTCCGTTACTGACTAACGGTCGCATGCACCAACCGGAAATTCACTCCGATTCCGAGCCTTATCCAGGAGGCGTATATGCCTTTTACGTGCTACAGCTATCCAGGCGATGCAACGCCGGACGGCACGAGCCGTGATGCGCCGCAGGCGGCACGGCGGGACCCGCGGGAATTGCCGTATTCCTGCTACGGCTACCCGGCCACGTGCCTCAGCTATCCAGGCGACGCGCCCTGGGGCACGCCGAGCCGCGAGGCCGCGCCGCCGGCCCTGCGCAGGATGCCGTTCGGAACCTGTTTCCGCTACTGACCAGGAGGCGTCAATGTCAAAACTGTGCTTCAGCTTCCCGGCCGGCATGGCGCCGGAGACCAGGACTCGCGCTGCCGCGCCGCCCGGAGCGGACGCCTGCTCCAGCGACCAGGCCGACGCGCCGCTCAGGATGCCGTTCTCGTGCTTCGGCTACCCGGCCGACGCCTCACGGGACGCCGGGAACCGCGACGCCGGCTTGAGCGAGATGACCGGCAGCGCCTGCTTCCGCTACTGATCAGGGGAGGTCACACATGCCTTTTACGTGCTATGGCTATCCGGCTGACGGACTACCGGGCGCCGGGAGCGGCGACGCCGGGCAGCGGTCCCAGCCGGGCGTGCGGCGGATGCCGTACCCCTGCTACCGCTACCCCAGCATATGCTTCAGCTACCCCGATGACGCGCCCTGGGCGGCTCCGGGCGGGGATGCCGTGCCGCTGCCCGGCCTGCGCCGGATGCCGAATCCGTGCTTCAGCTACTGACGTGACCGGGCCGGGACAGCTGGACAACCGGCCGCAAGCGCCGAAGAAGCACCGGGCCGGGACCCACCGCATCATCTCTCCCGAGGAGACGCTCGAGTCGGTGCGGCGCTTTTTCCCGGCCATGGGCATTACCCGGGTGGCCGACATTACCGGGCTCGACGTCATCGGCCTCCCGGTGATCACCGTGAGCCGGCCGAACTCGCGGTCGGTCGCGGTGTCGCTGGGCAAGGGACTTACCCCGGCGGCCGCCCGGGCGTCCGGTGTCATGGAGTGCATCGAAGGGTTCATGGCCGAACGGATTACCCGGCCGCTCCTCCTGGGCAGCGTCAGCGACCTGCGGCCCAGTCATCCGCTGGCCGACGTGGACCTGCTGCCGAGGGCGACGGGCTCGGTGTATCACCCGGACGCCCCCCTGCTGTGGATCGAGGGACGGGAACTGCTGACCGGGACGCCGCGGTGGGTTCCGTACGAGATGGTGCACACCGCCTACACGCTGCCCCGGCCGACCGGGACCGGGTGCTTCATCGCCACCTCCAACGGGCTGGCTTCCGGTAACCACCTGCTCGAGGCCATCAGCCACGCGATCTGCGAGACGGTGGAACGCGACGCGGCCACGCTGCACAGCGTCCGGGCGCCGCAGGACGCGGACTCACGCCGGATCGACCCCAAGACCGTGGACGACCCCGGCTGCCTCGAGGCGCTGGGACGGCTCGGCCGGGCTGGCATGTCGGTGGCGGCCTGGGACATCACCTCCGATGTCGGCATTCCCGCCTTCACCTGCCGGATAGCCGACCGTGATCAGGCGCCGGCCGTCCCGGCGCACGACGCCGAGGGCATGGGCTGCCATCCCGACCGCAATGTCGCGCTGCTGCGCGCGCTCACCGAGGCCGCCCAGAGCCGGCTGGGGCACATCTCCGGCGCGCGCGACGATCCTTCCGGATGGGAGCACGCCTACGGCGCCGGCGAGGCGCCGCCCGAGCGGGAACCGGACCTGGCCGGCGAGGCGGACCGCGACTTCGCCGCGGTCCCGATGTTCGACGGCGACAGCTCCGACGCCGACGTGGCCTGGGAACTCGCCCGGCTGCGCTCGGCCGGCATCAGCGAGGTGATCGCGGTGGACCTCACCCACGACGACTTCGGCATCCCGGTCGTCCGGGTCATCGTCCCCGGGCTCGAAGGACCCGTCACCACCATCCCGGACTGCCGCCTCGGCCGGCGGGCCGCCCAGCTGATCGGCGGCCGGTGAGCGACATCTACGTTTTCCTCGGCCCCACGCTCGCCGAGAAGGACGCGCGGGCCGAACTCGATGCCGTCTACCTCCCCCCGGCGGCCGCGGGGGACGTCTACCGGCTCTGGCAGCGGCACCCGCGGGCCATCGGCATCATCGACGGCTACTTCGCCGGCGTCCCCGCGGTGTGGCACAAGGAAATCATGTGGGCGATGGCGCAGGGCGTCCACGTGTTCGGCGCGGCCGGCCTGGGAGCGCTCCGCGCCGCCGAGCTCGGCAGCTTCGGCATGCGCGGCACCGGCTGGATCTACCAGGCCTTCAGGGACGGGACCCTGGACCGGGACGACGAGGTAGCGGTCAGGCACGCGGCCGCCGGGGACGGGTACCGGCCGCTGTCCGAGGCGATGGTGAACATCCGCCGGACGCTGCGGGCCGCGCAGGATCAGGACATCATCTCCGCCGGCACGCTCGATGCTCTCCTGACCGCCGGAGCGGCGCTGTTCTACCGCGACCGGACCTGGCCGGGCCTGCTCGCTGCCGCCGAGGGGGCGCAGGCCGGCCAGGGCGAGCTCGACGCGCTGCGGCGGTGGCTGCCAGCCGGCCGGATCGACCAGCAGGCTGCCGACGCCACGGCCATGCTCCGCGAGATGCGCGGCTTCCTCGCCGGTGATCCGGGGCCGCAGCAGGTGAGCTGGCGCATGGCGGACACGGCGATGTGGGAGGTGGCCAGGCACCGGGCGGACACCATGGCCCCCGAGGAGGCAGCGGCCGGCTCGCCGGCCATGGCGGAGCGCCTGCTGGACGAGATCCGCCTGCTCGGCCCGGAGGCCTTCGACGCGGCCTGCTGCCGTGCCCTGCTGCGGGTATTCGCGGCTGAGTTCGCCCGGCGCGAAGGCATGACGATCGACCGGGACCGGCTGGGCGACGCCGTCGCCGCGTTCAGGGCGAGCAGGCATCTCGAGCAGGACAGCGAGCTCGCCCGGTTCCTGGCTGGCAGCGACCTGGCGGCGGAGGACTTCGAGCGGCTCATCGGCACGAACGAGATGGTGCGCTGGGCCTGCGGGCAGGCCCAGCCGGGCGTGCCCGGCGAGTTCCTGGCCGACCTGCGCCTGCGCGGGGACTACCCGCGGCTGGCGAGCCGGGCCCGGGCCAAGCTGGAGTATGACGCACGGCCGCCCGGCCCGGGCGAGGAGCAGGCTGCCGTCCAGTGGTACTTCGCTGAGCGGCGCGGCACGGCGGTCCCGGACGACCGGCCCGGCTACGCGCGGTCCTGCGGGTTCGCGGACGAGCAGGCCTTCGTGACCGCGGTCAGCCATGAGTACCGGTACGCGTTCTCGGAGGAAGGTCATCCGCAATGACGGCTGAGGCGGCAATCGAGGCGCTGGCCGGGGAACTCGCCGGCGTACTGCTCAGCGGTGACCCTTTCGGGGCATCGTTCATGTCGATCCCCGGTTACGACGACGCGGTGCCGGACCTGTCGCCGGGATACCAGCAGAGCTGGCGCGGACGGCTCGTCGACATCATCGCCCGCGGCGCTGGCTTCGAGGCGGACGGCCTGGGCATCGACCACCGTGTCCTGCTGGAGACCGCCCGCGACACCGCGGCCCGCGAACTGGCCGCGGCCGACTCCCGGGTGTACGACTTCAGCGTCACGACCTTCCCTCTCGGCGGTCCCTCGCTCGTGCTCCTGACCGGGGCGCGCACCAGCGTGAGCGACCCGGAGAGCGCTGCTGCCTACCTGGCCCGGTGCCGGCAGATCCCGGTCTACCTCGACCAGCACGCGGCGAGATTGCGAGCCGCCGCGCGGGACGGCCTCGCGCCGGTCGCGCCGCTGGTCAGCGACGCGATCAGGCAGCTCGAGCACTACCTGTCGCACCCGGGACAAGACCCGATGCTCACCCACCGGCCACCGGAAGGCTGGGCGGGGGCGGCGGCGTGGCGGGAGGACGTCGAGAGCGCGGTCCGGGATGAGATCCGCCCGGCCATGGGCCGGTACGCCGGCCTGCTGGCCGAGCTGCTGCCCCGGTCACGCCGGCCGGAGCAGGCCGGGCTGCTCTACGTGCCCGGCGGCATCGCGGCGTACGCGTGCTGCGTCAGGAACGGCACCACGCTCCCGTTCGATCCCGACGAGCTCCACCGCATCGGCCTGGCCGCCCTGGCGGAGATCGAGGAGCAGATCGGCGAGCTCGGCCGCCGGGCGCTGGGCGCCGCG
Source organism: uncultured Actinomycetota bacterium (assembly GCA_963756575.1). Classification (GTDB taxonomy): domain Bacteria; phylum Actinomycetota; class Actinomycetes; order Streptosporangiales; family Streptosporangiaceae; genus Palsa-504. The sequence continues at coordinate 638,311 of CAVWOM010000019.1, read as the reverse complement.
GACGCCGGCGAGATCATGGTCCGGTTCCGCAAGGACCCCGAGCTGGAGGCTCTGGATGGCGCGGCCGCGATGGCGCGGGCGGCCGCCGCGATCGCGCGCGCCGAGGAACGGCTGCCGGACATGTTCCGCGCGCCGCTGCCTGCGCCGTGTGCCGTCGACCCCATGCCGCCGCACATGGCCGAGTTCGGCGCGCCGCCGTACTACTCGCCGCCGGCCCGGGACGGCTCGCGGCCCGGCGCGTACCTGTTCAACAGCGTCCGCCCCGGGCAGGCCGGCAGCTGGGCGCTGGAGGCCACCGCCTTTCACGAGGGGGTGCCCGGGCATCATGCGCAGTTCGCCCGGGTCCAGCTCCTGCCCGGCCTGCCGCTGCTGCTGTCGGGGTTCTACGTCGTGCCGCACGGCGAGGGCTGGGGCCTGTACGCCGAACGGCTGGCCGACGAGCTCGGCCTGTACTCCGACGACGTGCAGCGGATGGGCATGCTCGGCAGTGCCGCCTTCCGGGCCGTGCGGCTCGTCGTCGACACCGGGCTGCACGCCCGCGGCTGGAGCCGGGCCCGGGCCCGGGAATATGCCCTCGCGCACTCGCCCATGCCCGAGGAATTCGTCGACGCCGAGATCGACCGTTACATCGCCTTGCCCGGCCAGGCGCTTGGGTACCTGACCGGGCAACGCGAGATCCTGCGGCTACGCCAGGAGGCCCGGTCCCGGCTGGGAGCCGCCTTCGACATCCGCGACTTCCACTCCGCCGTCCTCGACCACGGCTCCCTGCCGCTCCCGGTGCTGCGCCAGGTGGTGGAGGACCGGATAGCCTCCGCGGCGGGCTGAGGGCCCAGGTATCAGTAAGCCTGTCCCGGCAGGATCACCGGCCCGACACCGCGCATGGCCTGAGTCCGGGCTTTGAGCAGCAGCGCGTCGGCTGCCTGGCGGCCGGTCTCGCCGGTCTTCGAGATGCGGGCGGCGATGAGCCCCGCCACGAGAGGCGTCGAGAATGAGGTGCCACTCCAGCGGGCCATACCGTGAAACCTGCGCCAGGTATCGGTATCCGGCGGCTCGGTGCAGAGGTAGTCGCCCTTGGCGAAGGCATTGACCAGGCCCTCACCGGGTGCGAAGACGTCCACCCACGGACCGTAGTTGCTCCACGGGGCCTTGCCGTCCTCCCTCGCATCGAGGGAACCGACGCCCACGACCCAGGGATACGCGGCGGGCCAGAACGGGTTCCTGCATGAGTCGTTCCCGGCCGCCGCCACCAGCACCGCCCCGGCATGGCTCCGCAGCCTTTCCTCCACCACCTCGAAACCGAGCAGCGGAAGGTCATTGCGGCTGTGGGCGCCGAATGACAGCGAGATGACTTCCGCGCCCCTCCCGAGCGCGTCGGCTATCTGCTTGACCAGGTCGGCCTCGAAGATCGCACCGAACTTGGCGAACGTCCGGTCCACCCACACCTCGGCCCCGGGTGCCATGGCCCGCGCGACACCGGCTACGAACGTCCCGTGGCCAGCGTAAGGGAGGATCCGCGGCGGGTATCCGCCGATCGGGTTCTCCATCTCACCCGCCACTCCCCGAAGCCAGTCGTGCTCGTTGTCCGCACCCGGCAGCAGGCCGCTGTCGGGAATCACGATCAGGACACCCTCGCCGTCGCGAGGCTCGGCCGACACCCCCGGGGCGGGCTTCGCGTCGTCCGGGACTTCCTGCGGCTCCGTGGCCGGGCAGGTACCGCTCGTGGGACACACGTAAAGGACGTGATCAGGTGTGGCGACCCCCGCGCCGAGGGTCCGGTCGAGGTGAGTGCACACCTCTTCTACGCTCCGCCGCTCATCGGCGGAGAACTCCAGCCGGGTCAGGCCGCGGACGTTGTTGTCGTGCGCGACCGGGGTGGCGGAGAGCGTCGCCGCCACGCGATCAACGTCGCCATCACGAACCAGCAGGGTTCGTTCACGATGGTGATAGTCGACGGATCCTCGCTCGGCCCAGTCGGCGGGGTGAGCTGCTGCTCCCTCCAAGCCGCTCATGACACCGGGAATGCCGGACAACATCAGCGTGACCTGTGCCTGCAGACGGCTGCGCGTTTGTTCCTGTCCCTCGTCATGGACGGTCATCAGCTCCCCTTTCTCTTTGTCTGACGCGGTGAACTGTCTAGCATTACCGGAGTGGAATCGGGAGAGCTTGATACAGCAGAGCCGCCGCCCGATCCTGCCCGGCTGCTTTCGCTTACCCTGTCCCGTCCGCAGGACGCGCTGATCGCCGCGCGTTCCGTGCTGGCCGGCCAGCCTAGCGCGTACGATGCCTCGCTGGCTCACCACGCAATCGGCATCGTCCTGCGCGACCGGGGCGACCTGCCGGAAGCGATCGCCGAGCTGAAGAGGGGGGTGAGACTGGCTCGCGCCTCAGGCCGGCCGGGGCGTGTGGTTGACGTACAGGCGACGCTGGGCGCGACGCTCGCGTGGGCGGGCCGCAGCCAGCAGGGACTGACCCTGCTGAACCAGGCGGTAGCGGCCGTTCGCGGAGACCTGACCGGCCGCGTACTCGTCCGGCGTGCCTCCGTCCTCAAGGACCTGGGGCGTTTTCACGAGGCGCATCAGGACCTGAACCGCGCGCTGCCCTATTTCCGCCGCACCGGCGACACCGTTTGGGAGGCACGGTCGCTGACGCATCGGGCCGAGGTGTTCCTCGGCCTCGGCCTCCCGGGCCGCGCAGGCGCGGATTACGCCCGGGCAGAGGAAATGTTCGCTACGAACGGGCAGGAATTCGAATATGCCATGGCGCGGCACAACAGCGGATGCGTGGCGTTTATCCGCGGCGACCTTCCGCAGGCTCTCACTTGCTTCGACGAGGCAGGAGATCGCTACGCCGCACTTGGCGAAACCAACCCTGACCTCGCTGTCGACCGCTGTTCAGCGCTGCTGGCCGCCGGGCTGGCCGGGGAGGCGGCGCGCGAGACCGACCTCGCGCTGAGCCGCATGCCGCCAAAGGGCGGGATAGCGTTCATGCGGGGGGAACTGTACTTCGCCGCCGCCATGGCAGCCCTGGCCGCAGGTCACCCCGCCGACGCGAAAGAGCGGGCTAGCCGGGCTCGCCGGCTGTTCCGGACGCAGGGCCGTCCCCACTGGGAAGCACGCGCGGACCTCGTCCTCGCCGAGGCCAGGTACGCTGCGGGCGAGCATTCCGCGGCCTTGCTCCGGTATGCGGAGCGGGTCGCCGCCCATCTTGAGTCCTCTCGCGCCGACGAGGCGATGCAGGCTCACCTGCTGGCCGGGCGCGTCGCCCTGAGCCGGGGGAGCGTCACCGCGGCTGACCCGCATTTCGAGCACGCCGCGAAGTCCCGGCGGCGCGGGCCGCCGCTGCCCCGGAGCGTGGCCTGGCTGGCCCGGGCCCTGCAGGCCGAGGCCCACGGCAATGCCCGGGCCACCGTCGCCGCCTGCGCGCGGGGCCTCGACGCCCTGCAGGAGCACCAGATGCGGCTCGGGGCCACCGAGTTGCGCGCGTACGGCACCGCCCATGGCGCCGAACTCGCGACGCTGGCCCAGCGTGACGCGCTCCGGCGGGGCGACGTCCGCCGGCTGCTGTTCTGGAGTGAACGGTGGCGGGCGACCGCGCTGGCCACCCGGAGCACGTCGACCGGGGTGGACAAGGAACTGACGGCCGAGCTCGGGGCGCTGCGCAGCGTGAGCCGGCTGCTCGGGGACGCCAGCATGAGCTCCTCCCGCCGCAATGCCCTGGAGCGCGATCGGCGGCGGCTCGAGGCGGAAGTCCAGGCCCGCACGCGCAGGCTGCCCGGCAGTCACGGGCCCGGGGAAGGTGAGTTCGATCTCGGCGAGCTGTTCGCCGAGCTCGGGCCGAGCACGCTCATCGAGCTCGTCACGGTGGACGGCGTGCTGCACGCGGTCGTCGTCGCGGGCCGGCGGGTGCGCCTGCATACGCTGGGCCCGGTCCCCGAGCGCGAGGTCGAGATGACCCGCTTCGTGCTGCGCCGCCTGGCCCGCGGCCGTATCCAGCCCGGCGACGAGCTGGTGTTCAAGCACCGGGGCGCCAAGCTGGAGGACTCCCTGCTCGGCGATGCGGTCACCGGCCTCGGCGACGGCCCGGTCGTGGTCATCCCCCCGGGGCGGCTCCGGGCGGTGCCGTGGACGCTCATGCCGTCGTTGCGCGATCGCGCCGTGACCGTGGCGCCGTCCGCGGCGACCTGGCTGCGCGCCCGCCGCAGCCGGCCGCCGTCGCTGCGGCGTACCGCCCTGGTCGTCGGACCCGGGCTGGTCACCCAGGGAGCCGAGGTCGAGCAGCTGTGCGCCCGCTATCCCGGCGCCGTCATGCTCGGCCGCGGCAGCGCGACGGCCGAGCGCGTGCTCGGCGCCCTGGACGGCGCGTGGCTGGCGCACATCGCGGCCCACGGCTCGTTCCGGGCGGACAACCCCATGTTCTCCTCGCTGCTGCTCGACGACGGGCCGCTGACCGTGCACGACTTCGAGCGGCTGGGCCGCGCGCCGTACCAGCTGATCCTGGCCGGCTGCGACTCCGGGGTGGCCGCGCCGGTGGGCGCCGACGAGCTGCTCGGCCTGGTGAGCAGCCTCGTCCCGCTCGGCGCGGCCGGCATCGTGGCCAGCATCTTGCCGGTCAACGATGTCGCCGTGGTCCCGCTCATGCTGGCCCTGCACGACGCCCTGCAGCGGGGCGTGCCGCTCGCCGGGGCGCTGCTGGCCGCGCGGCGGGCGGCCGGCGACGATCCGCGGGCCGAGGCGACGGCGCACTCCTTCATGGCCCTTGGCGCCTGAGACCGCTGGTCAGATGGCCTGGACCTCGGGATAGGCCGGTTCCCACATGGCCGCGCGGACCCGCTCGGCCAGGCCGTCGAGCGGCACCTCGGACAGCCCTTCGGCCTGCGCGGCCCGGGCCACCGCCTCGGCCACCGCGGCGGAGACCTCGCGCAGGCTGGTGACCGGCGGCAGCACGGCCGCGCCGGGGAGCGTGACGTCGGCCAGCCCGGCCAGCGCGTTGGCCGCGGCGGCCAGCATGGCGTCGCTGACGCGGCGGGCCCGGGCGACGGTGACGCCGAGCCCGAGGCCGGGGAAGATGAGCGCGTTGTTGGCCTGGGCGACCTGGTACTCGACCCCGCCGTAGGACACCGGCGGGAACGGGCTGCCGGTGGCGATGAGCGCCCGGCCCCCGGTCCAGGCGATCAGGTCGGCGGCCAGGGCCTCGGAGCGGGAAGTCGGGTTGGACAGCGGCATGATGACCGGGCGCTCGCAGTAGCCGGCCATCGCGGTGACGATCGGCTCGGAGAACGCCCCGGGCTGGGTGGAGGTCCCGATCAGCATGGTGGGGCGGCTGCGGGTCACCACCTCGGCCAGGCCGATACGGCCGTCCGCGTCGCGCTCCCAGCCGGCCACCTCCGCGGCGCTGCGGGCGTACGGCACCTGGAAGTCGCGCAGCGTCCCCGGGTAGCCGTCGGCGAGCAGGCCCTTGCTGCCGAGCGCGTAGAACCGGGACATGGCCTCGGCCGGGCTGAGCCCGTCGTCGATCATGACCTGCCGCAGCGCGTCCGCGATCCCGATCCCGGCCGTGCCCGCGCCGTGGATCACGATCACCTGGTCGCGCAGCGCCGTGCCCGCGGCCCGGGTGGCGCCCAGCGCGGCGGCCAGCACCACGGCGGCGGTGCCCTGGATGTCGTCGTTGAACGTGCAGTGGCTGCCGGCGTACTTCAGCAGGATCCGGCGGGCGTTGGCGGCGCCGAAATCCTCCCAGTGCAGCATGGCGTGCGGGAACAGCTTGGCCGCGGCGCTGACGTAGGCGTCGATCAGCTGGTCGTACCGCTCGTCCCGGACCCGCGGGTGCCGGGCGCCCAGGTACATGTCCTCGGCCAGCAGGGCCTCGTTGTCGGTCCCGGTATCCAGCACGACCGGGATGACCCGGCGGGGGTGCAGCCCGGCCGCCGCGGTGTAGACGGCCAGCTTGCCGTCCGCGATCGCGATGCCGCCCACCCCCCAGTCGCCGATGCCGAGGATGCCCTCGGAGTCGGTGGCGACGATCAGGTCCACCTCGCCGGCTTCCAGCCCGTAGTTGCGGAAGGCCGCCTCCACCTGGTCAGGGTGATCCACCGACAGGTACACCCCGCGCGGGCGGGCGAACTCCAGGCTGTACCGCTCGATCACGGTCCCGATCGTCGGGGTGTACACGATCGGCAGCATCTCGTGGATGTGCTCGGCCAGCAGCCGGTAGAACAGCACCTCGTTGCGGTTCCGTATCTGGCCCAGATGCAGGCTCTTGGCCAGGTCGTCCGGCTGGCGCAGGTACTGCGCGTAGACCCGGCGCAGCTGCCCCTCGATCGTCGACACGCCGCCGGGCAGCAGCCCGGTGAGCCCGAGCGCCTCCCGTTCGGCCAGCGTGAAGGCGGTGCCCTTGTTCAGCATCGGCGAGAAGAGCACCGACGTGCCCCGCAGCCGGACCCTGGCTACCGTGCCGGTCTGGTCGAGCTCGAACGGACGATCTGGCATCGCGTCACCTCGTGTCCGGGCCAACGTGCGTGTGCCAAGAAGTAACACACGACGAACCCGTCGCGCACCCGGAGCCGGTGACGCGATGCTCAGACCGTGACTTACTCGAACGACGGCTTGCGGTCGCGGCTCCGCTTGAGCTCGAAGAAGCCGTCGGTCGCGGTCACCAGGGCCACCCCGTCGTAGAGCCGGCCGGCCTCCTCGCCGCGCGGCGCGGGCGTGATGACCGGGCCGAAGATGGTGTTCCCGGCGATGCGGATGACCGGGGTGCCCACGTCGGTGCCGACCTGGTCGAAGGCCTCGTTGTGCGAGTCCTTGATGAGCTGGTCGAGCTCGTCGCTGTCCGCGGCGGCGGCCAGCGAAGCGGGCAGGCCCACCTCGGCCAGGGCCTCGGGGATCACCTGCGGGTCCTCGCGACGGCCCTGGTTGTGGAGCCGGGTGCCGATCGCGGTGTACAGCGGCCCGAGGACGCCGGTGCCGCTGTGCTGGGCGGCGGCCGCGACGACCCGGATCGGTCCCCAGGCCTTGCTCATCCGCTCCAGGTACTCCTCGGTCAGGCCCTGGCCCTCATGCTGGATCAGGTTGAGGTAGGCCAGCGACATGATCCGCCAGTCGGTGCGCACCGGCCGGACCTTCTCGACCTCCAGCATCCAGCGGGAGGTGATCCAGGCCCAGGGGCACAGCGGATCGAACCAGAACTGCACGTCTTGTATTTCCGCCTGTTCCGTCACGACCGCGCCAACGGCCGCCGCCGCGCCGATATTCCCGGGCCGCCCGGGCCCTGTCGCCGGCGGCTGAACGGGCGGCTACCCGCCGGCCAGCACGAAATCCGTGATGGCCGCGGCCACGTCCCGGTGCACGGTCTCGTTCAGGATGTCGTGGCGGGCCCCGGGGAACTCGGCCAGGCGGGCCCGCTCCAGCCGCCGGCCCACTCCCGGGCGTGCCGCACGGGCACCACCGGGTCATCGGAGCCGTGCACGAGCAGGACGGGCAGCGTCACCTGCCCGAAGCTGGCGGCCAGCTCCTCCCAGGCCTCGGGGAGGACCGTGGCCAGGCTGCGGGCGCCGGCCGCGCTGGTGAACGCCAGCGGATCGTGGGCCAGCTCATCGAGGTAAAACGGGTCGGCCGACAGGCCGGCCGGGTCCAGGTCGAGATCCGGGGCGTCGTCGCCGGCGAGGGCCGCCACCCAGTCCAGCGGGGATATCGCCGCCCCGGACAAGATGAGCCCGGCGTACCGGCCGGGGTCGCGGGCGGCCGACACCGCGGCGGCCGCCGCCCCGAGCGAATGGCCGGCCAGCCAGACCCGGCGCCCGGGCTGTTCCGCCTCGGCTATCGCCGTCAGGCGGCGGCCGTTTTCCACCAGGTCGTCGACCGACCGGATGACGGCGCGGTCGCCGTCGGTGAGCCCGTGCCCGATCTCGTCGAGCGCCCACAGGTCGATCCCCCGGTTGTTCAGGGCGTTGCCGTACCGGTGATACAGGCCCGAGTGCTCGCCGAAGCCGTGCAGGAAGACCACGGTGGCGGCGCTGGGCGGCGGCACCCGCCAGGCCTTGTAGTACACCCGTCCCGTCACTCCGCTGAAGGTTGGCATCCCCGCTCCCTTGAGTCCCGGCCGATAACAGGAATAATGCCGCGGGCCGCTAGAGGACGGCGCCGGCGAGGAGGGTGACCTGGTCCGGTGAGGCGGCGGTGGGCACGAAGATGAGCTCGTCGCAGCCGGCCGACTCGAACGCGGCGGCGTAGCCCTGGGCCATCTCGGCGCTGACCGCGGCGCCCGCCGCGATCTGCCGGGCCACGTCACCCAGCCAGCCGTAATAGTCCAGCAGGTAGCTGTCGGCCTGGTCGCGGGCCCCGGGTCCCAGGGCGAAGTAGGCCAGGGAGAGCTTGCGCGGCTTGCCCGGGCGGCCCGCCTCGGCCCAGGCCTGGTCGGCCCCGGCCGCGGCCTGCGCGAACATCTCCGGTGTGCCGCCGCCCATGATCCAGCCGTCGGCGAGCAGGGCCACCCGGCGGAACGTCGCCTCGGCGTTGCCGCCGAGGATGAGCTCGGGGCCGCCGCGGCGCACCGGCTCAGGCCCGATACCCCCGGCGTAGCCGTAGTGCTCCCCGGCCCAGATCCGCTTCATCTCCGCCAGCTGCTGGTCCAGGCGGCGTCCCTTGCCGGAGGTCGGCAGCGCGCTGGCGGTGTAGTCGTCGTCGCGCCCGCCCAGGCCCAGGCCCAGCACCAGGCGCCCCCCGGAGAGCCGGTCGAGCGAGGCCGCCTGCTTGGCGAACAGCGCGGTGTTGGCGTACAGGGGCGCCAGCAGCACGCCGGTGGTCAGCCGGATCCGGCTGGTGACCGCCGCCGCGGCCGCCAGGGCGATCAGCTCCTCGTAGTTCGGGTAGACCAGGCGGCCGATCGTGCCGAGGGTGCTGAACCCGGCTTGCTCCGCCTCTTTCGCCCAGTCGATGAGCCGCCTGCCCTCGATGCCCGGCACGGTGCTGGGCAGGCCGATTCCGATGTCCATGGTTTATCCAATCACGGTTCAGCCAGCCATCAGGGGCTAAGAGCCGCCCGCCGGCCTGCGGCTGACCGCCAGCCGGGAGAACCCGGAGGTGGCCTCGATGTCGTACCGCGACGTGGCGCCCGCCCAGCCGGGCGATGTCACCACGGTGCCGCCCGCGATCCCGGTCAGGTGCTGGCCGTCGAGCGACACCGACGACGCGCCGCCCCCGACCGTCACCTGGGCCGGCACCCCGGCGGGCAGGCTGAGCAGGAACTGGCTCACCCCGCCGGCCAGCAGCAGCGGCAGCGTCCCGGCCGGCCGGGGCAGGGTCATGTCCACGGTGTCGGAGCCCGCCATGACGGCGATCCCGGCCACCGCGCCGCCGCGCAGGTCGACCCGGGTGAGCTGGGTGCCGCCGGCCAGGTCCAGGCTCCACGTGACGGCCGCGTTGAGCACCACCTTCACCGCGTAGCCCGGCGCCTGGCCCGGCGGCCCGGGCGCCGCGCCGGCCAGCGAGAGCACGACCAGGCCGGAATCGGAGAGCACGGGCCGGACCGGGGCCCCGTCCGGCGTCGAGACGCGGAGCAGGGTCCCGCCGAGCCGGCCCGCGCTGATGTCGAGGATCGCGGTTCCCGAGGCGACCTTGAGCTCGGCGCGGGTCAGGCCGCCCCGGGACATCGTGGCGACGTGCGAGGAGGCGGGGCCGCCGAGGGCGAGGGCCGTGCCGCCCGCCCCCGCCGCGACGGCAGCCGCGGCCGCGGCCGCCATGATGAGCCGCGGCCGGGTGAGCCAGCCCGGCATGCCACGCATGCCCCCACCCTAGGGGCGTCCGTGCCGTCCGGCGGGGGAACCGGGACCGCGACAGGAAACCGTCAGATGTTGCCGCGGACCATGTCGATCAGCCGGCCGAGCACGGCCCCGCCGCTGGACCGCAGCCCGTCGTGCTCGTACTCGCTGGTCACCCAGGTCTGCAGCCCGCGGATGGCCGGGGCGGTCCGCATCGAGAACTCGCGGTCCACGTACATGTCGCGGTAGTAGACCGCGGCGGCCGCCGGCACCTCGTTCGCCGCCAGGCGCGCCGGGTCGTACAGGGGCGGCCAGTCAGCCCGTTCGGCGAGAATATCGGCGGCCCGCCGGAACGGGCGCAGCACCGGATCATTGTCGATCATCCACGGGTAGATCATCTCGCCGGTGAAGTACAGCGGGTCCGCGGCCGGGCCGAATTCGGGGTACTCGTCCCTGACCCGCTGCGCGGACCACCGGGTCGCCTGGCCCTGCGCGTACGCCGCCTCGTGCAGCAGCGCGTACAGCGGCCCGGCCGCGAAGCTGACGTGGCCCATCACCGCGTACAGGAAGGCGTCGGAAAGCTCATCCCCGGCGAACGGGTCCTCCAGCAGGTAGTGCAGCGCGTGGCTGCCGCCGCTCTGGCCGAGCATCATCCCGGCTGACTGGAACGCCTCCACGGACAGCAGCCCGCCGTCCGGCAGCCGGACCTCGCGGCGGGCCAGGTGCTCGGCCACCCGCCGGGCCATGCCCGCGTCCCGCGGGTACCGGTCGTAGTGGGCGGCGTTCTTGGCCGCCACGGTGCGGTAGGTCTGCCGGTAGATGTCGTCGGCGGTCACCGCGAGCCCCGGCAGCCCGCCGGCGATGAACACCTCGGCGATGCCGTGCGGGGCGAACGACAGGTAGGTGACCGCGCACATGCCGCCGAAGCTCTGGCCGAGCACGCTCCACGGCTCGCCGGTCAGCTCGCGCCTGATCAGCTCGGCGTCGAGCACGATGGAATCGGCGCGGAAGTTCGCCAGGTAGGCCGCCTGGGCCTGCGGGCCGAGCCCGGCCAGGGTCCGGCGGTTCACGGGGGAGGAGCGGCCGGTGCCGCGCTGGTCGAGCAGCAGCACCCGGTAGTCCTCCAGGGCCCGGTCCAGCCAGCCCTCCCGGCCCTTCGGGCGCTGCGCCCCGAACCCGGGTCCGCCCTGCAGGAACAGCAGCCAGGGCAGGTCCGCGGCGGCCCGGCCGGCCGCGACGACCTCGCGGGCGAATACCTCGATCTGCTCGCCGTCCGGCCGGGAATGGTCCAGCGGGACGGCGAAGAACCGGTCGGTGAGCACCGTGCCCGGATGGCGGAAGCTGGTCACGGTCTGACCGTATCGCGCCGCCTCCTTCGGTAGGGTCGTGACCATGGGGAACGGCATCCGGCCGGTCAGCGCGGCCGAGCGGCGGGCGCGGCTGGCGGCCCGGCATCATCTCGCCCCGGCGTCCCGGGGCGCGGCGTCACCGGACGGCGTGGCGGCCGCCGTCGCGGACATCATCGCGCTGCACGGCACCGACCCGGCATCGGTCTACCTGGCCGCGTGGGCCAGGACCGGGGCCAGCCGGGCGGACATCGAGCACGCGCTGTACGCCGGGGGCGCGCTGGTGCGGATGCTCGGCATGCGCCGCACCGTGTTCGTCGTCCCGGCCGCCCTGATGCCGGTGATCCAGTCCGCCTGTACCGACCAGATCGCCGAGCGGATGCGACGGGGCCTGGCTAAACAGGTGCAGGAGTCGGCGATCGCGGCGGACGGGGCCGCCTGGCTCGAGGAGGTGGGCGGGGCGACGGTGCGGGCGCTGGCCGCCCGCGGCAGCGCGACCGGAGGCGAGCTCGCCGCCGACGAGCCGCGGCTGCGCGCCCAGATCATCTACCCCGCAGCCGAGGGCAAGAGCTACGGCGGCCCGGTGAACGTCACTACCCGGCTGCTCACGCTGCTGTCAGCCGAAGGCCTGATCGTGCGCGGGCGGCCGCGCGGCGGCTGGACCTCGAGCCAGTTCACCTGGTCCGCGGCACCGGACCAGCCCAAGCCGCCCGCCCCCGCCGCCCGGGCCGAGCTGGCCCGGCGCTGGCTGCACGCGTTCGGCCCGGCCGCCCCGGCCGACCTGCAGTGGTGGGCCGGCTGGACGGCCACGCAGACCCGGCAGGCACTGGGCCAGCTCGAGCTGGCCCAGGCGGACCTGGACGGGACGCCCGGCGTCATGCTGGCCGCCGGCCAGGACGCGCCCGCCGCCGCGGAACCGTGGGCCGCGCTGCTGCCTGCCCTCGACCCCGCCGCGATGGGCTGGCGCGACCGGGGCTGGTACCTCGGCGAGCACGCCGCCGCGCTGTTCGACCGGTCGGGGAACATCGGGCCGACGGCCTGGTGGGACGGCCGGATCGTGGGCGGCTGGGCCCATCGCGCGGACGGCGAGATCGCGGTCCGGCTGCTCGAGGACGCCGGCGCCGAGGCCGCGGCGGCCATCGGCGCCGAGGCCCGGCGGCTGCGCGAGTGGATCGGCGATGACCCCAGACTCCGGATCACCCCGCGGTTCCGCACCCCCCTGGAACGCGAGCTGGCGGCCCAAGGTTAGGGCTGCCTGCCAGTTTGGTCACGATTTGCCGAAGGATCCGGCCGGCGGACATAAAACCCGTGAGCGGGGAAGCTAACCGTCATGGTCACTTTCATTATCGTGTTGATTATCATCGGCCTCATCGCCGGCGCCATCGCGCGCCTCCTGCTCCCCGGCCGCGACCCCATCGGCCTCCTCGGCACCATCGTGCTCGGCATCGTGGGTTCGTTCGTGGGCGGCTTCCTGCAGAACCTCATCGAGCATCACACGCTGAGCATCCACAGCTTCCACACCGTCGGGATCATCGGATCGATCATCGGTGCCCTGGTCCTGCTGATCCTGCTGCGGCTGTTCCACGCGGAGCCCGGCCGCGGCCGCCGGCGCTGACAGCCTAAGGAACACCGGGACGGGGACCGGCAGCCGCCGGCCCCCGTCCGGCGTGCACTGGGCGGTGACGCGCGCGGCCAGGTCCGGCACGAACGGCTCCAGCTCCCGGCCGAGCACCGCGCAGGCCTCGAGCAGCCGGGCGAGCACCGCATCCAGCCGCGAGCCCCCGTCCCCGCCGGGGCCGGTCCGGGCCAGCTCCCAGGGGCGGGCCCGGTTGACGAAGGCGTTCGCCTCGTCGGCGACGCGCCAGACCGCGCCCGTGGCCCGGCGGAAGTCGAAGTCCGCCAGGGCGGCGCCGGCCGCCGCGTTCGCCTCGCGGCAGGCCGCGGCCAGGCGCTCCCCGCCGGGTGCCGCGGCGCCCGCCGCGGTGTCACCGGGGACCCGCCCGTCACGGTAGCGGCCGATCATGGCCACGACCCGGTTGACCAGGTTGCCCAGGCCGTTGGCGAGCTCGTCGTCGGCCCGGGCGACCAGGCGCCCCGTCGTGAAGTCGGCGTCGCCCACCCGCGGCACCTCCCGGAGCAGCCACCAGCGCACCGCGTCCGCCCCGTAGGCGGCCGCCAGCTCCGAAGGCTCCCGGGCGTCTCCGCCGCCCCCGGACTTGCTGATCTTCCGGCCGCCCGCGGTCAGGTAGTCGTGCACGAACAGGGCCGTCGGCAGCGGGTGCCCGGACGAGAGCAGCATGGCCGGCCAGTAGACCGCGTGGAACCGCAGCACGCCCTTGCCGAGCAGGTGGACGCGGTCTCCCGGCCCGGACCACCAGCGCCGGTAGGCCTCATCGCCGGGACCGAGCGCGGTGATGTAGTTGCACAGCGCGTCGAACCAGACGTAGATCACCTGGCCCGGGTCGCCGGGCACCGGGATGCCCCAGCCCTGGGCCCGCCGGGCGGGCCGGGACACCGAGAAGTCCGCCAGGCCGGCGTCGATGAAGGCGAGCACCTCGTTCCGCCGTCCGGCGGGCTCGATGCGCAGCCGGCCCGACGTGATCGCCGCCCGCAGCGGCGCGGCGTAGCGGGACAGCCGGAAGAACCAGTTCTCCTCGCTGACCTGCTGCGGCGCGGTCCCGTGCTCGGGACAGCGGCCGCCGGGCAGCTCGGCCGGGACGTAGAACTGCTCGCATCCGGTGCAGTACAGCCCTTCGTACCGCCTGCGGTACAGGTCCGCGGAGCAGGCCCGCCAGAACCGCTCGACACCGGGCCGGTGCCGGGGATCGCGGCTGGTGCGGATGAAATCGTCGACGGTCAGCGAGAGCGCGCCGCGCAGGGCGGCGAACGCCCCGGCGTTGCGGTCGACGAACTCGCGCACCCCGGCCCCGGCGGCCTCGGCGGCGAGCACGTTCTTCAGCGAGTTGTCGTCGGTGCCGGCCTGGTACCGGACGGCCTCGCCGCGCCCGCGGCGGTAGCGGGCCAGCACGTCGGCCTGCACGAGCTCGAGGGCATGCCCGATATGCGGGCGCGCGTTCACGTAGGGGATGGTGGTGGTGATGTAGGTCGCGGTCATCGCAGCCTCCTCCCGGGGGCTCCGGCTGTGCCGCGATCAGATCGCCTTTAAAACACGTCGAGGCCCCGTCGCAGGGCCTCGGAAACGTCAGCGTCCGGATAGGTCAGCGGCCCCGCGCGCGGGGCATCATGACCTGTCGTCCGGAGCTGTTCACATCGGCCATGATACCGCCCCGGTGCCGGGGGCCGTCCTGGTCACTAGGTAAGTTGAGCCGATGCGATCAGGCGCGAATGTCCCGGAGGGCGGGCCGCGGGTCCACGACACCGATCCCGAACGGAGCTGAGGTGACATCTACCGAGCACGCGGACGGCCGTCCCGGCGGCGTGGCCCCGGAAGACCTCCCGCATCTGCGCCGCTGCGTCGGCCTGGCCGCCGAGGCCGTGGACGCCGGGGATTACCCGTTCGGCTCGGTGCTCGTCGCGGCCGGCGGCGAGGTCCTGGCCGAGGACCGCAACCGCGAGAACAGCGCGGGCGACGCCACCCGGCACCCGGAATTCGAGCTGGCCCGCTGGGCGGCGGCCAACATGACCGCGGCCGGACGGGCCGCCGCCACCGTCTTCACGTCGGGGGAGCACTGCCCGATGTGCGCGGCCGCGCACGCCTGGGTGGGCCTCGGCCGCATCGTGTACGTGAGCTCGTCCGAGCAGCTGACGGCGTGGCTGGCCGAGCTGGGAGTGCCGCCGTCCCCGGTGCGCGCGCTGGCGATCCGTGAGATCGCTCCCGGCCTGACGGTGGAAGGGCCGGTGCCGGGCCTCGACCGGCAGGTCCGTGAGCTGCACCGCCGTTTCCGCGGCTGATGCGGGACCGGGGCCGCCGCGGGCATTTCCGCGCCCGCCGGCGTGTCGTTTTGCCTGGATATCGCCCTTGTGGCAATCGTAAGAGCGACGTAACCCGCGATTCTCTCACCGCGCACGACAGTCAGCATGCACACTGGGACGTGAAAGGGGGGCACCCCGGACCATGGGCGAGGGCAGCGTCGTGACCTGGGCGGATGCCGTGGCGGACCCGCCCGGTATGTCGTCTTCATGGCCGTTGTCGACGTCGCTGCCGCTGGGCGCCCTGCCGGGCGCCACCCCGTGTGCCCGCCTGCACGCCCGGGCCGTGCTGATCGAATGGGGCCTCGGCGACCTGACCGAGGCGGCCGAGCTCATCGTCAGCGAGCTGGTCACGAACGCCGTCCGGGCCTCCACCGGCAAGGACGGCAAGCCCCGCTACGACGGAGCCTCGATGCCGGTCGTGGTCCTGCGCATGGCCAGCGACCGCATCCGGCTGCTGATCGAGGTCTGGGACGCCATCCCGGGCGCCCCCGCCGCGGCGCACCCCGGCCCCGAGGACGAGGGCGGCCGCGGCCTGATGCTCGTCGAGGCGATGTGCGAGCGCTGGCGCTGGCAGACCGTCCCGGGCTGGCCCGGCAAGGTCGTCTGGGCCGAGCTGCACAGCGACTAGGAGCGAGACCCGCTAGCGCCAGCGGACCGGATCGCCGGTGCTGATCCGGCCGGGGCGCAGCACCTGGGCGTAGACGCCGGCGCACGGCTCGGGGTCGCTGTCCGGCATCGGGCTGACCCGGTTGTGCCGGGCCAGGACCCGCAGGGCCTCGGTGTCCCGGGGCAGGTCGCCGTGCGCCAGGGTCGGCACCGCGCAGCGCGGGGTCCGGGCGATCACGCGCAGCACGAGGTCGTCGCCGACCCGCAGGTCCCGGCCGAGCCAGTCGTTCTCGGTGAAGCCGCCGCCCCCGCCGGTGCCGATGACGACGTTGGGGCGGTACCGCTCCAGGTGGGCGCACCGGTGCGGGCTGAGTTCGGCGATCCGGTCCAGCGTCGCGCTGGTCAGCAGGTGCAGCGGCGCGAAGTCGACGAACGTGCCCGGCGGGGCGCCCGCGCCGATCTCGATGAGCCGGGCCGGGACCGGGGCGGCTATCCCGTCGCGGAGCACCGCCTCGGGGACGGCCCGGTCCAGCGAAGCCCCGGGCGGCGGGGTGGCGGTCAGCGTGACCGGCTCGTTCAGCAGCCCGGACAGGACGTCGTCGATGTCGGCGTCGGTGCTGCTCACGGTCTTGCCGTCGGGCAGCGTGATCAGGGCGGCCACGTCCTGGCTCCCGGCTCCGCCGGACCGGGCCTCGGCGGACAGGGTGAGCAGATCCCGCCACAGCCGGGGGTACTTGGCGCTCGCGACCTTTCCGGTGCGGCGGCTGACCACGGCCAGCCGCCGGTCTCCGGCCAGCCCGGCCAGGCTGACATCGCCGGCCTCCAGGTCCTCGCCCAGCATCGACTTGACCGGGTAACGGCGCAGCGTGGTCACGGTCCCGATCATGTTCCGAGACTAGGCGACCGGGGGAGCCCCGGCGCTCAGGGCTCCCCGGGCGCGCGGTACGCGGGCGACTTCGTGATGACCTGATCCATTTCCTCCGGCGTCATCAGGGCAGTGACCTGCCCTCTGGCCTTGCCCGTGTTGTTGATGGCCAGGGAGAAGGCCGCGGCGCTGACGTTCTAGCGGCCGGTCCGCGCAAGAGGGCGTGATCTACCCGGCGGCCGCGGCCCCCGTAGCGGCCGTGGCCACCGCGACAGCCTCGATCTCGACGAGCTGCCCCGGGTAGCCGAGCACGGCCACCCCGAGCAAGGTGCTGGGCGCGTCGTGCTCGCCGAACGCCGCGCTGACGACCTCCCACGCCGCGACCAGGTCGGCCCGCTCGGCCGAGGCGACGAACACCGTGGTCTTGAGCACGCCGGCCAGGGTAGACCCGGCCTCGGCCAGGGCGGTGGCGAGGTTGGCCACGGCCAGGCTGGCCTGCGCCCGCACGTCGCCCGGGGCGACGACTTCCCCGCGGTCGTCAAGCGGGCAGGCCCCGGCGGTGAAGATCAGGGCACCGGGCGGGGCCACCGCGGCGTACGCGTAGGGGACACCGGAGTACAGGCTGCCGGACCGGACCAGGTCAATAGTCATGATCCGAGCCTTCCATGATCGTTAAGACCAGTGCTTGCCGTTGCCGAAGTCGGCGGCGAAGGTACTGGCGATCGCCGACATCACGGCGTGGCTGGAGGTGATCAGGCCGAGCTCGCGGTTCTGGTCGAGGGAGGTGCTGGAGAAGTTCTCCGACCCGATGAAGACCTTGGCGTGGGAGGTGCCGTAATCCGCCTCGATGACCTTGCCGTGGATGTAGAAGCCGGTCGAGGAGCTGTAGTAGCTGATCCGGACGCCGCCCTTGGACAGCTTGGCGAACGCCTTGTCGTACTCGCCGCTCTCGTTCTCGCCGCAGACCTGCACGGTCACGCCCCGCTTGGCCGCCGCGATGAGCGCCTTCTCCACCGTGGCGTCGCCCATCTCCTCGCTGTAGATGCGCAGGCTGCTCCGCGCGCCGTTGATGAGGGCGATCAGCTGATCCTGCGAATCGGTCGGCGACCAGACCAGGTCGCTCCCGTCGCCGGGGTGAACGGAATGCTGGGCGAAGTCGGCGTCGAACACCGTGGTGATCGCGGAGACGTCGGCCCGGCTGGTGTCCGTCACCAGGAAGTCCCGCGAGGTCGCGTAGTACTTGCTGGTCAGGTTGGCGGTCATGATGATCGCCTCGGACCCGTCGGCGGTCACGGTCTTCTGGTGGGTGTACGTGAAGTCCGACGAGGACCAGGCCACCTTGACGCCGTGCGCGCGGAAGTAGGAGTAGGCGGCCGAGTTCAGGCTCTTCTCCTTGCGGTCCAGGATCACGCGGACCTGCACGCCGCGCCCGGCCGCGGCCCCCAGGTCGTGCTCGGCCGTCGTGTCGGAGAACTCGTACATCGTCACGTTGATGCTGTGCCTGGCCCGGCTGATCAGGTTGTACACGGGGGAGAAGCCCCCGCTGGGCTCGATGGTCAGCGAACCTGCCCGGCTGATACTCGACGCCCCGGTGACCGAGGCCTGCGAAGCGTCCGAGGTGCCGGCCGGAGCGGCATCCTGAACCTGGACCTTGCAGCCGGCCAGGGCCAGCAGCGCGACCCCGATCCCGGCCACGGCGACGGGAAGAGCACTGCGACGGAACATGACGGCTTCCTCCTTGAGGGGGACGGGGCTGAACCGCCTTCTGGTGTGCGCCCGTCACCTCAGCTACCCCGCTCCGGGCGGACTATAGCGCGTCCGCGACACGTAGTCGCGGCCCCCGCGCGGGGCGCGGGCCCTACCTCGACGCCGACCTCCGGGACACGGACGCCATCCTCGAGCAGGCGGCGGCCACCCTCGACTTCACCCAGCCGGTCGCGATCTTGCTGATCGGAATCCTGCGGCTCATCGCCGACGCCGACGCGCCGCAGGCGATCGTCCGCCGGCTGCTGGACGCGGTGCCGCCCGGCAGCTGGCTGGGCATCGCCGGTCCGGCTCGGGACGTCGTACCCGAGGTCGTCACGATGGCATGGCACCTCAGCCAGCGCTCCGTGACCCCGACGACGCTGCGCACCTACGCCGAGATAGCCACCGAGGACGGGAAGGCGGCCGTAGCCAGCGCGGTCGCCGTGCGGGAACCGGCGACGAGATTGACCACCGGGTCCGACGCGACCGGGCCGGCCAGCTCCGGCTGCCCGCGCGGCACCGTGATGGCGGCCAGGCAGCCGCCGCCGGGCGCGACCGCTGCGGCCAGGTCCGCGATGACCTTCCTCCGGGTCACGGGCCGTCCGCGGCGCCCGCCACCGGGCCAGCCCAGCTGACAGGCCGCGCGGGCCAGGACGGTCACCCCCATCGTCTCCCGCAGTAAGACGGCCCCGGCCTGCGAGACCAGGCCCCGGCCGTCCGCCGACACCACGACGCCGTTGGCGCGTGGGCTCTTCCTCACCTGGAAAGTGCCTTCGACTCGAACCGGACAGGACCTTCGACAAGCCCTATCCTCCTAGGTCAAAGGCACTTTTCCGTTCATACCGGTAGCCGTCGCTTACTCCAGCCGAAGTCCGGGCTGGTGAAGGCGCGAGCGCCGCCGCGCCGGCTGTGCTGGCGGTAGCCGGCCAGGGCCGCCTCAGTTGCGGGTGCGCAGTTCGCGTTCGGTCTGCTCGTATACCCGGTCCTGGGCGTCATGGTCGCGGGACTTCTTGGATGACTTCTTGAGTTTGGCCGAGCTGTAGTAGCCGCCGGTGGCGGTGGCGAGGCCGGGATCGGCCAGCAGCCGGACACAGCCGCGCGAGCCCTTCTCCGGCGGTCCGACGAACGGGTTGGTCAACGCCTCAATTATCTTGAACGGGCCGCCGGCCTTGCTGCCGAGAGTGGTTTTGACCGCGCCCGGGCTGACTGCGTTGAACGTCAGGCCCTCGCCCTCATGGCGGCGAGCTTGGGCGTAGGTGTACATCAGGGCCAGCAGTTTGGCATCGGCGTAGGCCTGGATCTGCTTGTACTTACCCGGGTAGCTCCAGTCGGTGATCGGCTCGCCCCGCGACTCGATCAGGGCGGTCATGATGACCACCCGGGAGGGCGCTGCGAAGTCGTCGGCTCCCTTGCGCAGAAGGTCGAGCAGCCCCTCCGTCAGCGCCGCGGCGGCGATGTGGTTGATCGCGATCGTTCGCTCGTAGCCGTCCGGGGACAGGGCCTTGGCGGCGAAGGCCGCGCCCGCGTTGTTGACCAGCCCGTTCAGGCCCTTCGGGCTCGCCTGGCGCACCGCCTCGACCAGCTCGCGGACGCCGGCCAGCGAGCCCAGGTCCCCGGTCACGGCCAGGTACCGGCCGTGGCCGTTGCCGTTGCCGGCCAGCAGGTCCGCTGCCCGCCTGGCGTGGTCAGCGCGCCGTGCGTGCACCAGCACGGTCGCGCCGCTGTTGCCGGCGCCTTGAGCCGTCTCATGACCGATACCGCCCTTAGCGCCGGTGACCAGGACGGCCTGGCCGTCGAGCCTCCCGGCGAACTGGGCGTCGAACTTGCTCATACGCTTCTCCGATCGGTTAATTCCTGCAGGCCAGGGCACTTCGAGAGGGCGTCGTCTCGCGGGCGGCCCGTACGGCGGTCATCCCGCCGCCGGCCGGCAGGGCCGCTCCGGTGAACGCCGCCGTGGTACGGCTGGCGTCATGTCGCGACCCGGCCGCCGTCGACCGCGAGGGTGACGCCGTGGACGAAGCTGGCATCGTCACTGGCGAGGAAGACGATCGCCGCAGCGAGTTCCTCGGGCCGGGCCACGCGCCCTGCCGGCGCCAGCGCCGCGAGCTGGTTCACCATCTCCTCGGGGACGGCTTCCATCAGCGCGGTGCGCGTCGGGCCGGGGGCGACGGCGTTGACCCGGACACCACTCGGGCCGTATTCGGCGGCCCAGGCCTTGGTCAGCAGCTCGAGGGCGGCCCGGCTGGCGCCGTACATGGCCATGCCGGCCTGCCCGAAGCTCGCGACCATCGTGCTGATGTTGACGATCGAGCCCCATCCGCGTTCGGCCATGGCTGGCGCGAGCTCCGCGACGAGGAAGAACGGAACCTTGACGTTCAGCGCGAAGGTCTCGTCGAACTCTGCCTCGGTGGCGGCCCTGCTCGGCCCGAGCAGGGCGACGCCGGCGTTGTTGATGAGGATGTCGACGTGGCCGTCGCCTGCCTCGGTGGCCCACTGGACCAGGTCCACGGCCGATTCGAGGTCGCTCAGCGTAGCGAGCCGGTATGCTGCGCTGCCTCCGCCGCCTTCGATCTCGGCGACCGCGTCCCTGGCTCGTCGCTCGTTGCGCCCGACTACCAGCACGCGGGCGCCCCGGGCGGCCAGGGCGAGGGCCGTTGCCTTGCCGATCCCGCTCGTCGACCCGGTGACAAGCGCGGTCCGGTCCTTTAGGTCAGTCATCAGCTGTCTTGCCCTCTCCTGTAAAAATGGGTTCCAAAACTCACTCTGGCACGGCAGGACTGGGCTGTCAAACTCAAAAGTTGCTAGCATGGGAC
Source organism: uncultured Actinomycetota bacterium (assembly GCA_963756575.1). Taxonomy (GTDB): domain Bacteria; phylum Actinomycetota; class Actinomycetes; order Streptosporangiales; family Streptosporangiaceae; genus Palsa-504. The sequence goes on along the minus strand of CAVWOM010000019.1, from coordinate 617,248 downwards.
GCATGGACAACGACACCAGCGCCCGGCGGAGGCTCACTCCCAAGGGCGAGCGCACCCGGGCGCGGATAGTGGAGGAGGCGGCCGCCCTGATCCATGAGCGCGGGGTGGCGGGCACCTTCTTGGAGGACGTCAAGGCGGCGGCGGAAGTCAGCGGCTCGCAGCTGTACCACTACTTCCCCGACAAGGACGAACTCGTCCAGGCGGTCATCGACTACCAGGCCGGCGCCATCGTCAATCGCAATCGGCGCGCACTCAGCAGCGCAAACGGCGTCGAGACGTGGCGGAACATGGTGCTCACCGCGGCGAAGCGCACCAAGGCTAAGGGGGGCTGCGCACTTGGCTCGCTTGCCGGCCAACTCGCCGAGAGTGACCCCGAGGCCAGAGCGCTCATCGCGGCAGGGTTCGATCAGTGGGCTGCCGCCATCGCCGATGGACTCAGGTCCCTTCATGCCGACGGGAAGCTCCCGTCCGACATCGACCCGGACGACCTCGCCGTTACCCTGCTCGCCACGCTCGAAGGGGCACTTCTACTCGCCCAGGTGCATCGGGATACCCGCCCGATCGAAACTGCGGTCAATACCCTCCTCGCCCTTGCCATCGGCAGATGAGCCCAAGCCAGATTCATTCATAGCCATCGCCGAGGTCGGCTCACGGCTCCTGGATGACTCACGCGCACCCGCACGATGCTTGCGGGCACGCTGGGCTTGTCGACGGTGTGGTGAGGCCGGCGATGCGCCGACTCTGCGACGGCGGGCTGGTTGCCGAGCCCGACCGCGCCGGAGCTAGAAGGGCGCTTCACTACCGGGTGCGCCGCACCCCGCTCTGGGAGGGCGTCTTGTCCGCCTGCGCGGCCCTCGCCTAATCGATGGCACAACGGCCACCAGGCAACCTCTCGCACCGAATCGTCTTAGCGGAGGATCCTGCGGCTATCTTCCTCGGACCCCAACACCTGTGGCGCCTGCGACGTAGCCTCCCCCGGTTTGTCCCACTCTCCATCCTGCACGGCGGCTCCGGTCACGCGAACGGCCGCACCTCGACCTTCCGGTTGCAAGCCTTCGACCCCTCGGCGGCGAGCTTGAGCGCCACGTCGAGGTCGGCAGCCTCGATAATCCACAGGCCGCCGAGATACTCCTTCGACTCCACGAATGGCCCGTCGGTGAACAGCGCCTCGCCGCCCCGGTTGTCGATCGTGGTCGCCGTGCCGGGCGCCGCGAGGCCGCCGGCGAAAACCCAGTGGCCCTCCGCCACGAGCCGGTCGTTGAACGCGTCAAGCGTGCGGGATTCAGGCTCGGGATTACCAGCCGCTGCCATCTCATCCTGGATGGCCAGGTCGGCAGCGTTGTCGATCACAGAGATCAGATACTGCATCTTCGATCATCTCCTGTGCTTCGGGGCGCCCGTTGCAGGCGGCCGCTCACCCCTGCTACGAACAGCTCAGACCCGATCCGACACCACTTCCCGGACTTCTTTCAAGGACTTTCGTCCCCCGGCGACCGCGAGGCAGGCGGCCCGGTGTACACCGCCCGCGCCGCGCGATCACCTGGCACCCGCCCACCTGCACGAGACCGCGGACAAGCTCGTCACCGCGCAGTGCGTGACTGACGACCCGCCCCGCTGCTGCGGGCCGCCGGGACGTGCTCGCCCTGGCCGGCGTCGGCTATCGCGGCGGGAGGCCGCCAGTTCCGCCTCGATCAGCTTCATCGGCCGCACCGGGTAGTCCTGGCCCGAGATGAGCAGGAACCAGGAGAAGTCGGGAATGTTGGCGGCGACCCAGCCGAGGGCCTTCGCCCCTGGCCCCGCCCCTGGGCCGGACCGGCCTCCCGCCAGGACCGGCCAGGCCCCGCCGCCAGGAACTGGTAACCAGGCTCCTGACGGGGCGGTGCGAATGGTGCGAGCAGCCCGGCCCGGTGGAAGCCCACCAGGTCAGAAAGCTCGCCGACCTCACACGGCCAGGCCAGCCGCAACCCGCATGGGCACAGCTCATGGCCAGGAAACGACGCAAGACGCATGCCCCTGATCCGCCGCTACGGCCATCCGGCATCCTGGACAGATAACAGCAAGAAGCGGGTAAGGGGAGCGGGTGGGAGCCTAACGGGGGAGCCTGGCCGGCTCGAGCGTGACGCACCGGCCTGCCCGCGGCGTGCATACCGCGGTTGCCCGGCCGCAGACGCGATAATTGGCCCGTGGATGACAGTCACTACAGCCTGGTCATCGCGGCCGCCCAGGCCGCGGGCCCGTGTCCTCCTGGCGGGGAAGCGGCCTGGGGGCGGCGGGTACACGGCCTGACAGTAGACCTGCACCTGATCGCCCAGCAGGCCAAGCAGGACATCGAGCGGCTGGAGTCGTCCCGGACCTTCATCGCGTTCCTGGAGAAGGTCGAGATCGAGGAGTCGAGCCGCCGCGGGCTGCTGACCTTGCGCCTGCCCTCGGGTGAGAGCGAGCCGATCCGCACCGAGCAGAAGGACACCGACCGCGGCCAGGCGCTTATCGACCGGGCCCGTTCTCTGCAAGGCCGCTGGGTCCTGGTCTACCGGTACAACGAGCGCAAGACAGGGCAGCGGAATCAGTCCGTCCGGATGCTGGCCCACCTGATGGACCTCGGCATGGACGGAGCTGTGCCCAGCACCACGGCGAAGAAGATGGTCCTGCAGGAGGCGGGCGGGGACGTGAACCGTGCCCAGGGGGCGTGGGCGGACGCTGGTCTGCCGGGCAGCGGCCCGGTCAGCGTCGAGCAGCTGGAACAGGCCCGCGAGGCCGCCCGGTCAGTCGGCTAGCAGGCACCGGAGCCCAAGGAGGCCAGCCTGTCCCCGGCCAGCCTCTTCAGAGATAACAGCAAGAAGCGGTTAAATACCCGGGACGTGCCCCCGTGCGGGGGAGTAGGGGTCCGGGTCGGTCCGGATTGGCTCGGATCGTGCCGGGCCGATTCGGCCCGGACCTCGGATCAATCCCGCAGCTAGGCACAGGCCGTTTGGAGCTGGAGGCTTCTTGCTGTTATCGAATTGGATGGCTATTCTTCTGGCATGTCTTCAGGGGAGGCGCCACGGCCGGCGCGCGATGCCATCGACGCCTTCCTCCGTCATCTGAACGGCCGCCAGCTCGCGCGGACCACCGTCCGGATCCGCGGGCACTTCCTCGAGGAGTACCTGCGCCACGTCGAGGAGGCGGCCGGCACCGCTGATGTCGCGGTCGGCGAGCTGATGGATCCCGACCGAGCCGGGACCTGGCTCGCCGACGCCTCCGCCGGGAAGACCCGTACCCGCAACAGCCTCTACGGGCCCGCGGCCGCGGCGTACGCCAACTCGATGCGCGTGCGCATCGATTCCTACAACGCCTTCGCCGAGTTCCTCGGCCTGCCCGGCCGCCTGGACAGCCAGGCGCCTGCCAGCGGCTTCCTCCTGACCCCCGATGACACCGAGCGGCTCCTGCACGACCTGGCCGTCCGCAGGCCCGTTCACGCCAACGCCGCGACGGCGCTGCGGACCGCCGCGGTGGCCGCGCTCGTCGCCGATACCGGGCGGGGTGTTCCCGAGCTCGCCCGGCTCAGGGTCGGCGCGCTGCACCTCGACGGCGAGGCGCGCGTCGAGCTCGGCGATGAGTCGTGCCCGCTCGGCAGCGCGACCGTGCAGATCCTGAACCGATGGCTCCTCGCCCGGGCGGAGATCATCGCCGAGCTCGAGGGCAGCGACCCCGGGCACCTGTGGATCCCGACCAAGCCCGGGCGCCCCCGCGGCGGACAGCCGCCGGTCAAGCCGGGCCTGACCCGCGCGGCTGTCCGTACTCTCCATGCCGCTCACCGCACCCTGGTCAGCCAGGTGCTCGGCACCCCGCTCCGGCCCGGCGCCTTCCGCGTGCCAGCGCAGGCACGTGCTCGCGGGGGAGATCAGCAGTTACCGGGCCGGCAAGGTGAAAACAGCGGCCTGCCGGCTCAGGGCCGGGGCAACCGGCCCGATGCCGGTCACCGCGTTCTCCGACATCGCGAGCGCGGTGATCTCGGGCGCCTTTCCCGTCCCGGGACCGGTGATACCGCCGACCTGCGCCGGAGCCCACGTGCTCTGACCCGGTGCCAGCTTCCACACCACGACTCGCGGCCGGTCAGGCGGGCCGTACCGGCCCGCAGCGAACCATCCGGTCTTGCCGCCGGCCAGCGCGGTGACGACCGTGCCGGGCGCTGGCAGCCGGAGGTCCGCCTGCTGCCAGGTGGCGCCGCCGTCAGGTGATGACACCGCGAACGCCGCGGAGCCGTCGCCCTGGCCGTCGGAGCCGCCGGTGGCGACCACCCGGGTCCCGGTGACCGCTATCTGGTTGAGCTGGGCGTTCGCCGGGCCCGTCAGGAAGATGGTCCGCCAGGTGGTGCCGTCTGACGTGACCCACGCCGCGGGCTTGCCGTTGTGCGAGCCCACCGAGACGAAGCCGCCCGGCAGCGCGGCGACCGCGAGGGTCTGGCTGGAGCCGTTAGTGCCGTTGACGTCATGGGCCTGCTTCCAGGTGGTCAGGTCCGGCGACCACCACACGTCCGCCACGCAGGCACCCCCGGCGACCGCCAGCCTGCCGAGGATGACGTACCCGCGCGGCCCGGCGGCGGCCGAGACGGCGGTGATCTTGCCCAGGTCAGCCGTGATCTTCCCGGCGGCGGGCCGCCACGTCGTACCGTCCGCTGAGGTCAGGACCACAGGGCCCGGCACCCCGACGGCGATCCACCCGGCCGGGCCGTGGGTCACAGTGGTCAGCGTCTGCGGAGCCGGCTGCGCCGGGAAGTCACCCGGCTTGGTGACCAGGGTCCAGGACCCGCCGGGGGCCTGCTTCCAGATGGCCGGATAGCCGTCGGCGCTGCCGACCGCGAGCCGAACGCCTCCCGCTGAGGCGATGGCCCTGACCGCCAGCCTGGACGCCCCCGGCAGCGCCGCGCGGCAGGCGTACCCGGCGAACGACGCCATGGCCAGGGCAGGCGGTGATGCCTTGGCGGCGCTGGCGGGCCGTGCGGCCTGGGATGCGGTCCCGGAGTGGAGCGCGAGCGGGATCGTGATCCCCGCGACGGCCAGGATCAGCACCGCGATCACCAGGAGGCGGCTCCGGATGCCGGGCAAGCCGGTTTGCGTACGTTCGATGCGTTCGAGCTGCATGTCTACCTGCCATTCACGTGGTCATGCGGCGCTCATCCACAGTGATATTACTATAAGTCATCATACGATTACTAGATGTCATTACATGGCGATCTGGCCCAGTAGCGGGTGAACCGGGCTTCTGCGGCCGGGGTCGACCGTGCAGGCCGCGGGCTGACCACGCAGGATCGCGCCGGCGAAGCCCCGGGACAGGCGTGACACGGGCGAGCGGAACCGGTCGCGGCAGAGCGCGGAGGAGGGGGCGGCAGGAGTCGCCCGTAGCTTCTACTTTACATAATGTACATTATCGGCACTTTGAGGGGACGGGGAGAGGGGCCTGTCCGCCCGTCTTTGTCCCGTCTCACCGGAGATGTCGAATCCCACTCATCTAGTCGGAAGTCATGTCGGCGTGGCGGCTCGGACGACACACGTTCTGTCCCGTGCTGGCGAACATCTCGTTTGATAGCCCATCTCGTCGTCTGAGATGTCGCCGTGACAGCCGTCCTATCGCTACGGGTTCGGCCTACGCCGTTACCCACGCCGCTGCGAATCTGGAACCCAGCTCCGGATCCGGGCCGAACGCACCGACAGCACCCGCTACTCCCCTGGGCCGCCGCAGCTAGTCGATTCGAACAAAATATTTATATATGAGATTCGCGTGTCAGGCCTAGGTATCTAGCAGGTCACGGACGCTGTGGGCCAGCTGGTCATAGTCTTCTTCGGTGTTGTAAGGCGCGGGCGCGGGCGGGACGCACTCAGCATGGTACGTGCGAAATTACGAACGTACAGGCTGTCCCGTGTCGCGTAGCCGGCTAGACCTAAGGACGAGCCGCCTCTCCCCCGCCAGTTGCGCAGGGCGAGGTGCATCTGCCGTGACGGCCGAGACGGCGCAGGACCTCAGCGTCATGCTGACTTGCCGCTTCTGGTGCGTGAGAGCGTCGCCCGCGAGCATGCGGGTACCTGGCGAGCTGCGCTGATGGGCGGGAGGGGTCGCCGTGAGAGCATTGGCTGGCATGGAAGCTGGCGTGCACTTGCCGCAGATGGAGTTTGCTGGTGAAGGGCTGTCACTGCGGCGGCTCGCGGACACGGTCGACGCGGCGCGCTCGAACGGGTTCGCGGCGGTCTCGGTCAATGATCACTTCCTGTTCGGCGCGCCGTGGCTCGACGGGCTTACCGCTTTGGCTGCGATGGCGGAGCGGTCGGGGTCGATGACGCTGGCAACCACAGTGTCACTGGCGGCGCTCCGCGGGCCAGTGCCCCTGGCCAAGGCGGTGGCCACGCCGGTGCGGGTCGGCGGCCCGAGGCAGCGGGCGCTGCTCGCACTGCTGCTGTGCCACGCGAACCGGGTCGTCTCCCGTGACCAGCTGATCGATGAGCTGCTCAGCGATCAGCCCGCGGGTCCCCGCATCGGTGCACGACGGCACCTGGACCCTGGTCCAGGCCCGCCGCGCCGCGACGCTCCAGGCCACCTGCCAGGCGCATCCAGAGCGGTTCCGGGGCGGCTGCCCGCAGCCGAAGGACCTGCCTGCCAGGGTGTGGATTAACGAGCCACTAGCGACCATCGAGACCAGCACCTCACCACAAACCGCACGAGCAGCTTGATGTCTCAAGGAGTTTGACAGGCTCCGTAGAGGACCGGAACACTGCGAGTGGCAGACTCCGTCGGCACGCTGGCTCCGTACATCTCAGAGCTTCGCAATCCAGTTGTTCAGCTAGCTGACCTCATCGCAGGCTCTGATAGGTCCGACCCGGACTCGGCTCCGGTAACGACACGATGACTGAGACGGGTCTCTTTGCGGTCGCAGGAACGTGTCGTTCCCCAGGGCTCAGCCGACGCGCCATCACGAATCGAGATCATCCCTGACAAGGCCGCAGCCGTCCCCGGGAGCGTGAGAACGTCAGGCCGGGAACTGCAGGGCGCGCTGGAGGTGATGCTCGGCCAGCCCGCGGAACCACTCCCGCTCGGGGTGGCTGGTGCCCGCGATCCGCAGCGGTCCCGCGACCAGGTCCAGGTGCGTGCACAGCTGGTAGAACCGCAGGCGGTCCTCGTCAAGACCGTCGCGGCTCAGCTTCGCGTAGTGCTCGCCGAACCTCATGCGCATCCAGACATGCTCGACCTCGACGTCGAAGTACATCGCGCCCTCGATGTCGATCAGCACCGGCTCGCCGCGGCGGTCGAGCAGGACGTGGTCCGGGCCGAGTTCGCCGTGGATGAGCGTAGCCGTCGTACGCGGCCCGACCGCCCCGGCCAGCGCGTGCAGCGCATGCTCGAGGCGGCTCCGAGCCTTGGCCGCACGCCGGTCACGCCCCGCGATCTCCGTCAGCTGGGCCAGCGCCCGGCCGAGCGTGATCCTCTCGCACGATGTCACGGGCGAACGGCCGCCCGCGTCGACGAACGCCACCTTCCCCGGCGACGGGGACCGGACGGCGGCCATGGCCGTGAGCCAGCCGGCCATCACGGACAACGGGCGCTCCGCGGCCACCGGATCCTTTTCCAGCAGCGCTTCGAGGCTGCCGCCCGCGACGTCCTCCACGACGGCGATGTCCGCCGGATACAAGGCCCTGGACCGGTCCGCGAGCAGAAGCTCGGGGCACCGGGCACCGGCAGCTGCCAGGCGGCGCGCCGCCGCCTCGAACAGGGCGAGCCCGGACGCGTGCGCGAACGGATCGGCTGGATCGCCGGCTTCCTCGGGAAGCACGCCCTGCCAGTAGTCCTCAGCATCGTCCCAGGCATAGACGAGGACCGTGCCGCCGTCATCCATCGTCAGGCGGTAGGCGCCCTTCTTCGAACCGTGGGCTAGCCGCTCTACCGTGAGCAGGGACCGGCCCCGGCCGAAGACCGCACGGAACACCGGGCGCATGCTCTCGGCATCCGCGAATCTCCGTTCGTCGGCCATGGCTGTCCCTCTCTCTGGCCAGGCATCACGGAGAGGCCAGCCTGGCACGGCCGGCGCCGCGTCACAAACGAGTTCGCTCGCCCGGTACGCTCCGGGGAGCTGCCAGAAACTCCGTGGCCTGGACAGGAGCCGGCATGATCAGCCTCGTCCCGCTGTGCACGATGCCCCTCACCCTGGACCGGGCCGTGAGCGCCGGGGGCCGCCCCTACCGGGCAGCGCATGGGCACGGTGGAGTACGAGCTCTTCGAGCTCACCTAGTGCGGGACATGGCCGGCGGATGAGGGTCGGGATCTCCGGGACGCACGGGACCGGGAAGAGCACGCTGGCCGGGGCGCTGTGCGCGTCCCTGCCCGGACACGTGACGGCGGACGAGCCGTACTACCTGCTCCAGGAGGAAGGTTATGAGTTCGGGTTCCCGCCGTCGCCTGAGGATTACCGGGCCCTGCTGGCGTGCTCGCTGCGCATCCTGAGCTCGCCGCGGCGGCCGACCGGGGTCGTCTTCGACCGGACGCCGCTGGACTACCTCGCCTACCTGGCCACGGCCGGCCTGGACCCCTCCCGCGAGGCCGGCGCCGCCACCCTCCGCCCGGCTTTCGCCGGTCTCGACCTGCTGGTCATCACGCTGATCACGCCGCAGACGGAGCGGGTCCTGCCGGCCGCGGAGATGCCGGGGCTCCGGTCGCGGATGAACGACGCTCTGCTGGAGCTGGTCTATGACGATCCGCTGGACGCCTGGGAGGACGTCCCGGTGCTGGAGCTGACCGGGCCGCTCGGCGGCCGCCTGGAGGCGGTCCTGTCCGCGCTGGGCCAGCCCCGGTGACTGCGTTACGGCGCTCCCCCGGTCCGCACGGGCGGGAACCTGGCCATCCGCTCGGGCTCGCCCAGGTCCAGGTGGTTGCGGATGTAGGTGGTGAGCCGCTCCTCGAACCCGTGCAGCTGGTCGGGGCCGCAGGAGTGCATCTTGCCGGCAGGCTCAGGCTCACCGAGTGGACGACGTTGGTCCGCCCGTATGAGGCGATGATGTCCTTCAGGCGCAGCGCCGGCTGCTCGCCCTCCTCCGCGGCGGGCATCTATTCAGCGGCGGCTGTAAGGGGCAGTGCGCCTGCGCGAGCACCGTGCCGATCGTCTCCATGATCGAGATCGTCTCGTCCAGCGGCATCAGCGGGCTCTCCACCTCACCGGCGGCCAGCCGGCGCGCGACCTCATCGGCCTGGTGGCGCAGCCCCCGGCCGTCATGGGCCGGCTCGACACGGACCGGGTTGCCGTCCCTCGGGATGAGCGTCACGGCCGCCGGAGCATAGAAGTTGCCCTCGATCTCGATCCTCGCGGCGGTGCCGACGATCGCCGCCCGGACCGGGCCCTTGGCCCGCAGGGTGCACGTCAGCACGGCCTGGGCGCCGCTGTCGTAGCCGAGCAGCATGGACGTCTGCGCGTCCACGCCGGTGAAGGCCGGGTCGCTCATGGACACGATCCGGCTCGGCGGGCCCAGGACCATGGACGCGAACGAGACCGGGTACACGCCGAGGTCCAGCAGCGCGCCCCCGCCCAGTTCGGGCGCGAACAGCCGGAACGCCGGGTCTTCGGCGAACCACTGGCCATGATCGGCGATCACGGTGACGACGTTGCCGAGCACGCCGCGGGCGAGCCAGTCCCGGATGACGGCGACGTGCGGCAGGAACCGGGTCCACATCGCCTCCATGGCGAAGAGCCCGCGTTCCCTGGCCACCGCGACGATCTCGCGCGCCTCGGCGGCGTTCATGGTGAACGGCTTCTCGACGAGCACGTGCTTGCCTGACCGCAGCGCGAGGATCGCGTTGTCGCGGTGCATCGGGTGCGGCGTGGCCACGTAGATCACGTCGACGTCCGGATCGGCCGCGAGCTGCTCGTAGCTGGCGTGCCGGCGGGGGATGCCGAACGCGCCGGCGAACCGGTCCGCGGACTCCTGGCTGCGCGATCCCACCGCGACGGCGACGCCGGACCCGGTGAGCTGGAGGTCGGCGGTGAACGCGCTCGCGATCCCGCCCGTCCCGAGGATCCCCCACCGCACGCGATCGTCCGCCACTTTCCCGTCCCTTCGCCGGCCGGTACCGGCGATCAGTCTATTGACGGCGTGGAACCGGGCACGGCGGGCAGGTAGCGGCTATGCCGATGCTGATCGGGACCTCTGGCTGGCAGTACCGCGACTGGCGGGGCGGGCTGTACCCGCCGGGCGTGCCCCAGCGCCGGTGGCTCGAGCACTACGCCGCCCGGTACCTGACGGTGGAGAACAACAACAGCTTCTACCGGCTGCCGTCGCGGGAGACGTTCGCCGCCTGGCGGGACCGCACTCCGGACGACTTCGTCATGACGGTCAAGGCCAGCCGGTACCTGACCCACGTGCGCCGGCTACGCGACCCGGCGGAGCCGGTGGCCCGGCTGCTCGGCGCGGCCGCGGGGCTGGGGCCCAAGCTCGGGCCGGTTCTGCTCCAGCTGCCGCCGACGCTGAAGGCCGACCCGGGCGCGCTGGACGCGTGCCTGAAGGAGTTCCGGGCGGCATCGGCGGCGCTGGGCGGGCACGGGCCCCGGGTGGCGGTGGAGCCGCGGCATCAGACCTGGTGGTCCGATGAGATACGGCAGGTCCTGGCCGCGCACGACGCGGCGCTGTGCTGGGCCGACCGGCGCGGCCGCCCGGTCACGCCGCTGTGGCGCACCGCGTCGTGGGGCTACCTTCGGTTCCATGAAGGCAGTGCCCAGCCGTGGCCGAGCTACGGACGGCAGGCGCTGAGGTCCTGGGTGGCGCGGCTGAGCGGGACCTGGCCGGATGAGGCCGACGTGTACGTCTACTTCAACAACGACCCGGGCGGGGCCGCGGTGATCAACTCGGCCCAGTTCGCCGCCCTGGCCGCCCGGGACGGGCGCACGGTAACCCGTACGCCCGACGCGGGCCAGGTAGCGGCGACCACGGCCGTCCCCACCTGGTAGCGGGCCTATGCGAGCGCCGCGGGTTCCAGGGACAGGAAGTCGGCCACGCCCAGGGCGCGCAGGACGGCTCGTTCGGCCGGGCGGATGTGCCGGCGGTCCTCGTCGTGGTAGAGGCGCGGCGCGGTCAGGGCCACCGTCCGGCCGCCGGTGCGCAGTTCGCAGCGCCCGGCGGCCAGGACGTTCCTGACCCAGTCCGAGTCCGGCCCGTAGGTCAGCGCGATGACATAGCCGGATCCGGACCCGAACACGTTGACCGGAGTCTGGTACCGGCGCCCGCAGCGCTGGCCCCGGTGAACGATCACGCCGAAGCCGGGCACCACCGGTGCCAGGCGGGTGGTGACCCGGTTAAGGCCGATCTTGTTCAGCCGGGCCAGCGTCCGGGGCAGCGCCATGGGGCCGGTTACCGGCCGTCGAACTTGTCGGGGTCGGGGCCGGTGCGCTCGTTTTTGTTCAGCACCGTGATGTCCTCGACGTCGGCGGCGGACAGCTCGAAGTCGAAGATGTCGATGTTCTCCCGGATCCGGTCCGGGGTGACCGACTTGGGGAACACGATGTCGCCCCGCTGGATGTGCCAGCGCAGCACGACCTGAGCCGGGGTCTTGCCGGCCCGCTCGGCGATGGACCGGATCGCGGGGTCATCCAGGACGCCGCCCTGCCCCAGCGGCGACCAGGCCTCGATCGCGACCTGGTGCTCGGCGCAGAAGGCGCGCAGGTCGTCCTGAGTCAGGTACGGGTGCACCTCGATCTGGTTGACGGCCGGGGGGATCTGGGTCTCGCCGTGCAGCCGCCGCAGGTGGTGGGGCTGGAAGTTGGAGACGCCGATGGACCGGGCCCGGCCCTCGCGGTAGAACTCCTCCAGCGTCCGCCAGGTCTGCACGAAGTCGCCGTCGTACCGGGACGGCAGCGGCCAGTGGATCAGGAACAGGTCGACGTACTCGGTGCCGAGCGCCTTGAGCGTCTCGTCGAAGGCCTGGCGGGCCGCGTCGGGCTCGTGCGCGTCGTTGTTCAGCTTGCTGGTGACGAAGACGTCGCCGCGGTCCAGGCCCGACTTGGCGATGGCCTCGCCCACCTCGGCTTCGTTGCCGTACATCTCGGCGGTGTCGATGTGCCGGTAGCCGGCCTCGAAGGCCGTGCTCACCGCGGCCACCGTGTCCTTCGGCTCGATCTGGAAGACCCCGAAGCCGAACTGCGGGATGGTCTGGCCGTTGTTCAGCGTGATGTCCGGAATGGAAGGCACGAAAAGAACTCTCCTCAGCGGGATTGCGTATGCGGACCTGCTTCACCTGCCCCGGTCAGGCCGGACTACACACCGGGCGGCCGGACCTGCCTGACATCGTGCCCCTCATGGCATCAGCGACGGCGTTCTCCGCCCCGGTCCGGGTCCGCCTGCGCGACTTCGCCGAGCGCCCCCGGCGCGTGGTTCATCCGGGCTATCACGACGAGGTCCGCCAGGACGAGGCGCTGCGTGCCTCGCTCCGCAGCTTCCTGCGGGACCTGGCGCCTTAGCGGCGGTAGCACCCGGCGACGGCGACGAAGGCGGCCTTGGGCTCCCAGGCCAGGTCCGGATAGGCATCGGGGTTCGACCAACAACGGAACGGCCAGTGGCGATAGCGGGCTGATGAGTGCCCAGGCTGGAGTAGCCAGGACTGACCCGCCGTGCACCTGACTTGTCAGACCGGGCACTGGCATTTCGTCAGCCCAGCGAGCGTGCGGCACGCGATATCCGCCGGTATGAGCGCGGCGTCGCATGTCGTCTCGATGCTGTCGGCCGCTGCAGTGCTTTCGGATCTGCGCGCTGCCCGGCACAGGCTCGGATGAGCGAAACTATGATCGGCTGATGCTGGTATGGGTAGAACGCACTAACGAGTGGAGCTTGGGGGGCGGTGAAGGCCGCGTGTGTAGCGGTGCCAGTGGTCCAGCATCGCGGCGCAGGCCAAGATCAGTGCGGCTGCTGTGATGGTGTCCCAGCCAATGGCCACGCTGTGCGGGATGGCGGGCGGCTTGACCAGGAATTTCGCGCTTAGGGGGGTGTACCAGGCGAGCGCGATGACCGCGAAGCTGATGGGGGCGGCGATGGCGCCGCCGAGGTCGGCGAAGCGGGATCGGGCGGTGCAGGCGGCGGCGGCCACGATGATCGCGGACCATCCGATGAGCTGGGATATCAACGCGTAGAACGGTTCATGCGGGTCCTGCGATGTGGGCAGGGGGACGACCTGGGCCATGATGCGCAGTTGCGCCCAGAAGGTCAGGGCCAGGAAGGGGGCAGCGAGCAGGAGGTGACCGGCCGGGGTCACCCAGGCCGGGACGGGGGTGGTACGGGTCAGCGGCCGGAACGGGACGTAGGGGACGAAGGCCAGCGCCGCGCGGCGGCCGTGCCGCCGGCCTGACCTAGCCGCGGCTCCTCGCTCAGCCCGCCGTCGTTCACCTCCGCTTCTTGCTGTTATCTGTGAGGCGAGGCGGGGCGCGGTGAGCCGCGTCGGCGGCGTCCGGCCGTCAGGCGGTTCCGCCCGCCCCCGCCGGGGCTTCCACGCGGACCCGCCGCGCCGGGCCGGCCTCGTTCACCCGGATCTCGTCACCGGCCGTACCGAGCACGACGGGATGCGACGCCAGGCGCTCCGGCCGCCGCCACGGCACCCGGGCGCGCCCGGTGAGCGGCACCGCCAGCGGCGTCCGCGCCAGCAGGCCGGTCAGCGCCAGGCCGCAGGCGAAGACGATCGCCACGGTCACCAGGCACAGCACCGGCCACGGGATCACCGAGCTCAGCTTGCCCCAGCCGACCCAGGTCAGCGTGGTGATGAAGAGCATGTGGGACAGGTAGACGCCGTACGCGTTGTCCGAGCCGGACCGCACCATGGCCCTGACCCGCCGGGACCGCCCCGGCCGCACCAGGGCCACGCCGGCCAGGTAGCCGCAGGCGACCGCGCCGGCGTTGAACGGGATGAGGCTGGGCTGGAAAGGGTCGCTGCCCGAGCCGAGCACGGTGGTCACCCCGCGGGCGGCCAGGAAGTAGATGGCCTCCGCGGCCAGCGCCGCGGCCGCGGTCAGCCCCAGGATCAGCCGCGCGTGCGCGCACACCCACGCGTGCACCTGGTCGAGGTGGAACGCGACGACGCAGCCGCCGACCAGGAACAGCAGGTAGCTCAGCGCGTCCTGCTGCCCGTACTTCACCATCACCGGCGGGAACAGGTTCCAGTGCATCGCGATCGCGATCGCGGCCTGGGCCAGGACCGCGACGGCCATGACCGCGCCGTGGTGGCCCCTGGTCCGCCGCAGCAGCGCGAGCACCAGGGGGAAGACCAGGTAGAACTGCATGATCACGAGCAGGAAGTACAGCTGGAAATAGCCGGTCGCCACCATGTTGGCGAGGCCGTTGAGCGCCGCGGCCAGGCTCGGGTAGTGCGCGGCCGGCAGCCGGCCGAGGAAGTAGATCGCGGACCAGCACAGGTAGGGAATGCCCACGGAAAGGAAGCGGCGCCAGTAGAAGCGGCGCAGCCCGGCCCGGTGCAGGCCGGCGTAGGCGTAGGTCAGCATGCACGCGGAGATGAAGAAGAAGCCTTCCCGGGACACGTGCAGCAGCAGCAGCGCGGCGCCGGAACTGACGCTGGCGGCCGCGGGCGCGAAGTACAGGACCACGTGGGTGCTGATGACGCCCGCCTGCTTGACCGGGCGCATGGCGTCGACATGGTCGAGGCGGCGGCGCGCCATCAGGTCGCCAGCCGGGAATCACGGCCGCGTCCCGGCTCCGGAAAGAAACCGGTCGTTATCTCGCCGTGATAGCGGTACGCCGGGTGAGGGATATCGCGGGATACCATGGCCGGCGGGCTGGCGGATAGCGCACTGAGGATCATGAATCCGCAGCGTGCGGCCCGTTTGTGAAAGACCGGTTAATACCCGGGCCGCCGAGAGCGATCTCGGAGGACACTTTCAGCTCGGGCCGATTTCGTTAAAGAAAATCTCATGGCCCGGCTTCTGTTTTCAGCTGGCCCTCAGCGAAAGGCCACCCCGGTTTCAGCTCGCCCGCCCGGGGCGGCGTGGCCGGGCTCGGGCAGGAGCCGGGCGCGACCATCGTGAAGCGGGGACAGCCTAGGGTTGAGGGTAGAGGAGGATGAGCACTCCCCTCCAGTTTCAATCTATAGCGCACCGGGGGGCTTGCCGCAAGACCCCGGTCGTGCCGCAGAATGGCTGGCCGAGACCACGATCTACGGAAACGGGGGCGCGTCATGCGCGAACTGGTGCCGGCGTACGGGACGGCGCGGGGGCGCCGGACCGGCGGGGCCGGACGGAGCGGACCAGCCGTACCGGGCCGGCGATCGGAGCTGAGGCCGTGAATCCCTGGACGACCAGCGCGTTCAACCTTCCCGGCCGCCTGTCCCACAAAGCCGACCCGGCGCTGATCGCCGACGACGACCTGCACTTCGCGGCCATCGCGCAGAGCCTGGAGCAGTCGATCGCCGAGCTGTCCGGCCGGCTCGACGCCGAGCGCCTGGCGCCCGGCGGCATCGGCCAGGCGGTGATGGACCGGGACATGGAGGTCCACCGGCTGTCCGCGCGGCTGCGCCTGCTCCGCCGCTTCGGCCTGGACCTGTGCCTGGGCCGCATGGTCAGCGCGGACGACCCCGAGCCCGTCTACGTCGGCCGGCTCGGGCTCACCGACAGCGAGGGGCGCCGGCTGCTGGTCGACTGGCGCTCCCCCGCGGCCGAGCCGTTCTTCGGGGCGACCCACGCTAACCCGATGGGCCTGGCCAGCCGCCGCCGCTACCGCTGGACCCGCGGCCGGGTCAGCGACTACTGGGACGAGGTGTTCACCCCGGACGGGCTGGACGGGCACGCCGCGCTCGATGACCAGTCGGCCTTCATCGCCAGCCTGGGCGGCAGCCGGTCGGCCCGGATGCGCGACGTGCTCGGCACCATCGCGGCCGACCAGGACGCCATCATCCGGGCGGGATCGCGCGGCGCCCTGGTCGTCGACGGCGGTCCGGGCACCGGGAAGACCGTCGTCGCCCTGCACCGCGCCGCCTACCTGCTCTACTCCGACCCTCGCCTGGGCCACCGGCGGGGCGGCGTGCTGTTCGTCGGCCCGCATCAGCCCTACCTGGCCTACGTCTCCGACGTGCTGCCCAGCCTCGGCGAGGAGGGCGCGCAGACCTGCACCCTGCGCGATCTCCTGCCCGAAGGAGCCGCGGCGGCGGCCGAGGCCGACCCGGAGGCGGCCCGGCTGAAGTCCTCCGCGGACATGGTCAAGGCGATCGAGCCGGCCGTCCGGTTCTACGAGCAGCCGCCCGTCAAGCCGCTGACGGTCGAGACCCCCTGGAACAACATCTGGCTGAGCGCCGGCGACTGGGCCGAGGCGTTCGACGCACCCGAACCCGGCACCCCGCACAACCAGGCGCGCGGCCAGATCTGGGACGAGCTGATCGCGATGCTGATGGACAAGCATGACGGCGACGCCCCCGAGCATCAGCTGCGCCGGTCGCTGGTGCAGAACGAGGAGCTGCGCACGACCTTCAGCCGGGCGTGGCCGCTGCTCGAGGCGGCCGACCTCGTCGGCGACCTGTGGTCGGTACCCGCCTACCTGCGCAAGTGCGCTCCGTGGCTCAGCGTCGAGGAGATCCGGCGGCTGCAGCGCCGGGATCCTCAGGCGTGGACGGTGTCCGACCTGCCGCTGCTGGACGCGGCCCGGCAGCGGCTCGGCGACCCGCGGGCGTCACGGCGTGAGCGCCAGCGCCAGGTGGCCGCGGCCGCCGAACGCGAGCAGATGACGCTGGTCCTGGACAACCTGATCGAGGTCGCGGACGACGAGTACGGCACCGGCCTGGTGACGATGCTGCGCGGTGAGGACTTCCACGATGCCCTGGTCAGCGACGCCGCACTGCCCAGCGCCGACCCCGACGTGCTGGCCGGCCCGTTCGCGCACATCGTCGTGGACGAGGCCCAGGAGCTGACCGACGCGGAGTGGCAGATGCTGCTGCTGCGCTGCCCGTCGCGCAGCTTCACCATCGTCGGGGACCGCGCCCAGGCCAGGCACGGGTTCACCGAGTCGTGGCGGGAGCGGCTCAAGCGGCTCGGCTTCGACCAGGTCAGCCTGGCCTCGCTGAGCATCAACTACCGGACGCCGGAAGAGGTCATGGCCGAAGCCGAGCCCGTCATCCGGGCCGTGCTCCCGGACGCCAACGTGCCGGTCTCCATCCGCAGCAGCGGCGTCCCCGTCGGGCACGGGGCAGCCGCGGACCTGGACTCGATCCTGGCGGCCTGGCTCGCCGCGCACGACGAGGGGGTCGCCGCCGTCATCGGCGATCCCGCGTTCGCGGCGGCGCCCCGCGTCCAGTCGCTGACCCCGGAGCTGTCGAAGGGCCTCGAATTCGACCTGGTCGTCCTCGTCGACCCGCAGGCGTTCGGCGGGGGGATCGAAGGAGCGGTCGACCGCTACGTCGCGATGACCCGGGCGACCAGGGAGCTCGTGATCCTCACGAGCTCCTGACGCCGGCCAGCCCGGCGTCATCGCCGGGCGCCGCCTTCGCTCCCGGGACGGGCGTCCCGGGCAGGGCGGCGAACGCGCGGATGCCGGACACGACGATCAGGGCGCCGGCCACGATGAAGATCAGGCTGACCGCGTTGAGGGTGACGCCGGCGACGGTGGCGCGGAAAGTCCGCAGGACGGTGCTCGTCAGCCAGCCCGAGATGACCACCGAGAGCATGGAGGCGAACTGGTTGACCGGGGTGAACACCGCCATCACCCGGCCCATGTACTCGCGCGGCGCCGCGTCCAGGAGCAGCGGCGCTACCGCCGTGTTCAGCATCGCGATCGGCATGGCGTAGACCGCGAGCATGATCAGGCCGGCCGGGAAGCTGCGCTGCAGCCCGTAGCCGGCCGCCAGGACGCCCGCGGCCAGCAGGCCGGACCAGGTGAGCGCCCGGGCGCCGAGCCACCGGACCATCCGCCCGGCCGCCAGCGCGCCGGCGATGAACCCGATCCCCATCGCCGTCTCGGCGATGCCGAACAGCCGCGATGACGCGTGCAGGTCGCTGGTCACGAAGAACACGTTCAGCGCGCTGATCGCGCCGGTGCCGCACTGGCAGATCGTCGTGACCGTCAGCAGCGTGACCAGGAACCGGTTGCGCACGAAGAGGCGCACGCCGAAGGAGAACTCGGCGACCAGGCTGGTCAGGCCGGCCGCCGGGGCGGCCGGCGCAGGCTCAGGCGCCAGCCGCAGGAAGCGGATGGCCAGGTAGGACACGACGTAGGAGATGGCGTTGACGGCCAGCGCCCACTGGAAGCCGACGGTGAGCAGCAGCAGCGCCGCGATCGGCGGGCCGATGATCCCGGCCGCCGATGTGGTGGCCTCGGCCAGGCCGACCGCCCGGACCCGGTCATTTTCCCCGTGCACCACGTCGCCGATGGTGGCGAACCGGGCCGGGTTGAAGAACTGGCCGGACGCGTTCAGGACGAACACGACCAGGTACACGGCGCCCAGCCACAGCCCGACCGGGAGGTCGCGGACCGGGACGAACGACAGCCCGGTGAGCGCGGCTACCAGCACCGCGCGGATCACCTCGGTCCGCATCATCGTCGACTTGCGGTTCCAGCGGTCCACGAAGACGCCGGCTACCGGCCCGACCAGCGCGATCGCGACTCCGGCGGCGACCAGGATCCCGCTGACCGCGGCCGGGGCCCACGGCGCGCCGCGCGCCAGGACCTGCGATACCCACAGCACGAGCGTGGTGCCGAAGACGGTGTCGCCGACCACCGAGGCGGCCTGGCCGTACCACAGCCGGGCGTAGTTCCGGTTAGCCAGCGTCCGCTGCAGTGACGGAAAGTAGGCCTTGCGGCTGTTGTCAGCGCAGCGTCCAGCGCGGTTTTCGTAGAGGAGGGTCATTGTTACTACACGTGCTGAGCTAGCTGCAGATCTGGTGGCCGCGGCCGGCCTGGCCGGCCGGATGCCGGAACCTCATGACACCTCGCGCTCATGATCACCACGGCTGTGCGCCCGCATACCGGTTCGCCAGGAAGCCGGGGGCTGCCGGCCCGACGTCGTGCCTTCATCATTGCTCTTCCGGGAACTCGAAACCTTGGTAAAACAAACAGCTCCAGATAACGAGCTGTTCATTCTGTAACTCAAGGGAACGGCCGCCCGTCGAGTCACATCGACATCATCCGTTCGCTCGTAGCCGGTTATCGGTACGCCGTTACAAGCACGTTATTTGCGGAGCCGCCGGTAAATCTCGCGTTTGCATAAATTGCGGAAATAAAGAAAACGGCCCGGCCCCGATGATGACGCATTCCGCACGCTTCCTTCCGCAGAGCAACCGGCGGCCCCGCGTCGGCCGCCCGTTCCCCCACGGCCGGGCCACCGTCCGCACGTTTGCCGTCATCCCCGCTTCTTGCTGTTATCTCCGGAGTTCCGGACATCGGGGATATCCCGGCACGATCTCATCCTGTCCAGCGAGTCTTCCGCGTTGCTTCCGGGTCGTTTCAGCGCAGGCCGCCGTCACAGCGTCGCGGTTCCAGGGCCGCGTCAGCGCCGGCTGCCACCGTCGGCTTTCAGCCAGGCCGTATTGCTCACCGGTAAGCCACCCCGGCGGGCCGCCCGTTAATCCCGCGCACCGAATCAAGCACGAGCGGATCGGCCAGGAGCATTTTTCCTGCCATTCGTGAACAGAATTGAATAACGGCGCATAACACGATCATTTTGGTTCCTGGCCGGCGCGCTCGCCTGCCCGGCGGTCACCGTCGTCCTGGCCGGCGCGGCCAGCGCATCCACGACGACGGGAATCTTCATTGCGCCGCACCAGGCTAAGTACGTATCGAATAGCGAATACGGTGTCCGCGGTGATGATTTCGGCAGCCTTACCTGGCTGGATGACAAGGGCGAGCGGGTTTCACGGTCACCTCGAGCACGGCCCGCGGCCCCCGGGTGCCGGCCTCCCCGAACATCTTCCGGGGCTGGCAGTGGGGAGCCGGCACGAGCGGGGCCTGGCCGGTCAGGGTCTCCGCCGACGGCGCGCCCCGGGCCGGCTTCGCGGTGCGGCAGACGTGGAGCGGAAGCTACCACGCGTCGCTCGACCTATGAGTCACCCGCATATCCTGGCCGGCGGCACGAAAATCCGGGTGGACGGCACCGGCTGGTACCTGAACGAGCGGAAGGCCAAAGGCCACGGCGTGACGTGGCCTTTGATCATCTTCACCCACGCGACCCAGATCAGCAGCGTGAAAGGCTTGCGGCTCAACCCGTTCTTCCGCATCGCGCAGGCTTACGGCTGGCTCAGGCCATCGTGGTACTGGACGGGCATCGGCGCGGGCTTCGAGCTCTGGAAAGGAAGCCGGGGCCTGCGCGTCACCGATTTCCGGGTCGATAGCTGATAATGGCCTTCGATGAACGGCGCACACAGCTTGCTGGCCACGCTGACCGCGAACGGCGTCGGCGTCTGCTTCGCCAACCCGGGCACCTCGGAGATGCACGTCGTCGCCGCCCTGGACCAGGTGGCCGGCCTGCGCTGCGTTCTCGGGCTCTTCGAGGGCGTCGTCACGGGCGCCGCGGACGGCTATGCCCGCATGGCCGGCCGCCCCGCCGCGACCTTGCTGCACCTGGGGCCGGGCCTGGCCAACGGCCTGTCGAACCTGCACAACGCGATGCGAGCGCAGTCCCCGGTCGTCAACGTGATCGGGGATCACGCCACCTATCACCGCCGGTACGACGCGCCGCTGACCTCGGACGTGGAAGGCACCGCCCGGCCCTTCAGCCACTGGGTCCGGACCACGCCGGACGCGGACTCCGTGGCCACCGACACCGCCGCTGCCATCGCGGCCGCGCGCACCGCCCCGGGCCGGGTCGCCTCGCTGATCCTGCCCGCCGACGCGGCCTGGACGCCGCTCACCGCCGCGTCCTCCCCCGTCGGGGCGGTCGTGCCCGCCGCTCCCCCGGCCAGCGCGGCGGCGGTCGACGCGGCCGCCCGCATCCTGCGGTCCGGCGAGGCGACGGGCCTGCTCCTCGGGTCGGCGGCGACCCTGGAGGGGCCGCTGGAGCTGGCCGGGCAGATCGCCGCCGCCACCGGGGCGCGCCTGTATGCCCCGACGCAGACGGCGCGGATCACCCGGGGCGCGGGGCGGGTCCCGGTGCAGCGGATCCCGTACCCGGCCGGCCAGGCGGCCGCGCTGCTGGCCGGCCTGCGGAACCTGATCCTGGTCGGCGCGAGGCCCCCGGTGGCGTTCTTCGCCTACCCGGGCAAGCCGAGCCTGCTGGCCGCGCCCGGCACGCGCATCCACGAGCTGGCCCGGGACGGCCAGGACGTCCCCGGCGCGCTGACGGCGCTGCGCGACGCGCTGGGCGCCGGCGGCGCGACTCCGGGCCGGGCCGGCTTCAGCCGGCCGGGCCTGCCGGGCGGGACGCTCACCGCGGCCAAGATCGGCGCGGTCATCGCGGCCCTGATGCCGCAGGACGCCGTCGTGGTCGACGAGTCGATCACGACCGGGCGCTCGTTCCTCGCCGACACCGCGGAAGCGGCCCCGCACGACTGGATCCTGCCGACCGGCGGCGCCATCGGGTACGCCCTTCCGTGCGCGGCCGGCGCGGCGATCGCCAGTCCCGGCCGCAAGGTCGTCGTCCTGGAAAGCGACGGCAGCGGGATGTACATGCCGCAGGCGCTGTGGACCCATGCCCGCGAGCAGCTCGACATCCTCACCATCGTGTTCGCCAACCGCCGGTACCAGATCCTGCGCGACGAGCTGCGCAACGTGGGCGCGGCCGCGGGCGGCCCCGGCGCCGAGGCGCTGATGGACCTCGGCCGCCCGGACATCGACTGGGTATCGCTGGCCCGGACCTTCGGCGTGGCGGCGTTCCGGGCCGGCACCGCCGATGAGCTCGGCCGCCACGTCCGGGCCGGCCTCGCCATCCAGGGTCCCTGCCTCATCGAGGCGGCACTGTAGGGACGGCGGCGAGATCGCAGGCTGATGCGATGGCATCCGATGATCTTGTCCGGCGCCGGGCCCGGCAGCTCGCCGCCGAGGCGGCCGCGGCCAAAGACCCGGCCGGCTGGTTCGAGACCCTCTACGCCGAGGCGCGGGCCGGGGCGGCGGTCGTGCCCTGGGATGACCGTCAGGCCGATCCGTACCTGACGCGGTGGGCGGCTACCGCGGCGGCACGCGCGATAGCGGGGCCCGGGCGGCGGGCGCTGGTGGTGGGCTGCGGCGTGTGCGACGACCCGGTGTTCCTGCGCGACCCGGCGATGATGCCCTGGCCGCTTACCCGCGGCGAACTCGACGCGCTGGCGGGAAGCCGGCTCACCGCGCGCTCGGTCGGGAAGCTCCTCGATGACGAGGACCCGCCGAAGCTCCGCTGGCGCGCCGAGTCCGGCCGCGGCTAGGCGAGCCGGGCCCCGCCGCTACCCGCAGAAGCGGTCGAATTCCCCGTTCCTCACACCTCCGAGAAAATCGTGCCATTCACCAGAGGTGAACCGCAGGACCGGCCCGGTGGAATCCCGGCTGTTGCGGACGCCGATCTCGCCATCGGGCAGGCTGGCCACCTCGACGCAATTGCCGTTGGCGTAACTCAGGGAGCTCTTGATCCAGTAAGAACCTGAACCCGGCCGCGGCTGCGGCCTCCTGAGCGTAGTGCTTCTCACATTTCCCCTTTGCTGGTTGGTGTCTTTTCCTCTTCGGAAACAACGGCCTGGAACGCGAGCGTGAAGTACACCGCCTTGCCCGCGGGGGTGTGGAAGCAGCCCCACGCGGCCGACAGGGCGGCGACCAGCGCCAGCCCCGGCCCGGGCCGGGACGCGGCCGGCCCGCCCGGTCCGGGCCGGTCCAGCGCCGGCAGGTCACGCGACCCGTCGTAGACGTCGATGCGCAGGCGCCCCCGCGAGCACCTGACGGCCAGCGTGACGATCTCGCCCGCCCCGGTCATCACGGCACTGGTCACCAGGTCACTGGTGAGCAGGACCGCTAGGTCGGGGTCGACGGGGATCTTCCAGTCAGCGATGACCGCGCGGACATGGCCGCGGGCCGCGGCCGCCGCGGCCGGCTCGCGGGCCAGCCGGATACGGCACTGGCGCAATTCCGCCGGACGGGTCAGTGCCATAGCGTCAATCCAGTTCCTCAGCCGATGCGTTCGATACCTGCTTGCATCGCAAATGCTGCTGCAAATTGCAATGCAAGACATCGGTCAGCTGACGGATATTGCCGTGACGCGTAACAGCGGCAGCGTCCGGGCTCGCGCGGGCCCGTTCGGTGCATTCCTATCACTGCGGCCGGTCCCCGCGGGCCGGGTCGGCGCGGGCGGGTCAGGCCGGGCTGGCCCCGCCCGGCGTCACCCGGCCCGGCGGCCGTCCCAGGACCAGCGCGGGACCGCCAGCCCGTCCGGGACGTCGCCCGCGGACTCGTGGTAGCGGTACATCGTGGTGACCGTGGCCACGCGAAGTAGTCGTGCAGCACCCGCCTGAGCCGCTCGTCACCCGCCAGCCCGGCGTCGGCGAGCGCCTGGTCGAAGCACGCGACCGCCCGCCGGTTCATCTCGTCGTGCCGTCCGTTGCCACTGTGCAACCGCACCACCGCGGACTCGTCGCCGTAGTCCCGCGTGTACGCCGCCGGGCCGCCGAGGGCCTCGCCCCAGTAGGCGGCCAGCCGCTCGGTGTGCTCGGGGTGATAGCCGTGCGCGAAGGCGTGGCTCACCTCGCCGTCGGCCAGGACCCGGGCATGCCACGCGTGCGCCAGGCGCAGCATGCCGCCGGCTGCGCCGCGAGGCCGTGGGGTTCGTGTTCCAGGCGTTCACCTGATGGACGAGCTGACCGCGGTGGAGAACGTCGAGCTGCCGGCCACTGCGGGGGGACGACGGCGCCGCCCGCCTGGTGGCTGGCGGCCGCGGTGCTGGGCACGGCGCCCGCCGGTGCGTGGCCGAGATCGGTCAGGCCGAGACGGCCTGACCGCTAGCGGAACGAGGGGTGGTCGCCGAGCGCCCAGTACTCGTACAGGCCGTAGCCGGTGTGCCCCTCGTACTCGAACCGGGCCACGGCGTCCACCATGCCCCACATGCGGGCCGCGTCGTCCGGCCGGGACAGGTCATAGCTGACGCCCTGCACCACCAGGTCCGGTCCCTGGTACATCCCGTGCCGCCAGTCCTGCTCCAGGCCGTAGCCGGTGCCGGCCATCAGGTGCACCGGCAGCAGCAGCGTGGCGTGCAGGTCGAACGGCTTGCCGCCGGGCGGGGCGAAGCCGATCCGCGCGGTCACCACGTCCCTGGTGCCGTCGGCGTAGGCCGGCTCGTAGGACGGCCGGCCGAGGTACTCGCTGGTCCCGTCGGGCCAGACCCGCGCCGCCTCCTCGACCAGCCGCGGCCGGCCTGGTCCTCCTGGATGATGGTCAAGATCGCGTGGTCCTCGAACTGCGCCGGCGCGTACAGCCAGTAGAACGTGCCCGGGTTGCGCGACTGGATGCCGGCGGGCTCGGCCTCCCCCACCGGCCGGATGCCCCAGGACCGGTCCCTGATCCCCCGCCACTGCTCCGGCGTGACCTCGAGCCTCTCGCCGTCCACCGTGAGGGACCCGGTCCACCGCCCGGGCTGCGCCATCCGCTTGGAGTCGAACACCACCCGTTCCTGGGCGCGGATGAAGTGCTGCGGCTCGACCTGCGGCGGGATGGTCCCGTCCCAGGTGAGGTCGAAGGACAGGCCGAACTCGTTCGGGCCCAGGACCACCCGGAGCCGCTTGAGACCTTCGAGAACCTCGATAACGAACGGGCCGACCTGCGTGTTCATCCGGTCGGCGCCGAGCTCACGTGACGCGCGCACGACCCGGTGCCGCGGGCCGTGGCGCAGCAGCGCGAACGCGTCGGTCACCCCGAGGTTCGGGTACTGGCCCAGGCCCACGATCAGCATCGTGTCCCCGGTCAGCGGGAACGCGTTGAAGTAGTAGCGGTCGTAGAAGTTGCGGTCCGACGTCCCGACGTGCCGCATCACCTCGGGGATCTGGTGCACGGGATAGTCGTCGAGCGGCGACAGGGTCACGATGACAGCCCTTCCAGGATCACGTCGGTCAAGCGCGAGCAGTTGTTGTTGTAGGGGAAATCGCTGTCCGGCTCCAGCCAGCCCCATTCGATCATGGCCTGGGAAATGCGCGACATGATCACGGTGAACTTGAAGGCGGACAGCACCTCGTAGTAGCCCATGTGCCGCATGGGGCGCCCGGCCAGTTCCTCGTAGCGCGCGATCGTCTCCCCCGGCGGCGGGAAGCCCGCCAGCGGCGGCACCTCGAGGCCCTCGCTGTGGTGCCGGTCCAGGAACAGGTACCAGGCCAGGTCCTCCTCGGCCTGCCCGAACGTCGCGGTCTCCCAGTCCAGGGCCGCGAGCGGCGTGCCGCCGGGCGCGAAGATCATGTTGCCGATCCGGGCGTCTCCCCACAGCAGCACCGGGTCGTTCGGCTCGTCCGGCCGGTGCTCCTTCAGCCAGGCCAGGGCCCTGGTCGCGGTCGGCTTCGGCCCCGGGTAGGCCCAGTTCATGTAGTGCTCGTAGTAGCCGAGCCGCTGCTCCAGGCCCAGCTTGCCCCAGGCCGGCTGGTCGAGGAAGCCCAGGTGCAGCGCGTCCGCGTCCAGGCGGTGCAGCCGGGCCACGATGTCCAGGCCTGACCACCACATGGCCGCCCGTTCGGCCGGGCCGATCTCGGTGACCCAGCCGCCGGTGTGGTACGGCGGCGCGTCGGTCGGCACCCGGCCGTCGATCCGCCGCATCACCAGGAAGGCGGCGCCCAGGTACCCGGGATCGGGTTCGTACCACAGCACCGGCGGCACCGGGATGTCGGTGGCGCGATCCAGGACGGACATCAGGCGGTACTGCTCGGCGAACCGGGGCTCGGGGAAGACCTGGTAGTGCAGCGGGGCCACCCGCACGGCCAGCGCCTCGGTGCCGGCGTCGTGCTCGACGTCGAGCATGAGGATCTCGCTGGAGAAGCCGGTGAAGGCCGGGGTCTGCAGGTCAGTGATCCGCGCCCCGGGCAGCCGCGCCGCGGCGCCGAGCCACCGGGTCAAGCTGTCGCGGGTGACGCCGGGATCGCGTGGCGCGGGGACGACCATCGTGCGCTCCTTCGGGCCGCAGTAGAACGTGTTCTACCGCGCCCCGTTCGCCCGGTCAATAGGCGGCGTTCAGCCCCTGTTCACCGCGCCGGCCGGCGCCTGGCCGTTCAGCAGGCTCATCTCCTGCGGGGTGAGCCGCAGCGCCGCGGCGGCCACGTTGGCAGCGAGGTGATCCGGGTCCCCGGTGCCCGGTATGGCCAGCACGTGCGGTCCCTGCTGCAGCGTCCAGGCCAGCCGGACCTGGGCGGCGCTCACGCCATGGGCCCGCGCCACGGCCAGCACGTCCGCACGCTCTGGCCGGCGGGCGCCGGCGGCCCGCCCGTCCCCGGCGATGGCGAAGTACGGCACGTAGGCGACGCCGGCGGCTCCGCAGGAACGCAGGAACTCCCGTTCGGCGGCGGGCGCCCCGACGCCATAGCGGTTCTGCACGCACACCACCGGCGCGATGGACCGCGCCTCGGCGAGCTGGGCCGCGGTGACGCCGGAGACGCCCAGGTGCCGGATCAGCCCGGCCTCGCGCAGCTGGGCCAGCGCCCCGAAATGCTCCGCGATGGAGCTGCCCGCCGCGCTGCCGGGCAGCCGCAGGTTGACCACGTCGAGGTGGTCCCGGCCGAGCTGGCGCAGGTTCTCCTCGACCTGGCCGCGCAGCTGCGGCGGGTCGGCCCACACCCACTCGCCGGACGGATCCCGGCCCGGCCAGACCTTGGTGGCGATGACCAGGTCGCGGGGATACGGCGCCAGGGCCGTGTTGATCAGCTCGTTGGCCGAGCGCAGCGGCGAGAAGTAGAACGCGGCGGTATCGATGTGGTTGACGCCGAGCTCGAGCGCGCGCCGCAGCACGGCGACGGCCCGCCCGCGGTCGCCCGGCGTGCCATCGGCGTTCCTGGCCAGCCGCATGGCGCCGAACCCGATCCGGTTAACCGTGAGGTCGCCGAGCGTCCAGGTGCCCGCCGAGCCCGCGGTGATCGCCGGCCCGGCCGCGGGCTCCCCGTGTGTCATCCGGATGCCGGCCTATCCGCGGGCGTGCTCGGCCAGCGCCGTGAGCACCGCCCCGAGGGCGTTCGCGATCTGCGGGTCGGTGACGGTCCCGTCCGGTCCGACCGCCTCGCGCGGGACCGGCACGCGCACGCAGGCGCCGGGCACCGCGACCGCCCCGACGTACCGCAACACCATCGCCAGGTGCTCCTCGGCCCCGGTACCGCGGCCGCCCACCGCGACGTTGATCCAGCCGACGGGCTTGCCGTAGATCTCGCCGCCGCCGACCGTCCAGTCGAGCAGGTTCTTCAGGCTGCCGGGCAGCGTGCCCGCGTATTCGGGGGTGCAGAACAGCAGCGCCCCGGCGGCGGCGATCCGCGCCCGCAGGTCGGCCGCCGGCCCCGGCGGCCGCTCGTCCTCGTCGGGGCTGAAGGCGGGCAGCGCCGCGAGCCCGTCGTACAGCTGCGCCGTGACGCCGCCCGGCGCGGCCGCCTGCACCGTGCGCAGCGCCGCCGTGTTACCCGATCGCTGCCTGGTGCTGCCCGAGATGAGCAGGATCCGCACGTCAGCCACGGGCTCAACCTAGCCGGCCCCGGCCGGCCCTGCTCCGGGCGTAGTTTGGTCGTTGATGGCCACTGATCACGTGCGCGCGCCGGAAGTCCAGGCCAGCGTGGCCGAGCTGGAAGCCGACCCGCACCCGTCGCTGGCCCGGATGCGGGCCGCCGGGCCGGCCGTCTGGGTACCGGCCCTGGGCGCCTGGATGGTCACCGAGTACGGCGCCGCCGTCGCGGTGCTGCGTGACGCGCGCACGTTCACCGTCGACGACCCCCGCTTCTCCACGGCCAGGGTGGTCGGGCCGAGCATGCTGTCGCTGGACGGCGCCGAGCACGCCCGCCACCGGGCCCCGTTCAACGGCGCCTTCCGCCGCGACCAGGTGCACGCGCGGCTGGCCGCCTTCACCCGGGCCGAGGTCACCCGGCTGGTGGCGGCCATCGAGGCGGACGGGGCGGCCGAGCTGCGCCGGGCGGTGGCCGGCCCGCTGGCGGCCATGGTCATGGCCGAGGTGCTCGGGCTCGGCCAGGCCGACCCGGCGCGGATCCTGGCCTGGTACGACGGGATCGTGGCGGCGGTGCAGGCCGCGGGCGCGGCGCCGGCCGGGGACGGCGACCCGGCCGGGACGGCGGCGTTCGGCGAGCTCACCGCCAGCCTGCGGG
Source organism: uncultured Actinomycetota bacterium (assembly GCA_963756575.1). Taxonomy (GTDB): domain Bacteria; phylum Actinomycetota; class Actinomycetes; order Streptosporangiales; family Streptosporangiaceae; genus Palsa-504. The sequence goes on along the minus strand of CAVWOM010000019.1, from coordinate 589,050 downwards.
AGGTGATCGCGAGGCCGGGCTCCGCGGCCCTGCTGGCCGAGGTGGCCGGCCCGCTGACCGGTGCGGAGGCCATCTCCAACGCGGCGGTGCTGATGTTCGGCGGGATCGAGACCACCGAGGGCATGATCGCCAACGCCCTGCTGCACCTGCTGTCGGCCCCCGCCCAGCTCGCCCTGGTCCTCGGTGACCCGGACCTGGTGCCCGCGGTCATCGAGGAATCGCTGCGGCTGGAGCCCGCCGCGGCGGTCGTCGACCGCTACGCGACCGCCGCCACGCGCCTCGGTGACGCCGAGATCCCGGCCGGGGACCAGGTCACGGTGTCGATCGCCGGGGCCAACCGGGACCCGGCCGTATTCGGCGACCCGGACCGGTTCGACGTCCGCCGCCCGAACGCCGGCCGCCACCTGGCCTTCGCGCACGGCCCGCACTTCTGCCTCGGCGCCCACCTGGCCCGGCTGGAGGCGCGGGTGGCCGTGGAGACGCTCCTGGCCCGGCTCCCCGGGCTGCGCCTGGACCCCGGCTATCCCAGCGCCCCGCGCGGCCTGGTCTTCCGCAAGCCGCCCGGCCTGCGCGCGCGGTGGGACCCGCGGTTCCCCGGCGGCTCTGCCATCCTGGACGGGTGAGCTTTTCCGCTTTCCCCGCGACCGCGTGCTGGCAGCACCGGCAGGCCCGCTCGGGTTTCGAGGTCGCCTGCTTCGAGGCCGCGGCCGGCGGCTGGCACCTCGACGGGACCACGACCGCGATCGAGGACGGGCAGGCCTGGATCGTGACCTACAGCATCGAGGTGGACGCGGCCTGGCTGACCCGCGAGGCCCGCGTCACCGTCCGGACGGCCGCGGGCCTGCGCCAGACCGAGCTGGCGGCCGACGGCGCCGGCCACTGGCTCGTCGACAGCCGGCCCGCCGCCCACCTGGACGGCTGCCTGGACATCGACCTGGAATCATCGGCGCTGACGAACACCTTGCCGGTGCACCGGCTGGGACTCGCGCCCGGGACGGGGGCCAAGCCGCCGGCCGCGTACGTTCGCGTGCCTGACCTGCGTACCGAGCGGCTGGAGCAGGTCTACGCGCGGCTGCCGGACGAGGGCGGGCCGCCACGGTACCGCTACGCCGCTCCCGCCTTCGGCTTCACCTGCACGCTCGGCTACGACGAGAGCGGTCTCATCCTCGACTACCCGGGCATCGCCGCCCGCGCCGGCTGAGGAATCCTGGCACAATGCCGGTACCGGGCGGTAAAGCACGAGGCCCCCTCCATGTATGAGATGGAGGGGGCCTCGCCTGGCTCGTCCCGCCCGGCGGCCGGTGCGCGGCCACCCGGCGTCACTCGCCGCCCGCCGGGGCCAGGCACCCGCGTGAAGTCCCGGTTTCCCGGTTCCTCCCGCGTTCCGGGGATTAACCCGGGCGGTTCCCGTTTCCAACGGTGAAGTATTTCTACTGCTTCTCCCGGCGGTCGCGCAAGTACCCCCGGCTGTTCATTTTAGATTTTTATCCGTCCACACGGTATCCACAGCACAGGGCAGTTATCCACCGGCTTATTAACAGGTCATCCACAAATTACACGAACGTAGTTTGCAGATACTGAAATAGCCATCGCTAAACGCGACCGGGCGGCATTCCAGGGTGACCGCGAATAAGCTTTTCTGATGTTTCACGGAAACATCAGAAAAGCAATCGCAGATTTAGCCGCCGGCGGTCATCCCTGGTCGACGGCACGCGGCCGTCGTCATCAGGCCGAGACGGCACGGACCGGGACCCGGTCAATGTTCCATGGGTGCGGCTCCTTTCGTGTGAGCGGCCTGGCGGCCGCTGCGAGCCGGGCCGCCCGGTATTCCCCCCAGCCCCGTCAGCCCGGCCCCCAGCCCCGTCAGCCCGGCCCCCCCCAGCCCGTCAGCCCGGCCCCCAGCCACGTCAGCCCGGCCCGGCCCGGCCGCCCCGGATCTCCCGGCCGCCACCCGGCGCCGGCCCCGGGCAGCCACGTCAATGTGACTCCGCGGTGGTCAGGACCACATCGATGTGGCATCGCGGTGGTCGCCGGCGCGCCCCCGGGCGGCCCCGGCCGGTACCGCACGCCCCGCCCGGATCAGGTGCCCCGGGACCGGGCTCAGCAGGCAGGAACCAGGGCGCCCCGGGACCGGGCTCAGCAGGCAGGAACCGGGGGCGCCCCGGGACCGGGCTCACAGAAAAGGAGCCGCACCCATGGAACATCGACCCGGCCGGGACAGGCCCGGCGCAGGAAAGGAAGGCCTGGCTTCCTTGCCCTCGCCCGCCGTGAACGCCCGCCAGGCCGGCGGGTACCTTAGTGCACATGTCAGAGCAGGACGACTTCCCAGAGGCCCTTCACCGGGACCGCCGTGAGCACGGGGGCGCGTCGCAGCGTCCCGACGACGACCGGCTCGCCCGCCTTACCGAGGAAGAGCGCGTCGCCGCCGGGCTCGACGCCTACGACCCGGACGAGGTGCCCCCGGCCACCGACGTGGCGCCGGAGCAGGACCTCTCCCTGGACGAGGACTACCAGGAAGAACAGGCAGAGTTCATCCGCCAGGACGACCGGGGCGAGCTGGGCCACATCAACGAGCACCACCCGTTCCCGCCGACCCGGTACGAGTGAGGGCGGGCCGCGGGGGCCGCTGCTAGGCGGGGGCGGTCCCGGCGGCCAGCGAGACGATGGCCTCGGTGGTGTACACCAGGAACGTCAGGGACTCCTGGAAGTACAGCTGGACCGTCTCGGCGTCGTGCGCGAGGTAGCCGATCGACAGGTCCTGGCCCAGGCGCAGCTCGTAGTCGCCGCCACGGCTGGTGAGCAGGAACGCGCCGTCGATGGCGGGCGCCCAGATGATCTCCCCGTCGATGACGCGGGCGATGTGCTCGCGGACCGGGTAGCCGTGATCGGAGGTCTCGCTGACCGCCGTGTAGGCGTCGGCCGACAGCAGCAGCGAGAACGGGCCGCCCACGCCGGCCAGCCGCAGCGCGCTCACCGCCTGGCTGACCGCGTCCGGGTAGTCCCGGACCTCGGCGGGCAGCGAGATCACCGGGTTGGACGTGCTCGCCCTGATCCCGGCGATGCCCGCGGCCGGGTAGCCCCCGAAGAGGGCGGCGTCCTCGGCGAAGGCGATCTTCCTGGCCGCGTCCTTGACCGGCTGCCAGTCGGCGTCCTGCGCACCGCGCTCGACGGCGTCCACGTCGGCCCGGTCGACGGTGAACGGGACCCGGAGCCGCACCAGCGGCTGGGACACCCGCGCGTGCGCGATGACCCCGTCCGCGGGGCCCTCTATCGCGTCCAGGTGGCCCGTGTTCACGGCGGCCAGCAGCGGCCCGTCGGGCCCCTTGACGTCCACGACGCGCCGGCCCGCGATGTGCTGCTCGAACGTCCGGCGCGCCTCCTGCTCGATGTCCGCCCAGGCGGCATCGGAGATCGGAGCGAGCTCGCGGTACAGGTTGTTCATGGCTTAGGTGCTCCTCTTCAGGCTGCCGATACCGAGGGAACCGGAATCCGGGGAAGCCGGATCCGCGGCCGCCGGGTCCGGTCCGGGCGCCGCGCCGGGCGGATCCGGGAGGTCGTCGAGGAAGTCCGCCGACGGCACGAAGAACAGGCTGCCGGTGACCGCCGTGGAGAAATCGAGGATGCGGTCGGTGTTACCCGGCGGGTTGCCGGTAAACATGTTGGCCAGCATCTGCTCGGTGACGCTCGGGGTAGCGGCGTACGCGATGTAGTAGGTGCCGAACTCCCCCCGCCCCAGTTCGCCGAACGGCATGTTGGCCCGCAGGATCTGCCGTTCGGTGCCGTCCGGGTCCTCGATGGTGTTCAGCGCGACGTGCGAGTTGGCCGGCTTGACGTCGTCGGGCATCTCGATGTCGGACAGCTTGCTGCGGCCGATGACCTTCTCCTGGTCCTCGGTGGTCAGCGCGTTCCACGCCGTCATGTCGTGCAGGTACTTCTGCACGATGACGTAGGAACCGCCGGCGAAGCGGGGATCGGCGTCGCCGACCAGGGCGGCGGCGCCGGCCGCGGCGCCCGACGGGTTCTCGGTGCCGTCGACGAAGCCGAGCAGGTCGCGCTCGTCCCAGTAGCGGAACCCGTGCACCTCATCGGCCACCGTGACGGCGCCGCCCAGCCGCATCATGACCTGGCTGGCGAACTCGAAGCACACGTCCATCCGCTCGTGCCGGACATGGAAGAGCAGGTCACCGGGCGTGGAGACGGCACGGTGCACGGTCCCGGCGAGCTCGCGGAACGGGTGCAGCTCGGCCGGGCGGGGGCCGGAGAACAGCCGGTCCCAGGCGGCGGAGCCGATGCCGGCCACGCCGCCCAGCGGGGCCTCGGGGACCCGGAAGCCGACCGATCGCTGCAGGCCCGCCCAGTCTTCGAGCAGGTCCCGGACGGCGCCCTCCCCGCCCGGCTCGATCGTCAGCACCAGGAAGATCGCGGCGGCGGTGAGGGGGGCCAGCACCGGCTGCGGCTCCGGCTCGGGCAGCGGGCGCGCGACCGCGGGAACCTGTGACCACTCCGTCACGGACCGCCCCTCTCGCCTCGGCACCAAGCTTCCCAGAGGCTAAGGTTAGCCCCACCGGGTCACGCGGGTCCGGCGGGGCGGGTACCGGCTCGTTCGGCATGAAGGCCGGTGCGGACGGCCGCTTGCCGCCGCCCCGGCCCATCCACCCGCGGCGCCGGAACATGACCACCAGGATGACCACGGCCAGGGCCCTGGTGACGCAGCGGGCCGGCGGCCCGTCACCGGACCCGTTACTAGACTGGGCGCTCATGAGCATCGAGCCGCCCGAGGCCAAGCAGATCCCCAGCCCGCGCACCTTCCACGGCGATACCTTCGTCGACGAGTACGCCTGGCTCGCCGACCGGGACGACCCGGACACCATCGGCTACCTGGAGGCCGAGAACGCCTACACCGACGCGGCCACCGCCGGCCTGGCCCCGCTGCGGGATGAGATCTTCGCCGAGATCAAGGCGCGGACCCAGGAGAGCGACCTGTCCGTCCCGGTCCGCAAGGGCGGCTGGTGGCACTACTCGCGGACGGTCGAGGGCAAGCAGTACGCGGTCTGGTGCCGCCGCGCGGTCCGGCCCGGTGAGGTCGTCCCCCCGATGGCCGAGGACGGCAAGCCCCTGGACGGGGAGGAGGAGCTGCTCGACGGCAACGAGCTCGCCGCCGGCCACGACTTCTTCAGCCTCGGCGCGTTCCGGACCAGCCCGGACCAGCGCTGGCTGGCTTACTCCACCGACTTCTCCGGCAACGAGCGGTTCACCCTGCGGGTCAAGGACCTGGCGACCGGGGCCATCTTGCCGGACGAGATCCCGGACACCTACGCGGGCTGCGCGTGGTCGCTGGACGGCTCCGCCCTGTTCTACACGACGGTGGACGACGCCTGGCGGCCGTACCGGGTCTGGCGGCACCGGGTCGGCACCGCGGCGGAGGCGGACACGATGGTGTTCGAGGAGCCGGACGAGCGCTTCCACGTCTACGTGGGCCTGAGCCGCAGCGAGCAGCACCTGATGATCAGGTCCTCCAGCGTCTTGACCAGCGAGGTGTGGCTGCTCGACGCGTCCGCGCCGGATGATGCGTTCACCGTGGTGGCGCCGCGCCGCCAGGGCGTCGACTACGACGTGGAGCCCGCCGGGGACCGGCTGCTGATCCTGCACAACGACGGCGCGGAGAACTTCGAGATCGCCACCGCGCCGCTGTCCGACCCCGGGACCTGGACCCCGCTCGTGCCGCACCGGGCCGATACCAGGCTTCTCGGCGTGGACGCGTTCGCCGAGTACACGGTGGTGTACTTCCGCCGCGACGGCCTGACCGGGCTGCGGATCATGCGCGAGGGAGGGCCGGGCGGGGCCGAGAGAGCGCACGAGGTCGCCTTCGGCGAGCCGGTCTACTACGTCGGGCCGGGCCTGAACCCCGAGTTCAGCACGAGCCGGTTCCGGCTGTCCTACACCTCGATGGTGACCCCGGGCTCGGTCTACGACTGCGACATGGCCACCGGCGAGCTGACCCTGCTCAAGCGCCAGCCGGTCCTTCCCTCGCCGGCCGGCGTCCCCTACCGGCCCGAGGATTACCAGGAGTACCGGGAGTGGGCGGTGGCCGAGGACGGCACCCGGGTGCCGATCTCGGTGGTGTGCCGTAAGGGCACGCCGCGCGACGGCAGCGCGCCGTGCCTGCTGTACGGCTACGGCAGCTACGAGCTCTCCCGCGATCCCAGCTTCTCCATCCCGCGGCTGTCGCTGCTCGACCGCGGTTTCGTCTACGCGCTCGCGCACATCCGCGGCGGCGGGGAGATGGGCCGGTCCTGGTACACCGACGGCAAGCTGCTGCGCAAGAAGAACACCTTCACCGACTTCATCGCGTGCGCCCGGCACCTGGCCGAGGCGGGCTGGACGTCCGCGGGCCGGCTGGTCGCCCGGGGCGGCTCGGCGGGCGGGCTGCTGATGGGCGCGGTGGCCAACATGGCGCCGGAGGCGTTCGCCGGGATCGTGGCGCAGGTGCCGTTCGTCGACGCGCTGACCACGATCCTGGACCCGTCGCTGCCGCTGACCGTGACCGAGTGGGAGGAGTGGGGAGACCCGCTGCACGACCCCGAGGTCTACGCGTACATGAAGTCGTACACGCCGTACGAGAACGTCACCGGGCAGGCCTACCCGCCGGTCTTCGCGCTGGCCGGCCTGAATGACACCCGGGTGACGTACCACGAGCCGGCCAAGTGGATCGCCCGCCTGCGCGCGACCGCCGCCGGCGGCCCCTTCCTGCTCAAGACCGAGATGGAGGCGGGCCACGGCGGCCGCAGCGGCCGCTACGACGCCTGGCTGGAGGAAGCCCTGGTGCTGGCCTGGGTGGTGCGGACGGCCAGCCCGGGCGGAGCCGCGCCTAGTGGAACAGGGAGCTGACCGACTCGCCGTTGTGGATCCTGCTGATGGCCTCGGCGAGCGCCGGGGCCACCGACAGGACGGTCAGCTTGGGATGCTCGATCTCCAGCGGCGCCGTGTTGGTGCAGACGATCTCGGTCACGTCGGCCGCGGCCAGCTTCTCCAGCGCGCTGTCGGCGAACAGGCCGTGCGTGCAGGCCACCGCGACCGACCGCGCCCCCTGCTCGCCCAGCCGGTCGAGCAGCTCGAACACCGTGGTGCCGCGGGAGATCTCGTCGTCCAGCACGATCACGTCCCGGCCGGCCACGTCCCCGATGATCGCGGTGATCCGCACCTCGGTATCGCTGATCCGCTCCTTGGCGCCCGCCGCCACCGGCAGGCCCAGGCGGCGGGCGAAGGCCGCGGCGCTCTTGGCGTAGCCCAGGTCGGGCGAGACCACGATGGCGTTGGACAGGTCCCGCTGGCGGAAGTGGCCGGCCAGCTCGCGCAGCGCGTGCAGGTGATCGACCGGGACCGAGAAGAACCCGTGCACTTGCGGCGAGTGCAGGTTCAGCGTGAGGACCCGGTTGACCCCGGCGGTGACCAGCAGGTCGGCGATCAGGCGGCCGCCGATGGAGATCCGGGGGGCATCCTTCTTGTCCGAGCGCCCGTACGCGTAGTGCGGGATCACCGCGGTCACCCGCGCCGCCGAGGCGCCCCGGGCCGCGTCCGCCATCAGCATCAGCTCGATCAGGTGCTCCTGCACCGGCCGGACCAGGGACTGGATGAGGTACACGTCCCGTTCCCGGCAGTTGGACTGCAGCTGGACCTCCAGGCAGTCGTTGGCGAACCGCTTGACCTCGACCGGGCGCTGCGGCACGGCCAGGTGCGCGCAGATCTCGGCGGTCAGCGCCGGGTGGGAGGTGCCGCCGAAAACCGAGATCTCACGCACCGGCGGCTCCCCCGTTTTTCCGCCGGCCCGGCTGCTCCGGCTGATACGGCGGCAGCCCGAGGCACTTCCTGATCTGCTCCTGGACGACCTCGGGGGCCTCCCGGGCGTCCACCGTGAAGACGTACTCCTTGCGGCGGAAGATCTCCAGCACCGGGTTGGTCGTCTCGTGGTACTCCCGCAGCCGGACCGCCAGCGCCTCCTCGGTGTCATCTTCCCTGGTGACCAGCTCGCCGCCGCACGAGTCGCACTGGCCCGAGACCTTCGGGCTCGAGTCGATGAGGTGGTAGTCCATCCCGCAGTCCTTGCACAGCCTGCGGTTGAGCACCCGCCGCCGGACCTCGGAATCGGGCAGGTCGAGGTGGATGACGCCGTCGATGTCGTAGCTCTCCAGGAAGAACTCCGCCTGCCGCGGGCTCCGCGGGAACCCGTCGATGATGAAGCCGAAGTTCCAGTCGTGCTGGGTGAGCCGGTCCCTGACCACCGCCTCCACCATGTCGTCCCCCACCAGTTCCCCGGTGGCCATGATGCGCCGGACCTGGGCGCCCAGCTTGGTGTGGTTCTGCACGTTCCAGCGGAAGATGTCGCCGACGCCGATATGGACGAGGTCGAGGTCCGCGGCCAGCATCTGGCTCTGCGTTCCCTTGCCGCTGCCCTGCACGCCCATGATCACGTATTTACGCATGTCATCAGCCTGGCATACGCAGCCCGAGCCGGCGCTCGCAGGCCCGCCGCATCCGGCGGCTCAGCAGCTGTCCCAGCTGCGGCCAGTCGTCGCGCAGCCGCTGCGCGTTGAGGAAGCGGGCCACGTCGTTGCGGCGTCCCTGGCTGATCACGATGCTGTACAGCAGCAGCCGCAGGTCCTGCCGGGCCACGTCGAACTCGCGGAGCTGATGCCAGCTCAGGTGCACCGGCAGGACGACGGTCCCCTGCCAGGGACCGTGCAGGTCGTCGAGCCGGTCAGGCAGCCGCCGGGCGGGCTTGGTGATGCCGGTGCGCAGACCCATGCGGGAATTATCCACGGCCGGCGCTACCCTGGCGGCATGGAAAACGCGGGCCCCGCCGACGCCGTCGTCACCGAGACGCCGGCCGGGCCCAGGCGCAGGCGCCGGGTCCCGTGTGGCACTTCCTCGTCCAGCCGCGCTGGCTGGGCTGGCACGTGCTCATGGTGCTCATGTTCTGGGGCATGCTGTGGCTCGGTGACTGGCAGTTCCACCGCGCGCTGGCGGGTAACGCGCTGAGCTGGGCGTATACCTTCGAATGGCCGTTGTTCTCGGGTTTCGCGGTGGTCTTCTGGGCCAAGACGATCAGGGACGAGTTCCGGATCAGGCGGGGCGAGCTGCCCGATCCCCGGGCGGTCGCCGCCGAGGCGCAGCGCCTGCCCGCCGGCGTCACCGGCACGGAGCAGGTCAGGGTCATCCAGTCGGGCCCGGCCGCGGGGGACGAGGACGCGGAGCTCAGTGCCTACAACGCTTACCTGGCGCGGCTCAACGCCGAGGTCAAGGACCACGGCCGGTAGCACGGCCAGGGAAAGCCGGCGGCGCGGACGGCGACGGCCGGCGGCACGGACGGCGATAGGAGAACCAAGTGGAAGCGGCGGTGCGGCGGTACCGGGTGATGGCCTACGTAACCGGCGTGGTGCTGGTGGTCTTGTGCTTCGCCGGCATCCCGCTGCAGGTGGCGGGGCACCCGGCGGTGGCCAACGACGTCGGCGTGGTGCACGGCATCTTGTACATCATCTACCTCGTGTTCGCCTGGCTGCTGGCCCGCAGGCTGAGGCTGGCGGTCAAGCCGACCGTGATCATGCTGCTGGCCGGGACCGTCCCGATCATGACGTTCATCGTCGAGCGGTGGGTCACCCGCCGGTTCATCAACCCGGCGCTGGCCGCCGGCGCCAGGGCCGCCGCTCCGGTAGGCCGGTGAACGACCATTACTTCTCGCCGCGGCCGGGCGCGGCGCACCGGCCCGGCCAGGTCCGGGTGATCCTGCCCGACGTGTACCTGGAACTGGCCACCGACGCCGGGGTGTTCTCCCCCGGCCGCCTCGACCCGGGCACCCGCCTGCTGCTCGAGGAGTCCCCGCCGCCGCCTGCCTCCGGCGACCTGCTCGACCTGGGCTGCGGCTACGGCCCGGTCGCCTGCGTGCTGGCCGCCCGCGCGCCGGGCGCCGCCGTGTGGGGGGTCGACGTCAACGAGCGGGCGCTGGCGTTGTGCGCGCGCAACGCCCAGGCCGCGGGCCTGGCCAACGTGCGCTGCGCCGCCCCCGGCGACGCGTCGGTCCCGGCCCGGCTCGACGCGATCTGGTCCAACCCGCCGGTCCGCATCGGCAAGGACGCGCTGCACGCCCTGCTGGCCGGCTGGCTCGGCCGCCTGTCCCCGGCCGGCCGCGCGTACCTGGTGATCGGCCGCAACCTCGGGGCCGACTCGCTGCACCGCTGGCTGTCCGGGCAGGGCTGGCCCGTGACCCGGCTGGCCGCGCGGAGCGGGTACCGCCTGCTCCAGGTAGATCATCAGGCCGAACGAGCGGGGGTGACGCCCTCGTGAACCCGTCCGTTCCCGCGGCCGAGGGCCCTCCCCGGCAGCTGCGCCCCACCGAGGTCAAGCGGCTCAACCGGGAATGGCGCCGGGCCGGCGACGCCCGCCTGGCGCTGCTGCTGGACTCGGTGGCCCAGCCGTTCAACGTGGGCTCGATCATCCGCACGGCGGCCGCCTTCGGCGCGGAGCACCTGTGGCTGTGCGGCAGCACGGCGCCGCTCGGTCATCCCGGCGTGGCCAAGACCGCGCTCGGCACCCAGCGGCTGGTCGAGGCCACGGTGGAGGCCAGCCCGGTCGCCGCGGCCAAGGCCGCGTCGGCCGCGGGCCTGCGGGTGGTGGCGGTGGAGCTGGCCACCGGCGCCGTGCCGCTGTCCGAGGCGCCGCTGGACGGCGACGTCTGCCTGGCCGTCGGCAATGAGGACCGCGGCTGCACGGCGGCGCTGCTCGCCGTGGCCGACGCGGTCGCCTATATCCCGCAGTCCGGCCGGGTCGGATCGCTGAACGTGGCGGTGGCGGCCGCCGTCGCGATGGCCGAGGCCCGCCGCCGGGCCTGGGCGCGGTAAGGCCCGGTCCAGCTGACACCCTCCGTTCACCCGGCATACCTGGTCAGCGGGCATACTGGCGAGCGTGCCGGTTCCGTTCCTCGACAGCCCCCGTCCGCATGCCTTCGCGCACCGCGGCGGCGCGGCGCACGCGCCTGAGAACTCCTGGACCGCGTTCGAGCACGCGGTCAAGCTGGGCTACGCGTACCTGGAGACCGACGCCCGGGCGACCTGCGACGGGAAGCTCGTGGCGTTCCACGACCGCACCCTGGACCGGGTGACCGGCGCCCAGGGGCCGATCGGCTCGCGGACCTACGCCGAGGTCGCGGCGCTGCGCGTCGACGGCACCGAGCCGATACCGCTGATCGAGGACCTGCTCGGCGCCTGGCCCGGCGTGCGCTTCAACGTCGACCTCAAGGACGAGCCCGGCATCGCGCTGCTGGCCGGCGTGCTGCGCCGGACCCGCGCGTGGGACCGCGTCTGCGTGACCTCGTTTTCCGGCAGCCGGCTGCGGACCGCGCGCGGGCTGCTCGACCAGCCGGTGTGCATGGCTACCTCGCCGGCCGTGATCGCCGCGATCCGCTATGCCGCCCGCGCCACGGGTACCGCCGGCGCCGACGGGCAGCTCGCCCGGCGGCTGGCCCGCTGGCAGGTGCGCTGTGCCCAGGTGCCGGCCCGGGTCGCGTCCCGGTCCTTCATGCGCCGGGCCCATGCCCTCGGCCTGGACGTGCACGTGTGGACGATCAACGACCGGGCCGAGATGACCCGGCTGCTCGACCTGGGCGTCGACGGGATCATGACCGACGACATCGCCGCGCTCCGTGAGGTTCTCGTCGGGCGAGGTCAGTGGCATCCGCGGACGCCGTGACGGGACCCGTCCCGGCACGGCGGGCAGGTAACCGCGATCTTTCCGCCGAAATACGATTGGGTAACGCCCGCAAGGGGAATCTTGTCCGGGTATTCAGCGTTGTTTGAAAAGACCGCTGACCGCCTGGGAGGCAGCAAGCATGGCCGAACGCGCACTTCGCGGCACCCGTCTTGGTGCAACGAGCTACGAGAACGACAGGAACACCGACCTGGCGCCCCGCCAGGATGTCGCTTTCGACTGCCCGAATGGACACCATTTTAGCGTGCCTTTCGCCGCCGAGGCGGAACTTCCCCCGACGTGGGAGTGCCGCGTCTGCGGCGCGATCGCGATCGCGGCCACCGGGGAATCCCCGTCGCCCAAGAAGGCCAAGCCCCCGCGCAGTCACTGGGACATGCTCATGGAGCGCCGCACGGTGGAAGACCTCGAGGCCGTGCTCGCGGAGCGCCTGGAAGTCATCAGGGAGCGCCGCAGCGGCGACCGCGGCCAGGACACCAGCCGCCCGCACCGCCGGAGCGCCTGACCCCGTTCCATCCCTCAAGGCCGGCGTCCGGGCTGACCCAGGAACCAGGACGCCACTGAACCGAGCAGCGCTGACCTAGCCGCGCTTGTGCAGGCGCCGGGCCACGCCCCACTGGGCCACCCGCCAGAACGCCTCGCCGATGATGCTGTTGCTCATCTTGGAGGCGCCGTGCTCGCGTTCCACGAACGTGATCGGCACCTCCACGATCCGCAGGCCCGCGTTGGCGACCCGGACGGTCAGGTCGATCTGGAAGCAGTACCCCGTCGATTCCACCTGGTCCAGGCTGATCGTCCGCAGGGTCGCGGCGCGGTAGGCGCGGAAGCCGGCCGTGGCGTCCCTGACGCCGAGGCCGAGCATCACCCGGGTGTAGATGTTGGCGCCGCGGGACAGCGCCTCCCGTGACTTCGGCCAGTTGACGACCTTGCCGCCGCGGACCCACCGGGACCCGATGGACAGGTCCGCGGCGTCCAGCGCGCCGACCAGGCTGGGCAGGTGCTCCGGCTGGTGCGAGCCGTCCGCGTCCATCTCCACGATCACGTCGTAGCCACGCTCGAGCGCCCAGCCGAACCCGGCGATGTAGGCCTTGCCCAGGCCCGCCTTGTCGGACCGGTGCATGACCTGCACGTGCGGGTCGGCCTCGGCCAGCTTGTCCGCGATGTCGCCGGTCCCGTCCGGGCTGTTGTCGTCCACGACCAGCAGGTCCGCTTCCGGCAGGGCCGTTCGCACCCGGCCCGCGATGGACTCCAGGTTCTGCCGTTCGTTGTACGTCGGCATGACGATGACGATCCGGCCCGCGGATGGCACGGCGGACGGAGCCGACGGCTCGGCGGACGGGTTTGGCTCAGTCACAACCCCTGCCTATCGCTGTGTGGGTTAACAGGCGGTGCTCAGTCACGGAGGATAGTCACCGACAGTGCAGGCCATGATATCCCCGTCGGCCTTCGCCGGCTGACCGCCACTGCCCGGCCGTCCCGGCGCCGTCCGCTGTTCGCCTCCCGCTGAACGTGCCCCCCCGGTAAACAACGTCCGTGCTTCCGGATTGGTGCCAGCCGCGCACCGCCGGAACCGGCGCGCACCACCGCGCGGGCACGCCGGTGCGCGTCGGGAGAGAAAGGACCCGGGCTACGCCTTCGGACCGGAGTCCCGTCCCGTTGGCCACGGGCTGGGACCCCGTTGTCTACTGGGTGCCCGGGCCCTTTCCAGGCCCAACCCCCCGTCCAGCCGGATGGGCACAGCTCTTCCTGCCCGTTCTAGCGCCACGCCCGGCCCGGGGCGGCTGGCTGCGTGCGCCCCCTGCCATGACGTGGCCCGAACCTGATGAGCCTGCCGGTCCGGCCGGCGAGCCCGGTGCTGGACTGATCAGCAACTTACCCCCGATCCGGGCAATGTCAACCGTCGAACCTGACACTAAGCTACTGAGAGACGATTTTTGGCTACGCAAAGTGAAGAACAGGGGCAGGCCGGCGTACCGGCGGGAACGCGGGGCGACGCGCGCGGGCGGCCGGGTCAGCTCAGCCCGGTTCCCGGGTCACGGCCAGCCCTCGGCGGCCCGAGGGTCTATACCTTTCGTCCGTCCGAGGGTCTATACCTTTCGCGCGCGGCGAGGAAAAATAAGCAGCGTCTGCTCTCTTGCGCGCCGTGCTTTCGGGGTATGGATCACCCCACTTGGCTTCTTCCCACGTTCGTCCGGCCACCGGGTGGCCGGCTTCCGGCTCCCCTGGAGGTGATTGAATATGGATGGCAGCGCCGACCGCTTCCTCGACCTGATGCACCAGCTCGAGGACTTCACCCGCTCGATATCGCCCGAGCAGGCGCACACCCAGTTTGACGAGACGACCCTCCAGCTGTTCTGGATGCGATGGCCGCAGCTGTCCGCGTGGTCGGGCTCGCTGTGGCGGCTGCTGTCCGAGGAACTCGCCGGGCCGTCGTCGCCGCACGACGAATCCGCGCTGTACGAAATCGGCGAAAGTGGCTGACACCGCCCGCCGCTCCCTCACGGTCGGCGACCTGGTGCACGCGCGGATGGTATCGACCAGCCCGGATAGCCCGGTGGCCGAGGCAGCCGCCGCGATGGTGCGCGAGGGCGTGGGCTCGGCTGTGGTCATGCAGGGTCCGTTCCTGGCCGGCATCCTCACCGAGCGGGACGTGCTCAAGGCCGCGGCCTCCGGGGCCGATCTCACCTCGATACCGGTATCGGCCTGGATGACCAGGGATCCGCAGTCGGCGCCCCCGGGCACGCCGGCCGAGGACGCCGCCCAGATCATGCTCCTGAACGGCTTCCGCCACCTGCCCGTCATGGAGGGGCGGCGCGTCCACGGCGTGGTCAGCCTGCGTGATCTCTTCGCCGCCAGGATCAGCCGGCCGCCGCAGCCGCGCAGCGCGGCCAGCTGACCCGCGCGCCGGCAGGCGCGCGTAAATGTCGGACTCGCGTGGTGTAATCGGCGGATGCGCGAGACGCCTGAGGAACTCGATGACCTGCAGCGGCTCCTGGACCGCAGCGCGGCGGGCGCCGGCGGGCACCTGCGGGGCATCATCACCGACGAGCGCCGCCTGTCCGCCGCGCGGCTGGCCGGGCGGCTGACCGGCATGCGGCTGCTGGTGGTGGCCACGGTGACCGCCGACGGGCGGCCGCTCGCCGGGCCGGTCGACGGCTACTTCCTGCACGGGACGTTCTGGTTCAGCTCCGGCCGTAACTCGGTGCGGATGCGCCACCTGGCCGCCCGGCCCGCGGTCAGCGCCAGCTACCTGCCCGGGGACGAGCTGGCCGTGACCGTGCACGGCCGGGCCGAGCTGTTCGGCCTCCGCGACCCGGCGGGCGCCGGGCTGCGGCAGGCGATGCTCGACCACTACCTGCCGCTGCAGGGACCGCAGTTCGAGACGTGGCTCGATGAGATGGACGCGATGGGCGCCCGCATCGTGCCGGAGAAGATGTTCACCTTCTCGACGGCCGGCTAGGAGGCCAGGAAACTCTCGACACCGAGCTGCTCGGCGGCCAGCGCGGCGGGCGCCTCGGGGGGCAGCCCGGCCGGACGCCGGAACCAGTCGATCGTCACCGTCCGCCGCTGGCCGCCGAGGCCCCAGGTCCCGGCGGCCACGCCGTCGATCAGGACGGCGGGGCGCAGCATGCCCCCGCCGGGCAGGATATGACGGTCGTCTGCGGCCGCGACCAGCGGTGCGCGGGTGCGGTAGCCGAGCATCGTGGTGTCGAAGGCGGCGAGCAGCAGGGCGGGCGGCGCGGGCGGCGGCGGCGTGTCCAGGGTGCCGGGCAGGGCGAGCAGGTCGCCCGAGGCCTCGGTGTCTCCGGCGGCGGCCAGCGCCCGGCGGGCGGTGCCCAGCGGCAGGCCGGACCAGGACGCGAGGTCGGCCGCCGCGGCGGGGCCGTAGCCGGCCAGGTAGCGGCGAGCCAGCGTGGCCAGCGCCAGGTCGGGATCGACCGCGGGCGGCGGCTCGGCCGCCTGGTAACGCCCGTCGGGCAGGCCCGTCACCAGGCCCTGGGCCGCCACCCAGGGCATGAGGACGTTGACCGAGCGCTGGCCCGGGACCGGATGGCCGCGGGCGGCCAGCTCGCGGAGCAGGGCGGCCCGGTCCAGCGGGCGGTCGCGGAGCACGTCCACGAGGTCGCCGAGCATCGCGGTCGCGGCGTCGTAGTCGCCCCGCTTCCGCATCTGCGCGTCGAACCGGACCCGGTTGCGCTCACCCACCGCGGCGTGCAGCCACGGCCAGTCGGACGGGTCGATCAGGTGCACCGTGCCTCGTTTGGTCCATGTCCTGATCAGCCCGGAGCTATCGACGTCAGCCCGCCGCAGGCCGGGCACCCGGGAGCGCAGAGCCAGGCCCGCCGCGCGCACGTCCTGGGCCTGCACCCCGACCACCGCCTGGGCGGCGGCGCGCGCGCCGGGCGCGGCCGTCGCCGGGGTGAGCCGCTGGGCGGCCAGCCGGAGCCGGCGCAGGCGCTCGTCGTCGATCCCGGGCATAGGCCTCTATGATGCCGCAGCGCCGTCGGCGGCGGCCGTGCTGCCGCCCCGCGCCTGGATTTCGCCGCGACCCTCAGCGAGGTGCTCGAGGTGCTGGTCGCCGGGCTGCTGGCTCGCACGCGGTGATCCAGGTGCTGGCCCGCTGGACGCGCTCGGTCAGGGTGTAGACGCCGAGGCCGGCCCGGTCGGGGTAGGGCAGCCAGTCGATGGCCAGGCGCCGGGCGACGTAGTCGACCGCGGAGCGGACCCGCGGGATCTCCGGGTCGTCGGTGTGCCCGTTGGGCACGAAGAGCAGGCCGAGCCCGGGACGGATGAGGTCGCTCAGGGGCACCTGGTGCTGCAGGCCCAGCGAGAGGCTGACGGCATAGGCGTGCACCAGGCCGGCCGCGCTGCTGCCGTGCTTGCCCCAGTCGAGGAACACCTCGCCGAGGCTGCCGTCGTCCCGCTGGTTGGCGGTGAGGCAGAATCGCTCGGCCCCGATGGTGACGGTGACGGTGTGCCCGCTGCGGCGCCTGGGCATCTGGCGCCGGACGACTGTCACCATGGTTATCCTCCGAACTGGTATATGAAATCTTCGATCGTGCGGCCACGGAGCAAGGCCATGGTAGTCCGGCCGACGTCCGGCTGGATAGCCTGACGGGCATGGATTACGTCCTGACCACGGAACGTCTGGTGCTGCGCCCGGTGACGGCGGACGACCATCCGGTGCTGCTGGCCCACTGGGCGCTCCCCGATGTCCGCCGGTTCCTGTTCGACGGAGCCGCGCTCTCCCCGGCCGAGGTCGCCGAGACCATCGAGGAAAGCACCCGGGACTTCGCCGCGAGCGGGTACGGCAGCTGGATCGTCCACGAGCGCGGCCGGGACGCACTGGCCGGCACCGCGGGCCTGCGGCCGCTCGACGCCATCGGCCTGGAGATCTACTACAGCCTGGCCCCAGGCTCGTGGGGCCGCGGGTACGCCACCGAGGCCGCCCGCGCCGTGGTCGGCCATGCCCTGGAGACCCTCGGCCTGCCCGAGGTGCTGGCCGAGGTCGACGAGGGCAACGCCGCCTCGGTCGCGGTGGTCAAGCGGCTCGGCATGACCCCCTTCGCCGTGGTCCCCGGCGTGCTCGGCCCCATGACCCGCTACCGCACCACGGGCTAGCAGGCCGTGCCCGCAGCACCGCGGAAGAGGAGGTCACGGTTGCACCCTGCTGACGAGCGCTACGGCGCCGCGGGCACCACCACGGTGCCGGTCGCGGTGACGACGACGATGGGCTCGCCGAGCACCGCGGCGGCCGAGTCCCCGCGCTCCGGGTCGGCCCGGCAGACCACCCGGGCCTCGAGCGCGAGCCGCCGGCTGCGCCGGCCGACCGCGGTCACCGTGGCCGTCGCCTCGATGATGTCCCCGGCCAGCACCGGCGCGCGGAACTGCACGTCGGAGTAGGACGCGAACAGGCCCTCGTCGGCGTCGGTCCGGATGCAGACCTCGGTGGCCACGTCGCCGAACAGGCCGAGCACGTAGGCCCCGTCGACCAGGTTCCCGCCGTAGTGGGCGTCGCCGTGCTTGACGTACCGGCGGTGCGTCACCGACAGCCCGACGCCGGCGCTCATCCGGCTGCTCCTTCGGCCGGGGCGAGGGCGTGCGCCAGGTAGCTGGCCACCTCGCCCGGGGTGGTGCCGCGGCTGAAGATCTTGTCGACGCCGAGGTCCTGCGCCGCGCCCGGGTCGAACCGGGGGCCGCCGACCACCAGCAGCGGACGCTGCGGGCCGAACCCGGACCGGAACGCGGCCGACATCTCGCGGGTGTTCGTCAGGTGCGCGTCCCGCTGGGTGACGACCTGGCTGACCAGCACCGCATCGGCGTGCTCGGCGGCGGCCCGCGCCACCAGGTCCGCCACGCTGACCTGCGATCCCATGTTCACCACCTTGATCTCCCGGTAGTACTCCAGGCCCTTCTCCCCCGCGTGCCCCTTGACGTTGAGGATCGCGTCGATGCCGACCGTATGCGCGTCGGTGCCGATGCAGGCGCCCACCACGACCAGCTTGCGGCCGAGGGCCGAGCGGATCCGCAGGTTGACCTCGGCCGCGGGCAGCACCGGGAACTCGCGCTCGGCCACCGTCACGGCCGACAAGTCGACCAGGTGGCTGACCCGCCCGTACACGATGAAGAACGTGAAGTCGGGTCCCATCCCCTTGGCGTGCACGACCATCGCCGGGTCCATGCCCATCTTGGCCGCCAGCTGCAGCGCGGCGCCCTCGGCCCGGGCCCGTTCCGTCTCGTCACCGAACGGCACCGGCAGCGTGAACGACAGCTGCACCCGCCCGTCCCCGGTCGTGTCGCCGTAGGGGCGGACGATCCCGGTCTGGCTCACTGGCCCGCCTCCAGCATGTCCGCGGCCGGGTTGAAGTACCCGGGCGCCCGTTCCACCACCCCGTCCAGGCCGCGGCCGCCGTCGGCCGGCCGCCTGGTCACCCCGAACGTGCCTTCGGCGATCGCGTTGAGCAGTCCCTGCGAGCCGATCGTGCGCAGCAGGCCGGTGGCCTCGCCCAGGACCTGGCGGGCCCGCTGGGCGACGAACCCGTCCGGCTCGGGGCGGAACGACCCGCCGAGCTTCCCGGCGGCCCGCCGCACGTAGCGGACGTTCTCCAGGGCCAGGTCACGGTCGGACAGGAACGGGGTGTGGATGCCCTCGGTCATCATGCCGATCAGCAGGATGGACTGGTCGGTCATGACGCCCGCCAGGTTGAAGAACGCGTCCAGCAGGTAGCCGGCGAACACGTTGCCGGTCATGTGCTTGGTGGGCGGCATGTACTTCAGCGGCGCGTCCGGGAACAGCTCCCTGACCAGCTGGGCGTGCGCCAGCTCGAGCAGGAACGAGTCGGGCACCTCGGGGTTGATCTCGAACGCGTGCCCCAGGCCCAGCTGCCAGTCGGCCAGCCCGGCCTCACGGCCGAAGTACTCGTTCAGCAGCTGGGACACCACCACCGTGTGCGCCGCGTCCACCGCGTCCGCGGTGGTCAGGTAGTTGTCCTCGCCGGTGTTGATGATGATGCCGGCCCGGGCGTGCACCTGCCGGGAGAACCGCTGGTCGATGAACGTCCGGACCGGGTTGATGTCGCGGAAGATGATGCCGTACATGCAGTCGTTCAGCATCATGTCCAGGCGCTCGAGCCCGGCCAGCGAGGCGATCTCCGGCATGCACAGGCCCGAGGCGTAGTTGGTCAGCCGGACGTACCGGCCGAGCTCGCGGGAAACGTCGTCGAGCGCGGCGCGCATCAGCCGGAAGTTCTCCCTGGTCGCGTACGTGCCGGCGTAGCCCTCGCGGGTGGCGCCCTCGGGCACGTAGTCGAGCAGGGACTGCCCGGTGGACCTGATCACGGCGATGATGTCGGCGCCTTCCCGCGCCGCCGCCTGCGCCTGGGGGATGTCCTCGTAGATGTCCCCCGTCGCCACGATCAGGTAGATCCACGGCATCGGCGGGTCGGAGGTCGCGGCGATCATCTCCTCCCGCTCCGCCCGCCGCCGGTCGATCAGGGCCATGCCTTTTCCGACCGAACGAGTGGCGGCTTCCCTGGCCGTACCGGCGTCAGCCCCCGTGGGCAGGCGGAACTTGGCCAGTCCGGCGGTCACGTCGACGGCGAGCGTGCGCAGGTCGGGGTAGCCGCCGGTGATCATCGCGTCCCAGGCCGGCAGGGCGACCCCGTGCTCGAGCCCGGTCGCCTCGCGGATCGCCTCGGTGAGCCGGTTCACCCACGGCATCCCGTCCTCGTCCGCGCCGTCCAGCCCGGCCAGCCGCAGCACGGCGCGTTCCACCGAGACCGTGGTGTGCGTGCGGGCCAGGTCGGTGACCGGCTGCCCGGCCAGCCGGGCCAGCTCGCGGGCCTGCGCGACGACCGCCGGGTCCAGGTTCAGCTTGCCGGTCATGAGGCCAGCCTCCGTTCGAACAGGTTCCGTACGGCCGGGACGCTGCGGATCAGGCCGAGGGCCAGGTCCGCGTGACCGGGAACGTACCCGTTGCCGACCAGCATGGTCACGTCGGCGGCCAGCCCCTCGGCGCCGAGCGCGGCGGCGCTGAAGCTGGTGGCCATCGAGAAGAAGATAACGGTGCCGCCCTGTTTCGTCGACAAGATCGCCCCGCCTTCGCAGCCTGGGACGTCTACGCACACGACGGTCACGTCGGCCGGACCTCCGGCTGCCTCGACTTTCGTGGCCAGTGTTACGGGGTCCCTGGCGTCGGCGACGACTACAGCGTCGGCAAGAGGGGGCTCCGGCGCTGGCGGGCTCGTCTCACGGCGGGGACGAACGCCGTGAGCCGTGCCCGTCGCGCCTCCGCCCTTCGCGGCGGCGGGGTTGCGCAGCAGGCCGGCTTCAGCCTCGGTGGGGACGACACCTATTACTCGGGCGGCACCTGCTTGGCGGGCGGCGGCCGCTGACAGGGATCCGCTTTTGCCGGCGGCACCTATCACGGCCACCACGGCACCGTCTTTAACGATGCGGCTCGTCAGGGCCGGAGCCCCGCAGACATCCATGACAGCCAGCGACAGCGGCACTGGCAGATCCTCGGGCAAGACCGCCGCGATGGATCGGGCGAACAGGATCGCGTGGCCTTCGCACGGCGCCTGCTCGGACTGGCCGTCCCAGTGGCGCAGGCCGTCGGTTATGGCCAGCGGGGTAAGGGTGAGGGACACCAGGGTGGCGATGCGCTGGCCGGGCTTCAGGCCCAGGGGGCTTTCTGGGCCGGCTTCTTCTACGGTGCCGGTGAGCATGCCGCCGGAGCCGGTGACGGGGTTCTGCATCTTGCCGCGGGTGGTGATGATGTCCAGGACGGCGGCGCGGATCTTGCCGGGGTCGCCCGCGTGGGCCTCGCGGAGCTGGCGGCAGGAGGCGGCGTCGAGGTTGAGGCGGTCGACGCGGACCCGGACCTCGTCGGCGGCGATCGCGGGGCTGGGATCCAGGCGCCAGGCCGCCTGCGGGAGGACGCCGGACGGCTCCAGGACGCGATGCAGCCCGAGCGGACTCGAGGTTCGTGACATGGGCTGTTACCTCACTCGTTCGGGAAAATCTTCTGTCCTGTCTGTTTTCTACCGCAAGTTCTTCGGTATCATGCTGCCACTGGGGAGGTGGCTTATGGTCCCGCAGCCGTACGCCTATCAGCGACGTGAGCTAACCGAACCCGACTGGCGCCGGTTTCCCGGCTGGGCCGGGGTGTCCGCCGCCGAGTGGGAGTCCGCGCAGTGGCAGCGCGCGCACTGCGTCAAGAACGCGCGGCAGCTGAGGCAGGTCACCGGCGGCGGGCTGGCCGACTCCTTCTTCTGCGACCTCGAGCGGGATCAGCGCGAGCGGGCCACCATGTCGATGCTGCTGCCGCCGCAGATGCTGAACACGATCGTGCCAGCGTCCGCACCGGACGAGCCGGGGTTCACCGAGGCGTTCCACGCCGACCCGGTGCGCCGTTACATGATGCCGGCCTTCAGCGACCGGCGGACCGACTGGCCCTCCCACCCGTACGCGCAGCGCGACTCGCTGCACGAGGCCGAGATGTGGGCGGTCGAGGGCCTCACCCACCGCTACCCCACCAAGGTGCTCGCCGAGCTGCTGCCCACCTGCCCGCAGTACTGCGGGCACTGCACCCGGATGGACCTGGTCGGCAACCCGACCCCGGTGACCGACAAGCACAAGTTCGCGCTGCCCCGCGAGGACCGGCTCGGGGAGATGCTGGCCTACCTGCGCCGTACCCCGGGGATCCGCGACGTCGTGGTCTCCGGCGGGGACGTGGCCAACCTGCCCTGGCCGCGGCTCGAGTCGTTCGTGGCCGCGCTGCTCGAGATCGACTCGGTCCGGGACATCAGGCTGGCCAGCAAGGCGCTGATGGGGCTGCCCCAGCACTGGCTGTCCGGCGAGGTCCGGGCGGGCATGGCCCGGCTGGCCGGCACGGCCCGCGCGCGGGGGGTGAGCATCGCCATCCACACCCACGTGAACGCGGCCCAGTCGGTCACCCCGCTGGTCGCCCGGGCCACCCAGGCCATGCTCGAGGCCGGCGTCCGCGACGTGCGGAACCAGGGCGTGCTGCTGCGCGGCACCAACGACAGCGCCAAGGCAATGCTCGACCTGTGCTTCGCGCTGCTCGACGGGGCCGGCATCATGCCCTACTACTTCTACATGTGCGACATGATCCCGGGCAGCGAGCACTGGCGGCTCACCCTGGCCGAGGGCCAGGCCCTGCAGCACGAGATCATGGGCTACCTGCCCGGCTTCGCCACCCCGCGGGTGGTCTGCGACGTGCCCTACGTGGGCAAGCGCTGGGTGCACCAGGTGGCCAGGTACGACACCGACCACGGCATCTCGTACTGGACCAAGAACTACCGCACCGCCATCGAGACCGACGACGACCTGGCGCTCGGCCGCGAGTACCCCTACTACGACCCGATCTACATGCTGCCCGAATCGGGTCAGGCCTGGTGGCGCGCCCGGCTCGTCGCCGTCTAGGTAACCCGCACCGCGGGCGTTTCGTGCCGCGCGGCCAGTTCCGCCAGGTGCCGCCGGACGGCCGGCCACTCGGCCGCCGTGATGCTGAACCGCGCCGAGTCGCGCGGGCCCCCCTCGGCCGCGCGGCGGTGCGCGCGCAGGATGCCCTCGAACGTGCCGCCGATCCGCGCGATCGCGTCCCGCGACCGCTGGTTCCGCGCGTCGGTGTGCAGGCACACCGACTGCACCCGCCACACCTCGAACGCGTGGGTGAGCATCAGGCGCTTCATCTCGGTGTTCGCGGCGGTGCGGACCGCCGCGCGGGCCAGCCAGGTGTGGCCGATCTCGCAGGTATCCGGCAGGCCGGACGGCTCGGGCCGGGGCCAGTAGTCAAGCTGGTGGAACCGGGTGGCGCCGATGACCGTCCCGTCGGCCCGCCGGACCACCGCGAACGGGACCGCGATGCCCCGGGCCCGCGCCGCGAGGGCGGTTTCCACGTTGCGGCGCATGCCCGGCTCGTCCTGCGCCACCGGCGTCCACTGGTAGAGCGACGGATCCTGGGCGGCCGCCGCCAGCAGGCCCGGCACGTGGCGCAGGTCGAGCGGCTCCAGCCGCACGTGAGCGGCCGGCCAGCGGGCCGGTGCCCGTCACCAGGTCCCGGTATCGGCTCACCCCCGCCGCGGGCCCGGCCGGGCCGTCCTGCCGGGACGGGCGTTCCAGGTAGCGGCCCTCCGGCTCGGCGAAGCCGAAGCGCCGGTACAGGCCGTGCGCGTCCGAGGTGTGCAGCATCCAGCGCGGTGCCGTCCCCTGGGCCGCCCCCGGCCCGCCGTCGATCATCATCTCCACGATGGCCTGGCCCAGCCCGGTGCCGCGGTGCGCGGGCAGCACGTACACGTCGGCCAGGTAAGCCGATCCGCCGTCACCGAACGCGCGGGCGAAGCCGATCATCGCCCCGTCCCGGTCGTAGGCCCCGACGACCCGCCAGGCCTCGGTGATCTGCCGCCTGATGTCGGCCTCGCCGCGCCAGCGGCCCCAGTAGGCCCCGGTCGTCAGGAACGCCGCCGCGGCCGCGGGATCAACCCGGGCCGGGTCGTCGTCAAGCTCGTAGATCCCGGCGGCGCGCCGCATCAGAGCACCTCCAGCGCCTGGTCGATGTCGGTCATGAGGTCAGCGGCGGGCTCCACGCCCACCGACAGCCGGATCAGCCCGGCCGGAGCGGTCTCGGCCGGCCACCGGGCCCGGCGCTCCCAGGTCGACTCCACGCCGCCGAAGCTGGTGGCCGGCAAGATCAGCCGGGAACTCGCCACCACCTTGTCGGCGGCGGCGGCCTCACCGGGGACGATCTCGAAGGACAGCAGCGGGCCGCAGCCATGGGGCATCTGCCGCCGGGCCAGCTCCGCCGTCGACTTGTCGACACCGGGATAGTGCACGGCCGCCACCCGCGGATGCCCGGCCAGGTGCCGGGCGATGGCCAGCGCGCTGCCGGACTGGCGCGCGATCCGCAGCGGCAGCGTCTTGAGGCCGCGCAGCGCCAGCCAGGCCTCGAACGGTCCCGGGATGCCGCCGCCGCTGGACCGCCAGGCCCGCAGCGCGGCCAGCAGTTCCTGATCGCGGCTCACCACCGCCCCGAGGATCACGTCGGAGTGCCCGGAGACCGCCTTGGTCAGGGAGTACAGCGAGGCGGTCGCCCCGGCCTCGAGCGGCCGCTGGAGCAAGCCGGTGGCGACCGTGTTGTCCACGACCACGGGCGCGCCCGCCGCGGCCGCGCGGGCGGCCAGCCCGGTCAGGTCGGCCACCCGGAGCAGCGGGTTGGTCGGCGTCTCGGCCCACAGCACGGACGGGGCGGCGGCCAGCGCGCGCTCGACGGCGGCCAGGTCGCCCAGGTCCACCGGGACCGGCACGGCGCCGTGCGGCCGCAGCCGGTCCGCCAGTACCCGCCCCCCGTAGTAGCCGTCGTGCGGCAGCACGATCTGGTCCCGGCCCCGGGCCAGGGCCAGCATCAGCGCCATCGAGGCGGCCTGACCGGAGGCGAAGGCGACCGCCTCGGCGTCCTCGAGCCCGCCGAGGGCCTGCTCGAGGGCCTCCCAGCCGGGGTTGCCGTCCCGGCCGTAGCCGCGACCGGGAACCGGGGTCCCCTGCGACACGTAGATGCTGGCCGGGGCGAGCGGCGGCGTGGCGGGCACGCCGGCGGTGCGCTCGGTGCCCGCGTGAATCAGCCGCGATTCCGCGGAGAACGGCTCAGTCATGGACATCAAAAAATGTTACAGTACAATCTATGAACATACTGGTACGATATCGCCCGGAGGGCGGGACCGCCAGGGAAATATCGGCCAGCGTGGAGACGGGCATCCGCACCGGGGCCCTGGCCCCGGGAGATCAGCTGCCGCCGGTCCGCGAGCTGGCCGGGCGGCTGGGCGTCAGCCCGGCCACGGTATCCGCCGCCTACAGCGACCTGCGCCGCCGCGGCCTGACCACGGGCGCCGGCCGGGCGGGCACCCGGGTCCGGGGCGCTCCCCCGGTCAGCTCGCGGGTCTACCTGAGCGCGCCCGCGGGCACCAGGGACCTGATCACCGGCGGCCCGGATCCGGACCTGCTCCCGCCGCTCCCGCCCTGGCCCGCCCGGGGGGCCGCCCGGATGTACGCCGAGCCGCCGGTCGCGCCGCGGCTGCGCCGCCTGGCGGCCGCGCAGCTGGCCGCCGACGGCATCGACGGCGCCAGCCTGACCGTCACCGGCGGGGCCCTGGACGGGATCGAGCGGGTCCTCGCCACCTGGCTCACCCCGGCCGGCCGGGTGATCGTCGAGGATCCCGGTCACGCGGTCACCTTCGACCTGGTCGCGGCGATGGGCTTCGCCGCGGTGCCGGTTCCGGTGGACGATCTCGGCATCCGGCCCGACGCGCTGGACGCCGCGCTGGCCCGCGGCGCGGGCGCCGTGATCATGACACCCCGGGCGCAGGCCGCCACCGGCGCCGCCTGGGACGCCGGCCGCGCCGCGGAGATCGGCGCGGTCCTGCGGCGGCACCCCGGGACCGGGGTCATCGAGGACGACCACGCCGGGCCGGTGGCCGGGGTACCCGCCTTCTCGGCCTGTGCGCGCGCCCCGGGAAGTCCCGCGGGCCCGGCTCGCTGGGTGACCGTGCGCTCGGTATCGAAGTCGCTCGGGCCCGACCTGCGGCTCGCCGTGCTGGCCGGGGACGAGGCCACCATGACCCGGGTGGCCGGACGGCAGGCGCTCGGCACCGGGTGGGTGAGCTACCAGCTGCAGGAGATGGTCGCCGACCTGTGGTCGGACCCCGCGGTGGCCCGGGCGCTCGCGCTCGCGGCGCGAGCCTACGCCGGCCGCCGCGCGGCCCTGCGCGCGGCGCTGGCGGCCCACGAGGTCACGGCCACCGGCCGGTCGGGCTTCACCTGCTGGGTTCCCGTCGCCGACGAGGACGGCGTGGCGTCCGCGCTGGCCGCGGCGGGCTGGGCGGTCGCCCCGGGCCAGCGGTTCCGGATCAGCGCGCCGCCCGGGATCCGGATCTCCTTCGCCCGCCTGGCTGAGGCGGACGCGCCGTCGTTCGCCGCCGACCTCGCCCGGGCCCTGCGGCACCGGGCTTCGCGCCTGGACTGACTAGCCGGAGCCCAGGGGGATCCGGCTGAACGGGAATCCGTGCAGACCGGGAACTTCGGGGTCGTCAGGACCGCGAGACTGGCCGGGACTGCCCGGCAGGCTCCCGCCCGCGGCCGGCCCGATGGCCGAGATGGTCAGCGCCCCGTCGATGACGCCGCGCTCCGCCGCCCAGGCGCGCAGCGTCTGGATGACGTCGGCGACATGATAGGCGCAGGCGTTCGCCTGCCGCTGGGCCCGCCCGCAGCTGGACGCGTCCAGCCGCACCTGAAAGCACGGCACGTGCAGGCACTCGGGATCCGCGCCGCATGCCCCCGGCGACGGCCGGTTGTCCGGCGGAGTCATGCGCCGCCCGGATCACCGGACGCGCCCCGATCGGCCGGTGTCGTCATATACAGCAATCCCTTCCGTGAAGTGCCCTTGGCGTAAGGCAGCCCCCGTTGCCCGCGGAAGGCCGTTTCCGTCAATGCGACGACGGCCCGGTACCACGCGAATGCGCGGCGGACACGGACCGCCAGAAGCAATAGTGTCCGCACCAGACGTGCTGCGCTACCCCATTGGGAATATTCGTCTCGATTTCAACGTAACTGCGTAGTTGATCAATTACTCCCCGTACTCACCTGAGGTGACCGGCGGCACACTGCGCCTCATCACTACCGGAGCAAGGCTTAGCATAGACCATGCCTTCGCCGTATTTCGTCTTATATCGCACGTGTCCCGGAAACCACGGGACGCCAGCTGATGATCTTTCCGCGAAACGACAGTTGACAGTTAGCCCCGTGCTGGATCTACTCGCGGGTAAGGAATTGCGGCCGACATAGGACGCTAAATGTAGTTATCGCGCTATCTCAATCGGCGATAAAATTAGCTTGGAGCGGAAGCAAACTATCGTCCAGCGCGGCCGGCCCGCGGGATGATGTCTGGCGCGGCCGGGGCGCCGGTCCGGCTCTCCCCCGTCACGCCGCTGACCGGGAGGCCGTTCGCGCCTGGCCCGGGTTCCCTGTTCACGTCTGCCCCGGGTCCCTGTTCCCGTCTGTGCTCGGTTCCCTGTTCGCGCCCAGCCAGGCCGCCCCGTTCGTGGCTCCGGCCGAAGCGCCGGCCTGGGCGATCCGGGCCCGGACAGAAACCTTGTTATCTGATCGGTAATCTAGATATCAGGCGCGTCCGCCTCGCGCCCTGGCGGGCGATGCCTATAGCGTTAGCCCATGGCACAGCGCAGCGAGCAGATCAGCCTTCATCTCAACGCGTATCTCACCGCGCACAGCAGCCCGCCGGACGCCGTCCTGCGGGAACTGGCGAACGAGACGGCAGATCTGTTCCCGTTCGAGACCGGCCTGGCCATCCCGCCGGAGCAGGGCACGCTGATGACGCTGCTGACCCAGCTCACCGGGGCCGCGTCAGCCATCGAGATCGGCACGTTCACCGGCTACTCCTCGATCTGCATTGCTCGCGGCCTGGCCGCAGGCGGCCACCTGCTGTGCTGCGACATCAGCGAGGAATGGACCGCGGTGGCCAGGAAGTACTGGGAGAAGGCAGGCCTGTCGGACCGGATCGAGCTGCGGCTCGGCCCGGCCATCGACACGCTGCGCGCGCTGCCGGACCAGGAGATGTTCGACCTGGCGTTCATCGACGCTGACAAGGGGGGCTACCTCGGCTACTGGCGCGAGGTGGTCCCGCGGGTCAGGCGAGGCGGGCTGGTCATGGTCGACAACACGTTCTCGCACGGCCGCGTGATCGACGCCGGCAACGACAACCCGCTGGTGATCGCGGTCAGGGACTTCAACGACCACGCCGCGGCCGACGACCGCGTGGACCTGATCATGGTCCCGATCGGCGACGGGCTGACGCTGGCCCGCAAGCGGGACTAGCGAGGCTAGGTCCCGGCGGCGCCGCGAGCCCGGCGCAGCGGCACCGGCGGGCTCACCGCCGGCCCGGTGCTGTCCGTCGCCGTGCGCTGCGCGGACGTGGAACCGCGAGCGACGAGCTCGGGGGCGAGGTAGAGGATCTTCACCGGCCCGCCGCCGCCGCTGATCCGCTCGAGCAGCAGCTGCGCCGCCTCGGTACCCAGCTGGTAGTGCGGGAAGCGCACCGTGGTGAGCGGGGGCTTGAGCCGGTCGATGAACGGCATGTCGTTGAAGCCGATCACCGAGATGTCGTCGGGGCACTGCAGGGAGCTCTCGTCCAGCGCGGTGTAGCAGCCCACGGCCAGCATGTCGTTGGCGGCGGCCACCGCCGTGAAGCCCGGATGCCGCGCCAGCAGCTCCCGGCAGCAGCGGATGCCCTCCTCGACCGTGTACTTGGTGGCGTACACGATCAGGCTCTCGTCCGGCTCCAGGTCGTGCGCGGCCATCCCCTCCCGGAAACCGCGCAGCCGGCCCACGCCGGTCGATGCCTCCTGCGGGCCCGCGATATGGGCGATCCGGGTGTGGCCGAGCCGGGCCAGGTGGCTGACCGCCATCCGCGCGCCCTGCTCGTTGTCGACCGAGACCGAGGGAAAGCTGTAGTCCGGTGCCACCCGGTTCATCAGCACCACGGGGACTTCCGCCGCGGCCGCCTCGGCCAGCAGCCGGTCGTGCAGCGTCGCGGTGGCGAGCACGAACCCGTCCACGTGCCGGGCCCGCATCTGCTCGAACAGGGTGCGCTCGCGGCCGGCGTCGGCGTCGGTGTTGCCGATCAGCGCGACATAGCCCGCCGCGGCCAGCTTGTCCTCCAGGCCGCGCACGATCGGCGGGAACAGCGGGTTGTTCAGGTCGGGGATCAGCACTCCGACCGTATGGGAGCGCCTGGTCCGCAGGCTCCGGGCGACCGGGTTGGGCCGGTAGCCGAGCCTCTCCGCCGCCTCGCTCACCCGCCGGGCGGTGTCCTCGCTGACCAGGATGCGGGTCTCGGGGTTGAGCGCCCGGGAAGCGGTGGCCGGGTGAACGCGGGCCGCGGCCGCGACGTCCCGCAGCGTGGCCGGCCGGTCAGCCATGGCTCATCTCCGCTCCGCTGCCAGCTTGGCGCTGACTAGCCCGTTTTAGACGGACTAACCCTATCCAGCGGGCATTACCCGCCGCTACTGGCCACACGGAGCATCGAGCCAGGCAGGTGGCGGGAGAGCACGCCCCGGTGGGTCGGCACCGCCTCGGCGTGGCGCTGTTCGCCGGTTCCGGTCAGCACCACGTAGATGCCGCGCCGGTCCTCGTCGCAGCCGCACCGTTCGACTAGGCCGTGCCGGGCCAGCCGGTCGACCAGGCGGGACAGCGCACTCTGGCTCAGGTGGACGGCCTCGGCGAGGTCCTGGGCGCGGAACTTGCGGCCGTCGCTCTCGGCCAGCCGCTCCAGCACC
The DNA here is from genome assembly GCA_963756575.1 of uncultured Actinomycetota bacterium. Lineage (GTDB taxonomy): Bacteria > Actinomycetota > Actinomycetes > Streptosporangiales > Streptosporangiaceae > Palsa-504. Next base: position 559,432 of record CAVWOM010000019.1, on the reverse strand, counting down.
TCGAAGTCGCTGACCCCCAGGCCGTGCCGCTCGCCGAGCTCGCGCTCCAGCGCGGCGCAGGCGGCAGCGTGGCAGGCCGTCATCTCCCGCCAGGCGCTCACCACGATGTCCTGCGCCGCGGTGTCGCTGCCTGCGGTGTCGCCGCCCGTCGTGACATCGCCCGTGGTGTCGCCGCCCGTCGTGTCGCCGCCCGTCGTGACAGCGCCCGTCGTGACAGCGCCCGTCGTGACACCGCCCCCGGCGGCCTTGTCACCGGCGGCCGTGCCACCCCGCGTCGCGCTCACGCGGGCAGCCTAGCGCCTCCCGATAGTAATTGCAAGTGCATTAATTGTTCTTGCATCTAGTGCTTGCACATACATATAGTTTCGCCCATGACTTCATCCGACGCACTTCACCCCGGTGCCCGTCCCGCGGGCAGCCAGGTCTGGACGCCGCAGCTATGGGGCATCCTGATCGTGCTCGGCGGCGCGTTGTGCCTCGACGGCCTAGACGTCTCGATGGTCGGCGTCGCGCTGCCCTCGATCCGGACCGCCCTGCACCTGAGCACCTCCTCCCTGCAGTGGATCGTCAGCGGGTACGTACTCGGCTACGGCGGCTTGCTGCTTCTCGGCGGCCGGGCCGCCGACCTGCTCGGCCGCAGGCGGGTCTTCCTGGCGGCGCTGGCCGTCTTCGCCCTCGTCTCGGTGCTCGGGGGCCTGGTCAGCAGCCCCGGGCTGCTGATAGCGGCCCGGTTCGTGAAGGGGGTGGCGGCCGCCTTCACCGCACCCGCCAGCATGTCCCTGCTCACCGTCACGTTTCCCGAGGGCCCTATGCGGAACCGCGCGTTCAGCGTGTACACGGTCTTCGGAGCCAGCGGCTTCTCGCTGGGCCTGGTCCTTTCCGGCCTGCTGACCGAGATCAGCTGGCGGTGGACGCTGCTGGTGCCCGCCCCGGTGGCGGTCGTGGTCCTGGCCGCGGCCAGCGGGCTCATCCCCCGTGGCGAGCGCGCGGTCCGCGCCGGGCGCCGGTTCGACATCCCGGGCGCGCTGGCCATCACCGCGGCCATGCTGCTGCTGGTCTACACCGTGGTCTCCGCCCAGCAGGCAGGCTGGGGCTCGGCCCGGACCATCGGCTCGTTCGCCGCCGTCGCCGTGCTGGCCGCGATGTTCACCGTCATCGAGCGGCGGAGCCGGGACCCGCTGGTGCCGTTCGGCATCTTCTCCTCGCGGGCCCTGCGGCGCGCGAACGCCGGCGCGGTGACGCTGTTCGGGACCTACATCTCGTTTCAGTTCCTGGTCACCCAGTACCTGCAGACCTTGTCTGGCTGGTCGGCGCTGGCCACCGCGCTCGCGTTCCTCCCGGCCGGGGTCATGGTCGTCGTCCTGTCCACCCGGATGGCCTCGCTGCTCGGCCGCTTCGGCCCGGCGCCTCTCACCGCGGTCGCCTTCAGCTGCCTGATCATCGCCTACGCGATATTCCTGCGGGCCGGCGTCCGGCCGGACTACCCGGCGGTGATGCTGCCCGCCACGCTGCTGATCGGCCTGGCCTTCGGCCTCGGGTTCTCCTCGCTCACCGTGGCGGCCACGGCCGGCGTTCCCGACGCGGAGCAGGGCCTGGCGGCCAGCTTGTTCCAGACCTCGTTCCAGGTCGGCGGGGCGATCGTGCTCGCGGTGGTCACGGCCGTGATCGACGCCTCCGGCGCGGGCAGGCTGCTCTCCCCGGCGGCCACGCTGGCCGCGTACCGGCCGGCGCTCATCCTGATCACGGGCGTAGCCGCGGCCGGCACGCTGGTCGCGCTCAGCGGGCTGCGGCGGGAAACCCCGGCCGCACCGGAGGCCCGGCCGGCCGTCCGGCCCGCGGCAGTCCGGGTCCCCGCCGAGATCGCCGGCGGGGCCGGCAACGGGGTAAGCACCGAGGCGGCCACGGGGGCGGCTGCCTCGCGCGAGCTCGGCCGGGCCTGCTGAGGACGGCGCGCCGGCCCGGCCGCCCGGGCCGCCGTCAGGCCGGCCGGTGGGCCGAGATCCGGGCCGACGTCAGGCCGACCGGTGGGCCGAGATGATGATCACGACGGACCGCCCGCGCGCCGGCGCCAGCACGGTCCGCGTCCAGCTGATACGCCAGCGCGGGAACCGGTGGCCGGCCTTCGGGCTGGCCACCGCCGGGTGCCGGATGAGCTCATCGCGGTGCTGGGCGACCAGGGTCTTGGCGATTTCGGGATGCATGGCGTCTCCTGGTTCCGTTCGGTGGACACTAAGGTGACATACATAAGATGTATCTCGAGTAGTGATGTTGTCAAGATATATCTCGAGTTTGGCCGACAGCTCGGGCTAGGACCGGGGGCTGCGGAGGCGGCCGAGGATGGCGGATGACCTTCGGTCAGGTGACGGGCGGGGGTCTTCGGTTGTCCGGCCCTGCCATTGTGTCGCGGGGGTCTGACATTTCCGGGGCACCAGCTTCCGCGTCGCCGACGTCCGTGTCACCGGCGCTCGCATCGCGACGCCCGTTCCGCATCGCGGCGTTCGCATCGTCGGCGTCCGTGTCACCGGCTTCCGCATCGCCGGCGTCCGTGTCGTCGCCGACGTCGGGGAGCACGGGCGAGTCGAGGACGGGGTACCCGAGCAGCACGAACTCGACCGGGACGGCGTCGGCGGGACGATCTTCCGGATTCCGGCGATCGCGGACGGCACGGTCGGCCGAGATCCGGTTGAAGGCCGCCGAGATCTCCCCGTATCAGCCGGCTGGCCTCCTCGGGCGTCACGTACAGCCTGCTCGACGACGTCCCCAGGGCCCGGCCGAGGGCCGGCGGCCACGACGCCGTCGAGGTGAGGCTGCGGCGGGCCCGGCTCAGCAGCCGCTCCATCCATACCTGGTCGAGAGCCTGAGCCGCGAGCGTGACGCCCGGATCGTTCTCGCTCCTCCCCCAGCTGAGGGTGTCGTACCGCCGGCGCCACGGCCGTTCGCGGCCGCGGCCTCCGCCCGCTTCCTCCACGAAGCCGTACTTCGCCAGGGTCCGCAGGTGGAAGGCACAGTTGGCCGGGGATTCACCGAGCATCTCGCTCGCCTGCGTCGCGGTCAGCGTCCCGGCGTGGCTGAGCGCCTCCAGCAGCCCCCAGCGCAGCGGGTGGGCCAGCGCCCGGATGGCCTTCGGGTCGGTGAGGTCAACCCGCTCGCGCTCGCCGGCACCACCCGGGTCCGCCTCACCACCCGGGTCCGCCTTGGCGCCCGGGTCCGCCTTGGCGCCCGGGCTTGCTTCAGCGCCTGGGCTTGCTTCAGCGTTGGGGCTTGCTTCAGCGTCCGGGCTCGTGGCGGAGCCTGCCTCCGCGTCCGCGTTCTCGGCCAGGTTCGCCGCACCCGGCCGCTCCGCCGGCCCGGCCGGCGGCGCCGCCGACAGCTCGCGCTCCTCCACGGGTTCTTCGGAAGTCATGTTTCGAAACACTACTCTCGAAATGACTGTTTTGACAAGCCCATCGAAACACTTCTTCCGAAGCCTGGGCACTAGGTCGGCCAGGTCCGCCCGAACTGGCCGCTACAACCGGCCTCGGCGGCCGGCCCGGCTTTGATCCGGCTCTGACCCGAGCCTCTGCGGATCATTGAGTGTCACTGCACCCCCGCCGGCAATGCCAGGAATTTAAGACGGGTCATTTACCGGATCTGCGGGCTGTTTTGCCTGGTCAGGCTCCTTTGCAGTGGGCGGGACGCGCGGCCGGCGAGCCGCCCGGCTCGCCAGCAGACCGTGATACGGCGACATCCGCTGCCCGAATCGGGCGGTAATGCCCAGTCATACCTCAACTTCAAGTTGAGACATTTCAGGCGCAGACCATGATCATGGACAGTTTCGGGCGCTATCTGACGAAAGATGTCCATGATCATGAAACAGCGCCGTGCGGGGGTGCCTCTAAGGTCCTGGCATTGCCCCCGCCGGGGGGTGCTGTGACACTCAATGATCCGGCCACCGTCACCGCGGGGCTGATGTGGCCACTGATGCAAGCGGGGCGGCCGCCGGGGCTCGCCGACACCACATCGCGGCGGCAAGAGGGGCGGCAAGAGGGGCGGCCGCGGGATGGCTCGCCGACACCACACCGCCGCCCAGCCGGATCACCGCCCCAGACTGATCACCGCCCCAGACTGATCACCGCTCCAGACTGATCACCGCCCCAGACTGATCACCGCGCAACGCCGTGCACGTGCGCGCCGCACGTACCGCCTGCTCCGGGTCAAGCACCACGGCGGGCCGCTCCCCGTGAACGCGGCCAATTCCCTGCCAATACATGCATTACGGACACTTCGGCTGTTTTCTAGCTTGAGTCTGAGAATATTTTTTTTAGCGCGGCAATAACATGGTAAAACACCATGTCGACCTAATGAGATCATCCTATTTGACCGGATTGTGAGCCATATTCTGGGTACAGGAAACCAGATAGCCTTACCTCGTGGATAGCTTTTTCTTCCGGGCGTGAACCATGCTGTGAGCAGCGGCGTCTTGTTAACGTAGTCAGCTTTGGCCATCGGGTACCTGCCGCATTTCACGGGGTAGCTGACGGTAGGGCAAAGCGCCTCACCAACGGAGGGAAGAATTATGCGATTTGGCGCGCGAATGATGCTGTGGGCGTGCTGTGCCGGCCCTGCTGTGGCGGCCATGCTCGTCACGGGGACCGGGCCTGCAAACGCGGCGGCCCTCACGCCAGCAGTAAGCAGCGGGGCCAGTTACGGCCCGCACGGCAACGGTCCGTGGGGAGGGGGCGGACCGGGCCGGCATGACTGCGACCGGTGGCAGCTCGAGCGGTGGGACGTGAACGGCACCAATACGGTGAACGTCGCCTACACCGGCGGCACGGCCACGTACGGCGTGACGTTCCGGCAGAACGGCGAGTGCCTCACCGGGACGCTGACCGATCCCAACATCCCCGCTCCGAGCGCACAGACCGGGCCGATCTTCGGCACGGTCGACGGGAGCAACATCACGTTCTCCTTCAAGTACGTCTACCCCAACTCGCACCAGGGGACGCGGACCTTTACCGGCACCATCAACCGGTTCGGCTCGGTGTCCGGCACCTGGGACGAGAGCGGGTCGGAGGGCCTGAGCGGGACCTGGTCGCTGGCGAGCAAGGTCAGCCACGCCTGCTCCTGGCGCATGCGGCGGTGGCAGCCGTGGCGCGAGTGCCCGGTCCGCAGCTAACCGGCTAGACGGCTAGACGGGCAGGCCGGACGCACCGGATCCCGGTGCGTCCGGCCTGCTCACGCCACGACGGCGGCCGCGCCTATCCCGGTCCGCAGGGGGCGCCAGCGGACATAATGGCTGCGTGATCGACGAACTGATCGCGCGGATGGCGGCCATGCTCGAGCCGCTGCAGGCCGAGGGCGACCGGCGGCGGTACTTCCACGCCACCTACCAGCGGACCACGATCGCGGTAGCGGAGCAGATCAGGCGCGGCGGGTTCGCCGATCCCGCCTGGGTGGAGCGCTGGGACATCGCCTTCGCCGGCCTGTACCTGGACGCCCTGGAGGCGGCGCGGGCGGGCCGCCGGCCCTCGCGGCCGTGGGAGATCGCGTTCGGCGCCCCGGCCGGCCTGCCTCCGCTGCGGCATGTGCTGCTCGGCATGAACGCCCACATCAACTACGACCTGCCGCAAGCGCTGCTGGCCGTGATCACGGACGAGGAGTTCGGCGACGCGGCGACGCTGGCTCGCCGGGAAGCGGACCACCAGGCGATCGACGGCGTGCTCGCCTCCCGGGTCGCGGCCGAGGACGACGAGCTGACCAGGCTATCCGGGACTCCTCCGCCGCTGGACCGGCTGCTCAAGCCCCTCAGCCGGCTCGGCACCCAGCGTTTCCTGCGTGAGGCGCGGGTCAAGGTATGGGCCAACGCGATCGCGCTGAACCAGGCCCGCGGGCAGGGACCCGGCGCCTACGCCGCGCGGCTGGCCGAGCTGGAGGAGCTGAGCGCGGCCAGGGTGATGGCGTTGCAGGCCCCCGGTCAGGTCCTGCTGAAGCTGGCCGCGACCGGCTTCGGCGTCCGGCTGAGGCCGTGACCGGTTCACGGCCAGGCACGGCCGTAGGATGCGTCCCATGCCGGACGCCCCGTCTTCAGCCGCCAGGCCCCGCCCCGAGCCGTTCACCCCGCGGGCCGGCCCCGGGGCGCTCGAGGATCTCCGTGGCCGGCTGCGCGCGACGCGGTGGCCGGACGCGCCTGAGGACGCCGGGTGGTCGCTCGGCACCGACCTCTCCTACCTCCGCGAGCTCGTCGCCTACTGGGCCGACGAGTTCGACTGGCCGGCGCAGGAGGCGGCGCTCGCCCGGCTCCCGCGCTTCCGCGTCCCGCTCGGCGGCCTCGCGATCCACTTCGTGCACGCCCGGGCCGCCGCGGCGGCCGGGTCCCGGGGCCCGGTCCTGCCGCTGATCCTCGGTCACGGCTGGCCCGACTCGTTCTGGCGCTACGCGAAGGTGATCCCGCTCCTGACCGACCCCGGCGCGCACGGCGCCGACCCCGCGGACGCGTTCGACGTGGTCGTGCCCGACATGCCGGGCTACGGGTACTCCGATCGCCCGGCCGGCCCGCCCCTGGACTCCATCGCCGTGGCCGGCCTGTGGGCCCAGCTCATGGACATCCTCGGCTATCCGCGGTTCGGCGCGGCGGGCGGGGATATCGGCAGCCACGTGTGCCGCTACCTGGGGCTCGACCACCCCGGCCGGGTCGTGGCGGTCCACCGCACCGACGCGGGCGCACCCGTCTTCGCCGGCGATCCGGCGGACCTCGCGCCGGAGGAACGCGACTGGCTCGCGAGCACCGCCGCCTGGGGCGCGGCCGAAGGCGCCTACGCCGCCCTGCATCGCACCAAACCCCAGACCGCCGCCTTCGGGCTCACCGACTCCCCCGCCGGGCTCGCCGCGTGGATCACCGAGAAGCTCCGGGCGTGGAGTGACTGCGGCGGCGACGTCGAGCGGCGCTTCACCAAGGACGAGATCCTCACCAACGTCACGCTCTACTGGCTCACCCAGACGATCGGATCGTCGATGCGCATGTACCGCGCGAACGCCGCCATCGCGCCCGCGCAGCACGCCCGCCGGGTCGAGGTACCGTCCGGCTTCTCCCTGTTCCCCGGCGACATCACCCGGCCGCCCCGGGCGTGGCTCGAGCGCACGGCGAACGTCGTGCGCGTGACCGAGCCCGCCCGGGGCGGCCACTTCGCGCCGTTCGAGGAGCCCGAGCTCTACGCGCAGGAACTGCGCGCGTTCTTCCGCCCCTACCGGCTGGCCGCCGGCTGAGAGCGGACCGCCAGGTCAGGCCGTAACGAAGAACTCCAGCAGCTCGGCGACGATGGCCCGGGGCGCCGCGGCGTGCGACTGCTCCGGGAGCACCCGGTGCACGGCACCGGGGATGGCGTCCGCGACGGCATGGCCCGCGCGCCTCATCCACGGCGGGCTCGCGCCTCCGTTGAGCACCAGGACCGGCTGGGAGACGCCGGCCAGCAGGCGGCCGGGCAGCGCGTTGCCCGGGCCCATGACGTGAGCCTCGTAGGCCAGGCTCCGGGCCGCGGCTTCCATGGCCGGCCACGATGGCTGGCCGCGCATCCCCGCGACGTCCTCCGGGCTGACCTGGGCCGCCCGCACCAAGAAGAGCTCCAGCGCGTCCGCCCGCCGGCCCGCCCGGACCAGGCGGTCCAGCTGCCCGGCGAAGTCGGCCGGCAGCCGGGGCGCGCTGTCGTCGACGTGGTACGGCGGTTCCCACAGGGCCAGCCGGGTCATGGCGGGGTTCCCGACGGCGGCCCGCAGCGCCAGCGCCGCGCCGGACGAGCCGCCGAACACCGCGGCCGAGCCGCCCGCCGCCGCGATGAGCGCGGCCAGGTCCTCGGTCTCCCGCTCGACCGCGTACGGCTGCGTGTCGCCGCTGCCGCCGCGACCGCGGCGATCGTAGCTGAACACCGTGAACCGCCCGGACAGGCCGGCCGCCAGGCCGGACATGACCGGGTCGGCCCGGTTGTTCAGGGCCCCCTGGACCAAGACGACGGCCGGGCCCGCGCCGGACTGGTCGAAGACGATGACGGTGCCATCGGCCGAGGTCGCCGCGCCCGTCCGGATGCCGCTCACGCCGGGGTTCCTGGCCGGACTCAGCTGGCCGTCTCGACCAGGCACAGCGCCTCCCAGTGATGCCCGTCGAGGTCGGTGAAGCCGCGCTGGTACCGGTAACCGTCGTCGCGCGCCGCCGCGACGGGCTGGCCGCCTGCCGCCTCGGCCCGGCCGGCCAGCTCATCGACCTGCGCCCGGGTCTCCAGGCCGAGGACCAGGATCACTTCCGTGCTGGCGGTGGCGTCCGCGACGCCGCCGCGCGTGTAGGAGGCGAACGTCGGGCCGGCCAGCAGCATGACCTGGGTGTGCTCGCTGATGATGACCGACGCCATGTCATCGGCCATGCCGAAGAAGTCCAGCCCGAGCGCGGCGAAGAAGGCCTTGGACCGGCTGAGGTCCCGGACCGGCAGGTTAACGAAAAGCTTGGTGGCCATGAAGGCTCCCCTTAGGAGTTGAATGATCATCCCCGGACGGCTCCCAGTCTGCGCGGCCGCGCCCGGTCCGGCATTGACGCCCGCTGCCAGCCGGTTGTCCGTTCCTGCCCCGGCCGTCCTCAGCCCGCCGAGATCATGGACGCGCGGCGGTACTCGGCGGGCGGCCGCCCGTACGTGCGCTTGAACAGCCGGCTGAAATCGAGCCGGATCCGGCAGGCCCCACCGGGCCGCGACCGCGTGCACCGGCTCGCGGCCGAGGGCGGGGTCCGCCAGGTCGGCGCGGCAGCGCTCGAGGCGCCGGTGCCTGATCCACGCGGCCACCGTCGTCCCTTCCGCTTCGAACAGCCGGTACAGGTAGCGCACCGAGATGTAGTGCGCCGCGGCGACGGCATCGGGAGCCAGGCCGGCCTCGCCGAGGTTCTGCTCGATGAACGCGTGGATGCGCAGCAGCAGCGCCTGTTCCCTCGGCTGTTCGGGCAGCATGCCCGTCCGGCCGGCGTGCTCGGCGATGGCGGTGGTGAGCAGGGTCATGACCACGGTGGACAGCCGGGCCGCGCTGGCCGGGTGATAGGTGTCCAGGTCCAGCGCGACCCGGCGCAGCAGCGGTGCGGCCAGGGCGCCCGTCCCCGTGTCGGTGCGGACCGGGACCGCGGTGAGCCCGGCCACCAGGGCAGGCGGAAGGGCCAGGGCCGCCCGCGGGAAGCTGAACACCGCGAGCTGTACTCCCGAGTGATAGGCCAGCTCATAGGGCCGGTTGAAGTCGTAGATGGTGAACTCGCCCGGCCGCAGCCGCGCGACCCGGTCGCCCTGGACCAGGCTGGCGTGGCCGGACATGGTGAGGGCGACCCGGTAGAGCTCGGGGCTGTCCCGGCGGATCAGGCGCGGTGTGCGGTACACGCTGTGCGGGGTCGAGGTATCGACCCGGCCCACGTTCACCGGCCCCAGCAGGCCGGCGGCGATCTCGCCGCGCAGCGGGATGGCCGGGTCGCTGCGGAAATCGAGCGGGCCGAGCGTGTCGCACACCACGCTCCGCCAGGCGTCGTGACGCTCCCCCGGGAGGATGTCCTCGGTCCGGATCAAGATGGCCATCCGCCTGCCTTTCGCCGCCGGACTTGCCTGCGTCAGTGCAGACGACCTGCGTGCCCGATCCTCATCGCGGCCCGGACGGGTGATGCGGCAGAAGGATGGAAAGAGACTAGCCGAATTCTGCCGGTTAAGCTGGCCGCCCGGGTGGGGACAGTCGCTATGGAAGGCGGGCGGAAACTACCCGCAGCCGCTCGTACCAGCCAGGTCACCCCCGGTGACCTGTGGATACCTTGTGAATATAGCCGTGGAAAACCGCAGCAATTTGCGGACAACGAGCCACAATCTGTGGACAGGATGTGGATAGAGAAAATGCCCGGGAAAATTGCCGCACGGGTCTTGCGTAGCGCCGGGCGGCCCCAGTAGAAAAGCTTTCACCGTGAGAAGCGGGCACTCCCCGGGGGTGACTCCGGGACGTGGGACATGGAGGGGACCTTGTTTTATTCTGCCCGACACAAGCGCCTCGGCCAGGACCGTGAGCCTGGCAAGCACTCGCACGCCGGCCGCAGGCACGCCTGGATCTCGCCGCGCAAGGACCGCGCCGGGACCGATCCGCCCGGGACGCTGAGCGGGCCGGACGGCGAAGACCAGGATCAGACGGGCCAGGCTTCCTTGCGGTAGCCCATGTCCCAGAACATCCACTCGTAGCGGCTGGTCGCGCGGAAGTGCCGGTGCACCCGGTCCCGCTCGGCCGCGCCGAGGCCAGGGCCGAGTTCGTCGGCCACGTCGATGACCGCCTGCACCACGCCGCCGAACTCCTCGCCGCCGTACATGTCGATCCACTGCTGGTAGCGCGGGTCGGACGAGCCGCGGCGCACCAGTTCCTTGCCGACCTCCCAGTAGATCCAGTAGCACGGCAGCACCGCGCCGACCCCCTCGGCGTAGGACCCGGTGCTGGTCGCGGCGAGGAGGTAGCTCACGTAGGCCAGGTTGGTCGGGGCCGGCTCGGCCTGCTCGGCGGCCACCGGGTCGATGCCGAGGTCGGTGAGCAGCGATCCGTGCAGGGTCTTCTCCACCGCGATCGCGTCCGCCGCGTGCCGGGCGAACAGCTCGGTCTGTCCGGGAGCGGGCGCGCGGCTGGCCACGGCGGCCAGGGCCTGAGCGTAGCCGTGCAGGTAGATCGCGTCCTGCACGACGTAGAAGGCGAAGGCGTCATGAGGCAGGCTGCCGTCGGTCAGCCCGGTCAGGAACGGGTGGGCCAGGATGGCGTCGTAGACGCCGGCCGCTCCTTGCCACAGCTCAGCGCTGAAGCTGTCGCTCATCGCGCGCTCTCCTCGTCGTGGAGCGGTAGTCGTGCAGGACATGGACGGGGCCTTCGCCGGCGCCGAGCTCGGCCAGGCCGTGGGCGACCGCCTCGCCGGCCACCGCGGCCGCCTGCCGGGCCGCCTCGGCCAGCGGCAGGCCGGCCGCGAGGCCGGCCGCGAGCGCGGCCGAGTGGGTGCAGCCGGCCCCGTGGGTGGCGGCGATGCCGTGCCGGGCGACCGGGAAGGCCAGGTGCCGTGACCCGTCGAACAGGTGGTCCACCGGATCGGTCCCGTGACCTCCGGTGACCAGGGCCGCGCGCGCTCCCATGGCGACCAGGCGCTCGGTCAGCACCACGCGGTCCTCGGTCATCATAGCGGTCAGCGCCTGGGCCTCCGGCAGGTTGGGCGTCACCACCGTGGCCAGCGGGAAGAGCCGCCTGACCAGGGTCCCGACGGCTTCGGGGAGCAGCAGCGTGCGGCCGGAGCTGGCCACCATGACCGGGTCGACCACCAGCGGCAGGTTCCGGTCCTCCAGCGCCCCGGCGACCGCCTCGATGAGCGCCGCGGAGAACAGCATGCCGGTCTTGGCCGCGTCGGCGCCGATGTCGTCGAGGACCGCGTTGACCTGGGCCCGCACGAACGCCGGCGGCACCTCGTGGATGGCGCGCACGTCCGCCGTGTTCTGCGCGGTGAGCGCGACGATGGCCGACATCCCGTGCGCGCCGCAGCGGGCGAAGGCCTTCAGGTCCGCCTGGATGCCGGCGCCCCCGCCGGAGTCCGACGAGGCGATGGTGAGAACTCTCGGGATGCTCACGCCGGGAGCTCCGGCCGGCCGGCTTCGGGGCTGGAAGCGCGGGCGTGCCAGCGGCGCGGGATGCGCCCGGCGGTCGCGGCCGCGTACCCGGCCGCGACGGCCAGCCGCATCGCGGTGGCCATCCGGCCGGGCTCGGCCGCCCGGGTGATAGCGGAGGCGATGAGGACCGCGTCGCAGCCGAGTTCCATGGCCAGGGCCGCGTCGCTGGCGGTGCCGATCCCCGCGTCCAGGACCACCGGGACGCCCGCCTGCTCGACGATCATCGCGATGTTGTGCGGGTTGCGGATGCCGAGCCCGGACCCGATCGGCGCGCCGAGCGGCATGACGGCGGCGCAGCCGGCCCGTTCGAGCTGGCGGGCCAGCACCGGGTCGTCGTTGGTGTAGGGCAGCACCGTGAACCCGTCGGCGACCAGCATCCGGGCCGCGTCGAGCAGTTCCACCGCGTCGGGCAGCAAGGTGTGGTCGTCGGCCACCACCTCGAGCTTGACCCAGTTGGTGCCGAGCGCCTCCCGGCCCAGCCGGGCCGTCAGCCTGGCCTCGCTCGCGGTGTGGCAGCCGGCCGTGTTCGGCAGGATGCGCACGCCGGCTTCGCGCAGCGTGCCGAGCAGCGAGCCGTGCCCGCCGGGGGCGACCCGCCGCATGGCCACGGTGGTGAGCGCGGTACCCGAGGCGTCCAGGACCTGCCGGAGCACGTCCAGGCTCGGCACTCCCCCCGTGCCCAGGATCAGCCGCGAGCTCAGCTCCTGCCCGGCCAGCACCCACGGTTCCATCCCGTCGAGCCCGGTCACCGGGCGGCTTATCAGTTCCGCGTCGGTCAAGTCAGTCAAGTCAGCCTCCTTGTACGGCGGTGACGACTTCCACCTGGTCGCCGTCCCGCAGGACCGTGCCGGCCCACGAGCCGCGCGGCACCACGTCGCCGTTGACGGCGGCGGCGATGCCGGAGGCGGCCGCGGTCAGCGCGGCCACCGCCTGCACGACCGTGCTGCCCTCGGGCAGTTCGCTCGGCTCGCCGTTGAGCTTTACCTGAACGGTCACCGTGCCTCCTGTGTGCCGAAGCGCCCGGGCGCGAACGGTTCCCATTCCGGGGCGGGCGGCTCGCCGGTGAGGCGGGCGACGATGGCGTCGGCGGTCACCGGGGACATCAAGATGCCGTTGCGGTAGTGCCCGGTGGCCAGCAGCAGGCCATCCGGGCCGGACCCGCCGACCTCGCCGACGACCGGGCCGTTGTCCGGCGTGCCGGGCCGCAGCCCGGCGCACGCCTCGGCCAGCTCGAGCTCGCTCGTCACCGGGAGTACGCTCATGGCATCGCGCAGCAGGTCATGGACGGCGCCCGCGGTCACCGTCCGGTCCGGCCCGCGCTCTTCCTGCGTGGCGCCCACGACGACCTCGCCGTCGGCCCGCGGCACCAGGTAGACCTCCGCGCCGCGCACGGTGGCCCGGATCGTGTGGGTGATGACCGGCGGCAGGCCAGCCGGGTGCCGCAGCCGCAGCAGCTGGCCCTTGACCGGCCGCACCGCCGCCCGCACCGGCGCGGGCACGCCGGTGATCGCGCTCGTCCCGCAGCCCGCGGCGACCACCACCTGGCCCGAGCCGATGTCACCGCCGTCCGCGAGCCTGACGCCGGCGGCCCGGCCGTCCCGCAGCAGCACCTCGGTGACCCGGTCCCGCACCACGCGTACCCCGGCGGCGGCCGCCGCCGCGTGCAGGGCGGCGGCGTAGCGGCGGTTGTCGACCGACCAGTCGCCGGCGAACAGCACGCCGCCGTGCACGTCGGGGCTGAGGAAGGATTCGAGCTTGCGGCAGGCCCGGCTGTCCAGTTCCTCGGCGCCCAGCCCGGCCGACCGGCGGAACGCCGTCAGCCGCACCAGCGCCGCGTAGTCGCCCGGGTCGTAGGCGACGGCGAGCGTGCCCTCGCGGCGCACGCCCACCTGGCGGCCGGCCGCCTCCTCGAGCTCGGCGGCGAACGAGCCGAACCGGGCCACGGCGAGCAGGTTGACCCGCAGCAGCGCGCCCTCGCCGAACAGGGCTTCGGAAACCGGGGCGAGCATGCCCGCGGCGACCAGGGAGGCGGCGTCGCCGAGTCCGGGGTCTACCAGGGTCACGCCGAGTCCGGCCCGGGCGGCCCGCCAGGCGATCGCGGTCCCGATGACACCGCCGCCCGCGATAACGACGTCTGCGGTCACGGCCACACCACTCCCTTCGCCGGCATTACCCGGATCAGGTACGACGGTCGGAGGCGCGTGGCCTCCCTCTCAGCCCGGTGGGCTCCCGTGGTCGGAATGTCTCCGAATATTCACCATATAACAACGCGCGGCCGGGGCCGGGCGCCGGGCCCGGCCGCAGCGGCAGCCAGGTGGCCCCGTGATTGGATGAGCCGGTGACTTGGATGCCATCGTGACGAGCGACCTGCGGGCGCGGCTGGCCAGCGCGCGCCTCTACCTGTGCACCGATGCCCGGCGGCGCCAGGGTGACCTGCCGCGTTTCCTCGACGCCGTGCTCGGCGCGGGGGTGGACATCGTGCAGTTGCGGGAGAAGGGCCTGGAGGCGGGCGAGGAACTCGCCCTGCTCGAGGTGTTCGCGCAGGCCTGCCGGCGGCACGGCCGGCTGCTGGCGGTGAACGACCGGGCCGACGTGGCGCTCGCGGCCGGGGCCGACGTGCTCCACCTGGGCCAGGACGACCTGCCGGTGCCGGCCGCCCGGCGCATCCTCGGGCCGGGCCCGCTCATCGGCCGCAGCAGCCACAGCCCGGCTCAGGCCGACGCGGCGGCGGCCGAGCCGGACGTGGACTACTTCTGCGCCGGGCCGCTGTGGACCACGCCGACCAAGCCGGGCCGCCCGGCGACCGGCCTGGGCCTGATCGGGCACGTGGCCCGGCAGCAGGCCGCCCGGCCCTGGTTCGCGATCGGCGGCATCAGCTCCGAGCGGCTCGGCGAGGTGCTCGCGGCGGGCGCGACCCGGGTGGTCGTGGTCCGCGCCATCACCGAGGCGGACGACCCCGCCGCGGCCACCCGGGAGTTCGCCCGGCGCCTGGCCGGGTGACCCGCGCGCCGGGTATCACCGGCCCGGCGGGGCGTGTAAGCATGGGCAGATGCGGATCACCAGCGTCGAGTCGACCGATCTTTTCACCGGCACCGCGCAGCGCCCGCTGCAGGTCATCCGGGTCACGCTGGCCAGCGAGGAGCCCGCGGCGGCGGCCGCCCAGATCGGCGTGCAGGGGGCAGGAGTACGTGATCCGGGCCCGTTCGGCATTGATGGCCTGGAGCCCGGCGGCGAGGAGACGTTCGAGGTCCCGGTCGATATCGCCGCGCCGTACCAGCCGGGCAGCACGCGACGGGTCACCGTCACCGTCACCGGCGAGACGGCCCGCGCCCAGGCCGAAGCCGACATCACCGTGGCCGAGCCGGGCTGGACCATGTGGATGGTCAGCCACTTCCACTACGACCCGGTGTGGTGGAACACCCAGGGCCAGTTCACCGAGGCCCGGCTCAGCCTGCCGGACGAGGACGGCCAGCGGCCGGACGTCAGGAGCGCGTTCGAGCTGGTCGGCGCGCACCTGGACAAGGCCAGGCAGGACCCGGACTACAGGTTCGTGCTGGCCGAGATCGACTACCTCAAGCCGTACTTCGACGCGTTCCCGCAGGACCGCGAGGACCTGCGGCGGCTGATGGCCGAGGGCCGGGTGGAGATCGTCGGCGGCAGCTACAACGAGCCGAACACCAACCTGATCTGCGCCGAGGCCATTATCCGCAACGCCGTGTACGGCATCGGGTTCCAGCGGGACGTGTTCGGCGGGGACCCGCGCAGCGCGTGGATGCTGGACGCGTTCGGTCACGACCCGGGCTACCCCGGGCTGATGGCGGCGGCCGGGCTGACCTCCTCGGCGTGGGCCCGCGGGCCGTTCCACCAGTGGGGTCCCTCCGGCGCCGAGGGCGGCGACCGGCGGATGCAGTTCAGCACCGAGTTCGAGTGGATCTCCCCGGACGGCCAGGGGCTGCTGACCGCGTACATGGCGCACCACTACGGCGCCGGCTGGCGGATGAGCACGCTGCCGGACCTGGCCGCCGCCGAACGCGAGGCCTACGGGCAGTTCCGCGGGCTGGCGCAGGTCGCGACCACGCGCAACGTGCTGCTGCCGGTCGGGTCGGATCACGTCATCCCGGCCCGCTGGGTGACCGACATCCACCGGGACTGGAACCAGCGCTACGTGTGGCCCCGGTTCACCACCGCGGTGCCGCGCGACTTCTTCGCCGCCGTCCGCGCCGAAGCCGGCTCGGGTCACCGCGGTGACTCCGGCGCCTGGATCTCCCCGCAGACCAGGGACATGAACCCGGTGTACACCGGCAAGGACGTCTCCTACATCGACACCAAGCAGGCGCAGCGCGCGATCGAGACCGCGGTGGCCGAGGCCGAGCGGCTCGGCACCCTGGCCTGGCTGGCCGGGGCGCCGTACCCGGAGGCGGCGATCGACAAGGCCTGGCGGATCCTGGCCTACGGCGCCCACCACGACGCCATCACCGGCGTCGAGTCCGACCAGGTGTACCTGGACCTGGCGGGCAGCTGGCGGGAGGCGTGGGAGCTCGCCGCGGCCGCGCGCCGCGACGCGGTTGCCCATCTCGCCGGGGCCGCCTCCCCCGGGCTGGCCGTCAGCGTGGTCAACGGGCTGGCCCGGCCGCGGGACGGGATGGCCCGGGTCACCGTGCCGCTGCCCGAGGACGGCACCCGCTGGCTGGAAGTCAGGGACGACGCCGGGGACCCGGTGCCGTCGCTGGCCGAGGGGATCAGGCGGCGGCCGGACGGGTCGCTGGCCGAGGCGACGCTGACGTTCCCGGCGGCCGGCGTGCCGGCCCTCGGGCGGCGCGCCTACCGGCTGGCCCCGGCCGAGGGCGCGGCGGGGGCGTGGCAGGAAATCTCCGGGACGGTCATCGAGAACGCCGCGTACCAGGTCAGCGCCGACCCCGGCCGGGGCGGGACGGTCAGCGTCACCGACAAGCGCACCGGCGCCGCGGTGCTCGCCGGGCCGGGCAACGAACTGGTCCTGCAGGACGAGTACCCGCAGCATCCCCGGCACAACGAGGGCCCCTGGCACCTGTCGCCCAAGGGACCGGGCCTCGGCTCCGCGGCGGCCGCGGCCACCGTGCGGGCCGAGCGGTGCGCCATCGGCTCGCGGCTGGTGGCCTCGTTCACCCTCGACGGGCTGGAGGTCACCCAGGAGACGCTGTTGTGGGACGCGGGCGAGCGGGTCGAGTTCCGCACCCACGTGGACGGCTACACCGGGCACGACCGGCTGCTCCGGGTGCGCTTCCCGGCCGGCGTGCCGGGCGCCCTGCCGGTCTACCAGACCGCGACGGCGGTGATCGGCCGGTCGTTCGGGGCCGTGGACGTGGACTCGGCGGAACACTGGTACACCCTGGACAACCCGGCGCACCAGTGGTTCGGGACCGGGGCGGTGGCCCGGGTCCGGGACCGTAGCGGGCTGAGCCAGGCGATCGGCGTGGCCGAGGTAGTCGGTCCTTTGCCGCCGAACGAAGCGGGCGGCTTGCTCCGGGACCTCCTCGTCGCCCTGGCGGCGGCGGGCGTGACCGCCACCTGCAGCCAGGCCGACGGGACCCGGTACGGCGCGGTCGACGTGGACTCCAACCTCCCCGACGTCCGGATCGCCGTGGGTGGTCCCGAGGTGAACCCGTTCACCGCCGAGGTGCTGTCCGCCGCCGGGCCGGGATACGCCAAGGCCCTGGCGTCCCGGCTGGCCGAGGGCCCGGGGACGGCCCGGCTGTGGGTCCCGGCGGACCGGGACCGGGCCGGCGCCTTCGGCCCGGACGCCGACGTGCGCGGGGCCGGCGACCTGCCCGTGCTGATCGTGGCGGGCGACCTGGCCGCGGCGATCGGCGACCTGATCGGGGACCTGGCCGACGCGGTGGTGGACACCGGGGACGCGGTGGCCGACGCGGCCCGGCCCGCGGCGCCGCTGGCCGACCGGTCCGTCGCCCTGCTGAACCGCGGCACGCCCGGCGGCGTGGTCACGCCGGACGGGACGCTGCACATGTCGCTGATGCGGTCGTGCAGCGCGTGGCCGTCCGGGATCTGGATCGACGGGGACCGCCGCACCGTGCCGGACGGCAGCAGCTTCGCCTGGCAGCACTGGAGCCACACGTTCGAGTACGCGCTGGCCTCCGGGGCCGGCGACTGGCGCGCGGCCGGCTTCAGCCCGCTGGCCGAGGACTACCACCACGACCTGCTCACCGTGGCCGGCCAGGCCGCCGGCGCCGCGGGCAGCGGCCTGTCGGTGGAGCCGGGCACGGTCACGCTCGGCGCGCTGAAGCCGCGCGGGAACCCGCTGGCCTCCGGCCGCACCAGGGCCGCGGCCGGAGGAGACGCCGAGGTCGCCGTGCGGCTGCGCGAGACCACCGGGCGGCCGGTCACGGCGCGGGTGCGGCTCGACGGCGCCGTGCGGATCGCGGCGGCCCGGCTCACCGACCTGCTCGAGGAGGCGGACGGCGCCGCCCTGCCGGTGCAGGACGGCACGGTCTTGGCCGACCTGCCGGCCTTCGGCACGGTGACCGTGATACTGAGGACGACCACGCAGGGGCCGGGGGCCGCGACCGGTACCGGCACCGAGCCGGTCCAGCCGGTCCATACGCGTTACTGGCTGCACGGCAAGGGGCCCGCCCCGGCCGGCAACCTGCCGGTGGCGGTGCACTTCTCCCCCGTCAGGACGGCCCTGGCGGGACCGGGCGAGACGGCGGCGCTGACGCTGACCGTGGGCTGCGGGGCCGAGCCCGCCGCCGGGTCCGTGGACCTGGTGGTGCCCGCCGGGGTGACCGTGACCCCCGGCCGTGACCTGCGCTATGAGCTGGCACCGGGCGGCTACGCGGCCTGGGATCTGTCGGTGCAGGTGCCGCCGGGGACGGCCGCGGGCCGGTATTTCGTCGCCGCGCGGATCCGCGACGAGCTGGGCCACCTGGCCGAGGACACCGCCATGGTCGCGGTCGGCGAGCGCCGCTGGCCCGATCCCGCCCTGCCGCCCGAGGAGTCGCTCGAGCTGATGCTGGCCGACTACGTGGCGGGCACGGCCGAGGTCGACCTGGCCGTGCTGACGCCCCGCGTCGAGCTGGCGCCCGGCGGCGAGGCCGAGCTGCTGGTCCGCCTGACCAGCGGGCTGGCGTCCGAGCTGCACGGCGAGGCGCAGCTGATCTCGCCGTTCGGCACGTGGGAGACTGCTGGAGCCGTGGACCCAGGGCTTCAGCCTGGCGCCGGGAGCCGGGACGGTGCTGCGCTTCGCCGCGCGGGCGCCCGCGGCGGCCCGTCCCGGGCGCTGGTGGGCCCTGGTCAAGGTGATGTACTACGGCCGCGTCCGGTACGCCGAGGCGATTGACGTTGTTATCGGGCCGGTCAACTGACCGCCCCCGGTGCGGATGAGCCGATACGGTGAGAGACTCTAGTTGTTCCCCCTTTCAAGCGTCAGACTTCCAGAGGGCCCATGCAGTCCGCGATCACGATCCTCAGCGGGAACCTACCCGCGGAGCCGAATAGCTTCATCGGCCGGGAGCGTGACCTGGCCGACCTGGCCAAGATGCTGGGCGAGGTGCGCGCGCTGACCCTGAGCGGCCCCGGCGGCATCGGCAAGACCCGGCTGGCGGTGCGGCTGGCCCGCGCGGTGGTCGCGGACGGCGAGGGACCCGGCGACCTGGACGAGGCGTGGCTGGTGGAGCTGGCCGACTGGCACGGGCCGGTCGCCCAGCAGGCCGCGAACACGCTGGGGATCCGCGAGGAGCCGGGCGTCGCGCTGGCGCAGACGCTGGCCGAGGCGCTGCGCTCGCGGCGGATGCTGCTGATCCTGGACACCTGCGAGCACCAGGTCAGCGACTGCGCGCTGCTGGTGCAGCTGCTGCTGGCCCGGTGCCCGTGGCTGCGGATCGTCGCGACCAGCCGGGAGCCGCTGCGGGTCCGCGGCGAGACCGTGTGGCGGGTGCCCCCGCTCGACCTGCCGCCGGACGACGCCCCGGCCGCCGAGCTGGCCGGCCACGAGGCGGTGCGGCTGTTCGCGGCGCGGGCCGCGGGCGCCCGGCCGGGGTTCGCGCTGACCGAGGCCAACACGGCGTCGGTGGCCCGGCTGTGCCGGACGCTGGACGGGATCCCGCTGGGCATCGAGCTGTCGGCGGCCCGGGTGCGGGCGCTGTCGGTGGAGCAGATCGCGGACCGGCTGCGGGACCGGTTCGCCCTGCTCAACTCCGGGGACCGGACCGCGCCGCTGCGGCAGCAGACGCTGCGGGCCACCGTGGACTGGAGCTATGAGCTGCTGGACGCGGCCGAGCAGATGCTGCTGCGGCGGCTGGCGGTCTTCTCCGGCTGGAACCTGGACATGGCCGAGCAGGTCTGCTCGGACGCGGCCATCGGCGCCGAGGAGATCCTCGGCCTGCTGATCTCGCTGATCGACAAGTCGCTGGTGGTGCTGGACGGCGAGGCGGCCGGCGACGCCCGGTACCGGCTGCTGGACACGATCAGGGAGTACGCCGCCGAGCGGCTCGATGCCGCCGGTGAGAAGGATGCGCTGGCGCTGCGGCACCGGGACTGCATCCTGGCGCTGGTCGAGCACACCTCGGCCACGATGTTCAGCCGCGGCGAGCCGCCGTGGCCGGTGCGCCGGGAGATATTCCGCCGCGGCATCGCCGAGTACGGCAACTTCCGCATCGCGCTGGAGACCTCGCTGGCGCACGGCCACGCCGAGACCGGCCTGCGGCTGTGCGTGGGCCTGCGCAACATGTGGGTGCCGCACGGCGACGCCCGCGAGGCGGCCACCTGGCTCGACCGGTTCCTGGTGCTGCCGGGCGACGCCGGCGAGGTGTCCCCGCAGGTCCGCGGGCGGGCCCTGGCGGTCCGGGCGGAGATCGCCTTCGACCTGCAGGACTACGACACGCTGGTGCGCTGCGCGACCGAGAGCCTGGAGCTGGCCCGGGCCAGCGGGGATGACTTCCCGGTGCCCACCGCGCTGCGGGTGATGAGCCAGGCCGCGGCCCGGGCCGGGCGGGCCGGCGAGGCGGTCACCTGGATCGAGGAAGCGGCCGAGGCGGCCGCGGCCACCGGCAACGACTGGGAGGCCGGGCTCACGATGGCCGCCAAGGGCGCCATCGCCCTGCGGCAGAACAAGCTGAAGTCGGCGCAGCGGGCGTACGAGGCCGCGCTGGAGATCCTGGCCGACAACAACCGCTGGGGCGTCGCGCAGGTCTCCTACGGGATGGGCACGCTGGCCCGGGCCCGCGGCGACGCCGAGGCGGCGGTCCGGTACTACACCGACGCCCTGGAGATCTTCCGCGAGCTGGACGCCTGGCCCGAGATCGCCCGCTGCCAGGCCGGCCTCGGCTGGATCGCGATCGCCGGCGGTGACCTGGACCAGGCCCAGCATGCCCTGGCCGAGAACCTGCGGCTGAACCAGGTCTGCGGGCAGCGGCTCGGCATCGCCCGCGGGCTCGAGGCGTGCGCCGCCCTGGCCGCGGCCTCCGCCCAGCCCGAGCGGGCCGCCCGGCTGGCCGGCGCGGCCTGCCAGCTGCGCGAGTCCCTCGGGCACGGGACCGGCATCGGGCCGCGAATCGAGCAGGTGCTCGAGTTCGCCCGCAGCCAGATCGGCACGTCGGCCGCCGCCCTGTTCGCCGAGGGCCGCGAGATGCCGGCCGAGGATGCTCTTCGCTTCGCCCTGGGCACCGGGCAGGCCGACCCCGGTTCGGCCGGGGCCGCGGAGCCCGCCTGGACCGACCCGGCCCGGGCCGCGCGCGGGGCCGGCCGGCCTGAACGTGACCGCGCACCGCGCGCCCGGCCCGCTCACCCCGCGCGAGCACGAGATCGTGCGGCTGATCGCCCAGGGCCTGTCCAACAAGGAGATCGCCGACGAGCTGGTGATCAGCCCGGCGACCGCGGCCCGGCACGTGGCCAACATCTTGTCCAAGCTCGGCTTCACCTCACGTACGCAAGTTGCCTCATGGGCCAGCCGCCACGAGCCGCCCGCCTGACCGCGGCCTGCACATGTACACGCCAGGCCGGTAGCTGAGCATCGCCGCCTGCACATATGCACGCCGGGCGGGCCCGGGGGCGCGGCAATATGCACACCGGAATACACAGTTCGGCGCATGTGCCGGCGACCCCCCGCGCCATAGCGTTCAACTGTCGCTAACGCGCAGCGGCGGAGGGTCGAAGACCCTCCGCCGGCTGGCTCCCGAGGGGGGGTGGGAGCCAGCCGGGCGCGGTGGCGGCCGGGCGGGTCCCGGTATCACGCCGGGACCCGCCCGCTGCGGCACCCAGCTGGGAGGTCCTGGTGGAACGCGGAGTCAGTACCGGAGAGCGCACGACGGCAGCGCCCGTCATGGTGAGCGCGGGCACGGCGGGCCAGGCGATGACCCGGGCCATCTTGGCGGCGGCGGACCAGGCCGGCCACCGGGCGGCCCTCGTCGATGCCACCGACGGATCGGTGACCGCATGGCCCCGCTTCGCCCGGAGCGTCCGCGCGGCGGCGCGCGGGCTGGCCCGGCGCGGGCTGGCGGCCGGGGACACGGCCGGCGTGCTGGTCCAGGACGCGGCCAGGGCGGCCATGGCGGTCAACGCGATCCGCGCGGCGGGCGCATCCGCCTGCCTCATCGAGGCGGGCACGGCTCCGGCGGACATCGCCGCCCGGCTCAACGCCTGCGGCGCGCGGCTGCTGATCACCTCGGCCCCGCTGGCCGAACTCGCCGCCGAGGGCGCCGACCGCTCCCGGGTCCGGCAGGTCATCGCGTTCGGCGAGGCGCCCGGCACTACCCCGTTCAGCTCGCTGCTCAGTTCCGCCGATGAAAGCTCCGCTGATGGGCCAGGCCGTCCACAGGAGGGGAACGGCCCGGCTGATCAGCACGTCCTCGCGCCGGAGGGCGACGAAGGGCCGGTCTCGTCTCCCGGCCGGGGAGACGAGACCGGTCCCGGGGGACCCGGGGCCGGGCTCACGCACCGGGACATCGTCGTCGCGGCCCCGCCGTGCGGTGACGGGCAGGCCTACACCTCGCTGCTCGACCTGACCCTGCTGGCCGGCGCCACGCTGGTGGCGGCGCCGGCCGGCCTGGTGACCGCCGCGATGCGCGTCTACCACGGCACCGCCGCGATCGTCCCGCCCGGCACCCCCGTGCCCGGCATCGCCCCGGAGCTGGTTTTCCCCGTCGCCTGAACCGGATCCGCTAGGACGCCACGGCCTCTTCCCGCGGCTGCGGCGCGGGCACCGGAGCGGGCACGAGCCGCCGGGCCCTGATCATGGTGATGATGACCAGCAGGCTGCAGACGTCCAGCAGGGCGGCGAAGCCGAACGCGGCCGCGATGCCGTGGGTAAGCGCCTGCTGCGACTGCGCGAGCGGGGTCAGCCCGGCCAGCGGATGGCTGGCCGCGTGCCTGCTCGCGGTCCCGAACACGGCCACCAGCACGCCCAGGCCCAGCGACCCGCCCGCCAGCTGGAGCATGTTCACCAGCCCGGACGCGGCGCCGGAGTCGGCCGCGGGCACCCCGGCCAGGGAAGCGGTGGTCAGCGGCACGAACACCAGCCCCATCCCCACGCCGATCAGCATCATCGGGCCGAAGATGCCGGACCAGTAGCCCGTGGCGGGCGTCACCCGCCACAGCCAGGCCATCGAGGCGATCACGGGCAGCATCCCGGCGATCATCAGCGGCTTGGCCCCCAGCACCGGCATCAGCTTCGGCGCGAGCCGGGACACCGCGAACAGCGCGAAGGTCATCGGCAGGAACGCCACCCCGGCGCGGAGCGGGCTGAAGCCCATCACCTTCTGCAGGAACTCGGTGATGAAGTAGAACATCCCGAACATGCCCGCGATGAGCAGCAGCCGGGCTATGAACGAGCCCGCCCGGCCGACGTCGGCGAACAGGCGCATCGGGGTAATCGGCTGGCGGGCCCGGGTCTCGGTGACGGCGAACAGGACGAGCACGACCGCGGCCGCCCCGAACGCGGCCAGCGTGAGCCGGTCGCCCCAGCCGCTGGCGGCCGCCCGGATGAACCCGTACACCAGCGCGGTCACCCCGGTCGTGGCGGCCAGCGCGCCGGCGAAGTCGAACCGGCTGGGCAGCCGGGGGGTCTCGCTGACGAACAGCGGCGCGATCGCGACCACGGCCACGCCGATCGGCACGTTGATGAACAGCACCCACCGCCAGGACAGCCACTCGGTGATCACCCCGCCGAGCACCAGGCCCAGCGAGGAACCGCCGGTGATCACGCCCATGTAGATGCCGAGCGCGCGGGTCCGCTCCCGGCCTTCGGGGAAGCTGGTCACGATCAGCGCCAGGACCGCGGGCGAGGCGAGGGCCCCGCCCACGCCCTGCAGCGCCCGCGCGGCGAGCAGCAGGCCCCCCGTGGTCGCGAGCCCCCCGGCCAGCGAGGCGAGGGTGAACAGGGCGATGCCGGCGACGAAGACCCGCCGCCGGCCGAGGATGTCGCCGGCCCGGCCCCCGAGCAGCAGCAGGCCGCCTGACGTCAGCGTGTACCCGTTCAGGACCCACGACAGGCTGGTCGTGGAGAAGTGCAGGCTGGCCTGGATATGCGGCAGGGCGATGTTCACCACCGTCATGTCCAGGATGATCATGAGCTGGGCGCTCAGCATGATGGCCAGGGCGACCCCCGGCCGCCCCCTCGGCGTCCGAAAGGCATGCGAAGAAGACAAGATGCCTCCATGGTTGTCTGGTCACGCGAGAAGCAGGCCTCCGGTGGCTGACAGGCCGCTGGCCAGGCGGTACCATCGGGAATGAAGCGGAGGTCTACTCCGGTTACTATACGGAGGCAGCCTCCGGTTCGCAAGCGGTTAATCCCGTCCGCCTGCCCGCGCTCACGACACCCTCGGGAAAGCCGTTAACCTCAAGGTGATGACCAGGACATCCGACCAGGCGCCGCGCCCGGCCGAGCAGCTCCGGGCGGACGCGCGGCAGAACCGCGCCCGGCTGGTCACCGCGGCCACCGCCGCGTTCGCCGACAAGGGCGCCGACGCGCCCCTGGAGGACATCGCCCGGCGGGCCGGGGTGGGCATCGGCACCCTCTACCGGCACTTCCCCACCCGGCTCGACCTGCAGGCGGCCGTGTTCCGCAGCCAGGTGGGCGCGGTGTGCGGGGAGGGCGAGGCACTCGCCGGGACCCTGGCCCCCGAGGCCGCCTTCGCCGGCTACCTCCGCGCGCTGGCCGGGTACCTGGTGACCAAGCGCGGCCTGTCGCACGCGCTGATCGAGGCGGTCGGCATCGAGTCCGAGCTGATCTCCTCCTGCTGGGTCGCGATGCGCGAGACCACCGAGCGCCTGCTGTCGAACGCCCAGCAGGCCGGCGCCATCCGGCCGGACGTGGACGCCACCGACGTGATGCGCCTCGTGCACGGGGTGTCGGTGAGCACCGAGCGGGCCCCCGAACGGGCCGAGACGCTCCTGTCGATCATGCTCGACGGCCTCCGCGCGCATCACGCCTGACCGGCCCCGCGCGTCCCTGGCCACGGCGCCGAGCCTGGGGCCGGGCGGGTCAGATGGAGGGCGGCCGGTTCTCGTAGGGGGTGCTGAGGACGACGGTGGTGCGGGTGGAGACGCCGCCGATGGTGCGGATCTGCTGGAGCAGGTCTTCCAGCGCGACCGGGGAGGGCACCCGGACCTTGAGAATGTAGTTCTCGTCACCCGCGACGCTGTGGCAGGCCTCGATCGCGGTCAGGTGCTCGAGCCGCTGCGGCAGGTCGTCGGGGGCGGCGGCGTCGAACGGCTTGATCGACACGAAGGCGGTCAGCGGCAGGCCCACGTCGTCCGGGTCGAACACGGCGACGTAACCTTTGATCACGCCGTCCTGCTCGAGCCTGCGCACGCGCTGGTGCACCGCCGACACGGAGAGGCCGGCCTGCCGGGCCAGCTCGGTGAAGCTCATCCGGCCATTGCGGGTCAGCAGCGACACGATCTTGCGGTCGATCTCTTCCACGTGGTCACGTTAGCGCCAACGTTTGCAGGCTGCGACTTCATCACAATATAACGAAATGGTCACGGCGTTTACGCTAATGTAACATCGCGCTCCGCGCCCTTATCAGCAGATCACGGCGAGGTTACGCTGCCGGCATGGCACAGATCACACTGGATCACGTGGAAAAGTCTTACGCGGGCAACGTCAAGGCGATTGACGACCTGAGCCTGGAGATCGCCGATGGCGAGTTCATGGTGTTCGTCGGCCCGTCGGGGTGCGGGAAGTCGACGGCGCTGCGGTCGATCGCCGGGCTGGAGGAGATCAGCGGCGGGACCATCTCGATCGGCGACCGGGTGGTCAACGACCTGCCGCCCAAGGACCGCGACATCGCGATGGTGTTCCAGAACTACGCGCTGTACCCGCACATGACCGTCGAGCAGAACCTGGCGTTCGGCCTGCAGCTGCGCAAGACCCCCAAGGACGGAGATCTCGCGGCGGGTCGGCGACGCCGCCAAGATGCTCGGCCTGGAGCCCTACCTCAAGCGCAAGCCCGGCGCCCTGTCCGGCGGGCAGCGGCAGCGGGTCGCGATGGGCCGCGCCATCGTCCGCGAGCCGCAGGCCTTCCTGATGGACGAGCCGCTGTCCAACCTGGACGCCAAGCTCCGCGTGTCCATGCGCGCCTCGCTGAACCAGCTGCACGAGCGGCTCGGCGTCACCACCGTCTACGTCACCCACGACCAGGTCGAGGCCATGACCCTGGGCAACCGCGTCGCCGTGCTCCGGGACGGGCGGCTGCAGCAGGTCGACACCCCGCAGACCCTGTTCGAGGCCCCCGTCAACCTGTTCGTCGCCGGGTTCATCGGCTCCCCCGCGATGAACTTCGTCAACGCCGACCTGGTCCGCGACGACGGCGTGACGGTCGCCTTCGCCGGCTACAAGCTCAAGGTCCCCCCGCAGGTCGTCGAGCGCAAGCAGGGCCTGTCCGACTACTTCGGCAAGAAGATCATCCTCGGCATCCGGCCGTCGGACTTCGACGACGCCAGCCTGGCCCCGCGCGACTGGGGCACCATGAACGTCACCGCCGGCGTCACCGAGGAACTCGGCAGCGAGATCAACGTCATCTTCACCATCGACGCCCCCCACGTCGAGCACGCCTCCATCGCCCAGGCCACCGAGACCAGCGAAGACGAGGACGAGGCCACCGCCGCCCTGATCGGCGGCAAGTCCCTGTGGACCGCCCGCGTCTCCAAGGAGAGCCGGGTCAAGAACGGCTCCCCCCTCGAGCTGTCCGTCGACACCCGCTACCTGCAGTTCTTCGACCCGGCCAGCGGCCTGTCCATCGGCCACCCCAAGGCCAGCTCGGCCCTGGCGGAGCAGTCCGCTTAACGGCCCGCACCCGGTCCAGCCGGCCGCGGCCTGGGCACCCGACCCGGTGCCCAGGCCGCAGCAGTGCGCGGACCGTGGGAAACTGGAGGGATGCAGCGGAACCCGGAGGATCTCTACGAGCTCGATCCGGCCGCGTCCGGCGTCGCAGGCGCGCCGATGTTGCACTACCTGGAGGGCTTCATCGACGCGGGGACGGCGGGCCGCCTGCTCACCGAGCACCTGCTGGGCGCCTTCCCGCACGAGACCGTGGCGCGCTTCGACACCGACCGGCTGATCGACTACCGGTCACGGCGCCCGCTGATGACCTACGACAACAGCCGCTGGGAGAGCTACGACCCTCCTGAGCTGGCCCTGCACCTGCTGCACGACCAGGGCGGGCGCCCGTTCCTGCTGCTGTCGGGGCCGGAGCCGGATCACGAATGGGACCTGTTCAGCCAGGCCGTGCTGAGCGTCGCCGCCCGGCTCGACGCCGGCCCGGCGATCAGCTTCCTCGGCATCCCGGCGGGC
The DNA here is from genome assembly GCA_963756575.1 of uncultured Actinomycetota bacterium. Lineage (GTDB taxonomy): Bacteria > Actinomycetota > Actinomycetes > Streptosporangiales > Streptosporangiaceae > Palsa-504. The sequence goes on along the minus strand of CAVWOM010000019.1, from coordinate 531,991 downwards.
ATGCCGCACACCCGGCCGCTCGGGGTGATCGCCCACGCCACCCGCGAGGAGCTGCTGGCGGGCCACCAGCGGCTGCCGAGCCGGATCCAGGTGCCGGGCAGCGCTCCCGCCCTCATCGAGCTGCGCCTGGGCGAGGCGGGCCGCGACGCGCTCGGCTTCGCCGTCCAGGTGCCGCACTACCTGGCCCAGGCCGTCTACCCGCCGGCCGCGCTGGCGCTGCTCGGCTCGGTCACCACCTCGACCGGGCTCGACCTGCCCGACGCCGAGCTCCGCGAGGCGGCCGACCGCACCAACGAGGCGATCCAGCGCCAGGTCGAGGAGTCCGCGGAGGTCGCGGAGCTGGTCCGCGCGCTCGAGCAGCAGTACGACAGCGCGACCGAGAGCCAGCTGGCCGACGCGGACGCGGCCACCGGGCTGCTGGCCGACGGCGAGGCGATGCCCACCGCGGACGAGCTGGCCGCCCAGGTCGAGCGCTTCCTGGCCGAGAACCAGGACCGGACCGACCCCCCGGGCCCGCCCGGTCCGCCCAGCCCCGGCCAGCCCGGCGGGAGCCCGGCCTAGCCGACGATCACGAGCTCGCGCGGCGTGTGGTTCAGCCGCTCGGAGCCGTCCTCGGTGCAGACCACGATGTCCTCGATGCGCGCCCCGTGCGGGCCCGGGTAGATGCCGGGCTCCACCGAGAACGCCATGCCCGGCTCGAGCGGCTCGCGGTTGCCGGCCACGATGTAGGGATCCTCGTGCGCCTCGAGCCCGATGCCGTGCCCGGTGCGGTGGATGAAGGCGGCGCCGTACCCCGCCTCGGTGATGGGCTCCCGGGCGGCCGCGTCGACCGACTCCGCGGTCACCCCGGGCCGCGCCGCGGCGCAGGCCGCCTCCTGGGCGTCGTACAGGACCGTGTAGTACGCGGTGAACGCGGCGGGCGGCTCGCCCAGGGCGTAGGTCCTGGTGCTGTCCGAGCAGTACCCGGACGGCATCGTGCCGCCGATGTCGACCACCACGACATCGCCGGCGGCCATCACGCGGTCGGAGACCTCGTGGTGCGGGCTGGCCGCGTTCGGCCCGGAGCCGACGATCACGAAGTCCACGGTGGCGTGCCCCTCGGCCAGGATCGCCTCGGCGATGACCGAGCCGACGGCCCGCTCGGTCAGGCCGGGCCGCAGCCAGCCCGCGACCCGCGCGTGCACCCGGTCGATGGCGGCGCCGGCCTCCCGCAGGGCGGCGACCTCAGCCGGGCTCTTCCTGATCCGCAGGGTCCGCAGCGCGCCGCCGGCCAGCGCCAGCCGGGCGCCGGGCAGCGCGTCCCGGAACTTCAGCACGGAAAGCGCCCACATCCGGTCCGACAGGCCGACCGCCGAGACGGGCCCGAGCAGGCCGGCGACCAGGCCGAACGGGTCGTCGGTCTCCTCCCACGGGACCATCTCCAGGCTGAGCGAGCCCGCCGGGGAAGCCTGCGCCGCGGCCAGTTCCAGCCGCGGCACGAACAGCACCGGCTCTCCCTGGGCCGGCACCGCCAGGCAGGTCAGCCGCTCCAGCTGCTTGGCGTCGTAGCCGATGACATACCTCAGGTCAGGGCCGGGCGTCAGCAGCACGGCGTCGAGACCGGCCGCTCCGGCCGCCTCCCGCACCTTCTCGAGCCGGTCCGCGGGGTACAGTTCGTCCGTCGTCACGGTATAGATGCTAGGACGGCGACACCGCGCTGGCGAAACGGGTGAGCGATGATCCCAGTCCCCACCGCTGGCCGAGCTCGGCCAGCCGGTCCGGGTCGGCCGGGACCGCGGGCAGCGTCCCGTCTACCTCGGGCAGCGGGGCGTCGTCGACGACCTTGACCACCGACAGGGCGATGTCCAGGTAGTCCCGGGCCTTGGCGAGCTTGTCCCGGCTGCCGCGCGGGAACCCGCCGTGGCCCGCGTCCAGCGCGGTGACGATGCCCTCGATGCTGCCGAACGTGCCGATCAGCGCGGCCGCGGTCTTCTCCCCCACCCCCGGCACGCCGGGCAGCCCGTCGCTCGGGTCGCCGCGCAGCGCCGCGAAGTCGGCGTAGGCCCGGCCGGGGATGCCGTACTTCGCGGCCACCGCCGCCTCGTCGATGACATCCATGTTCTGCAGGCCGCGCACGGTGTAGATGACCCGCACCCCGCGCGCGTCGTCGACGAGCTGGAACAGGTCCCGGTCGCCGGTGACCACGTCCACCGGACCGTCGGCCCGGGCCGAGAGCGTGGCCATCACGTCGTCCGCCTCGAAGCCGGGCTGCCCCGCGACCGCCACACCCGCGGCCCGCAGTACCTCCTCGATCACCGGCACCTGCGGGACCAGCCCGGGCGGGGTGTCCTCCGAGGCGCCGTCCTCGGCCAGCCGGTGCGCCTTGTACGAGGGAACCGCCGCGACCCGGAAGGCCGGCCGCCAGTCCGCGTCCCAGCAGGCCACCAGGCGGGCCGGATGCCTGGCCCGGACCAGGCGGCCGGTCATGTCGAGCAGCCCGCGGATCGCGTTGACCGGGGTCCCGTCCGGCGCGCGGACCGTGTCCGGCACGCCGTAGAACGCGCGGTAGTACAGCGAGGCGGTGTCCAGCAGCATCAAGGAGCCCACCCGGCCATCCTAGGCACCCGGCGGCCCGCGCCGGGCGGATGCGTCAGAGCAGGACGACCTGACCGTTCACGATCTTGACCGGCCGGGCCGGCAGCGGGCTGGGCGGCGGGCCGGAGACCACGGCGCCGTTGGTGATCTTGAACTGGCCGCCGTGGCAGGGGCAGTCGATGGTGCCGCTGGCGACCTCGCTCATGATGCAGCCCACGTGCGTGCAGACCGCGCTGAACGCCTTGTACTGGCCGCGGGCGGGCTGGGTGACGACGACCTTGGCCGTCGCGTAGATCTTGCCGCCGCCGACGGGGATGTCGCTGGCGGCGCCGAGCACGGTGCCGGCGACCTTGGCGCCCTTCTCGGCCGCGCTGCCCTGGCCGCTGCCGGCCTGCGCGCTGCGCGAGGGCGCCGGGCTGGCCTGCATGCCGCCGCCCGGGCCCGCCGTCGTGCCCGGGCTGGACATCGCGCCCGAGGTCGCCATGGCGCCCGGTGCCTGGCCGCCCGGCACGGCGCCGGCCTCGTTGGCGCCGTACGGCACGGCCGTGGTGCTGCAGCCGGCCAGCGCGCCGCCCAGCCCGGCCAGGCCTGCCCCCAGCAGCACGCCGCGTCTGGTCGGGCGGGGCTCCGGCTGGACGTCCCCGCCCGGGCCGGCCACCGCGCCGTTCCCCGATTCGCCGCCCCGCGTGTCTTCGGGAGTCATGGACCGCCTTTCGCTCGCCTGCGCCCGCTCCGTGACACTGTCTTAGAGGAGGCCGCGACGCCGGCGCCGGGCGATGCCGGCCACCGTAAGAGTCCGGTAACCGCGGAGTCCGCGGGCTCGGTCCCGCCCCAGCCCGCCGCGAGGGCGGCGACCCGCGCGGTCGCGTCCGGCAGGGCCAGGCCGCGGCCGACCGCCACCCCGACCAGGTAGGCGGTCAGCGGCGCGGCGGGCCGGGCCACGCCGTGCGCGACGTCACGGGTCAGGTCGAGCACGGCCCTCAGGTCGGCGACGGCCCCGGGGTCGAGCCCGAGATCCGCGCATACCGCTTCCGTCCACTGCTCCATGGTGCTCATGGATCCACCCTAGGGTCAGGGCAGCAGGCCGCCGTCGGCGGCCAGGTTCTGGCCGCTGATCCAGCCGGAGTCCGGGCCGGCCAGGAACGCCACCACGGCGGCGATGTCGTCGGGCTGGCCGAGCCGCCGCAGCGCCGTCCTGGATACCTCGTCGTCGAACGTGGCGCCCGGGTTCGCGGCCCGCAGCAGCTCGGTGTCGGTGGCGCCGGGCGAGACGACGTTCGCGGTGATGCCGCGGCGGCCGAACTCCAGCGCCGCCACCGTGGTGAAGTTCTCCAGCGCGCCTTTGGCGCCGGTGTAGAGCGCGCCGCCGGGCGGGTGCAGCCGGGTGTTCAGGGTGGAGATCGCGATGATGCGCCCGCCGTCGCGCAGGACGCGGCCCGCGTGCTGGATCAGGAAGAACGGCCCCTTGGCGTGCACCGCCATGAACTGGTCGTAGGCGTCCTCGGTCACCGTGTCGATCAGGCCCGGCAGGCCGCCGGCCGCGTTGATGACCACGATGTCGAGGCCGTCCAGGTAGTCTTCGGCTTCCCCCGTCAGCCGCCGCAGGTCATCGAGGCTGCCCTGGTCGGCCCGGACCCCGAGGGCACGGCCGCCCGCCCCGGTGACCTCGCCGGCCACCGCCCGGGCCGCGGCCTCGTCCTGCAGGTAGCTGAATACCACCGCGGCCCCGTCGGCGGCCAGCCGCCGCACGATCGCCCGGCCTATCCCCCGTGACCCGCCCGTCACCAGGGCGCCCTTGCCCGCCAGCGTTCCCATGCCGCCTCCTGCCGTGCCGCCTGTCCCTGCTGGGTGAAGATACCGGCTAACGGCATGACCGACCGGCGCAGGTGCCCGGCCAGGAAGCCGAGCAGGGCCGCGCCCGGCGGCTGGCCGAACCACCAGGCGTGCCCGATCAGGTACTCGTAGGCCAGGTCGGCCGCGGCGGCCGAGACCGCCACGCTGGTGAAGTAGTCCAGCTCGGAGAGGGCGTACTCGACGTGCGCGACGGGCAGGACCACGGGCAGTGCGGCGGCTTCCGCGCCGGTCAGCGGCCGGACGGTCTGGTACCCGTCCAGCAGGAACGCCGCGGCGGCGGGATCGGCGGCGGCCGTGCCGCCCTGGTGCAGGACGGGCCAGCTCACCACGGCGCGCTCGAGGGCCAGGGCCAGGTCGTGCACGGCCGACGTGCGGTTGGCCAGCCCGAAATCGAAGATCCCGGCCACCTGGGCGTCCGGCGCGGCGGAGGTCCAGGTGAGGTTGGACGGGTGCCAGTCGCCGTGCCCCCACTGCTCCGGCAGCGCGGCCAGCAGCGGCGCGGCGTCCGCGATCAGCGGCGCCACGATGGCGCCGAAGTGGTCCGCCCAGTGCCGGCCGGCCAGGTACGCGGCCAGCGCGGGCCGCCGGGCGGCGAGCGCGGACGCCGCCTGGAGCGGCTCGGCCGCGGTGATGACCTGGCAGGAGTTCACCAGCACCGCGGGCGGCCGGGCCGGCCGGGGGAAATCCGCCGCGGCCAGGTGCAGCCGGGCCAGGGCCGCGCCCGCCGCGTAGGCGTGCCCGAGGCTGGTGTACGGCGACCACCGGGGCGCCTCGCGGTACAGGTCGAGCCCGTCCGCGACCTGGTGGACCTCGTAGCAGTAGCCGCCACGGACCAGCGCCGGCTCGCCGCCGGCCAGCGTCAGCACGGCCGGGACCGGCAGGCCCCGCTCCCGCAGGTGGCCGGCGAAGGCGTGTTCGGGGGCGAGCTGGCCCGGGGTGCGGACACCGAGGTGGTGGCGCTTGACGAAGAGGGCCGCGTCGCCGTGCCGGACCAGCGCGGCGGCGGACATCGGCCGCCGGCTGCGCCAGGTCACGACCGGCTCCCGGCCCAGGCCGCCCGGGTCACGCCGTCCCAGGATGGCGCGCAGTTCGTCGTCGGCCAGCGCCAGCCAGCCAGATTCGCCCAGCTCACGATCCATGCTGAAGCTGGCCTTAGCCGCCGATCGCGGACATCGGGCGGTCGGGCTGCAGGAACGACGGGTCGTTGATGCCGTGCCCGGGCAGCTTCGCCGCGACGGCGCGCCGCCACGCCCCGGCCAGCTCGGCGTCGCTGGCCCCGGCCCGCAGCGGGCCGCGCAGGTCGCTTTCGGCCCGGGCGAACAGGCAGTTCCGCACCTGCCCGTCGGCGGTGAGCCGGACCCGGTCGCAGGTGCCGCAGAACGGCCGGGTGACCGAGGCGATGACGCCGACCCGGGCGGGGCCGCCGTCGACCGCGAATGACTCGGCCGGCGCGGATCCGCGCTGCCCCGGATCACCGGGGGTGAGGCTGAACTCGCGGCCGAGGGCGGCGAGGATCTCCTGCGCGGTCATCATCTCGGCCCGGTTCCAGCCGTGCTGGGCGTCCAGCGGCATCTGCTCGATGAAGCGCAGCTCGTAGCCGCGGTCCAGGCAGTACCGGAGCAGCGGCGCGGCCTCGTCGTCGTTGAGGCCCCGCATCAGCACGGCGTTGACCTTGACCGGGCTGAGCCCGGCCGCGGCCGCCGCGGCCAGCCCGTCGAGCACGTCGGGCAGCCGGTCGCGGCGGGCGAGCTTGCGGAACGTCTCGGGCCGCAGCGTGTCCAGCGACACGTTGACGCGGTCGAGCCCGGCCGCGCGCAGCGTCCCGGCGGTACGGGTGAGCCCGATGCCGTTGGTGGTCAGCGAGATCTCCGGACGGGGGCGCAGCCGGGCGGCGCGGGCGACGATGCCGGCCAGGCCGCGCCGCAGCAGCGGCTCGCCGCCGGTGAACCTGACCTCGGTGATGCCGAGCAGCTCGACCCCGATCCGGATGAGCCTGACCACCTCGTCGTCGGTGAGCTGCTCGGACGACGGCATCCAGTCGAGCCCCTCCGGCGGCATGCAGTAGGCACACCGGAGATTGCACCGGTCGGTGAGCGACACGCGCAGGTCGGTCGCGATTCGCCCGAAGGAGTCAGGCAGCATCGTCCCAGCTTACGCGGGACAACATGGACCTCTTGGTACTCATTGCGCCTCCGGTCAACGAGGCGGATGCCAGCTTTTGCCCGGCGCAACCGCCTCTTGCATTTCGTTAGCCGCGGTGAACCATTCCGTAGGCTCGCTCGGCCCGCAGCCGGACGACCAGGCGCCGGTCGCGGACCATGGCCGCCCGGTAGTCGTCCCAGTCGGGATGGTCGCCCTGCACCGCGCGGTACAGCCCGACGAGTTCCTCCACGGCCGCGTCGTGCGGGTCGCGGGCCACCTCCGACAGCTCGGCGCGCCCGTCGGCCACGACGTAGGACCAGAAGTCGCCGGTGGTGACGTGGAAGCTGACCCGCGGGTCACGGCGCATGTTGGCGGTCTTGGCGCGGTCGTCGGTGGTGGAGATCCTGATGGTCTGCTCCTCCGGATACCAGGCATAGTTCACGTTGGAGAGCTGCGGCCACCCGTCTTGCCTGAGGGTGACCAGTACTCCCTGCCGCTGCCCGGCAATCAGTTCCGCAAACCGCCCGTCGATCATGCTCCCAGAACAACGGCGGGCGGCCCGATGTTCCGCCGGCTTCCCCGCCGGCCGCGCCGTGGCCCGGCCCGGCGGCCGGCTCCGGCGGCCTGGCGTAAATGTCACGGATTGCGGTCACCGTCACGGCGGCCCATTTCCGGAGCTTATTCGCCGACGGTGACTGCAGGTCAACGAGGGTTTAACCAGCGTTAAGCCGGTATATTGATCTCCCTCCGGGCCCGTGGTACAAGGATAGTGCGCGCGCTTTTCAATTCCCTCCCGGTCCCTTGGGGTGACTCGTGCGGATTTCCCGTGTCATTTTCAGCGCGGCAGTTGTTACTTCCCTCAGCGGCCTGGTCACGGCCGTGGCCGCGATGCCGGCCGCCGGGGCCGCGGCGACGGTGAACTACGTCGCGCTCGGCGATTCCTACAGCTCCGGGCTCGGCGCCGGAAGCTACATCTCCTCCAGCGGCAGCTGCGACCGCAGCAACAACGCCTACCCGGAGCAGTGGGCCGCCGCTCACGCTCCCGCCTCGTTCGTCTCGGTGGCCTGCTCCGGCGCGACCACCGCCGACGTGATCAGCAGCCAGCTATCGGCCCTGAGCGCGAGCACCACGCTGGTCAGCCTCACCATCGGCGGCAACGACGCGGGCTTTTCCAGCACCATGGAAACCTGCGTGCTCCATTCGACGAGCTCGTGCGTGAGCGCCGTCGACAAGGCGGAGGCCATCATCAACGGCCCGCTGCTGGGCAGCCTCGAGACCACCCTGCAGGACATCAGGGCCCGCGCGCCCAGCGCGAGGATCGTGCTGCTCGGCTACCCGGAGCTCTACGACCTGTCCAAGTCGGGCATCTGCATCGGGCTGAGCACCACGGACCGGACCGCCCTTAACGGCGCCGCCGACCAGCTCGACGCCGTGATCGGCAACGCCGCCGTCCACGGCAGCGCCACGTTCGCCGATGTCCGGCCCCGGTTCGCCGGCCATGAGATCTGCGACGGGGGCAGCAGCTGGCTGAACTCGGTGAACATCTTGTCGATCAGCTCGTCCTACCACCCCAACACGGCCGGCCAGGAGCAGGGTTACGAGTTCGTCTTCGCCGGCGCGGCCCGGCTAAGGCCAGTCAGTCCGGCGCCCGGGCGGGTACCGGCCCGGGCGCCGGCGACGAGCTGATGCCGGCCGGCAGGCGCCGGGTGAATACCAGCGTCAGCAGGCCCACGGCCGCGGGCACGGCGAACGCGGCCAGCACGCCGTAGCGGAGGCTGGCCCCCGTGGCGGCGGCCACGGCCGCGCCGCCCACGCCGATGCCGGTGGCGGTGCCGAGCACCTCGGCCAGGTTCAGCGACGCCGACGCCTGCCCCTCCTGACCCGGCGCCGCCTTCTGCAGCATCATCAGCGACAGCGGCGCGTACGCCAGCCCCATGCCCAGGCCCGCGACCGTCCAGGCCGTTATGCCCTCGGCCACCGGCACCGACGGCTCCAGCACCAAGACGATCATCCCGGCGATGCCGGCCAGGACGACCGCCAGCCCGGTGCGCACCAGGCGCCGGCCCTCCCAGCTGCCGCTGAGCCGGGCCTGCACCCAGGCGCCGATCGTCCACGCCATCGTGGCGCCGGTCACGGCGATCCCGGCTATCACCGGCGTGCGGTGGCGCAGCGCCGTGACCGCCAGCGTCACGTAGGCGTCAGCGCCGAAGAACGTGAACGTCAGCAGTCCCCGGCTGGCGATCGTGGCGGGCAGCCCGGGTCGCCCGGCCAGGGTCCCGGGCGGCACCAGCCGCCGCAGCGCGGGCAGGCCGGCCACGCCGCCGGCCGCGATCAGCGCCAGCCCGGCCAGGATCGACCGGGTCATGAGGCTGAGGCCGGCCAGGACCATCGTCGCCCCGGCCGCGGTGCGCACGCCGTCGGTGAGCCGGTGCTCCCGGGCCGCAGACGCGGCGGGCGCCCCGATGCGGATCAGCGCGGGCACGGCGATCCCGCCGGCCAGCGCGACGATCGGGAGCAGGCCGAGGAACACCCAGCGCCAGCCGAACAGGCGCGCCACCTCGGCGCTGATCGCCGGGCCGATCAGCCCGGGCGCGACCCAGGCCGTGGACAGGACCGCCATCATCCGGGCCCGCAGCGCGTCGGGCAGGGTCCGGCCGATGGTGGCGTAGGCCACCGCGGGCACGGCCCCGGCCCCCACCCCCTGCAGGACCCGTCCCGCTACCAGCACCGCCATCGAGGGCGCCAGGCCCGCGATGGCCAGCCCGGAGCCGAACAGCACCACCCCGGCCACGAACGGGACCGCCGGGCCCCGCCGGTCGGCTTCGCGGCCCGCCGCCACGATGCCCACCACGCTGCCCAGCATGAACCCGCTGAAGACCCAGCCGTACAGGCTGAGCCCGCCGAGGTCCCGGGCGACGACCGGCATCACGGTCACCACGGCCAGCGCCTCCGAGGCGACGAAGGTGATCGTCAGGACCAGGCCCGTGGTCAGGGCGCGCCGCTGCGGCGCCCACAGTCCCTCGCTCACCGGTCGCTCCCTCCGCTCCCCTGAGCCTAAGCGCAGCCCCGGGAGCGGCGGGTATCAGCGGTGGCGGTTGAGCCGCCGCCGGTAGAAGAAGCTCCCCGCGCCGGCCACGATGGCGGCCAGGCCGACCCCGAGGAGCAGCGTGTCCTGGAATCCGGCCGTGCCGCCACCGCCGGTGACCGGGGCGGCGGTCGGGATCGGGCTCGCGGTCGTGGTGTCCGTGACCGTCGGGGTCGGCGTCAGCGTCAGCGTCGGCGTCGGCGTCACCGTCCGCGTCGCCCGCGGCGTCAAGGTGGCGGTGGCGGACGTTCCCGGGATGCCCGTGCTGCTGCCGGCCGAGGGCGTGTCGCCCCCGTTGCCCGCGGAGGCGGAGACGGAGACGGTGACCGACCCGCTGGCCGATACGGACACCGACGGCGAGAAGACGGTAGGCGCCGTCGTGGACGACGACGAGGTGCACGCGGTCAGCGCCGCGGGAACGAGCAGGGCCAGAGCCCCCCAGCGCAAAGCGGTCAGCCTGATGCCCAGCGTGGTTCCGCGGACCTTCATGGACTCTCCTTCGCGCCTGGCTGACGACGACTTGTGTTTCCTGCTCCCGCCGCCAGAAACCGGCAAGGGGAAAAGAAAACGCGTGACCGGTCTGATCGCCGCCCGCACCGCCGCAGGCAGGTCCCGAAAGCGCCGGTGACCGTAAAATACGGCTGCTGGCCGACGCTGACGTGCAATGGCCTGTTCACCATCGGACTATTAGGCTAACTGAGGAGAACAGCGGAGGAAAGGACGGCGGCATTGCCGGGTGCGGCGTGGCGGCGTATCGCCGGGTTCCGGGTCGTCGTGGCCTGGCCGCAGGCCGGGTACGCCCCGCCGCCCAGCACGCCGGTCAGCCTGCGGTCCCGGCTGGCCGGGATAGCCGGGGCCCTCCTCATCGGGGCGGGCGGCGCCGCCGTGGGGGTCGCGGTCGCGTCCCAGGTACACGCGCCGCAGCCAGCCCGGTCGGCGGCGGGCGCCACCGGCGCCGCGGGCCGGGGGCCGTCGCTGGCCCGCTCCCTGCCGGTCTCGGTGCGGATCCCGGCCATCGGCGTGGATTCCCACCTGCTGCACCTGGGGCTCAACCAAGACGGCACGATCGAGGTGCCGTCGCTCCGGACCAGTGCCGGCAAGGCGGCCTGGTACGAGTACTCGGCCACGCCCGGCCAGGTCGGCGCCTCGGTCATCGAAGGCCACGTCGACAGCACCCAGGGACCGGCCGTCTTCTTCCGCCTCGGCGCGCTGCACCCGGGCAACACCATCGAGGTGACGCTCGCCGACGGCGTCACCGCCGTGTTCCGCGTCACCGGCGTCCGCGAGTACGCCAAGACCAGGTTCCCGGCGCACGAGATCTACGGGACCACCGACTTCGCCGCCCTGCGCCTGATCACCTGCGGCGGCGCCTTCGACTACGCCTCCGGCCACTACCTCAGCTCGACGGTCGTCTACGCGTCGCTCGTCTCGTCACGGCCGGCCCGGGCGTCCTGACGTCACATCAGGGACAGCTGCCCCTCGATGTCCGGCCGGTGCTTCCTGAGATGACGCCACCGCGGCAGGTCGTCGAGGTAGGACCAGGACAGCCGGTGCTCGGGGGTGGGGCCGAGGGCGGCCAGGGCGGCGGTGTGCGCCGGCGCGGGATAGCCGGCGTTCTCCCCGAAGGCGAACTCCGGGTAGCCGAGCCCGGCCCATGAACCGGTCCCGGTGCACCTTGGCGATGACCGAGGCGGCCGCGACCGACACCGACCGCAGGTCGGCCCGCACGGCGCAGCGCACCGGCCAGGGACGCCCGATGTAGTCGTGGGAACCGTCCAGCAGGACGGCGTCCGGCCGGGCCGGCAGCTTCTCCAGGGCGCTGACGGCCGCCCGGCGCAGCGCGGCCGTCAGGGCCGCCGCGTCGATCTCGGCGGGCCCGGCCTCGCCGATGGCGAAGGCCTCGACCCAGCTCAGCAGCTCGCCGGCGATCGAGGCCCGGCGCGCCGGGGGCAGCCGCCTGGAATCGGTCAGCCCGGCGGGCGGCCCGGGGAAGCCGGCCCGGACGATCACGGCGCAGACGGTCACCGGCCCCGCCCACGCGCCGCGGCCCACCTCGTCCACGCCGGCCACGCGCCGCGGCTAGCCGGCCCGGATCTCGCGGCCGGCCGTCAGGGTCTCCAGGAACCGCAAGGTGGCGGTCATCGCCTCGTGCCGCCACAGGATCAGGGTGTGCTCGAACCCGGTAGTGGCACGCAGCCGGTCCTCGAGGGCGGCAGCGACGGGGAGCAGCCGGCCCAGCTGCGCCTGCAGCAGGTCCCGCGAGTCGGCCCCGCTCCGGTCGAGCAGCGCCAGCTTGACCATGAGCTCGGACCGCACGTCCCGGGCGTGCTCGACCGGCGTGCCGAGCCACGCCGCGGCGGCCGCCCGCCCGGCCGGGGTCGCCTCGACCAGCGACCGGGCCGGCCCCTGGCTGGTCCGCTGCGCTCCCGCCGTCCGGATCAGTCCGAGCGCCTCGAGCCGCGGCAGGGCCCGGTAGATCACGGCCTTCGGCACCGACCAGATCTGGCCCAGGCCGCCGTCCCGGGACAGCAGCCCGACCAGGACCAGGCCGTAGGTCGGCTCCTCGCGGACCAGGCACAGCACCAGCCACTCGGCCAGCGACAGCCTCTCCTGCTCCGCTATCTCACGTTCAGGCATACCCCAGGGTTTCAGGTCCTGGCCGCCACGGCCAGCGCCCGCCCGGTAAGAACCCGGGCCAGGTGCCGGCGGTAGTCGGGTGCTCCGTGCAGATCACCGGGCGGGTTCGTGCCCTCGTCCGCGCGGGCCGCCGCGGCCCGCAGCGCGTCGCGGCTGGCCTCGGCTCCGCTGGCGGCCTGCTCGACGGCGGTCGCCCGGACCGGCGTGGTGCCCATGTTGGTGAGCCCGATCCTGGCTTCGGCCACCGATCCGTTGGACCGGCGGACCAGGGCGGCTACCCCGACCGTGGCCCAGGACTGGGCGGTCCGGTGGAATTTCTCGTACCGGTAGCCCCAGCCCGGTCCCAGCTTCGGGATCCGGACGGCGGTCAGGATCTCATCCGGCTCCAGGCTGGCGGTCAGGTAATCGGTGAAGAAATGCCGGTGACGTGCCAGGGCCCGCGCCGGGGCCGGCGCGGGACCCTGGGGCCTTCCCGCTACCAGGTCAGCTGGATCCAGCCGCCCGGATAGCTGCCCGGGAAGGCCGGCGCGAGCTGGTGGTAGCGCCCGCCGTGGACCCAGCCGTGCAGCGGCGGCCCGCTGCCGGCGTTGCCGGCCATCCACGCCAGGACGTAGCCGCCGGTCCGGTCCGCCGCGAGGTACTCGCCGCCGAACAGGGGGGAGACCTGCGGCACGGTGCCCAGGACGCTCACCACGCGGCCGGTGGCGACGGACGTCTTGACCACGTTGTACGCGTACCGGCCGGACGGCGACTTCACCATCGTGATGAGCTCCGTGCCGTCCGGGTCGATCAGCACCGGCACCGGCCCGTACGACGGCGAAGGCTTCCGCAGCACCCGCCCGGAGTCCAGCGTCCCGCCGTCGGACGCCAGCCGGATCTCCCGGACCACGTCGCTGCCTTCCGCCTTGATCGGACCGCGGCCCGAGCCCACCGTCGAGCAGACGAAACCACCGTAGATGCCGTAGGAGATGCCCGTGGGCGGGCACCATGCGCCGAGGTAAGCCAGCGACTTCCCGTCACCGGTCCAGGACAGGGTCTCGATGCCGAACGTCCGCCCGGCCCGGTCCATACCGCCGCGCCAGAGCGCCCTGGCCCCGGTGCGCAGGTCGAGGACGAGGATCTCGCTCGCTACCGAGCTCTGCGAGCTGCCGTCAGCCACGCTCGCCACGGCCATGGCCAGCCGTGATCCGTCGGGCGAGACGGCGAAGCCCCCGAAGTTGGCCAGGTAATCCTGCCCCGTTACCGTCCCGCCCTTGACCGGGACGGGCCTGGTGGCGGCGCCGGACGCGCCGATAAGGAAGCGGTAGATCCAGAAATCACCGGGCTTACCGCCCCAGTTTTCGTAGGCCGCGTAGAAGGTCCGGCCGTCGGGGCCGGCCGCCACGCTCACCGCCAGTACCTTCGGCGCGCCGGCGATCGCCGGGTTGGCAATCCGGGCCGCCGCCGCCCCCGTGGCGGTGGACCGCACCACTACCTCGACGGAGTCGCGCCCGTGCCACCCGTCGAACTTCCCCTCCACCTCGGCGTAGTACCGCGGCGGCCCGGCGGCTCCCGCCGCGGGCGTCGTGCTCACCGGCCCCGGCCGGTGGGCGCCGCTGGTCACCAGCAGGGCGGCGCCGACCACGAGGACGACCGCGACCGCCGCCGCGGCGGGTGCCAGCCGCGCGTTCCAGATGGCCCGCCGGGCGCGGGCCCGGCGCGGCGGCGCCGTCGCGGGTCCGGCCAGCGGACGCAGCGTGTCGGCCGTGATCCGGGCAGCCGCCCGGTCAAGGGTGCGGGTGAGCCGTCTCTCGTCGATGTTCACAGGTCCTCCTGCCGCAGGCGGCGGCCTAGCGCGGCCAGGCCGCGGGCGGTGGTCGATTTGACGGTGCCCCGGCTGATCCGCATCGCCTCGGCGATCTCGGCTTCGGACAGCCGCTGGTAATACCGCAGGACGAGCGCCTCGCGCTGGCGCCGCGGCAGCGTGGCCAGCGCGGTCAGCACCCGCTGGTCCTCGTCGGCCCGCAGCACGACGTCCTCGGCGGACGTCCCGGGTTCTGGCCGCAGCGCCGTCCCGGCGGCGGGGGCCGGGAGCGCGGCCCGGCGGCGGTGCACGGAACGGCAGCCGTTCACCACGGCGCGGTGGAAGTACGCCGCCGTGAAACCGGCTGCGGCCAGCCGGTCCCGGCCCTCCCAGACCCGGGTGAAGACGTCCTGGACCACGTCCTCGGCGGCCGCGCGGTCGCCGAGCAGCAGCGTCGCCAGCCGGACCAGGTCCAGGTGCCGGGCGTGGAACTGGGTGACGATGTCCGTCTCGTCACGCGGCCCGGTAGTTTCCGGCTGGCTCGTCGCCGTCCCGCGAAAGCTCATACCTAAACAACGCGGCCTGGCCGGATCGGTTGCTTCCCGTCGGCAGCGGGCTCAGCCGCGCAGGCCGGCGTCGCGCAGGAAGGTCAGCACCGCGGTGACCCGGCGGTGGGACTGCTGCTCCGAGCTCAGGCCGAGCTTGGTGAAGATCGCGTTGACGTGCTTCTCGACCGAGGACTCGGACAGGAACAGCTGCGCGGCGATGCCCGCGTTGCCGCGGCCCTGCGCCATTTCCCGCAGCACGTCGAGCTCGCGCGGCGTGAGGTCCTTCAGCGCCGAGGCGCGCACCCGGGCGCGGCCGCGGACCAGGGCCTCGACTACCTGCGGGTCGATGACCGAACCGCCCGCGACGACCTCGCGCAGCGCGCCGAGCAGGCGCCCTACCTCGCCGATGCGGTCTTTCAGCAGGTAGGCCAGGCCGGCGGTGCCGTCACGGAACAGCTCGAAGGCGTAGCTCTCGTCGGCGTACTGAGAGAGCACCACGACGCCGGTCTGCGGGTACTTCGACCTGATCGCACGGGCCGCCTCGATGCCCTCCATGCTGGGCTGCCCGTCCGGCGGGCCGAGCGGCATCCGGATGTCGGTCAGCACCGCTTCGGGCCGCAGCCGGGCCACGGCCTCGAGCAGGTCGGGCGCGGACCCGACGGCGGCCTCGACGATGACCTCACCCGAGTCCTCGAGCAGCCGCCGGGCACCCTCGCGGACCAGGTAGCTATCGTCCGCCATGACGATCCGCAACGGGGCCATCAGGCCTCCACCCGCTCCCTGGTGTCTGGGATTGCGCCGACCGGGACGGACACGCGGACCGACGTGCCGAGCCCCGTCCCGCTGGTAATGATCACCGAGCCGCCGACCGTGTCCAGCCGGTCGGACAGGCCGGTCAGGCCCAGCCCGCGGGGCCGGTCCATGTCGAAACCGCAGCCGTCGTCGCGGATCACCAGGGCGAGGGTGCCGTCCTGCCGCTCGAGCGACACCTCGACCTCGCTGGCCCCGGCGTGCTTGACCACGTTGGCCAGGGCCTCGCTCACCACGTACCAGGCGGTCGCCTCGATCTGCTCGCCGAACCGCACGCCGCGCAGGCCCGGGTCGGCCCGGACCGCCATCGGCACCGCCAGCCGGCTGGCCTGGGCCTCGATGGCCTCGAGGAGGCCGCGGTCGGACAGCACCGGCGGATGGATCGCGTGGGCGATCTCCCGGACATCCCGCAAGGTCGTGGCCAGCTCGCGCTGCATGTCCGCGAGCCCGCCGGCGGCGGCCGGGTCCCCCCGGAGCAGCTGCTGGCGGATCAGGCCGGCCTTCGCCGACAGCGCCACGATCTCCTGCTGCACGCCGTCGTGCAGGACCGCCTGGATCCGGCGGCGTTCGGCGTCCTGGCCGGCCACGATACGGTCCCGGGACGCGGCCAGCTCGGTCGCCTGGTCCCTGATCAGGTCCACCTGCTGGGAGAGCTCGGCCGTCAGGCAGAGGTTGTGCACGCCGACCGCGGCCTGGGCGGCGAAGTACGCCAGCAGCCGGCGGTCCTCGGCCAGCAGCGGGCCGTCGGGCCGCGGGCCGCACTCGATCCGGCCGAGGCCGGTGCCGCGGTACTCGACGGGAACGTCGGCGGCGGGCTCCCCCGCCGGGGTTCCCTCGGTGACCGCCCGCGGCGGCCCGCCCGCCGGCTCCAGCGTGACCCGGGTCCAGGTCAGGCCGAGGCCGCGGCGGATCTCCCCGGCCAGGTCGCGCAGCAGGGCATCGGAGCCGGGGACCCGGGTCAGGTTCTCGCCGAAGCGGCTGAGGCTGGCGTAGCCCGCCAGCCGCGCGCCGAGAATCCAGCGGTCGGCGGCCTGCTCCAGGCGGCGCCGGAGCGCCTGGCCCGCTGCCCCGGCGGCCACGGCGACGGCCACCGCGGCCGCGGCCGGCCCGGCCAGGCTGGTGAGCAGGCCCGCCACGACCGCCAGCAAGATGATGGCAGTCCCGGTCGACAGGCGCAGGACACGGTCCACCGAGGCGCGCCGGGCCGGCTCGTCGATGCCGAACACCCCGGTGTAGAACAACGCCACCAGCAGCGATCCCAAGGTGGTGACCGCGGCCAGGACGGACAGCGTGTTGCTCGCGATGGCCGCGTTCGCGCTGTCCGGGTCGGAGAGCTGCCAGAGCACGGCCGCCGGGACCCAGCAGCTGATCGAGACCCCCATGCCGAAAAGCAGCCAGCGTATCTGCCGCCGCCGGTCCGGGCCGGCGCACCGGTAGCGCAGGGCGAGCAGCACCAGGCCGATCAGCGGCCAGGCCGCATTGGTGCGGTATACCGCCTCGGCCGCTCCTCCCGCGGGAGCCAGCGCGGGCACGTACAGGGCCCGGAACAGCACGGGTGCCTCGGCGTCCGGCGGCCCCCCGGCCGGGGCGATGTCGGCCAGGCTGACCGCTTCGAGGAGCGGGAGCAGGAAGCCGGCCAGCACCACCGTCCAGATGACGGCGCGCTCGTAGCCCCGTTCGGGCCGCCCGGACGGGAACAGCCCGATCAGGCCGACGGCGGCCACCGGGCTGCCCACGGCGAGCCAGTGGTGCACCAGCGCGATCGCCGCGGTGGCGGTGGCGGTAACGCCCCAGCGGTTCTCGGCCATCGGCAGGAACACATCGCCGATCGCCAGGTCGCAGGCGAACGCCGCGCCGGTGCCGGCCAGCCACCAGGTCACCGGGCGGCTGGGCTGGCGCAGGTAGCCGGCCAGCCCGATAGCCAGGAACGGCAGCGGCCCGAGCAGGAGCCAGTAGGCCTCCGAGGCGTCGCCGTGGGCCACGGACACGGCGAAGGCGGCGGCGAGCAGTCCCGCGCCGAGGGCCGCGAACGCGGCGACGATGACCCGCATGCCTCCATTGTGAGCGTGATCGGCGCGGCCGCGCCATGCGGCGAACCGCAAGCCGGCCTGGAGGTACACCGCACCCCGCGGATCCGGCCGCGTGCTGCTGGAAGGGGAGCCGGGGCCGAGCGCCCGGCCGTGGCCCTGGAGGGTCACGATCAGGTCGCGCTGTCCGCCGGGCCAGGCTAATCACTTGCCCCCGGCCGTTACGCTTGTAATCATGACGGGCATGGCTACGCGCCGATTTCTTCGCCTCCCGGCCCACGACGGGCCGCCGGGAGGCGTTCCGCCGCGTTAAGACGGCGACTTCGCCCAGGTGAGCTCGGGGCCGGGAGGGACTTCCCCGGCCAGCCCACCTCGTCAAGGAGTCACCGTGTCCAGTTCCGTTTCCTGTCTCAGCCCTGCCCAGCTCCAGGCCGCCCTCGACCTCCGCGACCTCTCCGATCCGGCCGCGGGCCCGCACGCGATCCAGGTCCTCGCCGACCGCGCGGTGCAAGCCCTGGCGCGCGCCTGGTCGTGCGAGGTCCGGTGGTGCCGCGGCCCGGCCGTCGTGCCCGTCGCCGATAACTACGACCGCCTGGGGTACGCGCCCGGCGCCATCACCCGGGAAGCCCGGTACACCCGCTACGTCAGCGCCGGGCGGATGCTCCGCAGCCACTCCACCGCCATGGTCCCGCCCGCGCTGCGCCAGCTGGCGCGGGACCCCGCCCGCGACGTGCTGCTGGCCTGCCCGGGGATGGTGTACCGGCGGGACGCCATCGACTGGCAGCACAGCGGGACCCCGCACCAGCTCGACCTGTGGCGGATCACCTCCCGGCCCATGACCGGCGCCGACCTGGACGAGATGGTCTCCTGCCTGACCGGGGCCCTCACCCCGGGCCTGCCGTACCGGCAGGAGCCGCGGATCCACCCGTACACCGAGCAGGGCCGCCAGGTCGACGTGCGGTACGGCGACCGCTGGGTGGAGGTCTGGGAATGCGGGCTCGCCGATCGGAGCGTGCTGGCCGCAGCCGGGCTGGACGGGTCCGGCGGCCTGGCCCTGGGCATGGGCCTTGACCGCGTGCTGATGCTGGTCAAAAACATCCCGGACATCCGGCTGCTCCGTTCGGCCGATCCCCGGATCGCGAGCCAGATGCGCGACCTGGCCCCCTACCGGCCGGTCTCGTCCATGCCGCCGGTCACGCGCGACCTGTCGGTCGCGGTGGACGCGGGCGAGGACGAGGAAACCCTCGGTGACCGGGTCCGCGACGCCCTCGGAGCCGGCGCGTCGTGCGTGGAGGAGGTCCGCGTCCTGGCCGCCACGCCGTATGACGGGCTGCCCGCCGCCGCGATCGGCCGTCTCGGGGCCCGGCCGGGCCAGCAGAACCTCCTGGTCCGCGTCGTGCTCCGCGACCTGGACAAGACGCTGACCGACGAGGCCGCCAACGCGCTGCGCGACCAGGTCTACCTGGCCATCCACCAGGGCAGCGAGCAGCAGCTGGCCGTCCGGCGGTAATGTCGGGGAGTCCCATGATCATCAGTCGCTGACCGCACCGTGAGGTCCCATGACCGTTGTTCTCGACCATCTCGCTATCGGTACGCCGGCCCTGGCCGACGGCTGGGAGCTGTTCGGCGGCGTCCTCGGCGGCACCTGGGCCTACGGCGGCGACGCGCCCGGGTTCTGGTGGGGGCAGCTGAGCTTCGCCGCCGGGCCGAAGATCGAGCTGATGACGCCCACGGGCGGCCCGGACGCGGCGTTCCTCGAGCGCTTCCTGGCCGCCCGCGGCGCCGGGCCGCACCATTTCAACTTCATCGTCAGCGACTTCGGCGCCACGCTGGCCGCGGTCCGGGCGCACGGCATCGAGCCGGTCGGGGTCAACACGGACAGCCCGCACTGGAAGGAAGCCTTCCTGCACCCCCGCGACGTGCAGGGCATCGTCATCCAGGTGGCCTGGCAGGGCGGCACGCCGCCCGCCGACACGCCGCCGGCCGGGCTGCCCGGGTCCGGGCCCGCGACCGTCTTCGACCTGGCCGAGCACCACGTGGGCGACCTCGCCGCCGCCGTAACGCTGTTCACCGACGTGCTGGACGGACGGCTCGAGACGTCCGGCGATGATGCCGCCGAGCTGACCTGGCCCGGCGGCAAGCGGGTCAGGCTGGTGCGCGAGGACGGCCTGCGGCACGGCGGGTCGCTGCACCACGTCCGCTTCCGCCGGGCGAAGGGCACGTTCGGCGCCCAGGACCGCGAGCGGGCCGGCCTGCTGGCCAAGCGCCTCGGCCTGGCGGTCGAGCTGGCCTAGCCCGGCTCTCCGCCGCCGGGTCCTGCTGGCGGCTTCTGCCCGGTGCGGTCCGCCCGCATGCTGAGGTACCGCTGCTCGGGCACGTTGAGCGCGCGCCGCGCGGCGAGCCGGTACTGCCCGGCGGCTGACCGGCGGTCGCCGGCCATCTCCAGCAGGTGCGCCCGCACGGCGGGGATCCGCCGGTGCCCGGCGAGCGCCGGGTCGGCTTCGGCCGCAGCCAGCGCCTGCAGTCCCGCCGCCGCGCCGCGGGTCATCGCGATGGCTACCACCCGGTTCAGGCTGACCATCGGCCCCGGTGCCAGCCCGGCCAGCACGTCGTACAAGGCGAGGATCTGCGGCCAGTCGGTGTCCTGGGCGCGGGCCGCCTCGTCGTGCACCGCGGCGATCGCGGCCTGCAGCTGGTAGGGGCCGAGCGGGGCCTCGGCGAGCGTCTTGGTGATCAGCTCCGTGCCCTCGCCGATCGCGGCGGCGTCCCAGCGCCGGCGGTCCTGCTCGGCCAGCGGGACGAGCGCCCCGTCCGGGCGGGTCCGGGCGGGGCGGCGGGCGTCGGTGAGCAGCATCAGCGCGAGCAGCCCGGCGACTTCTCCCTCGGCGGGCAGGCGCTGGCGGAGCTGGCGGGTGAGCCGGATGGCCTCGGCGGTGAGCTCGACGCGCTGCAAGGCGGGGCCGGAGCTGGTGGTGTAGCCCTCGTTGAAAATCAGGTAGAGCACGCGCGTCACCGCGGGCAGGCGGCGGTCCCGTTCGGCCGCCGAGGGTGCGCGGAACTGCGCCCCGGCCGCCCTGATGCGTGCCTTGGCCCGGCTGATCCGCTGCGCGACGGTGGGCTCGGGCAGGAGCAGGCCCCGGGCGATCTCCGCCGTGGACAGGCCGCCGAGGGCGCGCAAGGTCAGCGCCACCTGCGACGGCTCGGTCAGCGTCGGATGACAGCACAGGAACAGCAGGGCCAGGCTGTCGTCCTCGGCCGATGCCAGTGACACCGGTGACGGCGCCTGCAGCACGTAGTGCTGCTCCCGGCGCTGCCGGGCCGCCTCGCTCCGCCAGGTCTCGACCAGCCGCCGCGACGCCGCGGTGATCAGCCATCCGGCCGGGTTGGCGGGCAGGCCGCTGGCCGGCCACTGGGTCGCGGCGGCCAGCAGCGCCTCCTGCACCGCGTCCTCGCACAGGTCGAACTGGCCGTGGCGGCGCACGAGCACGCCGAGCACCCGCGGCGCCAGCTCACGCAGCAGCGGTTCGAAGCCGGGCCCGGGTTCGCTCACATGTCCTCACCGTGCCGGCCGAGCACCGGGCGGACCTCCACCAGGCCCCACACCGCGTCCGGCACCTGGGCGGCGATCGCCAGCGCCCGCTCCTCGGTGTCGCAGTCGACCAGGTAGAACCCGGCGAGGTGCTCCTTGACCTCGGCAAACGGCCCGTCGGTGGTCATCGTCTGACCGTCGCGGACGGTGACCCGCTTGCCCAGCGACGGGTCGCCGATCGCTTCGGAGACGACCAGCTCGCCGGATTCGGCCAGCTCGTCGCTCAGCGTGTAGTGCCGCCGTCCGAACTCCTCCTGCTCGGCGGCGGACAGCTTCTCCCACCGCTCGTAGAAGTGCGGGTTGCTCTGGATGAGGATCATGTACTTCACGGTGGCCTCCTGGAGCCCTCGAAAGATTCTTGTGCTGGGGTGTCGAAACCGCGGTGCCGGTCTCGACACCCCGCTGAAAGCTCCCGCCCAGGGACCTTGCCCGAACGGAGAAGAACCGTGACCGACACCAGCACCGCGACCGCCACCGACGCCGAGATCCTCGCCGTCCTGGACGAGCACGCCGCCGCGCACGCCGCCCGCGACGTGCGGCGGATGATCGCCCCCTGCACCGATGACGCTGTCTGCTACACGCTCGCACCGCCGCTCCAGCAGGGACCCGGTACCCCGTACGGCACCCCGGAGGGCCTGCAGGCGTGGCTGGCCACCTTCGACGGCCCCGTGCTCATCGACTACCGCGACCCGGTCGTGACCGCCGACGGCGACGTGGCGTTCGTGCACGCCCTGACCCAGATGACCGCGACCCCGGCCGGCGCCGCCGAGTCGTTCTCGTTCTGGTTCCGCTCCACCTTCGGCCTGCGCCGCATCGACGGCACCTGGCGCATCACCCACCAGCACGAGTCGACCCCCTTCTACATGGACGGCTCCTTCCGGGCCGCCACCGACCTGCGCCCCTGAGCCTGTGCTGGTGGCGGAGGCGGACGGGAATCGAACCCGCCAGCGCCGCAGCGCGGCGCTCACCGGTTTTGAAGACCGGGGGGACCACCAGGTACCCGGACGCCTCCGCGTCGACTCTACTGCCGGCCGCCGGCCGTCACGCTGCCAGCCGATGTCACGCTGCCAGCCGATGTCACGCTGCCAGCCGATGTCACGGGGCGAGCCCATGTCACGGGGCGAGCCGGTGCAGGTCCCGGGGGAACAGCGTGACCTCCCGGATGTTCTCGGCCCGGGTCAGCCGGGCGGTCCAGCGCTCCAGGCCGATCGCGAACCCGCCGTGCGGCGGCATCCCGTGCGCGAAGGCTTCCAGGTAGCCCGCGTAGTCCGCCGGGTCCTCGCCGCGGGCCAAGATGGCCGCCAGGTAGTCGGAGTACCGGTGCAGGCGCTGGCCGCCCGTCACCAGTTCCTGGCCGCGGAAGAGGAGGTCGAAGCTGTTGGACCAGCGCTCGTCGCCGGGCTGCGGGTGAGTGTAGAAGGGACGCTTGCTCATCGGGTAGCCCTCGACGGCGACGAAGTCGCTGCCGTGCTCCTGCGCCGCCCACCGGCCGACGGCCCGCTCGTGGGCGGGTGCGAGGTCGGGCTCGTCCGGCGGCGCGCCGGCGATCGCCAGGGCCTCGCGGAAGGCGATCACCGGGATCTGCGCCGGGACCTCGGGGATCTCGGTCCCCAGCAGGTCCACGGCCGGCTGCGCCTGGGCCCGCAGGGCCGCCGTCATCCCGGCCAGCGCCTGCCGGAGCACGGCCAGCACGTCGCGGTGGTCGCTGATGAAGCCGAGCTCGGCGTCGAGCGAGACGTACTCGGCCAGGTGACGGGCGGTGTCGTGGGGTTCGGCGCGGAAAACGGGCCCGGTCTCGTAGACGCGCTCGAACACGCCGACCATCGCCTGCTTGTAGAACTGCGGGGACTGGGCCAGGTAGGCGGGACGCCCGAAGTAGTCCACACCGAACACGCTGGCCCCGGATTCGGTGGCCGAGGACACGAACTTCGGCGTCTGGATCTCGGTGAACCCGAGCTCGTCCAGGGCGGCCCGGAAGCCGCGCAGCGAGGCGGCGGCCAGCTCCCAGCGCGCCCGCCGGGCCGGATGCCGCCAGGTCACGGCGGCGTGGTCCAGGATCACGGGCAGGCCCGCGTCGAGCGCGGGCCGCCACAGGTCGACCGGCGGGGCCTGCGCGGGCTCGCCGAGCAGCGTGATCCGCGGCTCGGTCACCTCGGCGCCGCCCGGAGCGGCCGGGTTGCGGGTAGCCACGCCGGTGACCGCGACGACGCTCTCCTCGCCGCAGCGCCGGGCCATGGCCAGCGCCTCCGGGTCCCGGACGACCACCTGGGCCAGGCCCGAGCGGTCCCGCACGACGAGGAACGTCACCGCGCCGAGGGCCCGGCGGCGGTGCACCCAGCCCTCGATCCGGACCGTGCGGCCAGGGGCCGCCGTCGGCAGCTGCGCCGCCATCGTGCGGGACAGGCCAGTTAGTGCGGATGTCATGATCTTCACCTCCAGTTCGGCATGAGGCCCTGGAGGTGCGGGCGGGGGCTAAGTCGCGGTGCCACCGCACCTTCGCCGGCGTGCGCCGGCCTCGGCGGCCGTTACGCGGCCAGCGGCCTGGGCTGGGAAGGTGTCTTCACCGATAGGCCCCGCCGTCCGCCTTCGCAGCTGCCGGCGGCTCTCTGAGCGGCGGGATTCCCCGGTTACTCGGTCTTCTGTCATCGCCCGGACCAGACCAGGATAGGCCACCGCGACCACCTTGCCACGCGAATAAATGGCCCCGGCCGGCGCGCCGTAGGCTTGACCCGGCCCGGGAACCCAGCGACGAGGGAGACGCGTGAGTGGCGTGTGGTGGGAAGATGCGGTCGTTTACGAGGTGTACCCGCGCAGCTTCGCCGACGCGGACGGCGACGGCGTCGGTGACCTGCCGGGCCTGCGGTCCCGGCTGGGATACCTGGCCGACCTCGGCGTGGACGCCGTCTGGCTGACCCCGTTCTACCCCTCGCCGCTGGCCGACGGCGGCTACGACGTCAGCGACTACCGTGCCGTCGACCCGCGGCTCGGGACCATGGCGGACTTCGACGCCCTGGTCAGCGACGCGGCCGCGCACCAGATCCGGGTGATCATCGACCTGGTGCCGAACCACTGCTCCAGCGCCCACCCGCTGTTCCAGGCCGCGCTGGCCGCGGCGCCGGGCAGCGACGAACGGGCCCGGTTCATCTTCCGCGACGGCCGCGGCCCCGGCGGCGAGCAGCCGCCGAACAACTGGCCGTCGCAGTTCGGCGGCCCGGCATGGACCCGGGTGACCGAGGCCGATGGCGAGCCCGGCCAGTGGTACCTGCACCTGTTCGACACCGGCCAGCCCGACTGGAACTGGCACCACCCGGACGTGCCCGCGCTGTTCGATGACGTGATCAGGTTCTGGCTGGACCGCGGCGTGGCCGGCCTGCGGGTCGATGTGGCTCACGGCATCTTCAAGGACCCGGACCTGCCCGACCTCACCGGGACGCGCCCGCTGAACGCGCCCTCCCCCTACCGGCACCGCCCCGAGCTGCAGCCGCTGTACCGGACCTGGCGGGCCATCGGAGATTCCTACCCGGCGGACGGCTTCCCCGGGGCGCGGACCGCCATCGGCGAGGTCTGGTACGACCGGCCCGAGACGCTCGAGCCCTACCTCGAGCCGGGCGGCCTGCCGCAAGTATTCAACTTCCAGCTGATCCTGGCGGCCTGGCGGGCGGCCGACTTCCGCGGCGGGATCGATGTAGCGCTCGCCCGGCACGGCGGATCGCGGGCTCCGTGGGTGACCGGCAACCACGACGTGCCCCGCCTGGCCAGCCGCTACCGGATGGACGAGGGGTTCACGCCGGAGATGATCGTCAAGCTCATCGCCCTCGGCGACCGGAACGCCGAAGCCGGCGCCCGGCGCGCCCGGGCGGCCGCCCTGGTGCTGCTGGCCCTGCCCGGCTCGGCCTACCTCTACCAGGGCGAGGAGCTGGGGCTGCCCGAGGTGACCGACATCCCCGCCGACGCCCGCCAGGACCCGCGGTTCTTCCGCACCAACGGCGAGTCTCCCGGCCGCGACGGCTGCCGCGTTCCCCTGCCCTGGGCCCCGGCCGGCCCAGGTTTCGGCTTTTCTGAGGGTGGTGCTACGCCGTCCTCACCCTGGCTGCCCCAGCCGTCCTGGTGGGGTTCCTGCAGCGTGGAGTCCCAGCTGGCGGATGAGCACTCGTTCCTGAACCTGTACCGCGCGGCCCTGCGGCTGCGGCGCGAGCACCCCGCGCTCGGCCGCGGCACGCTGCGCTGGCTCACCCCCGGGGACTCCGGGCTGCTCTGCTTCGCCCGGGATCCAGGCTTCATCCTCGCCGTCAACTTCGGCCCGGAGCCTGCTCCCCTGCCCGCTCACCGCGAGATCCTCCTCGCCAGCGGCCCGGTCGCAGCTGACGGCGCCCTGCCCCCCGACACCGCCGTCTGGCTGTCCGCCTGACGCAAACCCGCGCATTCAGCATTTTTCCAGCCAACGGCATTACCCTGTGAGCTATGCCCAAGGTAAGGGTGCCGCGCAAGAACGTGACGCCGGACGAGGTCGTCAGCGTGCTCAGCCGCCGGCTCGGCCCTGGCTACCAGGTAGAGAGCAACGGCGGCCGCCGCGTCATCGCGCGCAAGAACGCGGTCATGTACGCGAGCATCTCGATCCGCGACCAGCCCGGAGCGTCCGTCTTCGGCGTCCACGGCGGCGGCTTCCTGGTGCTGCGCCTCGTCAACACCGTCAGCACCGCCCGCCAGGTGGCCGACGCCCTGCGCCGCTCCCCTGAGTTCCGCAGCCTCTAGGCCGGCGGACCCGGAGCGGGTACTCGAGTGTCAGGGGCGGATCCTGGAGTGGGCTGGCTGTTAGCATTTCGGTTGTACCGCACGGGTAGCGGCCTCCATCGTCTCGTATCCAGCATGCCAGGAGGCCCCGTCATGCCAGCTGTCCAGGTGCGGCCGTTCCGCCGCAGTGACCGCGACCAGCTCACCCAGCTCGTCAACGCCCACGCCGCGGCGGTGGTGCCCGGCATGAGCGCGTCGGTGAATACCGTGCTGAGCTCGCTGGAGCGCCGGCCGGGTGAGTTCATCGAGGATCCCTGGGCGAGCGAGCGGCTCACCCTGGTGGCCGAGCAGGCCGGCCGGGTCGCCGCCGCCGCGCACCTGCTCAGGTACTTTCCCGACGAACGGGCCGGAGTGTCCGCCCGCGACGCCGGGGAGATCCTGTGGCTGCTGTTCTGGCCGCAGGCTCCGGCGCGCAACCCGTTCTGGCCCGACGCCACCGAGGCGGCGGAGGCCCTGATGACCGCGTGCGCGGCGCAGTTCACCACCTGGGGCGTCTCCCGCCAGTACGCGGCCGGCGACCTGCCGGTGCCCGGCGTGTACGGAGTACCGGACCAGTGGCCGCACGTGGCGGGACTCTACCAGCGGGCCGGGTTCAGCCACACCGGGCAGACCGAGGTGGTCTACCTGGCCCGGGTCGAGGACCTGCCAGACCCGGGCGGCAGGCCGCTCGACGCGCTGGCGGCGCAGCGCTCGGTCGGGATCAACGGCGTCCGCCTGTCCGCCGTGCTCGGACCGGAGGTGATCGGCTACATCGAAATCGAGGTCCTCGACGAAGGCGAGCGGCTGTCACGGCACGGCGGGTGGGCCGATGTCGGCAACCTGCACGTCGTGCCGCGATACCAGCGGCGGGGCGTCGGCACCTGGCTGCTCGGGCAGGCCGCCGACTGGCTGCGCCTGGCCGGGGTCAGCCGGCTGCTCGACTACGCCTGGCTGGAGGGCACCGACCCGGGCGGGCAGAACTACGACGCCTACCGCGCCTTCGTGTCCGCCGTCGGGTTCCGCGAGCTGACCCGCACCGCCCGCGGCTGGACCAGGGAGTAAGCGCGGGTTAACCGGACGCGGCGGCGGTCGTCGGGCAGGCGCTGGGTGAGGCCGGCCCGGTCCAGGTACTCGAGCAGCGGGATCGCGACCCGGCGGGTGGTGCCGAGCGCCTGCCTGGCCTCGGCGGTGGTGAACGGCTGCGGCAGCCGGGCGAGGACCCCGGCGGCCGTCGCGGCGGCGCCCGGCGCCAGCACGATCTGCTCGGCCACGCGCAGCAGCAGGCCGGCCCGGGCCGCGGCCGCGATGGCCTTGTGGTCGAGTCCCAGTTCCCGCAGCCGGGTCGCGTCCGGGGCCAGGAACGGCGCCGCCGCGAGATCCGCCAGGACGGCCCGCACCGCCACGGTGACCCGGGGCGGCAGGGACGGTGCGGCCGGCCCGGCCCCCGGCGGCTCGACGGGACGCAGCCGGCCGTCCCTGACCTGGAGCTGATCCCGGGCCAGCGCCTCGGCCAGCGCCCGGTCGGGCAGGCCGAGCGCGGCCCGGGCGGCCTCGACCGGCATGCCCGCGGCGAGCGGATCACGCTTGGCGTGGGCGGCGACCGCGTCGGCGAGCTGGCGGCGCAGCGCGGCCCAGCGGTCCGGATCCGCGAGCCAGTCCCCCGCGCTGACCGAGGACCGGGAATCGTCCCGGACGCCCATCGCCGCCAGCGCGGAGGCCCGCAGGAAGCCATGCCGGCGGAGCAGGTCACCCGCCGACGGAGGATCGGGCCAGGCCGCGAGGTCGCGTCCGGCCGCGGCGGCCGCGCCGCGCCTGGTGAGGGCCGGCGGTGCCACGTCGAGCACCGTCGCCCCGACGATCGTCACGCCCGCGCTGCCCGGATCGCGGAGCAGCACCCGGTCGCCGACGTGCAGCGGGAGCGCGTCGCGCAAGGTCAGCCGGGCGATCCCCGAGAGGGCCGAGGGGCCGGATCCGGGCCTGCGTGCGGGCCGAGCCGATGTGCAGGGCCAGTTCGGGCGGCAGCGCCAGCTCCGGCCCCGTCCCCTCCGCCCCCTCCGGCCCCGTCCCTTCCGGCCCCGTCCCCTCCGGCCCCGGAGACGCGTGCGCGTCGCGCGGCGTCAGCCGGACGTCCACCAGCTTGGTCAGGGTCCAGTGCCCGGCCTCGATCAGCGCCATGCCGCGGGCCGGGACGCCGGCCGGGACGCCGCGCAGGTTGACCGCGACCCGCGCGACCCCGGCGGCCGAGGTGACCGGCTCGTTCATGGACTCCAGGCCCCTGATCCGGGCGGGCCGCAGCGACGGCGTGAGCACCAGTTCCTGCCCGGCCGTGAGCGTCCCGGCGGGCAGCGTGCCGGTGACGACGGTGCCCGCGCCCCGGATGCTGAACGACCGGTCCACCCAGAGCCGGACCGGGGCGGCGGGATCGGGGACGGGCAGGGCCGCGACCAGCCGGGCCAGGGCGTCGCGCAGCTCGGGCAGGCCGGCGCCGGTGACCGCGCTCACCGCCACCGCGGGCACCGCGCCCAGGCTGGTCCGGCTCAGGCGCTCCAGTGCCTGCCGCGTGGCCGGCCCAGGATCGGCCAGGTCGCAGCGGGTAACCGCGAGCAGGCCGTGCCTGATGCCGACCGCGTCGACGGCGGCCAGATGCTCGGCCGACTGCGGCATCCAGCCGCCGTCGGCCGCCACCACGAACAGCACGGCGGGCACCGGGCCGACGCCGGCCAGCATGTTCGGCACGAAGCGCTCGTGGCCGGGCACGTCCACGAACGCCACCCGCGCCCCGCCGGGCAGCGTCGTCCAGGCGAAGCCCAGGTCGATGGTCAGGCCGCGGCGCCGCTCCTCGGCCCACCGGTCCGGCTCCATCCCGGTCAGCGCGTGCACCAGCGCCGACTTCCCGTGATCGACATGCCCCGCGGTCGCGATCACCTGCACGCGAGCCCGCCAAGGGGCGAGGGCCCGGGGAGGGGGGACGGCGGGAAGAGGGTCACCGGGGGTCCCGGGGGGCAGGGCCCGGCGGAGCGGGACGTTCGCGTTCCCGGGCAGCGGCGGCCAGGATCGCATCGGCCAGGGCTTCGTCCTGCTCCGGAGCGACCGAGCGCAGGTCGAGCAGGAGGCGGCCGGCTTCGAGGCGGCCGGCCACGGCGGGCTCGCCGGTGCGCAGCGGCACCGCGAGGGACTCGGGCAGGCTCACCGCGTAGCTTTCCAGCTCCACCCCGGGTGCGCCGCCGCCGCCCAC
The DNA here is from genome assembly GCA_963756575.1 of uncultured Actinomycetota bacterium. Taxonomy (GTDB): domain Bacteria; phylum Actinomycetota; class Actinomycetes; order Streptosporangiales; family Streptosporangiaceae; genus Palsa-504. The sequence goes on along the minus strand of CAVWOM010000019.1, from coordinate 502,937 downwards.
GACGGCCTTGGCCGCTGTCACGCGGGCGTCGAGGTCAAGAGCGGCCAGGCGCGCCACGACTCGTTCGGCCCGCTGGCGGACAGAAGCGGGGTCGGCGGCCAGCGCGGCGGCGACCGGCGGGACCGGCCCGGTGAGGGTCGCCTCGAGGGCGGCGAGGGTCAGCTTGTCCACCCGCAGGGCCCGGGCCAGCGGATGCCGGGTCAGCCTGCGCACCAGGTCCTCCCGGCCGAGCAGCAGCCCGGCCTGCGGGCCGCCGAGCAGCTTGTCGCCGCTCGCGGTGACCAGGGCGGCGCCGTCCCGCAGCGCGGTCGCGGCGCTCGGCTCGTCCGGCAGCAGCGGATGCGGCGCGAGCAGCCCGGACCCGATATCGAACACGACCGGAGGTCCCAGCCCGGCCAGGTCGCGGACCGCCACGGCGGCCGTGAAGCCCTCGATGCGGAAGTTGGACGGGTGCACCTTGAGGACGAACGCGGTCCGCGGGCCGACTGCGCCGGCGTAGTCCCCGAGCGCCGTCCGGTTGGTGGTGCCCACCTCGCGGAGCCGGGCGCCGGTCGAGACGAGCAGGTCGGGCAGCCGGAAGCGGTCGCCGATCTCGATCAGCTCGCCCCGGCTGATCACGATCTCGTCGGCGTCCGCGCCGCTCAGCGCAGTGGCCGCCAGGACCAGGGCGGCCGCGTTGTTGTTGACGACGGCCACCGCCCCGGCGGCCGGGACGGACCTGGCCAGGGCGCCGAGCGCGCCCGCGCCGCGCCGTGCCCGCGTCCCCGAAGCCAGGTCGAACTCCACGTCGCAGGAGCCTGCCGCCGCGACCAGGGCGTCCGCCGCCGCGGCCGACAGCGGCGCCCGGCCCAGGTTGGTGTGGACCAGCACGCCGGTCGCGTTGATCACCGGGGTCAGCCCGGCGGCCCGGGCGGGCAGCCCGGCGACGGCGGCATCGGCGACCTCTCCGGGGGCGATCCGGCCGTCCCTGGCTTGCTGCTGGGCCCGGCCTACGGCCGCCTTGACCAGGGCCCGGCCCAGCCTGCGCTCGGCGTCCGCGAGGCGAGGGTCGGACAGCAGCAGGTCCGTGCGCGGGACTTGGCGCCTGCTATCCACGTCGCGAACGATACCCGGGCCGCATCGGAATACAGCGTCCTTCTCCGGGTAGAGGGCGGGCAGTTAAGGCTCGCACAACAATAAATCGCTACTCACACGGGAAGTGATAGGCATGGCTGGGATGCTGCAAATGCGGCGTAGCAGAGGAGCCTTCAGCGGATTCCTGCTGATCTTGCTCGGTCTATGGGGCGCGCTCATCCCCTTCGTCGGACCGTATTTCGACTTCGCCTACACACCGGACAAGGCCTGGACCTATAACACCGGCCGCCTGTGGCTGGAACTGCTGCCCGGTGCCGCCGTCTTCCTCGGCGGCGTCTTCCTCATGGCCGCCAAGGGCCGGCACACCGCGCTGTTCGGCGCCCTGCTGGCCGTCGCGGCCGGCGCCTGGTTCGTCCTCGGGCAGAGCCTGAGCCCGCTGTGGAACAACCACGTGGCCATGGGCGGCTCGCCGGCCAGCGGCACGCAGTACATGCGGATCATGGAGCAGCTCGGCTTCTTCACCGCGCTCGGCGTGGTCATCGTCTTCGTGGCGGGCGCGGCGCTCGGCCGGATCGCGTCCGTGGCGTCCGGGATCCGCCCGGTCGACGAGGCCGACGAGGTCCCGGAGACCACCGTCCCGGCGGAGCGGGTGCCCGTGGCCCGTACCGCCCCGGCCGACACCGTTCCGGTGGAGCGGGTTCCGGCCGGCACCGGGCCGCTCCCGGCCCGGACCCGGATGGAGCCCGTGGCGACCCGGACCGAAGCCGAGCCGGCCAAGCGCGGCTGGCTCGGCCGGCGGAGCCGGACCGAGGATGTCCCGGCCCAGGACACCACCGGGACCGTCGGGACCGGAACGATCCAGTAAGGTCCCGGCCAGCTCGCTTGCCACTATCATCGGCACGACATATCCGTGCCAGCCGGTGAAGGGGCGTTATGCGGGCAGAGCCAGCCGCGGCCACTGAGGTCCCAGCAGCCACCGTGCCCACCCCGCGTGGGCCGCGGTGGCTGCTGCCTGCCGGGACGGTCCTGCTCGCGGCGGTCCTGGCCGCCTACGTCGCCGACCTGGTCACGCACCTTTCCTATATGGCCGCCATGCGCGACCTGGTGGTGTACCGCGACGGCGGCCTGATCGTGCGGCACGTCGCCCCCGCCTACGACCCGCACCGCGCCTCGCCGCTGTACGACTGGACCGGCCAGCACGGCGTCCAGTTCACCTACCCGCCGTTCGCCGCGGTGCTGTTCTCGGTCGCCTCGGTGCTGTCGTGGACGGCCATGCGCTGGGTCATGACGCTGGCCAGCATGGCCGCCCTGGGGCTGACCGTATGGCTGGTGTTCGGCGCGCTCGGCTACCGGGACCGCCGGGCCGTCCGGCTGGGCGCGGCGCTCGGCATCACCGCGCTCGGGCTGGCCACCGAGCCCGTCCAGCAGACCCTCAGCCTCGGCCAGGTCAACGTGCTGCTCATGCTGCTCGTGGTGGCTGACCTGACCACCGGCGGGGCGCTGGTCCCCGGCGGCCGGACCCGCTGGTGGCACGGCGTCGGCATCGGCATCGCGGCGGGCGTCAAGCTGACCCCGCTGATCTTCATCCCGTACCTGCTGCTCATCCGCCGGTACCGGCAGGCCGCCGTGGCCAGCGGGGTGTTCGCGGCCACGGCGGCGCTCGGCTACGCGGTCCTGCCGCACGACTCGAGCACCTACTGGGCGCACGGGCTGTTCCTGAAGGCCAACCGGATCGTGTTCCTGGGCACCCGGGGCAACCAGTCGCTGCGCGGCGTGCTGGCCCGGCTGGCCGGCAGCGTCTCCTCGGGCACGCTGCCGTGGCTCGCGGCCGCCGTCCTGATCGCGGTGACCGGGCTGGTCACCGCGGCGCTGCTGTACCGGGCCCGGCAGCCGGTGCCCGCCATGCTGGCCTGCGCGCTGACCGGGCTGCTGGTGTCGCCGCTGAGCTGGGACCATCACTGGGTCTGGGTGGTCCCCGGGCTCGCGCTGCTGGCTCACCTCGGTGCCGTCGCGCGGCACCGCGCGGCGCGGATCGCGTGGTGGGGGGCCGGGGCCGGCCTCTTCCTCGTGTTCGCCTCCTGGCCGCAGCTGTGGAACCTGTCCCAGTCCGGCCTGACGCCGGCGGGCCTGGGCTGGTACGCGCCGGGCACCTACTTCGCGACCGGCAGCAAGCCCTGGTACCACGAGTTCCACTGGCACGGCCTGCAGCTGCTGGCCGGGAACAGCGCCGTCCTGGCCGGGCTGGCCTGCCTGGCGGCCCTGGCCGTGGCGGCCGCCCGCGCCCTGGCCCGCGGCCGCCCGGCGGAGCCCGGCCGGTGACCGACCCCTCGTCGCTCGACGACCTGCGGGAGCGCCTCGTCGCCGAGGTCCGCAAGACCAGCGGGATCCGCGACGAGCGCATCATCGCGGCGCTGCGCGACGTGCCGCGTCACCTGTTCCTGCCGCACCTGCCGCCGCCGGACGCTTACCTCGACGACGCCATCGTGACCAAGCGGGACGCCGCGGGCCAGCCCATCAGCTCCTCCTCCCAGCCCGCCATCATGGCCATCATGCTGTCCCAGCTGGGCCTGGCGCCCGGCCAGCGGGTCCTCGAGATCGGCGCGGGCACCGGCTACAACGCCGCGCTGATGAGCCACATCACCGGGCCGGCGGGCGCCGTGGTCAGCGTGGACATCGACGACGACCTGGCCGGCCAGGCCCGCGGGCACCTGGCCGCCGCCGGGTACCCGGACGTGACCGTGGTCGCCGCGGACGGCGCCGGCGGCTACCCGCCCGGCGCGCCTTACGACCGGGTCATCGCCACCGTCGGGGTCAGCGACCTGGCTCCGGCCTGGCTGGACCAGGCCGGCCCCGGCGCCAGGATCGTGGTCCCGCTCGGCATCCGCGGGTCGCAGGTGGCGGTGGCGTTCGAGCGTTCAGGATCGGGCGGCCACTGGGTGAGCCGGTCGGTCGTGCCGTGCGGGTTCATGCGGATCCGCGGGGCGCTGGCCGGCCCGGAACGCACCGTGATGCTCCAGCCGGGGCTCTCGCTGATGCTCCCCGACGGGCCCACGCTGGCCGGCGGGGCCGAGCCCGACGGCGCCGCGCTGACCGCCGCCCTCGACGGGCCCGCGGCCGAGGCCGTCACCGGGGTAACCGCCAGCTCGCTGCAGCTGTGGGGGTTCGGCCTGTGGCTCGGGATCCATGACCGGCGGTCGTGCACGGTGGCCGAGGAGCGCCCGGCCGACGGTGCCCCGGTCCGGCTGGCCCGGGCGCCGTTCCGCTGGCCCGCCATCGCCAGCACAACCGCGATCGCCGGCTCCGGCGGTATCGCGCTGCTGCTCCTGGAGCAGCCGCCCCCCGCCGAGGGCCGCTGGACCGGCCACGCCGCCCTGGAAGTAGCCGGGTACGGCCCGGACGGCGCCGCGCTCGGCGCCGAACTCGCCGCGCACGTGCAGGCCTGGGACCAGGCCGGGCAGCCGGGCGCGGCGCAACTGCGGGTGGCGGCCTACCCGCGGTCCTCGCCGGCCTGGCCGGCCCGGACGGCATCCCTGACGGCGCGATGCTCATCGAGCGGCCCGCCACCCGCTTCGCGGTCTTGCCGTCGTAGCCTGGGAGGCGTGACGAGCAGCAAGGGCGACCACCTGGAAACCGAGCAGAAATACGACGCCGACGCCGGCTTCGTCCTGCCGAAGCTGGGCCGCCTGCCCGAGCTCGGCGGCCGCCGGGCCACCGAGCCCAGGCGGATCTACCTGAGCGCCACCTACTTCGACACCGAGGACCAGCGCCTGATCCGGCACAAGGTCACGCTCCGGCGGCGCGTCGGCGGCGACGACGAGGGCTGGCACCTCAAGCTGCCGGCGGGCAAGGACACCCGGCAGGAGCTGCACGCGCCGCTCGACGAGGGCAACACCGGCACCGCTCCGGCCCGGCTGACCGCGCGGGTCGAGAAGATCACGGCCGGCGAGCACCTGCGGCCCGTCGCCATCCTCGATACCGAACGGACCGTGGTGACACTGGCCGGGCCAGCCGGAGATGCCCTGGTGGAGGTGGCGGACGACCTGGTGACCGCCGTCCGGTTCGGCGGCGGGAACGAGGCGATGAGGTGGCGTGAGATCGAGGTCGAGGTACTGTCGCCCGGAGCGGAGGCGACAGCCTTGCTCGAGGCGGTCGGCCGGGCGCTGCGCGAGGCCGGGGCCAGGCCGTCGGCCTCCGGGTCGAAGCTGGCCCGGGTCCTGGACGCCGGCTGATCCTCTCCCGGACCCTCAGAGCTGATTCTGAGGTTTTTCTGACCTGACCCCTACACTGTTCGCGTGAGATGAGCGGCGAGAGGGGAATCTCGCCCGCGCGTACCAGGCACGGATCAGGATCGAGACGGGCGGGCTTGCGAACATGGAAAACCACGTCCCCGCGGCGGCCCAGCCCGCGGGCAGCCGCGGCCCGGGCCTCCAGCGGCCGGACGGCACGCCGGTCCGCGTCCTCGTCGTCGACGACGAGCCCAGCCTGGCCGAGCTGCTGGCCAGCGTGCTGCGCTACGAGGGCTGGAATGTCATCACCGCGGGCAGCGGGGCAGAGGCCGTGCGGACCGCCCGCGAGTTCCGGCCCGACGCCGTGGTGCTCGACATCATGCTGCCGGACTTCAACGGCCTGGAGGTCATGCGCCGGGTCCGGGCCGAGCTGCCCCAGGTGTGCGTGCTGTTCCTGACCGCGCGGGACGCGGTGGAGGACCGGGTGGCGGGCATCACGGCCGGCGGTGACGACTACGTGACCAAGCCGTTCAGCCTGGAAGAGGTGCTGGCCCGGCTGCGCGGCCTGCTCCGCCGGGCCAACCTGACCCGGGCCCAGTCCGAGGGATCGCTGGTGGTCGGGGACCTGACCATGGACGAGGACGCCCGCGAGGTCCGCCGCGACGGTGACCTCATCGACCTCACCGCGACCGAGTTCGAGCTGCTCAGGTTCCTCATGCGCAACCCCAGGCGGGTCCTGTCCAAGGCGCAGATCCTGGACCGGGTCTGGAACTACGACTTCGGCGGCCAGGCTCACGTCGTCGAGCTCTACATCAGCTACCTGCGCAAGAAGATCGACTCCGGGCGGGTGCCGGTCATCCATACCGTCCGCGGCGTCGGCTACGTCCTGAAGCCCGCTGGCTGATGGCCGGCGCGCACCCGGCGGCCAGGCGCCGGCGGTGGGCCAGCTGGCTGGAAGGCCGCACCCTCAGCACGCGGCTCATCACCGGTGTCCTGCTGCTGCTCATCGGCGCCTGCGCCGTCATCGGCGCGGTTACCTACCTCACCATCCGCGGCGCGATGGTGAGCGCGCTCGACGGGCAGGTGCGCAGCTCCAGCGGTACCTACGCCGGCTGCATCGAGAACGCGGGCCAGGCTCCCGGCGGCCAGGCCGGAAACCCCGATCCGGACGACCACCCGGGCAGCAGCCGGCCGCCGCCCAACAACGTCAACTGCAGCCTCGGGCAGCCGCAGGGCATGCTGGGCATGCGGATGAAAAACCGGCAGATCACCAACTGCGGCATCGTCAACGGCATGACCAACCAGGAGTGCCCGCGTTTCTCCGCGGCGGAAAAGAAGGCCCTCGACGCGCTGCCGGCGAACACGCCGCCGCACGGGCAGCCGCCGGGCGCCAGCGACGCCTACTCGGTCGAGCTGGCGTCGCTGGGCGGGGACTACCGGGTGACCGCGGTGGCGGGGCACGACGGCGACGTTCTCGTGACTGGCCTCCCGCTGAGCACCGTGGAACACACGCTGGGACAGGTCGCAGCGGCCGAGCTGATCGTCTTCCTGTGCGTGCTCGTGCTGGCCGGCGTGCTCGGCACGGTACTGGTGCGGTTGTCGCTGCGGCCACTGCGCCGCGTCGCGGCGACCGCGGCCCGGGTGGCCGAGCTCCCGCTCGACTCGGGCGAGGTCACCCTGCCCGCCGGGGTCCCCGACAATGACCCGAGGACAGAGGTCGGCCGGGTCGGCGCCGCGTTCAACCGGATGCTGTACCACGTCGAGCGGGCCCTGGGCCGCCGCGAGGCCAGCGAGGCCCGGCTGCGCCGGTTCGCCGCGGACGCCTCGCACGAGCTGCGCACGCCGCTGTCCGCGATCCGCGGCTACTCCGAGCTGGCCCTGCGGCACCCCGGCCCGGTGCCCGATGATGTCGGGCACGCCCTGCGCCGTATCCAGTCCGAGTCGGCGCGGATGACCGTCCTGGTGGACGACTTGCTGCTGCTGGCCCGCCTGGACGCGGGGCGGCCGCTCGAGAGCGCTCCGGTGGACCTGTCCCGGCTGGTCATCGAGACGACCAGCGACGCCCGGGTGGCCCGCGGCGACCACCGCTGGCGGCTCGACCTGCCGGACGAGCCGGTCCTGGTGGAGGGCGACGAGCACCGGCTGCACCAGGTGATGGCCAACCTGCTGAGCAACGCGGGCAAGCACACCCCGCCGGGCTCGACGGTCAGCGTCGCGCTGGCCGTCGGGACCGCTCCCCGGGCCGCCACCTCGGCGGAGGGGACGGCGACGATCCACCGTGGCGTCGCGCCGGCCGGCCCCCTGGTCGAGCTGAGCATCACCGATGACGGCCCCGGCATCGCGCCCGAGCTGCTGCCCGATCTGTTCGAGCGGTTCACCCGCGGCGACACCGGGCGGGCCCGGACGGCCGGCGACGCCGGGAAGAGCACCGGCCTGGGCCTGGCCATCGTGGACGCCGTGGTGGCCGCGCACGGAGGCTGCGTCATCGTGACCAGCCGGCCGGGCCTGACCCATTTCGCCATCTTGCTCCCCCTGCTGCCCGATCCCGTTCCGCGGGACTCGTCCCGTGTGTTACCTGTAGGGCATGGACAGCGGCGAGCGGCAGCTGATGGCGGCCATGCCGCTGCACGCGATCACCTCGACCTACGGCGAGGAGGGCCTGCGGGCGCGGTTCGCGGCCGAGATCGAGACGTGGCCCGAACCGGACCGGCTCCGCCTGAACCGCGCCCTTGACCTGGCGGCGCGGCTGCACGCCGCCGACCGCCGGGAGCGCGAGCCGTACGTCAACCACCTGCTCCGGGTGGCGATCCGGATCATGTCGCACTACGGCGTGCGCGACGCCGACGTGGCCTGCGCCGCCCTGCTGCACGACGCGGTGGAGGACCACGCCGCCGAGCTCGCCGGCGACGGCGGCGACGGCGGCGACGGCGGTCAGGAGGCGGCGCTCGCGGCGCTGGCGGCCGGGTTCGGCCCGCGGGTGGCCGAGCTGGTCGCGGCCGTGACCAACCCGGCCTACACGCCGGGCCGTGACCCGCACGAGCAGTACCGGGAGCACGTCGCGGAGAGCCTGCGCCGCAGCCCGTGGGCGCGGGTCATCAAGGTCTCCGATTTCACCGACAACGGCGTCGGCCTGATCCACACCACCGGTCCCCGGCTGCGCGAGCTGGCCGGGAAGTACGCCCCCCTCGTCCCGGTCCTGCGGGAGCTCATCGCCATGCCCGACACCCCGCTCGACGACCGGGCCCGCGAGCACATCCTGGCCCAGCTCGACCGGGCCGCGGGCCGTTTCGCCGCCGTCCTGGCCTGAGGCCGGGTAAAACGTAGGAATGCCGGAACTTCCCGAGGTCGAGACCGCGCGGCGGCTGATCGCCGACGAGGGGCTGAACCGCCGCATCGCGGACGTGGACGACAGCGACACGTTCGTGTGCCGGCCGCACGCCCCGGGTGAGCTGCGCGCCGCGCTGACCGGGCGGACGCTGGCCGCGGCCCGCCGCCGGGGCAAGACCATGTGGTGCGAGACCTCGGATGACGGCCCGGACCTCGGCATCCACCTGGGTATGGGCGGCCGGATCGTCGTCACTTCCCCGGACGGCCTGGCGGCCGAGGGCGGCGGCCCGCGTCACCGCGACGCCCAGCCGCGCAAGGCCGAGTGGGACCGGTTCACGCTGACCTTCGCCGACGGCGGCCGCCTGGTGCTGTTCGACAAGCGGCGCCTGGGCCGGGTCCGGCTGAACCCCGGCGTCGACGCGCTCGGGCCGGACGCGGCCGAGGTTACCCCGGCGCAGTTCCGCGCCCTGATCACCAAGGGAGGGGTCGCGGTCAAGGCCAGGCTGCTTGATCAGTCCCGGATCGCCGGGGTGGGGAACCTGCTGGCCGACGAGATCTTGTGGGAGGCCGAGGTATCCCCGGCCGCGCGGACGGACCGGCTGCGGCGCGCGGAGGCGGACCGCCTGTACCGGGCGCTGGTATCGGCCCTGGACTCCGCCATCGCCCGGGGCGGCGTGCACACCGGCGACGTCATCGGGGCCCGCCATCTCGGCGGTACCTGCCCGCGGTGCGGCGCCGAGATGCGCCACGGCACGGTCGGAGGCCGTTCCACCTGGTGGTGCTCGCGCGAGCAGGACGGCTCGGGCCGTGCTGGCTGACGACGCGGTCCTCGACGCGGCCCGCCGCCTGCTGGCGGCCGAGCGGTCGCGCCAGCCCATCCGGCAGCTGTCCCTGCAGTACCCGGACATGACCGTGGCGGACGCCTACCGCGTGCAGCGGGCGCTGGTCGCGGCCAAGGTCGCCGAGGGCAGGACCGTCCGGGCGCGGAAGATCGGCCTGACCTCGCGGGCCATGCAGCAGGCCGTATCGATCACCGAGCCCGACCACGGCGTCATCTTCGACGACATGGTCTTCGCCGACGGCGGCACGGTGCCGTTCGGCCGGTTCATCCGCCCGCGGGTCGAGGTCGAGCTGGCGTTCGTCCTGGACCGGCCGCTGACGGGACCGGGAGTGACCGCGCTCGACGTCCTGGACGCGACCCGCTGGGTGACCCCGGCGCTGGAGATCCTCGACGCGCGGGTGCAGATGAGCGACCCGGAAACCGGCCACCTGCGCACCATCGTGGACACGATCTCGGACAACGCGGCCGACGCGGGGATCATCACCGGCGGCCGCGCCGTCCGCCCGGACGCGTGCGACCTGCGCCGGGTCGCGGCCGTGCTCTACGTGAACGAGGCGATCGAGGAAACCGGCGTGGCGGCCGGGGTGCTCGGCCACCCGGCCAACGGCGTCGCCTGGCTGGCGAACAAGCTCAGCGTCCACGGCGAGTCCCTCCCGGCCGGGCAGGTGATCCTGGCCGGGTCGTTCACCCGGCCGGTGTTCGTCGGCGAGGGCGACGTGATCCATGCGGACTTCGGCGACCTGGGCGCGGTGACCTGCCGGTTCCGCTGACGCCGCGCTCATAGCCCGCGCATAAGGTTGCTTCAGCCGTGACGCAGCGTGGCAGCCGATCCTCCATGTCATGACGGTTCTGCAGGTAGATATTGTTGTTCCTGTTCGGAATGAGGAACGTGATCTCGCGCCGAGCGTGCGGCGGCTGGCCAGCTACCTGCGCGAGAGCTTTCCCTTCAGCGCCCGGATCACCATCGCGGACAACGGCAGCACCGATGCCACCTGGGCGCTCGCGGACCAGCTAGCCCGCGAGCTGCCGCCGGTACGGGCCGTCCGGATGGAGCGGCCGGGCCGCGGCCGGGCGCTGCGGGCCATCTGGTCGCGGAGCGAGGCCGAGGTCCTGGCCTACATGGATGTCGATCTGTCGACAGACCTGAACGCCCTGCTCCCGCTGGTGGCCCCGCTGCTGTCCGGGCACAGCGACCTGGCTATCGGCACCCGGCTGGCCCGCGGCTCGCGGGTCATCCGCGGGCCCAAGCGGGAGCTCATCTCGCGCAGTTACAACCTGCTGCTGCGGACCCTGATGGGGGCGCGCTTCTCGGACGCGCAGTGCGGCTTCAAGGCGATCAGGCGGGACCAGGCGCGGGCGCTGCTGCCGCTCACCCAGGACACCGCCTGGTTCTTCGACACCGAGCTGCTCGTGCTGGCCGAGCGCGCCGGGCTGCGCATCCACGAGGTCCCGGTCGACTGGATCGACGACCTGGACTCGCGCGTCGACATCGTCGCCACCGCCCTGGCCGACCTGCGCGGCATGGCCCGCCTCGGGTACGGCTTCGCGCGCGGCTCCATCCAGGTCCCCCGGCTGCGCGGCCCGGCCCCGGGGGGCACGCCTGCCCCCGGCGGGAACCTGCGGCTGCAGATCGCCCGGTTCACCGTCATCGGGGTGGCCAGCACGCTCGCTTACCTGCTGCTGTTCGTGCTGCTCCGGCTGGTCATGCCGGCCCAGGCCGCCAACGTGGTCAGCCTGCTGGTGACGGCGGTCGCCAATACCGCGGCGAACCGGCGGCTGACGTTCGGCATCAGCGGCCGGGACGGCTCGGCCCGGCACCAGTTCAAGGGCCTGATGGCGGTCGGCATCGGGCTGGCCCTGACCTCGGGCGCGCTGGCCGCGCTCGGCCCGGCCGCCGGGAGGCTGGCCGAGGTCTCGGTGCTCATCGCCGCCAACCTGGTCGCCACGGTCCTGCGGTTCCTGCTGTACCGGCACTGGGTGTTCGGCAGGCGGCGCGGCTCCGGGCCGCGGCCAGACCTCGGGCGGCACCGCGATTCCGGCGAGCACCAGATGCCCGGCACGTACCCGGCGATCAGCACGGTTGAGATGGCGACCCAGGGAGAACGAAGCGCATGAGCACGACCACATCCATGCCGCGGCACGCGGCCGGCGGCTTCGCCCGGGGGCGCCGCCGGGTCCCGCGGCTGCTGCGCGGGCCGGAAGCGGACCCGCGGTGGGCGCGGCCGGCCCTGCTCGGGCTGCTGGCGCTGACCGCCCTGCTGTACCTGTGGGACCTCAGCCGGAACGGCTGGGCCAACGACTTCTACGCGGCCGCGGTCCAGGCCGGCACCAAGAGCTGGAAGGCGTTCTTCTTCGGCTCGTTCGACTCCTCGAACTTCATCACCGTGGACAAGACGCCCGCGTCGCTGTGGGTGATGGAGCTGTCGGGCCGGATCTTCGGCTTCAGCCAGTGGTCGATGCTGGTGCCGCAGGCGCTGGAGGGCGTGGCGTCGGTCCTGCTGCTGTACGCCGCGGTCAAGCGCTGGTCCGGAGCCGGGGCGGGACTCGTGGCCGGCCTCGCGCTCACGCTGACCCCGGTGGCCGCGCTCATGTTCCGGTTCAACAACCCCGACGCGCTGCTGGTGCTGCTGATGACGGCGGCCGCCTACACGCTGGTCCGGGCGGTCGAGAACGGGCGGAGCCGGTGGCTGGTGTTCACCGGCCTGCTGATCGGGTTCGCGTTCCTGGCCAAGATGCTGCAGGCGTTCCTGGTGGTCCCCGGGTTCGCCGCCGCCTACCTGTGGGCCGGGCCGCCCCGTCTCGGGCGCCGGATCTGGCAGACGGTCCTGATGGGCGCGGGCATCGTGGCCGGCGCCGGCTGGTGGATCCTGGCCGCTGAGCTCACCCCGGCCGCCGGCCGGCCCTATTTCGGCGGCTCGACCAACAACAACATCCTGCAGCTGGCGATCGGGTACAACGGCCTGGGCCGCCTCACCGGCGACGAGACCGGGTCCATCGGCGGGGGCGGCGGGGGCCAGGGGGCCTCGTTCGGCGGCGCGACCGGGATCTTCCGGCTGTTCCAGTCCGAGTTCGGCGGCCAGATCAGCTGGCTGCTGCCCGCCGCGCTGATCGCGCTGGCCGCGATGGCCTGGATGTCGCGCCGGGCGGCGCGGACCGACCGGATCCGGGCCGCGGCGCTGCTGTGGGGCGGCTGGGTGCTGGTGACCGGGCTGGTGTTCAGCTACATGAACGGCATCATCCACCCGTACTACATGGTCGCGCTGGCGCCGGGCATCGCCGCGCTGGTGGGCATCGGGGCGGTAGCCCTGTGGCAGGAGCGGCCCGGGATGGCCGGTCGGGTGGCACTGGGGCTGGGCATCGCCGTCACCGCGGCGTGGGCCTTCGTGCTGCTCGGCCGCACGCCGGACTGGCTGCCGTGGCTGCGCTGGGTGATCGTGGTCGCGGCGGCGGCCGCCGCGGGCCTGGTGCTGGCCCGTCCCCGGCTGGCGGCGCTGGCGCGCTCGCGCCGCGGGCGGCTGGCTCTGGTCGCGGCACCGCTCGGGCTGGCGCTGATGGCCGGGCTGGCCGGGCCGGCGGCGTACGCGCTGGACACGGTGGGTACCGCGCACACCGGCGCGATCCCGAGCGCGGGGCCGGGCGGGTTCGGCGGCGGCCCCGGCGGCGCGGGCGGACCTGGCGGCGGCCGGGGCGGCTTTCCCGGCGGCCAGGCCGGGCAGCGCGGCTTCCCCGGCGGCCAGGGCACGGCCGGGACCGGGGCGCCCAGCGGCTCTCCGGGGCGCCCAGCGGCCCGTCCGGGACGGCGGGCGCGGCGCCGGGCGGCTCCTCGACGGGAACCGGCACCACGCCGGGCGGGTCGTCGGCCGGAACCGGCACCATGCCGGGCGGCAGCCGCGGGGCCGGCGGTTTCGGCGGGGCCGGCGGGCTCGGCGGCAGCACCACGGTGAGCAGCGCCCTGGCCAAGCTGCTGGAGAAGAACGCGTCCGCGTACAAGTGGGTGGCCGCGACCGAAGGCTCGGAGGGCGCGGCGCCGCTGCAGCTGACGACCGGCGACCCGGTGATGGCCATCGGCGGGTTCAACGGGACCGACCCGTGGCCCACCCTGGCGGTCTTCAAGGAGCTGGTGGCCAAGCACGAGATCCACTACTACGTAGGCCAGGGCAGCCAGAGCTTCGGCGGCGGGCAGGGCTCCTCGTCCATCACGGCCTGGGTAGCGGCCCACTTCAAGAAGGCGACCGTCGGCGGCCAGACCGTCTACGACCTCACCCAGCCGACGTCGTAGCCCGATCGTTAGCGGACCGGGAAATAGCCGTCCCGATCCTGGGTAATGGCTGCCCGTGCCTGTCACCGAGCAGCCCGGCGTAGCCGCGGGTCTCCTGGCCCGCGGCTACGCCTTCGTCGTGGTCAGCCTGCGGTATTTCATCGTCCTGGGATGGGCCGCCGTCGCGGTCCTGGCCATCGTGTTCCTGCCGCCGCTGAACGCCGCTTCCACCGGCGGGCTGTCGCAGCTGATCCCGCCCGGCTCGGCCGCGGCCCGCGCCGAGAGCGACGCCGCCCGGCTGTTCGGGTTCCCCATCGACGCGGCCGTGGCCGTGGTGCAGCGCGACCCGCACGAGATGCCGGCGGCCACCCGGGACCGGGCCCTGCACCAGGCCCTGTCGGTGGACCGGCAGCTGCCCGGGGCGGCGGGTCACTCCGGCCAGTTCGCCCAGGCCGCGGCGGCGCTGGCCGCGACCGGCCAGGGCGAGGCCGCCCGCATCCTCAGCGAACCGGTCACCCCGGCGCCGCCGGGCGGCATCCCCGGGCTGGCCGGGGCGTTCCCGCTGCCCAACGCCGCGGGCCTGCTGAAGGGGACGAACGAGCAGTCCACCACGGTGATCACGTTCTTGTACTTCCGGGCGGGCACCTCGTTCGGGACGCAGACGGCGGGCGCGGACGAGTACGCGCGCTGGTACCTGGGCCGCCCGTCCGACCACGTCGTCGGGGTGACCGGCCCGGTCCCGGCCGAATACGAGCAGAGCCAGATCATCGGCCGGGACATCTTGTGGGTCGAGCTGTTCACCGTGCTCGCCATCGCGCTGATCCTCGGCCTGCGCTTCCGGTCGGTGGGCGCGCCGCTGGCCGCGCTCGCCTGCGCGGCCACCGCGTACGTGCTCGCCGTCCGGGTGGTGGTCTGGCTGGCCGGGCGGATGGGCGTCACGCTGCCGCCCGACCTGGACCCGGTGCTGGTCGTGCTGCTGCTCGGGGTGACCACCGACTACGCCGTGTTCTTCCTGGACGGGATGCGCGCCCGGGTGGCCGGCGGCGAGCCGCGGGTCCGGGCGGCCCGGCTGGCCACGGCGGAGTTCGCGCCGATCATCTTCGCGGCCGGCATCATCGTGGCCGCCGCCGCGGCCTCGCTCGCGGTGGCCAAGACGAAGCTGCTGAGCGCGTTCGGCCCCGGCCTGGCGCTCACCGTGGTGACCGCGATGGTCGTGTCGATGACCCTGGGTCCCGCGCTCATGGCCATCTTCGGCGGCCTGCTGTTCCGGCCGGTCCCCCGGTGGATGCGGCGCGAGGGCGTCAGCCGCCGGGAAGGCGGCGGCCGGGCGGATGCGGCGCCGCGCCCCGGCGGGGACCTGCGGACCCGGGTAGCCCGGTTCGCGGCGGCCCGGCCGGTGGCGCTGCTGATCGCCGCGGCGGGCACGGCCGGCCTGATCGTGGCGGCCTGGAGCGCCCACGCCATCGCGCTCGGGTCGCCGCTGATCGGGGAGCTCCCGTCGTCGTCGGCGGCCGCGCGGGCCAGCACCGCCGCGTCCGAGGGCTTCGCGCCGGGCATCTTGTCCCCCACCGAGATCCTGGTCATCGGCCCCGGCGTGAGCGGGCAGACCGCGGCGCTGGCCCGGCTGCAGCGCGAACTCGGGCGCCAGCCCGGCGTCGCCGAGATAGCGGGCCCGGCGAGCCTGCCCGCGGCCGCGACAGCGCACCTGCCGGGGTCCTCGGCGCCGGTCAACCCCATGCTGGCCTCCTCCGGCGGCGCCGCCCGGTTCGTGGTCGTGGAGAAGACCGACCCGCTCGACGCGACCGCGATCAGCCGCGTCCGGCAGCTGCCGGAGGACCTGCCCGCGCTCGGCCGCACCGCCGGGCTGACCGGGGCGCGGTTCGAGGTGGCGGGCGAGACCGCGCTGACCGGGGACTCGATCGGCTCGGTCTTCGCCGACCTGGGCCGCGTCGCGCTGGCGATCATGGTGGTGACGCTGGTGCTGCTGGCGCTCTTCCTGCGGTCGCTGCTGGCCCCCGTGTACCTGCTCGCCGCCAGCGTCCTGGCCGTGTTCGCCACCCTGGGGCTGACCATCCTCATCGGCCAGGCCGTCCTCGGCTACAGCAGCCTGGTCTACTTCGTCCCGTTCGCCGCCGGCGTGCTGCTGGTCTCGCTCGGCTCGGACTACAACGTCTTCGTGGTCGGGCGGATCTGGGAGGAAGCGCGGCACCGGTCGGTCCGCGACGCGGTCGCGGTGGCCACGCCGCAGGCCTCGCGGGCTATCACCACGGCCGGGGTGGCCCTGGCCGCGAGCTTCGCGATGCTCGCGGTGATCCCGCTCCAGCAGTTCCGGCAGATCGCCATCGCGATGGCCCTCGGCGTCGTGCTGGACGCGATCGCCGTCCGCTCCCTGCTGGTGCCGGCCCTGGTGGCGCTGTTCGGCCGGCTGGGCATGTGGCCGGGCAACCGCCGGGTCAAGCCCGTCCCGGCGCCCCCCGGTTCCGGGCCGCCGGACCCGGAACCCGCTGCGGACCCTAGCCGAGCCGCTCGATGACGGCCAGCCAGGCCTGCGCGGCCGAGATGCCGAACGCGGCTTCGTTGATCACGAAGGTTTCCGCGTCGATGCTGGCGACGGACCACCCGTCGCTGAAGGCGGCGCGCAGCTCGCCCTGGCTCACCCGGCGCGGCCCGAAGTCCCCCGGCTGGCGGTCGCTGAAGCAGATCAGGTAGCAGCGGCCGCCCGGGCGCAGGACCGAGCCCAGGCTGGCCACGTAGCGAGGACGGTCCTCGTCGTCGAAGACGTGGAAGACGCCGCTGTCGATGATCGTGTCGAAGGTCAGGCCCAGGTCATCCAGCCGCAGCACGTCACCGGTCTCGAACCGGGCCGCCAGCCCTCGCTCGGCCGCCTTGGCCCGGGCCCGCTCGATGGCGCGGCCGGACAGGTCGATTCCCACCGCGTCGGCGCCGTGCGCCACGGCCAGAAGGGTGTTCTCCCCCGTGCCGCAGCCGGAGTCGAGCACCCGGCCGGACAGCAGGTCCCGCTCCGCGAGGCGGACAAAGACCGGCTGCGGCCGGCCGATGTCCCACGCCGGCGGCCGGTCCCAGGAGTACGTGTCGTCCCAGCTGCTCGGCATCGTCATGGGGCCCAAAGGTACCGGATCCGCGCTTCGTCATATAATGTGTGAACAGATCATCTGCGCATGGAGGAATTATGTGGGAGTACGAGTACCGCCTCGAGACCAGCGCCGCCCCGGAGGCGCTGTGGGAGCACTGGGCCGACATGGCGGCCTGGCCGCAGTGGAACGAGGGCATCGAGGCGATCACGGTGGACGGCCCGTTCGAGGTCGGCACGGTGTTCACCATGACCCCGCCGGGTGACGAGCCGATCCGGATGCGCCTGGCGGAGATCAAGCCGGGCGAGTCGTTCACCGACGAGATGGACGCGGGCGATTTCGTGGTCCGGACCGAGCACCGGCTGGAGCCCGCCGCGGCCGGGCGGACCAGGATCATCTACCGGACGGAAATCACCGGCGAGGCGGCCGGGCAGATCGGCCCGGAGCTCGGCCCGCAGATCACCGCCGACTTTCCCGAGGTGGTGGCCGCGCTGGCCCGCCGGGCGGAAGGCTGACGGTGCCGCTCGACCCGGAGGAGAGCCCGGGGTTCCTGCTGTGGCACGTCACGTTGCGCTGGCAGCGCCAGGTCACCGCGGCGCTGGCTCCCCTCGGCCTCACCCACGTGCAGTTCGTGCTGCTGGCCTCGGCCTGGTGGCTGAACTCACGCGGGGATGAGCCGAACCAGCTCAGCGTGGCCCGGCAGGCGGGCACCGACGTGAAGATGACCTCGGAGGTGCTGCGCAAGCTGGAGGCCAAGGGCCTGATCGTGCGGACCGTCGACGCCGCCGACACGCGAGCCAGGCGAATCAAGGCGACCGAACGAGGCGGCGAGCTTGCCCAGGCCGCCCTGACTGCCGTGGAGGGGGTCGACGCCGCCTTCTTCGGCCAGACACCCGATCCCGGCGCCCTGCTGGCCCTGCTGCGCCCGCTGGCCCGCGAGGATCGTCCTGATATACCGGAGCAATGAGCGCCGATTCGCTGGCCGGACAGATGCGTACTGCCGCCATGTCCCTGCTGGGCGCCTTGGACGAGGGCCAGCGCGGGCTCGCGGCCCGGCCGTTCGCCGACGACGCGGCCCGGCGCTGGCTGGAGTACCGGCCCCGGGAGCGCCCCGGCGCGTGCCTGGCCGAGCTGGCCCCGGCGGCCAGGAAGGCCGCGCACCGGCTGCTCGCCACCGGGCTCAGCGGGCACGCGTACGCCCAGGCCATGGGCATCGTCGCCCTTGAGGAGGTGCTCGACCGGCAGGAGCAGTGGCGCCACGGCCGGCACAGCGGCGACTACTGGGTGAGCGTGTACGGCGACCCGCGGGACGGCGAGCCGTGGTCGTGGCGATTCGAGGGGCACCACCTGTCGGTGACGATGACCGTGGCCGGCGACGAGGTCTCCCCCGCCCCGGTGTTCTTCGGCGCCAACCCGGCCTGCGTCAGCTACGCCGGACGGCCGGTGTCGCGGCCGCTAGGCCCGGAGGAAGACCTGGTCCGGGCGCTGCTCGACGCGATGGGAGCGCGGGACCGCGCGGCCGCCGTGGTAGCGAGCCAGGCCCCGGCCGACATCCGCACCGCCACCAGCCCGCGGGCCCGCCCGGGCATCGAGCCGCTCGGCGTGGCCGCCGCCGCCCTCGGCCCGGCCGCGCGGGCCCTGCTGGCCCAGCTGGCCGCGGCCTACCTGGACCGGCTGCCCGACGGCCTCGCGGCCCGCGAGGCGGCCCGGCTGGACGGCACCGCCCTGCACTTCGCCTGGGAGGGGCCGCTGACGCCGGGGGCGCGGCACTACTACCGAGTGCAGGGCGATGACCTGCTGATCGAGTACGACACGACCGACGACGGCAACCACGCGCACACCGTGCTCCGGCGCCCGCGCGGCGACTTCGGCGGCGACGTGCTCACGGCCCACTACGCGCGCGAGCATCCCTGAGGGTCAGGTGGTGCAGGCCAGGTGGATGACGACCGGCTTGCTGCGGGTGCCCGCCTGGTCGAAGATCCAGGCCTTGATGGTGCTGGTGAACTCAAGGCCGGTGCCGCAGCCCTGGTCGAGCGGGTAGGAGATCATGCCGTCCTCGACGACGGCGGGCGCCGGGCTGGAGAACGGGACGATCGTCTGGCGCAGGTCCGATCCGTTGACGCCCACGAAACCGAAACCCGCGGCGTCGTTGCCCGGATCCGAGTAGGAGATCTCGAAGTAGACCATCTTCCCCTGCTGGTAGGTGTAGGCGCCGGTGATCTGCGGGACCGTCGGGCCAGACCGGGCGTCTAGCCGGCCGTCGGCGGGGGTCCTGCCGCCGGCCTGGACTGACAGGCCGGGCCGGTGCTCGATCGCGATGTTCAGGCCGTATCCGGCTGCGGCGCCGGCCACGACGAGGCCGGCGACGGCCGCCGCGGTGGCCAGCGGCCGCCACCGTCGCCGCGGGGTGGCGACGGGAGCCGGGTCCTGCGGCGGCTGGTCCAGCGCGGCCTGGACGGCGGTCACCTCGGCCAGCAGGTCGGCGGCCACGAACCGCCCGGCCGGGTCCTTGGACAGGCACCGTTCGATCAGCGGCAGCACCTCAGGCGGCGCGCCCTGCAGGTCAGGCGCATGACCGACGACGCGTTCGAGCACCGCGGCGGCCTGCCCGGTGCCGAACGGCCTGCGGCCCGTCGCGGCGAAGGCCAGCACCGCGCCCAGGCTGAACACGTCGCTGGGCGGCCCGACGGCCTGACCCGCGGCCTGCTCGGGCGACATGAAGCTGGGCGTGCCGACGACGAGGCCGCCCCGCGCCAGCGGCGCCGCCCCCGCCGCCTGGGAGATCCCGAAGTCGATGACGCGCGGCCCGTCCAGGGCCAGCAGCACGTTGGACGGCTTGAGGTCGCCGTGCACCACGCCCGCGGCGTGGATCGCGCTCAGGCTCTTGGCCAGGTTCGAGGCCAGCGCCAGCAGCGGCGTGACGGCCAGCGGCCCGCGGTCCCGCACCGCCTCGGACAGCGACGGGCCGCTCACGTAGGCGGTGGCCAGCCAGGGCACCGGGGCGTCCACGTCCGCGTCGACCACGAGGGCGGTGAACAGGCCGCTCACTTTCCTGGCCGCGGCGACCTCGACGCTGAACCGGGCCCGGAACTCCGGATCGGCGGCCAGCTCGGCATGGATCACCTTCACGGCCACGGGCCGGCCGGCGGCGGACATGCCCAGGAACACCCGGCCCATGCCACCCGCCCCGAGCCGTCCGACCAGCTGATACGGACCGATCAGCCGCGGGTCGGAAGGTTGCAGCACCTCCACCACAGCAGATCCCACCCCAAGTCCAGCAATTTAGTCACTACCGTCATGTCGGACATGCCAATAGTAATGTGCGGGCGCGGGGATGCATATGGTTACGGGTTTTCACGGCGCCGAATCCCCGGGCGCCATTGCCCGGGGATTCGGTGTTACCGATTTCTGGTGGCGCCGCATTACGCCCGGAGGACGCGGCCGGGCTCGGATTCCATCGCCCTGACCTGCGCCGGGCTGTCCTGTCGCGACAGCGGGCCGCGGCGGAACAGGGCACCGCCGATGATCGCGCCGCCCGCGAAGATGCCGGCCACCCACCAGAACGCGGTGTCGTAGCCGTGGGCCAGCGCCAGCCCGGCCAGCGCCCGGCCGCCCGGGCCTGCCGCGGCGGCGGCGTGCGCGGCGAGGTAGGACGCGACGGCACTGGCGAAGATCGTGTTCAGCAGCGACGTCCCGATCGAGGCGCCGAGCTGCTGGCCGACGGTGACGGCGGCCGAGGCCACGCCCGCATCGCGCGGCTCCACGCCGAAGGTGCCGGTGTTGATGGACGGCGCGATCACCATGCCGAGGCCGATCCCGGTCAAGATGATCGGGCCGAGCACCCCGTCCACGTACGCGGTGTGCACTCCAAGCTGGGAGAACCAGGTCATCGCACCGGCCGCGATCAGCATCCCGGTCGCGACCAGCGGCTTGGGGCCGATCCGGGGCATCAGCACGATCGTGGACATGTTCGCCGAGAAGGCGATGCCCGCGGCGATCGGAAGGAAGGCGAGCCCGGTGATGACCGGCGAGTACCCGAGCGTCTGCTGCAGGTAGTAGGTGAGGAAGAGGAAGACGCCGAACATGCCGCTGGAGGCGATGAGCATGGACGCGTAGGCGCCGCCCCGGTTACGGTCGAGCACCACGCGCGGCGGCAGCAGCGGGCTCGCCGCCCGCGTCTGCCAGTAGGCGAACGCCGCGAGCAGCGCCACCCCCGCCGCCAGGAAACCCCAGGTGGACGGGGTGTGCCAGTTGTGCGTGGCCGCGTTCGAGAAGCCGTACACCAGGCAGAACAGGGCACCGGAGACCGCGAGCACGCCCGGAATGTCCAGCCGCGGCTTGCTCCCCCGGTCCTGCCGCGAGCGGCGCTCGAGCAGGAGCAGTCCCCCGGCCAGGGCCGCGGCCGCGAAGACGAGGTTGACGTACAGCGTCCAGCGCCAGGACAGGTACTCGGTCAGCGCGCCGCCGAGCAGCAGGCCCAGGGCGCTGCCCGCGGCGGCGATGGCGCCGTAGATGCCGAACGCCCGGCCGCGCTCCTTCGGCTCGGTGAACGTGGTGGTCAGGAGCGACAGCGCCGACGGGACCAAGATCGCGCCGAACGCGCCCTGGCAGGCCCGCGCGGTCACGAGCATGGCGAAATTGACCGAGGCGCCGCCGACCGCCGAGACGCCGGCGAAGCCGAGCAGGCCGGTCAGGAAGGTGGCCCTTCGGCCGAGCAGGTCGGCGAGCCGCCCGCCGAAGAGCAGCAGGCTGCCGAAGGCCAGGGTGTAGGCCGTCACTACCCACTGCCGGTCCACCGTGCTGAAGTGCAGCGCGCGCTGCGCGGACGGCAGCGCGATATTCATCACCGTGACGTCAAGGACGACCATGAGCTGCGCGATGCCGATCACGCCGAGGATGAGCCAGCGCCGCCGGTCCCCGGGGCCTTCCCGGCTGATGGAGTTGACATCAGACATGAGGTTTACCAATCTGGAGGTGTTTTCTCCGCTTAGCTCCACGCTAACACAAGCGGAGGTGTTGTCTCCACTTTTATTCGGAGGTCTCAGATGCCGGAGAGCACGGCGGGTCCCGACGTGGGCACGCGTCCGTTGCGGCGCGACGCCGAGCGGAACCGGCAGCGGATCCTGCGAGCGGCCGCCGAGGTCTTCAACGAACGCGGCCTCGAGGTCAGCCTCGACGAGATCGCGCGGCACGCCGGCGTCGGCGTGGGTACCGTCTACCGGCGCTTCCGGACCAAGGAAGAGCTGATCGAGGCCCTGTTCATGGAGCGCCTCGACTCGGTCGCGGCCATCGCCGACCAGGCCCTCACGGACCCCGACCCGTGGTCGGGCCTGGTGTCCTTCATCGAGCACATGGCCGAGATCATGGCGGGCGACCTCGGCCTGCGGCAGATCCTGACGTTCGCCACCTACGGCCGGGACCTGGTCGCGGTCGCGCGGCAGCGCAACGCGCCGCTGCTCGAGCGGCTCGTCGCCCGGGCTCAGGAGGCCGGGCTGCTCCGGGCCGATCTGCGCCAGAGCGACGTCATGTTCATCGTCTTCATGCTGACCGAGGCCGCGCAGCTGGCCCAGGCGGCCAGTCCCGATATCTGGCGCCGGTACCTGACCTTGTTCCTCGACGGCCTGCAGCCCGGCCGCGAGGGCATCACCCCGCTCCCGGTGGCCGCGCTGCTGCCCGAGGAGATGGAGAAGAGCCTGCGGCAGGCCGCACCGCGGCACCGGTGACCCTTTTTGCGCGGGTCCGCCCTATAACGCCCGATGCGGATTATTGTGCATATGCATGTGCATGTACGAGGCGTAAACGAATCTATTTATGCAAGCGCTTGCAGTACCTCTGTGCTATCGCAGTGTTATCCCGGCACCGGCCGGCCGTGCTCCCGCGTCCATCCAGGTAGAGGCCATGTCGAACTACCCGGCAGTAACGAGGGAAAAGGAGCCGGGCACTAAAGGAAAACGCGCGGCGCGATGCGTGACATACCGGCGGAAACGCCTTAACATAGTTCCCTGCGCTAAACGCGCTGCTGCCGGCAGGAAACCTACCGCCCTTCCCGCCGGACCGCCTTCCCCGCTAGGCAACATCTCAGGAGACACCCCGCATGAACTCTGGCGACAGCGTGCAGGATGCCAGCCGTACAGGGCTGGACGAAGTCAGCGGTCCTGGTGCCGCCGCTGGCCATGGCAGCCACACGCCAGCACGATCGCCGAGAACCCAGAAGCCCCTTCAGGACATCCAGGACATCATCGACAAGCTCGCGGCCGTGACCCAGCAGTTGCGGCACCCGCACGGCAGCGCGGCCAGCCGGTCGAACTAGACCCGGAGGACCCTGGTTTCCAGGCTGCCGAGCAGCCGCGCGCTCTCGGCCGGGCTGAGCGCGGCCGCTCGTAGCAGCGCGAACGCCTTGATGTAGCGGGCGACGTCCTCCTGGCTCTCCAGGTAGACGCCGCCCGACAGCGCCTCGAGGTAGACGACGCCGAGGCCGGGCGCGGCCGGGAACCGCAGGATCGCCAGCGAGGCGCTGCCCGCGGCGGCGTGCGCGCCGGCCGTGAACGGCAGCACCTGGAGGGTCAGGCCCGCAGTGCCGCCGGCCAGCCGGGCGAGGTGGCTGATCTGCCCGGCCATGACGCCGGGGCCGCCCACGGCCTGGCGCAGCGCGGCCTCGCCGAGGACCACCGACAGGCGCCGCGTGGCGGGCGCACCGAGGACGGCCCGGCGCCGGGCGGCCTGCGCCGCGATGCCCTCCTCGCGCTGGTCATCCGTCGCGTACCGGGGCTCGGCGGCGGCGATCGCGCGGGCATAGCCGTCCGTCTGCAGCAGGCCGGGGACGACCTGCGCCTCGTAGGTCAAGATCTCGGCGGCAGCCGACTCCATGATCACGTAGTCCAGCAGCGGCCCGGGCAGGGCGTCCGCGTACGGCGGCCACCAGCCGTCGTGCCCGCCGCGGCTCGCGATGGCCTCCAGCGCGGCCTGCTCGCTGTCCGGCACGCCGTACTCGGCGAGCAGTTCGCGGAGTTCCCTGGGCCTGATGCCGCGCTGGCCGGTCTCGATCCGGCTGATCTTGGACCGGTCGCACTCCAGCACGCGGGCCGCGTCTTCCAGCGCGTAGCCCATGTTCTCCCGGTACCGGCGCAGCGCTCCTCCGACGAGGCGGCGCCGCACGGGGGGTTCTGTGGTCACGCTTCCTGCCTTTCCGCGGACTTCCGCCGCGTAAGCGAGCCATGGGGCATTTACAGAGAAACGTAGCACTTTAAGTAGTCCAGAATGAGGAGCGACGCGCCGGGGCCCGCTGGCGGGCCGCCGGACGGATACGGGACCCGGGAACCCGGCTCAGGTAACACTGGCACCGCCAGCACCGCGATCTGAGCGCCGCGGGCCAGCCGCGACGTCATGAAACCCGGCTTCGAGTGGGTCCGGACGCGCTCAAAGCCCGGTTTCATGACGTCCGCCGCCGCCCAGCTCATGACGTCCGCCGCCGCCCA
The DNA here is from genome assembly GCA_963756575.1 of uncultured Actinomycetota bacterium. Taxonomy (GTDB): domain Bacteria; phylum Actinomycetota; class Actinomycetes; order Streptosporangiales; family Streptosporangiaceae; genus Palsa-504. Next base: position 478,644 of record CAVWOM010000019.1, on the reverse strand, counting down.
GCTCATAAGTAGCGCCGTCCGGGAGCGCGCGGTGGTTACAGGTGCGCGAGCTGCTCGTCCAGCGTGCCCACGACGGCGGGATCGCCGGGGTCGGCGAGGAGCCGGAGCGCGTGCCGGAGCCGGAAGGCGGTCTCCAGCGGGGCCGGGTCGGTGTCCAGGCCCCGTACCTGCGCGTACGCCTGCCATCCGCGCGCCCACAGGGCGCTGAAGTCACGACGGCGGCGGCGCCACAGCCCGGTGCCCCACTCGCCGAGGTCGAAGTCCCAGAAGGGATGGTCGACCCGGGCCGTCTCCCAGTCGATGATGCCGGTCAGCCGCTCGCCGTCGGCCAGCAGCTGGTCCTCGTGGATGTCACCGTGAACCAGGACCGGCTCGTGCCGGGCGGCGCGGGCCAGCAGCTGCGCCCAGGCGGCCGCCCGGGCCGGGCGGTCCAGCCGCCGCGCGGCCTCAGCGGCCGCATCGGCGCTGGTGGCCGGCGTCAGGGCCCGCCGCAGCCAGCGATGATGGGCGGCGTCGTGGTGGCGAGGGGGGCGGGCTCCGAGCAGCGGCGGCGGCTCGAGCTCATGCCAGGCCGCGATGGCCCGGCCCAGCGGGCCGGCCAGCACTTCGGGTTCGGCGGGCACCGCACCGGGCAGCCGGGTGACGGCCGCGAACGGGAACGGGTAGATGCCCGGGTCCTCCCAGCGGCCCAGCAGGCGCGGCACCACATCCAGCTGCGTCCGGGCCAGCGCCTGGTAGACGGCGAGCTCCCGCTCGAACCACTCCACCCCGGGCGCCGCGCGCGGGAACAGGAACACCCGGTCCGCGTCGAGCAGGACCAGCTTGTTCCAGCCGGTCACGTTCAGCACCAGCCGGCCGGGGTCCGCGCCGGTCACGGCCGCGAACCGGGCCGCCTGCGGGGGGATGAGCACGGCGTTGACCGGCTGCCCCTCGACGCGACCGCCGCTCACCCGTCAGAGCCGGCTGAGCGCGGTCAGGATGCGGTTCTCCGACACGGGCGCCTGGGTCCCCAGCGTCTGGGCGAACAGGCTGATCCTGAGCTCCTCGAGCATCCAGCGCACGTCGGTCACGGCGGCCCCGGAACGCCGGGCGGCGGGCAGCTCGGCCACCGCGTCACGATAGGCCTGCTCCACCCGGTGGACGATGGCCATGCTGGCCGCGTCGCGGCCCGGGTTCTCCGGCAGCTTGTCCAGCCGGTGCTCCATCCCGCGCAGGTAACGGGCCAGGTGCGGCAGGCGCCGGTACCCGGTGGCGGTCACGAACCCGGGGTAGATGAGCCCGGACAGCTGCTCGCGCAGGTCGTCCGCGGCGGGCTGGACCGGCGCGGCCCGCAGGTCGGCGAGCCGGGCCCCGACCGAGTGCCCCAGCCGGAGCGCCGCCTCGACCTGGGTCACCACCTCGGCGCTCACCTCGCGCAGGCGGGACCGGACCGCGGCGGACAGCCGCTCGAAGCCCTCCTGCTCCCAGGCCGGGCCGCCCGCCTCGGCCATCAGGTAGTCCGCGGCGCAGCTGATGCAGTCGGCGAACATGGCCGCGACGCCGCCGTGCGGGTTGTGGCTGAGCGCGAGCTTGGCCCGGGTGGACAGGCCGCCCGCGATCGACTTGACCGGTGACGGCGCGCCGAGCAGGATGAGCCGCCTGGTACCCGCCCACATGGCCGCGCGGGCCGCTTCCTCGGTCTCGAACAGGCGCACGTCGACGGTCTCCCCGGCGTCGGCCAGGGCCGGGTAGGCGACGACGGTGCCCTCCCGGAACACCTTCGGCAACGCGCCGAAGTTCGGTGAGGTCAGGCCCGTGCGGGTGATCCCAGCCGCCGCCCGGGACAGCACGTCCCGCAGCCGCGGCCTGAGCTCGCGCTGCAGCCCGGCGACGTCCTTGCCCTCGGCCAGCACGCGGTCCCCGTCGGTCACCCGGACGGTGATCCGCAGGTGCGGCGGCAGCTTGCCGAGATCCCAGGCGTCGCGCGGGACGTTCACCCCGCGCAGCGAGCGCAGCTCGCGGGCGACCGCGTCGCGCAGGTCCCCGGCCGGCTCGCCGAGGCGGGCGACCACGGCCCGCGCCACGTCGGGCGCGGGCACCAGGTCGCGGCGCAGCGCCTTGGGCAGCGAGCGGATCATCTCGGTGACGAGCTCGGCCCGCAGCCCGGGCACCTGCCAGGAGAACTCCGCCGCGTTCACCTGGTTGAGCCTGCTCAGCGGGATGTCCACGGTCACCCCGTCGGCCTGGCTGCCCGGGTCGAAGGCGTAGGAAAGCGGCACGGGCGGGAGCCCGGGGGTTTCGGAGGTCCAGACGTCGGGATAGGCGTCGGCGCTGACCCCGGCGGCGTCCTCGCTGAGCAGGTCGACGGCCTTGAACGTGAGCAGGCCGGGGTCATCCCGGCGGGCCTGCTTCCACCAGGTGTCGAAGTGCTGGGCCGAGACCACCTCGGCCGGGATCCTGGCGTCGTAGAACGCGAACAGCTCGTCCTCCCCGGCCACCAGGCCGCGGCGGCGGGCCCGGTGCTCGACCTCCTCGGCCTCGGCCAGCAGCTTCCGGTTCTCCGCGAAGAAGCGGTGGCTGGTCTGCCAGTCGCCTTCCACCAGCGCGTGCCTGATGAACAGCTCACGCGCCGCGGCCGGGTCGATGCGCCCGTAGGGGACCTTGCGGTCGGTCACCAGCGGCACCCCGTACAGGGTCACCTTCTCCAGCGCGACCGCGCCGCCTCGTTTCTTCTCCCAGTGCGGCTCGCTGTAGGTGTGCTTGACCAGGTGCCGGGCCAGCGGCTCGACCCACTCCGGCTCGATCCGCGCCACCGTCCGCGCCCACAGCCGGGAGGTCTCCACCAGTTCGGCGGCCACGATCCAGTCGGGCGCCTTCTTGGTCAGGGCGGAGCCCGGGAAGATGGCGAACCGAGCGTTGCGGGCTCCGAGGTACTCGGCCTTCGGCCGCCGTCCCTGGGGGGCCGGCGAGGCGGCGCGGTCCAGCTCAGCCTTCATGCCGATTTGCGACAGCAGGCCGGCCAGCAGGGAGAGGTGCAACCGGACACGTTCGGTCGAAGAGGAACTGACGGTCACATCGAGGTCGCCGGCCAGCCTTTGCAGCTGACCCTGCAGGTCCTGCCACTCGCGCACCCTCAGGTAGTTCAGGAACTCGGCCCGGCACAGGCGGCGGAAGGCCGAGGAGGACAGCTCGCGCTGCCGTTCGGCCAGGTAATCCCACAGGTTCAGGAAGGTGACGAAATCCGAGTCCGGGTCGGCGAAGCGGCGGTGCTTGTCGTCGGCCGCCTGCTGGGCCTCGACCGGGCGCTCGCGCGGGTCCTGGATGGACAGCGCCGCCGCGATGATCAGCACCTCGCGGACGCAGCCGTTGCGGTCCGCCTCGAGGATCATCCGGCCGATCCTCGGGTCGACCGGCAGCCGGGCCAGCCTGCGGCCCAGGCCGGTGATCCGGCCGTTCTTGAACGCGTTCAGCTCGGTGAGCAGGGTCAGCCCGTCGGCGATGTTCCGCGCGTCGGGCGGGTCGATGAACGGGAACCTCGGGACGTCACCGAGACCGATCGCCGCCATCTGCAAGATGACCGAGGCCAGATTGGTACGCAGGATCTCGGGGTCGGTGAACTCGGGCCGGGACTCGAAGTCCTCTTGGGAGTACAGCCGGATGCAGATGCCGTCCGAGGTGCGCCCGCAGCGGCCCTGACGCTGGTTGGCCGAGGCCTGCGAGATCGGCTCGATCGGCAGCCGCTGCACCTTGGTCCCGCGGCTGTACCGGGAGATGCGGGCGGTCCCGGGGTCGATGACGTACTTGATGCCGGGCACGGTGAGCGAGGTCTCGGCCACGTTGGTGGCCAGCACCACCCGGCGGGTGAGGCTGGAGGCGGGGCGGCGCTCGAAGACCCGGTGCTGCTCGGCGGCGGACAGCCGGGAGTACAGGGGGAGGATGTCGAGCCGGTCCCGGCCGGAGAGCAGGTCGGCGGTGTCCCGGATCTCGCGTTCCCCGGACAGGAACACCAAGATGTCGCCGGGTCCCGCGGCGGCGAGCTCGTCGATCGCGTCGCTGATCGCCTGACCCTGGTCCCCCTCCTCGTCCACCGGCCGGTACCGCGTTTCCACCGGGTAGGTCCGGCCGGATACCTCGACGATGGGCGCGCCGCCGAAGGCGGCAGCGAACCGCTCCGGGTCGATGGTGGCCGAGGTGATGATCACCTTCAGGTCCGGGCGGCGGGGCAGCAGCTGGCGCAGGTAGCCGAGGATGAAGTCGATGTTCAGGCTGCGCTCGTGCGCCTCGTCGATAATCAGCGTGTCGTAGCGGCGCAGGTCGCGGTCGCGGGTGAGCTCGTTCAGCAAGATGCCGTCGGTCATCAGCTTCACCAGCGTGTCGCGGGCCGACACGTCGGTGAACCGGACCTGGTAGCCGACCGTCTCGCCGAGCGGGCTGCCCAGTTCCTCGGCGATCCGCTCGGCCACCGTCCGGGCCGCCAGCCGGCGCGGCTGGGTATGGCCGATCTGCCCGTCGATGCCCCGGCCGAGTTCCAGGCAGATCTTGGGTATCTGGGTGGTCTTGCCCGAGCCGGTCTCCCCGGCGATGACCACGACCTGGTGGTCGCGGATGGCCCGGGCGATCTCGTCCTTGCGCTGGCTGACGGGCAGCTCGGCGGGATAGGTGATCGGCGGCATGGCCGCGCGGCGGGCGGCCCTCGCGGCCGCCCGGGCGGCGGCCCCGCTATCGGCGCCGTCCCCGCGTCCGGGTCGTCCGGGACGCCGGGACCGCCGCCGGGCGGGCGCGGCGGAAGAAGACGTCACGGAAGACTCCATACCGGCGGGAAGAATAGATCAGGTTGGTCCACCCTGCATAACAGTTTTTCCCGCCGGGACCTTCCGCGGGCTAGTTGTCCAGGCCGAGGGTGAACGTGGGCTTGGGCGTGGTCTCGGGCAGCTTGTGCTCGTCGGACAGGCGGCGGATGGAGGTGCCGGTGGCGAGGAACTCGGTGGCGTGCTCGCCCCAGACGTGGTTCTTGACGTCCACCGTCACCCCGACGATCCCGGAGGAGCGGGCCTGGGCGGCCTCGGCCTGCATCCGGGACAGGGCCAGCTCGCGGGCCTCGTAGACGCCCTGAGTGAACTGCAGCATCTCCTGGTTCTGGCCCGCCTGGCGCAGGGACTGCATCACGCTCTGGTGAGCGATGTGGTAGACGCAGGTGCCGAGGACGAACGACACCGGCACGGCCCCGGCCGCCAGCAGCCGGAAGAAGTCCTGGGCGGACAGGTCGGAGGTGAAGGCGCGGCCGTCGGGGGCCCGGTGGGCGCCCTGGCCGGCCAGGTGGCGTACCGCGGTGCCGGTGGCGACGAACTCCAGGCAGCTCTGGCCCCAGGCGTACATCTGCATCCGCAGGTTCACCCCGACGATGCCGTCCGCCGCCAGGTGATCGGCCTCGGCCCGCATCCGGGCCATGGCCAGTTCCCGGGCGTTGTACATGGCCTGGGTCAGGACCACCAGTTCCTGGTTCTGGCTCCACCGGCCGACCTGGAGGCCGACGTGGTAGATGGAGGAGCCGACGACGAAGCCGAGCGGCTCGAAGCCGGCCTCGCCCAGCAGCACGTACTCCGAGACCGACAGGTCCGAGGTGAACACGCCGGCCGGGTTGCCCCCGGCGGTGTGCGCGAGCCGGGTGTCGGCCGCCTTCGGCTCCCACACCGCCGATCCCTGGTTCTGCTGCTGGTTACCGAACAGCGGCATCGTCGCCTCCTGTTTGAGCTGGTGAACGCGCCCCGTGCTGCGTCTGGCCCCGAGCCTAGCGAAGCGCCGTACGCAGTGCGTAAAAGCGCGCGGCGGTGGCGCCCAGGACGGCGTCCCGGTCGTCCGGGGGGAGCTGGGCGAAGAGCCGGGAGAGTTCGGTCCGTACCTTGGCGTAGCCGCCGGACAGCTCGGCCACCGGCCAGTCGCTGCCGAACATCAGCCGCTGCGGCCCGAACAGCCCGAACGCGAACTCAGCCACCTCGGTGAGGTCGCCGGCCGTCCAGGAGGGGCCCGGCGGGTAGAGCCCGGAGACCTTGGCGAAGACCCGCGGGTTGCGGGCCGCCGCGGTGATCAGCTCCCGCCACTGCCCCGGGTCCGTGCCGTCGAGCGGCGGATGGGCCAGGTGGTCCAGGACCATCCGCAGCGCGGGGTAGCGCTCGGACAGCACCGGCACGTGGCTCAGGTGCCGGGGCAGCACCGCGATCACGTCGAACGGGACGCCCCGCTGCTCGAGCAGCGCGAGCCCGTCCCCGACCTCCGGGCGCAGCAGCCAGTCCGGGTCGGGCTGGTCGTGGATGAGGGTGCGGACGCCGCAGAAGGCCGGCCGCCGCGCCAGCTCGTCCAGGCGCGCGGCCGCCTCGGCCGGCCGGTCGAGGGGCACCCAGGCGACCACGCCGGCGATCTCGGGATGGGCGGCCGCGACCTCGAACATCGCCTCGGTATCGGCGGCGCTGTCGTCCGCCTGGACCAGGACGGCCCGGTCCACCCCGGCGGCCGCGGCCCGGGACCTGAAGTCCTCGAAGCCGAACGTCCGGTTGATGGCGGCGTTCTGCGGCCGCTGCAGCCACGCGTAGCGCAGCCGTCCGGTGTCCCACAGGTGCAGATGGGCGTCGATGACCACGAGGTACACCCTGCCACGCCGAGCCGGTCTGGTTGGATAGCGTTCATGAGTTCTCAGCTCGTCTTCGCGCCCGCCCTGTCCCGGCCCGAACTGCTCGCCCCGGCGGTGGCCGCGGCGCTGCGCGACTTCCCGGGATCGGCGGAGGTCGAGGTCGCCGAGATCGACCCGGCGCTGGCGGATACCGCCGCCTTCTGCGAGCGCTACGGCGTCACCCTCGAGGAGTCGGCGAACTGCGTGGTCATCGCGGCCAAGCGCGGCGGCGAGACCCGGCCCGCGGCCTGCATGGTGGCGGCGACCACCCGGGCGGATGTCAACGGCGTGGTGCGCAGGCACCTCGACGCCCGGAAGGCGTCGTTCGCGCCGGTCGCCGAGGTGACCGCCGTGACCGGCATGGAGTACGGCGGTATCACCCCGGTCGGCCTGCCCGCCGACTGGCCGGTGCTGGTGGACGAGGCGGTGGCCAAGACGGTCTCGGTGATCATCGGTTCCGGCATCCGCGGCTCCAAGCTCCGCCTCCCCGGCCGCCTGCTCGCCGCGCTCCCCGCCGCCCAGGTCCTGCCCGGCCTCGGCGTCCCGGTGGCCTCCTAGTTTCCGGTTGTCAATAAGCCGGTGTACCCGCCGTTCCGGCTCTCGGTGCGCAATCATTGACTGAGTGCTCATAAGCCATCACAGATGGCGACCGAGCGTGTACTTTTAGCGTCTAGATAGGGAAGCTTGGACACCGAGAGTAATTAAGGGAGCACCAATGGGTCGGAGACGTCGGGTATCGGCGGCGGCGGCGGGCATCTGCGTGCTAGCTCTCGGGCTGGGCCTGAACGGCGCCGCTTCGGCCACGACGTCTTCCGCCGGGTTGTTCTCCGAACGCACCGTGGTGCTCAACTGCCAGGGCCACGCCCAGGTGCGGCCCGGCCGCATCACGCTCGCCTGCGCCGACTTCAACGACTACCTCGCCGGGCTGACCTGGAAGAGCTGGGGGCCGAGGCTGGCCAGCGCGACCGGGGTGCAGCACCTCAACGACTGCGTGCCCTACTGCGCGGCCGGCCACTTCCACCGTTACCAGGTGGATGTCGTCCTGTGGGACACCGTGGCGGCCGGCCCGGGAAGCCAGCGCTACACCTCGGTCACGCTGCTCTACCCGGGCGCGCACCCGGCCTACGTGGGCAGCCGGCGGCCGGTCACCACCTCGATGAAGCTGGCCGCTTAACGGGCCTGATGGCGCGTGATGCTGGACACATCGTGACGCCACGGTCAGCCCTGAATTGACACTCAGCGCCGCCCCGGGCATGCTGAAACCGGTTGAAAAACGGGACACCTCGTTCGGTGAGGCGTCTTCACGGACATAGGCCACTGATCCCAACCGTCGAGAGACGCTCCGGATCAGGACACCTCTCCCCGGCTTAAGGGGTGAGGCCAAGTGGCTGGCAGCGCGGCCCTGTTGATCAGGGTCGGCAGCAGTACGCCGTGGAGTGCCAAAGCTCTTACGAGAGAGGTGCGGCCAGGGATTTCTCCAGCCCTGGAAGGTGTTCCTCAGGTGTCACGCGGTAGGACGCCGCCGGGCGGGACGCCCAGGCGGCCAGGAGCGGCCTGGCGCCCCCGTGCGTCGCGACAGAAGGGAGGCACGCGATGGACTCTGATAGTCCGGGCCGAAGTCGGCCCTTCTCGCTGCTGTCCCACTCTGTTCCGGGCACACGCCGCTCCATCTGAGATTCCCGCTCTTCAGCTCTCCCTGCCCAGTTGAGGGCAGGTAGCTGCGTGTGCCCCTGTTTCCGTCCGTTTTCGTGACGTGAAAGGGGTGTTCACCATGGCCACCATCACTCGTTCCGCTGCCGCGGATGCAGCGCACACCGGCGACATCCGGGGTGCGCTGGGCACGATCTCGCTCGACGACACGGCTCCCCGCGCCGGGTTGTCAGCCAAGATGAAGACCCTGCTGGCCATCGTGGGCCCCGGGCTCATCGTGATGTGCGGCGACAACGACGCCGGCGCGTTCTCCACCTACGGGCAGGCCGGGCAGAACTACGGCACCCGGCTGCTGTGGACCCTGCTGCTGCTCATCCCCGTGCTGTACGTGAACCAGGAGATGGTGCTGCGCCTCGGCGCGGTCACCGGGGTCGGGCACGCCAAGCTGATCATCGAGCGGTTCGGCCGGTCCTGGGCCACGCTCATGGTCGCCGACCTGATCATCCTCAACGCGCTGACCCTCGTCACCGAGTTCATCGGGATCACCATGGCCGCCGGCTACCTCGGCGTCCCCAAGCTGGTCGCGGTGCTGCTCGCGGCGGCCGTGATCCTGGCCGCCGCGGCCACCGGCAGCTTCCGCCGGTTCGAGCGGATCGCGGTCGGGCTGTGCGCGGGATCACTGCTCCTCATCCCGCTGTTCCTGGTCAGCCACCCGTCCGGCGCCGCGATGGCCCGCGGGTTCGCGGAGCCCAGCCTGCCCGGCGGTTCCGGCGGGACGGCCGCGGTCATGCTGCTGATCATCGGCATCGTCGGCACCACGGTCGCGCCCTGGCAGCTGTTCTTCCAGCAGTCCTACGTGGTCGACAAGCGGATCACGCCGCGGTTCATCCGCTACGAGAAGGTCGACCTCTGGATCGGCATCGTGATCGTCGTGGTCGGCGCGGCCGCGCTGATGGGCGCCACCGCCGCCGCCTTCGCCGGGACGCACGGCGCGGGCCACTTCACCGACGCGGTCGGCCTGGCCCACGGCATCGCGGCCCACGCGGGCCGGATCGCGGGCGCGGTCTTCGCCGTGGCGCTGCTCGACGCCTCCATCATCGGGGCGTTCGCGGTCTCGCTGTCCACCGCGTACGCGGTCGGCGACACGCTCGGCCTCAAGCACTCGCTGAACCGCGGGTTCCGCCAGGCCAAGGGCTTCTACGCGATCTACGCCGCGCTGATCGTGGTGGCCGCGACCATCGTGCTCATCCCCCGCGCGCCGCTCGGCCTGATCATCGAGGGCGTCCAGGCGCTGGCGGGCGTGCTGCTCCCCGGCGCCACGGTGTTCCTGCTGCTGCTGTGCAACGACCGCGCCGTCCTGGGCCCCTGGGCCAACGGCCGCCGCACCAACATGTTCACCTCGGTCGTGATCTCCGTGCTGATCTCGCTGTCGGCCGTGCTGACCGCCTCGGTGCTGTTCCCCCACATCACCGGCCGGCAGATCATCCTCATCATCGGCGGATGCATGGCGGCCGCCGTCGCGGTCGGCGGCGCGATCCTGCTCCGGTCGCTCCGGGGACAGAGCTCGGTCCAGATGGACCGCCGCGACCGGGAGAACTGGCGGATGCCGCCGCTCAACGTGCTGACCAAGCCGGTCATGTCGGCCGGCCGCAAGGTCGCGCTGGGCGTCCTGGGCGGCTACATGGTGATCGCGATGGTCCTGGTGATCTTCCGGATCGTCCAGCTGGCGGTCGCGAGCTGAACGCCGGCCCACCAGTCCCGCGGCTCCCGCCCGCCCCAGGACGCCGCCCCGCAGCCGGCGCCCGGCGCCCGCCCCCCGGCCCCGGCCCCGGCCGACGGCAGCCACCGGGCCCCGGCCGACGGCAGCCACCCGGCCCCGGCTGGCGGCAGCCACCGCGATGTGACTCTGCGGTGGTTAGAACAACAGCGATGTCACATGGGTGTGGCTCCTTTCGTGTGAGCGGCCTGGCGGCCGCTGCGAGCCGGGCCGCCCGGTATCCCTCGCCCCCAGCCCCGTCAGCCCGGCTCGGCCCCCCAGCCCACGTCAGCCCGGCCCGGCCCCCCAGCCACGTCAGCCCGGCTCGGCCCGGCAGCCCCCGGATCTCCCGCCCGCCACCCGGCGCCGGCCCCCGGGCAGCCACGTCAATGTGACTCCGCGGTGGTCAGGACCACATCGATGTGGCATCGCGGTGGTCGCCGGCGCGCCCCCGGGCGGCCCCGGCCGGTACCGCACGCCCCGCCCGGATCAGGCGCCCCGGGACCGGGCTCAGCAGGCAGGAACCGGGGCGCCCCGGGACCGGGCTCACAGAAAAGGAGCCGCTCCCATGTCACATCGCGGTGGTACCAGAGACCGGCCGGGCGGCCCCGGCTGATACCGCACGCCCCGCCAAGACCAGCCGCCCCGGCCCGGAGCCGCCCACCGCACCAAAGCGATCCAGATGCCGGTTTGTAGGGGGAACCCCGGACGACACCCGGTGCCGTCATCCCTAGCGTAGGTCCTGATCGGGCCAGACCATGGCCCGCGCTAGGGGAGGTACATCCATGCCAGGCAAGGCCGTCATCAGCTTGACCACTGGTCTCGAGGATTCCGAGAAGGTCACCGTCGCGTTCCTGGTCGCCGTCGGCGCCGCCGAGTCGGGCCGTCCGACGCTCATGTTCCTGGCCAAGGAGGCCGTCCGGCTCGCCACCGAGGGCATCGCCGCCGGCGTCGCCTGCGAGGGCTGCCCGCCGCTGGCCGATCTGGTCAAGCGCTACGAGGCGGCCGGTGGCCGCTATTACGTCTGCCCGATCTGCTTTAACGCCAAGCACCTGGACCAGGCCTCGCTGATCGGCGGCGCCGAACTCCAGGGCACCATCCCGCTCTGGTCCTGGATCGGCGACGAGGCCGCCACCACCTTCAGCTACTGACTCCGGGCCCGCACAAAACCAGCACAAAATCAGCACAAAACCAGCACAAAAGAAGGATGCTCACATGCCCGGCAAAGCCGTCCCCGGCTTGTCCGCCCGGCTGAAGGATCTCCCCGTGGCCCAGGGCCACGCTCCGTGGCCCGGCTACGAATACGTCAGGGGGTGGGGCGTCTTCGGGCTGCCTTTCGACTCCGGTCATGTGCTCGGGCTGCGTGTCTTCCCGCAGAACGACTTCGCCCCGTACCGGGCCCTGTGGCATCGCGACCCGGGCGGGCGCTGGTCGATCTACGTCGACGGCCCGCGGCTCGATACCGCTTGCCCCCGCTACTTCGGCGCCGCCTGCCACGTCACCGGATTCGCCCGGATCGGGCTCACCTGGTCCGGCCCTGCCACCCTGCGCGTGACTATGGGATCACCCGCGCTGGAGTGGACGCTCACCGCCACTTCAACCCGAATCCTCACTGTGCTCAACGCGATGAACGCGGCGATGCCGCTCGCCGCCTGGCGCCTGCGGTCGCTGGTCCGGGCGCGGGAGCACCTGGCCAGCATGCTGGGCATGGGCCGCCTGCGGCTGGCCGCGACATTGCCCGGCGGCCACGCAGCAACGATCATGCCCGAGCGGATGTATTACGTCGACGACTCCCGGGCCACGCTGGACGGCACCGATCTGGGCGGCCGGCCCGCCTGCGCACCAATCCCGTGATCGGGGGGATCCCGCTGCCCGCACGCGGTGTCCTGTCCATCGGCCAGGCGGCCTTCGAGATCCTCGACCCAGCCGAATACCAACGCACCCGATCCCGGGCCACCGCGGCAGCATAGTGAGGCATCATGACCAGATGGACGTAGCGGTGGCCGAGGCACTCGACGACGACCGGACCGTCGTCCGGCGGCTACTCCAGCTGTATCACTATGATTTCTCCGAGTTCGATGACAGCGATGTCAATTCGCACGGGGAGTATCTGCACCGCTACTTCGATGAGTACTGGACCGACACGGACCGCAAGGCGTTCCTGTTCCGGGTCGATGGTGCGCTGGCCGGCTTCGCCCTGGTCTTTACCGGGGAACCACACGACATCGCCGAATTTTTCGTGATGCGCAAATACCGGGGTCGCGGAGCCGGGGCGCGGGCGGCCGCGTCCTTGTTCGATCGGTTCCCCGGATGTTGGACCGTCCGGCAGCAGCTGACGAACCCCGGAGCGACGGCCTTCTGGCGCAAGGCGATCCGCTACCCATTTCAGGAGCACGAGCAGGACGCGGAAATCGTGCAGTCGTTCATCGCGGGCTAAGCCCACCGGGCCCCGGCCCCGCAGCCAGGGGAAGCTGCATCGAAGCGGAACGGCAGCCCCTTCGGCAGCCGGGCAGGTGCTGGCTCACGCCTTGCGGGCCACGCCCACCGCGGCCATCTGCAGGACGGGGTGGTGCCGCACGTCCTGGGTACCGGGGCCGGGACGCCAGTCAGGAACGGGGACCACGCCCGGCTCGACTAGCTCGAGGCCGCCGAAGAGCCCGGTGATCTGGGCCATGGTCCGGAACTGCGCCCGGCCGAGGCCGGCCCGCATCTGCTCCTGCAGGGTGGCCGTGGCCGGATCCTGCGTGTCCAGCAGGTGGTGGATGAACACGTAGCTGCCGGGCGGCAGCGCGGCGTACAGCGTCCCGGTCAGCGCGGCCGGGTCCTCGTCGTCCAGGATGTAGTGCAGGATGCCGCACATCAGCAGGCCGACCGGCTGGTCCCAGTCCAGGTGATCGCGGACGGCCGGGTGGGCCAGGATGGCCGCGGGGTCGCGCAGGTCGCCGTCGGCGACGAAGGTCACCTCGTCGTCGGCGAGCAGCGCCCGGGCGTGGCTGAGCACGACCGGGTCGTTGTCGACGTAGACCACGCGGGTGCCGGGGTCGATCCGCTGGGCGATCTCGTGCACGTTCTCCGCGGTGGGCAGGCCCGAGCCGATGTCCAGCAGCTGCCGGACGCCGGCCTCGCCGACCAGGTGGCTGACCACGCGGCCGAGCACGTCGCGCTGGGCGCGGACGCCCAGCTGGAGCTCGGGCAGCGACGCGATCATCTGGGCGCCGACGGCCCGGTCGGCGGCGAAATTGTCCTTCCCGCCCAGCAGGTAGTCATAGACGCGGGAGACGTGCGGTTTCGAGGCATCGAGGGCTGAATCAGGCACCAGCCGATGGTAGCCCAGAGCCCGGCCGGGAGATGATGACCAGATGGACGCGGATGCGATCGTGGTGGGCGCGGGACTGGCGGGACTGGTCGCCACCGCCGAGCTGGCACGGGCGGGACGGCGGGTGCTCCTCCTGGACCAGGAGCCCGAGTCGAACCTGGGCGGGCAGGCGTTCTGGTCGTTCGGCGGCCTCTTCCTGGTCGGCACCCCGGAGCAGCGCCGGATGGGGATCAAGGACTCTCCCGAGCTGGCCTGGCAGGACTGGCAGGGCAGCGCCTTCTTCGACCGCGGCCCGGACGACCCGGCGGGCGAGGACTACTGGGCGTACCGGTGGGCGCGAGCCTACGTCGACTTCGCCGCCGGCGAGAAGCGGTCCTGGCTGCACCAGCTGGGCGTGCGCTGGTTCCCGCTGGTGGGCTGGGCCGAACGGGGCGGCTACCTGGCCGACGGGCACGGGAACTCGGTCCCCCGCTTCCACGTCACCTGGGGCACCGGGCCGGCCGTGGTGGCCCCGTTCGGGCGGCAGGTCAGGGAGGCCGCGGCGGGCGGCCGGGTCACGCTGCGGTTCCGGCACCGGGTGGACGCGCTCACCGTCACCGCCGGGAGCGTCGACGGGGTGCGCGGGGCGGTCCTGGAGCCGAGCCCGGCGGCGCGCGGGGCCCGCAGCTCGCGCACCGTGACCGGCGAGTTCGAGCTGCACGCCCCGGTGGTAATCGTCACCTCCGGCGGGATCGGCGGCAACCTCGGCCTGATCCGCGCGAACTGGCCGGACCGGCTCGGCCCGGCGCCGGACCGGATGATCGTAGGGGTGCCCGAGTACGTGGACGGCCGGATGCTGGCCATCGCCGAGCGGGCCAGCGGCCGGCTGGTCAACCACGACCGGATGTGGCATTACACCGAGGGCATCCAGAACTGGGACCCGATCTGGGCCGGGCACGGCATCAGGATCTTGCCGGGGCCCTCCTCGCTGTGGTTCGACGCGCGCGGCCAGCGGTTCCCCGCGCCGCACTTCCCCGGTTTCGACAGCCTGGGCACGCTGGGGGCCATCCGCGCCACCGGCTTCGACTACTCCTGGTTCGTCCTGACCCAGAAGATCATCGAGAAGGAGTTCGCGCTGTCGGGATCGGAGCAGAACCCCGACCTGACCGGCAAGGACGTCAAGCTCACCTTGTCCCGGGTACGGCCCGGCGCCCCGGCCCCGGTGGAAGCGTTTAAGCGGCACGGGGCCGACTTCGTGGTCGCCGGGACGCTGGCCGAGCTCGTCGCGGGCATGAACAAGCTGACCCCCGAGCCGCTGATCGAGCTGGCCGGCCTGGAGCGGCAGATCATCGCGCGCGACCGCGAGATCGACAACCCGTTCACCAAGGACCTGCAGGTCATGGCGATCCATAATGCCCGCCGCTCGCGCGGCGACCGGCTGGCCCGGACCGCGGCGCCGCACAAGCTCCTGGACCCGAAGGCGGGCCCGCTGATCGCCGTCCGGCTCAACATCTTGACCCGCAAGACGCTCGGCGGCCTGCAGACCGACCTGTCCGGCCGGGTGCTCGGGCCGGGCCCGGTCCCCCAGCCCGTGCCCGGCCTGTTCGCGGCGGGCGAGGTGGCCGGGTTCGGCGGCGGCGGCATGCACGGCTACCGGTCGCTGGAGGGATCCTTCCTGGGCGGCTGCCTGTTCGGCGGCCGCCAGGCCGGCCGGGCCGCGGCGCGCGCGACGGCCGGCTAGGCGAACAGCCGCTGCATGAGCTCGTCGATGGCGTCGGCACCGTCCTTCATCGCCGTCTCCTTATCCTGCGCCCGGGCGACCAGCAGCGCCACCTCGTTCATCGACGCGAGCAGCACGTGGGCGAGCGTGTCGGCCAGCTCCGGCCGCAGCTTTCCCTGCTCGACGACGGCCTGGAGCGTCAGCTTGATCCCGCCGAGGGCGTGGTGCTCCTCCATCGCCCGCCATTTCTCCCAGCCGAGGACTGACGGCGCGTCGATCAGCAAGATCCGCTGCACCACCGGATCGCCCGCCAGCCGGATCCAGGACACGGTCCCGGCCCGCAGCGCGGCCACCGGCCCGTCGGCGGCCGCCTCGGCCGCGGCGGCGAAGGTCCGCGCCCCGACATCGGTCTCGACCTCCTCGGCCACGGCCTCGAACAGGGCCTCCTTGCTCGCGAAGTGGTGGTAGAGGGATCCCCGGCTGACGCCCGCCTCCCTGAGCACCGCCTCGATCGAGGTGTCCTCGTAACCGCGTTCGGCGAACATGCGGGTCGCGATCGCGAGCAACTGGCTCCGCGTCGCCTCCCCGCGGGCGATGTTCTTGTTCGGTCGGTCCATCCCGGCTCCAAAGCGGTTGACAAACCGACTGTCGGTTTGTTTCTATAAACCGACAGTCGGTCTAACAAGACTAGCGCATCATCAGGAAGGCGATCGTAATGCAGCTTCAGGAACTCGAGACCGCCCGGCGCAGCGTCACCACCCGCTCCGGCGAGATCAGCTACCTCGACATCGGGACGGGGCCGGCGGCCGTGTTCGTCCACGGCATCGCCACCAACGCCTACGTGTGGCGCAACGTCATCGCCGCCCTGGCCGGGCAGCGGCGCTGCATCGCCCCCGACCTGCCGCTGCACGGCCGCAGCCCAGTGGCCGACGGGCAGGACCTGTCCCTGGCCGCGCTGGCGGGCGGCCTCGAGGACTTCTGCGACGCGCTCGGGCTGACCGGCATCGACCTGGTCGCCAACGACACCGGCGGGGCCATCGCCCAGATCTTCGCCGCCCGCCACCCGCACCGGCTGGCGACGTTCACCCTCACCAACTGCGACACCAGCGGCAACACGCCGCCCGAGGCGTTCAAGCCGGTCGTCGAGCTGGCCGCGGCGGGCCAGCTCGCGCCGACCGCGGTCGCGATGCTCGCCGACCTAGACGGCGCCGCGCAGCTCGCCTTCGGCACCGCCTACGAGCACCTGGAGCAGGTCGACCCGGCGGTCATCCGCTCCTACCTGGAACCGTGGTGCGGCACCATCGAGCGCGCCCGGCACTTCGAGCGGCTGCTGACCTCGCTCGACGACGGCGACCTGACCGCGGTCACGCCGCTGCTGGCGGAGCTGACCGTGCCCACCCTGGTGGTATGGGGCACCGGGGATGACTTCTTCGACGTCTCCTGGGCTTACTGGCTGCGCGACACCATCCCCGGCACGACCCGGGTGGTCACCGTCGACGGCGCCCGGCTGTTCTTCCCGGACGAGCGTCCCCTGGACCTGGTGCCGCACCTGGAGCAGCACTGGGCCGCGGCCGCCGCGGTCCGGGCCTGAGGTCTTTCCCCCGGCCCGACGGGGGCGCCGGGCGGAAATAGCGGCGGCCTGCCTGACGATCTCATCGTCAGGCAGGCCGCTCGCTGCATTCCGGGCGGGCCGGTAACGGCATCTGCTCGTATCCCCCGTATCCCGGGCCTGGCGGCACGGGGCCGGCGGGCGCCCCGGAGAGGCGGTAGTAGACCAGGGTCACGACCAGCGCGATGAACGGGGCCACGATCGTGCCCGAGATGATCGAGGCCAGCCCGCTGCTGAGCACGTGCGGCAGCGCCGTCAAGATCAGGCCGAGCACGATGTTCACCACCAGCAGGACGATCCACGTCAGGACGAGCGTGCCGAACACGTGCCAGCCGCGGCCGCGGACGAGCTGGTGGCTGCGCCCGAAGGCGGCCATCATCCCGGATCCCTCCAGCACGATGACGGGCACGATCACCGCCCAGATCGTGATCAGGAACAGGCCGGGGACGATGATCAGGACCAGCCCGATGGTGATCGCGATGCCCGCCAGGATCGAGGCGCCGATGACCGGGGCCAGGAAGGGCGTGGCGGCGCGCACGGTGTCGCCGATGGACATGTCGACGCGGCCGTCGCGCACATCCTGCACCGCCTTGACCAGCGTCGCCTGCAGCAGGTAGGCGGCGATAATCCCCACCAGGGAGCTGAGCAGCGCCCCGATCGCGCCACCGGCCAGCCCGACGAGGGCGGCGATGACCGCCGCCACCAGGTAGATGACGAATGCGATCGCGAGGAGGTGCTTGGCAAATCTCTTGTACATCTGCCACGCTTCGTCGAGAACGCCCGACAGTGGATTCATGGGCGGATCGTACTGCGAAAATCCCACTCAATGCGGTTATGGCCTGACATCGCTACGATTCTCCTGTTATGGGCGGACACGAGGCGCGCCCGGTCGTGGTTCTCGCCGACGATGACGAGGCCATCACGTCCAACTTGGCGCCGTTCCTGGATCGAGCCGGATTCACCGTGCATATCGCGCCGGACGGGGAAGCCGCGCTCGCGCTGGTCGAACGGCTCGACCCCGACGGCTGCATCCTCGATGTCCTGATGCCCGGGCTGGACGGGCGGGAGGTGCTGCGCCGGCTGCGCGCGGCCGGCCGCTGGCTGCCCGTGGTGCTGCTGACCCAGGTGGGCGAGTCCGGGGAGCGCGCGATCGCGCTCGACGAGGGCGCGGATGACTACCTCAACAAGCCGTTCGACCCGTACGAGCTTCTCGCGCGGCTGCGCGCGGTGCTGCGCCGGGCGCGGCCCGGGCGCAGGCCGCTGTCCGCCGCGCCCTCGCTGCGGGCCGGCGACCTGCGGATGGACCGGATCTCCAGGCGGGCCTGGCTGCGGGACACCGAGCTGGTGCTCACGCCGAAGGCGGCGTTGCTGCTCGACTACCTGATCACTCACCCGGACGAGCTGATGAGCCGGGACCGGCTGCTCGAGGTCCTGTGGGGATTCGACTTCCCGGTCGGGACGCGGGCGGTGGACAACCGGGTCGCGGAACTGCGGCGCGTGCTCGGCGACGACCCGGGGCGCCCGGAGTGGATCGCTACCATCCCCGGTCAGGGCTACCGTTTCGTGGCCCGGGTGGACGACGTCAGATGACGTGGCTGATGCGGGGTTCCCTGCGGCGGGTCCTCGTTCTCCTGGCGGCCGTGGCCGTGCTGAGCGCCGCGCTGCAGGTGACCGAGCCCGCGGCCCGGTTCTACGCGATGGTGTCGGTCAGCCTGCTGGCCGGCCTGGCCGGGCTGCTCGGCACCGGCGTCCTGGCCGCCGTCGTGCTGATGCGCCGCCGGGCCGCCGCCGCCGAGGCCGCCGCGACCGACGCGGCGGCGCGCCGGGCCGCGGCCGTGGCCACGCAGGACCGGCTGCGCTTCCTCATGCGGCTGGATCACGAGCTGAAGAACCCGCTGACCGCCATGCGCGCCGGGCTGGTGAACATCTACCAGGCCGGCCCGGCCGGCGGCGGGACATCGGCCGCCCTGGCCAGCGTGTCCGCTCAGGCGGACCGGATTACCCGCCTGGTCAGCGACCTGCGCAAGCTGGCCGACCTGGAGACGCAGGAAATCGAGGCGGCACCGGTCGACCTGCCCAGCCTGCTGCGCGAGGTGGCCGAGGGGGCGGGCGAGATCCCCGGCGCGCGCCAGCGGATCATGCGGGTGTCGGTGCCGCAGGCGCCGTGGCCCCTGCCGCATATCGAGGGTGACCGGGACCTGCTGTTCATCGCCATCCAGAACCTGGTCTCCAACGCGGTCAAGTTCTCCGCTCCGGGTGACACGGTGGAGGTCCGGGCCAGCGAGGACGACGACGGGCTGCTGCTCGAGGTGGCCGACACCGGGGCGGGCATCCCGGCGGACGAGATCGGGCAGGTCTGGCAGGAACTGGCCCGCGGCCGCGCCGCGCGCAGCCTGCCCGGGACCGGTATCGGGCTGGCGCTGGTGCGCGTCATCGCCACCCGGCACGGGGGGAAGGTGGCGATCCGCAGCCGGGAGGGCCAGGGCACGGTGGTCAGCATCCGGCTCCCGGTGAACCCCGCTTTACGCCGTCAGCCGGTCCAGCCGCTGCAGGAGCTCATGGGCGGCGAGCTCGACCTCCTTGTGCCGCCACTCGGCCGCCCGGTACATGCAGGCGATGATGCCCATCCGGTGGATGCGCCTGAAATCCCCGTAGACGAAGGCGTACCTGGCCTTGGTCTCGTCGTTGGCCCCCTCGGTCAGGCCGAGGTGCCAGCGGGCGTACTCGTCCCACGAGTGCCGCTTGAGGTAGGCGTTCTGATCGCTCGCGCTAGGCTGGACGTCCCCCCAGTCGCTGTCGAGCACGTACTGACGGCTGTCGATGAGATGCTCGGCCTGAGCCACCGCATCGGGGTTAACGGAATATGAAGCCATGACAGCATTCTTGCTGGAACACGAGCGAGCTGGGCAGGTGGCATGGGTAGGAGCGGAATCCGGGTTGTCGTTATCGGCGCCGGGCTGGCGGGCCTGGCGTGTGCCGGCGACCTGGTCGCGGGCGGCGCGACGGTGCGGGTGCTCGAGGCGGGCGACGCCGTGGGCGGCCGGATGCGCACCGACCAGCGGTCGGGTTTCCTGCTCGACCGGGGTTTCCAGGTGTTCAATACCTCCTACCCCCAGGTACAGCGGCGGATCGACCTGCGCGCCCTGCAGCTCCGCCCGTTCACCCCGGGCGTGCTGCTGCACACCAGCCGGGGCCGGGTGCGGTTCACCGACCCGACCAGGCAGCCCCGGCTGGCGGCCGAGGCCGTGACCGGCCACCTGGCCGGCCCGCGGGACATGGCCGCCCTGGCCCTGCTCGCCAGCCGCGACCTGCTCGCCCCGGCCAGCCGGATCAGGCACCGGCGGGACCAGGCGACGCTGACCGCGCTGCGCCGCGCGGGCATCTCCGGCGACCTGATCGAGCGGCTGTTCCGGCCGTTCCTGGCCGGGGTGTTCCTGGAAGACGAGCTGGAGACCTCGAGCCGTTTCTTCCATCTGGTCTGGCGGAGCATGCTGCGCGGCACCCTGTGCCTGCCCCGGCACGGCATCCAGGCGGTCCCCGAGCAGCTGGCGGCGGCGCTGCCGCCGGGCACGGTCCGGCTCGAGACGCCGGTCAGCGCGCTGACCGGCCAGGGCGTCCTGCTCGCCGACGGGACCGAGCGCCCGGCCGACGTGGTGGTCGTGGCCACCGGGGCGGGCGCCGCCGCGCGGCTGCTCCCGGGCCTGGAGGTGCCCGCCACCAGGACGGTCACCACGATCTACCACGCCGCCGCGGT
The DNA here is from genome assembly GCA_963756575.1 of uncultured Actinomycetota bacterium. GTDB lineage: Bacteria > Actinomycetota > Actinomycetes > Streptosporangiales > Streptosporangiaceae > Palsa-504. The sequence continues at coordinate 458,217 of CAVWOM010000019.1, read as the reverse complement.
CCCGCCGCTGGCCGAGCCGACCCTGCTGGTGGACACCGAACGCCAGGTCCTGCACACCAGCGTGCTGAGCGAGGTCACGCCGGGGTACGCCAGCGGCGCCCGGGCGCTGGTCTCCACGTCGGTGCTGGGCGGCGGCGACGCGAGCCTGGAGCCGGCCGTCCGGGCCCGGCTCGCCACCTTGTACCAGGCCGGTACCGCGGACTGGGAGCACCTGGCGACCTACACCGTCGAGGGGGCGCTGCCCGCCATGCCCGCGCCGCACCCGCTCACCCGGGGCAGCCGGGTCGGCCCGGGCCGGTACGTCTGCGGCGACCACCGGGCCACCGGGTCCGTCCAGGGCGCGCTGGCCTCCGGGGCCCGCGCCGCCCGCGAGGTGCTGGCCGCGGCGGGCTAGCGGCGCCGGCTCCCCCGACGGCCCGGGTTACTTGATCGCTACGGCGTTGGCGGGTGAGCCGATCCCGCCGGGAGCGTTCATCGGCGCGCTGACCAGGAACATCTCGTAGACGCCGTCGGCGGCGCAGTCACGGGCGAGGTCGCTGAGCCACCACAGCTCCCCCAGGGCCATCCCGAACTGGCCGATGAGCACGTTATGCAGGAAGCCGAACGGGTGGGCCTGTTCGCTCATGTCCGCCGGGAAGCTCTCGACGGCGAAGGTGTCCGAGGCGATGGCCGCCGCGTGGCTGTTCCACAGGTACGCGCAGACCGCCTCGCTGTGCTCGACGCCGGGCGTGGCGGGCTTGCCGAACAGCTTGTTCCTCACCCGCTGGGGCTGCTGGACGTACCAGGCGGTGAAACCGGTGTGCAGCAGGATGATGTCGCCGGGCGCGTACTCGACCCCGGCCTGCCGCCGGGCCAGCTCGAGGTCGTCGACGCTGATCGTGGTGCTGGTGCCGGGGTCGTAGGGCCGTCCGGCGTCCCGCATCGCCCGCTCGACGTCCAGCAGGACCGCGCGGCCGGCCAGGCCGTGCCGGGCCCAGTGGTCGATGGTGTTCCTGGCGCCGTCCAGCACGTCCTGCTCGGTGGCGCCGTTGTACATCTGGTCCGGCGCGTAGCCGACGTGCGCCAGCGAGTCCCACTGGCTGGAGGCCTGCGGGTAGAAGTTGTCGTAGACGTCGTCGAAGCCGGCCGTGCCGGCCTGGTGCAGGACGCGCTGGCGCGGCGGGGTGCGGAAGGGCGCCAGCGGCGGGGAGATGCTCCCCAGCGGCATGTCCAGGCAGAAGACCTGCCCGCGCCGGACCAGGCGGGCGCCCGCCGCGATCCGCTCCGGGGTCATCAAGTTGATCAGGCCCAGGTTGTCGTCGGCGCCGAACAGGCCCCACGCGGAGCGTGCCCCGTTCGGCGCGGGCGGCAGGTCAGCGTAATCCGGCAGCTCAGCCTCCGGCAGATCTGGCATCGGGCACCTTTCTCGCGGATCTTCGTAGTGCCGATTCTGCCCGAGCTTCGCTAATGTGCTGAATGTCACCCCGGCCGTTTCATGTGTGAGAACGGTGGTAGCCCGATGGCCCTGACCACTTCGACGATGACCGACGAGCAGCGCAAGTCAGTCGCGCTGGAGTACCTGAAGGCGTTCGACAACGGCGGCGTCACCTCGGCCGGCGGCAGCATCCTGGACCTGTTCGCCGAGGACGCGCAGGTCTACTTCCCCAAGTGGGGGCTGGCGAACGGCAAGAAGGACATCGGCCAGATGTTCGGCGACGTGGGTGCCACGCTTTCCTCCATCGTGCACCACTATTCCCACTTCAACTGGGTGATAGCGGGCGACATGGTGGTATGCGAGGGCACCAGTCACGGCGAGCACCGCGACGGCCCCTGGCGGGCCGGGGTGCCGGAGTGGGCGGCGGGCCGGTGGTGCGACGTGTTCGAGATCCGCGACTGGAAGATCCAGCGGTGCTTCATCTACCTGGATCCGGACTACGCGGCCAAGGACACCGAGCGCTACCCGTGGCTCCCCCGCGGCTAGGCCGCCCGGCTTGACCTCCGGGGTAATTGCGAGCGCGGCTAAGTCCGCCGATGGTGGTAGCGGTACCTAGCCGCCAGCGCGAGAACCTGGAGGAATCATGTCTGCTTACGCCGTCGCCCACATGCGCCGGGTCACCATGGGACCGGCGATCGTGGAGTACCTGGAACGGATCGACGCCACCCTGGCCCCGTTCGGCGGCCATTTCATCGTGCACGGCGGTGACTTCGAGCTGCTGGAGGGCACCTGGCCCGGCAACCTGATCGTCATCGGGTTCCCCGACCGGGAGCAGGCCCGTGCCTGGTACGACTCGGACGCCTACCAGGCGATCGTGACCCTGCGCACGGACAGCTCCGACAGCGATGTGATCATAATCGACGGGGTCGGCCGTGATCACAAGGCCACGGACGTGCTGGGCTGAGCAGGAGTCTGCATTGAGCGATGTCGTCGTCATCGGCGCCGGGCTGGCGGGCCTGGCCGCGGCCAGGCGGCTCGTCGCGGGCGGCCACCAGGTCACGGTGGTGGAGGCCCGCGACCGGGTGGGCGGGCGTACCGAGGGCCTGGTGCTCGAGGACGGCACGCCGCTCGAGCTCGGCGGCCAGTGGGTGGGCGCGGGGCACACCCGGATGACCGAGCTGACCGGCGAGCTGGGCCTGCCGACGTTCCGTACCTGGAATGACGAGGGTCAGCTGCTGGTGGACCTGCGGGGCAAGCGGTCCACGGTGAAACCGAGCAAGGGCGCCGTGCCCCGGCTGTCGCCGTTCGCGCTCGCCGACCTCGGCCAGGGCCTGCTGCGTTTCGGCCGGCTGGCCGCGCGCACCGACCTGCAGCGGCCGTGGCTCTCCCCGGGCGCCGAGGTGCTCGACGGGCAGACCTGGGAGAGCTGGATCCGCCGTAACCTGCGGACCAAGACCGGACGCGCCTACTTCCACGTCGCCTGCGAGGCCGTGTTCGCGGCTCAGGCGAGCGACATATCGCTGCTGCACGCGCTGTTCTACACGCACTCCAACGCGGACCTGGAGACGCTCCTGTCGGTCGACCGGGGCGCCCAGCAGGACCGGGTGCGCGGCGGCTCGGTCCTCGTCGCCGAGGCCATGGCCGCCGCGCTGGGCGACCGGGTCGTGCTGGGACGGCCGGTGCGCCGGATCGAGCACGGCGAGGACGGCGTCCGCGTCATCGCCCGCGACGGCACGCGGTACCGCGGCGACGCCGCCATCGTGACCCTTCCCCCGGCGCTGGCGGGCCGGCTGGAGTACGACCCGCCGTTGCCGTCCTGGCGCGACCAGCTCACCCAGCGGATGCCGGCCGGGTCGGTCATCAAGGCGTACGCCATCTACCCCGAGCCGTTCTGGCGCTCCGCCGGGCTCAACGGGCAGGCCGCGTCGGACACCGGGCCGGTGAAGGTGACCTTCGACAACTCTCCGCCGTCCGGCACCCCCGGCGTCCTGATGGGCTTCCTGGAGGGCAAGGAGGCCCGCACCTGGGCGCGGCGCAGCCCGGCCGAGCGGCAGGAGGCGGTGACCGGCTGCTTCGTCCGCTACTTCGGCCCGCAGGCCGCGCACCCACGGCAGTACGTCGAGCGGGACTGGATGGCCGAGGAATTCACCCGCGGCTGTTACGGCGCCCACTTCACCCCGGGGACCTGGACCTCCTACGGGGAGGCGTGGCGCGCGCCGGCCGGGCGCATCCACTGGGCCGGCGCCGAGTGCGCGCCGCAGTGGAACGGCTACATGGAAGGCGCTGTCCGCAGCGGTGAAGCCGCCGCCGATGAGGTGGCCGCGCTCTGACGGCCGGCCGGCGGCCGCGCGATAGGTGACTGCGAGATACTGGCGCCTATGCCAGAGCTGATCCAGCAGCCGACCCGCGTCACCGCGGCCGGCCAGCCGCCCAAGCTGATCGACGAGTACGTCGGGCGGGTGAACACCGGCCAGGAAGGCCTGAGCGTCGCGCACATGCGCAGCCCCTCCGGCTGGGCCGAGCCCGGTCAGCGCCCGGAGTTCGACGAGTTCACGATCGTGCTGCGCGGGGCCTTGGTCGTGGAGTCCGAGGGCGAGCAGCTGACCGTGCGGGCCGGGCAGGGAGTTCATACCCGGCCCGGGGAATGGGTGCGCTACAGCACGCCGGGAGCCGACGGCGCCGAGTACATCGCGGTATGCCTGCCTGCCTTCGCCCCCGGCACGGTCCACCGGGACGAGTAGCCCGGCTCCGCCGGCTACCGGGCTCAGCCCATTCCGCTGATCTTGTCCGCCCGGATGGTGAGGACGACGCGGACCTGGTCGCGACCCCCGTACCACGGGTAAGGGGTTCCGAGGTAGCGCCGGGCCAGGGCGTCGATATGCTCGGCCGCGCCCTCGGTGGTGACGTCGATGACCTGCCCGCGGATCGCGTAGTAGCGGGACGGGCGGGCGGCGTCGCAGACGTTCACCGCCACCCGCGGGTCACGCTCGATGTTCTTCAGCTTCTGGTGGCCCTGGACGGTGTTGATCACGACGTGCTCGCCGTCGGTGTCGACCCAGGTCTGGGTCAGCTGAGGCGAGCCGTCGGGCATCGCGGTCGCCAGGAAGCAGGGGCTGGGCCGGCGCAGCAAGGTGACCAGGTCCTCGGGCAGGTTCACGCGTGATCAGCTCCCGTCGGGCGTACGGCTGGCTGCCCCAGGCTAGCGTTCGTCCTGGGCCGTGCGGGCCGAGAGGGCCGAGAGGGCCGAGCTGAGCTCGCCGCGGCTGGTGATCCCGAGCTTGGGGAAGATGCGGTACAGGTGCGTGCCGATCGTCCGGTGCGACAGGTACAGCCGCTGCGCGATATCGCGGTTCGACAGGCCCTGAGCCGCGAGCTGGGCGATCTGGAGCTCCTGGGCGGTCGCAGCCGGAAGCGGTGGCCATCCTCATCGCCCAGGCCGCGGCCGGCCGGTAGCCGTCAGGCACCCTGACCGTGACCGCGGCGCCCGGCGCGGTCACGGTCAGGGACCGGCCAGGACGGCTGTGGGAGAATCCTGGCGTGTCCCATGTCCTGCTCACCGCCTCGTTCCTCGGGGTGGCGGGCCTCGCGGCCGGGATCATCGGCACCGCCGGAGGGATCACCACCCTGGTCGCGTACCCGGCCCTGCTCGCGGCGGGGATCTCGCCGCTGGCCGCGAACGTCACGAATTCCGTGGCGATGCTGGGCAGCGGCCTGGGCTCGGCGAGCCGCGCCGCCCCGGACATCACCGGCCAGGGCGCCACCATCCGCCGGTGGATGCCGGTCAGCATCACGATGTCGCTGGCGGGCGCCGTCTTGCTGGTCGTGACGCCGGGCGCGATCTTCGGCCGGGTGGTCCCGTTCCTGGTCGCGGCGGCCTCGCTGATCCTGCTCATGCAGCCGCGGATCAGCCGGTGGCAGGAGGAGAACGAGCACGCCTGGGGGCAGGCCGCCGTGCTGGGCGGACTCGGCGGCGTGTCGGTGTACAACGGTTACTTCGGCGCCGGGTCCGGGATTCTCCTGATCGCGCTCTTGCTGCTCACCGCCGAACCGGTGCTGCACCGCGCGAACTCCATCAAGAACGTGCTGCTGGCCGCGAGCGACATCCTCCCGGCGGTGCTGTTCGCCATCACCGGGACGGTCGTCTGGACCGCGGCGATCCCGCTCGCCGCGGGCACGGCCGCGGGCGGCCTCATCGGGCCGTCCGTGGCCCGCCGGGTCCGTCCCGGCATCTTGCGCGTCCTCATCGCCTGCACGGGCCTGGCCCTCGCGGCCTGGCTGCTGATCAGCTCATGACCTCATGAGCGGCTGTCGCGCATTGAGACGGGCGAACGCCGCAGTTGACGGTTCGCTGGCGGTCGCACCACGATTATCACGACCGTCACCGAGCAGGAGGGGACCCATGATCCTGATCAACATCAAGATGCAGATCCGGCCCGAGAAGATGGACGACTGGCTGGCGCTGGCCGACTCCTACGCCAAGGACGTCAACTCCGAGGACGGCTGCCTGTTCTTCCAGTTCTCCCGGAGCCTTAATGACGAGAACGAGTTCGTCTGCATCGAGGGCTTCAAGGACGCCGAGGCGGGCGGCACGCACGTCAAGCAGCCCTACGTGAAGAAGTTCTTCGACACGGCGCCCGACCTGGTGGCCACGCAGCCGCAGATCATCTACATCGACACCCCGCACGACGGCTTCGGCCCGATGGGCGAGATCCAGCCCCGCTAGCCGGCTGAGGCCGCGCCGGCCAGGTGCAGTGCCAGCGCCTGGCCGGGGCAGGCGTGCGCTCCGGCGCCGAACGGCGCGGCGGCCAGGTCAACCGAGATCTCGCGGCCGTCCGGGGTAATCCGGCGTGTCACCGGCACGGCGGGGCCGCCATCCCCCGCCCGGAGCCGGCCGATCAGCGCCAGCGTGGCGGCGTGCGCCTGGACCAGCACGCACACCCGCGCGGCGGACTCCTCGGTCCGGCCGCCGCACGCGGCCACCAGCCGGTCCGCCGCGGCGTCCGCCTCCGGCGGGACCGGGACATGGGGCTGGTACGCCTGCGCTACCGCGGCCACGTCGCCCTCCAGGCCAGGCGCCAGGCCCAGGGCCTCCAGCAGCGCGGCGGTCGGCGAGGATGACCGCGGCGGACGGCCTATCCGCGCGATCACCTGCTCGGCCAGGGCCCGCCGCCGGGCGTGGGCGTCACCCTCGCAGAAGCGAGGCACCATGCACCGGATCCACGCCACCCCGGCCGCGGCCTCGGGGACGGCGGGCACCGTGAACGCCGGATCCAGCAGCACATCCACCCCGGTCATCTCCATGACGCCATCTTCGGCCCGCGACGCTTCGCCGGGCATCGAATCATCGCCGCGGACATCCCGGCCCCGCACGTGGGGAAAACCCCACTCACGCTGGCCGGATCGCCCCACTGTCAGCCGAACGCCTGGCCAGCAGTGTGGTCGACACGACCGCCGAGAACATGTCCTGGGCCAACTCGGCGGGCGCGCTGATCAGCACGGCCAGCGACCTGAGCCGGTTCTGGAGCGCGCTCGGACGCGGCGCCCTGCTGCCCCCGGCGCAGATGCGGGAGATGGAGCAGACGGTGCCTGCCACCGGGGGTGACAGCGCCTCCGTGGCCGGCTCCAGTACGGGCTCGGCATCTTCCGCATCCCGCTCACCTGCGGCGGCACCTACTGGTCACACGAGGGCGACGTCCCCGGCTACAACACCGTCGGCGCCGTCAGCCGCGACGGGCGCATGACGGTCGTCCTGTCCCTCGACTCCAACGTCGAGGACCCGCAACTGGCCGCCGAGTACGCCCTGGTCGATCACGTCATGTGCAGCTCCGGAAGCTGACCCCGAGCCGCCACGGATAAAGCCCCATACTGGAACACGTTCTAGTTTTGGATTAGAGTCAGAGCGCTCCCGGACGACAGTCCGCGTCATAGAGAGGAACAGTCAATGAAGACCGACGCCGCGGTGCTCTGGGGCCTGAACGAGAAGTGGCAGGTCGAGGAAGTCGAGCTCGACGGGCCGAAGGAGAGCGAGGTCCTGGTCAAGCTCACCGCGAGCGGACTGTGCCACTCCGACGAGCACCTGGTCACCGGCGACATCCCGATGCCGTTCCCGGTGGTGGGCGGCCATGAGGGCGCTGGCATCGTGGCCGGCGTCGGCGCCAGCGTCACGCACGTCGCCGAGGGCGACTCCGTGGTCCTGAGCTTCCTCCCGTCCTGCGGCCGGTGCTCGTACTGCGCGCGCGGCATGCAGAACCTGTGCGACCTCGGCGCCTTCCTCATCAACGGCCCGCAGCTCGACGGCACCTACCGCTTCCACGCCCGCGGCCAGGGCCTGGGCCAGATGTGCCTGCTCGGCACGTTCTCCGAGTACACGGTGGTCCCGGCGGCGTCGGTCGTGAAGGTCGACACCGGCACCGCGCTCGACAAGGCCGCGCTGATCGGCTGCGGCGTCACGACCGGTTACGGCAGCGCGGTGCGCACCGCCGAGGTCAGGGCGGGCGAGACGGTCGTGGTCATGGGCATCGGCGGCATCGGGATCAACGCCGTCCAGGGCGCCAGGATCGCCGGGGCGCGGAACATCGTCGCGATCGACCCGGTGCCGTTCAAGCGCGAGAAGGCCCTCGAATTCGGCGCCACGCACACGGCGGCCACGGTCCCGGAGGCGGCCATGCTGCTGGTGGAGCTGACCCGCGGCCAGATGGCCGACTCCTTCATCGTCACCACCGACGTCGCCGAGACCGACTACGTCGGGCCCGCGCTCAACCTGGTCGCCAAGCGCGGCAAGGTCATCATCACGGCGGTCGCGCACCCGGACGCGACCCAGATGAGCGGCTCGCTGTTCATGCTCACCATGATGGAGAAGCAGATCCGGGGCTCGCTGTACGGCTCCTCCAACGCCCAGCACGACATTCCCCGGATGCTGGACCTCTACAACAAGGGGCAGCTGAAGCTCGACGAGCTGATCACCAAGGAGTACGCCCTGGAAGACGTCAACCAGGGCTACGAGGACATGCGCAACGGCCTCAACATCCGCGGCCTGATCCGCTACTGAAAACGGCTACACGGCTAGCGTTCCTTCCGCTACGACCAGGCCGGAGCCGCCGACACGTACCCGCGGCCCCGAGACCGAGACCGCGATCGCGCTGGGCCGTCCCACCGCGTAGCCCTGCTCGACGATCACCGTGGACTGGTCCGGCACCAGCGACAGCGGGTTCCCGGTCAGCGGGCGGGTCGCGAAAACGTCCACGAAGTAGAAGGGAACGCGGCTAGTCATGGAGCTCATCGTTTCAGTGCCACCGGGCTGGCCGTAACGGATTCCACGGCCAGGACCGCGGGCCACGATCGCGAAGCCGCCTACGGCGACCGGCCGGGCGCCGATCCGGTCGGTCAGGCGCCAGTCAGGCCGAAGACGAGGGCCGAGACGCCCGGGGCGATCAGGGCGAGCCCGGGCACGTCGAGGCGGGGCTTTTCTTCGGGCCGAACGAAGGAGGGTGCGTCACCCGCCATGAAGCGCGCCGCCAGGAACAGGCCGACGGCGCAGAACGGCACATTGACCCAGAACATGAAGCGCCAGCTCAGGTGGGTGAGGATCACGCCGCCGACCAGCGGTCCCAGGCAGGGCGCTCTTGAGCACCGCCGGGTCGATCTTGTCCTGGTCAGCCCCGGGCCATGGCCGCCTCCTCCTTAAGAGATGAACTCGTCTCTTATGAAGCTACGGGCCGACTATAAGAAATGCAAACTTCTCTTATTTCGCGGGAGCGGCTATCCTGGTGGGCGTGGCAGAGCAGCTCAAGGACCGGCCCGCGGGGCCGCCCGGTCCGCGGCGCCAGCGGCGGCGGGGCGAGGAACTCGAGGCCGCGCTGCTCGAGGCCGCGTGGGACGAACTGGTCGCGGTCGGGTTCGGCAAGCTGACCATGGAGTCCGTCGCCGCCCGGGCCAGGACCGGTGTCGCGGTGCTGTACCGGCGCTGGCCGCGCAAGGACGACCTCGTCCTCGCGGCGATGCGTCACTACGGTCAGACGCGGCCCGTCCCCGTCCCCGACACCGGCAGCCTCCGGGGCGACATGCTCGCGCTCCTCAGCGACGTCAACGAGGGCCGGAGCAGCTTCACGGCCATCGTCAGTTCCGTGTTCGCCGGCCTCCTGGCCGACTCGGGCCTGACGCCGGCCGAGATACGGGCCCAGATCCTCGGCGACCGGCCGCGGTGGTCCGACGAGATCTTCCGCCGCGCCCAGGAGCGCGGTGAGATCGACCTGGACCGGCTCTCCCCCGCGGTCCTCGAGATGCCGTTCGACCTGCTGCGCCACGACATGCTGATGACCCTTAAGCCGGTGCCCTGGGAGCGGATCACCTCGATCATCGACGACCTCTTCCTCCCGCTCGCCACCAGGACGGCGACGTGACCGGGAAGCTCCACGTCGGTTGCGCGATGTGGAGCTACGCCCCCTGGCAGGGCCGTTTCCTGCCGCACCCGCTGGCCCCGCGAGAGCGCCTGAGCGCGTACGCGACCTGGTGCAACGCCGTCGAGGGCAATACGACCTTCTACGCGACGCCGGCCCTCGACACGGTGAGATCGTGGGCCGGGCAGACCTCCCCCGACTTCCGGTTCGTCCTCAAGCTGCCGAAACCGATCACCCACGAGCGCCGCCTCATCGACACCGACGAACCGCTCCGCGCCTTCCTGGCCGCGATCGAACCGCTGGAACAGCGCGCCCATGTCCTGTGGGTTCAGCTGCCGCCGTCCTTCGGCCCGGCCGACCTCGGCGCTCTCGCTGCTTTCCTGCGCCGCCTCCCGGGTGACTACCGGTATGGCGTGGAGGTACGGGATCGCGCGTTCTTCACCGATCCGCGCTCCGAACAGCAGCTGGAGAGGGTCCTGGCCAGCGCCGACGCCGAATGGGTAGCGTTCGACACCACCGTCTTGTTCGGGAGCCCTCCGACGAGCGATGCGGAACGGGAGGCGTGGACGAAGAAGCCGCGCTTGCCCCGCCGGTCACGGGCCCTCACTTCCCACCCCGTCGTCCGCTATATCGGCCGCGATGACATCGAGCGCACCGTGGCGGGATGGCAGCCCTGGCTCGGCACGGTGGCCGGCTGGCTGCGTGAGGGCCGGTCCCCGACCGTCTTCATCCATACCCCCGATAACGTCGACGCGCTCGAGCTGGCCCGCCGGTTCCACGAGCAGGTGCGGGCCCGGGTGCCCGGGATCGAGCCGCTCCCCGAGCCGGTCCCCTCCGGGCCGCCGACCCTGTTCTGAGCGGCGGCCGGGCATCGGCGCCTACCGGCGGGAGCGGCGCGGCCCGAACTTGATCCAGGCCACGATGGCGACGGCCACCAGCAGCCACGGGGAAAACAGGACGTGCAGGACGAAGCCGAGGACGGCCACGGCCACGATGACGGCGAGGGCGGCCACGATGATCGCGGGCATGAGGATCAGTCTCCTTTGAGATCAGTCTGTTGCGCTGTTGCGCTGTTGTGCTGATGCCTCAAGCCTGCCGTCCGCCGCTTCCCCCGTCGATCCGGATGACCCCCGGTTCATCCCCCGACCAGCACCCTGAGGCCATCGGGGGTTACCCTGAGCCGCCTGGTCAGCGGGACGGCTTCTCCCAGACCGAGACGTGCTGGCGGCTCTCGCTGGTGAAGGGCTCGCGGGTCCAGCCCGCCCAGCGGTCACGCAGCCGCATCCCGGCCAGCTGCGCCATCAGGTCGAGCTCGGCCGGCCACACGTACCGGAACGGCATCGTGCGGTACTCGCCGCGGCCGTCGGTGAAGTCGACGTAGTGCCCGCGCATCGCCTGCGTGGCCGGGTCGAAGGAGTAGGACACCCAGCGCTGCGGGCTGACGTGCCACGGCAGCACGTCCTGCCCCGGCGGGAGCCTGCGCAGGTCCGGGACCCTGGTCTCGATGGCGAAGCAGCCGCCCGGCGCCAGGTGGGCCGCGACGTTGCGGAAGCAGGCCACCTGCGCGTCCTGCGTGGTCAGGTTCATGATCGTGTTGAACACCAGGTACGCCAGCGAGAAGGTGCCGTCGACCGTGGCCGTGGCGAAGTCGCCGATGGTGACGCCGATGGCATCGCCGCCGGGCTTGGCCCGCAGCCGGGCCACCATCGCCTGCGACAGGTCGATGCCGTGCACCTCGACCCCGCGGGCGGCGAGCGGCAGCGCGATGCGGCCGGTGCCGATGCCGAGCTCGAGGGCTCGCCCGTGACCTGAACTGGCGGCCCGGCCGGCCAGCTCGGCCAGGACGCCGGCCACCGCGTCCGGGGACCCCGGTCCGAACACTTCCGGCCCGTCGTCGTACGTCGCCGCGACGCGCTCGGGGAAGTAGTCCTCCGGAGCGCTCACGGTCAGGGCGCCTCGCGCGGCGAGGCCGTGGCCACCGCCGCGGCGGCGCCGACGACAGCCGCGCCGCCGGCCGACGCGGCGACCAGCCACTTGGTCAGCCGCGGCAGCTCGTTCCAGGACGCGACGCTGGCGGCCACGTCGAGGGCATCGGACAGGGCGCCCGCGGCCACCCAGGTGGCGGCCTGGCCCGGGTCGGCGGCCGGGCCGTGCAGCGCGGCCAGCGCCCCGAGGCCCAGCGCGAGGTCACGCGCGCCCAGGGCGCGGCCGAACACCCGCGCGGCCAGGTCGCCGGCCGACGCGCCGACCCACGGCCGGGCCGGCACCGACGGCCAGGCCAGGGCGGTCACGCCGAGCGCGACCCGCCCGGCCGCCACCAGCGTGGCGCCGCGGCGCAGCAGCCCCGGGACCTCGGTCAGGCTCACCCGTGCTCTTGTGCCCGGCGTACCGGGCTTGTCCAGGTGTGTAGGCACCGGACGATCATAACCAGGGCCCGGCCGGTGCCGGGGTCATGGCCGGCCCGGCACCGGTGAGCCAGCCGGGCCCTCAGGCCTGCAGGACCGCCTCGAGCTCGATCTCGATGCGGATCTCCCGCGAGACCACGAGGCCGCCGCCGTCCAGCGGCAGGTTCCAGGTCACATCGATACTGCAGCGTTGCCCCGTCGGTTCAGGATTGAGGCCGCGTACCAGTTTGTGAGAGTGAGCGTTGACGGGTACTCCTGCCCTTCTGCCGCGGCCCCTGGACACGCAGGGGGCACTCCCGACACGAGATGCCCCCTGCAAGCACCAGCAGGTCCGGCCAAGCCGGGCGCTACGCGCCCGCCTGTACCCGCTCCGCGAACCTGCGCCATGCCTGCGGGGCGAAGCGGAGCATTGGCCCGGTACGGTCTTTGGTGTCGCGCACGAGCACGCGGCTTTCCCGGCCGGCTACTTCGACGCAGTTGCCGCCGTTCGAGGTCGAGTAACTCGACTTCCGCCATCCCGTGGCGGTTACTCGGTTGTCCATGAGCGCTCAGCTTCCTTCAGGAGTTCAAGGCTCGCCGTCCGTGGCAGCGCATCCACCCCGAGCGTAGCCCAGAGAGCCTCAAGCTTCTTAACCGTTTCCTGGTCACCCGCCGTCAGTCCCTGGGCGGCGTTGTCGAGGTAGGCGACCGGCAGCTTACCCTGGGGGAGGTCCGCGATGACGAACCCCCCGGATAGCCCCTCATGCGCTCCGGTGGAAAGCGGGATTACGCGGATCACGGTATCCGGGCGTGAGGCCATCTCGTGCAGGTGGCGGCACTGGAGCCTCATGACGCCCGGGCCGCCGACGCAGCGGCGGAGAACACCTTCGTCCAGGATCGCCCACAGGGCCGGGGGCCTGTCCCGGTCAAGGATCTGCTGCCGCGCCAGCCGGGCGGACACCATCTCGTCTATCTCGTCGGGACCATCCCCTATGCGAGTGGACAGGACCGCCCTGGCGTAGGACTCGACCTGTAGCAGGCCCGGCGCGAGCAGCGGCTCGTAGGTGCGCAGCGTGACGGCGGCAGCCTCCACGTCCTCCACCCATTCCCCGAACCACCCTGGGAACGTCTGCTCCCGGAACGAGGGGCTGAGCTGCTCGAACAGAGCCAGCAGTATCCCGCCCGCCTCGCACAGGTCATCAGCGACCTTGGCCAGGTGCGCCGTGGGAGCCCTGGTGCCGCTCTCGATCTTGCGGAAGTACGACAGCGAGATGCTCGCCTCCCTGGCCACCTTCTCCTGGGTGAGCCCGGCCCGGTTCCGCCACGAGGCGAGCTGACGGCCGAATACCTGGGCCGGGGACAGGTGAGCATCGGTATCCATCGTCTGTGTCACCGCTGTGTCAGTCGGGGGCCGGGACTGTGCCGCAGGCGTCCGGGGCTGTGCGATCGCTGTGCCCGCCCGCGTCCTTCCTCAGCGTAACGACCGGCGGGCAGCATGGGAACGCACCCGGAGGAAGGACACCCGCGATGACGACGACGGACACAGGCGCGTGGACGGGCGTGTGGTTCGCCCAGGCGTTCCCCGCATCACCCGAGCAAGTCGGGAACGTCCGCCGCGCGATCAGGTCCTACCTCGGGCCGTGCCCCGCCAGCGACGACGTGACGCTCATCGTGAGCGAGCTGGCCACGAACGCCATCGTGCACAGCCGGTCAGGACACGGCGGCACGTTCGTCGTCCGCGCCGAGCTGCACCCCGCATGGGTGTGGATCGAGGTGGAAGACGCCGGCGGGGAATGGGCCGACCGGGACTACCATGACCGGCCCCACGGGCTAGTCGTAGTTAACGAACTGGCCCGCGAGTGGGGCAGGTCCAACCGCCCCCACGGACGCACCGTATGGGCGCGAGTCGATTTCCAGGCCCCCCGCAGCGACGTTACATCCTGACCCCCGGTGGGGTTCAGGCGCTGCGGGCCGGGGGTGCCCCGGCTGCCGTTCCGTGCGGCGGCCGGGACACTCAGCGGGCAGCAACGTCCCATAACGGGGCACGGGACAGGGCAAAGGACAGACCACGACCGATGACCATCCACCTGTGCTCCTGCGGGTTCGCCACCGACGACCCCGCCTGGTTCGGCGGCCACCAGTACCAGCACCCCGGCCACCGCGCACGCCAGCCGCCCCGCCTCCCGAACGGGACGGGCGGGCAGCGCCCTCCCGCCGTACCCCTCAGCCCCCACCCCGGCCGCCCACCCGACGTCAGCGCGCTGACCGCAGCCGACCTCCACCGGACCCGCGGCGAACTGGCCGCCAGCCTGGCTCTGTCCCGGCCAGGTTCCCCCGTCCGCGTCCCGATCCAGACATACATAGCTGTCATAGACGCTGAGCTAGCCAGGCGCGGCACCCCACCCCCCTGACCCCGAGCGCCCGTCCTGCCGCGCCCCAGCGGCCACAGCAGGACGGGAACGAGCCGCTCCCGGCGTCGCGGTGCGGTCGGCGATCTGGGCCTCGGCGTCGTCTCCGTAGCGGTCGTGGAACCTGGTGTTGCCGTCGGGCAGGACCTCCCAGAACTCGGTGACCTCGGTGCCGTCGTCCGCCGGGACGAACGTGTAGCCCCACCGGACCCACGCGCCGCCGACCACGTTGTACAGGTCTTCCGGCGCGCAGCCGACGAAGACGAACTCGGAGTATGCCGGACCGCTAGCGGCCGCGGAAGACGGGCGCGCGGCGCTCGATGACGGCGGCCAGCCCCTCCAGCGCGTCCGCGGTGCCGGACAGCTCGGCTACCGTGCGGGCCTCCTCGGGCAGCTGGGCCTCGACCCGGGCGCCGAGACCGGACCACACCAGCCGCTTGGCCGCGCCGAGCGCCCGGGTCGCGCCGCCGGCCAGCGACCGGGCCAGGGCCAGCGACTGCGCCTCCAGCTCGCCGTCGGGCACCACCCGGGTGATCAGGCCGATCTCGAGCGCCTCGGCCGCGGTGAGGACCGGGTTGGTCATGATGATCTCCATCGCCTTGCGCAGCCCGACGAGCAGCGGCAGGGTCACCGACACGCCCGCGTCCGGCGCCATCCCGACCCGGGTCGCCCCGGCCAGGAACCTGGCCGACTCCCCCGCCACCACCAGGTCGCTGGCGCAGACCAGGCCGAACCCGCCGCCGCCGGCCGCGTACCCGTGCACCGACGCGATCACCGGCACCTGCAGCGACAGCAGCCCCTGCACGCAGGCCTGCAGCCAGGAGGTGGCCTGGCGCAGGTAGTCGGGCAGGTCCGCGCCCTTGCTGGCGAACGTCTTCACGTCCCCGCCGGCGCAGAAGTTCGGGCCCTCGCCGGACAGCAGCAGCACCCGCAGCCGGGGTTCGCCGTGCGCGGCCAGCACGGCCTCGTGCAGCGCCCGCAGGAAGCCGACGTTCATGCCGTTGGACGCCTCCGGCCGGTTCAGCCGCAGGTGCCCGACGCCGTCCGGGTCCAGGTCGAGCAGGGCCAGGCCGTCACTGATCAGGTGCTCCGTCACGATGATGCTCCTCGGTCCCGGCCGGTGAACCGGCTGATGCCGGCGGCGGCGCCCGCGCCGCCGAGATGCTCGATGATGGCCTCGGTCTCCAGCGCGAGCCCGTCCCGCAGCGGCAGCCGCAGCCCGTCCCGCACCAGCCGCTTGGCCCGGGCCAGCGCGACCGGGTCCTTGCCCGCCAGGTTGGCGGCCATCCCGGCGACGGCCGCCTCGAACTGATCCGGCGGCACGGCCCGGTAGACCAGCCCCCACTGCTGCGCCTGCGCCCCGGTGAGCCGGTCCCCGGACAGGATCAGGCCGAGCGCGCGCTGCGGCCCGGCGATCCGCGGCAGCCGCTGGGAGCCGCCGCCGCCCGGGATCATGGCGAAGTTCAGGTGGTTGTCCGCCAGCACCGCGTCGTCCCGGGCGATGGCGATGTCGCAGGCCTGGATGAGCTCGAAGCCGCCGGCCATGGCGTACCCCTCGACCGCGGCGATGACCGGCACGCCCAGCTCGCCGATCAGCTCGCAGGCGGCGCCGAACGTCTCGAACAGCGGGCGCAGCGCGGCCGCTCCCCCGGCCCGCAGCCCGGACACCTCGGCGAAGTCGCCGCCCGCGCAGAAGTGGCCGCCCGCGCCGCGGATGACGATGACCCGGGCCCGCGCGGCGGCCTCACGCAGCGCACTGGCCAGCCCGGCGGCCAGCGCGACGGTGATGGCGTTGCGGGCCCGCGGCCGGTTCAGCACGATGTGTGCCACGCTGGCCTCGACCGTGGTCAGGACGGGCGGCGCCGGTTCCGGGGCGATGCTCAAGGGGCGGGCCATCGGGATGCTCCAGGTCCAGGTTTTTAAGACACATTAGACTACTGCGCGAGGAGCTGATCGGATGGACCTGGGACACCGGGACGCGCGGGTCATCGTCACCGGCGGCGGCGCGAACATCGGCCGCGGCATCGCCCTCGGCTTCGCCGCCGAGGGCGCCCGGGTGCTCGTCGCCGACATCGACGGCCCGCAGGCCGAGGCGGTCGCGGACGCAGGCCAGGCGGGCGGGCGCCGCGGACGCGCAGGCCGTCGCGGCCGACCTGACCCAGCCGGACGCGGCCGCCGCCGTGGCCGGCCAGGCGGTCAGCGCCTGGGGCGGCGTCGACGTGCTGGTGAACAACGCCGGCTGGAGCCAGCCCGGGTTCTTCGCCGAGCAGACCGACCGCGCCCTGTGGCAGCGCACCATCGAGGTGAACCTGTTCACCGCCATCGCCTGCACCCAGGCCGTGCTCGGGCCGATGCGCGAGGGCGGCGGCGGCGCGGTGGTGTTCATCTCCAGCGACTCGGCCTTCGGCGCGATCCGCCAGGGCATCTACGGCAGCACCAAGGCCGGCCTGATCTCGCTGGCCCGCACGGTGGCCCGGGAGAACGGCCGGCATGGCATCCGGTCCAACGTGGTCGCGCCGGGGCTCGTCCTGCCCGATGACGACGAGAAGCCGGGACCCCACAGCGTCTGGGCAGACGGCCGGGACGCGATCTTCACCCAGGATCAGGCCGATTACGTGCTCAGGCAGCAGCCGCTGCGCCGGATGACCACCGCCGCCGACATCGCGAACGCGGTGCTCTGGGTCTCGTCGCCGCTAGCCGCCCGCCAGGTCACCGGCCAGGTCATCGCCGTCGGCGGCGGCTCCTCGATGCCCTGAGGCCACTTCGGGACGCCATGAAATCCCGGATCCATAGCGCCAGAACGCACTGAACCCCGGGTTTCATGGCCTTGCCGGGGGTCTGCCAATTTTGCCGGGCCGGGGCTGCCAGGGAGCGTTCGTCAGCGCGCCTGCGGTCGCGATGCGCTCGGCGGCGCGCTGGGTGAGGCGGAACTTCTGCACCTTGCCGGTGGGGGTGGTGGGCAGGTCGGCCGGGTCCAGGAACAGCACGTGCTTGGGCACCTTGAACCGGGCCAGCTTGTCCTTGCACAAGGCGATGAGCTCGTCCGCGTCCACGGCCACGCCGGGCTCGGCGACGATCCAGGCGCAGCCCACGTCACCCCAGCGCTCGTCGGCCACCCCGACCACGAAGGCCTGGCTGACCCCGGGATGCCGGGTCAGCAGGTCCTCGACCTCCTTCGGCATCACCAGCTCGCCGCCGCTCTTGTACAGCTCCTTGCTCCGCCCGGTGACCCGGAGGTAGCCGTCGGGTGAGACCACGCCGAGGTCACCGGAGTACACCCAGCCGTCGCGCAGTGCCTGCGCCGTTTCTTCCGGCTTGTCCCAGTAGCCCAGCATGTGCGTCGGCCCGGTCGAGACGAGCTCGCCCTCGGCCCCGGCGGGCAGGTCCCGCCCGGTCAGCGGATCCGTCGTCTTGTACACGCACAGGTCGCCGGAGCCCGGGACGCCCGCGGCGCCGGCCAGCTTCGGCCGGCCCACGGTGGCCGCGTGGAACTCCAGCGGGTCCTCGGGCCGGGTGAGCGTCATCGCGCCGCCGCATTCGGTCATGCCGTACCCGGTGGTGATCTCGCTGATGCCCAGCTCCGAGCGGACCTTCTGCCAGACCCAGACCGGGGCGGGGGCGGCGCCGGACAAGATCGCGGTCAGCGACGACAGGTCATACCCGGCCCGGCCGGGGTGCTCGAGCAGGGCCACCGTCATCGTCGGCACGGCCAGGATCTCGGTGGCCCGGTGCCGCTCGATCGAGGCGAAGTAGTCGGCGGGTGAGAAGGCCGTCCGCGGGATGATGGCGCCGCCGGCGAACATCACCGACAGCAGGCCCTCCACGTAGCCGAACATGTGGTAGCACGGCAGCGAGAACAAGATCCGGCGGCCGTCGGCGTAGGCGCGGGTCAGGGCCGAGGCATAGCCGGTCCGCAGCACCGCGTCGTGGGTGACCACCACGCCCTTGGGCAGCCCGGTGGTGCCCGAGGTGTACAAGATGTCGCCCGGGCTGTCCGGGGCGACGCCGGACGCGTCGGCCAGGCCGGGGTACCGGGCGCCGAGCGCATCCAGGCCGGCCACGTCGAGTACCCCCGCACGGCCGCCGCCGCCGGTGTCGAGCAGGATCACCCGGCGCAGGTCCGGGAGTTCCGGGGTCGGCACGATCCCTTCGGTGACGCACTCCGGGGCGATCGCGTCCAGCATGGCCAGGTAGTCGAGGCCGCCGAAGCTGGTCATGGTGATCAGGACATGGCACCGTGACTGGCGCAGCACGTAGCCGAGCTCGTCCTGCCGGTACAGGTAGTTGAACGGGATGGCGACCGCCCCGGCCCGGGCGATGGCGAACTTGACCGGCACGAACTCCAGGTAGTTGGCCATCAGCACGCCGACCCGGTTGCCGGGCCGGACGCCGAGCGCGGCCAGCCCGTCGGCCAGCCGGGTGGCCCAGGCGTCGATCTCGGCGTAGCTGGCCGTCCGCTCATCGGTGATCACGAACGGCCGCTCCCCGTACTCTTCCGCCGAACGAGTGAGGAACCCGCTCAGGGTCACCGGATCCCACACCGGGAAACGGGCACGCAGCGCCGCCCGCCGCGCCTCGATATCATCGTTCACAGCTTCAGAGTTTAATCCTGATTCGATTCGCTGGTCAGGCGGCCTCGAAGATGGCCGCCACGCCCTGGCCGCCGCCTACGCACATGGTCTCCAGCAGGTAGCGGCCCTGGCGGCGGCGCAGTTCGTTCAGGCCGGTGGCGAGCATCCGGACGCCGGTGGCGCCGATCGGGTGCCCGAGGGAGATGCCGGAGCCGTTGACGTTGAGCTTGTCCGGCTCGTTCCACTGCCACCCGGCCAGCACCGCGAGTACCTGGACGGCGAACGCCTCGTTGAGCTCGACGAGGTCAAGATCGGCAAATCCGAACCCCGTTCGGGAAAATAGTTTTTCTACGGCCGGCACCGGGCCGATGCCCATGATGGCCGGGTCGCAGCCCGCCGCCGCCCAGCCGGCCAGGAAGCCCAGCGGCTCGAGGCCGAGCGGGCCGAGCTGGTCCTCGGCCACCACCAGGCACGCCGCGGCCGCGTCGTTCTGCTGGGCGGCGTTGCCCGCGGTGACGGTGCCGCCGGGCATGATCGTGCGCAGCTTGGCCAGCGTCTCGGGGGTGGTGCCGGGCCGCACGCCCTCGTCCCGGCTGACCGTCACCGGGTCGCCGCGCCGCTGCGGCACCTCGATCGGGACCACCTCGTCGTCGAACCGGCCCGCCTCCCAGGCGGTCGCGGCGCGCTGCTGGCTGCGGGCGGCGTAGGCGTCCGCCTCGTCCCGGGTGATGCCGTACTTGGCGGCGAGGTTCTCCGCGGTCTCGATCATCCCGGAGATCTTGCCGAACCGCCATTCCGGCTGCGACCGCTCCCGGCCCCGGTCGATGCGGTCGTACAGGACCTGGTTCCCGGCCTTGGCGCCCCAGCGGACCGAGGTGGTGTAGTGCTCGGCGTTGCTCATCGACTCGGCTCCGCCGGCCAGCACCACGTCGGCGGCCCCGGTCTGGATCATCATGGCCGCCGTGATGACCGCCTGCAGGCCGCCGCCGCAGCGCCGGTCGATCTGCAGGCCCGGCACGCTTTCCGGCAGGCCCGCGTGCAGCGCGGCCCACCGTCCGAGGCAGGGCGTCTCGCCGTTGACGTAGGACTGGGCGAAGGAGACGTCGTCGATGAGCTCGGGGTCGATCCCGGTCCGCTCGATCACCGCCTTGACCGCCGTGGCGGCCAGGTCCTCGACGGGGACGGCGCGCAGGCTCCCGCCGAACGTGCCCACGGGGGTCCGCACGGGCGCGACGATCGCGGCCCGGCGCAGGGAAGGTGTGCTCATGATCGGTCCTCTATTCCTCAGCCGCTGGCGTAGGTGGCTTTGAGCTCGGACTTGACCAGCTTGCCTGCCTCGCTGCGCGGCAGGTGGTCGACGAAGCGGACGGTCCGCGGCGCCTTGAAGCCGGCGATCTTCGACTTCACGAAGGCGATGATCTCCTGCTCGAGCTCGGGGCCCGGCACCACGCCCGGCGCGGGCTGGACGAACGCGGCGACGGTCTCTCCCATCTCCGGGTCGGGGACGCCGATGACCGCGACGTCGTAGACGGCCGGGTGCAGCGCGAGCACGTTCTCGGTCTCCTGCGGGTAGATGTTGACCCCGCCGGAGATGATCGTGAACGCCTTGCGGTCGGTGAGGAACAGGAACCCGTCCTCGTCCAGGTAGCCGATGTCGCCGAGAGTGGTCCAGTTCGGGTGCTCGGGATGCTGGGAGGCCCGCGTCTTGGCCGGGTCGTTGTGGTAGGCGAACGGGATCTCCTCGGCCTCGAAGTAGACGCCGCCGGCCTGGCCCGCGGGGAGCTCGGTCCCGTCGTCATCGCAGATCCGTACCCCGCCGAGGATGGGCCGCCCGACCGTGCCCGGCTTGGTGAGCCAGGTGGCGCTGTCGATGGCGGTCATGCCGTTGCCCTCGGTGCCGGCGTAGTACTCGAACAGGACCGGGCCCCACCACTCGATCATCTTCTGCTTGACCTCGACCGGGCACGGCGCCGCGGCGTGGATGGCGGTCTTCAGGCTGGAGACGTCGTACTTGTCCCTGGTTTCCTGGGGCAGCTGCAGCATCCGGACGAACATGGTCGGCACGAACTGGGCGTGGGTGACGCCATGCTCGGCGATGGCCTGGAGCGTCTGCTCGGCGTCGAACCGTTCGGTCATGACGACGGTGGCACCGAGGACCTGCAGGGAACCGGACCAGCGCAGCGGGGCCGCGTGGTAGATCGGCCCGGGCGAGAGGTACACCGAGTTCTCGTTGGCGCCGAAGAACATGCTGGCCAGCCCGGCCAGCGCCTCGCCCGGCTCGGTCACCTGGCGGTCCGGCAGCGGCGGCCGGACGCCTTTGGGGCGGCCGGTGGTGCCCGAGGAATACAGCATCGTGGCGCCGGCCGGCTGGTCGGCGAACGGCTCCGCCGACGCGGCGGCGATGGTGTCCTCGTAACTGCCGTACCCCTCGACCGGGCCGCCGTAGGCCAGCCGGAGCGCGGCGGCCGGGATCTGGCCGGTGATCGCGGCCGCGGTCTGGGCCTGCTCGGCCGATACGATCAGTGCCTTCGCGCCGCTGTCGGCGACGATGTAGGCCACCTCGTCCGGCTTGAGGTGCCAGTTGACCGCGGTGATGTACAGGCCGGAGCGGATGGCGGCCCAGTACACCTCGAAGGCGCGCAGGTGGTTCTCGGTCAGCAGCGCCACCACGTCGCCGGGCCGCAGGCCCGCGTCGTGCAGGACGTGCGCCAGCTGGACCGAGCGCCGCTCGAGGTCTGCGTAGGTGAGCGTCTCGCCGGTGCCGGCCATCACCGCCGCGATCTTGTCCGGCGTCGCGGCCGCGTACGTTCCTGGGTACATGGTCCTCCGCC
The DNA here is from genome assembly GCA_963756575.1 of uncultured Actinomycetota bacterium. Lineage (GTDB taxonomy): Bacteria > Actinomycetota > Actinomycetes > Streptosporangiales > Streptosporangiaceae > Palsa-504. The sequence goes on along the minus strand of CAVWOM010000019.1, from coordinate 436,213 downwards.
GGGACGGCGTTGATGGGGCTTAATAATCTGCCTCAAACGTAGCTAGGTACCCCGGCGGCAGACAACCCCGGGGCCGGCCCGGTCAGTCGTCGATGGCGGCGTACGCGGCGGCCCAGAAATCCCTCCTGGCATGCCTGCTCCTTCCCGTGCTTCCCGAACACTACATTTGCCTGGCGGCAAGGGTTTTATAGGAAATAAAAATAGTTCCTCGCCGGATGAGGCGGAGGAGCCGCCCGGGGCGGGTGAGCGAGGCGTGCGAGCCTATAATTTGACGCGTGCCTAGAAAACAGGAGACGGCGGAACCGGAGGACGCCGGCTCGAAGTCCGCGCGGACCAGGGAGCGGATCCTCGACGCCGCCGCCCACGTGCTCAGCCGGAAAGGGTACGCGGGCACGCGGCTGAGCGATGTCGCCGAACAGGCGGAGATCCAGGCGCCGGCCATCTATTACTACTTCCCGTCCCGTGATGACTTGATCGAGGAGGTCATGTGGACGGGCATCGCGCACATGCGCGAGCACATGGCCGGGGTGCTGGCCGCCCTGCCGGCCAGCGCCGAGCCACTGGACCGGATCGACGCCGCCGTCGAGGCCCACCTGCGCTACTGCCTGGAGATCTCGGACTACACCACGGCCTCGATCCGCAACGCGGGGCAGGTGCCGGAGAACATCGCGATCCGGTACACGGCCGAGGCGTCGCAGTACGGCGACATGTGGCGCAAGCTGCTGCAGGACGCCGGCAACGCCGGGCTGCTCCGGTCCGACCTGGACCCGATGGCGGCCCGGATGATGGTCCTGGGCGCGCTCAACTGGGCCGCCGAATGGTGGAACCCGCGGCGGGGATCGCTGGACACCGTGGTGCGCACCGCGCAGTCGCTGGTCCGGCACGGCCTCGGCGTCCCGGCCGGAGGCGGCGACGCGGCCGCGGGCACCGCTCCGGGCGCCGCGGCGCGCAAGCCCCGCCCTCGCAAGCGGGCCGCGGCAGGCTGACGGTCAGCAGGCCTCGACGAGGGACAATGGCCTTCCCGTGCTCGGGCAGCAGCGGGCACGGGGAGGACCGGGGGCGGCCCCTGGCATGGTCAGTTACCGGTTTTCAGCGCGTAGTTCGCATCGTTACTGGCCTGTTTCAGCGCCGAGCTCACTGACGTCGAACCCAGCCAGGCCGGCCCGAGGTCGTTTCCGATCTGGGTCAGCGCGGCGCCCATGCCCGAGCTGACCGGAAAGTTCACCACCTTCCCGTGCGCCTCGGTCAGGAAGGCCGACATGTCGATGCCCTGCTTGGCCCAGTACTGCTGGAACAGCGGGTCCAGGCTCTTGATGGCCGGCCATACGTAGCCGCCCGCGCCCAGGATCCGCTGCGACTGGGCCGACCCGAGCCACTGCTCGAGCTCCCAGGCCTCTTTGGGGTGGGTGGTGTGGCTGTTCAGGCCGTCGATCAGCCCGTTGAACACGCTGACCCGGCCGTCCGGGCCGATCGGCAGCGTGGCCACCCCCACCGGGAAGCTCACCGTGCCCTTGACCGTGGTGGTGTTCCAGTCGCCGGCCTCCCACATGGCCACCTTGCCCTGGGTGAACAGCGTCAGCAGGTTGTTTCCGTTCGCGTTCGGCCCGGATTCGGCTCCGGGCACGATGACGTGGTCGTTAGTCAGCGTGCCGGTCAGGAACGACATGCCCTGCTGGAACGCCGGCGTGGTCACGCTGGTGGTGGACGCGTACGGGTACGGGATGATCTTCCCGCCGAGCTCGGCCACGTAGTTGCCCCAGCCGGACTGCGGGTCGTTGTAGACGCCGAGCGCGTAGGTCGCGACCTTGCCCGGGTCGAACTGCGGCGACAGCGCGTTGTGCCCGCTGGTGTCGGTGGTGGCCTGCTTGAGGAAGTTGACGAACGACCCGGTCCCGTTGGCGCTCCAGCTCAAATTGGACGGGATCTGAAGGCCGATCTTGGAGAAGTAGTTCTTGTTGTAGTAGATGGCGATCGTGTCCCAGTCCTTGGGCAGGCCGTAGATCGCGCCGTTACGCGAGTGCAGGGCGACCAGCTGCGGATAGTACTGGGACATGTCGATGTGGTTGGCCTTGATCTGCGGGGCGATGTTGGTCAGGATCCCGTCCTTGACGAACGTTCCCAGCCATGGGGTGTTCACCCAGAACAGGTCCGGGGCCCCGCCGGTGATGAACTCGGCCGTGATCTTCTGCTCGTAGCTGCCGTAGGGGACGTTCTCGATGTTGACCTTGATGTTCGGGTGGATCTTCTCGAACTGGTCGATCGAGGCCTGGTAGCCGATCTGCTCGTGCGGGTCCCACAGGGCGTAGGTCAGCGTGACCGTGCCCTTGGCCCCGCCCGTGCTGATCCCCCAGCCGGCACAGCCGGACAGCGCGGTCAGCGCGGCCACCGCGATCGTGGCCATAGCCAGGCGCCGGGGCATCCGGGGCCTCACCGGTTGATCCCGGTCAGCGAGATAGACCGGACGATGTGCTTCTGGAAGACCGCGAACAAGATCACCATGGGAATCAGCGCCACCAGGGAAGCGGCCAGGACCAGGTTCCACTGGTCGGCGAAGTTGGAGTTCAGGTTGGCCGTGCCCACCGACAGCACGTTGAGCGAGTTGGAGTTGGTCACGATCAGCGGCCACAGGAAGTTGTTCCAGCCGAAGACGAACGCGAGCAGGGTGGCGGTGATGATGATGGGCTTGGAGATCGGCACCACGATCCGCCACAGGATGCGGCTCTCCGAGCAGCCGTCCAGCCGCGCGGCCTCCATCACCTCCTTCGGGATCGTCATGAAGTTCTGCCGCATCAGGAACACCGCCTGCGGGACGCCGAGCACGTAGGGCAGGAAGATCGCCCAGTAGGTGTTCAGCAGGCCGGCCTTGGCGAACATCACGTACATCGGGACCAGGGTCACCACGTTCGGCACCATCAGCGTGGCCAGGTACATCCAGAACAGGGCGTCCCGGCCGGGGAACTCCATCCGGGCGAACGCGTAGGCGCCCATCATCGAGAAGATCACCTGGCCGGCCGTGAGGATGACCGTGACCATCAGCGTGTTGCCCAGGTACCGGGCGAAGTCGTCCTGGGTGAAGATCTCCTTGAAGTTGGCCCAGGTCGGGCTGGTCGGCGGCCGGGCGGGCGACTGGGCCAAGATGTCGCCCAGCGGCTTGAACGCGGCGAACAGCGAGAACAGGTACGGGGTGATGAAGACGATGACGATGACCAGCAGCACCAGGTAGTACCCGGTCAGCCGCAGGCCGCGGCTGGGACCGGACGGGGTGCCGGCGGCAGGACGGGATTTCGAGGTGGCGGAGGGCGCCACCGATGCGACCGAGGCCATGGCTTTAGCTCCTCACGCGATCTCGTAGGTCGTGCGCCGGTTGAAGTAGGTGAACTGGGCGACGGTGACGACCAGGATGATCAGGAACAAGATCACCGACATGGCCGAGGCCTCGCCGATCCGGAAGCCCTGGAACGCGGTGGTGTAGATGTTGAGGTTGGCCACCTGGGTCGCGTTGCCCGGCCCCCCGGCGGTCAGCACGTACGCGGTGTCGAACACCTGGAACGAGCCGATCACGCCGGTGACCAGGACGAACAGCAGAGCCGGCCGCAGCAGCGGCAGGGTCACCCGGCGGAACTGGGCGATCTTGCCCGCGCCGTCGATGGCGGCCGCCTCGTACAGGCTGGGCGGGATGCCCTGCAGGCCGGCCAGGAAGAACAGCATGTTGTACCCGGCGTACTGCCAGATGTTGGCGAAGGCCACGATCGGCATCGCGGTGGCGCTGTCGGACAGCCAGGCCGGCCCGGTGATCCCGACGTGGGCCAGCAGCTGGTTCACGATGCCGTTGGTCGGGTCGAAGAACCAGGTCCACACCACGCTCATCGCCACCGGGGTGGCCAGGAACGGCAGCACGGCCACGACCCGGACGAACGCGCTGCCCCGCAGCTTGTTGTTCAGCAGCAGCGCCAGCCCCAGGGCCACCACGGTCTGGACCGGGATGTTCAGCAGGACGTAGTAGGCGGTGACGATCAGCGAGTGCCCGAACCCGTCGAACCGGAATATGTTCGCGTAGTTGCTGAACCCGACCCACTTGATCGGCGTGAGCAGGTTCCACTGGGCCAGGCTCAAGATGATCACGAGGATGACCGGGATGACCAGGAACAGCACCACGCCGAGCAGGCTGGGGGCCAGGAAGGTGAACGCGGTCCGGATCTTGCGGCGGCGCTCGGCGTCACCGGTCGCCGCCGGCGCTTGATGTTTCCCGATGGCGGTGGTGGCCGCAGCAACGCTCATCGCGCCTCCTGGACGGGGCGCAATGCCCGCCTAGTTCGTTTTGCAGGCTTTATGGGGGTTTTCACCGGTCATGAGACTCCCGCCCTCGTCGAATGTCAAGACATGTTGACACACAAGTCGACGGTGTCGAACGTCCTCAACCGCCAGCGGGCAGCCGCAGACCTGCGGCGAGTTCCCGGTGGGCTTGCGGCATTGCGGTCGGCAGGTCGCCGAGGCTGAACAGCCGGGCTTCGAGCACTTCTTTCGCGTCGAGGTCCAGGCCGTCGAGTCCGCCGACGAGGACGGCTTCGTAGTAGATCTCGATGCGGTACCGGAAGCCGCTGCGGACCTTCAGCAGGCGCCCGGCCTCGACGGTCAGGCCGGTCTCCTCGCGGACCTCACGCGCGATGGTGTCCTCGTGCCGCTCGCCCTTGATCGCGTACCCGGTCGGAAATCCCCACTGCCGGTCCGGCGGCCACAGCCGGTGGCGAAGCAGCAGCACCTGCCCGTCGCCGTCGCGGACGACCCCCGTGATGCCGCAGATGAACTTGGCGTGCACCAGCCACAGGAACCGCCACTGGAGCGGCTTCCCGAGACGCCAAAGCCGGGTCAGCAGGTCGTACACGGCTACGTCACCGCCCTTCCGATGCCGCTCATGGTAGCGGCGGTGACGCGATTTGCATGGACCTGTCGGGTCGCAGGGTTTCAGCGCGGATTTTCCCGGTAGCGGGAAGAAAACCGCCGCAGACCGGTTCGGGGAACGGTCAGGAAGGAACCCCCATGGTGCTGCAACCCGAAGAAGCCGGTCAGGCCAGGTCGGTGTCCGCCGACGAAGCAGGCCGCGGAAGGCAGATCAGGCTGGCCGCGGTGGCCAGCGTGATCGGGACCTCGATCGAGTGGTACGACTTCTTCCTGTACGGCACGGCCGCGGCCATCGTCTTCCCCTCGGTCTTCTTCCCCGCCTCCAGCTCCTACGCGGGCACGCTCGAGTCGTTCGCCACCTACGCCGTCGGCTTCGCGGCCCGCCCGGTCGGCGCGGCCATCTTCGGCCACTGGGGCGACCGGATCGGCCGCAAGGCCACGCTGATCATCACGCTGCTGATGATGGGGCTGGCCAGCGCCCTGGTCGGCGTCCTGCCCGGCACCTCGGCCATCGGCGTCGCCGCGCCGATCCTGCTGGTGGTGCTCCGGGTGATCCAGGGCGTCGCGGTCGGCGGCGAGTGGAGCGGCTCGGTGCTGCTGTCCATGGAATGGGGCAAGCAGAACCGGCGCGGGCTGATGGCGAGCTGGCCGCAGATCGGCGTGCCGATCGGACTGCTGCTCGGCACCGGGATGATGACCGTGATCGCGCTGGGCTTCCCGGACGCGTTCAAGGCGTGGGCCTGGCGGATCCCGTTCCTGGCCAGCCTGGTGCTGGTGGCCATCGGCCTGTGGGTCCGGCTGAAGGTGCTCGAGACGCCGATGTTCGCCGAGCTGGTCGAGAAGAAGAACGTGGCCAAGGTCCCGGTGCTCGACGTGCTGCGGCGGTACCCGAAGGAAGTCGTGCTCAGCGCGCTGCTGCGGATGTCGGAGCAGGCGCCGTTCTACCTATACACCGCGTTCGCGCTGACGTACATCAAGGAGGACCTGCACAAGGGGACGTATGTCGGACTGGCCGCGGTCACGGTGGGCGGGGCGCTCGAGCTCCTGCTGATCCCGCTCTGCGGCCACCTCAGCGACCGGCTGGGCCGCAGGCGGGTCTACGTGACCGGGGCGATCGCCATGGGCATCGTCGCGTTCCCGTTCTTCCTCCTGCTCAATACCGCGAGCCTAGGCCTGATTATCCTCGGCACGGCGCTGATCGCGATCGCGCACGCCATCCAGTACGGCCCGCAGTCGTCCTACATCGCGGAGAACTTCCCGACCGGGCTGGCCTACGCCGGCAGCGGCCTGGGGTACCAGGCGGCCTCGCTGATCGCCGGCGGCCCGGCGCCGCTGCTTGCGACCTGGATGCTGCCCACGTTCGGCTGGCAGGCGATCGCCGTCTACATCATCGCGTGCGTGCTCCTGACGCTGGGAGCGGCCGCCCTGCTGCCGGACCGGACCAGGAGCGAGGTGGCCGCCACGCCGGTCTTCGCCCCGGCCGCAACCCGGCCCGCAGCCGGCTGACCGCGGCGGGAACCCGGGAACCCGGGATCCGGCTCAGGTAACACTGGCACCGCCAGCACCACGATCTGAGCGCCGCGGGTCCGCCGTGACGTCATGAAACCGGGCTTCGAGTGCGTCCGGACGCGCTGTAAGCCCGGTTTCATGACGGCTGCCATCGTCGCCATGACGCCGCTCGCCCCGGCTACCCGCTCGCCCCGGCGATTACCCGGTCCGCAGGCGGCTGAGCGGGTAGCGCTCGGCGACCTGGGCGGCGACTAGCTGGGCGGTCTCGGCGCAGGCGGTGGTGCCGCCGTTGGCGTACTCCTTGACGCCGTCGCCGACGTTCCACAGGTTGGCGACCGGCGTGCCCGGCGGCAGGTCGGAGCCTGCCACGGCGCGCTGCGGCGGCCAGTCGTCCCTGGTCACCACCGTGGACAGGATCCGGGCCCGGTCGAAGCCGGGGAGCTCGTCACGCAGGTCGGCCAGCAGCAGCTCGGTCTCGGCCGGCTCGTCGAAGTCCCCGACGGCCGGCCGCGGCACGGCGGTGCCGACGTACAGGTGCCAGCCGTCCGGGGCCATCTCGGGGCAGGTGGCGGTGAAGTTCGCGGCGTAGCACAGCCGGCGGGTCCGCGCGAAGCTGAGCAGTCCCGGCGCCGCGAGCAGCGGCTCGGTGCTGGCGAAGTTCACCGAGATCATCGCGCACGGGCGGTCGGCGCGCTTGACCGCCTCGGCGTAGCCGGCGGGCACGGCGTCGGGCCCGAGCAGCCTGAGCGTCGCGGCCGGGCCAACGTCACTGATCACCACCCGGGCCGTGACCGTCACCGGCTCGCCGCCGCGGTCGATGACGGCGCCGGTGACCAGGCCGTCCGTCATGGTCAGCGACCGCACCTCGCGGCCCAGCCAGACCTGGCCGCCCGCCGCGGCGATCGCGGCGGCCAGCGACGCCCAGATGCCGACGGTGCCTTGCGGGCAGAAGCCGAACGTCTTGAACGCGCTCTTGCGGGTGAAGTAGGTGAGGAAGACCCGGGCCGGGAGCTCGTCGGGGCCGACCGCGAACACCGACCCGCACATGCTGCGGAAGATGCCGTGGACCGACTCGTTCTTCGTGAACCGGGACAGCCAGCCGGCGGTCGACAGTTCGCCGTCCGGCAGCCCTTCGTCCCGGCGCGCCTCGGCCAGCCCGGCCAGCACCCGGGCGCCGGAGCGGGTGAGCCGGGACAGCAGGAAACCCCAGCCGCCCCCGGTGACGTCGACGTCCTTGCCGCCGATCCGGTACAGGATCGGCGGGTCGGGGACCCGGACGTCGAACGCGGCGCCCACCTCGGCGAAGGTCTGCTCGGTGATGCCGCCGGTCTCGATCACGATCGCGCCGTTGTTGACCTTGAAGCCGTCGACGTCGCGGGTGGAGGCCCGGCCGCCCAGATAGCCGAGCCGCTCGGCGACGAGCGTGCGGTAGCCGAGGCGGGCCAGCCGGGCCGCGGTCAGCAGGCCGCCCGCGCCCGCCCCGACCACGAGAACGTCGACATCCGCGTCCATAGACCGCCTCCTCGGTGTTTTGCCGCTATCATCCACGTTCGTGACGCCCCAGCTGATCGGCAGCCACTACCTGATCGAGGATCAGATCGGGCAGGGCGGCATGGGGATGGTCTGGCGGGGCCGGGACACCGCGACCGGGGCGCGCTGCGCGATCAAGGTGCTGCGGCCCGAGTACGCCCGGGATACCGCCGCGGTGGCCCGTTTCGTCCGCGAGCGGACCGCGCTGGTGCTGTTCAGGCACCCGAACGTGGTGACCCTCCACGACATGGTGGTGGAGGGCGAGCAGCTGGCCCTGGTGATGGACCTGATCGAGGGCGGTGACCTCGGGGACCACCTGCGGGCTCGCGGCGGTGCCCTGGGAACCGGCGAGGCCGCGGAACTGATCGCGCAGGTCTGCGACGCCCTGACGGCGGCGCACCGGGCCCGGATCGTGCACCGCGATCTCAAGCCGGCCAACGTCTTGATGGACGGCGGGCAGGTCAGGCTCGGCGACTTCGGCGTCGCCAGGATCGCCGGCGAGGCGGCCATCACGACCGCGGGCCTGGTGGTGGGGACCGTCGCCTATCTGCCCCCCGAGGCGATCAGGGGCCAGGAACCCGGCCCGGCCGGCGACGTCTACGCGGCCGGGATCACCCTGTACGAGCTCCTCACGGGGCAGCTGCCGTTCCGCGGCCAGGTGGCGGCGGTCATGCAGGATCATCTGCACACCACGCCGGAGCGTCCGGCCGGGATCCCCGGGCCCCTCTGGGAGCTGATCCTGGCCTGCCTCAGCAAGGACCCGGACCGCCTGGCCGACGGCCGCGGCCCTGGCCCGGGCGCTGCGCGATCCCGCGTTCGTCCTGGAAGGACTCCCGCCGGCGGCGCCGGCCACGTCGTCAGGAATCTTCGCCCCCGCTCTGGCGGGCACCGGCCGTCCGGCGCCCGCCGCGCCCGCTCGCCGCACCGGCGGCCGGCGGCGCTGGCTGTGGGCGGCCGTCGCGGCGCTCGTGGTCGCGGCCGGGACGGCCACGGCGCTGGTGGAATCCGACGGATCCGGGCCGGGCCGCCCGGCCGCCGCGGACACCCCGAAGGCGGGTCTCGCGGCCACGGCGACTGGCAGCGCGGCGCCGCGCGCGGAGCCTCGCACCTCAGGCCCCGGCCCCAGCTCGCGGACGCCCGCGCCGGGCCGCCCGCCCGTGCCCGCGACGGCCCCGAGCGCGTCCGCGAGCCACGCCAGCGCCTCCCCCACGGCGTCGGCGACGCCAACCAAGACGGCGCCGCCGGACTCCGCCTGGACGTGCGGCGGGGCCGAGGCCGCCACGCTCCTCAACGGACGGCCGACGGGCCAGACGCTGCGGGCCTGCATCCGGGTCCACGGCGGCGCCGTCGAGCTCAGGGGCACGCTGACCGGCGTCGACGTCGCCTGGAACGAGCAGGTCCTGCTGGTCCTGAAGGATTCCGCCGGGAAGCCCGAAGGCAGCTTCGAATCCGGCCTGTGCGCCACGTCCACGTGCACGTTCACGGTGACGGTGAGGCCGGGTCACGGCGACTGGGCCGCGCTGCCCAAGTGGGCCCGGTTCAAGGGGAACTCCCAGTCCGCCGGCCGGGAGACGCCCTTCATCAAGTACTGATCGTCCGCGCATGGCTAGCCGCCTGGTGCTCTAGTAGGACGGGGGCAGGCCGAGGCTGTGGGTGGCCAGGTAGTTCAGGACCATCTCCCGGCTGACCGGGGCGGTGCGCATCAGCCTGGTGACGAACCACAGGTCGGCCAGGCCGTACTCCAGCGCCAGCCCGTTGCCGCCGTGCGTCTGGATGGCCTGGTCGAGCGCGGCCAGCGCGGCGTCGGCCGCGGCCAGCTTGGCGATGTTGGCGGCCTCGGCCGCGTCCTGGCCGGCGTCGTACAGCTCCGCGGCCCGCGCGGTGGCGAGCCGGGCCAGCTCGACCCCGACGTGCGCCTGGGCCAGCGGATGGGCGATGCCCTGGTGGGCGCCGATCGGCTGGGACCACACCTTGCGCTGCCGGGCGTACTCGGCGGCCTTGGCGATCGCGTACCGGCCGACGCCGTTGCACAGGGCGGCGGCGAGGATCCGCTCGGGGTTGAGGCCGGCGAAGACCTGCCGGAAGCCCTGCCCGGCCGCGCCGATCAGCGCGTCCTCGCCGACCTCGACGTCGTCGAGGAAGACGGTGAACTGGCGGTCGGGTGAGACGAGCGCGGTCGGGATCGGCTGGAGGGTCAGCCCGGGCGCGCCGGCGGGCACGATGAACAGCGAGAGGCGGCCCGGAACGCTGTCGTCCCGCGCCACCAGCAGCAGCGCCTCGCATTCGTCCGCGGCCGAGATGTAGTACTTGCCGCCGGTGATGACCCAGCGCGCCCCGTCCCGGCGGGCGGTGGTGCTGACGTTGTGGCTGTTGGACCCGGCGTCCGGCTCGGTCAGCGCGAACGCCATCCGCCGGGTGCCGTCCGCCAGCCCCGGCAGCCAGCTGGCTTTCATGTCCTCGCTGGCGTGCGCGGCCAGGATCGAGCCGCAGATGGCGGGCGAGATGACCGCGATGAGCAGCGGCAGCCCATGCGCGGCGAGTTCCTCGGTGACGACGGTCAGCTCGGCCAGCCCGGCGCCGCCGCCCCCGTACTGCTCGGGCAGGTGCACGCCGAGCAGCCCGGCCTGGCCCAGCTCGGCCCACAGCTCGGCGATGTGCCCGCCCTCCCGGGCCCGCTCGGCGTAGTAGCCGTGACCGTAGCGGGCCGCGATCGCCGCGGTGCTCTGCCGGATCAGGCGGTGGTCGCCGCTGTCGGCGATGAGTCCGGTCATGGTCAGCGTCCCTCGAATCCGGGCCTGGCCTTGGCCATGAAGCTCGCGATCCCGTGCGCCGCGTCCCGGGTGGCGGCGGTCCGGGCCAGCGCGTCGCTCTCGGCCCGGAGCTGATCACCGAGCTCCGCGTCGGGCGAGCGGCGCAGCAGGGCCCTGATCTCGCCCAGGGCCCGCGTCGGGCCGGCCGCGAGCAGGCGAGCGGCCGTCTCGGCCTCGGCGGCCAGGTCTTCATCCCGAACGACCCGGCTGATAAGCCCCCATCCCGCTGCTTCCCTGGCGCTCAGGACGCGCTGGGTGAGGCAGAGCTCAGCGGCCCGGCGCGTGCCCACCAGCCGGGGCAGGAACCAGGTGCCGCCGCTGTCGACCGACAACCCGAGCCCGGCGAACCCGGCGGCGAACCTGGTGCTCTCGGCGGCGAGGACGACGTCGGCGACGTAGACCAGGCCCAGGCCGCCGCCCGCCACCGCGCCGTGCACCGCGGTCACGACCGGCACCGGCAGGCGGTCCAGGAGCTGCAAGGTGGCGTGGTAAGTGGCGGTGATGCGGCTCACCAGGGCGGGCAGCCCGGCCGGCGGCGTCCCGGCCATCGCGGCCACGTCGCCGCCGACGGTGAAGCTGGGGCCCTCGGCGCGGATCAGCACCGCCCGTACCGTCTCGTCCGCCGCGCAACGCTCCGCCGCATCGCGCAGGTCCTCGGTGAACCGGGGATCGATGGCGTTGCGGGCCCGCGGCCGGTTCAGCGCGATGACGCCAACCCCGTCCGACGCGGAGAACAGGACGCTTCGGTCTGCCATGCCCTCACCTCACCATTAATCCAGATTAAATAAATCTAGCTCGCGGGCTCGTGCTGGCCGTCATCGGGTAGTCGCCGTGTACACGGGCGGGCTGGTCTCGCTCGCGGTGACCAGGCCGCGGTGCTCAAGCAGGTGCAGGTGCGCGGCGGTCTCGGTGACGGCGAAGATCCGCATCTGGCCGCCGTACTGGGCCCAGGGACGGGACCAGGTGAGCTCCCCGGCCAGCTGCCACGGCGCCGAGCCCGGGTGGCGGCGGACCGCGTCCAGCAGCTCGGTGAGCCGCCGTTCGTGGTGGGCGGTGATGGCGTCGACCCGTTCGGCCAGGCCGCGGAAACGCCACTCGTGCGCGGGCAGCACCTCGTCCACGTCCAGGTCGCGCGTCAGGGTCAGCGACTCCAGGTAGGACCGCAGCGGGCTGGCGGGATCGCCACGCTGCACCGAGATGTTCGGGGTGATCCGCGGCAGTACATGATCACCCGAGAACAGCCGGCGGGAGCGCTCGTCCACGAAGCACAGGTGCCCGGGAGTGTGGCCGGGCGTGTGCAGGGCGCGGAGCTTCCAGCCGGGCACGTCGGCCAGGTCCCCGTCCTCGATCAGCCGGTCGGGCAGCGCGGTCGCGGTGAACACCTCCCACCCCGCGGCGTCACCGACCGAGGCCTCGGCCTCGGCCTGCGACGCGCCGAGGCCGCGCAGGAACTCCGCCTCCCGGGCCACGGCCACCTTCGCGTCGCGGTAGTCCGGCCGGGCGAGCACGGCGCGATCGGCCGGGTGCAGCGCGATCCACGCACCGCAGGCCTGCCGGATCCGCCCGGCCAGGCCGAGGTGGTCGTAGTGCAGGTGAGTGACCAGGACGCCGCGGACGTCGGTGATCTGGGCGCCGATGGACTCCAGCCCGGCCGTCAGAGCCTGCCAGGCCTCCTCGGAGCCCCAGCCCGCGTCGATCAGCACCAGGCCCTCGCCGGTGCCGAACGCGTACGACGACACGTACCGCAGCGGGTTGTCGGGGATGGGCACCGGGATCGACCACAGGTCCCCGTCGAGCCGCTCGACCGGCGGCATGACCCGCTGCAGCCACGCTTCGCGCTGCGCCGTTCCCGTGATGATCAGCTCGCCGCCCGCCATCAGCTGGCCGCCGGGATCAGCGCGGATTCCAGGCCCGCCCGGAGCCGGGGCGGGACGGGCCGCTTGCCTGAGCCGTCGGTGCTCACCACCACGTAGACGGTACGGCCGGTCGAGCGTACCTGGGCGCCCACCCGGACGGAGAAGCGCAGGGTGAAGCTGGTCGAGCCGACCCGTTCGGTAGAAACTTCTATGGTCACCTGCTCGCCGTAGCGCACCGCGTCACGCCAGTCCGCCTCGGTGTGCACCAGCTGGACGTCGATGCCGTCGGCGTTCATCTCGGTGTACGGGTAGCCGACCTCGCTGGTGAACTGCGTCATGGCGTCGTCGAACCAGCCGAAGTACCACATGTTGAACACGACGCCCTGCTGGTCGTACTGGAAGTACGAGATGGGGATGTCGACGGCGACGGCGGCCATCAGGCGTCCCGCCAGCGGTCGGCGGACGGGTCGAGCAGCCGGGTCAGGTGGCCCTCGGGCAGCCAGACGATCGTCTCGAGCTCGAGCGCGTCCAGGAACCGGACCCGGCCGGTCCGGCGGTCCTCGAGCCGCAGCCGCGGTCCGTTGGCCGTCGTGTCCACCTCGACGGACACGTCGGCGAATTCGCTGTCGACGACGGGCACCTCACCCTCCTCAGATCAGAAATGCCAGCGTAGGCAGCGGCTGGTCGCGGTTGACCAGCAGGACCTGCTTTCCGGCCAGCCGGAGCTCGCCGTCCGCCCGGCGCAGCCGGTAGATGACCCGTCCGGCCCAGGTCTGGATCCCCCGCTCGCGCGACTCGGCCAGGATGAAGTTGGCACCCGCGGTCACCTGGTCGCCGTCCCGGCCGAGGACCTCGATATTGGAGATAACCCGGCGCAGGCCGGACGGCGGGGACTGCGCGTGCCGCCGGCCGGTGCGGAGCTGGTTCAGCCGGGTGGTGATCCGGCTCCGGTTGTCGTAGATCACCGACATCTGGCCGCCAGGGTCGGCCAGGTCTCCCCCGGCCGGCACCCAGTACAGGGCGTCGTCGGTCCACAGCGCTTCCCAGGCGTCATAGTCGTGCTCGTCGGCGTAGCGGGCCTCGCGGTAGATGAACTGCTCGATCTGCCGCAGGCCGGGCTCGTCGGGGGTCTCCGGCCCGGTCACGCCGCCTCCATGAGCGACAGGTAATGCGCCCAGAAACCGCGCATCGCGGTCTCGTCGGTGGCGGTGCCGACCTTCAGGCCGCGCTCGTCGGTCCGCTCCCGGTGCAGCCCGCGGCGCAGGTCGAGCCACTCGGGCCGGAGCATGGCCACGCCGCGCTGGTTGCGCTCGTACATCTCGGTGTCGTCGGCCAGCAGCATCCCGGCCGGCCCGGCCGAGCCGACCGACTGGGAGATCATCCGCCGGTTCAGCTCCGGCGCCCCGGCCAGCTGGACCGCGGTCGAGTGCTGCACGCACTCCCCCGCCGACACCGGCTGGATGACGAAGACCTGGATCTCGGCGACGAACAGGTTAGGGAACACCATGACGTGCGGGGCGCCCTCGACCAGGATCTGCTCGGCGCCCTCGCCGTAGGCGTCGCGCATCCGGGCCACGTAGTCCGGCACCCGCGCTGGCGTGGTACCGAACCAGCGCATCGGCTCGCCGAGCTTGCGGAACTCCGGCCGCAGGTCGTTCTCGCTGTGACCGTGGCCGAGGTTCCTGGTCACCGCTGTCGATTTATCGCTATATAGTGCGCCGATCGGGCTCTGCGTGACGCTGAAGATGGAGCCGTGCACGAACTGGGGATGGTAGCCGTCGGTCTCGTTCTCGGCCAGCAGCTTCCAGTTCGCCCGGGTGCGGTGCTTGAGCCAGCCCGCGGTCAGCTCGACCTTGCCTTCCGGTGACAGCCGGGCCAGCCGGTCGAGCTCGCCGGCCGCCTCGCCGAGGTGCTCGGCCAGGCCGGGGCCGTCGGCGGCCATGCTGCCGAACACGAACCCCTGGTGCGAGGCGATCCGCGGCACCGGGGCCAGGGAGAGCTCGGACTCGATCGTGCCCTTGCCGCCGTAGCCCGCTTTGAACGGGAAGCCGATCAGCTCGCCGGTGTTCTTGTAGGTCCAGCCGTGGTACGGGCAGCGGAAGGACCGGGCGTGGCCGCGCTCGGCCTCGCAGACCAGGTTGGCCCGGTGGGCGCACCGGTTGAGCAGCAGGTGGACGGCGCCGTCGGTCCCCCGGGTCATGATGACGTCCTGCAGGCCGAGGGTCTTGCGCACGTAGTCGCCCGGCTCGGCGACCTCGCTCTCGTGACCGACGTAGACCCAGGTCCGGTACCAGATCCGGGCCAGCTCGTCGGCGAAGACCCGCGGGTCGGCGTAGAGCGAGCCGTGCACCCGGTCCGGCTGGATCAGCGTCGCGTAATCCGGCCCGGCCATGCCCTCTCTCCCCTGAAGCTTCTTAATAAAAATTAGAATATCATCACCCGCGGAAGCCGGGCTGGCGGCGCCAGGCCGGGAACACCGTGAAACCCCGGTTTGATGTCGTTCAAACGCACTGGGAATCCGGTTTCATCGCGTCCGGGTTACGCTGGCAGTCATCGTCAACTCAAGCTAAGCGGTCTTCTCTTGGAGCCAAGGGTTTTTAACTTAGATTTCCACGCGAGGAGGGGTTGTCCATGCCATCGAGTACCTTCAGTTATACGTCAGCGGACGGCACGAAGATCGCCGCCTACCGGTGGGACCCGGCGGGCGCGCCGCGGGCCGCGGTGCAGCTGACGCACGGAATGGGTGAGCACGCCCGGCGCTACGAGCACGTGGCCAAGGCGCTGAACGACGCCGGTTTCGTGGTCTACGCCCAGGACCACCGAGGACACGGCGCCAGCGCCGACCCGGAGGCGCTCGGCGACCTGGGTCAGGGCAGCTGGGCCGGGCTGGTGGACGACATAGGCCTGCTCTCCGCGCAGATCCGGACGGAGCACCCGGGCCTGCCGCTCTACCTGCTCGGCCACAGCATGGGGTCGTTCGCGGTGCAGCAGTACCTGTTCGACCACAGCTCTGACGCCGACGGCGTGGTGCTGACCGGGACGGCCGCGATCGACCTGCTCGAGGGAGCGCTCGACCTGGACCAGCCGATCGACCTGTCCGCCTTCAACGCGCCGTTCGCCCCGGCCCGCACCGACTATGACTGGCTGTCCCGGGACGAGGCCATGGTCGACGCGTACGTGGCCGACCCGCGATGCGGCTTCGGGATCGACGCCGCCTCGGGCAAGGCCATGTTCGCCGGCGCGAGGCGCGGCGGTGACCCAGCCCAGGTCGCCGCCATCCGGCCCGACCTGCCCCTGTACATCGCGGTCGGCGAGGCCGACCCGGTCAACGGCGGCCTGGCCCTGCTGACCCCGCTGGCCGACCGGTACCGGGCCGCGGGCCTGACCGCCGTGACCGTCCGCACCTATCCGGACGCCAGGCACGAGATCCTCAACGAGACCAACCGCGGCGAGGTCATCGCCGAGCTGATCGCCTGGCTCGACCGGGTGCTGGCCGGCGCCGGGCAGCCCGGCTAGAGCGTGTCTCTTCAGATCATGAAACGCAAACCGGACTACTTCACCGCCGGGCAATTGGACCTTACCGAGGATCCGGTTCCTGCCTAGCGTTGATCGCGACGGCAGTAACTGCTGTCCGCCCCGGGGTGACGCGCCACGAAAGGCCAGCATCATGCGGAAGATCTACCTGTACATGACCACCACGCTGGACGGTTTCATCGCCGGCCCGGACGGCGAACTGGACTGGATGCTCGACGCCTCCGACAAGGCTCTCAACGACGACACCGTCGCGCTGCTGCGAGCAGCCGACGGAGGATTGCTCGGGTACCCGGTCGCCCAGGGGATGATCCCCTACTGGGAAAGCGTCGCCGCCGATCCATCGGCGTCGCCGTCCGGCCGGGCCATTGCCGATGCCGTCAACCGCCTGCACCGCATCGTCATCTCGAGCCAGCCTGCCGAACTGCCGTGGCGCAACGCCGAACTGGTCGTTGCCCGCGGTGACGACGAGGTGGCCGCCGCCGTCGCCCGGTTCAAGCGGCAGCCCGGCGGCGACCTCGGCGTGCCCGGCGGCGTCCGCACCGCGCAACGGTTCGCGCGGCTCGGCCTCATCGACGAGTACGTCCTGCACGTCCACCCGGTCGCGATCGGCACCGGCCAGCCGCTGTTCACCCAGAAGACCAACCTGGAACTGGTGAGCGCCAAGACCTACGACTGCGGGGTCATGCAGATCCGGTACCAGCCCGTCCAGCCGGCGCGGCGCTAAGCGGCACTGGGGTCGTCTCGGCGCAGGCCTTCCTCGGCGTATTCGGCCAGCAGGTCGCTGATAGACAGGCCGCGCTGCTCGGCCCGGGCCGCGAGCCGCTCGGCCAGGACGGTCGGCATGACCACGGTGCGGCGCACGCAGTCGTCGCTTTCCCACGCGTCATCAGGCACTTCGGTCACTTACTTTCTTCTCTGGCTGATGCGGCCCGGACGGTACATACCGGCGCAAGACGCGGTCGCTGAGCAGGCCGAGGCAGCTCAGGTTCGGGAATCCCGGCCCCTGGGCCAGTCCGGCGAGGACCGGGAGGTGCAGCGGCGGGTCCAGGTCGGCCACGGACAGGTCGACGCCGATCCGCCGCTCGAGCCCGGTCTCGCCCTCGGCGTGGCGGAGCTGGCGGCGGGCCTCGTCGCCGAGCAGCGTCTCGAACCAGCGGCCGTGGAAGCCGACGGCCACGACGACCATGTCATAGGCGACGCGCTCGCGCTCGTGACCGTACTCGATGGTGACGACGACCTGCCGGTCGCCCGCGTCGATCTCTACCGCCCGCCCGGCCAGTGTGCGGAAACCGCGCGAGGCGTTGAGGACCGCCTCGGCCTGCTGCGAGAACACGCCCCGGTCGGTGCGCGCGAGGAATTCGCGCCGGTGCGCCTCGGCCAGGGAGGACCAGTCCCCCGGGTTGGAGTACCAGCGGTTCTCCTCGTGGCTCTCTCCCCGCGAGTAGAGGACGCCGAGGCTGGTCAGGACGTCGATGACGGACCGCTTGTGCGCCTTGTCGAGCAGGTTGACCACGACCGCGGCCGCCGTCTCGCCGCTGCCGATGACGCACGTGTTCATCGCCATGGGCCCGTGGTGCGCGGGCGCGGCCAGCCAGTAGCTCCGCCCGTCGAGGACCCGCGGATGCTGATGCGGCTGGCCGTGGACGCGGACCGGCGGCCCGGTGCCGGTGACCACCACGCCGTCGGCCCAGATCGGCTCCCCCTGATCAACCCCAGCTGGCGGCGTAGGGGTAGCCGATGTCCTTCTCCGGCGGCGTGCCCAGCGGCAGCAGGCCGCTGGTGTAACCCTGGCGCCCGGTCCAGTTCCCGGCGACCGGGCCGGGCTCGATGAGGATCACCCGGGGGGCGGGAAGACCCGCGGCGGCAAGGGCGCGGGCCTTGGCCGCGATCGCGATTCCCTTCGGCCCCGCGCCCAGGACGGCCAGCGTCGACATGATCGTGACAATAGCCGGGACCGCGCCCGCGGACGGAAGCGTTCGCCGCTAGCTGCATTCAGCTGTAGCGGGGGTGGACCGGGTACCTGGGCGGCGGGGAGGCGGCCCGGACGATCAGGCCGATGACGAGGCCGGCCAGGAAACCGAAGACGTGGGCCAGGTAGGCCACGTCACCCCCGCCGGAGGCGGCGTAGCCGGCCGAGTACAGCCACTGCAGCACGAACCAGGAGCCCAGCACCAGCCAGGCCGGGATGCGCACCGGGATGAAGAAGAAGAACGGCACCAGCGACCAGACCTTCGCCCGCGGATAGATCGCCAGGTAGGCGCCGAGCACGCCGGCGATGGCGCCGGAGGCTCCGATCAGGGGCTGCACCGAGCTCTGGCTGGCGAACGCGAACCCGTAGGCGGCGACGTAGCCGCAGAACAGGTAGAAGAGGATGAACGGGAGCTTGCGGAACCGGTCCTCGATGTTGTTGCCGAAGACGATCAGGAACAGCATGTTGCCGAGCAGGTGCAGCCAGCCCGCGTGCAGGAACATGGCGAACAGGACCGACAGGGCCGGCTCCTTGCGGTACGCGGGCTTGCTCACGTAGCAGGTGTCCGGCTGGGGGCCGGGCTGGCCGGTCGCGACCTGGGTCAGCTGGTGGTTCGTGGTCAGTTCGCGCGGGATCGCGGCGTAGTGGTCGTAGAACGCCGTCTGGCTGCACAGCTGGGCCTGGGCGGACGGGCCCGTGACCGAGTCGCGCGACGCCGGAGTGAGCAGCAGCACGATGACGTTGACCGCGACCAGCGCGTAAGTGACCCACGGGGTGCGGCGCAGCGGGTTGAGGTCGTGAACCGGCAGTACCACGTTCCAAGCGTGCCACGAAAGACGGCAGCCGGTCAGCGGATGGGGGCGCCGTTGTTTCCTTATACGCTTCCGCTATGTCCGACGAATGGCGGGTAAGCCTGGTCCTCGGTGATCGCACGGGCGTGCCGAAGCAAACGGTCCGGAACCTGCGCGCCCGCCTGGGTGATGACATCGCGGTCTCCGCGGACAAGGCGCATATCTACCTGTACGCCGGGACCGAGAAGGCCGCCGATGAGGCCGAGCAGGTCGCGCGCGACGCGCTGACGCTGGAAGGCCGGGTCGCGGCCTCGTCCGTGCTCGAGCGCTGGGATCCGGACGGCCAGAAATGGCGGGACCCGCGGGTCGAGATACCGGAGGACGACCAGCCGCCGCGACAGCGGCCCGGCGGGGCCAAGCTGATCGACGGCGTCCTGCAGATCATGAGCGAGGCCCCTCCGTTCTAGGGCGCCGGGGTTGCCTCCGCGAACCGAGATCCACATCGAGGGCGACCCCGGTGCGAGCCCGCGGGCGGCGAGGACTACCGAGGCCACGCTGGAGATGGCGCCGCCGGGCTGTGGTCTACTGGGGGCGTGGCTGACGTGGATTCTGGCCTGCTGAGTTCCGGGCAGGCGGCGCAGACTCGGGTCCGGGTCCGGCTGATGATCGAGATCACGGCCCGGGCCGGCGCCTACCGCAAGGGCCTGCTGGCCGCGGCCGGCCAGCTCAGCCCGCAGGAGGCCACCATCGTCTCCGACCTGGAACGGCACGGCCTGCAGGTCCCGCAGCTGCGGGACCTGCTGCGCGGCGGCCACGTCCTGGTCGACGACCCGCAGCTGTACCAGGACTGGCAGTTCGCCAAGGTCAGCCACCAGCGGATATCCAGCCATCACCACGACATCGACAAGAAGCTCTACCCCGACTTCGGGATGCGCGGGCAGGTGGTCAGGGAGAAGCTGCACGGACGGACCGCGCACGGCACCTGGATGCAGCTGGAGAAGACGCCTGCCGCCTTCGGCCAGCGCAAGCTGCCCAGCCTGACCGACCTGCGTCACCTCATGGACTACGTCGTGTACCGGATCACCCGCAGCAACGTCGGCCCGTGGGGACTGTCCCGGCTGACCGAACGGCATCCCATGTACCTGTCGCCCGACCTGGCCATGCCCGCGTCGCTGACGCCCGCGGTCGCGCGGTCTGTGGCCCTTACGCTGCGCCGGATCGAGAAGAGCGACGACGTCACCGCGGCGTCGGCGGACCTGGCGGCCCGTTTCCCCCCGCCGCGCCGGTCCGACCCGGCGGCCGAGCTCGGCACGGCGCTGCCCGGCCGGGCCGGCCGGGGGCTGTTCGGCAATTCTGACGTGTGGGTGACCGAGACGCCGGCGCGGATCGCTGCCGCCGTGCTCGGCGAGCGGTCCGGGAATCCGCCCGGAAAGCTGTGGCCTCCGGAAGAGGGACCGTCGTGAGCGAGGGCCAGGCATCGGTACCGGAATCACTCGTCCCGGCCGTGGTGAACCTGGTCGATACCGGGCCCGTGCTCCTCGGCGCGTACACCGTCGCCGAGCTCACCGCCGTCGACGCCATCGTGGATTTTCTCGAGGCCCGCCCCTCGGACGAGGTGATGGCCGAAGCGGTCCGCTCGCTGGCCGCCCGGCAGCTCCTGGTGGCCGGGTCCGGCCAGGGGCAGGTGCAGGTACGCGGGGACCTGGGCATCGCGGTGGCGTTCCAGCAGCGGGCCCGGATGGTCCTTGACGCGCGCGCCGTCGGCACGGTTCCCGGCGAGCCATGGCGGATCCTGCTGCTGCCCCAGCCCGAGCGGATCTGCCTGATGGTCAGGATCGACGCCCTGGGCATCCATGAGCTGGGCCTGTACAAGCTCGAGGAAGCCATCCGCTTCCTGGTGAGCTGGCTGCCCAGGGGGCCGGCCGCGGACCATGACCCGTCCGCTGACGCCGACCGCCTGCTGGCCGCGTCGGAGCGATCGGCGCTGGTCACCGCCACCAGGTACACCACCAGCGGGTCAGCCGAGACCGCCGGGGCCAGCACCGACCTGATTCTCGCCCGTCACGACGGCCGGCTGCACGCCTTCGCCCCCGTGCCCGGCGACCGGGGCCGGCTCGGCCCGCGCCCGCTGGACGGCGAGGGCGTGCCGGACACCATCCTGGCGCTGCTGGGCTGAGCGGCGGCGGAAGGGATCGGGGCTAGCCCTTGCCGGGGTTGAAGATGGCGCGGGGGTCGAGGGCGCGGCGTACCGCGTCCTGCAGGGCGAGGGAGCCGGGGTCGAGCTCGCGGCGCATGCCGTCACGCTTGAGGATCCCGACGCCGTGCTCGCCGGTCACGGTGCCGCCCAGGGCGATGGCCGCGTCGAGGAACTCCTCGAACGCCGCCTGAGCGGCCTCCCGGGCCGCCTCGTCACCGGGCGGGGTGATCAGGCACGGATGCAGGTTCCCGTCGCCGGCGTGCGCGACCGTGGCGGTCCGCACGCCGTGCCGGGCCGCGATCGCGGTGATCTGCTCGAGCATCGCGGGCACCTGGGAGCGGGGCACGCAGACGTCCTCGGTGAGCACCGGCCCGAGCCGCTCGAGTGCCGGGTAGGCCAGCCGCCGGGCGTCGAACAGGGCCTCGGCCTCCGTGTCGTCGGTGGACTGCTCGGCCCACAGCGCTCCCGCCTCGGTCATCGCGGCGGCGATCGCGGCCGCCTCGGCCGCGCCCGCATCCCCGGGGGCGTCCACCCGGGCCAGCAGCAGCGCCGCCGCGTCCGCGTCGAGGCCCAGGTGCTTCCACTCCTCCACCGCCTCCAGGCAGGCCCGGTCCAGCAGTTCCAGGACCGCCGGGGTCAGCCCGCGCCTGGTGATCTGGGCCACCGCCTGGCCGGAGGAGACCAGGCTGGGGAAGGCTCCCACGACGGTCCGCGGCGTCCCGGCCGGAGCGGGCCGCAGCCGCAGCGTCACCTCCGTGACCACGCCGAGCGTGCCCTCGGACCCGACGAACAGCCCGGCCAGGTCCAGGCCCGGCGACACCCTTGGTGGTGCGGCGCCCCAGGCGGACGGCGTTGCCGTAGGCGACCGGGCCGCCGACGACGGCCCGCAGGCCCAGGACGTAATCGCGGGTGACCCCGTACTTCAGGCAGCACAGGCCGCCCGCGTTGGTGGCGACGTTGCCGCCGATCGTGGACCACGGCGCGCTGGCCGGGTCCGGCGGGTACCACAGGCCGTGCTCGGCCACGGCCGCCTTGACGTCGTTGTTGACCGCGCCCGGCTGCACCACGCACAGCAGGTTGTCCGGGTCGATCTCGAGCACGTGGTTCATCCGGGACAGGTCGAGCACGACGCAGCCGAGGGTCGCGTTGGCGCCGCCGGACAGCCCGGTGCCCGCGCCCCGCGGCACGACGGGGGCGCCGAGCTCGGCGCAGGTGCGGACGACGTGCTGGACCTCGGCCTCGGTCCGGGCGCGCACGCCGACCGCGGCCGCCTCGGCCGGGGCCCACTCGGCCTCGTCGTGCGACATGGCCGCGAGCACGTCCGGGTCCAGCACCAGGCGGTCCGCGGCCAGGCCGCGGCCCAGCGCCTCGACCAGGGTGGTGGTTGTCAGGACTGTCACAACACAACCCTAGGCTTCTCGTCATGTCATCTCCACCAGCCTGGTTCTCCGCCGCCCTGGCCGTCTCGCCCGAGGAGCGGGCCACCGAGTGCGAGGGAACCTCCATCGCCTACCGGGCGTGGGGGGATCCGGCCGACCGCAACATCGTGCTCGTCCACGGGGGCGCCGCCCACTCCCGCTGGTGGGATCACATCGCGCCGCTGCTGGCCCGCGGCTGGCGGGTGATCGCCCTGGACCTGTCCGGTCACGGCGACAGCGGCCGGCGGGACCGCTACAGCCTCGACACCTGGGCCCGTGAGGTCCTCGCCGTCGTGACCGACGCCGGAACCGCCGCCTCCACCGTCGTCATCGGGCACAGTATGGGCGGCCTGGTCACGCTGCGGCTGGCTACCCTGTCGGGGTCGCTGATCGCCGGGGCGGTCGCCATCGACTCGCCGATCAGGGACATGGCCCCGGAGGACCGCGCGGCGCGCCAGCACCGGGCCTTCGGGCCGTTGCGCGTCTACCCGACCCGCGAGGCGGCCATCGCCCGGTTCCGCCCGATCCCCGACCAGCCGGTGCTGGCCTGGGTCGCCGAGCACGTGGCGGCCACCTCGATCCGCCCGGCCGAGGGCGGCTGGACGTGGAAGTTCGACCCGCAGGTCTTCGTCCGGGACCACCTCACCCCCGAGCTGCTGACCAGGCTCGACTGCCGGGTCGCGCTGTTCCGGGCGGAACACGGCCTGGTCACGCCGCAGCAGGGCGAGGCCATCTACGACCGGCTCGGCCGGGTCGCGCCGCTGATCGAGATCCCGGTCGCGGGCCACCACATCATGCTCGACGAGCCGGTCGCGCTGGCCGCGGCGCTGCGCACGCTGCTGGCCGACTGGGATCACTCGACAGCACAGCGTTAGCTAGCATGGCGTTCGTGGCCAGGCTCTCGTCCGTCGAGCTCGACATCTTCCTCACCAGCGCCAGCCCGGACCAGCGGGCGATCGTCCGGACCCTGCGGGACATCATCACCCGGCGTGCGGGCGTTCTGGCCGAACGGGTGAGCAAGGACAAGGAGCTGACGGGGTACCTGCTCTTCGAGGGTCCCGGCGGCCGTCTGGTCTTCGCCGTCGGCCTGACCGCGGCGAGCACCGTGACCGTGCACCTGATGCCCTACCACGGCTCGCGTGAGCTGCAAGACCGGTACGGCGCGGCCTTTCGCCCGTTCCAGGTCGGGAAGGACCGCCTGCGGTTCGCCGACCCGGCGGAGCTGCCGGCGGACGCGATCGGCGCGGTGGCCGAGGCGACACCTGGGTATCTCGGGACAGCGGAGGCGGCGCAGGGGCGGCCGAGGCGATGGGGAAGAAGGCGTTGAGGCGGCGGGTGAGCGTGCACGCCGCCCCGTTCGGCCTAAAAGCGTTTTCAGGCGGTCGCCCTGGTCTGCAGCAGGTGATCCAGGGCCGCGGCGGCGTCCAGCGGGTGCGCGATCGTGCTCCAGCGGCCGCCGGCCAGCGTGGCCAGGTGCGCGGCCTGCTCGTGGTCGTCGCCAGGAGCCAAGATGATCAGCTCGTCCAGGGCGCGGGCGGCCGGGAGCGTGTCGTCCTCGTCGGTGCTGCGGCAATCGGACAGCAAGATGACCACCCGGCGCCGGGCCCGGGCGGGCGCCAGCTGCTCCCCCGCGGCCTTGAGGGCGGCGCCTAGCCTGGTCACGCCGTGCCCGCGCATCCGGAGCAGCCGCTCGGCCACCGTGGCCGGGGTGATGTCGCTGACCAGGGGCCGGATCACGTCGATGGTGCCGGCGAAGGACAGCACGGCGTGCTCGGCCGGCGCGCGCAGCGCGCAGGCGGCGGCGATCGTCGCGGCCGCGGCCAGCCGGGCCCCGGTCATCGACCCGGACCGGTCGACCACGACGGCGAAGGCCGTATGCGCCTTGGCCCAGTGGACGGTGCTCAGGTCGTCGGCCGAGGCCGGGCCTCGGCGCGCGCGGCGGACAGGCCCTCCATCGAGGCGTCGATGTCGAGGTCGCCGTCGACCGCCCCGCGGACCGTTCGCAGCCGGGAGACGCCGCCCATGGCGGGCCGTCCGGTCCGGGCCCGCTCGAGCACGATGCGGGCGGACAGCCGGATCGCGGCGGCGCGCAGGTTCTCGTCGGTCGCCCTGGTCATGGCGGCCAGGAGCTCGAACGCGGCCGGGTCGTCGGCCAGGGCCTGGTTCATCGCCTGCTCGTCCAGGACGCCGACTTCGGGGCTGATCTCGGCGAAGCGGGCGTGCCGGGACAGGTCGCGCCGCCCGGTGGTCCCGCCGTCCGGCCGTCCCGTCTTCGACTGGGGCCGCTGCTGCGGCCGCGGCGGTTGCCCGCCGGCCCGGGAGCGGCCGGCGGGCTGGTCATTCCCCCGGGCTGGTCTCACCTCCCGGCTGGGCCGCGGCCCGCACCCGCCGGAAGATCTCCTCGACGACCTCGTCGGCGGAGCGCTGGCAGGACTCGTGCCGCCGGATCCGCCCGGACAAGGTGGTCAGCGCCGCGTCCAGGCCGGCCTGCCAGTCGTCGGCGGGGACGGCGCGGATCTCGGCGAGCTCGGGCACCAGCCGGGCGTAGTCGATGGCTCCCCGCACCGAGGCGCCGGAGCGCAGGTCGGGGTGCTCACGGGTGGC
The DNA here is from genome assembly GCA_963756575.1 of uncultured Actinomycetota bacterium. Taxonomy (GTDB): domain Bacteria; phylum Actinomycetota; class Actinomycetes; order Streptosporangiales; family Streptosporangiaceae; genus Palsa-504. Next base: position 411,096 of record CAVWOM010000019.1, on the reverse strand, counting down.
CCGGGCCAGCTCGACCGCCTCAGTCACCAGGGGCTGCTTGGCGTGCTCGGCCGCGAGCTGCACGATCTGCCGCTCGTGCTCGGCGTCCTGGTAGCCGACCGAGACCCGGCAGGTCCGGTCGTACAGCGCCATCGACAGCCGGGACGTGCCCACCGAGTCGTACGGGTTCATGGCCGCGACCAGCCGGAAGCTGTCGTCGGCGGTGATCCGGCCGAGCCGCGGCACGTTGATCTCGCCCTCGGACATGACGGTCAGCAGGACGTTGATGGTCTCTTCCGGGACCCGGTTGAGCTCCTCCACGTACAGCAGGCCGCCCTCGCGCATGGCCCGGACCAGCGGCCCGTCGGAGAAATTCTCCGGCCGGTAGCCCTGCTCGAGCACCAAGGCCGGGTCGAACGCGCCGATCAGGCGGCTCGGGGTGAGCTCGGCGCTGCCCTCGACCAGCACGAACTCGGTGTGCCGGGCCGCCGCGACCTGCCGTAGCAAGGTGGACTTGCCGGTGCCGGGCGGGCCTTCGAGCAGGATGTGGGCGCCAGACGCGAGCGCGGCTCGCACCAGCTCCAGCTCGCGCTGGCGCCCTACGACCTGTATCGCCATCCGGGTCCGGTCAGTGCTCGTGGACCATGACACCGCGGACGTTCTTGCCGGCCAGCAGGTCGTCGTAGCCCTCGTTGACCTCTTCCAGCTTGTACGTCCGGGTGATGATCTCGTCGAGCTTGAGGTCGCCGGCCTGGTACAGGCCGAGGATCTTGGGGATGTCGGTGGTCGGGTTGCAGTCGCCGAACAGGCTGCCCTTGATCGTCTTGCGGAACAGGGTCAGGATCGATCCCGAGACCGTGACGGTCGGGATCTCCAGCTTGTTCAGGCCGGTCACCACGACGGTGCCGCCCTTGCCGATGGCGTTGAACCCGGCCTCCACCACCTCGGCCGTCATGAGGTCGACGGTGAGGATGGCCGAGTCGGCGCCCTGGCCCCTGGTCATGTCGGTGATGGCGGCCTGCGCCTCCTCGGCCGTGGCGAAGGCGTGGGTGGCGCCGAGTTCCATCGCCTTCTCGCGCTTGTTCTCCAGCGGGTCGATGGCGACGACGTTCTTCGCGCCGGCGTAGCGGGCGCCCTGTACCGCGTTGATGCCGATGCCGCCGATCCCGAAGATCGCCACGGTGTCGCCGGGGGCGACGTTGGCGGTGTTCACGGCCGAGCCCCACCCGGTCGGCACGCCGCAGCCGACGAGCACGGCCTTCTCCAGCGGCAGGTCGTCGTCGACCTTGACCACCGAGGTCTGGCTGATCGTGCCGTACTGGCTGAAGGTCCCGATCATGCACATCGCGCCGTACTGGCCGCGTGGCCCGGTCATGGGGAACCGCTCGCCGGGCAGGTAGCCCTCGAGGATCGTCGCGCCCATGTCGCAGATGGACTGGCGGCCGGTGGCGCAGTAGCGGCAGACGCCGCAGTTCGGGATGAAGGAGCAGACGACGTGGTCGCCGGGCTTGACCCGGCTCACGCCCGGGCCGATCTCCTCGATGATGCCGGCGCCCTCGTGGCCGAGCACCATGGGCAGCCGGGCCGGGAGATCGCCGTGCGCGATGTGGATGTCGGAGTGGCACAGGCCCGCGTGGGTGTAGCGGATCAGGACCTCACCGTCCTTCGGGCCATCCAGGTCGAGCTCTTCGATCTCGATGCGCTTACCTGGCTCGTAGACGACAGCGGCCTTGGTCTTCATCGACGCTCCTTCGGATGATGGCTCTTCCCTGCTCCGGGACGTTACATGGTTTAAATAGTGACATGATCAGGGGGGCTAGACACCAGCCTGGTGGTGCCTGATATCGTGCGGCGGCTCGTAGAACGCGGTCTGCCTGAGCTGGTCGTGGCAGGCCCGGCAGGACACCTGGACGTGCCCCATGCCGCGGCCGCGTCCGGCTCCCTCCCGGGCGGGCGCGCAGATGCAGGGCTTCCAGCTGACCTGGGCGCCGCCGGGCCACAGCTGATGACCGAACGGGCAGATCTCGGGCTTGTTTTCGAAAATTGATACCGGCACGGAAACGATCATGCCCCGGAGCACGGCGGCTAGTCCAGCAGGAGCCGCATCGCTTCCGCCGCCGTGCCCGCGGGAATGCTGCCGACTAGATGAGCACGCCTTCCCCTCCCCCGAAAACGGCTTTCATCGGCCACTTCCTGGCATTGCCCCACAAATGATCACTAAGTGAGAACAGGAGGGCGGAAGTTACCGTTGGTACGACGGTGAAATCTGAAGGAGGTCTGACCAGGTGGAATCCACGCGTATCGACTGGGTCCGCGAGCACTGCCGGCTGTTGCGGGCGATCTCGGCGGAGTTCGCCCGGACCCGCCCGTTCGACGGCCTGACCATCGGCACCGGCATCCACCTGGAAGCCAAGACGGTGGCGCTGCTGCTGACGCTGCGCGACGGAGGAGCCCGGCTGGTCTCGACCGGCAACCTCAACACCACCCAGCCGGACGCGGTCGGGCGGCTGCGGGCCGAAGGCGTCACCGTCATCGGCGGGCCGACCAAGGACAGCCAGGTTCATGCCTCCTACCTGGACGAGGTACTGGCCGCGCGGCCCGACCTGATCCTGGACAACGGCGGGGACCTGTTCGCCCGGTACCTAGACCGCCCGTATGACCATCTGGTGGGAGGGACCGAGGAGACGACCTCGGGACGGATGCGGCTCGAGCCGCTCCGGGACCGGCTGCGGCGCCCGGTCCTGGTCATCAACGACAGCCCGATCAAGCAGTTCGCCGAGAACGAGCACGCCGTCGGCCAGAGCGCGCTGGAGTCCTACCTGCGGATGACCAACCGGGTCACCCACGGCGAGCAGGTCACCGTGTTCGGCTACGGGGCCTGCGGGCGCGGCGTCGCGGCGAGCTTCCGCGCGGCCCACGCCCGGGTCTCGGTCGTCGACGTCGACCCGGTGACCAGGCTCCGGGCCCACCTGGACGGGTTCGGCGCACCGCCGCGGGAGGCCGCCATCGCCAGCGCCGACCTCATCATCACCGTCACCGGGGCCCGGGACGTGCTGACCGCCGCCGACCTCCCGCTGCTGCGGGACGGCGTGATCCTGGCCAACTCCGGGCACTTCCCGGCCGAGATCGACGTCCCCGGGCTGACCGGCGCGGCCGAGGTGGCGAGCACGACCGAGTACCCGGACGACCTGCTCACGCTGGAGCTCACCGACGGCAGGCGCATCCACCTGCTGGCCCGCGGGCACATGTTCAACCTGGCCGGACCGCGCCCGCTCGGCAACTCCATCGAGTCGATGGACCTGGGCTTCGCGCTGCAGGCCCGCTGCCTGGAGGCGGTCGCCCGCGGCGGCGTCGACGCCGCCAGCTGCGTCGTCCCGGTCCCCCGGCCCATCGACGCGGCGGTCGCCCTCGGCTACCTGGGCCTGAAGTACCCGGCCGCGGGGTGACGAGATGCGGCTGCTGAGGCCCTTCCCCGGACAAGCTCACCGAGGCGATCCGCGCCGCCAGGTAAATGTGCCCGGAAGTTGTTGGCGCCTGCGGGGTGGCCGGCGCATACCAGTGAGCGACCGCGGGCCGGCTCGGAGCCAGGCCCGATAGCAGGAGTACGACCATGCGGACCCCGAAGGCCGATCAGGCCAGCTGGCGCGATGATGACGTCAGCCGTACGGTGGCAGCTCTCTATCAGGAGCACTACCGGCCGCTGGTGCGGCTCGCCGTCTTGCTGGTGGCCGACCTGGCCACCGCGGAGGAGATCGCGCAGGAGGCGTTCGCCGACGTGCATGGCACGTGGCGCACGCTGCCCGGCCCCGACACCGCGCTGCGCTACCTGCGCCGGTCGCTGGTCCGCCGCTGCCGGTCAGTGGCGCAGTCCCAGGACGTCGCGGGCACGCGCGCCGCCGGCCCGGCGCCTCCCGGCCCGTCAGCGGGCAGCCCGCCGGCTCCCGGCCCGTCAGCGGGCAGCCCGCCGGCTCCCGGCCCGTCAGCGGGCAGCCCGCCGGCTCCCGGCCCGGAGGCCAGCCTGCTGTCGGCCCTGCGCGCGCTTCCCGTCCGTCAGCGCGAGGTCCTGGTGCTTCGGTACTTCGCCGACCTGCCCGAGGCCGAGATCGCCGCGGTGACCGGGACCAGGCCGGCCGTCATCAGGAGCTACGCCGCCCGGGGAATGTCGTCCCTGCGCGCCGGGCTACCGGGAAACGTCGCCTGACCCCTGGCTGCTGGCTGCTGGCTGCTGGGACGGCTGGTTCCCGCGGGGCGCGCGGTATCGGCCGGGAGCCGCGCGGGCGGTGTCTTGGCCGCACGGGCGGTGTCTGGTGCCACAGCGATGTGACATCGTTGTTGTTCTAGCCACCGCAGCATCACATCGTGGTGGTTGCCGCCGGCCGGCGTCCTGTGGCGAGCGGGAGCCGCGGGACAGATGTGCCGGCCGGGGCCGGTGGGACGGTGCCGGGTGCGGGCCCGTGGCGGCCGTCAGGCTCCACACCCGAAGGGAGCCGCACCCCGGATCCATCGGCCTGGTTCTGAGGGCGGCACCGACGCCGGCTACGGGTGACGGGTGCGGCGGCGGGGGCAGTTGCGGCCATCGGGGCGGGACGGGTCACCACCATTCGCGGCTCCGCCACCGGGGCTGCCGGGGCGGACCGCGCTTGCTATGCAACTACCACCCTGCGACCGGGGGTGGCTGACGTCGATCACGACCCGGTCCGGCCGGCTTGACGCCGGGCGCTGTCGGCGACACGGTTGACCTTGACCCGAGTCGTCAGCGGAGGAGCGTGGGTGGAGAATTTCACGGTGCCTGAGATCACTGCCGGTGACCATGTGCTCGGGCCCGGCGACGCGCCCGTCACGGTCCTGGAGTACGGCGACTACGAGTGCCCGTTCTGCCGCGGGGCGGCCCGGGACCTGCACCGGATGCTCGACCTGTATCCGGGCTCGATCCGGTTCGTGTTCCGGAACTTCCCCATCCCGCAGCTGCATCCGCACGCGGAGCAGGCCGCGGAGGCGGCCGAGGCGGCCGCCGCCCAGGGCAGGTTCTGGGAGATGTACGAGCTGTTGCTGCGGCCCTCGTCCGGCCTCGACCTGGGCTCCCTGCTCGGGTACGCCCAGAGCCTGGACCTGGACGTGGAGCAGTTCCGCAAGGAGGTCACGAGCCGCGCCTACGCCGCGAAGATCGACCACGACGTGCAGGAGGGCTTCAGCAACGGCGTCAACGCCACGCCGAAGTTCTACGTCGACGGCAGGCGCCTCGACGGCAAGTTCCCGCTGGAGGGCCTCGAGGACGCCATCCGGGCCTCTATCGCGGGAACGCAGGAGCCCTGACCGGTCCGGCGGATCACCCGGTCCAGCGGGCCTCGGCCGGCAGCAGGCCGGCCTGCTCGAGCGCGGCCCGGGCCCGCTCGGCGCCTCCCTCGCGCGCGATCAGGTCGTAGTGGGTCGCGGTCAGCCCGCGCAGCGAGCTGAAGTCGCGCTCGCCCCGGGTCGCCAGGTGGGCGGCGAACCCGAAGACGCCGCCCCACAGCACCCCCAGGCCGATACCCGCCGCCACCACGGCCAGCCAGGCGTGCCCGGTGGTGAACAGCCCGAACAAGATGCCGATCAGCAGGCCGGCCCACATCCCGCTGGCCGCGCCCGCGGCCGCGGCGCGCCACTTGGTCAGCCGCCCGGTTACCCTCTCGACCAGCCGCAGGTCCGACCCGACGATATCGAGCTGCTCGACCGGGAAGCCGTCATCGGACAGCCGGTCGACCGCCCGCTGGGCGGACCCGTAGTCATCGAACCGGGCTACGGTGTTCCACGCGGCCTGGACCGGGTTGACCGTAAGCCTGCCGTACATCATGGCGACGTTCCTCTCATCTCGTATGTCCCGGTATCCGCCGGCGACGAGATCAGCATCGGCGCCGCGTGTGCAAGCCGGGCGCGCCCGGGGTGGAGACGGAGTGAAGGTTCGCGGGCCCGGCGCGTCCGCCGGGATCCGCGAACCGGGACATCAGGCGCCTTCGGCGACCGGGTAGATCTCGTCGGCGACGAGCCCGTGCGCCTCGCGGTGCACCGCGGCGGCGGCGTCGCTGTCGGGGGCGTCGACCAGGCAGAAGATCTTGCCGTGCTCCTCGTCGACCCAGTAGCGCAGGTAATGCACACCGTGCGCGTCCTGGGCCTGCAGTTCGGCCGCGTGGGCCTTGGCCACGTCGTCCAGGGTGACCGGCCCTCCGATGGTGTGCGCGTCCATGAACAGCGCCATGGTTTTGTCCTCTCCCGTAGCAGTGCGCGAGCCTGACTGGCCGCGCTAGCACAGCTAACCCGGGCCGGCCCGGGCGGCACATCGGGCATGGTCCCTATCTTGGCGGGATGACTCCCAGCCGCAGCGCCCTGGCGACCGCCCGGGACCGGGTCGGCTCCCTCAGCTTGCGCAGGACGGCCGAGACATGGTGGCCGACGGTCTTCTCGGACAGGACGAGCCGCTCCGCGACCTCGGCGTAGGACAACCCGTCCGCGAGGAGCTGGAGCACTTCGGTCTCACGGGCCGTGAGGCCGGCCGGGTTGGCCCGGCTGGCGGGCCGGGGGCCGCGGGGCAGCGCCAGGCCCGCGAGCTCGCCCATCACCACGGTCAGCGGATGCGCCCGGCCCACTTCCTCCGGACGGAACGTGGCCAGGATCATCAACCGGGTCCCGGCCAGCCGCCGCCCCAGGAAACGCAGGATGTCCAGGGTCGCCTCATCGGCCCAGTGGACATCCTCGAGCAGGAGCAGCATCGGGGATGCGGACAGCTCCTCACGTATCTGCCGGAACAGGCGGAGCCTGCTCACGTCATCCGCGTGGTCGACCACGGCGGCGAGCTCGGGCAGGGCGTCGAGGATCGGGCCGAGCGCCTCGGCCGTCGTGACGTTATCGCAGGAGCCCCGCCGGACGGCCGGTCCGGCGGGACCGGCCACGGCAGCACGGGCCAGCGCGGTAGCGAGGGTGGTCTTTCCCACTCCGGCTTCCCCGCCCACGAACACCAGCCGGCCGCCGCCGTCAAGCGCCTCGCGGAGCAGTCCCTCCAGGGAGGCCAGGAAGGCCGAACGCTCGATCAGCACAGCAGCCATTTAACCCGGCCTGAGCCGAGCTACCGGTCCTCGGCCGGGATCGTCCAGACGGTGGTGCGCACCGTGTCGCGGCTCTCCAGCGCGCCCAGGCCGGGGACGTCGTAGCTGGCCAGCGCGGTCAGCCGGGCATACGGCAGGTACCTGCGGCCGAAGTCGCCGACCAGGACGGCGGCCCCGCGGGCCCGGCACCGTTCCAGGAACGCCGTGATCTGGCCGGCCAGGTCACGTTCGTAGAAGGCGTCGGCGGCCAGGACCAGATCGGCGCCGGGAGGCGGCGGGCCGTCCTCGTCCAGGATGTCGGCGCAGACGGCCTGGACCGTCACGCCGTTGGCCTCGGCGTTGACGCCGATGGCCGCGGTAGCGAGCGGGTCGATGTCGTACGCGGTCACGGCGGCGGCTCCGGCCTTGGCCGCGGCTATGGCCACCAGGCCCGAGCCGGAGGCGACGTCGATCACCCGCTGGCCCCGGACCGTCTCGGGGTGATCGAGGAGGTAACGTGCCAGCGCCTGGCCGCCGGCCCAGGGAAACGCCCAGAACGGCGGGTCCAGGTCGTCCTGGCCGGTCGCCCGTTCGGTCTGCTGCCACATGCTGATCGGGTCACCGGCCTGGTACAGCCGGATCTCCGGCAGCAGCGGCATGGACCTGAGCTCGGTGCCCGTCCGGATGATCTGCGGGGCCGGCTGGAATGGCCCGGTCATGACCGACCCTCCCGGCCCGTCAGCCCGTCTCCGGTCCGGGCGTGCGGAGGCGGGCCCGCGTGGCTCCCCGTCCGGGGGCCTTTTCCCGCGGCGGGGCGGTGCTGGACCGGACGACCAGCGACGTGGTCAGCTCGACGCGGTTGCTCGAGGTGTCGGTGCGGCCGTCGAGCAGCGCCAGGACGGTCCGCGTAGCCATGGCCGCCATCTGGGCGAGCGGCTGGATGATGGTGGTCAGCGGCGGCGAGACCCAGCCCGACATCGGCAGGTCGTCGAAGCCGACCACGCTCAGGTCGTCGGGGATCCGCAGCCGGTGCAGCCGGGCCGCCTCGTAGACCCCCATAGCCTGCATGTCGCTGCCGGCGAAGATCGCGGTCGGCGGATCGGCGAGCTCCAGCATGCCGGTCGCCGCGACCAGGGCCCCTTCGAACAAGAAGTCCCCCGAGTAGACCAGCGTCGGGTCGGCCGGGATGCCGGCCCGCTCCAGCGCGGCCCGGTACCCGTCCAGCCGGGCCTGGCTGCACAGCAGCGAAAGGCCGGCCGGTGATGGTGCCGATCCGGCGGTGGCCGATCTCGATCAGGTGCTCGGTCGCCATCAGGCCGCCGGCCCAGTTGGTCGCCCCGATCGACGGGATCCGCGGGTCGGGCTGGCCGACCGGATCAACGATCACCACCGGCATGTGCATGGCCGCGAGCCGCGCCCGGTAGGCGGGCGACAGCTCGGTCAGGACCAGGATGACGCCGTCGGTCTGGCTGGTCGACAGCCGCGCCAGCCACTGCTCGGTGTCGGGCTCGCCGGTCACGACCGAGACGGCGATCCGGCAGCCCTCGGCCGAGGCGGCCTCCTCGGCGCCGCGGATGATCTCCACAGCCCACGGGCTGAGGTCGTGGAACACCAGGTCGACCAGGCAGGACCGGCCCGCGCGCCGGGGGGCGGCGTAGTTGTAGTCGGCCAGCAGCCCCTCGACCCGGGACCGGGTCTTCGGCGCGACGTCGGCGTGGCCGTTCAGGACTTTCGAGACGGTCGGCACGGACACCCCGGCGGCCGCGGCGATGTCGGCCAGTGTCACCCGGTCCCGGCCGACCTTGGGTTCGGTTGCCATTCATGCTCCCTTCGGCTGGGCCAGCACCGAGGGAGCTGCCTGCGCGCCGCGTCTGCCCGGCCGGACAGCGTCATCGTAATGCGCCCGCCGCCGGCCAGTTCCGCACCGGTGCTGAAAGCTAGCGGACGCCATAGAGATGCTCGAGAGCGAGCTGATCCAGCCGCTCGAAGGCCATCCCCCGCCGGCCGAGCTCATCGGCGTCTACGGCGAAGCCGCGGATGTCGTGCCAGCTCTCACCCGGATCCAGCGTGGGCCGGGCCAGCTGATCCACGCCCGAGGCGCGCAGCGCCTGCTGCACCTCGGGGTCGGCGCGGAAGGCGCGGACCTTGGCGCGCAGGATGAGGTAGTTGCGCATGCAGGCGGCGGCGGAGGCCCAGAACGCCGTCGTCGTCTTCGGTACGCGGCGGCTTGTAGTCGAAGTGGACGGGCCCGTCGTACCCGCCGGCTTCGAGGATGTCGACGACCCAGAAGGCGCCGCGGGCGTTGCCGGCGCCGAAGCGCAGGTCCTGGTCATAGCGAGGGCCGTTCTGCCCGTTGAGGTCGATGTGGAACAGCTTGCCGTGCCAGAGGGCCTGGGCGATGCCGTGGGCGTAGTTCAGCCCGGACATCTCCTCGTGCCCGACCTCAGGGTTGAGCCCGACGAGCTCGGGGTGGGCCAGCTCGTTGATGAACGCCAGCGCGTGCCCCGCGGTGGGCAGGAGAATGTCGCCGCGTGGCTCGTTCGGCTTGGGCTCGATGGCGAACCTGATGCCGTAACCCTGGTCGAGGACGTAGCCGGCCAGGATGTCGAACGCCTCCCTGAGCCGGTCCAGGGCGGCCCTGATGTCCTTGGCGGCGCCGGATTCCGCGCCATCGCGGCCGCCCCAGCAGACGTAGGTCTTCGCGCCTAGCTCGGCCGCCAGGTCCAGGTTGCGCATCACCTTGGCCAGCGCGAACCGGCGGATGTCCCGGTCGCTGGCGGTGAAACCGCCGTCCTTGAAGACCGGGTGGCCGAACAGGTTGGTGGTCGCCGTGGTCACGACCAGCCCGGTCTCGTCCAGCGCCTGGCGGAACGCGCCGATCCGCTTGTCCCGCTCGGCCGGGGTGGCGTCGAAATCGAACACGTCGTTGTCGTGGAAGTTCACCCCGTACGCGCCCAGCTCGGCCAGCTTGCGCACGGCCCGCTCGGCCGGCATCGGCGGCCGCACGGCCGAGCCGAACACGTCCACTCCCTGCCAGCCCACGGTCCAGATGCCGAACGAAAACCGGTCTTCGCGGGTCGGTACGAACTGGTCAGCGGTCACGGTCCCCGGTCCTTCCTGTCCGTGGGGCGATAAGCCTTCGAAAGTTTGCGCAAAACCTGAGTCGCAGGCAACGTAAGACGGATCTCGCCGAGGTGTCAAGTGCTCGCGCCGGCCGGTCGGCTCTGGTACCACGCGGACCAATTGCCTGCTAGTCATGCATGTCAGGTCAGGCCGGGACTGAAAACCAGGCTGTCGTATGCCTATCGAAAGCTTTTATCCCGCTCACCCCGCCTGGCCGGGCAAGCTCACGATCCGCGTTCAGTCCTGAGGGCGCTGCCGACGATCGAGTAGATCTGGTCCCAGGTGCAGACGTCGTCCGCGGTGATGTGGAAGACCTCGCCGGCGGCCCGGGGGTTGCCGGCCGCGGGCTGTTCCGCGGGCGACTACGGCACATCACGCCGAGGGCCCGCGTTAGGGTGCTGGGGCATGGGACTCAGTGCGGCTGCCCGGTCGGCCGCCCAGTCGTTCGATCGCACCGCCGCCGATTATGACCGCCTGGGCGACCTCGGCGAGAACGACAGCATCGGGAGCTGGCTCATAAGCGTGCTCCCGCGCGCCGGCGGGCGGGCACTGGACCTCGGCTGCGGTACCGGGCGTCATGCTGTCCTGCTGGCCGCGCGATTCACGCACGTCGACGCGGTTGACCTGTCACTGCCGATGATCGAGATCGCCCGGGCGAAGCGCTCACGGCCGAACGTCACCTACCAGCAGGCGGACTTGCTGGACACTACCGGTGCCGGCGAGTACGACCTGGTGCTCAGCGTGATGACGCTGCATCACGTGCCTGACCTCCGGGCGGCACTGGCGCACGTCAAGGGGCTGCTGGCGCCGGGAGGGCGGCTCGTGCTGGTGGACCCGTATCCGGCGGAATCCGCGCCGCACCTATCGCGACGGAGCCTGCACCGCCTGATCCCGCTCCGGCCGCGGCTGCATGCGATGGCAGTCCTGCGCCTGCTCGCGAACCTCGCCCGGCGCGGCCCGGCCATTGCCTGGGAGATCTACCGGCTGCAGACCCGCAGGCAGTGGCTCGATCACCGCGTGAGCGACCGGTTCTTCAGCCGCGAGGAGCTGCAGCGGTGCCGTGCCGTCCTGTTTCCCGGCGGCCAGCTGGAGTCGCTGGGCGGTACCGTCATCGGGCTGACCTGGGATAGCCCTCCGGAGTGAACTGGTCGGTGCCGAGGTTCGGCCGGCGCCGATCAGGCGAGGCCGCGGCGCAAGGCCTCGTAGCGGCGGGCCCAGATCCGCTCCGCCAGCGGCGATTGCGGCGCGAACACCTCGGCCGCGTGGTAGGCGCCCGGGTTGACGTGCAGCTCGGTCGGGACGCCGGCCTGCATGAGGCGCTGGGCGAACGCGATGTCCTCGTCCCGGAACAGGTCCACGGTCCCGACGTCGATGAACGTCGGCGGAAGGCCGGACAGGTCCTCGGCCCGGGCCGGAGCCGCGTACTGGTCAGGCTTTCCGTCGCCCAGGTACCACTGCCAGGCCTCGATGTTGCCCGCCCGGTCCCACAAGCCGATGTCGGTGATCTCGTGGCTGGAAGGGGTCTCGTTCCTGTCGTCGATCATCGGGTAGATCGGCATCTGGAAGCGGACCGGCGGGCCGCCGCGGTCACGGGCGAGCAGCGTGGTGGCGATGGTGAGGCCGCCGCCCGCGCTGCCGCCGTAGACGGCCAGGCGGTCCGGGTCGAAGCCGAGCTCGGCCGCGTGGGCGGCCATCCAGGTCAGTCCGGCGTAGCAGTCCTCGGCCGGCGCCGGATGGGGATTCTCCGGGGCCAGCCGGTACTCGACGGAGACCACCACCGCGTCGATGTGCTCGCAGATCGCGGACGCGACCGCGTCCTCCTCCTCGATGTTGCCCAAGATCATGCCGCCGCCGTGGATGAAGTAGATCCCGGGCAGCGTCCCGGTCGCGTCTACCGGCCGGTAGATCCGCACCCTGATGTCCGGCGCGCCTGCCGGCCCGGGCGCCATCCGGTCTTCGGAGGCGACGGCGGGGTTCGGCGGGATCTCCAGGGCCGCGATCAGCTGCGCGAGCGCGGCCCGGCGCTCCACGATGTCGGGGATGGTGTTGAAGCCGCCGGGGATCGCTTGCTGCAGCAGGTCCAGAGGTTCGCGGACATCCGGGTCGATGAGATCGCGACGGGACATGAACCCCTCCTGCCTGAGGACCGATGCAGAATGCATCCTTTGTCAGGATTAGTCCACATCACGCAACCCGGCAGGTCAATATCTCCCCGCTCGCCTGAAGCAGCCGGCACCACCTGTGCCACAGCCGGCGGCAAGCGTGCCTCATAGCTAGCCGCGAAGAAGATTGATCCTCTGGCTGCCTATCGCTGACCGCGATAGGGTGACGCTCCTACGTAACCGGGTTAATAGGCTTTCCGCGGCCGGGGGTGTGAGCTGATGTCCAGTGGAGGGGGACCGGCCGGCTTTAACCGGGCCGTGGTCATCAGCGGTCATATGATCGATTCACCTGGCCGCACGCCGCCGCGTTTCCCGCCCGAAGCAGCACCCGCGGTCCGGCAGGCAATGAGCCAGATCCTGGCCGAACGGCACGTCGGGCCAGGGGACCTGGCGATAACTTCAGGAGCCCGGGGCACCGATATCATCGGCGCGGAACTATGCCTGGCCCGAGGTCTGACGGTCTGGCTCCTGCTGCCTCTTCCCGAGCCGGCGTTCCTCGACCGCTCCGTGCGGTTGCCCGGTTCGGACTGGGAGGCGCGGTTCCGTGCCCTGAAGGACCGCTGCGCGGTGCGCTACCAGGAAGACGCGCTCGGCCCGCCTGCTCCCGGCGAGAACCCTTTCGCCCGTAACAACCGCTGGTGCCTCGACCTAGGCCAGGCGGAATCAGCCGAAGGCGGCCTCTTCGGGATCGCGGTCTGGGACGAGCATCCGGCCAGCCGCCCGGGCGGCGCGGCGGACTTCGTCGCCCAGGCAACCGGGCGCGGGATTCCCGTCGATGTCGTGAATCCGATCAACTTGTGAGAGACGATGTCCTATACGGAGAAAGAGCGATCCCCCGGACCCAAGAAACTTCTCGCGCTCGATGGCGGGGGCATCAGGGGGGTAATCACCCTAGAGGTCCTCGCAGCCATGGAAAGCAAGCTGCGGGAAGCGCTCGGCCGCGATCAATCCTTCGTCCTGGCCGACTACTTCGATTACATCGCCGGAACTAGCACCGGTGCCGTCATCGGCGCCGCGCTGGCCCTAGGCATGCCAGTGAGCGAGCTCAGGGAGAAATACCTCTCGATGGGCTCGAAGATGTTCAAGAAGGCATTCTGGCTACGGCGCGTGTGGAACAAGTACCGATCCGATTCGCTCACCGCCGAGCTGCAGCGCGTCTACGGAAAGGAGACCACCTTCGGCGATCCCCGCCTGCGGACCCTGCTCCTGATGGTTCTGCGGAATGCCAGCACCGATTCCCCATGGCCGCTGGCGAACAACACCGGAGCCAAATATAACGCGCCCGACCATCCCGACTGTAACCTGAAGCTGCCGCTCTGGCAGCTGGTGCGCGGCAGCGCCGCCGCGCCCGTATACTTTCCCGCCGAAGAAATCAACCTGGGCAAGCGGAAGTTTGTTTTCGTCGACGGCGGTGTCACGCCATATAACGATCCTGCTTTCCAGCTTTTCCTCATGGCGACCATGAAGGCGTACGGACTCGGCTGGGCGACCGGCGAGCGGGAGATGCTGCTGGTGTCGGTCGGCACGGGCTTCAGCCCGAAGGCCAACGAGAACCTCAAGCTCTCCCGCATGCACGTCCTCTACAACACCGCCTCGCTGCCTGGCGCCTTGATGTTCGGCGCCATGAACCAGCAGGACATGCTGTGCCGCGTCTTCGGACGCTGCGTAGCCGGGCACGCGCTCGACCGGGAGATCGGCGACCTGAAAGCGGAGGACGGCCCGATCGGGCAGAAGCTGTTCACCTACGCCCGTTACAACGTCGAGCTGAGCCGGGCCGGGCTCGGCGCCCTCGGGCTGCCCCGCATCGATCCGGCGAAGGTCATGCGGCTCGACTCCACCGACCAGGTGGCCGAACTCAGCGCCATCGGCCGTGCCCTCAGCCAGCGGGAGGTCACCCTGGCTCCGTTCGAGGGCTTCCTCGGGACATGAACGGTCCGGTACCCCGGCCGAGAAGCGGTTCGACTTCTTCATCAGCTACACGGGCCGCGACGAGGCCTGGGCGACCTGGGTGGCGGATCAGCTGCAAGATGCTGGCTACCGCCTGCGGATCCAGGCCTGGCACTTCGGCTCGGGCGTTTTCCTCAGCGACATGGAAAATGCCGTCCGGCAATGCGACAAGCTCCTGCCATCCTTTCCAACGGCTACCTTATCAGCAATTACAGCCGCCTCGAATGGGCGGCTTACATGCACGACAGCGCATCGCTTATCCTCCCCGTCCAGATCGAGAAGATCCAGGACCGGTCCCTGCTCAAGCCGCTTGTCCGGATCAATCTCATCGGCCTCGGCGATATCGCCGCCAAGGGCAAGCTGCTCCGTACCGTAAAAAATCTCGCGCCGCCAAGATATGCCCCTCCGGACATCACGGTGCGCAGCAGAACCAGCTTCCCGGGGCCCGCTCGCAGCACACTCGCGGACACCGGGAGCACGACGCCGGATGCCGAAGAAACCGGAGCAGGCCGGTGGCCGTCGTCGGCTCCCGCATTGGCCCTCGACCGTGACCGGATCCAGCTGATCCTGCTCGGAGGCGGCCAGGTAGCCGGCGAGGCCGCTTCCCTGCTGGGAAAGTACGTCGGCGGGCGGCAGCTCAATCTGCTCAATTCCGATCTCGACGCCGAGGGGCAGCTCAAGCGGATAGCAGATGAGGTGAAGGGCCTCGACCCCAAGGACGTCTCGGACCTGCTTGTCATTTTCGCCGGCCAGGGCAGCGATCTCCCTGACGCCGGCGTGTACCTGCACGTCAGGACCACCGACCCGGGCCAGCCTGCCACGGCTGGGATAAGCCTGGCCGAGCTGCTCGAAACGGTGCAGCCGGGAAGACCGCCCTGGCTGCGCAGTTATCTCGTCTTGGACGCCGTCGATGCCGATGGACAGGCCGTCGGCCCCCAGACGCCAGCACCATCCCGGTGGCGAAGAACGGGCCAGGCCATCCTGGCCGTCGTGCTCTGGCGGCGATCAGCGAGGCACTGGACAGCCCGCCGTGGGAGCTGACAGGCAAGGTCTCGCACCTGGGACCGCTGTGCCTGGCCGACCTCTGCACGCTCGCGGGCGGCGAGCTGGTCGCGCATCAGGATTCGGCCGCTTACCTGTTCGGGCTGGTGCCCAGCCCGCTGGACTGGCCGGTGCCGGACAGCGGCCAGCTGACCAGCTGGTGTGCCGTCATCTCGGAGCGCGACGGCAGTAAGGACCTCAAGGATTGCGCCGGACCATTCCCGGAACTAGCGGCCGCGCTCGGCTCCACAATCGGTCTCCTGAAGGCCCAGCTGTCCGGTCAGCCCGTGCGGCCGTAGAAGAGTTCCTGGGTGAGGGGCTTGAGCTTCATTCCCGGCTCTTCCCCGTAGGTCAGTACCGAGTTGATCCGCGGCCGTGGGCCGCTGACTGGGGTAACCCGGTGCAGCGCGTGCTGGCCGCGGAAGACCGCGAGGGTACCCGGGCTGGTGGGCAGCCTGACGACGGCGCCGGGGTCGCCCAGCAGGACCTTCTGCACGCCCGGGTAGTTCTCGTCGTGCTCGTCACGCAGGCCGGGGCAGTAGTCGAAGTGGCCGCCCGTCTCGGCTTCGGCGTACATCACGGTGACCGAGAACTCGCTGTTGTCGAAGTGCCAGCCGAGTTCGTCGCCGTCCTCGAAGACCGCGATCTGGAGGGCATCGAACGGGTCGGCGCTGCGGTAGAGAACCGGCTTGCCCAGCACCGCGGCGATGAAGGCGGTCAGGTCGTCGGACTCGTACAGCCGCCGGATCGGCGCGGCGGCCGGGATCAGGTCGAAGGCAATGCCCTTCTTGGCCGAGTGCTGCATGAGCGCCCGGGGGTGATCCGCCCCGGAGGACTCGTCCGGAGGACGGAAGTAGACGGTGTGGGACTGGTTGCTGGCCCACGCACGGTCCGCCAGCCTGCCCGCCTCGGCGATCATCTCATCGACGGCGGCCGGGGTGAGGAACCCGTCGACCTGGGCGACGCCCCGGTCGCGGAGCTGCTCCCGGCACGCCTGGACCACGGCGCGGTATTCCGCGCGGCCCGGGTCGCCGAGCGGGTAACGCCGCAGGTCGACAACGTCCTCGTACGTGCTCGTGGTCGTCATGACTACGAGCATCGCAGGTGAGCTGTCCATAAGGCCAATTCCAGTTGCTGGTAGCTTCCATCAGCTTTGCTTATGCTGAGCGGGTGCGGGATCGCTGGAGCGGGCTCGAGCTGCGCTACTTGGTCACGCTGGCCGAAGTGGGTCGCCAGGCGTCCTTCAGCAAGGCCGCGGAGGTTCTCGGCTACACCCAGTCGGCGGTCAGCCAGCAGATTTCCCGGCTCGAGCACGTCGCCGGGACCCGGCTGGTAGAGCGGCCGGGCGGCCCCCGGCCGGTGTCCCTCACCCCCGCGGGCCGGCTGCTGGCCGGGCACGCCGAGGCTATCGCGGCCCGGCTGGCCAGCGCCGCCGCCGACCTCGACGCGCTGGCCAGCGGGACGGCCGGGCGGCTGCGGGTCGGCTGCTACCAGAGCGTCGGGGCCCGGCTGCTGCCGCCGGTCATGCGCGAGTTCACCGCCAGCTGGCCGCAGGTCGAGGTGCGGCTCAGCGAGACCCAGGACGACGGCGACCTGCTCGCCGACCTCGAAGGGGGCAAGCTCGACCTGACCTTCGTGGTCTTCCCGCTGACGCCCGGCCCGTTCGAGGCGCTGGAGCTGCTCGAGGACCCCTACGTGCTGGCCGTGCCGGGCGATTCCGAGCTGGCCCGCCGCCCCTCGCCGATCTCCCCGAGGCACCTGGCCGGGGTGCCGCTGATCACGTACGCGGAGATGAGGGAGGTGCACTCTATCGAGAACCGGATCGGCCGGCCGCAGCTGCGGCACCAGATCGCCTTCCGGTCCCACGACAACGCCACCATCTTGGGCCTGGCCGCGGCCGGGGTCGGCGCCGCCCTCATCTCCTGGCTCTCGGTCGACCCGCACCACCCCGGCCTGCGGCTCAAGCGCCTGGCCAAGGTCAGCCCGCGGATCGTCGGCATCGCCTGGCACCGGGACCGGTACCGCATCCCGGCGGCCGACGCCTTCATCAGGCTCACCCAGCGGGCCGCCGACCGCGAGCAGCAGGCCGCGCGGCTCCTGGACCAGGAGACCTGACCGCGGGGAATCCCGCCCGCGGGCCCCGGGGTTGAACAGCACGATGAGCGAGGAACTTGAGCTAGTCAGCTGGCGGCGGGCGGTCGCCGGACTCTACGCCGCGGTGCGCGCCGAGGACGACCCGCGGCGCGGGCACGAACGGTGGCGGCAGGGCCGGGACGAGCTGTTCCGGGAGCACCCGCAGAGCCCGCTGCCGCCCGGCGACCCGCTGCGCGCGACGGGCCTGCCGTACTGGCCCTACGATCCCGGGCTGCGCTTCGAGCTGCCGCTGCTCCCGGCGGCGGGGGAACTCACGCTGGACGTGCCGACCAGCGAGGGCGTGACCACCATGGACCGGGCCGGCTGCGTGCGGCTGCCGTCCCCGCTGGACGCGGTTGTCGACGTGTGGTGGCTGCGGCAGTACGGCGGCGGCCTGCTGCTGCCGCTGCGCGACGGCAACGCCGGGCAGACCAGTTACGGCGGCGGCCGGTACGCGCTGGACACCGCCAAGAGCGCTGATCTCGGCGGCCGGGACGGGCGCCTGATCATCGACCTGAACTTCCTGTACCACCCCTCCTGCCGGTACAACGACGCGTGGCAGTGCCCGCTGGCTCCGCCGGGGAACACCATCAGCGCCCCGGTCAACGGCGGCGAGCGGCTCAGGTAGTGAAGCCGACGGCGCGCAGCTGCTCGCGGCCGCTCTCGGTGATGTCGGCCGGCCGCCAGGCCGGTATCCACTGCCAGTCGACGCGGAAGCCGTCGACGCAGCCCAGCGGGGCGAGCACCGCGCCGATCTGACTCTCGAGGATCCGGTGAGCGGGCAGGCGGCCGAGGTGAGGGTCATGGTGATGACCGCAGTCCGCCCCTCGACGGCGACGGCCCGCACGAAGCCCAGGTCGACGACGCCGACGCCGAGGTCGGGATCGATGACCTCGGCCAGTGCCTCGCGCACGGCCGCGGCGTCCGGCCCAGGCGGCGCGAGCGGTCCCGGCGGGACGACCGGTCCCGGCGGGACGGCGGGCGCGGGAGCAGGCCCGGACGCGCGGTCTCCATGGGGTCAGCTCAGCCCGTCCAGGAACCGCTCCCGGGCGGCGCGGGCGTGCTCGGCGACCCCGGCGGCCGGGATGCCCGCGGTCTCTTCCAGGATCGTCCCCAGGCCCAGGGCCGCCTCGTCGGCCCGGGCGGCCCAGCGGCCGATCCACTTGCCGAGCGCGGCCCGGCTGTCCGGGCACTGCGTCACGGCCAGGTCGGCCAGGGCCCGGCTCCACCGGCCGCGCCGCCGGGAGTCCTGCGCCAGCAAGGAGGTGACCAGCCAGGTCAGTTCGTCCCCGGCGGCCTTGGCCGCCTGGCCCAGCTGGGTGAGCAGCACGTCGTCCAGGGTCGGGGCGAGGACCAGGTTGAGCGCGGTGAACGCCTCCCCCAGTCGTAGGTGACCAGCGCGTACTCGATCGCCTTGCGGGCCGGCTGCGGGCCATGTACCCGATGTAGGCCTCGGCCTGCTGCGGGCCGTGGCACAGGAACCGCGACGGGGTGAACGCGTGGCCGAGCAGCGCCACCGAGGCCGGCGCCAGCGCGCCGGCGGCGCCGGCGTGTCGCGCGGCCGGAACACCGTCGTGCGCCGCTCCAGCATGTCGGTGGACACCTGCCGCACCAGCGCCGGGTCGATCCGCAGCACGAAGGACAGGAACGGGCGGGTGAGGGAGGCTTCGAGGACCTCGGCCTGGAAGTGCAGGTGGCTGGCCAGGATGAGGTAGTGGAACGGGTCGTAGAGGTAGGTCTCGCCGCCGGCCGTCACCGACTTGCGGCCCTGAGCCACGATGCACGGCGACAGGGACTGGATCTCCTCCCAGGTCGGCCCGGCCGGGGTGGTGAACCGGTATAGATCGTCAGGCCCGGCCACAGGCCGGTGTTGGCGCCGCCCTCCCCGCTACCTCATTAGCATGCGTCGTGCCGCTCGGTAACGCCACCGCTGGCAGGAGGCCGTGCGGTCTAGGGGCGTCCCGGTGGTGCGGGCCGCTGCGGGCGGCAAGATAATGGTGCCGTCCGGCTCGGCCGCGGGAGGTGATAGCCAGGTCATGGCCAGTAGCCAGGTGTTCACGTCCCGGCTGAAGGGGCGTCCGCTGCTGGACAGCGACGGCCTGACCATCGGCCGGGTCCGGGACGTCGTCCTGCTGCCCTCCGCCGGACACGAGCCGCCCCGCGCGCTCGGGCTGATCGTGACGCTGCAGCGCCGTCGCATCTTCGTCAACCTCAACGGGATCGGGGAGATCTCCGTCGACGGGGCGCACCTGAGCGGCGGCACCGTCGACCTGGACCGCTTCACCCGCCGGACCGGGGAGCTGCTCGCGTCGGAGCTGTACGGCAAGCCGACCGAGGACGGCACCGTCGCCGACGTCGCGATCATCCCCCGCGAGCAGCGGCGGGTGGGCTGGGAGGTCAGCGCGATGGCCATCGCGCACGGCCGGGGCCTGCGCCACCGGCGCACGACGGTCGTGCCGTGGGACAAGTACCCGGACCTGTTCAAGGCCGGCCCGATGTCCGAGCAGCTCGTCAGCCTGCGTGAGCTGCAGCCGGCCGACCTCGCCGCCGCCGTCGAGGGCATGTCGCCGAGCAGGCGGACCCAGCTCGCGGCCGCCCTCGACGACGAGGAACTGGCCGACCTGCTCGAAGAGATGCCCGAGCAGGACCAGATCCGGCTGCTGGCCGGCCTCGAGCTCGAGCGCAGCGCCGACGTGGTCGAGGAGATGCAGCCCGACGACGCCGCCGACCTGCTCGCGGAGATGCCGGCCGAGCAGCGCGAGCGGCTGCTGACCGCGATGGAGGCCGTCCCGGCGGCGGAACTGCGGCGGCTGCTGCTCTACGACGCCACCACGGCGGGCGGCCTGATGACCTCCCAGCCGCTGATCGTCACCCCGGACGTGTCGGTGGCGGAGGTGCTCGCCCGGATCCGGGACCCGGAAATGCCCGTCACCACGGCCGTCCAGGTCTACGTGTGCGAGCCGCCCATCATCACGCCGACCGGCCGCTTCCTGGGCACCGTCGGGTTCCAGCGGCTGCTGCGGCGGGCGCCCGCCACCAAGGTCGGCGAGTGTGTCCAGTCGAGCGTTTTCGTCCGCCCGGACCTGCCCGAGCGCGAGCTCGCGGCCCGGCTGGCGGCCTACAACCTGGTCAGCGTGGCCGTATGCGACGACGACGGCCGCCTGCTCGGCGCGGTTACCGTAGACGACATGCTCGACCACGTGCTGCCTGCGGGCTGGCGCAAGACAGGAGGCTGAGATGGCACGGCTCACGGCCCGTCTCGCCGAGCGTAACGACCTGTCCGTCCCGCGCGGCGCCACTCCCCGGATGGGCGCCCGCTATGACGCCGACGCGTTCGGCCGGTTCTCCGAGGCGATCGCGCGGTTCCTGGGCACCGGCCGCTTTTTGGTCGGCCAGACGGCGCTGGTCATCGGCTGGATCGTGCTCAACACCATCGGCCTCATCAAGCACTGGGACCCGTACCCGTTCATCCTGCTCAACCTGGCTTTCTCGACCCAGGCGGCCTACGCCGCGCCGCTGATCCTGCTGGCCCAGAACCGGCAGGACGACCGGGACCGGGCCAACATCGAGCGCGACCGGGAGGTGGCGGCGCGGACCCAGGCCGACACCGAGTTCCTGGCCCGCGAGCTCGCCGCCGTCCGTCTCGCGCTGGCCAATATGGTGACCACGGAGGATCTCGAGGACTCGCTGGAGCGGATGGCCAAGATGATCGCCGATCAGCTCCGGGAAGCCCCGGTGCCGTCCGGGACGGCGCCGCCGCGGTCAGGTTCGTCCGGAAACGGGTCGCAGCCGGGCGACCCGCTCGGCCCGCAGCGCTGAGCGGCGGACCTTGCCCGCGTCGTCGCGCAGCGGCGTGTCCGCGCGCTCGATCACGCGGGGCAGCTTGTACGGGGTGAGCCGCTGGCGCAGGTGAGCCAGCAGGTCCTCGTCGGTGGCCGGCTCGGAGAGCTCCACGATGGCGTAGGGGATGTTGCCCAGGTCCTCGTCGGGCAGGCCGAATACGCAGCAGGACCGCACGGCCGGATGCTCGTCCAGGGCGGCCTCGATCTCCGCGGGGTATACGTTGGCCCCGCCGACCAGGATCATGTCCGCGAGGCGGTCGGTGATGTAGATATACCCGTCCGCGTCGACCTTGCCGATGTCGCCGAGCGACTCCCAGCCCTCGGCGGCGCTGCGCGCGGTGGCGCCGACGTAGCGGTACGGCGACGGGACCTGCGCACCGCGCCGCATCCAGAGCTCTCCTTCCTCGCCGACCGGAAGCGGGCGCCCTTCGGGATCTCGTATCTCGATCTCGCCGACCACCGCCCGGCCGACCGAACCCGGGTGCTCGAGCCACTCGGTCCCGCTGATCAGCGTCACGGCCTGGAGCTCGGTGCCGCCGTAGAGCTCGACGACTACCTGCGGTCCCAGCCAGTCGATCCAGGCCTGCTTGAGCCAGGCCGGGCACGGCGCGGCCAGGTGGAACGCGACCTCGAGCGAGGACACGTCGGCGGCCGTCCTGACCTCTTCCGGCAGCCGCCAGATCCGGAGCATCATCGTCGGCACCAGGAGCAGGTAGGTCACCCGGTGCTTCTCGACCAGGCGCAGCGTCTCGGCCGGGTCGAACCTCGGCATCAGCACGACGTGGTTGCCGAGCAGCACGGCGGTCGCGGCGACCGAGAACGGCCCGTTGTGGGCGAGCGGCCCGGTGATCAGGACACAGCCGTCGGGCCGCACGCAGATCAGCGGCCCGGCCGAGCCGACGTTCTCGAACACGGCGGCCTGGCTGGCCGCGATCAGCTTCGGCCGGCCGGTGCTCCCGCCGCTGGTCATCAGCTTCCAGTCCGGCGCGACACCCGGCGTGAACTCCCCCGCCGGCAGCTGCTCGGGGACCGTCTCGAGCGTCGGCCGCGAGCCGCTCTCGGC
The DNA here is from genome assembly GCA_963756575.1 of uncultured Actinomycetota bacterium. Lineage (GTDB taxonomy): Bacteria > Actinomycetota > Actinomycetes > Streptosporangiales > Streptosporangiaceae > Palsa-504. The sequence continues at coordinate 388,751 of CAVWOM010000019.1, read as the reverse complement.
CGACGGCACCCCGACCACCAGGGCCGGGCTGGCCAGGTCCATGATGGCCGCGCGCTCCAGCGCCGGGAGCCGGTGGGAAACGGGGTTCGGCACCGCCCCCACCGCCCACGCCGCGAACATGCTCAGCACGAACCCGATCGAGTTCGGCAGCCCGATCGTGACCGTCGAGCCCTCCGTGACCCCGCGCTCGGCGAACAGCGCGGCCAGACCCTCGACCCGCCGCACGAACTCGGCCCGGGTCAGCGTCTCGTCCCCGTAGGTCAGCGCCGGCCGCTCCGGGTCGGCGGCGGCCAGCTGACGCAGCACGGCCAGAAAGGTAGTCCCCTGCTCCACGTACCGAACGTACACCGGGCCGGCGGCGGGGTGGGAGGGGCCGGGGGCGGGTGGGCGGCTTAAAAGAACGTGTGCACCACGTCGACCACGCGGTCCTCGTCGTCGATCACCGGTATCAGCCGCCACTTGTCCAGCGTGGTGCAGGGGTGGGAGATGCCGAGGCAGACCAGGTCGCCGGGCGCCAGCGCGGTGTCTGCGTCCAGCTTCAGGTAGGCGTGCTGGTCGTTGAGCTCGGTTATCTCACCGGACAGGCCCGCTCGTGCCCCGTCCCGGCGGATTGCCCGCAGCGGCACCGGCAGGCCGGCGTCGAAGCCGGCGTCGCGGCGGCCCGCGCTGAGCAGGGCCAGGCCGGGCTCGGGACGGGACACGACCTGCGCCCACAGTTCCAGGGCGGGCTGGAGGGCCGGCGCGTCCGCGACGCCACGGGCGGCGGGCGTGACGTGTCGGTAGAGACCGTGGTCCTGGAATAGGTAGCCGCCGCTGCGCAAGACCACGGTCATCCCGGTGGCGGCCAGCTCGCGGGCGACGATGTCGAAGGACACGCTGCCGCCGGCCGTGACGATGAAGTCGGCGCCGGCCCCGGCCAGGCTCGCTACCTGGCCGGACAGATTGGCCAGGCGCCGGCAGAACGAGGTGACCAGGCCGTCGGTCTGGGCCTGGCTTTCCCCGTGGATGCTGCCCTCGTAGCCGGCCACGCCCGCGACCGTCAGGGTGCTGGTGGCGGCGGCCGCCTTGGCCACGGCGAGCGCCTGCTCGTCGGTGCGGCAGCCGGTCCGCGCCGCTCCGATCTCCACCAGCACCGGGAGCCTGCGCCCGGCCGGATGCTCCGTCAGGACTCGGTCCAAGATGGCCACGCCGTCGGCGCTGTCGACGTAGCAGTAGGCCGCGAAGCCGGGATCGGCGGCCAGCTCGCCCGCCAGCCAGGTGATGCCCGCCTCGTCGGTCAGCTCGTTCGCCATCAGCAGGCGGGGGAAGCCGAACGCGCGGTAGGCCAGCAGCTGGCCGATGGTGGCCACCGTGATCCCCCAGGCGCCGCCGGCCAGCTGGCGAGCGGCGAGCTCGGGCGACATACCGGTCTTGCCGTGGGGAGACAGCCCGACCCCAGCCTGGGCGCAGAAGGCCGCCATCGCCTCGAGGTTGTTCGCCAGCGCGGACTCGCGCAGCGTCAGCACCGGGTAGCTGAAGCCTGCCGCGTGCAGGGCCAGCTTCGCCGCGGCCAGGCTCGCCGGCGTCGGGGCGTCCGGCCCGGACGCCAGCAGGCCCAGGCCCTTGTCGGTGGGCTCGACGGGGCGCTCGCGCAGGGCGCGGAGCCGCTCGGTGACCAGTGGCGGCAGCGGATGGGTCACGAGGCCTCCTGGCCGGCTCGGGTCGCTCCTCTATTATGAACAAAACAACCGTTTGATAGGACGTAGGCATGACCGACTACGACGTCGTGGTGATCGGGGCGGGGGCCGCCGGGCTGTCCGCCGGGGCGCTGCTGGCCACCGAGGGCAAGCGGGTCCTGGTGGCCGACCGCAGCCCGGTGCTGGGCGGCCGGGCGATGGCGGTGCCGGACGAGGGCTTCAAGGTCAACGTGGGCGGCCATCTCATCGAGGACCCCGGGTCCGGCCTGACCAAGGTGTTCGAGCACGTGGGCAAGGAACTTATCCACGGCACGGTGTCGGCCGAGATGCCGGTCTGGGACAACGGCAAGCAGGCCTGGGGGTCGGTGCGGGACCGGTACTCGGGCAGCAAGTCCGAGCTGAAGAAGGTCATCAAGGCGCTGCTCGAGACGCCTTACGAAGAACTCGACCGCTGGGACGACAGGAACCTGCGCCAGTGGCTGCACCAGCACACCGACGACCAGGGCGTGATCGACCTGTTCGAGTTCATCACCGTGCTGGAGTGCATGACCGACCAGTGGTGGGACCACTCGGCCAGCGACAACCTCTACGTCCGCAAGATGCACTTCTCCGAACGGGGCACCGCCGCCTACTCCTGCTGGCCCGGGCAGGGCTGGGACGGCATGTGGGCCGACCTGGCCGACGCGATCACCTCGCACGGCGGCGAGCTGCGGCTGGGTACCGCGGTGGAGCGCGTCGTGATCGAGAACCACGAGGTCAAAGGGGTGGCGGTGGCGCGCCAGCCGCGGGTGCTGCCGAACGAGTTCTTCGAGGAGGAGATCATCGAGGCGCCGTGCGTGATCTCCACCCTGCCGGTGTGGCACGTTCTCAGGGTGGTGCCCGAGGACGAGCTGCCCGACTGGTACACCGGGCAGATCAAGTACCTGGCCCAGGACCGGTTCAGGATCGCCTGGCTGGGCCTGTACCTGGCCACCGAGGAGCCGGTGCACCAGTACGACCCGCGCGAGCTGTCCACCTGGGTCAGCACCCCCACCACGAGCACCTCCGGCTTCATGTTCAACCAGACCGCGATGGACCCGACCTGCTCCCCCGCGGGCACCAACCTGTACGTCATGGGCGCCGTCTTCCCCGGTGAGAAGGGCCGCGACCAGCGGTTCCTGCGGGACACGATGCTGGCCTTCGAGGAGGACATCAAGGTCATGTGGCCCGGGTTCGCCCATCCGGTATGGCGGCGGCGGCACCTGGTGTTCGAGCCGTCGTTCGGGGTGATCCAGAAGCCCGGCCTGGTCGGCATGTACCGGCCGCACTGGCGGGCGCCCAACGTCGACGGGCTGTACTTCGCCAGCGAGACGTTCCGCAGCCGCGGCATCGGCACCGACCGGGCCGCCCGCGCCGCGGTGACCGTGGTGGAGGACTACCTGGGCCGGCGGCTGGCCACGTTCGGCGACGGCTGGCGCTACTGATGACGCCGCCGGCGGCGCGGCCCGTCCGGATCGAGCTCGGCGTGCCCGGGCAGATCATGCCGCCCGCGTCGGCCGCGGTGAAGTTCGCGCAGCGGGCCGAGGCCGACGGCTTCGACGCGATCTGGTGGCCCGACCACCTCATGGGCTGGCACCCGGACTCGCTGTGGACCCCCGACCTGACCCCGCTCGCGGCGAGCCAGGCCAACCCGCACACCTACTTCGACCCGCTGGTGATGATGGGCGCGGTCGGCGCGCAGACGAGCAGGCTGCGGGTCGGCGTGGTGGTGACCGACCTGATCCGCCGCCATCCGGCCGTGCTCGCCCAGACCATGCTGACCGTGGACCACCTCACGCAGGGGCGGGCCATCCTCGGCCTCGGCTCGGGCGAGCAGCTCAACATCAGGCCCTACGGGCTGCCGTGGGACAAGCCGGTGGCGCGGCTGGCCGAGGGTATCGAGGTGATCAGGCGGCTGTGGCGGGCCGACGGCCCGATCGACTTCGACGGGCGGTTCTTCCGCCTGCACAAGGCCGTGCTCGGGCTCAGCCCGTTCGGGGCCGAACCGCCGATCTGGACCGCCGCGCACGGGCCGCGCATGCTCGAGCTCACCGGGCGCCAGGGCGACGGCTGGCTGCCGACCAAGATGACGCCCGATCAGTACGGGGCCAGCCTGGAGACCATCGAGACGGCGGCGGCCGAGGCCGGCCGTGATCCCGGCGCCATCACCCCTGGCATGCTCGGCTACGTGCTGGTCGGGCCGGACGAGGAGACCGTGCAGCGGCTGACCGAGCAGCCGCTGGTGCGGGCGCTGTGCGTGCTGCTGCCGGCCGCGGTGTTCCGGGCGCTCGGCGTGGAGCCGCCGCTGGCGGACGCGGGGTCGGGCTTCCACGACTTCATCCCGACCGAGATCGGCCGGGAGGAGGGGCTGCGGATCGTGGACGCCATCCCGCCCGCGGTGGTGCGGCACTACGCGTTCTGCGGCACGCCGGAGCAGGTGGCCGCGCAGGTGCGCGGGTACGCCGCGGCCGGGCTGCGGCACCTGGTGATGTGGAACATCACGGCGTTCGGCGACCCGGCGCTGGCCCGGTTCTCCTTCGGCGCGATGAAGGAACTGCGGACGGAGCTGGCCCGGTGAGCGATCCGGTTAGCGCCTACTTCGACGCGATCAACGCCGAGGACTGGGACGCGCTGGCCGCGCTGTGGGCGCCGGACGCGGAGCTGTATCCGGCCGGAGGCCGGCCCCGGCAAGGCCGTGAGGCGATCGGCGCCTACTACCCGCGCTTGCTGGCCGGATGGGCCGAGCACGTGGACCAGCCCGGCCGTCGCATCACCGAGGCGAACACCGTGGTGGTCGAGATCGCCTTCACCGGGACGACGCGCGAAGGCCGTCCGGTCGCCTTCGATGCGGTGGACATCTTCGACCTGACCGGGCCGCTGATCAGGCGCCTGTCGATCTGGTACGACACCGCGGCGGTGCTCCGCCAGGTGACCGGTGCCTGATCAGGTCGCGATCACGTTGCCCGGGGGCGATCAGCGCGACCGTTATCAGCTACTCGCGATGGAGCGAGAGTGCCAGGCTGGGAACGGCGAAGGACAGGAGAAAGATCGGCAAGATGCTTTTTCCTGTGCATCGGAAGGCTGACGGTTTCGCCGTCGGCGGCGTCGAAGGTCTTGGTTCGGCTGGAGTTTCGGCCGTTGCGGACTTGCAGGGTGTGACGTCCGGGTTCGACCGGTATGTCAATGGTCTCGTTCAGCTCCACGGAGCCCGGCGAGCTTGCCGTCGAGCATGGCGTCGTACGTGCCGCGGCGGACCTCCGCTCCGATTGCCTTGTGTGTCAGCTTCAGCGTTGCGGGCATTTGCCGGTCTCCTCTGGTTTCGGATGGTGTGTTTCTCCGAGTGCTCACCGACGGACGTCACGGGCCGGCGGCGGTCAACCGGGTCCGCCGGTCACGAGGCGTTCACGGTCGAACATCGCGGCCACGACACGCCAGGCGAGCAGGTCGATGGCTAGCAGCGCGGCGGCGAGACCGATCGCGAGAGCGGTCGACACGGTGACCACGTTCAGGGACACCAGGGCGACGATGGCCAGCGGCGGCGTGCTCCCCAGCACGCTCAGCTGCTGCGCGACGCGCACATCCGCGGACCGCGCGGAGACCGCAATCCCGACCCAGATCGCCCAGCCCGCAAGCAGCGGCGTGAACAGCAACTGAACCAGCACGTGCGCTCCCGCGTAGATCGCCGAATCGACCGCATGATGGGCGAACAGCCCCGCGATGGCGAGAAAGATCCCGAAGACCGCATACGAGATCACAAGTGTCGGTACGAACGCGGCCAGCGCCTTCCCGACGAGGAACTCCTCGCGACGGATCGGGGTGGTCAGAACCGGCTCAAGCGTGCCCTGCTCGCGCTCACCGACCACCGAGTAGGCGGACACGGCAGACGGCATCATCACCGGGATCACGAGCATGTAGAGAAGCGAGAGCCCGACGTGAACGCTGAGGTTCTTCCCCGTCACGTTGGCTGCGATCAGCTGGATCGCTGGCAGGATGATGAAGAGCACCGGCGTCGCCGCCATCGTGCCGATCACGAAACGGTTGCGCCGGTAGTCCCGCAGCTCCTTGCGAAGGATCGCGCCGACCCGGGTCCAGCTGAAGCTCATCGGCTCTTGGCCTCCACGTCCTCGTCGATCAGCTCGAGGTAGACGTCCTCCAGCGAATGGCGGGACTCGGCGATCGACAGAATGTCGGCGCCGGCCGCGACGAGCGCTCGTGCGAGAACTGGAGCCGCGAGGTCCGGGTCGGAAACGGTCAGCGTGTAGCCGGATCGCGTCTGCTCCCATCCTTGAACGTCAGGCAAAGGGCCCAGCACGGCCTTCGGATCGTCGAGCGGCGCGCGCAGCCGCACGTCCAGGGAGCGCCTGAACAGCTGCCTGCGCAATGCGTCGGGACGGCCGACCAGCCGCAACGTCGTGCTCAGGATCGCCACCCGGTCGCACAGCCGCTCGGCCTCCTCCAGCCGGTGCGTGGTGAGGAAGATCGTCACCCCGCGCTCGCGCAACGACCCGATCAGTTCGTGGACCTCGCGAGCTGCCACGGGATCAAGACCAGACGTCGGCTCGTCAAGGAACAGCACGGCAGGGTCGCTGAGCAGCGCCCGCGCCAGCGCGACCCGCTGACGCAGCCCTTTCGACAGCGACCCGCACAAGTCACCAGCACGATCGTCAAGGTTGACCGCCCGCAACGCCCGGGCGATGCGCCCGCGAACGTCGTTCAGCTCGTAGAGCCCGGCGAAGCACTGAAGGTTCTCCACCACGGTGAGGCGCAGATACAGCCCGGGAGACTCCGGCATGACCGAGATCCGCGACCGGATCACCGGACCGTTCTTCGCGCTCAACGGAATCCCGGCGACGATCGCCGTTCCCGAACTCGGCGCGATCAGCGTGCCCAGCGTCCGCACGGTCGTGGTCTTGCCGGCCCCGTTCGGCCCCAGGAAGCCGAACACCTCGCCGTAGCCAACCTCGAACGAGACGTCGTCAAAGGCGACGCGATCCCCGAAGCGCTTGGTCAAGTGCTCGACGACCAGCGCGGCGCTCGCCCTTCGGGCCATCGAGAATCGAGGCATGACCGACCGGTTCAGGGTCACCGGCCACGTGAGGTGCCGGATGCGGAGTCACGAGGACCCCACGGGGCCGCCGGAACGCACCGGCGTTCCACGGCGCGCGAGCACCTCGTCATGTCCCGGTCGGCTGGCTGTCCTGTGGCCCGTGGTCGCGTCCTCGCCCATCGACCTCCAGATCTCATCGCGGGCGTACGACGCCAGTTCTGTGGCGCACATAGCTAAATGGTAGAGCCTGGCTGGTCAGTTTGCTAGTTTCTTGGTCATGCGGCCAGGAATGCCAGCGGACGAGCCGGGTCGGACCTTCATCGAAACCGCCCGCCGGGCACAGATCGTGACGGCGGCGATCGACACCATCGCCGACGCCGGCTACGCGGGAGCATCCTTCGCCCGGATCGCCGAGAGACTGGGGATCAGCCGTGGCCTCATCAGCTACCACTTCGCCGGCAAGGACGACCTCATCGAGCAAGTAGTCCACCAAGCGGCCGAAGAGGCCAAGGCGTACATACGCCCGCGGATCCTGGCCGAATCAACCGGCCCGGGGATGCTGCGGGCCTACATCGGATCGAACCTCGCATTCATGCGAGATCACCGCAACAACGTGATCGCCATGATCGAGATCGCGCGCAGCGCGGAAGGACGACGCATCTTCTACAGCGACACGGACGTGATTGATGCCGTCCGCGCCCTTGAGCACCTGTTGTCTGGCTTCCAGAAGGCCGGCCAATTCCGCTCCGACTTCGACCCCCACGTCATGGCCATCGCGATCCGCGCCGCGATCGAGGCCGCGTCCGCCCGGCTGGCCTTGGACGCAGAGTTCGACATCGACAACTACGCCCGTGAGATCGCCACCGCCTTCGACCTGGCTACCCGCGTCGGGGGCGTGCCATAACACCCCACGGGCGGCCCGCGCCGCTCGGCCGGGCCCCCTCGACGGCGAGCCGCCCGCCGCGGTGATCCTGCCGACCGGACTCGTCCGCCGCGAGAGCGCGTGAGCGCACCCGTCAGCCGGTAGCGGACGAACTGGGCCCGGGCGAGCTGGCCGGGCGCGGCTTTCCGCTGGGGAACGGATTGGCCTTGGCCGTCTTCAGCAGGGACGGGAGGTTCTTCAGTTCCTTGGCGTAGGCGGCACGGTACTGCTGGACGGCGGTGGTGAGGGCCTGCTGGTTGGCGTTGACGATCTGCTGCTCGTAGCTGGCCTGGACGGCGAAGTAGATTCCGGCCAGGTCGGAGGAGTCGGTGCAGGCCGCATCGGTGACGGCGGTGGCGATCTGCGCCCGGTTGGCCGCGGCGCTCACGGTGGCGCCGGGGCTGATCAGGTGGTTGCCGCCGAACATGTTCCTGATCTCCTGGCCGAACACCGTGCCCGGCAGGCCGAGGCTGTAGCCGTTCCTGGCCATGCAGGCGGTCCAGGCCTGGGTGGCGCTCTTCACCGCGGCGTCCTCCTGCACGTCGGTGGCGATGTCATCGGCCAGCGTCCCGATGCCGGCCAGCGCCCCCTTGCCCGCGGCGTCGTCGAAGGCCTGCGTGATCGTCCCGCACTTGGCGGCCGCGGCCTGTTCCGCCTGCGGCAGGCTGGCCGGGTCCGCGGGCGAGGGCGTGGCGCCGATGCCGAGCGCGGTCAGCACGGAGCCAGGCTGGGCCCGGAAGCCGGACTGCCCGGCCTCGGCGTCACCAAGGTAGCCCCAGGCGCCCCACGGCTGGGCGAACGCCAGGTTGGCGGGCCCGATGCTGATGCTGAACGGGACGTCGCCGCCGGGGATGTCCGGGTAGCCCGCGGCGGTCAGGCAGTCCCGGGCGAGGGCGAAGTCGGAGGCACCGGGGGCCAGGCCGTCGTTGTCCGACTGGCCGAGCGCGGCGTAGGGGGTGAACGCCATGCGGGACAGCGCCGCCTGGGCGGAGGACGGCGGCCGCGGCCGGCCCACGCCGGGCGTGCTCACGGTCACGTCCGGCCCCGTGGGTGCGCGGGCCGTACATGCGGTCAGGCCGGCGCCGGCGAGCAGGGCACAGCAGCCGGAAACGAGGATGCGCATCGTCGTCCCTTTCACGCGTGGCACCTTTCATGAGTAACGGAGCGCGGCGAGCGGACTGGTCCGGGCGGCGCGCAGCGCCGGGTACGCCCCGGCCAGCAGGCCGACGACGGTGCCGATCAGCGGGGCGGGCAGGGTGTAGACCGGGTTGAGCACGGCGGTCCAGTCCTTGGCCGCGGCGAAGATGACGACGGTCCCGACGCCGGCGCAGGTGCCGACCAGGCCGCCGAGCGTGCCCAGCGTCGCGCTCTCGGCGAGAAACTGGACGGCGATGTGCCGGGGCCGGGCGCCGACGGCGCGGCGCAGCCCGATCTCCCCGGTCCGCTCGAGCACGGCGACCAGCGTGGTGTTCGCGATGCCGACCGCGCCGATCAGCAGGCTGACCAGGGCGAGGATGAGGAACAGCCCGGTCAGGTCGCCGCTCACCTCGCCCTGCAGGTTCTGCGGGCTGGGCGGGGACGTCACGACCAGCCGGCCTGGGTCGGACGGCAGCTCGGCCGCGGCGATCTGCCGCGCCACCTCCCGTGCGGCACCGATCCTGGTGGCCACGACCAGCTGGGCTTCGTCCTGGTTCCCGATGCCGGGCTGCGGGTTGCCGAAGTCGGCCAGGGCCGTGTTCTCCGGGATCAGCATGGCGCTGGAGTTGGTCACCACCCGCTGGGCCGAGCCGTAGATGCCCACGACCGTGTACGCGACGCCGTCGACGAACACCGCGGGATGGCTGGCCAGGCGCGGGCCGGCGATGCCGAGTGCGGTCGCCGTGCCGGTGTCGATCATCGCGACGTGCTGGCCAGTATCGTTCTCGTACGCGGTCAGCGGCGATCCCGCGGTCAGCTTCAGCCCCATCGCCCGCACCGCGCCCGGCGAGGCGGCTAGCACGCCGACCGTCTGGGTAGCGGCGGCGGACAGCGCCAGTGACCCGGTGATACTGGTGCCTTCGGGCAGCGAGACCGGCCACCAGACGCCCGCGGCGGTCACCCCGCCGATGCGGCCGGCGACCGCGTCCGCGTCGGCCGGGAACCCGATGGCGGGGTTGGCATCCGGCGGGGCGACGTTGTCGGCTGGGCCGTTGTCCTCCACGGTTACCGTGGTGTCCTCCAGGACGGTGAACTGGCGCGAGATCTGGCCCGCCCCGGTGGCCGTCATGCCGAGCACGGCCACGAACGCTCCTACCCCGAGGACAGTGCCGAGCATGGTCAGCACGGCGCGGCCCGGACGCTGCACGATCCCCGCGACCGCCTCGGCGGCCGCGTCCCGTGCGGTCAGCCGCGGCGCCGGCAGGCCGGCCGCCGGGCTACGCATGACCGGCCCCATCGTGCGCAGACAGCACGCCGTCGCCGATCGCGACGGTCTGGTCGGCGTGGGCCGCCACCGCCGCGTCGTGAGTGATCACCACGATCGTGAAGCCGGCCGCGTTCAGCTCGTCGAGCAGGCCCATCAGCGCGGCCGCGTTCCGCGAGTCCAGGTTCCCGGTCGGCTCGTCGCACAGCAGCAGGCTGGGCCGGTTCACCAGGGCCCGTGCTATCGCGACCCGCTGGCACTCCCCGCCGGACAGCGTGGTGGGCAGCGCGTCGAGCCGGTGGCCGAGCCCGACCGCGTCGAGCGCCCCGGCCGCCGCCTGGACCCGGCCGCCCCGCGGGGTGGCGTTATACAGCTCCGCGAGCAGTACGTTCTCCAACGCCGTCCGGTACGGCAGCAGGTGGAAGGCCTGGAAGACGAACCCGATCCGGCGGCCCCGCAGCGCCGACCGGTCCCGGTCGCCCAGCGTGCCCGTGTCCAGGCCGTCCAGCAGGTAGCTGCCGCCAGTCGGCGCGTCGAGCAGGCCGAGCAAGTGCAGCAGCGTCGACTTGCCCGAACCGGAGGGGCCGGTCACCGCGACGTAGCCGCCCGCCTCGATCACCAGGCTGGCCGGGCGCAGCGCCCGCACCGGCGGCGGGCCGGGATAGGTGCGGGCCAGGTCGCGCAGTTCGATGACCGGTGGTGGCATCAGCCGCTCACCACCACGCGGTCGCCGGCCGCCAGTGCGCCCCGGGTCACCGGGGTCACCTGGACGAAGCCATTCTCGGACAGGCCCGGCGTCACCGGGATCTGGCGCTGCTTGCCGTGCGCGCCCGTCACGGTGACGTAGCTCGTGCCCGACGCCGTGCTGACGATGGCCGCTACCGGCACCGTGAGGACCGGTCCTTCGGTCTGCCCGGTCTCGACCGTGACCAGGACGTTCTCGCCGTTCAGCGCAGCGGCCAGCGGCTTGGCGGGACGCACGGCGAGCGGGATGAACACGGTCGAGCTCGAGCTGCCCGTGGACCCCGTGGACCCCGAGGATCCCGAGGACCCGGTGGAGCCGGCAGACCCGGTGGACCCGGAGCCGGCGGACCCCGAGGAGCCCGCCGAGCCCGAGCCGCCCCCGATGTCCACCACGGCGCCGGCCGGCGCCGTGGTGGTCGGCGTCCCCAGGTCCGCGACCGCGCCGGCCGCCCGGATGCCGGTCACCTCGTCGTAGATCGCCACCTTCAGGCCCGCCCTGACCTGGCCGGCGTAGGCCGGGGGCAGCTCCCCCGTCAGCGCCAGCGAGCCGCGCGCGGCGAGCTCGAGGAAGGGCTGGCCCGGCTGCTGCCCGGCCGCGCCGTTCACGGCGACGACCGTCGCGGGCAGCGACGGCAGGAACACCACGTCCGCCGCGGGCACGCCGCCCGAGGAGGGCGGGGTGTAGCCGAGGTGCTCGTAGTACAGGTACACGGCGTACCCGGTCGCCGGGCCGAAGTACCCGGGCGTGTCGCCGTCGGTGTAGTAGCCGAGCGCGGCCAGCGCGTGCTGCAGCTCGGTCACGTCGGGACCGCTCTCGCCCGGCGTCAGGTCCCGCCAGGCCGGGACCGGGCCGGCCAGGGCGAACAGCGGCTGGCCGTCGATCTCGGCGAGCCGCTCGCCGTTGCGGACCGTGCCGCCGGCCGCCACGTTCAGCTCCGATATGTACGCCACGGACCCGCTGCCGCCCGTCCCCGACGTCTCTCCTGCGCTTCCTGACGTGCCCGCGGAAGACGGGGCGGCCGCGTACACGTCGTACTGGGTCGCCGGGTACACTACGCCGCGCATCTCGACCGAGGAGGTCAGGACCTGGGCGACGACCGGGGCCGTGGTCACCGTGGGCGGCGGCGCCGCGGTGTCCGCGGCCAGCTGCTGCGGCGACTTGACGAACGAGGCGCCGATCAGGCCGCCGATGGCCAGCAGGGCCGCCGCGAGGCCCGCCGCGAGCAGCACGCGCCGCCGCCGGGCCAGCCTCGATCCTGGTTGCGCCACGAGACCCTCCGTTGCTCAGTTAGTGAACCTCACCTTCTCCGGCGCGTCTGCAGATGCTGAATGATCTCTGTGTGAGTTTCGGATGACGTCACACGGCGGCAACGGCGTCGATCTCGACCAGGAACCCGGGCCCTGGCAGGCCACGACGTGGACCGTGATGGCCGGCGGCGGGTCGGCCGGGTTCCATGCCTGCTGGAAGGCGGCGAAACCCTCGCCCAGGTCGTGGCCGTCCACCACGGCGATAGACCAGTGCACGATGTTCGCCAGGCTCGCTCCCTCGCTCTCCAGGATGATCGCCAGGTTGCGCAGGGCCTGGCTGGCCTGCTCCCCGACCGTGGGACCAACGACCTTGCCGTCGGCGCCGACGCCGTTCTGCCCGCCGATGTAGATCGTCTTCGCGGGCTGCTCGACCACGACCGCCTGGCTGAAGCCCGGGTTACGATGGAGCCCCTCAGGGTTGATATGACGTACGTTCATTTATCTTCTCCTCTAGCGATGACACCAATAGCGATGATCGCGTACGCGGCGGCGGGACGGCGTTCACACGAAACTCGCACGTTTCTCGCACACGACGTTCACCGTCACCTGCTGCGATGATGCGATGACCGCCGCCGACTACGGGAGCCTGCTCGTGGTGGACGACGAGCCGTTCCTGCGCGAGGCCGTGGCCGCCTCGCTGCGCTTCCTGGGCTTCGAGGTGACTACCGCGGAGAACGGCGCCGGCGCGCTGCGGCTGGCCCGGAGCCAGCCCTTCGACCTGCTCGTCCTGGACGTGGTGCTGCCCGACGTGGACGGCTTCGAGATCGTCCGCCGGATCCGCCGGGACGGATCGCAGGTCCCGGTGATCTTCCTGACCGCGAAGGACACCCAGGACAACAAGGTCACCGGGCTGACCATCGGCGGCGATGACTACATGACCAAGCCGTTCGGCCTGGACGAGCTGGCCGCCCGGATACGGACCGTGCTGCGCCGCACCCGGCCCGCGCCGGCCGAGCCCTTCCTGTCGTTCGCGGACCTCACGCTGGACCAGGACACCTACGAGGTCCGCCGGGGCGGGCGCCTCATCGAGCTGTCCCCGACCGAGTTCCGGCTGCTCCGCTACTTCATGCTGAACCCCGGGCGGGTGCTCACCCGCGCCCAGCTGCTCGACCACGTGTGGGACTATGACTTCGGCGGATCCAGCACGGTCGTGTCGACGTACGTCACCTACCTGCGGCGCAAGCTGGCCAGCGACGGGCCCGACCTGATCCACACCCAGCGCGCCGTCGGGTACAGCCTGCGTCTGCCGCGTCCCGACGAGAGCCAGGCGGGTTCCGATGCGTCATAGCCGATCGTCTCGCACCAGGGTGCTGCTCAGGCGGCTGCTGCGGGCTCAGCTGCGCCTCAAGGTCATGGCCGGCGTGGTCGTCGTCACGCTGGTGGCGCTGGTGGCGTTCGACGTCGCCGCCGTCGCCACCATGCGCCGCTACCTGCTCACCCAGACCGACGGCAACCTGAAGGTGGCGCTGACCCTGACCACGCCGAGGCTGTCCGGCATCCTGGCGGCCCGCACCCGGGCCGGGCCCCCGGTGCCCGAGCAGGTCGAGCAGCCGGCCAGCGGCAAGGTCCCGTCGCTGCCCGGCGCCTTCGACATCGCCTTCCTGCCCCGCAGCGGCACGCAGGTGACCCTGCAGGTAGCCGCCAGCCGCGGCGGCGGCAGCTACAACTGGTTCCTGGCGCCCGCCGCCGCCAGGATCGCCGCCCGGCCGGGCCCGCACACCCTGGCCGGGCCGCCGGGATGGGGCCAGATCCGCGTCCAGTCGCTGCCCGTCACCGGCGGCTCCCTGGTGGCCGGGACCAGCCTGGAGCAGGTGACCAGGACCATCGGGCAGGTCGAGGCCATCGTCACGTCCGGATCCCTCGCGGTGGTCATGGTCATCGGGCTCGGCGTCTTCGTGGTGCTGCGCCGCGGGCTGCGGCCGATCGAGACGATGGCCGCCGAGGCCGACCGGATCAGCGCGGGCGACCTGACCGACCGGGTCGCCCCGCGCCACCCGCGCAGCGAGGTAGGCAGGCTCGGCACCGCGCTGAACGGCATGCTGGCCCGGATCGAGGCCGACGTGCAGGAACGCGAGGCCAGCCAGGAGCAGATGCGGCGGTTCTTCGCCGACGCCAGCCACGAGCTGCGGACGCCGCTGGCGTCGCTGCGGGCCAACGCCGAGCTCTACCAGCAGGGCGCGCTGACCAGCCCGGGCCAGGTCGACGAGGTGATGAACCGGATCGTGCTCGAGACCAGGCGGATGGGCCGGCTGGTCGACGACATGCTCCGCCTGGCCCGGCTCGGCCAGCATCCCGGCCGCTCCGCCGAGCCGGTCGACGTCACCGGCGTGGTCACCGGGTGCGCCGAGCGGATCCGCGTCGCCGACCCCGCGCGGGCCTGGCAGGTGCGGGTAGCCGCGGGCCTGACGACGACTGGCGACGAGGAACTGCTGCGCCGCGCGGTCGACAACCTCCTGATGAACGTGCTCGTGCACACCCCTCGCGGCACCGCCGGCACGCTCACCGCGGCCGAGGCCGGCGGCCAGGCCGTCATCGAGGTCAGCGACGACGGACCCGGTGTCTCGGCCGAGAAGCTGCCGCACATCTTCGAGCGCTTCTACCGCGCCCGGGCCCATCCGAGCCGCCCCGGCTCTGGCCTCGGGCTCGCCATCGCGGCCGAGATCGCCGCCGCGCACGGCGGCTCCGCGCAGGCCGCTCCGGCCGGCCCGCACGGCCTGCGGGTCACGCTGGCCTTCCCCGTGCGCGACCCGGCCGCCGCGCCGGCCGGGCGCGAGCTCGCCCTCGGCTGACTACCAAACGGATGGCAGAAAGCGTAGGGTCGAAATCGTCATCAACGGCGAGGACGAGTCGGAGGGTGAGACGGATGGCTGACCGCGCGAAGATCACCGACCTCTGGGGTGACTACGGAGCCGGGAACGACCTGCGCGATTTCGATCTGCTCGAGTCGTGCTTCACCGAGGACGCGTCGTTCACCGTGCACATCGCGGGCGGCGATACCGTGGGCCCGCTGCAGCCGCGCAAGGACGTGATGGAGTTCTTCCGCGCCGCCCTCGGCAGCCAGGCCGACCGGCGGCGCCACGTGCTGACCAACTTCAGGTACCTGCAGGAGGGCGCGGATCACGCGCGGGTGGCCGCCTACCTGAGCCTCATCGTCACCGACCAGGGCGCGACGGTGACCAAGAGCGCCGGCGTCTACGACACCGAGGTCGTGCTTGACCAGGGCGGATGGAGATTCCGTTCGGTCGTCCTCGATCTTGACGCACCTTTCTAGGGGAGGCGGGATGAAGTTCGGCCTGCTGTTCCGCCCGCAGGACCCGCCGGCCGCGGAGCACATCGGCCGCCGCTGGCAGGAGACCCTGGACGCCGCCCAGGCGGCCGAGGAGGCGGGGTTCGACGGCGTGTTCGTGCCCGAGCACCACATGATGCCGGACGGCTACCTGCCCGCCCCGCTGGTGGCCTGCGGCGCGCTGGCCGCGCGGACCCGGCGGGTGGACGTCGGGACCACCGTGTTCCTGCTGCCCTACTACAACCCGGTCCAGGTCGCCGAGCAGGCGGCCATGGTCGACGTCATCTCCGGCGGCCGGATGCGGCTGGGCTGCGGCCTGGGCGCGCTGCCGGAGGAGTTCGCCCTCTACGGCATCGAGCCCAAGACCCAGATCTCGCGGTTCGAGGAGGCCATCGGCCTGGTCCGGGAGGCCTGGTCCGGGGCCGAGCTGAACCACCAGGGCCAGCACTTCACCGCGACGGGGAAGATCAGCCCGGTGCCGCCGGGCGCCGAGCTGTGGCTGGGCGCGATGTCGGACGGCGGGGTGCGCCGCGCGGCCCGGTTCGGCGTGCCGTGGATCACCGATCCGCTGCACAACATCAACGTCATGGGCGAGTGGACCTCCCTGTACCGCCAGGCGGGAGAGGAGTACGGCACCTCGGGCCAGCAGCAGGTGGTGCTGCTGCGCGACGGCTGGGTGGCCGACAGCCTGGCGGAGGCCGAGCGGGTCTGGTGGCCCTGCATCCGGGCCGAGCACTGGTTCTACTTCAAGCAGATCCCCCGCTGGGTGGCGGACCGGGAGCCGTTCCTGGCCGGGGTCACCCAGGAGTCGGACTTCCGCTTCGACACCCACCGCATCGACCGGCTGGTGGCGGGCAGCCCGGACGACTGCATCGAGGCGATCACCAGGCTCCGCGACACGCTGCAAATGGACTACCTGATCATGAGCTTCCGGATGGCCGCGGGCCCGGCGCACGAGGAGGAACTGCGCTGCATCCGCCGGTTCGGCCGCGACGTCATCCCCGCGTTCCGCTGACGTGAGCCGGTACCTGGAGCTCTGCACGCTCGGCGACCTGCTGGTCCGGGGCAGCGAGCACCATCCGGACCGGGACGCGCTGGTGCTGCCGGGAGTGCGCCGCAGCTACCGGGAGCTGACCGAGCGGGCCACGCAGGTGGCCAGGTCGCTGACCGCGACCGGGGTGACCCGTGGCGACCACGTCGGTCTTTTCATGCCGAACGGCGCTGAGTTCATCGAGGTCCTGTTCGGCATCTTGTTCACCGGCGCGGTCGCCGTCCCGGTCAACGCCCGGTTCACCGCCCGCGAGCTCGGCCACGTGGTGCGGGACGCCGGGCTGAAGGTGCTGCTGGCCGGCGACGCGCCCGGGGAACCGGGCACCCGCGCGGACGTCATCACCGAGGCCCTGGACCCCGGCCTGACGACGGTCGTGGCCGTGGGCCCGACGCTGCGCCTGGATCAGGGTTCCGGGGCGATGCTGTCGCAGGAGGAGTTTGCCCGGCTCGCGGGCGAGGTGCCGGCGGACGAGATCGAGGCACGGCGCCAGCGGGTGGCGCTGCGCGACCCGGCGATCATGTTCTACACCTCGGGCACCACGGCGATGCCCAAGGGCTGCGTGCTCAGCCACGAGGCCCAGGTCCGGACCGGGGTCACCACGCGCTTGCGGCTGGGTTACGCCGACGGGGACCGGGTGTTCGCGCCCTGCCCGATGTTCCACACCGCGTCCACCCAGCCGATGGTGGCCACGCTGCACGCCTGCGGCACGTTCGTCTCGATGGCCCGCTTCGAGCCGGCGCCAGCGCTGGCGCTGATCGGGGCCGAGCGGGTGAGGCACCTGTTCCCGGCCTTCCCCCCGCTCACGCTGGGCCTGCTCAACTGCCCGGACTACTCCCCCGGCAGCTTCGCCGGGGTCCGCACGGTGTTCACCGTGGCGCCGCCCGAGGCACTGCGGGCCATGCAGCGGCGGATGCCGCACAGCACCATGGTCAACGCCTACGGCATGACCGAGTTCGGCGGCTCGGTGGCGATGGTCGACCCGGCCGATGACGACGACGCCCGGCTGGCCACCCAGGGCCCGCCGTTTCCCGGCCTGGAGATCGGCATCCGCGACGAGGAGAACCGCCCGCTCCCGCCCGGGGAGCGCGGCGAGATCGTGATCCGCGGCCCGTCCATGTTCGAGCGCTACCACGACGACCCGGCCAAGACGGCCGAGGCCATCGACGCGGGCGGCTGGTACCACAGCGGCGACCTCGGCACGGTCGGCGCCGACGGCCGGCTGCGCTACCTGGGGCGGCTCAAGGACATGCTCAAGGTGGGCGGGGAGAACGTGGCCGCCATCGAGATCGCCTCGCACCTGCAGGCCCACCCGGCGGTCGGCGTCGCCCAGGTGGTGGGGGTGGCCGACGAGAAGTACGGCGAGGTGGCCGCGGCCTTCATCGAGCTCGTCCCGGGCGCCGCGCTGACCGAGGAGGAGGTCATCGCGCACTGCCGGGCCGGGCTGGCCAGCTTCAAGGTGCCGCGGCACGTCCGGTTCGTCACCGAGTGGCCGATGTCCTCCACCAAGGTGCAGACGTTCCGGCTGCGCGAGCGGCTCGAAGCCGAGCTGGCGGCCCGCCGGATGCCATGATGGTCGCCATGGCTATCGTCCACAACACCACCATGAACCCGAACAAGCTGGAGCTGCTGGCGGCGTGGCTGCCCGGCCAGCCCTGGTTTTCCGCGCGCGGGCCCGAGCCCGAGCTGACCAAGGCCGGCGGATTCCGGCTCGACGACCCGCAGGGAGAAGTCGGCATCGAGTTCATGCTGGTGGCCGACGGGCCCGTGGTCTACCAGGTGCCGATGACGTATCACGGGCGCGAACTCCCCGGCGCCGACGGCCGGCTGATCGGGACGTCCGAGCATGGCGTGCTCGGGAGCCGCTGGGTCTACGACGGCATCCGCGATCCGGTCCTGGTGGCCCAGCTGGTCGCCCTGATCCAGGGCGAGGCGCAGGCGCAGGCGCAGAGCGTCAGCCACACGCCGGAGCCCGCCGTGACCGGCCAGCCGGTAGCCGGCGCCGACCTGGCCGCGGTCAGCTCCGTGATCACCGGTGACGGGCCGGACGGCACCGATCTCCTGGTCGACGTCGCCGGGCCGGACGGCCTGCCCGCCGGCCAGCTCGCCATCCGGATCCCCCGGGTCCTGCGGCCCGGCGCCGACGGCGCCCCGGCCGATGACGCGGCCGGCCAGCCGTGTCTTTCCGGCACCTGGCAGCAGCCCGGCGGGGCCCGGGCCCGCGGCGTCCTGGCCACCGCGCGCTACGTCGCCTGCTGAAGTAGCGCGAGGCGCGGGCTACGGCGCCCGCCCGCTGGCGAGCACGGCGGTGGCGGGCAGCGCGATCATGCCGTCGGCGGCGGCGTAGCCCGCGGCGAGGCGGTCGAACTCGTCCTTGATGCGCTCGATCGTGGCGTCGTCCTGCCGGGCGATCACCACGCCGCTGGAGCCCACCGACGACCGGTAGACCTGCCACCACTCCGCCGGATCGACCAGGTGCTCCCAGGTCAGCACCTGTGCCGCGGTATCCGCGAAGCCGGCGTCGGCCAGCAGGGACGCGAACGGGCCGGGTGAGCTGTACGGGCGGAACGGCGAGACCGGGACGTCCTGGGGCCAGGGCACGCCGGCCGCGTCGATGGCCTCCCGGGCAAGGCTGAGCGCCGGGGGCGGCGACTCGGGCCAGCAGGTGAGCGCCAGCCGCCCGCCCGGGCGCAGCACTCGCCGGAGTTCCGCCAGCACGGCGGCCGGATCGCCCGTCGCGTTGATGACGAAGTTGCCCGTCACCGCGTCGAATTCGCCGTCCGCCAGCGGCAGGTCCGGCAGTACGGCCACCCGCACGTCCAGGCCCGGCACGTTGCGCGCCGCCGCCTCGGCCATGCTCGGCTCGGCGTCGACCGCCGTCACCCTGGCCCCCCGCGCCGCCGCGGCCCCGGCCACCACGCCGGGTCCCGTGCCCACGTCCAGGACCCTGGTGCCCGTCCCGACGCCGGCCGCGTCCAGCAGCGGCCCGGCGGCGTGCACGGTCAGCCGGGCGAACCCGCGCTCGTAGGCGTCCGCCCGGCCCGCCCACAGCTCGCGTGCGTAGGTGTCGAAATCCATGTCAGCATCACAGCACACCGGCGGCCCGGTCAGGGCGCGTCCGGGCCGGCCGGGGTGAGCAGCAGGACGGCGAGGATGGTCAGGGCGCCGCCGATGTACTGCGGCGGGCGCAGCGTCACGCCGAGGAAGAGCGCGGCGGCCACCGCCGCCAGGGCGGGCTCGAGGGTGCTGGTGACGGCGAACTCGGTGGGCGTGATGTGCCGGAGGCTGGCCTGCGACAAGCTGAAGGCGATCGCGGTGGCGGCCACGGCCACGAACGCGGTCAGCGCGGCGACGACCGCGGGATTTCCCGACGGGTGCGCCGTCCACGGCGGGAAGATCACCAGCAGGGGGAGGCTCCCGATGCTCAGGCCCCACGCGGTCGCCGGCCGGGCGCCGGTCTCGCGGACCAGGCGCGCCGATCCGAGCAGGTAGAAGGAATACGCCACCGCGGAGACGAGGGCGAGCGCGATTCCGGCCTGGTCCGCACGGGAGGCGTGCAGCCCTCCCGGGCCGCCGGCGGCGAGCAGCCACACGCCGGCCGCGGCCGCGGCCACGGCGGCCAGGCGGCGGGGCGTGGGCCGGACCTGCCGGCGCAGCATCTGCCAGCTGGCCGTCATCGCCACCGCGCTGTACTGGACGAAGGTGGCCAGCGCCACGTTGGACTGGGCGATGGCGGCGAACCAGGTGTACTGGGCGCCCGCGATGCCGATCACCGCCACGGCGATCAGCAGCCTGCTGTGCCCGCGCGGCCACGCGGGCCGGAACGCGGCCAGCAGCAGCAGCCCGCCGCAGGCCATGCGCACCCCGACCAGCCAGCCGGGATCGACACGATGGTGGGAGAGCAGGTCCTGGGCCGTGATGCCGCCGAACGCCCACAGCGCGGCCGCCGAAGCAGCCAGGCCCAGCCCGGCGGCACGCCGGGAGGCGCCATCGGAGCGAGCCGGGTCCAACCGCGCCAACCTCCCCCGATGGCCGGGCCGCGTTAACTGTAGCGTGGGCGATATGCCTGAGCTGACATGGATGGATGCCACCGCGCAAGCCGAGCTCGTCCGGAACGGCGAGGTCAGCCCCAAGGAGCTGACCGAGGCCGCCATCGCCCGCATCGAGGCGGTCAACCCGCAGCTGGACGCGGTGATCCGGACCCGGTTCGACGCGGCCCGGCAGGAGGCTGACGCCGGCCTGCCCAGGCCCGTTCCGCGGCGTGCCGATCTTGCTCAAGGACCTGGGCTGCACGGTCGCGGGCGAGGTCACGGCGTTCGGCGTCGGGCCGATGCGCGAGGTGGCCTGGCCGGTGACCTCGTACCTGGCGGAGCAGTTCGGCGCGGCCGGCTTCGTCGTGCTCGGCCGGACCAACGTGCCGGAGCTCGGCACCACGGTGACCACCGAGCCGAAGAGCTTCCCGCCGGCCCGCAACCCGTGGGATACGGGGCATTCGGCCGGCGGCTCGTCCGGCGGTTCGGCGGCCGCGGTGGCGGCCGGCCTGGTGCCGGTGGCGCACGCCAGCGACGGCGGCGGCTCGATCCGCATCCCGGCCAGCGAATGCGGGCTGGTCGGGCTGAAGCCGACCCGCGGGCGGGTGAGCCAGGGCCCGCTGGCCGGGGAGAGCTGGGCGGGCGGCGTGGCCGACGGGGCGGTCACGCGGACCGTCCGCGACGCGGCCGGGCTGCTCGACGCGATCAGCGGCCGGATGCCGGGCGAGCCGTACTACGCGCCGCCGCTGCCACGGCCGCTGACCGAGGAGGTCGGCGCCGATCCGGGCCAGCTGCGGATCGGGGTGCTCGACCGGCCGGGCGCGGAGGGGTATCTCGACGACCCGGAGTGCCGGTCCGCCGTGGCCGGCGCCGCGCTGCTGCTGGAGGCGCTCGGCCACCACCTCGAGGAGTCATCTCCCGCGGCCATGTTCGAGCCGGAGTTCCTCGGGCACTTCAGCGCGATCATCGCGGCCGACACCGAGGTGGCCTTCACCGATTTCGAGGAACTGCTCGGCCGCCCGATCGGCGAGGACGAGATCGAGGGACGCAACGCCGCCTACCGGCACATCGGCCGTAAGCTCAGCGCGGTCGACTACCTGGAGAGCCGGGCCTGGTTCGGGGTGTGGGCCCGGGGGATGGCGAGCTGGTGGGAGGAATACGACCTGCTGGTGACGCCCACCGTCGGCGCTCCCCCGCCCGAGCTCGGCTGGTTCACCGGGGCCGGGCCGGAACACGAGGGCGAGCGCGTCGTCAGCTTCATCCCCTACACCGCGCAGTTCAACATGACCGGTCAGCCGGCCATCACCTTGCCGCTGCACTGGACGCCCGGCGGCCTGCCCGTCGGCGTGCAGTTCGTCGCCGCCTACGGGCGGGAGGACCTGCTCATCCGGATCGCCAGCCAGCTCGAGCAGGCCGCCTCATGGAGTGACCGGCATCCGCCGATCCACGCATAGCGAGCCGGCTGGCCGCGATCCGGAGGAGCACGGCCAGCCGGGGATATTGGTCAGGGCAGCATCCCGGGGGCGGCCACCAAGACGGACTTCAGGATGGTGACCCCGCCGATGACCTGGCCGGCCTTGGCTCCCGCGGCCCGGCCGAGGATGAGCTGCTGGCCCATCAAGGCGAACGTCTTCTGGTCGAGGATCAGCTCGTCGAAACCGCCGCCCTGCTCGGCCGGGATAGCGATCCTGAAGCCGATCCCGTGGCGGCCGGCGATGTCGGCGGCGTGCCGGTCCACGGTCACGCCGGGGACGTTGCCGAGAGCCTGGTAGAGCTCGGCGGTCAGCGCGGGCGGCATCACGTAGGTGATGAGCAGGTCCTCGATGACCCGGAACGCCCGCACCGGCGCGGGCCCGTCCCCGGGCGTGAGCAGGCCGGCGAAATACCGGTCGAGCGCGACCGGGTCCCGCGGCAGCGAGCTCAGGCCGGCGTAGGGTACCGGCATCTTGCCGGTCAGCGTGCTGATACCGATGCCTCCCGCCGTGACCGGCTCGACCTCCGGCTGGCCGATGTACTGGCAGGTGGCGACTCGCCGACCGTGGGGCCCGGTGCACGGGACGAAGTCCACCTTGCCCTGGTAGACGTACGCGGCCCTGGTCCCGTCCGCCGTGGTCCAGATCTCGTAGGCCTGGTCCGGCGTCTTGTCCTGCCAGTAGACCCACTGGCCCGGCGCCACCGCGGGCCCCCCGGCCGCCACGGCGGCCACCTGGTAGGCCATCTCCCTGACGACCGGGCTGACGGTGCCGGCAAGTGACGGCTCGCCGCCTGGAGCGGCGGTCAGGGCCACGGCCACCGCGGTGGCCGTGGCAGTGGCGGCCAGGCTGGCCAGGGCGAGCTTCCCCCGGGTTCGCGGCCAGTGCAGCCGGCGCTGGCCCGGGTGGTCCAGGCCGGGAGCGCCGCCGTACATCCCGGCACGGGCTCGCGCCAGCACCGCTTCGCCGGGCGGTGCCACCGCCGCGCGGAAGTCCTCAAGCAGCGTCATCTCATCCATGTCCTTTCTCCTGACTCTCATCGACGGGGTTCACGCCGCCGAGCCCCGCGCGGAGTTTCCTGCGGGCCCTGGCCACCCGGGAGGACAGCGTTCCGTCCGGCACGCCCAGCGCCTGCGCGGCCTCGGCGTAGGAGAGCCCGTCCGCGACTAGCAGGAGCGCGTCCCGGTCGGCCGCGGCCAGCCCCGCCAGCGCCCTCGCGAGCTGGCGGTGCAGCGTCCGGGCGTCCGCGCGCCTGATTCCCTCGTCGGCGACCGGCTCCGCCGCCGGGTCGGCCGCCGGATCGATTCCGGTGCGGGCGACGGCGCGGAAGAACCGCACCTCGTCCCGCCGGCGTCGGCTGACGAGCCGGGTCGCGATGCCGTACAGCCACGGCCGGGCACTGGGCTGACCCGGGTCGTAGCCGTCGCGCTGGCGAAACGCCACCAGGAAGGTCTCCGCGACCAGGTCGTCAGCGGCGTCCCGGCCCAGCCGCCGGGCGATGTAGCCGTGGATCGCCGCCGCGTGCCGGTCAAACACCACGCCGAAACGCTCGGGGGCGCGGCACGACTCGGCGATCAGCCCGGCATCGTCCGGCTGGCCCCGCTGCGTACCAGGTGACTCGTGAGCGACCTGCGACACGTGACTCATTGCGCGCCTTTCGTAGGTTGCCATCACCCGTTATTGCCCGAGCGCGCTGTTGTTCGTCTCGCCCGGCTCGGTCAGGAGCTCGGTCACCAGGTCGGGCGGCAGGCCGTGGGTCTGATGCAGGTAGGTGAGATCCTCCGGCGCCGGCTGCCAGCCGGGACCGAATCGCGCCAGCACCTTACGTCCGCGGGTCATCAGGACCGCGAAGCGCCGCTCCTCGTCCCTGAGGATCTCGCGGATAAGCTCAGGATCGGTGTTCTGGCCGAACTGCGCCAGCGTGTGCTCGATCAGCGCGGCCGGCAAGTCCCCCAGCGTCTTGCTGTTGTCCGTGCGCCACAGCACGGTGAGCACGCGTCTGAGCAGCCGCCGCAGCACGTAGCCGCGGCCGGTGCTGGACGGCCGGACGCCGTTGCCGATGATCACGATGCTGGCGCGCAGATGGTCGGCGAGCAGACGCAGCGACGGTTCATCCGGCTGCCACAAGCCGGGCAGCGTGGTCATCCAGGGCCGGAAGACATCGGTGCGGAATACCGAGGGCACGCCCTGGATGATCATCAGCAGCCGTTCCAGGCCCATCCCAGTGTCCACGTTGGGCCGGGGCAGCGGCTCCAGGCGGCCGTCTTGGTGCCGCCGGTAGCGCATCGTCACGTGGTTCCACAGTTCCATCCATCGTTCGTCGGTGGTGGGGCGGCCTTGCGGCGGTCCGTCACCGGTCCAGGCGAACAGCTCGGAGTCGGGGCCGCACGGACCGGTCAGGCCGTTCGACCACCAGTTGTCGTCGACGGTGAGCTCGGCCGGCACGCCCAGCTCGTCCCAGGTGCGCTGGGCCGCGATGTCGGGGCCCACCTGCCCGTCGCCGCCGAACGCGGTGGCGTGCAGGCGATCCCGTTTGGTCCCTAGGATCTCGGTGACCAGCTCGTAGCCCCAGCGCAGGCTCTGCGGTCCCTCGTAGTCGCCCAGCGACCAGGATCCGAGCATCTGGAACACGGTCAGGTGGCGTTCGTCACCGACCTCGTCGAGGTCGGTCGTGCGCAGGCAGCGCTGCAGGCTGGCCAGCCGCCTGCCCCGCGGATGGGGCTGGCCGTCCAGGTAAGGGGTCAGCGGGTGCATCCCGGAGGTGGTGAACAACACCGGGCCGCCGCCGGGCGGTATCAGTGAGCCGCCCTGGATGATCTGGTGGCCGCGGTCGGCGAAGAACTCGAGGAAGGTACGGGTCGTCTCGGCCACGTTCACTGGCATGGTCCTTTCGTGGTCAGGGAAACCAGGAAAAAGACCGCTGGCCAGGCCATGGCTAAGCGAGCAGCATCACGCGCCGGCGGACCGTTCCCGGTCGCCCGCGTGGGGAATTGAGGTCAGGCAGCGGCAACCGGCGAGCTGATAGCTCGCGCCGCGTAGGTATGGCCGACCTTCATGCGCTCAACTCTAGGCGCGGTCGCCCTTGTCACCCAAAGGCTTTACCGGTCGCCCGGGGTCCCGCGGGGCCTCATCCGTCCCGGGTGTTCCGGACCTAGTTCCGGGCCGGGTGTCGACCGGGTCGATGCTCCATTGACCCGGCGGAAACCCAATGCCAGGAAATAAGAGGCACCCCCGCACGGCGCTGTTTCATGATCATGGCCATCTTTCGTCAGATAGCGCCCGAAACTGTCCATGATCATGGTCTGCGCCTGAAATGTCTCAACTTGAAGTTGAGGTATGACTGGATATTGCGGCCCGATTCGGGCAGCGGATGTCGCCGTGCCGCCGAGTACGGGTGGCGGAGGGGCAGCCAGGGCGGATGGGGTCACGCGACTCCCGGGACCGGGGCCGAACTTGGCTTGCGCAACGGCCGTTCCCCTCGACCGGTTTTGCTGAAATGGCTCGGGGTGTCAGCCTGTACGGGTGAAGCCGAGGATCAGGTACTGCCGCACCCCCGCGGGCCGGGTCGCCTACGCAACCTCGGGCGCCGGGCCGCCGCTGCTGTGCGAATCGGGCTGGATCACGGACCTTCACGCACAGCTGGAGCTGCTGTCGTTCGGCGACTTTATCGAGCGCTTGTCCGAGCGGTTCACCGTGATCCGCTACGACAAGCCCGGCTGCGGCCTATCGGACCGGGACGAGATCGACCTTTCCTTCGACGGGCAGGTGGCCGCGGCGCTGGCGGTCGCCGATGCCGTCGGCGCCGACCGTTTCCGGATGTTCGGGGCCTCCCAGGGGGGACAGCTCGCGGCCGTGATCGCAGCGGGATACCCGGACCGGGTCGAGGCGACCGTGCTGTACGGGACGTGCGCCAGCGGCCGGGACCTGGCGCCCGCCGAGGTCAGGGAGTCGGTGGTGGCGCTGGTGCGAGCCCATTGGGGCCTCGGGCTGAAGGCGCTGGCCGGAGCCTTCGTCACCGATCCCACGACCGAGGAGTTGGCGGGGTTCGCCCGGTTCCAGCGCGCCAGTGCCTCGCCCGCGGTAGCCGCCCGGCTCCTGGAGGTCTATTACGAGACCGACATCAGGGCGATGCTTCCGGCGGTCACGGTACCGACCGCCGTCCTGCACCGTGAGGCGGACAAGGGCACCCGGTTCGAGCTGGGCCGTGAGGTCGCCTCGCTCATCCCCGGGGCGACGCTGATCCCGCTGCCGGGTTCCAGCCATCTGTACTACCACGGCGACTGGACGGCCGTGCTGGAGGCGGTGCTCGGATTCCTGTCGGAGCCGGCCAGCCCGGGACCGCAGCTGACGAGCCGCGAGCTCGAGGTGGCCGCCCTGGTCGCCGAGGGGCTGACCAACCAGGCCATCGCCCGGCGCCTGGCCGTCGCGCCGCGAACCGCCGAGGCACACGTGGAGAACATCCGGCGCAAGCTGGAGGTGCGCTCCCGCGCCCAGATCGCGGCGTGGGTCACCGAGTACCGGCTGCGCGGCTGAGGCAGGCTCGGTAGTTCACCCGAGGGGGAGCCCGGGACGGGCGCCGCCACCCGGGCAGGCGGCGGGTTTGTCGGTGATTCACCCGATAGCGGGCCCCGGGCGGCCGACCCTAACCTCGGATTCATGTCAGAGAAGAAGCCAGATCTGATCATCGGGGCCCGTTTCTGCGGGCCCCCGAACAGCGGCCATGGCGGCTACGTATCCGGCGCCATCGCCAGGTATGCCGACGGCCCGGTGACGGTCACGCTGCGCCGGCCGCCGCCGCTGGCCACGCCGATGGCCGTCGAGCAGGACGACGACGGCTCGCTCGGTGTCCGCCACGGCGCCACGCTGATCGCCGAGGCCACCCCGGCGCCTGGCTTCGCGGCGCCCTTGGTACCGGGCCCGCTCTCGCTCGCCGAGGCCCATGCCGCGGCCGGCCGCGGGCGCTACTTCGAAGATCCGGTCTACCCGGGCTGCTTCGGCTGCGGGATGAGCCGTCCGCCCGGCGACGGGCTGCGGATCTTTCCGGGGGCCGTGACCAGCCGGGGCCTGTGGGCGGCGCCGTGGACGCCGGATGCCTCGGTCTGCGACGAAGGCGGGACGGCGTGGCCGGAGGCGATCTGGGCGGCGCTCGACTGTCCGAGCGGGATCGCCGCCGCCGAGGCCGCCAGCCTGAGCCGGGACACGGCCATCCTGCTCGGCCGCATGACGGCCGGCCTGGCGGCGCTGCCCGCGGCCGGTGACGCGTGCCGGGTGATCGCCTGGCCCGCCGGGCGCGATGGCCGCAAGCTCACCGCGGGTTCGGCGGTGCTCGGGCCGCACGGCGAGGTGCTCGCCACGGCCAGCACCCTGTGGCTGACCGTGCCGCGCCAGGCGCCGGTGCCGGCCGCCGAGGGGGCGTCATGACCGCGCGCCGCCGCGGCGTGGCGCTGACGCCGATGGAGACCCGGCGAGATGTCATCGTCCGGGCCGCCGTGCTCGCCGACGAGCTGGGATACGAGACGTTCTCGGTCCCCGAGGGCTGGGGCCTGGACTCGGTCCCGGTGCTGACCGAGATCGCGCTGCGCACCTCCGTGATCCGGGTCGTCTCGGGCATCATGTCGGTCTGGGGACGCACCCCGGCCACGCTCGCGATGACCGCCGCCACCCTGCACCAGGTCAGCGACGGACGTTACGTCCTGGGCCTGGGCGCCAGCACCAGGGCCCTGGCGGAGGGGTTCCACGACACCGCGTTCGAGCACCCGGCGGCCCGGCTGCGCGGCACCGTGACCAAGGTCCGGGCCCTGCTCGACGGCGAGCCGGCGCAGCTCGGCCGCGCGGCACCGGCCCGGCCGCTGCGGCTGGGCCAGCCACCCGCCCCCGAGCTGCCCGTCTGGGTCGCCGCGCTGGGCGAGCACACCATGCGGGTGGCCGCGGAGCTCGGCGACGGCTGGATCCCGGCCCTGATGGCGCGCGACGGCCTGGCGGACCGGAAGGACCAGCTGACCCGCGAGCGCGAAGCCGCCGCGCTCGGGGCGCGAGCCTTCACGGTCGCCACCGGGCCCATCACCGTGGCCGGCGACGACGCGGGCCGCGCCCGGGACATCGCGGCCACCTGCGCCGCCTGGTACCTGAGCGCCATGGGCGACATCTACGCCCAGTCCGTGGCCAGCCAGGGCTACGCCACCGAGGTCAAGGCGGTCATCGCCGCGAACCCGCGGCCCAGCCCGCGGCACGGCGTCGTGCCCGCCGACGCTGAGGCCGTCCTCGAGCAGCTCGCCGCCTGGGGAACCCGCGATGAGGTCCGGCAGCAGCTCGAGCCCTGGGACGAGGCCGCCGACATCGTCGCGATCCTGCTGCCTCCGGGCCTGCCCTGGCCCGTCATCGAGGCGACCATCCGGGCCGCGGCGCCCGCCGCGTAATCTCGTCACCTCGTATACGAATCCCCGGTTCACGCGGCCTGGTGAGGACGCCGGCTGCGGCTACGCTTGGTAGCTGTGAACAAGCAGGAACGCACCTATACGATCCTCCGGGACCGGATCCACAGCGGCAGCTTCGCGCCGCTGGAGCGGCTCAACATCGACGCGCTGGCCCGCGAGCTGGGCGTGAGCCCGATACCGGTCCGCGAGGCCCTGCGCCGCCTGGAGGCCGAGGGCTGGG
Source organism: uncultured Actinomycetota bacterium (assembly GCA_963756575.1). Classification (GTDB taxonomy): domain Bacteria; phylum Actinomycetota; class Actinomycetes; order Streptosporangiales; family Streptosporangiaceae; genus Palsa-504. Next base: position 360,144 of record CAVWOM010000019.1, on the reverse strand, counting down.
TGCGGTTCACCCCCAACGTGGGAGCGGTCGTGGCGCCGGTGGACGCCACGTTCTGGGAGCAGGCCATGATCACGCTGGCGGTGCTGGAGGGCGCCGCCAGCGCCGAAGCCCAGCCGCACCTGCGCCGGGCCGACCTGACCCGGCTGCGCAAGATCACGGCGGGCATGGAGGAGGCCGTCGGCCGCGCGGATCCGGTGCGGTTCGGCAAGCTCAACCGGCTGCTGCACGACGCCATCGTGGCCCGGTGCCCCAACACCTACCTGACCGAGCTGATCGGGCAGACGAACACCCGTCTCGACCGGGTGCGCTCGACCATGTTCGCCTTCTTGCCGCATCGTTCGCGAGGAGGCTCTCGGCGAGCACCTGCGCCTGATCGAGCTGCTCGAGTCCGGCCCCAGGGAGGAGGTCGAGCGCTACGCTCGCTGGCACAAGCTGCAGACCGTCGAGGCATACCGGGCGATCCACCAGGGGCGATGATTACGGCGGGGGCCGTTCGTCTAGATGGTAAGAGCGCTCGGGGCGAAGGGACCACGATAGGGATGAGCCAAGTGCGGACGCTGCTCACGGGCCGGGGGCTGGTCGAGTCGCCGCGGTGGCACGGTGACCGGCTGTATTTCTCCGACTGGTCCGCGGGCGAGGTGCTCGCCACCGACCTGGCCGGCCGCAGCGAGGTGGTCGCCCGGGTGAAGTCGCTTCCGCTGTGCACCGCCTGGCTGCCGGACGGGCGCCTGCTGATCGTCTCGTCTCCGGACGGACGGCTGCTGCAGCTGGAACCCGACGGGTCCCTGACCGCGTACGCGGACCTGGGCCAGCCGGGCTGGAACGACATCGTGGCCGATGGCCGCGGCCACGTCTACGTGAACGGGGCCGGCTTCAACCCGGTGGCCGGGGAGGAATTCGCGCCGGGCTCGGTCTTCCTGGCCACGCCGGACGGCTCGGTCCGGCAGGTCGCCGGCGACATCGCATTTCCCAACGGGATGGCGGTGACCGCCGACAACTCCACCCTGATCGTCGCGGATTCCTACCGGCACCAGCTGGTGGCCTTCGCTATCGGCGCGGACGGCGGGCTGTCCGGACGGCGCGTCTGGGCCGACCTCGGCGACGGCGTCCCGGACGGCATCTGCGCCGACGCCGAGGACGCCGTCTGGTACGCCGACGTGCCCGGCCGGCGGTGCGTGCGGGTCGCCGAGGGCGGCACGGTGCGGCAGACCGTCGAGCTCGACCGCGGCGGGTTCGCCTGCATGCTCGGCGGCCCCGCCCGGACCACGCTGTTCATCGTGGCGGCGCAGTGGCAGGGCATGACCTCGGCCGAGATGGTGGCGCCCGGCAGCGGTCAGGTCCTCGCTGTCGACGTCGACGTGCCGGGAGCGGGCTGGCCGTAGGCTCCGGTCCGGAGAAGCGAGAAGGCCAGGTCGGCGTCCGCGACGGCCTCCGGATACACCTCATCGGCGGTCCGCCCGGCCACGAGTTTCTGCCAGGTGGCCCGGGCCAGCACCCGCTGGATCGCGATCACCTGGGCCGCCTGGAGCCGGGCGGTGACGTCGCCGCCGAGCGCGGCCGCCAGGGCCTCCTCGTTGTCCAGCGTGTACTGGACGAGCCGCCCGGCCAGGCTCGGCGTGCTGAACACCAGCCGGTGGAACGTCAGGACCTCGGGATGGTCGTTGAGGCCCGTGACCGGGTCGCGGCGGTCGAGGCCAGAACGGAAGTGCCGGTGCAGGGCGGTCAGCGCCGAGGTTCCCGGCGCGCGGTCGCGTACCACCCGCGCGGCCTCGCCGTGGTGGTCCGCGATCCGGTGCAGGACCAGGTCCTCCTTGGCGGTGAAGTACCGGAACAGGGTCGGCTTGGAGACTTCCGCGGCGGCGGCGATGTCGGCCACCGAGACCTGGTCGAACCCGCGCGCGAGAAAGAGCGAGATCGCCGCGTCGGCGATGGCGTCGCGCGTGCGCGCCTTCTTGCGGGCCCGCAGCCCGGCCGGCTCTGCCATCCGCCCAGGATAGCACCAACGTTACTCGGTTGCTTTTTTAACCGAGTAACGCTTAAATGCTGGCTATGACGCAGACCGATGTTCTCGTGGCCGGCGCCGGCCCGACCGGCCTCACGCTCGCGTACGACCTGGCCCGGCGGGGCGTGGCGGTACGCATCATCGACCGGGGGGCCGAATTTCCCCGCGGGTCGCGCGGCAAGGGGCTGAGCCCGCGCAGCCTGGAGGTGTTCGACGACTTCGGCGTGGCCGGCCGGCTGCTGGAGGGCGGCGTCACGCGCCTGCCGTTCCGCAAGTACCGCGGCGCGGAGGTCGTGGCCGAGGCCGACCCGGAGGCGGGCCAGGTGGCCACGCCGGACATTCCCTACCCGGTCGGCCTGCTGATCCCGCAGTGGCGGGTGGAGCAGACGCTGCGCGAACGGCTGGCCGACGCCGGCGTCGCGGTCGAGCTCGGCACCGAGCTAACCGGAGTTCGCCAGGACGCCGGCGGCGTGACCGCGACCGTAGGGGGAACGCAGATCCGGGCGCGGTACCTGGCCGGCTGCGACGGCGGCCACAGCACCGTCCGCAAGGCGATCGGCCTGCGGCTGCACGGCCAGACGCCGGACGTCCAGCTCATGGCGGTCGGCGACGTCGAGGTCGACGGGCTCGGCCGCGACGCCTGGCACCAGTGGTTCGCCGGCGACGGCGCGATCATGCTCTGCCCGCTGCCGGGCACCGGCGCCTTCCAGGTCCAGGCCTCACACGAGCCGGGCCCGGACGGAACGCCGCTGGAGCCGACGCTGGAAACATTCCAGCGGACCTTCGACCGCGTCGCCGGCGTCCCGGGCGTGCGGCTGCACGACCTGACCTGGCACTCGAGCTACCGGGTCAACGTCCGCATGGTCGACCGGCTCCGCGCGGGCCGGGTCTTCCTCGCCGGCGACGCCGCGCACGTGCATCCCATCGCCGGCGGCCTCGGCATGAACAGCGGCATCCAGGACGCCTACAACCTCGGCTGGAAGCTCGGCCTCGTCCTGGCCGGCCAGGCCGCGCCGGGCCTGCTCGATACCTATGAGGAAGAGCGGCTGCCGATCGCGAGCTGGCTGCTCGACATCACCTCGGAACGGCTCGACGCCGTTCTCGCCGCGATCAAGGAGCCCGGCGGCGGCGTGGACGCCGTGGCCTCGCCCGGGCTCACCCAGCTTCAGCTCGGCTACCGGTGGAGCCGGCTCTCCCGCGACACCGCGGGCCGGCCCGGCGGCCCGCGGCCCGGCGACCGGGCCCCCGACGCCTGCTGCCGCGACCCGTTCACCGGCGTGCCGGTCCGCCTGTTCGACCTGTTCCGCGGGCCTCATTTCACCCTGCTCGGCCTCGGTGAACGCAACGCCGCGGCCCTCGGCGGCCTCGGGAGCGGGCTGGTCAAGACCTACCTGATCGGAGCGGGTGGCCTCATCGACGACGCCGGGGACGTGGCCCGCGCCTACGGCGCGGATGCCCTGGTCCTCGTCCGCCCGGACGGTTACATCGGCCTGATCGCCGACGCGGGCGACGCCCCGGCGGTCACCGGCTACCTCCGGTCCCTGCCCGGTGTTGCCTCAACTGTGGGCGGCCGCGCTGAAGCGACGCTGAAGCGGCCGCGACGTCACGGGGACCAGAGCGTGGCCAGCGTGAAAAAGTACAGGGAAATCGGCGGGAACCGCCGCCGGGCTAACGGGCGGACGGGGCCGGCTCGATCCTGGGGGCCCGCGTGATGCCCTTCTCCTTCAGGTCGGCGGCGATCAGCTCGCGCAGGATGGCCTTCTTGATCTTGGTGCCGGACATCGGCCACTCGGTGATGAACCGGACGTAGCGCGGTACCCGGAAGGTCGCGATCTTCCCCGCGCAGAAGGCGATGATCTCTTCCTCGGTGGCCGCGGCGCCGGGCTTGAGCTGGATGAAGGCGGCCGGAACCTCGACGTAGTAGTCGTCGGGGGCCGAGACGACCTGGACGATGCCGATCGCGGGGTGGCGGAGCAGGTAGCTCTCCACCTCGGCGGCCGACACGTTCTCGCCGCCGACCTTGAGCATGTCCTTGAGGCGGCTGACGAACGTGACGCGCCCGTCCGGGTCCATGGTCGCCACGTCCATGGTGTGGAACCAGCCCGCCTCGTCGAAGACCTGGGCCGTCAGCTCGGGGTCGTGCAGGTAGCCGGAGAAGCAGTTCGAGCCGCGGAACAGGAGCTCGCCCTCGGTGCCCGGCGGCAGGTCGGCGCCGGTGACGGGATCGACGACCCGGCATTCCATGCCCGGCATGGGGTGGCCGCCGGTGGTGACCCGCTGTTCCAGGGTGTCGGTCAGGTAGCTCAGGGACAGGAACGAGGACGCCTCGGTCATCCCGAAGCAGGACACCTGGATGGCGTCCGGCAGGCGGCTGGCCATGTCGCGCAGGCGCTCGGTGACGCCGACGGTCATGACGATCCGGACGCTGGACAGGTCACGGTCGTTGAAGTCCGGCTGGTTGACCACGGGCAGCCAGATCGTCTCGAAGGCGGCCAGCACGATCGTGCAGCGCAGCGAGGCGATCTGTTCCAGCGCCAGCTCGGGCTGGTAGAACCCGGTATGGACCAGCGTCGCGCCGGCGTAGATGGTGGCCACGGAGAACGCGATGCCGCCGATGTGGAACATGGGCAGCGCGGTCCAGATCCGGTCTTGCGAGGTCAGGAAGAAACGGGTTTGCTTCGTGCCGTCCGCGAACCGGATCAGGGCCTCGTGGCTGAGCAGCGCCCCCTTGGGCTCGGCGGCGGTGCCGGAGGTGTACATGACGACGGCGGGGTCGCGGACCTTGACCAGCTGGCGGCGGCGCTGGAGGTCGCCGTCCGGCACAGCGGCCCCGGCCGCGGCGAAGTCGGCCTCGGTGGCGAACCCGGGCGGGGCGCTGTCCCCCAGGACGACGATCTGGTGCAGGTCCGGTGCGTCGTCCAGGGCCAGCGCGGTGCGGTCCTGGCCGGCCAGGGCCGGGAACGCCGCGGCCAGCAGGGCCGGGAAGTCCGGCGCCGCGGGGCTGGCCGGATCGGGCGGGCTGGTGAACAGGGCCCGCATCCGCGAGTGGCGGATCAGGTCGGCCAGTTCCAGGCTCTTGTAGCGGGCGTTGACCGGAACCGGGTACAAGCCGGCCTTGGCCGCGCCGAACAGCGCGGCGATGGCGTCGACGCAGTTGGGCAGCAAGATCCCGACCGTCTCCCCCGGCCGCAGGCCGGCCGCCAGCAGGCCGCGGGCGAAGAAGTCCGCCCGCCCGGCCAGGCCGGCGTAGGTGACCTGGTGGTCGGGGAACACCATAGCCAGGTGCTCGCCCAGCTCGGCGGCCCGCAGGTCGAGCAGATCCCCGAGCGTCGTCACGCTGATCGGGTGGATTCCCGGTTCGGCGACCATGGCACCGCTCCCTTACGTGTTACCGTCCGCCGCGGGCAGGACGAGCGTAGCCTCGGCCTCGAGGACCCGGCCGCGGCCCGGGACGTCGAGGTGCACCTGGCACCGGACTCGGTCCTGTCCGTCCACGATCTTACGATCCAGCACGGTCCCGCTCCCTTCGACGCCGTCCCCGGCCAGCACCAGGCCGAGCAGGCGGGAGCGGAAGCTGGTCAGCCTGGCCCCGGGGAACGCGGCGAGCACCATGTTCGCGGCCATGGCCATGGTCGAGGGCCCCTGGTTCACCGGCCGGTCCGCCACGCCGAGCCGCTGCGCCGCGGCGGCGTCCAGGTGGATGGGGTTGGGGTCGGCCAGCAGCAGGGCCAGCGTCTTCATCTTGCCCGGGTCGACGTAATCCAGCTTCCAGGCGGGGAGTCCGGTCACGGCGCGGGCTCCGGACGGGGAATGGCGAAGACGTTGGTCACGGTGGCGACCGGGGTGCCGCCGGAGGACAGGTCGAAGCGGCAGGTGATCCGGTCGAAGGGGCCGATCCGGCGGGAGCGGCGGTGCTCCACCGCGGTGATCTCGCCGCGGACCTCGTAGTCGGCGTCCTCGGCCAGCGGCTGGTGCAGCTCGATCCGCGACTCGGCCAGCAGGGGGCCGTCGTTGATGTCCGAGCCGAACACGGTGAACAGGTCCGCGAGCGAGATGCCGATGCCCCGGTTGGCCAGGATGAAGGCCGCGACCGGGTGCGGTTCGGGCCGGGGCACGGAGTAGAAGGCGTCGTGCAGCAGCCAGTTCTGGTACGGCTCGAGCCGGGCCGTGCCCCCGGGCAGCTCGCGCCCGGCCAGCTCCGGAGGGGGTTCCATCAGAATGACCGGGGCAGGCCGAGGCCCTCGGCGATGGAGTTCCTGGCCATCTCGTTGGTGATCGGGCCGATCCGGAACAGGCGCGAGTCCCGCCAGTAGCGCTGCATGTCGGTCTCGGCCGAGTAGCCCATCCCGCCCAGGATCTGGATGCCCAGGTCCGCCGCCTGGTTGGCCAGCTCGGAGGCGATCACCTTGGCCATGGTGGCCTCCCGCTGGCAGGGCAGGCCGCGGGCCTGCATCCAGGCCGCCTTGGTCACGATCAGCTCGGCCTGCTCCCGCCACATCGCGATGTTGGCGATGTGGTGCTGCAGCGACTGGAACTCGCCGATCTTGTGCCCGAACGCCTCACGTTCGTTCGCGTACTTCAGCGCGTCTTCCAGCACCCCGTCCAGGATCCCGACGCAGAACGAGGCCAGCATGATCCGCTCGTTGTTCAGCGTGGGCAGCAGCATCTTCCAGGCCCGGTCCGGCTCGCCCAGCAGGTTCTCGTCCGCGACGAACACGTCGTCGAGGAAGACGTCGCAGGAGCCGAGCGCGCGCATGCCCAGCTTGGGGATCTCCCGGATCGTCACGCCCGCCGAGGCGGTGGGCAGCATGAACAGGGACACGCCCTGGTACTGCTTCTCCACCTCCCTGGTCGTGCGGACCAGCAGCAGGATGTAGTCGGCGACGTGGGCCATGGAGCTCCACGTCTTCTGGCCGTTCAGCACCCAGCCGCCGTCGGCGCGGACCGCGCTGGTGCGCAGCGCGCCGAGGACATCGGTGCCGCCGCCCGGCTCGGTGAACCCGATGGCCCACTTCTCCCGCCCGGCCGCGATGGCGGGCAGGTGCTGCTGCTTCTGCTCGGGCGTGCCGTAGATGCCGACCGACTTGCCGCCGGCGAAGGAGGTGATCCCCCACACCCAGGTCAGCCCGGCCAGCGAGCGGGCCAGTTCACGGGCCAGGATCATCTGGGTCATGATGTCGCCGCCCTGGCCGCCGTACTCCTCACCGATCCCGATGGCGTGGAAGCCGGCGTCGGCGAGCTTGCGGAACAGCTCGTGCGGGAACGCGTGCTCGTCCTTCTCCAGCTCCCGGGCCCACGACTTGGGCAGCTCCCGGTTGACGAAGTCGCGGACGCTCTTGCGGAAAAGCTCCTGTTCCTCGCTGAACCGGAAATCCATGGCGTTCTCCCTTTCTCAGACGATGCCGACGTCGGGGCCGCCGCCGTCGACCACCAGGCGCTGGCCGGTGACGTAGCCGGAGTCGGCGGAGACCAGGAAGGCGACCACCCCGGCGACGTCCTCGGGCAGGCAGACCCGGCCGAACGGGGACTGGGCATCCAGGTCGTGCAGGGCCCGGCCGTCGACCGCGCGGACCAGGCGCTCGCCCATCTCCGTGGCCACCAGGCCGGGCGCGACCACGTTGACCCGGATGCCGTGCCCCCGCTCCTCCCGCGCCAGCGTGCGGGCGGCTGCTTCCAGCGCGGCCTTGGCCATCGTGTAGGGCGCGGAGAAGGGCGGCGCGGCGGAGGTGATCGCGCTGGAGACCACGACGATGTCCGCGCGCGGCCGGGCCCGCATGGCCGGCAGCAGCGAGCGGATCAGCGTGAGCGGGCCGAGGGCGTGCACGCTCATCAGGCGCAGGTACTCCTCCGGCTCGGTGTCGGCTACGGCCCGGCCCCGGCTGGCGGTGCCGGCGTTGCTGACCAGGATGTCGACCTCGCCCAGGTCGGTCCGGACCGCGGCGGTCATCGCGCGGGTGGCCTCGTCGTCGCCGATGGCCGCCTGGTAGGCGACGGCCTTTCCGCCGTCGGCCTCGATGGCGGCGACCGTCTCGCGGGCGGCCGCGTCGTCGCGGCGGTAGTTGACGGCCACGGCGGCGCCGGCGGCGGCCAGGCGGCGGGCGATGGCGCGGCCGACGCCGCGGGACCCGCCGGTGACCAGCGCGACCCGGCCGTCCAGGCCGCTCATGCTGTCTTCGCCCGGCCGCGGGCCGGCCGGGCGGCCGCGCGGGGCTTGGCGGTCTTGGCCGCGGGCGGCGGGGGCTGCAGCCGGGCCAGCGCTTCGGGCGTGGCGATGCCGCGCAGGGCCAGGTCGGCGAACTGCTCGCCGATCTGGCGGGCGGTGAACTCGCCGCCCGGGCGGAACCAGCGGTAGACCCAGTTGACCGAGCCCAGGATGCTCAGCGCGGCCAGCTTGGAGTTCACCTCGGCGCGGATCAGCCCGGCCTCCTGGCCCGCCTCGATCAGGGCGACGAACACGCGCCGGTAGGCGTGCTCGTCCCCGATGATCTCGGCCTGCCGCTCGGGGGACAGCGCCTGGAGCTCGTGCAGGAACACCGCGGTCTGGGTCATGTGGCGGCACTCGTGGTCGATGTGCCCGACGATGACGCCGCGCAGCCGCTCCAGCGCGTCGCCCTCCCCCGCGGCCAGCGACTCGATGTTGGCCAGGCCTTCCTCGTGCACGGTCTTGATCACGTCGTACAGGAGGTCTTCCTTGGACTGGATGTAGTAGTACAAGCTGCCCTTGAGCATCCCCAGCCGGTCCGCGATGTCCTGCAGCGAGGCCGCGTCGTACCCCTTGGCGTAGAACACGTCGGTGGCGACCTCGATCAGCTCGGACCAGCGCTCCTCGCGGGGCTTGCGCTCGCCGCCGCCCCGCCGCTGCGCCCGCCCTGGTGGTTGCCGCATGGGCCCGTTCCTTCCGTTCGTCTTCTCAGCGGTCACAACTGCGTCTCCGGCGTGTGCACGACGATGCCGTCGAGTGAATCCGACGCGACGAGCTGGCAGGACAGCCGGCTGCTGGGCCGGCGCTCGCACGCCGTGGTATCCAGCATGGCGTCCTCGTCGTCGCTGGGCGCGGCCAGCCGCCCGAGGAAATCCGGCTCGACGTAGACGTGGCAGGTAGCGCACATCATCTGGCCGCCGCACTCGCCGACGATGCCGTCGAGCTGGCGGCTGACCGCGGCCGCCATGAGGCTGGTGCCGTCGGGCACCTCCAGCGTCCGGCGCTCGCCGTCGTCCCGGACGTAGGTCACCTTAGCCATGGCCGACTCTCAGTCCGGAGACCGCGCGGGACGCGATGTTCGGCCGCCAGGCCACCTCGCCGAGGACCCGGAGTCCGGCGAGCCGGTCCAGGACCTTCGGCAGGGCCACCCGGGCCTCGATGCGGGCCAGCTGCGCGCCCAGGCAGGCGTGGATCCCGCGGCCGAAGCCGACGTGCAGCGGCTGGGTCGGGCGGGTGATGTCGAAGCGGTCCGGGTCGGTGAACGTGCCGCCGTCGCGGTTGGCCGACTGCTGGACCAGGAAGATCCGGTCGCCCGCCTTGACCTGTTTGCCGTCGCGCTCGTGGTCCTCCACCACCCAGCGGATGATGATCTTGATCGGGCCCTCGAACCGCAGTACTTCCTCGACCGCCCGGTTGACCATGGACGGGTCCTCCCGCAGCCGGGCCAGCTCGGCGGGATGGCGGTCCAGCGCGACGAGCGCGTTGCACAGCAGGTTGGTGGTCGTCTCGTGCCCGGCGAACAGGATCAGCGAGCACAGGGCCATCAGCTCGGCGTCATCGAGGTGGTCGCCGCCCTCGGCCACCCCGCCCAGCAGCAGGCTGATCATGTCCTCGCCCGGCTCGCGGCGGCGCCGCTCGATCAGCTGGGCCAGGTAGTCCTGCAGCTCGCGGACCCCGGCCAGCGCGCGGGTGTACCGGTCGGCGCGGTCCTCGCCGCCGGCGCTGAACGCGACCAGGGCGAGCTCGTCGGACCAGTGCTGGAACTTGCCGCGGTCCTGCTGCGGCGCGCCCATCATCCGGGCGATGACCGCAGCGGGCAGCGGGTAGGCGACGTCGTTGAGGAAGTCGTCGCTGCCGGACGCCGCGAAGTCGTCGAGCAGCCCGTCGACCAGCTCGCCGATCCAGCCGCCCATCGCGTTGACCCGCTGCTGCCGGAACGCGTGGTTGGCGAGCTTGCGCAGCCGGGTGTGGGCCGGCGGGTCGGTGACCACCATCCAGTGGCCGATGGTCTCCAGCATCGGCCCGTACTCGGCCCGCCGCTGCTCGGGCAGCACGCCGAGCAGCGGGCGGACCCGGTCCGAGGACAGCCGGGGGTCGGCGTAGGCGGCCACCACGTCGTCGTAGCGGGTCAGCAGCCAGGCCTTGTTGGCCTCGGCCCAGTGCACGGGGTCGGTGGCGCGCAGCCCGGCGAAGTAGGAGTAGGGGTCCTCGGTGAGCTCGGGTGAGAGCAGGTCCAGGTCGGCGACGGCGCTCAAAGCTCTCCTTCCTCGGCCAGCAGGGGGGTCAGCTCGCGCACGGCGAGCTGGGTGTGCCGGTCCACCAGGTCATCGGGCAGGCCGCCGATGTCACCGAAGCAGAACACGTCGGTGACCGGCAGCCCGGCGCACCGCCCGGCGATCCACGTCGCGGCCGCGGCCGCGGTCAGGATCCGCAGCCGGGGAAAGGCGGCCTCGCGGCCGTCCGCGCCGCCCGCGCCGGAGTAGCTGGCCCGGTTATGGCGCCCGCTCTCCCTGATCACGGCCCGGGCGCGGTCCGGGTCGTCGGCCAGGAACACGTTGACCAGGCCGCCCACCCGCGGCAGGGCGGGCGGATCGGCGCCCGCCAGGCCGGCCAGGTAGGGCGTCATCAGGTCCGGGTCGATCCACAGCAGCCCCGCGCCGGTGCGCCCGGCCAGCCGGGCGCCGCGCGGTCCGCGCGCCCCGACCCAGACCGGCAGCGGCCGCTGCACCGGGGCGGGCGTCACCCGCCCGCTGTCCCACAGCCCGGGCAGCGCGCGGACGGCGTCCTCCAGGGCCTGGTAGCGGCGGCCGTAGTCCGCGCCGAAGGCCGGGAACTCCGCGGCCCGCCAGCCGGCCCCGAGCCCGAGTTCCAGCCGCCCGTCGCTGAGGATGTCGACCACCGCGGCCTGCTCGGCCAGGGCGGTGGCGGGCATCAGCGGGCTGACGACGACGGCGGTGCCGATGCGGGCCCGGCGGGTCCGGGCGGCGATAGCCGCGCAGAAGGTCAGCGGAGCGGGCAGGTAGCCGTCGGCGAAACCGTGGTGCTCGGTCACCCAGATCGCGCCGATGCCCTCGTCGTCGGCCCAGGCGATCCGGTCGAGCGCGGCCCGGTAGACCCGCGCCCACGGCCGGGCCGCGCCGGGATTGCGCAGGTCGTAGTAGAGGCCGAGGCGCATCTAGGGCCCTGGATTTCTAGAAGCTGGGCTGACCGAAGACAGCCGCCGCAGCAACCCGAGCCGGTCCCGGATCAAGCGTCCTCCGGCCACCTCGCCGCCCTCCACCCAGACCACCCCGGCCACGTGCACGAACGCTTCCCCGTCACCCGCGAACCGGGGATCCTCGCCGGTCAGCCGGCCGTGCTGCACGGCCTGGAAGGCGACCCGCGGGCCGGCCGAGAACAGCACGCCGACGTCGGTCCGGGTCACCGCGAGCGGGCGGTGCGGCGGGCGGCCGTCGTCGGCCGTCACCCCGCCGAGGTCCCCGGCGGCCAGCCAGGCCCGCACGACCTCCTCCGCCGCCGGATCGGCCGGGACCGAACGGGTGTCCCAGGGCGCCACGGCGGGCGGCTCGACTGGATCCGGGGCAGCCGCGGCGAGCTGGCGCCGGCGGGCGAGGTAGTCCTGCTCGACGTGGTTCTCCAGCAGCCGCTGCCCGTCCCAGCGGTACAGGCCGATACCGCCCCAGGCGGCGCGGGCGCCGTCGTGCCGGGCCGACGCGCCGTGCTCGGTGAAGCGCAGGGCCAGCCGGTCGCCCGAGCAGATGATCTCGTTGACGGTCAGGCACAGCCCGGGAAACTGGCGGAACTGGGCCGCGGCGGCGGGCTTGTAGGCGCCGTCGCGCCCGGCCAGGTCGTGGGTGCCCATGTGCAGCGTGTAGCCCGGCACCATGATGTCGTCGCAGACGCTCAGGTCGTGACGGGCGGTGTAGTCGATGCAGTAGCGGCGCATCAGTGCGACAAAGGGCTCCATCGGTCAGCACCCCTCGAAGCGCGGCTCGCGCCGCTCGGCGAAGGCCCGGATCCCCTCGGCGGCGTCGCGGGTCGCGTAGAGCATGGCGACGGCCTCGACGCCGTAACCGGTCTCGCCGCGGTCCACGCCGCGGTTGACCATGCGCTTGCCGACCTCGACCGCGAGGGGCGCCCGGGCGGCGATCCGCTCGCCGAGCCGCAGCGCGGCCGGGACCAGCTCGTCCGCGGGCAGGACCTGCTGGACCAGGCCCAGCTCGTAGGCGCGCTGGGCGCTGAGCCGCTCGCCGGCCAGGACCATCAGCTTGGCCGCCTGCCGCCCGACGACGGAAGGCGCCCGCAAGATGCCGAAGCCGGGGACCAGCCCGACCGAAGCCTCGGGCAGGCCGAAGGCGGCGTGCTCGGCGGCCAGCACGATGTCGCAGGCCAGCGCCAGCTCGCAGCCGCCGCCCAGGGCCCACCCGTTCACGGCCGCGATGACCGGGAGCCGGCATTCCTCGATCGCGGTGAAGGTCCGCAGGCAGCTGTCCAGGAAGTCACGGCGCTCGGCGGCGCCGTCGAGCTCGGCGAAGCCCACGATGTCGCCGCCGGCGGAGAAGGAGCGGTCCCCGCTCCCGGTGAGGACCACGGCGCGGACGTCGGGATGCGCCGCCGCCGCGTCGAGCAGCGCGCGCAGCTGGGGCCAGAATCCGGCGGTGAGCGCGTTGAGCTTGCCGGGCCGGCTGATGCGGAGCAGGGCGACGGGTCCGTGGATTTCGGTCTCGAAATGATCGCCGTGCGGCAGGGCCGCATCCGTGCTCACCGGTTCCATGACCGCACGACCCTGGTGCCCCGGCTGCCCCACGCCACGTCCAGGGCGCGGGCGATGACGTCGCGGGTGGCGGCGGGCTCGATGATGTCGTCCACCGACAGGTGCGCGGCGGCCTCCCACGGCTCGGAATCGGCCATCCAGTCCGCCATCAGCTCGGCGACCAGGGCGTCCCGGGCGGCGGCGCCCTGCTCGGCCAGGACGGCTTCCATCCGGCGCCGGTACACGGTGCGGATCCCGGCCTCCGGCGCCATGAAGCCCAGCTCGGCCGACGGCCACGCGAACAGGAAATCCGGATGGGTGGGCCGGCCGCCCATGGCGAAGTGCCCGCCGCCGTAGGCCTTGCGCAGCACGACGCCGATCTTGGGCACCAGCGCGGCGGCGATCCGCGAGACCACGCCCTCGTAGGCGTGCAGGATGCCGCCCCGCTCGGCCTGGGTGCCGATCATCAGGCCGGGCACGTCGTGCAGGAACACCAGGGGCAGGTTGAACGTGTCGCACAGGTCGACGAACTTGGTCTCCTTGGCCAGCGCGGCCGGGTCGAGCGCGCCCGCCCCGGTCAGCGGCTGGCTGGCCACGATGCCGGCGGCTGGCCCTCGATCCGGGCCAGCGCCGTGATCAGGCTCGGGCCCCAGCCCGCGCCCCAGGGGAAGATCGAGTCCTGGTCGCAGATCGCCTCCAGCACCCGGTGCATGTCGTAGGCGGACCGGCTGGCGGCGGGCACGATCGACGGCAGCTCGGCCGGGTCGGTCGCGGGCGCGGCGGCCGGCCCGGCCGGCGCGGGGCCGGCGGCGCTGGACGGCAGGTAGGACAGGAACGCGGCGATGGCGTCGAACGCGTCCGCCTCCGCCTCGGCCACCATGTGCGCGTTCCCGGCGGCCTGCGCTCCCTCGGGACCGCCGAGCTCGGCGTCGGTGAGCTGCTCGCCGATAGCCGCCTCGACCACGGACGGGCCGGAGAGCGCGATCGCCGCGGACGCCACCATCACCACGAAGTGAGCGGTGGAGGCGTGCAGGGCCGAGTCGCCGTAGGACGGGCCGAGCACCGCCGCGGCGCGCGGCACCGGCGGCTCATCCGGGCGCGGCTTGAGGAACGTCTTGAAGTCCAGCGGCAGCCCGCTGAACCGCCAGCCCATGACGTCGGGAATGCGGCCGCCGTCGGCGTCGCACAGCAGCACCAGCGGGTAGCCGAACCGCTGCGCCTGCTCGATCAGCCGCCCCTGCTTGCGCATGCTGACCGGCGCGGTCGTGCCGGCCAGCACGGTGGCGTCGATGCCGATGAGGCCGACCGTGCGGCCGTCGACGCGGCCGAAGCCGGTGACGACCCCGTCCCCCGGTACCTTCTTGCCCGTCCGCCGCTCCGGCAGGGCCAGCGCGCCGGTCTCGAACCAGGACCCCTCGTCCAGCAGCAGCGCGATCCGCTCGCGTACCGGCAGCCGCCCGGACGCGCGGTGCCTGTCCACCGCCTGCGGGCCGCCCATCTCCAGCGCCTCGGCGTGCCGTCGCCGCGACTCGGCGATGCGCTCGCCCGAGGAAGGCCCCAGTGCGGGCTCTAGTGACGGCCCGGATGCGGGCCCGGGCGCGGGCCCCGTGGTGGGCAGGGTCATGGGCCATAAACTACCATACGATCGGTAGATTAGCCGGTGGAGGACGGGTGCGGATGATCGGATCGGTGCTGGTGGCGAACCGCGGCGAGATCGCGGTCCGGCTCATCCGCACGTACCGCGAACTCGGTGTCCGCACGATCGCGGTGTACAGCGACGCCGACGCGACCGCCCTGCATGTCCGCCTGGCCGACGAAGCCCGCCGGCTGGGCCCGGCGCCGGTCACCGCCTCCTACCTTAACCAGGGCGCGGTCATCGCCGCCGCGCAGGCGGCCGGGGCAGCGGCGGTGGACCCCGGTTACGGCCTGCTGAGCGAGAACGCCGAGTTCGCCGCGGCCGTCGCGGCGGCCGGACTGGCCTTCATCGGGCCGCCGGCCAAGGTCATCGCGGCCCTGGGCGACAAGCTGGCCGCGCGGGCCATCGCGGGCCGGGCAGAGGTGCCGGTGGTGCCGGGCTCCGGCGAGATCTCCTCCCCGGACGCCGGGCTACGCGAGGCCGCCCGGCTGGGCTACCCGGTGCTGGTCAAGGCCTGCGCCGGGGGCGGCGGCCGGGGGCTGCGGGTGGCGCCGGACGCCGCCGCGCTGCCCGGCGCGCTGGCGGCCGCGGCGGCGGAGGCGGCCGCCGCGTTCGGCCGGCCGCAGGTGTACCTCGAGCGGCACCTGCGGGACGCCCGCCACGTCGAGGTCCAGGTCCTGGCCGACGAGCACGGGACCGTGCTGTGCCTGGGCGACCGCGACTGCTCGGTGCAGCGGCGTCACCAGAAGCTGATCGAGGAGGCCCCGGCGCCGTTCCTGCCGGACGGGGTGCGCGCCGCGATGCACGCGGCCGCGGCCCGGCTCGCCGCCGAGGCGGGTTACCGCAGCACCGGGACGGCGGAGTTCCTCTACTCCCCGGCCAGCGGCGAGTTCTGGTTCCTGGAGATGAACACCCGGCTGCAGGTCGAGCACGGGGTGACCGAGCTCGTCACCGGCCTGGACCTGGTCGAACTCAGGCTGGCGGTGGCCTCCGGCGCGCCGCTGGGCCTGACCCAGGACGACGTGCGGATCCGCGGCCACGCGATCGAGGCCCGGCTGGTCGCCGAGGATCCCTGGCGGCAGTTCCTGCCCGTCCCCGGCCCGGTGACCGGGCTGCACGTCCCGGCCGGTCCCTGGCTGCGGGCGGACTTCGGCGTGGCCGCGGGCGACCAGGTGCCCGCGGAGTACGACTCGCTGTTCGGCAAGCTGATGGCGTGGGGACCGGACCGCGAGACGGCCCGGCGGCGGCTGGCCGCGGCCCTCGGCGAGCTGCGGGTCGGCGGGCCGCCCAGCACGGCGGCCTACCTGCGCGACGTGCTGCTGCAGCCGCGGTTCGCCGACGGGACGTACGCCACCGGCACGCTGGAGGAGCAGTGGCCGCCCCAGGCAGGCCAGCAAGAGCCAGGCCAGCAGGCGTCGGCTGCGGAGGGGCCCGTGGACCAGGGGCAGCCGGACGCCGGGCCGCCGGAGCTCGCCGCGGGTACCGCACGCACGGTACAGGTGCGGACGAACGCCGGGCCGTTCCGTATCGTGATCCACGGCCGGCCTCGCCCGGGCTCAGCCTCGAGCCGGCCGGGTCGCGGCGCGGGCCCCCGCTCCGGCCCCCGGCCCCCGGCCACCGCGGGCCAGCCCGCCGCCCCCATGGACGGCGTGGTCGTCAAGGTCGCGGTGGCGCCCGGTGACGAGGTGGAGCGGCACGCGGTCCTGCTCGTCCTGGAGGCGATGAAGATGCAGATCCCGGTGACCGCGCCCTGGCCCGGACGGGTGACGGCGCTGCTGGTCGCCGAGGGCGACAGCGTGACCGCCGGGCAGCCGCTGGCCGAGGTCAGCGCCGCCCCGTGATCGCGGCTGGCTCATCGGAGCTAACGCGGGCCCGCAGCGGAGGCAGCAGCGCGTAGATAAGGGAAGCGGCGACGACGCCGATGGCGGCGCAGGCCAGGAAGGCGTGGGGACCGACGGCCAGGCCGACGGGACCGGCCAGCGCATAGCCGGCCGGCTGGCCGCCCTCCGAGACGAGCAGGTCGACCGAGGTCACCCGGGCGAGCACGTCAGACGGGACGCTCAGCTGCATCGCCGTGGGGAAGATGACCGCCTGGATCCCGATCGCGAACCCGGACACCGTGCTGGCCAGCGCGACCACGGCCAGGGGCGCAACCAGTCCGAGGGCCAGCGCCTCTCCCGTCATGAACGGCACGAGGCAGGCGATGACCATCGCCGGCCTGGCCGGCATCCGTATCCTCCCCGCGATGACCTGGCCGGCCACCGCGCCCAGTGACAGGCAGCTGCCGATCACGCCCCACGCGGACGCGCCGCCCAGGTAGCGCTGGGCGATGGCAGGCCCGAGGACGTTCACCGGAGCCAGGATGACCACGGAGAACACGGTCCACTCGGCGGTGAGCAGCCAGAGCCATCGGCGCCGGACGAATTCAGTCCAGCCCGCCCGGAGCTGCTGGAAGGTGTTCGCCACCGGCACGGGCGCCGACCGGGAAACAGGGCTCCGGACGGCGGCCAGGCCGCCGGACGCGATCGCCAGGACGGCCGCCTGCACGACGAACGCGGCCCCGGTCCCGAGGGTAGCCACGACGATGCCCGCGATGGCGGGCGCCATGATGCTGCCGGTCGAGGCGGTTCCGCCGATCAGGGCGTTGGCCGGAGCCAGGTGCTCACGGGGAACGACCTCCGGCAGCAGAGCCGAACTGGCCGGGCCGAAGAAGCCGTCGGCGCAGCCGTAAACACCCGCCATGGCCAGCAGCAGTGAATAGGAAGCCGTGCCCGTCAGCAGGGTCACGGCGATCACCGACGCTGCCGCCGTCCGGAGAGCTAGCGACGCGATCATGATGCGAGTGCGAGGGAAGCGGTCACCCGCCAGGCCGCCGGCCAGAGTGAGCAGCAGGGCGACGCCGCTCTGGACGGCGAGAAGCAGACCGAGCCGGGCGACCGAGCCCGTGACCCGCAGGACCGCGAAGCTCATCGTGACCGGCAGGAAGCCGTCAGCCCAGCCCGAGGCCACCAGCGCGGCCACGACGAGCCGGACCCGGCGGGCGGCCAGCAGGCGGCGCCATGTCACCGGGGACCTGCGGCTGGTTTCGGAGCTATTTCTCCCGCACGCATGGCAGTATGCGCCGGGGCCCGGGGCCATGCAAGCAGGTCGCCGGGACATGCTGCGCTACGCGGTCGTCCGGCCCTGCTCCTGAGCAGCTAGCTGGAGTCAGATGGGGTATTCGGTGGGTCCGGTGGTGTACTGGCGCCCGCTCGGGGTGGTCCAGGTCATGGTGCCGTCGGGGTGCTGTTCGGCTTTCCAGCGGGGGTCTTGCTTGAGCTGATGGTCGTGCCGGCACTTCGGGTCCGTGTTGCACAGGCACGTCCGGCCGCCTTGCTCGTAGGGGATGTTGTGCTCGAAGTCCGCGCGGCCGGAGGGACGCTCGCACATCGGCGCCGTGCAGGTGGCGTGGCGGATCTGGGTCAGGTGCCGCAGCTTGGTCCCGGGGTCGTGGCCGGGGGCCTGGTAGCGGTGGTCGCAGTCACCGGCCGGGATCGGGTCGATGGTGAGGATCCAGGCCCGCTGGCCGGGGACCCCGGTGGTGAACCGCCAGGTGCCATAGCCGCCCGGCGGTCCGGGGCCGAGCGGGGTGAAGGTGAGCCCGGTTGCTGTGGTGCCGGGGGGTCGGGCTGGCTGGCGGCGGGCGGCCGGGCTGGTCCGGCCGCGTCCGGTGACCGGGCTTGCTGGCGGCCGCGCTGGCGGGGTTCGGGCCGGGCGCAGGCGTGCCCCGTGGCCCGGCCGCGGCTGTCGGTGACGGACAGGCACCAGGAGCGTCTTGGGGTTGGCGGCGGACGCGGCGGCGAGGTCGCGGGCCAGCCACGGGTCCACCGGGCCCAGGCCGGGGATCTCCCCGGGCCGGTCGGCCAGGCCGAGCAGGGTGACCAGCGGGACGGTGAGGTGGTTCCGGCCGACGAACCCAGCAGGGAAACCCCCGCCCGCCCCCGGTCCCGGTCCTGAGCCCGGGGCCCGGTACGGGCCGGCCGGGTGGTCCGCGCCGGTCATCGGCCGGGGCGGTGCCGCGGAAGGCGGCGGGGCGGGAGTCCTGGTCCAGGACCAGGTCGATCAGGGCGCGGCCGCGCAGGATGTCCATGCCGCCCTCGACGCCGGCGGCCTGGAGCTGGCGGGCCCACCAGGTGATCCGCTGGTCCATCGCCACGGACCAGCGCCGGGGGCAGCTCCCGCCCGGCCAGCCCCGCGTTCCCCGAATGCTCCCGCCACCGCTCCACCCGGGCGTTCCTCGCGCCGTGCTCCCGGCGTTTCCGCGCCTTGGCCGGGGCGATCACCGCCACGGCCAGGGCGATCGCCCGCCGCAGCTTGCCCGGGCTCAGCCCCGGCGCCTGGTCCAGGACCTGCTGCTCGGCCAGGCGGGCCTCGGCCGGGTCCAGGAGCGCGGTCTCCCGGGCGATGATGACGGCCTTGGCATGCCGCAGCCGCCCGTCCCGGAACGCGGCCCTGGTCCGGGGGAGCTTGACTTCGAGGTCCCAGGCCAGGCCCAGCGCCTGGTCGGCCACCTGGCGGTCTCGGCCAGCGCCCACTTCACCTCGGTCCCGGCCGAGTCCAGGTACGCCTCCGGCATCCCCGCGGTGCCTTCGATCACGGCGGCGCCGGGCGCCGGGCGGCGGCGGATCAGCTCCGCCACGGCGGCATGCTTGAGGGAACACGCGGCGGCCTCGGCCCGGTCCGCCGCGCAGATCAGCCCGATCACCTCATCATCGGAGGCCTCACCCAGCCGCCCCGAACCAACAGCCTTCTCCAGGAACCCGTGCAAGATCGCCGACCCCGGCGCGGTATCCAGGCCCTCCCCGGCGCCGAACCCGCCCGCCGGACCGGACGACACCCCCGGAACCCGCTCCGCCGACCCCGGCAGCCCCGGCCCGCGCGGGCCCCGCTTACGGCGCCTCGTCCGCGAGCACCGCCCCGGCCAGCTCCGCGGTCCCCGGCCGGGCCAGCCACTCCGCGTCCGCGGCCCGCTCCGCCGCGATCCGGCCGGTCCCGGCCGTGATCGCGGCCAGGTCCTCATCCCAGGGCAGCTCCGAGCCCTCCGGATCCAGGTACCCGTCACCATCCGGCGGCGGCTCGTCCTCGCCCAGGTCCGCCGCCAGCCACTCCTCGAAGGTCATCGGATCCGGGCGGGTGATCACCGGCTCCCAGCAGATCCGGCTCAGGCTGCGCACCGGGCCGGGGCACGCCCCGCCCAGCGTCCGCAGGAACCGGTCCTGAAGGCATGGACACCACCCGTTCGGCAAGAATCTAAGCTTTAGAACATAATAGCGAACAGTATCGGTAAATATCCAGCTAATATTCACTAATAGAAAAAAGATACTAATGATTAGCGAGGTGTGAGAGGGGTCAATGAGGGTGCCGGTCAGTGAGCTGCTCCCCAGGCCGCTCGTTCCAGTTCGAGCGGGTTCTCGCGGACCTCGGAGGGCTCGTCGAAGATCATGACCGGGCTGCGGCCGTCGCCGAACCGCTCCCAGCCGGGGTCGCCGTCGGTGACGAAGCGGACCAGGGTGCCGTGCATGCGCGTGGCCAGGTCCTGCGGCGGCGCCGGGCCGGCGGCTGCCGTCACGCCGGGCTCGGCGAGCGCGTCGAAGAAGAACGGGATGTCGAGGCAGTGGAAGGCCAGTCCGGCCAGCGGCCCGGCCGACGCGATCCAGCGGAAATCGTAGGCGAAGGCCGCGCCGCCCGCCGCGGCCTTGGCCGCGGCCAGTTGCTGGGCGGGAACGCGGAACACCCGGTCGGTGACGGCCTGGCCCACCGCCCCAGCCGGCGGTCCGGCCCGGTCCAGGTAGGCGGCGGCGACCGGCGCGGGCATGCCCGCCTGGGCCAGGCCGCCGGCCGCCATGGCCGCGGTGATCCAGTCCGCCGTCCGCCAGGCGGCGTTGAACTCGTGGATGGTGGCGCCGGCCAGCAGGGAGATCTCGCGCAGGCCGGGTGATGCCGCCGCGGCAGCAGGCTCCTCGGTGACGACCTCGCCGTCGGCATACGGCGCCCACGGCAGCGGGAGGCCGCGGCTCAGCAAGGTGGTGACCGCCTCGGCGTCCCGCTGCTGGCCCACCGCTCCCACGATCGCGGTGACCGCCTCCTGGGCCGCCAGGATGGTCCCGGCCGGCATTTCCTCCAGCGCCGCCGGGTCCAGGGTCCCGAGCCGCGCGGCCATTTTCGCGGCTACGGCGCGGACGCCCTCGGCGGTCTGCAGGAGGGACTGAGCTCCGCTCAGGCACGCCGCGCCGCGGAACAGGCCCCGGGCCGCGGGCACGCCGAGCAGCGTGGCGCAGGCGGCCCCGCCCGCCGACTGGCCGCCGATTGTCACCTGACCTGGGTCCCCGCCGAACGCGGTGATGTTCTCCTGCACCCACTCCAGCGCGCGGATCCAGTCCCGGACGGCCCGGTTGGCGGGCGCACCGGGAACCTCGAGGAACCCCTCGGCGCCGAGGCGGTAATTGATACTGACCAGGACCACGCCGTCCCGGGCGAACGGGCCGCCGCGGTACCAGGGCGAGGCGTTGCCGCCGCCGGTGAACCCGCCGCCGTGGATCCAGACCAGCACCGGGAGGCCGGCCGCGCCGAGGTCGGGCGTGAACACGTTCAGGTTCAGCTCGTTGTCGCCGGCGATGACCGGCTCGGGGATCAGCGTGATCCCGCGATCGGGCTGCGGCGAGGTCGCTCCGTATTCGAGCGCGTCCCTGGTCCCATCCCAGCGCCCGGGCGGCACCGGCGCCGCGAAGCGGCCCGCCGTGGCCGGGGACTCGGCGTAGGGGATGCCGAGAAACCGCAGCGCCTGGCCGTCTCGCACGCCGCGCAGGCGGCCCGCCGGCGTCCTCGCGACGACGTCATCTGTCATGCCTTGATCCGTTCCCCGCGGGCGGGCGCGGGAAGCAGCGGGCCGCCCGCGGCGTTCGAGCCAGCGTGTGTTCTGCCTGCGGGATCCCCACCCACGTGCTCGAGCTCGACCAGGTCGCCCCGTCCGACGAGATAAGCGCCGAGGCCGCTCAGGTCACCGCGGCGCCGGCGAAGTTCGCCGCGCTGCGGAACGCCGACTGCCGTCCCTACCTGTTCGGGGCGGCGCTGGCGATGATGGCCGACAACATCGAGCACGTCATCACCTACTGGGTGCTGTGGCAGAAGTTCCACTCCCCCGCCCTGGCCGGCTTCGAGGTCATCAGCCACTGGGTGCCGTTCCTGCTGTTCTCGGTGTACTTCGGGTCGCTGGCCGACCGGTACGACTGCCGCCGCCTGATCCAGGCCGCGCAAGCCCTGTTCATGCTGGTCTCGGCGCTGTGGGGGGTGCTGTTCCTCACCCACTCGCTGCAGATCTGGGAAGCGTGCCTGCTGCTGGTCCTGCACGGCTGCGCGGGATCGCTGTGGGGTCCGGGCGAGCAGCTGATGCTGCACGACTTCGTGGGCCGGGAGGAACTGCCGAGCGCGGTACGGCTCAACGCCACGTTCCGCAGCCTGGGCGTCCTGTTCGGCCCGGTCGTCGGCTCGGCGCTGCTGCTCGGCCTGGGCCCGGTCCGGGGCATCTTCGTCAACATCGCGATCTACCTGCCGCTGACGCTGTTCCTGTTCCGCACCAAGTTCACCGGGCACCTGCGCGACCACGGGCCGCGGCCGCCCCGGGTCGGGATGCTGGGCTCGCTGCGGGTGCTGAAAGACGTCAGGTCCGACCACACCCTGGTCTCCATGATCGTGCTCGGCGGCCTCGGCTCGTTCTTCATCGGCACGTCGCTGCAGACCGCGATGCCGCTGTTCGCCCAGGACCTCGGGGCCGGCAGCGCCGGCGTCGCGTACGGGGTGCTGCTGTTCGCCAACGGCGCGGGCGGGGTGATCGGCGGCATCTTGCTCGAGGCCACCGGCACCATCAAGCCGAACACCAAGGCCGCCGTGGTCAGCACCGCGGTCTACGGCGTGACCACGCTGTTCTTCGCCTTGACGGGGAACTACCTGATCGCGCTCGCGTTGCTGTTCTTCGGCGGGATCGCCAACCTGGCCTCGATGTCGATCGGGCAGACCATCGTCCAGTTGCGGGCCGCGCCCGCCGACCGCGGCCGGGTCGTGGGCCTGTACGGGGTGTCCGCCAACGGGCTGCGGGCCGGGAGCGGGTTCACCGTCGGCATCCTCGGCGCGGCCATCGGCATCCACGCCTCGCTCGGCCTCAGCGCCGCCGCCTTGTGCCTGGGCACGGTGGCGGCCGGGATCTACGCCCTGCGCGGCCGCCAGGACCCAGACCCCGGCACGGTCGCCAGGTGACGACTTGCCGCCGGGCGGCTTAGTCCTGTTCGGAGGGACCTGTCCGCCAGTGTTTCCTCCTGAACCGCCCGGGCCGGAAGAGCCGAGCCGCTGCTACAGGTCGTTATGGCCTGGCGGCCTGCGCCTGGAGCTTGGCCCAGGTGTCCCTGAGGCCGAGGGTGCGGTTGAAGACGAGCCGTCCGGGCGTCGAGTCGGGATCCGGGCAGAAGTAGCCGAGCCGCTCGAACTGCACGGTCTCACCGACCGGCAATTCCGCGAGCGCAGACTCGACCAGGCACTCCTGGAGCACCGTCTCCGAGTTGGGGTTGAGGTCGGTGTAGAGGTCGCCGTCAGCGCCGGGATCGGGGCGGGTGAAGAGACGGTCATAGATACGCACTTGGGCGGGCACGGCGTGCTCCGACGAGAGCCAGTGCAGCGTCGCCTTCGGCCGGCGCCCGTCGGGGGCGTCGCCGCCGCGCGTCTCCGGATCGTAGGTGCAGCGGAGCTCGACGATCTCGCCGCTCGCGTCCTTGACCACGTCGATGCAGGTCACGAAGTAGGCGCAGCGCAAACGCACTTCGCGGCCGGGGGCGAGGCGGAAGAACTTGCTTGGCGGGTCCTCCATGAAGTCGTCGCGCTCGATCCAGAGCTCGCGCGCGAAGGGCACCTTGCGTGTCCCGGCCGAGGGATCCTCCGGGTTGTTGACGGCCTCCACCTCCTCGACCTGCCCCTCTGGGTAGTTCTCGATCACGAGCCTGAGCGGGCGCAGGACGGCGAAGCGTCGCAGCGCCCTCCGGTTCAGCACGTCCCTGACCTCGTGCTCGAGCATCTCGATTTCGGCGGCGCTCGTGCCCCTGCCTCCCAGCGAGACCAGGTCGAGGAAGTTGCGCAGACCCTCGGGTGGGAAGCCGCGCCGGCGCAGGGCCGAGAGGGTGGGCATCCGCGGATCGTCCCAGCCTCGCACGTGGCCCTCGCTCACAAGCCGCCGTAGGAAGCGCTTCGAGAGCACTGTGTACGTGAAGTTGAGGCGGGCGAACTCGTATTGGTGCGGGCGCGAAGGCACCGGCAGGTTCTCGATCAGCCAGTCGTAGAGCGGTCGGTGATCCTCGAACTCGAGCGTGCAGAGGGAGTGGGTGATGCCCTCGATTGCGTCCGACTGGCCGTGGGCGAAGTCGTACAGCGGATAGATGCACCACTCGTCGCCGGTCCGCGGGTGGGTTGCGTGCAGGATCCGGTAGAGCACCGGGTCGCGCATGTTGATGTTGGGCGAGGCCATGTCGATCTTTGCCCTGAGCACTTTGGCGCCGTCCGGAAACTCCCCCGCGCGCATGCGCTCGAACAGGTTGAGGTTCTCATCGATCGAACGGTCGCGCCAGGGGCTGTTCTCGCCCGGCTCTGTGAGGGTGCCGCGGTGCTCCCGGATCTGGTCGCCGGAGAGGTCGTCGACGTAGGCCTTGCCGGACTTGATCAGGTGCACGGCCCAGTCGTAGAGCTGGTGGAAGTAGCCGGAAGCGAAGTAGAGATGCTCGCCCCAGTCGAAGCCGAGCCAGCGGATGTCTTCCTGGATCGAGTCGATGTACTCCTGCTCTTCGCCGATCGGGTTGGTGTCGTCGAAGCGCAAGTGGCAGCGGCCGCCGAACTCCTGGGCGATCCCGAAGTTGAGCGCGATCGCCTTGGAGTGGCCGAGGTGGAGGTATCCGTTCGGCTCGGGCGGGAAGCGCGTCACGACCTCCGAGACTCTGCCCTCGCGCACGTCGGCGGCGACGATCTCGCGGATGAAATCGCGTCGTTCGGGAGAGGCTGGAGTGCCGGCGCTCACGCGGCTGTTGCTCGTCACCTCGATTAGAGTAGTAGCGAGGCAGGTTGGTGACCAGGCACACGCCATCCTCGCCGCTGGCTTTCACACGGCAGGCATTCACCGCGCTCGGCGAGGTCGATCGGCCGCGAGCAGACCCCTGGCCGTCTTGTCCAGAGCGTCTCACAAATGGCACGCCTTGAGCTGGCCAAAACGTGGCATCGCCACCGATGCCGCCGCGGGTTACGGTGGTTGTGGCACCAGGATCCGAACGCAGAGCCGTTTCCGGCCTTGAGCCGGAAGGGAGACATGCCCCGTTCGTTCCTGGTGCCTCTCGGCGCCCGGATGCCTGATTCCTCGGTGCCGACGGCTGGCTAGTTCAGGAATCACTGACGCCGATGGCCCGGGCCCAGGCGGTGGTCAGGGATTCCACCACGGCGTGGGAGTCGAACTCCTTGCCCAGGAAGAACCAGATGTAGCAGGTCTGGTCCACCATGGCGCCGAGTATCTCGGCCATCAGCACCGGGTCGAGCGCGGGGTCGGCGATCCCGTCCGCCTGCATCCGGGCGATGCCGCGGGCCGACCGGTCGACGAAGGACTGACGCAGCGCCAGGCGGAGCCGGCGCATCTCCGGCGTGAACGTGCCGACCTGCTCGATCAGCCCGATCATGACCGCGTTGGGCCGGAAGCCCTCGACGAACCGGACCATGGCCCGCCGGATCCGCTCCACCGGGTCGATGTCCCGGACGAACTCGGTGTGCAGCCCCTCCATCATGGACTCGACGACCTGCTGGGCGACCTCGGTGAAGACGGCTTCCTTAGAGTCGAAGTAGCTGTAGAAGGTGCCCTGGGCGACGCCGGCCGCCGCAACGATGTCGGCGACCCGGGTGTCGAGGAACCCGCGCTCCTCGAACACCTTACGGGCGGCGCGCAGGATCTCGCTGCGCCGCTCGCGCCCCTTGGGGGTGAGCGGGCCCGCGCCGCGCCTTTCCCGCTGGGACGCCGAGGCGCTGGTGACGACCCGGCCGGCCGGGCTTCCCCCGCGTGGGCTCATGACGGCTCCTCCCTCAGTCCCGGGTCCGCAGCTCGCGCTTGAGTATCTTGCCGCTCGCGTTGACCGGCAGCGCGTCGGTGAACCGGAACTCGGCGGGCACCTTGTAGGTGGCCAGCCGCTGCCCGCAGTGCGCGGCGAGTTCTTCCGCCGTGACCGCGGCACCGGGACGCAGCGTCACCCAGGCCCGGACGATCTCGCTCCAGTGCTCGTCGGGTACGCCGACGACGGCGCTCTGGGCGACCGCGGGGTGGTCGGCCAGGACGGATTCGATCTCGATCGGGTAGATGTTCTCCCCGCCGCGGACGATCATGTCCTTCTTCCGGCCGCTCAGGTACAGGTAGCCGCCGGCGTCGAGGTAGCCCATGTCGCCGGCCCGGAACCAGCCGCCGCGCAGCGCCCGCCCGGTCTCCTCGGGCATCTCCAGGTAGCCGTCCATCACCATGTCGCTGCGGGTGGCGATCTCGCCGATCTCGCCCGCCGGGACCTCGTTCAGGTCGTCGTCGACGATCCGCAGCGCCACCCCGTAGGCGGGCTTGCCGATCGACCCGAGCAGCTCAGGCCGCCCGTTCAGGGCCGCGCGGTGGTCCTCCGGCGTCAGCACGGCCTGCAGGCCCGCCTCGGTCCCGGCGCCGAAGGCGTTCAGGAAGTCGCAGCCGAACGTGTCCATGGCGCGCCGTAGCAGGTTCGGCGACATCGCGGCGGCGCCGTAGTACATCAGCTCCAGCCGGCCGTAGGCGTGGTCGCCGACGTCGGGCAGGCCCAGCACCGTGCTGATCATGGTGGGCACCATGAACACGGCGGTGAGCCGGTCGGCGGCCATCAGGTCCAGGGTGACGCGCGGGCTGAACTGCGGCACGATGACCGAGGCGGTTCCGTAGGCCACGCCCATCAGCAGCTGGCAGATGCCGGTGATGTGGTAGGTGGGCGCGGCCGAGTAGCGGACCTCGCCGGGGTGCAGCCGGTACTCGATGATCTGCTCGGTGACGATGGCCTTCATCATGCGCTGGGACTGCACCACCCCCTTGGGCAGGCCGGTGGTGCCCGAGGTGAAGGCCAGGCCGATGACGTCGGCGTCTCCCGCGATGACGGGCGGCTCGTCCTCGGTCCCGGTCGCGATCAGCTTTTCGTACTCCTCGTTCAGCGCGATGAAGAGCCTGATGCTCTGGTGCGCCTCGGGCAGCCCGGCCAGCAAGTCGGCGTAGCGCTCGTCGTAGAAGAAAATCACTGGCTTGGCCCGCTTGAGGAGGATGTCGATCTCGCCGCGCCGCAGCCGGTAGTTCAGCGGCACGTAGACCGCGCCCAGCTTGAGCGCGGCCAGCACGATCTCCACGTAGCGGTGCGAGTCCAGCGAGAACACGGCGAGCCGGTCGCCGCGCCGCACGCCCTGCGCCGTCAGCGCCGCGGTGAGCCGGTTGACCCGGGCGTTAGTCTGGGCGAAGGTGTGCGCGCTGCCGTCGGCGAACACGAAGCTCGGCGCGTCCGGCTTGTTCCGCGCCGTCATCGTGATCGCCTCGCCGAGGCTGATCTCCATCCGCTTGGTCCTCGCTGGTTCCGGGGCCGTGTGATTTTGACGTCGGCGTCAGATTAGGTCGGTGCGCGGAAGAGTGTCAACGAACGGCGTTGTCCGCCGCGGGTCCCGGCCGCCTTCACGCGTCGGCGATGCGGAGCGAACTGACCGCGCCCACGGCGGTGCCGTCTAGGCCGACCCGGCGGACCTTGTTATGGGTGAGATCGGAGAACCACACCGCGCCCTCGTGCCAGCGGATGCCTTCGACGTAGCCGAATCCTGACGCCAGCGTGGTGAGCTTCCCGCCGGGGTCACGATCCTCGACGCCATGCCCAAGACCTCGACGGGCAAGATCTCCACGCCGCGGCGGCGCGAGCTGCTCGGCTAGTCGCGCTCGGCAAACTGCTCGCGCGCGGTCTGGTGCCAGTAGGCCGCGATCTCGCTGGTCTGCCGCACCACCGCGTCCGGCCCGGGCGGGGCGGGCCAGAACTGCAGCAGGTAGCGGTCCACTTCCGGGCCTTCGTCCTCCAGGTCCTCGTCTTCCACCCTGGTGTCCAGTTCCCTGCCCTCGTCCATGCCGGTGGCACAGTAACGGACCCGGTAGCTGGTCTCGGTCAGGTCGAGCGGCCAGTAGTGCTCGCCGCCCCAGCATTCCAGCCCGGCCTCGTCCATAGGCCGGAACGACGCCTCGACGACCTCCTGCCAGCCGTCGCTCACCGGCGGCGGCTCGTCGTGAAGCTCCACCGTGAAGCCCACATGACCGGTGTGCAGGCCGGTGATCAGGAACAAGATGCCCGGCAGGGCCGCTCCGCACAGCCCGTTGCCCTGGCCGGCGAAACACTCCTCGAGATCCGGGTCGTCGTCTCCGCTGCGAACGTAGATCTGGCCGTAGTGGACCCACGCCGCTTCGTTCATCAAAGTGCGCACCGCTGCCTCCTGCCCGCCGCCATGTCGGGGCCATCATGGCGTACGCCACCGACATTCCCGCGGGGAGGTAACCCCGCTCAGCCCACGCCGAGCACCAGCGACGCGTTCTGGCCGCCGAAGCCGAACGCGTTGACCTGCACGTGGCCGCCCCCGATCGCGGTCGGCGCCGCCGTGACCACGTTGAACCGGGCCTCGGGATCGACCCGGGAGGTGCCGGCGGTGTGCGGGAGCTTGCGGTCCCGCAGCGCGCACAGCGCGGCCACCACGGCCTGGGCCCCGGCCGCGCCGCTGGGATGGCCGAGGTTGCCCTTGATCGAAGTCACCGTGAGCCGGGTGCCGAACGGGGCAGGCGGCTCGCCCAGGTAACCGGTCATCACGGCCGGGTGGGCGAAGATCACTTCCCCGGTCTCGCCCCGGGCCACGTCGCGTCCGTCGGCGTCGACTAGCCGGCTCGCGTGGTCAGGCCGAGCCCGCTGGATCGAGCGGCACCGCCACCGCGCCCAGCCGCGACAGCCCGGCCAGGACGGCCAGGTGGGCCGGAGTCGAGCCGAGGCTCAGGGCCACCGGGTGCCCCGGACGGACGCCTGCCCTGGCCAGCCGTCCGGCCACTGCGCGCGTCCATCGGTCGGACTCGGCGTAGCTGAGGTCACGCCCGGGGGTAACCATGAACCGGCGCGGCCCGTGCCGCCGCACCGTCTGATCCCACCAGGCGGCGGCCGTAAGATCCTGGCCGGTACCGGTCACGCTCCGGAGAGCCCGGCGGCCTTCAGGGCCAGCGCGCGGGCCCGCTCGATGTCGTAGTTCTTGCGGGTGACCAGCTTCTGCGCGAACAGGCCGCCGCCGGACTGCAGGTTCGTCACCTGGTGCCAGCCGCCGAGCGCGTCGGCGGTGGTGTCGCGGATGGCGTGGAACAGCTTGGACCGGTACTCGCCGCTGATGTCCGGGCCGGTGCCCATGTACTTCTCCAGCAGCGGCCGCAGCTCGGGATGGTCGAAGTCGGACATCGACGGCGCGGTGACCACCGCCCCGCCCGCGATGTCGTGCAGGTGCCGCACCATCGTGCTGAAGTTGGCCGCGCCGTGGTACTTGGCCACGTTGGTGAACATGTCGTCCGGGTAGTAGTAGCCCTCCGGCGTCGCGTGCGCGTGCACCAGCGCGGCCTCCAGGCCGGCCCGCAGCAGCGTCGCGTGGATCATCATCTCGTCGATCTTCTCGCGCACGTGCGGGACCCGGCTCAGCCCGTTGGCCTCGGCGATCAGGCTGGCCAGGCCGACCAGTTCGTCGGCCTGGGTGACCATGAAGGACACCCCGCCGAGCCGCTCCCACAGGCCCAGGGAGTGCGCGAACACCGCGGCGTGGGCGTACTGGCCGTCCAGGAACACCCGCTCGGTGGGCACGAAGACGTCGTTGAAGATCACCACGCTGTCCGGGACGCTGGCCCGGGCGCTGACCGGGTAGTCGCGCGGATCGCCGCCCCGGGGGTGGTACGTGGTGTTGGTGACGTGCACCCCGGGCGAGCCGACCGGCACCGCGCAGGCGATCGCGTAGTCCTCCTCGCCCGGCTTCATCGACTTGGTGGGCATCACCAGCAGGTCGTGGCCGTAGGCGGCCGCGGTGATGTGCAGCTTGGCGCCGCGGATCACCACCCCGTCCGGGCGGCGGCCGACCACCCGCACGTAGGCGTCCGGGTCGGACTGCTTGGACGGGGCCAGGCTGCGGTCGCCCTTGGCGTCGGTGATGCACTCGGTGATGCGGATGTCGCGGCGGCGGGCGTCCTCGACGTAGGCCGTGATCCGCGGGATGAACTCCGGGGCGTGGTCCTCCAGCCGCCCGGCCGCCACCAGCAGCGTCATCAGCGACTGGTAGGTGACGTTGAGCAGCAGGTCCATCTCGGTGATGACCGGGATGCGGTCCCGCAGTTCGTCGGGGCTGCGCGGGGCGATGGTCAGCGGGTTCACCGCGCCGGGTTCCGCGCTGTAGTACTTGTCGTACCCGTCGGCGATGGCCTGCAAGGGGACGGCCAGCGCGGGCTCGGACTCGAAGTCCTCGATCACCCGGCCCTCGAAGTAGACCTTGCGCCCGTCCTTGAGGGACTCCTTGTACTGGCGGCCGGTCAGCATCGTCACGCGCTCCTGTTCACCCGCCGAAATTTTATGAATGTGATGTCTATGTCATATCTGCCGGCGCATGCTTGTCAAGGCTCGCTGCGGGCGGCCTGCGCGCGGCCGCGTTCGGTGACCGCGGCCCGCCGTCGCGCGGTCTCGGCCAGGTCCAGGCTGGACTGGCTCCAGGCCCGGGCGGTTTGCTCCTCCACGGCGTAGCCGCCGGCCACCACCTCGGCCTCGGTCCGGCGGTAGGAGGCGAGCAGGGCCCGCACGGCCCGGGCGTCGTTGCCCGCGATGGCGGCGGCGATCTCGCGGGCCCGGCCCAGCAGGTCCGCGTGCGGCACCACCTCGCTCACCAGCCCGGCCGCGAGGGCTTGATCGGCGGAGAGGAAATCGCCGGTGAAGCTCATCTGGCGGGCGCGGGACCGGCCCACCGCGAGCGGCAGCAGGACGGAAAGGCCCCAGCCGGGCAGCACGCCGACCCGGGCGTGGGTGTCGGCGAAGACGGCCCGGTCGGAGCAGATGACGATGTTGCAGTTGAGCACCAGCTCGAGGCCGCCGGTGACGGCGGCGCCGTTCACCGCCGCGATCACCGGCTTGCTGACCGGCGTCCACGGGCCGGTCCCGCCGGAGGCCGCCTCCCGCAAGATGGACGTCTGACGGTCCAGTTCCTTGAGGTCCACGCCCGCGCAGAAAGCCGGGTCGGCGCCGGTCAGGATGACCGCGCGGACCTCGTCGTCGGCATCGGCGGAGGCCAGCGCCTCGCCGAGGCGGGCGAGCAGCTCGCCGCTGATCGCGTTGCGGGACGCCGGGCGGTTGAGCGTGACCGTGGCGACCGGGCCGTCCACGTCCAGCCGGACAACGGAATCAGTCAACGGGGCCGCTCCTCGAAGGGCTTGTCGGCGTACGGGTCGCGGTCGCGGGGCAGGCCGAGGACCCGCTCGCCGATGATGTTGCGCTGGATCTCGCTGGTGCCGCCGGCGATGCTCAGGATCTTGCCGGACAGGAAGTCGTGCACGGCCGCGGCCGCGTTCTCGTCGGAGGCCTCCCAGGCGATCGCGTCGCCGGGCTCGGCCTCGGTCGCCAGCATCCCGAGGGTCACCTCCAGCTGGGCGTGGGTGAGCTTGCGAATGGAGCCCTCGGCGCCGGGCTCGGCTTTCCCGAGCGTGGCGAAGGCCCGTACCGTGGCCATCTGCAACGCCCGTTCGGTAATAAAGGCCTGCATGATCCGGTCGCGCAGCACGGGGTCATCCCAGGCCCCGGTCTGCCGGGCCCGGCTGGCGATCGCGTCGGCCTGGCCCGGCCCGACGCCAGGCCGGCCGGACAGCCCGCTGCGCTCCTGCATGAGGGTGCTGATCCCGACCGACCAGCCGAGGCCCTCCGGGCCGAGCCGGTCGGTGTCCGGCACCACGACGTCGGTGAAGAACACCTCGCCGAACTCGGAGCTGCCGTTGAGCTGGCGCAGCGGCCGGACCTCCACGCCGGGGGCGTGCATGTCGAGCAGGAAGTAGGTGATGCCGCGGTGCTTGGGCTGGGACGGGTCGGTGCGCGCCATCAGCAGGCCGAAGTCGGCCCGGTCGGAGAAGGAACTCCATACCTTCTGCCCGTTGACCACCCAGTGGTCGCCGTCCTTGACGGCCCGGGTGCGCAGCGACGCCAGGTCCGACCCCGCGCCGGGCTCGGAGAACAGCTGGCACCAGCGGTGCTCGCCCAGGGTGAGCGGCGGCAGGAAGCGCTGCTTCTGCTCGTCGCTCCCCCACTCGATGATCGTCGGGCCGGCCAGCGCCAGGCCGATGAACTCGTCGCCCGGGCGGTCCGCGCGCAGCCGGGTGAGCTCGTCGGTGACGACGGCGGACGCGGCGGCCGCCAGCCCGAGGCCGCCGTATTCGGCCGGCCAGCCCGGCGTGGCCAGGCCAGATTCGCCGAGCTCGGCGAACCAGGCGCGGGCGACGGCCTGGTCGGCGAGGATCCGGGCGAGCGCGGGCTGGTCGCCGTCCAGGGCGGCCTGGCGCCACGGCGCGGGCAGGTGCTCTTCCAGCCAGCTCCGGACCCGGGCGCCCAGCGCGTCCAGGTCGGCGGCGTCGATTCCGGTGAGGTCGATCGGCATCTCAGATCCCCGTCCCGATGATGGATTCGAGCTGGCGGCGGTGCTCCCGCGGCGGCCGCAGCACGGCGGCGTCCGCGCGGGCCCGGCGCAGGAACCGGTGCGCGTGGTGTTCCCAGGTGATCGCCATGCCGCCGTGGACCTGGATGGCGTCCAGCGCCGTCTCCAGGTAGGCCTCGGAGCAGTACGCGCCGGCGACCGCCGCGCCGAGCCCGGCCGTGCCGGAGCCGGGTGGCTGCCAGGCGGCCCAGGCCGCGGCGGCCGAGGCCAGCTCGGTCCGCGCCGCCATGTCGGCGAGCCGGTGCTTGACGGCCTGGAACTTGCCGATGGGCTGGCCGAACTGGACCCGCGTCTTGGCGAATTCGACCGCGGCGTCGAGCAGGGCCCGGCTCCCGCCGACCTGCTCGGCGGCGAGGAACACCGTGCCGGCTTGCAACGCGCGTTCTACCGCGGCCCAGCCCTGGCCGGCCGCGCCGACCCGGCGGGCCGGCGCGTCCCGCAGCGTGACCCGGGCGGCCGGCCGGGATCCGTCGAGCACCTCCAGCGGCGTGACCTCGACGCCGTCGCCGGGTTCGGCCACGAACAGCGAGACCCCGGCGTCCTCGCGGGCGGCGACGACCAGCAGGCCGGCTTCGGCCCCGCTCAGCACGGCCTCCTTGGTCCCGGTCAGCCGCGGGTTCTCGTCACCGGAAGCGGTCGTGGCCACGTCTTCGGGCTGCCAGCGGCGGGTGCCTTCGGTGACGGCCAGCGCCGCTACCGTCGTTCCCGCGGCCAGGGCGGCCAGCGCCTCAGCGGCCACGTCACCGCCGGCGGTCAGCAGTGCCTCGGTGGCGAGCACGGCCGAGGCGAACAGCGGGCCGCCGACCACGGCGCGGCCGAGTTCCTCGGCCGCGATGGCCAGCTCCAGCCGGGAGAACCCGGAGCCGCCGTGCTCCTCGGGGATCACCATGCCGGGCAGGCCGAGCTCCTCGGTCCAGGTGCGCCACAGCTCGCGCTCCTTCGGATCCCGCGCATCCGGCGCGGGAGCGCAGGCCAGCGGCGCGCGGGACTCGGTCAGCTTGCGCACCACCCCGCGGAACTCCTCGTGCTCCGCGGTCCAGTGGAAGAGCGCCGCATCGGCAGGGTCTGGGTTCATGAAACCGACCCAATCTTTTAGCGACACCGATGTCAACATCACACCCGTTCGGCATCATCTGTTGTGATGAACGGCATGCTCAGCGCATCATCGGCGAGGAGGTGAGCGCGGGTGAGAGTCGACACCATCCAGGCGGGTGACTTCCTGCGGCTGAGCGCCCAGCGGTTCCCTGATCGTGACTGCTTCGTCTTCGACGACGGCTCGAGCCGGTCGTTCGCGCAGGTCAACACGCGGGTCAACCAGCTGGCCGGCGCACTGCACGGGCGGGGTGTCAGCAAGGGCGACCGGGTGGCGCTGCTGGGCACCGACAGCGGCGAGTACGTCGAGGTGATGATGGCGTGCATGAAGCTGGGCGCCGTCTACGTGCCGCTCAACAACCGGCTGGCCGACGCCGAGGTGCTGACCCTGCTGCGCCGGGCCGAGCCGAAGGCCGTCTTCGCCAGTTCGCGGTACGCGTCGCGGGTGGCGCTGGCCTTCACCAGCGGCACCACCGGCCTGCCCAAGGGGGTGCTCCAGTCGCAGCGCATGATCAACGCGCTGGCGCTGCAGATGTCGGTGGACTACCAGATCCAGCTCGACGAGTTCCGCTACACCGCCTCCCCCGTCTTCCACATCGCCGGCCAGGCGATGATCTTCATGCACGTCCAGCTCGGGTTCCCCACCTTGATCCTGCCGCAGTTCGAGGAGGGGGCGGTGCTGCGCTGGATGCAGTCCGCGGGTGCTCCAGGGGAGCTACGACAGCGTCCGTTCGGTCATCTACGGGGCGTCGCCGATGTCACCGGCCCTGCTGCGGCGGGCTATGGACGTGTTCAAGTGCGATTTCATCAACGCGTTCGGGGCGGCGACGGAGGGCGGGCTGCAGTCGTCACGGCAGGGACGTCCCGCCCGGCGAGGTGGGCGAGATCGTCACCCGGAGCCGCGCGGTCATGTCCGGCTACCTGGAGATGCCTCCGGAGAGTGCGCGGGCGCTGCGGGACGGGTGGTTCTGGGGCGGGGATCTGGCGCGGATGGATGCCGACGGGTACCTGTACCTGGCGGGGCGCAGCAAGGACATGATCATCCGGGGCGGGGAGAACATCTGCCCGGTCGAGATCGAGACGGTGATCGCGGACTACCCGGGCGTGACCGCGGTGGCGGTCGTGGGCCAGCCGGACGAGCACTGGGGCGAGCTCGTGGTCGCCTTCGTCACGGCCGCTCCCGGGGCCGCGGTCGAGCCGGAGCCGCTGCGGAGCTTCTGCCGGGAGCGGCTCGCGCACTACAAGGTGCCCGCCGTGGTCATCGTCATCGACGCGATGCCCCTGAACGCCAGCGGCAAGATCCTCAAGCGCGAACTCCGCACCCGCCTGCCCGGGGCGGCGGCGGGAGGTCACCGGGTCGGCGGAACATCGACCCTGGCGTTACATGAAGCGGCCGCCGGTTACTTCCATGACGGTGCCGGTCATGTAGGAGGACAGGTCGGAGGCGAGGAACAGGGCCACGGTGGCGACCTCGGACGGCTCGCCCGCGCGGCCCATGGGGATCTCGCTCATCTTCTGGTCCCAGGCCTTCTGCGGCATGGCCTCGGTCATGGCCGAGCGGATCAGCCCGGGCTGGATCGCGTTGACGCGGACGCCGTGGTGGGCCATCTCCTTGGCGGCGGCCTTGGTCAGCCCGATGATCCCGGCCTTGGCGGCCGAGTAGTTGGTCTGGCCGACCATGCCGACCTTGCCGGACAGCGAGGAGATGTTGACGATCGCGCCGGCCTTGCGCTCGCGCATGATGGCGGCGGCCAGGCGGGTGCCGTTCCAGGTGCCCTTGAGGTGCACGCTGATCACGCTGTCGAACTGCTCCTCGGTCATCGTGCGCATGGTGGCGTCGCGGGTGATGCCCGCGTTGTTGACCATCACGTCCAGCGACCCGAACGTGTCCACCGTCTGCGCCAGGAGGGCTTCGACCTCGGCCGCGTTGGTCACGTCGCAGCGCGCCACGGCCGCCACGTCGGGGCCGCCGAGCTTGGCCGCCGCGGCCTGCGTCGCCTCGAGGTCGAGGTCGCCGAGCACGACCCGCGCCCCTTGGGCGACGAACAGCTCCGCGATGGCGAAGCCGATGCCCTGCGCGCCGCCGGTGATGACCGCGGTCCGCCCTTCGAGGATCGCCACGATCGCTTCCTTCCTGTCTATGCCGCCCAGACGACGCCCAGCCGGCGCCACCCCGTCGACGATAACAACTCACCGGCCGCGTGCCGTGACCGCCGGCCCGGCGGCTTCCTGACGATTTCGTCGGGTGCGACCGGAGGGTCGCGCTTTGCCCTTTATAGACTCCAGCGGTGAGCATGCAGCAGCGACTCGTCCGCGAGACATTGACGGACACCTTCTCCGCCAGGGCCGGGCAAGCCGAACTAGTGGGTCTCGAGGTTGAGAATGGCCTCGTCGATCCGGTCACCGGCTGCAGTGTCCCTTACGGCGGCGTGCGCGGTGCGCAGGCCTTGCTGAATGCCGTCGTCCGCGAAATGAACGGCGTGCCCATGTTCGACGGCCCGTACGTGGTGGGAGTCCAGCTTTCTAACGGGGCCAGTTTTACACTTGAGACTGGTGGTGCGCTTGAGTATTCATCGGCCCCGTCGAGCGGGTTGGCGCACGTCGTCGGCGTGGCCCGGATGGACCTCAGGCACGCGGCCACGATCGCGGACCGTTTCGGCATAGCGCTTTTGTCCGGCGCCTGCCTGCCATTCACGCCAGAAAACCAGATACCCTGGCTGCCCAAGCCCCGGGTCGGGGTCATGCGGCGCTATTTCAGCCGGCTCGGCGATCCTGGCGAGCACGCGGAAGCCGTCATGGGGCTCACTCTCTCGACCCAGGTATCTCTTGATTACGTCTCGGCTCAGGATTTCATCGAGAAGGCCCGGCTGCACGTCCTGGCGTCACCGGTCGTCGCGGCATTGTCAGTGAATTCGCCGATCGCGGACGGCCGGCTGTGCGGGGTGTTGTCCCGGCGCATGCAGTACTGGCAGCGTTTCGACCCGCGGCGATGCGGCGTGCTCGGCTTCGCGCTGAACGAGAACGCCAGCCCGATGGACTTCGTCGACTGGGCCATCGGATTCCCCATGATCTACCGCGATGTCGCCGGGACCCACGTGGCCGCCCCCGGCCGCTCCTTCGCCGACCTCATGCGCGATGGCTTCGGCGACGGCACCTGGCCTACCCACCATGACTGGGAGCTGCATCTTTGCCAGCTCTGGCCGCATGTGAGGGCCCGCCGCACGCTCGAGCTCCGGGCGGCCGACGGCCTGCCCTGGGCCCATTTTCCCGCCGTGCCCGCCATGTGGGTCGGGCTGACCTACGACCCGGCCGTCCGCAAGGAGGCCAGCGCCTTCCTGGCCGAGCTGACCGAGGCTCATCTCGAGGGCTCCGTCGATGACATCGCCACCAAGGGCCTGGCCGCCTCGGTCGGGCCTCATCAGGTCGCCGACCTCGCCCGCGAGCTCTTGCGCCTGGCCCGGCGGGGTCTGGAAAGCCGGGTCGCCGCCGGGGCCGACCCGGCCGGGATCCTGTCCTTCCTCGCACCGCTCGAGCGGGTGGCCGAGGACGGGGAGACCTTCGCCGACAGGTGCATCACGAGCTGGCAGGGCGAGCTCGGGCAATCACCGGAGGCCTACGTGCGGAAGTACCGGATCCCGGCCGGCTAGGCGCGTTCGTGCTAGCCGTACCTGGATCCGGGTGACGTCACGATCGACCGGGGGGCACCGGCGCGAGCAGCATCGAAACATGAATACTGCTCGTGACCCAGGGGTCATCTTCATCAGCGACAATCACACTATGGCCAGGCCAGCCCGCGGACCGGTGCGGCGCATCCTCCGGACGCCGTTCACCCGGCGCACCTGGGACGAGCTCGCCCACGCGGTCGTCAGCGCGCTGCTGGCGATGGTCGCCCTCATCTTCATCGTGCCCACGCTGGCCAACGGCCCGCTGTGGGCGCTGTCCGCGCCGGGGGTCAGGAAGCTCGGCGCGGGCAGCCGTCAGCTGGCTCGCAGGCTGCTCGGCGAGGCCGTGCTGGCCCCGCCGCCACCGCCGCCCGCGCTGTACTTCAAGGTACGGACGCCGGACGCGACCCAGCTGGCCGCGATCACGAACGCGGCCGGGGCCAAGGCCCGGGTCTGGGAGAACAAGCCCGGGGTCAGCGTCCGGCGGATCCCGTCGGCCCAGATCACCGAGCTGGCCGCCGGGGCGGACCTCACGATCGACGAGATACGGCCGGCCGGCGCGGCGATCACGTGGCTGATCACCGGAACCCGTGATCTCGCCGCCTGGCGGGCCCGCGCCTACTTCGCGATCAAGGCGCCGCTCGCCGGGCTCTGCCTGGCGGTCGCGGGGGCGTGCTGGCTCGGCGGCCTGTTCCTCCTGACCTTCCCGGCCTGGCGGGCGCTCGGGGCGCCCGGCCCCGGCCTGCCCGTCTCGCTCCTGCTCATCCC
The DNA here is from genome assembly GCA_963756575.1 of uncultured Actinomycetota bacterium. GTDB lineage: Bacteria > Actinomycetota > Actinomycetes > Streptosporangiales > Streptosporangiaceae > Palsa-504. The sequence continues at coordinate 322,209 of CAVWOM010000019.1, read as the reverse complement.
GGCCGGGGCGGCCCTGCTCCTGGCCGCGCCCTGGCCGGTGCGCGGGATCACGCAGGCCGACCGGTGGCTCATCCGCGGCCTGCTCGGCCCCAGCTCGCCCGCCGAGCGGATCCGCGCCCTCGAGCAGAGCCGGGCGCAGGTAGTGGACGATTCCGCGGCCCGGCTCCGCAGCATCGAGCGGGACCTGCACGACGGCACCCAGGCGCAGCTCGTGGCCCTGGCCATGAAGCTCAGCCTGGCCCAGGAGAAGCTCCACGGCACCGGCCCGGTCGACCTGGCCCGCGTCACCCAGCTGGTCGACGACGCACACAGCCGGGCGCTGGAGGCGATCACCGATGTGCGCACCCTGGCGCGGGGCATCCACCCCGCCGTGCTCGACAACGGCCTGGCCGACGCGCTGACGACCCTGGCCGCGCGCAGCGCGGTCCCGGTCGAGCTGGTCACCGACATCACGGAGCGGCCGTCGGCCGCGATCGAGACCATCGCCTACTTCTCCGCCTCGGAACTGCTCACCAACGTGGCCAAGCACAGCGGCGCGCGGCACGCTACCCTCGAGGCCGTGCACGTTCCCGGCCTGCTCAGGATCCGCGTCAGCGACGACGGCCACGGCGGCATCTCCCTGGTCTCCGACGGCGGCCTGTGCGGGCTGGGCGAACGGGTCCGTACGGTGGACGGCCGCATCGACATCGACAGCCCGGCCGGCGGCCCCTCGTCGGTCACCGTGGAGCTGCCGTCCCATGCCTGAGAGCACCAAGATGCGCATCGTCATCGCCGAGGACTCCGCCGTGATCCGGGCGGGCCTGGCCGAGATCCTCGCCGACCGCGGCCACGAGGTCGCCGCCGCGGTCGGCGACGCCGAGGCCCTCAAGGCCGCGGTGGCCGAGCACAAGCCGGACATCGCGATCGTCGACGTGCGGATGCCGCCCGATTACACCGACGAGGGGCTGCGCGCGGCGATCGCCATCCGCCGTGACCATCCCGGCACGGCCATCTTGGTCTTCTCCCAGTACGTCGAGACCCGCTACGCCGCTGACCTGCTGAGTACCCGCTCCGGCGGAGTCGGCTACCTGCTCAAGGACCGGGTGGCCAACGTCGGCGAGTTCGTCGACGCGATCACCCGGGTGGCGGCCGGCGGCACCGCGCTCGACCCCGAGGTCGTCGCCGGGATGCTGAACGCCACCCGCCACGCCAGCACGCTGGCCGCGCTGACCGCACGGGAACGGGACGTGCTCACCCTCATGGCCGAAGGCCGCTCCAACAGCGGCATCGCGGGTGACCTGGTGGTCTCCGAGCGCGCCATCGAGAAGCACATCAGCAACATCTTCAGCAAGCTGGGCCTGCCGCCGTCGGACTCCGACCACCGGCGGGTCCTCGCCGTGCTGACCTTCCTCGGGTCGTGATCAGCGGTCCGGGCGGATCAGGTCGGCGGCGCGCCCGGCCGCTTCGCGCCGTCTTGACGGAGATCGTGGAAAGGAATCCATAGTGCTGCGAACCGGCAAGGACTACATCCAGTCGCTGCGCGACGGCCGGGAAGTATGGATCGACGGCGAGCGGGTCGAGGACGTCGCCACGCACCCGGCGTTCGCGCCGATCGTGAACGTGCGCGCGCGGATCTACGACCTCGGCCACGAGGCCGGCCCCAGGGACCTGCTCACCTACGCCGACGAGGAGAGCGCCGAGCGCTGCGCCGTCACCTCGCGGCCGCCGCGGCTCGACCCGTTCCACGTTTCGGCCAACACCGACCCCAAGGGCAACCGGGCCATCCGGCCGCAGGAGCAGGACCCCGACGTCCTGCTGCACGTGGCCGGCGAGACCGATAACGGCATCATCGTGCGCGGCGCCAAGTTCGAGACCGCGGCCGCCTACGCAGGGGGTGCGGGAGAAGATCGCGCAGATCGCCTGATACCGGGAGGGCATCAACGCGCACCTGACCGCCGCGATCGAGCTGGCCGAACCCAGCCCGGGCGGCCTGCTGATGCCGAGCCCGTCGATGATGTACACCGGCCGGGTCTTCGCCTCCACCCAGCTGCCCGCGGTCATGCACACGGTCCGCGACCTGCTGGGCTGCCAGGCCAGCCTGATGCCCAGCCAGGCGATGTTCGACTCCCCCGGGGCGGGCGACTGGCTGCGGAAGTACTTCCGCCTCGGGGAGATCCCGGCCGAGGAACGCCGCAAGCTGTTCGTGCTGGCCCGGGACCTGCTCAACTCCGACTACGCCGGGCACCGGCTGACGTTCCAGCTGTTCGCGCAGTCGCCGCCGTTCTCGCACCTGCTCGCGGTCTACAACAACTACGACTTCAGCGGCCCGCTCGACCTGGTCGCCAGGTACTCGGCGGTCGCGGACGAGGTGCGCAAATGAGCGACCCGATCACGGTCGGCGGGCACCTGCGGATCCGGCCGTTCAACACCGCCGACAGCTATCCGGAGCAGCGGCTGGACAACGACCTGTGCCAGGCGGTGGTAGCGCACCGGCGCGGTCGGCGCCGTGATCGCCTCGGCCAGCATGGCGGTGGCGGCGCGCTGCGTCGCGGTCCGGGCCGACGTGGGCGCGGTGTGCAGTCAGAGCACCACCGACCCGCGGCTGCGCGAGGCGCTGCTCGACGCGATGGCCGGCGCCCTGGCCGCGGGCGACGCGGTAGCGGCGGTCACCGGGCGGGCCCCGGATATCGCGTACCGGCAGCTGGCAGTGGTCGACGCGGCCGGGGGTTCGGCCGTCTACTCGGGCGGGCTGGCGCTGGGCGAGGCGGCCGACGTCCGCGGCCCGGGTGCCGCGGCCGCGGGCAACTTGCTCGCCGACCGGAACGTACCCGCCGCGATGCTCGCTGCTTTTACCGAACGAGCCAGTGATTGCCTCGGTGACCGGCTCATCGCCGCGCTGGCGGCCGGCCTGGCCGCGGGAGGTGAAACATCGCCCGTTCGGTCGGCTGGCCTGGTGATCGCCGAATCGGCGCCCTGGCCGGTCACCGACCTGCGGGTGGACTGGCACGACGACCCGGTCGGCGAGCTCGCCGGGCTCTGGGAGCGCTGGCGGCCGCAGGCGGACGGTTACGTCCAGCGGGCGCTGCATCCGGCCGACGCCAAGCTGGAACACCTCGCCCGGTAGCCCGCGGCCCGGTCAGCGGCCCCGGGCCCGCGGGAACTTCCCGATCCGCTCGGTGGCGCCGCGGGCAGCGACTCCCCGGCGTCACGCGCGGCCACGAGCAGGGCCACGGCGAGCCCTCCGCCGGCCGAGTCGCCGGCCGCCGCGAGTGATCTCGCGGTCAGGTCCTGGCTGACGCGGAGCCAGCGCCAGGCATGGCGGCCGCTCCATCCCGGGTCACAGGCGGGAGGTGAGCTCGGCCACGATGTCCGCCGCCGGCTGCGGCTGCCGGGCGAGCGCGACGCTCTGCCCGGCCCACATCGACAGCGCCTCGATCTCACCGGTGGTCCCGGCCATCGGCGGCGCCGGCTCGTAACGGACGATCGCCTCGCCGGAAGCGAAGTGCGCGATCACGTCGCCCGCCCCGGGCCGCTGCGCGAGCGGCGGGCGCCCCGCGGCCTGCCACACGTCGGCGGTTGAGTTGCGCAGCGCCCGGTGCGGAGAGTCGGGCCACCCGACCGAGTACAGGTTGTCGTACCGCTGCGCATCGGTCTCGGCCGCGGCGATCAGCGCGCGCCGGTAGTCCTCGTGGACCGGCATCTCCTCGGCCAGCAGGAACCGCGTGCCCAGCCACGCGGCCTGGGCGCCCAGGGCCAGCACCGCGGCCACGCCGCGGGCGTCGCCGATCCCGCCGGCCGCGATCACCGGCACCGGCGCCACCGCGTCCACCACCGCGGGCACCAGCGGCAGGGTCGCGATGGTCCCCCATACGTGCCCGCCGGCCTCCCAGCCCTGCGCGACGATCACGTCCACCCCGGACGCCACCGCCCGCCGCGCTTCCTCGGCGGTGCCGACCGTGTGCAGGACGATCCCCCCGGCGTCGTGCACGCGCTGGACATAGCCGCTGGGATCACCCATGAAAAACGAGACGATACGCAAGCCGGCGTCCAGGGCCTGGTCAAGGCGACGGTGACGATCTTCGGTAAGAACGAGGTTGCCACAGAACGGCCGCGCGGTCAGCGCCGCCGTCTCCCGGACCACAGCTCCGACGTCGTTGGACCACGTCAGCGTCAGCATGCCGAGGGCACCGGCGTCGGAGACCGCCGCGGCCAGCCGGGGCACCGCGACCATGGGCGCCAGCACGATCGGCTGTTCGATCCCGAGCAGCTCGCACACCGGCGTGCGCATCACGGTCACCCCGCGCCCGGTTCGAGATACGACGTCGGCGCCGCCCCGGGGGCCCGCCGGTCCCAGCCGTGGAACTTGGAGTAGTCACCCGCGTCCCAGGCTTCGCGGAGTCCCGGGGTGCTCAGGTCCCAGTCCGGGCGGATCTCGCTGGTGGCGGCGCGCAGGTCACGCCACAGGTCGGCGAACGACGGGCGGCCCCAGAACCAGTAGCCGTTGTAGACGCTGTGGACGACCAGCCCCGGCTTGAGCACCAGGGTGTGCGGGATCATGGGGTTGTGCTCGGGGTCGGTGTACTCGGCGATGTCGAGGTCCTGCTGGACGGTCCGGCCGGGATCGGCCAGGAAGGTCCACTGGGCGCCCACCGACGCGCGGAACTCCTGCAGGGTGTGATGGTCGTCGGTGGTGATGGTGGCGACCTGGGTGTAGGCCACCGCGATCTTCGGGTAGTTCGCCGCCAGTTCGAGGTGCTGCTGGTGCTCCTTCGGGCAGTAGTTGCCGCGCGCCAGGGTGAGGATCAGCGGGTCGCGGCCCTGAAGCTCACTCAGCGTGCGCACCGTGCCGCTATGGTCCGGCAGAGCGTAGTCAGGGAAGGTGCCGCCAGGTCTGATGTCAGGACGCATAGGACTCACGGTCCCATCCGGGGACGTCCCGTCGCGCCCGTGAACCCCCTGGCCGGTACCCTGGCCGGCCGATTCGAGGATCACGAAGGCCATGCGGGCCGTGTAGACGTCGGCGGCGGCCAGCACCCCGGTGTACTTCGTGATGACCGGCGCGGAGGCGGTTCCACGGCCTGGCTTCGCGGCGGGCTGGCCTCGAACACGAGCCCGCTCGTGCCTTTGAAGACGGCACCGGAGCCGGCGCCGATCAGCGCACCCGCGCTCACGCCGCTGCTCGACGTCGGCCTGGACTACCTCACCCTGGACCGTTCCGGCGCCTCGCTGTCGACCGGTGAACGGCAGCGGATCGAGCTCACCTCGACCATCCGGGCCAGTACCACCGGCATGCTCTACGTGCTGGACGAGCCGTCGGTCGGCCTGCACCCCAGCAACGTCACCGGGTTGCGCAAGGTGATCTCCGCGCTGGCCGGGAACGGCAATTCGGTGATCGTGGTCGAGCACGAGCGGGAGCTCATCCGCTCCGCCGAGTGGGTAATCGAGCTCGGCCCCGGAGCCGGCGCCCAGGGCGGCCACGTCATCGCGGCAGGCACTCCCGGCGAGCTGGAATCCGATCCTCGTTCGGTCATCGGGCCTTTCCTGGCCGGCCAGCCCGGCGTCTCCCGTGACCGGTCCGGGCGCCCGGCCGGCGGCGAGCGGATCGCCATCGAGATCGCCGACCTGTACAACCTGCACGATCTCGCCGCCGGGTTCCCGGTGAACCGGCTGACCGCGGTGGCCGGGCCGTCCGGGGCGGGCAAGACCGCCCTCGTGCTGGACAGCCTCATCCGGGCCGCGCGGGCGCACCTGGGCGGCTCGCCGCCGCCGGCCCACGTCCGCCGCCTGGACCTGCTCGACGCCGGGGCGACGATCGTCGTCATCGATCACGACCTCGACCTGCTGGCGGCGTCCGACTACCTCATCGACATGGGCCCGGACGGTGGCCCGGACGGCGGCCGTATCCTCGCGGCCGGGACACCCGGCGAGGTCGCGCGGGACGCGGCCAGCGTGACCGCGCCATGGCTGGCCGAGTACCTGGGCCAATCCCCCGTCACGCCCTGATGGCCGCCTTGAAACAGGCCGGTGACATGAACTCGCCCGGATCACGGTGATTCAGCAGCCAGCGGGGTGAACCAGTCCAGGACACGCTCGGTGACCGCCTGCGGCTGCTCGCGCTGCAGGAAGTGGCTGGCGCCGGGCACGAGCTCGAACCGGTACGGGCCGGCGAAGTACCCGGCCTGGTCTTGCATCACCTCGGCCCGTTTGTCCTCGGCGCCGCACAGGGCCAGGGTCGGCACCGTGATCGGCCGGGCCGCCGCCTCCCGCACCCCGGCCAGGTCCGGGTCCGCTTTGGCCGGGTCGAACATGGCCCGGTAGTAGCCCAGCGTCGCCTCCAGCGCGCCGGGTACGGCCAGCATCCGCTTCACCTCGGCCAGGTGCTCCTCGTCGGTGAATCCAGGCGCGGTCCAGTAGTCCCACAGCCAGTCCACGAACGCCCAGTTGCCAGCGCGCAGCGCCCGCTCCGGCAGCTCGGGGAGCTGGAAGAAGAACCAGTGGAAGGACCGGTGGACATGCTCGGCGCGCAGCAGCGACTCCCGGGTGGCGGCCGGATGCGGCACCGCCATCAGCACCGCGCTCCGCACTACCTCAGGGAAGGCGGCGAGCACCTGGTAGCCGATCGACGCGCCCCAGTCCTGGCCGACGAGCAGGCACGGCTCGCCGCCGCCGAGCACCCGGATCAGCTCGCGGACATCGGTCGCCAGCGTGCCGATATCGAAATAGCCCGACCGCGGGATCTCGGTGGGCGGGTAGCCGCGCAGCCACGGTGCGACCACGCGGAACCCGGCCCCGGCCAGAGCGGCCAGCTGGTGGTCCCAGGTATGCGGCGTGTCCGGCCAGCCGTGCAGCAGCATGACCAGCGGCCCGCTACCGCCCTCCAGGTAAGCGAACCGCAGGCCGTTGGCCGTGACCTGGCTCTCCTTCAGGAAATCAGGCATCAGCCCATTATCGGCCGGCGCCTCCGCCCTGGCAGCCCGGGCACCGCCAGAAGCTGATCGGATCCTGCCGTCCTGAACGGATCGCGGTTAGATGAATGCCCGCCATAATGGTGCGGTGCGCGTCATGGTGGATAAGGTCCGGCTGTACTTCGACGTCGAGGGCTGCGGCCTCGCGGCGCAAGGCGACGCCATGGTGCAGCGGCCCGCGCTGGTGCTGCTGCACGGCGGCCCGGGCGCCGATCACAGCTTCTTCAAGCCGGAATTTTCCGCGCTGGCCGACGCCGCGCAAGTGATCTACCTCGACCAGCGCGGCTCGGGCCGCTCCGACCGCGGCGACCCCTCCGGCTGGACCTGGTCACGCTGGGCCGAGGACGTCGCGGGCTTTTGCGATGCGCTCGAGATCGGATCCCCGGTGCTGGTCGGCACCTCCAGCGGCGGCCGCGTCGCGGTCGAGTGTGCCGCGCGTCATCCGGGCCTCGTCGGCGGCCTGGTCCTTGACTCCACGCTGTTCGAGTCCGACCTCGACGAAAGCCTGGAAGTCTTCGGGCGGCGCGGCGGCCCGGCGGCCCGGGAAGCAGCGGCCCGCCTGCTGGGGGGTGACCGCAGCCCGGAAGCACTGGCGGCCTGGAAGGCACACGCCATGCCCCTGTACGGGAGCGCCTCGGACGGCGATATGGCCGCGCGCGGCGCCCGGGCCATGGTGAACCGCGAGGTGCAAGCCCGCTTCGGCCGCGGCGAGTGCGGCCCCTTGAAGGTGACCGCCGAGGACCTGGACAAGGTCACCTGCCCGGTCCTCATCCTGGCCGGCGAGGACGATCCGATGTCACCAGCGGCCGCAGCCCGGCGCGTGGCATCGTCGGTGCAGCAGGCGGCCGTGGAGATCCAGGTCTTCCCCGGCGTGGGGCACGGGGTGTTCAGGCAGGCGCCAGCAGAGGCTTTCGCGCGGCTCCGCGCCTTCGTCTCCGCGCTGAGCGACCCCGCCAGCTGAGCCTGGCGGCGCCAGCTAAATTCTTGCCTTCCGCCAGGCAGCTCGCCAGGAACCTGAGTCCCTCCTCCGATCGCGACCCGGGTTCCGCCATGTAGGCGAAGATCTCCAGACCGGGATCGGCGGCAACCGCGAGTCGCTCGTACCGCAGCGTGAGGTCGCCCGCGAGCGGGTGGCTGAAATGCTTCTCCGCCTTGCGGTGCAGGCGCACGTCATGGGTAGCCCGCAAGGCGGAGAACTCCTCGCATCGCGTCGAGAGCTCGCCCACCAGGTCAGCAAGGTCGTGGGCGAACGGATCGCGCCCAGCTTCCCTGACCGGCGCCTGGCTCAGTCGCGGACGAGTTTCAAGCCCTCCGGGTCGTTCATGACGACGTGATAGACCGGGTTGTCCGGGTCGTCGTGCCGCTCCCGGCGTTTCACGCTGGCGTCCAGCCCGGCCAGCTCGGCGACCTTTGCCTCGACGATCTCGATCCGCCGCTCCAGCGGCAGCGCGCTGTCGCGGCCGGTGGGATAGAGGTCAAGATGAGCCGGTTCTTTCCTGCCTTGGTCTCGGGCACCCTCCTGGCCCAGCCGGGCGCGGTAGTGCGTGTGCCAGGTCGTCTGCGGCTCCGCCGGCGGCGCCGGCTGGTAGCCCCGCGCGCGCGCCCAGAACCGCGCGAGGAGGGCCGGGTCGTTCGCGTCGATCGTCAGCTGCCAGAACACCATGCCCGACGCTAAACCCGGCCGGGGCTAGAACGGTTGGTGACGCCGCTGCGCGGGCTGGCGATAATGAAGCCATGACAGAGGGGGTTGTCCGGTGCGCACGCTGCGGCACCGCTAACCGGGTGCCAGCCGCAGCAGCCGGGACGCCCCGCTGCGGCAAGTGCCATCAGCCGTTGCCTTGGATCGCCGACGCTGACGACGCCACCTTCGCGGAGGTGGCCGAGGCCGCCAGGCTCCCGGTCGTCGTCGACCTGTGGGCGCCGTGGTGCGGGCCCTGCCGTATGGTCAGCCCCGCGCTGGAGCAGCTCGCCCGTGACCTGGCCGGAAAGGTCAAGCTGGTCAAGGTGAACGTCGACACCTCGCCGCAGATCTCGCAACGTTTCGAGGTCCAGGCCATCCCGACCTTGCTGGTCCTGCGCCACGGGCAGGTAGCCGCCCGGCAGACCGGCGCCGTTCCCCTGGCCACCTTGCGGACCTGGGTCGACAAGGCGCTCGCCGCCGGCTGACCATTGATGCCAGGCGTTTGCACCTGGCGCCTCCCAGGCCGGGTCGCCGGCGCGCCGGGCGCGATCGTGATAGCTGCGGCGGTCGAGCCGGCCGACCGGGGCATCCGCGCGAACGTCATCAACCCGGTACTACAGTCCGGGTTTGTTACCTGACGGCTGAGTGATCCACTGGCTCCAGGAGATCCTGCTGACCTGTCTCGCGACCTTACAATCGCCCGTTTTACGGGCACGTTAAGTGTGCCGCCGATGGTCATGTGCGCCGGCCGGTCTCCTGCGAGAAGGGCAGGCGCACGGAGATCAGTCGTGCGCGGATGTGGTTGAGGCCCGGCGGGCTTGTGGCCACGCCGGGCCTTACCGTTCAGCGGGAGGCAGGCTGGTAGGTGAGCGCGACGACGCCGCTCGGCGCTGGGGTTGCGCCGAGAAGCTTCAGCGGGAGCGTCTTGCCGTTGCCACCGCCAGCCGTTCCCCCGCCGACTAGCACCGGGTGGATCGAGAACCGGATTTCATCGACCAGGTGGTGGGCGAGCAGGGTTTGGCTGAGCCGGCCGTATCCGTACATCATGAGATCACCGCCATCCTCTTGCTTGAGCTCGGTCACGGCGGTGACGACGTCGTCGCGGATGAGCGTGGAGTTGTTCCAGTCAGCGTTCTCCAGCGTCGAGGAGCACACGTACTTGCGAATCGCGTTGATCGCGTCTGCGTATGGCCCGGTCTGTTTGGGCATGACATCGGCGAAGTACTCGTAGGTGCCTCGTCCCATGAGCATGCCGCCGAGGGTGTGCAGCGCCTGAACGGCTTCGTCCGCTGCGTCCGGGTCGAAGATCGCCCAGGAGCTTGGGTCTGCGGTGACTCCGTCGAGCGAGATGAAGGCGGAATTGATGATCTTGCGCATTGCGGTGCTCCTCCTGTGTCGTTTGTGAGCTATGTCAGGAAGACGAACAGGACCGGCCGAAACCGGACGCGGCTCGACGAGATTTCGAGGAGATCCAAGCGCCGCCGAGCTCGGCGCGGACCCGATCGCAAGCACTGCTCGGCGCAGGTTCGGCGGTGAGCTGGGCCACTCCTCGACCACGGCCCGCCACTCATCGAGGGCATGTCGGACCGTCAGCGTCCCACCGCCGCTCGGGGTCCTTCACGAGGTCCGTTGACGTTTCCGGCACCGGTCTCTCCTGGTCTGATCGGGTGATCTTCAGCAGGACGACGAATGGCGGCGCCGAAACCGGCTCTGGGTCTAGGAGATTTCCAGGCTCTCGATCCGCCGCTCGTAGGACACGCGCTCGGCCGGGCTGCGGGCCAGCGCAATGGCGCGCTCATAGTTGTCCCGGGCCGCGGCGTGGTGGCCGGCCCGCCGTTCCAGGTCGGCGCGGGCCGCCCAGTAGAAGGGGTACCGGGACAGCTTCTGCTCGCCGGCCAAGGCGATGAGCTCGCGGCGGCCCTTGTCGAGGCCGTCCCGTTCGGCCAGGGCCAGCGCGCGGTTCAGCGCCACGACCGGACTCCAGGACTGCTGGGCGAGGACCTGGTAGAAGCCGACGATCCGGTCCCAGTCGGTCTTCTGGATCGACGGCGCTATCGCGTGCTCGCAGGCGATGCCGGCCTCCAGATGCCAGCGGGACATGTGATCCCCGGTGGCCGCGCGGGCGAGGTGCATCAGACCGCGCTCAATGCGCGCCCGATCCCAGCGGCTCCGGTCCTGGTCCTCGAGGGGGACGAACACACCGTGCTCGTCACGGCGGGTCGACAGGCGGGCGGCGTCGAAGCAGAACAAGGCGGCCAGGGCGTGCGCGTCCGGATGCGCTGTCGCCTTGGCGTCCAGCAGCAGCTCGGTGAGACGCAGCGCGTCCTCGCACAGGAACGGACGTACCGGATCCTGCGGGTTGCTGCCGTGGTAGCCCTCGCTGAACAGCAGGTAAAGCGATCGCAGGACGGAATCTCGTCGGGTTTCAATGTCAGGCAGGTTCTCTACGTCGGGCAACCGGCCCAGCTGACGCAGCCGGCCGCGGCCCCGGTGCAGGCGCCTGTCGATGGTCTGGGTGTCGACCAGGAACGCCTGACCGATCTCCCTGGCGGACAAACCACACAGCCACCGCAGGATCAGTGTCACGTGCGTCTCGCGGTTCAGGCCGGGATCGCAAACCGCGAACATCATCGCCAGCTGGCTGGCGCCCTCGGCGGCCGGGGCCAGTGCCGCCTCGATCGTGTCGGTCAGTGCCGTCGTCGTCGCCAGCTCGGGCAGGAAGGAGCGGCGGCGCTGTTCCCGGCGGATGATGTCGATCGCCCGGTTGTGCGCGGCCCGGATGATCCACGCCTTAGGATCCCGCGGCAACCCGAAACGCCAGGCGTGCATGGCACTGACGAGCGCGTCGTGCACGACGTCCTCGGCGAGCGGGATGTTCGACGGGCCCAGAACCCTGGTCAGCGCGCTGACCAGGTGCGCGTACTCCTTCCTGAACAGGTCCTCAACCAGCTCCGTCGATGACACGGCGGCGGGCGTTTCGTCCATGAGCGTCAGATTCGATAAGTCCTGGACCGGCCGCACCTCGACCGAACCGCCGAACTCGTATGTCGGGCACGTGCGCGCCACGTCGATGGCGTCTTCCAGGGAGGCGGCTTCGACGATCAAGCTGCCGGTCACCAGATCCTTCGACTCGGCGTAGGGGCCGTCGGTGACCACGCGCTCGTGGCCTCGGACCGTGGCCCCCGGGTTGTCGAGTGCGGTTCCAGTGTTACGCGCCCGACCCTGCCGGGCCAGCTCATCGGACCAGCGATACCACTTCTCGACGTGGGCCTGAAGCTCCGAGGGCGACAGGTCGGGCCGCGAGACAGCGCCCCCGCGAAAGATCAACATGAACTTGCTCCGCAGGGCGTGTTCCTCGCTTCGAGGTTCCGACACCATGACCTCCACCGTATCCACCGCCTCATCGAACCCCGCCACCCAGGCAGCGGGGCCTACCCCGGTACGGCACGGCCACCGTACCCTCTTTGAGCTTGCCCCAGTTCCCCGGATCTGGCCTGCCTGGCGTGCTGGCAGCTCGCCGAGCGGGCCGGGCACGCCACGCCCCGGCGGACGCAGGCGCTGCTAGCCGAGTGCGCCTGGGACTGAAAGGCGGCGCTGGCCGCGCTGCAGCGGTTCATCGTCGCGCACCTGGGCGACCCGGAGGCGATCGTGGTGCTAGACGAGACCGCCGACGGTGGTGTTCGCCGCCTACGTCACCGCCCGCGCCCACGTACTGTCCGATTTTCCGGCTCTACCTGCCCAAAGCCTGGTGCGTCGGCCAGGCGCGGCGGGAGAAAGCGCACGTGCCGGAGGAGGCGGCGTTCACCACCAAGCCGGCCCTGGGCACGCAGATGATTACCGGCGCGGCAGACGCCGGGATCCCGTTCGCGGGGGTGGCCGGCGACGAAGTATACGGCCGCAGCTCGAAACTGCGGGAAGCCTGCGAGCAGGCCGGGAAGGGATACGTGCTGGCAGTGCCAGTGAGCTTCACCGTCACGCTGCCGTCCGGCCGGAAGGCGCCCGTATCCACCGTGGCCGCCATGGTCCCGCGCACGGCGTGGGAGACCCGCTCCTGCGGGCGCGGCTGCAAAGGTCGCCGCGACTACGAATGGGCCTGACCGGCACCACCTTGCCCCGACACTGGGTCCTGATACGCCGCAGCCTGCCCAAACCCGAAGACCTGGCCTTCTACTTCTGCCACGCCCCGGGGGGCCGCCCGGTGTCCCTGGCCGTCCTGATCCGGGTCGCAGGGAAAGATGGCCGGTGGAAGAATGCTTCCAGCAGGGAAAAGGCCAGGTCGGCCTCGACCAGCACCAAGTCCGGACCTGGCAGTCCTTCCACCGGCACACCGTGCTGTCCATGTGCGCCCGCGCCCTGCTGGCCATCGCCGCCGCACGCCCGACACCGCCCGGCCCGGATATCGGCAGCGCGCCCGCCGGCCAGCCCGCAGCCTGGCACGACACCGGCAAGCTGCCCGCCACCGCAGACGACGACCCGCCCGGCAGCGAGCCCGGCCTGGTCAAGGTCAGCGCCCCCGAAGCACGCCGCCTCGCCCGGCTGGCCACCCAGCCCATGACCACCACCGCCCGCCAGCTCGGATACGCCTGGTCGCGCTGGTGCCGCCGCCACCAGGCCCGTGCTCGCTGGCACCACAACCATGGCCCAGCTCAAAAAGCCACCCGGGCCACCTGAACCCAGCCGAGAGAAAGGAGGCGGCTATATAACAAACCGGGACTGTAGTACCGGGCTGGTCGCCGCCTGCCCGGACACGCAGCTCTCCGGCGGCCGCTGGGAGGTCTTTCCGGCTTCCGTGAACACCCAGTCAGCAACCGGCCGGCGACCCGCTTGATGCCCAGACACGGAAACCGTTTGACCATCTCAGCGCTTCAGTCAAAGCTGTCGCCATGACCAGCCGCATATCGCACACCTCTTTCGATGCGCGCGACGCGTGCGCGCAGTCGGTCTTCTGGTCCCAGGTTCTGGGCTTTACCGAAGATCCTGATGACCCGAACGAACCCGGCGATGAGGAATGCCTGATCATCTCGCCCGACCAGAGCCAGCTTCTGCTGTTCATCACGGTCCCTGACGATAAGGCAGTAAAGAACCGGATCCATCTCGACCTGCGCCCGGTCGACCGGACGCGTGAGCAGGAGGCCGAACGAATCCTGGCGCTGGGGGCATCACAGGTTGCTGATCACAGGCGGCCCGACGGCAGCGGCTGGATCACACTGGCCGATCCCGAAGGCAACGAGTTCTGCATCTTGTCCAGAGAACCGGCTGGCTCTGGTGGCACCACCTGACAACGGACCGACCTGCTGCGTCCAGCCGACGTTCGCTTCTCCAGGAGAACCACCTTCATCGCGGCAGAAGCGGGCATTCGCCCTAAACGCTGCAGTGCATATAGCTTGGCTGGCCATTGAGTCGTGCCTGCTGGATAACTACGTGGCCGGCACCGACGTCAGCGGCTGGATCGGCTCCGCCGGATCCGCTCCTTCTTCCGCAGTCGCTCACTGGGTCACGTACGAGCTCAACGCCGCATCATGGACAAGCCTCTGGCTGCTACCGGGTTATGAGCAGGAACTTCTGAAATGCCGTTCACAATGTGAGGCAGATCACATGGCTCACATTTCGATCCGGGCAGATCCTGACATACAGGTCGATATGTGTCTGCACCTCAGGAGCACAGGACCAAATTACTGAGAGTTGCAAGGCGAGACATCGGTCAGCTGACGGATTTCTAGCTTGTAACTCAAAGACCAGAGCGAATGTCTTGATTCTCCCTAGATGGCGACGGACTGCGTGGCGCGCTAATCTTGGTCTCGCTGGGCTTGGGCCTCAAGGTTCCCCTCCTGGTCCCATTCCTCATGCGTACTCGGATGGCCGCGCGGCATCCGACCGGAGGGAGGTTCCAGGGTGTCGAATAAGAAAGGGCGCATGCCCGCTAAAGGCGTAAGCCGCGCCCGTAGCAGCAGGGCACGGCTTACGTGGGCGACTGCGACGGCCATCTTGACGTGTATGGCGTCGGCGCTGAGTGCGCTTACCGCACTACTGGTGTTGCTGCACCTGTTGTAGCGGCATAGTCGCTGGTCTGGAGTGCTGGGCGGGTAGCACGTCTTGAGGAGCCCGCCCGCTCAGCACTCATTTATTAGCACTATTTTACACTCCGCGCATGAGGCGGCCATGAGCGTCCACGATGTCTTGTTGTCTCGCGACTCGGACGTCCTCATAGCGGGCCCACCTGCGGGGAGACCGGTGAAACGACAGCGGATTCGAGCCTGCGCGGCGGCTAAAAGGAACTGCCGTGGGCGGCACTCCCGTCGGCCAGTGCTTCCAGCCGCGGCCAGGCCCATGGGGGCAGGTCATCGCCGCCGGGATCGGGCGCGGGCACGCGCGCACCCGCGCGCGGTAATGCCAGTCCGGGCTCGTTATACCCCGTTCATGCTGGTTCCAGAGACCTACATGAAAATCGTTGCATGCCCGTGCCTACAAACCACGCAGGTGAACACCATCCTTCACATACCGGACAGAACCATGATTTTCCTCGTCGCGCACTGTGGCTACGCTACTGTAGTCGGGCGTCCACGGCGTCTTAACCGTAGCTCAGGTCGGGTGGTCTAGCCTTGTGTTGCGGGGCTGACGGACTCATTGCCGCGCGAAGGAGGCGAGACCAATGGAGCGCTTTTTTGATTCACTCATATCCCAATATGGCATTGGCAAAGTAATTCTTGCGCCATTTACTGTCATAGGTGCCTTGGCTGGCGCTGGCCTGATTACTGGTGGCCTTGTTTCTTTCACCGCAACAATCGCCGGTTATTTTGTTGCCATAGCGATCATCAGTGCGCTTTCCCTGCAGCTTCGTTCGGCCCGGACCCTATTGGCGGAGCGCGCAACAATCTTGAATCTCTATACCGACCGCTTTGCCCAGAGTGCCTTAAAGTACGCGTATACGATAGAGGATTGGGAGGACAAGGTATATGTAAGCAAGGGCGGCGATACGATTTTGGAAAAATGGGTGACGATACGCGTTGCCGATCAAGAGCTATATACAGTCTGGTCTGGTATTTACAGGGCAGGTATGGCAACCCCTGAAGTAATTAGCGAATCCGAGCGGCGCCGAATCAAGTTCGAAGCACGTAGCTTTGATGAAAATATGCAACTGGGGGCCAGGTATGACACCACATGTAAGTGGGAAGAAAACTGGCTATGGGTCTTCATACACTTTGAAAAGCCAGCTAGCGCGGGAGAAATCGTACGGGCTTGGATTCGATGGGAGTGGCCTGGGCATTATAAAGGTTTGCTTGCCGGCCAAACCGAGCCTATCGATTGGCGCTTTCAGCGTCCCGCTAAACGCATTTCAGCGACGGTCACGTTCGACAAAAGCTGCAACCTGCTAAATGGATTTCGCATAACTCCTTATTATAACTGTCAGGCTCCAGAGCAGATCAAGACGCCAGACGGGCAGATCGTAATTTCTATTGATTACATCGATGTTAGCCCTGGGTCCCCAGTGGGGTTCAAGCTAGATGCTTCCCCGCTCGGAAAACGTAATCACGGCTGAATTTAGCCAACGCTCTAGCCGCCGCATAGCTTTGCTGAACTTGTTAGACCCAGCCGCCTCGTTCCGCTAGCACGCTCGGGCTAACTCAAACCTAAGATGATTCCCCGCATCGCCCATCGAATGACTGCGGTCATGCCAGTCGTGCCTGCGCCCGGTCCGGACGAGGGTGTCGGGCATACCAGCGCCCGTCGGGCCTCGCGGGGACTGTAACTTCAAGCTGACAGACCCGGTTGGTAAGCGAACATGTCTATTGCTGGCTGAGTTCGTTCCTGAAGTCAGCGCGATCGCGACGGGTTCGCGGCCAACGGGGATGGGCTTGCCGCGGGTACCGGTGGCGATCTGGATCGGTGTCACCGTCCCGGGGCCGGAGCTGGGGGAATCGGCGACATACCCGGTAATGCCGTCTGGTGTGATCGCAATGGCCATGGGGTTGTCACCCGCGGTGATGGCTTTCCCCGGTCTGCCGGTAGCGGCGCTGATCACCGTCATGGTCCCGGGCGTGTCAGTGGGGACCGTTGAGTCGCTGGAAAAGAAGCTGATGGCGTAGACAGCCGTGCCGTCCGGGCTGAGTGCCAGCGCCGTGACGGTGTTGCCCCTGACCGGTTCGATCGGGCGGCCGGGGACTCCGGTGGCCAGGTCGACCGGTGTGACCGTACTCGCGGAACCTGACGAAATAATCTGGACGTAGGCCGTCCTGCCGTCCGGGCTGATGGCAATGCCGGCGGGATTTTGCCCCACGCTGATCGGCGTGCCGGCCGTGCGGGTAGCCAGGTCGACCGGCGTGACCGTGCCCGTGCTCATGTCACTGGTGATGTATGCGGTCCTGCCGCCGGGGGTGATTGCTATCCCGCGGCCCCCGGGGCCGTTCTCGATCTTGATGGGCCGCCCGGCCCGTTGCGTGGCCGTGCTGACCGGCGTCACCGTGCCCGAGCCGAAGTCGGCCACGTAGACGGTCCGGCCGTCCGGCGTGATCGCAAGACCCACAGGCTGATTCCCGACCCTGATAGCCGGGCCGGCGCGCTGCGTAGCGGTGTTGATAGGCGTCACCGTGCCCGAGTCGGCGTTAGCGACGTAAGCGGTCGTGCCGTCCGGGGTGATCGCGATCGCCGCCGGCCCGGCACCCACCTTGATCGTCTTGACGACTCTCCCGGTGCGGACGCTAAAGGCAGTCACCGTGTCCGAGCCCTCATTCACGACATAAGCAGTAAACGCCGCCGGCGGCCGGGTCTGGCTGACGCCGGCGGCGCAAGCAGGAAGCAGGACCAGGGTGAGGCCGAGCCCCCCCGCGCGGACCCACCTGATCATGATCTCTCCCTGAAACGGACCCGCGCAGGCCAGTTAGCCGAGCCCAGGCAGCCCGTCAGCATCCGGCGCGAGTCGTATGCTAACGCGCCACCTTGATCAACACCCTAAATTCCGCCTGGCCCGCACCTGACCTGGCCGGCGACTTCCCGGGCAGCCCCGCCGGGCCAGGCGGGCCGGCGGGCGCCCGGCTGGCCGGCCCGCGGCCTGGCATCCGGTTCCGTCAGGTTCCGGCAAGCTGGCCTGCTACCTGCAGCCAGCTTCGCAATCTTGACCTGATCGACCCGGCAGAGCGTGAGCGATTCGTGGTTATGCCTCCTACCGCGGCCGATGGGTGGTTCAGGGTGCGGGTCGGAGGCCGTGCATCAAGATGTTCAGCAGGCGGCTCGCCCTGGCGTCGTGTTCGGGCGGGCGGGCCACGGTGAAGATGCCGATGAGGCTGGCCGCGATGTCTTCGGCGGTGACGTCGGCGCGGAGTTCGCCCGTCACCCGGCCGGCGCCGAGGATTTCGTCGATGGCCGCGAGCAGCTCGGCCTGGGTCTGGGCATGGGCGATCTCACCCGATTCGATCATCGCGAGCAGCGTGCCGAGCATGCCGTTCTTGGTCGCGATCCAGTCCCCGAACAGCTCCATCCAGCGTCGCAGCGCCGCGGACGGGGGAAGCTGGACGAGTAGCTCGCGGGCGCCGTCGGTGAGCCGCGCGACCTGATCGCGGTAGACCGCGTTGACAAGGGACTCGCGGGTGGGGAAGTGCCGGTAGAGCGTGGCGATGCCGACCCCGGCTTCGCGTGCGATCGCGCGCATCGACGGTTCGGTGCCGGCCGAGGCGAACACGCGGGTCGCGACTTCGAGGAGCTGGCTGCGGTTGCGAGTCGCATCGGCTCGCAGCACGCGAGTTCCTGACTCAGCCAAAACGGATCACGCTCCGATTATGGTACGGTGCCCCTTAAACGGAGCATAGTCCGCTTCTCGTTGCCTACATTCGCCGTCAGGGAGACAAGTGAGCACGCAGCAACCGGGCGCCAGCACGCCGGCGAGCACGAGCCGAGCGGTCCAGCTCGAATCATTCGGCGGCCCCGAGGTCCTGAACCTCCGCGAGGTACCCGCGCCGCAGGCCGGCCCGGGGCAGATCCGCGTGCGAGTCACCGCGGCCGGGCTGAACCCGATGGACTGGTTCATGACCTCCGACGCGGAGACCGCCGCCCGGTTCGGCTTGAGCCTGCCGTCCGGGTTCGGAACCGACTATGCCGGGGTCGTGGACCAGGCCGGTGACGGCGTGACCGAGTTCGCGGCCGGCGACCGGGTGTTCGGCGGCGCCCTTTCCCGCGCGGTCGCCGACTACGTGGTAATTGAGGTAGCAGGGACCATCGCGGCGGGCGGCGACGCGCACCGTACCCCCGACGGCGTCGATGACCGCACCGCCGCCACCCTGGCAATCGGGGGGTGCACAGCCGCCGCCGCGCTCGCCGTCGTCAACCCCGGCCCGGGCGACACGCTGCTCATCGGCGGCGCGGGAGGCGGGGTCGGCGTGTTCGCCGTGCAGCTCGCCCGCCTCGCGGGCGCGCGGGTGATCGGGACGGGCTCGGCGGCGTCGGCCGGTGCCCTGCGTGCCCTCGGGGCCGAGCCGGTCGCCTATGGCGACGGCCTGGCCGGCCGGCTCCGCGCCCTGGCTCCCGCCGGCGTCACCGCGGCCATCGACCTCTACGGGACGGAGACGGCGCAGGCGGCACGAGAACTCAGCGTCCCGGACGAGCGCATCACCACCATCGCCGCCCAGGTCGACGGGATCACGCCGGCCAACGGCGCTAACGCCGCCCCCGGCGCCATCGAGGAGATCGCCCGCCTGGTCGCGACGGGCCAGCTCCGCGTGCCCATCGCGGCAAGCTTCCCGGTCGAGCAGATCCGCGCCGCGGTCGAGCTTCAAGCCGGCCGGCACGTGCACGGCAAGGTCGTCATCGACCTCTAGCTTCCGCCCACTGCCGGTGACGGCTTCAGTCTGGTCAAGTCGCGGCGCAGCCAGACGGCTACGTGCATCCCGTCTGCGATAGGCTCATCGCCCGCGATGACGTCATGGCTCATGACGGACACCGTCAAGACAGGCTGCCCCTGCGATCCCGAAGACCGCCAACATCAGCACACATCGGCACGGCCGCAGACCGCTAGCGGGCTGGGGCCGGATGAGGCGATGTAGCCTACCCGGGTGGCTGAGGCGGTTACCGGTGAGCTGAGTGACCTGCTGTGGGATCGGGTGCTGGCCCGGGATCCGCTCACCGCGCTGCGCGTGGGGCGGCCGGTAGAGTCGCTGCCGCCGGCGGCCCGGAAGCCATGGAGCGGGATGTCTCGTTCGCGGTGAGCATGCTGGGCCGGCTGGCCGGTGTCGGCGGCGTGGATGCCGTGTTCTTGTGTGATCATCTTCAGCACGAAGCCGCTGAAGCGCAGCGGTTCTGGTACCGCTTCCCGGTTACGCCGTATAACGCCCTGCCGCTGAGTGCGTACCGGGAGGAGATCTTCGAGGCCGCGGAGTTTACGGCGACGGCAGATGCCGACTGGTACCTGCACCTGCTGAACGATTACGCCGCGCTGGCCGAGCAGATCGGCGGCACGATGCAAGCCCAGCGCGAACGCGGGATCCGCCTGCCAGCCTGGGCCGTCCCGCAGGTTATGGCGACGATGCGCGGCCACGCCGACGCCGCCACCGGGCTGCTGGTGACGGCTGACCGCTGCGCGGGCCTAGCGCCTGGCCCCGCAGGGCGGCTCACTGACGGTGCTGCTGCCATCGTGAGCGGCAGGCTCGCCGGCGCCTTCCAGCGGATCCTCGGCGACCTCGCCGCCGATGAGCGAGCCGGCGGTGACGGCGCGGGCATCGGGCAGTACCCGGGCGGCGCGGACTGCTACGCCGGGCTGATCTCATTGCACACCGGCCTGGACCTGACCGCCGGGCAGCTGCATGCGGCCGGCCTGGCCGAGATGGGGCGGATCACCGAGCGTATCCGCAGCGAGCTCGGCATCGCCGACGAACCGGCCTACCGTGCGGCACTGGCCGCTGACCCTGGCATGTACGCGGCATCGCCAGGCGACGTGAAGCGGATCTTCCAGGCGCATACCGACCGGGTGATGTGCCGCCAAGTCGGCCGGGGCCGGCCCCGGTGCGGGGCCGGCCCCGGGGGCTGGCGCGGTCGGGAGCGTGTTAGCCGGCGAAGCCTTCGAGCTTGTTCGCGGCGACGGCGTAGGCGTTGGTGTACGTGGCGGCCATGTCGACCGGGCCGGTGACGTTGCCGACGAACTTCTCGATGGCCAGGACGGTGGCCGGGCCGCTGGCCGGCATCATGCCGTCGGGCAGGAACTGGCCCTTGTCGGCGGCGAGTTCGGCGATGTAGGCGGCCTTGGTGGTAATGCCGTTCGAGACGTACGCGGGCGGCATGGCGTTGGCGATGTCCGCGGCGCTGTGGGTGCTGATCCAGTGCATGGTGGCGACCAGCGCGTCGACGACCTTCTGCACGGTGGCCCGGTGGGCGGCGGCCCAGTCCGAGCGGGCCAGCACCCCGGCGGCCGGGTAGGCGCCGCCCAGCCACTGCTTCGCGCCGCTGACCGAGGCTAGGTCGATCACCGAGGTGCCGGCCCCCTGCGACTCGACCGCGCCGGCCGTGGGCTGGCTGGTCATGCCGCAGGCGATCCGGTTGTGCTGCAGCGCGGCGACGAAGGTGGGGCCGGCACCGACGGCGACACGGGTGATCTGCTTGCTGTTCAGGTGGTACCGGGCCGCCAGGTAAACGGTGAGCTCATCGGTGCCCGAGCCGATGTCGGTGACGCCGAGGCTCTTACCCTTCCACTGGGCCGGGGAGGTGATGCCGGAGCCCTTGGCACACATCTCGCGCTCCCCCGGCGCCCCGGACAGCTGTACCACGTCGATGACGTTCTTGCCCTTGGCCTGGAAATCGATGGCGTGCACATACCAGGCGCCGGCCATGTCAACCTGGCCGGACACCATCGCGGTCTCGGCGCCGACACCGCCCGACTGCTCGGTCGAGAGCTGCACGTTGACGCCGTACTTCTTGTAGAAACCGAGGTCCTGGGCGAGCTGGTAGGGCAGGTAGATCTGCTTGTCGATGCCGCCGACCATCAGCGTGACGGACGGCGAGCCGGACGTGGCGGCCGCGTTCGGCCCGGTGGCCGAGCCGCTGGCGGACGAGCTGCCTGAGCTGCCGCAGGCCGTCAGGCCCGCGGCGAGGACCCCGACGCTGGCCGCGGCGGCGGCCGCCTTGAGGGAACGTCTGAACATGAGGGTGCTCCTTGTGTCGGTGCGTGGGTGCTGAACTCGAGCTGATGGCGGGCGGGACATTCAGGCGGCGGCGGCTTCGGCCGGGGACGGCGGCCGCCAGGACAGCAGGCGCCGTTCCAGCAGGGCGATCAGGCCTTCCGCGGTCAGCGCCAGGACCGCGATGATGAACATGGCGGCGAACACGCCGTTGGGGTTGAAGTTGTTCTGCGCGGTGGCGATGACCAGCCCGAGGCCCTTCTGGGCACCGAGGAACTCGCCGACGATCGCGCCGATGATGGCCATCCCGAAGGCGACGTGCAGGCTGGCGATGATCCAGGTCAGCGCCGAGGGCAGCACCACGTGGCGGGTGATCGCGAGCCGCGAGGCACCCAGCACCCGGGCGTTGGCGAGCAGGTTGCGGTCCACTTCGCGGACGCCCTGGAAGGCGTTGAAGAACACGACGAAGAACACCAGCACCGAGGCGAGCGACACCTTCGAGGCGATGCCCAGGCCCAGCGCCACGGTGAACAGCGAGCCCAGCACGATCCGCGGGATCGCGTTCGCGATCTTGATGTAGGGACTGGCGACCTCGGCCAGGAAGCGGACCTGCCCGAGCAGCACGCCGACGATGACACCGGCCAGGACGCCGACCACGAAGCCCAGCACCGCTTCCTTGAATGTCGTCCAGATCTGCAGCCAGATCGAGCCGTAGGCGGTCCCGTTCTGCGCCCATTCCTTCAGCTGCGTCACGATCCCGCTGGGCTTGCCCCAGAAGAACGGGTCGACGATCTTCGCGTTGGCGAGCAGCTGCCAGCCGCCGACGATGATCACCAGCGTCGCGAGGCGGGCGGCCCAGAGCAGCGTCTTACGGCGGCGCGCGCGGTCGCGGACGCCGGCGGCGATAGCGGTCTCGTCCGCCGGCGCCAGGTCGCTGGGCGTGTCCGCGGCGGAGCCAGAATTGCGGCTGACGGGCACGGCGCTCATGACCGTCCTCCTTCGGCGCTCGCGACGGTGGCGGTGCGGGTGTACGCGGATTCGACCTCTTCGCGCAGCGACGCCCAGATCTGGTGGTGCAGTTCCAGGAAGCGGGGCGCGAACCTGATCTCCTGCACGGCGCCCCGCGGCCGGGGCAGGTCGATGTCGTAGACGGCCTTGACCGTGCCCGGGGCCGCCGTCATCACGACCACCTGGTCGGCCAGCGCGATCGCTTCCTCCAGGTCGTGGGTGACGAAGATGACCGACGGCCTGGCCTGTTCCCACAAGGCGAGCAATTCGTTGGACATCATGGCCTTGGTCTGCACGTCGAGCGCGCCGAACGGCTCGTCCATCAGCAAGATCGACGGGTCGTTGATCAGCGCCGCGGCCAGGCTGACCCGCTTGCGCATTCCGCCGGACAGCTGATGCGGGTGATGGTCCTCAAAGCCGGCCAGTCCGACCCGGCGCACCCATTCATGCGCCTGGGCCTGCGCCTCCTTCTTCGGCACATTGCGGAATACCGGGCCCAGGGCCACATTGCCGAGCACGGTCTTCCAGGGCATCAGCGCGTCGGCCTGGAACATGAAGCTGGTGCCCGCGGCGATCCCGTCCACGGCCTGCCCGCCGACCTGCACCGTGCCCGCGCTGGGCCGATCCAGCCCGGCGACCATCGTCAGCGTGGTCGACTTGCCGCACCCGCTGGGCCCGACCACCGCGCAGAACTTTCCCGCGCCGATGGTCATATCGACATCACGCAATGCGGTGAACATCGTTCCTGACGGGGTGACGAATCGCTTCGTCACGCCGGTGAGCTCGATCTGTGCCGGTCGCCCGGCGGCGGCACCGCTCGCGCGTGTGCCATGAACCGCTCGGCGGCGTCCGGCAAACGTGTTTGCCACCATTTCCTCCTTGGTCGGCTGAGCCATCAAGGTAAATTCAGGAATTGCGGCGGCCAATATTTATGTCAGTTATGCGGGCAAACGTCATTTCCAGATCTTCTGCGCATTCTGCGCGGCACGGGTCTCGTATTGCTGGTTTTGCTCGTTTTGCTCATCGCCCATCAGCTTCATAAGGGAGCAAGACGGTTGTTACACTGCGGAAACACCCGCAAAGAGCACCGGCCAGGAAGTCATGAGAACTCGCGTGCAGCGCCTGTCCACTCAGGTCGTCATCATGATGGTCACGATCTTGGTGGTGACCCTGGCGGCCGGCTTCGCCGTCGTGCAGCACAACCTGAGCCGGCAGCTCGACGAGCAGTACGAGCACCGCGCCCTGGCGGTGGCGCAGACGCTGGCCGCGGAGCCCAGCCTGCAGCAAGCGGTCATGGCGGGCGACCCGGGCGGCGTGAACGCGCGCGGGGTCGTGCAGGCCATGGCGATCGCCGCCGCGGGCAGCACCGGAGCGGCGTTCGTGGTGGTGACGAACAAGGCCGGGATCAGGTACTCCCACCCGAAGCCGCATCTGATCGGGCTGCCCGTCTGGTCGAATGACCACGAACCCGCGTCCAGTGAGCCTTTCCGCACCGGCCGGCTGTGGGTGGGCGTCCAGCACGGCACCCTCGGCATGGAAGCGGTCGGCAAAGCCCCGCTCGTGCGCCAGGGCCGCCTGATCGGCGAGGTCTCCGTCGGCTTCCTCACCGCCACGGTGGCCGGCGAGGTGGCTAGCACGCTGACCGGCCTGGCCTCGTATTTCCTCGCCGTCCTCGCCCTCGGGGTCCTGGCGGCGTTCGGCCTGTCCCGGCGGCTCAAGCGGCAGACGTTCGGCCTGGAGCTCGGCGAGATCGCGGCGTTGCTCCAGGAACGGGAGGCCATGCTGCACGGCATCCGGGAAGGCGTGCTGGGATACGACAAGAACGAACGCATCGTGCTCGCCAACGACCTGGCTGGGCAGCTGCTGGACCTGCCGCCGGGCTTCGTGGGCCGCCCGCTGCGGCGGGGCCTGCCGCCGGGACGGCTGGCCGACGTGGTGACCGGCGAGATCGAGGGTACCGACCTGCTGGTGCTGCACGGCGACCGCGTACTGGCCGCGAACCGGATGCCCATCCAGCATGAGCGCCGGCACCTCGGCTGGGTGGTCACGTTCCAGGACCGGACCGAGTCGGAGGCGCTGAAGCGGCAGCTGGACGACGCGATCGGCCTGACCGAGACGCTGCGCGCCCAGTCGCATGAGTTCGCCAACCGGCTGCACACCGTGGTCGGGCTGGTCGAGCTGGGCCACTACGACGAGGCCATCCAGTTCGTGACCGAGGTCTCCACCGCCCGCGCCGACCTGACCAAACGGCTGCAGGCGCGCATCTGCGACGCCAAGCTCGTCGCGCTGATCCTGGCGAAGGTCTCGCTGGCAGGCGAACGCGACGTTCAGCTGCGGGTCATGGACGACTGCCATGTGCCGGCTCCGCTCAGCGACGTGAGTGACGTCCTGACCGTCGCGGGGAATCTTATCGACAACGCCGTCGACGCCGCGGCCCAGGCCAGGCCGCGGTGGGTGGAGCTGACCATTGTCGCGGCCGAGCATGACCTGATGATCCGCGTCCGTGACTCGGGGCCGGGAGTACCCCACGACATGCGGGAAGCCATCTTCATCGATGGCGTCACGACGAAATCCTCGGTCACGGGCGCGCGCCGGGGACTGGGGCTCGCCCTGGTCCGGCAGGTGGTCACCGGCCGCGGCGGGATGATCAGCGTCGGCCACGACGCCGGCGCGGTGTTCACCGCGGTCCTGCCCGCGTGCGTCGGCGCGGACCGCTCCGGCCCCGCGGAGGCGCCGCGGGAAGGGGGAGTGCCGCGGGAGGCGAAGGGGGCGCCCGTCACGTCATGATCCGCGTCGTAGTCGTCGACGACGACTTCCGTATCGCCGGCATCCATGCTGCCTACGTCGGCAAGGTGGACGGTTTCGAGGTGATCGCCCAGGTCCATACGGCCGCCGAGGCCGTCACCGCGGTGGACCGGCTGCGCCCGGACCTGCTGCTGCTTGACCTGTACTTGCCGGACGAACATGGCCTGGACCTGGTGGCGCGGCTACGCCGGGACGGGCACCCGGCGGTGGACGTGATCGTCATCACCGCGGCCAAGGACGCGGACACCGTCCGCGCGGCCATGCAGCGAGGTGCCCTGCATTACCTGCTGAAGCCCTTCAACTTCCCGGCACTGCGCGACAAGCTGCTGTCCTACGCCCAGATGCGGTCCCGCCTGCACGCTCTGCACGAACCCGACCAGCGCAATGTCGACCGGGTGTTCGGCGCGCTGCGGGCACCGGACCAGCTCGCCGGGGCGAAAGGCCGGTCACCGCACACGCTGGAGGCCGTCGAGCGGCTGCTCGCCTCCGGCGAACAGGAGATGTCGGCCGCGGAGGTGGCGGAGACGACCGGGATGAGCCGGGCCACGGCGCAGCGCTATCTGAGCCACCTGCACGAGGTGGGACGCGTCGAGATCAGGCTCCGCTACGGCAGCGGCGGGCGCCCCGAGCACCGTTACCGGTGGTGCCGCGCGGGTCAGTCGAGGTAGGCGGAGGCCTGCAGGGTGAAGAGCTCGGCGTAGCGGCCTGCCAGGAGCATGAGCTCGGCGTGGGTGCCCTGCTCGGCCAGCCGGCCCTCGTGGAACAGGAAGATGCGGTCGGCCTTCCTGACCGTGGAGAAGCGGTGCGAGATGAAAACGGCGGTGCGCCCTTCGGCGAGCGAGGTCAGCCGGGCGAACAGCTCGTGCTCGGCCTGGGCGTCGAGCGCCGAGGTAGGCTCGTCCAGGACGATTATCGGGGCCGCCCGCATGAACGACCTGGCCAGGGCCACCTTCTGCCATTCGCCGCCGGACAGTTGCGTGCCCTTCCCGAACCACTTCCCCAGGGCCGTCTCATAGCCGCGGGGAAGCCCTTCGATCAGCGTCGCCGCGCCCGCGTTGCGCGCCGACGCCGCCACGGCCTTGGCGTCCTCGATGCGGGTTACCTCACCGAGGCCGATGTTCTCGCCGGCGGTCGCCTGGTAGGTGACGAAGTCCTGGAACATGCCGCCGATGGCGGCGCGCAGCCAGGCGGGGTCCACGGTGGAGATGTCGGTGCCGTCCAGCAGGATCCGGCCCTCGTCGGGGTCGTAGAGGCGGCACAGCAGCTTGACGAAGGTGGACTTGCCCGCGCCGTTCCGGCCGACCAGCGCCACCGTCTCGCCCGGGTGGACCTCCACGCTGACGTCGTCGAGGACGCGGATGTCAGTGCCGGGATAGCGGAAGGTCACGTGCTCGAACACGATGTGCCCGCGGACGGGCGAGGGCAGGGCCACGGGTTCGGCGGGAGCCGTGACGACAGGGACGACGGCCAGCAGTTCATCGAGATTGTCCATGTAGAGGGCATTCTCGTAGAGAGTGGAGAAGGAGGAGAACACCTGCTGGATGCCGTTCTGGACGGCATTGGTGGCTTGGGTGTAGAGGGTGAGATCGCCGAGCGTCAGGCGTCCGGCCACCGCCTGCAGCGCGATGTAGAGATAGGTCAGCGAGCCGACCAGCGGCCCGAGCAGGCCCCAGCTGCCGCTGACCAGCGAACGCCGCACGGCCAGCCGGCGCACGCGCGTGTAGAAGACCTGGCCGAGGAGCCGGAACCGCTCGGTGAAGAAGCCGCCGAGGCCGAACAGCTTCACCTCTTTGGCGGCCGTGTCGGTCGTGACCAAGGTGGCGAGGTACTGCATGCGCCGCCGGATCGGCGCGGCCCGCATCGCGAGCATGAAGCCTTTCCGGCTGAACCGCGCGTCTGAGAGAAACTCAGGGACGGCCGCCAGCAGCACGACGAGCGCAAGCCACGGGTTCAGTCCGATGAGCAGGGCCAGCATGCTGGTCAAGGTGATGGTGGCCTGAAGCAGCCCAAGCGCCCCGTTGACCATCTGCAGCGGCCGGCCCGTCGCTTCCTGCTGGGTCTGGCGCAGGAGGTCGTAGGACCGGGAATCCTCGAAGAACGCCATGTCGAGCTGGCACGCCTTCTCCATGACCTGGAGCTGCACGACCTGGGAGATCCGCTCCTGCAGGCACTGCTGGGAGACACTGCGGATCTCGGTGGTCAGGGCGTTGATCAGGTAGATGCCGAACTGGACGACGGCGAGCGCGACGAGCGCCCGGGTGACGCCGAGCGGCGGCGCGTGCCCGCCCCACGGGAGCGGGATCGCGATCGGGACGGCGCGGTTCCTGATGCCCTGCACGACCGCGTTGATCAGCAGCCGGGAGGTCCACGCCTGCGCCACCGGGGTGAGCCCGCCGATCACCGTGGTGGCGCCCAGGCCCAGCGTCATGAGCGGGCTCGCGTCCCAGACGAGCCGCGTCATCCGCGGCATACCGCGGAAGGTGCCGGCGATCACCGGCCCGGCCGCCTTCAGCCGGGCCCGGACGCCGCGTGGCCTGTCTCTCGGCGGCGGGTCGGGGATATCGGGATCGCCGGTGAGGCCGCTGCGATCGACGCTGGACGGCTCATCGCGAAGGAAACGGATTATAGCCATGCCGAATTGTCTTCCGCCCGGCGCCCGCGGGCATCCGAATTAGCACGGGCGTGATCGCGGGGCGCTGCCGCCGGCCCGCCCGGAGGGCCGGGACGCGGGATCGTAGAGTTGCGTGGGTGAGTGACCTGAAGAACCGTGTCCGCGATCTCCTGCCCGCCCTGATCGGCGACCTCGAGGCTCTCGTCCGGATCCAGTCCGTCAGCGCCGACCCCGAGCGCCTGGGACAGGTAGAGGAGTCGGCGCGCATGACGGCCCAGCTCCTGGCGGCTGAGGGGGTCGGGGCCGAGGTCGTCCGGGCCCGCGACGGTGCCCCGCCCGCCGTGATCGGCGAACGGACAGGGCCGCCGGGTGCTCCGGTCGTCCTGCTGTACGCGCACCACGATGTCCAGCCGGAGAACGACCCGGCCGACTGGGACAGCCCGCCGTTCGAGCCCGCTGTCCGCGGCGACCGCCTGTACGGCCGGGGCGCGGCCGACGACAAGGCCGGGATCGCGGTGCACGTGGGTGCGCTCCGCGCCCTGGGCGATGACCTGCCGGTCACGGTGCGGTTCTTCATCGAGGGCGAGGAGGAGGTCTCGTCCGCGACCCTGCCCGACCTGCTGACCCAGTACCGCGACCGCCTGGCCGCCGATGTCATCGTCATCGCCGACGCGGGAAACTGGGATATCGGCGTCCCGTCGCTCACCACCAGCCTGCGTGGCCTGATCCGGGTGGACGTCGAGGTACGCACGCTGACCCACGCCGTCCATTCCGGCATGTGGGGCGGCCTGGTCCCGGACGCCATCATGGCGCTCACCAAGCTGCTGGCGACGCTGTGGACCGACGACGGCAGCCCGGCCGTCGAAGGCCTCGCCTCGGCCGCTGCCGCCGACGTCGACTACCCCGAGGAACGGCTCCGGGCCGAGTCCGGCGCCGCGCCCGGGACCCGCTGGATCGGCACCGGCTCCGCCGTCGAGCGGCTGTGGACCCGGCCCGCCATCACGGTGACCGGGCTCGACGCCCCGAAGGCGGCCGGCGCTTCCAACACGCTGACCCCGGTCGCGCGGGCCCGCGTCACCGTCCGGCTCGCCCCCGGGGACACCAGCGCGAACGCCCTGGTCCGCCTCCGGCAGCACCTGGCAGACCACGTCCCGTGGGGGGCGGAGCTCACGGTGACGGTCGTCGACGCGGGCGAGCCGACCGTGCTGCCGGCCACCGGGAGCGCCTACACCGCCGCGCGTTCCGCCCTGGCCGAGGCCTGGGATGGCGTCGAGCCGGTCGATATGGGCAGCGGCGGCTCGATCCCGTTCATCGCGAAGTTCCAGGAGGCGTTCCCGGGTGCGAGCATCCTCGTGACGGGCGTCGAAGACCCCGACACCCGCGCGCACGGCCCGAACGAAGGGCTCCACCTGCCCGAGTTCGAACGTGCCGTCCTCGCCGAGGCCCTGCTCCTGCACCACCTCGGCCGGCCCGGTCCGTCACCGGACTGATGTGACCGCCGTCAGGTCCAGGTACGGCTCGCCGGCGGGGCCGGGCAGGGAGACGGCGGCCGAGCCTGGCGCGGGCACCGGCCGGCGCGGTTCCCGGTCCGCTGCCCCGCCGCCGCGGCCCCGGTAGATGAGCAGGCCGCTGACCGGATCCGGAACGGCGTCCAGGGCCGCCCGCACGACAGGCAGGCTGCGGAACGCTTCCCACTGCTCTTCGGTCTCGAAGAGCACCTCGAACACCACGCCCCATTTGTCCGCGTGCCACGCCCCGTCGCGGACCCCGTTGGTCAGCGCCGCCTCGATGAGGGCTGAGTCATGCTGTTCCTGCCACCGGAAGGCCGAAACCGTGCCGTGCAGGACCTCGATTGACCACCATTCGGCCATAATCGCGATAGTACGTCTGCACACCCGAATTGCACCACAACTACAGGAGGAACCGTGGTGGAGGCTCAGCTGGCTGACCCGCCGGCCACCTGGCAGGAGCACTGGTTCGATCACCGCCAGCTGCTGCGGCTCCACCACGCCGACGAGCACTGCGCGATCTACATCGACCCCGACGTGCGCCGGGCCGAGATCGGGTGGCTGCCCGGGTTCATCAACGTGACCTGGCAGTACTCCAAGGCAACCTACGGCGACGCGTTCGGGCCCGACCCGCGGATCTACTCGATCCACCACGCCGGGCGCCACGGCGGCGGCCACGCCGGCTACTACGTCAGCCCGGTGCACGACCACCACAACGTCAGCGACTGCGGGCTGGAGAACTGGCGGGAGGGCAACACCCTGGCCCGCGAGCTGCCCGCGCACGAGATCGGCCATTCCGTGGAGAGCGCCAACAACGGGCGCCACGGATCGCCGGCCTACGAGGTCTGGGGCGACAGCAAGTGGGCCGAGTTCTACATCTACGACCTCTACACGGCGCTGGGCATGGACCGCGAGGCCCAGGACGTCTACCGCCGGTTCATGGGCAACACCGATGATTTCCCGCGCCGCCGGACGCACTGGTTCCGCGACTGGTTCTACCCGCTGTGGCGGGACTGCGGGCAGGCGCAGGTCATGAACAGGTTCTTCGGCGAGCTGGCCCGGCACTTCCCGCGCGATGACGACGGCACCTACACGCGGCGGATGAACTGGGGCGAGTACATCCACTTCACCAGCGGCGCCGCCGGTGCCGACCTCAGCGGCCAGGCCACCAGCGCCTTCGGCCGGTCCCGCGAGCGGGCCGCTCAGCTGGAGCAGGCCCGCGAGCAGTTCCCCGGCATCACGTACTGACCGGAAGCAGCGCTGCCGCCTGCTCGTCGTCCAGGAAGCCGCCGGACTGGTGCTGCCAGAGCCGGGCGTAGGTCCCGCCGAGACGGAGCAGCTCCTCGTGCGTGCCCTTCTCGACGATCCGGCCGTGGTCGAGCACGACCAGCTGGTCCATCCGCGCGACCGTGCTCAGCCGGTGCGCGACCACGAGCGCGGTCCGGCTCTCCATCAGCTGCCACAAGGCCTGCTGGACGAGGATCTCGCTTTCGGAGTCCAGCGCGCTGGTCGCCTCGTCGAGCAGCAGGACCGGCGCGTCACGCAGGATCGCCCGGGCCAGCGCGACTCGCTGCCGCTGGCCGCCGGACAGCTTGACGCCGCGCTCGCCGACGAGCGTGCCGAACCCGTCCGGCAGGGCGTCGGCGAACTCGGTCACGTGCGCCGCCTCGGCCGCCTGGCGGATCTGCGCCTCCGTCGCCTCCGGGCGCGCGAACGCGATGTTGTCGCGCAGCGTCCGGTGGAACATCGCGGGGTCCTGCGGCACGTAGGCGATCAGGCTGCGCAGGTCCGACTGGCGCAGCCGGGCGATGTCCTGCCCGCCGATCAGGATCCGGCCGTCGTCGACGTCCATCATCCGCAGCAGCAGCCGGGTCAGCGTGGTCTTGCCGCCGCCCGACCGGCCGACCAGGCCGATCCTGGTCCCGCTCGGCACGGCGAGGTCGAGGCCGGTGAACAGCGGCCGCCCGCCCGCGTGCGCGAACGTCACGTGCTCGAAGCGGACGTCGCTCGCCTGCGGCCGCAGCGGCTCGGGCGCGACCGGGTCGGTCACGGTCGGCTGGGTCAGCAGCATCTCGGTGAACTGCGCGGCCTCGGTCAGCGAGCTCTCCAGGCGGCGGTAGATCTGGTTGAACTCGAACATGATCTGCGTCGCGTTGGAGTAGTAGGTGAAGGTCACGA
This sequence comes from uncultured Actinomycetota bacterium, assembly GCA_963756575.1. Taxonomy (GTDB): domain Bacteria; phylum Actinomycetota; class Actinomycetes; order Streptosporangiales; family Streptosporangiaceae; genus Palsa-504. The sequence goes on along the minus strand of CAVWOM010000019.1, from coordinate 290,380 downwards.
TGATCGCCTCGATCCCGTGCTTGCCGCCGCCGAGCGCGACCGCGAGCAGCAGGCCGAGCACGTTGGTCAGCACGGACATCGGCGCGACCAGCGTGTCGATCCGCAGGTTCCCGTAGTCCCAGGACAGCAGCGCCTTGCGGCGCTGGTCGGCGACGCGGGACCGGTGCTCGGCGGCCTCCCGGTCCTCGGCCGCGAACGCCCGGATCGTGTCCATGTTCATCAGGCTGTCGGCGACGTGGCCGGACACCCGCGCGATCGCTTCCTCGCGCTGGTCGACGAGCCGCTGGCGGCGGCGGATCAGCGGTGCGATCACGACACCGGTGAGCGCGATCAGCCCGATGAGCCCGGCGACCAGCAGCGGGTCGTAGCGCCACAGCACCACCGACGCGAATACCAGCGGCACGAGGCTGCCGACGATGTTGAACACCAGGTTGTCGGTGAAGTCCTCGTACCGGGCGGCGAAGCTCAGCACCCGCTTGGTCAGCGAGCCGGCGAAGTTGTCGTGGAAGAACGCCGCGTCCTTCGCCAGCAGCTCGTCCATGCCGATCACGTAGAGGTGCTCGATCCCGCGGCCCTCGAGGCGGTTCAGGCAGTGGATGCCGATCCGCCAGATGGCCTCGGCGAAAAGCAGCACCCCGGCGAAGGCGAGCACGTACGGCGTGGCCGCGGCGAGGCCGAAGGACCCGTGGCCGACCAGGCGGCCGACCAGCTGGGCGATGATCAGCGGCGCGACGTAGGACAGGCACGTGTTTCCCACCGCGGGCAGCAGCATCCCCGGCACCGCGAAGCGCCGGAGCCGGGTCATCTCGCGGACGTAGTAGCGCAGCGCGAGCAGCACCGCCCGCTTGCGGGCCGGTGTGCCGCCGCCGTCTCCAGGTGAAGTCATCGCCTGGCTATGGTGCCTGACGGGCAACCCTGGCAGCGAACGGTTTTCCGCCCGCTCCGCCCCCCGCGGATGGAGGGTCAGAAGATGGTGTAGGCGCCGTCGACGACCATGCTGTCCCCGGTGTGGAAGGTGAGCGTGGGGTCGGCCAGGAAGGCCCCGATGGTCTCGAAGTCATGCGGCGTGGCCCACCGCCGCACGGGTGTCCGGCCGATCGTGGCGGTCACGAACTTCTCGTGCGTCTTCGCCCCCGCCATCAGCTCGGTGTCGGTCCACCCGGGCAGCAGGCTGTTGCACCGCACCTGATACCGGGCCAGCTCCACGGCGAGGGCGCGCATCACCCCGAGCAGCGCGGTCTTGCTGGCGGCGTAGTGCTGCTGGCCCGGAGCGCCGTGGATGGCGCTGGTCGACGACACGCCGACCAGCGACCCGCCCTGCTCTTGCCGGACCAGCACCCGGGCCGCCTCCCGCAGGCACAGGAAGGCGCCGTCCAGGTTGACCTGCAGCACCCGGTGCCACTCCGCCAGCGTCATGTCCGTGAACCGCTGCTTGCCCGCCGTGCCGGCGTTGGCGACCAGGCAGTCCAGGCGGCCGAACCGGTCCAGCGTCTGCGCCATGGCGGCGGCGACGTTGCTCTCGTCGCCGACGTCGCACCGGACGCCGGCCGCCGTGGCGCCCAGCCCTTCCAGCTCGGCGACCGCCTCGGCGTTGCGCTCGCTGCGGCGCGACCAGATGGCCACCGACCCGCCGGCCCGGGCCACGCCGCGCGCGATGCCGAGCCCGATGCCGCTGTTGCCGCCCGTGACCACGACGACGCGGCCGGAAAGATCGATCACAGCAGCAAGCTACCGGTCAGCTCATCATGCTGGCGAACATGCCGGGCTCGTAAGAACCTCCCTTCTGGCGAAGGATCACGCCGAGCCGGTTGGCGGCGTTGATCATGGCGACCCCGCAGACCAGCGCGGCGAGCTGGTCGTCGTCGTAGTGCTTGCGCGCCTGGGCCCACGTCTGTTCGGACACGCCGTGGCTGGCGTCGGCGAGCCGGGTGCCCTCCTCGGCGAGCGCCAGCGCGGCCTGCTCGGCCTCGGTGAACACCGAGGACTCGCGCCAGGCGGCGACCAGGTTGAGCCGGACCGCGGTCTCGCCGGCGGCCGCGGCTTCCTTGGTGTGGAGGTCGACGCACCAGCCGCAGCCGTTGATCTGGCTGACGCGCAGCGCCACCAGTTCCTGGGTGGATGCCGGCAGCGCCGACTGCGCGATCACCGTGCTGGCGTTGGCGAACCGCTTGGCGAACCTGGCGCCGAGCTCGTTGCCGAACATGTCCAGCCGTGCTTCCATCATTTCGTCCTCACTCGTCGTATCGCGTATGGCTGTACGGGACGAACACGAGATGCCGGCCAGCCGGCCGTTGTGACAACGCCGGCACCATGTCACAAAGCGGCCCGATCCGGTGTCTGGTGGGTAACGCATCCCGTGAGTGAGAAGGAGCCCGTCCATGGCCGATGGCCGTCCGGATCCCGCCACCGAGGCGTTCGTCGCCCACCGCAACCTGCTGTTCACCGTCGCCTACGAGATGCTCGGCTCGGCCGCCGACGCCGAAGACGTCCTGCAGGAAACCTGGCTGCGGTGGGCGGGCGTGGACCTAGGCACCGTGCGTGACCAGCGGGCCTACCTGGTCCAGATCACGACCCGGCAGGCGCTGGGCCGGCTGCGCACGCTCGGCCGCCGCAAGGAGTCCTACGTCGGCCCGTGGCTGCCCGAGCCGCTGCTGACCGCGCCCGACGTGGCCGAGGACGTCGAACTGGCCGAGAGCGTCTCGATGGCGATGCTGCTGGTACTGGAGACCCTCGCGCCGACCGAGCGGGCGGTGTTCGTGCTGCGCGAGGTGTTCGACCTGAGCTACGACGAGATCGCCGGGGCCGTCGCCAAGAGCCCGGCCGCGGTCCGCCAGATCGCGCACCGGGCGCGGGCTCACGTCGCGGCCCGCCGGCCGCGCGGAGCCGTCTCGGCCGGCGAGGCCCGGGACGCGCTCGAGGCGTTCCGGCGGGCGGCCGAAACGGGCGACCTGCAGCACCTGCTGGATCTGCTCGCGCCGGACGTCGTCTTCCTGGGCGACGGCGGCGGGGTCGTGCAGGCCGTGCGGGTGCCCGTCGTCGGGGCCGGCAAGGTGGCCCGCCTGCTGGCTGTCGGGCTGAGCCGGATCGCCACCCTCGGGACGCTGGAGCCAGCCCAGGTCAACGGCTACCCGGCGCTGATCCTGCGGACCGGCGGCGAGATCGACACCGTCCTGGCGGTGCGCATCGACAACGGGCTCATCACCGGGCTGTACTCCGTGCGCAATCCCCAGAAGCTGTCCCATATGGAGCAGGAGACCAGCCTGCGCCGCTGACCCGGGAGCGGCCGCGCCGGAACAGGGTGACCGCGGCCGAGACGGCGAACAGCACCGCGCCGTAGGGCCCGGCCACCCAGACCGGCCAGGGGTAGCCCAGGTGGCCGCCGGGGTCCCTGACCAGCAGCCAGACGACCACGTTGACCGACACGGCGACCAGCCATACGGTCCACAGGACCTTGAGCACCGCCGGCAGCCCGGCCAGGCCGCCGGGCCGGGAGGCGACGGCGGGCCGGGAGGCGACGGCGGGCGGCGCCGCGGCCACCGCCGGCCCGGCGGCCACCGGGCCCGGCGCCGGCAAGTCGGCGCACAACTGGGCCAGGTCACCGTAGGTCACCCCCTGATACGCGGCCCCCATCCGGTGCACGTACTCGTCCATCGTCAGGCGGCCCTCTTCCAGCGCGCCGCGCAGGCGCTCCACCGCCTGCTGCCGATCGCGATCCGAAGCTCGCATCTCCTGGTTACCCATCTGGCCGCCTCCGCTGACGCCGGGACACTGATATGCACCCATCGTCGTGACAGCACGACGTCAGCACATCGGCCACCGGGTAGAGCTGATCTCATACCAGGGGTAGAGAAGCTCATCTCCGGAGGACAACAGCCAGCCGGGCTGAGCCATCCCGGTCGTCGCTACTGTTGGCTCATGACGAAATTCGGCGTGCAGCTGCCTAACTTCTCCGGATTCGAGCCGGCCGGCCTGTTCGAGCATGTGGCCGGCCTGGCCACGGCGGCCGAAGAGGCGGGGTTCGACTCGCTGTGGGTCATGGATCACTTCTTCCAGCTGCCGCCCCTGGGCGGCCCGGACCAGCCCATGCTGGAGGCGTACACGCTGCTCGGGGCGCTGGCCGCGCGGACCAGCCGGATCCAGCTCGGCACGCTGGTCACCGGCGTGACCTACCGCAACCCCGCCATCCTGGCCAAGATCGTCACGACGCTGGACGTCATCTCGCGGGGCCGGGCCGTCCTCGGCATCGGGGGCGCCTGGTACGACGTCGAGCACCAGGGCCTCGGCGTCGACTTCCCGCGGGCCGGGGTACGCCTGGACATGCTCGAGGAGGCGGTCCAGGTCTGCCGGGCCATGTTCGCCGGCGACGACGTGAGCTTCTCCGGCTCCCATTACCGGCTCGACCACGCCCGCAACCTGCCCCGGCCGGTGCAGGCGGGCGGCCCGAAGATCATGATCGGCGGCGGCGGCGAGAAGCGGACGCTGCGGCTGGTGGCCCAGTACGCGGACATGTGCAACGTCAGCGGCAGCGTGGAGACGCTGAAGCACAAGATCGACGTGCTCCGCGGCCACTGCGCCGAGGTGGGCCGGGATCCGGCCGAGGTCGGCGTGACCTGGATGTCCCCGCTGATCCTGACCACCTCCAGCCAGAACACGGCCGAGGTGCACGAGCTGCTGGCGGCGTCCGCCTCGCCGGAGGAGACGGCCGGGTTCACCGTCGGCCAGCCGCACGAGGTCCCCGATCTGGTCGCGGGGCACATCGAGGCCGGCGCGGACGAGGTGATCTTCAGCTTCGCCTTCGCCGACACGGCGGGGATCGCCGCCGTGGGGAAGGCGCTCGGGCTGGGCGGGCACTAGCGGCCCGCGGGCGCCGCGGGCCGCTGTGCAGAGCCTCGCCGAACTCGTCGCGCCGTCACGCCTGGGCCGCAGCTTCCGCTGGCTGCTGGCCTCCTCGTGGGTGACGAACCTGGGTGACGGGATAACCCTGGCGGCCGGGCCGCTGCTGGTGGCGTCGGTGACACACGACGCCCTGGCGGTGGCGATGGCCGCGTTGCTGCAGCGGCTGCCCTGGCTGCTGTTCGGCCTGTACGCCGGCGTGGTCGCCGACCGATTCGACCGCCGCGCGATCGTCATCGTCACCGGCCTGGTCCGGGTGGCGATCCTGGTCTTGCTGACGACGCTGATCGTGACCCGTCACGTCGACATCACGCTGGTCCTGGCCGTCCTGTTCCTGTTCGGGGTGACCGAGACGTTCGGCGACACCACGACCACCACCTTGCTGCCGATGCTGGTGGACAAGGCCGACCTGGGCGTCGCGAACGCGCGCGCCCTGACCGGCGTGATCGTGTGGAACCAGCTGGCCGGGCCGCCGGTGGGCGCGATGCTGTTCGCGGCCGGGCGCGCGCTGCCGTTCGTCAGCGAGGGCGTGTGCATCCTGGCCGGCCTGCTGCTGATCACCCGGGTGCGGCTGCCGCCGCACGGCGCGCGCGGGCAGCGCACCCGGGTGCACGACGACATCCGCGAAGGATGGCGCTGGCTGTGGGGGCACGCCGCGGTGCGGACGCTGGCCATCACGATCTTCACCTTCAACCTCACCTTCGGCGCCGCCTGGTCGGTGCTGGTCCTGTACGCGCGGGAGCGGCTGGGGATGGGCCCGCTCGGCTTCGGGCTGATCACCACGGCGATAGCGGCGGGCGGCCTGCTCGGCACCGCGTCCTACGGGTGGCTGGAGCGGCACGTCCGGCTGGGCGTCCTCATGCGGGCCGGGCTGATCATCGAGACGCTGACCCATCTCGCGCTCGCGCTGACCCGCTGGGCCTGGCTCGCGCTGGTCGTCTTCGTGATCTTCGGCACGCACGAGTTCGTCTGGGGGACGATCTCGTCGAGCGTGCGGCAGCGGGCGGTGCCGGCCGAGTTCCAGGGCCGCGTCGGCAGCGTCTACCTCATCGGCGTCCTCGGCGGCATCGTGATCGGATCCGCGCTCGGCGGCCTGGCCGCCTCGTTGTGGGGCGTCACCGCGCCGTTCTGGTTCGCCTTCGCCGGGTCGGCCCTCATCCTCGCGCTGATCTGGCGTTCGCTGCTGCAGATCGCCCACGCCGACGAGCAGGCCGGCGAGCGCGCCTGCGCCGGCTGCGATACTGTTCGGACGACCGTTTGATAGATGAGGACGCGCGATGCGTTTCGGTGTGGATCGACGCCGACGGCTGGTACCACTCCGGCTCAGCGACGTGCTGAAGGTGGGCGGGGAGAACGTGTCGGCGGCCGAGGTCGAGGACCGGATCGCCGGGCTGCCTGGCGTCTCGGTGGTGGCCGCTCCCGACGGGCACTACGGCGAGGTGGCGGCGGCGTTCGTCGAACTGCGGCCCGGGGCCGTGCTGACCGAGGCCGAGGTCACCGGGCCCTGCCTGGAGCAGCTGGCGACCTTCAAGGTCCCGCGCTACCTGCGGTTCGTCAGCGAGTGGCCGATGTCCGGCACCAAGATCCAGAAGGGGCAGGCTCCGCCAGCGGATCGCGGACGAGCTCGCCGCGGCGTCCGTCACGCAGGCCCCGCGGATGACCCGCCCCGCCGCGCAGGCGTCGGTATTCTCCGTCGCGCAGCCAGGTGCCACGCCACGCGATAAGGCATGACAGGCCCGTGACCTGCGCCATTAACAGTAAGAACCAAAATGATCATACGATGCCGCCCGCAGGCTCAGCGTGAGGCGGCTGAAAATACCGAGGTTAGCTAAGTATCTCCTTCGGGATAGATATTAGTTCGTGACTTCCCGTTGCAATCTCGGCCGACTACGCTATGAGGGGTACATGGGACACCGCACCCGTAGAGTGGCGTGCCCAGGGTGTCAGATTTCGCGTGGGGGGAGCTATGCGATCGCTGCCGGTAACGATTATCCTTTTACCCTGCCGTAAGGTGGTCGAACGCGACTGCCGTTCGGAGTTACTTAGCGGCCCCAGTGGCCGCAGGGTCACTTTTATCCGGCCACGGCCTTCGGCGCCGGCTGGTTTACGTAGCGATAAGCCGTACGGTTTGCCGGGTAGCATGCCACGGCGTTCTAGCTACTTCACTGCCTATTACCAGTGCCATCTGAGTGCAATGGTGACTTATGCGGCAGATCACGGCGGCATCAGCCTGCCAGGTGGCGTGCGAAAACGTTTGAGTCTTGGACTATGGAGGCGGGGATGATCAGAGATCAAGCTCCCAGGCGCACGGCCTGGGAGCCAGCACGAGAGTACGCAGCTGTCGAGCCTGGGCAGCTGGTCATGCCCTTCTACCTGATCTGCGACGTCTCCTATTCGATGACGGACGACATGCCGGCGCTTAACGAAGGAATCCAGCGCCTGCGGCGCGCCATTGTGTCTGAACCCGCAGTGGATGACGTGGCACATATCGGGATCTTGACTTTTTCCGATGTGGGACGGGTCGTCGTTCCGTTGAGCCAGATGAGCGATCACGACATGCCGGTGCTCAGCGTCGAGGGCGGCACGAACTACGGTGCCGCGTTCCGCACGCTGGCCGAGACGATCGCGCACGACAACACGAGCCTTAAGGCCCAGGGATATAAGGTATACCGTCCCTGTGCCTTCTTCCTCAGCGACGGCGAACCCCTGGACCGGGACTGGGAGGCGACCTTCCGGGCCACGCTGACCTACGACCCCGCGACCGGGGCCGGCCTAAAGGGGCATCCGGTCTTCGTGCCGTACGGTTTCCGCGACGCCCAGGAGGACGTTCTCCGCAGGCTCGCCTACCCCAAGGGCAGGGCCAAGTGGTACTTCGCCAAGAGCACCGATATCGAGCAGGTGCTGCAAGGCATCCTCGATATCATTATGAACACCGTTATCACCAGCGGTAATAGTGCCCGCTCGGCGCAGCCCGCGGTTGTCCAGCAGGAACCGGCCGCGCATTCCGGTATCGCCTGGGGCGATCCGGACGAGTACGTATGACGCGGCACCGTGAAAAATAGCTCCCTTGTCGCGATCGGCGACCCAGGCCGGGCCGCCCGGGAAACGCCTGACGGGCCGCCGCCAGCCCTTACCGGTCCGGCTGACGTCCATCTGAGCATGGCATCGCTGGCCGGCATGGTCATCCGTGCTGCCTCCAGCCGGGGGGTGCACCACCGCGCCCGGCATATCGTCCGCCAGGACACCTACGCGCTAGGCCGCCGCGCCCTCGACGGCCAGCCCGAGCACGCCGTAGCGGTTGTCTGCGACGGAGTCGGATCACTGGAGTACTCACACCAGGCAGCGGCCCTGGCCAGCCAGCGCCTGACTGAGCACGCCGTGGCCGGAGCCGACTGGTGGCATGCGTTCGGACTGGCGAACGAGGAACTCGCGAAGGCAGCCGCGGAACGGCAGGCAGCGGGCCGGGGCGGCATGGCCACGACCGCGGTCGCGCTCACCGTTCGCCGGGAAGCCGGGAGCTGGCTCGGTGAAGCGGCCTGGCTGGGTGATTCGACGCTCTGGCACCTGGGCGACGATCTCGCCTGGACGCTCGTGTCCGGATCCAGCCTGTGCGGTGAGGACGGCTACCATTCCAGCGGCGTGCACCCGATGCCGACCCGGGACGCGGCCTGGAGCTGGTGCTCGCTCAGGATCCGCGGCGGGGCGCTGTTCGCGATGACGGATGGCGTCGGGAACCCGCTGATGTGGAGCCCAGAAGTACGAGCCACGCTCGCCACCTGGTGGGCACGGCCGCCTGACCCCTTCACGTTCGCCGCGCAGGTCGGGTTCGCGAAGAAGACACACATCGACGACCGGACGGTCGTCGGAATCTGGCCTGACTGGAATGACGAGAATGCCGGTCAAGAAGACTGAACTGGGAAACCTCCGGCCGCTGGCGAAGGGCGGCTACGGTGAGGTCTTCCTGGTGGAGGGGAATCCTCTTCCCGGGGACCAGACGCCGCTGGCGTACAAGGAATTTACGTCGGACCTCGACGCACAGTGCCGCTCAGCGCAGGCGGCGGTGGCGTTCCGCGATGGCCTCAGCCAGTCCGACCGGGACGACCTCGACCGGTGCGCGGTATGGCCCCGCGCCATCGTGCTGGGTCCGGACGGCAAGATCAGCGGGCTGCTCATGCAGCTCATTCCGGACGCCTTCCGCTGCGAGCTGCTTGACTCGGCCACCGGGAAGAAAGGCACCAAGGTTCGCGACCTGCAGTGGCTGGGCGCGACCAGGGCTCAGTGCGATGCCGCTGAGATCGACCTGCGGCCGATCGAGCTGGTCGAACGGCTGATCTTGCTGGGAAAGCTCGTCTACGCCGTCGGGCGGCTGCATAAGCACGGCTGGGTGTTCGGTGACCTGAGCTTCAGGAACGCGGCGTTCGGGCTGGATCCGCCGCGGGTACTCCTGCTCGACTGCGACAGCGCCGCCTCGCTATCGGATACCAGGCGGCGGCAGACATCGACGCCGAACTGGGATCCGCCGGAGTGCCCGCTCGACCTTCCAGCGGGACAGCGCGGTCAGCAGGACAAGCAGGACGACGTCACGGACGTCTACAAGCTCGGCCTGGCCATCGTGCGCTGCCTCACTCCAGGCAAGGGCATGACATCCACCCGGAACCCGGGCCGGCTGAACGACCAGCTGGACGCCGAGGGGGTCGCGCTCGTGCGACGCGCGCTGGGCCAGGACCGCGACGAGCGGCCGACGGCCAAGGAACTGTACGCCTACTTCTGCCGGATCGTGTCGCCTGAGGTCCGCCGTCCCGAAGTGCGGTACGCGAGGCTGGTCACGCCGCTGTGCATCCGCGGCATGGACGCGCGGGTGGAATGGCAGATCCGGGACGCGGAAGCACTCACGCTGACGGTAGCCGGCGGTCGGCCGCAAACCGTGGACCTATCCACCTATCCAGACGGGTTCACTATCTCCAAGCCGGAGCCGGGGCCGGTGTTCATCGAGGTCAAGAACAAATTCGGCGCATTGCGGGTCGACTTGGGCGAGATCACGCTCTACCAGCTGCCGGAATTCCGGCCCTTCAAAGTCGGCACCCTGGCCCGCCCGGGGGTGCCGCGCCTGGGTGCGTTCACCCTCGAGCACATGAGGCCGGTGCTGGAAGCCGTCCCGCGGGTCGCCGCCCCCGAGATGCCGGCCGTCCCGCCGCTGCCTACGGCTGGCCTCATCGGGCATCTCAACGGCGCCTTCGGGCGGGACAGGGTGGCGTCAGTGCCGTTGCCGCGCCTCGACGAGGCCGTCACCACGGCGTCCCGCCTGATCGCGAGCACGCTGACCGAGATGGTGAAAGAACAGGCCGTCGCCCGGCGGCAGGAATACCTGGCAAACCGGACAGAGGCGGGGAACGCAGCGTCATGAAGCGCATCAATATCAGCAATTCCCTAGCCTGGCTGGGCGGCGCGGACATGGATACCCTCGCCACGGTTCCGCAGGAACGAGCGCGCTTCGTGCAGATGGCCCTCGTCCTGCTGACCACCTCGAGCATCGCCATGGTCTCGATGATGTTCGCGATGAACGACGGCGTGAAGGTGCCGCTGGCCGCGGCGGTAGCCGTCGGGATCTTCTGGGGTTTCGTGATCCTGAACCTGGACCGCTACCTGGTGATGAGCATGGGGCACGTCCGGACCTGGCAGCGCATGCTCGTGATGGCGCTGCCGCGGTTCCTGCTGGCCGCGGTCATTTCGCTGGTCATCGCGACGCCGCTGACGTTGCGTATCTTCCAGCACGACATCAACGTGCAGGTCGCCAAGACCCAGGCCACCGAGTCCAGCCAGATGAAATCGCTGGAAGCGAAGAGCCTTCCAGCTCAGCAGGCGGCTCAGGTGCAGAAACTGATCACCAGTGACCAATCTGTCCTGGCTGGGCACCTTCCGATAAACGTCTCGAATCCGCAGCTTCAGGACGACCAGGCACAGGTCAACCAGCTGCAGCCGAAGGTGGCTAGCGCCAAGACCGCCGAGATCAACGCGTACGAAGCCTGGCAGTGCGAACTGTACGGCGACGGCGCTCACTGCGCGAGTGCCTCCGACAAGTCAGGGAACGGCCCGATCGCCCAGGCGAAGCAGTCGATTTACCAGCAGGACCTCAGCACGTATAACACGCTCAACCAGCGGCTGCAGTCAGCTCAATCCAAGCTGAACGCCGATGAGAAGAACCTCAGCAGCGCCCAGGGAGTGCAGCTCGCCCAGGATCAGAAAGAGGCCCGCGGTGACCTTCCCGTTGAGGAGCGGAAACTGGCCGGGCTGAACGCACAGGTCCAGGCGGAGCAGAACTCGGCGCAAAGCGCGGTGAACAACGACGACGGCATCCTCGCGCAGCTTTCGGCGCTGTCGGCGGCGGGTGCCGCTGATCCCATCTTGAAGTTCGCCCAGATCATCGTGACCCTGCTGTTTTTCCTCATCGAGATCTTGCCGGTCATGGTCAAGATCCTGCTCAACCTGGCCCCGCCGACCGCCTACGACAGGGTCATCGAGACCCAGGTAAAGATGATCACCGACCAGGCCGACCTCAAGAGGATCGGGGCCCGCCGGGATGCAGAGCGGGCATCGGACGAGCACCGGAAGCTATCGGACGGCGAGTCCCGGGTCCGCGTCAACGTCGCTGACGACATGCGCCAGCGCGAGGAAGACCTGGGGGTCCGCGCTAACGAGCACGTTGCCAACGAGATGAAGACGATACTCGACGCCCAGCTGGCCGAATGGGCCACGCAAGTCCGGTCGCAGATAGGCCTGCCGGCGATGGGAAACGGGCGGCCGAACGGAAATGGGACCCATCAAGGGAACGGGCACCACCACGGTCACGGGGCCTGGCCCGGGAGCGGAAACGGGAACGGCGCGGCGCACGTCAGCGGAGGACAGGCGAAAACGTCGTCTACCTCAGATTTCGGGCTCTCGCCAGACGAGGGCCTGCTCTAATGGGCAACGACCTGGACGCAAGGCCGCCCGATCCCGATTCGGACAGCTGCCTGTGCGTCGTCGTGAGCTTCGTCAGCGCCGCCCGGGCCATCGACGAGGTGACTGCGGTGGCGGCCAGGCGGGCGATGATGTCGCCGCTGCTCAGCGACTTTATCGAATTCCGCTTCGCGGACCTGGGACCGCATCCAGGCCATGGCAGTGACCGCTCCGCGGTGATGCGTCGCGTCACGAACGCCCTGCTGAACCCGCGGAGCGTCGCCGGGCGCAACTATTTCGCCCTCGTCGTCGTGGACAGGTCGGCCGCAGTGGCGGAGCGGCTGCTCGGCGATTGCGCCGCCTCGCCTTTCCTGAGCAAGCTGCGGATGCGCTGCCTGGCCATCGCTAATTCCGACGACCGCCCGGGGCGGGGGGCGGGGAGTCAGATCCGTCCCGTACCGGAGATCGTCACCTCTCCTGCGGGCGTGTGGTCCCGGAAGGAAGACCTGGTCGACGTCCTGCGTCAGTTCGCCGGCGAGCTGCAGCGCGGTTTTTCCGTCCGCCATGAGCCCGGGCTGTCCATTGACGAGCTCGGCCAGCTCAGGCAGGAATATCGCGACTACCAGGCCCAGCAGGCCACCGCAACCGCGTCCTGCGTACCCGGAACGCGCGCAGGCGGCGGCACTCCGGAGCCGGAACAGAAGCATGACGTGCTGGCGGGCGACCCTCCGTCAGCAGGCCCGGCCGAAGCACAGGCCCCGCAGGCGCCGGCGCTGGAAGCACCGGCCACTGGCGAGACGGCGGAGGAGGACGTACGGGCCCCGGCCGCTGCGCCCGCCGGGCCGCTCGAGCTGGCGGGGCTCGCATCCCGGGCCCGGCGCTGGATCCCTGAGCTGCTCAGGCAGCGGGGCCAGCCGCAGGCGGGCGACGATCAGGAGGACGGCGGCGAGGACTCCGCGCCGAAGACCGAAGGGCTCCTCTACCTGCTGGTCATCGATACCGGGAGCTGCCGCGACGAGGCGGCGCTGAACCGCAGCCGGTACGCATTGCTCGAGGTCGATAAGAAGATCGCCGGATTGCCCGGGTTCGCCTATCAGGTCCGGATGCTGCACGGTGACGAGAACGGGCTGCGCAGCGACTTGCGCGAGGCGGGCCAGCTCGGCCGGCGCGACATCAGGCGCACGGTCGCCTGCGCGGATTTCGCCGCCGTACTCGAGAGCGTGCGGGCGTCACTGAAACGCGATCACCCGCTGCTCAAGGCGGTCGGCACCACCACCCGGCCTGCCGTGGTCTTCTTCACACCTGAACCGCCGCTGGCCAACACCGTCGCCGTCGAGCTGTTCCGCGATCTCTCTCAGCTGGCCTCAGTCACCTGGGCGCTGCCCAAGAGCGCGAAGGCGCTGCTCTCCGGAGCGTTCGCCGGTGCCCCCGGCGTGCAGGTAATCGCCGACGACCAGGCGGTGGCCGATGAGATCGCCGCCCTGCTAAGCAGCGACGCCGACACCGTAAAGGCGGGTGCATCAGAGGTAACACACCAGCGGAAATAGATGAACTGGCGTTCGAGAGATGCCTGGAAAATAACCTACGCGATTCAACGACGGGCTGGTATCCACCCCTCCGGGGATTGCCCGGCGGACCCCGGCCCTCCAGCTTAGGAGCGAGGATGAGATCTCCCCGGTTTCCGGCCCTGATGAAAGTGACGCAGCCGTAATGAAATTGCACCACCCGGCGGACAGCGCAGTACGTCACTGGCATGGGTCGCCGAAATGACAGCGAGCGTAATCGGTTGCGTCGTGATGAGTATCTTGTGACTGGAGTTGCGGAAGCAGGTGCGGCGGAGAGGGCCCGGCGGGAACTCGGAGCGTTTCGGAAACGGGTGAAGGGACATGATACTAGCTTGCCCGGAAGCTCGCCAGGAATGGGCCGCTTGTATACAGCCAGTGCGGCTGGAAAATGTTCGTTTGCTGCTCGGGCCGGGAGATATTCTCGGCTGCAAGATTGTTTTATATCGGCTGACGTGACCTGCTATGTAGCGTGGGGGGTACTGTGAGGCGGAATTCACCCTTTGCCGGCCACCAGGTTCGGAGGAAACTGGACGGGAGGCGCGGGCAGGCGCATGCATTCCGCGCCCTGGGCGGCCTGGCGGCGGCGATCTTGATCGCGCTGCTCGCGGCCGTGCCCGCGCAGGCGGCATACGCGGGACCAGGCACCGTAGCCGGTCCCGGCCGGCCGGCCGCGTCCAAGTCCGGCCAGTCCAACGTGGCCGTCCTCGACGTGGCAGTGCTGGTTGACGAGTCAGGCAGCGAAACGGCGCAGAAGGTCGCGGACGAGAAGCAGACGGTCGGCACCATTGTCCAGACGATGCTCAATCCGGCGAGCCGGGTCACCGTGATCGGTTTCGGCGGGGTCAACCATGCCGTCGCGGACCAGAACCCGGTCGATGTGACCTGCCAGCCCACGATCGCCAGCGGCTCGGCCAACCTGGACTACCTCTCGAACTGCGTCGGGAAGCTGCACCGGCGCACGGAGCAGGAGGGTAACGACACCGACTACGCCGCCGCGCTCAGCGAGGCGATGAACTACCTCGGGCCGAACTCCACCGCTACCCCGCCTGCCCCGCAGAATGCGATCAAGGTCATCTTGATGATGACGGACGGCGCCGTGGACGTCAGCCATAACACCAGCCAGTACGGCACCAACTGGCAACTCGGCGAGCAGACGGCTATCAACCAGCAGCTGACCGCAGCCAAGTCCGCGAGCGTCCAGGTCTGGCCGCTCGGTTTCGGCACCGATGTCGGGACGGACGTAACCCAGCCGCAGGCCAGGAAGTACCTGAATAACATGGCGGCCAATGGCGCGCCGGCGGTCTGCGACACACGGCATGTGGCCAACCAGCCCCACGCGACCTGGGTCAACAACCCCTCTGACGCGATCAACGCCCTCGACCAGCTCTATGCGGACGCCGCCTGCCTCGGCAGCGGCACGGATCAGGGCCCAGCCTCGAATGGCCTGGCGGTGACGATCCCTGCCATCGCCAGCTCGGCCGCGATCAGCGTCGACCGGGTGAACCCCGCCATCTCGGTAACGTTCACCGAGCCCGGCGGGACGCAATGGACCGATTCCTCGGCGGTAAGCGGGGCCGACAGCCAGTCCCCCGTCGAGGTGCTGCACATCGCCAATGTCACCAGCGCCGACGTCGGGACCTGGAAGATAAAGCTCACGGCGCCGGCCAGCCTGGCCAGCCAGCTCGTCAGCGCGACCGTGTTCTGGCAGGGCGCCGTGCGGGCGATCATCACGGCGACCCCGAGCGTCAACCCCGGGAAGCCGATCGACGTCAAGCTCACCGTCCTGGGGCCGAACGGGCCGATCACCGATCCCTCGACGCTCAAGAGCCTGATCGTGGGCGTCACGGCCTCGGGCCAGGGACTGCCGAGCCCGGCCAAGGTCAGCGTCAGCCCGCTGGGCGGCCCGGCCGGCGCCGGTACCTATACGGGCACCTACACCGCGCCCGGCCAGCCGGCCACGCTGACCATCACCGGGACCGCGGCCGGTTACGGCCTGTTCGCCACGCAGATCCCGGCGACGGTGACCGTCGGCTCGCCCAGCAAGGGATTCAACGCCACGCCGCACTTCTCGGGCGCGACCAGCATCCAGGCCGGCAACTCCATCAGCGGATCCGTCGACTTTACCAACCAGACCGGCGCCGCTAAGCGCGTGACGCTGAAGCTGACGGCGAGCGGCACGAGCGCCTCGATCAGCCCGAGCGCCCCGATCTCGGTGCCGTCCCCATCGTCGGGTAACCCGCCGAGCATCCCGTTCACGGTGACCATCGGCAAATCCGCGCACGGCGGCCCGGCCGGGCTCGTGGTGCAGGCGGTCGACGCGGATACCGGCCAGCCCTACAACACGGCCACGGACGAGATCACGGTGACCACGCCGCCCGGCTTCGTCGCCAAGTACAAGTGGGAGATCATCGGCATCGTCGCGGCGATCTTGCTGGCCCTCCTGGCCTTGTTCGCGGCCTGGAAGATCAGCCGGGACCGCAGGGACGTGCGGGGCCTGGTGGCGACCCTGCGGCGCGGCGGCGTGCAGACGGGCCGCGATCTCGAGCCGGAGGACACGTGGGCCGAGACGTTCCCCTTCATCATCCGGGACGAGACCTCGCCCAGCCCGCGGCTCGACCACCCGGCGAAGGGCTCGAGTGCCGGCATCTACCAGGTCAGGCGGGCCGGACGCGGCCTGGTCAGGCTGACGACGCCGATGGGCCTGCGGCCATACGAGGTCGAGGTCAACGGCGCCGGGCAGGACCTGGGAAACGGGTTCGAGCTCGCCTTCCGCGACACCAAGAACCCGAACTGGACGGCCTCGGGCGTGACCAGCCCCGCCGCGCCGGGTCCCGCGGTTACCCAGGCTTCTGCGGTCACGGCGGACGACTGGAGCGGCTCCGGTTACGGGAACGGGGCGACAGCCGACTGGAGCGGCTCGGGTTACGGGAACGGCGGATCGTCTCCGGCGCCCACCACGCCGAACCCGGTGTCGGCGTCGGCCCCTCCGGACCAGGATCAGGGTCCGGCGCCCACGAGGCCCGTAACGCCGGTCACGCCGCAGCCGGACAAGTCGAACGACCCATGGCTGTAGCGGCGAAGCAGACTCCGAGAAGAGGAAGAGGGGGACAATGAAGCTGTATCAGCCCGTCTTGTTCGTCGGCCTGGGCGGCACCGGCTGCGATATCGGCGCCGAGCTCGAGCGGCGGCTGCGCGAGGAGATCTGCGGGCCCGACGGCCACGATTTCCGCAAGAACACCAACAAGGGCAACATGCTGCCCTACCAGCTTCCTGCGTGTCTCCAGTTCGTTTACGCGGACATGAACCAGGCCGAGCTCGACCGGCTGCCGCGCCGCGTGGTGCCGGGACCGGAGCACGTCCACGCGTCGGCGCTGACCGCCCACTACGTGACCGGCCTGGTCCCGGACATCGTCAGCTATCCCGAGCTCGCGCTGCGGCTGCGGCTGCAGGCGGAGCACGTTGTCGAGGGCTGGCTGCCGCCCGCGAGCCGGGACGAGCCGAAGGTCAACCCGCTGCACCGGGGGGCGGGCCAGTTCCCGACGATCGGGCGGGCGTCCCTGTTCGGCACGTTCATGGAAGGCATCGCCCCGGCGGTACGGGACATCCGCCAGGCGGTCGGCAAGCTGGCCACCTCGGGCGAGGACCTGAAGGCCATGGGCGGCAAGCCGGCCGAGAGCGTGGACGTGTTCGTGGCGTTCTCGGTGGCGGGCGGGACCGGCGCCGGGATCTTCTACGACTACCTGCACATCATCGCGGACACGGTGGCGCGCAGCAGCCAGATGCGGGTGAAGCTCTACCCGCTGGTGCTGATGCCGTCGGCGTTCGCCGATGGCCTGGGCGGCGGCCGCCCGGCCCAGCTCAACGCGGGCCGGGCCCTGCTGGACCTGTTCCGCCTGGTGGACCAGCAGAACGGCGCCGACGCCGAGCTCATGCTGCGCGGCGCCACCGACCGGCGGCCGGTCACGGCCGAGGAGGTGGCGGTCACCTACCCGGACAACGCGCGCCTCGCCATGACGCCGGGCACGATGCAGACGGGCTTCTTGTTCTCCCAGCCCGCCGGGGCCACCCGCGAGGACATGCACCGGTCGATCTCCTCGCTGGTGCTGTCCCTGGTGGGCACCGAGATGTCCGAAGACGACAACCGGAACGGCGAGCACCACCAGTCGTTCGCGGACAGCTTCGTCAACGAGGCGACGCACCGGCAGGTGTCGGCCGAGAACGGGATCGGCGGCCGCGGCGTGTCCACGGCGCTGGTCGCATCGCTGACCATCCCGGTGGACGAGCTGGCCGGGATCGTCGGGTCGCGCCTGCTGCGGGAGGCCGTCGTCCGTATCGCGGCCGTCGACGGCAAGCTGGAATCGACCCGTAACTCCATCGAGGAGTTCCTGACGAGATCGGGCATTCACCCGGTGCTGGCCCGTCACGGCGAAGAGTACTCCGACCCCAAGCCGGTCAATGGCGCCAAGGAGATCACCACGGCGCTGAACAAGCGGCGCGACTCCATGCGCATCGGCATCGACGCGCTCCGGACCAGGCTCGGCCAGGATCTCCCCCCGATGGTGGACCGGTTCGATCCCGGCAGCGCGGCCCGCGACATGCTCGGCAAGATGGACATCTTCAGGCTGCAGCGGGTCGTCATCGGCCACCACGCCCTCCTCAACGAGATCGAGCAGGGCGGGGTTCACGGGCTCCTGCAGATGCGCCGGGCCGCGCCGACGCCACCGCAGCAGGGGTGGAATGCCAACCCGCCCGGGTCCCCGGAGATGAAAGACAGGCCTTTCCGCAAGGTGCAGTGGGCAGATGAGATTCCCACCGGGGCCCGGGGCCAGCAGACCGCCTGGTACGACTGGCAGACGAAGGTGATGTGGGCACACGCCTGGAGCATCCACACGCCGCGGTGGACTCGCCCGCTGGAGCAGGTGGAGCGGGACATCAGCGGGCTGACGCGAGCGCTGGCCGACTTCGCCAGCGCGGACGTGGAGGACTTCGCGAGGCGCTCGAGCGAGCTTTACCGCAAGCGCGTCGGCGTGTCTTACATGCTGCCGTCCAGCAGCGGCGGGATGGAGCATTTCTACCAGCAGGTCTACCGGCGGCTCAGGGACCAGCTGGCCAAGGACGGCGCGATCGAGATCAACTCCAACGAGGACATCGTGCTGCGTGCCCTGGTCGGGGCCGAGACGTGGAAGGACGTGTTCCGGACCAGCGTCGAGCACTCACCCGGGACCGCCATCTCGTTCCTGCGGGAGCGGATCAAGACCGAGATCAAGAAGTTCCTGCGGGCCGCGACCCCGGGCGACCAGCCCATTCTTCCCCGGTTGCATGACCTCCTGACGGATGCGGCCGGGCACGGTCACGGGTCGGGGCCCACCATCGACCCGGAGTACGCGGACGGTTTCCGCGGCAAGCTCGCGGGACTGCTGCCCGCCAACTTCACGCCGCAGGGCAGCGGCCCGATGAAGGTACTGATCACCTACCCCGCGGACGCGGAGAGCGAGGTCATCGAGAACTACCTCAAGTCCTCGGTCGCCCTGCCGAAGGGCCCGAGGGTCACCGAGGACTACCGGCACACCCGGACCGAGTCGATCTCGGTCGTGCTCTTCCGCACCGCGATGGGTGTCACCGAGGTCGACGAGGTCCGTGACGTGCTGCGGCTGTGGGCCGGCGCGCTGGGCGAGCCGCGGCCGACCGACCTGCTGCGCTGGCGGCAGCGGACCGGCTACGACTTCGGCTACCTGGCCACGCGCGAGCACCACCGGATCGAGATCCTGCACCGGATCTTGTGCGCGCTGTGGAACGGCCGGGCGGCGATCATCGGCCCCAAGGCGTCACCCGAACGGATCAACGTCCAGCTCGGCGGGGGCGTGACCATGACCCTGCCGCTGACCCCGCTGAGCACCGCGTCCTCGTGGGGCAGCCTGCTGCGCGCCTACGAGCTGTGGGCGCTGGACGACGATGACATGCACCGGGCGTTCTGCGCGAAGCTGATGCAGGAAGTGCCAGCCGGCCTGCGCGGCAGGCCAGAGCCACCGCACGAGCTGTACCTGGTGGTGCGGGACCTCGCCGAGGGGCAGATCGAGCTCCTCGACGACATGATGAAGAGGCAGACCGCCAATCAGCAGTACCGCGCCATGCAGATGCGCTCGTTCTGGGCGGATACCCTGCCCGCGGCCCTCGACCAGGAGTTCCTGCACGTCGACGCGCCCGCCGCCCCCACCCTGCGCGAACTCGAACGGACCGTGGAAGCGGGAGCCGCTGGATGACCGTCGAGATCCTGGCGCTGTCCGGCTTGCCCGCGGCCGGCGCCAGACAGGCCGCAGACGCACTTCTCGACCTCGATACCGGGCCGGACCGGCTGGAGAGGCTGCTGGTGCTCGACGACACTGCCCTGCTTGACGAGCACGCGGCCGTCTATCAGCACATCGACGCGGCCAACCGGGTCGAGAAGCTGCTGTGCGTGACAATTGGCCCGCGGACCGGTGACGGCCGCAAGCTCGAGCTGCCGGGCAACCTCGGCGGCGGCCAGGGCTGGCCGGTGCTGTGGGTGAGCCGTCTGGGCGGCATTAACTGGCGGGTGGCCAAGGCCGCGGTGGCCAACCGTCACCCCGGCACCACACCCGCGACGCCGGACCAGCATCCCATCGTCAAGCTGCTGTCGGTCGACGAGATGTTCAACCGGGTCCACGAGACTTTCCGGAAGACGGTGCCACGCGGGGTAGCCAGCCCCGGATTGTGGCTCGCGGGGGCGGACGACGAGGCCGCGACCTTCGCAGGCGCCCTCGCCGTGGCCATCCGGCGCATCTGCGAACACGGCCCGGACGGCGAGAATCCGTTCGGCGAGCTGCTGCCGGCCCAAGTGGGCGGCGCCAGCCTGGGCGAGACCGGGCTGCTCGCACGCTACCTGGGCCGGATCGCCGAGATGGACCGTGAGGCCACCCGCGCCTTGGAGAAAGCCGCAGGCCTGGGCGGCATGTTCAAACGCGACAACGGCGTCCAGCGCTACGTCGTCAAGGCCGGTGAAGCGCTCACGGACCTGCGTGACCTCACCGTGCAGATGCTCCGGGACGCCAGCGTGGCCGGCACCGGCGGTGAGCTGGCCGCCAGCCAGCGTGACCTGATCCGCAACGCGGGCGTGGAGTTCGCGGCCGGGCCGGCGCCGCGCCATCCATCTCAGCTCGCCGGGTCCGCCATCGAGCAGTCCCCCGTCTACCGCGCGGTCGCCAAGGCGGTCCGGGGCGGTGACCCGATTCCCGTGGTAGCACGGCGCCTGACCGCGACGGAACGCCTGGTCGCACGGCACGGCAGCGCGAGCTACCTCCCGGAGGTGGACAAGCGGTGCCCGGCGGATCTCCTCGCCTGGCTGGCCGCGGCCCCGCCGCGGGCGCCCCGGCGCATGACGGCGGAGGCGGCCCGGGGCGAGCTGGGACTCGATGACGCGCGGGCCGCCGCGCAGGGGCTGAAGGAACTGGTGCTCACGGTGGCCAACCGGGAGTGGTCACCCGCTGGCGTGACCTCGCGGGACCTGGCCGGGACCAGGGCGGCGCTGGACGGCACGCGCAAGGCGCTGACCGACCATGTGAGCATGGCGGACAGCAGGCGCGGCCGGGTGCGCGGAGCATGGCTGTCCCGGCTCGGGGAGAACCTCATCCCGGTGCTGTGCGACCTCGTGCTGCAGGCGATGGCACCCGAACTGGCCTCGCCCAGCGCGAGCGGCAAGGAGGCGCTCTACTCGGCGCACGGCCGGGCCGCCGCCATGCTCGCGGAGTGGACGCATCAGGTGCAGGCGGAAGGCGTGGCCGCCCAGCCGCCGTTCGCGAGCACCAGCGGACACGACGCCCTGCAGGTCATCGAGGACGACGTGGCGGGGGTCCGGGACGCGCTGCTCTACCCGGTCACCGACGAGATGTGGCAGCTGTGCGGACCGGAGGACCTGAGTGCCCTGGACCTGGAGGTGCCGCCTATCTCGATCCGGTTCGCCTCGCGGCTCAACCAGAAGGCGCTGGCCGGCACGCTGCCCGGGGACGAGCCGGTGTGGACCTCGTCTGGTTCGTTCGCCGGGCTGCTCCGCCTCGTCCCGCTGCGGTCCGGCGTCGCCTCGTCGAACTGGGGCCGGACGGACCCGGACAACCTATCGAGCGCATCGGAGTCGTGACGGTGGCTGACATGCTGTCGTTCCGCCGGGTCACCGGGGAGACCGGGGAGATCGCGGCGCGGGTCGATGACGCGGAGTTCCCCGCCGGGGAGTTCCTGATGGCCAGGAAGGTCTGGCTGCAGGACGGGACCGCGAACGGTCGTGAACTGCGCCAGCACCGGCCGGTGAGCGGGGATCGCCGGCCGGATGGCTATGCCCGGCTTGACAACGAGGTCCTCGCCGGGCGGCGGCTCTATCAGCTGACCGGCTGGAGCGGCTATCCCTCGGAGGTCGTGCGCCTGTACGGGGACGAATCCGTCTCGGCCGACCCGTACGCGCTATTCGAGCCGTACCGGGGAGAGCCGCTGCGTGAGGTCGGCGCGAACCTGTTCGACGACGAGTTCGACAAATTCCTCATCGGACTGCTGACCGGGCTGTGCTGGCTGGCCAGCGCCGGCATCGCGCACCGCGCGATCAGCCCGGACACGGTCTGGTGGGACGACGAGTCGGTGCAGATCACGGACTTCAGCCGGAGCGCGCCCTTCGGCACCGCCCGGACGCCGCTCAGCGGGTCGCAGGCCTGGATAGCCCCGGAGTCCCGGCCGGAAACGTGCTACGGGACGATCGGGCAGGCCGACGATGTGTGGGCAGCGATCCGGCTGGCCTACTACGTCCGCAGCCGCGGACAGGACCTCGACGAATTCAGCAAGCTCACGGAGATCGGCCTCGCGCAGATGTTCAAAGGGATGCTCAGGGCCGTGTTCGGCCCGCCCGAAGAACGCCCCACCGCCAGCGACCTGATCACATACGGCCTGCGGCGGCCTCACCTGCTCCCCAGCCTGACTGACGGCAGCAAACCCCTGATCAAGGGCCGCATGAGCTTTCTGAGCACACGCGAGCACAAACGTCCCGGCGCCCAGGTCCCCGCGGACTTCTGGGACGACATTGCCTGGACCCGGGGCCGCCAGGGCCCGGCTAGCTCCGGGGAAGGTGCTGGGTGAGCGGCATCGACCAGATCACCTACCGGGCGCGGGGCGGTAGCGACGGCATGGTCATCGTGCAGACGGAAACGTCCATCCGGGACCAGCAGCAGGCCGATACCTGGCAGCGGCGGCTTGACCTGTGGTTGCGGCGAGGCAGCCCTCTCGGCTGTGCCTACCTGGACTTCGGGTCGCAGGCGGCGTTCATCCGCTGGCAGGCAAGCGACAGGTCACGCCTGGGCTGGGAGTACGCGTTCGTGCTGGCGGGCCTCTCCGCCTCGCTGACCGGAACCTACGCGCTGGAGCTTGCTGAGCACGAAGCGTCCCAGGTAGCCCGCCGGGCAGGCGGGATGGCAGGTGCACGCCAGGGTGAGCTGCGGGACCGGGCGCGCTCCGCGGCCGCGATAAGCACGCTCATCCCGGTGCTCGCTCACGCCCTGCAGCGCGAGCGGCGGGTGACCATGCCCTGGGCCTCGCCTGAGCTTCCGGACGCGGTCATGTGGGGCCTCATCAGCATCCTGCGGATGATCGGCGACGACCGGCCGGTTTCCTTTCTCACCTATGTGCCCGCCCCCAGCCGAGATGGTGACACCCCCGGACTGCTGGTGTCGTTCCGGCCGGACGCCACCGCGCTGCTGCGGCCTGACGAAGGATTCGCCACGGTGGCGGCCGACCTCGCGCACCGGTTCGCGGATGACCCAGCCGAACTGCGCCGGACGCTCATCGAGCACGGGGTGCCTGAGGCGGCTGACCACAACGCCCGGATCAGCCGGCTGCTCGGCTTGCCGTCCGGCGCCCGTCGAAGGACAGGAAACGTTGACCGAGAGGAAACAACGACGGTGCGCGCTGCCACGTCGGTCCTGATGTGCCCCATCTGCCTCGCCGAGATTCCTGACTGGGATGCCCTGGGGTACTGGCGTTACGGCAATGACGGCGATTACGAGGAGATCCGGATCCCCCCTGACGTCAACCCCACCCAGCGGGCCCGCTACCTGCACGGTGCGTACGTGCGCTGTCCGTCGGCACAGGCCGAGACGATGGCTGTCCATTACCTTCCCGCGCGCTACGGCAACTTCGGCGACCCCGTGCTCCTGGGGTTCGTCGGCCTGACCGAGTCGGGCAAGACCCACCTGCTGGCATCCATGATCGGCGGGATGGGCAAGCTGTCGGATTACCGGGTAGACGTCCAGCCGCTGGACCCCGCCATGCACCAGCGGTTCCTCGAGAACTCGGTGCGGCCGCTGATCACACGCAACGAAGCGCTGCCCGGGACTCCCGATGACGCCACCACCCAGATCGCGGACGCATTCATCATCAGGCACGGCAACGGGCCGGAACGGGTGGTAGCGCTGTTCGACGTCTCCGGTGGCGTCCTGGCCCAGGCGAACACGGACAAGACGCGAGAGTTCCTCTGGATCGCCGACGGGCTGTTTTTCGTCATCGACCCGGACCACATCAAGAACAGCAAGGCCGGGACGCCACGTTCAGCAACGTCCTCAACATCGTGCGGGCCCGGGCCAAGCCAGAGCCGGTCAGCGCGGCCATCGTCCTCAACAAGGCGGACAAGGCGCGCTTCGAGGAACCGGTGGCACGCTGGCTGCGCTCGGGAAACGGGACGGCGGACCCTACGGAGTTCCTCCGGGAGAGCGCCGATGTCTACGCTTACCTGGAAGAGCATGAGGCGACCGTGCTAGCCGAGCCGTACCAGGTCTGCAGCAGACCACCCTGCATGTCGCCTCGCGACCGGCGGCGCAAGGAAGGCGAGGAGAAGAGCAGCAAGTACCCGCGTGGTGTCACACCGTTGCGGGTGCTACGCCCGCTGGTCGCCATGCTGGCGATGACGGGAGTGCTCACCGGCCCGCAAGCCCAGCTGATCGGGATCTGAGATGCCCGACGCACAGGATCTCCATCAGATCGAGTACCGGCATCACCAGACGAAGGACCTCTCGCCGTTCGCGAGCTCCATGTCGCCGGATTCCTTGCGCGCGTGGGATTCGCGTATCCGGGCGTGGGTCCGCCACCCGCACGCCGACAGGCTGTCGGAAAGCATGTGCTACCAGGTGTTCCCGAGCGGACAGGCCGCCGTAGCCTGGCGCTACTGGGACCAGCGGGCGGCAGAGCGCGCGGACGGAACGCGAGGCCGGCCACCCGTCTCGCGGGTCCTGGTCGGCCAGGAGAGCGTGCTGACCCCCGACGTGGCGGTGGCGCTGTGCCTGGTTGGCCTGCCCGGCTGGGTTGGCCTCAAGCCCGGCGAGGCCCCGAATGGCACCCCGCTGCCCACCGTCAGCGGCGACGCGCTGAAGGCCATGACCCGCGAGAAAACCCCGGAACTCGACCGGGACGCGCTGAAGCAAGAGGGCTTGCAGGAAGTAGTCGCCGCCGCGCTGGCCGACCCCGCCACGCCGCTCGCGATCAGCATCAGGGACGTCGTTATCCAGAGGCCACTGCGCGAGAGCGTGCAGTATCCCCTGCTATGGGGGCTGCGCAGGATCGCCTGCCGCCTGCTCGGCCAGGCCGGGCGCGGCTGGTCGTTCTCCACCTTCGAGCCGCCGCTGGGCGAACTGGACCCCGCCGGCCTGCCGGGCATCGTATTCCGCCAGGCGCTGGACGGAGCGCCGACACCGCCTGCCGGTGGCGGAAGGAAATCAAGGTGCGCCCGCTAGCCTCCGACGCGCTGGCGCCCGGGCTCCCGTACGCCGACCGGATCGACCTGGCCGGATGGCTCGTCGCCGAATACCAGAAGCGGGGCGGGGATGAGCTGGACCAGTTCATCGCCGACCGCTGTGGCGCCGAGCGGTCGGTATACCTGCGGCTCGAGCGGGTCCGCGAGGGATTGCGGCCGCTTGAATCACCGGTAACCATCTCCGAAGAGGCCGGGGCGTTCGTGCCCGTGTCCCCTAACCGGGCCACCAAGCTGGAAGTCCCCGCAGCCGCGGGGACGGTATCAGGAGAACCCGGGCGGGATGGAGCACGGGGTGATGAGGTCCTGCAGGCGACGACAGCCGGGCCGCTGCCGCCGCCAGCCCGGGAACAGGACCGCCAGGCCGGCGAACCGGACCGCCATGGTCAGGAACCGGACCGCACGGCTGCGCGACCTGCCCGCGAGGTAGTCGCGCCGCCGGAAGCAGAGCGAGCCGGATCGCCAGAACCTCGGCCGCCTGCCGATCCCCTGCCGGCCGCAGGTTCGCAGCACGCACCGCCGCAAGCCGGGCCGGCTGAATTTGTCCCCGTGCCCAGCCCGCAGCAGCGTGTGGAGGACCCGCCGCGGGAAGCCTCCTCCGGGTTCGAGCCCATCCATGACGGTGCGGCCCGAGGTCCTTACGACGATCAGGCGTATTACGCGGACCAGGGGCCCCGGCGAGGTGAGGGCCCGCCCCCCGCCGGGGAGGAACCGATAAGGCCGTTGGCGCCATCGAGGGAAGGAACGCCGCCTCCGCTTAGCGTGCTGGACCGGACCGGACGGCAGCCGGACACCGCTTATCAAGGAGAGCGGTACCCGCACCCCCTGGCGAACGCCACCGTAAGCCAGTTGCTCACGCAGCTGGAGCTAGTCGGTAATGACGCCGGTCAATTCAATTCGATCCTGCGAAGGATCTTCGACACCGGCATCCATCCGGATAACCACAAGGAACGGGCAAAGAGCTGGGAAATAATATCGGAAATTAACTGGTACAACCATGTAAGCGAGCACTGGGATATTCAGCTGGATGCGCTAGCCCGAATATTCGACATTGTCGTAATCCCTGATTTTACCGGGCAGGTTGCAGCTGAGGTTATTGCCAGGTGGGCATGGGGAGCGCCACCTCCCATGATCGGCGGCCTGCTCGCCGCCGCCAGGAATGCCGACCTGGATATGTGGCACGCCATGATGCATATCCTAGAGCCGGTTATCGCGGCTCGGTGGGTGATCGATAATTCGATTCACAACTACTGGGATCCCGAGCGGATGTCGCGGGGTGCCGCCGATTACGGAGGTGGTGATAACAGGCGGCGTGGCATCAGGGGCCTTCTCCGGCATTGACGGGCCACCTCACGCGCGGCCTGCGGCTAGTTGATAGAACTGGTTCAGGCCTGCGGAGGGAGCAGCAGATGAAAAACCGCGTGATCCGCCGCCCCCCTGTCGCCGGGGCGGGCGGCTTCCGGCGTGAGGAATTCCGGGCCGGCTGCGGACCGCCCCGGTGATCATCTTCATCTGCCCGTACGGGACGTCCATTTCCACGGTGCGATGGGCCATAGGGCGGCTGCGCCGCGACGGCTACCACGTCGTGGCCTACGAGACGACCACGTTGGTCTTCATGGCCGCCGACCCGGTGATCCTCCCTGATCTCATCGCCGCGGTGCGGGATGACATCAGGGCCCGGCTGGCGAGGCTGAAGGCGGAGGGCGTGACCGAGTTCGGCTTCGTCGGCAGCAGCCTGGGCTCGTTCATCCTCTACAACTGCGTCGGCGACGCCGTCCCCGAACTGCGCTGGGGCGTCTTCGTCACCGGCGGCGACATCGCCCAGGGCATGTGGCGGCTCGACGGCGCCAGGCAGGCGCACGTCCGGCGCGGGTGGTCGCTGGACCGGCTCGCCGGAGCGTGGGCTGAGGTCCAGTGGCCGCAGTTCGGGCGGCTCGACGGCTGCCGGTTCGTCTTCGTCAGCTCCCGGCGCGACACGATCGCGCCGCTGGACAACATCGCGGGGTACCTCGGGCCGATGCTGCGGGCGGGCGCCCAGGTGAGCGTGCGCGAGGTGCCGGCCGTCGGCCACCTCACCGCCATCGTGTCGGGCCTGTGGCGGGCGCCGCGGTTCGTCGCGATGGTGCGGTCCGGCTCTGAAGCGGCGTCAGCTGACGGCAGATCCGGGCCTTCGTCCGGGTCCGCGGTATCCGGCTCGGCCTGGGACGCGTGAGCTGTGTGACGTCCGGGGCGCACGGCACCACGCGCCGACACTCGCGGGCCTGGCGGTTAGGCGGCGGCCGGGCGGGCAGTCGGGTCGGCATGACTGACAAGGCCGTGAGTGATCTGTGGTGGAAGAACGCCGTCATCTACTGCGCCGACGTGGCGACCTGGCTGGATTCCGACGGCGACGGGACCGGTGACCTCGCGGGCCTGACCCGGCGGCTCCAGTATCTGTCGAGCCTCGGCGTCAACACCTTGTGGCTGATGCCCTTCTACCCGTCCCCGCTGGGTGACGACGGCTATGACATCACCAACTACTACGCGGTCGACTCCCGCTTCGGCACGCTGGGCGATTTCGTGGAGATGATGCGCACCGCGGACAACCTGGGCATCCGGGTGCTGGTCGACCTGGTGATGAGTCATACGAGCGACCAGCACCCCTGGTTCCAGCAGTCCCGCCGCGACCGCGACTCCCGGTACCGGCACTTTTACCGGTGGAGCGACACCGAGCAGAAGGAACCGAGCGAGGTGGCGTTCCCCGGCGAGCAGTCGGGCACGTGGAAGTACGACGAGGTCGCCGGCCAGTGGTACATGCACCGGTACTACGACTTCATGCCCGACCTGAACATCACCGATCCGGATGTCCTGGACGAGATGCACAAGGTCCTCGGCTTCTGGCTGGAACTGGGTATCTCCGGGTTCCGGGTCGACTCGCTGCCGTTCATGATCGAGACGATCGGCACCGATGCCAAGGATCAGCCGGTTACCTACCTGCGCTCGCTGGTCGAGTTCCTCGAGCGCCGCCGCGGCGATGCCATTTTCCTCGGCGAGGCCAACGTCAGCCCGAAGGAGCAGCAGGGCTTCTTCAAGGTGGACGGCGGCGACGGCGTGCAGATGCTGTTCGACTTCCGCACCTGTGCCGCCCAGTGGCTCGCGCACGCCCGCGGCGACGCCACGCCGCTGGCCGACGCGCTGCGCAGCCGGCGTCCTCATCCCGAGCAGGCCCAGTTCGCCAACTTCTGCCGGCACCACGACGAGCTGAACCTGGGACTGCTCAGCGACGACGAGCGCGATGAGGTGTTCGCCGCGTTCGCGCCCGAGCCGGAGCACCGGGTCTACGGGCGCGGCATCCGCCGGCGGCTGGCCTCGATGCTCGGCTACGACCAGCAGCGGATCCGGATGGTGCTCGCCCTGACGCTGGCCCTGCCGGGGACGCCGGTCCTGCTGTACGGAGATGAGCTCGGCATGGGCGAGGACCTGTCGCTGCCCGGGCGGCTCGCTGTCCGCAACCCGATGCAGTGGTCGCCCGCTCCCGCCGGCGGCTTCTCCGCCGCGGACCAGACCTACCGGCCGACACACGCCGACGGGCCGGCCGGCTACCGAGCGGTCAACGCGGCCGACCAGCGCTATGACCCCGGCTCGCTGCTGTCCTGGGTCACTCACGCCGTCCGGGCGCGGCTCGAGAGCCCGGAGCTCGGCTGGGGCGAGTGGCGGATCCTCGACGTCGGCGACCCGCACGTGCTCGCCATCGAGACGCGCTGGCGCGAGGACCAGACGGTCACCCTGCACAACGTGTCGGCCGAGCCGGTCAAGGTCCGCCTGCCCGATGACCTCGACCAGCCGACCGGGAGCCAGCGGATGCGGCAGGTGCTCGGCGACACCGACCCGGCGTACAGCGAAGGCGACGACATCAACCTCGGCCGGTACGGTTTCCGCTGGCTGCGCCGGATGGACTGACAGCTCCCCCGCCTTCAGCTGAAAGCGGCTCAGCTGAAGACAGCTCAGCTGAAGGCGGAGATGCCGGTGATGGCCCGGCCCATGATCAGGATGTGGATCTCGTCGGTACCTTCGTAGGTGCGGACGCCCTCGAGGTTGTTGGCGTGCCGCATCGGCGAGTAGTCCATGGCCACGCCGTTGCCGCCGAGGATGGAGCGGGCCTGCCGGGCGATGGCGATCGCGGTCCTGACGTTGTTGAGCTTGCCGAACGAGATCTGCTCCGGGACCAGCGTCCCGGCGTCCTTCATCCGGCCGATGTGCAGCGCTACCAGCAGGCCCTTCTGGATCTCGAGGACCATGTCGACCAGCTTTTCCTGGGTGAGCTGGAACGACGCGATCGGCTTGCCGAACTGCCTGCGGTTCAGCGCGTAGTCCAGCGCGGCCTCGTAAGCGTCCCGGGCCGCGCCCATGGCGCCCCAGATGATGCCGTAGCGCGCCTCGTTCAGGCAGGCGAACGGCCCGCGCAGGCCCGCCGCCCCCGGCAGGATCGCGTCGGCGGGCACCCGGACGTCCGCGAGGGTGATGTCGCACTGGATCGAGGCGCGCATGGCCAGCTTGGGCTCGATCGGGGTCGCGGTGAATCCCGGGGTACCGGTGGGGACCAGGAAGCCGCGGATGCCGTCCTCGGTGCGGGCCCAGATGACGGCGATGTCGGCGATCGAGGCCAGGCCGATCCACCGCTTGGCGCCGTCGAGGACCCAGCCGCTGCCCTCCCGGCGCGCCGTCGTGGTCATGCTGGCCGGGTCGCTGCCTGCTTCGGGCTCGGTCAGGCCGAAGCAGCCGATCACCTCGCCGGCGGCCATCCCGGGCAGCCAGCGCTCCTTCTGCTCGTCCGTGCCGAACTTATGGATAGCGCTCATGGCCAGCGATCCCTGCACGCTGACGAAGGTCCGCAGCCCGGAGTCGCCCGCCTCGAGTTCCAGCGCCGCCAGGCCGTACTCCACCGCGCTGCGGCCCGCGCAGCCGTAGCCGGACAGGTGCGTGCCCAGCAGGCCGAGCCGACCCATCTCGGGGACGATGTCAGCGGGAAAGACCGCGCTCTCGTACCAGTCCCTGATGCTGGGCCTGATGCGCTCGCTGACGAACTCCCGGACGGTGTTGCGCCAGGCGAGTTCCCCGGCCGTCAGCAGGGCGTCGAGGCCGAGGTAGTCCGTGGCCAGGGTCATGCCGATCTCCAGTCGTCAAGGGGCAAGAGCCTGCATGGTACGTCGCCGTGACGTACCACCGCGTGACGCGGGGCGGTCGCTGGCCTGCGGGCCCGCCGGGGAGAGCCCGGCTGCCGCCTTGGCGCGTCTTTGACGGTCAGCACGAGATCGCCAGCGGCACCGCCGCGTGACAGCCAGCGGCTTCTTGCTGTTATCATGGGCTGGCCGCGGACGTGGCCGGGTTAAGGCGGAACATCCGGGCTATGCGGAACATCCGGTGGCATATAGACCCCCGGATGTTCCGCGCTATTTCCCGGCCCGGCACATCGGCGCGCGCCTGATAGCACGGCCCCCGCTGGCAGCGCTTCCGGAAGCTGCCACCCGCTGCCGCGGGTCACAACCCGCGGGGAAGCGAGGGGTCCCAAACGGGAAAACGGGCATGAAACCCGGGTTCCACCGCGTTCGAACGCGGTGGAATCCCGGTTTCATGATGGTCAGCTCGGCCTGGCGATGGCGGCAGGAACCACCTGCATCTCACAGGTCACACAGGTTGCCGGTCGGCCCGTAACCGGGATCACGACCCGCGGGGAACGTGAGGTTGATGTCCGCGATCGCCTTGCCCGGGAGGCTGCCACCCGCTGGTTAGCCGGCGGTCTTGAGGGTCTTCATGGTCAGGTGCGAGGTCACGTGCAGGACGCCGGGGAGGCCCATGAGCTTGCCGGTGAGGAAGGCTTCGTAGGCGGCGTGGTCAGCCACCGCGACGCGGATGAAGTAGTCGGGGCGGCCGAACATCCGGCGCAGCTCGACGACCTCGTTGTACCCGGCCGTGGTGGTCTCGAATTCCTGCACCGACTTGAGGTCGTAGGCGTTGATGTCGACATCGACGATGACATCGAGGCCACGGCCGAGGGCGGCCAGGTCGACGGCGGCGCGGTATCCGGCGATCACGCCGGCGTCCTCGAGCCGCTTGACCCGGCGCAGGCACGGCGGGGGCGTCAGCCCGACCCGCCGGGCCAGCTCGACGTTGCTCATGCGCCCGTCCCGCTGGAGCTGAAACAAAATTTCTCGATCAAGGCGATCGAGTCTTATTTCATTGCTCATTTGATCAGCATACAGTCATAAGTGGGAATCAAATTTCGTCGATAGTTTTCTAAAATTGCTCCATGACACCGTTTCCGGCTCTCGCGGACCGGGGGCTCGGCCCCGCTACCGGTGCTAAGCCGCGGCCCCGTTCGGAGGCCGTGGCGGCCTTGCGCTCCTCCGGGTCCGTGGGCCTGGCCATCTTCCCCATCGGAATCGCCTTCGGGATGCTGGTCGTGCACTCCGGCCTGGCCTGGTGGTGGGCCAGCGTCTTCTCCAGCACGATCTTCGCCGGATCCTTCGAGTTCCTGCTCATCGGGCTTACCGTCGCCGCCGCCCCGCTGGCCCAGATCGCGCTGACCGCCTTCCTGGTCAACTCCCGGCACGTCTTCTACGCGCTGTCCTTCCCCCTGCACCGGATCACCGGCCGGGCGGGCAAGGCCTACAGCACGTTCGCGATGACCGACGAGGCCTATGTCCTCACCGCCAGCAAGGCGTCCCAGTCCTGGCCCAGCCGGCGCATCCTGTGGCTGCAGGCCTTCCTGCACGCCTACTGGGTAACCGGCGCGACCGCCGGCGCCGTTCTCGGGCTGGTCATCCACGTGCGCCTGGCCGGCCTGGACTTCGCCATGACCGCGCTGTTCGCCGTCCTGGCCATCGACGCCTTCCGGGGCCGGCGCGACGTGCCGACCCCGGTCCTGGCGCTGGCCTGCGCGCTCGTTGCGCGGCTCATCGTGCCCGGTCAGATGCTGCTGGTCGCGTTCGCCTTGTTCACCGCGGGCCTGCTGGCCCGCCACGCCTGCCGCCGGACGGGGATCGCCGATGCCTGACACGCCTTACCTGCTGGCCGCGGTGGCCACGGCCTCGGCCGTGACCTGGTCGCTGCGGGCGCTGCCCTTCCGCGTGCTGGCGCCGTTGCGGGCCAGCGCCGCCGTCGGCTACCTCAGCGCCCGCATGCCGCTGGGCGTCATGGTGATCCTGCTCGCCTACAGCCTGCGCGACCTGCCCCTCGCGGACCCGGCCCGGGCCCTGCCCGGCGTCGCGGCCCTGGCCGTCACCGTGACCCTGCACCTGTGGCGGCGCAACGCGGTCCTCAGCATCCTCGCCGGGACCGCCGTGAACGTGGTGCTCGCTACCCTGCTGGCCGCGCTTAGGGCGTCCAGGCGGCGGCGACCTCGATCAGGGCCAGCTCGTTGGCGTGGATGCGCTCGGCGTCGACGGCGAAGTGCGGCGGGTACAGGATCGCCCAGTCGACCACGTCGGCGTAGCGGCGCAGCTGCGAGGCCACGTCTTCCGGGGTGCCGAATACGGCCCTTTCGGAGACCATCGCCTCCCCCGCGGCGATCACGCCGGGCACGTCACCGTGCGCGAGGGCCTCACGGGCGGCGGCCCGCTCGGCCGCGAACCGGCCGTCGGGGAAGAGCAGGTCGTAACCCTTCGGGGTGGAGTAGAAACCGACCTGGGCCGCGGCGTCGCGGCGGGCGGCGCGAGGATCACCAGAAGCCGCGGCGACGATCTGCGTCGTCATCCGCAGCCCGGCCGCGTCCCGGTCCGCCCGGGCCGCGCCCCGGGCCAGGAGCGGGACGGCGACCTCGCGCAGGTAGCCGGCCGAGGCGATCGTGTGCCCGACGAACCCGTCCGCGCACTCCCCCGCCACCGCCACCATGTGCTCGCCCACGCCGGCGGCCAGGATCGGCATGGCGTCCGGCAGCGCGGCGCGGTCGTAGTGCGCCATCGAGACGCGGTTGAACCGGCCCTCGTAGCTGAACGGGCCGCTGCGGTGCGCGATCAGCCGCCGGATCAGCTCGATCCGCTCCCGGACCCGCGGCGCCGGGTGCCGCAGCGGAGCCCCGTACCAGTCCTGGTTCATCCGGCGGGTGCTGCTGCCCACGCCGAGCACGAAGCGGCCCCCGGCGATCGCCTGGACGTCGGCGGCCGCCGCCGCGAGGGCCAGCGGCGCGCGGGCGAACAGCGGGGTGACGCTGGTACCTACGATCGCGTTCTCGGTGACGGCCGCGTACGCCGACGCCCGGGTGAGGCTGCTCCGGTTGTAATAGTCGATCGACCACAGCGAGTGCACGCCGGCCTGGTCGGCCGCACGGGCGATCCGGAGCGCGTCGGCGGGGTGCTCATCCATGATCACGAGACCGACCTGCACGGGTGCTCTCCTTCCGTCGTGAGTGGCGAGTATAGATTCTTCTGGAGACGGCGATCACGGCCCGGGAGGTACCGCTGATGGGCAGGCTGGACACCAAGATCGCGATCGTGACCGGCGCGGGCCGGGGCATCGGCCAGGCCATCGCGGGCAAGCTCGCCGCGGAGGGGGCGACCGTGGTCGTCACCGACATGGACGAGGCGAGCGCGAAGGAGACCGCGGCCGCCTGGCCGGGCGCCGTCGCCATCCGCCTCGACGTGACCGACCGCGCGGGGGTCCAGGCGCTGGCCGACCGGGTGGCGCAGCAGTTCGGCCGGATCGACGTCCTGGTCAACAACGCGGGCTGGGACAAGGCCAGCTCCTTTGTCGACTCCGACCCGGCCGACTGGGATCGCGCGATCGGGATCAACCTGTACGGCGTGCTGAACACCTGCAAGGCGGTGGTGCCGCTGATGGCTGATCAGGGCGCCGGGGCGGTGGTGAACCTGGGCTCGGACGCGGGCCGGGTCGGGTCGTCCGGCGAGGCGGTCTACTCCGCGGCCAAGGGCGGCGTGATCGCCTTCACCAAGTCGCTGGCCCGGGAGATGGCCCGCCACCAGGTCAGGATCAACTGCGTGTGCCCGGGACCCACCGATACCGCGCTGTTCGCCGAGTTCGCCGGACCGAAGCTGCGCGAGGCCCTCACCCGGGCGATCCCGTTCCGGCGGCTGGGCCAGCCGGCCGACGTCGCCAACGTCGTCGCCTTCCTCGCCTCGGACGAGGCGTCCTTCGTCACCGGCCAGACCGTCAGCGTCAGCGGCGGCCTCACGATGAGCTGAGCCACTACTAGCAGGGAGCACCGTGAAGTTCGACGAGTACGAGCACCTCACCTTCGAGCGCCGGGGCAACGGCGTGCTGCTCGTCACCATGAACCGGCCGGAGAAGTACAACGCCGCCAACGAGCGGATGCACGGCGAGCTCGCCCGCGTCTGGGCCGAGGTCTCCGGCGACCCGGAGACGAAGGTGGCCGTGATCACCGGCGCGGGCCGGGCGTTCTCGGCCGGCGGCGACCTGGCCATGGTCCAGCGGATGGCCGGCGACCACGGCCGGGTGGCGCACATGCTCAAGGAGATGAGCGACCTCGTCTACAACATGGTCAACTGCGAGAAGCCGATCGTCTCCGCGATCAACGGCGTCGCCGTGGGGGCCGGCACGGTGGTGGCGCTGATGGCCGACATATCGATCTGCGCCCTCGACGCCCGGCTCGGCGACGGCCACGTCAAGCTCGGCGTCGCGGCCGGCGACCACGCCGCCATCTTGTGGCCGCTGCTGTGCGGCATGGCCAAGGCCCGGTACTACCTGCTCACCGGTGAGATGATCACCGGCGAGGAGGCCGAGCGGGTCGGCATGGTCAGCAAGGCCCTCCCCCGCGAGCAAGTGCTCGACGAGGCGCTGCGCGTGGCGGACACCCTGGCGGACGGCTCCCAGCAGGCCATCCGCTGGACCAAGCGGGCGCTGAACAACTGGCTCAAGATGGCCGGCCCGATCTTCGACCAGTCCGCCGCCTACGAGATGCTCTGCTTCATGGGACCCGATGTCGTCGAGGGCGCGGCCGCCCTCACCGAGAAACGCCCGCCCCGGTTCCCCTCGGCCCACGGGGCTGAGTGATGCCCTGGTTCCCTGAGTTCGTCGGCGCGGTGGAACTGGCGCGCAGGCAGACCCGCGACGCGGGTCACGCCGATCCGGTCGGCCAGTTCTTCACGGCGCTGAACACGGGCGACGCCCGCACCCTGGAGACGGCGTGGCCGGGCGAGGTGGTGGTCTACGACCCCCGCGCGGGCGAGATCCGCGGCCACCGGCAGCTGCGGAAGTTCGTCAGCACCAACAAGTCCTGGATAACCCAGCAGCACGCCCGCATCGAGACCGTGGCCTCCACCTCGGCCGACGGGCGGGCCGTGGTGGAACTGCTGGCGCACCTGCCGCGCGACGACGGGAACGTGGCGTGGCCGGTGGCCGTCGTCGCCGAATCCCCCGACGACCTGTCGGTGGTGTTCCGCACCTACTGCAGCCAGTGGCCGGTCGACGGGCGGCGGCACCTGCGGCCCGCCATCCTGCCGTCCGGCGGCACGCGCCCCGGCGATGTCGTCGGCCGGTACCAGGCCGCGCTGGACAGCGGTGACGCCGACGCGCTGGTGCGCGCCTTCGAACCGGACGGGTACTACCGGGAACCCATCGGCCCGCACCTGACCCACCGCGGCACGGCCGAGCTCCGTTCGTTTTTTACCGAACGACTCGGCGCACCCGGCGGTATCGGCCTGCAGCCGTGCGAGGTGACCGACGACGGGGTGCGCTGCGCGGTGGAGTACAACTTCGTCCGCTGGGGCGACCGTGAGCTGCCGCCGCAGGCGGGACTCGGCGTCTACGAGCGCGGCCCGGACGGCCTGCTGGCCGCGGCCCGCGTCTACGACGACGTGGAACCGCCCCCGGACGGCCGCCGGCAATGAAGTCGGCCGGCCTGGCCGCCACCGCGCTCGGCGCGATCCCGGCGTCGGCCTGGCAGGCCGCCGCGACGCGCTGGAAGCGTCGGTGCCGCGGCTGACCGACGGCCAGATCGTCGCCGGGCTGGCGCAGATGGTCGCGATGCTGCACGACGACGAGACCCTGGTCATGTTCCCTCAAAGGCCGGTCGTGCCCCTGGACGCCCAGTGGGTCGGAGGCGGCCTGTACCTGCTGGCCGCCCCGGCGGGCGACCAGGGCCTGCTCCGCTCGCTCGGCTGCCGTAGCCGACCGCGAAGCCGGTGCCGGCGATGTCCCCACGCTAACCAGGCCCTGTCCCCCGGCCCCGCCCCAGTCGAGCACGGCTTACGCCCAGCCGCCCCCACCAGCCCGAGCACCAACCCCGCCCAAGCCAGCGCGCTGACCAGCCAATTCAGGTTGGAACGATCTCACTTTCTCATGGCCATGGACAGCTGGCCGGCCAGAGCCCTCGCCGCTCACCCGGCGGGTCACCAGCAGTCGGCGTTATGGTACTTGATCGCCGCATTCAGGGTGCTTGTTGTCCTCCAATTTAGATCTCGACAGACGTTAATGCCGTTGATAATGTTTGGTTTGTCGCTTTACGTTGGATCCTGAGTTTCGGGCAACTCAGGATCAGTCGCCGGATGTCACTTCTGACTGCCCGTGCCTGCCAGCAACGCATGTGAACGGCAGGAGTAAGGGGGGCCGCCATAGCCCATTCACTGTGGGCTAGAACGAAACGACAGGAGACAGCCCCGTGCTTGTGAACAAACGTCGTAAAGCGTTGACGGTCCTGACCGCCACCATCGCGATCACTGCCGGATTCACCGTAGCGGCGAGCAGTCCGGCACTCGCTGGATCACAGCGGTCAGCTACCGTTATCCGACCGGCGTCAGCACCGCCAGCCAGTTCCGGTGAGATCCACTCGTATGCGCCAGCGGTCCGCACTGAGCGCATCAACCTGTCCCCAGCGCAGTGCGCCGGCCTCCGCAGCAGCCTGCATAATGCTAAGGCGCCCTGCACCGGTGCAGAGTCGCTCCGCACGTCTGTCATCCGGACCACCGCCTCCGGAAGCACCTACCTCGACGGCTGGCTCGAAGCCTGCCAGGCCTTCCTCTCTAACGGGTACTGCGACCAGGCCAGCGGCTACTGGTACGTATACGATCCTTTCAATTTTACCGTCAATCCGAGCACGGACCAGGTCTGGAATAATGGTCCCGGCAACTGTTACGGTGGCGGCACAGATATAGACTGGTGCTCCTGGGCTGGCAGGAACGGGTCCAGCACTATCAGCGAAGGCTTTAACTTCAATCACAGCAAAGACTACGCAAGAATAAATCTGTACGCCAACGAAACTTTTTCGACGGCCCCCAGTAATTCATGGGAACACATTTGCGGCGGCGTGCTTCCGTCGAACGACGGGTTCGGCTGCACCGGCTAACAATGACGCACCGCCGGTAAGCACGGTCGGACTGCTTCCTACGCGGGGAAGCAGTCCGACCTGTCGAGCTGGGGCGCACGAGGCGCTGTGGACGGAAACGTTAGGTATAGAGTCCCTCGTCGAGCTCGTTGATCTTGATGAGGGCCCCGCAGGGTGCGGCGACCTGCAGCGTACCGAGGAGGACATCCGGTCGATCGACGGCCTGGCCTTAGTGAGTGCGTGATTAATCGGATGGTGGGGCCTGTACGGCGGGTCGCTGGGTCACTAGGGCGGTCATGGCTCACAGGACCATAGCCCTGTGGCTTCGGGGTTATACCGACCTGCTCGGACTGGGCGCCAAGCCGCAGTATGTGAGCGCCCTGCCCGACCGCGTATGCTTCGCCGACCCAGCCCTGGAACTGCAGGTCCAGGTAGACCGACAGGCCGCGCCGCGTCGGCAGCGCTCCGGCAAACCCGCGCCTGCTTCCCTTGAAGGTGATGACCGTCTTGGTCACCGAGTACAGGTGATCCTCCACGGTCCGCACTCTCGCCTCCATGCCAGCCACCATAACCATGGCCACCGACAAACCGCGTGAGGCACCGGCGGCCACAGTTCGGCGTCGGCTCCGGTGACTAGGCACAGGAAACCAACACCGCCACTTAGAGTGAGGCAGCTGCGGACTTGACGCCGGCCGACTGGCAGATGCCGCCGGGCTGGCCGTGGGTGAGGGTGCAGATGGCCGCGGTGATGACGTTGGCGGCGCCGTCGATGTCCTTGGCTACCGGGCTGGACGGATCGTGCATGGCCGCGGCCACCTGGGGCCAGCTCAGGCCGGCCAGCGCCGCCGGGTCGTACTGCACCTGCGGGAGGACGTAGCGGTTGCCGATATCGACGAACGGGATCGAGCCGCCGCCGTAGCGGGTGAACAGGGCCTGCTGCTGCGCCGTCGGCCGCTGCAGGTAGGCGTGCCCGAACGGCGTGCCCGGGTCGGCGGCCTGGCCGAACCACTCGACCGGCACGAAGGCCAGGTACTTGCTGGTGTAGCGGGCGTTCTCGAACGACAGCGTCGGCGTGCTCGGGTTGACGTCGGTGGGCGAGGAGTGGATGAGGCTGAGCCCGGACAGCGTGCCGAACCGGCTGACCGCCGCGGCGAGCGCCCAGCGCTCGGCCGCGCAGAACGGGCAGTACTGGCCGCCCATGTAGAGCAGTTCCGGTTTCCCGGCGGCGGTGAGCACCGGCGGGCCGGAGACGGCGTTGAACCCGGTCGCCGTCCCGGCCCCGACCGCATCGAGGGTCGCCGCGGGCACGCCGGTGACCTGACGCTGGACCTGCGCCGTGGTGCCCGCGCCCGCCACCGCCTGCGCCGTCGGCTTGGCTGGTGACTGGGTGAGCTTGACCGCGATCAGCGTGGCCACCAGGGCGAGCACGACGGCGACGCTGCCGCCGGCCAGCAGGACGCGCTTGCGGACCTCGGCCTTGCGCTGGGCCGCCCGGCTGTAGGCAAGCTTCTCGCGGGCCGTCTGTGTCTTGGTACGTGCGGCGTTTCCCATGACGCTCCCTCCGCTCATCTACTATCTACGTACGTAGGTAGTACGTAAGTAGACAGTAGCAATCGGCGGCTGGGCTGTCTATGCTGGCTCGTGACGACACGGGAGGATGCGGGTGCGCGGGTTCGGTGACCTGGAAGCGGTGATCATGCACCGGGTGTGGGAGCACGCCCGCCCGGTGACGGTGCGGGAGCTGTTCGACGAGCTGGCCGCGGAGCGGACGATCGCGTACACGACCGTGATGAGCACCATGGACAACCTGCACCGCAAGGGCTGGCTGGACCGGGCCAAGGAGGGCAAGGCGTACCGGTACACCGCGACCGCCAGCCGGGAGGAGTACAGCGCCCGGCTGATGCGGGAGGCCCTCGTGGACGGCGGGGACGCCGAGGTGGTGCTGAGCCACTTCATCGCGCAGATCGACAGCGGGGAGTCCGAGGCACTGCGTTCGGTGCTCGGGAAGCTGCGCAGCAGGCGGCACGGATGATCCCGGCGCTCGCGGTCTTCGGCTTCGCCCTCGTCATGGCGTGGTTCCTGCCGCTGCCGCTGGGACGGCTCGGCCGGGACGGGGTCAGCCCGCGGCTCGGGATCGCCGCCTGGCTGACCGCGATCACCAGCGTGCTCGCCCTGGTCCTGGCCGCGCTGGGCCTGCTGGCCCGGTCGGCCGCCAGCGGGTGGCCGGGGTTCGCGCGGACGGTGTGCCAGACGGTGACCACCGGGGTGTGCCCGCCCGCGGTGTACCGCAGCGCCGCCTACGAGCTCGGGCTCGCGGCCGTGGCCTTCGCCGGCGGGATCACCTTGATCGTGCTCGGCTGCCGCTACGGCCGCAGCCTGCGGCGGACCAGCGTCAGCACCCGGGAGCACGCCGAGGCGGCCCGCATCGTCGGCCACCGGGCCGGCGGCGACGCGGCGTTCGTCCTGGACGCCGCCCGGCCCGCGGTGTACTGCCTGCCGGGACGGCCGCCCACCATCGTGGTCACCACCGGCGCGCTCGCCGTCCTCGAACCCGAGCAGCTCACCGCCGTGCTGGCGCACGAGCGCGCGCACCTGGCCGGGCGGCACCACCTGCTGCTCGCGGTGACACGATCACTGGCAACGGTAGCCCCGTTCGTTCCGATCTTCGCGCGCGGGACGGCCGAGGTGGCCCGGCTGGCCGAGATGCGCGCCGACGATGCCGCCGTCGGCCGCGGCGGCGGGCCCGGTCGTGAGCAGCGCCGCCGCACGCTGCTGACCGCCCTGCTCGCGATGGCCGCCGGCGTGACCGCGGCGTCCGCACCGGCCTCACCCGTGCCGGCCTCGTGGCTGCCCGCCACCGGCGGCGTCGTCGCCGCCCGGGTACGCCGGCTGACCGAGCCGCCGGCCCCGGCCCGCCGGGCGGGTTACCGGCTGGCGCTGGCCGCGCTCACGGTCGCCATCGCGGCCGTGGGCGTGCTGGTGCCCGTGCTCGCGATCGCCGGGCTCTGAACCAGCGCCAGGAACTCAAGGCGGCACCCGCGCGTCGGCCGACCTCATGGTCGTGGCCAGTTCCGGCCAGGATTCAGCCGCTCCTGGCCATGATCATGGAACAGCACGGTGCGAGTAACCTCACTTGCCCCTCACCACCCAGCGGCCACGCACTCAGAGGCACCTTCTTCATGATCGTGAACAGTTCGGGACAACTATTGGCTCAAACTGTTCACGATCATGACCCACGCCGGGATGGCGCGGCAGCGACAGGACCGCACAGAGCTTCCTTCAGTCCTGGCCCATGGCGCTGACCAGGATCAGACGGGGCGGTAGCCGAGGGCGTCTGACGGCAGGCCTTCGGGATTGGGCGAGTAGATCGCGAGCATCCGGGCGTAGTCCGGGGCCCAGTAGCGCCCGGTCGAGCCGGCCGTGACCGTGACGGTGTCGCCCACCCCGGCGACGACGACCTGGCCTTCGGATTCGACGTGCAGCACGCCCTCCAGGACGTAGTTGGTCTCGTCGAACGGGTGGCGGTCGGTCCATTCGAGCCGGCGCAGTTCCCATTCGTGCACCGCGATCGTGTCCCATCCGCGCGGGTCGGGCGGGATGATCGCGGTGCAGGGCGACTCCCCCGGCTCGGATTCGATCGGCCGGGCCGGGTAGCGCCTGACGCTCATGCCTTCTCCCTCCGAGGTCAGTGGCCGCGGGCGATCCATTCGTCGAGGTGGGGACGTTCGGCCCCGATGGTGGTGTCGTCGCCGTGGCCGGTGTGGACGACCGTGGCCGGGTCGAGGTCGAGCAGCCGGCCGCGGATCGATTCGATGATCGTGCCGAAGTCGGAGAACGTGCGCCCGGTCGCGCCGGGGCCGCCGGCGAACAGGGTGTCCCCGCTGAACAGCCAGCCCTGGCTGGCCAGGTGGAAGCACACGGCGCCGCGCGAGTGCCCGGGCGTGTGCAGGACCTCGAGCTCGGCGCCGGCCACGGTGATCTTCTGCCCGTCGGCGAGGTCCCCGTCGGGCGCCCGGTCCGGGTAGGTCAGCTCCCACAGCTCGCGGTCGGCGGGGTGGAGCCAGATGGGCGCGTTCGTCGCGTCGGCGAGGGCGGCGGCGGCATCAACGTGGTCGTCGTGCGCGTGGGTGCACAAGATGGCCGTGAGCCGGCGCGAGCCGATGGCGGCGAGGATCGCGCCGGCGTCGTGCGGGGCGTCGATCACCACGCACTCGGCGTCGTCACCGACGATCCAGACGTTGTTGTCCACGTCCCAGGTGCCGCCGTCGAGCGAGAAGGTCCCGGACGTGACGAGATGATCCAAGGTAGGCATCCCCACATCATCCACCGGGCCCGGAATCTCGTCATCCTGTGGGGCTAGGCTGACCACTGTGACTACTCCCGTGCCACCCGGAAGCTTCCTGCAGATCGTCGTGGGATACGACGGCTCCCCGCCCGCGACCCGCGCCCTCGACGCCGCCGTCAGGCTGCTGCAGGGCCGGACCGGCCGCATCGAGGTCGTGTGGGTGTCCCACGTGTCCAGCACCGTCATGCTGTCGGCCGACGCCATCGCCGAGATGGAAGCCAGCTTCGAAGAGCTCGCGCCCGAGCTGCGCGCCCAGGCGGCCGCTCAGCTCGAGGGGCTCGATGTTGACTGGGGATTCGAGCGGTACCAGGGCATCGTCGAGGAGCAGCTGATCGCGGTGGCGGCAGGCCTGCACGAGGCCGACCCGGCGCGGACCGTGGTGATCGTGGTCGGGAGCTCGTCCCGGGTTACTCACCGCGTGGTCGGCTCGGTCACCGTCAGCCTGGCCCGCCACTCGCCGGTCCCCATCGTCATCGTGCCGTAGGCCCCGACAGATCCACCTTCACCGGCGTTCCTCCTACGCCACGCGGCCCCAGCGTCCCCGGGTGACTCAGGCTTCAGGATGAGCTTGAGGCCTATCAGCCGCAGGATGGGCCAAGGCTGCGAGGCTTGCCGCTGCGGCCTCGATGTCCGTGGCGGGCCAGGTGTGACGCTGGCTCGCGCTGTTGCACCAGATCT
This sequence comes from uncultured Actinomycetota bacterium, assembly GCA_963756575.1. GTDB lineage: Bacteria > Actinomycetota > Actinomycetes > Streptosporangiales > Streptosporangiaceae > Palsa-504. The sequence continues at coordinate 247,901 of CAVWOM010000019.1, read as the reverse complement.
GGTGGCCGTCAGTCCAGGCGGTCACGGCGGCGTTGACCGATATCAGGCCGAACCGGGCGTCGGTAGCGGTGTAGATGCCCGTGATGCCACGGACCATCAGGGCCCGGGTGAGGGCAGTGGCGATGGCTATGGGGCTGCCTCCGGGGGGCGGTGGAGGTGGCCGGAACGGCCCTGGCGGGTGCATCAGCGTTCAGGGCTGGCGGGGCAGGCGGGGGCGGTGCAGCGCCTCCGGTGCGGTGGGCGGGATGGGTTCGCGGTCGCTGATCTGGCGGGCGATCTCACCGATGGCCGGGGCGGTGAAGCAGGGCGTGCCTTTGGGCAGGGCCAGGTAGGTCCCGGTCAGAGCGTGGAGGTCGAACTCGGGGTATAGGGCGCGGAAGACGCGAGCAGTGAGGTCCTCGGGACACGGTGGGCCTGCCGGGTCGGCGGCTGTCATCAGGGCAGGGCTTCTTTCAGTAGGGCCAGCGCCAGGGAAGAGCGCCAGCGGGAGCGGGCGGGTGCCAGGCGCGGTCCTCAGCTGGGCCGACCGGCGGTGGTCCGGGAGCAGTTGGTGATGTAGCTGATCAGGGCGGCCGGCGTGGGCGTCTCGGCATACAGGACCGAGGCGGGATCGTCTTCGGCCGCGCGCCACAGCCCGTATCGCGGGTCCCAGAAGGCTGACCAGGACGGATGATGGCGCAGGAACCCGGCGATGCGGGTGGCATCGGCGTGCGACGGCCGTCGAGGCGCCCCCCGGGCGGCGGGACGGGCCGCGTTCAGGATGGCGGTGATGGCTGTTGCGGTGGCCTGCGGGGAGGCGCCGGGGACGGGTGTCCAAGTGCAGGTGCATTCGAACTGCGGTCCCGGGGCGGCGCTCAGATCAGCGTAGGGGTCGGGATAGATCGTGATTATCGCGGAGTCCGGGTCGCCGTCGGGGGCGACGGCGGTCAATACGGGAGTACCAGCCGGGCTGGTCAGATGGCTGGTGATACCGGAGGCGGACAGGCTGGCCGCGATAGCCGCCAAGTGCCGGCTGGCCTGGCCACGCGTTGCCGACCTGACGGCTGGTTCGATGGTCATCTCCGGGTGCCTTCCAGTCGGGTTTGCGATGGTTCGCGGTGCCAGCGGTCCGGTGGCGGCTGACTCCGGTGGCTGCAGTCGAGCCGGGGATGGGGCCCGGCCGGGGAGAGCAGTCCCCATCATGCACCTGCCCAGAACGAAAATGCAACTGATGCATTCACATCAGATGCGAATACGGATGAGAGTAAGATCCCCGCATGCCATCCTCGCGGACCGCGCCCTCCGTCCGGCTGCGCCGCCTGGGCGCCCAGCTCCGCGACCTGCGCGAGGAACGCGGCATGACCCAGGAGGACGTCGCCCGTCGGACCGGCAAGGACCGCTCCACCTTGTACCGGCTCGAAACCGCCCAGCAGCGCCCCCAGCGCGCCACCCTGATCCAGCTCCTGGACTTGTACCAGGTCGACGAGCCCCGCCGCGGCGAGCTGCTCATGCTTCTACGCGAGGCCAGCCAGCGCGGCTGGATGCAGCCCTACCGCTCCGAGCTGCCCGGCGTCTACTCCGACTACATCGGCTTCGAGGAAGAAGCCCGGGCCATCTCCAACTACGAGTCGCTGTACATCCCCGGCCTGCTGCAGACCGAGGACTACGCCCGCGCCCAGCTGCACGGCACCCTCCCGCACGCCACCGACGCCGAGATCGAAAACCGCGTCACCGCCCGCCTCGAACGGCAGCAGCTCCTGGCCCGCACCGACCCGCCCCGGCTCTGGGCCATCATCGACGAGGCCGTCGCCCGCCGCCAGGTCGGCAGCCCCGGCGTGATGGCCGCCCAGCTCGCCCGCCTCGCCGAAGCTGCCGACCAGCCGCACATCACCGTGCAGCTCATCCCCTTCGACGCCGGCGCCCACCCCGGCATGGACGGCTCATTCGTCGTCCTGGAGTTCCCTGACCCCGCCGACCGCGCCATCGTCTACACCGAAAGCGCCGCCGGCGGCCTGTTCCTCGAAGAAGACAACGAGATCCGCCGGTATACCCTGATGTTCGGGCATCTCCGCGCCGCCGCGCTGAGACCCGGCGCCACCGCCGACGCCCTGGCCGCCATCGCCGCACAGGCATGACACCCGAGGAGGCACGGGATGCGACACCACCCACCCTTCCCGTACCCCGTGGCGCAAGCCCGCCCGCAGCGGCAGCAATGGAAACTGCGTCGAGATCGCCACCACCGGCAAGGCCATCGAAATCCGCGACTCTCGCGACCCCTATGGACCCCGCCTCGCCTTCACGCCTGGCCAGTGGCGGACCTTTAGCACCGCCCTCAGGACACAACCCCGCTGACCAGCACTCGCCAGCGAACACCACCCGGCCCGAGACCCTGGTCTCAGAATGCCCAGGCGGGCCCCGAAGCCGTGTGAGAACTTCTGTACGGTTTCAAGGCGGCCCGCCGGGGCCGCTCGCGCCGCCGCCCAGGCCGTCGCTTTCGCTGACGCTCCCGCTCCGGCCGGGCCAACGCCGGTCGGCTGACGTGAAAATGAAATTGGCACATTGGCCTGCGTCCGGCCGGACGGTTTGTCGAGCGCGTAACGGGCCTTTCGGCCGGTGGCCGAAGAAACAGATGGCCATTCTCGTCGATGGTGCTCATGATCGACATACGGTCGAGCCTGCGGGGAATCTCGAGATTAGTCCGGCCTCGGCAAGCTCCGTGCTGGCAAGCATCAGCCGAAGCTAGTGAAGGTGGTGTCGCGAGGCAGTTCGGCAGACATGACCGTTACCAAGATCCTCTGTTGGGGGTAGACGCGCCGCAGCAGGGAAGGTGCCGGTTGATTACTGTGATCTTCGGCTTGCGTAAGAAACCAAGTGTCTGCGCACTGTACAACTTTCTGAGTTATCATGATCACTGAACTGCTGTACTGAGATGCGAGTGATCTGATCTTGCCATCAACGATTCAAGAGATTGATTGATGAAAACTGAGAGTAGTAACCTTAAAGACCGGGCCAAGCGCTTCGCTGCTCAAAAAGCTGCAGAGGAAAGGATTTCCCGTCGAGCCGCGAGTAACCACGATAAGGCTGAGGCTGAGGCAGTCTTGGCTGGGTGGAAACCTCGTTTGTATGACGCAATTTATGGTTGGGTTGATCGTATAAATGGTCAACAAATCAAAATCAAAGCATGCCATTTTATACCTGAAGCAAAAAAAGCGGGAATTTCCTCTAAAGATTCTTCGAGCCATGTTAGGAGTAATTAAATGCAAGTTCAAAGTAGACGGCCTAGATTTCCAGGCGGAAATGCGAACAGATAGCCAATTCAAAGTTTTTATGTATGACGGTTCCTCTGCTCCCGCCGTTGTAGATTCTATCGCGGATGTTGGGCAGGTGATTTCACGACGAAAGCAGAGAAACAGCAATTTTCGGGTAATCCTTTATTCCCCCTGCTACATCGTTTCATTTTATGGAATCAGCCTCTTTAGTGCCGCCAGTCAGGTTTTTGCATTCTTCCTAGCTGGAGTAGGGTTCCTTTCCAGTGGAGTTCTTGCCGCAACAAAATTTACTCGGGTCGGAAAATCAGAAGTGACGAGAAGCCAAGACGTCGATTTGAGCGGAACCATCGCGCTGGGTTTTCTATTGATAGGGCTTAGCACTGCAGGCTTTACTACCTTTAGCGTTGGTTTGTACAAAGTCGGTATAGTATCTTTCAAAGGCGGTGCCCTTCACGGTACGCATCTCGTTCACGTAGTTTATAGCTCATATCTCTGGCATTTGCTTGCGGCGGTACCTCTCCTCGCCATACCGCAGACATTGAACTGGAGCCTTGAATACCCGGCTACAGGTAACACGCAAGGAATACTTACCCTGGCATATATACTGACTGTTGTTATACCGATTGTATCTATTGGGAAACAGCTGCTGGACAGATGGCTTAATAACGAAAAAGCAGCTTCTTAAGGCGCTACGCCTTCTGAAGGCGAGTAAACTTTAATGCTATCAGCATTGATTCGGATTTTGCTGACAATAGACACCTGTCCCCCCGGCGACGCCAGCTGCACCGCCAGCGCCACCCCTGGCAATTTTTTTAGCCGTGTTACTGCCGTCCTTGATCGCGCCCCCACTAACATGCGGTGGATCGCAACTGGAGAGAGCGATACTTCCTGGTGTTATTACCATAATCGCGATCAACACTTTGGCCACGTTTTTATGAACCATTATCCCCCCAAGGATATGACACCACTCAAACGGTACATCTTTTCCGGTGCTGGCACAAGGGCTCAATTGTATACAGCGCTGCGCGGAGCTGCGGATTTCAAATGCGGCTGGGCGCATCTTAGGCACATGACAGCCGGATCTACCAGGCCAACGAGAACTGCTGAGATCTCACCCGTAGGTCAGACCATGTACGCCAACATCAGCCGAGCTCAGGAACATGGCCACACCAGACCTGGCCTACAGGCCGCCTGGAGCTGGCACTTGATGTTTAGTGTCAACAATTTGGCCCGAGCGGCAGCAGCAAACGGCAGCAACCACAGAGCGCTCAGGTGCCCAGCATCAACTGATATCGATGCCCTGACCTGCTCATATGATCGTCATCGACCTTTCTGCCGCTATATGGCATAGAGAGGATCAACGCCAAGGCTGCAGGCCTACGAGACGGACGACGGTACAACAGAGAAGTACAGCAACGCAGGCGGCCAGCACCGACCCGATGCGACCTGCATAGCTCTTCGAGCTGCGCAAACGGCGGGCATAGACCTGCCTGCAGCTCGTTCACACCGAGGTGGTCAGTTTGACGGCTTCGGCTGGCCGCGGCCCAGGGAACGTGATGACCTCGCGTTAGTGCGGTCCCCCGCCCGGCTTCAAGACTGTCGAGACCAGCTGACTGGTCCAGGTATCGAGTCGGGCACAGCGAGCCAGGACACAGCGAGCCAGGCAGCGGCTGTGAGAACTTTTCTACGGTTTTCAAGGCGCCCCCGCCAGGCCGCTCGCGCCGCCCGTCGGACGGCTGGCGCGAAAGGCGCAGGATCGCAACAAGTCCTTCGCCGCCTACTCCTTTGCACTGATGCGCTGCGATGCGTTCACATCGAGCGCGGCGCACATTACGGCTTGGTAACGGGATCGTGGTGGCGGCGGCGTCTGCCGGGCCAGCCCTGGTCAGCGCTGCCTGTCCCGGGCCCCAGTCACAGGCTCGCAGCGCCTGGCTGGTCCCGGCTGATTCGGCGCGGTGGACGGCACGCATGGCGGAGAGGAACAGCACGCTCCTGGCCGAAAGCCAGGCGGGTCACCCGGATCCCGGCGGTCGCCGCCATGTCGCTCAGCGGGCCGTCTGGCCTGCCGTACATGTGCCGCGCCCACCCCGGCAGGGTCGAGAAGGCCAGGGCGCTCACCGGCGGCAGGCCCAGCTTCAGCACGCGGTTACCGTCGGGCACCGGCGGGTGGAGGGTCAGCCGCAGCGATTCCTTCGCCTCGTCGCACAGGTACAGGCTCGGCCTGATCTGCTCGTAGTAGGCGTCGAGGTCGGCCAGCGAGGCGGGCACCGCCACCCCGGAGACGCCGATGAGCTCCGCGCTGGTCCGCTGCTCGGCGACGAAAGTGTCGAGGTCGGCGGCTGAGAACGGCAGGCGGCTGCGGCGGGCGATGTCGGCACAGGAGGCCACCTCGCCGCAGTGGACCCACAGCAGGAGCTCGGGATCGTCGATCCGGTAGCGCGTGCCGTCGGGGTCGGTGCCGGTGAGAGGGTCGTGGACCTTGCGCACCAGGCGCCCGGCCCGCTCGGCCTCGGCGCGGGTGCCGAACGTGCGGGCCTCGAGGAACTTCCTGGTCCGCCGGAGCCGGGCCCAGGCGTCGGCCGGCTCGGTGATGTCGGGGGCGTTCTGCAGGGTGCCGCGGATCACCCGGGGGTGCAGCGCCTGCAGGTACAGCGAGCGGACGACGGCCAGCCACATGATCCGGCTGCTCATGATCCGCCAGGTCACCGACTCCGGGCCGAACAGGCCGTCGTCGGCCCGGCCGGGATCGTCCGGGCTCGTGTACGGGTAGGGCGTGCTGGCCATCGTCATCTCCGGGTCCATTATCTTCGGGGAGATGACCCAGAGCCACGATCCGAGCCGAACGGGCCTCAGCGAGCGCATGCGCCGGTCCTCGGCCGGGGTGCGGGTGACGTGCTCCCTGCCCGGCGGGGCTGTGGCCGGGGCGCTCGTCTCGCTGGTCATGCCGATCTCGGCATCGATCTTGCTCGGCTGGGACGTCACCGTCCTGATCTACCTGGCCTGGACCTGGGGCGCGGTGCAGGGCCTCGATTCCGCCGTCACCGCTCAGCTGGCCAAGCGCGAGAACCCCAACACGGCCGTCGCCGATCTCGTCATCATCGGCTCGGGCACGGCCATGCTCGCCGCGGTGGGGTTCGCGCTGCTCAAGGCGGGCGAGGCCACCGGCGGCACGAAGGCGTACCTGGTCACGATCGGCTTGCTGAGCGTGGTGCTGTCCTGGACGGTGGTGCACACGGTGTTCGCGCTGCGCTACGCCCGCGCCTACTATTCCGAGCCGGTCGGCGGCATCGAGTTCAACGAGGCCGAACCGCCGAACTACATCGACTTCGCCTACTACGCCTTCACCGTCGGGATGACGTTCCAGGTCGCCGACACCAACATCACGACCCGGGCGCTCAGGCGGGCGACGCTCCACCACGCGCTGCTTTCGTACCTGTTCGGTAGCGTGCTGCTCGGGCTCGTCATCAACGTGGTGGCCACGCTGCTCAAGTAAGAGACGAGGACGGGATGAGCGAGGAACGCGACCGGGTAGCGGGGTTCGGCCGGCTGGAGGACGGCCTGCGCCAGGCCAGCGACTGGTACCTGTGGGGTCCCTACGTCAGCGAGCGGCAGTGGGGGACGGTCCGCGAGGACTACAGCGCGGACGGGCAGGCCTGGGACTACCTGCCGCACGACCACGCCCGGTCCCGGGCCTACCGGTGGGGCGAGGACGGGCTGGCCGGGTTCTGCGACATCGAGCAGCGGCTGTGCCTGGGCCTGGCCCTGTGGAACGGGCAGGACCCGATCCTGAAGGAGCGCATCTTCGGGCTGACCGGCGAGCAGGGCAACCACGGCGAGGACGCCAAGGAGTACTGGTGGTACCTGGACGCCCTCCCCAGCCACGCCTGGAACCGGTGGCGGTACCACTACCCGCAGGGCGCGTTCCCCTACCAGGACCTTATCGACACCAACCGGGCCCGGGACCGGAACCAGCCCGAGTACGAGCTGCTCGACACCGGGGCGTTCGACGGCGACCGGTACTGGCTCACCGAGGTGACCTACGCCAAGGCCAGTCCCGGTGACATCCTCATCGCGATCTCGGTGACGAACGCGGGCCCGGACACCCAGACGCTGCACGTGCTGCCGACCGCCTGGTTCCGCAATACCTGGTCCTGGGGCGGCTCCGATTCGGGACGCCCGGAGATGACGGGTGACGGGGCGGGAGCGGTGCGTATCATCCACCCGTTTGGCGGAAATCTTGAACTTATCGCCGGGAACGGCCCCGGCGGGTCCGGGCCGACGGCGCTCTTCTGCGAGAACGAGACCAACGTGGCGCGGCTGTTCGGGTCCGCGCCGCTTACGCCGTACCCGAAGGACGGCATCAACGATCACGTGATCGGGGGCGCGGCCACGGTCAACCCGGAGCTGACCGGGACCAAGTGCGCCTTCTGGTACCAGGTCACGCTGGCGCCGGGTGCCTCGGCCGAGCTGCGGCTGCGGCTGCGGCAGGCCGGCCAGGGCGAGCCGGTGGCGACGGCGCTGGGCGGCGGGTTCAGCCAGGTGATAGCGGCGCGCCGGGGCGAGGCCGACGACTTCTACGCCGAGCTCACGCCCCGGACGGCCAGCGCGGACGAGGCGATGGTCATGCGGCAGGCCTTCGCCGGGCTGCTGTGGAGCAAGCAGCTGTACTACTACGACGTGGCCCGCTGGCTGGACGGCGACCCGGGCCAGCCGGTCCCGCCGTCCCAGCGCCAGAACGGGCGTAACGCCCGCTGGCGCGGCTTCGACGCCTTCGACATCATGTCGATGCCGGACAAGTGGGAGTATCCCTGGTTCGCCGCCTGGGACCTGGCCTTCCACACGGTGGCGCTGGCGCACGTGGACCCGGCGTTCGCCAAGTACCAGCTGATCCTGCTGTGCCGGGAGTGGTTCCAGCATCCGAACGGGGCGCTGCCGGCGTATGAGTGGGACTTCGGCGACGTGAACCCGCCGGTGCAGGCCTGGGCCGCGCTCGAGGTCTTCGCCGTCGACGAAGGCCGGGACGTCGAGTTCCTGTCCCGGGTCTTCGACAAGCTGCTGATCAACTTCACCTGGTGGGTGAACCGGGAGGACGCGCAGGGCAACAACGCGTTCGAGGGCGGCTTCCTGGGCCTGGACAACATCGGGCCGCTCGACCGCTCGCACCTGCCGCCCGGCGTGCTGCTGGAGCAGTCCGACGCCACCGGCTGGATGGGCGTCTACGCGATGGCCCTGTGCGGCATCGCGGTCGCGCTCAGCCAGTCCCGGCAGCGGCCCGCCGCCGACCTGGTGCTGAAGTTCCTCGAGCACTTCGCCGCCATCCGCGACGCGCTGACCAGCCAGGGCCTGTGGGACGAGGCGGACGGGCTGTTCTACGACCGGATCGTGCTGCCGGACGGCACCGCGGTGCCGGTGCAGGTGCGCTCGATGGTCGGCATGATCCCGGCGCTGGCCGCCGCGGTGGTGGACGAGAACGACCTGCGGCTGGCCCTGACCGTGGGCAAGCGGTTCGCCGGCCTGCTCGGCCGCGACGGCATGGCCGACCCCGGTGCCCTGCGCGAGCAGGGCGTGCTCCGCGGCCAGGCGGGCCAGCAGAAGCTCCTGCTCAGCCTGACCGGGCAGGACCGGCTGCAGCGGCTCATGGCCCGGCTGTTCGACGAGAGCGAGTTCCTGTCCCCGCACGGGCTCCGGGCGCTGTCCGCGTGGCACCGCGAGCACCCGTACCAGATCGAGGTCGGCGGTGTCACCGCCAGCATCGACTACGAGCCCGCCGAGTCGACCACGGCGATGTTCGGCGGGAACTCCAACTGGCGCGGGCCGATCTGGTTCCCGCTGAACTACCTGGTCATCAGCGCCCTGGAGCGGTACCGCAAGTTCTTCGGCGACGACTTCGCGATCGAGTACCCGACCGGGAGCGGCACCCAGGTGACCCTGGACAAGGTGGCCGCTGACCTGCAGGACCGGCTCATCTCCTTGTTCACCCGCGGCCCCGACGGCCGGCGGCCCTGCTTCGGCGGGAACCAGCGGCTGCAGGACGACCCGGCCTGGCGGGACAACCTGGTCTTCGGCGAGTACTTCCACGGCGACAACGGGGCGGCGCTCGGCGCCTGGCACCAGACCGGCTGGACCGGCCTGATCGCCGACATCATCCGCCGCCGCCACGGCCAGGTCCGGTCGGCCAGCGAGATCATCCGCATCATCGAGCAGGAGAACCGGCCATGAGCGGCCGCCGTCCGGCCCGGTGATCAGCCGGCGGCGCGCTTGAGGATGTCGGGCGGGAACGCGCTGGCCTCGATGCACAGCTGGCCCCAGTGGTCCAGCCGGTCGCAGACCTCGTCGAACCGGTCGCCCAGGGCGGCGACGATCGCCTGCTCCTGATCGTCGGTGTGCTGCTCGATCTCGAGCCGGGCGGCCAGGCCTATGTCGGTAAGGCCGCCGTCGCGGAGCCAGCCGCCGAGCTCGAGGCTCTCGACCGCGCGCTGCATGGCCTCGGCCGACCAGCCGCGGGTGGCGGTGTAGGACAGCAGCGGCATCCCGATCCACAGCTCGGTCACGATGTTCGCCTCGACCGGGTTCAGGCCAGCCGCGGCGACCGCGGCCACGTGGCTGTCGCCGCGGTGCTCGCGGACCAGGCCGCAGGCCCACCACAGGAGGTGCACCGGGTCGGCCGGGCGGCCGTCGGCCCGCCGTCCGCTGAACAGCGGGCGGCCCATGCCGTCGGCGGCCTGCGCCGCGTCGGCGAGCAGGCTGGCCACCTCGCCCGGGTCCTCCCCCGCCAGGACCTCCCGCAGGCTCGCCACCGTGGCCTCGTCGCGGGCCTGACCCAGCTGGTCAGGCGGCACGGCCGCCCGGGCGGCGTCCCACAGGCCGCCCACCAGGCCGGGCTCGAACCAGGCGAAGGTGGCGGCGACGACCGCCGCGGCCGGGTCGCCGAGCGAGGCCGCCCGGCCGCCGACGTAGCTGGTGAGGAAGTCCAGGCCGAGCTGGGCCAGCCGCTCGTTCGTCGCCCGGTTCCAGACCGCGTGCATGGCGACCGGCTCGCTGGCGTCGCGCAGCCGCCGGGCCGGGCTGCCCTCGGTCACGGCCGCGGGCACCGCGACCTCCTCCGGGCGGGGCACGAAGAAGGCGGCCACTGCGTCGGCGTAGTCCACGATCACGCTCCTGGGGTCACGGGGTCTTTACCATGATCCATGCAATGGCTTACGGTGGCCTGGTTCTCGACCGGGAGGGGCAAAACGTGAGCGAACTGTGGCGTAAGGGCGCCGTCGAGCTGGCGGCGATGATCCGCGACCGCGAGGTCAGCAGCCGCGAGGTCGTCCAGGCGCACCTGGACCGCATCGAGGCGGTCAACCCCGCGCTCAACGCCATCGTCCGTCTCCTGCCCGAGCATGCGCTCGCGGCCGCGGACGCGGCCGACCGGGCGGTCGCGGACGGCGCCGCGCTCGGCCCGCTGCACGGCGTGCCGTGCACGGTCAAGGAGAACATCGACCTGGCGGGCACGCCGACCACGCAGGCGATCCCGGCGCTGGCCGAGGCGATCGCCTCCGATGACGCCCCGCAGGTGGAACGGCTGCGCGCGGCCGGCGCGATCCCGCTGGGCCGGACCAACCTGCCGGACTTCGGGCTGCGCGTGCACACCGACTCGGCCCTGCACGGCCTGACCCGCAATCCGTGGAACCCGCGGCGCACCCCGGGCGGGTCGAGCGGCGGCGAGGCGGCGGCCCTGGCCACCGGGATGAGCCCGCTCGGCCTGGGCAACGACCTGGGCGGGTCCCTGCGCAACCCGGCGCACTGCTGCGGCGTCGCCTCGATCAAGCCCTCGGCCGGGGCGGTCCCCGCCGCGACCGTGATCCCGCCGCAGGAGATGAACATCTCGTTCCAGCTCATGGCGGTCGAAGGCGTCCTGGCCCGGCGGGTCGCCGACGTCCGGGCCGGCTTCACCGCGATCGCGGGCCAGCATCCGCGCGACCCGCTGAGCGTCCCGGCCGTCTTCACCGACCTGGAGCCCGGCGAGCGGCCGGCCGTCGCCGTGCTGCCGAACCCGCCCGGCGGCAGCACCCACCCGGAGGTCGCCGCGGCCGTCCGGCGCGCCGCCGACGCCCTGTCCGACGCCGGCTACAAGGTCACCGAGGCCGAGCCGCCCGGCTACGAGCAGGCGATCGAGCTGTGGGGCACGATCTTGTCGGTCGACCTGCGGGTCATGCAGCCGGTGCTGAACCAGCTCATGGGCGAGGGCGGCCGCGAGTTCCTGCGCTACGCCCTGGGCCACCTGCCCGCGCTGGACCTGGAGGGATGGGCGACGGCGCACACCGCCCGGCACGGGCTGTTCCGGCACTGGAACCTGTGGTACCAGCAGTACCCGGTGCTGCTGTGCCCGGTCTGGACCCAGCCCGCCTTCCCGCTGGACTTCGACATCGCCAGCCTCGACGGCGCGATCGCGACCCTGGAGCTGATGCGTCCCGTCCTCCCGGCCAACCTGTTCGGCACCCCGGCCGCGGTGGTGCCCGCCGGGATGGCCGACGGCCTGCCGGTCGGCGTGCAGGTCATGGGGGCCAGGTACACCGACCTGCGCTGCCTGGCCGTGGCCGAGGCGATCGAGCAGCGGCTCGGGCCGATCACCCCGATCGACCCGGTGGCCGGCTGACCGTACGCTGCTGGCGTGGAAAGCATCACCAAGAACCGCCAGACAGAACAGACCCTGCGGGCCATGGCCGAACGGGCTTACGGTCCCGGCCAGGTCCCGGCGGCGAGCGCGGACTGGGTGAGCGAGCTGGGCCACGGCTGGTTCAACGTGGCCTACCGGCTGCGCCTGCGGGACGGCACCCGTGTCGTGCTCAAGGTCGCGCCCCCAGCCGGGGTCGAGGTAATGACGTACGAGCACGGGGCGATGGCGACCGAGCTGGCCGCGCTGCGGCTGATCCGGGAGCACACCGCCGTGCCGGTGCCCGCGGTCCACTTCGCCGACGACAGCCGCGAGCTGTGCGACGCGGACTGGTTCTTCATGGAGTTCGTCGACGCGGACAACCTCGGGATCATCGGGCCGGCGCTGCCCGCGGCCGAGCGGGCCGCGTACCACGAGGCGCTCGGGGCGGCCAACCGCGAGCTGAACGCGATCCGCGGCCCGGCCTTCGGGCCGCTGTCCGGGCCGGGCGACCTTCGCTGGCGGGTCACCTTCACCGGCATGGCCGAAGACGTGCTGCGGGACGGCGAGCGGCGCGCGGTCGACCTCGGCTGGGACTACGACGCGGTGCGCGCCGTGATCGCCCGGCACGCGGGCGCCCTGGACGAGGTGACCGAGCCGCGGTACGTCGAGTGGGACCTGTGGGACAGCAACGTCATGGTCCGCGACGGGGCGATCGTGAGCATCATCGACCACGAGCGGGCGTTCTACGGCGATCCGCTGATGGAGGGCTGCTTCACCGCCGCCGAGCTGCCCGCGTTCGGTGACCCGGCGGCCTTCATGCGCGGCTACGGGCGCGGCGAGCTGACCGAGGCCGAACGGGTGCGGCGGCGTCTGTACGGCCTGTACCTGACGCTCGTCATGGCGATCGAAACCGTGTACCGCGGGCACACCGACACCGGCCAGTACGACTTCGCGCGTGAGCAGCTGACCCGGGCCATGGCGCTTCTCGGCGTCCGGCCCGCCTAGGGCGGCGCGAGCCCGACGAGCTTGGCGAGGAACCGGTCGGCTTGCTCGGCGAAGGGCGGCCAGGGCAGGCCAGGCTCGTTGATCCGCAGGGACAGCATGCCGATGATCGCCGTCCGGAGATCGAGCGCGACGGTGGCGGCGTCCCCGGGCGAGGCCATCCCGGCGTCCATGCAGCGCTGCACCGCAGCCGTCGTGCGGGTGAACGCGACCTCCTTGAACGGCATGCCGACCTTGCTCTCGTGCATCACCTTGTAGAGGCCGGGATGTTCCTGCACCCAGGCCGCCTGCCCCAGGATCCGTGCGCGCAGGCCGAGAGCGGGATCTTGATGCGCGGCCTCGGCCTCATCCGCGGCCTGGAGCATCTCCGCGTGGCAGCGTTGCATGGCCGCCGCGACGAGCGCGTCACGGTCCGGAAAGTACAGGTAGACAGAGGTCGGGGATATCGACACCGCACGTGCCACCGCGCGCAGCGACAGGGCCTCGTCGTCGGCTAGGTCGCCGAGCATCCGCACGGCGGCGGAAATGATCTCCTCCCGCAGCCGCTCCCCCTGCCCGCGCGCATTCGGGCGGCGAGGGCCAGCGGAAAGAGCGGCCGAGGTGGTGTCGTCCATCGTTCGGTCATTTTAGCTTCGCGCGCTTGCGCGGCCGCGGTCCCCGGCAATACGCTTGTTCTTGCATGGACAGTTGTCCACTTAACTTAGGGGATCACAATGCCGCTCACGCTCCAAGAGGCTCAGACCGTCATCGCCGGCGCACACGAGCGCGCCGCCAAGATCGGCGCGCAGGTCACGCTCGCGGTCGTCGACGAAGGCGGCCACCTGCAGGCGCTTGGCCGCATGAACGGCGCGGCGCCGCTCTCGGCCCAGATCGCCGAGACCAAGGCGGCCAGTGTCGCCCTCTTCCGCCGCGACGGCGCCGCCCTGCGCCAGATGCAGGAAAACTCGCCTGGCTTCTTCGCCCAGCTGGACCGGGCCGTGCGGGTGCCCATCCTGGCGGGCGCCGGCGCGGCGCTCATCCGGCGGGGGAACACCGTCCTCGGCGCGCTGGCGGTGAGCGGCGGGATGATGCCCGGGCAGGACGACGAATGCGCGGAAGCCGCGCTTGCTGTTCTCGCTCCCTAGGTGGGCGCGCTCTGCATAGCGGGTTCCGCGTGCGGGTGCGCGGCCGCCGCGACCGTGCAGGCGGCGCGTCATGCCCGCGCGGTCGGCCTCGGCCAGCAGCCCGGCCCGTCCCGCCAGCCCCGGATCTCCCGCCCACCACCCGGCGCCGCCCCCCGGGCAGCCACGTCAATGTGATTCTGCGGTGGCCAGGACCACGTCGATGTGGCATTGCGGTGGTTGCCGGGGCGCCCCGGGGCCGGCCCGGCCGGTACCGCACGCCCCGCACGCCCCGCACGGATCAGGCGCCCCGGGACCAGGCTCGGCAGGCAGGAACCGGGGACCGGGCTCACAGAAAGGAGCCGCACCCATGTGACATTGTGACATCGCGGTGGTACATGAGACCGCCCGGGCCCGGCCCAGCCAGCACCGGGATCAGGTGCCGCCACTCATCCCAGGTTTCCGGCCAGCCATGCGGTGGCACCCGCGAAAGGCCCGGTCCGGTAGCGGCCAGGGAGCAGGCCTAGGCTGAGAGCGTGAGCGAGGAACGGCGCGCCGGTGCCGTAGCCCGGGCGGCGGGCGCCTGGCCCGGCGGCATGTAGGAGCCCGGTTGACCAGTCAGGAGTTCGCGGCGATCCGTGGCGTGGGCTTCGAGCCCGTCGGGCAGGCGTTCGGCGCGGCCGTCTATGCCGCCGGCTGGGCTAGCGGGTATAGCTGTCCGGGGGCGTGGGAATCATCCGGCGACCGAAGGCCTGCGGAGCCGGCCACCCGGGTGTCAGGACGGCCTGAGGCGAGGCCGTTCAGGCCGCTGGTGGAGGCCATGTACCAGGCCCGGCAGACGGCCATCGACCGGATGACGGCTGAGTGCGCCGCGCTGGGCGGACACGGGGTGGTGGGCGTCCGGCTGTCCCGGGGATCGCTTCCCCTCGGCGGCCTGGATTTCACGGCCACCGGCACCGCGGTTCGCGCGGTGGGTGCCGCGCACGGGCAGCGGGCGCCTTTCACCTGCGATGTCGCCGGGCAAGATTTCGCCAAGCTGATCACAGCCGGGTGGGTACCAGCCGGCCTCGCGCTCGGCATCTCGATCGGGTCGCGGCACGATGACCGCACGCTGGCCGGCCAGGCGCGCTGGTGGTCCGGCAACGTCGAGGTGACCGGCTGGACTGAGCTGGTGAACCAGTCGCGGCACGATGCCAGGTGCCGGCTGGAACAAGAGGTCAGGCGCCTCGGCGGCGAGGGCGTGGTGATCACCGGCATGCAGATGCGGGTGCGCGAGCGGGACTGCCCGGCCACGGTGGGGCGCCGCGACCACAGTGTGGAGGTCACGCTCACCGGCACGGCCATCGCCAGGTTCTCCCGGGCCGCCCCGGGTCCGGCCGCCCGGCCCCTGACCGTCATGCCGCTCAGCCCGCACCGGCACCAGGTAGCCAGGGTCCGGATCTGACAAGAACCGTCCGTGAACTGACGGGGACTGAACGGGACCGCGTTTACGCCGAGCAGGCGCGGCGTTATCCGGGCTTCGCCGAGTACGAGCGGCAACAGCTGGAGTCCGCGTCATTCCCGTACTCGAGCTCAGGCGGACGTAGCTGACCCGCAGCGGCGGCTGCGGAGTACGATCCGGGGCCAGGAACGTAAGCCGATCGAGGGGGGAACCCGATGGCAGTAATGGCGAGGATGACCGCAGGCGGGATGGACCAGGCTACCTATGATCAGGTGTCGGAACACCTCAGGCCCGCGATGAAGCAGCAGTCCGGCTTCATCATGCACGTCGCGTACCCGACGCCGGACGGATTCGACGTCACGGAGATCTGGGAGAGCCGGGGCCAGTTCGAAGCGTGGTTGAACGAGAACGTCAAGCCTAACGTGCCCGCCGAGATCCAGCCGGAAGTCACCGAACTCCACGCGGTCGTGCAGCCCTAGGGACCGGTCCCGCGAGGCACCGCCGCCCGGGGCACCCGGGCCAGCCGGCAACGGTCCCCGGGCGGTCAGGGACGGGTCGGTTCGAGTTACCGGATATTCGATATCACGGACATCGCCGTTTGGCGGCGAAGGGATTCGAGCTGCCATAGAAGAGCACGCATTTCGGCCTTGTCCTGTATCCGCTTTTGCAGCAGATAGCGGGCCCGGTCTTTGGGGTCCATCGGGACGAGCATGGCCATCTCCTCATCTGAGAGGGAACCGCCGAGCGGCCACGAATGGTCCGGGATTGCGGCGTCGATCAAGGCTGCGGCGGCCCGCTTCCATTCGCTGGCGAGATCGGCTGACATCTGATCCAAGGTGACGGCCTGGACCAGCCGATGCACCGACACCCAGCCAGCGCCGGCCAGCGTGATCAGCGAATACCGGCGCAGCGCCCCGACCGCGTCATTGGCCGCCAGCCTGTCCTCCAGCAGCGGTGCCAGCACCAGGGCCACGCTGTCGCCGAGCCTCTCGGTGAGCCCGGGGCGAGGCTGCAGGAGCAGGGGTAGCGGGATCGCGTCGGGCGCACCGAACGCGAGCAGCCGCAGCAGGCCGACCGCGCCCGGCTCGGTCTGCTGGAGATGGCCGAACGCCAGCGCCCAGGTGCTCGCTACCGTTTTGCTGTATCCCGTGGGCTGGCCACGGGCCAGCAGCTCGGACCGCCTCTGCCGGAACAGGGCCAGGTAACCGGCCAGGGTTTCCCCGGTGGCCTGGATATACGCGGCGGCCTGCTCCAGTGCCAACGGCAGGCCGCCCAGCACGTCCGCCAGGTCGCGGGCTGCCCGCGGGTCAGGGTCACCGGTACGGCCCATCAGGAAACGTGCCGCGACGTCCTGATCGAGCATGGGAACGTCTAGCGCCTGGCCGGGTGGCCAGACCGGGTTCTGGGTTGTGATCAGCACCCGCCCGGGCCCGGCGGGCGGCAGGAACGCCTCCACCGAACCCCGGTCCGCCGCGTTATCGAAGATCAGCAGCCACGGCACCGGAAAGCTGGCCAGGACCGCATGCACCGACGCCACCGGGCCGCGGGCATCGGCCGGGATCCGGATGCCAAGCTCGGCGGCCAGCTCGGTGAACCCGTCTGCCAGCACCGTGGCGTCCTCGGCGGGAAGCTGCCAGGATAGCCCGACCTCGTCCAGGTGCCGGTAGGCATACTCCGCCGCCACGCTGGTCTTTCCAGCACCCGCCAGCCCGCACAACGCCACCGTTCGCCGCGCGGGACCATCACCAGCCGCCAGCCGGGTATCCAATGCCGCCAGCAGCTCATCACGTCCGGGCAGCCCCGGCGGCCGGGGAGCCAGCCGCACCGGCTGGCTCGCCAGTGCCCGATGCTCATCCTGGCGCGTCTGAGCCAGCTCCCGCAGCGAACGCTCCACCAGTAGGAACACCAGCCGGCTCAGGCCTGCGCCGGTCGCGGCACCGAACTCCAGCTCGGTGTAGGACAGCTGCGGGTTGTCGGCTACCGGAGAGCCGTACCGGGTGCCCAGCACCGCCATGTACACATCGCACCCGCGCACCCGTTCGGCACAGAGCTGGGCGGGGGCCTGACTGGCCGCGGCGAAGTCAGCCATATCCACGATCACATGTCCAGCCGCGGAAACCGCCCGCTCCGCTGCCTCCACGTACGACATCCCTTGCGGGTACTCCCGCAACTCGGAGGTATGTGAGATGAACACTCGCCACCGGACTACGTCATCGGAATCAGCCGGGCTCACCACCGGCACCACCCCCACCGTAAGCACCTGCCATCACCCGGCACCCATGGCCGCGTAGCAGTGCGGGTGCTGACCCACAGTAGTCCCGTCCCCCAGGCCGAGAAAGCCGAAGCATCACTCTTAGTGCAGGCGCGCGGCGCCCGAGTCAACGGCCAGCCAGCGTTCGGCATGTACATGGCCGCATCCACACAGGTGTCTACCGCACCCAAGGACTGCATGTCGTCACGATCGCTGACGACCGCATCACCGCGGTCACCGGCTTCGGCACGAGCGTGATGCCACCGTTCGGGCTGCCTCGGACGTTTCCCGGGACGGACTGACGGGCCGGCCGTTGTCACAGGTCCGGGTGGTGCCTTGTCTTGGAGGGAAAGCACCACGCGGAAGGAAGAGAACATGCGAGTCTTCGTCACGGGGGCGACCGGAGCGCTGGGACGGCACCTCGTTCCCGGGCTGGTCGCGGCGGGGCATGAGGTCACCGCCACCACGAGGATGCCGGCCAAGGCCGGGCCGCTGCGGGCGGCGGGAGCGGTGCCGGTGATCCTCGACGGGCTGGACCGCGAGGCGGTGATCGCGGCGGTGGCGGCGGCCGCGCCGGAGGTGATCGTGCATCAGATGACCGCGCTGGCGGACATGCGGAGCCTGCGCAACCCGGACAAGGTGTTCGCCGCCACGAACGAGCTCCGGACCCGCGGCACCGACAACCTGCTAGCGGCCGCGGAGCGGGCGGGCACCCGGCGGGTCGTCGCGCAGGGCCATAATTTCATCTACGAGCGTTCCGGCGGCCCGGTGAAAACCGAGAGCGACCCGGTTGACCCGCGGCCGGTCGCGTCGGCGGCCCGGGCGATGGCGGCGATCCGGTATGTGGACGAAACCGTGCCCCGCAAGGCAGCGGAGGGAATCGTGCTGCGGTACGGGACCTTCTACGGGCCGGGCGCCTCGGATCCCATGGTGGAGGGCGTGCGGAAGCGGCAGTATCCGGTGGTCGGCGGCGGGACCGGGGTCTGGTCGTTCATCGAGACCGCCGACGCCGCGGCCGCGACGCTGGCCGCGGTCGAGCGGGGTGCGCCCGGGGTCTACAACGTGGTGGACAGCGATCCGGCCCCGGTGGCGGAGTGGCTGCCGTACCTGGCCGACGTCCTGGGCGCGAAGCCGCCGCTGCGGATGCCCGCCTGGCTGGGGCGGCTGCTCGCCGGGGAGTTCGTCGTGACCCAGATGACGCAGGCGCGCGGGGCGTCGAACGAGAAGGCGCGGAAGGAGCTCGGCTGGGAGCCGCGGTACGCGAGCTGGCGGGAGGGATTCCGTGCCCTGGTCAGCGGATGAGGCCGCGGACGAGGGCGGGGCGGCCGGGTACCGGCCGCTGCTGTTCTCCATCGCCTACGGGATGACCGGGTTGGTGGGCGACGCCGAGGACATCGTGCAGGACGCGTTCCTCGGCCTGACCCGGGCCCGCCAGGCGGGAACCGAGATCGCCGAGCCGAAGGCGTACCTGACCACGGCGGTGACGCGGCTCGGCATCAACTACCTGCGGTCGGCGCGGGTGCGGCGGGAGTCCTACGTCGGGGACTGGCTGCCCGAGCCGGTCGTCGTGCCGGCCGCCGTCCCGGGGCCGGCCGAGCACGCCGAGCTGGCCGACTCGCTGTCGATGGCGTTCCTGGTGCTGCTCGAGGCCCTCACCCCGGTCGAGCGGGCGGTGTTCATGCTGCGGGAGGTGTTCGGGTACGGCTACCCGGACGTGGCCGGCGCGGTCGGCAAGACCGAGGTGAACTGCCGGCAGATCTTCGCCCGGGCCCGGCAGCGCATCGCCGCCGGGCGGCCGGCGGCCGGCAGCGCGCCGCCGGAGCGGCGGGCGGAGGGCGAGGAGCTCGCCCGCCGGTTCTTCGAGGCGGCGGCGGGCGGCGACATGGAGGCGCTGCTCGGCATGCTCGCGCCGGAGGTGATGCTGCACGGGGACGGCGGCGGCAAGGCGCAGGCGGTCGGTAAGCCGGTGTCCGGGCGGCAGCAGGTCACGCAGCTGCTCATCGGCCTGTTCCGGCGGGGACGGCCGCTCGGGGTTTACCTGCGGCTGGCCTGGGTCAACGGGCAGCCGGGAGCGGTGCTGTACGATCCGGCGGGGCGCGTGATGAGCGTGATCGAGCTGGAGACGGTGCTCGCCGAGGACGGCGAGGGCGTGGTCCAGGCGATCCACGCGGTGGTCAACCCCGACAAGCTCGGCCATCTCGGGCCGGTGTCCGACCTGGCCCGGCTGCCGGACAAGGGCATAGGTGGCGCTTCAAGGGGTCCGGGGGTGACGGCATGAGAGTCGGCATTATCGGGGGATCGATCGCCGGATGCGCGGCAGCGGCGCTCCTGCACCGGGCCGGCCACGACGTAACCGTCTTCGAACGGTCCGAGTCCGACCTGGTGAGCCGGGGGGCCGGGATTCTTTCGGGGACGGCCGCGTGGCAGGCCATGACGGCGCACGGTCTGTTCGACGGGTCTCTTCCCGCCTGCCGGGCCGACCGCACCCGGTTGGTCACCCGCGCATCCGGGACCGGTCAGCCGCGATGGCTGGGCGATTTGCAGATGAGTTTCACGCTGTTCAACTGGGCTCATCTCTACCAGCACCTTCGGCGGCGCGTCCCTGACGATCTGTACCGCAGTGGCGCGGCCGTCGAGCGGATCGAGGTGAGGCCTGACGGCGCGACGCTGCATCTTGTCCTGGGCGGTTCACTGGACTTCGACCTCGTCGTGTGCGCCGACGGGTACCGGTCGCCGGGTCGCGGGCTCATCGACCCCGGCGCCGCGCCGCTCTACCGGGGAATGGTGCTGTGGCGCGGGCTCCTGCCCGAGCGCGACATCCGCGCCGATGCGCTCGGCGGCTGCGATCTCCTGCGCCCCGTGTACCAGGGCGGCCACGGGATCGCGTACTACATCCCCGGCCCCGGGCAGAGCACTGAACGGGGACAGCGCCTGCTCATGTGGGGCTACTACCTCCAGGTCCCGGAGAGCGCCCTGGCGTCGGTGCTCGTCGACGACCAAGAGCGGCAGCAGTCCGGCTCGGTACCGTTCGGGAAGGTGCATCCGGAGGTCAGGGCAGGCTTGGAGTCCCGCCTCGCGTCCCTGCTGCCCTCGGCGCTGTTCGAGCTGGTGCAGCAGAGCGGCAACTCCTCGATTCAGGCCATTTACTCCATCGTGCCCCGCGGCTACGCCCGCGATCGCCTGTGCGTGGTCGGCGACGCCGGCACGGTGCTGCCCCCGTTCGCGGGGGCCGGCGTCCTCAGGGCAGTGGCCAGCGCCGTCTCATTGAGGGATGCCCTCGCCGGCGCGCCGGCCACCCATGCTGCTCTGCGCCGATGGAGCGAGGCCCAGTTCCAGGCCGCCGCTCAGCTCATCCCGAACGCCGAAGTCATCGAGCGGGACTACGTGTTCGGCATGCCGGACTTCGCCGCGATGCCAGCCACGGCGACCAATGACTGGATGTCCGCAACCTATTCCGGCTTCGCGGTCACCCTTCCCCGCGTGTGACCGCGTCCCAGGTCGAGGCGGACCGGCCGCGGGTGCGGAGCTCCGCCTGGCGGACGCGCAGCGTGGCCTCGGTCCGCGGCAGCTCGGCGACCACGTTGACGAAGCGGGGGCCTTCCGGACGCCGTATTGACAAGGCACGGGCACTGGCGGAGAACAGATGTGAGCGCTAACAAAGCGAGAGGCGGGATCGAAGATGACTGTCAGACCACGGCTGAGGCGCGTCAAAAGAGCGCTGCTGGTCTTCGCCGCCGCGACGGCCCTGACCGCCGGGACGGTGCTAGCCGGGGTGGCCGCGACCCCGGCCCGGGCGGCCACCCAGCTGCCGTGCGACATCTACGCCGCGGCGGGCACGCCCTGCGTGGCCGCGCACAGCACCACCCGGGCGCTCTTCGCCGCCTACAACGGCCCCCTGTACCAGGTCAAGCGCACCTCCGACGGCGCCACGGCGAACATCGGCACGCTCAGCGCGGGCGGGTACGCCAACGCGGCGGCGCAGGACTCGTTCTGCTCCGGGACGTACTGCACGATCACCGAGATCTACGACCAGTCGGGGCACGGGAACAACTTGACCATCGGCCCGGCGGGCGGCAACGGCGGGGCCGACATCGGCGCCAACGCGGCCGGGCTTCCGGTCATGGCGGGCGGGCACAAGGTCTACGGGGTCTACATCTCCCCCGGCATGGGATACCGGGACGACCACACCAGCGGCGTCGCGACCGGATCCCAGCCGCAGGGCGCCTACATGGTGGCCAGCGGCACGCACGTCAACAACGGCTGCTGCTTCGACTACGGCAACGCCGAGACCAACAACGACGACAACGGCAACGGCCACATGGACGCGGTTCTACTTCGGCACCTTGTGCTGGTTCGCGCCGTGCACCGGCTCGGGGCCGTGGGTCCAGGCCGACCTGGAGAACGGTCTCTTCGCGGGCGGCAACGGCAATAACCCGAACAACAGGGGGAACGCCAGCACGTTCGTCACGGCGCTGGTCAAGAACAACGGCACGACGACCTACGCCCTCAAGGGCGGCAACGCCGATTCGGGCTCGCTGACCACCTGGTACAGCGGCTCGCTGCCGACCACGGCGGGCTACAAGCCGATGCACCAGGAAGGCGCCATCATCCTCGGTGTCGGCGGCGACAACAGCAACAGCTCGGCCGGCTCGTTCTTCGAGGGCGTCATGACCGCGGGCTACCCGACCGACGCCGCCGACAACGCCGTCCAGGCCAGCATCGTCTCCGCCGGCTACGCCAACTTCACCCTGCCCGGCAACCCGTTCACCGCCGGGGCGCGGATCTCGCTGCGGGCCACGACCTCGTGCTGCACCGGGGACTACCTCACCGGCAACACCAGCGGCGACGACGTGGGGATCACCAGCGTGACCTCGGGCAGCTCGGCGACGGTGAAGGCCGACGCGACCTGGATCGTCGAGCCCGGCCTGGCCAACAGCTCGTGCGTCTCCTTCGAGTCCGCCAACGGGTCCGGTGATTTCATCCGGCACTTCAACTTCCAGCTCTTCCTGGAGCCGAGCGACGGGTCAGCCCAGTTCGCCCTGGACGCCACCTTCTGCCCGCGGGCGGGCAACAGCGGCTCGAACTACTCGTTCATGTCGTACAACTTCAGCAACAAGTACATCCGTCACTTCAACTTCCTCGGCTACATCGCCAGTGACGGCGGCTCGAACGCGTGGGATGCGGCCAGCCTGTGGCCCAACGACACGACCTGGGCCGTCGCCGCTCCGTGGGCGTGACGGCCCGCAGGGCCAGCCGGGCGCCTTGGCCTGCCCTAGCTCGGGTGCGCGGGGAGGTTCGTGCGGGAACGTATGGCGGGAGTCAGGAGAATGGTGCCGCTGAGAGCGTCGATGCCCAGAATGATCCATAGGGCACTAGGGATGCCGAACGCGGTGCCGAGTCCTCCGGCGGCCAGCGCGCCGAACGGGACGCTGCCGAAACCCAGGAACCGCATGCTCGCGGTGGCCCGGCCGAGCATCGACGGCGGGCAGTACGCCTGCCGGAAGCTCGCGGCGACGATGCTCCCCATGGCAATGCCGGCGGCGTCGGCGGCCCATCCGATGACGTAGAAGGCGACTCCGGCGCCCGGTCCGGTCAGCGGAATCAGCAAACCGGACAGCCCGGCACCCAGGGCACTTACCAGCAGCACGCGTGCTGTTCCCAGCCGGGCCGCCAGGCGGCCGACTACCACGGCCCCGACCACTCCGCCGATTCCGCCCATGGCCATCACCAGGCCGACCACGGCTGAGCCGAGGCCGACCACCCGGACCAAGAAGACCACCACGAGCGCCGTGACGCCGCCGAAGGCCATGTTGCTGACCGTGGAGTAGATCGTCATCGGCCGCAGATAAGGATCGCGGGCGATGAAACGGGTGCCTTCGAGTATCTCCGCCCGCGCCGTGGTCATGCCCCGGGCGGGCTTGCGGGCTGGTTCAGCCCGGATGAACAGCAAGCAGGCGGCAGAGACCGCGAAGCTGGCTGCGTTGAACAGCAACGCCGTGGCGGCGCCGACCGCTTCGGCCGCCAGGCCGGCAACGCCCCGGCCGCTGACGCCTGCCGCCGATGCGCTGCCCTGCAGCTTGGCGTTGCCTTCAATCAGTTCGGCGGCTGACACGAGGGAGGGCAGGTACACCTGGTAGGCGGTAGCGAAGAACACGTTGGCCACGCCGGCGAGCAACGCCGCGACGCCGACTTGCCAGGTGGTCAGAACACCTAGCCACGCCGCTGCGGGCAAACTGGCGTACAGCAGCATCGAGGCGATGTCGCAGGCGATCATCAGCGGCCGGCAGGAGAGCCGGTCTACCCACACGCCAGCGTGCAGTCCGATGACCAGCCACGGCACGAAGGCCGCCGCGGTCAGGACCGAGACGGCGAAGGTGCTGGCCTTCAGCACGGTAACGGCCAGCAGCGGAACCCCGACCATCGCCATGGCATTGCCGACGGCGCTGACTGTCTCGCCGATCCACAGCAACCGGAAATTCCGCTGCCGCAGTAGGCCGCCCACCCGGCGGGAGGTGAACGTCATGTCAGCCAGCCTGCCCAGCGCTGACCGGCAGACGCGCCGGTCAGCCATCGGCGAAACTGAACCGCGACGTCACGCACCTCCCGCTACCGGGTGCGGCGGGCCGAGGCAGCCGCGTGAAGACGCTCTTCGACCTGGCAAAAAGTCCGCCCCGAAACCGGATAGGCCGCCGGGCCGGTGCGTGTCTATGATCCGTTTGATGATCTATCAGGACCCGCTGGCTTATCTGATCGGCTTGGAAGGCATCGCGTTGCTGGACGCCTGGGCCGGAGACCACGACCGCGCGTTCACCGAGGCCCGGCTGGCCGAGATCAGGCGGCTGCTGGATGACGAGCGGCTGAGAGGCCGTGGCGTGCTGGTCGAGCAGGTCAGCACCGCCACGGTCTACGAGCAGGTGTCGGCCGGCTACGACGCGGATGCCGGCGGGGGGCTGTTCGCAGCCGACGAGCCGGTCGTCGCTGAGTACCTCGCCAGCCGGGAGCCTGGCGTGGCGCTGGACGCCGCCTGCGGGACCGGGCGGTTCGCCGGGTTCCTGGCTCGGCGCGGGCACCGGGTCATCGGCGTCGACAGCTCGCCGGACATGCTCGCCCGGGCGCGGCAGCGTGTCCCCGGGGCCGAGTTCCGGATCGGCGAGCTTGACCGGCTGCCGTTGCCCGATGACTGCGTGGACGTCGTCGTCTGCGCGCTCGCGCTCGACCACGTGGCCCGTCTCGAGCCGGTACTGGCCGAGTTCACCCGGGTGCTGCGCCCCGGCGGCGACCTGGTCATCTCAGATATTCACCACGAACTCATCACCCGCGGCTCGGCGATGACCACCCGCGGCCCGGCGGGCGAGCCGCGGATCGCGCCTAGCTACCGGCACCAGCTCGGCGACTACCTGCGGGCGGCACTGAGCCTCGGCCTGCAGGTAAAACGGTGCGAGGAGCCGCGCGCGGTCACGGCGAACGAACCGTCGGCCGAGCCCGCAACCGAGATCGGCGACTGGCAGGACTGGCCGTTCTCGCTGACGGGCTACCTGCCATCGGCCGCGCAGGCCGCGGGCGGCCGCCCGCACCTGGTCATCTGGCATTTCCAGGTGCCCGCTGGCTGACCGGCTGCCTTCTCCTGATTACGCGCCTTGCCGGAGGGCCGCGACCGCGTCGGGGTAGTCGGCCAGCTGGTACGGCTTGTCTCCCGGCTCGGGCGGGCCGGAGTAAGACTTGATCGCCGGGGGGTTCGGCACCATCGGCACGCTCAGGATCAGCTGGTAGCCCGCGTCCTGCCACGGGGCCAGCACGGGCTGGTCCGCGCTGGCCGACAGCGGCTTGCCGTCGGGCAGGTAGACGCCGGCGTACTGCAGGCGGCCGCCCATCAGCTGCCCCATCCCGTTGACCAGCTCCGGGGTGTTGTTCTGCGACGCTTCGCCCTGGTTGGCCAGCAACGGGCCGCTGGGGTCCGGTGCCGGGCTGATGTGGCTGCCGCCCCAGTACAGGCCGATGGCGTGGTGGGCCTTCATCCACGCCAGCATGTTCGTGATGAACTGCGGGTCGTCCTGGCCGCCGAACGTGTGGAAGTCGAGCCCCCACTCGGGGATGATGATCGGCTTGCCGGCGGCCTTCGCGAACGCGGCGGTCCAGTTCAGGCCGCCCGGCTCGGAGGTAAGGATCTGCTGCCATTTACTCGCGTGGTCGAGCGCACCGGACGCGGTATGCGGATAGGTATTCTTCGGACCGCCGTACCAGTCGAAGATATCGCTGCCGATATAGTCGACGTATTTGCTGCCGGGCCAGGCATCGGCGACCGCCGCGCTGTCCATGAACACATTCCACAGGAACTTGAAATGCTGGCCGGGAACGGATCGCATGGCCGTCACGATCTGCCGCCAGGCCCGGATGTAGGCATCCGGCTCGGACGGCGGCGCGCGATGCTCGCTCCACTCGTACCAGGTGCCGTTCATCTCGCGGCCGAGGTCGATGATGGTATGGCCGAGACCGTCCTCGACCAGGAGCTTGCCTAGGTCACGGAACTGCGAGTTGTATTGTCCCGCCGCTGCCGCCACGAGAGCCGAGCTCGTGCCGGTGAAGTAGCCCGCGCTGGTATCACCCGGACCTTCATTCAGCAAAGTCTTTATTTCGGCCGAAGTCGCGGCGGCTGACGGCTTAGCGACAGGTTTCGGCGGGCTTCCGCACGAAGCGGCAGCGCCGAGCAAGCCGGCTAGGACCACGAGTCTCATCAGAATAGGGACGATTCTCTTTTTCGCGGCCATGTAAGTCCTTGCCGGCAACGCTAAGCACTGACTCCTTCATCCGGTTACCTGCAGTCGAGCATACGTAACGATCCGGGATAGCGAGTTCGGCGGTCGCGTCGCAGGCCGGGCTGCTCGCTCGCTCCCGGCGCGCCGGATCGCCGCAGGCTAGATCATTAATGCCCGATTTGTACCCGGCGGCGGAGGCACATACTCACCACGGCTCCCAGGCGTCATCCGTTGAACCGGTTCCGGGCCCCGGCCAGGAGCGTGGCCGCCGCAGCGCGGCTGCCAGGACCGGGTCGCTGGAACATCCACCCGGTTCAGGCCCTGCCTCCACCGCTCGTTCTGGGCGGCGGGACAAGTGATGCCACCGGCGGAAACAGCCCAATGACCTCAGAACGGGACAGAGTTAGACTGGCGGAATCCGTGCATGCGTCCGGGAGGTCCAGCCAATGACGACCGCACCCACGACCGCTCCCGCTGAGGGGACCACGCAGATCAAGGACGCCGGGCACGTCGACGTCCTCATTATCGGCGCCGGGGTCTCCGGCATCGGCGCCGCGCATCACCTGCGGGAAAAGTTCCCCGACCGCACGTTCGTCATCCTGGATGCCCAGGACAACCGGGGCGGGACGTGGTGGACCCACCAGTATCCCGGCGTGCGCTCCGACAGCGACCTGTTCACCTACGGCTACCGGTTCAAGCCCTGGCGCGGCCCGTCGATCGCGGCGGGCGGGGCGATCCTGGACTACCTCGACGAGGTCATCAAGGACGACGACCTCGACCAGTACATCCGCTATCAGCACCGGGTGACGGCGGCGAGCTGGTCCACCGCCGACCGCCGGTGGACCCTCGAGGTCACCCGGGGCGACACCGGGGAGCAGCTGCGGTTCACGGCCAGCTTCCTGTGGATGTGCCAGGGCTACTACAACCACGCCAAGCCCTACCGGCCGCAGTGGGAAGGCATCGACCGCTTCCAGGGCGTGCTCGTGCACCCCCAGCGCTGGCCCGACGATCTCGACCTGGCGGGCAAGCGGGTGGTCGTGATCGGCTCCGGCGCCACGGCCGCGACGCTGATCCCGGCGATCGCCGCGGAGGCGGAGCACGTGACGATGCTGCAGCGCTCCCCCACCTACTTCTTCGCCCCGCCGGCGACGCACGAGCTCGCCGTGATGCTGGACCCGCTGGGCCTGCCCGACGAGTGGATGCACGAGATCATGCGCCGCCAGTACACGACGCAGTACCACTGGCTGGCCCGGACGTCGCTGGACGCGCCCGACGAGATACACACGTTCCTGATGGAGGCCATCCGCCCGCTGCTGCCCGAGGGCTTCGACATCGACAAGCACTTCACCCCGCGCTACCGGCCGTGGCAGCAGCGCATCGCCATCGTCCCGGACGGCGACCTGTTCGCGGCGCTGCGCGAGGGGAAGGCCTCGGTCGTCACCGACACCATCGAGACGTTCACCGAGCACGGGATCAAGGTCAGCTCCGGTGAGGAGATCCCGGCCGACATCGTGGTCACCGCCACCGGTTTCAACCTCTCGGTCTTCGGCGACGTCGAGTTCACCGTGGACGGTTCCCCGGTCGACTTCACCGAGCACGTCACCTGGCGCGGCGTCATGATCAGCGGCGTGCCGAACATGGCCTACACGTTCGGCTACTTCCGGCACAGCTGGACCCTGCGGGTGGACCTGGTCTGCGATCTGGTCGAGCGCCTGCTGTCCCACATGCAGGACAAAGGCGCCACGATGGTGGTCCCGACGCTGCGCCCGCAAGACGAGGACATGCAGATACGGCCGTGGTCCGATCCGGAGAACTTCAACGCCGGCTACGTCATGCGCTCGCAGGACATCCTGTTCAAGCAGGGCGACCGGGAGCCGTGGATCCACATGCTGGAGCACGACGAGGAGGTCGAGATCTTGCCCAAGGCGGACCTCGACGACGGGTCGCTCGTCTACAGCTGAGCCGGCTCGCACCGGATCAGGCGCCGGGCGAGCCAGCGCAGGCGAAGGTCGCCGTTCAATGCCATGGCGCTTGCTGACGGCCAGTACCGGACGGTGAGGCCAGCCGCCATAGACGACGGCAGGTCCGCCGGCGCCGGGTCGTCCGCGTCGAACCGGGTAGCCCGGCCCGACGGCCAGGCCTGCGGGACGTCATCTCCCGGACTCCGGGTCCGTGTTCTGCTGGTACTTCTCGTCGATCGCGTGGACGGACCCGGCCTCGATCCGGGCCTGGGCGAGATCATAGATGCCGCAGGGCAAGTCGCAGTGAGCATGGGCGCGAAATCAGGAGGAAAGAGCTGTTATGGCAGGGATGGATGGCGGTGCTGCCCGCACCGTGGTGGCGGTAATCGGCTCCGGCATCATGGGGTCCGCGATGGCCAGGAACCTGGCGGCCGCGGGCCTGGACACGCGAGTGTGGGACAGGTCACCCACCGCGACCGCTGCCCTGGCCGGCACCAAGCTGCACAAGATGGACCGCGGCGACTACGCCCCGGAATTCCCGCTGGAATGGGCCCTGAAAGACGTCGACCTCGCGATCAGCGCCGCGGGCGGCGAAGCGCCGCCGCTCCTGGCCGCCCTGTCCGGCCAGTGGCACGCCGCCGTAGCCGCCGGACACGGCCGCCAGGACATCAGCGCCGCCCGCCTCGCACTGCCGGCGGACTGACGTAGCCGGCTACGTCTTTGGCTAGGTAGTGGCCGGTTCGCGGCTGAGGGTCGGGCCGTGGTTCCTGTATCTCCTAAGCTGTAACCGCGGGGCTCCTGCCTGAGCGCGGTACCGCGCGACGGCGGCCTCGCAGACGGCCCGCACCGGCCAGCCCAGGGCGCGGGCGGCGGCTTCCGCTTCGGCCAGCTCCGCAGTGGCCGTTCCGAAGCCCCCGAGGCCATCCGCGGTGTCGGCCACCTTGACCGTAACGACCTGGCTGCTGCCTGGCGGTCCCACTTCCACCGCCACCGACGTCCGGGAGACGGTCAGCCGGTTCATCCGGGACCAGCGGACGCCGAGCGTCCCGGTGTGGGCGAAAATCGCGGCGGCCACGGCGGAAAAGACCGGTTCAGCGCACAGGGCGGTAAGAACCTGGCCCGGGCGGCCATGCCGGCCGACGATCGGGGTACACCAGCAGTCCCAGGCGCCGGCCGCCCGCACCGCCTGAAGGACCGAAGGCCACAGCCGGGGGTCGAGGTCATCGACCGTGCTCTCGACGACGGTCACGTCGCCCTCGCGCAGGTCCCCCTCCGCGCCTGACGCCCCGATGACCACCCGGGTGATGTTGGGCCGGTCCCGGGTGTCCCGGCCACCGCCGCCGGTGCCCACCGCGCGCACCGTCATGGCGGGAAAGCCGCCCGGTGTGGCCGCCGCCGCGAGCAGGGCCGCACCGGTCGGGGTGGTGCGCTCGCCGGTCAGGTCACCGCCGGCCAGGTCCAGGCCAGCCGCGGCGGCGATACGGAGGACGGCGGGAGCCGGCACCGGAAGGCGGCCGTGCTGGCTGGTGACGAATCCGCTTCCGGCGGCCAGGGCCGAGCAGCAGACCACCGCGCCGGATCGCAGCAGTCCGAGATCCTCCAGCGCGGCCGCCGATCCCACCACGTCGGCCAGTGAGTCGAACGCACCCACCTCGTGGAAGTGCACGTCTTCGGGTGACTCGCCGTGTACCGCCCCCTCCGCCTCGGCCAGCAGCCGGAAGACCCGTGTGGCGAGATCCTTCCCGGCCGGGCGGAGGTCACTGGCGCCGACGTGCCCGAGCACGTCGGCGAGGTGCCGCGGATGGTCGGCCGTCGCCGGCGTGGTGATCACGGCCCGCAGGCAGGCGAGACCGCCCCGTCGGGCGGCCTCGGTCCGCAGCCCGAGACCGGGCACGCCGAGTGAGGCAATGGCTCCGCGCACCCGCTCCACGTCGGCGCCCGCATCGAGCAGGGCGGCAAGCAGCATGTCGCCGGCCACGCCCGCGGTCGCGTCGATGTAGGCGGCACCCGGCCGGTCCGTCACCGGTGAACCGCCCGGATGATCTTGGCGGCGTGCGCCGCCGCCCCGAACCCGTTGTCGATGTTGACGACGACCAGACCGGGGCTGCACGAGGCGAGCATGCTGACCGCCGCGGCCAGGCCGCCCGCCGCGACGCCGTAGCCGACACTGGCCGGCACGCCGATCACCGGCGCGCTGACCAGTCCGGCGATCACACTGGGCAGGGCACCGTCCATCCCGGCCACGACCACTACGCATTCGGCGGCCCGCAGGTCATCTAGCCGGGCCAGCAGCCGCCCGAGCCCGGCCACGCCCACGTCGGCGAGGACATCCGCACGGACGCCCAGCACGGCCAGCGTCGCCGCACATTCCCTGGCCACTTTCAGGTCGGTAGTGCCGGCCGTCACGACCAGCACGTGGCCGCACGCGGGCGGCAGGGCCCCGACGGCGACCGTTCCGGCCACGTGATCGGCGTGTACGGCATCGTCAGGGAAGCGGGCGGCCGCCCCGTCCAGGACGCCGGCGGGGCAGCGCGTCGCCAGGGCGGGTGCCTCCGGATCGCGGGCCCGCAACGCGGCCAGAAGCGCGAAGATCTGCTCGGACGTCTTGCCTTCACCGAACACCACTTCCGGGACGCCGGTCCGCCGCCGGCGATCTACGTCCAGCAAGGCGAAGTCACCCAGCGGGACACCCGCCGCCCCGGCCTCCGTTCCTGGCGGCACAGCGGGTGCCCCAGGCATGCCGGGATCCTCAGCCGGCACGGCTGACCGGAGTGACTGGGATGATGTCGAGGTTCAGCGAACCGGACCGCAACGGCAGCTCGTCGATCTCCGCGCGCTGGTATCCAGCCGCCCGGACGCAGGCCAGTACCGCCGCATGCTCGTCCGGGTCCGCCGCCCGCGGCAGGTCCGCCGCGCCGAGCTGCACCCGGCCGAGATCACCGAAATGCCGCACCCGCAGCTCGCGGTAGCCGCGCTGCTTCAGGCTCAGCTCGGCCCGGTCAACCTGCGACAGCACATCGGCGCTGACCGGGGTGCCGTAAGGCAGCCGCGATGCCAGGCAGGGCGACGCGGGCTTGTCGGCACTCGGAACCCCCAGGCGCTGCGCCAGCGCCCGCACCTGGTCCTTTCCCACGGACGCTTCCAGCAGGGGATGCCGGACGCCGTGCTCGGCCGCCGCGCGCAGTCCGGGCCGCCAGTCACCTGTATCGTCGGCGTTGGCGCCGGACAGCACAGCGGCGAATCCGCGGCGCCGGGCCAGCGCGGCCAGCCGCTCGTACAACTCGGATTTGCAGTAGTAGCAGCGGAAGCGGTCGTTGCGCCGGTAGTCCTCACGCTCCAGCTCGGCCGTGCTGATCAGCTCGTGCCGGACGCCTACGGCTCGGGCCACCGACCGGGCGCCGTCCAGCTCGCCGGACGCGAGGGCCGGCGAGACGGCGGTGATGGCGAGGGCTTGTTCCCCCAGCGCCCGGGCGGCCAGCGCGGCGACCAGGGAAGAATCCACCCCGCCGGAGAACGCGATCAGGGCGCTCCCCAGTCCGGCCAGACGCTCTGTCAGCTGGCCGGCCAGCCCGTCGAGCTCATCAGGCATCCAGGTCACCTCGCACGTCGGACGCATGGCGCGCCATTGCCCACTGCCGGCTTACCATCGCCAGGAAGCCGATCCCGTTCCTGGCCGGATCGCCCGTATGCCGTAGCGATCTTATGATGCGGACTATACGCTTCGGCGCGCTTGCGCCGAAGCTGCCACCGCGATTCGCTGTACGCTCAGATTCAGCTTTCGGCACTCCGGGAGGTCTCATGCCCATCGAACAAGCAGAGTTCGGCCGCACCGGTCATCAGAGCAGCCGGGTGATCTTCGGCGGGGCGGCTCTGGCGCAGGTTTCCCAGCGGGTCGCGGATGAGACCCTGGACCTCCTGCTCGCCCACGGGGTGAACCATCTGGACGTGGCCTCGTCCTACGGCGAGGCGGAGGCGCGGATCCGGCCGTGGCTGCAGCGCGAACCGGGCCGCTTCTTCCTGGCGACCAAGGGCGACGAGCGCACCGCAGCCGAGGCCCGCGAGGAACTGCACCGGTCCCTGGACCGGATGGGCGTCGACCACGTCGACCTCTGGCAGCTGCACGCCCTAGCCGATCCGATCGAGTGGGACATCGCCCTGAGTCCTGGCGGGGCGCTCGAGGCCGCCATTGAAGCCCGGGAGCAGGGCCTCATCCGCTGGATCGGGGTGACCGGCCACGGCAGCCAGATCGCCGCGACGCACCGCCGCAGCCTCGAACGGTTCGGCTTCGACTCGGTGCTGCTCCCGTACAACTTCGTCACCATGGCGAACCCGTACTACGCCGACAACTTCAACGCCCTGTACGAGACCTGCCGCGAGCGCGACGTCGCAGTGCAGACGATCAAATCAATCGCGCTGCGCCCCTGGGCGGGCCGACCGCACACCCGGGCGACCTGGTACGAGCCACTCGAGAAGCAGGATGACGTCGATCTCGCCGTGTGGTGGGCGATGAGCCGCCCCGGGACCTTCCTTTGCAGCGTGGGGGACGTGGACGTGCTCCCGAAAGTGCTCGACGCGGCCAGCCGGTTCACCGGGGCGCCGGACGACGCGGCGATGAGCGCCCTGGTCGACCGGACGGCGGCCGAGCCGCTCTTCGTCTGAACGAGGGGCGCTCTGATCACGCTGCCCCTCGAAGAGAGCTAGACAATATGAGCACTGCTGATGACATGCCCTCCGCGGCTCAGGTCCAGGCGGCGAAGAGCGGGCGGGCGACTCATCCCCAGGAGCCGCATAGCGGGGGTGGCGCGGGACGGCTGAACTGGCTGCGGGCCGCGGTGCTCGGCGCCAACGACGGGATCGTGTCGGTGGCCGGCATCGTCATCGGGGTGGCGGGAGCCACGACGAACCGCGGTCCCATCTTCACCGCCGGGCTGGCTGGCCTGGTCGCGGGGGCCGTATCGATGGCGCTGGGCGAGTACGTGTCCGTCTCCAGCCAGCGCGACAGCGAACGCGCGCAGATCAAGCAGGAGAAACGCGAGCTCGCCGCCTCCCCGGAGGCCGAACTGACCGAGCTGACCGCCCTGTACGAAGCCAAGGGCCTTTCCGCGGCCACCGCTCGCACCGTCGCCGTCGAGCTGAGCGCCCGCGGCGCCCTGGCCGCCCATCTCGACGCCGAACTGCACATCGACCCGGCCGACATTCCCAGCCCCGTCCAGGCCGCGGGTGCATCGGCACTGTCGTTCACTTCCGGTGCCGTGCTGCCGATGCTGGCCATCCTGCTGCCCCCGGCAGGCCTGCGGGTACCGGTTACCTTCGTCGCCGTCCTGATCGCCCTGGGCCTGACCGGCGCCCTCAGCGCCCGCCTAGGCGGCAGCGACGTCCGCCGCGCCGTCCTGCGTGTCGTCATCGGCGGAGCGCTCGGCCTGGCCTTCACCTACGGCGTCGGGCAGCTGTTCGGCACCGCCATCGGCTAAGAACTCCGAGCAGGCGCCGCCGTCCGATGAGCCGCATTCATCACTAGGCCGGCACCCGGGCCCTGGGTTTGAGTCATCCGCGCAAGCGGAGGAAGCTATCAGACAACGGGAGCGGATGACGATACCGTGCGTTTCCGAGGAGGTCACGATGGCAAATCAGACAGGCAGGGATCCGCTGGGCGGCCCGGACCGCGGTCCGGAAGACGAACTCGGCGGCCCCGACCAGGGCCCGGAAGACGAACTCGGCGACCCACGCTAACTACTGGCGGGGCTGACGGCAGCGCGGGAGCGGCCGCGGAGGCTGCCTGCGCGCTCGGGCTGAGTCCGTAGGATGACCCGGTAACGTTCGGTCGCCTCGGTGGGAGAAAGAGCTGCGGAGCTTGCGGCAACTGGCGTGGTCCCTGATCCCAGGCGGGATGAGCCTGGTGGCTGCGTCTTTCCTCGGCAGCGGCTGGTACCTGGCCGGAAAGATCCGCTCGGAGGCCTTGGCGGTCGGGCCGGCCCCGGCGTTGCCCGCGTACGACGACGTGCAGTTCGCGGGCGTGTCATCCGGGCAGGTCCAGCTGCGAGCCGTCGGCGACCAGCCGGGCCTGCTCAAGCCGATGCTCTACGGCATTGCCTGGCCGGGCGGCGCCGGGCACCTGGGCGCCGCGGCATCCGCGTCCGGTGGCGTCGTCACGCGCCCGTTGACCGTGGTGTTCGGATCGGCTCCCGCGGCGGGGCAGTTCGGCGCGATCGACCGGTCGTACTTCCTGAGCGATCCGGGAACGGCGCTCGGCATCCCCGTCCAGGATGTCGCCGTCCCGGGCCCGCTCGGGCCCCTTCCCGCCTGGTACTTCCCAGGACCGGAGCGCACGTTCGTCATCGGCGTGCACGGGCAGAACGGCACCCGCAAAGACGTGCTGCGCGTTATCGACGTCGTATGCCGGATGGGATTTCCTGCTCTGGCGGTCAGCTACCGCAACGACCTCGGCGCCGCTCGCGACCCGTCGGGTTACCACCGGTACGGGCAGACGGAATGGAGCGACGTCGAGGCGGCGGTGCGATGGTCGCTGGCGCAGGGCGCCCGGAATGTCGTCCTGGTCGGCCAGTCAATGGGCGCGGGCGTCGCCGCCGCGTTCTTGAAACGCTCATCGCTGGCGCCGAAGGTAGCGCGCGTGGTGCTGGACGCGCCGATGCTGGACCTCCACGCGGCCATCGACTACCAAGCTGGCCGGCACCTCATCCCGGTCATCGGGCCTCTCCCGGCTCCGCTGATACGGACGGCCGAGAGGATCGCCAGCGCGCGCTTCGGTGTCGACTGGTCCGCGATGCGTTACCTCGATGAGACGACCTGGCTCAAGGTCCCCGCGCTCGTCACTCACGGTGACGACGACCTCCGGGTGCCGATTTCGACCAGCCTGCGGCTGAGCGAGCTCAAGCCCTCCCTCGTCACCTTCGAAGTGTTCCCCGGGGCAGGCCATCTGGAGTCGTGGAACACCGACCGGTCCCGCTACACGTCGCTGGTGGAGTCGTTTCTGGCGCCGCTGGGCTCGTGAGCGTACGCTGAAGGCGCTGCTCCGGACCCTGGCAGCTGTCCCGTGAGAGTACGAGCAGCACCGCTGGAGGCCCACAGTGACGGCCACGGGCTCACCGGCGGCACAGCCGCTTTACGACGCCCGGCGCGGCGTCTACTACGCCAAGCCCGTCCTTCGCGGCTGGCTGCACCTGCTCTGCTTCGCCGCCTCGCTAGTGTCCGGCCCGTTGCTGCTGGCCGGCGCGCACGGCGCCGCGCGGATCACGGCGGTCGCCGTTTACTCCGCCAGCGTGAGCGGGTTGTTCGGGATCAGCGCGCTGTACCACCGCGGTACCTGGACCGAGGCCGGGAGACGGCGCCTGCAGCGCCTGGATCACGCGATGATCTTCTTCCTCATCGCCGGCACGGCAACTCCCGGATTCCTCCTGGACGCCCCCGGCGCATTCGGGCTGACGTGCCTGATCGTGATGTGGGCCCTGACCCTCGCCGCGGCGACGATCCACCTGACGTGGATGAACGCGCCAGAGCTCCTGGTCGGCGGGACGTTCGTGGGGCTGGGCTGGGCCGCCGGCCTGTCACTGCCATGGGTGTGGATCCAGGCCGGCGTCGCCGCCGGCGTACTGATGCTCGCCGGAGGCCTGCTCTACACGGTCGGAGCGCTTTCCTACCACCGTCGCTGGCTCAATCCGTACCCGTCGGTATTCGGGTACCACGAGGTCTTTCATGTCTACGTGAGCGCCGCCGCGGCCTGCCAGTATGTCGCGATAGCGCGGTTCATTGCTTAGCCGTCGGCGAAGAAGTCGAGGTAGGCCTGGGCCAGGGCGGCCGGGTTCTCCAGCGCGATGTTGTGACCGGACGCGGGGATGACGGCGCCGCGGACATCACGCGGACCGCTACGGCGACGGCGTTCACGTCGACCGTGACGGTGGTGTCGACGGTGACGAGGGCGCCGATTCCGACCGGCCGGTCGTATTCGGCCATGGCTTCCAGCCCGAGCGTGGTCACGACGTGCACCGGATGGGTGACCCGCGCGTTGTAGCGCTCGACGGCGAGTCCGGGCGGGCAGGCGCAGCGTCGGCCGCCAGCGTCCACAGCAGTTTCATCGCGGCGCCGCCGAGCCTGCGTGACCACGCCAGGTCCGGTACGGGCGCGCCGAAGGCGTCGTGCAGCGTCTCCTTGATCCGGTCCTTGCCGAGGAACGCGTAACCGAGCGCGGCCGCCAGCGGCACCGCGAGGCTGGTCCTGCCCGACCCTGGCGCACCCGAGACGTACACGAGCTCGCGGGAATCTCTCACGAGCGCCATTGTGTCCCGGGGGTCAGGCGAGCAGTTCGCGGACGCGCGGGATGACCTGGCGGCCGTAGAGCTCATCGCCAATGCGGATGGCGCCCTGCCAGCCATGGCCGACGATCACAGTACCCCGGCCAGTCAGGGTGAAGGCTTGCTCCACCACGAGCTTGAAGGGAAGCGCAGCTGACATGTGGATAAGTTAAGCATCAGCGCAGGAATCCCCCGGGGAGACTCGATGCACCCTAGTGACACTCCAGCAAGCCGGACCGTCCGGGTGGATGAGGCGGCGCCGGGGGTGCGGGTCGTCACCTTGGACCGGCCGCACCGGCTGAACGCCATGTCCAGGGAACTGATCAGCGAGCTGCATGAGGTTCTCGACGAGATAGCCGCCGACGAGGCCTGCCGGGTGGTGGTGCTCACCGGGGCCGGGCGCGGTTTCTGTTCCGGGCTGGACCTGAAGGAGCCGCCCACCCACCGGCCAGGGACACCCAACGTCTCTCCCCAGTCGCGGATGCACATCCAGCAGCTCATCGCGGCCTTCGTGCCGAAACTGCGGCACCTGCCGCAGCCCGTGATCGCCGCGGTCAACGGCCCGGCCTCCGGCGGCGGCCTCGCCCTCGCGCTGGCCTGCGACATCAGGATCGCGGCGGCGTCCGCGACGTTCAACGCGGCGTTCGTCCGCATCGGCTTGTCCGGCTGTGACATCGGGGTGAGCTGGCTGCTGCCGCGGCTGATCGGCGCGGGCCGCTCGCACGAGCTGCTGCTGACCGGCCGGATCGTGGACGCGGCCGAGGCCGACCGGATCGGCCTGGTCAACCGCGTCGTTCCCGACGGCGAGGTCGTGGACGCGGCGCTGGCCACGGCGGCCGAGATCGCGGCGAACAGCCCGATGGGCGTCTGGATGACCAAGGAAGTGGCCTGGAGCCAGCTCGAGGTCGGCAGCCTCCAGGCCGGGATCGACCTGGAGAACCGGACCCAGATCATGACCACGTTCACCCAGGACCACCAGGAGCAGATCACGGCGTTCCTCGGCAAGCGGCCCCCGCATTACATCAACGAGTGACGACAAGGACCGCCTATGACAGTTTTCGCATTGTGGAGTGCGCCACGAACCCGGTCGACGGCGTTCCTCCGGTCGATGATCGAGCGCGGCGACATGACCGTCTTGCACGAGCCGTTCTGCCAGCTGAGGGACTACGGCGAGGCTGATGCCGGAGCGCGCACCTTCGATTCGCCTCAGTCGCTCCTGGCCTGGCTGCGTAATGGGACGCACGGCATGCGCGTGTTCTTGAAGGATCACCCCCCGGCCGCCTGCGTCCGGGAGGTGCTCGCCGACCGGCGCTTCCTCGCCGAGACCCGGCACGCGTTCCTCATCCGCCGTCCCGAGGAGATCGCGGCGTCCAGCTACGCGCTGGATCCCAGCCTGAGCGCCACCGCGATCGGGCTGGAGAGGCTGTGCGAGGTGCAGGACGCCGTCCGCGCGGCCGGCGGGGACGCTTCGGTCGTCATCGACTCTGATGGCACGCGGACGCCAGCGCCAGCTCCGGCTTCGAGCAGCGCGAGCGGATGTACCCGCACACCGTCGAGAACTCCCGCGACCTGGCCCGGATCGCCGCCCACCACCGGCCGTTCTACGAACGCCTATACGCCCAGCGGCTGGACGTTAGCCCACCACCAGGGCGGTGCTTAGAGACCAGCCATGGTCGGCGAGTAGATCGTGAAGGAAGCATGACAACGGGCGGCCAGGACGACCGCACGTGCCTACACTCCTGGAATGCTGAAACACCTGGAAGCCTGGGCCAGGATCGACTTCCGCCCGGCGCACTCCCAGCCGGCGGTCTCCCGGCTCATGCTGGCCACCATCATCGCTATCGCCGGGTCTCTGGGCGCCAACGCCGTCCTGGTCGCCGTCGGGCAGGCTGTCTTCCCCGGCACCCGCAGCTATGCGCACTTCCAGTTCCCTGACTACTGCAAGCTGACGGTCATCGGGGTCATCATCGCGTGCGCGGCCTGGCCGGTGGTCACGCGGATATCGTCCGCCCCGCGATGGCTCTTCTTCCGCCTGGCGATCCTGGTCACGCTGGCGCTGTGGTTGCCGGACGTCTACATCCTGTACCTCGGCCAGCCCGCCGACGCCGTGGCTGTCCTTATAGTGATGCACCTGGCCATCGCGCTGATCACCTATAACCTGCTGGTCCACCTGGCTCCCGCGGGTCCCGCGGGGCGCGATACCGATGGGGAGCCGAGAACGCTTTCTGCGGCGGACTTCCGCTGAAGTCACCGGCCCGTTTGGCGGATCGTTCCGCGGCTGGAACGATGAGGGCGTGAAACTGGCGATCTTGTGTGGCGGCGGCCCGGCCCCCGGGATGAACTCGGTGATCTCCGCGGCCACGATCGAGGCCCGGAACTCCGGCTGGGACGTCCTGGGGATCATGGACGGCTTCCAGCATCTCATCGAGGGCCGGACCGATCAGGCGCGGCCGCTGTCCATCACGGACGTATCGAGGATCCACGCCCTGGGCGGCTCGGTCCTGCGGACCTCGCGGGCCAACCCGACGATCAGGGACGAGGGCGCCGCCGACCCGGAGTGGAGGCTGCACGCCTGCCTGGAATCGCTGAAGAGGCTAGGCGTCGACGCGCTCGTGACGATCGGCGGGGACGACACCGCGTTCTCGGCGTCCCGGCTGGCCGAGGCGGCCGGCGGCAGCCTGCGCGTGGCGCACGTGCCGAAGACCATCGACAACGACCTGCCGCTGCCGGGCGGCACGCCGACCTTCGGCTTCGAGACCGCCAGGAGCGTCGGGGTCGAGCTCGTCAACAACCTGATGACCGACGCCATCACCACCCAGCGGTGGTACCTGGTGGTGGCGATGGGCCGGTCGGCCGGCCACCTGGCCCTGGGCATCGGGAAGTCGGCCGGGGCCACCCTCACGATGATCGCCGAGGAATTCCCCCGGGACGAGCCCGTCCGGCTCTCACGCCTGGTCGACGTCCTGGAAACCTCGATGCTCAAGCGGATAGCCCACGGCCGTCCCTTCGGAGTGGCCGTGCTCGCCGAGGGCATCGGCCTGCGCCTGCCCCAGGACGAACTCGTCCAGGCGATGCCGGACGTCGAGCTCGACGAGCACGGCCATGTCCGGCTGGCGGAGCTCGAGCTCGACCGGCTGCTGGCCCGGCAGCTCAAGGACCGCTTCCGGGCTCGCGGGCAGAACGTCACGGTCGAGGGCAAGAACATCGGCTACGAGCTGCGATGCGCGCCGCCCATCCCGTTCGACATCGAGTACACCCGCGACCTCGGCTACGGCGCCGTCGATTACCTGAGACGGGTGCTCGACGGTGACGAGCCCGGCGGCATGGTCACCCTCCAGGACGGCCACATGGTGCCGCTGCCCTTCGGGTCATTCACCGACCCGGAGACGGGACGGGTACGGATCCGGCTGGTGAACGTCGAGTCGAGCTCATACCGGGTGGCCCGCGAGTACATGATCCGGCTGGACCCCAGGGATCTCGAGGACCCGGAAAGGCTCCGCCCGATCGCGGCGGCCGCGGGGCTCGCGCCGGAGGCCTTCCGCGACCGGTACGGCTATCTAGCCGGACGCTAGGCCGCCGTCGCCGATGCCGGCCGACGGCTATCAGGTCGTCGCACTCGCCGGTCTCGCTCATGCGATCACCGGGTTGACCTGCTGCCAGACGAACCCGCCCTGACCGTCTCGCCTGCACATAAACGGCATCGGCCGGGCATCTTCGTCTACCGGTAACTGCGTCGAGGTCGCCGGTCACCCGGCCGGGTGCCGATCAGGACACCCAGGACCAGTTCAGGTCGGTACTCAGCATCAGCGAACCTGCGCCAGTTCGCTGATCAGGTGAAGCTCTCGCCTCGATGTGGAGTCGGCAACTGCCCTCAGAGGTATTTTTCGTAGCTGAGGGGCGCCCCCCTCATTGCGCAGACGGCGCGGTGTGCCACAGGCATCGTGATGGAAAGTTGCCAACCTTTGCCAACCTGCTCAATCCGTTACCGCGGTTCATGAATGACCGCTAGCGAGTTCGCTAATCAGGAGTGCCCGATTTCGAAAATGCGGTCGATTAGTATCTTAAGGACAAGCTTGTAATTCGACAAATACCGATGCCAATAGCGACAGCAGGCGCGCCCGCTGGGACGGTGCGCACGGCTATGGATAGAGGCGGGAGATCCGGTCTGTCTGTACCGAGTAGATGTACGGACCAGGGTCTGCGGCTGCCGCGAGGATGGCGGCCTTGTTGGTGATGAAGACGCTGCACCATTCCTGCTGAGGGAAGATCGTCTCTCGTGATTCCGAAGCAGCGGTAGCCTTGTGATTCGGTCACGGCGGCGATCTCGGCTTGCCGGTCGGATCCGCTTGTCCTTCATGAGGACGGCCACCCGTGCTTCGCGGCTCCTTCGATCCAGTCGGTGGCCGCATCCTGTTCGTCAGCTGGTCTGCCGTAGTGCTCGGCCGAGGGTGATCACATCCCAGCCGTCCGCGCGGAGGGCCTCGCACCGCCTTGCGGCCGAGGCTGCGGTCGAGGAAGAACCTAGGCGGCTGCTCGGGTTGCGACACGGATCGCGTCCTCAACCTCGTCGCGGGACAGGCCGAATTCCTCGGCGACGGTATCGACTGGTTCTCCCGCGCGGAACAGGTCGATCACGTCGTCAACGGCCGAACCGCCATGAGCGAATCGTGGCCTTCCGAACTCCTGGTCAGGGTCGATGGTCACTTCCGAGACCCGGTACTGCGGTAGCCGGATCAGCTGTGCGTAGCCGTCCGCGGCGAACTCGATGCGCTGCAGGTACAGCTCGACGACCTCGGTGAAGACGCGCTGATTGTTGCGGACGACGACGAGCTCCCGCGCCGATTCTCCCTCTGGGGTGTCGCCCGCGTGCCTGGCGTAGTCGTACAAGACCTCTGCGCCGTCGGTGTACAGGCGGCGGCTTGCCAGCGCGTACTCGATACCAAGTTCCTGCGCGAGGACGTCATTCGCCGGACGGATGCGCTGCATCGGCACCCCGGCGTGCCGGAATGCCGCGAGCGCGTAGCCTTCTGCCAGCCCGATGTACGGCATCGCCCGTCCCCGCCGCGTTCCGGCCGGACCGGTGAAGAAGGCCATCGAGCTGCCGCTCCGAGGGCCTGCACGTCGTCGCTCATAGCCGTAAGCCCAGGTCGAGAGCGTTACGGAGGGATCGCAAGGTAGCCAGCGGCCTCCCCGATGCCATATAGCAACGTGGCAAACCGGTCTACGCTCATCCCTGCACCTCCTGTCCATGGCCTTCGCGGCTGTCCTATCCGACCTCATCGTGCCCCATCCGGTCCGACCATCCGAGCAGAAACGCTGGCGACTAGGGTCATAAATCTGGCAGGTGATTTTATTAGCCAGGCTAATGAGATTCCCGGAGCCAGATGGGAGCCAACGGAGGTAGATACCAGGCGACGTCTAGCGACGATCAGTCCAGCTAGCTAGCATTTCAGTGACATCTGGCGATGTCCCGCGACAGATCGGGCATCTGTCTCCCGCCCTGGTCGCGGAGATCTCTAGGCTTGCGATCCGGGCCCTGCGGGCGGCAAGAACGCGGGGGCGACGAACGTGCGGAACTCCGCGCGCAGCTCGCCGGGGTTCAGCTGGGTGGACTCTCCTGGGCCACCATGACCAGCGTGACCCGGGTCAGCCGCCGGCCATCCGCAGGTCCAGCGCCGGTTCATCTCGCCGGATGCCTGGCGGCGGCCAGGACCGGCTCCCCAGCTCGTAACTGAGCTGGTGGGACACGCCCTCGCCGCCCAGCACCCGCGCGGCCAGCGCGGGCTGGTCGGAGTTCACCAGCAGCTGGACCACCGGGTCGCGGCGGCCGCGTTCGGTGTTCCGGACCAGGCCCTCGACGAGCTTGTCGGCGAACCGGTCGAACTGAGCCAGGTGACGCCGGGCGCGCGGCATGTCCGAACGGGCCCGGCCGATCACCGAGGCCAGGACCAGGGCCTCGCGGTCGGCGAAGTACCGGTAGACGGTGGCCCGCGACACCCCGGCCGCCTTGGCGATGTCCTCCATGGTGGTCTTGGCGATGCCGAAGTGGTCGAAGCAGCGCTCGGCCGCCTTCAGCACGGCCAGCCGCACCGCCTCACGGGCGGGATCGGTCTCCGCCTCGGCTCCGAGAGGCGTCACGGGCCTTCCCCCCGCAGCCGCGACACGAGCTCGTCCCAGCGCGCGGGCGACTTCTCCGCCGAGCCTTCGGGCTGGCCCGCGAGCAGCCAGGCCACGACGGTGGTGCGGTCGAGTGCGGGACCGGACGGCGGACGCTGACCACCTCGGCGTAGCCGTCCGGCCAGCGTACGTAGGTGCCGGGCGCGATCGCCGCGGCATCCGCGCCGAGCCGCGCCTCCACTTCGGCCCAGGGACCGGCCAGTTCCAGCGTGGCCGCGCGGACGAACGCGGCGCGGCCGAGCTCCGCGGGCACCTTCACCTGGGTGGGGCGCTGCGATCGGGCACCACCCAGACCAGGTTCCCGGCCTGCGCGCTCGGGGTACTCGACCAGGGCGAGGCCAGCCCGGCTCGCCCCGGCGAAGCCGTCGTCGAAGGGGATGGACCGGATCGCGCCGGTCCTGGTGTAGCACCAGCGGTGGTAGGGGCAGGCGAACATCTTGCGCCGTCCGGCCGTCTCGTCTCCACCCAGGCGCCGCGGTGCCGGACACGTCGGCCAGGGCGCGGACCGACCCGTCGTCCTGGCGTACCAGCAGCAGCGGGACCCGGCCGCGTCGGCGGTGACGAACGAGCCCGCCTCGGGGAGCTGGGCGAGGTGCGCGACCGCGGTGGCCGGCGCCTGGCCGCCAGCCCGACTCCGTTCACTGGGCCACCGACAGGACGCCGAGGTCCAGTAGCGAGGTCCGCAGCGTGCTGCCGGGGCCCCGGACGCAGGCGAGGTAGTCGGGCTCGCCGCCGTCGTTCAGGACCAGGGCGCCCGGCCGCAGGCGGGGCCGCATCAGCTCCAGGATCCGCAGCGCCCGCGACGGCGGCGCGAGGTCGGGCCAGCCGTCGATGGCCAGCACGTCGACCGGGCCGGGCACGTCAGCCAGGACGTCGAGCGGGTCGCCGCAGCGCACGTCGGCGAACGCGGCCAGGCCCGCGGCATCCAGATTGGCCCGGCGGCCTCGCCCGCCCAGGCCGGGGATCGGCGGTCACCACGATGCCTCCTCCGTTGTCACGCAGCGCCGCGGCCAGGTAGATCGCGGTGGCACCGGCCGAGGCCACCGCCTGCACCGCGG
The DNA here is from genome assembly GCA_963756575.1 of uncultured Actinomycetota bacterium. Lineage (GTDB taxonomy): Bacteria > Actinomycetota > Actinomycetes > Streptosporangiales > Streptosporangiaceae > Palsa-504. The sequence goes on along the minus strand of CAVWOM010000019.1, from coordinate 203,963 downwards.
TGCGGGCGCCCGTGCCGCGGCACCACAGGTACAGGAACTCGCCCTGAGCCGGGCTGCACCCGAAGCCGAAGTCCCCGACCTCACCCGAGCCGCGCGCCTCGTCCGCGGCCCGCTGCGCGTCGATGTAGAGCCGGTCCAGGACCAGCTCGGCCCGGCGGTCCCTGACACGTGCGCGGTCCCGGCCAGGACGTGGTTGACCAATGGCTGCACTCCCCCAGTGTGCCACGCATTGACAGTGACACATAAGACCCTTAACGTCTCATGTGTCAGGTCCGCGGGAGGTAAGCCGGTGCACCAGGACAGCAAGATCGCGCTGCGCAAGCAGCTGCTCGACTTCATCGACAGCCGTACCACCGACTACGCGGACGGCACGATGTGGGTCGAGACCCGCCGCTACGTCAACGCCGGCTACCTGCGCCGCGAGCACGACCTCGTGTTCACCCGCCACCCGCGCATCGCCGCCACGCCGCCGAGCTGGCCAGGCCGGATGACGCGCTGACAGTGGCCGCGGGCGGGATCACCGCCACCGTGACCCGTAGCGCCGATGGCCGCCTGGTCGCGGCCGGGGCTGACGGCGCCCGCTATCCCGCGTGCGAGTACGCGGGCCTGATCTGCTGCTGCCGTGCCGGCGAGAACTGACATGCGCCTGCTCGTCCCGAGCTGACCGCGACGTGCAGCGTGCGCGTCGCGACGCGAAGCTCTACCGCCGTCGACCTTCACGCTGACATGAACTGAAGCCGTCATGACAGCTTCACCGACGCCTACCACCTGCAGTTCGTGCACCCGCACACGGTGGCCCGTTCTTCCATACCAATATCTACAAGTGCGACCCGTTCGGAAGAACTGCGGATGTGTGCCCAGCGCAGCCTGTAGACCTTCCGCGACGACTTTCGACTACGCCGAGTTCGCCAAGTACGCGATCGCCAGCTTCACCGTTTACCCGGCCTCGATCATCGCGCTGCGCCTGCCCACTTCGAGATCTGAACATCCGCCCGACCCGACGACCTGCTCCGCTGCGTGTCGACCGTGGTTCCTGTGCCCGAGCGCCCGCCACCGACAAGCGCGCGCCTTCCGAGAAGAACTCGGAGATCGTCATGCACGCGTGCGGACGAGACTGGCCGTCGCGCGCACAGTCACCGACAGCCTGCCCTTCGCGGAGTGACCAGCTGCTGCTGGCCGCAACGAGAAGCCACCCAGTTCTGCACAGCCAGCTGCCCGACGTCCCGCTGCCGACCTTCCCACCCCCAGCCGATACCGCAGACCGCTTCGCTCGCTGCCCCGCCGCTGCCCGTCCTGCTGCCCGCCGGCCGAGCGCGATCCCGCGCGTGCTCATCGAGTGCGTCACGCGCGCTACACCAACGCGCCTTCCACGCCGACGCGCTCCGCTTCGCCTACGCCTGCGCGAGCTGGCGTCGGCCGGCACCGGTCGCGGTGATGCTCAACGCGACCCCGCTCGCGCACGTGTGCTGATCGACGCCTGCTGAAGCCTACGAAGTGCCGTCAACACCGAGTTCCGCGCCGTTCGCTGCAGCACGCCCTGCCGACTCCGCGCCGTGTGCTTCACACCAACGCGCTGCGCTGCGGCCGACGCCCTGCGGAGCGTTCCCGCAGCTGCGCACCGTGATCACCACCGACGCCGAGCGCCGCACCGCATCGCGCGCTACCCTGCCGAGTGATGCCAGGCCAGCTCGCACCATACCCGCCGCGCGAACTGACCCCACGCCGTCATCTACACCTCGGCACCACCAGCCCGTCCAAGCGTGTGATGCCGTGTCAACATCCACTCCCGGCGCAGATGTTCCCCGCGACGAGCACGAGGCCTATCCCGACAGGGCCTGCTACTCACCGTGCCCACCTTCCACGCAGCCGGAAGACCATGTACCTACGCCGCCTGCGCGCCTGCGCTGGTCATGCGGCCGCGGTTCTCGTCAGCGCTTCTGACGACGTGCGCAAATACCGCTGCACCCACGTGCACCTGCTCGTTCGCGCCGCTGCTCGCGCGCAGCCGCCGCGCCCACCGCCCACAACCCGATGCGCCGCATGCTGCTGATGCCCTTCCGCCGTACCGCGAGTTCGAGCGCGTTCATCCAGCGTCACCGTGATACCGAGATCAGCTTCCCGATGCGTCGCCGATCCGACGTGCCGCACCTGCAGCGTGCTCTCGCCGCTGTACGAGCGCGGATCGTGGATGAGACGATTTCTAGCTGCCCGACAGCGAGTCAGGCGATCCGCGCACCTGCCCTGCTGATGCTGCGCAGCTACCTGCCGTCCCGAGCCACCGCGCAGCCTGCGCAACAGCTGTTCCACACCAGCAACGCGCTGCTGGCGCAACGCAGCCGCACTACTCTTCGTCCACCGGTTGCCGACTACCTGCGCACCCGCCAACAACGTGTCCTCCCTATCACCATCAACCACCCATGCCACTGCGCCTGCATCTCCCCGCCAGCTAGCACACGACATCAAGCTGATCGTATCCGCGCCGAGCTCCGTGCTCACCTCACACTTCCTACCTCCCCCCCTCTACCACTCCCCTTACTCCATTCTCCCCTCCTCACCCACCTCCCCCACTCCTCCCTCCCTCACTTACCACTATTCCATTCCCTCTTCCCTTCCACTTTCCTCCCATACACCTTCTCTCTACCCCCTCTTCTCTCTCTTCTCTCCCCTTCCCTTTACCTCCCTCACCTCCCTCTTTCTTACTCTCCCCACTCTCTCTCCTTCTCCCTTCTTCTTTTACTCACTTTCCTTCTCTCACCTCTTTCTCTCACTCACCCCCTTCATCTACTCTACCTCCTCACACACATCTCTCTCCTCCCACCATCCTCTTCTACTACTCTCCCCTTTTCTTTTCCCTTTTTCCTCTCTTTTTCTCTCTTCCACCCTTCTCCTTCTTCCTCCTTATCCCTTCCACCTACTCCTCTCTTTTCCTCTCTTATTCTTTCTCTTTACACCTCCCTCTCCCACCTTTCTCCTTTCATTCATCTCCTACTCTCCTTCTCTCTCTCTACTTCCTCCTTCGCCCCTGCGCGTCCGTCCGGCCCCGTTCTTCCCGCCTCGTCCTACGCTTCCGCCTGTCCTCGTCCTCCGCCTGTTCGGCGTCGCCCGCGTGCTGTTCCCGCGCCCGTCGCCGGGGCCGCCCTCGCCTGTTCCCCCTTCCGTCCGCGACGCGGCCATCGGCCTGGCCGTGGGGTGTCGCGGCGCTGCCGCCCGGCGGCGCCCGCCCGGCGGCGCCTCGGCCGCGGACCTGTTCGCCAGCTTCAGGGGCGGGCCGCCGGCCGGGGACCGGTGAGGGGATCGTGCGCGCCGGCCGCGGCCCGGGTCTCCCGGTAGCGGGCGATCAGCGCCCGCGGCGCCGGGACGTCCGGCGGTATCTCGGGCACCGCGCCGCGCAGGAACGTGCGGATCGAGTCGGCGAACAGCTGCTCGGCGCCGCGGGTGTTCATCGCCAGGGCCTCGGCCAGCGTCGGCTCGGCGTCCGCCGCCACGTTGGCGAACACCTGACCGGCCCGGGACGGGCTCTTGGCCGCCTCGACCAGGGAGGCGCCGAGGGTGAGCGTGTCCAGCCCCTCGATGACCAGGATCTGGTTCTCGGCCGGGACGCCGAGCTCGGCCAGGATCCGGACGCCGAGCTCGTAATTCCAGATCAGCACGTCCCGCGGCATGAACTCGAGCAGGATCGGAGCCGCGTTGCGGTGGTTCAGCACGGCCCGGCGGAACCCCACGCTGATGCCCACGAACCAGTCGACCCAGGTGAGGGACGCGGACGGCGCGGGCACCCGGCTCTGCAGCACGATGGCGCGGGCCACCGTGCGCAAGATGTCGGCCCGGTCGGCGAAATGGTAGTAGAGCGACGGGGTCTGGACCTTCAGCTCACGGGCCAGCCGCGGCAGGCTGAACGCGTCGAGGCCGTCGGCGTCGATGAGCCGCAGCGACGCCTCCACGACCGCGTCGCGGCTGATCAGCGGGCTGGACGGGCGGGGCACTCCTTCATTATCCCCGCGCCCCCTTCCCAAGCCGCCGCCGATCCGGTAAACCTAAAGACTGTAGATATTGCCGCAGGCACAGGAGGCCCGGATGACGCCGACCGTCATCGCCACCCGCAGCGACCGTATCCAGCGGACCCTGGAGCACCTGCGCCAGCAGAGCACCGACACGGTGGAGGGGCTGGTCCCGTTCGGCCCCGGCCAGTACACCGACCCCGAGCTGGCGCAGCGGGAGCGGGAGCAGGTGTTCGGCCGGGTCCCGTCGATCGTGGCCCACGCCAGCGAACTGCCGGAGCCGAACGACTTCATCACGCTGACGCTGCCGCGGAACCGGGTGATCGTGGCCCGGCAGGCCGACGGCTCGGTCAAGGCGTTCGTGAACGTGTGCCGGCACCGCGGGGCGCTGCTCGAGGAAGAGGCGAGCGGACGCTGCCGGCTGTTCTCCTGCGGGTACCACCGGTGGTCCTACAACATCGACGGGTCGCTGCGGGCGATCACCCGGGAGAACACGTTCGGCGAGGTGGACCGGTCCCAGCACGGGCTGATCGAGCTGCCCGCGCAGGAGCGGCACGGCCTGATCTGGATGGTCGACCGGGCGGGCGCGCCGATCGACGTGGCCGCCTGGCTCGGCCCGGAGATGGACGAGATCCTGGCCGGGTACCGGCTCGGCGAGCTGACCGCGTTCCACTCCGAGGGATTCGACGAGCCCGCGAACTGGAAGCTCATGCAGGACGCGTTCGTGGACAACTACCACATCCAGTACGCGCACCCGAACACGGCGGGCAAGCACATCCACACCAACGTGCAGACCGTCGAGGACTTCGGCCGCCACGCCCGGATGGTGAGCCCGCGCAAGGCCATCGACCGCTGGCTCGAGGAGGATCCCGGCGAGACGGACCTCGGCCCGTACGTCACCGAGGGGCACTACCTGCTGCCGAACAGCACGCTGCTGCGCCAGCCCGACGACCACTTCGAGCTGCTCACCTTCCGGCCGCACCCGGCCGACCCGGGGCGCTCCCGGATGGAGATGCGGTTGCTGGTCCCGCCGCTGGAGGCCAGCGGGATGGAGCCGGAGCGCTACGAGCGGGTCTGGGAGAAGAACTGGGCGATCTTGCTGGCCGTGCTGCACTCTGAGGACTTCCCGCTGCTGCGCAGCTCGCAGGACGGGCTGGCCAGCGCCGACGCGGGCGAGATGCTGCTGGGGCGCAACGAGGTGGTCAACCAGATCTTCCACCGGGAACTGAGCAAGCTGCTCGAGGCCTAGCGGGGGCGTCGATGGAACTGCCACTGGCGAGCCTGCGGGTGCTCGACCTCACCGAGGGAGACGCCCAGTACTGCGGGCGCTACCTGGCCGACCTCGGCGCGCAGGTGCTCCTGGTCGAGCCGCCCGGCGGCTCGGCCGGACGGCGGGACCCGGCCGGCTTCGGGCTGCGCAACGCGAACAAGTCCAGCGTGATCCTCGACCTGGCCGGTGAGTCCGGGCCGGCCGAACTCCTGCGCATGGCCGGGGCGGCGGACATCCTGCTCGAGTCGTTCAGCCAGGCGCTGGCCGAGCAGTATCGCCTGACCCCCGAGGCGCTCCGGCAGGCGCATCCGGCGCTGGTCGTCGTCTCCGTCACCGGCTTCGGCCGGTCGGGTCCGTACCGGGACTTCGCCGCGACCGGGCCGGTGCTGGCGGCCCTGGGCGGGGTGCTGTCCCGTTCGGGCCAGCCGGATACCCGGCCGCTGCTGCCGCCGCCGGGCCTCATCGGCCAGACGGCGGCCGTGCACGCCGCCTGGGCCGCGCTGGTCGCCTACGCGAAGAGGCTGCGGACCGGGACCGGCGAGCACGCCGACGTGTCGGCGCTCGAGGCCGTGGTGCACGGGTTCGACCCCGCCTTCGGCGCCCAGGGATCGGCCGCGGCCGCGCGGCCGGAGATCTTCCCGCGCGGCCGCCCGGACGCCGCCGATTTCTACCCGGTGTTCCGGTGCGCGGACGGCCGGGTCCGGATCTGCGTGCTGTCCCGGCGGCAGTGGCGGGCCATGTTCGCCTGGCTCGGCGCCCCGGCCGAGTTCGCCGACCCGCGGTACGACGAGATCCCGGCCCGGTTCGCCGCCGCGGACCGGATCAACCCGCTGATCGCCACGCTGTTCGCGGGCCGGGCCCGGGAGGAGCTGGTGGCGGAGGGCGCCCGGCGCGGCATCCCGGTCGCCGGGGTCCTCACCCCGGCCGAGGTGCTCACCGCCCGGCATTTCGGCGCGGCGGGCACGCTGGCCGACGCCGAGCTCGCCGGGGGCGTGCGGGCCCGGGTCCCGTCCGGTTACGTCCGCATCGACGGCGTCCGGGCCGGGCTGCGCGCTCCGGCCCCGCGGCCCGGCCAGCACGAGGAGGCGGCCCTCGGCCCGCGACCGGAGCCGCCCGCCCTGGACCTCGGCGAGACGTCAGGAAGCGGGTCGCTGGCCGGGCTGCGGGTCCTGGATCTCGGCGTGATCGTGTTCGGCGCGGAGCTGGGCAGGCTGCTCGCCGATCAGGGCGCCGACGTGATCAAGGTGGAGAACTCGGCCTTCCCCGACGGGCTGCGCCAGACCCTCACCGGCGGCGCGATGAACGCCTCGTTCGCCTGGGCGCACCGCAACAAGCGCGGCCTGGGCCTGGACCTGCGCAGCGAGCCGGGCCGCCGCCTGTTCCTGGACCTGGTCCGGCAGGCCGACGTGGTGCTGGCGAACTTCAAGCCGGGGACACTGGCGGCACTGGGCCTGTCGTACGCCGAGCTGTCCCAGGTCAACCCGCGAATCATCGTGTCGGACAGCAGCGCGTTCGGCTCGACCGGGGCGTGGAGCGACCGGCTGGGTTACGGGCCCCTGGTCCGGGCCTCGTGCGGGGTTTCGGAGCTGTGGCGGGACCCGGACGGGGCGTTCTGCGACGGCGTCACCGTCTACCCGGATCATGTGGCCGCGCATGTCGCGGCGATCGCGGTGCTGGCCGCGGTGATCGGGCGGGCCCGTTCCGGCCGCGGGGCAGCGCTGGAGGTGGCGCAGGCTGATGTGGCCGTGATGCACCTGGGGCCCGTGCTGGCTGCCCTGGGCGCTGGCCGATGCCGGCTCGACGGCGTGGGTGCTCCCGTGCGCGGGCGACGACGAATGGTGCGTGATCGACGTTAGGGACGAGGGGGACCGAACTCGTTTGGCGGCTTTGGTTGGAGGGGCGGACCTGGCCCGTTGGACCAGCGAGCGTCGGCCGGACGAGGTCATGGCCGCCGTGCAGGCCGCGGGGGTGCCCGGCGGGGAGCATGCGGCGGCTGCCGGAGCTGCCGGCCGATCCGCACCTGGTGGCGCGGCAGTCGTTCCGCACGATGTCCCATCCGCTGCTGTCCCGGCCCGTCCCGGCGAACGCTCGCGCGGCCCGGTTCTCCACCATCGGCGATCCTCCGCAGCGGCCCGCTCCCGTCCCGGGCGAGCACACCAGGGAGATCGGCCGGACGCTGCTCGGGCTGTCCCCCGCTGACATCGACGACCTGATCCGCGAGGGCGTCCTCGAGGAGAACACCCTTAACTCACCACTTGCGCAAGGAAGCGTTTCATGACCGAACTCGTCACCGACGGACTCAGCTACTGGGCCCGGCAGGCGCCGGATCGCCCGGCCATCGTCTTCGACGGCACCGACCGCGTTGACTACCAGACCCTGGACCGCTGGACCGACGCCGCGGCCCAGGCTCACGCGGGGGCCGGGCTGCGGCCCGGGGAGCGGATCGCCATCATCGGCGACAACAGCCTGGAATGGGTGGTCGCCGCGATCGGCGCCCTCAAGCTGGGTGCGGTCGTGGTGCCGCTGAACAACCGGTTCACCCCGGACGAGCTGCGCTACCTGGTCGACGACTCCGGGCCGGTGATGGTATTCGCCGACGAGGCGCACCGGGACCGGATGGCGGCGGCGCTGGACCGCTCCCCTGCCTCCGGCGCCGTGCTGCGGCCGCTGTCCGCGTTCACCGGCCTGCGGGACGAACGGCCCGCGCCGGTGCCCCGGCCGGCCGCGGGCCCGGACGACGTGACCCAGATCGTGTACACCAGCGGGACCAGTTCCCGGCCCAAGGGCGTGCTGTTCACCCACCGGTCCACGTTCAACCTGATCGCCGACTTCGCCTTCGCCGAGCCCGCGCTGCGCCCCGGGGCGCGGATGATCTATGTCCTGTCCATGTCCGGCGCGCCGGGCCTGCTGTGGCACATCCTGCACCCGCTGACCCGGGGCCTGTCGATCTTCTACGAGCGCGGCTTCGAGCCCGCCCGCACGCTGCGCCGGCTGGAGGAGGAGAAGATCCAGGTCATGGCGGGCGTGCCGGTGCTGTTCGAGCAGATGGCCAAGCAGCCCGGATTCGCCGCCGCCGACCTGTCGTCGCTGGAGCTGGTCACCATCGCCGGGGCCCGGGCGCCGGTGCCGGTCATCCGGGCCTGGCTGGACAAGGGCGTGCTGCTGCGCCAGGCCTACGGCATGACCGAGCTGGGCGGCATCTCCTCCCTGAACCCGCCAGAGCAGGCCGTGGACCGGCCCGAGTCGATCGGCCGGGGCACCGTGTTCACCCGGCACCGGGTGGTCCGGCCCGACGGCACGGACTGCGACGCGGAGGAGCCGGGCGAGATCATCGTCGCCGGACCCGGCGTCACGCCCGGCTACTGGCGGAACGAGGCGGCCTACGCCGAGGCCATGCGGGACGGCTGGTTCCACAGCGGCGACGTCGGCGTCAAGGACGCCGACGGGTACATCCGCATGGTCGACCGGCTCAAGGACATCATCATCACCGGCGGGTACAACGTGGCCCCGGGCGAGATCGAGGCCGTGATCAGCGAGCTGCCGCGGGTCATCGAGGTATGCGTGGTGTCCGCGGCGGACGCGAAGTTCGGCGAGGCGCCGGCCGCCGTCATCTACGCGACCGAGGCGGTGACCGCCGAAGAGGTCACCGCGCACTGCCGGGAGCGGCTGGCCGGCTACAAAGTGCCGCGGCACGTGATCGTCGAGGCCGAGCCGCTCGAGCGGATGGCGAGCGGCAAGATCGCCCGCCGCAAGATCAGGGACGCGCACCCCGGGCTGGCCGCGGACGCCCAGCCGGTCGGATGATCACCTGCACCTGGCGGACCGATTTCGTTCCCGACGAGGAACGCGAGGTCGGCGAGATGCTGGCCGCGGCGGCCGAGGCGGACGCCGAAGCGGGCTTCCCGGCGGTCAGCCTGAGACCAGCCCTTACCCGGACGACGCGAGGCACCTGGTGGTCCGGCTGCTCCCGGACGGTCGTGCTGGCCACGAGGACTCCGTCGCCGGTGGCCGCCTACCTGCGGGTCGAGCCTGACCCGGATGCGGCGGCCCGGCCGTTGTTCGGTACGTCGTGCGGCCGGAGTTCCGGTCCCGGGGCATCTCTACCTTGCTGGTGGAGACGATCGGCCTGGACTTGCGGCGGCGGCTGGGCGGGGACCGGCCTCGGCGCTGCGGGTCTGGGCCCGGGGGACCACCCGGCGGCCCAGCGGATGGCCCGGCGGTTCGAGGGTTCGGGCGTGCGGACGGCTCGCCGTCAGTGGCAGCTGCTCGCGCCGCTGCGGGATCCTGGTTTTCCTGACGCTGCCGGTCCCGCCGTCCGGCCGCCCGCCGACGCGGCGGAACGGGCCGCCGCGGCCGCGTTGTGGCGCGGGCGGGATGAACCGCCTGATCACTGGGGTTCTGGTGACCGGGCCGGAGATCTCGGGGGCGGTCTGGTACGACCCGCGGGCGGACGAGCGCACCGAGTACGGCGCCGCGGGCCGGATCGTAGCCGTGCTGGCCACGCCGGGCCAAGACGACCTGCGGGCGGGCCTGGTCGCCGCGGCTATGGCGGCGCTGCGGGAGCGGCGGACTCCGGGTCGCCGCGATCGCCGTCGACGCCGAGGACCGCGCGCTGGCCCGGTCCTGCCGCCTGCTCGGCTTCCGGCACGACCGGACCGACATCGAGTACACCGTCGGCCCTGTTCGCGCGGAGGTATCCGATGATGACGGAACCGCCGGTGCTCGACGGCCCGGTCCCCGATGAGCTCGTCGCGATCGCCGAACGCCACGGCCAGGTCGTCGCGGCCGGGGACAACGCGGCCACGCTGGCCGACTTCCGGCCGGACCGGACCGGCCAGCTGCTCGGGTCGGCCCGCCTCCCGGACCGGCTCGTGTCCTCCCGGCTGCTGCGCCTGGCCGCCGAGCCGGACGGCCTGATCGCCGCCTTCATCCGCTACACCGCGGCGGACGGCAGCCAGACCGTGCTGCGCTCCCGCTGGATCAAGCTGGACCAGGGCTGGCGCGTCACCCAGGTGCGCAACGTCCCGGACACCCCGCCGGTGATCGCGGCGGCCGGGCCGCGCGACGACGGGCTCGACCGGCCGCACTGGGAGGGCCTGCGGGCCGGCGAGGTACGGGTGCAGCGCTGCGTGCCGTGCGGGCACTGGATCTGGGCGCCGCAGCCGCTGTGCCCCCGGTGCCACAGCTTCGACCTCACCTGGCCCGCCGTCGAGCCGGCCGGGACGGTCTACTCCTGGACCCGCACCTGGCAGGCGTTCAGCCCCGAACTGTCCGGGCACCTGCCGTTCGTCGTCGTCCTCGCGGAGCTGCCCGCGGCGGGCGAGCGCCGGCTGCTCGGCGTGCTGCGGGACGGCGACGGCGCTGATGTCCGGGTGGGCCAGGCGGTGCGTGGCTAGATCGACCCCGCGCCCTCGCCCGATGCCTGGCCGGTGCTGCGCTGGAGGCTGGCATGAGCCGGTCACTCCGTGGTGCAGCCGCGGTCGCGGGGATCGGCAGCACTCCGTACTACAAGCGCGGGACGAGCCCGCACTCGGCGCTGCGGCTGATCCTGGAGGCGATCCTGGCCGCCTGCGCCGACGCCGGCCTGGACGCGCACGACGTGGACGGCTTCGTCTCCTACGCCAACGACCTGAACGAGGGCCTCGCGGTCGGCGCCGCCCTCGGCGTCCGGGAGATCCGCTGGTCCACCATGGTGTGGGGCGGCGGGGGCGGCGGGGTGGCCGCGGCGGTGAACGCGGCGGCCGCGGCGGTGGCCAGCGGCCAGGCCGAGAACGTGATCGTGTACCGCGGGATCACCGAGGCCGACGACGGGCGGCAGAGCTACGGCAAGGGCCACTTCCCGCCGCTGCTGTCGGCCCACGGGGTGCTGACCCCGGTCCAGGTCTGCGCGCTGCGGACCCAGCGGATGCTCGAGGTCGACGGGGTGCCCTGGTCGGCGCTCGAGGCGCTGGTCCAGGCGTCGTACCACCACGCGCAGCAGAACCCGGACGCCGTGGCCTACGGCCGGCCGCTGGACCACGAGACCTACGCCGGGTCTCGGTGGGTCTCCGAGCCGCTGCGCCTGTTCGACTGCTCCCGCGAGAACGACGGCGCCGCGGCCGTGCTGGTTACCTCGGCCGAACGGGCCAGGGACCTGCGTTCGGTAGCCGGCCTTCGTGCTGTCCGGGGTACAGGGCGCCGGGCCGGGCTGGAGCGAGTCGGCCGAGAACAACGCGGCGTACACCAGCGCGGGCTTCCATCCGGCCATGGTGGCCCGGCTGTGGGCGGAGGCCGGGCTCAAGCCCGGTGAGGTAGACGTGGTCCAGGTGTACGAGAACTTCAGCGGCCCGGCGGTGGCGTCGCTGATCGATCTCGGGCTGTGTCCCGCCGGGCGCGGAGGCGGGATCGTTCATGACCGTGCCGAACCTCATCGCCCCGGACGGGGCGCTGCCGATCAACACGGCGGGCGGGAACATCGCCGAGGGCTTCGTGCACGGGATCGGGCTGGTCCTGGAGGCGGTCCGGCAGATCCGCGGCACCTCGGCCAGCCAGGTACCCGGCGCGGACGTCTCCCTGCTGCTCGGCGGCCCGGTCGCGCCGCTGGTCAGCGCCACCGTCTTCGGCTCCGCGGCCACCGTCTGACCGACGGGACCTTCCGGCGGTCAGCGGCTTCGGGGAACTCGGCGGAGATGTCCAGGCCGACCTCGGCCATGACTTCCACGACGGCGGGCTTCAGCTCGCTGGCGGCTGGGACCCGGCCGAGGTGACCCGGACCCGCCCGGCGGCCTGCTGGTTCAGCAGCGCGGCGGCCATCTGGGACCGGCCCGCGTTATGGGTGCACACGAACAGCACGTCGGGTACGTCGCCCATCTGATGCTCCCTTCCGGGTCAGCCAGCCAGCTTCACTGGCTGGCGTTCGGCTGCCTGGCCCGGCCGGGCCGGGTGGACAGCGACGGCTAGCAGCAGGCCGAGGGCACCGCCGAGGATCTCGGCGGCGATGAACGCCGGGGCCGAGGCCGGGGCGATCCCGGCGTAGGTGGGAGTCAGCGTCCGGCCGATGGTCACCGCCGGGTTGGCGAAGGACGTGGAGGAGGTGAACCAGTAGGCCGCGCCGATCCACGCGCCGACCGACCAGGCCGCGGACCGGCCGGCCCCGCCAGGTCCGGGACGCGGCCAGCGCCGGGACCGCGAACATCGCGTCGGCCAGCGCCGCGCCGCCGATCGCCCCGGTCACCGCGTGGCAGCCCATCACGGCGGCGCGCCCGCGACCTGGCCGCCCATCACCGGGCGGCGGCCACGCCGGGTACCCGCGGGCCGCCCCAGCACCCAGTCCGCCGCCGTGACCAGCGGGTTGAAGTGCGCCCCGCCGGCCGGGGCGAAGACCAGGATCAGCACGGCCAGGCCCAGTGCGGTCACCACCGCGCTGACCAGCAGCCGCAATGCCCCGTCCCCGGTGAGCCGAGTCACGGCGATGCCCGACCCGGCCACCACCGCGACCAGCAGCCCGGTCCCGGTGAACTCGGCCAGCAGCCGCCGCCTGCGGCGTTCACGCGGGCTTGACGGCCCGGACGATAGCCGACTGCATCCCGGGGGCCGCCTCATGGGTGAACGTCACCGACGGCTCCGCGAACCCGGCCGCCGCCAGCCCGGCCAGGTACTCCGACCGGGACAGGGCCCCGGCGATGCACCCGACGTAGGACCCGGCCGCCGCCCGGTCCGCCTCGCTCATGTGATCCTCGGCCACGATGTCGGAGATCCCGAGCCGGCCGCCGGGGGCCAGTACCCGGAACATCTCCGCCAGCACGGCCGGCTTGTCGGTGGACAGGTTGATCACGCAGTTGGAGATGACCACGTTCACCGCGCCGTCTGGCAGCGGCACGTCCTCGATCTGCCCCTTCAGGAACTCCACGTTGCCCGCGCCGGCCTTGACCGCGTTCGCGCGGGCCAGTTCGAGCATGTCATCGGTCATGTCGACGCCGTAGGCGAACCCGGACGGGCCGACCCGCCGGGCCGACAGCAGCACGTCGATCCCGCCGCCTGAACCCAGGTCCAGCACCCGCTCGCCCTCCCGCAGCTCCGCCACCGCCAGGGGGTTTCCGCATCCCAGGCTGGCCAGCACCGCCTCTTCGGGGAGCCCGTCGGTCTCGCCGTCGCGGTACAGGCCCCGGCTGAACTCGCCGGCCGCCAGCGCCGCCGGTTCGGGGCCGCAGCACGAGCCCGCCGACGGCTCGCAGCACCCGGCCTGGCCGGCGCCCGGCTCCAGGACCGCGCGGGCCGCCTGCGCGTACCGGGACCGGACCTGCTCCCGCAGTGCGCCGCTGTCCTGATCGCTCATCCCCGTCCTCCTTCACATAGATGACTGTCGATGCCTACTATGTTTGGGAAATAGACACCTGTCAATGTCCTGGGCATACTGGGCAGATGACCGCATCCGCCGTCGCCAGCCGGGCCGCCCTGCCGCTCGCCGATGACTGCTGCACCCCGCTGCTGCGCGAGCCGCTCACCCAAGATCAGGCCGTTGACCTGGCCCGTGTCCTCAAGGCGCTGGCCGACCCGACCCGGCTCCGGCTGGTCTCGCTGGTCGCCGCGCACGACGGCGGCGAAGCGTGCGTCTGCGAGCTGACCGAGCCGCTCGGCCTGACCCAGCCGACCATCTCCCACCACCTGAAGATCCTGGTCGACGCCGGGATCTTCAGCCGCGACAAGCGCGGCGTGTGGGCCTGGTACGCGCTGCGCCCCGCCGCGCTCCCGGCCCTGGCCGCCATCCTCGGCGGCACCACCTAGCCCGGCGTCAGGGACGCGGGCCTGGCGGCGCGCGGCCGGTTTCCCGCCCGAACGGGAGAACCGTGATCCGCCGGGCCAGCAGCCACACGCCGTCGATCCGGCGGAACGCGTCCTCGTACTGACCGATGTTCACCGGCAGCTGCGGTGGCACCATGCCGCCTTGATAGCCGTCGATGCGATACGTGGTCAGGTAGGAGGTCGCGCTGGCCGTCGTTGCCGACGTGAGCGTGACCAGGATGTTCGTCATCAGGCGGCGGGACAGCCGGTCCGGCGGCCGGGAGCCGAAGTAGCGCCTGAGCGCGTCCCGGCCCGCGACGCGGCGGTCACCACCGGGCCACTCCCAGATCCCGTCGGGGGTGAAGAGCTCCGCTACCGAACCCGGCTCCCCCAGGTCCAGGCGGCGGACGAAATCGATGATCAGCCGCTCGCACTCCCGCTCGGCGATCAGGCGGCTCACCGGATCCAGTTCATCGTCGGCCATCCCTGGTTCTTACCAGAGCTAACGGAACATTGAGCGGCGAGTCTTCGTCAGTCAGGTAACGGATAGCCGCTGGTGAGAAGGCGGGCATCTATGGCCGAACGAGTTTGGCTGCGACGGCTGGCCCTGGCGGCGATCGCGGCTCTGGCGGGCCTGCTGTACGCCTGGGCCCTGGGCCGGGACGCGCTGGAGTACTACTACGCCGCGGCGGACCGCAGCATGTCCATGAGCTGGCACAACTTCATCTTCGGCGCCTTCGACCCGGCGGCCACCATCACTGTGGACAAACTGCCCGGAGCGTTGTGGATCCAGGCGCTGTCCGTGCGGACGTTCGGCATGCACACCTGGGCGATCGTCCTGCCGCAGGTCATCGAGGGCATCCTCACCATCTTGGTGCTCTACCGGGCGGTGACCCGGCTGGCCGGGCCGGCCGCGGCCTGGTCGCGGCGCTGGTCCTGGCGGTCAGCCCGGCCACCGTCGCCCTGGACCGCGAGAACATCTCCGACTCGCTGCTGATCTTGCTGCTGGTGCTGGCCGCCGACGCCGTCTCGGCCGCTATCGCCAGCGGGAAGCTGAGCCAGCTCATCCTGGCCGGGCTCTGGGTCGGGCTGGCCTTCCAGGCTAAGGACATCGAGGCGTGGATGGTGCTGCCCGCGCTGGGCCTGGCCTACCTGCTGTCCGGCCCCGGATCGGTGCCGCGGCGCTCCGGCCGGCTCGCGATCGCCGGCGTGGTCGTGGGGCTGGTGTCACTGTCCTGGATGACTGCCGTGTCGCTGGTCCCCGCCGCGAGCCGGCCCTACGTCGACGGGAGCCACGACAACTCCGTCTTCGAGCAGGTCTTCGCCTACAACGGGTTCACCCGGTTCGGCGACCAGACACCGCTGCAGGTGCGGGCCGCCCAGCTGGACCCAGGGGCCGCGCTCCCCGTTCCGGCCCGGGCGCCCGGCCGGCTGCTGAGCGGCAGCCTGGGCCTGGATACCGGCTGGCTGATCCCGGCCGCCGCCGCGGTGGCGCTGTGGGGTATCGCCAGCCGGCGCCGGCAGCCGCGCGGCGACCCGCTCCGGGCCTGCTTCGTCCTGTGGGGCGGCGCGCTGGTGACCTTCTTCGCGGTTTTCTCGGTGATCACCACGCTGTGGCCCTATTACACCGCGGCGCTGTCCCCGCCGGCCGCCGCCATCCTCGGGACCGGCATCGCCGCGGCCCGGTCACCGGAACGAGCCCCGGTGGGCCGGACGGCAGGCCTGGCGGTCATCGTCGCGGGCACGGCCGCCTACGCGGCCTGGCTGGCGTCCTCGGCCATCCGCGGGCCGGACTGGCTGGTCCCGGCCATCATCGCCACCGGCGTCGTCGCGGCCGGCCTGATCGCGTGGTCCGCGGCGCCCCGCAGCCCGGTCCCGTTCTCCGATGCGCTCGCCGCGGGCCTGGTCGCCGTAGCGCTGGCGCCGGCCGTCGCCTCGGTCAGCCTGGTGGCTCACGGCGAGAGCGCCTTCGACACCCCGTTCGAGTCGGCCCGGACGCAGGAGGCGGTGGCGCTCGGCACCGGACAGCAGGCGGTCGTCGCCGTGCGGGCCGCGATCCCCGCCTATCAGCGCACCGAGAACGGCGCCCCTTACCTGATGGCGGCGCAGAGCGCGCTGCTGCCGTCGGCGGTCATCTACGACTCGGGCCTCGAGGCGCTCCCGATCGGCGGGTTCGACGGCACCGTTCCCGCGCCGACCCTGGCCCAGCTGCAGGCGGACATCCAGCACGGCCTGTTCCACCTCGTCTGGATCGATTCCGGCGTTGATCCCCGGCTGCGGTGGATCACCGCGCATTGCCCCCGTGTCTCGCAGCGGTTCTACGACTGCGTACCCGCCACCAGGGGCTGACGACCTGCGAGCGGGCGAAACACGCCCGAAACATGGTGATCCTTTTTTCACAGGGACGAAATCTTTTTGCCCGCTTGGCGAAATCCGTATTGCCGAGCCTGTGGGACAGAAAGGGCAAAGGAGATCCGCTTGAAGATTGACACTGGTTCCACCGCATGGATGCTCGCGAGTACCGCGCTCGTCCTCCTGATGACGCCTGGCCTGGCCTTCTTCTATGGAGGAATGACCCGGGCGAAGACCGCCCTCAACATGATGATGATGTCGTGGATCGCCATCGTCACCGTCACGATCGCGTGGGTGCTCTACGGGGACTCACTCACGTTCGGCAAGGGAAACTGGTTCATCGGAGGCTTCGAGTACCTCGGCGAACACGGTCTGGTGACCGACGCATCCCGGGTGGCAGGCATCCCCGACCTGGTGTTCTCAGCCTTCCAGCTCACCTTCGCCATCATCACCGTCGCGCTGATCAGCGGCGCGATCGCCGACCGGGCCAAGTTCGGCGCCTGGACGGTGTTCACCGTCGGCTGGGCGACGCTGGTGTACTTCCCGGTCGCCCACTGGGTGTGGGGCGGCGGCTGGCTCAGCAGCCTCGGGATCGAGGACTTCGCCGGCGGCACGGTCGTCCACGTCAACGCCGGCTCCGCGGGCCTAGCGCTCGCGATCGTGCTCGGCAAGCGGCGCGGCTGGGGCAAGGACCCGATGCGGCCGCACAACCTGCCGCTGGTGCTGCTCGGCGCGGGCCTGCTGTGGTTCGGCTGGTTCGGCTTCAACGCGGGCTCCGAGCTGGGCGTGGACGGGACCACCGCCCTGGCGTTCATGAACACCCAGATCGCGACCGCCGCCGCGGCCGGCGGGTGGCTGCTGGTGGAGCGGTTCCGTGACGGCAAGCCGACCACCTTGGGGATCGCCTCGGGCGCGGTCGCCGGGCTGGTCGCGATCACCCCCGCGTGCGCGTTCATCGCCCCCTGGGCGGCGATCGTGCTCGGCCTGCTGGCCGGCGCCCTCTGCTCCTACGCGATCGGGCTCAAGCACCGCCTCGGCTTCGACGACGCGCTCGACGTGGTCGGCGTGCACCTGGTCGGCGGCGCGTTCGGAGCCGTCTCGCTGGGATTCCTGGCCACGTACCCGCTGCTGGACGGCCAGCGCAAGGGGCTGTTCTACGGCGGCGGGTTCACCCAGCTCGGGGTGCAGGCACTCGGCCCGGTCGCGGTCGGCCTTTACTCCTTCACCATCGCCTGGATCCTGGCGAAGATCATCGACAAGACGATGGGCTTCCGGGTCTCCGCCGAGGACGAGGTGACCGGCGTCGACCTGTCGCAGCACGCCGAGACCGCCTACGATTTCGGCACCATCCACCTCGGCCACACTCCGGGCCACGCCGTGACGGACACGGACCAGGAAGTGGCGGACACGGGTACGGAGCCGGCTATCGGGGTCCGCTGACACCAGGCAGTTCCGACCGGGTTCCTCTCGGCTCATCACGCCGGGAGGAACCCGGTTTGGGGCGTGCGGTACCGGCCGGGGCCGCCCAGGGCGCGCCGGCAACCATCGCAATGCCACATCGACGTGGTTCTGACCACCGCAGAGTCACATTGATGTGGCTGCCCGGGGCCGGCGCGGCGCCGGCCCCGGGGGCCGGGGCCGGCGCCGAGTTCTACGCCCAGGGCATCTCCGGCGACCTGTAAGCAGCCGAAATGCTGCTCGTAGACGTCGGCCATCGCGCGCAGGAGCGCCGGGCAGTCGCCGTCGTACGCCGAGCCGTGCATGATGGCGAGCTGGCGCGGCTGCAGGCCGGCGAGCCGGCGGTAGGTCGCGGGCACGGCCGGGCCGAGGGAGGTCTGGTGGAACACCTCCTCGGCGGCGATCGCGGCGCCCAGGATGTCGTCCCCGGTCACCGGCGGACCGTCGCCGGTCTGGGTGAGCAGGTCGCCGCAGAACAGCGTGCCGGTCTCCTGCTCGAAGAACATGTGCGATTCCCAGTTGTGCGGTACGTGCGGGGTGGCGATCTCCACGACCCGGCGGGCGAGCGCGGCCCCGCCGAGGTCGAGGACCTCGCCGTCCCGCAGCGGGCGCGGCGGCCGCAGGCACTGGTCGTCCAGGGACAGCTGGCAGCCGAGCGCGCCGTGCGCGACCTGGGCGTGCGGCGCGGCGGCCAGGAACTCGTTGACCGCGCCGCACTCGTCCGCCTCCAGGTGCGCGAACGCGATCCAGCGCAGCCGCGGCAGCGGCATCACCTTCTCCACCGCCGCGCGGACGGCGGGGAACAGGGCCCGCATCCCGGTGTGGTACAGCAGCGGCTCGTCCGCGTCGATCAGGAACTGGTTGAAGGTGAACCCGTCCGGGCCGATCTCGGCGATGAAGGTGGAGATCCGGTAGATGCGGTCGCTGATCTGGTCGATCGTGGTCCGCATGGCGTCACCCGCGGGCGGCGGAGTACTTCTCGGCCGCCCGGGCGAGGTCCGGCCGGGCGTCGAGGACGGGCCGCATCCGCCGCCAGGCCTCCTCCCGCTTGGCCGGGATGTACTCGGTGGGCCAGTTCCCCTCGTGCGGGGAGTAGCTTCGCAGCACCCGGCGCGCCACGGTGGCGATGTGCACCTCGTCGACGCCGTCGGCGATGCCCATGGTGGGCGCCGACGCGTACATGGCCTGGATGGGGGTGAGGTCGGTGGTGCCGAGCGAGCCCAGGACGTGCAGCGCGTTGAAGGAGACCTCGCGCAGCACCTTGGCCATGGTGAACTTCACCGCCGCGATGTCGGTGCGGGCCTCCAGGGTCGAGGTCTGGTCGATCTTCCAGGCGGTCTCGAGCACGAACAGCCGGAGCATCTTGATCGCGGCGTAGGACTCGGCGATCTTCTCCTGCACCATCTGGTGCTCGGCGATGATCTTGCCGTGCGACTCGCGGCTGAGCGCCCGCTCGCACATCATGTCGAAGGCCAGCTTGCACTGGGCGATGGTGCGCATGGCGTGGTGGATGCGGCCGCCGCCGAGGCGGCGCTGAGCGAGGACCTTGGCGCCGTTCTCCGGGCCGAGCAGGTGATCCAGCGGCACCCGGACGTCGGTGTAGACGATGTGGTTGTGGTTCCTCGGCTCCGGCATGATCTCGACGCCGGGGGTGGTGCGGGGCACCACGAACATGCCGTTGGTGCACATCACGAACAGCAGGTCGGCCACCCGCCCGGCCGAGGTGAACCACTTCTCGCCGTTGATGACCCACTCGTCGCCATCTCGTTCGGCATGGGTCTTGAAGAGGTTCGGGTCACTGCCCCCTTGCGGCTCGGTCATCGAGTACGCCGAGAACATGTCCTGGTTGAGCAGCGGCTCGAGCCACCGCTTCTTCTGCTCCTCGGTGCCGTAGGCCGCCAGGATCTCCATGTTCCCGGTGTCGGGTGCCGACGCGCCGAACATCTGGGGCGCGCCCCGGTAGCGGCCGATCACCTCGTTGAGCAGGCCCAGCTTGAGCTGACCGAAGCCGGGGCCGCCTAGCTCGGCATCGAGGAAGATCGCCCACAGGCCCTGGTCCTTGACCTCCTGCTGGAGCTCGCGGACGTACGCCTTCACCACCGGGTCGGGCCACCGCACCGCGTGCGGGAACACGTAGTCGAGCGGCTCGACCTTCTCCTGGCAGAACCGCTCGACCCAGTCGAGCTTGCCCTGGAACTCAGGGTCGGTGGAGAAGTCCCACGCCATGCCGTCACTCCTTGTCGGTCGACGCCCTATCCACCGCTATGGTCTCATCTACGTCACAGTCCGGCGGCGCGCAGTTCGTCGCGGGCGGCCTCGACCAGGACGACGCGGCTGGCGGGCGAGCCGGGTTCAACCGACCCGGCCGAGGCCGTGAGCCGGGCGGCGAAGCCGTCGTCGGCCATGTGCCCGGCCAGGTAGCGGGACCGCACGCCGACGCCGATGCAGGCCGACCGCCAGCGCGAGAACGCCACCCAGTACGGCAGGTCGGAGGTGTCCCGCCCCGAGCGCCGGGCGTAACGCCGCACCAGCTCCGCCCGGGGCGGGAAGCCGGGCACGGCGCTCGGCCCCGGCGTGGCCGGCGGCAGCGCCTCATCCGGATCCTGCCAGGTCGCGGCCAGCCAGCCGAGGTCGGCCATCGGGTCACCGGAGGTGGCGAGCTCCCAGTCGAAGACCGCCAGGACGGCCCCGTCCGGGCCGAACGAGATGTTCCCCGCCCGGTAGTCACCGTGCACGATGCCGCTGGACTGGGCGGGTATGCGGCGGGCGAGCAGGTCGTGCACCTCGTCGAGCAGCGGGGTTTCCGGCGGCTCGGTCGCGTGCACCTGCGCGTGCCAGCGGCGCAGCTGCCGCTCGACGTAGCCGGTCTTGCGCACCATGTCACCCAGGCCGACCGCGACCGGGTCGAGGGCGTGCAGCGCGACGAGCACGTCGACGAGCTGCTCCGCCGCGCTGGCCCGGGCCGGCGGCGCCAGCGCCAGCCCGGCGTCGCCGTCGGCGAGGACCAGGCCCTCGACGAACCCCATCACGTAGAACTCGGCGCCGGTCACCGCGGCGTCGGCGCAGTAGGCCACCGGCGGCGCGACCGGGACCGCGGTCGGCGCCACCGCGCAGATGAAACGCCACTCCCGGCTCACGTCGTGCGCGGTGCTCAGGACTCCCCCGGTGGGCGGGCGGCGCAGCGCGTAGGTAGCTCCCGCGGCGTCGGTGACCCGGTAGGTCAGGTTCGAGCGGCCGCCCGAGACGAGCCCGAACTCCACCGGAACGGCCAGGCCGTCGACGTGCTCGGCGAGCCACCGCTCCACCCGGCCGGCGTCGATGCCGGGCCGCGGCGGCGGGCTACCAGGTGCCGTGGTGGATCACCTCACCCAGCGGACGGCGGCTGGGCTTGGCGATGGGGCTGAGCGGGCGGTCGGCCGGATAGCCGATGCCGAACAGGAAGGCCACGTCGTGGCCGGCGGGGACGCCGAGGATCTCGCGGGCCCGGTCCTGGTCGCCGACCGAGGCATGGCCGGTGCCGATGCCGAGGTCGGCGGCGGCCAGGGCCATCGCGTAGGTGGCCTGGCCCAGGTCGTAGTAGTCGATCAGGCGCGTGCGGTCATCCTCGGCCTGCGGGACGACCAGCGCGATGGCGGCGGCGGCGCCGGCGATGTGCCCCGCGCCACGCCAGACGGTGGACAGCGCCTGGAGCTGGTCCGGGTCGGTGACGACGACGAAATCCCAGTGCTGCCGGTTGGACGCCGACGGCGCCCGCCAGGCGGCTTCCGCGATCCGGTCGAGGTCATCGGCCGGTATCTTGCCGGGCTGGTAGCTGCGCACGTTGCGCCGGGCGCGGATGGCGTCCCAGGTCTCCATAGACGGCTTCTCCTTCGCTGACGATCTGAGTTATATCAGCCCGGATCTATCCGCGGCGCGCCCACTCCTCGGCGAGCAGCTGGTAGGAGCGGACGCGGTTGGCGTGCTCGTGGGTGATGGTCGTGATGATCAGCTCGTCGGCCTCGGTAGCGTCGCGGAGACGTTCCAGCTGGTCCGCGACCTGACCGGGGGTGCCGGTGAACTGGGTGTCGACGCGGTTGGCGACCAGCGCGCGGTCGGCGTCGCTCCACGCGTGGCGGCGGGCCTGCTCGGGGGTGGGGAACTGGATGGCGCCCTCGGCGGTGCGGATGCTGCGCACCCACAGGCCGAAACCGGTGGCCAGCTCGCGGGCCCGCTCCTGCGTCTCGGCCACGACGACATCGGCCGAGACGCTGACGTAGGGCTGGTCCAGCACCGCGGACGGCTGGAAGGCGGCCCGGTAGCCGTCCGCGGCCTCGAGCACGGTAGCCGGGCTGACGTGGTAGTTCGCCGCGAAGCGCAGCCCGTTGGCCCCGGCCACCTCGGCGCTCTCGCCGCCGCTGCTGCCCAGGATCCAGACCTGCAGGGCCGCGCCCTCGCCCGGTACCACGTGGGCTTCCTCGCCCTGCGGGGAGCGGTAGGTGCCGGCGATCAGGGCGAGCACGTCGGCGACCTGCTCGGTGTAGTTCTGCGGCTCCGCGTGCGGCAGCTGCAGCAGCGTCTTCTGCAGGGCGAACCGGGGTGAGCCGAGCAATGGCCTGATGTCGAACCGGGGCGGGATGAGCAGCCCGTTCGGCGTATGGCCGTCTACTACGGTGGCCGCGGCGCCGCCGCCGACCAGCGCGGGGGCCTTGGATTCGCGCGGCCGGCCGCCGGAGCGGCCCAGGCCCAGGTCGAAGCGGCCGGGATGCAGGGCGTCGAGCAGGCCGAACTCCTCGACCGTGGACAGGGCGGTGCGGTGTCCCATCTGGACCGCCCCCGAGCCGAGCCGGATCGTCGACGTCGAGGCGGCGGTCAGCGCCAGCACCACGGCCGGGGAGGTGCCGGCCACGCCCGGGTTGAGGTGGTGCTCGGCGAACCAGTAGCGGGTATAGCCGAGCCGTTCGGTCTGCTGGGCCAGGTCGATGCTGTTCCGGAGCGCCTGGGTCGCGTTCGACCCGGACGAGATCGGGACCAGGTCCAGGACGGTCAGCGGGGTAGCGGTCATCTGGGTTTCCTCCTCAGCCGGCGGCGGCGATGGCCGGGGCGGGCCCCGGGCTGGCCTTGATCGCGTCGTCGCCGGCCGGGCCGCCGCCCCAGCCCCACGGGGGGTCGGGGATCTCGCGGCGCAGCACCGGGGCGATGTCGGACTGGAACAGCTCCAGGCTAGCCCGGTGCTGGGCCTCGGTGAGGCCGCCGGCGTCGGCGTGCAGGTGCAGGACCGAGTGGCCGAACTGCTGGTGGTAGCGGTGCACCTTCCCGATCACCTGCGCCGGGCTGCCGATCAGGGCCGAGGATCGTTCGACGAAGTCTTCCAGCGTCCCGAACACCGGCGGCACGCCGAGCCGGGACTGCATGGCCAGGTAGCCGGCGAAGACGGGCCGGTAGGCGTCGATCGCGTCCTGGGAGTTCGGGGTGGCGTAGTAGCCGGCCGTCCCCGCGCCGACCGCGATGGCCGCCGGGTCATGCCCGTAGTGCGCCCACCGCTCGCGGTAGTAGCGGATCAGCTCGGCGTAGGGCTCGATCGAGTTGGTGACGTTGGCCGAGAACAGCGGATCGCCGTACCGGGCGGCCAGGTCGACCGACTCCTTGCTGGTGGCGCTGCCGTGCCAGATCCGGATCGGGCGCTGCAGCGGCCGCGGCCAGACCTCGGCCTGGTGCAGCGGCGGCCGGAACCTGGTGTCATAGGTGATCTTGTTGTGGTGCCACAGCCGCCGGAACACCTCGTACGACTCGGCGTTGCGGTCCCACTGGTCCGCGGGCGTGACGTGGAACAGGTCGCGCTGGGCGGCGACGTGGCTGAGCATCACCGTCGGCGCGGAGGAGATGAACGGGCGCTCGTGCCGCTCCCCCACGCCGAACCCGTCGAAGCCGAGTTCCTCGGCCAGGCGCGCGTTGCCGAGCACCTCGGCGAACCGGTCCTGGGTGGACTTCTGCTCCCCGGTCACCGGATCGGGGGCGTGCACGATCAAGGTGATGGTGATGAACCTCATGAGGCGGCCCGGGCGGCCGTGGTCGCGCTGGGGTTTGGCAGCGGGGCGAGGCCGAGGTGGTCGCGCAGGGTGGTGCCGGCGTAATCGGCGCGGAACACCCCGCGCTCCTGCAGCAGGGGGACGACCTGGTCGACGAACGGGGCCAGGCCGCCCGGGGTGATGTGCGGGACCAGGATGTAGCCGTCGGCGGCGTCGGCCTGCACGAGCTCGTTGATCGTCGTCGCGACCGTCTGCGCCGAGCCGATGAACGACTGGCGGCCGGTCACCTCGATGACTACCTCCCGGGCCGACAGCTTCCCGGCTTCGGCCCGGGCCCGCCAGTCGGCGGCCAGCGCGACCGGGTCCTTGGCGAACTGACGGACGCTGGCCCGGCCCTTGGAGATCAGGGTGTCGCTGACCACCGGGTCGAAGTCCGGCAGGGGGCCGTCGACGTCGAAGTCGCGCAGCTCGGTGTTCCACAGCTGCTCGATGAACATCAGCGCGGTCTGCGGCGAGACCTGGGCGCGCCGGACCTGGTGGGCGATCTCGGCCGCCTCGGCGTCGGTGTCGCCGAGCACGAACGTGGCCGCGGGCAGGATCAGCAGCTCGCCGCGGGTCCGGCCGAACCGCGGCAGCCGGCCCTTGACGTCGGCGTAGAAGGCCTGCCCGGCCTCCAGCGTGGAGTGGCGGGAGAAGATCGCGTCGGCCGACGCGGCGGCGAAGTCGCGGCCCTCGTCGGAGTCCCCCGCCTGGAAGATCACCGCCCGGCCCTGCGGCGAGCGCGGCACGTTGAACTGCCCGGCGATGTCGAAGAACGCGTCCTGGTGACGGAACGCCCCCGCGTCCGCGGTGGCCAGGAACTGGCCGGACTCCTTGTCGGCCACGATCTCGTCGCCGTGCCAGGAGTCCCACAGCTCGAACGCGGTGGCCAGGAACGTCCGGGCCCGCTCGTAGCGGTCCCCCTGGGCCAGGAAGCCGGCCCGGCGGAAGTTCTCGCCGGTGAAGGCGTCCCACGAGGTGACCACGTTCCACGCGGCCCGGCCGCCGGACAGGTGGTCCAGGCTGGCGAACTGGCGGGCTACCTCGTACGGCTCGTTGAACGTGGAGTTGATCGTGCCGGTCAGCCCGATGTGCTCGGTCACCGCGGCCAGGGCGGCCAGGATCGTGAAGGTATCGGGCAGGCCGACCACGTCGAGGTCGTAGATCTTCCCGTTCTGCTCGCGCAGCCGCAGCCCCTCGGCCAGGAACAGGAAGTCGAACTTGCCTCGCTCGGCGACCTGGGCAAACTGGCGGAACGAGTCGAACTCGATATGGCTGCCGGCCGCGGGGTCGCTCCACACGGTGGTGTTGTTCACGCCGGGGAAGTGCGCGGCCAGGTGAATCTGCTTGGTCATGGTGTCCTCATGCGGTCGCGACGGCGGCGTAACGGTTGGCGGGGCGGTCCAGGCCGAGCAGTCCTCGCAGCGTGCCCGCCTCGTACCGGGCCCGGAACAGGCACCGGCGGCGCAGTTCGGGGACCAGCCGGTCGGTGATCTGGGTCAGGTCATCCGGCAGCACGGCCGGGCGCAGCCGGAAGCCGGACAGCCCGGCGTCGTGCCACTCGTGGAGCAGGTCGGCCAGGCCGATGGCGGTGCCGGTGAAGATGTGCGCGTCGCTGCGGTACTCGGTCCCGGCCCGCTCGTCCAGGCGCTCCTTGCGGGCCACCGCGGCGGCCTTGCTCTCGTCGAGGAAGACCACCAGGTCGCCGAAGACGTGCACGTTCTCTCCGGCGCGGCCGGCCCTGTCCTGCTCGGCCCGGATCTCCGCCACGATCGCGGCGGCGTGCGCCGCGTCGCGCGGGGTGACGAACCCGATATCGGCCGAACGGGCGATCAGCCGGTAGGGCACGGTGGCGTGGCCGAGCGCGGCGACGACCGGCTGGCCCTGCGGCGGCCGCGGGGTGATCGACGGCCCGCGCACCGAGAACCAGCGGCCCTCGAAGTCGATGTAGTGCAGCTTGTCCCGGTCGATGAAGCGGCCCGTGGCCACGTCGCGGATCTCCGCGTCGTCTTCCCAGCTGTCCCAGAGCCGTCGCAGCACCTCGACGTAGTCGGCCGCCTCGTCGAAGTGATCGGCGATCAGCTGCTGCACGGCCGGGTCGTCGCGGCGGTCCGCTGACAGCGGCGGGATGTCCCGGCGGCCGAAGTGGGCCGCGGCGCGGGCGCGGGCCCCGACCTGGACCCGGATCCCGGCCCGGCCGCCGCTCACGTAGTCCAGGGTGGCGATGGCCTTGGACAGGTGGAACGGCTCGGTGTGGGTGGTGATCGCGGTCGGCACGAACCCGATGTTCTTGGTAGCGGGGGCGGCCCGGGCCGCGATCAGCACCGCGTCCAGCCGGCCGCGGACCCGGTCGGTGCGGGAGTCGCCCTGGAAGTGGTCGTCGGACTGCAGGTCCAGGCCGTCCTCGATGGTGAGGAAGTCCAGCAGGCCGCGTTCGGCTCGCTGCGCCAGCTCGGTCCAGTAGCCGGCGGTGAACAGCCGGTCAGGCTGGGCGTCGGGCTCGCGCCACGCGGCGGGATGCCAGCCCGCTCCGTCGAGGGCAACCGCCAGGTGCAAGGGGGCCGAGGTGGGCACCATGAACTCCGTTTCGGGTGAGGAACAGCGCGTCCTCTCCGGTCAGAGGCAACAGGTATAACGGAACCACTTTGTCAAGTATTTCGCTAGACATAGTGGCCAGGCCCGGGAGGATCAGGCTACCTAGATCCTCCCTTATGCCGTCAATACCGATTGGAATACTAGTAAATAAGAGCCGGCCCGAGCGGGGTGAGCTGGCTGACGAGGAAGGTGGCCAGGATGACGTCGGCCGCCAGCCGGAACCGGATCCGCGCCCCGAGCGCCGCCAGCACCCGCCGGTAGAGCTGGGCGTAGCTGCCGAGTGAGACCGCCACCGATCCGGCGCACCCGCAGCCCGGCCTGATCTCCGTGACCCCGGCCTGGTCCTGCGCCCAGCCCGGGGCGGTGCGGCTGACTGTCAGATACCGCGGCGCACGAGCAATTCGGGCACTTTGTAGTCCGAATTAGTCGCCGGCTTCGCCTGGACCAGATCCCGCCCCTGACTGAAGGCATCCGGGACCGTCTTACCGGCGAACAGTCCCTGGTAGAACCCGACGCTGAACAGGACACTGGCCTCGTCGAGGATCTCTGATCGCATCCCGACCACGTAGTCGATCCGCTCGCTCATGGCGTTGGCCAGGGCCAGCGAATGGCAGGCGTTGACGATGACGCAGCGGACCGACGCGGCGAACCCGCCCAGCAGGTTGGCCAGCCCAGCCGGGTTGACGAACGACGCGTGGCCGGAATCGTCCTCGACCACCAGGCTGCCGTCGTCTCGCCCGTGCCCGGCGAAGTGGACGATCTGCGGCCAGTAATAGCCCAGGGCCTCGGGGATGTCTTCGAGACGGACCGCCACCCGATGCTCCAGCCGGTAGCGTTCCCGGTCCCGGCTGAGCTGGAGCTGCGTTCCGACCTTGCGCATCTCCTCGTAGCTGCTCAACGGGACCGTGTTACGCGGCTGGGCGGCCAGGTAGAGGATGGTCGTGACCTGGTCTTTCCCGTTCCGGGCCGGGACCGTCTCGGCTGGCCTGGCCACCTCGACGGTCAACCGGTCATCCTGATCCCCCGGGCTCACCTGGCCGCGCTCATCCCGGTACCGGTACGTCGTGCGGATGCTGACGGGGATCCGCCCGCGATCTGAGACATGGACGCTGAATGACGGCCGCCTTGTCTCGCCGTCGCGCATGATCTCGATCCGCTCCGACCCGCGGCCGACCCGGAACGGGCCATCCAGCGTGAGGGCGATGTCGTACAGCGGAATCCCCGTCGCGTTGCGCAGGCAGACTTCGAGATCACCCCACTCATCGAGTGCCAGGGTGCCCCCGCCGTACGACACGGTAAGGCGTGGCCGGCTGGGCGAGCTGGCCCGGACGGGGCCGCCCGCTACGACGCGGATGGGGGCACGCCAGTCGTCCTGGCGCCTGGTGATGCCGTCCTCATCCCGGTAGGAGAAGTTCGAAGTGCCAACCTCGACGTCACCGGGCCGTCCGGGCAGCACGGTCAGGCGGTGGACGTGGTCTTGCCGGCCCTGGATCTCATCCACGTCGATCCTGTCCCGGCCGCTGACCAAGGCCATGCCCGGTGGCAGCCTGAGCCGGAAGACGATATCGGAGCATGCGTCCCGGCCTGTATTGGATAGCCCGATGGTCAGCGTGGAAGGCTGCCCGGCGACGAGCGTCCCCGGATCGACGGAGACCCGGATCATGGCGGCCAGGGCCCGCCCTGCGCCGGTCCTGGCGCAGGCGGGGGCGGCTGTTGCGGGTAGGGTCCCTGGGGTTGCGGCGCAGGACCGTAGCCCCAGGGCTGTGCGGCCGCCGGAGCCTGCGGGCCGACCACGGCACGCGGCCGCCAGACGCCCCAGCCGCGCCGCTTGCTCGCGCCGCGCGGGTGATAGGCGGCGGCGCACTCCGGGCAGTGCATGGCCGACCGCGACACCGGCTCCTCGGATTCGTCGAACGCGTCGTCGGCGAGTACCACCCAGCCGTGGTCTTCGCACACGGGCAGCCCGCAGTGATGGCAGACGAAGATCGGCCGGGTCTCGGTCTCGCGCTCGGCGTGCACCCCGCACTTAAGCTTCACTGTGACCACCCGAGATCCTTGAGTTCCGCACTGATATCCGCGACTTCATCGCAGTAGAAAGCCTCCGGCAGCTGCCCGGCGATCAGCTTGCCGCGCAGGCCCTTGCGCTGCCGCAGCAGGTCCGCGACCTCGGCCTCGGTCTGGCGGTCGGGCGGCTCCGCCAGAAGCGCGGCTGGCTGCTCGAGGTAGCGCTGCTCGGCCCTGAGGTCCGCGATGGCCTCCTGACACGTCCGCTCGCCGATGCCCGACTCGCTGATCAGCAGGCGCAGGTCCCGGCGCTGCCGTTGCAGTTCCGCGGCCAGCCCGGCCTTGTCACCGGGGCTCTCGCCCGGCCCCGGAGCGCTCGGCTGCGTGAAGGCAGGTGCGCTCGGCATGGGGACGGCCGGGGACGCGATCGCGGGAGCTGAAAACCTGGGGGCGGCGATCTCCTGGGGTTTGCTGGTCACCAGGCCATAGAGGACGCTGGGATCGGCGTCGCCGGGGTGGACGGCCCGGGCGGCGAGCAGCCCGGTAACCCTGGCGTGCAGGCCGTCCCACTTGTCCTCGATCTTCCTCTTCATCTCGGCGTTCGGGAACGTCCCGTCGACGGTTACCCGGGCTTCGGTCCGGCCAGGAGCCGACCCGGCGGCGCTGTTCTCTGGCTCCGTCCCGTGCAGGCTGATCATGAAGTTGATGGGGAACACGCCCTCATACCACCGGCCGGTGATGTCCCAGCCGCGTTTGAAGGTCCTTTCGCGGGCGTCGCGGTTGGGATGGTCCTCGACCACGGTCTTGACGTAGTAGCCATCGTCGCTGATGGCGTTGGTCAGCTCGACCACGGTGTTGTAGTCGGGCATGACCCCGAGAAACCTATCGACCTTCGGCCGGAGCTCATCTTCCCCGGTGGCCTTGCTGTCATCGGGGACGGCCCGCCGCTCCTGGTAACGCAGGGCGCTGAGGCTAATGTCGAACCGCACGGAGATCTCGGTCCGCGGCTCCACGTCGAGATGCCTGACCGGGCCGCCGCCGGGGAGGTAGAAGTCGATCCCGGCAACGCCGGAAAGCGTGCGGTCGAAGCTGGCGCGCAGGTACCCGGACAACCGGGGCTGGTCCAGGATCGGCTTCTCGAACTCCATCCAGAGGGTCATGCTCCGAGGTGCGGTCGCCGGACCGGAACGGTGCTGGTCGTCAGCGGCCGACTTGAGCTGGCGCCACCGGACGATCCGGGGCTGGCCCGGGGCTGGGGCCGAGCTGGCCGCGCCGTCCGGCGACCAGCGCTGAAGATTGCCCCACTGGTGCGGAACGAGGAATTCGATCAGGTCGAACCGGTTCAGCTCGGCCCGGCGGCCGTCCACCTCGGGCATGTTCCAGTGCAGGTCGATCATGAGCACTCGTTTGTCGGACGTGGCCCCGAGCGATGGGACGATCCACAGCGGGATGTTCTGCGGGGCGTAGTCCGGCATCAGCTTGTAGCGGGCGCAGAGTTCCCACTCTCCCTCCGGACGCCCGCGCTTGGCGTCGAACAAGTCATGTCCGCCCGCATCGCCATGGAACGCCAGGCCCAGGCCGCCGGGGAGAATTGCGTCCTGTCCAGCGTCGAAGGTCAGGCCGGCCTTGCCCCGCAGCGCGGCAAAACCCGCCGCGAACTTGACGGGGTGGTCCCCGGGCAGCTGGTACCGCTTCCGGTACCGGCTCATCGTCTCCTGCCAGCGGGCCTGCGCGTGGGTCATGCCGATGGCAATCTCGCCCTCGACAGGTCTTAGGGTACTGACGTAACCCGCGTCGGTGAGCTGAACCTCGCCGGTCAGCCGCTCGACTACGCTTGCGGTATTCACGTCCGGGAAAACCGGCAGCGGCGGCAGGTCACCGGCCGGGACCGGCCGGGAACGCAGGACGCGGTTGGCGGCTCCGATCCCGGCCTCCAGCCACCGGACGACGTGATGGTGGTCCTCGCAGTGATGAACGACCTCCCGGATGGGCAGCAGCTTCAGCCCGGCGAATTCCCGGCTCATCGGCCTGCTATCCGGATCGTTCAGCTCCTCTGCGGACGAGCCGGCCGCGCGCTCGCGGACGGCTACCGACCCGTGCTGTGCGCACATGGGCCGCGAGCAGTGATGGCACAAGCTGCGGATGTCGGTCGACCCGCACTGGTAGCAGCGCGCCTCGGGGGCGCGGTTGATGACTCCAAGTGACATCGCAGGATCACCACCCCTGCTGCTGGCGGTAGCGGTCCCGCAGCGCCACCTGCAACTCGTTCATCTGCCGGGTCAGCTTCCGGTGGTCGTGCGGCAGCACGCCGCGGACGGAAAGCTTGATCCACCCGCTGTCCCTGGTCCTGTCGTGCTCGACCCGGCCCTGTTCGACCACGCGCTCCGTGACGGAGTACCGCTTGCCCTCGACGGCGATGGTGATGCTCAGCGAATCCGTGGGCCGGTGCGCACGCAGGACCCATTTCGGAGTGCTGGATCCGGCCGTGTTCTCGGGGTCCTCCCAGGGCGGGTCCACGTCGAACTGCGCCACCTTCAGCACCGTGACGATGTCGTCGATCCGCTTCTCGTCGGGCTCCACATCGTCGAAGACGACCTGGTGGTACGGCGCGAACTTGCGTTTGGCGAACGCGTCATCCAGTTGCAGGGTCGCGGTGGCATTGACGCGAGTCGTCAGTTCCGGCAGCGGCCGGCCGGAGCCGGCGGCCACCCTGTTACCGGTCGCACCGTATAGCCGCGCTTCCATTCCCGAGAGCAGGTAGCCGGGAACCTCCACCTCCGCGTGCACTGTCAGCCGCGGCTCCGCGAAGAGCTCGCCCGGGTGACCGATGATGAGCTGCATCGGAGCGCTGCTGTAGGTCTGACTGACCATATCCTGATCGTCCGAGCGCTCGCCGGGCAGGAAGTGGACGTCCTCCCACTCCAATCTGCGCTCGACGGGGTTGTACCGTATCGGCCGCCGCTCGTAGTCAGGCCGGCGCGCGTCCTGACGCGACTCCGGGTCAGGCGGCGCGGGGATCATGAGCTGAGTGGTCGCGATGGAGGTGACCGTGGGCCAGCCGATCGAGACCTTCCTGACCACCGGCTCTAGCAGCTGATCCTTTTTCACCGGGAGCGTCAGGTCGACCCCGATCAGGAGGAGCAATTCGCTCTTGAACCGGGCCTCCTGAGTAAGCCTCTTGATGAGGTCGGCCGGATTGACGTCGAATGCGTCGAGAAACCGATCCAATTCCAGGTCGATGATGTCGGGGTCAAAGAGCCGCAGGTCAAGGCCGATCGGGAAGAGCTCTGGCGGCTGCGGCGCGTAGTCGTAATTCATGACGCTCGCCCGGCTGTCGCTCGTCAGCCGCCCGGTCTCGCCGTTGGGCGACGTGACCGGCAATTCCAGCGGGATCACCCCGACCTCACCGTGCTGCCGCATGCTCCGGTACAGGTCGGTCCGGCGGTGGTCGGTGATCAGCAGGTGCCCGATGATCGCCGTGCGCGGCTCGCCCGGGCCGCGCAGGGTGATCGCGCGCTCCACGTCCCCGACCGCCTGCCTCGTGAAGTAGTCGCCGCCATCGTAGGGAATGACCATCTCGATATGCCCGGTCGGCGTACCGGGATCTCTCCGCGGGTTGCTGGAAATCTCCTGGATAACGGAGTAGGCCTCGACGATCTCGACCTTCTCCGGCGTCGCGCGGGCGTACAGCCGGTCATCGGCGCTCCGCCGCCGCGAGCCCAGCGTGGCACGCATCATATTTGCCGGTACCGGCATTGCCGCCCCCCACCCTCACTACGGACCCGCCCTCGCCTCAGCCGAGCTTCCCCACCGGGCTGGCGATCGGCACAGCACGTTCATGCACCACCGGTGGACAATTATCCCACCGAAAATGGCACGTACGGAACGTAGCTAAAGAAACTAGCCGCGGGGTTAGATAAACATAACTGTGCAGCCATTACCGATATGGAGGCAGCTGCCCCGCTAGCCGTGCTCAGCTAGCGAGCCTGGCAGCTTAGGCCGGACAGCCGGGCCTGGATATCGGCGGTGACCGAGTCGGGCGGCTGGTCGGCGTCCACCGCGACCGGGATGTCCCGTTCGGTGTAGTACGGGACGAGGAGACCGGTCGTCCCGGCGAACACCCGCAGGCGGTGCCGGATCACGTCGGCGGTGTCGTCGGCGCGGCCGCTGTGGCTCGCGCGGTCCAGGTAGCCGCGGGCGCGGGACGCGGCCTCGGCCACCCG
Source organism: uncultured Actinomycetota bacterium (assembly GCA_963756575.1). Lineage (GTDB taxonomy): Bacteria > Actinomycetota > Actinomycetes > Streptosporangiales > Streptosporangiaceae > Palsa-504. Next base: position 171,259 of record CAVWOM010000019.1, on the reverse strand, counting down.
TGCGGACCGAGCCCGGCGTGACCGCCAGGTCCACCTCGACCTCGAAGGCGTCCGGCTCGACCATGGACGGCACCCGGGGTGCGACGGCCATGTCGGCGGCGAAATTCCGCAGGCCCGCCAGGGCGCTCTTGCCGCCGGTGTCGATGGCCGCCTTCACGGCCGCTGGATTGAGCATCGGGTTGTTGCTCGGAGCCATCGCGTCGAGCAGGTTGGTGAGCACGAACCCGACTCGTTCGGCATCCTTCTCGTCCAGGCCGGCTTCGGCCAGCACTCCCTCGGCGGCCTGCGTGGCCGCGAGGTAGGCCTGCATGGTGCGGCGCAGCAGCGGGTCGCCGGCCCAGCCCGGGTCGGCGAACCGCCGGTCCCGCCGGGACGGCTGCACCTGGGAGCGGCCCGCGGCGATGCGGGCCAGCTCGCCCGCCAGCTGCGTCCTCCGCCCGGCGACCAGCCGCGGCCTGGCCGCCAGGGCCGCGGCCAGGCGCAGGCCGGAGCCGCCCGGGTTGACCCGGCGCAGCATGCCGGTAGCCGCGTCGGCGAGCAGCAGGTCCAGCGGCGCCGCCGCGGCCTCGGCCGACCTGGTCGTATCGTCGTCGGTGCTCATCACCCCCGAGCGTAAGCCCGCGGGTGGCACTCTTCCATTGGTCGCGCGTCACGAACCGCGGATCAGACGTGGTTCTGCGGGCACAGGCCGCCTGCGCCGGAATGTGCAAGAATCCCCAGGTGGACACCGATGGTCCCGCGGTCGCCCAGCTGGGTGCCGACGTCGCGGCGGCGGTCACCCGCCGGATCGCCGCGGTATCGGAGGATGTCTACGCGGTGATCCTGCGGGAGATCCCGGAGCTGCGCGACGACAAGCCGGTGCTCGCCCTGCTCACCTCGAGCGTCCACAGCAACGTCGGCACCTGCCTGCAGGTCATGCAGCACCAGATCGACCTGGGCGCCGTGCGGGCCCCGGCCGCGGCGCTGGAATACGCACGCCGGCGGGCGCAGCGCGGCACGTCGCTGACCGCGCTGCTGCGCGCCTACCGGCTCGGGCACACGCGCTTCGGTGACTGGCTCCTGCGGGAGGCTGGCCCAGCAGACGGGCGAGGCCCAGATGATCACGGCCGCCGCGCTGAGCATGTCCCAGATCGTGGCCGGGTACAGCACCCTGGCCGGGCTGGCCGCCGACGACGAGCACCAGGCCCGGCTGCGTGCGACCCCGCTGGTCTTCCTGCAGACCGGCGGGAGCTACAAGACGACGGCGATGAGGCTGATGCTGCACAAGAACACCGTCCAGTACCGCATCCGCAAGGCCGAAGAGAGCCTCGGCCGGCCGCTGAGCGAGAACCGCCCCGACGTGGAACTCGCGCTGCGGGCCAGCCAGTGGCTCGGCTTGTCAGTGCTCCAGGGCCATTAGCAGTTTCGCGGCCACCGCCGTCCCGTCGGTGCCGATGGCGCCGGCCACGGCCCGGGCTCGTTCCCGGGTCGGGGGCGCCAGCGCGGTCTCGAGCGCGGCGGACAGGGATGCGGCCGTCGGAGCCTGAGCGTCGTGGGCCGCGCCGATGCCCAGGGCGGCCACCCGGCCGGCGAAGTACGGCTGGTCACCCCACTGGGGCACCACCACCTGGGGCACGCCGGCCCGGGTGGCGGTCGTCGTGGTGCCCGCGCCGCCGTGGTGCACGGCGGCGGCCACCCGGCCGAACAGTGCCTGCTGGTTGACCTCGCCGACCGCGAAGCAGTCGTCCTGGTCATCGATCAGGGCCAGGTCGGCCCAGCCGCGGGCGAGGAGCACGCGGCGGCCCTGCGCGCGGACCGCCTCGACGGCCGCCCGGGCCACGTCGGCCGGGGCGCGCATGCTGCCGAAGCCCACGTACACCGGCGGCGGCCCGGCGTTCAGGAACGCCTCCAGCCCGGCCGGGAGCGGGCGTTCGTCGGGCAGGATCCACGCGCCGGTCTGCACCACGCCGAGACCGGCAGGCCCGGTGCTGGCGGGCCCGGTGCTGGCTGGCCCGGTGCTGGCCGGCTCTGGCCAGGGGGCCAGCACGGGGTCGGCCGCCAGCCACGGGTGGTCGCCGTGGAGGTAGTGGCGGATGTTGTCCACGGCCGGCAGGCCGTTCGCTTTCCGGTGGACGTTGAGCGCCGGGCCGAAAACCGCGTCATAGGCCTGGGCGTTGAGGTCCCACAGCACCTGGTTGTCGGTCACGTCCGGCGGGACCGGCCAGCCCGGCAGCGGGGTCGGCCGGTGGTACGGCGACGGCAGGAAGATCGGGCAGTAGCTTACGTGCGCGAAGGGCAGGCCCAGTTTCTCGGCGACGGACCGCGCGCCGACCGCGGCCGGTATCACGCCGCTGGCGACCATAGCGTCGCAGCCCGGCGCGGCCGCGGCGACCGTGCCGAACCAGGTGGCGATCAGCTCGGCCGTGATCCGGGGCACGTCGTCCGGCGACGGCGGCCTGACCGCGTGCACCAGCGCGCGCACCGGCGCCCCGGCCGGCACCAGCGGCACGCCCAGCTCGGCCAGCCGGTCCGCGCAGTCCGGCGGCGCGCACACCAGCGCCTCCACACCCCATTCCCGCAACCGCACCGCGAGAGCCGCGAACGGTTCGATACCCCCGCGTGAGTCATACGTTGACAGCAGCACCCGCATTTCGCTTCCCCTAACCCGTGGATTTCTGCCCCGGCCAGCGATTATGCGGCATTACCTGGGTCTTGCGGCAAGCCCCCGGGTGCGCTATAGATTAAGAGTGGCGAGGAGTGCGTTCTCCTTGCCTTTTCTTTTGCCGCCCTTCCTTGTGCGGGGTCTGCTCCGGCCGGGTCGGCGGAGCATCGACCCGGCTCCCGGCGCGGGATGTTCAGCTGATGATGAGGAGGAGGTCGCCGCCTTCGACCGGCTGGACGGGGTTGATGGCGAGCCTGGCTACCGTGCCGTCGAGCGGCGCGGTGATGGCCGCCTCCATCTTCATAGCCTCGATGGTCGCGATCACCTGCCCGGCTGCGACGGAGCTGCCCTCCGTCACCTGCAGGGTCACGGTGCCGACGAACGGGGCGGGAACATGCCCCGGGATCGAGCGGTCGGCCTTCTCGGCGGTCTTCTCCGTCGCCTCGACACTGCGGTCGCGGACGATGACGGGGCGGATCTGGCCGTTGAGGGTGCCGATCACGGTGCGCAGGCCGCGGTCGTCGGGGTCGGAGACGGCCTGGATGCCAAGCAGCAGCCGCACTCCCGGTTCGAGGTCGACCGCGTACTCGGTTCCTTCCTGCAGGCCGTAGAGGAATTCCCGGGTAGGCAGGAGGGAGACGTCGCTGTAGATGTCGCGGTGCTCGGTGAAGTCCCTGGTCGGTCCGGGGAACAGGAGCCGGTTGAGGGCGGCCCGCGGCCGCTCGGCCAGGTCGCGAAGGTCCTCGTCGGTCAGGGGCGCGGGCGGGCTGGCCGGTCAGCGGCCGGCCAGCGCCGCCGACCGGAACGGCTCGGGCCAGCCGCCCGGGGGATCGCCGAGCTCGCCGCGGAGAAACCCGATGACCGAGTCGGGCAGGTCGTACTTGCCGGGGTCGCTGGCGAAGTCCTCGCTGCTGACACCGGTTCCGACCAGCTGCAGCGCCAGGTCTCCGACGGCCTTCGATGACGGGGTGACCTTGACCAGCCGGCCGAGGAGCTGGTTGGCGGCGGCGTAGGCGTCCTCCACGTCCTCGAACCGCTGGCCCAGGCCCAGTGCGATGGCCTGCTGACGCAGGTTGGACAGCTGGCCGCCGGGAATCTCGTGGGTGTAGACGCGGCCCGTCGGCGAAGGCAGGCCGGACTCGAACGGGGCGTACAGGCGGCGGACCGCTTCCCAGTAGGGCTCGAGGTCGTTGACGGCACGCAGGCTCAGGCCGGTGGCCCGGTCGGTGTGGTCGGTGGCGGCGACGATCGCCGACAGCGGCGGCTGGCTGGTCGTGCCGGCCATGGAGGCGACCGCGCCGTCGACGGCGTCCGCCCCCGCCTGCCACGCGGCCAGCAGGGTGGCGAGCTGGCCGCCGGCGGTGTCATGGGTGTGCAAGTGGACGGGCAGGTCGAAACGTTCCCGCAGCGCGGTGACCAGCGTGGCTGCCGCCGGGGGACGCAGCAGCCCGGCCATGTCCTTGATGGCCAGGATGTGGGCGCCAGCGCTGACGATCTGCTCGGCGAGCCGCAGGTAGTAGTCCAGGGTGTAGAGCCGCTCGCCCGGGTCCGACAGGTCCGCGGTGTAGCACAGCGCTACCTCGGCGACGGCGGTGCCGGTGCTGCGGACAGCGTCGATCGCGGCCCGCATCTGGTTGACGTCGTTGAGGGCGTCGAAGATCCGGAAGATATCGATGCCGGCGGCGGCGGCCTCCCGGACGAACACCTCGGTCACCGTTTCCGGGTACGGGGTGTACCCGACGGTGTTGCGGCCGCGCAGCAGCATCTGCAGGCAGATGTTGGGCACCGCCGCGCTGAGCGCGGCCAGCCGCTCCCACGGGTCTTCGTGCAGGTAGCGCAGCGCGACATCGTACGTGGCGCCGCCCCAGGCTTCCAGCGACAGCAGTTCCGGGGCGGTGCGCGCGACGTGGCCGGCCACCGCCAGCAGGTCCCGGCTGCGCACCCGGGTGGCCAGCAGCGACTGGTGCGCGTCGCGGAACGTGGTGTCGGTGACCGCCAGCGCCGTCTGGCGGCGCAGCTCCCGCGCGAACTCTTCCGGGCCCAGGGCGCGAAGCCGCTGCCGCGATCCGGCGGGCGGCGCCGCGCCCAGGTCGGCCCGCGGTAGCTTCTCCACCGGGTCGACCAGCCGCGGCGGCGGGCCGTGGGGACGGTTGACCGTCACGTCGGCCAGGTAGGTCAGCAGCTTGGTACCCCGGTCGGCGGAGATCCGCGGGGCCAGCAGCCCCGGGTGCTCCTCGATGAACGAGGTGGTGACCCGGCCCGCCCGGAAGTCGGGATCGTCGAGCACCGCGGTCAGGAACGCGATGTTGGTCGGCACGCCGCGGATGCGGAACTCGGCCAGCGCCCGGCGGGCCCGGCGGACCGCGGCGGACAGGTCGGGTCCGCGGCAGGTGAGCTTGACCAGCAGCGAATCATAGTGCGCCTCGATCTCGGCGCCGAGGGCGGTGCCGCCGTCCAGCCGCACGCCTGCGCCACCCGGTGACCGGTAGGCGGTGATGCGGCCAGTAGCGGGCCGGAAGCCGTTGGCGGGGTCCTCGGTGGTGATGCGGCACTGCAGCGCGGCACCGCGCACCTCGATCGCGTCCTGCGACAGGCCCATGCCGGGCAGCGTCTCGCCCGCGGCGATGCGCAACTGGGCCTGTACCAGGTCGACGTCGGTGACCTCCTCGGTCACCGTGTGCTCGACCTGGATGCGGGGGTTCATCTCGATGAACACATGACGTCCGGCCTGGTCGACGAGAAATTCCACCGTCCCGGCGTTGACGTAGCCGATCGCGCGCGCGAACGCCACGGCGTCGGCGCAGATCCGCTCCCGCAGTTCCGGATCCAGGTGCGGCGCGGGCGCCAGTTCCACCACCTTCTGATGCCGGCGCTGCACCGAGCAGTCGCGGTCATACAGGTGGATCACGTGGCCGGCGGCGTCCGCGAGGACCTGCACCTCGATGTGCCGCGCGTCGACGACCGCCTGCTCCAGGTACACCGCGGGGTCGCCGAACGCCGCCTCTGCTTCCCGCATCGCCGCGCCCAGCGCCTCCGGCAGTTCCGCGGGAGTGCTGACGCGGCGCATGCCGCGTCCCCCTCCCCCGGCCACCGCCTTGACGAATACCGGGAATTCCATGGCATCCGCCGCCTCCACGAGAACCGCCAGGTCGGCGCTGGGCTCGCTGGACGCCATCACGGGCAGCCCGGCCGCCCGGGCCGCGGCGATCGCCCTGGCCTTGTTGCCCGCCAGTTCCAGGATGTCCGCGGGTGGCCCGACAAAGGTGATCCCGGCCCGGGCGCACCCCACGGCGAGCTCGGGATTCTCCGACAGGAACCCGTACCCCGGGTAAACCGCGTCGGCACCCGCGGTGCGTGCGGCCGTGAGGATCTCCTCGACCGACAGGTACGCCCGGACCGGGTGCCCGGTCTCGCCGATCTGGAAGCTCTGGTCGGCCTTGAGGCGGTGCAGCGAGTTGCGGTCCTCCCACGGGAAGACCGCGACCGTCTGGGCGCCGAGTTCGACCGCCGCCCGGAAGGCGCGCACCGCGATCTCGCCGCGGTTAGCCACCAGGACCTTTGAGAACATGGGACTCCCTCAGCAGGGCGCGGCGGGCCGCTACCGAGGCAGGCTGCGGCTTAGTTCGTTGTTCCCGGCCTACCGTTAATCATCCACTGTCGTCAACACGGCGCTCCGCGGGGCCAGTTAGGCGCGCGGGGCGGCATTTGCCCCGGCGTACTCGGCCTCCGTCACCGCCTCGTGGAACTCGGTCGCGCCTATCGTCGTCGTGGTGTGCGACATCAGCGTGCTCGAGGTAGCACCGTGCCCCAGCTGCCCGCGCTCAGGCTGGTGCCAGGCCGTCCGCCCGTTCGGTCGCCCCGGACGATCAGCATTGAGTACCTTCCCTACCCGCCCGGTCAGGCTTTGATGAATTCGAGCAGGTCGGCGTTGATGGTTTCCGCTTGGGTGGTCGGCATGCCGTGCGGGAACCCCGGGTACGTCTTCAGCCTCCCGTTCTGCACGAGCTCGGCCGACAGCGGCCCGGAGCCGGCGTACGGGACGACCTGGTCGTCGTCACCGTGCATGACCAGCACCGGCACCGTGACCTGCCTCAGGTCCCCGGTGAAGTCCGTCTGGGAGAAGGCGACGATGCCGTCGTAGTGCGCCTTCGCCCCGCCCATCATGCCCTTCGCCATCACGCAGGCCAGTATCGCGAGTTGTGCGACTCATAGCCGATTTTGGACATGCGAAGAGGGCCGCTCGACCGTTGTCCGGGAGCGACCCTCTTCGATGCATGTCCGGCGGTGTCCTACTCTCCCACGCGGTCCCCCGCGCAGTACCATCGGCGCTGAAGGGCTTAACTTCCGGGTTCGGAATGGGACCGGGTGTTTCCCCTTCGCTATAACCGCCGAAACTCTATTGAGATGTGAACCGACCGCACCCCGGGAACCGCACAGTGGACGCGAAACAAGAACATGATGTAGAAGCCAAGCCACTCGGCCTATTAGTACCGGTCAGCTGCACACGTTACCGTGCTTCCACCTCCGGCCTATCAACCCAGTCGTCTGGCTGGGGGCCTTACCTGGTTAACCCAGAGAGAGACCTCATCTTGAGGCGAGCTTCCCGCTTAGATGCTTTCAGCGGTTATCCCTTCCGAACGTAGCCAACCAGCCGTGCTCTTGGCAGAACAACTGGCACACCAGAGGTTCGTCCGTCCCGGTCCTCTCGTACTAGGGACAGCCCCTCTCAAGTCTCTTACGCGCGCAGCGGATAGGGACCGAACTGTCTCACGACGTTCTAAACCCAGCTCGCGTACCGCTTTAATGGGCGAACAGCCCAACCCTTGGGACCTGCTCCAGCCCCAGGATGCGACGAGCCGACATCGAGGTGCCAAACCATCCCGTCGATATGGACTCTTGGGGAAGATCAGCCTGTTATCCCCGGGGTACCTTTTAGCCGTTAAGCGACGGCGCTTCCACATGCCACCGCCGGATCACTAGTCCCAGCTTTCGCTCCTGCTCGACATGTCTGTCTCACAGTCAAGCACCCTTGTGCACTTGCACTCGACACCTGGTTGCCGACCAGGCTGAGGGTACCTTTGGGCGCCTCCGTTACCTTTTGGGAGGCAACCGCCCCAGTTAAACTACCCACCAAACACTGTCCCTGATCCGGATCACGGACCTAGGTTAGACATCCAGAACGACCAGAGTGGTATTTCACCGATGACTCCACCAGCACTAGCGTGCCCGCTTCACAGTCTCCCACCTATCCTACACAAGACGTCCCAAACACCAATGTCAAGCTGCAGTGAAGGTCCCGGGGTCTTTCCGTCCTGCTGCGCGTAACGAGCATCTTTACTCGTAGTGCAATTTCGCCGGGTCCATGGTTGAGACAGTGGAGAAGTCGTTACGCCATTCGTGCAGGTCGGAACTTACCCGACAAGGAATTTCGCTACCTTAGGATGGTTATAGTTACCACCGCCGTTTACCGGCGCTTAAGTTCTGAGCTTCGCGGCCGAAGCCGCTAACCCGTCCCCTTAACGTTCCGGCACCGGGCAGGCGTCAGACCGTATACGTCGTCTTGCGACTTAGCACGGTCCTGTGTTTTTAGTAAACAGTCGCTTCTCCCTGGTATGTGCCACCGCCCCCAGCTCGGGAAGTAAATTCCGTCACCAGGCACGGTTCCCCTTCTCCCAAAGTTACGGGGACAATTTGCCTAGTTCCTTAACCATGGTTCACCCGATCGCCTTGGTATTCTCTACCTGACCACCTGCGTCGGTTTAGGGTACGGGCCGCTCGGGTACTCGCTGCGAGGTTTTTCTCGGCAGCATGGGATCACTCACTTCGCCGTAACCGGCTCGGCATCAGGTCTCAGGCACATGATGCACGGATTTGCCTGTGCACCGCCCTACGCCTTTACCCCGGGACTACCATCGCCCGGTAGAGCTACCCTCCTGCGTCACCCCTTCAGCTTGCCTACTACCAGTCTGGTCCGCACGATCAGCCCGGCCGCCCCGAAAGGCAGCCCGGCATCAGGTGCTCAGCATCGCCGGATTCAGCATTGGCGTACCCGCGCGGGTACGGGAATATCAACCCGTTGTCCATCGACTACGCCTGTCGGCCTCGCCTTAGGTCCCGACTCACCCTGGGCGGATTAGCCTGCCCCAGGAACCCTTGGTCATTCGGCGGAGGGGTTTCTCACCCCTCTTTCGCTACTCATGCCTGCATTCTCACTCGTGTAGCATCCACAGCTGGATCACTCCGCTGCTTCCCATGCCACACGACGCTCCCCTACCCATCCACGCACCTGGACCCAGAAGGATCCGGCAGCCACTCCTCAGGCGGCCGCGACCGAAATCACGACGACCAGTCCGAGCCATCTGCCCTCACCGTAAAGGGCCTGGATAACGCATGAATGCCACAGCTTCGGCGGTGTGCTTGAGCCCCGTTACATTGTCGGCGCGGAATCACTTGACCAGTGAGCTATTACGCACTCTTTCAAGGGTGGCTGCTTCTAAGCCAACCTCCTGGTTGTCTTCGCAACTCCACATCCTTTCCCACTTAGCACACGCTTAGGGGCCTTAGCTGGTGATCTGGGTTGTTTCCCTCTCGACTACGAACCTTATCGCCCGCAGTCTCACTGCCGCGCTCTCACTTGCCGGCATTCGGAGTTTGGCTGATTTCAGTAAGCTTGTCGGCCCCCTAGACCAACCAGTAGCTCTACCTCCGGCAAGAAACACGCGACGCTGCACCTAAATGCATTTCGGGGAGAACCAGCTATCACGGAGTTTGATTGGCCTTTCACCCCTACCCACAGCTCATCCCCCAGGTTTTCAACCCTGGTGGGTTCGGTCCTCCACGCGGTCTTACCCGCGCTTCAACCTGGCCATGGGTAGATCACTCCGCTTCGGGTCTACGACATGCGACTAGAACGCCCTATTCAGACTCGCTTTCGCTACGGCTGCCCCTCACGGGTTAACCTCGCCACATATCGTAACTCGCAGGCTCATTCTTCAAAAGGCACGCGGTCACTTCACTCCGCCACGAGGACGGAACGCTCCCACGGCTTGTAGGCACACGGTTTCAGGTACTATTTCACGACCCCTCACCGGGGTACTTTTCACCTTTCCCTCACGGTACTGGTTCACTATCGGTCACCAGGGAGTATTTAGGCTTAGGGGGTGGTCCCCCCGGATTCACACGGAATTTCACGGGCTCCGTGCTACTTGGGATAACGCCAAGGAGTCCCCTGGATTTCGCATACGGGGGTATCACCCGCTATGCCAGCGCTTTCCAACGCTTTCTGCTACCCAGACGATTTGTAACTCCCCGCCGGGACGGCAGTCCCGGCCAGGCGGTCCCTCAACCCCGCACGCGCAACGCCTGCCGGCTATCACACGCATGCGGTTTGGCCTCTTCCCCTTTCGCTCACCACTACTCAGGGAATCGCGGTTGCTTTCTCTTCCTGCGGGTACTGAGATGTTTCACTTCCCCGCGTTACCTCCACCTGCCCTATGTGTTCAGGCAGGGGTGACGGGCAATTACGCCCGCCAGGTTTCCCTATTCGGAAATCCTCGGATCACAGTCTGGTTGCCGACTCCCCGAGGCTTATCGCAGGCTCCAACGTCCTTCATCGGCTCCTGGTGCCAAGGCATCCACCGTGCGCCCTTATCAACTTGGCGACTACAATTGATGCTCGCGTCCACTGTGCAGTTCTCAAGATACGGGCGGCCCCGCGACAAAACCCGCCGCATCCACGGCGGGCCATCACGGACCACGAGAAAACAACGACCGGAGCCCGTTCCCTCAGGACCCAACAGCGTGCCAGGCCAGCCCCCCGCCGCGGCCGCCGTCCCGTCCCCCGAGGAGGACGTACTAGGCGGCTTCCGCCGGCGGGCTGACCCGATAACCAGTGCTCCACCGAGCTGCCACCCCGGGACATCCGCCCGGGACATGGCTCTGGGCACCACCTCCGGAGAGGGGATGCCAGGTGCTCCTTAGAAAGGAGGTGATCCAGCCGCACCTTCCGGTACGGCTACCTTGTTACAACTTCGTCCCAATCGCCGATCCCACCTTCGACGGCTCCCTCCCTGACGGGTTAGGCCACCGGCTTCGGGTGTTACCGACTTTCGTGACGTGACGGGCGGTGTGTACAAGGCCCGGGAACGTATTCACCGCGACGTTGCTGATTCGCGATTACTAGCGACTCCGACTTCATGGGGTCGAGTTGCAGACCCCAATCCGAACTGAGACCAGCTTTTTGGGATTCGCTCCACCTTGCGGTCTCGCAACCCTTTGTACTGGCCATTGTAGCATGTTTGCAGCCCAAGACATAAGGGGCATGAGGACTTGACGTCATCCCCACCTTCCTCCGAGTTGACCCCGGCAGTCTCCTATGAGTCCCCGGCATTACCCGCTGGCAACATAGGACGAGGGTTGCGCTCGTTGCGGGACTTAACCCAACATCTCACGACACGAGCTGACGACAGCCATGCACCACCTGTGCAGGACCCTTACGGACACCATATCTCTACGGCTTTTCCCTGCATGTCAAACCTTGGTAAGGTTCTTCGCGTTGCGTCGAATTAAGCAACATGCTCCGCCGCTTGTGCGGGCCCCCGTCAATTCCTTTGAGTTTTAGCCTTGCGGCCGTACTCCCCAGGCGGGGCGCTTAATGCGTTAGCTGCGGCACGGAATCCGTGGAAGGATCCCACACCTAGCGCCCAACGTTTACGGCGTGGACTACCAGGGTATCTAATCCTGTTCGCTCCCCACGCTTTCGCTCCTCAGCGTCAGGTAAGGCCCAGAGAACCGCCTTCGCCACCGGTGTTCCTCCCGATATCTGCGCATTTCACCGCTACACCGGGAATTCCATTCTCCCCTACCTACCTCTAGTCTGCCCGTATCCACTGCAGGCTCGGGGTTAAGCCCCGAGATTTCACAGCGGACGCAACAGACCGCCTACGAGCTCTTTACGCCCAATAATTCCGGACAACGCTTGCGCCCTACGTGTTACCGCGGCTGCTGGCACGTAGTTAGCCGGCGCTTCTTCTGCAGGTACCGTCACTCGCGCTTCGTCCCTGCTGAAAGGGGTTTACAACCCGAAGGCCTTCATCCCCCACGCGGCGTCGCTGCGTCAGGCTTCCGCCCATTGCGCAATATTCCCCACTGCTGCCTCCCGTAGGAGTCTGGGCCGTGTCTCAGTCCCAGTGTGGCCGGTCGCCCTCTCAGGCCGGCTACCCGTCGTCGCCTTGGTAGGCCGTTACCCCACCAACAAGCTGATAGGCCGCGAGCTCATCCCTGACCGAAAAACTTTCCACCACAAAAGATGTCTAAAATGGTCATATCCGGTATTAATCCCGGTTTCCCGGAGCTATCCCAGAGTCAAGGGCAGATTACTCACGTGTTACTCACCCGTTCGCCGCTCGAGTACCCCGAAGGGCCTTTCCGCTCGACTTGCATGTGTTAAGCACGCCGCCAGCGTTCGTCCTGAGCCAGGATCAAACTCTCCGTTGAATGCCTATAAACAACCACCGAAGTGGATTGTCGACATAGAGAGCTCCCTGCCGAAACAGGAAGCGATCATGGCCTCCGTAATGGGGACGACCCGCGAAACCGCGGACCGCCAACATTGACGAGGTTTGTGCTACTTAATGCACTGGCTTTTAGCACGCTGTTGAGTTCTCAAGAAACGGGCGCGCACCATCACGAACACTCTCGTTTTCGTTTTGGGGCGACTACTAATTCCTACCAGCTACCAGGCCCTAGGTCAAATCCCAGTTCCGGAATTCCGCTGACTCAAAACCCTTCCGAAAAGGGACCTCAAGTGCAGCTCTATTCCACTGAACGTGGTCAGCTTACTAGAGACTAGCCACAGCTTCGTCCATTCGGAGAAATTCAGCTCTCCGGCGGCAGCGGCGCCAAACCGCACGCCACCACACCCGGTAGCCAACATGCTCCGGATCCAGCTTATTCCTGGAACGTTGCCGACGTGGCAGCGATACTGTAGCACGCCTTCGACGTCGACTCCACTTCACGCGCCCCAGCCCTCAGGGCACGGCCCTAGCTCTCGGGGCCCTGGTTAGTATAGGCCACCGGACGCGTGGCCGTGCCCGCACGGCGGATGTAGTGGATGCAGCGCGCCCGGCCTCCAGCCGCCTCAGTCACAGGGGTTACGCGGTCCGGCCTCGATAGGGCGTCCCATAACCGGGTCAACGGGACATCGACCCGGTCCCAGGCCACTATCGCTGAGCTTGTAGTCGCTGCCGGGTACGGAACCCCGGGAACCGGCTCAGGTAACCCTGGCACCGCCAGCACCGCGATCTGAGCGCCGCGGGGTCCGCCGTGACGTCATGAAACCCGGCTTCGAGTGCGTCCGGACGCACTCGAAGTCCGGTTTCATGACGTCCGCCGCCGCCCAGCTGACGCTCATGATCAACTCAAGCTGAGTCGCATGGGGTCCCAGGCGGGTCGGTGGAACATCCACCCGGTGCGCCGCGCTGCTGAGGGCCGCTTCAGGGCGGCGCGCATCAGGGCGGCGCCGCTTCGGAGCGGGGTGCTTCAGGGCGGGCCGCTTCGGGGCGGGGTGCTTCAGGGCGGGGGCTTCAGGTGGGGCTCTGGTGAGCTGGTGTTGGGTCGCATGGGTCTGGCGGCTGAGCTGGGTCGGGATGGGTGGTGCCGAGCAGTGGTTCGTCGGCCGAGCGGAGGTCGGTGGCGGGCAGGCCGTCCGGGAACTGCTGCCTGACCTGCTCGGCTACGGAGATCGCGATTTCCACGTGCTGGTGGCGGCTGGCGGCGTAGAAGCTCTGGGCGTCCGCGCTGAGCTTGGGCTGCGCGTGCAGCGGCTTGTCGCTGACCGCGAGCAAGGTGGCGGTGGGGATCCGGTACCGGAATCCGTTCGCGGCCACGGTCGCGGACTCCATGTCCACGGCGAGCGCGCGTGACTGGCGGAGGTGATCTTCGGCCAGGGCCAGGTGCAGTTCCCAGTTCCGGTTCGCGGTGGTGTAGACGATTCCCATCCGGCTGCGCAGGCGCCGGGCCGTCAGCTCGCCGAGCAGCAGCGTGTTCAGCGTGTGGTTCGAGACGACCGGGACGCTCAGCGGCAGCATGTCGTCGAGGACACGGTCATCGCGGACGTAGGCCGTCGCCAGCACCAGGTCCCCGGTTTCCTGGTGGTTCCGCAGGCCGGCGCAGTGACCGATCATCAGCATGAGGTCGGGGCGGAGCACGGCGAGGTGATCGGTGAGCGTCTTGGCGTTGGACGGCCCGACACCGATGTTCACCATGGTCACGCCCGAACGCCCGGGGAGCATGTGGTGCCACGCGGGCATCTGGCGGCCGTCGGCGTCCGGTCCGCGGCAACCCGGCAGGGCGGCGCGGAACTCCTCCACATGCCAGGAGTAGTTGGTCAGCAGCACGTACCGCTGGAAACACTCGGCCGGCGTGCCGGTGTAATGCTGGAGCCGGTCGATCGACAGGGCCATGCGTTCCGGCGCGAACAGGAACAGCTTCTTACGGCGCAGATCCCAGCGTGTCTCGTCGACCGCGGACGCCAGGCGAGGATCGCGCAGATCCAGCGCTTCGCGCCCGGGACCGACCGAGATCCGGGCGCCCCGGGCCGCGAGCCGGCTCAGCTCCCGCTCCAGGTACCAGCGGATGGCCCCAGGACAGGCGAACTCACCTTCCAGCATCGGATTGTGGACCGACCAGGGCCGCTCCACGGTCAGCTGCGGGTAACGGCCGGCCTCATCGGCTGCCTCCATGGCGTCACATAGCCGCTGGATCTCCGCCTCGTGCTGGCGGTCAGGGGTGGTCGCGAAGTCCGCTGACAACATCACCAGGTCATCATGCCAGGGCGGGCGGGACCGGCTCCGTACGACGGCATTGCACTCTAAGGTCAACCAAATTGGCCCGCGCCCAGGGTCTCGAGGCGCACGAGATCTCCGTGGCCGAGGCGGGCGCCATGTGGCCGCTGATGCGGACCGAGGACCTGGTCGGCGCGATCTGGCTGCCGAACGACGCCAAGGCCAACCCCACCGACCTGACCCAGGCGCAGGCCCGTGGGGCCAGGAACGCCGGCGTCCGGATCCTGGAGCGGACCAAGGTCACCGGGTGGCGGGTGGACCGGGGCCGGGTCACCGCGGTATCCACCGGCCGCGACGACATCGAGTGCGAGTACGTGGTGAACTGCGGCGGCCAGTGGGCCAAGGCGCTCGCCGACCAGGTCGGGGTGACCGTCCCGCTGTACTCGGCCGAGCACTACCACATCGTCACCGAGGCCATCGAGGGACTGACCCGGACCACGCCGACGCTGCGCGACCCGGACGGGTACAGCTACTTCAAGGAAGAGGTCCGCGGCCCGCTGATCGGGGGGTTCGAGCCGGACGCCAAGCCCTGGGTCCCGTCGGCCGAGATTCCCGAGCCGTTCGAGTTCCAGCTGCTGCCCGAGGACTGGGACCAGTTCGACATCATCATGCGCAGCGCCGTGCACCGGGTGCCGGTGGTGGAGGGCACCGGGGTCAAGAAGTTCTACAACGGCCCGGAGAGCTTCACGCCGGACCTGGGACGGCGAGCTGCTGCTGCGCGACGACGAGCCGGTCGGCTTCGCCAGCTCGGCCGCCTTCGGCCACAGCGTCGGCCGGACGGTGCTCCTCGGCTACGTCGAGCGGCGCGACGGCGGCAAGGCCGACCGCGGCTGGGTAAGCCAGGGCGGGTACCAGGTCGCCATCGGCGGCGAGCTCCACGACCTGACCGTGTCGTTCAAGCCGCCCTATGACCCGTCCGGGGAGCGGATCCGGGCCTTAGCTACCCGGCCGCGCTCACCTCGCCGTGCGCCCAGGCTATGACCCTCGTCCGGTCGCCGCGGAACAGGTCGTTCGAGTACTCGACGGGATGATCGTCGTCGTCGAAGGCGATGCGCTCGATGGCCATGAGGGGATCGCCGACCTTGATGCCGAGCAACCCGGACTGCTCCTGATCAGCCAGCACCGCGACCATCCGCTCGACGGCCTTGACGCAGGTCACCCCGTACCGGTCGGTCATCAGGTCGTAGATGCTGTCGTTGAGCGGCTGGGCGAGCAGGTCCGGCGCCAGCGCTACCGGGATCCGCGCCGTTTCCAGGGAGATCCGCACCTCGTCGGCCAGCCGGATCCTGACCACCTCGTACACCAGCGTGCCGGCCGGGATGCGCAAGGCCGCGGCCGTGGTGTCGTCGGCGGGCACCATCCGCGCGGACACCACGTGGGCCCCGGGCCGGAAGCCCTGGGCCCGCAGGTAGGCGGGAATGCCAGCCAGGTAGCCGAAGTCGATGTCCACCCGGGGCCGGTTGACGAAGGTGCCGCCGGTCCGCCCCCGGCGGCGGTACACGAAGCCCTCATGCTCGAGCCGGTCCAGGACCTGGCGGACCGTGGTGCGGCTCACGGCGAGCTGCTCGGCCAGCTCGCGCTCGGTCGGCAGCCGCCCGTCCTCGCTCAGCTGGCCGGCGGAGATGAGCTCCTTGATGTGCTGCTCGACCGTGTCGCGGATGGCCCGGGAGTTCTCGGTCCTGATCGCGGGATCAGCCTCGGCCTGGCGGACAGTCATGCAGCAACGATAGACCGGTACCCGAGCAAGTCCGCTTACTGGGCGAAGGCCCGGCGGTGACGAACGAGGCAGGAACCGCGCACGACGGCACCACCACGCTGCCGACCCACCCCACCGAGAAGTTCGTCTTCGGCCGCCGGGCGGGTCACCCGTAACATACGGCCATGAGCATTGAACGGGAGAAGCAGGTCGCCGCGGAAGCAGCCGCGGACCTGGTCGAGAACGGCATGACCGTCGGCCTCGGCACCGGGTCGACCGTGGCGTACCTGCTCCCGGCGCTGGCCAAGCGATCTCTGGACATCGTCTGCGCCGCCACCTCGCCGCGGACCGAGCACGCCGCGCGCGAGCTGGGCCTGCGGATCGAGGACGTCACGAGCATCGACCGGTTCGACCTCACCATCGACGGCGCCGATCAGATAGCCCCGGACGGCTGGCTGATCAAGGGCGGCGGCGGCGCGCAGACCCGGGAGAAGGTCATCGCCGGGGCCGCGGACCAGTTCATCGTCATCGCCGACTCGTCCAAGCCGGTCCCGGCCCTGCGGGCCCCGGTCCCGCTGGAGCTGCTGTCCTTCGGGCTGCTCGCCACCATGCGCCGGGTCAGCCCGGCGACGCTGCGCGACATCGCGATGAGCCCGGACGGCGGCGTGATCGCCGACTACCAGGGGCCGGTCGACGACCCGGCGGCGCTGGCCGCCCGGTTGTCATCGACGCCCGGGGTCGTCGAGCACGGCCTGTTCCCGCCCGCGATGGTGACCGCGGCGCTGATCGGCCGGGGCGAGTCCGCCGAAAGGATCGACTTCAGTCCGGGCGCCTGACGTCCGGCGGCGGGTCGGGCCACCGCGGTCCCAGTTCGGGCAGGTCGGTGCTCACCCGCATCGGGAAATGGGGCTGCCGTTTCGCCAGGAAGGCGGCCACCCCCTCGGCGACATCGGGGGCCTTGCCGAGCAGGTTGACGCCCCGGGAATCGAGGCGATGCGCATCCCAGGGAGAATCGGCGCCGAGCATGCGCCACATGAGCTGACGCGAGGTCGCGACGGCGACCGCGGAGGTGTTGCCGGCGATCTCCCGGGCGAGCGCGTACGCGGCCGGCAGCAGCTCGCCGGCCGGGTAGGTCCGGGCGACCAGGCCGCCCCGCACGGCTTCCTCGGCGCCGAAGACCCGGCCGGTGGCCACCCACTCCATGGCCTGGCTGATGCCGACGACGCGCGGGAGAAACCAGCTGGAGGCCGCTTCCATGACCAGGCCGCGCCGGGAGAACACGAAGCCGAACTTCGCGGTGTCGGCGGCCAGCCTGATGTCCATCGGGAGCGTCATCGTGATCCCGACCCCGACCGCGGGCCCGTTGATGGCGGCGATCACCGGCTTGAGCGAGGCCGCGATACGCAGGCTCACGGTCCCGCCGCCGTCGCGCGGTACGCCGTCGATGGTCTCGCGCGCAGTCCCCGGGTGCTGGCGCCGGTCGGCGTTGAACGTGTCGCCGCCCTGGGACAGGTCGGCGCCCGCGCAGAACGCCCTCCCCTGGCCGGTGACGACCACCGCCCGCACGTCGTCGTCGGCGTCGGCCTGGTCGAAGGCGTCGATCAGCTCACCGCGCATGACGTGGGTGAACGCGTTGAGCTTGTCCGGGCGGTTCAGGGTGATCGTCGCCACCTGGTCAGCGACCAGGTAGCCGATTTCCGAATAGCGCTGCGAGGTATCTGCCACACGCAGGAGTCTGCCAGGCCGGTGCCTACTGGCCAGCCCCGGCCGGGTTGCGCGCAGGAACTGGGGCGCGATGAGCTCGCGGTACCGCGAATGCCGGGGATGGGTCCATCGTCAGCATCATCGTGCGGTCACCGAGATCCATCGCGGTGCCGTCGTCGATCATGATGGTCGGGCGGGAGGAGGACAGCGCGGTGCCCGGCTGACGGCCTTGACGTCCTCGTGCCTGTTGACCGCCCAGAAGCCGCGACCGTCCGGCTCCTCGTGCAAATAGACGGGATCGTTGTCGCGAGGCGGCCGAAGGCGGCCCGCTTCGCGGTCTCGCGGCGTGTCAGCGGAGGCATCCGCGTGGCCAATTCGCGTTCGCTTCGTCTCACGAGGAGCGCAACGGCCGGGGCTGCCGCCGCCAGCCGACGTACGACGGCGCTCCAGACTGGAACGAACGAGTCGCCACAAGAAACTGGGACTACCTCACCTGACGATGTTCCGGTCGGACCACTTATTCGGCAGGCGCGCTCCTGATGTGAGCTGCCCATTCAGCCATTCGATCCTTAAGAGCACGAACATCATCGACTTCCAAGCCATAAGCCTGGAATAGGCTGTCAGGCAGGCGGTCAATGGCGTCCAGTGCCCCTGCGAACAGCGACCGGTCAAAGCCTGGATCGTGATCTGCGGCCAGAGTTGCTTCTCGGATCACCCGCTCGTACATCACATTGCGCTCTGCGGGGTCATCTAGGTGGAACTCTGCTCGTTCCGACCAGTCCAGGCGCAGTGGCAGCCGGACGACGCCAGTCATTGGCCCTGCCAGCTCGCCGAGCGTCTCGGGGAGCAGGTACGGGCGGTTCTCTGCATACGTCCGGCCAGTCACATAAAACAGCCTAGATCAGAGCGTCAGCTTGGCGGCGGGACCTGAGCCGGACATCGCTGGCGGAGACTATTACTTAGGACCTCGCAGCGGATTCAATACGCATGACTTCCTGCTCCGGGGTCGCCGTCGCGCAGGAAGTCGAGGGCGGCCTGGACGAAGCGGAAGTCGCGCAGGGTCCCGAAGTGGTCGGTTCCGGGCAGGATCACGAGGCTGGCGTCGGGCAGGGCGGCGACCAGCCTGTCCGCGGGCCCCGCGAAGTCACGGTCACCGAGGATGACGAGCACGCGAGCGCGGATCGCGGCGATCTCGGCCTCGGTCAGCGGGGCGTACGGCCGGCGCAGGCACGCGGCCAGCGCGGCCCGGTCGTTGCCCGGCGCGCCGGCGAAGTGAGCCAGGGCCGCGGCCACCGGGCCCGCCGTCTCCTCGGCCTGCCCGGTCTCGACGGCCCTGGCCGCGGGCTCCGGATCGGCGCTGGTGAAGACACCGTCGCCGGTTCCGGCGACGGCGATCCGCCGGAACCGGCCCGGATCGGTGGCGGCCGCCCGGAGCAGGAGCTGGGCGCCGAGACTGAAGCCGACCGCGTCCACCGGCCCGGTGTCCGGCATCGCGGTGAGAACCGACTGCTCGAGCGAGGCGTAGGCGGCGGGGTCGTGCGGCCTGGCCGCCTGCCCGTGGCCGAGCAGGTCCACGCCGATCACCTGGCGGCCCTCCTCGCGCAGCAGGTCAGCCCAGCCCTGCTCGCGCCAGTTCCGCTCGTAGGACGACGCGAAGCCATGGACCAGCATGACGGGCAGATCGTCCACGGCTAGTCGAGCCCTTCCACGAATTCCTTCAGCTGCCGTAGATTCCGGCATTCCACCACCTCGTCGCAGAACTTTCCGTATTCCGAGATGATGGAGTCACCGGTATCCCAGGTGTTCGCCGGCTCGGGATTGAGCCAGTACACGTGGCGGGCCCGCTGCCGGACGGCCCGGAGCACCCACGCGCGCGATGCGTGATAGTTGCTGCGCCCGTCCCCCAAGATGATCACGCTGGTTCTCGGCTTGATCTGCGGCCCCCACCGCTCCCAGAAGCTCTCCAGCACCATGCCGTAGTCGGAATGGCCGTCGAGGCGGACCACGCCCGGCCGGCCGCTGATACGGCGGACGGCCGTCGCGATATCCGGCGCCGAGCTCAGGTCGTCGGTTATCTCCTCGATGCCGTCAGTGAAGGCAAAGCTGCGGACCCGGGAGAACCCGGCGCTGATCGCGTCCGCCAGCTGCAGCGTGAAGCCGGCGAACGCGGCCACCGAGGAGGAGACGTCGGCGATCAGCATGATCTCCGGCTTGGACGGGTGGGGTTTGCGGAAGACGAGGTCGGCGGGCACGCCGCCGTTGCCGAGCGACTTGCGGATCGTCCGCCGGAAGTCCAGGGCCGACCGGCGGTTATGGCGGCGCTTGCGGACCATCCGCGCGGCCAGCTTCTTGCCGAGCAGCTGGACGGCCTGCCTGATCGCGGCCAGCTGATCGGGTGAGGCGTTGAGGAAGTCGGCGTCTTCGGGCAGCGAGACGCGGAGCGTGCGGGCCACCGCCGCGGCGCCCCGGTCGGCGACCAGCCGCCGGCGGATTTCCGCTTCCGCCTCCGTGCGGAGGTCGGCGACCTGGCCCCGGCGGCGTTCGGCGGCCAGGGCACGGTCCATGGCCGTCAGGTCGTCCGGGAGGTCGGCGGCGACCAGGCGGGCGAGCAGCCGGTCCATATCGAGCCGCCGCAGGGTGTGGTAAAGGTAGAACACCCCCGCCACCGGCCGGCCCGGCTCCATGCCCGCGTACCGGCTGACCGCCTCGGCTACCGCCGCGCGGATGAGCACCTGGTCGCCGGCCAGCACGGCCCGGAAGAGCAGGTCGTCCAGTTCGGAATCGCTGAGCGCCGCGACGACGCCCGCCCGGCCCGCGCCGTTCGCCGCGGCGGCCTGGCCGTCGGCGGCCTCGGCGCCGGCGGCCGGGTCGGTCAGGGCCTTGGGGCCGGCCCGGCCGTCGCCGAAGAACAGGTCGAAGACCACGTCGAAGGCGTGGTAGTGATCGGCGCTCTTGACCAGCGTGGCGGCCAGCGCGCTCTTCAGGGCCGCGCGGTCGGCGATGGGCATGGCCAAGACCGCGGCCATGGCGTCGATGTTCTCCGACACCGAGACCGGCAGCCCGATCGTCCGCAGCTCGGCGATGAAGGCGGCCAGCGTCGACCGTCCGGTCATGTCAGCGCTTCGCGGCCAGTTCGGCCGCCGCCTTCTCGATGTCCGACTGGTACTTGAGCAGGACGTGGAGCGTGTCGGCGGCCAGCCGCGGCGTGATCTCCTCGGCCCCGAGCAGGGACAGCGTGCTGGCCAGGTCGAGGGTCTCCGAGACCGACGGCCGCTTCTTGAGGTCCATCGTCCGCAGCGACCGGACCAGGCCGGCGACCTGTTCCGCCAGCCGTTCCCCGATCCCGGGCACCCGGCTGCGGACGATCTCCTGCTCGCGCTCGGCTGAGGGGTAGTCGAGGTAGAGGTACAGGCAGCGGCGCTTGAGCGCCTCGCTCAGGTCCCGCGAGTTGTTGGACGTCAGGAAGACCAGCGGGGTCTGGGTAGCGGTGACGGTGCCGAGCTCGGGAATCGACACCTGGTAGTCGGAGAGCACCTCGAGCAGCAGCGCCTCGGTCTCGACGTCCAGGCGGTCCACCTCATCGATGAGCAGGACGACCGGTTCGGGTGACCTGATCGCCGCCAGCAGCGGCCGGGACAGCAGGAATTCCTCGCCGAAGATGTCGGACTCGACGTCAGACCAGTACGCCGCCTCGTCCGTGCCGCGGCCGCCGACGGCCTGGCCCGCCTGGATGCGGAGCAGCTGCTTGCGGTAATTCCACTCGTAGAGGGCCTTGCCCTCATCGAGGCCCTCGTAGCACTGCAGCCGGATCAGCCGCATGCCGCTCATCAGCGCGACGCTCTTGGCCAGCTCGGTCTTGCCGGTGCCGGCCGGCCCCTCGATGAGCACCGGCTTGGCCAGCTGCTCACCGAGGTAGACCACGCTCGCGATGTGCTGGTCCGGCAGGTAGCCGACCCCGCGCAGCCCCTGCGCGGTGAGCTCGGGAGAGCCAAGCCGGCTCGGACGGATGGCGCGAGCGGCCGCGCCATCCCATGCTTGGTCGGTCATACCATTATTGTATAAAGTTAACTTTTATAGTTGAATCAGCGGCCTTCTTCGAAGGGGAGCGCGCCCCGGTGCTGCGCGGTCACGCCGGCTGAGTCAGCGCGCAGTGACGCGGAGGCTCACCTGGAAGCCGAGTTCGCGGAAGCCCAGGGCGCGGGCGACACGGCGGGATGCCAGCGGGCGTGCCCGCCATTGCGGCAGCATGCCCTCCTGGATCGCATGGGCGACAGCGGCTGACGCGGCGGCACGCGCCAGGCCGCGGCCACGCGCCGCGGCGGCGGTCAGCACGCTCAGGTGCGCCGTGCTCAAGGGCCACTCCCGGTAGCCCGCGGCGGCCACGACCTGGCCGTCCTCGCGGACCGCGAAGGCTGGTGTCGTGATCTCGCCGATGCCGCTTTCCTCGACGTCGTCGGTGTCGGAGGCCAGCACGAACTGCCTGAAGTCCCGGTCGTCCGGGCAGGCCGGCGCGGTGAGCGCGTCGCCGGGCCAGGCCCGGAACTCCGCCGGGTCCAGGTAGGCCAGGACGGCCGGGCCGCGGAGCTCGGCGCCGGGCAGGCGGCGGCTGAGCACTCCGCCGCCGCCGAGCGAAGCGGCCGGCACACCGCCGAGGGCCTCTTCGATGACGCGGGCGGTGCCGTGATCAGGCGCGGTAGCCAGGGCCACGTCACCGAGGACCACGAGGCCGGCCCAGCCCGGCGGGCAGAGATACGACCGGGGCGATACGGCAGCGCTCACGGCGCAGGTGAACCCGGCTGGCGCATTCGCGAGGGACTCCCACAGCTCCCTGGCCCTGGCCGTCAGCGCATCAGCTGGCCCGCCGCCGGAACTCACGCTGCCGCCATGAAGTCATGGTGTCACGCCACGGCGGAGGCGGTTCCATCCCGTCGTGATCGTTCGTCAGATTGCCGGCGCCGTCAGCTACGATCGCCGCCATGCCGGACACCGGAATCGAGATCACCGCGGACCTGATCGCGGGACTGCTCCGCGAACAGCACCCCGACCTGGCCGGCATGCCGCTGACGTTCGGTGCTCGCGGCTGGGACAATCAGTTGTGGCGGCTCGGCGACGACCTCGCGGTCCGGCTGCCCTGGGCCACCCAGGACGCCGGCGAACTGCTCCTCAAGGAGCACGCCTTGCTGCCCGCCATCGCGCCGCGCCTGCCCTTGCCGGTACCCGTTCCGCAGCGTCTCGGCCAGCCTTCCGGGCGGTTCCCGCACCCGTGGCTCGTCACGACCTGGGTCGCGGGTGAACCGGCTGACCGCGTCCCGGCGACTCGCGGTGCCGAGGCCGCCGATACCCTGGCCGCTTTCCTGGCCGCCCTGCATCGGCCCGCGCCGGACGGCGCGCCGGCGAGCCGGAACCGCCGAGGCGGCCCGCTGGCCGGTATCGGCTCTGGCTTCGCGGATTCCCTGCGGGAGGCGACCGGCCGCGGGCTGATTGCCGACCCGGACGCCGTGCGCGAGGTCTGGGACGATGCGCTAGCCGCGCCGGGCTGGACCGGGCCCGCGCTGTGGCTGCACGGGGACTTGCACCCGGCCAACCTGCTGACTTCAGACGGCAATTTCTGCGGCGTGGTCGACTTCGGCGACATGTGCGCCGGGGACCCGGCCTGTGACCTGGCTGCCTGCTGGATGCTTCTGCCCGACGGGATCACCGGCCGTTTCTACCGGAGCTACTCGCCGGTCACTGACGCGGCGACCCAGCGCCGCGCTCGCGGCTGGGCGCTTTGGAAGGCACTGGCCTGCCTGCTCATCGGCGAGGCCGGAGTCAGCGGCCGCCCGGGCGGAAAAGCCACCTGGGGACCGCCAGCGGCCGCAGCCCTGCAACGCCTCACCGCCAGCCGGCCCTAGCTCGTCCTGAGGCTGGGACAAGACCCGGCTGGCCCGGCCCGGCTTGACGCATGCCGATATCGGCATATGATGGCGCCCATGGCACGAGCGGCAACGACGTCGGACGTCTTCAACGCGATCGCCGAGCCGCAGCGCCGGGAGATCCTGGTGCTGCTGCGGGCGGGTGAGCGGCCGGTGACCGAGCTGGCCCAGGAGCTGGGGATGACCCAGCCGGGGGCGTCCAAGCACCTGCGGGTGCTCCGGGAGGTCGGCCTGGTGCGGGACCGCAAGGCAGGCAAGCAGCGCCTTTACGGCCTTGACGCCCGCGGGCTGCGGCCGGTTCACGAGTGGACCGGCGGGTTCGAGCGGTTCTGGAACGAGAGCTTCGGCCGGCTCGACGCGTTCGTGCGGGACCTCAAGCAGGCAAGGCAGGAGGAGTAGCCGATGAGCGTGACGGGACCAGGAGCGCCGGCGCGGTCCGCGACGGCCGACCGCGAGATCGTGATCTCCCGGGTCATCGCAGCCCCGCGGGAGCTGGTGTTCGAGGCATTCACCGAGGTGCGGCACCTATCGCGGTGGTGGGGACCGGAGGGGTTCACCACCACCACGCGGGCGTTCGAGTTCCGCGTCGGCGGGGAGTGGGACTTCGTGATGCACGGACCGGACGGGACGGACTACCAGGAGTGGATCTCCTGGACCGAGATCACCCCGCCGGAGCGGATCGCGCTGCGGCACGGCGAGTCCCGCGACGACCCGGACGCCTTCGAGTCGGTCCTGACGTTCGCGCCCGACGGCGCGGCGACCCGGGTCAAGATGCACACGGTGTTCCCCACCAGGGAACTGCGCGACGAGGCCATCGAGAAGTATCACGCGATCGAGGGCGGCCAGCAGACCCTGGGCAACCTGGCCGCCTACGTCACCGGGATCGTCCGGACGGGAGCTGAGGACTGATGGCCGGGAAGGTGTTCCTGAGCGTGTCGATGTCGCTGGACGGGTTCATCGCGCCCGAGTCTCCCGAGGACTTGATGGGGCGGCAGTGGATGGAACTGCAGCGGTGGATATTCCCGCAGCGGTTCTTCCGGGAGAACCTGAAGCTCGGCGGGGGCGGCGAGGAAGGGCGCGACAACGACATACTGCGGGAGACGTATCAGCGCACCGGCGCGAGCGTGATGGGCAAGCGCATGTTCGACGCTCGGCGAGCAGGCGTGGCCGGAGGAGGCGCCGTTCCACACGCCCGTCTTCGTCGTGACGCACGAGAAGCGTGACCCCTGGGAGCGGCCGGGCGGGACCACCTTCCACTTCGTCAACGACGGCATCGAGACCGCGCTCGGCCAGGCCCGCGAGGCCGCCGGCGACCGGGACGTCCGCGTCGCGGGCGGCGGCGCGACGATCGGAGAGTACGTGAACGCCGGCCTGGTCGACGAGTTCGCGATCGCGCTCTCGCCCGTGCTGTTCGGCTCCGGGATCCGCCTGTTCGAGGGCGTGGACGCGGGCCGCGTGGCCCTGGAGCAGGTCCGGGCGGAGCCGACGCGGCGGGTGACCCACCTGACCTACGCCGTCCGGGAGCGGTAGGCCCCGGCGCAGACTATGGCGTCATCAGGACAGGTCACACCTAATTGCGGTGGCGCCTAGGGTGGAGGCCGACATGAGCGAGAGCGAAACGCCGCGCCGCCGTCTGCTGCCCGCCATCCGGCTCCCCCGTCGTGACCGCGATGACCGCCCGCGACGTCGCTGGCCGCGGCGCGTGGCCCGGTGCGTCGTCGTCATCGTGGCCGCGCTCACCGCCGCCAGCTTCGGCTACAACCTCGCGACCGGCCCGGCGACCCGGCCGCCCGGCCTGCGCATGCTCAGCGCGGGCGGATTCGACACCCGGTACCGCACGTGGGGAACCAGCGGGCCGCCGGTCGTCCTGGTGCCAGGAGCCTTCGAGACGGCGGACACCTTCGCCGCGCTCGGCGCCGCGCTGGGCACCGATCACCGGGTGTTCGCGATCGACCTGACCGGCACCGGCTACAGCACGCCGAGCCCGCCCTATACCGCCAGTCATCTCGCCGATCAGCTGCTCGCGTTCCTGGCGGCGCAGGGACTGACCGGCGCGAACGCGCCCGTCCTGGTCGGGCACTCCAGCGGTGCCGCCGTGGTGGGCATCGCGGCCGCGCACGGCGGCCGCGTGGCCGCAGGCGTCGTGTTCCTCGACGGCGACGCGCTGCCGCTGGGAATCCCGTCGGCACTGGGCTGGCTGCTGATCCCCCCGTACCGGACCACGATGTTGCGGCTCGGGCTGAGTTCCTCCTGGCTCATCCAGCGGATCTACGCCGCCCAGTGCGGCCCGGCCTGCCCGCCGCTGACCGCCGCAGGTGTCCAGACGTGGCGCCGGCCGCTGCAGCAGCCGGGGTTCGAATCGGCCCTCACGTACACCATGCGGCACGGAATCCCCGCCATGACCGCCGCCGAATTCAGCCAGCTCCGTTCGGCGGCCGTGCCCAAGCGGGTGATTTCCGGCGCCGACGATCCCCAGCTCTCCGCGGCCGGAGCCGCTCAGACCGCGGCGCGCATCGGCGCGCCCCCGGCGGCAACCGTCCCCGGCCGGCACCTGACGATGATCTCCTCATCGCAGCCGGTCGCCGCCGCCATCCGCGCGTTCATCGGCTCCATCAGCCGCCCCTGAAATTACCGCCTATCGCATGGCGCCGATCACGCAGCCGCCGATCCCGGCGATCACGATGCCGGCTATGACCTTCCTGGCCGCCGGCGTTCCCGGCGGGGGAACGTGGAAGGCCCAGATACCGACGCTGGCGTTGACGAGCAAGCTGAGCTGGGCGATGGTGAAGCCGGTGCCGGTTCCCACCCGGGCGACCAGGCCCAGCAGGGCAAGGTCGCCGATCCCGAACAGCACGCCGGCGCCGATCTGCGTGGTCAGGGCCCGCGGGTTCAGCCGGGCCAGCTCGCCGGCCGGGAGGGCCAGGGCCAGGCCGGCGCCGAGGATTCCGAGGGCGAGCGGGAAGTTGCTCACCTGGGCGGGTTCGGCGGCCCACTGCGCGGGCACGAAGTAACTTCCCCACAAAATGCCGGCCGCGCCCGCCCACAGCAGGCCGCCGCGCGCCGCGGGGGCCGGCTGGCTGCTGTCCTGGGAGCCGACGATCAGCAAGATCCCGGCCAGGATGGCCGCGAGGGCGACGGCGAGCAGGACGAAGCGGATTCCGGGGAAGTGATCCAGCTCGTGGAAGAGCAGCGCTCCCCAGGCGAACGCGACGATGATGTTGAGTGGCGTCCAGGTGCCGGCGGCGCGGGCGATCCCGGCCAGCTCCGAAGCCCGGAAAGCGCTGTAGTTGCCCGCGGTCCAGATCACGCCGCCGGCCAGCGGCAGCCAGAAGCCCCGCCAGCCGAACTCCAGGTGGCCGCCGCCGGCGAGCAGGGCGATCCCGGCGACGATGACGTTGCCGACGGTGGCGTACAAGGTGCGAGTGCGCTGCGGCACGCCGGGCAGCATCTGGGCCAGCGGGATCCAGGTGCCGAAGGCGGCCACCATGACGAACGCGAGCAGCGCGGTCATGCCCGCCTCCGTGACCGCCCGGGGTACCTCAGCCGCTGACCGCCTTGGCTGCCTCGGCCGCCGTGGCCAGGGCGGCCAGGTGGTCGTCGACGGTCCGCAAGCCCAGGCGCATCGTGTTGACCGACAGGTGCGTGGCGCCCGCCTCTTGCCACTGCCGCATCGCCGCCGCGAACCGGTCCTGATCCGGCTGCCAGGTCAGGCGCCCTTCCATGCCGAGGCTGGACGGATCCCGGCCGGCCTTCTCGGCCGCCTCCGTCACGATCCGGCGGGCTTCGTCCAGTTCTGGTCCCGGAGCCACCTGCGGGAACCAGCCGTCGGCCAGCCGCCCGATGCGAGCGTAGGCCCGCGGTGACTGCGCGCCCACCCACACCGGGATGGGCCGTTGCACCGGCATCGGCGCGAGGCCGGCCCCGGTGACCTGGTCGAAGGTCCCGCTGAAGGTCACGGCCGGCTCCGTCCACAGGCGGCGAAGCAGCGTGATCTGCTCCTCCAGGCGCCGGCCGCGGGTGCTGAAGTCCTGGCCGAGAGCCTCGTATTCCACGCGGTTCCAGCCGATTCCCACGCCCAGCCGGAACTTCCCGGCGGTCAGCAGGTCCACTTCGGCGGCCTGCTTGGCGACCAGCGCGGTCTGCCGCTGCGGGAGGATGATGATCCCCGTGACCAGTTCCATGGTGGTCACCGCGGCCAGGTAGCCGTACAGGACCATCGGCTCATGGAACGTCGTATGTACGTCGTAGGGGCCATCCCAGCCCGCGTGAACCGCCGGGTCGGCCCCCACGACATGGTCGTAGGCCAGCAGGTGGGTGAAACCGAGTTCCTCGGCCCGCTCGGCGTAGGCGCGCACGGCACCGGCATCGCCGCCCAGTTCGGTCTGCGGGAAAACCACACCGATTCGCATATTGCCTCCCGGGATTCAACCTATCGGCAGCGCTGGGAGGTCACCTGCCCGGTCCCCCGCTGGCGTCCGCAGCGCCGCAGCCGGTGATCTTCATGACCTGGATGCCGAACGGCCTTAGGGTCACGCCCTCGTCCGCCGCCTCACCGTCCAGCGTGGTCAGGGCGCCCCCGGCGGCGAGGGCCGGCTTTACGGTCAGCGTCTCGGCGGCGTGGCTGGCCAGGACGGCGAACACAACGCCGTCGTCACGGATCAGGGTGTCGGACGCAACGCGCGGATCGTCCACGATGACCGGCCTGCGTGCCCCGGCGTGCGTGGCCAGCGCGCCGTACAGGGCCACGCTGTCGTCCGGGTTGACCCGTGGCGTCAGCGCGGCCATATGCTCGATCGGGTAGGTGCACAAGACGAGCGACCCGCGGCCGACGGGCCGCAGCAGCAACGCCGGCCGGCCGCGGGCGTCGGTGGCCAGGACCTCGGCCCCGGCCGGCTCGACCGGCAGGAACGAACGGCTGTGCTGGCTGCCGGCCACAGCGAACCTGAGCGTGGTGCCGCGGGTCAATCCGCCGAAGTCCCGGCTCAGGCAGAACTCCGCGACGTCGTCTTCGATGATGTCGGCCAGGCCCACATCCAGCTGGTGCCGCACGCCGAACGTCTCGTCCAGGCGCCCGTACGACGGCCCCCGGTGCCATCCCGAGTCCCCGGCTGAGTACGACAGGTATACGCAGGCCCCGGCGTCCGCAAGCTGCTCAAGGACGGCCGCGGTCGGCGCGAGCAGCTGCTTCACCGACGGGGCCAGGTACAGCCGCGCGTCGCTCCCTATGCCCCCGGACTCCCGGGTCAGCGCCACCGGCAGGTCGGCCAGCCGGGCGCCGGCGTAGGCCTGGGCGAGCGTCTGGGCGATGTGGGCCCGGTCAGCCGGGTCGGCGAACGGGTAGCTGGTGTCCAGGTAGGAGGGAACGATCAGGGCGGCGTCGGCGTCGGTCCGGGCGCAGCGGGTCACCTCGATCGCGTCCAGGGTGGCGGCGAAGGCAGCCATCTCGGTCAGCGTCGGCTTGGGCTGCCCGGCCACGTCGGTGAGGCCGAAGCGTTGCTCGAAGGCATGGTGCCGGTACGGGTCCTGGCCGGGCAGGTCGAAGTCGGTGTTGTTCCAGGCGAGCCAGCCGGTCGCGCCGGCTAGCAGGCTGTTGTGCAGCACGTGCCGGTAGTAGCGGGCCGCGTTCTGGTCCGAGGCGAAGTCGGAGCTGACGCCGAACTCCTCCAGGATCACCGGCTTGCCGAACGTGCCGGCCAGCTCGCACTGCCAGGCGGCGGCGTAATGCTGCCGGACCGGGTCATCGCCCACCGGATATACGTGCGGGCCGATGAAGTCGCAGATCGAGGCGGCGTCGGCGAGACGGAACCCGTTGTCACGGCCGCTCGTCTCGATACCCCAGGCGCCGTCGCCCAGGGAGTACGGCTGGTGGCCGCCCGCCGCGCGCACCGCGTCCTTGATGATCCGGGCCCACGCGGCCACCACCTCGTGCGGAGTACGGTCGCCGCCGTAGATCGGCATCTCGTTGGAGACCAGCCAGCCTGCCACCGCCAGGTGCGCGCCGAACCTGCGCACCATCTCCCCGGCGAACCAGGCCTGCCGCCCGACCATCCAGACGTCGGAGTAAAGGTCCCGTCCCGCCCGCCAGGGCGGATCCCAGTTCTCTCCGGACATGTGGCCGACGATGAACGTGGGGACCGTGCGCAGGCCGAGCTCGCCGTGCAGGTCGAGGAAGTCGGCGAACCTGGCCGTCATGTCCTCGTCGATCACGTCCGGCTCGGGCATGAAGTCCGGCCAGTAGAAGAACGACCGCGTCATGGTCAGCCCGTGCTCACGCAGCACCCGCAGTTCCCCGCCGACCACGGAACGGTCGTAGTGACGCCACATATGAGGCCCCCCGGTCCGCGACCAGAAGTTGACCCCGAGCCAGCTATCCGCCTGCGGGCCGACGACGATCCTGGCGGAATTCCTGCGCATGCAGCAGCTCCCCTGACTCCATCTCTGGTCTGTCCTCACGGGTCACCGCGATCAAAGCACTATACCGGTTTAGTGTCAATATGGCCCGTCGTTGATCCTCGAATTGCCTGGCCATGACCAATGGCTGCGCCTGAGCGTTAGCAGGAGCCCGGGTCGCGCGGCGAAGCACCTGCCCGTCGTCGGTACCGCCAGCCCGGCCACGCTGACCGAAGCGACGTGACGCTGGGGTTCCGCCGGTGTTCACCGGGCTGCGGAAAGTTACCTTAACTGTGCCGATACCTGATCGAGACCTTAACGATACCTTCACTACGCTTTACCTGACGGCATTGCTGCGTTAACACTTAACCGGTATAGCCATCGTTTAGCCGTAGCACCCCCAGACAGGCGGGGCGCCATGGACTTGAACGGCGGCTGGAATAGGACACCGACACAATGGTGGCATGACATGCGCCGGGCCGTGCTTTGCGCGCGCCGCGGCCGGCGCGGTCTCGCCGCCTGTCCGTAATCGAGAATGCCGGCCAGAGAAAGAAGAAATCGGCGATGTGGTCTAGATCCTTGCGCGTGAGATCCGGGGCTCTCGCGGCCGCCGCCCTGGCGGCCGCGGGGCTGCTGGCGGCCTGCGGCAGCGGCGGCGGCGGCTCCGCGTCATCCTCGTCGGGCGCCAGCGGCGTGGTCACCGGCTCGTTCGGGTCGGGCGCCAACTTCACCAACGACTTCAACCCGTTCTCCCCCAGCGTGCAGGATCCCGCCAACGGGATGATCTACGAGCCGCTGCTGTTCTTCAACACGGCCAAGGCCGGCACCGTGAGCCCCTGGCTGGCGACCAGCTACTCCTGGTCGAAAGGCGGCAAGTCCATCACGTTCCAGCTCCGTCACGGCGTCAAGTGGAGCGACGGCAAGCCGTTCACCAGCGCCGACGTCGCCTACAACTTCAACTTGAGGAAGTCGAACCCGGCGCTCAACGGATACGGCCTGCCGATCGCAGGCGCCACCGCCAGCGGCCCGTACGCGGTGACGGTGAACTTCACCTCGTCGGCGTACACCCAGCTGTACCTGATCGCCGGCAAGACCTTCATGGTGCCCGAGCACATCTGGAAGAACATCAGCAACCCGACGACCGTTCTGACCGCGCACCCGGTCGGCACCGGTGCCTACGAGGTCAGCAAGGTCACCCCGCAGGTGCTCGAGATGACCGCGAACCCGCATTACTACATGCCGGGACTGCCGAAGGTGAAGACCTACCGCTTCCTGACCTACAGCGGCAACGACACCATGGACACCGCGGTCGAGGACGGCGACCTGGGCTGGTCCGGCGCGTTCATCGCCAACATCGACAAGACCTACCTGGCCCGGGACTCCAAGTACGCGCTGGTGGACCTTCCGCTGGCCGTGGACGTCCTGATCCCCAACATGGTGAAGGGCCCGACGACCAGCCTGGCGGTCCGCCAGGCGATCAGCGACGCGATCGACCGCAGCTACATCAGCCAGTCGGTCTACAACGGCTACGCGCCGCCGACCGACCCCGAGGCGCTGCTGGTACCGAACTTCAACAGCGTCGCCAGCCCCGCGACGTCCAGCGACTCCTTCGCCGGCCCCGATCCGGCGGCGGCGAAGAAGATTCTTCAGGCCGCCGGGTACAAGCCCGGCGCCCACGGGATCTTCAGCACCCCGTCCGGCGCGCCGCTGATCGTCAACGTCAAGGTGGTAACCGGCTACACCGACTACATCTCCATCCTGCAGATCATGACCTCGGAGCTGGCCGCGGCCGGGATCAAGATGACCTACACCCAGGAGGCGTACTCGGTGTGGGCGGCCGACCAGGACAGCGGCAACTTCCAGCTGCTGATCAGCAGCGAGGGTTACACCCCGGTCCCCTACGACTACTACTACGGGATGCTGGACAGCCTCGGCACCAAGCCGCTCGGCACCGGCACCGGCGTCTCCGGCGACTACGGCCGCTACACCAACGCCACGGTGAACAGGCTGCTCGCCACCATCGCCGGCACGACGGACACGTCCGCGCAGAACGCCGCCTTCGCCCAGATCGAGGGCATCGTCAAGTCGCAGCTGCCGGTCATCCCGCTGATGGAGGCACAGGACGAGATCGAGTTCAACGGAAAAATGGTCAGCGGGTGGCCGACCAAGACCAACCCCTACGCCGCCCCGGCGATCTGGCTGCAGCCCGATGACGCCTGGGTAGCCGACCGCCTGGCCCCGGCCAGCTAGCGTCAGGCCGGCGCCGGCCAGCCACCTGCCCCCGCTGGCCGGCGCCGGCGCCCGCGGTACTCGCCCAGCCCGCCGCTCATCCGAGGAGGACCTGTTCGTGGGTGTGCGTTTCATCCCGCGCAAGCTCGGCTTCTACCTGGTAGCGGCCTGGGTTGCCATCACGATCAACTTTTTCCTGCCCCGGCTCATCCCCGGGAATCCGGTCGAGGTCATCCTGGCCCGCCAGGAGCATGACGGCCCCATCCCGCCCGGAGAATCCGCGGCGCTGACCCGGCTGCTCGGCCTGGGCAGCGGCAACATCTTCGACAAGTACGTCCAGTACCTGGACAGCCTGGTTCACCTGCGGATGGGCCTGTCGGTCTACGAATTCCCCGTGCCGGTGTCCACCGTCATCCGGCAGGCGATCGGATGGACGCTCATCCTGGTCGGCACCGCTACCGTCATCAGCTTCGCCGTGGGCATCGGGCTCGGCGTGATAGTCGGCTGGCGGCGCGGCAGCCGGCTGGACACGCTGGTCCCCTCCACCACGTTCCTCACCGCGATGCCGTATTTCTGGCTCGCGCTGATCCTGGTCTATCTGCTCACCCAGCTCATCCCGGTGCTGCCGCCCTCGGGCGGGTACGACCCGGCCGATACGGTCGGCTGGAACTGGCAGTTCCTGACCTCGGCGGTGCAGCACTCGGTGCTGCCCGCGCTCACGGTCGTGCTCGCCTCGATCGGCGGCTGGCTGCTGGGCATGCGCAACATGATGGTCGCCACCCTCTCCGACGATTACGTGATCGCGGCGGAGGCCAAGGGCCTGCGGCCCGCCCGGATCATGCTCGGATACGCGGCGCGCAACGCGGTGCTGCCCAGCCTGTCCGGGTTCGCGATCTCGCTCGGCTTCGTGGTCAGCGGGTCCATCGTGATGGAGCAGGTGTTCAACTACCCGGGTATCGGCAACGTGCTGTTCCAGGCCGTCAGCAACGACGACTACGCGCTCATGCAAGGGATCTTCCTGGTGATCACCCTGACCGTCCTGGCCGCCAACCTCATCGTGGACCTGCTGTACGGGCTCATCGACCCGCGGACGAGGATCGCCTGATGGCCGCGGTCGTCACCGCGCCGCCGCAGACCGCCGAGGCCACGGTCCGGCTGGCCGGCCGGCTGCGCAGCGCGCTCAGGTCGCGCAGGCTGCTGCTCGGCCTGGCCATCGTCGGGTTCTTCGCCCTGCTCGCGATCATCGGGCCGTACCTGGTCGCCAGCCCCACCGCGTTCAGCCGGGCGGAGTGGAAGCCGCCGTCGGCCGCGCACTGGCTGGGCACCACCCAGCTCGGCCAGGACGTGTTCGCCCAGGTCGTCGTCAGCGCCCGGGACACGCTGGCGATCGGAGCCGGGGCCGGCCTGATCGCCACCGCCATCTCCGTGGTGATCGGCATCGGCGGCGGGTACCTGGGCGGGGTCGCCGACGAGGTGCTGTCGCTGCTGTCCAACGTGGTGCTGGTGATCCCGGGACTCCCGCTGATCATCGTCGTCACGGCCGACGTGCACGCTACCGGCCTGCTGCCGCTGGTCCTGATCATCGCGTTCGTCAGCTGGGCCGCCTCGGCCCGGGTCCTGCGGGCGCAGACCCTGTCGGTCCGCAACCGCGAGTACGTGCTGGCCTCCCGGGCCTCGGGCGAGCGGGCCTGGCGGATCGTGCTCGTGGAGATCGTGCCCAACGAGCTGCCGATCATCGTGTCCCAGTTCATCTTCTCCATGATCTTCGCCATCCTCACCGAGGCCGGCCTGGCGTTTCTCGGCCTCGCCAATCCCAGCCAGCTCACCTGGGGCAACATGCTCTACTTCGCGCAGAACGACCAGGCCATCGGCAGCGGCGCCTGGTGGTGGTTCATCCCGCCGGGGCTGTGCATCGCCCTGCTCGGCATGGGCCTGGCCCTGATCAACTTCAGCCTGGACGAGATCCTGAACCCGCGCCTGCGCGTCTACCGTCCCGCCCGGCGACCGGAGGCGGGCCCGTGAGCGACGTGGTGCTGCGGGCCGAGCACGTGTCGGTCGAGTACGCCGGCCCGCGCCCGGTCCGCGCGGTCCGGGACGTCACGCTGGAGCTGCGCCGCGGCGAGGTTCTCGGCATCGCCGGCGAAAGCGGCTGCGGCAAGTCGACGCTGGCCTATGCCCTGACCAGGATGCTCCGGCCGCCGGCCGGGCTCACCGGCGGCTCGGTCCGCTTCCGGGGCCGCGACGGCACCGAGGTAGAGGTCACCGCCCTGGAGGGGGAGGACCTGCGGGCCTTCCGCTGGACGCGCGTGTCCATGGTCTTCCAGAGCGCGATGAACGCCCTCAACCCGGTGACCAGCGTGGGCAGGCAGTTCCGCGACATCTTCGCCGCCCACGCGCCGCAGCTGGACGGGCCCGCGGTCGACCGGCGCTCCCGTGAGCTGCTCGAGATGGTGAACATCGACCCCGGGCGGGTGCGCAGCTTCCCGCACGAGCTATCCGGCGGCATGCGCCAGCGGGTCGCCATCGCCATGGCGCTCGCGCTCGACCCCGAGGTCGTCATCATGGACGAGCCGACCACCGCGCTGGACGTGGTCGTGCAGCAGGAAATCCTGGACGAGGTCGAGCGATTGCGCGCCGAGCTCGGGTTCAGCGTCATCTTCATCACCCACGACCTGTCCCTGCTGCTGGAGATCAGCGACACGCTCGCGGTCATGTACGCCGGGAAGGTCGTGGAGCTCGGCCCCACCGAGGCGGTCGCCTCGGCCCCCGCGCATCCCTACACGCTCGGCCTGCTGCGCTCCTTCCCGGACATGCGCGGCGCGCGGCGCGAACTGCGCGGCATTCCCGGCACGCCGCCGGACCTGCGCCAGGCCATCGGCGGCTGCGCCTTCGCTCCCCGGTGCGACTACGCGTTCGAGCCGTGCGCCACCGTTCTCCCCGAGCGCGACGGGCAGGCCGCCTGTCACCTGCACAATCCGGCGCTGCGCCCCGGTGGCCCGCCACCCGAGCTCAGCGGCGAGCGGCCGGCCCTGCGGGAAGCGGGAGGTATGAGATGAGCACGCTGGAGGTACGGGACCTGACCGTCGAGTTCGGGCAGCGCGGCGGCACCTCGCTGCGGGCCGTGGACGGCCTGTCCATGACCCTGCGCGAGGGCCAGACGCTGGCCCTGGTCGGGGAGAGCGGCAGCGGCAAGTCCACCGTCGTGCGGGCGCTCAGCTGGCTGCTGCGACCCGCGGCCGGGCAGATCCTCATCGACGACGAGCGCGTCGGCCGCCACGGATCCGGCCTGCGCGCCTACCGGCGCCGGGTGCAGCCGATCTTCCAGGATCCGTACGCCTCGCTGAACCCGATGCACGACATCGGCCATCACCTGGCCCGCCCGATCCAGCTGAGCCGGGGCCGCCTGAACGGCGCCGAGCTGGACCGCGCCGTCAGCGACCTGCTGCGCTCAGTCAACCTCACCCCGCCCGAGGAGGTCGCCCGCAAGCACCCGCACGAGCTGTCGGGCGGCCAGCGGCAGCGGGTGGCCATCGCCCGCGCCCTCGGCACCAGCCCCGATGTCCTGCTCGCGGACGAGCCGGTGTCCATGCTCGACGTGTCCATCCGGCTCGAGATCCTCAACCTGCTCGACGCGCTCAAGCGCGAGCGCAACCTGGCCATGCTCTACGTCACCCATGACCTGGCCACCGCGCGGCACTTCTCCACCGAGATCATGGTCATGTACCGGGGCGAGATCGTCGAGCGCGGCCCGAGCGACGAGGTGATCCTGAGTCCGGCCCATCCCTACACCCGGCTCCTCGCCGCCGCCGCCCCCAACCCCGCGGCGCCCAGGGCCGAGCAGGCGGACGCGCGCCGCGTCCGCCAGGCCGCCCGGGCCGCCCAGGTGGCCGAACGCCGCGAGACCGCACTCGACCAGGGCTGCCGGTTCCGTGCCCGCTGCCCGCACGCCATGGAGGTCTGCCGGACCCGGCCGCCCGATCTTCCGGTGACCCCGGCCCACCTGGCTCGCTGCTGGCTCTACAGCTCGAGCAGCCCTGACGCCGCATCCGCCGCCGGGGCCGAGGTTCGCTAGGGCCCTGGCGGCGTGCAGATCTGGCGGCCTTAGCCTAGGGTGAGCCGGCGGACGCGCGCAGGGCCGCCCGCCGGATAGGGGGAACACCAGATGAGACGCCCGACAATCGCCGACATCGCACGGCGTGCGGGCGTGACCAAGGCCGCGGTCTCCTTCGCCCTGAACGGCCAGCCGGGTGTGTCGGCCGCCACCCGGGAGCGCATCCTGGCCATCGCGGCCGAGATCGGCTTCGAGCCCAGCAGCGCCGCCCGGGCCCTGTCCGACGGCCGGGCCGGGGCGTTCGGCCTGATCATCGACCGACCGGCCCGCACGCTGGGCAGCGAGACCTTCTTCATGCAGCTCATCTCGGGCATCCAGGCGGAACTCACGGCGGGCCATAACACCTTGCTGTTCGCCATGGTGGAGGACCAGGCGGAGGAGATCCGGATGTACCGGACCTGGTGGGCGCAGCGAAAGGTGGACGGCGTGTTCCTGGTGGACCTGCAGGTACGCGACCGGCGGATCGGCGCCCTCACCGAACTCGGCATGCCCGCGGTGGTGATCGGCACCCCGCGCGGGTCGGGGCAGCTGCCGGCCGTCTGGCAGGATGACGGAGCCGCCATCGAGGCCGTGGTCGGCCACCTGGCCGGGCTCGGCCACCGGCGGATCGCCCGGATCGGCGGTTTCCCCCGGTACTGGCACTCCCGGCTGCGCACGGACGCGCTGGCCCAGATGGCCGCCGCGGCGGGCATCGAGGCGGTCACCGTCGCCGCCGACTACACCGCCGAGCATGGCGCCGAGGCGACCCAGGACCTGCTGAAGCGGATCGATCCGCCCACCGCGATCCTGTACGACAACGACGTGATGGCCGTGGCCGGGCTCGGCGCGGCCCAGCGGATGGGGGTCCGGGTGCCGGCCGGCCTGTCGATCGTGACCTGGGACGACAGCCCCCTCTGCGAACTGGTTCACCCCGCCCTCACCGCCCTGCGCCGGGATATCCCGGCCACGGGCGCGAACGCAGCGCGGATGCTCAGCGAGGCGGTGGCGGGACGGCCGCCCGGCCACCTGGCGGAGCCCTCGCCGGTGCTCGTCAGCCGGGACAGCACCGGCCCGTCGCCCGCTCCCCTACCGCCCGGCTCCGCCGCGTAAAGCGCCTGCGCTGGCTTTTCCATATCCAGCTGGAAGGTCCCGCCGGGACGCCAATGAAACCCCAGTTCCAGTACGTTTCGACGCACTGCAAGTCTCGTTTCACGGCGTCCCGAACCTGGACTGGCCCGCATGCTGCTTAATTTCGCCGGGCCCTGATCGATCTGAGCCTGACACTTTACATTTCACCCATTGCCGGTGGACACTTAACCGGTATAGCTTACCTAGTACCTGACGGGACGGATCCGCCCGGGAACCTGCTCGCGGGCCATCCGGCACCGAGGGAATCCGGCTGCCCCGTTCGGCCTCCATTTTCAGGTCAAGCGGACCAGGCAATTTAACCGGATAGCCAAATAATCAAGGACACGTCACCTGGTCAAGGGAGTAGCAATGACGCAAGTGCCCGTGAGATCAAGTTCCGCGGTCAGCCGGGCGTCACGGTGCGTCCGGCGGGCGGCCCTGTCGGCTGGCCTGGCCGTCACGTTGACCGTGGCCCTCGCCGCGGCGGCGAACGCGACGGCACCGGCCGGGGACGGTGCAGGCTCCCGGGTGTCATCGCTGGCCCTCGGGCTCAACACCGCGCCCTGGGACTACATCTACGCCGCCGACGTGTCGGCCGGAGGCGGCCTGGATGTCATCCAGCCGCTCCTGCGGTCGGCGGACATCGGACTGCTCCGCTACGGCGGCGGCTCGTATGCCGACTATTACGACTGGCAGTCCAACACCGACATCCAGACCTGCATCTGGGGCAATCCGTTCGGGAGCTTCACCGGCGCTCCGCATCCCTACGACACGACGGCGCCGTTCACGGGGGCCAGCTGCGACAACACCGACTCGCTGCCCTTTGACCAGTTCTCCGCCCAGGCCAAGGCGATCGGGGCGCAGAGCTTCGCGACCGTGAACTACGGCTC
Source organism: uncultured Actinomycetota bacterium (assembly GCA_963756575.1). Lineage (GTDB taxonomy): Bacteria > Actinomycetota > Actinomycetes > Streptosporangiales > Streptosporangiaceae > Palsa-504. The sequence continues at coordinate 132,733 of CAVWOM010000019.1, read as the reverse complement.
GGGCACGCCTGCCGAGGCGGCCGCCTGGGTCAGCCACTCGCGCAGCACGCCCGGCGACAGCGTGGCCTTGTGGGAGGTGGGCAACGAGAACTACGGCTGCTGGGAGGTCAACAACTGGCTGGCTCAGCCGCCGGAGAACTTCCAGGGCTACAAGCCCAACGACTTCACCACCGTCAACGGCGTCTCCGAGAACCCGACGTGCCCCCAGGTGACCCAGGGGGACGCCCAGGGCACGCAGACGCTGGCCACCTCTTACGCCGTCAACGCCCGGCCGTTCCTCGCCGCGATGAAACAGGCTGACCCGGCCGCCCGGATCGGCGTGCCGTGGGCCTTCGGCAGCGGGGTGGGCGGGGCCGCCGTACCGGATAACACCGAGTGGAACAACACCGTGCTGGGCCAGGACGGCCGGTACGTCAGCTTCGTCGACGCCCACTACTACCCGTTCTCGTTCGGCGGGTCCACCGGTGGCAGCAACCCGAGTGACCAGCAGGTCCTGCGGGCCCTGACGGCGGTGCCCGCGCTCTACCGCCAGATCAGGGGCGAGCTCGACGCCCGCGACCCGCGCGCCCAGGTGGTAGTGGGCGAGACGGGCGTGTCGAACAACGAGACCACCACGGTGTGCACTCCGGCCGGGGCGCTGTTCGCGGCCGGGGACGTGCTGTCCTGGCTGGCCGCGGGGGCGCAGAGCGTGGACTGGTGGGACATGAACAACTACGGCAACACCGGCGCCTCCTGCACCAGCCCGGACTACGGGATGTTCACCTCGGCCTCGCCGCCCGTCCCGGAAACTCCCTACTACGGCTACGTGCTCGCCTCGGTGCTGGCCCGGCCGGGCGCGCTGCTGGCCGCGATGGGCACCTCCGATCCGGCCGACGTGCTGGCCTATCAGTCCCGCCTGCCGGGCGGCCAGGAGGCCGTCGCCCTGCTCAACACCAGCACCAGCTCGGCCCGGACGGTCACCTTCCGTTCCGGTCTGCCGCGAGCTGGCCAGCTGCGGACCTGGACTTACAGCGCGGGCAACCAGAACGCGGCGAACTCGAACATCGTCCAGGGCACGGCGAGCGCGCCGGCGATCGCCCACGGTGTCACCGTGCCACCCGAATCGATGGTGATCATCAGGTCGAGCTAAAGGCTACGTCCGCCGCCTCTGCCCGAGGTGCCGGGCACCTGTCCCGCGGCGCGCCGCACAGGCGGCTCATCGACCACCGCAACCGGCAGGACAAGTGACGCTGGCGGTGTTCATCGGTCTTACAGCCAGTCCTGGCGCTTGAAGATGAGGTAGAGCACCAGCCCAGTCAGGGCAATGACGGCGATGGAAGCTGCCTGTCTCTCGATCGGCCAGGAATCCTTGATATCATAGATATCAAGAGGTGATGAATATGTCAGACATCCTGATCCGGGACGTTCCAGAGTCCACGGTGGCCGAGATCGACAGGCGGGCCAGCGACCTGGGCATTTCGAGGAACGAGTACCTGCGCCGTTGGCTGGACACGGGGATGCGGCCTGTCCGGCAGGTCACCCCCGAAGACCTGCGCAGGTTGGGCCGCCTTGCCCGCGACCTGGCCGACCCGGACGTGATGCGGGAGGCCTGGTCGTGACGGAACGGCCATGGCTGATCGACAAGTCCGCCCTGGTCCGCCTCGGCGATTGCCAGGAACAGGAGCTGTGGGCGCAGCGCATCGAGCGCGGTCTGGTGCATGTCACCACGATCACCCTGCTGGAAACCGGATACTCAGCCCGATCGGCCCCGGACATGGGTGAGCTATTGGACCGGCCGCCGCTATCGCTCATGCCGGTGGAATACCTGACCCCGGCCGCAGAAAAGCGGGCCGTCGACGTGTTGCGACGCCTGGCTGAGAACGGGCAGCACCGCGCCCCGTCCATTCCTGACCTGCTGATCGCCGCGGCAGCCGAAACCGCGCGGCTCACCGTTCTTCACCTCGATAAAGACTTCGAGCTCATCGCCGGAATAACAGGTCAGCAGACTCACCGCCTGCAGTAGCTCTCCGATAGCCGCCCAGATGGTCCGACCAGAAGGATAGTGGCAACATTTCGCGTCAAAAACGCGACCACCACCCTGAGTGCTCCGGCAAGGTGCGCTACGCAAATCCTGGATAGAAGGTCGTCGCCCGACAACCTGTAATTAAAAAGGCGCAACCTTTTGCGCGCGAAGTAAGCAGGAACTGGTCATATGAACGCCGTTCCTTCTTGCGCAGCAAGGCAACCTGCTGTGCGGCTCGTTCCGTATCCTTCTGTCGCCACCGGCATATATTACCGGTGATTACGGCGCTCGCTACGCTCCTCCGCAGAAGTGAGGGCCGGACGTACATTACCCGCATTCGTTTGCGACACGCTTTCCGCTAGGTCTTCCCGGTCCAGCAGTGCCTCATCACGCAGTTTATTCCACAGATTTTCGCGAAAGTCCCGATCTTGGCCAGCCGCGCGCAGGTCGCCGAGGAAACGCAGGACTGTGTGCAGACGCTCCGCGTCAAGGAGCAAGCGCGGACGCACCGCCCGTGGGGTGAGCAAACCATCCTCCACCCATGCACGGACGGTCTTGTCGCTTACCAGCAGAATCCTGGCGGCGATGGGGACACGGACTGGCCCGGCAGACGACAGCGCATCGCGAGACACGTGAACGAGGCGGGCAGCCTCCTGCGGGCGTTCCGCGCCAATGGAGTCGGCGACGTCAAGTACTTCGTCCACACGTGCGAACAGGTCTCGAACCGCCGTTTCCTCTCGCTCCATCGTCGAGGCTGCCATGCTTCCGATTATACAGCCAAAATCGGAAGTATGCTGGACGGCCCGGCCGGGGTGGCCTCACGCGCCGAGTCCAGGGCACGCGGCCGGGTCCTGATTGAGATCTCGGCCTACGTAAAGTATGTTAATGGTCAGTCCATATGACGAGATGCGGACAGCTCACCGCGTCCGCGACCGCTGCTGAGGGAACTGAGGGCGATGGAAGAGTTCACCGACGTGACGTACGAGGTCGAAGAGGGCCTGGCGTGGATCACCATCAACCGCCCCGAGCGCTATAACGCATTCCGCGCCCGTACGGTCGACGAGCTGGTCATGGCGTTCAAACGGGCCTGGGCCAGCGACGATGTCGGTGTCGTGGCCCTCACCGGGGCCGGCGACAAGGCGTTCTGCGCGGGCGGCGACCAGAAGCAGCGGATGGAAACCGGCGATTACGGCCCGTCGCAGAGCGGGTTGTTCGAGGTGGACGCGCTGCACCGCGTCATCCGCGACACGCCCAAGCCGGTGATCGCGGCCGTCAACGGCCTGGCCATCGGGGGCGGTCACGTGCTGCACGTCCTGTGCGACCTGACGATCGCCGCCGACACCGCCCAGTTCGGCCAGAACGGCCCACGCGTCGGCTCCTTCGACGCGGGCATGGGCTCCGGCTACCTGGCCCGGGTGATCGGCGAGAAGCGGACCCGCGAGCTGTGGTTCATGCTCCGCCGGCTGACCGCGGCCGAGGCCCTGGACTGGGGCCTGGTGAACAAGGTCGTCCCGGCGGCCGACCTGCGGGCCGAGGTGAAGGCCTGGGCGGATCAGATGATGCAGTTCTCGCCGACCGCGCTCAAGGTGCTTAAGCAGTCGCTCAACACCGACACCGAGCACTTCATGGCCATCGGCTCGATGGCCTACACCACCCTCAAGCTCTTCGGCTCGACGCCGGAGGCCGAAGAGGGCATCCGGGCGTTCAACGAGAAGCGCCAGCCCGACTTCTCCAAGTACCGCGAGGCCTAGGAAGTACCGCGACGCCCAGGTGCCGCGGGGCATGACGTTGGTTCATCCCGGTCTCCTGGGCTGATCCGCCGGTCCGTGCTGGGTGGCGTTCCGTCATGCGTTGACACATTCCCATATAGGCATATGATGACATCATGGCACGAGCGACAACGACCTCGGACGCGTTCAACGCGATCGCCGAGCCGCGACGGCGGGACATCCTGGTGCTGCTGCGGGGCGGCGAGCAGCTGGTGACCGGCCTGGCGCGGGACCTGGAGATGACCCAGCCGCAGGCGTCCAAGCACCTCCGGGTCCTCCGTGAGGTCGGACTGGTGCGGGTCCGCAGGGCGGGCAAGCAGCGGCTGTACGGCCTGGACGCCCGCGGGCTGCGGCCGGTCCGCGAGTGGGTGGGCGGCTTCGAGCGGTTCTGGAGCGAGAGCTTCGGCCGGCTGGATCAGTACGTGCAGGAGTTGCAGCAGGAGACGCAGGAGGGACCACACGATGACGTCGGCCAGTAGCCGCGGTGAGCAGGCCACCACGGACCGCGAGATCGTGATCTCTCGGGTGATCGGCGCCCCGCGGGAGCTGGTGTTCGAGGCGTTCACGAGGGTCCGGCACCTGTCGCGGTGGTGGGGGCCAGAGGGCTTCACCACCACGACGCGCTCCTTCGAGTTCGGTGTCGGCGGGACCTGGGACTTCGTGATGCACGGGCCGGACGGGACCGACTACCAGGAGTGGATCACGTGGCGGGAGATCGTCCCGCCGGAGCGGATCGCGCTGCTGCACGGCGAGTCCCGCGACGACCCGAACGCCTTCGAGTCGGTCCTGACCCTCGAGTCGGTCCTGACCCTCGAGCCGGCCGGCGAGCAGACCCGGATCACGATGCGCACGGTGTTCCCCACCAGGGAACTCCGCGACGAGGCCGCTGAGAAGTACCACGCGATCGAGGGCGGCGAGCAGACGCTGGGCAACCTGGCGGCCTACGTCACCGAACTCGGCCGGGATGAGACCGCCCAGAAAGGAGCGCAGGGCTGATGGCCGGGAAGGTGTTCTTCAGCGTGACGATGTCGCTGGACGGCTTCATGGCGCCCGACGCCGTGCCCGTCGAGTACGTGTTCTCACCCGAGGGCCAGAATGACCCGCGGGTCCAGCGCTGGATGACGAAGTGGTCGGAACTGCAGGCGTGGGTGTTCCCGCTGCGGTGGTTCCGGGAGAACCTCAAACTCGGCGAGGGCGGCGAGGAAGGCACCGACAACGACATCGTGCGCGCGACGTACGTGCGCACCGGCGCGAGCGTGATGGGCAAGCGCATGTTCGACGGCGGCGAGCTGGCATGGCCGGAGGAGGCGCCGTTCCACACCCCGGTGTTCGTCGTCACCCACGCCAGGCGCGACCCGTGGGAGCGGCCGGGCGGCACCACCTTCCACTTCGTCAACGACGGCATCGAGAGCGCGCTGCTCCAGGCGCGCGAGGCCGCCGGCGACCGCGACGTGCGCATCGCCGGCGGCGCCGAGACGATCCAGGAGTACCTGGACAGCGGCCTGATCGACGAGTTCTCGATTACGCTCGCGCCGGTGCTGTACGGCACCGGCATCCGCCTGTTCGACCGCGTGGACCCTGACCGCCTCGCACTGGACCAGGCGCGCGCCGACGTATCGTCCCGGGTGACCCACCTGACCTATACCGCCGTGAAGCGCTAGCCCGCGTTGCCGCGGCGTGCGGGCGCGCGGTGCCCCGGCGGGCGAGGTCAGAGCCTGCGGGGGCGGATCGCCTCGACGTGGTAGCCGTGGGGCGGGGACGGCTCGACCCGCCAGGCCCGGGCGCCGTCGACCATGGTGACGGCTTCATGCAGGTCGGTGCCGACATAATGCAGGCCGACTCCGTCCTCGGTCGCGTAGCCGGCCGGGAGCCTGCCCTCGGCCACGCTCATGCGGAAGACGCTGCGCCGGGGCTGGTCGCCGAGGTCGTCGTGAACCCCGTTGCTGTAGGGCAGGAAGCCCAGGCCATCGGTGAAGATGTCGAGCGAGTCTCCGAACGAGTCGGTCGGCCCGCCGACGTGCCAGCACAGGCTGCCGGCGCTCCAGCCGGCCAGGACCACCCCGGCCTCCCAGCACTCGCGCATGACCGGGGCCAGCCCGTGCGCCCGCCACACCGCCATCAGGTTCACGACGCTCCCGCCGCCGACCAGAAGGACATCCTGGCTGAGCAGGTGCGCGCGGACGTCAGGGACGCTCGGCTGGGTGAACAGCGTCAGCACGCTGAAGCCGACGTCCGCACGGCCGGCGAACACTTCGCTCACCGCCTCGATGGCACCCGGCGAGTCACCGGTCGCGGTGGGGAGGAAGCACACCCGCGTCACGCCGCCTCCGGGGGCCAGGCTGACCGCGTACTCGAGGAGCGCCGGGTCGGGTTTCTCCTCCGGGGGACGGTTCAGGACGCCGGAGAAAGCGAATATCTGCCTCGGTTTCGCGGCCACCAGGCCAGCTTAGGTGACCCCTCCGGGCGGCGATTCGCCCGCGGGGCCAGGGCGCTTGGGTGGCCAGGACGTCGCGGAGCCGGGTGAGCATGTGGCGCAGGCCGGCGTCGAAGCTGTCGAAGCTGTCGCCGGGCAAGCCGGCGAACAGCTGGCGGGCGAGCCGGACGTGACCGCCGAGGAGAGCCTGGGCCATCGCGCGTCCCCGCTCGGTGAAGGTGACCAAGGTCGCCCGGCGGTCGGAGGGATGCGGCTCGCGGGTCACGAACCCGGTGGCCGCCAGGGCGGTGACGGCGCGGGGGGTGACGTGCAAGTCGGCGTACTTACTCCCGTCTGGCGGGCTAGTTCGCCGATAGTGAGCAGGCTGCTGCGGAGCACCGGCTTCACGCAGCTGCGCACCGAGATCCTCCCGCTCAGCCCGCCCGTGGCCTGCGTCCTGGCGGCCAGCCCGGTGAGCTAGGGCAAGGTGGGCTGGTAGGTGTATGCCGGGCTCCTGGTCAGCGCGAACTCGAAGATCCCGCTACCCGGGGTGCCGTCCCAGGTGAACGCGGTGAGCCGGTCGGTCAGGGCGGAGTCCAGAGTCCGGGGCGAGACCGAGCCGTCCAGGGGGTAGACGTCGTGCTCCACGTGGCCGCGGCCCATCGGGCTGCCGTGTTGCCCGCCGTACCCGCCGCCGGACATATACCCGCCGCGGGCGGCGGCGTCGGCGGCGATGCGGTAGACGGCGCCGTCCCGGGTGGTGACCTCGAGCAGGCCGCGGCGCAGGTCGAGGCCGTCGTCGAAGCTCAGGTCGTGCCGCACACCGGTGACCGGGTCGAGCCGGCCGTCCTCGTGCATGACCGCGCCTTCCAGCAGGAGCCGCTGGTGGCCGCGGCTCTCGGCGGTCAGCAAGCCGACCGAGCGGTCGGGGAACTGCGCCTGGACCCACAGGTGCAGCCCCTGGCCGCCGGACATGGTGCGCACACCCCGGGAGCGGTCACGCTGGCCGTACCAGCCGTCGACGCGCACCTCGCGGCCGTCGATCCGGATGGCGCCCTCGTACCGGCCCGACTGGAGCAGGTGCGCGAACGACGAGGCGGTGCCGTCGGCGTTCGCCACGGCCACGTCGCCGGTCCAGGCCGGGGTCCGGGCCCGCCAGGTGAGGTCGAACTCCAGGCCCGCCGGGTTGGGGCCGAGGGCGGCGCGCCAGGTCCGCATCGGCTCGGCGACGTCCCACGTCAGCGGCCCGAGCGTGCCGCCGGTCGCGGTGCGGCGGGTCGCGCTCAGCACGTCGGACAGGCGCAGGTTGCGCTGCTCGCCTCCGCCCACCACGATCGCGAAGCCGTCGATGACGTCCCGGGCCGGATAGACGCCGAGCCCGAAGATAACCGACGGGTCCGAGGGGTCAGGGACGCCGGCCGCGTGCAGGTTGAACACGAACCGGTCGAAGAACCGCCCGGGCAGGCCGGGGGTGCCCGGCGCGACCAGGACATCGGGGAAGACGGCGGTCACGGTGGCGCCTCCAGTGGCGTGCGGGGATCCGCCGGGGCACGGGTATCAGCAAGCTCGGAGGCCGGCAGCCCGGCGGCGTGATGCGCGGCCTGCAGGAAGGACGCGACCAGCGACGGGCCGGCGTAGTACGGGTCGCCGTCGCCGCACGCGGACCGGCGGCGGCTGTACTCGTACAGCACGGCCAGCTTCCACTGCGCCATGACGGTGTACCAGGCCAGGCCGGACAGGTCGCGGCCGGTGGCCCGGATGTACCGGGCGGCGAGTCCGGCCCGGTCCGGGTAGCCGTCCTCGAGCATCGCGGTGGCGAACTCCTGCACCGGGGTCAGCCGCTCCCCCGGTGCGGGCACCGAGGCCAGGAAGTAGCCCACGTCGAGTAGCGGGTCGCCCACCGTGGCGAGCTCCCAGTCGAGCACGGCGGCGACCCGGCCGGGGCAGCCGGGGCGATCACCACGTTGCCGATCCGGAAGTCGCTGTGCACGATCGCGGCGCCAGATTCCGGCGGCACGCGCGCGGCCAGCCAGTCCCGCACCGGCGCGAAGTCCGCCGGGACGTGCCCGTCCTCGCCGGCGATCAGGCGTTCCATCCTGCGCAGGTGCCGGGCGTTGAACCCCTCGGGCCGCCCCAGGTCACCGAGGCCGGCCGCCCGCCAGTCGACGGCGTGCAGCGCGGCCAGCGTGTCGGCCAGGGACTCGCCGATCTCCCGCCGCGTCCTGGGCCGGGCCAGCGCCGCGGGCGTCCCGGCGGTGATGACGGGGCCCGCGGCGAAGCTCATGACGTAGCACGGGACGTCGAAGACCTCGCCCGCCTGCGCGGTCGCGAGCACGGCGGGCACCGGCACCGCGGTGTCGCACAGCGCGTCCATCAGCCGGGCCTCGCGGAGCACGTCGTGGGCACCAGGCGGGGCGGGCGGCGGCGGGGGGCGCCGCACCACGACAGTGCGCTGCCCGTCGCTGACCGCGTAGGTGAGGTTGGAGTGGCCGTCCCCGATCCGCCGGACGCTGAGCGGGTCGTCGCACAGGTCGCGCTCGCGCAGGAACCGGGCCAGCGCGCTGAGGTCGCCGGGGGCCAGCGGACCGCAGTCATCGGGAACCGTCGGCCCGGTCATCTCGTACCCGCGCGGGCGGCCAGGGCGGCGGGCAGGTCCCCGGTCCGGGTGAGCAGGGCCTGGCCGCGGTTCTCCAGCTCCAGGGCCGCGGCGTACGAGGCGGCCTCCATGTTGGCCTGCAGCGCCCGCTTGGACAGCTGGACGCCGCCCGGCGAGTTGGCGGCGATCGAGGCCGCCAGGGCCAGCGCGTCGTCCAGCAGCGTCTCCGGCTCGCTCAGCGCGTTCACCAGGCCGAGGGCGAAAGCCTCGGCCGCCTCCACGATCCGGCCGGTGAAGCAGATCTCGCTAGCCGCGCCCGGGCCGATCAGCCGGGTCAGCAGCCAGGACGCGCCCAGGTCACCCGCCGACAGGCCGATGCGGACGAACGCCGCGTTGAACCTCGCGGCGGCCGAGGCCAGCCGGATATCGGCGGCCAGCGCCAGCGACAGCCCGCCGCCCGCGGCGGGACCGTTGACGGCGGCGATCACCGGCACCCGGGCCGAGCGCACCGCGACCAGCGCCCGGACGGCGCGCTCCTGCAGGTCGAGCAGGCCCAGCGGGCTCAGCTTCGGCAGTTCCTCCGCGTCGGCGAGGTCGTACCCGGCGCAGAAGGCCTTCCCGGCCCCGGTGAGGATCACGGCCCGCAGGTCGTCCTCGTCGTCCAGCGCGATCGCCGCCCGCTCGAGCTCGTCGAACATCGTGGCCGTCATCGCGTTGTAGCGCTCCGGCCGGTTCAGCGTGACGACGGCGACTCCCGGGGCGGGTGCCCTCAGGTCAAGCGTCTCGTACTGGGTGTCCAGGGCCGTCATCGACGCTCCTTTTCAGGGACTCAACGTCACGGTGGCGATCGCGAAGGGCTTGCCGCTGTCGTCGTTGTACGCGGTGACCCGGACGACGCCGAAGGCCCGGCCCAGGTGCACCACCTGGGCCGCGAACCGCACCCGGGCGCCGGCCGGGACGGGGCGCGGGTAGGCCACGTGGATGGACGCCGTCCGGGGCGGTCCCCCGGCGGCGACGACGGCGGCCTGCGCGACGAGGTCGCAGACGCACAAGGTGATGCCGCCGTGCAGGTTGCCGAGCGGGTTGGTCAGCTCGGGTGTCACCGTCAGCTCGAACAGCGCGCCGCCCTCGGCGGTCTGCAGCCGGCCGCCGAGGTAGCCGGCCAGGTCCTCTCCCGGCGGCGGCCCGGCGGTGCTCCGCGCGGGGATGTCCGTGCTCGGCGGGACATCGTCGCCCGCGGCGGGCGCGCCCTTGAGCCACCGGCCGTGCTGGGTGCAGACGGCGACCAGGCCGCCGGAGGCGTCGGTGATCGACGCCGAGGCGAAGCCGCCGACGTCGTTGGCGTGCCGGACGACGCCCTGCGCCGTCAGGACGGACCCGTCGGACGGCAGGGGGCGCATCAGGTCCAGCGTGATCTCGGCGCTGACCGACCAGCCGCCCGGCGGGCGCCCCAGCACGAGCACGTAGCCGGCCACGTTGTCGATCAGCACCCCGAGCGCTCCCGCGAGCGGGCGACCGGACGGTCCGTTCAGCCACGGCCCGGCCGGCAGCGAGCTGGAGATCACCTCGCCGTCCGCGGTGGGCCGGCTGACCCGGAAGAACCGTTCCGGGCCGCCCTCGACCGTGATGAGGTCCGTCATGCGAACCGCGGCGGGCGCTTCTCGGTGAAGGCGGCGATCCCCTCGGCCGCCTCGCCGCTCTCGAACAGTTCCTGGACCCGTCCGGCCTCGAAGCCCAGCCCGGCGCCGAGCGGCAGGTCCGCGGCCGCGTCGACGGCCGCCACGACCGCGCGCTGCGCGGGCAGCGAGGCCCCAGCCAGCTCGCCGGCCAGGACGAGGGCGGCTTCGATCGCGTCGCCGTCGGTGAGCCGGTCCACCAGCCCGATGGCCAGCGCCTCGGCGGCCGGCACCTGGCGGCCGGTCAGCATGACGTCGAGCGCCCGGCCCCGCCCGACCAGCCGGGGCAGCCGCTGGGTGCCGCCGGCGCCGGGGATGAGGCCGAGCTTCACCTCCGGCAGCCCGAACCTGGCCCGGGGGCCGGAGACCCGCAGGGTGGCGGCCATCGCGAGCTCCAGGCCGCCGCCGAGGGCGAGGCCGTCGACCGCCGCCACGGACAGGAACGGCGCTACGGCGAGCCGGTCGTTGACCGCCCGCATCCGGTCACCGTAGGCGGTGAACGACGCGGCGTCGATCGCGGCCATGTGCTTGATATCCGCGCCGGCCGCGAAGAACCGGTCCACCGCCGAGCACACCACGAGGACCTTGACGTCTCCGGCCGCCTCGGCCGCGTCCAGCGCGGCGTGCAGCCCGTCGAGCAGCGGCCCGCTCAGCGCGTTGGCCGGCGGCGAGGCCATCGTGACCCGCCAGATCCCGGGCCCGGCGGGCTGCCAGGTCACGACGTCTTTCGGCGCGTTCATCGGCGTCATGCCATCGTGAGGCCGCCGCTGACGGACAGGGTCTGGCCGGTGATGAAGCCGGCCTCGTCCGAGGCGAGGAACGCGACCGCCGGGCCGATGTCATCCGGGGTGCCGAGGCGCTTCATCGGGACCGCGCGGACCATCCCGGCGAGCACCTTCTCGGCGTCCTGCCCGGCCCCGTCGGCGAACTTGCGCAGCGCCGGGGTGTCGGTCGGGCCGGGACACACAGTGTTGGCGGTGATGCCCTTCGCGGCCACTTCGCGGGCGAGGGTCTTGGTGAAGGCGATGACGCCGCCCTTGGCGCCGGAGTAGACCGCCTCGAGCGAGGAGCCGACGCGGCCCGCGTCCGAGCCGATGTTGATGATCCGGCCGAACCCGCGCTCCAGCATGCCTGGCAGGACCGCCTTGACCACGCGGAGCTGCCCCTTGAAGTTGACCTCGAGGATCTTGTCCCAGAACTCCTCGTTCGTCGCGACGAACGGCATGAAGTCATCGAAGCCGGCGTTGTTCACCACCACCTCGACCGGGCCGAGCTCGGCGGTCGCGGACGCCACCGCGGCCTCGACCGACGCGGCCCGGGTCACGTCGACCTCGACCGGGACGGCGGTGCCGCCCGTCTCGGCGATGTCCTTCGCGGTCTGGGTCGCGGTCTCGAGGTTCAGGTCAGCGACCGCCACCCGGAAGCCGCCGGCGGCCAGCGCGGTGGCGATGCCCCGCCCGATGCCTTGCCCGGCCCCGGTGACGAAGGCGACGCGGTTGCTCATTTTCGGGTCCTCCCGTAGGTTCACGCCGGTATGTCCGGGCAGGCGAGGCTTGCTTCCAGCTGCTCGCGGTGGTGCGGGGCGGCCACCGCGACCAGGCGCCGGGCCCGCTCGCCCACGGTGGCCCCAGTCAGCGCCGCGATGCCGTGCTCGGTCACGACGGCGTCGACGTCGGACCGCGCCGTGGTCACCACACCGCCGTGCAGGACCGCGGTGATCGCGGACCGGCCGCCGGCCGGCCGCCGCGCCGGCTGAGCGTGCGGAGCAGGCCCAGACCGCCGTAGGACAGCAGGGTCAGGTTCGCGGGCAGCGGTCCGGCCAGCCGCTCGTTCCAGGTCAGCCCGGAGAAGGCGCGCACCGGCCCGATGGCGCCGACCTGGTCGAGCAGGGCGTTGACCAGCGGCTCGGGTTCCGCGCCGCCCTGTCCCCACCGAGACGCCGTCACCGGGGCGGACGAACCGGGTCAGGTCCAGCACCAGCGGCCCTCAGCCGAGCCGCTGCACGAGCGTGGCGGTGCCGAGGCCGCCGCCGCAGCACATGGTGACCAGGCCGGTCTCGGCGTCCCGGCGTTCCATCTCGGCGAGCAGCGTGGCGAACAGCCGCCCGCCGGTCGCGCCGACCGGGTGGCCGAGGGCGATGGCGCCGCCGTTGACGTTGACCCGGTCCATGTCCGGCTCGAGTTCCCGTTCCCAGGCCAGCACCACGGAGCTGAACGCCTCGTTGACCTCGATCAGGTCGATGTCGCCGATCTTCATGCCGTTGCGCTCGAGCAGCTTCCTGGTCGCCGGGATGGGACCGGTGAGCATGATGACCGGGTCGACGCCGACCGTGGTCTGGTCCAGGATCCGGGCCCGCGGCCGCAGGCCGCAGCGCTCGGCGGCCTCCGGCGACGCGATGAGCACGCCGGACGCGCCGTCGGAGATGGGCGACGAGCTGCCCGCCGTGATCTGGCCGTCCGGCCGGAACACGGTCTTCAGCTTGGCCAGCCCCTCGGCCGAGGTCTCCGGGCGGATGCTCTGGTCGCTGGCCCGGGTCGCGCCGTCCAGGTCCAGCGGAATCATCTCGCGGGCGAACCGGCCGGCCTCAACCGCCGCGGCGGCCAGCCGGTGGGAGCGGACCGCGAACTCGTCCATCTCCGCCCGGCTGATGTGCCAGCGGTCGGCGATCAGCTCGGCGCTCTCGCCCTGCGGCACGAAGTCGTAGCGGTCGCGCAGCTCAGGCGGCCACGGGTCGCCGTAGAGCTCGGATATCTTCACCGGGGAGTTCATGGGCACGTGGCCCATGTGCTCGACGCCGCCGGCGATCACCAGGTCGTGCGTGCCCGACTTGACCAGCGCGGCCGCCATCTCGACGGCGGTCTGGGCCGACCCGCAGCGCCGGTCGAGCACCGTGGCCGGGACCTCGGGCGGGTAGCCGGCCTGGAGCCAGGCGTTGCGGGCGATGTTGCGGGACTGCTCGCCGAACGGCGCGGTGCAGCCGACGACGAGATCCTCGATGACCTCCGGGCCCAGCCCGGCGCCGTCCAGGAGCGCGGTGTAGACCGCGCCGAGCATAACGTTGGGGTGGACGTCGCGGAACCAGCCGCGCGCGGGGTGAGACCGCCCGATCGGCGTGCGCAGCGCGTCGATGATCAGCGCGTCCCGGCCGGTGGATGCGAACGGGCCGGTGGTCATCAGATCACCGTCCCGCCGTCGACCGGCAGTACCTGGCCGGTGACGTAAGAGGCGGCGTCGGAGGCGAAGTAGACGAAGGTGGGCGCGATCTCGTCCGGTTCGGCCCAGCGGCCGAGTGGTATCCGGGCCAGCGTCAGCGCCGCCAGCTTCTCGTTGCCCCTGATGTTCTCCGTCATGGGTGTCGCCGCCAGTGGCGCGATGGCGTTGACGGTGATCTTCCGCCGGGCGAGCTCGCGGGCCAGGGACTTGGTCATGCCGACGATCGCGGCCTTGGCCGCGCCGTAGTTCACCTGCCCGATCGTGCCGACGAGGCCGGCCGCCGAGGTGACGTTGATGATCCGCCCGGTGCCGTCTTCGGGCAGGTAGGGCAGCGCGGCCTGGCTGACCGTGAACGTGCCGCCGACGTGGACCGCGAGGACCAGGCTGAACTGGTCGGCGGTCATCTTGCCGAACATGGCCGGGGCGATGACGCCCGCGTTGTTGACCACGATATTGAGGACCCCGCCGCCGAGGCCGACGGCCTGCTGCACCACCTGGGCGGCCTGGGCGGCGTCCCGCACGTCGAGGACAGCGGGCTCGGCGATCCCGTGTTCCGCCGACGTCGCGGCGTCGGCGTTGATCGTGTCGGCGACCGCGGCCGCGGCGTCCTTGTCGAGGTCGCTGACGACGACCGCGGCGCCGGCCCGGGCCATGGCCTTCGCCACGGCGGCGCCGATGCCGCTCCCCGCGCCGGTGACCAGGGCGGTCCGGCCTCGCAGTGAGAACATCAGTAGCTCCTCGGTAGCTTCAGGACGTGTTCGCCGAGGTAGTTCAGCACCATCTCCTGGCTGAGCGGCGCGATCCGGGTCAGCCGGGCTTCCCGGAAGTACCGGGCGACGTGATACTCCTCCGAGTAGCCCATGCCGCCGTGGACCTGCAGCGCGCGGTCGGCGGCTTGGAACCCGGCGTCGGCGCACAGGTACTTGGCCGTGTTGGCCTCCCGCGCGCAGGGCCGGCCGTGATCGTAGAGCCAGGTCGCCTTGCGCAGCACCAGCTCGGCGGCGTCGAGTCGGGCGAGGGAGTCGGCCAGCGGGAACTGGAGGCCCTGGTTCATCCCGATCGGGCGGCCGAACACCTCCCGCTCGTTGCCGTAGCGCACGGCGCGGCGCAGCGCGGCCCGGCCGATGCCGAGCGCCTCGGCGGCCACCAGCATCCGCTCCGGGTTGAGCCCGTCCAGAATGTAGGTGAACCCCTCGCCCTCCTCGCCGACCCGGTGCGCGGCCGGGACGCGAAGGTCGTCGATGAACAGCTCGTTGGAGCTGACCGCGTTGCGGCCCATCTTGGCGATCGGGCGGATGTCGACATGGTCGCGGTCGAGGTCGGTGAGGAACAGCGTCAGGCCGGCCGTCTTCTTCGGCGCGTCCTCGAACTTCGTCGTCCGGGTCAGCAGCAGGATCTTCTCCGATTCCAGCGCCTTGGAGATCCAGACCTTGCGGCCGCTGATGACGTAGTCGTCGCCGTCCCGGCGGGCGAACGTGGTGATCCGGGTGGTGTCGAGCCCGGCGCCGGGCTCGGTGACGCCGAAGCACACGTGCAGGTCGCCGTTGACGATCCGGGGCAGGTTCTCCCGCTTCAGCTCCTCCGAGCCGTGCACGATCACCGGGTGCATGCCGAAGATCGACAGGTGCATCGAGCTCGCGCCGTTCATCCCCGCGCCGGAGGCCGCGACCTCCTCGAGCAGGAGCGACGCCTCGGTGATGCCGAAGCCGTGCCCGCCGTACTCCTCCGGCGTGGTAATGCCGAGCCAGCCGGCCTCGGCGAACACCCGGTAGAACTCCTCCGGGAACTCGTGCGCCTGGTCCTTGTCCATCCAGTACTGGTCGTCGAAGTTCGCGGCGAGCTCGCGGACCGCCTTGCGGATCGTCTCCTGGTCCTCGCTGAGCTCGAAGTCCACGGTTCCTCTTCTCACGGCTTTTGGTCCAAAATATCAAAGGACTGACCAAATAACTAGACGCGTCGCGCGGAGGGCGGGGCTCGTGCGCGCGCGGCGGGCACAATGAAGTGGTGGCTGAGTCTGGCCGCCCCGTCGTGGGCATGGACGCGCTGGCTGACTGGTGCAGGCGCTGGCTGGGCGCGCCGCCCGCGGTGCAGCTGTTCGAGGCGGGCTATCTGTCTGCGGTGACGGGGCTGCGCCTGGCGGACGGCCGGGAGGTGGTCGTCAAAGTGCGACCGCGGATATCACGGCTGGCCGGATGCGCGGTCGTGCACCGGGCCCTGTGGACGGCGGGGTTCCCGTGCCCCGAGCCGCTGGTGGACCTGCGGTCACTGGACGGCTACGCCGCCACCGCCGAGACGCTCGTCCCGGACGCCGGCGAGCCGCCACCGGGCCGCGATCTGGCCGCCCTGTCGGCGGCCGCGCTGGCCCGCCTGGTCGCGTTGGCCCCGGATCCCGGATCGGTGCCGGACCTGGCTCCGTCCCCGTCGTGGACCGGCTGGGATCACCCAGGGCCCGGGCTGTGGCCTGCGCCCGAAGACCGTGACGTCGACTCGAACGCCTACGCGGAACCGCGGTGGCTCGCCCGCGTCGCCGCGGCCGTCCGCGATCAGCTGCGCGGCTACGCCACTGACCCGGTGATCGGGCACGCGACTGGTACCCGGAGAACCTGTGCTGGCAGGGCCCGCGCCTGATCGCCGTGCACGACTGGGACAGCGTGATCCGCCAGCACGCCCGCGGCCGCCGCTGGACCTCCCGTGACTACGAGGCCTGCTGGGCGGCCGGGCTGTGGCAGCGCGCGTTCGACGCCAAAACCCGGCCCCTCGATGGCAACCCCGGGCAGCTCCTGACCCGGGCTGATGCCGGGGCCCGGCTCCGCCAGGCCGGGCTGGATCCCGGCCTGGCCGCACAAACGCAGCAGGCCTAGTGTGACATCAACCTTCAGGCGAGGGCGAGGCCGGCGGCGATGCGCTCGTTCCACTGAGCCGGGGTGCCGAGGAGCTTCTCGTCGAGCCGGGCCCGCTTGTAGAAGAGCTGCAGGTCGTATTCCCAGGTGTAGCCGATCGCCCCGTGCAGGGTGAGCGCGCTGTCGGCGGCCCGCGCGCCTTCGGCGGTGACCTGCGCCTTGACCGCGGCGGCGTGCAGGAACGATTCGGGGGCGCCGGCGTCCACCGAGGCGGCGGCGAAGTACACGGCCGACCGCGCCGCCTCCACGCCGACGAGGATCATGGCGGCCGCGTGCTTGACCGCCTGAAACGAGCCGATCGGGACGCCGAACTGGTGCCGCTGCTTGCTGTAGGCCACGGCCAGGTCCAGCATCCGGCTGGATGCGCCGAGGGAGTCGGCGGCCACCAGCACGGCCGCGCGCGCCGAAGCCTGCCGCAGCACCCCGGCCGGGTCGGCGAGGTCGAGCCGGTGCGAGGGCGCCCGGTCGAGCCGCACGTCGGCCACCGAGCGGGAGCGGTCGAGCAGCTTGCGTCCAATGCAGGTGACCCCGGGGGCGCCGGCCTCCACGAGCCGGAGCTCCCGGCCGGCGGGCACCACGAACCGGACGGCCGTGCCGCCGGCCAGGACCCGCGGCACCGACCCGCTGATCGCGCCAGCCTCGTCGACGGACAGCGGCGGGGTCTCATCGGGTATGCACTCGGCCGGAGCCAGGTAGGCCGCGGTCTGGCCGGCCAGGGCAAGCTCGGCCAGGTCACGGTGCCCGGCCAGGGCGAGCGCGGGCACCGCCAGCACGGCGGCCAGCCAGCTGGCCGACGGCGCCGCCGCCCGGGCCAGTTCCTCGGCGGTCAGCGCTAGCTCGACCAGCCCGCCGCCCTGGCCGCCGAGCTCCTCGGGGAGGCCGACGCCGCCCCAGCCGCCGTCGGCGAAGAGCTTCTCGAAGGCGGCCGCGTCACCGGCGTCGAGCCACCGCCGCACCACGTCCGGGGCCGCCACGTCGGACAGCCAGCCGCGGAAGGCCTCCTGGTAGGCGCCCTGCTCAGGCGATAGGTTCCACTCCACGGTGCCCCTTTCCAGCAAATGGTACCTTGGGTATGACCAAAAACATCGACCCGATGAGATGGGGACCGGTGACTTCCGAACCCGCGACCGCAGCCAAGCCGGTACGGCTGGCGCCGATGCAGGTCCCGAAGGCCTCCGACGTGCTCGCCAACGACCTGCGCGAGCGGATCCTGAGCGGGGAGTTCCCCGAGGGCACCTCGCTGCCCCCGGAGCGCGACATGGTGGTCCAGACGCAGATGAGCCGGACCACCGTCCGTGAGGCGCTGCGGATCCTCGAGGTGCAGGGGCTGGTCCGGATCAGGACCGGGCGCTCCGGCGGCGCCTTCGTGCAGCGCCCGGGAGGCGACTCGGTCGCGGACTCGGTGAGCCTGCTGATCCGCGGGCGGCAGATCCGTCTGGCGGCTATCTTCGAGGCCCGGGAGGGGATCGAGCCGACCTGCGCCCGGCTGGCCGCGAAGTACCGCACCGACGCGGACCTCGCCCGGCTCGCGGCGGCCAACGCGGCCATCAGCGGTGACGGCCCGCTCGAGGACTTCCTGCAGGCCAACGTCGACTGGCACGTCGCGGTGGCGGAGGCCAGCCACAACGAGCTGCTGACCGGGTTCATGCTGGCGCTGTCGCGGGTCATCTACACCGCCACCGACAACCAGGCCTTCGTCGACGCCGAGGTCCGCCGCACCACCATCGCGGCGCACGCCCGGGTCACCGAGGCGATCGTGGCCGGGGACACCGAGGCCGCGCTTCGCCGGATGACCCGGCACCTGCACACCTACACCGAGGCGATCTCCGAGGTGGAGGACCGGACGGCCATCGAGGTGCCCGCGGACTGACCTGCTGTCAGCCACGGGGCAGGCCGAGGATGCGCTCGGCGACGATGTTGCGCTGGATGAAGGTGGACCCGCCGGCGATGGCGGTGCCCCGGGCCTGGTTGGCGAGCCGCAGCCACCGCCGGGCCTCGGCGAGTTCGTCGTCGAGGGCGAACTCGCCGCCGAGCGGCTCGAGCGAGAGCCGGAAGTCGGCCAGGTCCTCGACCAGCGGGCAGAAGTAGAGCTTGCCGATCGAGGTGACCGGCCCCGGCGGCTCGCCGGCGGCGGCCCCGGAGATGACCCGCTGGCCGATGGCGCGGTGCACCAGCGCGCGGCCCCACAGGTCGGCGACCTGCTGCCGGATCAGCGGGTCGGCGCCGAGCGGGCTGCCGCCGGCGGCCGTGCGGCCCCGGATATCAGCGATGATCTCCTCGATCGCCTTGGTGGTGTTGACCCGCCCGGTGGCGATGGCGACGCGCTCGAAGGCGAGCGTGGCCATCGCGACCTTCCAGCCGCCGTCGACCGCGCCCACCACCGCGTCGTCGGGCAGGAAGACCTCATCGAGGAAGACCTCGTTGAACTCGGCCTCGCCGAGCATGTGCGCGAGCGGCCGCACGGTCACGCCGTCGCTGTCCATCGGGAGCAGGAAATAGGTGATCCCCCGCTGCCGCTCGCCGCCCCCGGTGCGGGCCAGCAGGATGGCGTGCGCCGCCAGCTGCGCGCGGCTGGTCCAGATCTTCTGCCCCGAGATCCGCCAGCCGCCGTCGGCCCGCACTGCCTTGGTGCGCAGGGACGCGAGGTCGGACCCGGAGTCGGGCTCGGAGAAGAGCTGGCACCAGATCTCCTCCCCGGTCAGGATCGGCCGCAGGTAGCGGGTCTTTTGCCCGTCGGTGCCGAAGTGCGCGATGACCGGGCCGGCGAAATCCTCGCCGATGATGTTGAGCCGCTCGGGGACGCCGGCCCGGTCGCACTCCTCGCCGAAGACGGCGCGCATTTTCTCGCTGAGCCCCTGGCCGCCGTACTCCTGCGGCCAGGTGAGGCCGGCGTAGCCGTCGGCGAAGAGCATGGCCTGCCATTGCCGCCAGAAGGGCGCTTTCGCCTCCAGGCCGGGCGGCTCCGGCCAGGGCAGCCGGGGAAGGTTCCCGGCGAGCCAGGCCCGCGTGCGGAGCCGGAACTCCGCCTCGTCGGGGGCGTCGGACAGGTCCATGGTCACCACCTCGCTCGCCGGGACTAGTTCTGCAGGTACTCGCGGACCTCGGCGGCCGCGTCGATCTCGGCCTCGGCCGAGGTGCCCGCCGGGACGAGGGTGACGTGCTCGGCTCCCGCCTCGGTGAACGGGCGCAGGAACTCGGCGACCTGCTTCGGGGTCCCGGCCGGGGCCAGATGCCGGAACTTCTCGTACGGCAGGCGGTAGAGGCGCTCGATCTTGGCGGCCAGGAGGTCGCGGGCGCGTTCGGGATCGGGGTCCAGGCCGCACCAGACGTTCACGCCGAACCACGGCGGTGCGGCCCGGCCTAGGTCCGCGGCGGCCGCGAGGATCTGTTCCCTAGTCTGCGCGAACCGGCGGGCGGAGCAGAACATGCCCAGCCAGCCGTCGCCGGACTCCGCGGTGCGGCGGATCGCGGGTTCGCCCTTGCCGCCGATGACCATCGGAATCCGCGGCTGCGGAGGTGGCAGGATCAGGGCCTCCTCGAGGTGGAAGAACTCGCCCTGATGGCTGACCTCCTCGCCGGCCAGCAGCCGCCGGACCAGCGGCAGCGCCTCGTCGAGGCGCCGGCCCCTGGTGGCGGGGTCGACCCCGGCGTTGATCACCTCGCGGCGGTCTTCCCCGGCCACGCCGATGCCGAGGGTCAGGCGGCCGGGAGCCGCCTGCGCGAGGGCGGACAGCTGCCGCGCGGCCAGCATGGGATGGCGGAGGCCGAGCAGGTAGACGCCGACCAGGACCGGCAGGCTGTCGTGGGAGGCCAGCAGCATGCTCGCGGTGATCAGGCCGTCGAAGCCCGTCCCGCCGTGGAAGGCGATGTGGTCGCCGACCGTGACGTGGTCCAGGCCCGCCGCCGCGACCCGGTCGAGCAGCCGCCGTCGGCTGCGCGGGTCGGGCAGCGTGAAGGCGTCCTGGTCCGAGATCCCGACCTTGATCGTCGCCATGGGAGCCGCCCTCCGGCCGAACGAGCTTATAGGTACAATGGTATGGCCAATTTATCGGAGGGCCACCCGCATGACTACCAGGGGCATCACCGTGCTGGCCGGCGGCCTCAAGGAGACGCGGGAGATCACCCGCCTGGCTGAGGCGGCCGGCTTCGACGCGGCCTGGTCGGGAGAGTTCCTGCACCGCTCGGGCATCGTGTCGGCGGCGGCGATGGCCGCGGTGACCGGCCGTATCGGGGTCGGGACGTCGATCGCCTACGCCGTCGGCCGCTCCCCCCTCGTGCTCGCCAACGACGCCAGGTTCCTCGACGAGATGAGCGATGGGCGGTTCACCCTCGGCCTCGGCACCGGCACCCGCCGGATGATGACTAACTGGCACGGCGTGCCGGATCCGGACGGCCCGGCCAGCCGGATCGAGGAACTGGTCCCGCTGCTGCGCCGGCTCTGGCGGTTGCACGAGGGGCCGGTCCGGCACCAGGGCCGCTTCTACTCCGCCGACATCACCCCCACGGCGGAGATCGAGCCGCCGCTGCGCGCTGACATCCCGGTCTACACGGCCGGGGTGAATCCGCGGATGATCGAGGCCGCCGGGCGGGTCGCGGACGGGCTCATCTGCCACCCCACGATCACCAGCCGGTACCTGGCGGACGTCGCGCGGCCCGCGATCGCCCGGGGGGCCGCGAAGGCCGCGCGATCCCCCGGTGACGTGCGCCTCATGGGCATCATCATCTGCTCGATCGCCGGCGACACCGCCACCGCCCGGCGCGAGGCCGCCGCGCAGATCGCCTTCTACGCCGCGCCCAAGGCCTACGGGCCGGTCATGGAAGCCGCCGGGTTCGGCCAGGAAGCGGCCGCCATCAGGGAGGCCTTCCGGGCCGGCGACCACCGCGCGATGATCGATGCGGTCTCCGGCGCGATGCTCGAGGAGATGGCCGTCGCGGGCACCGCGGCCGAGGTGCGCGATGCCCTGCCGGCGCTCGAGCAGCGCTACGACCATGCCGCGCTGTACTCCCCCAGCTTCACCCTCACGCCGGAGCGCGTCGCCGAGAACACCCGCGCGATCATCGAGACGTTCGCGCCCCGCCGTTAGCGTGCTGTCCCGCAACGATTCGCGGTGCTCGTCGCGGGACATCACGCCCAACAAAGATCTTGGAAATTCCGGGCTATACGGAACATCCGGGGGCCTGGAGTCCACCGGAAGCTCCACGCAGCCTGGATGTTCCGCGCTATTTCCCGGCGCGGGACACCAGCAGGCACCTGGATCACATGCCTCCCGCAGGCAACACCCCGGGAGGTGCGCACCGGAACGCTTCGCCGCTCTTACTATCCAGTATTTGCCGCCAACCCCCGTCAGTGGCGCATACGAGCGCCAATGACGGGGCGATGCTGAAGCCGCGACAATCATTACTGTCCGTGCACCCGGCGCCTCTATGACTGATTATCAGCTGATGCTGCCGTAAGCCTTTTCAGGGCCGGTGCGATCGCGTCTAGGAGTCGCGCCGCGCTGTTCGGCGCTGACGTTTGGCTCGCCAGCGACAGCCCGTCCGGCGGCGGCGCGTCAGTAGAGGGTCAGGATCGGTCCGGTCTTCACTATTTTGCCTTGATTGCCGATGAACGCGTGAACCTTTAGGTGCGCGGTGTAGAAAACGAACGTTATCGTGCCGCACGAGCTAGTGCCCGGCCCGGTCAGCACAACCGCGCCGATGTTCTTGCTGGCACCGCTGCTGTTATAGGCGAGCGCGATCGCCCCCACCTGGGATGTGCCTCCGGTCTGCTTGGCGCACACAGTCACCTTCACCCGCGCGGTACCAATCTTGGTGTAAGAGCCCGAGGCGGTCACAACATTGTCACCGGGGATGGCGGGCACGTTGAAGCTCTGTGTCCCGGAACCCCCCGAGGTCGCGGACCTGGTCGGGGTCGCGGACTTCGCTGGGGTCGCGGACCTGGTCGGGGGGGCGGACGCCTTAGCAGCGGCGGAATGCGTGGCCGCGGCCGAAGTCGCTGGCGTCGCGGAAGGCCCTCGTGTCGTCGAAAGCCCGGACGGCGAGGATGGGGCGGACAAAGCTGTCGCGGAACCACCAGAAGACGGTGAAGACGCTGCGGTGGGAGAATTCCCTCCGGTCCCCGCGCACGCAGTCAGGCCAGTACCGGCGACGACGACGGCGATGATCACAGCCGACACCCGACATATCCGCATTCGCTTCTACCCCTCGAGGAGTAACCAAAAGGTTACAAATAATGACAATAACGGCCCGGGTGACACGATAGGCGACGACCGACGGGTCATGCGGGTGTCTTAACCAGAACCAGAGCAGTTCGGCTGGGCCTGGGCAGGCGACCGGCGCCGCCTCAGGGTTCGGCGAGCTTGGCGGCGATGTCGGCGCGCAGAAGGTTCTTCTGGATCTTGCCGGTGGCGGTGGTGGGCAGCTCGGCTACCACCTCGACGCGTTCCGGCACCTTCTGGATGGCCAGGCCCGCGCCGAGCAGGTACGCCTGCATGTCCGCCACGGTCAGCGGCGCGGCGCCGGGGGCGGGGACCAGGTAGCAGCAGACGCGCTCGCCGAACACCGGGTCGGGCATGCCGACGGCGGCCGCGGCGCTGACGGCTGGGTGCGCGATCAGCAGGTCCTCGACCTGCCGGACGCTGATGTTGAGGCCGCCGCGGATCACGATGTCCTTGAGGCGGCCGGTGACGCGCACGTAGCCGTCGGCGTCCATAACCCCGAGATCGCCCGACTTGGAGAAGCCGTCCGCGGTGAACATCTCCGCGGTTGCCTCCGGCTGGCCGATGTACTCGAGCAGGTTCGACGCGCCCCGGAAGGCGATGTCCCCCTCGGTGCCCCGCGGCGCCTCGGCGCCGTACTCGTCGACGACGCGGACCTCCTGGCCGGGCGCGGCCCGGCCGTCCGAGGTCACCGAGCGCTCCGGGTCGTCATCGATGGAGCACAGCGTGGTGCAGAGGTTCTCCGACCGCCCGTACAGGCTCAGCACCCGCATGCGGGGCAGGGTCTGCTGCGCCTCGGCCACGAACGCACCGGGAATCGGGGCCCCCGCGGACGTCCAGAAACGCAGGCTGCTCGCGTCGTGCTGGTCCGGGTCATAGACGGTGAGCAGGCTCTGCAGGAAGGTGGTCGCGGTGACCGAGCCCGTGCACCGGAACTTGGCGATCCGCTCCAGGCCCTCGCGCGGCTCCCAGATGTCCATCAGGTGCGATCCGGCCCCGTGGACGAGCGGCATCAAGATGCTGGTCACCAGCCCCGTGCTGTGGGTGACCGGCGACGGCCCGAACTGCACGTCCGCGTCCGTGTAGTGGTACGCCTCGCCCATCAGCCGGGCGCTCGCGCAGTAGGTGTTGAACGTGTGCAGGCAGCCCTTCGGCCGGGAGGTGGTCCCGGAACTGAACACGACGGCGAACGGGTCGTCCGGCCCTGTCCCCGGCCCGGGCAGGTCCTCCCCGGTCTCGCCGCCGCCCAGGAGGTCCTCGAAGGCCAGGGCGCCGTCCGGCACGGGATCGGCGCGCACGGCGATCACCGTCTGCAGACCGGTTCCGGCCGCGGCCAGGTCGCCGAACATGCGGGCGTGGTCGAAACCACGGAACACCCCGGGGGTGAACGCCGCCTTGGCCCCCGCCGTTCGCAGCACGAAGCCGACGTCGTCGGACCGGTAGATCGGCATGACCGGGACCATGATGGCGCCGAGGCGGGAGAGGGCCGCGGTGACGACGGCGAACTCGGTCCAGTTCGGCAGCTGGACGACAACCCGGTCACCGGCGGCAATCCCTCGTCCGGCCAGGCCGGCCGCCAGGCGCAGCGCCGCGGCGCGCAGCTGGCCGAACGTGTAAGCGGCCGTCCCGTCGGTGACGAAGACCTTGTCCGGCCGGATGGCGACCTGGGTATCCAGCTCGTCGAACAGCGTGGCCGCGCGCCACACCCCGGTCGCGTAGTAGCGCTCGATCTGCTCGCTGCTATACCGGTCCGTCACCTTGGCGAACGCCATCTCGACCACCTCCGCCCCGTGCGTCCGTCCCCCGTGAGACTTTCGGTCTAACCATAGAATAGTTGGACCTAATCGACAACGGTGCGGCCTGCCTCGTTCGTCATATTACGTTTCTTGTAACTTAGTTCCATCAAGCGTAGATTATTAGCGTGACCACCGCCATGAAGCAGCTCAGCGCCATCGCCCGGGATCCGGGCGGCTACATCCAGGGCTGGCGGGCGCGGCATCCGGGCCGGCTGGTGCTCGGCGTGCTGCCGATGAACTTCCCCCGCGAGCTGGCGCTGGCGGCCGGGACGTTGCCGGTGGTGGTGCAGGACGACCAGGAGCCGGTTACCGAGGGACGGTCACTGCTGGCGGAGTTCTACTGCGGCTACACCCGCAACCTGGCCGACCAGGCCGCGACCGGGCGTTTCGATCTCTACGACGCGGTGCTGATGGCCGACCACTGCATCCAGCTCATCGGGGCCGCGGACGTGGTGCGCGCGATCCTCCCCGGTACGCCGGTGTTCTTCGGGATGCTGAACAGCTCGATGAACGACTCCTGGGGGCCGGCCCGGGTCGCCGCCATGATGGGTGAGTTCCTGGCCGAGCTGGAGCGCCTGACCGGCGAGCCGGTCACCGGGGCGGCGCTGGGTGACGCGATCGCCGCGCACAACCGTGACCGGCGGATGATACGACGGCTATTTGACGAACGGGCGGCCGGATCAGCCGTCCTTTCCCCCGGGCAGCTCCAGGACATCGTCGCCTCGGCGATGATCATGGATCCGGCGGAGCACGCCGGGCTGCTGGCCGAGGCGCTCAGCTCCGCGGCCGCCGGGCCGGCGGCGGCATCACCTGAGCGGCGGGTCCGGGTGCACCTGTCCGGCCACCTGTGCCACGCGCCGCGGCGCGAGCTCCTCGAGGCGATCGAGGCCAGCGGCGCGGTGGTCGTGGACGACGACCTCTACCACGGCCGCCGCCACGTCTCGACCGACGTCGAGGAGGGCGGCGACCCGCTCGAGGCGATCGCGCGGTGGTACCAGCAGCGCAACGTGAACATCCCCTGCCCGACGCGGGTCCAGCAGGACGCCGACTGGGATCGCTGGCTGCTCGCCGCGGTCCGCGGCAGCGGGGCGCAGGCCGTGATCCACCTGGTGCCGAAGTTCTGCGAGCCGCACATGCTCTACTACCCCGAGCTCCGCAAGGCGCTCGACGCGGCGGGCATCCCGCACCTGCAGATCGAGACCGAGCACGAGGGCCTCCCCCTGGAGTCCATCCGCACCCGCATCGAGGCGCTCGTCGAGCGGGCGCGCCGTACCCGAGCCGTCCCGGCCTGAGGAGCACCCCATGACGCAGACTGCCGAACGAACCCCCGACCGCACGAACCGGCTCACGCTGACCCGGGCCGGCGGGCAGCTGGTCGCCGGCTACTGGGACAACCTGTTCGCCGCGCGGGAGCAGGGCAAGCAGGTCGTCTGGTACAACGGCGGCGCGCTGAACCCGATCTTCCAGGCGGCCGGGCTGGCCTGGTGCCACGGCGAGGCATTCGCGGCCCGGCTCGCGGCCCAGCGCCTGGAGGGGCCCGCGCAGCTAGCCGGGGCCGAGTACGGCTACAACGCCGAGCTCTGCTCCTACTCGCGGACCCACCTCGGCTGCTCGGTGCTGACCCTGCAGGGAGCGGCGCTGGAAACCGGCGAGGGCGAGCACACCGGCGTGGTCGGCCTCCAGGACCAGCGCGAGCTCGCGGCGCGGCTGCCATCCCCCGACTTCTTCGTGAACAACTACGCGGGATGCAGCACCGGGCAGCAGTGGGACGGCATCTCCTACCGGGTGTTCGGCAAGCAGCTGCCGATCTTCAACATCTCGCACCCGTTCCTGTGGGGGAACAAGCCGGACGCCGGCTATCTCACCGGCCAGGAGTGGGAGGAAGCTTCGGACTTCGTCGAGGGCCAGCTGCGCGAGCTGATCGCGTGGCTGGAGGAGCGGACCGGGCGGCCGTTCGACTGGGACCTGCTGAGCCAGAGCATGGACTACATCAAGCGCGCGGCCGAGCTGCGCCGTGAGGGCCTCGACCTGTGCAAGGCGAAGCCGGCGCCGGCGACGTTCTGGGACTGGATCGCGTGCGTGGCGCCGATCAACTTCCTGCCGGGCGACCAGGCGCTGGTCGACTACTTCGGCGGCGTGCGGGACGAGATCCGGCAGCGGCTCGACGCGGGCGTGCCCGGCATCGAGGGCGAGAAATACCGGCTGTACTTCGACGGGATCATGAACTGGAACAAGCTCGGCTTCCTGTCCCGCAAGTTCGCCGAGCACGGCGCCGCGGTGCTGGCCGGGCGCTACATCCACAACGCGTTCTGGCAGGAGCCGCACCTGATCGACGTCGAGAACCCGCTGCGCGGGATGGCGCAGCACTACCTGCTGTGCCCCACCAACCACGGCACCCGGACGCTGGACTACCTCACCTTGCGGGACTGCCGGGAGTACGACGTGGACGGGATCGTCTTCCACTCGACCCGGACCTGCCGCGCGTTCACCGGGCCGCAGCGGCTGCTCGCCCGGTCGGCGCAGAACAACCTGGGCATCCCGTCGATCTTCTTCGAGGGCGACGTGGCCGACGCCTCTTTCTACAAGGAGGAGATCCTCCAGGCGCGGCTGGTGGCGATGCTCGAGCAGATCGACGTCCGGCGGCAGCGCGGCGAGTACACGGGCGCCGGGCGGCCGTGAGCTACTACCTCGGCGTCGATCTCGGCTCCACGACCTCCAAGGCCGTGGTGGTCGACGACGCCGGAACGATCCGGGCATGGTCGATCGTGCAGATGGGCGCGGTCAGCCGGGCGGGCATGCAGCGCGCGGTGGACGAGGCGCTGGCCGACGCCGGCCTTGCGGCCGGCGACCTGTCCGGCACCGTCTCCACCGGCTACGGACGCCGCCTGGTCCCCCTCGCGCAGCGCTCGTTCACCGAGATCACCTGC
Source organism: uncultured Actinomycetota bacterium (assembly GCA_963756575.1). Taxonomy (GTDB): domain Bacteria; phylum Actinomycetota; class Actinomycetes; order Streptosporangiales; family Streptosporangiaceae; genus Palsa-504. The sequence goes on along the minus strand of CAVWOM010000019.1, from coordinate 105,223 downwards.
CACGCCCGCGGGACGTCCGCCATGGTCCCCGGCGCCCGCCTGGTCATTGACATCGGCGGCCAGGACAGCAAGGCCATCACGGTCGACGCGGACGGGCTCGTAGCGGATTTCGCCATGAACGACCGGTGTGCGAGTGGCACCGGGCGCTTCTACGAGGTACTGGCCCGTGCGATCGAGTGCGACATCGGGGAGCTCGGTGCCTTGGCGCTGCGGGGCGGCACCGACCTGGAGGTGAGCAGCATGTGCGCCACCTTCGCCGAGACCGAGATCGTCTCCCTGCTGGCCCAGGGCCTGGCCACGCAGGACATCGCCGCGTCCGTGCACCGCGCCATCGCCGCCCGCACCCTGGCCCTGGTCGCCCAGGTCGGCAAGCGCGCTCCCGTCGTCCTCACCGGCGGCGTCGCCCGCAACCCGGCGGCCCGCCACTTCCTGTCCGTGGCCCTCGACCAGGAGGTGATCGTGCCCAGGCACCCGCAGATCACCGGGGCCTTCGGTGCCGCGCTGCTGGCGCGCGAGCACGAGGCGGGGCCGGCGGCCGCGGAAGGGGATGCCGACCGGCCGTCCCAGGTGGCGCACGCGGACCCGGGCCACTCGTGCGCCGAGTGCGACGGCAGGCCTTCCGCGATCGTGGAACTGGGATCGGTCATCGGCGTCCGGAACGGGTAATCTGGAGGTTCTGCTCAGTTACGCGAGGCGGCAGACGATGTTCGAGCGGTTTACCGACCGGGCCCGGCGGGTCGTGGTCCTGGCTCAGGAAGAAGCCAGGAGGCTTGATCACAACTATGTCGGCACCGAGCACGTCCTGCTCGGCCTGATCATCGAGGGCGAAGGTATCGCGGCCCGGGCGCTGGAGTCGCTCGGAATTGACCTGGAGGCCGTGCGGCAGCAGGTCGAGGAGATCGTCGGCCGGGGCCAGGAGGCGTCACCAAGGCACATCCTGTTCACGCCCCGGGCCAAGAAGGTGCTGGAGCTGTCGCTGCGCGAGTCGATGCAGCTCGGCCACAACTACATCAGCACCGAGCACATCCTGCTGGGTCTCATCCGTGAGGGTGACGGCGTGGCCGCGCAGGTGATAGTCAGGCTGGGGGCCGACCTGAACCAGGTGCGCCATGAGGTCATCCAGCTGCTGGCCGCGGGCCCGGCTGAAGATCCCGGGCCCGGAGTGAATGCTCGCCTGGAGCTGGTCGAGCGGCGGCTGACGGCCATCGAGCAACGGGTCGGGATCGGGCCCGACACCAATGACCTCGATGCGCAGCTCGAGGCCGTCCGCATCGAAAAGGAGGCTGCCGTCGACGCCCGGGCCTTCGAGCGGGCCGCCTCGCTGCGCAACCGGGAGAAGCAATTGCTGGCCGACAAGGCCGCGCAGGAGGAGCAGTGGGCCGCCCGGCACCCGGCGCTGGGTGATCTGGCCGAGCAATGCCAGCGGCTCAGCGGTGAGGTCGAGCGGCTCCGCGCCTTGCTCCGTCAGCACGGCATCGACCCGCACGACGAGCCGACCTGATCAGGGCGACGCCGGGGCGGCCGTCCGGGCCTGGTCGAACAGCAAGGCGCCCTGGGCGGCCTGGTCCCGGAGGACGAACTTCTGGATCTTGCCGCTCGGGGTCATCGGCAGCGCGTCGGTGAAGGACCAGTAGGCCGGGCACTTGTGGGGGGCGAGCTGGGTGCGGAGGAACTCGGTCAGTTCGGCGATGGCCGGGCGGTCGTGGCCGGGGCGGATGCGGAGGACGGCGCCGACCTGCTCGCCCCAGCGGTCATCGGGGATGCCGATGACGGCGGCGGTTTCGATGGCGGGGTGGTCCTGGAGGGCGGCTTCGATCTCGGCCGGGTAGAGGTTCATGCCGCCGCGGATGATCATGTCCTTCATGCGGCCGGTGACCTTGAGGAAGCCGCGGGCGTCCATCGAGCCGATGTCGCCCATGTGCAGCCAGCCGTCGGGGTCGATGGTGGCGGCGGTTTCGCGGGGCAGCTCGTGGTAGCCGCGCATGGTCTGGTAGCCGCGGACGCAGATCTCGCCCGGTTCGCCCAGCGGGACCGGGTCGCCGGTGTCCATGTCGGCGATCTTCATTTCCAGCTGCGGGAGCGGCTGGCCGACGGTGCTGGCCTGGTCTTCGGGCGAGTCGGTGACCCGGGTCTGGGACACCACGCCGTGCGCCTCGGTCTGGCCGAACAGGATGCTGAACTGGCAGTTCAGGGCGGAGATGGTCTTGCGGACCAGGGAGGCGGGGACCGACGACGCGCCGCTGAGGATCGTCTGCAGGCTGGAGAGATCGCGGGTCAGCAGGTCGGGGTGGTCCAGCATGGCGATGAGCATGGTCGGGACGACGAGGGTGTGCGTGCCCCGGTAGGTCTCGAACGCCTCGAGGATCGTGGCCGGGCTGAAGCCCGGCAAGATGACGAAGGTGCCCCGCTTGGCCCAGGCGCCAAACGAGGTGACCGCGCCGCCGCCGATGTGGTACATCGGCATCGCGTTGATGTAGACGCCGCCGTCGCACATGCCGGCCCGCTCGGCGACGAAATTAGCCTCGTTGACCAGGCCCATGTGGTGCAGCATCGCGCCGCGGGGGAAGCCGGTGGTGCCGGAGGTGTACTGGACCTGGATCATGTCGTGCGGCTTGACCTCAGGCAGCGGCACCGAGCCGTCGCCGCTCGCGATGAACGCGTCCCAGTCGTCCAGCGACACCACGGCACGCAGGGCGGGAATGCCGGACTGGAGTTGCGCGGCGAGCTCGCGCATGTTGAAGCCGCGGTACTCATCGACGCAGAACAGGCCGGCGGCGCCGGACTGGGTGAGGGTGAACTGCATCTCGCGGGCCCGGTAGGCCGGGTTCAGGGCCACGAGCACCATTCCGGCCAGGCTGATGCCCTGCTGGAGGATGATCCATTCGGCACTGTTCGGGGCCCACACGGCGATCCGGTCGCCGGGCTGGAACCGGGCCAGGAGCGCGCGGGCCGCCCGTTCGGCCTCGTTGACGAACTCGGCGTAGGTCCATTGCCGCCGCCGGCCGGGATCTTCCACGCAATCGACGAGCGCTATCCGCCCGGGGACGGTCTCGGCGGCGTGGTACAGGACCTGGCATACAGTCACGTCGCGGACCTCGCCGGGTTCCGCGGGCCACAGAGAAGTCGTCAGGCACGGCTCAGTGCTCATTGAGCCCCTCCTCCGGACGGTCGGAAGACTCTGCTGGCAGCATAGCAATGTAGGACATATACGTATACTCAGTCGCAGCATTTGTAGATTATCGAGGAGAACCCATGGCTGCTCCGCTGGTGCGCGGCTACGCCGACTCGGTGGCCCTGGTCGCCGGGGGCACGTCGGGTGTCGGCCTGGCCAGCGCGGTCGGGTTCGCCGACGCGGGCGTGCGGCGGATGGCCCTGCTCGCCCGTAACCCGGAGCGGGGCGAGGCGGCGCGGCAGGCGGTGCTCGCGCGGTGCCCGGCAGCCGAGGTGCTGTTCGTGCCGGCCGACGCGGGCGACGCCGGGCAGGTGGGCGGGGCCGTGGCGGCGGTGCATGACAGGTTCGGGCAGATCGATGTGGCGGTGTCGTCGGTGACGGGCTCATACCGGCCTGAGCTGCTGCATCGCACTCCGGTCGAGGACCTGGCGACGATCGTCACGCAGCAGGCACTGCCGCCCATGCTGCTCACCCGGGTCGTCCTGCCGCTGATGCAGGAGCAGGGCGGGGGCAGCATCGTGAACATCGCGTCGGACGCGGCGAAGGTGCCGACACCGGGCGAGGCCGTGATCGGGGCGGCCATGGCGGCGATCGTGATGTTCAGCAAGGTGGCGGCGCTCGAGGCGAAGCGGAACGGGGTCCGGGTCAACGCCCTCACCCCGTCGCTGATCGCGAACACGCCGACGGCCGAGATGGTGCTGAAGGACGGGTTCAGCCGCAAGCTCTTCGAGAAGGCCGCGACGCAGGCGCACCTGGGCGTGGCGGAGCCGGAAGACCTCGCGTCGATGGTCGTCTTCCTGGGCGGGCCGGGAGCGGCCAAGCTGACCGGGCAGGCCATCTCCGTCAACGGGGGCATCTCGGTCTGGTAGGTCAGATGGTCCAGTTGATGGGGTGGTTGATGATCGGGGTGAACCTCACGCCGACCGCTTCCATCTCCCCGCGCGCGTCGACGGTCATCTCCTTCAGTCCGCCCATCTGGGCCGCGTGGTCATCGGAGTCCCAGACGCTGATGTTCACGATCGAGCCCTGCGGCGAGACGCCCGCGTACCAGTGAATGAGGCCCGGCAGACGCTGAATCGCCGGGATCAGGTACCCCGAGACCTTCGTATTCACGGCGTCCACCTCGGCGAACCGGCCCGGGTCGAAGGTACCGCGCGAGACGCGGACGACGGCGGTCGCGGGCAGCGACTCGGTCATGATGATCCCTCGTTCCTCGTCAATTACATTACGATATGCCATCATAATATAATGAGCCACGCGCAGGCGAAGGCCGGGCGGCCGAGGAACCCGGCCTTGGACCGGGCGATCCTGGCCGCCGCGGGCCGGCAGCTCGGTGAGCTCGGCTACGCGCGCATGTCGCTGGAATCGGTGGCGGCCGCCGCGGGCACCACCGTGCCCAGCCTCCGGCGCCGGTACCAGAACAAGGCCGACCTGGCCGCCGCGGTGATCGGCTCGCTCCGGGTCGAGGACCCGCCCGCCGGCGCCCCGACCCCGCGCGCGCACGCCCTGGCCATCCTGGAGAACTTCCTCGGCAACCTGCGGGCCGTCCCCGCGCTGGCCATCCTCGGCTCACTGCTCGCCGAGGAAGAACGCCACCCCGAACTGCTTCACCTCTTCAAGACCCGCATCGTCGAGCCGCGGCGGGCGCTGCTCCGGGAGGCGCTGGCGGCCGGCGACCTCCCGGACTCCGCCGACCTCGACGCGCTCACCAGCATGCTCGTCGGCTCCTTCTACGGCCGCTACGTCACCACCGCCGGCATCCCCGACGACTGGCCGGACCGCGTGCTCAGCGTCATATGGCCACGCGACACCGGCCTGGCTCCCTCATGAAATGCCGGCCGCCGCCCCGGTCATCTGGCCGGGAGACAGCCCGAAGTCCATTCGCTCTACACCTCTGGAGCTTGAGTCTCTTAGGCTGTAGAACGGATCACTCGCGCTACCCCGGAGGGCACTGGATGGCCACCCCGCACGGCTCCGCCCTGCTGCAGCCCGACGACGGGTCCGTTACTCCCGGCAGCGCGCGCTCGCTGCTATTCACGATCCTCGGCGAGCTGGTGTGGCCGGCGGGCAAGCCGGTGTGGACGGCCACGCTGGTGCAGGTCCTGCACGGACTGGGAATCGAAGAGCAGACCGCGCGCCAGGCCATCGCCCGCGCCGCATCCTCGGACTGGATCACCGCGGCCCGGACCGGTCGTGAGGTGAGCTGGTCGCTGACCCCCAGACTGCAGCGGATCTTCGAGTCGGGCTCGGTGCGGGTGTACTCGCTCAGTGACTCTTACCGCGAGTGGGACGGCCGCTGGCTCGTCGTGCTCCCGACCATCCCGGCCTCGCACCGGTCGGTCCGCCGGCCGCTGTACGCCGGGCTCACGTGGGCCGGCCTGGGCAACCCGGCGCCGGGCCTGTGGGTCACGCCGCACATCGAGCGCGTCACGGAGATCAGGGAGCTGGTGGACCGGCTCGACCTTCAGCAGCACACGGTGTCGTTCGCCGGCACGGTCGAGGCCATCGGCCTGGACGAGCGGGAGATCATCGAACGGGGCTGGGATCTGGCCGCCCTGCGTGAGCACTACGAGCAGGTCGAGGGCATTATCGGCGTACTCGCGCCGGGGAATCCCGACGAGGAGCTCTTTGAGAGCGTGCGGCTCAGCAACGAGTACGGGGTACTCCCCCGCACCGACCCGCAGCTGCCCGAGGCCCTCCTGCCCGACTGGATCGGGCGCCGGGTCGCCCGGCGCATCGACGCACTGCTGGCTCAGTGGAAACCCGCGGCGCAGGCCCGGTTCGCCGAGATCGACGCGGAGAGCAGCAGCCGGACAGCGGTAGCGCCGTAATGAATGCCACGACGCCAGCTCCGCCCTCGGCGAGCCCTTTCAGGGGCTGGGCCGGTCGCACCACAGGAGGGCCAGTCCCAGCTCGCTGATCCGGTGGATGACCGCTTGGCCGTGCCGTTCGCTGGTGATCAGGCCCGCGGCGCGCAGGGTCGCGGCGTGCTGGGAGGCGGAGGCTGGGCTGACCCCGATGTGACGAGCGAGCGTGGTGGTGTTGTGGGACTGGCGGAGCAGGGCGCGCAATGTTGCCGCCCGGGTCACCCCGAGCAGCATCGCCAGCGGGTCGGCGGCCTGCTGAACGCTCGTGCCGTTGCCGTGGTCAGGTACCTGGCCCGGGGCGAACCGGGCCGGATAGATAAGCACGTACCGGGATTTGTTTTGCGGGTCCCAGGTGATCAGCGGGTGGCCGGTCCAGAACGCAGAGGGCATCAAGGTCAGCCCGCGGCCCATGAGGCGGACACGGCGGTCCCACGGATAGCGTCCTTCCAGGGTCATGCCGCACATGCGCAGGTCAGGGCTGAGCGTGCTGAGCATGGCGATGACGCCGTGCCGCTGCAGCAGCGCTGCTCGCCCGGCTACATCGCGGTGGAACCCGGCCTTCACTGACGGCCACCGCGGGGCCAGGCACGTTGAGTGGACCGCGCGCAGCGCGCGGTCCAGCTCGTGCAGCAGTACCGGGTCGCCGTCGGCGTAACGCCGGAGCCACGCCGGAACGGGGGCGACGTCCATGCGCGTGATCCGGTCCACGTTGTCCTTATGCACCCGTTCGGGGGTGGCCTGCACCAGGTGAAAGGCTTCCTCGGCGTCCGGGGTGAGGACGTCAAGGTAATAGGCGCGCCGACACGAGGGGACCAGTTGCAGCAGCGGCCGCCCGGCCGAGGCGAATGCTGATCGCGCCGGCATCCGCCAGTCATGTCCGCTGGGCGGGCGGCCGTGGCCCCCCGAGGGTGGATGCTGCCGCAGTTCGAAGAGCATCAGCACGATCTCCAGGACCGGAGCCGGCCCGGCCGCAAAGCGGACGCGACCCAGATCCTCGGCATCGAGTTCGATGGTCAGCATGGCGCCTGGATTCCACCCCGCGCTGTGGCACGATACCGACTCTGCTCTGCCTCAGCGAACGTTGACGAACGTCGTTATCTGACTACAGGCTAACCCGCTCCTGAGTGGTGGAAAGCCAGCTTGACACCTGATGACCTGTCAAGCTAACTTGACTATGACAAGGATGCTTGACATAAGGAGGCGCCGATGACGGCTTGGAAGCGATGGCTGTTCGTGACGGCCGCGCTGGCCGCGGCGGTGGTCGCGGGCAGCTCGATCGCGCTGGCCGTCCGGTCCGGTAGCTGGGACCCGGTTATCTCCGCCGCCTGGGTTCCGGCTGTCGTGATCGCGACGTGGCCCGGTGCTTACCGCCGCTGCCTGTCCCGCGGGGGCGGCCAGGCCCGGCGGGCCGATTCGCGTCGGTGAGGAATCAGGTGCGCATGCTGCGAACCGGCCGGGGACTGGCCCAGGGACAGCTGGCGGAGGCGATGGGGGTATCGCGCCAGACGATCAACTCGATCGAGAACGAGCGCTACACCCCCTCGCTGCCGCTGGCCATGGCGCTGGCCCGCTACTTCGGCGTCTCGGTCGAGGACATCTTCGATGACAAGGAATAGGACCGGTGCGATGACCCGTTCCCGGTGGTTCCTGCCTGTGTTCAGCGTCGGGCTGGGGGGCGTGACGCTGGCTGCGGCCTGGGCGGGCGGCCAGCTCGCGACCGGGGTGATAGGGCTCTGCGTCATGGCCGGGTTCGGCCTGGTCGTCCTGCTGGCGGGCCGCAGCGAGACCGTCCGCGGCCTGCGCGGTGACGGCCGTGACGAGCGTTTCGCCCAGATCGACCTGCGGGCGACCGCGGTCGCCGGGCTGGTGCTGATCGTCGTGTTGATCGTGAGCTGGCTCATCGAGATCGCCCGCGGGCACAGCGGCAGCCCGTACGACTGGCTGTGTGCCACCGGCGGTCTGGCCTACCTGCTTGCTGTCGCGCTTTTCCGCTGGCGCGGCTGAGGGCTAGGTAATTGGCATGGCGGATACGCGGTGCGGGCCGGGCCAGCGGGTCGCGTTGGTTACCGGAGCCAGCCGGGGCGTGGGCAAGGGAGTCGCGTGCGCGCTGGGAAGCGCCGGCTGGGTGGTCTACGTGACCGCGCGATCGGCTGGCGGCCGGCCAACCGGCCATCTGCCGGGGACAGCCGACATGACCGCGGAAGCGGTGACCCAGGCGGGCGGCTACGGCATCGCGATAGCCTGCGATCACCGCGATGACGCGGCGGTTACGGCGGTTACCGAGCGGATCGCGGCCGAGCGCGGGCGGCTGGACTTGCTGGTCAATAACGTCTGGGGTGGGTACGAGCGACTCAACGCCGGGGCCTGGGAGGAATGGAACGCGCCGCTCTGGGATCAGCCGCTCGAGCTGTTCGACGCCATGTTCACGGCGGGCGTGCGCGCGCACTATGCGGCGCTGGCCCGGTGCGCCCGGCTGCTCATCGCCACCGCAGGCAGCCTGGCGGTGACCATTTCCTTCACGATTCCCGAGGATGAGCAGAGCGCTTTCGGCGTCGCTTACGCCATGGCCAAGACCGCCGACGACCGTCTCGCCCAGGCGGCCGCGCTTCAGCTCCGTGAGCACGGCGTCGCTTCGGTCGCGGTACACCCTGGGCTCGTGCGGACGGAGGGCGTGCTTCAGTTCGCCAGCCACCTGGACCTCACCAGCTCCCAGTCTCCGGAAGGCGTCGGCCGGGCCATCGTGGCCCTGGCCGGCGATCCGGCGCTGCTCACGCTGACCGGAAGGGCACTGAGCGTCGATGAGCTCGCTGCCCGCTACGGCACCGATGTGACCAGCTGAGGGCGGTCAGAGCAGGATCTGCGCGGGGTGCTGGATCACCGCGACGAACGCTCTCATCCACTCGGCCGCGGTGGAGCCGTCCACGGCCCGGTGGTCGACGGACAGGGTCACCTCCATGACCGAGCCGACTGCGAGCTTGTCCTTCTTCACCACGGGCGCGCGGTGCACGGCGCCGACCGCGAGGATCGAGGCTTGCGGCGGGTTGATGATGGCGGCGAAGCTCTCCGTGCCGAACATGCCCAGGTTGGTCACGGTCGTAGTGCCGCCCTCCAGTTCCCGGGGCGCCAGGCGGCCGGATCCGGCTCGTTCCGCCAGGTCCGTGACGGCCGCGGCGACCACCGCGATCCCGCTGCGGTCCACCGACCGCAGGACCGGCGTCACCAGGCCCCGCGGGCTCGCGATGGCGACGCCGATGTCCACCGAGGTAAAGGACCGGACCGCGTCCGGGGTCCAGATCACGTTCATGGCCGGCACCAGCTGATGAGCGCGCGCCACCGCCTTGAGGACCAGGTTGTTCAGCGAGATCCGGACCGGGCTCGCGCCGTCGTTGAGTTCCGCGCGCAGCCGCAGCAGCTTGCCCGCCCGGGCGGTGCCGCCGACGTAGAAGTGCGGGACGGTCTGCTTGCTCTCGGTCAGCCTGGTGGCGATCGCCCGCCGGGCCCGGCTGTGCGGGACCTCGCGGTAGCCGGCCGGCTCCGGCCCGGTGACCGCGGCGGGCTGAGCCACCGCGCGGGCGGCCCGCTCGACATCGCGGCGCATGATCCGCCCGTTCGGCCCGGTCCCTGAGATGTCACGCGGGTCAAGGTCAGCCGCGCGGGCCAGGCGCCGCGCGATCGGGCTGATGAAGGTGCGCTCCGGTGCTCCGTTGACGCCCGCCGCGGGCGGGGCGGACTCAGCCGGGGCGGGCGGGGCGGACTCAGCCGGGGCGGCCCGGGCGGCTTCCGCTGGCGCGCCCGGCGTGATGCCCTGGGCGCGCAGTTCTTCCTCGATGGCGTCCGCTGACTCGCCGGGGGCACCGATAAGCGCGATGGGCTGGCCGACGGCGACATCGGCGCCTTCGGGTACCAGGCGGCGCAGGATCACGCCGTCTTCCTCGGCCTCGATGTCGATCACCGCCTTGGCGGTCTCCACGGTGGCGATCACGTCGGCGGCGGAGTACGGGCTGTTTTCCGGGACCGGCCAGGTCGCGAGCACCGCTTCCGTTTCCGTCGCGCCGGCCGCGATCTCGGGCACGCGCAGCAGGTGAGCCATGGTCAGGCCTTCGCGATCTCGATCAGCGCGTCGGCCACCTCTTCGGCCCGCGCGATGGCGGCGCGCTCCAGGACCTTGCTGATGGTGGGTGAGGCCTCGCCGCCGGTCACCCGCTGGACGGGATGGTCGAGCCAGTCGAAGAAGCGCCGCTGGATCTCGTCGGCCAGCCAGCCGCCGTAGGAGGTGCCGAGCGCCCCCTGCTCGGCGATCAGGACGCGGTTGGTTTTCCTGATGCTCGCGCCGATCGTGGCCCAGTCCACGCTGCCGCGATCAAGCCAGCGCAGGTCGATCACCTCGGCGTCCACGGTGCCGACCCGGCTGACGGCCTCCAGGGCGTAGCCGGTCATGGCCAGGTAGCTCAGGACGGTCACCTCCGAACCCGGACGGCGCACCGCGGCCCGGCCGACCGGCAGGCAGAAGTCCCACTCCCCGGCCGGCACCTCGCCGGCGGAGGGGTAGAGATCGACGTGCTCGAGCACCACCACCGGGTCCCGGCACTGCAGGGCGGTGTTCATCAGGCCGATGTAGTCGAACGGAGTCGACGGGGCCACGATGCGCCAGCCCGGCGCGGTGGCGAAGATGCCGGCCGGATCCATCGAGTGCTGCGAGCCGTACCCGGTGCCGGTCGCCACCTTGCTGCGGAGCACGACCGGGACATCGTTGCCGCCGCCGTACATGTGACGGGCCTTCGCGATCTGGTTGAAGAGCTGGTCCGCTGCCACCCACATGAAATCGGCGTACATGAACTCGACCACCGGCAGGAACCGGCCGTCGAGGGCGATGCCGCCGGCCAGGCCGGTGAAGGCGTTCTCGCTGATCGGCGTGCCGAGCACCCGGTCGGGGTAGGCCTGCTTGAGTCCCTTGGTCGCACCGTTGGTGCCGCCGCTGAGCCGGTGGATGTCCTCGCCCATGATGACGATCCGGTCATCGCGGCTCATCCGCCGGGCCATCACCCCGGCCACGGCGTCGATGAACTTCATCTCCTCCCCCGGGCCGCGGAAGTCAGCGCGGTCGGCGAACGTGACGTCGGCGAACTCGGTCAGGTCGCCGCGCACGCCGACGTCCACGAAAGCCGGGTCGGGCCACTCGGCGGCCTTGATCCGCCGCTCGCCCGGTTTGCCTTCCGGTACCGGCTCGAGCAGGACCGAGCCGACTTCGGCCATCAGCTGGCCGGCCTGCTCACGGGCCGCGTCCACGTCAGGCGAGGTCAAGATGCCGCGGCGGACGAGGTGCCCGGCGATCTGGGTGAGCGGGTCGCGCGCGCGCCACTGGGCTTCCTCTTCCCGGGTGCGGTACTTGAAGGCACTGCCGGGGAACGGGCCGTTCTGGTGGAAGAAGCGGTAGACGTCCGCCTCGATCACGGCCGGGCCCATTCCGGCCCGCATGTGAGCGGCGGCCTCGGACATGGCGATGTGCACGGCCAGCGGGTCCATCCCGTCGACCTTCCAGCTGGCGATGCCGAAGCCGGGGCCGCGGGCGGACAGCCGCGGCTCGCCCGTCGCCTCGTCCACCCGGGTCGAGACCGCGTAGCGGTTGTTCTCGATGAAGAAGCACAGCGGCAGCTTCCAGGCCGCGGCCAGGTTGAGCGTCTCCAGCGTGGAGCCGATGTTGATGGCGCCGTCGCCGAAGTAGGTGACGGCGACCGCGCCGGTCCCGGCGTGCTGGTGCGCCCACGCCGAGCCGGCCGCCTGCGGCACCCCGCCGCCGACGATGGCGTTGGTGCCGATCGCGCCGGCCTCCTTCCACTGCAGGTGCATCGAGCCGCCGCGGCCGTGACTGAAGCCGCGCTCCAGGCCGCAGACCTCCGCCAGGCTGCGCAGCATGAGCGCCCGCACCGGCTCGGAGTACGGCCGTACCGGGTCGATGCCCGAAGGCGCCACGTGGGCCAGCGCCTTGGCCAGGAACTGATGGTGACCGCGGTGCGAGCCGTTGACCGTATCGCCGGGGCGCAGCGCGAGCACCGAGCCGACGGCACCGCCCTCCTGCCCGATGCTGGAGTGGGCCGGACCATGGATCAGGCCGTCCGCGGCCAGCCCGAGCACGAATTCCTCGAACGCGCGGATCAGGCTGAGCTGCGCGAACGTGCTGGTCAGCAGCTGCGGGCCGGCCGTGTCCCAGTCGGACCCGGTCACGGTGACCTCGACCCACGGCACGGACAGCTCGAGGTGGTTGTGCTCCGGCATGGCGCTCCCTGTGCTTGTACCTAGGCCGGCCCGGTTCCCTGGCGGTCGAAGGCCTTGCCTCCCGGGTAAGAGACGAGCTCGAACTGCATCCCCCAGGGGGCCAGGAAGTAGACCCAGCGCTGGCCCTCGCTCGGGCCGCTGCTCGCGGTGGGATCACCCAGCACCCGGATGCCCTCGGCGCGCAGATAGGCCACCGCGGCGTCGATGTCGTCGACGTAAAAGGCGACGTGATGCCCGCCGTGGTCGCTGTTGCGGGGAAGCTCGGTGTCCTGGTCGGGCGAGGCGTACTGGAAGACCTCGAATATCGCCTGGCCGCCGCAGCGGAAGAAATGCAGCCGCTGCATCACGGCCCGGGGGTGCACGTTGAGATGCTCGGCCATCCAGTCGTCGTCGTGCACGAACGGGCCGAGCGTGTACATGTACTCGCAGCCCAGCACGTCGGTCAGGAACCGGCTGGCTTCGGCCAGATCGGGGACGGTGATCCCGATGTGGTCCACGCGGGTGAGTCCGGGGACGGGCACGATCACCTCACCAGAACAGGGTTCAGTAGGGGTTGGCGATGACGAGGTCCTGCGCGGGGAAGAGGGTGAGGATGCGGGGGCCGTCTTCGGTGACCACGACCTCCTCCTCGATCCGCGCCGCCGAGAACCCGTCGGAGGCCGGGCAGTACGTCTCGAGGGCGAACACCATCCCCGCCTGGATCTCCACCGGGTGCTCCAGGCTGTTCAGCCGGCTGATGATCGGCCGTTCGTGCAGGCCGAGGCCGAGGCCGTGGCCGAACTGCAGGCCGAACGCCGCCATCTCATCGGCGAACCCGAAGTCGGTCGCCGCGGGCCACAGCCGCGCGATGTCGTCGGTGCCCACGCCCGGCTTGACCGCGCCGATGGCCACGTCCATCCACTCCCGCGCCTTGGTGTAGGCGTCGCGCTGCGAGGTCGTCGCGCGGCCGACGCTGAAGGTGCGGTAGTAGCAGGTCCGGTAGCCGTTGTAGCTCTGGATGATGTCGAAGAAGGCCTGGTCCCCGGGCCGGATGAGGCGGTCGGAGAAGTTATGCGGGTGCGGGTTGCAGCGCTCACCGGAAACGGCGTTGATGGCCTCGACCTGCTCGGAGCCCATGTCGTACAGGCGCTTGCTGGCCAGCGCCACGATCTCGTTCTCCCGCACGCCGGGCTTGAGGGCCGCCACGATGTCGGTGTAAACGCCGTCGACCATGGCGGCGGCCTGGGTCAGCAGCATGATCTCGTCGGCCGACTTGATCTGGCGTGCGTCCAGCATGAGCTGCTGCGCGTCCACCACGGTCAGGCCCTGGCGCTGCATCTCGGCCAGGAAGGGCAGCTCGATGATGTCGACGCCGACCGGCTGGCCGTCCAGGCCCTGGTCCGCGAGCAGCTGCTTGATCTCGCGCACCGCCGAGGCCATCAGGCCGACGTCGGGCGCGATGGCGCCGCGCAGGCCGAGCATGCCCGCCTTGCAGTTCTCCGGCACCAGCCACGGGCAGTACAGCTGATGGTGGCGGGCAGCCGACCCGAAGTCCCAGAGCAGCGGCTCGCCGCTGCGGGTCAGCAGGGCGTACCGGGTCATCTTGTCGCCGAGGGCGCCGCCGATCCACGTCTGGGTGGTGTACCGGATGTTGTAGAAGTCGAAGAGCAGGAACGCGCCGCAGTCGCTCGCCTCCAGCGCGGCGAGCGAGCGGCCGAGACGGTAGCGGCGCAGCCGGTCGAAGTCGACGCGGGCCTCGAAGTCGACGCCGCCGTGTCCGGGGGCGGGGAGCGGGCGGGCGCTGCTCACGGAGCCTCCAGCCCGTCGTCGACCTTGACGTTCTCGGCGGTCAGGGCGATACCCGAGCGCCGGGCCTGCTCCAGGATGAGCGTGGCGAAGTCCTCGGTCCGGTAGCCGGCGCCCAGCGCGGAGGCGACCATGGCCGCGGCGGCCGAGGCGACCGGCATCGGCGCCTGCAGGTCGTGGGCCGCGGCCAGCCCCAGGTCGAAGTCCTTCAGCAGCAGCGGGTTCGTGAACGTGGGGGTGAAATCCAGGTTGACCAGCGCCGGCGACTTGTACCGGGTGAACATGGACCCGAGCACCGAGTGGTTGATGAACTCCAGGAACGCGGCCCGGCTGGCACCGCCCTTCTCGGCCAGCACGGTCACCTCGGACAAGGACTGGATCACCACGCCGAGCAGTACGTTGTGGCAGATCTTGACCAGCCGCGCCACCTCGTCGTCGCCGACGTAGGTGACCCGCGCGCCGAACAGCGCCAGCAGCGGCTCGGCGGCCGTGAAGGTGTCCGGGGAGCCCGATACGGCCAGGGAGAGCTTGCCGGCGCTCACGACCTTGGGGTTGCCGCTCACCGGCGCGGCGAGGAAATCGGTGTCCCGCTTGCGGCCCGCCTCGCGCACCGCGGCCGAGGCGTCCATCGAGACGGTGGAGAAGTCCACCAGCAGGGCGGGCGACTGGCCGGGATCGGTCAGCACCCCGCCGGTACCGGTCGTGATCTGGAGCAGGTCATCGGAGCCGGACACCATGGTGAACACCACGTCCCGGTCGGCCAGGTCCGCGGGCCGCTCCACGGCGACGGCCCCGCGGCTGACGATGGGGGCGGCCTTGGCCGCGGTCCGGTTGTAGATGGCCACGTCGTGTCCCGCGTCGAGGAGCCTGACGGCCATCTGCAGGCCCATCCGGCCCGCCCCGATCCAGCCGATCCTAGGCTGGGAAAGCGCACGGTATGCCATCACGACGTCCCTCCTGCATAGCCCTACCGCAGTCACCACCGCACCAGCGCCTGATCACTGGGCCGAGATTATCACAATCGTTTGCATCCTAGTAGCTCACTGTCCCGCCGAGCTGCTCGGCGGCCCAGTCGGCGGTGGCCTGCCGGTGGAACGGGGCCAGGTTGGCACAGCCGTGGTTGCCCTTTTCCAGCAGCAGCAGCTCGGCCGGGCCCGACGCCTCCTCCACCAGCCGCTGCGCGTGCTGCCAGGGGATGAGCCGGTCCAGCTTGCCCATCACCGCCAGCAGCGGGCAGGTGATCAGCTCGGCCCGGCCGGCCATGGTCAGCTCCGCCGACCGGCGGCGGGCGGTTTCCATGTCGGCGGACCTGGACCGGACCCGGAACGCCTCGCGGGTGAGGATGGGACGGCTGTCCCAGCCGTCATCGAAGGCGTACGGGCCAGCCAGCGCGATGCACGCCTTCAGCCGGGGGTCACCGCTGGCCACCCGCGGCGCGTAGTAGCCGCCGAGGCTGACACCCCAGATCCCGATCCGGTCCGGGTCCACGCCTTCCTCGGTGCTCAGCTGGTCGATGATGGCCGCCCCCGGCACCTCCCAGTCACCCCGGATGGCCAGATCGTACTCGGCCTCGCCCTGACCGGGACCGTCCACGCTGAAGGTGGCGATGCCCCGCTCCAGGAACAGCTCCTCGGTGCTGCGGAGCTCTTCCTTGGCCGAGTCGAGCCCGGAGATCATGATCATGGCCGGATGAGGTCCCGGCCCGGCCGGCTGGCGCAGGACGCCGGCCAGCCGTGACCCCTCGAACGGGATCTCGACCCGGCGCCCGGGCGGATCCAGGTAGGGCAGCGCATCGGTCAGGCAGGTCACCGCCCGCTGATGGGCGGCCCGCATCTGGGCCAGGTCGCTGACGAACAGGAACTTGGCGAAGTGGAAGTAGACGGCGGCCTGGGACAGGTGCTCCCCGGCCGAGATCGTCCGGCCCGCTCGCAGCGCGTCCCGGCCGAGCTGCTCGTGCTCGGCGGCGACCGCGCTCCAGGCCGAGCACCATTCGTCCCAGGAGGGGAGATCGCGGGTGATGCGGTCGAAGTCCGCCGCGGTCACGCCGTTGGTCGTGAACCGCGGCGCCCAGTGTGAGATAGCCATGGCTAGCCTGTCGTCCATATCACGGTCCCTCCGGGGTGGCATTCAACGTCTCTGCAAACGAATGCATACTCTGGGGCAGAGGCTTCGGTCAACACCGTGCCCCGGAGACCGGCCCGCCGGAGGGAGATCATGGAGACGGAAGAATTCCTCCTGACCGTCAACGGCGCCCAGCACGCTGTCCGCTGTGAGCCCGACACCCCGCTGCTGGACGTGCTGCGCCACGACGTGGGCCTGGCCGGCCCGGGCTTCGGCTGCGGGCTCGGCCTGTGCGGCGCGTGCGTGGTGCTGACCGGCGGCCGGGCGCGGTCGTCCTGCGACCTGCCGGTATCGGCGGTGGACAGCCCGGTCACGACCGTGGAGGGGCTGCCGTCCGGTGGCCGGCTTCATCCGGTCCAGCAGGCGTTCCTGGACGAGCAGGCCGCTCAGTGCGGCTACTGCACCGCGGGCATGGTGATGGCCGCGGTGGACCTGCTGCGAAGAAATCCCGCCCCGGGCGAGCCAGACGTCAGGGCGGCACTGGAAGGCAACCTGTGCCGCTGCGGCGCCCACGGCCGCATCGTCCGCGCGGTACTGCGGGCGGCGCGCCAGGAGAGCGGCCCGCCTGAACCGGACCGGGACCCGGAGCAGGGCGCCGTCACCCAGTCGCGGCCGGCGGCGGCCGGATCGGAGCGGACCGGGGCACGGCCGGCGCCAGCCGGGGCGGGGGCACTGCCGGGCAGCCTGGCCGCCAACCCGCTGCTGGGCCGCTGGCTTGATTTCGGCCGCCGCGGCGAGGTGACGGTCCGGGTCGGGAAGGTCGAGTACGGCCAGGGCATCTGGACCGCGCTGGCGCAGGTGGCGGCCGAGGAACTGCAGGTCGACCTGAGCCGGGTGCGGATGGCCCCGGTCAGCACGAGCACCAGCCCGGACGAGGGCGTCACCTCCGGCAGCCGGTCGGTGCAGGACTGCGGCTCGGCGCTGCGCCAGGCCTGCGCGCAGGCCCGCGAGCTGCTGCTCACGGCGGCCGCGGACCGGCTCGCGGGGCCGCCGGCCGCGCTGAGCGTGACGGACGGGCAGATCCTGGCGTCCGGGCGGCCGACCGGGCTGAGCTACTGGTCGCTGGCCGGCCCGGGCACGCTGGATCGGCCGGCGGGCGACCCGGTGCCCACCCGGCCGCCGGGCGGGTGGATCGTGGCCGGCCGCGCGGCCGCGCGGCTGGACCTCCCGGACAAGGTCACCGGGCGGCCGCGGTTCATCCACGACCTGGTACTGCCGGGCATGCTCTTCGGCCGGGTGGTGCGGCCGCCCTCGGTGGGCGCCGAGCTCAGCGAGCTGCCCGCCGTCCGGCTCGGCCCGGGTGACCTGCTGGTGCGGGACGGCTCGTTCGTCGGCGTGGTGGCCGGGACCGACCGGGCCGCGCTGCGGGCGGCGCGGCGGGTGGCGCGCGCGGCGCGGTGGAAGGTGGCGGGCTCGCCCGGTCCGCTGCCCGACGAACGCGACCTGCGGGCCTTCCTGCTGGCCGCGCCGTCGGAACCGCAGCCGGTGGTCGAGCAGCCGGATCCCGGCGCCGCCGCCGCGGTCAGCCGCACGCTGACCGCGGAATTCACCCGCCCGTTCGTCGCCCACGGGTCGATGGCGCCCAGCTGCGCGATCGCCCGCTGGGACGGCGACGCGGTCACCGTGTGGAGCCACAGCCAGGGGATCTTCCCCCTGCGCGGGGCGATCGCGGCCGGCCTCGGGCTGGCCGCCGGGCAGGTAACCGTGCACCATGTCGAAGGCGCGGGCGTCTACGGCCAGAACGGGGCGGATGACGCCGCCATGGACGCGGTCCTGCTGGCCCGCGCGGCCGCGGGCCGGCCGGTCCGGGTGCAGTGGACCCGGGAGGACGAGATGCGCTGGAGCCCGTTCGGTCCCGCCATGCTGGCTCAGCTGTCGGCCGGCCTGGACCGGGCGGGCCGGATCGTGACCTGGCGGCAGGACGTGCGGAGCAACGGCTTCATCGGCCGGCCCGGCACCGGCGGGGAGCCGCGGCTGCTCGCCCTGACCCACCTGGCCGGCGGGCGGCCGATGCCGGCGGCGCCGGACGGGGCGCCGACCGGCGCGATGGGATCCAGCCGGAACGCGGTGCCGGGCTATCGCATCCCTGACCTGCACGTGACCCGGCACCGGCTGCTGGAGATGCCGATCAGGACGTCGTCCTTGCGCTCGCTCGGCGCGCACCTCAACGTGTTCGCCATCGAGTCGTTCATGGACGAGCTGGCCGGGGCGGCCGGTGCCGACCCGGTGCGGTTCCGGCTGGACCACCTCGCCGATCCGCGGGCCCGGCGGGTGCTGGCCGAGGTCGCGCAGCTGGCCGGCTGGGGCACCGGGGCCCGCCCGGACGGAACCGGGCTCGGCGTGGCGGTGGCGCGCTACAAGGGAACCGGCGGCTACTGCGCGGCCGTGGCCGAGGTGGAAGCGGACACCGACGTCCGGCTGCGCGCGCTGTGGCTCGCGGTGGACGTGGGCCGGGTCATCAACCCCGACGGGGTGCGCAATCAGGTCGAGGGCGGCGCGGTGCAAAGCGCGAGCTGGACGCTGCGCGAGCAGGTCAGGTTCGACCGGGATCAGGTCACCTCGGCGAACTGGGACAGCTACCCGATCATGCGCTTCACCGAGGTCCCGCGGGTCGTGGTGCGGATCGTGGATTCCGGGGAGGCCGAGGCCGGGGCGGGCGAGCTGGCCGCCGGACCGGTGGCCGGCGCCATCGGCAACGCGGTCGCCGACGCGGTCGGGGTGCGGGTACGGGATCTCCCGCTGACCAGCGCGCAGATCGTCCGGGCGATCGAGGCGAGCTGATCAGCCGGCGAGATCGCGGGCGGTCTCTTGCGCGAGACGATGATTCCTGCAATGGTTTGCAGCATGGTCGATGATCACTGGCAACGCTAGCGGCCGACCTGGTGAGGGCGGTCGAGCGAGCAGGAGCGGCATGGACACGAGCGCGGACATCGTCGTCGCCGGAGCGGGGCACAACAGCCTGGTCGCCGCGTGCTACCTGGCCAAGGCCGGCTACCGGTGCCTGGTGCTCGACGCCCGGCCCATACCGGGGGGCGGCGCCGCTACCGAGGAGCTGCTGCTGCCCGGCTACGGCATCGACACCTGCGCCACCGGGCACACGCTGATCCGGATCAACCCGCTGCTGACCAGGGACGAGCTCGGGCTGGTGGCCGACTACGGGCTGCGCTACATCGACCCGGATCCCGTCGCGCACGTCGCGTTCCCCGACGGGGAGCACTTCACCATGTGGCTCGACCGGGACCGCACCGCGGCGGAGATCGCCCGGTTCTCGGCCGCGGACGCCGCGGCCTACGTGCGCATGCTGGACGAATACGACGAGGTGAAGTCGATCTTCAGCGCCTCGCAGTTCACCCCGGTCGGGTTCGGGCCCTCGATGGACGCCCGGCTGGCCGAGCACCCGCGCGGCCGGGTGTGGCAGCGACGCCGCGTCCTGTCGGCGTGGGACATCATCAGGCACGAGTTCAGCAGCCGCCACGTGCGGGCCTTCATGCTCTGGATGGCCTTCCAGACCAACCAGGCGGTGGACGTGCCTGGCTCCGGCCTGCTGGCCTACTCGCTCATCTTCGGCCGGCAGCAGCGCAGCTGGTCGATCCTGCCCGGCGGGTCCGGCCGGCTCACCGATGCCCTGACCGGCTACCTGGAAAGCCACGGCGGCACCGTCCTGTGCGACAAGCTGGTCACCCGGCTGGTGCTGGACGGCGGCCGCTGCATCGGGGTGGAAACCGACGACGGCGACCAGTACCTGGCCAGCACCGCCGTGCTGTCCACGATCCACGTCACCCACCTGCGGGACATGGCCCCGGCCGAGGCGTGGCCGGAGGAGTTCCACTACGGGATCGACACCTATGACGTCGGCGTGCCCGGCTTCGGCGTCTACCTCGCCACCAGCGCTCCGCCGGAGTTCGCGACGCCGGACGGCCCGGTCACCGCGGTCTCGGCCGGGACCGTGGGCTGGCCGGAGGACGTCGTGCAGCTCGGGCAGGACCTGCGGGCCGGCCGGTTCATCGCTAACGTGCCCTGGCTTCTGGTCGCCACGCCGACCCTGGTGGACCCGGGCCGCGCCCCGGCCGGGAAGCACACCGTCAAGGTGCTGAGCCACCAGGTCTACGAGCTGCCGGCGGGCATGCCGGACTGGGAGCAGGTCAAGGCCGAGCACGCCCAGCGGCAGCTCGCGTACCTGCGCACCTTCACCCCCCGCTTCACCGACGACGTGATCCTCGGCCAGCTGGTGAAGTCTCCGGCCGACTACGAGCGGCTGAACCGGCACATGGTGCACGGCGCCTTCCACGGCGGCGACCGGGGGCTGGGCGGCAGCGGCCCGCTGCGCCCGGTGCCCGGCTGGGCCTCGCACCGCATGCCGATCCCCGGCCTGTACCAGACGGGCGGATCGACCCATCCGGGCGGCTCCATCACCGGCGCGCCCGGCCGTAACGCCGCGATCGTGCTGCTGCACGACCTCGGCCACGACCCGGCCGAGGTGATGGCCGCGCCGCCGGGCGCGGCGCTGCCCCTGCCCTCGGCGACCAGCTGAGCGCCGGCCGGGTCAGGAGGCTGACGGCATGACCGGGAGGCCGGCCGCCTCCAGGTCGGCGGCGAGCGCGGCCAGGTCGGCCGCCGGGACCTGGCCGAGCGGCGGCCGGACCGGGCCGCCGGACATGCCGAGCAGGCCCGCCCAGGCCTTGATGTAGGGCACCGGGCTGCCGCGCCGCCGGGCCTCCTCGCCGTGCAGCCAGGTGTCCGCCACCGCCCGCACCGGATCCAGCGTGGCCGCGACCGCCGCCGCGGCGGCGGGGTTCCCGGCCAGCGCGAGCTCGGTGTACTCGCGCATCGGCCGCCAGCCCGGGACCTGGTAGAGATACGGCGCGGCCGACGACATGAACACCCGCTGGCCGCGGGTGACCATGTTCTCCAGCCAGGTGCCCTCGTTCGGCTCGCAGACCAGGATGCGGTCGCCGACCCGGCGCAGCACCTCCAGGTAGTGCTCGTGGTCGCGGCCGACCTTGATCCCGCAGACGTTCTCAAGGTCGGCCAGCCGGTCGATGAGCGGCAGCGAGAGGCTCACGCCGGCGAACCGGGTGTCGAACAGCCAGATGCCGATGTTCACGTGGCGGCAGAGGTAGGCGAACCAGTCGTAGAGCCCGTCGTCGTCCGCGGCCGGATAATAAGGGTTGATCACGACGGCGAAGTCCGCTCCCGCGGCCTCGGCCTGCTGCGTCAGCTCGATGGTCTCGGTCACGCTGTGGTGGCCGGTGTGCGCGATGACCTGGCACTTGCCGCGGGCCGCGGCGACCACCGCGGTGACCAGCCGGTGCCGTTCGGTCCCGCTCAGGGCCCAGAACTCGCTCATCACCCCGGCGCAGAACACGCCGTCGACGCCCAGCTCGCCGGTGAGCCGGTCGATGTCAGCCGCCAGCCCGGCCTCGTCGAGCTGGCCGGCGTCGTCGAACGGGGCCGTGGTGGCCGCCCACAGCCCGCGGAAGCGGTCCCGCGCCGCCGCCTTCGCCTCGGACCGGGCGTAGTCCGTCACAGGGTCTCCGTCAGCCAGTCGGCCACCGCGGGCCTGGCCTTGAACCAGATGTTGTTGAGGATGTGGACGCCGTCGTCGAATACCAGCGTGGTCACCGGCCCGCCGTACTCCGCGGCGACCAGCTGCGCCTGGGCGGGCGGTGAGGCCGGGTCGAGGCCGCCGTAGACCTGCAGGAGAGGTACGACCGCCTTACTGGCCGCGCCCGCCAGGGTGATCGAGGCCATGACGGCGGCCGGGTCCGGCCCGAGATGCTGATACTGCCCGGTCCTGGACAGCGGCTCCATGGTCTCGAACCGGCCCGCCGGGGAGTACCAGCTCGAGATGGACACCACGGCGCGGACCCGCTCGTCGATCGCGGCGGTCCGGATCGCGAACAGGCCGCCGTAGGAGATGCCGCCCACGGCCAGCCGTCCCGCGTCCACGTCCGCCCGGCCCGCCAGGGCGTCGATGATGGCCCGCACGGCCAGCTCGTAGTCCGGCCCGAGCTTGCCCTGCAAGCTGACGCTGCCCTGGCCGGGCCCGTCGAAGGCCGCGCAGGCGAGCCCGCGCGCCACGATGTGATCCCCCAGGTCGTACAGCTCCTCCTTGGTGGAGTCGGCGCCGGGGAGCAGCAGCACCAGCGGCGGGCGGGCCGGGCCGGGGGGAATCCGCAGGTACCCGTTCAGCGTCATGTCCCGGAACGGGACGGCGAGGATCTCCATCGGCGGGTCCAGGTGCGGAGCCGCCTTCTCCCACGCGCTCGCCATGGCGGCCAGGGCCGCGCGGAACTGCTCCTGATCGTGGCAGAACATGAAGCTGGCCCAGTGGTAGAACAGGCCGGCCCGCAGGTAGGCATCGCCGGCGGTCAGCCGCCGCCCGGCCGCCAGCGCCTCGTCACCCCGGCGGACATGGCCCTCGGCCAGCCGGGACCACGCTCCGCACCACTGCTCGTAGTCGGTGATCTGGCCGCGGAGCTGCTCGAACTCCCACGGCGAGACGTAGTTGGACAAGATCCGCCAGGTGAAACGGCGGTACATCGACTCCAGCCGGCCGTCCATCACCCGGTCAGGTCCCCGGCCGGGACGTCTCCCTGTTCCCCTTCCTCGACCGTGCCGCCCAGGTACAGCGCGCGCATCTGGGGGTTGGCGAGGATCTCGGCCCCGGTGCCCTCCAGCCGGACCCGCCCGGTCTCCATCACCACGCCGTGATCGGCGAGGCCGAGGCCGACGCGCACGTTCTGCTCGACTAGCAAGATGGTGCGCCCGTTCTCTGTCATCCTCTTGATGCTGGCGTACATCAGCGCGGCCGAGCGCGGCTCCAGGCCCATGGACGGCTCGTCCAGCACCACCAGGGCGGGATCGAGCATCAGGGCGCGGGCGAACTCCACCATCCGCTGCTGGCCGCCGGAGAGCTGGCCGGCCCGGTCCGAGGCGCGCTCGGCCACGATCGGGAACTGGCCGGCCACCTCGGCCATCCGCTTGCGGGTCAGGCCGGCATCACGCAGCAGGAAGCCGCCGAGTTCCACGTTCTCCCGCACGGTGAGCTCGGGGAACAGGTTGCGGGACTGCATGACCTGGACGATGCCTGCCTGCAGGATTTTCCGCGGGCTCGCCCCGCCGATCTCGGTGCCGCGGAAGCTCACGCTGCCCAGGCGCGGCCGCAGCAGCCCGCTCACGATCTTGAGCAGGGTCGATTTGCCGGCCCCGTTCGGGCCGACTACGCAGGTGACGGAGCCTTCCGACACGGTCAGGTCCACGCCGCGCAGCACGTCGCCGCTGCCGTAGCCGGCGAACAGGCCGGAGATGGTCAGCATGTCAGGGCGCCCCTTCGGTGTCGGTCATGTCGGTGCCGAGGTACGCCTCGAGGACGGCCGGATTCGAGCGGACTTCCTGCGGCACCCCGGCGGTCAGCGCGCATCCCTGGTGCATCACCATGACCTGATCGCACAGCCCCATCACGAATTCCATGTCGTGCTCGACGATGACGAAGGTGACGCCCTCTTTGTTCAGGGCCCTGATCCGGTCGGCCAGTCCGCGCAGCAGCGTCGGGTTGACCCCGCCGGCCGGCTCGTCGAGCAGGATGATCGACGGCTTGGCGATCATGATGAAGGCGAATTCCAGCAGCTTCTGCTGGCCGTAGGACAGGCCGCCGGCAGGCTCGTCCGCCAGCCTGGTCAGTCCGACGAAGTCCAGCACCTCCAGCGCGTGGCGGCGCTCCGCCGCGGACTTCCAGGAGCGCAGCTGCCCCATGAAGCCGCGCCGCTGCGAGGCCACATGCAGGTTCTCGAGCACGGTCAGCCGGCCGAAGATGCGGGTGATCTGGAACGTCCGGCCGATGCCCGCCTGGAACACCTGGTCCGGCTTGGCGTTGGTGATGTCCTGGCCGCGCAGCGTCACCCGGCCCGCGTCGGCGACCTCGTACCCGCTGATCACGTTGAACAAGGTGGTCTTGCCCGACCCGTTCGGCCCGATCAGTCCGTTGATGGCGCCTTCGGCGAAGGTCATCGTGCACCCGGTCAGCGCCTTGATGCCGCCGTAGGACTTCTTGATGTCGGTTACCTGCAAGATGCTCACGGCGTGTCCTCCTGGCCCTGGCCGCCCGGCGCGGCCGGCGTGATCGCGGGAGCGCCCGGCGGGCCCGGTGGCGCGGCGGCCCGCAGCTGGCGGGCCACCAGGACCCGCCGGTACAGCCCGGTGATGCTGGGCGAGATGCCCCCCGGCAGCAGCCGCAAGATCAGGATGAACAGGACGCCGTACGCGATGAGGAACAGGTTGTCGTTGCCGAACTGCAGGTAGAAGTACTGCTGCAACGGGATGAGCAGCAAGGTCCCGACCACCGGCCCGGACAGCGTGCCGATGCCGCCCACGAAGACGAGCACCGCGACCGCGAGGTCGAAGTTCGGGTCGAAGCCGAACTGCGGGTAGACCGAGCCGACGAACGGGGCGTAGATACCGCCCGCGATGCCGACGAAGAACGCCGACATCACGTAGGCGATCAGCTTGGCCCGGGTGGTGCGGATGCCGAGACCGCGGGCGCGATCCTCGTCGTCGCGGATCGACAGCAGCCCGAGCCCGTACTTGGACCGCCGGACCCACCAGGACACCGCGCAGGCGAAGACGGCCGCGGCCAGGCCGACGTAGTAGAACGGCTCGTTGAAGAACGAGCCCGTCCAGGTGGGGAACGGGAGCTCCAGGCCCGAGGACCCGTTCGTCCAGGACGTCAGGTTGAAGGCCAGCAGCTGCAGGATGAACATGACCGCGACGGTCAAGATGATGAACGTGTGCTTGCGCACCCGCAGCAGCAGGAACCCGATCGGCACCGCCAGCACGGCCGCGACCAGGCCGGCCAGCGGCAGCAGCGCGAACGTGTCCCAGCCGGCCGGCACCTTCAGGTGCAGGACGACCAGGGCCACCGTGTACTGCCCGATGCCGTAGAAGGCGGCGTGCCCGATGGAGATGTAGCCGGAGTAGCCCGAGAAGATGTTCCAGCCGCAGGCCGCGACCAGGAAGATCATCGTGAAGACGCCGATGGAGGTCACGGCCGGGTTGGTGATGACCAGCGGGAACACCGCCAGCAGGACGAGCACCAAGGCGGTACCGCCGCGCCGCACGGCCGCGGGCGGCTCGTAGGGAATGTGCTCGGGAGCGGCCGCCCCCACGGGGGTGACATCGATGGCCGTCATTGGGCACGCACCGCCTTCCGGCCGAGCAGGCCCTGCGGTCGCAGCAGCAGGACGAGGACGAGGATGAGATAGAAGGTGGTCTGGCCCCAGGTAGCCGACCAGACCACCGCCACGACATCCTGGATGACGAGCATGAGAATGGACGCGATCAGCGCGCCGGACAGGCTGCCGAAGCCGCCGAAGATGACGATGGCCAGCAGCCGTGAGATGAGGTCGTAGGAACTGGCGGCGTCGAAGGAGTTGGTGAGGCCGAACACCATCCCCCCCGCCGCCGCCAGCCCTACCCCGATGCCGAGAGTGAACGCGGACACCCAGTCGGTATTGATGCCGACCAGCCGCGCCGCCGTCGGGTTCTGCATGGACGCCCGCAGGCTGCGGCCGAACCTGGTGCGGTAGAGCAGGTAGTACACGCCGCCGAGAAGCACCACGCTCATGCCGAAGGCGTACAGGTAGATGTCGGGAAAGACGAGCGAGCCGACCTTGACCGAGGAGTCCCGGTAGGAGGTGTGGATGGCCACCAGGTTGCTGGTGAAGATGTAGTCGAGGATCCCTTCCACGACCGTGCCCACGGCGAACATCGTCAGCAGCGACATGATCACGCGCTCGCGCTTGATCGGCCTGATCATCGTCCAGTAGATGGCGATGCCGATGACGAACATCACCGGGATGGTGATCAGCAGGCCCAGGAACGGGTCGATGCTCAGGTGGGCGTACAGCGCGTAGCTCAGGTAAGCGCCCAGCACGACGAGAATTCCCTGAGCGAAGTTGACGATATCCATGACGCCGAACACGAGCGTCAGGCCGCCGGCCATCAGCGCGTAAAATCCTCCGACCAGGACTCCATCAATGATGGCCTGGAGAACCAACATCGGAACGCTCCCTCGGTGGTCTCGACATCCGTGCCGTTGCGGGCCTGTCCTGCCTTCGCGGTGGCAGGTCAGCCGTTCGCGCCCCAGGCAGGCTTGACGGCCGTCACGGGCTTGGTCGTACCCACTCCGGTCGGGAGCACGTCCTGCAGCGTGCCGTGCTGCCACTGGAACACGAAGGGAGTGGCGGCGCCGTTCTCGCCGTCGGCGATGAACTTGACCGGTCCCTGCACGCTCTGGAACGTGACCCCTGAGTGCAGGTAGGACTCCAGGTCGGAGTTGCTGGTGTTCTTGACGTGATCGATCGCCTGGGTGAGCACCTGGCCCGAGGAGAAGGCCTCCGCCACGTCGGCGCTGATGTTGTTGGCGGTCCCGCCGAACATCTTGAGGTAAAGCTGCACCATGGCGGCGTTCTGGTAATACGTCGAGCCGGGGTACCAGGTGTTCGGGACCATGATGCCGCCGGTGTTCGCGGCGCCGACGGCCTTGGTGAACGCCGAGCCTTGATCCGGCCCGGACGCCTCGATCAGCACCTTGGGGCTGAACTTGTCCTGGATCAGGTCCTGGATGAACGCGTAGCCGTCGGGCGGCATGCTGCCGAGCACCACCACCGGGGCCTTCGACGCGGCGATCGCCGAGGCGATGGGCGTGAAGTCGGTGGTCTCCACCGGGTAGAGCTTGTAGACCACGCTCTTGAAACCGTGGGCCGTCAGGTAGCTGCGCGCGCCGTCCAGCATCGGCTGCAGGAACGGGTCGGTCATGGCCGCGTAGGCGACGTTCTCGGGCTTCTGGGTGGCCGCGAGCCACTTGGCGAAGGTAATCAGCTGGTACTTGGCGGACGCGCTCACGTCGAACACGTTGTGCAGTCCCTGCGAGAACACCGAAGGGCCGCCGCCGATGCCCTCGATCATCACGTAGCCGTACCGGTTGGCGATCGACGAGGCCGGCTTGGTGAGCAGCGTGGAGTAGGGACCCATCACGTAGTTGACGTGGTTGACGGTAATGAGCTTCTGGTAGTTGGTGATCACCTGGGTCGGGCTGGAGCCGTCCGAGAGGAAGGTCAGCTTGACCTGGCGGCCGAGGATGCCGCCGTGCGCGTTCTGGTAGGCGGCCCAGGTCTCGTAGCCCTGCTTGGTGGCCAGGCCGTCGCCGGAGAAGTCACCGGACAGCGAGACCGAGATACCGATCGTGATCGGCTGGCTGGAATGGCCGCCACCGGACGAGGCTCCGGACGAGCCGGACGAGCTGCACCCGGCGATGACCAAGGCCGCCGCGGCCACCCCCGCGGTCCACAGGGCCCTGGTCCGGTTTCTGGGTCTTAGATCAGGCTTTCCATTGAGCTTCATGGCAATGAATCAACCTCCTGATTCGGGCAACCGGGCCAGGCCGGCTGCCGCCTCGGCTCGCTGTCCGCACATGTCGCATGCCGCAGGAGCCGCTTCATCTCGCTGCCAGCCCGGCACACCCTGCTCGAGCCTGGCAGCAAGCCGATCACGCCAGTCCCGGGGGCTGGCCCTTGATGCCGCGAACGTCCGGTTTCAGGAATAAAAAGCATGGAGCACAAACGATTGCAGTCATGCTACGGTGCGGGTATCTAGAGTGTCAACGCTTCGCCGGGCTCACCCGGAGACCGCAGGCCGGGCGCGGATGCAATCATTTGCGGCCAGGCGTCATGCGGTCGCCACCTGG
The DNA here is from genome assembly GCA_963756575.1 of uncultured Actinomycetota bacterium. GTDB lineage: Bacteria > Actinomycetota > Actinomycetes > Streptosporangiales > Streptosporangiaceae > Palsa-504. The sequence goes on along the minus strand of CAVWOM010000019.1, from coordinate 77,262 downwards.
GCCGAACGGGGGCGGGACGGGCGACGGGAGGCCCGGATGAGCCCCGGCCGCCGTCAGGGCCATCCGTGCGGTTCGCTGTCCAGCAGGCCCAGCTCGGCCAGGCCCTGGCCGAGCCGCCCCGTGGCGGCGGGATCGAGATCGAGCAGCGGCAGCCTGACGCCCCCGGCGGGGCGTCCGAAGATGGCCATGGCCGCCTTGACCGACGCCGGGTACCCGGTCTCGCGGAGCAGGTGCCACAGGGCCGACGCACGGTACTGCAGCGGCCGGGCCCGGCCGGTGTCGCCGTCGCGGCAGGCCTCGTACAGGCTTGTCACCAGCCCCGGCGCGATGGCGGCGGCCGGCGAGAAGCACCCCGTGCCGCCGGCCGGCATCGAGGTCAGCAGGTACTCGACCCCGGTGAGCATCGCGAATCCGGGACGAAGCGCGCTGGTGCGCGCGCAGGCTTCGGTAAAGGACTGCATGTCGTAGCTGGCGTCCTTCACCCCGGCGAAGTTGCCGCACCGGCCGATCAGCTCGGCCAGCAGGTCGGCGTCCACGCTCACGCCGAGCCGGCCGGGAAAGTTGTAGGCGAGCACGCTGACAGAGACAGCCCGGGCCACGGCGGTGAAGTGCGCGAGCAGGGCCGCCCGGGGCGGCCGCCAGTGGTAGGGCGTGACCACGATGACCGCGGCGGCGCCGGCTTTCTCCGCGTGCCGCGCCAGCTCGATCACCTGATCGGTACCGGGCAGGCTGACGTGCGCGAGCACGGGCACGCGGCCGCCCGCGGCGCTGACCGCGCACTCGACCAGGCTCCTGCGCTCGGCCGGGGTCAGGTTCAGTGATTCGCCCGTATGCAACGGCAGCGCCAGCCCGTGCACGCCATGGCCGATGAGGAAGTCGCAGATCCGTTCGGTGGTATCGAGATCTACGGTGTTAGCGCTGGTGAACGGGGTAACCGGGGCGCCGATGACCCCGCCGAGCCAGGACTCCCCCGCGCCGCCCGCCATGTCAGGCACCCTCCCGGGCCGGCATCGTGATGATCGGCCGGATCGCTTCCCGGCGCGCCAGCACGCCGAACGCCGCGGCCACCTCGCGCAGCGGGTACTGATGCGTGGTGAGCGGCCCGGTTACCACCGCCCCGGCGGCGAGCAGGGCGAGCATGGCGGGGTAGGCACCGGGGCTGGAGCGGATGCCCAGGAGGTTCAGCTCGTCGAGCACCAGCGGGTCCACCGGCAGCTCCGCGGTCCGGCCGCCGGCCAGGCCGAGCACCGCCACCGTGCCGCCGCGCCGGGCCGCGCGCATGGCCTGCGCCAGCACCGCCGGGTTGCCCGAGCAGTCGAAGACGCAGTCCACGCCGCGGCCGCCCGCCGCGGCCCGGACGGCGGCCACCGGGTCGGCGGCGCTGTAATCCACCACCTCGGTGCTGCCGAGCTCACGCGCGGTGGCCAGCCGCTGGCCGCGGCCCACGGTGATGACCTGAGTCGCCCCGGCCGCCCTGGCCACCTGGAGCATGAGCAGGCCGAGCAGCCCCGGGCCGAACACGGCCACGCTCGAGCCCGGTTCCAGCCGGGCCCGCCGGGCCGCGTGGACGGTCAGGGCGCCCTGGTTGACCAGCGCGGCCGCCACGTCGCTGACGCCAGCGGGGACCGGGTGCAGGGCTATGGCCGGGCGGACCGCGTACTGCGCCAGCGCTCCCGGGGCGGTGTGACCGTAGAGCTTGAAGCCGGGTTCGCGGACCCGCTCGCACAGGTTGTACCGTCCGGCCCGGCACAGCGGGCAGGCGCCGCAGCCGGTGTGATTCTCGGCCACGATCCGGTCGCCGACCGCGAGAGCGCTGCGCTCGGTGCCCGGGCCGAGCGCAGCGACCTCGCCGGACCACTCGTGCCCGATGATGAAGGGCAGCGCGGGCGGCCAGGTGCCGCGGTAGTCGCCCGCCACGATCTTCAGGTCGGTGCCGCAGATCCCGCAGGCCAGCACCCGGCACAGCACTTCGCCCGGGCCGGGCCGCGGCACCGGTACCCGCTCCACGGTGAGCTCGCCGAACTCGCGCAGCAGGGCCGCGTCCATCTCGGCCGGCACGGGGTTCGCCGGCACGGGGTTCGCGGTCACCGCCGTGTCCCCGCGGCGGCCGCGCTCAGCCCGTCGCCGGCGTCCGGGACGGGGCCACCGCGGTCCGCGAGCTGCGCCCAGATCTCCTTCACCCGGCGCACGACGTGGTCGGCGACCGCCTCGGCGATTTCCTCGGCCCGGCCTGCCTCGGCCCGCTCGGGCCGTCCGTACCACCCGGTCGGGGCGATGTCGTGGAAGTCCTGCAGGACCGGGTAGACGTCACGCTGCCGGAACAGCTCGTGGGCGCTCTCACCGGAGGCCAGGGCGCTGGACTCGACGGCCTGGTCCAGGTGGACCAGGCCCGGCTCGTAGGCGAGCACGGCCGCGGTCTCCATCGCCCCGGCGTGCGTGAATTCCATCTCGTCCGGATACAGGCTGTGCGTGATGACGTGCGTCTCGGCGATGAGAACGCTCAGCCCGTACCGCTGCTGCGCCTCGGCGGCGGCCAGCCGCAGCGTCGGCGAGTTGCCCTCGTGCCAGTTGACCAGGACGATCCGGGATACCCCGGCCCGGGCCAGCGCCGCGCACACGTCGAGGAGGATGGCCGTCAGCGTGCCCGGGGACAGGGACAGCGACCCCGGCCACGGCAGGTGGTACGGAGCCACGCCGACCGGGCCGAGGGGCGCGACCACGGTATCGAGCCGGAACGCGACCCGTTCGGCGATGGACTGGGCGGCAAACGCATCGGTGCCCAGGGGCAGGTGACCGCCGTGCTGCTCGACGCTTCCGGCGGCGACGACCGCCGTGCCGGTCGCGGCCAGCAGCTGCGCGGCCGCCGGCTGGGACAGCCGTTCGAGCTGACGATCAGGGTGGCGTGGCATGGGTCTTCAGCCTCCGTATCCCGCGGTCGCGCCCTGCGCGACCGCGCTCCTGTGGGCGCCGATCGGGGTCTGCCACGCTTCGGTGACCACATCGACAAGCGCGGGCCGGCCGCTGCGGAACGCGGACGCCAGCGCGGCGCCGAGCCCGGCCGGGTCGGTGACCCGCTCGCTGTGCAGCCCGAACGCTCCGGCCACGTCGGCGTAGGCCACGTCGGCGAAGTCGTCGTCCTCGAAACCGCGGCCGAAGGTGATCCGCCGGTACCAGCGGATCCAGCCCAGCGAGCGGTTGTTCAGGACCACGACGGTGATGGGAAGGCCCAGCTCGGTGACGGTGGCCAGCTCCCCGACGGCGTAGCCGAGGGCCCCGTCGCCGGTCAGCACGACGGTCCGGGCCGGGGCCAGGTCCGGCGCGGCCGCGCTGGCGGCGGCCGTGGCGGCGCCGATCGCCGCGGGCAGCGCGTACCCGAGCCCGGCCTGGCCGCGCGGGAACAGCACCCGGCGTCCCGGCTGCCGCTGCTCGAAGTACACCCCGCCCCAGCCGCTGGCCAGGCTGGCGTCGCAGATGAGGGTGTCGCCCGGCGCGAGCGCCTGCTCCAGCGCGGCCAGCACCCGCTGCGGGGCGATCGGGACGGCGTCGCTGGCCCGTTCGGCGTCCCGGACGGCACGCCAGTGCCCGGTGAGCTCGGCCAGCCGGGCCCGCCAGGGGCTGCGGTCCGGCTCCGCTCCCCCGGCCGCGCCGGTCCCGGGTGTGCGGGCGGACGGGGCCCCGGCCCCGAGCTCGGTCAGCAGCGCCGTCAGGGCCGCCCGCGCGTCCCCGAGCATGGCCGCCTCGACCTCGAACGCTCGCCCCAGCTCGGCCGGATCGATGTCGAGCTGAACGACCTGCTGGCCGGCTCGCGGAAGCGTCCATCCGTAGGTGGCGCCGCCGCTGGCCTTGGTCCCGGCCAGCAGCACGACGTCTGCCTCGGCCAGCGCCGCCGCGGCGGCGCTGGTGCCCATCGTGCCGGTCACGCCGACGCTCAGCGGATGGTCCTCCGCGATCGCGCCCTTGCCGGTCAAGGTGGTGCCGACCGCCGCGGACAAGCGCGCGGCCAGGGCAGTGACCGCCGGCCCGGCCCCCGAATGCATGACCCCGCCGCCGGCCAGCAGGAACGGCCGGGCGGCCCGGCGCAGCAACTGCGGCCACGGCGGCGACGTCAGCGGGCTCGGGGACCGGGCGGAACGCCGGGAAAGCGCCGAAGCGCGCCGACGCCGGGCGCGGCGTGACCGGCTCGGCCGGGCCGTCGAGCATGTCCTGCGGCAGCAGCAGCGCGACCGGTCCTGGCCGGCCGCTGGCCGCCTCCCGGAACGCCTGCCGGACCAGGCCCGGCATCGAGGCCGCGTCCGGGACGCTGGCCAGCCATTTCGTCACCGGGGCGAGCAGGGCCGCCTGATCCAGCGCCTGCGAGGCGGCGGACCGGTACCGGTGGGGCGCCATCCGGGCGGGCAGATCGCTCACCAGGGCGATCACCGGCACCGACGCGCCCAGCGCCTCGCCGAGGCCCGAGGGCAGCTTGGCCGCGCCCGGGCCCACGGTCGCGTCACAGACGCCCACGCGCCCGGTTATCCGCGCATAGCCATCGGCTGCGTACGCCGCGGTCCGCTCGTCGCGGACCAGCACGTGCGTGAGGCCCGGGGCCCGGTCCAGGATGGCGTCGTAGAGGGCCAGCGTCTGACCGCCCGGGACCCCGAACACGTGGCGGACGCCGTGCTCGGCCAGCAGATCCGCGAGAAGAGCCCCACCGTGACCGCCCGCTTGATTTACGCCCACCGGCCGGCGTCTCCTTAACTGCGCACACGACATGGCATCGTTTTGCAACCGTTTGCACATGCTTCTACACCGATGCGAGCGTTGTCAAGCAGCCGGGAGCGGCGGGGCTACCGGCCGGCCGCAGGAGCGGTCGAGCCGCGCACGACGAGCCCGCCCGAGATCAGCACCGTCTCGGGGCTCCGGTCAGGCTCGGCCACCAGCGCCAGCAGCATTTCGGCGGCGCGCGTGCCCACGTCGTACTGGGGGATACGGATCGTCGTCAGCGGCGGCTGCAGCCGGCTGGCCAGCAGCATGTCGTTGAAGCCGACCACCGAGATGTCCCGGGGGCAGTTCCGGCCTCGTTCCGCCGCGGCCCCGATGATCCCGACGGCGATCAGGTCGTTGCCCGCCACCACGCCGGTGATCCGCGGGTGCTCGGTGAGCAGGGCCTGGGCGGCCGCGTAGCCGGCCTGATCATCGAAGGCCGACGCTTCGAGCGCCGCTACCTCGGGCAGGCCGAGGCGCTGCACCGTCTCATCGAAGCTGGCCCGCCGCCGGGCGCCGTTCGAGGTGGACAGCGGGCCGCCGACGAAGGCCAGCCTGCGATGGCCGAGGGCGTACAGGTGCTCCACCGCCTCGAGGGCCCCGTGGTAGTCATCGGGGACCACCGCCGGCACCCCACCGCGATCGGTGGTCCGGTTGACCAGCACGAGGGGCGTGCCGCCGGCCCGCAGCTCGGTCACCAGCGGGTCGTCCCGGCGGGCCATGGCCAGCAGCAGGCCGTCGGCCTGGCCCTCCAGCATGGCGGCCGTTTGCCGCCTGGCCTTGCCCAGGTCATTATCCGAGCTGGACAGCAGCAGCGAGTACCCGGCCCGGTCCAGCACGTCCTCCGCCCCCCGGACGACGGGCGGGAAGAAGGGGTTGGTGATGTCGGGCACCACCATGCCGATGGACATCGAACGCCGCGTCTTCAGAGCGCGCGCCATCCCGTTGACCCGGTAGCCGAGGCCGTCCGCGGTCTCCCGGACGCGCTCGAGGGTGGCCGGGTTGAGCAGGGCCGCGGTCCGCTCGTTGAGCGCACGGGACGCGGTAGAAATATGAACGCCCGCCGCCTCGGCCACATCCTTAAGGCGCGGTGAGCGGCGATCGGAGGTCACGGCGCCGCACCCGGCTGGCCCGGTGACCGGAGGCCATCCACACGACTGCCGGATGACACGTCTCACACTCCGATGCAAACGCTAGCGCCACAGGTCAGACGATCTTATCAGGCGGCCGAGCCGGTCCCCGGGACCCGAAGCCCCGGCCGGGACCTGCGCGCTCGTGTCGCAAGCGCCGGCTGGGCCCGTTCGTCACAGGTCTCGTCACCGGTCAGGAACCTTGACATGCGGCCCGTGGCCTGGCTAGTTTTTGTGCAAACGGTTGCAGATCATAGAGGAGGCAGCCGGTGCCGGATGCCGAGATCAGCTCGGCCGTGGCCAACTGGGGTCCGCGGTTCACTGCCCAGGGTGTCGACCCGGGTGATTTCGCCCGGGTGACGGGGCCGCTGGAACACTGGGCGGACTGGCTGGACGCCTGGTGCGCCAACGGCGACCTGCACGCCCGGCTCGCCCGCGAGGCGGAGGAGGCGGGCCGGTCGCTGACGGCCGGGCAGGCCTGGGCTCAGGCGGCCCTCAGCTACCACTTCGCCAAGTTCGTGTGGATGCTCGACCAGGACAAGCACCGCGATGCGGCGGATCGCGCGGTGGCCGCCATGACCCGCGCGCACCGCCTGCTCGATCCCAGCGCCGAGCGGGTGGAGCTCGGCTTCGACGGCGTCACCATGGTGGGTAACCTGCGCCGCCCGCCCGGCGCCGGGCGGCCGCCGCTGGTCATGCTGATCGCGGGCCTGGACTCCACCAAGGAGGAGTTCTTCGCGGTCGAGAGCGTCTTCCTGGCCCGCGGCATGGCCACGTTCTCCCTCGACGGCCCGGGCCAGGGAGAAACGGGTTACGCGACGACGATCCGGCCGGATTTCGAGGCGCCGGTCGCCGCCGCGCTCGACGTGCTGTGTGCCCGTCCCGACCTGGACGGCGCCCGGGTCGGGATGCTGGGAGTGAGCCTGGGCGGGTACTACGCCGCCCGGGCGGCCGCGTTCGAGCCTCGCGTCCGGGCCGTCGTGGTGTCCGGCGGCCCGTATGACTACGGCGCGCTGATCCGGGACCGGCCCGCCCACAGCCTGGCCACCTTCGCCCACAACAGCGGGACGAGCACCACCGAGGAGGCTTATGAGTTCGCGTCCCGGATCACCCTGGCGGGCGTGCTCGGCCGGCTGACGCAGCCGATGGTCGTCGTCTTCGGCAAGCGGGACCGGCTCGTCCCGTGGCAGCAGGCCGTCCAGGTGGCGCGCGAGGCGCCCAATGCCGACTTGTGGATGTTCGAGGAGGGCAACCACGTCTGCATGAACCTCACCTACCGCTGGCGCCCGCAGGCCGCCGACTGGCTGGCCGAGCGGCTGGCCGAGGTCGCCTGACCAGATAGCCGCGGCCCGGCCGGGGGGCTGGTGAAGCTCAGCGGTTCAGCAGGCTCATGTCCGCGTACCGGTCCCCGGCCGCCACGCCGGGCGGGAACGCGTCGCCGATGCTGGCCAGCTCGGCCGCCGTCAGCCGGACGGACGCGGCGGCGACGTTCTGCTCCAGGTGCGCGATGCTGGCCGTGCCGGGGATGGGAACGATGTCTTCGCCCTGCTCGAGCAGCCAGGCCAGCGCGAGCTGGGCCGGGGTGATCTGCCTGGCCTCGGCGACGGCCCGCAGCCTGGCCGCGACGGCGGCGTTCGACTCCAGGTTGGCGGCCTGGAAGCGGGGATGCTGGCGCCTGATGTCGGTCTCCCCCAGCTCAGCGGGGTCGCTGAACCGGCCGGCCAGGAAACCGCGGCCCATCGGGGCGTACGCCACGAACGAGATGCCGAGCTCGCGCACGACGGGCAAGATCTCGGCTTCCGGTTCCCGCGACCACACGCTGTACTCGGTCTGCAGCGCCGTGATGGGATGGACGGCGTGCGCCCGGCGGATTGTCTGCGGCGCCGCCTCAGATAGCGCCAGGTAGCCCACCTTGCCCGCCGTGACCAGCTCGGCCATGGCGCCCACGGTCTCCTCGATAGGTACCTTCGGGTCCACCCGGTGCAGGTAATACAGGTCGATATAGTCCACGCCGAGCCGCCGCAGCGACGCGTCGCAGGCTTGCGGCACGTAGGCAGGATCCCCGCTCACCCGCAGGAACGAGCCGTCGTCCCGGCGGACGTTGCCGAACTTGGTCGCGAGCACAACCTTGTCCCGGCGCCCGGCCAGGGCCCGGCCCAGCAGCTCCTCGTTGGTAAACGGGCCGTAGGCATCCGAGGTGTCGAGGAAGGTGCAGCCCAGCTCCAGCGCCCGGTCGAGCAGCCGCAGCGAGCCGCTCTCCGCAGGAGTGCCGTACAAGCCGCTGAGCGCCATGCAGCCGAGCCCGATCGACGGCACCGCCAGCCGCGCCGCCCCGAGATAGCGCGTCCCCAGGGTGTCATCCACGGCGCCTCCTGCTGCTGAACCGTACTGCCGCAATCGTTTGTAACGAGCGTAGCAGTCACCCCTGTCACAGGATCCGACATCGCGGGCCCTTACCCCCCGCATAGCGAGGGGTCCCAAATGGGAAACCGGGCATGAAACCGGGGTTCCACCGCGTTCGAACGCGGTGGAACCCCGGTTTCATGATGGTCAGCTCGGCCTGGCGATGGCGGCAGGAACCACCTGCATCTCACAGGTCACACAGGTTGTCGGCCGGCCCGAAACCGGGATCGAAACCTGAGGGAAAAGGGGGGTAAGGCCCACAATAAGTTGATCATGAAAAGGAAACGGACAAAACAGGCTGCCAGCAACTGCGGGTTAGTGATCGGCGTGTCCGCGGGAGCGGGGGCGCCGTCGTGACGCGCTGGCTGGAGTCGGTCAGGCGAGTGCTTCCAGGCGTGCGGAGATTTCCCGGTAGCGGTTCACCGGCACCAGGTGGACGCCGTCGAAGGCACCGCTGTCGCGGAGCCGGCTGATCTGCTCGCAGGCGGCCTCGACGCCGGCCATCTTGTCGTGCGCGACCTGGCCGGCGAGCCAGCCGGGGATCTCGATGTCGGGGATGGCGGCGGCCAGGCGGCGGGCCATGGCCGCGCTGGCCAGCACCATCACCCCGGCGTACACGGGCACGTCGACGGGGTTGGCGTCACGCCAGCGGAGCTGGGCGTCGGCGGAGTAACTGACCTGGCTGAAGATGAAGTCGGCGGCGTGCTTCCACCGGGGCAGCGGCCGCAGGGCGGCGGCGACGCCGACCCGCCAGGCCGGGACCTCGGCGAAGGCCGGGTCTGAGGCGGTGCAGGAGCGGGCCTCCTCGATCATGGAGCGGACCGTCAGGTCGCTGGTCCGCGTGCCTGAACCTGGCTTGTCGCCGTAGACGAACAGGAACTGCCCGACGCCGTAGGCGGCGGCGGTGAGCAGGTCACGGCGGAAGCCGAGCAGGTTGCGGTCGCGGGAGTTGATGCAGGCGATGCTGTGGCCGCCCATGGCCTGCACCTCGTGCGCGACCGCGATGCTGGAGACGGTAGCGCGGCCGATGTGGTTATCGGGGATCAGGAAGGTGCTGGACACCGCGGTAAGCACCCCGATCTGGTGACGGGCATGCGTAAGGTCCGGCCGGACGGGAGGCTCGATCTCGCAGACGATCTCGAACGGGCGCGCGCTCATGACGGCAACGCTAGCGCGCTGGCCATGAACGCCGACCGGCCCGGTCAGGCGGTCAGCCAACCGGTGAACGGTGATGGCCAGCGCACTAGGCTGGATGGACTGGTCGCCGGGGCCGGACGTACCGTCGAAGCCATGGCCGCTCCCACCTCCGCATCGCTTTCCGCCAACGACATCTTCTGGGCCGATGCCGACCGGTACCTTATCCGCTACGCCGGCGCCGGCGCGTTTACCCGCGAGATTATCGACCACGCGGCCGGAAGCTTCCTGTTCACCGAGGACGGCCGCCAGATCCTCGACTTCACCTCCGGCCAGATGAGCGCGATCCTGGGTCATTCGCACCCGGAGATCGTCGCCACCGTCACGCGGCAGGCGGCCAAGCTCGACCACCTGTTCAGCGGCATGCTCAGCCGCCCCGTCGTCGACCTGGCCCATCGGCTCGCCGAGACACTGCCGGAACCGCTGGAGAAGGCGCTGCTGCTTACCACCGGCGCCGAGTCGAACGAAGCGGCCATCCGGATGGCAAAGCTCGTCACCGGCAAACATGAGATCGTCTCGTTCGCCCGTTCCTGGCACGGCATGACCCAAGCGGCCGCGGGCGCCACCTACAGCGCCGGCCGGAAGGGCTACGGCCCGGCCGCGCCCGGCAACTTCGCCATCCCCGCACCAAACCGCTACCGGCCCGACTTCACGACCGCCGACGGCGAGCTTGACTGGCAGCGTCAACTGGACTTTGGCTTCGACCTGATCGACGCGCAGTCGGTCGGCAGCCTGGCCGCGGCCATCGTCGAGCCGATCCTCAGCTCCGGCGGCATCATCGAGCCGCCACCCGGCTACCTCGCGGCGTTGCGGGACAAGTGCGCCGAACGCGGAATGCTGCTGATCCTGGATGAGGCCCAGACCGGACTATGCCGCACCGGCACCTGGTACGCCTTCGAGCGCGACGGTGTCGTCCCCGACATACTGACCCTGTCCAAGACACTCGGTGCCGGCCTTCCGCTGGCCGCCGTGCTGACCAGCGCGGAACTCGAAAAGGCGGCGCACGACCGGGGATTCCTGTTCTTCACCACGCACGTCGCGGACCCACTCCCGGCCGCTGTCGGCATCGCCGTCCTGGACGTGCTGCAACGCGACGGGCTCGACGAGCGCGCCTCGCACCTAGGCGGCTTCCTCCGGCGTGGCCTCGAACAGATCGCGCGCCGGCACGAGATCGTCGGCGACATCCGGGGACGGGGCCTGCTGGCCGGCCTGGAACTGGTGGTCGACCGTCAGACCAAACGCAGCTCCGACGAACTGGGGGCGCTCGTGACCAGGCGGTGCCTCGACCTGGGCCTGCACATGAACATCGTGCAACTGCCCGGCATGGGCGGCGTCTTCCGGATCGCCCCGCCACTGACCGCCACCGAGGACGAGCTCTCGCTCGGCCTGGCGATCCTCGACCAGGCCATCGGCGACGCCACCGGACAGCTCTGATGCGGCGGGCGCAACTGAGTTCGAGCAGTGACCTGACCGGCGCCCACGCGACGGTCCGGTAGCTCTCCTATCCGTCCAGGACGACAACATGATCTGCTTCGCGGATCACCGCGGGGTCATGCGAGGCGCAGATCACCGTCTGGCCCTCTTCATGGGCGGCGGCCGCCAGCAGCGCGGCGACCGCCCGGGCGTTGTTCTCGTCCTGCCGGGAGGTCGGCTCGTCGGCGATCAGCAGCCCTCGCGCACTCGCGAGCGCCCGGGCCAGGGCCAGGCGCTGGGCTTCCCCGGCCGAGAGCCGGTGGACGCGCTGGCGGGCACGGTCGGCGAGCCCGGCCCGGGTCAGGGTCCGGGCGGCCCGCTCGGCGGCGGCGTCCGCGTCCCAGCCGCGTATCCGCAGTACCAGCACGATGTTCTCCTCGGCGCTCAGGAACCCGATCGGCATGGGCGCCTGCGGGAGGTATCCGATCTGCTTTCGGCGCAGGCTCGCGAGGTGCTCACCGTTACAGTCTCCGAGCGAGTGGCCGTCGAGCACCACCTGGCCGGAACTTGGGCGGTCGAGGCCGGCTACCAGCTTCAGCAGCGTTGTTTTCCCCGCGCCCGAGCGACCCGTGATCGCGGTCAGCTGGCCGGGCACGAAGTCGAGCGTGAGCCCGCCGAGCACATCGCGCCTGATTAGCCCATACCCGTAGGTGCGTGCCACGGAGCAAAGCCCGACCCGGGCGGGGACCCATGGGACGGGCGGCTGCGGCCGGGCGCTGGCTGCGGCCGGCCCCGCCGCCCCGATCGGGCCGGGATCGCCGTCCGCCCGCGTCACTATCACCCCGTCCGGGGTTGGCCGCACGCGGGCGCGGCGCCCTATCCCCGCCTGCGTGAGCACATCGGAGGGAAGCCGCAGCCAGCCTCCGTCGATGACGAGCGCCTCCTCGGCGCCGCGGCGGTCGCCGACGATCCGCCCGTCCCGGATCCGGAGTGTGCGGTCGGCGACCTCAGCGGTCGCCGGGTCGTGGGTCACCAGGATGACACTCGTGCCGTTGAGGCGGGCGAGCCCGGTTATCAGCGCGCGGGTGCTGTCGGCGCTGGCCTCGTCGAGCTCGCCGGTCGGCTCGTCGGCGAGCAGCAGCACCGGCCGGTGGGCGAGGGCAGCGCACAGCGCGATACGCTGGCGCTCGCCACCGGACAGCTCCCCGGGCAGGGCGTCACCCCGGTCGGCCAGCGCGGTGGCCTCAAGCAGTTCATCGACTCGAACACGACGCTCTCGCCTCGGAACTCCGCGAAGCACGAGTGGCAGTGTGATGGCGTCACGCACACGAAGATCGGGACTCAGCGCCGTCTCGGTGTCCTGACCGAGGAACCCCATCAGCTCATGACGGAGCCGCGACCGGGAGCCCGCGGACATCCGGCCGATGTCGCGGCCGAGCACGCGGACGACCCCGGCTGACGGCGGCTGGATTCCGGCCACCACACGCAGCAGCGTGCTTTTGCCGGCCCCACTCGGACCGAGCACGCCCAGCACCTCGCCACGGGCCAGCTCGAGGTTCGTCCCCGCCAGGGCCGCGGCGTCCCCCTCATTCGTGCGATGCACGCAGAACACGTCGCACAGCTCGACCACCGCTTCGCTCAACGAATGACACTCCCCCGGGGTACCAGCCATCCCGCCAGCGTGAGGACCGCGAACGTGCCAACGCTCCAGGCTGCGAGCGCCCCCCAGGGAAGTACCGTCACCGCCGGCGGCCTGGGATCGGCGACAGCGCCCGCGCCGCGGACGCTCGCGACAGCCAGCCGGGTCAGCAGCACCGCGATCCCGAGGCCGACGATCACACCCAGCAGGCTCGCGAGCGCGAGCCGGACGCGCAACTCGGCCCGAAGCCCGGACGGACCGACGCCCTGCTCCTGGAGGTCTGACTCAACCCGCTCGTCGCGGCCGCCGCCGAGCAGCGCCGCCAGCAACCCGACGACAGCCAGCAGCACCGACAGCGCCGTCGCCGCGATCAGCGTGCCGAGCACCCCGCGCGCAACCGGTGCGTCCCGGAGCTGATGTTCGATGTCGACGCGGAACGAGGAGTCAAGCTGGGCGAGCGCTCCGCTCCCCAACGCGGCGCGCAGACCCGCGAGGTGGCTGGTTCCGATCCACAGCTCGTCCGCCCGGCCCTGACCGGGAAGCTGCGCGTCCAGAGCCGCCGCCAGCGTGGGCTCGTCGGCGATGACGAAGCCGGCCTGGTCGGAGGGAAGCGCCGGGAAGCGGCTGAGGACCCCGGCCACGCGTGCGATCACCGGGAGGCCGTCGACCGTCAGGGCGATCCGCCCGTCAGGCCCGGCCGAGGCGGCAGTCGCCGGATCGGCGAGCACCGGGATCGGGTGCGCGTCGGTCGGCTGCGCTGGCCGGAGCACGCCGGGTATTCCGCTCGCGTCGAAGCCGGCCATCGCGACGGCACCGCTCCGCACAGGCGCGGTCGTAGCCGCCGCGCCTACCCCCCGCCAGGCACCGAGCGGCACGCGCAGCAGCGATCCCCCGCGGGCCGACAACGCGAGCAGGGGCCCGAGCGCTACGCGCGTGTGAGCCTGAGTTGCGGCGCCCGGGTTCTCGCCGTTCTGATGACCGTTCGTGATGGCGACTCCGGTCGGCTCGTCGAGCTCCAAAGCCGCCAGCTCCCACCGTCCCGGCGGCACGGCGGCGCGCAGGAATGCCACGCGAGGGCCCGCTGTCCCGAAGGTCACCGGCAGGATCGTTCCCTGCGGATCGCGCAGGTCGGCGAGCACGTCGACCGCGAGGCCGGGCGAGGAAGCACGCAGCGACAGCCAGCGCGCGCCGGCCGGGAGCATCGGCCCTGGCATCCGGACCGGACCGGTCGGCTCGATGCGCCGGGCGAGCACTGTCAGTGGTGCCGAGCCGTCGCCCGGCCGCCAGCCGTGGATCTGGGTCAGCCCGCCGGCGGGAACGCCGAGCGCGGGAACCGTCACGGTCCCTCCGCCACTGGCATAGTTCGCCTCGGTCCGGCGGATGGGCAGTACGGGGCCGGCCGCGAGCGCTTGCCAGCGCTGAAGCGGAGCCAGTTCGAGCGGGGTGCGGAAGTCTGGCCCAGGTGAGACAAGGGCGTCGAGCGGGACGCGGTCCGCCGCCTGATCTGCTGCGCTGCGGATCAGCGTCGCGCGGTAGGCGAAGGCAAAGCCGCCCAGGCCGACGGCCACGGCCAGGAACGCGATGGCCAGCGCCGGCAGCCAGGGAGAGCGGGCGAGGTTGACGAGCGCGAGGCGGGTGAGCACCGGGCCGCCCCGCGCCACGCGCTCGGCTCCCCGCAGCACGAGCCCCGCCGCGCGAAATGTCAGCACCCCGGCAGCCGCACAGCACAGCGGGGCGAGCAGCAGCGCCAGCGCGTTATCGCTGCCCGTGCTCCCGGACAGCGTCGCTGCCAGGGCCGCCGCCGCCGCGACGGCCAGCAGGTCGATCAGCCTCGCGCTGCGCACTAGTACCAGCGTGGCGAGCAGCACAGTCGCCGCGAGCCACCCGGCGCCTAGCGCTATCGCCCCCGCGGCGTTGATCAGGCTGTGCGTCAGGATCGCGCCAGCCGGTTCCCCCTGGGCCCTCGCGAGCAGTGCCGCGGCCCCGATCCCGGCGACCGCGCCGGCGCTCAGTGCCCCTGCGCACAGCCATCCGGATTCCGCTATGACGAACAGAACGCAGTGCCGCCTGCGGGCGCCTGCGTTGCGGAGCCGGACAAGCTCGGCCCGCTGATCGCGGCGAAGGCCGCCGCCGGCCAAGACGATGAACAGCGCCAGCGCCGCTATCGCGCCTCCGCCCGCGAGCAGCAGCCGCTGCGGCGCCGCGCTCGCCTCGGCCCGCGCTTCGTCCAGTGTGGTGAACGGCGCACTCAGGCTGAACTGGCTCCCGGCCAGCAGCAGGCGGCCCTGCGAGCGGGCCAGCCGGTCCTCGGCGCCGGCCAGCTGCCACCCGTGCAGCCGGGTAATCACGAACGGCGCCAGCCAGCTGTACGTCCGGTACACGCCGCTCAGTCCCGGCAGCGATTCCAATCCGGCGGCATCTGTGGTCACGAGCACCGGCGCGGTACCCGCGTCTGACGGCACGAACCCGAGGGGGACCGCCGAGCGCAGTGGCGCCGAGCCGGCGACCTGGATACGGACGCCGATCGCGGCCAGGGTCGAAGGGACCTGGCCGCTCCCGGCCAGCAGCATCGGGCAGCGTTCCGGGCGGCAAGGCCCCAGCCGGCCCAGCGCCGCGCCGGGGAGCCACTGGCCCAGCGGGGCGATCGCGGCGGGACGCACGACTACTCCGCCGAGCCGCACCGGGTTCATCAGCACCACTTCGGTCTGCGACCCCGCGCCCAGCCCGCGCAGCAGTGCCCGCGCCTGGTCCGCGACGCCGGGGCTGACTGCTCCCTGCCAGGTGACACGGACTTCGGCAGCCAGCGGCGATGCCCGGTCAAGCACCGATCGGGCGCTTTCGTCGCTCGCGATTTGCGACTCCGCCGCCACGCCTGCGGCGAACGCCGCCGCGAGCGCAATACCCAGCACAGGCAGCAGCCACCGGGCCGGACGCCGCCGGGCGCGCGCCGCCGCCAGCATCAGCGGCGCCAGCCAGCCCCGCAAGCTACGGAGGGGGCGCCGATAGCGCTGGACGAGGAGCGGCATGGCTCATGAGTGGCATCACCTGGTGGCGCGGCCGGCAACGGCGGGACATCGCACGACCCTATTCTCGCATGCACGCGAAATTGCCGCATGCACGCGGGCGCAGCCGAGCAGAGTGGATCTCCGGCCATCATTCCGTGACCCTTTCGTGACCATGAGGTTAATCTCCGCGACACAGGAATCTGGCAGGCTCTTCCGCGTGCCGGAACGGCCAGATCCGAACGAGCTCACCGCAGTGGGACCGAACGCATGACGGGGAGCGACTTAGCGTGGCCCGTGCGTGAGGGGTTAAGCCAGTTGCTGCTGCGGCACGCTGGCGGATCGGCAACGGGCCCGACCTGCACGAGATCGGCAGGGTGCAGCCGACGCAGAGGGACGTGATCAGACTGTTTCGTCCTTCGGCTGTCGCACTGCTATGAAGCCCGGATCGGTCGGTCGGTGCGCTCCGTGGCCGCCGGGCAACTCAGGTCAACGAGAGGAAGATAATGAGACGAACTCCCGCGATCGCGGCCCTGGCCGCGATCGCCCTCGCGGTTGTCGGATGTAGCAGCGGCGGCAGCAGCAGTAGCGCCGGCGGCGGTTCAACCAGCAGCGCGTCGGGCGGCACGGTCGACATCTACTCGAGCCTCCCGTTGCAGGGTGCCTCGACCGCGCAAACCAGTCCGATGGTCAATGGAATCAAGCTCGCGCTATCTCAGGCGGGCGGCAAGGCCGGGCAGTGGAAGGTGAATTACCAGTCGCTCGACGACTCGACCGCTGCGGCCGGCAAGTGGGACCCCGGCCAGACGGCAGCCAATGCGCGCAAGGCGGCGACGGACCCGAAGGCCGTCTATTACATCGGCGAATTCAACTCGGGCGCCAGCGAGGTGTCGATCCCGATCCTCAACCAGGCGGGACTCCCCCAGGTGAGCCCGGCGAACACGTATGTCGGCCTGACCACGAGCCTGCCTGGCAGCGCCCCCGGTGAGCCGCAGAAGTACTACCCGAGCGGGACCCGTACCTACCTGCGAATCGTGCCGATCGACTCGATCCAGGCTGCCTCCGACCTGATCGCGATGAAACAGGCCGGTTGCACCAAGGTCGCCGTGGCCAATGACAAGGAGGCATACGGCGCCGGCCTGGCGACGCTGCTCGGGCTGGAGAAGGGCTTTTACGGGGTCAACATCGTGAGCAACACGGGAATCGACCCGACCGCGCCCAACTTCCGCTCCTACGCCTCGACGGTCCAGGGCGAGGGAGCCGACTGCTTCTTCTTCGCCGGCATCGTCTCCAACGGCGCCGTCCAGATCACCAAGGACGTCAACTCGGCGCTTCCCAAGGCCAAGATCTTCGGAGGCGACGGCGTCTGCACCGACTCCTACACCAGCGCGACGAAGGGCGGCGTCCCGGCCGCGCTCTACCCGCTGATGGAGTGCACGGTCGCGACGCAGGACCTGGCCGCTTACCCGGGCGGCAAGGACTTCCTCGCCGCCTACAAGGCCAAGTACGGCACGGCAGATCCCGACCCGTACGCGATCTACGGCTACGAGGCGATGAAGCTCGGGCTCGACACGATCGCGAAGCTCGGCACGCAGGGCAACAGTAAGGCGGCCGTGCTCAAGGCGCTGTTCACGACCACCGCGCGTAACTCGGTGCTCGGCACCTACGGGTTCGACAAGAACGGCGACACGACCTTGAAGGCCTACGGCCTTTACCGGGTCGGGTCCGACGGCGAGCCGGTCTTCGTCAAGACGATCACGCCGACCAAGACGGTCCAAGGTTAGGGAATCGCGGAGGGGGCGCGCAGCGCCCCCTCCGCGACCGCTAGGCTGCATCAACACTCTGCCCCGTACTGCACAGGGACCCGTGGAAACCACAACGATTTCGCCCACGCCCAGGCCGCCCGCGGTGGCGGCACGCTCGCTCGCGGCGGTTCGCCGCTATGCGGGCCGCTGGGGCCTGATCGCGGCGCTCGCGGCGCTGCCCATCTACTACGGCATCAGCGATCTGACGCACGGCTACCAGGCCGGTGTCGTGGCTGGTCATGCCCTGATTCATCACGATCTGTCGAAGCTGGGCTTCAACTTCGCCGAGGGACTGTCCAACGGCGCCATCTGGGCGTTGATCGCGATCGGCTACACCCTCGTCTACGGCATCATCGAGCTGATCAACTTCGCCCACGGCGATGTGTTCATGATCGGTTCCTTCACCTCCGTCGGCCTGTGGGCGACGCTCGGGCTCGGGCTCACCACGAGTGCGCTGGGCCTGGTCGGCGGTCTGCTGGTGACGCTGATCATCGCAATGATCGTGACGGGGTCGCTGAACGCCCTGATCGAACGGGTCGCTTACCGGCCGCTGCGGAGCGCGCCCAAGCTCGCATCGCTGATCACAGCGGTCGGCTTTTCGTTCATCCTGCAGAACGTCGGCCTGCTCTGGCGGGGGGGCTCACCGCAGAGCGTGCCCGATCTGATCCACTCACAGCAAACGGTGTTCACCATCGGCGGGGTACCTATCCTGCGGGGATACATTCTCGCGTTCGCCGTGATGATCCCGCTGGTGTTCGCGCTGACCTGGTTCATCAACACCACCCGGGCCGGCCGGGCGATGCGCGCCACCGCCCAGGATCCCGAGGCCGCCCGCCTGATGGGCATCAATGTCAACTCCACGATCTCGCTCACCTTCCTGCTGGGCGGCATGCTGGCCGGCGCCGCGGGGCTCGTGTACGCGCTCTATGAGACGAACGTCTGGTACTTCCAGGGCTTCAAGGCCGGACTGATCGCGTTCACGGCGGCGGTCATGGGCGGCATCGGCAACGTCCGCGGTGCCGTGCTCGGCGGCCTGATCATCGGCGTCATCCAGTCGCTGTCCGATTCCCGCCTGGGGCCGCAGTGGACTGAGGCGGTCGTCTTCGGCTACCTGATCGCCATCATGGTCCTGCGCCCGCGCGGTCTGCTCGGTGAGGAGACGAGGGAGGCAGGGTGAGCGAGTTGCGCGCGCAACTGCGGGAGTGGCGCGAGGCGGTGGACAGGCGAGTCCCGCCATGGTGGAGCCGGGCGCTGGTGGGATTGCTCCTCGTGATCGGGATTGTGCTGCCGTTCATGTTCTCCTCGTCCAGCGCGTTCATGAACGCGACCATCATCGCGCTGGCCTACGCGGTGATGTCGCTGGGCCTGAATATCGTCGTGGGGTTCGCCGGATTGCTCGATCTCGGGTACGTCGCCTTCTACGCTCTCGGCGCGTATTCGCTCGGCTGGTTCGGATCTGGGTTCTTCTTCAAGGCTCACATCCATGCGCTCGTCTCCCCGGTCGCGAGCACGCTGCCCGGTATCCACCTCAACTTCATACTGATCCTGATCGGGGCCGCACTCATCTGCGCCGCGGCCGGAATCGTGATCGGCCTGCCGACGCTACGGCTACGCGGCGACTACATCGCGATCGTCACGCTCGCGTTCGGCGAGATCATCGCCGACGTGGCGGTCAACGGCCAGAGCGTCCACGTCGGCGGCGGCATGACGCTGACCGCAGGCAACCTCGGCATCAGCGCGGTGGACTCGCCGTATTTCCCCGGGATCGGGTCGTTCAACCTGCTGAATCTCCGGCCGTGGTACTGGCTGATCTTCGCCATCTTGCTGGTTGTCTTGTTCGTCAACCTGCGGCTGCGCGACTCCCGGCTCGGCCGGGCCTGGGTCGCGCTGCGCGAGGACGAGGTCGCAGCCGTATCGATGGGCATTCCGCTGGTTAAGACGAAGCTACTCGCGTATGCGATCGGCGCCGCGTTCGGCGGTATGTCGGGTGCGTTCTTCGGCACGTACTACACCGTGGTCAACGCCGGACAGTTCCAGTTCGGGTTCTCTATCTTCATCCTCGCCATGGTGATCATTGGCGGCCTCGGGTCGATCTGGGGCGCGGTCGTGGGAGGCCTGGCGCTGGGCTATATCAACAACTACCTGATCCCCGACGTGCTGAACGGCATCCCCGCCAAGCTGGGCTTCAACTTCCAGCTCACCGCGGTCGAATTCGGGATCTTCGGTTTCCTGCTGGTGATCATGATGGTGCTGCGGCCGCAGGGCCTGATCCCGGAGCGGCGACGCCGGCTCGAGCTCACGTCCGAGATCGCTCCGGTGGACGCCCAGCTCACGGAGGCTCCGGGTACGCCGGGGGGTGGGACGTGAGCGCGACCGAGACGCCCACGCCGCCTGTCGCCGCCGTCCTGCGCGCGGAGCACGTCACGAAGACGTTCGGCGGCCTGGTCGCCGTCAACGACGTCTCTTTCGACGTTCCCGAGCACTCGATCGTGTCGCTGATCGGGCCGAACGGCGCCGGGAAAACCACCTTGTTCAACATGCTGACCGGGCTGTACCGGCCGACCGAGGGCAGGATCCTGCTCGGCGAGCGGGACACCACTCACTCGCGGCCGGACGTGATCACCAAGCACGGCGTCGCGCGGACCTTCCAGAACATCCGGCTGTTCGGCGCGATGACGGCCGTCGAGAACGTCATGGTCGGACACCACGCGCGGATGCGATCCGGGCTCGTCGGGTCGATCTTCCGGCCGCCCTGGGTGCGCCGCGAGGAGCGGGAAACACGCGAGCACGCCCGCGAGCTGCTGGCCTACGCCGGCCTGCGCGAGCCCGTCTTCGACCGGCTGGCCGCGCAGCTGCCGTACGGAGACCAGCGCCGGGTGGAGATCGCCCGGGCCCTGGCGTCCCAGCCGAAACTGCTGCTGCTCGACGAGCCGACAGCCGGCATGAACCCGCAGGAGTCCCAGGCCCTGACGGAGTTCATGCGGGCCATGCGGGATGACCTGAACCTGACCATCCTGCTGATCGAACACGACATGAAGGTCGTGATGGGCGTCTCCGAGCGCGTCACCGTGCTCGACTACGGCAAGAAGATCGCCGAAGGGGAACCGGCCGTGGTCCGGGCGGACCCCGGGGTGATCGAGGCGTATCTCGGAAAGCAGGCCTGATGACCCTGCTCGAAGTTTCGGATATCCATACCCACTACGGGGCGATCGAGGCGCTGAAGGGCATCTCGCTGACCGTCGGCGCGGGCGAGGTGGTCACGCTGATCGGCTCGAACGGGGCCGGCAAGTCCACCACCCTGCGTTCCATCTCCGGGCTCACCCCGGCCAGTTCCGGGAAGATCACCTTCGCCGGGGAGGACATCACGCGCGTGCCGGCCCACGAGATACCCATCCGCGGCGTCGCGCTCGCCCCCGAGGGGCGCCACTGCTTCCCGCGGATGACCGTGCGGGAGAACCTGGACCTCGGCGCGCACCGGCGGCGCGGCCCCGAGATCGCCGAAGATCTCGACCGCGTCTACGACCTTTTCCCCCGGCTCAAGGAGCGCGAGAGCCAGAAGGCCGGGACGATGTCCGGCGGTGAACAGCAGATGCTCGCGATCGGGCGCGCGCTGATGGCCCGGCCGAAACTACTGCTGCTGGACGAGCCGTCACTGGGGATCGCCCCGATCCTCGTCGACCGGATCTACCAGACGATCGGCGAGATCAACCGCTCCGGGGTCGCGATCTTGCTGGTCGAGCAGAACGCCAACCGGGCGCTCGACGCCGCCAGCCGCGGCTACGTGCTGGAGACCGGGCGGGTGGCCCTGGCCAGCGATTCGGCGAGCCTGCAGAATGACCCCGGGGTCCAGAAAGCGTACCTGGGGACATGACCGGATACGGAGCGAACCGATGATCGGCGTCGACGCGTTGTACTTCCTGTTCGCGTGGCTGATCTCGGCCGCGGTCGCGTCGTGGCTGGCGGAGCGCAAAGGTTACGGTGAGCGGGTCGGGCTGACGTTCGGCCTGATCCTGTCCGCCCTGGGACTGCTGATCGTGCTGCTGTTGCCCGCTCGCCCCAACTCGAAATGGCGGGTCGACGGCTGGCGGCCGCGGCCGCACAAGTAGCGCTTCCGGTCAGCTGGCCCCGGAAAGAACCCGTCTAGATAGCGGCGTCACATAGCTCGACAGCGCGCCGATGACGGGCGGCCAGGGCACCGAACGGCCAGATAGCCCGGCGCCGCACCTCCGGCTTGGCCTGGGCCACTCTGCTGACCCGCGCTTCAATCCGGCGGATTTCGGCGAAGGTCTTGGCTCGCTCCATCTGCTGTGTCTGGTAGGCCAGGTAAGCGCTCATCGGGCTGCTCCTCGACTGACGGGTGCTTTATCTGCAACCTATTGCTAAGGCGCGCGCCGCCACATCGGCCGAAAGCCGTATCCGAGTGCCGTTCGCGGGGCCCGCGGGGCTTAGAGATGGCTTAGGCCCCTCGCCCGCCGG
The DNA here is from genome assembly GCA_963756575.1 of uncultured Actinomycetota bacterium. Classification (GTDB taxonomy): domain Bacteria; phylum Actinomycetota; class Actinomycetes; order Streptosporangiales; family Streptosporangiaceae; genus Palsa-504. The sequence goes on along the minus strand of CAVWOM010000019.1, from coordinate 55,457 downwards.
GGCCGCCCAGCACCAGCAGCGGTATCCTCGTGGCGGGTCGGCACTACTGGGCCGATCAAGGACTTCTTCCCGGTACGTTCACGTAGAAGCGGGCGGCTGATGCCTGGAGTAACGATCTCGGCCGGCTACGGCGCCGGCGGCAGCATGATCGCCCCGGAAGTCGCGCGGCAGCTGGGAATCCCGCTGCTGGACCGGGCCATCAGCTCACATATCGCCGAGAAGCTGCATGTATCCGTCACCGAGGCCGAGAGCGGGGCAGTCCGCCGGTCGCTGGCCGACCGCTTTCTCGCCATCCTCGCCCCGCTGGCCGAGGGGGTGCGCGCCGCGGGCAGCGACGCGCACTCGCCCTGGACGGCTTCACCGCCCGATGAGGCACCGCTGTTCCGGGAGCAGGCCGAGGCCGTCATGCGGGGCGCGCTCGTCTCGGGCGCGGTGATACTCGGCCGGGCCGGCGGGGCGGCGTTCCGCCGGGAGGCCGGCGTGCTGCGCGTCCGGCTGTTCGGGCCCGCCGACGCGCGCATCGCGCAGGCCGCCAGGATCGAGGGCATCGACGAGGACGCGGCCCGGCAGCGGCTGCCCGAAGTAGATGGCGCCCGCGCGCAGTACGTCCGCCGGCTCTACGGCGCCGACATCGACGATCCAGCCCTTTACCACCTGCAGATCGACAGTACCGCGCTGCCGCTGGAGACCAGCGCCGCCCTGATCGTGGCCGCCTACAGGTCCTGGCTAAGCCGGGAGACGTAACCGCTCAGCGCCTGTAGCCAGCGACCGCGGGTCCAGTCCCAGCTGAGCCATGAAGGCCTCGAAGCCGGCCCGCTGGCCGGCTACGGCCCGTTGCGCCGTGCGGAGCCGCCCGGCATCGGCGAGGGTGGGCCGTACCAGGTTGACGGCCCCGCCCAGCTTCGCGTCGGGCGCGGCCTGGAGGCCATCAGCCCGGGCCAGGCGCCGGTTGAACTCATCTTGAGACGGCCCCAGGGCCGGCATGACCCACAACGGGCCGTCCACGCTCAGCTGGTAAGAGCAGTAGCTGCCGCCCCAGGGCCGCGCGGCGGCACGAACGTCGTCAGCGAGCCGGTCGCTGTCCCGCTCCACTGGCACGGCGTCGCCGCCGAGGGCGGCACGGAAGGCGCGGTGTCCCTCGGCCGTGACGGGACGCCCCTGCAGCGCCGACGACTCGTGGTTCTCGGTGGTGCCGTGCTCGGCATAGAAGGCATGCAGGTGGGCGCGCTGCACGTCCTGCCGCGGATTCCTGGTGACGGCCGCATCGGTGCCGCCGGCGAGGGTCCCGCTCGCGGCTTCCACGTCGCGCCGGTAGTCCAGGTTCGGCGGGCTGTCATTGGCGCAGAACACCACGTGCCCGCCGTCCAGGCTGCGGTACCACGCGGCGATCAAGGACATCGCCGTCTGGCGGGCCGCCAGTTCGGAAGCCGTGGCCGATGACCATCCGTCGCGATGGCGGCGGGGCACGGTCAGCGCGTGCGGCCTGGCCGCCCGGCGGGGCCCGTTGGCCAGCATGAAGGGGTTGCGGTCGAGGACCAGGTCCACCAGGGCGGTACCGTCGGGCGCGGTGACCGTTCCCAGGTAGCCGGGCAGGCCGGGCACATCGGCGAACACGTCCACCGGCCGGTACCGGCGTGAGAATTCTCCCGCCGGAACCTCGCCCCGGACGTTCCCTGTCTCCGGGTCGGCCAGCACCCAGTTCCCGGCCCGGGCGGTGCCGTCTGGCCGCCGGTACCCCCTGACCGTGAGGGCACCATCGGTGTAGGTCCACATCTCGCACATCTCGACCGGCGTGAACGGGGAACGCCAGCGCTCTGGATGATCGGCCACGCTCCCACAAAACCAGACCGGTGAGTCCAGCAGCAAAGCCAGGACACCCGGCCGGATGGGCCGGACATATCGTTGCGTCTATGGCGCGTACCGGCCGAGGTCGAGCCGCAGTCGTTCGTCTCCCTGGACCTGCTCCGGTACACCGCACTGGCCGAGCTCCAAGACGAGGCCAGGGAGCGGCTGCCTATGGCCGGCCTGGTGCGGCGGGTCGTCGTCACCGCGACAGCGCCTCGGGTGGCCCGCTGCTAAGAGCCCAGGCCCGCGAGGTAGGTGGCGAGCAGCCGGCGGCAGGTGTCGTCCCAGCCCGGGTCGGATCGCTGCGGCTGGGCGAGCATCGCTCCGAACACCACGATGTCATGCGGGGTCACGTCCCGCGTGATGGTGCCGTCCGCTCGCCCGCGGTCGATGATCCGCTGGATCACCTGGTGGACGTGCTCGCGAACGATGCGGGTCCTCGGCTGGGTCAGGGGCGGGCCGCCGTGCAGCGGCAGGACGAGCTGGTTGCGCTGGCTGATGGCCGCCTCGATGAACTGCTGGAGCGCCTTGGCGGCGGTCATGCCGTTGCCTTCGGCGGTTTCGGCATTGGCGAGCACCTGCTCGAACGATGTATGGGTGAGGTAGTTAAGCAGATCCTCGCGGGTGGCGAAGTGACGGTAGAGCGTGCCGATGCCGACTCCCGCGTCGGCGGCGATCGTCGCCATGGGCACGCGCGGGCCGTCGCGGTGTATTGCCGTGGTGGCGGCCTGGACGAGGGCCTGCTGGTTACGGGCCGCGTCGCTGCGCGGTTCGCGCGAGTTGCCGGCTGCGACCACGCCCTCATTCAACCTCCATCGGACCCGGGACGCGCGCGCGATACACTTAAACGGACGAAATAATCCGTTTTAGCCAGCCAGGGTGGAGAAGACCATGCCAGACCAGCCGAATCCGATCCCGTCCGACGACCTGTCCCGCGGGCTCACCGTCGCGCGGCCAGACGAAGATCAGGGCCTGCCGCACATCGGGCTCGTCGGCGACACCTACACGATCCTCGTGACCGGCCAGGACACCGCCGGCAAGTACACCCTCATCGACATGCACGTCCCGCCCGGCGGCGGCCCGCCGCCGCACCGGCACGACTTCGAGGAGATGTTCACTGTCCTGGACGGAGAGGTGCGGGTGACGTTCCGGGGAGAGACCGTCGTCGCCCAGGCCGGGCAGACCATCAACGTGCCGGCCAATGCGCCGCACTCCTTCACCAACGCCTCCGACACGCCGTCACGGCTGTTGTGCATGTGCGCACCCGCAGGCCAGGAAGAGTTCTTCACCCTGGTCGGCCAGCCGGTCTCCACCCGGACCGAAGCGCCGCCGCCGCTCAGCCCGGACGCGCAGGCGGCGTTTATCGCGCGGACGCAGAGCCTCGCCCCTCAGTTCAGGACCGAGCTGCTGCCGCCACCGGGCGACGATACGCGCTGACGCGCCGACGCAATTCTGCACTTCGGCACATTTCAGTAAGGTGCAGCCGCATTCGCCGTAGTGACCTAGCCGATATGAGCAGCGACGCGCCATTGTTATCTGACATTTCCGGCTAGTGGCTCTATATCTGGCACTCAGAGCTTGTCGGCACGGATCGGCCTGGACGTATACAAAATGGCGTCTCCTCGTATACACACGCTCGCTGACCTGGGCGTTGGGCTTCATGGCGGCGCCTGGAGGCGCGAAGAATTTGCTTATGTTCAATACGGTTCTGCCATGCCACAATCGTGTGACGGGATGGGGGTATCTGTCGCCTGTTCCCAGCCGAGCACGCCTTAGCTCAGATCAGGAGTAAGCATGTCCAAACGCGTAATTGCGGTGGCAGGCCTGGCCGCCGCCGTGACTCTCGCGCTGGCGGCGCCAGCCGCCAACGCGAGTTCCGGGCCGCCGCCCCCGCCCGTCTCGACGAACGGACACAAGGTCGAGCTCGTCGCTTCCGGGCTGAAGACGCCGACGTCGTTCGCGTTCGGAGACGGCAGGGTATTCGTCGGCGACGGCGGGAACTCCGAGGGCTCGGCCCCGCCGAACGGCGGGGTCTACGTGCTGAAGCACGGCACCGCGGTCAAGATCCCTAGCCCGATCAAGTTCGTGGCCGGCCTGACCTGGCACGACAATAAGCTCTACATCAGCGGCGCCGTGCTCGCCAATGGCCGCCCGAGCTGGCGGCTGATCTCGTGGAGCGGCTGGAATGGCACGACGTTCACCGTCCGCAGGACGCTGTACGTCGCCAGCCAGAAGTTCGACGGCTTCAACGGCATCGGCTTTGGCGCCGACGGCCGCCTTTACGTCGGCGTTGACGTCGGCCTCACCGACAACAACGACCACGGCCCGGCCAGTACGTCGCCTCACCTCTACGACATCCTCACGTTCCTTCCGAATGGGAAGGACTTGCGGGTCTTCGCGACGGGCATACGGCAGCCGTGGCAGTTCGCCTTCGAGCCGGGCTCGAACTCGCCGTTCGTCACCGATCTGGGCCAGGACTCTGGCGCCAAGAACCCGCCGGACTTCGTGCTGCACGTGCACCACGGCGACAACTACGGCTTCCCGGTGTGCAACCACACCGTGCCAGCGAAGTGCCAGGGCTTCACGAAGCCGTTCCGCACCTTCGGCCCGCATACCGACCTGATGGGCATCGCGGTCCAGGGCGGGACGCTCTACCTGACCTCCTTCACGGGTCCGAAGGGCAAGGGACCGGGAGGCGAGGTGTTCACCCTGTGCCTGAATGGCACCGTCCTCAAGCCGCTCCTGAAGGGTTTCGTCGCGCCGACTGTCGGCCTCGGCCTGCACGGCGGGTACGTATACGTGGGCGAGTTGACCGGGCAAGTGTTCCGGGTCAGGGTCTGACGCAAGGCAGGCCCTGAGCGATCACATGGCCCTGCGGACGGCATCCGGCCGTCCGCAGGGCCACAGCTCGTCTACGGTCATTTTCGTGCCAGCCGTTTCCGTACGAAGAAGGCCGCGATGACGACGACGACGAGAATGATCAGCCACAAGAACACCGAAGGACTGGTTCCCGTAGCGGGCTTGTATCCGGCCGCGATGCACTCACTAGGGGCCGGGACCCCGACGCTGAACCTCACGTCGAAGTGGGTCTTCCCCACCGTCAGGATCACATGGTCTTCCCCGGAAGGTGCGTTCGACGGGACCACGAGGGTCAGGGGCACGCTCGCCGATTCCCCGGGCGGGATTTCCACCGGAGAGACCTTCAGCCAGGTGGTGGCCTCCACCGGATCGACCGAGAACGTGGTCGCCGTCGGGGAACTGCCCGCGTTCTTCACGTGCAGGGGAGTCATCGGGTAGCTGTGCCCGGGGGAGGCCGAGCCCCGGATGCATACCAGTGGGTCCATGTTTCCTCACGGTCAGTTTCCCGCCGGTTGCCCGGAACTGCTTATTTCACTGCCGATTCTCCTTTCCGGAGAATCCGCTGTCATGCGTCGGAATCCGGCTGGAGTTACAGTTCCGGCGGACAGCACAGGCGCGGCTGAGGGGCCGCCTGGCCAACGAGGAATAGGTGGTCGATAACGGTGGGCGCACCAGGGTTCGAACCTGGGACTTTTCGCTTGTAAGGCGAACGCTCTTCCACTGAGCTATGCGCCCGTCTCCTGACAGGAACCCAGACAGCATACGGGGTGCGGGCGGCTTCCGTCGCCTCGGCGGCCTGGTCAGGCCATGATGGTGACCGCGACGGGGAAGTCTCCGACCGTGATCGGCGCGTGGGCGTGCCGGCTTGCGGGCTCCGCCGCTACCGCGGGAACTCTGGCCGGCCGGCCGGTGAACGAGGGGGCTACGGCCCGACGTAACAGCGGATGACGGGGGTCCTGCCGTCCGGGTCGGTCCAGGTCGCGGGCTGGATGCCGACCAGCTTCCAGCCGGCTCGCTCGTACAGGGCGATGGCCGGGCCGCTGTCGTCGACCACGTCGAGGACGGGCTTGAGATCATGCTCCGCGGCGGCGGCGGCCGCGGTGTCCAGCAGGGCCCGGGCCAGGCCCAGCCGCTGGAAGCCCGGGTCTACGTAAAGCCGGACGATCCCGCCCAGCGCCTCGGCTGGCAGGCCGGTGGCGCGGAGCAGGCAGTCCACGTTCAGGCCGCGGACGAGAGCCACGTGACCGGCGACCTCGCCGTCGTGCTCGGCGACCCAGGCGCCCACCATGGCGCGCGGGGTGATCCAGCCGCCGGGGTCGTCCGGCCAGCGGGACGGGTAGCCGCTGGCATCGTGCACCCGGCGCAGCGCGGCGGCGCAGGCGGGGATGTCCCTGGGTTCACGGGGCCGGACGGGCACGCGAGGAAGCGTACCTGGCGTCGCCCCGGACAGCGGGGCGGGCGCGCCGCCGCGCTCGAACCTCAGGGACGCCGTGCGGGTCACGCGACTGGTTCCGTGGCCTCGCGGCGCCCCGGCCCGCGCAGGGCCGAGCGGGCCGGCGGGCGCCGGCTGGCGGCCGCCGACACCTCCTCCAGGTGGGTCATCATCCGGTGCCGGGCCAGCGCGCCGTCGCGGGCGATGATCGCCTCGGCGATCTTGATGTGCGCCGCGTGGATGTCGCCGAGGGAGAGCCGGTTCCGCTCGAGGACCGGCTGCCGCTGGGTCAGGTCGGTGAGCGTCTGGACGAACAGGTGCAGGGCCGGGTTGCCGGTCAGCCGGGCCATCAGCACATGGAAGTCGTGCAGGCTCGGCGCCTCGCCCGAGCTGACCTGGGTCGCCTCGCGGGCTAGGTAGGCCCGGATCTCGTCGACCTCGTCCTCGTTGATCCTGGCCGCCACGCGCTCGGCGCAGAACAGCTCGATGGCGAGCCGGGCGTCCTCGAGCTGGCGCGGCTCGACCTTCTCGAAGTCCAGGTAGACGGCCATCGCCTTGGCGACCGGCGCCGGGTCGGGCTGCCTGATGAACAGGCCGCCGTGCAGCCCGCGACGCATCTCGGCCAGGCCGTGATGCTCGAGCAGCCGGACCGCCTCGCGGAAGACCGCCCGGCTGACCCCGTAGCGGGCGATCAGCTCCACTTCGCTGCCGAACAGTTCCCCAGGCTCCCACCGCTGGCCGACGATCGTCTGCTCGATCTGGTCAGCGATTATCTCTGCCTTTTTCAAGGTCTCCTGTCCCTGTTCGCAGCGGCAACGGCCGGGGAGGGACCGGCCGGGTCGTCCTACAAGGGGGGCGAGCCATACTCTAACGGCGTAAGTCACCCTGTGCGGCCGACTGTACACCGGAATAGGAGGCCGTTTTTCACCCTGCGAACGGTCGTTCGCGGCGCAGTTCCTGACGGGCGATTGACCTGCGGTGCACCGCGTCGGGACCGTCCACGATGCGCAGAACCCGGGCCCAGGCGTAGAAATAGGCCAGCGGCGTGTCGTCGCTGACGCCGGCCCCGCCGAAGACCTCGATGGCCCGGTCGATCACCCGGGTGGCCACGGCCGGCGCCGCCACCTTGATCCCGGCGATCTCCGACTGGGCCGCCTTGGCCCCTTTCCGGTCGATCAGCCAGGCGGTCTTGTAGACGTACAGGCGCACCTGGTCGATCTCGATGCGCGAGGTGGCGATCAGCTCACGGACCACACCCTGATCCGCCAGCGCGGCGCCGAACGCGGTCCGGTTCTTCGCCCGCTCCACCATCAGCGCCAGCGCCCGCTCCGCCATCCCGATGGCCCGCATGGCGTGGTGGATCCGCCCCGGCCCCAGCCGGGCCTGGGCGATGGCGAACCCGTCGCCCTCCGCCGCGATCAGGTTGGCGGCCGGGACCCGGGCCTGGTCGAAGACGAGCTCGGAGTGCCCGTGCTGGTCCTGGTAGCCGAAGACGGGCAGGTGCCGGACGATCGTGACGCCGGGGGTGTCCCGCGGCACCAAGATCATCGATTGGCGGCGGTACGGCTCGGCGTCCGGCGCCGACTTGCCCATCACGATGTAGACCTGGCAGCGCTCGTCGGCCACCCCGGTGATCCACCACTTGCGGCCGGTGACCACGTACTCGTCGCCGTCGCGGGTGATCGAGGTCTGGATGTTGGTGGCGTCGGAGGACGCCACGTCCGGCTCGGTCATCGCGAAGGCGGACCGGATCTGCCCGGCCAGCAGCGGCTCCAGCCACCGCTGCTTCTGCTCCTCGGTGCCGAACATGTGCAGCAGTTCCATGTTGCCGGTGTCCGGCGCCTGGCAGTTGATCGCCTCCGGGGCGATCACCGGTGACCAGCCGGAGATCTCGGCGACCGCCGCGTAGTCCACGTTGGCCAGGCCGCTCGCGGCCGGCAGGAACAGGTTCCACAGGCCCCGGGCCCGGGCCGATTCCTTCAGCCGCTCCATCACCGGCGGGTAGGCGTGCTCGCCGTGCTCGCGCAGGTACGCCGCCCACTGCGGCTCGGCCGGGAAGACCTCCTCGCGCATGAAGTCCCACATGCGCTTCTGCGCGTCCTGGGCGGCCGGGCTCAGCTCGAAGTCCACCTTGTTCAGCTTCCCTCGTCCAGGCGCGCGAGCCCTTCGGCGGCGATCCGCTCGACCTCGCCCTCGATGTCGCCGAAGTCCTGCCCGGCCATCGAACCGGCCCGGACCCGGGCCGCGATGCCCTGCGCGATCGCCGCGGACTTGAAGTGGGCCAGCGCGACCCACGACGACAGGTTCGAGATGTCGGCGCCGGTCCGCTTGGCGTACCGCTCGGCCAGGTAGGCGCGGGTCGGGAAGCCGGGCCGCATGGTCGGGGCGGGGGTCATGGCCGGCCGGGCGTCGGTGGGCTCGCGGTAGTAGAACATGAACAGGCCCAGGTCGGCCAGCGGCTCCCCTAGGGTGGACAGTTCCCAGTCGAGCACGGCCTTGACCGCGGGCGGCATGTCTTTACCCAGGATGGTGTTGTCGATCCGGAAGTCGCCGTGCACGATCGACCCGCCGGGCCCGGTGGGCGGGTTCTCGCGGAGCCGGCGGGCGAGTTCGTCGACGGCCGGGATGTCCCGGCTCTTGGACCGCTCCCACTGGTCGCTCCACCGGCGCACCTGCCGCTCCCCCAGCCCTGAGGGCCGGCCGTAGCCGGTCAGGCCGACCGCGTCCGGGTCGATGGCGTGCAGGTCAGCCAGCGTGTCGATGAGGACGTCGCCGACGGCGCCGCGGTCCGCCGCCGATTCCGCCCAGCCGCCGGGCAGATCGCCCCTGATCACGTACCCGTCGACCTTCTCCATCACGTAGAACGGCACGCCGATGAGCTCGCCGGCGTCCTCGTACAAGATCTTCGCCACCGGGACTACCGTGCCGGCCAGCGCCCGCTGGATCCTGGCCTCCCGGCCCATGTCGTGCGCCCGGGGCAGCAGCGGGCCGTCCGGCGGCCTGCGCAGCACCGCTTCGCCCGCGTCACTGGCGAGCTCGAAGGTCAGGTTGGACTTCCCGCCGGAGACCAAAGTGGCTTCCAGCCGTTCCCAGCCGGGATCGCCCAGCGCTCGCGCGAGCGCGGGGCCGACGACATCGAGCCTGGTCAGGTTCTCGTGCATGCTGCCCCTTCGTCTACTGCCCTTCCGCTGAATTTAACGGTAAGAATGGGCCATGGACGACACCGGAGCCCGTCTGCGCAACCACTGGGTCAGTCATATCGTCCGGCACGCGCACGCGAAACCGGGCTCGGTGTACCTCCGCTTCGAGGGAACCTCCGTCACCTGGGCGCAGCTCCACCAGCGGATCGGCGCCGTGGCGGCGGCCCTGAGCGAGCGCGGGATCCGGGCCGGAGACCGGGTGGCGATCATGATGACGAACCGTCCCGAGTTCCTCGAGACGATGTTCGCCGTCAACGCGCTGGGCGCGATCGTGGTCCCGGTGAACTTCCGGCTGGCGCCGGACGAGATCACCTACATCCTTGACGACTCCGGGGCGTCGCTGCTGGTGGTGGAAGAGGCCACGGCCGCCGCCGCGGCGAGCGCCCGGGCCGCGTGCGGGCACGAGATCGGCTTCGTGTCGACCGGCTTCTTCGACGGGGCGGACCCGTACTTCCCTGACGTTCCTGGCGCGGATTCTCCGGCGGCAGACGTGCCCGAGGACAGTCCCGCCCTGATCATGTACACCTCCGGCACCACCGGGCGGCCCAAGGGCGCGGTGCTCTCGCACGAGAACCTGCACTGCCAGTCGCTCACCCTGATCCGGGCCTGGCGCCTGTTCGGTGACGACGAGGTCAACCTGTGCGCGTCGCCGCTGTTCCACATCGCCTCGATCGGGTCGGTCGCGCCGATGACCCTGATCGGGGGCACCACGGTCCTGCTCCCCAGCGGCGGGTTCAGCAGTGCGGGCACGCTCGCATTGATGGAGGCCGAACGGGTGACCAGCGTGTTCCTGGTTCCGGCCCAGTGGCAGCTGCTGTGCGACGATCCTGGACTCGCCGGTCGTGACCTGTCAGCGCTGAAGACGATGTCGTGGGGCGCGGCGCCGGCCACCACCGCCCTGCTCACCCGGATGGCCGAGGCGTTCCCCGGCGTCACCAACGTAGCCGTGTTCGGGCAGACCGAGATGTCGCCGGTGACCTGCGCCCTGTCCGGCGAGGACGCGCTGCGCAAGATCGGCTCGGTCGGCAAGCCGGTGACGATGGTCGCGGCCCGGGTCGTCGACGACGACATGAAGGACGTCCCGCCGGGCGAGGTGGGCGAGATCGTCTACCGCGGCCCCTCGGTCATGTCCGGGTACTGGCAGAACGCGGAGGCCACGGCCGAAGCCTTCCGCGGCGGCTGGTTCCACTCCGGCGACCTGGTGCGGGAGGACGAGGAGGGCTTCTTGTTCGTCGTCGACCGCAAGAAGGACATGATCATCACCGGCGGCGAGAACGTCTACTGCGCCGAGGTGGAGAACGCCCTGTCCGCGCATCCGGCCGTGGCCGAGATCGCGGTCATCGGCGCGCCGCACGAGCGCTGGGGCGAGACCCCGGTGGCGGTCGCGGCGCTGGTTCCCGGCGCGTCGCTGACCATCGAGGAGCTGCGCGAGTGGGGCACCAGCCGCCTGGCCCGCTACAAGCTGCCGACCGTCCTGCGCGTCATGGAGTCGCTGCCGCGCAACGCCAGCGGCAAGGTGCTGAAGACCGCCCTGCGCCAGCAGCACGGCCGAGGAGTAGCGTGACCGGGTGGCAGTAACCGAGAAGATCGAGATGTTCCTGGCCGAGCCGCGCAACGTCGTGGTGGCCGGGATCCGCCGGGACGGGCGCCCGCACCTGACCCCGAACTGGTTCGTCTGGGACGGCCAGCGCTTCTACGTCTCGACCACGCGGAGCCGGGTCAAGTACGCCATCTTCCGCCGTGACCCGCGGGCGCAGCTGCTCGTCGACGATCCGGTCGGCTTCCGCGCCGTCCTGGTCCCCGCCACCGCGGAGATCCGCGAGGACCTCGCGGCCGAGCTGCCGTTCTTCCGTGCGATCAGGCAGAAGCACGGGATGCCGGTCCCCGACGACGAGAAGCACCTGCAGGCCCTGGCGGCGGAAGGCCGGGTCCTGCTCGCCTTCACCCCCGACGGCCCGTCCTCGGACTGGACGTCCTGGGGCCTGGACTGAGCTTACCTATGACCGATAAAGCCTGGCCGGCCGACTGGGACGAGCGCAAGGCGGGCCGGGACTGCCCGCTGTGCGCCGCCCTCGGCCGGGGTGACAACGACTATGTGGTGGCGGTCCAGGCGGGCCAGTTCGCCGAGGTCTGGCTGGAACGGCGGACCCGGCTGCCGGGCTACTGCATCGTGGTGTGGCGGCACGGGCACGTCGCCGAGCCGGATGATCTCGATCCCGGCCAGGCGAGCGGTTACTGGGCGGAGGTAACCGCGGTGGGGCGCGCGGTGCGGGCGAGGTTCGGTCCGGTCAAGGTGAACTACCTGACCCTGGGCAATACCGTCCCGCACCTGCATACCCACGTGGTGCCCCGGTACCTGGACGATCCGGCCCCGGGCGGCCCGATCGAATGGGCGCAGATCCACTCGGCCGACCCGGTGCCCGAGGCCGACCTGCACGGCCAGGCCGCCGGCCTGCGCGCACTGCTGGCGGGCTAGGGAGGCGAGTCCGGTGGGCCTGTTGGGGCTCGGGCCGCGCTGCTGACCCCGCTGTCCGGGGCCCCTTGGCGCCGCTGGCGCCGGGGCTGGCCGTCAGAGGTTGGTGCCGTCGGCTGGGATGCCCTCGGGCGCCTGGGCGGCCGGGCCGGTTCCGGCGGCGGCCGGGACGTCGAGCCCGAGCGTGTAGGCGGTCATCGACAGGGATCCGTAGGCGCAGCCGTCGACCAGGACCCGGGTGGCGCCGTCCGGGTCCGGCGCCTCGGCCTGGTCCGCTCCGTGCGAGCGGCCCGCTCCGTCCCGTTCCGCCGCGGCCAGGCCCGCCAGGTACAGCAACGGGATGAAGTGATCGGGCGTCGGGACAGCGCTGGCGAAGTCGCGGTGCGCGTCCAGCCGGGCGATCTCGGCCGGGTCGGTGAGCATCCGTTCCCGGGCGTCGGCGTCGAACCGCTGCGCCCAGTCGAACCCGGTGTCGGCCAGGGCGAAGCTGATCCCGGCGAGATTGTGCACGATGTTGCCGCTGGCCACGATCAGCACGCCGCGCTCGCGCAGCGGGGCGAGCCTGGCGCCCAGGTCGAGGTGGTAGCCGAAGTCCTTGAACTGGTTGATCGACAGCTGGACGACGGGAATGGCCGCGTCCGGGAACGCGTGCCGCAGCACCGACCAGGTGCCGTGGTCGATCCCCCAGGAGTCGACGTCCGCGCCGACCCAGGTGGGCTTGGCGATGTCGCTGACCTCCTCGGCCAGTTCCGGGAGTCCGGGCGCTGGATACTGCACGTCGAACAGTTCCTGCGGGAAGCCGTAGAAGTCGTGGATCGTCCGCGGCCGCGGCATCGCGGTGACGGCGGTGGCGTTGATGTACCAGTGCGCGCTCACCACGAGGATGGCTCGGGGCCGCGGGACGGCCTGGCCGAACGCGCGCCAGGCGTGGGTGTACCGGTTGAGCTCCAGCGCGTTCATCGGGCTGCCGTGCCCGAAGAACGCCGCCGGCATCGTCCGCGGGTCACTCATTCGTCTTCCCTCCCGGTATCACCGTACCGGGCCTGCCCATCGCCCTCGGAGCGTCCCAGTCCGGGATTCTGGCGGTGGCGGACCGCGGGCCGGGGCGGCTGGTTCTTGCGGGGCGTGTGGTGCCGGCCGGGGCCGACCGCGCCGTGCTTTGGGCCACGACGATGTGGCATGGGTGCGGCTCCTTTTCTGTGAGCCGGTCCCGGGGCGCCCCGGTTCCTGCCTGCTGAGCCCAGTCTCGGGGCGCCTGATCCGTGCGGGGCGTGCGGTACCGGCCGGGGCCGCCCGGGGGCGCGCCGGCAACCACCGCGATGCCACATCGATGTGGTCCTGACCACCGCAGAGTCACATTGACGTGGCTGCCCGGGGCCGGTGCCGGGTGGCGGGCGGGAGATCCGGGGGTTTCACGGGCCGGGCCGGGCTGACGGGGCTGGAGGGAATACCGGGCGGCCCGGCTCGCAGCGGCCGCCAGGTCGCTCACACGAAAGGAGCCGCACCCATGTGGCATCGCTGTTGTTGTGGCCACGGCAGCGTCACATCGCGGTGGTTGCTGCAGCCGGCGCGCTGTGGCGGGCGGGAGCTGTGGGACGGGTGTGCTGACCGGGGCCGGCGGGAAGGGGCGGGCGCGGCCCGCGGCGACGGCCAGGCTTCGGGCGCGGCCCGCGGCGGCGGCCGGGCTTCTCACCCAAAAGAGCCAGACCCATGGAACATAGGGCCGGCGGACCGGATCGTGGAGCGTCTAGCCGGAGGCGAAGGCGACGTGGGAAATGTGGTGCAGAGGGGACTGCTGGGACGCAGACGGAGGGCCGAGCGCGTGGAACGCCGACCGGAGAGGTCGGAGCGGCCGGGAGACGGCGGAGCGGCCGGGAGACGGCGGAGCGGCCGGCGGGAGCGGCCGGCGGGAGGGCTGGCGGCGGGGGGTTGGGGCGAGTTAGTGGCCGGACATGCCGCCGTCGACGGCTAGGGTGACGCCGGCGATGTAGGAGGAGGCCGGGCTGGCCAGGAAGACAATTACGGTGTCGATTTCGTGCTGCTCGCCCATCCGGCCGAGGGTGGAGGTCTGGGCGATGAACTGGTTCAGCATGTCGGGCGGGATCGGGTCGGTCATCTCGCTGCGGAAGTAGCCGGGCGCGACGGCGTTGACGCGGATCCCGCGGCGGCCCGACCACTGCGCGTTCAGGTCGCGGGTCAGGCCCATGAGGCCGGCCTTGCTGGCCGCGTAGGCCGCCTGCGGCGAGAAGGATTTCACCAGGCCGAGCACGCTGGCGATGTTGACGATGGACGACCCGGGCGGCATGACGCGCGCGGCCGCCTGGGCCATCCAGTAGGCGCCCATCAGGTTGACGTCGACGACCTCGCGGAACTGCTCCGGGGTCTCGCGCAGCGCGAGCACGGCGGTGCCGAGCCCGGCGTTGTTGATGAGCACGTCCAGGTGGCCGAACCGCTCCACGGCCGCCCGCACCACCGCCTGGCAGGCTTCGGGGTCGGTGACGTCGGTCTCCACCGCGAGCGCCGACCGGCCCAGCTTCTCGACTTCCCGGCGGACGGCGTCCAGCCGGGCGACCCGGCGGGCGGCCAGCACCACGTCCGCCCCGGCCTGGGCCAGCGCCACCGCGAAGCCGGCGCCGAGGCCGCTGCTGGCCCCGGTGACCAGGGCTACCTTCCCCGCCAGCGAGAACCGGTCGAGCACCGGGATGTCTGGATCCGTCACGCAACGGATCATCGCAGGTCCCGCGGCGGGCGGGGTTACCGGGGCGTCAGGGTTACCGGGGCTACAGGAAGAGCGACAGGGTTACCGGAGCGACAGGGCGGCGTCGAGCAGCGCCTGCGCCGCTGCCTTGGCCGACGGGGTGACGTCGGCGTCGTCGTCCAGGCTCCGCGCGGTCATCGCCCCGTCGTAGATCAGGTGGAGCTGGCGGGCGAACTGGCCGGGGTCCGGAGCCCCGGCCGCGGCGGCCAGGTCGGTGAGGAAGCCGCGGAGCCAGCGGCGGTAGGTCCGCGGGACCTCGAAGGCGGCGCTGCCCGGCTGGGCTTCGGCCGAGGCCCGGTTGAAGGCGCAGCCGCGGTAGCCGGGCTGGGCGAAGGTGGCCGCCTGCGCGTCGAACACGCTCAGCAGGCGTTCCCGCGGGTCGTCGTGCGCGTCGGCGGCAGCTCGCAGCCTGGCCTGCGAGACCGCCATGCGGCGCTCGAGGTAGGCCCGGATCAGCTCGTCCTTGCTGCCGAAGGTGCCGTACAGCGAGGCCCGGGCGACGTCGGCCCGCTCCAGCACCCGGTCGATGCCGACGCTGTGCACCCCGTCGGCGTAGAACAGCTCGTCGGCCGCTTCGAGCAGCCGCTCCCGGGGCGAGGGGCGCCGGGACCTGGCCCCGGTGACGGTCGCGTCGCTGGACATGACGCACCTCCTAGACAGACCGGTCAGTCTACAGAAGCCGGCAGCCATGACAACGCCCGCCGGCGCGCGAAAAATCCCGTCAATCTGCCCTCACCGCGGGCATAACACGCGCATTGCGGGTACGGCAGATATGGCCTAGGTCACATACACCGGGCTCCGCCGCACCACCGGATAGGGCAGACTCACCGGCGGACGCAAGCTCCGCCAGGAGGTGACATCGTGAAACCATTCGTGGTCAACCGTCATGGGCGCCTCGTGTTCCCGGCCAATTTCCTCGGCGACCTGGACTTCTCGGTGCTCGAGACGCTCGAGCAGTTCACCGCGGTGATCGGGCGGGACTTCGAGGCCAAGGCGCCGACCGGGACGGACATCGCGGAACGGGTCGAGTCCGGAGCGTATTCCAGGCGTTTCGAGTTGCTGCGCGACCTGGGCCAGAACCTGTACTGGGCCAACCGGTTCTCGATGACCATGTTCGACCGGCGCCCGACGCGCTGGCGCGACCTGCCCAAGCGCCGCCCGGACGTCTTCCTGCCCGTGCTCACGCCGTGGGAAGACAGCGAGCGCAAGGTGGCCGCGGTCGAGCAGGCCTTCCGCGCGCTCGAGCCGACATGGGACGCCCAGGCCGAGGAGACCATCTTCGACCTGCTGTTCGATCTGTTCCGGACCAAGCTCTACCACGCCACCGAGCTGCCCCCGATCAAGCCGACGGTGGCCGAGTTCTGCGGCCAGCCCGGCGCGCTGACCTTCGTCATGCCCGGCTACGACCCGGACTACCCGGTCTTCACGACCGAGCAGATCATGGACGCGCACGAGGACGTTCCCGAGCTCGAGGCGCTGATGCGCTGGGCGATGATGCTGCACAACCAGTACCCGTGGGACCGTTCGGGCACCGAGCTGCGCGGACCGGGCGAGATCGGCGACGACGACTTCGTGGTCGCCTTCCATCCGCGCACCCGGGACGTGACGGCGTTCATCGAACGGGTCAAGCGCACCTCATCCTCATCCGCCTCCGCGCCCTCGGTCCGGACCCGGTCCGAAGAGGTCAACCCGGTCACGCCCTATCCCCCGGTGCGGGTGCGGGAGGCGTTCGCGGTCCAGCCGGCCTTCGAGGCGCTGGCGGTCGTGCGCGGCGAGCACGTCTGCACCAACGACGACGTGATCAGGAACACCAGCTTCTCCTGGTCGCCGATGAGCGCGCAGGAGATCGCGGCCAAGACCGGCATCGAGCAGCGGTGCTACACCAGCCGGGAGCCGGAGGAACTGGCGCTGCACGCGGCGCGGGCCGCGCTGGCCAAGTCGGGCCGCTCTCCCGCCGAGATCGGCGCGGTCCTGGTCAGCACGTGCACGAGCAACCGGCAGATCCCGTCGATCGCGTGCTGGCTGTCCGGCGAGCTCGGCCTGCGGCAGACCCACGCCTCGGCCGACATGGTGGCCGCCTGCGCCGGGTTCCCCTACGGGGTATCGGAGGCCATCCGGCAGCTTCAGGAGGTCACCCGGCCCGTCCTGCTGGTCTGCGTGGAGAAGTTCTCTGACAAGATCGGCAGCGTGCGCACCTCGCGGATGATCTTCGGGGACGGGGCCGCGGCGATGGTCATCGGCCCGGCCGCCGCCGGTCAGGCCGGGGACGTGGAGGTGGTCCAGACCTACGCCGGCGGACCGCACAGCGAGGTCAACTCGATCATCTGGCCGAACTCCGAGTTCGACGGCGATATCACCGTGTACGGTCCGGAAGTAAAGGCCCTGGTCCAGCGGTACCTGGTCCAGATGCTGGGCGAACTCGGTGACCAGCGGGACCCGGACGACCCCGGGCGCACGCTGCTCGAGAGCATCGAGCTGATCATCCCGCACCAGGCCAACAAGACCATGATCCTCAGCCTGGCCGCCAAGGCCGGGCTCTCCGCCGAGCAGCTCTACTTCAACGTCGAGAGGATGGGCAACGTGTCCGCAGCGAGCATCCCGATCGCGGTCCACGACGCCGTGCGCGACGGGGTTATCACCCGGCCGGTGCGGGTGTTCGCGCCCGGGTTCGGGGCCGGCGCCGTCGGCGGGTACGCGGTGATGCGCGTCGACCCGGCGATCGTCGCGGACGAGGTCGTGCTCGACGTCCGGGCCGCGGACCGGCTGCCCGCGGCCGCGGCGGCCGGGGGAACCAGCGACGACATCCGCGCTGCCTTCGGTGAGTAACCCGATGAGCCCGGCCTCCACGAGCAGGGCCTTCGCCTTCGAGCGCGTGGCCATCGTCAACCGCGGCGAGCCGGCCATGCGGCTGATCAACGCCGTCCGCGAGTGGAACGCCGAGGGACGTCCGGCGCTGCGGGTCATCGCGGTGTACACCGCCGCTGACCGCCGGGCCACGTTCGTCCGCGAGGCCGACGAGTCGGTGCTGATCGGCCCCGAGGACGCCGGGGAAGCCTTCGCCGGGAGCCCCTACCTGGACTACGCCGAGCTCGAGCGCGCGCTGCGCGCCTGCCGCGCGGACGCGGTCTGGCCCGGCTGGGGCTTCGTCTCGGAGAAGGCCGAGTTCGCCGAGCTGTGCGAGCGGCTGGACATCACCTTCATCGGCCCGCCGGGCGAGGTGATGCGGCGGCTCGGTGACAAGATCGAGTCCAAGCTGCTGGCCGAGCAGGCCGGCGTGCCGCTGGCACCGTGGAGCGGCGGCCCGGTGGCTGACCTGGCCGCGGCCCGCGAGGCGGCCGAGTCGATCGGCTACCCGCTGATGGTCAAGGCCACCGCGGGCGGCGGCGGCCGCGGCATCCGGTTCGTGCCCGCGGCGCGGGACCTGGAGGAGGCCTTCGAGCGGGCCGGCTCGGAGGCGGCGAAGACGGCCGGGGACGCGACCGTGTTCCTGGAGCGGGCCATCCGCGGCGGGCGGCACGTCGAGGTGCAGGTGGTCGCCGACGCGGCGGGCACGGTGTGGACGCTGGGCGTGCGGGACTGCAGCGTGCAGCGGCGCAACCAGAAGGTGCTCGAGGAGTCCGCCTCCACCGCGCTGGACGCGGAGCAGGAGAAGCTGCTCCGCGGGCACGCCGCCGAGCTGGTCCGGGCGGCGGGCTACGTCAACGCCGGGACGGTGGAATTCCTCTACCAGCCCGGTGAAAAGCTGCTCTCGTTCCTGGAGGTCAACACCCGGCTGCAGGTGGAGCACCCGGTCACCGAGGCCACCACGGGCACCGATATCGTCAAGCTGCAGCTGCACATCGCGGCGGGCGGGACGCTGGCCGAGATCGCCCCCGCTGAGCCGCCCGCGCGCGGGCACGCGATCGAGGCCCGGCTCACCGCCGAGGACCCGGAGCGCGGCTTCGCGCCCGCCCCCGGCCTGATCGAGCACCTCGCGCTGCCGTCCGGCCCGGGCATCAGGGTCGACACCGGGGTGGCGGCGGGCGACGTCATCCCGCCCCAGTTCGATTCGATGATCGCGAAGGTGATCGCCTGGGGCCAGGACCGCGCCGAGGCCCGGGCCCGGCTCTCCCGCGCGCTCCGGCAGACCAGCACGGTCATCCGGGGCGGGACGACCAGCAAGGCGTTCCTGCTCGACCTGCTCAGCCGGCCGGAATTCGTCCGCGGCGAGGTGGACACGACCTGGCTGGACACCATGATGGCCGACGGCTACGCGCCCCCGCTGCGGGTCGACGTGGCCCTGCTGGCCACCGCCTTCGAGGCGTACGAGGCACACGAGCGGCGCCAGCGCGACCGGCTGTTCACCTCGGCCGAGCGCGGGCGTCCCGAGGTCGGGCACGAGACCCGGCACCAGGTCGACGTGCGGGTGGGCGGCGAGGCGTACCGGCTCCGGGTATCCCGGAGCCGCCCGGTCCGGTACGAGGTGGAACTGGACGGCCGGGCGGTGGACGTCGACGTCGACCGGTCGGGCCGGTTCGAGCTCCGGCTGACCGCCGGCGGCCAGGCCTTCGACGTGCTCTCGGTCGCCCAGGGCCCGGACTACCTGGTCGAGGTGGACGGGGCGGTGCACCGCATCTCCGGCGGCGAGGCCGGGCTGGTCCGCGCGCCGGCTCCGGCCATGGTGGTGGCCATCACGGTCGCGGCCGGGGACGAGGTTGCCGAGGGCGACGTGGTCGCCGTGGTGGAGAGCATGAAGCTGGAGACCTCACTGCGCGCCCCGGCCGCGGGCCGCGTCGCCGAGGTATTCGCCGACGTCAACACCCAGGTGGAGAGCGGCGCCAAGCTGCTGCGGATCGAGCCGGCGGCGGACGAGGACGAGGCGGCGGAGGCCGGCGGCGGGGAGCGCGCCGACCTGGGCGCGCTGGGCGCGGCGGCCGCCGACGGCGATCCGGCCGCGGCGGCCGCGGACGCGCTGTCGGCGCTGCGCTCGCTGGTGCTCGGCTTCGACGTCGACGAGGCCGAGGCCGGGCGGCAGCTGCAGCGGCTGGCGGCCGCGCGGGACGCGCTGCCCGCCGACGACCCGCGGCTGCTGGCCGGCGAGGCCGAGATCCTGCGGATCTTCGCCGATGTGTCCGCGCTGTGGCGCAGCCGCCGGGTGGGCGGCGAGTCGCAGGCCGACGACGAGGCCGCCGTCGACGCCGAGGCCGCCCGCAACCCGCAGGAGTACATGCACGCCTACCTGCGCTCCCGGGACGCCGACGCGGAAGGCCTGCCCGAGTCGTTCCGGATCCGGCTGCTCCGGACGCTGGCCCACTACGGCGTGGACAGCATCGAGCCGTCACCTGACCTTGAGCCGTCCCCGGAGCTCGAGGCGGCGCTGTACCGGATCTTCCTCGCGCACCGCCGGGCGGCCGGGTACGTGCCGGTCGTCTCCGAGCTGCTGCAGTGGCGGCTGCGCCATCCGCAGTCGCTGGGATCGGAAGCGCTGGGCGACGAGGCCCGTGACGGCTACCGGCGGGTGATCAACCAGCTGCTGTCGGCGACCCAGCTGCGTCACCCCGGCGTCGGCGACGTGGCCCGGCAGGTCCGCTACCGCTGCTTCGACGAGCCGCTGATCGCCGCCGAGCGGGCCCGGGCCCAGCAGCAGGTGCGGGCCGAGCTCGACCACCTGGCCGCGGACCCCGCGAAGCGGGCGGCGCAGATCGACGCCATGGTGGCCTCGGGCGAGCCGATCCTCGGCGTCTTCACCGAGCGGCACCAGTCGGCCATGCTCGAGGTGATGACCCGGCGGTACTACTGGATCCGGCCGCTGCGCAACGTCACGGCCACCGAGCGGAGCGGCCGTCCGCTGCTGACCGCCGAGTACACCCAGGAGGGCCAGGAGTACCTCATCATCGCGACCGTGGCCGACGGCAGCGAGAGCGCGGCCGGTACGGACCTGCCCGAGCTGATCAAGGCGCTGCCGTCCGGCCGGATCGTGCTGATCGACCTCTACGTCACCTCGCAGACGCCCGAGGAGGAGGGCAGCGGCGCCCCCGAGGCCCGGGCGCAGCGGATCCGCGGCAAGCTCGGCGTGCTCCCGTCCTCGGTCGCGCGGGTCGCGGTCGCGGTGCGCCGTCCCGACGGCGAGGGCGGCGGCTGGCCCGACTGGTTCACCTTCCGGGCGGGCCCGGACGGCGCGGCGGTGGAGGACCTGACCCAGCGCGGCTGGCATCCGCTGGTGGCCGAACGGCTGGGCGTGTGGCGGCTCTCCCACTTCAAGCTGACCCGGCTGCCGGCGGTCCCGGACGTGCACCTGTTCCGTATCCAGGGCCGCGAGGTACCCGATGACCAGCGGCTCATCGCCCTGGCCGACGTGCGCGACCTCACCATCGTCCGGGACGACGCCGGGCGGGTCACCGGGCTGCCGCAGCTCGAGCACCTGCTGGACGCCTGCCTGGACAGCCTGCGCTCGGCCCGGTCGGCCGACCGTGACCTGGCCCGGCTGGACTGGAACCGGATCCAGCTGTACGTGTGGCCCGTGGTGGACACGCCGCTGGGCGAGCTGGACCAGGTCATCCGGTCGCTGGCGGCCCGGACCGGGGCGCTGGGCCTGGACGAGGTGCTGGTGCAATTCCGTGACAGCGAGAACCGCGAGCTGATGCTGCGGTTGTCCCGCTCCCCCGGCGCGGGCCTGGCGCTGCGCGTCACCGGGCCGCCGCCGCATCCGCTGCGCGAGCTCGACGCCTACACCCAGAAGGTGATCCGGGCCCGGCGCCGCGGCACCGTCTACCCCTACGAGCTCATCCCGCTGATCACGCGCTCGCCGGACGCCGGCGCCAGCCCCGGCGAGTTCACCGAGTATGACCTGGACGAGGCGGGCGCCCCGGTACCGGTGGACAGGCCCGCGGGCTCGAACACCGCGAACCTGGTGCTCGGCGTGGTCAGCACGCCGACCAAGCGGTACCCGGAGGGCCTGCGCCGGGTGGTCCTGCTCGGAGACCCGACCCGGGCGCTGGGCGCGCTGGCCGAAGCCGAGTGCCGCCGGATCCTCGCGGCGATCGAGCTGGCCCGGCGCCTGCACGTGCCGGTGGAGTGGTTCGCGATCTCGGCCGGCGCGAAGATCGCCATGGACTCGGGCACCGAGACGATGGACTGGATCTCCCGCGCGCTGCGCGAGATCGTCGAGTTCACCCAGGCCGGGGGCGAGATCAACGTCGTGGTGACCGGCATCAACGTCGGCGCCCAGCCGTACTGGAACGCCGAGGCGACGATGCTCATGCACACCCGGGGCATCCTGGTCATGACGCCGGACTCGGCCATGGTGCTGACCGGCAAGCAGTCACTCGACTACTCCGGCGGGGTCTCGGCCGAGGACAACTTCGGCATCGGCGGCTACGACCGGATCATGGGACCGAACGGCGAGGCGCAGTACTGGGCTCCCGACCTGTCGAGCGCGGTCGACGTGCTGCTGACGCACTACGAGCACACGTACACGGCCGCCGGCGAGCGCTTCCCCCGGCCCGCGCCGACGGCCGACCCGGACAGCCGCGACATCTCCGCATCGCCACACGACGGGCCGGAGTTCGCCACGCTGGGCGAGATCTTCGACGGCCCGCGCAACCCGGGGCGCAAGAAGCCCTTCGACATGCGCTCGCTGGTGGCCGGCGTGATCGACGCCGATCATCCGCCGCTCGAGCGATGGGCCGACATGGCCGACGCGGCGTCGGTCCTGGTGTTCGACGCGCACCTGGGCGGGCAGCCGGTCTCGCTGATCGGCTTCGAGTCCAAGCCGCTCGCCCGGCACGGGTTCTACCCGGTCGACGGCCCGTCGCAGTGGACGGCGGGCACGTTGTTTCCCCGTTCGTCCAAAAAGACCGCCCGGGCCATCAATGCCGCCAGCGGGAACCGGCCGCTGGTGATCCTGGCCAACCTGTCCGGGTTCGACGGCTCGCCCGAATCGCTGCGCCAGCTCCAGCTGGAGTACGGCGCGGAGATCGGCCGGGCCATCGTCAACTTCGACGGCCCGATCGTGTTCTGCGTGGTCTCCCGCTACCACGGCGGAGCGTTCGTGGTGTTCTCGGCGACGCTGAACGACAACATGGAGGTGGCCGCGGTCGAGGGCTCCCACGCCTCGGTGATCGGCGGCGCGCCCGCCGCCGCGGTGGTGTTCGCCGCCGAGGTCCGCAAGCGCACCGCCGCCGACCCGCGGGTAGCCAGGCTGCAGGCCGCGATCGCCGAGGCCACCGAGGGCGGCACCCCCGAGGAGGCGGCCTCGCTGCGGACGGAGCTGGCGGCGGCCTGGCCGGCCGTGCACGCGGACAAGCTCGGGCAGCTGGCCGACGAGTTCGACGAGGTGCACAGCATCGGGCGGGCCCTCGAGGTGGGCTCGGTGCACGCCATCGTCGCGGCGTCCCGGCTGCGCCCGTACCTGATCGCCGCGGTGCGGCGCGGGATAAAGCGGTCGCTGCGCGAATGAGCGACGACCGCGGGACCGTCCCGTTCAACACGGGCTGGCGGTTCGGCCCGGACGCGGACGGCAGCGAACAGCCCGGCTTCGACGACGGCGCCTTCGCGCCGGTGACGCTGCCGCACACGGTGGCGCCGCTGTCCTGGCAGGACTGGGATCCGGCGAGCTGGGAACGGGCCTGGGCGTACCGCAAGCGCTTCGACGCGCCGCCCGGTCATGACGGCCAGCGGGTATTCCTCGATGTCGGGGCGGCCATGACCCGCGCCACCGTGACCCTGAACGGGACCCAGGTGGCGGACCATCTCGGCGGCTACCTGCCGTTCAGCACGGAGCTCACCGGCCTGCTGCGGCCGGCCGGGAACGTGCTGGCGATCCGGCTGGACGCGAGCTTCAACCTCAACGTGCCGCCCGACCGGCCCGCTCCGGCCGAGACCGTCTCGGTGGATTACTGGCAGCCGGGCGGGCTGTACCGGGACGTGCGGCTGCGGCTGGCGCCGCCGGTGTTCCTGGCCGGCGTGTTCGCCAAGCCGGTCGGCGTCCTGGATCCCGGCGCCCGGCAGGTGGTCATCGAGGTGACGGTGGACGCGGCCGCGGTGCCGCGGGAGTCCCTCGAGGTGGAGGCCGAGCTGCGCGACGGCGATCGCCGGCTCGCCCTCGCCCGGGCGCCGGTGCCGGTCACCCAGCCGGGCCAGGTCACGGTGACCGCGACCCTGACCGGGCTGGATGACATCGAGCTGTGGGGCCCGGACCATCCCCGGCTATACCAGGTGGTGACGAGGCTGCTCGCGGACGGCGCCGGACGCGACGAGCACCGGGTGCGGATCGGGTTCCGCGAGGCCAGGTTCACCCTCGATGGCTTCTTCCTCAACGGGCGCCGGGTCAAGCTGTTCGGCGCCGACCGGCACCAGTTCTTCCCGTTCGCCGGGGGCGCCATGCCGGCCCGGGTGCAGGCCAGGGACGCCGAGATCATGCGGCGGGAGCTGAACTGCACCATGGTGCGGTGCTCGCACTACCCGCAGGACGAGGCCTTCTTCGACGCCTGCGACGAGCTCGGCCTGATGGCCTGGGAGGAGGCGCCGGGGTGGGGTTACCTCGGCGACGACGCCTGGAAGGCGCTGGCCTACCGGGACATCGGCGAGATGATCACCCGCGACCGCAACCACCCGTCGATCATCGTCTGGGGGGCCCGGCTCAACGAGACCCCCAACGACACCGCGTTCTACACCAGCACGAACGAGCTCGCGCACGCCCTGGACGACTCCCGGCCGACGGCCGGCGCGATGGCCGGGATGCGCCTGACCACCGACTACCAGCAGGACGTGTTCGGCGAGGACGACTACTCCTCGGTCAAGGGCCCGGACGGGCTCAAGGAACCGGTGCTGCAGCCGCCGGTGACCGGGGTGGGCAGGCCCTACCTGGTCAGCGAGGCGGTCGGGACCCTGTTCGGGCCGGCCATCTACTTCCGGCGCACCGATGACCAGGCCGTCCAGCAGGGGCAGGCGACGGCGCACGCGCGGGTGCACGACCTGGCCGCCTCCGACGACCGCTACTGCGGCCTGCTGGCCTGGTCCGGGTTCGACTACCCGTCCGGCAGCGGCAACCAGTACCGGGGCGTGAAGTACACCGGGGTGGTGGACCTGTTCCGGATCCCCAAGCCCGGCGCCGCGATCTACCGGGCACAGGCCGATCCGCGGGTCCGCCCGGTGATCGCCCCGGCGTTCTACTGGGACTTCGGCCCGCAGTCCCCGGTCAGCGCGCTGCCGGCCGCGATGATCTGCGCCAACCTGGACCGGCTCGAGGTCTACGTCGGCGGCGATCACTTCGCCACCCTCACGCCCGACCGCGCGGGCTATCCGCACCTGGCCTACCCGCCCTCGTTCGCCGATTTCCGCGCGGTGGACGGCTCGGGCCGGCCCGAGCTGCGCATCGACGGCTACCTCGGCGACGACAAGGTGGCGTCGCGGCGCCTGTCCGGCGACCCGTCGGGTGACGTGCTGGCGCTGGCCGCCGACCACGCCGAGATCCGCGCCGACGGCGCGGACGCCACCCGGTGCGAGTTCCGCGCGGCCGACCGGTTCGGCGCGCCCCGGCCGTACGTCACCGGCGAGGTCACGCTGGCGGTCGAGGGCCCGGCGGTGCTGGTCGGGGACAATCCGTTCGACTTCGCCGCGGCCGGGGGCGCCGGCGCCGTCTGGATCCGCTCCCGGCCCGGCGAGCCGGGCACCGTCACGGTCCGGGCCAGCCATCCCGGGCTGGGCCAGGCGGTAACCCGGATCCGCGTGCGGAATCGGTAAGCGTCGGCTAGGTGGCGGAGCCGGCCTGGCGCCGGTGCGCGGAAACGCGGTGCAGCCGGCCCAGCGCCATCGGGACGGCGAACCAGAGCACCCACGCGTACCTGGTGACGAAGAAGACCGGGATGGACAGGCCGAAGGCGAGCATCGGGGTGTAGTTGCGCCATTTCCACGCGGCCAGCACCTCCCGGGGGACGCTGGTCATCTCCCCGCGCGAGATCATGTGCCTGAGCATGGCGAGCAGGAGCGTGGAGTCGAGCAGCTGGATCAGCGCGTAAAAGCCGAACCGCAGGGCGAGAGTCTGCGCTACCCCGGCGGTGAGCAGCCGGGTGGCGAATGGGGTGAGCACGATCATCAGGAGCCAGGTCGTGTTCATGGTCCGCACCCGCGTGTCGACGCGCCGGACGTACCGGAACATGTCGTGGTGGCTGTTCCAGGCGGCGGCGATCGCGACGAAGCTGATCAGGAACGACGCGTAGTGCCCGTCGTTGTGCTGCACCGAGGACCAGAACAGCTTGACCGTCTTGCCTTCGGGGAGCGGCAGCTCGATCGCGAGCAGCGTGATGGCGATGGCGATCACCGCGTCGGAGAAGAAGGTCAGCCGCTCCGCGGCGCGTGAATCAGACTCCAGGTCATCCTTATCGTCTTCGGCCATCAGGTGATCTTCGCGCCGCCGGTACTATCCGGTCAATGTCAGCGATGGACCCGGGCTCCGGCGGTGACCCGAAGCAGCAGCTGCTCGAGCGCGCGCTCGGCTACCTGGCCGAGCACGGCATCGGGGACATCTCGCTGCGCGAGCTGGCCGCCGCCCTGGGAACCAGCCACCGGATGCTCATCTACCACTTCGGGTCCAAGGAGGGCCTGTTCGTGGCGGTGGTCACCGAGGCGGAGAACCGGCTGCGACGGCTGCTGGCCGACTCGTTCGGCACTGCGAGCCCTGATCTGGTCGCCCTGGGCCGTGACTTCTGGCGGCAGCTGCGCTCCCCCGAGATGTTTCCCCTGCTGCGGCTGTTCTTCGAGCTCTACGCGCAGGCGCTGCAGGGCCGGGGTTACGCGCGGCCCCTGCTGGCCGGCTTCCCCGATTCCTGGGTCGAGCCGATGCTGCCGGCGCTGCTCGCGGCCGGGCTGACCGAGGCCGAGGCCCGGGCCGAAACCCGGCTGGGCATCGCGGTGATCCGCGGCCTGCTGCTCGACGTGCTGGCCACCGGCGACGTCGCCGGCGCCGACGCGGCGCACGAGGCCTACCTAGCCGGGCTGGCCGCGCGGCACGCTCACCGGTTCGAGCCCTGCGATGACAGCTCGCCGGCGTGAGCGGCGAGGCCGTCGGCGCAGGACTGGACGAACTTGCGCAGCGCCCGGCCCAGGTACCAGCCGGTGCCGGGGCGGGTGGCCTCGAACTGCTCCTCCCAGGTGATGAGCGTGCCGTCCGCGGCGGGCGCCAGGCGCACGGTGGCCGCGTGGTTCCTGATCGGCAGCCCGGACAGGGAACGGTAGCCGACCAGCCGGCCCGGGCTGAGCTGCGTCAGCTCCTCCCGGTTCCTGATCCGGCGGGAGGTCAGGACGCGGATGGCGCCGGTGCTCTCACCGCCCGCCTCGCCCTCCCGCTCGAGCTCGAACCCGTCGAACGAGGTCCAGCGGGGCCACGTCGCCCCGTCGGCGAGCAGCGCGTACACCGCCGCCGGGCTGGCCGCCGACCTGGCCTCCACCGAGAAATGCACCTGCCTGGCCATGTTGCCCTCCTCGAAGCTGTCTATGTACCACATGGTACATGGTTAAGACGGGCGTCTGCAGGAAGGTGAATCTGGTCCGAGCGCGCTCATCGAAGGAGGCAGCATGGCAGGCAAGTTCGTGCTCAAGAAGGGGTCGAGCGGGAAGTACCACTTCAACCTGGTCGCCAGCAACGGGCAGGTGATCGCGACCAGCGAGACCTACGAGCGCAAGCAGTCCGCGCTGGCCGGGATCGAGTCGGTCAAGAACAACGCCCCCGGCGCCGATCTGGACGACCAGACCGAGGAGTCCTAGCATCAGGCCAGCACCTGGGACGACGCCGCGGGCAGCCGGAATTTCCGCTGCCCGCGGCGTCTTGTAGCCAGCAGGGAGCAGCCAGGATACGGAGCCGCGCAGCCGCGGGGAGAGGAAGTCCGTGGGCCCGCGGATCAGCCAGAAGATTGCGGTCGGCACCGTCTTCGTCGCCGCGATGTTCATGTCCATCCTGGACGCGACGATCGTCAACGTCGCGCTGCCGACCATCGGCCGCGACTTCGGGGTGAGCGCCACCGACGTCGACGGCATCGCCATCGCCTTCCTGGTCAGCCTGGCGATCAGCATCCCGGCGTCCGGCTGGCTCGGCGACCGGTTCGGCGGCAAGCGGGTCCTGCTCATCGCGATCGCGCTGTTCACCGGCGCCTCGGCGCTGTGCGGCGTGGCCTCGAGCCTGCCCGAGCTGGTCGGGTTCCGGATCCTCCAGGGCGCCGCCGGCGGCATGCTCGCCCCGGTCGGGATGGCGATGCTCTACCGGGTGTTCCCGCCCGCCGAGCGGATCCGGGCCTCGGCCATCCTCACCGTCCCCACCACGCTGGCGCCCGCGCTCGGGCCGGTCCTCGGCGGCCTGTTCGTCACCGAGCTGTCCTGGCGGTGGGTGTTCTACGTCAACGTGCCGATCGGCGTGGCCGCCTTCGTTTTCGGCGCGGTCTTCGTGCACCAGCCGCCGCAGGCCGAGCCGGGCCGCTTCGACCTGGCCGGGTTCCTGCTCTCCGGGGCCGGTCTCGGGCTGCTGATGTACGGGGTCTCGGAAGGTCCCGATCTGGGCTGGGGCGATGCCAAGGTGCTGGCGTCCATCGCCGCGGGGGCCGTGCTGCTGACGGCCATGGTGGTCGTCGAACTGCGGACGGCCCGGCCCATCGTGGACCTGAGGCTGCTGGGCAACCGCCTGTTCCGCGCGGGCAACGGGGTCATGGTCCTGACCTCGGTCGCGTTCCTCGGCACGCTGTACGCGATCTCGCTGTACTACCAGGACGGCCGGGGCCTGAGCGCGCTCGGCGCGGGGCTGAGCACGTTCCCCGAGGCGTTCGGCGTGATGGCGGGCGCGCAGCTGGCCAGCCGGGTGCTGTACCCGCGGCTCGGCCCCCGGCGCCACATCACCATCGGCCTGACCGGCACGGCGATCTCGATCGGCCTGCTGGCCCTGCTGGGCCCGCAGACCAGCCTGTGGTGGGCGCGGCTGCTCATGCTCACCCTGGGACTGTCCATGGCCCAGGTGTTCGTCCCGGTCCAGGCGGCGTCCTTCGCCACCATCACCCCGGCGGCGACCGGCCGCGCCTCCACCATGTTCAACGCGGTCCGGCAGCTGGGCGGGGCCGTCGGGGTGGCCGTGCTGACCACGGTCATCGTCCTCATCGGGCCGGTTCACCTGGTCGGCGGCCATCCGGTGGCCAACCTCACCGCCTACCGCGTCGCCTTCCTGGCCGCCGCGGCGGTCAGCGTGTGCGCCATCGCGTGCTCGCTGTCCATCCACGACGAGGACGCGGCCAGCACCCGCCCGGGCCGGCGCGGCCCGCCGGAAGACGAGGCCGAGCCCGCGGTGGCGGCCTTACAGGCCCGCGAGCCCGACCGGGCCGTGCAGGTCGATGATGGCCGCGCGGTGCGCCTGCGGGCCGCCGGACAGGCGCTCGGCTGACCAGGCCCGGCGGTAGTACAGGTGCGCGTCGTGCTCCCAGCTGACGCCGACCCCGCCGAACAGCTGGGTGGCGGATTCGGTCACGGCCCGGTAGGCCTCGCCCGCGCGCAGGGCGGCGACGTGAGCCGCGACCGGGGCCTCGCCGCTGCCGTCCGCGGCGGAGATGGCCGCGGCCCGGGCTATCTCCGAGACCTCCTGGAACTGCGCGAGCATGTCCACGCAGGCCTGGGCGAGCGCGGCGAACGAGCCGTTCGGCGGGCCGAACTGCTCGCGGTCTTGGGCGTAGGCGATGGTGGCGTCCAGGCACCAGCCGATGCCGCCGACGGCCTCGGCCGCGGTGGCGAGCAGGAAGTCGCGCTCGGCCTGCTCGAGGGCGGCCGAGGCGGCCTCGCCCTCGGCGATCAGCACGGCAGGCACCTCGTCGAAGGCGGTGACGCAGACCCGCCTGGTCAGGTCCAGGCCCAGCTGGCCGGAGGGGGTGAAGCCCAGGGCCCGCGTCTCGGCCAGGAACATGCCCAGGCCGGATTCGCTCAGGGCCGGTACCACCACGATGTCGGCCACGTGGGCGGCGACGACGAACCAGCGGTGGCCGTAGAGCCGCCACCCGCCCGGGCCCCGGACGGCCCGGACGGTGTCCGGGCCCGGCGTCCAGAAGCCCGCCTCGCCGGCGGCCGCGACCGTCCCGGTCACCGATCCCCGGGCCAGCAGCGGCAGCCACTGCTCCTGGGCCGCGCGGTCCCCGGCCGCCAGCAGCACGCCGGCGGTCAGGGCGCTGGGCAGGAACGGTCCCGGGTACAGGGCGCGGCCCAGCTCGGTGTGCATCACGCTCGCCTCGGCCTGGGACCGGGCGAAGCCGCCGAACTCCGCCGGGATCGTCAGCCCGGCCAGGCCGAGCTGTCCGGCCAGGTGGGCGTGCAGCTCCGGGCTGTAGCCAGCCTGGGTCTCCAGCGCGGCGCGCAGCGCTTTGGGCGGAAGCTGGTCAGCGAGGAAGGCGCGCAGGGTGTCCTGCAGGGCGCGCTGGTCCTCGTTGAGAGGCGGGGGTTCGCTCGTGGTCATGAGAGGCTGCTCCTCACGCGGGGCACGGGGAACCCGGAGACCGTTGCGAGGTCCGCGCGCAAGTTGCTTCATGCTAGCGGACAAAGGCCGCCTATTCAGGGCATTCCCCGGGGCGCCCCTGCTTGTTCATACGGGACGGGAACCACTACGGTCGTCAGCGTGGCGGCGATCGAGTTCGAAGAGCACGAACTGGCGGCCCAGGTCCCGGACCTGGGCGCGGGCGGGGCGTGGACCCAGGTGAGCCTGCGCTGGCGGCGGGATCCGCTGACCGGCGCGAGCGCCCGGATCCTCACCGGCGTGAAGCTCCAGCCGGCGATCCGGACGGACCTGACCGCGCTGGCCGCGCCGCCGGCCTTCTGCCCGTTCGACGCGGAGAACCTGGAGAAGGCCACCGTGCCGTTTCCCGCCGAGCTGACCGCGGAGGGCCGTATCCGCCAGGGCCGGGCCGTGGTGGTGCCCAACATCATGGCGTACGCCACGCACAGCGCGGTCGGCATCTACGACCCCGGGCGGCACTTCCTCGACCTGGACGAGCTGACGCCGCCGCTGATCGGGGACGCCCTGGCCGCCATGGTCCGGCACGCTCACTGCGTGCGCCGGGCGGACCCGGCGGCCGTGTGGAGCTCGGTCAACGCCAACTACCTGCCCCCCTCGGGCGCCTCGCTGGTGCACCCGCACCTGCAGTCCGCCCACGACGCGTTCGGCCTGACCGGCCAGCGCCTGGCGGCGGAGCGGACGCGGGCATGGCCTGGGTCCTACTGGACGGCGCTGGCCGAGCAGGAGGCGGGCGGCCCGCGGTGGGTCGGGCAGACGGGCCGGGTGGCGTGGTTCACGCCCTTCGCGCCGGCCGGCTTCCACGAGGTGTGGGGCGTGGTCGGCGGCGCCGCCGACGTGACCGAGCTGACCGAGGAGGACTGCGCCGCGCTCGGCGACGGCCTGTCCCGCGTGCTGGCCGCCTACCAGGACTGGAACCTGGCCTCGTTCAACTTCGGGCTGGCGGGCGGCGGCCCGCGAGCTCGCGAGGACGGCTACCAGGTGGTGTTCAAGGTCCTGAGCCGGTCGAACCCCGAACCCGTCTACCGCAGCGACGCCACCTACTTCGAGCGCCTCTACGGGGAGGCGCTGATCGACCTGAGCCCGGAGGAAGTGGCGGCCGGGGTGCGGACCAGGTTCTGAGCTCGTTACCTGACCGCGCTGCCCGGCCAGTCGGGGTTGGCCAGCAGTTCCGGGTGCGGGCCGGTGAAGGCGCCGGCCGCGGTGGCGTTGCCGCGGAGCTGGTACTCGAGCCAGGCGGTGGCGTAGCCGAGGAAGGCGTCCGGGTTCCCGCCGGCGGCGGGGTCCTCGATGGAGGCGTGGTCGGCGGCCTTGCCGTCGGAGTTCTTGATGATGCCGAGCGCGGCGTGGACCGGGGCGCTGAGGAAGTAGGCCCTCTCGGTGGCCGGGCTGGCGATGACCGAGTCGAAGAACCCGTGCGTGGAGACGAAGAAGGCCGGCCGGGTCAGCGCGTCCGGGTGAGCCGTGCAGTCGGCCGCGGTGAGGCAGTCCGGGTTGGGCGCGGCCCAGACCGCGTTCGGCAGCGAGAACGTCATCACGGTCTTGATCAGCACCGGGTCGCTGGTGGCGGCCCGGACCGCGCCGGTGGCGCCCTGCGAGGTGCCGGCCGCGGCGACCTCGTTCACGTTCAGGTGGCCGCCGAAGACGCTGGCGGCCACGCCGTCCTGGGTGACCAGGTAGTGCGCGGCGGCGTCGATCTCGCGGCCGCTGCCCGTGTCGGGCAGGGTCGAGGCGATGACGGTGAACCCGTACGAGGCGAGGTGCCGGAGCAGCACCGAGACCTGGGCGGGCGTCCCGTTGGTGCCGTTGCCCCAGGTCACGATCGGGCTCTTGAAGCCGAGGGCGGCAAGTTCAGCCGGGCGGTAAATGTCGTAGACCGCGGTGCCGTCGGTGGCGGTGCCGGCAGTGGTGGCGTAGGGGCCGGACGGCGAGAAGGCGGCCTGGACCGGGAGCGCCGGGCCCGGGCTGCGGGCTGGCGCGCGGCGCCCGTCAGCGTGGCCGTCGTGGCGGCCATCAGCAGGACGGCGCCCACGGCGGCGGCGCGGCGGCGAGCCCGGATGCTGCGGGCGCGGATGCTGGCAGTGGCCATGATGATCCCCCTTGTTCCTTCACCTGGCTTTGTCCCGTTCCGGGACTATCCGCCGGTTCAGAGGGCCGGGCCGGGCGCCTGATACACGGCACCGGCGGACGCTAGTCTCCTGTCATGGCCGCTGACCTGGACGCCCTTCTCGCGCTGATGCCGTTCGCCGGGCACCTCGGCCTGGTCCTGGACGAGGCCGAGGCCAGCCGGGTGATCATCCGGCTGGACTGGGCGCCGCACCTGTGCACCACGGCCGGCATCCTGCACGGCGGGGTGCTGATGGCGCTGGCCGACACCGCGGGCGCGCTGGTGACGTTCCTCGGGCTGCCCGAGGGCAAGACCACGGCCACGATCACCTCCACCAGCCACATGTTCCGGCCGGTCGGCGGCGGGATGGTACGCGCGGTGGCGGTGCCCGTGCACCGCGGCCGGACTACCGTGACCGCCGAGACCAGCGTCTTCGACACCGAGGACCGGCTGGTCGCCCAGACCATCCAGGTCCAGGCGGTCAGGTAGCCGCGACCGGTCAGTCCTTCAGGCGGCTGGCCAGCAGCTGGGCCAGGTGCAGGCCGGGGACCTGGGCGAGCTGGTCGAGCTGGGTCCGGCAGGAGAACCCGTCGGCCAGCACCGTCGCGCCGCCGGCCGCGCGCACCGCGGGCAGCAGGGCGGTCTCGGCGACGGCCCGGGAGACCTCGTAGTGACCGCGTTCCACGCCGAAGTTCCCGGCCAGCCCGCAGCAGCCGCCGACGGCGGTGACCTCGGCGCCGGCCCGGGCGAGCAGCTCGGCGTCGGCCTGCCAGCCCATCACGGCGTGCTGGTGACAGTGCGGCTGGGCGACCGCGCGCAGGCCGGCCAGGTCGGGCGGCGCCCACCCGGGGGTCTGGCTCAGCAGCTCGGCCAGCGTCCGGGTGGCGTCCCGGGCCTGGCGGGCGCGCGGGTCGCCGGGCAGCAGCTCGGTGATGTCGCCGCGCAGGACGGCGGTGCACGAGGGCTCGAGGCCGACGACGGGCAGGCCCGCCCGCAGGGCCGGGCCGAGGGCCCGCAGGCTGCGCCGCAGCTGCCGGCGGGCGCCGTCGAGCTGGCCGGTGGAGATCCAGGTCAGTCCGCAGCACACCGGCTCGGCGGTGATCTGGACCGCGTACCCGGCGGCCTCGAGGACCCGCACGGCGGCGCGGCCGACCTCGGGCGTGAAGTAATCGGTGAACGTGTCCACCCACAGCAGCACCGGTGTCCCGCCGGCCGCGCCGGCGCGCGGGCCGGCGCGAACCAGGCCCGGAAGGTCTGCGCGGCGAACCGCGGCAGCGGCCGCCGGGCATCGATCCCGCCCGCCCGCTTGGCCAGGCCGGCCAGCAGCGGGGCGCGCAGCGCGGCGTTGGCCGCCCCCGGCGCGCGCGAGACCAGCCGGGCCCAGCGGGGCAGCCAGCCCAGCGCGTAGTGGGCCGGCGGCCGCAGCCGCCGGCGGTACCGCTGGTACAGCACCTCGGCCTTGTAGGTGGCCATGTCCACCCCGGCCGGGCAGTCCGACGAGCAGCCCTTGCAGGACAGGCACAGGTCCAGCGACTCGGCCACCTCGGCCGAGCCGAACCCGCGGACCAGCGTGCCGTTCGCGAGTTCCTGCAGCACCCGGGCCCGGCCGCGGGTGGAGTCCTTCTCGTCCCTGGTGGCGAGGTAGGACGGGCACATGACGCCGCCGGTCGCGGTGGTGTCGGCCCGGCACTTGCCCACGCCGACGCAGCGGTGCACCGCGGCGGACAGGTCGCCGCCGTCGTGCGGGTAGGCGAAGCCGAGGCCGGTGCGCAGCGGCCGGGCCTGCGGCACGCGCAGGTCCGCGTCCAGCGGCGCCGGGTCGACCAGCACGCCGGGGTTGAGCAGGTTGCCCGGGTCGAAGATCGCCTTGACCGCGGCCATCGCCTCGATGGCCTCGGCTGAGTACATGGCGGGCAGCAGCTCGCTGCGGGCCCGGCCGTCGCCGTGCTCGCCGGACATCGAGCCGCCGTACTTGCCCACGAGCTCGGCCGCCTCGGTGACGAACGTCCGGTAGCGGCCCGCGTCGGCGGAGAACGGGAAGTCGATGCGGATGTGCACGCAGCCGTCGCCGAAGTGCCCGTAGGCCAGCCCGTCCAGGCCCTGCCCGGTCATCAGCGCGGCGAAGTCGCGCAGGTACGCGCCCAGGTGCTCGGGCGGGACGGCGGCGTCCTCCCAGCCGGGCCAGGCGGGCGCGCCCGACGGGGTACGGCTGCCCAGCCCCGCGCCGTCCTCGCGGACCCGCCACAGCGCCCGGGCCGGGGCGCCGGTGACCACGAGCGAATCGAGGCAGCCGGCGTCGGCGATGAGCCGCTTGGCCGCGGCCTGGGCTTCCGCCTCGGTGTCGCCCGCGGTCTCCGCGAACAGCCAGGACTGCCCGCGGGGAAGGTCGGGGACGGACTCCGCGCCCCGGCGCGCGCGGAACATCTCCACCAGCCGCGCGTCCATGCCCTCGATCGCGACCGGCTGGTGCGGCAGCAGCCCGGGCGTCGCCTCGGCGGCCTCGGGCAGGCCGGGGTAGCCGAGCACCGTCAGCGCCACCGCCTTCGGCGACGGCACCAGCCGGACGGTCGCGCCGGTGACCACGCCCAGGGTGCCTTCGCTGCCGACCAGGAACTTCGCCAGGTCCGCGCCGTTCTCCGGCAGCAGGTGCTCCAGGGAGTAGCCGGACACCTGCCGGGTGAACCGGCCGAACTCGGTCCGGATCAGGCCGAGGTTGGCCCCGACCAGGGCATCCAGCGCGGCACCGGCCACGGGCGCGGCGGCCAGGCCGTCCCGGCCCAGGCGCCGGGCCGTGAGCCGCTCCCCCGCGGCGGTCAGCAGGTCCAGGCTCACCACGTTGTCGGCGGTGCGCCCGTAGCGCAGGGCCCGCGCGCCGCAGGAGTTGTTGCCGATCGCGCCGCCGATGGTCGCCCGCGAGTGCGTGGAGGGATCCGGGCCGAACCGGAGCCCGTGACCGGCCGCGGCCGCGGTGATGTGGTCCAGGATCGCGCCGGGCTCGACGACCGCGGTGCGCGCCTGCGGGTCGACCGCGAGGACCCGGTTCATGTGCCGGGAGAAGTCCAGCACGATGCCGGAGCCGACGGAGTTGCCGGCGATGGAGGTACCGCCGCCGCGGCTGGTGAGCGGCACCCCGGCCCGCCGGGCGACGTCCAGCGCGGCGGCCGCCTCGCCGGCGTCCCGGGGGTAGACGACTACATCCGGCACGACGCGGTAATTCGACGCGTCCGAGGAGTACTCGGCCCGGCGCCGGGGCGAGTCGTCGGTCTCGGCCAGTCCGGCCCCGCGCAGTTCGGCGGCCAGGTCGCGGGACGGCGGCCGCGGCCGTCGTGCCTTCGGCGCGTGCGATGGTCATGCTCCCAGAGGCTATCTCCCGGCGACGGCCAGCGGCTTCCCCACGGCGACGTACGGCCGCCGGGCCGCGGGCCGGGCGGGGTGCGGGCGCGGCAGCGGGATCCGGATGTCCACGCTGTCCGCGGCGCGCCCGATGGCGGCCTGCGGCCAGTGGCCGGTGATCATGGCGAGCACCCGCCGGTTGCCGGGCAGGACGTCCATCGCCAGCGCCGTGACGCCGCGCGCCTGGGCCCGCTCGATCAGCGCGCGCATCAGCGCCGCGCCCACGCCCCGGCGCTGCCAGGCGTCGGCCACCACCACGCCGACGTCGGTCGCCCGCGGCTCCCCCGGGCCCGCGGTCGCCTGGGGGGCGGGCCGGTCCGCCGCCATGGCGTGCCCGACGATCTGGCCGTCCGCGACGGCGATGATGGCGTCGACGTGGGCGGGCTTGCCGGCCATCAGGTCGAGCAGGCCGCAGGACGGCGTGACCGGGGCGAAGAACCTGAGGTAACGGCTCTCCACGGACAACGCGGCGAAGAAGTCACGGAGCACGGCCTCGTCCGCGGGACGTACCGGCCGGATCGCTGCCTGAGTTCGGTTCACGAACTCAGCATGACCCCGTATTGCTGAGTCTGTCAACTGGACTTAGCATGATCACATGGCACGGCCCTGGATCCTTGACTACGACTCGGCTAACTGCGCGATCGGCGCGACCGTGGACATCCTCGGTGAACGGCCGACGTTCCTCGTCCTGCGCGAGGCCTTCAACGGCGTGCGCCGCTTCGACGACATGCAGCGCCGCACCGGCATGCCCCGCCAGGTGCTCAGCCAGCGGCTGGCCCGCCTGGTGGACGAGGGACTGCTGCGCAAGGTCCCCTACCAGGAGAGCGGCCAGCGCCGCCGGACCGAGTACCGGCTCACCGAGAAGGGCCTGGACCTGTACCCGGTGCTGCTGGCCCTGATGGCGTGGGGCGACAAGCACGTGGTCGGCCCGAGCGGCCCGCAGGTCCTGCTCCGGCACCGGGACTGCGGCGAGCCGGTGGGCCTGCAGGTGACGTGCGCGGCCGGGCACGTGCTCGAGTCCGCCCGCGAGGCCACCCCGGTCCCTGGTCCCGGTGCCCGCAAGATCGCCTGACGGCGGGCCGGCGTAGGGTGCTGGCATGCTGTTTCCCACCTCGCTCGTCGGGAGCTACCCGCAGCCGGACTGGCTGATCGACCGGAGCCGGCTGGCCGGCCGGTTCCCGCCGCGGGTGCGCGCCCGTGAGCTGTGGCGGGTCGATCCCGCCTACCTGGCGCAAGCCCAGGACGACGCGACCGTGCTGGCCATCCGGGACCAGGAGCGGGCCGGCCTGGACATCCTCACCGACGGCGAGGAGCGCCGGGAGAGCTACTCCAACCGCTTCGCGACCGCGCTGGACGGCGTGGACATCGACAACCCGGGCACCGCGCTCGACCGCAGCGGCCACCCGAACCCGGTGCCCCGCGTCACCGGGGCGATCAAGCGGCGGCACGCGGTCGAGGTGGACGACGTGAAGTTCCTGCGCGCCAACACCGGCAAGACCATCAAGATCACCGTGCCCGGCCCGTTCACCATGTCGCAGCAGGCGCAGGACGACTACTACGGCAACGGCGAGTCCCTGGCCCTGGGGTACGCCGAGGCGGTGGCCGAGGAGGTCAGCGACCTGTTCGCGGCGGGCGCCGACATCGTCCAGCTGGATGAGCCCTACCTGCAGGCTCGCTCGGAGCCGGCCAAGCGGTACGGCGTGAAGGCGATCAACCGGGCGCTGGAGGGCGCGACCGGGACGACCGCGGTCCACCTGTGCTTCGGCTACGCGGCCATCATCCACGAGCGCCCGGCGGGCTACTCGTTCCTGCCCGAGCTGGCCGCCTGCAGCTGCGACCAGGTCTCGATCGAGACCGCGCAGTCCGGGCTCGATACCTCGGTGCTGGCCACGCTGGACGGCAAGACGATCATCCTGGGCGTGCTCGACCTGAACGACATGACCGTCGAGTCCCCCGAGACGGTGCAGGCCCGGGTGGAGCGGGCGCTACCTTACGTCCCGGCCGAGCGCCTGGTGCTCGCCCCGGACTGCGGCATGAAGTACCTGCCCCGCGACGTCGCCTTCGGCAAGCTGAGCGCGCTGACGGCGGCGGCCGGACGGCTACGGGTCGCGCACGGCTCCTAGCTAGCGGGTTCGCGGCCGGATTCCGCGCCGGGGGACTTCCCTCGGACCAGCGGGGAGAGCACAATGATCCGGTGACTTATGGCCAGGTAGGAGCGGTGTGCCCGCAGTGCGGCCGGGCCGACTCGGTGCATTCGATCGAGGAGCTCGCCGCGATCGCCCGGCGCGCGCTCGGGCAGTTCGGGTCCGGGTACCAAGGGCCCCAGGGGTACCAGGGACCGCCGGGGTACCAGGGACCGCCGGGGAACCAAGCGTCGCCGGGGTACCAGGCACCCTCCGGGTCTCCCCCGCCTCCGCCGCCGTCGGGGTTCCCCGAGCCCCCGCCGTCGTCCGGGTTTCCCTCGCCCTCGCCCTCCTCGGGGTTTCCTTCGCCTTCGCCGTCGCCGGGGTTCCCGGCCCCGCCACCGCCGCCTCCTCCCCCTCCCCCGCCGCCGGACTACGACGGGAGCCCGCCGCCGGGTTACAGCGGGCAGCGCCGTCCCAGCCGGTGGTCAGGCAGCAGCCGGCCGACGGGCAGTTCGGGCAGCAGCGGCGGCGACGACTCCATCGAGGACGCGGTGGCCGGCCTGGTCATGGACGCGGCCACGAAGTTCGTCGGCCGCGCGATCGGCCGCCGGGTGAAGCGCGCCTTCGAGGAGCGCGTGGTGCCGGCCATGGCCGCCCGCCAGGAAGCGATCCTGCGTGATCAGGTCGCGATCGCCGAACGCCACCCGGACTTGCGGGGCTGCCTGCACGACAAGGTGGTCTTCCTGGCCGGCGGCAACCGCGTGCTGCCCATGCCCAGCATGGTCAGGGGCCTCACCATGGAGCAAGCCGACGCCATGGTGGCCCAGCTACGGAACGGCTGAGCCCCGGGTCCATACGCGCAGCGGTCCGAGGATCCGGCCGCCGGCCGCCCGGGCCGCGGCCAGGTCCGCGCCGCCTGGATATCCGCCGCCGTGGCCTGCGGGCTGACGGTGATCGCGTTCGGGTAGAACGGCAGGGCGTGGCCGGGACTGAGCCACGCCCGCGGGGTGAACTCGCCGGGGTAGCCGTGGGAGCGGCACACGGCGTCGCACCAGCCGGCGTTGTTCGCCACCGCCGCGGGCAGGAGGACGTCGGCTCGCACCGTGCCTCGTTAGGAAAAATGGGTCCGGGGACGGTCCAGCGGCTCGTCGTCGAGGAAGGTATCGACCTTCTCGTTGTAGAACGCGACCAGCCCGGCGACGGGCAGGAGCTGGCGGGTCGGGAAGTCGTACGCCCAGGCCAGGTCCTTGTGGGTGGTGCCATTGGCCTGGACCGACCAGTAGGCGCTGGTCGTGCCCTTGTACGGGCACGCCGTCACGGTGCCGCTGGGGACTAGGTGCTCGAAGCGGACGTCGGTCCGGTTGACGTAGTACCGCGTGGGCAGGCCGGTCTCGAACACCATCACCGGGGACCGCGAGTCGGCCAGCACCACCCCGTCGAGCTCGACGCGTAGCTGGCGATCCGAGCGCAGCGCGTCGACCCGGGTGTAAGGGTCGCGCGGATGCACGAACACCTGCTCGTCCTCCTCGAACCAGGCGTCGAGCGCGGCCCATTCGAAGCGGACCATGCCGTCGAGCCCGTCCACCTCGGCCTTAGTGACCAGCCGGGCGGCCCGCGGCCGGTGCGTCTGGCCGGACCCGGGAACCCGCAGCCCGTGCAGCTCGACCAGCCCGCGGCCGGTCTGCTGGCTGTGGCCCTCGGAGACGAGCAGGTCGGAGCGGACGTCGGCCAGCGGGATGTAGTACTGCGGGTAGTGCGGCCACTCCCAGACGTACACCGCCCGGGTCGTGTCGAAGACCTTCTCGGTCCCGAGGTAGGCCCGGACGCGGCGCGGCGCCGGCGCGACGTGGTTCACCGGGACGATCGAGGGCGGGTAGTCGGTCACGGCGGCTCCTATACGTCCAGGATGAAACGGGCGGCGGGGCTGAGGCGGGCCAGGGTCGGCGGCCGGGCGTACTTCTTCTGGTCGAGCTGCTGGCCGTTGGCGCGGCGGGTGAAGTAGGAGTGGAGCGCGCGCCGGGGCTGGTCGCTGCGGTTGGTGGTGCCGCCGTGCCATACGTGGCTGTTGAAGACGACCACCGTGCCGGCCGGCGCGATCAGCCTCACCTCGTCCGGATGGGGCGCGGCCGGGTCCTCCATCGCCTCACGGGCCCGCTGGGTGAACTTGTGGGAACCGGGCACCACCCGGGTCGCGCCGTTGTCCGGGGTGAAGTCGTCGAGCAGCCAGATCGAGTTGCAGACCTGGAACTCGCCGGGCCAGACCGGGCCGCCGTAGTCGGCGTGCAGCGGCTGGCGACCGTAGCCGGGCAAGGCGGCGCGGAAGTTGAGCGAGGAGAGCTTGAAGTCGCCCAGCACGTGGGCGACGCAGGCCAGCACCCGGGGATCGGTGAAGCAGGGGTCGAACATCGCGCCCTTGTTGGGGAGGTCGGAGAGCCGGTCGGCTCCGTCCTCCTGGTGCACCTCGAGCCCGGCTTTGTCGCCCTCGGCGGCCAGGAGCTCGGCTAGCCGGGTGCGGATCGCGGTCAGCTGCGCGGCGGAGAGCACGCCGGGCAGCGGCGCGTAGCCGTCCCGGTCGAGCCGTTCCCTGGTCTGCGCGTCGATGCTGGCGCCGGTGGCGCCCAGCCCGGCGAGCGCGCTCGCCATATCCATACCGCCCAGCCTACGGCGGGCCCGGTCAGTGGTCAGGTCGGGTATCTGGTCGCCTCAGTGATGTAGCTCCTCCCCGGCGGAGTGGTCCACCGGACGTGCCATCCGGGAGATGGTCCATGTTCCACTAAGGCTGTTGCTTGAGCCGATGGTCATGACGGCACTGCGGCGAGTCTCCGCACTCGCAGATATCGCCATGACCTGGAAGAACTAGGGTGACAGGCCCGCTAGCTATCGAAGCCGATCTTGACTGTCCGCCCACAAGAACTCTTAGCTTGAATATGCTTAATATAAGTGTATTCGAGCTAGTGGAGGCTCTGCTGAGCGGCACAACCCTAGACAAGCCAGCGGACGTATTCGACCGGGACGCCGAATGGGCGGACCTGGCGGACTTCGCCCTCTCGCCGTTGCCGGGGCTGCGGATAGCCGTGGTCTACGGCAGGCGCAGGCAGGGCAAGTCGTACTTGCTGCGGCGGCTCACCGGCGCGGTCGGCGGCCTCTATCACCTGGCCACCGAGCAGGCCGAGGCGGTTTCGCTGCGCCGGTTCGGTGACTCGCTCGCGGCCTGGGCGGGTCTGTCGGCTGGCGTGTTCGGGTTCGGCGGCTGGGAGCAGGCGCTGCGGACGGCTGCGGAGGTGATGGCCGAGTCATCGCGCTCACCTGCCTCCCGCAACGCGCCTCCGCTGCTAGTCCTCGATGAGTTCCCTTACCTGATCCAGGAAACCTCCGGGCTGCCGTCCATCGTGCAGTCCCTGTACGACAGCCTCGGGCCTGGTGCCGGGGCCGGCACCGGCTCGTTCCGCCTTCTCCTGTGCGGCTCGGCGATTTCGGTCATGGCGGACCTGCTGTCCGGAACCAAGGCGCTGCGCGGCCGGGCCGCGCTCGAACTGCGCGTCCGGCCGTTCGGCTACCGGGACGCGCGCGATTACTGGGGGATCGTGGATCCCGCCGCGGCCTTCGCTCACAATGCCCTGGTCGGCGGCACGCCCGGCTACCGGGAGCTGGTGCCCGATCCGCAGGTTCCAGAGAACCCCGCACAGCTCGGCGGCTGGCTGGCGCGGAACGTGCTGCGGCCGTCCATGCCATTGTTCGACGAGGCCCGCCGGGTTGTGCACGAGGATCCGCGGATCCGCGACACCGCTGCTTACAGCTCGGTGCTCGCCGCCGTAGCAGCCGGAGAGTCGTCACCCACGAAGATCGGCGGCCTGCTCGGCCGCCCGGCTACCTC
Source organism: uncultured Actinomycetota bacterium (assembly GCA_963756575.1). Taxonomy (GTDB): domain Bacteria; phylum Actinomycetota; class Actinomycetes; order Streptosporangiales; family Streptosporangiaceae; genus Palsa-504. Next base: position 13,885 of record CAVWOM010000019.1, on the reverse strand, counting down.
ACTCACGCATCAGCTGGCCACGCTCGCCTCGGCAGGATTCATCGACCGCCGGCACGACCTGCTCCTGGACCGTCGGCCCGTGGTCACGGTCGCTGACCCGATGGTCCGCTTCCACCAGCTGGTCATTGAGCCGTACCTGGCCGACCTGGAGGCCGGGCGAGCGCGCCAGGTCTGGGCGGAAGCACAGCACACCGTGGAGTCCAAGATCTTCGGGCCGCACTTCGAGGCGCTCGCCGCCGACTGGGTCGCCCGGTACGCCCCCCGGGAGGCAGGCTTGGCCGTCGGCCCAGTAGGGCAGACGGTCATCGCCTGCCGCGAGCACAGGGTGGGCCACGAGATCGACATCCTGGCGCTCGCGCGCGGCAGCCGCCCGCGTACCCCCGGCACGCCGGTGGCCTTCGTCGGTGAGGCCAAGCACCGCGACCGCCGCCCCGGCCTGGCCGAGCTGCGCAGGCTTCAGCACCTCCGCGACCTGCTGACCGCGGCCGGGCATGACGCATCCGACGCCGTAGTCGGTGTCTTCAGCACCGCAGGCTTCACAGATGATCTAGCAGCCGAAGCTGCCGTCAGCCGAGGAAAGATCCTTCTCGCTACCCTCGGCGAGCTCTACGACCAGCAGTCATGATGGCCGCTTACCGCAGCAACCTGTGTGGTTATCGCTTGCACTGCGGACTGTGACTGCACTCGCAGATAAAGGCGTTGAACTGCGGAAACAGCCTACGGTAATCGCCTTTGGCGACGAGCGGGCTCAAGATGCGGGCCAGGATCGGGATGAGACCGACGGGCTGCCGCGGCACCTGGCTGCGCTTGTCGGCGCGCTGACCGGGCCGTCAGATCTTGGCCGTAATCACGACAAGTACCTGGCCTACCCTGACCGGGATGAGGCCAGCGGAGCGGCATCTGCGTGATCTTTTGCGATACAGGGCCGCTTGTCGCTGCCTTCAACAAGGCTGACAGCGATCATGCCCGGTGCGTGGAGTTTCTCGCCAGCAACTGGTCCCGCCTGGTGATCCCGTCGCTTGCCGTCACCGAGGTCTGCCATCTGCTGGCCGAGCCGCCAGCGGCTCGGTCGCGTCGGCGAGGCTGCTTAATTCTGCGCCGCCATCGCCGACGACGAGCTCCGTGTCATCGAGATCACGCCGCATGATTACCGGAGGATGGCAGAACTGCTCACGTCCCTCGAAGACCTGAGAGGGCCTGCTGCGGGCGTAATTGAGTTGCCGCTGTATGTGGCCTGGTCGGGACGCCGGGTGTACGACGTGGGCCGGGAGGATCAGCGCCTGGTCCTGTATGCGCTGCTCCTCGCGGAGGCACCGCGGGAGGATCTTCGAGCGGTTCGTGCACCGCGAGTCGCTGGTCACTATGTGGCCCCGGCTGCGGCGACTTCTGGGGCCACACGCCCGCCGGGAGTGGGAGCAGCAGCTCATGGACTGCGGTGGCGAACATCTTGCGATGCTCGTCAGGAAGGCGCCGGAGATCCGCCAGGAAGACAGGCGTCCGGACGTACTTCACCCGTCCGAGCCGAGATCAGCCAGCAGCGCATCCATGGAGTCGTACACCTTTCCGTCCGGCGCATCGTCGCCAGGACGGGATGGGTACCTTGCTTCGTGTACGGCCCAGTACAGCTCAGCCTCTCGCTGCTCTAGCGCCTTGAGCGCGCGGTACTCCTCAAGCGGGACCACAACCGCTTCGACCTCGGCCTCCGCGAATGATCACTTGGTGATCAGCAATCTCATCGCCGGGGGGAACGGGACTCTCGCTCATTCACCAGAGGAGACCGCGACAGCTCAGTACCGGGCCGGGCGTGGGACCGGATGACCAGCGTCCAGAGTCAGACAGTTCGGGGGGCGCCGCGTCCGCCGCTGGTGTTCGGCCGGGTGATCAAAAGCGACTGTCCTCCTTCGGCCCACGCCCGCCGGCGAGGAGTCCGACCCGGACGTCGCGAAGGCGATGAACACCACCCCCAAGATCGTCATCTCGCGGACCCTGCCGCAGGCCACCTGGGCCGGCACGCAGATCATCAGCAGCCACGCCGAAGAGGAACTGGGCAAGCTCAAGCAGCAACTCGGCAAGGACATCGTGATCCCGGGCAGCTCGACCCTGACCGCCGGCCTGCTGCACACGGGCCTGCTCGACGAGCTGCGGATCCTGGTGAACCCGGTCATCCTGGGCCAGGGCAGGTCCCTGTTCGCAGGAGCAGGCAAGACCAGCCTCAAACTGCTCAAGACTCAGCAATTCGCCTCAGGCAACGTCCTGCTCTACTACCAGCCCATCACCCGCTAATCCCCACCGGACAAGTTGATCCACAGGTCTTAACAATTCCTCCCGCTGGCCGGGCTCTGGTCCTTAGCCTTAGGTGAGAACTCGGCGCGAAGTGTGGGATTATGACTGCAGAGCGGACTGTACCGGCATTGACATATAATTCGTCGAGCTGGGAGAACAGCTCCGGGCTCCGATTTTGTTGAAAAGCCCATGGTGACCTGAAAAACGCGAAGCCGGCGGCGCTGGAAATTCTCCTCTTCAGGTACCGGGGCCCAGACGATGTCCCGGAGCTGCCACTCCCCGAAGTTCATGCCGGAGCCCTGGATCCGCCAGCTCGATCCGACCGTTGGCGTTTCGCCCGGTAACGACAGCTGCGGCCGCGCTGGGGCTGGCGAACACGTGGTCGCGGGCGAACCTCAAGAGGCCGCTGGGAGGATCGGGAGCAAGGACTCGTCCCTTACGAGCGCCTCATGCAGCGCCTTATAAGCATGCGGCGTGCTGACCCACGATTGCCTCGCGTGCGATCCTTCGAGGACGGTGAACTCGCCGTCGATCTCCCTGGCTGTGGCGTGATTCCTTCCCTCTTGAGGTAGAGGGTGAAAGTTGGCGACGCCACGGCCGACTGCCCGGAAGGCGCTCCGGCCGAGCCTGCCGGAGAGACTGCGGGAGCCCGGAGCAGATTGATCCCCAGCACCGGCAGGACGATCTTCGCCTGAGTGATGTAGTACTCCATGTCCGAACGATCAGCTTCGGGCAAGGGAGGCGGGGGCGGCGCGGTGGCGTTAGTCAGCCGAGATCGCCCGGCCAGAGTGGCCAGGCTGATGAACCGGCTCTCCAGGTAACGGGCGTGCGCCTTGGTCAGGTTGGCGTCCTTGCTCGTAAGCACGATCGCGCGGTCCCAGAAGTCCTTCCCGCCCTGCTCCTCGGAGCGAGCATGATGACCCAGGCGGTCACGCACCTCATCGCCTTCACCGATGTAGGCGAGTTGCTGTCCTAGCGCCTCCGGATCGTCACCGAGCAGGACGTAGACCCCTGTCCGTGACGTCTCCTCGCGCCCTAGCAGCCTGGCGAGGTCAGACCGAGGCGCGGCCACGATATGGCCAGTCCAGTTCATGATCTCAGCGGTCAGCAGCCCTCCAGGGGTACCGTCCACAAGGAAGATACGGATCTGTCGCCCGTCGCTCACTCAGAGAGGTATACAGCAGATCGCTTCCGGCTAGTGCCGCATTGCATCGACGATTTTTGTATAGAACCTAATAACGATCACGGGGTCACTATCGGCGTAAAATCACCTTGTGTCGAAATTAGGTACGATATCTTGTAAGGTCGAGCGAGGCGCGGTTTTCGAGGGATCAGGGTTGCGGGGAGATGGGCCGGCGTCCTGGAGCAGGTTGGCGGGGACGGGGACCAGGCGGGAGCGGAGGTACTCGCCGAGGCCCTTGGCCTGGGCGTCGGGGCGGGTGGTGCCGGATACGCCGGGGGCCAGCAGGCCGTGGATGACGAAGTTGACGGCGAGGAGGTTCGGCAGCTCGTAGCGGTCGACCGGGAGGCCGGCCGCCTCGGTGAGGAGCTCGCGGAGCCGGTCCGTGGTCAGGTAGCCGCGCAGCCAGTCGTACGCGCGCGGGCTGACGGCCCACAGGCCCACGTTGGCGGCGCCGCCCTTGTCACCGGAACGCGCGCCGCACAGCCGGCCCAGCGGGATGTTCTCGGTGGGGCCGGCGGGATCCGGGGTGGGGCCGGCGGGCTCGGCCGCCGGGACGGATCCGGCCTGGAGCGGGGGCTGGGTCCGCGGGAGGTTTTCCTGGGGCCGAACGGCCTGGGTGCTTCCGTCGGGCAGGTGCACCTCCTGGGTGACCAGGGCGGACGGGATCAGCGTAGGCCAGTAGAGGCCGAACGCGCTCGCCCCGCCGGGCGGGGCGAGGGTGTGGAAGCCGGCGTAGCCGGCCAGCGCGAGCTCGGTGGCGGCGTTGGAGAACGCGCGGCCGACCTTGCTCTCGTCCTGGTCTTTCACGGTGATCCGCAGGTGCGCGGTGGCCTGCTCGTTGGACGGCGCGTCGGGGTGGTCGAAGCGGAGCAGGCGGACGTCGAACTCGTCGAACTGCGCGGTGCCGCCCAGGACCTCGGTCAGCAGGTTCACCGCGTGCTCGGCCTTCTGCTCGATGTCCAGGCCGGTCAGCACCATCGTGGTGGTGTTGCGGTAGCCGCCCAGCATGTTGAGCGCGACCTTGAGTGTGTCCGGCGGCGGGCTGCCCTTGGTGCCGGTCAGCGCGACCCGGTCGGGGCCGTCCTGGGTGAGGCGGATGGTGTCGAAGTGCGCGACGACGTTGGGGTTGAGGTAGGCGGGGTCGCCGATCTCGTACAGCAGCTGGGCGGTGACCGTGCCGGTCGAGACCACGCCGCCGGTGCCGTCGTGCTTGGTGATGACGACGCCGCCGTCGGCGGCGACCTCGGCGACCGGGAACCCGGGGTAGCGCCGGTCGGTGATCTCGTCCAGGAAGCTGTAGTTGCCGCCGGTCGCCTGCGGGCCGCATTCGATCACGTGCCCGGCGGCGACCGCGCCGGCCAGGGCGTCCCAGTCGTCGTGGCGCCAGCCGTGCCACCACGCGGCGGGGCCGGTGACCACGCTCGCGTCGGTGACCCGGGGGCAGATGACCACGTCCGCGCCGGCCTGCAGGGCCGCGGTGATGCCCCAGCCGCCGAGGTAGGCGTTGGCGGTGACCACGGGCAGGTCGGCCTTGGCCAGCGGCAGCCCGGTATCGAGGTTGACGAGCTCGTGCCCGGCGGCCTGCAGGTCCCCGAGCGCGGGGATCAGGTCGTCACCGGTGATGTAGGCGACGCGGGCGGCCAGGCCGAGGCGCTGCGCCAGCTCGGTGACCTTGACGGCCAGGCCACCGGGGTTGAGGCCGCCGGCGTTGGCGACGATCTTGGTGCCGCGGTCCAGGCAGGTGCCGAGCACGTCCTCCAGCTGCTTCAGGAACGTGCTCGCGTAGCCGAGGTCGGGGTTCTTGCGGCGGGCCTTCCACAAGATCAGCATGGTGAGCTCGGCCAGGTAGTCGCCGGTCAGCACGTCGACCGGGCCGGCCAGGGCCTCCCGGGCGGCGGCCAGGCGGTCGCCGTAGAACCCGGAGCAGTTCGCGATGCGGACCGGCCGGGTCATGAGCTGGCCCCCTGCGGGGACCGCCCGGGACCGGCCGAGCCCGCGAAGGACTGCGCGATCGCCATCCACCCGGTCGCGGCCGGGCCCTCGATGACCAGGGCCAGGTCGTCGCGGTGCCTGCGCTGGGTCACCAGCAGGCAGAAGTCCAGGGCGGGGCCGCTCACCCGGTCGGCCGCGTCCGGCGGTCCCCAGGTCCACGGGGTGCCGTCCGGGGCCTCGAGTTCGACCCGGACCGGCGTGTCCGGCAGCGCCTGGCCGTGCACGGCGTAGCTGAACGCGCGGGCGCCGACGCCGATGTGCGCGACGTGGCGCAGGCGCCCGGTCGGCTCGCGGGTGACGCCGAGGGCGTCGGCGATGTCCTGGGTGTGCGCCCAGGTCTCCATGATCCTGGCCGTCAGCGACGACGCGGCGCTCATGGCCGGGCCGAACCAGGGCAGCCGGGCGCGCGGATCCAGGCCGGCGAAGGTGCCGATCAGGTCGGCGCGGGCGGTGTCGAACCAGGTCAGCAGCTCAGCGCCGGTCCGGTCGCGGAACCGGGCGGCGATCGTGTCGGGATTGATGCCGCCCGCGGCGTCGGCCTCGGCCAGCTCGGCCAGGAACTGATCCGGGTGGACCGCGGAGCGGACGGTGACCTCGTCGAAGTAGGCCAGGTGGCTGATCTGGTCGCCGATGTCCCAGCCGGCCGCCGGGGTCGGGGTCTTCCACCCGGCCTCGTCCAGGCCAGCCACCAGGGCGCGGGTGACGGCGGACTCGGCGGCGAGGTCGGCGGCCAGCGCGGTCATGTCGGCGGGCATGTCAGTGGCCTCCATCGGTCGGTCGGCGGAGCGGGGTCGAACCGGGAGGCGGGGCTTCGAGGACGGCGAGGACCTGGCCGGTGCTGACCTGGTCTCCCGCCTTGGCGTGCAGTTCGGCCACCACGCCGTCGGCGGGCGCGCTGACGGTCTGCTCCATCTTCATCGCCTCCAGGACCAGGATCGGCTGCCCGGCGGTGACGGCCGTGCCGGGCTCGGCCAGCACCCGCAGCACCAGGCCGGGCATCGGGGCCAGCAGGGACCCGGCGGGCGCGGCCTTGTCGGGTCGCCGAACCGGGGGACCTCGCGCAGGGCGCTCGACCCGTCGCTGGCGTCGACGTACGTGCCGTCGCCGGCCTGGTGGACGCGGTAGACCCGGCGGATGCCGTCGATCTCCAGGTCGACCCGGTCCGGGGTGGCCGCGACGACGAGCGCTTCGGCCATCTCGCCGTTGACCTCGCGCGGTTACCTGGTCGCCGCGCAGCCGGTAGGTGACCTCCCAGGGCTCGCCTGCCGCGGTGAAGCTGATCGCGCTGCGGCGCGGAGAAGACGTTGCGCCAGCCCGAGGGCAGCGTGCCGAGGACCGGCGCCGCGGCGCGGTGCCAGCGCCTGCCGGGCCAGCGCGGCGGCCACCGCGTGCATCCGGCCCGGCCCGGCGCCGGGAGCGGCCGCCGCGGCCAGGGCCGCGGGTTCGTGCCTGGTCAGGTAGCCGGTGTCGGTCCCGCCGGCCAGGAACTCCGGCTCCCGCAGGATCGCCGTCAGCAGGTCGCGGTTGGTGGTGACGCCGTGGATCTGGGCCTGCGCGAGCGCGCGGGCCAGCCGCCGGGCCGCGTCGGCCCGGGTCCGGCCGTGCGCGATCACCTTGGCCAGCATCGCGTCGTAGTGCGGGCTGACCACCGAGCCGTCGCGGAAGCCGGTGTCGACGCGGATGCCGGGGGCGTCCGGGATGGTGAAGCGGTGCAGGGGCCGGTGGCGGGCACGAAGCCGGCCGGCCACGTCCTCGGCGTACAGCCGGACCTCGATCGCGTGGCCGCCGATCCGCGCGTCGCGGGCCCGCGGCGGCAGCGGCTCGCCCTCGGCGATCCGCAGCTGCAGCTCCACCAGGTCCAGGCCGGTGACCTCCTCGGTGACCGGGTGCTCGACCTGGAGCCGGGTGTTCATCTCCAGGAACCAGAAGGACCCGTCGCGGTCCAGCACGAACTCGACCGTGCCCGCGCCGGTGTAGCCGACCGCCTGGCCGGCGGACTCGGCCGCGGCGGTCAGCTCGTCGCGCAGGTCCTCGCCGACGGCGGGCGACGGGCATTCCTCGACGATCTTCTGGTAGCGCCGCTGGATGGAGCACTCGCGCTCGAACAGGTGGATCACGGTCCCGGTGGTGTCGCCGAGGATCTGCACCTCGACGTGCCGGGGGTCGGTGACGTACCGCTCGAGGAAGACGGTGCCGTCGCCGAACGCGGAGGCCGCCTCGCGGCGGGCCGTGCTGACCGCCTCGGCCAGCTCCGCCGGGTCCGTCACCAGCCGCATGCCGCGGCCGCCGCCGCCGAACGCCGCCTTGACCAGCAGCGGGAAGCCGACCTCGGCGCCCGCGGCGGCGAGGTCCGGTGGTGCCTCGGTCGCGATGGTGGCGCTGGGCAGCACGGGCACCCCGGCCGCGGCCATGATGGCCTTGGCCCTCACCTTGTCGCCCATGGCGGCGATGGTCTCGGCCGCGGGGCCGACGAAGATCAGCCCGGCGTCGGCGCAGGCCCGCGCGAACGCGGCGTTCTCCGACAGGAACCCGTAGCCGGGGTGGACCGCGTCGGCGCCGGCCGCGACGGCCGCCGCGACGATGAGGTCGCCGCGCAGGTAGGTATCCGCGGGCGCCGTGCCGGGCAGCCGGACCGCTTCGTCGGCCAGCGTGACGTAGGGCGCCTCGGCGTCGGCGTCGGAGTAGACCGCGACGGTGGCGATGCCGAGCGCGTGCGCGGTCCGGATGATCCGGGCCGCGATCTCGCCGCGGTTGGCGATGAGGAGCTTGGTGATCATGTCCGGCGCCGGAGCTGGCACGTCGTGGCATGGGCGGTCACATCCGGAAGACGCCGAAGCCGCGGCGGCCGGCCACGGGGCCGCTGTGCACGGCCGACAGGGCCAGGCCGAGGACGGTCCGGGTGTCGCGCGGGTCGATGATGCCGTCGTCGTAGAGCCGGGCGGTGACGAAGAAGGCGTGCGACTCGGCCTCGATCTGGGCCTCGATCGCGGCGGTGCGTTCTCGGTCCGCCTCCTCGTCGAACGGCCGCCCGGCGGACGCGGCCGAGGCCCGGCCGACGATGGACATCACCCCGGCGAGCTGGGGCGCGCCCATCACGGCGAGCTTGGCTCCGGGCCAGGCGAACATCAGGCGCGGGTCGTAGGCCCGGCCGGACATGCCGTAGTTGCCCGCCCCGAACGAGGAGGCCATGTTGACGGTCAGGTGCGGGACGGCGGAGTTGGTCACCGCGTTGATCATCTTCGCGCCGTCCTTGATGATGCCCCCCTGCTCGTAGCTGGCGCCGACCATGTAGCCGGTCGTGTTCTGCAGGAACACCAGCGGGGTGTCGGTCGGAGTTGGCCAGCAGGATGAACTCGCTGGCCTTCTTGGCCTCCTCGCTGAACAGCACGCCCCGGTGGTTGGCCAGCACCCCGACCGGGTAGCCGTGCAGCCGGGCCCAGCCGGTGACCAGCGAGGTGCCGTACAGCGGCTTGTACTCGTCGAACTCCGAGCCGTCCACCACGCGGGCGAGGATCTCGCGCGGGTCGAACGGCACCTTCACGTCGGCGGAGACGATGCCGAGGATCTCGTCCGGGTCGTACCGCGGCTCGCTCACCGGTCCCGGCGCCGGGCCCTGCTTGCGCCAGTTGATCCTGGTCATGATGGCGCGGCCGAGGCGGATCGCGTCGAGTTCGTCGACGGCGAAGTAGTCGGACAGGCCGGAGACGCGTGAGTGCATCTCGGCGCCGCCCAGCGACTCGTCGTCGGATTCCTCGCCGGTGGCCATCTTCACCAGCGGCGGCCCGCCGAGGAACACCTTGGCCTGGCCGTCCACCAGGACCGCGTAGTCGCACATGCCGGGCACGTAGGCGCCGCCCGCGGTGGAGTTGCCGAACACCAGCGCCACCGTGGGGATGGCGAGGCCGGACAGCTCGGTCAGCTCGTGGAAGATCCGCCCGGCCGGGACGAACAGGTCGGCCTGGGTCGGCAGGTCGGCGCCGCCCGACTCCACCAGGTTCATCACCGGCAGCCGGTTCACCCGGGCGATCTCCAGCGCGCGCAGGGTCTTGCGCAGCGAGTACGGGTTCATCGCGCCGCCCCGGACGGTCGGGTCGTGGGCGATGATCACGCACTCGACGCCGGAGATCACCCCGATGCCGGTCACGATGCTGGCGCCGACGGTGAACCCGGTCCCCCAGGCGGCCAGCGGGGACAGCTCGAGGAACGGGCTGTCCGGGTCGACCAGCAGCTCGATCCGCTCGCGGGCCAGCAGCTTGCCCCGGTCGCGGTGCCGCTGCTGCGTAGCGCTCCCCGCCGCCGGCGATGGCCAGCTCGAGCTGCTCGTCCAGCTGTTTCAGCACGGCGAGCTGGGCTTGCCGGTTAGCGCGGTAGGTGTCGCTGTCCAGGTCGACGTGGGAGGTGAGAACCGGCACCCGGTCAGGCCTCCTTGTAGTGGTCGGCGTGCTCGGACCGCAGGACGTTCTTCTGGATCTTGCCGGTCGAGGTCTTGGGCAGCTGGTCGGCGAAGATGACCGCCTTGGGCACCTTGTACCCGTCCAGCGTGCCCTTGAGCGTGGCGATCAGCTCGCCCGGGTCGATCGTCTCGCCCGGCTTGGGCACCACGACGGCGGTGATCGCCTCGCTCCAGCGCTGGTGCGGCAGGCCGACCACGACCGTCTCGGCGACCCGGGAATCGGCGGCGTAGATCGCCTTCTCCACCTCGATCGAGGCGACGTTCTCGCCGCCGGTCTTGATGACGTCCTTGTAGCGGTCGGTGAACCACAGCACGCCGTCGTCGCCGAACCGGCCGACGTCGCCGGAGTGGAACCAGCCGTGCTCGAACGCCTTGTCGGTGGCGTCCTCGTCGTGCAGGTAGCCGGACATGGTGCTCGGCCCGCGGTAGACGATCTCGCCGGCCTCGCCGGGCGGCAGCAGCGCGCCGTCCGGGCCCATGATCGCGACCTGCACGCCGATCAGCGGGGTGCCGACCGCGCCGATGTGGGAGAGCTGGTGCTCGGGCCGGAACAGGGTGGTGATCGGGCTCATCTCGGTCTGCCCGAACAGCAGCGCGAAGTCGCAGCCGAACCCGTCCAGGCAGCGGCCGGATGAGATCGTCGGGCATCGGCGCCATCGCGTAGACCGCCCGGCGCAGGCTGAACAGGTCACGATCGGCGAAGCCGTCGTGGTCCAGCGTGGCCCGGAACATCATCGGCAGGCCGAAGATCTGGGTGATCTGCTCGCGCTCGATCAGCTCGAGCAGGGCCGCGGGGTCGAACCCGCGCAGGACGTAGATGGTCGCGCCGATCATGATGGCGGGCGTGCAGAACGCGTTGAGCTGCGCGGTGTGGAACATCGGCATCATCGCGGCGAACTTGTCGTCGGAGCGCCAGCCGGAGTCCAGCGCGCCCGACATCGACTCCAGGTAGATCGACACGTGCGAGCCGATCACGCCCTTGGGGAAGGACGTGGTGCCCGAGGTGTACAGGTAGCTGAGCGCGTCCCGGTCGTCGACGAACGCCTCCGGCTCCTTGCTGTTATCAGCGGCGCAGAGGTCCCCGAGGTCGTCCGGGGCGACGATGACGTCGCGTGACCTCGGGCACCGTGGCGATGGCGTCCTGCATGGCGGTCATCAGCTGGGTCTCGACCACGATGCCGCGGGCCCGGGAGTGGCCGAGCACGTAGGCCACCTCGTCCGGCCGCCAGCCCAGGTTGACCGGCACGCAGACCACGCCGAGCTTGGCGCAGGCGTAGTAGACCGCGAGGAAGTCGGCGCTGTTGCCGGAGGCCAGGGCGAGCGCGTCGCCGCGCGCGTAGCCCTTGGCCGCCAGGCCGTGCGCGAGCCGGTTGACGTAGCCGTTGAACTCGGCGTAGGTGAAGCGGCGGTCGCCGTCCACGACCGCGAGCTGATCCGGCCTGCTCGCGGCGGTGCGGGTCAGGCTGTCGCCGACGTTGATCCGGCCGATGAGGTTACGCGCGAGGTCCACTGGTCCGCTCCCGGTACGGCTGACTGGTGCTAGTAAGAGCGTGGCAGGCCCAGGCTGTGCTGGGCCACGTAGTTGAGGATCATCTCCCGGTTGACCGGCGCGATGCGCAGCAGCCGGGCCAGGCCCCAGTAGGGCATCAGGCCGTACTCGCTGGCCAGGCCGTTCCCGCCGTGGGCCTGGATGGCCGCGTCGAGGGCCGCGAGGGCGGCTTCGGCGGCGGCGTACTTGGCCATGTTGGCGGACTCCCCCGCGGGCACGCCGTGGTCGTGCTGCCAGGCGGCCTGCCTGGTCATCAGCGCCGCGAGCTCGGTCTCGATCTTGGCCTTGGCCAGCGGGTGCGAGACGCCCTGGTGGGCGCCGATCGGCTCGGACCAGACCTTGCGCTCGGTGGCGTACTTGGCCGCGGCGCCCAGGGCGTAGCGCGCGACGCCGACGGCGAGGGCGGCTCCGGTAATCCGTTCGGGATTAAGGCCGTGAAAAACCTGGCGGAACCCCTCGCCTTCCTCGCCGACCAGCGCGCCCGGGCCCGACCCGCACCTCGTCGAAGTGCAGGGTGAACTGCCGCTCCGGCAGCAGCAGGTCGACCGGGAGCAGGTGTCTTTCCAGGCCCGGGGCGTCGGCGGGCACGATGAACAGCGACAGGCGGCCGCCGCGCTCGTCCTGGCCGGTCCGCGCGACCACCAGCAGGGCCTGCGCCTCGTCGACGCCGGAGATGTAGTACTTGGTGCCGTTCAGCACCCAGTCGTCGCCGTCTTTGGTCGCGGTGGTCGACAGGCGCAGGGTGTTCGAGCCCGCGTCCGGCTCGGTGATCGCGAACACGACCTTGGCGGCGCCGCTGGCCAGGCCGGGCAGCCAGGCCTGGCGCTGCTCCTCGGTGCCGAACTCGGCGATCATCTCGGCCGAGATCGCGGCGGACACCAGCAGCAGGAGCAGCGGCGTCCCGGCGGCCGCGATCTCCTCGCAGACCAGGGCGAGCTCGGTGAGCCCTCCCCCGCCCCCGCCGTACTGCTTCGGGGATGTTGACGCCGATGAAGCCGGCGTCGCCGAGGGCCTGCCACAGTTCCGCGCAGGGTCGGCGGGCGGCGGCGCGCTCGGCGTAGTAGCGGGGGCCGAACTTCGCCGCGATGTCCCTCACCGCGGCTCGCAGCGCCTGGTGTTCTTCTGATTCGGCAAAGTCCACGCCGTCTCCCCTAATGTGACTCGCCATTCACTAGCGACCTTAGCGCCTGGATGCGAGACTGGGAAGATGACGGCGCGGACGGCAGCGGCCACGGGCCGCGGCACGGCCGCGGCCGCCCGCAGCGGCGGCGCGACCCGGACCGCAAGGAGCGGATCCTGGTGGCGGCGGCGGCGCTCGGCGCCCAGCGCGGCTTCGACGCGATCTCGATGGCGGACATCGGCGCCGAGGCCGGCATCGTCGGGTCCGGCGTCTACCGGCACTTCGGCAGCAAGACGGCGATCCTGGTGGCCATGGCCGACCGGGTGATGGACCGGCTGATGGGCCGGTCCGCGCAGATCATCGCGGCCGAGCTCGACGAGGGGCAGGCCCTGACCATGCTGGTGCGGGACCACATCGCGGTGGCGCAGACCCACCGGGACGCGCTGGCCGTCTACCACCGCGAGGTGCGGACCCTGCCCGAGGACGAGCGGCGCCGGCTGAGCCGGCTGCAGCGGCACTACATCGAGGAGTGGGTGCACCTGCTGGGCCCGCTGCGGCCGGACCTGGCCGACGGCGAGGTCCGGCTGGCGGTGCACGCGGCGATCGGCGCGATCCAGTCGACGCTGTTCTTCCGCAGCGGGCTGCCCGGCGAGCGGCTCAGCGAGCTCCTCGAGGAGATGGCGCACGGCTGCCTGGGCACCACGCCCGCGCCGGTAAGTGAACTGGCTCTCACTAACTGAGTCAGGGATGGGCCGCCCAGTGGCGGCGTAGCGCCGCGGTCAGCTCGGCGGCCCGCTCGTCGGGGAAGAACAGGCGGCCGCCGTCGATCTCGACCACCTCGCTGGCCCCGGGGATGGTGTCGCGCAGCCAGTAGGCCCACTTGGTGCGGAAGAACATGTCGCTGGTGCCCCAGACGATGAGGGTCGGGACCTGCAGGCGGGCCAGCGCGGGCTCGGCGGCCAGCAGGTCGCGGGCGTGCAGCGAGGTCAGCAGGCGCTGGGCCTGGCGGGCCGCCTCGGGCGTGCCCGCCTGCGCCTCCAGCCAGACGCGCGCGATGTCCGCGGGCAGTTTGGCGATGTCCTGGTAGAGCCGGCCGTAGACGGCCTTGGCGGTCCGCGGGTTGCCGGGCGCCATCAGCCGGGGCGCGAGGGGGGCCAGCAGGCCCAGCCGGGCGAGCAGGACCGCGGGCAGCAGCGCCTTGGGCGGCACGTTGTCGTGCGCCTCGCAGTTGGTCAGGGTCAGCGTGTGCAGCCGTTCGGCGTGGCCGGCCGCGAAGACCTGGGAGACCGCGCCGCCGGTGTCGTT
>CAVWOM010000018.1:0-272286 GCA_963756575.1 uncultured Actinomycetota bacterium | reverse complement strand
GCGGGGCGTGCGCCCACACCCATCCTGGACGAGATAAGCAAGGAGGGGAAAGAAAAGAGAAGCGCCGTCACTGAGCATGCCGAGTTGACCGAAAGACGGCGCAGGTGCTCGTATGGTGGCGCCGACCGGACCCGCGCGGCCGGGAGTCGTAGGAGAGACCATGTTGAAGTCACCAACGGGCGCATACCGGCCTACCGGCTGGCCCGTGCTGCGGACCCCCAGATGGATGCTGGCCGCCGCAGCGGTCCTCGTCCTCGGACTGGTGCTCGCCGCCATCCCGCACCGGCCACCCACCGCGCAGCGAGCCGCTGACCTGCGAGGCATGGTCAGGGACGTGACCACCGACATCGAGTCGTGCGCGGGAGGGGTGACCGACTCGCTCGCGGCCCTGCAGGCCATCGAGTCCGGCACGAGCCACGACGTCAAGACGGCGGTGACGATCGCCGGCACCGCCACCGCGAACTGCTCACCCGGCAACAACATGCAGATGGAGGACCTAGTCCAGTACCAGGTTCCGGAGTCGCTGGCCTCATTTCGCCTCGATACGGCGGTGAACGACCTTGTCACCTGGGCGTTCCCCCTCGCGCAACGGGTTCAGAGCGACGTGGCCAGCCGAGTGGCCGCCACGACGCCAGCCGAGATCGAGAGCACGTCCGCGCAGTTGCGCCGAGACCAGCGCGCGATGGACGCGCAACGTGCACTGATAGACCAGCTCTTCACCTCGGCCAGCACAGCGCTTTCCGCTCACGTGGCACCGCCCAGCCTGCCCAGCTGAGTGGTGCTATTCCGCCGGAGCGGATCGCGGTACGCGGCGGAGCGCGCTAGATGAAATTTTTTTCATCTTTCCCTTCCTCTCGTTATCTGGGCAAGGCGATGCCTAACTGATACCGTTCGGTTGCCTACTGCCGCCGTAAGTCCGCAGCGCGCAGAAAGGACCGGCGCCGTGTCTGGCATGAACTCGGGGATAAACCCGTTCGGCCCTTTCCTGGTGGCCGCATTCCTGCCGGCGCTGATTCACCGGCCCTCAAGGTAGGCCACGATGAATTATCTGCTGAACAACTGGTCCTTCGACCCGTTCCTCGTCGTGGCCGTCCTGGTCGCGGCCTGGCATGAGGCGGGCTTGTGGCAGCTGGCCCGGCGGTCCCGGCCGGAACGGACGCGGCAGCGGCGGCTCCGTTCGGCGTGCTTCTACGCCGGACTTGGCGTGCTGCTGCTGGCCGTCGAGTCACCGATTGACTACTGGGCCAGTGATTACTTCTTCGTGCACATGATCCAGCACCTGCTGCTGATGTTCGCCGCTCCCACCCTGATCGTCGCCGGCGCCCCGTGGCAGCCGCTGCTGGCCGCGCTGCCGGCTCACCTGGGCCGCGCCGCCGCCCGCGGCGTCCTGGCCGGCGGCTGGTCCCGGCCGCTGCGCGCGGCCAGCGGTTTCCTGCTACGGCCCTGGGTGTCAGTGGCCCTCTTCAACGCGGTCATGATCGCCTGGCATGTGCCCGCCCTCTTCGACTTGGCGGAAAACAACCAGGTCGTGCACATCTGGCTGATGCATGGCAGCTTCCTCGCCGCGGGCTTGCTGTTCTGGCTGCAGTACGTCCCCTCGCCGCCGTTCCGCCGCCGGATGCCGCTGACCAGCCGCGCCGCCGCCCTTTTCGGCACCAACGTGGTGATGATCATGCTGGCTATGGCACTGAGCATCTTCAGCAGGACCTCGGTGTACCCGGTCTACAGCCACCTGCCCGGCGTAACCTTGCCCCCGTTCGCCGACCAGCAGATCGGCGCGTCGATCTTGTGGGTCTGCGGGGACTTCTGGGCGCTGCCCACCATGATCATCATCATCCGGCAGATCGCCGGCGGCGATGGCGGCCTCAGCGCCACTCTCGACCGCGGCCTCAGGCGCATGTCGGCGCGCTGGCCGCAACCCCGTCCAGCCGCCGAGCTAACACCGGACAGGCGCGGTCAGTGACTATGAGATCCAGCAGGCAAGTGCCACCGGACGGCGCGGATACAGCGCCGGCGGCCAGGAACGCGGACGCGCGGGGCCCTAGCGCCCCGAATCGCCGGGCGTGGATCGTGGCGGCGGCGTGCGCGGTCGTCGTCATCCTCGTCGCCGGGCTCGTCACCGTGGTCGTCGCCGTCCGGCGGCACGACACCGCCACCGTCGCCGGGCAGCGGCCCTCGGGCATCCCGGCGAGCTTTTCGCTACCCACCATCAACCTGATGGGCCTGTCCCCCGTCCCCGTCCGGGCGGCGCCCGGCTTCCGGCTCACCGACCAGGACGGCAGGACGCTGGCACTGTCCAGCCTGCACGGCAAGGTCGTCGTCCTCAACTTCATGGACCCGCACTGCACCGACATCTGCCCGCTGGTCTCTCAGGAATTCGTCGACGCCCAGCGCGACCTCGGCAAGGCGGCGGGGCAGGTTGTCTTCGCCGCCGTCAACGTCAACCAGTTCTTCAACCGGGTTTCTGACGTCGCGGCGTTCTCGAACGAGCACCAGCTCAGCTCGATTCCCAGCTGGCATTTCTTCACCGGGCCGCTGAACTCGCTGCAGGCAACCTGGCGTGAGTACAACGTCGCGGTCGCGGCGCCCAATCCCAAGGCGGACATCGTGCACACCTCGATCATGTACTTCATCGGCCCGGACGGCCGCGAGCGGTACATCGCCCTCCCGATGGACGACCACACCACGTCGGGGTCTGCGTACCTGCCGCCGGGACAGATCGCGGCCTGGGGCCGGGATGTCGCCCAGGTAGCCGGGTCCCTCGTGCCCTAGCCGTCATGCGGTTCGCAACGTTCATTAGCTGGCTGCTGACCGCGAGCCTGGGCGCCTTCATGCTGAGGACCTGGCTGGCGCGCGGCGGCCTGCGCCGGGAGCGCACCCGGGCCGGCGGCCTGCCGCCCCAGCTGATCGCGGGTCACGCCGGGCTGGCTCTCGTCGGCTTGGTCGTCTGGGTCGCTTACCTGGCTTCCGGCGCGCGGGCGCTGGGCTGGACGGCGGTCGGCGTGTTGATGGTAACCGTGGGACTCGGGGTCTGTACGGTGACGCTATGGACGCCGTATCCGGCGCGCAAGCCGGATGAGCCGCGGGCGTCCTCAGCGGACGAGCCGGCGGTGGTCGTCCCCGAGACGGCCGCGAACGGGGCCGAGGGCGGCGACTCGCTCGAGTACCAGATCACCGATGAGATGATCGCGCGCCTGGTCGACGGGTCCCGCCGCGAATACGCGGCGTGGCACCGCCCCATCCGCCCCAACCTGGCCGTGCTCGTCCCTGTCGCGCACGGCTTCGCGGCGGTCGGGACGTTCGTGCTCGCGGTGATGACCGTCGCCAGCTGAGCCCGGCGTCGGTCGCAGGTGACCGCCCGGCGAGCCTTACCCGGTCGCCGGGGCCGTCATCAGGCTCACGTCGGCGGCCAGCTGGGCGGCGGTCACCACCCCCATCGAGTGCGCGACGATCCGATGCCTGGCGTTCAGGAAGAAGGTCTGCGGCAGCGCGTCGACGCCGTACGCACTGGCCGTGCTGGTGTCCGGGTCGATGGCGAGGGGATAGCCGACCCCCTTGGCCCGGGCGAACCTCAGCGCGCTCGCCGCGATGTCGTTCTCGTCGAGCCCGAGCAGGATGACGTGGCCATGCTGGGCGTGCCAGCGGGCCAGCAGCGGGGTCTCCTGCTGGCAGGGCTCGCACCAGGAGGCCCAGAAGTTCACAATGACCGGCTGGCCCGGGTAGTGGCTCAAAGAGACCAGCCGGCCGGGCTCGCCGAGGGCGGGGAGCGTGAATGCGGGCGCTGCCGGGTAGGCCGCGGCGCCGCCAGCGCCAGAGATAAAGCTGACCGCGATCACCACGGCGATGAGCACCACGACGACCGCGGAGGTCACCTTGTGCCGCAGGGTGAGCCGGACGGTCCACCGGGCCGCGCCCGGCACGCTCAGCGTGCTCATCGCCTGCATCCACC
Organism: uncultured Actinomycetota bacterium; assembly: GCA_963756575.1. GTDB lineage: Bacteria > Actinomycetota > Actinomycetes > Streptosporangiales > Streptosporangiaceae > Palsa-504. The sequence continues at coordinate 268,337 of CAVWOM010000018.1, read as the reverse complement.
CTGGCTCTCAGCGGGCAAAGGCTCTTAAGCGTGGATCCTGACGTTCGCCGCCGAAGCCATCAAGGTATCGGCGCCAAGATGATCGAAATATCACGTATGCCGGATATTCATAAAATCTGGCGGCGAAGCCTACGATGACCGGGTGAGGATCACCCTGCTCCGGCGGACCGGCTGCGTGACAGGCGCGCACCGGCGGCGCCAGCGGGCGCAGGTGGCATGATGGCGGCGTCCAGGACACGAAGCCTCGCGCCCCGGACTAACTGGCTGACAGGTAGGGCCCTGCGGCTGCACGCCACGCTGGTCGTCGTCGCCTTCGGGTGCCTGGCCGCCGGCGGGTTCGAGCTTAGCCGGGCGCTGTCCGGTAACGAGCTCAGCTGGGTGTACGTGTTCGAGTGGCCGTTCTTCGCGGGCTTCTCGGTGGTCATCTGGTGGCGGTTGCTGCACGAAGACGGCCCGGCCGGACCAGGTTCAGCGCCGCGCTCCCCGCGGGCGCCTGGAGTCTGGCCGGAGCCCGCGCTGGACGGGGCCGCCATCGAGGATGATCAGTTGCGCGCGTGGCAGGACTACCTGGAGCGGCTTTATCCGGGCCCAGGCATCCGGTTACCCGCCTCAGGCCACGTCAACCTCGGCGACCTGGCCGTCCGACACTACGAGTCGGCGGGTGACCGATACCGACTCCAGCATCCGGCGGTCGTGCGTCACCAGAAGGAACGTCCCCGGGTACTCGTCCAGGGCCGACTCCAGCTGCTCGATGGCGGGCAGGTCGAGGTGATTGGTCGGCTCGTCGAGCACGAGCAGGTTCACCCCGCGGGCCTGCAGCAGCGCCAGCGCGGCCCGGGTCCGCTCCCCTGGTGACAGCGACGCGGCCGGACGGAGCACATGGTCTCCTCTCAGGCCGAACTTGGCCAGCAGGGTCCGGGTCTCCTCGGGGACCTGGTCGGGTACCCGCGCGGCGAACGTCTCGAGCAGCGGCGCGGGACCGTCGAAGAGCGACCGGGCCTGGTCCACCTCGCCCACCGAGATCCCGGACCCGAGTGACGCGGAACCGGACGAGAGGGGTACCCGCCCGAGCAGCGCGCCGATCAGCGTCGACTTGCCCGCTCCGTTCGGCCCGGTGATGGTGACCCGGTCCGCCCAGTTGACCTGCAGGTTCACCGGTCCGAGGGTGAAGCCGTCGAACGAGGCGACCGCGTCGCGCAAGGTCGCGGCGACGGTTCCCGAGCGCGGCGCCGCCGCGATCGTCAGCTGCAGTTCCCACTCCTTGCGCGGCTCGTCCACGGCCTCGAGCCGGTCCAGCATCCGCTCGGTGACCTTGATCTTGCTGGCCAGCTTCTCCGTCCGGTTGACCTGCGCCGAAAGCCGGTGCTTGTCCTTGTCCGGCGCTTTGGCCCGGGCCTGCCGCACGCCCCTGTCCGCCCAGCTGCTCTGCATCCGCATCCGGTCGGTCAGGGCGCCCTTGTGGTCGGCGTACTTCTCGTAGGCGTCCCGCGCGTGCTGGCGGCCGATCGCCCGCTCTTCGAGGTACGCGAGGTACCCGCCGCTGTACAGGCGCACCGACTGCTGCGCCAGGTCGAGTTCGAGCACCTGGTCCACCGTCCGTTCCAGGAAGGCCCGGTCGTGGCTGACGAGCACCGTCCCGGCGCGCAGCTTCACGACGAAGTCTTCCAGGATGGCGAGCCCCGCGATGTCCAGGTCGTTGGTCGGCTCGTCGAGCAGGAAGATGTCGTATCGCGACAACAGCAGCGACGCGAGGTTCGCCCGCGCGGCCTGCCCGCCGGACAGTGAGGTCATCGGCGCCGTTAGCCGCACGGCGAGCCCGAGCGAGGCAGCGACCTTCGCGGTTCGCTCCTCCAGGTCCGCCCCGCCGAGGTTCATCCACCGGTCGAACGCCTCCGCGTACGCGTCGTCCGACCCCGCCTCCCCGGCCGCGAGCGCGGCCGTCGCCGCGTCGAGCTCAGCGGCGGCGCCGGCGACCCCGGTCCGCCGCCCGATGAACGCGAGCACGCTCTCGCCCGCTCGCCGCTCCGGCTCCTGGGGCAGGTACCCGACCGTCGCCGTCGGCGGATTCAGCGACACCGATCCGGCATCGCGCCCCGTGTCGATGAGCCCGGTGCTGTCCAGCCCGGCGAGCATCCGCAGCAGCGTGGATTTCCCGGCCCCGTTGGCACCGACAAGCCCGATCACCTTGCCCGGCGAGACCACGAGGTCGGCCCCGGAGAAGATGACCCGGTCCGCGTGCCCCGCGGACAGCCCCTTAGCCGTCAGTACTGCATTCACCCGAGCCACTCTAGGTGAGCCGGGACCCCCGGCCGGGAGGCGGGAAGATCCGGGTCCCGGCCTATGCCCTGGCCGGGAGCGGGGCAGCCTGATCGGAGCTCTCGAGCGGCATCACCGCCGGTGGCCGGGTCCGGCGGTAGCGCCGGGCCAGGATGACGCCCCCGATCGCGGCCGCGAAGCAGGACGCGCCGCCTACCGCCAGGCCGATTCGAGGATCGGTCAGGGCGATGATCGCGCCTATCGCGGGGCCGCCGACCGGCGTCGTTCCCTGGAAGGCAACCTGCCAGAGCGCGATCACCCGTCCGCGCATGCTCGGCTCGGCGCTGAGCTGGATGGTGGAGTTGCCGATCGCGATGAAGGACACGCTCGCCCACCCTACGAACAGCAGCGCGGCGTAGGCGAGACCGAGGAACGGCGCGAAGGCACAGACCAAGATGGCCGCCCCGAAGCCCGTCGAAGCCAAGATCATCGGCCGCAGGCCGGTCCGCCCTCGCGCGGCGGTGAACAGACCGCCGACGACAGCGCCGATCCCCATGGCCGCGGTCATGAAACCGTAGACTTCCGCACCGCCATGGAACGACCGCTCGGCCAGGACAGGAAGCGAGACAGAGAACTCATAAGCGAGCAGCCCGACGAGGCCCATCATCGCGAGCGGGATGGCAATGGTCGGAGTGCGCGCCGCGTACCGCAGGCCCTCACGCAACTGCCCGCCGGATCGCCCGGACGGCGGGCTCGGCCGCAGGGCGGACCGGTCCATGACCAGCAGGGAGGTGACGACGGCCGCGAAGCTCGCCGCGTTCAGCAAAAAGCAGACCCCGATGCCGACCGTCGCGATGAGCACGCCCCCGATGGCAGGGCCGACAGCGCGGGCGGCGTTCACCGTCACCGAGTTCAGCGTAATGGCATTGCGCAGCTCGTCTTTGCCGACCATTTCCCTGACGAAAGCCTGCCGCGCGGAGTTCTCGAAGGCGTTGTTCAGGCCAAGGACGACGGCCAGCACGCAGATCTCCCAGTAGCGGGCCGAGCCGGACACGACCAGCAGCCCGAGCACCAGGGCCTGGATTCCCATGGCGATCTGCAGCGCGATCATGAGCCGCCGCTTGTCCACCCGGTCGGCGATAACGCCGCCATAGGGACCGAGGAACAGGACGGGCACCGCCTGCAGCGCCACGGTCAGGCCGAGGTCGGTGCTCGAATGGGTCAGGGTCAGCACGAGCCACGACTGCGCCGTCATCTGCATCCACGTGCCGACCATGGATATCGACTGGCCGGTGAAGTACAGGCGGTAGTTCGGGACTTTCAGCGAGGAAAAAGTCTGGCCCCAGAGCCCTCCGGGCTTACTCTTCAAGGTGCCGTCCTCACCGTAGCCAGCTTATTAGTTAGTTAGCACAACAAACTATAACTCACGGCTGTTCCCTGCCAACGGCCGAGGCAGGCCCCGGGCGGCTGGCGCGACGAATTGCTCACCGGCCGGGACGTGAAGTGACGGCCGAATGTCCTACCCTCCCCGTACCATTCCGCTATGCCCGGGGACATCAGCGTCGACGAGATCACCTGGCTACGGGCCAACAGCCCCGCCTGGCGGCTGCTGCGCGCCGAGAACGCCCCGCTTGTACTCAGCTTCCTGCACCGGGTCTTCGTGCAGGGCAACGCACGGGCCATCTCCGCGGCCGACCTGGAGGCCCTGCTCGACGACGAGCTGTACGCGATCCGCCAGGGCAGCCCGGATAGCTTTCCCAAGAGCGCCCGCGCTTACCTCGACGACTGGGCCCGGCCGGAGGCTGGCTGGCTGCGCAAGTACTACCCGGACGGCATCGACGAGCCGCACTTCGACGCCACCCCCGCCGTGGAGAAGGCACTGGCGTGGGTGCGCTCGCTGGGCGAGCGCGAGTTCGTCGGCACCGAGTCGCGGCTGAACACCGTCTTCGAGTTGCTGCGGCAGATCGTGCGCGGCACCGAGGCCGACCCGGCCGCCCGGCTCGAGGAGCTGACCCGTCGTCGGCAGGAGGTCGATGACGAGATCGGGCGGGTGCTCGCCGGCGAGGTCCCGCTGCTGGACCGCAGCGCCGTCCGCGACCGTTACCAGCAGCTGACCGCGACCGCGTGGGAGCTGCTGTCGGATTTTCGGCAGGTCGAGGAGAACTTCCGCCGGCTGGACCGGCAGCTGCGGGAGAGGATCGCCGGGTGGCAGGGCGGCAAAGGAGAGCTTCTCGATGACGTGCTCGGCAGCCGGGAGTCCATCGCCGGGTCCGACCAGGGCCGCTCCTTCCAGGCCTTCTACGACTTCCTGCTCAGCCAGGCCCGGCAGGAGGAGCTGGCCGGGCTGCTAGACCGCGTCGACGCGCTGAGTGACCTGGCCGAGCGCGATCCCCGGCTGCGGCGGGTCCACTACGACTGGCTGGACGCGGCCGGGCGCACCCAGGCGGTCGTCGCGCAGCTGTCCGAGCAGCTGCGCCGCTTCCTCGATGACCAGGCCTGGTTCGAGAACCGGCGGGTCACCGACGTCCTGCGCGAGATCGAGGGAAGCGCGCTGCGGCTACGCGACGCTCCGCCGCCTGGCCTCACGACCGAGATCGATGCCGCCGCCCCCGCACTTTCCCTGCCGTTCGAGCGCCCCCTGTACGCGCCGGTCCGTAAGCCCCGCCTCGACAGCCAGGACATCCGGCCAGCTGGCAGGGACGAAGAAACCGACCCCACCGCCCTGTTCGAGCAGGCCCACATCGATCCGGGACCGCTCCGCGACGCCGTCCGGGCGGCGCTGCGCCGCTCCGCGCAGACGACACTGGCCGAGATCGTCGCCGCCGCGCCGCTGCGTCAGGGCCTCGCCGAGCTGGTCGCCTACCTGGCGCTACGCGACGACGCCTTCACCGCCGTCTTCGACGACACCTGCCAGGAGCGGGTCACCTGGACCGACGCCGACGGCCTTAGCCGCGCCGCCACCTTGCCGCGTGTCACCTTCACCCGTGCCGGAGCCGCCCGATGACCGACCCCAGCCTGTCTCTCGCCGTCATCCCGCTGATGAAGGGCGTCGTCTACCGTGACGGCAACGAGGCCGCCTGGCAGCAGGTCCGGCAGTTGCAGGCCCAGGTCCGCGACTACGTGGACGTCCTCGGCCTGCAGGTCGTCATCGACGAGGCCGAGGGCTACGCGTACCTGCGCCAGCGTCCCGCCGATGACGAGGAAGCCGGGCAGCTGCCGCGGCTGGTCCCGCGCCGGTCGCTGTCGTTCCACGTCAGCCTGCTGCTGGCGCTGCTGCGCAAGAAGCTCGCCGAGTTCGACGCCCAGGGCAGCGATACCCGGCTGATGCTCACCCGCGCCCAGATCGTGGAGATGCTGCGCGTCTTCCTCCCGGAAACGAGCAACGAGGCGCGGCTCGTCGACCAGATCGATACCCACATCGGCAAGGCGGCCGACCTGGGGTTCCTGCGCCCAGTGAAGAACGCCGAGCAGTTGTATGAGGTCCGCCGCATCCTGAAGGCCTACATCGACGGGCAGTGGCTGGCCGACTTCAGCGCCAGGCTCGCCGGGTACGCGCGCCTGGCGGCGGGCGAGGAGGGGGAGCAGTGACTGATCATCGTAGCGGCTTCCGGCTGGCCCGCCTGGAGCTCTACAACTGGGGTACCTTCGACCAGCGGGTCTGGACGCTGTCCGCGGACGGCCGCAACGCCCTGGTCACCGGTGACATCGGGTCCGGGAAGTCCACTATCGTCGATGCCGTCACGACGCTGCTGCTGCCGGCGCACAAGATCGCCTACAACAAGGCGGCCGGCGCGGAGACCCGTGAGCGGTCGCTGCGTTCCTACATGCTCGGGCACTACAAGTCCGAGCGGAACGAGATCACTGGCGGAACCCGGCCCATCGCGCTGCGGGACGCGACGAAGTTCAGCGTCTTGCTCGGCGTCTTCGCCAATGAGGGCTACGGCGAGACCGTCACCCTCGCCCAGGTCTTCTACCTGAAGAACGGCGATGCCGGCGGCCAGCCGGACCGGTTCTACGTCACCGCCGACTCTGCCCTGTCGGTCAGCAGCCAGTTCTCCGGGTTCGGCACCGACATGAACGCGCTACGGCGGAAACTGCGGGCGTTGCCGGGGGTGCGGCTCCACGACGGGTTCCCCGAGTACGGCCGGGACTTCCGCCGCCGCCTCGGCATCGAGTCCGAGCAGGCCATGGAGTTGTTCCATCAGACCGTGTCGATGAAGGCGGTCGGCAACCTGACCGACTTCGTCCGCGAGCACATGCTCGAGCCGTTCGACGCCGCCGGGGCCGTCGCCGACATCGTCGCCCACTTCGATGACCTCACCAAGGCCCACGCGGCGGTCCAGCGCGCCCACGCCCAGCTCGCGCTGCTTGGTCCCCTGCTGAAGGAACTCGACGCCCACGATGCTGTCGACGAGGAACTGCGCACCCTCGCCGCCCGGCAGGGCGCGCTACCGTACTACTTCGCCGACATCAAGGCCGACCTCCTCGGCGCGTCCCTCGACGCCCTTCGATCTCAGCGGATCACGCTTGCCGCCCGGCAGGACGACCTGGCCACGGTGCTTACCGCACTCCAGCAGCACAAGGAGGACCTACTGGTCGAACGCGCCGGGCACGGGGGTAACCGGCTCGCCTTCATCGAGCAGCAGATCAGCAGCAGCGAGACCGAGCGCGACGGGCGGCGCTCGCGCGCGACGGCCTTCGCGGGCCTGCTGAAGCAGGTCGGCCTGGGCCCGGTCGAGACCCGGGAACACTTCGCGACCCGCCAGCTTCAGATCGCCACGGAGGCCGACGACGCGAAGCAAGCCTTGACCAGCAGCCAGAACGCCCTCACTGAGGCCACCGTGGCCAAGCGCGCCCTCGACGAGCAGGCCACCGACGTCAACCAGGAACTGCGCAGCCTGCAGTCGCGCAAGAGCAGCATCCCGGCCCGGGACCTCGGCCTGCGCCAGCGCCTGTGTGCCGACCTCAAGATCGGCGAGGACGACATCCCGTTCGCCGGCGAGCTCATCATGGTCCGCGAGGAGGAAGCGGACTGGGAGGGATCGGCCGAGCGACTGCTGCGCGGCTTCGCTCTGTCCATCCTGGTCCCAGACCACCATTACCCCGCCGTCTCCGACTGGATCAACGCGCACCACCTCGGCGGCAAGGTCGTCTACTACCGGGTGCCGCAAGCCGCCGCGCTCGGCCCGCTGCCCGATGCCCCGGGTAGCGGCACGCTCGCCGCCAAGCTTCGCATCAAGGATTCGCCATTCGCTGGCTGGCTGGACCGCGAGCTAGCTCGGCGCGCCGACGTCGAATGCGTCGAGACCATGAGGCAGTTCCAGCGGGCCTCCAAGGCGATCACGAAGGCCGGGCAGATCAAGAGGAGCGGCGGCTACCACGAGAAGGACGACCGGACCCGCATCGGCGACCGGAGTCACTACGTCCTCGGCTGGACCAACCAGCGCAAGATCGATGCCCTGGTGGATCGCGCCACCGCCCTCGCCGGTGACATCGCGAAGGCCGCCGGCGAGATCACCCTGCATACCACGGCCATGAACGATGCCGTCGAACGCGGAAAGGTCCTCTCGGGCCTGGCTCAGACGGCCGAGTTCGCCGACATCGACTGGCAGTCCGTCGTCACCAAGATCTCGGCTCTGACGGACGAGCGGAAGCGACTGACCGCTGCCTCCGCCACGCTGGCCAGGATCGATATAGAACTAGAGGGCGTACGACAGCGGATCAAGGACGCCGAAGACGATAGCCAGCAGCTGGCCGGCACCCTAGGCGGTATCGACAAGGGCATCACTGAGGCGCAAGCTGAACTACGCGACAGCGAAGCCACCCTCGCCGCCCCAGAGTGCGAGGCTGCTCGCGAGCACTTCGCCGCTATCGGTCCCCTGCTGGAGAAAAACGGCCAGCGGCCCCCGCAGCGGCCCCAGGCCTGCGACAAGGCCGAGGCCGAGGCCGCCCGTATCCTCTCGGGCGTCGCGGAGCGGCGCGGCAGGCGCCGTTCCGAGCTGGCGAATAAGGCCACTTCGATGATGACCGCCTTTCGCGGCCAGTACCCGGCTGAGACCGCCGAGCTCGACGCCAGCATGGCCGCGGCGGCAGGCTTCCGCGAGTTGCACGCCCGGCTCGCCCACGACGACCTGCCCCGGTTCCAGCAGCAGTTCAAGGACTACCTCAACACGAACACGATCCGCGACATCGCCACCTTCCAGTCCCGGCTCACTCGCGAGGCCGATCTCATCAAGGAGCGCATCGCTACCATCAACGCCTCCCTGGTCGACATCGACTACAACCCCGGCCGGTACATCCGGCTGGAGCCCGAGCAGACGCCCAACACCGACATCCGGGAGTTCCGCTCCGACCTGCGGGCCTGCACCGAGGGCACCGTTTCTCCCGGCGGCGGTGACGACCAGTACTCGGAGCAGAAGTTCCTGCAGGTCAAACGGATCATCGAGCGGTTCCGCGGCCGGGAGGGCCAGACCGAGACCGACCGGCGGTGGACGACCCTGGTCACCGACGTCCGGAACTGGTTCCTGTTCTCTGCCTCCGAGCGGTTCCGCGAGGACAACGTCGAGTACGAGCGGTACGCCGACTCCGCCGGCAAGTCCGGCGGACAGAAGGAGAAGCTCGCCTACACCATCCTCGCCGCTTCCCTGGCCTACCAGTTCAAGCTGGAATGGGGCGCCGTGAAGTCCCGCACCTTCCGCTTCGCCGTCATCGACGAGGCGTTCGGCCGGGGGTCGGATGAGTCCACCCGGTTCGCCCTGGAGCTGTTCGGCACGCTGGGCCTGCAGCTGCTGATCGTCACGCCGCTGCAGAAGATCCACGTCATCGAGCCCTACGTCGCCGCCGTCGGATTCGTCGACAACCCCACCAGCATGTTCTCCCGGCTGCAGACCCTCACCATCGAGGAGTACCAAGTTAGGCGCGCCGCCCACGCCCTCGCCGCGGTGACCAGCAGCCAGCCGGCCGCCTGACATGGCCGCGCTCTGGACCACCCCGGCCGCCGTCCGGGAAAGCGCGGGCAAGAAGGTAGCCGGCTGGCTGTCCGGCTACGTCACCGGCGCGGAGTTCGACCCGGTCCGCTTCCCCATCCGCGGACCCACCGCGGCCGAGCTCGGCGGCCGGTACGACGAGGCCCGTCGCTGGGCCGCCGACTGGGACCGCGCCGCGCGCGGGCCGCTGCGCGTGGAGTACAAGACGGTCGGCGGGCGCTCCTTCGGCGCCAACGACATTCCCGCGGCCGCCTGGCTCGACAGCTACGATCACGCCTGGGAGGCGACCGGCAGCCGCGCCAGTGCCCGTGCCTTGGCCGCGATGGCGGAACGCGCCGGGTCCGCCCATCCGGCCTTGCTGCCCTGGCTGGCCCGCCGGCCGCTGAAGGCCCTGGACCTGGCGGACAGCTGGGACCGGCTCCTGGCGGTCACCGGCTGGGTTCTCGCTCGCAACGCCGCCGGCCTCTACCTGCGCCAGGTCGACATTCCCGGCGTCGACACCAAGTTCATCGGCAGGCACCGCGGGGTCCTGGCCGAGCTGCTGGACCTGGTGCTGCCGCCAGGGCGCGCGAACGCCGCAGGCGACGGGTTCGAGGAGCGCTACGGGTTCCTCCGCAAGCCCGGCTACGTGCGGTTCCGCTCCTCCGTCCCCGTTGCGGGCTTCACCGAGCTTTCCGTCCGTGCCGACGAGCTGACCGCGCCACCGCCGGGCACCCGCCGGGCGTTCATCATCGAGAACGAGATCACCTACCTGGCGTTCCCGCTCCCGGCGCAGGCCATCGTCATCTTCGGCAGCGGCTACGCCGCCGGGCAGTTCGGCCCGCTGGCCTGGCTAGCCGACCTAGACCTGGTCTACTGGGGCGACATCGACACCCACGGCCTCGCCATCCTCAGCCGGGTACGCCACCGCTTCCCCCATGCCCGGTCCATCCTGATGGACGAGGCCACCCTGCTGGCCCACCGCTCCCAGTGGGGCACCGAGCCGGACCCGACCTCCGCCGTCCTTACCCACCTCACGCCGGCCGAGCAGTCCCTCTACCGCTGTCTCCTGAACGGCACGTTCGGCGAGCGCCTCCGCCTCGAGCAGGAGTTCATCAGTTTCGCCTCCGTCACCGCCGCCGCACGGTGATCAGCGCCCTGGCACGCTGCTGCGCTGGCCCGCTCGGGCCGATCGACGAGATGGCGGCATCGAGGGCCCCCGCCGCGTGATCGATTCTGGCGAAAAAACTCGCGTCCGATCTCGTCAGATGGTTCCACATGTCCTGATGCCGGTCATCCGCAGGACAGCCTCGAGACCATCCGTGGTACAGGCGGATACCGTAGTTCCCAGTCGCGCATGTTGTGACATTCGCATCTAGGACAAGGCGGGAAGCGCTGCGAAAATGAGCAGTGATGTTCGTTCCCCTTGGCCGGGCACCGTACGCGCCCCTATCCTGCCGGTGTCGCCATCTTGTGCTGACCGTCCGCGGGATGGTGACGGGCGTCCAGGGAGCTGTCTTGGGAAAGCGATGGCGGGTCGCGGCGGCAGAAAGTGACGAGCCGGTCGCGCTGGTGATCCGGCTCGGGGTCGCCGGGGTGGTGCTGTGGAACCTGGGGCAGGTGGGCAGGCTGGCCTACCTGGGCCTGACCGACACCCCGCAAACCGTCTGGTGGCAGGCGGGCGCCCTCGCGCTAGCGCTGCCGGCCGACGTCGTGCTGATCGTCGCGGCTATCCGCAACGTCCGGCCGCGGCTGTCCGGCTGGCTGCTGGCCGTCGTCGCGCTGCCGGTGGCCGCGGTGACGCCGCTCAGCGGCTACGACTGGGTGCTGATGCTCACGATGCCTGCCGCGCTGGCGCTCATCTACTTCCGGCCGCCGGTCAGTATCGCGGCCTTCTCGCTGGTAGTGGGACTAGCAGGCGTCTCGGTGGCAATGCTGAGCACGCACCCCGCCGCCTCGTCGCCGGTTCTCAGCTCGCAGGACAAGGTCCAGTACGGCGCCATGGACGTGGTGGACGTGGTCTGGATAGGGGTGGCGCTGGCTGTCCTGGTCTGGCTGACCCGAACCGTCCGGGAGCTGGACGCCGCCCGCCGTCAGCTGGCCGCCAAGGCCGTGATCATCGAACGTCAGCGCATAGACGACGAGGTGGCCAGCACGCTCGGCGCCGCGCTGAAGCACATCGTGGCCCGCGGCGAGCTGGCCCAGTCTCTGGCCGAATCGGCGCTCGACGGGTCCGCCGGGGAACTGAGGGAACTGACCGCACGGTCGCGGAACACGCTGGCGGAGGCGCGCACCATGCTGTCCGGTTACCGGAACGTGTCGGCCGAGGCCGAGCTGCGCGCGGCCGTGACACTGCTGTCGGCCGGCGGCATCCGCACCCGCCTGTCGCTCGACCTCCCGGAGAAGCTCCTAGCGGAGCTGCCCGTGACCGCCCGTACCGCGCTCCGCGAGACGGTCGCCCGCGCGCTGGAGGACCGCGGCCTGCGCGAGTGCGAGCTCACCGCCGCCACCGCGGACAGTGAGCTCATCATCCGGCTGAGCCAGGCCACCGATCGCGGAGTTCGTGAGGATATAGCGTGACCACCGCGTTCTGGACACCGAAAAACCCGCGCCGGGCGATGGTCACGCTCACCCTGGCGGTGGCCGCGATCAGCCCGGTCCTCACCTCGCTGGGCTCACCGGGGCAGCCGGGGCGGGCACCGTACGTGCCGGTGGCATGTGGCGCCGCCCTCGCCGCGCTACAGCTGCGGACCAGTTACGCTGCCTCCCGCGGCGACCGGCCGCGCTGGCCGTGGCCGACCCTGCTCGTCATGGCGGCGCTCGTCTACGGGCCGATGTACTGGTACACCGCCAACTGGTGGGCCACCCAGCAGCTACTCGGGGCATCGGCGCTGATGCTCGTCCCCCATCGTCGGCTCGCGGCCACCCTGGCCGCGGCACCGGTGATCGGCACGCTGATGTACGACAGCTGGACGTACTTTCGTGCCGATTCCAGCGTCAACGACATCGCGTTCGCCCTGTCTTGGTGGGCCATCGCCATGACCTGCGCGATCGCGGCCCTGTACGGCGCGGTGCGGCTGGTGCGGCTGGTCAGCGAGCTGCAAGACGCGCGGACCGAGCTGGCCGAACTGGCGATCACCCGGGAGCGGCTGCGGGTCAGCCGCGACCTGCACGACCTGGCCGGGCAGAGCCTGACCGCAATCTCGCTGCGCGGTGACCTGGCGCTTGCCCTGCTCGAGCAGGACAGCGACGCGGCGCGGGCCGAGATGGCCACGCTTACCGCGACCGCCCGCAACGCGCTGCACGACGTGCTGACCGTAACTAGGAGCGGCGCGGCGGTTGACCTGCGAACCGAGGCCGAAGGTGCCCGCGCCCTGCTGGCCGCGGCCGGCATCGAGACCGTGCTGCGGCTCGGGGACGACGGGATGCCGCCCGAGGTCCGGACCGTGTACGCGTGGGCGCTGCGGGAAGGCGTGACCAACGTGCTGCGCCACTCCGAGGCCACCACCTGCATGATCACCGCATCGCGGTCCCGGCTGGAAATCATCAACGACGGGGTAACGGGCCGCCCGCCCGGTACGGGCAACGGCCTTACCGGACTAGCCGAACGAGTGCGTGCCTTTTCTGGCCGCGTCACTTCCGGCCCGGTCGGCAACGGGCGGTTCCAGCTGGTAGTGGAGGTCCCATGATCAAGGTGCTGATCGCCGAGGACATGCACCTGATCCGGGGTGCGATCGCGGCGCTGCTCGGGCTGGAAAAGGACATGGAGGTCGTCGCCGAACTCGACCGCGGCGACCTGATCGTGGCGACCGCGCTGAAAACCGAACCGGACGTCGCCGTACTGGACATCGGGCTGCCGGGACTCGACGGACTAACCGCGGCGGCACTGCTGCACGAGGAGCTACCGCAGTGCCGGGTGGTGGTCCTGACCGGGATGACCCAACCCGGGAACCTGCTGCAAGCACTGAAAGTGCACGTGCGCGGGTTCATCCCGAAAGACGCGCCGGCCAGGACGCTGGCAGATGCCATCCGGCGGGTCGCGGCCGGGGAGCGGGTGATCGACCCGGGCATGGTCGCCACCGCGCTCGAAACGGGTGCCAGCCCGCTCACCGCGCGGGAAACAGACGTGCTGCGCACGGCCGAGCGCGGGCTGTCCACGGACGCGATCGGCCTGAGTCTGTCGCTCGCACCGACGACCGTGCGGAACTATCTGTCCAACGCCATCGCCAAGACCGGCGGGCGCAATCGCCTCGACGCTATCCGGATAGCGCGCGACGCCGGCTGGCTGTGATATTTGTCAGCGACGGCCTGACGTTAGTCATCACGAACCCAACACATCCGCGTCTACGTAGATGACCGGGCGGCCGGCAGACTTTCGAGTACGAAACCGCACTCGAAAGGAACCGGAAGAATGATGACGACTCCTGCGATCAAGGTCGTCGGCCTGCGCAAGTCCTACGGCGATCAGAACGTGCTTGACGGGGTCAGCATCGATATCCCCGCTGGCACTATTTTCGCCCTCCTCGGGCCCAACGGCGCCGGCAAAACCACTATGGTGCGTATCCTGTCCACGCTGATCAGGCCGGATGCGGGCCAAGCGTGGATCGACGGGAAAGAACTGGCCAGCAAACCGGCCGCGGTGCGCGCCGCGATCGGCGTCACCGGGCAGTTCGCCGCCGTGGACAGCTTGCTCACCGGTTTCGAGAACTTGATGCTGATGGGCAGGCTGCACCATCTGGGCAAGCGCGAATCGCGGCAGCGGGCCACCGAGCTGCTGGAAATGTTCGAGCTGGCCGATGCCGCGGGCAAGTCACTGGCCACCTATTCCGGCGGCATGCGGCGCAAGCTGGACCTAGCCATGACACTGGTCGGCCAGCCCAGGATCATCTTCTTGGACGAGCCGACCACCGGGCTCGACCCGCGCAGCAGGCGCACCATGTGGCATATCGTCCGCGACCTAGTCGAACACGACGGCGTCACGGTCTTCCTCACCACCCAGTACCTGGAGGAGGCCGACCAACTGGCCGGCCATATCGCCCTGCTTGACCAGGGCAGGCTCGTCGCCGAGGGGACCCCCGCCGAACTGAAGAGGCTGGTCCCCGGCGGCCACGTGACTCTCCGCTTCACCGACGCGACTCAGCTCAGCCAGGCCTCCCGCGCGCTCGGCACGATCAGCTTTGACATGGACGAACTGACCCTCCAAGTGCCCAGCGACGGCGGTGTCGGATCGCTGTACTCCCTGCTGGACCGGCTCAGCCAGGCGAACCTTGAACCGGCGGAACTCACCGTGCACACTCCCGGCCTAGACGACGCCTTCGTCGCGCTGACCGGCCGTTCGGGCCACCTTGCGGCCGCCTCGATCATGGAGAACGGAGCAGCCCGATGACCGCCGCCTACACCCTCACCGATACCCGCACGCTGCTGCACCGGGACCTGTTGCACGCTCTGCGCTATCCTGCGATGTCCCTGAGCAGCCTGCTCATGCCATTGATCTTCCTGCTGCTGTTCAGGTACGCGTTCGGCAGCACGCTCGGTGCCGGTGTCGGCGGACCGTACATCGACTACCTGGCTCCCGGGATGCTGATCATGACGGCGACGTCGAGCATGGTCAGCACGGCGGTGTCGGTATGCACAGACATGACCCAGGGCATCGTCGACCGCCTGCGGACCATGTCGATCTCGCGGTTCGCGCTACTCGCCGGGCACGTCGTCAGCAACTGGATCCAGGCCGCGGCGGCTATGGGGGTGCTGCTCGGTGTCGCGGTGGCCGTCGGCTTCCGGCCGCACGCGGACGCGCTGCACTGGCTGGGCGCCATCGGGGTGGCCGTGCTGACCGCCTGGGCGCTGACGTGGGTGGCCATGGCCATGGGCCTGTCCGCCAAGGCCCCGGAAGGCGCGAGCAGCTTGCCGATGCCGGTCATCCTGCTCCCATTCCTCGGCAGCGGGTTCGTACCAGCCACCTCGATGAGCCCGGGACTGCGGCAGTTCGCCGAGTACCAGCCGTTCACGCCCATCACCGAGACGCTGCGCGGCCTGCTGCTCGGCACGCACATCGGCACCGACTGGATTGCGGCGGTGGGCTGGTGCGCGGCGCTGACCGTGGCCGGCTACCTGGGGTCGCGCAGGCTGTTCGACCGGCACGCCGAACTCTGACCGGCGCCACCTAGACTCCAGGGAAACTGAACTATGCCGACGGGAACAGCTAAGCAGACTGAGACCGGCCCGGACTGGGCGCCGCGCCACGCCGCCGCGGACGCGCCGCCCGCGCCCGCGCACCGCCCGGTCCGGGTGGCCGCGTTGACCGGCTACCTGGATCCGATCGGCGTCCAACCGGGCCAGACGCTCCGGGTGCACGTGAACGCCCCGGCCGCGCACGAGATCGCGGTCGCGCGGCTGGGTCGCGGCGCGCTGCTGCGCCCGGAGCCCGACGACGCGGCTGACCGCGCCGAGGAACAGTTGCTTGGCCGCCGCGAGTACGCCGCGGCCGCCCGACACGACGTGTATCCGGGCTCGTACGCCGAGGTGCCGAGCTGGGCGGTGAGCCGGCCGTGCGCGGTCTCCGCCTGGGTCCGGGTCTGGCGCCTCCCGGCGACAGTGGAAACCTCGAGCTGGTCCGCGGTAGTGAGCGAGATGGACTACCCGGACCGCTGCCACTGGGCGCTAGGCATCGACGCGGACGGCCACCCCGGCTGTTACGCAGGCGACGGCGGGCAGCACGACCGGATCTGGTGGTGCTTCGCCGGCTCGTCGCTGCTCCGCAGGCTCGGCGAGTGGGTGCACCTCGCGTTTACCGTGGACGGCCCGGAGGTGCGCCTGTGGGTGGACGGCGACGTGGCAGGCGAGGGTGTGGCGGCCGAACTGGCCGGGGCCCGTTCCAGTGACCAGAACATCCTGCGGATCGGCGCCGCAGCCGAGAGCGGCCGCACCGACCACTTTCTCGACGGTGATGTCAGCGACGTGACGCTCTTCTCCCGCCCGCTTACCCGGCATGAGATCGTCGCGCTGACCGAAGACAAGGCGATGTCGCCGGTCGTCCCCGTGGCCCGCGAGTCGCTGATCGCGCACTGGCCGCTGCGTGAGCGCTCAGGGACCAGGGCGACCGACAGCAGCGGGCACGGCCGGGACGCTTTCCTTGTCAACACCCCTGTCCTTAATATCCCTGGCCCCTCGGCCTCCACCGCGATCGGCCGTCCCGGCTACGACCCGGACGGCGACCTGACCCGCGGAGGATCGGTTCGCTTCGCCTCCGATGACCTAGTGGACTGCGGCTGGCCGGCGGCGGCCGAGATCATTGTCCCCGGCGATGCGGAAAGCGGCACGTACCTCGTGCGCGTTACCCTCGCGGGAGGAGAGGACGAGCCGCTCGAGCTGCCCTTCGTGGTGGTACGGCCCGAGCCGCGGCATCACGGCTCGGTCGCCCTGCTCTACGCCACCTTCACCTGGACGGCGTACGCGCGCCGCCCGGTGGACGGCGTGAGCATTCCCGGATTGATGTCCTCGGCCTATACGCGGAACGCGAGCGGAAGGCTGTTCTTCAACCTGGGCATGCGGATGCCCCTGCCTCGGGTTGAGCCGTACATCCATCGCAGCCACCTGCGGGACGCGACGACGCACCAGCACCTGGTGCGTCCCGAGCGCCAGGCGGAGGCGTGGCTGGCCAGTGAGGGTTACCGCTACGAGTGCATCACGGACGCGGAACTCGATGCCGACCCGAACCTGCTGGAGCACTTTTCCGCGCTCATGATCGTGGGGCACAACGAATACTGGACGCAGCGGATGCGCGACGGCGTCGATGCATACCTGCGTCGCGACGGCAACGTGCTCTCGCTGAGCGGCAACACCGCGTTCTGGCGGGTGTCCTACGACCAGCAGGCCAAGGTGATCGAGACCCGGAAGACGACCCATCCGGGGGAAGGCACCGGTGTCGCCTGGCTCCCGCCTGACGAGTGGGGCGAGCGCTGGCATTCGGACGGAAGGCCTGGAGGCAAGTGGTCTTACCTCGGCCAGGCCCCGAGCGAACTGCTGGGCCTGGAGACACTGGGATGGATCGACAGCGGGGACAAGACCGCGTTCGCCCCGTTCACCATCTCGGCGCCTGGCCACTTCCTGATGCAGACCCCCGAGCCGGTGCCGCTGGAGAACGGCTCGCTCATCGGCACCCGTTCGCACGACGGCCCGGCCGTCAGCGGCTACGAGATGGACGGCCTGCCGGAGGCGCAGGGCATGCCTGCCCTCGGCTCCCACGGCCTGACCGTGCTCGGCCACGCCGACCACGGACCGAGGTTCGTCGCGCACTGGGGGGCGGACCGCGGATACGGAGCCGACCTCATCTACTGGGAGCGGCCGGCCGGGGGCCGGGTCTTCAACGCGGGCACGACCAACTACACGGGCGCGCTCGCCGTCGACCCCGGGATTCAGGCGCTCACCCGCAATGTGCTCCACCACATGGGGGTGACCTGCCAGCCAGGTAAGACCGGGGCGTTACGCCGGCTACCGGATGCCGGTACATGATAGGTATATTCGCAGGTCAGGCTACCTGACATCAAGCCCGGTGACCGCCCGGCCGATTATCATCCTCTGAATTTCGCTCGTTCCTTCAAAAATGGTGAAGATCTTGGCGTCGCGGTGCCAGCGTTCCACCGGGTACTCCCGGGTGTAGCCGTTCCCGCCCAGGATCTGGATGGCCTGCTCGGTGACCCGGACCGCGGTCTCCCCCGCGACCAGTTTGGACATCGATCCCTCGGCGCCGGTGAAGGGATGGCCCTGCCGCGCCATCCAGGCCGCGCGCCAGGTCAGCAGGCGGGCCGCGTCCACCGAGGCGCGCATGTCGGCGAGCATGAACGCGACCGCCTGGTTCTGCCCGATCGGCCGGCCGAACTGCACCCGGGTCCGCGCGTACTCGGTCGCGTACTCCGCCGCCGCGCGGGCTACCCCGACCGCCATCGCGGCCACGCCGGGCCGGGAGGCCTCGAACGTCTTCATCGCGGCCTGCTCGCCGCCGCGGCCGCCCTCGCGGATGCGGGCCAGCCTCTCCTCGAGCCGCTCCCGGCCGCCGACCACGCACCGGCTTGGCACCCGGACGTCGGACAGCACCACCTCGGCGGTGTGCGAGGCCCGGATCCCGTGCTTGCGGAACTTCTGCCCCATGGACAGGCCCGCGGTGCCGGGCGGGATGATGAAGCTCGCCTGCCCGCGCGATCCCAGCGCCGGGTCGACCGAGGCCACGACCACGTGCACGTTGGCGATGCCGCCGTTGGTGACCCAGGTCTTCACCCCGTTCAGCACCCACTCGTCGCGCCCGCCGTCATAGGTCGCGCGGGTCTTGATCGCGCCGACGTCGCTGCCCGCGTCCGGCTCCGAGGAGCAGAACGCGCCCAGCTTCACCTCGCCCGGGGCGCCGAACATCTGCGGGCACCACTCCCCGATCTGCTCGGGCGTCCCGTTGGCCACCACCGCGACCGCGGCCAGCGAGCTGCCGACCAGGGAGAGCCCGATCCCGGCGTCGCCCCAGAACAGTTCCTCGAACGCGACCGGAATGCCGAGCCCCGACCCCTCCATGTACTGCTGCCCGTAGAAATCCAGCGAGTACAGCCCGATCTTGGCCGCCTCCTCGAGCACCGGCCACGGGGTTTCCTCGCGCTCGTCCCACTCCGCGCCGGCCGGGCGGATGACCGACTCGGCGAACTCGTGCACCCAGCCGCGCATCTCCGTCAGGTCATCCCCGAGCTCAAGTGAGAACACCGCGGGGCTACCATCGCTCATGCTTCCTCCGGTCCCTAGTTACTCGAGAGTAACATCGTGGTTCCGGCCGCGGGAAGCTGACCGTCCGTAGTCCCTATTTTTTCTGCCGAACGGGGTGGCTACCAGCGCTCCTTTCGCTGTCAGGGGCCGCGGGACCAGGCCGTCAGGACCGGTAGAAATTCCGCTCCCAGCGGTGCTTGGCGACGACGGCTCGCTGCTCGGCGCTCAGCCCCCGGCCGTCGCCCACGGCGGCGTTCCGCTCCGCGTTCCTGACGGTCCGCATGCCCGGGATCACGGTGGAGACGGCGTCGTGGCTGAGCACGTAGCGCAGCGCGACCTCGGCCAGCTGGCCATCGTCGATGCCGAGGTCGGCGATCAGGGCGTCGGCGTGCTGCTTGACCTGCGCCTTCCGGTCGCCGCCGAAGTAGGTATTGCGGAAGTCCCCGGCCGGGAACGTGCTGTCGGGGGTGATCTGGCCGGTCAGGCCGCCCTCGTCCAGCGCGACCCGGACGATGACGCCGACGCCGTGCTCGGCGCAGGCGGGCAGCAGGTGCTCCTCCGGGGCCTGGTGGAACGCGTTGTAGATGACCTGGATGGCGTCGAGGTGACCGCTGCGGACCAGGTCGAGGACGTTTTCCGGCTGATAGTCGTTGACCGACACGCCGAAGAACCGGATCTTCCCTTCACCCTTGAGGTCCCCGATGGTCTCCAGCCAGTCGCCGCGCCCCATCCACTCATCGCTCCAGACGTGGAACTGGAGCAGGTCGAACGCCTCCAGGCCGGAGACGCGCAGGCTCTTCTCCAGGCTGGCCCGGATGTGGTCGCCGGGAAACGCCTCGGCCGGGTCGACGCCGTCCGGCGCGGGCCAGATCCGGTTCTTGGGCGGGACCTTGGTCGCCACGTAGAGCGGGTCGCCGCGATGCTCCCGGACGACCTGGCCGACGATGCGCTCGCTCTCCCCGTAGCCCCGGGCGGTGTCGATGAAGTTGACGCCGAGCTCGATCGCCCGGTGCAGGGCGCGGACGGACTCGTCTTCCTGGGCGCCGATCCACCCCGATCCGCCGATCCCCCACGCCCCGAAACCGATCTCGGATACCGGCAGGCCTGTCTTACCGAGCGGACGATGCTGCACGATGCCTCCAATGAAAACGTTTTCCTAGTCGTTATCTTACTGAGAGCCTTGTGACGGGCGGGATTGACATACATGCCCGCGGAGCGGGTAGCTCGCCTCTGGCTGCCAGCCGGCGGTCCGGAAGACGATCGAGAGGACTCCGATTATGGGCTTGTTCAAGAGATCGAAGCAGACCGCGCGGACCAGCCGGAAGCCGACCTGGCGGGAGCGTAAGGCCGCCGAGCGGACCGCGCAGGCCGAGGCCAGCCTGGTCGCGACCGAGCAGAAGATCCACCAGATCGCCGACGACGCCCGCCGCGACATCAGAAGCTCCTGAGCAACTGCCCCAGGTTCGCGACAGACATCAGAAGCTCCTGAGCAACTGCCCCAGGTTCGCGACACATGCCTGCTCGAGCGGTTCCCCGGGTCCGTGACCCACGGCATGAAACCAGGATTCCAGTGCGTCCTGGCGCGCTGAACCCCGGATTTCATGCCGTCCGGACTGGGGCCGAGACGGGCGGGGGCGGGGTGGGCGGGGGCGGGGGCGGGGTGGGGTGGGCTGGGGGGTTAGTCGGGGGCGTGATGGTCTAGGAACTCGTAGATGTCGGCGTCGTCGACGCCGGGGAAGCTGCCGGCCGGGAGGGCGGACAGGATGTGGGAGTGGGCCCGGGCCGACGGCCAGGCCTGGCCCTCCCAGCGCTCGGCCAGCGCGGGCGCCGGACGGCTGCAGCATTCGCCGTCGGGGCAGGCCGAGCGGGTCCTGGTGGTCGCCTCGCGGCCGCGGAACCAGCGCGAGTGCTCGAACGGCACGCCGAGGGTGATGGCGAAGCCGCGGTCGGCGCGCGGGTCGACCTGGGCCACGCAGAAGTAGGTCCCGGACGGGGTATCGGAGTACTGGCAGTACGGGGAGTAGCGGTCGGCCGCCGCGAACACCTGCCGTCCTGACCACTGCCGGCACAGCCGCTGCCCCTCGATCGCGCCCGACGGGTCGGCCGGGAAGATCACCCCGTCGTTCTCGTAGGCCTTGTAGATGATGCCGCTCGCGTCGTTCTTCACGAAGTGGCACGGCAGGCCCAGGTGGTGGGTGGCCAGGTTGGTGAAGCGGTGCGCGGCCATCTCGTAGGACACCGAGAACAGGTCGACCAGGTCCTCGACCGCGATGTCCCGGTTCTTCTTGGCTCGGTCGAGCAGCGGCGCGGCCGCCGTCTCGGGCATGAGGACGGCCGCGGCGAAGTAGTTCACCTCGACCCGCTGCCGCAGGAAGTCGGCGAAGTCGCGGGGCACCTGGTGGCCGAGCAGGAAATGACCGAGCGCCTGCAGGACGACCGCGCGCGGCGAGTCGGCACCGACCGGCTCCTGCCTGACATAGATCCGGCGGTTGCGCAGGTCGGTCAGCGAGCGTACCGACCGCGGGAGGTCCTGGACGAACCGGATGGCGAAGCCGTGATGGCTCACCACCGAGACCAGCATCCCCTGGGACAGCGCGCCACCGGAGTAGCCGACGGTGCGCAGCGACTCGGCCGCTTCCCGCTCGATGACCTCGAAGTAGTTGCCCCGCTCGCGCATAGCGTCGCGCAGCGCCGCGTTCGCCGCCCGGGCCTCCTCCGGGGTGGCCGCGGGCTTGGACTGCTGGGCTCGCAGCTCCGCCGCCACCGCGACCAGGTGCTCGAGCACGTCGGTGGGGACGCGCGCGCCGATCTTCAGCTGCGGCAGGCCGAGGCGCCGGTACGAGGGGTCCTGCTGCGCGTCGGCCAGGGCGATCTCCAGCTGGGCCCGGCGGCTGGGTGGCTGGCGGCTCAGCAGCTCGGTCACCGGCACCGCGAGGGCCGACGCCAGCTGCTCGATCAGCGAGAGCTTCGGCTCCCGGCGGCCGTTTTCCATGAGCGACAGGACCGAGGGCGCGCGGTCGATCCGCTCACCCAGCTCAGCCAGGGTCAGGCCGCGCATCCGGCGCAGGTGACGGAGTCGCTGGCCGAAGGTCACGAGGTCTATACCATCGGTATAGACCAAATTTTGCGAATTTTTCATGACGAAGCTTAGTGTAACTTTCCATCTTGAAAAAAACAGCAAAACTTTACGCTTGACACCCTAGGCAGGCCCAGAACCGGGGGAACACGCTGTAGGAGGAAGACCGGACGACCTGAGGAAGGCACCACGTGGAGACGATCAGCCAGCAAGCGGCCCGCCTGCAGAACGACTGGGACACCAGCCCCCGCTGGAGTGACACCAAGCGGACCTATTCGGCTGAGGACGTCGTGCGCCTGCGCGGCTCGGTCGCGGAAGAGTTCACCCTGGCCCGGCACGGCGCCGAGCGGCTGCGCAAGCTGCTGGCCGAAGAGGACGCTGTGACCGCGCTCGGCGCGCTGACCGGCAACCAGGCCGTCCAGCAGGTCAAGGCCGGCTTGCAGGCGATCTACCTGTCCGGATGGCAGGTGGCGGCGGACGCCAACCTGGCCGGGCAGACCTACCCGGACCAGAGCCTCTACCCGGTCAACTCGGTGCCTCAGGTGGTCCGCCGGATCAACAACGCGCTGCTGCGCGCCGACCAGATCGCCTGGTCGGAGTCAGAAGACGGCGATCAGCCCGGCTCTCCCTACTGGCTGGCCCCGATCGTGGCCGACGCCGAGGCCGGGTTCGGCGGCGTGCTGAACGCCTTCGAGCTGATGAAGGCCATGATCGCGGCCGGCGCCGCGGGCGTGCACTGGGAAGACCAGCTGGCGTCCGAGAAGAAGTGCGGCCACCTGGGCGGGAAGGTCCTCATCCCGACCGGCCAGCACATCAAGACGCTGAACGCGGCCCGGCTGGCCGCGGACGTGTGCGACGTGCCGACGCTGGTCATCGCCCGCACCGACGCGCAGGCGGCCACGCTCCTGACCTCAGACGTCGACGAGCGCGACCAGCCGTTCGTCGACGGCTCGCGGACAGCGGAGGGGTTCTACCGGGTGCGGAACGGAATCGAGCCGTGCATCGCCCGCGGGCTCGCCTACGCCCCCTACTCCGACCTGCTCTGGATGGAGACGTCCAAGCCCGACCTGGACGTGGCCCGCGAGTTCGCCGAGGCCATCAAGAACGAGTACCCGGACCAGCAGCTCGCCTACAACTGCTCGCCCTCGTTCAACTGGCGCGCGCACCTGGACGAGTCCACGATCGCGAAGTTCAGCAAGGAGCTCGCCGCGATGGGCTACCGGTTCCAGTTCATCACCCTGGCTGGCTTCCACGCCCTCAACCACTCGATGTTCGACCTGGCCAAGGGCTTCGCCGCGGAGGGCATGCCCGCCTACGTGCGGCTCCAGCAGGCCGAGTTCGCCGCGGAGAAGGCCGGCTACACCGCCACCCGGCATCAGCGTGAGGTCGGTACTGGTTACTTCGACCGGGTGACGTCGGCGATCTCCCCCAACGCCGAGACCGTCGCGCTATCCGGCTCCACCGAAGCCGAGCAGTTCCACGCCGCGTAAGCCGTAAAGCGATGAGCAGCCCCGTCAGGACCACCAGGCGCAAAACCGTCATCATCGGACAAATGCCGGTCGCGGGTTCTGGCGGGGTTGTCGGCCAGTAGCAGTGCGGTAGCAGCGTTCGAACACTTATATTTTTTTTCTAATCTGCTCCCTAGCCTCGGCTTTATGAGCAGCATATTGCGGGGGAAGCGCCGGGTGGCCATGACCGTCGGCGCGATGGCACTGGCCGGGGTGGCGATTTTCGGCTCGGCCAGCGGAGCGCTGGCGAGCACGGCGGGGAACCGGGGGATCCTGCTGCCGGGCAATCCCTCGCGGAGCATGGCACCGTCCACCTCGCTGCTGTCCTCGTGCAGCGCCGGCGACGACAGCAGCCGGTGCAACCAGCTGGCGCTGACGGCGATCAGCCAGGCGCGGCGGGCGCTGGAGAAGATGGGCGGCATGCCGCTCTCGCTCTCGGCCTACGGCAAGCTCACCGTCGCCCAGCAGCTGTTCGTGGTCGTGAACCTCGAGCGCACCGAGCGCGGGCTGGCCCCGGCCGTGGAGCTGACCAGGTCCCTGAGCGCCGTGGCGCAGGCCGGGGCGCAGGCGGGCCGTGACCCGGCGATGGGCGGCGTGCCGCGGCACATGCGGGGCGGCGCCCAGCTCGCGTACGCCGGCGCGAACTGGTCGGGCGGCTGGATCAACCCGCTCGGGGCCGACTACGCGTGGATGTACGACGACGGCCCTGGCGGCAGCAACCTCGACTGCCAGGGCGGCAGTTCCCAGTGGTGCTGGGGTCACCGGGACGTCGCGCTGACCGCGTTCAGCCGGGCTTCCTGCCACGGCGGCCAGGCCGAACTGGTCATGGGCGCCGGTCACGCCGACCGGGCCGCGGGCTACGCCGAGAGCGACACCGTCCTGCTGGCCGGAGTGTGCGGCCCCGTTCCCACCGACGCCACCTTCACCTGGGCCAAGGCGAGGAAGCTGCTCGGCATCCGCTAGCCAGGCGCAGCTGCCGGCCGGGCCAGGTCAGCTGTACTCGGCCGGCCCCCAGGGCGCCTGAGGCGGGCCGGAATGACCCGGGCCGCCGGGGCTCCCTGGATCCCCCTGGACCTGCGGCCTGGTCTGGGTCCAGTCCGAGAGCAGGCCGCTGTCGGCCTGCATCGTCTGGGTCGCCTGCAGGTCCGGGAAGCTGGCCGCGGTCCCCGCATAGGGCCCGGAACCCGGCACCGGGCGCCTGCTCCGCCACCGTGACGGCACGAAGAGCGGGATGACCATGGCCAGGCCGATCAGCGCCAGCACCCCGTCGAAGAGCATGGCCTCGAAGCCGGCGCCGTAGGGTTTCGACTTCAGCGGGATGTACTGGACCGCGTGCCGGACGCTGGACAGGTACAGGCCGGTCCAGGCGAGCAGGACCAGGCCAGGCAGCCCGGCCGCGAGCGGGGAGACCCGCGGCACCGCGATCAGCAGCCCGGCGACCAGGGCCGCTCCCAGGAGGGCGCCGAAGCCCTCGAGCACAGCGTGATTGTGCAGCAGAGAACCGCCGCCCGCGGGCAGGCCGCCGCTGCCGGACCCGGCGGGCCCGATGAGCAGCTTCAGGTACCCCCAGGAGGCCGCGAAGAACACGACCGCGGCCATGACGATCGCCAGTACGACACCGATGAGATGGCGCATGTCGCTCACCCCTTAGTAAGCCATTCCCGGAAGCTTACGGCGGGGGCGCGTCACCCGTCACGAATCGGCCCAAGCCCGTCACTTCCGGCCGCGCAGCCGCACGCGCAGCCGGTTCACCGGATCAAGCAGCCCATAGGCCGCGTAGGCGCCGCGCGCGACGAGCCGGAACTTCGCGCCGCGCGGCCCGGGCGGGAACTGGTACCCGTCGGGGCGCCAGCGCCGGAAATCGGCGGACATCCGGCGGAAGAATTCCCGGCGGCGGCGCCGCGGCACCAAGGGCAGCAGCGTGGTGTAGTGCCAGATGGCCCGCTCGAATACCGCCGTGTAGACGGCGGGAGGAATTACCGGGGCGCGCAGCCCGGGCCGTTCGGCCAGATAATCAAAGATTCGCTGGTAGGAACCGAAAATGTTGAAGTTCGCGGCACTGGCGGCGGCCAGGTACGAGCCGCGGCGGGCTCGCCGGTACCGGTAGCACACCCGGTCGAGCACGCCGATCCGCTGGGCCGTCAGCAGGGCCAGCGCGGTGACTGGCACGTCCTCGTGCGGGGCCGGCCCCGCCGAGCCGAACGACAGCCCCAGGCCGGCCAGGAAGTCGCGGCGGAACAGCTTGCTCCACGCGGTCATCGACAGGTGGATCAGGCCGGGATCGGCGGCGAGCGGGCCGGCTTCTCCCTCATCACCGTGCAGGTACTTCGCGCCGTCGCTCGGGCTGGTGGTGCCGTCCGGGTAGAGGTTCTCGTAGTCGACGATCAGCACGTCGGGCCGCAGCCTGGCCAGCGCGTCCGCCGCCGCGGCGAGGGCACCCTCGGCTAGTTCGTCGTCGCCGTCGACGAACCAGACGTACTCCCCCGTCGCCTCCTTGGCCCCCAGGTCACGGGCCGGGCCGGGGCCACCCGCGGCGGGGGTGGTGAGGACCCGCAGCCGCGGATCCTGCCGGGCCGCCAGGATGGCACCGCAGCGGTCCGGGGACGCGTCGTCGACGGCGATCACCTCGAGCGAGGCCGCGGCCCCGCCGCCGCGGGCGGCCAGGCCAGCAGCGCCGCCGCGGGCGGCCACGCCAGCAGCGCCGCCGCGGCGCCACCCAGCAGGGCCGAGCACCGAGTCCAGGCAGCGGTCCAGGTAGGCCTCCACCCCGTGCACCGGGATGACCACGCTGATCAGCGGCATGGTTCCGAACCCTACCGGGCAGGCTTACCGGGGCGATTCGCTGCTCGCGCTACGACTTGTCTCCGACGTCGCGCTTGTCTATAAGCTTGCCCCGTACGCATCCACGCCAGGCGAGCACTCCGGATCAGCCAGGACGCCATGAAACCCGGACTCGAGCGCGTCGGAACGCACCGGAAACCCGGTTTCACCGCCTTCGGCGCCGCACCGGCTGCCTCCAGTGCCGCACCGATGTCCATGATCAACTCAAGCTGAGCAGCAGTGGCCTGAAACCGGGCCAATGGGGCGTTGCCCCGGTCAGGACGGGCTCATCCGGGGCTCGGCTAGTCGGCCTGGGCGTCGATGGAGGCGGTCAGGTCGCGCAGGGCTGGCGCGGCGTCGCGCAGGGTGACCCGGTCCCGGTCGGGCAGCTCGGCCAGCGCGGCCTGGATGATGTCCTCGTTCACTCGGTGCCACCGGGTGACCGCCTCGATGCCCGCCGGGGACAGGTCCAGGCTGACGGTGCGGCGGTCGCCCGCGCTGTCGCCGCCGGGTGTCCGGGTCACGTACCCCGCGGACTGGAGGCCGCCGAGCAAGGTGGCCACCGAGCTCGGCGCTAGCCGGAGCATCCGGGCGAGCTGGCTCGGCCTGATGCCCGGGTGCTCGGTGATGCAGGAAAGCAGCTCGAGCTGTGCGACCGAAAGGCCCAGGGCGGGATCGGCGGCCCGCGCCGCACGGCGCATGGCCCGGCGCAGGCGGGACACGATGCCAGCGAGCTCGGGGCCGATCTGCTCGTGGCCTACCTGTTCCTGGGCTACGCCGCCCTCAGTGGCTTGCACCTGACGAGTCCGCCTCCCCTCGGCTGATCGGCAGGCTCCGGGCTACGTCCGGGTGGCCGCCGCGATCACGGCCGCCGCCGCGACCGCGGCGGCGAGCACGCAGAACGCGGGCCGCGCCTGTTCTGTCCCAGAGTACCCGGTATTGCCGGCCTGGTTACTCTGGCTTCCGAGGTGCCAGGCTAGCGCCATCAGCGAGATGCCGAACGTCGTGCCTATCCCCCGGGCCATGCTGACCAGGCCGCCTACCAGGGAGGCGGACGAGTCGGCGACGCTGCGCATGATCACCGCGTTGTTCGCCGGCACGAACAGGCCCAGGCCGAGGCCGGCCAGGGCCAGCTGGGGGACGATGGTCACCGGGGTCAGCGGGATGACGGTCGCCGCGGCCATGGCGGCACCGGCCAGCAGCGCACCGGCCAGGCCGCGCCGCCGGTCTCCCCAGCCGCTCGGCAGCACGAGATCACCGAGCAGCGCGGCCAGGCCGAAGCCGAGCGGCAGGGCGGACAGCAGCAGCCCCGTTCGCGCCGCGCTGCCTGGCCCGTGCGAGAGGACCTGCGGAATCAGCACCAGCGGGCCGAACAGCGCCAGGTAACCGCACCCGGCGCCGGTCAGGGCGAGCGCCAGTGACCTGGACCTGAGCAGCCAGACGGGTATCAGCGGATGCAAGGTGCGGAGTTCCCGGCGGACGAACGCGGCCGCGCCGGCCACGGCGATTACGGCGAGCAGCCCGGTCAGCCAGGCCGGCAGGCTGAGCCCGGACGCCGCCGAGAGCGCCAGGAGCAAGGCGCTGGTCCAGGTCACCAGCAGCGCGGTGCCCGGCGCGTCGAACCGGCTCGGCCGGCTGAACTGCCGCGTGCGCGGCAGCAGGTACCGCCCCGCGATGACCGCTACGACGCCGACCGGGACGTTCACCCAGTACACCGCGCGCCAGCCGACCGTCGCGGTGAGCAGGCCGCCGAGCGTGGGCCCGAGGGCCAGGCCGACGGCCTGGGCTCCCGCCTGGACGCCCAGGGCAAAGCGCATCCTGGTCTTCGGCGCGCTCGTCGTCACCAGGGCCACGCTGTTGGCCTGCAGCATCGCTGCTCCGGTGGCCTGGAGAAGGCGCAGCACCACCAGGACGCCGAGCGAGGGGGCCAGGCCGCAGGCCGCGGAGGCCAGCGAGAACACGCCGAAGCCGTAGACATAGATGAGCTTGCGGCCGACGGCGTCGCCGAGCCGCCCGGCCGGGGCGAGCATCGCGACCAGGCCGAGCAGGTAGACGAGCGAGACCCACTGAACGGCGGCAACCGGCACGCCGAAGTCGTGCTGCATGGCCGGGAAGGTGATCGTCACGATGCTGGCGTCCAACTGGCCCATGAACGCGCCGAAGCACACCACGCTCACGGCGAGCCACGGCGCCCGGGGGCTCTTCCGGATGACCGAGGGGCGCGCTTGCTCACGCAGGATACTTCTGTAAGCGAACATTCTGGAGTCAGCGTAGCAAATGCTTCTGTAAGCGAACAATTAAGGCAGCGTTTGCCGGGATTAACTCCGGACATGCCGGGCGTGGTGCTGGCCTTGACGTTCAGGACCAGACAAACTCAAGGGGTGGAGTGGTCCAGGGTCCGCGGGCCCGCCGCTCGGCTAGAGTACGCCGGGAAAGTGCCAGCCAGGCCAGTGTTTAGCCCGGCCAGTGCTAGCTCAGCACAGGCCGGGCACGGTCAGCACAGGCCGGGCACGGTATGACTCCCGGTGGCGGCAGGACCGGCGCGCGAACGGGGCCGGAGCGGAAGGGACGACGATGCAGGAACTGCGCTTCGTCGCGGTGAGCGAGGACGGCCGATACGCTGTCCTCGCGGTGCCGGGGCGCAGCGCACGCTTCACGTTGCCGATTGACGAGCGGCTCAGGGCGGTTGCCCTCGGCCAGACCTCCCGGCTCGCGCAGTACGAGATCGAAGTGGAGAGCCCGTTGCGACCCAAGGAGATCCAGGCACGAATCCGGGCCGGGGAAACGGTAGAGGAAATCGCGGACGCGGCCGGCATCGCGGTCGAGCGTGTCCGCTGGTTTGAGGGCCCGGTCCTGGCCGAGCGTGCCTACATGGCAGATCAGGCTCAGCTGGCGTCGGTGAGACGCCCGGGGGACGCCATACCTTCGTCCCCTGGCCCGCGGCTGGGCGAGATCGTGACCGAGCGGCTGAAGGTTTTCGGCGCTGACCCGGAAGAAGCGCAGTGGGACGCGAAGAAGCTCGGCGACGCGAGCTGGCAGGTCCAGCTGACGTTCATCTCCGGCGGCCGCCTCCACACCGCCGAGTGGAACTTCGATCCTCGCCGCCGGCACGTGGCGCCGGCCGACGACAACGCCATCCGGATGTCGCTGCCGGGCAGCGAGCCGCCGCAGCCGGCCGCGCCCGCCCCGGGCGAGGCGACCGTGACGCACCTGGCCCCGCGGCTGACCAGTGCCGTCGCGCAGGGAAACGGGGCGATGGCCGCCAGCGCGATAGGTAACGGGGTGAGCAGCGGACTCGGTAACGGGGGACGGCCCAGGCTCGACCGCCCGGCACCCATGCGGCCCGCCGCCGAGCCCCGGATCAGCGAGCCCCGGATCAGCGAGCCGCGCGTCGCCGAACCTCAGACACCGGAACCCCAGGTAGCCGAACCCCAGGTAGCCGAGCCGCGGGCGACCGAGCCTCAGGCTCCCGAGCGGCCCGAGCCCGAAGCCCCGGCCGCCGCGGCTCCGGCGCCGAGCCCTCCCCCGGTCAGCCCGGCCACCGTGGCCGCGCAGGTCTCCCGGGCGGCGCCGAGCGCACCGCCGGGACGGTCCCCGCAAGCCGCGCCGCCCCCGCATCCGGGACGGCACGCCCGGCCGCACCGCGACGCCCAGCCGCACCGCGACACCCAGCCGCACCGGGACGCCCAGCCACACCGGGACGCCCAGCCACAGCGCGAGACCCAGCCACAGCGGGAAACGCCGCCCGTGCGGGAGGCGGAGGCCCCCGCCGCGGCCGCGCCACCCGCGGCTGCTCCCGTGGCCGCCCCGGCCCCGGCCCCGGCCCCGTCGGCCCCGACCCCGCCGGCACCGGCAGCCGAACCGGCAGCCGAAACGCCGGGTGAGCAGGCGGCACGCCAGAACCGTAAGTCGGCGCGCGGCAAGCGGTCCTCGGTGCCGTCCTGGGACGAGATCATGTTCGGGAACTCGCGCCAGCGGGACTGACCTGAGCTGGCTTGGCCCTGCTCGCAGGGCCAAGCCAGGCAGCTGCCCGCGCTGATCAGCCGCGTGCCTGCCAGTAGCCCACAGGGTCATTCAACCCGCCGATTCACCCTACGCTTCCTAGCGGGACAGGTTCTAATATCAACCGTCGGCAGGAAAGAGGCGAAGGCGATGTCAGGCGACCGGATCCGCGGCGGGATGCGGCGCCCGCGTCGCGCGCCCGCGGCCGGGGCGGTCGGCGGTGGCGGTGGCGCTCAGCTTGAGCCTGGCCGGCTGCGGCACCGCCGGATACGGCGCGCCCGTGCCGCCGGCCCAGATGAAAGTCAAGAGCGAGGCGTTCATCTCCGGGACGCTGGCGTTGCACTATACCTGTCACGGCGCGAAAATCAACCCGCCGCTTAACTGGTCGGGCGCGCCGACCGGCACCAAGAGCCTCGCGCTTATAGTCGATGACTCCTCGGCGCCGATCACGCCGTTCATTTACTGGCTCGTTTTCGACATCAATCCCGGATCGACCGACATCCAGGAACACTCGCTGCCCACCGGCGCGCGCCAGGGGACAAACAGCGCAGGTACCTCGACCTATGACGCTCCGTGCCCCGGGTCCGGCCAGCACTCATACCGGTTTACGGTTTATGCGTTGAGCAAGACGCTCAACCTGCCCAACGGAGCACCGCTGCAGTCCGTATGGCGTGCCATCGCGGCGGCCACAATCGGGCGCGGAAGAATAGTCGTATCCACTAACCCGTGATCGGCCAGATACGTGTCGTAAGCGGCATTACCGCAACTTTTTCAATCCTCTGACAGGTTGCCCGCCCGTGGGTAACAATCGAGGATCAAGCGGGTTCACGGCGCTCGCGACAACGAGGGAAGGCGCGCGTCACTGGCCGCGTGTGCCTCGCTAGCGTCGTTCACCAGGCCCGGGCATCTGGATGGAGACCATGTTTCTGGTCGTGGGACTGGCCGTTGCCGTGGTTATCGGCATCTTGGCCGCCTTCTATTTCAGCATCCGCTCAGGTAAGCGTGGCGGCAAGCGGCTCAGACCCGCCGGAGCAGGCCGCACCGGCGGGGGCCGTATCGGCGCGGACCGTCTAGACGCGGACCGGGGCGCGGCTAACCGCCCGGGAGCCATCAGGCGCCCGGCGGGCCGGGTCGGCGGCCCCCCCAGGACCGGCCAGACCGAATTTGCCCTGCGGGCGTCGGGTCCCGCCCGCCCGGCCGGAAGCGGCCGCCTGAGCGGGCCGTCGGCCGGCGCGCTGACCGAATCGTGGCCCAGTGCCCCGAACGACCTCGAAGAGCCACAGTATGGCGACGCCTGGCCCGGCGACCTGGCGGCCACCGACCCGGGGCTGCTCGCGGTCAGACCAGGTGCGAGCCAGGACAGGCCAGGTGCGAGCCAGGACAGGCCAGGTGCGAGCCAGGACAGGCCAGGCACGGGCAGGCGGGGCGCGGGCGCGCTCCACCAGGCCGATGCCGACGCGTCCAGGGACCCCCGGCAGCGCCGGCGGGTGGGCTTCCGCAAGGGTGCGGACATCGACGAGGAGCTGTGGCCGGCGGAGTCGTTCGGCGGTGTCAGCGACGAGCAGTTCTGGGATGACCTGGCGTCGGACAAGCCGCTCACCACGACCGCGCGTACTGCTCAGGAAGCGGGACCCAGGAACCGGCGGCTCGACACCGACCCGCAGGGCACGCAGGGCCGCGTCAGCCGGGACGCCGGCGCGGGCAGGCGGGGGGCGGGCACCGGGGCCTATCAGGGCCCGCGGACGGGACCGGATCCGGCGGCCGAGCGCACCGCGGTCCAGCCCGCATACGCGGCCACCCAGCCGGTCAAGAGCATGACGGCTCCCGTCCTGGGCGCACCGCCGCCCTATCCGAGCGCGCCCCATCCGGCCAAGAACGCCCCCCAGCCGGCCAAGGGCACCACGCCTCCCCCGGGCGGAGCCCAGCCCGGGTACCCCACGAGCGGCACGGGTCCCATCGGCTCCGCGGGGCCGTCCGGTCCCGCCGGGCCGCCGCGGGGAGCCTCCGCCCCGCCGGCCGAGCCCGGACGCCGCCGGCGGCCGACCAGCGCCGAGGAGGATCCGCTGACCAGCACGGCCTTCTCGCTGCGGGAACGCGGTCCGGTCGACGGCCGGTCGTCGTTCAGGTCGCGGGATCAGCAGGAGGCACCCGAGGGCCGCAATGGCAGCGGCGGCGCCCCCGGCCGAGGGGCAGCCAGCCCGTACGGTCAGACCGCGCCGTACCCGCCCGCCGGGACCTCCTACGACGACGCGTCCTCGGCGACGCAGATGATGGTCACGCCGCCGTACGGGCAGAACTACGGACACGGCAGCGGCGGCCAGGCCGACCAGCCGAGGCGGCCGAACGGCGCCCGGAGCCACGCCCGGCCCGGCGGCCCGGACGAGCGGCCCAGGATGGACGAGCGGCCCAGGATGGACGAGCGGCCCCGGCCGGACGAGCGGCCCCGGCCGGACGAGCGGCCCCGGCCGGATGAGCGGGCCAGGCCGTCGCGACCCGCCTACCCGCAGGACACCCGCCCGGCGAGCGGAAGCTACCCGGCCGGCGTCTACCAGGAGAACGGCTACCGCGGTCCCGGTCCCCAGCCCGGCGGCCCCCAAGGCAACGGCAACGGATCCCGCGGCAACGGCCACCGCGCCCCGTATGACCCGAGGGACGACTACCGGCGGTTAACGCACCTGCGGTTACCGAGCAGACTGGGGTTATGCCCGAGGGAGACGTTGTCTGGTACACCGCCCGGCGCCTGCACGAGGGACTGGCGGGGCGGACGCTGACGCGCAGCGACTTCAGGGTCCCCCGGCTGGCCACCGCCGACCTGGCCGGCGACGTGGTGACCGAGACCACCTCCCGGGGTAAGCACCTGCTGACCAGGACGAAGAACGGTCTCACGGTCCACACTCACCTGCGGATGGACGGCGCCTGGCGGGTCCGGCCCGCCGCGGAGCCGGTCCGGGAAAGCCACCAGATCAGGCTGCTGCTCGCCAACGAGGAATGGCAGGCGATCGGGTACCAGCTCGGCGTGGTCGAGCTGATCCGCACCAGTGA
Organism: uncultured Actinomycetota bacterium; assembly: GCA_963756575.1. GTDB lineage: Bacteria > Actinomycetota > Actinomycetes > Streptosporangiales > Streptosporangiaceae > Palsa-504. The sequence goes on along the minus strand of CAVWOM010000018.1, from coordinate 234,927 downwards.
CGAGTCACGGGTCACCGGGCACCTGGGCCCCGATCTCCTCGGGCCGGACTGGGATAGCGCCGAGGCGGTGCGGCGGCTGGCCGCCACGCCGGACCGGCTCATCGGCGAGGCGCTGCTCGACCAGCGGAACCTGGCCGGCATCGGGACCTGGTTCCTGGCGGAGATGCTGTTCCTGCGCGGTATCGATCCGTGGCGGCCGGTGAGCTCGGTTCCGGAGCTGGAGGCGCTGGTGTCGGTGGGCCGCCGGCTGCTTGAGGCGAACAAGAACCGACCCGGGCATACGTCGACCGGGGATACCGCGCGGGGCCGGGAAAGCTGGGTGTACGGGCGGGCGGGGAAGCGGTGCCGGCGGTGCGGAACCCCCGTCAAGCGAGGCGAGCAAGGTCCGGCCGGTCAGGAACGGCTGCGTTTCTGGTGCCCGAATTGCCAGCGCTAGGCAGAAGAGCGCTAGGCAGAAACGCCTGGCAGGCCGCTGGCATCGCGGTGGCCGCGCTCGCGGCCGACGCCGCGACCAAGGCCTGGGCGATCGCCCGGCTCTCCGGCGGCCGCGACATCACCGCGGCCGGCCATGCGATCCGCCTGCAGCTGGTGATCAACCACGGCGCGTCCTTCGGGTTCGGCGCGGGCTACGGGCCGATTATCGCCGTCCTGACCGTGGCCGGCGTGATCGCGCTCGGCTACTGGGCGGTGCGAGCGGCCGGCCTCGCCGAACGGGCCGGCGCCGCGCTGGCCGCCGGCGGGGCGGCCGGGAACCTCGCCGACCGGCTGGCCCGGGCGCCCGGCATCTTTCGTGGCGGGGTCATCGACTGGATTCACCTGTGGTTCTACGGCCCCACGTTCAACCTGGCGGACCTCTGGCTGCGTGCGGGCCTGGTGGTCGCGGCGGCCGGATGGCTGTGGCGGGCCAGGTCAGGCCGGCCCGTGGCGGCTGGCAGGTGAGCTTACCCGCCCATGCTGGTCATGGACGCGGACGGGGACATGGACGGCGACGCCGGCATGCCGCTCATCGAGGCGGCGGGGGACGGGGACGAACCCGGCATCTGCATGCCCATCGGCGAGCCGGCGATGCCGATGTTGTGGTGGACGTCCACCCACCAGTTCCACACGTCGGTGTGCACCGGGCCGGCCACGTAGCCCATCATGTGGCCGTCGTTCTGGGTCCAGACCATGTACTCCAGGCCCTGGGTGTAGTTGCAGAACACCCGGCCCGCGGCCTGGTCGTCGGTGACCGTGCCCGTGGTCATCTGCGCGACGGTGTACTTCGAGGTGTGCTGGAACAGGTGGTTCCAGCCGATCTCGCCGTAGGTGTCCTGGGACTCGCAGTCCCTGAAGTTCTGCTTGAACTGGTTCGAGTTCAGCGAGGCGACCTTGGCCATGTACGCGGTGTACAGCGCCTGCTGGTTCGGGAAGGTCTGAAAAACCACGCCGCTGATGCCGGACGCCGGGGCGGTGCAGGTCACCGTGGCGGAGTTGACCTGCTTGCAGGTGGAAGGCGGGATCAGGCCCGTCGCGTCGGCGCTCTTGTTCGCCAGGGCCAGCGCGGCCATCAGCGCGCTCGCCTTGGGCTTGGCCTTCGGCCGGTGGGAGGTCGACGCCAGCGCGGCCTTGGGGTGCGAACCGGAACCGCTCAGCCCGGCCCAGGTACCCAGCCCCGCGAGGAGCACGACCACGGCCGCCAGGGCGGCGATCCAGCGCGGCTGGCGGTACCAGCGCGGCTCCCGCGGCCCGGCCGGCGGCGGCGCCGCGCCGACCTGCTGGCCGGGTCCGCCCGGATCCGGCGGGCCCTGCTCGCGGCGGTGCGAGCTGATGGTGCCGCCGGAATGCCTCGGGCCGGCGCCGTACTGCGACGACCCGGGAGCGCCGCCGGGCGCGACCGGGTCGGCCGCGGACGGCTGGCTGACACGGCCGCTCCAGGAGAACTGGTCCGGCGGGACGCTGGGACGCCCGGCGGGCGTGATCCCCCCGGGCCTGGTCTGCGGGTCGGCGGTGACGCCGTAGGCGAGAGCCGATTCGGTCCCGGTCCCGTAGATGCCCATGGCCTGCTGGGCCGCCTGGACGAACTCCCGGCAGCTGCCGTACCGATCGTCGGGCCGCTTGGCCAGCACCCGGGCGAACACCTGGTCGATCTCCGGCGGCAGCTCGGGCCGCAGGACCGTGGGCATCGTGGGCGTCTCCTCGACGTGCGCCCAGATGATCGCGGCGTCGAGATCCTTCTCGAACGGGACGCGCCCGGTCAGGCACTCGTACAGCACGCAGCCCAGCGAGTACTGGTCGGCCAGGCCGAGGACCGAGGTGCCCCGGATCTGCTCCGGCGCCACGTAGTCGATCGTGCCCAGGAACTGGCCGGTCGAGGTCAGCCCGCTGCGGGACATGGCGTGCTTGGTGATGCCGAAGTCCGCCAGGTACACGTGGTCGGGATCGGCGTCGTCCGCGCCCCGCTCGATCAGCAGGTTCCCCGGCTTCACGTCCCGGTGCACCAGGCCCTTGCGGTGCGCCGCGTCGAGCGCGCGGGCGGCCTGCCCCACCAGGAACAGGGCGGTCGCCGGGAGGATCCGGCCGCGTTTCTTGATCATCTGCCGCATGTCGGTGCCGGAGACGTACCGCATCGCGATGTACAGCAGCTCGTCCTGGGAGCCCATGTCGTAGATGGGGATCACGTTCGGGTGGTTCAGCGAGGCGGCGATCCGCGATTCCTCCAGGAACCGGGCCCGGAAGACGTCGTCCGCGGCGAGCTCGGGGGCTAGCACCTTGAGCGCGATCACGCTGCTGAGACGGAGGTTCTCCGCCTGGTAGACCACGCTCATCCCGCCACGGCCGAGCACCGCGCGCACGCGGTAACCGGCGAACTCGTCCCCGACGAGCGGCAGCCCCGCCATTGCGCACTCCCTCCCACCGCCCCCCGCCCTGCCCCGCCACAGAGAATGGGCCTTCTAGCCAAGAAGTACTGGGAAATCGGGCGGCCGTCAACGCTTGCCTGAAAACCGAAATACGACCTTGATTATGGAACAGAAGGGACCAGAACGGAACGCATGAGGGCCCGCGCCGGGCATCCGGAGCGGCCCATCGCCCCGCCAGCACCGCAGGCCACGGGGACCGAGGCGGGGAAGCGGCTTCGTTCGGTCGGAAAATCTTTTTAAATCCTGCCGAACGGGGTGGCGTTTTACCTCATCGTGACACGGAATCGCCGTTCTGGACCGGAGAGCTGACGGCGACGTCAGCTTCTGCCTTCGGGGCGTCCCGGCGCAAGTGGGCCGCGTACCCGGCCGTCCAGAGCGCGAGCGCGGCGATGATCGCGGTCAGCGCGGTGAACGCGCCGGCCTTCCCGGCGGCCGCGCCGAGCCCGGCGGCCAGGTAGGGCGCCGCGAAGCCGAGGTAGGCGACGGCGTAGTAGCAGGCGACGACCGCGCCCCGCTCATCCGGAGCGGCCATGTGCTCCGCCTGCCGCAGCCCCGATACCAGGCACAGGCCGTAGGCCAGGCCGAGCAGGACCGCGGCCACGCCGGCCAGCAGGCGATCGGGGCCGGCCACCGCGGCGATCCCGACCGCGGTACCCGCCGCGCCGCAGGCCAGGCCGCCGATGGCACCGGTGAGCGGGTCGCGCAGCCGCCGGGCGAAAGGCTGTACCGCCACGCCTCCCGCGAACGACAGTGCCGTCATCAGCCCGGCGAACCCGGCCGACAGCGATCCCGCGCTGGTGACCTCCTCCGGCAGCACCACGATGGCCAGCGCCACCGAGGCGAACACCAGCGGGCTGGCGGGCGCGACGGCCAGCCAGAACCGTGCGGTGCGGACCGCGGCCGGCGGCCACCGGCGCCGTGCGGTCCGGCTCGCCCGGATCCTGGCCCGGGCCGGCGCGCCCTCGGGGATGCGCCCGAGCGCGGCCGCGGCCGCGACGCCGATCACCAGGTGCGGCAGGTACGGCGTCACCAGCGGGTTGGGCAGCCACTGGGCGAGCAGGGCCGCCACCACCGGGCCCAGCCCGAACCCGGCCGTCAGCGCGAGCGCCGCCCGGCGGGCACTGGTCCCCTCGCCGGCCGACACCTCCTGCACCCACGCGGTGGCGGAGCCGAACACGACGCCCGAGCACAGCCCGGCCAGGGCCCGCCCGGCGGCGAGCATGGCCACCGACCGCGGCTCGAGCACCAGCAGCAGCGTGGCCACCGGGGACAGTGCCACGAAGGGCCAGACCACCGGGCGCCGGCCGAACCGGTCCGAGGCGGGCCCCCCGATGAGCAGCCCGGGAATCAAGGTCAGCGCGTAGACCAGGAACAGGCCGGCCACCTCGCCGGCGGTCAGCTCGAGCTCGTGCCGGTAGACGATGAGCATCGGCGAGAACTGGTTGGCGCCCCAGCCGACCGCGAACATGGCGAACGCGATCGTCATCCAGGCGCGCGGGCTTGTTCTGGTGATCGTGACGGTAGCCATGCCTCGACCCTAATCCGGAAACCGTCAAATCCCCGTTTGACTGTCCCTGAGCTAGGCTGGGGTCATGGACCCGGACGCTGACCTGGCCTCGGTGGCCGCCCTGATGGCCGACCGGCACCGCGCGCAGATGCTCCTCACCCTGCTCGGCGGGGTGCCGCAGTCGGGTTCGGCGCTGGCCGAAGCGGCCGGCATCTCCCGCGCGCTGGCCAGCGCGCACCTGAAGAAGCTGGTCGCGGGCGGCCTGGTCCAGGCCAAGCCGAACGGGCGGCAGCAGCGGTACTCGATCGCCTCGGAGCCGGTGGCCGACGCGCTGGAGATCCTCATTCTGCTCGCGCCCGCGAGTCAGGTCAGCTCGCTTCGCGACGCGACCCGGGCCAAGAGCCTGCGCTGGGCGCGGATGTGCTACGACCACCTGGCCGGCGCGGTCGGCGTCTCGGTCACCGAGGCGCTGATCGGGCGCGACCTGCTCCGCGAGCAAGACGGCGGGTACGTGCTCGGGCCGCGGGGGGCGGCGGAGTTCGGCCGGTTCGGCATCGAGCTGGACGGGCTGGAGCGGCGGACCCGGCCGCTGCTGCGGCCCTGCCGGGACTGGAGCGAGCGCCGCTTTCACCTGGCGGGCAGCCTGGGCGCGGCGCTGACCAAGAACTTGATCGAGCGGCGCTGGATCGCCACCAGGGAAGCCAGCCGCATCGTCACCGTGACCGAAGCGGGCCTGGCGGGCCTGCGGGAATGGCCCGGCGCGGACCTGGCCGCGCTCCGCTCAGCTGCCTGAATCCGGGCCGCCCGGATCCAGGGGCTTAGTGACGTTATCGCGGAGCCTGCCCAGCAGGGTCTCGAGCTGACGGGTCTCGCGGTCGGACAGGCCGGCGCGGAGCTGCCGGTCGAAGGCGCCGGCCGCCTCGCGCAGGCGGAGGAAGAGCGCGTCACCGGCCGGGGTCAGCTCGACCAGGTGCAGCCGGCGGTTCGCCGGATCGCGGCGCCGCGTCACCAGGCCGGCCGACTCCATCGTGTTCAGGTGATGGGTGAGCGTGGCGCCCTGGATCCCGACCGCCTCGGCCAGCTCGCGCTGGCTGGCCCGCTGCCCGCTCTTCAGCGAGATCAGCACCAGCCAGACCGGCAGCGATCCGCCCGCCTCGGCCAGGGCGTCGTCGAAGGCACGGCTGACGGCCCGGGAGACGCCGGCCAGGTGCCGGCCCAGCGGCGGGCTCAGCGGCGGGCCGGCGGGACGGGACATGAGGGAAGAGTAGCACTATCCAGTAGCCATCTAATCATTCGATATCGTATGCTTTGACATCTAACGATTACGGGGAAGGTGAATCATGAACGGTCCTGCTGGAGATCAGCCGCTGAGCGGGCGGGTCGCGCTGGTGGTCGGCGCGAGCAAGGGCATCGGCGCGACCACCGCCGAGGAGTTCGCCGCGGCGGGGGCCGCGGTTGTCCTCGCCGCGCGTGACACCGCCGCACTGCGATCCGTCGCGGACGGCATCGAGGCGCGCGGCGGGCGGGCCCTCGCGGTCGGTACCGACGTCACCGACGCCGGTTCCGTCCGGCACCTGGTCGAGCGGACGCTGGAGACGTTCGGCCGTCTCGACGCGGCGTTCAACAATGCCACCGCGGGCCCGCTGCCGGCGCCGCTCGCGGACATCGACCCGGACGAGTTCGACCTCGGCATCGCGACCAACGTCCGCGGCACCTTCCTCGGCATGAAGTTCCAGGTCCCGGCCATGCTGGCGGCCGGCGGGGGCGCGATCGTGAACATGGCCTCTCTGGCCGGGCTGACCGGCGTGGCCAACCTGGCGGCGTACGTGGCGGGCAAGGCCGCGATCATCGGCCTGACCAAGGTGGCCGCCCTCGACTACGCCGACCAGGGCATCCGGGTCAACGTGGTGGCGCCGGGCCCGATCCTGACCCATCACCTCGAGGCAGCGGGCCCGCAGGCCCAGCGCGGGGCGGCGCTGGCCACGCCGATGCGGCGCGTCGGCACCGCCGCCGAGGTGGCCCGGGCCGTGCTGTGGCTGTGCTCGGACCAGTCCTCGTTCATCACCGGGACCGTCCTGCCGATCGACGGCGGCCAGGCCGCGGGCATCAAGCCGCCGCAGATGTACCGGCCCGGCCAGCCCATGCCCGAGCCCGAGTTCTCTCAGTAAGCACACAGCTTTCTCAGCCGATACACAGGCATTAGCGCTGGTCATTCAGGCTCACCGGGTAGCCTCACCCCTCGTGCCTGACGCCGTGGCCCAGCCAGCGGCCGGGCGGCCTGGTCCCGCGGCCGGGTCCCGGCTCGCCTGGCTGGATGCGCTGCGCGGGATCGCCGCGCTGTGCGTGGTCTTCGATCACCTGAGTTACTCCGTCCTGCAGCCGGTCAGGGACTCGGTCTACAGCTGGTTCGATCCCGGCCAGTACGGCGTCTTCGTCTTCTTCCTGGTCAGCGGCTACATCGTGCCCGCCTCGCTGGAGCGCAAGGGCAGCGTGCGCGGCTTCTGGGTGGGCCGCGTCTTCCGGCTCTACCCGCTCTACCTGTTCGCGGTCGGGGCCATGATCGTGCTCTGGGCCAGCGGCATCGGCTCGCTGTCGGGCATGAACACGGACACGGTAACCGCGTCGTTCGCGGACGTGTTCATGCTGCAGAGCGTGCTGTGGGCGCCGACCCTGCCCAACGTGGTCTGGTCGCTCGCCTACGAGATGGTCTTCTACCTGCTGCTCACCGCCCTGTTCCTGGGCGGCGCGCACCGGCGCAGCAACCGGTACGCCCTGGTATTCGCGGTGGCCGCGCTGGCGCTCGGCCGGGTGCTGCATCCCGGGTCGCTGTCCTTCGACCTGTTCACGCCGGGCGTGGTCGTCGCCATCACCGACAGCCTGGTCCTGCTCGGGCTGGTGCTGGTGCTGGCGGGCCGGGGGCGGTCGAGGACCGCGGGCGGCGTGCTGGCGGCGGCGACCGGCCTGCTGGTCGTCATCTTCAACAGCGGGTTCGCGGCGCCCTGGGAGAGCTTCACCATCTTCGCGCTCATGTTCACCGGCACCATGCTGTACCGGGCCGAGACGGGCGGGTACCCCTGGCGCCGCGCCCTCTACGTGGTGATCCTGGTGTTCGGTTTCGTGCTGGTGGCCGCGCAGCTGCATACCTCGCCGGAGAATCAGAGCCTCGTCGCCATCCGCAAGTCGTTCAACGCCCTCGAGGCGGCCGGGCTGACGTTCGCGGTGGCCATGCTGTGCCGCCGCCGGAAGATACCGCGCGCCCTGGCCTGGCTCGGCCTGGTCAGCTATTCGGTCTACCTGCTGCACCCGGCGCTGATCGAGGTCTACGCCAGCGTGCCGCTGACGCAGAACCAGAACTTCGTGCCGACGGAACTGCTGCTGGTCGCGGTGTTCGTCGCGGTCCTGCTGGCCTGCTGCGGCCTGACTTACCGCTATATCGAGGCGCCCATGCAGCGCCTCGGCCGGCGGGTCGCCGCCCGGCTCGACGCCAGGTTCGGGCCGGACGTCAGGACGCCCGGGCCGGATCCCTCCGTTTCCGGTACACCACATGCCGCCGCAGCGGGCCTTCTTCCACGTCCGGGTCCTCGAAGTCCCCGCCCGGATCACGAGTCATCCCGATCCGCTCCATCACCGCCCGCGAACGCAGGTTCTCGGCCATCGTGACGGCGACGAGCTCCGGCAGGTCCAGGGGGCCGAAGCCGTACTCCATCGCGGCCCGCGCCGCCTCGGTGGCGTAGCCACGGCCCCAGGCGGCCCGGGCCAGGCGCCAGGCCAGCTCGACGCTGCCGGCGACCGGCATCTCGTCGTCCAGGATGCCCAGCCCGGTGAAGCCGATGAACTCGCCGGACGCGCGCACCTCCACGGCCCAGAAGCCGAAGCCGCGGCGGTCCAGGTCGTCCTGGAAGTTCAGGACCCAGGCCTCGGCCTGGCCGGGCGTCAGCAGCGGGCCGAGATACCGCCGGACCTCCGGATCGGCGTTCATGGCCATCCACGGCGCGAGATCGGATTCCCGCCAGCCGCGCATGATCAGCCGCTCGGTACCGATCTCCGTCGTCACCCGGCCAGTCTATCGGCCCGCGACCCTGCGCTGAAAATTACCTCCGCCCGCCATCAGATGACCAGGATCGCTGAATTAACCTGGCAATCATAACTGCATTTCAAAGGCGGTCACAGAATTGATATCCATTGCCATTCACTATCTTTTCTTCCTGCTTGCCGTGGCCATTAGGGACGCCGGGAGCATGATCGCTGGCACCGCCCGGACGGGCGGTGCCGCCCGTCCGGGGCCTGCCGTCACCCGCCCGGCGCGGAGCAGCGCGGGGCGGAGGCATCCCCCGGTTATTTTGACTTAGAGTAGTCATACGATTACTTTAAGCTGCAGGTTTCGCTTGACAGCCAGAAGCGGGTCACGGCCGGGGCACCGGGGCGCGCAGGGCCCTCCAGGCGGCCGATCCACCTGTCCGTCCGCTGATACACACCAGGTCACTACCTAGCAAATCGTGGACGTTTTTGCAGCTCAGGAGCCGTAAAAATATCTTATTGCCAATGTTTGCTATCCGTCTGCGGCGGGTAATCAATACGCTGCGTAACGATCTCGTGATACCAAAGTAACGATCGTGTTATCTGCTGTGAAAGCTGGTAGGCATGTAGCTTGTGCATAGCCGAATGTTCCATAAGCTGGAACATTTTCCGGATTTTCAAGACTTCCCGGCCATCATGCCGCATGCTGAATCCGCACCAGGGATCTTATCCATAGCGTAATGAAGCGCTTTCCCTGTGTCACGTGGGTCAGTCGCACGCTCAATGAGCCGTCACAGCGACCATGAAGCGGCCTGCGGCACCGGCCGCCCGGCACGGTGCATTAAAACACACAATCCGTTAGGAGCGGGCCTGTGTCCATGCGACATAAGGTAGGCACCATCGCCGGAACGATGGCAGTTTCTCTGGCGTTTTTTCCGGGAATGGCCAGCGCCCATTCGCTGTCATTCAATCAGAAGGCATCCTCATACGTGAAGTCGTTCGTAGGTACGGTTCCCTACGTATACGGCGGCAGTTCGCCCAGCACGGGCTTCGACTGCAGCGGGCTCGCCCACTACGTATACGGCCACTACGGCAAGTCGATCCCCCGGATCGCGGAAGACCAGTTCTTGCACTTCCGGCGCGAGAGCAAGAGCCGGGCATGGGGCGGTGACCTGGTGTTCTTCCACGTGAACTCCAACCCGAACAGTTACGTCTACCATGTGGGCATCTACGAAGGCGGCAACCACATGGTCTCGGCCACCGACCCCGCCGGGGGCATCCGCTGGCAGGCGATCTACTCCTCCGATGTGACGTTCGGGACGATCACCCACTGAGCCGCTGGCCGATGACACGCTGGTAAACCAGCGCGCCGGCCAGCCTGGCACGGCCCACGACGACGTGGGCACAGCCCACCACGACGGCCGCGCGGCAGCCTGCGTTCCGGTAGCTAACCCCTGCCGTGACCGATGTGGCTGCCGCGCGGCCGGCACCGTTACGCGGGCACGTTCCACTCGACCATCGCGCCGAACCCGCTCAGCGCGGTCCACCGGACCATCGAGACCGCCACGCCGTCCGGCACCTGGAAGGCGACCGCGCCGGTCACCGTCTGGCCTGCCGTCACGTGAATCACCCCGTCGTTGAAGTTGGCGTAGCCGGCGATGGGCTTCAAGTCCGCCGGGTAGTGCTGCCCGTTGGCGCCGACCAGCACGGCGGAGTTGTTGGCGTCCTCGCCCTGCGGGCTGCCAGCCAGGCCCTTGACCCGGAAGACGAGCCCGACGAGCCGCTTGCCGCTGCCCGGCGTGGTGACCTGGTTCGCGCCGCGGGCCGGGTCGATCACCTTCACCAGCGTCACCTGATAGCCGTTCCCGGTGCCGTCGTCGAGGCTGAAGGACACGCCGACCGCACCCGGCGGGGCCTTGAGCCCGGTGTTCAGCGTGATGCTGGCCGGCGGGGACGGCGTGACCACGGCGGGCTTGTGATGGCTGGTCAGGTCGCGGACCGCGAAACCGAAGGCGATGAACAGCACGAGCACGATCACGGCGCGGACCGGGAACCGCCGCCGGAACCGCGGCAGGCGCCGGAACCACGGCAGGCGCCGGCCGGAGCCGTACCCCGGGCTGGACAGCGGCGGCCGGCCCGAAGGCGGCCAGGCCGGAGGCGGCGGGGTCCGGGACGACTCACCCGGTGACCACGACGGTGACGGTTCCTGGGCTGGTCCGGACGGCCACGGCGCCGGCCCGTCACCGGCGGGGCCCTGGTCACCCGCTGGCCACGACGAACCCTGGTTTGCCTGCGGCCCGATCGGCGGCCAGGCCGGGGGCTCGCTGCCGGAAGGCCAGATCGAGGACTTGCGCCCGGCGGGCCAGGACGGCGGCTGATCCTGGTCCGGCGGCCGGTCCTGCTCGTCCGGCCGGTCCTGGTCCGACGGCGGCTGGCTCATGAGGTCCTCTCACGCGACGCGGACGGTCCGAGCGCCCTTCGTGAGGAACACGCCGCAGGCCGTTATGGTGCACGGTAATGCATCCCCGGCTGGTCCGCTTGTGAGACCGTCTGACCATGGATAATGCCGCGGTGAACGTCCCCGGCGCCGACGGCACGCCGGAGCGCGCGGGTTACCGGAGGTCGGCCGGATCGCCGCGCGGCGAGGCCAGGCGACGTGAACTGCTCGGCCGGGTGACCGACGACCTCGCGGTCAACGGGCTGGTGGATTTCTCGCTGCGGCGCGCGGCGCGGGTGGCCGGCACCACCCACAAGGTGCTGCTCTACCACTTCGACGGAGCCGACGACCTGCTCGCGCAGGCCATCTTCCAGCTGCGCCAAAGGCGCATCGGCAACGCGCTGGCCATCGTCGCCGCCGCCCCGGAAGGGCAGACGCTGGCCGAGCGGGTCCGCTCCGTCTGGCCCGCCCTGGCCGGCGAGGAGTCGCGCGTGCTCGACCAGGCCATCGGGCTGATGATGTACGACCCGGTGCGCTACGCCGAACTCGGCCGGGGGGCGTCGCAGCAGTACCTGCCGTCGCTGCTGTCCATCTGCCCGCCGGGCTGGCCGGAGCAGCGCAAGCTCGAGGTTTCCGAGATGATCCTCGCGACCTTGCGCGGCTTCCTCATCGACTGGCTGGTCAGCGGGAACATGACCGGGGTCGAGGCCGGCTTCGAGGCCCTGGCCCGCGCGCTCGAGCGCGAGGAGGCCGCTCGCGAGTAGCCGGCTGACCCGGGACATACTCGATGGACATTTTGCGAACCGCATGGTTCACTTTTGCTGAGAAGGTAATCCGGCAGGAGTTGGAATCGGGGCATCATGAAACAGGTCGAGCTGTCCGCCGGGACGATCGAGTACCAGGACACCGGGGGCGAGGGCCCGGTGGTCGTGCTGCTGCACGGGCTGCTGATGGACGCCTCGCTGTGGGATGAGGTGATCGCCGCCCTGCCGGCCGGGTACCGGTGCGTGGCGCCGACGCTGCCGCTCGGGGCGCACCGGCACGCCATGCACGCCGGCGCCGACCTGTCGCTGCCCGGGATCGCCCGGCTCGCCGCGGAGTTCCTGGAACGGCTTGACCTTCAGGACGTCACCCTGGCCGGCAACGACACCGGCGGCGCGCTCGTCCAGCTGCTGATGGCCGGCGGCGAAGCCCGGATCGGCCGCGCCGTGCTCGTCTCCTGCGACGCGTTCGACAATTTCCCGCCCGGCCTGACCGGCCGTACGCTGCTGCTGACGGGCAAGCTCCCGCCCCCGCTGTTCGGCGTGTTCATGCAGCAGATGCGGATGCGGATGGTACGGCGGCTGCCGATCGCGTTCGGCTGGCTGACCAAGCGCGGCGACGCCGCCACGGCCCGGTGGATGAGGCCGGTCCTGACCAGCTCCGGGGTCCGCCGCGACACCGTGCGGATGCTGCGGGCCGCGGCCGCCGACACCCGCTTCCTGCTGGCGGCGGCCGAGCGCCTGCCGGATTTCGGCCGCCCGGCCCTGGTCGCCTGGGCCAGCGAGGACCGGGTGATGCCACCCGAGCACGGCCGGCGCCTGGCCGCGCTGCTGCCGCAGGGTGAGCTGGCCGAGATCGAGGACAGCTATACGCTGATCCCGCTCGACCAGCCCGCCCGGCTCGCGCGGGCCATCGGGGACTTCATCGCCGCCCCGCGGCCGGCCGCGGCCCGGGACCGGGCGGCGCGATAACGTTCACCCATGTCGATGGGCGGCCTCGATCCGGCGATCAGCCTCGCGGAGAACTACCGGGTGTGGGCTCAGGAGGCGAAGGGCCGCTCCCCGGCGTACGTCAGGCTGTCCGCCGCGGTGGCCGACGAGCCGGCGATCCTGGAATTCCTCGGCACCCTGCCACCGGACAAGCGCCAGCCGAACCTGCTGTTCGCCTCGGCCTGTTACCTGCTGGGCACGCCCGCGGATCCCCGTACCCTGCGCACCCTGGTCAATCGCGACCCGGACGGGCTGACGCAGGTGATGCTGACCCACCGCACCCAGACCAACGAGGCCGCGCGCTGCGCCACCCTGCTCCCGGCGCTCGGGCAGCTGCCCGAGCCGCTCGCGCTGATCGAGGTCGGCGCCAGCGCCGGGCTGACCCTGCTGTTCGACCGTTACTCCTATGACTACGGCGACGTCGTGATCACCGGCTCGGACCCGGCGGCGCCGACGCTGCGCTGCGGCCTGCGGGGCCCGGTGCCGGTGCCCGCCCGGGTGCCGGAGATCGCCTGGCGGGCCGGCCTGGACCTCAACCCGCTGGACGTCACCAGCGACGACGACATGCGCTGGCTGTCGTGCCTGCTGTGGCCGGGCGAGGGCGACCGCGCGCAGCGCCTGTCCGCCGCGATCGCCACGGCCCGCCGCTCCCCTCCCCCGGTCCACCGCGGCGACCTGCTGACCGACCTGCCCGCCCTGGCGGCCCAGGCCCCGGCCGATGCGACCCTGGTCGTCTTCCACTCGGCGGTGCTAACCTACGTCGCCCCCGACGACCGGGAGCGCTTCGCCGGGATCGTCGGCGGCCTGGACGCCGTGTGGTTCTCCAACGAGGCGCCCGGCGTCGTGGCCAGTGTTCCGGTCAGCGACCGTGATGACGGCACGTTCGTCCTGGCCCGGGACGGCCGTCAGCCGCTGGCCCGCACCGACGGGCACGGCGACTTCGTGGAGTGGCTCCCGGTACCGGCGTCGTTAGCCGGCTCCTGAAAGTGCCGGCTGAGGTGCCTGCCCCTGGAGCGGCCGGATCCGCTCCGGCCGCTATGCTGGCGTCGAGCGTGACTCACGCCGAACCTCCATGGCTGGCTCCCAGCGCCGGCCACCTGCCGGAGGCAAAGGGTCTGCCGACTCGGGTCGCCGTACTGACCGCCTGCTCGTCGCGGGTGCGCCGCTGGGAGGTGCCCGCTCGCGACGTGGAGGCCCGCGATGACCGCGAACCGGAACCTGAAGCAGCGCGTCCGTGCCCGCACCCAGAAGACCGGCGAGTCCTACACCGCCGCCCGCCGCCAGCTAGCCGGCGGCCTCAGCTCCGTGACGGTGGCGGCGGCGCAGCTGCCGCTGCTCCCCGACCCCGGCGACGCCAGCCAGATCAGGGCCAGCGGCACGGCCGTGCGCGCGCTGATGCGCCAGGCCAGTACCCGCGGCGCCCGCCTGGTCCACTTCCCCGAAGGGGCGCTGACCACCCCGTCCAAGCGCGTCATGTCCAGCACCGGCCCGGACGACATCGGCCCGGCCGACTGGGACCGCGCCGACTGGGCCGGCCTGGCCCGGGAGCTGGACGAGATCATCGGGCTGGCCGGCCAGCTCCGCCTGTGGACAGTCGTCGGCGGGATCCACCGCTCCCCCGGTGACGTCCGCCCGGGCAACTGCCTGTTCGTCATCTCCAGCCGGGGTCAGCTGGCCGGCCGCTACGACGAACGCATGCTGTCGAAGACGAAGTCCACGTTCATGTACACGGCCGGGCGCGACCCGCTGGTCTTCACCGCCTCCGGCGTCCGCTTCGGCTGCGCTCTCGGCATGGAAACCCACTACCCGGAGCTGTTCTCGGCCTACGAGGAACAGGACGTCGACTGCGTCCTGTTCTCTACCCACGGCAACCCGGAGACCCCAGGCATCTTCGCCGTCGAGGCGGCCGGCCACGCCGCCGCCAACTCCGTGTGGGTCAGCTACGCCGGCCCCGCCGCGGATCACGAACCGCCGGCCGGGCTGGTCACCCCGGACGGCACCTGGGCCGCGCGGTGCGCGCCGGGCGCACCCGGCCTGGCCGTCGCCGACGTCGCCACCAGTACGGATTCGCCCGCCCGAGCGTGGCGCCGCACCGCCCGCACCACCCTCCGCGAGTAGGGCGGGCACCTAGCCGGGCACGCGAAAACCGATGGCAATGACGGTGCCAGCCGTCCTAGCGTGTCGTGAGTGACGGACGCGACAGAGCTGGTGCCCTTCGACGAGGAGTCCTACTACCAGGACTCGCCGGGGTTCTTCGCCCGGCTGCGCGAGTCCCGGCCGGTCGCCCCGGTACAGATGCCGGGCTTGGGGCGGGCATGGGTCGTCACCGGGTACGCGGACGTGCGAGAGTCCCTCACCGACCCCAGGCTGGCGAACGATATCCGCCGCTGGCCGGGCGGCGGCAAGCGGCGGCCGAGCGAGGCGGCGAACTGCCACGCGCACATGCTCAACAGCGACCCGCCGGATCACGCCAGGCGGCGCCGGCCGGTGCAGCGGGCGTTCACGCCGCGGCGCGTGGCGCAGCTGCGGCCGCGCACCGAGGAGATCACCGCCGGCCTGCTGGATGCGATGGCGGCCCGCGGTGACGTCACCGACCTGCTCGACGGGTACGCCCGCCCCCTGCCGGTCACGGTGCTCAGCGAGCTGCTCGGCATCCCGGCCGCGGACCGGGAATGGATCCTGGCCACCGTGACCGGCTACGGCCAAGGCGGCGACGAGCTCGAGCGCGTGCCACGGGAGCTGGGGGCCTACTTCACCGCGCTGATCGCGGCCCGGCGCCCCGAGCCGGGCAGCGACCTGGTTTCCGCGCTGGTCCAGGCCAACGACAGGGCCTCGGGTACCGAGGAGGCGCTGACCGGCGCTGAGCTCCTTTCCGGTGTCTACCAGCTGGTCATGGCGGGCTTCGACACCACCGTCAACCTGATCGCCTCCGGCACCCTCGCGCTGCTGACGCATCCCGGGGAGCTGGCCCGGCTGCGGCGCGACCCGTCGTTGCTCCCGGCGGCCGTCGAGGAACTGCTGCGGTTCACGAACCCGGTCAAGCACGCGACCCCCCGGTTCACCACCGAGGAGGTAAGGATCGGCGGTGTGCTGATCCCGGCGGGCGAGTGGGTCCTCATCGCGATCAGCTCCGCCGACCGGGACCCCGCTCAGTTCCCCGGCCCGGACCGCCTCGACCTCGGCCGCGACACCAGCGGCCATGTCGCCTTCGGGTACGGGATGCACTACTGCCTGGGCGCCCCCCTGGCCCGGATGGAAGCCGAGGTCGCCCTCGGCGCCCTGATCGCCCGCTTTCCCGGCCTGGCGCTGGCGGTTCCGGCGGAGGAGCTCCGCTGGCGTCCGGTCAGCCTGATGACCGGCCTGGAGTCCCTCCCTGTCCGCCTCGCCCGGGCATCATGACAAGCTTCCCGGCGGCCTGGTTGTCCTCCATGTACCGGTGGCACGCGCAGTTACGACCGCGCCGCCCGCGCCCGGCTCCGCCGGGTCCTGGTCGACGAGCTCCGCGAAGCCCGCGAGCAGCCGTTGCAACTGCCGGAACCACGCGATGACCGGCTGCAGGCCATCGCGCAGAGGCTGTACGAGCAGCCCGGAGATAACAGCCCGCTGGCCGAGCTCGGGCAGGCGAGCGGAGCCAGCGGCCGCACCCTCAGCCGGCTGTTCCACGACGAGCTCGGCATGACCTTCTACGAGTGGCGGACGCAGCTGCGTATCTATCACGCGCTTGTCCTGCTCGCCGACGGCCACGACACCACTCACGTCGCCCACGCCTGCGGATGGGCGAACCCCAGCGGCTTCATCGCCGCCTTCGCCAGCGTCATCGGCACCACACCGGGCCGCTACCGGGCCAGTCGGCTATCGTGAAGGCATGTGCTGCTGCTGCGCCGCCATGACTACCCGGACCGCCGCTTAGCGGCGGTACCGGAGCTGCGTACCGCCGGATCAGTGTCCCGCCGGCAGCCACTCGCATGTCCGTCCCTGCGCTGCCGGATCGTCCTGCCTGATCAGGGGAATTCATGCCTCAGTCGCAGCGATCCGATTCATGTTCACGATTCCCGCGCCCGCCGGCGCCTGCCACGATGCTGCTGATGGTCGGGCTCCCGGCCGCCGGGAAGACCACCCGGGCCAAGGAGCTCGCCGCGGCGCACCGGGCGCTGCGGCTGACCCCCGATCACTGGATGATCCCGCTGTTCGGCGATTCGATGGCCGACGGCAAGCGCTTCGTGCTCGAAGGACGGCTCATCTCGGTTGCCCTGCAGGCATTGCGCCTGGGGACCAGCGTCGTGCTCGACTTCGGGCTCTGGGGCCGCGACGAACGGTCGGCGCTGCGCTGGCTGGCCCGGTCGGCCGGGGCCGCCTGCCAGGTGGTCTACCTGCCCGTGGACAAGAACACCCAGCTCACCCGGATCGCGTACCGCCAGGCAACGGAACCGCACCAGACGTTCCCGATGAGCGAGGCCGACGTCGACCAATGGCGGGAGCAGTTCCAGGTACCCGACGCCGCCGAGCTCAGCGGCGGTGAAATCCCCAGCCCGCCAGCGGGGTGGCCGGGCTGGACGGAATGGGCAGCGGATCACTGGCCCTCATGCACCGACAGCTAACCTGACCGCCTGCCTGCCCGGGCGACCTCCGGGCTTAGTAACCCAAGCTAAAACGAGCCTGGTGGTGGGCGGCCTTCTCGATCTCGTCGGCGAAGGCGATGGCGAAGTCTGCGCCCGAGATGTCAGCGTTCCGTCGGCGTCAGCGACGAGGACGTCGGTACCGAGGCCCGCCGCCCCGGCCGTCTTGAGCAGCGCCGGGATCATGGTCGCCAGTTCGGGCCCTGGCGGGGCAGTGCGCGACGTGCTGGACCTAGAGGACGCCACTTCGTGGTTCCAGGGCGGGTTCGGTGAGCTGCACGCCATCGCCGCCGCCCAGAAGCTCACGCTGTCGGGTCAAGCCGGCGGGATCTTTGCTGGCGACCTCTTCACCCGCGAACGGGGCGAAGCCACCATCTACGTGCCTTGCGCTGATCTAGTCCGGCCCACCGGGCGAGTTGCCCAGCTCACCGTCCCCCCGGTCGAGGTGGCGGTTATCACCCACCTCGGGTCGCATCAGGACGTGGATCGCTACTACGGATCGCTGGGCGCCTACGTGGCAGAACATGCCCTGGGCATAGAAGGCCCCTTGCACGAGTTCTACGTGGTAGGCAGTCATGAGACCGCTGACCAATCGCTGTGGCGCACCGAGATTGGATGGCCGATCTTCCAGACCGTACCGGTCGTTCGTCGGCCAAAGGAAAAGATGCCGCGCATCGCGTTTACGACTTTCGCAGTACTGAAGAAACCCTACGGAAATCCCGAAGTCCAGGGCTTTGAAAGCCTACTGCTGCCAACACTTGAGGAAGCAGTACGAAGCCCAGGTTTTATCGCGCATCCGGTAGAAGACAGCGGCCAGGATCATCTGTCTGTTTTCGATAGGCAATGGGGTGCGTGGGGGAAATTCGAGGTGCCGCGTTTCTACACGGGCGGGCGCTTGAATGAGACCGACTCCTGTGCCTGCACGCTTTCCCTGTGGGAAAATCTGGAATCTGTCTTCTCCTTTGTTTACAGCGGGCTTCACCGGAATGCGCTGAAGAGAAGACATGAATGGTTCCGCAAGCCTGAATGGCCATCGTATGCTGCCTGGTGGGTCTCCGCCAGTACCGTGCCGACCTGGGGCGACGCCTGCCATGCACTGGAGCACTTGCACGATCACGGCTCCACTCCCGCGGCGTTCACGTTTCATCATCCGTTCGCTGCTGACGGGACACCGGTGCAACTGCGCCGCATCACCGTAGAACGCTAACGACTGGGCTGCCTCGACTGCTTTGAGCCAGTATTCGGTGATACTGCCGGAGTCCAGGTCCGTCAGCATCCGCGTAGGCCATCCGGCAGTCGTGGGCCGGAACTGCGCTAGCTCGCCGTCGTGTACTAGCTGCAACCGTGTTTCCTCTACGGTCGCGCCCGGCCAGCCGAGCGCCACGGCGCGGGCTACCGGGTCGTACTGAAAGTTGAGCAGGTCATCGGGCAAGCCGTCATGGAGGCGCCCCAGCTGGGTCATCTGGAAGTCGTACCCGTGGGCCTCGCCCTGGCCGGCGAGAAGCTCGCCGAGCGGACCCGAGGCACGAAGGCGCGGCAGGTCGGCCGCGCGCAGATGCGCCGTGAGCGTGACGGGCAGCGGAACCAGCGTCAAGTCGGCGGTGGCAGCGACGACCTCGGCGCCCCTGGTGTCCCATTGCACGTTGAAATCCACCTCCGGTCCCCACCGGGGTAGGCCAGCAGTCAGTCCGGTCCATCCGCCCGTTGCCACGGCGGCGGTGCCTGCCGCGCGTTTCTGGGGCACTTCACTCCCTTCCTCTGCTATTCAGGTAGTCCAGGATCCTTTGGGGAGGACGGCTTGGGCGCGGCAACGACAATCGTGAACGCGAAGGTATTCGACGGGACGAAGGCGCAGGACTGGACTTCGGTCCGGTTCGCTGACAGCCTGATCACCGGGTGCTCGGCCGCCTCGGCTGCCCAAGAAGGCGACGAGGTGATCGACGCGGGCGGCGGGACGGTGCTTCCCGGCCTGATCGACGCGCACGTGCACCTCGTTCCAGGCGCCCTCGCGCAATCGCTGACCTTCGGCGTTACCACCGTTCTGGACATGTTCAGCCAACCCGACCTGGTGGCCAGCGCCAAGGAGCAGGCCGGCTCCCGCCTGGACGTGGCCGACGTGCGTTCGGCGGGTATCGGCGCCACCGCGCCCGGCGGGCACCCGTCGATCATGTACGCCCCGTTCCCGACGTTGACCGCCGCCGAGCAGGCCGCACAGTTCGTCGCGGAACGGATCGCGGAGGGCTCGGACTACCTGAAGATCATCTCCGGCATCGGAGGGCTATGGCCCTCACTGGCCTCTGAGACCATCCAGGCACTGGTCACCGCCGCGCACGCTCGCGGCCTGCTCGTCGTCGCTCACGTGAGCTCGGTGGCCGGCCTCGAGGAGGTCGTGTCGGCCGGTGTCGATGTGGTGGCCCACGTCCCCGCGGACGCCGAGCTGGACAAGGCCCTGGTGGAACGCATGGCCGAAGCCGGGATCGTGGTCGGTCCGACGCTGGCCACCATCGAGAACACCCTCGGCGAACCGGGTGGCGCGGCCGTGGCCGGAGACCCGCGGCTCGCTGAAGCGCTCGGCGACGCCTGGGCACGCCGGCTGACTTCGGCTGCCCCGGGATTTCATGGCCGGCCGATGCCGCCCTACTCCCGGGTTGAGGACAACGTGCGGCGGCTGGCCGAGGCCGGAGTTACCCTGCTGGCGGGCACCGATGCTCCGAACCCGGGGACTGTGTTCGGAGCCAGCCTGCACCGGGAACTGGAACTCCTCGTCCGGTGCGGCATCAGCCCGGCGCGGGCCCTGACAGCTGCCACGGCTGAACCGGCCCAGGTGTTCGGCCTCGCCGACCGAGGACGTGTCGCCGCCGGGCAGCGCGCGGACCTGGTTCTGGTGTCCGGTGACCCGCTGGCGGACATCACCGCGACGCGCGCGATCGAGCGGATATGGCGCGCGGGCACCGCCTGCGATCGGCACGCTTTCGTCGCGAGTGCGACCGAAGCCGAGCAGCTTGACGCCTTCGATGCCCAGCTCGCCAAGGTCGTGGCAGCCGTGCGTGAACGCCGGTCCAGCTGATCCGGAGCGTGAGCAGAGGCCAGGACACCGAGGCGGCGGCGCGAGGCCGCCTTGAACCGTACAGACAGTCGTGCCTCGGTCGCGATAATGCGTTGAATGCGGGAGTATCCAGAGTTACTCGGATTTCTCCAGCAATCATGGAGCCGGTTGTGGACCAGGAAGAGAAGGAACGCCTCGAGCAAGAGGCCGAAGAAAAGCTGAACAGACAGTTCGGCGACGGGACCGTGCAGAAGGTCGAAGTCCTGCAACACGGCGACGAGCCCGTGATCGAGCCCGGCCAGATGATGATCCGGGTGATCCTCACCCCGACGGGCGAAGATCCGGAAGCGGCGCTTCGCGCGTTCGAGCAAGCGCATCACGCGGTAATCGAGGACCTGCGCAAGAGGATTGCCCGGAAGATGCCCTCCATCGGGCGCATCCAGTTCACGCTGCCCCCGCAGCCCGGAGAGCGCGGACATCCCGTCATCTCGATGTCGGTCAGCCCGCCAGACCGCACGGCCACGGGCCGCAACCTCACCCCGGTGATGGCACGGCTCGACCCCAGCGACGTCGAGGTCCTCGACGCCCTGATCACCGCCGGGATCGTCTCCAACCGCGCCAACGGCGTCCGCTGGGCGCTGACCCGCATCCGCGAGCGCCCCGCCTACACCCAGCTCCGCGAGCACATCGGCAAGATCGACGAACTGAAGGCCCAGCTCTGATTATCCCCTGATCACGGAGTGGCGCTGGGGTATTAGGGCAAAGTCACGCGCGCCCACGGGCCTGCCCCGCCTCCGCCGGGCGCGGTTTCCACCCAGCCGTGCTCGACGTCGGCCAGCATGACGAACGCCGTCACCGTACTGCCGCTGGGACTGTGTGGCACAAAACCCGAAGTCTGAACCACAGACCGGCCCCGCTCCCGCAGTTCCTGGTCACTAACGCTGCCCACCGTCGCCAGAGCTTCGTCCAGGCGCTGGCACGTCTCGCCCTTGCTGATCGCAACCGATTGGAACTTGCCGGAGACGTAGTGGTTGGTGTGGGCGCCCCAAGGCCGCTCTTCGGTGACATCGCCGATGGCCGCCGAGGTCTCGATGACCTGCGCGCCCGTGGGGGTGACGATGAGGAACCCGTTTCCGCCGGAGCGGTGATATCCCGTCGCTTCCCGTGCCGCCCCGGCGGCCGACGGCGCGCACAGCGTACTGCGGCTGACCATGGCCCGCGGCACGCCCATCCTCGCGTCGCGGCAAGGAATGGACTGCACGCCCAGGGCAAATCCACTGCCGTTGAGGCCCACGCCGGTGAGGAACCCGACACAGCTAGCGGTGATCACCGGCGGCCCGCCGGCCGGCGACGAGATAAAGACCGCGTAGTCGGTGTGACTGGGAAACCACATCTCGGCGTGCAGAAGAAACCCGGCCCGGCCCGCGGTGGTGCACGCGTCCGCATCGAGCAGGTCTTCCAGTAGTTGCATGAGCAGGACATCCTCGACCGGCAGGCCCGATCCCTGCGCCACCCCGGCCAGCTCATCCCATCGGTCAGGAAGCTCTTGCGCGTAAGGAATGAAGTCATGGATGCGAGCGTCGAGCCGCGCGCGGTCGTGCCCCGCCGCTACCGCCAACGCCTCTATCGCCCCGGCCGCATCCGCAATTTCGGTCCGGAGTTCCTCTCCGTACTGCCGGCCTATCTCGAGCCACGAGCCCTCGCCCCGGACAACGCGCGGCCCCTCCACCTGCCCAGCCATCGGCTCGCCCTCTTCCCTGACGACTCCAGCCCTAGAGCTCTCCAGAGCGTAAGCAGTTCCGCGCCGGGAAGCTAGCGCGGAACTCATACGAATGCCCGCGATCGGGCTGCTTTCTGGCATGCCCGCTTCAGCCCGATATGAGCCGCCGCGAGGGTCCCCTTGTCAAACCCGTCGTGGCCTGGACGCCTGGAGCCGAACCGCAGCCCGTGTCCATACTTCGCCTCTCGCGCCAGCCGACCGGCGTTTGGGCCGGCCGGAGCGGGAGCCTTGGCGGAAGCGTAGGCCCAGGACGCCGAGGCGGTGGCGGGAGCGGCCGGCGGCCGCCTTGAAACCTTACAGAAGTTCTCACAGCATCGAGCAAGACACGTTTCAGATGCCGATCGCGGGCTCCAAAGGCCTCACTCAGTGGAACCGCGCTCGTAAGCACTGTGTTTAAACGGATTCTGGTGATGGCTGCCAATCGAGCCTTAGGTCTTGACGGCGCGTGGCGATAGCGCAACGCTCTAAGAGTCTATCTGCAAGTCAGCGCAACTACCCACGAACCGAGGACCAATCATGACGTTAATCCTCATTGCGATCGACCCCGAGACCGATAGCGACCACTGTCCGGCCGCGTTCGTCGAGGAGGAAACCGGGGACCTGCTCCTCCAGGGCTGGACGGTCACCGACGCTACGATGCTGGCCGAGGTGAGCCGGCATAGCCCGATCGCCGATAACGAGTCCGTGGTCAGGCTTCCGGCCCGGATGCGGCCAATCCTCCTGGAGGCGCTCAGTGGGCCCGGTACCGCCGTTCAGCGAGCTGATCGCCGCGACAGCCAGCTCAGCGGTGCATCTCGAGATGAGGGACGCATACACCCCTGATGACCAGCGCTTCCTTAACTGGCTGGCGGGCAGGCCACTGCCTCACCCGGCAAACCCTGTGTGGTCTGAGCTCGTGCGTGCCCATACGGCCCGGGGGGTACGGTTCCGCCGTGCCCGTGTCGTCTCCGAGCCGCTCGGGGACTACATTCGCTTCGAGCATGCGATCACCGAGGAGGTGAACATCGCCGCGGGGGAAGACGTGCGCTGGCTTCCCAGGCGCCGCGCATCGGACCTGTGCCTGCCAGGTAATGACTTCTGGCTGTTCGACGAGAGGCTTATCCGGTTCTCGTACTTCTCTGGCGACGGTCAGATCTTGGAAGACGAAGTGGTCTCGGACGCGGCAGTAGCCCGGATGTGCTCAGCGGCTTTCGAGGCCATCTGGGAGCGCGCGATCCCGCACGCTCACTACCGGCTGCCCTGACCGAACCTCACGTATCCGAGCACCATGGCCCTCTCACCGTCCTCCAGCGTCCAGCGTGCCCGGCAGCAGTTGGCCGAGCGACTGCGCGACATTCGCCTGGACGCCGGCTTGACGGCGAGAGCGCTGTCGGCCGCTGCGGGCTGGCACGAGGCGAAAACGAGCCGGATCGAGTCCGCGAAGCAGGCACCGAGCGAGGCCGACATCCAGGAGTGGTGCCGGGTATGCGGATCGGAGCGAGAGACGCCCGACCTGATCGCGGCGTCCAGGGCGGCCGACTCGATGTACGTCGAGTGGCGCCGGCTCAATCCGGCAGGCCTGCGCCGGGCACAGGAATCGCGGCGCCCGCTCTATGAGCGCACCAGGTTCTTCAAGGCTTATTGCTCGGCGGTCGTGCCTGGCTTTCTCCAGACACCCGCTTACGCTGGCGCGCTGCTATCGGCGATCGGCGATTTCCGAGGCATTCCCGACGACGTCGAAGAGGCGGTCATGGCACGGATGAGCCGGAACCGGATGCTGGGTTCCGGCAACCATCGCCTTGCGCTGCTGGTGGAGGAGTCCGTTCTGAGGCATCGCCTCGGCGGAGCTGACGTAATGACCACCCAGCTCGGCCAGCTGCTGGAAGCAACGGAAATGCCTTCCGTGTCCCTGGGCGTGATTCCGTTCACGGCAGGCCCGCGGCCGATGTGGCCCCTGGAGACATTCACCATATTTGACGACGAGCGAGTCCATATGGAGCTCCTGTCGGCCCAGGTGACCGTCACGGCCGCCAGCGAGATCACCCTGTACATTCGCGCTTTCGAAAAGCTAGCGAGGCTAGCGGTCTACGGAGCGCGGGCCCGCGACTTGATCACGGAGGCCCTGGGTTACTTCGGTTAACTGACTCGCAAGTTGCCGCAAGTTCGTTTACTCGCCTCAACGATTCCGGTTGGCTGACGGTGACAGCACTGATTCACGGTGATAAGTGAGGCGTCGCCATGCCAGTGAAGGCACTTAGCACAAGCGCGGGTCATCGTTCAGGCGGTCAGCAGTGAGATTCCGGGAAGACCGCCCAGCGGAACTGGCAAGAGCTCGGGTCACCGTCGCGGACTGGCGTGACCAGAATCCGGCTGGGACAGCCGAGGAACTGATCGCTGCTATCGGCCACCGCTTCCATCGGGATTACGGTGTCGTCCTGCGCGCAGTTCTGTTCGCGCTAGACCGGCACCGAGCGCGGCAGGTCACCGGCCTCGCCGCCCAGGAGAATGCTCAGTGAGCGGCTTCCACGGCCGACCGACGGGCCCGGGGCTCGGTACAGGACAGGACGAGCTGGGTCAGATGCTGCGTCTACGACGGTTTCGCGAGAAGAATCCCGACGTGATCATCGGAGACGGCGGATTCGGCACGTGGCAGGCTCGAATTCCCGCAGCGGACGGCGAAACGGTCATCACCCGCTACAGGCTTGGCGAGCTACTCGACAAGCTTGCCGAGCTGACCGCAGGACACGACAGTCAGCTCGGCTGACAGCAGAATGCCTGCCGCCGTGCCCTGAATGTGCCCCGTGGCCTGCTGGATATTGTTGCGGCGCAGGTCACGGGGGCAACAGGTGGGTGAGCCCGGCCTGTAGGCCGGGTTCTGTGCGCCCGCTTGCGCGGTGCGGCGATCATCCATCTGGGACTGCCGTTGCCGGCAGCCTCGTGCGGTCTACCCGCAAGCATCGGGCGGGCCGCCCTCAATCGCTCGCGCAGGGAACCGTGGTTCCCCTCTTGACCTTGCTCCGGGTGGGGTTTACCGAGCCACCGCAGTCACCTGCGGTGCTGGTGGTCTCTTACACCACCGTTTCACCCTTACCCCCGCTCACGCGGAGGCGGTCTGTTTTCTGTGGCACTGTCCCGCGGGTCACCCCGGGTCGGCGTTACCGACCACCCTGCCCTATGGAGCCCGGACCTTCCTCACCGGGCTTGCGCCCGGCGCGACCGCCCGGCCGACTCACCCGTGCTCAGGATACGCCGAGGGCCGTCGCGCCGGAGTACATGACCGAAGTCGCGCCGGCGAACGTCGCCAGCGACCCGATCGCGGCGGCCACCGATCCCGGCGGCAGCGAATCCTCGGGCGGCGCTGCGGCGGATTCCTCCGCGAACATCCCCTCGATGACCAGCTCGCCCCGGCGGCGGTCCATCCGCGGCGCGATCCGGCCGACCAGCCTCTCCCCGGCCAGCACCGGCATCACGTAGGAGCCGTACCGGCGCTTGTGCTTGGGGACGTATATCTCGTTGCGGTAGGTGAAGCCCCACAGCCGTTCGGCCCGGTCCCGGTCGCAGATCAGGTTGTCGAACGGGGACAGCAGCGTGGTCCGCGGCCGCCAGTCCTCGTCGAGCAGGCCGAGCACATCCCGGTGCACCCACCACCGCTCGGCGCCGCCCTCGACCTGGACCGGCCGGGCCCAGGGCACCTGCTCCAGGTCCAGCCCCGGGTACCGGCCGATGGTGAAGTGCCGCTCGACGTCCCGGGCCCGGGCCACGCCCAGGGCGCGCAGCGCGTGCTCGGCCGCCCGGGTCACCGCCTCGGGCTCCGGCAGGTCCGCTACCTGGGGGAATTCGGCCAGGCCCCAGAGCCGGCGCAGCCCGTCTCGGCCCGCGACCGTGACCACGCCCTGCTTCCACAAGGTGTCGAGCATCCGCTCGACGTTCCGGCCGTTGGTCCAGCCGGTGGAGGTCCAGCTCACCGCGGCGCGGTCCTCGATGGCGGCGCCGGGCAGCGGGCCGTCCTCCCGCAGCCGGGCCAGGACATGGCGGCGGAAATCGTCGTTCGCCGTCATCCAGTCGCGCAGCGGCGAGTTCGTGGCGCTGATCCCGTACCGCCGCATCATCAGGCGGTGGATCGGGTAGTCCTCGGTCAGCACGATCGAGGCGGCGTGCGCCCAGTACTCGAACAGCCAGCGCTCGCGCCACAGCAGCGTGTCCAGGTCGGCCCGGTCGAAGGCACCGAGCCTGCTCCACAACACGAGCAGGTGGCTGCGCGCCACCACGTTGACCGGGTCGAGTTGCAGCACCCGCAGCCCGCGCAGCACCTGCCGCAGCCCGTCGAGGCCGGTGGCCGGCTCGGGTCCGGCCAGGTGCTGGCTCCGGACGGCCAGCCGCCGCGCCTCCCCCAGGCTCAGCCGAAGCTCATCCGCCATCCGCGTTCTCCAAGGTCCATCTTCAGGTCCGGTGGCCAACTGCCCATGATCACGAAGGAATCTATCCCCGAACTGGGGGCATATCCCTTCGCGATCATCGAAAACTCACTCGCATCGTACCGGGAGATGGTGCTTCCAGGCCGACGAGAACGGGCCAGGGGCGGACGGGAGCCGTGGGGATACGGAGCCGGACCGTGGGCCGGTGATCTAGCTGGCTTGGCGCGGTGACTGGCTTGTGAGGCCGGCGTCGTGCTGTCCGGAGGCTGGTTCCCGCGGTTCGGAGGCTGGCTCGGGCGGGGCGGCCGGGGTCCGGGCGGGGGCGAAGGCGAGGCCCGCGGCCAGGCAGGCGAACGGCAGGACCGGGAGGAGGTAGCGGTAGTCGAAGTCGGCGACCGCGATCGGGAACACGAGCAGCACGACCGCGGTGGACCAGGGCAGCATGCTGCCCGCCCGGGGAGACCAGGCCAGCCTCGGTGAACGGGAACGCAGCCCGCGCAGGCGCACCACCCCGCCGAGGCCGGCGATCATGATCAGGCCGAACAGCGGACCGTAGGTGTAGACGACCCGCTCGTACCCGTCGATCAGGATCGCCACCGGCCGGACCGCGCGGCTCGGGGTGGCGTGCCCGTACTGCGCGGCGTCGGCGTACGCGGTACCGCCCTTGACCCAGGAGTGGTCGGCCGGGATCTTCCACGGCGCCAGGTGAAAGTAGTACAGGTACGTGGTGCCGGGGTCCGGGTAGGGGTGGCGCGGCCACTCCACCGAGAGCGCCAGGCCGCCGAGCACCGCGTGCAGGTAGCCGAGCGGCTGCGCCTCGACCGCGCGGATGGCGAAGTCGCGCAGCAGCGCGTCGTTGGCCGCGGTCACCGGGCCGCCGTTGGCCATGTGGTGCACCTGCGGCGCGTGCCAGATGTAATCACCGGGCGGGGTCCGGCTGGACGGCGCTCCGGACGGGCAGATGGCCCGCTCGCTGGCGGGCGGCTTGACCGTGGCGCACTCGGCGAACGAGGAGACCCGGCCCCACAGGTAGAAGCCCTCGGAATTGCTCAGCGTGTACGACCCCCACCAGGAGTGGAACCACACCACGTAACCCGCGACGGGCACCGCGCAGCCGACGGCCATCGCCGCGGCCGCCAGCCAGGCGCGCCAGTTCCGCCAGGCCCAGCCCCCGTCCTGGCGCAGGCCGCGCACGAGCAGCACCACGGGGAACATGACGAGCACCGGCAGGCCCTCGCTGCGCACGGTAACGGCGTAGCCGGCCAGCAGGCCCGCCAGCAGCGCGACCGGCCACGCGATCCGCGAACGCCAGAGGATCAGCAGCATGGACAGCATGACCAGGAAGGTGAACAGGGCCTCGGCCATCACCATGTGCTCGTCCTCGATCACGAACCCGTCCAGCAGCACGGGCAGCGTCGCGATCGTGGCCCAGCGCCCGGACACCCCGCTGCGCCGCAGCAGCAGGTAGATCATGACCGCGACGGCCAGGCCCATCAGGTGCTGCAGCCCGGCCACCAGCGTCAGGCTGTGGGACGGCTCGAGGGCGTGCAGGAACAGGGAGTAGCCGGTCGTCTTGGACAGGTTCGGCTGCAACCGCAGCGCGGCGCCCAGGTAGACGTAGGAATCGCCGGCGAACCACAGCGCGCCCGGATAACCGGCCATGGCCACCAAGCGCAAAGCCGCCCCGGCCGCCAGCGCGACAATGAAAGGAAAAGGCAAGACGAACGGAAGGTGAATTCTCCGGACGTTATGGAACCCGAGTTTCATGGCGTTCCAGCGCACTGGAAGTCCGGTTTCATGGCGTTGCGATTCCGTTTCCGGACTTTGCCCACGATTCCAGCTGGGTGACGAATTCCCTGGCATCTGACGGCCAGCCTAGCGAGGAAAAGGCGGCCTCATGACCACGGCGCCCCATCGCGGTCCGCAGCGAGATATCCCGGTCCAGTTCCAGCACCGCTTCCGCCGCCGCGTCCACGTTCCCGAACGGCACCACGAAACCGCATTGATGGCCCCGGGCGAGCTCGGCCGCGGCGGGCAGCGGGGTGGTCACCACCGGCACGCCGCGGGCCATGTACTCCACCACCTTGGTCGGCATCGAGTGCCGGAAGTTCGGCTCGTCGTGCAGCAGCGACAGGCCCGCGAGCGCCCCGTCCAGCATCGGCATGGCCTGGTCGTTCGGCACGAAACCGGGCCAGCGCAGCAGCCCGGCCGCCTGGGCCGGCTCGAGCTGCGCCCGGGCGCGCGCGTCGGCCGCTCCGATCAGCTCCACCGTGATGCCGTGCGGCCGCAGCCGCCGGGCCAGCTCGACCATCTCGGTGCTGCCGCGGTCCGGCGACAGGTGCCCCACGTACACCACCCGCCGGTCACCGCCGGGGGGCGCCGGGACGTCCGGTACGTAGGTGGTGTTCGGCACCACCGGGTGCCGGCGGGCGAACCGGGTGACGTAGCCGCGCTCGGCCAGGATCAGGTGCAGGTACCGCTCGGCCATCCGCTCCGCCGCGTGCACCGCCACGGCCACGGGCGGCCGCAGCGGGCGCGGCAGCCAGGGCTTGGTGCTGAGCGCGGCGGCGGTGTCCTCGTGCACGTCCCAGATCACCGGCGGTCGCCGGCGCCGCGGCGGCAGGGCCAGCAGCAGCTCCGGGTCGTGGACAAGCAGCAGGTCAGCGCCCATGGCATGACCAGCGAGAGCCGAACGCGCGGCCATGATCGCCCCGGCCCGGCGTCGTCCGGAAGCGCGCGGAACCGCCGTGAGCTGAAGGGAGAGCCCAGCCCGTTCGGGATGAAAACCGGCGAGGCCTACCGGCGCGATGTAGGTGACCTCGTGCCCGGCGTCGAGCAGGGCTCGTATCTGCCGGTGGTAGATACGCGCGTCCGCGGGATGATGGACGATCGTGCACACCACGACCCGCATCGTGCCCTCCAGGCCTGGTCAGAGCGTTTCGACGTGGGATGCCGCGGGGACGGCGCCGCGGGTGTCGAGCAGCAGCCGGGCGGTGGCGGCGATCTCGGCCAGGTCGTAGTCCTGGTGAGCCTGGAGCAAGATGACCAGGTCGGCGGCGGTCACCGCGGCCTCCAGTTCGGCGGCGCGGGGAATGTCCTGGCCGTCGACCTGCCAGGCCGGCACGTAGGGGTCGTGGTAGGCGACGGCGGCGCCGCGGGCGCGCAGCTTGCGCGCGATCGGCCGGGCCGGGGTCTCGCGCTGGTCGGCGATGTCCTTCTTGTAGGTCACGCCGAGCAGCAGCACCCGGGCCCCGTTGACCGCCCGGCCGCCGCGGTTGAGCAGCTCGGCGGCCCGTTCGGTGACGTAACCCGGCATCCGGGAGTTGATCTCCTGGGCCAGCTCGACGAACCGGAACGGGTAGCCCAGCGTGCGGACCTTATAAGACAGGTAGTTGGGGTCGATGGGGATGCAGTGGCCGCCGACGCCGGGCCCGGGGTAGAACGGCTGGAACCCGAACGGCTTGGTCGCCGCGCACCGGATCGCGTCGTGCAGGTCGATGTCCAGCTCCCGGCAGAAGATCGCCATCTCGTTGACCAGGGCGATGTTCACGTGCCGGTAGGTGTTCTCCAGCAGCTTGGCCATCTCGGCCTCCCGCGCGGAGGCAGCCCGGACCACCTGCTCGCAGATCCGGCCGTAGAACGCCGCGCCGGCCTCGGCGCAGGCCGGGGTGACGCCGCCGACGATCTTCGGCGTGTTCACCAGGCCGTACTCGGGGTTCCCGGGGTCGATCCGCTCCGGGGAGAAGACCAGGGCGAAGTCCACCCCCGCGGCCAGCCCGGACGCCTTCTCCAGCAGCGGCCGGATGATCTCGTCGGTGGTGCCCGGGTAGGTGGTCGACTCCAGCGAGACCAGCGTGCCCGGCCGCAGCAGCCGCCCCGCGGTCTGCGCCGCGGCGCGCACCGCGCTCAGGTCGGGCCCGTCCGCCTCGGACAGCGGTGTCGGCACGCAGATCACGATCACGTCCCGCGGGCCGATCCCGGCCTCGTCCGCCGTGGCCAGGAAACCCTGGGCCCGCGCCGCCGCGACCTCGTCCGCGGTGACGTCGTCCACGTGGGACCGCCCCGCGTTCAGGCCTTCCGTGATCACGGCACTGGTGTCAAACCCGGTAACCCCGAACCCGGCCCGGGCGGCCTGGACGGCCAGCGGCAAGCCGACGTAGCCGAGCCCGATGACCAGTACGTCCTGCGCCGGCATGTCACCTCAACCTTCAGATCGCCCCCAGACGCGCGTACGCGTCCTTATACCGCGCCGCATTAAGCGCCCAGGTACGATCCCTGGACACCCATTCACGGGCGTTGTCTCCGAGTTTTCTGCGGATATCCGGACTGTAAATGAGGAGTTCCAGGCAGTCGGCCAGTGACACCGGATCTTGCGGTATTGTTTGCATCCCCGTCACTTCATGTTTGACGATTTCAGTGAGTGCTTTCACTTCACTAGTGACCACGCACAATCCGCTCGCCATCGCCTCTACGGGCTTCAACGGGGTTACGAGCTGACAAACCCGGTCTGGGGTGCGCGGAACGACGAAAATATCGAGGAGCGCGTGGAATTGGCGTACTTGCGCCGCGGGCACGCGGCCGGTGAAGACGGCCGCCCGCGCCAGGCCGGCCGCGGCCGCCTGGCGCCGCAGCGCGGCGCGTTCGGGGCCGTCGCCGACGATCAGCGCCCGGGCCGGCACGCCGCGGGCGCGCAGAATGGCAGTGGCCTCGAGCAGCGTGCCGATGCCCTCGTGCTTGACCAGGCTGGAGACTTCGCCGACGACGTACTCATCGGGTTCGATGCCGAGTTCGGCGCGGAGGTTCCCGGCGCCGGGCAGCGGGGTCAGGAAGTCCTCGGCGACCGCGTTGGGCACGATGAGGATCTTCTCCGCGGGTACGCCGCGGGCTTCGATCTCCTCCCGCATGGCCTCGCCGAGTGTCACCACCAGGTCGGCGGCCAGCATGCACTGGGTCTCCACGGCGCGGTTGCGCTGGTAGAGCTCGCTGCCGGACAGGCGGGCGCCGTCCGGGTGCCGGGACAGCCAGGTGTCCTCCCAGAAGCCGCGCACCTCGTACACCACCGGCAGGCCGTACCGCCGGCCGAGGGCGAGGGCGAGCCTGGCGTTGGCGAAGTTGCTCGCGGCGTGCAGCACCGCGGGCTTGACCCCTTCCGTCAGTGCGGCGGCCAGCTTCTCGCTCAGGGCGGCCAGTTTCGGGTCGGCGTCCCCGTGGCCGGGCAGCAGCCAGGGCAGCAGCCGGTGATACGGCACGCCGTCCACCGTGACCAGGCGGCGGCCGTCGAGGCGGCCCTGCGTCACCGGGAACCCGGCCCTGGTCGCCACGTGCGGCTCGAGCCCCGCCGCCCGCTGGGCCAGCACGATCTCGTGCGTCCTGATCGTGTACCCGGCGCTCACCGACGGCAGCGCGTCCGAGACCAGGTGCAGCACCCGCCCCGGCACCCCCCGCCCCGCCCCGCCCCGGACCCGGCCTGCTTCATGATCGCGGACAGTTTGCGTCACATAGCGCCCGAAACTGTCCACGATCATGGAGCTGGCGGCGGGGGGCGTGGGGAGGAGGGAGGGCTGGGGGGTGAGGGCGCCGCGCAGGCGGCGGGCCTGACGGCCGCGGGCACCGTCCAGGGCTTTGAGGGCGTCGGTGGGGCGGCCTTCGCGCCAGGCCAGGCGGGCAGCCAGGACGGGGCGGGACGGATCGGTGTCCGGGAGCCGGGCCAGGGCGGCCGCCGCGGCGGCGGGCTGGTCGGCGGCCAGGGCGAAGGCCGCCTGGCGGCGGGGCGAGCGGGCCAGGGCGGCCAGCGCCGCGGGCCCGTCCCCGGTGCCCCACAGCACCGCCGCGCGGCCGTACGGCCCGGCGAGCCTGAGCCAGCCGCGCAGCGGGCCCGGCAGCACCCGCCAGGCCAGCAGGAGCGCCCGGACCGGGTCCGCGGTCACGTGCCGCCAGCCGATCGAGGCGGCCAGGGTGAGCGCGCGGGGCGAGATGGACGTCGTCACGGCGGCGGATCGTAGCGGGTTGAAGTGAACAGAAAGGATGCGATGCGCGCACCCATCACGCACGTGCTCGGGGCGAGGCCGAATTTCATGAAGGCCGCGCCGGTGATCCGCGCCCTGGCGGCGCTCGGTCACGACCAGCGGATCGTGCACACCGGGCAGCACTACGACGAACGGATGTCAGGCGTTTTTCTTGACCAGCTCGGCCTGCCCCGGCCGGACGTGAACCTGGAGGTCGGTTCCGGCAGCCACGCCCGGCAGACGGCCGAGGTCCTGACCGGCATGGAACGGGAGTTCACCGAGAATTCACCCGTGCTGGCCGTGGTCTACGGCGACGTCAACTCCACGATCGGCGCGGCGCTGGCCGGGGCCAAGCTCGGCGTCCCGCTGGCGCACGTGGAGGCGGGCCTGCGCAGCTTCGACGACTCGATGCCGGAGGAGATCAACCGGCGGCTGACCGACCAGCTGTGCGCTCTTCTGTTCGTGACGTCGCCCGAGGCGATCGGCCACCTGGCCCGCGAGGGCCGCCCGGCGGACGCGGTGCACCTGGTCGGCAACCCGATGATCGACACCCTGCTGGCCAGCATGGACCGCTTCGAGGAGGCCGCGGTCCGGGCCGAGCTCGGGCTGCCGGAGCGGTACGTCGTCGCGACCTTGCACCGGCCGTCCAACGTGGACGACCCGGCGTCGGCGGCTGCCCTGGTCCTGGCCCTGCGTGAGGTGGCGGACGAGCTGGACGTGATCATCCCGGTGCACCCCCGGGGCCGCGCCGCGCTGGAGGCCGCCGGGCTCGGAGCGCACCCGCGGCTGCACGCCGCTCCCCCGCTCGGCTACCTGGAGTTCATCGCCCTGGTCCGCGGGGCGCGAGCGGTGATCACCGACTCCGGCGGCGTGCAGGAGGAAACCACGCTGCTCCGGGTGCCGTGCCTGACCTTGCGGCCGAACACCGAGCGGCCTATCACCGTGACCAGCGGAAGCAACCGCCTGGTCACCCCGGCCGAGCTGGCCTCGGCCGTGCTCAAGGCGTGTGACGACGGGCCGTACGCGGGCGACCTGCCGCCGCTGTGGGACGGGCAGGCCGGCCCGCGCATCGCCCGCATCGTCACGGCGTGGCTGGACCGGGAGACCCGGTGACGCCGCCGGAGGAGACCCTGAGCGAGCCGCAGGGGCACGGAGCTGAGGTCAACGCGGTCGCGGAGCTCGAGGAGCCGCGGGAGGCGGCGACCGCTGATCCGGGGCTGGCCGCGGAGCGGGACCGGCTGGCCCGGGCCCTGCGCGAGACCCGGCTGCAGCTGGCCATGACGCAGTCCCGGCTGGCCGCGCTCGAGCAGTCCGCGACGATGGAGCTGGGCCGGACCCTGGTCCGGGCCGCGCGGCGGCCCTGGTCGCGCGGCGTCCAGCTGCCCGCCAACCTGGTCCGGCTGTGGCGGGAGCGAGGGGGCCTCACCGGTCCGGGCGCGGCCACCCTCGCGCTGGCGTCGGCCCAGCTCGGCGACCTGGCCGGCGGCGGGGAACGGTTCCTGTCCGCGCTCACCGCGCCCGGGCTCGGCGCACCGGGCACCGAGTCGGCCGGCTGGACCCCGGCGGGACTGGTCATCACCGGCGTGCTGACCGCGCAGACCTGCGCCACGCTCGCACCGGACGCCGCCGTGCAGCCGCTGCTGCCGCACGACGCCGACGTCGTGCTGGAAAGCACCGGCGCCGACCTGGTCCTCATCGAGGCCGCGGCGATGCTGGCCGGCTCGGCGTGGGCGTACGCGGGTGACCCGGCCGCGACCGACCGCGGGCGGCGGCTCGGCCGGCTGATCGCGGCGGCCCGCGCGCTCGGCAAGCCGGTGATCTTCATCAGGAACATTCCCGTGCACCTGGCGCCGGGCCTGGACTGGGTCGCGGCCAGCTGCGACGCGGTGTCCGACGAGGGGTTCGGCGTCCAGCTCGCCCGGTTCAACCCGGTCGGGCTGCGCCGGCTCCCGGCCGTCAGGACCGGTGTACGCCGACGCGCGGGATCCGCGCGAGCCGCCGGCTCTGCGAGCCTGGCTGGACGCCCTCACCGATCCGGATGAGCCCGGGTCCGTGCAGCTCACCGGGCCGGTGCCGTGGCGCCGGCGGCCGGCCCTCTACCAGGAGCACGCGCTGTTCGTCACGGCGTCCGCGGACCAGGCGCGCGAGCAGCTCGCCTGCGGCGCCCGGGTGATCATGATCGGCGCGGAACCGGTCGCCAGCGCCGTCGCGGCCCCCGATGGCGGCTGGGAGCTCCCGTCCCTGCGGGAAACGGCCGAAGCCCTGCGGGCGGGGCCGCCGCTGGCCATGGCCGAGATCCTGCCGGTGCTGCGGGACATCTTCACCGGGGCGGCGACCGCGGCCCGGCTGGCGGAGCTCGGGCGGCTGGCCGGGCTCGGCGACCACGTGATCGCCGGGCGGCGGATCGCGGTGCTGGCCCGCGCGGACGACGCCAGCGCGGCCGAGGCGCTGGCGGCGGTCCTGGGCCGTCAGCGGTTCCTCCCGGCCGAGCTGGTCGTGGTGGCCGGCGGGCCAGACGAGGTGGCGGCTGAGATGTCCGCCCGGGCCGTCGCGGCCGCCCTCGGAGACCTGGCTGACCGGGGCGTGAGCATCCGCGCCGTTCCGTCGGTGGCGGCGGATCCGGCTGGCTGGCTGCGGCACGCCGCGAGCTCGGCCCGCTCCCCGTGGGTCGCGCCGTGGCCCGCCGCCGGCGAGCAGCACGAGTCTTACCTTCTCGACCTGGCCTGCGCGCGGGAATGCGCCCAGGCCGACGTGACCGGGCACGCCGGGGCCGGCTACGCGTTCACCGCCGCGCTGGATCCCGCGCTGGCCCGGCGGGAATTCTTCAGCGACGCCGATCCCGCCCCCGGGCTGCGGCTCTTCTCCGTCAGCTAGCCAGTTAAGGAGCATCAGCGTTGACCTCTCGGGCGCTTGTCTACGGTGACATCGACCTGAACCTGATCGATGGTTCGGCCATCTGGCTGCAGTCGGTGACTCAGGCACTGGCCCGGGCCGGCTGTGCGGTGACCCTGGTGCTGAAGGCACCCGTCCGCACCAGCCGGCTGATCGCGCCGCTGCTGGCCGAGCCCGGCGTCACCGTGCTGCGGCCCTTCGAGGAGCACCGGCTCGAGGGGCTCGAGGGCACTGGCTCGCTGCGGCCCGCCGCCGCCGTCGAACTGCTGACCCGGCTCGACGCCGACCAGCCGTTCGACCTGGTCGTGCTCCGTGGCCGCGCGGTGACCTCGGCGGCGGCGAAGAGCGGGGCGTTCGGCGGCCGGCTCTGGCCGTACCTGACCGACGTGCCGCAGCGCGTGCCCGGCCTGACGCCCGACGGCGCGGCCGAGCTCGAGCTGATCGCGTCCGCGGCGCGTTACGTGCTGTGCCAGACCGAGGAGCTGCGCTGCTTCCTGGAGGGCAGCATCCCCGCGGCCTGCGGCAAGTGCGTGCTGCTGCCGCCGATGCTGGCCGACATCCCGGCGGCCCGGGGCGCGGCGGCGGCGGGCTCCCCGCTGCGCCTGGTCTACACGGGCAAGTTCGCGCCCCGGTGGAACACGCTGGAGATGACCGGGCTGCCCGCGCTGCTCGCCGGCCGCGGCGTCGCCTCCGAGCTGCACATGGCCGGGGACAAGATCCACGACGACGCGTCCGGGTACCAGCAGCGGATGCGGGCCGCGCTCGGCACCGAGGGCGTGACCTGGCACGGCGGCCAGTCCCGGGAGGACGCGATGCGGCTCGCGGCCTCCTGCGACATCGGGCTGAGCTGGCGCCATCCCGACCTGGACGCGAGCCTGGAGCTGTCGACCAAGGTCCTGGAGTTCGGCGCGCTCGGCCTGCCGGTCATCCTCAACCGGACGCCGATGCACGAGGCGCTGCTCGGCGCCGACTACCCGCTGTTCGCGGCGAGCCTGGACGACGTGGTGGCGGTGTCGGCCGCCGCGGCGGCCGAGCCCGGTCTCTACCGGCGGGCGGGCGGCCGGACCAGCCGGGCCGCCGAGCAATTCACCCTGGACCGGGCGGCGGAGCGGCTGCGCGGCTACCTGCGAGGCGTACGTCCCGCCGGGGCGTCGCCCCGGGCCGGCCATCCTCTGCGCGTCGTGGTGGCCGGTCATGACCTCAAGTTCTTCACGCCGCTGCTGAGCTACCTGCGGATGCAGCCGGACCTCGAGGTCAGGCTGGACCAGTGGGCCGCGCTCGGCCAGCACGACCCGGCGGTGAGCCGGGAACTCGCGGACTGGGCCGACGTGGTGGTCTGCGAATGGTGCGGGCCGAACGCGGTCTGGTACAGCAGGCACAAGCGCCGCGGCTCGCGGCTGCTCATCCGGCTGCACCGCTTCGAGCTGCGCTCCCCTTACCCGGGTCAGCTCAAGATCGGGGCCGTGAACCAGGTGATCTGCGTGAGCAAGCACTACGCGCGGCTGACCCGCGAGTACACCGGCTGGCCCGACACCAAGGTCGCGACGGTGCCGAACGCCCTCGACGTCGCCCAGCTCGACCGGCCCAAGCTGGACGGCGCCCGGTTCCACCTCGGCCTGATCGGCATCGTCCCGTCACGCAAGCGGCTGGACCTGGCCCTGGACGTACTCGAGGAACTGCGCCGCGAGGACGACAGGTACCTGCTGTTCGTCAAGTCGGGCATGCCCTGGGAGCACTGGTGGGTGTGGCGGAACCCGGCCGAGCGCGAGCACTACGCGGACGCGCTGCGCCGGGTCCAGCGATCGCCGCTGCTGCGCGGCGCGGTGGTGTTCGACGACGCCGGCCCGGACGTCCCGGCCTGGCTGCGCCGGGTCGGCTTCGTGCTGTCCACCAGCGACGACGAGAGCTTCCACGTGGCCCCGGCCGAGGGCATGGCCTCGCGGGCGGTGCCGGTGCTCCGGCACTGGCCGGGCGCCGAGACGATCTACGACATGCGCTGGATCCGCCGCGGGCCGGCCGAGATGGCCGCGGCGGTCCTGGCCCTCGCGGACGAGGACGACTGGCGGGCGGCGGGCGAGGACGCGCACGCGCAGGCGGCCGCCGCGTTCAACCTGAACCGGGTGTGCGAGGCCTGGCACGGCCTGCTCACCACCGACCTGGAGCCGGCTGTCCCCGGTCCGGTCCTCGAGCTGCTCGGATCCGGCTGACCTCGGCATGTACTTCACGCTCGCGGTCAGCGCGGTATCGGCGGCGCGCTGCGCCGCGCTGACCGAGGCCGCCCGGGACGCCGATCCGCGGGTCATGCCCATCCCGGGGCCGGGCCGGGTCGCCTGGCGCGCCCCCGACGACCGCGCCGCGGTGCTGCACTGGGGCGGCACCGGCCCGGCGCCCGGGCGCCGGGCGCAGCCGGACCCGGCGCGCCTGGCCACGGGGCACGGGGGCACCGTCTGGGCCGAGGGCGCCACGGTGCGGGCGCGGGCCGCTGAGCGCGCTCGATGATTTTTACCTGGCTCACCGGGCCGGCCGGTGGTCGGCCGCCGCGCGCCAGGCGTACCTGCTCCGGTCGCCGCTCGTCCAGCCCCTGTTCGCGGACCCGGTCGTGCGGGCCGCGCGCTCCGTCCCGCTGCGGGACCGGGTGAGCGACCGGCTGCACCGCGACGTGCTCGGCTTGCTCTGCCCGGAACTGCTGGGCATCCCGCTGGCGGGCACTGCCTGGCACGGCGAGCCGCGCACCCCGGCGACCGTGGTGACCGGGGCGCCGGGACCGGCGGCCGCCGACTGGCGGCGAGACTCGGCCGGCCCCGTGGCCCGGTTCCTGCGCGGTTACGTCCTGGACCACGGCGGATCGAGCCCGCTGTTCGCCATCGTGAGCCGGCGGGCCGCCGAGCGGTCGCTGGCCTCACCGCGGGCCGACCCGCACGCCGCCTGGTCCCTGGCCACGGCGGCCGCGCTGCTGTCCGGCGACTGGCTCAGCGCCCGCGAGCCGGCGGACCGGGACTTGGCCAGCCCCGGCGGCAGCTAGCCGCGGCCGTACCTGGTCTCGGCCTGCCAGAAGAAGATCACGCCCACGGCCAGGATGACCACGGCCCAGCCCGCCCCCGCCAGCCAGAGCTGGGCCGCGTTGAAGTCCGGGTGGCAGTACGCCTGCAGGGCCGGGGTCTTCGTGGCCATGAAGACCGCGCAGCGGGCCGCGTCGTAGGGCTTCGCTCCGGGCGCGTCATCCCGGAACGTGGCCATGATGGCGTCCCTCATGAGCGAGATGTAGACCGCCGCCGGGTTGAAGGACAGCACGTTCTTGGCCCACCCGGGCAGCGCGGCGGGCAGCGAGGCGATGCTGTACATGACCCCGCAGAAGTACCGCCAGACCCGGAGCAGGAACGGCACGAGCTGGCTGATGTCCTGCGCGCCCGCGCCGACCCGGGCCATGATCAGGGCGGCGCCCATGTTGAAGGTGGCCTGCATCAGCAGCGCCGGCACCAGCAGCAGCCAGTACCAGGTGAGCGGCTCGCCGGTGCCCAGCACGATGGCGAACAGCACGATCATCGACAGCAGCAGCTGCTGGAACTCGACCATCACGTAGGCCAGCGGCAGGCAGGCCCGCGGGAAATGCAGCGCGCGGATCAGCGTGATATTCGACCGGATCACCGTCGAGCCGACCACGATCGACCGCTCGGTAAAGGCGAAGATAAAAACACCGGTGACCAGATAGGCGGTGTAATTACTGATGCCGCGATTGGCCTTGAAGAGGATCCCGAATATCAGGTAGTACACGGCCGAGTTGAGCAGCGGGGTGAGCACCTGCCAGAGCTGGCCGAGCCTCGCCTCGGTGTACATCGACACGTTGCGGGCGGTGGCGTAGGCGATGATGAAGTGCCGCCGGTCCCAGACCTTGTGCAGGTAGGAGGACAGGCTTGGCCGCTCGGAGGTCGGCCGCAGGCCATACCGGGCGGTGAGGGCGGTCAGCTGATCCCGCTCCGCGCCCCCTGGCCTGTCACCGGTCTCGTCGCCGGGCTGGCCCGGCAGATCGTCCTGCAGGCCGCCCGGAGCAATCAGCCGCCCGCGGTTTCCCATGGCTGTGGAGTTTATGAGACCGGCCGCCGCCGGAACGTATAACCACTGCCGCGGGAAGATCATTCGCCCGGAATTTGACCGCCATTAACCCGCCGTACCGGTAACGGCCTTCATTTTGAATGAAGCGGGTTTGGCTGGCCGGCGGGCGGCGCGATGGGTGCCGGTGTGCCGCCGGCCACCCAGGAGGGCCTTTGGTAAGTCCCGCATCCATCAGGCCAGCTCAGCGTGCCACCTCGCCATCGAGGCCAGCTATTCGCTCGGACGTCCTGAGCGCAGGGGCTAGCGTGGGCAGCTGAGCCCGGCCCGCAGATGTCATGGAGGTCGCATGCGTATCAGCCTCGGCGATGTGTCCTTGTGGTTCGATGTGTCCGGGCCGTCGGTCATCCCGCAGGGAGACACGACCGTAGAGCGCCCGGCCGTGGTGGCGGTCCACGGCGGTCCGGGCCTGGATCACATGACGGTGAAGTCCGCCCTGGGGCCGCTGGCCGAGGACTTCCAGGTGGTGTACTTCGACCAGCGGGGCCACGGCCGCAGCGATCGCAGCCAGTCCGAGTTCTGGAATCTGCGGACCTGGGCTGATGACCTGCGGCGGCTGTGCGACGCGCTCGGGCTGGAGAAGCCGGTGGTGCTCGGCAGCAGCTTCGGCGGGGACGTCGCCCTCGCCTACGCGGGACTGTTCCCCGATCATCCCGGCGGTGTCATCCTGACCAACACCACGGGGGGCCGCAGCGACCAGCAGCGCGTCATCGAGGTGTTCGGCCGCATCGGCGGCCCCGAGGCAGCCGAAGTCGCGCGGCGCGCCTACGCCGACAAGACCGGGGACTACCAGGCTGAGTTCCTGCGGGTCTGCTATCCGCTCTACAGCGCCACGCCCGGCTGGGCCGAGGAATCGGTCCAGTTCATGGCCCGGATGATCAGGAACATAGACGTCAACCTGCACTACGCCAGCCAGCTGGTCAGCGGCTTCGACCCCTGGACCGTGGCCGGCGCCGTCCGGTGTCCCGTGCTGGTCCTCAACGGTGAAGACGACCCGGTCTCCCCGCTGCCCGTAGTACGGGAGCTGGTCAGCCAGCTGCCGGCGGAGACCACCCGCCTGGTAACGCTTCCCGGCGCTCGCCACATCATCTTCCGCGACCGCCCGGACCTCGCATTCCCGGCCGTCAAAAACTTCGTCCTCCAGCTCAAGGAAAGCCAGCCCGTCAGCTAGAACGTAGCCGGGGCCACGAATGAGGATGAGTCATGAACTGCCAGGCGCGGCCCCCAGTATCAGGAATTTCGAAACGATGCCGATGACCGCGGATCTCCTAGACGAGCCCATACGTGCTCCTGCACCGTGAGTGTGACGATGACGTCCTCTACTGGGCCGCCAGCGCATCTGGCTTCCTTCCGAGCGATTCAGTAACCAAAGGGCCACGACGGGTGAGGTGCGGCCCGGCTGGTGTCAGTTCTACTGACTCAGGTGGGCGGTGTCGTTGAAGGAGCGCAGGATCGCGGGGCCGTCGGCGTACCAGTCGATCTCGCACAGCGCGGCCACGTCCAGGTGCATCCGGAAAAGCGCCGGCGGCGGCGCGAGCAGGGCGGCGGCGACCAGGGTCTTGATCGGGGTCACATGGCTGACGATCAGGACGGTCTGCCCGGCCCGGCCGTCCAGCACGTGGCCCAGCGCGGCGGTGACCCGTTCGCTGACCTCGGCGAAGCTTTCACCGCCGGGCGGCGCGACCGCCGGGTCGGCCAGCCAGGTGGCCATCTCCGACGGCCAGCGCTCGCGTACCTCGGCGAACGTCAGGCCCTCCCAGTCACCGAAGTCGGTCTCGCGGAAGCCGTCATCGGTCACCACCGGCAGGCCGGTGACCGCCGCCACCGCCTCGGCCGTCCGCACTGCCCGCTGGAGCGGTGACGCCACGATCACGTCGATTCCCGCCGACGCCAGCCGCTTGGCCGCGGCGGCCGCCTGCACCGCCCCGGCGTCGGTCAGCGGCACGTCGGACCGGCCCGCGTACCGCTTCTGCACCGACATCGGCGTCTGGCCGTGCCGGAGCAGCAGGGTGACCGCGGGCTCGTTCTGGGCGGGCATCCAGGCGGACCTGGCGCGCACCTTAGAGGCCAGACTCCGGAGTCCGGATCAGGATCCGCCGGCATTCCTCGCACCTGACCACGTCGTCGGGTGCCGACGCCCGGATCACCTTGAGGTCCGCCGCGTCGACGTTCAGGTGGCATCCCTCGCACCGGCCGGCCCGCAGCATGGCCGCGCCGACGCCCTTGGACTTGCGGACCTGGTCGTAGAGCGCGAGCAGGTCGGCGGGCACGTCGGCGGCGACGCTGTCCCGCTGGTTGGACGCCTTGGCCGCCTGCTCGTCGATCTCGGCGAAGGCCGCGTCCCGCCGGGCCGCTATCTCGGCCATCTCGCCGCCGATGCTCTCCCGGCTCGTGGTCAGCTCGGCCTGCTGGCTTTCCAGCGTCTCCTGCCGCTCCATCAGCTCGAGCACGACCTCTTCGAGATCACCCTGCCTGCGGTGCAGGTTCTCGATCTCCGACTGCAGGCTCGCCAGCTCGCGGGCGGCGGAAACCTGCCCGGCATCCAGCCGGGCCCGGTCCTTCTCGATCCTGACCCGGACCTGCTCCACGTCGCGTTCCGCCCGGGTCTGCTCCCGGGCCAGGTCGCCGAGGTCGGTTTCGGTCCCCACCAAGGCATCCTTCAGCTCGCTGGCCCTGGCCTCCAGGCGGGCCAGCTCGGCGACTTCAGGGAGGCCGCGCCTGCGGTGGTCGAGACGAGCGAGCTCGGTGTCCAGGTCGGCCAGTTCAAGCAGGCGGAGCTGGGTCTGCGGTGATGCCTTCACGAATCCCAACGTTAGTCCAACCGAGGCCCTGCGGAGTCCGTCCCGGCAGTCTCGCGACCCCGGCAGTAATAACCGTGAAATCTTCGCGGGGCTAACGAAACTCCCGGCGGCGGGTACCGTGGAAACGCGCCTAGCCGCGACTTCCGCCATGACACCAGCATCCGCTCCTGATGATGACCCGCCCCGGGCCCCGCACGTCCTCGCCGGAGCGGCGGTCGGCGTGCTCACGGGGGCGGTCGCGATCGGCACGGCCCAGTTCGCCGCCGGGCTGACCGTGCCGCAAAGCTCGCCGGTGCTCGCGGTAGGCCAGACCGCCATCGACCTCACGCCGGCGCCGGTCAAGAACTTCGCCATCTCGACGTTCGGCTCCCACGACAAGACCGTGCTGCTCGGCGGCATCCTGGTGCTGCTCGCCCTGTACGCGGCGAGGATCGGGGTCCTGGCGGTGCGCCGGCTCTCGACCGGGCTGTGGGGGCTCGCGCTCTTCGCCGTCATCGGCCTGCTGGCTGCCTTCGAACGGCCCGGTTTCAGCGCGGAGTACACCGTGCCCACGCTGGCCGGCGCCGCGGCCGGGGCGTTCACGCTCAGCCGGCTGGCCCGCGCGGCGAACCGGCTGAGCACTCCGGTGGCCCGCAGCTCACCCGGCCCCCCGGCGCCCCGGCCCGCCCTACCGGTCTCGCCCGAGGACCTGACCCCGCCGGACCTGCCCTCGGCCCCTGGGGCCCCTGGGGCCCCCGGGGCGCCGGACGGCCCCGAACCGCCCGGCCCCTCCTTCACCTTCCTGCCCAACCCGGACGATCAGGGGCCGCCGCGCGGGCCCGCGCGGCGGCGGTTCCTGGTCACCAGCGGCGTCGCCGCGGCGGCCGCGGCCGCCGGAGTCTTCGCTGGCCGCGAGCTGATGACGCAGCGCGACGTCACCCAGGCACGAGCCGCCCTGCGCTTCCCCCGTCCCGCCGTCCCGGCGCCGCCGCTGCCGGCCGGCAGCGACCTGAACGTCCCCGGTCTCAGCTCGTTCATCACCCCGAACGGCAGCTTCTACCGGGTCGACACCGCCCTGATCCTGCCGCAGGTCAGCCCGGCGACCTGGCAGCTGCGCATTCACGGGATGGTCCGCCGCCAGGTCACCATCAACTTCGCCGAGCTGCTCAAGCGCCCGCTCATCGAGGACTACGTGACGCTCACCTGCGTGTCCGACCCGGTGGGCGGCCCCTACGTGGGCAACGCCAAGTGGCTCGGCGCCAGCCTGGCCGCGCTAATCCGGGAGGCCGGCCCGCTGGCGGGCGCTGACCAGCTGCTCTGCACTTCGGTCGACGGATTCACCTCGGGCACCCCGCTGCAGGTCGTGCTGGACGGCCGGGACGCGCTGCTCGCCGTCGCGATGAACGGCACGGCCCTGCCGGTCGCGCACGGCTTCCCGGCCCGGATGGTGATCCCCGGCCTGTACGGCTACGTGTCCGCGACCAAGTGGGTGACCGACATCGAGGTCACCACGTTCGCCTCGGCCACCGCCTACTGGTCCTCGCGCGGCTGGTCGCAGCAGGCGCCGATCAAGACCGAATCCAGGATCGACGTGCCCGCGATCAACGCGTCGCTCCGCCCGGGCCGGACGCCGGTGGCCGGGGTGGCGTGGGCACAGCACCAGGGCATCGCCGCGGTGGAGGTGCGGGTCGACAACGGCCCGTGGCACGAGGCGCGGCTGGCCTCGGTGCCGGGCATCGACACCTGGCGGCAGTGGGTCTGGGAGTGGCCGGCCACCGCGGGACACCACATCATCGAGGCCCGGGCCACCGACCAGTCCGGCTACACCCAGACCCCGGCCCAGGCCCCGCCGGAGCCTAACGGCGCCTCCGGCTACCCGGCTGCCCTGGTCACCGTCAGCGGCTCCTGAGGAC
Source organism: uncultured Actinomycetota bacterium (assembly GCA_963756575.1). Taxonomy (GTDB): domain Bacteria; phylum Actinomycetota; class Actinomycetes; order Streptosporangiales; family Streptosporangiaceae; genus Palsa-504. The sequence goes on along the minus strand of CAVWOM010000018.1, from coordinate 190,785 downwards.
CGACCGCCGAGGGCACGGCCGGCGGCGGCCAGCGCGCCGGGCCGCCGGCCGGTTGGCTACGGTAGGCGAAGGCAACGGACGGAGGCGTCATGAGCGAAGCCGACACCGAGTTCGCCGGGCTGGCGCGGGAGTTCCTGGACGATCACGCCGAACGGCACCCGGACAGCGCCACGGACCTGGGCGACCACCGGTTCGACGCGCGCCTGCCCGATCCCTCGGCCCCGGCACTGGAGGACGAACGCCGTGCGCTCGGCGCCTGGGACCGGCGCCTCGCCGCCGTCGACCAGGCCGCCCTGTCGGCCGAGCACCGGGTCGACGCCGCGATGATGGCCAACAGCGTGGCGCGGCGGGTGTTCGAGATCGACGAACTGCGTGAGCACACCTGGAACCCGCTGCTGGCCAACCCGGGCCGGGCCATCTACCCGTTGCTGGCCCGGGATTTCGCGCCGCTGGCCGAGCGGCTGAACTCCGTGGCCGCCCGGCTGGCGCAGGTCCCCGCGGCCCTGGCCGAGGCGCGGCGGCAGCTCGGGCGGATGCCCCGGGTACACCTGGAGACCGCGATCGGGCAGTTCGACGGGACGATCGCGCTGATCAGCAAGGACATCGACGCCGCGCTCGAGGCGGCCCCGCAGTGCGCCGGGCCGCTCGCCCAGGTCCGCCCGGCCGCGCTCGAGGCACTCGCCGGGCACCGTGACTGGCTCGCCGCGCGGCTGGCCTCGGCTCAGTCGGGCTCAGATGGCGACTTCGCCGACCCGAGGATCGGGCCGGAGCGGTTCGCCCGCAAGCTGTCGCTCACGCTGAACGCCACGGCGGACGCGGACGCCGTTCTGGCCCGGGCCCAGTCCGACCTGGACCAGGTGACCGGGCAGATCGCCGAGCAGGCCGCGCAGATCGCCGGCACGGCCAGCCCCGGGGTGGTCCGGCAGGTGCTCGGCCAGCTAGCCCAGGACGTTCCCGACGACGCCAGCATCCTGCAGTTCTGCCGCGCTGCCCTGGCCGCGCAGACCGCGTTCGTGACCGATCGCCGGCTGGCCACGGTCTATGACGATCCGGTCGAGCTGATCGTGATGCCGGAAATCGACCGCGGGGTCGCGGTGGCCTACTGCGACTCCCCCGGCCCGCTCGAGCAGGCACCGCTGCCGACGTTCATCGCGGTCTCGCCGACTCCGGCGGACTGGACCGCCGAGCGAGTCACCTCGTTCTACCGCGAGTACAACCGGCACATGATCCACAACCTGATGGTGCACGAGGCCATGCCGGGCCACTACCTGCAGCTGCAGCATTCCCGCCGGTTCGCTGGATCGGACACGGCGATCCGGGCGGCGCTGCGGTCCGGGTCGTTCATCGAGGGCTGGGCGGTCTACACCGAGCGGATCATGGCGGAGCAGGAGTACCCGGGCGACGGCGATCCGCGCGCGGTCCGGATGCAGCAGCTCAAGATGCAGCTCCGCACGATCATCAACGCCATCCTGGACGCCCGGATCCACGCGCACGGCATGACCGAGGCGGAAGCCATGGCCCTGATGACCGGCCGCGGCTACCAGGAGGAAGGCGAGGCCGCGGGCAAGTGGCGGCGGGCCCAGCTCACCTCCGGCCAGCTGTCCACCTACTACGTCGGGTACAGCGAGGTCTCGGACCTGGCGGCCGACCTGAGGGCGGCCGACCCGGCCCTGACCGACCAGCAGCTGCACGACCGCATGCTGGCGCACGGGTCACCGCCGGCCCGGCTGCTGCGCACGCTGGTCGGTGCGTGAGCGGCAGCCGGCGGCGCTGGCATACCTAGATCCGGCCGCAGTCAGACCTAGGTATGCAAATCGGTTATTTCCCCGACGCGGCGGGACGGCGCGGCGAGCGAGACTGGGGCAGCTGGGCCGCTCCGGAGGGAACCTCCGGCCGTGGAACACCGCGGTTGGTGCTGAGAGCGGTCCAGCCTCCCTTCCCCGTGGCCCGCCGCCAGTAGAGCGTGCGCTCGCCCAGGGACCAGGCCAGCGACGTGAGCAGGTAGATTCCCGCCGCCAGCGGGGCGAAGGCCGCGATGACCACGGTCAGGTACGGCAGCGTCCGGGCCAGCAGCCCGGAGCCGCCGGCCGGGGCGGCGGCTCCCTCGCGGCCCGGGGCCGCCATCAGCCGGCCGAGCCGGGCCGACAGCCAGCACAGGCCAGCGAGCAGGGCGAACACGCCGAGGAACACCGCTCCCTGCCCGCTCGCCGCACCGGCCCCGCTGAGCCAGTGCATGCCGAGCGGCACGCCGAGCAGGTCCCGGGCGAGCAGCGTGTTCGCCGTCCCGCCGACCTGCGGCGACCGGAACAGCAGGTACATGACCGACAGGAACGGCCACTGCAGCAGCAGCGGGGCGAAGCCGGCGAACATGGAGGTCCCCTCCCGCCGGTACAGCGCGGCCAGCTCGCGCTGCAGCCGTTCCGGCTGCTGGCCGTGCTGGCGGCGCAGCGCCTGCAACTGCGGGGCGAGCCGGGCCTGGGCCGCCTGCCCGCGCAGGGCGCGCAGGCTCAGCGGCAGGAGCAGGACCCGGACCGCCATGGTGAACACGATGATCGCGGCCACAGCGGCCAGGGCACCGAGGACGGGCGTGAGGATACCGGTCAGACCGGAGACGAGATGGTAAGCAGCGTCCACCGGGACGCCGAGGAAACTGAACATGAGGCAACGGCCTTCCAGCTGCGAGGGATGAGGGCTGGAAGCGGCCGCGAGGCCCGCGGGTCAGCGAAGCAGAGCCAGGGCTGGGATCAGCCAGGCGAAGGCCAGCAGGGCTGGGTCAGCGGAGGATGGCGGCCGCCGGGGCCGCCGAGGGTGCTCTGGGCTTGGGCTGGCCGGCCGCGGCGGGATCACGCTGCCGCAGGAACGCCGCGCGCCAGGACTTCTCCCGCAGCGCCGAGGCGCGGCGCGTCAGCGGGAGCGCGGCGGTCGCGCGGGACGGGCCGGCCACCGAGATCAGCAGGGCCAGGACCGCCGCGAACATGGCCCCGGCCAGGACGGCGCCTGCTACCGCGGTCAGGCCGGAGGGGCTCGCCAGCTGGGACCAGGGGATGAGGTCACGGAGCAGCCCGGCCAGCATGGCCAGCAGGCTGCCCAGCACCGTCACCGTGATCGCCTTCCTGTGCGGCTCCTCTCAGCGTACGCGGTCAGGCGAGCTCGGCAGGTTTACTCCGCCGCCGGGTCGGGCTCCGCCCGCGCGTACAGGTCGCCGACGCGCCCGGCCAGCGCCGTGAGGAAGGCAGCGGCGGCGGCTACCGCCAGGGCCGCGCCGACGGCGACGTCCAGCCGGGCCGCGCCCGTCCAGCGGGCTCCGGGCGGCTGATACCGCAGCACGAACGGCGCCGCGACCAGCCACGCCCCGATCGCGAAGATGACGGCCAGGCCGGCCAGCGCTCCCCTGCTCACCACGCCTCCTCCTCGCCGCAGGCCACCATCAGCAGTTCCGCGCCCGCCAGCATGGATTCCATGGCGGCCAGGCCGCCGGGGCGGGGCTGCGGGACGGCCGAAACCGGTTCGGCGTACCTGGCCCTGGCATCACCGTCGCTGGCCGGCGCGCCGGGCCTGGCCTCGGCGTGACCGGGCTCCTCGTGAGCGGGTTCCTCGTGAGCGGGTTCCTCGTTAACGGGCTCTTCGCGAGCGGCCTCCGCCTCGTCCAGCAACGGGATCAGCAGGGCCCGCAGTTCGCTGAGCACCCGCGCCGGATCGGGCGCGGGTGCCGCGGGCTCGGCGACGTCAGCCGCCCGCACCCCGTCGCGCTCCTGCCTGCGCCGGGTCCGGGCCTCGCGCCAGGCCTGCCGCCGCGAGGACGGGGCCACTACCCCGTCGGCGCGCAGCTTGCGGCGCCAGGCCACGACCCAGGCCAGCAGCGTGGCCAGCGACACCACCCCGAGCGCGGCTCCGGTGGCCCAGTCGGCCAGCAACGCCCGGTGCAGGGCCGAACTGGGCAGGGCCCTCCGGTAACCGAACGCCACCGGGGCCAGCGCCAGCCAGCCGGCTGCGCACAGCCCCAGGGTGGCGGCGCACAATCCGGACACGTACTGCCGTACCGGGCCCAGGATCCCGCCGATTGCCATTGATAACTCTCCGAAGTTAGATAGTCACACCTAGTTTCAAGGCGGACCACTCTAACACCTGCGGCCAGGCTCGATCCCGGCCCGACGCGATCAGCAGGAAATGCCAGGGATCGTCCGTATCCTCCGCCGCCCCGGCGTGCGCCGGCCACAGCTGGGGCATGCCCGCCCGCCACGCGGTCAGCACGAGCTCGGGATCGGCCGGGCGGTAATCCTTGCCGAGCGACCGGGCCAGATCCCACGCGTGCAGGTGCCACTCGGCACAGGCCGCGCCCGCCATCGCCCCCACCGTGACGAGGGTTCCCTCGTACGTGTGGTGCGGCAGGTCCCAGGACGGCGGCAGCCGCCGGCCGTAGGAACGCGCCGACTCGGCGAACGCCTTGATGTGCTCGGGCCCGGGCACGTCGGGCAGCGCGGCGAGCTCGGCCGAGTTCTGCCGGGCCAGCTTCCGGGCCAGGGATTGCGCGGACGCGCTGGCGGACATCAGCCGGGCCAGCCTGCTGTCCGGGGCGTCGTCGAGGTACTCGTGGTAGTCATCGGCCACGCACCGCAAGTGCCCGGCCAGATCGGATGCCCGCCATTCGGCGCACGGCGTCGCCGCGAGCCAGGTCGCCTCAGTGAACTGAGCGGCCAGCTCGCAGATCACCGTGATCCCGTCGCGACAGGCGGCCAAGACCCCCGCGCGGGACACCCGGCTCATCTAAGCCTGGATCGGCTGGTACTGCTGCGCTGCACGGTTCCTCTCCCTGCCGGCCAAGCCCGGCAACCGTTTGCGAAGCCTCCCGGGGGAGACAGCGTGCCAGAGTTGCGGTCCGCCGACAACCCGTACGCCCGAAGAAAAAACAGGTGACAACCACCGGGACGGCCAGTTAACGTCACGGATAATGCCCTCTGATACCCCCTCGCTGGTCACGCACGCCTTCGCCAGGGTACGGCCAGTAGGGGCGCTGTGGCGTCTTCGCGGCTACCTGAAGCCGTACCGCATCCACATGATCGTGATGCTCGCCGCCGCCCTCGGCGCGGTCGCGGCCGAGATCGCCATCCCGCTCCTGACCAAGACCGTGGTCGACGGCGCGATCGCGCACCACGACCGGCGCCTGCTGATCCCGCTGGCCCTGGCGGCGGCTGGCCTCGGCGCGGCCGAGGGGCTGCTGAACATGATCCGCCGCTGGATCCAGTCCCGCGCGGTCGCGGACATCGAGAAGTCGATCAGGGACGACCTGTACGCCCACCTGCAGCGGCTGCAGGCGTCCTTCCACGACAACTGGCAGTCCGGCCAGCTGCTCTCGCGCGCCACGACCGACCTGTCCTCGATCCGCCGGTTCGCCGGCTTCGGCCTGATCTTCCTGGTCACCAACGTGATGACGTTCATCGCGGTGGTCGCGCTGCTCATCAACCTCAACTGGTGGCTGGGCCTGGTCACCGGGCTGGTGTTCGCGCCGGTGCTGCCGGTCTGCTTCCGTTTCGAGAAGCGCTACCGGGTCCTTTCCCGCCGGGTCCAGGACCAGCAGGGCGACCTGGCCACGCTGATCGAGGAGGCAGCGACCGGCGTCCGGGTACTGAAGGCGCTCGGCCGCGGACGGCAGGCCTCCGCCCGGCACGACGCCCAGGCCGCGGAGGTCTGCCGGACCCAGGTCGAGAAGGCCGGCTTGCTCGGCTCGTTCTGGGCGCTGCTCGACCTGATCCCGAACGCCGTCATCGGCCTCATCATCGTCCTCGGCGCGGTCGCCGTCAGCACGCACTCGCTGACCCTCGGCGGCCTGGTGGCCTTCATCACCCTCGCGCTGCAGCTCGTCTGGCCGGTCGAGGCCATGGGCTACATCATCGCCTCGGGCCAGGAGGCCGCCACCGCGGCGCAGCGGGTGCTGGAGATCTTCGACGTCCAGCCGGAGATCACGGACCGGGACCTCAGCGCGCCCGGGCCCCGGCGGCCCGGGCTCCCCGGGGGCGGCCCGGCGGCCACCCGGGGGCACCTGGTGTTCGACCATGTGGCCTTCAGCTACCCGGGGGCGGCCGAGCCCGTGCTCCGCGACATCGTGCTCGACCTGCCGCCCGGCCAGACGGTCGTGCTTACCGGGGCGACCGGATCCGGCAAGTCGACTCTGCTGCAGCTGGTGCCGCGGCTGGCCGACGCGACGGCCGGATCGGTGCGGCTGGACGGCCGGGACGTCCGCGACATCCCGCTCGAGCGGCTGCGCACCGCGGTCGGCTGCGCCTTCGAGGACGCCACGCTGTTCTCGGCCAGCGTGCGGGAGAACGTGACGTTCGGCGCGCCGGACGCGGATGACGACGCGGTGGAGGCCGCGCTGACGGCGGCGCAGGCCCGGTTCGCCTACGACCTGCCCTGGGGCCTCGACACCCGGATCGGCGAGCAGGGCATGGCCCTGTCCGGGGGCCAGCGGCAGCGGATCGCGCTGGCCCGCGCCATCTTGGCCGGGCCGGATGTGCTGATCCTGGACGACCCGCTGTCGGCCCTCGACGTGCACACCGAAGAGCGGGTGACCCGGGCGCTGCACGAGATCCTGGCGGGCTCCACCGCCCTGGTGGTGGCGCACCGGCCGTCCACGGTGGCGCTGGCCGACACGGTGGCCCTGCTGTCCGGCGGGGTGATCGCGGCCCGCGGCAGCCACCGGCAGTTGCTGGCGTCGAACCCGGAGTACGCGGCGCTCATGGCCATGGAAGACCTGGAGGCAAGCGCGTGACGTCGGCGGACGTTAACACATGGCGCGGGGTGGCCACGGAGAAGGCCGAGGATGTCAGCTCCGGCCTGGCCGCGCTGCTGCGCGAGCGGAGCAGGCGGCTGCTCGGCGATCTGCTGCGTCCGTACCGGCGCGCGGTCATCACCACGATCTCGCTGATCGTGGTGCAGAGCGTGGCCGCGCTGGCCGGCCCGTGGCTCGTCGGCATCGCCATCGACACCGGGCTGCCGCCGCTGCTGCACGCCAGCGACGCGGCGCCGCTGCTCGCCATCGCGGCCGCGTTCGCCGTGGCGGTCGTGGTGCAGGCCGTCACCACCCGCATGTTCGTCACCATGACGGGCCAGGTGGGCCAGAAGATCGTGCTCGAGCTGCGCCGCCGCCTGTTCGCGCACTTCCTCAGCCTGGAGGTGGCGTTCCACGAGGACTACACCTCCGGGCGGGTGATCTCCCGGCAGACCTCCGACATCGACGCGATCTCCGACCTGTTCGAGGAGGGGCTCGACTCGCTGATCACGGCGGTGCTGACGCTGGTGCTCGTCGGTACCGGGATGATGCTGCTCGACTGGAAGCTGGGCCTGGTCGTGCTGGCCGGCTTCATCCCGCTGACCTGGCTGACCGCCTGGTTCCGGCGCGAGTCCGGCCGCGCCTACCGGCGGACCAGGGAGACCATCGCGCTGGTCATCGTGCACTTCGTGGAGACGTTCGGCGGGATCCGGGCGGTGCAGGCGTTCCGCCGGGAGCACCGCAACGCCGAGATCTTCTCCGGCCTGGGCCAGGACTACGCGGAGGCGAACACGCACGCCGGCCGCCTCATCGCGATCTACGGCCCGTCCATCTCGCTGGTCGGCAACATCATCACCGGGGTGGTGCTCGGCTACGGCGGGCTGCTCGCGATCGAGGGAAACCTCAAGGTCGGCGTCCTGGCCACCTTCCTGCTCTACCTGCAGCGGTTCTTCGACCCGCTGCAGGACGTCTCGCAGTTCTACAACATCTTCCAGTCGGCGGCCTCGGGCCTGGAGAAGATCTCCGGCGTGCTCGAGCAGGACGCCACGGTACCCGAGCCCGCCAAGCCGCAGGCGCTGCCCCAGCGGGACGGGACGGGCGGCACCGCCGGGCGGCGGGTGCGGTTCGAGTCGGTGACCTTCGGCTACCGGGACAACCTCGTCCTGCCCGGGCTCGACCTGGACATCCCGCCCGGGCAGACGGTCGCCCTGGTCGGCGAGACCGGCGCGGGCAAGACCACGATCGCGCGGCTGCTCGGCCGGTTCTACGACCCGCGCTCGGGCCGGGTCACGCTGGACGGGGTCGACCTGCGGCAGCTGACCGACCCGGTGCTGCGCTCCGAGGTCATCGTGATCACCCAGGAGAACTTCCTGTTCGAGGGCTCGGTCGCCGACAACATCAGGCTCGGGCGGCCGGACGCGACGGCCCGGGAGGTGGAGGACGCGGCCGCGATGATCGGCGCCCACGACTTCATCGCCGCGCTGCCCGAGGGCTACGGCACCTCGGTCGGCAAGCACGGCGGCCGCCTGTCGGCGGGCCAGCGCCAGCTGATCTCGTTCGCCCGGGCCTTCCTGGCCGCCCCGGCCGTCCTCGTCCTCGACGAGGCCACCTCGCTCCTCGACATCCCCGGCGAGCGGCTGGTGCAAAGCGCGCTGCGTACCGTGCTGGCGGGCCGGACCGCGGTCATCATCGCGCACCGGCTCTCCACGGTCGCGATCGCCGACCGGGTCCTGGTCCTGCACCGCGGGCAGATCACCGAGGACGGCCCGCCCAGCGAGCTGATATCCGGTGACGGCGAGTACGCCGCCCTGCACGCGAGCTGGGCCGCCAGCCTGGCCTGACGGAGCCGGGCGCCCCGGGTCGAGGGACGCTGCCAGGCCCGAGGCACCGCGCACAGAAAACGGCTTCCGCCGCGTACAGTATGCCGGGTATTATGCTCAGCATGATGCCGGACATGGTGATGTGGTGAGCGTCCCGCACGTGCTGCTGGCGCTGCTGTCAGAGGGCCCCAAGTACGGGCTGCAGCTGCGCGACGAGTTCGAGTCGGGGACGGGCGAGGTATGGCCGCTGAACGTCGGCCAGGTGTACAAGACGCTGGGCCGGCTGGAACGGGACGGGCTGGCCGAGTCCGACGACACCGGCCAGGAGGGGCCGCAGAAGCGGTTCAGGATCACGGCCGGCGGCCGGGAGGCACTGGCCGCCTGGCTGCGCACGCCACCGGACCTGACGTCCCCGCCCCGCGATGAGCTGCTGATGAAGGTGCTGGTGGCGGCGCGGGTGCCGGGCACCGACGCGCATGAGGTGATCCAGGCCCACCGCGTGTACCTGCTGGAGCTGATGCAGCAGTGGACGCGGCTGAAGGAGGGCGAGGCCCGCGACGACCTGAGCCTGGCGCTGGTCGTCGATTCGGAGCTGTTCCGGCTGGACGCGGTGATCCGGTGGCTGGACGCGGCGGAGGTGCGGCTGGCGCGGGCCGCCGCCGAGCCGCCCGGGCCCGCTCCCGTCCCGGCTGCGGTACCGCAGCTGCGCCGGCTGGGAACCAGGCGATGAGCCGGCCGGGCCCGGGCCCAGCCGGGGGCGGGGAGGGCGGCGACGCGGTGAGCGTGCTCGAGCTGCGCGGCGTGTCGAAGACCTACGGTCAGGAGCCTGCCCTGGTGCACGCGCTGGCCGGGGCCGACCTGTCGGTGCGGGCCGGGGAGATGGTGGCGGTGATGGGGCCGAGCGGTTCGGGGAAATCCACGCTGCTGACCATCGCCGGGAGCCTCGAGGACCCCACCGGCGGTGAGGTACTGATCTGCGGCACGGCGCTGGCCGGATGCCGCCGAGCCGCCGGGCCCGGCTGCGGCGCCGGTGCTCGGGCTCGCCGCCTGGATCGCTTACGCGCCGACGGTGCAGCGGGACACCGGCCACGCGGTAGGCGCGGCCCACGTGCCGTGGTGGGCGTTGGTCATCGCGGTCGTGCTCGCGATCGCGACGCCGGCGCTGGCGTCCCGCCGCCCGGCCAAGACGATGGCCGCGGTGCCGGTGGTGGCCGCGTTGTCCGGCCGCCCCGCCCCGCCCCAGGCGGTGCACCGGTCGGCCCTGCCCGCCGTCATCGTGCTCGCGGCCGGCCTCGCCTGCCTGGCGTCCGCCGACGGCCTGAACGGAGTGGCGGGCGGCCAGGGCGCGCCCGGGCACGCGCTGTTCCTGCTGGCCGGGGCGGTCATCACCGCCGTCGGGATATGCCTGCTCGCCCCGCTGGCCACCAGCGTGCTGGCCGCCGGGGCGAGCCCGCGGCTGCCGGCCGCGATCCGGATCGCGCTGCGCGACCTGGTCCGCTACCGCGCCCGGTCCGGTGCCGCGCTGGCGGCGACCACGTTCGCCGTGTTCCTGGCCATGGGGATCTGCGTCGTCGCCAGCATCAGGTTCGACAGCCCGCTCAACTGGATCGGCCCGAATCTGTCCAGCAGCCAGGTGACCATCTCCGCGGCGCAGAGCTCAGGTCCCGGGCAGATGACGCAGCTCAGCGGGGCCCAGCTCGCTGCCCTGACCGCGCGGGTGAACACGCTCGCCACCAGCCTGCACGGGTCAGTGGTGCCGCTGGAATCGGCCGGCACGCTGTATCAGGTGGGCCTGCCCGCCCACAGCCCGCAGAATTTCACCGGCGAGATCTACCTGGCTACCCCGCGGCTACTGGCCATGTACGGGATCGAGGCCAGCCAGATCCCGGCCGGCACCGACGTCCTCACCATGCGACCAGGGCTGGCGGGCCAGCCGCACCTGGAGATGCTCTACGACAACGGCATGGTCTCCGACACGACCGGCCCCGCGCCCGATCCCGGCAGCATCGGCGGTCCGCCCTGCACGCTGAGCCACCTCTGCCTGGCCAGCCCCGCGATTGCGACGGTCAGCAGCCTGCCCAGCGGCACGTCGGCGCCGAATACGGTGATGACCGAGTACGCGGTCAGCAGGTACCACATCCAGCCTCACCTGCTCGGGTGGCTCATCCAGGTTCCCGCCCCCCTCACCGCCGCGCAGCTCAGCACAGTACGGCAGTTCGGGCACGCCAGCGAGGTACAGGTCCAGACCGCGACCGCCAACCAGCCTCACCGACTTCACCGACGGGGCCACCGCCCTCGGCATCGTGATCGCGCTCAGCGTGCTGGCCATGTCCGTCGGCCTGATCCGCAGCGAGACCGCGCCAGACCTGCGCACGCTCACCGCCACCGGCGGCATGGCCCGGCGGATGATCGCCGCGGCCGGCAGCTGGCTCTTCGCCGGGCGCCAGCCGCCCGCGGTCGCCAGGCAGCCGATCGAGTGACGATCACACGATCTAGAATCCCGAGTCCGGGTCGCCGGGGACGACGATGCCGGTCTCGTAGGCGAGGATCACGGCCTGGACCCGGTCCCGCAGGGCGAGCTTGGCCAGCAGGTTGCCCACGTGCGTCTTGACCGTCGCCTCGCTGACGAACAGGGCGGCGGCGATCTCGGTGTTGCTGCCGCCGCGGGCCAGCAGCACGAGCACCTCGCGCTCGCGGGCGGTCAGCGAGGCCAGCCGGGCTGGCGACGGTGCCGCCTCCGGCGGCCGCCGCGCGAACGCCTCGATCAGGCGGCGGGTGACGGTCGGGGCCAGCAGCGCGTTGCCCGCGGCGGCGGCGCGGACGGCCGCGATCAGGTCGGCGCGGGGCGAGTCCTTGAGCAAGAAGCCGCTGGCGCCGGCCCGCAGCGCCTCGTAGACGTACTCGTCCAGGTCGAAGGTGGTCAGCATGACCACCTTGGGCGGCGTCAGGCCCGGCGCGCCGCGGGTGAGCCGCCGGGTGGCCTCGAGTCCGTCCATGCCGGGCATGCGGATGTCCATCAGCACCACGTCGGGGCGGTGCGCCTGCGCCACGGCCAGCGCCGCCTCGCCGTTGGCGGCCTCCCCCACCACCGCGATGCCGTCCACTGTGTCCAGGATGACGCAGAACCCCGAGCGGACCAGTTCCTGGTCATCGACCACGAGCACCCGGATCGGCCCCGGATCGGCTGGACCCGGATCGGCTGGCATGGTCATCGGGACGGCAGCCGCGCGGTCACGGCGAAGCCGTCCGCCTCGGTCGGGCCGACGGTAAGGTTGCCCCCGCACGAGGCCACCCGTTCGGCGATCCCGGCCAGGCCGAGCCCGGCCCCAGCCAGCAGCGGGCCAGTTCCTGCGGGTCGCTGCGTCCCGGTGCCGTTCCCCGCCGAATCGGTCACGCTCACCGTGATGTATCCGGGTTCATAGCGGAGGCTGACCGCGGCCCGGGCCGCGTTGGCGTGCCGGATGGTGTTGGTCAGCGCCTCCTGGACGATGCGATAGGCGGTCAGGTCTACCCCGGGGGCCAGCGGGACCGGGGTGCCCGTGACGTCGAAGTCGACGGGCAGCCCCGCCCCGCGGACCTGGCTGAGCACGTCCCCGATCTCGCCGAGCGAAGCCGAGGGCGAGGTCTCCAGCCGGGCGGACGGCCTGCGCAGCACCCCGAGGAGCCGCCGCAGCTCGGTCAGCGCCTGGCGGGCGGTGTCGCCGATGACCTCCACCGACCGCCGGGCCTGGTCCGGCCGGCCGGGCAGCAGTGCGGTCGCTGCCTCCGCCTGGACCGCGATCAGGCTCACGTGGTGGGCGACGACGTCGTGCAGCTCACGGGCGATCCGGATCCGCTCGCGCTCGGCGGCCTGCGAGGACTGGTGGTCGAGTTCGGCTTCGGCCCGGTCGGCCCGGCTCTGCGCGGCCTGAACGCTGGCTCGCATGGCCCGCCTGAGCAGCCCCGCCGCCGCGGCACTGGCGAAGATCATCGCCTGGAAGATGGTGTCATAGGGCTCGTGATGACCGGGCGCGGCCTGGGAGATGCCGATAGCCGTCCCCACCACCAGGATGCTGACCCAGCGCCACGCCGCACTGCGCCGGTCCATGACCGTGTAGAGCGCGATGGCCGGCCCGAGCGGGAAGGGCGCGAACCCGAACCCGATCTGGTCGTAGGCCACGCGCACGCCCCCGATGACGAGGGCGACGCCGACGGGCAGGTAACGGCGGACGGCGAGGGGCAGGCCCTGGGCGGCTACCAGCACCAGCGCCAGCCACAGCGGGTGCAGCTGGGCCCGGTAGGGCAGCAGCGAGACCACGTTGACGGTGGCCAGCGCGACGCCGAGGCCGACGTCCTGAATCAGCTCCTGGCGCCGCGGCGGGAGCGCGGTCAGCCGCGCCATCAGCGGCTGCGCCAGCGACCGGGGGAGCCTGGCCGACATCACGACCCGATCGTACGGCGCGGACCGCCGCCGGGCATCCCCCGCGAGGCGGAACCGGCCGCTGCGACATCAGGTGGAGCTGGAGCCGCCGCCGCGGCAACTCCTGCCCCGCCGGGCCGAACCGGTAATTCCGCCGGGCGCCCGATGTGCCGGGGCGCCCTCCCCGGCGAGCATGGCGGGCATGGAGACAACCACGGGAACCCACCCCGTTCGTTCCATGCCTGCCGGGCCTGATGCCGCGGGGGCGGCCCGGCCGACGCGGACGCCCTGGGCCTGGATCGCACTGATCGCCGCGGCGGCGGTGGCCGTCGAGATGGCGGTCAGCGCGCGCTACGGCTACGTGCGGGACGAGCTGTACTTCCTGTCGGCCGGGCAGCACCTGGCGTTCGGCTACGTCGATCAGCCGCCGCTGACCCCGCTGCTGGCCGGGCTCGGCGCGGCGCTGACCGGGAACACCCTGGCCGGCTTCCGGGTCGTGCCCGCGCTCGCCCTCGGCGCGCTCGTGGTGATGACGGCCGCGATGAGCGGTCGGCTAGGGGCCGGCCGGACCGGTGCGGTGCTGGCCGCGCTGGCCGCCGCGACCTGCGCGGAGTACCTGGGCACCATGCACGAGCTGACCACCACCACGTCCGACTTCGTGTTCTGGGCGGCGACGCTGCTGCTGGTCATGAAGCTCCTGGCCAGCCAGGACCCGCGCTGGTGGGTGGCGATCGGCGGCTGCGCCGGGCTCGCCAGCGAGGCCAAGTGGAACATCGCCTTCCTGCTGGCCGCGCTGGCGGGCGGCTTCCTGCTCACCGACGCGCGACGCCTGCTGCGCAGCCGGTACCTGCTGATCGGCGGGCTGATCACCGCGGCGCTGGCGGCGCCGGACCTGATCTGGCAGGCCGCGCACGGCTGGCCCGGCCTGGAGGTATTCCGCGCGCTGCAGACCGACGCCGGGCACAACCGGCTGGTCTACTGGCCTGGGCAGATCCTCTACACCGGCGTGGCGCTGACCCCGCTGTGGATAGCCGGAGCGATCTGGTCACTGCGCAGCGCCGCGGCCCGGCCCTTCCGCCCGGTGGCGATCGCCTGCGTGGCCGTCATCGCGCTGCAGTTCGTCCTGGGCGGTAAGGCGTACTACTCGGGCGCCGCGTTCACCTTCCTGCTCGCGGCCGGCTGCGTACCGCTGGAGCGCCGCCTCGCGCGCCGGGCGCCGCGGGGCGGGCCCGGTGACCGCCGGGTCACGCCCGCGTTCTGGGCCGGCACGGCGATGGCGGTCAGCGCGGCGCTCGCCGCACCGGCGACGCTCCCGGTCCTGCCCGCCCGCGCACTGCACATCGTCCCGCTGCAGAAGATCAACTACGACCTCGGCGAGGAGATCAGCTGGCCGTCCCAGGTGGCCCTGGTCGCCCGGGAGTACCGGGCCCTTCCCGCCGCGCAGCGGTACCGCACCACGATCCTGGCCGGGAACTACGGCGAGGCGGGGGCGATCGACCGCTACGGCCCCCAGGACGGGCTGCCGCGGGTCTACAGCGGCGCCAACAACTTCTGGCTGTGGGGACCGCCGCCCCCGGCCGACTCCGCGGCCATCGCGGTCAACGTCGACCCGGGGCTGCTCCACCGCGAGTTCGCCCACGTGCGCCAGGTCGCCACGTTCTGGAACGGGCTCGGCGTCGACGACGACGAGCAGGGCGTACCGGTCTACCTGGCCACCGGCCTGAGGTCCTCGTGGGCCAGGGCCTGGCCCGCCTTCCGTGACTACGCCTGACCGGCCGGCGCGGATAGCGGTAAGGCTGGCCCGGGGTGCGGGCGGGGCGGGCGCGGAAGTACCCTATGTGCTCATGAGACCTGGGGTCATGGGCCGGCCGAAGCCGAGCAGCGAGGCGAAGCAGCAGCACAAGGCCGACGTGGAGCTCGCCGGGCGGCGCGGCGGACTGCTGGAGGACGCCCGCGAGGCGGAGAGCAAGTTCCGGCAGGCTCAGGCCCGGCATGCCCCGGACGCCGAGGTACGCCGCCTGGCCGAGGACCTCGACGCCGCGCTCACCGCGGCCATGCGGGCCGCCTATGCCGCCCAGCGCGCGGAGATCGGCCCGCTCGGCTACGACGACCGCATCTACCGCCGCAAGGCGATGGCCACGCCGAAGGTCCACGCTCTCACCGCGGAAGCCGAGCACTTGCTCACGCTGCGGGAGACGCATCGCCTGACCGGCATCCCCGCCGTCGCCTTCGACCCGGCGCCGTAGCATCCCGGGGCCCCGCCCTGGCAACTCCCGTCCGGCCGGCCCTCGCCGGGCGTACAACCGCGTACGGGCCGGGTTCTAGGGCCCCCGCCGGTCTGGCCGTACCGCGGGCCCGCACCACGTCGCATGGGGTAGCCTGGCGAGCACACCCGCACTGAAGGCTGGGTGCAGCGGTGCGCGAGCCGGGGCGCCCATGGCCGCAACGTAACCAAGTTCAGAGGTTTTCGCGGTGAACCATCGGGCAGGCATCGACGTCTCCACAAGTAGGCGATAACCAAGCTAAAGCAGGTCGCCTACGGGGGTATACACATTGCAATCGATTGCTGCGGTAGCGCGTGTCGCTTGCGCAGCGCGCCGCGAAGGGGCACAGTTGGTCTAGGCCAATCTTTTGCTCAACACGGCACCTAAAACTGAAAACGGCAAAAAGTAGTCAGGATGTGCCAGTTGGTAACTAGCGGGAACCTACACATGACGATCGGAAAAACGATCAGCATGATCTATGGGAACGCTCACATTACCCAGGACACACTGAAACCGACCGAATACGCACGATGAAACAGCCAGGAGGCACTGATATGTGCCCACACACGCCGCCTTGTCCGGCTCCTTCGGCTCCGGATCGCGAAGCGGCGCACACCGTCGTCAGCCACCCGGAGCAAGGCTGGAGCCTTCTCTGCAACGGGGTCGTGATCTTCGAAGACACGGGGGAACTGCTGCCGGACGGCGCGTGCATCGCACCGCACCGGCCCACGGACCTTGCCCCCTTCGACCGCCCCCGGGCGGTAGACATGGCCTTGGAGCACGGCAAGCAGGTCCCGGCGGCCTGATCGCCGGCGGCCACCCTGGCATCGCGGTACAAACCCGGGATGCCTAGACCGACGACTCTCTTCTGACCTCTTCACCAGCCTCCGCGCCACCCGTGCCAGCACCGCCGTCACAGCACGGCGGGGAGCCATCCGGCGACGACAGCGACGATGATCGCGCGATGCCCCTTCAGGGCGTGCGCCTCCCCGGGCACCACCACTACCCGGTCCGCGTCTGAAACGCCGGGAATCCCGAACGGGTCGCGTTCCCCGTTCACCACCAGCACTCTCGCCCCGCCTTCGCGCGCCATGCGCAGCTCAGCGCCCCGGTCCGGGCCCGCCCGCGGCGGCCGCAGCGGGAACGCCAGCGCGATCACCGCGCGGGCCCCCACCGTGACGGCGGTACGGCACGCGACCCGCGCCCCGTTGCTGCGCCCGCCCTGGACCAGCGGGACGCCGGGGGCGAGTTCCCGCAGCGCCGCCACGACCTCAGCCCAGGCCGCGTCCTGGCGGTCCGCCGACCCCGGAGCGCGGGCTCCCCTGACCCGGTACGGCTGGGTGACCCGGGCCACCAGGCCGCCCAGTCGCAGCGCGGCGTCGCGGACCGCCAGCAGGTCAGGTGCCGCGGCCGAGCCGCCCGCGCCGTGGGTGAGCACGAGCAGGAACCGCGGCGCGGCGTTACCGCCGGGGTCGCCCTCGATCTCGGCCTCGGCGATCCCGCCCTCGGTATGGATCCGCACGGCTCCATTGTGCTGGAGCCCGATCGTGCTGGCGCCTGCGGCGCTCCGTTACCCGGAGCCCGCGGCTCAGAGGAGCTTGGACAGGAACTGGCCGGTGTAGCTCTCCTCGACCGCGGCGATGCGCTCGGGCGGACCCGTGGCCACGATCGTGCCGCCGCCCGCGCCGCCTTCGGGGCCGAGGTCGATCACCCAGTCGGCGGTCTTGATCACGTCGAGGTTGTGCTCGATCACGATGACCGTGTTACCGCTCTCCACCAGCCGGGTGAGCACGCCGAGCAGCTTGCGGATGTCCTCGAAGTGCAGGCCGGTGGTCGGCTCGTCCAGGACGTAGATGGTCCGGCCGGTGGCCCGGCGCTGCAGTTCCGTGGCGAGCTTGACCCGCTGGGCCTCGCCGCCGGACAGGGTGGGCGCGGGCTGGCCCAGCCGGACGTAGCCGAGCCCCACGTCGACCAGCGTCTTCAGGTGCCGGTGGATGGCCGGCACCGGCTCGAAGAACTCCGCCGCCTCCTCGATCGGCATGTCGAGGACCTCGGCGATCGTCTTGCCCTTGTAGTGCACCTGCAGGGTGTCGGTGTTGTACCTGGCGCCGTGGCAGACCTCGCACGGCACGTACACGTCGGGCAGGAACTGCATCTCGATCTTGATCGTGCCGTCGCCCGAGCAGGCCTCGCACCGGCCGCCCTTCACGTTGAACGAGAATCGTCCCGGCTGGTAGCCGCGCACCTTGGCCTCGGTGGTCGCCGCGAATAGCTTCCTGACGTGGTCGAACACGCCGGTGTAGGTGGCCGGGTTGGACCGGGGCGTGCGCCCGATCGGCCCCTGGTCGACGTGGACCACCTTGTCCAGCTGCTGGATGCCGGTGATCCTGGTGTGCTTGCCCGGCACCGTGCGCGCGCCGTTGAGCTCGCGGGCCAGGGCCTTGTACAAGATGTCATTGACCAGCGTCGACTTGCCCGAACCCGATACCCCGGTGACCGCCACCAGGCAGCCGAGCGGGAACGCCGCGTCCACCCCGCGCAGGTTGTGCTCGGCTGCGCCCTTGACCACGATCTCGCGCTTGGGGTCGCGCTGCCGGCGGCTGGCGGGCACGTCGATGGACAGCCGGCCGGACAGGTACGCGCCGGTCAGCGAGTCGGGGCTGGCCAGCAGCTCGGAGACGGGGCCGGAGACCACGACGTTGCCGCCGTGCTCCCCCGCCCGCGGCCCGATGTCCACCACCCAGTCCGCGGCCCGGATCGTGTCCTCGTCGTGCTCCACCACGATCAGCGTATTGCCCAGGTTGCGCAGCCGGATCAGGGTCTCGAGCAGCCGGTGGTTGTCCCGCTGGTGCAGCCCGATGGACGGCTCGTCCAGCACGTAGAGCACGCCGACCAGGCCGGAGCCGATCTGGGTGGCGAGCCTGATCCGCTGCGCCTCGCCGCCGGCCAGCGTGGCCGAGGCCCGGTTCAGGGTCAGGTAGTCGAGCCCGACGTCGAGCAGGAAGCCCATCCGGGCGTTGACTTCCTTCACGATCCGCTGGGCGATCTGCTGGTCCCGGTCGGACAGCTCCAGCGTGAGCAGCAGCTTGGCCAGCTCGCCGATGGGCAGCGCGCACATCGCGGCGATAGAACGGCCGTCCACGGTCACGGCCAGCGACACCGGCTTGAGCCGGGCGCCGTGACAGGACGGGCACGGCACCTCGCGCATGTAGCCGGCGAACTTCTCCCGGCTCGAGTCCGACTCCGCCTCGGCGTGCCGCCGCTCGACCCAGGGGATCACGCCCTCGAACGTCGTGTAGTACGAGCGCTCCCGGCCGTACCGGTTCTTGTACCGGACGTGCACCTGCAGGTCGTAGCCGCGCAGCAGGGCCTGCCGGGCCTTGGCGGGCAGCTTGGCCCAGGGCGTGTCCATCCGGAAGCCGAGCGTCTCGCCCAGGGCCTGGATCAGCCGGACGAAGTAGTCGCTGATGTGCCCGCCGCTCCACGGCGCGATCGCGCCGTCGGCCAGCGACTTGGACTCGTCCGGCACGATCAGCTCCGGGTCGACCTCGAGCTTGGTCCCCAGGCCGGTGCAGTCGGGGCAGGCCCCCCACGGCGAGTTGAACGAGAACGAGCGCGGCTCGAGCTCGTCGAACGACAGGTCGTCGTACAGGCAGGCCAGATGCTCGGAGTACATCCGCTCCCGGTGCGGGTCGGTGTCCGGCAGGTCGACGAAGTCGAGGATGACCACGCCGCCGGACAGGGTGAGCGCGGTCTCCACCGAGTCGGTCAGCCTGCGCCGGGCGGTGTCCTTGACCGCCAGCCGGTCGACGATCACCTCGATGTCGTGCTTCTCGTACTTCTTCAGCGCGGGCAGCTGGCCCGCCGCCGCATCCTCCAGGCGCACGATCGTGCCGTCGACCCGGGCCCGGGAGTACCCCTTGGTCTGCAGCTCCTTGAGCATCTCGCCGTACTCGCCCTTGCGCCCCCGCACGACCGGGGCCAGCACCTGGAACCTGGTCTCGTCCTCCAGCTCGAGCACCCGGTCCACGATCTGCTGCGGAGTCTGCCGGGCGATCGGGCGGCCGCAGATCGGGCAGTGCGGCTTGCCGATCCTGGCGTAAAGCAGCCGCAGGTAGTCATACACCTCGGTGATCGTGCCGACGGTCGACCGCGGGTTCCGGCTCGCTGATTTCTGGTCAATCGACACGGCCGGGGAGAGCCCGTCGATGAAGTCCACGTCGGGCTTGTCCATCTGGCCGAGGAACTGCCGCGCGTAGGCCGACAGCGACTCCACGTACCGGCGCTGGCCCTCCGCGAAGATGGTGTCGAACGCCAGGCTGGACTTGCCCGAGCCGGACAGCCCGGTGAACACGATCATGGCGTCGCGCGGCAGGTCGAGCGAGACATCCTTCAGGTTGTGCTCGCGGGCGCCGCGAACGACTAGCCGGTCAGCCACTGCGCCTCTGCTCTCTTGGGGCTCGTAAGGTGCGTAAACGGGTCGCTCGGGATGGTAGCCGGGGGGTCTGACATTTTGAGGACTCCGCATCCGGCGGAACGCAAGCGCCGCACTATGTATGAGCGCTGGACCAGCCGCCATTATGCCCGCCCCCGGTGTTATCTACGATAGCGAAGCCCGCCAGGATGCGCCCGCCGGGTCGCCGCTTTTTTCGAGAGACAGGTAGAAGTCGGCCGCCGTGCCGGCGCCGAGGCGGGCGGCCTTCTCGTACAGGTAGCTGGCGGCGGCCAGGTCCTCGGCGGCCAGGCCGAGCGATTCGAACACGGTGATCTCGCCGTCGTCCGCTCGCCCGGAGGCGGTGCCGGCGATCAGCTCGCCGAGTTCGGCCCGGACCGGGTTGGCCGTGCCTTCCGCGCTCGGCGATCAGGAAGTCACCCGCCTCGTGGCTGACCGACTCGCGGCTGTCCGCGAACACGGCCGCCTCGGCCATCGTGGCGGTGTCGAGCTCCCGGGCGTCCGGCACGCACGCGCCGACCGCGTTCACGTGCGCGCCCGGAGCCAGCCACGCGCGGCGCAGCACCGGCTCGGCCGCCGTCGTGGCGGTCACCACGATGGCCGCCCCGTCGACCGCGGCGGCCACGTCGTCATGCGCGCTGACCGGCGCATCCAGCTGTTCCGCCAGCTCGGCGGCCACCGCGCGGGTCCGGGCCAGGTCGCGGCCGGCCAGGCGGATCCCGGTCACCTCCCTGGTCGCGGCGATGGCGCGGGCGTGCGCCCGGCCCTGCACGCCGGTGCCGATGATGGCTACCTCGGCCGGGCCGGGCGGGCCAGCAGGTCCGTGGCCACGGCGGAGGTGGCCGCGGTCCTGATCTCGGTGACGGCCGACGCGTTGACCAGCGCCAGCGGCTCCCCCGTAGCCGCGTCGAACAGCAGCACCCCGCCCTGGTGCGCGTCCTGGCCGGCCGCCGCGTTACCCGGCGTGATGCAGATGGCCTTCAGCGCGTACCCGGCGCCCGGCGAGTAGGCGGGCATCAGGGCCATGAAGCCCGCCGCGCCGCGCGGCCGGACGATCGTGCGCAGCGGCTGCTGTATCTGGCCGCGAGCCCGGTCGGCCAGCGCCCCGCGCATGACGTCCGCGCACTCGCGGTAGGTCAGCAGCTCGCGCACATGGCTCCCGGCCAGGACAAGTAGCTTCACGAGGGCCTCCAGCCCGGGACGGCGCCGGCCGCCCGCGAGCGTCGCGGTGGTGCTGACCGGGGAACCCGACTCGTTCGGTATAAGGTTTTGAAAGTGACCTATACCGGAGAAGTTAGTGTCGGCGGTCCGTCCGACACACGGGAGATCGACGGCCTGATCGTCACCAAGATATCCGTGGGCCCCATGGACAACAACGCTTACCTGCTGCGTTGCGCCAGCACCGGACAAGGCCTGCTGATCGACGCGGCGAACGAGCCCGCCCGCCTGATCGAGATGATCGGCGACACGCCCGTCGGCACGATCGTGACGACGCACCAGCACTACGACCACTGGCAGGCGCTGCCCGAGCTGGCCAAGCACACCGGCGCCGTGGTGGTCGCGCACCCGGCCGACGCCGACGAGCTGCCCGTCCCGGTCGGGCGCCGGGCCGAGCACGGCGAGGTGCTGACCTTCGGCGACGCCGCGGTGTCCCTCATCCACCTGCGCGGGCACACCCCCGGCAGCCTCGCGGTGCTGTACGACGCGGGCGGCGCCCTGGCCGCCTCGCCGCACGTGTTCACCGGGGACTCGCTGTTCCCGGGCGGGGTGGGCCGGACGAGTTCGCCCGAGAACTTCACCTCGCTGCTCACCGACGTGACCGAGCGCCTGTTCGACCCGCTGCCCGACCCGACCTGGGTGTACCCGGGCCACGGCAAGGACACCACGCTGGGAGCCGAGCGCCCGCACCTCGGCGAGTGGCGCGAACGCGGCTGGTGACCTCCGCCTCGCCGCCCGGCGACGTCGTCGGGCGGCCGCTGACCGCGGACGGCGACCTGGTCCGCGCCTACACCGGCCGTACCCCCGGTTCCGCCGCCGCGTTCGAGGCGGCGCGGCGGGTGCTGCCGGGAGGCGAGACCCGGGCGGTCACCAGCTACCCGCCGTACCCGGTGATCATCACCGAGGGACACGGCGCCCGGCTCACCGACGCGGACGGCCACCTCTACCTAGACCTGGTCAACAACTACACCGCGATGGTGCACGGCAGCGCCTTCGGCCCGGCCGTCGAGGCGGTCGCCGACCTGCTGCCGCGGGGGTTCGCGTTCGCCAGCCCGCACCCGTACCAGGTGGCGCTGGCCGAGCTTCTGGTCGCCCGGGTGCCGTCGGTGCAGCGGCTGCGGTTCACCAACTCCGGCACCGAGGCGGCGCTGCTGGCCGCCAGGATCGTGGCGCGGGCGACGGGACGCCGGCGGCTGCTCATGTTCGACGGCGCGTACCACGGCAGCGCGACGCTGTTCCTGCCCGGCTCCCCCGCCGTGGCCCGGGCGCCCTGGAACGACCTGGCGGCGGTGACGGCGCTGCTCGACCAGCCCGGTCACGACATCGCGGCGGTGTTCGCCGAGCCGTTCCTCGGCGCCGGCGGGGTGCGCCCGGCCGAGCCGGGCTTCCTGGCCGCGGTGGCGGCCGCGGCCCGGGATCGCGGCGTGCTCTTCGTCCTGGACGAGGTGCAGGGCCTGCGCAACGGGCCGGGCGGCGAGCAGGGCAGGCTGGGCCTCACCCCGGACCTGACGCTGCTCGGCAAGATCATCGGCGGCGGCTTCCCGATCGGCGCGGTCGGCGGGCGGGCGGACCTGCTCGAGCTCACCGTCGCGGCCATGACGCCGGGCTACGTCACGCACGCGGGCACCTTCAACGGCCACCTGGCCGCGGCCGTGGCCGGCCTGATGACGCTGCGGTACCTGGACGGGGCCGCGATCACCGGGCTGAACGAGGCCGCCGCGGCGCTGGAGGCCCGGATCGTGGCGGGCGCGACGGCGGCCGGGGTGCCCGCCGAGGTGACCCGGGCCGGCTCGATCATGAACGTGCACCTCCGGGACCCGGGCCAGCTGGCCGACCTGCACCTGGCCCTGCTGCTCAACGGGGTCTACACCACGCCCCGGGGCATGATCAACTTGTCCACCGCGCTCAGCCCCGGCGACCTGGACGACATCGCCGCCGCCTACGCCGCCGCCTTCACCCAGGTCCGCCCCGCCTGACGGCGCTCACGAGGGGGCGTGCTTGGGGCGGGGCCGGCGCGAGGGCATGGGCTCGGCGGGGTCGCAGGCGCGGGCGACGCCGGCCTTGAGGCGGCCGAGGACCATGGCCCAGGCGCCTTCCATGAACGCGGTCTGGGCCGGCGTCTCGACCAGCTGGTGCACCTCGACGTGCGCTTCGTCACCGTGCGGCTGGACGCGCAGGTAGGCGGTCATCTCCCCGCCGGGGACGGGAACGTTTGTCGTCCTCGAAGTCCCAGCGCATGACGATGAGCTCCGGCGGGCAGAGGAGCTCGTAGCGGCCGCGCACGTTCGTCCCCACTCCATCGGTCACAGTCCCTGCTTGGCCAGCCAGGCCAGGCACAGGTCGGCGACCTCGCGCCAGCCGCTGTCGATGGTCAGGGAGTGGCCCCGGTCCGAGAACTCCTCGAGCTCGGTGACCGCGGAGGAGTGCCGGTACTGCTTCACGGTCGCCTTGGTGATCGCCTCGGGCACGGTGTGGTCGCGGCCGCCCATGATGAGGAGCAGCGGCCCGCGGCCCTCGCTGGCCGTGTTGACCTTGGCCGGGGAGTGCAGCGGAACTGCTCGGCGGTCAAAGAGACCGCCTTGTGCCTGTTGGCGGGGTTCTTGAACACCGGCAGGGTCGAGTGCAGCGCGGACAGGGGCAGCGGGAGCACGCCCTTGATCTGCGCGGCGTCGATACCGATGGCGGCCGCGCCGTAGTCCAGGCCGAGCAGCTTCTCGGCGATCACGCCGCCGAACGAGTGGCCGATCAGGATCGGCCGGGCCGGCAGTGTGTCGATGATGGCCTGGTAGTGGCGGCATGCCTGGCCCGCAACGACTCGCGGTCCTCGTCGCGGCCAGCAAAAGATCTTGGAAATTCCGGGCTATTTCCCGGCGCGGGACACCAGCACGCACCTGGATCACGCGCCTCCCGCAGGTAACACCCCAGGAGGCGGCCGCTCCGGGCGCGATTGGCCCTATTCGGACGCGCCGGCGATGCCCCGGGCGTCGAAGGCCACCTTGATCTGGGTGACCTTGCCGTCCTCGACGTGCATCCAGTTGGCCACCGGGATCGTCTCCGCGACACTGGTCGCCAGGTCGAACCAGGTCAGCACGTCGGCCCCGTCGTGGAACACCTTGCGCACGCCGAGACCGGTCATGATCTGGGCCATGCCCCGCAGGCCCTTCAGGCAGTCGTCGCCGCCCCGCACGTGGGCCAGCGGCCCGTCGAACTCCACGTCATCGGCCAGGACCGAACGCAGCCGGGTGAAATCACGCGCCTGCCAGGCATCGAAGTAGGTAGCGGCCGTGGTCTTGGCGTCCGTCATGACGCCTCCTTCCGTCCTTTTCGCTTCCCTTCCAGCCTGCCGCACCGCCACTTAGAAGTCCAAGAGATGGTTCTTATGTGACCCGGAAGCGTTCGTTATAGTTCCAGGTCCAGTGAGCGGCGGTAGCGGACCTCGAGGACGCCGCCGAGCCCGGTGAGCACGTTGGTGGCGCCGTCCGGCGTGAACCCGGCCCGCTCGTAGAACCGGCGGGCACGCTCGTTGTCCCGCAGCACCCACAGCACGGCGGACCCGAATCCGGCCCGGGCGGCCCGGGCCAGGACCCGTTCCATGAGCGCGCGGCCGGTCCCGGTCGACCACCAGGCGGGGTGCACGTAGAGCGCGTAGAGCTCGGCCACGCGGCCGCTCTGGCCGCCGGCGCTCAGCGGATGCGGCCACGGCGCGTCCAGCACGTCCGTCTCCGGGCCGAAGGACGCGTAGCCGACGACCGTGCCGGTGTCAGGGTCGGCGGCCACGAGCATGCGCTGCCAGGGCCGGGTCCGGAACGACTGCCGGACCCGGGCGCCGTCGTCCGGCGTGGTGACGCGGTTGATGATCTCCGTCGCGATGATGCCCTGGTAGGCGGCGAACCAGGCCTCGCGCTGCACCGCCGCGACCTGCGCCGCGTCCGCCGCCGAACCAGCCCTGATCACCGCCATCCGGACAAGCTAGCGAACCTGCAGGGCGAGGAAGAAGTCCACCTGGTCGTTGAGCGAGGACAAGTCCCGGCCGGTCAGCTCCTCGATCCGCCTGATCCGGTACCGCACCGTGTTGACGTGCACGTACATCTTGGCCGCGCACGCGTTCGGAGAACCCGAGCAGCCGGGTCCGGAAGGAGCGCAGCACGGCGGGCGGAACGGCGGCCAGCAGGAGCTCGTGCGAGGCCACCTCTCGCGATGAAGCCTTCCCGCGCACCCTAGCCGGTGTCCGGCTACCAGGGCGCCGGGCGGGCCTGGTTGGATGTCCGTATGGCGAACCCGAGCCCGCAGGCGTCCGCGACCCTCGGCTCGTTCAACGCCGCCCCGGCGCCGGACGCCGAGCGCGACGTCCTGGCCTGCTGCGCGTCCGCGGCTCTGGCGAAAACCGTGGCGGCCGGCCGCCCCTACCGCGACGCGGACGCGCTGCTGACCGCGCTGGACGCCGCCTTCGACACCTTGACCTGGGACGATATCGCCGAGAGCATGAACGGGCATCCGCGCATCGGCGACCGGGCCGTCCGCGGCGGGATGTCAGCGGCGGAGCAGTCAGGCGCCGCGGCCGCCGCCGATGACGTCAGGCAGGGGCTCGCCGACGGCAACCTGGCCTACGAGCAGCGCTTCGGCCATATCTTCCTGATCTGCGCCAGCGGCCTGTCCGGCCAGGAGATGCTCGCCCGGCTGCGGGCCAGGCTGAAGAACGATCAAGATGCCGAACGGGGCGTCGTGCGTGCCGAACTGCTGAAGATCACCCGCCTCCGGATGAAGAAGCTGCTAAGCCTATGACTCTTTCCACGCACGTACTCGACGCCACGACCGGGCGCCCCGCGGCGGGCGTCGAGGTCCGGCTGGAACGCGGCGACGACGGCGGCTGGGCGCCGGCCAGCCAGGGACAGACCGACGCCGACGGGCGGCTGCGGCTGGCCGGCCACGGGGGCAGCGCCGAGTTCGAGCCCGGCGTCTACCGCATCACGTTCGCCACCGGGGCGTACTTCTCCGCCTACGGTGTCGCGACGTTCTACCCGGAGGTGACCATCACCTTCGAGATCACCGGGCAGGGCGAGCATTATCACGTACCGTTGCTACTCAGTCCCTACGCGTATTCGACCTACCGGGGCAGCTGAGGCCCCCGAGCTTGGGCCGGAGGGAGCTAGATGAGGCATGACCTGGTGATCCGGTCCCGGCGGACGGTACTTCCTGACGGGACGCGGGCGGCGGCGGTCGCGGTCAGCGGGCAGGCCATCGCGGCCATCGCCGGCTACGACACGCCGCTGGAAGCCGCGCGCGAGGTCGACCTGGGCGACCTCGCCCTGCTGCCGGGCCTGGTCGATACGCATGTGCACGTCAACGAGCCCGGCCGGACCGAGTGGGAGGGGTTCGCGACCGCTACCCGGGCCGCCGCGGCCGGCGGGGTGACCACGATCTGCGACATGCCGCTCAACTCGCTGCCGCCTACCACCTCAGTGGCGGCGCTGGAGGAAAAGCGCGCGGCGGCGGCCGGGAAGTGCTGGGTCGACGTGGCGTTCTGGGGCGGGGCGGTGCCGGGTAACGAGGCCGAGCTGCGGCCCCTGTATGAGGCCGGGGTGGTCGGGTTCAAGTGCTTCCTGCTCGACTCCGGGGCACCCGAGTTCGCGCCGCTGGACGCGGCCGGGCTGCGGACCGTGCTGGGCACCCTGGCCGAGGTGGACGCGCTGCTG
Source organism: uncultured Actinomycetota bacterium (assembly GCA_963756575.1). Taxonomy (GTDB): domain Bacteria; phylum Actinomycetota; class Actinomycetes; order Streptosporangiales; family Streptosporangiaceae; genus Palsa-504. The sequence continues at coordinate 164,172 of CAVWOM010000018.1, read as the reverse complement.
ATCGTGCACGCGGAGGACGCGGCGGAGATCAAGAAGATCGAGCCGGCGTCCAGCCGGGATTTCGGCGCGTTCGTGAAGTCACGGCCGCCGGTCGCCGAGCGCCGCGCGATCGAGAAGGTGATCTCGGCCGCGGCCGCCACCGGGGCGCGAGCGCACATCGTGCACCTGTCCGCGGCCGAGTGCGCGGCCATGATCTCCGGCACGAAGGCGGCGGGCATCCGGCTGACCACCGAGACCTGCCCGCACTACCTGTACTTCGCGGCCGAGCAGGTGCCGGACGGCGCCACCGAGTTCAAGTCCTGCCCGCCGATCAGGGATTCCATCAACCGGGAGGCGCTGTGGCGCGCGCTCGAGGCGGGCGTGATCGACTGCGTGGTGTCCGACCACTCCCCCTGCCCGCCCGAGCTGAAGTCGGCCGATACCGGGGATTTCGGCGCCGCCTGGGGCGGTATCGCCTCGCTGCAGCTCGGCCTGTCGGCGGTCTGGACGGTCGCGCGGCGCCGCGGCCGGACCCTGGACGACGTGGCCCGCTGGATGGCGTCGGCCCCGGCCGAGCTGGCCGGGCTGACGGCCAAGGGCCGGCTCGCGGTCGGCGGCGACGCCGACATGGTGGCCTTCGACCCCGACGAGACCTACGTGGTGGACCCGGCCCGGCTGTACCACCGGCACCCGGTCACCCCGTACGCCGGCCGGTCCCTGACCGGACGGGTGAGGCAGACGTGGCTGCGCGGAAACCCGCTGCTTGAAGGTGAAGGAGAAACTCCCGTTGGGCGGCTGCTAAAACGGGGATGAATCCGGTATGGATGATCAGCTTCTTCCCGATTTGCTCCGGCTGCGCGGATCTGTCGTGGCGGCCAGCGACGAGTTCTTCGCCGCGAAGGAGAACCTGATCAAACCGGGCCCGCCGGTCTTCGTGCCGGATACGTACGACGCCAAGGGCCAGGTGTACGACGGGTGGGAGACCCGGCGGCGGCGCGGCCTGGGCGGGGCGCTGCCGGACCGTTCGGCCCGCGACTGGGTGATCGTCCGGCTGGGGGTACCGGGCGTGGTGCGCTCCATCGTGGTCGACACCTCGTTCTTCGCCCGCAACTACCCGCAGGCCTGCTCGGCCGACGCGTGCTCGGCGAGCGGGTATCCCGCGTTCGAGGAGATCGCCGACGATCCCGGCGCCGTGACCTGGCAGGAGATCGTGCCGCGGGTGCTGGTGACCGGTGACTCGCGGCACGCCTTCAAGGTCAGCTCCGGGCGCAGGTTCACCCATGTGCGGCTGAACATCTTCCCCGACGGCGGCGTGGCCCGGTTGCACGTCCACGGCGACGTGGTGCCGGATCCGGCCCTGCTCGAGGGCCTGACCGTCGATCTCGCGGCGCTGGAGAACGGCGCGGACGTGGCGGCCCGCAGTGACCAGAATTCCTTCTCCGCGCCGCGCAACATCATCTCCCCCGGCCTGTCGCGGGTGATGGTCGAGGGCTGGGAGACGCGCAGGCGCCGTCGGCCAGGGCACGAGTGGCTGGTCATCAGGCTGGCCGGGCGGGGCGTGATCGACCTGGCCGAGATCGACACCTCCTGGTACCGGGGCAACCAGCCGGACACTGCCTCGCTGCAGAGCCTGGACGCCACCACCGGCGCGTCGCTCACCGACAGCTCCGCCTGGCATGACCTGCTGCCGGCGGTCCGGCTGCTGCCGGACACCCCGCACCGGTTCCGGGTGGCCGGCCGGCCCGCCACCCACGTGCGGCTGAACATCTTCCCCGACGGCGGCGTGGCCCGGCTGCGCCTGTACGGGTCGCTGACCGAGGACGGCCTCGCGGCGGTCCGGCGCCGCTGGGACGCAACGGCTTGATCACTACCGGGTGACGGGCCCCCTCCCGCGTGATGTCATGTCCAGATGAGCCACGTGGTGCTCGCCCCGGACAAGTTCAAGGGAACGCTTACCGCCACCGCGGTGGCCGCGCACGTGGCCGCCGGGATCGCCCGGGTCCGCCCGGATCTGGCGGTCGACCAGGTCCCGGTGGCGGACGGCGGCGACGGTACCGTCGAGGCGGCCGAGGCCGCCGGGTACCGCCGGGTCGAGATCGGGGTACGCGGTCCGACCGGCCAGCCGGTGACGGCGCCGTTCGCCCTGCTCGACGAGACCGCGGTCGTGGAGTCGGCGCAGGCCTGCGGGCTGGCCCGGCTGCCGGGCGGTGAGCTGGCCCCGCTGACGGCGACCAGCCGCGGCGCCGGGGAGCTCATCGTGGCCGCGGTCAGGATGCGCGCGAAACGGATCGTGCTCGGGCTCGGCGGCGTGGCCTGCACCGACGGCGGCGCGGGCCTGGTCACCGCGCTCGGCGGCCGGCTCCTCGACTCGTCCGGCGCCGAGCTCTCGCCGGGCGGGGCGGCGCTGGCCAGGCTGCACCGCATCGACACCCGCCGGCTGCGCGACCTGGCCGGCGCCGAGGTGATCGCGGCGACCGACGTGGACAACCCGCTGCTCGGCCCGCACGGCGCCGCCGCGGTCTACGGGCCGCAGAAGGGCGCTTCCCCGGCCGATGTCGCCCTGCTCGAGGCAGGCCTGGCCCGCTGGGCGGACGTGGCCGAGGAGTCACTCGGCTTCGCCAAGCGGGACGAGCCCGGCGCCGGGGCCGCTGGCGGCCTGGGCTTCGCCGCCCTCGGCTTCCTCGGCGCCAGCACCCAGCCGGGCATCGAGCTGATGCTGGACCTGCTCTCGTTCGCCGGTCATCTGACCGGAGCGCGCCTGGTCATCACGGGGGAAGGCGCCCTCGACACGCAGACGCTGCACGGCAAGGCGCCCGCCGGGGTGGCGCGCGCGGCCGCCGCGGCCGGTGCTGACCTGCCGGTGGTGGCGGTGGCCGGCGTCTGCTCGCTGAGCCCCGGCCAGCTCCGCTCGGCGGGCATCGCCAAGGCCTACGCGCTCACCGACATCGAGCCCGACCTCACGCGCTGCCGCGAGCAGGCCGCCCCCCTGCTCGAGGACCTGGCCGAACGCGTCGCCCGGGACTGGCTCGTCCCCTGAGGTACCTCCCGGGCAGGAAATGGCCGCCCCTCGCGGACGTTCTGGCCGCCGTCGCCTATCTCGGGCTTTCCGTCGTTCCCTACTGGGGGTTCTGGACGGCGGGCGGAACTCGGATCGCGGGTAAGGGAGGAGATCTCGCGACGGACGCGTGGTTCCTCAGCTGGGTCGGCTACGCCGTCGTCCACCTGCACAATCCGCTGGTCACCAACTGGGGGAACTACCCGTACGGCGTCAACGGGGTAACCAATCTCAGCATGCCGCTGCTGGGCGTGCTCGGCCTGCCGGTGACGCTGGCCGGGGGCGCCTTCGTCACCACCACCGTGCTGTTCACCCTGGCGTTCCCGCTCTCGGCGTGGTCCGGGTACGCGCTGATCCGGCGCTGGGTGCGGTGGCGGCCCGCGGCGTTTTGCGGGGGCCTGCTCTACGGCTTCTCGCCGTACCTGGTGGCCCACGGCGGCTCGCACCTGAACCTGGTGTTCGTGCCGCTGCCGCCGCTGATCTTCGCAGTCGCCTGCCAGGTCTGCGCGGAGCCGCGGCGGCGGGCCGGGGTCCGAAGCATGGTCTTGGCGCTGCTGTGCGTGGCGCAGTTCCTCATCTCAGCCGAGGTCCTGGTCTCGACGGTCATCACCGGCGTCATCGCCCTGGCCATCGCGGCCGCGGCCGGGCCGGAAGCCACGCGGGAACGGTGGAAGGGCGCCGCCCGCGCCTTCGGGACCGCGGCGGCCGCCACCGCCGCGCTGCTGGCGTATCCGCTGTGGCTGCTGGCGGCGGGGCCGGAGCGGGTGTCGGGCCCGGTACAGGAGACCTCGCTGTACCGGGGGAACCTGCTGGCGCCGCTGGTTCCCGATTCGTCCATGCGGTTCCGGGTGCCGGGCTGGCTCCCGCTGGCGAACATGTTCTCGGGCGGCACCAGCGAGAACAGCTTGTACATCGGGCTCCCGCTGCTCGTGCTGCTGGTGGTGGGCGCCGTCGTCCTGCGGCACCGTCCGGTGGTGAGGGTGGCCGCGCTGACCACGGCCGCTGCCTTCGTGCTGTCGCTCGGCTCACGGCTCACCGTGGGCCGCTGGACCTGGAAAGCGGTCCCGCTGCCGGAAGCGGCGCTGACCCGTGTCCCGCTGCTGGACAATACGATCGCCGCGCGCTACTCGCTCTACGTGCTGCTCGGCGCGGCCGTTATCTTCGCCTGCGTCCTGGAGGCACTGCGGGAGCGGCTGCGCCGGGGCGGCACCGCCGTCGCGGCCTGCGCCGCGCTGGCCTGCCTGGCGCTGCTGCCCCTGGTGCCCGCCTGGCCGTACTGGACGCGCATCACCCAGGTGCCACGCTACTTCTCCTCTTCCCTGGTCACCTCGGTCCCGGCGGGCAGCGTGGCCCTGCTGTACCCGTTCCCGTCCTCCAGCGACGCGATCCCGGTGCTGTGGCAGGTCGCGGCGGGCATGCGGTTCAAGACGCCGGGCGGGCGGTTCGTAGTCCCGGCCGCCGGCGCGTCGGGGACGGCGGTCTCGGGCCGGCAGGCGCTGACCGGCCAGGTCCTCGGGCAGCTTGCCGCCGGGCAGCCGCCCCCGCTGACGCCGGCCTTGCGGCGCGCCCTGCTGACCCAGCTTCAGGCGTGGCGGGTGCACGCCATCTTGGTCCAGCCTGCCGGGCGCCGGCCGGACCTGGTGGTGCCCTTCTTCGACTGGCTCCTCGGCCGCCCGCCCGACGCCCGGGCCGGCGGGATCACCGCCTGGTACAGCCACCTCCCGCAGTTGCCGCCCCCGGCCGGGTTACGGCATCGTACTCGGCCAGGGCGGCGAGCACGGCGGCGTCCTGGTCCGGCAGGGCCAGGGCCCGGGCGGCGGCGGCCTGGCGCAGCCGGGCGGCCAGCACCTCGTCGGTGAGCACCGCGCGCACCCCGTCGGCCAGTTGCCTGGCGTCGCCGGGCGGGACGAGCACGGCGGCGTCCTCGCCGGTGAGCGCGGGCGTACCGCCGGCCCGGGTGGCCACGACGGGCACCCCGGCGCGCAGCGCCTCCTGCAGGATGAGCGGCTGCCCCTCCCACACGCTGGGCAGGACGAACACGGCGGCGGCGGCGAGCAGGGCCGGCATGTCGTCGCGGTGCCCGGCGAACCGCGCGTCGATCCCGAGACGCGCCGCCTGGGCCTTCAGGCCGGCGGCGAGCGGCCCGTCCCCCGCGATGACCAGGAGCGGCTGGGGCTCGAGGTCCCGCCACCGGGCCGCCGCCTCCAGCAAGGTGCCGAACCCCTTCTGCGCCGCCAGCCTCCCCGCCGCCAGCACCAGGGGGCGGCCCGGACCCGGATCGCCGGGCAGGGACAGCCCGGCCGGCCCCGCCGCGGAGACACCCGCTGCGGGAACGCCGGCCGCGGGGGCGAGGGCCGGGACCAGCGCGCGGCCGACCCGGCAGGCACCGGCGCCGCGCATGCGTTCCTCGAGGTCCGCCGAGACGCACAGCACCGAGTCGGCGCCGCGCGCCACGATCCGCTCGAGCACGCGGTAGACCGCGCCGGTGACGCCGCCGGACGGGGGCGCGTTGTGCACCGTGACGACCAGCGCGGGCCGGGGCTGGTAGACGGTGGGCCGGACGAACGTCAGGGCGATCGCGGTGAGCGCGCCGGCCCGCAGGCCGTGCGCGTGCACCACATCCGGCCGCCAGGCGGCGGCGAGCCGGCGCAGTCGCCCGGCCGCCCGCAGGTCCTGGCGCACGCGCGGGCGGTCCGCGATCTCGACCGGGGTGAACTCGACGCCGGCGACCGCGCCGAAGGCGAAATCCCTGTCCGTCTGCGCGGGGCCGAAAACCTCGACGCTCACGCCCCGGGCCGCGGACCCGGCCGCGAGCATGCGCACATGCCGGGCGGTCCCGCCGGTGCTGGTGCCGAGCACGAACGCGACCTTCACGCCCGGACCACCTTCCGGATCACGGCCCACAGGTCGCCGCCGTCGGCCACCGCGACCACCGCGACGAACGCCGCCAGCACGGCCGCGCTGGCCAGCAGCGTGACACCGACGCTGGGCAAGAAGCCGGCCGGCCGGACGACGGCGGAGACGCCGAGCCCCGCCGCGGCCCCGGCCAGCGCGCCGGCCAGCCCGGCGAGCGTGGCGCGCCCGCAGCCGCGCAGCGCGGCCGGGCCGCGGACCCGGCGGACCAGGATGAGCAGGGCGATGCCGGCGGCGGTCAGTCCGATGGTGGTGCCGGCGCCCAGCCAGGGCACCACCGCCGAGCGCGGCACGAAGGGAACGACCAGCAGGTCAGCGGCGATCACCAGCACCCAGCCGCCGCTGACCGCCAGGGCCGAGGCGCGGCTGCGCGCGTCCGCGTAGAGCACCCGGGACAAGTTGGCGGTCAGCCCGTAGCCGACGAGGCCGGGCGCGAACGCGGCGAGGGCGATCGCCAGCTGCCGGGCGTCGGCCGACTGGCTCACGTGGGACTGGAACACCCGCGCCAGCGGGACGCAGGTCCCGGCCATCCCCGCGACCCCCAGCCAGGACGCCACCGTGACCGCCCGGGTCGAGGTGGCGCTGGTGGCGTCGAAGCCGGCCGCGTCGGAGCTGGCCGCGCTCGCCGACAGCTCGGGGAAGGCGCTGGTCGCGATGGGCACGGCCAGCACGGCGTACGGCACGAAGAAGACCGCCCACGCGAAGCTGTAGAGCACCAGCGACCCGCTGCCGCCGCGCGAGTTGGCCAGCACGATCACGACCGCTGTCGAGGCATCCTGCGCGATCAGCGTGGCGATGCCCGCGGTGGCGAGGGCACGGACCCGGGCGCCGACCCCGGCCGGGAACCTCAGCGTCGGTCGCAGCCGCAGGCGCAGCCGGAAGGCGGGCCACAGCGGGGTCACGACCAGCGCCGCTACCCCGGCGGTGGTCCCGGCCGCCAGCACGATCCAGGCCAGGGCGGGCACCGGACGGGTCAGGTCCTGGTAGCCGTGGCCGGCCACGCCGAACCAGAAGTAGGCGCCGATCACCACCAGGCTGGACAGCACCGGAGCCAGCGCGGGCGAGGAGAACCGGCGGTGCGCCTGCAAGATGCCGTAGAGCACCACGGCCAGGCCGTACAGCAGGATCTGCGGCGCGAACACCACCAGCATCCGCGCGCCGAGCGTGACCATGGCGGCCCGCGGGCACCCGGGCGTGCCACCGAGCAGCAGCGACACCAGCGGCCGGGCGATGACCGCGACCACCAGGCTGACCGGGACGAGCAGCAGCACGGCCCAGCTGAACAGCGCGGCGGAGGTCTGCCGCACCTGCTCGCGGTCCCCGTCCCCGCCCTGCTCGGCGGCGGCCCGCGCCGGGCCCGCGAGCACCGGCACCACCACCGCGGTCAGGGCCCCGCCCACCACGATGTCGTAGACGATGTTCGGCACCATGTTCGCCGTGGTGTACGCGGTGCCCAGGCACGAAGCCTGCACGGTATGCGCGAACACGACCTGGCGGCCGAATCCGATGACCCGCGCGAGCATCGTGATCGCGCCGATCAGCACCGCCGCCCGGCCTATCCCCCCGCCCCGTGGCCGAGCGCTCCCCCGCTCGGCGACGGGAGCGCTCACCCGGCTGGTTCGGGCCGCTGAGCGGGGATCGTGACCCCGGCCAGCTGCGGCGATGACAGCTGCGACGGAACCGGCGGCGGAGGCGCCGGCGGCACCGCGGGCCGCCGGCCGAGCATATCCAGCCAGTTCAGGGCCGGGGTCCGGGCGATCACCTTGGTGAAGCTGACCTTCTCGCTCGCCGCGGTCAGCCCGGCGATCCCGGCCAGCACCGCGATCCGGACTGGCCGGGACAGCCCGGCCGCCGTGGCGCCGAGCAGCGCGCCGAGCGCGTTCGCGCCGGCGTCGCCGAGCATGGCTCGCTCGCCCAGGTCCTCGGGGAGCAGCGCCAGCGCCGCGCCGAGCGGCACGGTGACGCCATCTTGGCCTGGCCGCGCCGAGCAGGGCGCCGGAGGCGGCCGCGACCTTGATGGCCCGGCCGGGCCGCAGGTCGAACAGGTTGAGCAGGTTCGCGCCGCCCGCCACCAGGCCCGCGTTGATGATCACGTCGGCGGGCCCGCCACCCGTCAGCGCGGCGCCGGCCAGCCCGGTGGCGCCGATGCCGCCCAGCTTCACCGCGCCGGTGGTGACCTCGCCGTGGCGCAGCGCGCCGAGGTGGCCGCGGAAGCCCCGCCGGGACCCGGAGCCGGCCAGGTCGTCGTAGGCACCGAACGCCGCCGCGCCCGCCCCGCTCAGGGCCAGGGCCGCGGTGCGCCGCCAGCCGGGGGACCCGGCTGAGCCGGACGCCGCCGCCAGGCCCGCCTGCGCCAGCACGCCGGCGATCGCCCCGGCCGCCACGGCGGGCCCCTCGAGCAGGGTGACCGGCTCACCCCGGTGGTTGGTCCGGGACCAGGCCTTCGGCCCACCCGGAGGACGGCGGCTCATGACGGAGTAGGCGAGCCTGGCCGCGCCCGCCGCACAGGCCCCGCCCGCCGCTGCGTATACCGCTCGCCTCATTTCTTGACCTTCTTCTTCGTCGAGGAGGGAGGCGTCGAGCTCGCCGACGCCGACGCGGACGCCGAGGCCGACGGCGCCGGGCTCGGCGCGATGGCGGTGGCGCCGTTGGCGGTGAAGCCGTAGCTGCCGCCTCGCCCCCGGCCAGCCCCACGGCGAGGGCCTGGATCGCGACGGTCTGCCCGGACACCAGGTCCGCGTCGTCGACCGTGGACACCTGGCTGGACACGTTGTTCGAGCGCAGGACCGCGATGGGGCTGCCCGCGCCCGATCCCGCCGACGAGCCCACGACCACGGTGGCGGAGCTCTTCCCGGCCAGCTCGGTGACCAGCGGGACGAGCACCTGGTCGAGCTGGTCGGCGCTGCCGTCCGCGGGGGGGTTCTGCGGGGTCACGACGATCGCGAGGGTGGCGGTGCTGGCCGGGCTGCCCGGTGGTGCTGAGGAACTGGGACGCGGCGTAGGCCTGCAGCATCGTCGAGGCCTCGGTGCTCTGGTCGTTAGCCGGCGCCTTGCCCGCCGACGACGCCGACGCGGTGGTCAGGGTCTCGCTGGCGATCACCTGGGCGGCCTGCTGCTGGTAGGTCGCGCTGCTGTCGAGCTGGAGGCCGGCCGCCTGGGCCACGTCCAGCGTGGTCTGGTTCAGGCTGTCCTGGGTGGTGCCGCTGGTGTCGAAGAACTTCGTCGCCAGGTTGATCTGCCCGGTGATGGAGGCCCCGGCGGCCAGCGCGGCGCTGCTGATCCCGCTGACGACCGAGGACTGGGCGCCCGGCTCGGTGACGATCAGCAGCCGCTGCCCGGTCAGCAGGCCGCGCAGCACGGTGGGCTCGACGGCCTGGGCGTACATCTCGCCCTCGCTGGCCTGCTGCTGAGCCGCGTCCCGCTGGCCGCTGACCTGGTTAAGCTCGTTCTGCAGCTTAGAGGTGGTCTTGTCCAGCAGGTTATAGGCCGGCCCCTGCAATTCGGTGGAGCCGAGCACGATCCCGATCGCCAGCGCGAGGAACACCGCCACGATGGAGACCAGGTGATAGCGAAAATCGATCACTAGAGCTTTCCGGTCAGCCAGTAGGTAAAGGAATGCCAGGTAGCTTCGAAGTACCGGGCCAGGACGGGGCTCGCGGGCGAGAACACCACGGCGACGAGCACCGTCACCACCGCGGCGAGCACCAGGACGAGCAGTGACCAGCCGGAGATCCGGCTCTGGTACAGCTGATGCACGCCCCGCGCGTTGACCAGTTTCCCGGCTACCCGCAGGTGCGTGATGAACGTGCTGGACATCCCCGGACGGCCCTTGTCGAGGAATTCTTCCAGCGTGTAGTGGGTGCCCACGACCGCGATGAGGCTGGCCCCCTTGGCGTCGGCGACGAGCAGCGCCACGTCCTCGCTCGTCCCCGGGGCCGGCAGGGTGATGGCGTCCAGGCCGAGGTCACGGACGCGGCTCAGGCCGGGCGCGCGGCCGTCCGGGTAGGCGTGCACCACCAGCTCGGCGCCGCAGCACAGCGCCTCATCCGAGACCGAGTCCATGTCGCCGAAGATGGCGTCGGGCTGGTAGCCGGCCTCGAGCAGCGCGTCCGCGCCGCCGTCCACGGCCACCATCACCGGCTTGTACTCGCGGATGTAGGGCCGCAGCGCGGCGATGTCCTCGCGGTAGTGGTAGCCGCGCACGACCACGAGGACGTGCCGGCCTGACATGTCCGTCTCCATGTCGGGCGGCGTGATCCCGTGGGTGAGCAGTTCGTGCTCACGCCGGAGGAACTCCAGCGTGTTCGCGGCGAACGACTCGATCTGCACCCCGATCATGGCCCTGGCCTCGGTCATCGCCTCCAGGACCAGGTCCTCGGTCAGCGGCGTGCCCTTGGCCACGACGGTGTTGCCGACGTAGATGGTCTCCTGGTCGATCCGGACGACCGCGCCGTCGCTGATCCGGGCCAGCACGTCCTGGCCGGCACCGTCGATGATCGGTATGCCCGCCTCGAGCAGCAGCTTCGGGCCCAGGTTGGGATAGCGCCCGGTGATGCTGACCGAGGCGTTGACGACGGCCGCGACCTTGCGCCGGATCAGCTCCTCGGCGCTCACCCGGTCCAGGTCGGCGTGGTCGATGATGGCGATTTCGCCGGGGTTGAGGCGCTTGGTGATGTTCTTCGTCCGGTGGTCCACGCGCGCGACAGCCGCTATGCCGGGTGGCTCGCTAGCCTTCCCCCGGGAGAGCAGCGGAATCTTCACGGACGGCGCCTTCATTGAGTTCCATCCTGCCAGAGCAGGAACGCGCCGATGGCCATGTTGACCACTACGGCGTGTCATTAAGTTGGCAACCGAAAGTCACCAGCGGTCGTGCGCAGTGGGCGAAAATTACCACCCGAAACTGAAACTTACCTGGGAGAGCCATTAGCGGGCAGCGCCACAGGCCGGGCTCCGCGGCCGACCAGGACACGTCAGGTAGTGTTGAAATCGTGATAAAGGGGGCGCGGTTTACCGAGGCCGACGCGGAAGCGCGGGTGCACGGTATCTGCTTTAAGACGGGACCGCCGGAGCAGGTCGGCGTCGAACTCGAGTGGCTGGTGCGCGATCGTCGTGATCCCGCGCTTCCAGTCCAGGCAGGACAAGTAGCCGCTACCCTGGCCGGCTTCGGGGCCGCAGGCGATGAAGGCTACATGGGGCAAGCACATCAGCCCGTTCCGTACAAATTTCCCTCCGGCGCCTCGCTCACCCTCGAGCCGGGCGGGCAGCTCGAGCTCAGCTCGGCTCCCGCCGGAACCTTGAGCGAACTGCACGAGGTCACCGGGCGCGACCTGGCCGCATTGCGTGACGCAGCCGCGGCGGCTGGCCTCGAGCTCTGCGGCTACGGCCTCGATCCGCTCCGCCCGCCCCGCCGCCTGCTCAACCTCCCGCGGTACGCGGCGATGGAGAGATTCTTCGACCGCGAAGGCCCGTGGGGCCGCCAGATGATGTGCGGCACCGCGTCCGTCCAGGTGTGCCTGGACGCCGGGGACGACAGCGCGGGCCCGTCCGGTTACCGTTCCCGCTGGCGGCTGCTGCACGCCATCGGCCCGGTGCTGGTGGCCGCGTTCGCCAACTCCCCGCTGCGCGAGGGCAAGCCGACCGGCTGGCGCTCGGCCCGGCAGCAGGTGTGGGCCAACATGGATCCGGGCCGGACCCGGGCTCCGGCCTGGGCCGACGGCGACCCGCGCGACGCGTGGACCGCGTACGCGCTGGACGCCGAGCTCATGTGCGTCCGCGAACCGGAGTCGCGGGACTGGACCGCGCCGCCGGGGATGACCTTCCGCGACTGGCTGCGCGAGGGCGGCTCCGGGTCGCTGCGCGCGCCGACCGCCGAGGACCTGGACTATCACTTGTCCACGCTGTTCCCGCCGGTCCGCCCGCACGGGCACATGGAACTGCGGATGATCGACGCGCAGCCGGGTGACGGCTGGATCGTGCCGGCGGCTGTGGTCACCGCGCTGGCCGGCGACGCCCAGGCCGCCGGCATCGCGCTGGCCGCGGTCGAGCCGATCTGGGACGGATCGCCGGACGCCCAGGACCCGTGGCTGCGGGCCGCGCGGTGCGGGCCCGCCGACCCGGCGATCGGCCAGGCCAGCAGGCGCTGCTTCGAGGCGGCCGGCGCCGCGCTGGCCCGGCTGGGCGCGCCCGCGCAGATCCGCCGGGCGGTGACCGAGTTCACCGAGCGCTACGTGCTGAAAGACCGATGTCCTGCCGACGATCAACTGGACGGAGTTTCGCTGTGACGGAGTCTCAGGCCGATGCGGAAACCTTGCGCGCGGTTATCGCGCGCGAACTGACCGAGGCGCGGCAGCGGACGGCGCTGCTGACCGACAGCGTGGACGAGGACGATCTGGTCAGACAGCACTCGCCGCTGATGTCCCCGCTGGTATGGGACCTCGCCCACATCGCCAACCAGGAAGAGCTGTGGCTGCTGCGCGAGGTCGGCGGCCGCGACCCGATGCACCCGGAGATCGACCCGCTCTACGACGCGTTCGAGCATCCGCGCTCGGAGCGCCCGACGCTGCCGCTGCTGCCGCCCGGCGAGGCGCGCGCTTACGGCCACGAGGTACGCGGGCGGGTGCTCGACCTGCTCGACCGGGCTACCTTCACCGGCGCCCGGCTGCTCGGCGACGGGTTCGCGTTCGGGATGATCGCCCAGCACGAGGCGCAGCACGACGAGACCATGCTGATCACCCACCAGATCCGGGCGGGCGACCCGGTGCTGGCCGCGGCGGCCCCGCCTCCGGCCCCGGCCGACGCGGCCCGGCTGCCGTCCGAGGTGCTCGTTCCCGGCGGCCCGTTCACCATGGGTACCTCCGCCGAACCCTGGGCGCTGGACAACGAGCGTCCCGCGCACGCCGTGGAGGTGCCGTCGTTCTACCTGGACACCGCCCCGGTGACCTGCGGCGCGTACACCGAGTTCATCGCCGACGGCGGGTACGACGACCCGCGCTGGTGGACGCAAGCCGGCTGGGCGCACCGGCAGCGGGCCGGGCTGACCGCGCCTTTGTACTGGCGGCCCGAGGGCGGGCAGTGGACGCGCCGGGTGTTCGGCCGGCCGGAACTCGTCCGGCCGGACGAGCCGGTCGTGCACGTGAGCTGGTACGAGGCCGACGCGTACGCCCGCTGGGCCGGGCGGCGGCTGCCCACCGAGGCCGAGTGGGAGAAGGCGGCCCGGTTCGATCCCGCGACCGGCCTGACCCGCAGGTACCCATGGGGCAACGCGGATCCCGACGCGTCCCGGGCCAACCTCGGCCAGGAGTTCCTGCGCCCGGCGCCGGCCGGCTCCTATCCCGCGGGCGCGGCGCCGTGCGGGGCCCGGCAGCTGATCGGGGACGTCTGGGAGTGGACCAGCTCGGACTTCGGCCCGTACCCGGGCTTCGAGGCGTGGCCGTACAAGGAGTACTCGCAGGTGTTCTTCGGCCCGGAGTACAAGATGCTGCGCGGCGGCTCGTTCGCGGTCAGCCCGGTGGTCAGCCGGACCACCTTCCGCAACTGGGATTACCCGATCAGGAGGCAGATCTTCGCCGGCTTCCGGACCGCCCGGACGGCCGTCGCGGAGACCGCCTGATGTGCCGGCACCTGGCCTACCTGGGGCCGGCCGCCAGGTTGCGGTCCCTGATCGTCGACCCGCCGTACGGCCTGTACCGGCAGGCGTGGGCGCCGCGGCGGCAGCGGTACGGGACGATGAACGCGGACGGGTTCGGGGTCGGCTGGTACGCGGACGGCGATCCGGACCCGGCCCGCTACCGGCATCCGGGGCCCATCTGGGGCGATGAGTCCTTCGCGGACCTGGCCCGGGTTACGTCGGCGGGAGCGGTGCTGGCGGCCGTCCGCTCGGCCACGGCGGGAACCGACCACGGTGCTGCCGCCATCGCCCCGTTCGCGTCCGGCCCGTGGCTGTTCAGCCACAACGGGCGGGTCGACGGCTGGCCCGGCTCGGTCGCCGGGCTCGCCGCCACCCTGCCCGCGGAGGCGCTGCTCAGGCTGGAGGCCCGGGTGGACTCGGCGCTGCTGTGGGCACTGGCGCTGGACCGGCTCCGCCGCGGCCGGACGCTGGCGCAATCCCTCGCCGACGTCGTCGCGATGCTGCGGGCCGCGGGCGTGACCGGCCGGTTCAACTTCCTGCTGACCGACGGGCAGGCGATCGCGGCCACCGCGGCCGGCGACACCCTGTTCTACCGCCGCCGCGCGGGGTCCGTCCTCGTCGCCTCCGAGCCGGGCGACGACGAGCCCGGCTGGGCTGAGGTACCCGACGACTCCGTCCTTGACGCAACACCGCAGCAGGTCAGCGTGACCGGGCTGGCTGGAGCCGGCACGCCGGAGGAAAAATCGCCCAACGGAAGGATCGCGATCCGATGACATCCCTCGACCGCCGGCTACCGCCTGGCTTCCTCGAGGAGGCACTGCGCGCCGACGCCCTGACCGGGCTGACCGCGGAGCCGAAGTCGCTGCCGCCCAAGTGGTTCTACGACGCCCAGGGCAGCGCGCTGTTCGACAAGATCACCGAGCTGCCCGAGTACTACCCGACCCGGGCCGAACGGGAGATCCTGCGGGCCGCGGCGGCCCCGATCGCGGCGCAGACCCGGGCGCGGACCCTGGTCGAGCTCGGCTCGGGATCCTCGGACAAGACCCGGCTGCTGCTCGACGCGCTGCGCGCCGAGGGCACGCTGACCTGCTACGTCCCGGTCGACGTGAGCGAGCCGGCCCTGGTCGCGGCGGGCGCGGCACTGTCGGCCGAGTACCCGGGGCTCGACGTGCGGGCCGTGGTCTCGGACTTCGAGGAGCGCCTCGGGTTCCCCCAGGACGACCAGGTCCTGTCGCCCCGGCTGGTCGCCTTCCTCGGCAGCACGATCGGGAACCTGGAGCCGGCGCAGCGGGCCGCCTTCCTGAACCGGGTCCGCGCGCAGCTCCGGCCGGGCGACTTCTTCCTGCTCGGCACCGACCTGGTCAAGGACCCGGCCACGCTGGTCGCCGCGTACGACGACGAGGCGGGGGTCACCGCCGCCTTCAACAAGAACGTGCTCGCGGTACTGAACGCGCAGCTCGGCGCCGACTTCGACCTGGACGCGTTCGAGCACGTCGCGGTGTGGAACGCCGCCGCCGAGTGGATCGAGATGCGGCTGCGGTCCGGCCCGGCGCAGACGGTGCGCCTGCCGGGTATCGGGCTCACCGTCGAGTTCGCCGGCGGCGAGGAGATGCGGACCGAGGTGTCGGCCAAGTTCCGCCGGGAGGGCGTGACCGGCGAGCTGGCCGCGGCCGGGTTCGCGATGCGCTCGTGGTGGACCGACGCGGCGGCTCAGTTCGGGCTGTCGCTCTGGCTGCCAGCCTAAGCCGCCGTCGGCCTCGCTCTGCACCAGCGTGGCGGTGAATTCCTTGTTCACGTTGGCTATGACGGTAGCCCGGCCCGGTTCTCATCGCCAGCCGGCCACAAGGTTATGTCCCCGGGGTCGAGGTCGAGCCGGCAGCGGTCGCCGCGCTCGAGGCCGCCCGGGCCGGCGGTCCTGATGCGCAGCTCGGGGCCGTCGGCCAGCTCGACGGTGATGCTGGTGTAGGTCCCGACGTCGGCGACGTCCAAGACCACGGCGCGGTAGCCGCCCCGATCGCCAGCCGTGACGCGGTCCGGCCGGATGCACCACAGGACGTCGCTGCCCGCGGGCAGGTCCCCGGTGGCGGCCGCGATCCGCAGCATGCCCGCGGCGATCTCGCCCGGGCCGGTTACCACGCCGGTGAGGAGGTTCTGGATACCGAGCAGCCGCCCCACCGCGGGCGAGGCCGGGCGGCTGAAGACCACGGAGCGGGGGCCGGCCTGGAGGAGGCGCCCGCCGTCGATGACGAGGATCTCGTCGGCGAGCAGGGCGGCCTCCTCTGGGTCGTGGGTCACGAGCACCGTCGACAGGCCGGCGTCGTTCTGCAGCCGCCTGAGCTCGCGCCGCAGCTCGTCGCGGACCGGCGCGTCGAGCGAGGAGAACGGCTCGTCGAGCAGGACGAGCCGCGGGCCGTGGCTCAGCGCCCGGGCTAGGCTGACCCGCTGCCGCTGGCCTCCGGACAGCTGATCGGGCAGCCGGTCCTGGAGACCGGCGAGGTGCAGGGTCGCCAGCCACCAGGCGGCCAGCCGGGGATCGGCGCGGGTGGCGAACAGCAGCTGCTGCCAGACGGTCCGGTCCGGGAACAGGGCCATGCTCTGCGGGACGTAGCCCAGGTCACGGGCTTCTACCGGCACCGCCGAGACCAGCTGGCCGCTGTAGCGCACCTCCCCCGCCTCCGGGCCCAGCAGGCCCGCCAGGGCGCGCAGCGTCATCGACTTCCCGGCGCCCGACGGGCCGAGGATGGCGATCCGGTGGCTGGCAGCCTGGTGCGCCACCGTCAGCCGGAACGATCCCACGGTGACGTCGAGGTCGAAGCCGACGGTGACCGGCGGCGTGGAGCCCGGCGGATGCGGGGCGGGCACATCGGCGGCCCGGGACCGGCGCGGCCGGCGCAGCTGGCTGCCCACCAGGACGACGACGGCGATGCCGAGAGCCAGCGCCGTCGGCGCCTGGGTGGTGGGGATGCCGGTGCTGGAGAACTGCACGTAGGTGAAGACGGGCAGCGTGTACGGGTGGTACGCGAGCAGCACGGTCGCGCCGTACTCGCCGATGGCGCGAAGCCAGGTCATCAGAAGGCCAGCCCGGATGCCGGCGGCCGCGACGCGCAGGCTCACCCGGAAGAACCGGGCCAGGGGCCGGTGCCCGAGGGTCGCGGCGAGGTCATCGAGCGCCGGGTCGATGGCGGCGAACGCCGAGCGGGCCGCGACGATCAGGAACGGCGAGGCGACGAAGGTCTGAGCGAGGACCACGCCGGTCACCGAGTCGGTGAGGCCGCCGTTGAAGAACTGGCCGAGGGCCGTGTACGGGCCGACCAGGTAGATCAGGACGAGCCCGCTCGTCACCGGTGGTATCGCCAGCGGGAGCTGGACCAGGACGCCGGTGACGGTGCTGGCCGGCCCGCGCGAGCGGGCTAGCCAGTACGCCAGCGGGATGCCGAACAGCGCCACCAGCACGGTCGTGATGGTGGCGCTGCCGACGGACACTTCCACCGCCGGCCACAGGCCCGGCGTGCCGAACCCGCGATCACCGGGTGCGGCCAGCCGGATCAGGAAGGCGACGAGCGGAACGACCAGATACAGGGCCAGCAGCCCGCCCAGCCAGGTGAGCGGGCTGCGTGAGGCCCGGTACCGCACTACTGGGACAGGACGCTCTGCAACGACGAAGGCACGCCGGAGCCGGTCACGGTCGCCGGGCTGACCAGGTTGAACCCGTCCTGCTTGAGGACCGCCTGCCCGGCCGAGCCGAGCAGGTAGGAGACGAACGACTCGGCTCCCGCCTCGTGCGGCGCCTTGTTCAAGATGGTGATCGTGTAGGTGGCCTTGAGGTTCTCGCCGGTGAGCGGCACGGTCGGGATGCTGGCCGCGGTCGCCTCGGCGGTGTAGAAGAACCCTGCGTCGAGCTGGCCGGACTGCAGCCGTCCGACGAGGGTCTCCTCGGGGAAGATGTCGGCCTTGCTGGTCGACAGCGTCTTCAGCGCCGGCAGGCTCTTCGACTTAGCGAAGTCGGTCATCGCCTGGACGGCCAGCACGCCCTTCGGGTCGGTGGCCGGGTCGGTGAACCCGACCTTGATCCCCGGCTCGGTGATGGCCTTGTACCACGGCATGGTCTTCAGGTCGCTGGCGAACTTGCTCTTCGGGTTGTAGCCGAGGACCAGCGCCGACGTGGCGAACGTGCCGTACCACGACACCCAGCTGCCGTTCGAGGCGCCCTCGAGCGTGGCGTTGACCTTGGGGCTGGCGCTGATGAACACGTCGCCCTGGTGGACCTTGCCCTTGATCTCCGCGGCCAGGTCCTTGGAACCGGCCGAGATGCCGGAGACGCTGTAGCCGGTCGCCGTCTGGAAGGCCGGCCCGACCTGCTTCTGCATCAGGTTGACCAGCGACCCGGCGTACAGCACGTCGACCGGGCCCGATCCGGTCGGGGACGCGGAGGCGGAAGTGGAGGCGGACGGCGACCCCGCCGGGGTGCTGCTCGCCCCGCCCGAAGCCGAGGTGGACGAACTGGATGAACTGCAACCCGCCGCGGCCAGCGGAATACACAGCAGCGCGACCACTGCCACCTTGCGAGAGATCATCATTCGCCGACAGTATCAACCGGTAGTCACATGCAGACATGCCAGTTGCCGAACTGTAATTACTCGACGTCACGGCCTATTGACCCGAATCGCCCGCCCGCGCGTAACCGAGCAGCGCTGCCAGCCCGAGCGCGCTGCGGGGCGTGTAGGCGATCCGCCACAGCCCGCCGTGCGCGGCCGCGCGCGCCTCGTCCTGCCAGGGGTGGGCCTGCTCACCGGCATCCTGGTCCGGACCGCCACCGCTTTGCATGTCATGGACGAGCAGCGCCGCCATGAGCGTCTTGGTGGTGGCGGGCTCGAAGACCTCGACGCCGAACCGGCCGGCCCCCGCGTACGCCGCGGCCAGCATCCGGTTCTTGGTCACCGACCGGGTGCGGGTCGGCGGGGCGACGTTCATCGAGACGACCGCGCCGCCGGCCCGGGCGACCGTGGCCCGCCATCGCTGCAGGCGCTTGGCCAGCACGTAGTTGGGACCCTGCTGAGCGATCAGGCTGTCGCAGATGCCCGGATCGGCTCCCGCCGGGTAGGCGGGGCGGAGTAGCCGCCCGCCGGACAGCGTGCGCAGCGGCCAGCCGCCGAGCTTCGCCGCCGGGGACCGGTCCGCGTAGGCGCGGGCCGACTGGGCGACCGCCTCGGCCGGGACCGCGAACACGTCGGTGGGCGTCGCGAGGACCGCGAGGGCGACGTCGCGGCGCTCGGCCGCCAGGCGCACGGTCAGCGCGTCGACGGCACTGGCCACGCGCACGTTGGCCGCGCCGTCGGCGTAGGCGTAGTTGCCGAGCGTCAGCGGTTCCTCGATGCCCGCCAGCCAGTCAGCGACGGCAGGAACGTCGGCGGCTAGGTCGAAGCCCACCCGTTTGGTCAGATTCTGCTCGTCGGACGGAGCGCCGGCGGCACCGTCCCGCGCGACCGGGACAAGCAGGGTTCCGGCACTGCCCCGCGCCATCTCGAGCACTCGCTCCCAGATGGCCGGGATCGGCAGGTCGACGGCCGCCACCCGGACTCCCCAGCTCAGCAGCACGGAGAGCGGGCCGATCTCGGCGCCCGCGCCGAGCACGACGACGGTGCGGCCGGGCAGCGCCAGCATTTGCGGGCTCGCGGCGACCCGCGCGACCGCGTCCGCGCAGGACGGCTCGATGACGCCGGCCGTGACCCATGCCTCCAGCCGCCGCAGCAGGGCGTCGCCGGTCAGCCGCTCCCCGCGGTAGGGAACCGACAGCGCGCGTTCCGGCTCCCCCTCGCCGGCCACCGTAACGGTGGCCAGCTCGTGCCGCGCCGGCGCCGAGACCAGCGCGTCCAGCCCGCTCTCGGCGCCGTACGGGCTGATGACGCGCATCCGCTGGTGCAGGGACGCCAGGCCGTCGCGGGCCACCGACACCGCGGCCTGCCTCGACGTCAGCCCGGCCTCAACCAGCCGGCGGAAGTGGGTCAGGTAGCCCTTTCGCCAGTTGGCCTCCCGGCTGGCGGCCAGCGCCCCGTCCGGGTCGACCCGGGCCAGCGCGTCGGCGACGACCGCCCGGCCAAGGGCCGACGTGCTCCGCCGGCCGTCCGCCCGGGCGGGAAAGGCCACCCCGGGCGGATCGCCGCCGCCCATCGGAGCTCCTGCCATCACGAGACCATCTTGACACCCTCCAGACGCACACTTCGTCGCTGTGCACGGTGTTTTCACCTGGCGAGACGTGTCAGGCCCCCGGAGGGGGGTAGGGCGCACCGCGCTGTCGGCAAACTGCCGGAGCTGCATGAGACGGTGGCCAAAGACGGCCGCCAACAAGGAGGCCTGGTGAGCGAGTTCGACAACCTGAAGAATGAAGCAGAGCAGTTCGGCGAGAAAGAGGGCGAGCAGGAACTGCAGAACAAGTTCGGCAGAGGCGGCCAGCAAGGCCAGCAGAACCAGGGCCAGGGCGGCCAGGACCAGGGTCAGGGCTACGGCCAGGGCGGCCAGGACCAGGGCTACGGCCAGGGCGGCGGCCAGGACCAGGGTTACGGCCAGGACCAGGGTCAGGGCGGCCAGGACCAGGGCTACGGCCAGGGCGGCGGCCAGGGCCAGGGTCAGGGACAGGGCTACGGCCAGGGCGGCCAGGACCAGGGTCAGGGCGGCCAGGACCAGGGCTACGGCCAGGGCGGCGGCCAGGACCAGGGTCAGGGACAGGGCTACGGCCAGGGCGGCCAGGACCAGGGTCAGGGCGGCCAGGACCAGGGCTACGGTCAGGGCGGCGGCCAGGGCGACCAGGGCTACGGTCAGGGCGGCCAGGACCAGGGCGGCGGCCAGGGCGGCCAGGACCAGGGCTACGGTCAGGGCGGCCAGGGCCAGGGCGGCCAGGACCAGTACGGCGGCGACCAGCAGTCGGGTTACTAGGCCGGCTGAGCTGAGCCGGCGACCATCGTCGGCGGGGCGGCCGTGACGGGTACTGCTCGTCACGGCCGCCTTTGCGCGTCTGAGATGACGGGCGGCGGGCGCCGTGGTTACTCCGTAGCGAACCAGCGGTCGGCGAGTGCGCCCAGCGTGGGGGCGGCCGGCTCGGGCAGGCGCCGCAGCCATCCGGCCAGGTGGCTGTACCGGTGCAGGATGCCCCAGGCCAGCAGGCGGCGACGCAGCTCGGGGCCGAGCTGGTCACTGCCGTAGCCGTAGGCAGTCAGCGTCCGGGTCAGGAACCGGGCGTCGCCCTCCGCGACGAATACCCCGACCGCGACGAAGTCGTACTCGCGGTCGCCGCACATGGCGGGCTCGAAGTCGATCAGCCCGGACAGCTGCCACCCGCTCGTGCTCTCGGTGACGAGCAGATGCTGGCTCATCACCTCGGTATGCAGCAGCACCGGCGGCCGGGATGGCAGCGCGACCGCGTCGAGAAAACCGGCCAGCTGGGCGGTCCAGGGCTCAGGCAGCCCGAGGGATCGCTGCTCGCTGACGCACTCCGCGCGCCGCCGCGCCACGAAGGCCGGCCAGCCGGCGGCCCCCAGCCGGGAATCTCCGGCGGCAGCAGCTGGTGCAGGACCGCGATCGTCTCGCCGAGCTGGTCGGCCAGGACATCCTGGTCCCGGGCGGAGATCCGGTCCCGCACCATGTCCAGCGCGACGCCGGGCAGCCGGCTCATCAGGACGTATCCCCAGCCGTCGTGCTTCCCGGTCGCCTGCACTCGCGGCGTCAGGATGGGCAGTTTGCCTCGCACGGTGGTCAAGACGCCCGACTCGACCCGGCATCCGTCCAGGTCCGTCGGCGGGAACAGCTTCAGGACCAGGTCACCGGTCGCGTAGACCGGCCGTGAGCCGACCGCGAACCGGGTCAGGCCCGGTACGTCGGCTCCCAGGCGCCGGCACAGCTGCTCAACTCCTGGCCGGAGCGCGGCCTCGTCCTGGCAGACCGTGGTGAAGGCGTCCTCGGTCGTCACGGGCGGCAGCATGGTCACGGATGAAACCGTAATCTCACCGGCGATATGAAGCGGCTTTCCGGCCTACGATGACGGGACGACCATGGAGGCGGAGATGATTCAATCGCAGCGTGCCAGGTTCGCGCGGCTCCACCAACGCCAGGCCGGCCGGTAGCGCCGCCGGTGGAACTGGCCAGGACTCAGCGCCTCGTGCTCCGGCGCTGGGAGGAGTCCGACCTCCCCGCGTTCTTCGACCTCTACTCGCGCGACGATGTCATGCGGTGGCTGGGATCGCATCCGCGCCGCGCCCTGGCGACCACGGACGAGGCGCGCGAGCGGCTGGCCCGGTGGATCGCCGGGCCGGGCAAGCTCGACCCGCCGCTCGGCATGTGGGCCATGGTCCCGCTGTCGCCCGCCGGACAGGAGCCGGTCGGGACGCTGCTGCTGCTGCCGCTGACGGATGCCGGCGGCCCCACCGGCCTGCTGGAGATCGGCTGGCACCTGCATCCGCGCGGCCAGGGCCAGGGATTCGCCACCGAGGCCGCTGAGGCAGTGCTCGCGGCGGCGGCCACAGCGGGGATCGGCGAGGTTCTCGCCTTGACCGACCTGGACAACGTCCGCTCGCAGGCGGTTGCCGCGCGGCTGGGCATGACCGACGAGGGCACGACCGGCCGCTGGTTCGGCCTGACCACGCGGCAGTACCGCAGGACGCTGACGGCCAGCGACCGGTAGAGCCGGGACCAGCGGGACGCAGCCTCAGCCGCCCTGGCCGTTTCCGTTTCCGTTGCCGGGGCCGTTCCCGTTGTCCTTGCCCTTATCCGGGCCTTTCCCGTTGCCCTTGTCCTTTCCTGGGCCTTTGCCGTTGCCGGGTCCGTTTCCCGGCCCAGGGCCGACGGCCGTGACCACGACGGGGGCCGGCCCCTGGTGAGCGGCGGGGTTCGCCGCGGGAGGTCGCGCCGTGCTCGCCCCGGTGGACCTGGTCGTCCTCGCCGCGGAGCGACTAGAGGACCGGGCAGCGACATTGCTGTGGTGCGACGCCGGTGAGGGAGGCGAAGTCGACGTCGAGGGCGGAGTGGCGGTAGCCGACCGGTTGGGCGACGCGAATCCGATGATGCTCGCCACCACGATGACGAAGACAGCGGCGAGCGCGGCGCACGCGTAGGCGAGGGCCGCACGACGGCGCGCCGGATTCCCGGCCGGCGGCGCGGCGCCCGGGGTCCAGTACGCGGCGGATGGACCGGTATCAGCGCCGTCGCGGAGCAGGGCCGCCCACATCGTGACCTCAGCGGCGTCACCGAGGCGCTGAACCGGATCCTTCGCGGTCAGCCGCATCACCAACGCGGTCACATCCCCAGCTACCCACGGCGGCAGCGGCGGCAGCGGGCGGTCCCGGTGGGCCAGCGCGACCTCCAGGGGCGTGCCGGTGAACGGCCGAATGCCGGCCAGGCACTCATAGGCCACGATGCCCAGCGAGTACAGGTCGCTGGCCGGGCCGGCCTGCTCCCCCATGACCCGTTCGGGCGCTACGTAGGCAGGCGTGCCGAGCAGTTCGCCGGTGGCCGTCACCGTCGCCGAACCGACCGTGTGCGCGATACCGAAATCCGTGATCTTGACGGTGCCCCCGGCGGAAAGCAGCAGGTTGCCCGGCTTGACGTCGCGGTGGATCATGCCGGCGGCATGCGCGGCCCGCAGGCCGGCCGCGGTCTGGGCGACGACATCCATGGTCCGGGCGGCGTCCAGCGGGCCGTCGGCCAGGGCGGCCTCGAGAGAGGTCCCGGTAACTAGCTCCATCACCAGATAGGGCGGCTGCCCGCTCGCCGCCTCGCCGTAGTCGTAGACCTGCGCGATGTTCTCGTGGGACAGGGCCGCGGCGTGCCGCGCCTCCGCCCGGAACCTGGCCACCGCCTCGCCCTGCCCGGCGTGCCGCGGGTGCATCAGCTTGATCGCCACGGACCGGGACAGCACCGTGTCCGCCGCGCGCCACACCTCGCCGTAACCGCCGTTCCCGATCTGCTCGTCGAGTACGTACCGTCCGCCGAGGACCGCTCCCACTTGGACCATCAGCGGCCGCTACCCTCGGCAAACCCGTTCAATCACAGTCCGGGTGCAAGCCCCCTTCCGCAGTCCCGCACGCGGGACATTTGTTCTTTTTGCTTGACTAAGCTAAGATTTGCTCATGCAAGCAAGAACGTTCACCGAGTCGGGCCGGCGCACCCAGATCGTGACGGCGGCGATCGAGGTCATAGCCGAGGTCGGCTACGCCAAGGCGTCGTTCAGCCGGATCGCGAAGCACGCGGGCCTGTCGAGCACCGGCATGATCAGCTATCACTTCGCAGGCAAGGATGACCTGCTCACGGCGTGCGTCGCCGAGATCGAGAAGATCACCGACGCGTTCATGCAGTCGCGCATCGAAGCCGCCGACGGCCACGTCGCGGTGCTGCGCGCCTACGTCGAGGCGAACGTCGCCCTGGTCGGCGAACACCCGGCCGAGGTCCGGGCGCTCATCGACATCGTGCGGAACGCCGCCGAGCATAGAGCCGGCGTCAACCAGCGCCTGGCCGTGTTCGAGGAGCACTTCCGCAGCGGGCAGGCGGCGGGAGCTTTCCGCCCCTTCGACACGCGGACCGTGACGATCGCCCTGACGAACGGCCTGGACGCCGTCGTCGTCACCGTGGCCGCCGACGTGCCCGAACCGGCCGAGCTAGCCCGCATCGGCCGCGAACTCGCCGACCTGTACGTGCGGGCGACCGCCCTCAACCCCGAAAAGGAAAACTCATGATGACCTACGACAAGCCCGCGCCCGGTATGACGGCCTGCGAGAAACCCGCACCCGACGCGGGCCTGCGGCGGGTGATCCGCGCCAACGTGATGACCGTCGTGTTCGAGGTGATCGTGCCGATGGTGCTGTTCTACGGCCTGCGCGCCGCGGGCGTGAGCCAGTGGTGGGCGCTGATGGCCAGCGTCCTGGCGGCCGTGCCGAACGTGGGATGGACCGTGGCTCGCAACCGCCGGGTCGACCTTATCGCCGTATTCACGCTGAGCGTCCTGGTGCTGTCCGTGGTGCTCGGCCTGCTGTCGGACGATCCTCGTACCCTCGCGATCCGGGAAGGGTGGACCGCCGCGCTGGGCGGGCTGTTCGGCCTGTGGATGCTGGTCACGGTGGTCACCGGCAAGCCTGCCCAGCTGACCCTGGGCCGCACCATCGCCGAGCTCAAGCGCGGTGTCGAGGGCGCGGCCGCGTGGGCCGCCCGCTGGGACACCGATGCCCGGTTCCGCCGGGGGCTGCGCATCGACACGGCCGTCTGGGGCGCCGTGCTGCTGGCCAACGCGGTGGTGCACGTCGTCCTCGTCTACACGCTGCCGATCGACCTCATCTCCCTGGTCACCACGGTGGAGTGGTTCGGCACGCTGGCCTGCCTGATCACCTGGCACGTCTGGTACATCCGCAAAGAGAACCTCGACGCCTAACCACCCGGCGACGACCAGCCATGGCTCAGCAGATTCTGGAGTATTTCCAGGTAGGACGGGTCAGCGAAGCTGAGGCCGCCGAGCTGCTCCTTGCCGAACCAGCCGATGGCGTCATGCTCGTCTGGCTCGAGGTTGGCGATGCTGCCCCGCCAGCGGCGCGAGACCCAGACGGTAAGATCCAGGCCGGTCAGCGGATCGGTCCGGTGCAGGACAGGGGGCCCTTCAACATCCTCGAGCTCGGCCCCGAGCTCCTCGTTAACCTCCCGCCGGAGCGCGTCTTCGGGGCGCTCGCCAGGCCGGACGTGACCGCCGGGGAAGTCCCATACGTCCGGGTACCACCGCCGTTGCGGGGATCGGTGGCACAGCAGGAGCTGTCCTGCCCGGAGCAGGATCACGGCAACGACGTGATGGTCTTCCACCGACTGATCATGACACTAAAGGCCTACGGGCCGGGGCGTTCCAGTGTGCTGCGCAGGTTTCGGCCCTCGTGGGTGAGGATCTGCGTCTTGATCCGCATGAAGCGCGGCCGCGTGCCCCGGTTCGGGGCGGCGCAGTGGACCATGACCGGATGGCAGAAGACCATGTCTCCCGGCTCGCCAGTCAGCTCGGCCACGCGGAGGGGCACGCCGTCGACGGTGGTCTCTACCTCCATGAAGGCGGCGATCCGGCCGCGAGGAGACGGTGCCTGTCCGGTGAGCGCCATGAGCCAGGGATCAGAGCGGTGGAACCGTTCCCAGAGCCGGACGCCGAATTCTCGCGGCCGGTCCAGGGGAAGGCGGCGTTCCTGCTGGATCAGCAGCCGGGGCGACCCGGACAGGATCACGGTTCCGCCGCCTCCGGGCGCGACCGGGCCGATGAAGCTGACGACGAACAGCGCTCGGGGGCGATCGAGGTGCAGTTCGCAGGGATTATCCCAGTGCCAGAGCCTGGACGGTACCTCCCAGGCACCCGGCTCGGGGAAGGTGACGAGGGCCCGGCCCCAGTCCCTCGGCGGCGACCAGGCCGCCTGGCCGAGCAGGTCATCGAGGACGCCGCGGACCCGCCCGGTCAAGATCTTGGCCTGGACCCGATCGCGCTTGGCGGCTTTGAGATCCCCTTGGATCTGGTGCCAGCTGGAGCGGTCGTCGCGGCGTATGCCGTACGAGCCTTCCAGTTCCCGCCACCATCGCCGCTCCATGTCCAGGGCATCAGCGGGCGAGAACGCCTGCCTGACCACGACGTAGCCGTCACGCTCGAAGCGCTGGATATCTGCTGGCGTGAGGACGGAGAGCTGTGATTCCATGAGGTCCGCCTTCCGGTAGACGGCGCCCCGCAGCAGATCATCCGCCCCGGCCAGGCCGGGACGTCCGATCTACCGCGGGGTCTCACCCCACGGCCCACCGCAAGGCGCAGTGAACGATGAGCCGACCATCCCACACCCTGGCCCCGGCCATCAACTCCATTTATCACCACAGCGGAACCAAGGATGCACGCTAACCTGATAACGCCTGGCGAAGTGGACTGCTTCGGCTCGTGCGACGTCGCCTATCACGTCGCGCGAAAGACCGGAGAGGCGAGGATTAACCCGGACTCGCCTTTGTCCCGGACGTACCCTACTACCTGCAGATCCATGTCGATCACGATCTTATGTAGCGGTTTGCCAGAATGCGCGCTTAAGGCATTGACCAGATCAGCGAGGCCGCCGAGGGTGTCACTCGCCAGCAACGTCGTCCCGAGCATGACGCCGTACAGTTCCCCCGATGACGATCTCGCGAACGGGAGGCCGGGATAGAGCCCGCGGAAGATACGCTCCGTCAGGTCGTCCGGGTATTCACAGGCCACGAGCGCTCTTCCGGTTGGCCGGCGCGTTCGCGATCCTTGCCCGCGATTCCTGCTCGGCCAGGACTTCACTCATCTGCTCCAGGACGCCCGGGCGTGCACTGGAGTCGGCGGGAAGTCGCTTCAGGGCCCTTTCGAGCTCGCGCCGGTATCTCGCCAGCTCGAATGTGGCCAGTCTCGGGAGCGGATGTTCTGGCGGCGTGATATTCGCTGGATCGACGGGCATTTATTACTCATCTCTTCGGGCATTCGGTCATTTGTCGAGAGGGGCCACGCCGCCGCGTTTGAGCGCAACACGCGGCTGTTTGCCGCCGGATGCGCGGTCCCGCTACCCAAGATCTCAAGCGGGGACTAGCGTTGAGAAGTAGCAGCAAGCAGACGGCTAAGACTGTCCGGATACCGGAAATCGCTGTGCGGATGACCGCTGTTGGTGTACGAGATCACTTAGAGCTGTACGAGGTGAACCCGATGATTGATGCATCATCCAGTGCGCTCGGATTCTTCGCGGCAGAGGTTGTCCGGCTCCGTAAGGCACGGGGCTTTTCTCAGCCCGCGCTCGCGAGGCTGCTGAGCTACAGCCCGTCCCAGGTTGCCAAGATCGAAACCGCCGAGCGGATCCCGAAGCGCCCACTGGCGCTGAAGCTAGACGAGGTGTTCGAGACCGATGGCCACTTCGCCCGGCTTCAGGCGCTAGTGGAGAACACTTCCGTCCTGCCCTGGTTCCGTGATCTTTACCTGGTCGAAGGAGAGGCAGCGGAACTGCGGACGTACGAGTCGTACCTCATCCCAGGCTTGCTCCAGACCGAGAGTTATGCGAGAGCGGCGCTGGAGGCGGTACGGCCGACGCTGGCGCCCGAGGATGTGGATAAGGCCGTGGCTATCCGCATGACAAGGCAGGAGGTATTCGAACGCGACCGTCCGCCTCGTGCCTGGTTCATCATCGACGAGTCAGCGCTGATGCGAGTGGCGGCCAGCCCCGCGACCATGCGCGCTCAGTGCGAGCACCTGCTCAGGATGGGCCGGCGCCCAGAGATCACCATCCAGGTGATCGAGAGCGGCCAGGGTATCTGCTGCGCTTATGGCCGGGCGTTCGTCGTTCTGTCGTTCGATAACCAGGGTGATCTGGTCTACGTCGAGGACATAGGATCGGCCCGGTACGCCCGGAAGAGAGAAGAAGTTGACCGCTACTGCCTGGCCTTCGACCATCTGCGCGCATCGGCGCTGCCGGACAGCAAGTCGGCTGAGCTGATTCGGAGCCTTGCATATGACGACTGAACCAATCTGGCGGACATCCTCACACTCGGGCCAAGGCAACTGCGTCGAGCTGGGCAGCGAAGGTAGGCAGGTGCTCGTCCGCGACACCAAGCAAACCGGCACCGGTCCCGTGCTGGCCTTCAGCACGCCCGCGTGGCGCCGGTTCGCCCGCGAGCTGAAGGAACGCTAGGGCAGCAACCACGCCGGGGACGGCTCAGGTGACCGTTTCAACTCCTGGCACGCAACCACGCGGAACCGGGCCACGGCTACTCCTGCACGACGGCTGCGGGCTGGCGCGCGCGCCAGGACTTCGAACTGATCCTGCAGGTCAGCATCGATATCCATCAGAACCCCGAACACGACATGGTCATCGTGAGCGGTTTTCTCGGTCCACCCGGTAACAACGTCTGCCCGGGAGCCGTCCGCCAGCGTCACGATCCAGTGCGAGGGCGGCCCAGCGGCCAATTCCATGAAGCCGGACCTTAGTGTGTTTGATTACCAGCAGTGGGTCCAGGCTTCGTGAGGCAGGCCATGACACAACTGCCCGAGTGGGCCGGCCCGCACCAAGGGGCATGGGATGCGGCGCTGGCCAGGCTGCGCGAGGCCGGATGGCATGCGGAGATGACCTGCATGGCCGCGCCCGTGCAGGTTGAGGGCGTGCTGCCATGCGGCGAGCGGTTCTACTTCCGGTCCCGCCACGATGAGGTCCTGCTGGCCGTGGGTGGCAGCGACCCGGCCGGTATCGCTCCCTGGCAGCAGCGGATCGGCTACGGACCACCCGGAGAGGAGGACGCCTCATATCTCCCGGCCGAGCCCGGGCTGCGCATGCTGCTGGACCTGGGCGCCCAGCACCGGGCCAGCTGCCGGCACTCAGGCGGCGGCGTTTAGCCTCTCGGACCTTGATTGGTACGTTGACCACGTGACGGTAGTGAGGATCAACGCGATTACGGTGCCCGCCGACAGCGGGGACGAGCTGGCCCGCCGGTTCGCCGCCCGGGCCGGCGCGGTCGACAACCAGGACGGCTTCGAGGGCTTCGAGCTGCTCAAGCCGACCGACGAGCGAACCACCTGGCTGGTGGTGACCCGGTGGCGGGACGAGGCCGCGTTCCAGGCGTGGGTGAGCTCCCCGGCGTTCGCGCACGGGCACCGGTCCGCCGCCGAGCGGGCGGGCGGCGAGGCACCGCACCCGGTGGGGGTCGGCAGCGAGCTGTGGTCCTACGAGGTCGCCGGCGGATCGGCCCGCTGAGGACCGCGTGACCGATCCTGACCCGGCCTGGGACCCGTGGACGGATCAGTCCTACCTGCGGGAATCCCAGTACAAGACGGACGCCAACCTGGCCGCGCGGCAGTCCATCTATGCCTATCAGGAGCCGCGAATCGACCTGGCCCGCGAAACGCTCACGCTCGCCGGGCTCGACGGCCGGGAAACCGTCGCCGACATCGGCTGCGGCAACGGCCGTTACCTAGCCGAGCTGACCCGCCGCGCGCACGCGGGCCCGGTGCTCGGAGTCGACATGTCGCCGGGCATGCTGCACGCTGCCCGCAACGGCGCGCCGCGGGCCGGCCTGCTGGTCGCGGACGCACAGGCGCTTCCGGTCAGGGACGCGGCGACGGACCTCGTCCTGTCCATGCACATGCTGTATCACGTGCCCGAGCCGGATCGCGCGGTGCGGGAGCTGCGCCGGATCACCCGTCCGGGCGGGCGGGTGATCGTCGGCCTGAACGGTCCGGGGCATCTGCGGGAGCTGCGTGACCTCATCGCGCAGTCCCTGTCCGAGCTGGGCCGGCC
The DNA here is from genome assembly GCA_963756575.1 of uncultured Actinomycetota bacterium. Classification (GTDB taxonomy): domain Bacteria; phylum Actinomycetota; class Actinomycetes; order Streptosporangiales; family Streptosporangiaceae; genus Palsa-504. Next base: position 134,330 of record CAVWOM010000018.1, on the reverse strand, counting down.
GCCGGTGCGGCCGCGCGAGCGGATCGGCCTGGATCAGGGCGAGCTGCTGCTGCGCTCCGCATTCGCGTCAGTGACCAGGCATGACTTCGAAGGCCAGCTCCGGGTGCCGAGCACGGAACCCATTGCCGCGTACGTGCGGAGCCGCGTACCGGACGCCGGGCCGCTCGCTGCCGCCGTGCTCAGCAGGTTCCCGGCCGATCCCGCGCTCTTCCCGATCACCACCCACAGCGGCTGCCTGGTCTGCAGCTGAGCAAGGTCCGTCCGGCCGGGTCAGTCCTCGCCGGCCCCGAACCGTCGCAGCAGGGCGCTCTTGATCCCTGGCCGCGACCCGAACACCAGCAGGAACATCGCCTCGCGGATCAGCCGCTGCACGTGCTGGTCCGCGGTGACTGACCGGCTTCCTTGCCGCACCGCCAGGGCCGCCGCGGCCCGTAGGGCCAGCTCGGAGGCTGCCGCCCGGGCCTGCGCCATCGCCTCCGGGCCAACGGCGAGCGCCTGGTCGAGCCGGTCCCGGCACGCGGCCAGCTCGTCGTCGAGCGGCCCGGGACCGATCAGCCGGACGCACCGGCGGACCAGGCCGAGCGCCAGCGACCCGTTGATCCGCAGCCGGTCGGGCCGCAGGCTCTCGGCCGGGTCGAAGGGGACCTGGCCGGCCCACCGCTCCCCCGGGACCAGGACGGCGTCGAAGTCCAGCCGGACGGTGACGGTCGCGTTGACGGCGGCGAGCCGTTCCCGGGTCGCGGTAAGCCCGGGCTGAGGGGCCGCGTCCAGGATCAGCGTCACGATGCTGTCGTCCGGGCCCCGCGCCGCCACCAGCAGCAGGTCGGTCAGCCCCCACCCGGTGACCCAGGGGGCCTCGCCGTCGAGCCGCCACCCGCCGCCGTAGGGCAGGGCGCGCAGCCGCGGCGGCCCGGGGAGCAGGCCGCCCAGCGCGATGGCGCCGCGCACCTGGCCCCGGACGGCTGGCGCCAGCCAGCGGTCGCGCAATACGGCGGGAGTGCCCGCGGCGGCCAGCGTCATGACGACGCCGCGGTGCTGCACCCAGACGAACGTCGTGGCCAGGCAGCCGCTGGCCAGTTCCTCGACCACGGCGCACGAAGCCGCCAGGTCCAGGCCGAGGCCGCCGACCTCGGGCGGCACCGGCGCCCCGTACAGGCCCGCCGCGGCGAGCGCGTCGAGGTGAGCGACCGGGAGCACGTCCAGCCCGTCAACCCGCATCGCGTCGGGGAACAGCAGTTCATCGGCGAGCCCGCGGGCCGTGGCGAGGACGTCCCGCGCCGTCGTGGTCATGCCGGTCACGGAGTCCAGGCCGCCGCGAGCTTGTCCATCGTCGCGTCCAGGCCGGTGTCGGTGACCTGCCGCGCCTTATCGGCCAGGTACCACTCGGCGATCTCCCTGGCACCCCGCTCGAACGGGATCACCGCCCGCCAGCCGGGCACGAGCTCGCGCAGCTTGGCGTTGTCGAACACCATCGAGTGCGCCTTGTCACCCAGCAGTCCCGCGCCCCACGCCGGGTCGGATGCCGCGATCGCGTCCGACGGCACGTGCACCAGGCGCGCGGTCACTCCCAGCGCCGCTGCGAGCGCTTCCGCGATCTGGTTCCAGGTGAGCACGTCGTCGGAGGTGATGTGGATGGCCTCGCCGATCGTCCGCGGGTGGGCCAGCAGCGGGACGAAGGCGCGGGCGAAGTCGTCGTGGTGGGTCATCGTCCATAGCGACGTCCCGTCGCCGTGCACGATGACGGGCTTACCCGCGAGCATCCGCCCCAGCACCGTCCACCCGCCGTCGAACGGCACCGAGGTCTGGTCATAGGTATGCGAGGGCCTGATGATCGTGGCCGGGAACCCGTCGTCCCGGTAGGCCGCCACGAGCAGGTCCTCGCAGGCGATCTTGTCGCGGGAGTACTGCCAGTACGGGTTGCGCAGCGGCGTGGACTCGGTGACCGGCACCCGCGCGGGCGGGGTCTGGTAGGCCGACGCCGAGCTGATGAACACGTACTGCCCGGTCCGCCCGCGGAACAGCTCGATGTCGGCGCGGACGTGCTCGGCGGTGAAGGCGACCCAGTCCACCACCGCGTCGAAGTCAAGATCTTTTATTTTAGGCCGAACGGAGTCTGGTTCCCGTATGTCCGCCTGCAGCACGTTCACGGCCGGCGGGAGGGGCCGGACGGCGCTGCGCCCCCGGTTCAGCACGAACAGCTCGATGCCGCTGGCGGCCGCGACCCGCGAGCATGCCGAACTGATGATCCCGCTGCCCCCGATGAACAGCACCTTGAGCTTCGCCATACCCCTAACGCTAAACCGGGACGAGCGAGGCGCGCGGGGCCGGGGGGCCGCCTGTTCCGCCAATATTGCCCGGATTAACCCTGATTTGGCACATTTAGATAGCCAGAAAAGGCTCGGATTATAGCTCCGTGATATGGCAAGCACGGCGGAAACGGCCACATGAACCGGTACTTGGAATTATCCGCGCCAGTCGCTGTATTCTCTGCCTATGCCGTCCCTAGCTACCTGTGAAACAGCAGGCCAGCACGGCATGATCACCGAGCTGAAATGCTCCGAGCCCGCCTCCCTGGTCGAGGTTCACGCCCTTGACGCGGATCATGTCATCGAGGCCGGACGGGTCGCGGAGATCCTTTCCGGGAACGAGGTTCCGGGTCCGGAGAATCCGCTCACGCCGAACCAGAGCGGAGTACGCGTTCACGGTGCCTGGATTCGCGGCCAGCTCGACTTGGACGGGATTGACTGCGCCACGGGCTTGCGGCTGACGGGATGCCGGCTCGACCAGCCGCTCACACTGCGGGACACCACCTTGCGCTGGCTTGTACTCGAGGAATGCGTGCTGCCCGCGCTCTGGGCGGACCGGGCCCGGGTAGGGACCCTGACTATCAAGAACTCGCTGGTCACCGGCAAGCACGCCGAGGGGGCCCTCCGGCTGGCCGGCGCCCGCGTGAGCGCTGACCTGCGGCTCACCGGCACCCGGGTGGACAGCCCGGCTGGGCCCGCGGTGCTGGCCACGGGGCTGGTCGTGGACGGCAGCGCGTTCATGGAGACGCTCGATGCGCGAGGCGCCAGCCCGGGCGGGGCGGTCTGCTTTACCGGCGCGACGATCGGGGACGACCTGGTGCTGCAGGGCGCCCGGCTGATCGCGGGAGACGGCCCGGCGTTCAACGGCGAGATCCTCATCGTCAAGGGCGCCGCCTGGCTGGATCAGGGGTTCACCGCGACCGGGGCCGGCCCTTCGGGCGCGGTCAGCCTGGCCGGCGCCCGCATCACCCGGCAGCTGTCGCTGCGCGGCGCGAAGCTGGCCAACGGCAGCGGCCCGGCCCTGGCGGCCGACCTGCTCACGGTGCGGGCCGGGCTGATGGCCGATCAGGGCTTCACCGCCATCGGGGCGGGTGAGCTCGCGGCCGTCCGGCTGAGCGGGGCCAGCATCCGGGGTTACCTCCTGCTCGACGGGGCCACGCTCACGAACCGGTCCGGGCCGGCCCTGGCGGCGGCCCAGCTCAGCGTCCAGGGTGACCTGACCATGACCGGGCGGGGCGCGGCCGGGACGCGGTTCAGCGCCACCGGGACAGCCGGGGCGTGCACCGTCCAGCTGGCCGAGGCCAGCGTCACCGGCGATCTGTCACTCGAGCGGGCCACGGTCGTCAGCTACCCGGTCCGCGACCCCGGTACGGGGGGCGGCAACGGGGCGGTCTGCCTGTCGGACGCCGCCATCGGCGGCGACCTGGTGCTGGCCGGCGCCGCCTTAACGTCGGCGGATGGCCCGGCGCTGCTGGCCGATCGGGTGACCGTCGCGGGTGACGCGCTCCGCTGCGATCACAGCGGAGCTGACTTCCGCGCCACGGGCACCGGTGACCTCGGCGCGGTGTGCCTGGCCGGGGCGCATGTAGCCGGCCAGCTGAGCCTCCGTGCCGCCGCCCTGACCAGCAAGAACGGCCCGGCGCTGGGAGCTGATGGAGTTACCGTCGAGGGTGATGTGCTGCTCGACCTGGGCTTCACCGCTACCGGCACCGGCCCGCGGGCCACCGTCGGGCTGCGCGCCGCGGTCATCGGCGGCCGCCTGTCGCTGGACGCCGGCACCGTCACCAGCAGCCGGGCCGCCGACGAGGCCGGACCGCCGGGCGAGGGCCAGGGAGCGGTCCACCTGGCGGGCGCCACGGTGGGCGGCGACCTGCTGGCCCGCGGCGCGATGCTGACGGCGTTCGCCGGTCCCGCGCTGCGGGCCGATCACCTGATCGTGCACGGTGACGCGTTCGGCTGCCAGCGTCGTCATGAGGGCTTGCGCGCGACCGGTACGGGGGACGGCGGGGCCGTCATCCTGGCCGCGGCCACCGTAGGCGGGCAGCTGTCGCTGAACGGTGCTGTCATGACCAACGGCAGCGGTCCGGCCCTGGTCGCCGACGCGGCCGCGGTCCGGGACGGCGTGCACCTGGACGAGGGGTTCACCGCGACCGGAGGCGGCGGCCGGCGCGCGGTGGTCAGCCTCGCCGGGATCCGCGTAGGCGGGCAGCTCAGCTGCACCGGCCGGGCCGGCGCGGGGCGGCCGGGCGCGCTGGCGCTCGACCTCGGCCGCGCCCGGGTCGGCAGCCTGCTCCTGAGCACAGACTTCGGGTCCACGCAGAACTTCGACGGCCTGACCTGCTCCGAGGCTCCGGTGCTGCTCTCCGGGAACCCGCCGGCCCGGGTGCCCGAGGCCAGCCAGGAGGCCGTGTGGCGGGTCCTGCTCGCCCAGGACACCGACGCCCGGGGCCGCGGCCCGCTCACCCGGATCGGCCAGGTGCTGCACCTGGGGCGGGTGACTCATCACCAGGCGCCCGACACGGTGCCCTTCTCTCGTCTGGCCCCTCCCCCGGCCGGGACGGCGTCGCCGTAGTAGCTTGCTGAGATGCACGTACTCGGCATGGTGCTGCACCCCGAGCGGGACTGCAGCGGGGCGGTGAGGTCGATTCTGGACTGGGCGGCCCGCCGGGAGATCGAGGTCCTCGGCATCCAGGACGAGGTCCGCCGGATCGTGTGCACCGCGGAGGCGGTCAGCGCCGAGGAGCTACGGCGGCGGTCGGACCTGATCGTCAGCCTGGGCGGCGACGGCACCATGCTGCGCGCCATGCGGCTGGCCGACCGGCAGAGCTTCCCGGTGCTCGGGGTCAACCTGGGCAAGCTCGGGTTCCTGGCCGAGGTCGACGTACCCGACCTGGCCGAGGCGCTGTCCGCGATCGAGAACCGCGAGTTCACCACCGAACCGCGCCTGGCGGTCGACGCCATCATCGGGGATCAGCTCATCACCGCGTTCAACGACATCGCGTTCGTGCGCTTCCCCGGGCATAAGACCGCCGCGATCGCGGTGGAGGCCGCGGGCCGCCCGTTCGTCAGCTACACCGCCGACGCGATCGTCGTCGCGACGCCGACCGGCTCGACCGCGTACAGCTTCTCGGCGGGCGGCCCGATCGTGAGCCCGGCGGTAGAGGCCCTGCTGGTCACGCCGGCCGCGCCGCATTCGGCCTACAACCGCGGGCTCGTCGTCGCCGTCGACGACCAGCTGACCCTGAAGGTCCTGCCGGGCAGCGGCCGGCTCGCGGTCGAAGCCGACGGCAACGTCGCCACCAACGTGGAACCGGGTGACCGGATCGAGCTGCGGCCCCGGCCCGGCGCCGCCCGCGTCGTGCGGCTCGGGCACGGCACGTTCTACGAACGGGTCAGGCGCAAGCTGCGGCTGACCGACTCCGCTGAGATCGCGGTCGGCTGGCCCTGACGCCCGGCGGCGGCCCCCATCCGGACGAGCCGCCGAACGCGCTGGCCACCGCCGTCCGCGCCCAGCGCATCCGGGCGGCCGCCGTCTCGGGGTGCTCGCCGTACTCCTGCGCGACTCGCGCGGCACAGCCCGTGCGGCCCAGCAGGCTGGTAGCCGCGGCGATCGCCTGCCTGACCTGCGTGGCGCTCGGCTCGTCCGATCCCTGCAGCATCGATGCGAAGAGCGCGTCGGCGCGGGCGGTTTCTGGGTTCTGGTCACAGGGCGTGGACCACATCACGGGCCTCCTTCACCCGGGGGCTAGCCATACCCCGGCTGCCCGGCCACCGGCGCGATCCGCCGGTGACCGGGAAGCCAGCGCTTGCGTCAACGGCAGGCGCCCCTCAGCAGATTCGGAGGGCCGGCCCGCCTCGGTGATACACCCGACCGCTTTATTTCCTAGGGTTCGAGCTCGACCGGGTCGCCCACGGCGACCTGGCCCGGTTCCACCGTCGAGCCGTAGACGCCGAGCCTGGCGTCGCGTTCCCGCGCGATGGCGCGCAGGACCGCCGGGTTCCTGGCCAGGGTCACCGGGTCTATGGTGACCATCACGCAACGCCTGTCGCGCAGGTCCACCCGCATCCGCAGGCCGCCGACCCGCAGGACCCGGCCCACCCAGGCATCCTCGGGGAAGCCGGGCCCGGAGTCGGCCTCCACCAGGAAGTTCGGCCGGAACCGCCCAGCCGCCAGGTCGGCGCCGGCCAGCTGGCCGAGAGCGGCCACGGTCTGCGTGGTCAGCAGCGACAACGGCATCGTGTCGAAGACGCCGCGGTCCTGCTTGATGACGCGCACGCCCGGCCCCAGCTCGGCCGCCAGCGCCGGGTCGGCCACGTCCAATTCGCTGCCCGACGGCGTGCGTACCAGCGTCGGGGAGGCGCTGGGGCGGTCGGGCTCGGCCAGGCGAGGCCGGTAGCGGGCCATCTCAGGCCGTTCCCTGATCGTCAGCCAGGGGAAGCCACTGCGCACCTGCCCGTCGCGGATGAACGCCCACCGGCGATCCCCCGCCAGGCCGTGCCAGGAGGCCTCGATCTCGGCTAGCCCTTCGGCCGCCATGGACTTCACCGGGTAGCGCCACAGCGCAACCACGCGACCGACTACGGTCATTGCCGCCTCCATCGGCTGGAGGCGCCCTTGCCGATACAGCGGGTGTCGAGCGTGGCGGATTATTCCGTCGCAGCGCCCCTCGACCTGACCAGCATGCCATAAGTCACGCCGATCGCTCCAGCCCGCGCCGGCCCAGTACCCGGAGACGCCGGCGGCGGGCCTGACGGCTACCGGGTGAGGGCCTGAGCCGCCCGTCCGACGAGATCGCCTAGGTCCTGACGGCCGCCGGCGCGGTACAGCGGGCTGCCGCCGTCGGCTAGCAGCTGGCTCACCAGCGCGACGCCGCGGGCCGGAACCGGGCCCCGCCGCGCGAGGCAGTCGGCCAGCTCCGTCAGCTCCGGTGCCGACCTGGCGATCCGGTCCCGGCGGATCGGGACGTACGGCGGGACCGCGACGCCGGCGGACCGGGTCGCGTGCACCGGACGCGGGAGCGCCCGGGGCGACACGGAGGCCGCGAGCATCCGCCGCAGGTTCGCAGCCAGGGCGCGGCGGTAGCCGGCGGAGGTCAGGACCATGGCCCGCGCCGCCAGGGTCGCGTCCGCCTCCGGCCGGGCCCCGCCGGCCAGCTGGCGGTCCAGGCTCGCCGCCAGGACCCGGGCCAGCAGCCGGTGCCAGGGTGACACCCGCCGGATGGTCAGCCCGCCGAGATCGTCATCCAGTAGGACATGCATCGCATGTCACCTCCCTTGATCGTGACCTGTAAACTTATTATAGCGGTCATGCATGACTAGTGAAAGCCATTAAGTGGTCACGATGGAGGCCAGTGGATGAGCAAGCGAGCGGACGATCATGGCGGCTAGCCTGAGCGGCATGACGTTGCCGTCGTGGGCGTCCCACCTCGAGAACAAGCTGGCGCCGCCGCCGCTGCTGCTCGTCCAGGCCTTCGTGGACACCCTCGACCTGGACCTGCGGACCGACGTGCTGGCCCACTCCGACGAGGCCCGGGCCTGGCTGGCCGACGCGGGCCTGCGCGAGGAGGACCAGCCGGATTTCGACGCGGACCTCCGGCTCGCCCGCGAGGCCCGGGAGAGCCTGCGCGCCATGATCGGCCGCAACACCGGCGGCCCGCCGCTCACCGACGCGGAGCTACGGCCGCTGGAGGAGGTGACCGGCCAGGCCGCCGCCCGGCTCAAGGTGGCCGCGGACGGCCAGGTCGGGCTCGGGACCGGGGACGGCGCCGGGCGGCTGGCCGACGGCCTGGCCGGGCTGCTGCTCGCGGTCCGCGACGCGCAGGCCGACGGCAGCTGGGACCGGCTCAAGCTGTGCGGCAACCCGGACTGCCGCTGGGCCTTCTACGACAGGTCGCGCAGCCACCAGGGCGCGTGGTGCGAGATGGCCTCCTGCGGCAACCGGCTCAAGAACCGCAGCCTCCGCGCCCGCCGCGCCCAGGCCGGCTAGCGCCAGTCCACCCAGGTAACACTGGCACCGTCAGCACCGCCCAGACGGGCGTCCCGGATCAGTCACGACGACATGAAACCCGGGGTCGAGCGCGCCAGAACGCACTGGAAACCCGGTTTCACCGCGTCCGGCGCCGCGCCGCGTCCGGCGCCGCGCCGCGTCCGGCGCCGCGCCGGCGTCGCCTGGCGCCGCGCCGACGTGTACGGGCAGCCGCCGCGCCGGTCAGGCGGGCTTGTGGCGTTCTTGGGCGGCTACGGCGAGGAGTTCCTCGGCGTGGGCCTGGCCGTGCTCGGAGTCCTCCAGGCCGCCCAGCATGCGGGACAGCTCGCGGACGCGGGCGCCCTGGTCCAGCCGCACCACGCCGCTGGCGGTGACCAGGCCGTCGTTGGACTTCTGCACCACCAGGTGGTTGTCCGCGAACGCGGCCACCTGGGGCAGGTGGGTGACCACGATCACCTGCGAGGAGCGGGCCAGCCGGGCGAGCCGCCGGCCGATCTCCACCGCGGCCTTGCCGCCGACCCCCGCGTCCACCTCGTCGAACACGAACGTCGGGACCGGGTCGGCGCCGGCGAAGACCACCTCGATGGCCAGCATGACGCGGGAGAGCTCACCGCCGGAGGCGCCCTTGTTCAGCGGCAGCGGGGGCGCGCCGGGGTGCGCGGCCAGCCTGATCTCCACGTCGTCGGCGCCGTAGGGGCCGGGTGCCTCCAGTTCGGTGATCACGGCGGTGAGCGAGGCGTGCGGCATGGCCAGCGCGGTCAGCTCGCCGGTCACCTCCGCCGCGAACCGCTCCGCCGCGGCGGTGCGCAGCGCGGTCAGCCGCGCCGCGAGCGAGGTCACCTCGGCCTGCAGGGCGGCCTCCTCGGCCGCCAGCGCCGCGATCTTGTCGTTGTCCCCCTCGAGCTCGGCCAGCCGCGACCCGGCCTGCTTGGCCCAGTCCAGCACGGCGTCCACGTCGCCCGCGGCCGCCCCGTAGGCGCGGATCAGCCGGCCGAGTGCCGCGCGGCGCTCCTGGACCGCGGCCAGCCGGGCCGGGTCCGCGTCCAGCGAGTCGTTGTAGGAAGCGAGCTCCCCGGCCACGTCGGAGATCAGGTAGCTGGCCTCGGACAACCGGTCGGCCAGCCCGGCCAGCAGCGGATCGTGCGCGCGGACCGCTTCCAGCGCGCGCCCGGCGATGCCGAGCAGCGTCGCCACGTCGGAGGCGTCGACCGAGGCCGAGGCGGGGTCGCCGAGCAGCGCGTCGTGCGCGGTGGTGGCCGCGGCCTGGAGCGCGTCGGCGTTGGCCAGCTTCTCCTCCTCGGCCAGCAGGCTCGCGTCCTCGCCGGCCACCGGGGAGACCGCCTCGACCTCGGCCAGGCCGAGCCGGAGCGTCTCCGCCTCGGCGGCACGCTCCCGTTCGGCCTGGGTCAGCGCCTCGAGCTCGTCGCGGACCGCACGGTGCCTGCTGTACACCCGGCGGTAGCCGGACAGGGCCGCGGCCAGCTCCGGGCCGCCGAACCGGTCCAGCGCCTCGCGCTGGCGGCCGGGCTTGAGCAGCTGCTGCTGGTCGGACTGCCCGTGCACGGCCACTAGGTCGTCGGCCAGCACCTGGAGCAGCGACACCGGGACCGAGTGGCCGCCGGCGAACGCCCGGGACCGGCCCTCGGCCGAGACCGAACGGCTGAGCACGAGCGAGGACCCGTTGTCGTCGAGGTCTCCCCCGGCCTCCTCGACCTCGCGCGCCACTTCCGGGGAAACCAGCAGCCGTCCCTCCACCGCGGCCCGCGCCGCGCCCGGGCGCACCCGCGCCGGGTCGGCGCGGCCGCCGAAGAGCAGACCGAGCGCCGTCACGACCATGGTCTTCCCGGCGCCGGTCTCGCCCGTCAGCGCGGTGAACCCGGCCGAGAGCTCGAGCACCGCGTCGTCGATGACGCCGAGGCCGGTGATCCGGACTTCCTCAAGCATGCTTGCCTGCGTCCTCCCAGGTACGCCCGCGCCAGCCCGCCACGGGCAGGCCGAACTTGGCCACCAGCCGGTCGGTGAAGTTCCCGACGCGGGCGCCTGGCGCCTGCACCTGTGCGAGCAGGACCGGCAGCGCCCCGCGGCGGACCTCGACCCGGGCCCCGGCTGGCAGATCGACCTTACGTCGACCATCGCACCACAAAACCGCCCCCGATGTCTCGGACGCCACGATCAGCTCGATCGCGAGCACCGACTGGGGCGAGACCACCATCGGCGGAGCGAACAGCGCGTGCGCGCTGATCGGCACCATGAGCAGCGCCTCGACCTCGGGCCACACCACCGGGCCGCCGGCCGAGAACGCGTAGGCGGTCGACCCGGTGGGGGTCGAGCACACCACCCCGTCGCAACCCCAGCGGGACAGCGGGCGGCCGTCGACCTCGGTGATCACCTCGATCATCCGTTCCCGGGCGGCCTTCTCCACGGTGGCCTCGTTCAGTGCCCAGGCCGACGCGAGGATCTCCCCGTTCCGGCGGACGGCCACGTCGAGGGTCATCCGCTCCTGGACGACATACTCCCCCGCCACCACGCGGTCGACGACGTCGGCCAGCCCGTCCGGCTCCGCCTCGGCGAGGAACCCGACGTGGCCGAGGTTCACCCCGATCAGCGGCACCCCGGCGGGGCGGGAGAACTCGGCGGCCCGCAGCAGCGTGCCGTCGCCGCCGAGCACGATGACGAGCTCGGCACCCTCCGCCGCCCGGTCGCCGGCCGGGACCTCCTCCGCGTCCGGGGAGCTGAACTCGCCCGCGAGGGTGCGGACGGCGATGCCCGCGGCCGTCAGCCGCCGGCTACGAACCGGGCGCTGCGCAGCGCGGCCTCCCGCCCGGTGTGCGCCGTCACCAGCACCGTCCGCTGTCCCACTAGCTGGGTCCTTCCTCGATAGCCCGCTCCAGCTGTTCCTCGTCCAGCGGCGGCGCGCCGCTGCGCAGCCATAGGAAGTACTCCACGTTACCGGCGGGCCCGGGCAGCGGGCTGGCGGTGACCCCCCGGACGCCCAGGCCGAGCTGGGCCGCCGCGGCGGCCACCTGCCGGACCGCGTCCGCGCGATCGGCCGGGTCGCGGACCACGCCGCCCGCGCCCACCCGGCCCTTGCCCACCTCGAACTGGGGCTTGACCAGCAGCACGAAATCCGCGCCGGGCGCGGCGCAGGCGGCCAGGGCCGGGAGCACCAGGGTGAGCGAGATAAAGGAGAGGTCGGCCACCACGAGCTCCGGCGCCGGGCTCACGTCCTCCAGGGTCCGCACGTTGACCCGGTCCAGCACGGTGACCCGCGGATCGGTCCGCAGCGACCAGGCCAGCTGGCCGTACCCCACGTCGGCCGCCACCACGTGGGCGGCTCCGGCCCGCAGCAGCACGTCGGTGAACCCGCCGGTGGACGCGCCGGCGTCCAGGCACGCCCGGCCCGCCACGGTCAGGCCTGCCGGCTGGAAGGCCGCCAGTGCCCCGGCCAGCTTGTGGCCGCCGCGGGAGACGTAGCCCGGGTCCCCGGTGTCCGCGATGACGATCGGGGCGTCCCGGCTCACCTGGGTGGCGGCCTTGGCCGCGCGCTGCCCGGCCACCGTCACCAGGCCGGCCGCCACCAGCTCGCCGGCCTGCTCCCGTGACCGGGCCAGGCCGCGCCTGACCAGCTCGGCGTCGAGCCGGGCCCGGGTCACGGTCAAGGCGAGCCCTCGCTGAGCTCGCCCAGGATGTCCCTGAGCCGTCCGTGCACTTCCTCGAGCACGGCGACGTGCTCGTCCACCGGACGTCCGGGCAGGCGGCCGAGACCGCCCACGGCCTCGTCCACCCGGTCGTCCCCCGTGGGCGGCAGCCCGCCCGCCGGCCGCGGCGTCTCGCCGTACGGTTCTGCTTGCACCTGGCCCCGTTCGGCGTCATGGTTTTGATCTTGACCGTCAAGACCCTGGTCTGGGTATTCGTCGTGCATGTGCGCTACCCTCCGCGTGAACGCTACCGTCCGATGCCGACTAGAGCGAGGCGCACATGGCTTCAGCCGAGGAGTGCCGTGCGGCACTGCAGACCCTCAGCGGCCGACTGACCGAGATGAGCCCGGCGGACCGGGCCAGCTACTTCGGCGAGCGCTCGATGAGCTGCCACGTGACCGATCTAGGCGTGACGTTCGTGACCAGGTTCACCGATAACGGGGCTACACCGGTAACCGAGGCCAAGCCGGACGACCCGCCGGCCGACATCAGGATCACCGCGAGCAGCGACGATGTCATCTCGCTGTCCGCCACCCCGGCCAACATCGCCCGGATGTGGATCTCCGGTCGGGTCAAGGTCCAGGCCAGCGTGCGGGACCTGCTCGCGCTGCGCAAACTGCTCTGAGTAAGTTGCTGAGCCATGGGTGACCTGATCCTGCTGAGGCACGGCGAAACCGAGTGGAGCCTGACCGGGAAGCACACCGGCCGCACCGACATCCCGCTCACCCCCAAGGGGGAAACGGCCGCCAAGGCACTGGCCCCGATGCTGTCCCGCCACGACATCGTGGCCGTGTTCACCAGCCCCGCCCGGCGGGCGGTCACGACCGCAGCCTTCGCCGGGCTGAGTAACGCCCAGCCCGATCCCGACCTGTGGGAATGGGACTACGGCGGCTACGAGGGGCTGACCACGCCGCAGATCCTCAAGACCAGGCCCGGCTGGAACCTATGGCGCGACGGCGTGATCCCCGGTGACGCGGCGCACCCCGGCGAGACCATCCAGCAGGTAGCCCACCGGGTCGGCCACCTGCTGGCCCGGGTCGTCCCGATGCTGGCCCGCGGTGACGTCGCGCTGGTCTCGCACGGCCATGCGCTGCGCGTGCTGACCGCGTGCTACCTGCTGCTGCCCCCCGATGGCGGGCGGTTGTTCAAGCTGGACACGGGGACGGTCAGCACGCTCGGCTTCGAGCACGACACGCACGTCATCACGTCCTGGAACGTGCCGCCCTCGCCCTAGCCCGGTCGCTCAGCCTAAGGCGTCCTGCGGGCGCCGGGTCTCGTCCCGCATCCAGGCCAGGTACGCGGTCGAGCCCGCCAGGATGGGCAGCGCGATGATCTCTGGCTCGTCGTAGCTGTGCCGTTCGGTGAGGAAGGCCGCGAGCTCGTCGTAGCGGTCGGCCGGCAGCTTGAGGAGCAGGAGCCACTCCTCGGTGCGCTCCAGCTTGCCGTCCCACCAGTACACCGAGGCCACCGGGCCGGCTACCTGCGCGCACGCGGCCAGCCGGGCTTCGACCGCGGCGTGGGAGAGCTCCATCGCCTCGGCCCGCGAGTCGGTCGTCGTCTGCACCTGGAGGTACTCAGCTTCGTGGTCCGCCACGCCTGCGATCGTACGCCTGCTGGCCCCTAGTACGCTGGCCCCGTTCTTGCTGGTCTGGGAGGAGCACGGGTTGGAACTGGTGCATTCCGGGAAAGTCCGGGAGCTCTACGCCGACGGCGAAGATCTCATCATGGTCGCGTCGGACCGGGTAAGCGTCTATGACGTAGTGCTGCCCACGCCGATCCCGGGCAAGGGAAAGGTGCTGACCCAGCTCTCGCTGTGGTGGTTCGGCCAGCTCGGCGACGTGGTGCCCAATCACGTGATCTCCGGGACCGACGTGCCCGCCGAATGGGCGGGCCGGGCCATCCGGTGCCGGCGGCTGGCGATGCTGCCGGTGGAGTGCATCGCCCGCGGCTACCTGGCCGGGCTGGGCCTGGCCTCCTACCGCGAGACCGGCACGATCTCCGGCGTGCGGCTGCCGCCCGGCCTGGAGGAGGGCTCCCGGCTGCCCGAGCCCGTCTTCACCCCCACCACCAAGGCGGCGGCCGGCCACGACGAGCCGATGACGCGGGATGAGGTGGCGGCGCTGGTGGGCGGCGCCGTGGCGGCCGAGCTCGAGCGGGTCACCCTGGAGGTCTATCGCCGGGGCGCCACGCTGGCGGCCGCGCGCGGCATCCTCATCGCGGACACCAAGCTGGAGTTCGGCCTGCTCCCGGACGGGACGCTGATGCTGGCGGACGAGGTGCTCACGCCCGATTCGTCGCGGTTCTGGCTGGCGTCGGAATGGCAGCCGGGCCGCCCGCAGCGCTCGCTGGACAAGCAGTTCGTCCGGGACTGGTCGGCGGGCCTCGACTGGGACCAGCGGCCCCCCGGCCCCGCCATCCCGGCCGACGTGGTGGCGGCGACCCAGGCCCGCTACCAGGAGCTGTACGCCAGGCTGACCGGCCGTGAGTGACCCTGCTCTCGTCGTCCGCGCCCGCCGGCTGCGGGCGGCGCGCGGCGTGGTGGTGGCCAGGGACGTGACGCTGGCGGCCGCGCCCGGCGACGTGGTGGCGGTCGAGGGGCCGAACGGCTCGGGGAAGAGCACGCTGCTGGCCGCGGCGGCCGGGCTGCTGCCGGCGGATGTGCGATGCGTCCGTCCCGGTTCCGTCGGCTATTCCCCCGAACGAGCCGGTTCCTTGCCCCGGATACCCCTCCAGCGCTGGCTGCTCGGCCTGGCGCGGACCGCGGGCCTGGACCGGGACGAGTCGGCGCGACGGGCGGGAGACCTGCTCGGCCGGCTCGGCCTGGCGCACGCGTCGGCCATGTCGCTGCACGCGCTATCGCGCGGTAACGCCCAGCGCGCGCTGGTGGCCCAGGCCCTGCTGGCCGACCCGGACCTGCTCATCCTGGACGAGCCCGCCGGCGGCATGGACGCCGACGGGGTGAACCGGGTCGCCGCGGAGATCCAGCGGGCGGCGGGCCGCCAGGCCGTGGTGCTGGTCGCCCGGCACCCGACCGCGCCGCTGCCGCTGCCGCCCGGCCTGACCTGGCGGCTGCGGGACGGCGGGGTCGACACCCGGCCCCGGGAAGGCGACCGCCGGCCGCCCGCCGCGGGGCTGATGGAGGTCGAGACCGGCGACGGGACCGTCCGGCAGGTGGACGAGGCCGGGCTGCCCGCCGTGCTCCGCGCCGCGCTGGACGCCGGCCAGGCCATCCGGCGCGTCCAGCCGGTGTCCGGCGCGGTTCCCGCGGCGCCGGCCACCGCTTCAGCCGCTGCGGCTGACGGCGCTGCGGTCCCGGGACCCGGAGCAGACCTTGGCGCCTCGGCCCGGCCGCCGGCGCGGCGGGCGGGGGCTGGGCGCCGGGTGCTGCACGGCGCGGGGCACCGGGCCCGGCTGCTCACCTCGTCGCAGTGGTTCCTGGCGCCCGCGATGCTGTTCCTGATCGTGCTGGGCGTCGTATACGCGACCGACGCCGGTCCCCCGCTGCAGGCCGCGGCGGTCACGGCGATCACCCTGGTGCCCGTGCTGACCTGGCTGAGCGTCCTGGCGCACCGGGTGGACGGCCGGGAACTGGCCCGCGTTTTCGCCGCCCACGCCGGCGGCCGGGCCCGGGCCCACCTGGCGACCGACCTGGGCCTGGTGCCGTTCATGGCGGTGCTGGCCCTGGCCGCGCTGGTAGCCCCGCTGATCACCCAGGGCGAGCATCCCCACCCGCTCCTCCTGGACGGCAAGATCGTGCTCCTGCACCTGGCCGCGGCGGTGTTCGGCGCCGGGGTCGGCTCGCTGCTCGCGCTGATCGAGCGGGCCGGCTGGCGGCTGCTCACCGCGGTGGCGCTGTACCTCGTGCTGTTCGTCGTCCGGGGCACGCCGCTGACGCCGCTGCTGCGGCTGAGCACTCACCCGGCCACGCCGGCGACCCCGGTCGGCGGCCCGGCCGCCTGGCTTTTCCTGCCGGGCCTGGCCGTGATGGCGGCGGCCGCGCTGCTGGCCGCCCGGCTCACCTAGGAGGCTTTGACGCAGGTGTAGGTGCCGTACAGGCGGCCCTCGAATTCCGTGGCGACGATCTCGAAGCCGGCCGCGGCGAGCATCGGCTCGAACAGCCAGCGGAACGTGCTGAACTCGGTGCGGATGTGCTCGGCGTAGTCCTCGCCGGTGTAGCCTTCGGCCGGATCGGGGGCGGCGTGCCGGAACCAGTCCCGGAACACGTCCTCGGTCTCGGCGGGACGGAAGTCGTAGATCAGGTCGCGCAGCCGCAGCACCCCGCCGGGCCGCAGCATCCGTGCGATCCGGTCCAGGGCCAGCGCCTTCCAGAAGTCAGGCAGCTGGTGCAGGGCGTGCCGGGTGTGCACCCCGTCGGCCAGCGACCCGGCGTGCTGGTAGGTGAGGAAGCCCGCGCGCACGCAGTTCAGGTTGCCCAGCCCCGCGTCGGCGGCCCGCTCGCGCAGCAGCGCGAGCATGGCCGGCGAGACGTCCACCGCCGTGACGTGCCCGAACCGTCGCGCCGCGGCCAGCGCGAACTGCCCGGTGCCGGTCCCCAGGTCCACCACGGTCGAGTCCGGGCCGAGGCCCTGAGCCGCGAAGGCGTCCAGGTCCCCGGCTGGATCCGGGTAACCCTGCTTGCGGTCGTACCCGGCCACGAAGGCCGCGTCGAGGTGCTCGGGTCCCGCGTACGCCAGCTCGTCGATCATCCATGACTCAGCCACGAGCCCATTCTCCCCATCGTGGCAACTAGTTTCCCTCCCCTAGGCTATGGCGGGAAATAGTTCATTTCCGTATAATTCATTTTCGTGATATCCGAAACTGAAGTACCTGGCGTGGTGCTGGCGCTGCAACGGGCTACGCATCACACGCTGCACGCGCTGAGCGCCGCGCTGGCCGACCTGGGCCTGTCGGCCGCGGAGATCAACGCGCTGGCCAACCTCGGCGAGGGCGGGACGCTCAGCGTCCGCCAGCTCAGCGAGCGGACCGGCACCCGGGCCAGCACGCTGACCGGGCTCCTCGACCGGCTGGAGAACCGCGGCTACCTGGTACGGGAGGTGGATCCGGCCGACCGCCGCTCGTTCCGGCTGCCGCTCACCGGCCCGGGCCGGGAAGTAGCCGCCCGGGCCCGCGCCGCCATCGCGGATCTGGAGCGGGAGGCGCTCTCCCGGGTGGACGCGACCCAGCTGGCCGGCTACCACGCCGTCGTCACCGCCCTGCAGGAGGCTTGCTGATGCCGCACCAGGGCCCGGCCGACGCCGAACTCGCCGCCATCTGGCCGCAGATCACCGGGCCGGACGGAGAGTTCCGGCACCGGCAGCACATCAACCTGGCCTTCGTGGCCGTGCGGCGGTACGGCATGCCGGAGGCGACCGTCAGGATTTGTGACTGGATCCGGCACATCGCGGTGTACGCGCGGGCCCCGCAGAAGTACCACTACACGGTCTCCCGGGCCTGGGTGGAGATCGTCGCCCACCACGTCGAGTCCGACCCGGACTGCGCTGACTTCGGCACGTTCGTCGCCCGGCACCCGGCGCTGCTCGACAAGCGGCTGCTGAGCAGGCACTACCGGTCCTCGACGCTGGCGGCCCGGCCGGCCCGGCAGGGCTGGGTCGAGCCCGATCTCCTGCCGTTCCCCTGGTCACCCGTCCAGGACAGCCGGGCAGGCTGATTACTTTTGTCTCTGCCCGACGTGCCCGGCCACTTCAGAAATGGCCGCCGTGGCCGCCGCCGAAATGACCTGATCCCTACTTCTGCTCAGGCTCGCGGCGGCTGGGCCGGCGCAAGCGCATCGCGACCAGCGCTGATGTAGCCATCGTGGCCATGCGGCGGCCGACCGGCGCCTTGGCCGGAGCTCCAGGCGCGGCGGGCTGTGAGGTGGCCGGCTGCGGGGCGGGCGGCTGAGGCGTGAGGGCCGAGATAACCGGGACCGGCCCGTCCGCGGTCGGCGGTTCCGCGGCCGGCCCGGACGCCGCTGCCACCGCGGGTCCGGGCGCCACGGAAGACACCGGGGACGCCTGTGGCGTCGGGGACGCCTGGGACGCCTGGGACGGCGGGGTGGGCGGGCGGGCGAGAATCCAGCGGGCCTCGGCCGGAATGCTGGCCGAGGCGTCAGCGGCTGGATTGCGGGCCGCTGCGGGGCCGCCCCGCCGGGCGGCCGGCTCGGCGGGACGGCTCGCCGGCGACATCCCGGAAGGCGACGGCCGGGACGGCGGCGTCCCGGAAGGCGAGGTGACGGCCGGTGACGGGCTGGGGTGGGAGCCGCTCAGCCAGGTCCGCCTCAGGATCAGCTGGGTGGGGTTCTCGCTGGTCTGCTCGTCCCGAGGGGAGGCACTCGTCAGCCGGTCCAGCAGCTGCCGCGCGGTCGGGCGGCTCTGCGGGTCCTTGATCAGGGCGTCTTCCACCAGCGGGCGCAGCGAGTCCGGGACCGTGCCGATATCCGCGTCGCCGTACATGATCCGGTAGAGGATGGAGTGGGTGCTGCCGGCGCCGAACGGCGACCGGCCGGCGGCCGCGTACGCCACCGTCACGCCCCAGGCGAAGACGTCCGCTTCCGGACCGGGGTTCCCGCTGATCTGCTCGGGCGCCATGAAGCCCATCGAGCCGATCATCATGCCCGCCTTGGTCACCGCGCTGGTGTCCTGCTGCCGCCGAGCGATGCCGAAGTCGATGACCTTCGGGCCGGCGTCGGCCAAGATGATGTTGGACGGCTTGAGGTCCCGGTGCATGATGCCGGCCGCGTGGATCACGGTCAGCGCCTCGGCCAGGCCGGTGGCCAGGCCGAACAGCATGTCGGCGCCGACGGAGCCGTGCTTTTCGATGTACTCGGACAGCGAGGGCCCCGGAGCGTACTCGGTGACCACGAACGGCCTGGCCGACTGCGAGTCGGCCTCGATAACCCGCACCGTGCACTCGCCCCTGATCTGGACCAGCGCGGATACCTCACGGCCGAACCGGCGGCGGAATTCCTCGTCGTCCGCCAGGTCCGGGCGCAGCACCTTGACCGCGACCGGGCTGCCGTCCCAGGCCACGCCGAGGTACACCACGCCCATGCCGCCCGCGCCCAGCCTGGCCGTCAGCCGGTAGTTCCCGATCCTGACCGGGTCGTCAGGCCGAAGAGGCGTGCGAGCCAACGCGCTTCTCCTCCCTGAGGATCGTGGCGGCGACCGGGCAGGCCGGCCCGGAAGAGTCCATGTCGTTCCCTACCGTATCGGCCGGGAGGGGTCCGGGTTGCCGTCAGCCGGCCGGAAGGTTCAGGACGACGAACTGCTGGCTCGCCTGCGACTGGACCGAGTCGATGCCGGTCACCGTGGTGCCGGACGCGGCCAGCGCGGTGATGGCGTGGCTGCCGCCGCCGGCCAGTCCGCTGACCTGCGATCGTGTCCAGTTCGTCCCGTCCGCCGACGTCCACGCGGACGCATCCGTGGTCCCGCTGGCCGAACCGGACACCGCCGCGGCGGTGAAGCCGTGCGGCCCGGCGGTCAGCGCGGTGAAGCTGGCGCCGGGTCCCGGCCCGCTGAACGGCACCGGCTGCCAGGTCCGGCCGCCGTCCTCGGACCGCTCGGCGAGCGGCTGGACGCCGTGCGCGGTGGCCTGCTGCCCCAGCGCGACGGCGACCTTCCCGCTGATCGCCACCTGCTGGATCATCCCGCCCGACGCCCCGGACGGCAGCGGCACGGTGACCGCCGTCCAGGTCCGGCCGTCGGAGGAGGTCCACACGGCAGGCTGGTCGTCGTGCGAGCCCGCCGACACGAATCCCGGCGAGCCCGCGGCGACGGCCAGCACCTGGCTGGAACCGCTCACGTCCGGCGCCCTGGTCCAGCTGGACAGGTCCGCCGACCACCAGATGTCAGGCTCGTGCACGCCGCCCGCTCCGGACGCCGGGCCGGCGATCACGTAGCCGTGGGGGCCGCTGTCGGCCTGTACGGCCTGTACGGCGGTCATCCCGGCCAGGTCGCGGGTGAGGGTCCCGGCGGGCTGCCAGGTCGCCCCGTCGGCCGAGGTGAGCGCGAAGCCGCCGGGCCCGGCGGCCAGCCATCCGTGCGGCCCGTGGGTCACCGTGGACAGCCCGCCCAGGTCCGGGTCAGCGGATACCTGGGCCAGCGAGGAAACCAGCGCCCAGGGGCCGCCGGCTAGCCCGCCGCCACACCGCCGGGTAGCCGTCCGCGCTGCCCACGGCGATCTGCACGCTGCCCGTCACGGCGGTGCCCTGGACCGTCTGCTCGGGAACCAGGCCGCCGGGGATGGCGCTCAGCGCGACGGGCGCGATGTTTCCCGCGGTATCCGCCTTGATGAGCAGCCCCTCCTGGCCGGTCCGGGTGGAATTGGTATTCCCGGCCGCGATGACGCTGCCGTTCGGTCCCACCACGGGGGTGAAGTCCGGACCGCTCGACGTGTCGCCGAGCGGCCCCGTCGGCAGCCACCGTGAGCCGCTACCGGTGCTCGTGTAGGCCACGTACTGGTTCTCGGTATGGCCCGTCACCACGAAGCCGTCGTCACTCCCCTTGACCGTATCCGGGCTCCAGCCGCCCGCCGCGTCGATCGTGCCGGCGTACTGCCAGGTCTGGCCGTCCGCGGAGAAGTAGGCGACCGCGTCGTTCGTGCCGTTGGCGGCGGTGCCCGGCCGGACCAGGATCAGCCCGGATTTGTCGAACGACAGGCCGCTGACGGAGTTCTGGGCGCCGTGATCGACCGGGACGGTCTCCAGGGTCCAGTGCGCCCCGCTGTCGGTGCTCAGCCAGACGCCGCCGCTGCGGTCGGCGATCACCGTGGCGCTCCCGTGCGAGGTGGCGAAGTCGATGTTTCCCGGGGTGCCCGCGCTCTCCTGCAGCCCCAGCTGCGCGGCGGTCAGCCGCTGCCAGGCCAGACCGTCGCGCGAGGTCCAGATCACCGCCTGCCGCTGGCCGCCGGTCTGCGCGTGGCCAGCCGCCAGGAACCCGCCGGGCGTGCCGTTGACCACGTCGATCGAGTCACCAGACTGCTGCGGGGTGATCCCGCGCGTGCTCGCCAGCGTCCAGGTCTGCCCGTCCGGGCTGGTCCAGATGGCGTTGTCACCCTCCGCCATCCAGCCGTGCGGGCCCCCGGCGATCCGCTCGGCCTGGTAGCCCAGCGGCGGCTGGCCGCCGCCAGGCAGCGCGACCGGGGCCAGGCGCCAGCTGCGCCCGGCGTCGGCGGAAACGAAGAACTGCTGGCGGACGGCGCCGTCGGTTTTCTGCCAGCCCGTCGTCACCATCGTGTTCCCGTAGGCGGCGATGCGCGGGATCTTCTGGAAGACGCCGCGGGTTAGCTGGCCCGGATAGGCCGGCAGGGCATTCGCGGCGCCCGGCGTGCCCACGTTGGCGGCGGGCCCCACCGTGGTCGTGTGGCCGTGCAGCACGGCGATGATGACGGCGGCGGTGATCGCGGCGGCGCCCAGGACCGCCGCGCCCAGGGCCGAGACGCGCCGGTTCAGCCTGCGCTTCCTGGTCGGCGGGAGTCTCCCGGCGGCCGCGCGGCGCCGGGTCGAGCAGGAGGGATCCTTCCGGCCGCCTGGGCTCGGCGGCGACCTGGCTTCCGGCGCCTACGGGGGCGCCGCGGAGCAGGTCAGGCAACGGCCTGGGCTGCGACCAGGTCTGCGACAAGATGGTCTGGGTGGGCGAATTCTGGACCTCGGGCCGCAGGGAGCTGGTCAGCTGGCCGAGGAGCTGCCGGGCGGTGGGCCGGTGGTCCGGCGACTTGGCCAGGGCCGCCGCGACCAGCGGCCGGAGCGGCTCAGGCACCGCGCCGATATCCGGGTCCGCGTGCAGAACGCGATAAAGAACGGCGTTGGTATCCCCGGTTCCGAACGGCGACTGCCCGGTCGCGGCGTACGCCACGGTGACGCCCCAGACGAAGATGTCAGCCGGCTGGCCGGGACGCCCGCTGATCTGCTCCGGCGCCATGAAGCCGGCCGAGCCGACCATCATGCCCGTCCCGGTCATGGACACGGCGTCCAGCGCCTGGGCGATGCCGAAGTCGATGACCTTCGGACCGGTGTCCGCCAGGATGACGTTGGAGGGCTTGAGGTCCCGGTGCACGATGCCGGCCGCGTGGATGACGGTCAGCGCCTCGGCCAGGCCGGTGGCCAGGCCGTAGAGCATGCCCGGGCCGAGTCGTCCGTGACCGTCGATGTACTCGGCCAGCGACGGGCCCTCGGCGTACTCGGTGACCATGAACGGCCGCGCGGATTCGGTGTCGGCCTCGATCACCCGCACCGTGCAGACGCCCCTGACCCGGGTCAGCGACGACACCTCGCGGCGGAACCGGTGCCGGAACTCCTGGTCGTCGGCCAGCTCGGGGCGGAGCACCTTGACCGCGACGGGATTGCCGTCCCAGGTGACGCCCAGGTACACCACGCCCATGCCGCCGGCGCCGAGCCTGGCCGACAGCCGGTAGTGGCCGATCCGCGCCGGATCGCCAGCCTGTAGAGGCGCGCGCGCCAATTGTTTCCTCCGGCGTCAACTGTGGCTTCCGCGCAGGCCGGGCGCAGCCTGGGTCCCTCACCTTAATGTTACGCAACCGGTTGACAGGCGGTTCAATCCGGCGTAGAAGGTGGCCGCGTGGAGTACCTACTGGCACAAGTGAACATAGCCCGGATGCGCGAGCCGCTGGACAGCCCGCTGCTCGCGGGTTTCGTCGCGGCCCTGGAGCCCGTGAACGCGCTAGCGGACGCCGCGCCCGGCTTCGTCTGGCGGCTGCAGACCGAGGACGGCAACGCGGTCGCGGTCCGCGCCTTCGAGTGGGACGCGGCCGGAAGCGCCGGCGTCCTGATCAACATGTCGGTCTGGGAGTCGGTCGAGGCGCTGGCCGCGTTCACTTACTCCGAAGCGCACCGCGAGGTCCTGCGGCAGCGCTATACGTGGTTCGAGCGGATGGCAGCGGCCCACACCGCGCTGTGGTGGATACCGCGCGGCCGCACGCCCACTCCGGGCGAGGCCGAGGAGCGGGTGATCCACCTGCGGGAGTTCGGCCCCACGCCGCACGTGTTCACGCTCCGGGAGCACTTCCCGCCGCCGGACGCGGCCGGTTCCGGGCCGGTCGCCAGCCCGGAGGAATGGAACTGCCCGGCCTGAGGCCCGGGGCCGCTCGCCAGATGATGTAGTTGACTGGCCGGGGCGTAGTCGTCAGGGGGTGAGGCGGGTGGCTGGCTCGGACGGTCCGGACGCTGATGCCAGGTGGCGGGTGTTTTTGTCGCACACCTCTGAGCTGCGGGCTTTCCCCGAAGGAGGAAAGTCGTATGTGGCCGAGGCGGAGCGGGCGGTCTCCGCGGCCGGGCACGTGGTTGTGGATATGACCGGCTTCCCCGCCACGGACCAGCCCGCCGCGCGGCTGTGCGCGGAGCGGGTGCGGGGCTGCGACGTGTATATAGGGCTGCTGGGCACCCGGTACGGATCGCCGGTGCGGGATAACCTCGAGGTGTCCTACACCGAGCTGGAGTTCGACACCGCGACCGCGGCCGGGTTGCCGCGGCTGGCGTTCCTGCTCGATACCGGCGCCGCCGGCGTGGGGATCCCGCCGGATCAGTTAATTGACCTGAAGTTCGGGGCCCGGCAGGAGACGTTCCGCCGCCGGGTGCGGGACAGCGGGCTGGTCACCCAGTCCTTCGCCAGCCCGGACCAGCTCGGCAAGCTGGTGGAACGGTCGCTGCGGGAACTGGCCGAAGCGCGGCGGGATCAGGGTCCGCTGCCGCCCGGCAGCGTGCTGCGGGTGTGGAACATCCCGGCCCGCAATCCGGGCTTCACCGGCCGTGAGCCGCTGCTGACGGCGGTGCGGGACCGGCTGGAGGCCGGCGACCGGGCGGTGGTCCAGGCCCTGCAGGGCATGGGCGGGGTGGGCAAGACCCAGCTCGCGATCGAGTACGCGCACCGGTTCGCCGACGCCTATGACGTGGCGTGGTGGGTCAACGCCGAGCAGGCCGGGCTGATCGGCGACCAGTTCGCCGCCCTCGGGATGGCGCTGGGCTGCGCGCAGGCCGGTGCTGGCGCCGAGGCGGTGCGAGCGGCGGTGCTGGCCGATCTGCACCAGCGCCAGCGGTGGCTGGTGGTGTTCGACAACGCCGAGAACCCTGCTGACCTGCGACCGTGGCTCCCGGGCGGGACCGGACACGTGCTGATCACTTCCCGTGAACGCGCCTGGGCCGAGATCGGTGCGCCGGTCGAGGTCGATGTGCTGGCCAGGGCCGAATCGGCGGCCATCTTGCGGGACCGGGTGGCCGGGCTGGGCGGGGCGGATGCGGACCGGCTCGCCGACCGGCTCGGGGACCTGCCGCTGGCCGTCGCGCAAGCGGCCGGGTTCATGGCCGAGACCGGCATGCCTGCCGCTCAGTACCTGGCCCTGCTGCAGACCCAGGCCGGGAAGCTGCTGGACCAGGCCGCGCCCGGAGTGTCCTATCCGCGGTCGCTGGCCGCCGCGACTGGGCTGGCCGCGGACCGGCTCGACCGGGAAGACCCGGCCGCCGCGCAACTGGCTGGTCTGTGTGCGTTCCTGGCTCCCGAGCCGATTCCCGAAGACTTGTTCACCAGCGCCCCCGGCGAGTTGCCCCGTGAGCTGGCGGCCCGGGCGGCTGATCCGCTGGCCTGGCGGCAGACCCTGGCGCAGCTGGCCCGGCAGTCGCTGGTCCGGATCGACACGCGCGGCCTGGTGATGCACCGGCTCACCCAGGCCATCCTGCGGGACCGGCTCACCTCAGACGAGGCCGCCACCCGCGAACGCACGGAGGCAATCCTGGCCGCCGCCGACCCCGGCG
Organism: uncultured Actinomycetota bacterium; assembly: GCA_963756575.1. Classification (GTDB taxonomy): domain Bacteria; phylum Actinomycetota; class Actinomycetes; order Streptosporangiales; family Streptosporangiaceae; genus Palsa-504. The sequence goes on along the minus strand of CAVWOM010000018.1, from coordinate 109,580 downwards.
ATCCGCCTAATCCGGTCACGTGGCCGCGGTGGGCGCAGCTGATGCCGCACCTGCTAACCGCCGACCTAGCCGCCACCAACAGCCCGGGCCTGCGCCGGGTGGCGTGCAACGCGTGCTGGTACCTGATGGCACGCGGCGATACCCGCACCGCCCACGATCTTGCCGCACGCTTGCGACAGCACTGGCGCGATCGGCTCGGCGATGATCACGGGCACGCTCGGGCAGCCAGCCACTATCTGGCCTGGACATTCCGGGACCTGGGCCGCTACGCCGATGCCCGCGACCTGGACCAGGACACCCTGGACCGCTTTCGCCGGGTGCTCGGCGAGGATCACCCCGACACCCTGGCCTCGGCGAACAACCTCGCCAACGATCTCAGGAGCCTCGGGGAGCGTCAGGCGGCCCGCGACCTGGACCAGGACACCCTGGACCGCCGCCGCCGCGTCCTCGGCGACGACCACCCCAATACCCTGACCTCGGCGAGTAACCTCGCCATCGACCTAACCAACCTCGGGGAGCATCAGGCGGCCCGCGACCTGGACCAGGACACCCTGGACCGCCGCCGCCGCGTCCTCGGCGACGACCACCCCGACACCCTCGCTTCGGCGAACAACCTCGCCAACGATCTCAGAAGCCTCGGGGAGCGTCAGGCGGCCCGCGACCTGGACCAGGACACCCTGGACCGCAAGCGCAGGATCCTCGGCGAGGACCACCCCGACACCCTGCTCTCGGCGAACAACCTCGCCGCTGACCTGAGGATTCTCGGGGAGCATCAGGCGGCCCGCGACCTGGACCAGGATACCCTGGACCGCCGCCGCCGCGTCCTCGGCGACGACCACCCCGACACCCTCGCCTCGGCGAGCAACCTCGCCGCCGACCTGCGGGCACTTGGTGCGGAGGAGGCGGACGAGGATTCCTGAGTAGCCTGACTCCTAGTGCCCCCCTGCCCAGGGGCCTACGCCAGCGATGCGGTCCACGGTGATGTGGGTGATGTAGCCGGGCGGGGGGTTGTCCATGGGCGGGAACTTCACGTCGGGGCCGAGGTAGGTATGGGCTAGCTCCTGGAGCAGCTCGGGGGCGCCGCCTTCGGTGATGCGGGCGGTGCCGTAGATCACCAGGTACTGGGTCAGGCCCGTGGCGTTGGGGGTGTCGGTCTCGATCGACAGCGCGACCCGGCTGTCGTTGCGCATGTTGCGGATCTTGCGGTGCTCGGGCAGGTGAGCCGCCACGATCTCGTCGCCGTCGAGGCCGACCCAGACCACGGTGACCTGGGGGCTGCCGTCCGGGTTCAGGGTCACCAGGTGGGCCAGGGCGGAGGATGCCAGCACCGCGCGGGCGCTGTCAGGGATCGACGTCATGACAGGACGCTAGCAGCGCCCGGATATGACAGAGTTGCGGATACCGACGGGAAGAAGGGGGCGGCGGATGCAGCCGATGCCGGAAGACTGGGACCGGGCCGTGGCCGTGGTGGCGCACCCGGACGACCTGGAGTACGGCGTCGCCTCGGCCGTGGCCCGGTGGACCAGCCAGGGCAAGCAGGTGTCCTACCTGCTCGTGACCCGGGGTGAGGCGGGCATCGACGGAATGGACCCGGCCGAGGCCGGCCCGCTGCGGGTGGAGGAAGAGCAGCGCAGCGCCGCGGTCGTGGGCGTGAGCGAGGTCCACTTCCTCGACCACCAGGACGGCCTGGTGGAGTACGGGATCGCGCTGCGGCGCGACCTGGCCGCCGCGCTGCGCCGGCTGAACCCGCAGGTGATCATCGGGCAGAGCTTCGACCTCACCTGGGGCGAGGAAGGCCCGGTCAACCACTCCGACCACCGCGCCGTCGGGCTGGCCACGCTGGATGCGTGCCGGGACGCCGCCAACCGGTGGGTGTTCCCCGAGGCCGGGCCGCCGTGCTCGGAGATCAGGGACGTCTACGTGGCCGGCACCGGCACGCCCACGCACTTCGTGGACGTTACGGACACGATCGACCTGGGTGTGGCCTCGCTGCGCGAGCACCGGGCCTACATCGAGGGCCTGGGCCGCGAGTTCGACCCCGACGAGTTCCTCAAGAACATGGCGGGCTACGTCGGGCTGGGCGCCGGCTGCGAGTACGCCGTCGGCTTCCGCCGCTACCCGATGGGCTAGCCCGCGGCCTGCGACGCGAACTGGGTGCGGTACAGCCCCGCGTACATCCCGCCCGCGGCGAGCAGCTCGTCATGCGTCCCGCATTCGGCGATCTGGCCGGCGTCGACGACGAGGATCTGGTCCGCCGCCCGGACCGTGGACAGCCGGTGGGCGATCACCAGCGACGTCCGCCCGGCCAGCGCGGTGGCCAGGGCCCGCTGGATCGCCGCCTCGGACTCGGAATCCAGGTGCGCGGTCGCCTCGTCCAGCACGACCACCGACGGAGCCTTGAGCAGCAGCCGGGCCAGGGCGACGCGCTGTTTCTCCCCGCCCGAGAAGCGGTAGCCCCGGTCCCCCGCGATCGTGTCCAGCCCGTCCGGCAGCGACGAGATCAGCTCCCAGATCCGGGCCGCCTCGCACGCCTCGATCAGCTCCTGCTCGGTCGCCGACGGCCGCGCGTACAGCAAGTTGGCCCGGATCGTGTCGTGGAATAGGTGCGCGTCCTGCGGCACGACGCCGACCACCGACCGCAGCGACTCCAGCGTCAGGTCGCGGACGTCGTGCCCGCCGATCCGCACCGTCCCGCGCACCGGGTCGTACAGCCGCGGCACCAGGTGCGTGATCGTCGTCTTCCCCGCCCCCGACGGCCCGACCAGCGCGGTCAGCTTCCCCGCCGGAACCTGGAAGGTAACGTCCCGCAGCACCCAGGCGTCACCGGGACGGTCGGCACGGCCAGTGTGGCTGGCTCTAGCGCGGCCGGCTCCAGTGAGGCGAGCGACACCTGGTCCGTCGCCGGATACCGGAACCACGCGCCCTCGACCACCACGCCCGGCGCTTCCCCCGTCTGGGCCAGCGGGTACGCGGCGGGCCGCTCGGTGATCAGCGGCTCCAGGTCGAGGATCTCGAAGACGCGGTCGAAGCTGACGAGGGCGGTGAGGATTTCCAGCGGCAGGCGGGACACGTCGTGCAGCGGCCCGTACAGCTGCGAGACCAGCGCGACGAACGCCACCAGCGTGCCGACCTGGAAGACGCTGGCCTTGCGGGTGAACACCGCGGCGTCGTCCTCCGGCCGCCCGTACAGCATGGCCAGTAGCGCCCCCGACACATCCGACCGCTCGGCGATCATCGCCGACAGCTCACCCTGCAGCTGCATCTCCTGCCGGAGCAGCCGCTCGGCCCGCCGCCCGACCGGCTTGCCGGGCAGCACGAACAGCGGGACCATCACCAGCGCGATGAGGCTCAGCTGCCACGACAGCCAGAACATCGCCGCCAGCACCAGGATCAGGTTCAGCAGCATCGACACCGACTGGGACATCAGCACCCCGACGGCCTGCTGTGTCTCGCTGATGTCACCGTCCATGCGGGAGACCAGCGCCCCGGTCTGCGTCCGGGTGAAGAACGCCAGTGGCTGCCGCAGCACATGCCGGAACACGCTCGCCCGCAGCTCCAGGACCAGGCTCTCGGCCATCCAGGCCGAATACCACGACTTCACGTATTCCGCGCCGGCGTCCAGCAGGCCCAGCCCCGCGACGGCCAGCGCCAGCGTGATGAACACGTTCTCCCGGTGCGGCAGGATGCCGTCGTCGATGATCAGCCGCAAGATCAGCGTGCTCACCACCCCGACGGCCGAACCCGCCGCGGTAATGAACACCAGCAGCGCCATCGGCCCGCGATACCGCCGCAGGTACGGCCAGACCCGCCGCGCCGTCCCCGGCCGCAGCTGCTGCCGGGTCGCCTCACCCTCGCGGTACTGAATCCTGAACCCGGGTGCCGAGATCACACGGTCTACTATCCGCCTGGCCCCGTGACCGGCCGCAAGCCATTTTCGGCGCTGCGGCTACCTGGCCAGGGCGGTGACCTGGTCCGGGAGAGACGCGGTGGCGGTGAGGCGGTTGTCGATGGCGAGGTGCGCGATGGCGGGCTCGGCGCCGACGCGCATCCGGGCCAGGAACTGCTCGAATTCAGCCAGCTTGGCCTCGTCGCGGGCCAGGCCGCGGGCGATCAGGCGCTGGCGCAGGGTGGCCTCGTCCGAGCGGACCCAGACCAGGTGCACGGTCCCGCCGCCGAGCTCGGCGGTCCAGGCCTGCCAGTGCGCCGCGTCGTGGATCTGCGCGGTGAACGGGCCGGAGAGCAGGACCGGGCAGCCGTGCGCGCGGATCTCGCGGGCGGTGGCGGTCAGGCCGGCGTACTCGTGGACCTTGACGTGCTCGTCGTACCAGGGGCCCTCGCGTTCCCCGTGCGGGCGGTCGGCCGAGGCGAGGACGGCGGCGACGAACGACGCGTACATCGTGTCCTTGTCCAGCAGCGCCGGCGTCGGCTCCAGGGCGGCGAGCAGCAGCTCGGCGACCGTGGTCTTGCCGGCGCCGGGCGGGCCGGCCACGACCCAGGCCGGGGCGGGAGTGCTCACGAGGCCAGCATCGCCCAGCTGTGGGCGGGCACGGTGGCGGGGTCAGCGGGCCGGGCGCCCGGGTCGGGGGTCTCGATGACGGTGAACCCGGTGACGTCGACCGGGAACCCGAACGCCTCGTCGCCGGTGTTGAGGAGCAGCAGGACCTCGGCGTCACCGTCGGCGGCCCGGACGGCCATCGTCTGGTTGGCCAGGTGCGGCACGGTGGTCCGCGCGCGGACCAGCCACGGGTGGCGGCGGCGGAACCCGATGAGCCGCTGGTGCAGGCGGTAGGCCGGCCAGCCCCCGGGCGGCAGGCCGTCCGGGCCGTCCGGGAAGGCCGGGCGGATCTCGTCGTCGCCGCCGGCCCGCTGCTCCTTGACGCCGCGGAACGCCTGCTCGTCGCCGTAGTAGATGCTCGGTACGCCGCCGACGGCCATCAGCACGGCCAGCGCGTGGCCGAGGTGACGTTCGTCGGTGAGCTGGCTGGCCAGCCGGGTCACGTCGTGGTTGCCGGTGAACGTCTGCGGCATGACCCCGTCGAGGATCCGGTTGTGCCGGTCCAGGGCATAGGCCAGCTCGAAGAAGTTCCGGTCGTTCAGCGAGCTCCAGATCGCCTTCCACAGCTCGTACTGGGTGATCGAGTCCAGGCCGCTGTCGGCCGCGTAGGAGGCGTAGTCGCCATGGATCATCTCGCCTAGGAACCAGGCGTCCGGGTGCGCCGCCCGGACCGCCGGCAGCGCCTTGGCCCAGAAGCTGGCCGGCACGGCGTAGGCGGCGTCGAGCCGCCAGCCCGCCGCGCCCCGGTCCAGCCAGTGGGTCATGACCTGGGTGACGTAGTCCAGGACCTCGGGTTCCTCGTGGTCCAGGGCGACGAGCCCGGGATGACCCTCGAACGTCGCGAAGTCACCGCTGGCCGGCTCGCGCCGGAACCACTTGGCGGCGGGTGAGCCCGGGCCGCCGCGCAGCGCCGCCTGGAACGCCGGGAACGAACGGCCGACGTGGTTGAACACGCCGTCCAGGACGACGCGCAGGCCGCGGCGGCCGGCCTCGGCGATCAGGTGGTCGAAATCCTCCTGGTCACCGAGCCTGGCGTCGATCTGGAAGTGGTCGATGGTGTCGTAGCCGTGGGTCTCGGCGGCGAAGACCGGGCCGAGCAGCAGCCCCGAGCAGCCGAGCTCGACGGCATAGTCCAGCCAGCCCGTCAGCAGCCGCAACCGGTGCCGGACGGGCTCTTCGGGCGGCGGCTCGGCCTTCTCGGCACCGGTGAAGCCCAGCGGGTACACGTGCCAGAAGATGGCGTGCTCGGCCCACGACGTCACCCGCTAACGATAGCGGCGGCCGCGGAATCGATCAGCCGGGAGGCGCCCGCCGCCGAGCTCGGCGGCTCCCAGTCGTGCCGCGGGGCGGCCAGGGCGAGTTCCACCCTGCTGTCCAGTCCGGCTTTGTCCAGGGCGGAACGGAGCTCGTTCGGTGCATCCGAGGGCGCCCGCCTAGCCCGGATCGGCGGCGAGGCATCAGCGGACCCTGGTGTCCGGGCCGCTGAGCGGGCGCCCGGCCGGCTGCCGGGCGTGGTCATCCGGCCGGGTCTCGGGCGAGATCAGCCCGAGCAGGGCGGCGGCGCCGAGCACGGCGGCGGCCAGGCCGAAGGCCGCGCCGTAGGAAGCCGAGTCGACCAGCAGTCCCCCGGCGACCGGCCCGGTCACCGAGCCGACGTCACCCGCCATCTGGTACGACGCCACCAGCGTCCCGCCGTTCGGGCCGATGATGTCGCCGATCATCGCGGCCGGGGCCACGTCGAGCAGGCCCGAGCCGAAGCCGGCCACGGCCATCGCGGCCAGGTAGGCCTCCGGCCCGTGCAGCAGCGCGAGCATGACCATGCCGACGGCCGATATCAGGCAGCCGGTGATGACGACGGGCCGGCGGCCGAGGTTGTCCGCGGCCCGGCCGCCGGGTATCAGCGCCGCGCCGTTCAGCATGGCGAACAGCAGGAACCCGATCCCGGTCCAGAGCGCCGACCGGTGCAGCACCTCCCGGACGAAAAGCGGCACCAGGGCGCCGCGCACGCCCAGCGCGGCGAAGCCGTCGGCCAGGTTCGCCGACGCCGCGGCGCGCCAGGTCCGGCTGCGCACCGCGTCGCCCAGGGCGGCCAGCAGCCGGACCGGCGGAACGCCCATCGCCGGCCGGCGGCCCGGCGTGTGCCGCAGCACGCCGACGGCCAGGGCCGCGGGCACCACGAGCAGGAAGCCGTAGATGAAGAACGGCGCCCGCAGCGACCACGCCGCGACCAGCCCGCCGACCGCGGGGCCGCTGATGCCGCCGAGCAGGAAGCCGCCGCTGAACAGCCCGCTGGCCCGGCCGCGCTGGCTGCCGGGCACGCTGCCGAGGAGCAGGGCCTGGGCGCTGATGCTGAACATGGCCGACCCCACCCCGCCGCTGCCGCGCAGCACGAGCAGCTCCACGAAGGACTGGGAGAACCCGGCCAGGACGCTGCTCACGGCCACCACCGCGATGCCCGCCGCCATCACCCCGGGCTCGCCGAAGCGGTCCACCAGCCGGCCCGTGGGCAGCGCCCCGAACACCCGCATCAGCGCGAAGACGCTGATGACGCTGGCCGCCGCGGCCACGCTCACGCCAAACTGGCGGGCGAAGGCGGGGATGACCGGGGCGACGATCCCGAACCCGAGTGCGACGGTAAACGATACGGCGGTAAGGACCGCCACCTCCGGCGGCAGATCACGGAACGGCCCTCGCCGGGCACCACGCACGAAACGGCATTGTGTCAGCTAACTCGCGGGTACCAAAGTGACCTGAGGGCTTTAATGTGCTGACCTGTGTAGTTCCGTTGTCCTAATCATGCCGTGCCCAGGGCGAAACCCCCGTGTCAGAAGGGAGAATGAGACCATGGCATCACACGTCGCACTACTGCGCGGCATCAACCTCGGCGGCAAGAACAAGGTCCCGATGGCCGAGTTGCGCGAAGTCGTGGCCTCGCTCGGGCACACCGGTGTGGCCACCTACATCCAGAGCGGCAACGTGCTGTTCAGCACGGCCGAGACGGATAACGCCAAGCTGGCCGCGGCGCTGGAACCGGCCATCGAGGACCGGTTCGGCGTGCGGTCCTCGGTGGTGGTCCTGAGCCGCGACGAGCTCGCGGCGGTACTGGCCGCCAACCCGTACCCGGACGAGCCGAACCCCCGGCTGGTGCACGTGGTGTTCCTGAACGCCGATCCGGCGCCGGACGTGCTGGAGCGGGTCGAGGCCGCCACGGCCGCCGCCGCGGCCAAGGGCAGCCGGGACTCGGTCCAGGCGGCTGGGCGCGCGCTCTACGTGCACACGCCGGACGGATTCGGGCGCAGCGAGCTGGCCCAGAACCTGTTCCGGGTCGTGGCCCCGCCGTCCAGGCAGCAGAAGCAGGCGCTGACCGCTACGGCCAGGAACTGGGCCACCGCCACCAAACTGCTGTCCATGTGCGAGGAGAAGCAGTAAGACTAGGCAGCGGCGCCAACCATCCCCGGTGGCGACCGGAAGGAGCCCTGCCATGTCCGAGGCGACAGCCTGGCCCGCCAGCCGGCGGATCACCATCAGCGACCTGCAGGCCGCGACCGATCGCGGCGAGCGCTGGTCGATGCTCACCAGCTACGACACCCTGACCGCCGGCATCTTCGAGCAGGCCGGGGTCCGCGCGCTGCTGGTCGGCGACACCAGCGGCGAGATCGTGCTCGGCTACGAGACCACCGTGCCGGTGACCCTGGACCACCTCGTCCCGATGGTCCAGGCGGTGGTACGGGGGACGCGCACCGCCCTGGTGGTGGCGGACCTGCCGTTCGGCAGCTACCAGGCGGGACCGCGGGCCGCGCTGGCCAGCGCGGTCCGGCAGCTGAAGGAAGGCGGCGCGCAGGCCGTCAAGCTCGAGGGCGGTCGTCGTGTGCTTCCCCAGGTCCGGGCGCTGACCGCGGCCGGCATCCCGGTGATGGGGCACCTCGGGCTGACCCCGCAGAGCGTCCACGCCCTGGGCGGCGTGCAGCGCGTGCAGGGGCGCGGCGACGCGGGCGAGACGCTGCTGGACGACGCGCTGGCCCTGCAGGACGCGGGCGCGTTCGCCGTCGTGCTCGAGTCGGTTCCGGCTGGCCTGGCGGAGCGGGTCACCGCGGCGCTGCGGGTGCCGACGGTGGGCATCGGCGCCGGGCCGCACTGCGACGCGCAGATCCTGGTCTGGCAGGATATGGCCGGGCTGACGGCGGGCAGGCTGCCGCGCTTCGTCAAGCAGTACGCCGGCCTGCGCGAGGTGCTGCTCGAGGCGGCCCGCGGCTACGCCGGCGACGTGGCGGCCGGCCGCTACCCCGATGCGGCCCACAGCTACGCCTGACCCGTAAGGAGAACCCGTGGCTCAGCGAGCGGTCCTGGTGACCGGAGCGTCCCGTGGCATCGGCCGGGCGGTGGCCGAGGCTTTCGCCGAGCTGGGCGACCGGGTGGCGGTGCATCATCGCGGCTCCCCCGAGCTGGCCGGCCAGGTGCTGGCCGGGCTGCCCGGGAGCGGCCATACGGTCGTCCAGGCCGACCTGGCCGACGCCGAGGCCGTCCGCCAGATGGTCGGCCAGGCCCACGCCGACCTCGGCGGCCTGGATGTCCTGGTCAACAACGCCGGGATCTACGGGCCGCACCCGGTCACCGAGGTGTCCTACGAGCAGTGGCAGGACGCCTGGCGCGAGACCCTCGCCGTCAACCTCACCGGCCCGGCCAACGTGACCTGGTGCGCCGTGCAGTACATGAAGGCGACCGGCGGCCGCATCGTGAACGTGACCTCGCGCGGCGCCTACCGGGGCGAGCCGCGAAATCCCGCTTACGGGGCGAGCAAGGCGGGCCTGAACTCGTTCGGCCAGTCGATGGCGCGGGCGCTGGCGCCGTTCGGCATCGCGGTCGCCAGCGTCGCCCCCGGGTTCGTCGAGACCGCCATGGCGCGGCCGGATCTGGACTCCGCGCGCGGCGAGGAGATCCGGGCGCAGAGCCCGTTCCACCGGGTGGCGACGGTCAAGGAGGTCGCGGCCGCCGTGGTTTACCTGGCTTCGGAGCAGGCGGAGTGGGCCAGCGGAGCCGTCCTCGACCTCAACGGGGCGTCGTACCTGCGCTAGAAAAAGCCGGTGAAGGGCTCGAGCAGGTGGCTGAAGGCCCAGGTGGGCTGCTTGATGCCGGAGCACGAGTTGCTGTCGATGGCGCCCGGGCAGCCGCCGTTGTCCCGCTGGATCGTCCAGGCCGACAGCAGGCCGAGGCCGTGGGCCTGGGCGAAGGCCAGGATCTGCTTGGTGTCGCCGAGGGAGGTGATCTCGGTCTTGCCCGGGTAGTCGTCGATGCCGGGCAGGATCGTGATGCCCTCCATCGCCCATAGCCGGGACGACGAGCGGCCCGGGTACAGGGCGGCCAGCTGGCGGTGCGTGTTGTTCGCGGCGGTGATGGCCAGGGCGCCCATGTCGAGCGGCTTCGGCTCCTTGGCCAGGTAGTAGTCGAAGGTCATGATGTTGACCGTGTCCACCCGCGCGCCGTTCGCGGCCGCGTTCTTCAGCACGTGCAGGGCGTTGGCCTCCAGGCCGCCCGGCTCGACCGGCAGCGTGTACTCGATCTTCAGCGGCCAGCCGGCCCGCCGGGCCCATGCCTCGGTCAGCGCGATCGCCTTGTTCCGCCGGTCAACGCCCGCCTTGTTGTCCAGCGAGTTGACCTCGACGTCCATGTCGAGCCTGGTCACGTGGTAGGTCCTGATGATCGCCTCGTAGTCGGCGGCGATCTGGCTCACGCTGGTGCACGAGTCGGCGATCTCGGTCTTGGTGGAGTCCGCGCTGAACCCGCCGAACGTCGGCATCACGTCGCCGCCTAGCTGCCTGAGCCGGGCGATCTGCGCCTGGTAGCGCGGCCCCGGCGCCGGCTGCGACTTGGTGCCGTTCCAGGTCAGGGAGCACGAGCCCGCCTTGGCGGTCTGGAGGAAGGCGAGGCTGAAGTACCGGGCCTCCGACTTCCAGGCGACGGACGGGATGCTGTCCGTGGTCCAGGTCTCGAAGTAGGGCGCGTACACGTGCCGCGGCCAGGTCCGCGGCGAGCTGACGCCCTTGGCCCGCGGCGAGCTGACGCCCTTGGCCTGGGCGATGCTCTTGGCCTGGGCGATGCTCTTGGCCTGGGCGATGCTCTTGGCCTGGGCGATGCTCTTGGCCTGGGCCGCGGGCTGAGCCAGGACGGACGCCGCGAGGAGCGCCATCGCGGTCAGCGCCAGCATGACACGCCGGATCATGTGATTCTCCTCGCCTGAACATGAACCGAAAAGAAACTTTCCTTACGAAATCACCTCTTCCGTGCCCGGTCAAGACTTGTGCCGGATTCGATATCGTCACCGAGGCTGGAGCGAGCACCCGCCGGGGCGTGCGACCAGCGTGACGGGCGAGGTTCCTGGGTCAGGAGCGGCTGGTCCCTGCGGGACGTGCGGTGCCGGCCGGGGTACCAGCGCTGGCTGATTACCACCGCAATGTCACATCGTGGTGGTGCTGGCCACTGCAGGTTCACATTGCGGTGGCCGCCGACGGCCAGCGGCCTGTGACGGGCGGGAGCCGGCGGGCGGGCGGGAGCCGGCGGGCGGGCGGAGCCGGCGGGCGGACGGAAACCGGCGGGCGGACGGAAACCGGCGGGCGGACGGAAACCGGCGGGCGGACGGAAACCGGCGGGCGGACGGAAACCGGCGGGCGGACGGAAGCCGACGGGCGGGAGCCGGGGGGACGGGACGGCGGGGGGCGGCGGGAAGGCCCGGAGATCCGCCGCCTCGTCCCTGTGCGCCAGGTGTGGCTCCTGGGTCTGGAGGGAGCTGGGCCGGACGGGGCGATGGAGCATTGACCCGGTCGGCGGGCGCGCGGTTCTGGACCGGGAGGGCTCGGATCCGGGTGAACTGGACCGGTTTCGGGTTAGGGGGTGAGATCGGCGAGGGTGGCTTCCAGGGCTTGCCAGGCTTCTTCGCTGCCGGGGGTGCGGCGGTGAGGGGCGCGCAGGTCGCGAACGAAGCAGGATAGGTCGTCCAGGGCCCAGCGCATCCGGTAGAACTCGATCGCGCTGGTGTCGACGGGGCGGCCGGTGAGCTCGGTGTAGCGGCGTAGCTCGTCACCGGACTCGGTGGCGACCATCCACAGGTCGCGCTCGGGCGGGGCCAGGCCGACCGTGTCCCAGTCGATGAGCGCGAGTCCGCCCGGCGTCCGCAGGACGTTGCCGGGATGGGGCTCGCCGTGGGTGATCACCACCTCCGACGCGGGCCACCTGGCGGACCAGCGGTCCAGCGTCTCCAGCTGGCGGCGCACCGGCCCGGCGGCCGCGGCTAGCAGTGCCCGGGCCGGCTCGGCGTAGGGTCCGCCGGTCCACGGCCGGGCGAGCTCGCCCAGGGCCGTTTCCAGGTCACCGCGCCAGGACAGTGCGGGCCCGGCCCGCCGTAGCCGGATCGCGGCCGGATCCGTCCGGTGCAGCGCGGCCAGCATGGTGACCAGCTCGGCGCGCTCCGGGGCGGCCAGCGACTCGCCCCAGCCGCCCGGAGTGCCGGCCAGGAACGGGAAAACCGCGACGGCGTGCCGGCCGCCGACCGGCCGGACCGTCTCGCCGGCGGTGCCAGGCACCGGGGCGACCACGAAGCCGAGGCCGGCCTGACGGCGCAGGGTCACGGCGGCGTCCATCGCGGCGCGCAGCCCGGCCAGGACGGCGGGCCGGGTCCGGCCCAGCCACCCCTTGTCGTCCAGGTCATCGACGGTGACGAAGCGCCGCTCCCCCGGCTCCTCGCCGGCCAGCCAGTGGTAGCTTCCGCCGCCCACGGGGGCGTACGTGAGCGACCCGGCGGCGATACCCCAGCCGTCGGCCAGGGCGAGAGCGATATCTCGTTCGGTAACTCCCTCGGGACGGTCCTTCACGGGGCCTTACCGTACGGCGGACCTCGGCCCGCCGGTCAACCGGTTTTACGCGCGATGCCACCTGACTTGCTGGCGGCGGGCGGCACCAGGAGCCCGCGAACTGAGCTCGGGTAACACTGGCACCGCCGAGCCAGCGTTCCGGATCAGCCAGAACGACATGAAACCCGGGTTCGAGTGCGCCAGAACGCCGTGGAAGCCCGGTTTCACTGCGTCCAGCGCCGGGGCGGCGGGGCGACGAGGCGGCCGTGCAGCGACGAGGCGGCGGGGGCAGCTTCGGCGGGTTACGGCGGGGCGACGAAGCGGCCGTGCAGCGACGAAGTGACGGGGCAGCTTCGGCGGGGTGACGGCGGGGCGACGAGGCGGCCGTGCAGCGACGAAGTGACGGGGCAGCTTCGGCGGGTTACGGCGGGGTGACGAGGCGGCCGTGCAGCGACGAAGTGACGGGGCAGCTTCGGCGGGGTGACGGGGCGGCTGTGCGCGGCGGGGTGACGGGGGCGGCGGACGGCTTGGCGGGTTAGGGCGGGGCGATGGGGAGGACGGTGGTCATTACGCGGGCCCAGGCCAGCTCGGTCCCGGCGGCCAGGCAGCCGTCGACGACCGCGTCGGTGCCCAGGGCGCTGACCCTGATGGACGGCATGACCGGCGCGATCGGCTCCAGCTGGGCCTCGACCGCCTCGGCGAAGCCGGGCGCCCGGCCGATCCCGCCGCCGAGCACGATCAGGTCGGGGTCGACCACCGTGATGACGGCGCAGATCGTCTGGGCGATCAGCCGGGCCTCCTCCGCCACCACGGCCTCGGCCCGCTCGTCGCCGGCCGCGGCGGCCTCGAACACGCGCCGGGCCGACACCGGGCCGCGCATGCCGCCGTGGCGGGCGGCCCGGACCACGCCGGACGCGGACGCGGCCATCTCGAGCGTGCCCCGCCTGCGGGCCTCGTGCTCGTCCGCGCCGGTGCCGCCGGACAGCGGCAGGAACGCGATCTCCCCCGCCACCCCGTGCGCGCCGCGCAGGAGCTGGCCGCCGAGGACCAGCCCCATGCCGATGCCGGTGCCGATGTGCACGAACGCGAAGTGCTCGACCTCGCGGCCGTGGCCGAGCGCGCGCTCGGCCAGCGCGGCGGCGTCCACGTCGTTCTCCATCACCAGCGAGGGGCCGAACGCCTCCCGCAGCCCGGCCAGCGCGGCGGGCCGGTCCCAGCCGCGCAGGCCGCCGGTGAGCTTCATCGCGTTGCGCCGCGGGTCGTACACGCCCGGGCTGCCGATCACGGTCTGGGTGATCGCGGGCCGGGACGCGCCCGCGCCCTCGCACAGCATGTCGGCCAGCCCGACGAGCTCGGCCACCCGGCCGCGGACGCTGGTGGCGCGGGCCCGCAGCGACTGCCGGGCCCGGATCTCACCGGACAGGTCGGCGATCGCGCCGCGGACGTACTCGTGCCCGATGTCGAGCCCGAGGACCAGGCCCGCGTCCGGCCTGATCTCGTACAGCCGGGCCGACCGGCCGGGCACCCCGGTCCGCTGCCCGGCGATCCGGACCAGGCCCGCCCGCTCCACGTTGTCCAGGGCGAGGGACACCGTCGGCTTGGACAAGCCGGACACCCGGGCCAGCTCGGCGCGCGAGCATGAGCCGCGCTGCCGGATGTGCTCCAGCAGGAGCTGCTCGTTCATCGCCCGGATCAGCGAGGGCCGCGCCGCGACCAGGACCGCGCCGTAGTTCTCGGGGGGAGGCAAGGCCGAGGCCGGCTCAGTCGTGGCGGTCACGGCCATCTCCTCCGTCGATCGTCAAGAGCCGAATGTTAAGAGCTCGCGTCAGTTCACCGGGACCCTTGTCGCGGGCAGATAGTTAGGATACTGTCCTAACAAAATTCGCGGAAGGGGTGACTTCGGGTCATCCCAGCCCGCGAACAGCAGCGAATAACACCAGGCAGGACAGCAGACGTCGCATCAGCGCGACGGCCGCCCCGCACGGGACAGCCGCCGTCTCGGCGCGCGGCCCCGGCGGCTCCGCGCCCGGTCAGGACCACACGGCAAGTAAGGACGAAACGGCATGAGACGCCTCATCAGATACGGGGTCATCGTCGCGGCCGGCGCGATCGCGGCCGGGTGCACCGCCGGATCGCAATCGACCACGAGTTCCGGCTCGGGCAACAGCGGCAAGGCCACGACCAGCAGCGTGCTGACGATCGACAACGAAAGCGGCCAGCTCTGGACGTGCGGGTTCAACCCGCTCAACCCCTCCGACACCGGACTGTCGGTCGGCTTCACCTACGAGCCGCTGGTCTACGTGAACCCGCTCCAGCAGGGCAAGACCACGCCGATGCTCGCCTCGTCTTACAAGTGGAGCAACGGCAACAAGACGCTGACGTTCACGATCCGCCCCGGGGTCAAGTGGAGCGACGGCCAGCCGATGACGGCCAACGACGTGGCCTACACCTTCAACCTGACGAAGAAGGACAAGGCCCTGGACCTGACCGGGGCGTGGTCGGTGCTGTCCAGCGTCACCGCGTCCGGCAGCACGGTCACGATGAACTTCAGCGCCGTGGCGGTGCCGTACTTCTACTACATCGCGGACCAGACGCCGATCGTGCCTGAGCACGTCTTCTCGAAGATGTCCAACCCGGTCACCGACACGAACAAGAACCCGGTCGGCACCGGCCCGTACACGGTGAGCAAGTGCACCCCGCAGAACGTCACCTACAAGGCCAACCCGGACTACTGGCAGCCGGGCCTGCCGAAGGTCAAGACGCTCCAGTACCCGGCCTACACCAGCAACAACACGGCCAACAACGACCTGGCCAACGGGCAGGCGCAGTGGGGCGGCCAGTACATCCCGAGCATCAAGGCGTTCTACACGTCCAAGAACCCGGACTACCACTACTGGTTCCCGCCGACGGTCAACGTCACGCTGATCCCGAACCTGACCGATCCGCAGCTCAAGAACGCCAAGGTCCGCCAGGCCATCTCGTACGCGATCGACCGGAGCCAGGTCTCCAACGTCGGCGAGTCGGGCTACGAGCCGCCCGCGAACCAGACCGGTATCGTCACGCCCACCTTCTCCTCCTCGCTGAACCACTCGGCGCTGTCGGGCTGGGGCAACGGCTACGACCCGGCCAAGGCCAAGTCGCTGCTGGCCCAGGCGGGCTACCACATGTCCGGCGGGGTCATGACGAACGCGGCCGGGCAGAAGCTGTCGTTCGCCGTCAACAACGAAGGTGACTATTCCGACTGGGTCGCCTCCATGCAGGTCATCCAGCAGGACCTCAAGGCGGTCGGCATCGTGCTCACGCCGCGCAACCTGTCGAACACCGACTTCATCAGCGACCTGGACTTCGGCAAGTTCCAGCTCGCCTACTACGACCAGCAGACGTTCGGCCCGAGCGCGTGGTACGAGCTGAACAACTGGCTCAACTCGGCCGACACGGCGCCGGTCGGCAAGCAGGCCGCGAGCGACTACGAGCGCTACAGCAGCCCGGCCACCGACAAGCTGCTCAACCAGTACGAGACGACCACCAGCGCGTCCCAGCAGCAGAGCATCCTGAACCAGATCCAGGCCACGATGCTGAACGACGTGCCGGTCATCCCGGTGGTCGAGGCGGTCGACTGGTACCAGTACGACACCGGCACCTTCACCGGCTGGCCGACCCAGGGTGACCCGTACGCTCAGCCCGCGCCGTACGCCTACCCGGACAACGAGCAGCTGCTGCTGCGCCTGGCCCCGAAGTAACGGGGTAACCAAGACGCCGCGGGCCAGGGCTCTCCGGCAAGAGCCCTGGCCCGCGGATCCACGCACCACAGGAGCCTGACCAGCCTTGAGATACGCGCTGCGCCGCCTCGGTTTCTTTATCCTCACGCTGTGGGCGGCGCTGACCCTGAACTTCCTGCTGCCGCGGCTGATGCCGGGCAACCCGGCCCTGGCCATGCTGTCCAAGTTCCACGGCGAGCTCAGCCCGAAGGCGCAGAACGCGCTGGAGATCCTGTTCGGGGTCAACACCCACGAGAGCCTGCTCTCGCAGTACTTCGGCTACCTGCACCAGATCCTGACCGGCAACCTCGGGACCTCGCTCAGCGAGTACCCGTCGTCGGTCACCTCGGTCATCGGCAGCGCCGTGTGGTGGACGTTCGGCCTGGTCGGCGTCACCACCGTCCTAGCCTTCGTGCTCGGCACCGGGCTCGGCATCGTCTCGGCCTGGCGCCGCGGGTCGAAGCTAGACAGCATCGTGCCGCCGACGTTCGTGATCACCTCGGCGATCCCGTACTTCTGGGTGGGCATGGTGCTGGTGCTGATCTTCGCCCTGACCCTGCACTGGTTCCCCAGCCAGAACGGCTACTACGTCACCACCGACACGCCCGGTCTCAGCCTGGTCTTCTTCGAGGACGTGTTCAACCACGCGGTCCTGCCCGCGATCTCGCTGCTGATCACCACGATCGGCACCTGGATCCTGACCATGCGGAACACGATGATCACCACGCTGGCCGAGGACTACGTGCGGATGGCCCGGGCCAAGGGCCTGCCGAACCGGCGCATCATGTTCGACTACGCGGCCCGTAACGCGATCCTGCCCAACCTGACCGGCTTCGCGATGTCCCTGGGGTTCGTGGTCAGCGGTGCGATCCTGATCGAGTACGTGTTCAACTATCCCGGAGTCGGCTACATGCTGCTGACGGCAGTATCCAATGAGGACTACCCGCTCATGCAGGGGCTGTTCCTGCTGATCACGGTGGCGGTGCTGTTCGCGATCCTGATCGCGGACATCATGACCGCGCTGCTCGACCCGCGGACCCGGACGGCGCGCTAGCCATGGCCATGCCCGTCTCGGGAGTCCCGACCGCCGAAGCCCCCGCCGCCCAGGCGCGCCCCGACCACGCGCTGGCCCGCATCGGGCGCGCGGTCAGGTCCAACCGCAAGGCGACGATCGGCTCGGTGCTGCTGCTGATCTTCATCCTGATCGCGCTGTTCCCCGGCGTGATCGCGCACGACAGCCCGTCGCAGGACGCCTATACCGCCCAGCTGGGCATCTCGACCGCCCACCTGCTCGGCACCAACCATTACGGCCAGGACCTGTTCAGCCAGCTCGTCTACGGCACCAGGAACGTCCTGATCATCGCGTTCACGGTCGGGGTGGCCACGACCGCCATCGCGGTCCTGATCGGGGTGGCGGCGGCCTACCTCGGCGGCCTGTGGGACAGCTCGCTCAGCGTGCTGACCGACGTGCTGCTGGTCATCCCGCTGTTCCCGCTGCTGATCGTCATCGCCGCCTACGCCCACGGCGGGACCACGCCGGTGCTGATCCTGGCGATCACGCTGACCAGCTGGTCCTACACCGCGCGGCAGCTCCGCTCGCAGGCGCTGACGCTGCGCAACCGGGACTTCTTGGAGGCGGCGCGGGTGCGCGGCGAACGGCGGCTCTACATCATCGTGGTGGAGGTCATCCCCACCATGACCTCGCTGATCGTGGCGAGCTTCCTGACCAACGCCCTCTACGCGGTGCTGTTCTCCTCCAGCCTGCAGTTCATCGGCCTGGGCGATCCGAACGCGGTGAGCTGGGGCACCACCTTGTACTGGGCGCAGAACAACGCGGCCCTGCAGACCGGCGAGGCGCTGTGGGCCATCGCCCCGGGCGCTCTCATCGCCATCCTCGGGGCCGCGTTCGCCCTGCTCAACTACGCCTTCGACGAGATCGGCAACCCCGCCCTGCGGCCAGTGAGACGGAGTAAGCGTGCCCGACGCACCAGTGCTTGAGGTCAGCGGTCTGTCCGTGGACTACGTCCTGGACCGGGGCAGCGTCCGGGCCGTCGACGACGTGTCGTTCACGGTCGGCCGGGGCGAGTTCCTCGGCATCGTCGGCGAGTCGGGCTGCGGCAAGTCCACGCTGCTGTTCGCCGTGGCCCAGCTGCTCGCCTCGCCGGCCGAGGTAACGGCGGGCAGCGTCACGTTCGGCGGGACGAACCTGGTCGGGCTGACCGACGGGCAGCTGTCGGCGATCCGCTGGCGGGACATGTCAGTCGTCATGCAGAGCGCGATGAACGCACTCAACCCCGTCAAGACCATCGGGGCCCAGTTCAAGGACGCGATGCGGGCTCACGGCAAGATCCCCGCGGCCGATATCGCGGCCCGGTCAGCCGAGGTGCTGCGGATGGTCGGCATCGACCCCGAGCACCTGCGCAGCTACCCGCACCAGCTGTCCGGCGGGATGCGGCAGCGCTCGATGATCGCGATGGCCATGCTGTTCACCCCGGACCTGATCATCATGGACGAGCCGACCTCGGCGCTGGACGTGGTGGCGCAGCGGTCGCTGATGGTGCAGATCAAGGAGCTCCAGCTGGCGCTGGGCTTCGCGGTCATCTTCGTCACCCACGACATGTCGCTGATCAGCCACTTCTCCGACCGGCTGATGGTGATGTACGCCGGCCAGGTGGACGAGCTCGGCGCCACCCGGGCGGTCTTCGACCGGCCGCTGCACCCCTATACGCAGGGCCTGCTCGAGGCCTTCCCGTCCATCCGGGGTCCGCGCGTCCCGCTCAAGGGGATCCCTGGCAGCCCGCCCGACCTGGCCCGGGTGCCATCCGGCTGCCGGTTCCACCCGCGCTGCCCCTACGCGGTCGACAAGTGCGCCGAGGTCGAGCCCGGCCTGTACCCGCTGGATGAGGCGCTGGTCCGCTGTCTGCGCCGCGAGGACGGGAGCCTGGTCACGTGACCGACGAACTGCTCAGAGCCGAGCACCTGACCCGGCACTTCAAGATCGGCAGCGCGCTGTCGCGGCGGACGCTGCAC
This sequence comes from uncultured Actinomycetota bacterium, assembly GCA_963756575.1. Lineage (GTDB taxonomy): Bacteria > Actinomycetota > Actinomycetes > Streptosporangiales > Streptosporangiaceae > Palsa-504. The sequence continues at coordinate 90,396 of CAVWOM010000018.1, read as the reverse complement.
GCCGTGGACGACGTCAACTTCGCCATCGGCGAACGGGAGATCGTGGCGCTGGCCGGGGAGAGCGGCAGCGGCAAGTCCACCATCGCCCGCGTGCTGTCCCGGATCTACCCGCCGACCGCGGGCGAGGTGTTCTTCGAGGGCAAGCCGCTGTCCGCCATGAAATCGCGGGCCGAGCGGCTGCGCTACAGCGGGCTGGTGCCGATGGTGTTCCAGGACCCGTTCGCCTCGATCAACCCGGTGTTCCGGGTCAGCCACGGCGTGCTGCGCAGCCTGAAGCTGCACCGGCCATCGCTGCCGGAGGCGCAGCGGCAGGAGGAGGCGGCCCGGATCTTCGAGGTGGTCGGGCTGAGCCCCGACATGCTGCAGCGCTTCCCCTACGAGCTGAGCGGCGGCCAGCGGCAGCGGGTCGGCTTCGCCCAGGCGCTGGCCATGAAGCCGAAGCTGATCCTGGCCGACGAGCCGGTCTCCATGCTGGACGTGTCGATCCGGATCGGCCTGCTCAACCTGATGGCCAAGCTGCGCGACGACGAAGGCGTGTCGATCCTCTACATCACCCACGACATCGCCAGCGCGCGGTACGTGGCCGACCGGCTGATCGTGATGTACGCCGGCCAGATCGCCGAGACCGGGCCGATCGAGGACGTCCTCACCCACCCCCGGCACCCGTACACCCAGCTGCTGCTGTCCGCGGTGCCCGACCCGCGGGCGCCGCTGTCGGTGGCGGCCGAGACCGACCGGGGCGAGCCGCCCCGCGTCATCGACCCCACCCCCGGCTGCCGGTTCCGCTGGCGCTGCCCGCTCGCCATCGACACCTGCGCGCAGGTCACGCCTTCGCTCGTGGAACTGCGCCCCGAACACAGCGCGGCCTGTCATGTTGCCCAGAACAGTCCCGAGGAAGTGAAGGCGTTCACCGCATGAAAATCGCAGTGATCGGCGGCGGATCTACCTATACCCCCGAGCTCGCGGACGGGATCGGGCGGCTGCTGCCCTCGGTCACCGAACTGGTCCTGGTCGACCCTGACCCGGACCGGCTGGCCGCCGTCGGGCCGGTGTCGGCCCGGATCATGGCCGCGCACGACCATCCCGCCGACGTGCGCTGGACGGACAGCGTGGACGACGGCACCGAGGGCGCGGACGCGGTCTTGTTCCAGCTCCGGGTCGGCGGCCAGGCCACCCGCCACCGCGACGAGACCTGGCCGCTTGACTGCGGCTGCGTCGGGCAGGAGACCACCGGGGCCGGGGGATTTGCAAAAGCTCTCCGTACCGTGCCTGTCGTCCTCGATCTGGCCGAACGGGCCTCCCGCCGGGCTTCGCCCTCAGCCTTCATCATCGACTTCACCAACCCGGTGGGCATCGTCACCCGGGCGCTGCTCACCGCAGGACACCGCGCGGTCGGCCTGTGCAACGTGGCCATCGGGTTCCAGCGTGACTTCGCGGCCAGGCTCGGGGTCGCGCCCGCCGAGGTGTCACTGGGGCACGTCGGCCTGAACCACCTGACCTGGGAGCGCTCGGTCTTCCTGGACGGCGTGGACGTCCTGCCCGAGCTGCTCGCCAAGCACGCCGAAGAGATCGCGCCGCACACCGGGCTGCCCGCGGACTTCATCCGGCACCTGGGCATGGTGCCCTCGTACTACCTGCGCTACTACTACGCGCACGACGCGGTGGTGGAGTCGCTGCGCGGCGCGGAAACCCGGGCCCAGGCGGTCGCCAAGCTCGAAGCCGAGCTGCTCGAGCTGTACGCCGACCCGGAGCTCGACACGAAGCCGCCGCAGCTGGCCCAGCGCGGCGGGGCCTGGTACTCCGAGGCGGCGGTGGACCTGCTGGTCTCGCTGACCGGCGACCGCCGCGACGTGCAGGTGGTGAACACGTTCAACCACGGGACGCTGCCGTTCCTGCCGGACGACGCGGTCATCGAGGTACCGGCCGTGGTTGGCGCGGGCGGCGCGGAACCGGTGCCGGTCGAGCCAGTCCAGCCGCTGCTGCGCGGGCTGATCGCGCACGCCTACGCGTACGAGGAACTCGCGCTCGACGCCGCCCTGCGCGGCGGCCGGGACCGGGTCTACGACGCACTGCTCGCGCACCCGCTGGTGGGCCAGGCCGACCAGGCCGAATGCCTGACCGACCGGCTGCTCGCGGAGAACGCCCGCTACCTTTCGTGGACGTGAGGACCTGTCGTGAACCGTCATCGTCATACATGGTCGACCATCTTTACCGGGATCGTCGTGACCGCAGTCGCGCTCGTCCAGCCGGCGGCTGCTCACGCGGCCCAAGATCGTTCGCCGGTTTCGGCGCAGGTCCGGGTCAACCAGGTCGGCTACACGACCAATGGGGCCAAGGTGGCGTACGCGATGCTGCCGCGGAAGGCCGCCCGGGTGAGGTTCGAGGTGGTCACGCCGTACGGCGTCGCCTACCGGGGCACGTCCGTCGACGACGCGGGCGCGTGGAACGCGAACTACCCAGCGGTGTACAAGCTCAGCTTCTCCGGGCTTAACCTGCCGGGGCAGTACCAGGTCAGGCTGCTGTCCCCGGCCACGGCGCAGTCCCCGGGCTTCATCATCGGGACCGGCTCGCAGCTGTACCGGCAGCTGGTGGACAACGCCGTTCGGTACTTCACTTCTGAGCGGGACGGGCCGGACGTCGTCTCCTCGGTCCTGGACCGGCAGCCCGCCAACCTGACCGACGAGAAGGCCTTCGTCTACGCCGACCCGCGTTACGACAGCAACGACAACCTGCTCGGCACGCTCAAGAAGACCGGCGGCCCGGTCGACGTGTCCGGCGGCTGGTTCGACGCGGGCGGCGGGTACGAGAAGTTCGGCTACACGGCCAGCTACGCCGACGGGCTCATGCTCCTCGCGGCGCGCGACAACCCGGGCTCCTACGACACGCTCGCCCAGGAGGCGACGTTCGGCCTGCAGTGGATCACCAAGCTGTGGAACCCCGCCCGCAAGGTGCTCTACGCCCAGGTCGGCATCGGCACCGGCAACGCCAGCAACACGATCCAGGGCGACTACAACTTCTGGTTCCTGCCCCAGGCCGAGGACCGGATGAAGGTGGGACCGGGCACCGATCCCGGTCCGAGCGCGTACTACGTCAAGTACCGGCCGGTGTTCCCGGCCGCGCCGCCCGGCCAGAAGGTCAGCCCCGACCTGGCCGGCCGCTACGCCGCCGACTTCGCCCTCGGCGCGCAGCAGGCCAGTGATCCGGCCCAGGCCGCGCACCTGCTGAGCCTGGCCCGCGGCGTCTACGCGATGGCCAAGACGACCGACGTGGGCCAGCTCGTCACGGCCTACCCGCACGACTTCTACCCGGCGACCCAGTGGAAGAGCGACATGGCCTGGGGCGCGGCCGAGATCGCGCTGGCCGACGAGGCGACCGGGGCCCCGGCCGCTCGGGTGCGGGCCGACCTGGCCACCGCGGCGCGGTGGGCCCGGGCCTACATCGCGCAGGGGCACGACGACACCTTCAACCTCTACGACACCGGGGCGCTGGCCGAGGCCGAGCTCATCCAGGCGATGCGGCAGGCCGGCCGCTTCCCGGTCTCACCGGGAACGCTGCTCGGCGACCTGGCCGCGCAGCTGCGGGCCGGCCAGGCCCAGGCCACGGGCGACCCGTTCGCGCTCGGCACCCAGCTGGGCGCTTCCGACGCGTCGCCGCACGCGTTCGGCCTGTACATCACCGACGCGCTGTACCAGAAGTACGGCGGCTCAGGCCAGTTCTCCTCGTTCGCGCAGCAGCAGCTGAACTTCGCCCTCGGCGCGAACGGCTGGGGCACCTCGTTCGTGGTCGGGGCGGGCACGGTGTTCCCGCACTGCATGCAGAGCGAGATCGCCAACCTGGCGGGGTCGCTCACCGGGCGCGGCGACATCCAGCTGGGCGCGGTCACCGACGGGCCGAGTGCCACGGACAACTTCCAGGGCCTGGGCACGGTCGACGGGATGCGAGCCTGCCGCGCGGGCAATTTCGCCCCGTTCAACACCAAGACCGCCGCCTACGAGGACAACGTGGTGTCCTGGCCCTCGGTCGAGCCGGCCGACGACTACACCGCGAACTCCCTGCTGGCCCTGGCCCTGGGCGCGGATCAGGGTTCCGGCCTTGGGTGAGGTGACGGCGCTGCTGCCCGCCGTGCTGGCCATCGACGGCGGGAACAGCAAGACCGACGTGGCCGTGGTGGCCGGGGACGGGACGCTGCTCGCCTCCGCTCGCGGTCCCGGCATCAACGCGCACATCACCGGCATCGACCAGACCATGCTCGTCCTCGACGCCGTGGTCAAGCAGGCGGCGGCGCAGCTGGACCGGCGGCAGCGGGCCGGTGACGTCGCTTCCGGCTGGATCGCCCAGCACACGGTGGCCTGCCTGGCCAACGCCGACCTGCCCGAAGAGGAAGCCGAGCACGCCGCGGCGGTGCAGGGGCAAGGGTGGAGCGCCACCGCCACGGTGGTCAACGACACGTTCGCCATCTTGCGCGCGGGCGTGGCCGACGGCCGCGACTCGCACTGGGGCGTGGGCGTGGTCTGCGGCGCGGGCATCAACGCCGTGGGCGTGGCCCCGGACGGCCGCGTCACCAGGTACCTGGCCCTCGGGACGATCTCGGGCGACTGGGGCGGCGGCTACGGCCTCGGCCTCGAGGTGCTCTGGCACGCGGTCCGCGCGGAGGACGGCCGCGGCCCGGAGACCATCTTGACCGGCTATCTGACCAGCCACTTCGGTGTCGAGCGGGTGGAGGACGTCACGATCGGCATCCACAAGGGCAAGATCAGCGAGGACGACCTGACCGGTCTGGCGCCGATGCTGCTGCGGGCCGCGGACGAGGGCGATCCGGTGGCCCGGACCGTGGTCAGCCGGCTCGCCGACGAGATCTCCGTCATGGCCATCACCGCCATGCGCCGGCTCGGGCTGACCGGCCTGGCTACCCCGGTGGTGCTCGGCGGCGGCGTCGTCACCGCGCGGAACCCGCTGCTGATGTCCGGGATCATCCGTCAGCTGATCGAGGCCGCCCCGGCCGCCGACGTCCGCGTGATCGACGTCCCGCCGGTGGCCGGCGCCGCGCTGCTCGGCCTGGACCAGGTGAACGCGTCCCCGGCCGCCGCGGACAGCCTGCGCGCCGCCTACGGCATCGTGCGTCCCGGTATCTAGGCTCCGGGGTCCCTGGGGCCGGGCCTGGTGGCGACGACGGTCTGGCCGAGCGCGGCCAGCAGGATCGCCAGCATCAGCGCGCCGTAATGACCAGCAGCCCGCGCCGCGGCGCGGGCTGCTGGTCAGGCGGTCAGCCGACGTCGCTGGCGGAGAGCTTGACCACGTGCCACACGCCGCCCTGGCCGTTACCGGTCGTCAGCAGCGGCTTGGCGCCCTTGAGGGTGTAAAGCGGCAGGCCTTCGTAGGTTATCTGCTCCGTGCCGTCCGACCGCTTGATCAGCCCGAACTGGCCCGGGAAGTGGTCCGCGGGGCCAGCCTGCGGCGTGCCCGTGGCCGGAACCCAGGTCTCCGCGCAGGTGCCCGTGCAGGTCGACGGCTCGCCCTTCTTGTCCTTGGCGTAGGTGTAGACCACCTGGTGGTTGGCCTCGGCCAGGAGGTAGCCGATGGCGGACTTCTGCACGATCATGACGGTCGTGCCCACCGGCGGGATCGACCGCTCGTCGGCGGGGCCGCTCGGCTGCGGGCCGACCGACTTGTGCGGCGTCGACTTCGTCTTCGGCTTGCCCGACGCGGTCGAGCCGCCCTGGCTGGCCGTGGACGCGGCCGACACCGACGTCGTGGCGGGAGCCGGAGCGGACGACGCGCTGCTCGCCGAGGGCTGCCCCGATGCGCCCGCGGCCGAGTTCGAGGTAGCAGACGACCCCCCGCACGCGGCTAGCAGCAGCACCAGCGATCCGAGCCCGGTTGCTGCGGCCCACCCGCTTTTACGCATAACATCTCCAATTCGCAGGGATGGCTCGCGGTCCCCGGGACCAGTCGTTCGAGGCCTCGGGGCGAGCCGGTACCAAGGCGTTCCCGGACCGTCAGGCCGCCCGGCCGGGAACGCCAGAGCCTGTCAGGCTCAGCTGCTGACGATGTTGCTCGCCGACAGCTTGACCACGTGCCACTCGCCGCCCACGCCGTTACCGGTAGTGGTCAGCGGCTTGGCACCCTTGTAGAGGTACAGCGGGTGACCGTCGTAGACCACCTGCGTGACACTGCCGTTCGCCACGGTGGTGAACGCCCCCAGGCCGGTGTCGGCCGGGCTGCCCGCCGGCTTCTTGCCCGTTACCGGGATCCAGGTCTGGGCGCAAGTGCCGGTGCAAGCCGGGGTGCCGCCCTTGTCCTTGTCGTACATGTAGACAACCTGGCCATTACCCATAGCGAGCACGTAGCCAATGGCGGACTTCTGCACGTGCAGCACGGTCGAACCCGGCTCCACGCCCAGCGCGCTGGACGGACTGGCCGCCGGGGCGCCCGTTGACGTCGAAGCCGGGGTCGTCGTCGAGGCCGGGGTGGTCGACGACGAACTTGATGATCCCCCGCATGCGGTTAGCAGCAGGGCCAGCGAACCGATCCCAGCAGCTGCTGCAAACCCGCTCTTGCGCATAACGACTCTCCATTCGAGGATTCAGTAGGTCTTTGGGGCGCCACGGTGCTCGTCGCGTCCTCCGGACGCGAGCCCGTTCCCGATACGCCGGAAACGTACCAGACCGGCGGCCCGCCTGACGGCTTCTTAGCCGGTACTTAGTGATCCGGATTCATCCGGTCACACAGCCAGGCCAGGGCCATCGGGTAACGATAGTCGATGCCCATATGCCCAGCCTCGAAAAGCTCGAAATGCACCACGCCGTCGGCGACGCCGATGTCCGTGAGCGCCGCCCGGAACGCCTCGGCCCCCAGGTCGAGGTGGAACTCGTCCCTGGTGCCCGCGTCGATCCAGATGGCCCGCAGCCCTCGCAGCGCGTCCGCGTAGGCGGGCACCATCCGCACCGGATCCCAGTCCAGCCACCGCTGCCACACGGCCGGCCGGAGAACCCCGGTCACCGGGTCGAACGGCAGGTCTACGCTACCGTCCGTGTTGGCGGAGAAGCATGTCGCCACGCCGAGTACGGACAGCAGTGACATGTCCTCCGGCTTGGTGAAGGACGCCCGGGACCCGAAGTCCCGCCACCAGCGCCAGATGTCGCCGTCGTAGCGGCGCAGGTGCCGGCAGGCGGTGGCGAACTCCGGAAGGTAGCTGTACTCGTACAGCGAGTCGCCCGCGTGCGTGGCCAGCGCGCCGAACAGGTCCGGCCGGAGCATCGGGGTGATCATCGCGCCGAACCCGCCGCTCGACTTGCCCATGATGGCCCGGTGCGCGGCGCCGGCCAGCGTGCGGTACCGGGCGTCCACCCAGGGCACCACCTCGTCGCAGAGGTAGGAGTGGTAGCGCCCGGTGCCGGGTGAGTCGACGAACTGGCTGCCGCCGTAGCCGGTCCACGCGTCCACGTAGACCACGATGGCGGGCGGCGCCTCGCCCCGCGCGAACAGCGCGTCGGCGGTCTCGGGGAACGGCTGCCGGAAGGCCGACCGGTTCTGCCACATGGCCACGTGCCCGGTGTAGCCCTGGATGACGTACACCGATGGGTACCTGCGGCCGGGCTCGTCGTCGTACCCCGGCGGCAGGTAGACCCGCAGCGGGCGCTCGTGCGGGTCGCCGAGCGGGTTGCCGCGCAGCAGCTCGCTGTCGATGACCTGCTCGTCGATGCGGCCGGCTAGATCCGCGGACCAGGGCAGCAAGGCTGTTCCTCCTCGGGCTAGGGGAAAAACAGCCTACTCAGAGGTCGAAGAAGACGGTCTCGCGGTCGCCCTGGAGGAAGATGTCGAACCTCAGCTCCCCTTCCGGCTCCGGCACCGCGATGAGGGTGCCGCGCCGCTGGGGGCTCTGAATCGAGGACAGCACCGGATCGGCCGCGTTGGCGGTCTGCTCGTCGGGGAAGTACAGCCTGGTCACCACCCGGTCGAGCAGGCCGCGGGCGAACACCGAGACGTCCAGGTGCGGCGCCTCGATGCCGCCGTCGGCGGCCGGCAGCGGCCCGGGCTTGAGCGTGACGATGCGGTACGAGCCGTCCGGGGCGGTCGGGCAGCGGCCGAAGCCGCGGAAGGCCTGGTAGCCCCGGGAGGTGGCGCCGCGCGGGTCGTCGGGGTGGGCGATCCGCCCGTCGGGATCGGCCTGCCAGGTCTCGATCAGCCCGTCCGGGATGATGTTCCCGGCGCCGTCGTAGAGCCGCCCGATAATCGTGATCGCGCCGGGGGTGCCCTCGGGCACCACGAACGGGCCGTCGGGCCACGGCAGCCGCATCGAGAAATACGGGCCCACCGTCTGGGAAGGCGTCAATCCAGGCACTTGTCGTCCCGTCCCTTACTCGAAGACGCTCGCGTCGCGGCCGCGCAGCACGATGTCCCACTCGTAGCCGAGGGCCCACTCGGCCTGGGTCAGCTCGATGTCGAACCGGGCGATCAGCCGCTGCCTGGCCTTCTCGTCGGGCACCGAGTTGAAGATCGGGTCGAGCGGGAGCAGCGGGTCGCCGGGGAAGTACATCTGGGTGACCAGCCGCTGGGTGAACGCGCGGCCGAACAGCGAGAAGTGGATGTGCGCGGGACGCCAGGCGTTGTAGTGGTTCCCCCACGGGTAGGCGCCCGGCTGGATGGTGATGAACCGGTACCGGCCGCCCGCGTCGGTGATGGCCCGCCCGATGCCGTCGAAGTTCGGGTCGAGCGGGGCCGGGTGGTGCTCCCGTGAGTGCCGGTACCGGCCGGCCGCGTTGGTCTGCCAGATCTCGATCAGCGTGTCCGGCACCGGCCGGCCGTCGGAGTCGAGCACCCGGCCGGTCACGATGATCCGCTGTCCCTGCGGCTCGCCGTCGCGCTGCGTGGTCAGGTCGGCGTCGGTGGGCGTGATCAGGTCGTTGCCCAGCAGCGGGCCGGTCACCTCGGTGAGCCGGTGCGGCAGCAGGACGAGCGGCTGCTTGGGGTGGCGCAGCGCGGTCGAGCGGTATCCCTCGAAGTCCGAGCGGCGGGTGCACGCCGGACGGGCGCTCGTAGGACGGCAGGACCAGGCGGCCGCTCTCGGTACTGGCCCGGGACGACGATACGTCAGCGGTGGTCATGGTGGTTACTCCTTGCTTGCCCCGAACGCGCGGAGCGCGCCGAGCTCGGCCGGGGTGGGCGCGGCGATGATCTCCGGATCCGCGGCGATCGCCAGGTCCCAGCCGGTGCGCTCCTTGGCGGCCGAGGCGGACACGCCCGGGTAGAGCCCGGTCAGGGTGAACTCGAGGGTCTCCGGGTCGGGCTCGAGGACGCCGAGGTCGGTGATGATCTTCTGCGGTCCGGCGCCGGTGAGGCCGAGCCGCTCGCGGTCCCCCGGGCCCGACCCGTAGCCGACCGAGGTGACGAAGTCCACCCGCTCGACGAACGACCGGTGGCTCTGCCGGACCACGACGATCACCTCACGGCAGGAGGCCGCGATCTCGGGCGCGCCGCCCGCGCCGGGCAGCCGCACCTGGGGGTGGCGGTAATCCCCGCCGACGACGGTCGTGTTGATGTTGCCGAACTTGTCGATCTGGGCGGCGCCCAGGAAACCGACGTCGATGCGGCCGGGCTGCAGCCAGTAGTTGAAGATCTCGGGCACGCTCACCACCGCGTCGGCCGTCTCGGCCAGCATGCCGTCGCCGATCGACAGCGGCAGCCGGTCCGGCTTGGCCCCGAGGGTGCCCGACTCGTAGATGAGCACCAGGGACGGCGCGTGCGTGGCCCGGGCCAGGTTCGCGGCCGCGCTGGGCAGCCCGATCCCGACGAAGCAGGTCATCCCGTCGCGCAGCGCACGGGCGGCGGACACCGTCATCATCTCGTCCGCGGTGTAAGTCATGGCCGTACCGCCGGCCCGGTGCTAGCGGCCCGGTGCTAGCGGGCCCTGTGTTAGCGGGCGCTGTGTTATCCGGCACTGGGTAAATCTGCTCGTCCAGCCAGCGGGTAAACGCGTCCCGGTCGCGGGCGATGGCGTCCCAGGCGACGTAGTAGTCGTTGTCCCGGGCCGAGTAGCCCGAGCGCGTAGGAGGGGTGCGCGCCGTCCGGCGCCGGCGCCACGAAGCTCACCGTCCAGCTGGGCAGCACCACCGCGCCGGGACGCGGGTCGAGCTCGTCGACGATCTCCTCCACCGTGACCACGGAGCGCCGGGACGCCAGCACGGCCTCCTTCTGCACGCCGGTGATCCCCCACAGCTGGACGTTCCCGGCGCGGTCGGCCCGCTGGGCGTGGACGACCGCGACGTCGGGCCGCAGGGCCGACACGGCGGTCAGCGTCTCGCCGGTGAACGGGCAGATGATCGGCTTGATCGTCGGCGCCTGGCGCCGGAGGCGCCGTTGAGCGTCTCCAGGCCCGTGCCGTTGTAACCGCGCAGGACGGCGAACGGCAGCCCGGACGCGCCGGCCACGTAGCGGTTGGCCATCCCCGCGTGGCTGTGCTCCTCTATCTCCAGCGGGACGGGCCAGGCGTGCTCGACCGCGTCGCGGAACCGGTGCAGCGAGCCGACCCCGGGGTTGCCGCCCCAGGAGAAGATCAGCTTGCGGGCGCAGCCCGCGCCGATGAGCTGGTCGTAGATGAGGTCGGGCGTCATCCTGATCAGGGTCAGGTCACGGCGCCGCTGCCTGATCACCTCGTGCCCGGCGGCGAACGGGATCAGGTGCGTGAACCCCTCCATCGCCACCGTGTCACCATCGGCGATCGCGCGCTCGACGGCCTCGGCGAGTGAGACGATCTCCGCCATGTCCCTCCACGGTTCGTTTGCCTGAGCTAACGATAACGTGCACCTGCCGCCATGTGTACAGGCGTTCGCATATCGGACGCCTGCGGCGGTCTAGGCGTCCCCTTCCTGGGCTTCTGCCCCTGGGCTTCTGCGATCGCGCGCTGCGCGATCGGGAAGGCCCGGTTGGCGACCGGGACGCCCGCGTACACCGAGACGTGCAGCAGGACCTCGCTGATCTGCTCCGGCGTGAGGCCGTTGCGCAGCGCGGCCTTGACGTGCATGGCCAGCTCGGTCTCGTGCTGCATGGCGGCCAGGACGGCCAGCGTGACCAGGCTCCGCTCGGCCCGGGACAGACCCGGGCGCGACCAGATGTCCCCCCAGGCGAAACGCGTGATGAAGTCCTGGAACGGCTCGGTGAACGGGGTGGTCGCCGCCACCGCCCGGTCGACGTGCGCGTCGCCGAGCACCTCGCGGCGCACGCGTCATGCCCTGCCGGGCCCGCTCGGTGTCATCCATGGGGATTCCCCCTTGATCGGTGCGCGTTCAGGCCGCCGTGACGAAGGCGTCCGCGGAGCCGAGGTAGCCGGCGGGTCGAGGGCGGAGTCGATCTGCTCGGGCGTGATGCCGGCCGCCTTGAGCCGTTCCTCGAGCCTGGGCACGGCCAGCAGCACGTCGCTCAGCGGCAGGCCCGCTCCCACCGCCCGCGCGCCCGCCTCGGCCACCAGGTCGTGCGCCTGGGCGCCGCCGAGCACGCCGGCCAGCAGCGAGGCCACGTGCTCGGCGAGCGGCAGGCCCTTGGTTGCGGCCAGGTTGGCGGCCATCCGTGAGGTGTCCACGGCCAGGCCGGGCACCAGCTCGGCGCCCCAGCTCGAGGCCGAGCCGGTCAGCCGGAGCAGGGCGGTCAGCGGCTCCCACTCGGCGTGCCAGGCGCCGGCCGCGCGCTGCAGTTCCTGTTCGGCCGCCGCGCCCAGGGTCGCGAGCAGCCCGGGCACCTGCCGGGTGCAGCCGAGGATGGCGATCGCCGCGACCGGGTTGTTCTTGTGCGGCATGGCCGACGAGCCGCCCCGCCGCGGGGAGGCCGCGGGCCCCTGCTGGTCGGTACCGCGCTGGTCGGTACCGCGCTGCTCGGGACCGCGCTGCTCGGCGGCGGGGCCCTCGCTGACCTCTCCGATCTCGGACTGGGCCAGCAGGGTGACGTCCCGGGCGATCTTGCCGAGCGCCGCCGCGACCCGGGCCAGGGCGGCGCCGGCGTCGAGGATCCGCAGCCGGTCGGTGTGCCAGGGCAGCACGGGCACGGCCAGGCCGAGTTCCTCGGCCAGCAGCAGTACGACCCGCTGGCCGGCCTCGCCCAGCGAGGCGAGCGTGCCCGCCGCGCCGCCGAATTGCACCGCGAGCCGCTGCGAGCCGACCGCGGCCAGGCCCGCCTGCGCCTCGTCCAGGCTGGTCAGCCAGCCCGCCGCGATCAGGCCGAAGGTGACCGGGACGGCCTGCTGGAGGAGCGTGCGGCCGATCATGATCGAGGCCCGGTGGGTGTCGGCCAGCCCGGCCGCGGCCGCGGCCGCCGGCGGCCAGGTCGGCCTCGATGACGCCGAAGGCTCGCTTGGCCAGCAGCATCGCGGCCGTATCGACGATGTCCTGGCTGGTGGCGCCGTGGTGAACGGCGCTGACCGCCGTCTGCGGCACCTGCCGGGCCAGCGCCCGCGCCAGGCCGGGGACCGGGTTACCGGTCAGCGCCGCGAGCTTGCCCAGCTCGTTCGGATCAAAATTATCGGCGCGGGCCGCCGCGGTGACCGCCTCGCCGGAGCCGGCCGGCGTCAGCCCGGCGCGTTCGAGGGCGCGGGCCAGCCCGGCCTCGGCGTCCAGCATCGCCTGCAGCCACGCGGTGTCGCCGGCCTCGACGCCGCCCCGGGCGAAGACGCCGCCGAAGAGCCCGCGCTCGTTCGGCTTCTCAAGGTCAGGCATGTGCGCGTTCAGTCCTCTCCCCTATCCGGGTCACCACCCTAGACTCCCGGCCCCGCGCGCATGACTACCTCTACTTGATGATTTATCGTCGGATCATGACCGAGCACGTTCCGGGCGACGACGCCCGCATTGCCCAGCGCAGAAACCTTGTTACCGAGATCCCGGGACCTGTCTCGCGTGAGCTCCTGGCCCGGCGCGAGCGCGCCGTGGCCCGCGGCCTCAGCCACGTCCTGCCGGTGTTCGTCACCGACGCGGGCGGCGGCGTCATCGTGGACGCCGACGGCAACTCCCTGATCGACTTCGGGTCCGGCATCGCCGTGGTCTCCGTGGGCAACGCCGCGCCCCGGGTGAGCGCGCGGGTCGCGGAACAGGCGGCCCGGTTCACCCACACCTGCTTCATGGTCACGCCGTACGAGAGCTACGTCGAGGTCTGCGAGGAACTCGGCCGGCGCACGCCCGGGACGCATGAGAAGCGCTCGGCGCTGTTCAACTCGGGCGCGGAGGCGGTGGAGAACGCGGTCAAGATCGCCCGGCACGCCACCGGCCGGCAGGCCGTCGTGGCGTTCGACCACGCCTATCACGGGCGCACCAACCTCACCATGGCGCTGACCGCCAAGAACATGCCGTACAAGGACAAGTTCGGCCCGTTCGCCAGCGAGATCTACCGGATGCCGATGGCGTACCCGCTGCGCTGGCCCGGCGGCCCGGAGGCGTGCGCGGCGAACGCGCTGGACACGGTCAAGAGCCTGATCCATACCCAGGTGGGCGAGGACAACGTGGCCGCGGTGATCATCGAGCCGATCCAGGGCGAGGGCGGGTTCGTGGTCCCGCCGGACGGGTTCCTGCCGGGCCTGGCCGGGTTCTGCCGCGAGAACGGGATCGTGTTCATCGCGGACGAGATCCAGACCGGGTTCTGCCGCACCGGCGACTGGTTCGCCTGCGAGCACGAGGGCGTGGTGCCGGACATGGTCACCACGGCCAAGGGCATCGCCGGCGGCCTGCCGCTGGCCGGGGTGACCGGGCGCGCCGAGCTCATGGACTCGGTGCACGCGGGCGGCCTCGGCGGGACCTACGGCGGCAACCCGGTGGCCTGCGCGGCCGCGCTCGGCGCGATCGAGACGATGGCGGCGGAGGACCTGCCCGCCCGGGCCCGCCGGATCGGCGAGATCATGCTGCCCCGCCTGCACGGGCTGGCGGAGAAGTACCCGGTCATCGCCGACGTGCGCGGGCGCGGCGCGATGCTGGCCATCGAGATGACCAGGCCGGGGACGCTCGACCCCGACCCGGCCACCACGGCGGCCGTCGCCCGGGCCTGCCACCAGGCCGGGCTGGTCACGCTGACCTGCGGGACGTTCGGTAACGTGATCCGCTTCCTGCCGCCGCTGGTGATCGGCGAGGACCTGCTCGACGAGGGGCTGTCCATCCTCGAGGACGCCTTCGCCGGGGTCTGAGTCATGGATACGGGGGAAGGGCGGCAGGAGGAGCTGACCCGGCTGGTCATGGCGGCGAAGCCGGCGCCCTTCTGGCTGGACCGGCCGGACGCGCCGCCCGTACGGGAGCCGTTGCGTGGCGAGGCGGGGTGCGACCTGGCCGTGGTCGGCGGCGGGTTCGGCGGCTTGTGGGCCGCGCTGCTGGCCAAGGAGGCCAACCCCGGCCGGTCCGTGGTGCTCATCGAGGGCAACCGGATCGGCTGGGCGGCCAGCGGGCGCAACGGCGGCTTCTGCGACGCCAGCCTGACCCACGGCACGGCCAACGGCCTCGAGCGGTTCCCGGCCGAGTTCGATACGCTGCAGCGCCTCGGGGCGGAGAACCTGGACGCGATCGAGGCCGCGACCCGGCGTTACGGCATCGACTGCGAGTTCGAGCGGACCGGCACCCTGGCCGTGGCCACCGAGGACTACCAGGTCGATGAGCTGCGGGCGGCCGAGGGCGCCAAGTTCCTGGACGCGGCGGCGGTACGGGCCGAGGTGAACTCCCCCACCTACCTGGCGGGCAGCTGGGATGCCACCGGCACGGCCATGATCCACCCGGCCCGGCTCGCCTGGGGACTGGCCGCCGCCTGCGAGCAGATCGGGGTCCGGATCGCCGAGCGCACCCCGGCCACCGCCCTGGCCAGCGACGCCGACGGCGTGGCCCTGCGGACCCGGCACGGCGTGCTCCGGGCCAGGCGCGCGGTGCTCGCCACCAACGCGTTCCCGTCGCTGGTCAAGCGGCTGCGGCCGTACACCGTGCCGGTCTACGACTACGTGCTGGTGACCGAGCCGCTCAGCGCGGCGCAGCTCGCCTCGGTCGGCTGGCGGAACCGGCAGGGCGTGGCGGACACCAGCAACCAGTTCCACTACTACCGGCTGACCGCCGACAACCGGATCCTGTGGGGCGGCTACGACGCCGTCTATCACTTCGGCCGGGTCATCCGCGCGTCCTACGATCAGCGGCCGGCGACGTTCGCCCGGCTGGCCGAGCACTTCTTCACCACCTTCCCGCAGCTGGAAGGCCTCGGGTTCAGTCACCGCTGGGGCGGCGCGGTCGACACCTGCAGCCGGTTCTGCGCGTTCTTCGGCACCGCGCACCGCGGCCGGGTCGCCTACGCGCTCGGCTACACCGGCCTCGGCGTGGGCGCGACCAGGTTCGGCGCCCGGGTCATGCTGGACCTGCTCAGCGGCCAGCGGACCGAGCTGACCGAGCTGGCGATGGTCCGGACCAAGCCGGTGCCCTTCCCGCCCGAGCCGCTCGCCTACCTGGGCGTGCAGGCCACCCGCTGGTCCCTGGACCGGGCCGACCGCCGGTCCGGCCGCCGGAACCTGTGGCTGCGCGCCCTGGACGCGGCGGGCATGGGCTTCGACTCGTAACATGTTCTCTTCCGTAGCCGCCGACGCGGCCGAGGTCCGGGCGGCCCGGGCGGGCGACGACCTCATCGGCCGGCCCGACGTCGTGATGGACCGCGCGTTCACGGTGGCCGCGCCGCCCGCCGCGGTGTGGCCGTGGCTGGTGCAGCTGGGCAAGAAACGGGCCGGCTGGTACCTGCCGGCGGTGGTCGAGCGCTTCCTGCCGCCCGGGCGCCGCGCGGCGCGGGACATCCGGCCGGCCTGGCAGCGGCTGGGGACCGGCGACGTGATCCCCGACTACGGCGGCCGGGACGAGACCTTCCAGGTAGCGGCCATCGAGCCGGAGTCGGCCCTGGTCTACCGGTCGGCCCGGGGGCAGATGAACGTCACCTGGTCGATCACGCTGCTCCCGGTCCCGGCCGACGGCCCCGCCCGGACCCGCGTGCACCTGCGGCTGCGCCTGGGACCGGTGCGGCGCACGTGGCTCGCCCGGACGGCGGGCGAGTTCATCGACGCGCTGACCATCGCCGGGATGGCAGCCGGCCTGAAGGAACGGCTGGCGGGCGGCTAGGAAGAACTGGCGGGCGGCTAGGAAGAACTGGCGGCGAGCGAACCGGGCTGCGGATCCTGGTTTCTAGGGGCCGAGCAAACCGAGCGGGCTCGGCGCGGTGAACTCGACGCGGATCACGGCCTGCCCGTCCGGGAGCCTGGCCGTCACGATCCTGGCCGGGCGGAACTGGGTATCGACCGACTCCAGGAACGTCCGGGCCGACTGGACGTAAGCGGCAGGGCCCATGCTGGCCGCCGGGTCGGACCTGGCCAGGTCGGCGCAGCGGAGTGGCAGGGCCGCGCCCGCGCCCGGGCCGAGGTTCCGGAACCGGACGACGCTGATCGACTGATGCCCGGCCAGGGCCGCGATCGCTAGCATGAGCCGCGAGTCGACCTGGCCGGCTGCCAGCTGTTTCCTGGCGGTGGCCGAGACCACGATCTGGTTGTCGTTCAGCAGCGAGGCTTCGGACTTCTGCCGGGCGGCGCGGTCGGCGTTGAGCGCGTTCTGATAGGCGCCCGCTCCATGAGGCGTCATGATCCGGACGGTGATGGCCGCCGATCCCGAGCCGAAGGACGCTAGGACATCCGGCGCCCAGGCGGCGGCCAGGCTGCTACCGAAATAAGACTCGACGGCAGCCGTCTCGACGACCACCTGGGAGCTCGCCGGGTCGGGCGAGCTGGCCCTCAGCATCAGCAGTTCTCGCTGCGGGAACCCATGCGCAGCCAGGGCGGCGCACATCACGCGATCGCAAGACACCATCGCATCCGGGCTGACCTGCGCGGTAATCCAGGTCGCGGCCTGGTCGCGGACCGTCGCCAGCTGGCGCGGCGTCGTGGTGCTGGCCGCCGGCGGACGGCCAGGTTGCCTCAGCGCCACCACCGCGAGCACGGCGCCGACGGCGAGGACCAGCATCAAGATGGTGAGCCGGACCAGGATACCCCGGCCCCGCTTCGGCTTTCCTGGCGCATGCACCGGCGGGCGGGGCGGCGCGCCGGGCGGCGGCAGGGCGGCCGGGGGCCGGCGCTGGACTTTGCCGAGGCCGGCCGCGGCCCGCGGTGCGCTGACGCTGGCGATCCATTCAGTGACGTCATCCTCGGCCGGTGGCCCGGTGATGGCAATATGCGCGGGCGGCGGGAGATGGGCGCTGGTACCGGGCTCGGCGGCGGGACCGCGCTCGGCGGGGCGATCGGGCTGGGCGGGGCGATCGGGCTGGGCGGGGCGATCGGGCTGGGCGGGGCGATCGGGCTGGGCGGGGCGACCGGGCTGGGCGGGGCGACCGGGCTGGGCGGGGCGACCGGGCTGGGCGGGGCGCTCGGCGGGGCGATCGGGGCGCTCGGCAACCCGCGCTGAGGGAGCGTTGCGCTGTGACGGAGCGGTGCGTCCGGACGTACCGGCGTCCTCCTGCGGGGCTGCGCGCTTGGGGCGGGGCCGGGCCGGTCGCCTCTGTGGTTCCTTGAGGCCCGGGACCCTCTTCGCCTTTCCGGCCACGCCGGCACCCTTGGTCCCGGCTGACGCCGGGGCGCCGCCGGATCGCGCTGACGTGGGCGGATGGCCCGGCGTGACTCCTTTGTCCTGATCCGCCGCGGCTGCGCCTTCCTGATTCGCCGAGGCCGCGTCGTCCCGCTCGGCCTTGACCGCGGCCTCGATCCGCTGCCGCAATTCCGGCGATATTACCGGCGAAGCCGGAGACACCGACGCGCCTCGCGCCGCCCCCCGGACCCGGTGCGGCAGATCCTGTGACTGATCTGTCATAAAGTCACCCCCTACGCGGCGCGCAGACAGTTCCTGCAAACCGCAGGGTATAGCGCAGCACACGATCCGTCTCTATTCAAGTAAGACAGCGAAATGTCAGACATTAGCTAGACCTCCACCATGATCCATGAGGCGAACGCTCCCGGCCGGGCGGCGAGGTCAGACTTTCTTCCACCAAATCTGAGGAACAGTCCACATTCGGGGAAAACGGAGATTACCGTCTGGTTTGCGGTGTTCGTACGCGTACAGAAGCGCTGCGCATAGCGACACTGTTGTTACAGTTCGCGAGCCGCAGGGGGGTCGACGGCCTGTCCTGCGTGCCCTTTTTCAACAGGCAGGTACGCCCCAATGGACCGAGCCCAGGCGACCCAGTGGTCAGTGGATTCCCTGACACCGCCTACGGCGGTCCCGGACGAGCAGGCCGCTGCGTCACACCGGCGAGAGCGGCCCGCCGGGTTCCGGATTCCGCGAAGCTGGCCTCTCATCGCCGTACTCGCCGTTCAGGCCGTCCTGTCACTCCGCCTCGTCCGGGCCGACACGGCGTTCCAGGACGAGGCTCTCTACCTGTGGGCCGGGCACCTGGAGTGGGCGCACGTGCTCCATGGCGCATCGCTCCCGCCGTTCCCGTCCTACTTCTCGGGGGCCCCGGTCGTCTACCCGCCGATCGCCGCGCTGGCCGACAGCATCGGGGGCCTGACCGCGGCCCGGATCTTGTCCCTGGTCTTCATGCTGGCTGCCACCGTCGCGTTGTGGGGCACGGCCGAGCGCCTGTTCCAGCGCCGGGCCGCGTTCTTCGGGGCCATGCTGTTCGCCGTCCTGGGACCGACGCTGCATCTGGGATCTTTCGCTACCTACGACGCGATGTCCGTGTTCCTGGTGGCGCTAGCCGCCTGGCTGGTCGTCCGCGCCGGGGACCGGCCGGACGCAACCGGCTGGATGCTGGCGGCCGCGGCCGCCCTGGCGCTAGCCAACGCGACCGCGTACGCGACCGCCTTGTTCGATCCCGTCGTGATCCTGCTCGCGCTGATCACGGCCTTCCCCCGGCCGGGCGGCAAGGCGGCCGCCGGCCGGGCCCTGACCGTGCTGGCCGTCGTGGCCGTCCTGCTCACGCCCGCCGTGCTGATCGGCGGCAGCCGCTACGTCCACGGCATCCAGGTGACCACGGTGACACGGGCCGCAGGCGTCGACGCCCCGCTCACGGTCCTCGCCCATTTCTGGTCCTGGACCGGCATCATCGTGGTCGCGGCGTGTTGCGGCGCGATCCTCGGCTGGATCAGCTACCCGAAGCGCCCGCAGGCATGGCTGCTGACCTTGCTGGCGGCAGCCGTGCTGCTCGTGCCGGCTGAGCAGGCAAGCCTTTACACCACGGCCTCGCTGAACAAGCACGGCGCCATGGGCGCCTGGTTCGCCGCTATCGCCGCGGGATTCGCTGTCGACCGGCTCATCGAGGCGTCACCCGCGGGAACCATGCGCGCCGTCACGTGCGGGGCCTGCGTCGTTGCCCTGGCCTTCCCGTTGACCCTCGGGGCCGCGCAGTCGCACGCATTCGCGACCAGCTGGCCGAATTCGTCGGCCTTCGTCACGATCTTCCGTCCGCTGGCCGATCGCGGCAGCGGGCGCATGCTGGTCGAGGACCCGTCCATCGCCGAGTACTACCTGCCCTCCGGGAGCCAGTGGCAGCGCTGGTCCAGCACGCGGAATATCGTCCTGCCGTCGGGAGCCCCGACCGGAGGACCCAGCGGCAAGGGCGGCATCGTCGGGGCCGGCAACGCCGGCACCTTCGCGATGTACATCCAGGAAGGCTATTTCTCGCTCATCGCCCTGAACTTCGCTGACACGGCAGCCCTGGACCGGGCTATCGCGGCGGACATCCGCAAGAACCACCGCTACCAGGTCATCCAGGTCGTGCCGTACGGGACGGGCCCGAGCGGCCCGGCACCAGGCGAATACGTGATCTGGCAATACGAGCCGCAGTCGTGAGCGCACTACGATCTGCCGACGCCGTCACGGCCTCCCGGCCGGCGCGTCAGCCGGCGGGCCTGGTACCGCCGCACCCGCCGGATGACGGCGAGAAGTACCTCTATATCGAGCGGAACCTCGCCTACCTGACGACGGTGATCCTGATCGGCTCGTGCTGCCTGATCTTCAGCCAGCTCAGGTTCGAGACGCACGATCTGGTGCTCTCGCCCTTCCTGGTCTTCACCGTCATTTACGTCCTCTACCAGGGCATCAGCCTGCCGGTGAACTTCGCGGGCCGCGGGTTCGACCTGGCCGCGCACCAGGCGCGCATCCAGGCGTGGCATCCGGATGCCTATCCGGACGTCGACATTTACCTTCCCATCTGCGGCGAGCCCGTCGAACTGCTCCGCAACACCTGGACCGCGGTATCCGGCCTCATCGAGGATTACCCGGGCCAGGCGAGCGCCTGCGTCCTGGACGACGGGCCCGACGAGGAAGCCCGTGCGATGACGGAGGAGTTCGGCTTCCGCTATATCCACCGTCCCGACTGGCCGGCCGGGAAGAAAGCCGGCAACCTGCGGTATGCCTTCACTCAGACCAGCGCCGAGTTCGCGGTCATCCTGGATGCGGACTTCGCGCCGCGCCGTGACTTCCTGGCCGAGACCCTGCCCTACATGGACGATCCGGCGATCGCGATCGTGCAGACCCCTCAGTACTTCAGGACCCACCCGGCGCAGACCTGGATCGAGCGGGCCGCCGGGCCGATACAGGAGGTGTTCTACCGGACCGTCCAGGTCGCCCGGCAGCGGCTGGATGCGGCCGTCTGCTGCGGGACCTCGGCGCTGTACCGGCGGAGAGCGCTCGAGCCGCAGGGCGGCCCTACCCTCATCCCCTACGCCGAGGACGTGCATACCGGCCTGGACGTGCGCCGGGCGGGCTGGTCCATGGCCTACCTGCCGGTCCTGCTTTCGACCGGCATCTGCCCCGACAACCTGGACGCCTTCGTCCGGCAGCAGTATCGCTGGTGCTCGGGGAATATCGGCATCGTCTTCTCCTGGCGGCTGTGGTCGGTACGGATGGGGATCGCGGCCCGGCTGAGTTACATCTCCGGGTTCTTGTACTACGCCTATACCGCGCTGCTCACGTTCGTCGGGCCGGTTATCCCCATCGTGATGCTGGCCTTCCTGCCCGGCCATGTCATGCTGCGTAATTTCGTCGTGCTGCTCCCGGCGATGCTGACCGGCTTCGTGCTGTACCCGCTGTGGCACCGGTCGCGGTTCGGGCTCGGCATCTGGCCACTGGGCATCGCACGCGGCTGGGCGCACGTGTTCGCCATCTGGGACGGCGCCTGCGGCAAGTCGATGAGCTGGCATCCGACCCGGACACCGGGCAGTTCGCTGCGCCGTTTCCGGATCGGGATCACCTGCTGGAGCGGCAGCATCGCGGTGCTGTGGCTGGCGCTGGCCATCTGGCGGACTGCCACCTTGGGCTCACCGCAGTTCGCTGTTCTGCTGTCCTTCGGTGTGCTCAACCTCGCCGCAGTCAGCCGTGTGATCTTTCCCGGAGGCAAGGGCGCATGAAATCCCGCCTGGTAATGATCTTGGCTATCGCGCTCGCCGCGGCCGCCGTCGGCGGAGCGATCGGCCGCGTCCATCTCACTTCTCCGTCTCATCCGCCCGCGGCCCATGCCACCCTGTCCCCCGAACTGGCCGCTTACCTGGGTGTCTTCGAGCCCGGAGTACCACCCGGCTATGCCAAGGTCATCGACTTCGCGCAGGCGGCGGCCCGCCAGCCGAACCTGCTCGGCTACTACAGCGGCTGGGCTCAGCCGTTCGACACGGCGTTCGCCCAGATGATCCACACGCACGGCATCATCCCCTTCGTCCAGATCGATCCGACGGCCGCCTCACTGGTCAATGTCGCCCGCGGCACGTACGACGATTACCTGCGCTCGTACGCCGATAGCGTGCGTAACTTCCGGCACGCCGTGGTGATCGGCTTCGGACACGAGATGAACGCCACCTGGTACTCGTGGGGTTACGGACACGTGCCGGCGTCGACCTTCATCGCCGCCTGGCAGCACATCGTGACGCTGTTCCGCGGTCAGGGCGCCGACAACGTCACCCTGGCTGTGGACCCTGCAGGCGGACGAACCGGGAACAGGCCCGATCAACTCCTGGTGGCCCGGTGACCGTTACGTCACCTGGATCGGCATCGACGGCTACTACTACCGGCCCTCTGACACCTTTGGCAAAGTGTTCGGCAAGACCATTACTCAGGTACGGGCCTTCACCCATGACCCGATCCTGCTGTCAGAGACCGCCGTCGGCCCCGCCGCGGGCCAGTTCGCCAAGATCCAGGACCTGTTCCACGGCATGGCGGCCTACAAGACACTGGGACTGGTGTGGTTCGACAAAAGCCAGCACGGCAGCGTCTACCGCCAGGACTGGCGACTCGAGGACAACGTGCAGGCGCAAATCTCATTCCAGCTCGGCGTGCGGCAGGGGCTCACGCAAATTGGCCCGGCCGGCTGAGGTGAAGGTCCTCGAATGATCAATTCACAAACCAGACATAAGTCTTGTTTCGGTGCGTGCGTCACTTCAAGCTCGCGGCGTGTTCTGGTTCACACGGAGCACCAAAGCCACAAACGTCTCGCATCCGGGAATATCCACAAACGGCGGGCTTTCAATCCGGGCCGACTGTACGGTTTCATAGGCGGCGCTTCTGCCACCTGGGGGGGCCCGACTACGGCAGATGGTGCCATCAGCACAGCGTGCTGGTTGGGGGGTACGGCGGTGTTGCGGTCAACGGATCCTCTCCGGAGGCAAGCCGAGGGCATCTCGTTCATCATGCGGCGAACAGCGCCGGGAGCAGAGGTCCGGCGCTGATCAGCAGTCAACGCACGCCGACGGATGCCACATGGCCAGAACCAGCCGGGCACCCGATGGACGTTGCGCCGCCTCAGGCCACGCCCGGTACGGGCGCTGGCTCGGCCGGCCGTGCCCAGCCGCCGGCCGCCCGGGCGACCCGGCGACCTAGCGCGCGCGACGCGATAGCCGCGAGGTGGCCGCTCTTCGTGATCCTGGCCACCCAGGCCGCGCTGTCACTCCGGCTAGCCTGGTCGAACACGGCGTTCCAGGACGAGGCGCTCTACCTGCGGGCCGGGCACCTGGAATGGGCACGCTGGCTGCACCACGTGCCGATCCCGGACTTCCCCGCCTATTTCAGCGGCGCACCGGTGATCTACCCGCCGCTGGGCGCCGTGGCCGACAGCATCGGCGGCCTCGCCGCCGCGCGCCTGCTGTCACTCTGCTTCATGCTCGCGGTCACCACGCTGCTCTGGGCCACGGCGGCACGGCTGTACGGGCGGCGGGCGGCGCTGCTGGCCTCAGGGCTGTTCGCCACCCTGGCAGGCACCCAGTTCCTCGGCGCGTTCGCGACATTTGACGCGATGGCGCTGTTCCTGCTGGCCCTGGCGGCCTGCCTGGGAATCCGGGCGGCGGACCGCCCCTTCCGGACCCGGATGGCCCTGCTGGTGACGGCCGGGGCCATCATGGCGGCGGCGAACAGCACCAAGTACGCGACCGCCCTGTTCGACCCCGTCGTGCTCGCCGCGGTGTCCCTGGCGGTATGGCGGAGGGGCCGGGGCGCGGCGTGGCTGACCGCCCTGCTGGCCATGTTCGGGTCCTGGATCGCGCTGGCCGGCCTGGCCGTCGCCGTCGGCGGCGGCGACTACTGGCGGGGTATCACGGTCAGCACCCTGGCCCGGCCGCAGGCAGCCGCCTCCGTGACGGCCGTCCTGCGCAACGCGTACATCTGGACCAGCCTGATCCTCCTGCTGGCCGTGCTCGGCACCGTGCTCGCCGCCCGGTCCGAAGGGCGCGGGAGGCTCCTGCCCGCCGTCCTGACCGCCGCCGCCCTGCTCGCCCCGGCCGGGCAGGCCCGCCTGCACACCACGGTCGGCCTGCAGAAGCACGTCGTATTCGGGGCCTGGTTCGCCGCGATGGCGGCGGGTTACGCGATGGCGCGGCTGAGCCGGGTCGATCCGGGTCACGGATGGGCCGCGGTCATGGCGCTGCCCATCGCCGCGTCCACCTTGTTCGGCTCGCTGGGCCAGGCCTGGGGACTGTACCAGGTGTGGCCGAACGCGGCCGGCGCGGTCAGCGTCCTCGACTCCGCGGTGCGCTCCCATCCCGGCCACTACCTGGCCGAGGACTACGACGTCGAGGCTTACTACCTGCGCACCGAGGTTCCCTGGCAGCGGTGGTTCAGCACGTATTACTTCCGCTATCAGGCCCTCCTTCCCGGAGCCCCCTCCTACGCCGAGGCGATCAGCCGCCACTACTTCGCGCTCGTGATCCTCGACTTCGGCGACACGACGGCGACCGACCTCCAGATCACCGCGGACATGCGCAAGTCGGGCGGCTACTACGTGCTAGCCCAGGCCGGGCAGTTCACCATCTGGGCATCGGGGGGTAAGCATGGCCCTCACTGAGCCCGTAGTGACCGAAGCGCGACCGGACATATACCTGCCGACCCCGCCCGACGACCAGGAAAAGTACAAGTACTTCGGCCAGCGGCGCCGCTGGGTGTTCGCCTGGCTGCTCATCGCGTCGGCCGGGGTGCTGTACGGCTATATCCGGGTAGCCCAGCATGCCTGGCTCATCGCCCCGCTCATGTGGCTGCTGCTGATGGTCATGGTGCCGCCGGTCGTGGTCAATTTCTGGCTGCGCGTCGGACCGCCCCGTCTGACCATGGCCGATTACCAGGCCGCCGTGGCCAGGTACCGGGAAGGCGAGCACAGCGAGACGGTCGACGTGTTCCTGCCCAGTTGCGGCGAGCCGCTGGCCATGCTGGACAACACGCTCCGTTACGTGAGCCTGATGAGGTGGGACGGCCCGAGGACCGTCTACGTCCTGGACGACTCGGCCCGGGATGGCGTCCGCGACCTGGCTCATAAATACGGCTTCCGGTACGTGGTACGCCCGGATCCCGGACAGATGAAGAAGGCCGGGAACCTCACCCACGCCCTGGGCATGAGTTCCGGCGACTACATCACGGTCATCGACGCCGACTTCGCGGTGCGGCCGGAGTTCCTGTACGAAACCATGCCTTTCTTCGCCGACCCGAACGTCGGCATCGTCCAGACCGCCCAGTACTACGACGTCAGCGATCGGTCGTTCTCCTACATCCAGCGTTACGCGGGAACGTTGCAAGAGATCTTCTTCCGCTTCATCCAGCCGGCCCGGGACCGCTACGCCGCGGCCATCTGCGCGGGCACGAACCTGGTCTACCGCCGGGCGGCCGTCATGGCCGCGGGAGGCTTCGCCTGGGTGCCCATCGGGGAGGACGTCCACTCGGGCGTCAAGCTCGCCTGGGCCGGCTACGAGACTCGCTATCTGCCCCTTTGCCTGGCCAAGGGGGTAGCGCCAAGGGATTTCCCGTCCCTGGCCAACCAGCAGGTGCGCTGGTGCCGTTCCTCGCTGCTGCTGATGGTCGAGAAGCACTTCCAGGAAGCGCCGTTTTCCTGGCAGCAGCGAGCCGCCTTCTGGGCCGCTTTCCTGTACTACATGTCATCGGCGGCGCTGCTGATCACCGGGCCGTTCCCCACGCTCACGATGATCTGGTTCTATCCGGGCCGCATTTATCCGCATAACTACCTGCCGATCGTGCCGGCGCTCGCCGCAAGCCTATTCGCATTTCCGATGCTGAGCCGGGGATGGCGGCCGACCATCTTCCGGGTATGCATCATCAACTCGTGCTGCCATCTGTATTCGGTATGGCACGCGATCCGGGGCCGTGTCGCGGAGTGGGTCCCCACCGGGGCCTCACCCCGCGCTGGGCAGGTTCCAGTAACTGTCAACCGGATCCTCTGCAGCTGGATTGCCGTAGTCCAGCTGCTGCTGTGGTCGGGCCTGGCGTTGCGCGTACACGAATACGGATGGCACACCTACTGGGCCACGGAGATTCTCGCCGGCGTGCAGCTCTACATGCTGGCGCCTTTGCTGACTCGTACCAAGGGCATCTGGAATCGGCCCGACAGAAAGGCTGAGGAGATAGCCGCATGAATCGTTCGTCCCGCCACCAGCCGCCCCTCCAGCAGGAAGAGGAGGAGGAGACCATTACTCTGATGCCGCTGCCCGCAGGCCGGCGGAATGGCACCAGGAGAAGGCACGGCGGCGGAAGCAGGCCGCGCAAGCCTCGGCGTGTCATCACGACCGTGGCGGCGATCGTCGTCATGGCCGCGATCGCGGCCGGTATCATCGTGTTCAATAAATCGTCGGAGCGCACAGGTCCGCTGCCTGTCCGCCTGCCGCCTGCTTCCGCCTCCTATCTAGGCGTATACGCACGCGGCGTGCCTGCTTCATACTCTCCGGTGGCGGCATTCACCAACGCCATCGGCGCGCAACCGGATATCGTCATGTACTACAACGGCTGGTATGTCCCCTTCCCTACGGGTTTCGCCACCACGGCAGCCAATCACGGCGCCGTGCCCTTGGTGCAGATGAATCCCGATGCTATCAAGGTCGCCCAGATCGCCTCCGGGCGATACGACGGGTACCTGAGCTCATATGCGGAGGCCGTACGGCATTACCAGCACCCGGTCATCCTGAGTTTCGGCCACGAAATGAACGGAAACTGGTCCAGCTGGGGCTATCAGCACACCTCGCCGGCGGCTTTCGTCGCGGCCTGGAGGCACATCGTCAAGCTCTTCCGCGCGCTCGGCGCCAATAACGTCACCTGGCTGTGGACGGTGAACATCGTCAACGACTCGCGAAGCGGGAAGGTCGGTCCGGTCAGCCCGTGGTGGCCGGGCAATGCCTACGTGACCTGGGTCGGGATCGACGGCTACTATCTCAAGCCGAACTGGCAGTTCGCCCCGCTGTTCGGGCCTACCATCGGCGCGGTGCGCGCCCTGACCGGCGCCCCCATCCTCATCGCCGAGACCGGCGCCCTGCAGACCGCGAACCAGGCCGCGAAGATCAGCGAACTGTTCGAACGGCGTCCGCTCCTACGGGCTGCTCGGATTCGTATGGTTCAACTCGTCGAACTCCGT
Source organism: uncultured Actinomycetota bacterium (assembly GCA_963756575.1). Taxonomy (GTDB): domain Bacteria; phylum Actinomycetota; class Actinomycetes; order Streptosporangiales; family Streptosporangiaceae; genus Palsa-504. The sequence continues at coordinate 63,552 of CAVWOM010000018.1, read as the reverse complement.
CAACCAGCAATTCGCTGTCGACAGCCCGGCGGCCATAGAAGCATTCCGCAAGGGCGCCAGCACCTACCACCGGCCAGATTCATGACCGGCCAGCGGCATATCCCTCTCGATGATCAAGAAACCAGGACGAGCAGGAGGCTTTAACGAGTTGCCAGGCACTGATTACCGGGTCACCGAAGGCTGGCGCCTTCGGAACCCGGCGGTTACGACAGCATCCCCGAAGGATGCGCACGTCTATTGCAGGCCCGCGTCGTGCGCGGATGCCAGCGTCTGAGTATGCCGAAACGCCTTCGCCGCGAGCTCGCCCGGCTCTTCGCTGGCGACCGGATGCCGGTCGACAGAAAGTATCTCAGGTTGGCTGTCGGCATCATAGTGGTCGTCGGTGTCGTGCTGGCATGCGCTCAGCCGTGGCTAGCCGGACAGGGATCCGGCCAGCCCCGGGGGGCCCACTCGGTACACTACCTCGGCGTATACGAGCCGGACGCGCCCGGTTCCTCCGCCGGGATAGACAAGTTCGCGCAGAAAATCGGCGTGCAGCCCAATATAGTCTCATATTACAGTTCACTGACTGAACCTTTCCAGGTGAAATTTGCCGCCGCAGCGGCCAAGCGCGGTGCTACCGTCCTGGATCAGATCGGGGGCCTTAGCGTCCCCTACGGGGATATCACGCAGGGAAAATACGACCAGTACCTGCGATCATACGCAGCCGCGGTCCGGGCCTTCGGCGCACCCGTGATCCTTTCCTTCGATCACGAAATGAACGGCGGGTGGTATCCCTACGGCTACCGGCACGCATCCGCCGCGGCCTTCGTGGCCGCGTGGCGCCATATCGTAACTATCTTCCGCCAGGAAGGTGCCCGGAATGTCACCTGGCTATGGACGGTGAATATTGTCAACACGTACAATGACAAGATCCCGGACCCGGCCCCCTGGTGGCCCGGCAGCTCATTCGTCAACTGGGTAGGCATCGACGGGTACTACTATACCGGGAAATGGACGTTTGATTCCCTGTTCGGGCCGACGATCGCCGATATCCGCGGAATAACGAGCGACCCGATACTGATCTCTGAAACAGGGGCGGCATCAGCCGCCGGCCAGGCGGCGAAAATCACCGACCTTTTCAACGGTGTTCACACCTACGGGCTGCTGGGCTTCTTGTGGTTCGACACGAACGGCGTGACCAAGCTCATGAACTGGCGCATAACCAGCCCCGCGGTCTGGGCCGCTTTCCGCAGGGATGCGCAAGCGTACCTAACTTCAATCGTTCAGCGTTCCTGAGGTGCGGTTACTGAATGTGCCGGTGCCCGGTTTCGGGTCTGGTGTCGGGTTGCTGGATGCGGTGGGGCGCGTGGCGGCGCCCGGGATGCCCGGGTGCGCACCGGCTCCGACTGCGCCGGGCTGGTCCTCCTTTCGTGCTGGCGGGGTGGTTCGTGCTGGTCAGGCGGGTGCTGGCAGGGCGCGGAGCCGTTGCCAGCAGGCGATGAATGCGTGCGTCCAGGGCCAGTCGGGGCTGATGGCCAGGGTCCGCTGCCGGGCGTGGCGGGCGAGCCGGGCGGGGAGGTGCCATATCCGGTAGCGGAGCGTGTCCGGGTCGGCGTCCCGCAGGTCGGGGTCGTCGTGGTGGCCCAGGAGGCGGGTCCAGGCGGCAAGGTCGGCGGCGATGTTCGCGGCGATGACCCAGCCGCAGTTGACCTGCCAGGTCTTCGAGGGGAGGTTCCGCAGGCCCATGGCCTTGGCGGTGCGGACGCCGGCGGTCTCGACCACGGCGTGCTCGCGGTGGACGGCATCGATGTACTGCGGGTGGTGGCTGCCCGGGACGCCGGCGATCCCGGTGCCGGGGATGTTGGTGCAGGTGATGGAGTATTTCCAGCCCGTTTTCTTCTCGTAGTCCGTCAGGTTCCGCAGGTGGCGGCGGGACGGCTTCACGCGGCGGGCGATCCAGCGCAGGCCTTCGGGCCAGTTCCCTGCCCTGGTCATCAGGCCGGTGATCTCGGCGACGTCCTTGTCGTCCTCGGCTGCGCCGTCCTGGGCGGTGCCGGGCTTCCAGGCGTCCGCGGGGACTTTCCGGATGGCGTCCTCGTCGGCGGCGGTGATCATCCACCCGCAGGTGAACAGCACGTTCCGCCGCGGCGAGGACAGGGACAGCAGGTGGCCGATCAGTTCGTGGCTGGCGCCGGCGCCGTCGACCCGGATGAGGGTCTTGCGCCGGAACCGGGCGGGGACCTGCCGGGCCGCCGCGGCCAGCACGTCCTTGTGGTCGGTGAAGGTGTTTGACCCGGCGTTGCCGGGCCGCAGCAGCATGGCCAGGGACTCGCGGGTATTGGCGAGCCAGGCGCCGAGGGGATGGAAACCGTAGCCCTTCTTCCAGGTGGGGGCGGCGCCTTCCTTGTCTGAGCTGGCGGTGACCAAGGTCGCGTCCAGGTCGATGACCAGCCACCCGGTCAGGGCCTTCCCCGCGATGACCAGCCACGGGAACCCGGCGGGGGTGTCCTGGATCAGCGTCCATACGTGCTGGCGGGCCTTCGCGCGGGCGCGGGCGATCTTGTCCAGCACGGCGGGAGTCCCGGCCAGGTCCAGGGCGCGGCGCACCGTCGGCCCGCTCGGCGCGTCCCCGAGCACGGGGGCCAGGTGCGCCAGCAAGGCGATGTCGCTCATGCTCGTGGCGCCGAGCGCGACCGCGGCCGCCAGCGATACCAGCACGGAGCCCCGGTCGAAGGCGGGCGACGTGCCTTTCTTCCGCAGTGCCAGGCTCAGCTGCCCGGTCAGTCCCGCCTGGTCAGCTGCCTTCCGCAGCAGGATCGCGCCGGCATGGCCGACCAGGCCGGCCCCTCCCGCTGTGACCTTCAGGGCATGATCCCACCCGTTAAGCTGCATGGCGAGGAGCGCTCCAGTTCAGGGAATTTACGGCGTGTGGTAACCCGTAATCTCCCAGGACCGGGGCGCTCTTCGCCACGCGAGCCAGCAAAGAACGGCCGCTGCCCGGCCGTTTCTCATCACTTCCTGCCACCACGGATCGCCCAGCACCCATAAGGTGCGCCAGCCCCGCTGCCCGCCGCGGAACGAAACCCCAGCTCACGGCAACTTCAATGCCGCTCAGTCGCCCAGCTCACCGTCAATGCTGAATCGCGGAGGCTAAGCCTCAAGCCTGGCGGCGCCGCCGGACCATGACAACCGGGCCAGGCGGCGAGGACCCGCGCGGCGCGAAGCGCGACCGGAGGGCTAAGTCTCCCGGTAAGCGTGACGGCCCCGGTACGAGATACGGCGATGACCTCGCCGTATCCGCGGGAGTAGCTCGCTTCGAGCCTCCCGCGGCCCCGCGGCCCGGATGGAAGCTGACGATTCAGGCACCGTCCGTCGCGCGGCCTTCACAATGGTAGGCAGCCGCATCAGGGCAACCACGAGATTCGCGCCGCCCCAGGCAAGTGCGACACCCGAGGTACCCAGCTTCTTGGCCAGGAGCCAGCTCCCGCCGAGGACCAGCACGGTGAGAGTCAACCGGGTAACGGTAGCGCGGCCTACCCGGCCAGCTATCCGGTCCAGCGATATCGCGATAAGTATCAGGCAGCCAGGGATGGTCCCGATGATGAGCAAGCGCAATAGTGACATGGTGCTGACGACATAGCCAGATCCGTATATTTTGAGGATCGGACGCGCCGCTACGAAAATTAGGCAGGCGCCCAGCGAGGTTATCGCCAGGGATCTGGCGACGACGCCTCTCGTCAGCTCCGCGATCCGGCCGGGCGTAGCCGCCCCCTCGACTAGCATCGACATGCCGAAATTGGTCCCCACCAGCCCCAGCCCGGCGGCGATCGTCCAGGCGACGTAGAAGCTGCTGTTGGCGGCGGCGCCTAGAACGGAGAGGACCAGCAGCGGGAGCAAATTCCCGTAGGACTGAGAGAGTATGCTGCCCAGATAATCAACAGAGGCGAAACGGGTAACCTCGCTTGCCCGCAGGCTGCCTTGCGCCGCGGTCGCGTAATATTCGCTGAGATAGTGACGGAAGATCAGCCAGTTGACCGCCGGAAGCGTTATCGCGAGCGGGACGATCCAGGATACAAAAATGCCGGTCGCCGGGACTATCCATGCCACCCCGGCCAAGATGATCAGTTTACCTATGCCATAGCCGAAATTTTCTACCGGGACGACGGCCGGATGATGCAGGCTGAGCAGCACAACATCCTGCAGCGCGAATACTCCCCAGGCAACGACGGCGATAACGAATGCGCATTCAAGATACAGCGAATTGCCGAGGAACTGCCAGTGCGAACTAAGCCTGGGCATGACCACGACAAATAGCAAGCCGCCGACAGCGGCGGCCAATGAGCTCGCACCGTAGCTGCAGGCGACCAGCGCACCGGTCGACCGGCCAGCCTTGGGGACGAAGCGAGGTAGCGTATTCACCAGGTTCAGCTGCGCGAAACCGGACACCAGGGTCAACGCGGCGATAAGAGCTGAACTCCGCCCGAGTGACTGCCGGTCATACAAATGAGCGGCTACCGCCCAGTAGACAACGCCGACAACTGTTGTCCCGGCGGTGTTGGCCAGGAGAGCGTAGCTACTGCGGTACAGAGGGTTTCGTTTACCGCCGTCGCCCCCGCCTGTCCGGCTGAGTGCATGACGGCTCTGGGCGGGCTGGGGCGAAACCCGCCGAGTCTGGCCACCCTGGTTATGATATGTCATTCCGACAAATAATTTACCGTAATATGCCTGGCATCTCAGGAACTCGCGGCAAATGAGGTTATGACGCCATATAGTGGTCGGGACCAGCTGGGGAATGGAGGACCGCGTGATACGAGGATTGCCCGTCGGCCGCGGGTCCTCTCGCGAGCCTCCGGAAGCCGCGTCCGCTGGTGACGCCGGAGATGGTCACCGTCGCGAGGAACTTGAAGTCAGCGTCGTCATCTGCGCTTATACCGAACGGCGATGGGCGCAGCTCCAGGCCGCGATCCGATCTGTGCTCGACCAGGACCCCGGGCCGGCTGAGATCCTGCTCGTCATTGACCATAACCCGGAGCTGGCCGCCCGCGCGCGGCGTCAGCTGCCAGCGGTGCGGGTCCTCGAGAGCGACGGTACGCCAGGGCTGTCCGGTGCGCGCAATACCGGGCTGCGGGCAGCAACGCAGCCCATCACCGTCTTCCTTGATGACGATGCGGAGGCACGGCCGGGCTGGCTGGCGTCGCTGATCGCGCCGTATGACTGCGCCGACGTCGTGGCTACCGGGGGAAGCGTCCACCCACTGTGGCCTGGCGACCAGCCGAAATGGCTGCCCCCCGCGTTCTACTGGGTCGTCGGCTGCACCTACTCGGGGATGCCGGATTCAGCGGGGCCAGTGCGCAACCCGATAGGCGCCAACATGAGTTTGCGAACCGGCCCGGCCCTCGAAGCAGGGGGCTTCAATGGCTCCCTGGGCCGGGTAGGCCGTGGCTCGCAAGGTTGCGAAGAAACCGAGCTGGCCATCCGTCTTACCGCCAGGCGGCCGGGAAGGCTCGTGTTCCACGTACCGGACGCCGCGGTCGGCCACCATGTCAGCCGGGATCGCCTGAAGTCCGGCTACTTCCTGAGCCGCTGCTGGAATGAGGGCCTGTCCAAGGCCACCGTAGTCCGGCTGGCCGGCTCGTCGGCCGGACTCGGGCGCGAACGGCGGCATGCGGCGACGGTCCTTCCCGCCACTATTCTCCGAGACCTGCGCAGTTGCGCCACTGGTGATGCCTGGGCATTCCTGAGGATCGGCGCGACTATTTCCGGCTTCGCCGCGGCTGCCACCGGTTATTCCGCCGGGCGCGTCCGGTCGGTGCTCGGCCGTCCTTAACTGACAGGCTTACGGGGTGCATACCCTGGGTTACTGGGACCGGCCCGCGGCGGTCTGAGGGAGACGCGGTGGCAGCTCGTAGATTATCGTGCCCGATCGCTCGGCGACGAGCTTCCAGTGGGGGAATGAGCCAGGGAATTGAGCAATGTCTTGATGTCGTGGAGCGATGCGATGCCGTAAGCCTGGGAGTAGGCCAGCATGCTCGGCGTTACCAGCACATACGCGGGTTCGTGGCCATGCGTATAGGTGAAGGAATCGCTTCTGATTATATCGGAGATTCCGCCGTTTACAGATTTGAGTCCCAGGTGGCTGGCACTGCCGAATACCGTCAGCAGCGGAAACTGATTGTATCGTGACGTGTCAGCTACCGGCCCGTTGTCCGCGGCCCGGTAGATGGGACCGGGAGAAGCTTTTTCAAGGAAGCCAGTGACAGTGTTTACTTCGCTCTGGCCCAGTGCATCGAAGCTATCGTCACCGAAAAAAGCGGGAAGAAACAGGGAAAGAACAACGCCGAGCGCCAACGGGGGGTAAAGATACCTCCTGCTGGAGACCCGGCTGCTCTGACCGCGGCCGCTCATCGTCTTCGCGTGACGGCGCCCGGGGCTCTTGAGGTGGTCGAGTGGTGGCACGAGCGCCAAGGCCGCGAGGGCCGCTGTCCAGGGCAAGGAGAAAAGATAGGTACGCAGGATACCCTCGTCCCCGTAAGCCTGTATGCCGAGCAGGACGAACGCCGAGAAGGCCAAAAGGACCAGCGCGAGAACTGTCCGTCCTTCTCGCCGTCGCAGCCATGCCCCCGCTATTGCCAAGGCCCACATGCCAAGCGAAAGCGCCTCGGCGCAACGCTGGATGAGCAGCTGGCTGGCCGCCACCTTGGTTCCGAGCTTCGATGATGGCGGCGCGGCATTGCGAAAGAAGCTGCCAATAGAATTCAACAAGCCATAATGGCTGTTTACGAATGCGAAGCGGGGCGCCAGGTATCCGATCGCAACCCCGAGAAGCGCGATCGGAAGCCACCGCGGCCGCAGGAACCGGGTAACGGCGAGGGCCGCCAGCTGGACGGCCACAATGTAGGGAGACAGCTCATGGGTGAACGTCAGTACGAAGTAGATGACCACGATGGTCGAGCACACCAACGCCGGGCGCGCCCCGGGGTGCGGGGATAGCCAGTCGGCATGCTGCCTCGCGTCGGCAGTACCGGCTCCCTGAGCTGACCCGGAGCTGCCCGGCTGGCCACCTTGGTATAGCCAGCGAAACACCATCGCCATGATTCCGAGTGAAAGCAATGTCCCGACCGCTTGCGGTGACAAGTAGTCCTGACCGATCCAGTTGCTGGCCAGATACAGCAGCACCGCCACCCAGCGTCGCCGCAGGCTCAGGGACAACGCTTCATAGATTACGTACAGCAACGGCAGGGCGGCCAGCTCGAACGCCAGTTGCGCCCATTTGGCATAGGCAAGAGGACTTGCCACGCCCGCTACCTGGTCGAACCAGGCCGCCAGCGCGAAGAAACCCGGCCAATTCTGGTATATGTCGATGCTCGTATTAAGATGGCCTTGCGCATTTACGTACTGCACGACCCCGATGGTTTTATAGAGCCACGCGTACCGTCCCTCCGGATAAACCAGCGGCGCGGCGCCGTAGAGCATAATCGTTAGTACCGCTGCGTGAACGGCCATCCGCCACTGCGACAGCCGGCTTCGGGACAACTCAATGCCGGCTGATACGACGACGAGGACGAGGCCGGCGTAGAAAGAACCGGGCAGGACGCTCAGCAATCCGTATGGCCCGGGTGCCGCCCCTTGCGCCTGCGCTATGCCGAGAGCCCAGAATCCGAGACCAGCCACGAGGAGGGCGTCCACGGCGCGGAATCCCGGCCGGACGGGGGTAGCAGCCGGCTGAGCCGCGCTCAGCTCATTCCGGTCGCTTATCGAGATCACTGCGTTTCCGGCGGCAGGAAATCAATCGCCGGCGGAGACGGAACAGCTCCGCCCTCTACCCCGCGTACAAGCCCGAAAAACAATGCGCCCAGACTTAGCCAGGCCTCGGCCTGGAACAAATCGAGCGGTCTCCAGAAGCCGGCCCAAAGTGAAATCGTAGCGAAGATGGCCAGGCTGGCTAGACTAAAGACGACGGGCATAGCCACTTCCGACCACATTGCCATCCGCGGCCAATTTGTCACGATCGCCCGGCCGGGAACGAAGAAAGCAAAAACGAGCGCCAGCAGGATCCGGAGTATCCCCGACACGCCCGTATAGATCAGCACGAGCAGGGCGCCCGTGACCAGGATGGCCGACAGATCGAGTATTTCGCTCACCTGAAATACCGTGGGCGATGTGTCCCGGGTTCTATCCACTCTTCCCAGTCTGTACCAACTTCGCCGGTCGTGCTGGGGTATCGCCCACAAACCCGTTACCTCGGTCACGGTCCGAAGATGATCCCTCACCCAAGCGGCCCGACCGCTGCTGTCAGCCGCGTGGAACCAGTGCGCAGGGCTCCGTCGCGCCCTTCACCGCATCGAGTGCTTGTCGACCATGACACGGAACTGCGCGTACGCCGCACGCCCGGCATCTCGCTGGCGCGCGGCCGCCGCTCTGGCCGCCGTTCGCATCTCCTCAGGCAGGTTCCATGCCTGGCGGGTAGCGGCACGGAGCCGGCTCGCGAAATCGGGCGAGCCGGCCGGGACGATGAAACAGGATCCGGGGAAGAAGGCATTCAGGCCCGCGAACTTGCCATCGTAATAGGGGGACCTGGTAACGCAGACGGCCGGCACGCCCTGGGCCAGCCCGAACAAGGCCGCATGATAGCTGCCGGTAATGACCGTACGGCAGTCCGCGATACGGGCTACCAGATCGTGCGGGGTATTGATGTCCGGCATGGCAATGTCTGCGCGAGGATGCCTCGAGATCAGCACGTGACGGATTGCCTCGGTGTCCGTATCGATCTCGTGTCTCGACACGAGGCAGTCCGGCCAGCGGGGCGTTCAGGGCCGCCGCCTCCTGGACGGCCACATCGGCTATGGTCATAGCCTGGGCGGCGTCGACGCCTGAATAATTGCCCACGCGCATGTTAATACCGAGCGCCGGACCGGCGGCCGCTCTGCTGTCACTGGTGAACTCCAGCGCGTCATCGCCGGTGACCGTGATCGACATGCGGCCGGGCTCCGAGTGACAGCGCCAGGTCAGGAGAGGCGCAGCCTTCCCGCAGGCCGAGCAGGGCGAGCCGGGGAAATACCTTACGAGCCTGAACTTGCAGCATCCACTGCCGGATCGGCCCGATACCTTGCCCGAACATCGCTGTTGGCTTGCCGAGGCGCTGAGCCATCGCGAGAACGCCCAGTACGCCCGTCGCATGCCAGCGCCAGACATCGGTGAGATAACCGCCGCCCGAGGCAACGACAACGTTGGATGCCCGCACTGCCTGCAGAGCTGTCCGAGGATGCGAGTACGACACCTGCCTGTGGCCGGCGTGCCCCAAGAGGTACGGAACCAAGTTCTGCCAGACCGGCTGGTATCGCGCGGGCAGGAGACGAGCGAGCGGCTGGCCAGAGTTTCGCCAGACCCGAAGTGCGGCCGGACAGTAGACCGCCAGCTGCTTCGCCGATCTGGCTATGACCATCATTTCGGCGTCAGGCCATTGCTGCGACAGGCGTAGCACGCACGACTGCAGCATTGCCACATCGCCCAGATTCAGCAATTCATAGTCCTGACTGGTCGATAAGAATGCGCATGGCGAGGCTTCCTCCGAGCGGCCGGGCGGATGCGCTCCGGCTTCACGGCGCAGAGAGATCACTTCCCGGCCGGAAGCGCTTAGCCGGGTGACGGGTGCCGCGGTAGTGACACCACGCTCCCGCCATGACTCCGCCGGCCTCGATCAGCCCCAGCCGCCTGCCGCCTGACCGCAGCTGGCCCTCGTGCGTGGCCGTTCGCATGCGGTCTACGACCGTCCTGACCTGCCCGGCCCCGCGGACGAGAACGGCCGCCGTTATCTCGCGGTTCAGCACGTGCTTCGCCAGGTAAGCCCCGAGCCCGTACCCGTACGCGTAGATCTGCTCGCTCAGCGACCGGCTGTCGGCGCGATGGGAGTGCCATACCAAAGCTGAGGGCAGGTAGCAGATACGGCCGCCGGCCAAGATGACGCGCAGGAACATGTCCAGGTCTTCACCACCGCGGCCTGGGCTTCCGGCGCCTAGCAACGGGTCGAAGCCCCCGATACCGCGCAGGGCGCTGCGACGAACTGCGAAGTTGGCGCCCGTCCCGAAAATCCCGGCGCTGAAGGGATAGAGCCGCGAGAGGTGACGGTGGGAGACCAGGTCATACCGGCGTGGTTCGAATGCCTCGCCCCAGGAGTAGCGCGCATCGAAGTAACGCTGGCAGCCGGTATCCAGTGAGCTGGACGCAACCAGGCCCGTGACGCACGTGGCACTGGGATCGGCCGTGAATCCGGCTGCGACCGCGCCCGGCCATCCCGGATCCACGGTCGTATCGTCGTCCGTGAAGGCAACGATGTCGTACCTCGACTTGCTCAGGCCATGATTTCGCGCCGTCGACAAGCCAGGACGTTCCTCGCAGGTGTAACGGACGCGAGGGTCCTCCGCGGCTAGCTTTTCCACTGCCCTCCGGGTGGTGTCTGCGCTGGGCGCGTTGTCGACGACGATGATCTCGACCGGGTCATAAGCGACCTGCTGCAGTGAGCGCAGGCATTTCCGCAAACCATGGGTCCGGTCCCGGGTGCAGACGACTACAGTCACCCCCGCGCCACCACGAGTGGGAAAATGGCGAGGACATGCCGTTTTTGTTACCCATTCACCCGGGACGTCCGGGTCGCCGACGGCCTTGTCATGGTCAGCGTGCAGCTGAAGCGCGTCGGATAGTTCCGCTTGTGCCGCACTCCGCGCCCGCGCCGTCAGGGACTCCACGGGCATGACGGGCATGCTCACGTGGCCGAGGGGCGCCCCGTGCCAGCGGATCAAAACCCGGGCCTGATGGTAGCCAGCGTCCGGCGGGCCCTTCGTCCCGACGACAGGCCGGACGTCATCGAGGTCGAGCAAGCCGACCCAGACAGCTCCCGCGTCGGGTCCCGCGGAACTCTGCGCCAGCACGGATCCCGGCGAGCGGTCTGAGGTTTCTGTGAGCGGCCTCACTCTTCGTCCAGCCGCGACGAGACCGTGTCGTAATTCCCGGTCTGAGCCACCGTGGTCGCCAGCGGCCGGGCCAACCTGACGGACGACTCGCTCGCAGGGCCTCGCCTTCCTGCGAGTATGGTCCGCAGAACCCGGCGCCCGTCACGGAAGGCGTTGAGGTTACTGACACCGTGCATGCGCGGATGCTCGAGGCTCGGCACCTCGGCCACCACCAGTCCCGCGTTGGCGACCCTAACGTGGATAAGCGTCTCGATCTCGAAGCCGTCGCCCCAGAGGGTGGCGTTGCCCCCGGACTCGCGGGGAGACGCGGGATCCAGGCCCAGGACGGGCACATGCCGCCGCCAGAAGACATTGAACCCGTAGCACAGATCCGAGTAGTTCCTGCCGTAGCAGGCATTGAAAAAGGCGGTAAGCGTGTAATTGCCAACGCTGCGAAGGCGCGTGATGTCGCCACTCCCACCGCCCGGGGCGAACCGGGTTCCCTTGGCGAAGTCGGCCCCGTCGAGTAGCGCGGCTACGAACTTCGGAATCTCACCCGGATCGGCGGATCCATCCGCATCGACCATCGCGATGATGTCACCGGTCGCTGCGGCGAACCCGCATGCGAGCGCGTTCCCCTTGCCCTGGCGGGTCTGCATGACGATGCGGACATCCGGTCTCACCTGACGGGCGACGGCTATGGTGCCGTCCACGGAGAACCCGTCGACCAAGATGACCTCGCGTACGTCATCAGGTATCCGGGAAAATACGTGCGGTATATTGCGGACTTCGTTTAGCGCGGGCATTACGACTGATACCGAGGGCATCAGCATAAGAACATTCCCTCCCCCACATCTTCGATCGCTATGCGACGTATCCGGCTTTGCGTCCCAGCCCCGGCCGAACACGCCGAAACCTGTTCACGCCTCAGGCATCAGCGACGCGGCGGAAACTCCGCCATGGCGTCCGCCGTCGTCGCAGCCCTCGGTAACGTGCCAGCAATCACAGGCGTGCAAGAAGCCCGCTCCCGCCCTGCCCACCCCTCATGCCAGCGATGTCACGTGCTGCGGCATAAGCCTCAACTGCGACATCGCTGTCAAAACGTAGCGGCGGATCAACACGGACGGGGGCGCTTTGGACATTTCGAAACAAAAATGATCCAGATCTTCCCGGTTGGATACGACATCCGGGCATCTGTCCGGTCACCTCTGTGGTTCAGGAGACTTGTGTGACTCAAGAGCCTGGGGGTTCGACCACGTCGCCCTGACGTGACGGATAGCCGCCCGCAGCCAGCCCCGATGCGCAGGCGGGGGGAAACGGCCGCAAAGTACCGTCAACCGGCCCGCCGGCCGCAGCCGTCGATTACGCTGATGGCCCGGATGATCCGGTGCTACATCCCTGGGGGGCTTTCAGCATGAGATCTCGGCTGGTGGTGGTGGCGGCTGTTCTCATAACGGTGGCAGCCGCCGTCCTTACCGCGCGCCGCCTGGCCGCTACGCCCGCCGTGCGGGCGCCGTCCACCACCCTTCCCACGACCAGCGCCTCTTACCTGGGCGTCTACGAAACCGGGGTACTCGACACCTACCAGCCGGTCACAACGTTCAGTAAGGCAGCCGCCCGGCAGCCGAATCTGGTGGGTTACTACAGCGGCTGGGGAGAGGCCTTCCAGGTCTCGTTCGCCCAGAAGGTACGCGAGCACGGCGCCGCCACGATCATGCAATGGGACCCCACCCTGGCCTCAGTGGCCAAGATCGCTTCCGGCGGTTATGACAGCTATCTGCGTTCATTCGCGCGCAGCGTTCGCAACTTCGGCGGCCCGATGGTCATCGGATTCGGACACGAAATGAACGCCCACTGGTATTCGTGGGGTTATGGTCACACTCCGCCCTCGACCTTTGTCGCGGCCTGGCGGCACATCGTCACGCTGTTCCGGGCCCAGCGAGCGAACAACGTCACCTGGCTGTGGACCCTGCAGGCAGACCAGCCGGGGACCGGCCCGCTCGCCTCCTGGTGGCCCGGCGCCAAGTACGTCACCTGGATCGGCATCGACGGCTATTACTACCGGCCAACCGAGTCCTTCGTCAGCATCTTCGGCCGCACCATCGCCGAGGTGCGAAGCTTCACGGGCCTGCCGGTGCTCCTGTCGGAGGTCGCGGTTGGCCCGCGGGCCGGCCAGGCCCGGAAGATTCCCGACCTGTTCGCCGGAATGCGCCAGTACGACACGCTGGGGCTCGTGTGGTTCGATATCAACCAGCACGATGGGATTTATCATCAAAATTGGCATGTCGAGGACCATCACGCTGCCACGGCGGCGTTGCGGCGGGCCGCCGCCGACCTTAGCCTGGCCCGTCCTTGACCGCCATATTCGCCGTGAAGCCCGCGGGGAACTCGAGTATCCACAGTTTCCGTAGAAAAGCCCGTATGCCAGCGACCGATTTATGCGGTCCGGGAACTTCGCCCCGATTACCCAAGTCGCCGACGCGACCCGCAGATGAGGGCTAGTCTCGTGACCGGATGAGCCGGACCTGGCGGACATTTATTGAACGCATCAGCCCGTCAAGAGCTGAGGAGGCCGACTATGACCCTGGATACGTCACCGAACTTGGGTATGCTCCCCGGGCGATCAGGTTCCCGGCAGCCGCCCCGGCTCGCGCGGGGAAGCCGCGACGGCCAGGCTGCCTGGACGAAGGAGCCGGCGAGGATCCTGCCCGAGGCCCTGCCCGGCAGCGGGGGCGCCCGCAGGCGGCGCTGGCTCAGCTTGTGGCCGCTGCTGGTGGTGCTCGCGACGCAGGCGGGATTGTCGCTGCGGCTGCTGCGGGCCGATACCGCGTCCCAGAGTGAGGCCCTGTACCTGCGGGCCGGGCATCTGGTGTGGGCGAACTGGCTGCATGGCGCGCCGATCCCGCCGTTCCCGAAGTACTTCTCCGGCACGCCCGACATCTACCCGCCGATCGGCGCGATCGCCGACAGCATCGGCGGACTGGCCGGCGCCCGGGTCCTGTCGCTGGCGTTCATGCTCGGCACCACCATCGTGCTGTGGAGCACCACGGGGCGGCTGTTCGGGCGGCGGGCCTCGTTCTTCGCCAGCGCGCTGTTCGCCTTGCTCGGTACCACCCTGCACTTGGGGGTCTTCGCTACCTATGACGCGATGTCGGTGTTCCTCGTCGCCCTGGCGGCCTGGTGCGTGATCCGGCCGGGCGCGCGAGGGCCGGCGACGGGGTGGATGCTGGCTGGGGCGGCCGTGCTCGCACTGGCCAACGCAACGGCGTACACGACTTTGCTGTTCGACCCGCTCATCGCGGCGCTGGCCTTGCTCACCGCGCCCTGGAGCAGCCGGGGCCTGCTCGCGGCCCGGCGGGCCGGGACCGTCCTGGCCGGGACGGCGGCGCTGCTGGGCCTAGGCCTGGGCCTGGCCGCGGCGGCCGGCTCGAGCGGCTTTCTCAGCGGATTCAAGGCGACCATGCTGACCCGGGTAGCTGGTTCGGCCTCGGTGCAGACAGTACTCGGCCACTCGTGGTACTGGGCCGGCCTGCTGCTGGCCCTGGCGGCCGCCGGGGTCATCATCAGCGTGGCGACCCGGCAGGCGGCCGCGCAGAGCGTCCTGCTCGCGTTCGTGACGTTCGCCTTGATCTTCGGCCCGCTGGAGCAGGCGCACTTGCACACGGTGGCGTCGCTCAACCACCATGTGGGCCTGGGCGCGTGGTTTGCCGCCATAGCGGCCGGATATGCCGTCGACCGGCTCATCGCGGCCGCCCCGGCCGGGACGAACCGCGCGGTGACCAGCGGAGCGTGCGTGGTGGCGCTGGTCTTCCCGGCCTGCCTTGGGATCGCTCAGTCGCACGCGTTCTCCACCGACTGGCCGAACTCAACTGACTTCCTCAAGGTCTTCGCCCCGATCGCCGACTCGGGCCATGGCCCGCTGCTGGTGGAGGACCCATCGGTGGCCGAGTACTACCTGCCCGCGGGCACCCAGTGGCAGCGATGGTCAAGCACCCGTAACATCACGCTGCCCGCTGGCACCTACACCGGCGGGCCGGCCCCGACCGCTAGCGTCACCAGCGAGGGCAACGCTCCGGTCTACGCCAGCTACATCGCCCGCGGTTACTTCTCGCTGGTCGCCCTGAACTTCACCGACACGACCGGCCTGGACCAGCAGATAGCCGCCGCCCTGCGCGGCAATCCTCATTACCATGTCATTCAGGTCGTCCCCTACGGGATCGAGATCCCTCCCGTCGGCCAGGGCTCCTACGTCATCTGGCAATACCAGGCCAGCACCAAGCAGGCTGGATACACGCCTGCCCGGTGACCTCCTCCGCGCAGCTGGCTGGCCCGCTCGGGTCCTTGATTTACCCGAGCGGGCTCGGCGCGGTGACCTGCACCCGCAGCACGGACGGCCCGTGCCGCGGCACCATGGTCGCCATCGGGATCAGGTCGAACCTGGTCCGCATCGTGTCCAGGCCGGAACCGACCGACCTGGCGTAGGCGGCGCCGGAGAGGCCGGCGGCCCGGTCGGTCCCGGCGAGATCGGCGAAGCGGAACGGCAGGCCCGCGCTCGCCCCCGGGCCCGGGTTACCGAACCTCACGATGGCGATCGGCTGCTGCCGGGCCAGCGCGGCCAGCGCCCGCAGCAGGCGGGAGTCGACCAGGCCGCCGGCCAGCTGCCCGGCGGCGGTGGCCGAGGCGGCGATCCGGGGGTCACGCAGCAGCGCGGCGCCGGCCGCCCTCCTGGCGGCCAGGTCGGCGCTGAGCAGCACCTGGTAGACGGCGGCGCCGTTCTGGGCGATCACCCGGACGGTGATGCGGTCCGTCCCGGCGCCGAACGACGCCAGGACGGCCGGCGCGAAGGCCGCGTCGAGGCTGCTGCCGAACATCGCCCGGACGCCGGAGGTCTCGACGACGACGTCGGAGCCCGCCGCGGCCGGCCCCTTCGAGACCGGGCCGAGCACGAACAGGTCGCCGGCGGGGAACCCGTGCGCCGTCAGCGCCGCGCACATCACCTGCTCGCAGGAGACCGTGGCATTCCGGCCTACCTGCTGGGCGACCCAGCTCGCCGTCTCATCGCGGACCGCGGCCAGGCGGCTGGCCGCGGCGTCCGCCGACGGGCGGGCGTAGTGCCGGTAGGCCAGGGCGGCCAGCGCGCCGATGATCAGCGCGGCGGTGACGGTCCAGGCCAGCACCGGTGCCCGGGGCCACCATGGCCCGGGCGGGGACGGGGGCTCGGCGCTGGCGACCCATTCGGTGACATCGTCCTCGGCGACGGGCCCGGCGTTGGCCACGCGCTCGGGCGGGGCCGGCCGCCGGGGGGCGGCCGAGCCGGGAAACGTGATCTCGCCACTGCGGTCCTGGTCTGCCATTCCCGGACATCATGCCATGCCGGCCGCGGAGGCGGAGCGGGATCTGGGGTCGCGGGCGCCCCAGGCGCCACGGGCCACGCTGGCCAGGAAGGCGTCAACGGCGCGGTTGAAGACGCCGGGCTCTTCCAGGTTGGCGGTGTGGCCGGTGCGCGGGAGGACGGCCAGGCCGGCGGCGGGGATGGTCCGCTTGAGCATCAGCGCGGGCTCCAGGCAGTCCTCGTCCTCGTCGCCGACCAGCACCAGGACCGGGACGGCGATGCGAGCCAGCTCGTCGGTGAGCGCGTACAGCGAGGGCCGGGCCGCCTGCACGCCGCGCATGGTCAGGGCGCTGCCCAGCGAGGAATGACCGGCCAGCGCCGCGGCGAACTCGGCCCAGCCACGCGGGTTCTTGTTCTGGAACTGGACCCGGGCCGGCCCCACCGCGTACCGCTCGGCCACCTTCGCCGCGCCCTCGGCCGCGAAGGCGGCCGCGGTGAGCACCGACTCGGCGCGGAAGGCGTCGGCGCGTCCGGGGCCGCTCCCGTAGCCGGCCCCGGCGACCACCGCGGAACGGACCCGGCCGGGATGCCCGAGCGCCAGGTGCAGGGCGGTAAAGCCGCCCATGGACAGGCCGACCACATGCGCCTGCCCGATGCCCAGGCGGTCGAGCACCGCGACCGCGTCCGCGACCGCCCGTTCCTGGGAGTAGGCCCCGGGATCGGTGGGCACGTCAGAGGGCGGGTAACCGCGGGCCGCGTAGGTCACGCACCGGTAGCTCCCGGAGAAGAACCGGACCTGCGGTTCCCAGCTGCGGTGGTCCCCGGCGAACTCGTGCACGAACAGGAGCGGCTCGCCCTGGCCGGTCTCCTCGGCGTGCAGCGTCACGCCATCGTCGGTCACGATCGCGGGCATCGCGGCTCCCCTGGATCTTGCTGCGGCTTTGCTACTCAGATACCGGGTATACCGTATTTCAGGTGTCTCGGAAGCCCGCCCCGCCGCATCCGCACCTGGCCATCGAGACCAGCCCGGCTGGCTACCGCTGGCTGCGCCTGTCCCGGCCGGAGCGGCGCAACGCGCTCGACGTGAGCCTGCTGCGGGCGGTCACGGACGCGCTCGCCGCCGACCCCGGGATCCCGGTCCTGCTGGCCAGCACCGATCCGAGGGTGTTCTGCGCGGGCGCCGACCTGACCATCGCGGCGACCGAACGGGCGGCCGTCTCGGACCTGGTCTACGACTGCTGCGAGATCATCGTGACCAGGCCCGGGCCGGTGATAGCGGTCCTGACCGGGCCGGCCGTAGGTGGCGGGGCGCAGCTGGCCGCCGCGTCCGACCTGCGGATCGCGAGCCCGGCGGCGCGGCTGCGCTGGACCGGGCCGCCGGGCCTGGACCTGGCGGTGGGCGCCTGGCTGCTGCCCGACCTGGTGGGCCGGGGCGCGGCCATGGACCTGACGCTGACCGGCCGCTGGGTGGAGGCGGCCGAGGCACTGGCGCTCGGCCTGGTCAACCAGGTCTGCGACGACCCGGAGACGGCCGCCGCGGGCATCGCGGCCGGCCTGGCCGGACGAGACGCCGGGGTGAAGGCGGTCATGGCCGCCGGCGGCCTGCTCGACCGGATGCAAGCCGAGCGGGCGGCCAACCGCGCCACCTGGGCCCGTGTGCGGCCGGCATGAGCGTTCTCGCCGGCGGCTACGAGGACTGGAGCGTGGCCGGGTGGCGGACGCACCTGCCGGGCGTGGCCGACGTGCGGAAGTACGCCGCGGACCTGGGCGATCAGTCCGTACCCGAACTGGCGGCCGCGTCCGCGGGCCGCTTCGGCGGCCGGGTGGCGGTCACCGTGGACGGCGAGCCGGTCACCCACGCCGGGCTCGACCAGGCCTCGGGCCGGGTGGCGGCGTGGGTGGCCCGGCGGGTGGCCCCCGGTGACCGGGTGCTGCTCGCGGCCGGCGCCAGCCTCGGCTTCGTGCGCTGCTACCTCGGCGCGCTGCGGGCCGGAGCGGTCGTGGTCCTGGCCAACCCGGGCTACACCGCCGCCGAGCTCCGCCACCTCGTCGCCGACTCCGGTGCCGTGCTGGCCTTCGCCGACCGCGAGCCCGCGCGGCGGCTGGCCGGCCTGGGCCTGGCGATCGCCGATACCGGGGAGACCTTCCCCGGCGCGGCGCCGGTGCCCGCGATCACCGTGGGGCCAGACGACGCGGCGCTGCTCGCGTACACCTCGGGTACCACCGGCCAGCCCAAGGGGGTGCCGCTGACCCATCGCCAGGTGGCGGTCTCGGTCCGCGCGGTGATGGCGGCCTGGCGGTGGCAGGCCGACGACGTGCTGGTGCACGCGCTGCCGCTGTACCACCAGCACGGCCTGGGCGGGCTGCACACGGCGCTGTTCAGCGGCGGCACCGTGCACATCCGGTCGAAGTTCTCGGCCGCCGACCTGGTAGGGGCGGTCGCCGGGACCCGGGCCAGCGTGCTGTTCGCCGTGCCCACCATCTACCAGGCCCTGGCGCAGAGCCAGGCCGCGCGGGGCGGCGGGCTACGCGGCCTGCGGCTGGCGGTCTGCGGCTCGGCCCCGCTGAGCCCGGCCCTGGCCACCCGGCTGCCGGCCGTCCTCGGGCGGCTTCCGCTGGTCAGGTACGGCACGACGGAGAGCGGCCTGGACGTCTCGAACCCGGTCACCGGGGCCCGCGCGGACACCCTCGGGGTACCGCTGCCCGGCGTGCTGGCCCGGGTCCGGGCGGCGGACCGCCCGGCGGATCCCGGCCAGGACGGCGAGATCCAGGTCCGCGGGCCGCACGTCTTCACGGGTTACCGGAACGACCCGGCCGCCACCGCGGCCGCGTTCACGCCCGACGGCTGGTTCCGCACCGGTGACATCGGGACCGTCGATCCGGCCACCGGGCACCTGATGATCCGCGGCCGGACCAAGGAGATGATCATCAGCGGCGGCCTGAACGTATACCCGCGCGAGGTGGAGGTCGCCCTCGAGAGCCACCCGTCGGTGGCCGAGGCCGCGGTGGCGGGGGTCCCCGACGAGCGCTGGGGCGAGCGGGTGACCGCCTGGGTGGTGCTCCGCGGCGGGCACCGGCTCGACGAGGAGGCGCTCATCGCGCACGCCCGGACGATGCTGGCCGGGTACAAGTGCCCCAAGCGCGTGCTCGAGCGGGCCGAACTGCCGCGCAACCACCTCGGCAAGATCGTCCGCAGCGAGCTGCGCTGAACGCGGCGCCGCGGCTCAGATGTCGCGGCTCAGATGTCGCGAGGCGAGTTCTGCGCCAGGCCGTAGCGGGCCGCGACCGGGTTCCACACCTGCACGAACGCCTGCTTGGCGGTATCCGCCTGCTGGCTGGCGCTGAACGCGGCGTTGTAGGTGCCGGACTGGCTGGACGGCGTGCACCCGCCCGCCTTCTGCTGCCGCGCCCAGGTCAGGTAGTCCTGGTCCGCCTTCAGCGAGCGGCTCAGCGCGGTGGTCAGCGCGGACTTCACCTTCGCACCGTCCGGCAGGGCCGAGACGCTCAGGCCCGAGGCCCGGCTGGCCTCACCGGCCCGCTGCGTCACCACGTTCTGCAGGTCGCTGATCGCGCCGGCCAGGTTCGTGCACGTCGCGACCTGCTTGACCGCGCGGTGCAGCGCCGTCCGGGCGGTCGAGCTCGAAATCAGCAGCGTGTCCAGGGCGGCCGCCTGCTGGGAGGCCAGTGGCGGCGGGGGTGAGGACGACGCCGTCGGCGACGGGGAGACCGGGGGCGAGGTGGACGGCGTGGCGGCTGGGGCTCCCGCGGCGGGGTGACCCGGGGCCGGGTGCCTGGACAGGGCGAAGCCGACCGCCACCGCGACGATCACCACCGCCACGACCGCGGCCGCCAGGGCCGCCCGCAGCCCGCGCCGGGCCGGGCGGGAGTCCGCGGGCAGGCCGGCCCCGGGCGCGGGGGGCGGCCCGTCGGCCGCCCCGGCGGGCCGGTCAGGTGCCGCGGTCAGCCAGTCCGGCGGGCCGGCGGGCCACTCCGGCGGGCCGGCCGACCCGGGCGCGGCCACGGGAGGCGGCGGGGCGAATACCCCGGCGAGCGAGGCGGCGGGCGTGAATTCCCCGGTCAGCGGGGCGGGCGTGAAATCCGCGGGCGCGGGCGCGATGAGCATGGAGGGCCCGGTGAGGCCGGCCGGGACGCGCTGGCCCGGCCGGACCGGACCGGGCTGGGCGCGGCCGTCCCGCACCGGGCCGGGCTGAGCCAGGCTGGGCTGAGTCGCAGCGGGCCGAGCTGGACCGGGCCGAGCTGGACCGGGCTGGCCTGGACCGGGCTGGCCTGGACCGGGCCGGCCTGGACCGGGCCTGGACCGGGCCTGGACCGGGCTGGGCCGACCCGCGCGACGGGGCCGGGCCGGCCCGCAGGACCGATCCGAGACCGAGCGCGGCGCGCAGCTCCGCGGCGAACCGGCCGCAGCTCGGGTACCGGTCGGCCGGGTCCTTGGCCAGCGCCCGGGCCAGCACCGGGTCCACCGCCGCGGGCAGGCCGGCCCGCCGGGCCGCGGCTACCGGCGGCGGCGCGTAGAGCTGCGAGTACATCAGGGTCAGACCCTGTTCCGCCCCGAACGGGGGCGCCCCGCAGAGCAGCTCGTACGAGGTACACGCCAGCGCGTAGAGATCGGCCCGGCCGTCGAGGGCGCCACCCTGGATCTGCTCGGGCGCGAGGTAGTCGAGCGAGTCGGTGATCTGGTCCGCCGCGGTGACCAGGCCCGGCGGGAAGACACGGCCCATCCCGAAGTCGGACAGGTACGCGTGCCCGGGGGGCCGGTCGCCCGCGCGCCCCGGCGGGCGGCCGGCGGTATCGGCGCCGTCGAACAAGATGTTGGCGGGCTTGACGTCGCGGTGGACCAGGCCCTGCGCATGCGCGGCATCGAGGGCCGACGCGACCTGGGCGATGATGCGCCAGGCGTACTCCAGCGGTAGCGACCCGAGCCGCCGCAGCAGCGACCGCGCGTCGCCGCCGCGGGCGTAGCGCATGACGACGTACGCGCTCCCGTCCTCCTCGCCGACGTCGTAGACCGGGATGATGTGCGGGTGGTCCATGGTGGCGGCCGCCCGCGACTCGCGGATGAGCGTGCCGGCGAAGGCAGGGTCGCGATCGGGGTCGGGGGTTACCACCTTGACCGCCAGCTGGTAGCGCAGCCGCTCGTCACGGGCCAGGTAGACAGCCGCCATGCTGCCCTGCCCGAGGCGTTTCTCCAGCCGGTAACCGGCGATCTTGCGGCTCACGAACCTCCGCTCGCGACAGGGGAGAACACGCCACGGTCACCCGGCCGGACGTGCCCGCGGGGCGGCGACCGCTCCCGCATCGCCACGATAATGACATTCCCCCAGGTCTGTCCCGACAACGGCAATCCAGCGCGGGAACAGCCGGGCCGGCCAGGATGCTGTAGCGAGATGGATCAGCGAGGGAGCCAGGAAAGGAAGCACCGCCATGACCGACGCTGCCGGCGCCGCGGAGCTGCGGCCGCTTCAGGTCGAGATGAACGGCATCAACGTCATCGCCGAGAGCGAGCGCAAGGGGCGCCCGCGTGACCTGTTCTGGCCCTGGTTCGCGGCGAACATCTCCGTGCTCGGGCTGGGCTACGGCGCGTTCGAGCTCGAATTCGGCATCTCCTTCTGGCAGGCGCTGATCGTGGGCGTGGCCGGGATCATCCTGTCGTTCCTGGCCTGCGGGTTCATCGCGGTCGCGGGCAAGCGGGGCTCGGCCCCGACGATGGTGCTGAGCCGGGCCGCGTTCGGGTTCAACGGCAACAAGCTCCCGGCCGTCATCTCCTGGGTGCTGACCGTGGGCTGGGAGACGGTGCTGGTCATCTTGGCCACGCTGGCCACGGCCACGGTGTTCGCGCGGCTGGGCTGGGGCGGCGGCAACGGCACCAAGGTCGTCGCGCTGATCGTCGTGGTCGCGCTGACCATCTTCGGCGGCGTGATGGGCTTCGACCTGATCATGCGGCTGCAGACCTGGATCACGATCGTGACCGGCGTGTTCACGGTGGTCTTCATCGCGCTGGTGGCCGACAAGATCCACTGGCCCGCCGTGTCCGCCATTCCCGGCGGCTCCTTCGAGGCCGTCATCGGCGCCCTGGTGTTCACCATGACCGGCTTCGGGCTGGGCTGGGTGAACTGCGCCGCGGACTACTCGCGCTACCTGCCGCGGCGATCCTCGGGCGCGGGCGTGATCGGCTGGACCGCGTTCGCCTCCTCCATCGCGCCCGTCTTCCTGCTGATCTTCGGCCTGCTGCTGGCGGGCTCGTCCAAGAACCTGCTCAACCTGATCGGCGCCGACCCGGTCGGGGCGCTGACGACCCTGCTGCCGACCTGGTTCCTGGTGCCGTTCGCGATCGTGGCCGTGCTCGGCCTCATCGGCGGTTCGGTGCTGGACATCTACTCTTCCGGGCTGGC
Source organism: uncultured Actinomycetota bacterium (assembly GCA_963756575.1). GTDB lineage: Bacteria > Actinomycetota > Actinomycetes > Streptosporangiales > Streptosporangiaceae > Palsa-504. The sequence goes on along the minus strand of CAVWOM010000018.1, from coordinate 40,882 downwards.
CCTGCTCACCCTGGGGGTGCGGCTCCCCCGTTACCAGGCCGCGCTGATCGACGGCACCGTGATGACGCTCGGCACCATCTACGTGGTCTTCTTCGCTCACAACTTCGTGGGCCAGTTCGAGGGTTTCCTCATCACGCTGGGCGTGCCGATCGCGGCCTGGTGCGGGGTCATGCTGGCCGACATCGCGCTGCGGCGGCGGGACTACGCCGAGCCCGAGCTGTTCACCCCGGCCGGCCGCTACGGCGACGTCAGGTGGCTGCCGGTGCTGGCGGTCGTCGTGGCGACCGGCATCGGCTGGGGCCTGGTCACCAACGCCTCGGCCAACTGGCTGACCTGGCAGGGCTACCTACTCGGCCCGCTCGGGCTGGGTGGCAAGCACGGCGCCTGGGCCTTCGCCAACCTCGGCGTGCTCGTCGCCCTGGCCCTCGGCTTCGTCGCGACCCTGCTGTTCAGCCGCGCCGCCGTCCGGGCCGAGGAATCCGCTCCCCTGCCCGCCCCCGCCGCCGCCTGACCTCGGTCATGACCGCGGTGGTAGGGGAAACCGCAGGAACCGGCTGGGGGTAGCCGCATTCCGCCGGACCGCCCGCCGTCCTTACCGTTTGCTGCAGGGAGCGGACGGAACGTTCGGAGGACACGATGGCCGCAGATAGCCAGGCTGAGATCGCCGCCTCGGTGGCCGCCCTGCAGGATCTGGGGCCGGGCTATGACCAGGCCCTGGCCGAGGGGCTGGTGGAACGCATCGGCGCGGACATCGACAAGCGGATCGCGGCCCAGCTCGAGAACCGGGTCACGGCGGAGGTGGACAGCCGCGTCCTCGCCCAGCTCGACCGGTACGCGGGGTGCCGGCACCAGCGCCGCCGGGCCAAGCGCATGCTCCGGGCCGAACGGCGCGGGCTGCGAGCCGAGCGGGCCGACCACCCGGCCCGGCAGTCCTTCGTGCTGGCCCTCGGGTCCCTGCTGGTCGCCCTGGCCGTGACCGCGATCGTGTTCAGCGGGGCCCCCGGTATCGCCGCCATCATGCTCGTCGCCCTGATCTGGGTCATCGCGGGCGCCATCAGCGTGGCCCACGCTATGCACTGGCATCCAACGAAGCGGTAACCATGTCGGGGTGGGTCCTTCTTTCGCCGGGTAGGCGGCGGTTAGCCTGACCATATGGGGACGCCGACACCGGGCTGGGATGCGCTCGTTCGCGAGGCCAGCATCACGGCCCGCCGCTGTCGGCGGCGCCGCTTCCGGCGGCGCATGCTCTGGCTGCTGACCTGCTTTACCTCGGCGGCGCTTGCGGTCATCGCCGTGTTCGTCATGGACATCGCCAAGGTCCCGCCGAAGGTCCGGCCCGCCGCGCTGTCGGCCTCGGCCCGGACGGTCAGTCACGGGGCCCACGGGGCGGCGGCCAAGGGGGCGCACCGGGCCCGTCCGGGCCCCAGCCACACCGCGGTGACCTACCCGCAGGTGTCCGACGTGACGTCCGGCCTGTCCTACCGGATGCTCTCCTCCCCCTGGCAGCAGGGCTGCCCGGGGGACCTGAACACGTCGGCGTTCGAATGGACCGCGGGCGAGAACACCGTGGCCGGGCACGTCAGCATCGGCGGCTCGGTCATCGACTGGCACGGCCTGGCCTGCTCGGGCCCGCTCCAGGAGCAGTTCGCCTACCAGGGCCCAGCGGACCTCGAGTCGGCCACGGCGGGCCTGCTCGCCGCGATCGACCCGGCCTTTTACGCCGGGGTCACGCACTCCCGCACCACCGATATCGACCAGGCGACGAAGGTCAGCGGGCATCAGGCCTGGGAGATCGAGTTCACCATGAACTACCCGAACGGCGCGAGCCAGGGCCTGACCTGGGCCACCGAGCTGGGTGCGGTGGTGGTGGTGGACCGCGGCGCGGCCCTGGCGCCCGCCGTGTTCTACGTCTCGGTTCCGGCCATTCTCGGCGTCCCGAACGTCGACACCCTCATTGATTCACTGACCATCAGCTCTGGATGATGCTGACGTTGCCGCCGCCACTGCTCACCGTGATCTTGTTGGCCGCCAGGTCGTTCCTCGGCACCGAGGTGCCGTAGTCACCACCCGCGGTGTCCTCCTTGATCGCGTACTCGGTCGCGCCGCGCGGCACCACGATCGTGATGTTTCCCCCGCTGCTGGTGACGCTGAGGCTGGCCGGCGGACGGGTGAACGTCAGGCTGACGTTCCCGCCACCGGTGTCCATGGTGACCTTCGGCGAGGTCAGGCTGTCGCCGTTGACGTTGCCGCCGCTGGTGGTGAAGTTCAGCACCCCGCCGAGGTCGCTGAGGCTCAGGTTGCCGCCCCCGGAGTCCACGGTGGCGGCCTTCCCGCTGCCCGAGAGCGAGACGTCACCGCCGTCGCTGGTCAGCGTGACCGCGCTCTGGACGCCTCCGACCTGCATGTTGCCGCCGCCGCTGGTGAGGTCGAGCCCGGTACCGGGCGGGACGCTGAGCGTCGCGTCCAGCCCGCAGTTACCGAGGAAGATCCGGCAGTGGAGGCTGAATCCGGTGCCGTCGGTCACCGTCAAATCCGGACGGACCAGGCTGTACTGGACGGTGCCGGCCAGCCGGGCCGTACCGCCACTGCCCGGGACCTGGCGCACGGTGAGGTCGCTGCCGTTAGCGCTGGCCACCAGGCGGCCGTGGTCGAGGGGAATGGCCCGGTCGACGTGGTAGCTCGCCGTGCCGACATTGGAGACCAGGCTCAGGCCGCCGCCGAGGATGAGCGCGAGGGCGATCGGCACGCCGATCATGAGGGCCACCCAGCGGCCCGGCGTCATGGTCAGGCGGGCGGGCGGATGCTCCTGGCCGGCTACGGGCCTGGTCACGGTGGTCATGGCGGTTCCCCGTTCATCAGGTGCCCATGTAGCGCAGCACGGCGAGAACGCGACGGTGATCGCGGTCGCCGGGCGCTAGCCCGAGCTTGGTGAAGATGTTGTTGATGTGCTTTTCGACCGCCCCGCCGCCGACGACGAGCGCCTGGGCGATAGCGGAGTTGGACCGGCCTTCGGCCATCAGCGAGAGCACCTCCCGCTCGCGCGAGGTCAGCCCGTCGAGCGGATGGCGGCTGCGGGCGAGCAGCTGCGCGACGACTTCGGGGTCGAGCGCGCTGCCGCCGGTGGCCACCCGGCCCAGCGCGTCGAGGAATTCCCCGACGTCCGCGACCCGGTCCTTGAGCAGGTAACCGACCCCGTGCGGGCGGCCGGAGATCAGCTCGGTGGCGTACCGCTCCTCCACCCACTGGGACAGCACGAGCACGCCCACGTCCGGCCAGCGGTCGCGGACCACCAGGGCGGCCCGCAGCCCCTCGTCGGTGAAGGTGGGCGGCATCCGGACGTCGACGACGACCGCGTCCGGGGTGTGCGCGGACACCGCGCGCAGGAACTGCTCCCCGTCGCCCTCGGCCGCGGTCACCTCGTGCCCGGCCTCGGTGAGCAGCCGGGTCAGCCCCTCGCGGAGCAGGACGGAATCCTCGGCGATGACTACCCGCATGGCAACTCCACGGCGATGATCGTCGGGCCCCCGGACGGCGACTCGACCGAGAGCCGCCCGTCGACGCCGGACGCCCGGTCGGCCAGGCCGGACAGGCCCGGGCCGTCCGCCTTGGCTCCGCCGATCCCGTCGTCGCTGATCATGACGGTCAGCGTGCCGGGGAACCCGTGGCCCTCGACCACGACCTTGGCGTGGCTGGCCCGGGAGTGCTTGGCCACGTTGGTGAGCGCCTCGGCCACCACGAAGTAGGCCACGGCCTCCACCGACGACCGGGGCCGGACCGGCACGTCCACGTGCACGTCGACCGGGATCGGGCACAGGGCGGCCAGGCCGGACAGGGCGGCGTCGAGGCCGCGCTCGGTGAGCACCGGCGGGTGCACGCCGCGGACCAGGTTGCGCAGCTCGGTGAGGGCCTCCTTGGCCTGGGCGTGGGCCTGGTCGACCAGCACCTTGGCCCCGTCGGGATCGTCGGCGAACCGGGCCTTGGCCCGGCCGAGCTCCATGGCCAGCGCCACCAGCCGCTGCTGCGCGCCGTCGTGCAGGTCGCGCTCGATCCGCCGTCGCTCCGCCTCGGCCGCGTCCACCACCCGCTCCCGGCTGGTCTCCAGCTCGACCACCCGGGCGGCCAGGTCGCTGGGCGGGCCGAGCAGCCACCGGGAGAGCCGGGCGTCCATGCGGCCGAACCCGCGGGTCAGCTGCGGCGCGACCAGCAGCAGGAGCAGGCCGATCGCCGCCGAAGACGCCATCGTGGGCGTCCCCCGGAACACCACGTCGCCGATCTTGGCCCCGCCGCTGGGCAGGTACTTGTCGTAGAGCGGCAGCGTCAGCAGGACCAGGCTGGCGGCCCATGTCCACACCGAGACCGCCACCGCCAGCGCGCTGACCGGCAGCCGCAGCAGCGCGTAGCCGATCTCCCCCCAGGCCGCCCGCTCGGTGAGCATCCGCCGCCGCGGCACGATGCCCCAGCGGTAGCCCGCCCGGCTCTGCTCGGGCCAGGCCGGAATCCGGACTCCCAGCATCAGGGCGACCCGGGCCCGCTCGGCCACGGCGAACCAGCTGGCGGCCCGCACCGTCAGGCCCAGCAGGGGCAGGCCGACCAGCGCCAGCACCAGCAGGCTGAACCCGAGGCTGAGGCCGGTGACGACGAACACGAAGACCGCGATGCCCAGCACGAAGCCGGCCAGGTGGCTGGTCATGGCGAGCCAGGTGCGCGGTGACACCAGATCGCGGACGAGGAACATGGCTCCGACGCTACGACATATGCCCGCACGGGTGCCATCAACCGGACCCCCCGGAACGCGGTGGGGGTAACCCCACCCCACTTCCGGCAGATCGCACCATAGCCCGGGGTGGTGCTGACGACGAGCCTAGGTGCCATGGATACGACGCAGCCCGCACGGGCACCCATCGTGGAACGAGTGGCCGGGTGGTCGGCCCGGCATCGCAAGACCGCTGTGTTCGGCTGGCTGCTGCTGGTCGTCGCGGCGGTAGTCGTCGGGCAGCGGCTCGGCACCAGCAACGTCAACAGCTACGACCCCGGGTCGGCGGGCCGGGCCGAACGGGTCCTCGACCGGCCCGTGGTGCAGCAGCCCGACGCCGAGAGCGTGCTGGTCCAGGGCCGCCTCCCGGGCCAGGTCTACGGGAGCGACCCGGAGATCCGGCAGGCGGTCCGTGAGGTCGTCGCGGCGCTGAAGGCGCTGCCCCAGTCGGCCGCGGACATCCAGTCCCCGCTCACCAGCCCGGGCCTGGTCAGTGCTGGCAGCGGCGCAGGCAAGTCGGCGCTGGTCACCTTCAACGTGGCGGGCAAGCCGGGTAACGACGATCAGGCCGTCGTGCCCGCCCTCAACGCGGTCGCCGCGATCCAGGCGCACCACCCGGGGCTGAAGGTCGAGGAGGCCGGCGGCGCCAGCGTGGACCGGGCGGTCAGCAACTCCACCAGCCAGGACTTCAGGAAGGCCGAGATCACCTCGGTCCCGGTCTCGCTGGTCCTGCTGCTCGTGGTGTTCGGCGCGCTGATCGCGGCCGGCATCCCGCTGCTCCTGGCCGGCACCGCGGTGATCTCGGCGATCTCCTTGCTCGCCATCCCCGGCCGCTGGCTGCCGGTCGACAGCACCACCTCCTCGATCGTGCTACTGGTCGGCATGGCGGTCGGCATCGACTACTCGCTGTTCTACCTGCGCCGCACCCGCGAGGAGCGGGCCGCCGGGCGGTCCAACACGGAGGCGCTGCGGATCGCGGCCCACACCTCGGGCCGGGCCATCCTGGTGTCCGGGCTGACCGTGATGATCGCCATGGCCGGGCTGTTCCTCACCGGCATCGACGTCTTCTCGGGTGTCGCGGTGGGCACGATCCTGGTCGTCGGCGTGGCGATGCTCGGCTCGCTGACCTTCCTGCCCGCGATCTTGTCCATGCTCGGCAAGTGGACCGAGCGCGGCCGGATCCCGTGGCTCGGCCGGCGGCGCACCGTCGCGCGCGACTCGAAGTTCTGGGGCGTCCTCGCCCGCGCCGTGGTGAAGCGGCCGCTGGCCTGGGGCGGTGTGGCCACGCTGGCGCTGCTGGCCCTGGCCGCGCCGGTCCTGTCGCTGAACCTGGAGGACTCGGGCATCCACTCGCTGCCGGCGAACGTCCCCGTGGTCCGCAGCCTGATGGACATCTCGCAGGCGTTCCCCGGCGGACCCGAGCCGGCCGAGGTGGTCGTGACCGGCTCCGATCTCGGCGGAACTCAAGTCCGCCAGGCGGTCGCCGCGCTGCACCGGGAAGCGGCGGCCACGCACGGCGCCATCCGCGAGCCCATCACCACCGCGGTGTTCGGCCAGGACCAGGTGCTCGTGGTGTCGGTGCCGCTCGCGGGCAACGGGACGGACGCCGCGTCCAACAACGCGCTGACGACCCTGCGGGACCACGTCCTGCCCGCCACGCTCGGCCAGGTGCCCGGGATCAGCTACGCGGTGGCCGGCCTCACCGCCGGTAACCACGATTTCGACGCTCAGCTGGCGAAGACGGTCCCGTGGGTCTTCGTGTTCGTGCTGGGTCTGGCGTTCCTGCTGCTGATGGCCTCGTTCCGTTCGGTCTGGATCCCGGCGCTTTCGATCGTGCTGAACCTGCTCTCGGTCGGCGCCGCCTACGGCGTGATGGTCTGGATCTTCCAGGACGGCCACCTGGAGGGCCCGCTCGGCTTCACCGCCTACGGCGGGATCACGGCGTGGCTGCCGCTGTTCATGTTCGTGCTGCTGTTCGGGCTGAGCATGGACTACCACGTGTTCATCCTGAGCCGGATCAGGGAGCTGCGGCTGGCCGGCGCCCCGGCCCGGACCGCGGTCACCGACGGCATCGCCCGCAGCGCGGGCGTGGTGACCAGCGCCGCGCTGATCATGGTGGCGGTGTTCTCGATCTTCGCCACGCTGTCCCTGATCGAGTTCAAGGTGTTCGGCGTGGGCATGGCGGTCGCGGTGCTCATCGACGCGACCGTGGTCCGCGGCGTGCTGCTGCCGGCCGGGCTGGCTTTGCTCGGCGACCGGGCCTGGCCCCGGCGCAAGCAGGCGGCGCACCACACCGCCGGCAAGGTGCTGACCACTCGCTGAAGACCGAACGAGCCGGGCGACCTGAACGGGGGCCGCCCGGCTCGTCGCGTGTCAGGTGCTGACCGGGAAGCCGAGGTTGACGCCGCCGTGGCTCGGGTCGAGCCAGCGCGAGGTCACGGCCTTGCCGCGGGTATAGAAGTGCACGCCCTCGGTGCCGTGCACGTGGGTGTCGCCGAACAGCGAGGCCTTCCAGCCGCCGAACGAGTAGTACGCCATCGGCACCGGGATCGGCACGTTCACGCCGACCATGCCGATCTCGGCCTCGGACACGAACCGGCGGGCCGCGCCCCCGTCGTTGGTGAAGACGGCCACCCCGTTGCCGTACGGGCTGCTGTTGACCAGGTTGACCGCCACCTCGTAGGTAGGAGCGCGCAGCACGCTCAGCACCGGTCCGAAGATCTCGTCGGTGTAGCAGCTCATCTGCGGGGTGACGTGGTTGAGCACGCTCGGCCCGAGCCAGAAGCCCTCGCTGGCACCGCCGAGGACCGGGTGCACCCGCCCGTCGACGGCCAGCGTGGCACCCTCGCGGACCCCGCTGTCCAGGTAGGACGCGACCTTGTCCCGGTGCGGCCCGGTGACCAGCGGCCCCATCTCCGAGCGCTCGTCGGTGCCGGGGCCGACGCGGAGCCCGGCGATCCGGTCCTTGATCCGCGCGACCAGTTCGTCGCCGACCGGGTTGATCGCCACCAGGGCGGAGACCGCCATGCAGCGCTCCCCGGCCGAGCCGAAGCCAGCCGAGGTCGCGGCGTCCGCGGCCAGGTCGAGATCGGCGTCGGGCAGCACCACCATGTGGTTCTTGGCGCCGCCGAGGGCCTGCACGCGCTTGCCCGCCTTGGTCCCGTTCTCGTACACGTACCGGGCGATGGGCGTGGAGCCCACGAAGCTGACCGCCTTGATGCCGGGGTGCTCCAGGATGGCGTCGACCGCCACCTTGTCGCCTTGCACCACGTTGAACACGCCGTCCGGCAGCCCGGCCTCGGCCCACAGCGAGGCCAGCAGCAGGGACGCCGACGGGTCCTTCTCCGACGGCTTGAGGACGAACGCGTTACCGCACGCGATGGCCAGCGGGAACATCCACATCGGGACCATGGCCGGGAAGTTGAACGGGGTGATGCCCGCCACCACGCCGATCGGCTGCCTGATGCTGTAGGAGTCGACGCCGGTGGAGACGTTCTCCGAGAACCCGCCCTTGAGCAGGTGCGGGATGCCGCAGGCGAACTCCACTACCTCCAGGCCGCGGGTGACCTCGCCGGCCGCGTCCGAAGCCACCTTGCCGTGCTCGGCCGTGATGAGCTCGGCCAGGTTCTTCATGTTCGCCTTGACCAGGTTGCGGAACTCGAACAGGACCGAGGCCCGCTTGGCCAGGGAGACGCTCCGCCAGGTCGCGAACGCGTCGGTGGCGGCGGCCACGGCCGCGTCGACCTCGGCCGGGGTGGCGAAGTCGACCTGGCCACTGACCTGGCCGGTGGCCGGGTCGTAGATGTCCCCCTGGCGCTCCGCCTCGCCGTCCCAGGGCTTGCCGCCGATCCAGTGGGTTACGTGCTTGCCCGTCACTTGGCGGTCGCCTCCCCGTTCACCGCGACCAAAGCGTCGGTGAGGATCTGCAGGCCTTCCTTGGCCTCGGCCTCGCTGAGCGTGAGCGGCGGCGCCATCCGCAGCGTGTTGCCGGACAGGCCGCCCTTGCCGATCAGAAGGCCGCGCTCCCGCGCCGCCTCGAGCACCCGGCTGGCCAGCGGCGGGCTCGGCTTCCTCGAGCCCGGGTCGACCAGGTTGACGGCGAACATCAGGCCCTTACCGCGGACGTCGCCCACGACGGGCAGGCTGTTGCCGGTCTCCCGGAGCCCGCTGATGATCAGGCTGCCGGTGGCCGCGGCGTTCTTCTGCAGGTCATGGGAGAGCAGGTAGTCCAGGGTGGCGTTGCCGGCCGCGGTCGCGACCGGGTTGCCGCCGAAGGTGGAGATGCCGTTGCCACGGATCCCGTCGAGCAGGTCGCCGCGGGCGACCACGCCGCCGATGGCGAAGCCGTTGCCGAGGCCCTTGGCGAACGTCATCGCGTCGGGGGTGATGCCGTGCGCGCCGATGCCCCAGAAGTGCTCGCCGGTCCGGCCCCAGCCGGTCTGCACCTCATCCGAGATCAGCAGGATGCCGTGCTCGTCCAGGACCTCCTTGTACGCCGCGAGCAGGCCGTCCGGCGGCATGGTGAAACCGCCCACGCCCTGCACCGGCTCGGCGATCAGGCAGCCGACGTCGGCCGGGTGGATCCCGCCGGACAGCAGCGCGCGCAGGTCGTCCACGCAGGCCCTGATGTAGTCGGCGTCGGACAGCCCGGCGTAGGCGGCCAGGTGCCGGTCCGCGCCGTGCAGGTAGTGGGTGCCGAACGGGCTGAGGCTCGACATCTTCCAGGCGGCGTTGCCGGTCACCGAGACGGCGCCGAACGAGCGGCCGTGGTAGCTGCCGCGCATGGCCAGCACCTGGTCGGCGCCGCGGGCGGTCAGCGCGGCGAGCAGCGCGGTCTCGTTGGCCTCGGTGCCCGAGTTGGTGAAGAACACCTTGGCGTTCTCGATGCCCGAGAGCTTGGCGATCTTCTCGGCCAGCTCGACCTGGCCGCGGATCAGGTACAGCGTCGAGGTGTGCACGACGCCGCTGGCGATCTGCCGCTCGACCGCGTCCCGCACCTCGGGCACGTCGTAGCCGAGCATGTTGGTGAGAATGCCGGCGAAGAAGTCGAGGTAGCCGCGGCCCTGGGCGTCGGTGACCCGGCAGCCCTTGCCGCTGACGATCTCGATCGGCTCGTCGTAGTAGGTACCGACCCAGTTCGGGATGACCGCGCGATGGCGGGCGAGGAGCTCAGACATACCCTTTAGTCTTCCGGGCGCGAGGCTCGCTGTGAACCGACAACGTGTAAGCATTCCTCGTTCGGGCCTTACGCTTTGTTCATGCTTCCCACGGTGCGCGACCTGCTCGGCCTGGACGTGATCCGGCGGGGCAGCCCGCGGGTGGTGACCGGCCCGGAAGGCCTGAGTGCGCAGGTCCGCTGGGTGCACGTGATCGAGCTGGCGGATGCCGCGCACCTGCTGCGGGGCGGTGAGTTCGTGCTGACCACCGGGGTCGCCCTCCCGCCGGAGCCGGCCCTGCTGGCCCGCTATGCCGCGGAGCTCGCCGCCGCCGGGGTGAGCGCACTGGCGGTCGAGCTCGGCCGCCGGTACGTCGGGACGCTGCCCGAGGCCCTGGTGCGCAGCGCGGCCGACAGCGGCCTGACGCTGATCGTCTTTGAGCACGAGGTCCCGTTCGTGGAGATCACCGAGGCGGTGCACGCTCAGATCATCGACGCTCAGCTCGAGGAACTGCGCGCCTCCGAGCGGCTGCACGAGGTCTTCACCGAGCTTTCCGTGGCCGGCGCCTCGCCCGGGGAGATCGTCCGGCAGGCCGCGATCCTGGCCGGGCGGCCGGTGATCCTGGCCGACCTGTCGCACCGGGTGCTGGCCTGCGAGCCCGGCCGGGCCGATCCCGCGCGCCTGCTGGCGGGGTTCGCCCGGCGGAACCGGGCCCTGCCCGGTCCGGCCGGCCGGACCGGGTACGACGAGGCCTCGGGCTGGCTGTACACGCCGGTCAGCGCGCGCGGCGAGGACTGGGGCCGGGTGATCCTGGTCTGCGACGGGCCGCCGCGTGACGCCGACACGGTGCTCATCGAGCGGGCCGCCACCACGCTGGCCCTGGGCCGCCTGCTCACCCGGCACGCCGAGAGCCTGGACCGGCAGGCGCACCGGACGCTGATCACCGGCATCATCAGCCAGGCGCTGGCCGACCCGGCCGAGGCCGCGGTGCGGTCCCGGGCCCTCGGCGTCCCGGTGGACGGCCGCCAGCTCATCGCGCTGGTGCTGCGGCTGCGTGAGCCTTCCGGGCCCTCTGGTGCGCTCGGCCTGTCCGCCCACGCCCGGGTGCTCGACGTGGCCGACGCGGCGGCCGCCGCCTGCCGCGCCGAGCGGATCCCGTCCCTGGTCGGGACCCTGGACGACGCCAGCGCCGGGGCCATGCTCTCGCTCAGCCCGCGCGCCGATGCCGACCGCGTCCTCGGCGCCCTGGCCATCCGGCTCGGCTCGGGCGGGGACGGGCTCATCATCGGGGTCGGGGCCGCGGTCGGCTCGATCAGGGACGTGCGCCGCTCGTTCCTCGAGGCCGCGCAGGTTGCTGACGTCGCGGCTGAACGTCCGGGCGATCCGGGTTCGGGCCAGCCGTTCTACCGGCTGGCGGACCTGCGGGTGCGGGGGCTGCTGCACCTGCTCCGCGAGGATCCCCGGGTGCAGACGTTCGTGGAGCGCGAACTCGGCCCGCTGCTGGCGGCCGAGCCGGACACCTCGCTGCTCGACGTGCTCAGCGCCTACCTGGCGGCCGGGGGGAACAAGGCGCAGGCGGCCAAGCGGGCGCACCTGGCCCGGCCGACATTCTACGAGCGGCTGCGGCGGATCGAGCGCATCCTCGGCACCGATCTCGGTTCGGCCGAGTCGCGGACGTCACTGCACGTGGCGCTGCTGGCTCATCAGGCCCGGGTGCCCCGGTAAGCGCAGCGCGATGAGACCGGCGTTCGTGGGGGTAAAGCCGCAGCCGCCGAAGTAGAACGGGCGGAGGTGGTCCTCGAAGTCGACGTGCAGCCACTCGCAGCCCGCCGCCTTGGCCTCCTCGGCGGCGATGGCGATCAGCCTGGTACCGACCCCGTGGTGCTGGACCCGTGCGGCGACCAGGGTGTCGAGGACGAAGGCGTGGACGCCTCCGTCCCAAGGGACGTTGACGAAGCCGACCAGGCCTTCGCCGTCCCTGGCGCAGACCCAGCCCAGGCTGTGCCGGGTGACCTGGGCCAGCCAGTCGTCGTCCAGGACCTTGTGGTCGAACCCCTCGGCGTGCAGGACGTTCAGCTCGGTGTTGGTGAAGGCGCCGCGCCACGAGTAGTCGATCATCTGGGTTAACTTACGGATCGTCCTGGCTCCGCGGCCACTGAATTTCATGGTCGGGTGCTTTCCTCAGATTCATCACTAACTTATTCGAATAATTGTTTTTTACACGTGTTCTCACGGTGCCGTATAGCCACATTTCGATTGCCTCACCGGCTCTTAGATGCTAAGATTTCGAATATGTAGACGATCATCTTTCCCTCTGTGACGGGAGGACCGATGGCAGGATCGCCAGCCGATGGGGCTCATGAGCCTGACGACGCTTCGGTCCCCTGGGAGCCGGTGATCACCCGCCCGGATCCGGTGTCGGCGCAGGAGTGGCAGGCGTGGGCCGACTTCGATCCGGCCGAGGACATGGACCCGGAGACATGGCTGGATGAAGATGACTTCCTGCCGCCCGGTGCGGAGCTGAGCGAGGCCGAGCTGGCGGGGACCGCCGCAGCGACCGAGTTGGGGGCGCCGGTCACGGCGGATGATCTCGATCCGGCCGGGGTGGCGCGGGTGCTGGCCGCGCAGGCCGCCGCCGCGTCCGCCCGGCGGCGGGGGCCGGGGCAGCCGGGATCGGCGCGGTGGCGGGCGGGGGAATCGTCCAGCGTGGCGGCGGCGTTCGGGACCGGGCAGTGCCTGGACGTGATGCCCGCGTGCGCGGACCTGGCCGTGCTCGCTGACCGTGCCGCCGGCGACGACTGCTATGCCGGTGTCTCTGATGATGAGCTGACCGGGTTGGTGTGCGCGTTGGACCGGCTCGAATCCCACATGGCGGCGCGGAAGCTGGCCGCGGCGGCGGAGCTGTCCCGCCGCCGGCCGCCCCTGGAAACCCCGACGTCAGGACGGCCCGCGGGATCGGCGGAGGAGGACTTCGCCGCCGATGAGCTGGCCCACGTGCTGGCCATCTCCCGCCGCGAGGCCGGGACCCTGCTCACGGTCGCGGAGGCGCTCGGCGGAAAGCTTCCCGGGACCCGGGCCCTGCTCCGCGACGGGATCATCACCGCCGCCAAGGCCAAGATGATCGTCAACCACACTGCCCTGCTCACCGCTGCGGAAGCCGCCGCGGTGGAGGCGCTGGTGCTGGGCCGGGCCGGGCGGATCACCCCCGGCTCGCTGCGGGAGGCGCTCGCCCGGGCGGTCATGGAGGTCGCGCCCAAGAAGGCGAAGGCCCGGCGGGAGCACGCGGCGAAAAGAGCCCGGGTGGAGCGGTGGGGCGAGGACTCCGGTAACGGCGCCATCGCCGGGCGGGAACTGCCCCCCGCCTGGGTGCTGGCGATGGACCAGCGGATCACCTGGTGGGCGGTCCAGCTGAAGCGGGCCGGGCTGGACGGCGATATGGATCAGCTCCGGGCCCGCGCCCTGGCCGACCTGGTCACCGGCACCGACTCCCGCCCCGGCCACCACCACGGCCCCGGTTCCAGTCTGGTCCCGGGCGGGTTCGCCGCGACCGTCAACCTGACCGTCCCCCTGGTCACCGCGCTGGGGCTGGCGGACCGACCTGGTGACCTCGCCGGGTTCGGGCCCGTCGACCCGTGGCTCGCCCGCGACCTGACCCGCGCCGCCGCCGCCAACCCGAAGACAACATGGTGCGTCACCTTCTCCGACGCCGACGGGCACGCCATCGCCCACGGCTGCACCAGGCCCGACCCCAAGAAGCACGGCAAACGCAGCAGACACGGGTTCGCGTTCACCCGGACCAGCCGCGACGGGCCACCCGGCGGCTACGGCACCTGGATCCTCCGCACCCCCGGCAACGGACCCGACCTGATCGTTGAGGTCCACCCGCTCACGACCGGACAATGCGACCACCGGTTCGAAGCTCAGGGCCACGATCCCGGCGTCAAGCTGCGCCACCTGACCCGGATCCGCCACGCGACCTGTGCCAGCCCGATCTGCCGCAGACCCGCAGCTTCTTGTGACTACGAGCACAACATCCCTTATGAGGCGGGCGGCCGGACCTGCCTGTGCAACGCCGACCCGAAGTGCCGGCGCGATCATCGGCTCAAGCAGCATCCCCGGTGGAAGGTCGAGCAGCACCCGGACGGGACCGTCACCTGGACCACGCCCTCCGGGCGGACCTACACCGCCGAACCCACCCGGTACCCGATATGACCGGAGGCGGCGAGCGAGCGGGTCAGGCGTCGAGGACCTGGCCGGCGCGTTCGACGACGGGGGCTTCGGAGCTCCAGGGGAAGTTGATCCAGCTATCGGTTCGCTTCCAGACGTACTCGCATTTGATGACGGACTGCGGCTTCTCGTAGATCACGGCTGAGCGCACGTCGTCGACCTGGTCCTTGATGAACGTGTGGACGAGCTCGATGGTCCGGCCGGTGTCGGCCACGTCGTCGGCGATGAGGACCTTCTTGGCCGAGAAATCCACCACGCTCGGCACCGGGGGCAGCATGACCGGCATGTCCAGAGTGGTGCCAACTCCGTCGTAGAACTCCACGTTCATCACGTAGAGGTTCTTGACCGCGAGGGCGTAGCCGAGGGAGCCGGCCAGGAACAGGCCGCCCCGGGCGATCGACAGGATCAGGTCGGGCTCGAAGCCGTCCGCGGCGATGGTCTTCGCCAGCTCGCGGGACGCCGCGCCGAAAACCTGCCAGGTGAGATTCTCACGTTCGTCGCTCATGGCCCCTCGCCGTCTGGAGTGTTCTAGATCATCGTGCCATGGGCGGTCAGGGAGACCCCAGGGCTGGTGCCCCGTCAGTGCATGCCATGGTCTTCGGGGCTACGGTGCTCTTAGGTGGTGTGATGTCCGATCCGTTCGGTGAGCCAGGCGCTCCTGATGTCATCAGCAGCGGCCGCGAGGAGTCCGGCGCCTTCGCGGCGTGGTGGCGCAGGCTGGTACGCCGGCGAAGCGTCTGGGTGACGGCCGCCGGACTGGGGCTGGCGGGGGTTGTCGCGGCGGCCGTCCTGGTCAGGCCGGCGCCGTCGCCGGCACCGTCAGCGCCGGCGGGATCGGCGCCGACGGGACCGGTGTTTCCGGTCACGGTCCCGGCCGGCGACGTGGCGGGGGCCGACGGGGTGTTCGCCCGCGGTACCGCCGACGGGCACCCCTGGCAGCTCGCCGTGCAGGACATCGCCGACCCGGGCTACCGGTGCATCCCCGCGGTCACCATCAACGGGACCGACGCCAACCCCGTGTACCCCGTGCCGGGCAACGGCGCCGACGTCACGCTGGGTAACGCCGTGCCGGGCATCGGGTTCGCGTTCATGCAGGTGCCCGACGACATCGCGGGCCTGGTCGCGGACGGCAGCCAGAGCCTCCCGGTGATCACGGCCAGAGCCTGCGGGCTGCACTACCGCCTGACGGGCTTCGCTTACCGGGTGACCCGCCCGCCGCGGATCACCGTGACCGCCGCTCATCCGGGCTGGCCGAAGAAGCGGCCTGTCACCGGCGGGACGCCCCCGGCGTGGCCGGCCGACTTCGAGCTGCCGCTGATCAGCGAGCCCTCGCCCACCGTGCCGCGGACCGACGGCATGTGGAACAACGTGGGCCCGACCAGCACCGAGTCGGCCGAAGGCGATGTCGCGGCCGGGAAGGACTGGTCGATAACGCAGACGCTCAGCGCATCGGGCGACTGTTACAACTTCAGCTCGGCGGATACACCAGGCAGCCCGCAGATCGGCGTATGCGGCCCCATCAGCACGCCGGACGGCCCGGAGACCATCTTGGCGCTGCCCCTGGCGTATAGGTTCCCGCCGACCGGTTCGCCCGCCCCCACCGGGTACGCCGTCCAGGTGAGCCCGGCCACGGCGCACCTGCGGGCCACCCTCTCTGACGGGTCCACCCAGGTGGTGACGCCGCGGGTCGTGGACGGCCGCAAGTACGCGGGCTTCTCCGTCGGCGCCTCGGTCCGGCTCAAGCGCCTGGCCTGGCTCGACGCCAGCGGCCACGCGTTCGCGAGCACCACCGCGCTGCCCCGGTTCGGCTACGCGCAGTTCCAGCCCTGAGCCGGACCCGGCACGGGTTACTCCTCGGCGGGCACGTACCAGCCGATCAGCAGGTTCACCGGCACGCCGCCGGGATCCTCGGCTTGCTCGTCGTTCAGGTCGTCCGTGATCTCCTTGAGCTTGTCCCTGAACTCGGCCGCCTTGGCCGGAGAGATCCTGAGGTCCGACATGAACAGCGTCGGAGCGCGGTAGGCCTCCCCGGGTAGCTCGTCGTCCGGCGACCGCTGCCGGGCCAGGAACGCGGTGAAGAAGCCGTCACGGAAGCGGTCGAGCAGCACCTGCATGGCGCCGGTGGTCTCTTCCGCGTGCTCGCGGAGAATGCCGCGCCCCAGCACCAGGTCCCGCTGGCTGGCCTGGTAGCGCTGCTCCAGGATGCCTGACACCATGCGGGTGCTGGCGACCCGGATCAGCCCGGCCGCTTCCAGCTGCCGGACGTGCCGTAGAGCTTGGTCTGCGGCTCGCGAAGTTCGGCGGCGAGTTCCTTGACGGACATGACCGGCAGGTCCCGCCGCGATTTCATCAGCGCGGCCAGGATCGCCATCCGGGTCGGATCCGCCATCGCCTTGAGCACGTCCACGTCGTCCACGGTCCGGACCGCGAGCGGCTCCGTCTCGGCGGCGGGCGGCGCCTGCGCGGTGGGCTGTTCCATGGCGACATCTTGCCACATGCTCACGTTCATGTCATCATTCACGTTAACATGAATGGTGACGTAGATCGCTAAGACCGTGAGTACCATACGCCGCCCCGCTGTGGCGGAACCTGGCGTTCCAGACGCTGTGGATCGGGACCAGCGCCGCCACGCTCGGGGTATCCGTGGCCGATATCGCCTGTCCGCTGGTCATCCTGGCGGTCACCCGCTCCGCCGCGCTGGCCGGGCTGTTCGCGGCCGTGCAGGGCCTCGGCATGCTGCTGGCCGGGCTGCCCGCGGGCGTGCTGGCCGACCGGTACGACAGCCGCCGGATCGTGATCACGACGGAGGTCATCCGGGCCGCAGTCACCGCGGCGGTGGTCGCGGCGCTCGCCGCCGGCTGGACGCCGGTACCGCTGCTGTTCACCGCGGCCGCGCTGCTCGGCGCCGGTCAGGCGATCAGGGGTCCCGCCTCGATGCTGCTGACGCGCTCGGTGGTACCGCCGGAGCAGCTGACGCAGGCCCTGACCCAGGACGAGGTCCGGGTGAACGGCGCCGCCCTGGCCGGCCCGGCGCTCGGCGGCGCGCTCTACGCCCTGCGCGCGCTCGGGCACGCCGTGCCGTTCCTCGTCATCGCGGCCTGCTTCGCGGTCGCGGTCATCACCACGACGCTGACGAAGGCACCCGCCGCCCCGCCCGGGGCACGCCGTCTCCCGGGATGAGCCCGGCGCCGGAACGGGAAGCATGCTGGCGGGCGTCCGCGCGCTGTGGCAGCAGCCCGTGCTCCGGGCGGCCACGTTGCTGATCATGTTCGTGAACACGATCGGAGCCGGACTCGAGCTGGTCGTCATCGTGATCCTGCGCCACCAGGAGGTGCGGCCGGGCCTGATCGGCCTGGCTCTCGGCGCCGGGGCAGCGGGCGGCCTGGCCGGGGCGCCCCTGGTCCGCACCCTGCACCGGCTCCAGCCTGGGGTGCTGCTGCTGGCCGTGTGCGCACTGGACGGCGTCATCCTCGCCCTGCTGGCGGTGCCGGGCGGCCCGTGGTGGGTGGCCAGCCTGCTGTTCACCGCCATGCTCGGCGTACCCGCGATCCGCGTGCTGGTCGACATCCTGGTGATCAGGCAGGCCCCGCCGGATCAGCGCGGCCGGGTGGTGGCGGCGCTCATGACGCTGATCGGCCTGGGCCTGCCCGCCGGGGTAGCGGGCTGCGGGCTCCTGCTGCAGTACCTGCCGGCACAGGCCGCGATGCTGACGCTGGCCGCCGCCGAGCTGGCCGCCGTCTTGTACTGCTCGACCCGGCGCGTGCTCTGGCGGGCCCGCTGGCCCGCTAGAGTGCCCCGATGAGCGAACTACTGCTGCTGTCGAACTCGCGGGCACCGGGGCAGGCGTTCCTCGAGCACGCCGCCGACGCCATCAGGTCCGTGCTGGGCGGCCGCAGCCACGATCTTGTTCGTCCCCTTCGCCAGCGGTGACCCGGAGCGCCTACACCGAGCTCATGCGCAAGGCCCTGGGCAGCCTCGGCATCGGCGTCGCGCTGGCCAGCCTGCACGAGGCGAGCGACCCGGCCCGGGCCTACGCAGGCCAGGCCTTCTTCGTCGGCGGCGGCAACACGTTCCGCCTGCTCGCCCTGCGCCGCCTGGACGTGGCGGGCGCCATCCGCAACGCGGTCCGCCACGGCGTTCCCTACCTGGGCGCCAGCGCCGGGTCGAACGTGGCCTGCCCGTCCGTCCGGACCACCAACGACATGCCGATCGTGGAGGTGCCGGCGCTGTCCGCGCTCGGGCTGATCCCGTTCCAGCTGAACCCGCACTACCTGGATCCCGACCCGGGGAGCACGCACCAGGACGAGACGCGGCAGCAGCGGATCGAGGAGTTCCTCGAGGAGAACGACGTCCCGGTGCTCGCCCTGCGGGAGGGCGCCTGGCTCGGCGTCAGCGGCGAGCGCGCGATCCTGGCCGGGGCCAGCACCGGCCGCTTGTTCCGCCGGGGCGTCCCGCCCGCCAACGTGCCGGCCGGCACGGACCTGTCGTTCCTGCTGGAGACCACGCCCCAGTTCGACGTGCGAGCCTCTCAGGGCTGAGGTGCCCCCTCAGAATTCAATGGTTGTGGCACTGTAATGGCTCTACCCATTAGGTTGCCACAACCATTGAATCGAAATGGCGGGGATGGCAGGTGAGGTCGCGCGAAATGGCGGGGATGGCGGGTGAGGTCGCGCGAAATGGCGGGGATGGCGGGTGAGGTCGCGGGCGGATGGCGGTGGCGGCGGCCTCGCGCGCGGCGACCTGGCCGGCCTTGCGCGCCGCCCCCTCCAGGCGGCTCCGGTAGCCCTCCCACCAGGCCTTGTCGCCCGGGGCCATGTTGTCGTTGCCTTCGCGCAGGCCGACCCCGCCGTCGATGAGCTCGCGGACGATATCGGCCTGCCCGGCGTGCCGGTCGGTCTCGGCGATCATGTGGACCAGGATCTTGTGCAGCGTCACCTCGCTGCGGCCGGGCGGCCACCACGGCACATGACCGGTCGCGTCCAGCGTGAGCGCGCCGATGGTGGCGTCGGAGTGGACCCAGGCCCGCCGGTACAGGCCGGTGATCTGCTCGCGGGTCTCGCCGGGCGCGGCCCACATGTCCGCGTTGGGCTCGGCGTCGTCCTCCAGCCAGGGCAGCGGTTCGTCGTAGGGGCGGCCGAAGCAATCACCGAAATACCCGAGCTCCACGCTGGCCACGTGTTTGACCAGTCCCAGCAGGTTGGTGCCGGTGGGCACCAGCGGGCGGCGGACGTCGTACTCCGAGAGCCCGTCCAGCTTCCAGAGCAGCGCTTCGCGGGCATCTTGCAGGTAACGGTGAAGGTCCGCTTTCGGATCCGATGCGGTCATGCCGCCAGTCTGTCACGCAAGCCGGGCCGGGAATCCCCCGGTAGCCACCGGGCCCCACCGCACCGGCGTGATCCGCAGCAGCGACTTGCCCTGGCGCACCATGGCCTGCCGGTACTCGTCCCAGTCCGAGTGCTCACCGGAAATCGACCGGAAGTACTCCACCAGCGGCTCTACCGCCTCGGGCACGTCGAGTACCTCGGCGGTCCCGTCGACCTGCACCCAGGGACCGCCGAAATCGTCGGACAGCACCAGCACGCTGACCTGCTCGTTGAGCCGGGCGTTGCGGGTCTTGGCGCGCTCGGGGTACGTCGCGATCACGATCCGCCCCTCGGCGTCGACGCCGCAGGTGACCGGGGAGGCCTGCGGCTGCCCGCCGGCCCGGGCGGTGATCACGATCGCGTGGTGGCGCGGCCGGATGAAGTCGGTCAGCTCGTCCCGGCTGACGGCGGTGTTGGTCGCGATCTGAGGGCTCATGGCGACCACGGTAGCAATGGCGTCACCGCAGCCCCGGCGGCAGCAGCTCGGGCGGGAAGTCCTGGTACGCGCGCGGCACCAGCCAGCGGCGGATGGCGGCGGTGCCGACCGAGGTGTAGGCCGGGGCGGTGGTGGCGGGCCAGGGGCCGCCGTGGTTCTGCGCCGCGACCACGGCCACGCCGGTCGGCCAGCCGTTGCAGACGATACGGCCCGCGACGCGTTCCAGGACGGTGACGACCTGGCGGGCCAGGTCGATGTCCTCGCCGGATTCGGTGTCGACGTGGATCGTGCCGACCAGGTTGCCGGCCAGCGAGCCGAGGACCGGCAGCAGCTCCTCGACCGAGGGGTAGGTGATCACCAGCCCGGCCGGGCCGAACCGCTCGCGGGATAGCACCGCGAGGTCGTCGGCGAATTCCTTCAGCGTCAGCTGGAACACCCGGGGAGTGGCGCCCCACGGCCCCGCGCCCGGCTTGCCCTCGGCCAGCTCGGTGACGCCGGGGTGGTCGGCGGCCTCGGCCACCGCGTCCTGGTAGCCCGCGAAGATCCGGCCGGACAGCATGGCCCCGCCCGCCGATGCGCCGGCCGCCTCGGCGATCGCGGAGAGCAGGCCCACGTCGTCGGGAACGAAGAGCAGGCCGGGATTGGTGCAGAACTGGCCGGTGCCCAGCGTCAGCGAGCCGACGTAGCCGGTGGCGACCGCGGCCGGCCGGGAGAAGGCGGCACCGGGCAGCACCACGCACGGGTTGACCGAGCCGAGCTCGCCGAAGAACGGGATCGGCACCGGGCGCTCGGCGCAGATCCGGGCCAGAGCCAGGCCCCCGGCGGTCGACCCGGTGAACCCGGCCGCCGCGATGAGCGGGTGCCGCAGCAGCTGCAGGCCCGCCTCCACCCCGTGCACCAGGCCGAACGTCCCCGCTGGAGCTCCGGCGGAGGCCAGCGCCCCGGTCACGATCTCAGCGCACACGTCGGAGGTGACCGGGTGGGCCTCGTGCGCCTTGACCACGACCGGGCACCCGGCGGCCAGCGCGGACGCCATGTCCCCGCCGACGGTGGAGAACGCGAAGGGGAAGTTCGACGCCGCGAACACGGCGACCGGGCCGATGGGCCGGTCGATCCGGCGCAGGTCAGGCACGACGCCCTCGGCCCGCGTGACGGCGGCGTCGAGGTACCCGCCGTCCCGCAGCACCGTCGCGAACAGGCGCAGCTGCCCGGTCGCCCGGGCCACCTCGCCGGCCAGCCGCTCGCCGCCGAGCGCGGTCTCGGTGTCGGCGATGGCCGCGAGCTCGCCCTTCCTGGCGTCCAGGGCGTCGGCGATGGCCTCGAGTGCCTCCGCCCGGCGGTCGAACGCGGCCCATGCCGGGAACGCGGCCGCCGCGGCCTCGACGATCGCGTCTACCGCGGCGCCGGCCGTTTCCGGCACCGGCTCCCCCACTGGCTCGCCGGTTCGCGGGTCAAACCCCTGGATCATTGGCTCTCCTGAGGTCACGGAACCCGAGTTACTTGGGATCGGGTTCGGGATTACGTCCTCTCCTGGCCAGGAAGCCGAAGTCGCAGCCTTCGTTGGCCTGGGTGATGTGCTCGCTGTACAGGGCGCCGTAACCACGCTCGAACTTCGGCGCCGGAGGCTGCCATTGTTGCCGCCGCTCGGCGAGCACCCGTTCGGGTACATCGATGGAGAGCAGCCGGGCGGAGACGTCGAGGGTGATCGGATCGCCGGTCTGGACGAGAGCCAACGGACCGCCGACGAACGATTCCGGGGCCACGTGCAGCACGCAGGCGCCGTAGCTGGTACCGCTCATCCGGGCGTCGGAGATCCGCACCATGTCGCGGACGCCCTGGGCCAGCAGGTAGTCGGGGATGGGCAGCATGCCGTACTCGGGCATCCCGGGGCCGCCCTTCGGCCCGGCGTTCTTCAGCACCAGGACGGAATCGGCGGTGATGTTCAGCGCCGGGTCGTTGATGCGTTTTTGCAGGTCTGAGTAGTCGTCGAAGACGACCGCGGGGCCGGTGTGCTTGATCAGCCGCGGCTCGGCCGCGATGTGCTTGATCACGGCGCCGTCGGGGGCCAGGTTCCCGCGCAGCACCGCCACCCCGCCCTCGGCGGCCAGCGCGGTCTCGGGCGAGCGGATGACGTCGGCGTTGTGGACGGGTGACTCGCCGATATTTTCCCCGAACGTGTGGCCTGTCACCGTCATCCGGCCGGGATGCAGCGCGCCGGGGACGGTCGCCAGCTGGGCGAGCAGCGCGGGCAGGCCGCCGGCGAAGTAGAAGTCCTCCATCAGGTACTTCCCGCTCGGCCTGATGTTCGCCAGCCACGGGACGCGGCGCGCGATGGCGTCGAAGTCGTCCAGCGTGAGGTCCACGCCCGCCCGGCCGGCCATGGCGACCAGGTGGATGAACGCGTTGGTGGAGCCGCCGAGCGCGAGCACGGTGGCGACCGCGTCCTCGAACGCCTCGCGGGTGAGGATCTTGTCCGGGGTCAGGTCCTCCCAGGCCATGCCCACGATGCGCCGGCCGCTGGCCGCGGCCATCCGGTAGTGGGCCGAGTCGACGGCGGGGATCGAGGCCATCCCGGGCAGGGTCATGCCGAGGGCCTCGGCGGCGGACGTCATCGTCGAGGCGGTGCCCATCGTCATGCAGTGGCCCGGCGACCGGGCGATGCCGCACTCGAGCTCGGCCAGCTCGCACTCGCCGATCAGGCCGGCCCGGGCGTCGTCCCAGAACTTCCACATGTCGGTGCCGCTGCCCAGCGGCTGGCCGCGGAAGTTGCCGCGCAGCATCGGGCCGGCCGTCACGTAGATGGCCGGGATGTTGGCGCTGGCCGCGCCCATCAGCAGGGCGGGCGTGGTCTTGTCGCAGCCGCCCATCAGTACCGCGCCGTCGGCTGGGTAGGAGCGGAGCAGCTCCTCGGCTTCCATGGCGAGCAGGTTCCGGTACATCATCGGGGTCGGCTTCTGGAACGTCTCGCTGAGCGTGGCCACCGGCATCTCGACCGGGAAGCCGCCGGCTTCGAGCACGCCCCGCTTGACCTGCTCGGCCCGCTGGCGCAGGTGCATGTGGCAGGGGTTGATCTCGGACCAGGTGTTGAGGATGAGGATGAGCGGCTTGCCCAGGTGCTCCTCGGCCTCCACGCCGAGCTGGCGCATCCGTGACCGGTGGCCGAAAGACCGCAGGCCGGAGGTGCGCTCGCCGCCGAACCAGCGGAAGCTGCGGAGCTCTTCCGGCTGCTTCACGCCAGGCCCCAGCCCGTCAGGATCTGCCCGATCTCCTGCTTGATGGCCGGGGGCAGCGGGCGGCTCGGCGGCCGCACGTCCGGGCGGCAGAGCCCGAGCTGGGCCAGGGCCTCCTTGACCACGCTCACGTTGTCGGCGTTCGCGTTGGCCGCGCGGAGTTCCTCGAACCGGCGGGCCTTCTCCCAGATCTTCATCGCCGCGCCGTAGTCGCTGCCGCGCAGCGCGTCCAGCATGGCCAGCGGCAGGGCCGGATCGACGTTGGCCAGGCCGGAGGTGAAGCCGTGGGCGCCGCTGGCCCAGTACGAGGGCGCGGTCAGCTCGGCCGCCCCGGCCAGCCAGGTGAACCGGTCGATCCCGGCGTCCCGGGCCAGCGCGGCGAACGCGCTGGCGTCGCGGATGCCGTACTTGACGGCGATGACGTTCGGCGCCCGGTCGGCCAGCGCGGCGATGTCCGCCCCGGTGATGCGCTCGTTCCTGACGTAGAGGACGACCCCCAGCTCGGGGACCGCGCCGGCGATGGCGGCGTGATAGTCGATCCAGCCTTCCCGGGCGACGTAGGGGTGCACCGGCTGGTGGATCATGATCATCCGGGCGCCGTGGTCACGGGCGTGCCGGGCGGCGTGCCCCGCGGAGGCGATGTCGTGACCGACGCCGGCCAGCAGCTCCGCCTGCCCCCCGGCCGTGTTGGCCGCGGTCTCCATGGCCCGCCTGGCCTCGACCGGGCTGAGCGCGTAGAACTCGCCGGTGTTGCCGTTCGGCGTGATGACCGTGATCCCGCCGTCGATCAGGCGCCCGGTCAGCGCGGCGTAGGTGTCCCAGTCGGGATCCCCGCTGGCCTGGAACGGCGTGACGGGGACGGCGACCACCGTGGCGAGGGCCTGGCGCAGGTCCTGCGCGGCGGCCGGGGTGAGGGTCATCGGGGCTGGCTCTCCTGTGGTTCTGCTGGTTCGGCGAAGTTGCGGGCGACAAAGGACGTGATGTGGTGGCGGAGCAAGCTGGCGGCCCGTTCGGCCGCTCCGTCTTCGGCGGCGCCGAGCACGGCCCGGTGCTCGGCCGCCTCGTGCTCCCAGCTCGGCGGCTGCCGCCAGCCGGGCTCGTGACGCCAGGCGGACACGCTGACCAGGGCGGTCTGATCACGCAGGTCGTCGAGCATGCGGACCAGCAGCGGGTTCCCGCAGCCGGCGTAGAGCTCGCGGTGGAAGTCGCGGTTGGCCAGGCTGCGGCCGGCCTGGTCGGCGGCGCCGTCGGCGCGGGCCAGGGCCTCGTGCGCGGGCGCCCAGTCGTGACCCGCGGCCACCGAGCGAGCCAGCGGCTTCGGGCTCGAGCAGCAGCCGGGCGTCGTAGACGTGCCGGGCCTGGTGCCGTCGACGACCCGCACGGCGGCGCCCTTGTACGGGCTCATCGTCACCAGCCCGGCGCCGGCCAGCGTCTTGAGTGCCTCGCGGACCGGTGTCTTGGACACCCCGAGCACCTCGGCCAGGTCGGTCTCGACCAGCGGCTGCCCCGGCTTGAGCTCACCGGACAAGATCGCGTGCTTGATCGCGTCCAGCACGGCCACGGTCCGCGACGGGAGGGCGCCCGCCCCGGTCAGGACAAGATAAGAAGTAGACATCGTGTACCGCGTCTCATATATGACGTATGAGATCGTAGGCACGGGGCGGCCGGGCTGTCAACAGCGCATACACGTCAGCGGCCCGTCGACATATCGCGGTAAATGTCAGCGGCCGGTGATGAGATAGCTCTCATGGAGACGTTTACCCTGATCCCGCGCGGACCGTTCTCGCTGGCGGCCAGCATCGCCTTCCTCGAGGGCTTCTCGCCCGCCGGGTACTCGGGCGCCGGCTCGACCGCAAGCGCTTGAGCTCGCGTTCGGGTCGAGGGCAGCTGGCAGACCGTCGGCCTGCGGGTGCGGCAGGACGACGACGGCACGGTGATGGCCGAGAACTGGCGGCCCTGCCGGATCTCGGTCCGCAGCTGCTGCGGACCCAGCGGATACGCCCGAGTGGTTAGCGGGTGTAGTCGCTCGACGTCGACGCCGGTGCCCGCCGCGCGGCGCAGCCGGATGACCGGCCCTGGTACGACATCCCGCCGGCGATGGTGCTGTTCTGCATGAACAGCGGGGTGTCCAGGTCCGTGTAGGCGAAAAGCGGGTAGTTCGCCATCGCCAGGGCGGCCGAGAACGTCATGGAGACGGCGGTCTCGATCATCCCGCCGATCATGCACGACATCCCGGCCGCGCGGGCGACGGAAATCATGTCCAGGGCATCCGATACGCCGCACTTCATCAGCTTGATATTGATGACGCCGATCTGGCCGGCCCGCGCGACGCGAATCGCGTCGGCCGGGGAACGGGCGGACTCATCGGCGCATACGGGGATGCGGAATTCCTCTTCCAGCGCGGCCAGGCTCGCTACGTCGTCGGCGGCGACAGGCTGCTCCATGAGGGCGAGCGCGACGCCGGCCGAGCGCACGCGATCAAGGAACTGACGGGCGTGCGGGTAGGAATAGCCTTCGTTCGCGTCCGCGACGATCGAAATCCCGGGCGCGGCCCGGTTCGCCTTCAGGGCCCCGTCCGATTCCCAGGCGCCCGCCCCGACCTTAACCTTGACCGTCCCGAATCCGTCCTGGACGGCGCGCTGGGCCGAACTGGCGCTGTGCGCGATATCGCCGGCCGGGATCGTGATGTCGGTGGTGAGGTCATGGGAACAGCCGCCGAAGAACTGCAGCAGCGGCAGCCCGACGTGGCGGGCCAGGGCATCGATGACGGCCTGCTCTATCGCGCACCTGCCGCCGGCGCGCCGGGGATCAGGCGCCTGACGTCGGCGGCCCGGGATCGCCACGCGGCCGCGTCGCGGCCGGTGACCTCGGCCTTCACGCCCCGCAGGGCGGCCGGGTCCCGGCTTGCGTCTCCCCGTTGACCGCCTCAACGGGGCGGCCCCGCCGTAGCCGGTCGATCCGTCCCGCAAGGTCACCCGCACGAATACGTTCCGCGCCTGGTCGGGGGCCCCGCCTGCGATGGCGAAGGGCTCGGTGAGCTCGATCGTGACCGGGCGGATGTCGATCCGCTCGATGGCGCGCTGCGACCAGCTCACCGGTCAGTTACCTCGGGCGGCCGCGAGGAGCAGCAGGTCGCGGCAGGTGGCGCCCAGGTTCCGGCCCGCCGACTCCAGCGCCATCGGGAAGGTGCTCGTGACGGTCAGGCCCGGCGACACGTTGACCTCGAGGAAGAAGGCCTGGCCGTGGGAGACGATGAGATCGGTGCGGGAGAGGTCCCGCAGGCCCAGCAGCTGATGCATGCTGACCGCGACCGCGCAGGCGGCCGCCAGCTCGTCATCGGCGAGGCGGGCCGGGATGTGGAATTCCGTCTGCCCGGCGGTGTACCTGGCGGCGTAATCGTAGCTGTCGGTTCGCGGGGCGATCTCCACCGGCGCAGCGCCCGCGGCCCGGCCGCGAGGTCGATGACGCCCACCGCGACCTCGGTCCCGGCGATGCATTCCTCGATGAGCGCGGTGTCGCCGTACGCGAAGCAGGCGATCATGGCTCCGGGCAGCTCGTCCGCGGTTCTCACCTCGGTCGCGCCGAGCGCCGAGCCACCGCGGCTCGGCTTGACGAAAAGCGGGAGGCTCAGCGTCGCCACGATACGGCGCATGATCGCGGCGGCACCGAGGTCATGGAATATCTCTTTGGTCAGGGTGACCGATGCCGGAGTGGCGAGCCCGGCTTTCCTGGCGATTGTCTTCGCAACCGGTTTGTCGAACGCCAGGCGGCTCGCGCTCGCGGGCGCGCCCACATGCGGGATGCCGAGCAACGCGAGGATTTCTTGCAGCGACCCGTCTTCTCCCCCGATTCCGTGAATAACGGGAAAGACCACGTCCGGCGGATAGCCCGGCTATAGCCGGGATGAGGCTGGTATCGACGTCGAGGATTCCGGCCTCGACCCCGGCGTCGCGCAGGGCGGCCTGAAGCCTGGCCCCTGACCGGAGTGACACTTCCCTTTCCGGGGACAGCCCGCCCGCCAATATCAGGATGTTTCCCAGGTCACATTCCCGCGGGCCGGCGTTGCCCTGCATGACGAGGCGCTCAGTCGCCATACCCCTCCTACGGCCGCGGCTACCGAGCCAGCCGGGCAGCAGAAACGGCAACCATGTGGTCCCAGTATCTGCCCTGCCAGCGGGAGTGTCTACGAATTACCTCGTTAAGCTGGCGGTCCGACGGTTACCCAGCGGTAGGAACCATGTCGCCCGAGGCGACCTTGCGCAGGAAACGCTCCATTCGCTCCAGTGCCTCCTCCAGCGCCGGCAACGCCGTCGCGTACGAGCAGCGAATGTGCCCCTCGCCTGACGGCCCGAATACATCGCCCGGTACGACCGCCACCCGCTCGGCCCGGAGAAGTTCTTCCGCGAATACCTGCGAACTGAGGCCAGATGCGGCGATGGACGGAAAGGCGTAGAACGCGCCTTCGGGCTCGGGACAGTCAAGGCCTATCTCGGTAAGCCCTTTATAGAAGACGCGACGCCGCCGGTCGTAGTCGGCGACCATTTCCGCGACGTCCGAATCACCGGAACGCAGGGCTTCGAGCGCGGCCAACTGCGAGAGGTGCGTCGCGCAGAGCATGGTGTACTGATGAATCCGGCAGGCTAGCTCCGCGATCATTTTCGGCGCGCACAGGTACCCGACGCGCCACCCGGCATCGCGTGGCCTTCGAGATCCGCCGAGCTGCACCCTCCGCTCGCGCGCTCCCGGCAGCGCGGGCAGGCAGGTGTGCGGCGACACGTAGCTCAGCCGCTCGTAGATCTCGTCCGAGATGATGTACAGGTCATGCCGGACGGCCAGTTCCACCAGGGCCATCAGGTCGTCGCGGCGCTGGATCGCGCCCGTCGGGTTGGCCGGCGAACTGATCAGGATGGCCTTCGTCCGCGGCGTCAGGGCCACCGCGACCCGGTTGGCGTGCAGGCGGAATCCGTCGGCGCTGCTCGTCGGGACCGTGACCGCCCGGCCGCCGGCCAGCATCACGCACGGCTCGTAGGCCACGTAACAGGGCTCGGGGATCAGGACCTCGTCGCCGGGCTCCAGCAGGACCCGCAGGACCAGATCCAGGCCTTCCGAGACCCCGGCCGTGATCAGGCACTCATCATCCGGCTCGTAGTTCACGCCGTACCGGTGCCCGAGGTCGGCGCAGATGGCCTCGCGCAGTTCCAGCAGCCCGGCATTCGACGTGTACGTCGTGAAACCGCGCTCCAGGGCGGAAATGCCGGCTTCGCGGATACGCCACGGAGTGACGAAATCAGGTTCGCCGACTCCTAGCGAGATCACGTCGTCCATCGTGGCCGCTATGTCAAAGAAGCGGCGGATTCCCGACGCCGTGCCCAGTTGGCGATGACCTGGTTGAGCGGCTTCACGGCGTGACCTGCAGACGGTGGTCTTCCTCGGGCTCGATGTAAAGCTCGCCGTCGTCCTTGTACATCTTGAGCACGAAGTGGGTTGCGGTTGCGGTCACCCGGCTGATCGTGGCGAGTTTCTGGGCGACGAAATCCGCTATCTCATGCATGCTGCCGCCGGTTATGACGCAGCGCAGATCCTGGGCGCCCGATACCAGGTAAACGGACCGCACCTCGGGGAACTGGGCGATTCGCGCGGCCACGTCATCAAAGCCGACCCCGCGCTCGGGAGATACCGAGACATCGATCAGCGCGGTGATTACCTCCACGTCGGTGACGGCGCGCAGCCGGTCCGGGTCGATGACGGCCTTGTAGCGGCGGATGACACCCGTCTCTTCCCAGGTCGCGATCTGGTCGCGCACATGGCCGACGTCCATCCCGGTCATGGTCGCGATACGTTCCGGTGTCACGTTCGAGTTGGCCTGCAAGATATCGATGATCGCCCGCACCGGGCCAGCCTACCCGGTCAGTGCTGGGTCAGTACCCGCTGGACACGCCGGCCGACGCGGGTCAGGAGCTCGTACCGTATGGTCCCCACCGCCGCTGCCACCTCCTCCACGGAGACCTCGAGCCGCCGTGCCTGCCGTAGATCAGCACGTCGCTTCCCACTCCCGCCCCCGGGCAGCCGGTTATGTCGACCACCATTGAATCCATGGAGACCGAGCCCACGATCGGGCATTTGCGGCCGTCGATGCTCACGTACCCGAAATTCGAGAAGGCTCGCGGAATGCAATCGTGATATCCGGCGGCGACGACCGCCACCCGGCGTCCGGCCGCCGGGACCCGGTAGGTCCCTCCGTACCCGATCCGGTCATCCTCGTCGAGCCGCTGAACCTCCACTACCTGGCTCACCAGCCCGACGACGGTCGACTGGCCGATATGCGGCCTGGTGCTCGGAGAAGGGAAACCCCGTACAGGCCGATACCGATCCGCACCATGTCGAGGCGGGCTTCCGGGAAGCGGATGGCGCCCGCCGTATTCGCCGCGTGCCGGCCAAACCCGGCGAACCCGAATTCCTCGGCCGCGCCACCACGCCGCCGAACACGGCCAGCTGCCGGCGGTGAAATCGTCTTCATCCGGTATGTCGGCGGAAGCGAAGTGAGTCATGATCCCGGTGAGCCTGACGGCCGGCTGCATCCCGCAGCCGCTCAAGTGCCTCGACGGCCGTTGGCGGAGTAAATCCCGTCCGGTGCATCCCCGTCTCCACCTCCAGGTGGATTGCCACCGGCTGCCGCCGGGCGTTCAGGCGGGCGTGCGCGATAACCGACTCGAGCATGCCCGGCGAGTAGATCTGCGGCGTGAGGTCATGCCTGATCATCTTGTCCATCTCGGCCGGGGTACCGAGCGTGACGAGGATGGGCAGGGATACGCCCGCGCGGCGGAGCAGGGCACCCTCGTCGGCGGTCGCCACGCCGAGCTGATCGACCCCGGCGCCCTGCAAAGACATGCTCACCTGCACCGGGCTCGTCCCGTAGGCCAGGCCCTTGACCATCGCGAGCAGCTGGACACGAGGGCCTATGAGCCGCCGGAACGCGGTGACGTTGCTCTCCAGCGCCGCCTGGTCGATGAACAGGCGGGTCGCGGCCAGCGGCT
This sequence comes from uncultured Actinomycetota bacterium, assembly GCA_963756575.1. Taxonomy (GTDB): domain Bacteria; phylum Actinomycetota; class Actinomycetes; order Streptosporangiales; family Streptosporangiaceae; genus Palsa-504. Next base: position 10,683 of record CAVWOM010000018.1, on the reverse strand, counting down.
CCATCAGCGTGGAGGTCGCTTCGGCCAGCGACCGTTCCCGGGGCGACTCGATCAGGACGATGTTGTCGCGGTCCAGGTCCGTCAGGAGCAGCGGGCGCATCTCCTCCAGGGAGGCGAAGGAGAGCACCCGTATCTGCGGCGCGACCTCGGCGATGGTGTCCCTGATACCGCGGTGCGCGGCCGAATCCAGCGTGTAGAGGGTGTCGACCGCGGCGGCCGCGATCGCGCGCGCCAGGGCCTGGGCGGAGTCGTCAGGGCAGAGCTTGAGGGCGTCGGCCAGGACGACGCTGAAGCGTGCCTGCGATCCGACCAGGCGACGCGAGACGCGCAGGGCCACGCCCAGGCTGACGGCGTCGATGGTGGCCACGTCACGCACCACGGTCCAGCCTCCGGGCGATTGCCACACCTCCATCCGGGTCGCGGTCGGGAGGAAGTCGCTCATGGCCTGCAGCGCGGTGTCCGACTTCACGCCGAGCAGCCAGGACGCGGCGAAGGCCAGTTCTACGTCGGAGAGGATCTCCTCGAACGGGGTCTGGATCGAGGTAGGCGCCCCGGCACCGTCGGGAAAGAGGATCTCGACGAAGGTGCTCGCCGGATCGCTCCCGGCGACCGAGAAGACGGGGACCGACATGAGGTCGCGCAGGTAGCGCGCGTAGCCGCCGGCCAGCGCCTTGGTCATAGCCTGGACCACCGGCTGCTGATCGCCGACGAGAAGCCAGCCGCCGCCGAGATCATCCGCCATGGCCAGAAGCTCCCGGATATGAGCCTCGGGGTTCGCGAAATTCGACGCGTGCCTGGCGTCGAGATTGGTAAAGACAACGTGGTCGGGCCGGATGATATCGCGCAGCAGGGCCATCTCACCCGGCTCGGTGGCCGCGGCCTCGATAACGGCTATGTCGCAATCGGCCGGGCAGTCGAGCAGAGCCAGCGGGACGCCGATTTTACTATTGAAGCTCCCCGGGCTGCCGAAGGCTTTCCGGTCATGCGCCAGTATGTGCACCAGGGCGTCCTTGGTGACGGTCTTCCCGCTGCTGCCGATGACCGCGACCACGGTCGCGGTCAGCTGAGAACGCCACCACCGGGCGAGTTGCTGGAGTGCCGTCAGCGGATCGTCGACCTCGATGACCGGCGCCGCCTCAGCGCAGGCCGCCGCCCGCCCGCGCGCGACCACAGCAGCCACCGCGGCGTTCCGCAATGCCTGATCGACGAAATCATGACCGTCGGCCTGCAGGCCCTTGAGCGCGAAAAAAACACTTCCCTGCATGATGTGCGCCGAATGAATGGTTACATTCTTCACGACATTACTGCCCGGGTCTGGGCCCCTGCGTTACCGCCGACCATATGCTCCAGCGCATTCAGGTCAATCGTAAGCACAAGACTCCTCAGCGAGAACTCGGCCCTACCCCGGACCCTGGGTAGGCTACTGCCGCCCCGGCCGCGGGCCGGGCCAACGCAGCGGGGTTAAGCTCGGGTTAGCACGTGGTTGCGCCTAGGGTTCCGCCGGCTGTCCGCTAGGTAACGCTGACAATCAGGATGGCCGGGTCTGGACCGAGCGGCGCCGAGACTCAGGCTGGCTCTGGCGAGCAGCCCGGGGAACACCTGACGGGATAGAAGCCCTGAGGGCTCCTGTTCGCACCTGCCCGAGGAGCCCCGTTGGACCCGTCGACCACTCTGTCCGCCGCCGTTACCTTCGCCGTTCTGGGCGCCGCCGTCACCCACGCGGTCTGGAACGCCATCGCGCACGGCATCAGGGACCAGACGCTCGCCTTCGCGCTGATCGGCGTGGGCGGCATCGCGGTCGGGATCCCGCTGGCCATCGTGGCCACCCTGCCCCGGGGGGACTGCTGGCCGTACCTGCTGGCGTCGGTCGTGATTCACGTCTTCTACAACCTGCTGCTGATGCAGTGCTACCGGCTGGGCGAGTTCGGCCAGGTCTATCCGCTCGCCCGGGGCACGTCACCGGTGGTGGTGACCGTCCTGGCGCTGATCTTCGTCCATGAGCACCTGGCCCTGCTGCAGGTGGGCGGCATCCTCGTGGTCTCCGCCGGGCTGGCCGTGCTGGTCCTGGCCGGGCGCGGCCGGGCCGGGCGGCGTTCTTGGCCGCGGTCGGGACGGGCCTGACCATTGCCGCCTACACGACGGTGGACGGCGTAGGGGTGCGGCTGTCGGGCAGCCCGGTCGGCTACATCGGCTGGCTGATGGTGCTGGAGAGCTTGTGCGTACCGATGTTCGCGGTGGCGCGGCGGCGTGACGTGCTGCTGAAGCAGCCGCCGCGGATCCTGCTGGCCGGCCTGGGCGCTGGCGCGCTGAGCGTGCTGGCCTACGGCCTGGTGCTGTGGGCGCAGACCCGGGGTGCGCTGGCCCCGATCGCGGCGCTGCGCGAGACCAGCGTGATCTTCGGCGCGATCATCGCCACCCTCGTGTTCCGCGAGCCGTTCGGCCGGACCCGCATCGCCGCGACCGTGCTGGTCGCGGCCGGTATCGTGCTGCTCAATGCCTGCTAGCGGGGCCAAACCGTCACCTACTAAACCTGTGGCCGGACCCGGCGCCGTGGCGGTCCTCACGCGGGTTCCGGTTGCTGTTCGCCAGCCGGACGGTGACCGCACTCGGCACCCAGGCCAGCGAGGTCGCGCTGCTGGTGCAGGCCAAGCAGCTCACCGGGTCACCGCTCGCGGTGGGGCTGCTCGGAGCGGTGGAACTGGTGCCGCTGGTGCTGTTCGGACTGTACGGAGGCGTGCTCGCGGACCGGTTCGACCGGCGGCCGCCGATCCGCTGGTGCGAGGCCGCACTCGGCGGCTGCGCGATCCTGCTGCTGGTCAACGCGCTGCGGCCGGCGCCCGCGCTGTGGCCGCTGTTCGCTGTCACCGCCGTGATGATGGCGGCCGCCGCGCTGCAGAGCCCCTCGCTCGACGCCTCGGTGCCCCCGATGGTTCCCCGGGACCAGCTCACCGCCGCGTCGGCGTTGCTGTCCTTGTCGCAGAACGCCAGCTTCCTGCTCGGTTCGGCGCTGGGCGGAGTGCTGGCCGTGCGCCGGGCCCCGGGCTGGTCTACGGGATCGATGCGGTGGGTTTCGCAGCCTCGTTCGTCCTATTGTCGCGAACTGCCCAGCCTGCCCGGGACCGGCACCGGCGCCGCGGCCCTGCGGGGATCACCGGGGGGCTGCGTTACGCCGTCCGCCGTCAGGACCTGCTCGGCTCCTACCTGGCCGACCTCGCGCGCGATGATCTTCGCCTACCCCAACGCGCTGTTCCCGTTCCTGGCCGTCGAACTGCACGCCCGCTGGGCGACCGGGCTGATGTTCGCGGCGCCGTCGGTGGGGGCGTTCGGGGTGACGGTGCTCAGCGGCTGGATGGGGCGGATCAGCCGCACGGCCTGGCCATCGCGCTCTCGGCCGGGCGTGGGGCTGGCGATGGCCGGGTTCGGCCTCTCCCCCGATATCTACGTCGCCCTGGCCTGCCTGATCGCGGCCGGCGCCGCCGACATGATCAGCGGCATCTTCCGGGACACGCTGTGGACCAGACCATCCCGGACGAACTGCGCGGGCGGCTGGCCGGGGTGGAGCTGCTGAGCTACGGGATCGGCCGCCGGCCGGGCAACTCAGGTCGGGCGTGGTGGCGAGCCTGGCCGGCACGAGGTTCTCGCTCGTCTCCGGAGGGTTTCTCTGCACCGGGGCGGTGGCGCTGGTGGCCGGCTGCCGCCGGGGCTCATCCGGTCCGGAGAAGGCAAGGAGGTGCCCAGCGGCGCAGGGTTCCGCTGGGCACCGGGCCGATGGGGTCTAACGTCGGCTTATTCCTACCCAGGGGAACGACGTGAATGCGGAAATGGATCGAAAAATGCTGCCTGTGTAAGGCTTTCGTCACAAACTGGAACCACGGGTCACAGGGGTCACGCATGACGTCGTATGATCCCGGGCAGGAGGCCGACTGCGATGGCTTACACGGTAACCACGTCGATCGAGATCGCTGCCACGCCGGAAAACGTGTGGGCGGTCCTGTCCGACCTGGCCAGCTATCCGAAGTGGCATCCGGCGTTCCTGTCGGTGACGGGGCAGCTGGCGGTCGGGAGCAAGCTCACCATCACCACCACCCATCCGACGTCCGGCCGGAAGATAATCGGCAACGTCAAGGTGCGGACCGTCGAGCCGGACCGGGAACTGCGGTGGGTGTCGAAGATGGCCGGGCTGACGATCAGCGACCGCGTCTTCGCGATGGGCCCGTCCGTCGACGGCACCTCGCTGGTGCAGACCGGGACCTACCGGGGACTCGGCGGCAACCGCGGCGGCCGCATGGCGGCCACGTCGCTCGAGCGCATCGAGAGCGCCTTCGTAGCGATCAACGAGGCCATCAAGCAGCAGGCCGAGGCCCGGCAGCGGGCCCTGGGCTAGCCACGACGGACACAGCGCCGACGGACACAGCGCCAACGGACACAGCGCGCCGGGAGGACGATCGATGATCGAGCCCTATCAGGCCATCGGCTTGGTGCCCACCATGCGGGGCATCCGCCACCGCGACGAGATCAGCGTCAACATCGAGCACATCTCCCACCTGATCAAGGCCGCCTCCTGGCTGTCCAGCCTGGACCTGCCGGTCCGGCTGATCGCCATCCCGGAAGGGGCGCTGCAGGGCTTCAACGACGAGGTGCTCGACCTCGACCACGAGACGTTCGCGCGGGAGTGCGCGATCGACGTGCCCGGCCCGGAGACCGACGCGCTGGGCGCGCTGGCGCGGCGGTGGAACGCGTTCGTGATGGGCCAGGCCAAGGCGCGGCACCCCGAGTTCCCCGGGCGCTTCTTCAACGTCGGGTTCGTGCTCTCACCCGACGGTGAGCTCGTCCTGCGGCACCACAAGGTGGTGCCGCTGCTGCCGGTCGAGCACTCGGTGACCCCGCACAACGTGTGGGACAAGTGGATCGAGCTGTACGGGCGCAACCTGGACGCGTTCTACCCGGTGGCCGACACCGAGATCGGCCGGCTCGGGTTCCTGATGGCCAACGAGGGCTCCTACCCGGAGAACGCCCGCGGCCTGGCCATGAACGGCGCCGAGGTGGTGTACCGGGGGCCGTACCCGCACCCGCACGTCGGCAACGGCCTGTTCGAGGTGCAAAACCGCGCCCGGGCGCTGGACAACAACTTCTACCTGATCGCCTGCAACGTCGGCACCTACTACCTGCACACCGACTCCGACGTGCCGATCGACACGTTCGGCGGCGGCTCGGCGGTGATCGACTACCGGGGCCAGATCATCGGGCGGCACGACTACAGCGCGGGTTCGTCCTGGGTGGCCGGGACCGTCGACGTGGAGGCGCTGCGCAAGTTCCGGGCCAGCGCGCAGTGGGACAACTGGATCAAGGACCTGACCACCGAGCAGTACCAGATCATCTACGAAGAGCCGGTCTACCCGAAGAACCTCTACCTCGACCGCGCCCCGTACACGCACGCCGAGTACCGCCGCGAGGTCATCGACAAGCAGATCGAGCTCATGCACGACCGCGACGTCTACCGCCGCCCCGACAAACGCTGACCCGGGGGGTCCCGCGAACGGCATGAAACCCGGGTTCCATGGCGCTGGAGCGCACTGGAACCCGGGTTTCATTGCTTGGCGGGCGCGCCGTGGCGGGCGCGCCGTGGCGGGCGCGCCGTGGCGGGCAGGCCGTGGCGGGCAGGCCGTGGCGGGCGCGCCGCCGCTGTTATGTGAGTTAGCCGATGAAGCTCATGACGTGCTTGATGCGGGTGTAGTCCTCGAAGCCGTACATCGACAGGTCCTTGCCGTAGCCCGAGTGCTTGAAGCCGCCGTGCGGCATCTCGGCCACGACCGGGATGTGGGTGTTGATCCACACCGCGCCGAAGTCCAGGCGCTTGGCCATCCGCATCGCGCGGCCGTGGTCCTTCGTCCATACGCTCGAGGCCAGGCCGTACTTGACGCCGTTGGCCCAGCGGACCGCCTCGTCCTCGTCGGTGAACCGCTGGACGGTGATGACCGGGCCGAAGATCTCGTCCTGGATCATCTCGTCGTCCTGCCGCAGCCCGGACACCACGGTGGGGGCGTACAGGTAGCCGCGCTCCCCCACCCGGTGGCCGCCGGCCACGATCTCGGCGTGGTCGGGCTTGCGCCCGATCATGCCCTCGACCCGGGCCAGCTGGTTCGGGTTGTTCAGCGGGCCGAAGTAGGCCTCGGGCACGTCCAGCCCGCCGGTGGTGGTGCCGCCGGCCTGCTCGGCCAGCGCCGCGGTGAGGTCGGCGGCGATGCCGGGGGCGGCCAGCACGCGGGTCGCCGCGGTGCAGTCCTGCCCGGCGTTGAAGTACCCCGCGCCGGCGATCCCGGCCGCGGTCGCCTCGATGTCGGCGTCGTCGAACACGACGACCGGAGCCTTGCCGCCCAGTTCGAGGTGCACGCGCTTGAGGTCATCGGCCGCGCTCCGCGCGACCTCCATGCCCGCCCGCACCGAGCCGGTGATCGACACCATGCTGGGCGTGGGGTGCGAGATCAGCTCGCGGCCGGTGTCGCGGTCGCCGCAGACGACGTTGAACACGCCGGGCGGCAGGAACTCGGCCGCGATCTCGGCCAGCAGCAGCGTGGACACCGGCGTGGTGTCGGACGGCTTGAGCACGACCGTGTTGCCCGCCGCGATGGCGGGGGCGAACTTCCAGACCGCCATCATCATCGGGTAGTTCCACGGAGTCACCTGCGCGCACACGCCGATCGGCTCGCGCCGGATCATCGAGGTGTGGTCCTTCATGTACTCGCCCGCGCTGCGGCCCTCGAGCACCCGGGCCGCCCCGGCGAAGAACCTGATCTGGTCGGCCGCGGGCGGGACCTCCTCCGAGGCCATGACCGCGACCGGCTTGCCGGTGTTACGGGTCTCGGCCTCGATGATGTCACCGGCGCGCTGCTCGATCGCGTCGGCGATCCGGAACATCGCCAGGCTGCGCTCGGCCGGGGTGGCGTCGCGCCATCCGGCGAACGCGTTCGCCGCCGCTTCCATGGCCGCGTCCACGTCCTGGCGGCTCGATATCGGGGCCTGGGCGTAGACCTCGCCGGTGCTGGGGTCGATGACGTCGCTGGTGCGCCCGTCGGTGGCGTCGGTGTACTTGCCATTCACGAAATTCCGCAGCGCGCGATCTGCCATCTTCGGCCCTCCATCCCATGATCCTCTGCGACGAGCTTCGCAGAGATGCACTATCTTCACAAGCGATTCAGTTGCTATCTTTACTTATAGCTACGAAATCAGTTGACTGGAGAGGAGACGGCGGTATGGCGCGTAGCGCGAGGACGGCCCCGTACCAGCATTCCGGCGGTGTCGTTCCCGACGACGTCTCCAAGCAGATCATCGAACAGCTCCAGCAGGACGGCCGGCGCTCCTACGCCGCCATCGGCAAGGCGGTGGGGCTGTCCGAGGCCGCCGTCCGGCAGCGCGTGCAGCGCCTCCAGGACGCCGGGGTGATGCAGATCGTCGCGGTGACTGACCCGCTGACGCTGGGTTTCCGCCGGCAGGCCATGATCGCGATCAAGACCGACGGCGACCTGGAGAAAGTGGCCAGTCAGCTCGCCGACATGGAGGAGATCGATTACGTCGTCATCACCGCCGGCTCGTTCGACGTGCTGGCGGAGGTCGTCTGCGAGGACGACGATCACCTGCTCGAGATCCTGGGCCGGGTCCGCGGCGTGCCGTGCGTGACCAGCACCGAGACGTTCGTCTATCTCAAGCTCCGCAAGCAAACCTACTCATGGGGAACAAGATGACATCCTTCGACGCCATCGGGGACATACAGGAAGCCGCCAAGCGCAATCTGTGGCTGCACTTCACCCGGATGTCCTCCTACGCTGACCACGAGGTTCCCGTGATCGTGCGCGGATCCGGGGCCTACGTCTACGACCAGCACGGCCGGCGCTACCTGGACGGGCTCTCCGGCCTGTTCGTCAGCCAGGTCGGCCACGGCCGGGCCGAGATCGCCGAGGCCGGGGCGCGGCAGGCGAGCGAACTCGCCTACTTCCCGCTGTGGTCTTACGCGCACCCCAAGGCCGTCGAGCTCGCCGCCCGGCTGGCCGACATGGCACCCGGCGACCTGAACCGGGTGTTCTTCACCACCAGCGGCTCCGAAGCCGTCGAGTCGGCCTGGAAGCTCGCCAAGCAGTATTTCAAGCTGACCGGCGAGCCTGGCCGGTACAAGGTGCTGAGCCGGGAGCTCGCCTACCACGGCACGTCCATGGGCGCGCTGGCCGTCACCGGCCTGGCCGACATCAAGCACGCGTTCGAGCCGCTGCCGCCGGGCGGTGTCCGGGTGCCGAACACCAACTTCTACCGCGCGCCTGATTTCGCGGCCGGGGACGAGGAGCAGTTCGGGCAGTGGGCGGCGGACGAGATCGAGCGGGCCATCCTGCGCGAGGGCCCGAGCTCGGTCGCCGCGGTCTACCTCGAGCCGGTGCAGAACTCCGGCGGCTGCTTCCCGCCGCCGCCCGGCTACTTCCAGCGGGTCAGGGAGATCTGCGACCAGTACGGCGTGCTGCTCGTCTCCGACGAGGTGATCTGCGCGTTCGGCCGGCTCGGCTACTACTTCGGCTCCGAGCGGTACGGCTACCAGCCGGACATCATCACCTTCGCCAAGGGTGTCACGTCCGGCTACTCGCCGCTCGGCGGCATGATGGTCAGCGACGCGCTGATGGAGCCGTTCACCTCGGGAACGGCCACGTTCCTGCACGGCATCACGTTCGCCGGGCACCCCGTGTCGTCCGCGGTCGCGCTGGCCAACCTGGACATCTTCGAGAAGGAAGACCTGCTGGGGAACGTCCGGTCCAACGAGGCCGCGTTCCGCGCCACCCTGGAGAAGCTCTACGACCTGCCGATCGTCGGCGACGTGCGCGGCGCCGGGTACTTCTACGGCATCGAGATGGTCAAGGACAAGGTCACCCGCGAGACGTTCAGCGACGACGAGTCCGAGCGGCTGCTGCGCGGGTTCCTGTCCCAGGCGCTGTTCGACGCCGGGCTGGTCTGCCGGGCCGACGACCGCGGCGACCCGGTCATCCAGCTGTCCCCGCCGCTCATCTGCGGCCAGGAGCACTTCGACGAGATCGAGCGGATCCTGCGCGAGGTGCTCACCGAGGCCTGGAACCGCATTTAGGTCCGTACCCGTTCAGATCGCTGGTCATCTGAGCCAACGTTCACCGGCTGGCGGCGCGCGATGGCGGCCGCCGCCACCTGGTGTTCATGAGCGAGCGTTACGTTTCCGTTATGCCGGAGACCCCAGACAGCCCGCGACGGTCACGCCTGGGCGTATCCCGTCGTCAGGTGCTGGCTGGAGCCGGCGGCACCGGCCTGCTGGCCGCCGCGGCCAGCCCGGCGAAGGCGGCGATCCGGGCCCGCCGGTCCCGCGCCGCGGCTCACGACGGCACGCCCGAGCAGATCCACCTGACCTGGGGCAGCAACCCCGCTACCAGCGTCGTCGTCTCGTGGGCCTCCCCCGGTCAGGCGGTCAGGGCGCGAGTGCGGATCGGGCAGCGGGTCGTCCCGGCCGAGTCCCGCCCCTACACCGACGGGATCAGCGGCGAGACGGTGTGGACCTACCATGCCCGCGTCGGCGGGCTGCGGCCCGGCGCCACCTACGCCTACGCGGTGACCGCCGACAACGACGCCAACGCGGCCGACCCCTTCAGCGCCACCTTCCGCACCGCCCCGGCCGGCCGGGCGCCGTTCCGCTTCACCAGCTTCGGCGATCTGGCCACGCCGAACGACGCCTGGGTGCTCTCCTACGGCCAGAGCGCCTACGCGGTGGAGGCGGTCGAGTCCTTCCAGCCCCTGTTCCACCTGCTCAACGGCGACCTGTGCTACGCGAACCTGAACCCCCGGCGCAGCCGCAGGTGTGGCGCGACTTCGGCAACAACAACCAGACCTCGGCCGCGAACCGGCCCTGGATGCCCTGCCCGGGCAACCACGAGGTGGAGTTCAACAACGGGCCGCAGGGGCTACCTCCTACCTGGCCCGCTACACCCTGCCGGACAACCGCGTGCCCGGGTTCGGCGGGCGCTGGTACTCCTTCCGCGTCGGCTCCGTCCTGTTCGTCTCCGTCGATGCCGACGACGTGGTCTACCAGGACGCCGCCGCGTTCGTGGCGGGTCCCGCGCCGCTGACGCCGGCCGCGAGCACCGGCCATCCGCCGATCCAGCCGGGCACGTCGTTTTACGTCAGGGGTTACTCGCACGGGGCGCAGACCGCCTGGCTGGAGCGGACGCTGGCGGCCGGGCGGCGGGACGAGCCGGTGGACTGGATCATCGTCCAGATGCACCAGTGCGCTGCTTCTTCCTCGTCCGCCGGCAACGGCTCCGACCTCGGCATCCGCCAGGAGTGGCTGCCGCTGTTCGACCGGTACCAGGTGGACCTGGTCCTCAACGGCCACGACCACGACTACGAGCGCTCCTTCCCGGTCCGCGGCGCCGACACCGACGCGGGCCGCGAGGTGGCCACCGGGGCCGTGGTGAACACCCTGCGGCCGCGGCCGGTGACGACCACGGACAACGGGGTGTTCGACACCAGCCACGGCACCGTGCACCTCATCCTCGGCTGCGGCGGCACCGACGCCCCGCTGGACGAGTACGGCACCGACACCGCCACCCAGCGTCAGGCCAAGGTCTTCACCCGGCCCGACCGCCCGGTCCTGACCGTCCATGCCCGAGTCTACGCGCGCGCGGCGGC
>CAVWOM010000017.1:0-186778 GCA_963756575.1 uncultured Actinomycetota bacterium | reverse complement strand
TTTTTTCCCTCCTACTTGGTTCGTTCTCGGCTCCTCCGGCTCCCCGCGCTCGCTTGCCTGAATCTCCACGCCTCGCTCCTGCCCCGGCACCGCGGCGCGGCCCCCATCCAGGCGGCGATCCTGAGCGGGCGATGCGGAAAGCGGCATCACCGTGATGTATATGGACGAAGGGCTCGATACCGGGGATGTGCTTCTCGCGCGGAGCTCCCGATCGCCAAAACGACACGGGCGGCACGCTGCACGACCGGCTGGCGACGTGGCGCCGGCGGCCCTGCGATGGGTCGCTGCTTTTGCTCGAGAGCGGCTCCGCGCCCCGCCAGCTCGCAGGACGGCCGCTCGCGCCACCTATGCCCCGAAGCTGGAGCGCGAGCATGGCTTGATCCCGTGGATCTCTCCTGCGATCACGTGGACCGGCACATCCGCGCGATGAATCCCTGGCCGGCGCCTACACCTGGCTCCCGGGCGGCGACGGCCAGCCGAAAAAGCTGAAGATCTTCACGCGGCATCCCATCGCCTCGCATCGGCAGCGCCGGGCGTGGTCATCGCCGCCGGTGGCAGGCGGGCTGCTGGCCGGGTGCGGCTCCGGGGCGGCGCTGGTCCTGCTGGAAGTGCAACTGGAAGGGAAACGCCGCATGAGCGCGGCGGAATTCTTGCGCGGCCACCCCGTCGCGCCCGGACGCCGCGCAGCTCGGCATACCCCCCGCATGAGCGGCTCGCCTCGCTCTCAGGCGCACGTGGACCAATTGCTCGCCTGCCGGCTGTGCCCGAAGATGATCCCGCCGCCGGTCTCCGGCGGCGCCGGTGATGAGCAAGGTGCTGCTGGTCGGCCAGGCGCCCGGCGCGCATGAGCCGGTGCTGGGCCGGCCCTTTGCCTGGACGGCCGGCAAGACGCTTTTCGGCTGGTTCCAGAAATGGGCCGGCGTCACGGAGGAGATGTTTCGCGCGCCAGGTTTACATGGCGGCGGTGTGCCGCTGCTTTCCCGGGCCGCAACGCCGCGGGCGGCGACGGGTGCCGAACCCGGCCGGAAATCGAGAATTGCTCCGGTGGCTGCGCGCAGGAGATGCAATCCTGCAAGCCGGCGCTGGTCATCCCGGTGGGCCGGCTGGCCATCGAGCACTTCATCCCCTTCGACGCGGATGGAGACGGTGATCGGCGCCAACCTTTACGGCCGGAGCTCTATGGGCACGCTTCGAGATGATCCCGCTGCCGCACCCTTCCGGCGCATCGCCCTGGCCGCGCATGGAACCGGGCAAAACGCTGCTGGCACGGGCCATGATGCTCATCGCCCGCCACCCCGCTTTCCAGGGTTGCTTTCGCTCCCAGGCCAAAAAGCGCCCGGCCTTCAGGTAGAATCGGCCCGCCTTCAGCTAAAAGCGCCGCGCCAGAGGTGATCGAACATCACCTGGAACTCCATGTGCTGCAGCGCCACGAGTTCCGCACGGTTTACGTCGCCGCCGAAACGGGCCTGCTCGCATTGGCCCACGAACACGTACGGATCCCAATTCAACTGCCGCGCCATGAGAGGTGAAATCGGCGCCGCGTGCAGATGCAGCTCCGAGTAAACCGGCAGCTCGCCGGTGCGCCGGAACCAGTAGCGAGCGTTCTCAAAATCACCTTCGCGCCGGTGGATCATCCCGTGCCAATAGGAAGCGGTATCGCCGCCGATCCCCTGGAAAATCCCGTGGCTCTCGGCCAGCGCGTCATAGGCGTAGAAGAGGCCAGCCCGGATCATGGCCGGGTAGCCCGACCTCCGCCAGGATGCCCCGCCGGTGAGCGCCGCTTCGTCGGCCTCGCGAATTTGCCGCAGCGCCTCCGCATGCCCGGCTCGATGGGCCGGAGCTGCGCCAGCAGCCTTCCTCTTCCAGCCAGCATTCGGCGACCAATGGCGAGTAGCGGCTCATGTTACTTCAGCGCCTCCTTAGCCGGTCCAGCCGCGCGCGGAATGACTCGACCGGCACGTAATTGGTGCGGATCCACCACCAGATGCGCGGGATGCCGCAGGGGAGGCTGAGCGCTCCCGCAACTCCTCGCGCACGCCGCGCGCGCAGCCGTAGGCATCCAGGAACCGCTGGGCCGATTCCAGCCAGGTGCCGGGCGCCGCGCAGCCGAGCAGATCCTGCAGGAAGGAAAGCACATCCTCCACGTGCCGGATGAGCGGCGAAAGGTGCGCCGGTGCACCACCTCGAAATCGATGAGCCGCGCATGCTGCTCTGGTCGGAGAATAGAAATTCGCCAGGTTGGGTCGCCATGCGACCACGGCGCGTCGAAAAAGCCGGAGTGCAGCGCATGGGCCCGCTTCAGTTCCGCGCGCCGCGGCCTCGAGCATCCGGCACTCGAAGGTGTCGCGGGCAAAGTGCTCCGCCAGGCTGATGCCGGGCAAAATATCCGCGCACACCGTGCGCGTGCCATCGGGAAAGGCGCGATATTCTCCGCGTGCAGCAGGTTGAACGAGCTGACCTCCCAGCGTTGCCAGGCCCCGGCATCCGCCCATACGAAGACCGGGTGCCGGGCCGCGCGGAAGAAGAGGTTTGCCGTCTGGGCAGCGGCGCGCCGACCAGCCGGCGGCGCTTCACGAGCAAGGCGCGGCCGTCCCGCACCTCGCGGGAAACCGCGTTGATGCGAATGGCATCGATGGCTGAACCCGCCTTTTTGCCCAACATGGGCGCACACTAGAACACAAACAGCGAACGGCGACTAGGGGCCGATTAAAAAAACCCGTGCGGGTCGCGCACGGGTTTTTTCAAGGCCGGCCGCAACCTTGCGGAACTTCCGGCGGCTCTTTCGCCGTGGACCGCGCAAGCGCGAGCCGCGGGAAGCGGTTTAGAAAATTGTAGGTCTTCTTCTTCGTTTTGACGTCGCCGACAAAATAAAGTGCGGTTGCCGATGTTCCGCCGCCGAAGAAGCTCAGGATTTCGCTGTTCAGCGCGACACCGCCCACGGCGTATTTCTGCTTGAAGAGCACGTCCGCCGAGATGTTGAAGGTGTGGGGGCCGCCCGGCAGGTTTGCCGTGACTGTGAAGTTGTAGTCGCTCTCACGAAGGTCTGGGTCTCGCCCTTGTGATTCTGCGTGACGACCGGGATGGTGTTGGTCACGCTATTGCCGTGGTGGCGACCGGCTGCCCGACGATGGTAGGGACGGCCCGGAAGTCTTGATGACGTCGATCTCCTGCGAGGAGTCGCTGATGACGATTCCAGATTGGCCAGCGTCAACCCAGAGCCGGTCCCGGAGGCGGCGATAACCTGTCTTGAGGATGAACTTGTTGCTGACCGGGATGGGCTCGGTCAGGTTGTGTTGAGGGCCGGGACCGGGGTCTGGACCTCGACGACGCCGGTGACGGTGACCGCGTGGTATTGGGAAGCGGCCTGCGCGCCCGCGGGGGCGAAGAAGAGCGCGCCCAAGGCGGCGATGATGGTGGTAGCTAAAATTTCAATCATCGGAGCCTTACTAGAAGCTGCCGCCTCCGTCAATGCCGATGGAGACATTGCACAAAAATTTATCGCCGAGCCCCCGAATCAACCCCATTCCGACGCGGCGACGCGCAGCCCTTTGCACGCAAGGGGGGCCGGCCTGCCGATGAAGCAATGGAACATCCCCGCCGCTCCGGCCGGCGGTAGCGAAGAACCGATATGCCGCCGCGCCAAACCCCCAAAAACACCAGAGGCGGAGTTCTCCCCGGCTCCCGGTTCCGGACGCGAACAACTGGGCGGCGGTGCGCGATGCCGCCGCCGGCTGCCAGGCCTGCCCCCTTGTGGAAAAACGCCACGCAAACGGTCTTCGGGGAAGGTTCGCATAAAGGCGAAGAATGGTTCTCCTGGGCGAACAGCCCGGGCGACCAGGAAGATCTGGCCGGCCGGCCCTTCGTTGGCCCGGCCGGGGAAGCTGCTGGACCGGGCGCTGGAGGAGGCCGGGATTAACCGCTCGACGGTGTACGTCACCAATACGGTGAAGCATTTCAAATGGGAACCCCGTGGCAAGCCCGCCTGCACCAGAAGCCGAACGCGCAGGGAGATGCCGCCTGCCGGCCCTGGCTGGAGGCGGAACTGCGCCTCACGCGGCCCCGGGTACTGGTTGCCTGGCGGCGACCCGCGCAGCGGTCTCGCGCCCGAAATTCCGCCTGACACCGCGAACGCGGGCTATGCTCGCCTCCCCCGCTGGCAGGAGCAGGTGCTGGCGACGGTGCATCCCTCCTCCTGCTGCGGCAGCCGGAGCGGGATGCGCGCCCGGGAGTATGCCCATTTCGTGGCCGATCTGCGGTGCGCGGCCGCGGCCTTCAGGCGATGTTCGCGAAAGTTTCTGATATTTGCTTATTTTTATCCGACTGACCCCGCCGCGCCGCGAAGCCGATCTGCGACAGGCGGTTTCCTTCGGTTTTCGTTTCCCGAAACTCGCCTTTGGCCCGGCCCTCGCGCTGGTGGTCGCCTTGATCGTGCTGCTCACCGGGCTCCCCTTCGTCGGCGCGGGCTATGGGCTCCATGCGGATAACCGGCGCGTCGCCCTCGCGGCGCGGCACATCGCCGAGACCGGCGCCTACGAGGCCTCGCGTTTTCCCCGGGTATCCCATTCCAGGATTCGTCTGCTCTCTGGTTCTGGAAGTCCGGGCCTTTCGGGCTGAACGCGCTGGATGCCTTCTTCTGCCTCGCCGGGGCCGTGAGCCTCGTTTTCCCTGCGTCTGCCGCGAATATGGCTGCCGGGACTGGTGGCTCGCGTCGCTCGACTCTCGCCTTCGTCCCGGTAGTGTACGTCAACAGCGTTTCCTCGAAGGATTTTCTTTGGGCGCTCGCCTTCCTGCTCGGCGCCTGGTGGTGCGCCATGCGCAAATACCCGCTCCGGACCGGAATGCTCCTCGGGCATCGCCATGGGCTGCCGCATCACCTCCGGCGCGGCCGCGCCTTCCCCATCGCCCTCGATCCTGGTGGAGGCCCTGCCAAATGCGGCCGGCCTTGCGCTCGGTGCTGCTCGACGGGGCTCTCCGCGGCGGCAGGTCGACGCTCTGACGGCCTTTGCGCCCGTTTACTGGCGCTACGGCTTTGATTTTTTCAGCTTTTACGCCGACCGCGAACCCCCCGACTTCGCTTCATGATCGTCGAAACTAGGAACGGTTGGAGGTGTGGGGCCTGGCTGAGGCAGCGGCCGCGCTCGCCCTCATGGCCGCTGTTTCCGCCCCCACGCCGCCCCCCGCCCCGGTCTCTGCCCGCCGCGCCCTGGTCGCCTGGGTCTTGGTGCTGGCCATTTATCTCTTTTTGCCTTCCTGTCGCTGAAGGATGAAGCCGCGTACCTCATCCCCATCGCTGCCGTTCATCCTGTGGTCGCCTGGCACGCCGCGCCGCCGCTTTTTTCCGGATGGCCTGCCTGCTGGTCCTGCTCAGCCCGTGGGTACGAGCTGGAGCGCAGGTGGCCGCCCAGCGGCCGGGCGACATGATGTCCACGCGGACACAGCGGGACCGCATATTAAGTCCTTAGAGCAACATCCAGGGCTTCCTCGGCTTTTCCCGCCCATGGTCAGCGGCAGCAATGCCTACATCATTGGGGGGCTGGGCGCCCCCCCATGGTGTTGCTCAAGGCGGGGCAGCCGCCGGCCCGCGCCAGGTTTCTCTACCTGGTGAGCCGGCCGGAGCTGGACGAACTGAACGCGCAAGGATGGCGCGTCTGGTATCTTCCCCTCATGCGGGAGTTCGACGCGCGTGTTTACCATTTCGACATCGCCCGGGATCCGGCGCGCGCAGCTGCTGTTGCAAACCCGATTTGCCCGCCGCGATGAGCCCCCGATCTCTCGCCGGGATTTTTCCCGCATCCTGCTCATCAAGCCCTCCGCGGCCGGCGACGTGGTGCACGCCCTCCCCGTGCTGGCCGCTCTCCGGAAGCGCTACCCGGGCGCGCGCATCGACTGGCTCCTCACGCCCGAGAACGCGGAGCTGGTGCAAGGGGCACCCCGCGCTCTCGAACATCCTCTTTTCCGGCGGCGTGAGTTTGCCCGGCCCGGGGCGGCGGCTGGCCGCGCTGGCAGCCTTCCTGCGGCTGCTGCGGGAAATCCGCCGGGCGCGCTACGATCTCGTCATCGATCTCCACGGGCAGCTTCGGTCCGCGCTTCTTCGCGGTAGCCAGCGGCGCGCCAGTGCGGGTCGGGTTTGCGAGGCCGGTGCGGCGCACGCGCAGCACCTTCCAGGGGCGCGAGATGGAAAATATCCCAAACCGCGGCTGGGCCGGGGCGCGCGAGGGCTCGTGGCTGGCCTATACCCATCGCATCCCGATTCCGACGCTGGAAGTGCACGCGGTGGACCGCTACCTGTGGGTGGGGAAGCTGCTCGGATTCGAACCGGGGCCGCCGGAGATGACCCTCCCCGTTTCGCCCCAGGCCGAGGCGCAGGCGGACCTCCTCCTGTCCGGGCACGGGCTGGAAGGAAAAACCGCTGGCCCTGCTCGTGCCCGGCGCAAAATGGGAAACGAAACAGTGGACGGTCGAAGGCTTCGCCGAAGTCGCCAACGGCCTGGCGGACCGCGGGTTTGCCGTCGCGCTCCTGGGCGCCCGGCGGAGCAGGCCCGCACCGGCGCCATCCGGGCGCTCGCGCCGCGGGCGGTCGATCTCTGCGGGAAAACGGGCCTCGCGGAGATGGTGGCACTCCTTCGCCGCGCCGCCCTGGTGGTCACGAACGATTCCGGCTCCATGCACGCCGCCGCCGCGCTGGAGAAGCCGATTGTCGCCATCTTTGGCCCCACGAATCCCGTGCAGGTCGGCCCTTACGGGCAGCCGGGGGCGGTGGTGCGCCTGGGGCTGCCCTGTTCCCCGTGCAATTTCCGCCGCCTGAGCCAATGCCCCTTTGGCCATGCCTGCATGCGCGATTTGCCGGCGGCCATGGTCCTCTCCCGGGCCGAGGAAATCCTGGGCCCAAAAGGTTTGCTCGCCGCCGCCGGAAATCTCAGGGTAAACCGTTGCGCCAGCCCAAATGCCCGCGCCGCTTATTCCACCGCCCGCCGAGCCGGCCATGGCCCCGGTCAGCGTTTCCCGGCTGCCCATCTTCGCGGCGCTCGCGCAGGGATTCTTCTGCGTCGTCCTCGGCCTCTGGCCGGTGGTTGGCATCCACTCCTTCGAGTCGATCGCCGGCGTGGCGCCGGACCATTGGTGCCTCACGGTGGCGTCCCTGCTGCTGGCGACGATCGGCGTGTCCCTGCTGATCTCCGCCATCCGGCGCGACATCGCTGTGGAAGTCTTTGTGCTCGGTATTGCCACCGCGCTGGCGCTGGCCGTATCGGAGGTCGCGTTCTTCGTCGCGCGCCGCATCCCGGCCGTGCACCTGCTGGATGCCACCGCGGAAATCCTCTTCGTCGCGCTTTGGGTTTTCGCCCTCCGCGATCTGCGCCGCAAAGGCCGCGCGCCCCTCCCCTTTCCATCGATCCCCCCGATCTCGGCCACCTTACCGAACCCAGGGGACCCCATGAATCCAGTTGATTCCGCAAAACCAGACTACATCACGCTCGGCTTTGAAAAAATCGACCGCGACCTGCAATTCCTGATCGGCTGCCTTGCAGACGTGCTCGCGATCTCGGCCACGGCGATCTCGCGGCGCAGCTGCCCTGGACGGGCGGGCCGCTTGCCGCGCGAGGTGCCGGCCTGGCCGCGCAGGCGGGCCTCGTCTATTCCATCGCCTTCCAGTTGCTGAACATGGTGGAGGAAAACGCCGCCGCGCAGATGCGGGCGCGCCGCGAGAGCGACCAGGGCACTGGCGGCGGAGCACGGCCTCTGGGGCCAGGCGCTGGCCGGGCTGAAAGAAACGGGCGTGGCGCAGCAGGACATCGCCGCGCTGCTCGGCACCCTGCGGGTCGAGCCGGTGCTCGACCGCGCACCCCACGGAGGCGAAGCGCCTTTCCGTGCTGGACCAGCATCGCGCCATCTTCCAGCTCCTCCAGGAGCGGGAGCGGTCCGCTCCTACGCCCGCCGATGAAAATCGGCTCGCGCGCAGACGAAGGCCGCGCTGGAGCGGCTCTGGCGCACCGGCGAAATCCTGCTCAACAAGCCGCAGATCGCCGACGAGCGCCGCAATGTCCTCTACTATTTGCGCGATGTTTTCCCCTCCGTGCTGCCGCGGCTCGACCTGCGGCTCCGCTCGGCCTGGGAGGCGGCGGGCTTTGACGCCGGCGCTGCTGGCGGATCGGACGCCATGCCGCAATCCGCTTTGGCACCTGGGTGGGCGGCGATCGCGACGGCCACCCCGGCGTGACGCCGGAAGTCACGGCCGAGACGCTGGAGCGGCTGCGCGTCAACGCCCTCATCGTCGCTCCATCGCCGAGCTCGCGAAGCTCGATGGAAAACCTCGCGCTTTCCGGCTGGATGCAGCCGCTGCCGCCCTCGCTGGTGGCAGATGCGGGACGAGATGATCGCGGCGCTGGGCGGCCAGGTTGCCTCCACGCTGCCCAGCCATGCGGAGAGCCGTGGCGCGATTTCGTGGGCCTGATCATCGCAGCGCCTGCCGGTGCACATGGCGCCGAATCAGCTCGCCCAGCTCGGCGAGAGCCGGGCGCCTATCGCTTCCCCAGGAGCTGACCGCCGACCTCGCAGGCGCTCTACGACGCGCTGGTCGAGATCGGCGCCCGCCGGCCTGGCGGAGACGGATGTGCGCGCCGGTGCTGCGCGCGGTCGAGACCTTCGGCTTTCACCTCGCCCAGCTCGATATCCGCCAGAACAGCGTCTACCACGACGAAGCGATCGCGCAATTGCTCTGCGCGGCCGGCCTGGACGGCGCCGAATTGGAGGACTGGTCGGAGGAGGAGCGGCTCCGTTTTCTGGATCGCGAATTGCGTTCCCCCCGCCCTTCCTGCATGCGAACGCCTCGGCCGGCCCGGAGGCGGATTCCGTGCTGGGATGCTACCGCGTGCTGGCGCGCCACATCGAGCGCTGGGGCGCGACGGCATCGGCGCGCTCATCGTGAGCATGACGAAGCGGCGCTCGGATTTGCTGGTCGTCTATCTGCTCGCCCGCGAAGCCGGTCTCACGCGCTTCCTGCCGGACGGGCTGGCCTGCCTGCTGCCCATCGTCCCGCTCTTCGAGACCATCTCCGACCTGGAGAGCGGCGCCGGGTATCCTGCGCGGCTTTCTCGATCACCCCGTCACCCGCGGCAGCCTGCGCCTGCAGCAGGGCGGCACGGCGAACTTGGTCCAGCAGGTCATGGTCGGCTACAGCGACAGCAACAAGGACGCGCGGCATCCTGGCCAGCCAATGGGCGCTGCACGAAGGCCAGACGGAGATCGCCGCCGCCGGGCGCGAGGCCGGCGTGACAGTCCGCTTTTTCCACGGCCGCGGCGGCACCGTCAGCCGCGGCGCGGGGCCGACGCAACCGCTTCCTGGAGGCGCTGCCGCCAGGCTCGCTCAGCGGCGATATCCGCCTCACGGAGCAGGGCGAAAGCATCGCGCAAAAATACGGGACCCTTTCCACCGCCACTTACAATCTGGAGCTGCTCGTGGCGGGCGTGGCGGGCGCCACCCCGGCGCGCCGCGGCAGCCAGGAGGGCGAGCAATCTTGCAAGGAGATCGTGCCCGCGCTCCGGAGGCGCAGCCAGACCGCCTACCGCAAACTGCTCGACGCCCCCGGGTTCATGACTTTCTACCGGCAGGCCACGCCCATCGACGCGCTGGAGCATGCCCGCATCGGCTCCCGCCCCTCGCGCCGCACCGGGCAGGCGACCCTGGCGGATTTGCGCGCCATCCCCTGGGTCTTCAGTTGGAACCAGGCCCGCTTCTACGTGCCCGGCTGGTTCGGCGCCGGCGACCGCGCTGCAAAGCCTGGCCGATGCCGACGGCGGCAAATTCTCCACGCTGCGGGATAACCTCCGCGACTCGCCCTTCCTCTACTACGTGCTGACCAACGTGGAATCGAGCATCGCCAGCACCGACCTCGACCTGATGCGCGCCTACGCCGCGCTGGTGGAGGAAGAGGAAGTCCGCACCCGCCTCTTCGGCATCATCTGGGAGGAATGGACGCGCACCCGCGCGATGCTGCACGAGCTGCGCGGGCAGCCGACCGCGCAACGCCGCCCCCGCATGGCGAAGACGCTCCAGCTTCGCGCGGAGGCGCTTCGGCTCCTGCATCTCGAGCAGATCGAGCTCCTGAAACGCTGGCGCCAGGCCCGCCGCGAGGAACATCACGAAAAGGCCGAGGCGATGCTGCCGGAGCTGTTCCTCTCCGTGAACGCCATCGCCAGCGGACTGAGGACCACCGGGTAAACGAGGGGAGCGGCAGGCATTGAAGTTTCCAGCCTATGGACGGACGGCCAATTGCAGCGGGCGCTGGAACCGCTTTTCGAGGAGAACTTTTGCGCGTTACGGCGAACTGGGCGCCTCGGTGTCGGTGTGGCGCGGGGGCGTGGAACTCGTCCACCTGGAGGGCGGCTGGCGGGACCGGAAGAAGACCGAGCCGTGGGATGAACGCACCATCGCGCTGGTGTACTCCGCCACCAAAGGGCCGGCGCCGCCTGCGTGCTGCGCTGCCTGGCGGAGGCCGGGATTCCGCTCGATGCCCCGGTCGCCTCGTCTGGCCGGAATTCGCCGCCGCCGGGCAAGGCGGCCTTTCCTTTGCGGAAATCCTTTCGCATCGCGGCCGGACTAGCCGGCGCTGGACGATCCGCCGGATGTTTTCGATTACCCGGCGGTGATTCACGCGCTGGAAAACCAGCGGCCCTTCTGGCCCCCGGCAACGGACATGGCTATCATCCGCGGACCTCCGGCTTTCTCTGGGACGAAGTGGTGCGCCGGGTCACGGGGATTCCGCTGGAGACCTATTGGCGGCAGAGCTGGGGAGCCGCTCGGGCTTGATTTCTGGATCGGCCTCCGCCGGAGCGGCTGCCGGATGTGCCGCGACCTTGCCGCGCACGCATTGCCCCGGCGGACGACGATTTCCTCCGCGCCTTCGCGGATCCCAATTCGCTGACGCACCGCGCCTTTTCCTCGCCGCGCGGCCTCTTCAGGTCTCCTCGATGAATACTCCCGAGGCGCGCACCGCTTCCTTTCCGGCCTTTGGCGGAATCGGCACCGCCTCGGCGCTGGCCCGTTTTTACGCCGTGCTGGCCGGAGGCCGCTGGATGGCCGCGCGATGAGCCACGCCCGCTGGCCACTGGTTTCGACCGGGTCCTGCAGATCGAGACGGCCTTTTCCGCGGGTTTCATGCAGGATCCGCTGACGCCGGGCGGGGAAAAGCGGCGCGAAATCTTCGGGCCGTCCAGCGCGCTTTTGGCCAGCCGGGAGCGGGAGGCAGCTTCGCCTTTGCCGATCCGGACCGCGCGGCTCGGCTTCGCCTACGTATGAACCAGATGGAGCCGGGCGTGCTGCCGAACCGGAAATCGATCCGGCTCGTAGATGCGATGTACCGGCTGCCTCGAAGGCCGGGCTGCAGACCCGGCCTGACCCTGAGCCTACGGGGCGGCGGCAGGCGCTCGGCCGGCGCGCTTCTGCTGGATGCCAATATTTGGCGACGATGGCCTTCGCGCTGTCGTCGGTCTGCGCGGCCTCGAGCAAATCACTCGCCAGCTTTTGCAAAGCGGCCTGCGCCTGGTGCGACTGCGCGATGCCTGTTCCTGGCGGAGGCTGGTGTCCTCCATGGCCTCACGCTGGGAGGTGATGGTGGAAATTTGCCACACCGATGAGCCCGAGATTAACTGAGGGCGAGCAGCAGGATGGGCAAGAAAGGATCTCTTGCGCAGGGATAGAAGCCGGAGGGGGATATCGTCGTTCATGGGGAAGAAATCAGGGGGTGGGCGAAGTGGCGGCGGCAGAGCGGGCTGGGAGAAGGGCAGGCGGTTGCCTTGAGGGTATAGCCGTTCTTCGTCAGCACGTCTTTCAGCTTGGCGCTCTTCTGCGAGGCGAGGGCGATATCCCGCAGCAGGTTCGAGCCGACCTGCTGGCTCATGGTGCCGCGGCTGATATCCGCCTGCTCGGCCTGCAACTTCTCCTGCACTTTGGTTCCCTGGCCGAGCACGATCAGGACGCACCGTCAGGACCAGGGCAACGATGGACAACGCGAGGACGGTATAAAACTGGGGGTTTTCATGGGGGGAGAATATGGGGTGGGAATGAGAGGAAATCGCCTTTCCGGAGCTCAAGCGGGGGCGGAGCAGGACTCTCTCTCCACCAGCTTTACGGGCAGGAGATCTTCGGGCCTCGCTCGGGAAGGCATCTTTTTCGCGCACCCGCCGGTCCGCCTCCGCCACGGCCGCAGCCCATTTCCTCGGCCGGGAGGTGCATGGTGGAAAGCGCCGGCCGCAGGTGCGCGAGAGCGCGTCGTCCGAGCAACCGAGCACGCTCAATTGCTCCGGCACCCTGAGCCCGCGCGCCTGCGCCCGCGCGATCACGCCGGCGGCCGCGGCGTCATCGAAACAGAAAATGGCCGTGGGCGGGCTGGTCGGTCCAGGAGAGATCGGCGGACTGGTAGCCGTTGGCGATGGTGAGATCGCCGTAGATGATTTCTGGGCCTCGATCGGCACGCCTGCTTTGTCGTATCCCGCGCGGACGCCATGGTTCAGCTCGATGATGTGGTCATCCGTCGCGCCGAAGGGCCCGGAAAGAATGGCGATGCTCTTGTGGCCCAGCCGGAAGGATAATCGGATGCGCCGCCTCCGAGGCTCCGGCGTAGATCCGGCAATAGGCTGGTGACGCCCGGCAACGCACGTCGTGGCAGGCCACGTTCACGCCAAAGCCGCGGCGAACCAGCGCCTGGCAGAGAGAGGGATTCGGCTGGCCGAGGCAAAGATACTCGAGGCGGTACCGGCCCGGGCCGGATGCGGCAACCTCGCTCTCCCCGTGCCGTAGTCCGGGCCGGATCGCACCCGGCGATCGTGATCGGGTGGGAGGGATCGGTAATCGCCTTCATCGCGCCGCGAGCACGCGCGCCTGGAACGGATCGGCCGGCAATTCGTCCAGATCGCTGCCAGCAGCACGCAGAAATCACCCAGCTCGGGATACATGCGCACCACCGCGCGGAGATCGATTCGGCATGTAGCCCATCTCCCGGCACACGCGGAAGACCCGCTCGCGGGTCTTGTCGCTCACGCGGATGCCGTAGTCGCGGTCGTTCAGCAGCGAGGAGATTGCCCCCTGCGAGACCCCGGCGGCCTTCGCGATGTCAGCCATCGTGATGCCCTTGTGGTGGTCGTTTATCCGGTGCCGGGCCGCCTTCGATTCTTCAGCCGGCTTGCCGATCGGCGCCTCCTCCTGCCGCGCTGGATGAGCTCATGTGAGATGATAAAGAAGCCTCGGGGCGCCGAGGCAAGCCAAAACGGAGTCCGGCAAATCCTTGTTTTACAAGGAAATGGGCACCGCTAAAATCGCCTTTTGACTATAATCTCGTTCCCGCCGGCCCGCTGGCAATCTTCCATCAATCAGGCAAATTCCCCGATCCACTGATTTCCTCATGCCAAAATCCCCGATTTCCATCTGCCTGGCGCCCCAGTTCCCACTTCGGGCGGGTGCGGAATCTCCATCGAGCGGCGCTCTCCGTGGGTTGCACGGCCATGCAGATCTTCGTGAAGAACAACATGCAATGCGTTCGCCTCGCCCCTGCGCCGCGAGCGAAGCGGAGGCTTTCGCAAACACCTCCGCCGGAGCGAACTGGCCAGCGTCTTCGGCCATACCGGCTATTTGATCAACCTGGCGGCGCCAATCCGGATTTCCACGCCCGCTCCTTGCGCAGCCTGAAGGAGGAGCTGGTGCGGGCGGAGCAACTCGGAACTCCCCTTCCTCCTGCTTCACCCCGGCGCGACATGGGGGCGGGCGTGGAAGCCGGGCTTGGAAAAAATAGTGGCCACCTGGACCGGATTTTTCCGAGCTGCCGGGGAATCCGGTGCGGATCGCGTTGGAAATCACCGCCGGACAGGGCACCGACCCTCGGCCCGTACTCTTGAGGAATTGGCCTGGATCCTGGATAAACAGAGCAGCCCGAACGGCTCTGCATTTGCCTGGACACGGCGCATCTCTTCGCCGGCGGGCATGACATCTCCACCCTCGCGGCGTGAAGCGACCTTTGCGGAGTTCGACCGCTGATCGGAAGAACGGCTGGCCGCACTTCACCTGAACGACTCGAAGAGGCCCCGCTGGGCTCCCGCGTTGGACCGGCACGATCACATCGGCGAAGGGGAAATCGGGCTGGAGCCGTTCCGGTTCATCATGCAGCAGGCCCGTTTCAGAGCAGTTCCGAAAATGCTGGAGACCCCGAAGGGAAAAGAAATGCAGGAAGACGTGGAAAACCTGGCGTTGCTCCGCTCGCTGCTGGATTGACCCGGCCCGACGCTCCCGACGAAGCGAGAGACAGCCCACGGCGCAGGTCTCGAACAGCAAACCGCTACAGCGGCTCAATGGTGTGGAAAGACCACAGTGGTCGTCGTTCCAGGCGTCGCAGGCGGGCATTCGCTTGGTTGATCACCGGACCCCAGGAATCGGAATAGAGACTTCGTCCGTGGTCAAATTGTAGCCGATGATCGGCCGGGTGTGCCCGCCCACCCCTTTCAGCGGATCTTTGCTCGGGCGCCATGCGCCAACATCACCGTCCAGAGGACCGGATCCCCTGGTCCACGCGGTCCTGCACCTGTTGCGTCGTCCGGTCGATATCAACGCGCCTTGTTCCGCGTGCGCACCTCGCGGAAGAGACCGGCGTCCATGCCGCTGTAGATCGCGTTCACATCGAGCACGTAGCCGAGGATCGGGAATCTCCGACAGCCGCTTGCGCCGGGCGGCGCGGTTGTACTCGGAGATCATGGTCGAGCTGGCGGACGTCCATCTCCTGGATGGTCGAGACGCGGACGCGCAGGCGAGCGGCCAGCTTTTTCAACGAGGCCAGCATGGCGTCCATAGAGGTGCCGGTGGCGGCGGAAGTGTTGGCGAGTTCCGCCGACTCATGCTCGTCGGTCTGCACGCCGTAATACCGCATGACGCGTTCCGCGGTCGCGACCACGCAGTAGCCTTTCTGGCCCTGATCGACCATCGGCACCATCTGGGTAGGGACGGAGGCGGGTCGCCCGAGGGGAGTTTTTTACGTGCGACGGCCCGTCGAATCGCTGCGCCCCGGCGCTTCCTCCGCCGCCAGCGGCCATGAAGCTCTTGGGCTTTTTCTCACGGAAGCGTCACGGTGGAGTCGCACAAACTCCGCGCGGAACGGAGATATATTAGGCGGGCATCTGTAGCTCGGAGGTGAAGATATCCCAGCAGGTATCACGAGGTCCCGACTCTGCCACGGAATCGAGTAGGCCTTCACGGCGTCGGAAAGTCCTCCTGGCGGACTCCCCGCCGGCGGCTACTGGGAATACGGTAAAGCACGGTCAGTTGCTGGAAGTGGCAGATGCCCCGAAGCGGGCGTAGAACCTCAAAGAGCGGTAGGGGGGAGCTCGCCCGCATGGCCCCGGTTGTAGATGGACAGCCACCATCTGGGCGAGACTAGAAGCCATAGAGACTGCACCATGGGTCTCCACCGCACGGGCTGCAAGAAGAGGGTAGAGGCGTCGTGCGCGTGGCTTTAGGCCCGGCGTCCTTCACACTGCAAAAGCCAGCTGAACCACGAGTGTCAGGACTCCTGCTGCGCAGGAAGTCGATCCTGCGAAGTCTGCCAAAAGGTTCGGCGAGGCCACAAGGGCGTCGAGCGGGTCCGCCGCTGCCCGGTTGCGCGAAAAAGAGCATGCCGGCGGAGCAAGAGCGGAGCCATGCGAAACCGGGGGGCATGGCTGATTTTCTCGCCCGAGCCCGGCTGAGGAACGCAACTCCGTCTCCTCCCCCGGCCTATCCCTTGAGCGCCGGGGCTGCTGCTGGGTGAGACAATGGAACGCGCCGAGGCCCCAGATCAACTCGCGGCAATCGATCGGCACCATCCTGCGCTTCGGGAAACGCCTTCTGCAGCACGGCCACCGCCCATTCGTCGTGCGCGTCGGCGAAGACCGGCAGCAGCACCACTTTGTTGCGCGATGTAAAAATTCGCGTAGCTCGCCGGCAGCCGCTGGCCCTCGCGCACGATCTTGCCGCGGCATCGGCAGCGTCGAGCACCTCCAGCGGCGTGCCGTCCTCGGCGTGCCATCTCGCGCAGCGCGCGCGAGGTTCTCCTGCAGCGGCTCGTAGTTCGCGTCGTTCTCGTCCTCCTCGACCACCGTGACCACGGTCGTGCGGCCGACGAAACGCGTGAGGTCGTCGATGTGCCCGTCGGTGTCGTCGCCCTCGATGCCGTCGCCGAGCCAGAGGATTTGCTGCACGCCGAGATAATCGCGCAGCCGCTGCTCGATTCTGTCTTGCGTCAGAGTCGGGATTGCGATTCGGGATTGAGCAGGCAGGACTTCGTGGTCAGCAGCGTGCCGGCGCCGTTCACGTCGATCGAGCCGCCTTCGAGCACCATCTCCGGGCGAAACAGCGGCAGGTTCAGCAGCTCGGCGATGCGCGTCGGCACGTCGTCGTCGAGATCGAACGGCGGATATTTCCAGCCCCACGCGTTGTAATCCCAATCGACGATCGCCAGCCGCGGCTCCTCGTCGCGCGTGAGAAGATCGGCCCGTGGTCGCGGCACCACGGCTCGTTCGTCGGGATGTGGAAGAAAGTCGACGTGCGTCGCGTCGCGCGCGCGCCTTTCGGCAAGATGCTCGCGCACGTCGCGCTTCGTGCGCCGCGTCGCAGACGTTGATGCAGACCTGCTCGGACTCCGCCAGCGCGTCCACCATCTTCGCCAGCGCCGGCATCACGCGCTCGTAGGAGTCCGGGAAAGCTGATGCCTTCGCGGCGCGGCCAGGAAAGCCAGGTGGCGTCGTGCGGCTCCCATTCCGCGGGCATGCGGTAGCCCAGCGCGGCGGGAGTCTGGCGCGGTGGCGGTTGGTGGCTGCGGACGCTCATGCAGTCTCAGTCGATGAAACGCTTCTCGATATCCGCCGTAGGCGTCGATGCGGCGGTCGCGGAAAAACGGCCAGTGCGTGCGCTGGCTCGTCGAGCGCCTCGAGATCCGACTTCGACGACGAGCATCTCCTCCTCGGTCGCGCCGAGCCCTTGGCCACGATCTTGCCCGCGGGATCGGCGATGAAACTCTGGCCCCAGAACTCGATGCCCGGCGCCGCCGTCCGGCGCCTCGTGCCCGACGCGGTTCGGCACCGCCACGTAGCAGCCGTTGGCGATCGCGTGGCTGCGCTGGATCGTTTCCCAGGCGTCGTGCTGCCGCGCGCCGTACTCGCTCCTTCTCGCCGGGATGCCAGCCGATGGCGGTCGGGTAAAAAAGAATCTGCGCGCCGTGCAGCGCCGTGAGCCGCGCCGCCTCGGGATACCATTGGTCCCAGCAAACGCAGACGCCGATCTTGCGCATAGCGCGTCTGCCACGGCCGAAAGCCGAGATCGCCCGGCGTGAAATAAAACTTCTCGTAATAAAGCGGGTCGTCCGGGATGTGCATCTTGCGATACTTCCCGAGGTAGTTCGCCGTCGGCGTCGATGATCGCCGCGGTGTTGTGATAAAGCCCGGCGCCGCGCTTCTCGAAGAGCGAGGCGATGATGACCGACGCCCGTCTCGCGCGCCACTGCCGCAAGCGCCTCGTGCGCGGCCCGGGAATCTCCTCGGCCAGCTCGAAATATTCGTGGTCCTCGATCTGGCAGAAATACTGCGAGCGAAAAAGCTCCGGCAGGCAAATGATCTGCGCGCCCGCGCGCCGCCGCCTCGCGGACCTGCGCGACGGCCTTGCGCCGAGATTCTCCTCCGGCTCGGCGGCGCAACGCATCTGGACGAGGCCGAGCGTGACTTTTTGGCTGCGCGGCATGACGTGGAGACTACTGGCGCGAAACGGGCCGAGGAAGATTTGTAATCGCTCCGGCCCGGGAATTTTGCGACTTGCAGCGCCGCGTTATTTCACCGAGTCTGCGCGGGCACGATCTTGACGCTCTCGACGTCCGACGCGCTTGGTCGGCTTGCTGTTCTCGCCGCCGCGCCGCCGTCACCGGCGTGTTGCCGATCTTGTCCAGCACGTCGTCGCCTTTGATCAGCTTGCCGAAGGCGGTGTACTTGCTGATCGAGAAAGCTCGGGTCGCCGTGGCAGATGAAGAACTGGCTGCCGGCGGAATCGGGGTCGTTGCGAGCGCGCCATCGAGATGACGCCGCGCACGTGCGACTTGTCGTTGAACTCCGCCTTGATCTTGTAGCCGGGACCGCCGGTGCCCCAGCGCGCTTCCTTGCTCGGCATCCTTGGTCAGCGGATCGCCGCCCTGGATCATGAAACCCTTGATGATGCGATGAAAAGCGGTGCCGTCGTAAAAGCCGTCTTCGCCAGCTTCTTGAAATTTTCCACCGTCTTCGGCGCGACTCGGGCCAGAATTCGACGACCATTTCGCCCGCGTGGTTTTGATCACGGCCACTTCGTCGTCCATTGGGGTTTCTTTTCGTTCCTTTTTGGCCGGAGCCATCGTGGCCAGCGCGCCCAGCAGCGCAGCAGGAAGAACGGAAGTTTCATGGATCGAGGTGGAGGAAATCTTCCCGCATGAGGGCCCCCTGCAAGAGATTCCGCGCGCTATCCGCGCGCTTTTTTCGATTCGTTTTTTTTCCGCGGCGGCGGCTTGAGGAACGGCGGGGCAGAGGCGCTCGACTTTAAGAACACCATCGGCTGGCCCTCGGTCATGAACGAGACTTGTCCTCGATTCCATGCGCGCGCGCGCACGGCGAGCAGGCGCGCGGGCGGCTCGTGCAGCGGCTCGTAGCTGAGGCGAAAAGTGCCGTAGTGCATCGGCACCAGCCGCTTTGCTTTCAGCTCGATGAACGCCTGCACCGCTTCCTCCGGGATTCATGTGCACTTCGCGGCCGCTCGGCGGGTCGTATGCGCCGATGGGCATCAGCGCGATGTCGATCTCGTACCGCTTGCCGATTTCCTTGAAGCCGTCGAAATAAGCCGTGTCGCCGCAATGGAAAATCGAGCGCCCGCCCGCCTCGATGATGTATCCGCCGAAGCCGCGATGCGAATCGTGCAGCATCGCGCGCGCCCCAATGATGGCAGGGCGTGAGCGTGATTTTCAGCGGCCCGTGCTGATAACTCTCCCAGTAGTGCAAGCTCATGGACGCTGTGGAAACCGAGGTCGTGCACCAGATTTCCCACTTCAAACGGGACCACGATGGGCTGCTCGTCCGCCACCTCGCGCAGCGTCTTGCGGTCGAGATGATCGAAATGCGCGTGCGTCACGAGCACGAGATCGATCTTCGGCAGATCGTGAAATGCAGGCCGGGATGCTTGATCCGCCTGATGACCTTCAGCCACTTCGCCCAGTTCGGATCGATGAGCATGTTGAGCCCGTGCGTCTGGATCAGGAACGAAGCGTGGCCGATCCAGGTGAGGCCGATCTGGCCGTCCTGGACAGGTCGGAAAGAGCGCTTCCAGATGACTGCCGTGGCGCTTGGTGAAGAGCGATGGAATCAGGACCTGCGTGAAAAAGTTGCGCTTGTGCCAGCCCTTCTCCGGCCGCAGCCCGACCTTCCGATGAGCCGGCGCGGCCTTCCGCACGCGCGGCCGCGGGAGCGCGGGAGGATTCTTTCCGGTTTTCCACGGGGCGAAAAATGCCCCCGGACCCGGAAGGAGCGGGCTGCAATGGAGACGGAATTTCGCTTGCCGGGACGTTCTTCGCGTGCGGTTCAATAGGAGCGGTGCGCGCGGCCAAAGCCCTTTTGCGAAAGACGAGGCCCGCGAGACGCTGGAAAGCCTGTCGCCGGCGGAGCGCGCGGCGTTTTCGGCGGAGATTTGCGCGCGGATCCGGGCGATGCCGGAGTGGCGGGAGAGCCGGGTGATCGGCCTGTACGCCGCGCAGCCCGCGGACACGGACTTCGGCCGCTGCTGGATGCGGACGGAAAATCGTCCTGCTATCCGCGCGTCAACGGGAAGGCTTTCGTTCCGATGCTCGGTCCAACGGCGCTGGTGGCTTCGGCCTGGGGAGTGCTGGAGCCGGATCCGCGGGGCCTCGAGCCGGCGGACGAGATCGATCCTGCTGCTCGTGCCCGGGCTCGCGTTCGATCTCGCGGGAGGCCCGCTCAGAAACGACGATTACGACCGGTTCATGGCATCGCCCGCGCCGGGGCGGAAGACAATGGCGTACTCTTCCACGCCCAACTGACGCCGGAGATTCCGCGCGAGGCGCACGACATTCACGTGAGCCATGTCGGTAGCGGAAGGGGTTGTTCCGCGCCCGGCCCGCGCCCTGAGGCGAGCCGAAGAAGACGCCGGCGCGCACGCGGCATGGCGTCGCTTTGCGTTATCCTTTCCATGACCAACGACGCGGAGCGCGAACACTTTGGCTGGCAGCCAGCGAGGACTTCGATTGAGCTCCTGCGACGGGAGTGGATGCATGACCAACGGACTGGGCGGATTTCCTCGGCGGCGATGACCGGCGCGCTCGCGCGGCGATACCACGGCCTGCTGGTGGCGGCGCTGCCCATTCCGCACGGGCGCGTGGTCGTGCTGACGAATCTGCGCGACGCTGCGAGTGAACGGGGGAAGGGCGGCTGCTCGCCGCGCAGCCGGGCCTGGAGAATGAAGCGGCGGCGGAGGGCGAGGTGTGGCGCGACGGGGCTGCCGGTCTGGAAGTTCGAGGCGGGGGAGGCGGTGATCGAGAAGCGCCTGGTGATGCCGCATCAGCAAAACACGGTGGTTCTGTGTTACCGGCTCCGCCTCAGGATACTCCGAAGGCGGTCTTTGGAACTGCGGCCCTTTGCTCCCGCTTCCGACAGCTGGAAGCGGGCCGCTGGATGAGAGGGATCGGAAGCCCCCTATGGGATTTCAGTGAAAGGAGGTGAGTATGAAATTTCCGTCCGCATTTGCCGCCGCTCAGCACCTCGGGCTTTGCTGCGCGGGAGGACGCGGTTCCAGATAACGACGAACAGACGCTGGGCACGGCCTGCAGCTATACGGGGCAGGAGGAGGAGCGAGGCTCAGCCGCCTGACGGCGATCTCTGGAGCCCCGGCGTTTTTTCGCTCGAGCTGCGGCAAGGGGGGAGACGGCGTCGACTCACCGCCTCGACCGAAGCACGGGGGATATCACGGGAGCGCGCTTGATCCCCGACACAGGCTCAAACAGGTATGAACTGACGCCGGCCGGGTGCGCCTGCTGGAGACGGGCACCGACAGCAGGCGATTAACGGGATTTGCCTCCGACCTGGTGCTGGCCGCGGACCAGTTTTTGATGGAGCCCGCGGGGCGGGCCGGGGAGAGCGGCCCTGGCCCGTGCGCAGGGAGACGACGTGCGCACCGTCATCGCCGGGATATCACTGGTTTACCGACTGGGGGCGCGACACGATGATCTCGCTGGAAGAGCTTCGGCGCTCAATACAGGCCGCCAGAGAGAGGCGGGCTGGATCCTGGGGACCTTTTCCCCGGTACGTGCCGGACGGGCTGATCCCGGAACATGTTTCCCGGAAGAGCCAGCGAAGCGGGCTGTACCACACGGCGGATGCGACCCTCTGGTATTTCCACGCGCTCTCGCGCTATGTGGGCGCGGACGCATCGACCGCACCACGCTGCGGGAGCTGCTTCCCGTGCTTGCTGGATATCATGGATCACCACGTGCAGCGGCACGCGGTTCAATATCCACATGGACCAGGCGGGACGCGCTGCTCATTCCAGGGCCAGCAGGGCTACCAACTCACCTGGATGGGAATTCAGGAGGACCGGCGAGCGAGTGCGGTCCAACTCTCCGCGCCGAGGGAAGGCGGTGGAGATCGAACGCGCTCTGGTACGAAGGAGACGCACTGACGCTGATTGGCAGCCTGGCTGGAGGAGGAAAACGACAGAAACGGAGGCGACTACCGGGAGCTGGCGCGGCGAGAGCCAAACAATCCTTCCAACGCACAGGTTCTGGTGCGAGGAAGTACAGAGCATCTCTTTTGACGTGGTGGATGGCGAGCACGGGGACGAACCGCGCCTGCCGGGACCCAAATCCAGGTGTGTCGCCATTTCGCTGCCCCAACCCCGTCCTGGACCGGGAACACTCGGAGCCGGTGATGGCGGCGGTGAAGCGCCGAATTGCTGACACCGTTCGGCCTGCGCTCCCTCTGGCCCCACGACCCGGATTACAAGCAGCCAAGCTTCCACGGCGACCTGGCCACGCGGGATGCGGCCTACCACCCGGGCACGGTCTGGCCCTGGCTGATCGGATCGTACGTGGACGCCATGCTCAGAGATGCATCCGGGAGGACAAGGCCGGCGCCTGAGAGGAAACCCTGCGCCAGTTTTCAGGATCACTGGCGGAAGGACGGGGCCCTGGGAGCGTCGGCGAGATCTTCGACGCCGAAAGCCGCGCCTGGCGCGCGGGTGCATCGCGCAGGCCTGGAGCGTGGCGGAACGACCCGGTTCAGGCCACGTCTGCCCGGGGACACCCGAGGCGCATGATGCCGATGGGACTCGAGGTACCGCGGCCATCCCGAACGCACGGGAAAAGAACCACACCAATGTCACATTGCGGTTGTGCTGGCCACCGCAGCGTCACATCGTGGTGGCACCGCCGGCGGGGCTGGCGCGGGACCGGACCGGGGCTGGCGCGGGACCGGGGCGGGGCTGGCGCGGGACCGGACCGGGGCTGGCGCGGGTTAGCGGGTCTCGGTGAACTCCGGGCCGCGCTCGAAGGGGTTCAGGTCGCCGCCGAAGCGGTTTTCTTCCTCAGCCGCGGCGGCCTGCTCCTCCAGGGCCTGGCGCGCCTCGGGCGGCAGCCGCAGCTCGAGGATCTCCCGGGGCGGCACCGGGTGCTCGCCGCGGACCACCACGACGTCCCTGAATACCTCCTCGAGCAGCCCGGCCGGCTCGCCGCGCTCCGCGGCCGGGCCGGTGAACAGCCCGCGCACGAACCAGCGGGGACCGTCCACGCCGACGAACCTGACCAGCCGGAAGCCCGAGGCGGGCTGGCCGGGCTCGGCCGGCACCTGCGCGACCAGCTCGGTGCCGAACGACCCCTCCGACTCCTGGCTCCGCCCGCCCGCCGCCTGTACCTCGGCGGCGATCTCGGCCCGGACGTCGTCCCACAGCGCCCCCGGCGCGCGGCGGCGAACGCCTGGATCTGGACCTCGCTCTCGGCGTGCCTGGCCGTCACCCAGGCACCGTGCTGCTCGGCCATGACGAGCTGGATCTCGTGCTCGGGCCCGATCGGCACCTGGAGGCTGCCCAGGTCCACCCGGTCAAGCGTCGGTGAAGGGCTCCTCCGCGTCCCACGGGCCGCCCTCGGCCCGCGGGGTGCCCGCAGGCCGCGCTCCGGCTCGTCATAGCCGATTTCGTCGCCGGCCATGTCCTGGTCAGTTTCCTCCTGCCAGTCCTGGCCCGCGTCTGCTGAACGACGCCGACGAAACACTCCGCACACTCCTTCTTAATTCTCAGTCTGGCCCGGGGAGACGGCCCCCCGGAGCGCATCGGCATGGCCCGCCGGTGGAGCCGAAGCCGCCGTCGCCCCGGTCCGAGCCGGGCAGCACGGCCACCTCGCGGAACACCGCCCGTTCCACGCGCTGGATGACCAGCTGGGCGATCCTGTCCCCGCGGCTGAAGCTGACCGGGCGGTCCCGGTCCGTGTTCAGCAGGGTCACCTTGATCTCGCCGCGGTAGCCCGCGTCGACCGTTCCCGGCGCGTTCACCAGCGTCACCCCGTGCCTGGCGGCCAGGCCGGAGCGGGGATGGACGAACGCCGCGTAGCCGTCGGGCAGCGCGATAGCCAGCCCGGTCCGCACCAGCGCCCGCTCGCCCGGGCCGAGCTCGACGTCCTCGGCGATCGTCAGGTCCGCGCCCGCGTCGCCGGGATGGGCGTACGACGGCAGCGGCACATCGGGGTCGAGGCGCTTGATCAGCACATCCGGTTCGGGATGCGGCAACGGAGAACTCCCTACTGCTGGCACGCACGGTGAGGATAGCGCGACATCCGGGCGCTGTCGCATCTTACGGGCCCCCGGAGGCCGGATCTCCCCGCCGCAGCTCAGGCACCGCCCGGGTGATCACGGCGACGATCGGGATCGCCACCACCGCGCCGACGATGCCGGCCAGCACGCCGCCGACCGCGAGGGAGAGGATGACGGCCAGCGGATGCAGCCGGATCACCCGCCCGACGACCTGCGGCTGGAGCAGGTGGCCCTCCAGCTGGTCCTCGACGATGAGCACGCCGAGCAGGATCACGGCGGCCACCCAGCCCTTGGCGGCCAGCGTGACCAAGATGGCCAGCGCCCCGGCCACGAGCAGCCCGATCAGCGGGCACGAAGGCGGCCACGAACACGAGCACGGCCAGCGGGATGACCAGCGGGGCGCCCATGATGGACAGGGCCAGCCCGATCACCACGCGCGTGGATGGCGGCCACCGCCACGGTGCCGCGCATGTAGTACACCACCGCGAGCCAGGCGGCGTGCCCGGCCCGGTTCATCCGCCGCGCGGTCTCCGCCCGCAGCCCGCTGATCAGCCAGGACCAGATCCGCTCGCCGTCCTTGATCAGGAAGAACATGACGAAGATCATGAGCACCAGGCCGCCGAAGAACTCGGCGGCGATCTTCCCGCCGGTCACCACGGTGCCCTCGACGAGCGCCTTGTGCTTACTGAGGTAGCTGGGGATGTTGTTCAGGGCGGCCTGGACGTTGCTGCTCTTGATGTGGAAGGGCGCGCCGGACAGCCACGCTTCGACCTGGGTGGTGGTGTGCCTGGTCTCCGTCACCAGGACCGGGTAGTCCGCGCTGACCCGGTTGGTCACCAGCATGACCAGGCCGCCGAGCACCAGGGCCCCGATCAGCAGGGTGCACCAGGTGGCGGCGAGGTCGGGCAGCCCGGCCCGCCGCAGCCGGGCCTTCAGCGGCTGCAGCAAGGCGGTGAGCAGCAGCGCGGCGGTGCACGGCACGACCACGATGGCCAAGACGCTGATCACGCGCGCGATCAGGTAGAGGGCGGCCGCGAGCAGCAGCAGCCGCCAGGACCACGCCGCCCCGGTCTGCAGCCAGCCCGGCACCCGGTTGTGCTCGGCGGTGTTCTCCGGGCGGCCCGGCGCGCTCACCTCGGCCCGCTCCGGCGTGCTCACCAGCGCCTGCTCCGGCGTGACCGCCAGGCCTGCTCCGGCGTACCGCCAGGGCCTGCTCCGGCGTGACCGCCAGGCCTGCTCCGGCGGCCCGGCGGGAGGCCCCCCGGGCCGTCCGCGCCGCCTCGCTCCCGTTCGCCTGCCCCGACCTCCAGGCAGCGGCCAGCCAGGCCACCGCGTCCCGGCCGGCCTGTTGTCCCCGCCCCCGCCATGACTCCATCTGACCAACTACCCTCGGCTGCATGGATGATTACCGCGAACGGCTCCGTGTACCGCTCGCCTGGTGGCTGCTGGCCATGCCAAGTGCCCTCATCCTCGGCGCCACGCTCTACGCCGGCCTCGCCGAGCCCTGGCCGGTCATCATCATGGGCGCGCTCGTGGCCGCCTGCGCCGCGCTGCTGATCACCCTGGGCCTGGGCACGGTGGAGATCCGCGACGGGACGCTGCGGGCCGGAAATGCCGCGCTCCCCCTGACGGCCGTCAGCGAAGTCGTCTGCCTCGACGAGAAGCAGACGTCGCAGCTGCGCGGCCCCCGGGCGGACCCCTCGGCCCACCTGTACTCGCGACCCTACCTCAAGGAATCGGTCTACCTGGTGGTGGCGCCGCCGAGACCCGGCAGGCCCGTACTGGCTGGTCGGTACCAGGCACCCGGCGGAACTGGCCGCCGCCGTCGAAAGGTGCCGAGTGCAGGCTCGGGCCCGAACCAGTGGCATGATGGCGCGAGCGAGGGTAGGGGACGGGGCGACAAGGAGGCAGTGGGATGGCTGATAAGAAGACCGAGAGGAAAGCAGACCTCGGCACGAAGGTCGTGAGCGCCGTAGCGGCCATGGCGGCCGCTTTCATCGCGCGCAAGCTGGTCACTTTTGCCTGGACCAAGGCCATGGGCAAGGAGCCGCCGACGCATCCGGAGGATCCGCAGGTCGCCCTCACCGAGGCCCTCGGCTGGTCCGTGCTGACCGGTATCAGCGTGGAGGCGGCGAGGCTGCTCGCCACCCGGGCTGCCGCACGCAGGACGTACAGCGGCCCGGAGCGCGAGCCAGTCGTAACCACCCAGGGCT
This sequence comes from uncultured Actinomycetota bacterium, assembly GCA_963756575.1. GTDB lineage: Bacteria > Actinomycetota > Actinomycetes > Streptosporangiales > Streptosporangiaceae > Palsa-504. The sequence continues at coordinate 160,736 of CAVWOM010000017.1, read as the reverse complement.
AGATCGCGCACTCCCGGCAGACCAGCTGGCCGTTGCGGTCATCGGCTAGCTGGCTCCGGTGGTGCACGAGGAAGCACCGGGAACACGTGAACTCATCCGCCTGACGCGGTATTACCCGGAACGAGAGTTCCTCGTTCGACAAATCGGCCCCCGGCAGCTCCAGGGACTCGGCCACGTCGTCGGGGTCAAGATCGATGGTGCTCGATGACTTGTCCATCCGGCGCGCCTGAAGTTCCTGAAGGCTGTCCTCAGTCAGGTCGTCGTCCGTCTTCCGCGGGCTGTCGTAGTCGGTAGCCATCTTGAGTACTCCATCCCCCTTCATCCGTAGTGCGCATTCGCTGCGCGGTTGTAACGCTTTCAAAGCCGTAGTTGTGCCCGATTCCGGCGGGGAATTCTGTCACGTTCGCGGCCAGCGCACACGCGCCACGCCGATAACTCCTGACGCGTCCCGATCCGGGCCCGCCGGCCACTGCTTTTCCCGTCCGGTTACGCCTCCCGTTCCTGATTACGTGACGCGTCGCGCTCCGGGTTCAGCCCGCTGAGAAAAGCTTGCAGCTGCTGGTAGAGGCCGGGTCCAGCGGCCACCGTCATGGAAGTACTCTCCGTCCGGCCCGCCAGCCCGCCGACCGCCGCGCCCGCCTCGCGGGCGATCAGGCCGCCCGCCGCGAAGTCCCAGTAGTTCAGGCCTCTCTCGTAGAACGCGTCGAGCCGTCCGGCAGCGACCGAGCACAGGTCCACCGCGGCCGAGCCGCCGCGCCGGATGTCCCGCACATGCGGGAGCAATGCCGCGACGACCTCGCCCTGGACCTGGCGCCGCCCGGCATCATAGCCGAACCCGGTGCCTACTAGAGCCTGGCCCAGGGGCACCCCGGCCGAGCAGCGCAGGGCCAGCCGGGCTTCGCCCCGGGCCAGCCAGGCTCCGCCGCCGGCGACCGCGGTGAAGGTCTCGCCGCGCCGGGGCACCTCGACCACCCCGGCGACCACGGTGCCGTCCACCTCGGCCGCGATCGACACGGCCCAGTCGTGCAGCCCGTACAGGTAGTTGACGGTCCCGTCCAGCGGGTCGACGACCCAGCGCACCCGGCCCGGCCCGGTGCTCTCGCTCTCGTCGCCGCCCTCGTCGCCGGGGGCACGGCCGGACGTCTGCCCGCCCTCCTCGCCCAGCACGGCGTCGGCGGGGCGGTGCGCCCGGATCCGGCTGGTGATGAGCGCCTCGGACCTGCGGTCCATCTCGGTCACCACGTCGGTCGGGCTCGACTTGGTCTCGACGACCTCGGGCCGCTCGTCGCCTCGCCAGGAGGCGAGCAGCCGGCCGCTTCGCTGGCGGCCGCCACCGCGATCCGCAGCAGCGCCTCGGCGTCCTGGTGGCCGGTCACGCCCGCGACGCTCCGGCCGCGCGGCCGGCCGGGGCCGCGTACCGGCAGCAGTCCGCGGGGCAGGCCCAGCCCGGGCTGGTCCGCGCCGTCCGGCCCCGCATCTGGCCGGGCCAGGCGCTCCCGCACCAGTGCGGTGATCATGGAGACGAACCGGGGGTCGCAGCCGGGGGTCGCGGCCCGGGCGAAGGCCAGGCCCAGCGATCCGGCCCGCTCCGCCGCCTCGGTGTCCAGGTCGTGCCGGACCTCCATGTGATCGGACACGAACCCCACCGGGATGACCACGACCGCCCGGGCGCCGGACTCGGCCAGCTCATCCAGCACGTCATTGACGTCCGGTTCCAGCCAGGGCTGGGACGGCGGACCGCTCCGGCTCTGGTAGGCAAGTGTCCGTGGATGAGCGTTGAGCCCAGCCCGTTCGGTAATAAGGCGGGCCGCCTCGGTCAGCTCGGCTACGTACTTCCCCCGGGCCGGCCCTGGTCCGCTCGCCTCGGCCATCGCGACCGGGACGCTGTGGGCAGTGAATATCAGGTGGGCCTCGTCCCGCAGGCCGGCCGGGAGCGCGGCCAGCGCGGCCCGCGTGCTCACGGCGAACGGCTCGATGAAGCCGGGGTGGTCGTAGAAGGGCATGATCTTGTCGATCCGGGGCGCGTCCGGGCCGGCCGCGGCCCGCGCCCGCTCGATGTCGTCCAGGTACTGGCGGCAGCCCGAGTAGGAGCTGTACGCGGACGTCGCGAAGGCGACCGCCCGGCGCACGCCGTCCGCCGCCATGGTCCGCACCGTGTCGGGCAGGTACGGCTCCCAGTTCCGGTTGCCCCAGTAGACGGGCAGCGGCAGGCCGCCGGCGCCGAACTCGGCGCGGATCGCGGCCAGCAGGTCCCGGCACTGCTGGTTGATCGGGCTGACCCCGCCCACCGCGTAGTAGTGCTCGGCCACACCGGCCAGCCGCTCGCGCGGGATACCGCGGCCGCGGGTCACGTTCTCCAGGAACGGCATGACCTCGTCGGGGCCTTCCGGGCCGCCGAACGAGACCAGCAGGAAGGCGTCGTATGCCGGCATGTCTCCATCAAACCAGTGCGGCTGGGCTGCTCTGCGGCAGGGCTGGTCACAGCGCCGGGAAAGCTATTGACGGTATCCGATATATTATTGAAGGTGGGGCAATGGAGCCTATGACGGGTATCGATGACGCCAAGGAGCCCGTCAGCCGCTCCCCCGGCGCCCTGCTGACCCGGCCGCTGCGTCCGTACGCGGAGATCTTCGAGATCCCGGGCGCCTGGCGGTTCTCCGTGGCCGGGGTCATCGGGCGGATGCCGATGTCGATGTTCGGGCTCGGCACCGTCTTGCTCATCTCGTCGGTCACCGGCAGGTACGGCGTGGCCGGCATGGTGTCCGCGGTCGGCTCGCTCGGCTACGCGTTCAGCTCGCCGCGGATCGCCCGGCTGGTGGACTCACGCGGCCAGCGGCGCGTCCTGCTGCCGCTCCTCGCGGTGTTCGTCGTGACCACCGCGCTGCTCATCACGGCCGTGCAGCTCAGGCTGCCGACCTGGGCCTTCTTCGTGCCGGGGGCGATCGCGGGCGCGACCATGCCGTCCCTGGGCGCGATGGTCCGAGCCCGCTGGAGCGTCCTGCTGGCCGGCTCGCCCCGGCTGCACGCCGCGTTCTCCTTCGAGTCGGTCGCGGACGAGCTGTGCTTCATCGTCGGCCCGGCCGCCGTGACGCTGCTCGCGACCGAGGTGTCCCCCGCCTCCGGCGTGGGCGTGGCGGCCGTGCTGTGCCTGACCGGGACGCTATGGTTCGCGGCGCAGCGCGGCACCGAGCCGGTGGTGGTCCCGCCGGAGCGGGTCACTGGGGCACGCCGGGCCCGCGGCGCGGCCGCGCCCGGACTGGTCGTGCTCGGCCCGGTGTACGTGCTGCTGGGCGCGATGTTCGTGTCGATCGACCTGAGCACGGTGGCGTTCGCCCAGCACTTCGGGCACAAGCCGCTGGCCGGCTTCATCCTCGGCACGTACGCCTTCGGCAGCGGCACCGGCGGCCTGTGGTACGGCTCCAGGCAATGGCGGGCACCGCTGGAGAAGCGGTTCGCGCTCACCCTCGGGCTGACCGTCCTCGGCGTGGCCACGTTCTGGGCCCAGCCGAACCTGATCACGCTGACCTGCGGCATCTACCTGTGCGGCCTGACCATCGCACCGACCCTCATCGCCGGCTTCAGCCTGCTCGAGGTGCAGGCCAAGCCGGGCCGCCGCACCGAGGCCATGTCCTGGCTGAGCAGCGGCATCTCCGTCGGGGTGGCGGCGGGCGCGTCGCTGGTCGGCTTCATCATCGACGCGCACGGCCCGCGGCTCGGCTACGCCTTCGCCGCCGCGTGCGGGGCCGCCTGCGTCGTGACGTGCCTCGCGGGCCTGCGGCGGCTCCGTCCCGCCGCCCCCGCGGCTCCGTCCGCCTAGGCCCTTACGGGTAGTTCTGGGCGTACTCGCCGGCCAGCGCCAGTACCTCGTCGACGTACCAGGTCGCGTGGTTGTAGGAGAAGATCGCCCCGCGCAGGGTCGCGTCGCTCCCGGCGCCGTCGGCGCACAGCATCCGCGCGGCCGAGGGCACCGCGTCGAGCGGGTTCATGATGTCCGGCGGGCCGCTCTGGCCGAACCCGACGATGCCCCACTCGGCCCAGGTGCCGGGCTCGAACTGCATCGGGCCGAGCGCGCCCGCGCTGGAGGGGCCGTCGTTGGTGCCGTTGCCGCTCTCTATCTCGCCGATCGCGGCCAGCACGGTCCAGGACATGCCCGGGCAGTATTTCGCGGCGGAGGCCTTGTAGAGGTTCAGGTAGCTGGACGGCACGCCGGTGGTCGGCACGTTCGTGCTCACCGGGAGCTGGCCCACGGAGACCGCCGGCACCAGGTTGACCACCTTCGCGCCGGTCCCGATGACCAGCCGGACCTTCGCCATCAGGGTGACCAGGTTCACCCCGGGGGCGTTGATGAGCACGGCGAAGTTCTTCGCCAGCCCCAGCTGGACGGCGCGGGCCTGGCTCACGATGGCGTCCGCGCCAGGCACGCTGAGCGTCGTCTGCGCGCCGAACGGCAGCCGCAGCTGGACCGCGGCCGAGACCGGGTAGGAGTTCCCGGCCGACAGGTGCAGCTGGCGGGCCGCGTCGCGGGTGCTGACGAGCTGCCCGTGGCTCAGGTCGGTCCAGACCCCGTCGGCCGCCGCGGTCTGGGGCGGCGTCCAGGACCGGAACGCGGCCGGCACGCCGAGCACGTCGGCGCTATGCCCGTTTACCGCCACCTTGCCGCCGTCGACGGACAGCACGTTCCGCACGCCGCCCAGCTTGCCGATCCGGGCCAGCTGGGCCGCGCTGATCCCGGCCGGCGCCGCGGCGATCAGGTCGGGGACGAACAGCTGGCGCGGCAGCGCGCCGGCCGAGCCGGGCGCCTTCAGGGACGACGGGACGGAACTGCCGGACGCGGCGACGCCGGGCGGCGGGGTGGCGGTGAAGCCGTAGGACCCGGCGGCCGGGGGCGGGCCGCCGGGGGCGACCCCGGCCCGCGCCGGAACGGCTATGACGGCCAGCGCCGCGCAGGTCGCGGCCCCAGCCAGGACGGCACGCCTCAGGGAGGGGAACAGCACAATGTATAAGAAGATATAAGGTCGGTCTCGCCAACAGAAAGTCCCGCACGGATTATTAAACAGTCCTTAAGGACCTCAAGAGGCAATCTTCAGCTTCGGAGCGGGGCAAACCGGACGTGGTGGGCCGTGCCGGGCGCCGCGAACGCGAGCACGCGCCCGGCCTCGGCGCCGAGAGCCTCCTGCTCTGAGTCCGGGCCGAACAGCTCGATGGTGAGCGTGGCCGCGTCCCGGCCGCGGTCCAGTCGCCACATGCCGGCGACGAACCCGTCGATCAGCACCGTCGCCGGGATCACGCCGTTGACGGTGGAGATCCTGGCCGTGGCGCCGGGGCTGATCACCCGGGATCGTTCGGCGTGGGAGAGCACGAGGTTGTCGAACTCGGCCACCAGGCGGGGCGGCGCGGGCGTCTCCTCACCGGGACGGGGCGCGGCGGGCAGGTCGAACAGCTCGGCGCCCTGCTCGTCGCGGAAGGTGACCAGGGATGGCCGCAGTTGCTCGAGCACGGGCTTGAGCCCGGTCAGCCCGGACCAGGCCTGCACGTCCCGCACGGTCGCCGGGCCGAACGCGCCCAGGTACCGGGTGACCAGCTGGGCGAGCCCGTACTCGGGGGCCGGGTCCGGGCCGAGCCAGTGCTCGGCCGAGGTGTGCGCCGCCTGGCCGGCCTGGCCCCAGACGGCCCGCGGCGGCACCTGTACCAGCGGCACGAGCGCGCGGACCCCCTGGGCCAGGGCCGCGGGCGGGTGATCCGGCCAGCGGGCCGCCAGCGCCTGGCCGAGCTGGCTGAACGTCATCGGGCTGGCCTCGACCAGGCTCCGGCCCGCGGCGGCCAGCGCGGCCGGGTCGACCCCGGCCAGCTGCTTGCCGAACGCGTTGCGCATACCGCGCTCGATCACCGGCTGCACCAGCCGCCGCAGCGGCAGGCAGTCCCGGGCGGACACCAGGTGGATGGTGCCGCGCATCAGCGCGATCCTGGCCACGCGCCGGCCGGTGATCAGCGTGGCCAGGTCGTCGGGCCGGAAGCCGTCCAGCCGGGAGTGCAGGCCGTAGTAGGGCGGGAACGGGGCCTGGGCCTGCAGCCCGGTCAGGTGCTCGATGGTGGCGATGACCCGGGCGGCCCGGCCGGCGCCCGCGGCGGGCAGCTGGGCCCGGTCCAGCAGCAGCTGGCGGGCCAGCAGCGCCCGGTTGACCGCGCGGCGGCTCAGTACCTCCGGTTCTGCCATCGCCTGCCCGTCAGTAGCAGATGTTCGTGTGCAGGCGGGCCGCGGACAGCGGATGGGCCAGGGCCTGCGCCGTGCGGGCGTCGGCCGGACGGTGCAGCACCACGTAGCCGTCGGCGGCGAACACCTGGGTGTACCCGTGCGATCGCAGGTAGGCCACCTCCTGGGCCTGCTGGCTAGGCGTGCAGAACGGGAAGTCGAGCCCGATGGTGTCCCCCACGACCCACGGCGCCCACCGGGGCGTGCCGTCGAGCAGCAGCACCGTGTCGCGGCCCGACAGCCGCGGGCCGATGTTGTCGGACGCCTCCACCTCGGCCCCCGCGGGGACGTGGGCGACGGCGGCCGCGGCCGCCCGCGTCCGCGCGTTGACGCCGTAGAAGTTCGGGTGCAGCAGCGACCCGAACGGCGAGGACGGCAGGTAGACCAGGGCGGCGGCGCAGATTCCCGCCGCCCAGAGGGTAGCCAGGGGCCAGGGGGCGCCGTCCCGTCTGAGCCAGGCGGGGCGGCCGAACGGGTAGGTGAGCCAGCGGGCGGGCCAGTGCTTCTGGAGCCGCGCGGCGCCGTCCACCGCGGCGCAGCACAGCATCATGACCAGGAACGCGTCGTACTGGAACTTGGCCTGCCACCACAGCGGGTAGCCGGAGGCGAGCATCCGCTCGGCGAGCAGCGGCAGGACCGCGACCACCATGGGCGACGCGAGCGGCAGGAAGCCGAACGTCGCGAGCAGCCCGATCATCGTCCGCGACTTGACCCAGGGGGTGAAGAAGACGTGCAGCGCGTGCAGCGGGTGGGTGATCACGTCGAGCACGGCGCTGCCCAGCGTGGGGCCGAACTGCCCGTAGGCCCAGTAGAAGGTGGCCGAACCGCCGAACGCGGGGATCAGCACCCGGGTGGCGACCCAGGTCGCCGCGATCCCGCCGGCCACGAAGGCCAGGCCGGTCCAGACGTCGGCCCGGCGGCGGGTCAGCAGCAGGTAGCCGCCGAAGCCGGCGACGAGCAGGCCCATGTCCTCCTTGACCAGCAGCAGCGCCACCGCGGCGAGGACCCCGTGCCAGCGTTTCCCGTGGTCGAAGCGCTCGACCATCACGGCGGTCAGGACCGGGACGAACGCGACCTCGTGGAAGTCGAAGACGACCGCGGCCATGACCGGCAGTGACAGCGCGTAGGCCACGCAGGTGAAGTACGCGGCCCCCGGGCTGAGGCGGCGCCGGGTGTAGGCCCACAGCGGCGGGATGGCCAGGGCGAACAGCACTGCCTGGGCGACCAGCAGGGTGCCCGGGCCATCGTGGATCCAGTACAGCGGGGCGAGCAGGGCCAGCACCGGCGACCAGTGGTCGGCCAGCAGCATGAAGTGCGCGCCCTGGCCGTCGGAGATCCCGCGGGCGAGCGAGACCGGAGCCGACAGGTGCGCGTAGCCGCGGATGCCCTGGTCGAAGATGACCAGGTCGAACGTGCTGGCCAGGAAGCGGCGGAACAGGATGAGGGAATCCAGGCAGTAGAGGGCGGCGGCCGCCGCGGTGAGCACCCCTACCTTGACGCGGTGGTGTCCCCACAGCTCACGGAGCCGCCCGCGCGGGCCCGCCGTCCCGTCAGCCGTATCCGGGGCGGTCGCCGCGCTGGCAGCCTGGCTGCTCACGGCTGGAAGGGTAGCAGGGGCACGGCGTTGACCGAATGCGTAGTAGCAGCGGTGTATACGGCTACGCTCTTGGTATGAACCAGGAGGCAAGCCGTGGCCCCGCCAACGCTGCGCCGCGCGGGACCGGGCGGCCGCCGAAGAAGCAACCGGCCCGGCCATCGCTCGGCGGCGGCACCCCCGCCCAGGACCGTGAGCTGCGCGCCCAGGGGCGGGAAACCGTCCGCAAGCTGCTCGAGGCGGGCATGGTCGAGTTCGAGGGCCGCGGTTTCCACGGCGTCCGCGTGGACGACGTGGTACGCCGGGCCGGCATCTCGCACGGGACGTTCTACCTTTACTTCTCCAACAAGGAAGACCTGTTCAAGGCCCTGCTGAAGGACGCCTTGCACGACATGGAGATCGTGGCAGGCGACTTCCCCGTGGTCACCAGCGACGCGACCGGGCTCTCCGTGCTGCGTCAGTGGGTCCGCAAGTTCTTCCGGGCCTACGCGGCGCACGCCACCGTGATCCGCATCCTCAGCCAGGCCGACCTGGTGCCCGAGGAGGTCTTCGGCGACGGCCTGCGGCTGTTCTTCAGCATCGCCGAGGCCATGACCACCGGGATGACCGCCGCCGCCCAGGCGGCGGGCAAGCAGCAGGAGCGCGCCGAGCTCACCGCGGTGGCCTGCCTGATGATGCTCGAGCGGGTGAACTACCTGATCAGCGCCGAGGTCTCGCTGCCGGAAGACGAGATGGCCGACCGGATCGCGGACATCATGTTCGCCGCGTTCGGCCTCACCGCCTGACGGGGCGCCCGGTTGACGGGGGCCGCCGACGTCGAGGCCGCCTTCCAGCTGTGCGCCGCGTTCGTGCCCAGCCGCGACCTCACCTGCCACCCCGCCCCATCCCCACCAGACCGATTCAATGGTTGTGGCAACCTCATGGATAGAGCCATTACAGTGCCACAACCATTGGCTCCTGCGGGGGGCACCGGTGGGGTGGGCGGTAGCATCCCGGTCGTTCGGGAAGAATCCTTACGTGCGATTTCTCAACGACGTGGCCCCCGGGCACGACCTGACCTACAGCGATGTCTTCATGGTGCCGAGCCGGTCGGCGGTCGGCTCGCGGCTCGACGTCGACCTGGCCACCACCGACGGCAGCGGCGCCACCATCCCGCTCGTGACCGCCAACATGACGGCCGTCTCGGGCCGGCGGATGGCCGAGACGGTCGCGCGCCGGGGCGGTGTCGCGATCTTGCCGCAGGACATCCCGGCCGACGTGGTGGCGGACGTGATCGCGTGGGTGAAGTCGCGGGACCTCGTGGTGGAGACCGCGCTGACCCTGGCGCCGGGCGACACCGCGGGCGACGCGCTCAGCCTGCTGCCCAAGCGGGCGCACGGCGCCGTGATCGTGCTCTCCGCCGGGCAGCCCGTCGGGGTGGTCACCGAGGCCGACTGCCTCGGCGTGGACCGGTTCACCCAGCTGAGCCACGTGATGTCGGCCGACCCGTTCACGCTGCCCGCGGGGACGCCGCCAGAGCGGGCGTTCTCCATGCTGCACGACGGGCGGCACCGGCTGGCGCCCGTGGTGGACGAGACCGGCCAGTGCCTGGGCATCATGACCAGGACCGGGGCGCTGCGCGCGACCCTGTACTCCCCCGCCGTCGACGCCTCGGGACGGCTGCGGGTCGGCGTGGCCATCGGGGTCAACGGCGACGTGGCGGCGCGGGCCAAGCTGCTGCTCGACGCCGGCGCCGACGTGATCGTGGTGGACACCGCGCACGGGCACCAGGAGAAGATGATCTCCGCGCTGCAGGCGGTGCGCGCGCTCGATCCGGGCGTACCGGTCGTGGCGGGCAACGTGGTGACCGCGGCCGGGGTGGCCGACCTGGTGTCGGCCGGGGCCGGCATCGTCAAGGTCGGCGTCGGCCCCGGCGCGATGTGCACCACCCGGATGATGACCGGCGTGGGACGGCCGCAGTTCTCCGCCGTACTCGAATGCGCCGCGGAAGCACGGCGGCTGGGGGCCTCGGTCTGGGCCGACGGCGGGGTCCGGCATCCCCGGGACGTGGCGCTGGCGCTGGCCGCGGGGGCGTCCAGCGTGATGGTCGGGTCGTGGTTCGCCGGCACCTACGAATCACCGGGCGACACGTTCCGCTCCCCGGAGGGACGGCTGTACAAGGAAAGCTTCGGGATGGCGTCGGCGCGCGCGGTCCGGCTGCGATCGGCCAGCGATTCCGCGTTCGAACGGGCCCGCAAGGAACTGTTCGAGGAGGGGATCTCCTCGGCCCGGATGTACCTGGACCCGGTCCGTCCCGGCGTGGAGGACCTGATCGACATGATCGTGGCCGGACTGCGCTCCTCGTGCACTTACGCGGGCGCGCGGGACCTGGCCGAGTTCGGTGAGCGCGCCGTGGTCGGGCTGCAGAGCGCGTCCGGCTACAGCGAGGGCATGCCGGTCCCGACCAGCTGGTAAGCCCTTTGCTCGCCCCTCACCCCGTCGCGTTGAGCCAGCGGACCGGGGCGCCGTCGGCGGCACGGCGGAACGGCTCTAGCTCGTTATCCCAGGCGGTGCCCAGGAGCCGGTCAACCTCGTCCTCCAGCGACCTGCCCCCGGTCCCCCGGGAGGCCAGCAGCATGACCGACCTGAGCCGGTCCTCGGAGACCATGATGTCGCCGTTGGCTCCGGTCACCGCGGTAAACAGGCCGAGGTCAGGGGCGTAGCAGTGGCGCACGCCGTCGCAGCCGGGTGAGCTGTCCTCGGTCACCTCGAACCGCAGCCGGTTCCATCCGGCCAGGGCGGACGCGATCGCTCCCGCCGTGCCAGGCAGGGCGTGCCAGGTGATCTCGGCTCGCAATGCTCCCGGAGCCGCCGGCTGTCCAACCCAGGGCATGCTGACGGGCGCCCCCACAATCCCGGCAACGGCCCACTCAATATGCGGACACAGCGCCGGGGGCGCTGAATGAACATACAGAACACCATGCGCAGACACCGTGCCTCCTTAGTAGACGAGGTTCGCCTTCCCCTGCGGCCTCGCTACCGTGGCACGGACTGCCCAGATACATAGTGTGCCTCATGCCCATGCCCGGCACCAGCACTTCGGGCAGGAAAACCGCGTGAATTCGCAAACATGACCAGTGTGGCCAGGATCACTACAGCCAGCGCCGACCACGGTACGTAATCACCGAACCGGTCGTAGAGGGTCCGCGCCGAGACGGCGGGCAGGCCGAGCCGGACGCTGGTCACGCCGTGCGCATCCTGCCCCATCCAGGCCAGCAGGCGGCCTCGGGCGTCGAACGCGGCCGTGACTCCGGTGAGCGCGGCCTGGACGGCGGCCGGCCGGTTTCGGCCGCGCGCACCGCGCCCAGTGAGGCGTGCTGGTCCGGTCCCCAGGTGCCCTGGAAGGTCGAGGTCGCCGACTGATAGACGATCAGCTGCGCGCCCAGGTCGGTATCCACCCGGGACATGTCGGGAAAGGCCGACTCGAAGCAGATGAGCACGCCGATCGGCAGCGGCTGCCCGGCCCGGTCGGCCGGGTACAGCAGGTGCGCCCCGGTGCCGGGGATCATGTTGGACGCCGCGGCCTTGCTGATCTTGGTGAGCCAGCCGAGCTGCTGCCGGAACGGGATGTACTCACCGAACGGCACCAGGCGCGTCTTGATGTACTGGCCTTCGACGCCGGCCGGGCTGACCAGGACACCCACTTTCTCCTGGCCCTGGCCGGGCACCGTAGTGTCCTGGTTGACCAGCAGGTCGGCACCGTCTTCGCGGGCCAGCGCCTCCAGCTGGGCGAGCTGGCCGCGGTTGGCCGGCAGGGTCAGGTCCACGGCCGTGCTGCTCTCGCCCCACACGATCAGGTCCGGCTTGACCCCGCTGAGCGTACCGGAGCGGCTCAGCTCGGCCGTCAGCCGCTCGCTGGCGTCCACCCGCTGGACCGCGTGGCTGACGATCCCCGGCTGCACCATCGCGATGGTCGCCTGCCGGGCCGCCGGGCTGGCCGGGGTGAGCGCGAACGCCAGCGGCCCGGCGCCGGCACTGGCGACAGCGACGGCCGCGCCGAGAGCCGCGAGCCCGGGCCGCGGGACCGCGCCGGGCAGCACGCGCGGCAGCGAGACGACGACGAGCACGATCGCCACGTTGGCCAGCACGAGCGCGAAACTGATCAGCCACACGCCGCCGACCGCCGCCAGCGCGAGCACGGCGGGGTGCCGCCACTGGCTGACGCCGAACACGGCCCACGGGCCGCCCAGCGCCTGCCAGGATCGCAGCCACTCGGTGAGCAGCCAGCAACTCGGCACCACGACCAGCGCGGCGAGCGCCCGCGGCCAGGTCACCGGCGGCCGGAGCAGCTTCTGCGCGGCCACCCCGAACGGCACCCACAGCACGCCGATCACCGCGGCGACGAGCAGTACCGCGGGACCGATCTCGGGCGCCATCCAGTACAGCGCCGCGACCAGGTACCCGGCCCCGAGCCACCGGGCCCGGATCCCGCCCTCCCGGGCGGTCGGCGCCCGGGCGATGAGCAGCAGCCCCGGCACCAGCCCGAACCAGGCCAGGACCTCCAGGTTCAGGTCGGGGAACGCGAGGACGAGCCCCGCCCCGCAGAGCAGCATCAGCCGCCTCACCGACCAGACCCACCGGCCTGTCCTCGTCAGCGCCCTGCGCACCCCTCCATTGTCCGCCTCGCCCGGCGTGGCCGGCGACACCGGGCCAGGTAATCAGCGACCAGAACCACAACCGAACGGTTGACGATTGGATCGCCGATGGACTACCGTCAACCATGTGGTTGACGATCCGGTGGCGATGGACGCGGTGTTCCACGCCCTCGCCAGCCAGGCGCGGCGGGACATGGTGGCCCGCCTGGCCGCCGGGCCGCTGACCGTCGGCCAGCTCGCCCAGCCGCTGGCCATGTCGCTGGCCGCGGCGGCCAAGCACGTGCAGGTGCTGGAGCGGGCCGGCCTCATCCACCGGACCATCGACGGCCGCCGGCACGTCTGCCGCCTGGAACCGGGCCCGCTCGCCTCCGCGCAGGCCTGGCTGGCCTTCTACGAACGTCACTGGCGCGAGCGCCTCGACGCCCTCGAAGGCCTCTTCCGCACCCTCGACGACAAGGAGCAGTGTTGACCATGACCGGACAGCCCGCCGTCCGCCTCGAACGGACGATCCCGGCCTCCCCCGCGCAGGTCTACCGGGCCTGGCTCGACCCTGCCCTGCTGGCCCGGTGGATGACCCCGGGGCCGTACACGGTCACCCGGGCCGAGGTGGACGAACGGGTCGGCGGTCACTTCCGGATCTGGCACGCCGATCCCTCGGGCACCGCGGCCGGCGGGTTCGACTGCGAGCTCGTCGAGCTCACCCCGGACGAGCGCATCGTGTTCCGCTGGAGTTTCGTCGGAGCGCAGCGGCGAGACGGGGCGGCCTTCGACTCGCTGCTGACGGTTACGTTGCGCGAGGCGCCGGACGGCGGCACCGTGCTCACCCTGGTTCACGAACGGCTCGACGATCTCGCGGCCGCCCTGCCGGGCGTGGCGCGGAACGTCGGTCCCGGCTGGGAGGACGTGCTGGGCAAGCTGGCCAGCCTGGTAGGAGGCAACGCGGATCTCGCCGACCTCGGCGAGCCCGGCGCGGTGGAACTGCTCGAGCGCCAGCCGCTGGCCCGGCTGGGCTACAACGGGCGGGACGGCTTTCCCCGGGTGATCCCGATCGGTTTCCTGTGGCGCGACGGCCGGATCATCGTCTGCACGGCCACCATCGCGCCCAAGGTCCGCGCCCTGAAGGACCGGCCTCAGGTCGCGCTGACCATCGACAACGACATCGCGGCGGCGAGCCAGGCGCTGTGCGTGCGGGGCGTGGCGGCGGTCGACATCGTGGACGGCGTGCCCGAGGAGTACCTGGCGGCGACGGCCAAGGGCTTCTCCGCCGAGCAGCACGCCCAGTTCGAGGCGCACGTGCGCTCGGTGTACAAGCAGATGGCCCGCATCTCGATCGAGCCCACGTGGGCGCGGTACTACGACTTCACCGCCGGGCGGGTTCCTGAGTTCCTTCACAAGCTCTGAAGGAGGGCGTCCGGGGTCAGTTCGTCCAGGCTCGGCAGCACCAGGCTGGCCTGGGCGAGGGCGTCGGGGTCGGGCGGGTACTCGGGGCGCGGGACGGCGATGACGTGCAGGCCCGCGGCGGCAGCTGAGCGCAGGCCGTTGGAGGAATCCTCCACGGCCGCGCAGCTGGCCGGGGCCGCGCCGAGCTTTCCGGCCACGGCCAGGTAGATGTCCGGGGCGGGCTTGCCGCGCGGCACCTGCTCGGTGGACATCGCGACCCGGAAATCCGGGCGCAGCCCGGCGGACTGCAGGACGGTCTCGATCAGCGCGGCCGGGGCCGAGCTGGCCAGCCCCAGCGGCCAGCGGGCGGCCAGCCGCCGGACCGCCTCGATGGCGCCCGGCAGCAGCGGCAGGCGCTCCCGGTAGCGGCCGGCCATCCGGTCGGTGACGAGCGCCGCCACCTCGTCGGGCGGCAGGCCGACGCCGAGATCCTCGCTGAGGTACCTGGCCCATTCGGGCGTGCTCATGCCCATGAGCCTCTGCTGGGCGTCGGACGCCCAGTGGCCGCCGCGTTCGGCCACCAGGCCCCGGCGGACCTGCTCCCAGACCGGCTCGGAGTCGATCAGGACGCCGTCCAGGTCGAAGACGACCGCTTCGATCACGCGCGCGAACGTGCCTCGGTGAGAGCGCGGGAGACCAGCACCCGGGCCAGGTGCTCGCGGTAGGCCCGGGTGGCGCGGATGTCGTCGGCGGCGCTGGTGCCCTCGGCGGCATGGGCGGCCGCGTCGGACGGCGCGGCGCCGTCCGCCAGGGCGGCCTCCACGCCAGCGGCCCGCAGCGGCGTCCCGCCCATGTTGACCAGGGCCACGTTGCCGCCCTGGACGGCGCAGCCGACGATGGCCCAGTCGATCGCCCGCTGGGTGAACTTCTGGAACGACCAGGCTCCGGCCGACGCGCTCTTGGGCACCCGGATCTCGGTGAGGAGCTCGTCCGGCTCGAGCGAGGTCTCGAACAGGCCCTGGAAGAACTCCCCGATCGGGATCTCCCGGGTGCCGCCGGAGCCCTGCGCGATCAAGGTGGCGTCCAGCGCGAGCAGGACGGCGGGCAGGTCCGAGGCCGGGTCGGCGTGCGCGATCGAGCCGCCGATCGTGCCCCGGTGCCTGATCTGCGGGTCGCCGACCTGCCCGGCCGCGTGGGCGAGCAGCGGGACGTCGCGGGCGAGGATGTCGGAGTGCTCGACGTCGTGGTGCCTGGTCAGCGCGCCGACGGCCACGTAGGTTCCCTGGTCGGTGACGTAGGACAGGTCGCGCAGCCCGCCCAGGTCGATGATCACCTCGGGGGCGGCCAGGCGCAGCTTCATCAGCGGCAGCAGCGAGTGGCCGCCGGCCAGGAACTTCGCGTCTTCGCCGTGCTCGGCGGCCAGTTCCAGGGCCTCGGCGGCCGAGCCCGCCCGCTTGTAGGTGAACGCCATCGGGATCACGCCGACACCTGCTTCTCAGCCGCTGCCGCCAGCGCGGCCCGGACGATGTTGTGGTAGCCGGTACACCGGCACAGGTTGCCTTCCAGGCCCTGCCGCACCTGTTCCTCGCTGGGGTCCGGGTTCTCCTCGAGCAGCGAGACGATGGCCATCACCATGCCCGGGGTGCAGAAGCCGCACTGCAGGCCGTGCTCGGTGTGGAAGGCACGCTGCACCGGGTGCATCTCCCCGTCCCGGGCCAGTCCCTCCAGCGTCGTGACCTCATGCCCGCTGGCCTGGGCGGCGAGCACCGTGCAGGACTTGACGGACTCGCCGTCGAGCAGGACCGTGCAGGCCCCGCAGGAGGTGGTGTCGCAGCCCACGTTGGTCGCGGTGAGGTCGGCCACGTCGCGCAGGAAGTGCACGAGCAGCATCCGGTCCTCGACGTCCGCGGTGATGTCCTTGCCGTTGACGGTCAGGTCGACCTTCACTGGTTACTCGCCTTCTGTGCCTCGTTGATCGCCGTCCACACCCGTTGCGGAGTGGTCGGCATGTCGATGTGCCGGACGCCGAGATGCGCGACCGCGTCGATGACCGCGTTCTGGATCGCCGGGGTCGCGCCGATCGTCCCGGCCTCGCCGATGCCCTTGACGCCGAGCGGGTTCACCGTGGTCGGAGTCTCGCTGGCGAGCAGTTCGTAGCTGGGCAGCTCGGCCGCCGTGATCGCCGCGTAGTCGGCGAGCGTGGAGGTCTGCGGGTTGCCGTCCGCGTCGTAGAGCACCTCCTCGAGCAGGGCCTGGGCCGCGCCCTGGGCGATGCCGCCGTGCCGCTGTCCCTCGGCCAGCACCGGGTTGAGCACGGGCCCGGCGTCGTCCACGGTGACGTGCCGCAGCAGCGTCACCTTGCCGGTCTCGGTGTCCACCTCGACCACGGACACGTGCGCGCCGAACGGGAACGTCGGCAGGTCCGCGGTGAAGCTCACGTCCGCGATGAGGCTGCCGCCGCTGGTGTGGCTCGCGACCTGCGCCCAGCTGAGCGAGGCGTCCGGGTCGCCGCGCACCTGCCACTGGCCGTGCGCGGTGTCCAGGATCACGTCGGCCTCGGCCGCCTCGAGCATGTCGGCGGCCTGGCGGCGGGCCTCGTCCTTGACCTCGGCCGCCGCCTTGTACACCGCCGAGCCACCGAGCTGGAGCGAGCGGGACGCGTAGGTACCGACCCCGACCGGGACCAGGTCCGTGTCGCCGTGGATGACGGTGACCTTGTCCATCGGGATGCCCAGTTCCTCCTGGACGAGCATCGCCCACGCGGTGTGATGCCCCTGGCCGTGCGGCGAGCTGCCGGTGTAGACGGTCGCGGTGCCGTCGTCGGAGACCTCCAGCTTCGCGGTCTCCCCGGCGGCGCCGTCGGCCGCGGTGATCTCCACGTAGGTGGAGATGCCGATGCCGAGCTGCCTGACGTCGCCGTTGGCGCGCCGGCGTTCCTGCTCCTGGCGCAGTTCGGCGTAGCCGGATCCGGCCAGGACCTTGTCCAGGGCCGCCTCGTACTGCCCGCTGTCGTACAGGGCGCCGGTCTTGGTCTGGAACGGGAACTTGTCCGGGGCCACGAAGTTGCGCCGCCTGACCTCGGCCGGGTCCAGGCCGATCTCGGCGGCGAACAGGTCGACCGCGCGCTCGATGGTCGCCGCGGCCTCGGGCCGCCCGGCGCCGCGGTAGGCGCTGATCGGCGTGGCGTTGGTGACCACCACCTGGTAGCCGGCCTGGACCTCGGGAATGTCGTACACGCCCGGTGCCATCAGGCAGGTGAGCATGGGCAGGAATCCGCCCATCCGTGAGTAGGCACCGCTGTCCTGGATGACGTCGATCCGGTAGGCCAGGATCTTGCCGTCGCGGTTGCCGCCGATCTTGATGTGGTGCAGCTGGGCGCGGCCCTGGGTCATGCCGACCAGGTTCTCGCTGCGGGTCTCGACCCAGCGCAGCGCGCGGCCGGTTTTCCTGGCCGCCCAGGCGACGATGATCGCGTCCCGGTCGATGCCGACCTTGGCGCCGAAGCCGCCGCCCACGTCGGGCACGACGACGCGGATCTGGTCCGGGGCCATGCCCAGGACGCCGCACAGGATGAGACGGCACAGCTGCGCGTTCTGCGAGCTGTGCCAGACGGTCAGCTTGCCGTTCTCGAAACTCGCCGCGGTCGCGCGCCCTTCCATCGGCATGCAGGCGAGCCGCTGGTTGACGACGGCCTGCTCGACGACGACCTCGCAGGCATCGAACGGGGCGTCGTCGGAGGAGCCCGGCTTGGTGAGCGGGATGTTGCTCCCGGCCGCGGGGAACAGCAGCGACGCGCTCGTGAGCGCGGCCTCGGGCCCCACCACCGCGGGCAGCGGCTCGTAGTCCACCGTGACCAGGTCGGCGGCGTCCTCGCCCTGGTAGCGGCCGTCGGTGATGACCACCGCGACCGCCTCGCCGACGAACCGCACCGTGTCCACCGCCAGCAGCGGCTCGGACCACGGGCCGCCGAGCGGCATCGGGCCTTCGCCGCCGCCGTTCCCTGAGCCGTCGTCCGGCGGGGGCGGGGCCAGGTCGGTCATGTCCTGGACGGTCAGCACCGCGACGACGCCCGGCTCGCTGATGGCCGCGCTGACGTCGATGCCGGTGATACGGGCATGCGCGACCGGGCTGCGCACGAACGTCACCCGCGCCGCCCCGTCAAGCTCCGGTGTCCGCAGGTCGTCGACGTAGACCCCGCCTGCCGTCAGCAGGCGCGGATCCTCGGTCCTTATCACCCTGGTGCCCAGGATGCTCATGTGTTCCTCCGCAGCTTTCCCATCTGGCTCCGCCAGCGAACCTACACCTGAGTCGGCCGGGCTTACCATGACCGGTGCCACAAAGGCGCTTGCAGGACATTATGACTGACCGCGCAGGAAGATCCGCAAAAGCTGACCTGAACTGGATTAGTAAATTTTAGTTTCGGTTAGTTGCTCCAGACCGGGCGGTAAGGGCCAGGCGGGGGTTGCCTGAGTTAGCGTCCATAACATGATCAATGTCGCGAACTGGACAGGCCGCCTCAAAGAACTCGCCGCCCGGGCGGGTGTCCCGGGAGCTGTCCTGGGCATCTGGGCCGACGGTCAGCAGATCCTGGCCGCGTCCGGCGAGCTGAACCGCGAGACCGGGGTCCCGGTCACGGCCGACTCGCTGTTCCAGGTCGGGTCCATCACCAAGATATGGACCGCCACGATGATCATGCAGCTCGTCGACGAGGGCCAGCTGTCGCTGGACACGGCCGTCGCCGAAGTACTGCCGGACACCAGGCTCGGGGACGGCGATCTCGGCGGCCAGGTCACGGTGCGGCACCTGCTCACGCACACCAGCGGACTCGACGGCGACGTCTTCACCGACACCGGCCGGGGGGACGAGTGCGTGGAGCGCTACGTCGGCCTGCTGGCCGCGGTCCCGTCGGTGTTCGCGCCGGGCGCGGCCTATTCCTACAGCAACAGCGGCTTCGTGGTGCTCGGCCGGATCATCGAGGTCCTCGACGGCCAGTCCTGGGACGAGTCGCTGCGGGAGCGGCTGATCGGCCCGCTCGGCATCACCCGGACCGTCACCCTGCCCGAGGACGCCATCTTGCACCGGGCCGCCGTGGGGCACCGTCGCGGCGGCACCCCGGTCGACGTCTGGAACCTGCCCCGTGGTGTCGGCCCGGCCGGGCTGATCACGGCGGCCGCAGGCGACCTGCTCTGCTTCGCCCGCCTGCATCTCGACGGCGGCGTCACGGCCGAGGGCAAGCGGGTCGTCAGCGAGGCATCGGTGGCGGCCATGCAGTCGGCGGCCGCCTTGATTCCCGACTTCTCCACGCCCGGCTCGGCCGTCGGCCTGGGCTGGCGGATCAGCCGCTGGGGTGACCGGACGATCATCGGGCACGACGGGGACACCATCGGCCAGTCCGCCTACCTGCGGATCGACCCGCAGGCGGGGGTGGCCGCCTGCCTGCTGACCAATGCCGCGGAGTCGGAGACCCTGTACCGCGAGGTGTTCAGCGAGGTGTTCGGGAGCCTGACCGGCGCGACGATGCCGGGACCGCCGCGCCCCGCGGCGTCCGGGCCGCGGGCGGCCCAGGGCCCGGATCTCCAGCGGCACGCCGGCCACTACGAGCGCCTCTCGCGGCAGTTCGACGTGTCGGTCCGCGAGGGGCAGCTGCGGATGACGGTGACCATGACCGGGAACCTGGCGGCGCTGATCGGCTCCGAGCCGGAGGACCTGCTCCTGCACCCGGCGGATTCCTCGGGCACCCGGTTCGTGCTGCGCTCAGACGACGACGAGCCCTGGGCGCCGCTCAGCTTCGGCCAGCTCGGTGACGGCACGCCCTACCTCTACCTGGGCGGGCGGGTAACGCCGCGGACCGCGTGACGTGACGTCCTGGCACCTGAGCGGCGGCCGTGCCGGCCCGAAGCCGCTGCTCTTAGCATGATCATGTGGAGGCGGGCGATCGGGACTCGGGGCTGCGACTGGCCGAGCTGCTCGCTGCCTTCTCGCTAGCCACGGACCTGGGGCTGGGCCAGCCGATGGAGCACGTGCTGCGGTCCTGGCTGATCGCCGGGCGGCTGGGAGAACGCCTGGGCCTGGGGGCCGAGACGCGGGAGTCGCTGTACTACGTGATGATGCTGGCCTGGGTGGGCTGCGTGGCCGATTCCGCGGAGGTGGCGACCTGGTTCGGTGACGACATCGCGTTCCGGGCCGACAGCTACCAGGTGGATTTCGCCGGGCTGCCCATGATGGGGTTCGTGCTGAGCCATGCCGGGGCGGGAGGACCCTTCCTGCACCGGGTGCAGCTAGCCGCCAGCCTGGTGCTGACCGGCGGACGAGCGGTGGAGCAGGGACTGATGTCACACTGCCTGGCCACGACTCAGATGGCCGCGCGGCTCGGGCTCTCCGGGGAGGTGCGCGACCCGCTGCGGCAGGTCTTCACGCGGTGGGACGCCAAGGGGGTCCCCGATGGCGTCGGGGGCGAGCAGATCGCGCCTGCGATGCGGCTGTTCCATCTCGCCGACACGATCGAGGTGTTCCACCGGGCCGGCGGCGTGGACGCCGCGGTCGAGGTAGCCCGGGCCCGCCGGGGCAAGCATTTCGACCCGGAGGTGGTGGACCTGTTCTGCGCGTCGGCCGGTGAGGTGCTGGCCGACATGGACGCCGAGGCCGAATGCACGGCGCTGATCGAGGCCGAGCCGGGGCTGCGCCGGCAACTGACCGAGCGGGAGCTGGACTCGGCCTTGGAGGCGGTGGCCGACTTCACCGACCTGCGGTCCCCGTACCGGGCCGGGCACTCCCGCGGGGTGGCGGGCCTGGCCGCGGCGGCCGCCGGGCTGTGCGGGCTGCCGGAGCGGGAGATCGCCACCGTGCGCCGCGCCGCCCTGGTCCACGATGTCGGCATGCACGGGGTGCCGGTGCCGATCCTGGGCAAGCCCGGGGCCCTGACCGGCACCGAGACCGAACGGATGCGCCTGCATTCCTACTGGACCGAACGGGCCCTGTCCCGTCCCCCGGCGCTGGCCCGGATCGGCGCGATCGCCTCGCTGGCCTGCGAGCGCCTGGACGGGTCCGGCTACCACCGCGGCCTGGCGGGGGCGGCGATCCCGGCCACGGGCCGGATCCTGGCCGCCGCCGACGCCTGCCGGGCCATGAGCGAGCCCCGGCCGCATCGGCCCGCCCTCTCGCCCAAGCAGGCGGCCGCCGAACTGCGCGCGGAAGTCCGCGCGGGGCGCCTGGCCGCCGATGCCGTCGATGCCGTACTCGCCGCCACAGGGCAGCACCGGCCCAGGCGCCGCGCGGGACCCGCGGGCCTGACCCCGCGCGAGATCGAGGTGCTTACCCTCATCGCCCGGGGCGCATCCACCCGGCAGGCCGCTCGCGCGCTCGGCATCACGGCCAAGACCGCCGAGACCCATATCGAGCGCATCTACGCCAAGACCGGGGCCTCGACCCGCTCGACCGCCACGCTGTTCGCCATGCAGCACGGCCTGCTCGACACCCTCAGCCCGGTCGATCTGTAGGCCCAGCCCCGACGATGAGCTTCCCGGCAGGGGTGCGGATGGCGGGCCGTTCGGTTTGAATGGTGATCATGGCCGCATCGCAGCGCAAGCACGTCCACCTCTCGCACTGGGGCGCGGCGGAGATCGAGAGCGACGGGCGCCAGCTGACGTCGGTGCGCCCCTGGCGGGAGGACCCCGATCCCAGCCGGATCCTGGAGAACCTGGCCGGGGCGCACCGTCACCCGACGCGGATCGACCAGCCCTACATCCGCCAGGGCTGGCTGGAGCACGGCCCGGGCCCGGCCGTCCGGGGCGACGACGCGTTCGTGCCCGTGCCCTGGGAGACGGCCCTCGACCTGCTGGCGGACGAACTACGCCGGGTGTACGACCGCTACGGCCCGGACGGGGTGTACGGCGGGTCCTACGGCTGGGCCAGCGCGGGCCGGTTCCATCACGCCCAGAGCCAGCTGCACCGGTTCCTGAACTGCCTCGGCGGCTACGTCCGCTCGGTGAACAACTACAGCTACGGCACCTCCGCGGTGCTGCTGCCGCACGTGGTCGGCGACACGGGCGTGGTCATGGCGGGGGCCACGGCGTGGCCGGTCATCGCCGAGCACACCGACCTGATCGTCGCGTTCGGCGGGCTGTCCCCGAAGAACTCCGCGGTGGCCTCGGGCGGCATCGGCCGGCACGTGATGGGCCCGGCCCTCATCGCCGCGGTGGCGCGCGGCTGCCGGCTGGTCTCGGTCAGCCCGCTGCGGACCGACACCGACCGCCGGCTGGGGGCCGAGTGGATCGCGCCGGTGCCCGGAACCGACGCCGCGCTGATGCTCGCGCTGTGCCATGTCCTGGACGCTGACGGGCTCGCCGACCGGAGCTTCCTGGACCGGTACACGGTGGGCTACCCGCGGTTCATCGCCTACGTGCGCGGCGAGTCCGACGGGACGCCGAAGACGCCGGCGTGGGCGGCCGCCCTGACCGGTGTCCCGGCCGAGCGGATCCGCCTGCTGGCCCGCCAGCTGACGGCCGGGCGCACGATGATCACGGTCAGCTGGTCGCTGCAGCGCGCCGAGCACGGGGAGCAGCCGGTCTGGCTGGGCCTGGTGCTGGCGGCGATGCTCGGCCAGATCGGCTTGCCGGGCGGCGGGTTCGGGCACGGCTACGGGTCGACCAGCGACGTCGGCCTCGCCCGCCGCCTGTCCGCGCCCCGCCTGCCCCAGGGCCCCAACGGGATCGACTCCTACATCCCGGTGGCCAGGATCGCGGACATGTTGCTGCGGCCCGGCACGGAATACGATTACGACGGCCAGCGCCGCCGCTACCCAGACGTCAAGCTCGTCTACTGGTGCGGCGGGAACCCGTTCCACCACCACCAGCACCTGGCCCGGCTGCGCGAGGCGTTCGCCCGGCCGCAGACCGTGGTGGTACACGACCCGTTCTGGACCGCCACCGCCCGGCACGCGGACATCGTGCTGCCCTCGACGATGTCGGTCGAGCGCGACGACTTCGGCGCCGGCAGCGGCGACTCCACCCTGTTCGCGATGCCGCAGCTGACCGAGCCGTACGCGCAGGCGCGCGACGACTACGCCGCCTTCGCCGCCCTGGCGGACCGGCTGGAGGCCGCCAAGGCCTTCACCG
Source organism: uncultured Actinomycetota bacterium (assembly GCA_963756575.1). Classification (GTDB taxonomy): domain Bacteria; phylum Actinomycetota; class Actinomycetes; order Streptosporangiales; family Streptosporangiaceae; genus Palsa-504. Next base: position 137,765 of record CAVWOM010000017.1, on the reverse strand, counting down.
AGGGCCGGACCGCGGGCGAGTGGCTGTGCCACCTGTACGAGGAATGGCACGGACGCATGAAGGCGGCGGGCTACGAGATGCCGTCCTTCGCGGCGTTCTGGGACGGCGAATCGCTCGAGATCCCGGTGCCGGAGCCCCGCCAGGTGCTGCTGTCCGCCTTCCGCCGCGACCCGGCAGGGTCGCGGCTGCGCACCCCCAGCGGGAAGATCGAGATCTTCTCATCCGTCATCGACGGCTTCGGCTACGCCGACTGCCCCGGGCACCCGGTCTGGCTCGAGCCGTCGGCATGGCTCGGCGGCCACCCCGTTCGTTATCCTCTTCAGCTGGTGGCCAACCAGCCCCGCCGGCGTCTGCACAGCCAGCTCGACGTGGGCGCCTACAGCCAGGAAGGCAAGATCAGCGGCCGTGAGCCGGCCGCGATGAACCCGGCCGACGCTGCGGCCCGGGGCATCACCGACCGCTCCGTCGTCCGCCTGTTCAACGACCGCGGCAGCTGCCTGGCCGGGGTCACGCTCACCGAGGACGTCCGGCCCGGCGTGGTGCAGCTGTCCACCGGCGCCTGGTACGACCCCGATCCGGCCGACCCGTCCTTCTGCCGCCACGGCAACCCCAACGTGCTCACCGCCGACCGGCCCAGCTCCGCGCTCTCGCAGGGCAACACCGGGCAGCTCACCATGGTCGAGATCGAACCCTACGACGCCACGCCGCCCGAGATCACGGTCCACCGCCCGCCGGCCACGGCAGGTCCGAGATGATTGCAGTGTTACAGTTCCGGCCTGAGCGAGGCGCCAGCGCTGATGAGCTCCAGGATGCGGGCCGGAGGCAGGTGCTGCTCGTAGATCCGCACCCCGAAGGGTGCCAGTGCGTCCTCGATGGCGTTCACTACCGTGGGGGGCGCCACGATCATGCCGCCTTCGCCGACGCCGCGGAAGTTGACGTGAGCGTCGAGCGGCACGGTCTCGAGGTGCTCGATCTCGATGCGGGGAATGTCGCAGGCGGTCGGCATCAGGTAGTCCATGAACGTAGCCGACTGGAAGCTGCCGTCCTCGGCGTAGGCCGATCGCTCGAGCAGCACCGCGCCGATGCCCTGCGCGACGCCGCCCCGGATCTGGCCCTCGACGACGGCGGGATTGATCAGCGCGCCGCAGTCCTCGACGGCGACGTACCGCTCCACCTTGACGAGGCCCGTCTCGACATCGACGTCCACGATCGCGCAGTGAGTGCCGCCGGACCAGCCGCCTTCGCCGCCGTCGAAGGTGGCCTCGACCTCGAGGTCGGCGTTCACGTCGGCCCCGAACTGCCCTGAGGCGGCACGCCGGGCGACGTCGCTGACGGCGATCGCGCTGGCCGGGTCGCCGCGCACCCAGACGTTGCCGTCGGTGATCAGGAGGTCCTGGGCGCTGACCTCCATGAGATCCGCGGCGAAATCGAGCACCTTGGCCTTGAGCTGCCGCGCGCCATGCAGCGCGACGCCCCCGGTCATAGTGGCCGACCGGCTGCCGCCGGTCAGCCCGAACGGGACGATGTCGCTGTCGCCGATGACGACGCGGACCTGCTCGAACGGCACGCCGAACTCGTCGGCGGCGATCTGGGCCAGGGTGGTCTGGTGGCTCTGGCCGTGGGGCATCTGCCCGGTGAACAGCGCGACGATGCCGTCTTCCTCCAGCCGCAGCCGCATGGACTCCAGGCCCATGGGCCCGCTGGCCCCCTCCGGCGCGCGCGGGCCCGGAGCGGCCTCGATGAACGAGGCCACGCCGATGCCGAGGTAGTGGCCGTGTGCTCGCGCCCGCGCCTGGCGGCGCCGGAAGGCGGGAAAGTCCACGAGCTCGGTAACCCGCTCCAGCGACTCCTTCGCTGTGACTCCCGCCAGCGGGCGCCCGGTGATCATCATGACGGGCGGTTGGGTGCGCAGGGCGACGTTACGCAGCCGGATCTCGACCGGATCCAGCCCGAGATCCTTCGCGATGAGGTCCAGGATGCGTTCGCGCACGAACGTCTCGGACGCCCACGGCCCCCGGTAGGCGACGTAGGTCGCCTTGTTCGTCGTGACCGCGGTCGACTCGAAACCCAGGGCCGCGAGCTTGTAGGGACCCGGGAACATCGCCTGGACGATGGCTGGAACCATCGCGCCCATGCCGGGGTAGGCACCCGTGTCGACCACCATCGACACGTCCAGCCCGAGCAGGTCGCCGTCGTGGCTGACCGCGGCCCGGACATCGAAGCTTTCCTCGCGCGCCTGCCCTGACACGGTGAGGTTCTCGCCGCGGTCCTCGACCCATTTGACCGGCCGCCCGAGCAGGCGCGAGCCAGCGGCCACGGCGAGCTCTTCGCGTGATGCGCCGATCTTCAGGCCGAACGAGCCGCCGATGTCCCCGGCCAGCACGCGCACCTTGTCCTGCTCCAGGCCGAGGCGCATGGCGACGGCGATCTTGGTGACGTGAACGCTCTGCGTGGCCGCGTACATCGTCATGACACCTTGGCCGGCGTCGTAACTGGCGACGCAGCCGCGTCCCTCCATCGGCACGTTCTGATGGCGGTGCACGTCGATGTGGAAGTCGGTAACCCGGTCGGCGCCGGCGAAGGTGGCGGAGACATCGCCGAACTCGTTGCGTGAGCGCGGACTGGCGATGTTGTCACCCAGGTTAGCGAACAGCGGCGGGCTGCCTGGATCGAGCGCGAAGGCGGCATTCATGACCGGAGGCAAGTCCTCGTACTCGACCTCGACCAGCTCGCAGCCATCTTCGGCGAGATAACGGCTCTCGGCGATGACGATCGCCACGGGATCGCCGACTAGGCGCACCTTGTCCGTCGCCAGCAGGGTGAACTCTGGCATGGGTCCGGCCCAGCCCATGAGGGCCATCAGCGCGTCCGGGCCCGGAACCGTCATCGTTTCCAGGTCCGCTCCGGTGAGCACCGCGACTACTCCGGGTAGCGCCTGCGCCGCCGAGGCATCCACCGACAGCACCTGAGCGTGGGCCATCGGCGAGCGGACGAACGCGGCATGCAGCATCCCGGGCAGCTTGATGTCATCGACGTACCGGCCCGCACCAGTGAGGATGCGCGGGTCCTCCGAACGCTTGATGCTGGCGCCCGTGTACCGCTCAGCCGCGATTGCTGTCATGGTCGCTCCCTTACTCAGCGCTCACGATTGCGCTCGGCGGCCAGCAGGACGCCGTCGATGATGCTCTGGTAGCCGGTGCACCGGCAGATGTTGCCGGACAGGGCTTCGCGGATCTGCTGCTCGCCGGCGTCGGGGTGGTCACCGAGGAACGCGGTGGCCTGCATGACGAACCCAGGCGTGCAGAAACCGCACTGGAAGCTGTGCGAATCCCACATCGCCTGCTGCAGCGTGCCCAGCTCACCGTCCTGCGCCACTCCTTCGATCGTCGTTACCTCGCGGCCGGCGGCCTGAACCGCCAGCATCAGGCACGAGCGCACCGCCCGGCCGTCGACGATGACGGTGCACGCACCGCAGACCCCGTGCTCGCAGCCGAGGTGGGTGCCGGTGAGATCGAGGTCATCCCGCAGGAAGTCGGCCAGCGTCTTGCGCGCCTCCGGCGAACCCGAGCGCGTGGCGCCATTGACCCTCAGGGTGATGTCCGCCATCAGTTACCGCCTCCCGCGGCGTTGTCCGCTGCTGCTCGCAGGCCGCGGCGCACCACCGCGGCCGCGACCGTCTTCCGGTAGTGCGACGACCCGTGCAGGTCGGCCGGCGGGTCGAGATCCCCGGTCGCACGGCGAGCCGCCTCATCGAACAGTTCCGCCGACGGCCGCTCGCCGGCCAGCAGGTCCTCTGCGGCGCCGGCCCGGACCGGCACGTCGGAAACGCCGGTCAGCGCCAGCCTGGCGTCGCTGATCACCCCGCCGGACAGCACCAGCGATGTCGCCAGGCCGACGATGGCAAAGTCACCGTGACGCCGGGCGACTTCATGGAAGCTGGTCCCCGTGCCCTGTTTCGCGGCCGGGAATCGCACTTCGAGGAGGAGCTCGTCCGCACTGCGTGACGTCGTGAGGTAACCCTCGAACCATTCCGCCGCCGGGATCACCCGCGTCCCCGACGGGCCGCGCACCACGAACTCGGCGTCGAGCGCCCGGGCGACGGCCGGCAACTCGGCCGCCGGATCGGCATGGGCCAGGCTGCCTCCGACCGTGCCGCGGCTGCGGATCGCCTCGTGGCCGATCATGGGCAGGGCAGCCGCCAGCAACGGCACGGCGCCGGCGACAGTCCCGGATTCTTCGGCCATGTACTCCCGCGTCATGGCGCCGATCGTCACCCAGCCATCTTCCGCTGACACCCCGGACAGGTCCTCGATGCCGTTGATATCGATAAGCACCTCCGGGCGGGCCAGCCGCAGCGCCAGCAGCGGTATCAAGCTCTGCCCCCCGGCCAGCACGCTCGCCTCGTCACCGTATTCAGCCAGCAAATCGACGGCTTCGGCAATGGTCGTCGGTGCCTCGTACTCGACAGGAGGCAGCTTCATCGGCGCGGCCCTTCGGTCGGGGGCGACTTTCCTAACCCGCCAAAGCTCATTAGTTACCCTAACAACCGTACGCACGGCAACCACTGTCACTGCTATTTGCGCAGGTAAAGCACTGCTTGCGGCTTACCGCCGCTGGCCTCGAGCCGGCGCCTGTGCTGCCGGCCGCAGCAGCCAAAGGCCGCAACTAAGACTTGACCAGCGCAAACATGCTGTCATCGCGCGACTATCCGGTTCTAGTCGATTAGCGTTGCGGGTAAATGGGCCTGGCTGAGCCGTGGCCTTGCAGTCTGGGGCGAGGAGCCGTAGTGCCACCACGGCAGGGGCCGGGATTGTCGCTAGCCGAGTGGCTGGTGCTATGCCTGGTCGCTGAAAAACCCACGCACTGCTTTGCGCTCGCGGCCTTGCTGGCGCCCGATGGCACCGTGGGCATGGTATGGCATGTGCGGAAGGCCGTGGTCTACCGCGCCGCGCAGCGATTGGAACGGCTCGGCCTGGTCGCGGCGGCGGACAGGGAGGCCACCAGCCAGGGGCCGCCAAGGGTCCGGCTGCAGGCCACGCCGGAAGGCCGCCGGGCCGCTGAGGGCTGGCTGCGTCAGCCCGTCGCCCACGTCCGCGATGTCCGCTCCGAACTGCTGCTCAAGCTGGCCCTGCTGGCCCGGATCGGCGGCGACCCGCGGGACCTGCTGCGGGTACAACACCGCCAGCTCGTCCCGGTGGCTGAAAGGCTAGCCGCGCAGCTATGCTCAGCCAGAGGATTTGACCAGGCCCTGATGAGCTGGCGGCACGAATCGGTCTGCGCGACGTTGCGGTTCCTCGATACCCTCCTGGCCACCGCGTCCGCACCGCGGGCTGAGACCGCCCATGCGACGGCGTCCAGCTGAGTCCAGCTCGCGTTATTTCCCGCCAGGAATAGGCTCTGAGGTGCGGCTGGTTGCCGTTAGCAGGACATTGACAGCTGAGGTGACGGACGTGCGTGACATCCTGGGCAGGATCACCAAGTGGTGGGAGGCGGGCGAGTCCTTCGGCCTGGCCACCGTGGTGCGCACGTACCGCAGCGCGCCCCGTGACCCGGGGGCGGCGCTGGCCGTCTCGGCCGCCGGTGACCACGAGGTGATCGGCAGCGTGTCCGGCGGCTGCGTCGAAGGTGCCGTCTATGAGCTGTCGCTGGACGTCTGCCGGAGCGGGGAGCCCGTCTTCGAGACCTACGGGGTGAGCGACGACGACGCGTTCGCGGTCGGCCTGACCTGCGGCGGGATCATCGACGTCTTCGTCGAGCGGATCGACCGGGCCAGCTTCCCCGAGCTGGGTGAGATCGCCGCGGCGGTCGAGCGCGGCGAGCCGGTGGCGGTCGCGACCGTGATCTCGGGACCGGGGCGGGCTGGCGCGCGTCGTGTCATCTGGAGCCGTGATGCCAGCGCGGGCGCCGGTAAGGAGGGCTGGCACCCGGGCGCATCCGGCACGCTGGGCACGGCCCGGCTGGACGCGGCCGTCGATGACGACGTGCGGGGCATGCTGGCCCAGGGCCTGACCGGCATCCGCCGGTACGGGGAGCACGGGGAGCGGCGCGGTGACGACCTCAGCGTGTTCGTGAACTCGTTCGCGCCGGCGCCGCGGATGCTGGTGTTCGGCGCGATCGACTTCGCCGCGGCCGTGGCCCGGGTGGGCAAGTTCCTCGGGTACCACGTCACCGTGTGCGACGCCAGGAAGGTGTTCGCCACGGCGTCCCGGTTCCCCGACGCGGACGAGGTGGCGGTCGACTGGCCGCACCGGTTCCTGGCCGGCACGGACGTGGATGCCAGGACGGTGATCTGCGTGCTCACCCACGACCCGAAGTTCGACGTGCCGCTGCTCGAGGTCGCCCTGCGTACCCCGGCCGGTTATATCGGCGCGATGGGCAGCCGGCGGACCCACGATGACCGGCTGGAGCGGCTCCGTGAGATCGGCCTGACCGGGGAGGAGCTCAGCCGTCTGCGGTCGCCGATCGGGCTGGACCTGGGGGCCCGGACGCCGGAGGAGACGGCGGTGTCGATCGCCGCCGAGCTGATCCAGCTGCGCTGGGGCGGCACCGGCCAGGCCCTGACCGACACCGAGGGCCGCATCCACCACCAGCTCGCCCTCGGCTAACGGAGTCAGCCGCGAATGTCGTAGCGGCCTGCTAGGTTCCCTGGCACATGCCACTCACAGAAGACGTGCACTTCGGGAGGACCGCGTGGACGAGGCAGTATCTGAATCCGTGGCGGCGCAGCTCCGGTCGGCCTTCCCCGCAGGGACGTTCACGCAAGTGGATGTACTGGAATACGGCGATGACCCGGACGTGGAGCCTGGGGAGACTGCGATCCGGGCCTTCGTTGACCGGGGCGGCCACCCGGCCGGGACCTTTCAGGACGACGAGAAGGTCATGCGGGCATTCGAGGCGGCCAACAGCCGCGTGATCACGGAGCTGCATCGCGGCGGCGAGCTTCCACCCCTCGCATGGGTGCAGTTCATCCCGGACACCGCAGATAGGCGGGCCCCGGGAGCAGTGCTGTGGGGCTTCCCGAGCATGTTCCTCGGAATACGATCCGATGTGACGGATGGGACGCCGGGCTTCACCGATGTGCGGACCCGGCTCGGGCCTGCCGACCTGGCAACAGTGGATGCCCTGATTACCGCCGGAATCGCGTCCAGCCGCGCGGAAGTCATGCGCTGGGCGATCGGCCGCATCCGCGAGAACCCGGCGTACACCCAGATAGAGGAAAGGGTGCGCCAGATCAGCGAACTCAAGGTCCAGCTCTAGCTGAGGGCGGCCAGGCCCGTCGGGTCCACTGACCCAGGGCCTCAGTCAATGCGCCCGACCACCGAGGCCAGGCCGGCCTGGCGGACCGTGTCCTCGTCTTCCGGGTACTTCAGGACCGTGCTCAGGGTCTGATCGGCGACCGGGGCGCCGAGCTCGCCGGCACCGAACACGTTCACCGCGAACGCCCAGCTGATGGCCTCGGAGATACCCGGCGGCTTGGTCAGGTCCAGGGCACGGAGCCGGCTGACCGCCGCGGCGACCTGACCGGACAGCCGCTCCCCCGACTCCGGCACCCGCCGCCGCACGATCTCCGCGACCCGGGCCGTGTCCGGGTAGGCGATCCAGTGATACAGGCACCGCCGCTTCAGCGCATCATGCAGATCCCGGGTCCGGTTCGAGGTCAGCACCGTCACCGGCGGCACCACCGCCCGCTGGGTACCCAGCTCCGGGATCGTCACCGCCGCCTCGGCCAGCAGCTCGAACAGGAACGCCTCGAACTCATCATCAGCCCGGTCCACCTCATCGATCAGCAGCACGGCCGGCCGCGGACCGGGATGCAGCAGCGCCGCCAGCAGCGGCCGCGGCAGCAGGTACTCGCCGGTGAACAGGTCCTTGTCCTGGATCCGGTCCCCGGCCGCCTCGGCCAGCCGGATGGCCAGCAGCTGCCGCGGGTAATTCCACTCATACAGCGCCTCGGACGCGGTGATGCCCTCATAGCACTGCAGCCGCACCAGCGGCGTGCCGATCGCCGCGGCCAGCGCCTTGGCCGCCTCGGTCTTGCCCACCCCCGGCTCGCCCTCGAGCAGGATCGGCTGCCCCATCCGCACCGCGAGGAACAGCGCCGCCCCCAGCTGCTCCCCCGCCAGGTAACCGACCTCCGCCAGGGCCGAGGACAAGTCGCCGACCTGGGGAAACCGGGCCTCGAGATCAGTGGTCACGAAGATCGAGCTTATCGTCAGCCGGTCGCGAGACCGGAGAGGAGGGACGGCGGCAGGCGGTACACGCTGTTCGGGGGCAGGTCGACACTGCTAGTCTCATCGTGACTACCAATCTCTGCCGGGAAGACACCTATGACCGCCGAGACGACCGATGCGGTGCCCTGGCCCGAGCTGGGGCTCCCGGGAGCGCGGCGCGTGGTCCGGCCGGTGGCGGGGGTGCTGCCCGACGGGCCCCGGCACTACGCGCCGATCGGCGCGATCGTCTCCGACGGCATCACTGTCACCTGTCATGAGCGCCGGGCGGCGGGCTGGACCTGGCCAGCCATCGCGGCGGAATGTGGCCAGTCCCCGTCCTGGCTTCGCCGTCAGGCTGCCCTTCCGGACGCCTGACCGCCGGTGCTCCGGCCAAGCCCAGCCAGCTGTGGCGTAAATGTGCACCTGTTTACGGGCGCCGCCGACGGCGCCAGATCAGGACAGCGGTCAGCACGGCCAGCAGCGCTCCGGCCGGGGCCGCGATCCGCTTGAGTACTGGCAGGCCTGCCACCTGGAGCAGGTTCAGCGAGTCTTCGCTCGGGGCCGGTACAGCGGCGGCGGGTGTAGTGCTGGCCGGTACGGCGGCGGCCTGACTGCTGGCGGTCGGGGTGGCGGCGTCGGCGGCGGCCGGTACCGCGGGCTCGGGCACAGCTGGTTCGGCGGGCTCGGGCACCGCTGGTTCCGGGGCGGAACCATTTTCGGTAGCCAGCATGTCGGCCAGGTTGGTGGCGAAGATGCCGATCAGCTTGGCGCTGATGTCGGCCATCACGCCCCGGCCGAACTGGGCCGGGCGCCCGGTCACGTTCAGCGATGTGTGGACGGTCACCTCCGTCTGGCCGTCCTGGCCGTGCAGCTCCGAGCGGACCGTCGCGGCGGCGGTGCCCGAGCCCCGTGCCTCCTTGCCGGACGCCTCCAGGGTGACGACCCCGGCGTCCCGGTTCCGCTCGGTGAACCGCGCGGTGCCGACATAGGTCATCGAGATCGGGCCGACCTTGACCTTGATCCGGCCCTTGATCTCATCGCCGTCGACCGAGTCGAGGGTGGCGCCCGGCATGCAGGGCGCCACCCGCTCGACGTCCAGTAGCACATTCCACGCCTGGTCCGCCGGGACCGGGACGGTGAACGAGTGCTCCAGTTCCATCCGCTAGACCCCGGCCGCCGCGGCCAGCGCCCGGCCGGTCAGTACCCGGGCCAGGTGCCGCCGGTAGTCCGGTGCCCCGTGCAGGTCGCCGGGGGGCTGGGTGCCTTCGTCGGCGTGTTCGGCGGCGGCGCGCAGCGCGGCGCGGCTGGCTTCGGCCCCGCTGGCGGCCTGCTCGACGGCGGTCGCCCGGACGGGCGTGGTGCCCATGTTGGTGAGCCCGATCCTGGCTTCGGCCACCGATCCGTTGGACCGGCGGGCCAGGGCGGCCACGCCCACCGTGGCCCAGGACTGGGCGGTCCGGTGGAATTTCTCGTACCGGTAGCCCCAGCCCGGTCCCAGCTTCGGGATCCGGACGGCGGTCAGGATCTCATCCGGCTCCAGGCTGGAGGTCAGGTAGTCGGTGAAGAAATCCGCCGCCGCGATCTCGCGCTCGCCACCCGGCCCGCGGGCGACCAAGGTGGCGTCCAGGGCCAGGATCACGGCGGGCAGGTCACCGGCCGGGTCGGCGTGCGCGAGCGCGCCGCCCAGGGTGCCGCGGTGCCGGACCGCCGGGTCGGCCACCGTGCTGGTGGCCTCCGCCAGCAGGCCGCAGTGCTCGGCCACCAGCGGGTCGTGCACGAGCTGGTAGTGCGTGGTGCGCGCGCCGATGACCAGCGCGTCGCCACTGTCCCGGACGCCGCGCAGCTCGTCGAGGCCGCCCACGTCGACCAGCAGCTCGGGGTAGGCCAGCCGCAGCCGCAGCAGCGGGAGCAGGCTCTGCCCGCCCGCGATGATCTTGGCGTCGTCCCCGCCATCGGCCAGCGCGCTGATCGCCTCGTCCACCGAGCCCGGGCGGACGTAATCGAACTTCGCCGGGATCATGATGCCCCTCCGGTCTGGTCGGGAGTGCCGATGCCTTGCGGGCTGTTGCCCTGGGTCTGGTCGCTCTGCCGGGCCGCGTGCTGCTCGGCCGCGCTGGCCTGGTTTGCGCCGCGGGCGTCCTGGATGGCCCGCCAGACCCGCTCGGGGGTACACGGCATGGTGACGTCATGGATGCCGAGCGGGCGCAGGGCGTCGACGATGGCGTTGACCACGGCCGGGGTGGAGGCGATCGTGCCCGCCTCGCCGACGCCCTTGACGCCGAGCCGGTTGGCGGCCCGGCTCTCGGTCCGGCCGGTGACGTAGGACGGCAGGTCGGTCGCCGACGGGATCAGGTAGTCGGCCAGCGTGCTGGTGACCAGGTTTCCGTCGTCGTCGTAGACGGCCTCCTCGTACAGGGCCTGCGCGATGCCCTGGGCCAGCCCGCCGTGTACCTGGCCTTCGACGATGATCGGGTTGACTACCGCGCCGATGTCGTCGACGCACACGTAGGAGCGGATCGTGACGAAGCCGGTCTCGGTGTCGATCTCGGTCGCGCACAGGTGGGTGCCGTGCGGGAAGGAGAAGTTGTCCGGGTCGTAGGTGGCCTCGGCGTCGATGCTCGGCTCGACGCCTTCGGGCAGGTTGTGCGCCGCGAAGGTGGCCAGCGCTATCTCGCCGATCGTGACCCCCTTGTCCGGGTCGCCGCGGACCCCGAACCGGCCCGGCGTCCACTCCAGGTCGTCGGCTGAGACCTCGAGCACGCCCGCGGCGATCACCTTGGCCTTCTCCACGACCTTGTCGCAGGCCGAGACCAGGGCCATGCCGCCGACGGCCAGGGACCGGGAGCCGTAAGTGTCCATGCCCCTGGGCGAGATCTGGGTGTCGCCGTGCAGCACCCGGATGTCCTCGAACGGCACGCCGAGCTGGTCGGCCACGATCTGGCTCCACGCCGTCTCATGACCCTGGCCGTGCGCGCTGGACCCGGTGACGACCTCCACCTTGCCGGTGGGCAGCATCCGGATCGAGGCGTGCTCCCAGCCGCCCGCGCCGTAGGCCAGCGAGCCGAGCACCCGGGACGGGGCCAGGCCGCACATCTCGGTGAAGGTCGAGACGCCGATGCCGAGCTGCACCGGGTCATTACTGGCCCGCCGCAGCTCCTGCTCCTTACGCAGCTCGTCGTAGCCGAACAGCTCCTTGGCCTTGGCCGTGGCCGCCTCGTAGTTGCCCGAGTCGTAGGTCAAGGTGGCGATGGTGGTGTACGGGAACTCCTCGTGCTTGATCCAGTTCCGCTCCCGCACGACCAGCGGGTCGACGCCCAGCTCGGCGGCGAGCTCGTCCATCATCCGCTCGATGGCGAAGGTGGCCTCGGGGCGCCCCGCGCCCCGGTAGGCGTCGGTCGGCATCTTGGTGGTGAAGACCCCGGTGCACTTGAACGAGTAGGCGTCCATCTTGTAGATGGCCGGGAACATGAACGCGCCGAGCAGCGGGACACCGGGGGTGACCAGCATCAGGTAGGCGCCCATGTCGGCCAGCAGGTCCACGTCCAGGCCGCGGATCCGGCCGTCGGCGTCGGCCGCGAGCCTGATCCGCTGCCACTGGTCGCGGCCGTGGTGCACGGTCATGTTGCCCTCGCTGCGCAACTCGGTCCACTTGACCGGCCGCCCCAGCTTGCGGGCGATCAGCACCGCCAGCACCTCTTCTGCGGTGACCTGCAGCTTGGACCCGAACCCGCCCCCGACATCCGGCGCGATGACCCGGATGCTCTGCTCGGGAATGCCGGTAACCACAGCCAGCAGGAAGCGCAGGATGTGCGGGATCTGGGTCGCGGACCACAGGGTGTACTCGCCGCCCACGGCCGAGCAGACCACTGCCCGGGGCTCCATCGCGGCCGGGATCAGCCGCTGCTGGCGGTAGGTGCGCTCGATCACGATCGGCGCGTCGCGGAAGGCGGCCTCGATGTCGCCCTGGGCGAAGGGCCACTCGAAGCTCTTGTTGCCCGCCTCGTGCACCTTGGGCGACGCCTCGTCCAGGGCCGTCCTGATGTCGAGCACCGGCGGCAGCTGCTCGTAGTCGATCTCGATGGCGGCCAGTGCGTCGGCCGCGGCGTACCGGTCGCGGGCCACCACGCAGGCCACCGCCTCGCCGACGTAGCGGACCTCGTCGGTCGCCATCGGCGGGTGCGCCGGGATCACGATATCCGGCGTGACCGGCCACGCGCAGGGCAGGCTGCCCTGCTCATCGGCGAAGTCCGCGCCGGAATAAGCGGCGATCACGCCCGGCTCGCTCCTGGCCGCGCTGACGTCGACCGAGGTGATCCGGGCGTGGGCGTACGGGCTGCGCAGGAAGGCGATGTGCAGCATCCCGGGGAGCTGGATGTTGTCGGTCCAGTTGGTCTGTCCGGTGATGAGGCGCTGGTCCTCCTTGCGCAGACGGGCCTTGCCAAGCTCGCCCGTGGTCGTCTCAGCCTCGGTCGCGGTCATTCGCTCACTCCCGCCTGGGCGGCGCGCCGGACGGCGCGGACGATGTTCTCATAGCCGGTACAGCGGCACAGGTTGCCTTCCAGGCCCTCGCGGATCTCCTCGTCGCTGGGGTGCGGGTTCTCCCGCAGCAGGTCGGACGCGGCGATGATCATCCCCGGCGTGCAGTACCCGCACTGCAGCGCGTGCTCCTCGTGGAAGGCCTGCTGCAAGGGATGCAGCCCGCCGTTCGCCAGGCCCTGAATGGTGGTGATATCCGCGCCGTCCGCCTGGACGGCCAGGACCGAACAGCTCTTCACCGACTGGCCGTCCATCAGCACCGTGCAGGCGCCGCAGTTGGAGGTGTCGCATCCGATGGGGGTACCGGTCTTCCCGATCACTTCCCTGAGGTAATGCACGAGCAGCTGCCGCGGCTCGACGTTATCGACGTATTTAACCCCGTCCACGGTGACGGTGATCTCTGCCATGCGCGATCCCTCCCAAGGAACCCGGGCCTGAGAGCCAATCTAGGGCTGACGGCCGCGTTGTAACAGTATCGATCTGAGGCAGATTGATAGTTAGGGCGGGGTAGGCGCCAAGGTCTCCAGGAAGCGGAGGGCAGCCGACGCGGTCTCATACCGCCACAGGAGCTTGACCAGCAATTCGGAGCGGATGTCGCGGGTGTGCCGGACCGGCTGCTGCTGCCATGACGCGGCAGCCGCCTGACCAGCCTCGGTGGCGGTGAATCAATCTGGTCGGGCGTGGGGCGGTACTTCACTAAGGTAGTCAGGTGAAGCCATTCCTGCTGCTGGCCATCCGCGCCGAGGACGCGGCGGCCGACAACGAGTACGACTCGTTCCTGGCCCTGTCCGGGCTCGGCGAGGGCGAGCTGCGCCGGATCCGGCTCGAGCAGCGCGCGCTCGGCGAGGTCGACCTGAGCCAGTGGTCGGGCATCTTGCTCGGCGGCGGCCCGTTCAACTACTCCGACCCCGCCGAGCTCAAGACGCCGGTGCAGCGACGGGTGGAGGCGGACCTGCACGGCCTGCTCGACCGCGTGGTGAACGCCGACTTCCCGTTCCTCGGCGCCTGTTTCGGCATCGGGGCGCTCGGCCGTCACGAGGGCGCGGAGGTCGACCGGCAGTACGGCGAGCCGGTCGGCGCCGTCGAGATCATCCTGACCCCGGCCGGCCAGCGGGACCCTCTGCTCGGCGGGCTGCCCGCCGTCTTTCACGCCTTCACCGGGCACAAGGAGGCGATCAGCCGGCTGCCCGGCCAGGCCGTCCTGCTGGCCAGCTCGGCCCGCTGCCCGGTGCAGGCCTTCCGGATCGGCACCAACGTCTACGCCACCCAGTTCCATCCTGAGCTCGACATGACCGGCCTGCGGACCCGGATCGAGGTCTACAAGCACGCCGGCTATTTCGACCCGGACGAGGCTGACGAGATCAAGGCCCAGGCCGCCCGCAGCGACGTCAGCTGGGCGCCGGTGATCTTGCGGGAGTTCGCCGCGCGTTACGGCTCGCGACGCCCGGCCCGGGCGGGCTAGCCCGCCGCACGTTCCGGTGCTGGTCACCAGGCTGCGGTCATCCCTCGCGCGGTGTTCTGGCCAGGCCCTCGCGCCCGACGGCACCTGGCTCATCGTCGAGCCGGCCGCCGCCGACGACGTGGCGGGCAACCTGAACCCGGTGGGCCGGGCGTACTACAGCTTCTCCACCTTGCTGTGCGTGCCGAACGCGCTGTCCCAGCCCGGCGGCTACGCCCTCGGCGCCCAGGCTGGGGAGGCGGCCATCAGGCAGCTGGTCACCGACGCCGGCTTCACCCGGTTCCGGCGTGCGGCCCAGACGCCGTTCAACCTGGTCTACGAGGTCCGTCCCTGACGACGCCCGGACGCTCGCCTTCTGGTTGGATGGCCTTCCAGGCCACGCCGACCAGGAGGGGACGCGCTGAACTCCGCCGTCGCCGAGACCATCTCGCTGATCGCCCTGCTCGGGGTGCTGGCCTGGGCGGTGACCAGGCCGAGGGGGTGGCCGGAAGCGGTCGCGGCGGCCCCGGCGGCGGTCATCCTGGTCGCGGCGGGCGCGCTCGCGCCGGGCCAGGCGGGGGCCGAGGCCCGGCAGCTCGGGCCGGTGATCGGCTTCCTGGCCGCGATCTTGGTGCTGGCCCGCCTGTGCGACGAGGACGGGCTGTTCCGGGCCTGCGGCGGGTGGATGGCGCGGGCCAGCGGCGGCCGCCCCCGCAGGCTCCTGGCGCAGGTATTCCTGATCGCCGCGGTGACCACGGCCGCGCTCAGCCTGGACGCCACGGTGGTGCTGCTCACCCCGGTGGTGTTCGCGACGGCCAGCAGGCTGGAGGTGCGGGCCAGGCCGCACGTGTACGCCTGCACGCACCTGGCGAACTCCGCCTCGCTGCTGCTGCCGGTGTCCAACCTGACCAACCTGCTCGCGTTCGCGGCCAGCGGGCTGGCCTTCGGCCGCTTCGCCGCGCTGATGGCGGTGCCCTGGCTGGCCGCCATCGGCGTCGAGTACGCCGTGTTCGGCCGGTTCTTCGCCACCGACCTGGACGCAGGGCGCGGCTCCCCCGGCCCGGCCGCGGACCGGGACAGCGAGAGCGACACGGGCCTGCCGGTGTTCACGCTGGTCGTGGTGGCGCTGACGCTGGCCGGGTTCGCGGTCGCGTCGGCGGCGGGCGTCAACCCCGCCTGGGCGGCGTGCGCCGGCGCCACGGTCCTGGCGGTGCGGGCGCTGACCCGCCGCGCGGTGACCCCTGGCACCCTGCTGCGTGCCGCTGACCTGCCCTTCCTGCTGTTCGTGCTGAGCCTGGGGATCGTGGTCAAGGCGGTGACGGATAACGGGCTCGGCTCGGCGCTCGCGCCGCTGCTGCCCGGCGGGACCTCGCTGCCCGCGCTGCTGGCGATCGCCGGGCTGGCCGCCGTCCTGGCCAACGTCTGCAATAACCTGCCCGCCGTGCTGGTGCTGCTGCCGCTGGCCGCGCCGGCCGGGGCGGGCGCGGTCCTGGCCGTGCTGCTCGGCGTCAACATCGGGCCGAACCTGACCTACACCGGATCGCTGGCCACCCTGCTGTGGCGGCGAATCCTCCACGCCCAGGGGTCGGCCCCCGATCTCGGGGAATTCACCAGGCTGGGGCTGCTCACCGTGCCCGCGGCGCTGGTCCTCGGGGTCCTCGCGCTGTGGGGCGGGCTTCATGTCCTGGGAGGCTGAGGAACGTGACCGATAGGGATAGCCCAGTCCGTTCGGTATATGTCTGGGTCTGCGAGGGGACCTGGCAGGCGGCCGTCGACGCGGCCCGGCGCCTGGCCCCCGCCGCCGCCGCCGTCACGCTGCTGCACGTCACGTCGGCGGAGGCGCCGGACGCGGCGCGGGGCGCGTACGCCGGCCTGTTCGGGCGCGGCGCCCGCGACCCCGCACCCCGCCTCGCACGGGAGGCGGCCGCCGCGGCCGCCCGCCTGCTCCAGGCGGCCGCGGACCGGCTCGCGCGCGACTGCGGCCAGCTCGAGCTCGAAGGCCGGACCGAACGGGTGGTGGTGGCCGCCTCGGCTCAGGCCGACTTGCTCATCGTGGCGCGAGACGGCGACCAGGCGCGCCTGGGGCCGAGGAGCCTGGGCCGGGCCACCCGGTTCGTCGTGGACCACGCGGCCTGCCCGGTCCTGCTGGTCTGGCCGGGAACCGCACCCGGCATCGGCTCGATCCCTCCCCCGCCGCCGGAGCCGTGATCGTCAACCGGAAGTTGACGAAGGATGGTAAGTCAACCTAAGGTTGACGCATGTCGCAACCACCAGTGAGGCTCGACGAGCTCATCAGCTACGTCAGGAGCCAAGACGGCACGGCGCTGGACCATGTGTCAGCGGCCGTGGGAATCTCCGAACATCTGGGCGAGCTGTCCGACCACCTGATCGGGCACTTCGTCGACCAGGCCCGCAAGACGGGCGCGTCCTGGACCGAGATCGGCCGGTCCATGGGCGTCACCAAGCAGGCGGCGCAGAAGCGCTTCGTGGCCAAGGACACCGACTGGCAGACGCTGCTGCAGGAAGCTTTCCGGGCTCACCCGTTCGCCCGGTTCACCGACCGTGCCCGGCGGGCGGTCCAGGCCGCCCAGCACGACGCCCGCGAGCACCGGCACGACCACATCGGCACCGAGCACCTGGCCCTCGGCATGCTCGCCGAGCCCGAGGGCCTGGCCGTCCGGGCGGTCGAGGCACTCGGCGTCTCGCGTGAGGCCGCCCGGCAGGCCCTGGTCGCGGCGCTGCCGCCGCCGGCCGCGGACACGCCGGTGACCGACGAGAAGATCCCGTTCACCCAGCCCGCCAAGAAGGTGCTCGAGCTCGCGCTGCGCGAGGCGCTGCTCCTCGGGCACAACTACATCGGCACCGAGCACCTGCTGCTCGGCCTGCTGGACGAGGAGGACGGCCTCGGCGCCAGGACGCTGGCCGACCTGGGGGTGACCAGGGAAGCCGCCGGGCAGTGGCTGGTTCCCGAGCTCCAGCGGCTGGCCGCGGCCAAGGCCTAATCGCTGGCGGCGCGGGCGGGCTGCGGGCGGCGGCGGGCGGCGGGATCGGTGAGCGAGGGCGGCTGCCAGCCGGCGTCGGCCGGGTTGAGGGTCACGCCCGGCGGGACGATCTGGTCGATCCGGTCCAGCACGTCGTCACCCAAGGTCACGTCCGCGCCCGCCAGCAGGTCGGTGAGCTGGTCCATGGTCCGCGGGCCGATGATGGCCGAGGTCACGCCGGGATGGGTGGTGACGAAGGCCAGCGCCAGGTGCGTCAGCGAGCAGCCGGCGTCGGCGGCGATCTTGATGAGCTCCTCCACCGCGGCCAGCTTGGCCGCGTTCCCGGGAACCTTCGGGTCGAACCGCTGGGGGATCCGCCGGGCCCGGCCGATGCTCATGTCGACGTCGGCGTCCTTGCGGTACCGGCCGGTGAGCCAGCCGCCGGCCAGCGGGCTCCAGGCGATGACGCCCATGCCGTACCGCTGGCAGGCGGGCAGGACCGAGGCCTCGATGCCGCGGACGAAGATGGAGTAGGGCGGCTGCTCGCAGCGGAACCGCACGTGGCCGCGGCGTTCGGCGACCCACTGCGCCTCGACGATCTGATCGGCGGGGAACGTGGACGAGCCGATCGTCCGGACCTTGCCGCTGCGGACCAGGTTGGACAGCGCGGACAGGGTTCTCGTCGATGTCGGTGTCCGGGTCCGGGCGGTGCATCTGGTAGACGTCGATGTAGTCGGTCTGCAGGCGGCGCAGGCTGTTCTCCACCTCGCGGACGATCCAGCGGCGCGAGTTGCCGCGCATGTTCGGGTCCTTGCCCATCGGGCTGTGCGCCTTGGTGGCCAGCACCACGTCGTCTCGGCGTTCCGTGAGCGCCTGGCCGACGATCTCCTCCGACTCCCCCGCCGAGTACACGTCGGCGGTGTCGATGAAGTTGACGCCGGCGTCCAGCGCGGCGTGGATGATCCGGATGCTGTCCTCGTGGTCGGGGTTGCCCCATGCGCCGAACATCATCGCGCCGAGGCAGTACGGGCTCACCTTGATCCCGGTACCGCCGAGCGTCCGCATCCGCATGCCTGCCGCCTTCTGAGTTCCGCGTCCCGTTCGTCTCGGGCCCGTCCGTTCCATCCTAGGAAGAGCGGAAACCTGGCTCAGGATCGGGTGCGGTGACGGGCGCGCGCACCTATAGTTGCTCTTAGCATGCATATAATTGACTTCAGCAATTAATTGGCCAGGGGACGGCATGAGTGAAGTGAGAGCTGACAGCCCGGTGACGACGGAGGCGCCGGCGCAGGCTGCCGCGGAGGACGTGGCGGTGGCCGCGGTGCGCGAGTTCAACCGCTTCTACACGAACGTGATCGGGCTGCTGCGCGGCAAGTACCTGGATACCCCGTACTCGCTCACCGAGGCGCGGCTGCTGTTCGAGCTGGGCCAGCGGGACGCCAGCGAGGTCACCGACCTGCGCCGCGTGGTGGACATCGACCCGGGGTACCTGAGCCGCATCCTGGCCCGGTTCTCCTCGGACGGGCTGGTGGCCCGGGAGCGCTCGGCCGCGGACGGCCGCCGCCAGGTCATCCGGCTGACCGGCCGCGGCCGCGAGGTCATCGCGGGCCTCGACGCGCAGTCAGCCGAGCAGACCCGCGGCCTGCTGGCCGGCCTGCGCGAGGACGACCGGCGCCGGCTGCTCGACGCGATGCGGGTCATCACCGGGACGCTGACGGAGTTGCCGCCGCCACACGGATACCTGCTCCGGGCCCCGCGCCCAGGCGACATGGGATGGGTGGTGCAGCGGAACGCGGCGGTGTACGCGGCGGAGTTCGGCTGGGACGACTCCTACGAGGCCCTGGTGGCGCGGATCGTCGCGGACTACGTGGACAACCGGGACCCGGAAGCCGAAGCGGCCTGGATCGCCGAGGTCGACGGCGCGCCGGCCGGCTGCGTGTTCTGCGTGCGCGAGGACGCCAGCACGGCGCGGCTGCGGCTGCTGCTGGTCGAGCCGTGGGCCCGGGGCCTCGGGATCGGCGCCCGGCTCGTGGAGGAGGTCCTGCGGTTCGCCCGCCAGGCCGGGTACACCCGCATCACGCTGTGGACCAACGACGTGCTGGCCTCGGCCCGGCGCGTCTACCAGCGGGCCGGCTTCACCCTGGACGACGAGAGCAAGCACCGCAGTTTCGGGAAGGACCTGACTGGCCAGAACTGGTCCCGCGCCCTATGACCGGGGCGTAATGTAGCTAATCTATGACCAATAGTGACCGACAGGGGCAAATGCTGACGGCGCTGGCGGGATGCGACATCGACGCGCTGGTGTTCGTCGCCGAGATGTACGGAGTACAGCTCGACCAGCTCGCCGTCGTCCTCGGGGTCCCGGAGGAGCGGGCCCGCCGCGTGGCCGCCCGGTGGCGGAACCTCGGCCTGGCCGAATCGGCCCGGCTCGGTCCCGGTCCGCCCTGGGTATGGGTCACCCGGACCGGCCTGGCCGCCTGCGGCCTGCGCTATCCCGACGCGCCGCCGGCCGCGTCGCGGCTGGCGCACATCAGGGCCGTCACCGCGGTCCGGCTGGCGCTGCAGGGTACGACGGCGTACCAGCGGGCCCGCGCGTCCTGGCGCGGCGAGCGGCGGATCCTGGCCGAAGGCCGGAGCGGGTTCCTCGCCCACCTGCCCGACGGCGAGCTGCACTGGCCGCACGAGGCGGCCGTGTCCTGGGCCGGCGAAAGCTGGGCCATCCAGGCCGTGCTCGCCCGGACGGCGCCCGCCTGCACGGCCGGGGTCATGCGGGACCTGCTGGCCCGCGCCGGCGAGGGCTGCCCCTCCGCCCGGCCGCGCGAACCCGGCGGGGCGCCCCGGTACGCCCGGGCGCTCTACCTGTGCTCGGCCGCCGCGCTTCCGGCCGTGGCCCGGGCCAGGGAGGACCTAGGCCCGGCGGGCGCCCGGATAGAGATCAGGAACCTGCCCGCCGAGGCCGCGCTCTCGTTACGATCCGCCGGGCCGCTCAGGACGCCGGCGTTCCCGGCGCCAGCAGCGTGCGCAGGTAGTCGGCGCTCTGCCGCACATCGGCGACCGGGCCTTCGCCCTGAGGTTCCCCGGCCAGGATGGTGTCCTGCTCCAGGACGTACCAGCCGTCGTAGTCGCGGCCGCGCAGGTGGCTGACGATCGCGGCGAAGTCGACATCCCCGCTGCCCAGCGGCCGGTACATGCCGCGGCTGACCCCTTCGGTGTAGGTCAGCCTGCCCGACCGGACCTGCGCCGCGATCTGGTCGTCGACGTCCTTGAAGTGAGTGTGCGCGACGCGTTCGGGCGCCTGCCTGGTCAGCTCGGCCGGGTCGGTCCCGCCGATGAGCAGGTGGCCGGTGTCCAGGCACAGCGCGATGGCCGAGCCCGCGAGCACCCGCTGGACCTCGTTGCCGCGCTCGACCATGGTGCCGACGTGCGGGTGCAGGACGGCGCGGACGCTGTGCGCGGCGGCCAGGGCGTCCAGCCGGTCGAGGTTGGCGAGCAGGGTCTTCCAGCCCGCCTCGTCCAGGTCGGGCCGGGTGTCGTAGCCGTCCTGGCCGGTGACGGCGGACAGCACCAGGACGCCGGCGTGCGCGGCGTCGTAGCTGCCGAGCAGCCGCTCGATCTCCGGTGCCGGGTCGTGCGCGGCCTCGTGCAGCACGACCGGCGTGAAGCCGCCGACCGCGGTGAGGTGGTGGGAGGCGAGGAACTGCGCCATCAGCGCCGGATCGGCGGGCAGGAACCCATCCGGCCCGAACTCGGTGGCGGCCAGCCCCACCTCCTGCATCTCGGCCAGGACCCGGTCGGGCGGAAGCTGATAGCCCCAGCCGGGCACTTCGCACACACCCCAGGAGATGGGTGCGCCGGCGATGTTATCTGTCATTTCCTGGAACTCTTTCTGACGCGGGTGCGGGTGCCAGGCGGGATCGGCGACGGCCTGCGGCTCACGGCCGCAGAGCACGTCGATGACCCCCTGGGCGGCGGCCTCGAAGGTCGCCGCGGTGGCCCGGCGGCTCAGCCCCATCAGGTGCGGCGTGAGGACGACGTTGGGGTGACTGAACAGCGGATGCCCGGCCGGCGGCTCCGGGTCGAACACGTCGAGGCCGACGCCGGACAGCCGTCCGGAGCTGAGGGCCCGCCACACGGCGTCGGTGTCGAGGAGCCCGCCGCGGCCGCAGTTGACCAGGACGGCGCCCGGCTTCACCTGGGCCAGGAAGGCGTCGCCGACCAGATGACGGGTCTGGTCGTTCAGCGGCAGGTGCAAGGTGAGGACGTCGCTGCGGGCGGCGAGGTCGCCCAGGCCGGCGCAGCGCACGTCACCGGGCGGCTCGCTGAGCGGGTCGTAGGCCAGCACCCGCATCCCGAACGCCGCGCCGAGCGCCGCGGTCCGCCGGCCGATCCGGCCGTAGCCGATGACCCCGAGGGTGGCCCCGTCGAGATCCCCGACGCTGGCCCCGCCCCGTTCGGCCCAGCGGCCCTCGCGGACCAGCGTGGTGAGCGGCCCGAACCGCTTGACCAGGTGCAGCGCCATGCCGATGGCGCCCTCGGCCACGGCGGCGGCGCCCGCCCCGGGCGTGATGACCACGGCGATCCCCCGGGCCGTCGCGGCCGGCACGTCGACCAGGTTGGTGCCCACGCCGGTCCGGGCGAGAACCCGGAGCCCGGGCGCCCGGCCGAGCAGCGCCTGGTCGACCCGGGCGTCGGCCCGGACGATGGCGCCCGCGGCACCGGCGAGGTCGGCGTCGCCCGGAGTGGCGACGAACCGGCAGTGCCCGTCGAGGACGCCCGCGACCAGCGCCGGGTCGACGGTCCCCAGCGCCACCACCACCGGCAGCTCCTGGCCGCCCGCCATCACGGGTGCCCGAACGTGGCCCCGGGGACCGGCGCCACCTTGTGCCAGGCGCCGTCCCGGGCCGAGGCCGCCGCCGCGGCGATGACCTCGGCGTCGGCGTGCGCCTCCTCGATCGTCGAGTTGCGCCGCTCGCCGCCGCCGACCGCGACCAGGAACTTCTTCGCCTCGATGACCTTCAGGTCGTCGTAGCTCATGCTGTTGCCCGGCCCCGGCTGGAACCGGGCGTAGTCACCGAGGGCGGAGTTGCCGAGGATGGTGGTGTAGCCGCGGTCGGGGCTCTTGCGGCCTAGGCACAGGCGCAGCTCGTTCATCTGCTCGAAGTTCCAGACGGCGGAGCCGTCGGTCCCGTAGATCTCGAAGCCGAGCGAGCACTCCGGGCCGACGCTGACCCGGGACGCCTCCAGCGTGCCGACGGCCCCGGCCGCGTGCGCGCCCGCACCGAACCGGACCAGGGCCGCCGCGTAGTCGTCGTTCTCGACCTCGCCCAGCTCGCCGTTCTCGATGACGGCGAAGTGCGTGGCCGATCCCATCGGCAGGACGGGCCGCTGGGTGTGCACGGTGGACAGCAGCGAGGTGACCTCGGTAACCGGCGCGACCACGTACTGCATGAGGTCGACCACGTGGCTGAGCAGGTCGCCCAGCGCGCCGCTGCCCGCCTCGGCCTGGCGGAACCGCCAGGACAGGGCGCCGTTGGGCTCGGCCGCGTAGCTGTTGAAGAAGACCGCGCGCACGTTGGTGATGCGGCCGAGCCTGCCGGCTGCGATCAGCTCGCGGACCCGTTCCACCGCGGGGACGTGCCGGTAGTTGTAGCCGATCGAGGTGACCACGCCGGCCGCGCGGGCCGCGGCGGCGACATCGGCGGTCTCGCCGGCGTCCCGGCCCACGGGCTTCTCGATCCAGAACGGCTTGCCGGCCCGGGCGGCGGCGACGCCGATCTCGCGGTGCAGCATGTTCGGCGCGCAGATGGACACCACGTCGACCTCGGGATCGGCGAGCACGTCCCGGTAGTCGGGGCCGGCCCGGGCGTACCCGAGGATGTCGCGGGCGTACTCGGCCCGGTCAGCGGCGGTGTCGGCCGCGTGCACGAACCGGGGCCGGATCTTCAGCTCCGGGTAGACCAGCGGGATCGCCTGGTAGGCGCGGCTGTGCAGCTTGCCCATCCAGCCCACGCTGATCAGGCCGATGCCCGGCCGGGCGTATCCGTTGTCGTCAGTCGCCATGGCAGGGTTCCTCGTTCTACTGGGGCTTGGATGCGGCGCGGGCACGGCCGAACTCGGCGGTAACGGCGGCGGCCAGCAGGGTGGAGTCCGAGCCGATGCCCACGAACGTCCAGCCCTGCTCCAGCCGCTTGGCGGCGGCGCCGCCGTCGTTCACCAGCAGCCCGCAGGCCTTGCCGTGCTGGCGGCCGGCCGCCAGCACGGTGTCGAGGGCATCGGTGAAGGCCGGCGCGGTGAGGTCGCCGGGGACGCCGAGGTCGTGGCTGAGGTCGCGGGGGCCGACGAACAGCACGTCCACCCCGTCCAGGGCGGCGATCGCCCCGGCGTTGCCGACCGCGGCCGCCGACTCGATCTGGACCACGCCGAGGACCTCGGCGTTGGCCCGATCCAGGGCACCCGGGTCGAGACCGAACCGGCAGGCCCGGTTGTAGGTGGCCACGCCCCGGTCGCCTTCCGGCGGGTAGCGCAGGTGCCGGACCGCCTCGGCCACCTCTTCCACCGTGTTCATGCGGGGCAGCATGATGCCGGCCGCCCCGGCGTCGAGCACGCGCCCCATCCGGATGCGGGCCGCGGACTCCACCCGGACCACGGTCGGGACGCCGTAGCTGCCGGCGGCGGGCACCACGTCGCGGACCTGCTCCTCGCCGCCGGCCCCGTGCTCGAGGTCGAGCAGCACCCAGTCGACGCCGGCCGCCGCGCAGACCTCGGCCGCCACCGGCGACGCGCCGCCGATGAACGTGCCGAGCGTCGCCGTGCCGGCCCGCACCGCCGCGGCCAGGGTCCCGCCGTTGAGCGGGCTGCTCGCCGCGGTCACCCGAACCACCGCTGGGTGGCCAGGTCGCCTTCGTACTCGGCCCGCAGGCCGGGTGTGACCTCGGTGGCCGACACCTCGGCCGGGGCGACGTCCCACCAGACTCCGGCACCGGGCAGGTCGGCGTGCGGGATGACGGGCACCACGATCACCACCGGTCCCGGGTGACCACGGGTCTCGGACAGCGCGTCGCGCAGCCCGGCCGCGGTCCCGGCGCGGCGGGCCCGGGCGCCCAGGCCGGCCGCGACCTGCACCAGGTCCACGCTGAGGTAGTCACCCTCCAGCCGGGACGGCTTGGCTACCTCGCCGCCGGCGAGCTCAAGCGGTTCCGGCCGGTAGCGGAACTCGTTGCCGAACTCGCGGCCGCTGCGCAGCATCTGCAGCCGGTGAATGACCTGATAGCCCTGGTTCTCGGGGACGACGAGGGTGACGGCCAGGCCCTCCTGGGCGGCGGTGACCAGCTCGGTCGGTGCCATCAGGAAGGTGCCGTCGCCGAGGAACGAGACCACCCGCGCGCCCGGGTCGGCCTCGGCCAGCCGGACGCCGAGCGCGGCCGGGATCTCGTAGCCCATGCAGGAGAAGCCGAACTCCAGGTGGCAGCGGCGGCCTTCGGTCGCGTCCCACACCTTGAGCAGGTCGCCGGGCGGGCCCCCGGCGGCGGCGATCACGACGTCGCCGGCCCGCGCCTGTTCCTGCAGGATCCCGATGACCTGTCCCTGGGTGAGGACCGCGCCGGTGGTGGTGACCACGTCCGGCCCCGCCTGCGCCGGGTCGAACTCCCGGTCGGGGTCGAGCGCCGCGGCGCGGGTGGCGGCCCATTCGCCGTTCACCTGCTCCGCCCGGGCCCGCCAGGCCGCGGGCGCGCGCAGGCTCGCCCGCGCCGCGCCGTCAGCCAGGGCGGCCAGCGCCTGCCGGGCGTCGGCGACGATGCCGGTGGCGCCGAGCCGGTCCGCGTCGTGCGGGTTGACGTTGATGCTCGCGAACCGCACCGCGGGGTCGGCGAACAGCGAGTGGGAGGCGGTGGCGAAGTCGGTCAGCCGCGACCCGACGGTCAGCACCAGGTCGGCCTCGCGGGCCAGGGCGTTGGCGGCCGGCGTTCCCTCCAGGCCGACGCCGCCGAGCTGCCACCACTCCCGCTGCTGGACGGCGCCCTTGCCGCCGAAGGTCTCGAGCACCGGGAGGCCGGCCGTCCCGGCCAGGCGCTCGAGTTCGGCGGTGGCCCCGGAGTAGATGACGCCGCCGCCCGCGATGATCACCGGTCGGTCCGCGACGGCCAGCATGGCCAGCACGGCGTCGACCTCGGCGGGGTCGGGCTGCGGGCGCCGGATCACCCAGTCGCGCCCGGCGAAGAATCCGGCCGGGAAGTCGTAGGCGTGTGACTGGATGTCCTGCGGCAACGACAGGACGACCGCGCCGGCCTCGGCCGGGTTGGTCAGTACCCGCATGGCCGCGGGCAGCGCGGTGAGGAGCTGCTCGGGCCGGGTGATGCGGTCGAAGAAGCGGCAGACCGGCCGGAACGCGTCGTTCACGGTGACGTCGGCCCCGATGGGGTGCTGCAGCTGCTGCAGCACCGGGCCCTGGTGCCTGGTCGCGTAGGTGTCGCCGGGCAGCAGCAGCACGGGCAGCCGGTTGACGGTGGCCAGCCCCGCCCCGGTCACCATGTTCAGCGCACCCGGGCCGATCGAGGAGGTCACGGCGAGGGTGGCGTGCCTCAGGCTGTGCTTGGCGAACGCGGTGGCCGCGTGCACCAGGGCCTGCTCGTTGCGGCCCTGGATGAACGGCATCGCGTCGCTGAGCTGGTCCAGGGCCTGGCCCAGGCTGGCCACGTTGCCGTGGCCGAAGATACCCAAGGTGGCGGGGATCAGCCGGCGGCGGTGGCCGTCGGCGACCGAGTACTGCCGGGACAGGTAGGTCACGAGAGCCTGGGCGGTGGTCAGCCGCACGGTCGTGGTGGTCATCGTCGGATCCTTCCTCTACCGGGCACCGGTGCCTCGGTCGGATGAACTCGACACTGCATGAGGTGACCTAGCAAGTCAACAGATCCGAAACCATCAAAAACACATCATCCTGACGGGTCTTGAATCGACCGAACGAAGTCAGTATCTGTGCTCATACCGCCGACGAGCCGACCTTGGCGAATCCGCCTTGTCCGGGTATCGTCACGGTGAACAGACCTCATCAATCCATCAGGACATGCCCCCATGGCCCACCCTTACCCGATCCGGGAGATCGCCCGCCAGGCCGGCGTGAGCGAGGCCACCGTGGATCGCGTCCTCAACCAGCGCGGCGGGGTCCGTCCGAGCACCGTCAACGACATCAGGCAGGCCATCGCCGACCTGGACCGCCAGCGCAGCCAGCTGCGGCTCAACGGCCGGGTATTCATGATCGACATCGTGATGCAGACCCCCGACCGGTTCTCCTCCGCGGTCAAGGCCGCGCTCGAGCAGGAACTGCCGTCGCTGCGTCCCGCGGTGGTCCGGTCCCGGTTCGATTTCCGCGAGAAGGGCGAGCCGGGCGAGATCGCCCTGGCCCTGGACGCCATCGCCCGGCGGGGTTCGCGCGGGGTCATCCTCAAGGCGCCGGAGGCGCCCGAGGTCAACGCGGCGGTCCTGCGGCTGAGCGGGGCGGGCATCCCCGTCGTCACGCTGGTGAGCGACCTGCCGTTCAGCAAGCGGGTGGCCTACGTGGGGATGGACAACCGGTCGGCCGGCGCGACCGCGGCCTACCTCCTCAACCAGTGGCTAGGCGACTCCGCGGGCGCTCCGGGCGCTCCGGGCCGGGACAGCCGCATCCTGGTGGCGCTGAGCCGCAGCGTCTTCCGCGGCGAGGAGGAGCGCGAGATCGGCTTCCGGTCCGCCATCCGCGAGCGGTGGCCGCACCGGCACCTGACCGAGATCACCGACAGCGACGGGCTCGACACGTCAGTCTACGAGCTGGCGCTCGGCGCCCTGGACCAGCACCCGGACATCGAGGCCGTCTACTCGATCGGCGGCGGGAACCGCGCGATCCTCGGCGCCTTCGACGCGCGGCAGCGCCCGTGCCGGGCGTTCATCGCGCACGACCTGGACCGGGACAACCGGGACCTGCTCCAGGCGGGCCGGCTGTCCGCCGTGCTCTACCACGACCTGCGCCGGGACATGCACCGCGCCTGCCAGGTCATCATGGCGGCCCACGGCGCGCTGGACGGCCCCATCGTCACCGCCCCGGCCCCCATCCAGGTCATCACCCCGTTCAATATCCCGCCCGAGGCGACGGCCTAGCAGGCGCCGGTGGCGACGGGGCGGGCGGAGTCGGTGATCCAGTCGGACCAGGAGCCGACGTAGAGGGCGGCGGGAATGCCGGCCAGGGCCAGGGCGAGGACCTCGTGCGCGGCGGTGACGCCCGAGCCGCAGTAGGCGCCGACCGGGATGTCCGAGCCCAGGGCTCCCGGCGGCGGTCCGGCGCCGGGGGTACCTGACGGCGTGCCCGCGGCGAGGGCAGCGAACCGGGCGGCCAGCTCGGCGGGGTCACGGAAGGTGCCGTCGGGGTTCGCGTTGGCGGCGGTGGGCGCGCTGACCGCGCCGGGGATGTGCCCGGCCACGGGGTCGACGGGCTCGGTCTCGCCCCGGTAGCGCTCCCCCGCTCGCGCGTCGAGGAGCAGGCCGGCCCGCGCCGTCGCCTGCGCGCCGGCCGCGTCGAGCACCGGCAGGTGACCGGGATCCGCGGTGAAGTCGCCGGGGGCCGGCGCCGGCCTGGCTCCGGTCACCGGAAGGCCGGCGGCGGCCCAGGCCCGGTAGCCGCCGTCGAGCACCCGGACGTCGCGGTGGCCGAAGTAGCGCAGCGTCCACCAGGCGCGGGCGGCCGCCATGGCATCCCCGTCGTCGTAGACCACGACCGGCCGGCCCGGGCTGACCCCGGCCGCGCGCATCGCGCCCTGGAAGGCGGCCGGATCGGGCAGCGGGTGCCGCCCGCCGGGACCGGGCGGGCCGGCCAGGTCCCGGTCGAGGTCGGTGAAGACCGCGTCCGGGAGGTGGCCCTCCCGGTAGCTGTCGATACCGGGCGGCCCGGCGAGCCGCCAGCGCACGTCCAGCAGCACCGGCGCCGGCTCCCCCGCCAGCTCGGCGGCCAGGGCCGGGGCGCTGATCAGCAGGCCATCGCGGCCGGTCCGCACGGTCACGCCGAGCTGTAGGTCAGGGCGGGCACGAACTGCTCAGCGGAGGTCAGCGAGCCGTGCATGCCGAACAGCGCGGACTCGCGCGGCTCGGCCTTGGTGGCCACCAGGGCGAGGGATCCCGCCGCGGCGGCCACCACGTCGCCGATCCGGCTGGTCATGGCCGCGTCGACCGGCCCGAACCATCCCTCCTTGATGGCCTCGTCCCTGGACAGCACCCAGGCCCGGTCGCTGAGCACCTCACGCCAGGCGGCGAGGAGATCGGCCGCGGCGCCGCGGCGCGCGTACAGGTGCCTGGCCCGCGGCTCGCCGCCGAGCAGGGCCAGCCCCGACCGCAGCTCGGGATGGGCGTCCACGTCGAACTTGTCCTCCGGGCGGATGTCCACCATGCCGTGGTCCGCCGTCACGTACATGCGGGTGCCGGGCGGCAGCGCCCCCGCCAGCTGCTCGGCCAGCTTGTCGACGTGGGCCAGCTGGTTGTACCAGGCATCCGAGGCGACCCCGAACACGTGCCCGGTGCCGTCGAGATCCCCGTGGTAGACGCTCACGTAGGCACGGTCGTTCTCGCGCAGGGCCGCGGCGGCCTGCGCGGCGAGCGCGCCCATGCTGTCGGCCGGGCGCAGGTCCGCACCGCGCATGGTCGCTACCGTCAGGCCGGTGCCGCGGAAGCCGCCTTGCGCCACGTGAACGGCCGCGATGCCCGCGACGACGGCCCGCTCGTAGATGGTGGGCAGCGGCTGCCACTGCCGGGGATCGACCCTGGAGTCCCAGCGCAGGCCGTTGAGCAGGCGGTTCTCGCCGGGGATGATGACCTGGTAGCCGAGGATGCCGTGCTGGCCGGGCGGGCGGCCGGTGCAGATCGAGCCGAGGCTGGTGACGGTGGTAGACGGGAACCCGGCCGTGATCGGCTTGGAGTTGCGGGCGAGCTCGGACAGGAAGGGCGCGGCCGCGGGGTGATCGCGGAGCAGTTCCCAGCCGAGGCCGTCGACGATGAGCAGGCAGGCCCGCCGGGTCGGCGGGAGGCTCAGGACGTTCTGCGCCGGGGGCGCGTCCGGGTCCAGTGACGCGAGGACCGACGAAGACAGGTCGGCCAGGGAAGCGACCCCGTAGGACGGCACGATCGGCAGATGTCTCGGCTCGGGCGTCATGCGGGGATCCTCACCTGCTACTCGTGGGTGCCACTCAGCATCTTGCCGAACATGGTGCCACCGGCCCGGCAGCGGCGGCAAAGCGGGGCCGCGGCGAGCCCGCCGTGCCTCAGGCCCCGCGAACCGCGGTGGCGTCGGACAGCTCGCGCGCGAAGCTCAGCAGCTGGCGCACGGCGTCCTCGCCGTCCGCGGCCGAGCTGACCCGCAGCGAGAAGTCATCGGCCGTGATCGTGCCCAGGTAGCCGTGGTCGGCGTCGCAGCTCTCGTCGCCGCAGTGAGCTGGCTCGAGCTCGAGGTGGGACAGCACGTTCCAGCCGATGGTCAGCATGACCTCCGACGGCATGGTGACGCCCGGCACGTAGGCCGCCGGATCGGGCACCACGCGGCTCAGGGCCACGGAGGAGATCTTGCCGAACCGGATCGCCTCCGTGCTGGTCTCCGCCCGCGGCCTGCTGTCGGAGTCCTCGGCCGGGTGCTCGTCGGTGTGCGAGTACACCAGCCGGGTCGGGGTCAGCGCCAGCACGGTCATGTGCCGGCGTACCTCCATGCCCGGGTCGAAGATGGCGTCATGGTGGACGACGTAGGCGGTGACCGGTTCCGATCCGAGCGCGGAGGCGACCGCGTCGGAGACCAGGCCCGGATAGTAGCCACTGCGCTCGATCGCGGCCCGCAGGCCATCGGTCAGGGCTCGCGTTTCCCTCATGCCCCCATCCTGCACCGTCCGGCCGGGTGCTTTACCCACGGGAGGGAATCTAGCGGGCCTGCACCTGGCCGGGCGGCGCCACGCCGGGCGGTGTCACGCCGGCCAGGTGCAGGACCCGCTCGGCGGCGGGCTCGGGCAGCGCGGCCGTGAGGGCCCCCGGAGCGGGCTTGGGCTTGCGCGGCTTCCTGGGACCCGATCCCCCGCCGCGGCCGCGGTAGATGATCAGGCCGTTCACCGGGTCGGGGGCGCCGTCGAGGGCCGAACGGACCGCGGGCAGCGCCCGGAACACCTCCCACTGGCTCTCGGAGTCGAAGAGCACCTCGAACACCACGCCGTAACGGTGCTCGTGCCATGCCCACTCGATCGCGCCGTTGGTCAGCGCCGCCTCGGTGAGATCGTCCTGGTAGGAGTCCTTCCACCGGCGGGCGGGCAATTCGCTCGCATCGAAGACCTCGATCGACCACCACTCGGACACGCCTACGCCACCGCCATCCCGTTTGCGCATGACCCCCCGTCGTCAAGATAGTACGTCTTTACGCCTTCGGCCGATAGGCTCGTTCGCCATGAGAGAAGGGGATTCCCGGTGAACGTGGCCGGCCTGCGGCTGTCGGTGACCTTGCTCACCGCGATCCCGTGGCGACCGCGCCCCGGCGAGGCGCTGGCCCGGCCGTCGCGGGCCGACGCGGCCAGCGCGATGGCGTGGGCGCCGGCCGTCGGCTTGCTGCTCGGGACGATCGCCGCCGCCGTCCTGCTGGTGGCCGATCACCCGCTCGGGGCCGGTCCGCTGACCGCGGCGGTCCTCGCGACCGGCCTGCTCGCGCTACTGACCCGGGGCCTGCATCTCGACGGGCTGGCCGACCTGGCCGACGGCCTGGGCAGCGGGAAGCCCGGGCCGGCCGCACTGGACATCATGCGCAAGTCCGATATCGGGCCGCTCGGCACGGTGACGCTCGTCATGACGCTGCTCCTGCAGGTAGCCGCGCTCAGCCAGGCTGAATCGGCCGGCCACGGCCGGGGGCCCGCGGCGCTCATCGCCGCTACGGTCACCGGCAGGCTAGCCGTGACCTGGGCGTGCCGCCAGGGTGTACCGGCGGCCCGGCCGGACGGGCTCGGCGCGCTGGTGGCGGGCTCCGTCCGGCCGGCGGTCGCCGGAACGGCCACCGCGGCCACGCTGGCCGCCGCGGCCGCGGCGGTCGCGATCTCCGTGACGGTCGCCGGCCGCCCGCTCGGCTGGACCCTCCCGCTCGCGGTCGTCGCGGGCCTGGGCGCGGCCCTGGCCGTGCGGCGGCACGCGGTGCGGCGGCTCGGCGGCATCACCGGCGACGTCCTCGGCGCGCTGGCCGAGATCGCGGCCACCGTGACCCTGGTGGTGGCGGCCATGGGCCCGGCCGCCTGAGCCGACCGGCCCCGCCTGGCCGGCCCCGCCTGGTCAGCTGAGCCGGATCCGGGGATCGGCGATGGTCAGCGCGATATCGGCCAGCAGGTTGCCGACCACCGTCAGCAGCGCGCCGATCAGCGTGTACGCGATCAGCACGGGGTAGTCCTCGTTACCCAGGCTGTTATAGAAGAGCAGGCCGAGCCCGTTGTAATTGAAGACGTACTCGGCGACGAGGTTGCCGGCCAGCAGGTTCGGGATCGACAGCCCGATGAGCGTGATCATCGGCAGGCAGGCGTTGCGGACCAGGTGCCGCAGCAAGATGAGCCGTTCCGGCAGGCCCTTGGCCCGCGCCACCTTGATGTAGTCCTGGGCCAGGGTATCCATCGCCGACGACCGCATGTACCGGGAGTAGCCGGCCAGCACGAGCAAGGTGATGCAGACGATCGGGAGCGTCATGTCGTGCCAGTCGCCGATCACCGTGGCCAGGTTGGTGGACTGGCTGGCCTCGAAGCCGAAGACGCTGAAGCTGATCGCGAAGATCTGGACGGCGATCAGGTAGAGCAGGAAGTCGGGCATGGCGTAGGCGGTGAAGGCCACGGTGGTGGCCACCTGGTCGCCGAAGGTATTGCGCCTGGCCGCCTGGAAGATCCCGAGCGGGATCGCGATAAGGACCGCGAGCAGCAGCCCCATGCCGGACAGGTAAGCGCTGCGCGCCCACCGCTCGCCGAACAGCGCCGCCACGGACTGGTTCTCCTTGAAGGAGTAGCCGAGGTTGCCGTGCAGCAGGTTGTCCATGTAGTGCCAGTACTGCACGATGACCGGCGCGTCGTAGCCGTTCTGGCGGTTGAAGGCCGCGACCGCCGCGGGAGATGCCTTCGGCCCCAGGATCACGATGGCGGGCGAGGGGAAAACCGAGTGCAGCAGGATGTAGATGAAGATCGATATGCCGATCAGGATCACCAGGGACGTACCCGCCCGCCGGATCAGGTAACTAATCATCCGTCCCCTCCGTGTTTCAATGAGGACAGCCAGGCCGCCGAACAGGAATCGCTGATGCCGTCCACACACGAAGTATTCAACCAGGCCCCGGCGCTGGCCGGCTACGACGTCGCCGACGATCCGGCCATGCTGAGCGCGCTTCGCCGCGAGGGCGCCGGCTGGGCCGAGGCGTCCGTGCGCGAACTCGGCCTGCTGGCCGGCTCGGCCCCGGTCACCGATCTCGGCCGGCTGGCCAACGAGAACCCGCCGGTGCTGCGCACCCACGACCGCTTCGGGAACCGGGCCGATGTGGTGGAGTTCCACCCGGCCTGGCACGAGCTGCTGACGGTGGCGGTACGGCACGGCCTGCACGCCGCCCCGTGGCGGGACAGCCGCCCGGGGGCGCACGTGGCGCGGGCGGCCGGCTTCTACGTCTGGGGCGCGGCCGAGGCCGGGCACTGCTGTCCGGTGTCGATGACCTACGCCGCGGTGCCGGCCCTGCGGCACGCGCCCGGCCTGGCGCGCCTCTTCGAGCCGCTGCTGGCGGCCCCGGAGTATGACGTCGGCCTGCGCCCGCCCGGGACCAAGCGCGGACTGCTCGCGGGCATGTCGATGACGGAGAAGCAGGGCGGCTCCGACGTCCGGGCGAACACCACGCGCGCGATACCGGTGCCAGGAGAAGGCCAGGCCGACGCCAGCGCGTACCGGCTGACGGGCCACAAGTGGTTCACCTCGGCCCCGATGTGCGACCTGTTCATGGTGCTCGCCCAGGCTCCGGGCGGCCTGTCCTGCTTCCTGCTGCCTCGGGTCCTGCCGGACGGCAGCCTGAACGGCATGCGCCTGCAGCGGCTGAAGGACAAGCTCGGCAACCGGTCGAACGCCTCGGCCGAGGTCGAGTACGACGACGCCCTGGCCTGGCTGGTCGGCGAGGAGGGCCACGGCGTCCGGACCATCATCGAGATGGTGAACATGACCCGGCTGGATTGCGTGCTGGGCACGGCGACCGGGATGCGGACCGGGCTGACGATGGCCGCGCACCATGCCGCCCACCGGGCCGCCTTCGGCCGCAAGCTGGCCGATCAGCCACTGATGGCGGCCGTGCTGGCTGATCTCGCGATCGAGTCGGAGGCGACCACGATGGCGGCGTTCCGGCTGGCCGGAGCCACTGACCGGGCCGCTCGCGGTGACGCGCAGGAAGGCGCGTTCCGCCGTCTCGCGCTGGCCGCGACCAAATACTGGGTCTGCAAGCGCGCCCCGGCACATGCCGCCGAAGCCCTCGAATGCCTGGGCGGCAACGGCTACGTGGAGGAGTCGGCGATGCCGCGCCTGTACCGTGAGGCCCCGCTCGCCTCGATCTGGGAGGGATCGGGCAATGTCGCCGCGCTCGACGCCATCCGGGCCCTGACCAGGCAGCCCGAGACGGCCGAGGCGTTCTTCGCCGAACTCGACCAGGCCGCCGGGGCGGACCGCCGCCTGGATCAGGCCGTCCTTGGGCTGCGCAAGGAACTGGCCGACCCGTCGGAGGCCCGCGCCCGCCATCTCGCTGAAGCCATGGCCCTCGTTCTCCAGGGCGCATTGCTGGTCCGGCACGGCGATCCCGCCGTGGCGGACGCGTTCGCCGCCTCCCGGCTGGCCGGCGACGCCGCATCCTTCCCCGGCTGGGGGCGCGCCTTCGGCACGCTGCCATCCGGCGTCGACACCGCGGCCATCGTCAGGCGCGTCACCCCGGCGGTTCTGGCCGGCTGAGACGGTGAGCGTCCTGGACCGGGCCGCCCCGCCGCCCGACCTGACCGTGCCCTACGGGCCGCTCGCCGAGCACGTCGTCGACCTGCGGCTGCCACGGGAGCTTCCGGCACCGCTGATCGTGCTCATCCACGGCGGATTCTGGCGGCCGGCCTACGACCGCACGCACCTGGGCCCGATGGGCCACGCACTGACCGCCGCCGGGTACGTGGTGGCGGTACCGGAATACCGCCGAGCCGGCATGGCCGAAGAGGGCTGGACCGGCCCCTTCGACGACATCGCGCTGGCCGCCGGCCAGGTGGGCGCGATCGCCGGGGCCCACGGCGCGGACCTCGGCGCGGTCACCTGGGCGGGCCACTCCGCGGGCGGTCACCTCGCCGTATGGGCCGCGGCCCGGCCTGGCCTGCCGCCCGGGTCGAGGTGGCGGGGCCGGCCCCGGCCGGCCGCGTGGTGTCCCTGGCCGGCTGCGTCTGCCTCCGCCTGTGCGCGGAATGGAACCTGGGCGCGGGGGCGGCCGCCACCTTGATGGGCGGGATGCCCGACGAGGTGCCGGAGCGTTACGCGGTCGCTGACCCGGCCGCCCTCCCCCCGCCCGCTGTACCCGTCACGCTCGTGCACGGCACCGCCGACGACCTGGTGCCGGTGAGCATGAGCCGGGCGTTCCCCGGAGGCCGGCTGGCCGAGATTCCCGGGGCCGGCCATTTCGACTTGATCGACCCGCAGAGCACGGCATGGCCCGAGGTCCTGGCGGCACTGGCGGGCACCAGGCCATGACGTCTTCCGCTTTTCCGCGCGGGCGCGCCCGCGCGGAAAAGCGGAAGGCGGGTCCGTACGGACCCGCCTTCTGGATGGCTGCGCCTGGACACCGCCAGGCAGCCGGAGTCCCGTGCCCTTCTATCCCATTGCGTTCCCAGAAGGACCCGGTACTTTCGGAAAAGCCGTGGTACCGAAGTCACGAGCAAGCGAACCTGCGGAGAGACCCCCCCGGTTTAGTGCCATGGCACGTGGGCCTCTCATCCGATCATGAGCCGCGGCGGCAAGCCGAATCGCGGCACTAGTTCCCCGTTGCCGCCCGGAACCTGACAACCAGTTCGGCCGGCACGCGACCGCGGTCCTTAACGTCGATACCCTGCGCCTTCGCCCATTCACGGACTTCGGTGGTGTTTAGCCCGGTGGCCGCGGCCCGGCGCCCGGACCGCACCGGCTTGCGGGTGGGACCGCTGCTGCGCCGCGCGGCATCGACATACCGCGACAGCGCCTCGCGCAGAGCCTCGGCGTGCTTCGCGTTTAGGTCGATCTCGTAGTCGGCACCATCCAGCGCAAAGCGGACGGTCCCCTCTGCCTCACTGCCATCGATGTCATCGATGAACAGAGTTTGTATCTTCTGAGCCACGTGTACTCCGTTCCACTCGTCGAATAACGCGTAAGCGTAGACGATCATCATCCTATAGGTCGTGGCAGCCCCTATTTTCAATGCCCGTGTTCTTCAGGGCGGTACAGGAGTACGACAAGCTGGGAAGAAGTCACCATCGGTGCGCAACCGCACACCTAAAGCAGGTAGCGGAGCGCGAACCGGGGCCGCACTCCACGACGTTTGCCTCATTACGGCCAGAACCTGAAACGTCCGTACGCGACGGCCGGCGTTGGCATTGCCTGGCTCACCTTGGCTTAAGCCCGGTGCGGCTGACCTCGGTTAACCGGCGGCGGCGACGGCAAGCACTATTACGGATTAACGGTGATGCACGTGCACTGGCGTGTTTCACTGAGCCGAATCCCCAGGATTCTCCCAGGTTACCGGCAGATTCCCGCAGCCGGGAAAGATACGGGCAAACCATTGCCGCCCGAACACGGCCAATATGAAGCGCCCGCCGGCCCCGGCATGAAGCGCCCGCTGCCCTAGGGGCGCGTCGGTGAGCAAAGTAGCCTGCCTCTCCTTGCGCAGGTGCGAGCCACCTTGCGGGCCGCGGCGGTCCCGGCCGGCCGGGACCGCCTACGCCACGTAGACCTCGT
The DNA here is from genome assembly GCA_963756575.1 of uncultured Actinomycetota bacterium. Taxonomy (GTDB): domain Bacteria; phylum Actinomycetota; class Actinomycetes; order Streptosporangiales; family Streptosporangiaceae; genus Palsa-504. Next base: position 101,622 of record CAVWOM010000017.1, on the reverse strand, counting down.
GGGGAAGATATCCGATCTGCTTAAGAAGGGGAACTGATCCTGTATCATACATATTTCAACCACTTCGCCGCCTTCGAACCGCCAGATAGCAAAGTCCGGGGCCGCCACCCGCTTCCCGCTGGCCTTGATGCCCCCGTATGAGCCGGTATGAGTTCCGTGCCAAACGAGCCGTGTGACGATTTTATCGTGCACTGAGAACATATCGACGATATCTGTCGTAGGATCCGGGAAGCCGGCCATCCTTTCCTGTATCCTGCCTTTAGGCCGACCACGCCGACGGCAACTCCGTGGGCCCGGACGTCCTCGCTGAAGATGTCATCTGCTGGCGCGATATTTCCCGCCCATCCCTCGGTGAACCAGCGGCGGGCCATGTTCATGTCGCTTTCGCTATCGGCTCGGCCAGTCATGCTTTCCTCCCGGAGGAAAGCGCTTCTCCAGGCTTGCTGGCGGCCCATCCCGCCAGTGCCTGCCCGAAGCTATTCGGTCGCTGTTCCGCCGTTGCGCAATTGCGCTGCGCGGCACTTAACCTCGACGATCGCCGCCGAGCCGGCTCCGCGCTCGGGTCATCCGACCGCACCCGGCTACGGTGACGGCCGGCGCCGGCCCGGCGCGCTAGCGGCCGGACAGCTCCTGCCAGGTACGGCCGCTCCGCACGCTGGCCGGGCACTCGGCCACCACATCCGACCCGGGCCTGGCGTCCTCGTCACGGACCTTGACCAGGATCCAGCGGCGCTCACCGGTGCGGGTCAGCGCGAAGCCGCCGGACAGCTTGTGGCCGTGCAAGATGAAAGAGACGTGTCCCGGCTGATCCCGGAGGATCTCGGCGGTTCCCTCATCCCAGATGATCACCGCTCCGCTGCCGCGCGCCTGTCCGGCGTGCACCCCTTCGAACTCGCCGGCCGCCAGGGTGTGATCATCGACCGGGACGGCCAGCCGCCGGACCCCCGGATCGAGCGACGGCCCCTTGGGCACCGCCCACGAGCGCAGCACGTCGCCCGACTGGAGGCGGAAGTCGTAGTGCAGAGTCGTCGCGTCGTGCACCTGGACGACGAAGCGGGGAAGCCCGGCCACCGCCCCAGTATGCCCCCCGCTTGGCTCCGCACCGGACGAGGTGGTGAATGAAAACTCCGGACCAGGTTCATTACCCCTGACACCAATGCAGCGTGACGGGCGCGGTGGCATCGGCACCATGGTCACCTGCCAGGCGGTGCCGCCGCCTAAGCGCGGAAACCGATCCGGGTATCAGGTGACGATTTGCTGCTTATCTAGATATGCGGCTTTATGGCGCATACCGCGCTAACGTGACGTATATCGGAACCCGAGCAAGCCTGGTGAATGCACGCGCTGCGAGGCAGCGGCCGGGTGCGGCAGGTAATGATCTTGATATGGCGGGCAGCCGGGATGCTATCCGCCGCCCGGCCGCGGCGCGAGAGCCTTCGGTACCGGATTTCAGCGCGAAAATTAGCGCTGGGTCATTAGCCGACAGGGAGCAGATTCTCAGTTGTTCCGCGGCTTCGGTGACCGCGTGGACTCAGCCGGCGGCTCTTCTCCGGGCGGCGGCGCAGCGCGGCAGTGATCCCCGCCGGGCCGGTCCGGTTCCGGTCCGGTGCCAGCGGGCGCAGGCGGCGCGAGCGGCGGCCGGCTCACGCCCGGAGACGGGCGCTCCCAGCGTGCAACCGCGGCCAGCCAGATCCGCCGTAGCCACGCCCGATGACAGTTTCCTCATCGATACCAGACCCTTCCGTGCGGCGCTCGCCGATACCGGGATCACGGACCACGCGGGGCCGGGGTTCAAAACAAGCTTGTTAAAGACTGCGAACGGCCCTCTTCGGGACGACCAGACATAGGCCCCCGGGCCTGCCGGGCGTACGCTCGAGGTAGCCGCCATGACGGCGGCCGGCAGGCCACGATCGCTATCGGGGAGTCGGTTATGGGCATCCGTTCCTGGTTCCGTTCCCTCAGGTCCGCGGAAATCCAGGACGACGACGAACCGCACAGCCTGATCAGGTACCGCTACGAGGATCCGGCCTTCGAGCCCGTCGAGGAAGCCGCGGCGGCCGACGTGGCCACGGTGGAAGAAGACGCCAAGTACTTCGGCCGCAACTCCCCGGGCAGCGACCCGGATGATCTCTGACCGTCGCCGGGGCCGCAGATCCGGCGGCGCGGTGACCGCGCCGGCGCCTGCCGGTGACGGCCGGGGTGGCCTGGGGACGTATCACCGTCACAGCAGGAAGCTAGTGCCCACCGCGTTCGGGACGTAGGCGGCGGGGAACCGGGCCGACATCGCGTGCTGGGCCCGCCAGCCGGTGCAGTGCGCGGGGACCAGCACCCCCGGGTTCAGCGCGGCCAGGTCGTCGAGTACCCGCGGGATCAGCGGCTCGAACAGCGGACCGCCCAGGTGATAGCCGCCGAGCAGGGCGTACAGCGGCTGATCGCCGGTCAGCCGCCGGGCGTACCGGGCGATGTTGACCACGCCCGCGTGCCCGCAGCCGGTGATCACCACCAGCCCCTGGCCGCGGACGCTGACGATGAGCGCCTGGTCATCGAGCACGAGCGGGTCTGGCTGCCAGTGCCCGTCCAGCCACGCCTGCTGCGGCGGGAAGCCCGGCTCGTATCCGGTGGACCGGTCGACCTCCCCGGTGATCAGCACGGACCGGCCGAACAAGAAGCTGGGCTGGCGTTCCTCGATGATGTCGAAACCCGCCTCGATCAGCGCGCGGCGGCTGGTGGTGGGCAGTTCCCTCGGCTCGCGGCCGGGCAGCTGCAGGCGGCGGCGACGCCAGAAATGCGGGTGGATCAGCACCGGCATGTTGACCTGGCCGAGGACGCGGATGAGCCCGTCGAGCCCGGTCGTGTGGTCGAAGTGACCGTGGCTGCACACGATCGCCTCGATGGAAGACGGGTCGATGTCCAGGCGGCGCATGTTCTCGGCGACGCCGTCCGGGCTGGTGCCCGCGTCGAACAGGAACCGGTGCTCGTGCCCGGCCTTGGTCACCGTGACCAGCACCGAGAATCCGTGCTCGGCGATCAGCGCGTCGGGCACCTGAGCCGCCTCCATCAGCGCCGACGACCGCAGCGGGCCGCGCCCGAGGCCGAAGCGCCGGGCCGGTCCCTGGTCGGCCATCAGGTTGTCGGTGACGTTGTCCATCAGCGTGGTCACCACGACCGAGTCCACCGGCTCCAGGTCGATGGTGATGGCCGGCTCGACCTCGTGGCGGACCGCGGTGCTCAGGCCAGCCGGGCTGTCATCCATGCACACCGGCCTATCGTAGGACCGCTGACCGTACAGTGATGGCCATGAATGCCCAGGAACCCACCGACATCGGGACCCGGCTGCGCCGGGCGCTCACCGAGGCGCTCAAGGCCAGGGACAAGACGGCCGTGTCGGCGCTGCGCTCGGCGCTGAGCGCGATCGGCAACGCCGAGGCGGTCGACCCCGGGGAACAGGGACCAGGCCGCTCCGGCGCCAGCAGTACCCACGTCGCCGGGGCGGTGGCCGGCCTGGGCACCGCCGAGGCGCAGCGGCGTCACCTGACCGAGGCCGACGTGGCCGCGATCGTCCGCGCCGAAGCCGCCGAGCGCGAGGCCGCGGCCAGCCAGTACGAGCTCAGCGGGCACGCCGGGCAGGCCGAGGGACTGCGGCTCGGCACCCGGGCACTGCTGGCCGCCCTGGCCGACGACGGAGCGAACGAGTGACGAGGTGGCCCGGGGCTCGCCGACGCCGCGATCTGAGCGCCGCGGGTCAGCCGTGCCGACATGAAACCCGGCTTCGAGTGCGTCCGGACGCGCTGCAATCCCGGTTTCATGACGTCCGCCTTCCGGGCCGACCGTGATCTACCGGGGCGCCGCTTCCGGGTCGGTAGTGATCTGCCGGGCTGCCGCTTCCGGGTCGGCGCAGCCGACGATCCACTCGTGGTAAAACGATCCGTCGAGCACGATCCGCAGGCCCCGTGGCGTATCCGGGTGCACGGCGGCGAAGATATTCAGGCCGCCGCCGCGCACGGTGCCCATCTCGATCATCCCGGGAATCCTCGTGCCCAGCTTGATGCCGTGATCGGCCGGGTCGTGGGCGTCCGCGAGCACCTCGACGCGGCGTATCGCGGACAGCGGGACGCGCAGATCGCCGTGCACCGCCCCGACCTTTTCCGCCGCGCTCAGGTGCAGCGTCAGCTCGCCGTCCTCGACCCGCAGCTCTGCCATCGGACCTCCCGCGCCCACGGTGAAACCGGATGACCTCATGCCCGCGGGACAGCGGCCGAAACGGGCGTTTCTCGCGGCCGGTGCCACAATGGCGCATGGATCTCGAAGCGCACCCCGGCCCGTTACCGTCTAGGACGCCAGCGCCCGGGCGGGCGCGTCAAGGCGGGCCGGGCGGGCGGGGCGCTCGGTCCAGGTGTCCAGGCCGGCCGGCCGGTCAGGCTGAGGTCGCGCAGGCCCGGCTGGATGCGGAGGCCCGCGTACGCGTAGCAGTCGGCGACCAGCGCGGAGCACACTTGCCAGTGATCCGCCTTGAAGACCGGATCGAGCTCCGCGGCCTCGCGGAGCTTCAGCACCCGCAGGGCGAAGCCGGTGTACGCCGGATAGTCGTACGAACGCCCCACCAGCGCGAGCGCCCGCGCGCAGATCCGCTGGCGCTGGGCGGCGGTCAGCGAGCAGCGCACGTTCCAGATCGCCCCGGGATGGGCCGTGACCGGGGAGACGCGCACGGCGGGCGGCGCGGCCTCGGCCACGTAGCCGTTGCCGAGGTAGATGAAGGCGTGACCGGCCCGCGCCCCGGTGGCGTGCCTGATCAGGTCGCCGGTGATGCTCCCGCCGTCGCTCACGCCATAACAGCCCGGCAGGACGACGTCCCCGCTGGCCGTGGTGTACGGGGCCGTCCTTGATCCCCTGTGCCCCCTGGCAGCCGGGATGGCGGTAACGGTCATGGGATTCCCCTCGTGGCGATGTGACCGGGCGTGGCCCGGGAATTTAACGGAAGGAGCGCCGACGGCGGCCGCTGATACAGCGCGACGCGAATTCGCCCGCTTTTGCCCGGACCCGCCCGGGCGGGGAGCCGACTGTTACGAAGCCGTGATCGCATCGAGGCGCCCGGCTCCCCCGTTCGGGGGTCTTACCATCGGCGGCGTCCATGACACGTCGCGGCACACTGGCCTGGCAGTTAAAGGGGGTTGTCGGCATTCGGCTTCGACGTCCAGCCGGTCCAGCCGATCGCGTCCGACGGCCATGGCGGGCTGTGGATCCCGATGGCGGGCCCGGAAGGCGGCACCGACGCGCACCTGCTGCGCTATTCGGGTGGCCACCTGACCACGGCCGCGGTCCCCGGCGGGCCCAGCCGGACCAGCATCGGCACCGTGGCCGTCATCCCCGGTACCGCGGGGCGCTGGCGGGCGGCGTCACCCACGCGGCGGACAACGCGGGCCTGAACGACACCGGGGTCCTGCTGGAGTTCGGGGCCTAGCAGCGGTCAGGCGGGGCGCGCCGGGCCGCTCGCACGTTCCCGGCGCGACCCGCCGGCCTCGTTCGGTCAAAAATGATTTCATAATGCGGCCATTCGGTTACTTACGGTGCAAAGCGGGCACGGGTTTGCTTGCGGCCAGTAACGCCCGCTAGCGTGCGACCATGGCAGCGGACGGGCGACGGCACGTAATCGCGATCGGCGGCGGCATGCGCGTCCCCGACGGTCAGGTGCCGGTCCACATGGACTACGCGCTCCGGCTGACCGGGCGCGCCGAGCCGCGGATCTGCGTGCTGAACACGGCGTCCGGGGACGACCCGCGGTGGGCGCTGCATATGTACGACCGGTTCGCCGGGCACCCGGCCCGGCTCAGCCACCTGGCCCTGTTCCCGATGCCGAACGTGGCGGACCCCGAGGACCTGCTGCTGTCGCAGGACGTCATCTTCGTGGGCGGCGGCAGCGTGGCGAACATGGTGGCCGTCTGGCGGGTCCACGGCCTGGACCAGATCCTGCGCAAGGCCTGGCAGGCGGGCATCATCTTGTCCGGGTCGAGCGCCGGCGGGATCTGCTGGTTCGAAAGCGGGACCACGGACTCGTTCGGCCGCGAGCTGCGGGCCTTCACCGACGGGCTCGGCCTGCTGCCCGGAAGCTACTGCCCGCACTACGACTCCGAGCCCGGCCGGCGGCCGCTGTACCACCGGCTGGTCGGGGACGGGGCACTCGCGCCGGGCATCGCGTGCGACGACGGCGCGGCGGCGCACTTCGTCGACGACGACCTAGCCGAGCTGATCGCGGACCGGCCCACCGCGAGCGCGTACCGGGTCGAGCCCGGCGACACCGAGACCAGGCTCGAGACCCGGTTCCTGAGCGCCTGACGGCACCTCTACCCCTGGGTAGAGGCACGGGTCCATCCGCGGGCCGGCGCGCGGGCCGGGCCGGCACGGCACGCTCGTGGCATGAACGAACCACAGGTAGTGACCGTGCGGGGGCTGCGCAAGTCGTACGGGCCGAGGGTGGTGGTGGACGGTCTGGACCTTGACGTCCCCGCCGGGGAAATCGTCGGGCTGATCGGCGCCAACGGCGCCGGCAAGACCACGACAGTCGAATGCATTCAGGGGCTTCGCAAGCCCGACTCCGGGCGGCTGAGCGTGCTCGGCCTGGACCCGGTGTCCCAGGCCGCCCGGCTGCGCCCGCTGGTGGGCAGCCAGCTCCAGCAGTCCGCGCTGCCCGACCGGCTGCGGGTGGCCGAGGCGCTCGAGCTGTTCAGTACGTCGCGCGCCCGTGACGGCGGCGAGCTGCTGGAGCAGTTCGGGCTGGCGGCGCGCCGCCGGTCGGTCTTCTCGTCGCTGAGCGGCGGGGAGCGGCAGCGGCTGTTCCTCGTCCTGGCCCTGCTGAACCGGCCGCGGCTGGTGATCCTGGACGAACTCACCCAGGGCCTGGACCCAGCCGCGCGCCGCGACGTCTGGGCCGCGGTGCGCCAGCTGAACGACGAAGGCGTCACGGTGCTGCTGGTCACCCACGAGATGGACGAGGCCGAGGCGCTGTGCGGCCGGGTGGTGGTGATGCGCGCGGGGCACGTCATCGACGCCGGGGCCCCCGCCGACCTGGTGGAACGGCACAGCGGGGCGGCGGTGATCCGGTTCAGCCGGCCGGATCCGCCGGCCCGGCTGCTCGACGAGATCAGCCGGCTCGACGGCGTGCAGTCCGTGACCCGGACGGGGGCCCGGGTCACGGTCCGCGGCCACCGGGGCATCGTCGCCTACGTCGGCGCCGCCCTGGTGCGCTGGGAGCCGGTGCCGGCCGACCTGAGCGTCTACCTGCCCAGCCTCGAGGACGCCCTGCTCGGCCTGCTCGGCGAGCAGCGGGCCGACGGGGAGAAGACCGCAACGCAAGACCGCGAACTGATCGGAGCACGGATATGAGCACGGCAGTGGGACGGCTGGTCCGGGCGGAGCTGCGGCTGATGACACGCGATCCGCTGGTGCTGACCTTCGTGTTCGCGTTCCCGATCGTGACCATGCTGATCATCGGCGGCGCGTTCGGCACGTCGCCCGACCCCGCCTTCGACGGCGCCAACCCCGCGCACTGGTACGTGGCGTCCTACCTGACCGTGGTGATCGCCGCGACCGGGCTGGTCATGCTGCCGGTCCACCTGGCGTCCTACCGCGAGCGCGGGGTGCTGCGCCGGTTCGCCGCGGCCGGCTTCCCCCGCTGGTCGTTCGCGATCGCCCAGCTCGTGGTGGGGCTGCTGACCACCGCCGTGGCCTGCGCGCTGCTGCTGGCCGTGGCCGCGCCGGTGTACGGCGTGCCCGCGGTCCACGACGGCTGGCGGGTAGCGGTCGCGCTGCTCCTCGGCGCCGTCGGCTTCGTAAGCCTCGGCGTGCTGCTCGGCTCGCTGCTGCCGTCGGCTCGCGCCGCCCAGGCGGTCGGACTGCTGCTGTTCTTCCCGTCCTTCCTGCTCGGCGCAGGCGGCCCGCCGCCGCACGTGATGGGATCCGTGGTCAGGAAGGTCGCGGGCCCGCTGCCGCTGACGCTGCTGACCAACGCGGTGCGCGCGCCGTGGCTCGGCCTCGGTTCGGCCACCGGGTCGCTGATCGGCGTGGTGGTGCTCGCGCTGGCGGCCACGGCCCTCGCGGCCCGCCGCGCGGCCCTGTAAGTAGACTCCGCCCATGAACGGCGACCCGGCCGGGTTCACCGAGGCCAGCGTGCGCTGGGTGGCCATCACCGTGTTCGCCGCGGTCATCGCGGCCGGGGTGATCCCGCTGAAGCCCAGCGCGCCGGCCGCGGTGGCGGCCGCGGTCGTGGCCGTCGGCGCGGCGGTGCCGCTCGTGCTGGGCTGGCGTCCGGCGCTGCTGTACGCGGCCGTCGCGACGGCCGCGATCGCCGTGCTCGGCGACGGCCGGTCGAGCAACATCGGCTGGTTCGCGGTGTGCCTGCTGACCGGGTGGTGCGTGCTGTCCGGCCGCCGCCGTGAGGGCGTGGCCTACTGGGCCGCGCTGATGGTCCTGTTCACGGTCGAGTGGCTGGCCGTCAGCGCCGACCCCGGCTGGGGCGCGTGGCTGGCCGGCACCACCTTGACGGCAGTGTTCAGCCTGCTGGTCCGGCGGGACCGTGACCTGCTCCGGCAGCTGCGGCAGGCCCAGGCCGGCCTGGCCGAGCAGGCCCGGACGCAGGAGCGGAACCGGATCGCCCGGGAACTGCACGACGTCATCGGCCACACCCTGACCGTCAGCTTGCTGCACGTGCAGGGCGCGCGACTGGCCGTACAGCACGACCCGGCCGACGCCGAACGTGCCCTGGCCGAGGCCGAACGGCTCGGCCGCGAGTGCCTGGCCGAGGTCCGCACCACGATGGGGATGCTGCGCCGCGACGACCCGGCCGCGGGCACGGTGCCGCTGCCGGGCGCCGGCAGCCTGCCCGCGCTGGTCGGGCAGTTCCGCTCGGCCGGCGCCGACGTGACCCTCACCGTCGAGGGCGACCCGGCCCGGCTCCCGGCCACCACCGGCCTGGCCGTGTACCGCATCACGCAGGAGGCGCTGACGAACGCGGTCAAGCACGCGCCCGGAATGCCGACCGAGATCCGGCTGGCCGTCTCCCCCGCCGAGGTGACGCTGACCGCGGACAGCCGGACCGCGCGGAGCGCCGGGCCGGGCGGCGGGGCGGGGCTGGGCCTGCTCAGCATGCGGGAGCGGGCCGAATCACTCGGCGGCAGCTGCGAAGCCGGACCGGGCGGCCGTGGCTGGCTGGTGCGCGCCCGGCTCCCGCTCACCGGGGTGGCACCGTGAGCGAGGAGATGATCCGGGTGCTCCTCGTCGACGACCAGGAGCTGGTCAGGACCGGGCTGCGGGGCATCCTGCGCACGACGTTCGGCTTCGAGGTGGTGGGCGAGTGCGCGGACGGCGGCGAGGTCACCGCCGCGGTCGAGGCCACGGCGCCGGACGTGGTGCTGATGGACGTCCGGATGCCGTTCACCGACGGCGTGCAGGCCACGCTGCGGCTCCGGCAGCGCGGGGACGGCCCGCCGGTGCTGGCGCTGACCACGTTCGACGACGACGAGGCGCTGGCCGGCATGCTGCGGGCGGGCGCGTCCGGCTTCGTGCTCAAGGGCGTCCCCGCGCAGGACCTGCAGCGGGCGGTGCGGGTGGTCGCCGGGGGCGGCGCCTGGCTCGACCCGGCCGTCACGGCCCGGGTGCTGGCCATCTACCGGTCCGCGCCGGCGTCGGTCCCGGCCGGCGCGGACCCGGAACTGGACGCGCTGACCGCCCGCGAGCTCGAGGTGCTCGTACTGATCGGCCGGGGCCAGACCAACGGCGAGATCGCGGCCGGGCTGTTCGTCAGCGAGGGCACGGTCAAGACCCACGTCAACCACCTGTTCACCAAGCTGCGGCTGCGTGACCGGGCCGCCGCCGTGGTCTTCGCCTTCGACCACGGCCTGGTCAGGCGCGACGGCTGAGGGCTAGGACCGGGTCCGGGAGGAGGTGGCCCGGCGCAGCGACCAGCCCAGCGCGGCGAACACGCACACCGGCACCAGCCACCAGGCGTTGACCCCGGCCGCGTGAACCAGCAGAGCGGTGAGCGCGAGCGCGGCCACCACGACCACCGCGACCCGCCAGTCGTCGCCGACGACGAAGTCGTACCAGAAGGCCCCGATCGACCTGAGCCGCCTCACGAGCTGACCGCCTCCTCCGACGAGCGCGCGACCGGGCTGCGGCCCGGACGCGGGCGCAGCAAGATCGTGTAACCGAGCGCGACCAGCGCCACGACCGGCACCAGCCCGAGCAGGGCCCCGTCATGGCCGGGCCAGGAGACGCCGGTTCCCTCGGCGCCCCAGAAGATGCCGAACGAGGTGAGCATCACGCCCACGGCAAACTTCATCGCGTTCTCCGGCACCTTCGCCAGGGGCGCCCGTATCGCGATCCCGGTGGCCGTGACCACCACTATCGCCGCGGCCGCGCCGATCACCGCGGCGCCCACGTCGCGCTGGTTGGCGCCGAACGTGATCACGATGAAGATCACCTCCAGGCCCTCGAGCAGGACGCCCTTGAACGACAAGGTGAAGGCGTACCAGTCGCTGACGCCGCGCCGGGACGAGGGGGCCGCGGCTTTCGCCGCCGCAACCTCGCGCAGGTAGGCGCTGGCCTCGTCGTGCAGCGACTTGTGCCCGGTGGCGCGCAGGATGGCCTTGCGCAGCCACTGCAGCCCGAAGACGGCCAGCAGGGCGCCGACCACCAGCCGCAGCGCGGTGAGCGGCAGCAGCGTGATCGTCGGCCCGAGCACCGCCACGATCGCGGCCAGCGCGACCAGGGCGACGGCCATCCCCTGGAACGTGGACCGCCACTCCCGGGTCAGGCCGGCCGCGAGCACGATGGTCAGCGCCTCGACCGCCTCCACCACGCAGGCGACGAAGACGGTCAGGATGAGGGGAAGCGCGCTCATAGGGCTCCTGCCAGGCCGGGTGCTTGAATATCGGGGTGACGGAGAAGACTGCGAGCAAGGGTGAGGACGCCGGCTGGCTGGTGCTCATCTACCGGGTACCGCCCGAGCCGACCAGGCTGCGGTCCACCGTGTGGCGGCGGATCAAGAGCCTGGGCGCCATTTACCTGCAGAATTCGGCCGCCGCGCTGCCGGCCAGCGCGGCCACCGAGCGCGCCCTGCGCAAGCTGCGGCGGGAGATCATCGAGATGTCGGGGACGGCCGTGCTGCTGTCCTGCTCGGTGCTGGCGGGCGAGCCCGACGTGCATAAGGCCTTCCAGGCGGCCAGGAACGACGAGTACGAAGAGATCGTGGACAAGTGCGAGGACTTCCTCCAGCAGGTCAAGAAGGAGTACACCGCCAGCCACTACACCTACGCCGAGCTCGAGGAGAACGAGGTCGACCTGGTCAAGCTGCGCAACTGGTTCGCCAAGGTGCGAGAGCGCGACGTGTTCGACGCGGACGGCCGGCAGGCGGCCGAGAAGGCGCTCGACGAGTGCGAGCAGTCGCTGGAGGCCTACGCCGCGCGGGTGTACGTCGAGGAAGGAGAGGGGCAGTGACCGCATCGCGTCTCCTTCGGGTTGCGACAGCTGTTAGTTTACACTGCTAACCGAAGTTAAGACCTTACTGTGACCGCCGCCTGTCCTACGGCGCGCGCGTGAGCAGGAACACGGTCAGGCCTCGCACGTGCTTGACCAGGCTGACCCGGTAGCGCGGTCGCAGCAGGGACGCCTGAGCCGACGTGACGGCCTGGTACGGGCTCAGCTGGCGGCCGCTGCCCACGACCCAGATCCTCGGTTCGGCCCCCAGGCAGGCGGCGGGATTCCGGCACGGCCGCGGGTAGAGGCTGCCCGCCTGGGCCGCGGACCGTGCGACGAAGAGCGGACGCGGAGCCGGCACGTCGTTCGGCAGATCTCTGGAGAGGTAGTACTGGAGGCCGTCGCTGATCATCAGCCAGCTCACCTGGTGTTTCCGGCCCTGGTAGATGGCACCGTCACCGGGATGCGCCCGCCGCGCGACGAAGGCCGCGGCGTCCGCGTAGTTCAGGTAGTAGCCGCCGCGGCCGACCGGGTAGGCCGGCCAGTTGTGCGCTCCCGGTTCCCTGATCACCTGCTGGTCGCCCGCGCCGATAATGGCGACCACCAGCACCGCGGCCACGCCGATCCGGGCGTCGAGCCTGCTCAGCCCGATCCCGGCCAGGACGGCCCAGGCCGCCACGGTGAACAGGAGGTACCGGGGAAAGAAGTACGAGTACTCCCCCTGTGAAACCAGCCACACCGCCGCCACCGGAGCGGTCGCGAGCGCCGTCATGAACGCGGCTTCCCGCCAGGCGACCGCCCAGGCCAGCAGGGCCAGGACGATGAGCGCGGTGGCGACCGAGGTGGAATAGAACAGGTTGCGGCCGAAGAAGGCGAAGGCCGACAGGTGCAGGCCGGGCCGGGCGATCCAGCCGATCTGCGCCTTGGCCTGCGTCGAGCCGGCCATCACCAGCGGCAGGCAGGCGGCCAGCCCGGCCCCGGTCGCGGGCAGGAACCACAGCTGCCGGCGGTCGTGGTCGTGCCAGGTGCGCAGCACCGCGCCGGCCGCGTGACCGGCCACCACTGACAGCGCCACCAGGTCGACGTAGCCGAGCAGCGCCAGGCAGGCCGCGTAGGCCAGCCAGCGCGGCACCGACGGCCGCTCCAGGGCGCGCAGGAGCAGCAGCGTGGCCAGCGACGCGACCAGCACCGCGAGGGCGTAGAACCGGATCTCCTGGGCGAACCGCGACACGCTGGGCACCAGGGCGAACACTATTCCGGCGGCCAGGCCGGCCCGGTCGCCGGCCAGCCGCCGGCCCACCAGCGCCACGCAGGCCGCGGCGGCCGCCATGGCGAGTACGGACAGCGCGCGCATGGCGTCGGCGGAATCCCCGAACGCCTCGATCCACCCGTGCAGCAGCAGGTAGTAGGCCAGCTGGGTGGCGCCGGTGTGACGGGCGCTCGCGATCAGGCTCGAGACCGGGCGGCTGGCGAAGGACCAGCTGGCCAGCTCGTCCCGCCACAGCACGGGACGGCCCAGCTGGTACAGGCCGAGGACCAGGGCCAGCAGCGCCGGCCAGCACCAGGCCAGCCGCGCGAGCTGGTCGGCCAGGCCCTCGAGGGGGGTCCGGCCGGCCGGGATGCCGGTCCCGCTCTCGCCCGGCCGCGCGGTCCCGCTCTCGCCCGGCCGGGCGGCCGCCAGGTCATCGCGCGCCAGCCCGGTGACGGTCACCGGACAGTTCCTTCCCTGTCGCTCAGTTCCAGGCCCCGCATATTTGCCGCTCCCGCCATCGGTACCGGCCCTGCCGCTCCGCCCCCCGAGTGCGGCCGGACATCGTATGGTGCTGACGTTCCTGCCCCGGCAACGTCTTCCGTCCTGGGATGGTTCCGTAGCCTATGTCGCGCGCGCGGCCGCCGTGGGCAGCCGCCGGAATACGCCCCATCGTCGTATTGGGTGAATCGGAAAAGGCAATGTCGCGATTAGTTCGCAGCCTTTTTCCAGAAGGCGAATCAACCGGGGTCGCGGCCGGTACGCGAAGCCGGCCATGCCCTACGATCAGCAGGATGACGGTCACACTGCTTACCAGCCAGTCAGCACCGACGGCAACCGATGCGGATGCCCTCGTAACCGGCGTGTTCCAGGGTCCAGACGGCCTCGTCCTCACGCTGAGTACAGACGAAATCGATCTGATGGCCGCCCTCACCGCGCTCGGCGCGACGGGTAAGGCCGAGGAGATCACCAAGATTCCCACGGCAGGCCGGCTGACGGCCCCGGTCGTGGTGGCCGTGGGCCTCGGCCGCGAGCCGGGCCAGGCCGGCCCGGAGTCCGCCGAGCGCCAGGCCTACCTCGAGCGGCTGCGCCGCGCGGCCGGCGCCGTGGCTCGTGACCTGGCCGCCGCCACGACGGCCTCCGCGGGCTCCTCCGGGCAGGTCCGGCGCATCGCCATCGCGCTGCCCGCGGACGAGCCGGACGAGGCCGAGGCGGTGGCGCTGGGCGCCCTGCTCGGCGCCTACTCCTTCCGGAAGTACCGGACGACCGCGGCTGCGCCCGGCGACGTCGAGCAGATCGTGCACACGTCCCAGGAGGACGCCGTCGGCCGGGCCAAGATCTTGGCCGAGGCCATGACGCTGGTCCGTGACCTGGTGAACACCTCTCCCGTCGACCTGGTCCCGGCGGACCTGGCCGCGGCGGCCGAGCAGGTGGCCGCGGCGCACGGCCTGGGCGTGCAGGTGCTCGACGAGAACGACCTGGCCAAGGAGGGCTTCGGCGGCATCCTCGCGGTGGGCATGGGCTCCGCCAACCCGCCGCGCCTGGTCCGGCTCGAGTACACCCACCCGGGCGCGACCGGCACCGTGGTGTTCGCGGGCAAGGGCATCACCTTCGACTCCGGCGGCCTCTCGCTCAAGCCGCCGAAGTCGATGGAGACGATGAAGTCCGACATGAGCGGCGCCGCGGCCGTGCTGGCCGCGATCGGAGCCATCGCCGAGCTCGGCCCGGCCGTGAACGTGATCGGTTACCTGTCGATCGCCGAGAACATGCCGGGCGGCGGCGCGCAGCGGCCGTCGGACGTCATCACCATTTACGGGGGCAAGACCGTCGAGGTGCTGAACACCGACGCCGAGGGGCGCCTGGTGCTGGCCGACGCGCTCGTCCGCTCTGGAGCGGACGGGCCCAGCCTGCTCGTCGACGTGGCTACACTGACAGGTGCGCAGACAGTGGCGCTCGGCAACCGCACGGCCGGGGTGATGGCCAGTGACGACTCGCTGGCCGCGAGCATCGCGGACGCGGCCAAGCGGGCAGGCGAGGCCATGTGGCCGATGCCGCTGCCGGAAGATCTCCGCAAGGGGCTCGATTCGACGGTGGCGGACATCGCCAACGTGTCCGGAGACCGCAGCGGTGGCATGCTCGTCGCCGGGCTGTTCCTGCGCGAGTTCGTGCCGGCCGGCGTTCGCTGGGCTCACCTGGACATCGCCGGCCCCGCCTACAACGACGGCGCCTCGTACGGCTACGTCGCCAAGGGCGGCACGGGGGCGGCGGTCAGGACCCTCGTCCAGATCGCGGCGGACGTGGCCGAGGGCAAGCTGGCCGACGGCCAGGCCGGCGGCAAGTGAAAAGATGAAGACTGGGTAAGCCAGGTAGGGCTGACTGGCTGACGAAGGAGGCTTGAGGGGTGGCAGAGGGCATCGGCCGTTACGATCTGGTCGTGCTCGGCGGTGGCAGCGGCGGGTACGCCTGCGCGCTGCGCGCCGCCGAACTCGGCAAGCGCGTGGCGCTGATCGAAAAGGACAAGGTCGGGGGGACTTGCCTGCATCGCGGCTGCATCCCGACCAAGGCGCTGCTGCACGCGGCCGAGATCGCGGACTACTCGAAGGAGAGCGCTACCTTCGGTGTCCGGTCGACCTTCGAGGGCATCGACGTGCCCGGCGTTCTCTCGTACAAGAACGGCGTGGTGGACCGGCTCTGGAAGGGCCTGCAGTCCACGATCGCCAGCAGGAAGATCGACACCATCGAGGGCGCGGGGCGGCTGGTGTCGCCGACCAGCGTCCAGGTCGGCGACACCGTCTACGAGGCGGAGCACATCGTGCTGTCCACCGGCTCGGAGCCGCGGAGCCTGCCCGGCCTCGAGATCGACGGCCAGCGCGTGATCACCTCCGATCACGCGCTCGTGCTCGACCGGGTGCCGGAGTCGGTGGTCATCTTGGGCGGCGGCGTCATCGGCGTCGAGTTCGCCAGCGTATGGCGGTCGTTCGGCGCCGAGGTGACCATCGTGGAGATGCTCCCCCAGCTGGTTCCGCTGGAGGACGAGAACAGCGCGAAGCTGCTGCAGCGGGCGTTCCGGCGCCGCGGCATCAAGTTCGAGCTCGGCACCAGGTTCGAGTCGGTCAAGCCCACGGACACCGGCGTCACGGTGAGCCTGGAGGGCGGCAAGACCATCGACGCGGAGCTGCTGCTGGTCGCGGTCGGCCGCGGGCCGGTCTCGGCCGACCTCGGCTACACCGAGGCTGGCGTGGAGGTTGAGCGCGGGTTCGTCAAGGTGGACTCGCTCTGCCGGACGAGCGTCCCGTCGATCTCGGCGGTCGGTGACCTCATCAACACCCCGCAGCTCGCTCACGTCGGGTTCGCCGAGGGGATCTTGGTCGCGGAGCGGACCGCCGGGCTTCCCGTCACGCCGATCGACTACGACGGCGTGCCGCGGATCGCCTACTGCGACCCGGAGGTGGCCGCGGTCGGCCTCACTTCGGCGCAGGCCAGCGAGCGCGGCCTGAAGACCGTCGAATTCACCTACAACCTGGGCGGCAACGGCCGCAGCGTCATCCTGCAGACCCAGGGCGCGGCCAAGGTCATCGCGCTCTCCGAGGAAGACGGACCCGGCCGCGTCGTCGGCATTCACCTCGTCGGCAGTCATGTCGGCGAGCTCATCGCCGAGGCTCAGCTGATCTACAACTGGGACGCCGAGCCGTCGGACGTAGCCCAGCTCATCCACCCCCATCCCACTCAGTCGGAGGCGATCGGTGAGGCGCATCTCGCGCTGGCCGGCAAGCCTCTGCACGTACACGCCTAGGAGTCGCGAGAACCATGTCGGTCTCCGTATCCATGCCGCAGCTCGGTGAGAGCGTCACCGAGGGCACCGTCACGCGCTGGCTGAAGAAGGAAGGCGAGCGCGTGGAGGCGGATGAGCCGCTGCTGGAAGTGTCGACGGACAAGGTGGACACCGAGATCCCCTCGCCCGCGTCCGGGATCCTGCGCGGCATCGCGGTCGACGAGGACGAGACGGTCGCGGTGGGGGCGCAGCTCGCCGTCATCGACGACGGCGCGTCCGGCGACGCGGCCCCGGCCGCGGATGACTCGGCCAGCGCCGAGCCGGCCGCAGCCGAGCCCGCCCAGTCTCAGCCTCCGGCGGATCAGTCCCAGCCGGATCAGTCCCAGCCGGATCAGTCCCAGCCGGATCAGTCCCAGCCGGATCAGTCCCAGCCGGCGCCTCAGGCCGCGCAGCCTCAGGCGGCCAGTTCGGATGGCTGGAGTTCGCGCAGCCCGCAGCCGAACTACGCACCGCCCGCGTCGTCCTCCCCCGCGGCCTCAGCCGGGTACCAGGCCCCGTCGGCACCGTCGACGCCGGCCTACGCGCCCCCGCCCGCCTACGGCCAGCCCGCTCCGGCCGCCCCGGCACCTTCAGCTCCGGCTGCCTCGGCGCCGGCGCAGGGACGGCCGGCCCCGAGGAGTCCGCCCCGTCGTCCGCGGCGGACGCCCCGGCCGCGGACCAGTCCACCCCGCTGCCCGGCGGCGACGCGCCGTACGTCACCCCGCTGGTCCGCAAGCTGGCCGCCGAGCACGCTGTGGACCTGGAGACGGTCAACGGCACCGGGGTCGGCGGACGCATCCGCAAGCAGGACGTCATCGAGGCGGCCCGGGCCCAGCGCGAGGCGCAGGCCGCGCCGCCGGCTGAGGAGACTCAGGCGGCCCCCGAGGCTCAGCCCGCTCAGTCTCAGGCGGCCCAGGAGCCGCAGGAGGCGGGCGCGGCGCAAGCGGGCGCGGCGCAGGCGGCCCCGCAGGCCCCTTCGGCCCCGCGTCCGGCGGTGGCGCCCTCGGCGCTGCGCGGCACGACCCAGCGGATGTCCAGGCCGCGCCAGGTCATCGCCCAGCGGATGGTCGAATCGCTGCAGACTTCGGCTCAGCTCACCACCGTGGTCGAGGCCGACGTAACCGCGATCGCGCGGCTGCGCGACCAGGCTAAGCAGGATTTCGAGGCCCGCGAGGGCGTCAAGCTCAGCTTCCTGCCGTTCTTCGCGCTCGCCGCGGTCGAGGCCCTGAAGGTGCACCCGAAGCTCAACGCGGTGATCGACGGGAACGAGGTCACCTACCATGACGCCGAGCACCTCGGTATGGCGGTGGACACCGAGCGCGGGCTGATGGTGCCGGTCATCCACAGCGCGGGTGACCTGAACATCGGCGGCCTGGCTCGCAAGATCAGCGACCTGGCCACCCGGACCAGGTCCGGCAAGGTCGCGCCGGACGAGCTGGCCGGCGGGACGTTCACGCTGACCAACACGGGCAGCCGCGGCGCCCTGTTCGACACGCCCATCATCAACCAGCCGCAGGTGGCGATCCTGGGCACCGGCACGGTCGTCAAGCGGCCGGTCGTGGTCACCGATCCCGCTCTGGGCGAGGTGATCGCGGTGCGCTCGATGGTGTACCTCGCGCTCACCTACGACCACCGGCTGGTCGACGGCGCCGACGCCGCCCGGTTCCTCACCACGGTGAAGAACCGGCTGGAAGAAGGAGCGTTCGAGGCCGAGCTCGGCCTCTAGCCGCCGCCACGTGAAGGTCGCGGTCACCGGCTCGTCCGGCCTCATCGGCGCCGCGCTGACGGCCAGCCTGCGCGCCGACGGCCACGACGTGATCAGGCTCGTCCGGCGGCCCGTACGGGCCGCCGGCGAGATCCGGTGGGATCCGCGCGCGGCCGACGCGGGGCTGCTCACGCCCGGTACGCCGGGCCCGTCCGCGCTGGACGGGCTCGGCGCCTGCGTCCACCTGGCCGGCGCGGGGGTGGCCGACCACCGCTGGACGTCCAGGTACAAGACGGAGATCAGGGCCAGCCGGATTCTGGGCACCCAGGCCCTGACGGGTGCGCTGGCCAAGCTCGGCCAGCCGCCCGCGACCCTGGTGGCGGGCTCGGCCATCGGCTGGTACGGCGACACCGGCGGGCGCGAGGTCGACGAGTCCGCCCCGGCCGGGCAGGCGTTCCTGGCCCGGCTGGTCCGGGACTGGGAGGCGGCGGCCGCCCCGGCGGCGGACGCGGGGATCCGGGTCGTGCACATCCGCAGCGGCCTGGTCCTCACCCCGCGCGGCGGCCTGCTGGCGCGGCTGCTCCCGCTGGCCCGGTTCGGCTTGTGTCCCCGGTTCTCCTCGGGCCGCCAGGTGATGAGCTGGATCTCGCTGTCCGACGAGATCGGGGCGATCAGGTTCCTGCTCGACCACGAGGACCTCAGCGGCCCGGTCAACCTCGCCGCCCCGGTCCCCGTCAGCAACGCCGAGTTCACCGCCGCGCTCACCGCCGCCGCGGGCCGCCGCGCCCTGCCCGGGCTGCGGGTTCCCGCCCCGGCGCTGCGCCTGGCCGTCGGCGAGGCCGCCGTGGAGTTGCTGACCAGCGCCCGGGTCTCGTCCCGGCGCCTGCAGGAGGCCGGTTACCAGTTCCGCTATCCCACCCTGTCCGCAGCGCTGAGCGCCGAACTGGCGTCCCGCTGACCGCCCTTCGCGGCGCCCGGGGCTATTGGGGTGCGACGGGGCGGAGGTGGCGCCAGCCGGTGAGGAAGGCCAGGGCATAGAGGACCGCGACGAAGACGAGCAGCCAGCGGTATCCGACGACGAGCGACGCGTACTCCAAGATGCCGCCGAGGATGGCGCCGAGCAGGTTGGCGCCGAAGGCCGTGGCGGAGTCGCCGGTGTCGCGGAACCGCTGGGCGAAGACCATGTTGGCGAGGAAAATCGGCGCGAAGGCGATGATCACCGCCAGGGCGAAGCGGGGCAGCGGCGACAGGGACAGCAGGGACGAGGGCGGGACCGCCCAGGCCACGGCCAGAGCGGCCAGCAGTCCGGCGTACAGCAGGGCCGGCCGCCGGACCCGCACGTGCCGTGACACCTCTACCGCGGCCAGCACGGCCACCAGCACGCCGGCCGTCACCAGGGCGTTGACGAACCAGGTGGTGCCGAACAGCAACGCGAACTGCACGATGTTCTTGGTCTCGAGCAGCATGAACGCGGCACCCATGAAGAACAGGTCGAGGTAGCCGCTCATCCTGCGGTAGGGACCGGCGGCCGGACGCACCAGCAAGATGCTGACCAGCAGGATCAGGCTCAGCGTGATCCGGTAGAGCCAGGGAATCGAGTTGCCCTCCAGATAGACGAACGGATGGTCGTCGGTGGCCGGCGGGAGGACGTCCGCCGGGCGGCGCCAGGCGGTGCCGCAGTGCAGGGCGGCCTGGTGGACGGTGTCCGAGATCATCGACAGCGAGAAGCCCTCGTTGTCCACGCACGGGGCGTGCCCGAAGGCGACCTGGAGGGTGTTCGCCAGCCGGTCACGGAGCCACGGCGTCCGGTAGTAGTTGTACATGGCGAACAGCCCGTCGCCCGGGTTCAGGTGGGCCTTCGCGGCCTGCACCGCCTGCAGCGTGAACAGGTAGCTTTCCAGCCGGAGCGAGGACTGCCCGGCGACCAGGGTCAGCGAGTCGGGCAGGGCGAACAGGATCATGTCGTACCTGGTGTGCGTCCGCTCGAGGAACGCCCGGCCGTCGTTGATGTGCACGGAGACCCGCGGATCGGCGTACGGATGGTCCGGGTTGAGCTTGACCCCCAGCTGGTGCAGCTGGGGGTCGATCTCCACCGCGTCGATGTGCCTGGCACCGTGCCGCAGGGCGTTGGCCACGTCGTCGCCGGTGCCGGCGCCGACGATCAAGACGTCGCCGAGCGAGTTGCCGGGAGCGTCCAGGTACGGCTGAGAGTAAACCTTCTGCAGCTCGCGGGCCGGGATGATGTTCTGATGGGGGATTCCGTTGACGCTGATGGCGTACCCGTCGCCCCCCTTCGTCACCGAGATCCGGTAATAGGGTGACCAGATGTCGCCGGACGACAGCGACTCCGACCAGAGCAGCATCACCACGGCGATAACCGCGGCGAGCTGCAGGAGGCCGGCCCGCCTGCCGTAGAGCAGCAGCATGACGACGGCCACGATGAGCGCCCAGATGACCGGCTTGGCGTCCAGGAACGAGAGCAGCGAGAAGGCCGCGATGCCGGCGATGCTGCCGCCGATGTCCAGCCGGTAAGCGTCAAGCGGGCGGAACCGGATGAACGTCCGGGCGACGCCCTCGCCGATCATCGCCATGACGGCGGCGACCGCCAGGAACACGATGGGCAGCGTGACCCACGTGGGCGGCCCGCTGGCGTTGAACTTCCCGGCGCCGAAGAACAGGATCTGGTAGCCGGTCCTGACGACCACGACCGGGAACACCCGGACGAATCCGATCAGCAGCGCCAGCGCCACCGGGGCCCACGGGAACAGGTTGACCCGGGCCCGGGCCCGCAGGAATCCGATGCCGATGCCGAGGAAACTGCCGAGCAGGACGAAGTTGGAGAAGTACGACAGGTAGATGACCAGCGCCCCTGACCACCGGATGAGCGCCAGCTCGACGAAGAGCATCAGGAAGCTCAGCCCGAAGAGCTGGAGCGGCGGCGGTAGCAACGTTCCCGGGGCAGCCCCTGGTTCGTCGCCGGCCTTCGCCGGCACCTGGGCGACGTCTTGGCCGAGGGCCAGGCCGAGCACATCGCGAACCGGCAGGCGCCTCGCCGGGGGTGGCGGATGAGTAAGACCATCGTCGGTCATCGCAGGCCCGTTCCGCTGTCACGTGCAGAACCGATGACAGCATAGCGTGAGGTGTCAGGCTGGGCTGTCTGGCTGGAGGATGATGTCGAAGCTGGCTTGGGCGAAGGGGGTGTCCAGGTCGTGGCGGGCGGCCTCGTCGGGGTCGTCGACCTGGGTGAATTCCTTGATCAGGCTCTTCTTTACGGCGAACACGGCGTCGGATTCTATGTACTGGCTGCCCGCCACGAAGATGTGGGTGGTGAGCGCCCGGTGCCCGGGGGCGGTCACGATGAAGTGGATGTGCGCCGGGCGGTACGGGTGCCGGCCGGTGGCGTTCAGCAGCGTGCCGACCGGGCCGTCGGTGGGGATCGGGTAGTAGCTCGGCACCACGGTGCGGAACCAGAAAGCGCCGTCCGCGTCCGCGGTGAACAGGCCGCGGCCGTTGGTCCGCGGCTGCACGCCAGGCTGCTGAACGTCGTAGAAGCCCTGGTCACTGGCCTGCCAGACGTCCAGCTGGGCGCCGGGAAGCGAGGTGCCATCCGACGAGAGGACCCGGCCGCGGACGAGGCACGGCGTCCCGGTCCCGACGAGGTCGATGTTGTCGCCGAGTTCCCGGGGCGGCGACTCGATCATGTGGAACGGCCCGAGCACGGTGGACTCGGTGGCGCCGCCTGACTTCCTGTTGTTGATGGTCTCCACCAGCATGGACACGCCGAGCACGTCGGAGAGCAAGATGAACTCCTGCCGCTCGTCGTCGCATTTGCGCCCGGTAGCGGTGAGGAACCCGATCGCCCGCTCCCATTCGGCGATCGTGGGCTCGGTTTCCCTGACGAACGCGTGCAAGTGCCGGACCAGGCTGCTCAGCAGCTCGCGCAGCCGCGGGTCCGGCGTCTGCGCGAAGCTGTCGACGACCGCGTTGGCCGCGGTTTCCTCGGTGAAGTCGGTGGCCATGGCCGACAGGTTAAGTCGCGTAGCGTCCGCTCTGCTAGTCCGGGGTCGCGCCCAGTCCGGGGGCGCCGCCCCGGAGGGCCGCATCGGAGACCGGGCCCAGGTGGTGCAGCTTGTCGGGGTTGAGGATGGACCTGATCGTCTGGACCCGGCCATCGGCGATGTCGAGGGCGAACACGTTGACGACCCGGTCCTGCTGGTCGTAGGTGACCGCCCCGGGCTGGCCGTTGACGTAGGCCGCCTCGAGCCGGACTCCCATCTTCGGGGCCCGGCGGGTCAGCCCGAGCAGCAGGCGCGCCACCCGTTCGGCCCCGGACATCGGCTCGGCCAGGGCCCAGGCCTTGCCGCCGCCGTCGCCCACCATGACCACGTCGGGCGCGAGCAGTTCCATCAGGTTGCCCAGGTCGCCGCCGGCCGCGGCCGCGAAGAACCGGCGGGCGACCTGGTCGCGCTGCTCGCGGGAGGCGTCGAAGCGCGGCTTGCCGTCGTCGACGTGGTGGCGGGCCCGGGCCGAGATCTGCCGGCAGTTCGCCTCCGACTTGCCGGTGATGCCCGCGATCTCCTTGTAGTCGTAGCCGAACACCTCGTGCAGCAGGAACACGGCCCGTTCGGTCGGCGTCAGGCTCTCCAGCAGCACCAGGAAGGCCATCGACAGCGAGTCCGACATCTCGGCCCGGTCCGCGGGGCCGGGCTCGTCGTCGACGAGGAGCGGCTCGGGCAGCCAGGCACCCACGTAGGCCTCCCGGCGCACCCGCGCGGACCGCAGGTGGCTGATGGCCAGCCGGGTGGTGACGGTGGCCAGGTAGGCCTTGGGCGAGTCGATGCTCGTCCCCTCGCGCAGCACCCGGGTCAGCCGCAGGAAAGCTTCCTGGACGATGTCCTCGGCGTCGCTGATGCTCCCGGTCATCCGGTAGGCGATCGAGAACATCAGCGGCCGGAATTCGGCATAGCCCGCAGGCGACAGAGCGTCCTTCGGTGACGGGGCATCCCCAGGTGGCGGGACGGCCTCGGACGGCACCGGATCGTCAAGCGGCACGGGCCTGCTCCGCTGCCTTGGCCCAGACCGGGAAGCCGTCCCGCCAGCTCGGGTACCCGGGCGCCCAGTCCAGTTCGCGCTTGGCCTTGGCGTTGGCCGTACCGCGCGCCTCGGTCATCATCGCCACCACCAGCTCCCCCGCCAGCAGCTTGCCCACCCAGGCCGGAGCGTGCATGGGCGCCTTCGCGCCGAGGCACGCGGCCAGGTAGGGCAGCCACTCGTGCACCGGGGCCGGGTCGTCGTCGACGATGTTGTACAGGCCGGCCTCACCGCGGGTGACGGCCGCGAGGGTCGCGGCGGCGGCGTCGGTGACCTCGCAGAAGGACCAGATGCCCGCGCCCCCGCCGATGACGGGCATCTGCCGCTTCCGCACGACATCGAGCATGGAGTCCGAGGAGCCGTGGCCGTAGAAGGGCCCGTACCGCAGCACCAGCCCCTCCGGCACCGCGGTGGGCACGGTCTCCTCCAAATACCTGAGCGCGGCCAGGGCCTGCCGGGTCGACGGGACCGGATCGGCGTCCAGCGGGTCGGTTTCCGACTTGACGGCGGAGCCGGTCCTGGCGTTGTTCCAGCCGATGAAGCTCTGCGCGATGAAGCGGCGGGTGCCGGCCTGCCGGGCCCCTTCCAGCAGGTAATCGGTGCCCTTGGTGCGCAGCTCGCTGGTGACCGCGAATTCCTTGTCGAAGTGACGGAAGCTGCGCATGCTGGCCAGTGCGGTCATCTGGTGGACGATAACATCCGGCTGCGCGGCCCGGACCGCGTCGAGCACGGCCTGACGGTCGAGGCCGTCGACGATGGCCGGCGTCGCGCCGGCCCTCTTCAGCTGGGCCGCCTTGGCCGGCGAGCGCGTGGTCCCGGTGACCTCGTGGCCCGCCGCGACCAGGCTGGGGACGAGGTACTGGCCGATGACCCCGGTCGCTCCCGCGACGAAGACTCGCATGATGGAGGTTCCTTTCCTGTGCCCTGTGGCTTACGTCCCCCTATGACGCAGCTCCCCCGGAGGGCGTGACACCTCCGTTCTCGTGATCCAGCTCACTCCAGCGCAGGTGCCAGGTACGCGAGACCGGGCCGAGGTGCCGCAGCTTGTCCGGGTTGGCGACCACCCGGATGGCCTGGACCAGGTGGTCGAGCACGTCGAGTGAGATGACCCCGATCAGGGCGCCGTCGGCGTCCCGGGCCAGCATGCCCGGCTGGCCATTGACCCAGGCCGATGTCAGCACGGCACCGGCCTGCAGCGTCCGCTGGACCTGGAGCCTGATCAGCTCGGCCACCTGCTCGCGGCCGTAGATCGGGGCCACGAGGGTCAGCTCGCCCCGGCCGCCGCTGTCCCCGTAGAACATCACGTCGGGAGCCAGCCGCTCGAGCAGGGTGCTCATGTCGCCGCCGTCGGCCGCGGCCAGGAACAAGGTGGTGAGCTCCTCGCCCTCGGCCCGGGACGTCTCGAACCGCGGCCGTCCCTCGTCGATGCGGCGGCGGGCCCGGGCGAACACCTGCCGGCAGGCGGCCTCGGTCTTGCCGGTAATGCCGGCGATCTCGCCGTAGCCGTAGCTGAATACCTCGCGGAGGAGGAACACGGCCCGCTCGGGCGGTGCCAGGCTCTCCAGCAGCACCAGGAAGGCCAGCGACAGCGAGTCGGAGCTCTCGGCGAGCTCGGCCGGGTCAGGGCCGCCCCGGGCCGTCCCGGTTCCCGGCCCGACGAGCGGCTCGGGGAGCCAGGTCCCGACGTAGGACTCCCGGCGGACCCGGGCCGAGCGCAGGTGGTCAATGGCTAGCCGGGTGGTGATGGTGGCCAGGTACGCCCGGGGGGACTCGACGTCGCCGTCGCGACCGGGCGCAGCCTGGCCTGCCCGCAGGAAGGCCTCTTGCACGATGTCCTCGGCATCGCTCACGCTGCCGGTCATCCGGTAGGCGATCGAGAACATCAGCGGGCGGTACTCGGTGAAGTGGCTCGGATCCACGGTCTCTCCTCAGGGTTGTATGACCCTTAAGGACGAGGAGCCCTCGGCGGTTGTGACATCGGAGGTCATCTGCTGCATCTTGGCGACATCGGAGGTCATCTGCTGCATCCTGTTCTCGGCCTTGACCCGGGCTTGCTCGGCCAGGGGCCGGAGCCGGGCCGGCAGCGCCTCCTCCAGGCCGTCCGCGAACAGCGGGATCCGCCACAGCGGCGGGACGCGCCCTTCGACCCCGCTCAGCTGCATCATGGTCCCGATCGTGACCCGGACCAGCCGCCGGGCGCTGAGGAACAGCAGCAGCGCCAGCGGCAGCTCGACGACCAGGGCGGTCATCAGGCTCATGGCGAAGCCGCGGGAACCCCAGGAGAGGGCCAGGTCGAACCAGGCGTCACAGAACAGCAGCGTTCCGGTGATGTTCATCAGCACGATGAGGACCTGGCGCTGGTTCCAGGCGGCCCAGGCGGTCGCGGCGAACCCGGCCAGCTCGGTGAGGTCAAGGCCGACCCAGACACCCCGCCAGTCATGGGAGACGTAGCGCATGGGCAGGGTCACGAGGAGGATGGCGATCCAGGCGGCCAGCCCGACGCAGCAGGCCAGCATGAACATCAGGCCGAACCGCCTGCGCCGCAGGCGGCTGGGGTCGGTCAGCGGGTGCGGGTGGTCGATGGTGGCCAGGGTGCGGGCCAGCTGACGCCGTTCGTCCGGGGTCAGCCGGCGTAGTTCAGCCTCAGTGATCACACTTCCATTCTGCGCCTGCGGGTCCGGCAGGCCGGCCTGCGGGTTCGCCCCCCGGGCTAGCATCAGGCGGCCCGGTCCGCCCGGCGGCGCGGCAGGGCCTCGTCGAGGCCCAGGCCCGCCAGCGGCGTACGGCTCAGGGACTGGCCCGCGCAGCTGCGGCCCCACTCGCCGGCCGGGATCGTCATGGCAGCCGTGGCACCGGCCAGGATCCCGGCCGCGACCGTGGCCCGGAGCAGCCGCCGCGCTCCCGCGAAGGCCAGGAACGCCAGCGGGAGCTCGGCGAAGACCGCGGTCAGCAGGCTGATCCACAGGCCGCTCGTGGCCAGCGAGGTACCGACGTCGAACCACGCGTCGCAGCACAGCATGGTGCCGATGAGCATCAGCAGCAGGATCAGGACCTGGCGCTGCCGCCAGATCGCCCACGCGGTCGCCGCGAACGCGGCGAGCAGGAACACGTCGAAGTCCACCCAGACGGCGCGCCAGTGGTGCGCCGAGAAGTGGTGCGGCAGGGTCGCGGCGAGCAGCACGGTCCAGCCGGCCAGGAACACGCAGCAGCCGGCCGAGACCAGCAGCGCCAGGCGCCGCTCCCGGGCCAGCAGCGGGTCCATCCGGTACGGGTCGGCGCGAAGCGGGCCCGGGGCGACGTTCTCGCGCGAGGCAGCGCCATTGGCCGACGCGGCGGGCTGAGCTGAGGTGACGGGCTGAGCTGAGGTGACGGGCTGAGCTGAGGTGACGGGCTGAGCTGACGTGACGGGCGGCCCGGCGGGGCGGACGAAGACACCGAGCTCGGCGAGCAGGCGGGCCAGTTCCTGGCGTTCGGCCGGGCTCATCCGGCTCAATTCGGCCATATCAATCACTACTTCATTGTGCGCCTTTTGGCTGCGGTCCAGCTGAACGAGGGCTGGGCATGGAGCCGGCCGGACCTGTGCGCCAGCTCCGGCCCGGCGTCGTCCGGCCGGGCGTAAGCTGGGAAAAGTGAGTGAGCTTGTCTATCTTGACTTCGGGGCTGCTCGCGTGGAGTACCGCGAGGCCTGGGAGCTGCAGCGGCGCGTGCACGCCCGGCGGGTGGCCGGGGAGGCCCCGGACAGCTGCCTGCTGCTCGAGCACGAGCCGGTGTACACGGCCGGCAAGCGGACGGCGGCGTCCGACCGGCCGGCCGGCGATCCAGGCGCGCCGGTCATCGACGTGGACCGCGGCGGCAAGATCACCTGGCACGGGCCCGGGCAGCTCACCGGGTACCCGATCATCAAGCTCCGCGAGCCGCTGGACGTGGTCGCCTACGTGCGCGCGCTGGAGGAGGCCATGATCAGGACGTGCGCCGGGTTCGACGTCACCACCGAGCGCGTGCCCGGGCGCAGCGGGGTCTGGGTACCGGGCGACGAGAGCGGGCCGGACCGCAAGGTCGGCGCGATCGGCGCCCGGGTGGCCCGGGGTGTCACCATGCACGGGTTCGCGCTGAACGCCGACTGCGACCTGTCCTGGTACGACCGGATCGTCCCGTGCGGCATCCGCGATGCCGGGACGACCACGCTGTCGGCCGAGACCGGCCGCCGCATCTCCGTGGCCCAGGTGACGCCGATGATGAAACGCCACCTCGCGGACGTCCTCGGGCACCAGGCCTGGCGGCACGTCTACGACCCCAGCGCGCTGGCCGGCCCGCGGGCGGAGGCGGCCGCCGTCCCGCTCGCGGCGCGGTAGACATACCCTGAAGGGGTGGTACTCGCACCAGAAGGCCGGCGCATGCTCCGCCTCGAGGCCCGCAACAGCGAGGTCCCGATCGAGCGGAAGCCGCCGTGGATCAAGACCAGGCTGCGCACCGGGCCCGCTTACACGGAGCTGAAGGCGCTGGTCCGGAGCGAGGGCCTGCATACGGTCTGCGAGGAAGCCGGCTGCCCGAACATCTTCGAGTGCTGGGAAGACCGCGAGGCGACCTTCCTCATCGGCGGCGACCAGTGCACCCGGCGGTGCGACTTCTGCCAGATCGACACGGGCAAGCCGCAGCCGCTGGATGAGGGCGAGCCGCGCCGGGTCGCGGAGTCCGTCGCCGCCATGGGCCTGAAGTACGCGACCGTGACCGGCGTGGCCCGCGACGACCTGCCGGACGGCGGCGCCTGGCTGTACGCGCAGACCTGCCGTGAGATCCACGCCGCCATCCCGGGCTGTGGCGTGGAACTGCTCATTCCCGACTTCAACGCCGAGCCGGGCCGCCTGGCGGAAGTCTTCGACGCCCGGCCCGAGGTCCTAGCCCACAACATCGAGACCGTGCCGCGGATCTTCCGCCGGATCAGGCCCGGCTTCCGCTACGCGCGCTCGCTCGACGTGCTGCGGGCCGCCCGCGAGGCCGGGCTGGTCACCAAGTCCAACCTGATCCTCGGGATGGGCGAGGAACGGCACGAGATCACCGAGGCGATGACGGACCTGCGGGCCGCCGGCTGCGACCTGCTGACGATCACGCAGTACCTCCGGCCGACACCGCGCCACCATCCGGTGATCCGCTGGGTCAAGCCCGAGGAGTTCGTGGAACTGCGCTCCGAAGCCGAGGCGCTCGGCTTCGCGGGCGTGATGTCCGGGCCGCTGGTGCGCTCCTCCTACCGGGCCGGGCGGCTCTACGCGCAAGCCGCAGCCAGCCGGAATCGCGTATAACCGGGCCGATTTGAGGCAGTACGGGCTCGCGGGGGCCCGGCAGTTCCTGTCCGGCCTCGCTTGACCGTATGCTGCGTCCATGGCACGCATGTCGAGGAAGTCCGAGGCCGCCGAACCGGCCATCACGAGGGACGCCGCCGAGGATCTGGCGTCGGCCGGGCGGCTCAAGCAGATCCGTCTTGTCGCTGGCGTAATCCGCAAGAGCAACCCGAAGGCGATGCCGATCACCATCGGCAGCGGGCTCGGCGTGCTGGTGGTGATGGTGGTCATCGGGCTGGTCGTCGGCCCGCTCTGGCTCTTCATCGTGCTCGGCGTGCTGCTCGGCCTGCTGGCCACGCTGATCCTGTTCGGCCGGTTCTCGCAGTCCGCGCAGTTCTCGGCCATCGAGGGGCAGCCGGGAGCGGCCGCGGCCGTCCTGCAGAACATGCGCGGCAACTGGACGGTGACCCCGGCGATCGCGGGCAACAGGAGCGGGGACATGGTGCACCGGGCGGTGGGCCGTCCCGGCGTCATCTTGATCGGCGAGGGCAACCCCAGCCGGCTGGCCAGCCTGCTCGCGGCGGAGAAGAAGAGAGTCGCCCGGGTGGCCTACGAGGTGCCCATCACCGAGTTCCAGATCGGCAACGGCGAGGGGCAGATCCCGATCAGCAAGCTGCAGCGCAAGGTCATGCGGCTCCCGCGCCAGCTCAAGCCCGCCGCGGTCAGCGACATCAACCACCGGCTCAAGGCCCTGCAGCCCACCATGCAGATCCCCAAGGGACCGATCCCGAAGAACGCCAGGCAGCCCCGGATGCCCCGGCCCAAGGCCCGGTAACCTCAGGCTGAGATAACAGCCGGACGACGATGGTGTCCGAGGCGCGGTCGTGCAGGCCGCGCAGGTCACGGTCGGTCAATAGGGGCGGGACGGCGGTGAGCAGGATCGCCGTCCGGACCAGAGCCCACCTGAACCCGATCGGGCCGCCGCCGTCGGTCCGTATCGTCCTGATCCCGGTCAGCCGCTTGCCGACGGTGAACCCGGTCGTCGCGGTCAGCACGTAGACCTCCACCGCGAAAACCGCGATGGTCCAGAACTGCGAGCCGGTCAGCCAGTACGCGATCAGCATGCAGAGCAGCCAGTCGATGAACAGCGCCAGGATCCGGCGGGGCATGCTGGCCACGCTGCCCGGGCCGTGCTCGGGCAGGCCGAATCGCTGCCCCGGGTAGGCCGGCTTGCTGGCCGCCGACGGCGCGGTCAGCTGGGCTGCAGATTTCTTGGCCACAACACCACGGTATCCGTTCCGGGGCAGATGGCCGCCAGCGGGCCATAATAGGTGCCCTGACCTCGGCCGCCAGCCCGTAACATCCGTGAAACACGTCAGACACGGCGCGGAAATTGCCGGCGGCTAACGTCCGAATCGCGTCCTTGAGAACCGAAAAGCGTGCCCTGTAACGGGAGGGTTGATGTTCAGCAGTGCCGAGGAAGTCCTCCGCTTCATCGCGGAGGAGAACGTTGAGTTCATCGATGTCAGGTTCTGCGACCTGCCTGGCACGATGCAGCACTTCACCGTGCCGGCGTCGGCGTTCAGCGAGGACGTGTTCAACGACGGCCTCATGTTCGACGGATCGTCGATCCGCGGGTTCCAGGCGATCCACGAGTCCGACATGCAGCTACTGCCCGACCCGAGCACAGCGGGGCTCGACCCGTTCCGCAAGCACAAGACGCTGAACATGACATTTTTCGTGCATGACCCGCTGACCGGTGCGCCCTACACCAGGGACCCGCGCAACATCGCCCGGAAGGCCGAGGAGTACCTGCGCGGCACCGGTATCGGCGACACCGCGTTCTTCGGCCCGGAGGCCGAGTTCTACATCTTCGACTCGGCCCGCTTCTCGACGTCGGCGAACGAGGGTTACTACCACATCGACTCGGTCGAAGGCGCCTGGAACTCCGGCCTGGAGGAAGCCGGCGGCAACCTGGCCTACAAGCCCCGGTATAAGGGCGGCTACTTCCCGGTCCCGCCGATGGACCATTTCGCGGACCTGCGCGCGGAGATGACGTCCAACCTGCTCGCCGCGGGCATCCAGGTCGAGATGCAGCACCACGAGGTGGGCACGGCTGGCCAGTCCGAGATCAACATGCGGTTCGGCTCCTTGCTGGAGGAAGCCGACCGGCTGATGCTGTTCAAGTACATCATCAAGTCCACCGCCCGGGCGGCCGGCAAGACCGTGACGTTCATGCCCAAGCCGCTGTTCGGTGACAACGGCAACGGCATGCACTGCCACCAGTCGATCTGGAAGGACGGCTCGCCGCTGTTCTACGACGAGGTCGGCTACGCCGGCCTGTCCGACATCGGCCGGTTCTACATCGGCGGCCTGCTCAGGCACGCCCCCTCGCTGCTGGCCTTCACCAACCCGACGGCGAACTCCTACCACCGGCTGGTGCCCGGCTTCGAGGCCCCCGTCAACCTGGTGTATTCCCAGCGCAACCGCTCGGCCTGCTGCCGCATCCCGATCACCGGCACGAACCCGAAGGCCAAGCGCGTCGAGTTCCGCGTCCCGGACCCCTCGGCCAACCCGTACCTGGCCTTCGCCGCGATGCTGATGGCCGGCATCGACGGCATCAAGAACAAGATCGAGCCGCCGGAGCCGGTGGACAAGGACCTGTACGAGCTGCCGCCGGACGAGGCCTCCGCCATCCCGCAGGTCCCCGGATCACTCGAGGCGGTGCTCGACAACCTCGAGTCCGACCACGCCTTCCTCACCGAGGGCGGCGTGTTCACCCCCGACCTGATCGAGACCTGGCTGGACTACAAGCGGACCGTCGAGCTGGACGAGCTCAGGCTCCGCCCGCACCCCCACGAGTTCGAGCTGTACTACGACTGCTGACCGGCTTACCGGCGCGGGACAGGGACGGAATCACAGGGCACCTGCCCTGTTCCGTCCCTGCCCCGCGCGGGCCGAAAGATACCGCCCCGGCGGTCGCCCCTGGTGGAATCGTCGCGGTCTGGCCAAAGATGACTGCAGGTGTCGAGCCTGGTCTCGGCCGAGGCGCGCCGTAGCCGGGCAGCGATCGGGGCGCTCATGGCAGCAGCTCGTCGAGGAACCTGGCCAGCCGTACCACCTGGTCAAGATGCTAAGAGGCGCCCCCGTACGGCGCTGTTTCATGATCATGGCCATCTTTCGTCAAATATGGCCCGAAACTGTCCATGATCATGGTCTGCGCCTGAAATGTCTCGACCTGAAGTTGAGGTATGACTGGACATCATTGCCCGATTCGGGCAGCGGATGTCGCCGTATCACAGTCTGCTGGCGAGCCGGGCGGCTCGCCGCGCGGAGCCGATCGCCGAGCGTCCCGCTCACGGGAGCAACTCCTCGAGCTTGTCCAGCAACTCGACGAGCAGGTAGCGGGTGATCACCGTCTCGCCGCTGCGCTCCGGAATGCGAGCCTGCCAGGTACCGAAGCCGCCTTCACCGATGATCACGTCTGGATGGGCGGCTCGGAACCTGGCCAGGCGGATAACCTGGTCAAGCTCGTCCGGGACGAGGCGCAGTCCGCTGCGTATCCGGTTCACCGCTGTCCCCGGCCTGGACCGGTGATCTCGTGGGCGCGGTGCCGGTCGACCGCGAACAGCACGGCGCGGAGCACTGGAGCGTAGTCCCGGTGGAACCAGTGCCCGATAGCGGCCACTAAATCCTCGCCGGTCCCGGTCGGGTGCTGAGTACGCCACGCCGCAACCTCGGCGCGGGCCCGGACCAGGTCCTCGGAGTTATCTTCCCGGTATCTCACAATCTGGGACGCTAAGGCGGCCTGAACCGTATGAGTTCAATCGGCTGGACCTGGCCAGGTTCAATCCGTTGAACCTACGCTGACCTGACCAGGCCCATCCGCCATGCCAGGCCACGCAGCTCCCGGCCGCCGGCCTCACGGCGGGCGCTGTCGAGCATGTGCGCGACCATCTCCCGGATCAGCGGGTTGTTACGCACCTGGACAGGCGAAAGCCGGTCAGCAGCCCGCAGCTCGGTGATCGCCCCGCCGTCGTCGCCGAGCATTGCCCTGGCTCGGGCTTTCTCCATCCGCAGCGCGGCCCGCCGGTTTTCCGATGCCAGTGCCCGCGGCTCGACCTTCGCCGCGTACGCGAGCGCGCCTTCAGCGTTGCCCGCCTCGACAGCCAGCGACGTCCGCCACACCCCGACGTTGGCTGGCCCGAACAGCTCGAACGCGTCCGGTTCGTCCCCGAGTGGTTCCGCGACCCGCGCGGCCTCAGCGCCCTGTTCCTCGGCGCCGTCGTGGTCTCCCTGCACTGCGCACGCCAGCGCGGCGGACAGCCGCAGCATCCCGTACACCTGGCGGCCGAACGTCCCGTCGTCGACGTATGCCTCGAACTCATCCGCGATCCGCGGCGTCGACAGCAGCGCGCGCGGTAGGTTGACCGACGGACGCGCATGCGCGACCTCGTATGCCGCCGCGGCAGTCCACGCCGGGTCGCCAAGCAGCGTGGCGGCCTGACGGCCACGGTCGGCCGCGACCCACGCCAGGTCGGTCCGGCCGAAGTGCCGGAGCATGATCGCCGCCGACGATGAGGCGAGGATCAGCAGTCGCAGCGCCTCGTCCCGCTCAGGACCGGCCGCAGTCGCCGACTGGACCTGCAGCTCACCGAGCAGCGCGGGCAGCTGGCGGTGCAGGGTGCCGTAATCCGCGTCACGCAGCGCCTGGTCCATCTCGGCTACTTCCTGCACCAGGACCGAGACCGGCCGGGCGGCGACGTCGGGCGGATCATCGAGCGTCGCGTCGAGCAGCACAACCCGGAACGGCTTCAGGCTGTACGAACTGCCGCCTGGGGCGATCTCCGGCGCTGGCTGGCCGAGCAACGTGTCCGCCGACACCGCTAGCACCTCGGCGATCAAGGCGATGTCCTGCCGCTTCTCGAGCCGCAGCCGGCCGTTCTCGATCATCGACAGCCAGCCTTTGGACTTCCCGATTCGCCCGGCCAGCTGCTCGAGCGTGAGCCCGGCGTAACGCCTGGCCCGGCGCACGTTCACCCCGATAGTGGCGTCCGGGTTATCGTTCACGGCAAAACCTCGCGCAATCATGGATACCCTCGACAACTGCCACGATACGCGCGAGGTCTTAAGCGTGGGGCCCGGCCAGCCGCCGGAAGGACCAGGGTGTACCGCACCGTCCATGACGGACCTCAGGGGCGCGGCCAGTCGGCGAAGCGCTTGCGCAGCTCGGCGATTTCCTCGGCCAGGGGCAGGGGGCCTTCCGTACTAGGCTCGTGCTGCCGCCAGGCCACTGACGAGCGCAGCGGCCTGACCAGGTGAGCTGACCCGGCGCAAGCTGGGCAGCTTAGCCATGAAGGCACGCTGACGACGGGTATGACGCTGAATATGTTCAATGACTCGATTGCGCACGTCCGCGAGGTCCGCCTCAGTCAGCCTGCTGACCGGCGTGCTCTTCTCCCGCGCTAGCTCGAAATACTCACGGTATCCATGGGTGTGCAATACCTGGTTTGGTGCTTCGGACCCGCGTTGCCGCAGCTGGCGGTCTAGGCCGTACCGCTCGTCCAAGGCCAGGACCTCATCGAGCAGACCTTGCCGGACCTGCCCGTCGTACGTGCGGATCACCCGCTGGCCGACGGCCCGCTCACCTGGGTCCAGACCGAGCACAAGGCTCCGGACTGCCTGGTCACGACCACTGCCGGTGTCCTGATCCCGGCCTATTACCGCGGCCAGGGCGTTCATGACGGCCTCGTAATTATTGGGATGGATGCGCGCGGCTGTCCGCTGGTCCAGCCGACGCAGCATGGCGTGGGCATCGGGCAGCATCGAGCGGGGAAAATCGCGCCGCAACTCATTGCGGACTGCGCCGACCCGTTCGGTGGCCCAGCCTTCTACGAGAGCCTTCACGTAGACACCCGTACCGCCGACGACGAACGGCAGATCGCCGACGGCGAGCGCGCGGGAGATGTGCCGCCGGGCCAGTCGCGTGTACTCCTCCAGTTCCAGCTTGCGGACCGGTTCAACCACATCGATCATCTCGTGCTGGATACCGCGCATTTCCGCGGTCGTGGTCTTACTGGTGCCGATGTCCATGTACCGATAGACCTGACGCGAGTCAGCTGAAATGACTACGACCCGGCGGCCCAGCTCGCGCCCTATGCGTTCAGCGAGGTCAATGGATAGCGCCGTCTTCCCCGACGACGTCGGTCCGTACAGCGAGACCAGCAGGCCCCTGTCATCCGACCTCTCTTTCCCCACTGTTAACTCCTCGCGAAAAGGTCATCGGCCGGCACGGAAATCTCTAGCTCCTAAAATAGCTCCGCCCCTGACGGCGGCCGATGCCAGCTGAACGCCGCATCGGCCTCAGCTGTCATCATCAGGCCCCGTGACCCGGTCGAAGACCCACAATGTCGTGCGCGTACCGAGTAGCTTCAGGTTGTCCTTGCGTCGCAGGCGAAGCGATGCCGGATAGGAGTCGCTCGGTATCGCCGGAGCGAGCAGGACAACACGCCCGTTGTACCGCACCACGCGCGCCAGCTCGGCCAGGGCAGCGGACAGCCAGCGGGACATCGAGTCCCCTACCTTGAACTGCTGACCGAACGGAAGGTTGGCGACCACGGCATCGACCGAGGAACCGGGCAGGTCGAGGTGCCGGATATCGCCTTCCTGAACACGGGAGCCGGGAACATTCCGCCGCGCGATCGTCACCGCATCGCCGTCGATGTCGCGGCCTTCGACGTGCTGCCACCCGACTGCTAGCGCCTCGCTGAGAATAGTCCCTGAACCACAACATGGATCGAGCAGCGTACCGGCGGGCTCGCCCGCGAGGCCTACCATCATCGCGGCGACCGCGGGCCGCAGGGCACCGCGACGCTCGATCTCCCGGCCGTCGTGCTGGCGCATCGTCCGATCTGACAGTCGTAGCCCGGCCACGAACTTGCCGGCCAGGTATTCGCAAATCCAGATCTCGAGCTGGCCCGGATCGGCCACCTGCCAGCGCGGCTTATCCGCGGAAATCACCCGGGTAAGGGCATCACGCAGCTCGGTGCGCAGGAAAGACTGCTCCCGCAGGACGCGGGCGATGACCCGGTAGGTCATCTTCCTCGCCAGGGGCCGGCCTAGCTCGGCGGCCCATACCGAGAGCGACCCTTCTACGGGCTCCGGCCGCCATACCCGGTTGGCGATCCAGTCTGGCCGATCACCGCTCGAACGCAGGGTCCGGCCTACCTCGACGAATAGGTCGTCGAGAGTGCGCAGGCTCCAAAGCTGCGTGCGATGGCCGCGGCCAGCCTCGAACAGCACAATGTCCGACCGGCCATCGAAGCCGGT
Organism: uncultured Actinomycetota bacterium; assembly: GCA_963756575.1. Classification (GTDB taxonomy): domain Bacteria; phylum Actinomycetota; class Actinomycetes; order Streptosporangiales; family Streptosporangiaceae; genus Palsa-504. Next base: position 65,695 of record CAVWOM010000017.1, on the reverse strand, counting down.
TCCGGTCACCTCGATACCGGGCATGTCCGCCAGTTGCCGGCCGACCAAAGGCCCCATACCCGAGACGACGCTGGCGAACATCCGAAGACCGCTGGAGCGGCTTTTCTCAGGCGCGCTGGCTCGCGGCCGGCCGGCGCGCTTCCCGCCCGACGCGCGTCTAGCCGGGCTAGCCAGGCGCGCTGAGCCTGTCGGCCGGCCCGGCTCCGCTTCATCGTTACGCACGGTCCCAGGTTAGACGCGTGCCAGGGAAGCGCCTGGCATCTGCCAAGCGATCAGGGTCGAGGCCAATCCGCGAACCGCTCGCGCAGCACGGCTACGTCCGGCGAGCTAAGCCCGAAGGGGGCGAAGACTCCGTCGCCCCACCGATCCAGCCGCTGGGCAGCGTCCGCGAAGTCTCTGTCGGTCAGGCCCGGGTCCAGCCGCCGGGCGAAGCCGATCATCTGCTCCATGCTGTAGCGTCCCAAGGCAGCCGCCGTGTCCACGTAATCACGTGGCTCGACCCGGCTTGCTAGCGCGCACACCTTTCCGCCCACTACATCCTCTAGATCAAGGACAGGGCCGATATCCATGACCACAGGTCTGCGCGCCCGGTCGAAGTAGGCCATCTGCAGCAGCATCTGCTCCCCATTGGGCGCGGTGACGATCCACTCGGCCAGCCCCTCGCCCATCCCGTAGAAGATGTCGGCGAGATCGCCGGTCTTATCCCGGCGCTCGGTCCCGAAGCCCGCGTCGCGCAGCGCGGCCTCCACCGCATCAGCGGCAGCTTCCACACCACCCTGCTCGTCACTGAAAACGTCAACGTCCTGGGTGGCCCGGTCGATGATGCCGTGGGCGATCAAAGCGTTGCCACCGCCCAGAGCGAACCCATGCGGGGCGGCAGCGCGCAGCGCGATAGTGGCCACCTGGCCGTGGAACTTGCCGACCGGCATCAGGCGGCCGTGACCGCCGCAGCTCGCAGAGTCGGGTGCTGGTCCTCCCACGCTTGCCGCACGCCCTTGGGGAGGTAGAGGTCCGGCCACAGGGTGACCAGCGTGTCGCCGTCTAGATAGGTGGTGAGGTCATCCGGGCGGCTCGCTTCACGGAGGACAGTCTGGTAAAGCCATATCCGCATGTCCCGGTCACCAAGGTCAAATGTGTGACCGGGTGCGCTCCAGAATAGCCACAGCGGCAACTCGACCGTGCCCTCGGCGGGTCCACGCAGGTCCGCGAGGTTAGTAACGACCACTGCACGGCGGCCGGGACGCGACTGATACCGGGTCCGAGATGCGTCGCCTTGCATGGTGACCATAAATAGAGAGTACACCGCCGACCAGCTGGTGTCGAATATACGATCGACCATACCCCGGGGACTGTATCCCGGGGAGATGGCTAGGACAAGGGGAGTCATGCCGGACGGAGCACAGCCTGTCATCCGCGCGGCGGTCGCGGCGGACGCCGAACAGGTCGCCGCGATCTTCGCCCACTACGTCGCCACCAGCGTGGCGACGTTCGAGGAAGTCGCGCCGTCCGCCGCGGACTGGCGGCGGCGCCTCGTCGACCTGACCGCCCTCAGCCTGCCGTTCCTGGTCGCCGGGGCCGGCGAGGAGGAGGCCATCTGCGGCTTCGCCTACGCCAGCCCGTGGCGGCCCAAGCCCGCCTACCGGTACACGGTCGAGGACACCGTGTACCTGTCCCCCGGCCACGGCGGCCGCGGCATCGGCACGGCCCTGCTCAGCGGGCTGCTGGCCGGGTGCGAGGCGGCCGGCGCCCGGCAGGTCATCGCGGTCATCGCCGATACCGGCAGCGACGCCTCGGTCGCGTTGCACCGCCGTCTCGGGTTCGCTGACGTGGGCAAACTGCCGCAGGTGGGCTTCAAGTTCGGCCGCTGGGTCGACACCGCGCTGATGCAGAAGGACCTGGGGGCCACGGGAGGACCAGGTTGAGCACCGCGTTCACGGACGGCGAGGAGAACTGGCAGGCACGCCTGGGGAAGCTGCGGGATGTAGTGCGCCAGGAAACGGTGGCGAGACAGCTGGCACGGGAGCTGCCACCCGCCCCCGTTCGGATAATCGATCTGGGCTGCGGTCAGGGGACGCAGGCGCTGCGCCTGGCCCGGCGCGGGTACGACGTGAGCGGGGTCGATGCCTCGGCCGACCTGCTGGCCCGGTTCGGGCGGGACCTGGCCGCCGAGCCGGCCGAGGTCCGCGGCCGGGTCCGGGTCGAGCGCGGCCTGATCGAGGATTATGCCGAACGGGGCGAGGTCTCACGGTTCGCGGCCGTCCTCTGCCACGGTGTGCTGATGTACCTGGACGACCCCGAGCCCGTCGTGCGCGCCATCGCGCGGCTGACCGGTCCGGGCGGCATGGCGTCGCTGCTGGTCCGCAACGGCGACGCGATGGCGATGCGGCCGGGGCTGCTGGGTGACTGGACGACGTGCGCGGAGGCGTTCGGCACGGACCGGTACGCCAACCGGATCGGGCTGCCGGCCCGGGGGGACCGGCTCGGTGATCTGACCGGGCGGCTGGCGGACCGCGGCCTGGAGGTCACCGCCTGGTACGGGGTCCGGGTCTTCACCGATACCGCCGCCAACGACGCCGCGCCGCCGCCGGACCTGGCGGCGCTGCTCGACTGCGAGGAACGCGCCGGCCGCACCGATCCGTACCGGCAGGTGGCGGCGCTGCTGCACGTCATTGCGCGCCGTCCGGATTAAGAGAGAATGGCCCGGTGGCGGGACAGCTATGGCCGGCTCTGCTGGCGCAGGCGTGGGCGGCCCTGGACGCGGACACCAGGCTCCCGGCCGGGCTCGAGGTGCTCTGGATCAGCGGCGACCCCGGCCGGCTGCCGTCCCGGCTGCCGGCCGAGGATACGGCCATCGCCTGTACCGCGGCCGCCCTGCTGGCGGCCGCGGCCCTGCACGCCCAGCGGGGCGGGAACGGCGGGTCCCGCGGCTCGCCGGCCGCGCAGCTGGACCGGGGGCACGTCGCGGCGGCCTTTCGCAGCGAGGCCTGCCTGCGGGTCGGCGGCGAGCGGGCCGGCCCCGGCTTCGCGCCGCTGTCGCGGTTCTGGCGGACGGCCGACGGCTGGGTCCGCACGCACGGGAACTACCCCTGGCACCAGGCCGCCCTGCTGCGCGCGCTGGGCTGCGCCGGTGATCCCGAGCTGGTCGCGGCGGCGCTGGCGGAGCTGGGCGCCCGAGAGGCGGAGGACCTGGTGACCGGCGCGGGCGGAGTGGCCGCGGCCGTGCGCGAGGAGGCCGCCTGGCGCGCCGAACCACCCGGGCAGGCGGCCGCCGCGGGCGCCCTGGTGGAGGCGACGTCGATCGGCGGGGCGGCGCCGCGCTGGCGGCCCGCGGGGACGCTGCCCGCCAGCGGTATCCGGGTGCTCGATCTCACCCGTGTCATCGCGGGCCCGGTCGCCACCAGGTACCTGGCCGCCCTCGGCGCGGACGTGCTCCGGCTCGACGCGCCGGACCGGTCGGAGCTGACCCTGCACGCTTACGACGGGCTGCCGGGCAAGCGCAGCGCGCTGCTCGACTTCGGCCCGGCCGAGGGGAACGCCCGGCTGCACGAGCTGCTCGGCGCCGCCGACGTCCTGGTGCACGGGTACCGGCCGCACGCGCTGGAGCGCTTCGGGCTGGGACCGCAAGCGCTGGCCGAACGGCATCCGGGCCTGGTCGTGGTCGGCCTGTCGGCGTGGGGCAGCCAAGGTCCGTGGGGCACCCGCCGGGGGTTCGACAGCATCGTGCAGGCGGCGTCCGGGATCGCGATGGCGGAATCGCCGGACGGCGAACGGCCCGGCGCCCTGCCGTGCCAGCTGCTCGATCACGGGACCGGCTACCTGTGCGCGGCGGCCGCGCTGCAGGCGCTGGCCCGGCAGTCCGCTCGCGGCGGCACCCAGATCCGCGAGCTGTCCCTGGCCCGGACCGCGCACTGGCTGCTCAGCCAGCCTCGACCGGCCCCGCCCCCGGACGCGAGCGGCGCCCGGCTTCCGGATGGCGGGACCTGGCTGACCACGCTGGACAGCGCCGCGGGACCGGTGACCACCGTGCGGCCGCCCGGTCAGCTCGACGGCGAGATGCTGTCCTGGCCCGGGCCGCTCAGCCGGTACGGCGGCGACGAGGCCGCCTGGGGCTAGCCGACCGGAACCAGGGTCAGGTAGGCCAGGCCGAGCAGGTCGTAGTAGCCGCGCAGCCAGTGCGAGCGGTGCCGCTCGACCCGCTCGAGCAGCTCGGCGGCCTGGGGGTGGTCGGCGTGGGCGGCGAGCCACTCCTCCTCGTCGCACTGGTAACCGGACTCGAAGTCCTCCCACTCCTCCAGCGTGGCGGTCTCGACCCAGGCCGGACGGAAGCCCGCGGCCACGGCCAGGTCGACCAGACCGGGCAGGTCCCCGTACTCCCCCGCGCTCGCGTCCGGCCACATCCCGGCCAGCTCGGCCTCGGACGGCGTCCGGTGCCAGAACCCCTCGCCGAGCAGTACCCGGCCGCCCGGGCTGACCAGGCGGCGGAGCTCGGCCAGCGCGGGCGCGGTGTGCCCGGGCGGCTCGACGTCGCTGAGTGCGTGGCTGGCGCCGACGCACAGCACCAGGTCGGCGGGCCCGCGGCTGGTTCCCGCCCCGGATTCCTGGACGAACGTGACGCGGTCACCGAGCCCACGGGCCCGGGCGTTGTCCCGGCCCCGGGCCAGGTCGCCCTCGTCGATGTCCAGGCCGATCCCGGTCGCCTGCGGCGCCGCCGCGAGGATGCGGAGCATCAGCTCGCCCCACCCGGAGCCGATGTCGAGTACAGTGCCGGGACGGTTCGCGGCCAGCCGGGCGACGATGCGAACGGCCCTGGCCTCGGACAGCGGGCCGTGGAAAGTCAGCTGGCTCAGGCCCGGCGGGAGTTCGGCGTCAGTCATATGCCGGCAGGCTAGCCCTGGGCCGGTCCTTTCGCCTAATGGATTTAACGCAGTTGGCCTGGCGCGCTCTGGACCTTAAGGTAAGTACTGCTGTGAGAGCTTACGAGGTCATTGAGCGGATTGACGCGTTCTGCGATGTCGTGCCGCGCCGCCGGACCCGGGCCCACGAGCACGGGCCGCTGGTGCTGTTCGTTCCCACCGGCCCGGGCTGGCCGTACTACGCCCGGCCGCGCCGTGGCCCGCGACCGCCGGTTACCGCCGCCGACATCCGCGTGGTCCGCGCGCGGCAGCGCGAGCTGATCATCCCCGAGTCCTTCGAGTGGATCGAGGAGGTCGCGCCCGAGATGGCCGCGGCCGCGACCGCGGCGGGCCTCGAGGTCCAGGCGCATCCGCTCATGGTGATGCCGGTTCCCGCACCCGCCGGGCCTGCCCCGCTCCCGCCGGGCGTGACCGTCCGCGCGGTCACCCCCGAGGAGAGCGAGCTCGACCGGATCTGGGCGGTGCCCGCGGTCGCGTTCGGGCACCCGGGGACCGCCGTCGGGGAAGCCGGGGTCCAGGAGCGGGACAAGATCGCGGCGGACTACGACGGCGGCACGATCGAGATGCTGCGGGAACGGCTTCGCTCCGGGCAGTCGGTGCTGGCGGCGGCGTTCGGCCCGGACGGCCCGCTCGCGGCGGGCAGCTGCCAGGCCGCGGACGGCGTGGCGGAGATCACCGGCGTGGGCGTGCTGCCGTCCTGCCGCCGCCAGGGCCTCGGCGCGGCGGTCACCGCGCTGCTGGCCCGCGATGCGCTGGACCGGGGCGTGACCACCGTGTTCCTGTCCGCCAGCGACGACGCGGTGGCCCGCGTCTACGCCCGGATCGGCTTCCGCGAGGTCGGCGTCGCCATGATCGCCGAGCCGGGCGAGGGCTGAGCACCGCACGCGTCCGGCCGCACCTGGGCACGGAGATCGAGCGGCTCTACCGTCAGGCCGTCGCCGCCGGGACTCCCGCGACTTCCTGGGTCCGGGCCAGGCGCGGCGTCATCCAGGACAGCAGCGACGGGAGCTCCGCGCGCCACGTGGTCATCGTGTGACCGCCTCCGGAGGTGAGGGTCAGCGGCACGGCCGGCTGCCGCGGCAGCAGCCCGGCCCTGAAGGTTTCGGCGTCCGCCACCGCCTCGCCGTCGGCCGTGCCCGCCGCCAGCCAGAAGCGGGGAACGGCCGTAGTCGCGGGCAGCGCCCGCAGTTCGTCGAGCGGGGTGTTCTGCTCGCGTCGCGCGGCGCTGCCGCCGAACGGGCTCACCGGCGCCCCCGATGCCGTCAGCCGGTTGTCGAACGGCACGAAGTAGCCGCTGAGCACCCCAGCCGCCGCGCTGGCGCTTTGCTGGGTGAGGTCCGCGACCATCGAGCCCCAGGTCTGGTAGTAGCCGTAGTACTTGTTGACGGCCAGCACCCCGAACGTCATGGCGGGAACGAAGGCGAGGCACGCGGCCAGCACGCGGAAGGTGGTGCGGCGGGCGGCCAGCGTGCGCCACATCAGCACGCCGAACATCGCTATCAGCAAGACGAACAGCGCCGTACTCTGCGGTTCCAGCATCCCAGGCCTCCGGATCAGGAGACCTCATGCCGGCATCCGCGTCCGCGGGGGCCCGGCGACGTCCGGCGCGCCACGTCACCGTGGCGAGCCGCCCCTCGTCGTCGCCGGCCCGCAGCAGGATGGTCAATCCCGTAGCTTCCGCACGGGTCCCCTGTGTTGACTGATCCTGCCTATACGGAGGCGGCGCGGCTCGTCTTGATACGCCGTATTCGCCGCGGGCCAGCCGCGACGACATGAAACCCGGCTTCGAGTGCGTCCGGACGCGCTGGAAGCCCGGTTTCATCACGTCCGCCGCCCAGCTGACGGTGCGCGTCGTGGCCGGAGGGTCTTCCGGGCGCCATCGGTCGCGCCGCCGTCCGGGGCGAACGTGCCGGTCTTAGTACTCGCAGGGGATGCCGTACGGGGCGTTGGCTTTGACGGTTACCGCCGCGCCGGCCTGGCCGTTGTTGGCGGCCGAGGTCGCGGTGGCTGAGGGGGCCGTACCCGAGGAGCCGCCGAGGCCGGCGGGCACCGTGGTGGATGTCGCGCCGAGGAGTACCTCCACGTGCCCGGCCGCCAGCGAGGCGGCCGCGGTGGCGGTCGCGCCGAAGTAGCCGGCGATCTTCTGCGCGCTGGCGGCCTCCCCGGCGCCGTAGAACACCTGGGTGGCGGACCGCACGGTCTGCGCCTGGGCCGACGGGCTGCCGACGGCGCCGGCGTGGTAGCCAGCCGAGACGAAGGCCTGCGAGACCCGGGCGGCCAGCATGGCCGTGGTGCCCCCGTTGTAGACGTCGACGGTGACGGTGGACGGGGGCGGGACCGGGGCGGTCTTGGCCGGCTTCTTACCCGGTTTCTTGGCCGCCGGGCTCGCGGGGGGCCGGCTGAACGCGTTCTGGACGAGCTGCCTGACGTAGGTCAGGTCGATGAGGTTCACGTCCTGGGGCACCCCGTTGAGGATGTAGCCATTCTGCGTAGTCGCGATGGGCAGCGTGCTGAGGGTGAGGTTCTTGCCGGTCAGGGCGTGCATCTCGCTGGCGAACTGGAGCAGGTCCCACTGGCCGGAGGCGATGACGTACTTCTTGGCGACGTCGAGCAGGCTGGTCAGCTGGCCGAAGTCGGTGAGCACCCCCTGGTGGCCGAGGTCCCAGATGACGTAGTCGATGACCGCCTGCTGGCGGTGGGTGCGGTCCAGGTCCCCGTTGGGGAGATTGTCCCGTTCGCGGACGAACGCGAGGGCCTGCGCCGCGTTCAGGTGGAGGTAGCCCGCGTGGGGCTGGCTGAAGCCGGAGTTGAGGTCGTGCAGGTTCCGGCCGCCGTCCCACGGCTTCACGCACGCCTCGATGCCGTGGAAGGCCTGAGCCAGCGCGTAGAACCCGGCCAGGTTCACCTCGGCGAAGTGGTCGATGTGCTCGCCGGTGACCGCCGAGACGGTGGCTATCGTGGCCGTCTGGCCGGCCTCGTTGGCCAGGAAGTAGCGCTGGTCGCGGCTCATGGACGAGCTGGCGGTCTGGTTCAGGCTCTGGGCCCAGGCCAGGCCGTAGGCCTGGTCGATCTTCCCCTGGGACTCGCCGTCGTACGGCTGGGGGAAGGTGACCGCGTCGTCGCGCGGGATCGAGAAGCCGACCGCCTTCTGCCCGCCCGCGAAGATATGGATCAGGATCAGGGTGTTCGTGTCCTGGCCGCCGACGTTCTCGTGCTCGACGCCCTCCACGCTGCCGGCGTGCAGGGCGGCCAGGAGCTTGGCGGGCAAGACGTTGCCGTCATAATCGGTCCGGCTCTCCAGCCCCATCAGCAGGATGTTCATCGCCCCGGTCTGCGGGCCGCCGGTGTCTACGTTGGAGCTGGCCAGGCCGCCGACCTTGTGCTCCACGTAGTGGGCGTAGCCCGCTACCACCAGCACGATGGCGGCCAGGGCACAGCTCACCGTGTATCCGGCCAGGCCGGTAATAGCTCGCCAGCCGCGCGCGCTAACCACTCCCTTCGGCTGCCCCGGGTTTGTCATCGCTAGGCGGGAGGCTACCCGGTGAAGGCCCGCAAGGTCGGACATTTCGAACGCGTCAGCAGCGTCCCCGGTAGGCACCGCTGGTGAAGGTGGTCCAGGGGGTCCAGTTGCGGCCGTCGTCGGAGATGATCACGGCCGCCTTGGCGTTGCCCAGCGGGTCGTAGGTGGACAGCGAGCCGTGGTCCGGATGGATCTGCCAGTAGCCGCGCTCCCCCGCCCCGCCGGTGGCGAACTGCTGACCGCTCGATTCGGCCATGGCGATCTCGGCCGCCATGAAGGCCTCGCCATCCGCGCCGCCCGCCTCTTCCCACAGTTCCTCGAGCCCGTGGCAGCTCAGCGTCCCGCTCAAGGTGGTGGAGGTGGTCAGGGTGGTCGGTCCGGCCGGGGCGGAGGCCTGGCTGCGCGGGGGCGCCTCGCTGGGGATGCTGAGCACCTCACCCGCGACGATGACGTTCGGGTTCTTGATCACGGACCGGTTGGCCTGGTAGATCCATGGCCAGCGGGCCGGGTTGCCGTAGAACCGCCGCGCGATCGAGGACAGCGTGTCGCCCGGCCGGACGGTATAGCGGCGGGCCGGCTCATGATGAATGACCAGGGCCGCGGTGTTCGCCTGGGCGGCGGGCGCGGGGGCCGCGGCGGGCGCCTTGACGGGGGCCTTTACCGCGGCGCGCACCTGCTCGACGACCGCGGTGGCGCGAGCCGGGACCCTGACGGCGGCGTGGGCCTGGGGGGCGGCGATGATCGCGCCCGCGATCGCCATCGCCGGGGCGGCCTTGTACGCCGTCCCGGCTACGCTGTGCACCTGCGACGGCTTGGCGTGCCGCCCCGCCCGCCTGATTCGCTGCGGGCGGCGGTGCCTGGGCGATGAATTCACAGCACTCCTTTGTCGGTCTCCAGCCGGCGCCTCAATCTGGGTACGGTTGGCGAAATCGACATGTTCAAGCACGGAGCGTTACGTAAGGAATCGGCAACAATTCCGGCACATGCGTCACACTCGTGGGTACCGGACGCAAACGTACGAACTCACCTGGAGAACCGCAGATGGCCGCTCTTCTCTCCGGCGTCGTGCCGGTGGTGCCGACGATCTTCCACGACGACGAGACCGTCGACCTGGACGGCACGGTCCGCGTGGTGGATTACCTGATCGACGCCGAGGTCGACGGGCTGTGCCTGCTGGCCAACTACTCCGAGCAGTTCTCGCTGACCGACGCCGAGCGCGACGCGATCGCCCGCAGGCTCCTGGAGCACGTGGCGGGCCGTCTCCCCGTGATCGTCACCACCAGCCACTACAGCGCCCGGGTCGCCGCCGCGCGCAGCCGGGCCGCGCAGGACATGGGCGCGGCGATGGTGATGATCATGCCGCCCTTCTTCGGCGCCACGCTCACGGTGCCCGGGCCCGCCTTGACCGAGTACTTCAGGCAGGTGGCGGACGCGATCGACATCCCGGTCATGGTGCAGGACGCGCCCTTGTCGCCGACGCCGCTGCCGGTCAGCCTGCTGATCGACCTGATCCGGCAGGTACCCCGGGTGCAGTACGCCAAGATCGAGGTACCGCAGGCCGCGGACAAGCTGCATGCGCTGGTCAGCGCCCTGGGCGACGGCCTGCCGGGGCCCTTCGACGGCGAAGAGTCGGTCACCTTGATCCCGGACCTGGACGCCGGGGCCACGGGCACCATGCCGAGCTCGACGGTCCCGGCCGAACTCGGCCAGGTGGTCCGCCGCTACCGCTCGGGCGACCGGGCCGGCGCGGTGAGCGCGTGGGAGGGCCTGCTGCCGCTCATCCACTTCGAGAACCGCCAGTGCGGGCTGCGCGCGCAGAAGATCCTGCTGGCCGAAGGCGGCATCATCGCCTGTGACCGCACCCGCGCGCCGTTCGGTCCGGTGCCGGCCAGGACCCGCCGCGGCCTGCTCGAACTGGCGGCACGGCACGACCTGCTGATCATGCGCTGGGCCCGGTAACCCACCCGCTATCGTCGTGGGGTGCTGTCACGCTGGCAGGGCGGTCTCGGCGCGCTCGCCGTCACCTTGGTGGCCTGCGTGCTGGTCGTCCTCGACCTGACCGACGACGGGCTGCGAAGCTGGTGGGCGGAGCACGCGCTGACCACCGGCATCGTGTCGGGACTGCTCGTGCTGCTCATCACCGTCCTGGTGGCGGACCAGGTGGTCAAGCTGCGGCAGATCAACGACCGGGCCCGGGCGGTGGCGGCCCAGGCCGCCATCGTGACCGGCCAGGCCATCCGCTCCGCGCAGGCGATATCCCGGATGCTGGCCGACCCGGGCAGCCATGACGCGGCCGGCGACGAGTTCCGGACGTACATGATGATGCTGCTGGTCGCCGCCCCGGTGCTGATCGACGCCCGGACGTCGCGGAACTTCCTGGAGCAGGCCCAGGCCCTGGGCGGGGAGATGGTCCGCGCCCTCGCCGCGGTCAGGCCCGGCGGCTCGGGCGGCTACTCCCCCGGGCGGCTGGACGACGCGGTGCGCCGGCTCAGGGACGCGTCGTCGCCGCTGCTCCAGGTGCTCGATCCGCAGACGCTGATGGCGGTCACCGGCGAGGAGCCTGGCTGATCGTTCCGCCCTATCCCGGCGGAACGGTACGAAGCCGTTACACACACGGTCAAAGGGTCATACAGGAGGCGGCGGCGCCGGCTAGGCTGCGCCCGTCCTGGGGTGTTACGCGTGTGTAGGGGGAGCCGGGTGGGCGACTTCGAGGAGGTCGAGCGCCTCCGGGCAGGTATCCGCACCTGGCTGCTGCGGAGCGTGCGCAGCGGACGTCACGAGCTACGTGACGGGGGCGCGTCCGGCGTGCTGCCGCTGCTGTGCGCGGCGGCCTTCGGGCCCGCTCTGGCCGGGGACGGCGCCGACGGCACGGCCGCGGCTGGCGCCCGGCGGCTGGGCGTGCTCACCGCGATCGGTGCCGACACGCTGGCACGCCTGCTCGAGGAGGCGGAGCACCAGCCTCGTTCGGCCCCTATTGCCGGGGATGACCAGGACCTGAGCACTGCGCCGGACCTGAGCCGGCCCCTGGAGCGGGAGATCTTGCGGCGGGTCGGGGCGGCCCTGGCCGCGCGCGACAAGCTGGCCGGCGAGCTGCGGTCCGACATCGCGATGGTGATGCGGGAGATCGACGCCGGCGGCACGGTGTTCCGCGCCGCGATCGAGACCGGGGACACCGACGCCGAGCACGACGTGCTCGCCGCGTTCGAGGCGCTCGGCGCGGAGTTCGGCGACATGGCCTTCATGCTGGCCGACCTGGCGCGCGCGGCCGGCGAGGTCCAGGACAGCCTGGCCGGCCAGGACGCCGAACTCCGGGCCGCCAGCCTGGCGGTCGGACGGCAGGCGGCGGATGTCCGCATGATCCGCGAGGAACTCGCCGTCATCGAGCAGCGGGCCCGCCAGTGGCAGCCGGAACCGGCCCGGCCGGGGGCGCCGGGGAGAAGCTGGACCGGCTGCCCGTACCGCGGGCTGCTCCCGTACGACCAGGAGCACGAGGCGGTCTTCCGCGGCCGGGAAAGGCTGGTCGCGGAGCTGGCGGGCAAGCTGGCCGGGACCGGGATCGTCATGGTCACCGGGGCGTCGGGAGCGGGCAAGACCTCCCTGCTGCGGGCCGGCCTGATGCCCGCGCTGGCCCGGGGCGTCCAGGTACCGGGCTCGTCCTCCTGGCCGGTGATCAGCCTGACCGCGACGACCCGCCCGCTGACCGGCCTGGCCGAGGCGCTGGCGTCGCTGGACGGCCGGGATCCGGCCGCGATCTGGCAGCGGCTGACCGCCGCGCCGGGCGAGGCGCACCTGCTGGTCCGTGAGCTCACCCGCCCGGCGGGCGACGCGGCCCGGCTGGTGCTGATCATCGACCAGTTCGAGCGGGTCTTCGCGGCCGACGGCCCGGACGAGCGGCGGGACCGGGCGGCGTTCATCGACGCGGTGTGCACCGCGGCCACCCGCCCGGCCGGATCGCGGGGCGAGGCGCCGGCCCGGGTGGTGATCGCGGTCCGCGGGGACTACTGGGACCGGTGCGCCGCTTACCGCCGGCTCGCCCGGGTCATGGAACGCGATCAGCTCGTGGTCGGCCCGATGCCGGCCGCCGAGCTGCGCCGGGTGATCGCCGGCCCGGCGCAGGCGAGCGGGGTGCGTATCGAGAGTGCTCTCATCGACGCCATCGCGGCCGACGCGCTCGCCGCCGGCCCGGGGGCCGTGCTCCCGCTGCTTTCCCAGGCTCTGGCGCTGACCTGGGAGAACCGCGACGGTGAGCGGATGGCCGGGGAAGGCTACGAACGGGCTGGCCGGGTCGCCCGCTCGGTCGAGGTCAGCGCCGAGGCGGTCTACGGCGGCCTGCCGGAAAAGCAGCGGGAGATCACCCGGGACCTGTTCAGGCAGCTGACCGCCGTGGGCCCGGACGGCAGGCCGGCCCGCCGCCCGGTGCCCGCGGGAGAGCTGCGCGCGGGGCGCCGGAAGGGGCAGGCGGCCGAGGTCAGCGCGGTGCTCGGCGCGTTCGCCGGGAGCCGCCTGGTGAGGCTGGACGCGGACACGGCCGAGCTCGCGCACGACGTGCTGCTGGAAGCGTGGCCACGGCTGCGCGGCTGGCTGGAGGAGGACCAGTCGAGCCTGATCCTGTACGGCCAGCTGGCCGAGGACACCGCGCGGTGGCGGCAGGACGGCAAGGACTCCTCGCGGCTGTACCGGGGGATCCGGCTCGCCGCCGCCCGGGAGGCCGCGCGCGTCTGGGCGGCGGATCCGGGCCGGTACCCGCCGCTGCCCGCCGCGGAGGCGGAATTCCTCCGGGCCAGCCAGCGGGCGGGCACCCGAGGCCGGTGGGGGCGCCGGACGCTGGCGGGGGCGCTGGTGCTGGCGCTCCTCGCCGCCCTGGCCGGGGCGGGCCTGGCCGTCAAGTCGGCCCGCCACGATGCCAGCCAGCTGCGGACCGACAGCGCGTCGGCGCGGCTGGCGGGACAGAGCACCGGGCTCGAGGCCGCCGACCCGGTCACGGCCGCCCTGCTCGCCGGGGCGGCATGGCGGATCTCGCCGACGGCGCAGGCACGCTACAGCCTGCTCGAGTCGCTCGCCCAGCCGGTGCGCGGCGTCCTGGCGGCCCAGGCGGGCGCCGTGACCGCGGTTATCGCCAGCCCGGACGGCAAGACCCTGGCGGCGGCCTACCGCGACGGCACGATCCGGCTGTGGGACGCCGCCTCGCACCGGCTGATCAGTACGGCGACGTGGAGCGGCCGGGTACGGGCGCTGGCGTTCGCCGGCCACGGCCACGCCCTGGCGATCGCCGGAACCGCGGCCACCGGGACCTGGGACCTGGCGAACGGGGCGAGGATCACGGCGCGGCCGCTGCCCGGCCTGGCCCCGGGCAGCCCCGGTTCCGGCGCGGCCGGCGCGGTCGCGCTCAGCCCGGACGGCACGACGCTGGCCACCGGGGGCGCGGACGGGAACGTCCGGCTGTGGAACCTGGCCACCCAGCAGGAGATCGGCGCGCCGATGAGCTCGGGCCTCGAGCCGGTCGAGACGGTGGCGTTCAGCCGGGACGGGACCACGCTGGCCGCGGCGAGCGGCGGAGGCACGATCCAGCTGTGGAACGTGACCACCCGGCAGGAGACGGGCACCACGATGTCGGGCGGATCCGCCGCAGCCACCGCGCTCGCGTTCAGCCCGGACGGCAAGCTCCTCGCGGCCGGCGGCCCGGACGGGGACGTCCGGCTGTGGGACGTCGCGACCCAGAGCCAGCAGGGCGCGACGATGGCGGCCGGGGGCGCGGTCACGGCCGTGTCCTTCAGCGCGGACGGGACCACGCTCGCCACCGCGCAAGCCGGCGGAGCCACCGAGCTATGGGCCGTCGCCGCCCAGGAGCAGACCGGCGCCCCGCTGGCCGCGCCCGGCTCCGCCGATGTCAGCGCGGTGGCCTTCGCCGCGGGCCTGCTGGCCACGGGCCGCGGCAACGGGACCATCGACCTGTGGGACCCCGACCGGTTCCACCAGCCCTCCGCTCCGGCCGCCACCGGCCCGCTGAAGCTGTCCGGCGGCCGCACGCCGGCCGTCTTCGGCGCCCGCGGCGACATCCTCGCGGTCAGCGAAGGGCACGGCCAGGTCAGGCTGCTCACCGTCCCGGCCGGCCGGGACGCCGAGCCGGTGATCTCCACCCGTCAGGCGGTGACCGGGCTCGCGCTCAGCCCGGACGGCAAGACGCTGGCGGTCAGCGGGGACGGCCTGCAGCTGTGGTCGACCGCGACGGGACGCAAGATCGGCGCCGCGCTCGCCACGGCGGGGCCAGCGGGCCCGGCGGCCTTCAGCCCGGACGGCACGCTGGTGGCCGCCGTGGGCGCCGATGGCCGGGCCCGGGTCTGGAACGTGGCCTCCCAGCGGGAGACCGGGGCCGCGGCCGACGTGGGCCGCGGGACCGTGCTGGCGCTCAGCCCGGACGGACACACCATGGCTGTCGCCGGCGCCGACGGGAGCACCCGGCTGTGGGACGCCGCCACCCGGCAGGAGATCGGCACCCCGATGACGGCCGGGCCGGCCCCGGTCTACGCCCTCGCGTTCAGCCCCGACGGCACCATGCTGGCCACCGCCGGCGCCGACGGGAGCACCCGGCTGTGGGACGCTGCCACCCAGCAGGAGATCGGCACCCCGATGACGGCCGGGCCGGCCCCGGTCTACGCCCTCGCGTTCAGCCCCGACGGCACCACGCTCACCACCGCCGCCAGCGGCGCGACCAGGCGGTGGGACGTGGCCTTCCCGGCCGGCCTGGCCGCCGCCGCGTGTGCCATCGCGGGTCAAACCCTCACCCCGCAGCGGTGGGCTGGCTACGCTGGGACCGAGCCGTTCCAGCAGGTCTGCCCCGCGAGCTAGCCACGCGCGCCCGGGCCGGCCGCAACGGACGGGCAGGTTCGGGATCGGATGGTGGTCAGGACGGCGTTCTCGGGGGGGCGAGGCAGGCACTCGGCCGGGCGGGCCGCGAAGACACGGCCGCGGCCGCGGCGGCGTCATGTCCGTATCGCGCTCGCGGTGCTCGGCGCCGGCTCCGTCATCGCCGGGGGCACGCTGGCGGCCCTGACCGCCACGGGCGGCGGAGGCCGCCGGCGGCGAACACGGCCACGGCCAGCGCCAGCCGCGGCGCGACCGCCGCCGGGCGGCTGAACGTGACCTCGCCGGCCCGGGTCGCGGCCTCGTCCTCAGGCGCCCGGGGGGCCGGGAGCGGCGGCCGGGCGGCGGCCTCGCCGCACGCCACGCCCGCGGCGGGGCACCTGGACCCGTTCGGCACGGCCGCGGCCTCCTACCTGTCGGGCCGGTCCGGTACCGTCCTGGCCGCCGTCTACGACGTCGGCACCGGCCGCACCTGGGACGTCGGTCACGGCGCGCCGCAGGACGAGGCGAGCGTGGTCAAGCTCGACATCCTCGAGACGCTGCTGGCCGAACAGGGCCAGGGCGGCAGCACCGGGCTGCCGGCCAGCACCCGGTCGCTGGCCGAGCAGATGATCGAGGACAGCGACAACACCGCCGCCACCAGCCTGTGGTACGCCGTCGGCGGCCCGGCCAGGATCGGCTCGTTCAACGCCAAGGCCGGCCTGACGCACACCGCGCCATCGTCCTGCGTGGTCTGCCCGGGGTTCTCCTGGCCGGGCTGGGGGCTCACCACGACCACCCCAGATGATCAGATCGTCCTGCTCAGGCAGCTGGTCGCGCCCGGTTCGACGCTCAGCACGGACGAGCGGGATTACGCGCTTTCGCTGATGGAGAACGTGACGCCGAGCCAGCGCTGGGGGGTTTCCGGCGGCGTCCCGGCCGACGTCACGGTGGCGCTGAAAAACGGCTGGCTGCCGCTGCGCGGCAGCGACAGCGACTGGCAGGTCAACAGCGTGGGCTGGATCCACGGCGGCGGCCGCGATTACCTGATGGCCGTGCTCAGCACCGAGAATCCCTCGGAGCAGTACGGGATCGACACGATCGATCAGCTGGCCGCCATGGCCTGGCAGGGCATGGGCTGACCGGTCCGCATACATGGTCATCTCAGCGATACGCCGAATTCACCGTACATTCGGATAATGCGGAAGGCCGGACGCTATTGCTTGCCCAATGGCGGGCGGCTGCGTAGCATCTAACTCCGAAAAGGACCTGTAAATTATCGGCAAGGAATGGGCAAGAGTGTCCAGAAAAGACGGTAATACCATATCCGGGCTATTAGTCGCGACGGTTCCGGTATTCCCGCGACCGCGGGCAGGCGCCGGGCGGCGGCCCGGATGACCTGCCCTCAGTGCCGGGCCGATACCAGACCGGACGCGGCCTTCTGCGGCTCGTGCGGGACGCCATTCGGCCTCGAGCCGCCCGGCGAGGCTGATCCGGCCGCCGCGTCCCAGCTGGGCGCCTCGGCCAGCCAGTTCCCCCGGACTCCGGGCGACCAGTACATCCCGAGCGTGACATCCGGCCAGCACGGTCCTCCCCCGGTGTCCGCCCCGACCCGTCAGTTCCGGCTCGACCTGCGGCGGCTCAGCCGGGCCGATCAGGTCGTGGGCGGCGCGAGCCTGGTCGTCCTGGTCTCGCTGTTCCTGCCGTGGTTCGGGTTCAGCACGCTCGGCGCCAGCATCAGCGTCACCGGCACCACCGCGCACGGATACCTGGTCCTGGTGGTGATCACGGGCCTGCTGATCCCCGGGTACCTGCTGCTGCGATCCGGCTGGGGCGAGTTTCCCTTCCCGCTGCCCGTCGCGCACGGGGCGCTGCTGGTGGCCGCGACCGGCGTGCAGTTCCTGCTCGTGCTCATCGGCTTCCTCGACGTGCCGGCGGCCGGGCTCAGCTGGGAGATGGGCGCCTACCTGGCGGTGGCCGCCGCGACGCTGGCCGCGGTCCGGATGGCGTGGCCCGCCGTCCGCTCGCGGCCGGACCGGGGGTGACCGGGACCGGGGGGCCGGGCCGGCGGCCTATGCCGCCCGCTGCCGGGCCAGGGCGGCGGGAGGCAGGCCGGCCAGCCGGCCGCACTCCCGGGTGAGGTGGGCCTGGTCGGCGTAACCCGCCTGCGCGGCGAGGTCAGCTAGGTCGAGAACGCCGGGGCCCGGCGGGAGCGCGTCGATGCGGGAGACGAACCGGCGGAACCTGAGCACCCGCTGCAGGGTCTTCGGGCCGTAGCCGACGGCGGCGTGACAGCGGCGGCGCAGCTGCCGCAGGCTGAGGTCCACGTCGGCCGCGACGGCTTCGGCCTGGGCCCGCGGATCGCTCAGCAGCCGGGCCGCCCGGGAGACCGCCGGGTCCGGCCGGGCGCCGGCGACCAGGGCGCCGGTCACGTCCAGGACGCGGGCGGCGGCGGTCCCGGGGTCGAGCACGGCGGACAGCCGGCCCGCGTCGGCCGGCCGCAGGTCCGCCAGGCCGACGCGCTGGTCACGCAGCTCGCTCAGCGGGATCCCGAGCACCGGGCCGCCCGCCGGGGGCCGGAAGCGAGCGCCCAGGATGACCGTGCCCGCGGGCATCGCGGTGGGCACCGGCCCGGTGTCCGGGCCGGCCACGGACGCGCCCTGGCCCTGGGTCCAGACGAGGTCGGCGCAGCCGTCGGGCAGCACCAGGCCGGCCCGGTCCTCGTCGCCGGCCACCTGCGCCCACAGGCAGGCAATGGCGTCTCGCAGCGCGGCGGGAGCCGGCCATTCGTAGTAGCCCGGCGGCAGGGCTGCGATGTCCACCTGTCCAGGATGCCACGGCGTCCGTTTCGTTCAATACGGCCGGGGGCGACTGCGCTGTAATGGACCGATGAACACTCCAGATTTCAGCACGGCCAGCGTCTTCGTAGCCGGCGGGGCCCGGGTGATCGACCAGCGCCGGTTCCAGCGGCTGTTCTCCGGCGGCCCGGCCAGCGCGGTGCGTGACGCCGTGGCCGCCTACCGCAACGAGGACGGCGGGTTCGGTCACGCGCTCGAGCCGGACTGCCGGGCGCCCGGCAGCCAGCCCGCGGCCACCGAGATGGCCCTGCGCATCCTGGACGAGGCGGACGCCTGGGACACCGAACTGGTCCGCGGCGCCTGCGACTGGCTCGCCGCGGTGGCACCCGCCGAGGGCGGCGCGGCGTTCGTCGAAGCCGGGCCCCTGGCGGGCTGGCCGCACGCGCCCTGGTGGGTGCCCGAGGAGGGGCATCCCGCCTCGCTCATCGCCACCGGCATGATCGCGGGCACGCTGCACGCCCGCGGCTTCAGCCATCCCTGGCTCGACGGCGCCACCGAGGTGATGTGGAACCGGATCGGCAAGCTCAGCGAGCCGGGCGGTTACGAGATGTTCGGCGTGCTCGCGTTTCTTCAGCACGTGCCCGACCGGGGCCGGGCCCGCGAGGCGTTCGGCCGGGTCGGCCCGCTGATCACCGAGCGCGGCCTGGTGGCGCTGGATCCGGAGGCGCCCGGGGAGGTGCATGGCGTGCTGGCCTTCGCACCCGAACCCGACTCGCTCGCCCGCGCCCTGTTCGACGACGCGACCGTCGCGGCGCACCTGGACCACCTGGCCCGGGGCCAGCGCGACGACGGCGGCTGGACGTTCAACTGGCCGGCCTGGTCGCCGTACGCCGAGCGGGACTGGCGCGGCTTCCTCACCGTCGACAACCTTCGTATCCTGCGGGCCAACGGGCGCCTTTAGCGGCGCTCAGCCGTAGAACAGGGGTTCCATCACGGTGCGGGCGCGGCGGGCGGCGCGGCGGTAGTCCTGCTCGAGGGCCTGGGCGGCGTCGCCCGGCGGATAGCCGAGCAGCCGCGCCACCGCGGTCAGCTCGGTGTGCCGGGCCGGCAGGGTGTCTCCCGGCCGGCCGCCGACCAGCACGATCGCGTTCCTGATCCGGGCGGCGAGCTGCCACGCGGCGGTCAGCTCGGCGGCGGCCCCGGCCGCCAGCAGGCCGCCCTCGACCGCGACGGCCATGGCGACGCCGGTCCGGGTGGTGCGCAGCGCGGGCAGCGCGTGGGCGTGCCGCAGCTGAAGCAGCTGCACCGTCCACTCCACGTCGGACAGGCCGCCGGGCCCCAGCTTGACGTGCAGCGCCCGGTCGGCGCCGCGCGGGATCCGTTCGGCTTCCATCCGCGCCTTGATCCGGCGTATCTCACGCACGGCCGCCACGCTGATCCCGTCCAGGGGGTAGCGGAACTCGGCGATCATCCGGGTGAACCGCTCGCCGAGATCCGCGTCGCCGGCCACCGGCTCGGCGCGGAGCAGCGCCTGCGCTTCCCACGGAGCCGACCAGCGCCGGTAGTAGGCGCGGTACGAGGCCAGGGTGCGGACGAGCGGACCCTGGCGGCCCTCGGGCCGCAGGTCCGCGTCCACGATCAGGGCCGGGTCGGGCACCGGCAGGCTGAGCAGCCTGCGCAGTTCGACCGCGACCGCGTGGGCCGCGTCCGAGGCCTCCTTCTCCGGCCGGCCGGGCAGCGGGTCGTGCACGAACAGCACGTCGGCGTCGCTCCCGTAGCCGCACTCATGGCCGCCGAAGCGGCCCATCGCGATCACCGCGAACCTGGTCGGCAGCGGGCGCCGCCGCTCGGCGGCGACCTTCCGCAGCGCGACCGAGAGCGCGGCCTCGATCGATGCCCGCGTGATGCTGGTGAGAGCCTCCCCCACGGCTGCCAGGCGGGAACCGGCATCGGAGGGGTCGGGATCGCTCCCCCCGGAGAAACTGAGCACGTCGGCGGCGGAGGTTCGCAGCAGCTCGCGGCGGCGGACCGAGCGGACCGCGGTCACCGCCGCCTCGGCGTCGTCCTCGTAGCGCTGGGTGGCGGCCATCATCTCGGCGCGCAGCCCGGTCAGGCTGCGCGCGTTCAGCTCGGTGTCGTTGGCGAAGATGGCGACGGCTTCGGGCGCGCGCAGCAGCAGGCCGGCCGCGTACCGGCTGGAGGCCAGCACGCGGGCCATCCGCTCGGCCGCCTTGGTCTCGTCCCGGAGCAGCCGCAGGTACCAGGGCGAGGATCCGAGTTCCTCGCTGACCTGGCGGAACGCCAGCAGGCCGGCGTCCGGTTCGGCCGCGTCGGCGAACCAGCCGAGCAGCACCGGCAGCAGCGTGCGCTGGATCGCCGCGCGCCGGGACACGCCGGAGGTCAGCGCGTCGATGTGGCGGAGCGCCCCGGCCGGGTCCGCGTAGCCGAGCGCCTCGAGCCGGGCCCGCGCCTCGGCCGGCGTCAGCCGGGCGGCATCGGAGGGCAGCCGGGCCACCGCGTCGAGCAGCGGCCGGTAGAACAGCTTCTCGTGCAGCCGCCGGACCTGGCGGGCGTGACGGCGCCACTCGTCGTCGAACTCGGCCGCCGGGTCGGAGCGGATGCCGGTGACCGAGGGCTGGAGCCATTCGTCGTTCGGCCCGTCGTTGGCCCGCATCGCCCGGCCCAGCCGGCGCAGTACGGCGGGGTCCTCGGGCAGGGTGTGGGTGCGGCTGAGCCGGTTCAGCTGGAGCAGGTGCTCGGTCCGGCGCAGGAACCGGTAGGCGGCGGCCAGCTCGTCCGCGTCGCCCCGCCCCACGTACCCCCCGGCGGCCAGCGCGGCCAGCGCGGGCAGCGTCGCGGGCGAGCGCAGGGACTCGTCGGTACGGCCGTGCACCAGCTGCAGCAGCTGGACCGCGAACTCGATGTCACGCAGCCCGCCCGGCCCGAGCTTGAGCTCGCGCCCGGCCTGCCGGGCGGGCAGCGACTGCTCCACCCGGCGGCGCATGGCCTGCACGTCCTCGACGAAGTGATCGCGGCGGGCCGCCTGCCAGACCAGCGGGCCCAGGGTGTCCGTGTACGCCTGGCCGAGCGCCATGTCCCCGGCCACCGGCCTGGCCTTGAGCAGCGCCTGGAACTCCCAGGTCTTGGCCCAGCGCTCGTAGTAGGCCAGGTGGCTGGTCAGGGTGCGGACCAGCGGCCCGGCCCGGCCTTCGGGGCGCAGGTTCGGGTCGACCGGGAAGATGCTGCCTTCCGGGGTGTACCGCGCGCAGACTCCGATGAGGCCGGCCGCGAGCCGGCTGGCGGTGGCCAGCGCGGCGGTCTCGTCCTCGTCCTTGACCGGCTCGGCCACGAAGATGACGTCGACGTCGCTGGCGTAGTTGAGCTCCCGGCCGCCGCACTTGCCCATGGCCACCACGGCCAGCCGGCACGGCGTATGGCCGGGCGCCAGCGCTCGGCTGTCTCCGGGGGGGACGACCCCCCCGAACCCCCCCGGCAACTCGGAACGGGCTACGGCGAGCGCCGCCTCCAGGACCGCCGCGGCGATGTCGGCCAGTTCCTCCCCCACCACGTCGACCGTCGCGGCGCCGGTCAGGTCACGCGCGGCCAGGTGCAGCAGCTTGCGCCGGTAGGCCGCGGCCAGCGCCGCCACCGGCTCCGGCCCGGCCGCCACCGGGCCGTCGTGGTCGCCGGGGTCCGCGCCCACCGCGCCGAGCAGGTCCGCGCGCAGGACGGCGGCCTCCTGGCGGTCGGCGGCGCCACGCAGGACCTCGGCGTCCTCCGGGTGCCGGGCCAGGTGGTCGGCCAGGCCCGCGCTGACGCCGAGCACGGCGGTCAGCCGGTCACGGAAGT
Organism: uncultured Actinomycetota bacterium; assembly: GCA_963756575.1. Taxonomy (GTDB): domain Bacteria; phylum Actinomycetota; class Actinomycetes; order Streptosporangiales; family Streptosporangiaceae; genus Palsa-504. Next base: position 43,775 of record CAVWOM010000017.1, on the reverse strand, counting down.
CCTGCTCGGCGCGGAGCGCGGCCCGCAGGGCCTCCCTCCCGCGGCCGGCGGCGCCGAACAGGCGCGCCAGCCCGGTCAGGGCCAGGTCGGGATCGGCCGCGGCGGCGATCGCGGTCACCAGGGGGTCGGATCTGAGCTCGGCCGCGGTCGCGCCGAGGTCGCCGAGGAGCAGGGGCTCGGCCCGCGCGGCATCCGCGAATCCCATCCGCGCCAGCCACCCTGCCAGCGTGGTCCGCGAACCACTCACTCGAGTAAAGCTAACTGATACCGGGCCGGATCGCTGCGCCGGGTGAACTCCTGGTCGCGGCGCGGTGAGCGGCTTCCCCTTGTCAGCAGATGTCACCGAAAACTATGATAGGCCTTGAGCGAACGTTCGCTCAAGGCGTGTTCGCGGGGGGCCCCTGTCCGGAACGACCCTCGAGGGAGATCATGCGATTCCCCGCCATCAGCCGTTCACCGCTGTCCCCGAGGAAGCGGATCGCCCTCGTCATCGCCGTCGCGGGCTGCGCCCTGCTCGGCGGGACGCTGGCCGCCGTCGCGGCCACCGGGAGCCCGGCCACCGGGAGCCCGGCCGCCGCGGGCACCGCCTCGGCGGCCCCGTACATCTTCATCCACGATCCGACGATGGCCCGGGAGGGCGGCACGTACTACGTGTTCTCGACCGGCGATCCGGCCGGGAGCATCGGGAACGGCAACATCCAGATCCGGACCTCGTCCAACTTGCGCGGCTGGACCTACGCGGGCACCGTGTTCGCGGCCAAGCCCGCCTGGATCACCGCCGCGCTCGGCGATATCCCGAACCTGTGGGCGCCGGACATCTCGTACTTCGGCGGCCGGTGGCACCTGTACTACGCGGGCTCCAGCTTCGGCTCGAACAACTCGGTGATCGGGCTGGCGACCACGCCCACCCTCGATCCCCGTAGCCCTCGGTACCACTGGACCGACGACGGCCTGGTGTTCCGCACCACGTCGGCGGACAACTTCAACGCCATCGACCCGTCCCTGGTGACGGCGGCCGGCGGCGGCAAGTGGCTGGCGCTCGGGTCGTTCTTCAGCGGCATCAAGCTGATCCAGCTCGACGCGGCCACCGGCAAGCCCGTCGCGTCGCCGGCCGTCTACTCCCTGGCCGCCAAGCCGTCCCCCGACGCCGAGGAAGGGGCCGGCATCACCTACCACGACGGCTACTACTACCTGTTCGTCTCGGTCGGCAACTGCTGCCGCGGCATCAGCAGCACGTACCACGTCCAGGTCGGGCGGTCCACGTCCGTCACCGGTCCCTACGTCGACGCGTCGGGCACCGGCATGATGAACGGCGGCGGGATGGAGGTCCAGGGAACCGACGCCGGGATGATCGGCCCGGGCGGCGAGTTCGTCTTCAATGGCGGCGGGTCGGATTACCTCGTCTACCACTACTACGACGCCTTCGACAACGGCGCCGCGTGGGTCCAGATCAGGCCGCTGGCCTGGGTGGGCGGCTGGCCGGTGACCGGTCAGGCGCTGGTCCCGGTGCCCGGGCAGGCCGGGCCTGCGGGCAGCTGAGCTACGCGCCTGTTCTCAGCCCGGTTCCGGCGCGATCGTGCTGGCGGCGGGACCAGCCGCGCCGAATGCCTCCCCGAGGGCGGCCAGGTCAGCGGGGTCCCCGGCCCGCTCGGGCCCGCGGTCCAGGAGCGGGCGCAGCTGGTCCAGGGCGGCGAGGATCTCGCGGCTGACCTCCGGCACCGGGCGCATCGCGTCGACCGAGACCAGGATCCCGCGGTCGCGGTACCAGCACAGAATCGGCGACGTCACCCGATGATAGAGCGCGAGCCGCTGGGCGATCACCTCCGCGGTGTCGTCCGAGCGGTGCTCCAGCGCGGCCCGCGCCAGCAGCCGGCCGGTGACCTCGGCATCGCTGGCCACCAGGTGCAGCGCCACGTCCGCGGTCATGCCGAGCTCGACGGCGATCAGGTACAGCGCACGGGCCTGCTCGATGTTCCGCGGGACCCCGTCCAGGACATACCCGCCGCCCGCCGCCTTGGCGGCCACCACCGCCGCCCGCACCATGTCCAGGACGACCTGGTCCGGGACGAGGTTGCCGCGGTCGAGATACTCCTGGACGGCCAGGCCCAGGGCGGTCCGCCGCGCGACGTGATCGCGCAGCAGCTCACCGGTCGCGATATGGGGGATACCGAAATGCGCGGCGATCAGCGCGCCCTGAGTGCCCTTACCCGCACCCGGCGGCGCGACCATCAGTACCCGCATCCTTGTCTCCTCACCCAGGTGGACCAGGCCCATGGCCTTTACGCGCCTATCGGCCGGGATGACGATGTCGTCGTCAGGCCCGATCACGGCGCCCACAGGTACGGCATGAACGCCGGCTCCGCCACCACTAGTCCCCCGGTCCGCGCCTCGGCCGCGTGATCGGCGTAATTCCCGCCGGTGCCGACTACCTGGGCCCGGTCAACGGCCGGAGCGAGGAGCCGCTGAACGGCGACGGGTTCCTGGCGCGACAGGTCCAGGGCCGACGCCGGTCCGCCCGGCCGCCTGATACCTGGCAAGACGCATGGTGCCCCTCCTGCCGCAAAACACCCGGGACAGCGCAGGTGTCCGCACGGACATCGTAACGGCATGTTTCTTGTGACCCTGACCATCGACTCGCCGCCGGCCGCGCCACATGCTGAGAGCACACCCGCCACACGCACGAAGATCTGAGGTACGCCACGGTTCAAAGCCAACCCACCATCGTCCTGGTTCACGGAGCGTTCGCGGACGCGTCCGGCTGGTCGGATGTCTTCCGTTCGCTCAGCGGTCGCGGCTATGAGGTCTACGCTCCGGCGAACCCGCTCCGCGGAGTCGCCAGCGACGGCGAGTACCTCCGCTCGTTCATCTCCACCCTCGATGGTCCTGTCATCCTGGCCGGGCACTCGTACGGTGGCTGCGTCATCACCAACGCCAGCGCCGGCTTGCCCGCGGTCAAGGCGCTGGTCTATATCGCGGCCTACGCACCGGACGAAGGCGAGACAGACAACGGCGGATCGGCGACAGCGACCGCCAGGAAGCTGTTCTGTCACCCGAATACCGTCCGGCAGCGCCTCCGGAAACTAGAGTCCTGTACCGGCAGGTCACTCACCGACCCGAACGCGACCGCTGAGCTGTTTCTCGCGCTCCAGGCCATCCAGCCGCTCTCCTGAACCGGCCCCCGGGAGGCCGCCCTGGCGGGCGGCTCCAGACCCTGGCCCGGCCGGAGTCTGCGGACCTCGCGGGCGAGACCGGACGGGCAGCCAAGCGGGCGAGGACGGATGATTTCCCGTGCGTTCCCGGCTCTTAACGCGGCTCCCCGGCCCGTCTATAGTGACCTTCAGCCGAGCAGCGGGAGAGCAGATCACGTGAGGTATCTGTACATCGGGGGGAAGTGGACCGAGGCCGCGGACGGCGGCACGGCGCAGACCATCAACCCGTTCGACGCGACCCCGCTGGACACCCTGGCCGAGGCCGGCGCCGCCGACGTCGACGCCGCCGTCGCCGCGGCCCGGGAGGCGTTCGACGGGCCGTGGCGCCGGTCGACAGTGACCGACCGGGCCGCGCTGCTCGCCAAGATCGCCGACCTGCTGCAGCGGGACCGCGAGCAGCTGGCGCACACCGAGAGCCTGGACACCGGCAAGACGCTGAACGAGGCCCGGGCCGACGTGGACGACACCACCGCGGTGTTCCGCTACTACGCGGGGATCGCGGGCGCCGACGCGGGACGGGTCGTCGATCCCGGGCGGCTGGGTGTGGTGAGCCGGATCACCCACGAGCCGGTCGGCGTCTGCGCGCTCATCGCGCCGTGGAACTACCCCCTGCTGCAGATCTCGTGGAAGCTCGCGCCGGCCCTGGCCGCGGGCAACACGGCCGTGATCAAGCCCAGCGAGCTGACCCCGCTGTCCACGGTGGCCCTGACCGGGCTCTTCGAGGAAGCGGACCTGCCGCCCGGCGTGCTGAACCTGCTGCTCGGCCAGGGCGGCACGGCCGGGCAGGCACTGGTCGCGCACCCGGGGGTGGACCTGATCTCCTTCACCGGCGGCCTGGCCACCGGTGAGAAGATTATGGCCGCGGCGGCGCGCGGGGTTCGGCGGGTGGCGCTCGAACTCGGCGGCAAGAACCCCAACATCGTGTTCGACGGCACCGACTTCGACACGGTGGTGGACAACGCGCTGACCGGCGCCTTCCTGCATTCGGGACAGGTCTGCTCGGCCGGCGCGCGGCTGATCGTGCAGGATTCGCTGCACGACACCTTCGTCGCCGAACTGGCCGCCCGGGCCGACCGGATCCGGCTGGGCGGCGGCCTCGACCCGCAGACCGAGTGCGGCCCGCTGATCTCCGCGGCGCACCGCGCGAAGGTGGAGCGCTATATCCAGCTGGGACTGTCCGAAGGGGCGAACCTGCTGGCCGGCGGCCAGCGACCCCCGGACCCGGACCTGGCCGCCGGGTTCTTCCTGCGGCCCACCGTGTTCGCCGGATGCCACCGCGAGATGGCCGTGGTCCAGGACGAGGTGTTCGGCCCGGTCGTGACCGTCGAGCGGTTCAGCACCGAGGAGGAGGCGATCCGGCTCGGCAACGACACCGCTTACGGCCTGGCCGGGGCGGTATGGACCGCCGACGCGGGACAGGCCGAACGGGTGGCCGGCGCGCTCCGGCACGGCACCGTGTGGATCAACGATTACCACCCCTACCTTCCGCAAGCGGAATGGGGCGGGTTCGGCAAGTCGGGCATCGGCCGTGAGCTCGGCCCCTCCGGCCTGGAGGAATACCAGGAAAAGAAGCACATTTACCACAACATCAGCCCGGCCCCCGCGCGCTGGTTCTCCGGGTAAGGACGTTCTCGCTCCGTGTGATAGGCATGGGGTCATGGTCGAACTCATCCCCCGTGAAGTGCTCTTCGGTAACCCCGAACGGGTCAGCCCGCGTATCTCGCCCGACGGCCGCCAGCTGGCCTGGATCGCCCCTCACGAGGGGGTGCTGAACGTGTGGGCCGCGCCGGTCACATCCTCGGGCGTGGACTGGGCCGCCGCCCAGGTCGTCACCGCCGACACCGACCGCGGCATCCGGGCGTTCGCCTGGGCCTGGGACGGCAGGCACCTGCTATATCAGCAGGACACCGGCGGCGACGAGAACTGGCGGCTGTACGACGTCGACATGGAGACGATGGCCCGGCGCGACCTGACGCCGTTCAAGGACATCCAGGCGCAGATCATCGCCACCCGCAAGAGCCACCGCAACGAGGTGCTGGTGGCGATGAACCGCGAGAACCCGCAGCTGCACGACGTCTTCAAGCTGGACCTGACTACCGGCGAGCTGGAAAAGCTGATCGAGAACCCTGGTTACGCCGGCTGGCTCGCGGACGAGGACATGGTTGTCCGCGGCGCGATCGCGCCGCTGCCCGACGGCGGGTTCGACCTGCTGATCCGCGACAGCGCCGACGCGGACTGGCGGACGCTGCTCACCATCACCGCCGACGACGCCCCGGCCAGCGACGTGCTGGCGTTCACCGGCGACGGGAGCTCGCTGCTCGCGATCAGCTCGGCCGGCACCGACACCGGCCGGCTGGTCAAGGTCGACCTGGCGTCCGGCGGCACCCAGATACTGCTCGAAGACCCGGAGGCGGACGTGGCGGGCGCCATGCTGCACCCGGACACGAAGGAACCGCAGATCGTCGAGGTGCTCAAGGACCGCACCGAGTACCACGTGCTCGACCCGTCGGTAGCGGCGGACTGGGAGGCCATCGCGGCGCTCCACCACGGCGACCCGCAGCCGATCGGCCGCGACGAGGCCGATTCGACCTGGCTGATCGCGTTCATGGACGACGCCGGCCCGATCCAGTACTACGCCTTCGACCGGGCCACCCGCACCGGCCGCCACCTGTTCTCCAGCCGCCCGGAGCTGTCGGACTACGGGCTGGCCCGCATGGAGCCGTTCTCGTTCAAGGCGCGCGACGGGCTGACGGTGCACGGGTACGTCACCTTCCCGCCGGACGGCGCGCGGACCGGGCTGCCCGCCGTGCTCAACGTGCACGGCGGCCCGCAGGCCCGCGACGCCTGGGGCTGGGACCCCGAGGCGCAGTGGCTGGCCAACCGCGGCTACCTGTGCGTGCAGGTGAACTACCGGGGCTCGACCGGCTACGGCAAGTCGTTCGTGTCGGCCGGCGACCGTGAGTGGGGCGCCAAGATGCACGACGACCTGCTGGACGCGGTCCAGTACACCGTCGACCAGGGCTGGGCCGACCCGGATAAGGTCGCCATCTACGGCGGGTCCTACGGCGGCTACGCGGCCCTGGTGGGCGCGGCGTTCACCCCGGACGTTTTCTGCTGCGCGGTGGACATCGTCGGCCCGTCCAACCTGCAGACACTGCTCGAGACGATCCCGCCGTACTGGAAGCCGATGGCGGCGCAGCTTTACCGGCGGGTCGGCAACCCGGAGACCGACAAGGAATTCCTGTGGTCCCGCTCGCCGCTGTCGCGGGCCCGGGACATCCGCATCCCGCTGCTCATCGCGCAGGGGGCCAACGACCCGCGGGTCAAGCAGGCCGAGTCGGAGCAGATCGTCGCGGCGCTCAAGGACGCCGGGATCGACTACGAGTACATGCTGTTCCCCGACGAGGGCCACGGCTTCGCCAAGCCGGAGAACCGGCTCAAGTTCTACGCGGCCGCCGAGCGGTTCCTGGCCAAGTACCTGGGCGGGCGTTTCGAGGAGTAGTCAGGCGACGTCGCCGGTCACGCCGCAGCGGCGTGACCGGCTAATCCTTGTTCTTGGCCATGAACACGGACTGCAGGGCGGGCGACTGGTTCAGGGACGTGTCGCCCTCCTGCGAACCCCAGCTGTATACGTAGTCGAACTTCGGATCGGGGACGAGTGCCGCCCAGGTGGCGAGCATCTGACGTTCCTGCGCCGCGGTGGGCAGCACCCAGTAGCCCTTGGCGTCGTCAGGGTAGTTACCGCCGCCGAAGGCCTGGTACACCGGCACCAGCGAGGACTGGGGCCAGCCCTGCGCCTCGGCCGCGGTCACGTACTGCGAGATCTCGCCATAGTCAGGAGAGCGCAGCTCGGACCGCACCGGGTAGGGATCCAGGCCGACCAGGTTAAGCCCGGAGTCCTGCGGGGTGTAGGAACCGTCGAACGTCGGGTTCGTCTCGCTGCCCAGGTTCTCCAGGATGGCGAACGTCCGGGCGCCCGGGACGTGCGCGTGGATCCAGTTGTTCTCGGCGAGCAGCTGCGCGGTCGGGCAGTCCGTCGGGTTGGGCTCATCCATGACATAGAAGCCGAACAGCTTGGGATCGCCCGCGAAGGCGTCGACGGCAGCGCGGAAGGCCGCGCTGGCACCATTGCATTTGCCGATCCACACCAGCCCCCGCGCATGGCCGGGCAGACGGTCCATCTTGCCCTTCTGGTAGGCATTGACGTCGGCCAGGTTGAAGCCGTCGGACCCGGGCAGGTACTGGCCGGATGAGCTGAAATTACTGTTCGGCGTGTAGTGCAAGGTGGTTACCGACCAGGAAGCGGACGTCGGGTTCCCGCTGCAGCCCGCGATGGCGAGCACAGCCAGACCGGCGATCGCCCGGCGGACGCTGGAAATCATGGCCTGGCCACGACCGACAGGTAGTGGCTGCGGAGCGGCCGGACGCTGGCCAGCGGACGGTACAGGCCCGGCCAGCGGCGGCACAGGCTCCGGGCCATGGGCGGCAGCAGGGTGACGGAGTGCGGCCGGATGCGCGCGGCGGGCAGCAGCGCGCCGAGTTCTCTCTTGCCGATCCGGCATACGTTGGGATTGGCCGGGCTCGGCAGCCTGATGTCGTAGATGAGCAGGATGCCGTCGTCGGCGACGATCCGGTAGGCCTCCGCCGCTACCTGGCGCCTGGTGGCCGGATCCAGGATCGAGCTGAGCACCGTGGAGAGCATCACGAGCTGGACCGACCGGTCGGGGAAGGGCAGGGTGCCCCCTTCCCCGACCCAGAGCGTGGCGCCCGGGACGGCCCGCCTGGCCGCTGCGACCCGCTCCTCGCTCAGGTCCACCCCGAAGAGTTCGGCGTCCGGCCGCAGTCCGGCGATGTGCCCCAGGTCGGAGCCCCGGCCGCAGCCGACGTCCATTACCCGCAGGGGCGATACCCCGCGGAGCCTCGCGCCGATGATGCCGGCGATCTTCCGCCAGCGTTCGGCCTGCAGCTCGCTGAATCCGGGGTTGGCCGGGTCGCGCTTGCGCAGCCAGCGGTCCTGGACGTCGTAACTGCGGTAGACGGCGCGGATCCGGTCGGTCTCCGAGGGGTCCGGCGCGGGCGGCTGGCCGCCATTGAGGGCCGCGGCCGCGGAATCACGTTCCATCGCTCTCCTGCTGTTCAGGCCGGGTGGAATACCGCGGCTACGGCATACCAGTCGGTAGCGGACGAGAAGGTGGCGGTGGCATCCTGGGCACCCGCGGCGCTCACCAGGATGTCTTCCAGGTCGGCCGACCCGGAGCCCCATTGAGTGCGCATGGTGAAGGCCTGGCCTTGTGAGGATCCTGCGGTAACCGTGCCGGGCGATCCGCCGGTTAGCACGGCGCCGACGACGACCTCGCCTGCGCCGACCGAGGCCGTCGGCCCGGAGTTGACGCTGGTGCTGTTGCCCTTCGCCACCGACACCTGGTCCAGGGCCCCGGTCGCCGCCACGCCCGAGTAGTCAGCGGCGACGCCCTCGAGGTAGGTCGCGTTGGTGGCGGTGATCGTGATCGTCAGGCCGCCCGGGGCCGCCGCCGAGTTCTGCCGGTAGTACAGCGCGATGTCACCGCTGCCGCCGCCGTAGGAGGTGGAGGCGCTGCTGCGGGTCCAGGCCCCGTTGACGTTGTCCGACACCGTGACCTGGCCAGAGGAATTGTACTGGCCGAACCAGCCGACCAGCAGATCGCCCGCGCCGACCGGGCTGGTCAGCGTGATCGTGACGCTCGTCACCGGCGCGCCGCTGGAGTTCACGCCGCCCTGCACCCACTTCGCGCTGGGCGGCGGCGCCGCTGGCGTGGTCACCGGCAGCGCCGGAGAGGACTGGGCGGAGTGGTTGCCCGCGGTATCGAAGGCATCCACCGTGTAGGAGTACGTCGTGGACGGCTGCACGGCCGAGTCGGTGAACGTGGTCGTGCCGGCGTTGGTGGTGCCGATCGACGTGCCGTTGCGGTAGACGGTGTAGCCCGCCAGCGTCCCGGTGCTGTCGGTCGAGGCGTTCCAGCTCAGCCCGACCGAGCTGGCCGTGTCGGTGGGGTCGGTGAGACCCGTCGGGACGCTGGGCGGGGTGGTGTTGCCCGACCCGAACGTGTGGAACGTGGCCGCGACCGCGTACCAGTCGGTGGCCGTGCCGAACGTGGCCCGCGCGTCCTGCGCACCCGCGGCGCCGGACAGGATGTCTTCCAGGTCGGATGACAGCCCGCTGCTCTGCGCCAGCATGGTGTAGCTCTGGCCCTGCGAGGATCCGGCGGTCACGGTGCCGGGTGAGCCGCCCGTCAAGATGCCGCCGACGACCAGTTCGCCCGCGCCCACCGCGGCGGTCGGCCCGGAGTCGACCGTGCTGCCGGTGCCCTTGGCCACCGCGACCTGGTCGAGGGCGCCGGCCGTGGCCACCCCGCTGTACTCGCCGACCGCTCCTTCGAGGTACGTCGCGCTCGACGCCGAGATGGTGATGGTCAGGCCGTTCGGCGCGGCCGCCGAGTTCTGCAGGTAGTACAGCGCGATGTCACCGCCGCCGCTCCGAACGTGGTCGAGGCGGTGCTGCGGGTCCACGCGCCGTTGACGTTGTCGGAGACCTTCACCTGCCCGGACGAGCTGTACTCGCCGAACCAGCCGACGAGCAGGTCGCCCGCGTGCACCGGGGCGGACAAGGTGATCGTGGCGCTGGTCGCCTGCGCCGCCGTCGACACCGCGCCGCCCTGCACCGCGGTGGTGCCGCCGGGCGCGGGTGTGGTCGCGTGCGCCGGCGCGGACTGCGCCGAGTGGTTGTTCCCGCTGAAAGCGTCGACCGTGTAGGTGTACGTGGTGGACGGCGATGCCGTCAGGTCCGTGTACGTGGTGGCGCTGGGACCGCCGGTGGTGCCGACGGACTTGCCGTTCCGGTACACGGTGTAGCCGGTGGGGTTGCCGGAGGAAGCGTTCCAGGACAGGGACACCGAGGTGGCCGTGGTGCCGGTGACCGTCAGGCCGGCCGGCACCGAGGGGTTCCCGTTGCCCCTGGACCAGCTCGTACGCGCCGACGTCACACCCGGTCCCCTGTGGCCTGGTGATGCCGCGCTGGTCCGTCGTCCCGGAGCAGCCGGACGTGCTCGCCGGGATGGCGTCGACGGCCGGGCTGCCGGCCGGCAGCGCCATGGTCTGGGTCGGACCGCCGTTGCTGGCCAGGGGGCCGAGCTGCGGCTGGGTGCTGCTCATCGAGTGGCTGGCCGCGGAGAAGCCGCACGTCGGCCCGGTGTCGATGTTGTAGCCGCCGTCGGTGACGGCGGCCCCGCCGCCGCAGTTGGGGCCGCCACCCTGGCCGTTGGCCACGATGCTCATGCTGAGCTTGAGCGTGTTGCCGGTGTAGTTCAAGATGTTCGCGCCGTACGGGGAGCTGTTGCCCGAGATGGTCGTCTGGGTCGCCGTGGTGGGGCCGAAGTTGATGATGGCGCCGCCGCCGTTGGTGCCGGCCGTGTTGCCGCTGAACGTGCTGTCGCTGATGTTCAGCGTGGTGTCGTTGTCGATCGCGCCGCCGCCCGGCCCAGTGTTCCCGGTGAACGTGTCCCCGGTCACCGTCATCGTGCCCGCCGCGTTGAGCAGGGCGCCGCCGCCGAAGATGGTCGCATTGTTGCCGGAGAAGGTGTCGTTGGCGATCGTCGCGGTCTTCTGGTTGAAGACCCCGCCGCCCTCCTGGGCCGAGTTGCCGGTGAACGTGCTGGTCGAAAGGCTCAGGCTGCCGCTGTTGTTGATGCCGCCGCCGGAGGTGCCGGTGGACGACGGCGCGGAGTTATTCGTGAACGTGCTGCCGGTGACGGTCAGCGCGCCGTGGTTGAAGATGCCCCCGCCGCCCTGCTGGCCGTTGCTGGCCAGGCCGTTGCTGATCGTCACCGAGTTCAGCGTCAGGTTGCCCGAGGCCGAGACGTCGAAGATGCGGAACACCGGGGTGCCGGACGCGGTGGACCGGGCGATGGTGGCCCCGCTGCCCTGGATCGTCACGTTCCCGGTGATGTCGGGCAGGCCGACGCCGCCGTTATCGGTGGTGTTGTTGCTGGCCGTCAGGGTGTAGGTGCAGCCGCTGGTGAGGGTGACGGTGCCGTTCGCCGTGTTGGCCGCCGTGATCGCCGAAATCAGGGCGGCAGCCGTACAGGGCGTGCCCGCGAACGCGGGCGGCGCGACGGCCACGGCACCGGCCATGCCGCCGGCGAGCACGGCCGCCGCGGCGCTCACGCGGCGCATCCGGCTGGTGGAGCGCCTTACCAGCTTCCGGTTCCCACGGCGGATGAGAGCGCGCACCATCACGCCAGGCCGCTTCTGAGACATTTGTCCCTCACAGGTCCCCCACGGCGTCGCCCGCCCGCGCCGACGCGTGAATCGTCCTCGAATGGCACACGCTAGGTCCCCGTGCCACGCGGACCTCCCTCATTAGGAATCAATTCTCGCCTTGTGCGGCAAAACGGGATCCGGCAGCGGACGTAGCTGCTCCTACGTCCGATGCCGGACCTAAGCCAGCTCCCGGAGGACGACGAACGGCTCGGCGGCGAGCCGGCCGACGTGGCTCCCCCAGTAGGCAGCCCGCTCCCGCAGCGCGCGGACCGACCGTGGGTGCGGATAGTCCCGCAGCTCGGTCTCGTAGCACTCCATGGCCGCGACCTTGATCTCGAGCGTGCCGGTCACGTCGACGAACAGCCCGGGCCGGAACTCCGTTCCCGTCAGCGGCCGGGCCCACTCGGTGGACGAGGGCGTCTCGAAGACCGCGAACTTCCGCAGCTGCGGAAGGCTGTACGGTCGGCAGGCCGTCCAGGCGCACTCGGCCACCAGCCGGTGGTCGGCGTTCACGTCCTCAGGGAAATGGGTGTAGACGAAGGACGGCGCGATCTCGCCGAGCACCGACTCGAGCCGTTGAGTCAGGTCGATCAGCGGGACGGTGTCCAGTCGCTGGTCGGGCAGCGAGAGAAACTGCAGCGAGGCGAAGCCGATGACCTCGGCGGCGCGCCGGGCCTGCTTTTCCAGCGCGGCGGCCAGCTCGGCCGGATACCGGCTGCCGGCGCCGTCAGCGACGACGACCGCGTGCACCTCGTCGCCGGCCAGCACGTGCCGGGCGAGGGTGGCGCCCGCGCCGAGCAGTTCGTCGTCGGGATGGGCCCCGATGACGACGACGCGTGCCCGCTCCATCGCTACCTCGCCATGTTCCCGGCCGGACTGGGTCCGAGACCCAGCGCCCAGGCGGCGGTTTCTGGCGGAACCGGCTCGAACCGGTCACCCGGCCGCAGGCCGGTGCGGGCTGCCCAGGCCGAAGCGGGCCCGGGTGGTTCGCCGGCGCCCGACACGCTGGTCAGCAGGATGATGCCGTCCGCTGTGGCCACCCGCACGCCGTCCGCGCCGCAGCCGAGCACCTCACCGGGGCGCCGCGGGCCGCCCGCGCCGTCCGGCACCGCCGCCCACAGCATGACCTTCTGGTCGCCGGCGAGCGTGAAGGCGCCTGGGTAGGGCCAGGTGAGGGCGCGGATCCAGTCGTGGACCGCGCGCGCGGGCCGGTTCCAGTCGGTGATGCCCATCCCCGGCGTGCGCTTGGGCAGCGGCGGGCCGTCGGCGGGACCCTGCGGCCGCCGCGGTGCGGTGCCCGCCAGCAGCGCCGGCAGCTGGCGCCGGAGCATCTCGGCCCCGGCCTGGCCCACCTTCGCGTAGACGGTCGCGCACGTGTCGCCGGGGTCGATCGGCAGGATCTGCTGGTCGACGATGTCCCCGGTATCGGTGCCGGCGTCCAGCATCATCATCGTGTTGCCGGTCTCCGCCTCGCCGCGCAGGATGGCCCAGTTCACCGGGGCACGGCCGCGGAAGCGCGGCAGCAGCGAGGCGTGGAACCCGATGACGCCGCGGGGCGGCAGGCCGAGCAGTTCGGCGGACAGCAACCTGGTCCACCCGCACACCACCATCAGGTCCGGCCGCAGGTCCCGGACACGCTGGACGGACTCCGCGGAATTGATGTCCGCGCAGCGGCGGACGGGAATGCCGTGCGCCGCCGCCAGCGGGTCCAGGTCCACAAAGCCGGACGTGGCGGCCGCGCGCTCTGGCGGCAGCGTCACCACCTCGGTGATCTCGGCACCGCTGTCGATCAGGACGCCGAGCGCGGGCACCGCTTCGTGCACCGCGCCGACGAACGTCACGCGCCCGCTGGTCACCGCGCTGCCGGTCATCGGGCTGCCGGTCATCGGGCTGCCGGTCATCGGGCTGCCGGTCGTCGCGCTGCCGCCAGGGCCGGCCCCACGTCGGCGGCGCGGGCAGCCAGCCGCAGCGGCGGGACGCCGATGACCTCGTCGATCAGCAGCGTCAGGGCGTAGTGATCGGCCGCCTGGGAGAGCCTGACCCCGGACCGCCCCGGTGCCATGAACACGAACGGCACGTGCTCGGTCGTCTCGCCCTCGTCGAAGGTCACGACGATGGCCAGCCGACCCGACCGCCAGTCGGGACCGGACATGAGCACCGGAATCCATGACCGCAGCCAGGCGTCCGCCTGGGCCGGGGTCCCGTTATGGGCGTCGTCCGCCAGGTTGGGCGTGACCAGGCCGACGACGGGTAGCTGCCCGCCCCGTGCGTCGGCCGACAGCGCGCCCGCGGACGGCGTGCCGGCTGGCACGTCATCGGCCCGGCAACTCGCGGCCTCACTCGGGAAATAGGCCCACGGATTGTGATTCACGTCGTATTCACCGGCAAATCCCGGGTCGCACGGCTGCGGCATGGATTCCTCGTAGGCCTTGGCTGTCTCGCCCCGGGAGAGGGCCTGCCCGAATACCGACGGCCCCGGATACGTACAGCCGGGTCCGGGCGGGCAATCGTGCGGATCACCGAAGGCGGATCCGCCGAAAATGGCCAGGTAATTCGGCAGGCTCGGATGTCCCACGTCACTCCACTCGGTTGCGTACGCATACCGCTGGGCCAGGCTCCACAGGTACGGCATGGCGTCGGGGAAGATCTGCTGGACGCTGTGGTTCTCGTCCATGATCACGAGGATTTTGCGCAGGTCGCCGAGCCCTCCGGTTGCCCTGGGGGCGGAACTCGCGGGCGGATGGGAAGCGCCCCCTCCGGTCGGGCCGGGGACGGTGGAGGGGATCACCGCCCCCGGCGCCGACGTGCAGCTGGCTACCAGGAAGCCGCCCGCCAGCAGAACGCCGGCCAGGCGGTTCCTTATCCGGAAAGAACCGCTCAGCAAGGTACGGCAGGCGGCTTTCCGCGCCTGGTTATTCACGTGGCCGAGTCTTGCACCCGGCCCCGTTTCGCGGCTCCGGCAATCGACGTAGAAACCACCTCGCAGTCGCCCGAGGCCGACGGAAATCCCCCAACATACCGTGATGCTCTGAAGCCGCAGATGAACGAGGGGTGAACTGTGGAAGCCAGCGAGGCAGGCCGCCGGATCTTCTGGCGGCACCGGTGGTTGCTGCTCATCTTGATGATCTTGCCGGCGGCAGGGGTCTTTCCGCTGAAGGAGCATCAGCCGGTCGCGTACGCGGCGACCGCGACCGTCCAGGGGCAGGCGACGACCCCCGACGCGACCACCCAGGTGTCGGCCATCCAGAGCCGGGTGAACGCGGTGGCCACCGACCCGGCCCTGGTCCAGCAGGTGATCAGCCAGATCAGGATCAACCGGAACGCGGTCCAGGTCGCCAAGCACCACATCACGGTGAGCCCGTCGAGCAGCTCCGCGATCATGATGCTGACCGTCACCGATCCGATCTCCGGAGTGTCCATCGAGCTGGCCAAGGCGCTCGCCACTGCCATCGTCAACGAGCTGAACGTCCTCGGGGTCAAGGACAACCCCGAGCTCGCGACGCTCAGCAAGACCAACGTGGCGCTCACCTCCCGGCGCGACCAGCTGCTCAGCCAGCTCAACCGGGCCAACGCATCGAACGCCTCCACCAGCGTGTCGGTGCAGTCCCTGCTGTCCCAGCTGGGCGCGGCCGAGCAGGAGCTGGCCACCAACCAAGCCGAAACCCAGCAGGTGCTCGCCACCCTCACCACCGAGACGGGCGCCTCGGTCGTTAGCGTCCCGGCGTACGCGACCGGGGTGTCCCGGCATGCGGCCGTCGACGCGGCCCTGGCTGCGATGCTCGGCCTGGTCCTCGGCTTGCTGATCGCCACGCTGCGCGAGGTGCTCCGGCCGACCGTGGCCGAGCCGGCCGCCGGGGCCAGGGAGCTCGGCGCGGTCCTGCTCGGCGGATCCGACGAACGCCGCGGCCAGATCGTCAGGCTCGATCCGGACCTGCCCGAGCGCCTCAGCCTGGCCGCCCACCGGGCCGGGGTCCTGACCATCGTGCTGACCGGCCCAGGCTCGCCCGCGCGGCTGTCGTCGCTCGCCGCCCGGCTGCGGGCCGCGCTGCCGACGCCGGAGCGGGCCGACGCCCGCGCCCGGGCGCGGGCCGCCCACGACGACGGGAACTCCAACGGCGACGGACGCCGCCCGGCCATCATCACGGCCGCCCGGACGGCGAAGCCGCAGGCCACCGTGGTCACCCTGGATGACATCCGGCTCGGTGCCCCGCCCCCCGACGCCGCGCTGGTGGTCGCCCTGCCCAGGTTCGCGCCGCACGGTGCGCTGGATCAGGCCGCGGACCTCGGTCTCACCGCGGACTGGCCGATCCTCGGCGTCATCGGGATGCGGCACCGGGGCTGGCTGGCCGGCCTCTTCTTCCGGGCCGCCGGCGCGCCAGCCCTGCGCGCGGTGGACGTGCCGCTCGGCGGTGGGGCCGGCCCGGACACCAACCCAGACCTTCCGGTCGTCAGCGCCGGGTCCGCGAACGGCGCAGCTCCCGGCTGGCCAGCGCCGGACGGCACGGCGGCTGGCCCGCCAGCCGCGGATTCAGCGCCCCATGAGCAGGCGAGGACGCCGGAAGGCAACCACCAGGAGGGGGAAGATGACTGAGGCCAGGAGTTCCGGCCGCAGCCGGCACGGCGGAAAGAGAGCGTGGCTGCGCGCCCGGCCGGAGAGCAGCGGGCTGGCGACGCTGATCGTCGGGGCCGGATCGGCGGCCCGCACGCTGATGCGGGACCTCCGGAAGTGCCCTGATTACGGGCTGCGCCCGGCCGGGCTGCTCGACGACGACCCCGGGATCAGGTCCGTGTTCGGCACGCCTGTCCTCGGCGCCCTCGCCGACCTGCGCACCGTGGTCCGTGAGCGCGACATCGAGGCCGTCATCATCGCGATTCCCTCACTGCCGCAGGCCACGCTCAGCGGCCTCATCCGCGCGGCCGCCGACACCGGCGTGCGGGTGCACTACCTGCCGTCCTTCCTGTCGGCCCTGGAACGCGCGGCGCGGGCGGCCGACATGCGCACGGTCAGCTACCGCGACCTGCTCGGCCGGGCCGAGCAGCGGGTCCTGCCGCCGTCGGTCCAGGCCATGCTGGCCGGGGCCCGGGTCCTGGTCACCGGGGCCGGCGGCTCGATCGGCTCGGAGCTGTGCCGGCAGGTGCGCAGCTACGGGCCCGCGTCCTTGCACATGCTCGACCATGACGAGTCGAATATGCATACGCTGCAGCTCGAGCTGAACGGGCGGGCGCTGCTCGACAGCACCGAGCTGATCATCGCCGACATCAGGGACCAGACCCGCATCCGGCAGGTATTCCGCTCGGTCCGGCCCGACGTGGTCTTCCACGCCGCCGCCCACAAGCACCTGCCGCTGCTCGAGCGGAATCCCGGCGAGGGCGTGAAAACCAACGTGCTCGGCACGCAGAACGTGGTCCGGGCCGCGGCCGAGGCCGGCACAAGACAGCTGCTGCTCATCTCGACCGACAAGGCGGCCGAGCCGGTGTCCATCCTGGGCGCGACCAAACGGCTGGCCGAGATGGTCGTGCAGGCCCACGCCGACACCGCGATGCGGGTCTGCTCGGCCCGCTTCGGCAACGTGCTCGGCAGCCGGGGCTCGCTGCTGGCCGTGGTGCGCGCGCAGATCGAGCACAGCGAGCCGGTCACGGTGACCGATCCCGACGTGACGCGGTTCTTCATGACGGTCGAGGAGGCGGTGGGGCTGGTCTTGTCGGCCGCGCCGATGGGCGAATTCGGCGAGACGTTCGTGCTCGACATGGGCGAGCCGGTGCGGATCGTCGATCTCGTCCGCCGTTACGCCGAGCAGCTGCGGGTGCCGGACGTGCAGATCCGCTTCACCGGGCTGCGGCCGGGGGAGAAACTGCACGAGACCCTGTTCGACGAGCTCGAGCAGCGGCTGCCCACCGCGCACCCGGCCATCTCGGCGACCCGGCCGGGACGGCTGCCCGCCGGCTTCGCCAGCTCGCTGGACCTGCTGTACGCGGCGGCGGCGGACGGCGATGACGACAAGGTCCGGAGCGTGCTCGCCGAGCTGGTGCCGGTGTACCGCCCGGCCCCGGCGCCGCGAACCGCGGCGGCGGCGATGGCCATGGCGAGCCCGTACCCGGACGAGTTCTGATGCGGGCGCTCCTGGACACCGCCGGCGAGCGGGTGGAGGTAACCTGCGCGGTCCCGTGGATCTCCGCCGTGCTGACCGAGGGCGCCGCGGGCCAGCTCGCGGCCGATGACGGCACCGCACCGGGCGTCCGCATCACCGTCGAGCACGAATCCGCCGCGTTCGGCGTGGACGGCTGGCGGGTGCTCACCCGCGACGCCTGGTGCCGCCCCGGGCAGGTGATCATCAGGGATGCCTGCTCATCCGGGCTGGACCTTCGGGTGACAGCGGATGGGACAGCGCTGGAGGTGACGGCCCGCTGGCGGCCGTCCGGTAAGGGCCGGGTGGCGACGGCGCTGCTGCGCTCGCGGGCCCGCCTGCTGCTGCGCGCCGTCCTGCTGCAGTACCCGGCGCTGTGGCGGGGCCAGTCGCGCGGCCGCGCGCCGCTGCACGCATCGGTTTGCGGTCTCGGCGGTGGGGGCGACGGCCGGACGATCTTGCTGGCCGGGCCCGGCGGCGTGGGCAAGTCCACCCTCGTCTACGGCGAGCTGCTGGCCGGAGGGGCTTCCACCTGCGACAACCTGTGCGTGAGCGACGGGCGGGGCGCGTGGGGCGTGCTCGAGCCGCTGCGGCTGCCGGCCGGAGTTCACCAGGGCAGCGGACGGCGGATGCCGCACGGGCGCCGGGAGATGGCGTGGCCACGGCGCACCGGTGAGATGCGGCCCGGCCTCCTGGTCGTGGTGTCGCGCGGCGGCCCGGCCGTAGCCAGCTGCGAGCCGGAGCTCGCGGCGCGCTACCTGACGGCCGGCACCTACATGGCCGGAGAGCTACGCCGCTACTGGTCGTTCGCGGCCACGCTGGCGCTCGGCACCGGCCTGGGCTCCAGCCATCCTCCGGTCGAAGAGGCGGCCGCCCGGCTCAGCCGGAGCGTGCCCTGCCTGCGGGTGGCACTCGGAGATCAGCCAGGGGCTCCGCTGCGCGAGTTGCTCGGCGCGGCGGCGGACGCGGAGGTGTCAGCATGACGGGCACGAGGTTGCAGGTGGCGCAGGTCGTCACCCGGTTCATGGCCGGCGCGGGCGGAGTGGCCTTGCGCGGCGCGCTCGCGCTGGACCCCGAACGGTACGAGATCGTTTTCGTCACCGGGGAGGCCGACCAGGGCCTGGCCGCGAAGGCACGCACGGCCGGTCACGAGGTGATGACGCTGCCCCGGCTGCGCAGCGAGATCGCGCCGCTGGACGACCGGCGGGCCCTCGCCGACCTCCAGGCGTGCCTGCGAGGCTGCGACGTCGTGCACACGCACAGCTCCAAGGCGGGCGCGCTGGGCCGCGTGGCCGCGCACCGGCTAGCAGCAGGCCGGATCGTGCACACCTTTCACGGTTTCCCGTTTCATCAGTTCCAGTCCTGGCCCCGCCGGACCGCGTACATCGAGATCGAGCGGCGGGTCGGCCGGTATACCGACGTGTTCCTCGCCGTCGGCTCGGGCGTCGCGGCCGAGGCCATCACCCGCCGGATCGCCCCGCCGGAGCGGGTCCGCACCATCGGGGTGGGCCTGGGCAAGGCGCTGACGGCACCCGGCGCCCACGACCGGGCGGAGGCCCGGCGGATTCTCGGCGTGCCGCCCGGCATGCAGGTGGTCGGCACGGTCGGGAGGCTGGCGTTCCAGAAGGCGCCACAGGACTGGATCCGCGCCGTGGCCGGGCTCGGCCGCCGCGACGTGTTCGCCGTCTGGATCGGCGCGGGACCGCTGCGCGCGAACGCCGAACGGCTCGCGAACAAGCTCGGCCTCTCCGGCCGCATCCTGTTCACCGGCGAGCGCAACGACGTGGACGCCCTGCTGCCCGGCCTGGACATCTTCGCCATGGCCAGCCTGTACGAGGGGCTGCCATGCGCCATCGTGGAGGCGATGGGCGCCGGGCTGCCCGTCGTCGCGACCGCGGTCAATGCGGTGCCAGACGTCGTGGTCGCCGGGGAGACCGGCCTGCTGGTGCCGCCGGGCATGCCGGAGGTGCTCGGCCGGGCCGTCGGCTACCTGCTCGGCCACCCGGACGAAGCCGCCCGGCTCGGCGCGGCCGGCCGGGCCGGGCTCGGCACGGAGCTATCGGCGGACGCGCTCGGCACCGTGCTCGCCGAGGCCTACAGCCGGCCCGACGTCGGCTCCCCGCCGGCGCAGTCCGAGCTGACCATGTCATGACGGCGCAGCGAGTGCCCTTCTGCCGCACCGAGGTGACGCCCGAGGCCCAGCAGGCGGCGATCCGGGTCCTGGCCAGCGGCTGGGTGACGATGGGGGCCGAGACGGCCGCGTTCGAGCGGGAGTTCGGCGAGTGGGTCGGCGCGCGGCACACGGTCGCGGTCAGCTCCTGCACCGCGGCCATCGAGCTCGCCCTGGCCGGCCTCGGCCTGCCGCCCGGCTCGCCGGTGCTGACCCCGACGCTCACCTTCTGCGGCGCCGTCCAGGCCATCATCCACGCCGGGCTGCGGCCGGTGCTGGTGGACACGGACGAGGCCAGCCTCACCGTGTCCGCGGAAGGCGTGGCTAAGGCGGCGGCCAGGCACGGCGCGGCGGCGATGGTCATCCAGCACATGGCCGGATATCCGGTGGACGGCGCGGACCTGGCGGAGGCGGCGGGCCTGCCGGACGGGCACGTGGTGGAGGATGCCGCGCACGGCCTCGGCGCCGCCCTGGGCGGCCGGCCGGTCGGCAGTATCTCCCGCGCCGGCTGCTTCAGCTTCTACGCGACCAAGAACCTCCCGGTCGGCGAGGGCGGCGCGATCACCACGACCGACGGCGACCTGGCCGCCCGCTGGCGCCAGACGCGGCTGCACGGCATGAGCGGCGACGCCTGGCGCCGCTACCACAAGTCCGGGACCTGGCGGTACACCGTCGAGCAGGCCGGGATGAAGGCGAACTTCACCGACCTGCAGGCCGCCATCGCCCGGGAGCAGCTGCGCCGCCTGGCGGCCTGGCAGCAGCGGCGGGCGGCCATCGCCGCCCGGTACGACGCGCAGCTGGCCGGCCTGGCCGGCCTGGAGCTGCCGCCGCGCCCGGCCGCGGATACCCACGCCTGGCACCTGTACATCGTGCGCATTCACTCCCGGGCGTACGGCATGAACCGTGACACGGTGGCCGCGCGGCTGGCCGAGGCCGGGATCGGCACCTCGGTTCACTTCATCCCGGTTCACCACCTGCCGTACTTCCGCAACCTGCTCGGCCGGGAGGAGTGCGGCGAGCTGTCCGCCGCGGACCGGATCTTCCCGCGGCTGCTCTCGCTGCCGCTGCACCCCGGCCTGGCCGATTCCGACGTGGACCGGGTGTGCGAGGCGCTCGCCGGCCTGGCGGCATGAAAGGGACGAGATGGATATAGAGGTTCTCGCCGGCTCGTACGGCGCCCGCAAGCGCGAATTCACTGTGTTCGACAGCCAGGCGGCCCCCGCCGACCAGGGCATGATCGCGTGCCTCGGCGCGGGCACGGACGGCGCGGGCCTCGCGGCGCCGCCGGTGGTCCTGCCCGACTTCTGCCACAAGGCCAAGTCGGAGATGCCGTCGAGCATCGCCGTCGCCACCACGGGGGAAATCCGGCCCGCGCTCACCGATGCCGCGCTCAACTGCGGCATGGCGCTGATGACCCTCGATACCGAGCGGCCGTCGGCCACCGCGGTGGCCGGCTTCTACCGCCAGGTCGCCGAGCGGTTCCCCAGCCCGCCGAACTGGCGCCGCGAGCTGACCGCCAAGGAAGTGCTGAGGGCCGCGGTCGAGGGGGCCGACTTCGCCGCTGAGCGCTACGGCCTGACCGACGACGAACTCGGCCACGTCGAGGAGCGCGGCCGGCTCGGCATCGACGCCTACGGCGGCGCTTCACGCGCCGCCAAGGAGCTGCCCTGGCTGGTCGTCCAGATGAGCCGCCTGCGGTTCGGCGGCATCGGCCCCAGCACCCATTTCCTGGAACTGCAAGAAGTCGAGGAGATCCTCGACCCCGCCGCGGCGGCCGCGCTCGGCATCCGGGCCGGGCAGGTCACCGTGCAGTTCCACAACGGCGGCGGGGTGCTGACCGGCCAGCTCGGCGCGCTGTACGCGCGGCGCAAGAGCGCCTCCCGCATGCTGCGCGCCGAGATGTCGGTGCAGCGGCCGCTTACCCACCTGCTCACGCCGCGGTCCGGGATCAGGCAGCGGCTGGCGGCCTACTTCGCCGAGGGCTGCCCGCCGGTCCCGGTCGACGGTGACGACGGCCGGCGGGTCCTGCTGGCTACCAGGCTCGCGATGAACTACGGCTTCGCCTACCGGATGGCTACCTACGCCGAGCTGCGCCGGATAGCCCGGTCCGCGTTCGGCGCGACCGCGAGCCTGGTGGTCGACTCGCCGCACAACTCGATCTACGAGGAAGAGGTGGGCGGGACGCACGCGTTCGTACACCGGCATAACGCCTGCCGCGCCTATCCCGCGGCGCAGATGACCGACCACCCGTTCTTCGGCCAGACCGGGCAGCCGCTGCTGCTGCCCGGTACCAACCGGACCTCCTCGTACCTGTGCGTGCCGGAGGACACCGCGCACCGCAGCCTGTACACCGCGTGCCACGGCACCGGCAGCATCATCTCCGCCTTCGCCAGCTCCGGCCGTTCCGGGCCCGACCCGAAGGGCCGGACGACGGCCCGGCACCGCTACGACGGCTCCGCGCCCGCCGAGGTGCCCCACCTGGACGACCGCGGCGTCGACGAGGCGCTGGGCATCTTGACCGGACACGGCCTGGTGCGGCCGGTGGCCCGGATGCGCCCGTTCGCGGTGCTGACATGACCAGTGCCGACCTGGCCGATGAAGCCGCCTGGTCGGCCCTGCTGCCCGCCGGGAACGTCTGGGTGTCCCAGCCCGCGCCGTGGGCGCTGCGGTCGCGGCCCGGGAACGGCGTCCGGGCCTACATCGCGGTGCCATCGAGGCGGCACCCGCTGATCGTGGCCAACTGGGACCGGGCGGTCCTGCGCTACCTGGCCGACTCGGTGCTGTCCGTCCCGCCCGGCGCCGGGCCGGTGGTCAGCATGGTCGTTACCGCGGGGCTCCGCATGTTCCGCTACCCCGCGTCGTGGCTGCTCGCGGCCGTGCTCCGGATGGGCGGCGCGGTGCTGGTCGGACGGCCCGAATGACCACGGCCCCGCCGCGGACGCTGGCCTCCTTCATCGATCAGGTGGGCGGCCGGACGGCGTGCCTGGCGACCTCGAGAGACCCCAACGCCAAGGTGACCGTGCTGCTCTTCCCCCCCGGGGCCACCCGGCCGGCCTACGTGGCCAAGGTGCCGACCACCGACGGCGCGGCGCGCAGCGTCGAGCGCGAGGCGGCGCGGCTGGCCGAGATCAGCGCGCGGCCGCTGGGGCCGGCGGCCGCGACGATCCCGCAGGTCGTCGCCACGGCGGAGCATCTCGGCCGGCCGGTGCTGGTCATGACCGCGCTGCCCGGGCGGTCGATGCTGGCGGCGTATCACTCCTGGCGGCACACGGCCCGGCGTGAGGCGGTGGCGGCCGATTTCACCGCGGCCGGCGCCTGGCTGGCCGGGCTGCAGCAAGCCACGGCCGGGACCGGGCAGGCTACGCTGGCCCAGCTGCTGGACGGGGTGGCCGAGTCGTTCGGCCGCCGGTTCGCCGGCCAGCCGGGCGCCGGGGCCGATCTGGCCGAGCTGGCCGGCCTGGCCGGGCGCATGGCGGGCTACCGGACGCCGGCGTCGGTCGTCCACGGCGACTTCTGGCCGGGCAACCTGCTGATCGGCCGGGGCCGCGTGCTCGGCGTCATCGACTGGGAAGCCGCACGCCCGGCCGGCCCGGCCGCCGCCGACCTGGCCCGGTTCGCGACCTCGTATTCGCTGTACCTGGATCGCCACAGCCGGCCGGGACGCCGGGTGGCCGGCCACCCGGGACTGCGTGCCTGCCGCTGGGGAGCCGGCGTCCAGTACGCCGTCGACGGGACCGGCTGGTACCCGGACCTGGTGCGGTCATTCGTCACGAGCGGGCTGGAACGGCTCGGCGTGCCCCCGTCCTGCTGGCGGGACGTGCTGGTCGCCGACGTCGCGGCCAGTGCCGCCGCCGCGGACCACGATGACTTCGCCCGCAACCACCTGATGCTGTTCCGCCGCCTGACCGGGCGCCCGTCATGACGGTGACGATGACGCGGCGGAGGGCCGCGCCGCCCGACAAGCCCGCGGCGCCCGCTCGCGGCAGCGCCCAGCGCGTGGCCGTGATCACACTGGTCCTGGCCGTCATCTTCCAGCCGGTACTGCATCCGACCGGGCCAGGTAACAGCTCGCCGGTCGATCTGTTCATCGTGGCCGCCATCGTCACCGCCCTGGTCTGGCTGGCGGGCACGCACCAGAAGCTGAGGGCGCCGTACTTCATCCCGGTGGCGCTGTTCGTCGCCGCGGGCGCGGCGTCCGGCCTGGTCTCGGAGCTGCCCAGCACGGCGCTGGTCACCCTGCTGATCGACCTGCTGCTCTTCGCGTGGTGCACGACGGTGGTCAACGTGCTGACCGGACCCCGGGCCATGCGCTATGCGCTGGTGGCCTGGAGCTGGTCGGGGATCTTCTGGGCCATGCTGTTCATCGCCGCCTGGGCGGCCCACATCACGACGCTGGAAGGGATCAGCCCCGCCGAGGGGAACCGGCTGGCGTTCACCTTCGGCGATCCGAACTATGCCTCGTGGTTCTGGGACGCCACGATCTTCGTCATCTTCGCCGCGCGCACGCCGGGAAAACGGTGGCTGAGGTTCCTCGGCTACGCCACGCTGGTGTGGGCGCTGGCGCTGACCGAATCGAACGGCGGCGTCCTCGCGCTCGGCCTCGGCATCTCGCTCCTGCTGATGGTCCGCTATTACCGGCGTCATGGCTGGGCCGGGGTGATCGCCACCGGGCTGATCATCGGCCTCGCGATCGGCACCTTCTTCACCGTCGTGCCGCTCAACGCGATCCGCCAGTGGGCGCTGGACAGCGGCCAGCCGCTGCTGGTCAACTCGATCGGCCGCAGCGCGCAGAGCAGCGACGAGCGCGGCCTGCTCATCCAGGAGACCATCCAGCTGTACCAGCGCAGCGACGGCCTGGTCGGCCTCGGGCCGATGAGTGCCAAGCAGCTGCTCGCGAACTGGTACTACCCCTACTCCAACGAGGCGCACGACGACTTCCTCGCCGCGCTGTGCGAGCGCGGCGCGCTCGGCCTGTTCGCGCTGATATTCCTGGTCGGCTGCGTCGTCGTGCGGGCCGGGCCGGTGCTGCGGCGCCCGCTGTCGGCGCCGATGCGCGCCGCCGTGCCCGCCCCGGCGGGTCTGGTGGCCAGCATGCTCGCGATCGGCGTCAACTCGTTCTACGAAGAGGTCCTGCACTTCCGGCCGCTGTGGATCTTGTTCGGGATCACCGCGGTCCTAGGGCGCGACGCGCTGCAGCTGCATGCCGCCGCCCGCAAGCGCCGGTTCGCCCGGCTGCGCCCGGCCGCCATGGCGCCCGCAGCCGGCGGCGACGACCGCGGCCAGGCCCCTCGCCGGTCCCTCCCCCCCTACGCCCCGCCGGTGCCGGCGGCCATCCCCAGCGTTGCCGCCAAGGGCGGCCGGATGGTATCCAAGCAGGTCATCGGCAACCTGGGCGCCCAGGGCGGCGCGCTGGCGTGCGTCTCGGCCGCGAGCCTGCTCGTGGCCCGGATCGGCGGGCCGACCGTTCTTGGCTACTACGCGCTGCTGCGGGTGCTGCCCTGGCTGCTCGGCGTCGTGGTCTCCTGCGGCCTGCCCACCGCCACGGCGTACTTCCTGGCCGGCGAGCACGGCAAGGACCGGCGGGTCCGGCCCACCCTGGCCGTCATGGCCGTCGCTGGCGCCGCGCTCAGCGCGCTGGCCTGGCTCGCCCTGGCCGTCCCGTTCCATCACGTGTTCTTCAAGCAGATGCCGATGGAACTGATCGTGGCCATGACCATCTCGGTCGTCACCTGGCTCTGGAACGTGACGGCCAAGGCCTGCTGCCAGGGGACAGGCGACATCGCCGGGGCGAACCTGCTCATCGTGGCCGAGGAGTTCTGGTTCGTCCCGGTCTACGCCTCCCTGCGCGTCTGGACCGGGAGGGGCGGCGTGACGCTGGTGGTCGCGACCCTGATCGTCTCCGGCGCCCTGTACACGGTGACCGCGCTCATCCGGCTGTTCACCCGCGGCTTCTTCTCCGGCTGGGGACTGCCGTCACCCCGCCTGGCCGGGCGGATCGCGGCGTTCGGGGCACGCGGCCAGCTGGGCAACATGCTCTGGCTGACTAACCTGCGGTTCGACTTCGTGCTCCTCGGGGCGCTGGCCGGACCCGCCGTGCTCGGTGTCTATGCGGTGGCGTCGAAGTTCGCCGAGCTGATGCGGCTGGTCCCGACGGCTGTCAACTACGTCCTGTACCCGCGGTACGCACGCCTGGGCCGGGTCAAGGCCACCGCCGAGGCGCGTAAGGTGCTGCCGCGCATCACCGCGCTGACCATGATCATGACGCCCTTCCTGGCCGTGGCCACCTTCGTCGCGCTGCCCGTCTTGTACGGGAAGGCATTCCACGGGGCCATCCTGCCCGCCGAGGTCATCATCATCGGTCTGTCGATCGAGGGAGCGGCCGCGGTCTCGTCCGCATACCTGCTCGGGCTCGGACGGCCGGGGCTCAACTCGGCCGGGATGGGCGTCGGCGCGACCATCACCGTGTCGCTCGACCTCATCCTCATCCCCCGGCTAGGGGCGATGGGCGGCGCCATCACCTCGGCGATCACGTACCTGACCACCACCGTGGTGCTGGTCATGCTCGCCCGCCGCCAGTTCCGCCGGGCCGCGCGGGCCGGGGACCTCACGGGGGCCACGCCGAAGATCGTGGGCGACTCCCGGGCGCGCCGGGCGGTCGATATCGTGGTGGCCGGGATCGCGCTGGCCGTCGCCGGGCCCGTCATCGTGCTGCTGGGCGCCCTGGTCCGGCTCACCAGCCGGGGGCCGGCCTTCTACCGGCAGGTCCGCACGGGCCGGGCGGCCGAGCAGTTCACCATACTCAAGCTCCGCTCGATGGTGTCCGGCGCCGACCGCACAGGCCCGCTGGTCACCAGCCGCGCGGACTCCCGCGTCACCAGGCTCGGCGCCCTGCTGCGCGCGACCAAGCTGGATGAGCTGCCGCAACTGGTCAACGTGCTGAAGGGCGATATGACGCTCATCGGCCCGCGGCCGGAGGTGCCCCGGTTCATTCCGCACTACGACGACGAAGAGCTCCAGATCCTGAACGTGCGTCCCGGCCTGACCGGCCCCGGGCAGATCTACTACACCCAGGTCCAGCAGGCGACGATCCTGGGCGGCGAGGACCCGGAGAAGCATTACGCGGACCACGAGCTGCATCCGAAGCTGGCCATCGACCTGGACTACCTGCGGCGGCGCGGCCTGGCGCGCGACCTGTACATCCTGGTCCGCACCGCGCTGCTGCTAGCCAGGCTGGTCAAGGCCGCCCCCGCGCCGGGGACCTCGGCCGGCGGGCAGCGGCAGGCCCAGCTCGTCCCGCTCTGCCGCCCGGTGAGGACGAAACGCCGACGATCGTGCTGTCCCCCGATGCGCCGCTGCGGCCCGGCGGCGCCCCGGCCATCTTGGTGCCCTCGCATGGGACGGCGCTCAAGGAGGACGACGTGGCGACGGCCATCATGGCCCGCTACCCGCCTCCGGCGGCAAGCGGCGCGCCGCTGCCGATCGCGGACCGCCGGCCTAGGTGGCAGGAGGACGAGGAACCCACGGTCGTGATGGCCATAGTGCCCGCCGACCCCCGCACCGCGCTCGCCCCGGCCGGTGCGGCCGGCCAGGTTGCGCGGCGGGCCGTGCCGCACCTCGCCCCGGAGGCCAGATCACAGCTTCGGCCGCCGGCCGAAGCCGAGGCCGTCCGGGCCACGACCGTGGCCAGCGGCAAGCTCGATCAGCTGTCCCGGGCGCAGTTCTACCTGACGCTGCTCGCGGTCATCGTGGTGGCCGCGTCCATCGGAAGCATCCTGGTGCTCTGGATCAGGTGATGAGCCCGCTGGCTCGGGCGGCCGAGGAGTCGCGGCGCTATCCGGAGCGGCGCTATCCGGAGCGGCGCTATCCGGGGCTTTCGGGGCGGAGTCCCGCCTTGAGGGCGACGGCGACCGCCTCGACGGCGCTGTGGCATCCGAGCTTCACGATCACGTTGCGGATGTGCGTACGAACGGTATTCGGCGACTGGTTCAGCTTTTCCGCGATGCCGCTGCGATCCCGGCCGCTGACCATCAGGCTCAGCACCTGGTGCTCACGCGCCGTGAGGTGGGCGATGAGTTGCGGTGCGCCGGCTGGCTCGGTGTACTCGGCGGCCAATCGGTCCAGCACTGCCCGGGGTAGCCAGCAGCCGCCGAGCACCGCGGCCCGGGCCGCGCTGATGACCTGCTCGACCGAGGCGTTCTTGGCCACGAAGCCCACCGCCCCCGCCCGGATCGCGTCCAGCGCCACCGCGATGTCGCCGTAGGCGGTCAGCATCACGACCGCGGGCGGGGACGGCAAAGCGACAATCTGCCGGGTGAGGTCGATGCCGCTGACCTCCCCCAGGCGCAGGTCCATGATCACCACGTCCGGCTTCCACACCGCCACCACCCCGAGAACCTGCTCGGGATTGCTGATCGCCATGGGCTCGAAGTCTGGCTCCGCCGCGAAGACGGCTTCAAGGCCCTGGCACAGAACGCGGTGGTCATCGACGATGAGCAGCTGACTGGTCTGCATTATCCGCTGAGGGCATCAGGCGCCGAGGCCGGCTCGTAGCTGCCGCTCAGATCGACGATCCCCTCCCGGACGGCGTAGGCGACGGCCTCCAACCGCGAGTGCACCCCGAGCTTGATGAGCAGGGAGTCGATATGGGTGCGGATGGTGGACATGCGCACTCCCATCGCCCTGGCCATGATCGTCGTGCTCTCGCCCCGGACCAGGCGGGTTAGTACCTCCCTCTCGCGGGGGGTGAGCAGATGGTCCAGGGCTGGATAGCGGGTGCTGTGCCGGATCGGCCGGTGGGTTGTCTGGGCGGCCAGCGACAGGACGGCCTCGCCGGTGCCGCGGCGAGCGAGCCGGTTCACGGCGACAGTCAGCACCCGCAGGATCTCGACGAAGTCGTCGGTCTTGAGCGCGGCCCCGTGCACGCCTGCGGCGAGCGCGCCGGCGAAGCCCGCCGACCCCGGCGCATCAGCGAGCACTACGAAGGCGGTCCGCGGCGAGCCAGCCATGATCTCCGGCAGGGCACTCGGCTCATAGGCGACGGCCAGGCCGAGGTCGAACACGCACGCGTCGGCGCGCTCGCGCAGGCTCAGGTCCGCCGCGTCGTCGAGCCTGGCCACGCAGCCCGCTACCTCATGACCGGCCCGGCGCAGGAGCGATTCGACGGCGCCAGCGAAGATCGGATGGGCGTCGGCGATCACGACCTTCACGTCGACGCTCCTTCCGGCGCGGGCAGGAGAACTGTGACCGCGAGCCCGCCGAGGTCACTGGCGCCCAGGTGAACGTGGCCGTTGTGCGTCCGCGCGAGCGCGCCGACGATGTCCAGCCCGAGACCCGCCCGTCCGCCCGGCACCGCCTGGCCATGGTCGCTGCCGGTATCGGCGATTGCCAGCCGGGCCTGGCCGCCGGTCACGTCGGCGATCACGCGGACCCGGCCCGACGGGCCAGCCGCCCGGCATGCGTTGGCCAGGAGATTACCCAGGATCCGCACCAGGTCGCCGGCCGGCGCCAGCGCCGTGACGGGCTGGACGATGACATCAATCACGCCGTCGTACCGGACCTGGGCGCTGGCCGCCGCCTCGCCGGCCAGCAGGTCGAGCCGCGAGCCCTCGTCATGCCGGGGCCGGTCAAGAATCTGTTCGCAGATCGCTGCCAGCTGCGAGGCCACGAGGGCGATGGCGCCCAGCCGGTCGCGCAGATCCGGCCCCGCGTCGGTGACCGCGGCGCGTGCCAGCCACCTGATGGTGGTGGCTGGTTCTATCAGGTCGTGGCAGAACTCGCGTAGCGACGTGCCCGCCGTGACAGGGGTGCCGTCACTCATTACTCGCAAATCAGCCAGATCACAGTCAGGAATAGCCGGGTATTCCTGGCCAGCCCATTCCCGATACACCCGCTCCACTTTCCCCACTCCCCTCCTGTTACCCCACGCGACGCAGTTCGCAAGGTGCGGCCAGGCTCCCTCCCATCCGCATGCCTTTTACGTCACAGGGTTAATAGTAGTAAGGTCATGTTCCCTTTCTGACGTTTTGTTCGATTGGCTAAGCCGCTTCGGATCGCTCTCGCGGCATTGTCCGCCGCCGGCCCGCGGGCGCGCTCGACCAGCGCGCGCAGCGACTCGGGCCCGGCTTGGACGCATTCCTGGCGGACCTAAGCACCTGTCGACCACGATCGACAAAGGCAGGCCTCCTTTGCAAGACACGGACCCGCTTCACACGTGCCCGCTCAGCCCCGCATCTGACGCTGAGGTGAACTCGCGCTGAAATGCCGGGTAACAAAACGTAACCAAAGTAAGACGCGCTTGTAACTCGGTCAGTTTACGACAAGATTAATGATTGGGGTAGATACCGAACGGCCTGGCCATGCACCTGGAGGCCGCGTTCGCTGGGCGCTGGCCTGCACCCGGGCCGGCTGGGGGTCCACTACCCGGGGTCTCTCGCGGCAGGCTATGGCGAGCACAGGAACTTTTATCGTTTCGCCCGAGCCCGGGAACACGACGGGCTCTTCAACCACCGCTACGACCCCGCAGGTCACAGCCTCAATTCACGACCTCGCCGCGTTCCTCGTGATCAGCTAATGACCAGATTCAAACAATCAGAAGATACGAAGTGATCTGTATGCATTATGCAGGCGTGAAGACTTCCAAAGTCGGTTGTCAAAAGACTGCCAGCTCCATATAGCCACTTCACGGGCGGATTTCCGGCATGGGGCGAAGGTGCGGGACCGGCCGGCTGACGCAGGCGTCCTGATGACGCTGACGTCAAAGCATGGAAGGTAACAGCCAAGTTCGTATTCGGTGATCCGGCGAAAGTACTCATGCCACTCTTTGCGCTTTCTTTCGCAGGAACAACTGAAAATCCCGGAAACCCGGCTAAGGTAACACTGGCACCGTCAGCACCGCGATCTAAGCGCCGCGGGTCAGCCATGACGACATGAAACCCGGCTTCGAGTGCGCCAGGACGCGCTCAAAGCCCGGTTTCATGACGTCCGCCGCCCAGCTGACGCTCACGATCAAGGGACATACGGCTCACCTCACTGGCCGGCCGCGTGTGTGGGGCCACGAGCGCCGGGGTGTCCCGCGGTCATCCTCGTCGCGGTACGTCATCAACGCGAGCAGCAACGAGGGCGACGTGACGGTCGCGCCGTCCCGTTAGCCCGCGGGCGCGGTCAGAGCATCGGCAGGTAGCGGCCCAGCTCGTACTCGGTGACCTGGCGGCGGTACTCCTGCCACTCCTCGCGCTTGTTCCGCAGGAAGAAGTCGAAGACGTGCTCCCCCAGCGTCTCGGCGACCAGCTCGCTGTCCTGCATCACCTTGATGGCCTGGTCCAGGTCCTGCGGCAGCGGCCGGATGCCGAGCGCGCGACGCTCGGCGGAGGTCAGCGCCCAGACATCGTCCTCGGCGCCGGGCGGCAGCTCGTAATCGCCCTCGATGCCCTTGAGCCCGGCCGCCAGGATCACCGCGAACGCCAGGTACGGGTTGCAGGCGGCGTCCACCGAGCGGAACTCGACCCGGGTGGCGTTGCCCTTCTGCGGCTTGTACATCGGCACCCGGACCAGGGCCGAGCGGTTGTTGTGGCCCCAGCACACGTACGCGGGGGCCTCGCCGCCCGCGCCCGCGGTCCGCTCGGCCGCGCCCCACAGCCGCTTGTAGGAGTTCACCCACTGGTTGCAGACGGCGGTGATCTCGGGCGCGTGCCGCAGCAGCCCGGCGATGAACGCCCGGCCCGTCTTGGACAGCTGGAACTCGGCACCGGCCTCGTAGAACGCGTTCTTGTCGCCCTCGAACAGCGACACGTGCGAGTGCATGCCCGAACCGGGGTGATCGGTGAACGGCTTCGGCATGAACGTCGCGTAGACGCCCTGCTCGATGGCCACTTCCTTCATCACCAGCCGGAACGACATGATGTTGTCGGCGGTGGTCAGCGCGTCGGCGTAGCGCAGGTCGATTTCCTGCTGCCCGGGCGCGCCCTCGTGGTGGCTGTACTCCACCGAGATGCCCATCGACTCCAGCATCGTGATCGCCGTGCGGCGGAAGTCGTGCGCGATGCTGTGCGGGGTGTGGTCGTAGTAGCCGCCGGTGTCGATCGGCACCGGCCGGCCGCCGGGCTCGGGCCGCTCCCGCAGCAGGAAGAACTCGATCTCCGGGTGCGCGTAGAAGGTGAACCCGAGCTCGGAAGCCCGGGCCAGGTTGCGCTTGAGCACCCAGCGCGGGTCGGCGTAGGACGGCGACCCGTCCGGGAGCAGGATGTCGCAGAACATCCGGGCGACCCCGGGGTACTCACCGCGCCACGGCAGCAGCTGGAACGTGGCCGGGTCCGGGCGCAGGATCATGTCGGCCTCGTAGACCCGCGCGAAACCCTCGATGGCCGAGCCGTCGAAGCCGATGCCGTCGGCGAAGGCACCCTCGAGCTCGGCGGGCGCCACCGCGATCGACTTCAGCGTGCCGAGGACGTCGGTGAACCACAACCGGACGAACCTGATGTCACGCTCCTCGAGCGTGCGCAGCACGAATTCTTCCTGCCTATCCACGGTAATCACCTTAGACGTTCCTCACCGCTAGACCAGCCTCCGCCAGATCTGCTTTCGCGCAACGCGCAGGAGCGAGTTTGCCCGGTCCGTGTTTCCTGGCGGTTAAGGCCCTCGCCGGGGGCGGCTGGCCACGGCCTAGGCTGGTGGGGTGACGATGCTGAGGATTGCGCTGGCTCAGGTCAATGCCACCGTCGGGGACCTGGACGGGAACGCGGCGCTGGTCGTGGAGTGGACCCGCCGGGCGGCGGCGCGCGGGGCCCGGGTCGTGGTGTTCCCCGAGATGATGCTGACCGGTTACCCGGTGGAGGACCTGGCGCTGCGGGCGTCGTTCGTCGAGGCGTCGATCGCGGCGCTGCACGCGGTGGCGGCCCGGCTGGACGCCGAGGGGCTCGGCGGGATCGCGGTGGTCACCGGTTACCTGGACCGGCGGGCCGACCTGGCCCCGCGGACCGGGCTGCCGGCCGGCGCCCCGCTGGACGCGGCGGCGCTGCTGCACGGCGGGCGCGTCGTCATCACCTCGGCCAAGCACCACCTGCCCAACTACGGGGTCTTCGACGAGTTCCGCTACTTCGTGCCGGGTAACACGCTGCCGGTCTTCCGGCTGCCCGCCGATGGCGGGGAGAGCGTCGAGATCGCGATCGCCATCTGCGAGGACCTATGGCAGGAGGGCGGTCCGGTGGCGGTGTGCCGGCGCTCGGGCGCGGCGCTGCTCGCGGTGCCGAACGCCTCGCCCTACGAGCGGGGCAAGGACGACGTGCGGCTGGACCTGGTGGTGCGGCGGGCCCGGGAGGCCGGGGCCGCGCTGGCCTACGCCAACATGATCGGCGGGCAGGACGAGCTGGTCTTCGACGGGGACTCGATCCTGGTCGCCGCCGATGGCGCGCTGATCGCCCGGGGCCCTCAGTTCGAGGAGGCGCTGGTCGTGGCCGACCTGGACCTGCCGGCCGCGCCGGGCGAGCCGCCCGCGGACGAGCCGGTGGACGCGGGCGACGGTTCGGTGATCACGATCAGGCGGGTGACACTGCCGACGTCCGGCCGGGTGGCCGCCCCGGACGAGCCCGCCACGACGGCTGAGGTCCCCGCGAGCGATCGGGCGGAGGGCGACGGGCCGCTGTGGCCGCGGCTGTCCGACCCGGCCGAGGTCTACGCCGCCCTGGTTACCGGTGTACGCGATTACGTGCGCAAGAACGGATTCCGTTCGGTCATCTTGGCCCTGTCCGGCGGGATCGACTCGGCGCTGACCGCGACCATCGCCGCGGACGCGGTCGGGCCGTCGAACGTGCACGTGGTCCTCATGCCCAGCCGGTACTCCTCGGATCATTCGGTCACCGACGCCGAGGAGCTGGTCAAGCGGCAGGGCCTGAACGGGATGACCATCCCGATCGCGTCGATGGTGGAGGCGTTCGGCGACGCGCTCACCCCGCACGGCTTCCCCGAGAAGGGGCTGCCGCCGGAGAACCTGCAGGCGCGGGTGCGCGGCGTGGTGCTGATGGGGCTGTCCAACGCGGACGGGCACCTGGTGCTCACCACCGGCAACAAGAGCGAGCTGGCGACGGGCTACTCGACCCTGTACGGGGACTCGGCGGGTGGCTTCGGGCCGATCAAGGACGTGCCCAAGACGCTGGTCTGGGAGCTGTCCCGGTGGCGGAACGCCGAGGCCGAGCGGGCCGGGGCCACTCCCCCGATCCCGCAGAACTCCATCGACAAGCCGCCGAGCGCCGAGCTCGCCCCCGGCCAGCTGGACACCGACTCGCTGCCGGAGTACGAGGTGCTGGACGCGCTGATCGACGATTACGTCGAGAAGGACATGGGCACGGCCGCGCTGATCGCGGCCGGGCACGATCCCGACCTGGTCGAGCGGGTGGTCCGGCTGATCGACACCGCCGAGTACAAGCGGCGGCAGTACCCGCCGGGCCCGAAGATCAGCCAGAAGAACTTCGGCCGCGACCGGCGGCTGCCCATCACCAGCCGCTGGCGCGAGCCGCGGCCGCCGAACGCCTGAGGAGACTGTCTTGGTCACGCTGGCTGGCATCTTCCCGCCGTCGCAGCCGCCGGAGCGGATCGGGCCGGTGGCCGCGGCCGCCGACGCGGCCGGGCTGGCGCAGCTGTGGGTGTGGGAGGACTGCTTCAAGGAGAGCGGCATCGCCACCGCCGCCGCGATGCTGGCCACCACCAGCCGCCTGCCGGTGGCGATCGGGCTGCTGCCGGTGCCGCTGCGCAACGTGGCGCTCACCGCCATGGAGCTCGCCACGCTGGCCCGGCTGTTCCCCGGGCGGCTGACGGCCGGGATCGGGCACGGCGTGCTGGACTGGATGGGCCAGGTCGGCGCCCGGGCCGAGTCGCCCCTGACGCTGCTGCGTGAGTACACCGCCGCGCTGCATGCCCTGCTGCGCGGGGAGACCGTGACGGTGCACGGGCGCTACGTCCAGCTGGAAGAGGTCGCCCTGGACTGGCCGCCCTCGGTCGTGCCGCCGCTGCTGGTAGGCGGAGTCCGGCCGCGCACCGTGGCGCTGGCCGGGGAACTGGCCGACGGGGTGATCATCTCCAGCGGGCCGTCGCCGGAGGAGATCCGCGCGACCGCCGGGCATTTCCGTTCTGTCCGGGGGGACGGCCCGGGTGACGTCGTGGTCTTCACCAGCGCCTCCGCGTCCAGCCCGGCGAAGGACATCGCCGCCATGGTCAGCGAGTACGCCGCGGCCGGGGCGACGCATGTCGCAGTCAACGCCGACGAGGATGACGCTGACATCGCGGGGTTCGTCGAGCTGCTGGCCCGGGAGGTCAATCCCCTGCTCAGCTGAAGAGCAGGACGGCGTAGGCGGCGAGCCAGTGGGTGACCATGTAGTCGTCGCCGGTCACGTGACCCAGGGACGCGCCGGCGTGCTGCCGCATGGCATCGGTGCAGGCCGGGATGCGCGGATCGCCGGGCGGCAGGGTCTCGGCCAGGCGGCGGAAGCACCAGGCGCGGCTCAGGTTGAGCCCGTGCAGGTGGGCGATCTGCCCGTCGCTGGAATCGGAGACGACCGCGGGGGTGAACAGGGATGCGGGCTCGCGGTCGGCCAGGCCGGGCAGGAACGCCGCCAGCCACGGCGCGAACTCAGCCGCGGGGAGCAGGCGGGCCATCAGCTCGGCTTCGGCGAGCGCGGGTGAGAGGAAGTCGTGCCCGGACGGCTCCCAGGCCGCCGGGTAGCCGGCATCGGCGCGGTACCACCGGCGCGCGGTGGCTTCGATGGCCTCGCGGAGCGCCGGCTGCCCGGTGCCGGCCAGCGCTCGCGCGTAGGGCAGCGCCAGGGAAAGCCCGAACGAGCCGTTGGCGTGCAGCCCGGTGCGGACCGGGTAGGTCGCCTTGGGCAGCCAGCCCAGGAAGTTCTCGGTCAGTGCCGCGCTGAGCGGCTCCATCGCCGCCGCCCACCGGGGCGCGTCCTGGTCGCCGGGCCAGGTGGCGAGCTCGTGCGCCAGCGCGAGCGCCCAGCCCCAGCCGTAGGGCCGCTCGAAGCTGCCCTTGGCCCGCATGAACTCGGCCTCGGCCCGGAGGCCGTTTTCGGTGAGCTGGCGGTCCAGCGCGGCCCTGATCTCCGTGGCCTGCACCGCCGCGGCGGCCGTCTTGAGCAGGCGGACCAGGACCCAGTGCATCTCCACGCAGGAGTGCCAGTCGAAGCTGCCGTAGAACACCGGCGTCCGGTCCCGGGGACGGGCGGGGAACTCCCCCGGGCCGGTCAGCAGCACGGTCACGTACGAGGGGAACTCCCGGCCGATGTTGTCCAGCGCCTGCGCCGCGTAGTTGTGGGCATCCGGCCGCAGCCGGTCCAGCCACTCCCGCGCCAGCGTCACGGACGGTCTACCTGACGGCCAGGCCGAGGAGCAGTTCGTCGACGATGCGCGCGGCGAACCCGGCGTTCAGCGAGCCGTCGGCGGCCTTCTCCTTGGCCAGGACGGTGCCGGTCAGGGCGAGCAGCGCGATCTCGACGTCCGTGTCGGCCCGCAGTTCGCCGGTGGCGATGCCGTGCCTGATGACGGCGCGCATGGCGTCGTGCCGCGGCCCGACCACCGTCTCCTTGTACCGCGCCATCAGCCGCGGGTACTTCTGGCCCTCGCCGAGGAGCAGCGCGTAGCGGCGCGCCTTGCGCGGGTCGGCGCGGTCCTCGCACATCACCGTCATCTGAGCGACCAGGTTGTCCCGGACGGCACCGGTGGGCTCGGGGAACGGCGACTTCATCGAGCCGAGCGCGGCGAGCAGCAGCTCTTCCTTGTTCGGCCAGCGGCGGTAGATGGTCGCCTTGCCGACGCCGGCCCGGGCGGCCACGGCTTCGACGCAGACGCCCTCGAACCCCTGCTCGGCGAATAGGTCGAGGGTGGCCTCGATGATCGCCTGTTCGGCCTGCTCACTGCGCGGGCGACCGGGCCGGCGGTTAGCCGGCCCGGTCTCCGTGTCAGTGCCGGGCCCCTGATCCAGGATCACGGGCTGCATGCCTGATCATCCCTCTCGGTCCGCGGTGTTGACCATGTTCGCTTCCATTATGGCCAGCTCGCTCTCGTAGGCCGGCTCACCCGGGGCCGATTCGACGGCTGTCACCGGCTCGGCCTTCGGCTTGCCCGGCATCCACCGCAGCACCACGAACGCGCCTGCCAGCGCCAGCAGCGCCGCGACCAGCGTGGTGTAGTGCATGGCGTGCACGAACGCGTCGTTGGCGGGAACCAGGAGCGACCGCCCCGAGGTGCCGAGCTGCTGCGCGACCGCCTGGGTGGCAGAGATCGACGAGGACGCGGCGTCCCGGGCCGCGGCCGGCAGGCCGGCCAGCGACGGGTTGAGCGAGTTCCGGTAGAACTCGGCCAGGATCGAGCCGAGGACGGCGACGCTCAGCGCCACCGCGACCTGGCGGGCGGTGTTGGTCAGCGCCGAGCCCGCGCCGGCCCGCTCACGGGGCAGCACGTCCATGACGGCGGAGGTAGCGGCGGGCATGACTACGCCCATGGCCGCGCCCTGGATGGCGAACAGGACCCCGAGCACCCAGATCGGCGAGGTGGTACCCAGCGCGGCGTAGCCGGCCACGGCCGCGGCCATGATGAACAGGCCGGTGGCCCCGGCCGCCTTGGCGCCGTACCGGCGGACCAGCGCGGCGCTGCGCGGCGACATCAGCAGCTGCCCGCCCGCGAACGGCACGGTCAGCAGGCCGCCGCCAGCGGGCTGTAGCCCCGGACGTTCTGCAGGTAGAAGCTGGTGAAGAAGAACACGCCGCCCATGCCGAAGAACACCAGCGCGAGCGCGCCCACCGAGGCCGACAGGCGCCGGTCACGGAACAGCCGCACGTCGAGGCTGGGGTGCGTGATGCGGGCCTCGTACCAGGCGAAGATCCCGAGGATGACCAGGCCGCCCGCGATCGGGCCGAGCACGTCCAGGCGCACCCAGGAGCCGGTGTCGCCGCCCTGGACGATGCCGTAGACGAGCGTGATCAGGCCCGCGATGGACAGCAGCACGCCGACGTAGTTGATGCCCCCGGCTTCGCGGTTGCGCGACTCGGGCACCAGGATCGCGGCGGCGATGGCGCCGATCACGGTCACCGGCACGTTGATCAGGAAGACCGAGCCCCACCAGAAGTGGTCGAGCAGCAGGCCGCCGAGCACGGGGCCGGTGGCGATGCCCAGGCCGACCGCGGTGGCCCACAGGCCGATGGCCCGCGGCCGCTCGGCCGGCTCGAAGACGTTGGAGATGATGGAGAGCGTCTGCGGCATGACCGCGGCGCCGCCGAGGCCCATCGCGGCCCGGGCGAAGATCAGCTGCTCAGGAGACCTGGAGTAGGCCGAGAGCAGCGAGGCGATGCCGAACAGCGCGAGCCCGATCATGAGCATGCGCTTGCGGCCGAACTTGTCGCCGATGACGCCGAACGAGAACAGCAGCCCGGCGAAGACCAGCGTGTAGGAGTTGATCGCCCACTCGAGCTGGCTCTGGCTCGCGCCGAGGCCCCCGCGCGGCTCGGCAATGGTCTTCAGCGCCACGTTGAGGACCGTGTTGTCGATGACGATGGCGAGCAGCCCGACGATCAGCACGCTGAGAATCAGCCAGCGGCGACGGTAAATGGTCTGCGAGTCCAATGTGTCCCTTTCCGGATCACTTGAAGCTTGTGAGCGGAACCGGGAAGGTGCTGGTCTGGTTTGGTGTTGCCGAGATCAGGAGCTTCCGGATACCGCTTCCATCGATACGGAACGGTCTCGTATCGGAATCTATTTCCTGGATGCCTGTGTGACGTGGGTCACATTTCCCGGTAAGCCTTCAACCCGGCTCAGGTAACACTGGCACCGCCAGCACCGCGATCTGAGCGCTGCGGGTCAGCCGCGACCACATGTAACCGGGCTTCGAGCGCGTCCGGACGCGCTCGAAGCCCGGTTTCATGATGTCCGCCGCCCAGCTGACGCTCATGATCGCGGTGCTGGCGGCGGCGTTGCGCCGGGCAAAGGTGACGGGCAGGACGGCTGGGGCGGAGGGGGCAGCTGGGGCTGGGTAGCGCAGCTGGGGCTGGGTAGCGACCGCTGGGGCGGAGCGGGGCCACCAGGGCGGGGCGACCACGGGCGGGACGGAGTGGGGGGCGACCACGGGCGGGACGGAGTGGGGCGACCACGGGCGGGACGGAGTGGGCGACTACGGGCGGGGACGGGTGGGTTACGGGGCGACGTCGGCTAGGCGCAGGAGGCGGGTCTCCGGGTCGATGACCAGGGTCAGGGTGATGGGGGCGTGCTCGCCCGCGAGCTCGGCCACGATCGAGGCGGTGCCGTCGCCCGCCTTGACGGCGCCGAACCGGCAGGAGCCGGCCCAGGCGGCGGCCATCCGGAGGCGGCGGGCCATCATGGCGGTGTCGACGCCGCCTGCCACCGGGATGGCCAGGGGCCAGTCCCGGTCGGCGCCGTTCAGCCAGTCGATGACGGCGTGCAGCGTGATGGACAGGGCCGAGCCCGCGGCGGGCGGCACCGCCAGCGTGAGCGACTGCACCCGGGGCGGGCGCTGCGGGCTGAGCTGGATCTGCACCTGGACCGAGCCCCGCTCCCCCGTCAGCCACCAGCGGCAGTGGGCCGGCGTATCGAACTCGGGCGAGCGCTCCGGGTCGTCGGCGAAGTCGCCGATGCGCTCGCGGACCAGGGCGATCCGCCGCTGGCGCTCCTCGAACGGTGCGTCCAGGGCCACGTTGGCGGCGAACAGCCGGTGTGCCTCCGCGTCGTCCCAGGAGCGCAGGAGCCGGCTGACCGCCTCGCGCGCGGCGAGCGTCTCCGGCCAGGGACCGGGTGAGCCGAGCGCCACGCCGGGCCCGTGGGCGGACGCCTCTCCCTGGCGCACGACCGCCTCGAGCATCCGGGCGGCCAGCGGCGCCATCGCCGCGTAGGTGCTGTTGCCCAGGGCGATTACCCCGGTCCCGCTGGCCGGGTGCCAGGCCATGTTGCTGCCGAACCCCGGGTAGCCGCCGCTGTGGCTGACGATCCGGCCCAGGACCGGGTGCTCGTCAACGAACAGCCCGAAGCCGTAGGTGGCCGGGGCGGACGACGCCCCGTCGCCGGGGAAGGCGGCCACGGCGGCCCAGCCGGTGAGCACCTGCGGCAGCTGCATCTCGCGGCGGCTGGCGGCCCGGACCGGATGGGCCTGGTCGCCGTCACCGGGCGGGAACGCGGCCGCGAAGCCGGCCACCCAGCGGGTGAGGTCGCGCACGCAGCTGAAGACCCCGCCCATCGGGGCGAACGCCCCGGCCGGGTCGAAGCCCACTTCGGACCAGCCGGCCGGTGCGCGCCGGTAGCCCCGGGCGATGCCGGCGGGCCCCGCCGCCTGGCCGGGAGCCTCGAATTCCCCGGCCTCATAGCCGGTGCGCGTCATGCCCAGCGGGGTCAGCAGGCGATGGCGGATGTAGTCCGGATACGCCATGCCGGTGATCGCGGTGATGACCCGGCCCAGGATCGCGTAGCCGAGGTTGGAGTACTCGAACCGGGTGCCCGGCGCCCAGTTACTGCCTACCCCGGCGGCCAGGAACGCCCTGAAGTCCTCGAGCGGCAGCCCTTGCTGCCGGTCGCCCCACGGATCGTCGGTCGGGAAGCCCGCCGTCATGGTCAGCAGGTGCCTGATCGAGATCCGCGCGGCATCGGGGCTTACCGGCGGCCAGTCCCGCATTTCGGGAACGTATTCCTCGGCCAGATCGTCGAGGCGCAGCACGCCGTCGTCGCGCAGCGCCACGATCGCGGACGCGGTGAAGCTCTTCGTCATCGAGGCGATGCGGAAGACCGTCCCGGCATCGGGGGGCGGCCCGCCGAGGTGACGCTCGCCGAGGCCGCCCGCGTGCACCAGCTCACCGCCGGCCACGATTCCGTAGGCCAGGCCCGGCTGCCCGCCGCGCTGGAAATAGCCCGCCGCCAGGGTATCCACTTCCGCAAAATCGACCATCGCCCCAGTCTTCCAGAACAAAGTTGCGTATACCGCGCAGGCCCGCGGTCGTGCCATCATCTAACTGTCCGGGTACGCCGCTGGGGCGACACGAGACACGGAGGTCGACAGTGATGTCACAGGAGACAGCTGTTTCAATGGCCGCGACAGGACCGCGGACCACACCAGAAACCCTCTACGGGGGAACCGGCACCGGCCGCCGGGTGACCGTGCGCGACATCGCGGCGGCGAAGG
The DNA here is from genome assembly GCA_963756575.1 of uncultured Actinomycetota bacterium. Lineage (GTDB taxonomy): Bacteria > Actinomycetota > Actinomycetes > Streptosporangiales > Streptosporangiaceae > Palsa-504. The sequence continues at coordinate 2,810 of CAVWOM010000017.1, read as the reverse complement.
CCCGGGGCGAGAAGTGGCCCATGCTCACCGCCTACGACGCGCTGACCGCCGGCATTTTCGACCGGGCCGGCATTCCGGTCCTGCTGGTGGGCGACTCGGCCGCGATGGTGGTCTACGGCCACGACAGCACCATCCCGGTCACCGTGGACGACCTGATCCCGCTGACCGCCGCCGTGGTGCGCGGCACCAGCCGGGCGCTGGTCGTCGCCGACCTGCCGTTCGGCTCCTACCAGGCCTCCCCGGCCGCGGCGCTGGACGCCGCGACCAGGTTCCTGAAGGAGACCGGGGCGCAGGCGGTCAAGCTCGAGGGCGGCGAACGGGTCGCCCGCCAGGTCGAGGAACTCGTCGCGGCCGGCATCCCGGTGATGGCGCACATCGGCCTGACCCCGCAGTCGGTCAACGCGTTCGGCGGCTACCGGGTGCAGGGACGCGGCGAGGACGGCGAGCGCCTCCTGCACGACGCCAAGGTGCTGCAGGCGGCCGGGGCGTTCTCGGTGGTGCTCGAGTGCGTGCCCGCGCCGCTGGCGGCGCGGGTGACCGAGACGCTGACCGTCCCCACCATCGGCATCGGCGCCGGCCCGGGCTGCGACGCCCAGGTCCTGGTCTGGCAGGACATGGCCGGCCTGTCCCCCAAGGTCGCCAAGTTCGTCCGGAAGTACGCCGACGTGGCCTCCGTGCTGTCCGAGGCGGCCACCGCGTTCGCCGAGGACGTGACCGGCGGGACGTTCCCCGACGAGGCGCACTCCTACAAGTAGCCGATACGTCTCTTTAGCCACATCCGCGACATGATTCGTTTACCTGTACGAGACATCGCAGAAAACTGGGCCCTCGCGGGGGCTCCGGGGCGCCCCGGTCCTCCGCGAGGGCCGTTTCGTCGTCGTCATCATGCCGTGATGTCCCGCGGTCCTCTTAGGTTGCACAAGACACGCAAGCATTAGAACTCGCAGGATCCGCTGTAACCGATTCTCGTCATTTTGGTTAACATGCCTGGTCCAGCGGGCAGGCCGTGAGGCCGCCCGGCGGGTCCGGTTCTCGTCATTTTCCGCGACACTTCGCCCGATGTCCGCAACTGAGCGCGGGCCTGCTGGAACACTGGCCGGGAAACGACACGCCGTGTCACTAGGCCGCAACGTAAGTGACTACGCACACAAATTCGAGATAATCTCCTCGAGTAGATGGCTGAAGTACAGGAGTGGAGCGTTAGGTGATCAAGACATCGAAGCCCGGCCGCGACGGCACCGTCCGCGTCACGTTCGCCCTGCCCGAAGGCGAGCCCGGCGGGGCGGTTTCCGTGGTGGGCAACTTCAACGACTGGAACCCGCACACCCACCCGCTGCGCAAGCGCGCCAACCAGACCCGGAGCGCGGCGGTGACGGTGAAGGCCGGGACCACCCTCCAGTTTCGCTACCTCGCCGAGGGCGGGGTGTGGTTCGACGACGAGAGCGCCCCGGCTGGGCACGGCCCGGACGCCGTCATCACGGTCTGACCGCCGCCGGTTTCAGGACCCGGACTCGGCGAGATGCATCCTGATGATCGAGTCGAAGTCCGGGTCTGGGTCAGGCCTAGCCGGCCCGCCCGGTCAGCGCGGACCCGGGCTGGCCAGCTGGCGACCATCCGGGCGATCTCCGGATCGGGGACCCAGTCGATCAGCGCGCTTACCTGCGGCCCGGCTATCCGGCCCAGGGCGGCCGCCATGTCGGCCAGGCTGATGGTGAGCGCGGGCAGGTTGACGGCGGTGCGGCCGCCCCAGGCCTGGTCGCTGGCCGTGGCCGCGCACCGGAGCCCGGCGGTGGCGGTGGCCGGCGAGGCCAGCGCGACCTCGGTTTCCGGGCTCACCGGGCAGATCGCCCGCTGGCCGGCCAGCGGCTCCCTGATGACGCCGGACATGAAGCCGGACGCCGCGGCGTTCGGCTTGCCCGGGCGCACGCTGACGCTGACCAGGCGCATGGCCCGGCCGCGCAGGAATCCCTTCCTGGTGTAGTCGGCCAGCAGCTGCTCGCCGATGACCTTCTGCGCGCCGTAGCTGGTCTGCGGGTTGGGGCGGGTCTGGTCGTCGACGACCGCCGGGAGCGGCAGCTCCTCGGAGCCGCCGAAGACGGCCAGCGAGCTGGAGAACACCACGACCGGGCCGGTCCCCAGCGCCCGGGCGGACGCCAGCAGCGCCTCGGTGGCCCGCAGGTTCGCCCGGATGCCCAGGTCGAAGTCCGCCTCGCACTCGCCGCTGACCGCGGCGGCCAGGTGGAAGATCACGTCGGCACCCGCGAGCGTGCCCGGTCCGGCGCCCCGCGGATCGAGCAGGTCGCCGAGCTCGCCGCGGATGGCCGTCACCCGCTCGTCGGCCGCCAGGTCCGCCGGGACCGGCGCCTGGTCGATCAGCGTCACCCGGGACAGCGGGCGGGCACCGCCGCCGGCCACGTCGAGCGAGCCCGCGGCCAGCAGCTCCCGGGCCAGCCGTGAGCCGAGGAATCCGGCTCCCCCGGTAATCACCACGTTCACCATGGCACGTTCCGTCCCTTCCGATGCCGCCTGGGTCAAGTTGATCACGGGCCGGCCGGGGCGGCGCGGCTAGGGTGCGCGGGCGATGGTCTCCTCGATCGCGGCCTGGACCTCGGCCGGGCGCTCCATGTGCGGCATGTGCCCGGCCCCGTCGATCAGGCGGCGGTCCGCGCCCGCCACCGCCTCGGCCTGCGCGGGCGGGATGATCCGGTCGGCCTGCCCCCAGACCACCGTGACCGGCACAGCGCTGCCCAGCCCCGTGAGCAGTGCGGCTGAGTTGATGCCCTGCGCGTCGCCGTCCAGCAGCACGCCGA
>CAVWOM010000016.1:0-1008976 GCA_963756575.1 uncultured Actinomycetota bacterium | reverse complement strand
CGCCCTGCCCGAGCAGACCGTCGCGGCCTGGGAGGGGCTGGGCGCCTCGCCCATCGTCAACGTGCACGTGATCTACGACCGGCCGGTGATGGACCTGCCGTTCGTGGCCGCCGTCGACTCACCGGTGCAGTGGGTCTTCGACCGCACCAAGATCTCAGGCATGGACCGTCCCGGCCACCAGTACCTGGCCATCAGCCTGTCGGCCGCGGACCAGTACGCGGACACCCCGGTGGCCCGGCTGCAGGAGCAGTTCGTCCCGGCGCTGGCCGAGCTGTTCCCGGCCGCACGCGACGCTAAGGTCGCCGAGTTCTTCGTCACCCGCGAACGGCGGGCGACGTTTCGCCAGGCGCCGGGCAGCGGCGCGCTGCGGCCCCGGGCCGCCACGCGGCGGCCCGGCCTGGTGCTGGCCGGCGCGTGGACCGATACCGGCTGGCCGGACACGATGGAGGGCGCGGTGCGCAGCGGCCTGGCCGCGGCGATCGAACTGCGCCGGACCGTCCTGAAACCCACCTCACCGATTGGGGAACGTCAGTGACTGCTGTTATGCCTGAGGGCGTGGCCCTGGCCCGCGACCTGGTTGGCCCCGCGATGGAGGCGGCGATCGCCCGGCTCACCCCGGCCGTGCACGCCGTCGCGGCCTACCACTTCGGCTTCGCCGACGCCGCGGGTAACCCGATCCGCAGCGGCAGCGGCAAGGCGCTGCGGCCCGCGCTCGCGCTGCTGTCGGCGCGCGCCGCGGGGGCGCCGCCGGAGCGCGGCGTGACCGCCGCGGTGGCGGTGGAGCTGGTGCACAACTGGTCGCTGCTGCACGACGACATCATGGACAACGACATCGAGCGCAGGCACCGGCCGACCGCCTGGACGGTGTTCGGCGTCGGCCCGGCCATCCTGGCCGGCGACGCGCTGCTCGCCCTGGCCCAGGACCTGCTGCTCGAGGACGACACGCTCAAGGGCGCCTGGGCGTCCCGCTGCCTGTCCGCGGCGGTGCTGCGGCTCGTCGACGGGCAGGGCGAGGACCTGGCCTTCGAGAAGCGCGACGACGTGACCCTGGCCGAGTGCCTGGACATGGCGGGGAACAAGACCGCGGCCCTGATGGCGTGTGCCTGCAGTATCGGCGCGGTGCACCTGGGGGCGCCGCCCACGCTGGCGATGGCGCTGGCCGGCTTCGGCGCGCACGTCGGGCTGGCCTTCCAGCTCACCGACGACCTGCTCGGCATCTGGGGGGCGCCCGAGGTCACCGGCAAGCCGGTCCGCGCCGACCTGCGCGCCCGGAAGAAGTCGCTGCCGGTGGTGGCCGCGCTGAACAGCGGCCAGCCGGAGGCGGACGCGCTGCGGGCGCTGCTCACCAGCCCGGAGCCGCTGACCGAGGACGACCTGGTCCGCGCGGCCGACCTGATCGTGGCGGCGGGCGGCAAGGACTGGGCCGAGGCCGAGGCCGACGCCCAGCTCGCCAAGGCCAACGAGAGCCTGGCCAGCATCGACCTGGTCGGCGACGTGCGCGCCGAGCTGACCGCCATCGCCGAGTTCATCACGGCGCGCACATGGTAAGCTGACCCGCTGCTCGCGGATCTCGCCCGCGGGACCCTCAACCGGGCCCGTGACCACCTGCTCGGGTTGCAGCACGCCGAGGGGTGGTGGCAGGGCGAGCTCGAGACCAACGTGACCATGGACGCCGAGGACCTGCTGCTGCGCGAGTTCCTCGGCCTGCACGACGACGCGGTGATCGCCGCGGCGGCGCGCTGGATCCGGCACCAGCAGCGGGAGGACGGGACCTGGGCCAACTTCTACGGCGGCCCGGCCGACCTGTCCACCACCGTGGAGGCCTACCTGGCGCTGCGGCTGGCCGGCGATGACCCGGGCGACCCGCATATGAAGCTGGCCTGCGACTGGATCACCGATCAGGGCGGGGTCGAGGCGACCCGGGTGTTCACCCGGATCTGGCTGGCCCTGTCCGGGCTGTGGTCCTGGGATGACCTGCCGGTCATCCCGCCCGAGCTGATCTACCTGCCGTCCTGGTTCCCGCTCAACATCTACGACTGGGGCTGCTGGGCGCGGCAGACGATCGTGGCCCTGGCCGTGGTCCAGTCCTTCCGCCCGTCCCGCCCGATCGGCCTGTCCATCGACGAGCTGAAGACCGGCGGCCCGCACGGCCGCGCCCCCCGCCCGCGCCGCGACCTCGACGCCCGCCCGGTCGGCGGCGTGACCAGTTCCACGGACCCGTGGGCCCGCGCCTTCGACGCCCTCGACCAGGCCCTGCACAAGTACCGGCCGGTCAAGTCGGTCAGGCGGGCCGCGCTGCGCCGCTGCGCCGAGTGGATCATCGCCCGGCAGGAGAAGGACGGCTGCTGGGGCGGCATCCAGCCGCCCTGGGTGTACTCGCTGATGGCGCTGAACCTGCTCGGCTACGAGCTCGACCACCCGGTCATGGCCAAGGGCCTCGCCGGCCTCGACCGCTTCACCATCACCGAGGACAGTGCTGGCCAGGGCGGGCCGCAGGGCCCGGTGCGCCGCCTGGAGGCGTGCCAGTCGCCGGTCTGGGACACCGTGCTGACCATGACCGCGCTGGCCGACGCGGGCCTGGCGCCCGACGACCCGTCGCTGACCCGGGCGGCGCGGTGGGTACTGGACGAGGAGATTCACGGGCCTGGCGACTGGCAGGTGCGTAGGCCGGAAACAGCTCCGGGCGGCTGGGCGTTCGAGTTCGACAACGACAACTACCCCGACACCGACGACACCGCCGAGGTCGTGCTGGCGCTGCGCCGGGTAGCCGTGCCCCAGCCGGCCCGCCATCGACCGGGGCATGGCCTGGCTGACCGGGATGCAGTCCAAGGACGGCGGCTGGGGCGCGTTCGACGCGGACAACACCCGCGCGCTGGTCAACAAGCTGCCGTTCTGCGACTTCGGCGCGGTCATCGACCCGCCCTCGGCCGACGTCACCGCGCACATCGTGGAGGCGTACGCCGCCGAGGGCCGGGCCGCCGAGCCCGCCGCCCGCCGCGGCGTGGTCTGGCTGCTGCGGAACCAGGAGCCGGACGGTTCCTGGTTCGGCCGCTGGGGCGCGAACTACCTGTACGGCACCGGAGCCGTCGTCCCCGCGCTGATCGCGGCCGGGGTCAAGCCGTCCAAGCCGGCCATCCGCCGCGCCGTGGACTGGCTCGAGCGGCACCAGAACCCGGACGGCGGCTGGGGCGAGGACCTGCGCTCCTACGACGACCAGGGGCTGTCCGCGCAGGGCGCCTCGACCGCGTCGCAGACCGCGTGGGCGCTGCTCGCCCTGCTCGCGGCGGGGGAACAGGAGAATCCCGCCACCGAGCGCGGGCATCCGCTGGCTGGCGCAGACGCAGCGGCCCGACGGGACCTGGGACGAGCCCTGGTTCACCGGCACCGGCTTCCCCGGCGACTTCTACATCAACTATCACCTGTACCGGCTGGCCTTCCCGGTCAGTGCCCTCGGCAGGTACGTCAATGGAGGTCACGAATGACCGACGCGATCATCTGTGCCCCCATGCGAGTGGAGGCCCGCGCGATCCGCCAGGGACTGCGGGCCAGCGATGACCCGCCCCGGGTCCTGCGCACGGGCTACGGCACCCGCCGGGCGGCGGACCGGGCCGGTGAACTCAAAGCCGACTCGTTCGGTCAACTGGCCGTGATGGGGGTCGGGGCCGGGCTGACCGCCGACCTCAGCCCGGGCGACCTGGTCGTCGCGACCGAGGCGGGCCTGGCCACCTGCCCGTCCGCGCCGCTGCTGGCCGGCGAGCTGCGCCGGGCCGGGCTGACCGCCCGGACCGGCCGGGTCACCACCGTGGACCACCTGGTCCGCCGGGCCGAGCGGGCCGCCCTGGCCGCCGACGGCTCGCTGCTGGCCGACATGGAGTCCGCGCCGCTGGCCGCCGCGGCCGGCGACCGGCCGGTCGCGGTCGATCAGGGCCGTATCCGACACCCCGGTCCACCCGGTGGCGGGCATCGTCTCCGGCGGCCTGGCCGCGCTGCGCGCGCTGCGCGCCGCCGCCCCGGCCGTCGAGCGGTGGGCCGCGGCCTGCGGGCCGCGCCAGGTGCTGCTGGCCGGGCCCCGGTCGTTCTGCGCCGGCGTGGAGCGGGCCATCGAGATCGTCGAGCGGGCCCTGGAACTGCAGGGCGCGCCGGTCTACGTGCGCAAGCAGATCGTGCACAACACCCGCGTGGTGGGCGACCTGGAAGGCCGCGGCGCGATCTTCGTGGACGAACTCGACGAGGTGCCGGACGGCGCCACCGTGGTGTTCTCCGCGCACGGGGTCTCGCCCATGGTCCGGACCGAGGCGTCCCGGCGCGGGCTCGCGGTCATCGACGCGACCTGCCCGCTGGTCTCCAAGGTGCACGCGGAGGCCCGGCGGTTCGCCGCCGACGGGTACACGGTCGCGCTGATCGGCCACGCGGGCCACGAGGAGGTCGAGGGCACGCTGGGCGAGGCGCCGGACTCCATGGTCCTGGTGCAGACCCCGCAGGACGTGGCGAAGCTGCGGCCCCGGGACGGGGACCGGGTCGCGTACCTGATGCAGACCACGCTGTCGGTCGACGAGGCCGCGGAGGTGTCCGGCGCGCTGCGCGACCGGTTCCCCGCGGTCCGCACGCCCGGCAGCGACGACATCTGCTACGCGACCACCAACCGGCAGGCCGCGGTGCGGGCTGTCGCCGCCGATTCCGACCTGGTGCTGGTGGCAGGCTCGGCGAACTCCTCCAACTCGGTCCGGCTGGTGGAGGCCTGCGAACGGAACGGCACTCCCGCGCACCTGATCGACAGCGCGGAAGACATCCAGCTCAGCTGGCTCACGGGGGTATCTACGATCGGCTTGACCGCCGGAGCCTCCGCCCCTCCCGCCGTGGTGGAGGAGATCATTTCGGCGCTCTCAGGGCTAGGCCCCCTGTCGGTTTCCGAGCGAGTGACAACCACAGAATCAATCCGGTTCGGCCTGCCCAAGGAGGTTCGGCAGTAATGCCCATGCCACTACGTCAGTCCCTGCGCGTCGGGTCCTACCTGATGAAGCAGAAGCTGACCCGCAATAAGAAATTCCCGCTCCTCGTCGAGCTCGAGCCGCTGTTCGCCTGCAACCTGAAGTGCGCCGGCTGCGGCAAGATCCAGCAGCCGCACACCATCTTGAAGCAGCGGATGCCGGTCGAGCAGGCGATCAGCGCCGTCGAGGAAAGCGGCGCCCCGATGGTCTCCATCGCCGGTGGCGAGCCGCTGATGCATCCCCAGATCGACGTGATCGTGGCCGAGCTCATCAAGCGGAAGAAGTTCGTCTTCCTCTGCACGAACGCGCTGCTGCTGCCCAAGAAGCTGGACAAGTTCAAGCCGTCGCCGTACTTCTCCTGGGTCGTGCACATCGACGGACTGAAGGACCGGCACGACGAGTCGGTCTGCAAGGAAGGCGTGTTCGACGAGGCGGTGGCCGCGATCAAGCTGGCCAAGTCGCGCGGCTTCACGGTGAATACGAACACCACGTTCTTCAACACCGACACCCCGCAGACGATCATCGACGTGCTGAGTTACCTCAACGACGACCTCGGCGTCGACCAGATGCAGATCTCGCCCGCCTACGCCTACGAGAAGGCGCCCGACCAGGAGCATTTCCTCGGCGTGGAGGAAACGCGGGAACTGTTCCGCAAGGCGTTCGGTGACGGCCGGCGGAAGAAGTGGCGGCTGAACCACACCCCGCTGTTCCTGGACTTCCTCGAGGGCAAGACCGATTTCGCCTGCACCGCGTGGGGAATTCCGTCCTATTCGCTGCTCGGCTGGCAGAAGCCCTGCTACCTGATGAACGACGGCTACGTGAAGACCTATAAGGAGCTCATCGAGACCACCGACTGGGATTCCTACGGGCGGGGCAAGGACCCGCGCTGCGCCAACTGCATGGCGCACTGCGGCTACGAGCCCTCGGCCGTGCTGGCCACGACCAGTTCGCTGCGCGAGTCGATCAGGGCGATGCGCAGCTAATTTGCGTCCCAGCCCAGCTACGCGGGTCCCCGGCTTTGGCCGGGGGCCCGCGTTTTGTTCCCGGATTGTTCCCGGAGGTTGTGCTCAGGACTCGTTCAGGTAGCCGGGCCAAGCTCTGATCTGGCGCGGCGTTTCGCTCCCGGGGCGAAGTCACCGCGCCGCCATCTTCGCTGGGGCCCTGTTTTCCGGGGACACCCATTTCGCGCTGGCTCATCAAGGAGTGCGGGATGTTTTTCACCTACCTGCGGCGTGAGCTCCGGCGCCGCCTGCGCCAGGCGGTGTTCATCGCGCTTGGCCTGGCCCTGGGCGTGGGCCTGGTGATTACCGTGACGGCGGCCTCGTCCGGGGTCAAGAACGCCCAGGGCACCGTGCTGCACGCGCTGTACGGCGTGGGGACCAGCCTGACCGTGACGAAGACGCCGACGGCGGGCTCGTTCAACCCGGGATCGTTCGGCTTCGGCTTCCGGGCCGGCACCAAGAACCGGCCGGCCGCCGGCACCAAGATCAACACGAACACGCTGTCGTCGAGCCCGACCCTCGCCTCGATCAGCTCGTCCTCGGTCTCGGCGGTGGCCAAGCTGGATAACGTGGCGGCGGCCGCCGGGGGCCTGACCCTGAACAACCGCACGCTCAGCGGTACCGTGCCCGCCATCAACTTCAACGGCGGCGGGGCCGGCGCCGCCGGGGCCGGCAGCGGCGGCTCCGGCTCCGGCGCCTCCGGCGGGGGGCAGAGCTTCCGGGCCAACTTCAGCACCGACAGCTTCGGCGTGGAGGGCGTGGACCTCGGGACCGGCGAACTCGGCCCGCTCAGCTCGGGCAAGCTCAGCTCGGGCCGGACCTTCGCCTCGTCGGACGCCTCGGCCAACGTCGCCGTGGTGGACGCCTCGTACGCCGCACAGCACAAGCTGACGGCCGGATCCACGATCGCGATCGGCAACAGCAAGGGCACCTCGACGAACTTCAAGGTGATCGGGATCGTCAGCGAGCCCGCCGGGGACAATCCCTCGGACGTCTACATCCCGCTGGCCGTGGCGCAGAACCTGGCCGGGATGAAGAACGAGGTCAACACCATCTACGTGGCGGCCAGCAGTTCCGCCGCCATCACCTCGGTGCAGAACGAGGTCAAGCAGGCTCTTCCCGCCGAGACCGTAACGACCTCGGCCGACCTGGCCAGCGAGGTCACCGGCTCGCTGTCCAGCGCCTCCAGTTTGGCTAACAACCTGGGCAAGTGGCTCGCGCTGGCCGTCCTGGTCGCGGCGTTCCTGCTGGCCAGCCTGCTGACGATGGCAGCGGTCTCACGCCGGGTGCGCGAGTTCGGCACGCTGAAGGCGCTCGGCTGGAAAAGCCGCCGCATCATCGGCCAGGTGATGGGGGAGACGGTCGCCCTGGGTATCCTCGGCGGGATAGTCGGCGTCGGGCTCGGCTTCGCCGGGGCCGAGCTGGTCTCCAGGCTGTCGCCCAAGCTGTCCGCCGTGGTCGGACAGACCACGGGCTCGGCCACCCCGGGCGGCGCCCGCCAGTTCGGCTTCGGCGCAGGCGGCGGTTTCGGTGGCGGCACTGGTACCGGCGGTGCCGGGACCGGTGCCGGGCGCTTTCCCGGCGGCGGGGCCTTCAACCGGGCCGGGAACGCGGCCAGCCACACGGTGGCCGTGCACCTGTCGGCCTCGGTGAGCGCGAGCATCATCGTGCTCGCGGTCGTCCTAGCGGTGGCGGGCGGCGTCATCGCCGGCGTCTTCGGCGGCTGGCGGGCGGCGCGGCTGCGTCCCGCCGCGGCCCTGGCCAAGGTAGCTTGAGTTAGGAGGCAGGGCCCGATGTACAAGCTCTCCGGAGTGACGAAGAACTACATCAAGGGCCGGACGACCGTGGCCGCGCTGCGCGGGGTCGACCTGGTGATCGAGGACGGCGAGTGGCTGTCCATCCAGGGGCCGACCGGTCACGGCAAGTCGACGCTGCTGCAGGTCCTCGGCGGACTGGATCGGCCGTCGGGCGGGATCGTCGATTTCGACGGCCGCGACCTCGCCCAGTTGCGCGAGACCGAGGTGACCCGGGTGCGGGCTACCTCCATAGGTTTCGTGTTCCAGACCTTCAACCTGGTCCCCACGCTGTCCGCGCAGGAGAACGTGGAGGCCGCCCTGGTCCCGCTGCACGTGCCGGCGGGAGCGCGACGGGAGCGGGCCGCGGTCGCCCTGGAGGCCGTCGGCCTCGGGGACCGGCTGCGGCACGTGCCCGGCGAGTTGTCCGGCGGCCAGCAGCAGCGGGTCGCCATCGCCCGGGCCCTGGTGAAGGAGCCCAAGGTGCTGCTGGCCGACGAGCCGACCGGCAACCTCGACGAAGACACGAGAGACGAGATCATCGGTTTGCTTGAGACCATGTGGCGGGAACGTGGCCTGACCATGGTGCTGGTGACGCACGACAGCACCGTGGCCCGCCGGGCTCAGCGTATCGGCGTGATGAAGAACGGCCAGCTCACCTTCAAGCCGTCCCGTGTCAAGCCGTCCCGGGGCAAGCCGGCCCCGGTCGCGGCGGCCGGTGCCGGTCGTTCCGAGCCACCCGGCACCTCAGGGTTCTCACCGCCCGATCTTTCCGGGCGCACAGACCTCCCCGAGCCCTTCGCGGAGGAACCAGACCTCCTCGAGTAGCCGGGACGCGCCACGCTCCCACGTGGTCCAGCGCCGCCTGGCCGTTACCCTGTGCGGTCAGGCGGCGCCGGATCACGCTCAAGTGCGAACTGCTTCCCCTCCAGTAACAAAAGCCAAATCGCTGCCCAGAACTAAACGCCACCTACCCCAATTCGATCAGCCATCCCCCTCACTTCCCCCCGCCCCTTTCCGCCCCGCCCCTTTCCGCCCCGCCACCCTCCGCCGCCACCTTCCGCCCCGCCCCTTTCCGCCCCGCCCCTTCCCGCCCCGCCCCTTCCCGCCCCGCCCCGCCCCTTCCCGCCCCGCCCCTTCCCGCCCCGCCACCCTCCGCCGCCACCTTCCGGCCGCCTCACCCTCCGCCCCGCCACCCTCCGCCCCGCCGCCTCCGGCCGCCCCGCCACCCTCCGCCCCGCCACCTCCGCCCGCCCCGCCACCCTCCGCCCCGCCACCGTCCGCCCGCCTCACCCTCCGCCGCCACTTTCCAGGGCCGTGAAACTGGACTTCCAATGCGTTAAAACGCATTGGAAGTCCAGTTTCATTGTGTCTTGGCGGGCCTTGTGCAGCTAGATCGTGATGCTGCTGTGGTCTGAGTCCGGTTTCGTGGCGCGGGCACCTCAATCGCAGCCGCCGGTTAAGCGGCATCAGCTCAGAGCGCTCGGCTGGCGGCCCCGAATATAAGTTGACGCTGGGTATGCCAGGCCTTTTGAATAGAAATACCGCAAAGCGAAACGTCGGCCCTGCTCCAGAATTGATCGTGGGGGGTCGGCCATGGGGTCATACGGGGGAGAGCCGAATGGCTGGCGCCGCGCGGAGGCGGCGCCGGTAGCCGAGGCGCTAGCTGAACTGCGCCAGCTGACCAGGCAGCCGCTCTCGGCCGACGTCGAGCGCGTGCTGGCCGATCTCGGCCACGCCCCGGGCAGCATCGCGTTCGGCGTCGATACCGTCCGTCAGCTTCGGCGGTGGAGCGCCGAGTATCGGCGTGTCGCCATTGATCTCGAGGCGGCTGCCCGCTGCAGCCGCCTCGTCGAGCGGGAAATAAACCAGCACATCGACGCCCTCCTGGCGGAGAAAAACAAGAGCCTTACCGTTCAGCTCCGTGACATTTTCCGCCGCCCCCGGGCAGGCACGCGAAATCCGCCGCGAAAACCGGACCCGGACGCCCCCTGGCCCGATCCCTCAGCCAGCCCCGGTCCCGCAGCCAGCGCCGGTCTCGCAGCCACCCTCGGGCCCTCAGCCGCCCCCGATTTCTCGGCCGGCTCCGAACCCGCAGCCGCCCCCGAGCCTCCCGCCGCCGGTATCCCCGCCCCGGACGCCGACATCGCGGCGTCGGCGCTCGGGCCGCTCGAGGTGCACGTGGCCGGGCGGCGCGTGCCCCGGTGGACCAGCCTCAAGGCCCGGGCGGTGTTCCAGTACCTGCTCATCCACCAGGACCGGCCCACCCGGCGCGACGTCCTGATGGCACTGCAGTGGCCCGGCCACAGCCACAACTCGGCCCGCAACAACCTCAACGTGGCGCTCTACAGCCTGCGCAACACCCTAGAAGGCTTGGGGCACGGCGCTCAGCCGGTCCTGTACCGTGACGGCTGCTACCTCCTCAACCCCGAGCTGACCTGGTGGATCGACCGCAACGAGTTCCTCTCGGCGTGCGACGACGCCCGCCGGGCGCACCGGGAAGACCGGCCCGAGCGGGTCGTCGGCGCCTACCGCAAGGCCATCCGGCTGTACCGCGGGCCGCTGTTCGAAGACGACGGTGACGGCGAGTGGTACCTGCCGGAACAGCGCCGCCTGCGCGACCTCTACGGGCAGGCCCTGGAGGGTATCGCGAATATCCACTTCCGCCGGGGCGAGCTGGCCGACGCCCAGGAGTTCGGCCAGCTCGCCCTCGGCCACGACCCGTGCTCGGAGTCCGTCCACCAGCTCCTCATGCGCTGTTATGCGTCCCGGCACCAGCAGCAGCTGGTGAGCCGCCAGTACCGGGAGTGCGTCGAAACCCTGCGCGACGAGCTCGGCGTCTGTCCCTCGGACGAGACCACCAGCCTCTTCCGTGAGCTCATCTGAGCGCCGCCGGCGTCTCCCGTCCGCTAAATAAGCGCTTAGCCGTGAAGTTTCGCGGAGACTAACCGGCGGCTATGCGCCGTCCTTAGTGCCACCTCAGCGCCGGTCCAGATCCTGGAGGCGATGGCCGCTCCTGGCCAACATGATCAGCGCAAGGGAGATGCTTCATGTCCACCGCAACCGTAACCGAAACGCCGGCGGCACCGGAGGTGCCCGACTGGCTCGACGGCGCCACCGAGATCCTGCTGCCGTCCGAGAGGCACCTGAAGGCCTACTGGGATGCCGACATTCTCGATGTCGACGACAAGAACGTGCACGACACCATCATCGAGCGCGTCGACCCCTTCGAGATCCGCTTCCGCGTCTACCTCAAGGGGCGGCTCTGGAGCTGCATCGCCGGCCACTGGTGCTTCGACGCCTGCTTCACCGCGATCGGTGACGGCGAGGATTTCAACCTCTCCGACGTCCTGCCCAACCCAGCGGAGCTGCAGATCGCCGACTGGTCGGGCTGTCAGACGCGCTACATCGACCTGTGCGTCACCGTGCCCCCCAGCTCGATCCCGGTCGAGCGCTGCGGCACCCTCTACCAGGTGGGGGCCAAGTTCGAGATGCGCTGCTGCGGCGGCTGCAACGACGCGCGCAGCTACGCGGCCCTCGCCGGCCACGAGCCGCAGGGCGAGTACATGTTCGTGTAGGCCAGATCCCGGGCCCGCGGCCGCACGGCCGCGGGCCCGGGATCGTCACCGGAAGACGAGAGGAGCTCGCCGTGCCGAACGACCTGAACTCGATCGAGGGACTGGCGGACAAGCATCAGCGGGTGCTCGCCCGGCAGCACGTCACCGACCTGCGCGGCCTGGTCCAGGCGGACCGCCGCGTCATCCACCGGGCGATGGCGAACCTGCGCCCGCGCCCGCCCCTCGAGCTGATCTCGCGCTGGCAGGACGAGGCCCGGAGCAAGCTGGACGAGGCCGTTACCGACGTCTGCGACTGGCACACGGCGGCCTCGTTCGTGGTGATCTTCAGCCAGCGCCAGCGGGAAGGCAGCTGGGAACACCGCATCGAGGCCGAGCGAACCGAAGTCGAGCCCGAACGCCGCCGCCAGCTCTGGCCCGGCTGGGCCTACACCCCCGTCTGCACCTGGATGACCAGCCAGCTAGACCCACCCCGCGGGCCCGACCCCCGCCACGCACCCGCGCACCGAACTCGCCGGGCCCGTCCGCGTCGCCCTCGCCGTCAGCGGAGCCCAGCCCGGAACGAATCTGCGCGGTGACCCGCATTCAGCCCTCGGACGGCCCCGGCCCCTGGTAGTCAGGGATCGAGCATGGCCTCACGGCGGAGCAGGGCGGCCAGGTCGGCCGGTTCCGGGCCGACCCCGTCCAGGCCGCGCGCGGTGAACCAGCGGCCGATGTTCTCCGCGTCGCGGGTGAGGTACTGAGCGCCCTGCGGGTTGGCGATCACGTCGACCACCTGGGGCAGGTCGATCATCACCAGCCGTCCGTCCTGCACCAGCAGGTTGTACGCGGACAGGTCGCCGTGGGCCAGGCCGTCCCGGGCCAGGGAGACGAGCGACTGCACCAGCTGGTCCCACAGGTTCGCCAGCTCACCCGGGTCCGGCCTGGTCTCGGCCAGCCGCGGGGCGGCGACCCCGTCGGCCGAGCCGATGAACTCCAGCAGCAGCTCGGTCTCGAGGATCTGCGCCGGGTAGGGCACGGCCACCCCGGCCGCGTACAGCCGGGACAGCGCGTTGAACTCGGCGTCGGCCCACTGCCCGGCGATGGCCTGCCGCCCGAACGCGGTCCGGTTGGCGGCGGCCCGGCTGACCCGGGTGTCCCGGGTCCGGCGGCCCTCCAGGTAGCCACTGTCGCGGTGGAACATCCGGTGCTCGGCGTCGCGGTACCGCTTGGCGGCGAGCAGGCAGGACCGGCCCTGCGGGACCCCGCGCCGGATCAGGAAGACGTCCGCTTCCTTGCCGGTCTTGAGGATGCCGAGCTCGGTATCGACGGCGGCCAGCTCGGTGACCAGCCAGTCCGGGTGCGGCTGGGGGCCGCGCTGGGTCGGGATGGACTGATCCCAGGTCGACCAGCGGTCGCCTTCCGGCAGCCCGTCGGTCGTCTCGTCGATCGGGGGCAGTGACCGGCGGCGGGTGCGCTTGGCCGTGGTCGGCGCGTCGTCGTCGAAACCCCGGTTACCGCGGCGGCGGGTCCTGAACTCTCCGCTGCGGGAAGAATAGTCGTACAAGGGTGGTGCTCCTCAGCTGAACGATGAACGGGGCGGGCGCGAGCACGCCCGTGACGGTCCTTGGCATCTCACGCCTCCTTTTCGCTCAGCCGGCAGCGCCGGCTCGTACGTGGTGCAGGCTGTCACAGCTGCGCCGTCCGGGGCAACTGATTATTCGCGACCAGACCCCACACCCGGGACGCGTTCACAACAGCGGCCGTCTCGGTCGCGACGACATGAAACCCAGAGTTCAGCGCGCCAGAACCCACTGGAAGTCCGGTTTCATGCCGTATCCCGCCACCGGACGCGGCCAAGATCGAATGAGCATCGCCCAACCGGGGGCCGCGGCCGGTCACCATCGAGGCCGTCTCGATGCTGGCTCCGGAACAGCAGGCACAGCAGGCACAGCAGGCCCAAGGCGAGGCGCCCTGGCCGCTGACCCCAGCCCGATATGAGCATGAACTCGCCGTCGGTGCCCGGCCAGTCCGGTAACGAGCACATCTGCCCGCCTGAGGTCACGAAGTAGAGCCGGTAATCGCCAGGCCCGTGTCCGGGTCGAAGAAGTACAGCCGGGCCGGGTCGATGGCGAAGGTGACCCGGTCGCCGACCCTGACCCCGGCCTCCGGGTCCAGCCGGGCCACGCCGTTGGGCGCGCTGGCCGCCAGGATGCCCGCCTCACCGGACTCGTCCCCGGCCGCCACGGCCTCCGCCTGGCCCGCCTGCGTCGCGTCGATCGAGAAGTAGACGTAGTGCTCGCTGCCCAGCACCTCGATGATCCGCACGTCAGCCGCCAGCGTCCCGCCCACCCCAGAAGCCGCCCCAGAGGCAACCTCAGTAGCCGCCCCAGAGGCAACCTCAGAAGCCACCCCAGGACCAGAACCGGCCGACAGCACGAGATCCTCCGGCCGTATCCCCACGGCGACCTTCCGTCCCTGGTAGGCGCGCACCCGCGCCGCCACCTGAGCGGGCAGGTCCAGCCGCTGCGACCCGAGCACCACCGCCGGCCGTGAACCAGAAGAACCAGAAGAACCATAAGAACCAGAAGAACCAGAAGCCGACAACCCCCCCTCGTACAGGTTCATCGACGGCGACCCGATAAACGTGGCCACGAACAGGTTGGCCGGCCGGTCGTACAGCGCCCGCGGCGTGTCGTACTGCTGCAGCACGCCGCCCAGCAGCACCGCGACCCGGTCGCCCATCGTCATCGCCTCGACCTGGTCGTGCGTCACGTACAGCGAGGCCGCCCCCAGCGCCCGGTGCACCCGCAGCACCTCCGTGCGCATCTGCACCCGGAGCTTGGCGTCCAGGTTGGACAGCGGCTCGTCCATCAGGAACACCGACGGCTCCCGGACCAGCGCCCGCCCCATCGCCACCCGCTGCCGCTGCCCGCCCGATAGCTGCCGCGGCGTGCGCCCGAGCAGGTCACCGAGGCCCAAAACCCCGGCCGCGGCCCGGATCCGCCGATCTCGTTCGGCCTTCGGGATTTTCGCATTTTCCAGCGCGAAGCCGATGTTGGAGTACACGGTCAGGTGCGGGTAGAGCGCATAATTCTGGAACACCATGGCGATGTCGCGGCGCCGCGGGGAGACGTCGTTGACCACCCGGCTGCCCAGGCTGACCGTGCCCGACGTGATCCGCTCCAGGCCTGCCACCATCCGCAGCGCGGTGGTCTTGCCGCATCCGGAGGGCCCGACGAGCACGACGAACTCGCCGTCCTCGACGTCCAGGTCGAGCGCGTCGAGCGCGGTCACCCCGGTCCCGTAGACCTTGGTCAGCCCGCGAAGGGAAATAGCCGCCACGATGAAGCCTCCGACGAAGAAGATCAGTTCGCGATCGAACCGAGCAGCATGCCGCTGCGCCAGTACCGCTGCAGGATCAGGAACAAGATGATCAGCGGGGCGATGGTGACCAGCCCGCCCATCACGATCAGCGGGTAGAGGTTCTGGTCGCCGCTGGTGGTGGCGTGCTGGGACCACAGGCCCATCCCGACGGTCAGCGGGAACTTACTGTTGTCGCTGAAGATGATGAGCGGCAAGAAGTAGTTGTTCCACACCCCGACCACCGACAGCAGCAGCACCGTCATCAGCCCCGGCACCATCAGCGGCAGCGCGATCCGGAAGAAGATCCGCAGCTCCCCGGCGCCGTCGATCCGGGCCGCATCCACCAGCTCGCGCGGCACCGACAGCCCGATGTAGGTCCGCATCAGGTAGACCCCGACCGGGCTGACCAGGCTGGGCAAGATCATGCCCCAGATCGAGTTGATCAGGTGCGCCTTGGCGTACACCAGGTACAGCGGCAGCGTGATCGCGCCCACCGGCACCAGCAGCGCGCCGATGATGATGTAGAAGTACGCCTTCGAGCCGCGGAACTCGAACCGGGCGAAGCCGTAGCCGGCGAAGGCCGCCAGCGCGGTGGCCCCGCCGCCGCCGAGCACGGCGTAGAGCGCCGTGTTGCCGAACCACTGGATGTACGTCCCGTCGTCATCCACGTTGGTGAACAGCATCCGGAAGTTGCGGAAGAACTCGAACGGGCTGGCGAACCAGAACCCGAAGCTGCCGAAGATGTTGGCCTGGGTCTTGGTCGAGTTGACGATGATCCAGGCCACCGGGACCAGCGTGAAGATCGCGAACAGCACGCAGCACGCCGTCATCACCGAGACCGTCCCGCGCTTGAGCCCGTACAGCTCCACTCCGATGGCGGCCTCAGCCTCCTCCAGACGTTCCCGCCGGCGCCGGTCCCGCCGCGACTCGACCAAGGGAACCGCGGTCACGACACACCTCCCCGGTCCCGCCGGAACAGCAGCGACGTCACCGAGACTGGCCCATGGACTGCTTCACGTCGGCCACGAAGTACGACGGGGCCCAGGCCGAGTCGATCGCGGCCGCGGTGACGCCCTTGTCCAGGTTGGTGTTGACCTCGGTGCCCGCGTCGTTGACGGTGCTGACCGCGTGCTCGTTGATGAGGTTCTGCCAGTAGGCGGCGAACTTCTCCTGGGCCGGCCCGGTCCAGTTGATGGTCACGTTGCTGCCGCCGGAGTACGTGAACGGCCAGGCGCCAGCCTGTCCCATCACGCTCATCAGCCACTGCAGGTCGTTCGGGGACAGGTTCAGCAGGTAGGCGGAGGAGTCCGCCTTGTGCAGCTTGACCGCGTCGGTAGCCACGTCGGCCCAGGTCACGGGCGGGGTGATGTGGTACTTGGCCAGCGTCTGCTGGTCGTAGTAGAACCCCATCGGGCCGAAGTCGCTGGGCATCGCGTACACCGCGCCGCCCTGGCTGACCTGGCTCCACGCCCACGGCGCGAAGTCGCTCCTGTAGTTGTTGGCGCCGTACGGGACCAGGTTCACCACGTACTTCTGGATGATGAACGAGGGGGTCTCGTCGAACTCCATCTCGGCCACGTCCGGTGCCCCTGAGCCCGCCTTCATCGCGTTGTTCAGCAGCGTGTACTCGGCGCCGCCGGCGCCGGGGTCCTCGAGCGTGACGCAGATACCGGAATGGGTCTTGTTGAACTCGGTGACCGCCCGGCTCATGCCCGGGACCCACGCCCAGAACGTGACCGGCGTGGCCGAGGAACTACACGACTTGCCACCGGCCAGCACGGTCGCGCTGGCGCTGGCACTGGCACTGGCACTGGCGCTCGCGCTGGCCTTGGCCGATGTGCCGCCAGCGGCGGTGCCGCTGCCCGACGAGCTGCTGCACGCGGCGAGCAGCGAGACGGCGGCCGCACCCGCCACCGCCATGGTTATTCTTCGCGTCCTGGTCGACATCGTGGTTAGACTCCTATGTTCGGTATTGCCTCATTTACGTGCGATGCCGTTTCAGTGCGGGCCCGGGGGACGACTGCCAGGAAGCTCCCCGGGCCCGTCTGCGGCGGGTCAGGCCATCGCGGCCTCGATGACGGTGAACGAACGAGGTGGCAGCCGGACCGCGACCACCCCGTCCTTGGTGTCTTCCGATCCCTCTTCCAGCCGGGCTGCCTCCACGTCGGGCAGCGTCCTGGCCTCGCCAGCACCAGCGGCGGTAACCGTTTTGATCCTGGCGGGCCCGTCGAAGTCACGGTCGCGCAGCTGCACCTCGGCCAGCTCCTGCTCGGCGCCGCGGTTGACCAGCGTGATAGCGATCTTGTGAGCGTTAACACCGACCGTCGCCGCGGCGTCGATCAGGCTGAACGGTCCCAGGTCACCTACGCGGAACGGCCACCGGCTCGCCCCCGCGGGCAGCTCGGGCTCGATCACCGGCCCGGACACGTGCGTGTCGACCGCCACCTCCAGCGCCGCCTGGGCGTGCAGCAGGATCGGGTACCAGATGGGCTGCACCGCCGCGGTCTCGGGCGAGGTGACAATGGGCGCGATGGCGTTCACCATCTGCGCCAGGTTGGCCATCCGCACCCAGTCGCAGTTCCGGACGAAAATGTTCAGGTACGTGCCCACGGCCAGCGCGTCGGCGAACGTGTAGCGCTCCTCCAGGTCGACCGTCATCTGCCGGTACCAGACGTTCCACTCGTCGTAGGCGATCCGCGGCGGGGTGGCGATCTTGCGCCGGTAGGCCGCCCGCTCGATCAGGGCCTGGGTGTAGTGGATCGCCCGTTCGGCCTGATGGGGTTGCAGCACGTTGGTCCAGTAGTCGTCGCTGCCGGTGTAGATGTGCAGCGAGTGGTAGTCGACCAGGCCGGCCATCCCGTCGATGACCACCCGGTCCCACTCGTTCCACCCGTTCATCCCGCAGCTGACCAGCTTGGCCTGCGGGTCGAGCATCCGGATGGCCCGCGCCCACCGGGTCGCCTCGCGCACGTACTCCTCGGCGGTGAACGCCCCGACCTGCCAGTCGCCGTACATCTCGTTGCCCAGGCCCCAGTAGGTGACCCGCCACGGCTCGGTCCGGCCTCCTGCCCGCCGCCGGTCCGCCCAGGCGGTGCGCCCGGCCGAGTTGCAGTACTCGACCCAGGCCAGCGCCTCCTCCAGCGTCCCGGTGCCCATGTTCAGGCAGATGTAGGGCTCGGTGCCGAGCTCGGCGCAGTAGGCCAGGTACTCGTCGGTGCCGAACCGGTTGGATTCCTCGCCGCCCCAGGCCAGCTCGGGCCGGCGCGGCCGGTCGTCCTTGGGCCCGATGCCGTCGGCCCAGTGGTAGTTGCTGACGAAGTTGCCGCCCGGCCAGCGCAGCACGCCGAGCTTCAGCTCGCGCAGCAGGCCGAGCACGTCCTTGCGGAACCCGCGGTCGTCGGACAGCGGGGACCCTTCCTCGTACAGGCCGCCGTAGATGCAGCGGCCCAGGTGCTCGACGAACCCGCCGAACACCTTGCGGTCCAGCCGTCCGACGGGCCGTCCGGGGTCGATGGCGATCCGGCTCAATGGCGCTCCTTCTTCTCGCTGGGACTCTTCCGCGCGCCGCAGGAATCGCGGACGATCAGCTCGACCGGAAGCAAGGGGGTCCGCTCCGGCACCGGCTCGCCCGCGATGCTGCGCAGCAGCAGCTCGACGGCCTGGCGCCCGGTCTCGGCCAGCGGTATCCGCACGGTGGTCAGCGGCGGCGTAAGGAACTCCGCGAACGGTATGTCGTCGCAGCTCACCACGGCCACGTCGGCGGGCACCCGGCGCCCGGCCTGCCATAGCGCGCTCAGCACGCCGATCGCCATCACGTCGCTGTGCACGAAGATCGCGGTGAGGCCGGGGGAGCGCTCGAGCAGCAGCCGGGTCGCGGTGGCGCCGCCCTGCGGGGTCCAGTCGCCCTCGGCCACCAGGTCCTCGTTCGGCTCCAGGCCCGCGTCGCGCAGCGCGTCCTCGTAGCCGTGCAGCCGGCTGCGGGTCACCCGCCGCCGGAACGTGCCGGTCACCGTGCCGATGGACGTGTGCCCGAGCCCGAGCAGGTGGGTGGCGGCCAGCCGCCCGGTCTCCCGGTGGTTGGACCCCACCAGCGGGACGCCGCCGCCCGGCACCGCCTGCAGGCTGACCGACGGCACGTAGCGCCGGAGCAGGTCGGCGACCTCGGTGTCCTCCTCGACCTCGGGCGCGGCGGCGATGATGCCGTCGACCCGCCGCTCGATCAGCATCCGCACGATGTCGGCCCCGTCCGCGCCGCCGGCCGCCAGGTGCCCGACCAGCACCGAGTGCCCGTTCGCGCGCGCCGCCTGCTCAGCCGCCACCGAGGCCTGCGCGATGGCCACGTCGGTGGCGTCGCTGGCGACCAGGCCGATGGTCGCGGTGGCCCGCTGGACCAGGCTGCGGGCGATAGTGTTCGGCCGGTACCCGAGCTCGGCCGCCGCGGCCAGGATCCGCTCCTGCGTATCGCTGGAGACGCGCACGTCACCGCCGTTGAGGACCTTGCTGGCCGTCTGGAAGCTGACCCCGGCGCGCGCCGCGACTTCCTTGATCGACACATACCGCCGTCGCGCCATCGCATCCTTCCGGCCCTGCACCGCTCATTGATTGCCCTGCTCGCCGATTGCCCTGCTCATCGATTGCACCTCCCAGCTGTCGCCTCACCAGCTGGCCACTCTCACCCTCTGAGCGAACGTTCGCTCTAGAACGCTAGATCTTTCCGGCATATCCGGTCAAGTGGGTGCATCGAAGATGTTTCACCCCCGTTATCCGGCAGCGACCGCGCCCGTCCCCCGCGCCTGGCAGGTTCTTTTGACCGGCCCGGAACGGCGGGTTAGCCTGCCCGCATGAGGCCCCGGATCGCGCGGTACGACGGCAACGCCGAGTGGTACGACGAGACCTTCTCCGCGTTCCACCACGGGGGCGAGGAGGCCTGGTTCCGGGAAGTCCTCGGGCCCGGCGGGGGAGCGGTGTGCCTGGACGTGGCCTGCGGCACCGGCCGCTCCGGCCGGCTCCTGCGCGACGCGGGCTACCGTGCCGTCGGGTTCGACATCTCGGCCGACCAGCTGCGGTTCGCCCGGCCCCGGCTGGCCGCCGCCGTGCGGGCCGACGCCCGGCGCCTCCCGCTGCCGGACGCGTCGGCGGACGTCGCGACCGGGATGTACTTCCACACCGACACCGAGGACTTCGCCGCCATCGTCCGCGAGGTCGCCCGCTGCCTGCGCCCCGGCGGCCGCTTCGCCTACCTCGGCGTTCACCCGTGTTACGTCGGCCCGTTCGTGTACCGCCTGGACGAACGCCAGGACCAGTCGCTGACCTTCACCCCCGGCTACGGCACCGCTGACTCCGATACTGGCGGCTGGGCCAGCCGCGGCTCGGGTGACGGGTCGAAGATCGGCGGCCGGGTCGGCTTCCACCACAAGACCCTGGCCAGCTTCCTGCAGGCCTTCGGCGAAGCAGGTCTCACCTTCCGCGCCGTCCGCGAGTTCGTCCCGCCCGACGCCATCCTCCCCTGGGACCTAGCCCTCCTCGCCGAAAAGCCCCGTCCCCCGGATATTCCGGGCTGCGCGGAACATCCGGGGGACCATATGCCACCAGATGTTCCGCATAGCCCGGATCATCCGCGTTAACTTCCGCCGTGCGGAAATCCGGCTGAGCGCATGCCCCCCAGCCGGGTTCGCGTCAGCGCGTCAGATCCCGCGGGCGAGCCGGTAGTAGGCGGCGTTCGCGCGGATCCGGTTCTCGAACTCCCGTGCCGTGGTGCTCTCGTCGATGACCAGCAGTTCCGTGCCCGCCATGCGCGCGTAGTCCGCGAACGCCTCGATGCCCACCGCGGTGGACATGCAGGTGTGATGCGCCGCGCCGGCCTGGAGCCAGGAGGTCACGGACGTCTGGAAGTCCGGCTCCGGCCGCCACACCGCCCGCCCGACCGGAAGCCGGGGGAGCGGCTCGGCGGGCGGGATCACCTCGACGACGTTGGCGACGAGCCGGAAGCGGTCGCGCATGTCGGACAGCGCGACGACGACGCCCGGCCCGGGATCCGCGGAGAAGACGAGGCGGACCGGGTCCTCGCGGCCGCCGATGGACAGCGGGTGGATCTCCAGCCGCGGCTTGGCCGACGTGAGCGACGGGCAGACCTCGAGCATGTGCGCGCCGAGGATGGCTTCGCTACCCGGCGTCAGGTCGTAGGTGTAGTCCTCCATCAGCGATGCGCCGCCGGGCAGGCCGGCCCCCATGACCTTGGCCGCCCGGACCAGCACGGCCGTCTTCCAGTCCCCTTCGGCGCCGAACCCGTAGCCGTCCGCCATCAGCCGCTGCACCGCCAGGCCGGGCAGCTGCTTCAGGCCGCCCAGGTCCTCGAAGTTGGTCGTGAAGGCCCCGAATCCGCCGGCGTCGAGGAAGGACCGCAGCCCGATCTCGATCGCGGCGCCGTCGCGCAGCGACTGATGGCGCTCCTTCCCGCGCCGGAGCTCGGCCGCGACGTCATAGGTGTCCTCGTACTCCGCCACCAGCGCGCCGACGTCAGCCGGGGCGGCCGCGTCCACCGCGGCCACCAGGTCGTTGACGCCCCAGGTGTTGACCTGGACGCCGAAGATGGCTTCCGCCTCGGTCTTGTCGCCCTCGGTGACGGCCACGTACCGCATGTTGTCGCCGAACCGCGCCAGCCGCAGCGACCGCGTCGCCGCCCACCCCGCCGCCGCCCGGGACCACGTCGCCACCTGCTCGACGACCCGCGGGTCGCAGACGTGCCCGGCGACGGTCTTACGCGGCACCCCCAGCCTGGTCAGCGCGTAGCCGAACTCCCGGTCGCCGTGCGCGGCCTGGTTCAGGTTCATGAAGTCGAAATCGATCGACGCCCA
The DNA here is from genome assembly GCA_963756575.1 of uncultured Actinomycetota bacterium. Lineage (GTDB taxonomy): Bacteria > Actinomycetota > Actinomycetes > Streptosporangiales > Streptosporangiaceae > Palsa-504. The sequence goes on along the minus strand of CAVWOM010000016.1, from coordinate 987,420 downwards.
CGGCAGCGCGACGTTGGCCTGCGTGTGCAGGTGCAGCAGCGGCTTGTCCAGGGCGGTGAGCCCGGCGATCCACATCTTCGCCGGGCTGAACGTGTGCATCCATGCCACCAGGCCGACCACCCGGTCGTCGGCGTTCGCCGCCAGCATGGTCCGGCGGATGGCGTCGTGGTCGGTGAGCACCGGCTTCCACACGAGCTTGACCCGGATGGCCTCGGTCTCGGAGAGCACGGCGGCGATACCGCGCGACTGCTCCGCCACCTGGCGGAGCGTCTCCTCCCCGTACAGATGCTGGCTTCCGGTCAGGAACCAGATCTCGAAGTCGTCCTGGGCGGTCGGTGCGGTCATCAGCCCTGTGCTCCTTGCTGGCCGGCCTGCGGGTTTCCGTAGTACGCGTCCGGTCCGTGCTTGCGGCGGAAATGACGTTCGAGCAGATACGGCGGGGCATCGGCGTGCGGGTTCAGCGCCAGCGTCGCGATGGCCATCTGCGCGACCGCCTCGCAGGTGATCGCGTTCTTCAGCGACCCGCCGGCGGACTCACCCCACACGAACGGGCCGTGGTTGGCCACCAGCGCCCCGGGAACCTCGTCCGGATCGTCGCCGACGGCAGCGAACAAGTCGACGATGACCTGGCCGGTGTTGTACTCGTAGTCGGTAGCGCACTGCGCCTCGGTGAGATCCGGCGTGCAGCGGATCGGCCCGTTGAACGCGTCGGCGTGGGTCGTGCCGAGCACGGGGATGTCGCGCTTGGCCTGCGCGAACGCGACCGCGGCGGACGAATGGGTGTGGGTGACGCCGCCGACCGCAGGAAACGCCAGGTAGAGGCAGCGGTGGGTTTCGCTGTCGACCGACGGCCGCAGGTGCCCCTCCACCACCCGCCCGTCCTCGAGGCTGACCACGACGAGCTGGTCGGCGGTCAGCTCGTCGTAGGACACGCCCGAGGGCTTGATGACGTAGACGCCGGCGTCGCGGTCGACGCCGCTGACGTTGCCCCACGTCAAGGTGGCGAGCCCCGAGCGCGGGATCCCCAGGTTGGCGCGCAGCACCTCCTCGCGCAGCGCGGCGGTGACAGCGGAGCTCATGCCGTCCCCCCGGGCTGGAGCTCAGGCCGCTCGGAAAGGGCCCGGTCCCTGATCGCCCGCAGCCGGTACATGGCCTTGTTCTCGCCCCGGCCGAAGTAGTCGTGCAGCCGCACGTACTCCGCGTAGAGCTCGTCGTACACGTCGGCGCGAGCCGGATCCGGCTGGTACACGTCGGAGTTGATCCGGCCCATGGCATCGGCCGCGGCCGGCACGTCCGGGTAGGCGCCGGCGGCCACCGCCGCGTGGATGGCCGAGCCGAGGGCCGGCCCCTGGTCGGACCCGATGACGCTGAGCGGGCGCCGGGTGACGTCCGCGTAGATCTGCATCAGCGGCTTGCTCTTGATCAGGCCGCCCGCCACCACGAGCTCGGTCACCGGCACGCCCGAGGCGCTGAACGTATCCATGATCATCCGGGTGCCGAACGCGGTCGACTCGAGCAGCGCCCGGTAGATCTCCGGCGCGGTCGTGGCCAGGGTCAGGCCCACGATGACGCCGGACAGCCGCCCGTCCACCAGCACCGAGCGGTTACCGCCCTCCCAGTCCAGCGCGATGAGCCCGTGCGCCCCCACCGGTTCGGCCACCGCCTTCTCGTCGAGCAGCTGCTGGACGGAGACGCCGCGCCGGCTGGCCTCGTCGGCGAACTCACCGGGGACGCCGTTGCGCGCGAACCAGGCGAAGATGTCGCCGACCCCGCTCTGGCCCGCCTCGTAGCCCCACAGCCCGGCCACGATGCCGCCGTCCACCGCGCCGCACATCCCCGGCACCTCGGCCAGCTCGGCGCCGTTCATCACGTGACAGGTCGAGGTGCCCATGATGGCCACCATCTTGCCCGCCGCCACCGGCCCGGCCGCGGGCACGGTGACGTGCGCGTCCACGTTGCCGATGGCCACCGCGATGCCCTCGGGCAGCCCGGTCAGTTCGGCCGCGGCCGCGGCCAGGCCGCCGGCCCGGGCGCCGAGCGGGGAGATCGGATGGGCCAGCTTGTCCGCCGCGAACGAAGCGAACCCCGGGTCGAGCGCGGCCAGGTACTCCCGCGACGGGTAGCTGCCGTCCTGGTAGATGCCCTTGTACCCGGCGGTGCACGCGTTCCTGGTCTCGGTCCCGCACAGCTGCCAGACGATCCAGTCGGCGGCCTCGATCCACCGGTCGGCCCGGGCGTACAGCTCGGGGTCCTCCTCCAGCAGCTGCAGCGCCTTGGCGAACTGCCACTCCGAGGAGATCTTGCCGCCGTAGCGGTTGATCCACTTCTCGCCCCGCTCGTGCGCGAGCGCGTTGATCCGGTCCGCGTGGGCCTGGGCGGCGTGGTGCTTCCACAGCTTGGGGTAGGCGTGCGGGCGCGCGGCCAGCCCGGGCAGCTGGCACAGCGGCGTGCCGTCCGCGGCCACCGGCAGGCAGGTCGACGCGGTGAAGTCGGTGGCGATGCCGATCACCTGGGCCGGGTCGATGCCGGCCGCCTTGACCGCGGCCGGGACCGTCTCGCCCAGCGCCCGGGTGTAGTCGGCCGGGTCCTGCAGGGCCCAGTCCGGCGGCAGCTCGCCGTACCCGTCCAGCGCCCGGTCGATCACGCCGTGCGGGTACTCGCTCACCGCGGTGCCCAGCTCGGCGCCGTCGCTCACCCGCACCACGAGCGCCCGGGCCAACAGCGTCCCGAAGTCCACGCCGACCACGAAGGCAGCATCGCCCGGGGAAGGCCCACCTTTGTTAGCGCTAACAACCATCTGTCCGCCTTATCGTACGTTTCTGCCAGTGCATTCTTGCCTGCCGGAGCCCGGCTCGGCCAACCGGGCCGGGCCGGAGCCGGGCCGGTCACGTCGGAGCCGGTCACCTCAGGGGGCCGGCGCGGCGGCGCTGGCCCGGACGATCAGCTCGGGCGCCACCCGCACCCGGGGCCAGGCCGGGATGACGCCGGACATCCGGTCGACCAGCGTACTCAGTGCCTGCCGGCCGACCTCGCCGAAGTCCTGCCGCACGGTGGTGAGCGGCGGACGGTAGTACCCCGCCTCCGGGACGTCGTCGAACCCGACGATGCTGACGTCCTCGGGCACCCGCAGCCCCCGTTCGGTCAGCGCCCGGATGACGCCGAGCGCCATCGTGTCGTTCCCGCAGAAGACGGCGGTCAGGCCGGGCTCGGACACCAGCCGGGTGCCCAGCTCGTAACCGGAGCAAGAGGACCAGTCGCCCACCAGCACCTGCGGCTCGGCCGCGCCGGCCTCGCGCAGCGCCAGCCGCCAGCCGTCGATGCGTTCCTCGGCGTCCAGGCAGGAGGCCGGGCCGGCCACGTGGTAGACGGTGCGGTGGCCCAGGCTGAGCAGGTAACGGGTCGCGGCCGCGGCCCCGGCCGTGTTGTCGATGGCGACCGAGGTCACCGGCGCGCGGGTACCGCAGCCCACCGCGACCAGGGGCACCTGCGGCGGCACGTGCGCCAGCGCCGCCACGGCGGTGTCCACGGTGGCGATGACGACGATGCCCTCGATGCCCTGCCCGAGGAACCGGTCCACCGCGTCCAGCATCGACCGCCGGTCCAGCGCGGGCAGGCTGGCCACGGACACGAAGTAGGTGTCGTGCGCCGCCCGCTCGAACCCGTAGAGCATCGAGGTGGGGCCGTAGAGCATGGTGTCGGCGGTGATCACGCCGAGGGTATGGGTGCGCCGGGTGACCAGCGTGCGGGCCGCGGCGTTCGGCCGGTAAGCGAGCTCGCGGATGGCGTCGAGGACCCGTTCCCTGGTCAGTGGGCGAACGTTCGGGTGATCGTTCAGCACCCGCGAGACGGTCTGGTGCGAGACCCCCGCGAGCCGGGCCACGTCGGCCATGACCGGCGGCCGGGACAGGTCGCCGGAGCGCCCTTCGACGGACCCCTGCACCCGGCTTCTGGCCTTCTCACCCGGTGACGACGTCACGTCGTGCCTCCTCTGCCGCGCGCGCCGCGGTCAGCCGGGGCCGACGTGAGCGTTCACATCCGGGCCGATCAGGCACGACGCTGTCACCTCGATGCCCCCGAGAGTGACATGCGTCTCATCCTCCGCGCCCGGAATCCTTGTCCCTCAGCGTAGCCTCAGCCAGGCCACGACGGTACCCCGGGGCGTCCCGGTCGAGGTCAGCGTGTCGCCGCGCCTTCGTCGGGCCCCAGAGTCAGGCCTTGTCGCGGCGGGCGGCGCTGTCTTTCAGGTCGCGCAGCGCGTCCCGGGCGGCGACCTTGGCCTTGCCCATGGCCTCGCTGTCCTTCAGGTCGCGCAGGGCCTCCTTGGCCTTGCGTCCGGCGTCGCGGTCGCGCAGGTCGCGCACGGCGTCCCGGGTCGCGTCCTTCGCCTTGCCGACGGCCTCGCTGTCCCGCAGGTCCTGGAAGGCGGCCTTGGCCTTGCGCCCCGCGTCTCCCTCGCGCAGGTCGCGCAGCGCCGACTCGGCTCGCCGCCCCGCCTCGCTGGTGCGCACGTCGTCGAGCGCGTTCTTGGCCCGGCGCTTTGCCTCGGCGCCTCTAGGTCCGCGCAGCATGTCCATCAACCGGGCCCAGAAGCCCCGGACCTGCCGTTCCATCTCGTCCATCGCCATCTCTCCTCAAATCTCAGCCGCAAAGTCTCAGTCTTATAAACACGATATAACGCAAAATGAGCTCCGCCAAGTGACGTATACCCCGCCCTCGTGAGACAATCCCAGGCGTGCAGCGTCAGCGCATCAGCGGTCACTCCCCGTACGAGCCGGTCTTCGGATTCTCCCGCGCGCTCGCCGTGGGGGACCGCGTCGTGGTCGCCGGCACCGCCCCGGTGCCCGCCGGCGGCGGGCCGCCCCCGGAAAGCCCCTACGCCCAGGCCCGGCTCTGCCTCGACCTGATCGGCGAGGCGCTGGCCAAGGCCGGCGCCTCCATGGACCACGTCGTCCGTACCCGCATCTTCCTCACCGCCGCGCAGTACTGGGAAGAGGTCGCCCGCGCCCACGGCGAGATCTTCGCGGAAATCCGCCCGGCCGCCACCGCCGTCATCGTGGCCGGCCTCCTCGACCCCGCCTGGCTCGTAGAAATCGAAGCCGAAGCCCAGCTTCCGCCAGCCAGCACGACATGAAACCCGGGTCCGAGTACGCCTGAACGCACTGGAAGCCCGGTTTCACGCGCGTCCGGTGCCCCCCAGCGTTTCCGTTCACTCGCGTCCGGTGCCCCTCACCGTTCCGTTCACTCGCGTCCGGCGCCCCTCACCGTTCCGTTCACTCGCGTCCGGCGCCGCTTCACGTTTCCGTTCGGGTGATTCCGGCCAGGATGATGTCCACCACCTCGGCGATGAACTCGCCGGTCATCGGCAGGTGCCCGAGCAGCAGCCGGTGCTCGGCGGCCCCGAAGAACAGGTCGAGCACCACGTCCCGGTCCACGGAATCGGGGATCTCGCCCCGGGCGATGGCCCGGTCCAGCATGATCCGGTGCTGGGTTCGCAGCGGCTCGAGCACCCGGTCCCGCCACGCCCCCCGCAGCTCCGGGTCGTGCTGCGCCTCGGCGATGAGCCCGGTCAGCATGGGGCCCATCGCCGTCTGGGTGACCGCCCGCACCCAGACGTGCAGCGCCCCCAGCAGGTCGCCGCGCAGCGTCCCCGTATCGGGCTGCGGCTGCTCCTCGCGGAACGAGGTGACGAACGCGTCCAGCGCGAGCAGCCCCTTTGACGGCCAGCGCCGGTAGATCGTCGTCTTCCCGACCCCGGCCCGCGCCGCCACCTCCTCGATCGACATCGCGGCCAGCCCGCGCTCGGCCAGCAGGTCCACGGTCGCGGTCAAGATCGCGCGATCAGCCTCCGCGCTCCGCGGCCGCCCGCGCGGCGCGCCCCCCGGAATTTCACCGCTCATGGCCAGGTTCTACCATAGAGAGATTCGAAACGATCCGTAACGTATTTGATTGGTGTCATGCCTGCCCTCGGCCGCCCCGTGTCCGCCCCCGTCATCTCGTCCCCAGCACCAAAAGCACCAAAAGCATCTACGACCCCGCCCCGCCGCCAGCCGCTCCAGCTGGCCCTGATCCTCGTCGCCGCGTTCATGGTCGTCCTCGATTTCTCCATCGTGAACGTCGCGCTGCCCTCGATCGAGCGGGAACTGCATATGCCCGCCGACGCGGTGCAGTGGATCGTGACGGGGTACGCCATCTCGTTCGGCGGATTGCTCATTCTCGGCGGACGGGCGGCTGACCTGTTCGGTCGGCGGCGCATGTTCGTCGCCGGCCTGATCGCGTTCTCGCTGGCCAGCCTGGCCGGCGGGCTGGCCCAGGACCCCGTCCTGCTGATCGCGGCCCGGGTCGTGCAGGGCGCGGGGGCCGCCGTCGTCGCCCCCGCCGCGCTGTCGCTCATCACCACCGGCTTCCCCGAAGGACCCGAGCGTACTCGCGCCATCGGCCTGTACGGCGCGGTTTCCTCGGTGGGCTTCGTGGCCGGCCAGGTCCTCGGCGGGGTGCTGGTGCAGTTCACCAGCTGGCGCGCGGTGTTCCTGGTCAACGTCCCGGTCGGCCTGCTCGCGGCCGCCCTGTCCCCGTCCGTCCTCGGTGCCGCCAAGGCCCACGCCGACGTCATCAAGCACCGGCTCGACGTCCGCGGCGCGCTGCTGATCACCGTGGCCGTCACCCTCGTGGTCTTCGCCGTCTCCCAGGGCGTGGTCCTCGGCTGGGCGTCGCCGCTGGTCATCGCGGCCGTCGTGGTGGCCGCCGCGGCCGCGGCCGGCTTCGTCAAGGCCGAGACGCGGCACCCCGAGCCGCTCATCCGGCCCGGCCTGCTGCACCGCCGGGGGCTGCGCGACGGGACCACGCTGGCGTTCCTGCTCGGCCTGTGGAACGGCGGCGAGATGCTCGTGCTCTCGCTCTACCTGCAGCAGGTGCTGCACGAGTCGCCCCTGTTCACCGGCCTGGTCATCGCCCCGCAGGGCGTGGTCGGCTTCATCATGGGCGTGACCGGCCCGCGGCTGGCGGGCCGGATGGGCGTCAAGCGGCTGCTGGTGCTCACCGCCGCGGCGACCACGACCGGCTTCGGTGTGCTGACCCGGTTGCCCGCGGCCGGCTGGAGCCCGGTGCTGTTCGTGGTCATGCTGATCGGCTTCGGCACCGCGGGCACCGCGCTCGGCTCGACCGTGCTGGCCAGCCGCGGCATGGCGGACGCCGACCAGGGCCTGGTCGGCGGCATGATCAACACCAGCCGTCAGGTCGGCGCCGCGGTCGGCGCGGCCCTGCTCCCGGCCGTGGCCGAGGGCGTCAGCCACGGCGGCGGCGTCTCCGGCGACCGGGCCGCGATGCTCGCCGCGGCTATCGCCGCGCTGGCCGCCACCGCCGTAGCCTGGCGGGCCGCGCGGCTCGTCCCGGTCCGTACCGCCGCCTGAAACCCCGATTACCAAACGGGGTGGCGTTCCCGCCTCGCTCTCACTCCGTGTGCTGCACGGTGTACCGAACGGTCTGGAGCACGATCTGGCCGTCCCGGAAGATGAACGTGTCGATCCCGTCTTCGACCTTGGTCTTGGCGGCCGTCGCGGTCCACTCCAGGAAGAGCACGTCGCCCTCGAAGATCAGGGTGGGCAGGTCCCAGGCCGCGTTCGGCACGTCCGACAGCAGCTGGGTGAACCCCTCGCGGACACCGGACAGGCCCCGCTTGACCCCGGCCGGGGTGATGAACACGGCGTCGTCGGCGTAGTCCTCGACGATCGCGTCCAGGTCGCCGGCCCCCAGGGCCTCGGCGTGGTGCTGGAACACTTCCTGCGGCGTACGCGACATCGCGCTCTCCTCCTGACGGTCCTTTCGTCTTACCTTAGTGTCATGGGTTACGAGCACATCGGTGTGGAGCGCTCCGGCGGCTTCGCCACGATCACCATGAACCGGCCGCAGCGCCGCAACGCCCTGTCGCTCGAGCACATGCGCGAGCTGATCGCGGCGTTCGGCGAGGTCGGGAACAGCGACGCGCTCGGCATCGTACTGGCCGCAAACGGCCCGGTGTTCAGCGCCGGGCACGACTTCGCCGACATGGCCGGCGCGGACCTGCCCTCGATGCGGGCGCTGCTGGCCACCTGCACCGACCTGATGACGCTGATCCAGCAGGTGCCCCAGCCCGTGGTGGCGCGGGTGCACGGGCTGGCCACCGCGGCGGGCTGCCAGCTGGTGGCCACCGCCGACCTGGCCGTGGCCAGCGAGGAGGCCGGCTTCGCCACGCCCGGCGGCAAAGGGGGCTGGTTCTGCCACACGCCGATGGTGGCGGTGGCCAGGAACGTGGGCCGTAAGCGAGCCGCCGAGCTGGCCATGTCCGGCGATGTCATCGATGCGGCCACCGCGCTGGACTGGGGCCTGGTCAACCGGGTGGTCCCCGCCGCCCAGCTCGACACCGCCGTGCACGACCTGCTGGAGCGGGTTACCCGCGGTTCCGCCGCCAGCAAGGGCATCGGCAAGCAGGCGCTGTACGCGCAGATCGATCTCGACCAGCCCAAGGCCTACGCCTACGCGATCGAGGTGATGGCGGCGACCAGCCAGCTCCCCGACGCGCAGGAAGGGATGCGGGCCTTCCTGGAAAAGCGCAAGCCGAACTGGGACCGCACCCGCTGAGTCTTCAGTCCCTGGGCCTGGCCCAGACCGAGACGTGCTGGCCGCTCTCGCTGGTGAACGGCTCGCGCGCCCAGCCCGCCCAGCGGTCGTACCGCCGCATCCCGGCCAGCTGCGCCATCAGGTCCAGCTCGGCCGGCCACACGTACCGGAACGGGATCGAGCGGAACCGGCCGCGGCCGTTCTCGACCGTGACGTAGTTCGAGCTCATCGCCTGGGTGGCCGTGTCGTAGCGGTCGAACGCCCAGCTCGCGGCGCCGGCCTCGAACGGCACGTCGGTCTGCCCGGGCGGCAGCCTGCGCAGGTCCGGCACGCCGACCTCGACGACGAAGCAGCCCCCCGGCTCCAGGTGGGCCGCCGCGTTGCGGAAGCAGGCCACCTGCGCGTCCTGCGTGGTCACGTTCATGATCGTGTTGAACACCAGGTACACCAGGGAGAACGTGCCGTCCACCCGGGTGCTGGTGAAGTCGCCGATGGTGACGGGAATCGCCGCGCCGCCCGGCTTGGCCGCCAGCCGGGCCACCATGGCCCGGGACAGGTCGATGCCGTGCACCTCGACGCCGCGGGCGGCCAGCGGCAGGGCGACCCGCCCGGTCCCGACGGCGAACTCGAGTGCTCGCCCGCCCCCGGCCAGCTCGGCCAGCGTGCCCGCGGTGACGTCGATGACCGCCGGGTCGAACTGCCCCTCGAACCCGTCGTCGTAGCTGGCCGCGACGTCTTCCCCGAAGTAACCGTCTTGATCGTCCATCACCCGGGACAGTACCGCCGCCCGCCGTCGGCGGTCACCCGGTTTTTGCCGGGCCCGGCTGGTAGCGTCAGCCGCGACGGTGGATACCTTCCGGCTCGCAAGGGGGAATTGCGATGGCATCTCGACTCAATCCTTACCTCAACTTCAACGGCAACACCCGCCAGGTGCTGGAGTTCTACCAGAATGTGTTCGGCGGCGAGCTCACCTTGAGCACGTTCGGCGACCTGGGCATGGCGGACACGCCCGACGCCGGCAAGATCATGCACGGGCAGCTGGAGACCAGCGCCGGCTACACGATCATGGCCGCCGACGTGCCCGGTCACATGGAGTACCAGCCCGCGGCCGGATTCTCCGTCAGCCTGTCCGGTGACGACACCGTCCTGCGCGAGTATTTCGAGAAGCTCGCCGTCGGCGGCACCGTCACGATGCCGCTGGCCAAGCAGGTCTGGGGCGACGAGTTCGGCATGTGCGTCGACCAGTTCGGCACCTCCTGGCTGGTCAACCTCTCCCAGCCGCAGGCCTGAGCCTGCGCCGCCCGGTCATGTCCTAGGCTGCTGAGCCATGCGTATCTTCGTAGCCGGCGCGAGCGGCCTGATCGGCGTCCGCTTGGTTCCCCTGCTGGTCGCGGCCGGGCACGAGGTGGCGGGCATGACCCGATCCCCGGACAAGGCCGGGCGGCTGCGCGACCTCGGGGCGGAGCCCGTGATCTGCGACGTCTTCGACGCCGAGGCGCTCGCGGAGGCGGTCGCCGCCTACGGGCCGGACAGCGTTTTTCACCAGCTGACCGACCTGCCGGACAGCGTGACGGATATGGCCAGCTTCGGCGCCCGTAACGACCGCATCCGCAGCGAGGGGACCCGCAACCTCCTGGCCGCGGCGGTGGCCGCCGGGGCCGAGCAGCTCATCGCCCAGAGCATCGCCTGGGAGCAGTCCGACGAGGCCCGCTGGGCGGTTACCGCCGCCCACGAGCGCACGGTGCTGGAGGCGGGCGGAGTCGTGATCCGCTACGGCCAGCTCTGGGGTCCCGGTACCTACTACGAGTCGGCGCCGCCCGCCCGGCCGCGCGTCCACCTCGATGACGCGGCCCGGCTGACCGTGCTCGCCCTCGAGGCCCCGCCCGGCGTCACCCTGACCATCGACGACCGCGCCCTCGGCGCTTAAGCAACCACCTGAGGCTGCCGTTCCCGCTGGATCTGGTCGAGCGTCTTGCCCTCGTTACGCGGCGCGAACACGAAGCCGATCACCCCGCTGACGGCGACGAACCCGGTGAGGATCCAAGCCAGCGTGGAGAATCCCGCCTTGGTGAGCGTCGGGACGTACAGGCTCCAGAAGCCGAGCGCGATCCGGACGACCGCGAACATCACGCCCTGGGCGGTGCTGCGCAGCAGCGTCGGGAACAGCTCCCCGCTCCACAGCTGGAAGAACGACTGCTGCCCGAAGCCCCCGCCGATGCCGGACAGCAGGACGTAGCCGAGGGCGACGGGTTCGGTCAGGCGGAACAGCGAGAGCAGGAGCATCCCGATCACCTGGAGCAGTGCACCCGCCCCGAACAGCACTTTCTGGTCCACCCGGTCGACCAGCCGCATGAAGACGAAGTAGATGCCGGCGATCCCGGCGAGGAAGCTCACGCACTGGATCGTCACGCTCATGGCCTGGCTCTCCGAGCCGACCGTACGCAAGATGAAGGGCAGGAAGAACCCGTTCGTCCCGGCCCACAGGTTCCAGATGCCGTACATCCCGACCAGGAACAGCATGGCCCAGACGTTGCGGCGGCTGAACAGCTCGCGCACGTGCCCGAATGAGGTAACCGGCACATCGTCCGGCTCCTGGCCGGCGGGCCGCCCGGTCGCCCGGGCGGCGCGCTGGCGCACCGTCCGTTCGGCCGCGGTCCAGACCTCGGACTCCCGCATGCTGCGGCGGGCGAACCACAGGCCCAGCGCCAGGACGAACAGGTGGGCGAACACGATGCGGATGCCGAGCACGCCCAGCGACGACATGGCCAGGCTGAGCAGCAGAACGATCACCGGGCCGCAGTACCACAGGACCTGGGCGACGCCGCTGTGCTTGCCGCGCGCGCCGTCGGGCGCCAGTTCCGCGATCAGGGTCCAGGACGCCGGTACGTCGGCGCCGACCGCGAGGCCCGCCAGCACGTAACCCGCCAGCAGCATCCACGACGACGCCGCGAAGATGATGAAGAGCAAGCCGAACGCGTAGACCAGCATGTCCCACTGGTAGATCCGCTTGCGGCCCAGCTTGTCGCAGAGCCTGCCGCCGATCAGCGCGCCCACCCCGGCCGAGATGGCGTTGGAGCTCACCGCCCCGATCAGCCCGACGAACGACGAGCTGAGTCCGAACATCGTCGTCCACAGGGTCAGCCCGGCCGCCCCGGCCACGATCGACCCGGCGTCGATGTAATTGGCCAGGCCGGCCAGGATCGTGTTCTTCCAGTGCTCCCCGCTGCCCCGCGTTCCCCCGCCCGGCCCCCCAGTCTGCCCCCCAGTCTGCGCCGCGTGCTCCATGATCGGACTTCCTTCATCAGCCAGGCTTTCCCGCTGCCCGCGTGCCGCAGCTTCTCCTCTCGCAGCCCGCGTTCGCGTCCCTTCCCGCTCCCCGCGCCGACGGAGTTGAAACCTTTCATTTCGGCGGACCGCGAGCCTCCGCGCAGCTGGCCGGGTGGTCCGGTGCATGATGGGCGGATGCCACTTTTCGCCTTTGAAGGCCACCCGCCGCAGGTCAGCCCGCAGGCGTGGATCGCCCCTACCGCGACCCTGGTCGGGGACGTCCGGGTCGAGGCCGAGGCCTCCGTCTGGTACGGGGCGGTGCTGCGGGCCGACTTCGGCCCGATCATCATCCGGCGCGGCGCCAACATCCAGGACGGTTCGGTGCTGCACGGCGGAGACGACCCGGTGACCGAGGTGGGGGAGGGCGCGACCATCGGCCACCTGTGCGTGGTGCACGGCTGCACCATCGGCGCCGAGGCCCTGATCGGCAACGGCGCCACCGTCCTGGACGGCGCGGCCGTCGGGAGCCGCGCCCTGATCGCGGCCGGCGCCACGGTGCCGCCCGGGATGGTCGTGCCCGACGGCATGATCGCCGTGGGCGTCCCGGCCAAGGTCGCCGGAGAGGTCACGGGCCGGGCCAAGGAGTGGGTGGACACCAACCCGCAGATCTACCGCGACCTAGCCCGCCGCCACGCCGCCGGCATCCGCCCCATCACCCCTCGATAAGGTCGGATGTATGGAATATCGCGCACTAGGAAAGTCGGGCCTGCGGGTGTCCGTGCTCACGATGGGCACGATGACGTTCGGCGGCCGCGGCGGGTTCGCCCAGGTCGGTTCGACCGACGTGGAACAGGCCCGCCGCCAGGTGGACATGTGCCTGGACGCCGGAGTCAACCTCGTCGACACGGCCAACGTCTACTCCGGCGGCCTGTCCGAGGAGATCGTGGGCGAGGTCCTCACCGGCCGCCGGGACCAGGTGCTGCTGGCCACCAAAGTCCGGATGACCATGGGCCGCGGGCCGAACGACGCCGGCCTTTCCCGGCACCACATCATCACCGGCTGCGAGGCGAGCCTGCGGCGTCTCGGCACCGACTACATCGACCTGTACCAGGTGCACGAGTGGGACGGCCAGACCCCGCTCGAGGAGACCCTGGAGGCTCTGGACCTGCTGGTCCGGTCCGGCAAGGTCCGCTACGTGGGCGCGTCCAACTACGCCTCCTGGCAGCTGATGAAGGCCCTGGGCACGGCCGAGCGGCTGGGCCTGCCCAAGTTCGTCAGCCAGCAGATCTACTACTCCCTGCAGGGCCGCGAGGCCGAGTACGAACTGGTCCCGCTCGCGGTCGACCAGGGCCTCGGCATCTTGGTGTGGAGCCCGCTGGCCGGCGGCCTGCTCTCCGGCAAGTACCGCCGGGGGCAGCAGCCGCCGGCGGGATCGCGCCAGCTCACCGACTGGGGCGAGCCGCCCGTCTACGACCAGGAGGGCTTGTACGACATCATCGAGGTCCTGGTCAAGATCGCCGGGCAGCGCGGCGTCTCGGCCGCCCAGGTGGCCCTGGCCTACACCCTGGCCAAGCCCGCCGTCACCTCGCTGGTCATCGGCGCCCGCACCGAGGAGCAGCTGGCCGACAACCTGGCCGCCGCGTCCCTGACCCTCAGCGACGACGAGCGCGCCCAGCTGGACACCGTCAGCGCCCCGCCGCTGCTCTATCCCTACTGGCACCAGGCCAAGACCGCCCGCGACCGCCTGTCACCCGCGGACCTGACCCTCCTCGCCCCCCACCTGAAGTAACCCGCCCCCGGTCCCGGGGCGCCTGATCCGTGCGGGACGTGCGGGGCGTGCGGGACGTGCGGTACCGGCCGGGGCCGCCCAGGGGCGCCCAGGGGCGCCCCGGCAACCACCGCAATGCCACATCAACGTGGTCCTGACCACCGCAGAGTCACATTGACGTGGCTGCCCGGGGCCCGGCGCCGGGTGGCGGGCGGGAGATCCGGGGGCTGCCGGGCCGAGCCGGGCTGACGTGGCCGGGGGGCCGGGCCGGGCTGACGTGGCTGGGGGGCCGGGCCGGGCTGACGGGGCTGGGGGGAATACCGGGCGGCCCGGCTCGCAGCGGCCGCCAGGCCGCTCACACGAAAGGAGCCGCACCCATGTTCCATTCACCCGGTGCGCAGCGAGCTTCCCCGGGGCGGAGGCGGACGTGACCGGGGCGGCCGGCGTTCCCGCCTGCGCCGCCGTAACCGCGGCCGCGCGGCGGGACACGCGGCGGTCCGCCATCAGCGGCAGGCTGCTCAGCCCGATCCCCGCCAGGATGGCCAGGCCGCCCGCGACCTGCGCCAGCCCGACCGGGTCGCCGAACGCCACCGCGCCCGCGATGGCGCCGACCAGCGGCTCGAGGTTGAGGAACGCCCCGGCGACCTCAGCCGATACCCGGCTCTGGCCGAACGCGAACAGGGTGAACGGCGCCAGCGTCCCCGCCAGGGCCAGCGCGGCTACCACCAGCACCGGCCCCGCCCCGTGCGGCATGGCGGGCACGCCCTCGGTGATGACGGCTACCGGCAGCGCGCCCAGCGTGGCCCCCAGGAACTGAACGGCGGTGACCGCGATCGGGTCGCGGCCGGCCAGCAGGCGGCCCTGGGCCACCGTGACCGTGGCCGACAGCAGCAGCGATACCAGCACCAGGCCGTCGCCGGCCAGGGTCGCGCCACCGCCTCCGCCGCCCACGGTGACCAGGCCGACGCCGCCGAGCGACACCACGAAGCCGAACCACGCCACCGGCGCCGCCACGGCCCGGTACCACGCCGCGGCGATGATCGCCACTAGCACCGGCACCGCCCCGATGAGCAGGGCCGCGTGGGTGACGCTGGTCCGGGCGATGCCGGCGTTCTGCACCATGACCGACCCCCCGTACCCGAGCGCGCCCGCCGCCAGCACCGCCGGCCTGAACGCGCCCCGGAGCCCACGACCACGAGCCACGGCCAGCAGGATCGCGGCGGCCAGGCCGAACCTGACCACGGTGAGCCAGCCCGGCGGCAGCCACTCCAGGGCCAGCTTGGACAGGGGCACGGTGGTGCCCCACAGCAGCCCGGCCGCGGCCAGGGCTGCGACGGCGTGACGACGGTTGATGCTCATGACTCAATATTCGGCGAGAGCCACACAGTATTCGCCGCTCGCTGTCGTCTACGAGATAATGTTTTGCAGTATGGCCGTTCCACTTGATGATATTGACATCCAGTTGCTAACCGCGCTGCAGGAAGACGCGGACCGCACCAACGTCGAACTGGCCCGGATGACCGGGCTGTCACCGGCCGCGACGCTGCACCGCGTCCGGCGGCTGAAGGAAACCGGCGTCATCCGGGTGATCCGTGCCGACCTCGACCCGGCCGCGGCGGGTTTCCCGCTGCAGGTGTACGTCACGGCCACGCTGGCCCGGCACGATCCGCGGTCCAGCCGCGTGTTCGACGACCTGATCCGCTCGCTGCCGCAGATCATCGCGGCCGACAACGTGGCCGGCGAGACCGACTACCTGCTCTCCGTAGTCGCCCGCGACGTCTCCGAGCTGCAGACCGTGCTGGCCAGCCTGGCCACCCGCGGCGGCCAGCGGCTGGTGACCTACCTGCGGCTCGAGCAGGTCAAGCCCCCGTCCCGGCTGCCGCTGATGCCCATCCCGGCCGCCGCCGTGCGCCGCGGCAAGCGCCGGGAATGAGACCGAGGTCACAGCGGTTGCAGGCCGGCATGAAGATAGCTGTGATCGGCAAGGGAAACATCGGTGGCTCACTCGGGAGCAAATGGCGCGCGGCCGGCCACGACGTGGCCTACGGTGCCCGGGAGGCGACCGGCGAAGGGCCGGGTGGCGCGCCGGTGCTCGGGATAGGCGATGCGATCGCCGACGCCGACGTGGTGCTGCTGGCCGTGCCCGGTAAGGTCGTGGCCGGCATCGTCAGCGAGAATGCCACGGCACTGGCGGGCAAGACCGTGATCGATGCGGTGAACCGCATCGGCGCGCCCGAGTTCGACAGCCGGGCCTTGATCACCGAAGCCGCGCCGCAGGCCAGGTACGTTCGCGCCTTCAACTCACTGGGCTGGGAGAACTTCGCCGACCCGCTGCCCGGCGCGAACCTGTTCTTCGCCGCGGACCCCGAGGCCCGGGCGGCGACCGAGGAACTCATCGCCGCCGTCGGACTCGAGCCGGCCTACGTCGGTGACGCCACCGCCACGCCGACCGTCGACGGGCTGCTGCCGCTGTGGTTCGCTCTGGTCCAGCAGAACGGCGGCCAGCGCAGGCTGGCGCTGCGGCTGGTGAAAGAAGGCTAGCCCGACAGGGTTACGGTGCCGGAAATGCAGGTAACCGTCCCGCCGCCGACCCACACCTGGCCGTCGGCGTCCTGCGAGACGTGCACCCGGCCGCGGCGCCCCAGCGCGGTGCCCTGGCTGGCTATGTACGGGGCGGTGACCTGGCCGGCGGCCAGCAGCCACTGCCCGAGCGAGGCGTTGAGGCTGCCCGTTACGGGATCCTCTATCGACGTCACCATCGGGCTGAACGCCCGCACCTCGAGCGCCTGCGGCGACCCCTCTGGATAGGGACCGGCCACGCCGATGTTCAGGCTCCCCGCCCGCGGCCGGACCGCGAGCACGGCCTCGGCGCTGGCCAGCAGCACGGCGATCCAGCCGGGCCCGTTGTCCGCCCAGGCGATGTCGGCGATATCCGAGCGCGAGATATTCAGGTCCCGCGCCACCTGCTCCGCCACCGCGTCCTCCACCGGCCCGCTGCGCACCAGCGGCGGCGCCGCGAACGCTAGGCCGTGGTCGGTCCGCCGGACCGTGACCAGCCCGGCCGCGCACTCCTGGACGACGGCGCCGGGGTCGGCCGGCTGCCCGCCGGCCTCCAGCCAGGCGTGGCAGGTGCCCAGCGTGGGATGGCCCGCGAACGGGAGCTCCCTGGACGCCGTGAAGATCCGGACCAGGTAGTCGGCCCCGCTCGCCCGCGGCGGCAGGACGAACGTCGTCTCCGACAGGTTGGTCCAGCTCGCGAACTGCTGCATCTGCTCGTCGGTCAGCCCGTCGGCGGCGAGCACCACCGCGACCGGGTTGCCGAGGTACGGGGTCTCGGTGAAGACGTCCACCTGACGGAATTGATAAGGCACACGCCGAGTCTAGGAGGCGGTCCGTCCCCGGCGGCAGAGCCAATTCCCCGAGCCAATTCCCCGAGCCAATCCGCGCGCCAAATCCGCCGGTTAGTTCCGCTGCGCTACGGTGCGGGAATGCGAAACCGGCCGCGGGTCACCGTCCTGGGCAGCCTGAACATGGATATCTCCGTCACCGTGCCGCGGCTGCCGGAACCGGGTGCCACCGTGCTCGGCTCGGCCGCGCGGTTCACGCCCGGCGGCAAGGGCGCCAACCAGGCGGTAGCGGCGGCCAGGCTCGGCGCGGCCGTGCGCATGGCGGGCTGCGTCGGCGACGACGAATTCGGCCGCCAGCTGCTGGTCGCGCTGCGCGAGGAAAGGGTGGACACCGCCGGCGTCCGCGTCACCGGCACCGTCCCGACCGGCCTGGCCATGATCTCGGTGGACCAGACCGGGGAGAACATCATCACGGTCGCGCCCGGCGCCAACCACGAGGTGGGCCACGCGGAAGTCCGCGCGGCCCTCGCCGAACCGGACAACCTCCTGGTCGCCTGCGCCGAGATCCCGGTCACGGTGCTCGTCGCGGCGCTGGCCCGCCACCGCTTCAGCATCCTCAACCTGGCGCCGGCCCCGGAAGACGCGACCGCGGTCGTAGCCGGCGCCCGCCCGGACTGGCTGGTGGTGAACGAGACCGAAGCCGCCGCCGTCCTCGGCCGGCCGGTCAGTGGCCTGACCGAGGCCGGCCGGGCCGCCGAGGCTCTGGTCGACGCCGGCGTGCGGCACGCCGTGGTCACCGCGGGCGCGCACGGCGTCGCCCTGGCCGACGGCCCGGGCCCGGCCGAGACCGTGCGGGCGTTCCGGGTCGAGGCGGTCGACACCGTCGGCGCGGGCGACACGTTCGTGGGCGCGCTCGCCGTGGCGCTGGCCGCGGGCGTGCCGGCGGCCGAGGCGGTCCGCGCCGCCGCGGCCGCGGCCGCCACCGCCGCCACCCGGCCCGGCGCCCAGGCGGGCATGCCGCGCCCGGAAGATATCCGCGCCGCGACCGGACTCACCTGGCCCGTACGCTAGGCAATTGCGCTCGCGGGATTTACGATCAGGCGATCGGGGGAATGTATACAGATGTTTCGGGGGGCGGGCGGCGGCATTGCCTAGATGGGAGTCCGACGTGACAGCGCCTGGCCAGCGAGGATTCCTCCTCGAGGCTCCTCCTGGAGACGAGGACAACCTTCTCTCGGCCGTGCTGGCCGCGCTGGCGCAATCGTTTACGGTGACCGCCGAGCCGGACGCGCCGGGTAGCGGCCCGCGCCGGTACACCTGGCTCGATACCTTCGACTGGCGGCTGTACCGGGCTGGCCTGATACTCCAGTTCGAGCAGGTCCGGCGGGGCGGCCGCCTGCTGCTGAGCCAGGCCGACGGAACACCGCAGGCCGAACAGGCGGTGACCAGCTGGCCCCGCCGCCCGCCGCTGGACCTGCCGGAAGGGCCGGTGCGGGACCGGATTCTCGTGCTGATCAGGCCGCGGGCCCTGCTGCCGATCGTCAAGGCGGTCAGCCCGGCCCGCGTGAGCAGGCTGCGCAACGCCGACGGCAAGACCGTGGCCCGGCTGATCACGGACCACGTCACGGTGACCGCCGCCAGCCAGGCCGCGGCCAGCCAGGCTGCGGCCAGCCGGACCGCGACCACGGCCGAGCTCGCGCCGCGGCTCGCCGTGGCCGAGGTCCGCGGCTATCCGGGTCAGGCCCGCCGGGCCTCGGCGCTGCTGGCCGGGGTGCCCGGCGTCTCGCCCGCCAGCCAGGGCACCTTCATCGCGGCGCTGACCGCGCTCGGGCGCCGCCCCGCCGACTACAGCAGCAGCGTGGCGGCGGAGATCACCGCCGAGATGCCCGCGTCGGTCGCGGTCGCCCGGCTGCTGCTGCGGCTGCTCGACACCATGGAGTCCAACGTCGACGGCGTGCTCCGCGACATCGACACCGAGTTCCTGCACGATCTGCGGGTCGCGGTCCGCCGCACCCGTTCGGCCGTCAAGCTGCTCGGCGCGGTCCTGGAAGAACAGCTCGCGGAGCACTACAAGGCCGAGTTCAAGTGGCTGGGCGACGTGACCACGCCGGTCCGGGACCTGGACGTGCACCTGCTCGGCTTCGACGCGATGGCCCGGCAGCTGGAGGCCGCGTCCCCGGCCGACCTGGAGCCGCTTCGGGCCTTCCTGGCCCGGCGCCGCGCCCGCGAGTTCCGGCGGCTGGCCGCGGCCCTGCGCGGGCCCCGGTTCCGTGCCATCGCCGACGACTGGCGCAAGGCCCTGCTGGAGATCCGGGACAGCGGCGGCCCCCGCCGCCGCCGGCCGACGGCGGCGGCGCTGGCCCTGTCCACCACCGGCCGCTCGTTCCGCCGCATCGCCGCGCAAGGCGGCGCGATCACCCCCCAGTCGCCGCCGGAATCCCTGCACGACCTGCGCAAGCGGGCCAAGGAACTGCGCTACCTGCTGGAGTTCTTCGCACCCGTGCACGACCCGGTCGCCTACCGCAAGGTCGTCGGCGACCTCAAGCAGCTGCAGGACTGCCTCGGCGAGTTCCAGGACAGCGAGGTCCAGCGCGAGGAGATACACACGCTGGCCGACGCGATGCTGGCCGAACGCTCGGCCCCGGCCGTTACGCTGCTGGCCATGGGTGAAATCGCCGCGAAGCTGGCGCGCAGCCAGGTCGAGGCCCGGGAGGAGTTCACCGCCCGGTTCGCCCGGTTCGCGGGCCCGGCGGGCCAGGAGCGGGTCCGCGCGCTGCTCGAGGGACGCCCGTGAAGGTCTTCGCCACCTACAACATCAAGGGCGGCGTCGGCAAGACGACCGCCGCCGTCAACCTGGCCTACCTCTCCGCCGCCGACGGCCACCGCACCCTGCTCTGGGACCTGGACCCGCAGGGCGCGGCCAGCTTCCTGTTCCGGATCAAGCCGCGGGTCAAGGGCGGCGGGAAGGCCCTCATCCGCGGCACCAAGGCCCTGGACGGCGCGATCAAGGGCACCGACTTCGACGACCTGGACCTGATCCCCGCCGACTTCACCTACCGCAACATGGACCTGATCCTCGGCGGTGCCGACAAAAACGACAAAAAGTCCACCCGCCAGATCGCCCGGCTGCTCCGCCCGCTGGCCGCCGCGTACGACCACGTGTTCCTCGACTGCCCGCCGAGCATCTCGCTGGTCTCGGAGAACGTCATGCACGCCGCCGACGTGCTGGTCGTCCCGCTGATCCCGACCACGCTATCGGTGCGCACCCTGGACCAGCTCACCGAGTTCGTGGCTGGCTTCCGCGGCCACCGTCCCCAGGTGCGCGCGTTCTTTTCCATGGTCGACCGCCGCAAGAAACTGCACCAGGAGATCATCAAAGACCTTCAGGCCGAACGTGTCGACGTCGCCACCACGCCCATCCCCTCACTCTCGCTCATCGAACGCATGTCCGTAGAACGTGCCCCCGTCACCGCCTTCGCGCCCCGCAGCGTAGCCGCCCGCGCCTACCGCGACCTCTGGACCGAGCTCACCAAGGAAACCTAGTCGCGGCCCTGCCAGGTCGTGATGCAGGCCTCGTTGCCCTCGGGGTCGGCCAGCACCCAGAAGGCCGGCGCCTCGGCGTCGCTGAGGAGCTTGCCGCCCGCGGCGATCGTGGCCTCGATGCGCTGGTGCGCCTCGTCGTGCGGCACGGAGACGTCGAAGTGGAGCCGGTTGCGCTGCGGCCGGGGCGCGTCCATCTGCTGGAACCAGATCGCGGGTCCCTGCCCGAACGGGTCCACCAGGGCATCCTCCGGCCCCGATCGCCCCGGCTCGTCGACATAGCCGAGCACCGCCTTCCAGAACGGCCTGATCGAGGCGATGTCCGTCGCGTCGATGCCGATCTCGAGCACCTGGACCGTCCGGGCGTCATCCCCAGCCGTCGTGGTCAGCCGGAACTCCTCCGTCACCACGGAGATCCGGCGGGCCAGTTCCACATCGCGCCCGGTCACCCGGCCGACCTCGGCCGTCTGCAGGGACAGCAGGACCCGGTCCTCGCGCACGTCCATCCGCAGGTGCCCCTGAGCCTCGGGCACGGCTGCGGCCCGGGCCGCCACGTCCGCCGCGAGCGGCAGCGACCCGGTCCGCACCTCGGTCCTCAACTCGCCCAGCACGAACCGCCACCCCAGGCCGGTCACCGCGTCCGAGGCGTCCTGGCGGCTCAGCTTCCCTTGACTGTCATCGAGTGCCATGCCGCTCATCGTGCCACGCGCCGCTGACAATCTCGGCTAGCGCGTGCCCGGGATGAACGAGACACCACGGATCACCTCGGTGAACCTGGCCGCCTGCACCGTCCGGAAACTCTCCCCGGCCGCCGGGGCGGTCGCGGCTAGCGGGTCGGTGACCTCGACCAGCTTGTTCGGGTCCGCGCCCTGGTCGCCGCCGCCGCTCACGGTGGAGGTGACGGCCCAGATCGTGGCCGTGCCGTTCGGGTTGAGGTGGCCGGTGATGTTACGCAGCCCGTCGGTGGCCGGCGCCCACGGCAGGCCGGTGGCCGCGTTGTCCCCGGTGGGGTAGCCGCGCACGGTGAACGGCTAGCCGAGGTTCAGGCCCGCCTGCAGCGTGTAGGCCAGCTTCCACCCGGTCCCGTCGAAGACCCACTTCTGCAGCCCGGCCGTGGTCTGCGCGGCCGCCGCGGTGTACTGGCCACCGGAGAACGTCGTGGTGTCGTTGCCCTCGTCGGCCACGTACAGCGTGTCCGCGTTCGCGAACCACAGGCCGAACGGGAACGCGTTCGTCGTCGTCTTGGCCAGCGTGGTGTTGAAGCCCTTCAGCACGCACATGTTGCTGGGCAGCCCGATAGCCTGCGGCGTGGCCGGGTTGTAGCTCAGCGGCGAGGCCGGCAGCGGTGCTCCGGCGGCCGGCAGGCCGACTCCGTTCGGGCACGCCTTGCCCGTCGTGTCCAGGAAGTACACCGTGCTGACGCCGTTGCTGCCGCTGCCCTTGGTGTAGTAGAGCACGTTGTTGAAGATCGTCAGGCCGCGGAAGTTGTCGTCCTTGCCGATCTTGTCGGCCTTGTCGTCCAGTTCGGTGAGGTTGAAGCTGCCGACCGGGGTGGGCGTGCCCGGGGCCGCGCCCGGCGTGATCAGCTGCGCGCCCGCGCCCAGGATCACGCCATCGGGCTGCGAGTTGCTGCCGTTCCCGGCGTTGCCCGCCGTGGAGATCAGCTGCTTGCCGCCAGCCCTCAGGTGAACAGCAGATGTCACCTCCGCTCACACCGCACGCTCCGATCGACGACGACGAGACCTTGATCACCACCGGTTACGGCTACGGCATGTTTACCGGCACCTTTGCCGGGCAGCCGGCCTACTACCACCCTGGTGACAACCCGGGCTGCCTGCCCTTCGCGGGCTGGCCCCCGCCCTCGAACCGTGGCGCGGGCGGCCTCGTCGCCGGGATGCACGACGACGAGGAGGAGTAAGCGTGACAGACATCAAGGCCACGACCACCGACGCCGGTGCGCCGGTCGAGAGCGACGAGCATTCGCTGACCATCGGCCCGGACGGCCCGATCCTGCTCCAGGACCATTACCTGATCGAGCAGATGGCCAACTTCAACCGCGAGCGGATCCCCGAGCGTCAGCCGCACGCCAAGGGCGGCGGCGCGTTCGGCCATTTCGAGGTGACGAACGACGTCAGCGCCTACACCAAGGCGGCCGTCTTCCAGCCCGGCACGCGGACGGACACGCTGATCAGGTTCTCCACCGTGGCGGGGGAGCGGGGCAGCCCCGACACCTGGCGCGACCCGCGCGGCTTTTCCCTGAAGTTCTATACCTCCGAGGGCAACTACGACATGGTCGGGAACAACACCCCGGTCTTCTTCGTCAAGGACCCGATGAAGTTCCAGCACTTCATCCGCTCGCAGAAGCGCCGCGCCGACAACAACCTGCGCGACCACGACATGCAGTGGGACTTCTGGACCCTGTCCCCGGAGTCGGCCCACCAGGTGACCTGGCTGATGGGGGACCGCGGCATCCCGCGCACCTGGCGGCACATGAACGGGTACAGCTCCCACACCTACCTGTGGGTCAACGCCGCGGGCGAGAAATTCTGGGTCAAGTACCACTTCAAGACCGACCAGGGCGTCGAGTTCTTCACCCAGGACGAGGGCGACCAGATGGCCTCGGCCGACACCGACTACCACCAGCGCGACCTGTATGACCACATCGCGGCCGGGGAGTTCCCGAGCTGGACGCTGAAGATGCAGATCATGCCGTTCGAGGAGGCCAAGACCTACCGGTTCAACCCGTTCGACCTGACCAAGGTCTGGCCGCACAGCGACTACCCGCTCGTCGAGGTCGGCCGGCTGACCCTGGACCGCAACGTCACCGACTACCACACCGAGATGGAGCAGGCCGCGTTCGAGCCGAACAACCTGGTCCCCGGGATCGCGCTGTCCCCGGACAAGATGCTGCTGGCCCGCGGGTTCTCCTACTCCGACGCGCACCGCGCGCGGCTCGGCGTGAACTACAAGCAGATCCCGGTCAACTCCCCGGTGGTCGAGACCCACGCCTACAGCAAGGATGGCGCCATGCGGGTCAAGAACGCCACCGACCCGGTGTACGCGCCGAACTCCAAGGGCGGCCCGAAGGCCGACACCGAGCACAACCCGGTGGCCGGCTGGTACGCCGACGGCGATATGGTGCGCTCGGCCTACACCCAGCGGGCCGAGGACGATGACTGGGGGCAGGCCGGCACCATGGTCCGTGAGGTCCTCGACGACGCCGCCCGCGGGCGCCTGGTCGACAACGTCGTCGGCCACCTGCTCAACGGCGTGTCCGAGCCCATCTTGGTGCGCGCCTTCGAATACTGGCACAACGTCGACAAGGACCTCGGCGACAAGATCGAGCAGGGCGTCCGCGCCAAGCAGGGCGAGAAGGACCCCAAGGCCGCCGAGCAGGGCAACCAGGCCCGCTCCAGCATGCAGGCCAAGGCCTAGCCAGCCGCGCTGCCGACGGAGCCCGGTACCTCGAGGGGTGCCGGGCTCCGTCGTCTGCCCGGGACACCGCGACCCCGGCCATCCCCGCACCCAGCTGCCGCGAAGGCCCCTCGCGCAGCAGCAACCCCTCAAATCACACTGGCCACTTCGTCCCAATCGCTCATCTCAAATTTCAATCCTCGTCGCAATCGAAAATGACATCGATGAGTGATAAAGTAGAACAAGAGTTGGAAAGAAGATCATTATCTCGATGATCTTGTCTTCGTGACCGAGAAGAGCCGGGCGCATGCACTAGCCACCACCGTCAGCCGCGACCACCCGGGGAGGTGAACCAGGTGAGCTCCACCCAAGGGAGCACTGCCCCGACGCCACCCGACGTGGCCGAGGCGATGGAGATGGTCCGGGCCGGGTTGCGGCTCGTGGCCGCGGCGGATGCGACGCAGCTGACGGTGGCGGAGCAGGCGAAGTGCCTGCTGGACCTCGAGCGGGTGAACTCGGTGGCGGTCGCGGCGCGAACGTCGGTGCTAGTAGCGTTCAACGCGAAGCAGGGGTACGCGGAGGACGGGGATTACAGCTCGTGCTCGTGGCTGCGGTACCGGACCCAGATCACGCAGGGCACCTCCGTGGGGCATACCGCCTGGGTGAAGCGGGCGGCCCGGCATCCGGCGGTGCACGCCGCGCTGGGCGCCGAGGCGATCTCGGAGTCCTACGCCCGCGAGATCTGCTGGTGGACCGACAAGCTGCCAGAAGACGGCCGTCAGGCCGCCGATGACATCCTGCTCGGGGCAGCGGCGGCGGGGCTGGACCTGGCGGACCTGGCCGGCCTGGCCGGGGAGATGTACGAGCGGTCCCGGCAGGACCAGCCCGACACCGACGACGAGGGCGCCGGCGAGGATGCGGACCGCGCTAAGGACCAGCTGCTCGATGACCGGTCGGTCAATCTCGCCACGACGCTCGGCGGAGCGGGGGTCATCAACGGGGACCTGACCCCAGAATGCGCCGAGTTCGTCAAGACGGTGCTGGACGCCCTGTCGGCACCACTAAGCGCCGATGATGACCGCTCGCATGAGCAGCGGTACCACGACGCCCTGCAAGAAGCCATGAAGCGGCTGGTCGCCGCCGGGCTAGTGCCGGAGCAGGCCGGGCAGCCGCTGAAGGTCTGGGCCTATATCTCGCTGGCCGACCTGATGCTGATCGAGGGCAGCTCGGCCCTGCTGGAGGAGTGGACCGCCCGGTTGCGCGCCCGGTGGGCCGGTCACCGGGCCGCCGCCGACCAGGCCGGCGGCCACCAGGGCCTGTGGCTGGACGGGAAGGACGCCCAGGCCATCGCGTGTGACGCGTCCATCACCCCGGTCGTAGTGGGAGACGTGAACCCGGACGCGTTCGACGACCTGGTCCGGCTGTGCGTACAGCTGGACAAGCTTCGCCACGGCACGGCCGGCAGCCTGTCCGGCAACAGCAACAGCAACGGCAACAGCAACAGCAACGGCAACGGCAACGGCAACAGCGGCGACGCTGGCGCGGATGACAGCCTGCGGGACGTGCCCGCCGCTCTAGGCGGGTACCGGTCCCGGCAGGCGCTGGAGCAGGCCATCATCGGCCAGGCCGTCGAACTTCTCTCCGGACCCGGCGGCCTAGCCAGCTTCCTGCGCCGCAAGGTACTGGACGCCCGGCTGACCGGTCCGAGCCTGCCGTTGGACATCGGCTACAGCGACACCATCCCCGCCTCGATCCGCAACGCGGTCCGGCTCCGTGACCAGCATTGCCAGTGGGCCGGCCGGTGCCGCCAGCCCGCCGCCGCCTGCCAGGTCCACCACACCCATCACAAAGCCAACGGCGGCAAAACTAGCCTCAAGGACTGCGTCCTACTCTGCCATTACCACCACCAGGTGATGATCCACCGGCTTGGCTGGACGCTGGTCGTCAACCCCGACGGCACCACCACCGCCTGGAACAAGGACAAGACCAAAGTCCTGCACAGCCACGGACCACCCGCCCGCGCCGGATAGCAGCCCCGGACCAGGCCAACGCGCGGAGGCAAGCACCGGATGACGCCCGCCAGGAAACCCTGGATCACGGCGTCATCCGGTGCTGCTCGTTGTGCGGATCAGAGCGTGAAGCGGTGAAGGCGCCGTCGGACAGTACCGGCGCTAGGTGGCACGCGTCGAGCTCCACGGCAATGGCCACATCCTCGCCGGATCCTCCCTCGGTGAGCTCCCGGCCCGAAGTACAGCCAGTGACCGCCGCCGCGACGTCCCTGGTGGCCTCGAAGCAAGCGCGGGCAGCCTCGGCCTCGGGGGAGGGGCGCCAGGTCGGGGGAGAGAGGGACCCAGCGCCGGCCGCCCAGAGCGCGGCCAGGATCGCCCCGGCCCCCAGTAGGTCCTCGAGCGCAGGGCGCAGGCTCCCGTCCGGCCAGCGCTCGCCCGCCGCGATGACCGTCACCGGCCGCCCCCCGGAACCGCGCTCCCGCAGGTAACGCCCCACCGCGCCCGCGTTCCGCAGGCAGCCCGCGACCACCGTCACCACAGAACTCGCGCCCGCCGCAGAAGCGGAAGCACAGATCGCCGAGCCGTTCGGCGACGGCAGCACCAGCCTCTCGGTAAACGGCGCGCGCCGCAGCGCGGCGGGGGACAGCGACCAGGGCCGGTCAGCCGAGACGGCCCGGCGTCCGACCGCGAGCTGAGCCTGGTGCGACCGGGCGAACTCGGCGGCGGCCTCGTCCCGCCAGGCGCAGGGATAGACCCGCGTCCCGGCCTCCGCCGCCACCGTGACCGAGGTGCTGAACGACAGGACGTCCACGACCACCAGACACGAGCTCGACGGCGCCAGCGCGGCCGCCCCGGCCAGCCCCCACCCGAACCGCACGTCGTACGGCTCCTGAGCCGCCCAGTCAGCAGCCGCCCAGTCATATTGGGCCACGATACCGCCGCCATCGCCCGCGCCCCCGGGCCGGCGTCTCCAGGCGTCCAGGCTAGCCGAGGCTGGCCATGCCCTCCAGGTCGACGCAGGTGACGCCGCGGATCCGGACGAACGTCATCAGCACGGCCGTGCAGGACCGGCAGCGGACCACGACGCCGAGCCCCGGCATGTACACCGGGAGCTCCGCCACCTCACTGGCCACACCGCAGCTCCCGCAGGTCGCCACCGCCGCGGTCATCTCAGCCCCGAAGACCTCGATCAGCAACCCGCCGATCGCGTTACCGTCCAGGACCGCGCCGTCCATAACAGCGTCCACCTCACTAGCCCGTCCCGCCGAACCGCTCGGTCAGGACCCGTCCCGCCGGGTACCCCAGCGCGACCAGGGCCGCCGCCACCGTCTCCACGAAGCTGGTCGGCCCGCACACGTAGGCGAGCGGCCTGTCACCGGCAGGCCAGGCCACCTCGGCCAGCATCCGCTGGTCCACCCGCCGGGCGTACCCCGTCCACGCCGGGGGCTGCGACCGGGTCAGGGTGTGGATCACCTGCACG
The DNA here is from genome assembly GCA_963756575.1 of uncultured Actinomycetota bacterium. GTDB lineage: Bacteria > Actinomycetota > Actinomycetes > Streptosporangiales > Streptosporangiaceae > Palsa-504. Next base: position 960,003 of record CAVWOM010000016.1, on the reverse strand, counting down.
CCCGGGCCCGGGGACTCGAGCTCGCTCGCGTAGATCACGTCCTCCCCGCCGCGCGAGGAGTAGAGCAACCGCACCGGGACGTCGCTCCCGGCCAGAGCACGCGCCCGCAGCATCGAACGCAGCGGGACGATGCCCGATCCGCCCGCCGCCAGCAGCAGCGGACCGCCGAACGCGGGCTCCCACACGAAGTAGCCGCCGATCGGACCGCGCACCTCAACGAGGTCGGCTGGCCGGGCTTCCTGCGTCAGCCAGGAGGAGACCTCGCCGTCGTCCACCCGCTCTACCGTCAGAGCCAGCGGCTCGCCGGGAGCCGATGCGATCGAGTAAGCCCGTTCGGCCTGATATCCGTCTTCGGCGGTCAGCCGCACGTCGACGTGCTGCCCGGCCCGGTGCCCCGGCCACTCCGGCACATCAAAAAGCAGTGTTCGGGTGCGAGAGGTCTCCGGGCTGACCGCCGCCACCGTGGCGACCTGCCAGGTGTTCAGTCGCCCGCGTACCGCTGCTCGCGCCATGGGTCCCCGTACATGTTGTAGCCGTAGTTCTCCCAGAAGCCGGGCTGGTCCTGCGCCAGCAGCCGCAGCCCGCGCACCCATTTGGCGCTCTTCCAGAAGTACAGGTGCGGGACCAGCAGCCGGGCCGGGCCGCCGTGCTCGGGGCCGAGCGGGCCGCCGCCGTAGCCGAACGCCACCCAGGCCTGCCCGCCGAGCAGGTCAGCCACCGGCACGTTGGTGGTGTAGCCGCCGTCGCAGAACGCCAGCGCGTACGGGGCGTCGTGCTCCATCCCCTCGAGCAGCACGTCGAGCGACACGCCCTCCCAGGCCGTGTCCAGCTTGGACCAGCGGGTCACGCAGTGGATGTCGGTGGTCAGCTTCTCCGACGGCAGCGCCCGGAACTCTTTCCACGTCCAGCTCTTCGGCGAGCTGCCGCCGGCGATCGAGAACGTCCACCGTGACAGCGCCGTGCGCGGCGTCGGCCCGGCCGACAGGACCGGGAAGTCGGTGGTGAGGTACTGCCCGGGCGGGATCCGGCAGGCCGGGCCCGCCGAGCGCTTGCGGTGGAAGCCGCGCGTAACGGGGCTCATGACCAGCAGGCTACAGAAGTCACGCTGAGACAAGCAGGTACACGTTCAGCCCGACGATCAGCGTGGTGACCAGGCTCGCGGCCACGACGACCGGCTTGCGGTTCACCAGCGACCCCATCAGCTTGCGGCGGCTGGTGAAGATCAGCAGCGGGATCAGCGCGAACGGGATGCCGAAGGACAAGAACACCTGGCTCAGGACCAGCGCCTTGGAGGGATTGAAGCCGATGCCGATCACGACCAGGGCCGGGACCATCGTGATGGCGCGGCGGGCGAAGACCGGGATCTGCCGCTGCAGGAAGCCCTGCATGACCACCTGGCCGGACATCGTGCCCACGCACGAGGAGGCGATCCCGGAGGCGAGCAGCGCGACGCCGAAGATCGTCCCGCTGTGCCCGCCGAGGAAGTGGTTCAGGCCGCCGAAGACCTGCGCCAGGTCGTTGCCCACGCCGAACAGGCCGCGCGCGTGGAACACCGCCGCCGCGGTGGCCAGCATGGCCAGGTTGATGAGGCCGGCCAGCCCCATCGCGATCGAGATGTCGATGATCTCGAAGCGGAAGATCCGGCGCCGGACTTGCGGGTTGACCCCCACGATCCGCTTCTGGGTCAGCGAGGAGTGCAGGTAGATCACGTGCGGCATCACGGTGGCGCCGATGATGCTGACCGCGAGCAGGGCCGAGTCGCCGCCGGCCAGCTGCGGGACGAACAGGCCGTGGGCCACCCCGGCCCCCGACGGCAGGCTCTTCAGCAGGTCCAGGCCGAACGCGAAGACGATCACCGCCACGAACCCGGTGATCGCCGCCTCCAGCCGGCGGAACCCCCGCACCTGCAGGCCCAGGATGACGAACGCCGCTACCCCGGTCAGCAGCGCCGAGATCCACACGGACAGCCCGAACACCAGGTGCAGGCCGAGGGCCGCGCCGACGAACTCGGCCAGGTCGGTGGCCATGGCGACCGCCTCGGCCTGCAGCCAGAGCAAGACGACCAGACGAAACGGGAGCTGTTCCCGGCATAGTTCAGGCAGGCTGTGGCCGGTGGCGATGCCCACCTTGGCGCTCAGCGACTGGATGAGCATGGCCATCAAGTTGGCGGCCAGCACGACCCACAGGAGCATGTAGCCGAACTGCGAGCCGCCGGCCATGTTGGTGGCGAAGTTGCCCGGGTCGACGTATGCGACCGCGGCGATGAACGCGGGGCCCAGGAACGGCAGTACCGCCCGGACCCCGCGGCGTTCACCGGACAGGACCCGCTCGGCCGCGTTGATGACGCGGGCTTCGCCCGGCAGGGCACCGGCGCCCAGCGTCACCTGGCGGTCGAGCGGGCCCGGGGTGAGCGCCGTGTCCGTCAAGAGGGATCAGCCGACCGACGGGCCGAGACCGAGCGACTGCGGGGTGCTGGAGTCCGGCGACGGCTGGTGCAGGCCCTCGTCCAGCGAGCCGTACTCGGTCATCAGCGCCGCGCTGCCGCCCCACGGCGTCTGCTCCTCGGCGACCAGGGTGTTGGTCGTGAGCAGCAGCCCGGCCACCGAGGCGCCGTTCTGCAGCGCCGAACGGACCACGCGCAGCGGGTCGATGATGCCCATCTCGATCATGTTGCCGTGCCGGCCTTCCAGCGCGTCGAAACCCTCGTCCGGGCTCATCGCCCGGCTCTTGGTCACGACGTCGGTCGCGTCGTACCCGGCGTTGGACGCGATGAGGTGGGCCGGCTCGCTCAGCGCCCGCCGGACGATGTCGACGCCGGTGGCGTAGTCGCCGGTCACGTCGAGATTCTCCAGCACGCCTTCGGCGTGCAGCAGCGCGGAGCCGCCGCCGGCCACGATGCCCTCGGCCATGGCGGCCCGGGTGGCGGACAGCGCGTCCTCGACCCGGTGCTGCAGTTCCCTGAGCTCGGCGTTGGTCGCCGCGCCGACGCTGATCACGGCGACCCGGCCGGACAGGGCGCCGATCCGCTCGTTCAGCACGTCCTCGTCGATGCCGAACTGCGCCCGCCCCAGCTCCGAGCGCATCTGGGTGAGCCGGAACTCCACCGCTTCCTTGCTGCCCGAGCCGCCGATGATCGTGGTGTTGTCCGCGGTCACCCGGACCTGGGAGGCCCGGCCGAGCTGGGCCACGGTCATCGTCTCGAGCGTGAAGCCCGAGTGCTTGCTGTAGACGTCGCCGCCGGTCAGCGCGGCGATGTCCTCCAGCTTGCGCAGCCGCCGGTCGCCGAACCCGGGCGCCCGCACCGCCACGCACTGGAAGATGCCGTTGACATGGTTGTGGACCAGCATCGAAAGGGCGCTGCCCTCGACGTTCTCCGCCAAGATGATCAGCGGGCGGGGCGCGCGCATGATCTTGTCGAGCAGCGGCATCAGGTCCTGGACCTTGGTGATCTTCTCGCTGCACAGCAAGATGTAGGGGTCGTCGACGATGGATTCGAGGGCGGCCGGGTTGGTCACCATGTACGGCGACAGGTAGCCGTTGTCGAACTCGAAGCCCTCGACGAAGTCGACCCGCATGCCCGGGGTCGGCGCTTCCTCCACGGTGACGATGCCGCCGTCGCCGACGGTGTAGAGCGCCTTGGCGATCACGGCGCCGACCGCGTCGTCGTCGTTGGCCGAGATGGCCGCGACCCGGGCGTAGTCCTCCTCGGTCTTCACCGGGTGCGCGACCCCGCGCAGGTACTCGACCAGCTGCCCGACGGCGATGTCGACGCCCCGCTTGACCAGGACCGGGTTGCCGCCCTTGCCGATGGCCTCCATGCCCTCGTGGATGATCGCCTGCGCCAGCACGGTCGCGGTGGTGGTGCCGTCGCCGACGATGTCGTTGGTCTTGATGGCGGCTTCCTTGACCAGCTGCGCGCCCATGTTCTCGAACTGGTTCTTCAGGTGGATCTCGCGCGCGATCGTGACACCGTCGTTGGTGACCACCGGCGTGCCGGTGATCTTCTCCAGGATGACGTTGCGCCCCTTGGGGCCGAGAGTCGACTTGACGGCCTCGGCCAGCTGGTCTACGCCAGCTAGCAGCAGGCCGCGAGCTTCAGCGCCGAAGCGCAGTTCCTTGGCCATGAATGGCTCCTAAGGGACGAGGATGGCGCGGCCGCGAACACGGCCGGCGTCGAGGTCGGCGAGAGCGTCCGGCGCGGCGTCCAGCGGGTAGGCCTTGGTGTGCAGCGTGACCTTGCCCGCCTGGGCCAGCACCATCAGCTCAACCAGGTCGTTGTAGGTGCCGACGATGTTGCCGATGATGTTGCGCTCGGTGGAGATGATGTCCAGGGTCGGGATCTCCAGCTGGCCGCCGTAGCCGATCACGTAGTACGAGCCGGCCGGCCTGGTCATGTTCCAGCCGTCCATCTCGGCGCCCTGCTCGGCCACGAAGTCGAGCACCACGTGCGCGCCCAGGCCGCCGGTCAGGTCCTTGACCGCGTCGACCTGCGAGCCGTCGCCCACCACGGTGTGGTGGGCGCCGAGCTCGGACGCGAGCTTGAGCGCGTCGGGGTTGCGGTCCACCACGACGATGTTCGTCGCGGTCAGCGCGGCCAGGCACTGGATGCCGATGTGGCCTAGGCCGCCGGCGCCGATGACCACGGCGGTGGTGCCGGGGTAGAGCAGCGGCAGGGCCTTGCGCACCGCGTGGTAGGCGGTGATGCCCGCGTCGGCGAGCGCCGCCACGTCCTTGGGCTGGGTCTCCGGCTTGAGCTTGATGCAGGCCCGCGCCGAGGTCAGCAGGTACTCGGCCATGCCGCCGTCCCGGGACAGGCCGGGGAACTCGCTGTTCTCGCAGTGCATGTCGTCGCCGGCCCGGCAGGCGTGGCACAGCCCGCACGTCGGGGTCGGGTGCAAGATGACGGTGTCGCCGACGGCCACGTTGGTGACCGCCGAGCCGACCTCGTGCACCCAGCCCGCGTTCTCGTGACCGAGGATGTAGGGCAGCGGCGTGCCCATGGCCGCGTCCCACTGGCCCTCGATGATGTGCAGGTCGGTCCGGCAGACGCCGGCCCCGCCGATCTTCACGATCACGTCGAGGGGTCCGCTGATCTTCGGCTCGGGCACCTCGTCGATCACCGGCTGGGTATGGAATTTATGCAACCGGACGGCCTTCATGGGTGGTCCTCCTCGACCTGCTTCGCGGTTTTGTCAGTTCATCGCTGTAGGAGAGGCCCCGGCTTCAGTCCGCGTCGGGAGCTGTTTCTCCTTGTCCTGGGGTGTTGCGGTACCGGTGCGCCAGCATGCCCCGGCAGATACCCGAATTCGCCTCGATGCTCACCCGGGTGAGCTTGGCCTTGCGCAGGTGCAGCGGCACCGAGTCCGGCGCCACGCGTTCCCCGGTCACCGGGTCGATGAGCAGCGGGGCGTCGTCGCCGGCCGGTGAGGCCGAGCTCGGCCCGCCGCTGCCGCAGCCGGTCCAGAGCGCGAGACGGCGGCAGCTCGCCGAGTGTCATCGCGAGCAGTGCCGCCGGATCCGTTCCCGCTGTCAGCAGTGGCCTGGCCACCTGGTCAGTGCCGGCCATCACCGCCTTGCGCAGGAAGTCGGCTCGCAGCCCACCCAGCTCGCTGACCGCCTCGCCGTCGAAGGACTGGACGAAGCCAGCCTGGGCGGCCACGCCGCCGTTGATCTCGGCGGAGGCGAAGTGGTCCTCCAGGACCACCTCGGCGTGCCGCACGCCCGGCAGCGCCGACACCGCGTCGTAGGCGTCGGCGACCATCAGGTACGCGAAGTTGGGCGCACAGAAGTAGGTGGGCAGCCGCAGCCGGACCTGGGCGTCCCCGGCCGCGGAGACGGCGCACGACGCCACGAACCCGAGCGAGGTAATCGGCTCGTCCAGTTCGGGGTCGCGCACCGTCTCCAGCGCCTTGAGAACAGCTCTGCTGTCCATCGCCTCCGGGCCGCCCGAGGGCCGTCTTCCCTCGTCGCTCCTCCGTCGCTCCTCAGTCCAGACGGCCCCGCGGCCCTTCGGCGAGATCATGCCCCGGCGACCGGCTGAGCGTTGTCGTCGACCAGCTGCGCGTCGTCCTTGGCGGCGGGCGCGCTCTCGTCCGCGATCTGGTACTCCTTCGGCACTTCGATGTCGTAGAGCCGGGCCGCGTTCAGGCCGAGGATCTTCTTCTTGCCGGCCACGCCCAGGCGCGGGAAGTCGGCGAACTCCTCGCGGTCGGGCATCTCCCAGTTCACGAAGCCCTCGACCTGCCACTTCGGCTCCCAGATGCCGTAGTCGCTGCCGAAGGTCATCTTGTCCTCGCCGACCCAGAACAGCAGCTCGCCCATGACCTTGGCGAAGAAGTTCGGGCGGGCGTGCATGAGGCCGCCGATGACCACCGACAGGCCGGCGTAGACGTTCGGCTCCTGGGTGGCCATGAAGCAGAAGTCCTCGATGCGCGGCAGGCCCACGTGCTCGACGATGAAGTTGAGATCCTGGAAGTCGGTCGCGGCGTGGTCCACGTCGGAGACGTCGAAGGCGTCCTTGTCCAGCGGCCAGATCGTCGGGCCCTTGTGCACGTGGACGTTCTTGATCCCCCACTCCTGGGCCTTCTCCAGGAACCGGTAGGTGGCTGGGTCGCTCAGCTTGTAGCCGCGGGAGCCGTTGTTCCACTCCGCGGTATAGAGCTTGACGCCCTTGCAGTTGTAGGTGTCGATGTTGCGCTTGAGCTCGTCCAGGCCCGCATCGCCGTCCCGCGGGTCGAACCGCGTGTTGACGATGAACTTGTCCGGGTGCTCCTTGAACAGCTCAGCGTTCTTCTCGGTGGTGTTGAAGCCCTCGGTGTACCACTCCTTGAGGTACGTGGACTGGAAGATGGCCTTGTCCACGTGCCCGTCTTCGAAGACGTCCTTCATCAGGTCGTCCTTGGAGTAACTCTGGAAGTGCTCGATCGACCAGTGCGTCTCGGGCGGCCCGAGCCCCTGGTAGGCGTGGAAGCATTCGATCCAGCCCTTGGCATACTGCTCGGCGCCGGGGACCCAGTTGTCCGGGGCAGCATTCCAGTAATGCATGTGCGAATCGACGATGAAGTACTTTTCGCCGTTGTGCTCGTACAAGGCGCCTCCTTCATTGAGCTGGTCATGGCACTGAGCCGGTGGTGATCACCGGCTCAGTGCCATGGAGCAAACACCACATTTCCGTCGTACCCGTGCGGCGCGGGGCTTGTCCAGCCCGCGCCGCACGAGGCTTTCTGATCGGCTACGACCGGGCCGTCAGGTCGAAGTCGAGGTACTCGGCCGCGTCCTCGGGGTTGGCGAACATGATCGTCCGGTCATCCAGGTGGATCATCCGGCCGTAGTGGGTGGACATGTTCTCCTCGAACTGCGCGGCGTCGTAGTAGCCGGGCTCCTCGCCGAGCGCCTCGGAGATCTCGTCGTAGTCGAAGTCCATCCGCCCCACCGCGTCGACCCGGATCATGGACGGCAGGTAGGTGACCTTCACGTTGTCCAGCTTGGCCATGACCTGCGCGACGACGGCCCCGACCTGGTTGTTCATCAGGGTGACTCCGGCCATGTTGGAGGCCGTGTTGTCGGACTTGAACGGGTCAGGGGCGTTTTTGAACGTGGTCACTGGCCCAGCTCCTTCGGTGCGTCGAGGTTGATGTCGGAGAGGATGCCGGCGAAGCGGCTCTTGACCGCGTCCAGGCTGTCCTCGAAGCGCGGCGGCTTGTGCTCGGGCTGCGACCACAGCGGCTGCAGCGTCCGGGCGGCGGACAGGGCCCGGGCGGTCCAGGTGCCCAGCCAGCCGGCCAGCAGGCCCTTGTTGTGGTCGGCGAACTCGCGGTCGTTGGTGAGCAGGTGGAACATCGGCCGGGTGTAGCGCAGGTCCCGCTCGGCGAAGTCGTACTCTTCGGCGCCGATCAGCGTCGGGGTCACGAAGTCACCGTTGCGCGGCGCCGCCTGCATCACCAGCTGGCTCCGGAACAGCTCGCCGACCAGCGGCTCGAACACGATGTTGGCGGCGAAGATGGCCTCGGCCCAGTCGTCGATGCCGGTCAGCTGCTCGGCCAGCTCGCGGACGCCCTGCCAGGCCGGCTCGTTGTTCCAGGCCTCCAGGTGGGCGGACCCGTCGAAGCCCTCGATCTCCTCGGTCAGGGTCAGGTTGTACAGCGCCAGGTCCTGAGCCGCGCGGATCCGGTGCATGCTGTTCACCGAGATCGCGTTGTTGTGCATGTTGGTGGGGGCGCGCCGGTTCGCGTTGGCGAACAGGTAGAGGCCGAGCCCGTGGTCCACGTGCATCCACGCGCCGACGTTCGACTCGACGAACCGCACCCAGTTCTGGTTCCACTGGGAGAAGGCCTTGCTCTGCCGGGCCACGTCGACGTTCTGGTTCAGCTGCCGGACGACGTTGGAGTTGTACCGGTAGAAGGTGAGTTCCCACTCCTCGTTCGGGTCGCGGAACTCGTGCCAGCCGTGGGCCGGCCAGTCGTAGCCCTTGCCGCCGGAACCGGGGAAGCGCTCGGGCTCGGGCCGGTCGCTGCCCCAGGCCTTCAGGGCCGTCCAGTCCAGCGGGTAGCCGCCGCGGCCGTCGGCGAATCCGTACAGCCAGCCCTGGGCCAGGTAGTGCCGCGGGTCGGGCTGGACCTCGACGGTCACGTCCTCGTAGCGGGACTGCTTGCGCTTGGCCGGGGTGTAGTAGTTGAACTCCCGCTTGGTCGAGTCAGGGAAGGTCTTGGCGCCTGCCTCCGCGTCGGTGAAGACCGGCTTAGGGACACTACGTTCCTGGGACGTCTCTGTCATGTCTCACTCCTGCGGGTTACCAGTGGTAGTGAACTTGTCGTAGTAGATGCGCTTTTCCTCCACACCCAGCGTGGCCAGCAGCGGGAGCGCCGCTTCCACCATGGGCGGCGGCCCGCAGACGTAGGCGTGCGCCCCGCGCAGGTCGCTGGCGTGCCGCTTGACCACGTCGGTGATCAGGCCGGTCTCGCCGTCCCAGTCCTCGTCGCCAGGCTCGGACAGGGCCGGTATGTAGCGGAAGTCCTCGAGCTTGTCCTCGAGCTGATGCAGCTCGGCCTCGAAGCACAGGTCCTTCTTCGTCCGCGCGCCGTAGAAGAAGGTGGCCTTGCGCGTAAGCCCGCGCTCAGCCATCGACCGCAGCAGGGACAAGATGGGCGCCATGCCCGCCCCGCCTCCCACGAACACCAGGTCGTTGTCGCCCTCACGGAGGGTGAAGACGCCGAACGGCCCGGTGATGTCGAGCCGGTCGCCCTCGGCCAGCTTCTCCGCCAGGAACTTGGAGAACTGCCCGTCCGGGTAGACCTTGATGACGAACTCCATCAGCCCGGTCTCCCGGCTGGTGGTGTTGGCCATCGAGAACGAACGCACCGCGTCGGTACCGGGAATCGCGATGTCCATGTACTGACCGGGGAAGAACTTGATCTGGTCGGGCTCGACCAGCCGCAGCACCAGGTGCCGCATGTCGTGCGTGACCGCGTCCTTGGAGACCACCTCCGCGACGCCCTGCTGGATCGGCAGGCCGGAGCGGATCATCTCCTCGTCGTAGTTGAGCAGCTCGATGGTCATGTCCTCGTAGGCGTGCGCCCGGCACAGGAGCGTGTAGCCTTCCTCGAGCTCGTAGTCGGGCAGCGCGAACGTCGAGTACTTGTCGTGCTCCACGTCCTCGCCCTCGAGGATGAACGACTTGCAGGAGGCGCACTGTCCTTCCTTGCAGCCGTGCATGAGCATGACCCCCTGCTCGGCCGCGGCCCGCAGGATGTTCTGGTCCTCGCTCACTTCGATCTCGATACCGACCGGCTCGAAGCGGACGACGTGCTTTTCGCTCATGACCCCCTCCCGTACCGCGCTAGACGATTGAGCAGAACGACATGTCAGCCGAAGGGGGCGGCCCGGAAACCGCGAACCGGGCTGCCCCCTCCGTTAAGCGGCCTTAGCCTTCCGCCGGGGCCGGACGGCCGGCCGGGCCTTGCTTGATGTAGTCAGCGTGGAACGCGTCACGCTGCTCGGCGGACATCTCGTTGAGCAGCACGTTAGGGCTGAGGATCTCCGGCATCCGGCGCAGGTGATCCAGGGTCCACATCTTCTTGGGGTCCAGGTTCAGATGCGGCTGGGCGGTCATGGTCTTGCCGTCGTCACGGACGTAGCCCATGTCGGACACGGCGTCGGCCCAGTTCCAGCCGTGGTACAGGGTCTCCCATTCGCGCTTGCCGATGAGCTGGCCCATGTTCGGGGTCTCACGGCCCTGGTAGGTCGGGCGGAACGCCACGGCGTCCGTCCAGCGGCACTCCTCGTGGCAGTAGGTGCGCCACTGGCCGTCGACTTCGGCCATGACCATGTCCTCGCGGACCAGGCACGGGACCATGCAGGTCCAGCACCGGTGCGGGTACACGTAGTCGACGTTCTCGGCCACGATCGGGTGGTGCCCGTTCGGGGTCGACAGGCGGTTGTAGTTCTCCCACCACTTGCCGTACTTGTCGTACCAGCCCGGGTACTTGTACTCGAACCACTCGAAGTCCTCGTCCGTCATCGGGTCGATCCGCCAGTAGTTGGCGAGCCACCCGGTGGCGAAGAACTGCGCGACTTCGTGCACGTAGCCCTTGTTCCAGATCTGGTTCCACGCTTCCTCGATGAGGTCGTGCGGGATGACCAGGCCGTACTTCTCGAGCGGAACGAGGTAGCTGCGGTAGTAGTCGTCGTAGATCCAGCGGCGCCACATCTCGGCGTAGGACTCGCGGTCCTTGCGCCGGTCCTTGGTGCCGTACTCGATGAACGTGCCGATGGCGGCGTCCACCACGCGGTGGTTGTTCCACCACGCGTAGCGCAGGTCGCGCTCGAGCAGCTGGTGGTTGCTCTCGTCCGACAGCGCCATGAGCAGCGTGGCGTAGCCGTTGGAGATGTGCCGGGACTCGTCCGACTGGACCGAGTGGAACACGGTCGGCAGCAGGAAGTCGCCGTTGGCCGCGGCCTCGGCCGGCATGGCCACGAACAGGGTGTTCGTGAACGCCGTCTCGGCCACGATGGTGAGGTAGATCGACGCCGCGGTAATGGCGTCACCGGTGATGAAGCCTTCCGCGAACTGACGGCCGATGGTGCCGCAGTAGTCGTTCTGGAAGTTGCGGAGGCTGTTGTTGAAGCCGGCCGGGTCGATGTAATTGTTCATGTACAGGCGCTTCAGGTTCTGCTGGATCGTCGAGTGACGTACCTCGTCGATCATCTGGATCGCCTGGCCGTTGTGCAGTTCCGGGTTCGGTACCGTGCGGAACAGCAGCGGCATCGCGCGCGCCGCGCTGATTTCCGGTAGCGGAATGATCGACAGGAACAGCTTCTGCCATTCCAGCCACCGCTCCTGCACCTGGCGGAACATGTTGCCGCGAATGGCGCCGTCCTGCGCGCCGTAAACGCGGTTGTCCTTCTCTTCCTGCATCGGGAAGTAGGACCGGAGAACCTGCTTCAGCGGGTCCTTCTTCTGCGCCTTACGGAACGTGTAGTCCGTTCCGTACTGGGACACAGGCTCGTGGTACTGAGGCTCCCAGGACAGCTCCTGGATTTTCTGGTGAGCCTTGGCCACACTCTGGCGACTCATCGTCACCCCTTTCTCGGCGGGTTGCGGGGTCCTCAGGGCCTGATATGGCCCCGCGGGCTGCAGCCAACAGCCCCGAAAGTCCTTGTGTGCTGCATCACATCTCGGATGCCGAGGTCATGGGCTCTCAACATGAGACATCTCGAAGGCCGCCCGGATCTCGGCCAGACGTTGCTTACGCTGCTCTGATTCCATCCGGTTGCCTTCAGCGGCAGGTGTGATCCCAAGCGCCCGCAGCAGGTCCGCCGCGGGCGCGCCCGGGTCTCCCGACTCGCCCAGGACCGGATGCAGCCCTTCGCTGGCGAGGTGGTGGAAGACAAGATTCACGATGCTCCAGGGGTTGAAAGTCTCCTCCGGAGGAGTCGTCTCGCCGTGAGCGTCCATGGGTTCGACACAACGTCGATGCGTCCGCCAGCGGGGTCTCAACTTGAGACAGTGCCAGGCAACGTGGGGTTTACCTTGTAAGGGGCGGGTAAACCCGAAACTGGTCCACGCAGGGCAGACCCTCCAGCCGAGAAGTGTGGGGTGGGGGAGGCTATATGGCACGTGCATCGATGCCGCTGCACACGACGGCGCGAGACTTGCTGGCGGAAGCCAGGGAACGTTTTCTCGCGGCCGAGCCGGTTGACACCGGCGCCGTCCGCAAGCCCATTTTGGCGTCGTGGTGGCGGTCCCGGCAGTGGAATGTCGCCGCCGACCACATCGAGCTCGACTACCTGCGCGAGCCCGACCTGGAATCCAACCTGGCCCGGACGGCCGACCCGGTGCTGCGGCACCTGCACGAGCAGCTGGACGGGCAGCCGATCAGCATCATCTTGACCGACGCGGCCGGCCTGGTGCTGACCCGGATGACCGCCGATCACGACCTCGAGCGGCACCTGGACGGCGTCAAGCTCGCCCCCGGCTTCAGCTACGCCGAGGACAGGGTTGGCACCAACGGCATTGGCACCGCGCTGGAATCCGGCGGCCCGGCCCACGTCTTCGGGCACGAGCACTACGCCGAGCACCTGGAGGGCCTGGCCTGCGCCGGCGTGCCGATCCACGACCCGGTCTCGGGCAAGACGGTCGGCGTCATCGACCTCACCTGCTGGCGCAAGAACGCCGATCCGCTGCTGGTCTCGCTGGTGAAGTCGACCGCCGACCAGATCACCCAGGCGATGCTGGCCGCGGGCAGCCGCCGCGACCTGCACCTGCTGCAGGAGTACGTGCGCGCCTGCCGCCGGACCGGCGGCATCGTGCTGGCCCTGGGCAACGACGTGGTCATGCTCAACGACCACGCCCGCCGGGTGCTCGACCCCGGTGACCAGTCCGCCCTGATCGGCCACGCCACCGAGGCGCTGGTCCGGCAGGCCCCGGGCGCGGTCACGGTCGACCTGCCCAGCGGCGTGGTGGCCCGGATGTTCTGCCGCCGGATCTCGGGCACCGGCCCGTACGCCGACGGCGTGGTCCACGTCAAGCTGGTGGCCGCGGCGGTCACCGCGCCCGAGGTGCCCGCGCCGCGGACGGCCATGTACCTGCCGGGCCTGGTCGGCAGCGGCGTGCTGTGGCTGCGCGCCTGCCGGGAGGCGGAGACCCTCTACGACGCCTCGGACTGGATGACGATCGAGGGCGAGAGCGGCGTGGGCAAGCTGGCCCTGGCCCGCGCGGTGCACCAGCGGCGCAACCCGGCCGCGCCGTTCCACGTGATCGACGCGAGCGGGGTCGCCGCTGACTGGCTGGCCAAGACCCGGAGCGAGCTCGCCGACGGGGTCGGGATGCTGGTCATCAGGCACGTGGACGCGCTCAACGCCAAGCAGCTGCACGCGCTGTCGAGCGCGCTGCAGGAGGCCAGGACGGCCAAGCGGCACAAGCACCTGCGGATCGCGGTGACGCTGAACCGCAAGCAGGCCGGCGCCGACCTGGACCCGGTAACCCGGCTGCTGCGGTTCTTCCAGGGCACGGTCGAGCTGCCGCCGCTGCGCCACCACATCGAGGACCTGCACGAGCTGGTCCCGTTCTTCCTGGCCCGGCTCAGCCAGCAGGGCCGCCTGTCCTGCTCCCCGGAGGCGATGCAGCTGCTGCTGCGGCACAACTGGCCGGGCAACACCGAACAGCTCTGGCAGGTGCTCAAGCAGGTCGTGCAGCGCCGCCGGGCCGGCGTGATCATGCCGCGGGACCTGCCGCCGGAGTGCTGGACGGTGAGCCGGCGGCTGCTGTCCCCGCTGGAGTCGATCGAGCGGGACGCGATCGTGCAGAGCCTGCAGGACCACGAGGGCAACAAGGTCCGCGCGGCCGAGGCGCTGGGCATGTCCCGGGCCACCATCTACCGCAAGATCCACGAGTACGGGATCGTCTCCGGCAGCTGAGATATCAGCCCCAAAAGCCCCCGAACCGGACACTTTTGGGTGTCCTGATTCAAACTGAGAACACATGTGCCTGGTCATAGGCGTACGGATGCATTAAGCCCGCTTTCGCGGGGCGCCGCATCCCTAGGAGCGACTATGACCGCTCTCGACGCAAACCCCGACGACGTCGCCGCCCCACAGGCAGCATCTACTGAGGCTGGCGCCGCCCCCGTCGTCGGCCCGCTGGCCGGCGACCCCTCCATCCTCGGCCTGGGCAGCTTCATCGTCGGCTCGGTCGCGCTCGGCCTGAGCCTGGTCGGCGTGGTGCCGGCTGGCGTCCTCGGCGCGCCGCTCGCCATCATCTCGGCCGCCACCGCCCTGGGCCTGCTGATGGCCACGGTCTGGTGCGCGGCCCTGGGGCAGAGCGCGGTGGCCGCCGTGTTCGGCATCTTCGGCACGTTCTGGCTGAGTTACGCGGTACTCGTGCTCGGCCTGGACCATAACTGGTTCGCCATCACCGCCACCGCGGTGCTCGCCACGGTGAAGCTGTTCCTGGTCAGCTGGCTGGTCGCCATCATCATGCTGACCCTGGGCACGCTGCGCCTGCCGTCCGCCTTCACCGCGGTGTTCGTCCTGGTCGACCTGGCCCTGCTGCTCCTGCTCATCGCCTACGCCTCGGCGTCGGCGGCGGGCGTGCCCTCCTCCGGCCTGATCAAGGTGGCCGGCTGACGTCATACTGATCTTCGCCGCGGTCGGCGTCTACCTGTTCACCAGCGCGGCCGCGACCGGCACGGGCGGCAAGCCCCTGCCCCTCGGCCGTCCGCTGATGAAGTAACTAGGTACCAAACGGGCTCAGTCTCCCGCCCCGGTAACCCGCGAGCTACGGCGGCCTGGCGCCGTGGCTCGCGGTTTGCGTTTCCGGCCCTGTGCTTTCTGGCCCTGTGCTTTCCGGCCCTGTGCTTTCTGACCCTGTGCGCTGTCCCACGTGCCCCAGCGCAGCGTGGAGGCCGGAAGCTTCGGCGGCTCGGCGAAGGCGGGCTCGGCCTCCAGGTCGACGGCCCCCAGCGGTGACGTGGCGGCGGCGTCCCGGCGGGTCAGCGGCGGCAGGTTCCACTTCTCCTCGATGAGCTTGAGCACCGACGTGTGGTCGAGCGTCTCGCTGTGCACGTAGTCCGGCCGGGCGTAGGGGGAGACGACGACGGCGGGCACCCGGAAGCCGTACCGGGCGTAGTCGCGCGGCCCGTCGTCGATGGCCTTGAGCCGGTTGAGGCCCCCGCTGAAGGCCGGCTTGAGCAGCGTGCGCAGCCACCGGGGCAGGTCGAGGATGTAGTTGCGGGCCGGCACGTCGTCCGGTGGCACCGCCTCCGGCGGCGGAACGTGGTCGTAGTAGCCGCCGGCCTCGTCGTAGAGCCAGATCAGCAGCGTGTGCGGCCAGCCCGGGCCGGCCATGACGCGGTTGATCACCTCGGCCGCGAAGGACTCGCCCCGCGCGATGTCCTGCGGGTTCTCCTCCGAGTAGACCTCGAAGTCCGGGTCCACGATGCTGACGGCGGGCAGGGTGCCCGCGTCGGCGTCGGCGAAGAACTGCGCGGTCCGGCGCAGGTGCCTGACGCAGCCGGCCAGCCCGAGCGGGTACAGGTCGGCGGTGAACGACTTGTTGCCGACGGCCCGGTCCGTCACCCCCGGCAGCCACCTCCCGGCCTGCGCCAGCCGCCGGACAGCGGTGAGGCCGCGGCCGCCGAGCACCCGCCGCGCCAGCACCGGGTAGTGCCGCACGTTGTGGTAGTTGACCCAGTTGATCCCGTGCCGCGTCAGCAGGTCGAAGATCGTCCCGTTCTCCGGGTAGTCGACGATGTCCCAGGGCAGGTCGTCCATGAGCCCGTGAGCGGTGCCGGAGATCAGGAACCTGCGGTTCGGGAACGTCGGGCCCAGGCAGGAACTGAACCAGCGGTCGCACAGCGGGAACGTCCGCGCCAGCCCGTAGTAGAACGGCAGGTCGTCCTCGGTCCAGTAGCCCATCGGCACCGCCGGGTCGCCTCCCGGCAGCGCCTTGGCCACGGCGGCGGCGAAGCCGCCGTTGTCCCCGTCGCCGAACGCGATGTGGCTGGCGTGCCAGTTCTGGCTGGGATCGTTCTTCACCTGGGTGGTGGAGGTCAGGTGATGCGCGGGGTAGCTCTTCCCGTTCGGTATGGAGCTGACGGCGTCCGGGGTCCCGTCGGGGCCCAGCGGCAGGCCCTCACCCCGCCCCTGCAGCATGCCGAGGTAGTTGTCGTAGGAGTGGTTCTCCATCATCAAGATGACGATGTGCCTGATCTGCGGCAGCAGGTCGGCTCCGTACGGCAGGTCCGGCCGCGGCCGGACGCCGTTCCCCGGAACCGCGATCCCGCGCCGCCGCGCCACCCGCGCCGACCGCGCCCGCCGCCGCCCGATCTCCCGCCTCTCCAGCCTCTCCCACATGCCCCGCCTCTCCAGCCTCTCCCACATGCCCAGCCTCTCCCACATGCCCAGCCCTTCCCACATGCCCACGCGCTTCCCACGGCCAGGCCCTCCTGCTGAACTGTCCCCTACCCCGCCCCCCAAACAGCCCCGCCCCCCAAACAGCCCCGCCCCCAAACAGCCCCGCCCCGCGCTCTCCCCCCGTTTCATGATCGCGAAGGGTTTTATACCGTTTCTGGGGGTAAAACCCTTCGCGATCAAGGAAATCACGATGCCGGCGTCGCGCACGGAATCTCCTGTGCACCCGCATTCACACCTATCGCGCATCGCGATCATGAGCGGGGGCCCTCGGCGGGTACCGCGGAGGAAACGTTCAGCCGAGCGCCTGCCTCCAGCTGGCCTGGTGGCGGCCGATGTAGTCGGCGGAAGCGGTCCAGTAGGTGCCGTGGCCCTCGGCGTGCAGCCGGGCCCAGGGCTGCGCGCCGGTCCGGGCACCGCGCTCGAGCAGGTCGGCCATGCCCCGGGTATGCGCCTCGATCAGCGGCGGCAGTTGTTCCCGCTGCGCGGCGCTCAGCCCGTACCCGTCGGCTAGCGCAGCCAGCCGGGGCCCGTCAGACGCCGGGTCGCCGCCGTCTTCCAGCGGCACGAAGCCCTTGACCGCGTAGGCCAGGTCCCACAGCCGCGAGCCGGGACCCGCGCCGTCCCAGTCGATGAACACCCACCGCTCCGCGCCGAGCACGAGGTTCCACGGCGCCAGGTCGTGATGGCAGACGAAATCGGCGCGGTCCGGCGCGATGGCCACGTTCCACCGCGCCCCCGGCGGTGGCGAGAAGTCCGCGCTGACGTCGTGTAGGTCCCTGATCAGCCGCCCGACGCGGTGCAGGCCGGCGGCGTCGAGCGGCGGCTGGTCGATCGCCATCGGCCCGGGCACGTACTCGAGCACCTGCCGTCCCCGCTCGTCCCGGCCCAGCGGCCGCGGCGCCCCGCCGACCCCGCGCGCCCCGAGAAAGGCGAGCAGCGACTCCACCGCCGGCGTCCAGAACCCGGCCGGCTTGCGCACCGTGTCCCCGATCCGGACCACCGCGGCCGCAACGTTCCCCCCTTCCAGCGCGTGTTCGGTCACGAGCCCGGCCAGGCCGACGCCGCCCGCGCGCGGCCGAAGAAAGCCAGGATGTCCCTAGTGGTCTCACCGGGGGCCGCCCGCATGTCGGACCCGACGTCAGCCTCGAAATCAAACGGCAACGCCTCATGGGACCGGCCGAACGTGTCGCAGAACCAGCCGTACTCGCCCCCCGCCAAGTGCTTGACCAGGCCGATCAGGCTGGTGCCGGACGGGGTCAGGGGCCGCCGCAGTTCCTCGTCGCCGAGACCCTCCAGCTTCCACGCGATGGCGTCACGGTTGGCGTGCGGGCTGGCCTTCTCGTCACCGGTACAGGGGACACAAGTCATGACACGATCTTGCCGCGCCTCGCCCAGGATTGACATGCAGCTAAATGGCTGCCTATGATTCATGCATCCGGAAGGCTGCATATCGAGCTACGGAGAAGCATGGACGAGGTGTTCCGGGCGCTCGCCGACCCGAGCCGCCGTCGGCTGCTGGACAGCCTGAACCGGCGCAACGGGCAGAGCCTGCGCGAGCTGTGCGCCGGGCTCGACATGGCCCGGCAGTCGGTGAGCAAGCACCTGGCCGTCTTGGCGGACGCCAACCTCGTCACCGCCGTCTGGCACGGCCGGGAGAAGCTGCACTACCTGAACGCCGCGCCGATCAGCGAGATCGCCGAACGCTGGATCAGCCGCTACGACCGGCAGCGTGTGACCGCCCTGTCGGACCTGAAGAAAGCACTGGAGGGTACCCCGATGAGCAAGCCGGAGTTCGTCTATACCACCTACATCACCACCACCCCGGAGCGGCTGTGGCAGGCTCTGACCGAGCCCGCGTTCACCCGGCAGTACTGGGACGGCCTCGCCTTCGAATCGGACTGGCAGGCCGGCTCAGAGCTGACGGTGCACCTCAAGGACGGGGTCGCGATCGCCGATCCGGCCCAGGTCGTGCTGGAGGCGGACCCGTGCCGGCGGCTGTCCTACACCTGGCACACCTTCACCCCGCAGTGGGCCGCTTCCTACGGGCTCAGCGACGAGTACCTGGCCAAGGTGGCCGCCGAGCGGCGTTCCAAGGTGACCTTCGACATCGAGCCGGCGGGGGAGCTGGTCAAGCTGACCGTCGTCCACGACGGCTTCGACCCCGGCAGCACCGTGCTCGAGGGCATCTCACAGGGCTGGCCGCGGCTCCTGTCGGAGCTGAAGACCCTGCTGGAGCGGGTCCCCGTCGGCTAGCGTCAGCCACGTGGACACCTGAGTGGGCTGGAAGGCCTGGTCCACGACGCCAACGAGGTCGTCCCGGACGGCGTCGAGGTCGACGGTGTGCCGCAGCCGTCGGGTGAACGCCGCCACCATGGCCTCGGCGTCGTAACGGGACCGGTTGAACCGCCGGTCGACCACCCGCTGCACCCGCCGCCGCACGGGTGCGAACAGGGCCGCGGTGATCAGCGTCGAGACCGCCACCGCCACCGCCGACTTGTGCGGCAGCAGGTGCGTGGCCGCCAGCACCAGCCCGGTGTACACGCCCACCAGCAGCGCGGTGACCAGCGCGTAGGACACCACCCGGCTGACGATCCGGTCCAGCTCGTACAGCCGGTACTTCAGCACCGCCACGCCCATGAACGCCGGCAGCGCGCCGAACGTCAGGACGAACAGCACGTTGATCACGGGATTGGCCGGGGACCCGAAGCTATCGCCCAGCGCGAGCGGGATCACGAACGCCCCGAAGATGAACGTGACCAGCGAGATGACCGCCCCGCTGTACAGCCACTTGAGCTGCTGGCGGCGCTCGCCGTCGGCCCGGCGGTAGATGGGAACCTGGACGGCCAGCCAGGCCAGCCAGGCGACCAGGGACAGCACGACGACCGTGAAAGCGAGAATCGTGAACACGAAACCGGCCGAGCCCACCAGGTTCCCGGTCGCGTCGATGCGAACGTCGTGCCGGGCCACCCGGACCACCCCGGACAGCGACTCGGCCCCGGCGAGCAGCAATCCGGCCACGACCAGGATCGCCGACGGGCGCCGCCACCGGCCGGCCGGCAGCTTCCCGTCGGGGAACACCCAGAGCAAGATGGCCACCAGGACCAGGAACAGCGGCCACATTTCCTGGACCACCACCGCGACCCAGCCGAACGGCACCGTCCCCGGATGCATCCGGTACGCCCACACGTCGTACTGGCCGGACGGATTGGCCCCGACGAACAAGATGGCGAACAGCAGCCAGCCGATCGGGTTACGCGGCCGCCGGGCCGCGAGCAAGGTGGCCACCGCCGCCGCCGGAACCGCCGCCGACGCGGTGGCCAGCGAGTCGACCAGCGGGCCGCCGCTCCCCGGGTAGTGCGTGATCGCGTCGAGCACCACGCCCAGCGCGCCCATGGCCAGGAGGAGCAGGCCGAGCAGGACCGCGGCCACGGGGGCTATCCGCGCTTTCCAGCTCATGCGCTCAACTGTAGGCACCCAACGTCCCGGAAACGTTACGGCCGCACCTGCCAGAATGTCGTGATGGCCCCCATTCTGGTGGTCGTCAGCGGCCCGCCGGGGGCGGGCAAGACGACGCTGGCGCACGCGCTCGCCGCCGCGATCGGCTGCCCGGCGATCTGCCGTGACGAGATCAAGGAGGGCATGGTCCACGCCACCGGAGGCTTCACCGCCGCCCCCGGCGACGAACTGACCCAGCGCACCCTGCCGGTCTTCTTCGGCCTGCTCAACATCCTGGTCCGTGCGGGCGTGACCACGGTGGCCGAGGCGGCCTTCGCCGACCACGTTCTGGCGCCCCCGGCTCGAGCCGCTGCGCGAGGAGGCCCGGATCCGCGTCCTGCACTGCACGGCCAGCCCCGAGGTGGCCTTCGCCCGGATCGCCCGGCGCGAGCGGGACGACCCGCGGCGCCGCGCCCACGCCGCCCCGCGCGCCTGGGCCGAACGCGAGGCGTTCCGGCCGGTCCGCATCGACGCGCCCGCGCTCGAGGTCGACACCGAGGACGGGTACCGCCCCTCGTTCGGCCAGATCCTTTCCTTCATCGAAAAAGGCATCTAACGAACGACGCAGCTGTTACGCCCCGCTCCCGCTTACCGCTGTTCCGGATCAGGGCCCCGCGCGGCGCGGCCGGCCGAGCGGGTGCAGTTCGGCCATCTGGAGTTCGGTCCGGCCCGAGGTTGGCCCCCATCAGCTCCATGACCTCGGCCGCGCTGGCGGTGTGCAGCGCGACATCGCGGAACAGCGCCGCGTTGTTGACCCAGCCCGCGGCGTGCTCGTCCATCTCGACGATGACCACGGTCCCGCCGTCGGCGGCCAGCCGCTCCGCGATGGCCCGGCTCGGTACCGGCGAGGCCGCGGTTAATTCACTGGCCGGCGCGGACGCGTTTGGTTGCTAACGTCAGCGCATGCTGATCGCTCACCTCAGTGACCTCCACCTGGCGCGGGGCCCCCTGGCCGCCGGGCCCGCGGCCGGGCTGGCCGACGCGCTCGGCCGCGCGCTGGCGATCGAGCCGCGGCCGGACTGCGTCGTCATCACCGGCGACCTGGCCGACACCGGGCACCCGGACGAGTACGCCGCGCTGCGGACCATCCTGCGCAAATGCCCGGTGCCGGTGCACCTGCTGCCGGGCAACCACGACGACCCGGGCGCCCTCATCGCCCGGTTCGGCGACACGCCGTACCTCGGCCACGGCGTGTCGCCCTCCTACCTGGTGGAGTACCCGGAGGTCACCCTGGTGATGGCCAACAGCTGGGTGCAGGGCAGCCCGGCCGGGCGGCTGGGCCCGGACCAGCTCGCCTGGATCGACCGGGCCCTGGGCGCGCGGCCGGACGTGCCCGCCTTCATCTGCCTGCACCACCCGCCGGTGCCGGTCGCGATCCCGTTCCTGGACGGCATGATCCTCCAGGACGGCCCGGCCCTGGCCGACGTCGTCCGCGGGCATCCGCACGTCGTCCGGATCCTCGCCGGGCACGTGCACCGGGACGTGTCCGCCCTGTTCGCCGGGACCTTGATGACCACCGCGCCCAGCACGTACCGGCAGAGCGCGCTGCGCCTGCACGACGCCGCGCCGCCCGGCTACGTCGCCGAGCCCGCCGGTTTCCTGCTGCACGTCCTCGACGGGAGCGCCTGCGTCACCCACTCGGTGGCGGCCAGCCACGCCGCCGCGGTCCGCGCGTTCTTATCCCGGGAGCCAGCGCTCGAACCAGGCCACCAGCCGCCGGCCGCTGTCGGCGTCCAGCTCGGGCGTGAGGAAGTGCCCGGCACCCGGATACCTCCACGTACGCGATCCGCTCGGGCTCCCGCGCGTACCAGGGCCCGAGGCGGGCGTGAAAATCGCGGACCGGGCCGGCGGGCACGTACTCGTCGTGCTCGGCGTTCTGCGACAAGAGCGCGACCGGGAAGAAACGGTCCGGATGATGGTGCGGGCTGTGCGCCCGCGGCAGCGTCCATTCGGGAGAACCCACGACCGATACGGCTCGCAGCGTTCCTTGTGACCGGAGAACCCGTGGTAGTACAGGACGGTCCCGCGTCCGGCCGCCACCTCGGGCGCGCGGCCGGAGCGCACCAGGGCCGGCACGCCCGCGATGGCGGCCCTGGTGCTCCGCACCTAGAACTCCTGGCCGCCCACGTCGACCTGGCCGCTGGCCACCAGGGCGGTCAGCACCTCGTGCAGCGCCTCGAGCGTGCTGTACCGGGGGGAGTAGCCGAGCACGGCCCGGGCCCGGTCGATGCTCGCGGCGATGCTGCGGGCGATGTGCTCGCGGGTGACCTCGGCGTGCTCGGCGCCGGCTCGGCGCTCGAACTCGGGCCAGCCGGTGAACTCCAGCGCCGGCTCACGGCCGAACCACGCCGCGACCCCCGTGGCCAGCCCGCGCAGCGTCATGGCCTGCTCGGCGACCACGTGGAAGCTGGCCCCGATCGCGGCCGGCCGGGACATCGCCCGCTCGAACGCCTGCGCCACGTCGTCGGCGTGCACGTGGTGCAGGACGCCGAGGCCCAGGTCGGGCAGCGCCAGCGGCTTGCCCGTGGCCAGCTGCGTCCACACGCCCGGATCCAGGTTCCCGGCCGGGTTGATGGCCGGCCAGCCCGGCCCGCTGATGTGCCCCGGGTGCAAGATCACCGACGGCACGCCGCCGGCCACCGTCTCGCGGTGCAGCAGGGCCTCGATTTCCGCCTTGCCCGTGCCGTACTCGCCGTAGGCGGTCCGCGGCTCGTCCTCGGTGACCGGTACCCGCAGCGCCGGGCCGTGCACCCAGATGGTGCCGCAGTGGATCAGCAGCGGCCGGGACGGCCGCAGCGCGTCGGTGAGCTGCCGGGCCGAGCCGGCGGTGAAGCAGATGAGGTCCATGACCACGTCCGGCCGCAAGTCCGCGATCCGGCCCCCGAACGACCCGGCTTCGTCTTCCGCGTCCCGGTCCACGCTCACCCGGCTGACCGACGCCCACTGCGCGCTCGGGTGGTACGGCTCACGCGCCCCCCGGCTCAACGCGATCACCTCGTGACCGCCGCGTACCAGCCGCGGCACCAGGTAGCTGCCGATGTGCCCGGTGGCTCCGATGACGACGACGCGGCTCATCCGGCTGTCCTCCCGTTGAAGTCGTAGCGCTGTGCCTATTCGACCACGACCCGGGCCGGGCTGCCCACCGGGTGCAGCCGGTACGGGCTGGCCGTGTGGATCGGCACTCGCCTCCCAGCTGAGCGTCGACCCCTCGGTGACCAGAGCGTCGCAGCCTGGCGGCCATCGGGGACTGGGTCTTCCGCCAGCCCGCCCGGCACACCCGCCCCGGACTTCCCATCCCGCACCTGGCACTAGCCGCCGGCCGCCACCGCGATGTGACAGCGCCGTGGCCAGGACCCAATGCCAGGAATTTAAGGCGGGTCATTTACCGGATCTGCGGGCTGTTTTGCCTGGTCAGGCTCCTTTGCAGTGGGCGGGACGCGGCTGGCGAGCCGCCCGGCTCGCCAGCAGACCGTGATAACGCGACATCCGCCGCCCGAATCGGGCCGTAATGTCCAGTCATACCTCAACTCCAGGTTGAGACATTTCAGGCGCAGACCATGATCATGGACAGTTTCGGGCGCTATCTGACGAAAGATGTCCATGATCATGAAACAGCGCCGTGCGGGGGTGCCTCTCAAGTTCCTGGCATTGGGCCAGGACCACATCGATGCGGCATCGCGGTGGTAAGCGCCGCGGCCCGGCCGGTACCGCGCGCTCCGCAGGCGGAATGAAGACCGTTAGTAGCGGCCGATGGCGGGGAAGCTCGTCTCGTGCGCGGTCATGGCCTGCCGGGCGAGGATGGAGCGCAGCTCGTGCGTGGTCCCGCGCGGGTAGCGGTCCAGGATGGCGTCGAAGTCGACTCGTTCGGCCAGTCCGCCGTAGCCTGCCAGCTCCCGTTCCAGCTCGGCCCGCCGCCGGCGGGCGGCCTTGCGGCTGGCGGCCTGGGCGCGGGCGACGAGTATGCGTGCGGCCAGGGTCATGGCGGCTCCTCACCTACTGCCGGACGCCTCCAGAATACGTTCAGCGCGCCAGTGCCAGCGTGTCAGTGCGAGCGTGCCGCGCGGCCAGCGGCGAGGAACCGACCGCGGTCTCCGGGTCGGTGACCAGCCATGCGTAGGCGTCGAACCCGACCGTCCGGTGGATGACGGCCAGGACCCCCAGCCGCAGCTCCCGCGGCCCGGCCCCGCCGCCGCTCCTACCGTCACAGACATAAGGGAACGAACGAAGGAGGAGCTTGCGCACGTCATGGTGGTACGCATGTCGGTCGATCCCAAGCGCGGCGGTGAAGGTAGCCCGGCACCTGCGCGAGCACGTCGCCGGCGCCTGGAACGTCGAGGACGTCACCGTCTACGAACAGCTCGTCTCGGCTCAACCCCTCGACCAGGTAGCGTTCTCTGGGTGCGCATCCTCGTTCTCGGCGGCACGTCTTTCGTCGGCCGCGCCATCGTGGAAGACGCCCTGAGCACCGGGGCCGAGGTGACCCTGTTCGGCCGGGGCAAGACCGGGACGGACCTGTTCCCCGGGCTGACCCGGCTCACCGGCGACCGGGACACCGGCGACTACGCGGCGCTGGACACCGGCCGCTGGGACGCGGTGGTGGACAGCAGCGGCTACGTTCCGCGCCACGTCGGGCAGGCCATGGACGCGCTGGGGGACCGGGCCGGGCGGTACCTGTTCGTCTCCAGCCACGCGGTGTACCAGCAGACCGGGGTCGGGCCGGGCTCCACCGAGGACACCCCGCGCCGTCCGCCCGTCCGTGACACCGAGGAACTGCGCGAGGACACCTACGGGCCGCTGAAGGTGGCCTGCGAAGACGACGTGACCGCCCGGTACGGCGCCCGCGCCACGATCGTGCGGCTCGGCAAGGTAGCCGGTCCGCACGACCCGCAGGAAGGGCTCACCTACTACGCGCGCCGGGCCGCCCGCGGCGGCCGGATGGCGCTGCCCGCCGATCCCCGGCAGCCGGTCCAGCTCATCGACTCGCGCGACCTGGCCCGCCTGATCGTCCAGCTCCTCGCCGACGACCGCCCCGGCGCCTTCCACGCCGTCGGCCCGGCCGAGCCGCTCACGCTCGGCGGCCTCATCCAGACCTGCGCCCGCGTGGCCGGCGCCAGCGTCGACATCGTCCCGGTCCCGCCCGGGACCGCGCCCGCGAGGTACCCGCTGGTCCGGGCCGAATGGCCCACCCAGCAGCGCGACCCGGCCCGGGCCCGGGCGGCCGGCCTGCCCGCCACGCCGTTCGAGGTGACGGTCGCCGACGTGCAGGCCTGGGACCGCGCCCGCGGCGAGCCTCCGCTCGACACCCGCGGCTTCACCCCCGACCAGGAGCAAGCCGTGCTCTCCCACTACGACAGCCAAGGACGCTGACGGCCGGCGAATAGCCCAGCGCGTGAATCAGGACGGCTCTGGCCGGTAGACGCGCAAAGTCCATCCGTCGCTCGCGTCCCGGTCGCGAATCGCCACGCCTACCACGGGCTGGCGGGCGGCCGCGGCGACGGCGAGAACCGCCAGGAAGTCTGCGCTGTCGGAAACAGTCAGCGTGCCCAGCCGGTGCCTGCTGATGTAGATCTCTACATGCCTCCCGTCGCCGCCGTCCGCCCCGGCGAGAAGGACAGGGATCTCGCTCGTATCAGGCAGCGGCCGGCTCCGCGCCGGCATGAATTCGCGCTCAGCCTTACCGTCCGGGATCACTTCCGCCGGCGGCCGGGATCGGTCCGGCTGGACCAGCAGCGCTTCCCGGTCCCAGATCATGGTCGGCCAGCCGCAGGAAGCGCAGCGGATATCCTGCGCTTCGGTCTCGTCGGGCAGCCACACCTCGATACCGCTACCGCAATCGTCGCAGGTGAGCATCGTCGGTTTAGGCGTCCCGTAATGGCGCGTCATGCGGGCTACGTATTCGCTGAGCGGCTCCAGCGACATGGCGGCCCGCCGATCATCGACGGTTTCCGGGTCACGGAGATGGCGCGGAACCCAGCCCTCCTTCCGGCCGATCATCTGGGTGCCGAACTCCTGCGGCTTCCCCTCGGCGAGCAACACCCGGTCGGTCAGGTAGGCGAGCTCTCTCGGCGTAGCTTCGCCGCTCTTGACCGCGTCCTTCATCAGCTCCAGGCACGTGCGCTGAAACGTGGGGTCCTGGTCAGCGTGCTGCGCCAGCAGCCACGCCGCGTATGCGCCGTCCTCCCCGGCCACCGACCGGCCGGGCCAGCCCGCTTCGGCCACGAGATCCCGCAGCCAGGGGAGATTCTCGGCGTCAACCGCTATCATCGCCGCGATATCCGGCTCCGGCCCGGTCCGCGCGGCCTGATCTTTCTCCGCCCGGCGCAGCAGCTCGGACCGCAGTTCCGGCCTCATGAACCAATGATCTCGCGCGATGGCAGAATCGCGGCCATGGAACTGACCTTTCCGGTAGACGGGGACAACATCTGCGGGGAGCCTGTGAGCACGTGAAGCCCTGCCTGGAGACCGTCGACGGCACCCACATGCCCGCCTACCTGGAAACCCCTAACCCGCGCACCATCATCTTCTACGAGCGCCACGGTTTCGAGGTCACCGGCGAGGCACAGGCCGGAACAAGCCCGCCGGTCACGTTCATGCTCCGAGCCGCGCGGTAAGGCAACGTCCGCGCCGTAATTGCGGCGGGACGCCAGGCAGATGTATCCAGGCGTTCACCTTCGTTCCTTTCACCTGAGCATTCATCCGGCGGAACTGGGTCTGACCGGCTAGGGCCGGGTGGCGCCGGACGAGGCTGTCATGCATGTATTCCGAGATGGCCAGCGCAACCTCGGCACCGGAGCTGGCCAGCGCCGCGTGCAGTGGCTTGGCATCCAGCATCCGGCATAGCAGGTTGATGTCATCGCCGATCAGGCCGTCTTCATCGCGGTATACGGGGCCGATATGGGCGGCGGCACGTACCTGGATCCGGGCGGCAGGCACCGACATCCGGTTGTACACGCGGATCAGGTCGCGTAGTCGTTCAGGAAGCTGATAGACGATGCCGTGGGCGGGGATGTCGGGGTGCGCGATGACCAACGCACCGTCACCGCGGTCTTCGTGATGGCACCGGTCCCAGGGCACTCCTGACCGCTGCAGAGCCTCCCTGAGTATCCAGTAGAAGGCCTTGTGAATGTATATGCGCGTCTCCTCGTCCCGCTCCGGACGGGTGAAACCCGCGATGTCGAATGTCATCATGGCGCAGACCTGCCCGCTGGCCGGGATCTGCGCCGCGTGATGGCCAGCCGCGGGGTCTTGGTCATCGGCCCAGAAGCCGATCAGTTCCTCCTCGCTGAGCTGGTCAGGTCGTACGTTCCGCGGCAGGGAGCGCCCGGATTCCAGCTCCCACATGCGCACTAGGAGATTAGCCAGGAAATCGTCATCCGCGGTGCGCGGAGACCGGCGGGAGGCGAAGCGGCGGGCCGCCCAGGTATTACGCGACACCGGGCGGGCCTTGTAGGCAGCCACAGCTAGGCTTCCGCGGGCGCGGGCGCGGTCGCGGCGCCGCTGTAAGCAAGACCGCCGACGGTCGTGCGACTGGCTGTCCTCGTTATCGAGAACGGCGCGGGGCGGATCACGCGGCAGGCCGGGATGCGCGGCTCCTGGTGTGCCTTGCCTGGACAGTAAGTACTGTCAAACATGTTGATCCTCCTGAAGGGTAACCCGGAGGACCGCTCTCCTGGTCCTGCCCCTGGATTGATGCGACGGCGGACACGGGACTAGGAAGAGGTCCCCGGCTTTCCCGGCGTATTTGCTAGAACATGTTGCGCGATTCGCGATCAGGTATTAATGACATCCCGGAAACCAGGACTACGCATGTCCTATATCCGGTTCCGGTCAGCGGCATGGTGCAGATATCGCAGGCAAATTGTTCCGCGCCGCGAAATCCGGCACCCGACCCGTAAGGCCGGACCTGCCCATGTGGCTTTGCGGGATCACCGGTGCCGGTGTGGCAGGAGCGTCGCTGTAGAGCTTACTCTGCATTTCTGTACATCGCGCAACAAGGTGCTTCTTTCGGATATTAGAGGCCTTGTGGTGAAGCTCGACGCATCTCGGTGAACGCTGTCTACCTGCAGCGATGACCTGGCTTGCGTCATTTGAGACAAGGAAAGTTACCCCCGGGTCAACCAAAAACTACCTTGCAAGTGCACATGCAAATAGCATCCCCACATGCACGTGCAGATGCATGGGCGGTCGACATTTATTCCCCTAATAACATCGAACCCGCCAATGTTAACGATAACAACCAAATTTTAAGTGTTGACTGCCGACTGCCACATCTACACCCCGGCCGGCGCCTTCCGGAAGCACGTCCGGACATTCGTAATGATCGGCTAACGGCCCCGCCGGAGATCTAGGCGCTACGCGGCCCGGACAACTCGCCCGAGGCGGGCCGGCGGCAGCTGATCGCCACCCCGGCTACTCGACCCGGCCTACGCGCTCTCATGAAATGGGCTGACCCGAGCCCGGCTGGGTCAGACGGTCCTGGCCCGTCAGCGCACCGCCTGCCAGTGTGCCCGGATGGCCCGGTCCAGCGCGTCAGGCGTGTCGCCGCAGAGTATGTGGCCCTCGCCGTCACGAGTGACCGCCGTCCAGGTGCCGCCGACCACGGCCAGGTCGTAGTGGCCGCTCCAGCTCATCCGCAGCGCCTCCAGCGCTCGGCGCTCGTCCACCGCGAATGGATCCCGTGCCCCGTCGGCTGCCCTGCCCATTACCTTCTCCCGTCACCTGAATCACTGCGCCATCGGCGACGGTAGGCAAGATCACGGGGCGCACCGGCCCGGTGCGCGGACCCCTGGCATCGGGCGCAGGGTGAGCCCTTTCGTTAGAGGGGCAGGCCGATGCTCCCGGCCAGCGAGCGTGCCCTGCGGCTGATTAGCGGGCCGCCGTGGTCCACTGTGTCAGCGGCCATCTGGCGGGCATCGGGCGAGTAGCGCACCGAGTCCGCCGAGGTCGCATAGGCCGTCTCCAGCCAGTGCAGCGTGGCCGGATAGTCGCGCCGCTGGAAGTAGGACCGGGCGATCTCCACGCCAAGGCGGCCCCGGCGCTCCCGGCTCGGGATCTCGTCGGGGTCGATCTCCTCGGCCCGCCTGTGCGCCTCGGACGACCGGGACAAGTCGACGGCGATCGAGACCGCGTGCAGCTTGACGTTGGCCGCGCCGAACATGGTCCACGAGTGGTAGTAGCCGTCAGGCAGCCTCTCCGAGGCAGCGCTGGCCGTGTCCCAGTGCCGCCAGGCGTCACCCTCGCGCCCGGCCCTGGCCGCCGTCGTAGCCGCGTGCAGCTGGAGCGCGCCGTAGAGGCCGTGCAGCTCGCCGTCCGCGTCCTCCAGTCGTGGCTCGAGCAGGTCCACTGCGTCCCGCACGAGGGTTAGAGCGCCGTCGGTGTCACCGGCCGAGCGCTGCACCATGCCCAGCGTCCATGCGGCCCCGGCCAGCGCGGCTGGCGTATCAGCGTCCTGCGCGGCAGTCATCGCCCGGTCGGCCGCCGTCCAGTTCAGCTCGGATTCGCTCGCCCAGACCACCTCGTGCTGGACTAGGGCGTACACGTCGGCCAGCACCGCGCTGGCGGCCCGCCGTTCGGTGCCCTCGGTGGTGCGGGCGGCGATCCGGGCGTCGGTGACCAGCCGGGGCAGGATGCGGCCCACGTCGGTGCGGTGCTGGGGCGACTGGTGCCACAGCAGCCAGGCGTCCGCCGCCCTGGCCGCGAGTGCGGCCACGTCGACCGGCCCCGCCGGGACGGTCAGTAGCGGGTCGCGGACGGCTTCCCTGATCGCAGGCACGGCGTCATGCGGGATGCGGGCGAACGAGGCAACCGGCACCGAGGCCGCGCCGCCCAGGTCCATATCGGTGCCCGCCAGCACGGCCACGTCACCCACCGCCAGCGCCTCGGCTAGCTTGACCAGTAGCGGCAAGCGCGGCGGGAGCCTGCTGCCCCGCTCGATCCCTTTCAGCCAGGAGGCGGACATGCCGACCAGCCCGGCCAGCACCGGCCGGGACAGTCCCCTGCGCTCGCGCAGGATCTGGATTCGCTCGCCGGTTCGCTTCCCGGCGAGATCATCGAGCATCAGCTGACCTCGGAGTCGTTCCGCTACCTACTGTCAGCCTATGCCGCGTTCCGCCGAGGCTGCTAGGACCATGAACCCTCTGAGCCACGTCGTCGCCATCAGCGCCGTTAGCGCGCCTGGTCGCGGAGCAGGGTCATGCCGTTCCAGGAAGCGTGGGCGGGGGACGTGGCGGAAGGCGTCGGGGGGAGGTTAGATGGCCATTGCTCGGTCAGGACCAGGCGGGAGGTCAGCTGGCCGAGGCGTACCGGGAAGCCTGCGGCGATCGCCCGGCGCTGCCCTGACGACGCGCAGCGCGACCCAACCAGCGCGACCCAACCAGCGCGACCCAACCAGCGCGACCCAACCAGCGCGACCCAACCAGCGCGACCCAACCAACTGCGTCGTCTCTGGCGTCGTCACGCCTGCCCTGATGAGAGCTTCTGAGCCCGTCGCTTGGCGATGGCCATGCGGAGCAAGAAACCCGGTGACGGTGGCACCCACCCCGCCTGCTTGGCCATGGCCAGGTCGTCGCGGTTGGCCCAGTGCTCGGCGACCATGCCGTTCCTGGTGCGGAACCAGTGGGTTTGCGTGACGGCGAACTCCTTCCCGGTGGGCGGCATGGCCGTGTCCACCTCGGCGGTGCCCGGCCGGTAGTTGACGAAGACGCCGGTGTGCCGGCCCGACATGGTCACGTGCAGGACTACGAGGTCGTCCTGGCTGACGACATCGTGTATCTCGAAGCGCAGGCCGGAGAACGCGGCGCGGAGCCACTGGGCGGTAGCCCAGAATCCGGCCGGTCCGGGCTGGCGGGCGGGCGGCGGTTCGACGGCTGCCTCCCGGTTGACCGCCTCCGGGTGCATGACCTGCTCGAAGTCCTCGCGGCTGCCCTCGGTCATGATGTGCAGGCTGCGGACGCACAGTGCGATCGTCTCGTCGTAGGTGCTGGTGGCCATGGCCGTCTCCCCTCCGGGCGGGCGCAACCTATCTGCTAGGGTTGCACCCTAACCAACCTTGATAGGGTGTGACCCTAACGAATATGGCCGATCCCGTCAACCCCCCGAGCCGCGCCTACCACGCTCCCCGGCGCGCGGCCGCGGCCGCGCGCACCAGGGAAGCCATCGTGGCCGCGGCCAAGGATGTTTTCGAACGCCTCGGCTGGTCCGGCACCACCATGCGCGCCGTGGCCGACCAGGCCGGCGTCTCGGTCAAGACCGTCGAGGCCCTCTACCGGACCAAGGCCGAACTGCTCAAGACGGCCGTCGACTACGCCATCGCGGGGGACCTGCGCCCGGTCCCGGTCCTCGGCCGCGACTCGGTCGCCGCCATGCGGGCCGCGCCCGACGCGCCCGCCATGCTCAGCCTGCACGCCCGCCACGCCCGCGACATCAACAGCCGCGCCGCAGCGGTCTTCTGGGTCGTCGAGCAGGCCGCACCGGGCAGCCAGGACATAGCCGAGCTCTGGGCTCAGATGACCGAGAACCGCAGGACCGGCGCCCACTGGGCCGCGGTAGGCCTGCTGGCCAAGCCAGGCCTGCCGCCGCACGTGACCCAGGCCTACGCCGAGGAAGTGCTCTGGGTCGCCATCGATCCCGGGACCTACCGCAGCCTCACCCTCGGCCGTGGCTTCAGCCCAGACGAATTCGAAGCCTGGCTCAGGAACTACTACAAGAAGATGCTGCTCTAACGATTTCAGCAGGGCCCGATCTAGGGCAAGCACGAGATTGCGCCCGGCTCGCAACGCGTTCGGCAAAATGGTCTGGGCGGTGCCCGGCTGGCCGAACGTGGCCGCCACGACCAGGGTCTTGTGCCCGCCCGCCTGCTGCCAGGCCGCGACGAGAAGGCACCCGCCGGCGGCGTGCGTGCTGCCGGTCTTGAGGCCGACGATCTCGTCCCGGCCCAGCAGCGTGTTGTAGTTGCGAACCACCCCGGCCACCGGAACGACCGCCGCGGGCTCAGCCGCGATCGCGGCCAGCGCGGGCACCCGCATCGCCGCCAGGCCGAGGCGCACCTGATCGGCCGCGGTGCTGACGGTGGCCGGGTCGAGGCCGGACGGGTCGGTGTAGCTGGTGCCGGTCATGCCCAGACGGCGGGCGGTACCGTTCATCCGGGCAACGAACGAAGCCTGGTTCCCGCCATCCCACCGTGCGAGTATCCGGGCCATGTTGTCGGCCGAGGGCAGCAGCAGCGCCTCCAGCGCCTGGCGCTCGGTGATTATCTCCCCGGCGGCGACGGCTACCAGCGAGTCGCCGGCCCGAGCCTGCGACGGGTAGGCGGCTGCCTCCGACGGCCGGACCTCGATATCCGGCCCCGATCCTCCCGCGGGCAGGGGATGGTCGCGCAGGACCACGTACGCGGTCATCACCTTGGCGACGCTGGCGATAGGCACCGGCCGGGTCGCGCCCGGTCCGGCTACCACGCCGAAGCCGCCGATGTCGGCGGCCGAGACCCCGTCGGCTGGCCACGAGACCGCGCCCAGGCGCTGCGGCCGCGGCGCGGCCGTCCCGGCGGGCGACGTCGCCTGGGCGCGTGGTGTCAGCGGCCCGGAGGGAGCTGTCTCGAGCTTCGCCACGGCGAGACCGGCGAGACCGGCGAGACCGGCCAGGCAGGCGAGCACGGCCACCAGAACCAGGATGCCCCTCATGCTGCCCAGTCAAGGCAGCGCGCTGTTGCCAGCCCGTATGCGGTTTTCGGTACGCCGGCGATATGCACCGGCTCGTAGCATCGAGAGCATGCGTGTGCTGGTCGTCGAGGACGAGCCCTACCTGGCGGAGGCCATCCGCGACGGGCTGCGGCTGGCAGCGATCGCGGCCGACATCGCCGGTGACGGCGACACGGCGCTGGCACTGCTGGGCGTCAACGCCTACGACATCGCCGTCCTCGACCGCGACATTCCCGGGCCCTCCGGCGACGAGATCGCGATGAGCATCATCGCTTCCGGCAGCGGCATGCCGATCCTGATGCTCACCGCGGCCGACCGGCTCGACGACAAGGCCTCCGGGTTCGGGCTCGGCGCCGACGACTACCTCACCAAGCCGTTCGAGCTGCAGGAGCTCGTGCTCAGGCTCAGGGCACTCGACCGCAGGCGGGCGCACAGCCGGCCGCCCGTGCGGGAGATCGCGGGCCTGCGGCTGGACCCGTTCCGCCGTGAGGTCTACCGGGACGGCCGCTACGTCGCGCTGACCAGGAAGCAGTTCGCCGTGCTCGAAGTTCTCGTCGCCGCCGAAGGCGGTGTCGTCAGCGCCGAGGAGCTCCTGGAACGGGCCTGGGACGAGAACGCCGACCCGTTCACCAACGCCGTGCGCATCACGGTCTCGGCCCTGCGCAAGCGACTCGGCGAAC
This sequence comes from uncultured Actinomycetota bacterium, assembly GCA_963756575.1. Taxonomy (GTDB): domain Bacteria; phylum Actinomycetota; class Actinomycetes; order Streptosporangiales; family Streptosporangiaceae; genus Palsa-504. The sequence goes on along the minus strand of CAVWOM010000016.1, from coordinate 926,723 downwards.
CGTGGCTGATCGCGACCGTGGCCGGTGTCGGCTACCGCGTCGACGCCGGCGTCCGGCGCCGGTCACCGGGGAGGGGACGGTGGATAGGGCACCTGGGCCTGAGCGCTCGCCTCAAGCTCACCCTCAGCTACGCCGGGTTCCTCATGCTCGCGGGTGCCCTGCTGCTCGCCCTGTGGGTGGTCTTGCTGCGCTTCTTCTCCCAGGCTCCGGTCATCAGCGCTACCAGGTCCGGCATCGGCGGGGCGTTCTTCCCCGGCCGCTCCGACGCCCAGCGGGCCTTCGGCCAGGTGGCGGTGGCGGTGCTGGCGTTCCTGCTGGTGTTCGGTCTGGTGGGAGGGTGGCTGCTGGCCGGCCGGATGCTCGCCCCCCTGACCCGCATCACCGACGCCACCCGGATGGCCGCGGACGGGTCGCTCTCCCACCGCATCCGGCTACCGGGCCGCCGCGATGAGTTCCGCGAGCTCGCCGACGCCTTCGACGCCATGCTCGCCCGGCTCGAAGCGCACGTCGCCGAGCAGCAGCGGTTCGCGGCCAACGCCTCCCACGAACTGCGCACCCCGCTGGCGATCACGCAGGCCCTGCTCGATGTCGCCCGCAATGACCCGGACCGCGACACCGGCGTGCTCGACGAGCGCCTCCGCGCCGTCAACGCCCGGGCGATCGACCTCACCGAGGCACTGCTCCTGCTCAGCCGGGCCGGCCAGCGGTCCTTCACCCGGGAACCCGTCGACCTGTCCCTGCTGGCGGAAGAAGCCACCGAGACGCTCCTGCCCCTGGCCGGCAAGTACGGCGTCACCATCGAGACCTCCGGGGACATCGCCCCCGCGATCGGTTCGCCCGCCCTGCTGCTGCAGCTGACCACGAACCTCCTGCACAACGCCATCGTCCACAACCTCCCTGAACACGGCGCCGTGCAGGTCAAGACCGTCCGCGCCCCCGGGTCGGTCGTGCTCACCGTCGAGAACACCGGCGAGAAGCTGACCCGGCAGCATGTCTCGACCCTCACCGAACCCTTCCAGCGCGGGGCCGAACGTGTCCGCGCTGACCACCCGGGTGTCGGCCTCGGCCTGGCCATCGTCAAGAGCATCACCCAAGCGCACGACGGAACCCTGACCCTCACCCCCCGGGCCGCTGGCGGGCTCCGCGTCACGGTGCGGCTGCCCGCCGCGCCTGCGCCACCGCGCTGAGCACGTGCCAGGCCAGGACGCCGCCCGCGCCGGCCGCCGACGCGGCTAGGTGATGGGGAAATCGAAATAAGTGTCCGGATAGGGCTCGTCCTTCAGCGTGTAATGCCACCACTCGCAATCGTAGGAGCTGAAACCGCAGGCCTCCATGATGGAGCGAAGGTACCGGCGGTTTCTCGCCTCGGCCGGTGCGATCTCCTTGGCTTCGTGATGCGATATCGAATCCATCAGGTCATGGTCGCCACCCATGGGGGCAAGCTCGCCGGTAGTCAGGTAATAGAGCGTCAAGTCGACGGTGCTGCCCCGGCTGTGACCCGACCTGGCGGCCACATATCCTTTTTCGAACATCTCGGCCCGGCTGATATTCGGGTAGTGCCGTAGCTTCGTCCGGCCATCCTCCGGCTGGCTTGACCAGCGCAGGAAGCGATCTACGGCGCGTTGCGGACGATAGCCGTCCCACAGCAGCAAGCCGAAGCCGAGGGACGCGGCCTCTTCTCGCGCTCTGGCCAGGGCTCCGCACAGATCCCTCGTGCCGACGATCCGGTTGGCCAGGTACCCGTCGAGCGGTTTGCCGGTAAAGTTATCCCAGGTCGCGTACTTGGCATCCCAGCGTACGCCGGATACGAGCTCGTCGACGAAGGCGAAGTCAGCTCTCATCGTCTTTCCCAGCCAGCGCCAGCGACACCATCCGGTCGATCACCTCGGCCAGCGGCAACCCGGCGGCTGCCATCATTCTCGGGTAGCGGCTGTAGGAGGTCATGCCCGGCAAGGTATTGACCTCGTTGAGCACCACTGTCCCGTCTTCCGTGAGGAACATGTCGACCCGTGCCAGCCCGCGGCATCCCAGGGCGCGATATACAGCCTTTGCCGTCTGCTGCACGAGCGAGCGCGACTCGGCCGCGATGTCGGCCGGAACGATGAACGTCGCGTTTTCGGAGCCGCTTTCCGGCTCGCTCTCCTGGTGGATCCGGAAAAAGCCGTGCGATAGCGAGATCCGGTCTACCTCGCCCGCAATCAGATCCGGGCCGTTGCCCAAGATGGCGCATCCGACCTCGCGGCCGGCGACAGCCTCCTCGATCAGCACCTTCGAGTCATACTGCCGGGCGGTTTCCACCGCGCCCGGCAGCTCCTCTTTCCGGGACACCTTGCTGACGCCGAAGGATGACCCCGAGCGGGCCGGCTTCACGAAGGCGGGATAGGTGAGCCCGCCGGTATCGAAATCCTCGCCCGCCGGGACGACCCGGAAGTCCGGCGTGGCGATCCCCGCGCTCCGGGCGACGATGTAAGCCAGGGATTTGTCCATGCACAGAGCCGAACTCTGGACATCGCAGCCCACGTAGGGGAGGCCGGAGAGCTCCAGCAAGCCCTGCACCGCGCCATCCTCGCCGAGCTTGCCGTGCAGGACCGGCAGCACCAGGTCCAGGCTGATCGTTTCGTATCGTCCCCGCTCCAGGACGAGCAACCCGTGCGCGCCGCTGTCCGGCGACAGCACGGCCGGGCGGCTGCCGCCGTTCTCCCAGCCTGGCTCCGGGCCATCACACAGCTTCCAGGCGCCGCTCCTCGTGATCCCGATGTAGAACGGTTCGTACTTTCCGGTATCGAGGCTCTTGGCGACCTCGCGCGCAGACTTGACAGAGACGGGATGCTCTTCGGAACAACCCCCGAATATAATTCCGATCTTCAGCCTGTCCATGCTGCTCTCCCTTCGAATTCCAGGCAGTTTTTAATGGAGTTCTCGACCATGTCCCGCAGGGCCCGCCCTGTGTAATAGGCGGCGTGCGGGCTGATGATCACATTCGGCAGCTCCTGCAGCCGCAGCAGCGGTTTGTTGCCGATGGGCCTGTTCCTGCAGTCGGCGTAGAATATTCCTTCCTCGCCTTCGAGGACATCCAGTGCCGCGCCGCCCAGCCGTCCGCTTTCCAGCGCTGGAATAAGGGCCTCCGTGTCAACCAGCGGCCCGCGCCCGGTATTGATAACGAACGCGCCGCGCTTCATCTGCTCGATACGCTGCCGATCCAGGAGATGGCGCGTATCCGTGTTAAGCGGCGCATGAAGCGTCACGATGTCGCTCAGCCGCAGCAATTCACCGAGCGGAACGTAGCCGGCCGCGACCTTGGGGCGGCTGTCATAGGCCAGTACGCGGGAGCCGAAACCTCGCAGCCGGTCCATGACGGCTGCGCCGATGCGCCCCGTTCCGATTACCCCGACGGTCAGGTCGCGTAGTTCTTTCCCGCAGGCGTCAGGCAACCTGTAGTCATGGGCATCAGCCCGGCGGATCATGGATTTCGCGTTCCGCACCGCCATCAGCATGAGCATCAGCGTGTAGTCGGCCACGCTACCGGGCGAATAGGTGACATTTTCAACGGAGATGCCAATACTCTCCGCGTAGCTCACGTCGATGTGGTTATACCCGATGCTCCTGGTGGAGATATACGCGACGCCAGCCTCTCTGAGCGCGAGCAAGGCGGAGTTCGTGACCTCGCTTTTATGCCCGACGCTGACGCACCGGTTCCCGCGTGCCAGTTCGCTATTAGCCTCGGATGCCGCCGCCGCCGTGATAGTCGGCACGACGCCCAGGCGAGGCGCCAGCTCCCGGAACAAGACAGCCTCGTCCGGCCCGCATCCGTAACTGGTCACTCCTATCGCCGGGACGGCGCCGCTGTAGCTCATTCCTCCAGTCAAGCCAGCGCGCTGTTGCCGTCCCGTATGCGGTTTCCGATACGCCGGCGATACGAAGCGGCGGCGGCACCGCGGCTCAGCCCGAGCAGACGGCCCTAATTCACGTAGAGCTGGTCCAGGCCGACCAGGCGGATGTCGCGGCGCTGGCCGGCCTGCAGCTCATGGTCGAAGCCCGCACCGGAATAGCAGGTCAGGACGGTGTCCCGGGTGTCGAATCCCTTGACCGCGAGCAGGTCCCGGGCCCGGCTCAGTCGTTCGACGTGGCCGTGGCTCATGACCCGGTCCCACTTCACCTCGCCCAGGGACAGGACCCGGCGCGGGCGCCCGTGCTCGGCCGGAGCGAGCACCGCGACGTCGATCTCGATCTGGGACCGGTTGGCCGGATCCGGGACCACTCCGGAGCCCACCTCGCCTGGCGGGCCGCCGAAGACCGCGGGCCCGGCCGTGATCGCGTAGGCGCGGCAGATCGTCTCGAAATGCGGCCCTGTTACCTGTGACAGGAAACGCGCGCGGGCCCCGGGCCAGACAGCCGGGCCGCCGCCGAGTTCGAGTCGTGCCCATTCCCGGCTCATGATGGCCTGGTAGAAGGTGATAAGCGGCTCGGCGATCCGGTATCTCGCCCGTCCCGACCGGAACAAGTCCGGCTCCTTGACCAGCAGCCGGGAATCCTCGAGAACATGGAGGGGATGCGCTATCTCGTTGGATTTCCGGCCTATATAGCTGGCAATCCCGCCGGTGGTGTTGTTTCCCGCGGCGACGGCGGCGAGCGCCGAATGGTACAGCGACGGGTCTCGGATCTCGGTCTCCTCGGCGAGCAGGTACCGGGCCTCCCGGAAGAGCGGGGTCTGCGGGTTCAGCACCGTCCGGATCACCCATGCGTCGAAGTCGGAGAGGTCCGCGGGGGTATCTTCGCGCAGGAGTTCCCGGCGGTATGCGGGAGTTCCGCCCACCACTGAATGCACGAGCACCGCCAGCTTGGGGTCGGTAATCTCCCAGAACCGGGCCGCGTCCCGGTAGCCGAAGGGGTGGACGGCCAGCTCGAGGCCCGCCCGCCCCCGCAGCGGCGCCGGCCCGGAAAGCAGCCCGCCCATCACTGACATAGCCGAGCCGCACAGCAGGAGCCGCACGCGGCTGGCCGATCCGCTGCCCCCGGGGCCGAGTTCCCGCTGGATGATCGACGGCAGGCCGGGCGATGCCTTGACCAGGTAGGGGAACTCGTCGATGACCACCGGGAGGACACGATCCCCGGCCAGCCGGAACAGGTACGGGATGGCCTCGAGCCAGTCCCGGAACGGCGGGACCGGCGATCCGCTGAGGCGGATGAGCTCGTCGGCGAACAGTCGTAGCGAAACCGCCTCGGTCAGCTCCAGGGCCGGAAAGTAGATGCCGCCCAGAGCGGTTGCCAGCGCTTGGAGGAGGTAGCTCTTGCCCTGCCGGCGCCGCCCGCTCACCACGCCCAGCGTGGCGCCGGGACGGGTATCGGTGGCGAAGCCCGCCAGCCCCGCCCATTCGGCATCCCGGCCGAAGAGATGCCGCGGCTTAGGCGGCATCCCACTGGGTGAAGCATCCATGATCGAAGTATACTTGACCGAAGCATACTTCGATAACTTTAGGAGGGCCATGGATCTGCTCCGGGGCTTGCGGTCACGGCCACGCCGGGCGCCTGGACCCGTGGCCGCCAGCGTGGCCCTGAGCTGGGTCGGCGACGAGCGCATCGCGATCAGCGGCGTGCCCTCGCTCCCGGCGGTGGCGCAGCTGGCCGAGCAAGGCGTGACGCACGTCGTCAACTGCCGGCCGCGGGTGCAGGTGCGGTGGTCCGGGGACCTGGTGGCGGAGCGGGCCGCCTTCGGCGCCGGGCGGGTCGCGCACGCCCCGATGCAAGACCACGGCCGGCGGCAGCGGCCCGCCCAGTGGGCGGCGGCGGCGTGCTTCGCCGCGCGGGTCCTCGATGATCAGCCGGACGCGGGAGTGCTCATCCACTGCAGCGCGGGCAGGCGCCGCTCGGCCATGATCGCCTACGCGGTGCTCCGGCTGCGCGGGCACGACCGGGCCCGGGCCGCGGCGCTGGTGCTACGCTACCGGCCCCAGGCGCAGCTGGTCCCGGCCTATGTCCGCAGCGTCGAGCGGTGGCTCGCCACAACGGCCCGGTGACGGTGCCGCACCGGTCGCTCAGCCGGGCGGCCCGTCGCGCTCGTGGCTGCGGGCGAGACCCTGGGCTTGCCCGGCGTGCACGCCGGCCACCCAGTCCCAGCCGTCCTTGGCCGCCGGGCCGACCCGCGGGTCGCCGGGAACATGAGCGTCGCGCAAGGCGTGCACGTAGGCGCGATCCTGGTCGATCCGTGCGCGTACCTGACCAGCTCCGCCGATGGACCCGTGGCCGGGGACGAGGACATCGGCGTCGCCCGCCGCGCCCTCGAGCAGCCGCAGCGCGGCGAGGTAGTCCTCGACCGGCTCCGCGCTGCCGTTCAGGTCGAGCATCGGGATCAGGACATCAGAGAGCATGTCGCCGGCCACGAGGACCCCGCGTTCCCCGATCAGCAGAGCCGCATGGCCGGGGGCATGCGCTTGATGCTCGATGATCTGGATCGCAGGGCCGTCCCAGGGAATCTGCGCCGCCCCGGCGGGCAGGCCGGTGATGAGGCCCATCAGGTCCAGCGGTACCTGCCCGCTGATGTCCGGCGGTATCAGCTGAGCGGCGATCCGGGCCTTCGCCCCCGGGTCCGACAGCCGGTCCCGGGCCAAGGCCGCGCAGCGGGCCGTGCCGTAACGGGGCGCCGCGCCGAACCCGGCGTGCCAGAGCATGTGATCCCAGTGCGGATGCGTCGAGAACCCCGCCACTACGGGCTGGCCCAGCTCGCGGAGGTCGTCCGCGAGGGCGGCCATCTCGTGGCCGAGCACCCCGGGGTCGATGAGCAGCACGCCAGCCCGGCCGTGCACGACAACGGCGTTGCTCTGGCAGAACTCGCTCTCGTGGATCAGCACACCGTCCGCGACCTGCCTCAGCACCGGCGGCTCCTTCCGCTCGTGTTTGCCACCTCTTTTCGAAGCCTAGTGTTAGGTGGTTGTAGATTGCAAGCAGTTTGCCCGCAGTGGCGCAACACGAGCTTTGTGCAAGCTGGGGCCAGACGGAGCGGGCGTCCCGCCGGGACCGGTACTATTCCGCTAAATCTCAGGCCCTTCGTGGATGGCGAGGCCCGCAGTGCGGAACGAACGATGGCTGGTCGCGGGAGCTGCCGCACTGGTGCTAGCGGGCGGGATCACGTATGTGGCCACGGCGCACCCGGTGACGGGGGTACGTCCGGTCGCGGAGCAGGTGGTCAGCAAGCCGGTGCCGCCCGCGGTCTTGAGCGTGACGCCCGTCGATGGCGCGGCGAAGGTCGCTCCCGACGCTCCGGTCCAGGTCACGGCCTCTGGGGGCACGCTTGCCCAGGTCACGGTGGCGGCCGGCGGCTCCGCCGTCACCGGGCAGTACGGGGCGGGTAACACGAGCTGGTCGACGAAGTGGGGGCTGAAGCCCGCCACTTCCTACACGATCACCGCCGTCGCCAGGAACAGCAAGGGCGCGGCGACGACCGAGGTCGCGCATTTCACCACCAAGCAAGCGGCCCGCACCCTCCAGATCGCCAGCATTACCCCCAACTCCGGTGAGACGGTCGGTATCGGCATGCCGATCATCGTCGACTTCAACTACGACGTGGCCCGCTCGGACCGCGCCGCGGTGGAGCAGGCCCTCGAGGTCGGCAGCGACGTCCCGGTCACCGGCGCGTGGTTCTGGGCCTCCGACAGCGAGGTTGTCTTCCGGACCCAGAGCTACTGGCCGGCTCACGAGCATGTGCTCCTCACCGCGCACCTGACCGGCGTCCCCGGCGGCCCGGGCCTGTGGGGCGGGGACGACCTGAGCCGTTCGTTCATGATCGGCGACTCGCACGTCGTCAAGGTCAACCTGAGAACCGATTACGCCCGTTTCTATATCAACGGGTCGCTGGCCAGGAAGATCCCGGTCAGCGGCGGCATGGGCGGCTACGACTCCTTCGGCAACGACTTCTACACCACCAGCGGCGTTCACCTCACCATGGGCAGCTACGACTCAGTGGTGATGACCTCGCCGAACATCAAGCCGGGCCAGCCCGGGTACTACCACGAGCTCGTCTACCACGACGTGCAGATCTCCGACAGCGGCGAGTACCTGCACCAGAGCCCCGGAGGGCTGTGGTGCCTAGGCCATGAGAACTGCAGCCACGGCTGTGTCCGGATGACCGAAGAGGGTGCTGACTGGTGGCAGCACACCGCTTACCGGGGCGACCCGGTGACCATCACCGGGTCCCCGCGCGTGCTCGTCTGGGACAACGGCTGGGGCTACTGGCAGCAGTCCTGGTCAACCTGGCTGAACGGCGGCTCCGACGGATCGGTCACCACCACCGAGCTGACGGCGTCCAGCCCCGCGCCAGCGGCGCCGGCCGGCCCCGCGTCCCCCGCGTCCCCCGCGGCCAGCTCGCCCGCGCCGACAACCGCAGGCTGAAAGCAAGCCAGCAGGACCGGGATGTAGCGGTCCCGCCGCCCGGTCACGTCGCTGCGGACGGCAGCTGGCCCAGCATGGTGCGGCCGAGCGGCGTCAGGGAGTGCCGCACCGAGCGCCCCTCGCGGCGGGTCTGGACGAGGTCCGCGTCGCGTAGCGCCTTCGCGTGCTCCGACGCCGAGGCCGTGCTGATCCCCGTCGTGGCGGCCAGGTCGGCCGTGCCGCACGGCTCGGCCAGCGCGCGCAGCACGGCGGCGCGGGTCGAGCCGATCAGGATGGCCAGGCTGTCGTTCCCGGCCTCGCCGGACTCGTGGTCCGGGCCGCCAGGGCGGCCGTCGGGCTGGGTGGCGTACACCAGCGCGTTCGGTACGCGTTTCCCGTCGAGCACGAACACCGGGGGGCCGGTCCAGAACGCCGACGGCATCATCAGCATGCCGCCGCCGCCCAGGTCATGCTCGATGTCGACGCCCTCACGTTCCAGCCCGTTGTCCTGCCAGCGCAACTGCCGGTGCATCGTGCCGAACAGGGCCTGATGGCCGCCCGCGGCGAGCACCGGCATCCGCCGGGCCACATCCCCGTGAAATGAGCTGACCACGCTCTCCCAGCGTGGCGCGACGACCGCGGTGTAGAAGTCGCGCAAGGCGCGCACCACGATGTCGCGCGACTCGGCGTCGCCGTCGGCCAGGTTCCGCACCCAGGTCGGGGGCCGGCCGCCGCGGTCCAGGCACCCGTCGGTCAGGTCCGCGCGCCAGGCCGAGCGGGGAGTGGCCTGGATGAACTCCAGCCCTTCCTCCAGGCTGGCGGCAGGCGAATCGGCGAAGCCAGGCCACGGCGGATACGGCCCGAACAGGTCCAGCAGCGGGCGGGCGGTGGCCGGGAACGTCCGCCGTACCTCGCGTAGCCACCGGCGGGCGGCGGGCCGTCCGGGCGTGAGGCTCGCGCGCCGGAGCTCCACCAGCGCCAGCCCGGTCTCGATCAGCGGTGCCGGTGCCACGCCGAACCTGGTCCGCGCCAGGTCGTCGGCGGTGAAGTTCACCCTGACCACAATCCACCTCCCGCGGCCTGGCGCCGGCTTCACTCCGGCACCCCGTCCAGGCTCAGGCGATTATTCGGCCATAGCCGAATTGATTGCCCCCGGGCCGAGAACGGAATTTCCTATATCCGTAAGTCGGCCGCAAGCACCCGTAAAGGACAAATAATACCAGGTCACGGAATAACAACGTTTTAGTTAGCGAATTGATAACGGCTATTCGTGTTCGGCCGGTCATTCGCCCCAGTAACCACATCAGAACCGGGAGGCGTTCACCTGATGAGACGCAGAACCTTGGGGCTAGCCGCGACGGGGGCCGCGGCTATCCTCATGCTGGCCGCGTGTAGCAGCAGCGGCGGCGGCAGCGGGAACGGTAGCGGTAGCGGTAGCAACTCGTCGTCCAGCGCCGCTTACGGCGCCGGGATCACCAACGTGGTCAACCCGTCGACGCACAAGGGCGGGACGCTCACCTTCGACTGGCGCAGCGCGCCGGACTCGTTCGACCCGGGCAACACCTACTTCGCCGCGGTCTGGGACTTCGCCCGGTTCTACTCCCAGGCCCTGATGACCTACAAGAACTGTCCCGGCGCCTGCGGCCGGACGCTCGTCCCGGGCCTGGCCACCGCACCGGGCCAGGTCAGCGACAACGGCCTGACCTGGACCTACCACCTCAAGTCGGGGGTCAAGTTCCAGGACGGCACCCCGGTAACCTCTCAGGACGTCAAGTACGCGGTCGAGCGCACCTTCGACCGGGGCGTGCTGTCCAACGGCCCGAGCTACTTCGTCAACCTGCTGGGCGGGAACGCGAAAAACTACCCTGGGCCGTTCAAGAACCGGTCCAAGAACCTGATGGGCCTGACCGCGGTCGACACGCCGGACTCGTCCACGGTCGTGTTCCACCTGGCCCACCCGTTCTCCGAATTCGACTACGTCGTGACGATCCCGCAGAGCGCCCCGGTGCCGCCGAGTAAGGACACCGGCGCGAAGTACCAGACGCAAATCGACTCCACCGGACCGTACGAGTTCCAGAGCTACCAGCTCAGCAAGACCGCGGTCCTGGTCCCCAACCCGCAATGGAAGGCGTCCGAGGACCCGACGGTCTCGCAGCTGGCCAGCAAGATCGTCGTCAACATGAACATGAACCCCAACGACGTGGACAACCGGCTGCTGGCCGGGGACGCCCAGGTCGACTTCGCGGGCACCGGCGTGCAGGCCGCGGCGCGGGCCAAGATCCTAGCCAACCCCAGCCTCAAATCACATGCGGACGACCCGCTCACCGGGTTCGGCTGGTTCTTCTACATCGACCAGCAGGTGGCGCCGTTCACCAACCTGGCCTGCCGCCAGGCGATCGAGTACGCCGCCAACCACCTCACCCTGCAGAACGCCTACGGCGGCCCGGTGGCCGGCGGGGCCATCGGCAGCACGTCCCTGCCGCCGACCGTGACGGGCTACAAGAGCTTCGACATGTACGAGGCCACCAGCAAGACCCAGGGTGACCCGGCCAAGGCCAAGCAGATGCTGTCGCAGTGCGGGCAGCCGAACGGGTTCTCCACCGGCATCGCCTACCGCAACGACCGGCCGACCGAGGTCCAGGGCGCCCAGGCCCTGCAGCAGGCGCTGCAGGCCGTCGGCATCAAGACCACCCTGCACGGGTACCCGACCGCGTCGTACTTCAGCACCTTCGCCGGCGTGCCGAAGTACATGGCCGCGCACAACATCGGGATCGCCTTCGGCGGCTGGGGTGCCGACTGGCCGGATGGCTACGGCTTCCTGGACGAGCTGGTCGCCGGGGACACCATCGTCCCGGCGGGCAACACCAACGTCGGGATGCTCAACGACCCGGTCGTGAACAACCTGTTCACCAAGGCCGCGGGCATCACCGACGCGACCCAGCGGGACGCGATCTGGGGCCAGATCGACCAGCAGGTCATGAAGGACGCGGTGATCGTGCCGATCGTGTACGCCAAGGCGCTCATCTACCGGCCGTCAACGCTCACCAACGTCTACTTCGACGAGGCCTACCAGGCCGACAACTACGCCGTCATGGGCCTGTCCGGCTGACCGCCCCGACCGCGAGCAGAGAAAGCAGGTAAGAATGCCGGTGCCCGGCCGCAGCGATCCCCGGCCGGGCACCGGCGCACGCCCCGAACCGGCCCGCCCCGACAAGATCCATACCGAACGAGTTGCCGTCCCCGCCCCGCTACCCCCGCAAGCCCCACCGGACACGTCAGCACCCAGGCAACCCCTTGCGCGAACTGGGACACGCGAATGGCGGGCTTCACCGAGCTGACGTGGCGGCTCATGGCCGACCGCGGTATCAGCGTGCGCGGCCTGGCGGCAAGCGGCCGTGCCCGCCCTACCTGGCCAGGGCAATCGATGACGCGCTGGACGCAGGGGGGCAGGTCCGCAAGGCCGCCGCGGCTGTGCCCGTCCCGCTGCCCGATACCGAGAAGGTCCGCCGGTCCCTCGAGGACGTTCTCGCGGACGGCCAGATGTCACCGGCGATGCTCGCCGGCTGGGAAGCATCCGCCGACCGCTACGGCTACCGGACCCGGGACACCCCCTCTCCGGTGCTGCTCGCCGACCTCACCGCCGATATCGCGGACCTGCGGCTGGCCGTGGTTCCGCCGCTGGGCCCGCACCGCCCGGCACGCCGCCGCCGAGGCCGGCGACGGCCCGGCGCTGTCGCCGACCGCATCCACGGGCAGCTGTCCGGCGAGGCTCTGGCCGCGTCCGCGTTCGGTTATGCGGAAAGCCAGCTTCGGTTCCACGCCGGGGATGCGCTCACCCGGCTCGGGGACACCGGCCCCGCCAGGCGGGAGCTCCGGCGGGCGCTGGAGCTGTGCCCGCCGGACGACTACACCGACCGGTCGCTGGCGATGCTGGACATGGCGGCGTGCATGATCGCGGACGGAGATCCCGAGGCCGGCATGGAGCACGCCGCCCGGGCGCTGGGCAGCCTGGACTCTCAGCGCCGCCAGGGCATCATCGACGAGCGGGCATGGGAGCTCCTCGCTGCTCTCCCGCTGGCTGTCAGCGCCTTGCCGGCCGCCCGCCACGTCCGTGACCTGCTCCAGGACACTGCCCCGTGAGAGGAAGCATCTGTTGAGGGTTGATCATGCGGTACCGGGCGACGAGGACGCGATCGCTGCCCTGTGCGCTGAGCTGGACGAGTTCTACGGCGACACCCCGGCGGGAACCCCGGCCGGGCGCGCCGCCCAGGTCAGCGCCGCGCTGTTCGCGGACCCGCCGCTGGCCCGCGCGCTGCTCGCCCGGGACGGTGACACGATCGCCGGGTTCGCGTCGTACTCGTTCCTGTGGCCCGCCGCCGGGCTGACGGCCTCGCTGTATCTGAAGGAGCTGTACGTCGCGCACGCGTACCGGCGCGCCGGGGTCGGCCAGTTGCTGATGCAGGCCCTGTACCGCATCGCCGCCGATCGCGGCTGTAGCCGCGTCGAATGGACTACCGACCAGGACAACCCCGGGGCGCAGGCGTTCTACGAGTCACTCGGCGTCAAGCCCCGGGCCTCGAAAATCTTCTACCGCGCCGGAAGGGAAGATCTGGAGGGGAGCATCCGCCCGGTATCGTAAACGCCGCGCCGTCGGCGGGGATGCCGTAGACGCCGGTCCGCACGACAATGACGGCGATGACCGCGCCGGCCAGGGCGGGGATGGCATACAGGCCGCTGGTGAGCACGGCCGGGACCCGCCGGATTTGGTAGCGCCGGTCACGGCGAACAGGCTCAGCCCGGCGGCATCGAGCAGCTCGATCGGCAGGGTGAACCGCCGCAGGGCGCGGCTGTCCAGCCGGGCCGCCTGCAGGCCGGTCAGCGCGCCGTTGACCGCGAACACGAACGTGCCAGTCAGGTCGAGCGCGAGCAGCAGCGGCGGTTCGGTCATGACCGTCAGCCTGCCGTATTACCGGCTACTAGGATCTGGCGGGTGATCGAGGATCTCATCAAAGCCCACGTCGAGGCGTTCAACGCCCGCCATCTCGACGCCCTGATGGCGGGCTTCACCGACGACGCCGTGTGGATCACGGGCACGACGACCGTCCGCGGGCGCGCCGAGCTGGTCGGCCTGTTCGCCGGGGCCATGAAAGGCCTGCTTCCCGCACTCACGATCCAGAACCTGATCACCAGCGAAGGGCAGGCCGCCGCGCAGCTGACCGAGGTGTACACGGCCGGAGGAACTGAACGTACCGACCACATCGCCGGGTTCTATCTCATCAAGGAAGGACGTATCGCCTCCGCGAAGATCTATCGCGAAGGCAGTGCCAACGTCATGCAGGCTGCCCTCGATGATCATTACGAGCGCCATCCGCAAGCACGTCCCGACCTTGGTGATCTGGCCATCGCGGCCGCAGAACTCGATGGCCATCCACTGGCGGGCCAGCCTGCGAGGCTGCGCCAGGCAGCCGCCGAGATCGCCGCGAATCACCCCGATGCCAGCCCCGACGACGTGCTGCTGTGGGCTGAAGCCCGGGCGCTTCCCGCGGCATGACGCACCTCGTCGTTCTGGATTGCGAGGCTGTCCAGGCGCTCCGGGATCCGGGCCATCCCAAGCACCGCCGGGTCGTGAGCCAGACCCAGGTCGTGGTGAACCGTCAGCGCCGTGCCGTCGCGATTCAGGTGGTGGCACCCACGGCGATCCGAGTCGAGGCTGGCTGGGACCGGACCTCCCGGGCATGGGTCATCCCGAACCGGCTGCGGATCGCAGACAGTCCGCTAGATACGACTAGCGCTAACACGGCGGCCGGCCTCCGGGACCGGACCGGTGTCTCAGTAGCCGACTCGCACATCGGGGCCGTCATCCAGTCGGCGGCCCACAGCCAGATCACCGTCGTGACCAGTGACCCAGGCGATATGCGTCTAGTAGCCGAAGACAAGAACGTCATCCTGGTAGCCATCTGAATCCTGCGACCACGACACGAAACTGCTACTGCCGTCGCCGCCGTACACGCCGTCCGCGGCTAGCTCTCAAGCGCCCGCACCCGGAAACGGCGGTTCCGGCCGTGGCGGCCCTGGTTCCGGAGTCGGTGACGGGCTCGGCGGCTGTGGCTCCGGTGGCACAGGAGAAGGCACCGGCAGACCCGGGTCGGGCGGCAGCGGCGGGTTCGGCTGAGGCGGGTCCAGCGGGGGTGTCGTCATAGGCGCCGTCTACCCGGTGCCTCCGTCCGTACTCATGCTCCGGCTCCGGGACGCCTTCGCGGACCAAGCCGCTGGTGTAATCGCTGGCCGCAGCAGATGACGTTGCTCGCACGCACTCCACGCGGCATTATGTCGGTGATCAAAGACCAGATCACTTCCCTCCGGCGGCATAATGCCTGATCATGCCTGTGATCGAGGCGCAGCGCGCCTCGATCCTGGTGCCTCACGATCACAGGCATATCAACCATGACCGGATGATCGCTCGGTCATCGTCTCGGGAGCACATTAGAAACCGACAGTTCTTCGGTCAGCGGATTAACTCAGCATCAGTCTCTAACAGCGCGCCTGCGTGTACGACCGCCTACGAGTTCCTGCATTTGGCTGCAGCTTCTGCACTGCGATGCTTGACAGGGCAGCTTCCATGGTGGAAAACGGGAGCCTTACGCTTGCGGCCCGATCGGATGGTTGTAGCCGCAGAACGCTGCACGGAATATGCGGCGTTGTCGATAGGATGCAAGGCCCGGCTGGCTTTCTTGACTGCTTTGGGCGTCACCGCCCGCTTCACAGCACGGCCGGGGTGTACCGCACGGCGAACACTCCGCGGAATGAACAATCTAGAGAAGAAGCCCACTTTTAGCCCCCCAGGCGACGAAACCGCTGCCCTGGAAGACTACTCCTAAACGCATGCGCGCGCCAGGATAGTCCGCTGGCCAGATATGCCAGCCACAGACGTATCCGCTACACGACGGTAACCCACTAAATTCTCCGCCGCCGATCTCTCCGCCGGGCACGGGCCGCCGCCTGCCAAGCCTCGCGGACGCAGACCGATGGCGGCCGCATTGGCACAGCCGGGAAGCGCAGGCGTGTGACAATGCCGGATATGGAACAGGATGAGCAGCTCAGAAGAATCGCGGGATTGCTGCGTGAGCGGAACAGCATTGATGAGGAAATCGCCGGCATCATCCAGCGGCCGATGGCCTCTGGCCACCTCGGCGAGTGGGTCGCATCCCGGATCTTTGACATCGAGCTTGCTGCCCTAGCAGTTGAACCCGGTTTCGACGGCAGGTTCCGGTCGGCACCGCTGCAGGGCAAGACGGTCAACATCAAGTGGTACCTCAAGCGCGAGGGGCTGCTCGATACCAGCGAAACCGCGACGCTTGATTATTACCTAGTCCTCACCGGACCGCCATCGCCGGCGGCATCGTCGCGCGCCGGTACCCGGCCCTGGCGGATCGACGCCGTTTACCTGTTCGATGCGCCACGGCTCCGCAGTGAGCAGATCGCCCGCAGCATGAAAAGCGGCACGGCCTCCGGCGTAATCAGGCAGCAGTGGGCAGCAGCCGAGATCTATCCCGCCGCCACCAACCCGATCCTTCAGGTCACGGCCCGCCAGGCGGAACTGCTAGAACACTTCCGGCTCTGACGACCGGCCAGGAGTGGATCCCGCCGACTTCACGATCACGGCGAGCAATCGTCCGCAAAACGGCATGCAAAGAGCGTGCCAGCTGTATCAGCGGCTCAGCGTGCCTATGGTGAGCTCATGACAGATGTGCTTCATCACACGTACTTGCCGTTCACGGTTGATCAGTTGCGAGAACACTTCGCGCCCGTTCTCAGCCCTGGTGAAAGGGACCGGCACCTGCGGTACTACCTGGCCAGCCTTGAAGAGGCCCGAAAGTATGACGAGCTTATCAGCGGCGGGGTTAAGCCAACGCCGGCGCAGGTGAAGCTGGGCCGGCAGATGGAGAAAGACGAACGGTTCTGGCTGGCCACGGCCCTCATGAGCCTGTATCACGCCGATGGTGGCTCGGGCCGGGCAGAGCTGTTCGCCCGCCTGCTCGAGCGAGCCGGGCTGCGCCCCCCGCCTGGCTTCCCGCACTGGCAGGACGCACTGGCCGGCGCCCTGCACCTGTTCTTCGAAGTAAATCTCCCCTCGCCCGCCCGCTACCGCGCATGGCTCCGCGATCACCTGAGCGAGCGCGCCCCGATCCCTTACCTCAAGGAGCAGGCGGAGGCGCCAAAGGTGCGGCTGGAAGGACAGACGAGGGCCGACGCCATGCTGCTCGCTGCCGCCACCGGAGTAGCGGTCATCTTCGAAGCCAAGGTCCTCTCCGATATCTCGACTCACATCACGTTCGACCTCGCCCGCAACCAGCTCGCGCGGAGCATCGACGTCATGCTGGAAGCCAACCCGGCGCTGGCCGCCCCGCTGAGCCTCCGCAAGCCGCAGCGGACCTTCCTGGTGCTGCTGACACCCGCGCTCACGCAGCCCGGACGAGCCGGGGACGCGATCAGCAAGAGCAGGCTCTACGGCTGGCTCATGCCCGCCTACAAAGACCCGGACAGCTCCCTGCTCCGCCAGCACCTACCCCACCGCGATAGCTCCGAGCTAGCCCAAGCCGCCGAACGACTGGGATGGGCGAGCTGGGAAGACTGCCACTCCCTAGCCCCGCGTGCCTGCTCGTGGCTTACAGCCACCCCCGGAACCGGGTGATGATACGACCAAACTTGATCCCATCCATCCCATGGCCTCTTCGCGGCATTATGCCGGTGATCAAAGACCAGATCACTTCCCTCCGGCGGCATAATGCCTGATCATGCCTGTGATCGAGGCGCAGCGCGCCTCGATCCTGGTGCCTCACGATCACAGGCATATCAACCATGACCGGATGTTCGGGCGCTTGCGGTTCGGGTCCGGTCGGCCCTTTGACACTTAGCCGTTTGCCGTGAAAGGCAAGTCTGGTCCGCTGCACCGATATCGGGGCCTTCGCCCGCGGCCATGCTCGTCGGCGGATGGCTCGTAACACTGTGTTACGGCAAGCCGGGGCGTCTGGGGCCAGTTCCGGCGGGGAGTGTGGGCGCTCACGTAATTCCCCAGGGGTTCTGATCAGGTAATTCCCCAGGTCCTGGCCGTGTTCTTATTCTAGTTGCCGCTCGTGTTCCCGGTGGGGAGGACACGCCCTGGTGCCTTGTTGGGCCGGTAGCTGGGTCCGTTCATGAAGACCTGGTGGCTGGTGTTGATGAGCCGGTCCAGGAGCGACTCGGCGACGACGGGGTTGGGGAATAGCGGGTACCAGTCGGCGGGTGCCCGGTTGGAGGTGAGGATGAGCGAGCGGCCGGCTCTTTCGGTGATGAGCTCGTAGAGGTCGTCGGCCTGGGCGGCGGTCAGTTCCCGTATGGCGAAGTCGTCCAGGATCAGGACGGCCGGGCGGGTGAGCTCGGCAAGGCGCCTGTCCCAGGTGCGGTCGGCCCGGCCGCCGGCCAGGTGGGCCAGGGCCCGGCTGGTTTTCATGAAGAGGGCGCCGGCGCCGGACCGGATCGCGAGGTGCGCCAGGGCCTGGGCGATGTGGCTCTTGCCGACTCCGACCGGGCCGTAGAGGATGACGGACTCCCCGCCGGCGAGCCAGCGCAGGGCGGCCAGGTCACGGATCTGGGCAGCGGGGAGCTTGGGCGAGGCGGCGAGGTCGAAGCCCTCGAAGGTGGCCTCGGTCTCGAAGCGGGCCCGGCGGATCCGGCGGCCCAGGGACATGGACTCGCGGCGGGAGATCTCGTCCTGGCACAGGACCTGGAGGAAGTCCAGGTGGCCGAGTTCCCCGGCTCCGGCCTGGGCCAGGCGGGCATCGAGGGTGTCCAGCATCCCGGACAGCTTCAGCTGGCGCAGCGCGGCGGCTAGGGCGCTGCGGTCGGTGATCGTGACGGCGGTGGTCATGACGTGGCCTCTTCCGTGGTCTCCGGGGTGACGGCGTCGCTGGGGATCGTGCCGGGCAGGGGGATGACGTTCGCGAACGAGGCGGGGCCGCGCAGGAACGCGGCCGCGCCGCCGTCCCCGGCCGTGGCCGGGAGCTGGTCCCGTTCGGCCCCGGCGGCCAGGATGCCCTTGACGGTGCGGTAGGACGGGTCCCCGGCGGTGATCGCCTTGGCGCAGGCCGCCTCGAGCCGGCCGGGATCATGCTTGTCCGCGAGCCCGACCACGCCTTGGGCGGCGCGGAGCCGGTAGAGCGCGTTGTCGGTGAGCAGCTCGCCGATGACCTGCTCGCAGGCCGGGCCGATCCCGGCGGCCTGCCTGCGGCACCATTGCGGGGTGCGCATGTGGAAGGCGATCTTCTCCGGCGGGTAGTCGGAAAAGTCGGTCTGCTTCCCCCGGATCTTGCGCGGGTGGGACTTGACCAGCTCGCCGCCGATGAAGAACTGCACCATCGTGCCGGTGATGCGGACGTCGGCGGTCTTGCCGATGTGCCGCCAGGGCACCGAGTAGAGGACCTTCTCAACCTGGGCGTGGATGTCCGGGCCGATCTTCGCCGTCGCCCAGGTGGCCAGCACGAACGGCCCGGGCGGCAGCGGCCGCAGGGCATCTTTCTCGACCGCGTCGAACACCGCGGCCGGGGCGGCGCCCTCCAGCGGCAGGCAGGGCGCCGGCAGGCGACTTCAGCGGACCAGCGGGCGGCCTCGGCCTGCATCTGCTCTAGCGAGCCGAACTCCCGGCCGCGCCAGAACGAGTCGCGGACATAGGGCATAGGCCGCTCGACCCGGGCCTTGTCCCGCGGCTTCAGCGCCCGGGCCGGGTCGACCAGGCAGCCGTAGTGCGCGGCGAGCTCGGCATAGGACCGGTTGACCTTCGGGTCATAGAGGTCGGGCTTGTCGACCCCGGTCTTGAGGTTGTCGGGCACCAGCCGGGCCGGGACGCCGCCGAAGAACGCGAACGCCTCCACGTGGCACTCGGTCCAGGCCCGCTGGTCCATCTTCAGCACCGGCCGGACGAACATATGCCGCGAGCAGGCCAGCACCATCACGAACGCCCACACGGTGCGCAGCTTCCCGGCCGCCGGGTCGAGCCAGCGGCCGAGCATCCCGTAGTCGATCTGCGCCTGCTCCCCGGCCTCAGCCGGCCGCGGGCTCCAGACCGTCACCTGGGCCCGGCGGGCCTCCTCGGGGATGTTGGCCGCGACATAGCGCCGGAAGCTGGCCACGCTGGCCGCCAGGCCGTGCTCGTCCCGCAGCCGCTGGTGGATCGTCGACATCCGCACCCCCGCCTTGACCTGCGCGAGGATGTAGTCGTGGTGCTCGCCGATCGCGGGCCAGGTCACCTGCCGCAGCCGCGTGTCGGCCAGCTCGGGGAACCACTCCCGGATCAGCCCGGCCCACTCGGCCTCGCTCTTCGCCGGCCCGCCCGCGGCGATGCCCGGCCGCGACCGCCGGGGCGACGTACTTCCGGATCGTCTTGCGGTCCACCCCCAGCGACCCGGACATCTCGTTCAGCGACCTGCCCGCATGCCAGTGCACCAGTATCTCGGTCACGTCGATCACGTCGAACGTTCTCCTTGCCATCGGCCCCCCGCCCTCGACGGGAGGCAACCCTGCAACATCTCGATGGCCAGGTCCACCACGACACGCACGTCGTCCCCACGGGGAATTACGTGATCGGGGTGGGGAATTACGTGATCGCTACGCCCTCAGAAGTGGGGAATTACAAGATCGCCGACAGGAGCTTGCCGAGCTGCGCGGTGCTCAATTGGTCGTCACCCCATATAGGCGCTCTCGATACGAGGTGCGGCGGCAATGTGACGGCTCTCTTGTGCTGCCCTACTTAAGTTCTGCGGCGAGTGAAGCTGCTTCGGCGGCGCCGATCCGCTGGTATATCTCCAGCGCCTGTCTGATGGTGTCCCGGGCGGTCGCCCTTCCTTCCATCTTGGCGGCCCGTCCGAGTCCCTCAAGAGCGCGGGCTTCTTCGAGTTCGCTGTGCAGTTGGCGGGATTGGCTGAGGGCGAGTCGGTACCTGGCACGCGCCCGGTGGATGTCGCCTGCCCGTAGGTATAGCTTGCCCTGGTGGTTGAGGACCTCGACGCGACCGAGGCTATCTGCCAGCTGGCCGTAAATGCGGAATGCCCGGTTCAGGGCCGCAGCGGCACGGGCGCTCTGGCCCGTCCGGGACCAGATTGCTGCCTGCTCCGTAAGGGCGGCTGCGGTACCGAGCTTGTCCTTGAGCAGACGACACATGCTCATACCCTGTTCCACCATTGCCAGGGCGCCAGCATCGTCGCCGTTCAGCCCGCGCACGGCGCCGATCTCGATCAGCGCGTTGGCCTGGCCCATTTTATGGTCTAGGGACTCGTAGATGGACAGGGCCTGCTGGAGCGCCGTTGCCGCTGCGGTGAGGTTTCCGGCGAGCTTGCGGGTAGAGCCGAGGTTGGTGAGGCAGTTGGCTTCGCCCAGCCGGTTCCCGAGTTGGCGAAACTTCGGCAGTGCGTCTTCCAGTATTGTCACGGCGTCACGGATGTCGCCGCTAAGCCGTCGCGCTGTTGCCAGGTTGTTCAGGCAGTTAGCCTCGCTGAGCCGGGCGCCGGTCTGCCTGAAAATAGTCAGCGCCTGTCCGAGCAGGTCAATCGCGCCGGAGAAATCGTCTTTCAGGTAACGCAGAATGCCCAGGTTGTCGAGTACTGCTGCCAGTCCTTGCGGATCGTGCAGGTCACGGTAGATCTCCAAGGCGCGGTTCAGGTCAGATTCCGCGCCGCTATAGTCGCCGGTTACGCGTTTAGCGATCCCTGTGTACCTGAGGGCCGCGGCTTGGCCGGGCCGGTGTCCTGCGCCGACGTAAAGACCTAAAGCCTGGGTCAGGAGCGCGAGACAGTCCTGGTATTGCCCGGCGAGCCTGCGGAGGGTGGCCAGTTCGGTGAGCGCATCGGCCTCACCGAGGACGTCGTGCCTGCGGCGGCAGCTATCCAGTGCCTGGCCAAGGATCTCAGCGGCTCCCGCGAGGTCTCCGGTGAGGCTTCGGACGCTCAGCGCGTTTAGCGCATCTGCATGGCCAGCCTGGTCGTTGATGGTGAGCGCCGCCTCGGCGGCCGCGGTGTGCAGCGCGATCGCCTGCTCCCACGCCCCGTCATGGCGGAGCCAGGGGGCCAGGGCGGCCGAGAAGGCGATGGTCAACGGATGACGTCCCTGGGTGACCGCAAGCTCGGCGCAGGCGAGCAGATTATCTCGTTCTGCGCTAAGCCACTGTAGTGCGTCGACGAGGTCATCCAGGCCGGGTGAAGCAGCTCGTCGCGCCGGGGGCCGCCCGGCCGGGGCTAGGCGCCTGCCGGGAGCGAGGTGGCTAGCGGCGAGTCGCGCTGTCTGCAGGTAGTAACCGAGTTCCCGCATGAGGGCCTGCTCCCTGTCGCTTGGCGCTTCCTCGGCCTTGGTCATCCAGAACGCGTAACGGCGGATCAGGTCGTGCATGCCGTACCGGCGATAACATGTCTCGGTCAGCAATCCCTCCCTGTACAGCGTGTCCAGGAGTCCTGCGGCTTCATCCAGGCCGGTCCCGGCTACCGCCGCAGCGGCGTAAGCGTCGATAGTGGTGCCAGGATGCACGCCCAGCAGGCGGAAGAACCGCTGCCAGGCTGGATCCAGGTACCGGCAGGAGACTTCGAACGCGGCGGCGATGCTGTTGTTCTCCGCCGTCAGGGTGAGCAGGGTTGCCCGGGTCTCGGCGGCCAGGTCCGCCATCGTCCAGGATCGGTGGCGGGCGAAGACGCGGGCCAGCAGCGAGATCGCCAGCGGCAAGAACCCGGCTAGCCGCACTATCTCAGCCACCTCGCCGGGGTGGCCCACGGCGCGCGGAGCCAGACGGGTGAACATCTCTGCCGCCTGCTGCAGGGGCAGGGGATCCAGCAGCACCGGCGTCACTGCGCCGGGCAGGTCACCCAGGTGGCGGCGGCTGGTCACCAGAACCAGGCAGTTCCCCGGCCCCGGGCAGCAGTGGGGCGACTTGGCTGCTGCCGGCAGCGTTGTCGAGTACCAGCAGCGCTCGCTGGCTGGTCATCCGATCGCGCCACATCCCTGCCCGTGCGTCCAGGTCACCAGGTAGGAACCTGGGATCGACCCCCGTGGCGGCCAACAGGTCGGCCAGTGCGTCCTGCGGCCGGACGGGTTCCCGTTCCGGGGTGTGGGCGTGCAAGTTGATGAACAACTGCCGGTCCGGGTATTCCTGCCGCAGAACATGCGCGGCGTGCACCGCTAGAGCCGTCTTGCCTATCCCCGGCATACCGT
The DNA here is from genome assembly GCA_963756575.1 of uncultured Actinomycetota bacterium. Lineage (GTDB taxonomy): Bacteria > Actinomycetota > Actinomycetes > Streptosporangiales > Streptosporangiaceae > Palsa-504. Next base: position 904,136 of record CAVWOM010000016.1, on the reverse strand, counting down.
CGATCGCGCGGACCGCCACCACCCCGCCGGCCCCGGCAGCGTCCGCCGGCGCTGCGATGATCCGGGCTAGCTCTTTGTCCCGGCCGGTGAACCCCGCCACATCAGGCGGCAGGGAACAACGCACTTCAAGCGCGGGAAGGATCGGTGGCTGGATATTAGCAGGGGAGAGCGCAACAGCTTCTTTCTGTGCTCGCTCCACGTCTCGGACGAGCATGGCGTGCCGCGTTCTCCAGCCCTCTAGGTGTCGGGCAAGAGCATCTCTCAGCCCTCGGGACACGGCCTCATCAGTAATGCCCGGGAATTTACCATGATCACCTTTATCCCAGCAGAAACGAAGAATGCGCTCAACTCTGTCCCAGCTAGGTGGCGTCTTATTGCCGCCTTTTCCGCTGCTGAACATCTCAGTCACCGATGAAGGACTCAGGCCCAGGACAGCCGCCAGCTGCTTCTTCTGCACTCCGGCCCGTGCCACCTCTTCGTCGAGCGAACGGAAGAACTCGGCTAGCAGATCCATCGCTTCGCGCTTCGCCACCGCGGACTCCCGAATCCTCGTCATTTCGGTGTGCTGTCATCAGCTTATGCCCTCACCTGCCGTTTTCTTTCCGCGATTCGGATGCTTCGGCGTCCCGAGAACCTGATCACCTGAAACTGTTAGCTGGAGACCGGACACCTTAGCCCGTACCGAAAGGACGACCGCTGATGGCAAGCTACGGGGCAGCTGATGCTGCTGGTACGCATTTGCGGCATGAGGCCAGTATGGTAATTTCGCCTACCCACCCCGGTGCGGGACCGGCAGCAGCGCCATTTGCCACCGCAGCCCTCCCGCCAGCCCTCGGAGTTGCAGTGCTCATGGCCGAGCTGGTTTTCGCGATGATCCTGTTCGGAATTATTGTATACGGTACGCAGGAAAAAGCTGACCGGGTTTTCCGCTTGCTGCGGTGGGCACGCAACCGCCCCGAGCCACCCGCGCCATCACAGGATGATCCAGCCACACTCCCGCAAGCCGACTGCAGCATAACGCCCAAATGACGGAAGATGCCAGGCAGTCAGCGAATTCGCCCGCAGGGCACTCAGGCGGGTAAGTCATTTAACCAACTCAACCTGAGCAGATCTGGCTCAACCTGAGCAGATCTGGTTGATCATGCCTTCTCGCCCAACCAGACCTACACGCATGGACGGAACGATTCGGCGACCGGCGGTCCCTGGATAGGAATAACAATACTGAGTTGCAGGTCGTCGCGGCCTCCGGTCTGCCCTCAAGGTCGCGAGGAGCATCCCGGTCAGCGTATAAAAATGCATGCAACCGACACACTACTTTCGGCAGAAGAGTGAGACCTTTGGTCCCAGCCGCGCGTGCCCAGCGTTCGTACCAGCCTCGTCTTCTCTCGTCATGCTGGAGTGAGACAAGGTTGGACAGCCGAACCGAGTTTGCATGGTCAGCTTGAAGGCTTCTCCCACTTTGGGCGGACCCCCAGGTAATCCAGCAGCCCCTCACGTCAACCTGACTCAATTCGGAGATTAGCTTTGAGCAGGTAAAAGTCCGAACTTTGCACCATGGCAGCAGTAAGCCGGATTAGAACGGCAACTGAGTAAACAGTTAACCGAAAAAGTCATAGCCCTAGAGCGGGCGACGGGAATCGAACCCGCATGGCCAGCTTGGAAGATCAGTTCTGGCTTGCGGTCATTTGTCCTGTTCAGCAAACGCGCTGGTCAGCCGCTCGGCTTTCCCCGGAGTATCACTGCGTATCCGTCCGTGTTTCTTGCTTCTGGCCCGTGGATGGCCCGGTTCTGGCCCCTGCCTCACGTCGAGACCGTCTCCTTACCATCTAGGTGCAGTTGGTTCGTTGAAGGTCGTTTATGCAGTTCAACAGTCGAATCGCGGTCGGCTCAGATCGATGTGGACCGGGACGGTTGCTGCACCTTAGTGCTGCACCACCTCGACTGTCAGAGCGGATCTGCCGTCAAGGCCATGTTGACACCGGAAGGTTTCCGGCGTATCAACACGGTTCGTGACCCGCTGCTTAGAAGGTCGTTTTACGCAGCGGGTCAATCTGCGCGCACCCAGGCAGAGCCATGGCTCACTTAATGGCCATCCAATTATTAGCAAGCTGTTGCAAATCGTCACGAGCCTTATCAACAAATTCGAAACCCGCTTTATCTGCATCCTCTCTCGCTTGTTTCAGCTTGTCATCTATCTCTAGGTTCATGCCTTGAGTGTTATCCAGAGCCAATAGCCATACTTTTTTGTCGGCTTCCCACGCCTCGTCAAATGCTTTACCCGCATCCCATGAGGCATACGCCCAACCCCTTGCTATAAGACTACTCACCCTATCGGTATTATAAATTTCGTATCCGTCATTAATTTGACGCTTCATTTCTTCCGTAACTTCTTGAGGTTCGAGTACGGACCACCGTCGCGTTTGGGCGTCCGAGATGAGGTGCAACATGTCCAGGTACGTGTCCGAGCGTTTTTCTCGAAGCCATCGATCATGGTCAGACGTTAGCGCTGTGCGGGCTGAACGTACGGACGACCAAGTAGCTAGCCCGGCAGCGATCGTTCCAGGAATAGCGCCGATCAGGGCACCGAGTATCGCTGGGTTCATAATTGAATAGCTTAGAACGCTCCGTCGTTCTAAGCGTGAGATCTCCGAGGTTCGCCGCGTGTGCCTCGGGCCTGGCCTATGGCCTGGCCCTTGCCGTCAGGCCCGCTGGGCTGGCAGAGGTCTCCGGGGTCAACGGCGCGCCGCAGGTGCGTCCCGCGCAGCGGGATGCGAAGCACCGTTGAGGCTGGAGGGGGCAGCCCGGACAATGCGCGGCGCACCGGTCCCGGCCCGCAGGCTGCGACATCTTCACGGCTCACGTCACATTTGGCGCGGGCTCGTCGCCCTGGCCGTGGTGCTGGCGGGCGCGGCAGCGGATACGGCGGGAACCGCAGCGGCCGGTCACCGGGGCCGCCGAGCGCGGCAGTCGCCGCGCCGTAGGGCTTGCGTCCGAAGGACGCGGCGAAAGCTGCCGCCCCGCAACGGCGAGTCCCCGGGTTGAACCCCGGCCCGCTACGGCGGGTCACCCTGGCCGCTCATTCCTCTCGACTGCTCGCGGCCGTCCTCGCTGCTCACGGCCGGGGCCCGTCAGGCCCGGCGCGCCGAAGGTGCGCCCTTGAAGCTGTAGAGAAACTTGTCACAACCCAGAACGGACTGGCTAGAACACCTACTCTGTGCTGTTGTTCTGTGCGGTGTCAGCCGATTCTGACGGACGGTTGAATCGCTCTATGGCTTCTTTACTCGTGTCGCTCGACACAAGTTCCAAGGTCCACGGGCCGGTGTTCAGATCGAAGTCCCTGCCGTACCCGACCCATTGCCCCTTCATCCGGTGGCCGGTCGGGTCGAGCAGGAACTGGATGGCCCCGTGGTAGACCGAGCCCTGGTAGTACCCGCTCGGGTTGGTTCTCTCGCTCCAGGTCCCTGTGATGACTGCGCCGTTTTGCGTGAGGTCCATGATGAGGTTTGAGCGGTTCGACTCGGCTAGTGATCGCACCTGGAGATTGGCTCCGTGCTGTATCAGCATGACGTGGTGCTCGTCTGTGAACGTCTGCCCGTCGCGGCCGGATGAGACGTACTCATACCGGGATAGCCAGATTCCCGTGAGCGGTCCTTGCGCGGTCTTGGGGTCAGGTGCCCTGGTGGCTTCGATCGTCATCGCGGTATCGCGGTCCAGGCCGTACTTCTCGTCGGCTGGGACGAAGCCGAGATTTTCTATCGGCTCTCCAAGCGCGAACTCCAGAGCCCTGACGTAGGTCCCACGCGGCGTGGTCACGACTCCGGACTCCCACTTCTGCACAGTTCGCTTGTTGCAGGCATTGGGCTCGCCGGTCCGCGCTCCTGCATCGCGTACGGCCCGGGCCAGGTCGTCCTGGCTCATCCGTCGCTTGAGTCGCGCCGTGCGCAGGGCGGTGTTCGGCTGAGGCTGGCTCATGCTGCCATGGTAGCCAGAGCTTTGGGCGTCTTCAACGCCAATCTGACGCCCAAATGACGCCCTTCGGGCACCGGTTTGACGCCTTCCCAGACAGAGCTATCTGCGCTTTCATGAGTACTGGAAGCAGAGTCGAAAACGACTCCGAACAACCCCTTCGAGGGAGAGCATCATGCGACTTCTGATCAACACGGACGGCGTTCAGTTCCGGGTGGCCGGGCTGGCGAAGCCGAAGACGTACAAGGACAAGGACGAGCAGGCGGTCACGCGGGACGGCGAGCCGATCTGGACGCTGCGCCTGGACGCGATCGAGCCCGAGCGCGAGACCAAGGAATCCATCTGGGTCGAGGTGGCTGGCGAACAGCCCAGGCTGACCTTTGACGGATACGCCCTGGTCCGCGGACTCGTGTTCGCGCCGTGGGTCGGGCGCGACCACAAGATCCGCCGCGCGTTCCGCGCCGATGCCGTCGAGCCGTACCAGTCCAAGTCCGTCCAGGCCGCGTGACCCCGGCCAGCACCAGAACCATTCCCCTGCCCGCGATCAGGAACCAAGGAGAACCCATCCATGACAGCCACCAAGGCCGCCAGCAACGGCAGCACCGCAACCACCGCCGCGAAAGGAAAGCGGCTGTCCGGCATGGCCCGCATCCGCGAAGGCGAGATCTACCACGCCGCCAGCATCATGCACGACGCCATCTACGAGGCCGACCGGCTGTGCTCGGAGATCTACCAAGTGATCAGTGACGCCTACTTCAAGCGCAACCAGGACGACACCGAGGTCCGCACCCTCACCGAGATAACCGATTCCACCCCGGTCCAGCAGCAGATCGACGAGGCGCTGCGCTGCCTGTCGTCCGCGCAGACCTTCCTGGAGAAGCTCACCAGCGAGCCTCCGTTCTGACACCAGTGCCGGGCCTGGGGGACAGCCATCCCCCGGCCCGGCTAGCCAACACAAATTCCCCTACCCGCTAAAGCAAAGGAGAGCCTTGGCATGTCCAACGCTACCAGCGGCATGCCCGCACGCCCAGTGCCCGCATACCCACAGCCCGATCTCCGGGTCCTGTTCCACGCCCACCAGTGCCCGGACTGCGGGTCCGACGACATCACCGAAGCCGAGGTCGAGACCGGTGATGGCGTCACCGAGATCGCCCTGACCTGCAACAGATGCGGCACCGCGTGGCCGGTGGCCTGCGTCGTGGACTGGAGTACCCGCCCATGACCAGGCGTCAGTTCACGTCCCGGCATCAGCAGCTCGGGATCGTCTACATGCTCCACTTCAGCGAGCCGTACAAGCACGCCCGGCATTACGTCGGCTGGACCGAGGATCTCCTGTCCCGGCTCGACCGGCACGCCACCGGTCACGGCGCCAACCTGGTCGGCGTCATCTGGCAAGCCGGGATCGGCTTCACCCTCATCCGCATCTGCGAAGGCACCCGCGCCACCGAACGCGCCATCAAGAACGCAGGCGGCGCCGTCCGGTACTGCCCGGCCTGCACCCCGCATCCCCGTAACGGCCACTGGTCACCGATCACCGGCGACCTGATCCCCCGCGCCTACCCCAACCCTGCCATCGCCGGAAGGCGGTAACACCCATGCCCAAGAACAACGGCTCCCGCAACCAGCGGAACAACCCCTACCAGCTCGAAGAGCTGCTCGTGAAGTTCCACCACACCCCGGCCGGGATCGCCTGGCGGTGGCGCACCGAGCTATTCATCGTGTCCGTCCTGGCCGTCGCGTTCTGGCGGCTGGATACCTGGACCAGCCCCCTGCGGGCAGCGTTCATCCTCACCGGGCTCATCGCCCTGGTCCTGGCCGTGCCGCACTCCCGGCGGTTCATCACCCGCCGGTTCTGGTGCGTCCTGGCCCGGCACCGCATCCAGAAGCTGTGCTACGAGGCACGGCTGCACACCCGCTCGGGCAGGCTCCCCGTAATTATCTGGATCCGGCCCACCAAGGTGGGCGAACGCGCCTGGCTTATCTGCCGGGCAGGGATCTGCGCCGAGGACTTCGAAGCCCACATCGGCGAACTCCGCGCTGCCTGCGGTGCCCGCGATGCCCGGGTCCGGCGCAACCGCCGCTGGTCCCAGCTCGTGATCATCGACATCATCCGCCGCGACACCCTCGCGGCCAGCCACACCGTCTCATCCCCTCTGGAACGCCTCCTGGCGCTGTACCCGAGCACCCCCATCCCAGCCCCCCGCCTGGCACCAGACCCGGCCATCCCCGCTGACGACGCCGAACCGGTCGACCTCAGCTAGCACCCCCGCGTGGCAGCCCGGGCACTCGCCCGGGCTGCCGCCGCATCCCGCCCCGAAGGAGGCACCACCATGACCCTCACCGATACCCGGCTGCTCGCGCCGGTTCCCACGTTCCCGTTCTCCATGTTCAACCCGGTCCACCTGGGCCGCGACGAATACGGCGAGCAGGTCTTCGTGGACCTGGCCGAGCGGAACATGCTGCTCGGCGGCGAACCCGGCTCCGGCAAGTCCAGCGGACTCAACCTGATCACCGCCCACGGCGCGCTGTCATGCGACTGCAAGCTCATCCTGGTCGACGGCAAGCGGGTCGAGCTCGGCCCCTGGCGGGCCTGCGCCGACATGTTCATCGGCCCGTCCCTCAAAGACGCCATCGCCGCGTTCGAGGAATTCCAGCACATCATGGACACCCGCTACGACGACCTCACCGCCCAAGGCCGCCGCAAGATCACCAAAGCGGACGGCGAGTCCGTCTATCTCATCGTCATCGACGAGTACGCCTACTTCTCTGCCACCACCGGAACCAAGGCCGACCGGGAGAAGTTCGCCGGGCTGACCCGCGACCTTGTAGCTAGGGGCCGTGCCGCAGGCGTCATCGTCATCCTGGCCACCCAGCGACCCTCCCACCAGGTCATCGACCCCTCCATGCGGGATCTGTTCGGCTACCGATGGGCGTTCCGCTGCACCACCGATTCCTCTTCGGACACCGTGCTCGGGCACGGCTGGGCAGGCGAGGGCTACACCGCCGCCGACATCGACCCCCTCGCACGCGGCGTCGGCTGGCTGCTGTCCGAGACCGGCATCCCCCGCCGGATCAAGTCCGCCTACCTCGATGACGACACCATCAAGTACCTCGCCCGCTACGCGGCCCAGCTCCGTCACGGGACCGCCGCATGACCGCCCTGCACGCCGTCAGTGACGGCCACACCACATCACCAGACGCCAGCCGCGCTAGCCAGAACACTGTCAACCCCCGCTTGACACCCAACCGGCCCCGGCGCGTGGTCGAGAACGATGAGTACGCCGCGTTCCTCGGCCGCGCCGTCCGCGCCTACGCCCGCCGCGTCGCCGCTGGCGACGTCGAAGCACTCACCCTCATGACCGGCCTGTCCGCCGACCTCGATGACGCCATCGGCCAGGCCGTCACCGGCCTGCGCGGCGTCGGCTACTCCTGGGCCGAGATCGGCTCCCGGCTCGGCATCACCCGCCAGGCCGCCCAGCAACGCTGGGGCAACACCGCATGACCCACACGGCCGCGACAGCCGCCCTCGGCCCCGAACCCCTCATCACGGGCTCGGGGCCGGGAGCGACCGCCGACAGCACCCGCCCCGACGACTTCTACACCTGGGAACACCAGCTCACCGATGACCAGTGCTCCCACCCGATCCGGCTTCGCGGCCGCATCGACGCCATCGACCTCACTACCGGCGAGCTGGCCCCGGTCTACGACAGCGCCGCTGAACCTGGGGGAGTGCTGCACACCGCGTGCGGCAATCGCCGCGAAACCGTCTGCCCCGCCTGCTCGGCCATCTACAAGCGCGACGCCCGCCAGCTCGTCCGCGCCGGTCTCGCTGGCGGCAAGGGCATCCCCGACTCGATCGCCGCGCACCCGTGCGTATTCGCCACCCTCACCGCCCCCTCGTTCGGGCCGGTCCACGCCCGGAAGATGCGCGGCAAGACCGTCCTGCCATGCCGACCCCGCCGCGACATCAACGCCCGCCGCTGCCCGCATGGCCGTGACATCTCCTGCCCGGCCCGGCACGTCGAGGCTGATCCGCGGCTCGGCCAGCCGATGTGCCCGGACTGCTACGACTATGAATCAGCGGTGCTGTTCAACGCCTACGCGGGTGACCTGTGGCGCCGGTTCATTACCTACCTGCCCCGGCATCTGGCCCGGCTGGCCGGGATCACCCAGAAGACCCTGCTCGCTCATGTCCGTATCCGGTTCGTCAAGGTGGCTGAGTACCAGGCGCGCGGTGTGGTCCATTTCCACGCCGTGATCCGCCTCGACTGCGCTCCCGCTCCCGGTCTCAAAGACGACAGCTACAGCGTCCCGGACCCGTTCTTCACCGCCGACCTGCTGTGCGACGCCATCGGCCAGGCCGCCGCCGCCGTCGTCCTCCCAGCCGGGCACGACGGCCAGGTCCTCACGCTCGGCTTCGGCACGCAGACCGATACTCGCCCGGTGCGCCGCGACGCGATCGCCGCCACCGGCCAGCCGCTCGATGGCGTCGCCGTGGCGAACTACATCGCCAAGTACGCCACTAAGACCCTGACTGCCCCCGGCGTGCCCGACACCCGCATCCGCCACCAGATCGACATCGACCAGCTGCGCTGCTCCGCCCACTACCGGGCCATGATCACCGCCGCCTGGCGGCTCGGCTCGAGGAAGTCAACCGGTGATCCGCGGTTCCGCCAGTGGGCGCACATGCTCGGCTACGGCGGTCACTTCCTCACCAAATCCCGCCGCTACTCCGTCACCTTCGGCCAGCTCCGCACCGCCCGCAAGGACCACCGCCGCGCCCAGCGCCACCCGGACGGCGAACGCGACCCCTGGGGCCGCCCCCTGGACGACACCATCGTCCTGATCCTGACCACCTGGACCTACGCAGGCACCGCCCACAACACCGCTACAGCGGGCGCTGAGCTGGCGTTGGCGTCGGCCGACATGGCACGCGGCCACTAGCCAGCCAGGCAATTCACCGTCAACACGTCCTTGACAGCAAAACAAGCCAAAGAAAGGAGGCGAACACATACGCCATGAAGCCTGACACTAAGGCACAACGCGCCACCGCCGCGCTCACCGACACCAACGCCCTCCCTGCTCATCCAGAGCGGGAAGGCGGTGTGCAGTGGTAGCGAAGACTCGCGCCCGGCTGCTAACTGTTCAGCAGGTAGCCGACTGGCTCAACGTCCGGACGGCATACGTCTACCGGCTGACCAGCTCCGGGCGCCTGCACTGCGTTCATGTCGGACGGCACGTCCGTATCCCCGAAACCGCCGTCCTGGCGTTCATCGGCGGCGGCCTCGATGAGTAAGCGCCACTTCGGCAGCATCCGCAAGCGGGCATCGGGCCGCTACCAGGCCCGTTACACCGGGCCGGACGGCAAGACCTACAGCGCCCCGAATACCTTCGAGCGCAAGACCGACGCGCAGAGGTGGCTTTCGGCGAAGGAAACCGAGGTCACGCGCGGCGACTGGATCAACCCGGACGCCGGGCAAACCAGCTTCGCGGATTACTCGGCGCAGTGGATGAAAGACCGACTGCTCAAGCCTCGCACCCGTGAACTCTATGACGGCCTGCTGCGTAATCACCTGCTGCCCGCCTTCGGCAGGATGGCACTCGCCGATATCGCGCTCGCTCGTATTCGCCGCTGGCGCAAGGAACGCATCGACGCTGGCCCGGCTGCTGCCCGCCCGTTCGGGCCGGTCACCGTGGCCAAGGCATACCGCCTCCTGCACGCCATCATGGAAACCGCCGTCGATGACGAGCTGATCCGCCGCAATCCCTGCCGCATCGACGGCGCTGGCAAAGAGGAATCCGACGAACGCCCGGTCATCCCGCTTCCCGTCGTTTTCGTCATCGCCGACCAGGTGCCGCCGTGGCATCGCGCCCTGGTGCTGCTCGCCACCTTCGCCCAGCTACGGTTCGAGGAACTGGCGACCCTCACCCGGAACCGCCTCGACCTGGCCCGCTGCGAGGTCCGCGTCACCGAGGCCAAGTCACGCGCCGGGAACCGCACCGTCGCCTTCCCCGCTGAGATCGTGCCCGATCTCCGCGCTCACCTCGCTGCCTACGCCGCGCCCGGACGCTCCGGCCTCGTCTTCGTCGGGCCGCAGGGCGGCAGGCTCCGACGGGGCAACTTCAACCGGCCCTGGCGCACTGCCTGCGTGGCCGCTGGCGTGCCCGATGCGCACTTCCACGATCTTCGCCACACTGGCGGCACCGCCGCCGCGACCACGGGCGCGACCATCAAGGAACTCATGGCCCGGCTCGGCCACTCCAGCCCCCGCGCCGCGATGATCTACCAGCACGCCACCAAGGACCGCGACAAGACGATTGCCGATGGCCTCGGCCAGCTCGCCCGCGATGCCGGCGCATCAGTGGCCCGGTCCCGGTGATCTGGCCCGTGGATGGCCCAGCGCCCGGAAACCCGGCCTCGGGTTCTCTCGAAAAGTACCGCTCACCTGCTGGAGCGGGCGACGGGAATCGAACCCGCATGGCCAGCTTGGAAGGCTGGAGCTCTACCATTGAGCTACGCCCGCAGCCACCGCCGAACGAGCCGAACCTATCGGCACCGAACGCGCGGCTGACACCGGTAGCGTACCGCCTCCCGCCCATCCCAGCGCCCCGCCCGGCCGCATCAGCCCCTCACGGTTGCCGCGCGGCCCGAAGTGGCATAGTGGCCGTTACCGGAAAACGGGAGCGCACAGCACGAAGGAGACCGCAGCATATGGCGCAAGCAACGGCGCAGATCGGCGTCACCGGGCTCGGCGTGATGGGCCGCAACCTGGCCCGTAACTTCGCCCGGCACGGATACGCCGTCGCCCTGCACAACCGGACCGTCTCCCGCATGACCGCCGTGATCGACCAGTTCGGCGACGAGGGAACCTTCGTCCCGGCGCAGACCGCGGAGGAGTTCGTCCAGGCCCTGGAGCGCCCGCGCCGCCTGGTCATCATGGTCAACGCGGGCGACGCCACCGACGCGGTGATCGACGAGTTCGCGCCCCTCCTGGAGGAGGGCGACATGATCATCGACGGCGGCAACGCGCACTTCGGTGACACCCGCCGCCGCGAGGCCAAGCTGAAGGAGCAAGGCCTGCACTTCGTCGGCATGGGCGTCTCCGGCGGCGAGGAGGGCGCGCTGAACGGCCCGTCCATCATGCCCGGCGGCAGCCAGGAGTCCTACGAAAGCCTCGGCCCGATGCTCGAGACGATCAGCGCCCACGTGGACGGCACCCCGTGCTGCACCCACATCGGCCCGGACGGGGCCGGCCACTTCGTCAAGATGGTGCATAACGGCATCGAGTACGCCGACATGCAGCTCATCGCCGAGGCCTACGACCTGCTCAGGTACGGCATCGGCTTCGAGCCCGCGCAGATCGCCGAGACGTTCCGGACCTGGAACACCGGCCGGCTCGACTCCTACCTGATCGAGATCACCGCCGAGGTCCTGGCCCACACCGACGAGGCCACCGGCAAGCCGTTCGTCGACATCGTGCTCGACCAGGCCGAGCAGAAGGGCACCGGCCGCTGGACCGTCCAGGACGCGCTCGACCTGGGCGTCCCGGTCAGCGGCATCGCCGAGGCGGTGTTCGCCCGGTCCCTGTCCGGGCACGGCGACCTGCGCCAGGCCAGCCGGAACCTGCCCGGCCCGGCGCGCGAGGCCGCCGAGGCGGCCGGGTTCGCGGACCAGATCGAGCAGGCCCTGTACGCCTCCAAGCTGGTCTCCTACGCCCAGGGCTGGCACATGATGGCGGCCGGCGGCCAGGAATACGGCTGGGACCTGGACCTGGGCCAGATCGCGGTCATCTGGCGCGGCGGCTGCATCATCCGGGCCGCGTTCCTGGACCGGATCCGGGCCGCCTACGAGAACAACGCCGAACTGCCCACGCTGCTGGTCGACGACGAGTTCGGCAAGGAGCTGGCGGCCGCGCAGGACGCCTGGCGCAACGTGGTGGCCACCGCGGTCCGCCTCGGTATCCCGGTTCCCGGCTTCTCCGCCGCGCTGGCCTACTATGACGCCCTGCGCGCCGAACGCCTGCCCGCCGCCCTCATCCAGGGCCTGCGTGACTTCTTCGGCGCGCACACGTACCGCCGTACGGACCGTGACGGCTCGTTCCATACCCTGTGGGCGGCTGAGGGCCGAGCCGAAGAAACCCGCTAGTGCGCTGGCCACGAACGTTGACCGGGTCGGTCATGCCGCTTTAGGTTTCGGGCGGCCCCAGCGTTGCTGGCGTTCGCTGCGGATGCGGGCGCGCTCACGGCGCTGGGCGGCCAGCACGTCGGGATGACGGGCGTGAGTATTACGCCAGCGCAGGTAGTCCTGCAGCCGGCGAGCGAGCGCGGGGTGGTTCGGGTGGTCCGAGCCGCCCATGACAAAGGTGCGCAAGGGCCCGAACTGCGCCTCGATCGGATTGGCCCACGACGCGCTGGTGGGCGTGAAGCACAGCTCGACGTTCTCCCGCTTTGCCCAGGAGCGGATCGCCGGGGTCTTGTTCGCCGAGAGGTTGTCCATGATGACGAACAGCCGGTACCCGCCGGGCCGGGCGGCCCGGATCGATTTCAGCGCGGCCAGGGTGTGACCGCCGCCCTTATGCTCGCGGGTCACGCCCCGCAGCTGGTCATCGCCCAGGGAGTAGCAGCCGTGGAAGTAGCGGATGCCGTGCGTGCGGTGATAGGTCGCCCGCAGCCTCACCGGGTGCTTGCGCGGCGCCCAGCAGGCCCCGTGGCACGGCCGGATCGACAGCGGCCCGAACTGGTCAAAGGCAAAGCACCGATCGGGATAGCTGCTGGTCACGTACTCGATCCGGTCCAGCTTGGCGTCCCGGTCCGGGTCGGTCGATTCCTTCCAGGTCCTCGTCCGCTGGAAGGAGATGCCGCGGGCGTGCAGGAGCTGCCGCAGCCGCTCCCGCCCGATGGCCACCGGCCGCTCAGGGCGGCCGGCTGAATAGGCGGCCAGCTTGCGCAGGCTCCACCGGGTGAACGGCTGGCCTAGCTTTTCCGGCCGGGTCCTGGCCGCCGTGACGATCACCTCGATGTCACCGTCACTGATCAGGCGGGGACGGCCTCCCGCCCACTGAGGGCCCAGCGCGGCCAGCCCCTTGGCGTTGAAGGCGTGGATCACGTCCCGCACGGTGTCCTCATCCGCGGCGACCAGCCGGGCGATCGCCGGGACCAGCGTGCCCGACGCTGAGGCCATGATGATCATCGCCCGGCGCACCCGGACCGACTCGTGCTTACCGCGCCGCACGATCTGCTGCAGCCGCTGCCCCTCCTGATCACTCAGGCGCCGCGCCCGCACCTGTTCAGCCATCTCGCCTCCCGCCACTCGCCATGTCCACTACATAATCGAGTGTGGAAGCATCAGCGCGGCGTGTCAGCCGAGCCGGTGAACGTTTCTGGCCAACGCACTAGCCACCCCTTTTATCCCGAACGGGCTGGGTTCACGCCATCGCCCAGCCCGTTCGCTGGTTCTTAGCTGCCGTCCCCGATCGCGCTGTTGGCCTTGACGAAGGACAGCAGTTCCTGGGTGGACGAGAGCCCGGCCGCGCCCGCCCCGGTGATCTGTATCTGGGTCTTGACCGTGCCGACGCCCTGCGCGATCCACGTGGTGATCACGATGGTCTCGCCCTTGGCCGAGATGGTCGTCACCACCACGCTGGCCTTGTAGGTGCCGGCCGGGACGGTGACGGTCTCGGTGCCCGCGCCGTAGACGTTGACGCCCGCGTTCTCGGCCGGCCCGGACGCGCCGACCTGGATCCGCAGCGTCGAGTGGTAGGCCTGGCCGGACGCCAGCGCCGACGCGTTCGGCCAGCGGATGCCGCCTCCGGTCACCGACACGCCGTTGACCGCGGGGGCCGGGTAGCCGACCGTCCCGTCCGGATAGAAGGTGTACACCGGCGACACGGCGGCCGACACCCCGGCCACGTTGGTGGCCGACGACATCGTGACCTGGAACCCGGCCGAGCCAGGGGCCGCCGCGACGATCCTGTTCGTCGTGCGGCCGGTCGCGCTGCCCGCCGTGGTCTGATACACCCACGTGTTGCCGACGGCGACCGGGAACGGGATCGAGTTGGCCTTCGCGAACGACTTGGACGCGATGGCCTGCCGCGCGCCGCCGCCGGTGGCCGAGCCCGCGCCCTGGCCCGCGCTCCGCCCCGCGCTCCCGCCCGGGGACGCGCTGGAGCCCGGCGAGGCCTGGCTGCCGGAGGCCGCCGACGTGGACCCGGTGTTCCGGGCGGACCCCGCCGTCTGGCTGGATACCTGGGGCGTGGCGCCCTTGGGCACCCCGCTGCACCCGGCCAGGAGCGTACCGGCCAGAACCGCGCCGACTAGGGCGATGGCGGCCCCGCCTGGGGATACCGCCCTCGCCGATCCGTGCATACTCATGTAGCTGCCTCGCTAAGGGGAGTCACGCTGGCGGCCAACATCGAAGTTCGAGGCACTAAGAGTAAGAATTCTGATCGCCCAAGTCACCGCGCAACGCCGCAAGGCACCCTAACGACTTAGGTTCCCTCCCTCACATACAGGCAGAAGGGGTGGCCCGCGGGATCCAGGCAGACCCGGACGTCCTCTTGCGGCTGGAAGGCAGCGAGCGTCGCGCCCGCCGCCACCGCCTGCGCCACCCCTGCCTCGAGGTCGTCGACCGCGATCTCCAGGTGCATCTGCATCTGCGCCTCGCCCGGGCCGGCCAGACCGGGGGCACGTAGCGCTCCTCGGTCTGGAAGTTCAGCGTGTGGCCGCCGCCCGGCGGCCGCAGGACGACCCAGCCGGGCTCCTCGGTGCGGGTCTCGAAGCCGAGGAGCCGGCGGTAGAAGTCCGCGAGCGCGTTGGCGTCGGGCGCGTCGATGTTGGTCCCGGTGACGGTCAGCTTCGGCACCGCGCTACCCCTTCTTGAAGGAAAGCAGGGTCTCGGTCGAGGTCTCCTGGCCCTGGCCCGCCGCCTTGATGACCTCCTGCGACTTGACCGGCCCGGTGCCGGGCGCGGTCCACTCCTTGATCGTGATCGTCGAGGCGAAGCTGCCCACGTGCGTGACGATGGTCATGTTCACCAGCGTGGCCTGGTATTTCCCGGCCGGCACGGTCACCGGCTGGGTGCCGCCGCCGGTGACGGTGACGTCGGCCGTCTCGAACTGGCCGGAGGTGAGCTTGATCTTCGACGTCGAGTGGAGCGCCTTCCCGGCGGCCAGGTCGGCGGCGTCCGGCCAGACGATCCCGTTGCCCGACACCACGGTGACGCCGTGGCTCGCGCTGATCGGGAACCCGATCTGGCCGTTGTCGTAGAAGAGGTAATTCTGCGTCACCGTGCCCGAGCCCGGGACGACGGTGTCCGCCATCGTGACGGTGCGGCCGCCCGTCGTCGGGGCCACCGACGTGATCTTCTTGGTGTCGAGCGCGCGTGCGCTGTTGACGCTGGTAACCGCCTGGTAGACCCAGGTGTTGCCGACCGCGACCGGGAACGGGGCCGAGGCGCTCGTCGCCCCGGACGAGCTCGCGGTGGCGTCCGCGCTGGTGGTGGCGCTGGCACTGGCCGAGGCCGAGATGCTGCCGGCCGGGCCGCTGGTGGACGCGGCCCCGGTCGTGCTCGCGGCCGAACCGCACCCGGCCAGCGCGATCGCCGCCACGCCCGCCACGCCCGCGAGGGCGGCCCGCGCGGAGATGTACTTGCCCATATGTGGATGCCTCGCTCTGTGAATAACGCCGTCACCCGACGCCGTGAAGTATCGCCTGCCGGCGGACTCGGAGCCCCCCGTGCCGGAAGCACCCCTAAGGGTAGGGCCAGCGCCATCCCCGGGGCGCCGGAATTACTTACCGTGTACGGCTAACTGCATGAGAGTATCGGTGCAACCGAAGGCATCACTGGGCAGTCTTCTTGTTTGGGACGCAATCGGGCGGGCCGGTTCAGCTAGATCATCTGGGGGCCGACGGGTGAGTACGGACAAGTCGCGCGCGACCACGACGCGCCGGGCGGTCCTGATGGCCGGGGGAGTGACGCTGCTGGCCGGCTTCTGGCTGGACCGCCACCCCGCCCAGGCGAGCGGCATCCAGCTGGACGCCGCCCACCCCGGGCCCACCGTGCACCCCGGGCCCACCGTGCACCCCAGGCCCACCGTGCACCCCTCGCACCCCGCGCATCCCGCGCGGCATGCGGAACCCGCGCGGCGCACCGTCCCCGCGAAAACCACCCGTCGCCGTCGCCGCCGTCACCGGGCCGAACCCGACGAGATCCAGTACTACGTTCACGACGGCCGCAAGCGCATCGCGCTGACCATCGACGACGGCCCCAGCCCCGAGTACACCCCGCAGGTCCTGCGGCTGCTGGAGAAGTACAAGGTGACCGCGACCTTCTCGATGATCGGCCTGGAGGTGGCGTCCTACCCGGGCGTGGTCCGCGAGGTGGCCGCGGCCGGTCACAAGATCGCCAACCACACCTGGTCCCACCCCAACCTCGTCCCCCTGGCCCCGGTCACGGTGGCCAGCCAGCTCGACCGCGCCACCGACGCGATCCACAAGGTGACCGGCCGCGAGCCCGCCTTGTTCCGCGCCCCCTACGGGGCCTGGTCCCCGGCCGTGCTCGAGCAGTGCGCGCGCAGCGGCATGACGCCGCTCGACTGGTCCGTCGACCCCCGCGACTGGTCCCGCCCCGGCGTGTCCTCCATCGTCGCCAACATCTTGCGCAACACCAGGACCGGCTCGATCATCCTCGAGCACGACGGCGGCGGCAACCGCTCCCAGACCGTAGCCGCCCTGAAAATCGTCCTCCCCCGCCTCCTGGACGCCGGCTACCACTTCACCACCCCCTAACCCGCACCCCCATCCCGGCGGTCTTCCGTAAATTGATCCGAATCAAAATCGGACCAATATTGAGTAACCTAGGCGGCATGAGCGAGTCCGTCAAGCCCCGGACCTACCGGTCGTCGGTGCGAGAGGAGCAGGCCCGCCGGACCCGGCGGGCGATTCTCGACGCGGCCCGGCTGCTGTTCACCGAGCAGGGCTACGCCGCCACCACGATCGCCCAGATCGCGGCGCGGGCCGGCGTCGCCGTCGAACACGGTCTACGCCGCCGCGGGCACCAAGCCCGTCCTCACCCGCCTCCTGACGGAAACCGCGATCTCCGGCTCCGACCAGGCCGTCCCCCCGGAGGAACGCGACTACGTCCGGCGGATACGCGCCGCCGCCACCGCCAGCGAGAAGATCCGCGTCTACGCCACCGCGGTGACCGAAGTCAATTCCCGCCTCGCCCCCCTGCACCTCGTGCTGCGGGACGCCGCCGCCCAGGCGCCGGAACTAGGCGAGCTCTGGACCGAGATCTCCACCCGGCGGGCCGAGAACATGCGCCTGTTCGCGCAGGATCTCGCGATCACCGGGGAACTGCGGTCCGGCCTCGACGTCGAGGAGGTCGCCAACGTGGTCTGGAGCCTGAACTCCGCCGAGTACTACAGCCTCCTGGTCCGCGAGCGCGGCTGGCCCCCCGCCCGCCTGGCCGCCTGGCTGGCCGGCACCTGGTGCCGCCTGTTCCTGGCCGACCCGCGTCCGGACAGCGAACAACCGGGTCAGCCGCTAGACTCAGCGGCATACGGGCTGTAGCGCAGCTTGGCTAGCGCGCGTGCTTTGGGTGCACGAGGTCGCGGGTTCGAGTCCCGCCAGCCCGACCACTGACCACTAAACCTGCAGGGTAAGCCGCGGGCTGAGCACGCCAAGCAGGGCCCGGATCGCCTCGCTGACCGGCCGCAGCGTCTCGTCGTCGGGCAGGCCCGGCACCGGCGCGAGTTCCTTTCCCGTCCGCACCGCCTCGCTCACCGCCCGCAGCGCGTCCCCCAGCCGCCGCACCCCATCCGCCGGAACGACACTCCCTCGGCTCACCGACAGCCCCGCGGCGGTGATCGCGTCCATGACCCGCTCCAGCCCGATCACCGCGGGCCACCAGGCGGCGGCGCGGCGGCTGATCGACGGGGGCTCCGACATGGTGCGCTGGAATTCGCCGCGCAGGTCGGCCAGCGCCCGGTAGGTCGGCCGCCGGAGCCGTGACCGGGCCGCCGCCCCGCCGTCCGAGCCCGAACCCAGCACCTCTTCCAGGTACCGGCACACGTCCAGCGCGGTCTGCGCGTACTGCCGCGGCAGGTGCGAATACCAGCTCATCGGCCAGGGCGCGAACCCGACCAGCAGCACGATCGCGCAGCCGATCAGCGTGTCGATCAGCCGGTCCTCGGCCAGCCGCCAGCCGCCAGGCCCGAGCAGGTCGATGAGCACGACCACCAGCGGGGTCAGGAACGTCGAGAGCAGACCGTAGTTACGGCTCCGCCCGAACGGCAGCAAGGCCGCCAATATGCCGAACGGGATGAGCAGCCACGTCCCGTGAATGAGCACCAGCAGTACGGCCCCCGCCACCGCCCCCACCACCGTGCCGATGCCCCGCTGCAGCGCCCGGGCGAAGACCGAACCGAGGTCGGGCTTGAGCACGATCGCCACCGTCAGCGGCACCCAGTACGAGCGCTGCAGCGGCAGCACCTCGCTCACCACGCCCGCCACTCCCATGCAGGCCATCAGCCGGAGGGTGAAGATCCGCCCCAGCGTCCCGCTGCCCAGCTCGTCGAGCACCGCCTGCCCGAGGGGACGGTGACGGGGCGCCCGTACCTCCACCTCCGGCCGGTCACGGGACAGGACAGCGGCCGAGCCCGCCAGCGCGTCGCGCAGGCCCAGCGTGGCCGGGCTGTCGTCCCACGGCGGCGGGATCATCGGCGGCTCGGACTCGTGCCTGACCGACTCGGCCAGCCGCGAGGTCACCGCGGCGACCAGCGGCGGCGGCCGGGTCCCGGCCAGGCCGAGCGCGATCGCCGCCTCGGCCACCGGCAGGCTCGCGTTGAGCGCCTCGAGCAGCCGCGCCCGGTGCCGGTTCCGGCCGGTCGCGGCGGCCCGGGCCGTCAGCATCTCGTCGTAAGCCAGGTTGAGGGCGCCGGTGACCGCCTGCCGCCGTGCGGTGAAGGCGTCGCTGCCCACCGCCTGGAGCTGGCCGGCCAGCGCGTCGTACACCGCGGCGACGTCGCGCTGCTCCCGCCCGTACGGGGCCCGCAGCCAGCCGGGCACGAGCAGGAGCAGCGCCCACACGACCCCGGCCACGAACCCGGCCGCGGTATGCCACACCGGCCGCAGCGCCCCCACCGGCCCGGCGCCCAGCGCGGTGTAGACCAGCAGCTGCAGCCCGGTCACCGAGCCGAGGTCGCCGGCCGTGCTGAGCACCCCGGACACCCCCGCCACCACGACCAGCGCCACCACCGCGAGCCAGCCGTGCCCATGGGTGGCCGCGCCGATGGCCAGGCCGGCCCCGCCGCCGCCGACCGCCGCGCTGCCCACCCGCTTCACCCGGTTCAGGTAGGGGCCGCCGGTATCGACCATCGTGCCGAGCAGGCCGCCCATCGCGGGCAGCACGCCGAGCGACCCGCGGCCCAGCGCGAGCGCCGCCGACAGCGGCACGCAGATGGCGAGCGCCGCCCGGATCATCTCCGGCCACGGCACCGGCGCCCGCCGCGGCCGCACCACCTCGGCCAGCCACCCGGGCACGACGGCGGTCCGTACCGCCGTGGCTCTGCTCATCGCTTCCCGCCGCACACTCTATTTTCAGCCCACCCTCGCGCCATGACAGGCTAACCGCATGGAACCTTCCCGGTACCTGGCGTGCCTGGCCGCGGACTACGGTGACCTGCGGGACGCGGTCGCGACCGTCGAGCCCACCGCGACGGTGCCGAGCTGTCCCGGCTGGACCATGGCTGACCTGGTCGTCCACATTGCCCAGGTCTACCTGCACAAGGCCGCCATCATCCGCACGGGGGAGGAGCCGCAGCCGTGGCCCCCGCCGGACCTGGCCCCATCCGCTCAGATCAGGCAGCCGTCCCTGGCCCTGCTCGGCCGGGCCTACGGCGAGCTGCGCGCCGCGTTCCGCGCTCATGAGCCCGCCGCGGCCGTGCCTACCTGGTTCGGGCCGGACCAGACGGTGGCCTTCTGGATCCGGCGGATGGCCCAGGAGACGGTCATCCACCGGATCGACGCCGAACTCGCCGCCGGGCTGCCCGTCACCCCCGTGCCCGGCGACCTGGCCGCCGACGGGATCGACGAGCTGCTCACGGTGATGCTGGCCTACCTCGCGCAGGAGTGGCCGGACGACTTCGCCGAGCTGGCCGGCGGTCACCTGGCGGCCGAAAGTGGCCGCGACGCCATCACGGTCAGCGCGGGCGAAACGGCCTGGACGATCCGTCCGTCGCCGCGCCAGGTCGTGGTGGAAGACGGCGCCCACCGCGACCCCCGGCTGCTGGTCCAGGGCCCGCCCGGCGCCGTGCTGCGCTGGCTGTGGGGCCGGGCCGGCGACGGCGCCCCCGGAATCGAGCTGGCCGGCGATCTCGCCTGGGCGGATTACCTGCGCCGCATGATCGCCGCGGTCACCCAGTAAAGCGCCCCGCCCGGACGCGCAACCGGCCGCTCCCCGGCTGCGTCGAAATGGCATGGATCGTCCCCGGCCTCGCCGCTGCCCCCCGTCACGCCCGTCCGCTCATCCGTCGCATGCGCCGAGCCCGCGCCCGGCCGGGCGCCCGGGCCGTGTCTCGCGCTGGCTGACGACCGCCGGTGCGTGCGCCGCGGTCGTCTTGGCCGGCTGCGGGAGCCAGGTCGCCGGCCACGGGGGCGACGGGCAGCCCGGCGCGCCGGCCGGTACCGGCACCGCCAGCACCGCCGAGGCCAGCACCGCCGCGCACGCCGCCTCCCCGCGGCAGCGGGCGGACGCCGACGCGGCCCGCATCATCGCCGATTTCCCCCGGCCGCCGGGAGCGGTCCGCACCGGGCTGATCGCGTCGCTGACCAGCCCCGGAGTAGGGGCAGGGAGCGGTGACGTCGCGACCCAGACGCGGTGGTGGCGGGCATCAGGGACACCGAAAGCCGTGCTGGCCTGGGTCGGCGCGCACCTGCCGCCCGGGTTCACCCCGGCCGGTTCCGGGTCGGAGAGTTCCGGCACGTCGGTCGTCATGCGGGCTGATGTGTTCGCGCTTCCCCCGGTCCCGGGCGTGCTGACCCAGCGCGACCTGGTGGTGACGGCCGTGGCCGACCACGGCCAGACCGCCCTGCGGACCGACGCCCAGGTCGCCTGGCTCCCGGCCCGGCCCGCGGCCGAAAAGATCCCGCCCGGCGTCCGGGTGGTGACCGTGACCCCGGTCTTCGGCCTGAACCGCGACGCTCGCCTCGACCGGCTCGACCGCGCGTTCACGGTCACCGACCCGGCCAAGGTCGCGCGCCTGGTGGCGCTGGCCGACGGCCTCTCCGTCGTCCCGCCCGGCATGCGGTCCTGCCCGGCCGACTTCGGCGGCGCGATGCGGCTCGCCTTCCTGACCCGTACGGGCGGCCAGGTGCTGGCCCGCTTCACGGCGGAGTACGGCGGCTGCGGAGGCGTATCCGTCAGCATCAGCGGGCGGAACCAGCCCGCGCTCAGCACCTATACGACCCCCGGGCCGCTGTTCCAGGACCGCGTCCTGGCCATCGCGGGCGTCCGCTGGCCGCATCAGCCCGGCACGCCGGCCGGCGTGGGGAACTGACCCGGACTCCTATCCCACCTGGCGGCCGCAGGCCCGGCGGCGGGCCGGCGGCTCGTGTATGAGGGTGAGCCGCGATCGGAGCAGGAACTCGGCGTACGTGTCCGGGGCCCGGTCCGGCTCGGCGAGGCCGTAGGAAAGGCGCAGCACGGTGGCGCGCTTGGTCGCCCGGTTGACCTCGCGGAGTACCTGGCCGGCCCGGTGGGCGAACCTGACCATGATGTTCATGTCTTCATCGTGCCGCCCGCCCACGGCGCCCGCCCAGTGGCAGTAATGACAATGAGGGATGACATCCTGCCAACTCGTTTGGCATACTCGGTTTCGTGCTGCGTAATGTCGCCGCGGTGGTCGTCGACGGCTTCCTGCCGTTCGAGTTCGGCACCATCTGCGAGGTCTTCGGTCACGACCGGTCCGACGACGGGCTGCCGCCCTACGACTTCGCCGTGGTCGCGGGGGAGCCGTCGCCGGTGCGCTCCCACAACGACTTCACCCTGCAGCCCCCCTACGGCCTGGACCGGCTGGAGCAGGCGGACCTGATCGCCCTGCCCGCGGTCGGCGACGCACGGCTCGCCGAGGGGGCGCCGCCCTTCCCGGCCGAGCTCCTGGCCGCCCTGCACCGGGCGGTCAACCGCGGCGCGCGGGTGCTCAGCGTGTGCAGCGGGGCCTTCATCCTGGGCGAGGCGGGCCTGCTCGACGGCCGCCGCTGCACCACGCACTGGCGCAGCGCGGCCGAACTGGCCCGGCGCTACCCCGCGGCCAAGGTCGACCCGGACGTGCTCTACATCGACGACGACCCGGTGATCACCAGCGCGGGCACCGCGGCCGGCATCGACGCGTGCCTGTACCTGGTCAGGAAGGAGCAGGGCTCGCGGGTGGCCAACACCATCGCGCGGCGCATGGTGGTGCCGCCGCACCGCGACGGGGGCCAGGCGCAGTACGTCGACCAGCCGGTCGCGCCCTCCTGCCACGGGACGCTGCGCGACCTGCTCGAGTGGCTGCAAGCGCACCTCGACGAGCCGCTGAGCGTCCGGCAGCTGGCGTCCCGGGCCAACATGTCCGAGCGCACCTTCGCCCGCCGCTTTGTCGCCGACACCGGCACCACGCCGCAGCGCTGGCTCATTGGCCAGCGCATCCTGCTGGCCCAGCACCTGCTCGAGGAGACCGACGAGACGGTGGACATGATCGCCGACCGGACCGGGTTCGGCAACGCGACCGCCCTGCGCCACCACTTCCGCTCCTGGCGCGGCACCACCCCGAACGCCTACCGCCGCCTGTTCCGCGGCGACCCGGCCGCCCACCTCAGCGCCTGACGGACTCCATAAAATCTCCCCCGCCCCCACTTTCACCGCGAAACCTCTCCCGCCTCCACTTTCACCGCAAACCTCCACCGCTTTCACACTCACCGCAAAACCTCTCCCGCCTCCACTTTCACGGCAAACCTCCACCGGCTTTCACACTCACGGCAAACCTCCACCGCTTTCACACTCACGGCAAACCTCCACCGGCTTTCACACTCACTCGAGTAATATCTGGAGTATGAGGTTCCTGCTCCGGCTGCTCGTCTCCGCGGCCGCTCTCGGTGCCGCGACCTGGATCGTCCCCGGCATCACCCTGCCTACGGCCAGCGGCTGGTCCAAGGCCGGCACGCTGGTCATGGTGGCGCTGATCTTCGGCCTGATCAACGCCACGCTCAAGCCGCTGATCAAGGTCGTCGGCTGCGCGTTCTACATTTTCACCCTCGGCCTGGCCGCACTGGTGGTCAACGGCCTGCTGCTGTGGCTGACCAGTGTCATCGCGGGCGACCTGACGCTGCCGTTCCACGTCACGGGGTTCTGGGCGGCCTTCTGGGGCGCGATCATCGTCGGCCTGGTGAGCTGGCTGCTGCACCTGCTGATCGGGGATAACCGCCAGCGGGACGACGAGCCTCCGGCTGTTCGCGTGGTCAGCGTGCGCAAGCCCCTAGACTGACGGCCTAGACTTCTCTGCGATCCATCGCTGAGTTACGATCTGAGAACCCCGGAGTGACGCGGACGTGAAGACTGACGTCGAAGAGCTGAGCCCGACCCGAGTCCGGCTGAGTGTCGAGGTGCCGTTCGATGAGCTGAAGCCCAGCCTCGACAAGGCCTACCGCGAGGTCGGTCAACAGGTCCGCATCCCGGGCTTCCGGCCGGGCCGCGTGCCGCCGCCGGTGATCGACCGGCGCGTCGGCCGGGACGTGGTGCTGAGCCAGGCGGTCAACGACGCGATACCCGAGCTGTACTCCAAGGCGGTGGCCGAGAGCGACGTCTACGCGCTAGGCCAGCCCGAGGTGGAGATCACCAACCTCGACGACGGCAAGGAGCTGACCTTCACCGTCGAGGTCGACATCCGGCCCAAGTTCGACCTGCCGGACCTGTCCGACGTGTCCGTCGAGGTTGACGACACGCTGGTCACCCCGGACGAGGTCGCCGAGCGGCTCTCCATGCTGCAGGACCGGTTCGCCTCGCTGAAGGGCGTGCAGCGCCCGATCGAAGAAGGCGACCACGTCTCGATCGACCTGTCCGCCTCGGTGGACGGCCAGCCGGTCGAGGACGCCCAGGCCAGCGGCCTGTCCTACCCGGTCGGCAGCGAGTCCCTGCTGGACGGCCTGGACCAGACGCTGATCGGCATGTCGGCCGGGGAGTCCGCCACCTTTGTCTCCGAGCTGGCCGGCGGCGAGTTCGCGGGCCACGAGGCCGAGGTGACGGTGACCGTGCACAGCGTCAAGGCCAAGGATGTTCCCGGTCTCGACGACGACTTCGCCCAGATGGCCAGCGAGTTCGACACGCTCGGCGAGCTGCGGGCCGACACCAGGACCCAGCTGGAGCGCGACAAGACCATGCAGCAGGTCATGCAGGCGCGCAACCTCGCCCTGGAAGCCGTGCTGGACAAGGTCGACATCCCGCTGCCGGAGAGCGTGGTCGCCGACGAGGCCAAGCACAACCGCGACGCCATCCTCGACCAGCTCACCCGGGCCAGCGCCGGCCTGGAGGGCTACCTGGAGATGACCGGCCAGACCGAGGACAAGTTCGAGGCGGACATCGACGAGCGGGCCCGCCGCGCGGTCAAGGTCAGCCTGGTCCTGGACCAGCTCGCCCGCAACGAGGAGATCGGCGTCGACCAGGCCGAGCTGTCCGCCTACGTGACCCACCAGGCCGAGCAGATGGGCGTGACCCCCGACCAGCTGGCCCAGCAGCTCGTCGACAACGGCCAGCTCAACTTCGCGGCCGCCGAGGTCCTGCGGGGCAAGGCCATGAACGTGATCGCCGAGCGGGTCAAGGTGACCGACAAGTCCGGCAACCCGGTCGACATCGGGGCCGCCCTGAACACCCCGGTGAGCTCCACCGGTGAAACCGAGGGCGAAGTCCTAGCCGAGACCGACGCCGGCGAAGACGCCGAAGCAGAAATCGAAGCCGACACCGAAACCGCCGAAGCCGACGCCGAGGCCTAACCCGCCCCACCCGGCGCTGGCCACCACACCAGCGCCGGGCCCGCCTCTCCGCCTCCCGCCTCGCCGCGTTCCGCCTTCCGTCTCGCCGCGTTCCGCCTCCCGCCTCCCGCCTCCCGCCTCTCCGCGTTCCGCCTCCCGCCTCTCCGCGTTCCGCCTCCCGCCTCTCCGCGTTCCGCCTCCCGCCTCTCCGCGTTCCGCCTCCCGCCCCTCCCGTGGGTGCGGCTCTTGTGCGGTGAGTGGCTCCGGCCGGGGGACGGCTGGTTTCCCGTGGGGCGTGCGGTATCAGCCGGGGCCGCCCGGGCGCTCTCTTGTGCCACCGCGATGTCACATGGGTGCGGCTCCTTTTCTGTGAGCCCGGTCCCGGGGCGCCCCGGTTCCTGCCTGCTGAGCCCGGTCCCGGGGCGCCTGATCAGTGCGGGGCGTGCGGTACCGGCCGGGGCCGCCCGGGGGCGCGCCGGCAACCACCGCGATGCCACATCGATGTGGTCCTGGCCACCGCGGAGTCACATTGACGTGGCTGCCCGGGGCCGGCGCCGGGTGGCGGGCGGGAGATCCGGGGCTGCCGGGCCGGGCTGACGGGGCTGGGGGCCGGGCCGGGCTGACGTGGCTGGGGGCCGGGCCGGGCTGACGGGGCTGGGGGGAATACCGGGGTGGCCCGGCTCGCAGCGGCCGCCCGGCCGCTCACACGAAAGGAGCCGCACCCATGTCACATCGTTGTTGTTCTGGCCACCGCAGGGTCACATCGTGGTGGCCGCCGTCGGCCGGCCCCCTGCGGCGGGCGGGAGCTGCGGGGCGGGTGGGCCGGCCGGGGGCGGCAGGTAAGCCCGAGAGCGGGAGCGCGGCCCTGCGGCGGCCGTCAAGCTCCTCACGCCCAAGGAGCCGCATCCACGGAACATCGACCCGGTTCGCGACGGCCCCGGAACTCGCCAGCCCGGTTCGCGACGGCCCCGGAACTCGCCAGCCCGGTTCGCGACGGCTCCGTAACTCGCCAAACCCAGCTCGCCGCGCCGCCAAGCCCCTCCCGGAACCGCGAGCGGTCGTACCATGAGATTCCTGCGACCCCACGAAACCGTTCTAGGCACCCCCGGGCATTTCGTCGTACTGACGCTGGGGAGTCCCGGTCCGCCAACCCTCTGGCGTCGGCCCCGATTGCAGACCGGCAACGAATGGCAACTCGATGCGCCAGTAGCGAACAAGGGGGCTGTGCGGGACGATCGGGTTCGCCGGCGGGGTTATCGTCCATGTCAATGACACCAGAAGTTGTCTCCAAAAGGAGCAGGTGAATAAGCGTGACTCAGCCCCTGTGGACCCCGGCGCCGCCGTCGATCGAGGCGGCCGCGGAGCCCCAGATGCCGCCGTACGGGGACCCGCTGTTCCAGCGACTGCTGCGGCACCGCATCATCTTCCTCGGCCAGCAGGTCGACGATGACATCGCCAACCGCATCTGCGCCGAACTTGCGCTGCTCGCCTCCGAGGACGCCAAGCGCGACATCAGCCTCTACATCAACTCCCCGGGTGGCTCGGTCTACGCCGGCATGGCCATCTACGACATGATGCAGTACGTGCCGAACGACGTGTCCACGTACGCCATGGGAATGGCCGCGTCGATGGGCCAGTTCTTGCTCACGGCGGGCGCGCCAGGCAAGCGGTTCGCCCTCCCGCACGCCCAGATCCTGATGCACCAGCCGTCCGGCGGCATCGGCGGCACCGCCTCCGACATCAGGATCCAGGCCGAGCAGATGCTGTACATCAAGCGGACCCTGTTCGAGCGCACCTCCTTCCACACCGGCCGGCCGATCGAGCAGATCGAGAAGGACGCGGACCGCGACCGCTGGTTCACCGCGGAGGAAGCCAAGGAATACGGCTTCGTCGACCGGGTGATCCGCAGCGCGGTCGAGGTGCCGACCGTGGGTGCCGTGTCATGATCAACCCAAAGGAGCCGAACGTGAGCGAGCACAGCGTGCGGAGCCCGCAGTCCAGGTACGTCCTGCCGTCCTTCGTCGAGCGCACCTCGTACGGGATCAAGGAGATGAACCCGTACAACAAGCTCTTCGAGGAGCGGATCATCTTCCTCGGCGTCCAGATCGACGACGCCTCGGCCAATGACGTCATGGCCCAGCTGCTGACGCTGGAGGCGATCGACCCGGACCGCGACATCACGATGTACATCAACTCGCCCGGCGGGTCGATGACGTCGATGATGGCGATCTACGACACGATGCAGTTCATCCAGCCCGACATCCAGATCTGCTGCATCGGCCAGGCCGCCTCGGCTGCCGCGGTGCTGCTGGCCGCGGGGACCAAGGGCAAGCGGATGGCGCTGCCCAACGCCAGGATCCTGATCCACCAGCCGGCCACCGAGGGCGGCTACGGCCAGTCCAGTGACATGGAGATCCAGGCCCGGGAGATCCTGCGGATGCGCGCGGCCATGGAGCTCATCTTGTCCAGGCACACCGGCCAGGACGAGGAGAAGGTCCGCCGCGACATCGAGCGGGACAAGTTCCTCACGGCCGAGGAAGCCAAGGAGTACGGGATCCTCGATGAGGTCCTGACCATGATCAAGCGGGGGCACGAACCGGCCGCCGTAGAGGTAGTGTCGTCGTAAAGGGGAGGAATTAGCTCTTCCCTCCTGGGCCGCTGAAGGGGTTTGATGGTGTCCATCGGGACCCAGTAGGCGGTACCGTCGATATGCAAGTGCTTGACGGCCTCGCGGGACATGTCCGCTGGAGGCGGCCACCACGGCCGTCGCGGCGGCGCCATGTAAAGGAGTATCTGGGTGGCACGCATCGGTGACGGTGGGGACCTGCTGAAGTGCTCGTTCTGCGGAAAGAGCCAGAAGCAGGTGAAGAAGCTCATCGCCGGCCCGGGCGTGTACATATGCGACGAGTGCATCGACCTCTGTAACGAGATCATCGAGGAAGAGCTGGCCGAGCCCGCCGAGTTCAAGTGGGACAGCCTGCCCAAGCCCCGCGAGATCTACGAGTTCCTCGACGCGTATGTGATCGGCCAGGACAAGGCCAAGAAGGCCCTGTCGGTGGCGGTCTACAACCATTACAAGCGGGTCCAGTCCGGCGACGACCGGCCGGGTGACGAGGGCGTCGAGCTGGCCAAGTCCAACATCTTGCTGCTCGGCCCGACCGGCTCCGGCAAGACGCTGCTGGCCCAGACGCTGGCCCGGCTGCTCAACGTGCCGTTCGCCATCGCCGACGCGACCGCCCTCACCGAGGCCGGTTACGTCGGCGAGGACGTCGAGAACATCTTGCTCAAGCTGATCCAGGCGGCCGACTATGACGTCAAGAAGGCCGAGACCGGCATCATCTATATCGACGAGATCGACAAGATCGCGCGCAAGAGCGAGAACCCCTCGATCACCCGCGACGTCTCGGGCGAGGGCGTGCAGCAGGCGCTGCTGAAGATCCTCGAGGGCACCACCGCCTCGGTGCCGCCGCAGGGCGGGCGCAAGCACCCGCATCAGGAGTTCATCCAGATCGACACCACCAACGTGCTGTTCATCTGCGGCGGCGCCTTCGCGGGCCTGGAGAAGATCATCGAGCAGCGTTCCGGCCACAACGGGATCGGCTTCAACGCCAAGCTTCGCGTCCGGAGCGTGAACAACACCGATCAGTTCGGCGAGGTCATGCCGGAGGATCTGCTCAAGTTCGGGATGATCCCGGAGTTCGTCGGCCGCCTCCCGGTCATCACCAGCGTGCACAACCTGGACCGGGACGCGCTCATCCAGATCCTGACCGAGCCGCGCAACGCTCTGGTGAAGCAGTACCGGCGGCTGTTCGAGCTGGACGGCGTGGACCTGGAATTCACCCCCGACTCGCTCGAGGCCATCGCCGACCAGGCCAACCTGCGCGGCACCGGTGCGCGCGGGCTGCGCGCCATCTTGGAAGAAGTCCTGCAGTCGGTCATGTACGAGGTGCCGAGCCGCAAGGACGTGGAGCGCGTTGTGATCACGCGCGAGGCCGTGCTCGAGAACGTCAACCCGACGATCGTCCCCCGGGACGTCACCCGGCGTACCCCGCGGGAGAAGTCGGCCTGACGCGGCCGGAGCCCCGAGGCCCCGCCGGATCCGGCTACGGAGCGTGCCGGCCAAGCCCGTCAAGCGGCTGAGCCAGGCAATAGCACAGATGTTCGGGTACCGCCAGTTGGCCTGTGGATTCGTACCGTAAAGGTCTAGTCCAACCAACGTCAACTTTGGGCGTATTGCCCATGATCATCGTTATTCGCATGTAGCCTCACTGCATATTGCCGTATCTGGCGGGGTTCCCGCTCACGCCAGGATCTCGGACGCTGACAAGGCAGCCGTCTTCCATAGCGACGGGGAATTGAGCACTGATGAGCAGTTGGGATGCCCCCACGGGTAGCTGGGATTCGCGCCCGGAACCCGATGATGCCGGCGGGCCCGGTGAGCAGGGCTATCAAGGCGAGCCAGCCGGCGGTCATCACGCCGCGCGCGGCGAAGAGGGCAGACTGCGTGCGGGCCGCAGAGCGCTGCCGGGCTATGAGCAGGCGCAGAATTACGAACAGGCGGCGGGCGCCTACGATCGGGGCTTGGGCTACAGTCAGGGATCCGGTTACGACCAGGGATCCGGCTACGGACAGCCGCCCGTCTACGACCCGGTCTCGGGTTACGGGCCGTCCGCCGGCTCCTCCAACCCGGCCGCCGGCCCCTCCAATGGCCCGGCCGCTGGCCCCTCCGATGACCCGGCCGCCGGCCAGTCGTCGCCCTTCGGCCCGGCTTCGCCGGGCCGCCATGGTGCGGACTCGCCGGGCTTCGGCGGGGGACCGCAGCCGGGTTACGCTCCCGCTCCCCAGCGGGCCATCGGCTCCGGGCGCAGCGATGTGGACCCGCTGACCGCACCCGGCCGGTTCAGTTCGCCCCCGCCGGGGCTCCCGTCCGGTCCCCAGCGCCCGCTCGGCTCGGTGACCCAGGATCCGCTGAGCTCGGGTCCGCAGAGCGCCTTCAGTACCGGCCCGCGGCGCGTGGCCGGATCCCCGCCGCCGGGCCCGTCCGCCTCACCGGCGCCGCCGGCCTCACCCGGTTCCGGCGACGGCGGCACCGCCGCGTACCGCCAGTACGGGGACGACGAGCCCGCTCGTTCGGCCTGGTCCGATTACGGTGACCAGCCCAGCTACGGTGATCAGGCGGCCTACGAAGATCAGCCGGGCTACGGGGCGCGGCCGGGGACGCCGGGTTCCAGCGAGCCAGTCGCCTACGGGGCGCCGCCGCAGCAGGAGTACGGCCGTCCCACCTTTACCCCGCACCCCCAGGAGAGCCAGGACCAGGGGTACGGCTCCCAGCCGGGCTACGGCCAGAACGGATACAGCCCGAACGGGTTCGGCCCGAACGGGTTCGACCAGCAGCACGAGCCGCCGGGCTACGGCCAGGCCGGTTACGGCCAGCCAGGGTACGGCGACCAGCCCGGCCACGGCGACCAGGCTGGGTTCGGCGACCAGCCGGTTCGGCGACAGCCGGGATACGGGCAGGATTCCGGCTCGGGCAGCACCCCGCCCAGTGGTTTCGGCGGCCCGGGGACCGTCGGGGCTCAGCCCCGTCACGCCGGCCTACCCGGGCAGGCCGGCCCGTCCGGCCCGAGTAACCCCGGCGCGAGTCAGCCCGGCCTGGGCCAGCCCGGCCCGGGCCCGTTCGGCCAGGCCTCGTCCAGCCCGGCCCCCCCGGGTCAGGCGCCGCCCGGACAGGAGCACCAGACCGAGGCGTACCCGCAGCCGGGCGTCGAGTCCTCCGACTACCCGCAGAACGCCTTCGGCGGCGGTTTCGGGCAGAACGGTTTCGGCTCGTCCGGTTTCGACCAGGATCCGAACGCGACCCAGGCGTACGGCACCCAGCCGGCCGCCGCCCAGAACGGCTACGCGTCGGCCCAGAACGGCTACGCCGCCGCCCAGAACGGGTTCGCCCCGAATCAGAACGGCTACGGCCAGAACCAGAACGGGTACGCGCCGAACGGGTACGACCAGGACGACTACGCCCAGAACGGCTACGCCGGGCCCGCGGCCGGCCAGGAAAGCTATCCGCCGCAGCCGGGCTACAGCCAGGACGCCTACGGCGCGGGCGGCTTCGGCGCCCCTGACGCCTACGGCCAGCAGCCCTTCGAGGCGCCCGGCGCACCCGGCTTCGACGACAGCGGCCCCGCTTCGCCCGGCCGCGGAAAGCGGTCGCGCTCGGGCCCGTCGCAGCCGGGCGGGCGGTCGTCGCGCCTCAGCGGCACGAAGCTGATCGCGGTCATGGTCGCGGCCGTCGTGGTCGTGGTGGCGGTCGTGTTCGGGGTCCTCCACCTGACCAAGAGCGGCAAGGGCACGCCGTCCGCCAGTTCGTCCTCGCCTGGCACGGGCACCACCGCCGCTGGCGGTCCGAACGCGGCCGGCGGCTACGTCCTCACCGAGGCCGCCAAGGTGGGCACGTTCCCGCTCAACAAGGCGGCCACCAAGGCGGTCGAGTCCGCCGCGGGCAAGTCGACCAAGACGGTCGCGGCCGCCCTGAAGGCCAAGAAGGCGGGGCAGCCGGGCAAGTCGGTGACCGCTGTCTACGACCTGGGCCCGAGCAGCTCCTTCACCTCGAGCGCCTACAAGGGCATGATCTTCATCGGCTACGACGGCACCTACGACCCGGCCGCGGTCATCAAGATCGTGCGCTCCCACCTGGAGTCCACCCGCCTGGTGGCCGCGGGCCCGCATGGCGGCGAGATGACCTGCGGTTACAACACCTCCACCGGCTCTCAGGCCAGCGAGTGCGTGTGGGTCACCAAGACCACCTTCGGCGTCGTGGAGTTCATCAAGGACGGTGAGCCGGCCAAGCAGAGCGGCGCCTCCGCCCTCGCCCTCAAGGTCCGCCAGGCGGTGGAGGTCAAGGGCTGACCATTACGGATGGGGGAGCGCTCCGCAGGCAATAGACTCACCTGTCGTGAGCACCCCCGAGCCCATCGAGCTGCCGTCCCAGTACGCGCCCTCCGAGGTGGAGGGACCGCGCTACGAGCGCTGGGAGAAGGCAGGTTACTTCGCCGCGGACGCGACGTCAGACGCCCCGGCGTACTCGATCGTCATCCCCCCGCCGAACGTTACCGGCTCCCTGCACATCGGCCACGCGCTCGATCACACGCTGATGGATTCCCTGGTCCGGCGGCGCCGGATGCAGGGCTACAACACCCTGTGGCTGCCCGGCATGGACCACGCCGGGATCGCCACCCAGAACGTGGTGGAGCGGGAGCTGGCCAAGGAGGGGCTGAGCCGTCACGACCTGGGCCGCGAGGCCTTCGTCGAGCGGGTCTGGAAGTGGAAGGCCGAATCCGGCGGCAAGATCGGTGGCCAGATGCGCCGGCTGGGCGACAGCGTGGACTGGTCCCGCGAGCGGTTCACGATGGACGAGGGCCTGTCCCAGGCCGTGCAGACGATCTTCAAGCGGCTCTTCGACGACGACCTGATCTACCGGGCCGAGCGGATCATCAACTGGTGCCCGCGCTGCCTGACCGCGCTGTCCGACATCGAGGTCGAGCACAGCGACGACGACGGCGAGCTCGTCTCCATCCGCTACGGCGACGGTGACGACGCGATCGTGGTCGCCACCACCCGGGCCGAGACCATGCTCGGCGACACCGCCGTGGCCGTGCACCCCGGCGACGCGCGCTACACCCACCTGGTCGGGAAGACGGTGGAGCTGCCGCTGACCGGCCGGCGCATCCCGATCGTGGCCGACGAGCACGTCGACCCCGCGTTCGGCACCGGCGCGGTCAAGGTGACCCCGGCGCACGACCCCAACGACTTCGAGATCGGCCGCCGCCACGACCTGCCCGGCCTCACCGTCCTGGACGAGCACGGCGTGGTCACCGCGCACGGCCCGTTCCTCGGCCTGGACCGGTTCGAGGCCCGCCCGGCCGTGGTCCGCGCGCTGCGCGAGCAGGGCCGGATCGTGGCCGAGAAGCGCCCCTACGTGCACTCGGTCGGGCACTGCAGCCGGTGCGGCACCACGGTCGAGCCGCGCCAGTCGCTGCAGTGGTTCGTCCGCGTCGGCCCGCTCGCCAAGGCGGCCGGCGACGCCGTCCGGGACGGCCGCGTCCGGCTGCATCCGCCGGAGATGAACGCCAGGTACTTCGGCTGGGTGGACGACATGCACGACTGGTGCATCAGCCGCCAGCTGTGGTGGGGCCACCGGATCCCCGTCTATTACGGACCGAACGACGAGGTGGTCTGCGTCGGTCCTGACGAGCAGCCCCCGGATGGCTGGCTTCAGGACGCCGACGTGCTCGACACCTGGTTCTCCTCCGCGCTGTGGCCGTTCTCCACCCTGGGCTGGCCGCAGGACACGCCGGACCTGCGCACCTTCTACCCGACCAGCGTGCTGGTCACCGGGTACGACATCCTGTTCTTCTGGGTGGCCCGGATGATGATGTTCGGCCTGTACGCGATGCGGGCCTCCGCGCCCCTGGGCCGGGCGCCCGCCGACGCGGTGCCGTTCCGCGTCGTGGGACTGCACGGGCTGGTCCGGGACCAGTTCGGCAAGAAGATGTCGAAGTCGCGCGGGAACACCGTGGACCCGCTGGACTGGGTGGACCGGTTCGGCGCCGACGCCACCCGGTTCACGCTGGCCCGCGGGGCCAACCCCGGCGGCGACATCGCGATCAGCGAGGAATGGGCCGCGGGGTCGCGCAACTTCTGCAACAAGCTCTGGAACGCGGTCCGGTTCGCCCTGCTCAACGGCGCCCGGACGCCGGACGCCGCGCTGGACCCGGCGACGCTCTCAGTGCCCGACCGGTGGATCTTGTCCCGGCTGTCGGCGGTGATCGCCGAGACGGACCGGATGTTCGAGGCGTTCGACTTCGCCAAGGTCTGCGACGCGCTGTATCACTTCGCCTGGGACGAGGTCTGCGACTGGTACCTGGAGCTGGCCAAGGTCCCGCTGGCCGCCGGTGACGAGGCAGCGGCCGAGACCACCCGGCAGGTGCTCGGCTTCGTGCTCGACCAGCTGCTGCGGCTGCTGCACCCGGTGATGCCGTTCGTCACCGAGGAGCTGTGGACGGCGCTGACCGGCGAGGAGTCGGTCATGGTGGCGGCCTGGCCGACGTTCTCCTTCACCGACGCCGGGGCGGAGGCCGAGATCTCCTCGGTGATGCGGCTGGTCACCGAGATCCGCCGGTTCCGCTCGGACCAGGGCGTGCGCCCGAGCCAGCGGGTGGCGGCCCGGCTGAGCGGCATCGAGGGCACGCGGCTGGCCGGGCACGAGGCGCGGATCCGGTCGCTGCTGCGGCTCGACCCGCCCGCCGACGGCTTTGCCCCGTCGGCGTCCATCGAGGTCGAGGGCATAACGACCGAGCTCGACCTGGCCGGGGTCATCGACGTCGCGGCCGAGCGGCGCCGGATGGAGAAGGACCTCACCGCGGCCCGGGCCGAAGCCGACCAGGCGGAGAGGAAGCTGGCCAACACCGACTTCACCGCCCGCGCCCCCGAGGCCATCGTGAACAAGACCCGCCAGCGCCTCGAGACCGCCCGCGCCGACATCGCCCGCCTGGAGCAGCGCCTCAGCTCGATCTGACGTCATGTCGGCTGGCCAGTAGGCTGGCAGTGTGGTGGATATCGAAGCGCGGATGCTTGAGGTCGAGCGGGAGATCATCTCCCGGCGGCCCGAGCATTCCGTCGACCTTGCCCTGGACCGGATGGCCGAGCTCGTCGGGCTGCTCGGCGATCCGCAGCGCGCCTGCCCGGTCATCCATATCACCGGGACGAACGGCAAGACGTCGACCGCGCGGATGACCGACTCCCTGCTGCGCAGCCGCGGCCTGCGGACGGGCCGGTTCACCAGCCCGCACCTGGTTTCCATCAGGGAGCGGATCGTGGTGGACGGGGCCCCGGTCTCGGCCGAGCGCTTCGTCGAGGCGTACGAGGAGGTCAAGCCGTACGTCGACCTGGTGGACGAGCGCCATCCGGCCGCGATGTCCTTCTTCGAGGTGCTCACCGGGATGGCCTTCGCCATCTTCGCCGATACCCCCGTCGACGTGGCCATCCTCGAGGTCGGCGTGGGCGGCAGGCTCGACTGCACCAACGTCGCGG
This sequence comes from uncultured Actinomycetota bacterium, assembly GCA_963756575.1. Taxonomy (GTDB): domain Bacteria; phylum Actinomycetota; class Actinomycetes; order Streptosporangiales; family Streptosporangiaceae; genus Palsa-504. The sequence goes on along the minus strand of CAVWOM010000016.1, from coordinate 869,084 downwards.
ACGGCGTGGTCGCCGTCATCACCCCGATCTCGCTCGACCACACCAGGCTGCTCGGCGACACGGTGGAGGAGATCGCGGCGGAGAAGGCCGGCATCGTCAAGCCGGGCGCGACCGCGATCCTGGCCCAGCAGCCCCTGGGCGCCGCCGAGGTGCTGCTGCGGCACTCGGTCGAGGTGGGTGCCACCGTGGCGCGGGAAGGCGTGGAGTTCGGCGTCCTGAGCCACGAGCAGGCGGTGGGCGGCCAGCAGCTGAACCTGCGTGGCCTGCGCGGCACCTACGAGGACGTGTTCTTGCCGCTGTTCGGGTCGTACCAGGCGGGCAACGCGGCCTGCGCGCTGGCCGCGGTCGAGGCGTTCGCGGGCGTGTCGGGCGAGGACGTCTACGGCCAGGCCGCCCTCGACCCCAACCTCGTCCGGGAGGCGTTCGCCCAGGTCACCTCGCCGGGCAGGCTCGAGGTCCTCCGGCGCAGCCCCACCATCATCATCGACGCCGCGCACAACCCGGCCGGCACGGCCGCGACCGTGGCCGGCCTGCAGGAGTCGTTCACCTTCTCGCACCTGACCGGCGTCTTCGCGGCCAGCGGGGACAAGGACGTGGCCGGCATGCTGGCCGAGCTCGAGCCGGTACTCGACGAGATCGTGGTGACCCGCAACTCCTCCGAGCGGTCGATGGCCCCGGCCGAGACCGCTGAGCTGGCGGCCGAGATCTTCGGCGAGGACCGGGTTACCGAGGCCGGCCGCCTCGACGACGCGATCGAGGCCGCGGTCACGCTCGCCGACGCGGCCGACGATGCCGTTGCGGAAGGCGGCCCGGGCAGCGGCGGCGTGCTGATCACCGGGTCCGTCATCACCGCGGGCGACGCTCGCAGGCTGCTCGCGCCGGGCGGCGGCGTGCTGCCGCCCGAGCCGCCTGCCAGCCAGCCTTCCCGTCACTCGTTCACCGCCGCGGAACTGTCATGATGGACATCCCGCTCGAGGGCAAGGCCATCCGGCAGCTCTGCGGCACCGTCCTGGTCATGGAAGCGGTCGTCATCGGCCTGGCCATCCCGGTCGCCATCGTGCTCGAGCACGCCAGCCGCGGCCTGGCCGGCGGGATCGGCGGCGCCCTGGCCGTCGCCGCCGTCCTGATCGGCGGCGTGGTCGGCCGCCCGCACATGGGCTGGGCCCTGCTGGCCGGCACCATCCTGCAGCTCCTGGTCATCGCGGCCGGCGTGGTGGTCTCCGCCATGTACGTCCTCGGCGTGATCTTCACCGCCCTCTGGTTCACCGGCATCTGGCTAGCCCGCCGCCACCAGCCCCCCACCCCCACCCCCGCTGACACCACCCCCGCCCCTCACCCCGGCACCACCACCCCCGCCCCTCACCCCGGCACCACCACCCCCGCCCCTCACCCCGGCACCACCACCCCCGCCCCTCACCCCGGCACCACCACCTCCGCGCCTTAGACCCTTTCCCGTGCCGGCCGTGGTCGCGACCGGGTGAATGTTCCGTCGACCCGGTCCTGACGGAGCGCCGCCGCCGGCCTCACCCCGCAAGAGCCGCGCACTCCGCAAGAGCCGCGCACTCCGCAAGAGCCGCGCCCATGGGACATTTAGCCGGTCGCCGCCGGGCCGATGAAGCATGGGGGTTCATTCGCAGTGGCGTCCCAAGACCTGAGGCGAGTGTTTCCTGTGGGTCGTGCGGTATCGGCCAGAGGCCGCCCGGGCCATGCTGTTAACCACCGCGATGCCACATCGTTGTGACCCCGGCCACAGCAATGTCACATCGCGGTGCCGGCCGACGGCCGGGGCCACGCGGTGGCGGCCGGTGCCAGGTGACGGATGGGGAGGCTCGGCACGGATGGGCCGGGCTGGGCGCAGGTGGACCGGAGCCGGAGCCGGAGCCGTTACGGCGACTTGTTTCTGGACCCTTTGCATACGTGTTTCTGGACCCTTTGCATACGTGATCATGGTCGCGCCCGCTACGCTTCCGCTAGCTATAAGTGACTTATTGCTAGCTGAAAGTAATCGGAGCGCCTGAGGTGACCACGGACCTGGGGAAAGACCAGACGCGGGCCGGCGATGACATCCCGCGCCCACGTGGCGGCGCGCACGCCGCCAAGACCAGCCGTTTTCGGCGCCGGGACACGCCCGCCCTCCCGGGCACTCCTGCCAACCGTGGAGCGCCCACCCTCCCAGACGCGCCCGCTTCGCGGGACGCGCCCGCTCCGCCGGGACACTCCTGCCCCCCGGGACACTCCCGCTTCGCGGGACACTCCCGTTCCCTGGAGCGCCCTCGCCCTCCCGGACGCACCCTCCTCCCAGGGCACCCCCGTTCCGTACGCTGCGTTCGCCCCGGTTCCGTCGCCGCGTCCGCTGGACCACGACACCGCCCCCCTCCCCGCGCTGCCCGGCCCCGTCGCCACACTCGACCCTGCCATCACTCCCGCGACCTCAGCCGAAGCCCAACACGACACCGCGGCCCAAGCCGCAACCCACGAGGACACCGAAGCCCAGCCGGACACCGAAGCCCAGCCGGACGCCGAAGCCCAGCCGGACGCCGAAGCCCAGCCGGACGCCGAAGCCCAGCCGGACACCGAAACCCAGCAGAACACGCAGGCCAAGCCCACCCGGCGCCTTACCGCCGCCGCCCGCGAGGCAGCGCTGAGCCTGCTCGCGCTGGGCCTCGTGATCACCGTGATCCCGCTGGTAGTGCTCCAGATACCGGACGCCGTCGCCTGGGTGGTGCCGCCCCGGGTGGCCGCCGCGGGCCCGGGCGCGGTGGCGAGCCTGCTGCGGGCTTCGGGCCTGGCGCTGCCCGCGATGGCCGTCGCCGGCTCGCTGGCCGCGATGATGGTGCGCTGGCTGCGGGCCGGCCCGGTCCTGCTGGCGGGCCTGCTCATGCTGGCCGCCGCGGACGCGCTCGGCGGCGTCATCCGCACGGTCGCCCTGATCGGCGCGGACCGGTCCCTGCACGGCGCGGGGGCCGGGATCGCGATGGCCGGGGTGGTGGCGGTCATCATGGAGCGCCGGCCACGGCACCACGCAGAACCGCACGGACCGAACGAGGGACGGCGCGTGCTGGCCGGCTGGTGGGCCGCGTTCATGGTGGCGGGCCTGGCCACGGCGCCGGAGTTGATGCGGCACCGGGTCGGCTCGGGCAACTGGGTCGTCGCCTTGCAGCCCTTTCCGTGGCTGACCGGCGTCGCGCTCGGGCTCGGGGCGCTGTACGCGCTGCTGGCCGAGGGCACCGCCACCGTGACGGCCAGGCGCCTTTTCCCGGCGGCCGAACGGGCTCAGCTAGCCCTGCTCGCGGCCCCGGTCGCGGGGATCTGCGCGATCGCCCTGGCCGTCACCTACCCGGCCGGTCACGCCATCGCCGCGGCCGCGGTGGCCAACGCGCTCGCGCTGGCGGGCCTGGCCGCCATCACCGCCCGGACGGCGACCGCGGCGCGCTTCGCCGTGATCTGCGCCGTGACCGGCTTCACGGTGGCCCCGGCCGCCGGGGCGATGACCGCGCTGGCGCGCTCCACCGCGGTTTCCGGGATTACCGTCCTGATCGCCGCCTTGTGCGGGGCGGGGCTCGCCGTGGCGGCCAGGCAGCCGCAGGCCCGGGCCGTGACCGCGACCGGGCTGGCGGTGGCCGCGGTCGGCCTCACCGCCCTGGACCTGGCCGGGCCGGCCGCTGCGGCCGCCCACCTGATCGCGGTGCTGTGCGTGCCGGTGGTCGGGGGCCTGGCCGCGGCGCTGACCGCCGCGCTCCGTACCTCCGGTGCCGCCGGAGCCCTGGCCGGCGTGGTCATCTTGCTGGCCGGCCTGGTGGCCGGCTACCTGGCCGCCGGAGCGGTTCAGCTGCACGCGATCGCGGGGACCGTGACGGCACCAGCGGCGCGGGCCGCGCTGGCCGCCGCGGCCGGGCACTGGGCTCTGGTCACGGCGGCGATCACCGCTGCCGTCGCCGTCGCGATGGCGTGCACGCCGGGTCGCAAAGCGGGCACGCGACCCGGCGGAGCCGCGGCCGGCGCGCCGGTCCAAGGGGCCGGCGGTAGCCCGGATCAGTGAGTAAGCTGACCTTGTAGCGAATCGCATCGTCGACCGCGGCGCTGTCCACGCCCGGTGAAGGAGCGTCGTTGTCAGAACACGCTGTCGTCCTGATAAGACGCTACGCGCCGGGCCCGCGCGGCAGACAGGCCTGGGGAGAGATCGAGCTCCTCGTCCCGGAACCTGTCTAGCTGACGCCACCGTTTTCCGGTAAGAACACCAAGGCCGCCCTCTCGAAGCGGCCCGACCGACTAGGTTCAAGATCAAAGCCCCGCGGAAGGTTCCCGTTTCCCGATGAGCAACGCGCTGACGTTTCTCGGCCGCGACATGGCGGTCGATCTCGGCACTGCGAACACGCTGGTCTACGTACGCGGACGCGGCATCGTGCTGAACGAGCCGTCGGTCGTGGCCCTCAACACCAACAACGGCCAGATCGTCGCGGTGGGTGCCGAGGCCAAGCGGATGATCGGCCGGACGCCGGGCAACATCGTCGCGATCCGTCCTCTCAAGGACGGCGTGATCGCCGACTTCGACGTGACCGAGCGGATGCTGCGCTACTTCATCCAGAAGGTCCACCGCCGCAGTCACCTGGCCAAGCCGAGGCTCGTGGTGGCCGTGCCGAGCGGGATCACCGGCGTGGAGCAGAGCGCGGTCAAGGAGGCGGGTCACCAGGCCGGGGCGCGCCGGGTCTACATCATCGAGGAGCCGATGGCGGCGGCGATCGGCGCCGGGCTGCCGATCCACGAGCCGACCGGCAACATGGTCGTGGACATCGGCGGCGGCACCACCGAGGTGGCGGTCATCTCGCTGGGCGGCATCGTCACCTCCCAGTCCATCAGGGTCGGCGGGGACGAGCTCGACCAGGCGATCATCACGTTCGGCAAGAAGGAATACTCGCTGATGCTGGGTGAGCGGACCGCCGAGGAAATCAAGATGGCCCTCGGCTCCGCGTTCCCTTCCGAGGACGAGCCGCACGCCGAGATCAGGGGCCGGGACCTGGTCAGCGGCCTGCCCAAGACCGTGGTGATCTCCGCGGCCGAGGTGCGCAAAGCCATCAGCGAGCCGGTCAGCCTGATCGTCGACGCGGTCAAGAACACCTTGGACAAGTGCCCGCCCGAGCTGGCCGGCGACGTCATGGACCGCGGAATCGCGCTGACCGGCGGCGGCGCCATGCTGCGCGGACTAGAGTCACGAATCCGGGAGGAGACCGGGATGCCCGTGCAGGTGGCGGACAACCCGCTCGACTGCGTGGTGCTCGGGACCGGCAAATGCGTCGAGGACTTCGAGACCCTGCGCCAGGTCCTGGTGCCCGACACCAGACGCTGACCCGCAAGAGCCCGTAATACCCCGCCGTACCGTCACGGCGGACGAGGAGCGGCTGTGCACGACAACCGGCGTACCCGCCTGGTTCTTGGCGTGCTCCTGATCGTCGCGATCGCGCTGATCACGCTGGACTTCAGGGACGGTGGCGCATCGCCGGCGCGGGGGCTCGGCGCGGATATCTTCGGCCCGGTCGAGCAGGTCACGCACGACGTGACCGACCCGGTGGCCAGGCTGTTCGACTCGGTCACGGGCGGACCCTCGGCCCAGGGCACCATCGCGTCCCTGCAGCGGCAGAACGCTCAGCTGCGAGCCGAGCTCAGCGCGGCCCAGCTCACCAAGACGGCGAAGAAGCAGCTGGCCCAGCTGCTCCAGATGGACGCGGGCGCCTACCGGATGGTGGCCGCCGACGTGATCGCAGCCGGCGGCGGCTTCTCCAACACGGTCACGCTCGACGCGGGCAGCCACGACGGCATCAAGCCGGACGAGACCGTGCTCAACGGCTCGGGCTTCGTCGGCACGGTCACCCAGGTGAGCGCGGACACCTCGACCGTCTTGCTCGCCAGCGACGCGTCTGCCCTGGTCGGTGTGCAGCTGGCCGGCGGCGGCGAGATCGGCGAGGTGTCTGGGACCGGCAAGTCCATGTCCGGCGCCCCCCTGCTCCGGCTGAGCCTGTTCGACGCGAACGCGGTGCTGCACCCCGGGCAGCAGCTCGTCACCTACGCCTCCATCAACGACCAGCCCCAGGTACCCGGCGTCCCCGTCGGCACGATCGTGTCGGTGAGCGGCAACGCCGGGGCGCTTACCCAGACCGCGCTGGTCCGGCCCGCCGTCAACTTCACGTCCCTGGGCGTGGTCGGCGTGGTGGTGCAGGTGCCGCGGCACAACCCGCGAACCTCGATCCTGCCGCGCCCCGCCCCCACGGTCACGGTCACCAGCACCCCGAGCACGCCGGGTTCGGTGGCCTCGACCGGCACCCCGCCCCCCTCCCGGCCCGCGTCCGGAACGGGCGGGGGCTGAGGCTGAGGTGCGCGCGCTCGTATCCCTGGTGCTGACCGCGGTGACGGTGGTCGTCCAGGTCACCATCGTGGGCCGGATCGCGTTCCCCGGCGGCGGCGGCCCCGACCTGGTCCTGCTGCTGGTGGCGGCGCTGGCGCTGGCCGGCGGCCCGATGGCCGGCGTGCTGACCGGGTTCTGGGCCGGCCTGGCCCTCGACGTCGCGCCGCCCGGCAGCCATTTCACCGGCCAGGACGCGCTGGTGTTCTGCCTGATCGGATACGCCTGCGGGCTGCTGGCCGACGAGTTCTCCGGTGACGCCGAACAGGGGCACTCGGCCCTGTACGAGATCATGGTGACGGCCGCCGGGGCGGTCTGCGGCGAGGCGCTGGTGGCCCTGCTCGGCGTCATGCTCAGCGACCCCCAGGTCCGCTGGGCGGCGATCACCCACGTGCTGCCCGCCGCCATGGCCTACGACGTCCTGCTGTGCCCGTTCGTCCTGTACGCCGCGGCGGCGGCGCTGCGCCTGGCGGGAGTACGCCGCGAGGGCCGGTCGCCTGGCTGGTCGCCCGGACTGGCCAGGACCTCGGTGCCCGCCACCAGCCAGGGCGCGATCAGGCAGCTAGCCGGGACGGGCGGCCCGCGGCTGCGGCTATCCGAGCGGGACCGTGGCCCGGGCTCGGCCGGCAGCCTGCGCGGTTCCGGTACAGGCCGCCCGGCCCCCCGGCGTGAACCTCAGCTCAAGCTCGGCCGCCCGGGCGTCCGGCCCGCGACCTTCACCGCGGGCGGTCTGGCGGCGGGCTCGGCCCGGGTCAAGTTCGGCGGCCGGCGCCGGGAGGGCGTCTTCGGCGGTTCCCTGCTCGGTGTCACCAGCCGGGGTGTCACCAGCCGGGGCGGCGCCGGCCGGGGCGGGGCCAGCCTGGGCCGGTCCCTCCTCGGCGGCTCGGTGTTCAGCGGCTCCTCGTCCTCGCTGGGCGGCGGCCAGGTCTTCGGCCGGTCCGCCCCGCTGGGCCGGTCGTCACCGTTCCGGCACCGGAGCAACCTGATGCGCTCCGCGGGCGGCGGCCTGACCGGGCGCGCTCCACGATTCTCCCGCGGCAGCACGCCCAAGTCGCCGGGCCGGAACTGGCTGCGCAGCCCGTCATCACGCGGCGCGTTCACCCGCGGCGGCCTGAGCGGCTCCAGCCTGGGCCGCAAGCGGCTAGGCGGCAAGAGCTTCGGCGGCAAGAGCGGCAGGGGCTTCAGCGGCAAAGGACTCGGCGGCGGCGGGAGCCTGGGGCGGGGCGCCTTCGGCCGTCGCGGGATCGGTCAGCCGCGCGTGCCGCGGCTGACCGCCCGACGTCAGTGGGCCGGGCGCAAGCGGGGGAGGGGAGGCTACCGGTGAACATCTCGTCCCGGCGCCGGCTGCTGGTGCTCTACGTGCTCGCGGCCGCCATGCTGATCTCGCTGGGCGGCAGGCTCTGGTACCTGCAGGTGCTGAACAACACCGCCTTCACCAAGCTCGCGGAGGCCAACCAGACGAGGAACGTGATCGTGCCCGCAGTCCGCGGCCAGATCCTCGACGACGTGGGCAACCGGCTGGTCACCAATAAAACCGCGCTGGTCGTTTCGGTGGACATGATGAACCTGTCCCAGCAGCCCGGCGGGGCCGCGCCGGTGCTGCGCCGGCTGGCCCCGCTGCTCGGCATGTCCGGCACGCTGCTGTCCGACAAGACCCGGCTGTGCACCAAGGGCGTCCCGCAGCCGTGCTGGGCCGGGTCGCCCTACCAGCCGATCCCGGTGGCGCAGAACGTCTCGCCGCAGGTGGCCCTGCAGGTGATGGAGCAGCAGGACAAGTTCCCCGGGGTGACCGCGCAGGTCCAGCCGGTGATCCAGTACCCCGAGCCGTACGGGGCGAACCCGGCTCAGGTGCTCGGTTACCTGCAGCCCATCACCCCGGAGGAGATCAGGAGCCGGCACCTGCCGGTGACCGGCTTCTCCGGCGTGGACCTCGTGGGCCAGGCCGGACTCGAGGCCGAGTACGACAGCCAGCTGCGCGGTCAGGCGGGCAAGCAGACCGTCGCGGTCAACGCCGCCGGGGACGTCACCGGCAGCGTGAGCCAGACCCCGCCGGTCAACGGCGATGACCTGGTGACCAGCCTCAGCTCCAAGGTCCAGGTGGTGGCGCAGAACGCGCTCAACGCCGCCATCGAGCGATCGCAGGCCGCGGGCAACGACGCCACCCAGGGCGCGGCGGTGGTGATGACGACCACCGGCCGCGTGGTGGCCATGGCCAGCTACCCGGATTACGACCCGAGCGTGTGGACCGGCGGCATTTCCCAGCAGCAGTTCGGCAAGCTGTTCGGCAAGTCCGGCGGGCAGCCGATCATCAACTGGACCACCCAGGGCCAGTACGCTCCCGGCTCCACCTTCAAGGTCACCTCCACCGCCGCCGCGGTGGCCGACGGGTACCCGCTGGACGGCCTGTACGGCTGCCCCGGCTCGGTCAGCATCGCCGGGCACACGTTCGGCAACGACGGCGAGCCGAGCCTGGGCGACATGAGCTTCTCCGAAGCGCTCATCCAGTCCTGCGACACCGTGTATTACGACCTCGGCTACGACATGTACCTCAAGGACAACCCGAAGGCCAACCAGCACCCGTCAGCGACCGCCCCGGTGCAGAAGATGCAGGCCATGGAGCTGGCCTGGGGCTTCGGCAAGGACACCGGCGTGGACCTGCCCGCCGAATCGACCGGCACCGTCCCGACCCGGCAGTGGCTGTACTACCTCTGGAAGGACAACGCCCACACGGGCCAGGACTGGTGCAAGTACGGCAAGGAGTACGGCAGCTACGTCCAGCAGATCGAATGGCAGGACTGCCAGGACGGATGGCAGTGGGAGCCCGGCCAGGCCGCTATCGCCGCCATCGGCCAGGGCTACGTGACCGCGACCCCGCTCCAGCTGACCAACGCCTACGTCGCGCTGGCCAACGGCGGCACGCTCTACAGCCCCCGGATCGGCGCGGCGCTGGTGTCACCCACCACCGGCCAGGTGGTCAAGCAGATCAACCCGCCGGTGATCAGGCGGCTGCCGGTTTCCGGCCAGACGCTCGCCTACATGCGGACCGCGCTGGCCGGCGTGGTAACCCAGGGCACCGCGGCCGGCGCCTTCGGCGGCTTCCCGCTCAACCAGGTCTGCGTCGCGGGCAAGACCGGTACCGCCCAGCTCTTCGGCAAGAACGCCACCTCGGTGTTCGCCTCGTTCGCCCCCTGCAGCCACCCCAAGTACGTGGTCGTGGTCATGCTCCCGGACTCCGGTTACGGCGCCGACGCGGCCGCGCCCGCGGTACGCCAGATCTGGGACGGGATCTACGGCCTCGAGGGCCACCGGGCGGCGCTGCCCGGCGGCCGGGCCCCGGCCTCGCTGCCCACGATCACCGCGACCGGGGCGATCACCGCGCCGTCCGGTTACACGCGGCTCACCGACGGGGGAAAGTGATGCTGGGCCGGCCGACGAGTTACTCGCCGCGGGGCCTGACCACGCCGCGGCCCGGGGCGCTGGCCGCCCGGCGGCCGCGGTCCCTGGTCGGCCGGGCGTTCGCCCGGAACTCCCCGCTGCGGCACATGGACTGGCTGCTGATCGTGGTCGTGCTCGGCCTGAGCGCGATCGGCACCCTGCTGGTCTGGTCGGCCACCCAGCCCAGCCTGCTCGCGGCGGGCCAGGACCCGCGCACCTACCTGAAGAAACAGCTGCTCAACGTCATCATCGGGCTGATCCTGATGGCCGCGGTCAGCCTGGTCGACACCAGGCAGCTGCGCACCTGGGCGCCGGCCTTCTACGGCGTGACCCTGCTCTGCCTGGTGGCCGTGCTCACCCCGCTCGGCTCGTCCGTCAACGGCGCGCGCGCCTGGTTCTCGCTGCCCGGCGGCTTCCAGGTCGAGCCCAACGAGTTCGCCAAGATCGCGCTCATCACGATGATGGCGATGATCTTCAGCCAGGCGCGCCCCGGCCCCTCGGGCGCGCCCCGGGTCCGCTCGCTGGGCATCGCCCTGGCCGTCGCCGCCCCGCTGATCGGCCTGGTGGTGATCGAGCTGGCCCTGGGCATCTCCCTGGTCCTGGTGGTGGTGACCGTCACCCTGATCGTGCTTTCCGGCCTGCGCATGCGCGTCATCGGCGCGCTCACCGCGGTGGTGGCGGTGCTCATCGCCGCGGCCGGCGGCCTGCATGTGCTGAAGTCCTACCAGCTCACCCGGTTTACCTCCTTCCTGCACCCGGCCAACGACCTGGCCGGCGCCGGTTACAACGCGGCCCAGGCCAAGATCGCGGTCGGCTCGGGCGGGATGTTCGGCCAGGGCCTGTTCCACGGCCAGCTGGTGGCGGGCAACTTCGTCCCGTCCCAGCAGACCGACTTCATCTTCACGGTGGCCGGCGAGGAACTCGGCTTCGTCGGCACGACCGTCATCGTGTTCCTGCTCGGCGTGGTGATCGTCCGGGCGCTGCGCATCGCCACCCGCGCCGACGACCTGTTCGGCCTGCTGGTCGCGTCCGGCATCGCGATCTGGTTCACGTTCCAGTCGTTCGTGAACATCGGCATGACGATCGGCATCATGCCGATCACCGGGCTCCCGCTCCCGTTCGTCTCCTACGGCGGCTCCGCCGTCTTCGCCGACATGATCGCCATCGGCCTGCTCCAGTCCGTCCACCGCCGCCACAACGTCTTCGAGTAGCCGCGCCCCCGCGGGCGGCCGCTACTACGACTGCAGCGAGACCGTGGTCACGTTCTTGTGGCCGAGCCCGGGCAGGTCCACCGAGGAGTCGTTGAACTTGGCCAGCCCGTCGATGTTGCCCTTGATGCCGTGCCCGCTGAACTGGATCAGCGCCACGGTGCTACCACCCTGGCTGATGACGGAGTTCTCGCTGATGGTGTAGCCGGCCTTCGGCAGCGCCTGAGCGTAGAAACTCGACACCTTGGCCGGCGTGACCAAGCTGAAGAAGATGATGATCTGCCCGCCGCCGCCGATGTTCTCGGCTATCTTCGCGCCCGCCGGCACCGGGAAGCTGGACACCTTGCCGTCCACCTTGAGCATCCGGCCCGCGGCGGACGGAGAAGCGGACGGAGAAGCGGAAGCGGTCGCGCTCCGGCTCGGACTCGAAGTGTTGGTCACGGCCGTCGTCGCCGAGCTGGTCGTCGTGATCCCGGCGGTGCACGCCGCCAGGGACAGGGCGGCCGCGCAGGTCGCCAGGACCATCGCGGCATTTCGGTATGTAGTCACGGCGCTAAACCTAGAGGCACGCCTTGCCGGGGGTATCGCGAACGTGTCGCAGACTCGCAACATCGACCGCGATCCCGGCACCGGCGGGCCGGCCTCCCCGGCCTCGGGCCGTTCCGGGACCACGGGTAACCTTCGTCGTTCGGCTACTCTGTTTTGATGCCCGTCAAATCCGTGTACCCAGCGCTTGAGCCGCTGCTGCCGTGCGTGCGCAAGCCGATCCAGTACGTCGGAGGCGAAGTAGGGTCGGTCGTCAAGGACTGGGACAGCGCCGATGTCCGCTGGGCGCTGTGCTACCCGGACGCCTACGAGGTCGGCCTGCCCAACCAGGGCGTCCAGATCCTGTACGAGGTGCTGAACGAGCGCGACGGCGTGCTGGCCGAGCGCACCTACACGGTGTGGCCCGACCTCGAGGCGCTGATGCGCGAGCACGACGTGCCCCAGTTCACCCTGGATGCGCACCGCCCGGTGGCCGCGTTCGACGCGCTCGGGTTCAGCTTCGCGGCCGAGATGGGTTACACCAACCTGCTGACCGTGCTCGACCTGGCCGGCATCCCGATTTTTTCGGCCGAACGGAGCTCGTCCCACCCCCTGGTCATCGCCGGAGGTCACGCGGCGTTCAACCCCGAGCCGGTGGCAGACTTCATGGACGGGGTTGTGCTCGGCGACGGCGAGCAGGCCGTGCTGGCCATCACCGAGGTGATCCGCGAGTGGAAGCGGGCCGGGCAGCCCGGCGGGCGCGACGGGCTGCTGGTGCAGCTTTCCTCGATCATGTACGTGCCGCGCTTCTACGACGTGGAGTACCGCGCCGACGGCCAGATCGCCCGGGTCACGCCGAACCGTCCCGGCGTCCCGCCCACGGTGTCCAAGCACACGCTGATGGACCTGGACGCGTGGCCGTACCCGCGTAAGCCCATCGTGCCGGTCGCGGAGACCGTGCACGAGCGGTTCAGCGTGGAGATCTTCCGCGGCTGTACCCGCGGCTGCCGGTTCTGCCAGGCCGGGATGATCACCCGGCCGGTGCGCGAGCGGTCCATTACGACGATCGGCTCGATGGTCGCCAACGGCGTGGCGGCCAGCGGCTTCAACGAGGTCGGGCTGCTCTCGCTGTCCAGCGCGGACCACAGCGAGATCAACGAGATCGCCGTCGACCTGGCCGACTGCTACGAGGGCAGCAACGTCGGCCTGTCGCTGCCGTCCACCCGGGTGGACGCCTTCAACGTGACCCTGGCCGACGAGCTGAGCCGCAACGGGCGCCGGTCCGGGCTGACGTTCGCCCCGGAGGGCGGGTCCGAGCGGCTGCGCAAGGTGATCAACAAGATGGTCACCGAGGAAGACCTGATCCGGACCGTCACGACCGCCTACGCCAGCGGCTGGCGGCAGGTCAAGCTGTACTTCATGTGCGGCCTGCCGACCGAGACCGACGAGGACGTGCTGGCGATCGCGCAGCTGGCCCGCAAGGTCATCGCGGCGGGCCGGGAGGCGACCGGGCGGCGCGACATCAAGTGCACGGTGTCGATCGGCGGCTTCGTGCCCAAGCCGCACACGCCGTTCCAGTGGGCGGCGCAGTGCCCACCCGAGGTGGTGGACGCCCGGCTGCGCGCGCTCGGCGGCGCGATCCGCGCCGACCGCGCCTACGGCAAGTCGATCGGCTTCCGCTACCACGACGGCCAGCCCGGGATGATCGAGGGCCTGCTGTCCCGCGGCGACCGCCGGGTGAGCGGCGTGATCCTGGCGGCGTGGCGGGACGGGGCGCGGTTCGACGGGTGGAGCGAGTATTTCTCGTTCGAGCGCTGGCAGCGGTCCGCTGAGCAGGCCCTGGCCGGGGAGCCGGTGGACCTTGCATGGTATACTACGCGCGAACGTGATTACGGCGAGGTGCTCCCGTGGGATCACCTGGACGCGGGGCTTGACCGCGACTGGCTGTGGCAGGACTGGCAGGACTCCATTGCGCCCGAGGGCGCGGGCGAAGTGGAAGATTGCCGCTGGACCCCGTGTTATGAATGCGGGGCTTGTTCTGCCATGGGCACGGAAATCCAGGTGGGCCCGACGGGGGAGCGCCTTGACGGGAAGCGAATGCTTCCCGTAGTAGGCGGGAGATAGCGTGGCGAACCCGGCAGGTGCTGCACCGGCGACCGCCACGCCTGCGGTGCAGCATCTGGTGGTCCGGTATGCTAAGCGCGGAAAGATGCGTTTTGCCAGCCACAGGGACGTGGCGCGCGCCTTCGAGCGGGGAGTGCGCAAGGCCGGGCTGCCGATCGCCTATTCGTCCGGTTTCACGCCGCACCCGAAGATTTCCTACGCGGGCGGCGCGCCGACTGGGGTGGCGAGCGAGGCAGAGTACCTGAGCCTCGCGCTGACCGTCCGGCAGGCCGATACGCAGGTGTGCCGTCGGCTGGACGCGGCACTGCCTGATGGGATTGATGTGATCGACGTCACGGAGGCTGGGGGCGACGGAAGTCCGTCGGCCGGTTCCAGTTCGACGCGGTCCGGTGGCTTCGGCCACCTGGAGGCGTCCGAGTGGCGGATGGTTCTACCGGGTGTGGCGCCGGAGGTGGCCCGCCGGGCCGTCGCCGGATTCCTCGCCCGCGCCGAGGTGCCAGTCGAGCGCCTCACGGACAAGGGTGTCCGGCGAATGGATGCCCGCGCGGCCCTGATCGAGATGACAGTGCTCGATAGCGACGCGTTCGATACGACTGCACTCGAGCAGGCTGTGCTTGCCGCCGAGACAGGCTTCGATGGTTGTGCCATTCTTCGAATGGTTGTTCTGCATACGGCACCTGCCGTGCGGCCCGAGGATATCGTGACCGCGCTGCGCGAGCAGGACGGCCTCGTGCCGTCGTCGCCGCCCATGATCACCCGGCTGGCCCAGGGCCAGCGATCCCAGCTGACGGGTCAAGCCCGGCCAGCCGGGGACGGTGTGTCATGACGGCGACGCGGCCGGGTCCAGGCATCTCGGGCGCCGTACCCGTGAAGACAGAGATAAGTAACGAGGCCCGGTGCAGCCGGGCCCGCGCGAGTTCCGTGCGGGCGAGCTGCCACGGCCGGGATCGCCGGGGCCGGTTCGGCCTGCGCGGCTCCGCCCGGGCCCTCGTTGACAATGTGCTCCCGTGTGGCGTGCGGGCGTGCCGCGGAACGCCGCCAGGTGGCGGAACGCCGCGGTACCGCGCGCCCGGGAGCCTGACTGGAGATTGCCCGAATGCTCGACAGCGAGCTCTACGACAGAGAATCCAATGACAGCGCATCCTCAGGTGGCGCCTCCCGGGAAGGGGCGACGAGCGTACGTAGCGCCGGCGACCTGACCCCGGCGGTGCCCGCCGCGCTGTTCCAGCCGCCGCAGGTGGTGTTCCAGCCGCCGACGGCCCGGCCCGAGCCGGTTGCGCCGTCCCGCCCGGAGAGCCCGGCCGCCGGGTCACCGGCCGGCGGCGAGGCCAGGAGCGGCCACCGCGACGGTCCCCGAGATGACGCCCGCGACAGCGGCCGAGATGACGCCCGTGCCAGTGCGCGCGATGGTGACGCCGCCGATGGCCCCGGCGACGATGACGACGGGTCGGGACCGCGGCGCCGCCGGCGGCGGTCAACTCGCGGCCGCGGCCGCAACGACGACGACGCGGCCGACTCAGCCGAGGGTCAGCCCGAGTCCCAGGAGCCGGCCTCCGATGACCAGCCGGAAGCCGAGGCCGGCGGGACCCCGGGCGACGGCCGGCGGCCGCGGACCCGCAGCCGCCGGTCCCGCGGCGGTGCCCGCGACGGCGACGGTGCCGACGACGGCGCTTCGGCGAACGCGGACGCCGATGCCGCGGACTCCGACGCGCCCGATGGCGATGACGACGCCGACGGCTCGGACGACGACCAGAGCGCCAGTGGCCGGCGTCGCCGGCGCAAGCGCCGCCGCGGCTCGGCCGACGGGTCCGACTCGCCGAGCTCGGACGACCCGCCGGACACCGTGGTGCACGTCCGCGAGCCGAACGGCAGCCCGGCTAGCTCGGCCGCCTCGAGTAACAGCGATGTGCGGTCGATCAAGGGATCGACCCGGCTCGAGGCCAAGAAACAGCGGCGCCGTGAGGGCCGGGAGACCGGCCGGCGGCGCCCGCCGATCGTCACCGAGTCCGAGTTCCTCGCCCGGCGCGAGTCGGTCGAGCGGACCATGGTCGTCCGCCAGCGCAAGGACCGCACCCAGATCGCCGTGCTCGAGGACGGCGTGCTGGTCGAGCACTACGTGAACCGGTCCAGCCACCAGTCCTACGTTGGCAACGTCTACCTGGGCAAGGTCCAGAACGTGCTGCCGTCGATGGAGGCCGCGTTCGTCGACGTCGGCAAGGGCCGCAACGCGGTGCTCTACGCCGGCGAGGTCAACTTCGACGTCAGCGGCATGGAGGGCCAGCCCAAGCGGATCGAGTCGGCCCTCAAGGCCGGCCAGTCGCTGCTCGTGCAGGTCACCAAGGACCCCGTCGGTCACAAGGGCGCCCGGCTGACCAGCCAGGTCAGCCTGCCCGGGCGCTACCTGGTCTACGTGCCCGGCTCGTCCATGACCGGCATCAGCCGCAAGCTCCCCGACACCGAGCGCAACCGGCTCAAGCAGATCCTCAAGAAGGTCATGCCCGAGAACGCCGGCGTGATCGTCCGCACCGCGGCCGAGGGCGCCGCCGAGGAGGAGCTGGCCCGGGACGTCTCCCGGCTCGCCGCCCAGTGGGAGGCGATCGAGAAGAAGGCCAAGACGGCCAGCGCGCCCGCGCTGCTGTCCAGCGAGCCCGACCTGACCATCCGCGTGATCAGGGACGTGTTCAACGAGGACTTCGGCAAGCTCGTGGTGTCCGGCGACGAGGCCTGGGACGTGGTGGACGAATACGTCAGCTACGTCGCCCCGCACCTGGCCGAGCGGGTCACCCGGTGGGAGGGCAACCGCGACGCGTTCGCCGAGTACCGCATCGACGAGCAGCTGGCCAAGGCGCTCGAGCGGAAGGTCTGGCTGCCCAGCGGCGGATCGCTGGTCATCGACAAGACCGAGGCGATGACGGTCGTCGACGTGAACACCGGCAAGTTCACCGGCCAGGGCGGGAACCTGGAGGAGACCGTCACCCGGAACAACCTCGAGGCCGCCGAGGAGATCGTCCGCCAGCTCCGGCTGCGCGACGTGGGCGGCATCGTGGTCATCGACTTCATCGACATGGTGCTGGAGAGCAACCGGGAACTGGTCCTGCGCCGCCTGCTCGAATGCCTGTCCCGGGACCGGACCAAGCACCAGGTCGCCGAGGTGACCTCGCTCGGGCTGGTCCAGATGACCAGGAAGCGGGTGGGCGCCGGCCTGCTCGAGGCGTTCTCCGCCCCGTGCGAGTGCTGCAACGGCCGCGGCGTGATCCTCACCTTCGACCCCGACGACGGGCACGTCGCCCCGCAGCCCCACTCCCGCGGCCACGGCGGCCACAGCCACGGTAATGACGGTAACGGTCACGGCAACGGAGGCAACGGCGGTAACGGCGGCAACGGGAACCGCCGGTCCGGCCCCGCCGTCGTGGCCGCAGCCTCCGCCCGCCCCCGCTCCGCCGATTCCGCCGCCGACGAAGAACCCGCCACCGGCAGTCCCGCGAACGACGCCCCCCAGGCCGGCCCCGCTCTCGCCGGCCCCCCTCTAGCCGACACCGCCCTGGCCACCACGGCCCAGGCTGGCGCGGACGCCCCAGCCCAGGCGGATGACAGCCAGGCCCCGCCGGAGCCCACCCGCTCCGGCAACGGCCGCCGCCGCCGTCGCAAGCCCGCCACCAGCAACGACACTGCCACCAGCAGCGACACCGCCACCAGCAGCGACACCGCCGCCGAAGCGCCCGCCGCGCCCATGTCCGGCCCTGCCACCACCCCGGCCTCCGGTGCCCCACCGGCCTCCGGTGCCACCCCGGCCTCCGGTGCCGCTAACGGCAGCACCCCGGTCGCCGAGCCTGGCGCGCCCAGCGGCCGCACGTCGGCCAGCACTCCCGCCCCCAGCGACGAGGCCCCGAAGCCCAAGACGCGCAGCGCCATGGTCTCCGTCGAGGTCCGCTCAGGATCCCCCACTATCCCCTCCGTCCAAGCCGCCACCCCGCCCGTCCCGCCCGCAGCCCCGTCCTCGCCGGCCGCCACCCCGCCCGTCCCCGCCACCGAGGACGGCACCCCCTAACACACGCCCCAAGCGCCCCGCATTGTCCACCCGTTCAGCACGGATGATCCGGGCTACACGGAACATCTGGTGGCCTATACGCCCCCGGATCTTCCACGTAGCCCGGATCATCCACGTAAGCGCGGCCGGGCCGGGCCGGGCGGCGGGGGGCGAGGGGCGGGCGGGGGCGAGGGGCGGATTGCGGGGCTGGTTCGTACGGGCGCCGAGGTCTGGTAACCTTGCCAGTCGGGAGTAGCCCGTTGCAGCGGGCCCCTGTGCACGTTCAAGCGAGCCCGCCGTGATGGTTCCGGAGTTCCGAGGCACGCGAGGAAGCGCAAGGAACAGCCCTAAGAAAGAGAGAGTTCTCGGGTGTACGCGATTGTACGCTGCGGCGGCAGGCAGGAAAAAGTCGCGCTGGACGAGGTCGTCACCGTCGACAAGCTGCCGGGCGAGGTCGGCTCGAGCATCACGCTGACGGCTCTACTGGTGGTAGACGGCGACCGGATCATCAGCGACCCCGCCGAGGTCGGCCGTTACCAGGTCACGGCGGATATCGTCGGTGACGCGGCAGGTCCCAAGATCAACATGATCCACTACCGGAACAAGACCGGCTACCGGCGCCGTCTCGGCCACCGGCAGCACTACACGCAGGTCAAGATCACCGGTATCGGCACCGAGACCAAGGCGAAGGCCAAGGCCAAGGCCGGATCCAAGGCGAAGGCGGAGGAGGACTGAGATGGCACACAAGAAGGGCGCGTCATCCAGCCGTAACGGCCGCGACTCGAACGCCCAGCGCCTCGGCGTCAAGCGCTACGGCGGCCAGGCCGTGAACGCGGGCGAGATCCTCGTCCGCCAGCGCGGCACCCACTTCCACCCGGGCCTGGGCGTCGGGCGTGGCGGTGACGACACGCTGTTCGCGCTGGTCGAGGGCAAGGTGCGGTTCGGCAAGTTCCGCGGCCGCCGGGCCGTGAACATCGACCCGGTCGAGCCGCAGGGTTAGGCTCGCCAGCACCAAGGCAAGACCTTCAGAAAGGCGGGCCGGGTACCCTGGCCCGCCTTTCATCATGTGAGGAACCGAGAGGAATATCGTGGCGGAGTTCGCCGACCGGGTCACGCTGAGCGTGCAGGCTGGCCACGGCGGAAATGGCTGCGCCTCGGTTCACCGGGAGAAGTTCAAGCCGCTGGGCGGCCCGGACGGGGGTAACGGCGGGCGCGGCGGCGACGTGATCCTCGAGGTAGACGCGAGCAGCGCTACCCTGCTCGACTTCCACCGGCGCCCGGTGCGCCGGGCCGCCAACGGCCGGCAGGGCGAGGGCTCGAACCGTACCGGCGCCGACGGCGCCGATCTCGTCATCGCGGTGCCGAACGGGACCGAGGTAAAGACCGCCGATGGCGAGGTCCTCGCCGACCTCCTCGGCGTGGGCACCCGGTTCGTGGCCGCCGCGGGCGGCCGGGGCGGCCTCGGCAACGCCGCCCTCGCGAGCCCGCGCCGCAAGGCGCCCGGCTTCGCCCTGAAGGGCGAGCAGGGGGAGTATCACGACCTCGTCCTCGAGCTCAAGACGGTGGCCGACGTCGGGCTGGTCGGATTCCCCAACGCCGGCAAATCCTCGCTGATCTCGGCGATGTCGGCGGCCCGCCCGAAGGTGGCCAATTACCCGTTCACGACCCTGATCCCGAACCTCGGCGTGGTCGAGGCCGGCGATGTCCAGTTCGTCGTGGCCGACGTGCCGGGCCTGATTCCCGGCGCCAGCCAGGGCCGCGGCCTGGGGCACGACTTCCTGCGGCACGTGGAGCGCTGCTCCACCCTGGTGCACATGCTCGACTGCGCGACCGAGGAACCCGGCCGCGACCCGGTCACCGACCTGGCGGTGATCGAGGAGGAACTGGCCGCCTACGGTGACGCCACCGGGGCCGAGCTTCTCACCCGGCCGCGGCTGGTGGTGCTCAACAAGATCGACGTCCCGGCCGCCCGTGAGCTCGCCGACCTCGTGAAACCCGACTTCGAGGAGCGCGGCTACAAGGTCTACGAGATCTCCGCCGCGACCGGCGAGGGCCTGCGCCAGCTGGGTTTCGCGATGGCCGAGCTGGTCGCCGCGGACCGCGCCGCCCGCCCGCCCGAGCAGCCCGCCGAGCGCGTTCGGGTCAAGATCGCCGTAAAACCCGCCGACGAGCCCGGCTTCGAAGTGGTCAGGCTCGGCGAGAGCTTCCTGATCAAGGGCGAGAAGCCGCGGCGCTGGGTCCAGCAGACCGATTTCAGCAACGACGAAGCGGTCGGCTACCTGGCCGACCGGCTGGCCCGGCTGGGCGTCGAGGAGGCCCTGGCCGAGGCGGGGGCCGAGCCGGGCTCCGAGGTCCTGATCGGCGACCTGGACGACGCCGTGGTGTTCGACTGGGAGCCCGCCGCGTCGATGGCCAGCGAGATCGGCGGCCATGCGGGGTCCGGACGGCAGAAGGCCAGGCCGAATCTCGGCCCGCGCGGTACCGATCCCCGGCTTTAGCCATGACCGCTGCCGTCACCGGGACAACGGGAGCCGCCGGACCTCAGCGTCCGGACATCGCCGCGGCCACGCGGGTGGTGATCAAGGTCGGCTCCTCGTCGCTCACCACGAAAGACGGCGAGATCGCTGACGACCGGATCCGCGCCTTGGCCGCCGCCCTGGCCGCCCGCCGGGACCGCGGCACCCAGCTCGTCCTGGTCTCCTCCGGGGCTATCGCCTCCGGGCTGGTTCCGCTCGGGCTGAGCAAACGCCCCAGCGACCTGGCCACCCAGCAGGCGGCCGCCAGCGTCGGCCAGGGCCTGCTCATCGCGCGGTACACCGCCGCCTTCGACCGGCACGGCATCCGCACCGGCCAGGTCCTGCTGTCCGCCGACGACCTGATGCGCCGGACCCACTACCGCAACGCCCAGCGCACCCTGGACCGTCTGCTCGAGCTCGGCGTCCTGCCCGTGGTCAACGAGAACGACACGGTGGCCACGGATGAGATCAGGTTCGGTGACAACGACCGGCTGGCCGCCTTGGTCGCGCACGTCACCCGGGCCAGCGCGCTGATCCTGCTGTCCGACGTGGACGGCCTGTACGACGGCGACCCGCGCCGCGGTCAGGCGCAGCGCATCACCGAGGTGCGCGGCCAGGCCGACCTGGACGGCATCAGGCTGGGCCGGGGCAACAAGGCGGGGCAGGGGAGCCAGGGAAGCCAGAAGACCCAGGGCATCGGCGGCATGGCCACCAAGGTGGACGCCGCGATGATCGCATCCGCGGCCGGCATCCCGACCGTGGTCGCCGACGCGCCCAGCGCCGGAGCCGCGCTGGCCGGCGAGTCGGCCGGGACCTATTTCGCCGCCGCCCGCGGCCGCCGGCCGGCCACCCGGCTGCTCTGGCTGAAGCACGCCGCGGTGGCCCGCGGCAGCCTGCGGCTGGATCCCGGTGCGGTCGAGGCGGTCGTCGGCAAGCGCGCCAGCCTGCTGCCCGCCGGCATTACCGGGGTCGAGGGAACCTTCGACGCCGGCGACCCGGTTAACCTCCGCGACGAGGACGGCGCCATCGTCGCCCGCGGCCTGGTGAACTACGACGCCACCGAGGTCCCTGGCCTGATGGGTCGCTCGACCCGCTGGCTGGCCAGCAAGCTAGGCCCCGAATACGAACGCGAAGTCGTCCACCGCGACGACATGGTGATCCTGTAGCAACGCCAACGGCCGGCCACCCCGCGGGGTGGCCGGCCGTTGAGAACGAAC
The DNA here is from genome assembly GCA_963756575.1 of uncultured Actinomycetota bacterium. GTDB lineage: Bacteria > Actinomycetota > Actinomycetes > Streptosporangiales > Streptosporangiaceae > Palsa-504. The sequence continues at coordinate 847,638 of CAVWOM010000016.1, read as the reverse complement.
TAGTTGTCGTCGCTGCCGGAGCTGGACCCGGAGCCCGGACCGCGGTTCTGGAAGCGGTCGAACAGGCCACCGCCGGCCCGGGCCGCGGTCTCCGCCGCGCCGCGGAAGATGCCGATCAGCGGGTCCTGCGACCGGCTCCACGAGTCCTGGTAGGACTTGGCCGCGTTCTTGACCTCCTCGCCGACCGAGGCGCTGCCGTCGGTGTCCCGGCGCGGGTAGTCGCCGCCGAGGATGCGGTCGTACTCGCCGTGGGTCGCCCAGTAGTCGAGCTCGGCGAACCGGACCACCGCGAACGGGTGGGTCGTGCCCTGCAGCTGCAGCAGCTTCAAGATGCTGTCGCGCAGGTCGGGCACCGCGTCGTACTCGTGCGCCTGCTCGCGGAACGCGTCCGGGTTCAGCTCGGACAGCTGCGCGCCGCCGGCCAGCTTCATCAGCACCCGGCGGGAGGCGTCCAGGTCCTGCCCGGCCAGCAGCCCGGCGCGGTCACAGGACAGCTCGGACTTGCGGAACCACTCCTCCAGGCCCCAGATGATCCCCCGCAGGCCGAGGTAGCCGATCGGCATCCACGCGATCCGCGCCGCCAGCTGGATGAGGAACATCAGCATGGTGCGGTACACCGCGTGCCCGGACAGGATGTGGCCGAGCTCGTGCCCGATCACCGCCCGGAGCTCCTCCGGGTCGAGCAGCTCCACCAGCCCGGTGTTGAGCACGATGAAGGGCTTGTCCCGGCCGAGCGCCATCGCGTTCACGATCGGCGTCTGCAGCACGAAGCACTCAGGCACCTCGGGCAGGTCCAGGATGTACGCGCCGTCCCTGACCATCTCGTGGATGTGCGGGAACTGGCGCTCGGAGACCCGAACGCTGCCCGCCAGGTACGTCAGCCGGAAGGCCCGCTCGTTGAACAGGCCGAACAGCTTTCGCAAGAGCGTGTCGAACCCACTGAGCTTGCGCAGCGCCACTAGCGCGGAACGGTCAGCGGGATGCTCGTATGCGCGGGACGAGATGCCGGTGAGCCGGACTCGCGCGCGATCTGGCACTGAAGTCATATCTCGAATGTTAACACCCGTGACGGACCGCTGAGACGTTATGAACGCCGGTACGATACGAGGTCGTGAGGGGTGCTGTCTATTGCGCCGGAAGGTGAATGACACCCCCCCATGAGAGGGTAGTAAGTACAACGACCCCGACCAAGGAGGCCGGCAAGCACTCGTGACTGCCACACCGAGGGCCGTCGAGCTCGTCGAGACCGCGGCGCTAGCCGCGGCGGACAAGCTGGCCGACGGCATAATCGCCTATGACGTAAGCGACCAGCTCGCCATCACCGATGCGTTCCTGCTCTGCTCGGCGTCGAACGATCGCCAGGTCAGGTCCATCGTGGATGAGATCGAGCTGCGGATGCGCCAGGCGGGCGCGAGCCTGGTCCGCCGCGAGGGCGAGCGGGAGGGCCGCTGGGTGCTCCTCGACTATCTCGACGTGGTGATCCACGTGCAGAACTCCGAGGAGCGGAGCTTCTACGCGCTCGAGCGGATCTGGAAGGACTGCCCCGTGATCCCGCTCCCCGAGCTAAGCGTGAATCCCGGGAGGACGCCCTGAGCGACCCGGTACGGCTGGTGCTGTGGCGGCACGGCCAGACGGTCTGGAACGCCGAGCGCCGCTTCCAGGGGCAGACCGACATCCCGCTGGACGAGACCGGTGTGGCGCAGGCCGAGCGGGCCGCGCGGCTGCTGGCCGCACTGCGGCCCGAGCTGATCGTCTCCTCCGACCTGAGCCGCGCGGCCAGCACCGCGGCCGCGCTGGCCCAGCTGACCGGGCTCGAGGTGACGCTGGACAAGGACCTGCGGGAGCGGCACGGCGGCGGCTGGGAAGGGCTGAACGACGCCGAGATCAGGGCCCGCTACCCGGCTGAGCACGCGAGCTGGAGCCCGCCGGACGGCGAGCCGTCGGCGGCGGTGGCCGAGCGGGTCGCGGGCGCGCTGCAGCGCATCGCCGACCGCCTCGCCGACGAGGATCGTGACGGGGCCAGCGGGCTCGCCGTGGTCGCCAGCCACGGCGCCGCGCTGCGGCTGGGCATGTCCCGCTTCCTCGGCCTGCCGGAGGACCTGTTCGGCGTGCTCGGCCCGCTCTCTAACTGCTCGTGGTCGGTCCTCGGCCAGCGGCGCGGGCAATGGCGGCTGCTCGAGCACAACGCCGGCACGCTGCCCGAGCCCGTCGTCCTCAGCGACGACCGATGAAAAACCTTTTTTCCGAACGGGGCGGCCGTCGAGCCTCGGTCACCTGGTACGGCCAGTCTGGGTTCCGCCTGGCGGCGGGCGACAGCCGGGTCCTGCTCGACCCGTTCCTGACCGATCGCTCCGATCGCCGCTACCGGCCCCCCGCCACCGCCGCGGACTTCGCCGACGTCACGCTGGTGCTCTGCACCCACGAGCACGTCGACCACCTGGACCTGCCGTTCCTGCGCGAGTTCTGCGCGGTCAACCCGGACGCCCGGATCGTCGTCCCCCTCCCGGTCGTGGAGATCGCGGTCGCCGGCGGGATCGACCGGGCCCGGCTGACCGGCGCGGTGCCGGGCGAGGAACTGCACGACCGGGACGTGACCGTGCACCCGGTGCCGGCCAAGCACGGAATCGGCGGCGACGAGCCGGTCGTGTACGAGTTCTCCTCCGGTGACGGCCCGGTCAGGTTCCTCGGCTACGTGCTGGAGGTCGGCGGCATCCGCTTCTACCACGCCGGCGACGGCCTGGTGTACCCCGAGCTGCCCGCCACCTTGTCCGCGCTCGGCCCCGACGTGCTGATGATCCCCATCAACGGCCGCGACCACATGCGCGAGGCCCGCGGCATCGTCGGCAACATGAACGAGACCGAGGCGGCCTGGCTCTGCGCCGAAGTCAATCCGGCCTACGTGATCCCGATGCACTACGAGGCCATCGCCCGCAACACCGGCGACCCCGGCCACTTCACCACCTTGGTCCGCGAGTCGGCCGCCCCGGCCACCGTCCTGGTGCCCGCGCGCGTCACCCCCGTCACCTTGGCCCTTCCCTAGACCGGGAACGGCCGTCAGCCGCCGGCCACCGCCGTCTTGTACAGGGCGGCGGCGCTGGCGCCGAGCACCGACGAGTACGAGACCTGGGGCGTGTTGCCGCCCTGCTCGTAACCGCCGATGACGCCGATCAGCAGGCCCTGCCCGGTCGACGGGTCGACGTGGCTGAGGAACGGGCCGCCGCTGGTCCCGTCCGGGTACCCGCCGCAGTCGAACTCGAGCTGGTCCCGCATCGGCTCGCGCAGCCAGTTCTGGCAGGTGACGGGCTGGCCGGCGCTGTTCGGGTAGCCGATCACCTGGATCAGCTGATGCGCGGCCGGGGTCCCGGTGACGAGCTTGTCCGCGCCGGTCTCGTCTTCGACCGGGATGCTGGAGGCGGAGTCGCGGACCCGCAGGAAGGCGAAATCGTCGTTCTGGCTTTCCGACGAGTGCCAGGCCTGGTCGACGTAGACCTTGGTGACCTTCCACACCCCGTAGGGGGCCGAGCCGTGGTCGTAGCCGGGAACGAAGTCGATGGTGCCCGAGGTGCCGGTCACGCAGTGCGCGGCGGTCATCACCAGGTCCCCGGCCGGGCTGTCGACCACGCTCGCCGTGCAGAAATGCTGGCCCAGCCGACCCGACGACGACGTGGTGAACAGCGCTCCGACCGCCGCGGTACCGGAGAACGACTGGCCGTTCTGCGAGGGGGCGGCCAGGCGGCCGACGGCCCGGGCGAAGCCGGTGGCGAGGTCACTCGCGGCGCCGCTGGCCGGGGTCAGGGTGACGATGACGCCCACGGCCGTCGCGGTGATCAGGGCCGCCCGCGAAGGTGACCGCAGGATCCGGGTGGCCCGGAGAGCCCGCCTGCGCGGACCGCGATGGCCCGCGGGCTGCGTACCGGCGGGCCCGGTACCGGGGGGCCCGGTTCTGGCGGACTCAGTATTAGCCGACCCAGTATCGGCCCAGTCTTGGCCGGCCCAGTACTAGCCGGCGCAGTTTCGGCGTCGCTGACGCCTGGGTGGCGCCTGGCCCGCCGCCCGCTTCGAAACTGCACCTGTTCTGGTCACCCGCCTTACCTTGTCCGAAACCAGCATTTTCGTACTGTTTTGGACACAGCATCGATACTCAATTGTGATCGACAGGCTGCGACTGTACCAGAGGCAAAGGCTTCAAAGTTGGTCAGAAGTCACCCCCGTAACCTGGGGATTACCTGTGAACGCCGGGTCGTCCCGCCGGGCGGCCACCGCCAGGATCAGCGTGCCCGGCGCGGTGGCCAGGCTGGCGACGGCCGCCCAGTCGGTCGCGTTCACCAGCGGTCGTGCACCGTCGCGCGGAAGTACCGGTCGTACAGCCCTTCGATCGCGTCGAGGCTGGCCTGCGGCAGCGGCGGCAGGCTGGCGGCTTCCGCGTTCTGCTCGGCCTGGCTGACGCTGCGCGCCCCCGGGATCACGGTCGTCACCCCGGGCTGCTGGATGACCCACCGCAGGGCCCACTGGGCGGTGCTGCCCTGCTGGCCGGCGGAGGCCGGGAGGCTGCCGGTGATCGCGGCGAAGTCCGCCGCCGCGTCGACGCCGGCTTCGAAGCCCACGCCGGAGAACGTCTCGCCGACGTCGAACGCCTCGCCGTGGGCGTTGTAGCTGCGGTGGTCGTCGGCGGCGAAGGTGGTCTGCCGGGTGTACCGGCCCGACAGCAGCCCGGACGCCAGCGGTACCCGGACGATGATGCCGACGCCCGCCGCCGCGGCGGCGGGCAGCACCTGGTCCAGGGGCTTGCGCCGGAACGCGTTCAGGATGATCTGCACGCTGGCCACGCCCGGCCGCGCGATCGCGGTCAGCGCCTGATCGCAGGTTTCCACGCTCACCCCGTACGCCGCGATCCGTTCCTCGGCGACCAGCGTGTCCAGCGCGTCGAAGACGGCGTCCGAGGCGAACACCGCGGTCGGCGGGCAGTGCAGCTGGACCAGGTCGAGCCGGTCGATGCCGAGGTTGACCCGGGACCTGTCCGTCCAGGCCCGGAAGTTCTCCAGCGTGTAGTGCTCTGCTTTCTGCTCGACCCGGCGGCCCATCTTGGTCGCGACCATGACGTGCTGCCCCGCGTTGCCGGCCAGGAAGCGCCCGATGATCCGCTCGCTGCGCCCGTCACCGTAGACGTCGGCCGTGTCGAAGAAGGTGACGCCGGACTCCACCGCCGTCCGCAGCACCTTCATCGCGCCGTCCTCGGAGACATTCCCCCAGTCCGCGCCGAGCTGCCAGGTGCCGAGTCCGACGACCGAGACCGGCCGTCCTGTCCTGCCGAGAACCCGCTGTTCCATGGTTGGCGATCTTACTAATGCCGGGCATAATCCCGCGGCCCCCGGTACCTCCCTGCGATTCAGGTCCTGCCCCGGACCGGCGTCCCCGCTGGTCCGGGGCAGGGTCGCGGCCCGGTAGGCGCCCGGCGTGACGCCGTAGTAGCGCCGGAACCAGCGGGTGAGGTGGGCCTGATCGGCGAAGCCGGCCTCGGCCGCGGCCCGGGCGGGCGCGATGCCCGCCCCGAGCAGCCGCCGCGCCGCCCGCACCCTGAGCTGGCGCTGGTAGTCACTGGGCGAGAGCCCGTAGGCCCGGGTGAAGGCCCGGTAGGCGGTGTAGCGGCTGCACCCGGCCGCCGCGGCCAGGTCGTCCGCGCCCAGTTCCCCCGACGCTGGCCCGGATGAGCTCGCGGACCCGCATGGCCACCCAGCGATCCGTCCCGTCGCGGTCGGGCACACGCCCGGAGGCCTGCCCGACCAGCAGCCGGGCCGTACCGGCCAGCTGCTCGTACCGCTCCAGCGCGCTGGTTTCCCTGGCCGGCCGGGTGAGCGTCAGGTGCAGCCGCCGGACGGCCGCGGCGGTGACCGGATCCTCGAGCACCGGCGACCGGAACAGCGGCAGCGGGCCCCCGGTCAGCGACGTGATCAGCTCCGGCCAGATATGCACCATCCGGTAGGTGAAGCCGTCCCCGTCCGCCGCGTGCCCGTCGTGCGGGTCGTCGGGGTTGAAGGCCATCACCATGCCGCGGCCGCTCACGTGGCGTCCGTGACGGCAGGTGAAGGCCTGCGCGCCGGTCTCGGTCACGCCGAACGAATAGCTCTCGTGGCTGTGCCGGTGATACACGTGCGCGCTGAAGTGCGCGTGCATCGCCTCGACCGGCACGTCGTCCGCGCGCCAGTACCTGGCCCAGTCACCGGCCATGTCTGCGATTATCCCGCTCCAGCGTTCAAGACGCGGTGCCACGCCGGGGCCATGCTGGGCGCTATGAGCGTACGTTTCGATACCAAGATCGCCATCGCGGTCCGGGCCGGGCTGCAGCCGTGGCAGCAGCTGAACGTCACCGCGTTCCTGGCCAGCGGCATCGCCGCCAGCAGCGGGGAGACCATCGGCAAGCCGTACGAGGACCGCTCGGGGAACACCTACCTGGAGCTGTTCCGGCAGCCGGTGGTGGTGTACGAGGCCACGGCGGAGATCCTCACCCAGGCCCATCAGCGGGCGCTGACCCGGCAGCTGCCGACGGCGATCTACACCATGGACATGTTCGCGACCGGGAACGACGACGACAACCGGGCCGTGGTCCGCGCGGTCCCAGCCGGCGCGCTGAGCTTCGCCGGCCTCGCGGTGCACGGGCCGCGCAACGCCGTGGACAAGGTCTTCAAGGGCGCTACGCTGCACCCATGAAAGCAGCGCTGTACCGCGGCACGGGCCAGGCGGCCGACGTCTTCGCAGTCGAGGAGGTGGACCGGCCCGAGCCGGGACCGGGTGAGGTCCTGGTCCGGGTGCACGCCTCGGGTATCAACCCCACCGATTACAAGGCCAGGTCCGGCGCGGTCCCGCGGCCCATCGACGACTTCCAGGTCCCGCACCAGGACGGCGCCGGGGTGATCGAGGCGGTCGGGGCCGGGGTAGACCCCGCCCGGGTCGGCGAGCGCGTCTGGCTGTGGCTGACCGCCGTGGGCAGCTGCTGGGGGACCGCCGCCGAGTGGACCGTGCTGCCCGCGCGGCAGGCGGTGGCGCTGCCCGACGGTGTCTCGTTCGAGCTCGGCGCCTCGCTGGGCGTGCCGGCCATGACCGCGCACGTCTGCCTGTTCTCCGGCGGCCCCGTGAACGGGCAGACCGTTCTGGTGGCCGGGGGGGCCGGGGCCGTCGGTCACTACGCGATCGAACTAGCCAAACGGGCGGGTGCGCGCGTGGTCACTACCGTGAGCAGCCCCGCCAAGGCGGCGCTGGCCGCGCAGGCGGGCGCGGACCTGGTGGTGAACTACCGCTTGCTGGACGCGGCGGAGCAGATCCAGGCGTTCGGCCCGGTGGACCGGGTCATCGAGGTGGCGCTCGGCGCCAACCTCGAGCTCGACCTGGCCGTGATCAGGCCGCATGGCACGATCGTGACCTACGCGGCCGAGCCGGCCAACCCCGAGCTGCCGGTGCGCGCCGCCATGACGGCGAACCTCACCCTCGAGTTCGTCCTGCTCTACGGCGTGCCGATGCCAGTGCTCGACCAGGCGGCGGCCGACATCACCGCCGCGCTGGCCGCGGGCGAGCTCACCGGGCTGCCCGTCACCACGTTCCCGCTGGCCGAGATCGCCGCGGCGCACGAGGCCGCCGAGGGCGGCGCCGTCGGCAAGGTCATCGTCACGCCGTGACCTGACCTGACCTGACCTGACCTGACCTGACCTGCCCGCATGGATCGCGGGCAGGCCAGCATGACTGGTGTGGCCTATCCAGGTGGCGGCCTGTACAGGGGTGCGGCGTGGAGGGCGGCGCCGGCGGTAACGATGCCGGGGGAGGGGTGGTGCCTGGCCGGTCGCGCGGGCGGGGTCGCGCGCCGGGGGCATCCCCGGGCAGGCTATTTCTTGGTGAAGATACCGGTGTTGTTGGTCCCGCCCCAGAAGACCTTGGTACCGACCCGGTCCTGTCGCCCGCTGCCCGCGCAGCGGCGGCACCGGCGGTGCGCGTTCTTGTAGATGCCGCCGAAGTGCCGCCCTGAACTGTTACAGGTCGGACACCCCCGCAGGGGATGGATGCGCGTCGAAACGATGTAGCTGACGGCAACAATGGCAATAATGAAAACCGCGACCATGCCTGAGACTCCTTACTGCCCCATGCCGGGCCGCCCGTGCCCGCGCCGCCTTTCTTCACGAGCTGGGGTACCGCGGCTCCCGCATGAGTGACCACCGCCGCAGGTACTGGGGCTGGATCTCACCCCCAGTACTGACTCACTAGCACAGAGTAAACCACTCTGCCCGGATATGTGAAGAAATTTTGTCACGGCGGTTGCTCCGGAGAAGGCATTAACGTGATTTTCGTCATGTGTCATTTGCGTGAGCGGTAGCCGGCCCTGGCTCCGCTCCGCGCAGACCCGGCTGGTTACGCGCTCGGAGCGGGCACGCCCTCCAGGAGCGCCGCGTACTGGCGCTCCAGCGCCTTCGCCGTGCCCCCGTGCCAGCTCCCGGCCAGGGACTGCGACATAGGGTCGGGGAAGATGTCCTCCTCGCCCCTTTCCACGCCGTCGAAGATGGCTCGCGCCACCGACTGCGTTGTCGCCTTCGGGATGTCGAGTCCCCGGTTCATGTCGGTGTCGGTGGGGCCGGTCAGGACGGCGTGCACCCCGATGCCCCGTCCGGCCAGCAGGGCGCGCAGCGACTGGGTCAGGCTGAACGCGGCCGCCTTCGAGATCGAGTAGGCCGGGATGAGCGGCAGCGGCGCGACGGCGTTGACCGACAGGTTGTTGACGATGGCGCCTGCGGAGCGGGTCAGCTGCGGCAAGAACGCGCGGATCACGTCGAACGGGCCGTAGAGGTTGACGCCGAGCTGCTGTTCCAGCGCCGTTCGGTCGGTCAGGTCGTCGTAGAGCGCGATGCCCGCGTTGTTCACGAGCACGTCGAGCGAGGAGATGGCGTCGGCCGCCGCGCGGATCTGCGCCGCGCTGGTCACGTCCAGGATCAGCGGCGTCACCCGCTCGTCGGCGTACTCCCAGGGCTGGCGCGTCCCCGCGTATACCCTCTTCGCGCCCCGGGCCAGGGCTTCCTCCACGAGCGCGTACCCGATGCCGCGGTTGGCCCCGGTCACCAGGACTGCGCTGCCTGCGATGCTCGTCATGACGACGGTCTCCTTCTCGGTTGGCGAGACGGGCCGGTTGCCCGTTCGCCTGTACCGATCCGGGGCAGCGCCGTAAGTCACCGGGCCGGGCGCCGGTGACTTCCGCCGCCTCCCGGGATCTGTAAAAGTGGCGCGCATAAGCCGCGCGCGCATCCCGGGAACCGACGGAGGAGCGATGTCAGCAGCGACGAAGGCCGATCCGGGCCACCCGGAGCTGGGCAGTGACGAGTTCGCACGCCTGACCGACCCGTTCCGGCCCGAGTTGCTGGTGCACTGCTACCGCATGCTCGGCTCGGTTCACGACGCCGAGGACCAGGTGCAGGAGACCCTGCTCCGGGCGTGGCGTTCCTACGGCCAGTTCCAGGGCCGCGCGTCGCTGCGGACCTGGCTGTACCGGATCGCGACCAACGCGTGCCTGCGGGCCCTGGAGACCCGCCGCCGCCGGCCGCTGCCGTCCGGATTCGGCCAGCCGGGCGACGACCCGGCCGGGCCGCTGGCCACCGCGAGGCCGGAGGTCCCGTGGCTCCAGCCGTTCCCCGACGCGCTGCTGCCCCCCGATCCCGCCTCGGTCGCCACCTCGCGGGCCGGTATCCGGCTGGCCTTCGTCGCCGCCCTGCAGTACCTGCCCGCCCGCCAGCGCGCCGTCCTGATCCTGCGCGACGTGCTCGGCTGGCGGGCCGCGGAGGCCGCCGAACTGCTGGGTACCACGACCACCGCCGTCAACAGCGCGCTGCAGCGGGCCCGGACTCAGCTCGAACAGGCCGCACCCAGCCAGGACGAGCTCCGCGAGCCCGCCGATCCCGGCGACCTGGCCCTGCTCAACCAGTACGCGACCGCGTTCGAGAACGCCGACATCGCCACCCTCACCGGGCTCCTGCGCGATGACGCCGTGTTCGAGATGCCGCCGCTGCCCGTCTGGTTCACCGGCCGGCCGCACATCGAGCTGTTCCTGCGGTCCCACGTCCTGCGCCAGCCCGGCGACTTCCGGATGCTCCCGGCCGCCGCCAACGGCCAGCCCGCCCTGGCCGGCTACCGCCGCGGCCCGGACGGCATATACCAGGCCAACGCCATCGAGGTCCTCACCATCAGCGCCGCCCACATCACGCACGTCGCCGCGTTCCTCGACCCGTCCCTGTTCCCCGTCTTCAGCCTCCCCCCAACCCTCCCCCCGCAATAAGACAAGCTCGCCGCCCGCCCCGCGACCCCGCCCGCCCCGCGACCCTGCCCGCCCCGCGACCCTGCCCGCCCCGCGACCCTGCCCGCCCCGGCGACCCCCGCCCGCCCCGCGACCCCCGCCCGCCACCGGACCCCGACAGGCGGCAGCCCCCGCAATGTGATCCTGCGGTGGTCAGGACAACTTCGATGTGACATCGCAGTGGCACACGACACCGCCCGGGCGGCCCCGGCTGATACCGCACGCCCCACGGGAACCAGCCGTCCCAGCCCGAGCCACTCACCGCACAAGAGCCGCACCCATGCCCATCCACCCGGGTCATCGCCGGGCCGATGCTCCATCCACCTGGTATCCGGTCACCACGTATCCGCCCAACCCGGCCGCCCGCTCACCGGACCGCGCGCTCACCGAGCCGCGGGCTCACCGGACCGCCCGCTCACCGGACCGCCCGCTCACCGGGCCGCCCGCTCACCGGGCCGCCCGCTCACCGCGGCCGCCCGCTCACCCGGCCGCCCGCTCACCCGCCCGCCCGCTCACCCGCCCGCCCGCTCACCCGGCCGTCCGCTCGTCGCGGTCACCCGCGCGCTGTTCGCCTCGGGCGAACTTACTTCGAGATCAAATGATTTGACGTGGAAGTAGCTGTCGGTGAGACTGACCCGGTGACTGTAAGGGAAGGCCCCTGGGTGCCGGAGCCCGCGGCCGAACGCGAATCCGCGAGAGCGGAACCCGCCGGGGCGAAGTGCGAGCCCGGATCCGGCCCGCCGGGGTGGTTCCAGGGGGAGCCCTCGGACGGCCCGCCGCCCGACGCGCCGCTGCACGCCCTGCTGCTGGCCGCGTCGAGGATCATGGGCACGTTCTATGCGGGGACGCTGGCGCAGGCCGGGCTGCGGATCAGCCCGGCCGGGCTCGGCGTGCTGCGGGTGCTGATGGCCGGGGACGGGCTCAAGTCCAGCGACGTCGCGAGCCGCGGCTGGTCGTCGCCGGCCACGCTGACGTCGGTGGTGAACACGCTCGTCCGCGAGGGATACGTCGAACGGCGCAGCGACGCGGGGGACCGGCGGGTGGTCCGGCTGTTCGTGACCGACAAGGGGCGCCAGGTCTGCGAGGACTACATCGCCTTCGCCGGGCCGCACTGGCAGGAAGCCTTCGACTTCGTGGATCCGGCCGACGAGCCGGTCATCCGCAAGTTCTTCACCGGCATGATCGGGCATTTCAGCGAGCTGATCAGGAAGGAGCGCGGCAAGTGACGGCGGACGTCGGGTTGTCGTGGTACGCAGTAAGGGAGTGTCAACTCAAGTTGACACCAGTCGTTTGTCAACATAGGTTGACGTCATGGCTCTAACGCAGGGCAATGAGGCACCGGCCAACGGGACACCGGCAACGGGGCACCGGTAAACGAGACTTCGGAGAACGGGACATCAGCAATGGTGAACGGGGCAGCAGCGAACGGTGCGGCCGGGCTCGCGATCCGTACCAGGGACCTGCGCAAGACCTATAAATCCTCCCGCGGGGACGTCCCCGCGGTCCGCGGCCTGGACCTGTCCGTGGTTTCCGGCCAGTTCTTCGGCCTGCTCGGGCCGAACGGCGCGGGCAAGTCCACCACCATCGGCATGCTCACCACCTTGGTGCTGCCCACGGGCGGCCAGGCCTGGGTGGCCGGGATGGACGTGGTGGCCGACCCGGTCGGAGTGAAGCGCAGGATCGGCGTGGTGACCCAGAACAACACCCTCGACATGCAGCTGACCGTGGCAGAGAACCTGGAGTTCCGCAGCCGGTTCTTCGGCCTGAGCCTGCGCGAGGCGTCCCGCCGCGCGGACCAGATGCTCGAGGTGTTCGGGCTCGCGGACCGCCGCAAGGCGATGTCCACCGACCTGTCCGGCGGGCAGGCCAAGCGGCTGCTGATCGCGCGGGCCCTGGTGCACCGCCCGGACGTGCTGTTCCTGGACGAGCCGACGGCCGGCCTGGACCCGCAGACGCGGGCCAACCTGTGGGACATCCTCCGGGTCCTGCACGCGGAGGGGCAGACCATCTTGCTGACCACGCACTACATGGAAGAGGCCGAGGCGCTGTGCGAGCAGATCGCGGTCGTCGACCACGGCGAGGTGCTCGCCTCCGGCACCGTGAACGAGCTGAAGGCCAGCACGGGCGCCGATACCGTCATCACGGTCCGGTACGACGAGCCGGTCCCTGACGGGATGACCGAGAAGGCCGGCCTGGCCGACCGGCTCGGCGTCAGCAAGGTGGAGGCCGAAGGGGACCAGGTCCGGGTCTTCACCCGCGAACCCGACGGCGTGCTCGGCCAGCTGGTGACGGCCGGCTCGGCCGCCGGGCTGAGCGTGCTCGACGCGACCCAGCTCAAGCCGAGCCTGGAGACAGTTTTCCTCACCCTGACCGGACGGGAGTACCGCGAGTAATGACCACCCTCAGCCAAGCCCCGCCGCAAGCGGCGGAACAGGCCGGCGCGCCCTCGGCGTCCGATATCGCCGCCCTGATCGCCGAGGCCCCCGAGCCGCGGCCCACCCTGCTCAGGACGTTCAACGCCATGATGGCGCGCGAGTTCCGGGTGCTGCGGCGCAACGCCGTCGCCACCTTCACCCGGGCGGTCATGCAGCCGCTGCTGTTCGTCTTCGTGTTCGCCTACGTGTTCCCCAAGATCGGCGGCGGCTTCAACCTCGGCGGCGGGGCGGGGGCGGGCGCCGCGGCCGGGGCGGGCGCGGCGGGCACCATCAACTTCGCCACCATCTTGGTGCCCGGCCTGATGGCCTCCATGCTGCTTATGCAGGGCATCATGGCCGTGACGTTCCCGCTGGTGATGGAGTTCTCCTGGCAGCGCACGATCGAGGACCGGGCGCTGGCCCCGGTGCCGATCCGGGTCCTCGCGATCCAGAAGATCGTGGCGGGCGCGGTCCAGTCGTTCATCGGCGCGGTCATCGTGTTCCCGATCGTGCTGCTGGTGCACGCGTCGGGCCAGGCCCCGCACGTGCACGTGACCAACTGGGCGCTGTTCGCCCTCATCCTGGTCTTCGCGTCGCTGCTCACCTCGTCGCTCGGGCTGCTGCTCGGCACGATCATGGATCCGCGCAAGATGCAGATGCTGTTCGCGGTGGTCCTGCTGCCCGCCACCATGCTCGGCTGCGTCTACTACCCGTGGTCGGCGCTGCACCACATCCGCTGGCTGCAGATCGTGGTCCTGATCAACCCGATGGTCTACATGTCCGAGGGGCTGCGGGCCGTGCTCACCCCGGTGCTCGGGCACATGCCGCTGTGGGGCGTGCTGATCGCGCTCATCGGCGGCACGGTAGTCGTCGGCTACCTGGGCACCCGCACCTTCACCAAGCGGGTCCTGAACTAGCGCGTCCCACCGGGAATCGCGGGCCGAACGATGCCACGGGGGCGCGTTCGGCCCGCGATCTCGGGGCATTGCCGCCGGGAAGCCTGGTTTATCCGCGCGGGAATACCGCTTTACCGCTCAGTGCTGTTAGTCTTGGTTGCTGACCAGCTCGGTACCTCAGGTGCCGGGCGCGCAAAGCGGAGGACCACCTCCCACCCAGTCAGCCCTCACGGGCAGGCGGGTCTGGCCAGACGTCCCGGCGGCGATGCGTGCGTAAGCACGTCCGACGGCAGGACCATGCTGGCACGGCGCACCTCAAGGAATTTTGAGGCTAGCGCCGTTCTCGTGGTTGCCCCGCTGAGCGCATCGCTCGCGGGGTTTTCTCGTGTCGGGGCCTTCTGGTTCCCGGCGCTGGCGAAGGATTCCCGGGCCTGGTCGGCAGATGCCGTCACCGGAAGCTCCGATGACGGAGATGAGGCTCAAGGAGGTCACATCAGCACCGAAGCACGCATCAACGAGCGCATCCGTTCTCCTGAAGTCCGGCTCGTGGGGCCGAAGGGGGAGCAGATCGGGATCGTCTCGGTCAACGACGCGCTCAAGCTGGCACAGGAAGCCGATCTCGACCTGGTCGAGGTTGCCCCTACGGCGCGACCGCCGGTCTGCAAGCTCATGGACTACGGCAAGTTCAAGTACGAGTCCGCAGTCAAGGCCCGGGAGTCACGCAAGAACCAGACGCAGACGATCGTCAAGGAGATCAAGCTGCGCCCGAAGATCGACCCGCACGACTACGGCACCAAGAAGGGCCACGTCGAGCGGTTCCTCAAGGCGGGCGACAAGGTCAAGGTGACGATCATGTTCAGGGGGCGGGAGCAGTCCCGGCCCGAGCTGGGCTTCCGGCTGCTGCAGCGTCTCGCGGGCGATGTCGAGGAACTCGGCTTCGTCGAGGCGCAGCCCAAGCAGGACGGCCGGAACATGATCATGGTGATCGGGCCGCACCGGAAGAAGAGCGAAACCAAGGCGCATGCGGCGAGCCAGGCCCAGGACCGGCCCGTGCCCAGCCCGCGCGCTGCCGCAGCGGCGGCTCCGGAAACGGCGGATGAGCCCGTCGCCAACGATGCCGCGGTACCGGGTCCGGCCTAGCCGGTAGCATCACCGGGCGGCTGTAAACCCCGGCGCAAGCGCCGGGGTCAGTGACTGCTGCGCCTAGAAGTAGCAGCTACCAGAATGAGGAGACGACGGCGACCATGCCGAAGATGAAGACTCACAGCGGTACCGCGAAGCGGTTCCGGCTGACCGGGACCGGCAAGGTCATGCGCCGCCGCGCCAACCGTGGCCACCTGTTCGAGAAGAAGTCGTCCCGCCTGACGCGGCGGCTCGCCGGTGAAGTGACGCTCGCGCCGAGCGACGTCAAGCACATTAAGAAGCTGCTGGGCAAGTAGCCCGGCCCGCGTTGAGGGAGACGAAACACGATGGCACGCGTCAAGCGGGCGACTAACGCCCACAAGAAGCGCAAGGTTGTCCTCGAGCGGGCCAGCGGCTACCGGGGACAGCGGTCCCGGCTGTACCGCAAGGCCAAGGAGCAGATGCTCCACTCGATGACCTACGCCTACCGCGACCGCAAGGACCGCAAGGGCAACTTCCGGCGGCTCTGGATCCAGCGGATCAACGCCGCCGCCCGGGCCAACGGCATGACCTACAACCGGTTCATCCAGGGCCTGCGGGTAGCGGGCGTCGAGGTCGACCGGCGGATGCTGGCCGACCTCGCCGTTTCCGACGAGGCGGCGTTCTCGGCCCTGGTCGAAGCGGCCAAGAAGGCCCTTCCGGACGCGACCGGGTCCGCGGCCGCCTAAGTGCGGACCGCCACCGCGCCGCAGCCCGGTGGTCACACGGGCGCGCACTCGCCGCGGCTCAAGGCCGCGCGGCGCCTGACCAAACGAGCCTTCCGCCAGCGCGAGCGGGCCTTCCTCGCCGAAGGCCCGCAAGCGGTGGCGGAGGCTTTTCACTGCGGGGCCCGCGTCACCGATCTGTTCGTGACCGCGCCCGCCCGGAGCAGGCATGACGACCTCGTGACCGCGATCGCCGCCGCGGGCATACCGGTCCACCTCGTCAGCGGCGAGATCATGGACGAGCTGGCCCAGACGGTGACCCCGCAGGGGCTGCTGGCGGTCTGCGGTTTCGTCGACGTCCCGCTGGCCGAGATCACGGCAAAAGCCCGGCCCAGGCTGGTCGCGCTGCTGGCCAACGTGCGCGATCCGGGCAACGCCGGGACGGTGCTGCGCACCGCCGACGCGTCGGGCGCGCAGGCGGTCGTCTTCGCCGACGCCTCCGTCGACCCCTATAACGGCAAGTGCGTGCGTGCGTCGGCCGGCAGCCTGTTCCACCTGCCCGTGGTGGCCGGCGCCGGGCTCGAGGACGCCGTCCGCGCCCTGCGTGAGGCGGGCCTGCGCATCGTGGCGGCAGACGGCCGCGGCGGACGACCCCTGGACGACCCCGGGGTGCAGGCCCGGCTGACCGAGCCGACCGCCTGGGTGTTCGGCAACGAGGCCTGGGGGCTGCCGCCCGAGCTTGTCGCGCTGGCCGACGAACCCGTCGCCGTGCCCATCTACGGCCGGGCCGAGAGCCTCAACCTGGCCGCCGCCGCGGCGGTATGCCTCTACGCGTCCGCCCAGGCACAGCGAGTGCCTGCTGACCAGGGATAAAGCGAGTGCCTGCTGACGAGGGATAAACCTGTAGCCACAGGGGCAAGATGGGACGAAAGTAGCGAGTGGTGGCCCAGAGTATCTGGACTACAACATAGAGAATTCGAGCCCCAGGACTGTCACAAAGACGGTATACGCGCTAGAGTCTGATCACAATCCGTCACCCGAACCGTGACCACTCCGGCCGCCGGACGATCGCAGTGCGGCCTCGCCGGACGGAGGCTTCGCTGCAGTGGACGAGCTCATACTGAGCCGGGCTTCATCGGCCCCGCAACTGGTCTTCGCCGACGAGTTGCCGGACGGAGTGGTGGTCGCGGACGAAGTGGGCCGCATCGTCGTCTTCAACCGGGTGGCCGCCCGCCTGACCGGGCTCGACCCGGCCGAGGTCACCGGCAAGTTCGTGTTCGACGTGCTCCCGCTCCGCGACGCCGAAGGCCGCGACTGGTGGGTATACGCCGATCCCTACCACGGCCTGCCCACCCGCACTCGTCACCCTGAGCGATCGCTGTACCTGGCGGACGGCACCGAGATCCTCGTCTCCATTGCCTATGTCCGCGAGAACCGGGTCAAGGGCGGCCCCCGCGGCCCCCGGCCCGTGCGGAAGCTGGTCATCAGCCTGCGCGGCGCGCAGCAGCGGGAGCGCCTCGAGCGCAGCCGCGCCGAGCTCGTCTCCACCGTGGCGCACGAGCTGCGGTCGCCGCTGACCAGCGTCAAGGGCTTCACCGCCACGTTGCTGAACAAGTGGGGCCGGTTCACCGACGACCAGAAGCGCGTGATGCTGGAGACGGTCAACGCCGACGCCGACCGGGTGACCAGGCTGATCACCGAGTTGCTCGACGTATCCAGGATCGAGTCCGGCCGGATGGAGGTCCACCGCCAGCTGGTCGACCTGCCCGACCGGGCCCGGAGGGCCATCGCGGGCCGGGTGGCCGCGGGCGACGCCGAGGACCGGTTCCGGCTCGAGGTGCTCGGCGGCCTGCCGGAGACCTGGCTTGATGCCGACAAGATCGACCAGATCCTCGGCAACCTGGTGGAGAACGCCGTCCGGCACGGCGCCGGCGTCGTGACGATCGTGATCGGGCCTGCCTGCCTGGACGAGGCCGACGCGAAGGCGGCGCCCGACGCGGCCGTCGTCTACGTGCGTGACCAGGGCGAGGGCATCGCGCCGGACGTGGCCCCCCGGGTGTTCCGCCAGTTCTGGCGGGGCAAGCCGCGCGGCGGCCGCAACAGCCGCCACGGCAGCGGCACCGGCCTGGGCCTGTACATCGTCAAGGGACTGGTCGAGGCCCACGGCGGCACGATCGACGTGCGCCGTGCGCCCGGCGGCGGGGCCGAGTTCCGATTTATCGTGCCCGCGGGGACCGCTGCCGCCTGAACTGGTCACGCTGACCGGGCGACACCCTCAGGGCAACGAGTGAACGCTCGGTGCGGTAACCTCCCTTCGGGCTATCCCGCTGGCGCGTCGAGGTTGAACCGACGCAGCCACCCCGCACGTTTGGCGGAAAATCTGCCCGCAAACCCCAGCTAAGGTACGGCCCGCAGGAAGCAGGACCCCATGTCCGCACCGAACAAGAACTACGACCCGAAGGCGACGGCCTCGCTCTCCGCCGACGAGGTGGCCCGCGTCCTCAGCGAGGCGCTCGCCGCGGTCGCCGCCGCCGGCACCCTCGACGAGCTGAAGGCGGCGCGGATCGCACACGACGGTGACCGGGCGCCGCTCTCGCTGGCCAGCGCCGAGATCGGGGCGCTGCCGCCGCAGGCCCGGGCCGATGCCGGGCGGCGGGTCGGCGCGGCCCGCGGCCAGCTCCGCAACGCCCTGCGCGACCGCCAGAGCGACCTTGAGGCCGAACGGGATAGGCAAGTCCTGGTCACCGAGGCCGTCGACGTCACCCTTCCCGGAGGGCGGTCCCTGGCCGGCGCGCGGCACCCCGTCACCACCCTGGCCGACCGGCTGTCCGACGTGTTCGTCGCGATGGGCTACGAGGTCGCCGAGGGTCCCGAGGCCGAGGCGGAATGGTACAACTTCGACGCGCTGAACATCCTGCCCGACCACCCGGCCCGCGAGATGCAGGACACGATCTTCGTCGAGAGCAGCGCGGGCCCGGACGTCAAGTCGGGCATGGTGCTGCGCACCCACACCTCGCCGGTGCAGATCAGGTCCATGCTCTCCCGCCCGGTGCCGCTCTACGTGGTCAGCCCGGGCCGGTGCTACCGGCAGGACCCGCTCGACGCCACCCACAGCCCGGTCTTCCACCAGATCGAGGGGCTCGCGGTCGACGAGGGCCTGACCATGGCCGACCTGCGCGGCGCGATCCAGTCCTTCGTGGACGCGATGTTCGGCGTGGGCCTGCGGACCAGGTTCCGGCCCGATTACTTCCCCTTCACCGAGCCGTCGGGTGACGTGTCGATGGAGTGCCACATCTGCCGCGGCTCCTCGGCCAAGGCGGGCGGCGACCCGTGCCGGGTGTGCCGGTCGCAGGGCTGGATCGAGATCGCGGGCTGCGGCATGGTCAACCCCCGGGTGCTGGTGGCCTGCGGCATCGACCCCGACCGGTACAGCGGGTTCGCGTTCGGGCTGGGCATCGAGCGCAGCCTGGTGATCGCGCACGGGCTGACCGAGATCAGGGACGCGGTAGAGGGCGACGTGCGGTTCAGCCGGGCGTTCGGGATGGAGATCTGAGATGCGAGTACCGCTTTCCTGGCTGCGTGAGTACGCGCCGCTGCCCGAGCCGGTCGACGCCACCGAGGTTTCCCGGCGGCTGACCGCGGCCGGCCTCGAGGTCGAGTCGCTCGAGTCGGCCGGGCACGACATCCGCGGCGTGGTGGTCGCCCAGGTGCTCATCGTCGAGGAACTGACCGGGCTGAAGAAGCCGATCCGGTACTGCCGGGTCGCCGTCTCCGAGAGCCAGCTGGCCGGGCCGCCCGATGACGCGTCCGGCGTCATCTGCGGCGCGACCAACTTCGCGCCCGGCGACCGGGTCGCGCTCGCGCTGCCCGGTGCGGTCCTGCCCGGCGGGTTCGAGATCGGCGCGCGCAAGACCTACGGGCGCATCTCCGAGGGGATGATCTGCTCGGTCCGCGAGCTGGCCATCGGCGACGACCACACCGGCATCCTGGTGCTGCCCGCCGACGCCCCGCTGGGCGAGGATTTCGTGGCCTACGCGAACCTGCGGGACGAGGTGTTCGAGATCGCGGTGACGCCCGACCGCGGCTACGCCGTCTCGGTCCGCGGCATCGCGCGCGAGCTGGCCAGCGCGTTCGGCGTCCCGTTCACCGACCCGGCCGACGCCGGCCTGCCGGATCCGGCCCTGCTCGGCGGCGCGCTCGACGTGGCCGGCCCCGACGTCTATCCGGCCCGTATCGCCGACCCGACCGCCTGCGACCGGTTCGTCCTGCGCGAGGTGCGCGGCTTCGACCCGGCCGCGCCGGTCCCGCTGTGGATGCGGGTGCGGCTGGCCCGGTGCGGGGTCCGCTCGGTGTCCCTCGCGGTCGACGTGACCAACTACCTGATGCTCGAGCTCGGCCAGCCGCTGCACGCTTTCGACCGGTCCAAGCTGACCGGCGAGATCGTGGTCCGGCGGGCCCAGCCGGGGGAGAAGCTCGAGACGCTGGATCACGTGGTCCGGACGCTGTACCCGGACGACATCTTGATCACCGACCAGTCCGGGCCGATCTCCATGGCCGGCACCATGGGCGGCCTGAACACCGAGATCGACGACAATTCCGCCGACCTGGTCGTCGAGGCGGCGCACTTCTCCGCCGAGGGCACGGCCAAGATGAGCCGCCGCCACAAGCTGCACAGCGAGGCGTCCTACCGGTTCGAGCGCGGTGTGGACCGCGAGCTCCCGCTGCGTGCCAGCGCCCGGGCGGTGGCCCTGCTGTCCGGCCTCGGCGGCGGCCAGGTCGTGCCGGGCTGCACGCACGCCGCGGCCGAGGTGGCCCCGGTGCTGGTCTCGATGGCGGTCGACTACCCGGACCGGGTAGCCGGCGTGGTCTACGGACGGGACACCGTGGTCCGGCGGCTGCGCGAGGTGGGCTGCTCGGTCCGCGAGACCCGCCAGCCCGCCCCGACCATCGCCCCCTGGCGGGCCGGCGACGCCACCCGTGCCACCTCGGGCCAGGCGCCCGTAGCCGTGCTCGAGGTGACCCCGCCGAGCTGGCGGCCCGACCTGACCGACCCCGCCGACCTGGCCGAGGAAGTCATCCGGCTGGAAGGCTACGAGAACGTCCCGTCCCGGATGCCGCGCGCGCTGGCCGGGCGGGGGCTCACCCCGCGGCAGCGGCTGCGCCGTTCGGTCGGCCGGACGCTGGCCGAGGCCGGTTTCGTGGAGGTCCTGTCGTCGCCGTTCGGGCCGCGCTCCGATGCGGACCAGCTCGGGCTGCCGCCCGAGGACCTGCGCCGCCGGGCGGTGGCGGTGGCGAACCCGCTCAGCGAGGACGAGCCGCTGCTGCGCACGACCGTGCTGCCGGGCCTGTTCCGGGTCCTGAACCGCAACGTCGGGCGGGGCTTCGCCGACACCGCCCTGTTCGAGATCGGCCAGGTCTTCCGGCCCCGGCCGGGGGCACCGGCGTCGGCGCCGATCCTCCCGGTCGACCGCGGCCCCACGGTGGCCGAGCTCGCCTCCCTCGAGGCCGCCCTGCCGGATCAGCCGCTGCAGGTCGGCGCCGTGCTGACCGGGGCGCGCGAGCTCGACGGCTGGTGGGGCAAGGGACGCGCGGCCTCCTGGGCGGACGCGATCGAGGCGGCCCGCGCGGTCGCCCGGATCTGCCGGGTTCCGCTCGAGATCCGGGCCGAAGCGTACGAGCCCTGGCACCCCGGCCGCTGCGCCGCCATCTACGCCCAGGTAAACGACGCCGACGGATCCCGCGAGTGGCTGGCCGGGCACGCCGGCGAACTGCACCCGCGGGTGGTCGGAACCTTCGGCCTGCCCGCCCGGACCTGCGCCATGGAACTCGACCTGTCGGTGCTGTTCGCCGCGGCCGAGGCCGTCGGCACCGTGCAGGCGCCCCAGCTGTCCGGCTACCCGCTGGCCACCCAGGACGTGGCCCTGATCGTGGACGCCGCGGTGCCCGCCGCCGAGGTGGAGGCGGCGCTGGTGGCGGGCGCGCCCAGGGAACTACTCGAAGGCGTCCGCCTGTTCGACGTCTACACCGGCGCCCAGGTCGGCGAGGACCGCAAGTCGCTCGCCTACACGCTCAGGTTCCGCGCCCCGGACCACACCCTCACCGCCGCCGAGGCCACCGCCGCCCGCGACGCCGCCGTCGCCGAAGCCAGCCGCCGCACCGGCGCCACCCTGCGCAGCTAGCGTGACCCCTGCGGCGGGCGGGTGCGCCGCGGGGCCATCCGGTCATCCGGGACCTGTTGCTAAAGGAGGCAACTGTCGGTCAGGATGTGGTTACCGATGACCGCAGCGCTGTGCTGAGCCGGAGGACAACATAACTAGACACGCGGTAGCCCGGGGGGAACGTCCGAGCAGGCCGCGAGGACCACGTTCCGCGACGTGTTCGCGGTAGCGGAGTTCCGGGCGCTGTGGCTGGCACAGCTCCTGTCGGTCATCGGCGATCAGTTCGCCCGGGTCGCGCTGACGGTGCTGGTCTTCGACCAGACCCGGTCCGCGCTCCTCGCGGCCATCACCTTCGTGGTCAGCGTGGTACCGACGTTCGTCGGCGGCATCACGCTGGCCTGGCTGGCCGACCGGTACCCCCGCCGCAGCGTGATGATCGTCTGCGACCTGATCCGGTGCGCGCTCGTCCTGCTCATGGCGGTCCCGGGCGTGCCGCTGGCCGCCCTGGTGGCGCTCCTGTTCGTGGTGACGCTCGCCGGGGCGCCGTTCACCTCGGCGCGCGCGGCCGTCTACCCGGACGTGCTCGACGGCGAGAAGTACGTGCTCGGCACCGCGATAGGGCTCACCACGCTCCAGTTCGCGCAGGTCGTCGGGTTCGCGGCCGGCGGGACGATCGCCGGCTACTTCGGCACCAGGACCTCGCTCGTCATCGACGCGGCGACCTTCGCGTTGTCCGGGCTCATCGTCCAGGCCTGGGTCCGGCCGCGGCCGGCGCCCGCGCCGGTGGCCCGTGACGGCAGGCGGGGCGGCCTGGCTGGGGTCCTCGCCGGGACCCGCCTGGTCTTCGCGAACCGGATGCTGCGCACCACGATGCTGTTCGGCTGGCTCGCGGCGTTCTACAACGCGCCCGAGGGCGTCGTCACCCCGCTGGCTCGCGATCTCGGCGGCGGCACGCTCGCGGTGGGTGTCATCCTGGCGGCGCAGGCCCTGGGCGAGACCACAGGCATGATCACCTTCAGCCGCTTCGTCCCCTCCTCGGCTCGGCTCCGTTTCATGGGCCCGCTCGCGGTCGCGACCTCAGCCGTCCTCGTCCTGTTTGCCTGGCGCCCCGGCCTGCTCCTCTCGCTGCTCATCTTGTTCGTCTCCGGCATGTGCGCGTCCTACCAGCTGGCGGCCAATTCCAGTTTCGTCAGCGCGGCCCCGCAAGAACAGCGGAGCCAGGCCTTCGGCCTGGCCCAGGGTGGCATCAGCCTGGGCCAGGGAATCGTCCTGATCGCGGCGGGGGGCGCCGCGGACCGTCATTCTCCGGCAGTGGTGATCTCGGTGTGCGGCGCCGTCGGCGCCGTGCTCGCGTTGGTGCTCGCGCTTAGCTGGCTCCGGGACCGGGGCCGGGGCCGGGTAAGCGGACGTCATGAACGTCCCTGACGAGGACGAATCAGGTCCACTGGTCGCCGCGCATGGGGTGCTCCTCTCCTGGGGTCGGGGTGCGGGTGTGCGTCTGGGGCTTAGGTCCACTGGTCGCCGCGCATGGGGTGCTCCTCTCCTGGGGTAGGCGGTTAGGGTGAGCGTCTCTAGCTCAGGTCCACTGGTCGCCGCGCATACCTCTTCCTTTCTGTGAGTGCTTGGGTGGATTCTCTGCGTAACCAACATAAACGTCTCTGTACGTTGTGCAGTTCAATCGCTACGCAGAGTAGGCGAATTGCCCTTCCGGCGCCCAATGCCCCGCCATCGGGCGTCACGGCTACCCATTGTGGCGCGCAGTCGTTTTCGAGGGGCGCTTTGTACGTATTGCCGGAAATAAACGGACCCCTGGCGTGACACAGAGTGATTTTGGTGTTGCCGTGGGGGAGCGGTGTGAACCAAGGGGTCAGAGAAGGTATTGTTCTACCAGTGAGTAGCGGGGTTTTCACGTTTTGCACTCGCCGGAGCTAGTCCTGCGGGACAATGAACATGCGCGCTGCGACCTAGGCGACACGGTGCCAGGTGGCACGGTGGCATTTGGTGCAAGGAGGTGCTGATGGAGCTGATCCGTCGCCTCCCGCGTCGGATGCCAGCCATCAGCGGCCGGTTGCCAGCCGTCGGCGACTGGGCGATCTGGCGGCTGCCGCGCTGGCTGACGATGTTCGTCTTGGCGGTCATCGCGGTCTACCTGGCCGCCATCGGCATCGCGGCCCCGCTCACCACCTTCCACGGGCATGATCTGGTCCTGTTCGCCGTCATGCTGGCGTGCACGGCGATCGCCGTCGAATGGAGCAGGCGGGCCAAAGAGCAGCACGGCACGAGCAAGGACGTCCAGGGGGTCTGGGAGTTCCCGGTCGTCATCTTGCTGCCGCCGCTGTTCGCGCTGCTCGTGCCGATCTCCCGGCTCGTCCTGACGCAATGGCGGGTGAGCCGGGCCCCGCTGCACCGGCGCATCTTCAGCTGCGCCTCGATCGGCCTGTCCTATGTCGCCGCGTCGCTGACCTTCCGCGGGCTCGAGCACCTGACGGCCGACGCCGGGGGTGGTGCGCTCGGCCGTGACCTGCGGTGGACCATCTTGGTGTCGGTCAGCGCGGTGGTGATGCCGGTGGTGAACAAGACGTTCATCATGACGGCGGTCAAGGGCTCCAGCCCCAGCATCAGCATCCGCAGCCGCGTCTTCGAGCGCGAGTCGCTCTACAACGACATCGCCGAGCTGTGCATTGCCATCCTGCTGACGTACGCCGTGGCCGGGAACCTGTTCCTCGCCCCGGCCGCGCTGCCGGTGATCACGCTGCTGCAGCGCTCGCTGCGGCACGCCCAGCTCGTCACCGACTCGCGAGCCGATTCCAAGACCGGCCTGCTGAACGCGGCGACCTGGGAGCACGAGGCGGCGGCCGAAGTGGGCCGCGCGGTCAGGACCAGGTTGGCGCTCGCGGTGGCGCTGCTCGACATCGACCGGTTCAAGGTCATCAACGACACCTACGGGCACCTGGTGGGAGACCAGGTCATCAAGGAGATCGCCCGCACGCTGAGCAGCATGCTGCGCGAATACGACCAGGCCGGCCGGTTCGGCGGCGAGGAATTCTCCCTGCTGCTCCCGCAGACCAGGGCGGTCGACGCCTTCCGCATCGCCGAGCGTGTGCGCGCTAACATCGCCGGGCTGAGCATCATCGCCCCGGGGGCGACGGGCGGAGAGCGGGTTCATGTGACGGTATCCATCGGGGTGGCGGCACTGGATAGCGGAAGCGTGCGTAAGCTCAATGAGCTGATGGCGGCGGCGGACGCGGCCTTGTACCGGGCGAAGTCCGGCGGGCGCGACCAGGTGCAGATGATCAGCACCACCCGGGGCCTGAGCGCGATCAGCGGCCCGGGCCAGGACGGAGCCGGCCGGTCCGCGAACGGCGGCCAGCATGACGTGCCGATCGCGTTCCGCCGGGCGCAAAGCTCGTAAGTCCTCCCGGAGAATACGCCGTGGCGGCAGCGGCAGTCGCCTCAGGCCCAGACGGCTAGTCGTGCGCCGAACTCTCTGAAGCGCTCAAATGTACGCCACACGCAAGTACATGCGTATCTGATTCCGGGATATTGCCGGCATGCTCCAGGTCTCATGACAACGCTGAGCCTGAGCAGCATTTGTGTTACTGAAGTAAAGCCAGCTAAGCGTAATTGCTTACTGAATACATTTCCCGCGGGATTCACCCGGGCATCCGGATCACCCGCCCGCGCGGGGATCAGGTCCACATGGTGGTGCGCATGACACGTCTCCTCGAGGTGCGGTGCGGACAGGTACAGCGGCGGGATCAGGTCCACATGGTGGTGCGCACGGTGCGCCTCCTCAGGGTCGCTTCAGGACGGGGCTGGCGGAGGATCAGGTCCACATCGTGGTGCGCATGGTGCGCCTCCTTACCTTCGGGATCTTCGGGCGATGCCCGAGCGCCGCCGGGGCGGTAATAACGCAGGGTAATTGCGTGATTACGCTCTTCCCCCTGGGAAACGTGCGCTCGGCGCAGTTGGCTCACGCCGTGTTCATGCTGCCCGAATCATGTCTGGAATGTTCGTATATACACCAAGTGGTCAGGTGATCCGATACCAATGAGTAACCTTCACCGTCACAGCGGGCAGGCCGGGTAACTCTGCTGCCTGGAGTAATCGCGTATTGACAGCAAGCTCGCTAATACTGTGACAAGGTGGGACCTGGGCCGTACTGAGCGTTGCCGACGGCCTCGGATCATCTCGTGAAACCTCATGAAGCTGAGGACGCACCCCCGTGGACGCCATCTTCCGGCAGGCCGGACGCTTGCAGGTACTTAACGTCCGCTCGTGGCCATTCTGGAAGCTGCCGCGGTCCCTCGCCGTCTTCGTGGCCGCGGTGATCCTGGCCGATGTGGCCGTGCTCGCGGTGGGCGTGGCGGCTGTCCCGCTCCAGGCCCACGACCTCGAGATCTTCGGGCTGCTGCTCGCGTGCAACGCGGCCACCGTCGAGCTCACTCGCCGGACCAGCGAGCCCGAGGGGCACGTCAAGGACGTGCACGGGGTCTGGGAGCTGCCGGTCGTCATCTTGCTCCCGCTGCCGTACGCGCTCCTCATGCCCGTCATCCGGGTGGCGCTGATCCAGTGGCGGATCCGGCACACCGCCGTGTACCGGCGGGTGTTCAGCGCCGCGGCCATCGGCCTGTCGTACGCGTGCGCCTCGCTGGCTTTCCGGGGCGCCAGCCGGCTGATGTCCGGCCTGGACCCGCTGAGGCCGCTGCCCAGCTCCCGCGTCACGGTCTGGCTCGTGCTCGTGGCGGCCTGCGCGGTCGTGCAGCTCGCCGTGAACCAGTTCCTGGTCTTCGTCCCGATCAAGGTGACGAGCCCGCAGACCCGGGCGCGGGAGTTCATCTTCGGCGCCCAGACCCTGCGGACCGACCTGACCGAGACGTGCATGGCCGTGCTGTCCACGCTGGCCATAGCGATCAGCCCGTTCACCGTCGTCGTGGCGCTGCCACTGGCCACCTTGCTGCAGCGGTCGGCCGTCCACGGCCAGTTGATGAGGGACGCCAGGTCCGACTCCAAGACCGGGCTGCTGAACGCGGCCACCTGGGAGCGCTCGGCCACGGCCGAGATCGCCCGGGCGGTGCGGACCGGGACGCCACTGGCGGTGGCGCTGCTCGACATCGACCGGTTCAAGGTCATCAACGACACCTACGGGCACCTGACCGGCGACGAGGTGCTCAAGGAGATCGCGCACACGCTGCGGACCATGCTGCGCGAGTACGACCTGGCCGGGAGGTTCGGCGGTGAGGAGTTCGCGCTGCTGCTCCCGCAGACCCGCGCGGTCGACGCCCTCCGGATCGCCGAGCGGATCCGGTCCGCCATCGCCGGGCTGCCGATCATCGCCCCCGGCGCGACCGGCGGCGAGCGGGTGCACGTCACGGTGTCGATCGGGGTGGCCGCGCTGGACGCCGGCAGCAAGCGCGAGTACGCCGACCTCCTGGCCGCCGCGGACGCCGCCCTCTACCGGGCCAAGAACGGCGGCCGGGACCAGGTCCAGATGATCAGCACCACCAGGGGGCTGAGCGCGGTCAGCAGCATCTCGCGGGCCGGCGGCGAGGACCACGCGCCGAGCCTGTTCCGCCGCGCCGCCAGCTCCTAAGCGGCGGTATTCCTGGGCCGCGGTATTCCTAAGCCGCGGTATCCGAGCCTCTCGCACTGTGCATATTCATGCGTTATGATGAATACTCTTCCAGAAGGTGAGGACCTATGGGTGCGAGAGCGGCGGTCGCGGGTGCCAGCGGCTACGCGGGCGGCGAACTGCTCCGCCTGCTGGCCGGCCATCCCGGCCTGGAGCTAGGACCGCTGGCCGCGAACAGCAGCGCCGGCGCCCCCGTGACCGCGGTTCACCCGCAGCTGACCGGCCATCCGGGCCTGGACGACGCGGTCTTCTCCGCCACCGATCCGGACGTCCTGGCCGACGCCGACCTGCTGTTCACCGCGCTGCCGCACGGCGAGTCCGCGCAGCTGGCCGCGCGCCTCCCGGACCACCTCAAGGTCATCGACCTGGGCGCCGACTTCCGGCTGGACGATGCGGAAAAGTGGACGCGGTACTACCCGACGCCGTACGCCGGGCAGTGGACCTACGGCCTGCCCGAGCTGCCCGGCGCCCGGGACGCGATCCGCGCCGCCGCCACCGTGGCCGCCCCCGGCTGCTACGCCACCGCGTCCATCCTCGCCCTGGCCCCGCTGCTGGCGGCCGGCCTGGCCGACCCGGCCGACATCGTGATCGTGGCGGCCTCGGGCACGTCCGGCGCGGGCCGCTCGCCGCGGCCCGGCCTGCTCGCCACCGAGATCATGGGGTCGATGTCCGCGTACCACGTCGGGGGCACGCACCGGCATACGCCAGAGATAGAGCAAAACATTGATGCCGAACGAGGTGGACTGCCCGCCTCGCTTCCCCCCTCAGTCTCGTTCACCCCGACGCTGGCGCCGATGGCCCGCGGCATCCTGGCCACCTGCACCGCCCGGTCGTCGGCCTCGCTCGCCGACCTGCGCGAGGCGTTGCGCGCCGCCTACGACGGCGAGCCCTTCGTGCACGTCCTGGCCGACGGCCGCTGGCCGGCCACCGGCGCCACCCTCGGCTCCAACGCCGCCCACCTGCAGGTGGCGGCCGACCCGCACGCCGGCCGCGCCGTCGTCGTCTGTGCCCTGGACAACCTGGTCAAGGGCGCGGCCGGGCAAGCCATCCAGAACGCCAACCTCATGCTCGGACTGCCGGAGACGGCCGGGCTGACCGCACATGGAGTGTCCCCTTGAGCGTCACCGCCCCCCTGGGTTTCCGCGCCGCCGGCGTGACGGCCGGGCTGAAACCGTCCGGCCAGCCGGACGTGGCCGTGGTCCTGAACGACGGGCCGTCCCGCGCCGCCGCCGCCGTGTTCACGTCCAACCGGGTGCAGGCCGCGCCGGTGACCTGGACCCGCCAGGTGGTCAGCGGCGGCCGGGTCCGCGCGGTGGTGCTGAACTCCGGCGGGGCCAACGCCTGCACCGGACCGCTCGGGTTTCAGGACACCCACGCCACCGCCGAGCGCCTGGCCGCCGCCCTGGACGACTCAGCCGGGGAGATAGCGGTCTGCTCGACCGGCCTGATCGGCGAGCGGCTGCCGATGGACAAGCTGCTGCCCGCGGTGGACACCGCCGTGGCCGAGGCCTCCCGCGCGGGCGGCCTGGCCGCCGCCGACGCGATCCGCACCACCGACACCGTGGTGAAAATCGCGTTCAGGCGCGTCGACGGTTACAGCATCGGCGGCATGGCCAAGGGGGCCGGGATGCTCGCGCCCGGGCTGGCCACCATGCTGTGCGTGCTCACCACCGACGCCGACCTGGCGCCGGACCAGCTCGACGCCGCGCTCCGCTCGGCCACCGCCGTGACCTTCGACCGGCTCGACACCGACGGCTGCATGTCCACTAACGACACCGTGCTGCTGATGGCCAGCGGGGCGTCCGGGGTCACCCCGGACCAGGCCGAGTTCGCCCGGACGCTCACCGAGGTGTGCGCGGACCTGGCCCGGCAGCTCCAGCTGGACGCCGAGGGGGCCGGCAAGATGATCAGCATCGAGGTGGTCGGGGCCGCCTCGGAGGCCGACGCGGTCGCCGCGGGCCGCGCCGTGGCCCGGAACAACCTGCTCAAGTGCGCCATCGGCGGCGAGGATCCCAACTGGGGCCGGGTCCTGTCCGCGGTCGGCACCACCGACGCGGTCTTCGAGCCGGACCGGCTGAACGTGGCCATCAACGGGATCTGGGTCTGCCGCCACGGCGCTCCCGGCGACGAACGTTCCAAGGTGGACCTGAAGCCGAAGGATGTCACCATCACCGTGGACCTATCGGCTGGCCCGCACTCCGCGGTCATCCTCACCACCGACCTGACCACCGAGTACGTGCACGAGAATTCGGCGTACTCCACATGACCGTTACCGATTCGCGTATCGAGGACGCCTCGGCCAAGGCGGCCACGCTGATCGAGGCGCTGCCCTGGCTGAACCGGTTCCACGGCCAGACGGTGGTGATCAAGTACGGCGGGCATGCCATGGCCGACGAGGCCCTGCGCCTGGCGTTCGCGCAGGACCTGGTGTTCCTGCGCTACGCCGGGCTGCGCCCGGTCGTCGTGCACGGCGGCGGCCCGCAGATCAACGCCATGCTCGCCCGGCTCGGGGTGGAGTCCTCGTTCACGGCCGGGCTCCGGGTCACCACGCCGGAGGCCATGGACGTCGTCCGGATGGTCCTGTCCGGCACGGTCAACAAGGAGATCGTCGGCCTGATCAACCGGCACGGCCCGTTCGCGGTGGGCTTGTCGGGGGAGGACGCGGGCACGCTCACCGCGGTCCGCAAGCTGGCCATCGTGGACGGCGAGGAGGCCGACATCGGCCTGGTCGGCGAGATCGTGGCCACCGACCCGGGCGCGATCGAGGCGCTGCTGGCCGACGGCCGGATCCCGGTCGTGTCCAGCGTGGCGGCCGGCCGGGACGGCGAGATCTACAACGTGAACGCGGACACCGCGGCCGCCGCCCTCGCGGTCGCGCTGGACGCGGCCAAGCTGGTGGTGCTCACCGACGTGGCGGGCCTGTACCGGGACTGGCCGTCCTCGTCCGACGTGATCAGCGAGCTCACCGCGGCCGAGCTCACCGGCCTGCTGCCCGGCCTGTCGGCCGGGATGATCCCCAAGATGGAGGCGTGCCTGACCGCCGTGCGCGGCGGCGTGCCGCAGGCGCACGTCCTGGACGGCCGCCTCAGCCACGCCATCCTGCTCGAGATCTTCACCAACTCCGGCATCGGCACCATGGTTCTTCCGGGAGAAAGCCAATGACCAATACAGAGGCCCTGCAGAAGCGGTTCGCCGCCGCCTTCATGCCGAACTACGGCGTTCCCCCGGTGGCCATACTTCTTGGCCGGGGCTGCCGGGTCTGGGATGCTGATGGGCGCGAGTACCTGGACCTGATCGCCGGGATCGCGGTGAGCTCGCTCGGGCACGCCCATCCGGCCATCGTCGAGGCGGTCAGCCGCCAGGTGGCCCAGGTGGCGCACACCTCCAACCTGTTCCTGCACGAGCGCGAGATCGAACTGGCCGAACGCCTGCTGAGCCTGCTCGGCGAGGATGGCCGCGTCTTCCTGGCCAACTCGGGCACCGAGGCCAACGAGGCCGCCGTCAAGCTGGTGCGGCGCATCCAGGGTCCGGAGCGGCCGGTGATCGTGGCCGCCGAGCGCAGCTTCCACGGCCGGACCCTGGGTTCGCTCGCGCTCACCGGCAAGGACTCCATCCGCACTCCGTTCGGCCCGTACGGCTTCGAGGTCCGGTTCGTTCCCTACGGCGACGCGGACGCACTGCGGGCCGCGGCCGGGCTCCGACGTGGCCGCCGTCTTCCTCGAGCCCGGCCTGGGGGAGAGCGGCGTCGTTCCCGCCCCCGCGGGCTACCTGGCCGCCGCGCGCGAAGCCTGCGACCAGGCCGGCGCCCTGCTCGTGCTCGACGAGATCCAGACCGGCATCGGCCGGACCGGGGCGTGGTTCGCGCACCAGGCGGCCGGCGTCCGGCCCGATGTGCTCACCCTGGCCAAGGGACTAGGCGGCGGGCTGCCGATCGGGGCCTGCATCGGCCTGGGAGAAGCCGGCGCCGGCTTCTCCCAGGGCGACCACGGCTCCACCTTCGGCGGCAACCCGGTCGCCTGCGCCGCGGCCCTGGCCGTGCTCGACGTGATCGAGCGCGACGGGCTGCTGACCCACGTCACCGAGGTCGGCGAGCACCTGGCGGCGAGCCTCGGCCAGGTCAGCCACCCGCTGGTCGCGGGCGTGCGCGGCGCCGGGCTATGGTGGGCGATCGTGCTGAGCGCCCCGCTGGCCCCCGGCGTCGAGGCGGCCGCCCGGCGGGCCGGCTTCCTGGTCAACGCGGTCCAGCCGGACGCGATCCGGCTGGCGCCGCCGCTGATCTTGACCGCGGCCGAGGCGGACGAGTTCACCGCGGCGCTCCCGGGCATCTGGGACGAGGTGAGCTCGTGACCCGGCACTTCCTGCGTGACGACGACCTGACGCCAGCCGAGCAGGCCGCCGTCCTCGATCTGGCCGACCAGCTGAAGAAGGACCGGTTCGGGCATAAGCCCCTGGCCGGGCCCCGCGCGGTGGCCGTGCTCTTCGACAAGCCGTCGCTGCGTACCCGGGTCTCGTTCACCGTCGGCGTGGCCGAGCTCGGCGGTTTCCCGATGATCATCGACACGCAGACCACCCACTTCGGCCGGGGCGAGGCGATCGAGGACGCCGCCCGGGTCCTGGACCGGCAGGTCGCGGCCGTCGTCTGGCGGACCTACGAGCAGGACCGGATCGACGCCCTGGCCGCCGTCTCGTCCGTGCCGGTGATCAACGCGCTCACCGATCAGTTCCACCCCTGCCAGGTCCTCGCGGACCTGCAGACCATCCGGACCCACTACGGCTCGCTGGCCGGCCGCGTGCTGGCCTTCCTCGGCGACGGCTCGAGCAACATGTCGCAGTCGTACCTGCTCGGCGGCGCGACCGCGGGCATGCGGGTGCGCATCGGCGCCCCCGGGACCGTCGTCCCCGACCCGGAGATCGTCGCGGCGGCCACCCGGATCGCCGAGCGGACCGGCGGCGGGGTGGAGATCTGCCCCGACCCCGCGGCCGCGTGCGATCAGGCCGACGTGATCGCCACCGACGTGTGGGCCTCCATGGGCCAGGAGGCCATGGCCGGCGAACGGCGCGTGGTGCTGGAGCCGTACCGCCTGGACGCCGCCAAGCTGGCGCTGGCCAAGCCGGGCTGCCTGGTCCTGCACTGCCTGCCCGCGCACCGCGGCGAGGAGATCAGCGCCGACGTGATCGACGGCCCGAACAGCGTGGTCTGGGAACAGGCCGAGAACCGCCTGCACGCCCAGAAAGGCCTCCTCACGTGGTTGCTGGAGCGCGCATGAGCACGCCGCTGACCAAGACGGCCCGGCACGCCCGGATCGCCGACATCCTGTCCCGCGAGCAGGTCCGTTCCCAGGAAGAGCTGGCCGACCTGCTCGAGCGGTACGCCAGCGTGCACGTCACGCAGGCGACGCTGTCCCGGGACCTGGACGAGCTCGGCGTCGTGCGGCTCCGCTCCGGCGGCGCCCTGGTGTACTCACTGCCCGAGGAGCCCGGCGGCCCGGGCTCGCACCCCGGCGGCCCCGGCTCCCCCCCGAGCGGCGCCAAGGCCGAGACCCCGCACGACGCCCGCCTGGCCCGGTACCTCGGCGAGCTGATGACCTCGGCCGAGGCGAGCGCCAACCTGGTCGTGCTGCGGACCCCGGCCGGCGCGGCCCAGTTCCTCGCCTCGGTCATCGACCACGCGGCCCTGCCGGCCGTCCTCGGCACCGTGGCCGGCGACGACACCGTCCTGATCATCGCGCGCGACCCGTCCGGCGGTGACGCCGTGGCCGCCGACTTCCTCCGCCGCGCCACCCGCCGCCGATTACCGGCCTACCCTCGCGGGTGCGACAAAACTGAGGCGTTCGTGCGATAGAAAGAGGGATTGTGACAGCGGGACACGGTGAAGGCGCGGATGCCGGGACGACGCGGTTGTGGGGCGGGCGATTCGGAGCCGGCCCGGCCGAAGCGCTGGCCCGGCTGTCGCTCAGCGTCCAGTTCGACTGGCGGCTGGCGCGGTATGATCTGCGCGCCTCCCGGGCGCACGCCCGGGTGCTGCACCGGGCCGGGCTGCTGACCGACGACGAGCTCGGCTCGATGCTCAAGGCCCTCGATGACCTGGACCGGGCCTGCGCGGACGGGTCGTTCCGGCCCACCGTGGCCGACGAGGACGTGCACACCGCGCTCGAGCGCGGGCTGCTCGAACGGCTCGGCGCGCTCGGCGGCAAGCTCCGCGCCGGCCGCAGCCGCAACGACCAGGTGGCCACCGACCTGCGGCTGTACCTGCGGGACAACGTCCGGCTGATCGTGAGCAGGCTGTCCGAGCTGGAAACCGCGCTGATCGACCAGGCCGTCGCCGTCGGCGACGTGCCCGCCCCTGGTATGACCCACCTGCAGCACGCGCAGCCGGTGCTGTTCGGCCACCAGCTGCTGGCGCACGTGCAGGCGTTCGCCCGCGACGTCGGCCGGCTGCGGGACTGGGACAAGCGCGCCGCGATCAGCCCGCTCGGGTCCGGCGCGCTGGCCGGTTCCTCGCTCCCGGTCGACCCGGAGGCGCTCGCGGCCGAGCTCGGCTTCGACGCGGCCGCGCCGAACTCCATGGACGCCGTCGCCGACCGCGACTTCGCCGCCGAATTCTGCTTCGCCGCCGCCCTGACCGGGGTGCACCTTTCCCGGCTGGGCGAGGAGATCGTGCTCTGGTCGTCCCAGGAGTTCGGCTGGGTGGAGATCGACGACGCCTACGCGACCGGGTCCTCGATCATGCCGCAGAAGAAGAACCCGGACGTGGCCGAGCTGGCCCGCGGCAAGGCCGGGCGCCTCATCGGCGGCCTGACCGGGCTGCTGACCACGCTCAAGGGCCTGCCGCTGACCTACAACCGGGACCTGCAGGAAGACAAGGAGCCGGTCTTCGACGCGGTCGACACCCTGCTGCTCGTGCTGCCCGCCATGGCGGGCCTGATCGCGACGCTGCGGGTCAACCCCGACCGGCTGCGCCGGAGCGCCTCGACCGGCTTCACCCTCGCCACCGACCTGGCCGAGTACCTGGTCCGGCGGGGCGTCCCGTTCCGTGAGGCGCACGAGGTCGTCGGGCACCTCGTGGTGTGGTGCCAGGTGCACGACTGCGACCTGCACGACGTCAGCGACGCCGACCTGGCCAAGGTCTCCGAGCACCTGACCCCCGACGTCCGGCAGGTGCTGACGGTCGAGGGCGCCCTCGCGGCCCGCCAGGGCTACGGCGGGACGGCCCCGGACCGCGTCCGGGAGCAGGTCACCGCGCTGCGCGCCACGGTCGACGCGCACGCCGCCTGGGCCGGCGAGGACCTCGGCTAGGTGCGGCTGCTTTCGCGCGACTTCTTCGCCCGGCCCTCGGTCGAGGTGGCGCCGGACCTGCTCGGCTGCGTGCTCGAGCACGAGACGGCCGACGGCCTGGTCGCGGTCGAGCTCACCGAGGTGGAGGCGTACGCCGGGGCGTCCGATCCGGCCTCGCACGCGTACCGGGGCCGGACGCCGCGGAACGCGGTGATGTTCGGCCCGCCCGGGCACGCCTACGTGTACTTCACCTACGGCATGCACTTCTGCGTGAACCTGGTCTGCCTCGGCCCGGCCGGCCCGGCTGGCGAGAAGAGCGCCTCCGCGGTGCTGCTGCGGGCCGGCGCGATCGTGGCGGGGGAGGACCTGGCCCGGGCCCGGCGCACGAGGGGGTCAGCCGTGGTCGCGTCCCGGGACCTGGCCCGCGGGCCCGCCCGGCTCTGCCAGGCGCTCGCCATCGACCGGGCGCTGGACGGCGCCGACGCCTGCGCCGCCTCGTCGCCGCTGCGGGTCAGGACCGGGGCGGGAACGCCACCCCGTTCGGCCGAGATAGCCACCGGACCGAGGGTCGGGGTGAGCCGCGCGGCCGAGATCCCCTGGCGGTTCTGGCGGGAAGGGGATCCGACGGTGTTGGTTTACCGGCCGGCGGTGCCCCGGAAGCCCAAACTGGTTACCCCCTGACCGCCGGTAGGTGGCACTATGCAGGCGTGGACGACATCATCGAGGAACTCTCCTGGCGGGGCCTGATCGCTGATAGCACCAACCTCGACGAGCTGAGGCTGGCGCTGAAATCCGGTCGGGTCACGATATACGGCGGCTTCGACCCGACCGCGGCCGGACTGCACATCGGGAACCTGGTGCTGCTGACCACCCTGCGCCGCTTCCAGCTGGCCGGGCACCGCCCGATCGGGCTGGTTGGCGGGGCCACCGGGCTGATCGGCGACCCCAGCGGCAAGTCGTCCGAGCGGGTGCTCAACTCGCCTGACACGGTGGCCGAGTGGGTGGAACGGATCCGCGCCGAAGTGTCCCGGTTCCTCGACTTCGACGCGGGAGAGTCCAGCGCGCTGATCGTGAGCAACCTGGACTGGACCGGCCCGATGCTCGTGCTGGAGTTCCTGCGCGACATCGGCAAGCACTTCTCGGTCAACCGGATGCTGGACCGGGAGGCGGTCAAGGCCCGCCTGGAGGCGGGTGGCATCAGCTACACCGAGTTCAGCTACCAGCTGCTCCAGTCCATGGACTTCCTCGAGCTTTACCGCCGCCACGGCTGCACCCTGCAGCTCGGCGGCAGCGACCAGTGGGGCAACCTGGTCGCCGGGGTGGGGCTGATCAGGTCGGTGGAGGGCGCGTCGGTCCACGCGCTGGCTACTCCGCTGATCACCAAGCCGGACGGGACCAAGTACGGCAAGTCCGAGGGCGGCGCGGTCTGGATCAGCCCCGACCTGATGTCGCCGTACGCGTTCTACCAGTTCTGGCTGAACGTCTCCGACGCCGAGGTGCCTAACCTGCTGCGCGTGTTCAGCTTCAAGACGCGCGAGGAGATCGAGGAACTGGCCCGGGAGAGCGCCGAGCGTCCCGCCGCCCGCGTGGGCCAGCGCGCGCTGGCCGAGGAGCTCACCACGCTGGTGCACGGCGAGCAGGAGACCCGGCGGGCGATCGCGGCCAGCCAGGCCCTGTTCGGCCAGGGGGAGCTCGCCGAGCTGGACGAGCGCACCCTGACCGCGGCGGTCGCCGAGCTGCGCCCGCACAAGCTCGAGGGCGACGCCGGCTCGCTGCCGCCGCTGGCGAACCTGATGGCGGCGGCGGGGGTCGAGGACTCGGTCTCGGGCGCGCGCCGGGCTATCACCGGGGGCGGGGCGTACCTGAACAACCGCAAGATCACCGAGGTGGGCGCGGTACCTGACGCCGCCGACCTGCTGCACGGGCGCTACCTGATCCTGCGCCGCGGCAAGCGCACGGTCGGAGCCATCGAGGTCGTACCGGCGGACGATCACTAGCGACCCGGACGGGGCGCTATATTATCCGCCTTTGCCCGGCTCCGTGCCGCGGCGCGATGGGATGATCCCAGTGACATCGAAATGGCGATTTATCTCGCAGGCGCGCAGGAGGTAGTCCGTGGTGACGGGCGACGAGGGCCGGCCCAAGATCGACACGACGGTGCCGCACTCGGCCCGGATCTGGAACTACTGGCTGGGCGGCAAGGATAACTATCCCGTCGACCGCCTGGCCGGCGAGCAGACGATCGCGGTGCTTCCCGAGATCGTCGACATCGCCCGCGCCTCCCGCCAGTTCCTCACCCGGGTCGTGCGGTACCTAGCCGCTGACGCGGGGATCCGCCAGTTCCTGGACGTGGGCACGGGGCTGCCGACCGTGAACAACACCCATGAGGTCGCCCAGCGGGTCGCGCCGGAGTCGAGGGTCGTCTATGTCGACAACGACCCGCTGGTGCTGACCCACGCGCGGGCCCTTCTGACCAGCAGCCCCGAGGGCGCCACCGACTACATCGAAGCCGACGCCCGCGACGTCGACGCGATCCTCGCGGGCGCCGCCGTCACCCTGGACTTCACCCAGCCGGTGGCCATCACCATGCTGGGCATCCTGCCGTTCATCGCCGACGACGGCGAGGCGAACGGGATCGTGTCGAAGCTGCTGGCCGCGGTGCCGCCCGGCAGCTACCTGGCCATCACCCACTCGACCAGCGAGGTCAGCGGCGAGCGGGTCGTCGAGGCGGTGCGGCAGTGGAACCAGGTAGCCGTGACGCCCTACACCCTGCGTAGCCCGGAGCGGATAGCTGCCTTCCTCGCGGGCCTGGAACTGGTCGAGCCAGGCTTGGTGCCATGCCCGCGCTGGCGCCCGGACCCAGGGGACAGCGTCCAGGACATGGACGAGTTCTGCGCCCTCGGCCGTACGGTCGCGACCTAAGAATCGCCGCGCGTCTCGCGTCCGCCTACCAAGGATCGCCGCGGGGCTAGCCCCGCGTCCCGTCCGCTGCGAAAGCGAGCCGCTGCCTCGCCTCGTTTTGCTCAGCCGCAGGCTCGGCGCGTTGTGTCCGATTAGTCGATTTCTGTGACTGTTCGTACCTCTGCGCCGCGATAACCAGCGGGCTTATCGTGTTTGGCTCGGTTGGGGCCGGGGAAGGTGTGGCGGTGACAGGGCTCGACCGAGATGGCGTTTCCGCCGCCCCGCCGAACCGGCGAGGTGGGTGAGTGGGCACATCCACTCTGCTACACCGCGTTTGACCTGCGGTGACGAGTTGTAGTCAAGTTTGATTTGACGAAGGTGCCGTGCACCCTTAGAGTTCTTCCTGTCGGGCCGGAACGGCCGCGAAAGCGAGCGAAGCCCCCGGCAGCCACTAGGAAGTCTTCGAGACTCTGGCTCTTGCGTGTTCGGGAGTCGGCGGGTCGAGATCCCCTGGAGGTGGGCGAGGTCCTCGGGCCGGAAAGTTCTTCGGAACTTCCCTTGACAAGAGGTACTGAACCCGGTAAGTTTGAATGGTTGCCCCAAAGCGAAAACGAGAGTGTTCGTGATGGTGCGCGCCCGTTTCTTGAGAACTCAACAGCGTGCTAAAAGCCAGTGCATTAAGTAGCACAAACCTCGTCAGCGGGGTTGGTTCGCGGGTTTCCGCGGACTGGTCTCGCATAACGATGGCCATGATCGCTTCCTATTTTTAGGAAGCTCTCTATGTTAACAACCTGCGGCGTGAGCTGCGGTTTGTTTATAAACATCAACGGAGAGTTTGATCCTGGCTCAGGACGAACGCTGGCGGCGTGCTTAACACATGCAAGTCGAGCGGAAAGGCCCTTCGGGGTACTCGAGCGGCGAACGGGTGAGTAACACGTGAGTAATCTGCCCTTGACTCTGGGATAGCTCCGGGAAACCGGGATTAATACCGGATATGACCATTTTAGACATCTTTTGTGGTGGAAAGTTTTTCGGTCAGGGATGAGCTCGCGGCCTATCAGCTTGTTGGTGGGGTAACGGCCTACCAAGGCGACGACGGGTAGCCGGCCTGAGAGGGCGACCGGCCACACTGGGACTGAGACACGGCCCAGACTCCTACGGGAGGCAGCAGTGGGGAATATTGCGCAATGGGCGGAAGCCTGACGCAGCGACGCCGCGTGGGGGATGAAGGCCTTCGGGTTGTAAACCCCTTTCAGCAGGGACGAAGCGCGAGTGACGGTACCTGCAGAAGAAGCGCCGGCTAACTACGTGCCAGCAGCCGCGGTAACACGTAGGGCGCAAGCGTTGTCCGGAATTATTGGGCGTAAAGAGCTCGTAGGCGGTCTGTTGCGTCCGCTGTGAAATCTCGGGGCTTAACCCCGAGCCTGCAGTGGATACGGGCAGACTAGAGGTAGGTAGGGGAGAATGGAATTCCCGGTGTAGCGGTGAAATGCGCAGATATCGGGAGGAACACCGGTGGCGAAGGCGGTTCTCTGGGCCTTACCTGACGCTGAGGAGCGAAAGCGTGGGGAGCGAACAGGATTAGATACCCTGGTAGTCCACGCCGTAAACGTTGGGCGCTAGGTGTGGGATCCTTCCACG
This sequence comes from uncultured Actinomycetota bacterium, assembly GCA_963756575.1. Classification (GTDB taxonomy): domain Bacteria; phylum Actinomycetota; class Actinomycetes; order Streptosporangiales; family Streptosporangiaceae; genus Palsa-504. The sequence goes on along the minus strand of CAVWOM010000016.1, from coordinate 808,577 downwards.
GATTCCGTGCCGCAGCTAACGCATTAAGCGCCCCGCCTGGGGAGTACGGCCGCAAGGCTAAAACTCAAAGGAATTGACGGGGGCCCGCACAAGCGGCGGAGCATGTTGCTTAATTCGACGCAACGCGAAGAACCTTACCAAGGTTTGACATGCAGGGAAAAGCCGTAGAGATATGGTGTCCGTAAGGGTCCTGCACAGGTGGTGCATGGCTGTCGTCAGCTCGTGTCGTGAGATGTTGGGTTAAGTCCCGCAACGAGCGCAACCCTCGTCCTATGTTGCCAGCGGGTAATGCCGGGGACTCATAGGAGACTGCCGGGGTCAACTCGGAGGAAGGTGGGGATGACGTCAAGTCCTCATGCCCCTTATGTCTTGGGCTGCAAACATGCTACAATGGCCAGTACAAAGGGTTGCGAGACCGCAAGGTGGAGCGAATCCCAAAAAGCTGGTCTCAGTTCGGATTGGGGTCTGCAACTCGACCCCATGAAGTCGGAGTCGCTAGTAATCGCGAATCAGCAACGTCGCGGTGAATACGTTCCCGGGCCTTGTACACACCGCCCGTCACGTCACGAAAGTCGGTAACACCCGAAGCCGGTGGCCTAACCCGTCAGGGAGGGAGCCGTCGAAGGTGGGATCGGCGATTGGGACGAAGTCGTAACAAGGTAGCCGTACCGGAAGGTGCGGCTGGATCACCTCCTTTCTAAGGAGCACCTGGCATCCCCTCTCCGGAGGTGGTGCCCAGAGCCATGTCCCGGGCGGATGTCCCGGGGTGGCAGCTCGGTGGAGCACTGGTTATCGGGTCAGCCCGCCGGCGGAAGCCGCCTAGTACGTCCTCCTCGGGGGACGGGACGGCGGCCGCGGCGGGGGGCTGGCCTGGCACGCTGTTGGGTCCTGAGGGAACGGGCTCCGGTCGTTGTTTTCTCGTGGTCCGTGATGGCCCGCCGTGGATGCGGCGGGTTTTGTCGCGGGGCCGCCCGTATCTTGAGAACTGCACAGTGGACGCGAGCATCAATTGTAGTCGCCAAGTTGATAAGGGCGCACGGTGGATGCCTTGGCACCAGGAGCCGATGAAGGACGTTGGAGCCTGCGATAAGCCTCGGGGAGTCGGCAACCAGACTGTGATCCGAGGATTTCCGAATAGGGAAACCTGGCGGGCGTAATTGCCCGTCACCCCTGCCTGAACACATAGGGCAGGTGGAGGTAACGCGGGGAAGTGAAACATCTCAGTACCCGCAGGAAGAGAAAGCAACCGCGATTCCCTGAGTAGTGGTGAGCGAAAGGGGAAGAGGCCAAACCGCATGCGTGTGATAGCCGGCAGGCGTTGCGCGTGCGGGGTTGAGGGACCGCCTGGCCGGGACTGCCGTCCCGGCGGGGAGTTACAAATCGTCTGGGTAGCAGAAAGCGTTGGAAAGCGCTGGCATAGCGGGTGATACCCCCGTATGCGAAATCCAGGGGACTCCTTGGCGTTATCCCAAGTAGCACGGAGCCCGTGAAATTCCGTGTGAATCCGGGGGGACCACCCCCTAAGCCTAAATACTCCCTGGTGACCGATAGTGAACCAGTACCGTGAGGGAAAGGTGAAAAGTACCCCGGTGAGGGGTCGTGAAATAGTACCTGAAACCGTGTGCCTACAAGCCGTGGGAGCGTTCCGTCCTCGTGGCGGAGTGAAGTGACCGCGTGCCTTTTGAAGAATGAGCCTGCGAGTTACGATATGTGGCGAGGTTAACCCGTGAGGGGCAGCCGTAGCGAAAGCGAGTCTGAATAGGGCGTTCTAGTCGCATGTCGTAGACCCGAAGCGGAGTGATCTACCCATGGCCAGGTTGAAGCGCGGGTAAGACCGCGTGGAGGACCGAACCCACCAGGGTTGAAAACCTGGGGGATGAGCTGTGGGTAGGGGTGAAAGGCCAATCAAACTCCGTGATAGCTGGTTCTCCCCGAAATGCATTTAGGTGCAGCGTCGCGTGTTTCTTGCCGGAGGTAGAGCTACTGGTTGGTCTAGGGGGCCGACAAGCTTACTGAAATCAGCCAAACTCCGAATGCCGGCAAGTGAGAGCGCGGCAGTGAGACTGCGGGCGATAAGGTTCGTAGTCGAGAGGGAAACAACCCAGATCACCAGCTAAGGCCCCTAAGCGTGTGCTAAGTGGGAAAGGATGTGGAGTTGCGAAGACAACCAGGAGGTTGGCTTAGAAGCAGCCACCCTTGAAAGAGTGCGTAATAGCTCACTGGTCAAGTGATTCCGCGCCGACAATGTAACGGGGCTCAAGCACACCGCCGAAGCTGTGGCATTCATGCGTTATCCAGGCCCTTTACGGTGAGGGCAGATGGCTCGGACTGGTCGTCGTGATTTCGGTCGCGGCCGCCTGAGGAGTGGCTGCCGGATCCTTCTGGGTCCAGGTGCGTGGATGGGTAGGGGAGCGTCGTGTGGCATGGGAAGCAGCGGAGTGATCCAGCTGTGGATGCTACACGAGTGAGAATGCAGGCATGAGTAGCGAAAGAGGGGTGAGAAACCCCTCCGCCGAATGACCAAGGGTTCCTGGGGCAGGCTAATCCGCCCAGGGTGAGTCGGGACCTAAGGCGAGGCCGACAGGCGTAGTCGATGGACAACGGGTTGATATTCCCGTACCCGCGCGGGTACGCCAATGCTGAATCCGGCGATGCTGAGCACCTGATGCCGGGCTGCCTTTCGGGGCGGCCGGGCTGATCGTGCGGACCAGACTGGTAGTAGGCAAGCTGAAGGGGTGACGCAGGAGGGTAGCTCTACCGGGCGATGGTAGTCCCGGGGTAAAGGCGTAGGGCGGTGCACAGGCAAATCCGTGCATCATGTGCCTGAGACCTGATGCCGAGCCGGTTACGGCGAAGTGAGTGATCCCATGCTGCCGAGAAAAACCTCGCAGCGAGTACCCGAGCGGCCCGTACCCTAAACCGACGCAGGTGGTCAGGTAGAGAATACCAAGGCGATCGGGTGAACCATGGTTAAGGAACTAGGCAAATTGTCCCCGTAACTTTGGGAGAAGGGGAACCGTGCCTGGTGACGGAATTTACTTCCCGAGCTGGGGGCGGTGGCACATACCAGGGAGAAGCGACTGTTTACTAAAAACACAGGACCGTGCTAAGTCGCAAGACGACGTATACGGTCTGACGCCTGCCCGGTGCCGGAACGTTAAGGGGACGGGTTAGCGGCTTCGGCCGCGAAGCTCAGAACTTAAGCGCCGGTAAACGGCGGTGGTAACTATAACCATCCTAAGGTAGCGAAATTCCTTGTCGGGTAAGTTCCGACCTGCACGAATGGCGTAACGACTTCTCCACTGTCTCAACCATGGACCCGGCGAAATTGCACTACGAGTAAAGATGCTCGTTACGCGCAGCAGGACGGAAAGACCCCGGGACCTTCACTGCAGCTTGACATTGGTGTTTGGGACGTCTTGTGTAGGATAGGTGGGAGACTGTGAAGCGGGCACGCTAGTGCTGGTGGAGTCATCGGTGAAATACCACTCTGGTCGTTCTGGATGTCTAACCTAGGTCCGTGATCCGGATCAGGGACAGTGTCTGGTGGGTAGTTTAACTGGGGCGGTTGCCTCCCAAAAGGTAACGGAGGCGCCCAAAGGTACCCTCAGCCTGGTCGGCAACCAGGTGTCGAGTGCAAGTGCACAAGGGTGCTTGACTGTGAGACAGACATGTCGAGCAGGAGCGAAAGCTGGGACTAGTGATCCGGCGGTGGCATGTGGAAGCGCCGTCGCTTAACGGCTAAAAGGTACCCCGGGGATAACAGGCTGATCTTCCCCAAGAGTCCATATCGACGGGATGGTTTGGCACCTCGATGTCGGCTCGTCGCATCCTGGGGCTGGAGCAGGTCCCAAGGGTTGGGCTGTTCGCCCATTAAAGCGGTACGCGAGCTGGGTTTAGAACGTCGTGAGACAGTTCGGTCCCTATCCGCTGCGCGCGTAAGAGACTTGAGAGGGGCTGTCCCTAGTACGAGAGGACCGGGACGGACGAACCTCTGGTGTGCCAGTTGTTCTGCCAAGAGCACGGCTGGTTGGCTACGTTCGGAAGGGATAACCGCTGAAAGCATCTAAGCGGGAAGCTCGCCTCAAGATGAGGTCTCTCTCTGGGTTAACCAGGTAAGGCCCCCAGCCAGACGACTGGGTTGATAGGCCGGAGGTGGAAGCACGGTAACGTGTGCAGCTGACCGGTACTAATAGGCCGAGTGGCTTGGCTTCTACATCATGTTCTTGTTTCGCGTCCACTGTGCGGTTCCCGGGGTGCGGTCGGTTCACATCTCAATAGAGTTTCGGCGGTTATAGCGAAGGGGAAACACCCGGTCCCATTCCGAACCCGGAAGTTAAGCCCTTCAGCGCCGATGGTACTGCGCGGGGGACCGCGTGGGAGAGTAGGACACCGCCGGACATGCATCGAAGAGGGTCGCTCCCGGACAACGGTCGAGCGGCCCTCTTCGCATGTCCAAAAGAAGTACTGAGGCTGGAGGCTGGTAAGCGTGTCTGAGGGACCGGAAACGTCCGGCAACCAAGGCGGAGGCAACCGGAACGCGTCGCGCGGTAGCGCACCGCGCGGGGCGAAGCCCAGGACCGGTGGTCGTCCCTCTACCGGAGCGTCAGGCGGCGCCAGCCGCGGCTCCGGGCGATCGGGTTACGCGGGACGAGCAGGCCAGGCCGGACGGCCAGGCCAGGACGGCCCCCGCCGGGGCGGAGCTCGCGCAGACTCGTATCGGGACAGCCGTACCTCTGGCAACCGCTGGAACGACAGCGACCACCGTGATAAAGACCGCCGTGATAACGATCGCCGTGATGACGATCGCCGTGACAGTGACCGCCGGAACAGTGACCGCCGGAACAGTGGCGATCACGGAACCGGCGGCGATCGCCGGGACAGCCGCCCATCCGGAACCGGTGACCGCCGTGGCCCGGCCGCACGCACCGGTGATGGTCCTCACCGTTCTAGTGCCCCCCGCGCTGGCGGGACCAGGACAGACCGTCCGAGCAGTGGTTACCGCGGCAGCCGCCCGGGCGCTCAAGGGCGTCCCGGCACTTCGGGCCGTTCCGAGGACCGCACGGGCGCAGGCGACGACACGCGCAGCACCGCCCGGCCTTTCCGCCCGAGCCGTCCCGCCTCATCCGGACGTCCCGCCTCTAGTGGCGACTTCCGTCGCGGTGGCCGGCCCGCCGCCAGCCGTCCCGGAAGCAGCCCACGCGGGGCGGACGGTGACAACTGGACCCGCGACCGGGGAGCAGCCCCGCGCGATGACGCCGCGGGATCGGGCTACCGTGGCGGCCGTCCAAGCCAGTCCGGCGGTGCGCGGCGTCCTGGCGGTGGTTACCAGTCGGACTCCAGTCCCACCCGGGACCGGGGCGACGGCTCCTACCGGCCTCGTGAGGGCGGCCCCGCGAGCCGGGCAGGATCCGGTCGCCGGGACGACTTCCGCGGTCGGCGCGACTTCGGCAGCCGCAGCGAAACCGCTGACTCTCGCGATTCCAGCGAACGGCGCGATGCGGGTGACCGGCGCGGATCCAGCGAGCGCCGCGACTTCAGTGACCGTCGCGATTCGAATGACCGGCGGCCGTCAGATGACCGCCGCGAATACGGTGACCGCCGCGACTCGGGTGACCGTCGGCCATCCAGTGGCCGTCGTGACTCGAGTGACCGCCGACCGCCTGGTGATCGGCGTGACTCGAGCGACCGTTGGCCTTCCGGTGACCGTCGTGACCCGGGTGACCGTCGGCCTTCCGGTGACCGCCGCCCGTCCGGCGACCGTCGCGATTCGCGCGATTCCAGTGATCACCGCGACTCCGGTGACCGGCGCGACTCCGGTCGCCGGGAGGAATACCGGGACCGAGGGCCAGCCCGGGACCGAGGGCCAGCCCGGGACCGTGGTCCGCGGCCGGGCACCGGGGGACCCCCGCGGCGCACCGGATCGTACTCACGGGACGGCGGCCGGGACCAGGCCTCGCGGCCAGACCGCGGCCCCAGCGGCCCCGGTGGCCCCAGCCGGTCAGGCGGCTGGAGCGGTGACCGGGGCCGTGACAGCGCTCCGGGTAGCAGGCGTACCTGGACCGACCGTGACGAGACCCCGGCCCGGCCGCCACGTGAGCCCGGGCCGCGGGTTCCCGAGTCGATCAGCGCCGACCAGCTCGACACCGAAGCCCGGGATCAGCTGAACAGCCTGCCCAACGACCTCGCCGACCTCGTGGCGCGTTACCTGGTTGCCGCTGGGCTGGCGGACGACCCGGAAGAGGGATACGGCTTCGCACAGGCTGCTAAGCGACTGGCCGCGCGAGTAGGCGTCGTCCGGGAAGCCGGCGGCATCGCCGCCTACCGGACGGGCCGCTGGGCCGAGGCCCTGTCGGAGCTCCGGGCGGCGCGGCGGTTGACCGGCCACGATGAGTATCTGCCCATCATGGCCGACTGCGAGCGGGCCCTTGGCCGGCTGGACCGGGCCCTGGCCCTGGTCCGGGAGGCGCACGTCGACGACCTCAGCCGGGCTACGCAGATCGAGCTGCGGATCGTCGAGTCTGGCATCCGCCGTGATCAGGGCCTGGCCGAGGCTGCCGTCCTGGTCCTGCAGGTGCCCGAACTCACTAGCGGCCGGGTGCGGCCCTGGTCCGCCCGGCTCTTCTACGCCTACGGAGACGCGCTGCTGGCGGCTGACCGGACGGAGGAAGCCCGCGACGCGTTCGCTCGCGCCGCCGAGACTGACACCGACGGCACGACCGACGCGGCCGAGCGCCTCGACGAGCTCGACGGCATCACGTTCGACGACCTCGAGGACGAGATCTTCCAGGACGAATTCGAGGCCAACACCGAACTCGAAGCCAAGCTCGAGGCCGAAGCCGAGCTCGAGGCCGAAGCCGAGTCCGAGGCCGAAGCCGAGTCCGAGGCCGACGACGGACCCGAGGATGGCGACGGACCCGAGGATGGCGACGGACCCGAGGATGGCGACGAGCCCGAGGATGGCGACGAGCCCGAGGATGGCGACGAGCCCGAAGGTGGCGACGAGCCCGAAGGTGGCGACGAGCCCGAAGGTGGCGACGAGCCCGAAGGTGGCGACGAGCCCGGAGATGGCCCGCAGTCCGCGCTCGACGACCCCAACGACCCCGAAGACGACGGGACCGACGTGACCGACGTGACCTGAACCGGGTCGATGTTCCATCGTCCCCCCGCGCGCCCCATGCGGCTTGGCTTAAGTTGATCATGAGCGTCAGCTGGGCGGCGGACGTAATGGAACCGGGCTTCGAGTGCGTCCGGACGCGCTGAAAGCCCGGTTTCATGACGTCACGGCTGACCCGCGGCGCCCAGATCGCGGTGCTGGCGGTGCCAGTGTTACCTGGCCGCCGACGGCACACCTGACGGCACAACCGGCGGCCCAGCCAACGGTGTAGCGAGCGCGAGATACCGGTGGTACCTCGCCGCGCAGGTGGTTTCGCTGTTCGGTACGACGATGAGCTACACCGCGCTGTTCTGGCTGGCGCGGCACGTCCCGCGCGGCGGCACCCCGGCCCAGGTACAGTCCGTCGCCGCCGGTCGCGACCCCGGGTACCCGCTCCGTTCGGCGAAATTGATCTTTCGGTCAGCAGAATGCATGATCATCTAGGAACCACCGGCAGGCGAGCCAGCTGGTCACGGCCCTGTCAAAGGCCTAGCCAAAGGCCCTGTCACAGGCTCCGTGTAAGGCGCAGTCAAGAGATCATCAAAGGCCCCGCCAGCGGCACCGTCGTGAGACACTGCCGCAAAGGTACGACCAAAAGCGGTAACGAACGGTAGGGAACGCATATGGACGCTTCCGCGTGGCCGGACGGGCCGCTGCTCGCAGGCGCGGTGTCGGTCGTGATGGGCGGCAGCACCGGCATCGGCCTGGCCGCGGCGCGGTGCCTGGCCCGGCACGGGTCGGCCGTCGAGCTGGCCGCCATCGACGAGGCGAGCGTGACGGCCGCCGTCGGGCAGCTCCGCGCCGACGGGCACGAGGTCCACGGGACCGTGCTCGACGTGGCCCGCCCCGAACAGGTCGAGGGCCTCTTCGCCGAGATAGCGGCCCGCTACGGGCGGGTGTCCGTCCTGGTCAACTCGGCCGGCGTCCAGCGCTACGGCACGGCCGAGACCACCCCGGTGGCGGTATGGGACGAGGTGCTCGATGTCAACGTGCGCGCCATGTTCCTGAGCGTCAAGCACGTGGTGCCGCTGATGCGCCGCAACGGCGGTGGCGCCATCGTCAACGTGGCCTCGGCGCAGGCCACCGCCAGCCAGCGCAACGTGGTGGCGTATACCGCGAGCAAGGGGGCGATCGTCGCCATGACCCGGGCCATGGCCGTCGACCACGCGCCCGACGGCATCCGGGTCAACTCGGTGAGCCCCGGCTCGGTCGACACGCCCATGCTGCGCCGCTCGGCCCGGGAGGCGGGCGACGAGGATACGGTGATCGCGCAGTGGGGCGCGAACCACCCGCTGGGCCGGGTGGGCACGCCCGCCGAGGTCGCGGACGCGATCTTGTTCCTGGCCAGCCCGCTGTCCGGCTTCGTGACCGGCACCGAGCTGCGCGTCGACGGCGGCCTGCTGGCCGCGGTGGCGGTCCCGGCTCCCGGCTCAGGCAACGCCGACAAGCCCGGCGACTGAGCCCGGCGGCCGCGACCCGATGACCGAAGAAGCCCGAGCCCGCTCCACCACCGGCGACCTGCTTCACCTGATCGAGCAGCTGGCCGGCTTCGACCGCGTCGGGGTGACCCGGCTGGCCCGCCACGTCGGGGTGCCGGCGCCCACCGTCTACCGGATGCTGCGGGCGCTGGAGCGCGCCGGGTACGTCGAGCAGCTGGCCGAGTCCAAGGAGTACCGGCTCACCCTGAAGCTGTTCGAGCTGGGCAGCCGGGTGGCCAGCCGGACCACGCTGCGCGACCTGGCCGCCGTCGAGGTGGAGCGGCTGGCCCAGCAGGCCGGGCTGGCCGCCAACGTGAGCGTGCTGGTCGACGGGCGACGTCCTGTACCTGGCCCAGGTCAAAACCGAGGAACTGCTGGCGGTGAACCTGATGCCGGGCAGCCGCGCGCCCGCCACCTGCACCGCCATGGGCAAGGCGATGCTGGCGCGGGAGTTCCGTGACGTGCGGGCCATCGTCGGGCCGGGGCCGTACCCGAGTCGGACCGCCTACACCATCACCACCTTCGAGGCCCTCACCGCCGAACTGGCCGAGATCCAGCGCCTCGGCTACGCCGTCGACCGGCAGGAGCTCAACCTCGGGGTGTGGTGCGTGGCGGCCCCGGTCCTCGGCGTCCGGCAGACCCGGCCCGCCGCGGTGAGCGTCTCCGCCTACCGCCCCGAGCTCGACCCGGCCGAGGAGGAACGCCTGGGCCGCCTGGTCATCGCGGCCGCGAGCCGCATCTCCGACCGGCTGGGCGGCCTCGGCAACATGGCCTCCTGGTAGGCCGCCCCACCCGTTATGCCCACTGACCTGCGCGTTATAATCCAGCATAGATTCCGCTGAACGAAATATTCATTCCAGAAACTCCAGGAGGAGACCCGCTGTGAGACTGGCCGCACTGTACCGGGGTGACGAGACCGAGCCCCGCCTGCACCTCGCCGTGGACGGCGGGTTCGCGCCCGTCGACGAGCTCGGGCGCCCCGAACTGACCGGCCTGCGCGACGTGGGCGACCTGTACGCCCAAGGCGAGGACGCGGTCGCCGCCCTGCGCGAGCTGGCTGACCGCGCGAGCGCCAGCGTGAGCCCGGAGGACGCCCGGTACGCCCCGCCGGTGCTCCGCCCCGGCAAGATCGTCTGCGTCGGCCTCAACTACGCCGACCACATCGCCGAGAGCCGCGGCGTGGCCCCGGACCGGATCGTGCTGTTCGCCAAGTTCCCGTCCTGCCTGGTCGGCCACGGGGACCCGGTGAAGCACCCCAGCATCACCAGCCAGCTCGACTACGAGGGCGAGCTCGCCGTCGTGATCGGCCGTACCGCCCGTAACGTCACGGTCGAGGACGCGCTGGACTACGTCGGCGGCTACACCATCATCAACGACGTCTCCGCGCGTGACCTGCAGGGCTCCGAGCCGCAGTGGATCCGGGGCAAGGCGCTCGACACGTTCGCCCCGCTCGGCCCGGTCGTGCTGGACGCGGCCGCGGCGCCCCCGGTGGCCGAGATGCGGCTGCGCACGCTGGTCAACGGCGACGTGCGCCAGGACGCCAGCTGCGCGCAGATGATCACCGGCGTGCCGGAGCTCATCGCCTACATCTCCAACGGGATCACGCTGGAGCCAGGCGACATCATCGCTACCGGCACGCCGTCCGGCGTCGCCCTGGGCATGAAGCCGCCGGTGTGGCTCAAGCCCGGGGACAAGGTCAGCATCGAGATCACCGCGATCGGCGAGCTCGTCAACACAGTGCAGTCCTAAGAGAACCTAATAACCCCACGACGCGCAGATCCCGGCCAGCTCGGCGGGTACCTGGTCCGGGATCGGCGTCGGCGGCTGGATACGGCCCGAACGGATGTTCAGCGAGCTGTCGCCCAGCCCCGGCGTGAACCCGGCGTGGTCGAAGCGCCCGTATTCGAGCATGCCCGGCTGGAACGGCACGCCGATAAAGTCGCACAGGCCGCGGACGCCGGTTTCCGGCGCGGCGGTCAGCTCCTCGTACCGGATGGTGAACCCGGGCAGCGCCTCGCGGGCCTGCTCGACCGCCGTCATGTACCGGAGTCCCCGCGCCACGGAGTCGTCCAGCTGACCGCCCTCCTCGGGACGCCACGCGGGGTCGAACGAGGAGTGCAACGAGGCCACCGCGGCCGCCGGGTGGCGGAGCAGGAAGACGTGCTTGGCGTCCGGCCAGCACGCCGCGATCCGTTCCCATACCAGCACGTTGCTGGGCGTCTTGACCACGATGCGGGGCTTGCCGCTGCGCTGCTGCACGTCGGCCAGGACCCGGTCCCACAGCATGTGCTCCAGGTCCTCGATGGTCAGCTCGAGCCCGTCCAGCGAGGTCTCGATCCACTTGGTGTCCGCCCGCACGCCCAGGTGCTTCAGCGGCAGCTCGGGTGGCGCGTACAGCTCTGTATGGCTGCCGAGGATGGCCCGGAGCAGCGTCGATCCCGACCGGGGCGCGGAGAAGACGAACACCGGCGCGGTCAGCAGCCGCCCGCCACCCCCCGGCGGCAGCCTCCAGGTCCGGTCCGCCACGGGACGGGACAGGTGATACCCGGTCGCGCGCACTAGCGCCGAGTTGAGCATTTTTGGTGGCGGAATCCGCCAGGCCCGGTCCGCCAGCGGGCGGGTTAGCTGATACCCGATAGTGCGCTCGAGTACCGCGTTTACCCGCTGTCTGCGGTCCACCCCGCCATCATGCCGGACCGGCGGCTCCGGAGCGTTACATCAGCAACGGCGCGCCACTGATCGTTACGCTAGTCACCGTGAGCACTCATGACCCGTACCAGGTCACACCGGGCGGAAAACCCCGGGCCCGCGCGCTCGGGATCCCGTTCGGCGGCCAGCCCGGCCCGCTGAACGCCATCACCGACGTGCCCGGGGTCGAGGTCGGCTACGTCACGCTGATCGAGGGCGACAACGTCCGCACCGGCGTCACCGCCATCCACCCTCGCGGCCCGGCCGGGACCGGCGACCCGGTGGCGGCCGGCTTCCACTCCCAGAACGGCAACGGCGAGATGACCGGGGTCTCCTGGATCAACGAGTCCGGCACGTTCGACGGCCCGGTGGCGATCACCAACACCCACGCGGTCGGCATCGCGCACGCCGGGATCATCGCCTGGACCGTCCGGCACCATCCGGTGGTGGCGGAGGAGTGGCTGCTCCCGGTGGCCGCCGAGACCTGGGACGGCTGGCTCAACGACATCAACGGCGCGCACGTCACCGAGGCGCACGTGGTGGCCGCGATCGAGGCGGCCCGGCCCGGACCGGTCGAGGAGGGCTCGGTCGGCGGCGGCACCGGGATGAACTGCTACCACTTCAAAGCCGGCTCCGGCACCGCCTCCCGGATGGTCGACGGCCATGCCGTGGGGGTGTTCGTGCAGGCCAATTTCGGTGCCCGCCGCGAGCTCGTGATCGCCGGGGTGCCGCTCGGCGAGGCCCTGGCGGACGACGACCCGATGGCGGATTTCCGGCTGGCCGCGCCGGGCGCCGGGTCGGTCATCGCCCTGGTGGCGACCGACGCGCCCCTGTTCCCGCACCAGTGCCAGGCGCTGGCCCGGCGGGTCACCAGCGGGCTGGCCCGGACCGGCACCAGCGGCTCGCACTTCTCCGGCGACCTGTTCCTGGCCTTCTCCACCGCCAACCCCGGCGCGTTCAAGCCGCAGGACCAGAAAAAGCTGTCCCGGCTGGACTTCGTGCCGTGGGAGATCATGGACCCGTACTACGAGGCGGTCGTGCAGGCGACCGAGGAGGCCGTGGTCAACGCGCTGGTCGCCAACGAGGACATGACCGGCCGCGACGGGCACCGCACCCCGGCGCTGCCCCGCGACCGGGTGACTCAGCTGCTAACCGACGCCGGCCGTCTCGGGTAGCCCGAACAGTCCCACCGGGTTGTCCCAGCACACCGCGCGCAGCCAGTCCTCGCCCAGGCCGAGCCGGACTAGCCCGGCGATCTGCAGCGCGTACGGGTAGGGGATGTTCGGGAAGTCGCTGCCCAGCAGGATCTTCCCGGCCATCCCCAGCTCACGTATCCGCGGCTTGAGCACGTCCGGGAACGGGGCCAGCCGGTCGAAGAAGCCGGTGAAGACCATCGTGGTGTCCAGCCTCACCCGCTCGTACTCCCCGGCTAGCCGCAGGAACTCGCCGTAGTCGGGCGCGCCCAGGTGGGCCACGATAGCCGTCAGGTCCGGGTACCGCGCCATCAAGGCACCAAACGGCGCGGGGCCGGTGTGGTCGGTCCCCACCGGAGCATGGCCCGCATGAACGACCACTGGCACCTTCGCCTCGCTCAGCAGCCCCCACACGTCGTCGAGGAGGGGGTCGGCCGGCGTGAACCCGCCCACCTGCAGGTGCACCTTGAACACGCGGGCCCCCGCGTCCAGCGCCGCGCGCACGTAATGCGCCGCCCCCGGCTCGGGATAGAACGTGGCCGACGGCAGGCACCCCGGGGTGGCCTGGCCGAACGCCAGCGTCCACGCGTTCAGGTCCGCCGCCATGTCCGGCCGGTGGGCGTACGCCAGCGCGCTGAACAGGTGCACCTGCATGGACCGCAGGTGCGCCACCCGTTCGGCGTCGGTCCATTTGTAGCGGATCGGCCAGCTCGTGCCGATCAGCGGCCCGGCCGCGTCGAAGTATTCCCACACCTTGCGCAGCATCCGCGGCGGCAGGAAGTGGGTGTGGACGTCGGCCAGGCCGGGCACGCCCAGCGCCCGGCAGAACGCCGGCAGGTCGGTGTCTTTCTCCGGCGGCAGCACGTGATCCATCCCCCGATTCAACTCCAGATTGCTTAGGTGGATGTGTATCAGGGCGGGGATGTCTGCCTCTGTTCTGGTGAGAGGTGTGGTCAGACCTGCCCAGACCGCTCATTCGGGGGGGAGCACGGCATCGGAGAGGCGATGTCGGGGGTCCTCTCCGCTGCCGTGCCCTCACCTCAGGGCTGGACGTATCGCAGCAGCAGCGTGTCCGCCGCGGTCCTGGCCTCGGCCAGGCGCAGGCTGATCGGCATCGCCACCCCCTCGAACAGGCACTTGCCGCCGCCGACCACGGTCGGGAACACCATCAGCCGGTACTCGTCGACCAGGCCGGCCTCGTGCAGCGTGCCGACCAGCCGCCCGCTGCCGGCGACGAGGATCTCGCCGGCGCGCTCCTTGAGCCGCGTCACCTCCTGGACCGGGTTGCCCCGCAGGATCGTGCTGTTGTTCCAGGTCGCGTCCGTCAGCGTCGAGGAGACCACGTACTTCGGCATCCCGTTCATCCGCTGGCCGAACGGGTCGGAGTCCATCGCTGGCCATGCCGCCGCGAAGCCCTCGTAGGTGTGGCGCCCGAGGAGCAGCGCGTCCGCGCTCATCAGCTCCTCGAACTTGAACGCGTCGCCATCCTCGCCCCGGTCGAACTTGAACGCCCAGCCGCCGTACGGCGACTTCTCCGAACCCCCCGGGTCCTCGATCACCCCGTCGAGCGTCACGAACTCCGACACCACGATCCGCCCCATCGCACTTCCCCTCGTCGCTGTCCCGCTGGCTTCACGCCTTAGGACCGCTCCCTCCCCTCAGACTCATCGCTCCACCCAGCTGATCCCCAGCCACCCCAGCGGTACCGTGAAACTCCGCGACGCGGCCGGGTCGCGACACCGTCCTGGTCCGCCGCGATCACCGCGCGGTTCTTCAGCAGCGCCAGGTCGCCGGGATCCAGGTGCGTCAGGTCGGTCCCCAGCAGCGATGTCTCCCGCACGGCGATGTCCCGGCGTACCGCGTTCTGGGGCATGCCCGGCGTCACGTACAGGCCGAACTTCAGCTCCAGCGCGTGCACCACCCGCGCCACCGGCGCGATCCCGCCCGGGAAGGCCGACCGGTCCGGGACCCACCGGCCGTAGGCGTCGACCTCGGGCCCGTGGCTGTCGCACGCCATCCAGAAGTCGTCCAGGTTGACGTACCGGTAGCCGGCGGCGGCCAGACCGCTGCTCCTCAGCGCGCGTGCCTGCGCCTCCACCCCGGCCGCGGTCGGATGCTGGCGCAGGAAACTCCAGCTGCTCCACCCCATCGGCGCCGCCCCGCCCCGCGCGTGAAGGGTAGCCACGCTAGACCCGGTACAGGCCGCGACCACGACGCACAGGACAGCGGCGGCCGCCGCCACCACCACCCACCGCCGCATCGGTCCCCTCCTTGCCTTCACGCTAGCGCCCGGGCCGGATCGAAAAGCTGTGGCGCCTGGACAGCATGCAGCACCGGATGACGCCGCAGCCCAGGTTGGCCTGGCGGGCGTCATCCGGTGCCTTATCTCCCCGTGCCTTCCTGAGGCCGGGGCGGTTACCCGGCTCGGGCGGGCGGCCCGTGGCTGTGGAGCACTTTGGTCTTGTTCTTGTTCCACGCCGTGGTGGTGCCGTCCGGGTTCACCACCAGCGTCCAGCCGCGTCTGTGGATCATCACCTGGTGGTGGTAGGCGCACAGCAGGACGCAGCCGGTGAGGCTGGTCTGGCCGCCGTCAGCTTTGTGCTTGACGTGGTGGACCTGGCAGGCGGCGGCGGGCTGGTGGCAGCCGCCGGCCCACTGGCAGTGCCGGTCCCGGAGCCGGACCGCGTTGCGGATCGAGGCCGGGATGGTCTCGCTGTAGCCGATGTCCAGCGGCAGGCTGGGCCCGCCCGCCCGGAGGCCGAGGTGACGGCGCAGGTAGCTCGCCAGCCCGCCCGGGCCGGACAGCAGCTCGACGGCCTTGCCGAGGATGGCCTGGACCAGTGCTTCCTGGGCCAGGGTGGATCCCGCGGGCGCATCCGCGGCACCGCCCGCGGCGGGCTCGCTGTCACCGGGCTCACCCGCGCCGGGCTCGTCCTCGCAGAGCTCGCCGTCACCGAGGCCGCTGCCGGCGGGGCCGTTCAGGAGCTTGTCGAGCTGGGCGCACAGCTTGATCAGGCCGCCGAGGGCGGCCGGGTTCACGTTCCCGACCACGACCGGGGTGACCGGCGCGCCGCACGCGATGCCCTTGGCGGCGTCGCCGTCCAGCCACAGCCCCTGGTGGCCGCCGTCCTCACCGGCGGCGGCCCGGTGCCCGGCCCACCGGGCCGCCAGCCGCCCGGCCCATTCCTGCAGCAGTTCCCCGCTGCCGTCCAGCTCCATCAGGTCAGCCAGTGAGATATAAGCCCAGACCTTCAGCGGCTGCCCGCCCTGCTGCGGCACTAGCCCGGCCGCGATCAGGCGGCTCATCGCCTCCTGCAGCCCGTCGTGGTACCGCTGCTCATGGGTGCGGTCATCATCCGCGCCCGCCGGGGCGGACAGCGCGTCCAGCACCGTCCTGACGAACTCGGCGCATTCCGGGCTCAGATCGCCGTGGATGACCCCGGCGCCGCCGATCGTGGTGGCCAGCGTCACCGACCGGTCGTCGAATGCCGCCCCCGGGCCGCTACTGCCGTCCTCCCCGTCGCCGGTGTCGGGCTTACCCTGCCGGGACCGCTCGTACATCTCGGCGGCCAGGCCGGCCAGGTCCGCCAGGTCCAGCCCGGACGCCGCCGCCCCCAGCAGGATCTCATCTGCGGCCCGGCGGGCGTCTTCCGGGAGCTTGTCGGTCCACCAGCAGATCTCCCGGGCGTAGGACTTGGTGACCGCCCGGGTGGCCAGCGCGGTCATGACCGAGCGGTGCCCGTCGCCGCGCTTGACCCACGCGGTGTGCTCCATCGCGGTGCCCTTGGTCACCCGGGTCCGGTACCGCAGCCACGAGCACGGACTGTAATCCCCGTCATCCGCGTAATCCCGCCCGGCCGTGAACGCCCCCAGCACCACGGTCCGCGCGGCGGTGGCCACCGCATCAGCCTGCTCCAGTTCCCGCAGGCACCGCGCCCGCTCCGCCGCGCCCATCGCGGTCGCGTCCGCGGAGGCCAGGAAGGCCAGCCCGGCGTGAACCATGTCCAGCGCCTCGCTCGCGCTGGACACGATGGGGGCAGAACCCATGCCGGGTCACCTCCCTTCCGGGCTGACAGAGGCTGTCGGGTGCGGGGTGCCATAGCTGCTCTGGCAGTTCTCTTCTCGCGAAGGGAAATCTCTAGATTCTGAGTTCGATAATATCGGGTGGCTACGACATTTCAGCGGAAGAAAACACGAGTCCGGCGAGATAGTTACCCCTGGCTAGAAAGAGGTCCATGGCACTACGGAGGCCATCCGACGCCAGTGGGGCGGAGGTGGATGGCTGGCCGGAAATGGCCGAACGGGGGAGCGCGCCCGCGACCAGCGCGCCGGCGTCGTCCTCGAGGCGACCGGCGTGACCCCCGGCCTGCGGACCGCGTCCGCGCTGGTCCGGCCGTTCGGGACGCTGTGCGTCGTCGGCTACCACCACGCCGGCGACGGCTTCGTCAAGGCCGTCCTGGAACCCTGACCGGCCGCCATCTGGCCGCTCCATCCTGGGCGGCGTCCTGCGCCTCCCCGCTGAGCCGGGCGTCGTGCCCGTAGAGGGCCTGCCAGTACCGGCGCGCGTCCGCGGTGAACTCCGCCAGCGGCTGAAGGGCCGCACCGGCGCGCCGGACCTCGAGATCTTCGAAGGTGACGGTGCCCTCGATGCAGTAGGCGGCATACTCGCCCGCCGCTTCCCGCCCGCACTCGCTGAACCAGTACAGCGAGTGTGAGCCGGCCCCGGCCTGGTGGTGACGATCAGGCTGGGCTGGGCGGGCCAGTCGTGGGTCAGCGACGGATTGTCGAGGAACCTCCAGCCGTACATCGGCCCGAACCAGGTCAGTGACGCGAAGAAGTCCTCCACCGCGTCCAGGCCGGCCAGCGGGATGACCGGGCCGTACCTGGCTGGTCCCGTCTGGTCGGGCCGCAGCAGCACCTTCACCTCGGCAGGCGAGGTAAGGCGCAGGATACGGCGCGGATCAGGATCGATCGGGCCGGTCTCCGGCAGCGCCGGGACGTGCAGCAGCAGGTCACACCAGGCGCCTCCTGGCCCGAGCCGCAGGCCCAGGACCTCCGCCTCGTTCAGCGCCACCTCCACCGCCGCGCGCGATTCGTCGTCCCAGTCCATGGAACCATCGTCCAGCCATCCCGCCCCGGCTTCACCTTCTCTGAAACATCGACCACACTGTCCGTGGCCATGAGAAACTTGGCCATTGACACACACCCCACCCGTTACTTAACCCTCATCCGCCCCCCTAGCCGTGGCTGGACAGCTCGGGCCAGCCGACTCAATGTTCCATCGATCCGGCCCCCGCCGGCCCAATGTTCCATGGGTGCGGCTCCTTTTCTGTGAGCCCGGTCCCGGGGCGCCTGATCCGTGCGGGGCGTGCGGTACCGGCCGGGGCCGCCGGGGAGCGCCCCGGCCACCACCGCACTGCCACATCGACGTGGTCCTGACCACCGCAGGGTCACATTGACGTGGCTGCCCGGGGGGCGGCGCCGGGTGGCGGGCGGGAGATTCGGGGGCTACCGGGCCGGGCCAGGCTGACGGGGCTGCCGGGCCGGGCCAGGCTGACGGGGCTGCCGGGCCGGGCCGGGCTGACGGGGCTGGGGGGAATACCGGGCGGCCCGGCTCGCAGCGGCCGCCAGGCCGCTCACACGAAAGGAGCCGCACCCATGTTCCATCGAGCCGGTTCCGGCCAACCCGCGGCCTAGCGGGCCAACGCGCGGTCCACCGGCCAACGCGCCGCGGCCCCGTCGAGGCGGGAGCGATGCGGGGACACCGCCCGTTCGGCCTCCGGGACCGGGACCACCACGGCGCTCCTTCTGGCCCGAGCAGCCCCACGCCGAGTCACACGACCCATCCGAGCCGCCAGGAATCTAGCCGCCCAGGAACTAGCTGCAGAGCACCGCGGCGAACCGCTCCACCACGGTGGCCGCGGTGACATCGGGCGGGGCGTCCCAGACCTCGGCGTTGAAGATCTCCACCTCGACGTCGCCGCGGTAACCGGCCGCCGTCACGGCCGCCGCGATCGGGCCGAAGTCGATGACGCCGTCGCCCACGTGACCGCGGCCGAGCAAGGTATCGGCCGGCAGCGGCAGCACCCAGTCGCACACCTGGAAGCCGGCGATCCGCGATCCGGCCCGGGCGATCTCGGCCGTCAGCCGGGCGTCCCACCAGACGTGGTAGGTATCCAGCATCACGCCCACCGCGTCCTCGGGAAACAAAAGGGCCAGGTCCAGCGCCTCGCTCAGGCTGGAGATCACGCTCCGGTCAGCGCAGAACATCGGGTGCAGCGGCTCGATGGCCAGCCGCACGCCGAGCCGCTGTGCCTCGGGCACCAGCTCGCCGATCGCGTCCGCGACCATGCGCCGCGCCAGGCCGAGGTCGCGCTGGCCCGGAGGCAAGCCGCCGCACACCAGCGCCAGCGTGTCCGTGCCCAGCTCGGCCGCCTCGGCGATGGCGGCCCGGTTGTCGGCCACCGCCGCCCGCCGGGCCTCGGCGTCGGCGTGGGGGAAGAACCCGCCCCGGCACAGGCTGGAGACCCGCAGCCCGGCCGCCCGGACCGCGGCCGCCGCCTCGGCCAGCCCCGCCTCGGCCACCGGATCCCGCCACAGCCCGATGGCCCCGATGCCGTGCCGTACGCACAGGTCGACGGCGTCCTTCAGCTCCAGCCGCTGCACCGTAGCCTGGTTCAGCGACAGGCGGTCAAGCCCGATCCCGCCGTTCATGCCTTTCCCGATCCGGCCAAACGAGCCCGCATCTCGCCCACCCTCATCGCCGCGAGCTCCGGCGCGGTGAGCACCCCGGCCGCCGCCGCCAGCTCGTACACCTGGATCAGATGGGCCGCCGAGCGCCGGTGCTGCAGGCCGCCCAGCATCGCGAAGTGCGGCTGCAGCCCGTTCAGCCAGGCCAGGAAGGCCACCCCCACCTTGTAGTCGTAGGTCGGCGGCTCGAAGATCAGCCGGCTGAGCGGCACCGTGGGCCCCATGGCCGCGTCGTAGCCGGCCTCGTCCCCGCGGTCCAGCGCGGCCAGGGCCGCGGCGGCCGGGGCGGTGATCGCGGCGAACGCCCCGAGCAGCGCGTCGCTGTACCCGTCGGCGTCGCCGCGGATGAGTTCGGCGTAGTTGAAGTCGTCGCCGGTATAGAGGCGTACCCCGTCCGGCAGCCGCCGCCGCAGCCACCGCTCCCGGCCCGCGTCCAGGACCGACAGCTTGACGCCGTTGACCCGGTCGCCGGCCCGCTCGATCAGCTCGAGCACGCATCCG
Source organism: uncultured Actinomycetota bacterium (assembly GCA_963756575.1). GTDB lineage: Bacteria > Actinomycetota > Actinomycetes > Streptosporangiales > Streptosporangiaceae > Palsa-504. Next base: position 788,811 of record CAVWOM010000016.1, on the reverse strand, counting down.
GCGGCTGCCTCGAAGTCAGCGCTGCCCCAGTAGCCGCGCAGCGCCGGGTCGAACGCCTCGCCCAGCCAGTGCAGGATCACCGGGCGCTCGGCCTGGTCGAGCAGCTCGCCGTAGACCTCGAGGTAGTCCCGCGGGCCGCCGGCCCGGGCGGCCAGCGCGCGGCTGGCCATCAAGATGACCTGCGCCCCGGCCGACTGGACGAAGCCCACCTGATCGGCGTACGCGCTGGTGATCGCGGCCAGCGGGTGCTCCTCCCCGTCGGCCAGCTGATCCGTTCCCGCCCCGCACGCCAGCGCGCCCGCCCGGGCGGCCGCGCTCCTGATGATCAGCTCCCGGGCCTGCGGCCAGGACAGGCCCATGCCGCGCTGGGAGGTGTCCATCGCCTCGGCCACCCCGAACCCGTACGACCACAGGTACCGGCGGAACGCGATCGTGGACTCCCAGTCGATGACCTCGGCGCCATCGGGGCCGGGCTTCGCCGCCACGTGCGCGGCGGCGAAGACCTTGCGGCGGCCGGGCGGCGGGTAAATACCGCGCACGTCAGCAGGCACGTCAGACCGCCAGCGGCGGGACTTCGAGCCGCCGGCCTTCGGCCGAGGACTGCAGGGCCAGGTGGGCCAGCTGCACTCCCTTGGCCCCCTCGACCAGGTCCCAGGCGAACGGGCGTCCCTCCGAGGCGCACTTGAGGAACAGCTCCCACTCCACCTTGAACCCGTTGTCGAAGTCCATGTTGTCCGGCACGTCCGACCACAGCGCCTGGTACTCGATCGGGTCCGGCAGGTCCGGGTTCCACACCGGCATCGGCGTCGACACCCGGTGCTGCACCGCGCAGTCGCGCAACCCGGCCACCGCGCTCGCCACCGTGCCGTCCACCTGAAGCTCGAGCAGTTCCCGGCGGTTGACCCGGACCGCCCAGGAGGAGTTCACCGAGGCGAACGCCCCGCTGGCGAACTCGAGCACCGCGTACGCGGCGTCGTCCGCGGTGGCGTCGTACGGGCTGCCCGACTCGTCCCAGCGCCGCGGGATGTGCGTCGCGGTCCGCGCGTACAGCGCTGTGACCGGGCCGAACAGGTCGGTCAGGAGGTACTGCCAGTGCGGGAACATGTCCAGCACGATGCCGCCGCCCTCCGCCGCGCGGTAGTTCCAGGACGGCCGCTGCGCCGGGATCTCGTCCCCCTCGAACACCCAGTAGCCGAACTCGAGCCGGACCGACAGCACCCGGCCGAAGAAGTCCTGCTGCATGAGCCGCTGCAGCTTCATCACGCCCGGCAGGAAGAGCTTGTCGTGCACCACCCCGTGGGTGATCCCGGCCGCCTTGGCCGCCCGGGCCAGCCGCAGCGCGCCGTCCAGCGAGGTGGCCACCGGCTTCTCGGTGTAGACGTGCTTGCCGGCCTCGATCGCCTTCAGCAGGCTGGTCTCCCGCGCGCTGGTGACCTGGGTGTCGAAATAGACGTCCACCTCGGGGTCGGCCAGCACCTCGTCCAGGTTCGTCGTCCAGCGCTCCAGGCCGTGCCGCTCGGCCACGGCCCGCAGCCGCTCTTCGTTCCGCCCGACCAGGATCGGCTCGGGGTAGAGGGTGGAGCCGTCCTCGAGCCGGACGCCGCCCTGCTCCCGGATGGCGAGCAGCGACCGCACCAGATGCTGCCGGTATCCCATCCGTCCGGTGACGCCGTTGAGGGCGACGTGGATGACCTTGCGCGCCATGGCCCGTCCTTTTGCTCGGTGCTAATCTAAGCGCCTCGGGAAAGTGCTTTCCCAGATTAGGGTGGCCCCGTGAACGGGTCAAGCGAGGAGTGGCGGTGTACCAGACCCGCAAGGTGACGCTGCAGGACGTCGCCGACCGGGCCGGGGTCTCGCTGGCCACCGCCTCCCGGGTGGTGAACGAGGGCTCGCGCCGGGTCGGGCCCCGGCTGGCCGAGCGCGTCAACCAGGCCATGGCCGAGCTCGGCTACACCGCTAACCTGCAGGCCCGGGCCGTCGCCACCGGGCAGAGCACGATGGTCGGCGTGGTCGTGCACGATATCGCCGACCCGTACTTCTCCTCCATCGCGGCCGGCCTGATCGAGGTCGCCGACGCGCGCGGGCTGCTGGTCTGCATGTCCAGCACGGCCGCCGCCGAGACGGCCGAACGGGAGTACGTCGCGCTGATGCGGTCCCAGCGAGCCCGGGCGGTGATCCTGATCGGCAGCCGGTCCGATGACGCCGCGGCCCGGGCCGCGCTGCGGGCCGAGATCGCCGCCTTCACCCACGGCGGCGGCCGCGCCGTGGCCGTCGGCCAGGACCTGCTGGGCGTGGACACGGTGCTGCCGGAGAACGCCGCGGGCGCCGAGGCGCTGGCCCGGGCCATGGTCGCGCTCGGGCACCGCCGCTTCGCGGTCCTAGCCGGGCCGCGCGGCCTGCTCACCGCGCGGGACCGGCTCGACGGGTTCCGGGCCGGGCTGGCCGCCTGGGGCGTGCCGCCCGAGGCGGTCCGGGCCGTCTACGGCCCGTTCACCAGGGACGGCGGCTACGAGGCGATGAGCGCGCTGCTGGCCGCGAGCGAACCGCTCCCGGACTGCGTGTTCGCGGTCACCGACGTGATGGCCATGGGCGCGCTGGCCCGGCTGCGGGCCGGCGGCCTGTCCGTGCCCGCCGATATCGCGCTGGCCGGCTTCGACGACATCGGGACCCTGCGCGACGTCTACCCGCCGCTGACCACGGTGCGGCTGCCGCTCAAGCGGATGGGGGAGATGGCGGCCGGCCTCATCCTGGCCGAGCCTCCCGCCGACCCTGGCCCAGGAACGAGCACCGCCGCGGAGCCCCGGGTCATCCCGGTCCCCGGCGAGGTCATCCTACGGGAAAGCACCCTGCCCCACCCACCCCCCACTCCCGCCCCGCCCGCCCCGCGGCGCCGGTCAGCCGACATGAAACCCGGCTTTCAGGGCGTTCTGGCGCCCTGAGATCCCGGGTTCATGCTGTCCGGGCGGGTAGCGGCGACCCAGCCGCCCTCTTGCGTGCCGTAGCTCTCATCAGGTACGTTTCGGCCAGCATCTGGAAAGCGCTTGCCAACTATGACCCAGTGGAGCGGAGGACGGCGGCGTGGAAGCGGGTCTGAAAGCAGAGCAGTGGCACGAGGCCATCTTCACCGGCGGTCGCCAGCTCCTCGAAGAGGCGGTCGGGGGGCGATGCCAACATCGAGGAATTCACCGAGCGGCGCTGGTTGACGGTCAACACCGAGCCCGCGCATTATCCCTACTAATCAGCAAACGGCCCGATCAGGGAGTGTGCATATGAGCGAGGCGGCGCCGCACGTTCCGTTTACGGAAACCAAATCACCAGAGTCCCCGGAACGATTGCACCGCGGGGCGCTGGGGCTGGTTGACATCGCCGCGTCGACGATGGCGAACATCGGCCCGGCCTACAGCTTCATGTTCGGCTTCGGCCTGCTGGTGATCACGGCGGGCATCGCCGCGCCGCTGACCATCGTCGCCGCCGTCATCGCGATCGCGCTGCTCGGCAACACGCTCTCGCAGTTCGCCAAGGCCCACCCGAGCACCGGCGGGTTCATCACCTACGTCGGGAAGACGTTCGGCGGGACCAGCGCGGTGACCACGGCGCTGCTGGTCGGCGCCGGGTACATCATCGCGATCTCGTCGGTGGTGGTGATCGCGGGCGGGTTCTTCCAGATCCTGATCCAGTACTACTTCAACGTCAGCATCCCGTGGATCATCTTCACGCTGGTGTTCACCGCCGGCGCCATGTTCATGATGTTCCGCGGCGTGGGCGTGTCCACGAGGCTGGCCGGTTTTTTCTTCGGCTTCGAGCTGCTGGTGCTGGTCGTGGTGGCCATCGTCACGCTGATCCAGCACGGCGCCCACCTGTCCGGCGCGCCGTTCAACCCGCACAACATCACCGGCGGCTTCAGCGGCCTGGCGGCCGGCTTCCCGCTGGCGGTCTACCTGTTCATCGGCTGGGAGAACTCGGCCGCGCTGGCCGAGGAGACCGACAACCCGCGGCGCAACGTGCCCCGGGCCGTGTTCGTGTCCATCCTGATCATGGCGGTCACCTACCTGCTGCTGGCCTACTCCACCGTGTCCGGGTTCAACAACAACGGCAAGGCGCTCGGCGCCGCCGAGATCCCGTTCATCAGCGTGGCCCACGGCGCGGCGAGCTGGCTGGCCTTCTTTGCCTACGCGGCCGGGATGACCTCCACCCTGGGCGTGCTCATCGCCGCGGTGAACTCGCAGTGCCGGCTGGTCTTCAACGCCGGCCGCGAGGGCCTGCTGCCGCGCTGGATCGGCAAGGTGAGCCCCACCCGGCGGACGCCGAACAACGCGATCATCACGTTCATCGCCGTGGCCGGCCTCATCACCGCGGTCTGGGCCCTCGGCCACCTCATCGGCGGCCACACCGACAGCCTGAGCGCGCTGAACTTCTTCTTCGAGTCGTCCACCATGGGCACGATCTTGCTCCTGGTCGTGTACTTCCTGGCCAACCTGGCCCTGCCGTTCTACTACCGCAAGTACCGGCCGCAGGAGTTCAACGTGATCAAGCACCTGATCCTGCCGGTGCTCGGCATGGCCGCCATCGCGGTCCCGGTGTACTACCTGTGCAAGCCGGGCCAGCCGCAGCCCTATAACTGGTTCCCGTACGCCGCCCTCGGCGTCATCGTGGTGTCCGTCATCTACGCCACGCTCCTGGTCAGGCGCGATCCCGGGATCGGCGAGCGGGTCGGATCGATCGTCGCGGATGAGTAGGCCGATGAGCAGTACGCACCCCCTCGACCCGGCCAGCGGGCAGGAGTACCTGGCCGGGCGGGAGATCATGGCCAAGGCGGGGCTCTTCACCGCCCCGGTCAGGTTCGCCTACTACGGGCTCGAGGACGCCGCCAAGGCCGACGTGCTGGCCGGAAAGGAAACCGACCGCCGCCTGCGGGCCTACCTGGTCAACACCGACACCGGCGAGTCCAGCGACGTGGTGGTCTCGCTCACCCGGGGCGAGGTCGTGAGCACGCGCACCCTGGACCCGGCCAAGGACGGCCAGATGCCGATCCTGGACAGCGACTTCGCGCTGGTCGAAGAGGTCACCAAGGCGGACCCGCAGTGGCGCGCGGCCATGGCCAGGCGCGGCTACGAGGACCTGAGCCAGATCCGCACCTGCCCGATCACCGCGGGCGTGTTCGGGGTGGCCGACGACGACCGGCGCCGGATGGTCCGCGTGCTGGCCTTCGTCATGCCCCATGAGCACGCCCTCGGCTGGGCCCACCCGGTCGACGGCCTGGCCGCCTACGTGGACCTGATCGAGAAGAAGGTTTTCAAGGTCACCGACGAGTTCGAGCTGCCGGTGCCCGCCGAGAACAGCGACTACGACGACGAAGCCGTCCGCGGCCCGCACCGGACCACGATCAAGCCCATCGAGATCACCCAGCCGCAGGGCGCGTCCTTCACCCTCGACGGGTACGCGCTGAGCTGGCAGGGCTGGTCCATGCGGATCGGCTTCGACGCCCGCGAGGGACTGAGCCTGCACCAGGTCAGCCTGGCCGGCCGGCCGGTGCTGTACCGGGCTTCGATCCCGGAGATGGTGGTGCCCTACGGGGACCCGAAGTTCCGCCACTGGCAGGCCTACTTCGACACCGGCGAGTACCTGGTCGGCAAGTTCGCCAACTCGCTCGAGCTCGGCTGCGACTGCCTGGGCGAGATCACCTACCTGGACGCCACGATCACCGACGACACCGGGGCGCCGCGGACGATCACCAACGCCATCTGCATCCACGAAGAAGACGTCGGCATCTTGTGGAAGCACACCGACATCTTCAACGACTCGGCCCAGTCCCGCCGCCAGCGCCGGCTCGTGGTCTCCTACTTCACCACCGTGGGCAACTACGACTACGGCTTCTACTGGTACTTCTACCTCGACGGCACGATCGAGCTCGAGGTCAAGGCGACCGGGATCTTGTTCACCTCGGCCTACCCGCACGCCGGCCACGCCCATTCCACCGAGGTCGCGCCCGGCCTGGCCGCGCCCTACCACCAGCACCTGTTCAACGCCCGGCTCGACATGAACGTGGACGGCCAGGCCAACGCGGTCGAGGAGGTCGACGTCAGCGGGCTGCCGATCGGCCCGGACAACCCGTACGGCAACGCGATCGTGCAGCAGGTGACCCGGCTGACCAGCGAGGCGCAGGCGGGCCGCCGTACGGACGGCACCCGCGGCCGGACCTGGAGAATAATTAGCACCGAACGTGTTAATCGTTTCGCCCGTCCTACCAGCTACACGCTGTACCCCGAGCCGACACCGGCCCTGCTGGCCGACCCCGAATCGCCGCTGGCGGCGCGGGCCGGGTTCGCGGCCAACCACCTGTGGGTCACCCGCTACGACCCGGACCAGCGCTGGCCGGCCGGCGATTTCGTGAACCAGAACCCCGGGGGAGCGGGCCTGCCCGCGTTCACCGCGGGCGACCGGGACATCGACGGGCAGGACATCGTGGTGTGGCACACGTTCGGTCCCACCCACATCCCGCGGCCGGAGGACTGGCCGGTCATGCCCGTGGCCCGCTGCGGCTTCGTGCTCAAGCCAACCGGCTTCTTCGACCGCAACCCCACCCTGGACGTCCCCCCGCCCGCCGATCACTGCGCGGGTTAGCACTGCACCAGTTAGCGGCTAGGTAAACGGCGGGCGGGCAGGGGCCGCACCCTGCCCGCCCGCCCCGCAGCCACCGCCGCGGGCTTATGGGCCGAACGGCCCGGTCAGAAGCCGCCCAGCCAGGGGAAGCCGGGGAATCCCGCGAAGCCGTTGTAGCTCACGGTGAAGTTGCCGGCGCTGTTCATGGGCGACACCGAGGTGTTCGGCATGACGATCTCGGTCGGGTTGTACGTGGCCAGGCTCCGGCCGTTCGCCATCGCCGAGCTGAAGCTGACCGTGCCGAAATTGGTCAGCGGCAAGATGCCGCCGCTGGCGGTGCAGCAGGGCGCCTCGGCGATGGCCTCGGCCGAGGACCGCGCCGCGTTGGCCAGCGTGCTGCTCACCGTCTGCGTCCAGCGCTTGGTGTTGTCCTTCAGCACCAGGTTGAACGTGCTCGGGGCCTGGTAGGTGACCGAGGCGGAGAGCTGGTCGCCGGGGCTGACCGGGTTGGTGAAGTTCACCGCCGCGCCCGGGTAGATCTCGTACCAGGCGTAGTACCGCGGGAAGAACCCGGAGCAGTCGACCTCGGATCCGGTCTGCTCGACCGTGGGGCTGGTGTAGCCGTCGAGCCCGACCCAGAACGCGGCGTACTTGCCCCCTGCGCCGGTGCAGTGCCCGGTCGGCTCCGTCCAGTTCGAGGAGACGCTGGTAAACGTGCCGTTGCTGCCGGTCGCCACGTAACCGGCCCAGTTGCTGCTGGTGACGGTGGTGTTCTGGCCTCCGCCACCGGGGATGGCCTGCGGCTGCTGCCCGGAGATCTGCGGCGTCACCGTCCCGGACGGCATGCCCGGCGTGGTCAGCGAGCTGACCGGCCCGCCCGGCTGTACTGCCCCCGCGGGCGGCACCGCCCCGGTGGGTCCGCCTGGTGGGGCCGCGGCCGCTGCCGGGTGGGCGGTCGCCACCGCCCAGCCCAGCATGAGGGGGATGGTCGCCGCGAGCACGGGCCACCTGCGTCGCATATGCGCTCCTTTTCCTATCGCGCTTTCCGTGATAAAGCACAAACAGCTGAGTGCAACGGAGAAATGGCGAATACGCCCAGGTAAGTGATCGTTTTCCGCCCCCGCGCCATGGTCTCAGTCAACGCCAGGCATTCCCGGTTAGCGTGCGAGACAACCGTAGCCGGAACGGCAATCTACTGTTACCGGCTAGGACTAATTCCTTAATGCCGCAATTCACCCGGCAATTCGTGCATGCAGGTTACTTCCGGCCGGTGTCTTATTTCCGCAATTCGTCCCGCAGGTCCCGCTTGAGGATCTTGCCCAGCGGGTTGCGCGGCAGCTCGTCCCGGAGCTCGAGCCGTTCCGGCAGCTTGAACGTGGCGATGCCGAGGTCCCGCAGGTACGTCACGATCTCCTCGAGCGTCACCGTCTCGCCCGGATCGCCGGCTTCACTGCGCCGCGGCACCACGACCGCGCAGGCGCGCTCGCCGAGCACCTCGTCGGGGTAGGCCACCACGGCCACGTCGGCGACCTTCGGATGGCCGGAGATGAAGCCCTCGAGCTCGGCCGCCGAGATCTTCATCCCGCCGCGGACCACCATGTCCTTGGACCGGTCGACGTAGTGCAGGTACTCCAGGTCGTCGCCGGCGATCTCGAGGATGTCCCCGGTCCTGAGGTAGCCGTCCTCGTCGAACGGGTCGGGCACGCCGCTGGCCGGCAGGTACCCGGGGAACACGCCCGGCCCCTTGATGCGCAGCTCGCCCGGGACGCCGGCCTCGGTGATCTCGGCCCCGGTCTGCGGGTCCACGATCCGCGCCAGCGTGGTGCTGGCCATGGTGAAATCCCAGTCCCGGACGCCGTACCGCGGGAAGTACTGCGCGCGCACCCCCGGGTCGGGGATGTCCTTCGGCGTGCCGAGCAGCGCGATGCCCTCGTTGGAGCCGTAGAAGTTGATGATCTCGATGCCGTACCGGTCGTGCCAGCCCTGCAGCAGGCTGGGCGCCAGCGGCGTCGAGCCGGAGCCGAGGATGCGCAGCGAGGAGATGTCGGTCTGCGCCAGCAGCGCCTCGTTGTGCAGCAGCGCGGTGAGCAGCGCGGGCGGCGCGCACGTGTACGTCGCGCGGTGCTCGGAGATCTGCCGCAGGAACGTGGCCAGGTCGAACGGGTGGTGCTGGACCAGCAGGCCGCCCACCTTGAGCCAGGGCAGGAACATCCCGTTGATGCCGGCCATGTTCACCATCGGGAACGGGTTGAGCAGCACGTCGGCGTCGGTCAGGTCCGGCCCCTCCACCGTGCCGGTGCACATGGCCATCCAGTCGTAGTGCGTCCGCTGCACGCCCTTGGGCGTGCTTTCCGTCCCCGACGTCCAGCAGATCGTGACGCCGTTGTTCGGGTCGGGCGTGAAGGAGGCCAGGTGAGCGGCCAGCCCGGCCCGGTCGCCGGCCGCCGCGATCCGGTCGTCGAGGCCGGCCCCGAACGCCCCGATCCACCGCAGCGAGGGAATCCGCGGCCGCAGCCCGGCCAGCTCCTGCGCCGCGGGCCGCGACCCGATCCTGTTCGCCGTCAGGAACGCCCGGACCTGCGCCACGTTGCCGAGGTGGGTGAGCTCCCAGGCCCGGTACTGCACCGGGAACGGGGCCACGATCGCGCCGATCCGGACGATGGCCAGGAACGCCACCGCGATCTCGACCGTGTTGGGCAGCTGCACGCCGACCACGTCACCGGTGCCGATGCCCTCGTCCAGCAGCACCTGCGCCAGCCGGGAGACCTCCTCGTCCAGCTGCGGCCAGGTCAGCACCCGGAACGGGCCGTCGAGCAGCGACTCCCGGTTCAGCGGGTCGGTGATGGCCGGGATGTCGCCGTGCACCCGGACCCGCTCGCGCAGCAGCGCGTCGATCATGTCGTCGGTCCAGTAGCCCTTGGCCCGATACTCCCGGACCCGCTCCGCCGGATGCAGTCCCATTGGTTTCCTCCTCCGGAGCCAGCCCTTAAGGTGCCAACGCTGTCAAAGTATTCACCCCGGCCGGGTCGGCGTCGCTCGACCCGGGCACCAGCGCGACCTCGTCCACCCCCGCCGTGGCGTACTCGGCCAGCCGGGCCCGCACCGCGGCCTGGTCGCCGACCAGCGACACGTGCCCGGTCAGCTCGGCCGGGATGGCGGCCAGCAGCTCGCCGGGATGCGGCCGGGTCCGGGCGAAGCGCACCACGTCGCCGAACCCGGCCTCGGCGAACATCTCCCCGTACCCCGGCGCGGACAGGTAAGCGACCAGTCCTCGCCGCAGCTGCTCAATACTCTCCGGCGCCGGCCCGACCACGGTCGCCAGCCACACCGCCACCGGCGGCACCGGCCGCCCGGCCGCGCGGCACTCGTCGTGCAGCATCTGCACCAGCCGGGCCGCGGACTTGGGCGTGACCAAGTTGATGACCATCCGGTCGGCGTGCCTGGCCGCCACCTTGACCGCGCCCGGGCCGAACGCCGCGATGGTCAGCGGCGTCCCCGGCGCCCGGGTCCGCAGCCGGAAGCCCCGGGTGCTGATCACCTCGCCCCGCACGTCCGCCTTGTCCCCGGCCAGCAGCGCGCGCACCGCCGTGGCCGACTCGGCCAGCGCCAGCGCGGTGCGCTCCTGCCGCCGGCCGTGCCACTGCTCCACCACGACCGGGCTGGACGAGCCCAGCGCCACGTTCACCGTCCGCCCGGTGAGCTCGGCCAGCGACCCGGCCCCCATCGCGATCATGACCGGATCCCGCACCGCCACCGCCAGCGGCCCGACGGTCAGCGCGGCCCGCGACGTGCGCCCCGCCACCACCGCGCCCAGCGTGAACGCGTCGAAGGTGGCCATCTCGCCGATCCAGATCTCGCCGTACCCGAGCGCGTCCGCCACCTCCGCCGTGCGCACCACCTCGCCGGCCGGCCGGTCCTGCCACAACCCCAGCGAAACCGACAGCCTCGGACCGCCTCGCACCTCGCCCGTCGCCCCGCTCGCGGACCCACTGTTCGCGGACCCACTGTTCGCAGCCCCACTGCTCGCAGACCCACTGTTCACGGCCTCGTTCTATCACTCCGCTAGTTGTAATGTCACTGCATGAGTGAGCACGTCGCCGCGCTGCAGATCCTGCTGGACAAGCAGGAGATCACCGAACTCCTCACCCGCTACCTGCGGTCCGTCGACCGCGGCGACGTCGCCACGCTGCGCTCGTGCTACCTGCCCGGCGCGACCGAGGACCACGGCGGCCTGTTCGCCGGGCCGGCCCAGGAGTACATCGACGGCATCACTTCCAGCCTGACCCACCCCCGCGCCCGGACCAGCCACAACCTGACCAACCTGCTGATCGAGGTGGACGGCGACACGGCCACCGCCGAGTCCTACTGCATCACCTTCGCCCGGATCAAGGCGGACGGAGCGTATTACCACAGCTTCACCGGCGCCCGCATGATCGACCGCCTGGAACGCCGCGCTGGCGCCTGGGGCATCGCCCACCGCCAGCTCCTGTGGGACTGGAACCACGAAGCCCCCGCCGCCGAGCACTGGATGCAAGGCCTCCTCGCCCCGGACCCCTCCATCCTCCGCATGAGCGCCAAGCACCCCGCCGACCCCATCTACACCCCCGCTGACCCAAGCATCCCCGCTGACCCAAGCACCCCCCGCTGATCCAAGCACCCCTCGCTGACCCAAGCGCACCCCCGTTACCCAAGCCCGCACGCACCCCGTTCGTCCCGTCGCCCCGTCCCGGTGGCACACCGGGTCGCCTCGAGCGGGCTCGAACGGAGAAATTTCGGGTAAGTACGTATCAGGCGTCCGGGTCGCGCCTCCGTATACTCCAGAGCCCCTCGTCTGCCCGGCTGCATCACGGGTCCGGGTCGCGAAACCAGAGGGGTTCCCGTGGGGCGATTCGTCCCTGGATGGGTCACTCCATCTGTTGTAGTCTGTGCGGAACGGCAGGTGGGAGTCAGATATGGGCAGCGCTAACGCGTGGATTGCGGGCAGCTACCAGAGTGACTTCGCGCGGAACTACGCGCGCGAGGGCCTGGAGATCTCCGACATGGTGGCCGAGGCCGTCGCGGGCACGCTCGAAAATGCCCGGGTAGGACCCGAGGATGTGGAGTCGATCCACGTCGGCAACGCGTTCGGGCAGCTCTTCACCGGGCAGGGCCAGCTGGGCGCGATGCCCGCCACGGTCGAGCCGCGGCTGTGGGGCAAGCCGGCCGCCCGGCACGAGGCCGCCTGCGCCTCCGGCAGCGTGGCCGTACTCGCCGCTACCGCCGAGATCGAAGCCGGCCGCTACGACTGCGTGCTGGTGCTCGCCGTCGAGCAGGAGCGAAATGTGCCCGGCCAAGACGCGCCGAAGCACCTGGGCGCGGCCGCCTGGATCGGCCACGAGGGCCAGGACGCCACGTTCATGTGGCCGTACATGTTCAGCCAGCTGGCCGACGAGTACGACCGCCGGTACGGCCTGGACAACCAGCACCTGCACGCCATCGCCGAGCTCAACATGCGCAACGCCAAGGCCAACCCGCTGGCCCAGACCCGCAAGTGGGAATTCGGCCCGGGCGGCTTCGCCGAGGACGACCACGACAACCCCGTCGTCGAGGGGCGCCTGCGCCGCACCGACTGCGCCCAGGTCACCGACGGCGTGGCCGGCGTCCTGCTGGTCTCCGACCGCTTCCGCGCGAGCCGGCCAAGCACGAAACCGCGAGCCAGGATCGCCGGCTGGGGCCACGGCACCGCTGGCCTGCCGCTGCAGCCCAAGCTCGACCGCAGCAAGAACGAACGCTACGTCTTCCCCCACGTCAGGAACGTCGTCACCGACGCCTTCCGCCGCGCCAAGGTGACAGACGTCCACGCGCTCGACGGCATCGAGACGCACGACTGCTTCTCGATGTCGGAGTACATGGCCATCGACCACTTCGGCATCACCGAGCCCGGTGAGAGCTGGAAGGCGGTCGAGAACGGCGAGCTCGAGCGGGACGGCGCTATCCCGGTCAACCCGAGCGGCGGCCTGATCGGCGTCGGGCACCCCGTCGGCGCCACCGGCGTGCGGATGCTGCACGACGCCGCCCGCCAGGTCACCGGCCAGGCCGCCGAAACCCAGGTCGAGAACGCCAGAACCTTCGCCACGCTGAACATCGGCGGCAGCCTCACCACCACCGTGAGCTTCGTCGTCACCCGGGAGGACTGAAAGCCCATGGCCGACGTCGAGGTCTACGCCAAGATGCTCAGCACGCTCCCGGATGACGACGACCACCCCTACCGGTCCGGGCCGTGGCGGCCGCAGAGCATCGAGTACGACGCGGACGAGCTGGACGTGCAAGGCGAGCTGCCGGACGACCTGTACGGCGTCTACCTGCGCAACACCGAGAACCCGCTGCACCCGGCCATCGTCAGGTATCACCCCTTCGACGGCGACGGGATGATCCACAAGGTCTCCTTCCGGGACGGGAAGGTGTCCTACCGCAACCGGTTCGTCCGCACCGACGGCCTGCTGGCCGAGCAGGAGGCGGGCCGTTCGCTGTGGGCCGGCATCGCCGAGAACCCGGCCCAGGCGATAAGACAAGACGGCTGGGGCGCCCGCGGCCGGATGAAAGACGCCGCCTCCACCGACGTCATCGTGCACGCCGGGGTCGCGGTGGCCAGCTTCTACCAGTGCGGCGACCTGTACCGGCTCGACCCGCTGACCCTGGACGACCTGGGCAAGTCCACCTGGGGCGGATCATTTCCGACAAGACCTGGGCGTATCCGCGCATACCAAGGTCGACGACCACACCGGCGAGCTGCTGTTCTTCAACTACGGCACCACGGCGCCCTACCTCCACTACGGGGTCGTGGACAAACAAAACCACCTGGTCCACTACGTCCCGATCGACCTGCCTGGGCCGCGGCTGCCGCACGACATGGCGTTCACCGAGCGCTACGCGATCCTCAACGACATGCCGCTGTTCTGGGAGCCCGAGCTGATCGCGAAGGGCCTGTACGCCAGCCGGTTCCACCCGGAACTGCCGACGCGGCTCGGCGTCATCCCGCGCCGCGGCGCCCCCGGCGACATCCGCTGGTTCGAGTTCGACCCGACGTTCGTGCTGCACTGGGTCAACGCCTGGGAAGAGGGCGACGAGGTCGTCGTCGACGGCTTCTTCCAGGGCTGCCCGGAGCCGGCCGCCGCCGGCTCCAACGGCCCCGGAGGCCGGATGTGGCGCTTCCTGGCCCAGGACGCCATGCAGACCCGGCTGCACCGGTGGCGGATGAACATGGTCACCGGGGCCTGCCGCGAGCAGGACCTGTCGGAGACCTGCACCGAGTTCGGCACCATCAACAGCGGGTTCGGCGGACGGCCCTACCGGTACACTTACGCTGCCACCAACGAACCGGGCTGGTTCTTGTTCAACGGACTGGTCAAGCACGACACGCTGACCGGCCGCGAGGAACGTTACCAGTTCGAACCGGGCGTTTTCTGCAGTGAGGTCGGCGTCGCTCCGCGCGCGGGCGGTACCGACGAAGACGACGGGTATCTCGTGACGCTCACGGTCGACATGAACCGTGACCTGTCCGAGTGCGTCGTGTTCCGTGCCAACGACGTAGGCCGGGGACCGATCGCGCACGCTCGGCTGCCCGAGCGGATCGCCAGTGGCACGCACAGCTGCTGGGCGCCCGGCGAATCCCTCCGTGGCTGGTGAACAGCAGACGGACAGCTGACCGTTAGTCGGAGTATGAGGCCTGATCCTGCCCCGGCGCCCGAACCCATGGCGCCCGAACCCACGGCGCCCGAACCCACGGCGCCCGCCCGAGCCCGAGCCCGCCGTCGCGGAGAACTCCAACGCGATCGCCCTGGGGCTGATCGGCGACGAATGGAACCTGGCCATCGCCCGGCTGGCCATCCAGGATGGGGTACGCCGGTACAAGGACTTCCGGGACCGGCTCGGCATCGCCAACTCCGTGCTGACCGTCCGGCTGCGACGCCTGACCGAGGCTGGCGTCTTCACCATGGCTCAGTACTCGGACGCCCCCCGCCGTTACGAATACATTCTGACCGAACGAGGCCGCGATCTCTGGAAGGTCCTCCTCACCATCTGGTCGTGGGAAGCGGTGTGGGTGACCGAGCACATCGAGCCCCTGCCGCCGATGCGCCACGCCGAGTGCGGCCAGGAGTTCTCCCCGGTCATGCACTGCCGGGCCTGCGGCAAGCCGGCCGGGATCCACGACGTGCGCGGGACACTCGGCCCGAGCGGCGGCTTCGACCGGTCGGTGCCGCGGGCCACCACGAGGCGCCGGTCCGCGGGTGGCTCGCCGGGTCCGGGCCTGGTGCCGCAGACCATCGAGCTGATCGGCAACCGCTGGTCGGCCTCGGCGCTGGCGGCCGCGTTCCTCGGCGCCCGCCGGTTCACCGACATGCTGGTGATGATGGGCGCGCCGCCCACCATCGTCTCGGACCGGCTGCGTAAGTTCTGCCAGATGGGCGTGCTGGAGACGGTCCCCGCCAGAACCGGCTCCGGGCGGGTCGAGTACCGGCTCACCGACAAGGGCCGAGCCTTCTTCCCGCACGTCATGGTGATGCTGGAGTGGGGCGACCGGTGGTTCCGCGCCCCCGAAGGGCCGGCCACCCTGCTCACCCACACCACCTGTGGCGGGGAGTTCCACCCCGTTCTTCGCTGCTCGGTCTGCGTCCGTGAGCTGCACGGATCCCAGGTCCAGGCCGACGGTGACCCGCCCCGCGCCCGAACCTGACCGCCCGGCCGCCCCGCCGGGCGGGGATCGTCAGCTGGCCCGGCGCCCACGGTAATGTCGATTCCGTTGTCCCGATGTTGCGGAGGTGGGCGATGCCGCGCCCCAGCAAGGCCGCCGGTTCGGTGGCCCTCGTCACCGGCGCGAACCGCGGTATCGGCCTGGCCGTCGTCCGGGAACTGGCCGCCCGCGGCGCCAAGAAGATCTACGCCGGGGTGCGCACCCTGGAGGCCCTGGCGGGCGAGTTCGACGGGCTGGCGGCGGTCGAGGTCGTGCCGCTCGACGTGACCGACCCGAACGCGGTCCGGGCCGTCACGGTCTCCTGTCCCGACGTGAACCTCCTGGTCAACAACGCGGGCCGGTTCGAGAACAAGCGGCTCGTGCTGACCGACGAGCCGGACGCGGCCCGCCGCGAGATGGAGGTCAACTACTTCGGCGTGCTGAACATGACCCGGGCGTTCGCGCCGGTGCTCGGCGCCAACGGCGGCGGCTACATCGTGAACGTGCTGTCGGTGGCCGGCGCGTTCCCCGCGCCGTTCATGGGCGGCTACTCCCCGGCCAAGGCCGCGGCCCTGTTCCTGTCCAGCATCACCCGCTCCGAGCTGGCCGACCAGGGCACGGAGGTGACCGCGCTGATCGTGGGCTCGGTCGACACCCGGATGGCCGCGCACGTCCAGGGCCGCAAGGAAGACCCCGCCGACATCGCCCGGGCGGGCCTGGACGCGCTGGACCGCGGCGAGCACGTGGCCGACACCGACTTCATGGCCATCGACGCGCGGGCCCGGTACGCGCGAGACCCCCTCCGTTACGAACGCGGCATGACCAAGCTGCTCAAGGCCTCCACCATGGACACCGGCCGGTGAGCGCGGGGGATCAGTGGGCCCAGGCTCATTGGGCAGAGCTGCGCCAGGTCGGCTTCGCCACCTTGGACCACGAGGCGGCCGTGCGGGCCGCCACCGACCTGCTCGCGCTCGGCCCCGGTTTCGGCGACCCGCTGCTCGCCGCCATGGGACTGGCCGACTTCACCGCCCCGGTCGGCCCGGACACCTACGTCGAGATCCTCGCCCCGACCACACCGGACCATTCCGTCGCCCGCTGGCTGCACCGGGTCGGCGGCGCGTCCGGCTGGGTGCTGTCCACCCAGGTCCCGTCGCTCGACGGGGTGCGGGAACGGGCCGCCGAGCACGGCGTCCGGATCGCGGTCGAGACCCAGGCCATGGGGCACAACATCGTCCAGCTGCACCCGCTCGACGTCGGCGTGCTGCTCGAGCTCGACGAGTTCCTGCCGCGCGAGGCGTGGTTCTGGGACGAGCTGCCCGCGGCCCAGGCCGCCCGCGCCGCCCGCCCCGGCCAGGCCGACGACATCCTCGCCGTCGACGTGGCCGTGGCCGCCGCCGGTCCCGACACCCCCGCCGCCCCCGCCGCCATGGCCCGGACCTGGGCCGCGATCATCGGCATCGACCCCCCGGCGGCCACCGCGGACGGCGCCGCCCTCGCGTTCGGCCACCGGACCATCAGGTTCGTCCCCGCCCGCGACGGCCGCACCGGCATCGTCGCCGTCGACCTGCACGCCACCGACCGCGACCACGTGCCCGGCTCGTCCGGCGAACTGTGCCACACCCAGATCCGCTTCGTCTGACCCGCTGCGCCTGGCCCGCCCCAAACGTCACTCTGTTACTCAAACGCCCCGCGCCGGCCGAACTTCTCAACCGGCTCAATGTTCCATGGGTGCGGCCCCTTTCGGGTGAGGGCCCCGGCGGCCGCCGGGGCAGCCCAGGGGTCTTCCGCTAGCCATCCCGTCACCCCCGTCCCCGGCCTCCCGCCCGTCACATATCACCGGCCGCCAGCCGCTACCACGATGTGACGGTGCGGTGGCCAGAACCACGTCGATGTGGCATCGCGGTGGTTAGCGGCGCGGCCCGGGCGCCCCGGGCCGGTACCGTGCGCCTCGCAGGAACCAGCCACCCCAGCCCCCCGGGCTGCTCACCGCCCGCGAGCCGTACCGCGGAGCAGGATCCATTGATCTGGTTGCGGCACACCGATTACGGCCCCGCCACGCACCGCGCTGGAAGATAATCAGCCCGGGCTCCGCCAGGCGGTAAGCCGCCTGGATGCGATCTACCTGAACCGGGCCCTCCCCGATCCGCTCGCCGACCCGGACGCGCCCTGGCGGGAACGCCGGCGCCCCATCGGCCGGCCGCCTCCCGGTGTCAGTTGACGCGCCGCCCGGACGGCGGCCCTGGTCAGGACGCTGGCTTCCCGGGTCGGCCGCCGAGCCAGAGCGCCCACGGCTCGATCGAGCCGACCCGCAGCAGCCCGGCCCGGGCCCACGGATCCTGAGCCAGGCGTGCCCTGACCTCATCCTCGTCTGCCGCCTCGACCGCGTGCAGGGTCTCCTCCGGCGGGTCGCCCGCGCCAGCCGGGTTACCCTCGCCGACCGGGCCGCCCAGGATGACGAACCCGTCGTCGACCAGCCCGTCCATGAAGGCGGCGTGCTCGTCCCAGCCGTCCTGGCCCCTGATCGGGCGCGCGGGATCCCAGCCCGGCCCGTGCACCAGCCGTACCGCGAAGTTGGCCATGACCGCAGCGTACTGACCGCCACCGACAATCCGGCGCTAGTGTCGACCGCATGGCGCCGGCTGACCGAGACGTGCAGGCCGTGATCGAGCTGGAACTCCGGCTGCTCCAGCCCCAGGTCCGGGCCGAGCCGCGGGAGGTGGAAGCGCTGCTGCATCCGGACTTCTCCGAGTTCGGCGCCTCCGGCCGCCGGTGGGGCCGCGCCGAGATCATCGCCGCCCTCGCCGCCGAACAGCCTGGCGGCGAGGAGCCTGCCGTCACCGCTACCGAGATCGCCGGCACGCGGCTGGCGGACGACGTGATCCACCTGACCTACGTCAGCCAGCGCGGCGGCCGGTCGGCCCGCCGCAGCTCCATCTGGCTGCGGACCCAGGACGGCTGGCGCGTGTACTTCCACCAGGGCACCCTGGCCAGGCCAGGGACGACGCCGCGCGGCTCGGCATGACCCTGGTGGCCGGTCAGGCCAGTCAGCTACTCCAGCCGTAGTGCGTCGCCTGGAACGTCCGTCACCGGCCCCGAAGCTAGTTCGTCGCGGAGCAGGTCCATCAGCAGGCCGTCGTGGAAGCGCCCGTCGGGCCCGCGCTCGTACTGGCGCATCACCCCGACGGGCCGGAAGCCCACCTTGGCGTAGCTGCGGATGGCCCGTTCGTTGTGCGCCGCCGGGTCGATCGTGATCCGGTGGTGGCCGCGCTCGGTGAACAGGTACCCAGCCAGGAGCGCGACCGCCTCGGTCCCCGCGCCCCGGCCCTGGAAACGCGTGCCGAGGTAGATGTCGATCCCCGCGTGCCTGTACATCGGCTCGTTCTCCTCGGAGTACTGGATCCCCCCGGCCACCTCCCCGCCGATCTCCATGACCAGGAGCATCTCCGAGCCGGAACCACGCAGCGCTTCCTCGATCACGCCGAGCGGATCCGGTTCACCCCACCATTGCGACACCGACGGCTCGGCCAGGATCTCCCGCAGCCGTTCGGCATCTCCCCGGCCGCCCGGCCGGATCGTGACCCGCCGGCCCGCCAGCACCGGATGTGCCTCCGCCATTACCCACCCCGTTCCCGCCACCTCGTACCGACCACGTTTACGCTAGCGGCAGGCCGCCGCCAGAGAGGACGCCCATGTCTGCGCCAAGTGACGACCGCTTCTTCGCCGAGCTGCGCACCTGCACGGCCGAGCTCGCCCGGATCATCGACGGCGACCTCGACCGGCCGGTGACGGCCTGCCCCGGCTGGACCTTCCGGCAGCTGGCCACCCACGTCGGGCGCGGCCACCGCTGGTCGGCCCAGATCGTGGCCACCCGCGCCACCGCCCCGGTCTCCACCCGCGAGGTACCGAACGGGCGGCTGCCGGACGACCCGGCCCGGCACCAAGCCTGGCTGAACGAGAGCGCGGACCTGGTCGCCGACGCCGTCACGGCCGCCGGCGACGAACCGGTGTGGACGTTCACCGGCCCCCGTCCGGCCCGCTGGTGGGCGCGCCGCCGGGCGCACGAGGCCGCCGTGCACCTGGCCGACGCCCAGCTCGCGGCCGGCCGGGACGTCAACCTGGCTCCCTGGTTCGCCGCGGACGGAGTCGGCGAATGGCTCGGACTCGTCGAAGCCAGCACCGCCGACCCCGCCCGGGCCCGCGCGCTGGGCGGCGACGGCCAGACCCTGCACTTCCACGCCACCGACCCCGACCTGCCGAAAGCGGGGGAGTGGCTGGTTACCCGCACGCCGTCCGGCGTCACCGTCGAGCCCGGCCACGCCAAGGCCGACGTCGCGGTGCGCGGCCCGGCGGCCCGCCTGCTGCTCCTGCTGACCCGCCGCCTCCCGGCCGACGACCCGGGCGTCGAGATCTTCGGTGACCAGGCGCTGCTCGCCCACTGGCTCGAGAACACGCCGTTCTGATGGGCTCCGGTCGCGAGCTCGACATCGTGGTGTTCGGCGCCACCGGTTTCACCGGCCGCCTGGTGGCCGGTTACCTGGCCGGCCACGCCCCCGCCGGCCTTCGCGTCGGGCTGGCCGGGCGGTCGGAAAAACGGCTGGCCGACGTCCGGGCGCAGCTCCCGGAAGCCGCCGCGGCCTGGCCGCTGCTGACGGCCGACTCGGCCGATCCCGCCTCGCTGGCGGCGCTGGCCCGGGCCACCAGGGTGGTGGTGAGCACCGTGGGTCCCTACCGCCGCCAGGGGCTCGCACTGGTCGAGGCCTGCGCCGCCGCCGGCACCCACTACGCGGACCTGACCGGGGAGGTGCTGTTCATCCGGGACAGCATCGACCGCTGCCACGCCGCCGCCGGGCGGACCGGCGCGCGCATCGTGCACTGCTGCGGGTTCGACTCCATCCCGTCCGACCTGGGCGTGCTGCTCCTGCACCAGGCCGCCCAAGCGGACCAGCAGGAATTGCTGGACACCACGCTGGTGGTGACGGCGCTCAAGGGCGGCGTCAGCGGCGGGACGCTGGCGTCGATGATGGGACAGCTGGACGAAGTCCGGGCCGCGCCCGGGCTCGGCCAGGTGGTGGAAGACCCCTACGCCCTCAGCCCCGACCGCCCGGCCGAGCCCGACCTGGGCGACGAACGTGACCTGGGCCGCCTCAGCTACGACGGCGCCCTGCGGATGTGGGTCGGCCCGTTCGCCATGGCCGGTATCAACACCCGGGTGGTGCGCCGCAGCAATGCCCTGCTGGGCTGGGCCTACGGCCGCCGGTTCCGCTACCGGGAGGTCACCGGGTTCGGCGCCGGGCCGGTCGCGCCGCTGCGGGGCGCCGCGGTCAGCGCGGCGTTCCAGTCCCTGGAGACGGGGCTGGCGTTCGGGCCGTCCCGGGCGCTGCTGGACCGGTTCCTGCTGGGACGGCTGCTGCCCGGACCCGGGCAGGGACCCGGCGAGAAGACCCGCCAGAGCGGCTACTTCCGCATCCAGGTTCACACGCGTACCGCGACCGGGACGCGGTACGTGGCCGCCGTCGAGGCCCAGGGCGACCCCGGCTACGCCGCCACCTCGGTGATGCTCAGCCAGAGCGCGCTGTGCCTCGCCCTCGACCAGGACGAACTGCCCGGCCTGGCTGGCGTCCTGACGCCCGCCACGGCGATGGGCGCTCCGCTCATCGGCCGGCTCCGGGCGGCGGGCCTCACCCTGACCGCCCGGCCGGAGTAAACGGCGGGGCGTAGCGGTAGGCTGCCGACGGCGAAAGGAGAACCATGCCCGAGATTCCCGCGTCCCATCGCGATCTGCTCGACGGCGACTTCGCGACCCTGGCCACGGTCGGCCCGGACGGCCGCCCCCAGGTGTCCGAGGTATGGTTCCTCGCCGAGGGCGACGACGTGGCCATCTCGCTCAACTCGTCCCGGCAGAAGACCAAGAACCTGCGGTCGAACCCGGCCGCGAGCCTGTTCCTGCTGGATCTGACGGTGCCCTTCCGCTACCTGGAGATCCGCGGCGACGCGGAGGTCACCCCGGACGACGACTACTCCTTCGCCGACAAGGTTGGCTCGAAGTACGGCTCGGACCTGCGCGTCCACGACCAGCCTGGCCATACCCGGGTCAAGGTCGTCATCCGCCCCGTCCGGATCAACGCCGTCGACATGCGAGGCTGAATGCTGCGCGCCGGGAAGATCGGGCTGCGGGCCCGGGACGAGGCCGACGTCCCGGTCCTGCACGCCGAGCTGTACGAGGACGTCGCGATGCGCTCCCAGGCTGACTCGCGGCCGTGGCGGCCGATCCCGGCCGGGTCCACGTCGCCGTACGCGATCGGGGAACTCCATGACGACGTGGCCATTTTCTCCGTGGTGGAACTGGCCGGCGGCGAGCTAGCCGGCGACGCCGTGCTGTGGAGCATCGACCTGCACAACCGGATGGCTCATATCGGTTTGGGGCTGCGGCCCGCCTTCCGGGGCCGGGGCCTGGGCACGGACGTGGTCCGGGCCATGTGCGAGTACGGCTTCAGCGTCCGCGGGCTGCACCGGCTGCAAATCGAGACCCTCGTCACCAATGCGGCGATGATCAAGGCGGCCGAACGAGCTGGGTTCACGCACGAGGGCACGCTGCGACGGGCCGCGTGGGTGACCGGGGAGTTCCTCGACGAGGTGATCTACGGCCTGCTGGCCGCCGACCGGGTGAACCCGTAAGGCCGCCGGCCGCGACTCCTGCGGCTGGTCAGGAACGCCGGCGTCATCGTGACGATCGGCCTGGCGGACGCGGACGAGCACCACGGTGATGTTGTCACGGCCGCTGGCGTTCATGGCGGCGGCCCACAGCGCCTTGACCCCGGTTACGTCGTCGCCGGCGTGACCGGCCAGGATCCGCTCGATCTCGGCCACGGGAACCAGGTCGGACAGGCCGTCGCTGCAGAGCAGGTACGTGCCCTCGGGAACGACGGGTTCCACCCCGGCGTGGGCCGAAGGCGCGGGCGATGATCCGATGGACTGAGTGACGGCACTGGTCGGCTCGGGTGATTCGCCTGCCTCGGCGAGCATGGCCGTAGGCGTATCGTCCACCGACATCTGACCCAGGTAGCCGTCGGAGAGCTTGTACGCGCGTGAATCCCCGATGTTGAACCAGATGATCCGCTCGGGTGAGAGCGACAGGCCTACCACGGTCGTGGCCATGTCCCGTCGCTCGGGGTTCTGCTCGCCTTCGGTGACTACCTCCGCGGACATGGCGCGCAGGGCGGTGCCGATGTCCTCCGGGGAGCGCAGGTCGGCGCCGTTCAGCCGGGCCAGCCGGTGCACGACGTGCGCGGCCGCGATCTCGCCGGCCTGATGGCCGCCCAGGCCGTCGGCGACGGCTACCACGACCGGCTGCCTGGCCAGGGCGGCCACGGTCACCTGGTGCGGCTGCGGACTGCTGACGGCCGTGAACGTGCACGACCCGACGACCACGGCGTCCTCGTTCGACGACCGCTGGCCGCCGTTGTGGGTCAGGACGGTTGCCGTCACGGCGAGGTCACCCATTGCCGGGCTCCCCGGGCTGGCTCAGCCGCACGGTGGCACGGACGTCCGAGGCCAGCCTCAGCTCCTCGCCGCCGGCGAGCTCGGCGGCTTCGCCGGCGGCGACGCGCCGCCCGTCGACGAACGTGCCGTTCGTTGACTTCTCGTCGCGTATCCAGGCGCCGCGGGGCGTCAGCCCGATCGTGGCGTGGCGCCGGGACACGTTGTCCTTGTCGTGCAGCGAGGTGAGCCGGCGGTCGGAGGCGTCGCGGCCGAGCAGCACCTCCTGGCCGACGGACAGCTCGATAGCTCCGAAGGTGAACGTCACCGTCAGCTTGGTGTCACTATGCTCGCGGGCCGTGGCGTAGGGGTCCCGGCCCTCGGCCCCGGGTGTACCGGGATGAAGCTCCGTCATGCACTCAAGGCACACCAGGTGCCGGGGGTCGGGGACATCGGCGCCGCAGGTGGGGCACCGATCGGCCGTGCCGCCCGCGGAACTGGCCGCGGACCGCTGGCTGGCCTCGGGTACCGGTACCTGGACCGTGTCGGCGGGCGCCTGGACCGGGTCAGCTGGTGCCTCGACCGTGGCGCCGTCTTCGAGTAGCGATGTACCGCAGTTCCAGCAGACCGGATCCGCTCGGCTGACGGCGACGCCGCAGGCCGGGTCCGCGCATATCAGCCGAGCCATGAAAGCCCCTCGAGAGTGACACCGCGAGCGGTGAGTTCGTGTTCGAATCGGCCTAGGTCACCGCGGTCCGGGATCCCGATCAGCCAGAGCCGGCGGCCGTCCGAAGACAGTTGCAGTCGCCGTTCCTCCCCGGCGGCCGTGTCCTCGGCCGGGCCGAATCGCTCCTGCCCGAGCTGGCTCAAGATGACCAGCTTCTGGTTGGCCGACCCGCGCCAGGGGCCGCCGGGATTGAGCCGGTCGATATACGGGCCGGTGATAACCGCGTCGCACAGCGCCAGCACCTCCGCCGTGCCCGGCCGCCGGGTCAGCGCACCGTAGGTGTAGCCCGAGTAGGCGAGGATATCGACCACCCGGTCCTGTGCCGCGGCCTGGTCGCGGACCGCGTCGAGCAGGGCCTTGACCCCGTTCTGGCTGCTGAAACGGCTCCCCGCCGGTGACCGTCAGCCCCTGCAGGCCGGGCAGCGTGGCGAGCCAGTCAACCAGTTGCTCTACGTCCACCAGCCGGCTGGGGTCCGCTTCCCAGGTGTCCCGCGAGGCGCAGCCGTGACAGCCGATCGTGCAGCCCTGGACCCAGATCCCGGCGCGCAGGCCTGGTCCCAGCGTCGTGACCGGATAGTGTGCCCGGTTGACCATCAGCCGGGTGGTCATGCCTGGTTCGCTCGCGGGGCGGCGGCCGGGGCGGTCGTCGCGCCGGGCCGGGGCGGGCGCTTGCGCATGACCGGCACCGGCCGTGAGCCCGGCTCGGTCAGCGACCGGACCTCGAAGGTGACGGCCTTGGCGGCCAGCATGTCCTTGAGCTTGGCCTGGGCGGCGCACCATTGCGACTCTCGCTCGGTATCCACCCGGGTCGCGTCCCGGCCGCCGTCCTGCGTCCGCACCAAGGCCGCCCGCAGCTCCTGCTTGTCCCCGTCGAAGAACATCCGGACTCCGTGGGCGTTCCAGTCGCCGCGCGTGACCTGCAGGACGCCGTCCTTGACGACCGCCGTCTGGAATCCCTCGTCGACCGTGTAGCCCAGTTCGGCCAGCGCCTCGGTGACGCATCTCCGCACGTACCGGCGGTCGGCGGCCCGCTGCACCGCCGCGGCGGCCTGGCGGGCGCGCTCGCGCAGCTCGCCGGTGAGCGGCGCGCTGCCCGCGACCACCCGGAGCAGGTCCTCGCGCAGCGGCTGCGTCTCCGCATCGGCGTGCGCGAGCGGCTGCAGCAGCCGGGCGGCCTCGGTGGCCTGCTCGACTCGCTTCGGCGCGGCCTCGTTCGCCCGGTCGACGCGCACCCTCATATCGGTCAGCCGGTTACGGGCGTCGATCCGGCTGCGCGCGGTCAGCACCCGCGTCGCCGCCCGCGCGATGGCCTCGCGCTCACTCGCGGTCGCGCCGGGCCGCAGGCGGCTGGCCACCCGCACGATGTCGGCGCGCATGCCCTCGCCCGGCAGCACGGCCGGCGAGGCGGTCGCCGCCGCGATGCCCGGCTGGTCGTCCGGCGCGTCGAAGCCGGTCCTGACCTCCGCGATCGCCACCAGGCTCGCGGCCCGGCGCAAGATGGCCCGCGCCGTGATCTCTGTTACCTCGCCTTCGGCGCTGGCCAGCCGCACGTCGGTGTCCGCGCACCACTGCCGCAGGTCGGCCAGGGTCTGCGTGCCCAGCACGAGCGGTGGCGGGAGTGAGACCTGGCCGGGGCGGCCCGGCTCATCCAGGCCCGCGCGCAGGACGCCGATCCGCCCGTTGCGCAGCGCGACGTCCTGCAGCACGCCGTTCCATTCGGTCAGGGCATCCCGCTGGGCTTCCCGGTCCGCCTGCCGGCGCTCCAGCTGTGACCCCAGTGCCTCCAGGCCCCGCCCGACGATAAAGGAGCAGCTGGCCCCGGCGGCCATCCCGAGCAGCGCGATGGCGCCGACGCTGGCCGCCACGCCGGCGACCGCGACCGACTCCCCGCTCATGCCGTGCGCCCGATGATCTCCTTGTGCTCCTGCTCGTGCCGCAGGAGCCACTGCTTACGCCGCCGGGACCACGAGCGCAGGTGCACGAGGCCGAAGATGATGTAGACCACCGCCGGCGCGGCGAACGCGGCGGGGACGACGATGAGGAGCAGCACGATGAACAGGCAGCCCCGGCCCGCGCCGTGGATATGCGACCCCGCCTGCTGCATTCCCTGGCCCCAGCCGGACGTCGGCCGGTAGTAGGCGTAATCGGATCCCATCTCCCGGGCCAGGGTGATCTCAGTGCTGACGACCCCTCCCGCCACGACGACGCCGATCAGGCCGCTGGCCAGTTCGATGAGCACGTGGCTGGCGCTGCCGGCCTCGATGGCGACCGAGACGATGAACATGACCAGCATCGCCGCGGCGGCGATACCGGCGTAGCCCAGGGCGCGGGGCAGACCCGGGTCGCCCTCCAGCCGCTGGCGTTCGTGCTCGGTCCAGGTGGCCTCGTTGCGGCGGGCGATCTCCTCCTGCTTCCTCCTGTTCTGGTCGGCCTCGGCGGAGTAGCGGGCGGCGAGCGGGAACAGGGAGAGCAGCAGGGCGTCGTCGACCGGGTCGGGCTGGTCCTGCGCCTGGGTCCGGATCTGGTCGAACCAGGGCACCGGGGCCGGGAGCAGGGCCGCCTGGCGGGCCACGTGCTGCCGCAGCGTGTCCGCGAGCGGCTGGGGATCCGTGGCCAGGAACAGCAGCGCCGCCTGCCGGCGGGAATCGTCAGCGTCATCGAGCGCCCGTCGGACGTTTTCGGGCCGGGCCGGGGCGAGCGCCTGCGCCCGCTGCCGGAGCCTGGCGTCCAGTTCCCGCCACGTGGCGTGTACCTGGGCCAGGCCGGTGCCGTCCCGCATCCGGGCCAGCTGGAGCAGCAGGTCGTGTTCATGCAGGTCCCCGATGATCCGGGTGAACTCGGCGTCGGGCTCGTGGTCGACGGCCGCGTGCTCGGCCATGGCGGCCAGGTTCTGCTGGTCCAGCGGCCGCCCCCGGTACACCGGCGGCAGGCCCGGGTCCAGCCACTGGATCAAGGTGAGCAGCCTGACGTCGGGCGGTATCGAGGAGGGCAGCAGCTTGTAGTCGATCATCGCGTTCAGGCCCTCGGGGTCCTGCCCCTCGGCCTCCCGGAACTGCTCGAGCCACGCCTGCAGTTCCCGCCAGGACGACGACGCGTCCGACGCCGTCCCCATCACGACGAAGTACCGCCGGGCGGCCTCATCCCAGGACCGGACGAAGGCCCGGGCCAGCGCCTTGCGCTCGCGGTACTGAACCTGCTGGAACGTGAACGGCCTGATGCCGTCGGCCTCGGCGGCTGCCTCCTCGGCCACCGGCGGCGTGCCGCCGGCCAGCCACTCGCGGACCTGCGCCTCGCCCCACCGGTCGTGCGGGTCCCGCAGCAGCAGCCCCCGGCACAGCAGCCGCGCCCTCGGGTCGGCGATGTCGCCGAGATCCACCGAGCGCAGCATGACGGCGTGGTGGATCGCCTCGTCCCCCATCTCCCCGAACGGCCTGATCCCGGTCAGCAGTTCCCGGGCGATCATGCCCAGGGCCCACCAGTCCCGCGCCTTCGATGACTGGGCGCCCTCGCGCAGCAAGGTCTCCGGCGCCAGGTAGGCCACCGTGCCGGAGCGGGACGCCGCGACCACCGACTGCTCCGGTGCCCGGGACAGCCCGAAGTCGGTGACCACGACGTCCAGCGGCCAGTCCCGGCTGCGGATCAAGACGTTCTCCGGCTTCAGGTCCCGGTGCACGATACCGAGGCGGTGCAGTTCGGCTAGCCCGTCCGCGATCTGGCGCACCACCTCCGCGACCGTCGCCGGCGGCTGGGCGCGCCCGGGATCCAGCTGGGTCAGGTTGCCGCCCGGCAGGTACTCCATCACCTCGTAGTCGCGCCCGCCCGACGTGCCGGTCTCGATGAAGCGCACGATGTTGTCCGAGCTCAGCGCCCGGATCTTGGCCCAGACCGCCGGATCGGCGTGGATGTTCCGCCGGTAGACCTTGACCACCTTGAGATCCGCGTCGGTGACCGCGGCCCGGGAGGCGCCGGCGTCCATCACCAGCAGCACGTCGGCCTCGGCGCCCGGGTTCGGCAGTTCCCGCAGCACGGAGTATCTGGGCCGCAAGGCGCGCGGCAGCCCGACGATGGTCTCGTCGTCTCCATCCTCGGCCGGGCCGGGACCCGGGACGGGGGAGCCGGCCTCTTCCCGGTACGTCCGGCGCGGGTCGTCTTCTTCCCGGCGGGTGCCGCGCGGGTCGCTGACGGGCGCCTCGCCGGGCGGATACTCCCGGTGTGTCCGGCGCGGGTCGAAATCGCCGTCCTCGCGCCGGTGTCCTTCTCGCCGTGGCGGCCGGAAAGGCGGCTGACTGGCACCATTGCCTGGCGGGCCGGAGAATTCCCGGCGTGTCGCATACCTGTCCGGCTCGTTATCAGCCACTACGGTTCCCCCCGCAGGTCTGGGCACTATCCCGGCATCATAGTAAATGTCGTCCGGTATTCAAGACGAGTACCGGTTAGTGTTACGGAAACCTGATATCGACCAAAATGTCTAGATTATTGGACCTTATGCGTATTCAGGTCAGGTTTCGCTATCTTCCGACGTGGGCTGCAACGACAGTGCCCACTGGCCGTTTCCGGAATGTATTTCGGTAACGGTGAGTTCCTCGCCCAGGCGTGTTCCGGTCGAAAACAGCTCTCTGGCCAGCGGATTTACGAATGCGCGTTCAAGGAACGAGCCGATGCCGCGACCGCCGAACTCGAGCACGCCGGGTGCGGTGGCCGCTTCGTGCAGGACCGTCCAGGCGGCGCCGGACAGGCTGATTTTGGTCCCCTGCTGATGCTGCACCATGCGGATGACCCGGTTCAGCTGGGTCTCGAAGATCTCGCTCGCGGCCTCGCGGGCGATGAAATTGAATACCACGATGTTGTCGCCGATCCGGTTGAGCAGCTCGGGCCGGTCCAGGGCGTCGATGAAGTGCTGCCGGACCGCGCCGGTCATGCGTTCCTCCAGGTCGGCCCGGGGCATGTCGGCCGTCACGTTCTGCACGGTGAGGCCCCGCTCGTCGATCACCTTGAGGCCGAGGTTGGAGGTGAAGACGATGACCGCTTCGGAGAAGTAGACCGTCGCGCCGCTGCCGTCCGTCAGCCTTCCGTCGTCCAGGATCTGCAGGAACTTGTCCATGACACGGGGGTGGGCCTTCTCGATCTCATCGAAGAGGATCAGGCTGAACGGCTGCTTGCGGACGGCATTGGTCAGCTCGCCGCCGGCGTCATGGCCCAGGTATCCCGGTGGCGCGCCGGCTAGGCGCTCGGCGGCGTGCTCGGCGGCGAATTCGCTCATGTCGAAGCGGATGTAAGCCCGTTCGTCACCGAAGATCAGCTCGGTCAGCGCCTTGGCTAGCTCGGTCTTGCCGACTCCGGTCGGCCCGGCGAAGAACAGGACCCCCCGGGGCTTGGTCGGCTGCACCGCGGTCTGCGCCCCGGACAGCCCCATGACCGAGCGGATGACGATGTTGAGACTTCGCTCCACCGCCTCGTCCTGGCCCCTCAGCCGGCGGGCCAGGGTGCCGTAGGCGCCGGCCAGCCGCTGACGGAGCGCCGGCTTGCCCCACGGGCTGTCCAGGATGCCCACGCGATAGCAGCGGGCCGCGTCCTCGATGCTGCGTACCGGCCCGATCCGCGACCGGCTGAGCCGGACGATCTCGAGCATGCTGCGCAGCGTCATGCCCTGGGTCTGCTCGGCGAACCGCGCCGTCTCGGACTCCAGCTCCGCCGACGTGGCCTCCCTGGGCAGCAGCCCGCGCGCCAGTATCCGGGCCGCCGTCTGCCGGTCGTCGATATCCGGCATCGGAATCGCGATGCGCCGGATGGATTCGTTGCCGGCCAGGAACCAGGCGGGCAGCTCGCGCTCGTGATTGACGATCCAGATCACGGGGTTGTAGCGCGGCGTTTCGTCGTCCCAGTCCACCGTGGCCGCGGTGCGGGACAGCTTCTCGCAGACGGCGAAGAAGTCGTGCTCCGCCGGATCGAGCTGCGGCAGGGCACGGATCAGGCGGGCGGCGTAGTCCAGGACCACCGCTCCGGTCGCCGCCCCTTCCCGCGGCTGCCGCGCGACCCGCTCGAGCAGTCGCTGCAGTGCTTCCAGACTCGGCTTGCCGCCCTGCTCTAGGTTCTCGCCCAGCAGGCGTTTGGCGGCCTCCGCGGCCGCCGGGCCGGGCAGCATGGACAGCCCGTCGACGACGTTGGCCTGGATCATGACCGGATAGCCGATCCGGTCCAGGCACCACCACAGGCTGTCCTGGATATCCCGGAAGCGCCATCCCCCGCGGCCGTCGGGGATGAGGTACCGGTCCCGCACATTGCCGTAGATCAGGATCTGCGAGTTGGTGACCACCGACGTCTCGACTTCGCGCAGCCAGGCCGGCGCCAGGGCAGCGGCGTCCTCACGCTCGTCTATCGCGCTCATGCGGTGCCTTTCTCGGGCGGCGCGGGAGGGATGTTCCCCCCGCCCGGCGGGCTGGCGGTGCCGGGCGGACCCGTGACCGGATCCGTGGCCGGCTGCGGCCGGAACAGCCTCGGCCGGGGGCTGGCTGAGATCCTCCCCGGTGGCGCGGTAGCCGCGCCGCCGGCGTGCCGGCCGGGTAACGGGGACCTTCTGCTCGTCTTGGTCGCCGCTCAGCGGCGGCCGCCTCATGTCGTTGATGGCCACACCACCTCGATAAACAGGATCTCGTCGTAACGGATGAGCAGGCCGGCGCCCCGCAGGCGAGGCTGGCCGCTGTCGTCGCGGATGAATTCCCCCGTGCCGGGGGTCACCATCACGGTGTCGCTCAGGTACAGGTCGGGGTCGTGCGGAGGGCCGCTGGCGTAAGCCCCCAGCACGCGGTGCGGGCTGAAGATGCCCGCGATCCAGCCGTCCGTTCCCGCCGCGGCGTCCTTGAGCCGGATCCGCAGGTAGGCGCTCCGGCCGGTCAGGAACAGGTGATCCCAGGCCCGCGGCGCCGGACCGGGGCCGTGCAGCAGTGCGGGCCACCGGCGGCCGAGCTGGACGGCGCGCCCGGTGAGGCGCCCCACCGCGAACGGCACGACGACGTACCCGATCGCCAGCGGCCACGACGGCCACCAGAACTGCCCGCGGGCGAACCGGCCGGAGGCCACCTGGCCGCTGTAGAACCAGTAGGTCAGCGGGGCGGTGATCACCCCGAACACGGCCGAGCCCCCGGCGAACCGCAGGGTGCGGTCGGCCAGCCCGGCTCCCCACCCGCCCACGGCCTGCTCGAAGCCCCAGGTGTAAGCCGCGCCGGGTAGCGCGATCAGGGCGAAGATGATCGCGTTCTCCAGTGTCGCGAGCAACTCAGGCCCCCACGAAGATGAACGGCGCCCACCACAGCGGCGAGGTGAAATCCTGCTCTTCCCGCCACGCGGCCAGCTGCTCCGGGTCAGCGGGCGGGCACAGGTCGATGCCCGGATAGCGCCCGGCGATCTCCCCGTTGGTCGCCTCCCGCAGCCAGCGCTGGGCCCGGGCGAGCGCGACGGGCACGGGCAGGTCCCCGGTCAGCCACGACTCGTAGAACCGGGCCAGCAGGACGGCCGTGGCGACGTCGTTGACGGCCCACAGCGAACCCACCACCCCCGCGACCCCGGCCTGCGCGAGCGCGGACGGCAGGCTCACCACTTCATCCTGGAGCTCGGCTCCGATGAGGGCGCTGGCGCACGCCGACAGCACCGCCAGCCGGGCCGCGGGCAGCTCGGTCCGCAGTAGCTCGCGCACGCTTAGCCGGCCGCCCGCCGCCAGCACGATCGCGCTGTCCAGGACCTCGCGCCGGTCGACGGCGGCATGGCAGGCGAAGTGCATCAGCGCGGCCCGGGGCAGGTACGACAGCACGTCAGGCAAGGTCGCCTCCGCCCCGTAGAGGCGGGCGAGCACCTCCCCGTCGGGCAGGCGGCGGCGGAGCTCCTCGCATTCCTCGACGGCCGCGGGCAGCGCACCGTGCTCCTCGCCGGACTGGGGATCAGCCACCAGCAAGGCGGGCCGGGCCGGCCGCCGCCCGGCCCGCTGACTGCAGACCGCCAGGACCCGGGCGTTGGGGGCGTATCCCATGCTGACCGTATCCGCCGCGTAATGCCTGATACCGTCCTCGTCCCGCCAGCAGGCGGCGTGCAGCGGCAAGATCCCGAGGCCGCCCACCGGAACGAGCGCCGCCTGCGGCTGCCCGCGCAGCGCCCGCACGACCGGCTCCATCGCGCCGGTCCACATGAGGGCGGCCGCCCGGTCGGCGCTTTCGGTATCGCCTTCTTCCTCGTCATCGGCTGCCGCCCGCAGCCACAGCTGGGTGATCTCCATGACCCGGCGTTCCGTCAAAGCAGGAAGCCGAACGGAGCGGGTCAATCCACCCGGCTCTACGATGATTGCGCTCCCTCCGATCTCGCTGGTGACGAGGTACACCACCGGCACGCCCGCTGCGTCGACGGCGACCTGGAGGGACTCCGGTGTCGGCGGGCGCAGCAGCTCGACGCCCATGGCCTGTTCGAGGGCGCCGATCGCGGCATCCAGGGCCCGCCGGGCCGCCCGCAGCGCGGCCTGCTCATCCAGAGCAGGCTGGCCGGCGGCCGCCATTTCGGTGGGCAGCACGCTGGCCGGATCGCGCTGCAAGCGGTTCACCCGGGCGGCGGCCTCCTGGTATGCGCGCACGAGCGCGGGATGTGAGCGGATCGCGCCGTCGAGGATGCGCGCCTGCTCGATGCCCACCGCTTCGGACAACGCGACCGCACGGCCTGTCTCGACGGCGAGCGCCGCTTCGCCGGGACGGCCGGAATAGGCCAGCGCCACCGCCGCGCGCGCGGTGACGTCGCCGGCCCGGGCCAGCCCGGCGTTCTTGTCCAGCATCGTCAGCTGGGTCCTGGTCAGGTCGTGCAGCACCCGCAGTGCGGCCGCGTAGCCCTCGCCCGCCAGGTCCAGGCGGCCCAGCTGCCATAGGGCGGTGCCCCACTGCAGGGCCGTGTCGAAGGCGCTGGCGAGATGGCGTTCCGAGCCGGCTTCGACCGCCCGCCGCGCCGTGGTGACCGCGCGTGTGACATCCTCGGCGGCGCCGGTCTTAGCGGCCAGGGCCAGCAGCAGGGAGGCCAGTCCGCCGAGCATCCCGGCCTCGTACGGCGAGGCGGCCGGCATGGCGGCATACGCGGCGCCGAAGTCGTCGATGGCCCGGCGCAGACCAGTGACGTCGCCCTGGATGAGGCTCTGCAAGCCCAGTCCCTGGCTGAGCTTGGCCTCGGCCGCCGCGCGCTGCGGATCGCCGGCCGCCATGCCGTCGCGGGCCCGCTTCAGCAGCTCGATCGCCAGGTCGACCTGGGCCGGGTCGGGCCGCCCGGTCGCGGCCACGGCCTCTTCCAGCAGCAGGGTGCCGAGGATTCCGGCCGAGCCAGGCTCGTAGCCGCCTCCCGCGCTCGCGCTGACCGCCTCGCGGGCCAGCCGCATCCCGTCGGACAGGTCATCGCTACCTGCCCCGGCGTAGCCGCGCTTCTCGCGGTGCCGTAGCAGCAGGCACAGGCCGAGGTTGCCGAGCAGCCCTGGCCGGCTGGGATGGCCTTCGATGACCGATGCCAGCGCCTCCCGCTGCTCGCGGACGGCCCGGTCCAGCAGGCTGAGGTCCCCGGTCCGGAGAAAAGCGCCGAGGCTGGCGGTGGCGGCGTTGTCGTAGATCTGGGCCTTGACCTTGTTGGCCAGGGCCCGGTCGCCTGATGCGTCGACCTCCGCCCGCAGGGCGGCGATCCGGCCCTGGTCGGCTTCATCGCCGTCGAGCTGGTAGCGAGCGGTCAGAGCCTGGATGAGGTGGATCCGCACGACATTGCCCGCGCCGGGGGCGGCACCGGCCAGGTCGGCCTGGGCCAGCTCCGTCAGGCCGGCCACCGCCGCGTCGAGATCGTCGCGCCGGGACCAGTTCGTGCCGAAGCGGTTCAGGCGGGCGATCGCGTAGTTGACGTGAAACTCGACGGTGTGCGGCGCAGACAGCGGGTGGCCGGCCACCAGCTCGGAGTACAGCTCGATCGCGGTGTCGAGCCTGGCGGGGTCGTCGCCGTCTTTGGACAGCTCGAACTCCACTCCCGCGACCTGGGCGAGGTTCTCGGCGCGTCCCGGCGTTCCGGGCGGTGTCTGCGCCAGCGCCCGCCGGGCGATGACGGAGGCCTCGTGCAGATCGCCGTCCCCGCGGCGGGCCGCCAGGAACATGGCCAGGTTTCCTTCCACGGTCGGCCGGTCCGGGTGCCGGGCTGGTATCAGCCGCAGCACCGCCCGGGCGTGGATGATGGCGGCGTCCACGTCTCGGCTGTCCGATTCGCACCGGTAACGCGAGTACAGCGAGATCGCGAGATTATGCAGGATGCGCGCTCGGTCGGGACCCGATCGAAGGGCGCGCCGTAGTTCGCTGACATCCGTTGCGACCGCTTCGCCTGCCCGGTCGCAGGGCACAAAGCCCTCACGTACGATCCTGGCCGTGCTGCCACCCCCGAGCTTTGATAGCTCCTCTCCCTGCCTCTAGGCAGGGTATGCCGCTAACGCCCGGAGAAGCGCGATTTGCGTCTAGATCTGCCGGCCGGCTCCGCCGTTGGCGGTGTTGAAGCTGGCCAGGGCCGCGTTGTCGTACCATCAGGCCCCCACTGCCCATTGTGACATCCGGCCCTATCTGCCGGACAATGTCCAGGTGATGGACTGGGCGGACTGGCATGAGCACTACGACGACCCCGCCTCCCCGTTGAGCACCCGGCTGAGATGCGTCCGGGGGCATCTGTCCGACGCGATCGACCAAGCCCCCGCGGGGCGGATCAGCTTGGTCAGCCTGTGCGCCGGGCAGGGACGTGACGTGATCGGCGTGCTGCCGCACCATCCCCGTCGCGACGACGTCCGCGCCGTGCTGGTCGAATCGGACGAGCGCAACGCCGGATCGGCCCGGCGGTCGGCCGCGGCCGAGGGCCTGGCCCAGGTCGAGGTCCGGCTGGCCGACGCGAGCCTGGTGGCCAGCTTCGCCGACGCGCTGCCCGCCGACGTGCTGCTGCTGTGCGGCATCTTCGGCAACGTGAGCGATCGCGACATCGAGCGCACCGCCCGGGCGGCACCGGCCCTGTGCCGAGAGGGCGCGACCGTGATCTGGACCCGGCACCGGCGCTCCCCCGACCTGACCCCGCGGGTACGGGCCTGGTTCACCCAGGGCGGATTCTCCGAGATCGCCTTTGACGCCCTGGAGCCGGGCACCATGATCGGCGTCGGCGTCGCCCGGCTCGGCCGTGAAGCGGCCGCCCCGGACGCCGGATGGCCCGATGACCGCCTCTTCACGTTCCGCGATCGCGCGTAAACTACCGAAGATGCCAGGTCGCCCGGAGGGAGTGGATAGCTCCGTCCCCAACATCGCCCGGATGTACGACTATTACCTGGGCGGCAAGGACAATTTCGAGGCCGACCGGGTGGCCGCCGAGGAGATCATGCGGCTCGTCCCGGTGACCCGGGCCGAGGCCACGACTAACCGCCAGTTCCTGCGGCTGGCCGTCCGCTACCTGGCCGCGGACGCGGGGATCAGCCAGTTCCTGGACATCGGCGTCGGGCTGCCGACCCAGGGCGCGGTTCACCAGGTGACCCGGGAGGTCAGCCCCGGGGCGCGGGTGGCCTACGTCGACTACGACCCGGTCGTCGTCTCGCACGCGAATGCCCTGCTCACCGAGCCTGACCGCAGTGTCGCCGTCCGGGGAGACCTGCGTGAGCCCGCCGCGCTGCTCGCCGATCCGGTGATCCGGGGTCACCTGGACTTCAGCCGTCCGGTCGCGGTGTTCCTCCTCGCGATCTTGCACTTCATCTCCGATGATGACGACCCCGCCCAGATCATCGCCACCATCAGGGACGCGCTCGCGCCGGGCAGCTACCTGGTCATCAGCCACGTCGTCCCGGGCCGGGTCCAGGACCGGGAAGTGGCCAAGGAGGTGGCCGACCGGGTGTACGAGATCTACGGCCGGGCCACTGAGCCGCTCCGCCCCCGCACCCCGGAGCAGGTCGCGCTCCTGCTCGACGGCTTCGAGCTCATCGAGCCGGAGATCCTGGCCGGGTTCGCGCAGCCGCACGAACTCGGCGGCGCCGCGAGCCAGAGCCCCGTCGGCTGGCGGGTCCTGGCCCGCAAGCCCTGAGCGTCACGGGCCCAGTGTTACCCGCGGATCGCCGCGGCGATCCGCGCCCGCGCGGCCGGCCAGTCGTCCCGCGGGTCGGTCACCATGAGCTTGCGAAACGGATACCGGTCGTACAGCGCGTCCACGACCGTCTCCCAGGCCTGGTACAGCGCGGCCACGGCCCCGGGGCCGCGCTGGTCGCGATGCCGGCCCGGCGGCCCGTGCGCCGTCGGCCTTCAGCTGGTCCACGGCCCTGGTCCGGATGGGCTGATCCTCGTCGAACTCGCGGAAGGCCCGCGCCTCTTCCCCCTGCCGCACCAGCCAGTCCTCGATCCACCCGGCGGTGGTCGTCCTGCCCGCCCCGATCATGCCTTCGACCAGGATCGGCCGCGCTCCGCTCACCGGCCCGGGCTAGCGGGCGGCCAGGAACCGGCTGATCGCCGCCGCGAGCGCGGCCGCGATGCGGCGCTGCACGCCGGGCCGCACCAGCAGCGCGGCGTCGGCCGCGTTGTGCATGTTGCCGCACTCGACCAGGACCTTCGCCATGGTGGTGAGGTTGAGGCCGGCCAGGTCATCGCGGCCGATGTAGCCGTCGCGGCCGTAGTAGTCGCTGATCCCCATCGGGGTCCGGCTTCCCATCATGGCGTGCACGTCGCGGCCGAACCGGGCCGAGGAGCTGATGACCTTGTCGTTCGGCCCGTCGGCGACCGGGTCCAGGACCGTGAAGCCGCGCCCGGAGGACGGGCCGTAGTCGGCGTGGATGTCGACGGACAGGTTCGCGTGCGCCCGGTTCAGGATCTGGGCCCGTTTGTCGACGCACGGCCCGAGGCCGTGATCGCCGGACCGGGTCATCACCACCCGCGCCCCCAGCGCGACCAGGTCCGCGCGCAGGTACGTCGCGACGTTCCAGGTGAATTCGGCTTCGGTGTAGCCGCCCGCGGTCTGGGTGCCGGTCGTGTCGCAGCCTTCCCACGCCCGGCCGTTCCAGACCTTGCGGTCGAGGAATGACGGGCTGGTGTAGTTCAGGCCGTTGTGCCCCGGGTCGATCCCGATGATCTTGCCCGCCAGCGGCGCCCGGCTCGCGGCCGGCGCGGCCGCTGGTACGGCCTTGATGTCGGCCGCCGCGGTACCGGTCGTGGGCAGCAGGGCCAGTGCGAGCCCGGCGACGGCGAGCAAGGCCAGGACCAGCCACCGGCGACGGCCAGCCGCGCCGTACGGGCTTCCGTGGTTCTCCATCGCGCCCAGCCTCTCACGCCCCGCCGCTGCGGTCTGCCTTTCCTATGACTACGGTCTGCGGCCGCCGCCGACCCGGCTCGCGCCGGGAGCGCTGCCGCCGAGGAGCCACTCACCTTAATGGGACGGCTGGTTCCCGTGGGGCGTGCGGTATCAGCCGGGGCCCGCCCGGGCGGTGTCTCGTTCCACTGCGATGTGGCATCGCTGTTGTTCTGGCCACCGCAGCGTCACATCGTGGTGGTTGCCGTCGGCCGGCGTCCGGTGGCGGGCGGGGCCGCCGGGGCCGGCGGCAGCCAGCTAGCCCAGCAGGCGGGCCCGGCAGGCGAGTTGCAGCGCGAGCCGCTGATCGGGATCGTCGAGATCCACGTCGAGCAGGTCGGTGATGCTGCGCAGCCGGTTGGTCACCGCGTTGCGGTGCAGGTGCAGCCGCTCGGCCGTCTTGACGATCGATCCCTGTTCGTCCAGATAGGCGGCGAGCGTCCGGATGGCGGTGTCGGCCCGGGCCGCCCCGAGGTTCTCCAGCGGTGCGAGCTGGTCCCGCACCGAGGCGCGCACCGTGTCCGAGGCGTACCACTCCATCAGCATCCGCCGGATCCCCACCGCGTCGTGGGCGGCGACGCCGGCCGGCCGGCGGCCGGCGCGGGCCGCGGCCAGGGCACCGCGGGCCTCGGCGGCCGAGGCCCGCAGGCCCGTCGGACCCTCGTGCGCCGTCCCGACCCCGGCCCGGAACCGCAGCCCCGGCAGCCGGGCGGCGATCGCCTGCAGCGCCCGCTCGGCCGAACGGGCCGCGCGGACACCCGCCTGCGGCCCGGGGTCAGAGGTCGTCACCCGGATCAGCACGATGGCGCGCGCGATCCTGGTCAGGTACCACGTCTCGCCGGTGGCGGCCACGGCCTGCAGCGCGGCCTGGCCCGCCGCCTCGAGCAGCTCGAACCGCCGGACTTCGTCCTGCTCCGCCTCGTCGAGGTCATCCGCCTCGACGCGGACCGCGAGATGCCAGCCGATCACCGGGATGCCCAGCTGCCGCGCCCGCTCGAGCAGGTCCTCGCTGATCGCCGACTCCGACATCAGCAGCTCGGCGAGGAGCTCACTGCGGGACCGGGCCGGCGTTTCCCTGGCCCGCCGGGCCAGGTCGAGGTACCGCGCCGCCGCCGCGGCGGCGGCGTGCAGGACCAGGGCGGTCGCGATGCCCGCCTCGCCGCCCGAGTCCGGGGCCGTGAAGTAGCCGGCCGGCGTCTCCTCGGTGAGCACCGGCATGCTCACCCCCGACCGCGACGGCAGCCCGGAGAAAACCACCTGGCTGCCCAGTTCCCGGCCGGCGATCTGAGCCAGTTCCTCCGGTCCGGTACCGGTCGCCTCGGCCCGCTGCACCGCCTCCAGGCCCTGCTGCGCACGGGCGAGTGCCTGCGCGGCGCCGCCGCCGATCTCGGCGTAGATTCCCCGCGCCAGCCTCACCAGGTCGGTCTCGGCCGGGATCGACACGAGGGCGATCTCGGCCGGCCCGGCGATGTCCAGCGCGGTCACGGCGGGCTGCCACTCGTCGGCCGCGAAGGCCGCGACGGCCGCCACGCCGTTGATCGCCGCCCAGCGCAGGGCCATGTCCAGCCGGTAGCCGGTGATCTCGGCCGAGGCCGCCCGGGACAGCACGACGAAGCTGTCGGCCGGCGCGTCGTCGAGCTCGGCGAACCGCTCGGCCAGGCGAACCCCGGTGACCTTGCGTTCACCGCCGCGGCGGCTGATCCGCCGCAGGCCGGCGAGCGGCGAGCCGGTGAGGATTTCGTCGACGGAAGTCATGGCAAGGCTAACCCTATGCGGATCGCACACATCGGTGTCCATCGTGGTGCAATCTGCCTATTACCTTCTCCCCCCGGGACTGCGAGCATGGCTGTGCATTCCCAGCTTCCGCATGTGGCGTGGCGCGGCTCACGACGCAGATCTAGGTGCTTTCCGAGGGGCAGCGATGGAGCGCGAGACCGAATCCGGGACCGATGCCGAGCAGGACGCCGCGGTGCTCCCGGAGTGGAAGGCCTTTGCTCGCGAGTTCCCGCAGTGGTACGTCTGGCGCGGGGTCGCCGGGCAGTACTACGCCCGCGTCCCCCGGACCAGCCCGCCGCGGGTGGTGCGCGCCCGGAACACCGAGGACCTGCGCCGCGAGATCGCCCGGGCCGAGGTGGCCCGCCTGGCGGTACCAGCCGGATCACGTTTCAGGGATTATTGCGCGTAAGCCTTAGCCGCCCCCTCCCTCGCTGCGATTATTAACCTGATCATGAAACGTCTGCTTGACGCCTCCTCGCTCCGTGCGCTGGCCCGGGGCTGCGCGGTGCTTGGCGCCGGCGGTGGCGGCGACCCCTACATCGGCATGATGCAGGCCTTGCAGGCCACCGAGAACTACGGCCCGGTTACCTTGGTTGACCTGGAAGAACTGCCGGACGACGGGCTCATCATGCCGTGCGGGATGATCGGCGCGCCCACGGTGAGCATCGAGAAGATCCTCGGCGGCGACGAAGGCGACCGGCTCCGCGAGAACCTGGAGTTCATGACCAGCCGCAAGGTCGTCGCGCTGATGCCGGCCGAGATCGGCGGCTCCAACGGACTGGTCCCCATCTCCTGGGCGGCCCGGATGGGCCTGCCGGTGCTGGACGCCGACGGCATGGGCCGGGCCTTCCCCGAGGTGCCCCAGGTCGCCATGCACCTGGCCGGGATCCCGCCGAGCCCGGCGGTGATGACCGAGGAGCGCGGCAACCTGATCGCCTTCCGCACCATCTCCGGCCACTGGATGGAACGGCTGGAGCGGGCCGCGGCGGTCGAGTTCGGCGGCAACGCGGCGTCCACCGAGTACTCGCTGACCGTCGCGCAGGCGCACGCGGGCACCATCAGGAACTCGATCTCCCTGGCGATCAGGATCGGTGACGCCCTCGCCGCCGCCCAGTCCGATCCGGTGGCCGCGCTGATCGCCGAGATCGGCGCGTTCCGGCTGGTCGCGGGCAAGGTCGTCGACGTCGAGCGCCGCACCACCAAGGGTTTCGTGCGGGGCTCGGTGATCGTCGAGGGCCTGGTCGCGGACGCCGGCAAGCTGATCCGGCTGGAGCTGCAGAACGAGAACCTCGTCGCCCTCGAGCGCGGCCGGGTCCTCGCCTCGGTCCCGGACCTGATCACGGTGCTGGACACCGAGACCGCCGACGCGATACCGACCGAACGGGTCAGGTACGGCCAGCGGGTCACGGTGATCGCGTTCGGCTGCGATCCGCTCTGGCGGACCGAGCCGGGCATCGCGATCGCCGGCCCGCGGGCGTTTGGCTACGATTTCGACTACCTGCCAGTGGAGGAGCTCACCGGTGCCAGCGCCTGACTGCCGTCTCGGCATCGATGTCGGCGGCACCAACACCGACGCGGTGATCATCGACACCGCCGACCGGGTGATCGCCAAGGCGAAGGTGCCGACCACCGCGGACATCACCGGCGGGATCACCGCCGCCATCGACGCGGTCCTGGCCGTGCCCGGCGCCGACCCCGGCCGGATCAGTCACGTCATGCTCGGCACCACCCACGCCACCAACGCCGTACTGGAACGCCGCAACCTGCGGCGGATCGCCGTGCTCCGGCTCGGCGGGCCGGCCACGCACAGCATCAGGCCCATGTTCGGGTGGCCGGCCGAGCTGGCCGGCACCGTCTCGGTCGGGGCCGCGATCGTGGCGGGCGGGATCGAGTTCGACGGGCAGGACCTGTCCCCGCTCGACACCGACGCCATCGCCCGGTTCCTGAACCAGGTCGGCGACCGGGCCCAGGGCATCGCGATCACGAGCGTGTTCGCCCCGGTCTCGCCGCGGCACGAGCTCGAGGCCGCGGACGTGGTCAAGCGCGAGCTCGGCGAGGTCCACGTCTCGCTCAGCCACGAGATCGGCTCGATCGGGCTGCTCGAGCGGGAGAACGCCACCATCCTCAACGGCGCGCTGGCCGGGGTGGCCAGCGACGTGGCCCGGGCCATGCGGGACGCGCTCACCGAGCACGGCCTGCGGCCGGTCACGTACTTCGCGCAGAACGACGGCACGCTGATGAGCCTGGACCAGGCGCTGCGGTACCCGGTGCTCACGATCGGCAGCGGCCCGGCCAACAGCGTCCGCGGCGCCGCGTTCCTCACCGGCATCTCCGATTCCCTCGTCGTCGACGTGGGCGGCACCTCCACCGACGTCGGCGTGCTGGTCAACGGCTTCCCCCGGGAGTCCTCCTACGGCGTCGAGATCGGCGGCATCCGGACCAACTTCCGGATGCCGGACCTGGTCACGATCGCCCTCGGCGGCGGCACGGTGGTCTCCGGGGACCGCATCGGGCCGCGCAGCGTCGGGTACCGGCTGCCCGAGGAGGCGCTGGTTTTCGGCGGGACGACGGCCACGCTGACCGACTGCGCGGTGGCGGCCGGCCGGGCGGCGCTGGGTGATCCGGGCCGCGTCGCCGCGCGGCGCGCGCCGCTGACCGAGGCGCTGGCGCGGGCCGACGTGATGCTGGCCGAGGCGATCGACCGGATGAAGACATCCCGGGACGCGCGCCCGCTCATCGCCGTCGGCGGCGGCAGCATCCTCGTCCCGGACGCGATACCGGGCGTCAGCGACATCATCCGGCCCGAGCACTTCGACGCGGCCAACGCCGTCGGCGCCGCCATCGCCTCGGTGAGCGGGCAGGTGGACCGGATCTTCCACGTCGGCGCGGGCGGCCGGCAGGCGATCCTCGACGAAGCGCAGGAAGACGCCCGCGAGCGCGCGGTCGCGGCCGGCGCCGACCCCGATGCGGTGCAGATCATCGAGATAGAGGAGATCCCCCTGGCCTACCTGACCTCCCCGGCGATCCGGGTGCGGGTCAAGGCCGCAGGCGCCCTCGGCGGCGTGCCTGACCACCACCTCCAGGCCCGCATGGCTCAGCAGGCGCGGCTGACCGGTCCGGTGGCCAACTAAGTGGCCAACTAAGTAGCCAGCTAACGAGCACAGGCCAACTCAAAAACGAGACGATCATGAAACGCCTGCTGGATCCTTCCTCACTGCGGGCCCTGGCCCGCGGCTGCGCGGTGCTCGGCGCCGGCGGTGGCGGCGACACCCATCTGGGGCTGCTCCAGGCGCTGCAGGCGACCGAGGACTTCGGCCCCGTGCCGCTGATGGACCTGGACGAGCTGCCCGACGACGACCTGATCATGCCGTGCGGCGGCATCGGCGCCCCCACGGTCAGCGTCGAGAAGATCGAGAACGGGGACGAGGGCCCCCGGCTCCGCCGCTACCTGGAAGCGGTCAGCGGGCGCCGGGTCGCCGCGCTCATGGCCGGCGAGATCGGCGGCGGCAACGGCCTGATCCCGATCACCTGGGCCGCGCGGATGGGACTGCCGGTCGTCGACGCCGACGGCATGGGGCGCGCCTTTCCCGAAGTGAGCCAGGTCACGATGCACCTGGCCGGCATCTCGCCCAGCCCGGCCGTGATGACCGACGAACGCGGGAACCTCATCGTCTTCCACGCCATCTCCGGCGACTGGATGGAGCGGATGGAGCGGGCCGCGGCGGTCGAGTTCGGCGGCGCCGCGTCCGCCACGGAGTACTCCCTGACCGCGAGCCAGGCCCGCGTGGCCACGGTACGGAACTCGGTCTCGCTGGCGATCAGCATCGGCGAGGCCCTCGGCCGCGCCGAGGGCGACCCGGTCGCCGCCATGATCGCCGAGCTCGGCGCGTTCGCGCTGATCGCGGGCAAGATCACCGACGTCGAACGGCGGACCACGAGCGGGTTCGCGGCCGGCTCGGTGGAGGTCGAGGGCCTGCGGCAGGACGCGGGCCGGCTGGTCCGGCTCGAGGTGCAGAACGAGAACCTGGTGGCGACCGAACGCGGCCGGGTCCTCGCCTCCGTGCCCGACCTGATCAGCGTGCTGGACAGCGAGACGGCCGACGCGATCGGGACCGAGCGGATCGCCTACGGCCAGCGGGTCACGGTGATCGCGTTCGCCTGTGCCCCCGTCTGGCGGACCGAACGGGGCATCGACCTGGCCGGCCCGCGGGCCTTCGGCTACGACTTCGACTACTCGCCCGTGGAGGAGCTGGCCGGTGCCACGTCCTTACGTCCGGTTGGACCGGATTTTCCCTACGGCGAAGACGGCAGGCGCGCCATACTTAAGGCAGCGCAGGCTCCTGGGCAACTAAGGCAGGCAATATGCACATCGGAGGCATCATGAAGCGCCACCGCGGATGGCTGGCCGCAGCCGCCACCGTGCCCCTCCTGGCGCTGGCCGCCTGCTCCGGCTCGGCCAGCCCGCCCAGCGCGAGCTCGCAGTCGCAGCCCGCCAACGCGGTGTTCACCTACGACACGACCACCCCGGTGATGGTCGACGGCTGGGATCCGGCCACCGAGTACTCGGACGGCATCATCGCGATGAGCGAGATGTACGAGACCCTGACCCGGTACGACGCGGCCACCAAGACCGTCAAGCCGCTGCTCGCCACCAGCTGGTCGGCCTCGGCCGACGGCAAGACCTGGACCTTCCACCTGCGCCACGGCGTCTACTTCCACACCGGCCGGCTGATGACCGCGCAGGCGGCCAAGGCCGCCATCCAGCGCACGATCAAGCTGGGCGGCGGCGCCGCCTACGTCTGGGGCGC
The DNA here is from genome assembly GCA_963756575.1 of uncultured Actinomycetota bacterium. GTDB lineage: Bacteria > Actinomycetota > Actinomycetes > Streptosporangiales > Streptosporangiaceae > Palsa-504. Next base: position 745,379 of record CAVWOM010000016.1, on the reverse strand, counting down.
GGTCACCACGATCGACACGCCGGACCAGTACACGCTGGTCCTGCACCAGAAGTACCCGTCCCCGCTGGCCCTGGAGGCCTCGGCCGACTACTCGGCCTACATCTACGACACCCAGGCGGGCGGCGGGGGCGCCAAGCTGCTGCCGTGGCTGAACGCCGGGCATGACGCGGGCACCGGCCCGTACACCGCGCAGACCTGGAACAAGGGCCAGGAGCTCGAGGTCATCCTCAAGAACTTCCCCAAGTACTGGGGCGGCTGGTCGGGCACGCACTTCACCAAGGTCGTGTTCCGCGTCGTGCCGCAGGACAGCACGGCCGCGCAGCTGCTGCGTTCGGGGCAGGTCAGCTTCGTCGAGCAGATCAGCCCGTCGCTGTGGTCCTCGTTCAAGGGCGACTCCGGCATCAAGCTGGTCCAGGGCGCGTCCTGGCAGAACCTGCTCGCCCAGCTCAACGTCAAGGCGCTCAGCCTGCCGGTCCGCCAGGCCATCTCCTACGCGATCGACTACAACGGCATCCTCACCGCTCTGCGTGGCGCGGGCGTGGCCGCGAACGGCATCGTCCCGGCGGGCATGTTCGGCTACACCAGCAACCTGCCGGTGTACTCCCACAACAAGGTCAAGGCGGCCCAGCTGCTCAACTCGGCCGGTTACGGGCCCGGGAAGAAGGCCCTCAACCTGAGCATGACCTACACCCAGGGCGACAGCAACGAGCAGGTGGTCGCGACGATCATGAAGTCGGACCTGGCCGCGCTGAACATCAACCTCTCGACCCAGGCGCTGGCCTGGCCGACCCAGTGGGCCAAGGGCAAGTCGAACAACGCCGCCCAGCACCAGGACATCTTCATGGAGTACTGGTGGCCGGACTACCCCGACCCGTACTCCTGGTTCCAGGGCCTGCTGGAAACCGAGAGCCCGCCGTACTACAACATGTCGTACTACTCCAACCCGTCGCTGGACAAGCAGATCAACCAGATCGAGCAGCTAGTCGCGACGAACAAGGGCGCTGCGACCCAGACCTACCGCAACATGCAGGTGACGGTGTTGCAGCAGGCGCCGATCGTGCCCGTCTACGACGACAACTACCAGTACGCGATGCTCAGCGGTATCTCCGGCCTCCAGGTCAACCCGGCGTACCCCAACGTCGTCTTCGTGCACGACCTGAAGCCGTGACCTGAGTGGTCCATTCTACGTCTTTTATGCACCCGCCGGGTGGCGCTGGCCCTCGTGGTCGTGGCGGGCGTCGTCATCTTGACGTTCGTGATCGCCGACGTGGTGCCGGGCGACCCGGCGGCGTCCTGGGCGGGCCCGCACGCCTCGGCCGCCCAGGTGGCCCGGGCCCGCCAGTACCTCGGCCTGGACCAGCCGCTGATCGTGCGGATCGGCAAGTACTTCGGCGGCATCGTGACCGGGAACTGGGGGACCTCGATCCACACCCACCGCCCGGTGCTGTCCGACATCGGCACCGCGGCGCCGGCCACGCTCGAACTGGTCGTCGCCGCGCTGATCATCGCGGTCCTGGTCGGCGTGCCGCTCGGCCTGGTGGGCGCCCGGTGGCCGGGCCGCTGGAGCGACCACCTGATCCGGGTCGGCTCGGTGCTCGGCGTGTCCATGCCGATCTTCTGGCTGGCGCTGATCCTGCAGCTGGTCTTCGCCCAGCGGCTGCGGCTGCTGCCGGTGGCCGGCCAGTACGACCCCAACCTCATCTTCACCCACCCGCTGGTCACCCGCACCCAGCTGCCCGTGGTCGACGCGCTGATCAGCGGCAACTGGCCGATGCTGACCAGCACGCTGGAGCACCTGATCCTGCCGGCCCTGGTCGTGGCCGCCTACCCGGCCGGAGTGATCGCCCGGATGACGCGGGCGCAGGTGCTCGACACCGTCGGCGAGGCTCACGTCCAGATGGTCCGCGCCCTCGGCTTTCCCGAACGGAGTGTGTTCGGAGCCTTCGCCATGAAGCTCGCGTGGAACCCGGTGGCCGCCGTCCTGGCCCTCGTCTTCGCGTACTCGCTCGTCAACACGTTCCTGGTGGAGTCGGTCTTCGACTGGCCGGGCCTGGGCAGCTACGCCGCGGCCGCGGTGTCCACGCTGGACACCCCGGCCATCGTCGGCGTCACGCTGTTCATCGCGCTCGTCTACGTGGCCGCCAACCTGGTCGTGGACCTGGTCCAGGCCGCGCTCGACCCGAGGATCAGGCTCCGGTGAGGCGGCCGCTGCGGGTTCTCGGGACGAGCCCGCTGATCACGGCCGGCGGGGCCGTCGCGCTGCTGATCGTGCTGGTCGCGCTGCTCGCGCCGCTGCTCGCCCCGTTCCCCGGCGACGCCGGGTCGGCCACCAACCCGGTGGCCGCGCTGCAGGCGCCGTCCCTGCACCACCTGTTCGGCACCAACCAGGTCGGGCGCGACGTCTTCACCCGGGTCCTGTACGGCGCCCGGGTTTCGCCCCTGGTCGCCCTGTTCGTCCTGGTCATCGCGTGCGTGGTCGGGATACCGCTCGGCCTGGTGGCGGGTTACTTCGGCGGCGTGGCGGACGACGTCATCATGCGGATCACCGACGTCTTCCTCGCCTTCCCCTCGCTGCTGCTCTCGCTGGCCTTCGCCGCCGTGCTGCCCCCCAGCCTGACCAGCCTGACGATCGCCATCGCGATCACCTGGTGGCCGTGGTACACCCGGCTGATCCGCGGCCAGGCCGCCTCGGTCGCCGGCCGGCCCTACGTGGAATCCTGCCGGGCGCTCGGCATCCCGACCTGGCGGATCCTGCTCCGGCACGTGCTGCCGAACGCGGTCACGCCGCTGATCGTGCAGGTGTCGCTGGACGTGGGCGGGGTGATCCTGACCGCCTCGGCGCTGTCCTTCCTGGGGCTGGGCGCCCAGGACCCCACCCCGGACTGGGGCCTGATGGTGGCCGAGGGCGAGAACTACTTCACCACCCAGTGGTGGCTGGTGACCTACCCCGGCCTGGCCATCTTGCTTACCGCGCTGGCGTTCAACCTGCTCGGCGACGGGCTGCGCGACGTGCTCGACCCGCGGCGGGTGATCGTGCGGTGAAGCTGGAGATCCGGGACCTGCGGGTGAGCTTCCCCGGCCAGGAGGACCGCCCGGCCGCGGCCGTGGCCGAGCTGGCCGTGGACGCCGGCGAGATCGTGGGCCTGGCCGGGGAGAGCGGCTCCGGCAAGTCGATGACGATCCTGGCCGTGCTCGGGCTGGCCGGGACGGCCGGGGCCGCCGTCACCGGCTCGGTCCGGCTGGACGGCCAGGAGCTGATCGGGATGTCCTCCTCCGGGCTGCGGGCCATCCGCGGGCGGCGGATCGCGGCCATCTTCCAGAGCCCGGCGCTGGCCTTCAACCCGGTGTACCGGGTGGGCAGGATCGTGACCCGGACGCTGCGGCTGCACGGGCTCCCGGCCGCCGAGGCGCGCGAGCGGGCCGCCGCGGCCATGCGCAGCGTCCTGCTCGACCCCGGCCTGCTGCACCGCTACCCCTCCCAGCTGTCCGGCGGTCAGCTGCAGCGGGTGGCGATCGCGCTCGCCCTGGCCCTGCGGGCCGAGGTGCTGCTGGCCGACGAGCCGACCAGCGCGCTGGACGTCACCGTGCAGGCCGAGGTGCTCGAGCTCCTGCGCGAGCTGCGGGACGACCGCGAGATGGCGATCTTGTTCGTCAGCCACGACCTGGCGGTGATCGCCGAGCTGTGCGACCGGGTCGCGATCATGCGCGCCGGGCAGGTGGTCGAGACCGGGCCCGTCGGCCAGGTCACCGCCGCGCCTCGGCACGACTACACCCGCGAGCTGCTCGCCGCCGTGCCCCGGCTCGAGGTCCGCCCATGACGGGACCAGCCAGCCCCGGGGAACCGCTGCTAGAGGTACGGGACCTGAAGGTCAGCTTCGGGCCCGTGCGAGCGCTCGACGGAGTTTCGCTGGAGCTCGCACCCGGCCCGTTCGGTATGGCCCTGGTGGGGGAGAGCGGGTCGGGCAAGACCACCGCCGGGCGGGCCGTCCTGCGCCTGGTCCCCGCGGCCGGCGGGACGGTCCGCTTCGACGGGCAGGACGTGCTGGCCCTGCGCGGGCGGCGGCTGCGGGACTACCGGCGCGCGGCCCAGATCGTCTTCCAGGACGCCGACAACAGCCTCGACCCGCGGATGCGGATCGGGACCGCCATCGCCGAGGTGCTCCGGGTCCACGGGGTGCGCGGGGATCGCGGCGAGGACCGGGTGGCGGCGCTGCTGTCCGAGGCCGCGCTGGACCCGGCGCTGGCCTCTCGTTACCCGCACCAGCTGTCCGGCGGCCAGCGGCAGCGGGTCGCGATCGCTCGCGCCCTCGCGGTCTCGCCCCGCCTGCTGGTCCTGGACGAGCCGACCAGCGCGCTCGACGTGACCGCGCAGGCCCGGATCCTCGCCCTGATCCAGCGGCTGCGGACCGAGCGCGCGCTGGCCTACCTGCTGATCACGCACAACCTGGCCATCGTGCCCGGGCTGTGCGAGCAGACGGCCGTGCTCTACCTGGGCCGCATCGTCGAGTCCGGGCCCACCGCCGGCCTGCTGGCCCGCCCGGCCCATCCGTACACGCTGGCGCTGTGCTCGGCGGTGCCGGAGGTCGACCCGGCCTCCCGCCGCTCCCGCATCATCTTGCCGGGCGATACCCCGCGGGCCGGGTCGGCGCCGGGCGGCTGCCCGTTCCACCCCCGGTGCCCGCTGGCCATCGACGTCTGCCGGGTCACGGTCCCGCCGTCGCGCGAGGTGGCCCCCGGCCGGCGGGCGGCCTGCCACCGGGCCGAAGAGGTCCTGGACGGCCTGCGCCCGGCCGGTTCGCCCGCCCAGCTGGCCGAAGGCGACTGACGTGACCGATCCGGGCCGGGAACCAGGCGAGCTGATCGGCCGGGGCCGCGCCGCCGACGTCTACGCGCTGGACGTCCGCCGCGTGCTGCGCCGGTACCGGACTCCCCACCCCTGCGCCGCCGAGGCCGACCTGATGCGATACCTGCGGCAGTCCGGCTACCCGGTGCCCGAGGTATTCGACGTGGACGGCCCGGACCTGGTGATGGAGCGGCTCGACGGCCCGGCCATGCTCGACGACCTGGGCCGCCGCCCCTGGCGGGCGGCGCGGCACGCGCGGGTGCTCGCGGGGCTGCACGACCGCCTGCACCAGATCGCCGCGCCGCCCGGGCTGCGCCAGCCGCGGCCCCGGGGACCGGGTCGTGCACCTGGACCTGCATCCCGGCAACGTCATGCTCACCCCGGCGGGCCCGGTCGTCATCGACTGGAGCAACGCCGCGGCCGGGCCGCCCGGCGCCGACGTGGCCATGGCGTTCCTGATCATGGCGAGCTCGGATATCGACGACCTGCCGCCCTGGATCCGGCCCGCGGCCGACGCGGTGCGCCACCTCTTCGTGAGCCGGTTCATCGCGGCCGCGCGCGACGATCACCGGCCGTACCTCGTCCCGGTGGCGCAGGTCCGGCTGGCCGACCCGAACGTCCGGTCGGCCGAGGCCGCCCGCCTCCGCCGCCTGGCGGCAATGGCTCCGCCCGGCACCTGATGTATCAGGAGACGGCCGAGGCTCCTCCGTACCTTCGAAAGCAGGACGTTTACTTCCAGAACGTCCCCAGGGGGAGTCCCGATGAAGTATCACGCGTTTTCACCACGCGCGGCCGCGGCCGCGCTGGGGATGGCGGTCGTCCTGGCCGGCGGTGCTTCCACCGCGGCCATGGCCGCCGTGACCTCCACCCCGGCTCCGGGCGCCCCGCTCGCCCCGGTCGCCCCGCAGGTCGTCACCACGACCACGCCCCCGGTCCCTCAGGTGGACACCCCGGCCGTGCCCGGAGCGCCCACCGGGCTGACCGCCACCCCGGGCAACGGCACCGCCACCTTGTCCTGGTCCGCGCCCAGCTCGGACGGCGGCTCACCGGTGACCGGCTACCTCATCGAAGGCGGGACGAGCCCGTCCGCCACCAGCGTCTCGGACCTGGTCGGCGGCACCACGGCCACCCTGAGCGGCCTGACCAGCGGCACCGTGTACTACTTCCGCGTGGACGCGCAGAACCAGAACGGGGACAGCGCCGCCGCGACCGTGACGGTCACCCCGACCGGCACCGCGGCTGACACCGGGTCCGTGCCCGGCGCGCCGACCGGGCTGAAGGTCAGCTCCGGCGATGGCTTCATCGGGCTGTCGTGGTCCCCGCCCGCGTCGCCGGGCAGTTCCCCGGTCACCGGCTACCACGTCTACCTGGGGCACAGCTCCTCGATGGCGGGCGCCAGGGAGTTCACCACCTCGGGCCCGAGCTTCCAGCTCACCGACGCGGAGAACGGCAGCCTGTATTACCTCAAGGTCACCGCGCTCAACGCGGCCGGCGAGGGGCCGGGAACCCCGGAGACGTCGGTCATGGTCGGCCCGCGCCCCGTGACCGAATCTGCTCCCACCGGGCTGACCGCCCGGGCTTACCACGGCGAGGTGGTCCTGTCGTGGTCACCGCCGCCGGGCGGCCTGGCGAGCGGCGATGGCTACCTCATCTACATGGGCACCAGCCCGGGTCACGAGGGCGCCAAGCCCTCCGTCCCCTACTTGATCGAGTTCACCACCACCTACACGGTCGCCCCGTTGCACGACGGCACCCGGTACTACTTCCAGGTCGCCCTGCTCAACGGCGATAACCAGGTCAGCGCCCGGTCGGCCGAGGTCTCGGCCGTCCCCGGGGTCGGCGCCGGCGCCGCTACCGGCCCGGCGCCCGGCGTCGGCGGCGGCTCCAGGACCGGGGCCGACAAGAACGCGCAGCCCACCACCGCGCCGCTGCCCTCCACCGACGCGGTCCGGCACCGCACCTCGTCAGGTCCGCCCGCCGTCGCGATCATCGTCTCGGCGGCGCTGGCCCTGGCCGCGACGGGCGGCGCGATCACGATCGCGCTCTTCCACGGCGACGGCGCGCCGGCCGGGATTACGCCCCGGTGCCCGCGCCCCGCCGGCCGCGCGACGACCAGCCCAGCCGGATCGAGGAACTGAACGGCCCCCGCTACCGCTGAGGCCACCCAGGTGATCCCGGCCGGAGCGTCCGGCCGGGATCACCTTTGCGCGCACCCAGTCGGCGCGGCGGCTAGCCGAAGTGCACGCAGGACATCCCGAACGAGTCGTCCGCGGTCAGGCACACCGCCGTCAGCCCCGTGAACACCCGGTGCACCCCGAAGCCCCAGAAGTAGTCGCCCCGGTTGAGGGTGAAGGTGCGCTTGGCCACGGTCACGCCCCCCGGGTTCTGCGTGGTGTAGACGATCACCCGCCAGGTCTTGGCCGCCGTGACGTTGTACTGGACGAACTCCACCACCGTGCCGATGCACACGCTGGTCCCGTCGCCCGCGAACCGCCACCACAGGTGGCCGCCCTGGCTGCGGTTCGGGTTGGTGATGAAGCCCTGCGCCGGGAAGACCGCCGGGGTAACCCCCAGGCACCCTGTCGCGGCCGCCTGAGCCGCCGCCCCCGCCTGCGGCGTCGGCGTCTGTGCCGCCCCGTTCTGGGCCGCCCCGTTCTGGGCCGCCCCGTTCTGGGCCGCCCCGTTCTGGGCCGCCAGCGTAGCAACCTGCGGGTGGGCCGCCGGGGCCGACGGGCTGGCGGTGACGTACCGCACGCCCGGCGCCAGCACCGCCACCGCCCCGGTGATCACCGCGGCCATGAGCCACCGGCGCGACAGCCGCCCGATCCCGGCTGCCTGCCTGGCTTCCCCCTGCTCGATACTCGTATGCGAAACTCGCCTCACGCCTGGGTCTCCTTCTGAATAGCGCAAAGGTTCCGGCGCCCGGGCGATTCACTCACCCATCAGAACGGTCACACAAGCACAACGGTTCACCACGTTGCGTCATCGTTCGGCCCGATCGCGCCCCCCGGGGCGGTTCCACCTGACCCAAGCCGCGTCCAGACGTTCCCACCAGTAACATTCCTCGTCAATGGTTGTGGCAACCATATGGCTCTATCGGGCAGGTTGCCACAACCATTGGAAGTCAGGGACACCCTCTAAAGCACCGCGGACCACGCCTCGATGATCGCCGCGGCCGACACCACCGAGGTGATCGAGGCCGCCGACTCACCCGCGTACATAGCCATCGCATCGACATGGCCGGTCGCGGCCGCGCCCGGCGGAGACCCGTGACCCCGCGGCACCGCTACCCGGTGCCCGCCCGCCGTTGTCTCGCCCGCCGTGTCCCCGGCCAGGTCGTGCAGCGCGCTCACACACGACCGCAGCACCCGGGCGCGCGGCGAGGTCGCGCACAGCGGGCAGACGGAGAAGGCCCCGGTGATCTCGGTCGACCCGCTCCCCGCCTCGATGACGGCCTGCCGGTACAGCGGGTGCGCGCCTGACTCGGCGGCCGCTACGAACCGGGTCCCGGCCCGGACCCCGTCCGCCCCCGCCGCCAGCACCGCGCCGAACGCGCGGGCGTCACCGATCCCGCCCGCCGCCAGCACGGGAACGTCCACTGCGCCCCGCACTGATTCCAGCAGCGGCCGCAGCGGGCTGTGCCCGCGGACGTGCCCGCCCGCCTCGGCACCCTGCACCGCGATCACGTCACAGCCAGCCGAGACCGCCGCCCGGGCCTCGTCCAGCGACCCGACCTGCCAGCAGGCCAGGGCACCACCCTGATGCGCCACCGAGACCAGGGCCGGGTCCGGGTCGGCCCAGAAGAAGTCGACGATCCGGACCCGGGCCGCCGCCGCGGCCACCGCCTCCGGGTCGATGTCCCCGGTCAGGAAGTTCGCCGCCAGCACCCCGGCCGTCCGGGCCGCTATCGCGCCCAGCACCTTGTCGACCTGGGCCGGGCTCATGCCCAGCATGGTGATGCTGCCGACCCCGCCCGCGTCGGCCACCGCCACCGCCAGCGCAGTCGTCGCCACCAAACCCATCGGCGCCTGCTGCACCGGCACCCGGCAGCCCACGAGCTCGGTGAAACGCGTCGCCCGCACCATGCCTTCCGACGCTACACCCAGGGCCCGTTATGCTCAGCGTCCATGCCGAGGCTCCTGGTCGTCCACCACACGCCGTCGCCCGCCCTGCAGGAAATGTTCGAGGCCGCCGTGGCCGGGGCGAGCACCGACGAGCTCGAGGGCATCGAAGTAACCGTCCGGCCGGCCCTGACCGCAGGCGCCGCCGACGTCCTCGAAGCCGACGGCTACCTGCTCGGCACCCCGGCCAACATCGGGTACATGTCCGGTGCGCTCAAGCACTTCTTCGACGGCATCTACTACCCCTGCCTGGAGGCGACCCGGCGACGCCCCTACGGCCTGTACGTGCACGGCGGCATGGACACCGTCGGCGCGGTGCGCGCGGTCGAGTCGATCACCACCGGCCTGCAGTGGCGACCGGTCCGCCCGCCGGTCACCGTCACCGGCCCGCCGGCCAAGCCCGACCTGGAAGCCTGCTGGGAACTAGGCGCCCTCCTGGCCGCCGAGCTCGCCGGCTAAGCCTCTTCGAGCTCGCCGTCTTCCAGGCTCGAAGCCAGCTCAGCTGGGGCACGCATCCGCCAGGCGTCGGTCACCAGCTCGGCCAGCCGGACAACATCCACCTCCGGCAGCCGCAGCATCACCAGCGGCCAGCCGTCGTACCCGGGCGTGGTGAAGAACAGGTCAGGCTCACCCAGCACCAGCGCCTGCTTCTCCGCCTCGTCGCCGACGTACAGCACAGCGACATCGGTCCTGATCACCCGGCGCTGACCGGGAAGCCGCTCCGGATAGGACCAGACGAACCCCCGTCCACCCACCCGGAAGTCGAAGCCGTCGCTGTCGATCTCCTCGACGTGCGGCAGGCCCAGCGCGATGCGGCGCACGTCTTCCGCCTCAGCCATGCCCGACAGGCTAGGCCATGGCTACGACAATATTGCCCTTCTTGTGGCCCGCGCCGACCCGGGCGTGGGCCTCGGCGATCCGCTCCAGCGGATAGCGCGCGCCGATCACGGCAGTCAGCGCAGACTTTTCCGCCAGATCTCGAAGGAACAGCAGGTCCTGGCGCTTCAAAGCCGCATCGCGCAGCCCCGTGAACGCGACCATCGCCCGCTTGGACCCGAACCGCTGCACCGCAACCGCGGGGGAGAGCGCGGTGGTCAGGTACACCCCGCCGGGACGCAGCACCCGCCGGCACTGAACAAACGAGCTCTTCCCCGCCACGTCGAAGATCACGTCCCAACGCCGTCCGGCCCGGGTGAAGTCCGCCCGGGTGTAGTCGAGCACCGACCCGGCCCCCAGCTTGCGGACGAGCCCGGCATCGGCGCGACCGCGCCGTCCGCCGGCAGGCAGAGGTACTCCGCATGGGCGCCGAAGCGCGGCGCCGTGGTCCCGAACACCGAGTCACCAGCACAAAACCGCGTCACACCCCGCCCCGCCTCCGCCACCTGCCCGGCGAAGTCGGAGCCGAGGACGGGGAACCGCGGCCGCCGCAGGCCGAAGTGGGCCCGGGCGTAGAACGGCGAACCGCGGCGGGCCAGGTCGTCCACGACCCCCACGGTCGCCGCGCGAACCCGGACCAGGATCTCGTCGTCCCGCGGCCGCGGCACCGGCATCTCCTCGATCCTCACGACGTCCGGGGGCCCGAACCGCCGGCCGACGGCGGCCTTCATCACTGCTCTCCCTCGCCGTCGGGATACTGGAACACCTGGCCGATCGGCACCTTGAACACCAAGGCGATCTGGAACGCCACCTCCAGCGAGGGCGAGTACCGGCCCTGCTCGATGGCGATGATGGTCTGCCGGGTCACCCCGATCCGCCGCGCCAGCTCGGCCTGCGTCATCTCGTCGCAGGCGAACCGCAGCGCGCGGATCGAGTTGGTGATCCTGGTCGGCTTGCTCACCGTGCTGGTCTCACAGGCCACGCCGGTAGGCGACGAGCTTCAGCGCCGAGCCGGCCACCGCCCACAGCACGAACCCGAGGTAGATCACGTTGGCGATCCAGAAGTAGTCCCACTTGGCCATGGCCATGAGCAGCGCCGCCGCCCCGGCCACCAGGAACCAGCGGCCGGCGTACTCGCCCGACCGGTGGATTTCCTTGTCCCTGATGTCCGCCCGGCGGCTGTCACTGGGCCGGGCGCTCTCCAGCAACACCGGGCCTGCGATCGTCGCCAGGACCGAGGCGACGATCGTCCACACCAGCACCGCGATGTACGGCACCCGGGCGACCGGGGTGCTCAGCACCCGCCCGAGCATGACCGCACTCACACCCTTGTCATGTAAGAAAACTTTGACACTACCAACGTAAAGCGCCGTAGACACGAAGTCAAAGATTTTTTACCAAACGGAGTCGGTGCCCCACCTCCCAAAGTGACAGCACGGGCTCGGCGTGCCGGTGATAATGACATCGAGGGGATTCTGCTGGCCGGCCCGCAGGAGTCTGACGCGTGGCACCACCGATACCGGTACCGCCGGGCCGCGTTGACCCGCTGCGCCCGGGCGACCCGCGGCGCGTCGGCGGCTACACGCTGACCGGCCTGCTCGGCGAGGGCGGGATGGGTCAGGTCTTCCTCGGCCGGTCGCGGGCCGGGCGCCCGGTCGCGGTCAAGCTCATCCGGCCGGAGTACGCCCGGCAGCCCGCGTTCCGGGAACGGTTCGCCCGTGAGGTGAAGGCTGCCCGCATGGTCGGCGGACTCCACGCGGTGCCGGTGGTGGACGCCGATCCGCGGGCCGAACGGCCCTGGATGGCCACCGCCTACATCGCGGCCCCGTCGTTGCAGGACCGGGTCGACCAGCGCGGGCCGCTCGGTATCGCCAAGGCCGCCGAGGTCGGCGCGCACCTGGCGGAGGGACTCGCCGCGATCCACGCCTGCGGGCTCGTGCACCGTGACCTGAAGCCGGGCAACATCCTGCTCGCGAAGGACGGCGTGCGGATCATCGACTTCGGCATCGCCCGGGTGGTCGGCGCCGCCACCCTGACGACGGCCGGCACCATACTCGGCACCTGCCTGTACATGTCACCCGAGCAGATGCGGGAAGCCGGCCTCACCGCGGCCAGCGACATCTTCAGCCTGGGCTCGGTCCTCACCTTCGCCGCGACCGGAGCGCCGCCGTTCCGGGCCGCGACCCTGCCCGGCATCGTGCGCGCCATCACGGGCGGAACCCCCGACCTGGCGGACGTGCCGGGCCCGCTGGTGCCCCTGATCGCGGCCTGCCTGGCCAAGAACCCAGCCGCCCGGCCTAGCCCGGACGACATCCTGGCCCACTGCGCCACCCTCGCCCGCCCCGCCAGTGACCGTCCCGCCGCCCCGCCCCGTCCCGCTAGGCGTCTCGCCGGTGACCGTCCCGCCCAGCGTCCCGCCGGTGACCGTCCCGCCGCCCCGCCTCAGGTCGCCCCCCCGCCCCAGGCCGCCGTGCCGCGACGGTTGCTGCTGGCCGGGGGAGCGGCCGCCGTGGTGGCAGCCGGCGCGGTGTTCCCGCTCCTGGCCCGGGGGAGCACGGGGTCCTCGTCCCCGGCCGGCGCGCGGCCGCGGCGCGGCGCTGTGGCGCTGGCCGCGCAGCGGTCGAGCCCGCCGGCGATCAGCCGCGAGCTGGTCCCCGGCCCGTCCGGTCCGGTGGCGACCGGACCGGACAGCGCCGTCCTCAGCCCGGACCGGAGTACGGTCGCGTTCAGCACGTCGGGCCCCGGCGGCGCGAAGGTGTGGCTGCTCGACGCGAGCGACCTGCACGTCGCGGCCAGCATCACCCTGGGACACGGCGCCAACGCGGTCGTCTTCAGCCCGGACGGCGGCTCGCTGGCCGACATCGGCTTCGGCGGCCATCCCGAGGCGGTGTGGCTATGGCGGCTCGAGGCGATCGGCTCGACCGTGCTGAACCTCACGGCCTCGGCCGCCGCCCCTCGTGCTCCGCGTGCGTTCGACGCGGCGGCCTTCAGCCCCGACGGTGGCACGCTGGCCGTCAGCGGTAACACCGGCCTGTCACTGCTGGACGCGGTGACGCTGCGGACCCTCCGGAGCGCGGCCACCGCGCCCGGCGCGCCGGTCTACCGCCCGGACGGCAAGGTCCTGGCCGTCGGCGGCGCGCCCGGCTATCTCGGCCGCGCCTCCTCGGGCGGCGCCGTCTGCCTGCTGGACGCGGCCAGCCTGGACCTGATCACGCGCCGGGCCGTCCCGGACCTGCACGCCTACTCGCTGACGTTCAGCCCCGACGGCCGCACGCTCGCGCTCGTCGGCTACGGCGAGACGGCCGGCGGCGTCGTCCGCCTGCTGGACGCCGCCACGCTGGACACCATGGCCACCGGCGTGCTTCCCGGCGGAGCCGGCGTGACGGCCGCCGCCGCGGCCGGCTTCACCCCCGACGGAGCCGTCCTGGCGGGCTGCAGCGTGGCCAGTGACGCGGTGGCCTGGCTGATCCAGACCGGCACCTTGCGGGTCATCGCCAGCACGCGAGTTGGCCCGGCCAGCGAGGTGACCGATCTCGCCGTCGATCTGAGCGCCGACGGCAGCACCCTGATGGTCGGATACACCAGCGGACGGGCGCCGTGCGGCCGCATCGCGCTATACCAGATCGAACCCGGCTAGCCGTCGCCGTAGTCTTCCTGCAGGCGGTCCAGGATCGAGGAGAAGAGCGCGGCCGTCGCCGTCGCGCTGTCATCTGGGCCGCCCTCGCGCCGGTCGTCGGCCAGATGGGCGAGCGCGCGGTAGCCGACCATGCAGCGCAGCCCAGCGGGGCCGGCAATCTCGGCGGCCTGCGCGAACATCCGCATCGCCGCGCGCTGTTCGCCGACGCGGTAGCAGTCGAAGCCCAGCACGACCAGGTCCAGGGCCCGGGTCCCCAGCCCGAACTCGTCCCAGTCGATCACGCCGGTGATCCGCTCGCCGTCGGTCAGGACGTTCGACAGGTGCAGGTCGTTGTGGGTGAAGTCGGCCGGCGGCAGCCGCAACCCCCACACCGGCCGCAGCCAGGCGCGGATCCGCTCGCACAGCGGCCCGGCCGCCGGGCACGAGCGCGGCGCGTCGTCCCACACCTCGTCCCAGTCGTCGAACAGCACGTTCGCGACATAGCCGGCGAAGTCCCGGTCCCCGGCCGGGATGCCGGCCCCGGCCTGCCGTTCGACCAGGTCCAGCAGTGCGTCGAGCAGCGGCCCGGTCAGCACCGTGACCGGCCGGCCAGGCAGCCGGTTCTGCACCATCACGTGCCAGTCATCGCCGAGCGGCCCGTGCAAGATGATCTCCGGCACCGGGTACCCGCGGGCGCCAAGCAGCGGAAGCGTCTCGGCGCACCATTGCGTCTTCTCATCGGCCCGGTCCCCGTGCCTGACCTTGACCACCAGCTCGCCCGTTCCCCGCGCGCGCACCGCCCACGTCGCCCGCGCCCGCCGCGGCGGCGTCAGCCACCGGACGCCGTACACCGGCTCGCCCAGTTCCCGTTCGAGCCAAGCCCCGATCAGCGGCCAAGCCAGCGGTTCGCTCATCTCGGCGCCATCGTATTCAGCGGGATTGCCATTTAAAATTGATTATGAAGTTCGCGCCTGGAGGCGAGGTCGTCACGGGTTCCATGAGTCCTTGCTAGCTACCCGCCCGGACCTGAGGCGCTGCCAGTCAGGCGACCTAAGGCCCTGCTAGCCAGGCCAGCATGCGGCCCCTCGACCAGCAGCGGCCGATGGCGTCGGCGCGCAAGGCCGAGTGGCCGAACACCGCCAGGCCGATAATGCTGTGGCCCGAGGCACGGCGATCACCGAATGTCGGTATCGCTGGCGCGACTCCGACCCCCTCAACTGATACCCACGCCACCGCCCGGTCGGTGGCCGCCTCGTCGAGACGGTGCAGGAAGCGCAGCCGGCTCTCGAGCGTGAAGCGCGACAGCGCCCACGTCGTGATGACGACGGGCAGGGCGTCCGCGGGCACCCGGGCGAATGCGCCGGGCAGCATCTCGAGGGCGTCACCGGGCAGCAGCACCGGCGGGCCCGTCGCCGTCAGCGCTATCTCCGCCTCGAGCCTCGCCGCCCGTTCCGGCTGATCCGGCCCCAGGCAGGCACGCAGCCACCGGGCCTCATCCGGATCGGTCACGTCGACCGGATCGGGGTCGATGCCGACCCGGGTGACGACCGCGGGCATCGCCCGGGCCGGGACGGGACGGCCGCCCACGGCCGAAGCCGTGACCTGCACCGGAGATGACGGGTCGCCCAGCGATGGCCCGTCGCCGTACGTGATGCCGACGCGATCGACGTTGAGGTTGAGCCCAGCCGAGCAGCCGACATCGATCAGCCCGACCGCGTCCGCGCCCACCCGGCGCGCCGCCTCGGCGATGGCCGGGTACAGGACGGTGCAGCGTCCCGTCTCATCAGCCCGCACCGGCCGCCGCCCGGCGATGGCCACGACCGGGCCGGTCAGGCGCAGCAGCACCTCGATCGCTGCGACGGCGGCCGCGTCGCCGTCCCCGGCGGCATAGGCCGCGGCCAGTTCCGGGGCGCGTCCCGCCAGGGCCAGGTCGTACAGCGC
Organism: uncultured Actinomycetota bacterium; assembly: GCA_963756575.1. Taxonomy (GTDB): domain Bacteria; phylum Actinomycetota; class Actinomycetes; order Streptosporangiales; family Streptosporangiaceae; genus Palsa-504. Next base: position 729,982 of record CAVWOM010000016.1, on the reverse strand, counting down.
GGCCAGGATCACCGGAGGGTGCCGTTTGCGCGCCGGTGCCGTCTCGATGGCGCGCAGCGCCTCGCCGGATTCACTCAGGGCGACGGCGACGCGCTGGTACAGCGGCGACGTCCCGGCGGCAGCCTCACCGAAACGCCGGTACACCTCCGCGAGCGTGCGCATCCCGGCGATTCTAGCCACTACCTAGCGGCTGCCCGGCGTGCCGAGGAGAGTTAACTGTGAAGTGCGGCGGCCGTGAGGTGCGGCCGCCCCGGTCACCTGGAGGTCGAGCATGGCTGTCCGTCCCCCCAGCAAAGACGAGCTCGCGGCGATCGCCCGCGGCTACGGGATGCACCTGAGCGAGGCGGACCTCGGCTCGTTCGAGCCCCTGGTCGCCGGGCTGCTGTCCTCCTACGACGCGGTCGAGGAACTGTACGCGCAGTCCGCTCCCGAAGCCCCCGGCGGCCGGACCTGGAAGCGCCCCGGCCCGGCGGAGAACCCGCTGGGCGCCTGGTACGTGCAGACCGAGATCCAGGGGCAGCCGGACGGGCCGCTGGCCGGACGCCGGGTGGCGATCAAGGACAACATCGAGGTCGCCGGGGTGCCGATGATGAACGGCTCGTACACCCTGGAAGGCTTCGTGCCCAGCCGGGACGCCACGGTGGTGACCCGGCTGCTCGCCGCCGGCGCCACGATCACGGGCAAGGCGGTGTGCGAGGACCTGTGCTTCTCCGGCGCCAGCCACACCTCGGTGACGGGGCCGGTGCGCAACCCGTGGGACACGGCCAGGACCACGGGCGGGTCCTCCAGCGGCAGCGCCGCCCTGGTCGCGACGGGCGAGGCCGACCTGGCGCTGGGCGGGGACCAGGGGGGTTCGGTCCGGATCCCGAGCTCGTGGTGCGGCACGGTCGGGCATAAGCCCACCCACGGCCTGGTCCCCTACACGGGGGCGTTCCCGATCGAGTTCACCATCGACCACCTCGGCCCGATCACCCGCACCGTGGCTGATGCGGCGCTGATGCTGAGCGTGATCGCCGGCCGGGACGGCTGCGATCCCCGGCAGCCCGCCGGCCTGCACCCGCAGGACTACGTCGGAGAACTCAACCGCGACGTCGGGGGCCTGCGGGTCGGCCTGGTGAGCGAAGGGTTCGGCCTCCCGGGCCTGTCCGAGGAACGGGTGGACCAGACCGTCCGGGCCGCCGCTGGCCGGCTGCGCGAGGCGGGCATGGAGGTGGGGGAGGTGAGCATCCCCTGGCACCGGCACGCCATGCACGTCTGGAACGTGATCGCCACCGACGGGGCGGCGGTGCAGATGATCGACGGCAACGGCTACGGCTGGAACTGGGACGGCCTGTATGACCCGGAGCTGATCGCCTTCTACGGCCGGCAGCGCCGCGAGGTCGCCGACCACTGGTCGGAAACCGTCAAGCTGGTCGCCCTCGGCGGCCGCTACTCGGTGGAGAACTACCAGGCCCGCCACTACGCGATGGCCCGCAACCTGGTCCCCGAGGTGCGCCGCCACTACGACGAGGCCCTGGGCTCGTTCGACGTGCTGGTCATGCCCACCCTGCCGATGGCCGCCACCCCGCTGGTAACCCCCGCCGACCCGCGCGAGACCTACATCGCCCGCGCCCTGGAGATGATCCCCAACACCGCGCCGTTCGACGTCAGCGGCCACCCGGCCATCAGCGTCCCGGCCGGCCTGGCCGACGGCCTCCCGGTCGGCATGATGATCGTCGGCCAGCGGTTCGACGACGCCACCTGCCTCCGCGTAGCCCACGCCTTCGAGACCCTATCCGGCGGCTTCCCCACCCCGCCCGGGCAAGCGTGACAGGCAAGCCGCCCCTCCCGGCGGCCGAGAAACTCAGCCGCCGGCGATCTCGAAGCGCTCAGTGATCTGAGCGAACAGCGCGTCGTCCTCAGCTCTGCCAACTGTCCGTTTACGGGCCGGCCGACAACCTGTGTGACCTGTGAGATGCAGGTGGTTCCTGCCGCCATCGCCAGGCCGAGCTGACCATCATGAAACCGGGATTCCAGCGCGTTCGAACGCGGTGGAACCCGGGTTTCATACCCGGTTTCCCATTCGGGACCTCTCGCCTCCCTCCGGGTTTGATCCGCGATCAGGACAAGCGCCCCTGGGTTGTTAGCTGTGAGAGGCGTGATCCAGGTGCCCGCTGATGTCCCGCGCCAGGAAATAGCGCGGAACATCCAGGCTGCGCGGAAATTCCGGTGGAACCCAGTCCCCCAGAATTTCCATGCAACCCGGAATTTCCAAGATCTTTTGGTTGACGTGATGTCACGCGACGAGGCTCGCGCATCGTTGCGGGCCAGAACATCCCCCGGAGGGGGTGAAAGGGCCCACGTTGATGGGAAGGGCCGGAGTGCCGCCGCAAGAGGCGGCTTCTTCAATGAGGGATAGGGTCAGAGGCCGGCCGCCGCCTCTGTCGCCAGGCCACGGGACCAGTTCGCGGTTTCCCGTTCGAGATTCGTCCCTTTCCGCGGGATGCGAGGGCCTAAATCCTCCACACAGACAGCGATGCCCCTGGGGGCTGGCGGCGTTCTCGGTTATGCTGGGTTGGCGAGGGGATAGATCGGATCACGACATTCACTACATAACCCTCATCGCGATTGCTGGTGGGGAATCGTACTGATGTGACCAGTGTGGCTGGGCTTAGCGAGAAGAATCCTGGACAGCGGCCCGCGGGACCCGCCAGGCTGACGCAGCTCGGGCGGAAGTTTCCCGGTGAGCGGCGCCAGCCGTCCGATTCCGCGGGATCGGCTGGCCGAGGTGAGCTGCGCCAGCGGTCCGGTATCGCGGGATCGGCTGGCCGAGGTGAGCTGCGCCAGCCATCCGGTATCGCGGGATCGGCCGACCGGGAAAATCCGGCCGTGTCCGCCCGCCCGGCCGCTGACCATCAGGTTCCGGGTAGCAGGCGTCAACCATGACGCTGGTCGGCCGCGAACGCGAGCTTGCGCTGATGGCCAGCCTGATGAAACAGGTGGCCGCGGGGCACGGCGGGGTGCTCCTGATCGAAGGCGAGCCGGGAATCGGGAAGTCCGCCCTGGTGCGCGCGGCGGTGGCGGAGGCGTCCGAGGCGGGCTGCCAGGTGTTCTGGGGAGCCGGGGACGAGCTGGGGCAGGAGCTGCCGCTGCTGCCGTTCCTGGACGGGCTGCGGGTGCGAGAGCCGTCGGCTAACCCGCGGCGTAGCACCATCGTCGGGCTGCTGCGTGGCGAGGTGGCGACGGACCGGGGCCTGGACGTGCCCGCGGTGCTGGCCGAGCAGCTGCTGGCGCTGGTGACCGAACAGTGCGCGGTGCGCCCGCTCGTGCTGGTCATCGATGACCTGCAGTGGGCAGATCCGGCCAGCGTGGCGCTATGGGGACGGCTAGCGCGGTCGGCCCGTGAGCTGCCGTTGCTGCTGGTCGGGATGACGCGTCCGGGACCAGGCGGGGATGGCCGGCCCTTGGCGGAAGACGAGGCCCGCCTCCAGCTGGACGGGCTGCCCGGGGCGGCCGTGGCCGATCTGGTGGCGGCGCTGGCGGGCGGCCAGCCGGATGACAGGCTGCTGCGGCTGGCGGACGAAGCGGCGGGGAACCCGCTATACGTCACCGAGCTCGTCGCCGCGCTCATGCGTAGTTCCAAGGTGGCCGTCACCGGTACGGGGATAGCCACGCTCACCGCCGTCTCCGCGCCGGGTTCCCTGGCCGCGGCGATCGCGGACCGCCTGGGGTTCGTGACCGGCCCGGTGCGTGAGGTGCTGCGGGCGGCGGCCCTGCTCGGCACGGATTTCGAGGTCCCGGAGCTGGCCGTGGTGCTGGGCCGGGAGGTGACGGTTCTGGTCCCGCTCGTGGATCAGGCGTGCGCGGTCGGGGTGCTGGCGGAGTCGGGGCCAGGCTTGAGGTTCCGGCATCCGCTGATCCGGACGGCGCTATATGAGCAGATGCCGGCGGCGGTGCGTACGGCCTGGCACCGCGACGCCGGGCGCGCCCTGGCCGAGGCCGGCGCCCCCATCGGCCGGGTCGCCCGGCAACTGCTGCGCGCCGTGGGCGGACCGCGCCGGGTGTCGGCGCCGGCCGGCGCGATGCTGGTGGAACCGGCCGACGCGATGCTGGTGGATGAGTGGATGCTCGGCTGGCTGGACCGGACCGCGACGTTCCTGGTCGGCCAGGCGCCCGGGATCGCGGCCGAACTTCTGGCCGGGGCGGTGGCTCGTTCGCCGGCTGGGGCCCGGCGGGACCGGCTTGCCGCACAGCTCGCTGACGCGCTCTACCGCATCGGTGAAAGGAGCCAGGCCGAGCAGGTGGCCAGCCAGGCACTGACCCAGGCCACCGAGCCCGATACCGTCATGGACCTGCACTGGACGCTGGCGCAGTGCCGGGCTCGGTCGGGCTCGTGGGCGAAGTCCCTGGCCGCCCTGGACCAGGCGATGGCCGTGCCGGGGCTCCCGGTCCGGCACCGCGCCCGGCTCATGGTGCTAGCCGCGCGGGCGCACTGTGAGCTTCGGCGAGGCCATCCGGGCGGGCCAGGTCGCCTCCAGCGCGCTGGAGGCGGCGACCGAGGCGGGTGACAACTGGGCCGCGGCCTGGGCGCTGCACGTGCTGACGATCGTGACCGCGGTGCAGGGGCGGCTGGTCAGCGCGCTGCCGCTGTTCGACCGGGCCCTGGCCGCGACCGAGTCCGACCCCGCGCTGACCGACCTGCGGCTGCTGCTCCAGGTCAATCAGGCCATTGCCCTGGGGAACCTCGACCGCTACGACGAGGGCCTGACCCTGGCCGGGCAGGCCCGGCACCTGGCCCGGCAGGTTGGCACCGGGATCAGGCTGGGGCAGGCGCACAGCGCCCTGGGCCAGTTGCTATTCGAGATCGGGCGCTGGGACGACGCGCTGGCCGAGGTGACGGCCCTGGACGGGGCCCCGAGGGAACCCGGAGCCGCCTGCTGTGACCTCGGCATCGCCGCGCTCATCTGCTTTCACCGCGACCAGGCCGGCGCGGCGCGGCAGCACCTGGCGGCGGCCGCCTCGTACACCGGGCTGCTCGGCCGCCGGGTCATCGGCCCGCTGGCCCTGGCTCGCAGCCTGGACCGCGAGCAGGATGGCGTGTTGCCGGAGGCGCTGGCTGTGCTGACCGACGTGTTCGCCGGCGATACCGAAGAACTCGAGGAGATCGAGGAGCTGCTGGCCGACGCCGTCCGCCTCGCCATCAAGACCGGTGACCCGGCTACCGCGCGAGCCCTCGTTCATCAGGCCGCCACCCTCGCAGCCGGGTCGCAGATCCCGCACCAGGAGGCGAACGCGCTCTACTGCCGCGGCCTGTTCGACCACGACGCCTCCCAGCTGCTGGCGGCAGCCGAACGCTACCTCGACGCCAGCAGGCCGCTGCAGCGGGCAACGGCGCTGGAGGCGGCCGGGAAGGAACTCGCCCGCGCCGGTCACCGTGACCAGGCCAGGATCGCCTTTGCCGGCGCGGTGGAGGTCTACACCCTCCTGGACGCGGCGGCGGACATCAGCCGGCTCCGTCAGCTGGCCGGGTGGTAGCGGTCTGCGATCGCGGTGCTCAACGACGGCCCGGACGCGCCGAGGGCCGACAGGATCGGGGGCACGAGACCCTCGCTGACGGCAAGGACGCCTAGGGCGAGGTCCTCGGCCCCTGCGGGCCTGGCCCGCGCCTCACGGCGGGCGCCGAGGAGAGCCTGCCCGGTGCCGGGGCCGTGCGGCAGGAAGCCCCCGTCCCGCCCGGCGCCGGAGCGGGGCCGCGGGTCGAACCAGCGGGGCTTGGGGTGAGCGGCCCGGGCGGCCCGGGTGAGAGCCTCCTGGCCGAAGGATGCCTCGACCGTGGCGCGCACGGCATCGACGTCCACGCCGACCGCCGCTAGCGCGCCCCGGTCCAGGTCCCCGAACAGGCCACCCCCGGACAGCCGCACTATTTCCGCCTCGACCCGCCCGGGTGTAACGCCGTGCTCACGCAGGACGGCGCCGGCAGGCTGGCCGACGCCGGCCAGGGCGAGCAGGAAGTGCTCGCCGCCGAGATAGGGATGCCCGAGCCGGATGGCGTTCTCGTAGGCCCGCATCGCGATGGCGATGGCGTCCGCGGTCATGTACTCGGTCATGTCGTCAGCATATGCTGACGCTAGAGCGGTGGTCAACACATGCTGGCCGGAGGCGGACGGTAGGCGAGACGCAAGCAGTCATAACTTTTCGAGAATGGCCTGAATGCTTACTTCCAGGTTTCTGGAACCTCAATTTCCAGGTTCCTGGAAATATCCTCTGATAAGCGCGCGGCCGACTCAGTTTCAGGCTATCAGGGTAAGCTCTCACCGAGATTGCGGCTAGCCACTCGTTTCTTATCCTAGACAGAGATTGCCACGGAGGTCCAGATGCACCTCGGATCGCTGATTCTTATCGTCTGGCTGGTCATCGGCGGTATCGCCGCCGGGCAACGCGGCGATTTCAAAGGCCCCATGGGCTGCAGCAGCGCGGGCACGATCGCGGTGACGATCGCGGCCGGCCCGCTGAATTACACGGGAGTGCACCCGCATATCAACTGCACCGCGCGCCACCCCAGCAATTAGGTCCAGCGATTAGATCTGGTAATTAACCGATCGCCGGATGGCCGGCGGCACGCGTAGGCAGGCGCCTTTCCTGCTGGTATTCGACGGGCACGCCCGCCCGGGTGGCCCCCCGCTCGATAACGTAATGGGCGAAGAAACCGCCGGGAACGTCGTCGTCCAGGTCGATCCGGAGCCGCGTCTTCCGGTTCGTCGTGCGGACGTCGATACCGGTCCGGGCGCCGATCGTGATCTGCCGCATGTCCGCCCAGGCCACGGACCGCCCGGCGGCGCCGGAGACGGTGATGCCCTGCCAGCCGATCCGCACCGGGCCGAAGCTGGCGGGCTCCCCGCGGTCGAAGGCGTCCAGCAGCGCGGGCACCACCCGCGGGGTGAGGATCTCGGCCGCCATGCGGGGAGCGCCGGGCCGCGCGCGGTAATCTCGTTCCCCGCCCGGTCGCGCACCGTGCTCGAGCCGATATACGCGTCGGACTCGTCCGGCCGGACCATCCGCACGCTGAGCGAGACCACGTCGTCCCAGCGGACGACGCGCGGCCCGGGTTCACCGCCGGCCCGCTGGATGAGGCTGCCGGCGAACAGGAAAGTCTGGTCCACGCGCTCTGGCCGCGCCCGCCGGATCAGCCACGCCGAGACCGCGCCGAGGCAGGCCAGCAGCGGCGCGAAGATCAGCCCGGTCGCGAACGCGGCCGGGTCGGACGAGACGAGCGCGACCACAGCCACCGGTACCAGCACGATCGCCGACGGGAGCATGATCCAGCCCAGCGTGCGCGACCGCTGGTGCGCGGGCGAGTAGTACCGGTCGGTACGCGTCCACTCGTGCTCGCCGAGGCCGTACTCCGCCCCCAGCGCGGCCGCCTCGGCTCGCAGCACGGCCGCCCCGGCCCCGCGACGGCCCGGGCTCAGCTTCCCTGGCACGCCCGATCCCTTTCGGAAGGCCCCTTTCTAAGGTAACCGCGGGCCGGACTGCTCGCCCAGGGAGTCGCCCGGCCGTCAGCAGCATGTCAGAACCGAGCCGCGGGCCCCGCGGGAATGTCCCGGCGATCACTGACCGTTACGCTTCCCGGCGCGAGAAATGTGGCATAACTCCGGGTGTAAAGCCGAGGGCAGACACCGGTGTCTCGCCGCTCGCGGGGGGGAACGCAGTGAGGAGACACCATGAGCCCAGCTCGCCGCCGGAAGGCGGCCCGGCTGATCCGTCGCGGGCTGCCGGGGGCGATCGCCCTGCTGGTGGTGACGGTCAGCCTCACTATCATGGCCGCTTCGCGCCCGGCCGCCGCCCGGTCCGGCACGGACGGCTGGATCACCAGCTGGAGCGCCAGCCCGCAGATGGGCGAGCCCGGCTCGTTCGCAGCCCGCGGCTTCGACGACCGGACCGTCCGTGAGGTCATCTTCGCCAGCGCGGGCGGCGACCCGATCCGCCTCGAGCTGACGAACGTCTACGGCACCACGCCCCTGCACATCGGCCAGCTGACGGTGGCGCGAGCCGACCCGCAGGACCCGGGGAACGCGGTCGCGCTCGGTCCGGTTCACCCGGTGACGTTCGGCGGGGCCGCGTCGGCGGTGATCCCGGCCGGCGCGAAGCTCCTGAGCGACCCGGTGGCCATGCGGGTGCAGCCGTTCGAGGACCTGGTGGTGAGCCTCTACCTGCCCGACCCCACCGGGCCGGCCACCTTCCACTTCGACGCCCAGCAGCTCAACTGGGTCTCGACGACCGGTGACCACACCACGGACGCCGGCGCGGGCGCGTTCACGACCTCTACCCTGTCCTGGTACTACGTCAGCGGCCTCGTCGTCAAGGCCGCGGACGTGGCCGGGACCGTGGTGACGTTCGGCGACTCGATCACCGACGGCGTGGGCTCGACGACCGGCGCTGACGCCCGCTGGCCCAACGACCTGGCCCGGCGGCTGGACGCGCTGGGCGGCCCGGTGCTGTCGGTGGCCGACGCGGGGATCGGCGGCAACCGGCTGCTGGGCGGCGCGGGCTGCTGCGGCGCCAGCGCCGAGGCCCGGTTCACCCGGGACGCGCTGGACCAGCCCGGCGTCCGGGACGTCATCGTGCTCGAGGGCATCAACGACATCGGCATCGGCATCACCCGCCCGGCCCGGGAAAAGGTCAGCACGGACCTGATCATCGCCGCCTACCAGCGGCTGATCGCCGAGGCCCACGCGCGGGGCCTGATGATCTTCGGCGCGACCATCTTGCCGTTCCAGGGCGCCGGGTACTTCACCGCGGCCGGCGAGACCATCCGCGAGCAGGTGAACGAGTGGATCCGCACCAGCCGCGCCTTCGACGGCGTCATCGACTTCGACGCGGTCATGAGCGACCCCGCTGACCCGCTCCGGCTCAACCCCATCTACGACTGCGGCGACCACCTGCACCCGAACGACGCGGGCTACCAGGCCATGGCCGACGCCATCAACCTGCAGATGCTCTACCCGCAGGGCTAACCGGGGCGGCCACGGGATGAAGCCACTGGTCCGCCGAACGTAGTCGGCGTACGCGCCGCCCTTGGTGCGGGCCATGTGCTTCTCCAGCAGCTTCTTGCCGGTGTGCCGCACCAGCATGTTCGTCATGAAGACGGGGCAGGCGACCAGCAGCAGGCCCACCCAGTGCGAGCAGGCCAGCAGCCACAGGCCGAACCACGCCACGGCGTCGCCGAAGTAGTTCGGGTGCCGGGTGTAACGCCACAGCCCGCTGTCGAGCACCCGCCCGGCGCTGGCCGGGTCGGCCCGGAACCGGCGCAGCTGCGCGTCGCCGGCCGCCTCGAACCCGAACCCCACCGCCCACACCGCCGCCCCCAGCCAGGCCAACCGCCCCAGAGAGGCGTGCTCGTACATCGCCGCCTGCACCGGCAGCGACACGAACCACATGACCCGGCCCTGCATCCAGTAGATGTAGCGCAGCACGAAGACGGCCAGGTTCCCCCGGTTGCGCCGCAGCAGCGAGGCGTACCGCTTGTCCTCGCCCTGTCCGCGGTTGCGAGAGAAGATGTGCGCGCCGAGCCGCAGCCCCCACACCGCGGTGAGCACGAGCACCAGCCCCCGCCGCCCGAAGGAACCAGACCCGGCCGACAGAAAGAACGAGACCAGCGCGATCAGCACGAACCCGAGCGGCCAGATCGTGTCCATGATCGCGTGCACCTTGGTGAGCATCGCGTAGGCGAACGTTCCCAGCATGAGCACGGCCACCAGGGCGGCCGTCACCGCCAGGTTGACAAACAGCGGTCCCCAGCTCACGAAGGCCCCTCCGACATCAGGTCATTGAACGCGTCCAATGCGACCCGGTATTCGCGCGGCTTACCGGATCCGCTCTCGGCCAGGAGCGCATGCAGCTGATCCGGGCGAAGATCCGGCTCGTTCGGGATGATGACCGTCTCCCATTCCACCACCGAGGCCCGTCGCAGCCGGCCTCCGCCGGTGACGACGTATTCCCCGTTGATACGGCAGTCCGGGCTGGCCAGCGCGGTCAGCACCGGCGCCACCAGGTCCGGGTCCATCCGCCGGCCCACGTCCGGCGGCGTCGCCCGTTCGGTCATCTGGGTCAGCGCGTAGGGGAGCAGCACGTTGGTCAGCACCCCGCGCGCCTCGCCCTCGGCCGCCAGCGTCCGGCCCAGGGCCAGCAGCGCGCCCTTGCTCGCGGCGTAGGCGGACAGGCCGACGTCCCCGTGCAGCCCGCCGGTCGAGGCGACCAAGATGATCCGGCCGAACCCGGCCGGGCGCATGACCGCCGTCGCGGCCCGGGCGAGCCGGGCGCTGCCCAGCAGGTTGACGTCCACCACCGCAGCGAATTCCGCGGCGGGCTGCTTGTGGAACATGCCGGGCGTGCCGACGGCCGCGTTGGCCACGCAGATGTCCAGCCGTCCCCAGCGCTCCAGCGCGGCCGCGACCATGGCCTCGCCGCTGCCCGGGTCGGCCGCGTCGCCGTAGTCGGCCACCGCCTCGCCGCCCAGGGCGGTGATCTCGGCCACGACCCGGTCGGCCGCCCCCGCCGCCCGGTTGTGGTTGTTGACCACCACCTTCGCGCCCTGCCGGGCCAGCGCCAGGCAGAACGAACGTCCCAGCCCCTTGCCCCCGCCGGACACGACCGCGACCCGCCCGGCCAGCAGGTCAGCCACGGGTGCCCCGAGTGGATGACCGACTCCAGCGAGCGCGGCGCCCCGGCCGCCGCCGCAGCTCGGCCGCGAACGCCGGGATCAGCGGCGCCGGCGCGTACGTGAACGTCGACGGCATCAGCCGCGCGCACGCGGCCAGCGGCCAGGCCGCCCCGATGGTCACCAGCGGCTGTACCGCGTCCCTCGCCCCGGCCGCGGCCGGCCGGTCGTTCACGTGGATGACCGGGTGCCCGATGGTGTCGGCCACGGTGCCTCCCGCCTGGTCTGGACGGTCTCGCTTTGCTCCGTTTACTGTAGCGGTCATGACCGAGAGCGAACCCTGGTCGTACCACCCCGACGGCTCCCCGGTATACGCGCTGGCCGACATCATCAGGAAGCGGGCCGCCATCACTCCGGAGGCCATCGCCCTGGAAGCGGGCGGCCCGGCTACGTTCGCCGAACTCGACCGCCGCTCCAGCCAGGTCGCCCAGGCCCTGCAGGCCAAGGGGGTGCGTCCCGGCGACCGCGTCGCCTACATCGGCGCCAGCGGACCGGAGTTCGCCGAGGTCATGTACGGCGCGGCCAAGGGCCGGGCCATCTTCACGGCGGTCAACAACCGGCTGTCGGCCCGCGAGGTGCTGGCCATCCTGGCCGACGCCGAGCCCCGCGTGGTCATCGCCGATCCCGCCGCCGCCCCCCTGGTCGCCGACGCCAGCAGCCTCGGCTTCGCCTGCGACACCCTGGTCACCGACCTCGACTACCGCGCCTGGCGCGACTACGCCCGTGACAGCGACCCCGGCGAGCAGGCCGGCCCCGACGAGACCGCGCTCCTGCTCTACACCTCCGGCACCACCGGTGCCCCCAAGGGCGTCGAGCTGACCGGCCGCAACCTCGGCTGCGCCCTGCACGAGCTGCACACCGACATCGGGCTCGATACCCGGTCGGTCTGCGCCGCCCCGATCCCGTTCTTCCACATCGCCGGGCTGGGCATGCTGCTGGCCGCCAACCTGAACGGAGGCAACCTGCTGCTCGACCAGGCCCCCGACCTGGCGGGCATCCTGCGGATGCTGGCCGAGCGCCAGGTCACGCACGCCGTGCTGGTTCCCACCGTGCTGCAGCGCCTGCTGGCCCTGCCCGAGGCCAGGACCACCGACTGGAGCGCGCTCAGCTACGTCGTCTACGGCGCCTCGCCGATCCCGCTGCCCGTGCTCCAGGCCGCCACCGAGATCATCGGCTGCAAGTTCCTGCAGTCCTATGGCCTGACCGAGTCCACCGGCGGCTTCACCCTGCTCGGCCCGGCCGACCACGTGCCCGCGGCCGAGTTCGAGCACCGGCTGCGCTCGGCCGGGCGCCCGATGGCCGGCTCCCCGGTCCGCGTCGTCGACCCCGGCACGCTCCAGGACTGCCCGCCCGGGCAGCGCGGCGAGGTCATCATGTCCGGCTCGCGGGTCATGAAGGGCTACTGGCGCAAGCCGGAGCAGACCGCCGAGGTGATGCTCCCCGGCGGCTGGCTGCGCACCGGCGACGGAGGTTCGTTCGATGCCGACGGCTATCTCTACCTGCACGACCGCCTCAAGGACATGATCGTCACCGGCGGCGAGAACGTGTACCCGGCCGAGGTGGAGAGCGTCATGACCGGCCACCCCGCCGTCGCCGAGGTCGCCGTCGTCGGCGTCCCCTCGGCCGAATGGGGCGAATCCCCGTGGGCCGCCGTCGTCCTGCGCCCCGATGCGTCCGTCTCGGAGGCGGACCTGCTCGCCTGGACCCGGGAGCGCCTGGCCCACTTCAAATGCCCGGCCGGCGTCACGTTCGTCCCCGCCCTGGCCCGCACCGCCTCCGGCAAGCTCCAGAAACAGGCCATCCGCACCACCCTGGCCCCAGTTCCCCCCGGCACCCCGCCGGTAACGACTCGATGAGGCGGCTCGGCGGCCATGATGACGTGATCGAGTGTCACCGCACCCCCCAGGAGGGGTGCGGTGACACTCGATAAACGGCGCCGGGACGACAGTGCCTGTGCTGATGTCGCTGGGCCCGGCGCTGTGCGGTATGGTCAAAATCGCCGCCACGGCAGGGTAGGATCACTTCTCGTTGGTGGTGCGGTTCGTATAAGGACCGCGCGGGGCTGTAGCGCAGCTGGTAGCGCACCTCCATGGCATGGAGGGGGTCAGGGGTTCGAATCCCCTCAGCTCCACAAATAATCGCAGGTCAGATCCACTCGGCGAATCGCGGCGGCTCGGCGTGGGAGCCAAGTTGCAGGCTCACTGCATGGCTGAGGCGAAACGCCCGGGGCTACGGCGAAGACGGCATCGACTTCGACCACCCGGACGGCCGCCGGGACAGCGCCCACCGCAAGACCTGTTCCGGCCGCTGGCGTGGGGTCGTCTCGCTTGGCTTCGACGCGGGCGGGAAGCCAGCGAGGTGGACATACCCATTAAGCAACTGTACGATTGTATGAATCCCAACCAGCAGTATCCATCAATTTTACTGCTCGAGCTATTGGTGCGGAGCTCGCCTTGGCCGCTGATTTCATTCTACGTCCTGTGGACCTCGCTCAGAGATCGCTGTTCGGCTTGGAGAAGCGTTCAGGAGCAAGGCATTTTGAGGCCGCGGCTATCCTCAACTTAACGACCTTGGAGGCACTAGGCCTGTCTTAAGTTATGTGCCTCCTCGCTTGTAAGCGTAGTACTGCCAGCTCATGGCCTATCATTTGGGCTCTCTTGACGTTTAATCGTCAGTGCTGGTACAGCAAGAAGGCAGACGGAAGTGACAGCTCAGTCTATTTGTCAGCATGTTTAGCCGCACCCTATTTGTGTTGCCAACAAAGGCTGCAACTCTCGCGTCGAACTACTTACGCATGTTACGGTTTCAGTAGTCATATACGGAAGGTTGATCTCGTTCGCTTAAGATACGGAGGACTCCCGTGACCGGTCCGCTTCCCCCGCTTCCCGCCTTTCCCGCGAACGCCGCCGTGCCCACCCCGGCCCAGCGCCTGGCGATCAACGCCGCGCTCAGCCAAGCCGACCTGCTCATCGCCGCATTCCTCGGCGCCGGCAACCGCGACGCCTACCTCGACGCGGTGTTCGGCAACGCCCAGCGGGCCGCGGCGCTGGCCAACTTCCAGGCGATGCGGCGGGTCGTCGGCCGCTGGCAGGACCAGACCCGGGACGTGTACGTCAGCGCCTGGCTGACCCGGTTCAACCGCGGGGCGACCACCGACGGCGCCACCCAGCGTCTCACGCTGCCGATCGCCGACCTGGCCAACCAGACCGCGCCGCAGCTGGGCCGGACCATCGTGCACGAGTCGGCTCACGGGGTGAGCAGCGCGATCATCGACAAGGCGTACGGCGGACCGGCCTTCACCGGGATGCTCGGCGCCGCCCGGTTGTATAACGCTCCGCACTACGACTTCACCACGAACGCCTTCCACGCCGGCACCGCGCCGGGGGCGGTCGCCGCCGGCAACCCCGACGCGGTGGCCGTCGCCGCCGGACCGGGTGCCCAGCTCGCCCCGGCGGCCGGCGCGCAGCTGGGCCGGGCGCAGATGCTGATCACCCACGCCCGCATCCACGCCGAGAACATGCTGGAGGAGATGGTCCGCTGCATCCGGACCGGCCAGACCTCCCAGCAGACCACCGACCTGGCCGACGGGATGCGGGTGGCCGCCGCGGCCCGGCTGCTCGACCCGGCCGACGCGACCCGGGCCAACCAGATCGCGCAGGCCCTGTCCGCGTTGCACGGCCAGAGCAGCCCGCTGACCCACGTGCTGCAGCAAGGCGCCGCGCCGCCGAGCGCCACGGTCGTCGGCGGGGTCGTGCAGATGACCTTCGGCGCCGGGCCCGCAGGCGGCGCGGACTTCACCCAGCACCAGGTCCGGGGCAACCTGGCCGCCGACCCCTGGCTGCAGCGGATCGTCAACGCGATCCTCGTCGCGTACCCGCCGGCGCCGGTCGCGGAGATCACCGCCGACACGCTGGCCCGCATCGATCGCCAGTACCACCGGGCGCGGGACGACTCCGCCCACTGATAGATGATCCCGGACACCTGGGTGGCCGGGCTCCAGTTATCGAGCGCGAGGGACTTACCGCCCCAGGAGCCGTGAGCTGACCCACCCCGCGAAACGGCCTTCCAGGCCACTGGTCACGCGGCCGGGCCGGCTTGCTGGAGGCCCTGCTTCAGGAGGTGCACGACCATCGTCTCAGTGTGGGCCGGATCCGGCGCCGGATCTCCGTAGACCTCCCAGGAATGCCCGGCAGACTCCCTTCGGTTCGCTGCCATCCACCTGTCGATCGCGTCGTACGCCTCGTTCATGCGGTCGTACGGCCCGCGGTGGACGGCCACGGCAGCCTCGCCTTCTGGCGTTTCGGTCGCGTAGACCTCGCCCGCGGTTTCAAATCCGCGGGTGACCTCGACGCCGAAGTCGCACAGTATCGGCGCGCCCGGCTGCGCCGGGTGGTGGTAGAGGAAAATGTTGTGGCCGTCAGTCCGCAGACCCGGCTGGCTGCGGATGAAGTCCCAGACCTTGCCCACCGCAGGCCCCCACGCCGAGCCAACCTCGCCCGGCGCGACCTCGCGCCGCACCGCGGCCAGCTTGCGGGGGTGAACAGTCTGTACGCTGACGGAGACCGGCATCCCTTGATCGTACGCAAGAGATCGGGCCTTCCCTGGCTCTACGATCGGAGAAACCGGTTCCCAGGGGTGGGGTGGGATGGATTGAGTACCGAAGCGCAGAGCATTGCCGACCTAGTGCGAGCGGAATGCGAATCATCTACTGGCGTCGACGCGATCCGCGAGGCGTTTACCAAGCGGTTCGGCCCGATCGTATTCTCGCATTTCGGGAAGAATGTTCCGTGCGGGGTGGCGCTCACCGACCGCGCGGCGGCGGCACATGACGACGCGGCATCCTCGGCCCGGACCGGGCGGTCGCGTTGGTGGCCTGCCGTGTCCCGGCAGGAACGGCGAACACCGCGCCGCGAAAGGCGCTTGTCGGCCGAGGAACAAGCTAGGCCCGTGCGTCTTCACCTGTTCTTCCCCCCGCTCACGGCGGGCAACGCGCAGGCCGTCAAGGCCTTGGCTGGATGCGAGAAACAGGCCGTCTACGCCGGGCGATTCCTCCAGAACGAGGATCTCCGGCAGTGCCTGACCCTGCTGTACTGGCCCGCGGCCGCGCTGATCGAGCTAGCCGACACAACCGCGCCCGATCCGCCCGGGACCGCGGCCCCGCCTGCGGCGGTCGGACAGGGCTCCGGCACCCCGCAGATCAGCGAGGTCATCACCGAGCAGATGGGTACCGCGGACCAGTACTACCAGTACTTCACCCAGCGCTCGGTCAGGTTGCAGTATTTCCGGGGCGTCGGCCTCGGGATGCTGGCCCTTTCCGCGCTCTGCATTATCCTTTACGCCTTCCGCACGCGATTCGGCGTGTCAGTACCTTTCGTGTTGAGCGTCGCGGCCGGCGCGGCCGGCGCGCTGACGAGTGTCCTTTCCAGCGCGACATTCGGGAGAATCGCCCTGGACCGGCCCGCGGGCGGCGCGTGGAACACCATGCTCGGCACGTTCCGGCCGCTCATCGGGTCGTTGTTCGGTGTCGCGTTCTTCGCGCTGGTCAGCGCGAATTTCCTGCCGCTCAAGATCCCTAGCGGCGGCGGCAAGGTCGAGCTGTACGCGAGCATCGCGTTCCTCGCCGGGTTCTCGCAGCGCTGGGCCCAGGACACGCTGAAGGCCGCCGAAGGCAGGGTCCCGGCGCCGCCGACCCCGGCGGAGGGCCAGGCGGCACCGGGAGCCGCGGCCAGGCCGGCTCAGCCGAAGAGCGTCATCTGACCGGCGCCACCTCGCCCCGGAACGCCGCGGCTGAGCGGCTCGTTGCACCGGAAGAGGAAGTATCCCCTAGGGCCGGGCAGAGAGCGGTTGTCAACGCCAAGCTCCCGGAGATGCTGGGCCAGATGTTCCCAGCTGACGACGACCGGCGGTTTGCCCAGTTGAGGCCGGACATCCTCGACGACATGGAGGAGGCGCTCGATGAGGTGTCGATCGTCGTCGTCGGGCTACCGGTCCGGGAAGGCGACACCGGCACACCAACGGGACAACCCTAGCGGCCCGGGCGCTGTCGAGGGGAAGGCCAAACCCCGAACCCACGTCAGGTTCGGGGTCTTCGCATCGGCGGGCCGGGCATGGTGTCCTGGGGCGCAGCCAGGCGTTGACGTTAGCCGTGCGGCGCCGGGGCGTAGCCGGCTGGCCGGGCGGTGAAGGTGCCCCGGCCCCGCGTCCGGCTGCGCAGCCGGTTCGCGTAGCCGAACAGTTCAGCCAGCGGCACGGTCGCGGTGATGACGGCGGTCCCGGCCCGCACCGCGGAATCCGCGATGTGGCCGCGCCGGGCCGCGAGGTCACCCAGCACCCCGCCCACGGCGTCGTCCGGCACCGTCACGGTGACGTCGGCCACCGGCTCCAGGAGCTGCATCACGCTCGCGCGCAATGCCTCCCGCAGCCCGAGCCGGCCCGCCGTGCGGAACGCCAGCTCTGACGAATCCTTCGGGTGAGTGGCCCCGTCGGTCAGGGTGACCCGCAGCCCCGTCACCGGATGGCCGCCGAGCGGACCCTCGGCCAGCGCGTCCCGGCATCCGGCCGCCACGGCCCGGATGTACTCCTGCGGCACGTGGCCGCCGGCCACCGCCGACCGGAACACGAAGCCTTCCCCGTCCTCCGCGTCAACTGGCTCGACGTCGAGGACGACATGGGCGAACTGGCCGGGCCCCCCATCCTGCTTGACGTGCCGGTACACCAGGCCGGACACCCCGCGAACGACGGTCTCCCGGTAGGCCACCTCCGGCCGCCCGACGATGACTTCCAGACCGAACGTCCGGCGGATCTTCTCCACCGCCACCTCCAGGTGCAGTTCCCCCAGCCCGGAGAGCACCGTCTGGCCGGTCTCGGGATCGTTCCGCACGACCAGCGACGGATCCTCCTCGACCAGGTGCGCCAGCTCCGACGCCAGCCGTCCGGTGTCGGCGGCCCGGCGCGCCTCCACGGCCATCGAGACCACCGGATCCGCCACCGCCGGCGGCTCGAGGACCAGCGGGTCCCCGGGATCGCAGAGGGTGGCGCCGACCCGGGCTGCCTTCGGCCCGGCGACCGCGACGATGTCACCGGCGACCGCCCGGTCTACCTCGGAGTGCCGGTCGGCCTGGACCCGCAGGAGCCGGGCGATCCGTTCGGTGCGGCGGGCGCCGGCGTCCCACACGGCCGCCCCCTTCCGCAGCGTTCCCGAGTACACCCGCAGGTAGGTCAGCCTGCCCGTGGCGGTCGTGACCACCTTGAACACCAGCGCGGCGAACGATGCCGCCGGATCGGCGGTCCGTTCCTGCGTCAGGCCGGCCCAGGTACCGCGCACCGGCGGCACATCCAGGGGCGAGGGCAGGTAAGCCACGACGGCGTCCAGCAGCGGCTCGATCCCGCGGTTGCGGTAGGCCGAGCCGCACAGCACCACGAGGCCCTCGCCGCTGAGGGTGAGATCGCGAAGCGCGCGGGACAGCGTCTGCGCGGACACGGTCCCCTCCGTGTAGAACTCCTCCAGCGCCGCCGGATGAAGCTCGGCCACCGCTTCCTCCAGCAGCCGGCGGCGCCGGCGTGCCTCGTCGTCCAGCATGTCGGGCACAGGCCCCTCGTCGGCCGTTTCGCATCCGTCGGCCCAGATCAGCGCCCGCAGGCGCAGCAGGTCGACGACGCCGGTGAAGCCGTCCTCTTGCCCGATCGGCAGCTGCACCACGAGCGGCGCCGGATGCAGCCGCCGCCGGATCGAGCCGACCGTCGCATCGAGTCCGGCACCCGCCCGGTCCAGCTTGTTGACGAACGCGATCCGCGGCACGCCATGCCGGTCGGCCTGCCGCCATACCATCTCGCTCTGCGGTTCGACGCCCGCTACGGCGTCGAACACCGCGATCGCGCCGTCGAGGACCCGCAGCGAGCGCTCGACCTCACCGGAGAAGTCGACGTGCCCGGGCGTATCGATGAGGTTGACCCGGTGGCCGTCCCAGTCGCAGCTCACGGCGGCGGCGAAGATGGTGATCCCGCGATCGCGCTCCTGGGCGTCGAAGTCGGTGACGGTCGTGCCGTCGTGGACTTCGCCGCGCTTGTAGGTGGCTCCGGTGACATACAGGATCCGTTCGGTGATGGTGGTCTTGCCGGCGTCGACGTGGGCGAGGATGCCCAGGTTGCGGACGCCGCTCAGGGGACTGGCGGAAACACGGTTCAGGCCGGTACGCACGGCACGAGGACCTTTCGAAGCGATCAGGACCAGGACAGCGCTATCTCCGCGGCGAACCGACTTCCGGATGCCCGTGCGGAAACCCGGGCCGCCCCGGCCGGGCGGCCCAGCTAGCGGGCACGGGTCAGCGGCTCGTCACGAACTCCGGCGACGGCCGCGCAGCCGGCGCCGGGCATCCGGGGACACCAGAATCACCTCGTACAGCGGCTGGGGGACAGCGACAACGGTGCGGTGACGCACGGTCGGCTCCCTCGCTTGCCGCGGCGCGCTGCGACGAACCGCAGCGCGTGGATGATCAGAAATGTAGCGAACGCCACCCATCGGAGGAAACCGGTTTTCCGGCGGCGTACGTACGCGCGACGAACTCCCGCCTCGCGCCTGCTGCGCCCAAGGCGATTCGCACCCTGAGGAAGGGCCTTACAGTCCCAGTTGCCGGGCGATGAGCATCCGCTGGACCTCGCTGGTGCCCTCGCCGATCTCGAGGATCTTCGCGTCGCGGTAGAACCGCCCGACGGCGTACTCGTTCATGAAACCGTAGCCGCCGAACACCTGGGTGGCGGCGCGGGCGTTGTCCATGGCCGCGTTGGACGACACCAGCTTGGCGATGGCCGCCTCCTTCTTGAACGGCTCGCCGCGCAGCATCTTGGCCGCCGCGGCGTAGTAGGCCAGCCGCGAGGTGTGCGCGCGGGCTTCGGAGTCGGCGATGGTGAACTGGATGGCCTGGTAGTGCCCGATCGGGTGGCCGAACGCCTCCCGCTCGCGGGAGTACCGCAGCGACTCGTCCACGCAGCCCTGGGCCAGCCCGGTGGCCAGCGCGGCGATCGCGATGCGGCCCTCGTCCAGGATCGACAGGAACTGGGCGTAGCCGCGGCCCTGCTCGCCGACGAGGTTCTCGGCGGGCACCCGCACGTCGTCGAAGGACAGCTCGCGGGTGTCCGAGGCGCTCCAGCCGACCTTGGAGTACTTCGGCGCCACGGTCAGGCCCGGCGTGCCCGCCGGGACGATGATCGAGGAAATCTGCCGCTCGCCGGTCAGCGCGGTCACCGTGATCAGGGCGGTGATGTCGGTGCCGGAGTTGGTGATGAACGCCTTCGACCCGTTGATGACCCATTCCTCGCCGTCCAGGCGGGCCGTCGTCCGCGTAGCGCCGGCGTCCGAACCGCCCCCGGGCTCCGTCAGGCCGAACGCGCCCAGTTTCTCGCCCGCGGCCAACGCTGGCAGCCATCGCCGCTTCTGCGCCTCGGTGCCGAACCTGTATATGGGCATGGCGCCGAGCGATACCCCGGCCTCCAGCGTGATCGCCACCGAGGAGTCGACCCGGGCCAGCTCCTCCAGGGCCAGGCACAGGGCGAAGTAGTCCCCGCCCATGCCGCCGTACTCCTCCGCGATCGGCAGGCCGAACAGGCCCATCGCGCCCATCTTGGCCACGATCTGGTAGGGGAACTCGCCGCGCTCGTAGAGCCCGCCGATGACCGGGGCGACCTCCTTGCGGGCGAACTCCTCGACGGTGGCGCGCAGCGCCTCCTGCTCGTCGGTCAGCGTCAGGTCCATCACGGTTGCTCCTGTCGTTCCTCAGGCTCGACCACCGCCAGCACGGCGTCCTTGGCCACGGTCGTACCCGGCTTGGCGCGCAGGTCGCGCACGATGCCGTCGACCGGGGCGGTCAGGACGTGTTCCATCTTCATCGCCTCGACCACGAGCAGCCGCTGCCCGGCCGTCACGGACTGGCCTTCGGTCACCTCGACCACGGTCACCGTGCCGGGCATCGGCGAGACGACCGGTCCGCCCGACCCGGCGGCGGACGTGGCCGCGGCTTCCAGCGGGGCCTGCTCCCGGATCGCCCAGGCCTGGCCGTCCCGGCCGAGCCACAGCGTGGCCGCGGCCTGGGCGCCGGTGTCGTCCCGGGCAACGGCGTAGTCCCGGGTGATCCCGTCCACGGTCACCGGCACCCGCGTGCCGGATCCCGGGGCCGGGGGAGTGGCCCGCACCCGGACCGGTTCCGCGTCACCGGCCGCGACCAGCGCGTCGGCGGCACGGCCGCGCGCGCGTACCTCGTTCGGCTCGGCGCATTTTATGGTTGTGCCGGCGACGGTCATCGTCCAGCTCGTCCAGGCGGGCTCGCCGATCCGCCAGCCGCCCGGGATGTCGAACGGGTCGACGACGTCGCCGGACGGTTCCAGCGCGGCCAGCGCCAGGCCGGCCGCGGCCGGCAGCACGTCGGCGGGCAGCTCGCTGCGGACCAGGTCCTCCAGGCGCCGTCCCACCAGACCGGTGTCCAGCCGGCCGGCCCGCACGTCGGGGTCGGCGAGCAGGGCGCGCAGGAACCCGGTGTTGGTGCCCACGCCCAGCACCACCACCTCGCTGAGCGCGGCGTCGAGCCGGGCCAGCGCCGCCGCCCGGTCCGGTCCGTGCGCGATCACCTTGGCCAGCATGGGGTCGTAGTCGCTGCCCACCACGCTGCCCGCGGCGATCCCGGCGTCGACCCGCACCCCGTCCGGCCAGCTCAGCGCCAGCACCCGGCCGCCGGTGGGCAGGAAGCCCGCCGCCGGGTCCTCGGCGTAGATCCGGGCCTCGATCGCGTGCCCGCTCACCGGCCGCCGGGCCGGCCACGGCTCCCGCTCCCCGGCCGCCACCCGCAGCTGCAGTTCCACCAGGTCCAGGCCGAAGATCTCCTCGGTAACCGGGTGCTCCACCTGGAGCCGCGTGTTCATCTCCATGAAGAAGAACTCGTCCGGCCGGTCGCCGCTCACGATGAACTCGACCGTCCCGGCCCCGGTGTAGCCGACCGCGCGGGCCGCCTCGGCCGCGGCGGCGCCCATCGCTTCCCGCTGGGCGTCATCGAGCAGCGGTGACGGCGCCTCCTCGATGATCTTCTGGTGGCGTCGCTGCAGCGAGCACTCGCGCTCGCCCAGGTGGATGACGTTCCCGTGCGCGTCCGCCAGGACCTGGATCTCGATGTGCCGGGGGTCGGTCACCAGCCGCTCGGCCAGCAGCGTGTCGTCGCCGAAGCTGCTCCGGGCCTCGCGCCGGGCCGAGCTGATCGCGTCGGCCAGGTCGCCGGCCCGGTGCACCTCACGCATGCCCTTGCCGCCGCCGCCCGCGCTCGGCTTGAGCAGCACCGGATAGCCGATCTCGGCCACCGCCCGGGCCAGCGCCTCGTCGTCCAGGGCGGACCCGGCCGAGCTCTGTCCATCGGATCCGGGCACCACCGGCACACCCGCCTTGGCCACGGTCTGCTTGGCCCGGATCTTGTCGCCCATCGCCTCGATGGCCGCGGCCGGCGGCCCGACGAACGCGATCTGGGCCGCCGCGCAGGCCGCCGCGAACGCCGTGTTCTCGGACAGGAAGCCGTAGCCCGGATGGATAGCCTGGGCTCCGGACCGCCGGGCGGCGTCAACGACCAAGTCCGCCGATAGGTAAGCCGGCGCCGGGCCCAGGTGCACGGCCAGGTCGGCCAGGGCCACGTGCGGCGCGTCCGCGTCCGGGTCGGTGTACACGGCCACGGACCTGACGCCGAGCCGCCGCAGGGTCCGGATCACCCGGCAGGCGATCTCGCCCCGGTTGGCCACGAGCACGGTGCTGAACACGCTCACCTCACATCCGGAAGACGCCGAAGGCCGGATCGGCCAGCGGGGCGTTGGCCGCGGCCGACAGGGCCAGCCCCAGCACCGTCCGGGTGTCCCGGGGGTCGATCACCCCGTCGTCCCACAGCCGGGCGGTCGAGTAGTACGGGTGGCCCTGGGTCTCGTACTGGGCCCGGATCGCGTCCGGGTCGGCGCCGGAGCCGACCGCGCCCAGCACGGTCGCCGCCTGCTCGCCCCCCATCACCGAGATCCGGGCGTTCGGCCACATGAACAGGAACCGGGGGGAGTAGGCCCGGCCGCACATCGAGTAGTTCCCGGCGCCGAACGACCCGCCGATGATCACGGTCAGCTTCGGCACCCGGGTGGAGGCCACCGCGGTCACCATCTTGGCGCCGTTCTTGGCGATGCCGCCCGCCTCGTACTCCCGGCCCACCATGAAGCCGGAGATGTTCTGCAGGAACACCAGCGGGATGCCGCGCTGGTCGCACAGCTCGATGAAGTGCGCGCCCTTGAGCGCGGACTCGGAGAACAGGATCCCGTTGTTGGCGACGATCCCGACCGGGTGGCCGTGGATGCGGGCGAACCCGGTGACCAGCGTGGTGCCGTACTCCGCCTTGAACTCACCCAGCCGCGACCCGTCGGTGATCCGGGTGATCACCTCGCGCACGTCGTAAGGGGTCCGCGAGTCGGCCGGGACCACGTCGTAGAGCTCGTCCGGGCCGGCCAGCGGTTCCTCGGCGGGGCAGACCTCCCACGGCCGGGGGGCGCGCGGCCCGAGCGTGGCGACGATGTCGCGGACGATGCGCAGCGCGTGCGCGTCGTTGTCGGCCAGGTGGTCGGTGACCCCGGAGATTCGCGCGTGCAGGTCGCCGCCGCCGAGTTCCTCGGCCGTGACGACCTCGCCGGTGGCCGCCTTGACCAGCGGGGGACCGCCCAGGAAGATCGTCCCCTGGTCGCGGACGATCACCGCCTCGTCGCTCATGGCGGGCACGTACGCGCCGCCCGCGGTGCACGAGCCGAGCACCGCGGCGATCTGCGGGATGCCCAGGCCGGACATGGTGGCCTGGTTGTAGAAGATGCGGCCGAAGTGCTCGCGGTCGGGGAAAACCTCGTCCTGGGCGGGCAGGTAGGCGCCGCCCGAGTCGACCAGGTACACGCACGGCAGCCGGTTGTGCAGGGCCACCTCCTGGGCGCGCAGGTGCTTCTTGACCGTCATCGGGTAGTAGGTGCCGCCCTTGACGGTCGCGTCGTTGGCCACGATCACGCACTCGCGGCCGCGGATCCGGCCGACCCCGGTGATGATCCCGGCGCCGGGGGCGTCGCCGCCGTACAGGCCGTGCGCCGCCAGCGGCGACAGCTCCAGGAACGGCGAGGACGGATCCACCAGCGAGTCCACCCGGTCCCGCGGCAGCAGCTTGCCCCGCGCCACGTGCCGGGCCCGGGACCGCTCGGGCCCGCCCCGCCGCACCGCGGCCAGCTTCTCGTTCAGGTCCGCCACCAGCGCCCGGTGCGACTCCGCATGGCTCATCTCGCGACTATAACTGACCGCACGTACGGTCAGCAAGCTGCTAGAGTGGCCAGATGCCAGCACGTAGTCCGCGGGCCAGCTCACGCGACGCCATCCTGCGCGTCTTCGCCGAGCACGTCGCCGACCGCGGGTACGCCGACACCAGCCTGGCCGACATCGCCGCCGAGCTGGACCTGAGCAAGGGCACCATCGTCCACCACTTCGGCAGCAAGGAAGCCCTGCTCAGAGAGCTGCACGTCGCCTACTTCACCCGCCGCTTCGCCGAGGCGGACTTCGTCCTGGACCAGCTCGAGGACCCGGTGAGCCGGCTCGTCGCGATGATCTACGCCCTGCTCGCCGCGCACCGCGACGACCGCGCCGCCAGCCTGGCCTGCCTGCGCGAGCTGGTCCGCTACTTCGACGGCGGCCTCACCGGCTACGTCCGCGAGCAGCGGGCGCGCTACATGGCGATCGTCAGCGAGATCATCCGCGACGGAGCCGCCGGGGGAGCGTTCGTCACCGCCGACCCGAAGATGTCGGCGTTGCAGGTCTTCGGCATGTGCAACTACGCCTGGACCTGGTACCGCCCCGATGGCCCGCAGTCCGTGGAGGACATCGCCCGCCTGTTCGCCCGCAATATCCTCGGCGGCCTGACCGGTCATCCCGGCCCGCACAGCGCATCTGATGACCTGATCGCCCAGGCGATAGACACCGTGCGGCGGGCCCCGGGCCGCAAGGGCGCCTAAATGGCTTTCGAGTATTCGAACCTCAACGACCGGTCCCCGGGCTGGCTGCTGCGCCTGGCCCGTCGTCTGCTGCCCGGCGTTGGCCTGGTCGAGAACGAGATCAAGCCGTACGCGCAGGCCTGGCAGCGGCGCAACCTGGAGGCTCTCGCCTCGGCCGGCCCGCTGTGGGTGGTGCTCGGTGACTCGCTCTCCCAGGGTGTCGGCGCGAGCTCGCTCGAGCACAGCTGGGTGCTGCAGACCTGGCACGCCCTCGCCGGGCGCGGCCTGCGCTACCGGATCGTGAACCTGTCGTTCAGCGGCGCGCGACGACACCGGCTACGCGGCGATCGCCGCCGACTTCACCACCGCGATCCTCGCTCGCCCCGCGCAGCCGCGCTGACCGGGTGACGCGTAAATCATGCGACTATGCGGTACGAGAGCAGCGTGAGGATCACCGGATGATTTCCCTGCGAACACTGGAATGCCTGGTCACCATCGTGGACCAGGGCTCGCTGACGAAGGCGGCAGCGGTACTGCACATGTCGCAGCCGGCGCTGTCGCATCAGATCGCCGCGATCGAACGGGAGCTAGGCACTCCGGTCATCGAGCGCCTGCCCCGGGGCATCAGGCCGACCGCGGCCGGGCTGGCCGCCACGGCCGAGGCGCGGGTCGCGCTGGCCGCGGCCGACCGGGCCGTGATCGCGGGCCGCAGGGTGGCGGCCGGGACCGGCGGCCGTATCCGCATCGCCTGCACCGAGGCGATGACGGCGTGGGTCCTGGTTCCGGTGCTGCGGGCCTGGCGGCAACGGTTCCCCGACGTCGAGCTGGACCTGAAGGAGTACACCAGTGCCGACCGGATGCTCGAGGTGCTGCTGGCCGGCGGGACGGATATCACCGTCGGTCCGAGGCCGAGCCGGACCGGCGAGCACACCGAGCTGCTCGGCCGCGAGGAGATCGTAGTAGTCGCCTCGCCCGAGCACCGGTTCGCG
Source organism: uncultured Actinomycetota bacterium (assembly GCA_963756575.1). Lineage (GTDB taxonomy): Bacteria > Actinomycetota > Actinomycetes > Streptosporangiales > Streptosporangiaceae > Palsa-504. Next base: position 704,284 of record CAVWOM010000016.1, on the reverse strand, counting down.
GACCTGGACGCCGTGCCGCTGGCCGAGCTGGCCGCCGAACCGCTCGTGCACTACAACCCGGACAACGGGTTCGCCGCGTGGTTCGACCAGTTCGCGGCCGGACGGGGCGTGGTGCTGCCGCAGCCGGCGCTGCGCACGGGCTTCCCGCGGACGGCCGCGCAGCTGGCCGCGGCCGGCATGGGGGTGACGGTCGTGCCCTTTTCCGCCCTGGCCCCGCTGCCAGCCGCGACGGTCAGGTCCCTCGACCCGCCTGAGCTGCGCGACGTGATCGTCATCGTGGCCGCGCCGCACGATGACCTGCTGCGGCGTTTCGTCTGCGATCTGAAGCGGCGCGGCCTGCCAGAATCGCGTATATCGGGCCGGACGGCAGCGCTGACTGCCGTCTGAGACTTATTGATATTCGGGATTTCGATAAGCGTCATGAATTCTTCGAAACCCGAATCCCTTGCCGGAGGATAGGTATCCTGCCAGGCTTGTTCCCGCAGCGTGAATTATGAATTCGCCAGCTGGATTCCTTTCCTGTAAGCAAAGGGTCAGTCATGGATGCCTTGACCGGGTCACTGAAAGACCAGTCCGTGCTCGTCATCGGGCGGGGCGGCGGGCTCGCCCGCGCGATCGTCCTCGCCGCCCAGGAGGCGGGCGCACGGGTCACCACGGCCGGCCGCGACGCCGAAGCCCTGGACGCGGCCTACGCCGGCGAACCTGGCATCAGCGCCGAGGCCGTCGACCTCACCGACGAAGCCTCGATCGCCGCTCTGGGCGAGCGGCTCGGGACAGTGGATCACGTAGTCTCGACCGCCTCCGCCCGAGCCCGGGGCCGCGTCGGTGACCTGGACCGGGACGCGATCCGGCTGTCCTTCGACACGAAGGTGATCGGCCCGCTCATGCTGGCCAAGCACCTGGCACCGCGGATGAACAGCGGCGGATCGTTTGTCATCTTCTCCGGCGTAGCCGCGGCCAAGATCGCGGTCGGCACGCTGGGCGTCGCCATCACCAACGCCGCCGCCGACACCCTGGCCCGCTCGCTGGCCCTCGAGCTGGCCCCCATCCGGGTCAACGCCATCTCCCCGGGCGTGATCGACACCGGCGCCTGGGACGCCCTGGGCGAGCAGGGCAAGAAGGACTATTTCGCGAAGATCAGCGCCGCCAACCCCACCCGCCGGATCGGCACCCCGGACGACGTCGCCCAGGCCGTCATGTTCGCCCTGACCAATACCTTCCTGACTGGCCAGACCCTGCACGTCGACGGCGGCGAACCGCTGACGTGAACGGCCGACGCCCGTCACGAGCCCTCGTCACATAGGTAACCGATGTGCCGTGCTACCACGTGGTGTCAGGCGAAGTGCGGCATCACCTCGGTGGCCAGGAGTTCCGCTGACTGCAGCGCTTCGTCCTTGGTCATGTCCCCGAAGCACGTTTCCAGCGCCATGTAGCTGATCCCGCCGATGTCGCGGTGGCGGCTGACCCAGTCGCGGGCGCCCGCCGGGTCGCCGGCGTAGAAGTGGCCGGTCGCGTGGATGCCCTCGTACGTCTCGGCCGGGAAAACCGCCGGTGCCGGGATGCCGTACTTCTTCCAGAGGTAGTACAGGCTGTCCTTGAACCGCGCGAAGGCCCGGTTGGCGATCTTCATCGCCTCCTGGCTGGTCGGCGCGAGCACCATGTTCCGGGAAATGCCCAGCGGCGGCAGGTCCTCCGGGGCGCGCCCGAGCGACGCCCACTCGGCCCGGTAGGCGTCGGTCAGCGTCCGGACGTCCTGCGACGGGACGAGCGCCATCATCGGCATGCCGAGCCGCGCGCACCACTGCGCCTTGGCCGGCGTCCGGGTGCCGTACCACAGCGGGGGGTGCGGCCGCTGCACGGGACGCGAGACGACCGGCGCGTCGAGCAGCTGGTAGTACTTCCCGTCGAAGGTCACGCTGTCCGACGTCAGCCCCTGCCGCAGGATCGCGAAGGCCTCGTCGAACCGGCCTTGCGCCTCCTCGGGGGAGGACACGCCGTGGAACGCCAGCTCAGCGGGCGACACGCCCCGGCCGACCCCTAGGTCGAGCCGGCCGCCGGACAGCTGATCCAGCGTCACCGCCTCCTCGATGACGCGCATCGGGTGGTACAGCGACAAGATCGTGATGAGCGTCCCGAGCCGCAGCCGTGAGGTCCGCTGCGCGGCGGCCGCCAGCATCAGGTGCGGCGACGGCGTGATGGCCAGCGGCGTCCCGTGGTGCTCGGTCAGGTGGTAGGCGTAAAAGCCCAGCCGGTCGTAGGCCTCGATCAGTTCCAGCCGCTCGGCGATCTGCCCGGGGTGCGGCCGTCCCGTGTCGTCGTTGTGGTCGATGATCCCGAAGCGCATGCGCTGAACGTAACCCCGTGCTGATCCCCGCGCCAGGTTCCCCGGGGTGCTACAGGCTGGTGCGCATGGCGACCTGGCAGAGCTCGGGCAGCTTGCCCTCGGCCGCGATGGCGGCCGCGCGCACGCCCAGCCAGGCGATCCCCAGGCCGTAGACGGCGGCGCACCCGAACAGCAGCGGCAGCCGGATCGCCGCGGTATCGCCGCTGATCACGTTGCCGAGGATGATCACCGGGATGACGGCCACCGCGACGGTCGCGAGGGTGCCGAAGACGGCGCCCGCCGCGTAGGCGGCGTAGCCCTGAGCCGGCTGCGGCATCGGGTTGCCGGCTCGCTTCTGCATGGGATAGGCCAGCACGACGGTGAAGATGTTGCCCATGGCCAGGGACACGCCCAGCCCGGCCAGGGCGACCGCGGCGGCGGTGACGCCTTCCCGCGGGTCCCCGACCAGGGCTCCGAGGAGGACCGAGACGCCGATCAGGAGCGGTACCGCGATCGCGCCGAACACGAGGTCCTGGCCGGAGAAGTAGGCGCGCAGCTCCCGGCGGCCGCTCAGCGCCGTGGCCTCGAGCACGAACGCCGGCCCGGTCTGCCCGACCGGGTTGGCGCGGTACGCGCCGACGAACGCGGCCCCGAAGATCGCGCTGGCGATCACCACGCCGGGATGGGTGTGCGGGCCGGCGATCGTGCTGGCGGAGCAGATGAACATGACCGCGACGGCGATGCCCCAGTAGGCCAGGGAGGCGGGGTCGCGGCGCTGATAGCGCAGGAACCGGGCCGCGACGGCGCCGCGCAAGCCGTACCGCGCCAGCGGCAGCGCGGCGTTGCGCACGCGCGAGGACCCGGTCGTGGTGTCCGCGGTGACCAGGGCCCGGGCGAGCGAGCGGACCCACAGCACGCCGAGCACGGCGATGACGGCCGCGAGCAGGCCGAGGCGGGCCAGGGCGTCACCCAGGTGCCCGGTCGAAGCGTCCTGGATCGAGTGCGCGGCCAGCCCGGGCGGCAGCCAGCGCAGCCAGCTGTCGACGCCGGCGAAGCTCGCCGGGCGCAGGCCGCCCGCGGCCGCCGCCCGGGGTATCACCTGGAGCAGGAACTCCAGAATGGCGCCGATGGGGACGATCAGGAACACGGCGAGGTCCTTGCCGCGGCGCGAGCGCAGCATCCTCGCCATGGCGGTGATCACGAACCGGGCCAGCACGATGCAGAACAGCACCTGGAGCACCACGGCGGCGAACGCGATGAGCACGCCGAGCCCGCCGCGGGCCAGGCCGACGGTGACCCCGAGCAAGCCGATCATGTTGGCCGCCGGCCAGGCTCCCGCGGCCGACGCCGCGAGCAGCCCGGTTACCAGCGGACGGGTGCGGAGGGGATACAGGGCCATCGTCGACGGGTCGAGCGTGCCGTCCAGGCCGAAGGCGAAGATCGGGCACAGGAGCCAGCCGATCGCGAAGATGCTGAAGATGACCGTGATCAGGTCGACCGACGCGTCCAGCGAGCGCAGCTGGGCCAGGACCCAGAAGGTCCCGATCGCGACCAGTAGGGCCAGCGCCGTGCTGATGAGGAACGAAACCCGCGCCGTGGTGGACGCGCGCAGCGCGTTGGCCAGCATGCGGAGCTTCAGCTGGACGAGGAGCCGAGCCACGACAGTCCCTCCTCGTCCCGTGCCTTCGGTCCGACCAGGTCGATGAACGCCTGCTGCAGGGTCTTGCCGTTGCGGACCTGGTCGGTCGTGCCGGTCGCCAGGACCCTGCCCTTGTCGATGACCGATACGTGGTCGCAGACCTGCTCGACCAGTTCCATGACGTGGCTGGAGAACAGCACGGTCGAGCCGGTGCTGACCAGCCGGGCCAGCAGCCGGCGGATCACGTCGGCCGAGATCGGGTCCACGCCCTCGAGCGGTTCGTCCAGGAACAGGACCGGCGGATTGTGGATCAGCGCGCAGCCAAGTGCGGCCTTCTTGCGCATCCCGGTCGAATAGTCCGTGACCAGCCGTTTCGCGTCAGCGGTCAGGTCGAGCACATCGAGCAATTGCGCCGCCCGCGACCGCGCCTCGGTGGCGGGCAGGCCCCGGAGACGCCCGGCGTATTCAAGCGCTTCCTCCCCGCTCAGCCGCTCGAACAGCCTGACCTCGGCCGTCACCACCCCGGTCATCGCCTTGGCGGCCACCGGGTCGGCCCAGACATCATGGCCATGGATCACGATCCGGCCCGAATCGGGGCGCAGCAGCCCGGTCATCATGGACAGCGACGTGGTCTTCCCGGCCCCGTTCGGCCCGACCAGGCCCGCGAGGGAGCCAGCCGCGATCTCCATGTCGATCCCGGCCACGGCTTCCTTCTTGTCGAAGCTCTTGCGCAGACCCCGCACCTCGATGGCTAGCTCACCCATGCAGGCCTCCTTGACGGCAATGGCTACCCACTATCATTGTGATATCAATTTTTGAGTTGTCAAGCCGACCGGGCGAGGACCGGCTTCAGGCAGGACTTGACATGGTCGCCTGACCGCCGGCGCTTAAAAGGGCCATAAAGTCCCTTTCTGTATGTCGTCCAACCGCCGTCTGCTGGCGTGTATCCAGCGAATTACGCGATGCTCCCGTCCAGGCGCGGGTAGATCCGGCGGGCGTTGAGCTCGTAGACCTTGGCCCGCGCCTGCGGCGCCAGGCTGAGCCCGTCGACGTACCGGCGGGTGTCGTCGAAATAGTGGCCGGTCTCGGGGTCGATGCCGCGGACGGCGCCGATCATCTCCGAGCCGAACACGATGCTGTCCGCGTCGATGACGCGGAACAGCAGGTCGATGCCGGGCTGGTGGTACACGCAGGTGTCGAAGGACACGTTGCCCATCACCGATTCGGCCAGCGGCGGCAGGCCGAGCATGTCGGCCAGGCCGCGAAACCGCCCCCAGTGGTAGGGAACCGCGCCGCCGCCGTGCGGGATGACCAGCCGCAGCTCCGGGAAGTCCTTGAACACCTCGCCCTGGAGGAGCTGCATGAAGGCGGTGGTGTCGGCGTTGAGGTAGTGCGAGCCGGTGGCGTGGAAGGCCGGGTTGGTGACCGCGGACACGTGCACCATGGCGGGCACGTCCAGTTCGCACATCGCCTCGTAGAAGGGGTACCAGGACCGGTCGGTCAGCGGCGGGGAGGCCCAGTGGCCGCCGCTGGGGTCGGGGTTGAGGTTGCAGCCGACGAAGCCGAGCTCGGTGACGCAGCGGCGCAGCTCTGGGATCGACTGGCTGACCGGGACGCCGGGGAACTGGGGCAGCTGGCAGACCCCCGCGAACCGGCCGGGGAACAGCCGCACGACGCGCGCGATCAGGTCGTTGCTGACCTGGGCCCACCGGGCGCTGACCAGCTCGTCGCCGAAATGGTGCTCCATTGCCGAGGCGCGCGGGGAGAAGATGGTGAGGTCGGTACCCCGTTCGTCCATGAGCTTGACCTGGCTGCCCTGGACCGACGCGCGGATGTCGTCGTCGGGAATGTCCGGGTACGGCGGCGGCGCGGTACCGGCTGCGAACGCGGCCTTCTGCGCCTTGCGCCAGTCCGTGTGAGCCTGCGGCGCGGTCGTGTAATGACCGTGACAGTCAATGATCATCAAAGCTGGGTCTTTCCCCATCCTGCCCCCGCCACACGCCCGGCCGGACGCGGCGGCCCGGTTGATCCCCGGATGACCAGGGCGGGGGCGAGGACGATATCCCTGGCCTCGGTCCGCCCGTGGTCGAGGCGCTCGATGACGGCCTGAACGGCTTGCTCGGCCATCAGCGCGGCGTCCTGGCGGACGGTGGTGAGGTTGATGAAGGACAGCCGGGCGACCTCGCTGTCGTCGTAGCCCGCCACCGATATATCGCCGGGAACGTCGATGCGGGCCCGGATGAGGATGTCGAGAAGACCGCGGGCGCACCGGTCGTTGGCCGCGAAGATGGCGGTGGGCAACTGTCCCTCGCTGAGGATACGGCGGCCAGCGGTGGCGCCGGATTCTTCGCTGTAGTCGCCGGGGAATATCCGTATCTCGTGCTGGAGGCCGTGCCGTCGCATGGCCCGCCGGTATCCGCGGCGGCGCTCGGCGGCGGCAGGCTGGTCGCCTCCGTCGATGTGCACGATGCGACGGTGGCCGAGGCCGGCCAGGTGGTCGACGGCCAGCCGGGCGCCGTGTTCGTCGGCTACTCGTACGACGTCAACGCTGCCTCCGGTGACGCGCCGTCCGATGTCGACGACGGGTACCTGATCCGCGACGCGGGCGAGTTGCGCGGCTTTGATAGTCGTCCCGTCCAGGATCAGGGCCTCGCTGCGATAGGCGAGCAGCTCCTCCACCGCTTGCCGGTCGTCGCGCCCGGCCCCGATGGCGCCTAGGACAACGTGGTAGCCGCGCCGTTCCGCGGCCGGATAGATCGCCTCGACCAGGTCCACGTCGAACGGCTGCCGCATGGTGAACAGCACGCCGATATGCCGGCTGCGGCTGCGCCGCAGGACCTGCGCCGCGGTGTCCGGCCGGTAGCCCAGTTCGGCGGCGGCACGCAGAACACGCTCGCGGGTCTGGGCGCTGGCCCCCGGTGCGTGGCGCAACACCAGTGACACCAGCGTCTGAGAGACGCCGGCGCGCGCCGCGACGTCACGCATTGTCGGCCGCCCGAGCCTCCCGGACGTATGGGCCGTCGGACCGGTGTCCATCAATGCCTGCTCCACTTGTTTATATGTCTTGACATGCGAGGCGGACCTGTCCAATACTAAGTGTTACGTATTACTAATACGTAACAGTATCGGGGGCCCTGGTGAGCTGCGGACAGCTGGTCTCCGGCCGCTGGAAGGAACCTGATCATGCCGCTCAAGCTGGGCGCCTACACCGCCTGCCTGCACGACCGCCCGCTGCCCGATGCCTTGGAGGTTCTCAAGGCCGACGGCCTGACCTCGGTGGAGGTCAACACGGGCGGCTTCATCCCGTCCCCGCACTGCCCCGTGGACACCCTGCTGGCCTCGGCGCAGGCTCGCCGCGATTACCTGGCTGAGTTCTCCGCGCGGGACATGGAGCTGACCGGCCTGAACTGCAACGGCAACCCGCTCAACCCGCTCCCTGGCGTCGGCCCCAAGCACCGTGACGACCTGCGTCGCACCATCGAGCTCGCGAGCCTGCTCGGGGTCCGCAACATCGTGACGATGTCCGGCACCCCCGGCTCCGACCCCGACGCACGGTACCCGTCGTGGGTGGTCAACCCCTGGGACGGCGTCTACATGGACGTCCTGGACTACCAGTGGGACGTCGCCGCCCGGTACTGGAGCGAGATCGATGCCCTGGCCCGCGCCGCCGGCGTCCGGGTGGCGATCGAGATGCACCCGCACAACCTGGTCTTCTCACCGGTCACGTTGCGCAAGCTCGTCGACCTGACCGGCGCCACCAGCATCGGCGCCGAAATGGACCCGTCGCACCTGATGTGGCAGGGCATGGACATCGTCGCGTGCATCCGCTGGCTCGGGCCGCTGGTGTTCCACGCCGCCGCCAAGGACGCCCGGATCGAGCCCGGCGTCGCCATCCGCGGAGTCCTGGACACGATGTTCGACCGGGTGCCCGCCGACGCCGAAGGCAGGACCCCCACCGGCATCGGGTACTGGTGCAGTAACTGGCCGGACGATCCGGCCTGGCGCTTCGTCGCGGTCGGTATCGGCCACGACGTCCCGTTCTGGACGGAGTTCCTCCGCGCCCTGGCCGAGATCGACCCGGACATGGCGGTCAACATCGAGCACGAGGACGCCAGCTACTCCCGTCTCGAGGGTCTGGCCCTCGCCGCCGGCAACCTCCACGCCGCCGCCGCGAAGCTGTAAGAAGACAGGAAGGAGGACGCCATGGTGAAGATCGCGCTGGATCCCGCGATGTATCACGCGACGATGTCGGTCGCCGACGAGCTGCGCAAGGCCGCCGACCTCGGTTACGAGTACCTCGAGCTGTCGCCGCGGGCGGACTGGTTCTTCTGGCACCGGTACCCCAAGGCCGACGACGCGATGATCGCCGAGGTCAATAAGGCCGTCAAGGAAACCGGGGTCGCCATCTCCTCGCTGGTGCCGGTCTTCGGCTGGTCCGCACCCGACGAGCAGGAACGCCAGGCCCAGGTGCGCAACTGGAAGCGGCTGCTGGAGATCGCCGACGGCCTCGAATGCCCGGTGATCATGACCGAGCTGTCCGGTGACCCGAATCAGCCGCTCAAGTCCGAGCACGCCTTCTACCGGTCGCTGGAGGAGCTCATCCCGGCCTTCGAGCGGTACCGCCTGCAGCTCAACATCGAGGCCCACCCGTACGACTTCTCCGAGCGCAACGACGACGCGGTGCAGATCGTCCGCGGGCTGAACCGGCCGTGGATCAACTATTGCTTCTGCATCCCGCACGCGTTCCACCTGTCCGATGGCGCCGCCGACATGCGGGACATGATCTCCTACGCCGGCCCCAAGCTGGCCCACGTTCACGTGGCCGACTGCTACAACCACCGGGTCAACGCCGGCAACCGGTACATCGTCAACCCGCCCGGGGCCGACGTCAGGGTCCACCAGCACAACGAGATCGGCAACGGCGACATCGACTGGGACCAGACCTTCACCGCGCTGCGCGACGCCAGCTTCGACGGCATCGCCGCGGTCTGCGTGTTCGGCTGGGAAGAAGACGCCGACGCCATCCACCGCCGCATGCTCGAACGGGTGACCGCCGAGCTCGCCGGAGGTGGCGCTTGACGCCGGTGCGGATCGGCCTGGTCGGGTACGGCAAGGGCGGCCGGTTCTTCCACGCGCCGCTGATCGCCGGGGCGGCCGGCTGCGAGCTGGCCGGGGTGGTAACCCGCTCGGCCGGCCTTGAGCTGCTGGAAGCCGCCCAGCACAGCGCCGATACCGGGCTGGTGATAACACTTAATCCCGGGGGCGGTGCCGGATCGGGGCCGGGGCGTTCGTGGCAGGGGTGAGCGGCCGCCCGCGAGGGCGCCCCGGCGAGAAGAGAACCGCGGCCACGAAACTGAGGAGCACGCGGCCGGATTCCAGCGCGACGGGTGGGTCATGGGCCACTTCGACGGCCACAGTACGCGGCTTTTCCCCGGCAACGGCCCGGATATAGCGCTTGACCTGGCGAAATCGCGAGCCTTCGCGAAGGGCGTGACCCTCCAGGTCTACCGGCCGGCCGGGCGCCCGCGGTATGCCACCGTGTGAAGTCCGCGAAAACATCCGAGCGGCGATGTCGGATCGGCACAGATGTGTTCGTAGCACAGGTGAGCGGCCGCCCACGGGGCGCCCCGGAACTGCAGGAGATGATCTGCGATGCAGTACTTGGTTTCCGTGATCACCGACACGGCTGACCTCGCCAGCCCGGACGAGGAGACGGCCATCGACGCGTTCAACGACCGGCTTCAGGCCGAAGGTCACTGGGTTTTCGCCGGCGGCCTGGCGGTGCCCGGCTCGGCCACCGTCATCGACAACCGTGGCGAGGAGGCGATTGTCACCGACGGCCCCTTCCTGGAGTCGAAGGAGTACCTCATCGGCTTCTGGATCATCGAGGCCTCCGACCTCGACGTAGCGCTCAAGCTCGCCGCCGAAGGATCGAAGGCCTGCAACCGGAAGGTCGAGGTGCGGCCGTTCCTGTGAGCGCGACCGACGTCCCCGAAGCGGTCACCCGGGCCCACCACGAGGAGTGGGCCCGGGTAGTCGCCTCCCTGACCAAGCGTTTCGGTGATCTCGACATCGCCGAGGAGGCGGCCGCCGAGGCGTTCGCGACCGCGGTCGAGCGGTGGCCGGCCGATGGCGTTCCCCCCCGCCCCGGCGCCTGGCTGACCACCACCGCCAACCGCAAGGCCATCGACCGGATCCGGCGCGAGAACAAGCGCGGCGGTAAGCATGAAGAGGCGAAGCTGTTGTACGACGACGACCCGCCCGAGCCTCCCGGCGCCATCGACGACCAGCGGCTCCGGCTGATCTTCACCTGCTGTCACCCGGCGCTGGCGATGCCGACCCGCGTGGCGCTGACGCTGCGCATGGTCGCCGGCCTGACCGTGCCCGAGATCGCCCGCGCCTTCCTGGTGCAGGAGAGCGCCATGGAGCAGCGGATCACCCGGGCGAAGGCCAAGATCAAGGCGGCGCGCATCCCTTACCGGGTGCCGTCCCCGGAAGATCTCCCGGCCCGCGTCGCCGGCGTGCTCACCGTCCTCTTCCTCGTCTTCAACGAGGGCTACCTGGCGACCGGTCCCGGCCCCGGTCCCGTCCGCCACGACCTGACCGCCGAGGCGATCCGGCTCACCCGCCTGATCCGGGCCCTGCTGCCGGACGACGGCGAGGTGGCCGGGCTGCTGGCGCTGATGCTCCTCACCGAGGCCCGCCGCACCGCCCGGATCTCGGCCGGCGGCGAACTGGTCACCCTCGACGAGCAGGACCGCGGCGCCTGGGACCCGGCGCTGATCGCCGAGGGCCACCGGCTGGTGCGTGAGCGCCTGGCCGCCCGGGTGGCGCCGGGCCGCTACCAGATCCTCGCCGCGATCAGCGCCGTGCACACCTCCGCCCGCGACATCCGCGACACCGACTGGTCGCAGGTCGTCGCCCTCTACGACCAGCTCGTCCACCTCGACCCCTCGCCGGTCATCGCCCTCAACCGGGCCATCGCGGTCGCCGAGCTCGACGGCCCGGAGGTGGCCCTGGCGGCCGTCGGCCGTCTCGAGCCCAAGCTGGCCGGCTATCACCCCTACCACGCGACCCGCGCCGACCTGCTCCGCCGGCTGGGCCGCAGCCAGGAGTCCCGCGCCGCCTACGACAAGGCCATCGAGCTGGCCGGCAACACCGCCGAGACCGCCGCCCTGACCCGCCGCCGCGACCAGCTGGCCTAGCGTTCTTCGGGCTTGCGGGCCAGGTAGCGAACGACGTCGATCTCGGCCCGCAGCGGCAGGCCGTCCCGCAGCTGCTGCCGGGCCTGCTCGACGGCGGCGCGGCGGAACTCGGCCTCGCCGACGTTCTGGATGGCCTCATAAGCCGGGCCGGAGGAGATCACGGCCCGCGCGTACAGCTCCGGGTCGGCGAACTCCCAGGCGAACGGGATGGCCGCCCGCTCGACGCCGGTGAATCCGCAGGACTGCAGGAGCTGCTCGCCCACGCCGGGACGGCCGAGCGAGACCATGGCCGCCTGGTTGCCGACCTTCTCCGCCGTGGCCAGGCGCAGCGGAGCCAGCGCCCAGGCCCCGGGCGAGACCTTCAGGTGACCCCACACCGTGATCCCGACGCGTCCGCCGGGCCGCAGGACCCGGAATAGCTCGGCCGCCGCATCCGGGGTCGTGCCCCAGATCCCGCGGAAGCTGGTGGCGATGTCGAACGACGCCGGATCCCACGGCAGGGCGTTCATGTCGCCGACCCTGATGTCGCAGCCGGGGCTCCGGTCCCGGGCCACCGTGACTAGCCGGGCCGAGGCGTCGATACCCGAGCAGACCGCGCCGCGCAGGCGAGCCAGCTCGATCGCGAGCCCGGCCCCGCACGCCACGTCGAGCAGCCGGTCTCCGGCGTCGACGCCGAGCCGGTGGTGGACGCCGATGTACTCCCGGCAGTTACCCGGCTCGCTGAGCGTGGCGAAGTCCACCGCCTTACGGCCCCAGCCCTCGTCCGCCGTCTCCCACTGGGGAACGTCTGTGCTCATAGGCCCACGCTAGCCCAGGCGGCCGAAGAACTCCCGCAGGTCCGCCACCACCAGATCCGGGTCAGTGGTGTAGGCGAAGTGGCCGCCCCGGCCGAACTCGGTGTACCGCACGACGTTGTTGGCCCGCTCGGCGAACGTCCGGATCGTCCGGTAGTCCTGGGGGAACACCGCGACCGCGGTCGGCACGTTGTTCGGGACGTCCCGGTAACCCGCCCCGCTGTGCGCGTCCTCGTAATAGTGCCGGGCGCTGGAGACGCCGGTCCGGGTGAACCAGTAGATGCTCACGTGGGTCAGGTAGGTGTCCACGTCCAGGTCGCCGGCGGCCTCGCCCCAGCCGGTCCACAGCTCGGCGTTCCACGCCAGCTGCCCGGCGGGGGAGTCGGTCAGGCCGTATCCGAGCGTCTGCGGCCGGGTCTGCTGGATCTTCTGATACCCCGCCTTGTCGCCGAAGTCCGCGGTCGACCCGGCCAGGCTGGCGCGGTCCGCGTCGGACAGGGCGTCCATCTCGGCCGGGTCGCCGGTCGGGAACGCGAAGATCTGCAGCAGGTGCACGCCGGCCAGCCCGGCGGGCGCAGCGATCCCGAGCTCGCGGCCGACCAGGGCGCCCGCGTCGCCGCCGGCCGCGCCCCACCGCTGGTACCCCAGCCGTGCCATCAGCGTGGCGAACGCCCGCGCCATCCGGGCGCTGTCCCAGCCCGGCTCGGTGGTGGGGCCGGAGAAACCGTACCCGGGCAGCGACGGCACCACGACGTCGAACGCGCGGGCCGGGTCGGTCGCCCTGACCGATGTCGATGCGGAACGGCGTGATCTCTGTCGTCGTGGTCATGCTCGCCACGCTACGGACCATTCCGGCCAGTTCCCGTCCTCAATTGAGCGGGGTGACCTCCAGGCCGGTGGCCTCGCCGACGGCCGCGTTGACCAGGTGGCCGGCGTGGGTGTTGACGCCGAGGGCCAGGCTGGCGTCGTCGGCGCAGGCCTGGCGCCAGCCCTTGTTCGCGAGCGCGACCGCGTAGGGCAGGGTGACGTTGGTCAGCGCGTGGGTCGACGTGTGCGGCACGGCGCCGGGCATGTTGGCCACGCAGTAGAAGACCGAGTTGTGCACGGCGTAGGTCGGGCGGGCGTGGGTGGTCGGGTGCGAGTCCTCGAAGCAGCCGCCCTGGTCGATGGAGATGTCGACCAGCACCGAGCCCGGCTTCATCCGGGCCACCAGGTCGTTGGTCACCAGCGTGGGGGCCTTGGCCCCGGGGATCAGCACGGCCCCGATGACCATGTTGGCGTCGAGCACGGCGCGCTCGATCTCGAAGGCGTTGCTGGCCACGGTCTGGATCTGGCCGCGGTAAAGCTGGTCGACGGTGCGGAGCCGGTCGATGTTGCGGTCGAGCAGGAGGACCTCGGCCTGCAGGCCGGCCGCGATGGTGGCGGCGTTCAGGCCGGAGACGCCGGCGCCGATCACCACGACCTTGGCCGCGTACACCCCGGGGACTCCGCCCATCAGGACCCCGCGGCCGCCCTCGGCCTTCATCAAGGTGGCCGCGCCCACCTGCGGCGCGAGCCGGCCGGCCACCTCGGACATCGGGGCCAGCAGGGGCAGCGCGCCGTTCGGGGTCTGCACGGTCTCGTAGGCGATGCCGGTGACCTGGCGGCCCAGGAGTTCCTCGGTCAGCCGCTTGTCGGCCGCCAGGTGCAGGTAGGTGAACAGGACCTGGCCGGCCCGCATCCGGCCGTACTCCTCGGCGATCGGCTCCTTGACCTTCAAGATCATGTCGCCGGTGCCCCACACGTCGTCCGCCGTGGGCAGGACCCGCGCGCCGGCGGCCTGGTACTCGGCGTCGGTGATCGAGGAGCCGGTGCCGGCTCCGCCTGGACGAAGATCTCGTGCCCGTTGAGCACGAGCTCGTGGACCCCGGCGGGCGTGATCGCCACCCGGTACTCGTGGTTCTTGACCTCAGCAGGGATGCCGATCCGCATGACTCCTCCAAAAAGCGCGTTATACAGGAGTGTGCCGAGCGGTTCGGCCATTATCTATAAAGACCGAATCCTGTTCGTCAAAGTCCAGGAAATTTGCAGCATAATTAGACCATGACGACGAACGGGGCGGCCGGAACGAAGAAGGTTCGCCGGGACATCGTGCTCGACGAGACCGATCACCAGATCCTGCGCCTCCTGGCCGCTGACGCCCGCACCCCCAACAACGTGCTGGCCGCGCGCGTGGGCCTGGCCGCGTCCACCTGCCTCATGCGCGTGCGCCGCCTGCAGGACGCCGGCGTGATCAGAGGCTTCCACGCCGACCTGGCCCCCGAGGCGCTGGGGCGGCCGCTGCAGGCGGTCGTCTCGGTCCGCCTGCAGCCCAACGCCCGCCCGCGCATCGGCGCCTTCGCCCAGCGCTTCGCGGCGCTGCCCGGCGTGCTGAGCGTGTTCTTCCTGGCCGGCGTCAACGACTTCCAGATCCACCTGGCCGCGCGGTCCGCCGACGACCTGCGGGACTTCGTCGTCAAGAACCTGAGCGCCTCCCGCGACGTGGCGACCACCGAGACCAACCTCATCTTCGAGCACATCACCGGCACCGCCCTGGCCTGAGGCCTGCGGGCTCAGAACCGGCGGAACTCGGGGTGGCTGTCGTGCCAGAACGTCAGGACGACCTTGCCGATGATGGTCGAGCCCTTGACCGGCCCCCAGTACCGGCTGTCGCACGAGTCCGACCGGTCGTCGCCCATCATGTAGAACTCGCCGGCCGGTACCCGGTAGGGGTGCTGGCGGCTCGCCCCGGTCACCGGCAGCCCGAGCGGATCGTCGTGCGGCAGGTAGGGCTCGGCCAGCCGCCGCCCGTCGATGTAGATGCTGCCGCCCGACGAGTAGATCGTCTGCCCCGGCAGCGCGATGACGCGCTTGACCAGGTTGCCGGGCGGTCCGGGACAGTCGTCGAGCGGCGGGTGGCCGAACACCACGATGTCGCCCTCGTGTACGTCATGCCAGCTGAAGAACGCCTTCTGCACCAGGACCCGGTTGTACACGCCGAGCGTCGGCGTCATGGACGCGCTGGGGATCCAGAAGGGCTGGAACACGAACGTCCGCACCAGGCCGGCCAGCACCAGCGCCACCACGACGATGACGCCCGTCTCGGCCAGCCCGTGCCTTATCCGCCGGCGCCGGTCCGGTCCCGGCGTCGGCTCGGCCGGGGCGCCGTCAGCCGAAGCCGGGGCATCGTCAGCAGGATCAGCCATGCCCGGCCTCCCCGCTGATCACCCGCGGACGGCCTATAGCCGGGATCACGCCCGCCGCGGGGATCACGCCCGCGCCCGGGATCACGCCCGCCGTCGGCTCAGCCGGACTAGGCCGGCCGTGCACGGGTCCGCGGGCCGGGCTGGTGCTGGCCGCCCGGGCCGGCACCGTCGAGGCCAGCAGCCCCGCCGAGACGCCGAGTGAGCCGGCCGCGATCAGCAGCGCGCAGGCGACCGTGCTCAGCCGCCGCCCGGGGCGCGGCGTCAGCCACGCGCGGGCCGCGCCGGCCAGGTAACTCCAGGCGATCGAGCTCGCCCGGGTCCCGTCCCTGATCAGGAGCGCGGCTAGCTCGGCGGCCTCGTGCCCGTGCCGACGCCGCCAGCGGGCCGGGTAGCACCGCAACGCGATCTGGACCAGCCGGGACTCGTCCATCAGATGCCGCCCAGCCGCAGCCGCAGCCGCCCGGCCGCGCTGACCCGCTCGAGTGAATCGAGGTGTACCCGCAGCGCCGCCGCTCCCGGCGCGGTGATCCGGTAGGGATGGCGCCGGTCCTCGGCGGGCAGCGACTCGATCAAACCGAGCCGCTCGAGCCGGTCGAGCGCGCCGTAGAGCGTGCCAGGTCCGAGTTCGACCCCGGCGAGCGCCTTGATGTCCTGGATCAGCACGTAACCGTGCTTGGACCCGTCCGCCAGGCTGATCAGGATCAGCACCGACGCCTCGCCGACCCGGCGCAGCACGTCCTGCCCGGTCCCGCCGTCCCGTTCGCTCACCGCCACCCGCCCTTCTGCTACGTCCACCAATATATCAGTCAACGTAATAGCCGCGCCGGGCTAACGCCCTAGCGGCCGGACCTGCCGCCCGGTGTGTCCTCACTCGACCCGCGGCGGTCCCTGATCTACGGCGGTGTAGGCCGCAAGCCATGAAAGCGGCCTGTGGGATGATCCCATGATGGGCGAACGGGCGGTCGCCGCGGCGGCCGCGGTCGCTGGGGCGGTGGTCGTGGACGGGGGTACGTCCGCTGGCGTGATGAAGCTGACCGGGCAGGCCCGGGCGCGCCGGCCGGAGGCGCTGCCGGTGCTGGTGGGTGTCGCGCCGGCGGCGGGCCGGTGGCCAGGTCCGAGGTGCTGGAAGCCGTGCGCCGCGGCTGGCCGGTCTTCGTCGTCGCGAGGACCGGCGGGCTGGCTGATGACCTGCTCGGGCTGCGGGAGAGCTACCGGGTTCGCCAGCGCCGCCTGGCCGCGCCGGCGCTGCCCGGCCGGCGGAAGTACCGCCCGCTGCCCCCGGTGTCCGCTATTGACGATCTTGACCTGCGGGAGATCATCTCGCAGGCGGACATCCGCCCGGCCGGCGGCGCGGACCCCGACCTGCTCGGCCGCGAGCTCGCCTGGGAACTGCAGGCAGAGCCGGTGCTGAAGGAGGCCTGGGCCAGCTTCGCGACCTACGACCAGCTGGCGATCAGGCTCCGCCACATGTTCACCCGCTTCCAGGCGGCGATCCTGGTCCCGGGGGTGCTGGCGGCGCTGCTGGGCCTGATCTACGACCAGGTGAAGGAGTCCTGGCTGTACTGGGTCGTGGTCGTGGTTCCCATCGCGGTCTCGGTGCTCATCGCGGTGACCAGCCGCCCGCGTGGGTGACCAGCTCAGCTACTATCACCAGCGCGTCGGCACGCTGAACAGGTGCCGCAACCTCCTGCAGGTGGACAACACGATCGTCACCGACAACCAGGCCGCCGCCCGGCTAGCGGGGCTCCAGCGCGGGTGGCGCGCCATGAGCGGGGCGCAGCGAGACGATGCCGCCCTCGAGCGCCTGGTCACGGACTGCGAGTCGGCCCTCGCCGCCGAACTCTCCGGCTGGGTCCAGCAGATGAACGACGCCATCCAGGACCTCCCGCGCGACCAGGCGCCCGAAGCCGGCCGCGCTCAGAACTGAACGCCGCGGGTAAGGGCCCCGTCGACCAGCAAGTTCGCACCGGTGATGAAGCTGGCCGCCGGGCTGGCCAGGAAGACCGCGGCCCGGGCGATCTCCTCCGGCCGCGCCATCCGCCCGGTGGGGTTCAGCCCCAGCGCCGCCGAGAACAGCTCAGGATTGTTCTGCTCGATGTTCTCCCAGACGCCGCCGGGGAAGTAGGTGTTGCCGGGGGACAGGCTGTTAGCCCGGATGCCCTTGGCCGCGAGCTGGTAGGCCAGGCCCTGCGTGTAGTGGATGATCGCCGCCTTCATGGTGCCGTAAGGCCCCGCGGCGAAGTCCACCTCGCGGCCGGACACGCTCGCGATCGTCACGATCGAGGCCGCGTCGCTGCGCTCCAGGTGCGGCAGCGCGGCGTTGACCAGGTGAACCGTGCCCATCAGGTCGACGTCGAAGCTCGCCCGCCAGTTGGCCTCCTCGTCCGGTATGGCCAGTGCGCTGACGTTGGCCACCACGATGTCCAGGCCGTCCAGTTCGGCGGCGACCTCACCGACCCACTGCCGCACGCCTTCGGCGTCGGCGACATCGACGCAGCGCCCGGTCACCAGGGCGCCCCGGCCCGCCATCTCCTCGGCCGCCCGGGTCACGTCGGCCTCGGTCCGGGCACAGAACGCGACCGAGGCGCCCTCGTCCGCCAGCGTCTCCGCAATGGCCCGCCCGATGCCCCTGGTACCGCCGGTCACCAGGGCACGCCGTCCCTTGAGCCTCAGGTCCACCTGCTCCTCCTCCTGTCTAACGGGCCGTCTCGCCCAGCTCCCGCAGCCGCCGGTGCACGCCTTCGTAGGCGTCCGCCGCGGGCAGCAGGCTCTTGCGGACCTTCGTGACCGAGCTGTAGTTGACGTCCACCACGTTGGCCAGCGGGCACTCGCTCACCTGCGTGAGCAGCTGATAGGCGTCCAGCTTGTCCAGCCCGTACAGGTCGCTCAGCCAGCCGACCATGCCGGCCTGGCCGATCCGCCAGGCGTCCTCCAGCGGCCGGCTCGACCCCACCACCATGAGATAGTCGTCGGTCTCGATCCGCGGCCAGGCCGGCCCGCCGCCCTTGACCAGGTCCACGATGAGGCAGACGTCCATCGCGCCCTCGACCGCCGTCCCGCACGACTCGCCCTCGCCCTGCCGGTAGTGGCCGTCGCCGACGGAGAACAGCGCGCCCGGCACGTTGACCCCGAGATAGCAGCTGGCGCCGGCCCGCATCTCGGGGGTGTCCATGTTTCCGCCGAAGGCGTCCGGGACCAGCGAGGACCGGACCTCGCCGGCGGCCGGGGCCACGCCCACCGTGCCTAGCATGGGATCCATCGGCAGCTCCAGCCGCAGGTCGCTGGACCGGGCCTCGAACAGGACGGTGCGCCGTTCCCGGTCGACCTGGTAGATCCAGGTCCGCTCCTCTAGCGGCTCCTGGAGCGTGACCGTGCGGTCGGTGCCCGTCAGCCCGCCGAACAGGGGAATGGTGCTGGACGCGCCGAAGTCCCGCGCCGGGCTCAGGTCCACGAAGTGCAGCGCCAGCGTGTCGCCCGGCTCCGCCCCCTCCACGTAGAACGGGCCGGTCTGCGGGTTGACGAACGGCATCGTCAGCTTGGCGCTCGGCTTGTCGGCCGGGTCCCGCAGGGCGCCGCAGAACGCGTCGTCCGTCCACAGGCGCAGCATCGTTCCCGGCTGCACCGTGCGGACGGGCGCGACGCCGCCGAAGGTGAACGCGTACTGGTCCCGCTCCGGGCGGAATTCGATGACATCCATCGGCGGCTCCCCTTTCTTGATCGTCTAGTGCTCTTTCTACCGTGCGGCCCCGGCCGTCCGGTAGTGCCGCCGGACGAACCGCGCGACCTCGTCCAGGGCCTCGTCGGCTTACTCCAGCGCCCCGAAGTTGTTCTGGAACACGTGCGTCCCCTCGCGAGCGAGGCTGACCGGTCCCCGTTCGGTATATACCGCTCGGCGAACCAGCCCATGGCGTCGTAGCTGAACAGCGGGTCGGCCCCGTCCGAATCGCCCGCGACCACGACCTGGGCCGGGCTGACGCCCGATTCGAGCAGCCCGGCGTAGGCGGCCAGGCCGTCCTCATGACCCGGGTCCGCGACCACATGCGCACCCAGCCGCCCCGCTCCGCCGCCCCCGCAGACGCCGCCCCGCCGTTTCGTCCTGACGATCGGGGGCATGGCCCCTGCGGACCGGATCGGAATCGAACGCAGGAGGACCTCATGACCAGCCCCGATAAGCCCCGCCGGGTCGAAATCAAGGACGGTGACCAGACGGTCGCCGCGGCCGACGTGAGCACGCTGGAAGATTCCGGCGAGACCGTCCGGACCTCGCTGCTGCCCCCGTCCGGGCCTGCGCCTCCCGGCAGCCGGGCCAGCCTGGTCGACGCGGTGATGGACTCACCCGAGGCGCAAGCCGGCTCACGGCTGGAGGCGACCATCCCGCTCGGCGACGCCGAATCGCTGGAGCGGCTGCGGCAGCGGACCGACGACACCGTCACCCGCCCGGCCGGGTCGACGGCCCTGGTGGACGCGGACATACCGCCCGCCAGCGAATGAGGCGCGTGCGTGGCCGTCAGGATCGGCACGTCCGGCTGGAGTTACGACCACTGGCACCCGGAGCTATACCGGCCGGGCCTGCCGGCCCGCGACCGGCTCGCCCGTTACGCGGCCGTCTTCACTACCGCCGAGCTCAACAGCAGCTTTTACCGGTGGCCGCGGCCCGCGGCGTTCGGGAGCTGGCGGAACCGGCTGCCGGACGGCTTCCAGCTGTCGGTCAAGGCGCCGCGCGGCCTGACCCATGCCCGCAAGCTCTACGCGCCGGAGCCCTGGCTGCCGCGCATCGAGACGGGCTGGCATGAGCTGGGGGATAAGCGGGCGGTGCTGCTGGTCCAGCTGCCGCCCGCGCAGGCCCGCGACGACGCCCGGCTGGCGTACTTCCTGCGGCTGGTCCCGGGCTGGGTACGGCTGGCGATCGAGTTCCGGCACCCCAGCTGGCACTGCGAGGAAATCTTCGCGCTGCTCGAGGAACACCAGGCCGCGTACTGCGTGATGAGCGGGGCGGACCTGCCGTGCCTGCTGCGGGTCACGGCCGGTTTTGCCTACCTGCGGCTGCACGGCCCGGATCACCATCACCTCTACGCCGGCTCCTACAGCGACGCCGACCTGAGGTGGTGGGCGGACCGGATCCGGGAATGGAGCACGGACGGCCGCGACGTATTCGTCTACTTCAACAACGACGGCGACGCGAACGCGGTACGGAACGCGCTGACCCTCCGGGCCCTGCTCGGACAGTAGGGATAGGAGCAGCCCCCTTACGGCGGCGCCTCCCGCAGGTCATGCTTTCCCCCGGCGACGTCCGCTAGATGGAGCCGAGCCCGGGCGGCCGCATGGTGTGGTCGTCGGGGTCGGCGGTCAGCTTGCCGCGGAGGTAGGCCAGGGCCCGGGTGAGCAGCCGGGAGACGTGCATCTGGGAGATGCCGAGGCGCTGGCCGATCTCGGCCTGGGTCAGGTTCCCGTAAAAGCGCAGCACCAGGGCCCGCTGCTCGCGTTCGGGCAGCTCGTCCAGGTGGGCCTGGACGGCGTCCATGTCGATGGCGTGCTCGACGGCCTGGTCGTCCTGGCCGAGCACGTCGGCGAGCAGCGTGGCGTCCTGCTGGCCGGGCAGCGGGGCGTCGAGGGAGGAGGCGCTGAACGCCAGGCTGGCCTGCCGGGCCTCGCGGATGTCGTCCCCGGTGACCTTCAGCGCGGCGGCCAGCTCGCTGTCGTCGGGGGCGCGGCCGAGCTGCTGGGCCAGGTCTGCCGTCATCGTGCGCATCTCCAGGAGCAGTTCCTGGACCTGGCGGCGGACGTGGACCTGCCACCGCTTGTCCCGGAAGTGCCGCTTGACCTCGCCGCTGATGCACGGCGCGGCGTACGCGGGCAGGCTGTCCCCGAGGTCGGGGTCGAAGTTGCCGATGGCCTTGAGCAGCCCGACGTACCCGACCTGGATCAGGTCCTCGACCGGTTCCGGGCTCTGGCGGTAGGGCCGGACGCAGGCCTGGACCAGGTGGGCGTGGCGCTCGACGAGCACCTCGCAGATCGCGGCGCGTTCCCCGTTGTCCCGCGGCAGCGCGCGCAGCCGCCTCAGCAGCTCATTGTCTGACAGCTCTCGCAGGTCCGCACGCCAGGCCAACGGCACCTCCCCTTGACGACACATGTCCACGATTACTACTACCCCGGTGTCGTCCTTAAAACGAATAAGCTCCCCCGTACACACGACATGAAATCGGGCTTCGAGCGCGTCCGGACGCACTCGAAGCCGGGTTTCATGACCGTCACGGCTGACCCGCCGCGCTCAGATCGCGGTGCTGGCGGTGCCAGTGTTACCTGAGCCGGGTTCCCGGGGTCCCGGCCCCCGGCCCCCGACCCCCGGCCCCTGGCCCCCGGCACGAGCCTGGGGCGGCAAACGATGACGAATGCCGGACTTGTCCGCAGGCGAACGCCCTACACTGGCGCCCTACACTGGGCGGTCAGCACGACCCGGGTGACCCGGCGGCCGGAAAGGGAGCGGTATCGACATGGGGGAGAAGATGGCACCGGACATGCCTGTCGTCGTTACCTTGCCCGCGGAGATCGACTTCATGAACGCGGAAAAGGCCTGCGACCAGATCTGCGCGGCCTTCCAGCCCGGCGTAACCGTCGTCATCGCCGACCTGACCAGCACGGCCTTCTGCGATTCGGCGGCTGTCCGCCACCTCCTGCTCGCGCACGAACGAGCCGGGGCAGCCGAGGTGGAATTGCGGTTCGCCCTCTCCGCTACCGGCTCGGTCCAGCGTGTCCTCGGGCTGTCCGGCGTCGACCGCGTGCTGGCCGTCTACCGGACGCTCGACGCGGCCGTCGCCGTCCGCAAGCCAGCCGTCGCGGGCCGCAAGCCAGCCGTCGCCGGCCGCAAGCCGGACCCCGCGGGCGCCCCGGAAGGTCTTCGCTGCCCGGAATGACCGCGCCGGTTAAATCCGACGCCTCCGCGCTGGGAATGTAATGGTTTACCGTCGTGTGTCGCTGGTAGGAGGGTGATGCCGATCAGGCCGCTCCGGCCGGGCTGGCTGCGTAACTTGTGACAACAGGCTGCTCGCGCGATCGATCGCGGGATCATGGGCAGCGCCACGGCGCTTGGAAGGGGCTCATGGCAGCTGCACCTCAAGCGCCCGTACGGTCATCGACGGTCAACCGCCTGGCGTCTACGAAAATTGCCGTCGCCCATGGCCGCTGACGGTTACATCAGCGACCCGGCTGGGGGCGACGCCCCGCCGCTCCTCGACCTGGCGTTCGACCCCGGCACCCTGCACATCCTGCGCGCGGAAGTGCTGACCCTGGCGGGCCAGGCGGGGCTGCCTGACGAGCGGGCCGGGGAGGCCGTCCTGGCCGTGCATGAGCTGGCGGCCAACGTGATCTGCCATGGCGGCGGGAAGGGCCGGCTGCGGATCTGGCGGCTGGCGGGGGCGCTGCACTGCCAGGTCGACGACGGGGACCTGATCGCATCCGCGGATCCCGCGGCCTCGCTGGATCCCTTTCCCGAGCAGCCCGGCCATGGCCTGTGGGTGGCGCGGCGGGTCGCGAGTCAGATGCGGGCGCTCTCCGGCCCGCGCGGTACCCGCGTCACCCTAGTCTTCGAGCTGCCCGCCGCGCCGTTAGGGAGGCGAGGTGAGCATGCCCAGGGCGTCGTCGACGTTCTCGGCCAGGGCGAACCGGCGGGGGAGAGCGGCGTCACGCAGGCGCTGCTCGAGGTGACCGGGTAGGCCCGCCACGATCAGCTGAGCGCCGGCCCGCGCGGCGAGTTGCCCGGCCGAGCCGAGATCCAGCGGCCCGGTGACGGACAGGACGATACAGCGGTCACGGGCCTGCCGGACGAGGCGGAACGAGGGCTGCCGCCCGGGCAGCCCGAGCGTGAAGCCCGCCGCGGTCCCGGCTGTGCCGCCCCGCGGGCTGGCCTGGTCGGCGATCTGGCGGATCATCCACAGCCCGTGGCCGGGAGTGATGTCCCACTGCGCGGGATCCCGGAGGGCAGAGGCCGTGCCGTCGTCGTCCTGGCCGGCCGCCTGCGGCGGGCCACCGCGGCTCGCAGCGCGTAGAGCGAGTCCTTGTCGAAAACCTGGTCCAGGACCGGCGGCTCCTCGACGCCGGTATCCGGATCGCGCCGTCCGCTGCCCGGCGACGTCTGCAAGGACACCGCGCGGGACCCGGCCACGCCGCGCACGGCGTCCAGGATCATCCGGCCGCAGGCCGCGTCGATAAAGGCCAGCCGGGATAGCTCCGCGGTCATCCGGTCCGGTCCCGCGGATCCAGGCACGGCCGGAACCCGCGCACGGACAAAACGTAGCCTGGGCCCCTGCCTGCCGCACGGCATTCACCGCGTGTTCCTCTACGCTATCCAGGCTGGCCAAAACGGCCCGCAGCCTGATGATTATGGTTAGCAGCGAGGAAATTGGACAGCTACCTGCAGTTGTGCGGATCCCTGCCGCACCGGTCTTCCGCGCGGGAGGCGACGAGGTGACAGCGCAGACCGACCCGGTTCCGGTCGAGATCAGGCTCCGGGCCATCCAGTCGATCACCGACGCGGCCCTGTCCCGGCTTGACGACCGCGAGCTGCTCGTCGAGCTGCTCGAACGCGTGCGAGAAATCCTGCGCGCCGATACCGCCGCGGTGCTCCTGCTGGACTTCTCCTCCGGGCAGCTGATCGCGACCGTGGCGGCCGGGCTGGAGGAAGAGGTCCGGCAAGGCGTGCGCATCCCGGTGGGCCGGGGGTTCGCCGGGCGTATCGCCGCCGAGCACCGCCCGGTCATCCTCTACCACGTCGATCACACCACCGTGCTCAACCCCATCTTGCTGGCGAAAGGCATCAAGTCCATGATGGGCGCGCCGATGGTGGCCGGCGGCAAGGTGATCGGCGTACTGCATGTCGGCTCGCTGACTCCCCGCGAGTTCACCGGCCATGACGTCGAGCTGCTGCAGCTGGCCGCGGACCGGGCCGCCGCGGCCGTGCAGTCCGTAGCGGCCGCCGCCGACCGTGCCGCGGTAGAGGCGCTGCAGCGCAGCCTGGTGCCCGCGGCGCTGCCCGCGGTGACCGGAGCGGAGCTGGCCGCCCGCTACGTGCCCGGCAGCGGGGTGGCAGGCGGCGACTGGTACGACGTGTTCAGCTTGCCGTCGGGGGAGCTCGGCCTGGTGATGGGAGACGTGGCCGGATCCGGCGTGACCGCCGCGGTGATCATGGGCCGGATGCGCAGCGCGCTGCGCGCCTACGCCCTGGAGTCCGCCGATCCGGCCGAAGTCCTCAGCCGGCTCGACCGGAAGATGCAGCATTTCGAGCCCGACGCGCTGGCCACCGTGCTGTACGCCATCTTCGGCCCGGGCCTCGACCAGGTGCGTATCGCCCTGGCCGGCCACTTCCCGCCGGTTATCGCGCGCCCGGGGCAGCCCGCGGAGTTGGCCGAGGTCGCCAGGGGCACGATGATCGGCGTCGTCCCGTCGGCCCGCCGGGCGGTGACCACGCTGCCGGTCCCGCCGGGAACGCTGCTGTGCTTCTACACCGACGGGCTGATCGAGCGCCCGGGCCAGCTGATCGACGACGGGCTGGAACGTCTCCGCCGGGCAGTACAGCCGGAACCCCCCGAAATCGCCTGCGCTACGGTGATGGGCGCGCTGGTCGGCAACGAGTCGGTCCGGGATGACATAGCCCTGCTGATGATCCGGCGTGCCCCTGTCGCCGCAAGCGAGTGAAGAGGACCGCCCCGATGCCCGATGCCAAGTTCCAGGTCGAGATGATCAACGGCGTGGCCGTCCTGGCCACTCCCGAGGAAATCGACATCACCAACGCCGCCGAGCTCCGGACCGCCCTGCTCGAATCGGCCGCGCACGGGCCGGGGACCTTTGTGGTGGACTTGACCCGGACACAATTCTGCGACACCTCCGGGCTGCATGCGCTCGTGGCGGCGCACAAGCGGGCCGTCGCCGCAGGCGGCGGCATGCTGCTCGTCACACCTGGCGCCGGCGTCCTGCGCATTTTCGCCATTACCGGGCTTGACCAGGTATTTCCCAGTTATGCGAGCCTGGAGGAAGCGCTCGCCCAGATACCCGGAGGGCCGGTGTCCGGCTTGGCCGGGAACAACGGCAGCCACTTATAGCCCCCGCGGTGCGCGCGCCGGCAAATCCAGACCTCGCCCGGCGGTGGCCATTCCGCGAGCTCAGCATCGGTCGGGGGTTGCCCTGGCACCGGCACCCGGAGTATCTCTCCCCATCCGGCGTTCCTGACATCGGCCAGCACCGACTCGACGATCCACCGCGCCGCCGACGGCTTGCTCGTTATCCCGGTAGCGATCATGGCGTCCGTGCTCAGCTCAGCGAAGACCACCCACTGAACGGAAACGCTCATAGCTCACCCCCCCGCTCAGCCATAGCCCTGCTGCTCGGAGCTTAACCGCGCCACTTATTCCGGGCCAGAGTTATGCCGCCAATTGTGTCCGATGATGGTCACATGTGTCTTCCGCGATACATGCCCTCACCTGCCCCGCGGTTTACCGGTGCCGATCGCTGGTAGTACATAGCCGTAACGCTCACGGCCGGGGGATTGCCATGGCGCTGGGAGGCGAACGCGTGGCCGATGACCACCGTCCCGATGACCTGGCACCAGGTCTTGACCAGGCCTTCGATTCCGGTGCGCTCCACATCGTGCGAGCCGAGGTGCTGACGCAGGCCTGCCGGGCGGGACTGACCGCGAGCCGTGCCGCCGATGTCGTCCTCGCCGTTCACGAACTGGCGGCCAACGCCATTCGCCATGGCGCCGGCGCCGGGCGGCTGCGCGTCTGGAAGCTGGCCAGGGTGCTGCGCTGTCAGGTCGATGATGGCGATCCGTCCCCGTCCGGACGCGAGGTCGGCCACGCCAGCGGTACGGACGCGCCGGGCCAGGAGGCGGAGAAGCCCTGGCTCAGCCTGCCCGGCCACGGGCTGTGGGTGGTGCGGCAGGTCGCGGACCAGATGCGCATCGTCACCAGTCCTCGCGGCACCCGCGCGACGATCGTCTTTGACCTGCCGTGACGTGCTAGCCGGGCTGGGCCGCAGCCGCCATTGCCTCGTCCAGCGAGGCCGCCAGCGGTATCCGCCGGTCTACCCCTGTCATCCACAGCAGGTCCGTGATCAGCGGCTGGCTGCCGCCGGCCAGCTCGAACAGGCGCTCCCGAAGCCTGGCTACGGTGGAGATGTCGATCTCCCCGGTGACCTCCGCGATCACGCAGCCGCGTTCGCGACGGTTCCCTGGCGCCGCCGTGGCGCTGGACGGTGCCCGGTTAGGAGCCGCCGTCGTCCAGGAGCCGCTCCAGCAGGGTGGTCAGCTGGCGGGCCTGGGCCGGGGTGAGCGCGCCGGTCATGGGGGAGAGGGCCCGCGCGACCTGAGCCGCCCCGCGTCCGGCCAGCTCGGTCCCCGCCGCGGTGAGGAACACGTCGATCGCGCGCCCGTCCGCCGGGTTCGGCGCCCGCCCGATCAGGCTCCGCTTCTCGGCCCGGCTGACCAGCCCGGAGACCGTCGACTTGTCCAGCCCCAGGTAGCCGGCCAGCTCGCTCATCGTGACCCGCCGGTCCCGCAGGATGCCGAGCATCCGCAGCTGGGTCAGCGACAGGTCGTGCTCGGCCCCGATCCGGCTCAGCACGGCCATAACAGAAAATGACGACCGAACGAGTGCGTCAATCAGCCCTCGCTCCTCCGCCTCAGTGGCTGCCATGCCCGGATGCTACTTGATTTTAGTTGGTACTAACAACTAATATAGTTGGTACTACAAACTAATTGGAGGCCGTCATGAAGGCTGCCGTTGTTTCCTCGTTCGGCTCGGCTCCTCGCTATCAGGAGTTTCCGGCTCCCGTCCCGGCCGGCCAGGACGAGATGCTGGTCGACGTGCTCGCCGCCGGCCTGCACCCGCGCGTCCGGTCGCAGGCGGACGGGTCGCACTACACCAGCACCGACGAGCTGCCGCTCGTGCCGGGTGTCGACGGCGTGGGGCGCGGTCCCGACGGTCTGCTGCGCTACTTCGTCCTGCCGGACACCACCATGGGCGCGATGGCCGAGCAGACGGTCATCGACGTCCGCCGCAGCATCATGCTGGCCGAGGACGCCGATCCCGTCGCGGTGGCCGCGGCCATGAACCCGGCCATGTCGTCGTGGATCGCGCTCCGCCAGCGGGTGGCCTTCCAGGCCGGCCAGGATGTACTCGTCCTCGGGGCCACCGGCAACGCCGGGCAGATGGCCATCCAGGTCGCCCGGCGCCTCGGCGCGGGCCAGATCGTCGCGGCCGGGCGTGACACCGGCCGGCTGGCGGGACTGACCGCGCTCGGTGCCACCGCCACCGTGCCCCTCGGCGCCGCCGATACCGCTGACCGTCTCGCGAAAACCGCGGCCGACGTCGACGTCGTGCTCGACTACCTGTGGGGTCCGCCCGCCGCCGGCGCGATGGCCGCGGTCATCACCCACCGTGCCGACCGGAGCAAGCCGCTGTCCTGGGTCGAGATCGGCTCGGTGGCCGGGCTCACCGCCGAGATTCCCGCGGCCGCCCTGCGCGCGGCGCGCCTGCAGCTCGTCGGCAGCGGCCAGGGCTCGGTCAGCACCCGGGAGTACCTGACCGGACTCGGCGTCCTGGCCCAGGAGATCACCGCCGGCGTCATCGACGTCGACGCCCGGCCGGTACCGCTTGCCCAGGTCGAAGAAGCCTGGGCCGCCACCGGCGCCAGGCACCGCGTCGTCCTCGTCCCGTAGCGGCGCCGGGTCCTCAGCCCTAAGATGGGCGCGAAGTCGGTCGCGGCGATGTCCGCGCGCACCACTCCGGCCGAACGGGCCCGGTCCAGCAGCCGTTCCAGCGCCATCGTGGTCCGCTGGAGCAGGTCGGCGAAGTGCTCGGTGCCGTAGGCGTGCTTCAGCACGTCCACCAGCGCGCGGTTGGAAGCGATCAGCTCCAGCGTCTGCTCCAGGAACAGGGACAGCCCGGTCCAGGGATCGGGTTCCGCCGCCGCCTCCTCGGCGATCGCGACGGCCCGGTCCACGCACTGACGCAGGAACTCGCGGGCGAGTTCGTGCTTGTTGGCGAAGTGCCGGCAGGCGGTGGCGACGTTGACCCCGGCGTGCCCGTGACGCGCCCCCCGCACCCCCGTGACGCGCTCCCCGCACCCCCGCGCCCGGCCCGCCCGGGGCGGCGTGGCCCCCGCCTGCAATTAGCCAGTATCCGAAATAGTTGAAACTTACTACAACTGAAAAGAGCAAATCACGCCAAGAGCAAACGCTTGACGCCGGCAGCCAGCATATTCATACTCAAATTGTGTTATTTTCCGGCGCAGTCGTCGGCGGTAACCGCGATCAACGCCATACGGGGTGTTCCTGAGCGGGATCCGAATTTGCCATGCGTGCCGTCTATCGCGAGGGGCCGCTATGCATGCCGGAAATGGCCACGGGCGGAGCCAAGGGAGTGACGGGCGTTGAGTCAGCGAAATGTCATCACAGCCGCCATGGCAGCCGCCGGGCTCGTCATCGCGACCGCCGCCAGCGCCGTGTCCGGGCCCCCGGCCCAGGCGGTCCAGACGACGGCGGTCCAGACGACGGCGGTCCAGGCGGCCCCGGGACCGGCTCTCAAGCTGATCGCAGCCCAGAACACCATCACCGCGCAGCGCTTCGGGAAGCAGGTGTTCCTGGACCCGGGCGTCTGGCTGGCGTCCCTGGGGGCGCCGCTGCAGCTAGATGTCGGCCGTGCGAGCTACCGCGATCCGGTTACCGTCACCCAGGTCATCAGCGAGCCGGGGCTGCCGTCGCAGACGAGGCCGCTGCCCGCCAGCGTCCTCGATGGCTGGAACGGGCTGAAGAATTTCATCAGCCTCACGATCAAGAACAAGGCCGGCCGGGTCGTCGCCACCAGCCGGCTAGGCCTGTGCCCCGACTCGTTCGATCCCGAGCGCGCCCGGCCGGACAGCCCGGCCACATCGCCGTACCCGCAGCAGTGCGCCGCCTCGGACCCGTTCCAGCTCGGAACGGTGTGGGGGATAGAGCAGGGATGGGCGGTCGACGCGACCCAGTTCGGCCGGACCTACCAGCTGGCGCTGGGAACCTACCGCGTGACCGAATCGATCACCTCGGCTTATACCCGGCTGTTCGGCATACCTCCCGCGGACGCCAGCGCGACCGTCGTCATGCACGTGGTAAAGGGGAGCGGCTGCTGCGCGGCCGCGCAGGCACCGCGGCGGGCGTCAACGCGCCCGGGTGCGCTGGCTGAGCTGCCCGCCGTTCCGGCGCTGGCGAACCCGCCGGAATCGGCGCTGCCCGACCTGGTGCCGCTTCCCGCCTGGGGAATACGCACGGCCCGGACCGCGGGCCGTGACCTGATCGACTTCGCCGCCACCGTTTGGGTGGGCGGAAACGCGCAGCTCGACGTGCAGGGCTTCCGGGTAAAGGGCTCGCCCGTCATGTCCGCGTACCAGTACTTCTGGCAAGACGGGCAGGTTATCGGCCGCGCCCGCGTCGGGACCATGGGATTCGACTCGCTGCCGGGCCACAATCACTGGCATTTCGAGCAGTTCGCCGCCTACCGGCTGCTCGGCGCGAACGGCAAGCTCATCCTCCGCAGCCAGAAAACGGGATTTTGCATCGCGCCGACCGACGCCGTCGACCTGCTTCTCCCCGGCGCCGTCTGGCAGCCGCCGTTTATCGGCTTCTCGGGCCAGTGCGGGAGCCCCACCGCGTTGTGGGTGCGCGAAATGATGCCCGTCGGCTGGGGCGACACCTACATTCAGTCCATCGCGGGCCAGGCCTTCGACATCACGGGCCTGCCCAACGGCACGTACTACATCCAGGTCACGGCCAACCCGGGCCACCAGCTGCACGAGACGTCGACCGCGAATGACGTCACGGTGCGCAAGGTGATCATCAGCGGAACCCGGGGTCACCGGCACGTCAAGGTCCCGGCCTGGAACGGGATCGACCCCGAGGCATAAGCCGCCCAGCGCGAGGGCCAAGCCGTACGAGGGCCGCCCCAGCGCCCGCAATATGCTTGCTTACCGATAAGCAGTATCGTATACAGTCGTGACGTCCAGCGAGATCGCCCAAGCGCCGGCCCTTCCGGATCCGGCCGGCGGTCCGCCGCCGAGCCGTCGGTTCCTGATCTTCGGCGTCACCGCCATCGCCCTGTTCATGGCGTCGATCGACCAGACCATCGTGTCGACCGCGCTGGGCACCCTCCAGCACGACCTGCACGCCGGCATCAACTGGGTCAGCTGGACGATCACGATCTACGCGCTGGGGCAGATCGTGGCCATGCCGGTGGCGGGCGCGCTGAGCGACATCTACGGCCGCAAGCGCCTGTTCCTCGGCGCGGTGGTCCTGTTCACCGTCGCATCGCTTTGCTGCGGCCTGTCGACGAACATCTACGAGCTCGTCGTCCTGCGCCTGCTCCAGGCGCTCGGCGGCGGCGCGTTCATGCCGTCGGCCACCGGCATCGTCTCGGACCAGTTCGGCGCCGACCGGGACCGTGCCATCGGCATGTTCACCAGCATCTTCCCCATCGGCGCGATCGTCGGGCCGATCCTGGGCGGGGTGTTCGTCACCTACTGGTCCTGGCGCGGGATCTTCCTGGTCAACGTCCCGCTGGGGGCCGTCCTGCTGGTCCTGGCCGCGATCGTCATCCCCGGCTCCGGTAAGAAGCACCAGCAAAGCCTGGACATCGTAGGGGTAGCCGAACTCGGCGCCGGGCTGCTCGGCATCATGCTGGCCATCGGCTCCCTGGGCTCCCTCACATCACAAAAAGCGCCGCTCGCCGCGGTGCCCCTCATAGCCGGCCTCGCCGCGCTAGCCGCCTTCATCAGGCACTGCACCCGGGCCGAGCATCCGTTCGTCGACATAAAGCTGTTCCGCGAGCGCAGCTTCGCGGTGATGAACGTGATCAACTTCTTCAACGGCGCCGCCGTCATCGGCTTCGCCTCGCTGGTCCCGTTCTACGCCGAAGAAAGGTTCGGCCTCAAAGCCCTGTCGGCTGGCACGCTGCTGACCATGCGCGCGGTCGGGATGCTGGCGGTGGCCGCCCTGGCCACCTTCGCGCTGCGCCGCACCGGCTACCGCCCGCCGATGATCGCGGGTTTCGCCCTCACCGCGGTCGGCACTGCCCTGCTGGCCTTCCCGGCCGGCGGCATCAGCCCCTACGCCTGGCTCGCCCTCGCGGCGGGGGTGACCGGGATCGGCACCGGGGTATCGCTTCCGGCCAGCAACAACGCCACCCTTCAGCTCGCCCCGGCCAAGGCCGCGTCCATCAGCGGCCTGCGCGGCATGTTCCGGCAGGCCGGCGGGATCACCGGGATATCGATCGCGAGCGCACTGGTCGCCCGCAGCAGCCACCCCGGCCTGACCCAGGCGGCCATGTTCGCCGTCCTGGCCGTGATCATGGTCCTGCTGATCCCGCTTACCTTCCTCGTCCCCGAGCACCACGGCACCTGGTAATCCGTCTAGACAGGGCGTCGCCGCCGGGTAAGCCCAGCCAGGGGCACCATAAGGACCACTACTCCAGCGTGCTGGCCGCCCTGTACGACCGGGAGCGGACCGGCCGCGGCGCGGTCATCAAAACTAATCGCTTGGCTCGCGGCCGCCGTGGTGTTACGTTCGTAGTTGAAATTCGAGACGCTTTGTCTCGTATTCCGAGACGGGAGGTCATCGGCGATGGGCAAGGTCTACCCGCGGATCGACGGTCGGCTGCGGGACTTCATCGAGCGGCAGCCGGTCTTCTTCGTCGCGACGGCGCCGCTGGCCGGGGACGGCCACGTCAACCTCTCCCCGAAGGGGCGCTCGGGCACGCTCACGGTGCTCGACCCGCACACCGTGGCCTACCTGGACTTCGGCGGGAGCCATGCCGAGACCCTGGCCCACCTGCGCGAGAACGGCCGCATCACGGTGATGTGGTGCGCGTTCACCGGTCCGCCGTCCATCGTGCGCGTCCACGGCCGGGGCGAGCCCGTCTTCCGCGACGACCCGCGCTGGCCCGACCTGATCGGCCGCTTCGCCGACGCGGCCGCCCCCGGCATCCGGGCGATCATCTTGGTGACCGCCGAGCTGATCAGCGACACCTGCGGCTTCGCCGTGCCGTTCATGGACTACCAGGGCGAGCGCACCTTGCACGCCGACTACTTCGGCCGTAAGACCGACGACGAGTTCGCCGCCTACTGCGCCGCCAAGCCGCACAACGCCGCCAGCCTCGACGGCCTCCCGGCCCTGCCGCTGCCCCTGCCGCCCGTCCCCGTGCCTGGGTAAAAATAGCCCCATGAGCTCCGAGCCCGCGCCAGTCAGGACGAGAGGCGGCTGGGAGCCGTCGGGGACGGCGGCGGCCCGGCGCAGCGCGCACGGCGAGCGGGTCACCGCCAAGGGCCTGCGCACCCGGGAGGAACTGGTGGCCGCCGCGCGGCGGGTGTTCGAGCGGGACGGTTACGCCGGGGCCCGGGTGGCCGACATCACGGCCGAGGCCGGGGTGGCGCACGGCAGCTTCTACACCTACTTCTCGTCCAAGCGGGACGTGTTCGTGGCCGTGGTGCGCCAGGTCGGCGAGCAGTTCGAGGAGGCGGTCGCCCGGCCGCCGGGTGACCGCGGCACGGATCCGTACCAGGCGCTGGACCAGGCGAACCGCCGGTACCTCGCCGCCTACCGCGCCAACAGCGTGATCTGGGCGCTGGTCGAGCAGGTGTCCACGGTCGATCCGGAGATCCACCGGATCCGGCTGCGCGGCCGCCGCCGCCACGTCGAGCGGGTCGCCCGGACCATCCGGCGCTGGCAGGACCGCGGCCTGGCCGAGCCCGGCGTCGATCCGGACACCACGGCCGGCGCGCTGGTCTCGATGATCTCCAACTTCGCGTACTGGTGGCTGGCCGGCGGCGACAGCTACGACGCGGAGGCCGCGGCGGCCACGCTGAGCGGCATCTGGGCCCGGGCCGTCGGGCTGCGGCCGCCCGGTGACCCGGCCGCTTGATGTTCGACATGCATGTCGAATACGCTCGTGCGGTGGGTACTGCCAAGCAGTTCGGCGACGTGGCCGTCGACGTGCGCGACGACCACGTGGCGGTGGCCGAGATCGGCCGGCCGCCGGACAACTACTTCGACGCCGGCCTGATCGGCTCGCTGGCCGACGCCTACGAATGGGCCGAGGCGCAGGCCGGAGCCCGTTCGGTCGTGTTGTGCTCGGCGGGTAAGCATTTCTGCGCCGGAGCGGATTTCGCCGGCCGCTCGGAGCGGGCGGATCCGGCCGGGGCCGGTCACTACGCCGGGGATCTGTACGCCCAGGCGGCCCGGCTGTTCCGGGCCCGGCTGCCGGTGGTGGCGGCCGTCCAGGGCGCGGCGGTGGGCGGCGGCCTCGGCCTGGCTTGCTCCGCCGATTTCCGGGTGGCCAGCCCGGCGGCCAGGTTCTCCGCCAACTTCGCCCGGCTGGGGCTGCACCAGGGCTTCGGCCTCAGCGTGACGCTGCCGGCCATCATCGGCCAGCAGCACGCGAACCTGATGCTCTACACCGGGCGACGGATCAAGGGCGAAGAGGCGGCCCGGCTCGGCCTCGCCGACCTGCTCGCGGACCCGGCCGGGCTGCGGGACGCCGCGCACGGGCTGGCGGCCGAGATCGCCGCGGCGGCGCCGCTCGCGGTGCGCTCGATCCGGTCGACCCAGCGGGCCGGGCTGGCCGACCGGGTCAGCGCGGCGATGGCGGCCGAGCTCGCCGAACAGGACCAGCTGCGGCAGACGGCCGACTTCGCCGAGGGCGTGCGCGCCTCCGCCGAGCGCCGGCCCCCGCGGTTCGAAGGCCGCTGACCGGTGCCGGCGACCAGCCACGCCGAGGTGCGGGACGAACTGCGGACGTGGATCGCGGCGAACTGGGATCCCGGGCTGAGCCTGGCCCGGTGGCGCGAGCTGCTGGCCGATGCGGGCTGGGCGTGCCCGGCCTGGCCGTCCGGCTGGTGCGGCCGGGGCCTGCCTCCGGCGGCGGCTGCCGCGGTGACCGCCGGGCTCGCCGAGGCAGGCGTCCCCGGCCCGCCGGAAGGCGTCGGCGTGATCCTCGCCGCCCCGGTAATCCTGGAGTACGCCGCCGACGAGCTCAAGCACCAGCTGATCCGGCCGACCGTGACCGGCGCGCTCACCTGGTGCCAGCTCTTCAGCGAACCGGGCGCCGGCTCCGACCTGGCCGGCCTGGGCACCCGGGCCGAGCCCGACGGCGACGGCGGCTGGCTGGTGACCGGGCAGAAGGTGTGGTCCACCGGGGCGGCGACCGCGGATTACGGCCTGCTGCTGGCCCGCACCGACCCGGGAGTGCCCAAGCACGCCGGGATCAGCTGCTTCGCGCTGCCGATGCGCCAGCCCGGCGTGGAGGTCCGGCCGCTGCGCCAGATGAACGGGCACGCCTCGTTCAACGAGGTGTTCCTGGACGGTGCCCAGGTCCCGGCCGGCCACCTGATCGGCGCGCCCGGCGCGGGCTGGACGGTCGCCCGGGCCGTCCTGGCCCGGGAGCGCCGCCTGGCCGCGTCCCGGACCGCGCCCGTCACCGCGGGGGAGCAGCCCGGCCGGGCCTGGCACGAGGCGATCGCCGAGCGCACCGCCGCGGCCGAGCCGCACAAGTGGTATCCGCAGCGGGCCGGGCGCCCCGACCTGGTGGTCGAGCGGGCCCAGGCGCAGGGCCGGGCCGCCGACCCGGTGATCCGCCAGGAGATCGCCAAGCTGATCGAGCTGGCCTGGACGGCACGGTGGACGGCGGCGCGGGCCGCCGCGGCCCGCGCCGCCGGGCAGCCGCCCGGACCGGAGGGCTCGCTGGGCAAGCTGGCCAGCAGCCGCATCGCCCGCCAGGCGGCCCGGGTGCACGCGATGATCGCCGGCCCCGGTGCCCTGCTGACCGGCCCGCAATCGCCGCTGGGCGGCGTCGTGGCCGAGATACTGGTGTCGGTGCCGGCCATCTCGATCGCGGGCGGCACCGACGAGATCCAGCGGACCATCATCGCCGAGCGCATCCTCGGCCTGCCCCGCGAATAGGAGGACCATGCCGTACCTCGACCGAGCCGGAACCCGGATCTACTACGAGGTCACCGAGGGCCCGGGCGGACCCGGCGGCCGCACCCCGCTGCTGCTCAGCCACGGCTACGGCGCCTCCTCCGCCATGTGGCGGCCGAACGTCGCGGCGCTGGCCGCCGTCCGCCCGGTCATCACCTGGGACATGCGCGGCCACGGCCGCAGCGACAGCCCGGAGGACCCGGAGCAGTACAGCCACGCGGCGTGCGTGGCCGACATGGCGGCGCTGCTCGACGCGGCCGGGACCGAACGCGCCGTGCTGGGCGGCCTGTCGCTCGGCGGCTTCCTGTCGCTGGAGTTCTTCCTGGAGCACCCGCGGCGGGTCGACGCGCTGATGCTCTTCGACACCGGTCCCGGCTTCCGTAACGACCAGGCCCGGCAGGAATGGAACGAACGGGCGGCGAAGACCGCGGCTCGTCTCGAGCGCGACGGGATCGTGGCGCTCGGCGGCTCGGCCGAGGCCGATTACGGGCATCGTTCGGCCCGCGGCCTGGCCCTGGCCGCCCGCGGCATGCTGGCGCAGCAGGACGGCCGGGTGATGGCCGGGCTGAGCTCGGTCAAGGTCCCGGCGCTGGTCCTGGTCGGCGCGCGGGACAAGGCGTTCCTGCCCGCCGCCGGCTACGTCACCGCGAAGATCCCCGGCGCGATCAAGGTGGTGGTGCCCGACGCCGGGCACGTCAGCAACGCCGACCAGCCCGGCCTGTTCAACCAGGCCGTGCTGGAGTTCCTCAGCGGCCTCAGCTGACGATCCGGGGCTAACCTATCCGGGGCTAACTATCCGGCACGCGGGGCGGCCGGTCCGGCGCGCGCAGTAGTCCCGCCGAAGGCCAGCCACTGCCCGGTCGTCTTGGTCCGCTCGCGGTGGAACAACGCGGCGGTGATCGAGTACGCGAGCACCAGGCCGGACACCTTGTCGGCCAGCAGCGTCGGGATCAGCCCCGGCGTCAGCCCGGCCCGGCCGAGACTGGCCCCTGTCTGTAACGCGCAACAACTCGATACCGCTTAGCTTTCAGGACCCTATTTAGGCACCAAAGGTTGAAAAAAGGTGAAAGATGAGGCCCGAAGCCATCGCAGGGATGGCCCATCTGGCCGACGGGATCGCCAGTAACGGGGCAGTGCCACAGTTCTTCGTCGGTCGCGCTCTGGGCAGGCGGCCTGGCAGCAGCGGAGAGAGCGAAAGCGGAAAGGCGTGAGGCCATGCATGTGAGTCTCAGGAGAGCGCTCGGGATCGTGACTCCCGTGCTGCTGGGGGGCGTCCTCGCGGTGGGTGCGGCCGCACTCCCGGCGCAGGCCCAGACGTGGCAGGACACGTCGCTGAGCGGGACGGCGGTGACCGACGCCACGTTCGGCGGCGCGAACCTCGCGGCCGCGAACGGCGACGGCGTCATCAAGCTGTCGGGCACCGGCGTGACCTGGTCGCTGCACGGCAGCGTGCCGGCCGGCGTGACCCTGTCCGGGACGACGATCAGCTACTCGGGCGCCGCGGTCACCAACGCGGGCACGATCGTCGTCGACGCCACCGACGGCACCGGGAACGCCGAGGCCCTCGAGATCCCGATCACGCTCGGGAACAAGTCCATCCAGGTGGGCGGCGCCGTCGTCAAGGTCACCCTGTCCGCCCTGGCCGACACCAACACGGCCGGCACGGTGAAGTTCAGCGCGACCAGCTCCAAGAGCAGCGACACCGTCAACTTCGCCGAGACCT
This sequence comes from uncultured Actinomycetota bacterium, assembly GCA_963756575.1. Taxonomy (GTDB): domain Bacteria; phylum Actinomycetota; class Actinomycetes; order Streptosporangiales; family Streptosporangiaceae; genus Palsa-504. Next base: position 667,389 of record CAVWOM010000016.1, on the reverse strand, counting down.
CGCTGCCGACCGGTCTGACCTCGGGTAACCCGGTGCTGACCTACGTCGGCGGGACGGCCGCGCCCGGCACCTACAGCGGCGTCGTGGTCACCGCGACCGACGCCGACGGCGCCACGCTGCACGGCACGTTCACCCTCACCGTCCAGGCCAACTCGGTCACTGACTACGGCGACGAGGTCAACCCGTACGGGAACGGCTTCGACGTCTTCCAGCAGGCCAAGCACGCCGGGGCGAAGGTCGTCGGCTGGACCGCCACCCGGTCCGACCCGGCCACGCACTTCATCCGCAGCAACGGCTCCCACTCCGGCGCCTTCCGGTTCGAGTACGCCCCGAGCGGCTCGGGCTCCGGGCTCTGCGTGTCGGACCCCGGCGGCGGCTGGAAGTCCGACCCGCTGCGCGACGGCCTGATCCTCACCAACTGCAACGGCGGCCCGTTCCAGCAGTTCGTCCCGCAGTCGAACGGCACGCTGCGGAACGTCGCCACCGGCCTGTTCGTCAACCCGAACGGCACCGGCTCGCAGCTGCGCGGCGCCGTCTCCCCCACCAAGTGGGGCGGCTCCAAGTACAGCTGGAAGGAATTCGGCAACCTGCCGCAGTAAGCACGCGGTAACAAGCTCGGGGAGGGACCTGCGCTGGGGTCCCTCCCCGAGCCATTGGTACGGTGGCCGTCGTGAGCAGCGCCGATGACGAGATCAGCCGGGACCTAGCCCCGAACGGGGTGCTGCGCGCCGCCATCAACCTGGGCAACCCGGTCCTGGCGCAGGGCACGCCGGCGGCACCAGCCGGGGTGACGGCGGACATCGCCCGCGAACTCGGAGCGCGGCTCGGGGTCCCGGTGGAACTGGCCTGCTTCGGCGCCGCCCGGGAGAGCTTCGAGGCGATGGCGCGGGGCGACGCCGACATCTGCTTCCTGGCCATCGAGCCGGCCCGCGCGGCCCAGGTCGCCTTCACCGCGCCCTACGTGGTGATCGAGGGGGTCTACGTCGTCCCGGCGGACTCCGGGCTCAGCACCCCCGCCGACGTCGACCGCCCGGGCGTGCGGATCGGCGTGAACCAGGGATCGGCGTACGACCTGTTCCTGTCCCGGACCCTGCGGCACGCCACCCTGGTCCGCGGGCAGGACGGGATCGGCCTGTTCCGCGAGCAGGGCCTGGCGGCCGCCGCGGGCATCAGGCAGGTGGTCGCGGACTTCGCCGCCCGCACGACCGGGTTCCGGGTGATCGACGAGGGGTTCATGCAGATCCGGCAGGCGCTGGGGACCACGCTGACCCGCGCCCCGCAGACCCTCCGGTTCCTGGCCGCTTTCGTCGAGGAACTGAAGGCCAGCGGCTTCATCGCCGGCGCGCTGCGGCGCTCAGGTCAGGACGGCGACCTCGTAGCGTAACGCGAACCGCCGATTTAATCACGAAACGTTGAACCGTTCGTCACTATATGTCGTTATACAGTTACATAGAGTGTTGCACTCGGCGTGCCGGGGTGCTGGGGGAAGCAGCTTGACCGAAAGGGAACATGATGCGTGACACCTGGACCTGAAGGTCTGCGAAGGCAGGTAACGGGCCCGGCCGCCAGGGGAACCTGGCGGCCGGGCCCGTCCCGCGCTTACTCGAAACCAGAGGTGTCCCCGGCCCCGCGCCGGATGATCTCGGGCTCCGGCTGGGAAAAGTCGATCACCGTGGTCGGCTCGGTGCCGCAGTCGCCGGAGTCGATCACCGCGTCCACGGCGTGCTCGAGCTCCTCGGCGATCTCCCAGCCCTGGGTCATGGGGTCGTCGTGGCCGGGCAGCAGCAGGGTGCTCGAGACCAGCGGCTCGCCAAGCTCGGACAGCAGCGCCTGGGCGGTCGCGTGGCCCGTGATCCGCACCCCGGCGGTCTTCTTCTTGGGGTGCTGCAGGATCCGCGGCACCTCCTTGGTCGCGGGCAGGATGAAGGTGTAGCTGCCCGGCGTGGCCGCCTTGATCGCCCGGAACACCGGGTTGGGCACGAAGACGAACTGGCCCAGCTGCGCGAAGTCCTGGCACACCAGCGTGAGATGGTGCCGGTCGTCGAGCCCGCGGATCGCCCTGATCCGGGCGATGCCGTCCTTGTTGCCGAGCTGGCACCCGAGCGCGTAGCAGGAGTCCGTCGGGTAGGCGATCACGCCGCCCGCGCGCACGATGTCCGCGGCCTGGACGATCGCGCGGTGCTGCGGATTGTCCGGGTGGACGCTGATGTACCGAGCCATGTCAGCTACCGGCCTTACCGTGGCAGGAAATCGAGGAGAAGCTCGTTGACCCGGTCCGGGGCCTCCAGCTGCATCCAGTGACCCGGGCCCTCCAGCCGCTCGTAGCGCCACGGGCCCGCTACGTTCTGGGCCGAGTCGGTCATCTGCACCTCGGTCAGCGCGAAATCTCCCGTGCTCCAGATGCCCATGGTGGGCGCCTGCACCGGCGGCAGCTGCACCGGAGGCTCCACCCAGGTCTCGGGCCCGACGTTGGCCCGGTACCAGTTCAGGCCGGGGACGAGCGAGCCGTTCGCCTCCATGTCGGCGGCCGCCTGGTCGCCGTCGGGATGGCCCGCGCGGAGGTTGGCCCAGTTGTCGTCGCTCAGCCAGCGCTCGGCGACGCCGGGGAACTGGAACAACAGCATGTACCACGACTTCTGGCGCTGCTCCAGCGTGCGGCGCAGGGTGGACGGGTGGCCGACCGACAGGACGGCGAGGTGGTCGACGGTGCCGGGCGCGAGGGAGGCGATAGCCCAGGCCAGCGCCGCGCCCCAGTCGTGGCCGACGATGTGGGCCGTTTCGATGCCCTCCGCGGCGAGGATCGCCATGACGTCCCCGGCCAGCAGGACCAGCGAGTAGGCCTCGACTGCCTCCGGCTTGTCGGAGGCCCCGTAGCCGCGAAGGTCGGGCACGATGACCCGGAATCCGGCTTCGGCCAGCGCCGCGACCTGGTGCCGCCACAGCCGCCCGGAGTCGGGAAAGCCGTGCAGCAGCACGACCGGCCGCCCCTGCCCGGTCACCTGGTACTCGATACCCACCCCGTTGACGTCAACCCGGCTCATGGGTCCTCAACCTACCCGCGGCGCGTACTCGACGGCGTTGAACGGCCAGTCGCGTTCCAGCCACCCGCGCACCGCGTGGTACAGCACCGGATCGAGCGCTGCCTGGTCCGCGCGCACCCAGGACCGGACGGCCGCGGGCCACTCGCCGGGCCCGGGATGGTCCCGGCTCTGGCCGCGCGGCGGGTAGATGTAGAGACAGCCGATGACCTCGCCGGTGCCGGTACTGAGCACGGTGTAGGTGAATCCGCGGCGCGCGGCGAAGTCCTGCGCGTGGCGCTCGAGGTCGCCCAGGTTTTCCGCCAGGCTCATCTCGTGCGGCCAGCTGGACCCGGCGAATCCCGGCGTCGCCTGGATGTGGCCCATGCTCGCCGTCCAGGCGGCGTAGTCCGCGACGTTGTGCTGCGGCCCGAGCGGCTCCAGCCGGAATTCCCCGGTCGCGAGCCCGCCCGGAACCGCGAAATCCACGGGGACGAACAGCTGATCAGCCATCACTACGAGCGCTCAGCCCAGCAGGCCGTCGGGCGTGCCGGCGCCCAGCCCGAGCAGGCCGCGCAAGGTCACGTGTGACGCCATAGCCATCCGCCTTCTCCCGTGGTCCCTGTTACCCACCGAGCCTAACCCTTGCCATCGACGACGTCTCGGGCGCCTGGTCCCGGCCGGCTCGATGTTCCAGCGGAACATAGAGCCGGCGACAGCTGCCGCGTCAGGACCACCGCGATGTGGCATTGCTGTGGTCAGAACCACAGCGCTGTGGCATCGCTGTGGTTGCCCGGCCCGGCCCGGACGGTCTCAGGCAATACCGCCCGTCCCGCTGGAGCCAGCTGTCACAGGGATCCCAAGCCTGCGCCGCCCAGGATCCCAAGCCTGCGCCGCCCAGGATCCCAAGCCTGCGCCGCCCAGGATCCAAGGCCGTGACGGACCGAATTCTGGGTCGTGACCTGGGCAATCTCGTCCGCGCAGTAAAAGATCCGTCAGCTGACCGATGTCTTGTTTTGCAACTTGCACCAGCATTTTCATTGCAACGGGCCGAGCTAGTTGCGGATACTGTCCCCGATCCTCCCACGGAGCAGCCGCATCGAGCGACCACCGGCCCGCCCGACCCCCGGCCCCTAAGGAACTGATGAACGTGATGGTGTCGACACTGGTCCACCCGGGCAGCACGCATGCCGCGTCAAGCTGCCTGGGACTGGCCGCGGCCGCGGTGACCAGCGGCCGCGTGGACGAGGACGATCTGATGACCCGCCGGCAAGTGGCGATGCTGTTCCGGGTGACCTCGGCGGTGGTGGCGACCTGGGCGCGCCGCGGGCGGCTGCCCGAGGTCCGCAACGAGGACGGCCGGCCCCGGTACCGGCGCGAAGACGTGGAGCAGTTGTTCCGCAGCGACGTGGCCCGGAGGCTGCGGTGACCGCGCTGCTGCCCGAAGAAACGCTGATGGCCGAAGAAACGCTGATGGCCGAAGAAACGCAAACGCTGCCGCCGGAAGCACCGGACGAGGTGAGCGAGGTCCCCGTGCGCCAGTGCGGCCGGTGCGGTGCGGTCGGCACCCACTACCTGACCTGCCCGGCCCTGCGACTGCCCCGCGGCTACCGGATCAGCGACCCCGAGCGCGGCCCGCGCTAGCCTGGCCCGCCCCGGCATAATGGCCGGCGGAGGGCACCAGGCGAGAGGGGCACCAGGCGATGAGCCGGCGGGCGAAGATCGTATGCACACTCGGTCCCGCCACGTCCAGCCCGGAGCAGGTCAGCGCCCTGGTCCAGGCGGGCCTGGACGTGGCCCGCCTGAACATGAGCCACGGCGACCACGACGGGCACCGGGCCGTCTACGACGCCGTCCGCGCGGCCGGCGACGCGAGCGGCCGCGGCGTCGGCGTCCTGGTCGACCTGCAGGGTCCCAAGATCCGCCTGGGCCGGTTCGCCGGCGGGCCGGTCACGCTCGTGGCCGGCCAGGAGTTCACGATCACCGGCGAGGACGTGCCGGGGGACCAGCACGAGGTGTCCGTCAGCTACCCGGAGCTGGCCGGCGACGTCCGGCCGGGCACGCAGCTGCTGGTGGACGACGGCCGGCTGGTGCTCGAGGTGACCGCGGTGCAAGGTCCCAAGGTCCGCACCCGGGTCCTGACCGGCGGCCCGGTCTCGGACCACAAGGGCCTCAACCTGCCCGGGATCAAGGTCAGCCTGCCCGCGCTGACCGCCAAGGACGCCGGCGACCTGCGCTGGGCGCTCCGGCTGCGGGCCGACATGATCGCCTTGTCCTTCGTGCAGAGCCCCGAGCGACGCCGCGCCCGCCCGCGCGATCATGGACGAGGCGGGCGTCCGCCTGCCGCTCATCGCGAAGATCGAAAAACCCCAGGCGGTGGCGGCGCTCGAGGAGATCGTGGCCGCGTTCGACGGGATCATGGTCGCCCGGGGGGACCTGGGCGTGGAGTACCCGCTGGAACAGGTGCCGCTGGTGCAGAAGCGCGCGATCAGGCTGGCCCGCCAGGCCGCCAAGCCCGTCATCGTGGCCACCCAGATGCTCGAGTCGATGATCAGCGCGCCCCGGCCGACCCGGGCCGAGGCCTCCGACGTGGCCAACGCCGTGCTCGACGGCGCCGACGCGCTCATGCTCTCGGCCGAGACCAGCGTCGGCGCCTACCCGGCCGGCGCCGTAGCCACCATGGCCCGCATCATCGTGGCGGCCGAACAGGAATGGCCGTTCGCCCCGCAGGCCCCCCGAGCAGCCATCGAGGTGCCGGAGACCATCGGGTCCGCCATCGCCCAGGCGGCGGGCGAGGTCGGGGCGGCGGTGGGCGCCCTGGCGCTGGTGGCGTTCACCATGACCGGGGAGACCGCCCGGCGGCTGGCCCGGTACCGGTCGCCCATCCCGCTGCTGGCCTTCACCACCGAGGCCGCGACCCGCAGCCAGCTGGCGCTGACCTGGGGCGCCGAGACGTTCCTGGTGCCCGCCGTGGCGCACACCGACGACATGGTCCGCCAGGTCGAGGCGGCCCTGCGCGACATCGGGCGGTGCGCGCCCGGCGACCTCGTGGTGCTGGTGGCGGGCAGCCCGCCGGGCACGCCCGGCCGGACCAATGCGCTGCGGGTGCACCGCATCGGCGACGCCATCGAATTTTGAAAAACGATTATCCCGAACGACCTTATTTCCACGCCCTCGCGACCGGTACCACGCCGCGCCGACGGGGAAGATCACTAACATGGCACCGGTCTCTATCGTCGTCGCCGGCGCGGGCAACCGCGGCGCCGCCTACGCCCGCTGGGCGCTGAGTCACCCCGACCGGGCGCGCGTCGTCGCCGTCGCCGAGCCCCGTGCGGTCCGCCGCGCCCGGTTCGCCGCCGAGCACGGCATCGCGCCGGAGAACGCCGTCGCCGGCTGGGAGGAACTGGCCGCCCGGCCCCGCTTCGCCGACGCGGTGCTGATCTGCACGCAGGACCGGATGCACGAGGACCCGGCCGAGGCGTTCGCCGCGGCGGGCTATCACATCCTGCTCGAAAAGCCGATGGCCCCGGACGAAGCGGGGTGCCGGCGGATCGTGGCGGCGGTCGAGCGGGCCGGGGTCATGCTGGCCGTCGGCCACGTGATGCGGTACACGCCGTACACGCGCGCGGTTAAGGAGATCGTGGACTCCGGGCAGCTCGGCGAGATCATGAGCGTCCAGCACCTGGAGCCGGTGGGGTTCTGGCACCAGGCCCACTCCTTCGTCCGCGGCAACTGGCGGCGCGCCGACCTGGCCAACACGATGCTGATGGCCAAGTCCTGCCACGACCTGGACTGGCTGGCGTACATCCTGGGCCGGGCGCCGCACCGGGTCTCGAGCTTCGGCAGCCTGACCCACTTCACCCCGGCCCACCGCCCGGCCGGCGCGGCGGACCGCTGCCTGGCCTGCCCGGTCGAGGCGAGCTGTGCCTACTCGGCGCCGCGGCTCTACGGCGGGCTGCTGGAGCGGGGCCAGCACGGCTGGCCGCTGAACGTCCTCGTCGATGACTTCACCCCCGGCGCGCTCGAGGAGGCGCTGCGCGACGGCCCGTACGGCCGGTGCGTCTACGCCTGCGACAACGACGTCGTTGACCATCAGGTCGTGTCGCTGGAGTATCCCGGCGCCACCACGGCCACGTTCACCATGACCGCGTTCACCCGCCACATGACCGGAACACCCAGTTGTTCGGCACCCGCGGCGAGCTGAGCGGCGACGGCCGGACCATCCGCGTCTACGACTTCCTGACCCGGGCCGAGTACCAGGTCGACGCGGCCGCGGCGGGCGCGATGCCGAGTGCATTTTCCGCGGCCGAGGGCCACGGCGGCGGGGACAGCGGCCTGATGGACGCGTTCACCGCCGCCGTCGCCACCGGGAACCGCGACCTGATCCTGTCCGGCCCGCGCGATTCCCTGGCCAGCCATCTCGCCGTGTTCGCGGCCGAACGAGCCCGCCGCGAGGGCACGGTCGAGACCATGGCTCCGCTCACACCGTAAGCGTGGCCGCCGCGCAGCCGGCTTTCTCCGGCTAACGCTGCCTTCTCCGGCTGAGGCTGCCGCCAGAACAACTGCTCGCCGGCGTAGACCAGCCCGGCCGCGGCCACCAGGATCGCCGCGAACACGGCCACGCCCGGCCAGCCCCAGTGCTGGCTGACGGGGCCGGCCGCGGCGGACGCCGCCGCGCCCCCGGCGAAGATCGTGGTCATGTAGACCGAGTTCATCCGGGCGCGGGCATCGGGGCGCAGCGCGTAGATGTCCCGCATGTTCATCACGTGGCCGCCCTGGACCGCGAAGTCGAGCAGGACCGCGGACAGCGCGAGCAGGACGAGGCTGGCGGCCTCGGTCGCGGCCAGCAGCAACGCGGCCACGCCCAGGGCGATGGCCAGCCCGCGAATGGGCACCCCCAAGCCGCGGTCGGCCAGCCGCCCGGCCACCGGCGCGGCGACGGCGCCGCCCGCGCCGACCAGCGCGAAGACCGCGATGCCGGCCTGGGTGAGGTGGTGCTGGCCGGTCAGCTCGAAGGCGATGGCGGTCCAGTACGCGGTGAACGCGCCGAACATCAGGGCCTGCGACAGCGCGCGCCGCACGAGCAGGGGCTCGTCCCGCGCCAGCACCGCCGAGGACGCCACCAGCGCCGCATAGCTCGCGGTATGCCCCGGCTGTCGCCGGGGCAGCAGGCGGGCCAGCGCCAGCGCCGTCACCAGCATGACCCCGGCCGAGATGGCGTAGATGCTGCGCCAGCCCCACGCGGCGGCGGCCAGGCTGGCCACCGACCGGGCCAGCATGATGCCGAGCAGCAGGCCGCCGGTGACCTGCCCCACGTACTTGCCCCGGCTCTCCTCCGGGGCGAGGTGGGCGGCCAGCGGTATGAGCACCTGGGCGACCACGGAGGTCACGCCCACCAGGGCGAGGGCGACGAGGAAGACGCCGAAGCCCGGCGCCGCGGCCGCCACGGCCAGCGCGACCGCGGTCACCAGCAGCGTCCGGGACGAGAGCCTGCGGTTCTCCAGCAGGTCCCCGAGCGGCAGCAGCAGGGCCAGCCCCAGCGCGTAGCCGACCTGGGTGACCGTCACGACCAGCGAGGCCGTCCCCGGCGATACGCCGAACGTCTGCCGGATCAGCCCCAGCAGCGGCTGCGCGTAGTACAGGTTGGCGACGCTCGCGCCGCAGGCGAAGGCCAGCACCAGCATCACCAGCCGCAGGCCGCGGCCATGGAGCGGCCCGCTGGCGCCAGCGACCTCGCCGCGAGGGACGGAGGTGCGCGTCTCAGTCATCCGGGCTCCCGTAGCTAGTAAACGTTGCGTTTACTTCGAACCATGGTTACCCTCCCCGTATGCCCGCCCGGCACACCGATCAGGTCCGGGACGCGGTGCTGACGGCGGCCGGGGAGCTCATGCTCGAGGGCGGCCTCGCCGCGGCCACCATGGAGGCCATCGCCGCGCGGGCCGGCGTCAGCAAGCGGACCCTCTACAAGTACTGGCCCTCGCGCGGGGCGGTGGCGCTGGAGGGCTTCATGCGCAGCGCGGCCGCCTCGTGGTCGCTGCCCGAGGACGCCCCGGCGGCCGAGTCGCTGGAAGAACTCGTGGTGGCGGCCGTGCGCCTGTTCACCCAGACCCCGGCCGGCCCGCTCATGCGCTCGCTCATCGCCGACGCCCAGTCCCAGGCCGAGATCGCGGGCGCCATCCGCGATCAGTGGCTGCGACCCCGCCGCGCCGTGGCCGCCGACCTCCTCGCCCAGGGCATCGCGGCCGGCGAGTTCCGGGCCGACCTCGACGTCGAGATCACGCTCGACCTGCTGTTCGCGCCGGTGTACTACCGGCTCCTGCTCGGCCACGAGACGCTCAGCCCGCAGTTCGCGGTCGCGTCCGTCCAGCACCTCATCACGGGGCTGAAAGCCTGAGCACACAGGCGGACGGATAGCGGGGGAGACGCACGATGACAACGCCAGACCCCGGATCCCAGCTCGCGTCGGCATCCCCGGTCCCCCGGAACAAGATCCGGGCTGTCACGGGTAGGCGGCCAAGCTCGGGCACGCGTAGCGCCACCTGGTCGCCCGCGTTGCTGTCACCTGCTTCCGTCCCAGGGCCCCGTCGCCACACGGTCAGGTAGCTCACCTCAGGCGTTCTTAGGCCTAGGGCGATCCAGTCGTCATCCCATCCCGGCAGCCCCAGCGGCCAGAACGGGACCGACCGGGCGATCGCCGGGCGGATTTCCCTGTACACCCGGATCGCGTCCGCGACGAGCGCGCGCTGGCCGGGGGTCATCCGGTCCAGGTGGCCCGACAGGTGCACGCGGCCGAGCATCGCGCTGGCCATCGTGAACACGATCTCGTCCGGGCTGAAGCCGGGCTGCGGGTACGCCCAGACCGCGGCCTGCTCGGGCGCGATGGCGGCCGGAGCCGCCGCCGCGATGGGCGGGTAGCGGAGGTGATCCTGCTGGTCGCTGGTGGACTGGAGCTGCGTCCGGGCCAGCAGGGCGTAGTCGGTGCGCATGCCGCCCGACGAGCAGTTCTCGATCACCAGGTCCGGGTGCCGGTCGAGCACGCCGTCCAGCCAGTCCAGGTAGGCGCGGTTGTGGGCCAGCAGGCCGGCCCCGGCGGCCAGGCCGCCGGCGTCGGTTCCCGGGCCCGGGTTGATGTTGTAGTCGCACTTGAGGTAGCCGATGCCCAGGTCGCCGGCCAGGAAATCGACCGTCTGGTCCAGGTGCGCCACGGCGGCGGGATGACGCAGGTCCAGGTGGTAGCGGCCTTGCTCGGCCACCCGCCGCCCGTGCCGGGTGAAGAACGCGCCGTCCGGCAGCCGGCGTGCGAGCGGGCTGCGCACGCCGATCACCTCGGGTTCCAGCCACAGCCCGGGCACCATGCCCAGGGCCCGGATCCGGTCGAGCACGCTGGCCAGGCCGCCGGGAAACCGGCTGACCGAGGGCCGCCACGCGCCCACGGTGTCCCACCAGCCGTCGCCGAGTTCCGCGTACCAGCCGGCGTCGATGCAGAAGTACTCGGCGCCCGTCTCGGCCGCCGCGGCGATCAGCGGCAGCAGACGCTCGGTGGTGGGATCGCCCATCACGGTGTTCATGTAGTCGTTGAAGATCACCGGCAGGCGATTGTGGTCCGGGTGCGGCCGCCGGATGGCCCGCCGGTAAGCGGTCAGGCGGCCGAACGCGTCCTCCAGCCCGCGGTCGCTGACGGTGACGGCCACCGGAACGGTGCTGAACGTGCCGCCCGGCGCCAGCGTGGCGTGCCAGTGGTGCTCGAGATCGGCCGGCCCGAGCAGCGCGACGTAGGCGGCGGTTCCCGGCCGGCCGCGCGCATGTTCTCCCACCTGCCAGTGCCAGGCGCCGCTGTGCTCGACCTGCCAGCTCCAGGCCTGACCCGTACGGCGGCTGACCAGCGCCCCCATCGGCAGGTACGTCCCCGAGGACCAGGTGCCCAAGCTGGTCCGGCCAAAGCGCCCCCGCGGGACAGCCCTGTAGCCGGGTCTGCTGGGGCCGGGTCCGCTGAGGTCAGGCAGGACCTCCCGCAGGGCCCGGCGCTGCCAGCGCCCCTCCGCGAGCCAGTCGTTGTCGGCCCACCAGACGTCGAGGTCGTCGACCTCGCCCAGGCCGCCGCACAAGAACGAGGTCACCGACTGCACCGTCACCGGCTCCGCGCCCCGGTTCGACAGCCGCACCCACGACCGCAGCGTCCCCTGACCCGCCAGGATCCGGTAGAAGACCTCGGCCGCCAGGCCGGTCTCCGGATCGGCGAGGTCGACGCGGAGTTCGTGCCAGCCATCTAGCCCGTCGGCCGGCCCGATGCCGGTCACCGCATGCCCCGGCACCGCGAGCGCACGTTCGGCATGTCCTTGGTAACGCAGCCGCCGCCCGGCGGCGGACTCGCAGTACCGCCGCCCCGACCAGCCCCGCCCCTCTCCCGCGACCACCACATCAACCAGCGGCAGCCCGCCTTCGGCTTTCCCGCTCGCCCCCGCGCCCGCCGCCCCCGCGCCCGCCGCCCCCGCGCCCGCCGCCCCCGCCTCGAGGCGGGCGATCCAGGCAGCCCCCGCCTGGTCCACGTCGATGGTCAGCCCGATGGAGTCGTCCGACCAGCCGAACGATGCCCGCGGTCCAGTTCCGGCCCCCAAGTACGTCCTCCCGGGTTCGCCCCCTACAGGCGTAATTGTGACAGGCCAGCCGTCCCACGGCGAGGCCGGCGAACCCGCGCGTCATAACCTGTTCTTATGACTCTGCCGCCGCCCGTGTCGGATCTCATCCCGTTCGACCTGCTGCTTTCTGTCGCCCGGCTGGGCAGCCTCGGTCAGGCGGCCGCCGAGCACGGCATGTCGCAGCCGGCCGCCAGTGCCCGGATGCGCCATCTCGAAGGCCAGCTGCGCCTGGCCCTGATCGAGCGCTCGCCGCGCGGCTCCCGGCTGACCCCAGCGGGCGCGCTGGTGGCGGGCTGGGCGCAAGCGGCCGTCGACGCGGCCACCGCCCTGGACGCGGGCGTCACGGCGCTGCGCCGGGAACAGGAATCCCGGCTGCGGGTCGCCGCCAGCCTGACCGTCGCCGAGTACCTGCTGCCCGCCTGGCTGACCGCGCTGCGTTCCGTAGACGCCGGCACTGCCGTCGCGCTGACCGCGGTCAACTCCGCCGACGTAGCCGACGCGGTCCTGTCCGGCCACGCCGGCCTCGGTTTCGTAGAGGGCCCCGACCTGCCGGACGGCCTGCGCGCCGAGGTCGTCGGCCGGGACGAGCTGACCGTGGTGGTCGCACCCGCGCACCCCTGGGCGCGACGGCGCAGCGGCATCACCGCCGCCGAACTGGCCGGCACCGCGCTGGTGACCAGGGAAGCGGCCTCCGGTACCCGGCGCTTCTTCGAGCAGGCCCTCCTGGACCAGGCCCGGCTGACTTCGGTTCCGCCGCTGGCCGAGCTGTCCTCCACCACCGCGATCAAGTCCGCGGTCGCCGCCGGCGCCGGCCCCGCCGTCCTCAGCTCCCTGGCCGTGGCGGGCGAGCTGACGGCCGGCATCTTGCGGGCGGTGCTGGTCCGGGGCCTAGACCTGCACCGCGCCCTGCGCGCCGTCTGGCCCGCCGGCCGCCGCCTGACCGGGCCAACCCAGGACCTGTACCTGATCGCCACTCGCTCGGTCCGCCCCGCCCGCTAAATGGGGTATTCGGTGGGTCCGGTGGTGTACTGCCGTCCGGACGGTGTGGTCCATGTCATGGTGCCGTCGGGGTGCTGTTCGGCTTTCCAGCGGGGGTCTTGCTTGAGCTGATGGTCGTGCCGGCACTTCGGGTCCGTGTTGCACAGGCACGTCCGGCCGCCCTGCTCGTACGGGATGTTGTGCTCGAAGTCCGCCCGTCCCGACGGGCGCTCGCACATCGGGGCGGTGCACGTGGCGTGCCTGATCTGGGTCAGGTGCCGCAGCTTGGTCCCGGGGTCGTGGCCGGGGGCCTGGTAGCGGTGGTCGCAGTCGCCGCCCGGGATCGGGTCGATGGTCAGGATCCAGGCCCGCTGGCCGGGGATGCCGGTGGTGAACCGCCAGGTTCCGTAGCCGCCGGGCGGCCCGGGGCCGAGCGGGGTGAAGGTGAACCCGGTTGCTGTAGTACCGGGCTGGCTGGGCGGCGGGCGGCCGGGCTGGTTCCCGGCCGCGTCCGGTGACCGGGCTTGCTGGCGGGGTTCGGGCCGGGCGCAGGCGTGCCCCTCGGCCCGGCCGCGGCTGTCGGTGACGGTCAGGCACCACGACGTCTTCGGGTTCGCCGCGCTGGCAGTGGCGAGGTCGCGGGCCAGCCACGGGTCCACCGGGCCCAGGCCGGGGATCTCCCCGGGCCGGTCGGCCAGGCCGAGCAGGGTGACCAGCGGGACGGTGAGGTGGTTCCGGCCCGCGAACCCGGCCGGGATACCCGATCCCGGGCCCCGTCCCGGACCCGAGCCCGGGGCCCGGTACGGGCCGGCCGGGTGATCCGCGCCGGTACCGGCCGGGGCGGTGCCGCGGACCGCGGCGGGGCGGGAGTCCTGGTCCAGGAGCAGGTCGATGGCGGCGCGGGCACGCAGCACGTCCGTGCCGCCCTCCACGCCGGCGGCCTGGAGCTGGCGGGCCCACCAGGTGATCCGCTGGTCCGCGGCCAGCACCCGCGCCGGGGCCGCTTCCCGGACCGCCAGCCCCGCGTTCCCCGAATGCTCCCGCCACCGCTCCACCCGGGCGTTCTTCGCGCCGTGCTCCCGGCGCTTGCGCGCCTTGGCCGGGGCGATCGCCGCCACGGCCAGGGCGATCGCGTTCGCAGCTTGCCGGGGCTCAGCCCCGGTGCCTGATCCAGGACCTGCTCCTCGGCCAGCCGGGCCTCGGCCGGGTCCAGGAGCGCGGTCTTCCCGGCCCCCCGGACGCGCCCGGGGAGCTTGACTCCAGGTCCCGCCAGGCAGCGCTCGCGGCCACCCGCGGTCTCGGCCAGCGCCCACTCACCTCGGCCCGCCGAGTCCAGGTACGCCTCCGGCATCCCGCCGCGCGATGATGACGGCTTTGGCGTGGCGCAGCACGCCGTCCCGGACTCGCGGCGGCCTCGGCCCGGTCCGCCGCGCAGATCAGCCCGATCACCTCCTCATCGGAAGCCTCACCCAGCCGCCCGCTGTCCACGGCCTTCTCGATGAACCCGTGCAGGGCCGCCGACCCCGGCGCGGTATCCAGGCCCTCCCCGGCGCCGAACCCGCCCGCCGGACCGGACGACACCCCCGGAACCCGCTCCGCCGACCCCGGCAGCCCCGGCCCGCGCGGCCCCCGCCGACGCGCCTCGTCCGCGAGCACCGCCCCGGCCAGCTCCGCGGTCCCCGGCCGCGCCAGCCACGCCGCGTCCGCGGCCCGCTCCGCCGCGATCCGGCCGGTCCCGGCCGTGATCGCGGCCAGGTCCTCATCCCAGGGCAGCTCCGAACCCTCCGGATCCAGGTACCCGTCCCCGTCCGGCGGCGGCTCATCCTCGCCCAGGTCCGCCGCCAGCCACTCCTCGAAGGTCATCGGATCCGGGCGGGTGATCACCGGCTCCCAGAAGTCCGGCTCACGCTGCGCACCAGGCCGGGGCACGCCCCGCCCAGCGTCCGCAGGAACCGGTCCTGAAGGCATGAACACCACCCGTTCGGCAAGAATCTAAGCTTTAGAACATAATAGCGAACGAGATCATAAATAGCCAGCTAATAGCCGCCATCAGAAAAAAGATACTATTGCTCAATCAGAGAAAACATGGTCGTGCGAGACTTCGGAAGAGGCGTTCGTCTACTGGTACGTCAGTGGCCCGTGAGCGCCATCACAACAACAGCGCCATCACGACAACAACGCCACGGCATTCCAGGAGCGTCGAGGCTAGCCGTCGGCCGCTCGCTCGAGCGCGTCCAGGATGAGGTCGAGCCCGGTTTCGAACTCGCTGCCGTACTGATAGCCAGGCCGCAAGATGTGCCGGGCGGCCATCTCGGCCAGATGCGGGTACTCACCAGCCGGCATCGTCACCGCGATTTCCTGCGTGACCTGCGCCGTCTCTTCCTCGGTGCCGAACGGCAGGCTGGCTTCCTGCAGCGCGAACCCGTAGATGTAGCTGTCGAGCAGGGAGTAGGCGTGGGCGGTCAGCGCGACCGAGAAACCGGCTTCGCGCAGGCAGCCGAGCACGGCGTCGTGGTGCCGGAGCGTGGCCGGGCCGGGGGAGCGCCGCGATTCCATCAGGCCGATCGCCCAGCGGTGGCGGCCTAGGGCCTCGCGCACGGAGATCGCCCGCTGGCGCATGGCTGGTTTCCAGCCGTGGCTAGCGGACGGCAGGCCGATCTCGGCGAACACGATGTCGACCATCCCGTCGAGCAGGTCGCCCTTGTCGGCCACGTGGTTGTACAGCGACATCGCCTCGACCCCGAGTACCTGGCCGAGCTTGCGCATGCTCAGTGCCCCGATGCCGCCCTCGTCGGCCAGCGTGACCGCGGCCCGCAGCACCAGGTCGCGGCTCAGCGCCGCCCGTCTGGCGGCGGCCTGCCCCGTCCGGGCCACCGGTTTTCCTCCTCGGCCATTGACATTACTTACAGCGTAAGCTTACTGTACTTACAGTGTAAGTTTAAAGCATCAGAGGGAGAGCGGCATGAAAACAGCACCACCGGCTCCGGCAGCCACCCAGGACACGATGCGAGCGATCGTCCAAGACCGGTACGGCACCGCGCCGGAGCGGGTACTGCAGCTGGAGCAGCTCTCCAGGCCCGTCCTCGCCGCGGGCGAAGTCCTCGTCCAGGTCCAGGCCGCCGGGGTGGACCGCGGCACCTGGCACCTGATGGCGGGCCAGCCGTACCTGATGCGCCTGGGCTTCGGGTTCCGCGGTCCCCGTAGCCGCGTGCCGGGCCTCGACGTGGCCGGCACGGTCGTCGCGACCGGCCCGGGGGTAACGAGGTTCACCACCGGCGATGAGGTGTTCGGCATCGCCCGCGGCTCGTTCGCCGAGTACGCCGCCGCGCGGGAGGACAGGCTGGCCCGCAAGCCGGCCGCGCTGAGCTTCGCCCAGGCCGCCGCCATCGCGGTCTCCGGGCTCACCGCCCTGCAGGGCCTGCGCGACGCCGGCCGCATCCAGAAAGGACAGAAGGTCCTGGTCATCGGTGCCTCCGGTGGCGTCGGCAGCTACGCCGTCCAGCTGGCCAAGGTCTTCGGGGCCGAGGTCACGGGCGTCTGCGGCACCGCCAAGACCGACCTGGTCCGCGCCCTCGGCGCCGATCACGTCATCGACTACACCCAGGCCGGCTACACCCAGGCCGGGCGCTACGACCTGATCCTCGACATCGGCGGGAACACCCCGCTGGCCCGGCTGCGGCGGGCACTCACGCCCCGCGGGACGCTCGTCATCGCCGGCGGCGAAGGAGCCAGGTGGGCGGGGGTCGGACGGCAGCTCCGCGCGCTGGTGCTCTCGCCCCTGATCCGCCAGCGGCTGACCACGTTCGTCAGCAGGCCCCGCCCCGCCGACCTCGACAGGCTGCGCCAGCTCACCGAATCCGGGCAGGTCACCCCCGTCATCGACAGCACCTGCCCGCTCTCCGAGGCACCTGCGGCCATCCGCCGCCTGCACGCCGGCCAGGTCCGCGGCAAGCTCGTCATCACGGTCTGACCCCCATCACCTGGGCCTGGGCGGCCCCTGATCCGGCCGCACCCCCAAAAGGCAGCTACCGAACGTCTCATGTCCACCGCTCAGGTATCAGTGCCACGCGGTACCCCGAGCGTGGCCAGGAGATCCTCGTGAAACTGGATCCAGACGATGTGGCACGAGTCCCGGTCGTGGCCGTCGACCCAGGCGTTCTGTCCCCCCTGGGCCCGGGCCAGCGCGGCGGAGTAGCGGCCGGCGTAGCCGTCGAAGCGTGCCAGCGCCTGGGCCAGCCGACCGCACAGCCGGCCGAAGGACGTGTCCAGGGAGGCCAGCGTCCGCAGCACGCGTTCGTCCCAGCGCCAGTCGGCATGGTCGTTGAAGGCCAGGGGATCGGCCCGGGACGGCCGTATCTGCCAGTCGGTGCAGGCGGTGCCGAGCTGATGGTTCAGGGGCACGAACGCCCGGTGGGCCCGGGTGACGGTGGCGCGGGCGCCGGCCTGGTCGAGTTCGGCGGCGAGCCTGCGCTCGTTCTCGGCGCGGCCCGCATCGGTCAGCGACCACCCGGTGGTAGCGCCGAAGCTCAGCTGGCGGACCCAGCCGCAGGCCTCGAAGTCCAGCAGCGTTTCCTGCGCCAGGCCGGCGTCGAGGCCGTACCGGCCGGCGATGCGGGCCGCCGTGGGGAAGCCCAGGACCCGGACGCCGTGCAGCGCCAGGTCGTCAGGGACGGACACGTAGGCCACGTCAGGTCGCCCGGTTCCCCGCGCGGCCGGTCACCCGGTCGAACCGCTGCTGCGCGGCCTGGGGTGACCCGAGCCCGATCGCCCCGGAGATCCGGGCCCACGACAGGCCGCGAGCCCGTGCCGTGAACAGCAGCGCCGCCTCGACCTGATCCGCCTCGGCGCGGGCCGCGGGCAGCAGGGCCAGCGCCGCCAGCAGGTCGCCGTCGTCCGTAGCGCCGTCGTGACTGCGCCACACCGTGAGCTGGATCAGGTCGGCCGCGCCCGGAGGCTGCCGGCCGGCCCGCCAGGGAGCCCGGGGGAGCGCCGCCCCGCCGGCGTCGAGGAGCCGCCGCCGGGCCTGCGCCTCCCGCGCCGCCTGCCCCTGATCAGACTGCCCCTGATCAGGCTGCCCCTCGTCAGCGTGCGCGTGAGCCATGCTCAGCACGCTAGGCCTTCAACACATCGTTGTCAACAAACCGTTGAAAGTCCACACGGGGCATAAAGGTATAGGAAGGAAACAAAAAGGAACTTGTTCGCAACCCGCCGGCGGGTAAGACTGCAAAAGAGCGGCCGATCGTCGCTCATGCGTGCTCTTCACGGGAGGCGGGTACATCGTGGTCCTGCAGCGTCTGACCGGAAAACGTCTGACCACAAAACGTCTTGTCAGGAGAGGACTGCCCCTGCTGGCGGCGGCCGCCCTGCTGACCGGTCCCCTCGTCGCCACGGCGCAAGCCACCGGGCCAGCCACGGCACCCGCGGTCAACCCGGCCCACGTCAAGGTGCTCGCGGCCGCGCTGAAGAACATGAAGGCCAACTACAAGTCGTTCGCGGACTTCACCCCCGGCCCGCAGGACATCTTCGACTACAACATCGGCAACCTCTGGCTCAAGGGCATCGACGGCAGCGGCACCACCGTGGCCGTGATCGAGGGCTGGGACGACCCCGGCATCGCGTCGTACATCCACACCAGGGACCTGCGCTACGGCCTGCCCGACCCGGTCATCCAGACCATCTTCCCGTCCGGCCCGCTGCCCGCCCAGTGCCCGCCCGGCATGGTCGCGCTCGGCAGCTACGGGTCCTGCGACGCCTGGCAGGGCGAACTCGAACTCGACGTGCTCACCGTGCACCTGATCGCGCCCTACGCCAAGATCGTCATCTCGGCCACCCCGGCCGACAGCGAGATCACCGACGACGCGGCGAGCAACGTGGCGCCGCCGGAGATGATGCGCGCGCTCGAGTACATCGGCGCCCGCCACATCGCCAACGCGATCTCGATCAGCGACGGCACCGGCGAGGGCACGTACCCCTTCGGCCAGGCCCAGATCCACGCCAACGACCCCGGTCCGCTGTCCGCGGCCGCGGCGGGCATCCCGGTGACGAACGCGACCGGCGACTGCGGCGTGGTGCAGAACCTGGCCATCGCCAACGCCCAGTGCGAGAACACCAGCCCCGGGCCGCAGACCGCTACCTGGGATGACAATCCCTATGTCACGGCCGTCGGCGGTACCGTGCCGGACGTCAGCGCGACCACCGGGGCCAAGCTCGGCCCCGACCCGATCTGGCACGTGGGCGGCATCTTCGGCGAGGGCGCCGGATTCTCCGCCGTCTACCCGCGTCCGTCCTACCAGAACGGCGTGGCCCGGATCACCCGTTCGGCCTGGCGCTCGGTCCCGGACATCACCATGGACTCCCAGGACGGCACCTCGGAGTCGGCGCCCATGGTGGCCGGGGTGCTCGCGCTGGCCACCCAGCTCAACCACGGCCGGGACCTCGGCCCGATCAACCCGGTGCTGTACGGCATACTCGGCCCGCTCGGGTCCCGGGCCGGGATCTCCGACGTGGTCAGCGGGAACAACTCGGTGGTCGACCCGCAGACCGGCAAGGTCAAGGTCCAGGGCTTCACCGCGGGCCGCGGCTTCGACGTCGCCAGCGGCTGGGGCACCGTCGACGCCAGCAAGTTCGTCCCCGCCCTGGTCGCCGCGCAGCGCAGCGGACTGGACGCGATCGCCCGGCATCAGGCCGCCCGGCAGCTCAGCGGGCTCGAGCACAGCACCAGGCTCTCGCCCGGGAACATCCCGGCCGGCGGCACGTCCGCGGTGTCCGGCTCCGGCTTCCTGCCCCGCCACCCGGTCAAGCTGGCCATCGACGGCAAGGTCGTCACCACGCTCACGGCCAGCGACCAGGGCACGGTCAGCTACACGCTCAACCCGGCCGCGCTGGGCCTGGCGGCGGGACACCACGTGCTGAGCCTGCGGGGCATGCTCATCACCACCACGGCCGCCTTCCGCAGCAGCTAAGGCGACCAGGCCGGTCTGCCTGACCGGGCCGCCCGGCCCGGTCAGGCGCCGGCCAGCCGGGACCCGTACAGCCGGCCGAGGGCGTCCCAGTGCCGTTCCGCCGCCGCGGCGTCGTAGGTGCCGTTGTCGGGTACCGCGAACCCGTGGTGCGCCGGGTAGAACTCCACCGTGTGCTCGACCCCGGCGTCCGCCAGCGCGCCGCGCAGCAGGTCGGCCTGCTCGGGGGTGAACGAGTTGTCGTCCTGGGCGCCGGCCACGTAGACCGTGGCCGTGATCCGGCCGGCCGCCAGGTGGGGACTCGACGGGTCGTCCGCGACCGCCAGCCGGCCGCCGTGGAACGAGGCCGCCGCGGCCACGGTGCCGCCGAGGCCGCCCGCCGCGACCATCGACATGCGCCCGCCCAGGCAGTAGCCGGTGGTGCCGATCGCGGCGCCGCTCACCTCCGGGCGGGCCAGCAGGAACTGCGCGTACGCGCCGGCGTCGGCGATGATCCGGTCGTTGCTGAGCGCACCGACCAGGGTGCCCATCCGGGCCCGCTCGTCGGGGTCGGTGAACAGCGTGTCGACGTCGAACGGGGCCCAGTCACCCGCGCGGTAGTAGATGTCCGGGATCAGGGCGACGTACCCCAGGCCCGCCAGCCGGTCGCCCATCTGCCTGATCGTCTCGCGCGCCCCGCCCGCGTCGGGGAAGATGAGCACCCCCGGCCACGGCCCCGCGGCCCCGTCCGGGACGTGCAGGGTCCCGGGGCTGACACCGTCGGGCGTAGGGATCTGGACTTCCAGGCGTGGCATCCGGCTGCCTCCAGGCTCGTCGATTCGGCATCGCCCGAAACGTACCATCGGCGCTCGCCCCGCCAACTTCCAGATGTCTGGAAGAAGCCCGTGATTCGTTGACTCGCGCGTACGCGAGCCGCATTCTCGGTGACGAGGCCTGGTGAGGACGGTACTCGAATGACGAAAGGCTCCGATGACCGAGGGCTTGCGATGAGTGAGGAAAGGGAAGGCGCGCGCCGGCTGCCGCGCACTCCGCTGCGGCAGCGAAGCCGCCGGCGCTGGGCGATCGCGGGCGGGGTGGCGGCGTTCTGGGTGGTGCTCGCGGCCCTGACGGGTTCGGTCGTCTCGGCGACCATCGCGCTCGTGGTGATCGCCGGGCTTGGCGCCGCGGGCGTGGGCGGCCTGCGGGCCCTGGGCATCACCCGGGACCACCCGTGGATCCAGCGGGTGGCCTCCCGGCCCTGGCGTAACGGCGAAGACGTGCTGAAGGTCGCCATGCGCCACCTGCCCGACGTGTTCGTGATCACGCCGAGCGGGTCGCTGCTCGCGCCGGGGCTCGTCGAGCTGCAGCTGAACCCGCAGGACCTCACCTCCCTGTGCGAGCGGATGGAGCTCGGGGTCATCAGCGAGAGCGTGTCGGAAATCTACGAAGAGCAGGTGACCGCATACCAGGCCCGCCTCACCGGGGCAGGCCGGCCCAGTGTGTATGTCACCGCGAGCGAGTCGGTGCCGCCGGGCCGTTACCGCCTGCGGCAGGGCGACCCGGTCGGCGCCAGGCTCGGCCCGCCGCGGGCCGAGTTCGCATACGCGGCGCCCGCCTACGCCGGGTCCGGCGGCACCTGGTACGAGCAGGATCCGGGGCTGTACGAGCCGGCCCCGGCGGCTGACGGCGGCATGACCACGATCATGGCCGAGGCTCTGCCTCCGGCGCTGCGCCTGGTCACGGGCTCCTCGGTGGCGGAAACCCGGATCTCCGGCGCTCGCGCCGGGCGCGGGTCGGTGGAACTGATGCTCCCCGACGAGCCCACCGTGTCCCGGGAGCACGCGCGGTTCACCTACTCCGACGGCCGCTGGTGGATAGCCAACCGGGGCCGGAACGGGCTCACCCTCAACGGCTCCCCGGTGGCGGGCGAGCAGCCGGTCGAGAACGGCGACGTGATCCGCTGGGGCACCGCGACCGACGCGCTGTCCTCCCGCGTTGAGATCAGCTGACGCCCGTTAGTGCGACAATTATCCTCCGGGCAGGGTTGAGAGGATGGTCGCGCCGGTGGCGCGCTGTCGTGCGGGAGTGGCAACTGGGTGGCGACAGATCGGCTTTTCCTCTGGTCAGCGGCGAGCGGTGAGTGGATCTCCTGCCCGACCGACGAAATCACCTGGCTGGACAGGCGCACGCTCAGCGGCGACGAAGACGTCACGCTGCACCGCGCCCCGCGCTGCGCGGGGCTGCGGTACGTCCACCATCGCTGGGAACTGTTCAGCCGCGACACGACCTACCGGGTCTACCTGGCCCCGGACGCGGCCGAGCCGGCACTTGACGAGCCGGTGCCTGACGAGCCGGTGCCTGACCGGCCGGCGCCGGACGTCACCACGCTCAGCGCCAAGGACGTGCAGCGGGCGGCGCGCCATGTCCTGCCGGTGGCGCCGGCGCACTACGAGGCCCTGCCGGTTACCCTGGCCGAAGGCTCCTGGCTGGTGAGCGTGGGTAAATGGGTGGTCCGGCTACGGCTCGAGCTGCCGGCCCGGCCGGCCCCCGACCCGTCCCTGCCGGGCGGCGAGACCACCAAGGCCGGGCTGATCGTGTCGCGGGATGGCGTGCCCGGCGAGGAAGCGGTGGCCCGGGTCCGCGGTTACTTCGACCGGAACACCACCGCCCGGCTCGCGATGGCCTACTACTACCAGGAGTTCATCCGCGGCCGGCCCGCCCCGCAGACGGTGCCGATGATGGACGTGGTCATCGCCCTGGACCTGAGCGGCGAGGGCGCGGTCTCGGACTACAAGAAGCTGCTCCAGGGTTTCATCTGGAAGGAGCGCGGCCACGCCCGTCATCTCGCCGACTTCCTGCTCGGCAACGGCCTGCTGACGCCGGCCGACCTGGACGAGGCCCGGCAGGTCGCCGCGGCGAACGAGCGCAACGGCGTCTGCGAACAGGCCCGCCGCCGCCTCCAGTACCGCCCCAAGGCCTAGCGGGCTGGCCCGGCTCTCAGAGCCGGGCCAGGGCCTGGCGCAGGCCGGCCTCGGCCTGGTTGCCGAGCCGGGCCAGGGCGGGCCGGAACAGCGGGGCGATGTACCGGGCCCCGCCCTTGAAGGTGAACTCGGCGGTGTAGGTCACCTCGGTCCCCGCTCCGGCGGGCCGGACCGCGATGGTGTCCATGGAGACGACCGTCTTGTTCTCCCCGCGGAGCCGGATCCGCTCGCCGGGCACGAGGTCCTCCACCACGTAGCGCAGTTCCGTCTGGCGCCCCAGGAACTCCGAGGTGTTCAGGTAGCTGGTACCGACCCCGCCGTCGCCCTGTTGCCGCACCGTGGTGACGGTGCCGGGATCCCACTCGGTCGTCGAGGTGAAGTCGCTCAGGTAGTCGAAGACCCTCGCGAGCGGCTTGTCGGTGACGACGGTCTTCTGCAGCATCATGGCGCACACCCTCCCCCCGATCGGCCCGAATATAGCTAGCGCGGGGCCTCGCCTTCTCCCGTCTTGCCTGGCTCGGCTGTTGTTTCCGCCGGCTCGGCCTCCTCCGGCCCGCGGCCCCGGGCGATGGCCACGACCTCGTGCGCGAAGCCGATCGACGGGCCGCCCATCAGCTCCCAGGCCCGGGAGATCCCGATCAGGAAGCAGACGATCACCAAGATCGCGATCGTTTCCACCGGGCCGGCGTCGCCCGGCTGGCTGAGCAGGTCCGTTCCCTGGATCACCTGGATCACGAACGTCACCGCCAGCCCGACCAGGAACAATGCGTCGCGCACGGTGCCCCAGTGCACCTGGCGCAGCCGGATCAGCGACAGCAGCGACGCCGCCACGAACGCGATCCCCCCGGCGCCCACCGCCACCGAGGTCGGCCCGATCTTGTGCCCGGGGATCAGGGCGAACAGCGACACCGACAGCGAGTTGGTGAACGCCGTCAGCGCCGCCGATGCCCGGATGCGGTGCACCTGGGCCCCGTTCCCGGCCAGCCGCCCGGCCGAGACCGAGATGGCCACGAACAGCAGCCCGATCAGCGCGCCCGCGACGCCGGCGCTGCCCATGAAGAAATCATGAATGTTGTCAGGTACCACCCGACGATCTAACCAGCCGGCTCCGCGAGCGTTCGCGTCAGGAACACGCTGAGCGGGTCGGGCCGGTAATCCGCGAACGGCTCGCAGTAGGTGAACCCGAACTTCTCGTACAGCTTGCGCGCGGGCGCGAAGAACTCGGCCGAGCCGGTCTCCAGGCTGAGCCGGGTGAATCCCATCCGGCTGGCCTCGGCGATGATGTGCCCGAGCAGCAGGGACGCGATGCCGCCGCGCTGGCGCGCGGCCAGGGTCCGCATCGACTTCACCTCGGCGTGGCCCGCGTCCAGCCGCTTGAGCGCCCCGCAGCCGACCACGGCGCCGCCGTCCATGACCGACCAGAAGGTGACGTCGGGACCGCGCAGCGCGTCGAGATCCAGGGCGTGCTTGCTCTCCGGAGGCGTGGTCGCCAGCATCTCCCGGACGTGCTCCTCGAGGAACCTGGCGATCCGCGGACCGGTCAGGTCGTCAACCACGATCTTCACCGACGCTCGCCCTCGAGCAGGGCGAGGCGCATCTCCTCGGCATCGGAGGTGATGACGGCATACAGGCCCGCGCCGGGCGAACCGGCCTGGCGGATGGCGATGATCGAGACGCCGTCCCAGGTCGGCTGAGTGCCGAAGTCGTAACCGGGGAACTCGGCCGCCAGTTCGCTCAGGCCCGCTGATGCGCTGTCCGCGATCATCAGCTAAAGTACGCGGTCGTACTTTAGAGTCATAGCGGATACTGTAATCGTGTGCCCGAACCCAGGCAAGTGGCCAGACCCGGCCAAGCGGGGACACTGGCCCGGACACACCGGGGCCAGCCCGGCCTTCCCCGCGGCCGCAGTCACCTGCCCGCGCGGGACGTCCGCGCCTCGCAGCGGGAAAGGCTGCTGCGCTCGGTCATCGCGGCGGTGTCCGAAGCCGGCTACCCGTCCGTCACCGTCGCCGTCATCGTCCGCGGCGCCCGGGTCTCCCGCAAGGCCTTCTACGAGCACTTCGGCAACAAGGAAGAGTGCTTTCTGGCCGCGACCGGCGAGGGCCGCGAGCTCATGCTCGCCCGGGCGGCGCAGGCCGCCCGGGCCCTGCCCGCCGGGGCCAGCGCGGAGGACCGGCTCCGCGCCGCGATTCGCGGTTTCCTCGCGTTCCTGGCCGATGAGCCGGCCTTCGCCCGGGTCTTCTACCTGCACATGCCGGCCGCCGGAGCGGCCGCCGCCCGGCGGCTCGACGCCGCGCCGCGCATCTTCGCGGGCCTGAATCAGACCTGGCACGAGCGGGCCCGCCGGGAGCACCCGGAGTGGCCCGCCCTCCCGGAGACGGCGTATCTGGCGCTGGCCGGGGCGATGGCCGAACTCGTTCGGTCCATGGTCTACGCGGACCGGACCGGGGCCCTGCCGGACCTGGAGGACACCCTCGTCGACCTGCACCTGGCCGTCATGGCCGGGCCCTGGCCGGCCCCGCCGTCGTGACGGGCTCGTGCCCGAAGCACATGGTGATGGGGCCGTGCGGCGGGGTACAAGCCGACGGCGGCTGCGAGGTCGTCCCGCATCCGTGCGTGTTCCCGGCCCCGGTGCCCTGGGCCGATCCGGTGCCGGCGGTGCCGCTGCGCTCGGTGCCGCTGATCCTGGCCGACTTCAGCTCGGAGCCGTTTTCCGTGACCGCCCACCGGACGGTCGCCGCGAAGCTGGCGCCGTCCTGCGATGCCGTCCTGGTCGGGGAGCACCAGAACCGGCCCGATTTCCCGCCCACCCAGCTGGCGTCGATCCTGCTGGACGCCGGGACGCGGCCGTGGATGACGCTGGCCTGCCGGGACCGCAACCGGATCGTCCTGGAGCAGGAGCTCACCGGCCTGCGCCAGCTGGGGGTGGACGCCGTCTTGTGCGTCACCGGTGACGCGCGGGGCTACGACGTCCGGCCGGACGTGACGCAGGTCTTCGACCTCGACGGGCCGCGGCTGGCCGCGCTGGCCGCGTCGGTGGGCATCGCCGCCGCCGTCCCCGAGACCCCGGCCGCGCCGCCCCGGCACTTGCGGCCGTTCCGGCTGGCCCAGAAGCAGCGGGCGGGCGCGGCGGCCGCGGTGCTCAACCACGACACGGTGGCGTCGGTGACCGCCTTCGTGGCCGCCGCGGCTGAAGCCGGCCTGACCATCCCGGTCATCGCGGCGGTCGCCGTCTTCACCGACGAGCCGTCCGCCGCCGTGCTGCGCGGGCTGCCCGGCCTGGAACTCGATCCCGCCGCCGTGCGCCGCGTCCTGGACGATCCCGATCCGGTCGCAGCCGGCGTCGATGCCGCCGCCCGCGAGGCCCGCGCGCTCCTGGCCATCCCCGGCGTCGCCGGGGTCAACATCTCCGGGTTGGCGTCGGCCCGCGGCTACGAGTTCGCCGCTCAGGTCAAGGCCGGATTGGCGGCGCGTATCCGGGAAGAAGGCGGTTATGACCAGTGACGCCAGCGACCCGATGACAGCCGAGTTCGACACGGTGGCCGCGTGGACCGCCCAGGTCGCGGCCGACCTGGGGCCCGAGTACTACGTCCCGGCCGCCTGCCGGGGGAGCGGGCAGCCGATCGCCCTGGACTGGCTGCTGGAAGGCCTGAACCCCCGGCCGGGCGAGCTGCTGCTCGACGTCGGGGCCGGGGTCGGCGGCCCCGCGGCCTACGCGGCCGCCAGGGCCGGCGTCCGGCCGGTCCTGGCCGAACCCGAGCCGGACGCGTGCCGCGCCGCCGCCGCTTTGTTCGGCTTCCCCGTCGTCCAGGCCGACGCGACGGCGCTGCCCTTCAAGTCCGGCGCGGTCCGCGCGGCGTGGTGCCTGGGCGTGCTGTGCACCGCCACCGGCCCGGACGCTCAGCTGGCCATGCTGCGCGAACTGCGCCGCGTCCTCCGCCCGGGCGGCCGGATCGGCCTGCTCGTCTTCCTGGCGGTCACGCAGAAGCTGGACGATCCGCCGCGGGGTAACCACTTCCCGACCAGCGCCGGCCTGCATGCGCTGCTCGACCGCGCGGACCTCGACGTCACCGCCGTAGCCGACTCTCAGGACATGCCGGAGCCCCCGGCCGGCTGGCAGGATCGCACCGCCGCCGTCGAGCGTGAGCTGCACCGCCGCTTCGGGTCCACGCCGCAGCTGACGGCGGCCGACGAGCAGAGCCACCGCATCGGCCAGCTGCTGAGCTCCGGCCAGCTCACCTCCCAGGTCCTCCTGCTGGAAAGAAAGGGCAGGAGCGTTCCGTGACCACCAGGCTGCCCGGCTTCGAGTCCCGCCGCGTGGACGTCGACGGCGTCGCGGTCAACTGCGCCGTCGCGGGCTCCGGGCCGCCCGTGCTGATGCTGCACGGTTACCCCGAGAACCACCTGATGTGGCGGCACGTCGCTCCCGCCATCGCCGGAGACCACACGGTCGTGCTGGCCGACCTGCGCGGCTACGGCGACTCGGGCAAGCCCGCCCCCGACGCGGCCGGCGAGGTGTACGCCAAACGGTCCATGGCCCGTGACCAGGCGGGCCTCATGCGCGAGCTCGGCTTCGGCCAGTTCCAGCTGGTCGGCCACGACCGCGGGGCCCGCGTCGCGCACCGGCTCACGCTGGATCACCCCGGCGCCGTCACCCGGCTGGCCGTCCTGGACGTCGTCCCGACCCGGCACGTCTACCAGAACGTCACCCGGGAGATGGCCACGGCCTACTACCACTGGTTCTTCCTGCCGCTGGGGCACGGCATCCCCGAGCACATGATCGGCGCGGACCCGGGCTTCTGGATCAACTCCATCGTCGGCCCGCTGCTGGGGAAGGGCGCGAGCATCGACCCGGACGTGCTCGCGGACTACATCCGCTGCTTCCGCGACCCGGCCACGATCGCGGGCTCGTGCGCCGACTACCGCTCGGCCGCGAGCCTCGACCTCGTCCACGACGAGGAGACCTTCGCCTCCGGCCAGCGGATCCAGTGCCCGGTCCTGGTGCTGTGGGGCGCCCAGGCCTTCGTCGGCCGCGGCTACGCCCCGCTTCAGGTGTGGCGGGAGTACGCCGCCGACGTCCGCGGCGAGGCGCTGCCCACCGGCCACTTCATCCCCGAGGAAGCCCCCGGCCCGGTGATCGCCGCGCTCCGCGATTTCCTGGATTAGCATGGCCGCTGTGGACCTCGCCCATGACGACACCGGCGACGGCCCCGCCGTCGTCCTGATCCACGGTCACCCCTTCAACCGGACCATGTGGGCCCCCCAGCTGGCTGTGCTCCCGGACCGCTTCCGGGTCATCGCCCCCGACCTGCGCGGCTACGGCGACAGCCCGGCCACCCCGGGTACGGTGCCGATGGCGCAGCTCGCCGCCGACGTCAGCGACCTGCTGGACGGGAAGGGGATCGCCACCGCGGCGCTGGTCGGCCTGAGCATGGGCGGCCTGGTCGTGATGGAGCTCGCCGCGGCCCAGCCGGACCGCTGGTGGGCGTACGGGTTCATCGCCACCACCGCGGCGCGGAGCACTGCGGAGGAACGGGCCGCCCGCGTGGCCAGCGCCCGGACCCTGGACGAGCAGGGGATGCGGCCGGTAGCCGAGGAGATGGCCGCCCGGCTGTTCGGCCCGCAAGCCGCCCCGGAGCTGAAGGCCGCCATCATGGCCATGATGGCGGCCGCCAACCCGACGGGTGCCGCCGCCGCCCTGCGAGGACGCGCCGAACGTCCCGACTACCAGCCGGTCCTGACGACGCTGCGCGCCCCGGCCCTGGTCTGCACCGGGGACCACGACTCGTATTCCACCGCGGAGATCACCCGCGAGCTGGCCGGCTGCCTGCCCGATCCCGAGGTCGTCCTGCTGGAGGGGGCCGGCCACCTGCCCAACCTCGAGCAGCCGGACGCCTTCAACGAGCACCTGGCCGGTTTCCTCACCCGGGCCCTCCCGTAGCCTGGGCCCCATGCTGCCTTCGGCTAACTACGACGACTGGGCGCCGACGTGCGACACCCTGCACGCCCATACGCAGGTCCTGGGCAAGCTCGCGGTGCGGCTCGCCCCGCCGGAGCCGCAGCTCCAGCACGCCGCGCTGCGCCTGACCGCGCGCGGTTGGGAGACGCTGCCGCTGCCCGCACCGGATCGTTCGGGATCCCTGGTCGTCGCCCTTGACCTGCGGCGGCACGAAACGGTGGTCGAGCACAGCGGCGGCCGCGCCGCCCGCGTGCCGCTCACCCCGCACCGGCCGGTCGGCGCGGTCACCCGGGACGTGCTGGCCGCGGTGGCCGATCTCGGCGGCCCGGTGGAGATCGATCCGAGGCCCCAGGAGGTCCCGTGGCAGGTGCCGCTGGACGCCGACGAGGAGCACGCCCGCTACGACACCGGCCCGGTCGAGGACTACTTCACGGCCGCCACCGCGGCCGCGCTGGTCCTGGCCGCCTACCGGGCGCCCTACCGCGGCCGCGCCACCCCGGTCAACGCCTGGTGGGGCTCGCTCGACCTGGCCGTGAACCTGTTCTCCGGGTCGGCCGGCCGATCCGCCGTCGCCCGGCTTCATCATGCGCAACGCGATGGACGCCCAGGAGGTCGCGGTGGGCTGGTGGCCGGGCGACGCCCGCTACCCGAAGGCGGCGTTCTACGCGTACGCCCACCCGGCCCCGCCCGGCTTCGAGCGGGGCGACCTGCCCGGCGGACGCTGGGACGGCCAGCTGGGGGAGTACGTCCTGGACTGGGACGACGTCCGGGCCGCGGCGGACCCGCACGCCACGGCCCTGGAGTTCGCCCGCTCGGCCTTCCGGCACGCCTGCCTGGTCTGCGGGTGGGATCCGGCGCTGGCCGCCACCGCCGACAGCAAGCCGCCGCCGGTCGTTTTATCCCGAACGAGGACGGCCATCCGCCCCGGCCGCCGCTCTTTGCCCTAGCTGCCGCCGAACGCCTGCGCCGCCAGCCGCACGACCTCCTCGTGCGGCACGTCCTTGATGTGCTGGTCCACCGCCCAGCGGTGCCCGAACGGGTCGATGAACTGTCCCGTCCGCTCCCCCCAGAACGCGTCGTGCAGCGGCTCGAACTCGGTGGCGCCCGCCCGCAGGGCCCGCTGCCACACCGCGTCGGCGTCCTCGACGGCTAGGTGCAGCGCCCCGTAGGTGCCGCCGAGCGTCAGCGGTGAGACCACGCCCATGTCCGGGAACTCGTCGGAGATGGCCAGCGTGCTATCGCCGAACCGCAGCTCGATGGTCAGCACCTGGCCGCCGGGCAGCGTGATCCGGCTGGTTTCCGCCGCGCCGAGCACCGAGGTGTACCAGGCGGCGGCCGCGTTCGGATCCCGGGTGACGAGGTGGCAGGTCAGTGAGCTCATGTCGCAGACTATACATACTGTCTAGACAGTATGTATAGACACCGGTGTGGGTAGGCTCCGGCCATGGCGACGACCCCGAGAGCGCACGGCCGCCGGTCCGCGGCCGACGGGACGGGCGGTGAGACCCGTGAGGCCATCCTGGCCGCCACCGCCGGGTTGCTGGCCGAGAAGTCGTTCGGTGACCTGGCCGTCGGCGACATCCTGACCGCGGCGGCGGTCTCCCGCGGCAGCTTCTACTTCTACTTCGACAGCAAGCACGACGTGCTGGCCGAGCTGGTCCGGCGGGCGGTAGCCGCCGGCCACGCCGCCGCGGCCCCCTGGCTGGCGGCCCCGGCCGGCCCCGGCGCTCCGGCCGACCCGGCGGCCGCGCTGCGCACGGGGATCACCGCCGGGGCCGGACTGTGGCGGGCCAGCGCGCCCGTGCTCCGCGCGATCGTGGAGAACTGGCGCACCGACCCGCGCCTGGAGGTGCTGTGGACGGAGCAGATGCAGACCTTCACCGACGCCGCCGTGGCCCAGATCGGCACCGACCCGCGCGCCCGCGAGCGGCTGGCCGGCCAGGACATCCCCGCCCTGGCCAGCGCGCTCACCTGGCTCGGCGAGCGCCTCTACTACCTCGCCGCGACCGGCACGCCGCCCTTCGACGACCAGGACACCCTGGTCGCTACCCTCCTGCACATCTGGACGACCGCCCTCTACGCGGAGCCGCCCGAGGCGTGAACGCGGCTTACCGCTTGCCGACGGCTACCCCGCGTCGCTGGCCGGCCGTCATTCCGCGCGGGCTTGCCGTCGTCGTTCGGCCTGATCAGGAGCGTGGCCGCGGTCAGCCACAGCCCGGCGAACAGCAGGCTGCCCAGGAGGTCGGTGGGATGGTGCTCGCCCCGGTACAGGCGGGACAGCGCCACCATGACCGGCATGACGATCGCGGGGATCAGGAACAGGTAGCGCCACCAGCCGCGGGCGTGGCCGATGACCAGGATCGCGATGGCGACGTACAGGCAGGTGGTCGCCGCCTCGTGCCCGGAGGGGAAGGCCGATGTCGGCAGGTGCGTATCGAGGTGGGTGACCTGCGGCCGGGGCCGCTTGACCACCGCCGCGGTCGCCAGGAACGCGCCGAGCTCGCCGAACATCACCACCGCCACGAACGCGGCCGGCCGCCAGTGCCGGGTGATGGCGAGGAAGGCCACGCAGGTGACGACGCCGACGATGAGGATGGCCTGGGTCGCCCCGAGCGTGCTGAAGATCTCGCTCCAGCGGGTCAGGCCGGGCGTGCGGTGGGCGGCGAACCAGTGCGGGATGGTGTGATCGCCCAGCACGTTGCCGTTGCCGTTGTGGCTGAGCATGAGCAGCTTGCCGATGCCGACGATGACGCCGGTGATCAGCACCCAGGCCACCAGGACCCCGGCGGCGATACGGCCCCAGTAGCGAGCAGGGCGTCTGGCAGGCGCGTTACCCATTGCGGACTCCGGTTCGGTCGGTTTGAGATCGGCCCGGGCCTCGGGTTCGAGGCCCTCGGTGACCGGGTCGGTCACCGGCTGCCCGCTCGCCTGGCGGGTCAGTTCGAAGGCGAAGGCGGTCACGCCCAGCCAGGCGATGCCGAGCGACCAGCCGCCGAGCACGTCGGAGACGTAGTGGACGCCGAGCAGGGTCCGGCTGATCCCGATCAGGGCGATCAGGGTGATGACGCCCGCGGTGAAGATGCGCCGCCACCGGCCGCGCATCACGGGCAGGAAGACCAGGTACATGGCGCCGTAGCAGACGATCGAGCCGAGCGAGTGCCCGCTGGGGAAGCTGTCCCCCTGGCCGTACGCGATCGGGTGCGCCACCACCGGGCGGAGCCGGCCGACCAGCGACTTGAGCACCGGGTCGAGCACCAGTACGCCCGCGCCCGCCACCAGCAGGTAGATCGCCAGCCGCCACCGCCGCCGGCACGCGAGCAGGATGGCCGCGGCCCCGATGACCGTCCACAGCACCCCGCTGCTGCCCAGCCAGGTGACCGCCTTGACCACGGTGACGGCCGCGGCGTGGCCGGCGACCAGGCTGTTCAGCCTGGCCGCGGCGCCGTGGTCGGCCGATTCCAGCGGGGCCCACTGCAACCGCACCAGCACGAGCAGCACCGCGAATACCAGCGCCGCCGTCGTGACCACGACGAGCGGGGCGAGGCTCCCGCGCGGACCGTTCCGGAGCGCGGATGGGGGCGCCGATGACATGGAGCCCCTACTGCCCACCGCGCGGCCGTCCACACCTGCCCCCGCGACCAGCCCGCAACGATTAAGTGGTATGGACCTGTTTCTCCTCCGTGTCCCCCGGGCAAGGCAGTAGGGGATCTGCCGTAAGGATCCGAAGCAAACCGGCCTGAGTCAGGCAACCTGTGGTAGCAGCGCGGCTGGCCAGCAAATCCGCTATCTCCAGGAGCATCGCGAATGACTTCCCCGCCCACGCCACGGCACGTCGAGATCAGGGACGGCGACCGGACGGTCGCCGCCGCAGAGGTCACCACGGCCGCCGGACCGGAAGGGACCGCCCGGACCTCGCTGTGCGCGGCGGCGGGCCACCTGGCCCCCGGCCGCCGCGCCGACCTGGTCGATACCGTCATGGACCTGCCCGAGGTGCGGGCCAGCCAGCGCCTGGAGGCCACCATCCCGCGCGGCGACGGCGAGACCCTCCAGCGCCTGCGCGAGCGGACCACCGACGCGGTCACCCGCTCGGCCGGCTCGACCGTCCTGCTCGACGCGGCCATCCCGCCGCCGCGCCCGCCGGCCTCCTGATGTCCTGACGTCCTTGCGATGCCGCGGCCTGCGGCGGTTCTTCGGCAAGCTCACCGCGGTGGACGGGGTCGGCTTCCACATCGGCTCGGGCGAGATCTACGGGCTGCTCGGGCCGAACGGGGCGGGCAAGACCACGACGATCTCGATGATCACCGGCTTGCTGGAACGCGACGCGGGCGAGGTGACCGTGGCCGGCGTCGTGATCTTGTACATCCTCCGTCACCGCCATCGGTCTCCAGCTCGGCGTCCTCGCCGCCTTCGCCGCCTTCGCCGTCGTCCTGCTCGCCCTAGTTGCCTGGCGGCTGCGCCGCGTCTTGTCGGCCTAGGTCCCCGGGAAGCGTGCCCGGCGTTACGCTGAGCCGGGTGGCCACCCCCGATTTCCACGCCTGCGCCAAGACCGGGATCAACGCGCTCCAGAAGTGGTACTCCCCAGCCACCGGGCAGTGGCAGGGGACCGGCTGGTGGAACAGCGCCAACGCGCTGACCGCGGTGATCAGGTACATCAAGATGACCGGCGACCAGAGCCACGCGGGCGCCATCGCCACCACCTACACGGCGGCCCAGAAGACGCACGCGGGCTTCGTCAACACCTACTACGACGACAACGCCTGGTGGGCGCTGGCCTGGGTGGCCGCCTACGACATGACCAGGAACGACCGGTACCTGACCACGGCCCGGTCCATCTTCGACCGCAACACCGCGGCCTGGGACGGCACCTGCGGCGGCGGCCTGCGCTGGCACGCCGGCAGCGAATACAAGAACGCCATCACCAACGAGCTGTTCATCACCCTGGCCGCCCTGCTGCACCAGCGCGTGCCCGGCGACCAGAGCTACCTGAACTGGGCCCAGCGGGCCTGGCAGTGGTTCAGCGCGAGCGGCCTGATCAACCCGGCGGGCCTGATCAACGACGGGCTCACCGCCACCTGCCAGAACAACGACAAGACGACCTGGACCTACAACCAGGGCGTGATCCTCGGCGGCCTGACCGCGCTGTTCCAGATCACCGGCGACCACGACTACCTGACCCAGGGCGAGGCGATCGCCAAGGCCGCACTCGGCGGCCTGACCACCGCGGGCATCCTGACCGAGCCCTGCGAAGCGGCCGGGACCTGCGACGAGGACCAAGCCCAGTTCAAGGGCATCTTCGTGCGCTACCTGTACGACTTCTGGCAGCAGGACCGCCAGCCGGCCTACCGCACCTTCATCCTGGCCAACGCCGCCTCGGCCTGGAACCACCGGAACTCGGCCGGCCAGTTCGGCGTGCGCTGGACCGCCCCCTGCGCCAACCCCACCCCCGCCCGCCAGGCCTCCGCCCTAGACGCCCTAACCGCCGCCGCCGCCCTCTCCGCCTAACCCACCTCCCACCACCGCCCCCGCCTCCGGACCCCTCCCGCCCTCCGAGCCCCACGCCTCCCCGGCCCCTACGCCTCCCCGGCCCCGCCCCCTCGGTCCCCATCTGCCCCTCCAGTCACCCTCGTCCCGCCTCAACCAGTACCGCGCCGCCTCCTGGCGCCTCAATCAACCGGGTAGATGCTCCATCGACTGGCAGCAGCTCAATGTGGCTTAACTTGAGTTGATCATGAGCGTCACCCGGGCGGCGGACGTCATGAAACCGGGCCTTCAGCGCGTCCGGACGCACTCGAAGCCCGGTTTCATGACGTCACGGCGAACCCGCGGCGCTCAGATCGCGGTGCTGGCGGTGCCAGTGTTACCTGAGCCGGGTTCCGGGATCCCGCACCCGGCAGCAACTACAAGCTGACCGGCATTGGCCTGAAACCGGGTCGATGCTCATCGACCCGGTCGGAAGGGGCCATTCCAGGCCCCCCGCACCAGCCCGGCAGCGCGTACGGGCCCGGCGCGGCCAGGCCGGAACCGGAGCCACCCCGCACCGCCCGTCCATGGGAGCCACATCCGCCCCTCCTGAAATGCCCCCGCTGACCTCTTGACAAGGGTAGTGAGTCATCACTACCTTAAGAGCATGACCGAAACCGCACAGCGCGAGACCAGCCAGGGCCAGGTGAGGCAGCGGATGCCCGCGGCCGAGCGGCGCGAGCTGGTGCTCGAGGCCGCGGTCGCCGAATTCGCCGTCCACGGACTGGCGGGTACCTCGACCGAGGATGTCGCCCGCCGGGCCGGGATCAGCCAGCCGTACCTGTTCCGGCTCTTCCCGACCAAGAAGGCCCTGTTCCTGGCGCTGGTGGATCGGTGCTTCGTCCGGGTGCAGGACGCGTTCGCCGAGGCCGCCGGCGAGCGCACCGGCGACGCGGCGCTGGAGGCCATGGCGCGCGCCTACGAGGTTCTCCTGGAGGACCGGACGCTGCTGCTGATGCAGATGCAGGCCTACGCCGCCTGCGCCGACCCCGAGATCCGGGCCGCCACCCGGGCCGGCTACAAGAAGCTGTGGGAGCTCATCGAGCGGATCACCGGGCTGCCCTTCCAGACCGTGGTGGACTTCTTCGCGGTCGGCATGCTGATGAACGTGGCCGCCGCCATGGACCTGCCGTCCGTCGACGAGAGGTGGACGAGCTGGTGCCCGAAGAGCTGAGGCCCATAAGGCCGAGGTCCATAAGGGCGAGGTCCATAAGGGCGAGGCCCATGAAACCGAGCCCCTTAAGGCTGAGGCCGCAAGGCCGAGGACCGTAAGGACGAGTACGTACTAGCCCCGCCTCGCGAGCCCGCGCGAGCCTCTTTTTTTGACCGTGCAAGTTAGTGATCAATCACTACTTAGGAGACAGAGATGACGACCAGGCATCGCACGGCGTGGACCTTCGCCGTGACCTCGGCCGCCTTGTTCATGGCCTCACTGGACAACCTGGTGGTGACCACCGCGCTGCCGTCCATCCGGGACCATCTGCACGCCTCGCTGGAGGGGCTGCAGTGGACGGTCAACGCCTACACCCTCACGTTCGCTGTCCTGCTGCTCACCGGAGCCACCCTGGGCGAGCGGTACGGCCGACGCCGCCTGTTCACGGCGGGGCTCGCGCTGTTCACCGCGGGATCGGCGGCCGCCGCGCTCGCCCCCGGCATCGGCCTGCTGGTGGCGGCCCGGGCCGTGCAGGGTGTCGGGGCCGCCGTCGTGATCCCGCTGACCCTCACGCTGCTGTCCGCGTCGGTGTCCCCGCAGCGGCGCGGCCTGGCCCTGGGCGCCTGGGGAGCGGTCGGCGGCCTGGCCATCGCGATCGGCCCGCTGGTCGGCGGAGCCGTCGTGGAGGGTGCCTCCTGGCAGTGGATCTTCTGGCTGAACGTGCCGATCGGCCTCGCGCTGCTGCCGGTGGCACGGCTCCGGCTTACCGAGAGCCGCGGGCCATCGACCCGCCTGGACCTGCCCGGCCTGGTCCTGGCCAGCGTCGGCCTGCTCGGTATCGTGCTCGGCGTTGTCCGCGGCAACGACCACGGCTGGACCAGCCTCACCGTGCTGCCGCCGCTGGTGATCGGCGCGCTGCTGGTGGCGGCGTTCGTCGCCTGGGAACTGCGGGCCGGCGAGCCGATGCTGCCGCTGCACCTGTTCCGCAGCCGCGGCTTCGCCGTGACCAACGCGGCCTCGCTGCTCATGTTCTTCGGGATGTTCGGCTCGATCTTCCTGCTCGCGCAGTTCCTCCAAGTCGTGCAGCACTACAGCCCGCTGCAGGCCGGCCTGCGGACACTGCCCTGGACGGCCATGCCGGTGTTCATCGCGCCGGTCGCGGGCATCTTGTCCGATCGCATCGGCGGGCGACCGCTGCTAGTCACCGGCCTCGGCCTGCAGGCTGTCGGCCTCGGCTGGCTGGCCGCGGTGACCAGCCCCACCGTGCCGTACCTGACCCTGGTCCCGGCGTTCGTCATCTCCGGCGTCGGCATGTCCCTGTTCTTCGCCCCCGTCGCTAACGTCGTGCTCAGCTCGGTGCGGCGGGACCAGGAGGGAATCGCCTCGGGCGCTAACAACGCGATCAGGGAACTCGGCGGCGTGTTCGGCATCGCCGTGCTCGGCGCGGTGTTCTCCGCCCGGGGCGGCTACGCCAGCGGGACCGCGTTCGTCTCCGGCCTGGCCCCCGCGGTCTGGGTCGGCGCCGCGGCGGTGGCCGTCGCCGCGGCGGCCGCGCTGCTCTTGCCGCGGTTCCGGGCCAGCGCGCCCGCCGAAACCGCCACTGCCGGTGCGATCGCCGCCGAGCCCGCCACGGCTGCCGGGCCCGCCACGGCTGCCGGGCCCGCCATCCCAGCCGAGCCCGCCACGGAAGCTGAGTTCGTGCGCTAGCCAGGTCCTGTTCCGGCAGCCCCGGATCCCCGCAGGGGGATCCGGGGCTGCCTCGTCCGCCGGCCTGGTCCGGCGCCAGCATGACCTCGAAGCTCGCTTCCGCTCTCACCGGCGCGGTGATTTCCCGAGACCGGGCAAGACGCGAATGGACAACGCCGAAATATGTACATTCAGGTACTTACGGAATATTACGGTTCCCGAGCTGATAAGCAGGGAATTCAAATCCGTGCCGCCCGCTGACCGAAATGGCGCTGATTAACGCTACCGGGAGTAGTCGTTTACCGGGCTCCCGGGACGCGTATTCTTGCCGCCCGGACGCGGCCTCGCCGCGCTCACCGCCACCAGCACTACCGTCGGCGCCGCTGCCCCGTCCCACCGCCACCATCGGGTCCAAACGCCACGGTCGTCACCGTCTGGCGCCTCACGGCTCGCCTCTGACCTGCGCGCCGTCGGCAGCGCAGTTCGACCGTACGGCGAGCGCGCCCGGGTCCGGGACTAATCGCTCAGAATGGTCGTTAGCTCGTTATTCGTCACTATGCCGCCGGCTTGACCAATTCTTGTCTTACGATAGCTCCGTACCCGAGGCCTGCAGCGCGAGGGAGAAAGCATCTGTGATTCTCGATGAGGCCGAAGCGCTGCTCGACCCGGTGTCGGACATCGACGGCTTCATGCTCGCCTGCCTGGTAGATGCCTCGACGGGCATGGTGCTGGCCTCGCGCAAAGATCAGGACGACATCAGCTTGCCCACGGCCGCGGCCGGGGCGGCTGACATCGCCAACGTGCTCTCGCTGCTGACGGGCCAGCTACCCGTCGACGGCCTCGAGGACGTGATGGTGACGTTCCGCCGCCAGCTCTACATGATGCGCCTGGTCCGGGAGGATCCGGAGCCGCAGATCCTGCTGCTCGTGATCTTCGATCGCAGCCGGGTCAACCTGGCCCTGGCCCGCCGTGAGATCCGGAACTTCTGTGCGAGCTTTGCCGCATGAGCCAGATCCCCCGGTTCACCCGGGCCCGCCAGCTGACCTCGACGGTCCTGCCGGGGCGGCGGCCGGATGATTACCCTGACCAGGTGACCGGGCGGTTCCGCAAGCTGGCCGCCGCTCGCAGCACGGGGACGCTGCCGTTCTCCGGCTCCAGTGACGGGGTCGTCTACTTCAGGGACGGAAAGGTCGCGTACGCCGAATCGAACCGGACACCCGGCCCGGCTCCGCACGCCTATCCTGAGCCAGCCGAGGACCTGCCGCCGCTGAGCAGGATCACGGCCATCCTGGCCACCACCGAGCCGACGGTCGACGCCGCGCTCGAATTGCTCTCCGTTCAATCGCGCTACGCCAGATTCCGGCCGTCGAGAATTCCCGACACCGGCCTGGCCTCGGACATCTCCGTGGAAGCGCTGCTGGCCGAGGTGGCCAGGCGCCAGCGGGTCCTCAAGCAGCTGTCCGCCGTCCTCACCGCCGATACGGCATTAGCGCGCAACCCGCATATCCACCCGGACGCCATCCGCGTATCGGCCTGGCAATGGTCATTGCTGATCCGCGTCCGTCATGGCACCACGCCCCGCGAGCTTGCGTGGGACCTGAGCCGCAGCGTATTCGGTACTACCGCCGAGGTGTACCGGTTGCTGGCCCGGCGGTTGCTGACGGTGGCCGGCGATCCAGCCGATCCCACGGGCCACGTCCCGGCCGGGGCCAGCCTGGCGGCCATGTCGTTTGTCCGGGCCGTGTCCGTCGAGAAAGGTGAGACCGTGCCCATCTTCAATGCTGAGGTTGCCCCGGGAGGTGTCGGCTGATGCCGACCTTGCGTAAGAGCAGGCGATCGGTCGAGGACCAGGTTCCGGACGGAGCTCAAACAGATCAGGACGCACGTGCCGGGAGTGCGCGGCAGCCTGGTCGCGACCAGTGACGGGCTGGTGGTCGCGCACGACATCCCCGACATCGAGCCCACCCAGATCGCCGCGCTGGCCGCCGCGACCCTGGCGGTAGCCCGCCGCGCCACCATGGCCACCGAGTGCGGGACCTTCCGCGAGGCGGTAGCCCGTGGCAGCGACGGCTACCTGGCCGTCTACGCGGCCGGGGACAGCGCGATCGTGGCCGTCATCGGGACCAGCAGCCTTAACGTCGGGATGCTGCAGTACCGGGCGCGCGAGATCATCGAGCGGATCGCCGCGCATTCCAGCCAGATCGGAGCCTTGGCCGCGCCCGTAACGACGGCCGAGGCCGCCCGCCCGGCCCGTTCACTGCCGCGGCGTCGCCCGGCGACGCCCTAGCTCAGCTTGCGCAGGCCGTCCAGGACCCGGCGGAGCAGGTCGGGCTGGGCGGCCGCGAAGTCGCTCGGAGCCTCAGGTGCGGCGACCCAGACCGGCGCGCTCATCACCGGCTGGCTCGTCCGCTGTCCGCCCGGCGACCGGTGCGGCAGGCTAGCCGTCGCCGGCGGCAGGACGGCCGTCGGCGACAACACGGGCGTAGGCGACAACGGCGGCGCCGGTGACAGCACCGGCTCTGGTGATAGCACCGGCTCTGGTGATAGCACCGGCTCTGGTGACAGCACAGGCTCTGGTGACAGCACCGGCTCTGGTGACAGCACCGGCGCGGGCGGCGGCGCCGGCATCGGCGAGAGCGCCTGGGTGGGCGAGAGCACCGGCAGCGCCGCCGGGCCCGGTTCATCCCGCCCGATCCGCGGGGCCGGCGCCCACGCCGCCTCGGCCGGGGCACATGGAGCGCACACGCCCGCCTGGACCAGGCCGCCGACCCGCTCGATCGTGTCGTAGAGCGCGAGACCGCACTGCCAGGCCAGATCCTGGACCGACCGGGTGCCGTCGATCGCGCAGGCGACGGCCCACTGCTCCCGGGTCAGCACGGCCGAGGGCCCGGCGAGATCGCGGAGCTGGACCGGCTTGGTCCGGGCCAGGTTGCGGTGCGCCACCCGCTCGGCCAGCTTGCTCGCCTCGGCGAGGACGAAATCGACGCACAAGCTGGAGAATGCTCCAGCCCAGTGCACGCCGGGCGCCGCAAACCGCACGTCGGAGACGAACGCGTCGCGGTCGACCGGCACCATCAGCACGAGGGCGGCGTCCACGATGATCGAGCACAAGATGGCCTGCAGATGGTCGCGGCTGAGGTACTTGCGCTGCACCAGCACCGTGCCGATGTCACGGTCCGGGCGGTCTGGGTCGACGATCAGGTCCGGGGCGGCAGCGGACGGCGGCAGCGCGGCGGGCAGGCGCGCGCTGAGGTCCGGGATCCACGACGCCCGCGCGAACGTGATCTGCCCCTTATGCAGGTAGATTGTCCCGCCGGGGTTTCCCTCGATCTCCAGGGCACCGGAGACCTGCCGCTCGGCCAGCCTCTCCACGGCAGCGGTGACCCGCCCCCCGGTCAGCACATCGGTTCTGGTCAGCTGAGATCACATCCCCGGCCCGGCCGCGTGTCTCACGCGAACAACAGAAATAATGCTTGCGGCGGAAATGTCCAATATGAGCACCAAGTATTACTTTCGGCGGGAAAGAGTTAACTGTTCCCACAGCAGTCACTTGATGTGATCTCCGCCCGTCAGCCGAGTTTACTTATTTGCCGGGCTCGGCCATCCTTACCCCTCGGTTACTTAATAGTGGCCGCATCCCCGGACCGTGGTGAGCTGCCGAATAACGGCAGCTCAGGGCCTCAAAATGACAATTAGTAGTCAATTAACTACTTTAAGTAAATAGGTTTACGTGCAATCTCATGACGGGTCTCGCCGAGTGACACTATCGTGACAACGGCCAATCAAACAAAATCTGGAAAGGCAGCCGCATGAACATTGAGACAGCCCTCAAGGAAGCAATGACCATTGACGGCGCCGTGGGCGTGTGTCTCGTCGACTGGGACAGCGGCATGTCCCTCGGCGCTCTCGG
Source organism: uncultured Actinomycetota bacterium (assembly GCA_963756575.1). GTDB lineage: Bacteria > Actinomycetota > Actinomycetes > Streptosporangiales > Streptosporangiaceae > Palsa-504. The sequence goes on along the minus strand of CAVWOM010000016.1, from coordinate 626,611 downwards.
CGGCGGCAAGTACCTCGACCTGGACGTGGCCGCGGCCGGTAACACCGAGGTGATCCGGGCGAAGATGCGGACCATGGAATCGCTCCGGCTCGACGACAGCATCGAGGACATCCTCATCACCCTCGCCAAGCAGTACCACCTGATCCGCCTGCTCAGGACCTCACGCGACGAGCAGGGGCTATTCCTCTACCTGGTCCTCGACCGGCAGAAGGCCAACCTCGCCCTCGCCCGCCACAGCCTCCGGCGGATCGAAAGCGACCTGGCCGTCTGATCTCAGTCGCCGGGAAGCCTCCCTTTCCGGCGACGCGGCCGACCTAGGCATCGCCCGGGCGCGCCCGCTGCAGGCGGTAGAAGAACATGGTCTGCAGCTCGGCGGGGTCTTTATGCCAGTCGCCGTACACCTCCCAGCGTTACCCCCACCACCACGGCAACGTTGCCGTCCGAGCATCCCCGCCGCTGGCCGGGGAACCGTTCCCAGGTTGTCGTGGCCGCGACGGCCGCTACCGGCCGCCGCGGCTGCACCACCACGAAACCTCGTAAGCTCGTGCCCGCCGCTTCCCCGTCGCTCCGAGTTCACCCTTACGGCCCGGCCGACCACCGAATGGTGAAGCCGGTCAGGGTGTAACCGAGCGCGTTCACAGTGGGCTGGACGAAGTTGTTCCTGACGATCTGCGTGGCCTGTGCCTCGGCCGTCTTGATCAGCGGCCCGGTGATCTTCGGGTCATTTTTGGCTTGCGCGAACGCCAGGTTCTGCGCCTGGGCGTAGAGCACGGACACGGAGAACTGCGGCCGTATCAGCGCGCCGCACCCCAGCCCGGGATAGGTCCAGCTGTGCTGGGTGTCGACCGGATGCGACATCGTGTTGTCCACGGTGACGTCGTGGACCGATTGCGGCAGCTGGGGTTGCGGCAGGACGATGGCCACGCTGACCCGGCCCGGGACTCCGGTCGCCGGGCGCGACAGTATCTGCAGCTGGTAGTGACCCGTGCCGGGGGTCCACCACGACGGCCCTGGGTTGAGATCCACGGTGGCGGAGGCGTGCCCGGTGGTGGCGAAGGTACTCGAATACCAGCACGGCCAGATGCCGATGTTCTTCGAGACCTTGTGGGTGAACGTGAAGTTGAAGTTCTCGGTCCCCAGCGCCGGCCGGGAGATGCCTTCGATCTTCTGCAGCACCCAGGGGCCGACGCTGATGTCCGTCGTGGTCCCGGCCGTGACCGACTGCCACGGCCAGCCCAGCGTGACATGCGGCAGCCGCACGTTGAGCCCGACCAGGTGCAGGGCCGCGGACAGCACGGCCAGTACCGCCCAGGCGATGACCTTACGGAAGATCAGGGCCACCAGGATCACGATCGCGCCCCAGGTGACCTTGCGCGGCACCCTCCGGCGGCGTCGCGCGGGTCCGACCAGCTGCCCGCGGATCACCTGCCGCGGCCTCGTCTGCTGAGCAGGGCGCCCCCGTGCCGGGCCTGCTCGTCTAGTAGCCGGCGCGGGAGCGCCCGGCGCCCGGTACCACGCGTCGCCCGCCCACGGATCGTCCTCCCAGGCCTCTTCCTCCTCCGGACCGCGCTCCCATACGTCCTGCTCCCACGCGTCCCGCACCCGCGCGTCCCGCTCCGGCGCACCACGCTCCCGCGGATCGCGATCGCGGAGCGGCGGGCGGACCGGTCCCGCGGTCCTGCCGGGACGGCGCGTCGTGAGCATCCCTACGAAGAGAATCAGCAAGCGCAGCATGGTGGCCCTCCTTTCTGGTCGCGAGAACTAGGCGATGGCGGGGTAGCCGAGGCTCAGCACCACCGGCACGGCGCCGAACGGCTGGCGGAACCGCGTGCCCGGCTTGTCCGGCGCATTCGGGTCCTTGATGTCCGGCCAGCGCATCTTGACGTGCTGGGCGGTCAGTCCCTCCACCGAGTACGGGAACTCCATAGCGGAGATGTCGTGCAGCTTGAGCAGGCCGCCCCAGCGGAACGCCGCGAAGACCCGGGCCAGCTCGCGGAGGGACAACGGACGCCGGGCGGTGATGTCGATCCAGTAGACCGCCATCGCGAGGTCGACCAGGTTGGCGGCGCACTGCGTCAGGGCCTCGGACTTCGTCCGGTACACCGTCCCGCCCGCGTTGACCGTGCCCAGCTTCTCTCCGTAGACCGGTGAATAGCGCGGCTGGGCCTGGCACTGCATCCAGTCGCACGCGGCGAGAAGTTCCCAGCGGATGCCGCTGTAGTCGGCTACCTCGTCGTACAGCGGCTCGGCCCGGATGAGCGGCGCCTGGGCCGTGGCGGTGAAGGCGGACGTGACCGCCTGCGGCAGCTGCGGCACGTACCGCGTCGGCCTAGCCCGTCGCGGCGCTACCCGGGCCGCCGGGCGCTCGGTGCGCCGCCGCGCCGCCCCGGCCCGGGTCAGGCCCGATCCGGCCAGCACCGCCCCGGCGAGCGCCCCGCCCGCGGCCGGGGCCTGGGTCCGATGGCCCGGCCCGGCCGCGTAAGCATCGACTACCCCGGGGATCGTCGCCGTGCCCTGCGTTCCGCCCGCCGTGCCCTGCGATCCGCCCGCCGTGCCCCGTGACCCGCTGGCCGTGCCCCGCGATCCACCCGCCGTTGCGCCCCTGGCGCGCCCAGCCGACGACGACGCGGCGGCCGCCGGGACGACGGGCGCGGAGCGGGCCGAAACGGACGGCGCCGGCGTGGGAGCGGCCGTGGCCGGGGCCGATGCCGCCGGCGTGGCGGCAGGTGCTGAGGCTGCTGGCCCGGCCGGTATACCCGCGGCCGGTATGGCCGCCTGGCTGCCTGATCCCTGGCTGCCTGATCCCTGGCTGCCTGACCCCTGGCTGGCCGATCCCTGGCTGGCCGATCCGTGGCTGGCCGGCGCGGCGTGGGCCGCGGTCGCCGTGGCCGTGTCGTACTGGTACAGGTTGTACAGCTTCATGATCGAGATGAGGCTGGCGCCGTACTGCGGATCGGTGGCGTAGACGCCGGTCAGGTTGGTCGCGAACGCGTCCGGGACCTGACGGTTCGCCATCGCGTGCTGGTAGCTCGGCCCGGTGGCGAGGAGCTCGCCGTGGTCGGCGATGCTCTCCGCCACGTTGTGGTAGACGCGAAACTGGGCCGTCACCGTGACCCACTGGCCGTTCTCGAATTCACGCGTCGGCAGGGCGTCGCTGCCGGCCGGCCCGGCGCCCTTGATGCCGAACAGGTTGTGATCCCTGATCGCCAGCGCGCTCTGGCCCCAGCCGGATTCCTCGATGGCCTGGGCGATGGTGACCGAGGCCGGGATCCCGTACCGGCTCTGCGCCGCCATCGCACCCGGCGCCACCGCGCTGATGAAAGCCTGCTGGCTGCTGGTGTCCGGAACGTGTGCGGCCGAGGCCGGCGCGTTGTTCCTGGTGTAAGACGAGCTGGCCGGTGAGGAGGACGTGCTGGCCGTGCTAGCCCGGCTGGCAGTGCCGGCGGGACCGTTCGAACCAGCCTGCAGCCCGGGGATGGCGGCCCCGCCGCCGCCCTGCGTCGCACTGGCGGCTCGTGGCCGGCTGGCGGAGCGCCCCTGCCCCGTCCGGCCCTTCGCCGCCTTCGCCCGGGCCTGGGACCCGGCGCTCTGCGTTGCCCGGCTCTGTGCCGCCCGGCTCTGGGCTGCCCGGCTCTGGGCTGCCCGGCTCTGGCTCGCGCCGCTCTGGCTCGCGCCGCCCTTAGCCGACGCCCCGGTGCCGCCGCCCGCGGTCATCTGCGCCGTCAGGCCGGGCACCGCCGCGGTGCTCCCCAAGCCGGCTGTGCCGCTCGTGCCAGCCTTGCCCGTGCGGCCCGCTGTGCCCACCATCTCGGCCGTACCCTTTCCGGCCGACGTCAGGACCGCCGTGCCCGTGCCCGGAACCACCGCGTCGCCCGCGCCCGCCGTCGCGGCCTGGGTCCCCTGTTCCACGATCCCGGCCGTCACGGCCTGCGCCGCTCCGCCCGACGAGCCGCCGCTTGACCCGCTGGCGGCCGCGGTGCCCCCAGAACTGCTACCGGCCGGGCCCGCCGCGCTGGCCAGGTCGCCGTTGTTGACGAACCCGGTCACCCCCTGGTCGGCCAGCGGACCGGAGAAAGTATGCGCGTTGACGGAAAGGTTCGGCCCCGAGTCGCCGCCGATCGTGGACAGGACCCCGCCCGCGTACCTGGTCACCACCTCCACGTGACCGTCGAACAGCACCCAGTCGCCCGGCTGCGGCCGGTACCCGTCACCCAGCGGGTGCCAGCGGTCATGCGCCTGAGCGTCCTGCATCACCGAGGTGATCTGCGGTGAGTCCGGGTTGGTGTCGACGCGCACGTCGGCCCACTGGCGCAGCGGCCACGGGTAGGTCGTGCCCCCGGTCACCCAGCTCGCCTGGCCGGTGGCCTGGGCGCCGAGGGCCAGCGTGAGGCTGGCGAAGGCCGCGCACGACTGGCCGTGGTCGGTGCCGTTCACGCTGTCCTGGCCCCAGATGAGCGCTTCCATCTCGGCCGGGCTCTTGGTCTGCGCCATCCGGAGGTAGTACCTGGCGACCTTGACGACCGCCGCCCGCATCGACTTCTCGCTGGATGACATGGCGCGCGACGGCTGGGCGCTCGCCGACGACGCAGCCGGCGTGGCCGGCTTCTCGAGCGCCATCAGGTTGACCGGCATGCGCGTCGGCGACGTCATCTCGCCGACCGTTCCGTGGGCGAAGGCGAATCCGGTCATCGCTCCGCATGTGCTGAGGCTGACCAGCGCGGTCGCCTGCTGCCACGTCGGCTTCCTGACGGGATGCACGAAATCACCTTCTTCCACGTTCCGGTTCTGGCTAGCTGGCTGGCGGGCGGGTTCTGTGTTCCGTTCGGGCTCCCTTAGCTCGCGGTGGGTTTAGCTAGCACTGGGCAGGCTCTTGAGGATCGCCTGGACCTGGGCGTTGCCCGGGTTGTTGGCGTTCGCGAACAGCACGCCGACGTCGTAGGCCTGCGCGTCCGTGGCACCGACCACCCACTGCTTGTAGGCGTCGGCTACCAGCGCCGCCTGCCCGGTCGCGGTGTTCACCGGCTGGGCGCACAGGCTCGGGAAGCCCGCGTGCGAGACGACGGCCGCGGAGCCGGTGTACTTCGCGCAGTTCGCCGGGTTGCCCTCGAGGCCAGGCTGCACGGTCGGCTTGCCGTTGCTGGCGGTCAGGGTGGCCCCGCCGATGATGTTGTTCAGGGCGCGGGCCGCGACCTCGAGGCTGTCCACCGGGTCCAGCGGGTTGTACGGGTGGTGCATGTTCAGCGACCAGGCGATCTCGCCGCCCTGGGTCGCCGAGATCGGCTCCAGCCCCTGCCTGCCGCTCTTCGAGTCGGTGAAGTTCGGGTTGTTTCCGCTGGTCATCAGCGCGAAGACCCACAGGATCTGGTTGGTGGCCTTGGCGCAGGCGAAGTTGATCTGGCCGGGCTCCGAGGCCACGTTGGGGTTCTGGCAGGCGGTGGTGATCTCGCTCTGGACGGTGGCCACGCTGGCCGGCCAGGACGGGCTGGACCTGAAGATCAGCACGGACGCCGCGGTGATCACGGCGAGGGCGGCCGCCACGCCGAACATGATCTTGCGAGACCGCGGCTTGCGGACCCGGCTAACGCTGCGGCGGCCCCGGTCGATGATGGCCTGGGTCCGGTCCTGGCCGGCCGGCTCGTGGTACCCGGAGTCGGGCCAGCCACCCGTCCGGATGGGTGCGGTGAAGTCGTCAAGATCGTCGTCAAGGTCGTCGTCGATCGCCGGCCGAGGCGCCTGGCGGGGTACGGGCGGCCGGTACGGGGCCGGCCTCGATGGTGCCCGCCGCGACGGGTTGTGCCGGGCCGGCGCCTGGCGGCCCGGGGTCGGCCTGGGCTGCGCCGGCTTAGGCTGAGCGCGCAGCATGCCGGGCCGTCCCCGGTGCGGTACCCCGTCCTGGCCGTAGCTGGTCTCGGCGAGCTCCGAAGCCTGGGCAGCATGCCAGTCGGACAGCTCGTTCTCGATTTCCGTGTCGCTGATTTCTAGCTCGCTGAGCCATTCATCATTGTCATCGCTAAAATTTTCGAAATCATCGAGCATCGTCTTCACCTCCAGCATCTGCCATGAACGGGGACACTCCGGACCGAAAGGCCGGCGTGCGGACTCAGGCGGGCGGGCCTCCGCGCCCGGGGGAGCACGGGCGGTCGCGCCGCGCTCCTGCTTCTCCGAACCGACCCATGTAGGTATTAGAACACAACTTCGATCACCGTGGGAAGTGTTTGTTTTCACAGCTTAGCTGCGTTCGAACGCCCGCCCCGGAGCCTCGCGCCGCCGGCCGCGCCAGACGCCCCGAGACGCCGCCTAGCGCGGCTCGGCCCGGACCGGGCGCCCAGGCCGGGCGTCCGGCACGATGCCGCCGTCGCGCACCACGAAGACGCCGTTGACCAGCACGTGCCGGAAGCCCGCCGACGGCCGGGTGCTGTCGGCATAGCTGGCCCGGTCGGTGACCGTGTCCGGGTCGAGCACCACGACGTCGGCGTCGCGGCCGGCCTGCAGGCGTCCCTTCCCGCGCATGGCTGGCACCCAGGCCTCGAGCAGCCGGGCCGGTTCCAGGCTGCACTTGGCGAGGACCTGCGGCAAGGCGGCCACCCCCGGCGTCCCCGCCCAGTCCGCCGCCTCCCGGGTCAGCAGCCGCAGCGCGCGGCCGAACGTCCCGGCCGTCCGCGGATGGGTGATGGCCGTCGGCGGCAGCGGCCAGGCCAGCGGATCAGCCGGGGGAGCGGTCCAGGTCAGCGGCATGGCGTCGCTGGCCACGACCGAACCGGGAAAGGTCAGCGACCGCATCAGCAGCGCCCGGTCGGCCGCGGAGGACTCGTCGAGCAGGTCGATGATGACCAGGCCGCCGGGATCGTCCCGGCGCAGTTCCCGCAGCCGCGCCTCGCTCGCCACCCGCTCGCCGGTCGGCGCGTAGGTCAGCGAGGACGGCGACAGGCCACGCTCGCCGAGCCGTTCGGGGGCCAGGAACGCGGCGCCGATCCCGGTCATGCCGGAGCCGTACGGGTAAGCCTCGGTCGTGACCCGCGACCCGGCCGCCTGAGCCCGGGCCACCAGCGTCAGGACGCGGTCGATGTGCCGGTGCGAGGTGCTGTTGACGTGGCAGTAGTGCATGTGGGCGCCGGTCTGCCCGGCGGCCCGGACGATCTCCTCGGCGCCGTCGGCGAGGGTAGCCGGGACCATCTCGACCAGGTCCCGCGCGTGGGTGAAGGTGGCGACCCCGCTGCTCGCGGCCAGGCCCGCGACGCGCAGGTACTCCTGCGGGCTGGCCGCGGGCGCGTACCCGAGCAGGACGCCGATCCCCAGCGCGCCGTCGGCCAGGTCGGCCGAAAGCCGCTCGAGCAGTGCCGTCAGCTGGGCGGGCGCGGCCGCGCGCTGCCAGGCTGGGTCGGAGATGCTGGCCATGAACGCGCCCAGGCTGGCCTGCGCGGGTATCCCCGCGACGGTCTCCATCCGGGCCAGCGCCCAGGAAGCCGAGAAACCGTAGTTCACCGGACGGCCCTGCTCGGCCGCCCGCCGGTAGGCCTCGGCCACCGGCGTCACCCCGGCCTCGAGTTCCAGCGCCGTGGTCACGCCGTCCATCGCCTGCAGCCGCAGGCCGCCCACGTCGTTGACGTGGCTGTGCAGGTCGATGAACCCGGCCGTCACCACCTGCCCGGTCACGTCCACGTCGGCCGGGCCGGGCGGCAGGACGGCCTCGACCGCCGCGATCCGGCCCGCCGCGATCGCCACGTCCCGCACGGCGTCCAGGCCGGACTCGGGGTCGATCACCCGTCCGCCGCGCAGGACCAGGTCCCATTCGTTCACTGACGCCTCCACGGCAGCAGTGTGCCGCATGACTGTTAGCCTGGCCAGGTCCGCCGGGCCCTGACCCCCGCGGCGGCGGGAGGGCAGATGACGAGCGGCGGAACGTTGCCACGCGGGACGACCCGGACCGAGACCGTGGCCGGCGTGGTGGTGGTCGCGCACGGCGGCCAGTCGTCGAGCACCGAGCCGACGAACGCGCTCCAGCCCGCTGTGCTCAGGATGATTCCGGTCGCGGCGGCGGTGCGGCACGCACTGCGCGGGAGCGGCGCGGTGGTGCTGCGACCGCGGTTCCGGGTCCGCGGCTGGAACGGCCCGCGGGCTTCCCCGGTCGGGGACCTGAACGAAGCGCTCGACCGCATCGCGACCGGCTATGGTGCCGTCCCGGTCGTGCTGATCGGGCACTCCATGGGCGCGCGCGCCGCCATCCGGGCGGCCGGGCACCCGGCGGTGACGGCCGTCGCCGGGCTGGCGCCCTGGCTGCCCCTGGGCGAGCCGGCCGCTCAGCTCGCCGGGCGCCGCGTGCTGCTCGCGCACGGCACCGCCGACACCATCACCAGCCCGGCTGAGACCTGGGCGTTCGTCGAGCGCGCCCGCGAGGTGACCACGGTGACGGCGGTCGAGGTCCGGGGCGGCGATCACCCGATGCTGCGCCGCGCGCGCCTGTGGCATGCGATCGCCGCCGAGTTCGCCCGCGCCGCCGTCGGCCTGGACCCGGACCCGGAGACAGCCCCCGTGACCGAGAGCAGGGTGACCGGGGGCAGCGTCGCCGCCGCCGTCAGCGCCGAAGCCGGCGATCTGCCCCGTATCGTGCTGTAATTTCTCCTTCCGACACACCTGACGTCCCCTTGGGACACATATGTCCTTACGTCGTGACCTGCAGTAAATTACTGAAAGCTTCGATTCAATCGCTGAGAGTGCTATATAACAAAAGCAGTGGCGACTTGCCCCGTCTGCCGGAATACGCAAGGGGTGCGGAAGTGGTGAAGTTAATCCCGGACGGTCCCTCCCCCCGGCATTCCGGCCGGCCCTACCAGCTACCGGCGGCCCGCGACCCGGAGCCATCCGGCGAGATCGCCCCGGCCGTCGGGCGTCCGGTCCGGGTCCGGCACTCCGCTCGCCACTCCCGGACGTCGGACCTGCCGCCCCGTCCCAAGAACCCCCGCACGTCGCTGTCCATCCGTTCGGCCGAACGCCGCCGGTGGTCCGCCGACCTGAGCGGACCGGGCAGCGGCGGGCTGGTCGTCCACGGCATGGGCGGCATCGGCAAGTCGACGCTCGCGGCCCAGATCGCCACGCGGGTCGGGCGGCTGCAGGCCAGCCGGGTCATCACCGTCATGAAGGGCGAGGTTTCCGCGGCGGCCTTCGCCGCGAGCCCGGCCGAGGCGGACTTCATCGTCTTGGAGAACTTCGACGACAACCTGTCCGGCGAGCCGGGCCGCTTGACCGTCCGTGACCCGGACCTGGCCGCCCTGCTCGGCAGCTGGACCGGCAAGCTGCTGATCACCTGCCGGCACCCGTTCACCTTGGGGGTGCAGGCCGGGCCGATCCGGCTCGTCTTCCGGCACCTGGGACCGCTGACCCGCTCGGGCGCCGCCGAGCTCACCACCGCGCTGCCCGCGATCCGGCTGCTCAGCGAGGCCGAGCGCGACCAGGTCTGGCGCCTGGTCGCCGGTCATCCGCTGGCCATGGAATACCTGGACCGGCTGCTGGCGCGCGGCGAGCGCTACCCCGAACTGGCCGCCCGCCTAGCGGACGCCATCAGCGTCGCGCTCAAGGCGGCTTCCGTCTCCGGCCTGCCGGAGACCGATCCCACCGAACTGCCCGAGGTCACCGCCGAGCTGATCGCGTCGGCGGCCGGCGAGGTGATGTTCGGCGCGCTGTACGACCGGCTCAGCGCCGGGGCCAGGTCGCTGCTGGTGCGCGCGGCCGCCTTCCCCGGTCCGGTCGCGATCGCGACGCTGGCCGCGCGTCCGGGTCACATCGCCGAGTGCGAGGCGGCGGGCCTGCTCACCATCGTCTCCGGCCGCGAGCTTGACGTGCACCGGTGGACGGCCGAGCAGGTGCGGCGCAGCCAGGCCGAGCCCGGCCCGCCCGCGGCCCGCCCGGCCCGGCGCCTGCGGCTGGCCGGGGCCGGCGCGCTCGTGATCTTGTCGGTGGTGCTGGCGGCCGAGGCCGGCCACGCGCTGTCCGTCCCGCACCTGGCCTCCGCCGAGAGGCCCGCTCCGGCCAGCGGCGCGCCAGTGAACAGCGCGACCGCGCTCAGGGAGCGGGCCGCCGCCTGGGTCGCCCGTCAGGTCAGCGGGGGCGCCATCGTCGCCTGCGATCCGGCCATGTGCGAGGCGCTGACCCGGCGCGGCGTCCCGTCCGGGAACCTGCTGGTGCTCGGCCCGGGCGCCGGCGACCCGCTCGGCTCCGACGTGGTGCTCGGGACGCCCGCCGTGCGCGGCCTGTTCGGCGGACGCCTGGCCGGCGTGTACGCGCCGGAGGTGATGGCCAGCTTCGGGACCGGCGCGGACCGGATCGAGGTCCGCATCGTCGCGCCCGACGGGTCCGCCGCCTACCGGCGGGCGCTCGCCGCCGACGTGCGGTCCCGCCGGGCCGCCGGCCTGCAGCTGCTCAGCGACACGCGGCTGTCGGCGTCGCCGGACGCCCGGGCCGCGCTCGAGGCCGGCCGGGTCGACGCGCGCTTGCTGATCACCTTGGCCGCGCTCGCCGCGAGCCAGCCAGTCCAGGTCAGCGGGTTCGGCGCGGCTGCTCCGGGGGCCAGCCCCGGCCTGCCGCTGCGCACGGCCGAGCTGACCGCACCCGCCGCGACCGCGCACCGGATGCTCGCCTTCCTCCGGGCCCAGCGCTCGCCGTACCAGCCCGCGTACGCGAGCCTGGCCGGGACGGTGGTGACCGTCGAGTTCGCCGGTCCCGCCCCGCTCGGCCTGCTCCAAGGCCATTAAGCCGAACGTGTTCCGTACCCGCCCCGGCCATCCCCTCCGCCGTCACCCGGTGCGGACGCCCGGTTCGGCCACCACCGCGACGCGCATGCGTTCAGCCCACTCCGTTTAGTCCGGGCCTGATGGGTAGCTAGACCAATTCTGGCGGAAGGAGCAGAACTTGGCTCGGATCGACGTCCTGACCGAGCGGCCCATCGGCCTGGTTGACCCGGGGATCTTCGGCTGCTTCGCCGGCCCCTGCGCCGACGGCGACCTGCGCGCTGCCGTCCGGGATCTCGGCGCGACCAGCATGCGCTGGACCAGCCAGCCGGACAAGCCCTGGTGCGGCGAAGCCGAGCCGGTGCTCAGCCTCGACATGGCCCACGGCACCCTCGAGGAGGCGCTGGCCTGGGTCGAGTACTGCAGCGGTACCTACGGCGTGCGGTACTGGGGCCTGGGCTACCAGATGCACGACGGCCGCCGCACCGCGGCGGAATACGTCGCGCAGGCCCGCCGCTGGGCCCGGGAACTGCGGCAGCTGGACTCCGGCCTGCGGCTGATCAGCTGTGGCCGGACCGGCCTGGACGACTGGGACCGCGACGTCGTCGACGGCCTGGCCTCTTGCGTCGACCTGCACGGCATCCACCTCTACACCGGCTCGGCCGACTACTGGTCCCACGTCCTGGCGCCGCACTACGCCGAACGGGCCCTGTCCGTCGCCGGCGCCCTGCTCGACCGGGCCCGCTACGTGCAGGAGATCGACCGGGAGATCTACGTGGCCTGCGACGAGTGGGGCATCAGGTCCGGCGCCGGGCAGGCCCTGCCTAGCGCCCTGGCCGCCGCCACCTACCTCAACGTCTTCGTGCGCCAGTCCTGGACGCTGCGGATGGCTCACCTGGCCCTGACGGCGCCCGTCGGCGCCGCTCCGGACGGGCTGCTCACCCAGGGTATCTACTACCCGTTCCAGCTGATGGCCTCGGCCTGCCTGCCGGTCGCGCTCGACACCGCCACGTCCTCGGGCACGCACGCGCATCAGGACCGGCCCGGGGAGCCCTACCGGGTGGCCGATCTCGGGCTGTTCCAGCTGCTCGACGTGGCCGCCACCGCGGACTCGGCCCGCAGCAGGCTCACGGTATCGGTGGTCAACCGCGATCCCCGCCGGGGCCACCAGACGCGCGTCGCGCTGCACGACGCGCAGGCCGCCGGGGTCATGACGATGCACGAGGTCACCGGCAGCGACGCGGTCGGCGTGCGCGTGACCAAGCACGAGGTAGCTGGCGAGCACGTCGACGTGAGGTTCGCTCCGCGCTCGTTCACGCTCCTCGAAATCCCCCTGGCCTAAGAGCCCCTGGCCTAGCCACCCAGTCGGCCCCGCAGGCCCGCAGCCGCCGCATCGGCCGGAGCTCGCCGTACCGGGTCGCCGCCCACCGCGACCGCGGCACCTCGGCCAGGTCACGGCCCAGCGACAGCGCGGCGGGCACCTCCGGGAACCGTGCCTTGACCGCGGCCACCGATTCGTCTTCCAGCGTGGTGACCACGAAACGACCCGGGCCGAGGAGGTCCAGGGCCATCTCGACGACGCGCTCCTCGCCGCCGGTGTCCTTGAGGTCCAGGTGGCCGATGGCCTTGCCGGCGATCAGCGCCATGACGTCGGCCACCCGCGGCACCTCGTAGCCGGCCGTCGCGCACAGCCGGGCGTAGCTGATGCCGGCGAGCGCCTCGCCCCGGCGCGTGCGCGCGTCGTGAAAGGCGGCTAGTTCTCCGTCCGCCGTCCGCCGGATATCGAACTCGACGTACTCCGCGCCCGTCTTAAGAGCGTGCACATATGCGTCGGTCGTCCCGGCTCCCGGACCATGAGCCGAGACGGCCGGGTGATTACCCATGATCGCTCTCACCTGTCCCAGTATCGTCGTCGGAAGGCTGCGCCATGCTGCCTGCCTGGTCAGGTGCGCTTAGTAACGGTTTCGTGCACGATTAGTGTCCGGTTCTACTGCTCATTCGCAAACGTGTCGTAGAGTCCGGCTTGCAGCATGTACTGAGAGAGAGCGAGATTATTGTGACATTTCCCGATCCGTATACCGGGGGAGCGGGCCAGGAAGCCTCTCAACCGCCACCTGACCAGGGGTACACCCAGCCGCCGCCCGGTCAGGCTTACGGTCAGCCGCAATCCGGTGAGGATTACGGCCAGGGCTTCGGTCAGCCCCAGCCCGGCCAGGGATACGGCCAGCCCGGCGAGGCCTACGGCCAGATGCCGTCCGCTCCCGGGTTCACCCCGGCGCCCGCGGTGGTCCCCGGTTACGGGCAATACCCGGTGGCGGCCGTGCCGCAGGGCATGTACGTCGACCAGGCGTCTGGCCTGCTGCTGCCGGATGGCACCGAACTCGCCAGCGTGGGCCGCCGCATCGGCGCCTACTTCCTGGCCATCCCGCTCGCGATCGTGACGCTCGGCATCGGCTACATCATCTGGGGGCTCATCGCCTGGGGCAACGGGCAGACCCCGGCGCTGCAGGTACTCGGCATGCGGGTCTGGCGCCCGGAGACGAACCGGGTGGCCGGCTTCGGGCACATGGCGCTGCGCGAGATCGTCGGCCGCATCGCGGACGGCATCCTGAGCCTCATCACCGAGATCACGTCGTTCGTGCTCTTCGTGTCGAGCAAGGACCGCAAGTCGCTGCACGATCACGTGGCCGGCACGGTGGTGCTGTACGACCCGAACAAGACCCTCGCGAGCTGAGCCTCGCGCCCTCGGTAATGGGGGAATGATTCCACCATCGCGTCCCCGCGGGCCGGGTGTCTTCGGCCCGCGGGGCGAGAGTAACCACCATGGACACGCCCGCCGCCGCGAAAACCGTTCGACGGCTTCGCGGAAGCCGGCCACAGTGACTCATCATGGCTGACTTCGAGCTATTGACCGAGGCGGACGTGCGGCTCATGCAGGGCCTGGCGCAGCGCGTCACCGCCGCCCGCCCGGACCTGGTGAACAGCGACGCGTCGTTCGGGGAACTGGCCTGGATCTGGGGCAAGGGGCACGCTCACGACGGCGGGGCCTGGCCGCGACGCCTGTGGTTTTCCGGCGACGAACTAGTGGCGTGGGGCTGGGCCTACCTCCCGCACCAGGCGCGGCTCAGCGACGGTTCGGTACGGGACGTCACCCATGCCTATCTGAGCTATCAGGTCCACCCCGACCACGCCGCCCTGGTCGAGGAGGTGATCAACTGGTATGACGCCGTGGCCGCCGGAGTCGAGCGCACAGTAGTACCGCAGGCCGCCGACGAGTTCGCGCTGGGACGGTGGGCCGCGCACGGATACCAGATCGACCCGGCCTCGCTCGGTGACACCGGATCCTGGACGCAGCTCAACGAGCGGGACCTCGCCGACCTGGAGCATCCGGTGCTGCCGCGCGGATTCCGGTTCCGCACCGCCGACGAGGCCGGACCGGCGGCCGCGGTCCAGGCGCACGTGGACGCCTGGGCCCCATCGACCTACACCGCCGAGAGCTACGAGGGCGTCCGCCAGACGGCCGCCTATCGCGGCGACCTCCACGTCCTAGTGGAGGCACCGGACGGGACCATGGCCTCGTCCGCGATCATGTGGCTAGACGAGGCCAACAAGACCGCCGAGTTCGAGCCGGTCGGGACACATCCCGGCTACCGGCGCCTGGGGCTCGGCGCGGCGATGCTCCTCCGTGGCATGCATCTCGCCCGCGAGGCCGGCGCCACTCACATGACGGTCGCCTGCCTCGGCGCACCAGGCCATCCGCGGGCGCGCGGCCTGTACTACCGAGTCGGGTTCCGGTTCTTCTCGCGGGACGTACCGCTCATCAAGCCCGTGACCTAGCACCGGACCGCCAGGCCCGCGATTCCGTATTAACACAGCTATCAAGAGATTCCCGAGCACCATGGAACCCATCTCGAGCTGGGTAAACTCCGCCACGGCCAGGACCGGGCCGGGGGCAGCCCCGCGGACAGCAGCGGCGTGGCGGATAGCGGCGCGGACGCGGCCGGTACTGGCCGCGGAGAGGACGGGCCGGCTTTCCGGGCCGAGCCTGCCGCTGGACATCGGCTACAGCGACACCATCCCGGCGTCGATCCGCAACGCGGTCAAGCTCCGCGACCTGCACTGCCAGTGGGCCGGCCGCTGCGACCAGCCGGCGAGTGCGTGCGAAGTCCATCACACCAGGCACAAAGCCGACGGCGGCAAGACCAGCCTGAAGGACTGCGTGCTCCTGTGCCGGTTCATCGGGTCGCCGGCCATTGCTGCGGCTGGACCCTGGTCGTGAACCCGGACGGGACCACGACTGCGTGGAACGAGGACAAGACCAAGATCCTCCGCAGCCACAGCCCGCCAGCCCGGACCGGGTAACCCGCCCGGGGGACGGAGAATGACCTCGGCGAGCAAGTCGGCCGTCTCGTCATCCGGCGCGAGGCGGATTGCCAATCCCGCAGCGCCACCCAATGAATTCAATGCCGAGGGCGATGATCAGCAGCAGGCTCGGCCAGCCCACGAAAAGGCTCGGTCAGCCCACGAAAAGGCTCGGGGTCCTGGCTGATCCAGAATGAGCCGCGTAACTCAGCTCACTCTGGTCACACAAGACTACCGAAGACGGGTCGTACCAGGTAGTAGCCCCACCGATACCGACTTGTTGCCCATTTCCGCTCTCAGAATGTCGTGTTCCGAGTGACCCGAATGCGGCATCGAACTACCGTATGCCGCATGGAGGACCCCGAGGTTGTCGCCGCCATCGTGGCTGGTGACCCGGCCGGGCTGGCTGAAGCGTACGACCGGTACGCCTCGCCGCTCTACTCTTACTGCCGTTCCCTGCTGCGCGAGCCCGCCGACGCCGCCGACGCCGTGCAGGACACGTTCCTGGTGGCCACGGCCAAGCTTCGGGACCTGCGCGACCCGGGCAGGCTGCGAACCTGGCTCTACGCGGTCGCGCGCAACGAGTGCTTCCGCCGCCTCCGGGCCGGGAAGGCCCTGTTCGCGCTCGAGGAGGCCGCGGACGTGCCCGCGACCAGCGCGGACATCGGAGCCGCGACCGAGCGGGCCGAGCTCAGCCAGCTGATCAGGGCCGCGATGGACGGCCTGAACGCGGGGGACCGCGACGTCATCGAGCTGAGCCTGGTCTCCGAACTCGAGGGCGACGAGCTCGCCGCCGCGCTCGGGGTATCCCGCAACCATGCCCACGCACTGCTGTCGCGGGCACGCGGTCAGCTGGAGCGCTCGCTCGGCGCGCTGATCGTCGCGCGGACCGGGCGGGACGCCTGCGCCGCCCTCGATGCCACGCTGGCCGGCTGGGACGGGCGCCTGACCGTGCTGATGCGCAAGCGCATCAGCCGGCACATAGAGGGCTGCGACATCTGCGGGGAACGCAAGCGCCGGGAACTGACCCCGGCGCTGTTCGCCGGGGCCCTGCCGATCGCGGCGCTGCCGGCCGCGCTCTCCCCGGGTTTCCGTGAGCAGTTGCTGCGCGTGCTGGCCGACCGTTCTCCGGCGGGGCTGTCGCACCGGATGGCCGTGGCGAACCGCGCCGCCCCGTTTGGCCCGAACGGTTTCCCGAAGCCGGTCACCCCGCCCGGGACCCCGCCCTGGCACCGCCTGCGGCGCCATCCGCGGGCCGCGGTGGCGGCGGGCGCGGCCGCCGTCGTGGTGGCCGCGGCCATCGCGGCCGGGATCATCGCCGGGTCGCATCACGGGCCAGGGTCCCCGCAGGCGGTGGGCGGATCGACGCCCGGTACGTCCGCGAGCGGCGGCGCGCCAGCCCGCGGCGGCCCGTCCGGCAGCCGCTCCGGCGGCAGCACCGGCAACCAAGGCAGCCAAGGCAGCAACGGCGGCAATGGCAGCACTGCAGCCAACGGCAACGGCACCGGCACCGGCGGTCGCGGACCCGCGCCTTCCACCACGGCGGCCGACGGCACGTCGACGGCCGCCGCCTCGCCGTCGTCGGCCCCTCCGACCTCGGTCGCGGTCAGCAGCACCCCGGCGCCGACCGCCACCAGGACCGCGACCACGCCGGCGGCGCCGCCCCCGCCGCCCGCTCCCGGCACGCTGTCGCTCTCGACCGGCACGCTGCGCCTGGTGTCGGTCAAGGGCGTGGCGACCGCGAAGTTCACCCTCACCGCCCGGGGCGGCCCGGTCAGCTACTCGATCACGCCCGGATCCTCGCTGGCGGGCAGCGTGAGCGTCTCGCCTGGCTCCGGGACGCTGGCCGCCGGCGCGAGCGTGACGGTCACCGTGACCTCGACCAGCCTGGTCGCCCTGAACGGGCAGCTCACCGTGAACCCGGGTGGCCAGACGATCGCCGTGGTGCTCAGCGTCAGCTTGTGACTACCACTCGACGAGCGTCCAGATCTCCGGCCGGGGCGCGTCGCCGACGTCGACCGCGGCGAACCGCCTGGCCGCCTCCTTGAGGTGGATCATCGCCGCGTCGCGCTGGCCGTCTGCGTGCAGCAAATCGGCCATGTTGGTGTGCAGCGCCGCCACCCGGTGCTGGTCGCCGAGCTCGCGGCCCAGCTCGAGGGCTTCGGCGGCCACGCTCAGCGCCTCGGCGCCGCGGCCGGTCTCGGCCAGCAGCCGGGCCAGGTTGTTCAGCGCCGCGACGGTGGCTCCGCGTTCCGGCTGCCGCCGGGCCTCGGCCAGGCCGTCCCGCAGGTACCGTTCGGCCGCGGCCACCTCGCCCGCCCGCGCGGCCAGCATGCCGAGCACGTTGAGGGCCTGGGCGGTGGCGCCGGGATCGGCGGCGGCCTGGGCGCTGGCCAGCGCGGCCCGGCCGAGCTCGGCGGCCTCCCCGGCGGCGCCCCGCCGGTAGGCCACCACGGCGCGGTCCGCCTGGGCCCGGGCGAGCCGGCCAGGCTCGGTGCCCTCGACTAGCTCGGTGACCACGGCCAGGTGCGCCTCGGCCAGGTCCCAGTCGCCGAGCCGGTGGTGGACGTCGGCGAGCTTGTGCTCGATCCCCGCCTGCGTCAGCACGGAGTCGGCAAGTACAGCTTCGGTAAGTACGGCCTCGGCAGGCTCGAGCCCGGCGTCGGCGGCCACGGCCGCCGCGGTCTCCAGCTCGGCCAGCGCCTCCCGGTACCGGCCGAGCGCGACCAGCACCTCGGCCAGCGCGATCCGCCCGGGCAGCTGCGGGTAACCCAGGGCGAGGGCCCTGGTCAGGTGGGCGTGCGCCTCGGCGTGCGCGTACAGCTCGCGGGCCACCCCGGCGGCGCGCCAGCACCACTGCGCCGCCTCGCCGTCCCGGCCGGCCAGCTGCAGGTGCCCGGCGATGGTCGCGGCCCGCGTGGTGGCCGGATCGCGCTCATGGCGGCGGGTCAGGACGTCGGCAGCGCGTCCGTGCAGCAGCCGGCGCCGGGCCAGGGTGGCCGATTCGTACGCCGTCCGGCGCAGCGCCTCGTAGGGAAAGCCGTAGGACGGTGCCTGCTGCGGGGACGGCGGGGCGATCTCGGCCAGCAGGGACCGGTCCAGCGCCTCGTCGATCGCCTCGACGATCTCGTCCTCACCCCGCCCGCTCACCGCTCGCAGCAGGTCCGCGTCGTTGTCGCTGCCGAGCACGGCGGCCGCGGTGAGCATCTGCCTGGCCGGCTCGCTGACCGCCTGGATCCGGGTTCGCAGCAGGTCCCGCACGCTGGCGGGCGGCCACCAGTCCGCCGTCCCGGGATCACCCCGGAAGGCCTCGACGTACTCGCGGACCAGCATCGGCAGGCCGCGGGTCTCGGCCAGCAGCCGGTCCACGTCGACCCGGGGCATCCCGTCCAGGCCGAGCAGCGTGCCGATCGCCTCGGGGCCGAGGGGCCCGGGCTCGATGGTCTCGCCGGTCGACTGGCCTTCCGCCTCGGCCAGGGCGGTGCGCAGGACCCGCAGCCGCCCGGCCTGCTCGGGCTGCCAGCTCAGCACGAGCAGCAGCGGCCAGCCGGCCAGCCTGCGCACCAGGTAGGCCAGCAGGCCCAGCGACGAGCTGTCCGCCCACTGCACGTCCTCCACCACCACGATCCCGGGGCGCCCGTCGGCTCGCCCGGGACCGCCGGCCGCCCTCGGCGCGCCTGCCTCCGTGCCGACGGCGGCCCGCAGGACATCCGCGATCGCCGCGTACAGCCGGGTGACCGCCATCGGGCTGTCCAGCGGCGGGGCGCCCGGCCCGGCCGGGTCGGACGTGGCCAGCGCCGGGACCAGCCGCCCGGCCATCGCGGCCGTCTGGGCCGGGAGCATGTCCGGCAGCTCGGGCCGGATGGCCAGCGCGGTCCGCAGCAAGTCGGCGGCCAGCACGAACGGGAGCCCGGTCTCGCCGTCGTGGCAGCGCGCCGCCAGCACGATGGCCCCGGTCCCGGCCGCCTCGTCGCGCAGCTCGGTGATGAGCCGCGTCTTGCCGCTGCCGGCCTGGCCGGCGATGGCCACTACCCGGCCACCCCGGCTGGCGGCCCGCCAGGCCGCGCGCAGCGCGGCTAGCTCGGCCGTCCGCCCGACCAGCGGCCACGCCCCGGCCGCCTCGCCCGGTCCGGCGACCGAAGCCGTCCCCGAAGCCGAAGCCGTCCCCGAAGCCGGGGCCGTCCTCGAAGCCGGGGCCGCCCCAGGGGCAGAGACCGCGCTGACCGCCGCCGGCACGGGAGGCGGTCCGAGCCGGCCAGCGCGCACGTCGTCATAGAGCTGCGTCGTCTCCGGCAGCGGCCGCACGGCCAGCTCCCGGTCCAGTACCCGCACCAGCGACCGGTACTGCCTCATAGCGGCCGAACGTTGCCCGGTCCAGCCGTGCAGCCGGATGATCGCCTGGTGGGCGGGCTCGTGCAGCGGGTCGAGCTGCAGCCAGCGCCGGGCGTGCCCGGCCGCCCGCTCCAGTGCCCCGTCCGCGATGCACGCCGCCACCAGCCGCTGCAGCCCGCGGGCGAGCGCCTGCCTGAGCTCCTCGCTCACCGACGCCTGCCACTCCTCGAACTCCGGGCAGTCGCGCAACGTGAACCCGGCCAGGAAGTCGGACCGGTACAGCGCGGCCGCCCGCTCCAGCGACCCGGCGTCCGGGCGGCCGATCAGGGCGTTGAACTCGGTCACGTCGACCCGGACCGCGGCCGGGTCCAGCGCCACCGCCGCCCGGCTGATGGCGAGCCCGTCGCCCATCGCGGCGGCGGTTACCGACAACGTGCGCCGCAGCGAGGCCCGTCCCCTGGCGCTGTCCGCCTCGGGCCAGAGCAGGTCGGCCAGCTGCTCGCGGGTGTGCTCGCGGCCGGTCACCGCGAGCAGCGCGAGCAGCGCCGTCGCCTTCCTGGTGTCGAAGGTGACCGGCGCGCCGTCCCGCCGGACGACCGGCGGCCCGAGCAGGGCGAGGCTGAGATCCGCTGCCATCACAGTTTCTTAGGCCGAAGTTCGTAACGCTCACGGCCACCGTAACGCACCTGCGTGAAAAAGACGCCAGAAGGCTTGACTGCCGTAACGATGTCGTATCGCCTTCTTCCTAGGCTGGTGATGCGTCGCCAACGAGACCCGGAGAGTGACATGGCGCAGCAGGTGGGGAGCACGAGCGGGACCGCCGCGGCGGACCGCGAGGTCCAGGCGGGGGGGTCCGGGACGATCGAACCAGAGCCCGAGTGCATAGCCGAGCCGCAGCCTATGGCAGAGCCAAGCCGCAACGGCCGCCAGCCCGGCCCCGGCCGGCTCCGCGGCTGGCTGCGCCGCACGCAGCCGTCGGCCACCGCCACGGCGGCCCGGGCGCCGAGCGTGATCGCGGCCGGCCCCGAGCTCGACCTGGCCTCGAACGACCCGCTGGTCGGCTTCCTGCTCAGCGCGGCCAGCGCGGTGGACATCACCACGCTGGCGCTGCAGTCCCCGGCCCTGGAGGCCCTGCGGGAGGCCGGGGTCGTCCTGGTGGTACCGCTGATCTCCTCCGGCAGCCTGGTCGGCCTGCTCAGCCTCGGACCCCGCCGGTCCGAACGCGGCTACTCCACCGATGACCTGCGGCTGCTCAACTCGCTGGCCGGCTACGCAGCCCCGGCCATGCGCGTCGGCCAGCTCGTCCGGCAGCAGCAGGCCGAGGCCAGGCAGCGGGAGCGGATCGAGCAGGAGCTGAAGATCGCGCAGATCATCCAGCAGCAGTTCCTCCCCAAGCAGCTGCCCGACCTGCCCAGCTGGCACGTGGCCGCGTTCTACCGCCCGGCCCGGACCGTCGGCGGCGACTTCTACGACTTCATCCCGCTGCCGGACGGCCGGGTCATGTTCGTGGTCGGCGACGTCACCGACAAGGGCATCCCGGCCGCGCTGGTCATGGCGAGCACGCACGCCCTGCTCCGCGACGCCGCCCCCCGGCTCGTCTCGCCCGGTCAGGTCCTCGGCCACGTCAACGACATGCTCTGCGCGGACATCCCCGCCCACATGTTCGTCACCTGCCTGGCCCTGGTGCTCGACCCGGTCAGCGGCCAGGTGGTGTTCGCCAACGCCGGCCACGACGTCCCCTACGTACGGACCCAGGCGGGCGTCAAGGAGCTGCGGGCGCGCGGCATGCCGCTCGGGCTGATGCCCGGCATGGACTACGAGGAGATGAGCTTCCAGTTCGAGCCCGGAGACTGCGCCCTGCTGCACAGCGACGGGCTGGCCGAGGCGCACGCGCCGGACCGGGAGATGTTCGGCTTCCCCCGAGTGGCGGCGCTGGTCGGCAAGGGCCCCTCGGGGGAGGACCTCATCGACTTGTGCCTGACCGAGCTCGGCAACTTCACCGGGTCCGAGCATGAGCAGGAAGACGACATCACGCTGGTATCACTGCAGCGGTCGGCGTCGGCATGGCACCAGGGGGAGCAGCACCGGGGGGAGCAGCATCAGGGGGAGCAGCATCAGGGGGAGCAGGGAGGCGCGCGATGACACAGGTAGCCCCGCGCAGGCTCGATACGTTCACGCTGGCCAGCGAGCCGGGGAACGAACGTCTCGCGCTGGCGCGGGTAGCCGGGGCGATCCAGGACCTCGACCTGGACGGGCGCAAGCTCGAGCGGCTGAAGACCGCGGTCGCCGAGGCCACCATGAACGCCATCGAGCACGGCAACGGCAACCGCCCGGAGATCCCGGTCGAGGTCGACGTGACCCAGGACGGCGACGAGATCATCATCGCGATCACCGACCAGGGCGGGCTCGCCCCGGTGCACGAGGGCGGCCAGGAAGAGCCCGATCTCGCCCGGAAACTCGACGGCGACCAGAGCCCGCGCGGCTGGGGCCTGTTCCTCATCCGCAACATGGTCGACGCCATGGAGGTAACGACGAACGGCCAGCGGCACACCATCCGGCTGACCATGCGAACTGGAGGTGCGGAACATGACGAGCGCATGTGAGGCCACGACCCGGGTGCTCCCCGGAACCGCCGTCATCGAGCTTTCCGGCGAGGTCGACGGCTCGGCTGCCACCGTCCTGACCGCCGCGTACGAGCGGGCGGTCACCGAAGGCCCCGACGCGGGCACCGTGGTGCTCGACTTCGCCGCGGTGGACTACATCAACTCCACCGGCATCGCGCTGATCGTCAGCGTGCTCGCCCGGGCGCGGGCCGAACGCAGGAAGGTCGTCGCGAGCGGCCTGTCCGCGCACTACCGCGAGATTTTCGACATCACCCGGCTTTCGGACTTCATCGAGCTCTTCCCCGATCTCGACCGCGCCGTCAGCCAGCTCACCCCGCCCGCGGCCTGAGCCCGGCGGAAGACCGGATCTAGGGGAGGACAGCAGGAATGAACGCACCAGCGATCACGATGGACGTTCGCCGGGTCGGCGAGACCACGGCCGTCGTGGACATCAGAGGCGAGGTCACCGCGGCCTGCGAGCCCGTGCTCATGTCGGCCTACGAGGCCGCCGGCGGCAGCGCGACGAGCAGGCTGGTCCTGAACTTCGGCGGCCTGGAGTACATGAACAGCGGGGGCATCGGCATGCTCGTGACCTTGCTGGTCCGGGCCAACCGGCAGCGCCAGCAGCTCGCCGCCTACGGGCTGAGCGAGCACTATCGCGAAATCTTCGAGCTGACCAGGCTCGATGAGGCGATCACGATCTACGACAGCGAGGAATCGGCGCTCGCGGGCGCCGTGAGGTAGGAATCATGACGGATACAGCAGGCCCCGAGAAGGTCGCCTCGGCCGAGCAGATCGGCCTGAGCCACCGCGAGGCGACAGCAGCGACTCCCAGAGACGTGGGCAGCTGGGCCAGGAAGGTCGACCGGCTCGAGGTCGGCCAGCGCGACGGCGTCCGCGGCACCAACGTCGCCG
The DNA here is from genome assembly GCA_963756575.1 of uncultured Actinomycetota bacterium. GTDB lineage: Bacteria > Actinomycetota > Actinomycetes > Streptosporangiales > Streptosporangiaceae > Palsa-504. The sequence goes on along the minus strand of CAVWOM010000016.1, from coordinate 603,678 downwards.
GGCGGCGGCTCACCGGTCCGGTGCAGGGCTTCGGCAAGATGTGGCAGAAGACCTACCGGATGGACGCCGGGCAGGTCCCGCCCGAGCAGGCCATCGCCACCTGGCGCGAGCATTTTCCCGAGTTCTGGCCGAAGGGCAATCGCTTCGCCGGCGCCCTGACCGGCATCAACCCGGGCGACGTGGCCCTGCTCGACCTGGCCATCGGCGGCGGCGTCAAGCTCTCCACCGGCGTGTTCGTGCTGTACGCCGACGCCGAGTCGTTCACGCTGATGACCCCCCAGGGCCACATGTTCGCCGGCTGGATCACCTTCTCGGCCGAACGTTCTTCCGGCACCACCACGGTTCAGGCTCAGGTGCTGATGCGGGCCAACGACCCGCTCTACGAGATCTCCATGATCGTGGCCGGGCACCGCAAGGAAGACAAGTTCTGGGCCGCCACGCTGACCGCCCTCGGCCAGCGCCTCGGCATCGCCGAGCCCCGGGTCGAGGCCACCAGCACCTGCGTGGACGCCAGGCGGCAGTGGCGGCACGCCAGGAACGTGTGGCACAACTCGATGGTGCGCAGCCTGCTCCAGACCCTCGCCGCTCCCGTCACCGGCCTGCGCCGTACCCTTAAGCATGGTGCAGTCAAGTCCTGACGCGGTCGTCGTCGGCAGCGGGCCCAACGGGCTCGCCGCCGCCGTCACCCTGGCCGCCGCCGGAATCGCGGTGCACCTCATCGAGGGCGCGCCGACCATCGGCGGCGGCTGCCGGACCGAGGAGCTGACGCTGCCGGGCTTCCGGCACGACGTCTGCTCGGCGGCTCATCCGCTGGCCGTCGCCTCGCCGTTCTTCCAGCGCTTCGGGCTGGCCGAGCGCGGGGTCACGCTGGCCTTCCCCGAGGTCGAGTTCGCGCATCCGCTCGACGGCGGCCGCGCGGCGGTGGTGACCCGTTCGGTGACCGAGACGGCCGGCCGTCTCGGCGGTGACGGGCGCGCCTACCGGCGCCTGTTCGGCCCGCTGGCCAGCCACATGGACGAGGTCCTGCCGGCCCTGCTGGCCCCGCTGCGCACCCCGCCGGCGCACCCGTTCGCCGCCGCGAACTTCGGCCGCCGGGCGATCCTGCCCGCCTCCGTGGTGGCCCGGCGCTGGCACACGGACGAGGCTCGCGCGATCCTGGCGGGCACCTCGGCCCACGCCATGATGCCGCTCACCGCGGCGCCCACGGCGGGTGTCGGGCTGATGCTGTCCGGGCTGGCGCACGCGGTGGGCTGGCCGGTGGTGGCGGGCGGCAGCGCCCGGATCACCGACGCGCTGGCCACGGCCCTGCGGGAGATGGGCGGGACCATCGAGACCGGCCGCTGGGTGGGCTCGCTGGCCGAGCTTCCCCCGGCCAGGGCGACCCTCCTCGACGTCTCGCCCAAGACGCTGCTCCAGGTGGCCGGCGACCGGCTACCCAGCCGGTACGCCGCCGCGCTGCGCCGGTTCCGTTACGGCCCCGGCGTCTGCAAGGTGGACTTCGCGCTGTCCGGCCCGGTGCCGTGGGTCAACCAGGACTGCCGCCGGGCCGCCACCTTGCACCTAGGCGGCCCGTTCGAGCAGATCGCCGCGGCCGAGGCCGAGGTGGCCGCGGGCAAGCACCCCGACGCCCCGTACGTGCTGGTGGTCCAGCCCGGCGTCGCCGACCCGTCCCGCGCCCCGGCCGGCGCCGAGACGCTGTGGGCCTACTGCCACGTGCCGTCCGGTTCTGACGTCGACATGACCAGCCGGATCGAGGCGCAGATCGAGCGGTTCGCCCCCGGCTTCCGCGACCTCATCTTGGCCCGCGCCGTGCGCACCGCCACCGACGAGGAGGCCGGCAACCCGAACTACGTCGGCGGCGACATCGCCGTCGGCGCGCAGACCGTGCGCCAGACCGTGCTGCGCCCGGTCGCCCGCTGGAACCCGTACCGGACGCCGGCCCGCGGCGTCTACCTGTGCTCCTCGGCCACCCCGCCGATCCCGGGCGTGCACGGCCGCTGCGGCGAACTGGCCGCGCTGACCGCGCTCCGCGACGTCTTCGGCATCCGCGAGCGCCCCGACATCGGCCCGCGAAAAATCAAGACCATGAGGCCGAACGACGTCGGTGCACGCCCCGCCTGACCCGCGAGCCCTACTGGGCTGTCCCTACTGGGCTGTCCCTACTGGGCGGTGCCCTTGATCGAGCTGTGCTGGACCACTCCGGCCTGGTGGGCGGTGGTCGAGTAGTAGGCCACGCAGTGCAGGGCCCGGTCTCCGCTCGGCCAGCTGCTCGCGTCGGGCACGATGTCGATCCAGCTGTAGATCGACTTCGAGTATTCGATGCCGACGTAGGACTGGAAGGCCTTGTCGCATTCCGCCCGGGCGGCATCGGTAATGCCCTTGCCCTTGGGGAGCGGCGTGCTCTGGGACCAGAAGTTCTCGTTGGCGTAGAACACCTCGGCCGTGTGGCCCTGGCTGCAGGGTACGGCCTCGCTCAGCTTGGGCCACGGCGCGTTCGTGTTCAGCTGCAAGTTGGCCCCGGTCAGGCAGTCGCCCACCTGGAACTGGGCGAGCTTCAGCTCGCCGGTGGTCGGGGTGGCCGCGGGGGAGGCGCTGTGCGACGAGCTGGCGGACGCCGAGGATGACGCGGAGGTCGACGAGCCCGCTGAGGCTCCGTTCTTCTTTCCGCCCGGGCTGAGCGCCAGGACCAGCACCACGACGATCACCAAGATGGCGGCGGCCGCCCCGGCCGGGGCCAGCCACCGCGGCCGCTTGCGCGCGGGCGCCTGCACCGCGCCCGGCCCGTACCACTGCTCGGCCGCGGGCATCCCCGGGCCGCCCGGCTGCTGGCCGCCCGGCTGCTGGCCGCCTGGCTGCTGGCCGCCCCACCACGAGGCGCCCTGCTGGCCGGCGTAGCCGGGCGCGGCCGGGTCGCCGTAGGCCCCCTGACCCGTCCGGTAGCCCTGCGGCTCCGGGTACTGCTGGCCGGGGTACAGCGGGGCCTGCGGGTCGGCATAACCCTGGGAGTAGCCGGCGGGGCTAGTGGTGGCCGGAGGCGGAGTCGGCGTGGACAGCGTGGTCCGGGTCGGCGGCTCGGCCGTGGCGTTGCCCCCGGTCGGGGGAGCGGCCTGGTCGGCGTCCATGGAGGCGGCGGCCGGCGCCACCGGATCCGCCATGGGGCCGCCCGGCGACGGATACAGGCCCGGCTGGGACGGCTGCTGCGGGGACGGCTGCTGCTGGGACGCGCCCTGCTGGTAAAGGCTCGGCTGGCCGAAACCCTGCTGGCTGTAGCCCTGCCGGCCATAGTTCTGCTGGCTGTAACCAGGCTGGCTGTAACCCGGCTGGCTCGGGCCGCCCTGGCCGGCGCTGGCCAGAGGCGATGGCTGGCTCCTATCGCCCGGGGCGCTCCCGGCCGCGGCCGGGTCCAGGATGTGCGGGGGCAGCCAGTTGCTCAGGTCGGCGGCCGACGGATACGCGGCGGAAAGCTCGGAGAGGAACTCGCTCGCGCCGGGGCGGCGCTTGGGGTCCCGGGCCAGGCTCCGCTTGATCAGCGGCCGCAGGTGGTCGGGCACGCTGTCCATGTTGGGCTTGCCGTGCACCACGCGGTAGAGCAGCGCGGCGGTGTCGCCGCTGCCGAACGGGCCCTCGCCCCGGGCGGCGTAGATGAGCACGCCGGCCAGGCTGAAGATATCGCTGGACGGGCCGACGGTGAGGCCCTCGGCCTGCTCGGGCGACATGAACCCGGGCGAGCCGATCATGAAGCCGGTTCCGGTCAGCGCGGTCGCCTCGGCGGCCGAGGAGATGCCGAAGTCGATGATCCGCGGCCCGTCGGTGGCCAGCAGGACGTTGGACGGCTTGAGGTCGCGGTGGATGACGCCGGCCGCGTGGATCGCGATCAGTCCCTCGGCCAGCCCCGCGGCCAGCGCGAGCACCGAGGCCTGGGGCAGCGGGCCCTGCCGTTCCACCGCGTCCGACAGCGAGGTGCCGGGCACGTAGGCGGTCACCAGCCAGGGCACGGGCCCGTCGACGTCGGCGTCGACGACGGCCGCGGTGAACAGGCCACCCACCTTGCGCGCGGCCGAGACCTCGCGCGCGAAGCGGGCCCGGAAGCCGGCGTCCTCGGCCAGGTTGGCGCGGATGACCTTCACCGCCACCGTGCGGCCGCCAGGGGAGCGAGCCAGGTAGACCCGGCCCATCCCGCCGCTGCCCAGCCGCCCGAGCAGCACGTAAGGACCAATGCGCTGGGGATCGCCGGGCTGTAGCGCCGCCAAACTGGTCACCCCCACCTAACTGTCATGCGTAGCGCCAGCTAGCACCGGTTCGCAGGATTCAGACTTACCACAGATCCAGGCCAGCTGCGGTCAGGCCCCCCGCGTGGCCGCCACGGCTCGTCCTCCGCCGCCGCCTCCAACAATAATGCCGAATACGCACCAAAGATAGGTAAACCCCGTGACGCGCCGGGCGGCTGGACGCCAGATCGTGACCTGGGGCCGCAGTAAGCTGTTAGCCCCCCGGGCCGCGCCCGGTCGAGCCGCGGACGACGAGCTCGGGTTCGAAGAGCAGCTCCTCGGGGTAGACCGCGGTGTTCTCGATCTGGCTCACCAGCAGGGCGACGGCCGCCTTGCCCATCGCCTCGATCGGCTGCCTGACCGTGGTCAGCGGCGGATCGGTGCAGTTCATGAACGCGGAATCGTCGTATCCCACCACCGAGACGTCGCCCGGTACGGACAGGCCCGCCCGGCGGACCGCCCGGATGGCACCGAGGGCCAGCACGTCGCTGCCGCAGATGACGCCGGTGACGCCGTGCCGCAGCAGCCGCGTGGTGGCCGCCTGGCCTCCCTCCAGGGAGAACAGGGAATGCTCGACCGGCGGCGGCGCTCCGGCGTCTCCCGCCGCACCTCCGGCCGGCCCTGCGGCCAGCAGGGCCCGCTCGGTGAACCCGGCGAGCTTGCGCCGCGACGGCACGTGGTCCTCGGGGCCCACCACCAGGCCGATCCGCCGGTGGCCGAGCGAGGCCAGGTGATCATAGGCCTGGCCGGCGGCGGTCACGTCGTCGGTCGACACGCCCGGGAAGGCCAGGTCGTCGATGGCCGCGTTGAGCAGCACCACCGGGACACCGCGGTTACGCAGCTGCCGGTAGTGCTCGTGCGGGGCGTTCACCTCGGCGCAGTGGCCGCCGAAGAACACCATCCCGGACACGTGCTGGTCGAGCAGCATGCCGACGTAATCCGCCTCGGACAGGCCGCCGGCCGTCCGGGTGCACAGCACCGGGGTGAAGCCGCGCTGGGCCAGCGCGCCGCCGATCACCTCGGCCAGGGCCGGGAAGATCGGGTTCTGCAGCTCGGGCAGCACCAGGCCGATCAGCCTGGCCCGCTCGCCCCGCAGCTGGGTCGGCCGTTCGTAGCCGAGCACGTCCAGGGCAGTCAGCACGGCCTCCCGGGTGCTGTCCGAGACCCCCGCCTTGCCGTTGAGGACCCGGCTGACCGTGGCCTCGCTGACCCCGACCTTCCTGGCCACGTCGGCCAGCCGCCGGGTGGGTATGCGCGTCATGTTGCAAAGATACGACACGAAGCTGCAAGTTTTTGCGTGATCTGACTCACTCCCTTGCTGAAAATCTCTGCTGGAATTTCCGGTTGCTTGCCGTAAGCCTTCGTCGGATACGGCGCTCGCTTTCCGCAGGAATACGCAAGGAATGCGGGTATTGGAGCAAGAATGACGAAAGCCCAGGTCAGGTCGGCAGGCCGCCCGGCAGGCGGCTGACGTCGTAACCAAGTTGTGTCTTTGCAGTTTTTCGTAGAGATATTGCATCCAAATGTACCCGTACGTATGTTGAGCTATCGATATTTTCCAGCCTAGGAAGGGTGAGTCGATGATAAGACGGCTTCACCGACGGAACGGGACCGGTCGCGGGCTAGCCGGGTTCGCCGTCTTCGCGGCTCTCGGGCTCGCGGCCGCGGCGTGCTCGAGCAGTCCCGCCGCCAGCAGCGGCAGCAGCGGCGGCCACGTGGCGATCAGCGTCGACTGCGCGCCCCCCGCGAGCTCTCCCGTACAGCACAAAGAGTGGCTCGAGGACGTCGCCATCTTCGAGAAGCAGAACCCCAACATCACCATCAACAGCGTCTTCGAGAACCCCTGCGAGGTCCCCGCCTCGTTCACCGCGATGCTGCGGGCCGGGAACGAGCCGAACCTCTTCTACACCTACTTCACCGACCGCAACCAGGTCCTGGACGCGGGCCAGGCCGCCGACATCACGCCCTACGTGAACAGCAAGACCGTCCCCACGCTCAAGGACATCGCGCCGACCGCGATCGCCGCGGTGACCGCGGGCAAGACGCTGTACGGGCTGCCCACCGTGAACTACACCCAGGGCCTGGTCATCAACCGGGCGCTGTTCAAGCAGGCCGGCCTCAACCCCGACCAGCCGCCGACCACCTGGGCCCAGGTCGAGGCCGACGCCAAGGCGATCACCAAGCTCGGCCACGGCATCTACGGTTACGGCGACTACAGCGCGGGCAACAACGGCGGCTGGCACTTCTCCTCGGAGATCGACGCCGAGGGCGGCCAGATGATCAATTCGGCCGGCACCGCCGCGGCGTTCAACTCCGACCAGGGCAAGGCCGTGCTGCAGGCGCTGCACCAGATGCGCTTCGTCGACAAGAGCATGAGCCCGACCCAGCAGCTCGCCTGGGGCACCCTGCAGAAGCAGATGGCCGCGGGCAAGCTCGGCATGTACATCGCCGCCCCCGACGACATCTACAACGTGATCGTCCCGCAGGACGGCGGCAGCATCGGCGACTACGGCATGGGCCCGATACCCAGCACCTCCGGCAGCCCGGCGGGCTCGCTGTCCGGCGGCAACGACTACATGTTCGCCAAGCACGACACCCCGGCCCAGATCCAGGCCGGCATCAAGTGGATGAACTTCGAGTACCTGACCCCCGGGACCGGCCAGTTCAACTTCGTCCGGCAGAAGGCGGACGGCTTCCCGGTCGGCTTCCCCGAGCCGCAGCTGTTCACCGGGGCCACCGCGGCCACCTACACCAAGCTCCAGGACGCCAGCGCGACCATCAACCCGGCTTACTACTCCACCTTCGCCAACGCCCACGAGCAGCCGATGGGCGAGCCGGCCGACGCCCAGGCGGTCTACAAGACCCTGGACCCGGTCATGCTGTCCGTGCTGACCAACCCGAACGCCAACATCACCCAGCTGCTGGCCACCGCGACGGGCCAGGTCAACCAGATCCTGGCCAACAGTGGCTGAGCTGGCCACGCTCCGCCCGGCGGGAGCAGTGTCCCCGGCGCGTTCGCGCGCCGGGGACCGGCTCGCCGCCAGGGCCAGGCGCAACGTCTCGGCGCACGGGTTCCTGATCGGTGCCGTGCTCTGCTTCGCCTTCTTCTCCTGGTACCCGATCTGCCGGGAGATCGTGATGAGCTTCCAGAAGACCAAGCTGGGCGTGACCAGCTGGGCGGGCTGGGCCAACTACGTGCGCATCTTCCACGACCCGACGTTCTGGACGGCCTGGAAGAACACGATCGAGTTCACCGTGCTCGCGCTGATCGTCGGCTACGCCGTGCCGTTCTTCGTGGCCATCTTGCTCAACGAGCTCCGGCACGCCCAGGGCTACCTGCGCTGCCTGGTCTACCTGCCGGTCATGCTGCCGCCCACCTCGGCACTGCTGCTGTTCGCCTACTTCTACGACCCGACCTACGGCCTGTTCAACGACATCCTGCGGCACCTGCACCTGCCGGTGTCCCAGTGGGTCCAGTCGTCCGGCACCGGGATCCCCAGCATGGCCATGATCTCGGTGGTGATCGCGGCCACCTGGATGAACATGGGCGGCGCGACGCTTATCTACCTGGCCGCGCTGCAGAACATCCCGGGCGAGCTCTACGAGGCCGCCGAACTGGACGGCGCCGGGCTGCTGCGCAAGATCAGGCATATCACGATCCCGCAGACCCGGCTGATCCTGTCGACGCTGCTCCTGCTGCAGGTGGTGGCCACCATGCAGATGTTCGTGGAGGCGTTCATCTTGACCAGCGGCGGCGCCGGGGTGAACAACAACACCCTGTCCGTGGTCAACCTCATCTACCAGTACGCGTTCGCGCTGAGCGGGGCCAGCAACTACAACAGCGCGTCGGCCCTCGGCGTGGTGCTGATGCTGGTCCTGGCCGTCTTCTCCGGCGCCTACCTGTGGCTGACCCGTGAACGGGAGGGGGCACGATGACGGAGCCGCAGGCCCGGACGCTGATATCCAGCGCCCAGGTCAACCGCCACCGGATCACCTACCGGGTGGTCCTGACGCTGGTGGTGCTGGCCTTCACCCTGATCTTCATCGGGCCGCTGTACTTCCTGTTCACCGACGGGCTCAAGTCCACCACCGAAGCGGTCCAGGTGCCGCCGACCATCATCCCGGCCCACGTGCACCCGAGCACCTACGCCTCCGCGTGGAGCCGCGTCGGCCTCGGCCGGCTGCTGGTCAACACGCTGTACTACGCCTTCGGGGCGCTGGCCTTCCAGCTGATCTTCGACGTGGCCGCCGCCTACTCGCTATCCCGGCTGCGGCCGGTGCTCGGCAACCTCATCTTCGCGCTGATGCTGGCGACCTTGATGATCCCGGCCACGGTGCTCGTCGTGCCGCAGTACGTGACCGTCTCGGACCTGCCGCTCTTGCACCTGAACCTGATCGGCTCGCCGGAGGCGATCTGGCTGCCCTCGGTGGCCAACGCCTTCAACATCTTCCTGCTCAAACGGTTCTTCGACTCGATACCGACCGAGCTCCTCCAGGCGGCGGCCATCGACGGCGCGTCCCCGCTGCGGACCCTGCGCTCGGTCGTGCTGCCGATCTCCCGGCCGATCATCGGCGTGGTCTCGATCTTCTCCCTGGTCGCGGTCTGGAAGGACTTCCTGTGGCCGCTGCTGGTCGAGTACGGGTACAACCCGAACCGGGAGACCCTGAACGTCGGCATCTTCGAGGCCGCCAGCACGACCCAGCAGAACCTGGTGCTCGCCGCGTCCGCCATGGCCGCGGTGCCCACGCTGGTGTTCTTCCTCATCTTCCAGCGCAATATCCTGTCCGGCCTGACCGCAGGCAGTCTCAAGGGCTAAGAAGCAAAGGGATCCATGACTGAGTCAAACGGGTGGCCTCACCTTTGGTGGCGGAGCGCTGCGATTTACGAGCTTTACGTGCAGAGCTTCGCCGACAGCGACGGCGACGGGATCGGCGACCTGGCCGGCGTCCGCGCCCGGCTGCCGTATCTGGCCGAGCTCGGCGTCGACGCGATCTGGTACAGCCCGTGGTACCCGTCCCCGCGGTCGGACGCCGGCTACGACGTGGCCGATTACCGCTCCATCGACCCCGCCTTCGGCACCCTCGCCGACGCCGACGCGCTGATCGCCGAGGGCCACCGGCACGGGATCGCGACGATCATCAACATCGTCCCCAACCACTGCTCGGACCAGCATCGCTGGTTCCAGTCCGCCCTGGCCGCACCGCCCGGGTCAGCCGCGCGTGCCCGGTTCTGGTTCCGGCCCGGCCGCGGCGAGCACGGCGACCTGCCGCCCAACGACTGGCAGTCGATCTTCGGCGGGTCCGCCTGGACCAGGACAACCGCCCCCGACGGCACGCCGGGGGAGTGGTACCTGCACCTGTTCGCGCCCGAGCAGCCCGACTTCAACTGGGCTAACCCGCAGGTCCGGGCCGAGTTCGAGGACATCCTGCGATTCTGGTTCGAGCGCGGCGTGGACGGCATCAGGATCGACTCGGCCGCCCTGCTGACCAAGGACCCGGCGCTGCCGGACACCGGTCCGGACGACCCCACGCCCTACACCGACCGCGACGACGTGCACGACATCTACCGGGGCTGGCGCACGGTCGCCGACCAGTACCCCGGCCGGGTCCTGATCGGGGAGATATGGCTGCCCGACGCCACCCGGTTCGCCCGTTACCTGCGTCCCGACGAACTGCACACGGTGTTCAACTTCCCGTACCTGTGCTGCCCCTGGGACGCCACCCGCCTGCGCGAGGTCATCGACGGCACGCTGGCCTTCCACGCCGCGGCGGGCGCCCCCGCCACCTGGGTCCTGTCCAACCACGACGTGGACCGCCACGTGTCCAGGTACGGACGCGCCGACACGTCCTTCGCGCTGGACCGCCGCGACCACAGCCAGCCCGTCGACCTGGCCCTGGGAACCCGCCGGGCGCGCGCCGCCGCCCTGCTCAGCATGGCCCTGCCCGGCTCGGTCTACCTCTACCAGGGCGAGGAGCTAGGCCTGTGGGAGGTCGAGGACCTCCCCGCCGCCAAGCGCCAGGACCCGATCTGGCACCGTACCAACGGCGCCGACCCCGGCCGCGACGGCAGCCGCGTCCCCCTGCCCTGGTCCGGCGCCGAGCCCCCGTTCGGCTTCTCCCCGCCCGCTGCCCGCAAGGAGCCCTGGCTCCCGCAGCCCCAGGCCTGGCACTCCCTGACCGTCGAGGCCGAGTCCGCCGACCCGGATTCCGTGCTCACCCTCTACCGCCGCGCCCTCCACCAGCGCCGCGCGGAGTTCCCCCCGGACGCTCCCATGACCTGGCTCCCCGCCCCCGCCGGCGTCCTGGCCTTCACCCGTGGCCCCGTCACCTGCATCGCCAACCTCTCCCCATCCCCGGTAGACCTCCCCCCCGGTGATCTCCTCCTCACCAGCATCCCCCTCACCACCAGAACCCCCCTCACCACCAGTACCTCCCTCACCACCAGTACCTCCCTCACCACCAGTACCTCCCTCACCACCAGTAACCCCCTCATTCCACTGAGCCTCTCGAGCACCAGCGGCCACCTTCCCCCCGATACCACCGCCTGGCTCCGCCTCCCCGCCAGCCCCTAATCCTTCGCTCCACCCGAACGTTGTATCAGCGTTCCCTTGCGTCGCTCTGCACGGTTGAATACTCCGTACAGAGGGGGGACAAGGTATGACTGAGACACTTCCTGTGCACGATGATGCGGACGAGACCGAGGCGAACGCTGAGGTCAGCGGGGAGACGGCCGGCCCCCGGGTCCACGGCGAGCCCCAGGCCGACCTGCGGCGCACCGGGATCAACCCGGACTTCTGGTACCCGGTCGCGGTGGCCGCCAAGGTGCGGAAGGGCAAGACGTTCGCGGCCACGTTCGCGGGGCAGCGGATCGCCCTGTACCGCGGCGAGAGCGGCGCGGTCTACGCCCTGGAGGACCGGTGCGCGCACCGCCAGGTCCCGCTGAGCATGGGGGTGGTGGAAGGCGACGTGCTGCGCTGCTGCTACCACGCCTGGGCCTACCGTGGGAACGGCCGCATCTCGCAGATCCCGTACCTGCCCAAGGGCGCGGGCCGGCCGCCGCGCGGCGTGCGCGCCTACCCGGTCAAGGAGGCCTACGGGTTCGTGTTCGTCTTCCCGGGCGACCCGGCCCAGGCGGACGCGGCACCGCTGCCCGACCTGCCGCAGTACAGCTCGCCCCGGCACAAGACGATGACGTTCTCGCGCACCGTCGCCTGCCACTACTCGTTCATGCACGAGAACCTCCTCGACATGAACCACCAGTTCCTGCACCGCGGCATCGTCGGCCGGATCCAGCCCAAGCTCCTCGGCTACACCAGCGATTCGCAGTCGGTGGAGGCCAGGTACCTGTTCACCCACGGCGGCGGGAAGCGCAACCGCGGCGCCAACCTGCTCGCCGCCGACGGCATCAAGGGCGGGAACAAGCCCGACGTCGTCACCATCACCACCGGGTACCCCTACCAGACCCTCCAGCTCGTGCCCGAGAACGCCGAACTCCCCGTGTTCTCCCTCTGGGTCGCCTACGTGCCCGAGGACGCCGAGCAGCGCACCAACCACGTCTACGGCCTGCTCATGATCGAGAAGCCACCGGTCCCGGGCGCCATCAACCTGGCCTGGCCGCTCATCCGGCGCTTCACTGAGGGCGTGTTCGCCGAGGACCGGATGGCGGTCGAGGCCGAGCAGCGGGCCTGGGACGAGCAGGGCGAGGACTGGAACCACGAGGTGTTCCCGCTGATCCTCGACGTGCGCGACGTACTGCGCAGCAACGGCGTCCCCATCCGCCCGGGCCTGTGCGCCAGCGCCTCTTCCTGCGCCGGCGCGACGTCCTGCGGTGCCGCCGCGATCTGACGCGCCAGGCCTGCGATGCGCCCCGCCTGGGATGTGAACGGCCCCGCCCCGCGGTCAGCGGGGGCGGGGCCGTGCGCGGTACTACCTAGTTACTCCGGAGCCATCTGGCGCTGAAGTTCTCGCCGCCGCTGAGGGACGAGATGCTGTCCTTGTCCTGTCCCGAGTTGTTGACCATGGTGATCTCGGTCACGCCGCCCGCGTTGCCGAGGGCGGAGCCGTTGGCCGTGGAGCCGGTGATGTTGACCGTGTTGAAGTCGGCCAGCGGGAGGATGCCGCCGCTCGAGGTGCAGCACGGCGCCTCGACGATGACCTCGGCCGAGGACCGGGGCGCGTTCGCCAGGGTGCCGGTGTGGGTGTGGCTCCAGCCCTGGGTGGTGTCCGCGATGAACAGGCTGAAGTGGTTGCTGCCGGTGTAGGTCACCGAGGCGTTGAAGTGGTCACCGGGCCGCACCGTGTTGGAGTACGAGACCGAGCCGGCCGGATACATCTCGTACCAGGCGTAGTACACCGCCCGGCTGCCCGAGCAGTCGACCTCGCTGCCGGTCTGCTCGACCGAGCTGCTGCTGTAGCCGTCGAGCCCGACCCAGAACGAGGAGTACTTGGCGCTCCCGCTGCAGGTGCCGGTGGGCTCGGTCCAGCTCGCCGCGACGCTGGTGTAGGTGCCGGTCGTGGCGGCGTAGCCGGACCAGTTGGTGCTCGTCGCCGTCGCGCGCTTGATCCCGCGTGCGCTCGCGCTGCCGGCCGAGCTCGAGGAGACCAGGTGGATCGGCCCGCCGGGGCTGATGTTCATGGTCCCGGTGGAGGCGGACGCGCTGCCCGTGGCCAGGGTCAACCCGGCCATGAGGGTCAGCATGGCCGTGAGGATGCCCCATCGTCGTCGCATTCAGGCTCCTTGCTAGTCGTTGCCGGCCGGCAAATGGGCAGGTCTTGCCCGGTCGCGTTGTCGGTCCGGCTCGGGTTCGGGCCAATTCGGCTCCCGGTGAGAGTAACTCAGGAGAGTCGTACAGAAAAGATCTGTAAGCGACATTTTGTGGTTTTCGCCGGATTCAATCCGCTTCGCTGACAAGAAAACGATCACAAAACAACATATGCACGCAGGTCATCCGATGGCCGGCGGCTCGGCGGGCGATCGGCGGCCCCGCGCAGCCGGGACCGGCCGATGCCCGAGGAGCTCAACCGGATCGTCGCCCGCCGCCCCGGTCATCGGGGCTAGCCGGATCCGCCGGGCGCCAGACACGCCGGCCGCCGCCCGGGAACCGGCCCCGTTCGGCTCGGCGGCCAGTCTGAGCTGGTCATTTATCAGATAACGAGATACCTTGTGATTTCGGTACTCGTCACATTTTGACCACGTTACTGGCCAGTTACCTACATATACCGCTAGTGTCCCACCCAGTACCCCCGGAAGGAGCGCACCGTGTCGCGTCTGATCATCGCCATCGTCGTCGGCATCGTGATCGCGGTCGGGGCCGTCGCCCTCGTGGAGAACGTGCTGTCCGGAGCGTCTAACGGCACGCCGAGCAGCTCCTCGATCTACCAGTACGGCCAGCGCTGACCCTTCGCGAGGCCGCGGCCCCTGGACGCTCTCGTCCCGGCCGTGCGGCCAGGCATGTCTCTTCCCGCCGCCCCGTTCGGGCGCGCCGTCGAGAAGCGAGCACTCGTTACCGAGATGTGCTACAACGGCTGGGCAATATACCCCAGAGTGTTCCATACTACTCCGAGGTAACTTTTCCGTAATTGTCGTCATGAGTGGTTGCTCTCGGGAGGAACGATGCGCCGTGTCGGGCTGGTACTCGCCGGACTTGGGACGTGTCTCATCGTGTTCGCCGTGCTTCAGGCGTTCTGGGTCACCGGCCAGGTGATCAAGTTCCCCCTTAACGAGTACGCCACGGTCACCTTGACCGACCCGAATGCCACCTATTTCAGCGTGGCCAAGCTGACCGAGATGACCGGCGTGAACCTGGAGGCCACGTACACGATCAAGGGCAACGCCGCGGCGGGCTCGTCCTCGACGGCGGTGTGGAACCAGTTCGTCTACGTGTACGACCAGTCCGACAAGGCCGCGGTCCAGAGCATGACGCGCACCTTCGCCTTCGACCGGCGCTCCGCTCAGCTGACCAACTGCTGCGGCGCGAACGTCAACGGCAACTCCTCCGTCCAGCAGCACGGTTACGTCGGCTACGTGCTCCCGATCGGCACCAAGAAGCAGACGTACGACGTCTTCGACACCAACCTGAACAAGGCGGTGCCGTTCACCTACGCCGGCATCGGCGACGTCGACGGCACCCAGGCCTACAAGTTCAACGAGAACGTCGCCGCGACGCAGAACGGCACCCAGACCGTGCCGGGTTCGCTGGTCAACCAGTCCGCGGCGTCGGTCACGCTGCCGCAGTACTACGCGGTGAACACCACCTACTGGATCGACCCGGTGACCGGCGCCCTGCTCAACGTCACCCAGAACGAGAAGCTGACCCTCAAGAACACCGACGGCACCCAGGCCCTGGTGCTCCTCAACGCCAACCTGGCGGCCACTCAGACCAGCATCGACGGCCTGGTGGCGATCGACAACAACCAGCTCAGCAAGGCGTCCCTGGTCGGCACGCTCCTGCCGCTGGTGACCGGCGTCGTCGGCCTGCTCCTGCTGATCGTCGGCATCGTGCTGTACCGCAGGCCCGAAACGGACACCGAAGCCGCCCCGAGCCGCCGGGAGCCCGAGCTGGCCGCCGCCGAGCCCGAGGGCGCCGCCCGTTCCTCCCTGGTCCCCGGCCTGGACGACGAGCCCCGCGAAGCCGCCGTCGAATCGCCCGCCGTCGAATCGCCCGCCGTCAGGGAAGCCGCCGTCAGGGAAGGCGCCGTCAGCGAAGCCGAGGCGAAGACCGCCGAAGCCAGGGCAGCCGACGCCACGGCAGCCGAGCACGAGGCCGCCGCCTCCGACGCGAAGGCCGCCGGCGCCGAGGCCAGAGCCGAGGACAAGTCCGCCGAGGCTGACGCCGAGCCCGCCAGCCCGGCCGCGGCCGAGGCCGCCGAGGCCAGGACCGAGGCCGCCCAGGCGGAAACGGCGGCCGAGGACTCCAAGGCGCAAGCCGAGGCCAGGGCCCAGGAGGCCGACGCCGCGCAGGCCAACGCAACCGAGGCTCACGCCGCCGAAGCCCACGCCGAGGACGCGCGCGCCGACGCTGCCCCTACCGCCGAGATCCCGGCCGCCGACGCTGACACCGCCGAGTCGCCCGCCGCCGATGCCGCCGATGCCACCGCGGAAACCCCCGCGCCGGCCGCCGCGACGTCACGGCGCCGCCGCGGGACCCACCGCCGCTAGCTCCAGTCGGCCGGTCAGGTCCGCTGCTGCCGCATCAGCACCAGCGCGGTGATGGTGCCGACGATGACCAGTCCCTCCACGGCCATCACCCAGACCGGAGCGTCCAGGAAGAACGCGGGGACGGCGAGTACCGCCGAGATCACCCGGGTCACCACGATGGCGGTCAGCGCCGGGCGGCTGCCCCGCCGGGCCGGCACCAGGCTGGCCAGGGTGATGAGCCCGAGCGCGGCGACACCCAGGCTGACCGCCAGCGGCGGGGCGTCCTTGGATCCGATGACGCCGGCCAGCGCGACGTCGATGAGGCCGAGGACGGCGAAGATCGCGGCCGGGGCGCTGCTCAGGGCGGTGGAGGGGCGGACGATCGCCTCGTGCGTCGTGGTCATGGCTTGCTCCTGTTCGGTCGTGTATGCCATGACCACGACGCTAGATTTCCGGCGTCCGCGCCAGAACGAGGTAAGCCGCCGACCGGCCTGCGAACGCCCGCAGGCACGGTTGCGGCCAGCCTCCAGACCACGGCCCTGCTAGCTTCCCGGCTCCGCCGTGGCCTGCGCGGATCCGCTGGTCAGCTCCGGCGGCGCGCTGCCCGCGCCGATCTGGGCCTTGAGCGCGGCGAGCTCGTTGTCCACGTCGGCCGACGTCCCGGCCTCGTCCAGCTCCTTCTGGATGTCGTCGGTGTCGCCGCCGACATCCTCGAGCACCCCGGACTGCAGCAGCTCGTCCAGCGCCCCGGCCCGCGCCTGCATGGTCGTGATCTTGTCCTGGGCCCGCTGCAGCGCCGCCCCCGAATCCCCGAGCGTGCTCGAGATCCCGGCCACCTCCTCGTTGATCGAGGCCGAAGCCGCGGCCGCGGTGTACTGGGCCTTCAGCACTTCCTTCTGGGACCGGAAGTTGTTCACCCGCTGCTGCAGCGCCTGCAGCGTCTGGCCCAGCTTCTCCTCCTGCTCGGCGAGCTGCTCGTGCTGCGGCTCCAGCGCGGCGATCTGGGCCTGGGCGGCGGCCTTGCGCGAGAGTGCCTCCCGGGCCAGGTCCTCCTTGCCCACAGACAGCGCCGCCTTGGCCTGGTCCTGCAGGTGGTCCGCCGAATGCTGGAGCTGCTGCTCCTGCAGCTCGATCTGCTTGCGGGACGCCGCGATCGCGACCAGGCCCTGGCGGACCTTGGTGATCTGGTCGAGCATCTGCTCATAGGACAGGTCGAGCATCTCGTCGGGCTTCTCGGCGGAGTCGAGCGCCTTATTGGCCTTGGCCGCGAGCACGTCGCGGGCTCTTTGGTAAAGCGACATTCCGGTCAGCTCCTCTGCGCATCTTCAGCCACGTCAGCCCCTTGTAAATCCCTGGAGCCCGGTCTATCACCGAAGGTAGCGGACAAAGGAGGACGCATTGGTCACCAGCGCTACGGGCCTGGCCACAGGGGCCATCGGATTGCGCGAAGTCCTGTTCCAGTCGGTTACCTCCATGGCGCCGGCGGGCGCGGTCGCGCTGTCGATCGCGGCCGGTGCTACCTATGCCGGTGGTGCGCTGCCGCTGGCCGTGCTGCTCGCCCTCATCGCGTGCCTGCTCGTCGCTACCTCGATCGGCCAGCTGGCCAAGCACCTGCCGAGCGCCGGCAGCATCTACACCTATCCCGCCGAGGCCATCCACCCCGCGCTCGGCTTCCTCGTCGGCTGGGGGTACGCGCTGGTCGAGGCGCTGCTCGGGCCGATCACCATGGTGCTCTTCGGGTACCTGCTCGGCTCGATCGTCCACAGCGAGTGGGGCTGGCCGTTCACCGCCACCTGGGTCATCTTCATGATCGTCGGCGCGGTCCTGGTCGCCGCCCTGAACTACCGCGGCATCCAGGTCAGCGCCCGGGCCGGCACCCTGCTCGGACTGTTCGAGATCCTCGTGTTCGTCGCCCTGGCCATCTGGCTGATCGCCAAGGCCGGCAGCCGCAACACCTTCGACGTCTTCACCCTGCACTTCGCGACGATCAAGGGCTACCACGGCTTCTCCGGCATCGCGGCCGGCTCGATTTACACCATCCTGGCCTTCATCGGCTTCGAGGCCTCGGCCCCGCTAGCCGAGGAAGCCAAAGACCCCAAACGCACCATCCAGATCGCCGTGGTCGCGTCCTGCCTGGTCATCGGCCTGTTCTACGTGTTCACCACCTACGCGGGCGACGTGTTCACCGGTCCGGGCAAGTTCGTCAGCTTCGGCTCCCTCGGCGGCGGCAGCCCGTGGATCCAGCTGGGCCGCGACGCCTGGGGCCTGGGCTGGGTGGTGGCGTTCCTGGCCATCTTGAACTCCACGTTCGCCAACGGCAACGCCGGCACCCTGGCCACCACCCGGACCTGGTACGCCATGGCCCGGATCGGCCTGCTGCCCAGCCCGCTGGCCCGGCTCCATCCCAAGTGGAACTCCCCGTCGACCGGCGTCGTCGTCCAGCTCGTCCTGACGCTCGCGATCGGCCTGCCCATCGGCCTGCACTTCGGCCCCACCACGGCCTTCGTCTTCCTGGCCACCATCTTGACCGGCATCATGATCGCCATCTACATGGTGTTCAACCTGTCCTGCCTGCTGTACTACCTGCGCAGGCGGCGGCAGGAATTCAACGTCGGTCTGCACGCGGTGATCCCGGTGCTCGGCATCGCCGCCTTCATCCCGGCCTGGCTCACCGCGCTCGGCCTGGGGTCGAGCTTCCTGAAGTTCGTCACCCCGCTCAGCTACCCGGCCAGCGAGACCGGCCTGATCATCGGCATCTGGTTCGTGATCGGCCTGGCCGTGCTGGCTTACCTGTACGCCCGGCACCCCGAACGGCTCCCCGAGATGAAGAAGGTCTTCTCCGACGAGGTCCCGCCCGAGGCCGTCCCCAGCGAAGGAGCAGCGTGACTAGTGCGCAAGAGGGCTACCTCGATGTCCCCGGCGGCCGGGTCTGGTACCGCGCGGTCGGCGGCAACGACGACGCGGTCCCGCTGCTCTGCCTGCACGGCGGCCCCGGCTTCACCCACTACTACCTCGAGCCGCTCGAGGCCCTGGCCGAGCACCGCCGGGTCATCTTCTACGACCAGCTCGGCTGCGGCCGCTCCGATCGCCCCGACGACCTGTCGCTGTGGACGGTGGACCGGTTCGTCGAGGAACTGGCCCAGGTGCGCGAGGCCCTGCACCTGGACCGCCTGCACCTGTTCGGCAGTTCCTGGGGCGGCATGCTGGCCATGCAGTACGTCCTGGACCGGCGTCCGGACCTCGTCAGCCTGACCCTGTGCGGCAGCCCGGCCAGCATGATCCGCTGGGTCGCCGACTGCGAGGAACTGCTGGCCGAAGAGACGGCGGAAACCAGGAAAACCATCCGCGAGCACGAGGCGGCCGGCTTCACCGCCTGCCCCGAGTACCAGGCCGCCATCCTGGGCTTCTACCGCAGGCACGTGTGCCGCCTCGACCCGTGGCCGGCCGGCCTGGAGCGCTCCTTCGCCGAAGCCGGCTACGACGTCTACCACACGATGAACGGCCCGAGCGAGTTCACCGTCACCGGCACGCTGAAGACCTGGGACATCATGGACCGGCTGCCGGAAATCGCCGTCCCCGCGCTGCTCGTCGGCGGCCGCTACGACGAATGCACCCCCGGCCACCTGGCTGACATGCACGCCCGGATGGCCGGCTCGGAGCTGGTCACCATCGAGGACGCCTCCCATCTGTGCTTCGCCGAGCAGCCCGCCGAGTTCAACCAGGTCATCAACGAATTTTTGGACCGAACGGAGCGGCTTCCCCGCCCCTGATTCATGGCAGCCGGAGCTCGGCGAACAGGGCGCGGTGGTCGCTGCCGGGCAGCGGGTGGACCGACGTGGTCAGGACGGCGCAGCCCGGGTCGGTCAGGACGTGGTTGATGACGAGCAGGGCCGGCCCCTGGCCGGGCCGCGGGCCCCAGGTGGGGGACAGGCCGCGGCCGGCCTGGCTGGCCGCGTCCACGTAGCCGCGGCGCAGGAGCCGGCGGAACGGCGCGTGATCGACGGTGGCGTTGAAGTCCCCGGCCAGGACGAACGGGCTGCCCGCGGGCGCGGGCACCTCGGCCAGCTGACGGCGCCACCGGGCCGTGCCGCCGGGGACCCAGGGCGGCTTCGGCGGCACCGCGTGGATGCAGACCAGCGGCACGAGCTGCCCGGACGGAAGCTCGAGCCGGGCGGCGCAGCGGGCCGCGGGCCCCAGCGCGGCGAGCGGCGCGTCGCGCAGCGGGTAGCGGGCGTAGATGCTGTCGTTCCGGCCGTGGCTCACGCGGTACGGGAGGAGCTGGCCAAGCCCGGCCTCCTGCAGCCGGGCGGCCGCCTCGTCGGTGAGTTCCTGGACGAACAGGACGTCCGCGTGCTGGCGGCGTACCAGCCCGGTCACCGCCTCGGCCGCGGCCCGGCCGACGAGCAGGTTCGCCGTCAGGACCCGCAGCACCGGTCCCGCCGCGGGCGGCTGGCGGTGCGGTACCGCGCGAGGGCCGGCCGCGACGGTCAGGGCCACCCCGGCCGCCGCGCTCACGGCGGCCGGGCCCGCGCCGCGCAGCAGCAGCGCGCCGATCCATGCTCCCGCGGTTACCTGCGGGGTGAACGACAGCAATGGCACGGTCCACGCCTCGCCGAACCGGAGACGATCGGCGCCCGCCAGCCGGGCCACCGCCCAGCAGGCCAGCGTGCCGGCCACCGCCCACTCCAGGTGTCGTGACGGCATTGGCTCATCGTAAGGTGTCTCCTGTGAGCCACAGTGGGGAAATCTTCGTCTCGCGTGTCTTCGCCGCGCCGCGTGAACTGGTCTACCGGGCCTTCACCGATCCCGACCAGCTGGGTCAGTGGTTCGGGCCCGCGGGCTTCTCGGTGCCGTTCGAGACGGTGCAAAGCGACGTCCGGACCGGCGGCTTCCTGCGGTTTACGCTGGTCAGCGACGCGGACCCGGAGCACCGCCGTCCGGTCGACGCGGCCTTGAGCGAGGTCGTCGAGGACGAGCTGCTGGTGGCGCACGCCGATGTCGGCGGGAGCACGGCCAAGATCAGGCTGCGGCTGGAGTTCCTCGGCCAGCCCGCCGGCCGGACCACGCTCGAGCTGCGTCAGGAAGGGGCCCGCGACGGGTTGTGCGGCGACCCGGAGGCCGTCTGGGAGAGCTCGTTCACTCGGCTCGACTCCCTGTTGCGGCGCTCGCTGTAGCCGCCCGGCGTCAGGCCAGCGCCGCCAGCTGCTGATCCCAGAAGCCTCCCGCCACCCCAGCCGTGCCCGACGAGATCGACCGGGCCGCCCAGGCGCTCGGCGGTGCTAAAGTTGCTTAGCGGAACTAACGAGCCGAGGATGGGAGCGGGGTGCGCCGGCGGCAGGTCAGGCCAGGGCAGCTCCTCCGGTCGTTCCGGCCGCGGCAGATGATCTCGTCCCTGCACCAGCGCAACTACCGGCTGTTCTTCTTCGGCCAGCTCATCTCGGTGGCCGGCACCTGGATGCAGACGGTCGCGCAGTCCTTCCTGGTGCTCGAGCTCACCCACAGCGGGACCCAGCTCGGCCTCGCCACCGCGGCCCGGTTCCTGCCCATGTTCTTGTTCGGGCCGCTGGGCGGGGTGTTCGCCGACCGGATGGACAAGCGCCGCGTGCTCTACGTCACCCAGTCCCTGTCCGGCCTGCTGGCGGGGGTCTTCGCCGTCACGGTCGGCACCCACGTCATCCGCCTCTGGCTCGTCTACCTGCTGGCCGTCGCGCTGGGCTTCGTCAACGTCTTCGACAACCCGGCCCGGCAGAGCTTCATCTCCGAGATGGTCTCGCCCCGCGACCTGCCGAACGCGGTCACGCTGAACTCCGTCGCCATGAACATGGCCCGGGTCTTCGGCGCGGCGCTCGGCGGGGTGATAGCGGCGGCCATCGGGCTCGCCCTGTGCTTTGCCTGCAACGCCCTGTCGTTCGTCGCCGTCTTGGTCTCGCTGGCCGCCATGCGCAAGTCCGAGCTCTTCCCGGCCACACGCGTGGCGAGAAAAAAGCGCCAGGTCCGCCAGGGCCTGCGGTATGTGCGCGGGACGCCCGAGCTGCTGATCCCGCTGGTGATGATCGCCGTGGTCGGCACGCTGGCCTGGGAGTTCCAGGTGACGCTGCCGCTGATGGCGAGCAGCGTCTTCCACCGCGGCGCGGCCGCCTACGGGGTGATGGCCTCGGTCATGGGGGCCGGCGCGGTCGTGGGCGGCCTGATCTCGGCGGCGCGGCCGCGCCCCCGCGCCCGGGCCCTGTGCCTGGCCGCCGTCGGCTGGGGCATCGCCATCGGTGCGGCCGCGGCCGCGCCGAGCCTGGGCCTGGAGCTCGCCGCCCTGGTCTTCGTCGGCTACGGCAGCATCACGTTCAACTCGCTGGCCAAGACCACTCTGCAGCTCGCGGCCAAGCCGGAGATGCGCGGCCGGGTGATGGCGCTGTGGGCGCTGGCCTGGCTGGGCTCGACGCCGATCGGCGGCCCCATCGTCGGCTGGGTCGGCCAGTCCGTCGGCGCCCGGTGGGCCCTGGTCATCGGCGGCCTGCCCACCCTCGTCTGCGGTCTCCTGGCCCTGCCCGCGCTGACCCGGATCGACCGCCGCGCCGCCCAGGCGCCGCGTCCCGCGGAAGCCGCCGGCTCAACGCCAGCCGACGGGCCCCCGGGGCCCGCCCAAAAGGACGCTCAGCTCACCGCCCAGCCGCGCTGAAGGCCGCCGGCCCGCCGCGGCGGCCGGGCGCGGGTCTCGGTCAGCGTCTGGTCGTCGCGGTGACCGCGGGGGAGCCGGCCGCGGAGGTCCGGGCCGCCCGCGGGTCCCGCGCCGCCCGGGCCCGAGCCCCTGGCCCGGGGCCAGCCGGGCGCGAGCGCGCCGCTCGTGCACGGCGTCGAGGATCCCGTAGCCCAGGAAGCCCGCGGTCGCGAGGGCGGCGAAGGTCGCCGCGACGGCCAGCAGGAAGTTACCGGACAGCAGGGCGGCCTCGGCCAGGGCGACCGCGGCGAGCAGGCAGGCCCCGGCCCGCCGGGCCGCCTTCGCCAGCGTCCGCCCCGGCGTGCCAGCCCTGGCCGGCGCCGGGGTCTCGGCCGCGGCGGGGATGTCGGCGGTCAGCGCGGCCAGCTCACCGTAGGTCCGCGACGCGACGGCCCGCCCCGCCCGCTCCTCGAGCTCGTCCTGGTCCAGCCGTCCCTGCACGAACGCGGCCTTGAGCTCGGTGATCACCTGCTCGCGGTCGGCGTGCCCGGCCCGCATCCGGCCGTGACCCGCGTGTTCCCCCGGTCCTGTGCTCACCGGAACCTCCCTGCCAAGCGCAACGCAGGCCAAAAGCCTAACCCGGACCCCGGCCGGAAGCCATCAGCTCGCTCAGCCCGGCCGGGTACAGCGGCGGGGTGACGGCGTCCGCGGGGCGCCATAGCACCCGCCGCTCCGGGTGGTCCAGGATGACCTGCTCCTCGACCTCGTAGGCGTCGGCCGAGGCGAACGCGGCGGTGAAGATGAACACGACCTCGTGCTCGGTCCCGCCTTGCCAGCCGAATATGTTCTCCAGCACGCCGAGCAGCCGCACGTCGGTCAGGGCCTGGCCGAGTTCCTCGCCGAACTCCCGGTGCACGGTGTCGAGCGCATGCTCCCCGAACTCCACGTGCCCGCCCAGCGGCCGCTGGAACAGCGGGTCGTCCGACTGCGAGACCAGGAACGCCCCGTCCCGGGGCCGCCTGATGACGGCCATCGCCTTGATGATCTGCCGCTTCGGGGTCACCGCACTGTCGTATCACGCCCGATCACATCGGACCGCGCCGGACTCCCTCGCCGAATGCAACCGGCGCGCAACCGCCCGGCAAACCGGATCGCTACTCCCGGGCCGCACACTCAGCCTATGGCGACTGAAGCATAAAGACCTTTCGGCGCTTCGGTCCCGGTTTGTTGTCGTATTCCAGCAGGCCGGTGCGAATTTACTGCCGCCACCTATCGGGATGGCAAGGAATCATGCACAGGACTATAACCAGAATCACGGCCGGCGCGGGTATAACGCTCGCTGGCTTCCTGATCTCACCCCTCGGCGCCAGCGCCAGTACGCAGAGCGCGCCCGTCCAGAACTACTCCTGGGCCACCGGTTTCGATAGCGGCACTTCCGCCCCGACGTCGATCACCGAGAACTTCCTCATCAAGAGCCAGAGCCTGACGGACCGCACCGGCTCGGCCGAGGACAACCACTCGCTGACCGAGACCTACGTCCGGGACGCGGCCGGTAACGCCTTCGAGTTCGGCGTCACCGCCGACACGTTCGACCCGACGCTCCAGCCGACCCTCTTCACGACCGCCTGGACGGCCGGCGTATTCGATGGCTACCAGGCAGGCTTCGTGTCGACCAGCTCCGTCAAGCCCGGCCTGTTCCAGCCCCCGGTCGGCAGCAGTCCTGAATTCGGGTATTCGGTCAGCCGGGGAACCGTCTCGTTCACTTATGGCGGAAAGGCCATCGGCTACATTCCGGCGTCGCACTGGCCCGGCGGATTCGGTGCCGGCGGTTCGTCGCAAACTTACGGCGAGGTGTGGAACAGCACGCCCGGCGGGACCGTCTACCCGTCGATGAATGGCCGCGTCAGTAACTACAAGACGAATAACGGTAGCCACCTTTCAAGCTACGGCGTCAGCTCCCCGTACCGGTTGACGGGCGCCAGCGGAACCGGCTTTACCTTCGGCGGCTAGCCGCAATGCCGGGGAGTTAAGGGCTGGCGGAGTTTGTCACGGATGGTTCGCGGCGTGTCGTGCCGGACTGCGGGCGGTGGCGGATCTCGGTGCTGATCGCGGTGATCTTCTTGGTGTCGCGGGGCCTGCCTGGCGGGTGCTTGTTCCAGCGTGACAGTGGTGACTTGACCCGGTGTGCGCAGACGCGGGGGCGGCGGGGGCCGTGCAGGCGTGGCAGCACGGCACGGCCGATGCTGCCGGTCAGGTCGCTGTCCGGGTCGGTGATGTTGCGGGCGGTGGCCGCGAGGTCTTGCGCGGTGGTGACGGCGACCTGGTAGCTGGCACGGTCAGGGTCGGTGCCGGGGACGGACTGGACGGCGTCGGTGACGGCGATCCGCAGCGCCTGGTAGAGAGCCAGGAGCGCCCACGCCTCCTGTTCCAGGCCGGCGGGGTCGCCGGAGCGCAGGATCCGGCCCTGGAGCAGGGTGTGCCGCAGTGGTCCAGCAGGGTGGTCGTGAGCCGGTACCCGCCGCCGTAGCGGGTGCCGTCGCGGCAGCTGACGGTGACGCGGGCGGCGATGACCCTGACCTTTCACCCCGCCGGTCAGCGAGGTGAAGGACCCGTCGGGCAGGTGGCTGAGGACCGGCGGGCGGCGGTTCGCGTTCAGCCGGACGAGATACCGGGCGCCGGTGCCGGCGACCTCGGCCAGGAAGTCCCCGGCGTCGAACCCGCGATCCATCAGGACCAGCACCGGCTTGTCCAGCAGGCGCAGCAGCTGGCGTGCCCGGCCCAGTTCCCCGGTGGACGGGGAGCCGGACGCCGCGCCGAGCAGGGCCCCGGGTCCCGGTCTCGCACAAGGTCATCAGCTGCAGGACCGGGTAGCCGGTCATCCCGGGCGCGGGGTTCATCTTCCCCAGCCAGCCCCGGTTCGCGGCAGTGTCAGGGACCTTGATCGTCCGGCAGCCGTCGAAGGACACCGTCCGGTAGCCGCCGGACATCACTCCCGGCGTCCGCGGCCGGCCCAGCGGGCCGGCCAGCACCTCGAAAAGCCCTCTGACCGGTGCGATCCCGACGCGCCGCCGCAGGTCGCGCCGTGCCTTCGCCGACGGCACGGCCCCCAGCCCGTCCAGCGCCGCGGTCAGCTTCCCCCCAGACGCCGAGGTATCCAGCCTGCGGGAACAGGCACATCGCCAGCAGGAAGTACACCCCCGTCCGGGACGGCAGGAGCCGCACCCGCCGCTCCCGGGCACGGGCCTCCTCCAGCAGCGAGTCGACAAGCTCGAACGGCACGACCCGGGTCAGCTCGCCCAGGTGGCCAGGGGCGAGCACCCCCGCCGCCACGGTAATCGTGCGGGTCACGTTCACCACGGCAGCACTGATGGCAGAATTGACAGGCAACGGAGGTCCCCGGCAACGGGCAGATCTTGGTCGACTACCCGTCTTACCGGACCTCCGTTGCCATGTCCGCCCGAAAGCGCGAAACCAGCCAGGCAACTTGACAGCAGGCCGCTTAACTCCCCGGCATTGCGGCTAGCCGGTAATCATGACGGGGCTGCCCAGGGGAACCCGCGATAGTGCCCGCAGGGCGGTGCCGGGGACGCGGACGCAGCCGTGGCTGACCGAGTGGCCGAACACGGCGGAGTCGGGCCAGCCGTGCAAGCCGACGGTGCCCGGGCCGCCGCCGAAGGTGGACAGGGTGCTGGAGTGCACCCCGAGCGGAAGGATCAGCGGGGTGTAGGTCGGCTGCCGTGGCACCAGCGAGGCCAGCACGAACGTCCGGCCGGTGGGAGTGGGCGTGCCGGGGGCGCCCTCGGCTACGGTCCACGTTCCCAGGCTGTGACCGGCGTCAAGGATCGTCAGCTGGTGGCGGCTGAGGTTGATGTTCACCTGATAGGGGGTGTAGGCGGTCTGCAGCCCGCCGCCGCCGAGGTAGATCCAGCCGGTGGACCGGTTCGGCCGCGTCGGCAGCAGGACCCGGTCCCAGCCGGCCTGGGACTGCACGACGGGCACCCAGGTCGGGCTGCCGAGCTCGGTTGCGGGCAGCGTCCCCACGGCCGGACCACCGGGGCGGGCGTAGATGACCCGGGCTGCTGTGGGATGTATCACGATTCCCGTCTCTGGCTTGAACGGAGCTGGGTCCTGTGGTGCCGCCGGCGTTGTCCCGTACGTGGTGGCCGTGGCCAGTCGTGCTGCCCGCGGGGCGGCGGCGCGCCTGGCCTGCAGCAGCCTGGGCTGGGCGGAGGCCTGGGGTGCGCTGCCGGCCAGCGCCGCCCCGGCGGCGTTCGCCATACCCGTGCCACGCGAGCGCTCAGTGGTGGCCGCCCGGACGGCGGTGCGCGACGCCCCGGTAGCACGCGCTGTCCCGGTGGTACCCGCGGCCCCGGTGGTACCCGCGGCCCCGGTGGTACGCGACTGGCCGGTGCCGTGCGCCTGGACAGCGGCATGGGGCGGTCCGTTGGCGTGCGGCGCGCCAGCCGTCCCGCAACCCGTTATCAGGACGGCGGCGGTCAGCGCGATGACTGGCATCGCTATGGCTGCCTTTGCCGCAGCGTGGTGGCAGAGCCAGTCGGATCGGAAGTGATCATGCATGGGGAAGACCTCCAGAATAGAAGGAATCAAAGGCCCGGCGCACCGTATTCGGCGGCTCTTTTACTAGCGGGCGCGCTGGCCGTTGCCCGGCAGGGAAACGCATGAACCGGTCTGGGATCGCTATCCCTGGGCCCTGTGATTTTGTCCTGACTGTACACGACAAAAGCCGGACGGGAAGGATGCGTTTTTCCGGTAATTTACCGATTAGGACCGTTATAGAAGATCTTAATACCCGAAGAATAATTTGACGGGCGGCAAGGCTGCCATCCTGGCGAAATGCGTGTAGTTTGAAACTGATCTGGCAAGCCCCTAGACCCCGGGTAACTACTGATAACTCGGTGAGGGCGCCTGAATTCTCTCGGATATGCAAGCTGGGCGTCAGCGCGCCACGGCTCTTGTGATCCCTATTCCCCGGCAAAGCAATGGAAGGACTATGCGTATGAAAAATCTCGGCAGCAGTCGCGCCTCACCCCGGCCCGTCCGCTACTTCTGGCTGGCGGCCTGCCCCGTGGTGGCCGGCGTCATAGCCGTAGCCACGCTCACCTTCGGTCAGTCCGCCGTCGCCGCGACCGCGCCGGTAGGCCTCGGGACGGCCGGCAGTTTCGGGGTCCTGGCCGGGACCACGGTCACTAACACCGGCCTGACCGTCATCAACGGGAATCTCGGCCTCAGCCCGGGCACCTCGGTGACCGGGTTCCCTCCCGGCATCGTGAACGGCACCCAGCACGTCACCGACAGGGTCGCGGCACACGCCCAGGCTGACCTGACCACCGCGTTCAACCAGGCGTCCATACCGCCGCCAACGGGGCCCAACACCCAGAGCACCATCGGCACCGCAGGCATCCAGAAGGGGCCACTGGTTCCCGGCATCTACGAGGCCTCGTCGTCGCTGGAAGTCGAAGGCGCGCTGACCCTGGACGCGCAGGGTAACCCGGACGCGGTCTGGATCTTCCAGGCCCCTGCCTCCACGCTGACCACTGACGTGGGCAGCTCCGTCGTCCTGGCCAATGGCGCCCAGGCCTGCAACGTCTTCTGGGAAGTGGGCAGCTCCGCAACCCTCAATACATCCTCTGTCTTCGTGGGCACGATCTTGGCCTTGACCTCGATCACGGTGCAGCACGGCGCCACCATCATGGGCCGCGCCCTGGCCCGTAACGGAGCCGTCACCCTCGACGACGACACGATCACGGTCCCCCACTGCGCCGGCCCTTCGCCATCCCCGTCCCCGACCGGCACCAGCCCGTCCCCGTCCCCGACTAGGACCAGGCCGACCCCGTCCCCGACCGGCACCAGGCCGACCCCGTCCCCCACCGGCACCAGGCCGACCCCGTCCCCGACCGGTACCAGGCCGACGCCGACTCCGACCAGGACCAGGCCGACGCCGACTCCCACCGGCACGAGGCCCTCTCCGTCTCCAACCAGGACGAGGCCGACGCCGTCCCCGACCGGGACCAGGCCGACCCCCTCTCCGACCGGGACCAGGCCGACCCCCTCTCCGACCGGGACCAGGCCGACCCCCTCTCCGACCGGGACGAGACCGACCCCGTCGCCCACCGCCACCAAACCGAAACCCAAGCCGAAACCCAAGCCGAGGCCGAAGCCAGCGCCTGTTCCTAAGCCCGTCGGTACCACCTTCCCGGTGACCGGCTGAGGATCCCGCCGCCTCGCCGGAGGAGGGGCCCGGCGAGGCGGCGGGGCGCCTCACGTGAGCGGCCTAGCCGGGCCGGCCCAGCAGGGTCGGCCCGGCTAGGCCGCCTCACCGCGGGGTTGAACGCCCGGCTGGCGGCGGCCTCTGCCCACGCCGGCGCGGGCCGCCGGGCTAGCTGCGGAACACTGAGGTTTCGCCACCGCTGGGACACCAGGGCGAAGCCGCGTTCGCCCTGGTAGCGCAGGGGCGCGTTGCGGGTTCGCGTGCCGGGGTCGAGCTCGCCGCCGGCAGGCTTCTTCACGGGGGCGTACCCGTCGGCGGCCCCGGGCAGGCGGCGGCCTTGTCCAGTTTCCCCGGGGGATCTCGCCGCGTGCCCGCGCGCCTGCCCGTATGACCGGTTACGCCAGGAACGCCGGGTTCACCGCGGCTGAGAAAACCTCGATGTCGTCCTGCCTCGTCATAACGGAGTGCGGTAGCTGCTGGATCACCAGCAGCAGAAGGTCCGCGGGCGGCAATGCCAGCAGCATGTAACCGGCTCTGCCGCGCCATGCGTAAGTATTCGGAAGTCCTGTGGCAGGGTCGCTGGTGCCTATTACTCCAGTCGGTGATCGTGATCTGTGTTGCGCGGAAGGTGACTGCGCTTGCCGTCGGCGTGGGGCTACTCGAGCTGGGCGAGCCGAAGTGCGTCCGCGAGCTCGTGGAGCTTTGCCGGTGACAGTCTTCCGGCTTGCTCGTGCCCACCACACTTCGCCACGGTCCATCATCGGTCCTCCCAGCGGTCGGGCACCCCTGCGGCTGCGTACGTCGGTCGTCGATCGTGACCTGACGCGGAGTCATCCATATTGCGGCAAAGGATATGCGGACGGTGTCTGCTCTGGCTGGGGGCCGGGTATGGGCGCGTGGGTTGCGGCACGCTGGCTTGTGGTGCGTGATTTGCGGCTGCTGAGGGTGTTTGCTGCGAACCCCGCCCAGCTGGGGTACTGGACGGCAGCGTGGCTGGAGCTGATCAGGAACCTGTACGCGGCGCACGCGCAGCTCATGACCGCGTGGGCGCAGGCCGCCGCGCCCGCGCCGGGCCGGAAAGGCCTTCCACCTCTGCTCGGACGACAGCACCTCGCTAACGGTGGTGCGCCTCGTGGCGCACCACCGTCTTATTCATGGTCCCTGTTAAGCGCCTTGCCGGTTCTTGCGGAGCCTGCGCCGGCGGTGAGTGATGATCAGTGCGCTCATGGCCGCCAGCAGCGCGATCAGGATCGCGCCGGCCAAGATCTTGACGAAACCGAGGCCACCGCCGACGGGGCGGGCTGCGGCCGGCGGGCCGGTTCCCGGTCTGCGCGGGAAGGTGATCCTCGCCCGGAAGGCTTGCTGGCTCAGCCCGCTGTGCAGTGTGACGGTGGCGTTCCAGGGGCCATCGGTCATCTGGCTGGTCAGCGTGAACCAGACTGGCTCGGACTGCCCGGGGGCCAGGGTGGTACCCAGCTGAGCTGGATAAGGACCGGCCGTTAGCGCGCCGGTCACCGATGACATGATCAGGGTGCCGGTCAGGTCCACCGCGAGGCCGCCGGTGTTGTGTACCAGGGCCCGTACGACCGCGTGGTTCCCCGAATTTCGCTGGCCGGTCAGGGTGTTCACGGTGAAGCTGGTGGCCGGATTGGTGCCGCCGGTATACACGTACATCCGGATACCGGCGCGATTGATCAGCTCGACAGTGCCCCCGCTCTTGGCGCTCCTGACCTCGGCCCACACCACCGCGTACCGGTCACCGGGGCTGGCCGTGGCCGGGATGGCGACAGTGATGGCGTCCACGGCGGTGCCGCCCGCGGGGACGTCTATGACGGGCCGGCTCACCGTCGTCCAGGTGGACAGGTCGTCGGCCGTGTGGGCCGGGGCGCCGACGAAGGAGCCCTGGGAGATGGTGGCCGCGGCCGGGTAGACGGCCACGCGCAGTTCGGATCTGGTGGTGTTGGACACCTCGATGCGCCGGTGGATGGTCGTACCCGGCGTCAGGTTGTCCACGATGTACTCACGGGCTCGCGGGTTATTCGCCGCGTCGGCCGGCACGTCGATCAGCCGGACTCCGACGCCGCCCGGGCTGGTAGCGCTCACGGAGCGCGGGCTGGCCGATCGCGCCATGCCCGCGTGCTGAACGGCCACGGCCGGGCCGGCTCCTGCCGCCCCGGCCGCTGGTGCGAAGAGACCGATGAGCGCGCCGGTGACCGCGGCCGCGGCCACGGTCACCGGCGCTGACATCCAACGGCCTCGACGTACCGGAAGCATCGGTCGCTTCCAGGTCCCCATGTCTACGACACCGAGTGCGTGATGCTGGTGCTGTAGGTCCCGGCCAGCGCGTTGGCCGGGATGGTCACAGCGATGGTCGGGTCCCATGTGGCCGTGTTAGAGCCGTTCACATCGGTGGCGTCTTGCACCCGGCCGCCCGGGTACAGGGTGCTCTCGGTGGAGGGGGTCACGGTGGCTGTCCCGGTCACGGTGGCCTGTGGCGCGGTGTAGACCACCAAGCCGTACGTGCTGGTTGAGATGGTCTGAGGCCCGGTGAAATCCGTCGCGCTGGCGGTGGCGGTCCACCCTGCGGTACCGCCCCGGCTGTCGGTCACCGCGACGTCACCGAGCCGGGCACTGACGGTCTGAGCGTTACCGCTGGTAACCACCGATCCGAGGTTTACCGACTGAGTGGGTGCGCTGATCGTCAGCTCGCCCCCAGTGACCTCCACCGTCACCGGAGTGTTTGAGGCGGTGGCCGCCAACGCCGGTACCGCGAGAGTAAGTACGCCTGCTCCACCGATGAACAGCGCGGCAGCGGAAGCGATTATCTTCGTTCGCATTGTGCTCACTCCTAACGGAGTTTCAAGAGCAGAACCTGCTCTTAATGCCAAGATAAAGCTATTAATGGGAAAATCAAAATTCAATGATAATTATCATGTCATATGTGCCGAATTGGAACTGCAATTAAGAAATTCCGCAGCAGCGATTATCGGGCAGCGGCGGCGGCGGGCCAGGATCAGGCAGGGGCAGATCCCGCTATAAAACGATATCTGCGCTAATTGCTGTTACTGCGGCCGTATAATTGATCGTCCGGGACCGGCAACTCCATGCATTCTGGTGGACGCTAGCTCGCCGTCGCTAAGCCGAGCGAAGGTCTCGCTCCAGATATCTCGTGGTTGTGGAGAGACGGGCACAAGCCCCGACGAGATATGGCACGCGGGCGTCGGTGAACTGGCTACGTACTCCGCACCCGGCCACGCGGGCAACTGCGGCTGGCCGTCTCGATCGTGGTGCCATGCACGGACCGGGCCGATGGACAAGTACGGGTTGTCCAGGTGACGCGGGCGAGGTGCGGCATGACCAGGTTCGGCATCGCGGCCCTGGAGCAGGCCTGCGTCGGCACCTGACGGTGCTTACCATTTTGTTACATGAACCGTTGAACCCCGGTGCGCGCCGTTCCGTGGTCATGGTTGTGGGGAGCATGAGGGGGGCGTCACTGCCCCGGCGGTCCTGGTACGGGATCGCCGGGGCAGCATTCCTTGTCGCCTCAGGAGCTATTCATCTCGACTTGTACCTGACCGGGTACAACTCGATTCCGACTATCGGCCCGCTGTTTCTGCTGCAGATAATCACGGCTTTCCTGCTGGCCATCGCGATTCCCGCCACCGGGCACCGGCTGGCGTACGCGGCGGGCGCGGGGTTCGCGATCGCGACCCTCGGCGGGTACCTGCTATCACTCGAGGTCGGCCTGTTCGGCTTCACCGAAGTCCGGACGACCTCGGGCATCGTCGCCGGGATCATCGACGTGGCCGCCTTTGCCGTGCTGGCCGCGGGGATGCTGTCGGGCCTGGCCCCGGCCCGCCGGTCCCTGGCGGCGGTGACGGCCGCATCGGCCGTCGCGCTGGTGCTGCTCGGCGTGTTCGTCGCCTCGCCCAAGTCGCCGCCGACGGTCAGCACCGCCAGCGGAGCCGGGGGCAGCGGGAAGACCCTGGACGCCAAGAGCGTCAACGGCGCCCAGCTGCTGACCAACTCCGGCGGCTTCGTCCTGTACACGTTCGCCCCGGACCAGACGAACAAGTCCGTCTGCTACGGGACCTGCGCCTCGTACTGGCCGCCGGTGCCGGGGAACATGGCGGCCGGACCCGGGGTCTCGGGGAAGATCGGCACGATCAAGCGGACCGACGGCACCACGCAGGCCACGTACGACGGCCGCCCGCTGTACACCTACGTCGGCGACAAGTCGCCCGGCCAGGACGGCGGCAACAACATCAACCTGAACGGCGGCCTCTGGAAGGACGTTCCGGTTACGGGCGGCTGAACCCGGGTAAAACTGCCGGAGTGGCTGTGCCCTTCCCGGAACCCACTGCCCCTGCTAGCTCCCGCACCGAGGTCTTCCTCCGTTACCTGGATTTCTTCCGGTCGCGGCTGACCGCCAAGGTGCTCGAGCTGCCCGAGGAAGAACAGCGGCGCAGCCGGCTGCCATCGGGCTGGACGCCGCTCGAGCTGATCAAGCACCTGCGCTACGTCGAGCTGCGCTGGCTGGAGTGGGGCTTCGAGGGCCGGGATGTCGGCGACCCGTGGGGCGATCACCAGGGCGGCCGGGAAGGCCGCTGGGCGGTGGGCCCCCAGGAGACGGCGGCCACGCTGCTCAACGGGCTGCACGTCCAGGCCGCGCGGAGCCGGGCCATCATCTCGGCGCACGCCCTCGACGAGGTGGGCCAGCTCGGCGAGCGCTGGGACGGCGCCGACCCGGCGACGCTGGAGCGGGTCCTGTTCCACCTGCTGCAGGAGTACGCCCGGCACGTGGGCCATCTCAACGTGGTCGCCGAGCTCGCCATAGGCCGTCCGGGAGAATAGTGGGCCGCCCGGGAAAATAGTGGGCCGCCCGGGAAAATAACGCTATGAAACCGGGCTCCCAGCGCGCTAGAACGCACTGAAAACGGGGTTTCATCACGTCTTGGCGGCGCCCGTCTCGGCCACGCAGCGGTTCACGCACTCGCCCAGGCCCTCGATCCAGGTCCGCAGCACGTTGCCGGGCCGCAGGTAGACCGGCGGCTTGCGCGCGTCGCCCACCCCGCCGCAGGTGCCGGTGGCGATCAGGTCGCCGGGCCGCAAGGTGATCGCCTGGCTGGCGTAGGAGACGATCTGGGCGGGTGAGAAGAGCAGGTCCGAGGTCCGCGACTGCTGCATCACGGCGCCGTCGACCTCGCACCGCACCTCCAGGTCGGCCGCGTCCCCGACCTCGTCCGGGCTGACCAGGTAGGGGCCGGCCGGCGTGGAGCGCTGGAACATCTTGCCGGCCAGCCACTGCAGCGTGCGCCGCTGCCAGTCCCGCATCGACACGTCGTTGACTACCGTGTACCCGGCGATGGCCGCCGCCGCTTCCTCCGGTGTGGCCCGGTACACCGGCTGGCCGATGACGACGCCGAGCTCGACCTCCCAGTCGACCCGCTCGCTCACCGGCGGTATGGCCAGGTCGTCGCGGGGACCGGTCAGGGTCTCGGCGAACTTGGCGAACAGCGTCGGGTACTCGGGCAGCTCCCGCCCGGTCTCCAGGATGTGCGACCGGTAGTTGAGCCCGACGCAGATGATCTTGCCGGGGTTCGTGACCACCGGCGCGAAGTCCGCCGTCGCGGCCGGCACCGCCGCGGCGCCCGCCCGGTCCGGCGCGCCGCCCGCCGCGAGCATCTCCCCGACGTCACCCGCGGCCAGCGGTATGAGGTCGTCCCCGTCGAGCCGGGCGGCGGTGGTCCCGTTGTCGGTCCTGATGGTGGCGAAGCGCATAGCGCGACTCTAGCGCCACGGAACCTGGCCAGCCAGCCGCCATTCATATATGATTTTGCTCACCATGAGTGCCCTCGAGCGCGTTCCCGGCAAGGTCATCGCGGTGCACCTCAGCTACCGCAGCCGCGCGGCCGAACGCGGCACCACCCCGGCCTGGCCGTCCTACTTCCTCAAGCCGCCGACCACGCTGGCGGACAGCGGCGACCCCGTCGTCCGGCCGCCCGGCTGCGAACTGCTCGCCTTCGAGGGCGAGGTGGCCCTGGTCATCGGCCGCCGTGCCCTGCGGGTCAGCCGGGCCGGGGGCTGGGATCACGTGGGCTGGATCACCGCCGCGAACGACTTCGGCGTCTACGACCTGCGCTACGCCGACCGCGGCTCCAACCTGCGCTCCAAGGGGATCGACGGCTTCACCCCGCTGGGCCCGCGGCTGATCGACGCGCGCACCGTGGACCTGGCCGCGGTCCGGCTGCGCACCTGGGTCAACGGTGACCTGGCCCAGGACTCCTGGCCGGCGGCCGACATGCTGTTCGGCTTCGGCGAGATCGTCGCCGACCTGTCCCGGCTCCTCACGCTGGAACCCGGCGATGTCATCCTGACCGGGACGCCGACCGGCTCGACCGTGGTCAGCCCAGGTGACGTGGTAGAGGTCGAGGTCACGGCGGGGGAGCAGTCATCGGGAAGGCTGCGCAGCCCCGTCGCGCCGGCGGACTACCGCCTCGACCCGCCCGGCGCCATGCCCCGCGCCAGCGACGCCGAACGCTCTGCCGCCTACGGCGCTGCGCGCGGGGCCGCCTACGGCGCTGCGCGCGGGGCCGCAGGCCTGCCCGACGAGGAACCGCCGGACATCCTGGCCGGGCTGCGCGAGGTTTCCACCGCCACGCTGGCCTCGCTGCTGCGCAAGCGCGGGCTGAACGGCCTGACCCTGGACGGGCTGCGCTCCACCCGGCCGGGCACCCGGATGGCCGGTTACGCCCGGACCGTGCGCTACCTGCCGCTACGCGAGGACCTGATGGACCGGTACGCCGGGCTCAACGCGCAGAAACAGGCGATCGAGGAGATCCGGCCCGGTGAGGTCCTGGTCATCGAGGCCCGCGGCGAGACCACCGCGGGCACCATCGGCGACATTCTCGGACTGCGCGCCCAGGTCCGCGGCGCGGCCGGGATCGTCACCGACGGCGCCATCAGGGACAGCGCGGCGCTGGCCCGGCTGGAGATCCCCGCCTATCACGCGGCCGCCCACCCGGCCGTGCTCGGCCGGCGGCACGTCCCGTGGGAATCCCAGGTCGCGGTGGCCTGCGCCGGCGTGACGATCCAGCCCGGCGACATCGTCGTCGGGGACGCCGACGGGGTGGTCGTGCTCCCGCCGGCCCTGGCCGCCGAGGTGCTGGCGCAGGCGCGGGAACAGGAGCGCCAGGAGGAGTTCATCGCCGGGCGGGTCGCCCAGGGCGATTCCATCGACGGCCTCTACCCGCTGACCGACCGCACCCGCCCGGCCTACCAGGCCTGGGTCCGCGAACGAGGTGATGCCGGATGACCACGCCCCCGGGCCTCCCGGCCAAGCTGGAGCACTTCATCGGCGGCGCGGCCAGCGCCAGCGCGGACGGCGCCACGTTCGACGTCGCCGACCCGGTGAGCAACCAGCCGTACGCCAGCGTGGCGGCCGGCGGGCCCGCGGACATCGACCGGGCGGTCGCCGCGGCCCGGACGGCGTTCCGCGACGGTCCCTGGCCGGACCTGCCGGCTCGCCAGCGGGCCCGGATCCTGAACAAGATCGCGGACGGCATCGAGGGACGCGCCGGCCGGATCGCCGAGCTCGAGACGTTCGACACCGGCCTGCCGGTCACCCAGGCCCGCGGCCAGGCCGCCCGGGCGGCCGAGAACTTCCGGTTCTTCGCCGACATGACCGTGACCCGGCACGAGGACGCCTTCCGCGCCGCCGGGCAGCAGTTCGGCTACGTGATCCGTTCCCCGGCCGGGGTCGCCGGCCTGATCACCCCGTGGAACACGCCGTTCATGCTGGAGACCTGGAAGCTCGCGCCCGCGCTGGCCGCGGGCTGCCCGGTGGTGCTCAAGCCGGCCGAGTGGACCCCGCTCTCGGCCAGCCTGCTGCCGGAGATCATGACCGAGGCCGGCCTGCCCGACGGCGTGTTCAACCTGGTGCACGGCATCGGCGAGGTCGCGGGCGCGGCGCTGGTCACGCACCCCGACGTGCCCCGCATCTCGTTCACCGGCGAGACGACGACCGGGCAGGCGATCATGGCGGCGGCGGCGCCCCGCCTCAAGGCCCTGTCCATGGAACTGGGCGGCAAGTCCCCGTGCGTCATCTTCGCCGACGCCGACCTGGACCGGGCGGTCGACAGCGCCCTGTTCGGCGTGTTCTCGCTGAACGGCGAGCGCTGCACGGCCGGATCCAGGATTTTGGCCGAACGGGGTATCTACGACGCCCTGGTCACCCGGCTAGCCGAGCGAGCCGCACGCATCCGCGTGGGCGACCCCGCCCATCCCGGCACCGAGCTCGGCGCCCTGGTCCACCCGGAGCACTACGCGCGCGTGCTCGGGTACGTGCGCGCCGGGCTGGACGAAGGCGCCCGCCTGGTCGCGGGCGGCGGCCGCCCGGACGACCTGGCCGCCGGGAACTACCTGGCCGCCACCGTGTTCGCCGACGTCGAGCCGCACATGCGTATCTTCCGTGAGGAGATCTTCGGGCCGGTGGTGTGCGTCACCCCGTTCGCCGACGAGGCCGAGGCGATCCGGCTGGCCAACGCCACCGCCTACGGCCTGGCCGCCTACATCTGGACCACGGACCTGGCCCGGGCGCACCGGGTCGCGCACGCGGTCGAGTCCGGCATGACCTGGGTCAACTCGCACAACGTGCGCGACCTGCGGACCCCGTTCGGCGGCGTGAAGGCGAGCGGCGTCGGCCGTGAGGGCGGCCCGCACAGCCTGGACTTCTACACCGAGTCCCGGATCGTCCACATCCCGCTCGGGGACACGCACGTGCCCCGGTTCGGAGCCTGACCGTGAAACCGGAGACCCCCGGCCCGAAGACACCGGCGCCCCCGGATATCGTCCGCGCGGCTTACGCCGAGCTCGTCGTCACCGACCTGGCGCGGGCCCGCGCTTTCTACGTGGACCTGCTCGGCTTCGTGGTCACCCTGGACACCGGTACCGAGCTCTACCTGCGCGGGTACGACGAGCTCATCCACCACAACCTGATCCTGCGCGCCGGTCCCGCCCCGGCCGCGGCCGGCTGGGCTACCGGGTGCGGTCGCCGGCCGACCTGGACCGCGCCGAGGCGTTCTTCGCGGCCCTCGGCCGGCGGACGGAGCGGCGGCCGGCCGGGACCACGCCCGGCCTGGGGGAGGCCGTCCGGGCCGAGGACCCGCTCGGCTTCACCGTCGAGTTCTTCGCCGCCGCGGACTGGGCCGAGCGCCTGCAGCAGCGCTACGACCTGCGGCGCGGGGCCGAGCCCGCCCGGCTGGACCACTTCAACATCGTGGTCCCCGACGTCCGGGCCGCCTATGAGTACTACACGTCGCTGGGCTTCGGCCTGTCCGAGACGATCGAGGACGAGCAGCGGATGTACGCGGCCTGGATGTTCCGCAAGCAGAGCGTGCACGACGTGGCGTTCACCGGGGGAGACGGGCCGCGCCTGCACCATGTCGCGTTCTTCGTCCACGAATCGCACCAGGTCCTGCGGATCTGCGACATCCTCGGCTCGCTCCGCGAGCAGGACCGGATCGAACGCGGACCCGGGCGGCACGGCGTGTCCAACGCCTTCTACGTCTACCTGCGCGACCCGGACGGCCACCGGGTCGAGCTGTACACCAGCGACTACTACACCGGCGACCCCGGCCACCCGGCGCTGCGCTGGTCGGTCCGCGACCCGCGCCGCCGTGACTTCTGGGGCCACCCGGTGGTCGAATCCTGGTACGCCGAGGCCAGCTCCGTGCTCGACCTGGACGGCCGCCCGCGCCCCCTGGTACCCCAGGAACAGGCCGCCGAGGTAACGGTGGGCGCGGACGGCTTCACCCGGTTACCCTGCTTACTCGCCCAGCCGCTCGACCGTCAGCTCGCCGTCGGCGTCGCGGGCGCGGAGCACCTTCTTGTCGAACTTGCCGACGGCGGTCTTGGGGATCTCCGGTACGAACGTCCAGTACTCCGGCACCTGCCAGCGGGCCACCTTGCCGCCGAGGTAGGCGGCCAGCTCGGCGGCGTCGGCCTTGGCCCCGGCCCGCAGCACCACGCAGGCCAGCGGACGCTCGCCCCAGCGCTTGTCCGGGATCCCGATCACCGCCGCCTCCTGCACGGACGGGTGCGCCATCAGCTCGTTCTCCAGGTCCACCGAGGAGATCCACTCCCCGCCGGACTTGATCACGTCCTTGATCCGGTCGGTGATGGTGAAGAAGCCCCGTTCGTCGAGCGTGCCCACGTCGCCGGTGCGCAGCCAGCCGTCGCGGAACTTCTCCGGCGCCGGGTCGTTGTGGTACGAGCCGGTGACCCAGGGGCCGCGGACCTCGATCTCGCCCTCGCTCTCGCCGTCCCGGGGCCGTTCCTCGCCGTCGGAGCCGACGATCCGCATCTCGACCCCGTGCAGGATCCGGCCCGCCCGCATCCGCCAGTCCACGTCTTCCGCCGTGCCCGGCTCGACGCCCGCGGGCGGCAGGGCCAGGCCGCCGACCGGGCTCATCTCGGTCATGCCCCAGCCCTGGATGATCCGCAAGCCGTAGCGCTCGGCGAACCGCTCGAGCAGGATCCGGGGCGCGGCCGAGCCGCCCGAGTTGCCGATCCGCAGCGAGGACAGGTCGATCTCGTGGTCCTCGCCGTAGTTGTAGATGGCGCTCCAGATCGTCGGCACCCCGGAGGTGACCGTGGTCCGCTCGGCCGCGATGAACGCGGTCAGGTGCTCCGGCTGCAGGAACGGGCCGGGCATCTGGAGCGTGGCGCCGGACAGGAAGGCGGAGTACGGCATCCCCCACGCGTTGGCGTGGAACATCGGCACGATGGCCATCGCCCGGTCGGCCTCGGTAATGCCCAGGACCGAGGCGGCCATCACCGCCATCGCGTGCAGGTAGGTCGACCGGTGGGAGTACACCACGCCCTTGGGGTCCCCGGTCGTCCCGCTGGTGTAGCACATCAGCGCGGCGTCGCGCTCGCTGAGCTCGGGCCAGTCGTACTCACCGGACTCGGCCGCCAGCAGCTCGCCATAGCGCAGCACCGGAACCCGGCCCTCGAGCGCGGACGCGTCGCCGGCGCCGTTGACGATGAACGCCTCCACCGAGGCCAGCTCGCCGGCGATCTTGCCCAGCAGCGGGACCAGCGTGTCGTCCACGATGATGATCCGGTCGCCGGCGTGGGCGGCGATCTGGGCCACCTGGGCGCCGGGCAGCCGGATGTTGAGCGTATGCAGGACCGCGCCCATGCCGGGCACGCCGAAGTACGCCTCCAAGTGCTCCTGGTTGTTCCACATGAACGTGCCCACCGGGTCACCGCGCCCGATACCCAGCCGGGCCAGCGCCCCGGCCAGCCGGGCCGCGTTCTGCGCGACCTGCGCGTAGCTCGCCCGCCGGGTCCCGGATCCGGTCCAGGTCACGCACTCACTGCCCGGGTACACCCGGGCACCATGCCGCATGATCGCACTGATCGTGAGCTGATAGTCCTGCATGGTGCTGCGGATCATGTACGCCCTCATCTTCGCTGGCAGCCCGTACTTACCGGACGGTACGTTAAGACCGCGTAACGCCCTTTGTCCATTGTTGCCCGCGGAGGAACCATGCCACGCCAGATCGTCCTCGCCTCACGACCCTCCGGCTGGCCCACGGAAGACAACTTCGCGCTGACCGAGGCGGCCCGGCCCGGCCTCGCCGACGGGGAGATCCGGGTCCGCAACCTGTTCATGTCGGTCGATCCCTACATGCGCGGCCGGATGAACGACGTGCCGTCCTACGTCCCGTCGTTCCGGCTGGGCGAGCCGCTGGAGGGCGGCGCGATCGGCGAGGTCACCGAGTCCCGCTCAGCGGACCTGAAAGAGGGCGACCTGGTCCTGCACATGCTGGGCTGGCGGGACGAGGCGGTGCTGCCGGCCCGCCAGGCGCGGAAGGTGACCCCGGAAAAGGGCCTGTCCCCGTCGGCCTACCTGGGCGTCCTCGGCATGACCACGCTGACCGCCTACGTGGGGCTGCTCGACATCGCCGCGTTCAAGCCGGGCGAGGTGGTGTTCGTGTCCGGCGCGGCCGGCGCGGTGGGCAGCATGGCCGGCCAGATCGCCAAGCTCAAGGGCGCCGGGCGGGTCATCGGCAGCGCCGGGAGCGATGAAAAGGTCCGCTGGCTTCGCGAGATCGGGTTCGACGCCGCGTTCAACTACCGCGACGGCTCGGTCATGGACCAGCTGCGCGAGGCGGCACCGGACGGCATCGACGTCTACTTCGACAACGTCGGAGCCGATCACCTGGACGCGGCCCTGGTCGTGCTCAGGAACCACGGCCGGGTCGCCATGTGCGGCGCGATCGCCAACTACAACGCCACCCAGCCGCCCGCGGGCCCCAGGAACCTCGGCCTGGCCGTCAGCAAGCGCCTCACGCTGCGCGGGTTCATCATCGTCGACCACGGGGACCGGATGCCCGCCATGGTCTCCGACGTCAGCGGCTGGCTCGCCGGCGGCCAGCTCACCCACGCCGAGACCGTCGTGGACGGCCTCGCCCAGGCTCCCGGCGCCTTCATTGACCTGCTCCGCGGCGGTAACACCGGCAAGATGCTCGTACGCCTCTGACGAGCGCCTCCCTGCGGTTATGCTTCTCTTTAGTACCAATTCACGCTTTTGCCGCGAAGCGCGTTTCGTCAGCCTGCAGCCGGGAAGCACCACCAGTCCCAGCTGCCTGGACTGCCAGGGCATCGAGGGATAAGGGTGGATGCCCGCCGGGGAGGAACTATGACCGCAGACTTGTCAGCTGCGTCAGCGCAACAGCAAGGCGGTGGCCGTCGTGGCCTGCAGGTAGCGAGGTGCGCGATGTGCGGCCTCGAACTCCCGCTCGGCCTGATGGTGCCGGACGGCGGCCACGCGTGCGCCGACCTGCGCTGGTACTGCAAGGACGCCCAGGCGTGCACCGACCGCTGGACATCCCGCTCGAACCCGCAGCGCTACCGCTCGCCCTGATCGCGGCCGGCCTCGCGGCCGGCCTGCGAGCCGCGAGCTCGCGCTCGACCAGCGTCACCAGGTCCGGGTGGGCGCTCAGGCCCCATAGCACCTCGGCCGGTACCCCGAGCCGCTGCGCCGCCAGGCCGACCACGGGCTGGAGCATGCCGAGGGCCTGCGCCAGCCCCTCGTCCCGCGCGAACGTGGGCGGCAGGTCGTCCAGGGAGACCTCGGCCGGCCGCCGGAACGTCCCGTCCCGGCCCGGCAGCCACGCCTGGCCGTCGGCGATGGCGGCGATCGCCGAGCGGGCGCTCTCCTGGGTAACGTCGGCGAATGACGGCAGCACCGAGTGCTCGACGACGCCGGCCACCAGCCGCCGGTTCGGCGCGAGCAGCACGTTCCAGACGAATTCCGAGCGGGCGTAGCCGGGGTGCTCCAGCGCGAAGGCCAGGCCGTCGATCTCCGCGGCCGGGTCGAAGCCGCCCAGGCCGCGCTCGTTCCGGCCGAACTCCAAGGTGATGACCACGTACCCGAGCTGGTTCGGGGTCCGCGCGCGCACCTCGACGTCCGGGCGCACGCCCATCCCGCGCAGCTGGGCCAGCCACGGCCCGTACCTGTCACCGGCGAACCAGGCGTCCGGGTTCGCCTCGAAGTAGACCTCGAGCTCCTTGCTCCGCTGGTAAAGCCGCGGCGGGGGCCGCAGGCACTGCTCGCCGGTCGCGGCGTTCTCCCCGATCAGGAAGGCGGTCCGCGCCAGCCGCTCCAGCAGCTCCGCCCGGGGCCCGGCGGCCGCCTCGTCCAGCGCCCGCACCACGGTTTCCAGGTCGGCATCGTGCTGGGCCAGATCGAGTTTTGCCAGCTCTAGGTCGTCGTACCGGGGCAGCACGAACTGGAGTGCCTCGGCTACCACGTCGGGTTCGGCCAGGTTCAGCGCAGCCAGGAACGGGCGGGCGCCCGGCGCGGCCGCGATGGCCCGCCGCACGGTGGGCATGCGGCTGGCGGCGGCCCCGGGCAGGTAGACCACCGGGCGCCCCTGACCGTCGACGGGCACCACCTGGCGCCCGTCCTCGAGCCGGATCACCGGTTTCGCCCGGGCAGGCTCCCACAGAGCGGAGTCGGTGAACAGGAAGGCGTAGAAGCGCACCATCCACTCGTCGGACTGCGCGGACAGGAAGTCGCCGGCCATCCGGGCCAGCACCTCCTCCGGCGTGATCTCGTCCAGGCCGATCTCGTCCCGCAGGTAGCGCCACAGCGCCGGGGTGTGCCGCTCCGAGATGGACGCGCCGGTGAAGCTGACCGGCCGGCCCGCGCCGAGCAGCGTGCCCAGCTGGCCGGGTGAGAGCAGCTCGCGCACCTCCGGGCGATCGGCCAGCTCCAGCTCCACGGACACGCCGTAACCGCCCGCCGTTCACCGGTATCAGCGGCTCGGCCGCCACCAGATCGGCCACCGCCTCGAACAGCGGCGCGAACATGGTCCCGGGCGCGAACCGCGCCGCGTCCAGCGGCAGCGCCTGCAGCACCTCGGCGGTGAGCAGTTCCTCGTCCCGGAGCTGACGCAGCACGTCGCACAGCAGCCCGGCCGTCTCGGCCACCAGCACCTGGTTGGACGGATCCTGTCCGGGCACGTTGTCCCGGGCCGGCGTCGTCCGGTACGGCCCCTGCACCAGGAAGCCGAGGAACGTCTCCTTCTCGGTCGGGAAGAACACCACCAGCGGCGAGCTCTCGCACGGCACCAGCCGCCCGCCCTCGCTGCGGAAAGCGATCTCCACCGGCGGCGCCGCCGGTCCCAGGCCCTCCGCCTGACGCGACCAGACCAGCCACTCCTCGCGCCGTCCGGGGCCCCCGCGCAGCGTGACGCGCCGCCCGCCGTTCCTGCTGACCCCGCCTACCCCTGTGCTTCCCGACACCACTGTACGCTCGACCACTGTCGAGGGCACCCCGGCACCATCGAGCCGTAGCCGCCGGATACTCCGCAGGAACAGCAGGACCCGGGGCTGGAGCGCGGTCAGCGCCGCGCCGATCTCGGCGGCGGCGACCGCGGCGGGCACCGTGTCGTGGTCGAAGGGGAAGACGAACAGCGTCCCGCCAGTCCCG
The DNA here is from genome assembly GCA_963756575.1 of uncultured Actinomycetota bacterium. GTDB lineage: Bacteria > Actinomycetota > Actinomycetes > Streptosporangiales > Streptosporangiaceae > Palsa-504. The sequence continues at coordinate 560,385 of CAVWOM010000016.1, read as the reverse complement.
GCCAGTTCCGCGGACACTGGCTCCGCGGCGAACGGCCGGACGAAGTTCTCGATCCTGAAGTGCTCGTCCCCGCTGTGCACCTGGGGGGTCCTGGTGTACGCGTACACCGCCTTGAAGCCGATGCCGAACTGCCCGATCGCGGTAAGGTCCGCCGCCTTCCCGCCCTGGCCGACCCCGCAGACCCCGCGCACGTCCGCCTCGGTGAACGGCCGCCCGTCGTGCCGCAGCTCGAGCCGGTCCGCGAACAGCTCGAAGGCCACCTCGGTCGCGCCGGCGTCCTCGGCGTTCTGGATCAGCTCGAAGATGAAGTGGGTCCGCTCGCTGTACAACTGGCCGAGCAGGTCGAGCACGGCGGTGTCCCAGCCGTACCTGGCCATGTTCTCCTCGCGGATCTTCCCGTAGTCGGCTGGCACCCAGGCACGATAACCCACATCAGGCGTGAGCGCCGGATTCTGTCTGGTGCCCTGAGGGCACCTCGGCTGGGTCTGGCCCAGCCTGCGCCGAGTTGCCGGACGTGTGTGGGAGCCTGATTCGCGTGGCAACCGAAACTGAGTTCTCCGTCACCTGGCCGCAGGCGCTGGCGTGGCGGTCGGACCGGCATCTGCTCGCTCCGGTGGGCAGCCAGCCTGCGGGCGAGGTAGTCCGGCGGCTGGGTGCCGTGCTGTCCATGGACGAGACGCTGGCCGAGTTCGCTGTCCGCATCCGGATGCAGGCCTCCCGGACCGGCGAGCTGGCCCGGGCCCTGGCCGGCGGTGAGGTCATCAAGGCGTTCGCGTTACAGGACCTGGCCGCGGAAACCGGCCGCCTCGTCGGCATCGTCGGCCGGCCGCTAGGCCTCGTGCTCCAGACCAGCTGACGGCCAGCGCCCCGTGACCACCTGGATCGGGGCGAGCCGGGGAACGCGCCGTCCGTACGCCGTCGCGTTGACATCTGTCCATGTGCTCGCTTAGCGTCATTTGTCCTGTGTCCACCGTTTCTCTGGGGGCGAGCATGCAGCGGATGCCGGCGGTTTCACGCCCGGCCTGGGCCATGGCCTTGACCGGCGCGGGCGGCCGGGCCGGCGTCCCGCGCCGCTCGCCGGTCGAGATCGTCGCCACCATGGGGTCGTACGTGACCCGGACCCCGGCCGCGGAGTTCTCCGGGCTGCGGGCCGGCCCGTTCGGCCGCTGGGCCGACGGCGTCAACGCGATGCGCGAGGATTGCGCCGCGTTCGCCCGCCACTGGCAGTCCCACAACGACCAGGTGCTCGGGCTGGACGGCCCGCTGTGGGTGGTGCTCGGTGACTCGACCGCCCAGGGCCTCGGCGCGCCCACCCCCGACGGCGGCTACGTCGGCCAGGTCCTGGCCGGGCTCCGCGAGCAGAGCGGCCAGCCCTGGCGGGTCCTCAACCTGTCCGTCTCCGGCTCGCTCACCCGCGACGTGATCAGTACCCAGCTGCCCCGGATCCCGGCCGGCGCTGCCCTGGTGACCTGCGGCGTCGGTGTCAACGACATCCTGTACACCAGCCCAGGCAAGCTGTTCGCCGACCTGCGCGCGCTGATCGCGGCGCTTCCCGGCCACACCGTCCTGCTCGACCTGCCGCGCCCGGCCGGCTGCTGGGGCTTCCTCGGCCGGGCCAGCGTGCCCTACGTGAACCGGATCAACCGCACCATTCACGCCGCCGCCGCGGCTCGCGCCCTGCCCGTCGCCGAGATCTCCGCGAACTTCACGCCCCCCCTGGGCGGGCAAGTTCGCCTCCGACCGCTTCCACCCTAGCCAGGACGGCTACCGCGACTGGGCTCGAGCCCTCATGGCCACGGTCAGCCTGCCCCGTTCGGCCTAAAATATTTGACCGAACGGCCTAGGCGCGCGCCCCCGTCCCCCCTCGTGTGGTCAGGACGGTGACGGGGCGGGCTGGGCCCCGCGGATCAGGCGGCCGGGCAGGGCGCCGGCGGGCTGGCCGTCAGCGTAGGTTTCCTGGCCGCGGACGAACGTGTGCAGGTAGCCTTCGGCGCGCTGCAGGAGCCGGTGCCCGCCGCCGGGGAGATCGAAAGCCATCTCCGGGCGGCGCAGCCGCAGGCGCCCGGTGTCGATGACGTTCACGTCGGCCCGGTAGCCGGGGGCGAGCACGCCGCGGTCATGCAATCCAACGGACCGGGCGGTATCGCGCGCCTGCCGCGCGACGATGTACTCGACTCCGAAGCGGCCGCGATCGCGGTCTCGCGTCCAGTGGGTGAGCAGGGTCGTCGGGAAGCTGGCGTCGCTGATCGTGCCCACATGCGCGCCGCCGTCGGACAGCCCCGGCACCGCGCAGGGATGGGCGAGCATCTCGTGCACCGCGTCGAGGTTGCCGCTGACGTAGTTCAGAGCCGTCACGTAGAGCATCGCCCGGCCGTCGTCGCCGGTGACGATGTCGTAGGCGAGGTCGGCGGCGGGCCGGCCTTCGCGGGCGGCGCGGGCCGCGATCGAGTCGGCCGGACCGGGCTCATAGCACGGCGGGTCGGTGAGCTCGTACATCAGCTCGTACTTGTGGATCAGGCGGCCGCCGATGAGGTTGCGGTTGCGGTCGCCGGTCTGCGCGGCCAGCACGGCCGCCTTCACGGCCGGGTCGCGCATCACCCGCGCCTGCTCGGCGGGGGGCAGCGTGGCGATGTCGCGCCAGACCGGGTTGGTCATGAACGGGTGCAGCGTGCACTGCAGGCCGAGCAGCAGCCCGACGGCACGCGCGGCCACCTGGGCGCGGACCGCCAGCCCGGCCTGGTTGGCGGCGGACAGCTGGGCCAGCACCTCGCGGTAGGCCAGCGGCCGGAGCGAAAACTGCGTCAGCGACACCGACACCGGGCGGCCAGACGCCCGTGCCATCGCCCAGATCACGTCCAGATCTTCCTGGACGTCGAGGAAGTCGGCCACCAGCTGCAGCACGCCCTGGCCCGCCTCGCCCAGCGCGGCCGCGATGCCCGCCAGCTCGGCCACGTCACTGTCGTAGGTCGGCGTCAGCTCCCCGGTGACGCTGCGGTGGTTCAGCGTCCGCGACGTCGTGAACCCCAGCGCGCCCGCCTCGACCCCGGCCCGGGCCAGCGCGGCCATCGCGGACACGTCCGGCGGCGTGGCCGCCTCGCCCGCCAGCGCGCGGTCTCCCATCACGTGGACCCGCACATCGCCGAGGAACTGTGGCAGCGCCTGGGCCACCCGTCGTCCCTGGCCCGCGTCCCCTTCCCCGCGGCCGACCCCGCCCTGGCCAGCGTGACCAGCGTGACCCTGCCGGTCCAGGTCAACGGCAAGGTCCGCTTCACCATCGAGATCGCCGCCACCGCCACCCGCGACGACATCGCCGAAGCACTGACCCGCCACCCCGCCTACCCCAGCGGCGAGATAGCCCGCCTGGTCATCGTCCCCGGCAAGATCGCCAGCATCGTCCTGCGCTCTTAATCCAGGGCAATGCCCACTGACGACCCCATTCCAGCCCGGTCGATGTTCCATCGACCCCGGGGCGTTTCATCCGGGTCGATGTTCCATCGACCCGGTTCACTGACCCGCTGTTTCAGCGCGATCGCGCCCATAGCCAATGACCGTGACACCCTGCTCTGGGGCGGCTGGTTCTGGCGGGGCGTGCGGTACCAGCCGGAGCCGCCTGAGCGGTCTGTTGTGCCACCGCGATGTGATCCTGCGGTTGTCTTGACCACCGCAGGATCACATCGTGGTGGCTGCCGCCGACCGGGGTCCGGTGGCGGGGCGGGTGCTGCGGGGGGCGGGTAGGCCGGCCGGGGCGGCGGGTGAGCCCAGGCGAGCGATATTCATCGACCCGGCGCACTGTTCCGCTGGAATGCCGCGTTCACTGAATCGTAAGACCCTAAATCGCCAGCGGATGTTCCATCAGTCCCGCCTGAATCGACAGCCACAGCCACCAGTACGCATTCCGACCATACTGAAACGTGGCCGAATTGCGCAGCGGCCGGAATGAGCCCGATGGTGATGATCTTCCTGCGCGCCGCCTTCCGGCTGATGCCGACGATGCCGCCGAAGAAGCTCCGCCGCGTCACGAACCGTCGGCCCGCGCCGAATACGCCGAGGTCGCGAGGCATAATACGGCGCAGGCAGACAAGGCCCAAGGGGCCGCAGATCAGGCCACCGAGCCATCTAACACCGAAGCCCTGGAACGGTTCGAGCCCCAGCGCGCTGGCCTGCCAGAGGTCAGCCGTGCGGACGCCGCCGTCTATATCGAAGAGCATCAATCCGATCGCCCCTGGCTCGCAAAGGCACGTGATTGCTCGCCCGAGGTCCAGCGTGTCTTCGCCGCCCTCGACCAGGGAGGCGGTCACGCGCACATCCGCCACGAAGGCTGGGTCACCGAGGAAATGAACGAGCACCGCGTCCGGAACCTAGAAGATCCCGCCCAGCTCGACCCGGAGAAGCGCGGAGCCCACATCGACGCCTTCAAGACCGGCAACCAGTCACACCGATGCGGCGATACCGCCACCCGGATCATAGACCCGGAGGCCTTCGCGATGGCCTTCGCCCGCGGCGTCGAGCATCCGGAAGTGCGGGCCGCGCTAGATTCGACGGGACCGGCCCCTAAGCCTGTCAACCTGCCGATATCCGTTGTGCTTGGCGATGACGGTCACAAATTCTGCTCCGGCTGGCAGCTAGAACCGGTTAACGGGAGCATGCTCGAGGCGGTGGCCAACCGGAAGGCCTGGCTTGAAGGGAACCACGATGTGCCAGAACCAAGGGCCCGCCCGGTCGAAACCTTCGAGGGCGGTACTGTGACTTACGTATTTCGCCCTAGTGCGGACGGCGGCTATGAGATCAGCACAATGTACGTGAACCCGCCGGATGAATAGTCGACGTAGCAGGAGAGATGCCAGGTGAACCAGGCCTACTGGGCGCGGAATCCGCAAGGACCGTTCGCCACGCTCATTGGTGTCGCGGCGACCTATTGTCATCCTGAGGCTTACGACGGCGCCGACGCGGATCTCGTCGCGCGCGCCCGGTCAGCGGCACCCGATGACGAGGAAATCCACACTTTCCGCGAGGAACTACGCGAGGCGCTGGCCGATCCAGGGCGGTTGCCCGATAACGAGCTGTTCAAAGCCGTTCAATTCAGCGACGGGAGCAGCGAGGCGTTCCTCCGTCGCCTGTGGCATGACCTGTACGGGGACGAACCGGTCTAGCGAAAATCAATACGATGTGCCTTATCGCGTCGCATCAACGGGTCGCTAAGCCGCCGTTCTACTCGGCCCGGCCACCAGCCACGGCGACCGGATCGAGGAGGATCTAGCCGACCCCGGGCCTGGATGAACGTGGTGCCGGCGTCGGCGGTCGCGCTCACGCTGCGCGCCGTCGGCGGGCTGACCACCCGCCAGATCGCCCAGGCCTACCTGGTGCCGGAGGCGACCATGACGCAGCGCATCAGCCGCCAAGCGCACCGTCTCCGGCGTGAGGTTCGACCAGCCCGGTGACGTCGCCACCGTGCTGCGCATCCTCTACCTGGTCTTCAACGACGGCTACTCCGGCGAGGTCGACCTCGCCGCCGAGGCCATCCGGCTCACCCGGCAGCTCGCGGCCGTGGTCGACCACCCCGAAGTGGCGGGGCTGCTCGCCCTCATGTTGCTCCACGCCCGGCGCGCTTCCCGGACCACGCCCGGTGGCAGCCTGGTGCCGCTCGCCGAGCGCGACCACCTGACCCGCCAGGCCGCCCGCCTCAACTCCCGCCAGTGACCCTGGGCCGCGCCCTGGCTACCAGCGACCCCGGTGCACTAGTTCATCCAGGCTCTTACGGTCACGTGTCCGCCCGGACGATACCGGGTCGGCGGCCGGATCGGGGTAGCCGATCGCGATAGCACCGATCGGCGTCCATTCCGCCGGAACCCCGAACCGCGTCCGGAAAGCATCCATGATCCCCGGCTGGATGCCGAAGAACACCGCGCCCAGCCCTTCGTCGACCACCGCGAGCAGGACGAGCAGTGCGGCGAACCCGGTGTCGATGTACCAATACGGCACCGGCCAGCGCGATTCGTCCCGGTCGGTCCAGCCTTTGTCCGGGCTCGCGTACCGGTCCAGGTAGATGTCCTTCGATGCCAGCGGCACGATGACCAGCGGCGCACGGCTCAGCGCATCGATCTCGGCTCGCTCCGCTGCCTCCCTGTCACCGCCGGAAGGGGCGTCTTCGGAGAAGATCTCCCACAGCGGGGCGCCCTGCTCGCGGCCCTCCAGGACGAGGAACGAGTAGCCCTGGCTGAAACCAGCAGACGGCGCCCGGTTGGCCGCGCGCAGCAGCCGGTCGGCTGCGCCGGCTGGCAGCGGTTCCCCGGTGAACGCGCGGACCATCTTGCGCCGCTTGATGACCTCGGTGAACTCCACCCCGCCAGCCTAGAACGCCAGAGTGCTCCGGGACGATAACGCGGGCGAGGCGATGGCCGGTCATGCGTGAGCGCGCAGCGCGGCAAGCAGCCATTCGAGCGCGGACATGAGGGAAGGGAACGGCGGCCAGCCGTTGATCGCGGCCGTGAGCTGCCAGTACCGCTCGATCCGCGGATCAGTGAACGCCTCCAGCCCGGCCAGCAGCCCGGCGCCGTCCTGGCCGTCCGGGGCAGACGCCATGACGCGATCCACCACCTGTGCGGCCTCAGCCGAATCCGGCGGGCATCCCCGCAGCACGGCCGCCACGGCGTTCTCCTGCACCCAGCCCACCCAGTCCTGCAGCCTGTCACTGGCCTGGAGCTGCAGGCCGTAGTCGGTTACCTGCCGGACACGCAGCCGGAAATCCCGGTCACCGACCATCTCGGCTAGTTCCACCCAGGCGTCGACCTGCTCCGGCGAGGGGTCATCGGGCAGATTCGGAGCGGCCGCCCAGCGCGCGGCTCCCGCCGGATGGGGCTCCAGCCCCTCGAACGCCTCGGCCAGGAAGTCATCGATCATCTGCCTGCGCTCGGCCACCGACATCCTGGCCAGCTTGTTCGTCATGGTCATCTCCTCACTGCCCGCCGCACGTTTCACCACCACGGCCAGCACCGCGCGGTGCAGCCGCAGCGTACTGATCTGCGCATCCAGCGCCTCCAGGTGGACGGCCGCGACCTCGGCGATGCTCACCCGGTTCTCCAGCACCCGCCGCACATCGGACAGGCCCAGCCCCAGTTCGCGCAACGTGGCGACCAGTTCCAGCCGCGCCACGCACACCGCGTCATAGAGCCGCCGGCCGCCCCCAGTCCGGGCCGCCGGAGGCAGTACGCCGATGTCGGACCAGAACCTGATGGTGCGTACCGAGAGCCCCGTGCGCCTGGCCAGCTCGCCGATGGAAAGCAGCGGCCCGTCGTCTTCCATGCCCACCAGTCTGGTTCCTCCAGCCACTGGAGAAGCAACCCCTGCATCTCGGGCGCCTGATGCACGTGGGATTTATCGGAGATCTTCATTCGGTAGAGCGACGTATTCACGGAAACGTAAGGAGCGCGTGACCGGCGGTTTCTTACGTCGGACGACTGTCTGCCTCACTAATGCGTCAACATAAGTGCCGTCAGTCTCGGCATGATCAGCCGTCACACTGCCTCGCACATATTTCCGCCCATACTTGGGCATGGCCGAATTGCGTGGCGGCCGGGACGAGCCCGATGACGGTGACCTTCCAGTTCGCCGCTACCCGTCGGACGCCAGCGACGGCACCGGTGAAGGCCGGCCGCGCGCGGAGCCGGGCCCTCGCGCCGAATACGCCGTCACCATGAGGCAGACCGTGGACCAGAGGTCCGCGGGTGCGGAGCAGACGGATCAGCCAGAATCCAGCCAGGCAGAAGCTGACCAGGCGAATGCGAGTCAGGCAGAAGCGGGCCATGCAGACGACGGCCAAGAAGGCGTAGATAAGGAAGACGTTAACCAGGAAGATACGAGCCCGACAGGCCCAGGGCAGGAAGACGCTGACCCAGAGGGGGCGCCCCCAGGAGGCGCAGACCAGGACGACGCGGACTCGGCAGATACGGACCAGTGTGCGGAGCCTTCCGACGATGGAGCCCTGGAGCGGTTCGAGCCCAGCCGCGCTGGTCTGCCGGAGGTCAGCTATGAGGACGCCGCGACCTACATCGAGGAGCATCTGGCCGATCGGCCTTGGCTGGCAGCGGTTCGCACTTGCTCGCGTGACGTCCAGCGTGTCTTCGTTGCCCTCGACCAAGGGCACGGGCACGCTCATATCCGCCATGACAGTTGGGTCACCGAGGAGATGAACGAGCGCCGAATACGGAAACTCGAGGATCCCGCCCAACTCGACCCGGAAAAGCGTGAAGCTCGTGTGGACGCGTTCAAGGTCGACAACCAGTCGCACTGGTGCGGGAGTATCGCTACGCGGATAACGAATCCGGAGGTCTTCGCTGAGACCTTTGCCCGCGGCGCCGAGCATCCGGACGTCCGGGACGCCCTGGAATCGAAAGATTCGATTCCGCCTGGTCCCGTCGCCGTGCCGATATCGGACTTGCTCGGCCCGGACGGCCACAGATTCTGCCGCGGTTCACAACTGGAACCGGTAGACGGGAGCATGAAGAAGGCTAGGAATTACCGGGATGCTTGGGCGGCGGGGAACCAAAGCGGGCCGGAACCCCGGATCCGGCCAGTGGAGACGTTCGAGGGCGGTACGGTGACCTTTACTTTCCGTCCCAGTCCGCTCGGCGGCTACGAGGTCAACACGATGTATGTAAACCCACCCAGCGGGAAGCCATAACAGTAGGGGAGAGATGCTAAGTGAACCAGGCTTATTGGGCGCGGAACCCGCAGGGGCCATTCGCAACGTTGATCTTGGTGGCGGCGACATACTGTCACCCCGAAGCTTACGACGGTGCGTACGCGGACCTGATTTCGCGGGTCAAATCAGCGGCGCCTGAAGACGAGCAGATTCGTGCGTTCCGGGAGGAACTGCGCGACGCGCTAAGCGATCCGGCTCGGCTGCCTGATAATGAGCTATTCAAGGCCGTCGACTTTGGCGACGGGAGCGACCAAGCATTCCTTCGTCGCCTGTGGCATGACCTGTACGGCGACGAGCCTGCAGAACCGTCGTCTCTGAGCCCCCCGGGTCGCACCAGCAGGACCCGCCGGCTCCTCCCCGCCAAGCAGTACCCGGGTGAGCTGATTACCGCTGTCGAGGAGCTGGTCGAGCGCGACTGACAGGTCCGCGTCCGTCACCCGGATCGCCCCCTCACCCGCTGAATCCGCCTCGCAGGCCAGCAGCGCCGCCTTGCGCAGCAGCTCCTTGAGAAACGAGGCAGTCACCCCTTCGGTCCGGGAGATAAGCGTCTCCTCGTCGGTCAGCTCGAGCACGAGGTCACCGCGATAGAGCTCAATGAGCCGACGACGGGCGCAAGCATCCGGCAAGGGCAGTTCGGCGGCCAGGTCGACCCGCCCGGGCCGCGAGGCCAGCGCGGGCTCGAGCAGGTCGGCCCGGTTGGTGGTGAGCAGGAACGTCACGTCGGCCGCCGAGTTGAGCCCGTCCATCTCGTTGAGCAGCTGGAACAGCAGCGGATGCTCACCCGGGCGGGCTTCGCGCTGCTCGGCGATCAGGTCCACGTCCTCCACCACGACGATGGCGGGCTGCAGCGTGCGGGCGACCGAGCAGGCTTCCCTTATCCGGCCGAGCGCGCGGCCGGATATCACGATCACCGTCACCTCCGGCAGCTGGCCGAGGAGATAGCGGACGGTGTGCGTCTTGCCGGTTCCCGGCGCGCCGTGCAGCAGGATGCCGCGCTTGAGGTGCTGGCCGCTGGCCAGGAGCCGGCTGGCATGCCGGCCCACGCCGAGCACCTGCCGCTCGATGTTCTCCAGCACCTCGTCCGGCAGCACGATCTGGTCGCGGCCGACCGACGGGCGCTCGAGGAAATTCATCGGTACCTGCCGCCCGAGCCCGAGCACCTCTGGCCCGAAGCTGATCACCTGACCGCGGAACACGCTCCGCTCGCTGGTGAGCCGCCGCACCTCACGCAGGACGGCGTCCAAGTGAGCCTGATCCTCCCCGGCAATCTGCAAGATCACCTCGGGATTCGGCCCGCGCGAGACCGGCTGCAGCACCATGGCCAGCCGCTTCCCGCCGTCTTGCACGAGGTAGACGCCGTGGCTCACGCACGCGTGCGTCTGCCCGTCGGGCCCGCTGGGCAAGGCCGTGGTCATCACGCCACCCGCGCCCGCCGAACTGAACGCGCTGTCACCAGAAGCCAGCAGGAAATCGCTGATCCCGACGATCTCCATGTGGCGCATGAACCCGATTCCGGTGATGCCATACACCTCATGGCTACGGACTCCGGGATCGCCCGCCAGCCAGGCATCGACGCCCACTTGCACGTTGACGTGCTCGTACGACGGCCATGTCGCCGACACGGTCGGCAAGAACGCGGCCTCAGACCCCAGGTGGTCGAGGAGCACGCGGCGCAGCGGATGGTGCTCCGCCCGAGCGGTCTCCACCGCCCGGTCCATCAGCCGCCGCGCCAGCCGCCCGACATCGGCCAGCTCCGCCCGGCCGGAAGGCCCCGAACTCGGCATAAATTCACCCTATGACGCCACGCAAGCGCACGTCATCGGTCCGCCTGGCGCCCCAGCCAGCTGGCCATCTTGCCCGGCTCCTGCGGCGAGCCTGGCCCGTCACTCATCTAGTGCCCGCGGCGCCGGTCCTCGGGCACCTCGTCCCAGGATCCGGGCTTCTGAGGCTTTTCGTCCCAAGATCCCGGCTTGTCCGGCTTCTCGTCCCACGGCCAGCGCCCCGGCTGCCCTTCCGGCCGGCCCAGCTCCCGCAGACGGCGCAGCAGCTTGCCAGTGTTCTTGTCGCTCATCGTTCCTCCTCACCGAGGCCGGCGACGCCCGTACCCACGTGCCGGCCGCCCGTTCCGGTCCCGTCCCTCAAGACCATTGTCACCCCGAACGAGCCGGGCTCACGCCGTTCTGCGATCACCACGTGGCAGACTCGGAGGCGATGTGTACGGTCATCGTCAGCCTGGACCCGGAAAACCCGGTCCCGCTGCTGCTCCTGGGCATCCGCGACGAATTCACCGGCCGGCCCTGGCAGCTCCCCGCCCGCCACTGGCCCGGATCGCCGCTGATCGGCGGGCGTGACGAGCAGGCCGGCGGGACCTGGCTGGCCGTGCGCCCGGACGTGCCGCGGGTCGGCTGCATCCTGAACGGCCGCGGCGGCCTCGCCCCCGAGGACCGTCGCCGCTCCCGCGGTGACCTGCCGCTGCTGGCGGCCGCCGAGGGCCCGGGCGCCCTGGCCAAGCTGCACCAGGACCGCGACACCCTGTCCCGTTACGATCCCTTCTATCTGGTGTGCGCGGACCAGCAAGAAGTCCTGCTGCTCAGCTGGAACGGCACCGACTCCGCGCTCACCGGGCTCAGCCCGGGCACGCACGTCCTGACCAACGCCGGCCACATGTACCCGCCGGACCGCGACCGCACGCCGCGACCGACCGGACCGCCTGCCGGCGATCCGCCCGATGAGAAGAACGAGAAACCGGACGAGAAGGCCGTCCGCTTCGGCCCTAAGTTCGCCGCCCGCCGCCCGTCCGGCGACCCGGCCGCCAGCCTCGCCGAAGCCTGGGGCGACTGGCTCCCGCTGGCCGCCGGCGACGGACTGGACACGACCGAGCCCGGCGCGATCATCGTCCGCCGCGAGCTCCCGGACGGCCGGATCTGGGGGAGCACCTCGGAAACCCTGGTCGCCCTAACCGCCGACGGCCGCCTGCGCTACGACTTCCAGCCGTCCCCGCCCGACCCCGGAACCTGGTATGCCGTCGACGTCAGCTAGCCCAGAAGAAGACTCAGAAGAAGACTTAGAAGAACTCGAAGTACTCGCGCATCTCCCAGTCGCTGACGTCCTGCCCGTCCGGGACGGGCACCTCGGCCAGCGCTTCGGCGTACCTCCGTAGCTCGAAGCGCTTCATCATGACCAGGTAAGACACCAGCGTGTCGCCGAACGCCTCCCGGTAGAACGGGTCCGCGTCCAGCACGTTCACCGCGTCGGCCAAAGACGCGGGCAGCGGCGGCGCGTCCAGCGCGTACGGGTCGGCCTCGGCCGCGGGCGGCGGCTCGACGCCGCGCCGGATGCCGTCCAGCCCGGCCGCGATGTTGGACGCCAGGTAGTAGTACGGGTTGGCGGCCGGCTCGCCGAGCCGCATCTCCACGTGACTGCTGATGTCGCCCGGGGAGCCCTGCACCCGGACCAGCACGCCGCGGTTCTCGATCCCCCAGCACACCCGGTCGGGCGCGAACGAGTACGGCCGGAACCGCTTGTAGCCGTTGACCGTCGGCGTGGCGAACACCGCCATCGGCGCGGCGTGGGCGAGCAGCCCGGCCACGTAGTGCCGGCCAGCGTCGGACAGGGCCGCCGACGCCGAGGCGAACGCGTTCGAGCCGTCCGCCCGGGACAGCAGCGACTGGTGCAGGTGCCAGCCGGAGGAGAAGAAGTTCGGCAGCGCGGGCCGGCACATGAACGTGGCCAGCAGCCCGCGCCGCTGGCAGACCTGCTTGACTGCGGACCGGAACAGCACCGCGGCGTCGGCCGCGACCAGCCCGGCCATGGGCGCGAAGCTGAACTCGAGCTGGCCCGGGCCCCACTCGTCCTCGATCGAACGCGGCGGCAGGCCCACGTCGTACAGCGCGTCCCGCAGCGCTTCGAGCGTCGGCCCCATGCCGTCCAGCCGCGTCTCGGACAGGAACTGATATCCGCGCTCGAACACGCTGACCGGCGGCGGAGGCGGGGTGAACCCGGCGTTCTCCGGCGCCAGCTCCTCGGACGACCGGACCACGACCGAGAACTCGAACTCGAGCCCGGCCAGGAAGTCGTACCCCGCCTCGCCGAGCGAGGCGAGCGCCCGGCGGAGCAGACCGCGGCCGTCCAGCGGCATCGGCTGCCCGTTGCCGAAGTAGACGTCGCACAGCATCCAGCCGGTCCGGTCGGCCCACGGCAGCACCCGGAAGGTGGCCGGATCGGGGACCAGCACCACATCGGGAAAGCCGGTGAACTCCGCGATGCCGAGCCCGCCGTCCCGCGCGAACGCGGGCACGAACACCTGGTTGCCGGTGTCGAGGCTGTAGATGGCGCCGGAGAAATCGAGCCCGTCGGACATCGCGGCCACGGCGGCCTCGGGGGACATCATCTTGCCGCGCGGGACGCCGTGCTGGTCGACGACCGTCATCCGGACGGTCCGCAGGCCGAGCTCGCCGATCGCGGCCGCGACCTCCTCGGCCGCGGCGGCCCGCCCCGCCCCGGCTAGCCCGGATTCGGCCAGCCCGTACCGGGCCACGAACCCCGGCTGCCCGACACCAGAGATATCACTGCTCACACGGTCAGCTTAGGCCCCTCAGCCCAGCCGCGGCGGCAGCCCGAACGCCGGGAAGATCTTCTCCGTCTCCAGGAAGAACGTCATCCGGCTGATCTTCCCGGCGGACACCTCGTTCACCTGGAGGGCCCAGGGCACGTGGCCGCCCGCCGGGTCAGGCTTGTACTGGGCCCAGGCGGGGGAGCCGTTGACCTGGCCGGCCGGCACCAGGATCGAGTCCCGGCAGGCGCTGGGCGACGGCTCGACCATCCAGGCGGTGATGTCCCGCGCGCCCCGGACCCAGAAGGCGAAGGGCGGCATGGTCATCAGCGCGTCGTCGTGCAGCAGCGTGACCAGCTGCTCCATGTCGTACCGCTGGAACGCGTCCACGTACTTGGCCAGGAGCTCGGACTGGTCCGCGTCGACCGTCACCGGGCGCTGCTCGTCGGGCAGCCCGGCCAGCGTGGCCCGGGCCCGCTGCAGCGCGCTGTTCACCGCGGCCACGCTGGTGCCCAGGGTGGCCGCCGCCTCGGCCGCGGGCATCTTCAGCACCTCGCACAGGATCAGCGTGGCCCGCTGCCTGGCCGGCAGGTGCTGCAGCGCGGTGACGAACGCCAGCCGGATGGTGTCCCTGGCCACCGCGATCTCGGCCGGGTCGCCGTGCTCGGGCAGGACCGCGGAGTCGGAGATCGGCGTCACCCAGATGTCCTCCGGATGCGCGGTACCGAGCAGCGCCTCGACCGGCGGCGAGGCCGGGCCGAGGTCAATCGGGAGCGCCCGCCGCTGCCGCCCGCGCAGCATGTCCAGGCAGATGTTGGTGGCGATCCGGTACAGCCAGGACCGTACGCTCGACCGCCCTTCGAACCCGTCGGCCGCGCGCCAGGCCCGCAGCATCGTCTCTTGCACGGCGTCCTCGGCCTCGAAGCCCGAGCCCAGCATGCGATAGCAGTAACCAGTCAGCTCCCGGCGGTACTGTTCCAGGTTGTCGGGGCTGACCTCGGCGGCGGCAGTGGTCGGCATAGTTCCACACCCTATGCCGAGGCTCCGACATTTTCTGCTCCCGTATTTTCTCCGGGCGTCAGGCGGGCTCCATCCCGTACCGGCTCATCAGCTCCCGCTCCGCCTCCCGCGACGGCGGCTCGCCCGAGGACCACAGGGTGTGCAGCTCCTCGAAGTAGGCGTCCATGGCCGGGGCGTGCAGCACCAGCAGCCGGGCCGGCTCCGCCCCCTGATTGCCGAACGTGTGCGCCGCGCCGCGCGGCACCAGCAGGAAGTCCCCCGCCCGGCCGGCCAGCTCGGCGTCGTCCAGCCGGAACGTGATCGTCCCGGCCAGCACGAAGAACGCCTCGGAGCAGGTCACGTGCCGGTGCGGCGGCGGAGTGCGGGCGCCCGGCGGCACGGTGCGCTCCATCAGCGAGAAGTCGCCGCCGGTCTGGCCGGCGACCGCCTTGAACGCCATCACGTTCCCGCGCGCGGTCAGCAGATGCCCCTGCCCAGGTGACACGATCCCCGTCATGGTGCCATTCTGCCCATGTGAGTGACCTGCTGGGGGAGGCGACGGCCGAACTCTACGAGGCCGAGCCGGACGGCTTCACCGCGCGCCGCGCCGAACTGGCCGAAGGCGCCCGCGACGCGGGCGAGCCGGCCGTGGCGAAGCAGATTAACGCGCTGCGGAAACCTACTCGTTCGGCCTGGGTCGTCAATCGCCTGGTGCGGTCGGATCCCGGCGTACGGTCGCGGTTGGACGCCCTGGCCGCCGACCTGCGCGAGGCGGCCGACGGAGCCCGGATCCGGGAGCTGTCCAAGGCCCGGGCCAAGCTGGTCGACGAGCTCACCCGGACCGCCCTGGCGACCCTGCCCGCCCCGCCCGCGGCGCTGCGCGAGGAGGTGAGCGCCACCCTCGACGCGGCCATCGCCGATCCGGAGGTGGCCGGCCGCCTGGGCACCCTGGTCCGCGCCGAGCAGTACGCCGGCTTCGGCCCCGCGTCCTTCACCGCCGCGCCGCCCGCGCCCGCTCCAGCCAAGAAGGCCAAGGACCCGGCCGAGGCCGCGGCCGAACGCGAGGCCCGCCGCCAGGAGAAAATCACTACGGCCGAACGAGATTTGGCTGAAGCGGACGCCGCCCTGCAAGCCGCGCTGGCCGCCGAGCACGACCTGGAGGACACGGTTCGCGGCCTGGAGTCCGAGCTTGCCACCGCCCGGCAGCGCCTGGCCGAGGCGCGCCGTCAGTCCTACCGGGCCGAGTCCCGGCAGCAGCGCGCCGCCCGCGAACTCGGCCGGCTCCGGGAGTAAACCGTCGGCGGCGGCCAGTGCCTCTTAGTAGATGTGAGGCCAGAGGCGATCGGCCGACCTGGGGAGCTGAGCATTGTGTCGAGTGTTGCGGGGACGATGGAGGTGCTGCCAGTGGATGGTCGTCCGTCTGAACCTGACGGATTCCGTGATTTCGTCGAGGCGCGGTCGGGCGCGTTGCTGCGATCGGGCTGGCTGCTCACCGGAGACTGGGCCAGCGCCGAGGACCTCGTGCAGACCGCCCTCGCGGCCGCCTGGCCCCGATGGGCCGCCTTGACCAGGCAGGACGCACCGGAACTGTACGTGCGCAAGATCATGGTCAACACGTTCCTGCGCTGGCGCAAGCGCCGCTGGACCGGCGAGATCGCCACCGCGCGGCTGCCCGAGCTGCAGGCTTACGGCGACGCGTTCGCGCAGATCGACGCCCGGCAGGCGCTGCTCGGGGCGCTGGACCGGCTGCCGCCCCGGCAGCGGGCCGTGGTCGTGCTCCGCTATTTCGGCGATCAGAGCGAGGCGCAGACCGCGGCGGCCATGGGCTGCTCGGTGGGCGCGGTGAAGGCGCACGCGTCGAAGGCGCTGGCCCGGCTGCGAGACGCGCCCGGGCTGGCCGAGCTCATGACCGGAGGTGTGGCGTCGTGACCACCGAGGAACGGCAGCTAGCGGAGATGCTGCACCGGGTCACCCCCGAGCCGCCGCGCCGGGTGACCGTCGAAGACATCGCGTACCAGGTGGCCAGCGAGGGACGCGGCTCCGGCCGGGGCCGCGAACCGCGCCCGCGCCGGGGCTGGGTTCCGGCGCTGGCCGCGGCCAGCATCCTCGTCATCGCCGGCGCCACCGCGGGTATCGCGACCGTGACGACCTCCCATCACAGCCGCCCTCCGGCGACGAGCGGGACACCGACGTCCCGGGCCTCGGTGTCGTCCGTGCCCACCTCGACGAGAACGCCGCTGTACCCCAACCCGACGTCACCGCCGCTGCGGATCGCGGACGGGATGTGGGGGGCCACGCTTATCAACCGCGAGTCGTTCGAGCAGGAATCGCTGGTGAGCAGCGGCGGCTCGCTCTACGCGTTCAACAGCGGCGCGCTGATCCGTATCGACCCGGCTACCGGGGAAGATATGCGGGCAACCCCGTACGGCGCGCCCATCCCCGGCCGGCCGGTCATTGCCGGCAACACGGTCTGGGTGGTATGGGCCTATAGCGGCGGCGAGATCACCCTGCACGGCTACGACGCCCGGACGCTGACCCGGGTCGCCTCGGTCGACGTCCCGGCCATCGGCGGCGTGTCCGATTCGGCCCAGGGTGTCCTGGCCGCCGGGTCCGGCGGCAAGCTCTACGTGGCCGCCGGCGACAGCGTGGCGGTGGTGGACTCGGGCACGCACCAGCTGACCCAGCGGATCTACCTGACCGCGGGCCGGGCCAGCTCGGTGGCGATCGCGCCCGGCGGGGGCCTGCTCTACGTCGGCATCGGCTCGGCCGATTCCTTCCGGCTGCTGACCTACGACGCCGGGACCGGCCGGATTATCGGTTCGTCTTCGATGCCGAGCGGATCAGCCGGGAACCTGGTCGCCACCTCGGGCGGCATCTGGGGCACGACCGGGAGCGGGATGAGCGAGTGGGTCTGGTTCGCCCCGGGCTGGGACCTGAGCCGCTCGTTCCGGGTCAGCCAGGGCGCCGGGGGCGGCCTGACCTCACTGCCCAGCATCAGCGGCGGCGCCGTCTGGATCGGCGGCTCGCACGAGCTCGTCTGCGCGAATCCGGGCACCGGGAAGGTGCTGGCGCGCACGACGATCCCGGCCGACCACAGCATCGTGGAGTACTTCGCCAGTCCCGTCGTGCTGAATAACGGCCACGCCTACGCCCTCTACCAGGACGAGCACGCCCAGCTGGCCGGCGTCGCCCAGCTCACCCCGCCGGCCGCCTGCTCGGCCGGCTAGACCCCGGGCCCGTTCGTCACCCGCTCCGCGGGCGGCGGCGGGCCCGGCGGCGTTCCGTCGCCGAACGGCCGCCCGCCGAGTTCCTCGCGGTGGTGAGGAGTCAGCCAGCCGGACAGGTCGGGCCCGTCCGGGATGATCCCGGACGGGTTCAAGTTGCGGTGCACCCGGTAGTAGTGCGCCTTGGTCT
Organism: uncultured Actinomycetota bacterium; assembly: GCA_963756575.1. Classification (GTDB taxonomy): domain Bacteria; phylum Actinomycetota; class Actinomycetes; order Streptosporangiales; family Streptosporangiaceae; genus Palsa-504. Next base: position 542,722 of record CAVWOM010000016.1, on the reverse strand, counting down.
GCTCGAAGTCGATCGTGTCGCCGAACCCCGGCGTCTGGTACAGGTCCCGCGCGTAGGCCCAGAGCACCGGCATCTCGGTGATCTTGTTCCGGTTGCACTTGAAGTGGCCGTGGTAGACCGCGTCGAACCGGACCAGCGTGGGCCACAGCCGGACGTCGGCCTCGGTGATCGTGTCCCCGGCCAGGTAGCGGCGGGTGGCCAGCCGCTCGGACACCTGGTCGAGCCGGGCGAACAGCTTGCCGTAGGCCTCGTCGTAAGCGGCCTGGGTGCTGGCGAACCCGCACCTGTACACGCCGTTGTTGACGTCCTCGTAGATCCCCGCCGCGACCTCTTCGATCTCGTCGCGCAGCTTGTCCGGGTACAGCTCGGGCGCGCCCGGCCGGTGGAACGCGGTCCACTCGTGCTCCATGTCCAGCGTGATCTGCCGGTAGTCGGAGGTCACCACCGCGCCCGCGGCCACCTCCACGATGGCCGGGACGGTGACGCCCCGGTCGTAGCCGGGCACCGCCTTCTCGTAGGCGTCGCGGAGGAAATGGACGCCGAGCACCGGGTCGACCTCGCCGGGATCGAGGTCGAATGTCCAGCTGCGTTCGTCATGCTCCGGGCCGCAGATGCCCATCGAGAGCGCGTCCTCGAGCCCCATCAGCCGCCGCACGATCATCGTCCGGTTAGCCCACGGGCAGCCCCGCGCCACCACCAGCCGGTACCGTCCCGCCTCGGCCGGCAGCGACCCGTCCCGCCCGTCGGCCGTGATCCGCCCGTCCAGGTACCTGGCATCCCTCACAAACTCACCGGAAGCGCCCATCCCCCGACGCTACCCCACTGCTCCCATTTTCAAGTACCCACCCCGCTTCCTCCCCGGCCCCCCGCCCAGCCCGCTCCCGGCCCCGTCCCGCTCCGTCACGCCCTCAAGCCAGCCTCCTGATCGTCTACCAAGCAAACCCCACCTGTCACACCAGCCTCAAGAACGACCCATGGTTGTGGCAACCTAATGGCTCTATCCATTAGGTTGCCACAACCAATGACTCGGCGGCCGCAGCGGCTGAGAGCTAGCGGATGCCGTCCCAGAGGGCGCGTTCGTCGCCGGCGGGGTCGTCGGCGGGGGACAGGGACTCGGTGAAGACGCCCGTGGTGCGGCGGGCGGTGTCGTACGGCGCCCAGCCCGGGTCGCCGCTGGTGATGAAGTCCACCCACACCCGGTGGGCGCTGTCCGCGACGGCCTGCGAGGGCGTGTCGCCGATCAGGGGGCGAAGTTCCTCGCGGGCGGCGGTGTCGAACACGAACGGGATCTCCGCCGCGTGGCAGGCGCCGAACCGGTGGTTGTCCGCTGGGTCCGGATGATCGAATCGGTACATCCAGGTCTGCCCCGCCCCCGAGGCGGCCCGCGCCTCGGCCACCCGGATCGGCGGGACCCGGAAGAACCAGTCGCTGATGACCGCGGCCAGCAGGTCGCCCGGGCTGGCTCCCGGCCGGTTGCCCCGGTAGACGTCCAGGCCAGCCTCGGACAGGCCGTACGCCCCGGCCGCGAGGGCCAGCGTCGGCTCGTCGATGAGGTCGATGGTGCTCGCCGCCACCAGGAACAGCCGCGCCTCGTCCCGGTTCGACCCGATCAGCAGCGGGACGTCCCCGCCCTGGCCCGCCGCGATCGAGGTCAGCGGCGCGGCCGGGAGGACGGAGCCGTCCACGGTCGGCGCGAACGGCAGCAGGCTCAGCGTGAGCTGCCCCCACCGGGCCGGGTCCGGCGCGGTCTGAACCTCCACCACCAGGTCGGATGCGGCCTGCACGAGCCGCTCCAGCGGCACGGCCCGGATGGCGTCCCGGTCCGGCGGCACCCCCAGCGCGTCGGCCAGGTAGCCGCCTACCATCCTGCCCTCGTCCTCGGTCAGCGTGTGCGCCCCGGCCCCGCTCTGCGCGATGGCCCGGCCGAACAGCCCCGCCGACAGCGGCATGGACAGCAGCGTCGTCACGCTCATGGCCCCGGCCGACTCGCCCGCCACGGTGACCCGCCCGGGGTCACCGCCGAACGCGGCGATGTTCTCCTGGACCCACCGCAGCGCGGCGAGCTGGTCGAGCAGGCCGAGGTTGGCGATCCCGTCCCCGAGGAACAGGAAGCCCTCGGCGGCCAGCCGGTAGTTGATGGTCACGCACACCACGCCGTCGCGGGCGAACGCGGACCCGTCGTACGCGCCGACCGACCCCGACCCGTTCATGAACGAGCCGCCGTGGATCCAGACCAGCACCGGCAGCCCGGCCGCGCCGGGGTCGGGCGTCCACACGTTGAGGTTCAGGCAGTCCTCGCCCGCGATCGTGACCTCGGGGAACAGCGGCTGGTACTGCGGCGGGTAGTCGCCCTTGGGCACGGTCGGCCCGAACGCGGTCGCGTCCCGCTCGCCCGTCCAGGCCGGTACGGGCCGCGGTGGCCGCATCCGGTTCGTGCCGAACGGCGGCGCCGCGTAGGGGATGCCGAGGAACGCGGCTATTCCCGAGCTGGCGCGGCCACGCACCGCGCCGTCCTTGAGCTGAACCACCGGATGCTGCGCCATCTCGGTCATGCGTCCCCTCCGATGCCACGGGTCCTTGATCAATTGCAAACTATCTACCTGCACCGGGTCCGCACCAGACCTGAGTATTGGGTCAAGCCGATTGCCACCGCGTGCCGTTACTGACAGGCTTGCCCCTGTTGTCTGCGGCGAGACGAACGGGGTTTCATGGGGACCAAGGGGTGGCTGACCATGCGCGTGACCGGCCTGGTGGCCGGGGCCGCCCTGGTCGCGGGCGCGCTCACCGCCGCTCCGGCCGCGGCCAGCGCAGCCACCATAAGCAGCGGACCGGCGGGCGTCGGCGCATGGTCGGCCGCGGTCCAGGACGTGGTCACCGGCAGGCTGCTGTGGAGCCGCGACCTGAACACCGAGCGCCCGATGGCCAGCATCACCAAGGTGATGACCGCTTATCTCGTGCTCAAGGCGGGCCACCTGAACCGCGAGATCACCATCCCGGCCGCGGTGACCGGGTACGTGCGCGAGCATGACGCCAGCCACGCCGGGCTGCGGCCGGGGGACCGGCTCACCGCGAACGAGCTTCTCTACGCGCTGCTGCTCCCGTCCGGCGCGGACGCCGCCTACGCCCTGGCGCACGCCTACGGCCCGGGCCTGGCCGCGTTCGTCGCCAAGATGAACGCGACGGCGCGGCTGCTGGGCATGAGCCGGACGCACTTCAGCAACTTCGACGGGCTGCCCTACCCGACCTCGTACTCCAATTACTCCACCGCCGCCAACCTGCTCACCCTGGGCCGTGCCGCCATGCTGCTCCCGGCCTTCCGGTCGGTCGTGGACCAGCGCAGCTACCGGCTCGCCGCCGGCTCCGGGCACCGCGCCTACCTGTGGAAGAACCTCAACGCGCTAATCGGCCGCTATCCGGGCGCGATCGGCATCAAGCCCGGCTACACCGGCGCGGCGGGCCAGTGCCTGCTGTTCGAGGCGAGCCGCAAGGGCCACATCGTCATCGGCGTCACCCTGCACAGCCCGGGTTCCATCACCAGCGTCAACGTAGCCGACGCCACCCGCATCCTGAACTGGGCCTTCAGTCTTCCTGGTGAGTAGCAGGCCGGCCAGCGCCAGCACCGCGAGCACGATCACCGCGATGCCGTACTCGCGGGCCGTGTCCAGCAGCCCGTTCACCTCGGTGACCAGCACGCCCGCGATGACCGCGGGCAGCCCCAGGCCGAGATAGGAAACGATGTAGAGCAGGGACAGCACCCCGGCGCGCTCCCGCTCGCCCGCCAGCGGGATGACCAGCCGGATGCCGCCCTGGAAGCCGCCGCCGAAGCCGACCCCGGCGATGGCGGTGCCGGCGAAGAAGCCCGCCACCGAGTCCGCCGAGTCGGCCGCCAGCGTCACCGCGACCCCCGCGATGAGCGCCCCGATGCTCAGGAACAGCACCGGCCGGGGCTCGGCCCGGTTGAAGGCCAGCACCGCGCCCGCGGCCACCCCGGCCAGGATGAACAGGCTCAGCCCGCCGTACACGACCGAGGTCGAGTGCAGCAAGGTGGCGGTGAGCGACGGGCCCAGCGACGCGTAGAAGCCGGCCAGTGCCCACACCGAGAACATCACCGGCGCGGCGATGGCGACCTCGGCTCGGACCGAAGCCGGCAACCTGATGTCAGGCACCATGCTGCGCAGCGCATGGCGCCGGGCTTCCCGCTGGGTGCCCGGCCGGCCGGCGCGGTCTCCCGCATGACCAGCACCCCAGCCGCCTGGACCGCGAACACCCCGATCAGGACCAGGTAGATCAGGTGCGTCGGGCTGGGCAGGAACTGCACGGCCAGCGCCGAGACCAGCGCGCCGGAACCGGTCCCGAGCCCGGGCGCGAACGAGTTGGCCAGCGCGCCGCGCCGCCGGTCGAGGTCGAGCATCGCGGCTCCGGCCGCGCCCAGCGACAGCCCGGCCGCCAGCCCCTGCACGATCCGGGCGGCCATCAGCGTGCCGAGCCCGCTTGCCTCCAGGAACAGCACCATCGCCGCTGTCTGGCCGGCCAGCCCGGCGAGCAGCACCGGCCGCCGCCCGGTGTGGTCGGACAGCCGGCCGAAGATGAGCAGGCCGGTCAGCACCGCGAGCGCGTACACGCCGAACACCACCGTCGTCGCCAGCGGCGAGAACCCCCAGTGCGCCGCGTACAGCGCGTACATCGGGGTTGGCGCCGCCGATGCGGCCAGGAACGAGACCACGATCGACACGAGTAGCGCAAGTGCCACGTCATTCCCCCTCGCCGCGGGCCGCGCGGCGCTCGTCGCCACCGGCCGGTGCCCGCAACAACAAGACAGAACGATCTGTCTATTCCACCCAGCCGCCTGATATCAGCCGCTCACCCGACCCAGGCCCCTCCCGTCCGCCGCCATGCCGCAAACCCGGACAACACAGCCATCATCAGCCTTACCTGCCGCTTTGTCACCACCACCGCTCGTCCCGATGGAACATTGACCAGCTAAAAATCAGCCTCCGCGGTCGCGATCGTGGCAGGAAAGGTGGGATTTTCGTCATTGCTGCCACGACGGGGCCCGGCCAGACTGAGTGGCATGCGCACGCTGCTGATGGTTCTCTTCGACCAGGTGCAGAGCCTGGACGTGACCGGCCCGCTCGAGGTGTTCACCGGGGCTAACACCTGGCGGGCCAGCCGCGGCGAAGCTCCCGCCTACGACATCCGCACCGCCAGCCTCGGCGGCCATGCGGTGCGGACCTCCAGCGGCCTGCGCATCACCCCCGCTGCGGACCTGCGCGAGGCGCCCCGGCCGGACCTGCTGATCGTGCCCGGAGGAGAGGGATCCCGGCGGGCCGACCCGGAGCTGGTCAGCTGGCTCCGGGCGCACGCGCGCCGGGCCGAGCGCCTGGTCTCGGTGTGCACCGGCGCCTTCCTGCTCGCCGAGGCCGGCCTGCTGGCCGGGCGCCGGGTGACCACCCACTGGGCCTACTGCGGGATGCTGGCCGCCAGGTACCCGGAGGTCACCGTCGAGCCCGAACCGATCTTCGTCCGGGACGGGAACGTCGCCACCTCAGCGGGTGTCACCGCCGGGATCGACCTCGCGCTGTCCCTGGCCGAGGACGACCTCGGCCGCGAGGCGGCCCTCGACATCGCCCGGCACCTGGTGGTGTTCCTGCGCCGCCCCGGCAATCAGGCGCAGTTCAGCGCGCAGCTGGCCGGCCAGCTGGCCAGCCGGGAGCCGCTGCGCGACGTGCAGCGGTGGATCGCCGAGCACCCGGCCGCGGACCTGTCGGTCGAAACGCTGGCCCGGGCGGCCAGCTTGTCTCCGCGCCAGTTCGCCCGGGCCTTCGCGGCCGAGGTGGGCACGCCGCCAGGACGCTACGTCGACCAGGTCCGGCTGGAAGCGGCCCGGCGTCACCTCGAAGACACCGCCGACGGGGTGGAGCAGACCGCCCGTTCCTGCGGGTACGGCACGCCGGAGGCGATGCGGCGCGCCTTCGTCCGCGCCCTCGGCGTCAGCCCGGGGGAGTACCGCCGCCGCTTCCGTCCCGCAAACCCCGCAAGCCCCGCCGCCATAACCAACTAAAGGAGAGTCATGCAGATCGCCATCCTGCTCTACAACCGCTTCACCGTGCTCGACGCGATCGGCCCCTACCAGGTGCTCAGCGGTCTGCCCGGCGCCGAGACCGTCTTCGTCGCCGAACGCCCCGGCCCTGTCCGCGACGAGGTGGGCAGCCTGATCCTGTCCGCTCAGGCCGGCCTGGCTGACATCCCCCGGCCCGACATCGTGGTGGTGCCCGGCGGCCCCGGCCAGAACGACCAGATGCAGGACGGCCCGCTGCACCAATGGCTCCGCGCCGCCGACCAGGCCAGCACGTGGACCACGTTGGTCTGCACCGGATCGCTCATCCTGGCCGCGGCCGGGCTGCTGGCCGGCCGCCGCGCGACCTCGCACTGGATGGCCCTGGACCAGCTCGCCGGGCTCGGCGCGACGCCGGTCAGCGACCGGGTCGTGTCCGACGGGAAGTACGTGACCGCCGCGGGCGTGTCGGCCGGCATCGACATGGCCCTGACCCTGGCCGGCCGGGTGGCCGGCGACGATGTCGCCCAGGCCATCCAGCTGATGATCGAGTACGACCCGCAGCCGCCCTACGACGCGGGCTCCCCGGACCGTGCCCCGGCCGCGGTCGTCAGCCGCCTGCGCGACCGCAGCCGCTTCCTCGCCGGCCAGAGCCAGCCAGGAAGCCAGAGCTAGCCGGGCAGGTGACCGGCCGGCCCGAAGGGTGCGCCCGAGGCCGGCGCCGGGTTGGCGCAGGCGGGCCCGAACACCGAACTGGAGCAGGCCGCCTGGGCGTCACCGCGGCTCAGGGCCACCGCGGCGCCGATCATGACCATGGTCACCAGGAGCCACGTCAGCACGGCGTGCCGTGAGCGCTGGTACGCCCGCCCGGCCTGTTCCGCGCCGCGGTGCCCGCTACGGCGCGAACGCTGGATGGCCCGGCGCGACCTGGCCTGCAACCTCGCCCGGGCCGGCATCTCCTCGTCCGCGGCCAGCCGGGTGAACGTGGTCAGCAAGGTCGCCAGGTCCGGGTCGGAACCGGCCAGGCCGTCCTTGATCGAGTCCAGGGCCTGCAGTTCCCATGTGCTGAGGCTCATTGACGGTCCTCCGCCGTGTGACGGCGTCCGTGACGCCGGAAAGGGGGATAGTAGAGGCCATCAGCCCGACGCTGGGCAATACGCGAGCCTCATCGCGATGCGCCCAGGATACCCGGGGTTCCGTCCCGGCTAAGCGGGAAGTCCCGTCCCCGCCAAGCGAAACCAGCCAAGCGGAACCAGCCAAGCGGCACCAGTTAAGCGGGATACGCCCCCCAAGGACTGGCGAACACGCCGTCGCGCAGGTCGTAGTCGTACCGGTAGATCTCGCGGCCGTCCAGGTAGGCGCGCTCGGCCCGGCTCATCACGTCCAGCGGATCGCCGGACCAGATCACCAGGTTCGCGTCCTTGCCGGCCGCCAGCGAGCCGATCCGGGAATCAACCCCGATGATGCGGGCCGGGTTGATCGTCACGGCCTCCAGCGCGGTCACCGGGTCCAGGCCCTCCTTGACCGCCAGCGTGGCCTGGTGGATGAGGAAGTGGATCGGCACCACCGGGTGGTCGGTGGTGATCGCGATCGTCACCCCGGCCGCGGCCAGCCGCCCCGGGTTGGCCAGCGACCGGTTGCGCAGCTCGACCTTGGACCGGCTGGTGAACAGCGGGCCGATGATCACCGGGATCGACGCGGCGGCGATCTGGTCGGCCAGCAGGTACGCCTCGGTACCGTGGTCGATGACCAGGTTGTAGCCGAACTCCCTGGCCATCCGCATCGCCGTCGCGATGTCGTCGGCCCGGTGGCAGTGCTGCCGCCACGGGATTTCCCGGCGCAGGACCCGGGCCAGCGCCTCGAGCTTGAGGTCCCGGTCCACCGGCCCCGGTCCGGCCGCGTCCAGCTTGGCCAGGTAGTTCTGGGCCGCGACGAACGCGCCGCGGATCACGGCGGCGGTGCCGAGCCGGGTCGATGGAGTCTCGTTCCGCTCGCCGTAGACGCGCTTGGGGTTCTCGCCGAGCGCGGACTTCAGGCCGGCCGGCTCGCGGAGCACCATCTCGTCCACGGTGCGGCCCCAGCACTTGATCGCGACGGTCTGGCCGCCGATCGGGTTGGCCGAGCCCGGGTTGACGTTGACCGCGAGCACGCCACCGCTGATGGCGTCGCGCAGGCCCAGGTCGGCCGGGTTGATCGCGTCGAGCGCGCGGACGTGGGGGGAAACCGGGTCAGTCCGCTCGTTGGTGTCCTGGCCCGCCCAGCCCTGTGCCTCCTCGGACACGCCGGCGTGGGCGTGCGCGTCGATGAAGCCGGGCAGCACCCACTTTCCGCTCGCGTCGACGACCTCCGCGTCATCCGGGACCGCGAAACCGGGACCCTCGACCGCCGCTATCTTCCCGTCCCGCACCAGGACGGTCCCGCCGTCCACCGGGTCGCCCTCGATCGGCACGACATAGCCGCCGGTAATCGCGATCGTCTGCGCCACGCTTCTCCTTCGCACCGCAAGCCGATGCCCGGCTTATCCGGAAAGACCACGCCAAGATCATAAACGGCGGCTAACTCCGTTCTAGGATCACCTGCGCAGCGCGGACGCCGGCCGGTCGCCGAAGACGCCAGCGAGCTGACGGCGGAGCCAGCCGGATCGTGCCGGCCCGGGCTGGACCGGTAAGCCGCCCTTGCTGATCGCGAGAACCTCGTCCGGTGTCAGCTCGATGGACGCGGCGGCGATGTTCTCCTCCGCGTGCTGGGGCGAGCCGGTGCCCGGGATGGGCAGCATCTGCGGCGAGGTGGCCAGCAGCCAGGCCAGCACGACCTGGTGCTGGGTCACTCCGTGCCGCTCGGCGGCCACCCGCACCGGGACGTTCTTGTCGGTCTCCTGGATCGGCGCCCAGGGCAGGAACACCAGCTGTTCCTGCTCGCACAGGTCGATCATCGACTCGGACCGGCGGTCGGACACGTTGTACCGGTTCTGCACCGACACGATCGGGAGGATCGCCTGCGCCTCGCGCAGCTGGGACTCCGACACGTTGGACAGCCCGACGTGCCTGATCTTGCCCTCGTCCTTGAGCTCGGCGATCACGCCGAGCGACTCGGCCAGCGGCACCGCCGGGTCCGGGCGGTGGAACTGGTACAGCGGGATCTGGTCCATCCGCAGCCGCCGCAGGCTGGCCTCGCAGACCTCGCGGAGGTGCTCGGGACGGCCGTCGGCTTCCCACTGGTTCGGGCCCGGCCGGGTCAGGCCGCCCTTGGTCGCGATCACCAGGTCGACCGGGTACGGGTGGAGCGCCTCGGCGATCAGCGTCTCGCTGACCTCGGGTCCGTAGGAGTCGGCGGTATCGATGAAGTTGACGCCGAGCTCCACCACCCGCCGGAGCGTGGCGATGGCCTGGTCCCGGTCCTCCGGGTCACCCCAGATGCCGGGCCCGGTGATCCGCATGGCCCCGAACCCCAGGCGGTTGACGGTCAGATCGCCGCCCACGTCGATAGTCCCGGCCGCCGCGGCGGTTGGCTGCGCGCTCACCCGATACCTCCTCCTCGTTCTCACCGTCAGCCTCTCACGTCCTGGCTCCCCGCGCGGGTCCGGGGGCAGGAACCGCGCGGGTCCGGGGGCAGGAACCGCGCGGGTGCGGCGCGGGAACCGCGCCGGAGAGTACGGTTCCCCGCGTGGCGCGGGAGAGGACCAGCTTGGCGCGCCACGCGGGGAGGACCAGGCGACCCTGGCCGCTAAGAGCGGCTCTTCTTGCCGTGCCCGGTCCTGGCCTTGACGGGCGGTCCGCTGGACACGGTCGCACCGGGCTTGAAGTGCTTCGGCAGCCTGGGCTGGTCCGGCTGCGAGAAGGCGGCGAGGACCTTCAAGATCCTGACCTTTTTCATCGCGGCCGAATCGACCTGCTGATGCTTTCCGGTGCAGAATAGGTTTATCGTGTATTTGCCCGGGCGCGTCTTATCGGTGATTTTGATCAGCAGGTCCGGGCCCTTGCGCAGGGTGACCGGGCGGCCCAGCATCTTCGAGCCGACGACGGGCAGGTCGCCCCGCTGCGAGCAGGACGCGATAACCGCGAGCCGACCGCTGCCCTGGTAGGTCCAGCCGGGCACGACGCGCAGCGTGGCCCTCGGCATCGGCGCTGGTCGCAGGGCGCTGGCCCAGGCCCTGGGGGTCATCGGCGCCGCGCCGGCCAGCCCGATGATGACGCCCGCCGCCACGGCGGCGGCCAAAGTCCGCTTCATCGACCGAATCATCCCCCCGGAGATCAAGTACCGCTGGTCCCCAAGACTGGCACAATAACCGGCGGAAGTCAGTTAGGTAAAAGCGTGTCGCCGTAATAATGCACTGATCAGGGCCCGGGCCTTGGCGAGCTTTACGGCTTTCTTCAGCGTTTCTATGTCATAGGCGCCGTAATGCCGCTTGCCGTTGACGAAAAACGTGGGAGTCCCGGACACATTGGACAGGTCGGCCGATTCCAGGTCCTCCTCGACGTGTGCCCGCCCGGCGTGCTTGTGCAGGTCGGCGGTGAACCTCTCGGTGTCGAGCCCGAGCGAGGCCGCGTACCCGATGAGGTCCCGCACGTGCAGCGCGTCCTGGTGGTCGAGCAGCAGGTCGTGCATCGGCCAGAACGCGTCCTGCTTCGCGGCCGCCTCGGCCGCCTCGGCCGCGAGCTGCGCGTTCGGGTGGACGTCGTTCAGCGGCAGGTGCCGCCACACGTACCGGATCTCGCCGTAGTCCCGCAGCAGTTCCCGCACCACGGGCTCGGCCATGCCGCAGTACGGGCATTCGAAGTCCCCGTACTCCACCAGGGTGACCAGCGACTCCTCCGGGCCCCGGATGTGATCCCGGTCCGGGTCCACCGGCACCACCAGGTCGGTGATGGTCTCGGAGGTGCCCAGCAGCGCGCGGAACCTGGCCCGCACCGGCAGCCGGTTCACCAGGCTGAAGGTGAGCCAGGTCAGGCCGGCCGCGGCTATCACGGCGGACAAGATGCCGAGCTTGGCCTCGGCCAGGATGGGCCCCTTCAGCGCCAGCGAGGCGATCAGCAGGGATACGGTGAAGCCGATCCCGGCCACCGTCCCGGCGCCCGCCACCGCGCCCCAGCCGACCGAGGGCCGCATCTTGCCGTGGCTGAGCTTGGTCACCAGCCACGCGCACCCGGCCGTGCCGAGCGGCTTGCCGACCAGGTAGCCGATGATGATGCCGAGCGTCAGCGGCGAGGTGTACGCCTGGGCCAGGAACTTGCCATCGAGCTTGACGCCCGCGTTGGCCAGCGCGAACAGCGGCACGATGACGTAGCTGGTCCACGGGTGGAACAGCTGGGCCAGCCGGTCGTTCGGCGAGATGGCGGTCCGCACCACGTCCCGCGCGGACTGGGCCAGCTCGGCGGTGGGCTGCTCGCGGAACTGCCGGAACGCCTCTGAGGCCTGCTCGAGCGATTCCCGGCTGGCCGAGTAGGCGTAGGTCAGCAGCCCGAAGATGAGCCCGACGACGATCGGGTCGATGCCCGACTTGAGGAACGCCACCCAGGCCGCGATGCCGATCAGCAGGTAGAACGGCCCGTACCGGACCCCGCGCGCCCGCAGCACCAGGACCACGGCGATGAGCGCGAGCCCGGCGGCGAGCGGGATTATCTTGATGTCGGCGCTGTACGCGGCCGCGATGACCACCAGCCCGGCCAGGTCGTCGACGACCGAGAAGGTGAGCAGGTAGGTGCGGACCCGGTCCGGCAGCCTGCGGCCGACCAGCGCGAGCGCGCCGAGGGCGAAGGCGGTGTCGGTCGACATCGACATGCCCCAGGCGCGCACGCCCGGCTGCCCGGCGTTCGCGATCAGGAAGATGATCACCGGCACGGCCATGCCGCCCAGGCCGACGATCACGGGCAGCGTCACCCGGCTCCGGACCCGCAGCTCGCCGACGTCGAACTCGCGCCGCGCCTCGAGCCCGACGACCAGGAAGAACAGCGCCATCAGGCCCGAGTTCACGAACTCGTGCAGGTCGAGCGTCACGTTCCAGCGGCCGACGTCGACGGCCAGCCGGGTGGCCCAGAACCGGGTGTAAGACGAGAGGTTGATGTTCGCCCAGATCAGGGCGAGCACGGTGGCCGCCGCCAGCACCGAGGCGCTGCCGGTCTCGGTCCGCAGGAAGCTGCGCAGCGGCGTCTCCATGTGCCGCACCCAGGCCGTCCTCTGGGCGAACGGACCCGCGGCCTCCTCCGTGGCCTCGGCGGTCTCCCCGGCCGCCGAGGCCGCGGCCGCCGCCATGTCCGCGTCGGAGACGTCGATGGCGCCGGATGCCCCCGGTGACGATTCGCTCATGCCCATCCTTTTACAGGCGACCCGCGTCGGTGATGCGCCGCAGGAACCGCCGGGTCCGTTCGTCCGACGGCTCGCTGAACAACTGGGCGGGCGGTGCTTGTTCCACGATCCGCCCGTCGGCCAGGAAGGCGACCCGGCTGGCGACCTCGCGCGCGAATCCCATCTCGTGCGTGGCGATCATCATCGTCATCCCGCGCATCGCCAGTTCCCTGATCACGTCGAGCACGTCGGCCACCAGCTCGGGGTCGAGCGCGCTGGTCACCTCGTCGAGCAGCATGAGGCGGGGCCGCATGGCCAGCGCCCGGACGATCGCGACCCGCTGCTGCTGGCCGCCGGACAGCCGGTCCGGGTAGTCTGCCCGCTTTTCGTCGAGCCCGAACCGCCGCAGCAGGTCCCCCGCCCGTTCGGTCGCCTCGGCCCGGGACAAGCCCAGGACCTTCATCGGCGCCAGCGTCACGTTCCGTTCCACGGTCATGTGCGGGAACAGGTTGAACGACTGGAACACGATGCCGAGGTGCCGCCGGACCAGGTTCTCGTCCGTGCCGGGCGCGGTTATCAGCTGGCCGCCCAGCCAGACCGACCCGGCGTCGATCCGCTCGAGCAGGTTCACGCAGCGCAGCAGCGTGGACTTCCCCGAGCCCGACGCCCCGATCAGGCAGATGACCTCGTGCTGGGCCACGGACAGGTCGATGCCGCCGAGCACCTCGTGCGCGCCGAACGACTTCCGCAGCCCCTCGATCCGCAGTGCGTCCATTACGGTGCTCCCATTACTGGGCCCCCGCCAGACGGCGGGCCTGGTCACGGCGGATCAGGTGGTCGGTGAACCGGGCCAGCGGGATGGTCAGGATCAGGAACAGGATCGCCGCTACCACGTAGCTCGAGTAGTTGAACACGCTCTCGCCGTAGATCTCGGCCGCCTTGTTGGCCTCGATCGCGCCGAGCAGGCCGACCAGCGCGGTGTCCTTCTGCAGCGAGATGAAGTCGTTGAGCAGCGGCGGGATGACGTTGCGGACGGCCTGGGGCAGGACCACGTGCCGCATCGCGGCCCACTGCGACAGGCCGAGCGACCGGGCCGCCGCGACCTGGCTGCGGTGGACCGCGCTGATCCCGGCCCGGTAGACCTCGGACACGTAGGCCGAGTAGGAAAAGACCAGCGCGGCCACCCCGTACACCGCCGCTGACTGGTCCGAGACGACGGTGAGCCGGAGCGCGGGCGCGCCGAACCCGATCATGAAGATGATCAGGACCAGCGGCACGCCCCGGGCCACGTCGACGTAGACGGTGGTGAGGATCCGCAGCGGCAGCAGCACCGGCCCGGCGGACATCCTGATCACCGCCACGACCAGGGCCAGGACGAGGATCAGGGCCTCGGCGGCGGCGAACATCCTGATGTTGAGCCAGATGGCCTCGCCCACCGAGTAGTAGCCCGCCTTGGGGTTGCCCACGAACGACCGCCACATGTCCGCGGGGTTGAAGAACGTGTGCCTGACCTGGGCGCTGCCCGGGGCCAGCCAGAAGATGGCCACCAGCACCGCGAGCACGACCACGGTGCTGGTGGTGGACAGCACTACGCCGCGGCGGCTGCTGTCGCCCAGCAGCCGGGACCGCCGGGCGGACAGGTCCGGCAGGGCGGCCTCGGGAAGATCCTGCACGCTACGGCTTGATCGTGGGGACGCTGGTGAAGATCTTCAGGTACCGCGCGGTCAGCTTGGCCAGCGTCCCGTTGCTCTTCAGCGTCGCCAGCGCCTTGTTCACGCAGGTCACCAGCGGGTTGCCCTTGGCGAACAGCAGGCCGTAGTGCTCCCCGGTGGACGGGAACTGGGCCACCATGACCGAGCCCGAGATCTCCGAGGACGAGATGAACTGCGCCGTCGGCGTGTCGGTGACCAGCGCCGCGATCTGCTTGGTCTGCAGCGCCTGCTTCACGTCGTTGAGCGTCTCGAACACCTTGGGCGTCTTGGCCGGCTGGATCTGGCTGTTGATGAACTGCAGGCTGGTCGTGCCGACCTGGTCGCCATAGACGTAACCCTTGAGGTCGGCCGGGCTGTGCGCGGACACGATCGGGCTGTTCTTCAGCGCCACCAGCGCCTGCTGGACGTCGTAGTAGCTGTTGGAGAACGTGACCACCTGCGCCCGCGCCGCGCTGTAGGAAATCTCGTTGATGTCGAAGTCGAACTTCTTCGTCCCCGGCGCGTAGGACGAGTCGAACGGCTCGTAGGCCCAGGTGACCTGCGACGGCTTGAAGCCGAGCTGGGCCGCCACCGCGTAGGCCACCGCGCTCTCGTAGCCCTGCCCGTTCGTCGGCTTGTTGTTGACGAACCACGGCGGGTACACCGGCTTGTCGGTCGCCACGGTGAGCACGCCCTTGGCGTAGAGCTGGCTCTGGATCGCCGAGTTCGTGCAGGACGCGGCGGCGGCGCTGCTGGTGGTGCCGCCGGCCGGGGCCGCGCTGCTGCTGGAGCCCTCGCTGGCGCACCCGGCCAGCCCCGCGCTCGCGGCCAGCACGGCGATCGCGGCCACCGCCGCCATGGTCATCTGTCTCATCCCGGCTCTCCTCGCCCTCACCTGCAGATCAAGAGCATCATTATCCCGAACGAGCCGCGCGCGCCCCGCCGCCTCTCCGTGCCCCGCGATGATCCCCGCTGGACCACCCCTGCGCCCCGCCCAGCCAGCGGACTCGGTGTCCCGCCCGGGTACGTTCTTGGGTACCCGAGGGGACACCGACTCCGGCCGGGAGGGACTCGTGACGCGGTTTCTGTACGTGGTGCGGCACGGTGAGGCGGTGCCTCATGACGGGCCGCTGAGCGCGAACGGGCGGGAGCAGGCGCGGCTGACCGGGGAGCGGCTGCGGGACGTGCCGTTTTCCGGCGTCAGTCACGGGCCGCTGCCGCGGGCCGCCCAGACCGCGGAGCTGATCGCCGCCAGCTTGCCCGGCGTCCCGGTCGCCGCCTGCGACCTGGCCGGGGACTACATACCGTCCGACCCCGACCTGGCCGGGCTGCCGCCCAGCTACGCCAGCTTCGTCGCCCGGTTCCCCGCAGCCGAGCGCGCCGAGGGGACCAAGCGGGCCGCCGCCGCGCTCGCGCGGTTCATCCGCCCAGGCGACGGCGATGGGGATGAGTACGAGCTGCTCGTGACGCACAATTTCCTCGTCGGCTGGCTCGTCAGCCAGGCGATGGCCGCGCCGCTCGTGGCGCTGGCTCGGGGTGAACCAGATGAACTGCGCGATCTCGGTCATCGCCTGCCCGGCCGGCCTGCCCGCCAGCCTCCTCACCTTCAACGACACCGGCCACCTCTCACCCGAGCTCCGCTGGACCGGCTTCCCGCCCGCCCTCAGGTTCTTACCGGCCCGGTGTGCCACCGGCGCATCGGGGGGCATAACCCTCTCGTGGCACTTATGTTTCTCAACGGCGACGGCATGCGCGGCGGCCGCGCGCACTACACGATCGAGGGCGTGCCGCTGGTGGGGGAGCGGCGGACGGCGTCGCTGTACCGGTTCTTCTCGGTGCGCGATGAGTTCCCCGCGCTCTACCCGGTGGCCGAGGGCGGCCAGCCGGTCCTCGGCGAGCTGTACGACGTGCCGATGGGCCCGCTGAGCGCCCTGCTGGCCACCGAACCCCCGGAGCTCGAGCTGTCCATCATCGAGCTCGAGGACGGCGAGCTGTCGTTCGCCATGGTCCTGCGCCAGGCGGAGCACGTCCTCGGCATCCACAAGGACATCACCCGCTTCGGCGGGTGGCACGCTTACCGCGAAGCCACACGCCCGCCACATCGGCCGGAGTAGCCAAGGTAAAGATCCGGGCCAGGGCGTCGGTCGTGTCGCGCGCGTGCCGCAGGTTGACGTCCAGCGTGCTGCCGTCGCCGGGACACAGCCAGACCGCGTTGAAGTCCTTGCCGACCGAGAAGTCGCCCACCCGGCCGTCGAGGCCGAGCGCCCGGGCCCCGGCCCGGGTGGCCAGGTACAGCAGGTGCACCGGCGTCAGGGCCAGCCCGGCCGGGCCGAGCAGCTGCTGGATGAAGTAGGCCTGCAGCGCCTCCTTGGGCAGGAACAGGCCCGCGCCCGCGCCCACGTCCGAGCCGAGCGCGACGCGGACGCCGTGCTCGACGTGCCGGCGCAGCGGGAACAGCCCGCTGCCCAGGGCGCTGTTGCTGGTCGGGCAGTGCGCGACCGCCGCGCCGTGCTCGGCCAGCACGGCGAGCTCGGCGTCGCCCGGGTGGACGTTGTGCGCGAACACGCTGCGCGGGGTGACGAGCTCGTGCCGGGTGTAGGTATCCAGGTAATGCCGGGACCCGGGGAACAGCCCGGCCACGGTCGCGATCTCGGCCACGTTCTCGTTGATGTGCGAGGTGAACCAGACCCCCTTGCCGAGCAGCTCCGTGCAGGCCTCGAGCATCTCGTCCGAGGTTGACAGGGAGAACCGGGGCGTGACGGCGTAGCGCAGCCGCCCGCGGTCGTGCCAGCGCAGGATCAGGTCCGCGCTGTCGGCCAGGGCCGTCTCCGGTGAGTGCAGCAGATCAGGCGGGAGCTTGCGGTCCGACAGGACCAGGCCGGAGGTGATGTTGAGGCCGCGTCGCCCGGCCGCGGCGAACAGCTCGTCCATGGCCGGCGCGAAGTGCGAGCCGAACACCAGCGCGGTGGTCGTCCCGGCCGCGACCAGGCCGTCGAGGAACTCCGCCGCCACCGCCCGCGCGTAGGAGCGGTCGGCCAGCTTGCATTCCTCGGGCAGCGCGTACCGGTCCAGCCAGTCGAGCAGCGGCAGCCCGAGGCCGCCGATCGCGCGGAGCTGCGGGTAGTGGACGTGCGTGTCGACGAAACCGGGGACGAGCAGCCCGCCGTCCAGCCGGGTGACCGGCTCGCCCGGATGCGCCGCCCGCAGCCCGGCCAGCGAGCCGCGGTCCGCGATCACGCCGTCCCGGACCAGCAGCGCCTCGTCCTGCCGCAGCGCCCCGCCCGGATCCCCGGTGAACGGATCCCCGGGCGTGTCGACGATAGCGCCCGCGTAGATAGTCATGAGCCCACCGTCGCGCCGGCGAGTTTTCCCTGGGCGGACAGCAGCTCGGCGGCGACCGCGACGGCGATCACGGCGGGGTCCTTGCCGGTGATGCCGGGCTGGCCGATCGGGCAGGTGATCCGCGCGATCGTCTCGGGGCTGTGGCCGGCCGCGGCCAGCTGGGCCTGGAATCGCGTCCACTTGGCGCTCGAGCCGATCAGCCCGATGCCGCCCAGCCGCTGCGGCAGGCGAAGGGCCGCGTCGCACAGCGCGTAGTCCTCCGCGTGATCGTGCGTCATGATCACCACGCGGGCGCCGCGCGGCAGCCGCTCGAGTACCTGCTCGCCGAGCAGGGTGGGGTGGATGCTGACGTCCGCGGTGCCGTCGATCACGTCGGCCAGGCGGACCCGGTCCAGCTGCCCGGGACGCGAATCGACCAGCAGCAGCCGGACCGGCAGCCGGGACAGGATGCGGGCCAGCTCGTAGCCGACGTGGCCGAGGCCGAACACCGCGACGACCGGCCGCACCGGGAGCGGCTCGAGCAGCAGCCTGACCACGCCGCCGCAGCACTGGCGGCCGTGCTCGGTCCGGGCGCGCGGGTTGAGCCGGGCCTCGCTCATCTCGGGCCCTGACGTCCCGGACTCGATCATCTCCCGGGCCCGGGCCACCGCCGTGGCCTCCAGGTTCCCGCCGCCCACGGTGCCCCAGGTGCGATGCTGGCTCACCACCATCTTGGCGCCGGCCTCGCGCGGCGCGTGCCCGCGCACCTCGGCCACGGTGACCAGGACGCCGGGCTCGCCTTCGTCCCTGAGCTGCTGTGCGGCCCTCAGCCAGTCCATGGGTCACACCTCCGCGTACGCGGGAACGGGCGGTTTTGGCTGGGCCGCCCCGTCGCGGGCGGCCTGCAGGGCCCAGTAGACCGCCTCCGGGGTGGACGGGCAGCCGAGGTCGGCGCTCCAGCCCGCCGGGCCGAACGCCGCCACGGCCTGGCGCAGCGCCTCGCGCACGCTGAACGCCTCCATCAGCGGCGGCTCGCCGACCGCCTTGGAGCCGTAGACCACGCCGGACTCGGTGGCCCGCTCGAACAGGTGGACGTTGAACTCCGGCGGCATCTCCGAGAAGCTCGGGATCTTGTACGTGCTGGCGGCCTGGGTGTTCAGCCGGCCCCGGTTCTCGCCGTCGGTCTCGTCCCACAGCAGTTCTTCCAGCGTCAGCCAGCCGACGCCCTGCACGAAGCCGCCCTCGATCTGGCCGACGTCGATCAGCGGGGACAGGCTGTCGCCCACGTCGTGCACGATGTCCGCCCGCCGCAGCCGGTAGGCGCCGGTGAACCCGTCCACCTCGACCTCGGCCGCCGCGGCGCCGTAGGCGAAGTACTTGAACGGCTCGCCCTGCATCCGCTCTGCGTCCCAGTGCAGGCCCTCGGTGCGGTAGAAGCCGGCCGCCCACAGCTGGACCCGCCGGAAGTACGCGTCGCGGACCAGGTTGGCCCAGGCGATCTGCTTGTCACCGAAGCCGATGCCGGTGACCACCCCGTCGGCGAAGCGCACGTCGTCGGGGTGCACGCCGAGCTCGCCGGCCGCGACCACGGCCAGCCGCGCCCGGATCTGGTCGCACGCGCATCTGACCGCGCCGCCGTTGAGGTCCGCGCCGGAACTGGCCGCGGTGGCCGAGGTGTTCGGCACCTTGTCGGTGCGCGTCGGCGCCAGCCGGACCGTGCTCATCGGCACGCCGAGCGCGGTCGCGGCGACCTGGATCATCTTGGTGTGCAGGCCCTGACCCATCTCGGTGCCGCCGTGGTTGATCAGCACCGAGCCGTCCTTGTACACGTGCACCAGCGCGCCGGCCTGGTTGAACGCGGTGAGGTTGAACGAGATGCCGAACTTGACCGGGGTGACCGCCAGCCCGCGCTTGACGTCCGGGTGGGCGGCGTTGAACGCGGCCACCTCGGCCCGGCGGCGGGCGAACTCGCCGCGCTCCAGCACCAGGGACCAGATCGCCTCGAGCCGCTCGGCGTGCCGCACCGGCTGCCCGTACGGGGTGGCCTGGCCCGGGGTATAGAAGTTGCGGCGCCGCAGCTCGTGCGCTTCGATGCCGAGCAGGGGCGCGCAGCGGCCCATGATGTCCTCGATGACGATCATGCCCTGCGGGCCGCCGAAGCCGCGGAACGCGGTGTTCGACGGCCGGTTGGTCTTGGCCACCCGGCCGGTGACTTCGATGTCGGGGATCCAGTAGGCGTTGTCGATGTGGCACAGCGCCCGGGCCAGCACCGGCTCGGACAGGTCCAGGCTCCAGCCGCCGTTGGAAGTCAGCGTCGCGCGCAGCGCGCACAGCCGCTTCTCCGCGTCGAACCCCACCTCCCAGATGGCGAAGAACGGGTGCCGCTTGCCGGTCATGGTGATGTCCTGGTTCCTGGTCAGCCGCAGGCTCACCGGGCGCCCGGTGAGGGTGGCGCCGAGCGCGGCCACCGCGGCCAGCCCGTGCGGCTGGAACTCCTTGCCGCCGAAGCCGCCGCCCATCCGCAGGCACTGCACGGTGACCTGATGGGCGGGCAGGCCGAGCACGTGCGCCACGATGTCCTGCGTCTCGGACGGGTGCTGCGTGCTGGACTGCACGAAGATCTGGCCGTTCTCGTCGACCAGCGCCAGCGCGGCCTGGGTCTCCAGGTAGAAGTGCTCCTGGCCGCCGATCTCGAGCTCGCCGCTGAACCGGTACGCGGCCTTCGCCAGCCCGGCGGCCGCGTCGCCGCGGCTGACCGTCCGCTGGCTGCCCTGGTAGCTGCCGGCCCCGATCGCGTCGTGCACGCTGACCAGCGCGGGCAGCGGCTCGTAGTCGGCCTCGACCCGGTCCGCGCCCTGGCGGGCCGCCTCCAGCGTCTCGCCGAGCACCCAGCAGACCGCGTGGCCGTAGAACATGACCTCGTCCGGGAACAGCGGCTCGTCGTGCTTCTCGCCGGCGTCGTTGAGCCCGGGCACGTCCGCGGCGGTGAGCACCAGCACCACGCCGGGCACGTCGTAGGCGGCTTCGGTGCGCAGGGCGGTCACCCGGGCGTGCGCGTGCGGCGCCTGGACCGGCCAGGCGTGCAGCGTGCCGTGGGTCCGCCCCACCAGGTCCTGGGTGTACAGCGCGGTCCCGGTGACGTGCGGGCCGGCGCTCTCGTGGGAGACCGCCAGGCCCACCACGGGCTGGTCCGGGCGGTCGGCCAGCGGCCCGTAGTTCTTGCTCATGATGTCTCCGTGTGAAACTTCAGCAGCGAGTTGCGCAGCATGGCGATCCGGTAGGCCTGGCTGGCCCGGTGATCGCTCAGCGGCGTTCCCGTCCCGGCCATCTCCGCGGCGGCCGCCTCGGCCACCTCGCGCGTCCAGGGCCGGCCGGTCAGCGCCTCCTCGACGGCCAGCGCGCGCAGCGGCGTGGCCGCCACCCCGCCCAGGCCGATCCGGATCGATGCCACGGTGCCGTCTTCCCCGCGGTCCATCGCATACGCCACCGCGACGCCCGAGATGTCGTCGAACCGGCGCTTGGCGATCTTGTGGAACGCGGTGACCGGGGCGACGGGCAGCGGGATGCGGATGGTCTTGATCAGCTCGCCGGGGCGCCTGACGCTCTGCCGGTAGCCGGTGAAGTACTCGGCCAGCCGGACCTCGCGCTCGCCCTGGCTGGAGGCCAGCACCAGCGAGGCGTCCAGCGCGAGCAGCGCGGGCGGGCCGTCGCCGATCGGCGAGGCGGTGCCGAGGTTGCCCCCGAGCGTGGCCCCGTTGCGGATCAGCCGGGACGCGAACTGCGGGAACAGCTGGCCGAGGAGCGGCACCCGCCCCGTCAGCCGGGTCTCGATCTCGGTCAGGCTCAGCGCGGCGCCGATGTCGATGTGGTCGCGGCGGACCGAGAACTCGCGCAGCTCCGCGATCCGGTCGATGCCCACGGTCAGCGCGACCCGGGTGTGCCGGATGTTCAGCTCGACGCCCCAGTCGGTGGACCCGGCCACCAGCCGTGCGTCCGGCTCGGCCGCCAGCAGGTCGACCGTCTCGGCCAGGCTCGCCGGGCGGACGTAGCGGCCCTGGGCGCTGGCGACCGCGGTCGCGGCGGGTGCGGGGGCCGGCTCGGCCAGCCGGGCCAGAAACGGGTCGGCCGCCTCCGGCGCGCCGAGGGCGTAGGCCGCGTCCTTGATCGGCCGGTACCCGGTGCACCGGCACAGGTTGCCGCTCAGGGCATGCAGGTCGAACCCGTTCGGCCCGTGCTCGTCGTCGCGGTGCCCGTTCGTCTCGCCGCGCCCCGGCCGGTAGTACTCGGCCGCCATCGAGCAGATGAAGCCCGGCGTGCAGTACCCGCACTGGGAGCCGCCCCGCTCGGCCATCTCCCGCTGCACCGGGTGCAGCTGCCCCGGCCGCCCCAGCCCCTCCGCCGTCACGACCTCCTGCTGGTCGAACGCCGCCGCCGGCACCAGGCACGCATTGATCGCCACCCACCGGCTCCGCCCGCTCCGCCCCGGCCCGCCCGGCACTTCCCGCCCGTCCGGCACTTCCCGCCCGTCCGGCACTTCCCGCCCGTCCGGCACTTCCCGCCCGTCCGGCTCCTCGCGGGCGACCAGCACCGCGCAGGCCCCGCACTCACCCTCGGCGCAGCCCTCCTTGCACCCCGTCAGCCCGCTGCCGCGCAGCCACTCCAGCAACGTGACATGCCCGCCCACCTCACCAAGCTCACGAGCCCGCCCGTTAACCACCACCCGAGCGTCAGCCGTCCCAGGCTCAGCCACTTGGGATCCTGCCATCCGGGGCTCCACCGCACACTCTCCTGCCTCTGCCTCCGCCTCCGTCAGCCTGGCCTGCCCGTCTCTCTCGTACCGGACGGTGCCGCCAGGCCGAACGTCAGCGCGTTCTCCTTGCCTATCCAACGACGATAGCTCTTGGTGCCCCAAAGCGCCACACATCAATGGAAACTTATTTCCGTATCATGGACATATGACAGTCTGAGGTGATGGCCAGCCCGGTCTGAGCGGGCGAGTACACGCCGAGCCGAGCCCTCGTCCATGGCCGGCGGGCCAACCCCGCCGTGCCGATCCGCTGTCGCAGTGATCCACGGTGCGCGCGGTTCGCGTGATGCGATAATCTCGAAAATAGTGTGGAGGAAATGGCTTATGCGGCGGATCTGGTACCTCAGGGAGTACCGGATCCACCGCATAAGCCCGATCCACCGCGTTAAATCCGGTCCCCCCCGGCCGACTGCTAACCACTGTGACATATGTGGTTGGTGATGTTAGCGATGCACGCTCTGGCCACGCGGTGCCAAGACCAGCGCGCCACCATCTGCGCCCGGCACCCCGCAGCGCCCCAGCACTCAGGCGCCCCAGAAGCCGGAAACCGCCCCGGAACTCGCCTCAGAAGCCGGGCACAGCCTGCCAGGCGCGCCCCGCCGGCGGCGCGTCGTCGCGGGTCACCGTGCCCTCGATCAGCCCGTACGGGCGGTCCGCGGCGTAGTACACCTCGTTCTCGTTCGGCAGCCCGAACGGCGAGAGGTCGACCAGGAAGTGGTGCTTGTTCGGCATCGACATCCGGATCTCGGCCACCTCCGGATGAGCGAGAAGCACCTGCTCGCCCATGTAGTACAGCGTCTGCTGCAGCGCCAGGCTGTGCTTGGCCGCGAACGACTCGAGCAGGATCCGCCGCACGTCGGCGTACGCCTTGCCCCAGTCGAGGGAGGCATCCACGGACCCGTACCGCCAGCGCGCGGTGACCGCGGTGGCCAGGATGCGGTCCGTGGTCTCGCCCAGCGAGGTGTACCGGTCGCGCGGGAACCCCCAGAACTCCGACCCGGTCGACTTCAAGACGACCAGGTCGGTCAGCCCGGACACCACCCAGGCGAAGGCCCCGTCGATGGTGACGACGGCAGTCCTGGTGCCGCCGCCGCCCCGGGAGAACGCGTGCCCGTGCTCGGCGCCGTCCACCGTGATCCGGTCCCAGCCGTACTCCTCGATCCGCACCTGGGCCCCGGTCACCCACTCGAAGGAATCCACGAAATGCCTGCCCAGGCGCAGACCGAACTCCTCGATCTCGCCCACCCCGTACTGCTGGGCGAAGGCGTAGACGGTGTTCTTCTGCGTGTCGGTGGCGACGACCTTGGCGTTGTCGCCGGCCAGGTGGGCGTCGGCGAAGTCGCCGCGCAGCGAGGTGGACACGTTCAGGTCCCTGATCTGGTGCCGGTCGCCGTCGCGGGTGACGTGCACCAGGCGGACCTCCGCCTTGCCGTACTGGTTGTCGCCGAAGGTAATGGCCATGATTAACTCCGTACTACGAAATTGAGCTTTCACGATATGGATGAACTTGATGGGTTTCTACAGCGAGACGGACCGGTCGCCGGCTTAGCTCGGTGTAACCGACAAAACCGGCGGTCACGAACCCAGCCTGAGCCGCTCGCGCAAGACCGGCGGCAGGTCCCCGCCCGCCGCGACGATCCGGCCCGCCTCGGCCGCGGGCAACCCCGCCGCCTCCAGCAGGCTGGCCAGCTGGGCCTCGGGCAGCAGCCGCAGGAACCGCGCCGCCAGCTCGGCTCGCGCCGCGCTCGTGGGCCGGCCGAGCACCCGGAGCCGGGCCATGCCCCCGTCGGGGTAGATGTCGAGCCTTACCTCCTCCGCCACCGGGGAACCGGGCACGGCGAACCGGTGCCGGGTGTCCGGCTGCAGCGCCGCCCGGGGCACGAGGTCAGAACCGCCAGAACCCCGCAGCGTCGCCCAGCCCGGGGCGTTGCCCACGAAGTGCGAGGTGTCGAGCTCGGCCACCTCGACCGACCCGGCGCAGGCCAGCCGGACCGCCACCCAGTCGTTGGCCTGGTCCCGCCGCCGGGAGGTCTCCCAGCCGTCGCCCATCACCCGGGCCTGGCCCGGCAGCAGCAGGTTGGCCGGCGAGGAGTAGAACATGTTGCTGCAGCCGGTCACGACGGCGCCGTTCTCCAGCGCGGCCAGGTCGACGGTGGCGGTCAGCAGCCGGGGGTCGGGCACCGGCTCGCCGTAGGCCCGCAGCCGCGCGACCCCGCCGTCAGGAAAAATATTAAGCCGAACGTGTGTTGCTCTCCGCCCCGCTTCCACCTCGAACACGTTCTGGCTGTCCCCGGCCACCGCGCTGCGCGGCACCAGCGTGAACCAGTCCGCCGTGGCGAGTTCGGCGGGGGAGGGATAGCCCTCCATCCCGCACCCCTCGACCGATACCTCCGGCGGGTAGTTCCCGGTGAAGTACGACGTGTCGACCACCATCCGGCGCACCACGCCGGCGGCGCCCAGCCGCACGATCGCGGCGTCACCCTGCCCGTCACTGGCCGCCTCCCGCCGCCGTCGCGTCTCCCAGCCGTCCATGATCTGGCCCTTGTGGCCGAACGTGTGCGGCTGGAACGCCGGCGCCTCGGGCTTGATCAGGTTCTCCCGCTCGGCGAACAGCTCGTCGTTGGCGAAGATCACGCTGCCGCCCAGCGCCCGCCCGGCCAGGTCCGGCCAGGCCTGGTCCTTGTCAGAGCTCATGCCCTGCTCACCGCCTCTGCTTTCCGGTCACGAGCGATCATCTGGCCGGCCCGGTAGAGCAGCCCGGCCGCCTCAGTGTGACACCGCCCCAGGTCGGGCTCCAGGTCCGTCAGCGGGTAGACCGCCTCGATCCCGGCCGCGGCCAGCTCGTCCGCCGTCAGCGCGTTCCGCCCGGCCACCGCGACGACCGGGACCCCGTGCCGGGCCGCCGCCCGCGCCACCCCCACCGGCGCCTTGCCCGCCAGGCTCTGCCCGTCGAGCGAGCCTTCCCCGGTGATGACCAGGTCCGCCCCGGCCAGCCGGGAGTCCAAGCCCGTCAGGTCGAGCACCAGCTCGATGCCCGGCCGCAGCCGTGCGCCCAGCACCGCCAGCGCCGCGAACCCCACCCCGCCGGCCGCCCCCGCCCCCGGCGCCCGTGACCAGTCCTGGCCCACGGCGGCGGCCACCACGCCGGCCCAGCGCCGCAACCCCGCGTCCAGCCGCGCGACCTCAGCCGGCGAGGCGCCCTTCTGCGGCCCGTACACCGCGGCCGCCCCGTCCGGGCCGGTCAGCGGGTTGTCCACGTCGGCCGCGAGCGTGAGCGTCACCCCGCCGAACCGGAGCAGGCCCGTCAGGTCCAGCGTGGCCACGTCATCCAGGCCCGCTCCGCCCGGACCGACGGGGACACCATGATCGTCGAGCACCCGCGCGCCGAGCGCCTGCAGCAGGCCGGCGCCACCGTCGGTGCTGGCGCTGCCGCCGACGCCGAGCACGATCAGGCGCGTGCCCGCCTCCAGCGCGGCCCGCACCACCTCACCCGCGCCGAAGCTGGACGCGGTCAGCGGGGCAGTCCGTCCGGCCGGCCGCCGGGCCAGGCCGCACACACAAGCCAGTTCGGCCACCGCCACCTCGCCCCGGCGCGCGTAGCTCGCCCGCACCGGGTCGCCGACGGGACCGGCCGTGGTCACCGGCACCCGCTCGAAGCCGGCCGCGACGGCCGCGTCCACCGTCCCCTCGCCGCCGTCGGCCACCGGCACCGCGACGACCTCCGCGTCCCGCCAGGCGTCCCGGAGCCCGGCCGCGACCGCCGCGGCCACCCCGGCCGCGGGCAGCGACCCCTTGAACTTGTCCGGCGCGACGACGATCCGCATGATCAGCTCAGTCCAGCAGGGCCACGACCGCGGTCGGCGCGTCCTCGTGCCGCTCGGCCAGGTCCTCGAACTCGGTCACGTTGTCGAGCTCGGTCCCCATCGAGATGTTGGTGACCCGCTCCAGGATGACCTCGACCACGACCGGCACCCGGTACTCGGCCATCAGCTTCTTGGCCTCCTCGAACGCGGGCGCGAGGCAGGCCGGGCCGGTCACCCGCAGCGCCTTGCAGCCGAGCCCCTCGGCCACCTTGACGTGGTCGACGCCGTAGCCGTTGATCTCCGGGGCGTTGACGTTGTCGAAGGACAGCTGGACGCAGTAGTCCATGTCGAAACCGCGCTGCGACTGCCGGATCAGGCCCAGGTAGGCGTTGTTCACCAGCACGTGGATGTAGGGCAGGTTGAACTGCGCGCCCACCGCCAGCTCCTCGATCATGAACTGGAAGTCGTAGTCGCCCGACAGCGCCACCACCGGCGTGTCCGGGTCCGCGACGCACGCGCCCAGCGCGGCCGGGGTGGTCCAGCCCAGCGGGCCCGCCTGGCCGGCGTTGATCCAGTGCCGCGGCCGGTAGACGTGCAGGAACTGCGCCGCCGCGATCTGCGAGAGCCCGATCGTGGTGACGTACCGCGTGTCCGGGCCGAACGCCCGGTTCATCTCCTCGTACACCCGCTGCGGCTTGACCGGCACGTCGTCGAAGTGGGTGCGGCGCTGCATGGTCGCCCGCCGGTGCTGGCACTGCTCCACCCAGACGGTGCGGTCCGGCCGCCGGCGTTCCCGCGCCACCTCGACGAACAGCTCAAGCGCCGACTTGGCGTCGGAGACGATCCCGTAATCGGGGGCGAAGACCCGCCCGATCTGGGTCGGCTCGATGTCCACGTGCACGAACGTCCGCCCGGCGCGATAGACATCGAGCCCGCCGGTGTGCCGGTTCGCCCACCGGTTGCCGATGCCGAGCACGAAGTCGCTGGCCAGCAGGGTGGCGTTGCCGTACCGGTGCGCGGTCTGCAGGCCGGCCATGCCCGCCATCAGAGCGTGGTCGTCGGGCAGCGCGCCCCAGCCCATCAGCGTGGGCACCACCGGCGTGTCGGTCAGCTCGGCGAACTCCGTCAGCAGGTCCGCGGCGTCGGCGTTGATGATCCCGCCGCCGGCCACGATGATCGGCCGCTCGGCGGCGGCCAGCATGTCCAGCGCCCGGGCGATCTGGGCCCGGCTGGCGGCCGGCTTGTACACCGGCAGCGGCTGGTAGGTGTCCGGGTCGAAGTCGATCTCGCCCTGCTGCACGTCGAAGGGCAAGTCGATCAGCACCGGCCCGGGCCGCCCCGAGCGCATCAGGTGGAACGCCTGGGCGAACGCACCCGGAACCTGGGCCGGCTCGAGCACGGTCATGGCCATCTTGGTCAGCGGCCCGGCCACCGCCGCGATGTCCACCGCCTGGAAGTCCTCCTTGTGCAGCCGGGCCACCGGCGCCTGGCCGGTGATGCACAGGATCGGGATCGAGTCGGCCGAGGCCGAGTACAGCCCGGTCACCATGTCGGTCCCGGCCGGACCCGAGGTCCCGACGCACACGCCGATATTTCCCGAACGGGCCCGGCTGTACCCCTCGGCCATGTGCGACGCGCCCTCCACATGACGGGCCAGGGTGTGCCTGATCCCGCCATCGCGCCGCATCGCGGCGTAGAACGGGTTGATGGCCGCGCCGGGCAGCCCGAACACGTCGGTGACCCCTTCGTGGCGCAAGATCGCGACCGCGGCGTCCGCGGCAGTCATGCTAGACATTTATTTCTCACTCCCGTCGCCCTGGCGCCCGGACAGCTGCGTGACCAGCTTCAGCAGCGCCGAATGATCGAGGCCGCCGTCGCCCTGCGCCTTCAGCGACGCGATGAGCTGCGCGGCGACCGCGCCGAGCGGGATCACCACGCCGGCCTCGCGCGCGGCGGCCGTGACGATGCCCATGTCCTTGTCGTGCAGCGCGATCCGGAAGCCCGGCTTGAAGTCGCGGGCCAGCATGTTCGGTCCCTTGCGCTGCAGCACGGTGCTTCCGGCCAGCCCGCCGCCCAGCACCTCGAGCGCGGCCTTGGTGTCCACCCCGTAGGCCTCGAGGAACACGATCGCCTCGGCCAGCAGCTCGAGGTGGCCCGCCACCATGAGCTGGTTCGCGGCCTTGACCGTCTGGCCCGAGCCCGCGGGCCCGACGTGCACCACGGTCTTGCCCACCGCGTCGAATACCGGCTTGGCCGCCGCGAAGTCCTCGGCCGCGCCGCCGACCATGATCGACAGCACGCCCTCGACCGCGCCCGCCTCGCCGCCCGACACCGGCGCGTCGAGCACCCGGAAGCCGCGCTCGGCGCCCTCGGCCGCCAGCGCCGCCGCCACGTCCGGCCGGATGCTGGAGAAGTCGATGATCAGCGCCCCGGAGCGGGCGCTGCCGAACACCCCGCCCTCGCCCGCCAGGACCTCGCGCACGTCGGGGGAGTCCGGCACCATCGTGGCCACCACGTCGGCGTCGGCCACCGCCGCGGCGATGTCCTTGGCGCCCTGCCCGCCCGCCGCCACCAGCTGCTCGACCTTGGCCGGGCTGCGGTTGTACCCGGTGACCTCGAAACCGGCCTTGACCAGGTTGGCCGCCATCGGCGCGCCCATGATCCCCAGCCCGATGAACCCGATCTTGGTGCTCATGCCTGCTCCTTAAGCTGTCCCTGTCGTTTCCGCTCGCCGCCGGGCCGCCTTGAGGTCCTGTCTTCCCTCGTCGCTCGTCGCAAGCTCCTCGCTCCTCAGTCCAGACAGGAACGCGGCCCTTTGGCTCGCGGGCTGCGCCGCTCGCGGGGCAGCCAGGCCAGGCTGGCCTCGGTGGTCCCGGTCGGCTTGTACTCCAGGCTTACCCAGCCGCGGTAGCCGCGGCCAGCCAGGGCGGCCAGGTACCGGTCCAGGTCGAGCTGGCCGCTGCCGGGTTCGCCCCGGCCGGGCACGTCGGCGATCTGCACGTGCGCGACCAGGTCGGCGTACGCGTCGATGGCGGCGTCGATGTCGTCGCCGTTGCTGGCCAGGTGGTACAGGTCGCACAGGAAGCCGACGTTGGCGGCGCCCGCCGCCCGGGCCCGGCGGACCACGGCCACCGCGTCGTCGGCCGTGCGCAGCGGATAGGGCTTCGGCCCGCTGACCGGCTCGATCAGCACCGTGCCGCCGAACCGGGCCACCGCCCTCGCCGCCAGCGCGATGCTCTCCAGCGCCAGCTCGTCCTGGGCGGCCGGGTCCGCGCCGTCGACCCGGTTCCCGTACAGCGCGTTGAACCCCCGCACGCCGAGCCGTTCGCCGATGCCGGCCACCACGTCCACGTTGTCGCGGAACTCGGCGACGCGCCCCGGCACCGACAGCACCCCGCAGTCCGGCCCGGCCAGGTCGCCGGCGAAGAAGTTCAGCCCCGCCAGCGTCACCCCGGCGTCCTCGACCGCCCCGACGAAGGCGTCGACCTCCCGGTCGGCCGGCACCGCCGTCGCGAACGGCCACCAGAACTCCACCGCCCCGAACCCCGCGGCGCGAGCCGCGGCCGGCCGCCGCAGCAGCGGCTCCTCGGTGAACAGCAGCGAGCAGTTAACCAGGTAAGGCAGCAAGTGATCCGTCATGTTTTCCGCATCCTGAAATTTATTTTCCATGTCTTGAATAAGAGCCTAGACCGCCCCCGCGGCCCCGTCAACCACCACCCCCGCGGCCCCTTCAACCCCCTCGCGAACCGTGATCCGCCTTCGGCCGGACCGGCCGTGCGCCCTCCCGGCACTACCTTCATGATCGTGGACAGTTCCGAACAAATAGTGGCCCGAACTGTCCACGATCATGGAACACCTCGGCTGATCCTCAGCAGTCTTCTGATAGGTGAATTGTGTTTTCTGTATCATGGAAGACATGAGTGACTTGACCCAGGCGGCCGGGCTGGGCGCGGACGCCCCCGCGGGTGCCGGCCGCCACGGGAACGGCCGCGGCGTGGCCGGGGCCGCGGGCGGCGTGCAGTCCATCGAGCGGGCCTTCGACCTGCTCGAGATGCTGGCCGACGCGGGCGGCGCGCTCGGCCTGTCCGAGCTTGCCACGGTTTCCGGCCTCCCGCTGCCCACCGTGCACCGGTTGATGCGCACGCTGGTCAACCGGGGTTACGTCCGGCAGGAGGCGTCGCGACGGTACGCGCTGGGCTCGCGGCTGATCCGGCTCGGCGAGATCTCCAGCCAGATGCTCGGCACCTGGCTGCGGCCGTTCCTGTCCCAGCTGGTCCGGACCACCGGCGAGACCGCCAACCTGGCCATGCTCGACGGCGACGAGGTCGTCTACATCGCCCAGGTGCCCAGCCCGCACTCGATGCGCATGTTCACCGAGCCGGGCCGCCGGGTCCGACCGCACTGCACCGCGGTCGGCAAGGCCCTGCTCGCCGAGCTGCCCCCGGGGGAGGCCCGCGCCCTGCTCGAGCGGGACGGCATGCCCGCCTACACGCCCGCCACGATCACCGACCCCGACCTGCTGATCGCGCACCTCGAGGTGATCCGCAAGCAGGGGTACGCCGTCGACGAGGGGGAGCAGGAGATCGGCGTGCGCTGCTTCGCGGTGGCCGTGCCGGACGCGCCGGGCTCCCTGGCCATCTCCACCTCCGGACCGCAGACCCGGATGACCGACGACGCCGCGGCCCGCATCGTGCCCGCGCTCAAGCGCACCGCCCGCGAGATCTCCGACACCATCGCGGCCGAGGGTGCCGGGGGCTGACACGCCCCGCGGTTAGTGGTAACACGGTCACTATGAGGACCATGCTGGCAACGGTGCTAGCCCTCGTCGCGATGGTTAGCTGCGCGGCCTGGACCTCCGCCTGCCCCACCACTCCCACCTGGCAGACAGAGCACAGCGGCACCACGCACACCCTGTACGACGCCGGATGCCTGACCGCCGCGCACTGCTTCGCGGTCGGCGACGCCGGTACCCTGCTCGCCACCACCAACGGCGGCCGCACCTGGCACCACGAGGCCATCCCGACCAAGGCGCCGCTGTACCGGGTCGCCTGCGCGGGCCGGGCCTCCTGCTACGTGATCGCCCGTCCGTCCACCGTCTGGGTGACGCACGACGCCGGCGCGCACTGGGCCGCCCGCACGCTCCCCGTTCACGTCCCCGGGCTCGCGCTGGCGGGCTGCGTCGTGGGCGATGCCTCGAATCCGCAAGGGGAGACCCCGTGCCGGCTAGGCCTGCTGGACATCGCCTGCCCCAGCGCCAGCACCTGCTACGCGGTGGCCACCCTGCCGGGCGGCTGGGACACCACGCCCATCGGCAAAGCCAGCGGCGCCGGCAGCTCCCTGTGGCTGACCAGGAACGGCGGGACCACCTGGACCCGTCAGGCGATCCCGTCCGGCGTGGTGTGCAACGGGGACTGCAACGCCGGCGTGTTCTACGGCTACCCCCTGGAATGGGTCGCCTGCGCGCCTCAGACCGGGCCGTGCCTGGCCGGCGGCAACCAGCTCATCGGCAGCCACGAGGGGTTCGCCGCCGCCTGGCTGATGACGCCCGTCCCGGGCGGCCACTGGCGGCTGGAACCGGGCTGCCCGGCCGACGGCTGCTCCGAGCCGGTCACCGACGTGGGCGTCTGTCCCGCCAAAAACCTGTGCTACGCGGTCAACAACTCCAGCCCCTTCGGTGACGGCAGCTCCGTGACCCGTTACACCGCCACCGGGAACGGAACGGGTGCCACCGTGCCGGCGGGCCTCGTCATCGAGGACATCGCCTGCCCGGCCGCGCGCACCTGCTACACGGCCGGGACCAAGGGCACCATCTTGCGGACCACCACCGGCACTAAGTTCGCGCCGGTCAAGGCGCCCGCCCGGCAGAACCTGAACGGCATCACCTGCGTCACCACGTCCGCCTGCTACGCCGTCGGCGCGGCCGGCACCATCGAGGCCCTCCGCGCGGCCTAGCGCTCAGGCCCGGTGCTCCACCGGGGCGCCGTCGTCCGGCACGTTCACCGCGACGGCGCCCTCGCGCACCGCGACCGACACGGCCGACTCGCCCTTGGGGCGGCGCGTCCAGTGGTTGAACACCAGGTTCAGGGTGAACACCACGATCACGGTGGAGGTGATGCTGGACCCGAAGATGACCTGGAAGTCGTTGGGGAAGTGCTCGTAGAAGCTCGGCTGCACGGCCGGGAGCAGGCCCACCGCCAGCGAGACCGCCACGATCAGCAGGTTGTGGTTGCCGTCGAACGAGGTCTTGTGCAGCGTCTGGATGCCGACCGCGGTGACCATCGCGAACATCACGGTCGCCGCCCCTCCGATCACCGGACCCGGGATGCCGGCCACGATCTGCCCGAACTTCGGCAGCAGGCCCAGGATGATCAGCAGCCCGCCGCAGGTGGTGACCACCCACCGGCTGCGGACCCTGGTCAGGCCGACCAGGCCGACGTTCTCCGCGAACGCGGTGTCGGGGAAGGAGTTCAGGAACCCGGCCAGCACCGCCGACAGGCCGTCGGTGGCCAGGCCGCGCGCCAGGTCGTTCGGCGTCAGCTTCTTGTCCACCATCTCCGAGACGGCCAGCATGTCCGCCGTCGACTCGGTGTAGGTGACCAGCATGACGATGCACATCGACAAGATCGCGGCGATCTCGAACTTGGGGTGGCCGAACCGGAAGAACCCGCTGAAGCCCACCCAGTGAGCCGCGCCTACGCCGGTGAAGTGCAGCAGGCCCATCGGCCACGCCACCAGCGTCCCGATGATGATCGAGAGCAGCACCGCGATCTGGCTGATGAAGCCGCGGAACGCCCGGGTGATGACCACGATGAGCAGCACCACCAGGCCGGCCAGCGCGATGTGCGAGACCTGCCCGTAGTCCTTGGCGGCCGGGTCGTCCCCGGCGATGAGGCTGACGTCCGCGCCGATCAGCGACAACCCGATGACGCAGATGACGGTGCCGGCCACCAGCGGCGGGAAGAACCGCACCATCATCGAGAACGGCTTGGCGATGAGCAGGCCGAACACGCCCGAGATCAGCAGCGCGCCGTACACCGCGGGCAGCCCGTACTTCTGCGCCACGATGATCATCGGGCTGAGCACGGTGAACGTCGCGCCCGCCACCACCGGCAGCCGCACCCCGAAGATCTTGCCGATGCCGACGCTCTGGATCACGGTCGCGATGCCGGAGACCAGCAGGTCGGCGTTGACCAGCAGGCCGATCGTGGACGCCGGCAGCCCCAGCGCCCCGCCCACGATGAGCGGCACCGCCACCGCCCCCGCGTACATGATGAACAGGTGCTGGAGCCCCAGGATGAACAGCCGGGGCGCGGGCAGCACCTCGTCCACCGGATGAACCGCGGGTCGGTCCCCGGCTTCAGGTGGCTGGGCTTCGGGTGCGTTGGTCAGTGACATCACAGCTCCACTCGGGCTATCGGCCGGTTGCGCGTCTCGCAGCGGCTCCCATTATCTTCCGTATCGTGAAATAATATTTCCGAATAACAGATAAGCTAACTCCGCCGCCAGCCCCGGTCAACCCCTCACGCGTCGTGAATCCCGGGTTCCACCGCGTGCGGGCGCGGTGAAACCCGGGATTCAGCTCGTTCGCGCCGCCCGCGCCCGCGCCCGCCCCAGCGCCCGCGCCCGCCCCAGCGCCCGCGCCCGCCCCAGCGCCCGCGCCCGCCCCAGCGCCCGCGCCCGCCCCAGCGCCCGCCCCAGCGCCCCAGCGCCCGATGCCCGGTCCCAGCCCCAGCGCCCGATGCCCGGTCCCAGCCCCTTGCCGCCGCCGGCCGCTCAGGCCTAGACTGAACGTTCAGTCAAGACTGGGAGTCCCCGACGTGAGCACCGACCTGTCCACCGGCATCAAGCTGAAAGAGATCATCGCGGCGCAGGAGGAGATCTTCGTCCGCCGTCAGCCCGCCTCCGCCCGCCTGGCCGCCCAGGCCGCCGGGCACCTCGCCGGAGGCGTCACCTCCAGCTGGCAGATCACCGCCCCGCAGCCGGTCTGGCTGAGCCGCGGCCGCGGTTCCAGGGTCTGGGACGTCGACGGCAACGAGTACGTCGACCTGCACGGGGGCTACGGCGCCGCGCTGGCCGGCCACGCCCACCCGGCGATCGCGCGAGCGATAACCGAGCAGGCCGCCAACGGCACCCACTTCGCCCAGCCCACCCCCGACGCCATCACGGTGGCGGCCGAGCTGGCCGAGCGGTTCGGCTTGCCGCGCTGGCGCTTCGCCAACTCCGGTACCGAAGCCACCATGGACGCCGTCCACCTCATGCGCTCGATCACCGGCCGGGACCTGATCATCAAGATCGAGGGCTGCTACCACGGCCACCACGACTCGGTGCAGGTCTCCGTGGCCCCCGGCGAAGAAGACGCGGGCCCGCGGGAGAAGCCCAGCAGCGCCCCCGCCTCCTCCGGCATCCCCCGGGCCATCACCGACCTGACCCTGATCGCCACGTTCAACGACCTCGACAGCGTGGCCCGTCTGCTGGACGAGCACCCGGGCCAGATCGCGGGCATGATCCTCGAGCCGGTGATGATGAACGCCGGCATCATCAAGCCCCAGCCCGGCTACCTCGCGCAGCTCAAGACGCTGCTCCACGACCACCGCGCCCTGCTCACCTTCGACGAGGTCAAGACCGGCCTCACCGTCGGCCCCGGCGGCGTGACCAGGAACGAGAACGTCCAGCCGGACCTGATCACGCTGGCCAAGTCGCTCGGCGGCGGCGTGGCCGTGGCCGCCATCGGCGGGACCGAAGCCGTCATGAACCACGTGGCCGAAGGCGGCTACGAGATGGTCGGCACCTTCAACGGCAACCCGCTGGCCATGGCCGCGACCCGGGCCATGCTGACCGAGGTGGCCACGCCGCAGGCGTACGCGGCCATCGAGCAGCTCCGCCAGCGCGCCGCGGCCGGCATCGAGGCTGCCATCAAGGCCAACGGCCTGACCGCGCACGTGGTCACCGCGGGCGCCAAGGGCTGCGTGGTCTTCAACGACGAGCCGGTCACGAACTACCGCGGCTTCCTCGGCACGGACGACCGGTACAGCCACGCCCACTGGCTCTACCAGCACAACGGCGGGGTTTTCCTGCCGCCTTGGGGCAAGATCGAGCAGTGGCTGATCTCGGTGCAGCACAATGAGGCGGATATCGACCGCCTGATCGCAAACTTCGCTAACTTCGCCCAAGCCGTAAGTACCAGAACCGAGGGCTGACACCATGGCGCACCCGAGAGAAGGCTGGCAGGGCCACGGCGCCCCCAGGAAGCTCACCCGCAGGTCCTTCCTCGGCACCGCCGGGGGCGCGCTCGCCGCCCTCGGCGCCGCGCCCCTCCTCGAGGCGTGCTCGTCCGCCCTGGCCGGCACCGGCTCGGTCCCGCTGCCGCGCCCGAACCACCCGGTCAAGTGGCCGGTCCCGGCCGGCAACGCGGCCATCAAATCCAGCCTGCCCCAGGAGCGGGACGCCACCCTGCAGCTCTACACCTGGGTCGCCTACATCAACCAGGACGTGGTCAACTCCTTCGCCAAGAAGTTCAAGTGCAAGGTCCAGATCACCACGTTCAACACGATGAACGAGGCGCTGTCCAAGCTGCGCGTCCCGGGCGGGTTCTCCTATGACCTGCTGGTCGGGGCCACCGTCGACGTGCTCGGCCAGCTCATCGAGTCCAAGCTGGTCCAGCCGCTCAACCACTCCTACCTGCCGAACATCTCCCAGGCCTGGCCGGACTTCACCAACCCGTTCTACGACCAGGGCTGGCAGTACACGGTGCCGTACACCATCTACACGACCGGGATCGCCTGGCGTAAGGACCTGGTCAGCGAGAACCCCTACGCCCTGAAGAACCCGTGGGAACTGCTCTGGAACCCTAAGTACAAGGGCCGGGTCGCGATCCTGGACGACTACCGCGAGGGCATCAGCCTCGGCCTGCTGAAGAACGGCCTGTACGACCTCAACACCACCGACTTCCGCCAGATCGCCACCTCGCGCAAGGCGCTGGAGCAGCTCACCAGCGCGGTCAACGTGCGGATCGACAACAACGACTACACCGAGGTCCCCGACGCCGACACCTGGATCCACCACGCCTGGTCCGGGGACATGGCCGCGGCCGGGTACTACATGCCCAAGGGCGTCCCGGTCAGCCGGGTCGGCTACTGGTTCCCGGCCGACGGCCGCGGCCCGGTCGCCAACGACACCAACGTCATCCTGCGCTCGGCGAAGAACCCGGTGCTGGCCCACGAGTTCCTCAACTACTTCCTCGACCTGCCGAACGTCCTGAACAACATCAGCTTCAACGGCTACATGCAGCCGCTGACCGGCGTGACCCCGCAGGTGCTGATCAAAGAGCAGATCCTGCCGAAGGCGCTCACG
Source organism: uncultured Actinomycetota bacterium (assembly GCA_963756575.1). Classification (GTDB taxonomy): domain Bacteria; phylum Actinomycetota; class Actinomycetes; order Streptosporangiales; family Streptosporangiaceae; genus Palsa-504. The sequence continues at coordinate 506,413 of CAVWOM010000016.1, read as the reverse complement.
TCCACCGTCGTCCAGCAGTCCGACTTCCGCCGGGGCATATCCGAGCTGCAGCTGCCCGTCGACGCCGACGCGCTGTGGCAGCAGGCCTGGCTCGTCGTCAGCAACGGGATCTGAGGGGACCCGTGATATGAGGAGAACCGCGCCATGAGAAACAAGAACGGCTTCTACGCCGCCCTGGCCACCCCGGGCGTGCTGTGGCTGCTGCTGCTGTTCATCGTGCCGTTCTACGCGGTGCTCGCGATCGCCATGGGCAAGCTGGACCGGCTGTTCGAGGTGCCGATCGCGGTCTGGAACCCGTTCGAGTGGAGCTCGTCGAACGTCATCAACGTCTGGCGCGACCTGTTCGGCAGCACCTCGTTCGCCGGCCCGATCCTGCTCCGGACCGTCCTCTACGTCGCCATCGCCGCCCTGATCAGCCTGGTCATCGGCTACCCGGCCGCGTACTTCGTAGCCCGCTTCTCCGGCCGCCGCAAGGGGCTGTTCCTGATCTTGCTCATCGCCCCGTTCTGGATCAGCTACATGATGCGCATGCTGGCCTGGGTCGACCTGCTGCAGACGAACGGGTACGCGAACAAGGCGCTGTCCTGGTTCGGTATCTCGGCCGTCAACTGGCTGGGCGGCAAGTCCGTCACCGTCATCGGCGGCCTGGTCTACGGCTACATCCCGTACCTGATCCTGGTCCTCTACGCGGGCCTGGACCGGATCGAGCCGGCCCTGATCGAGGCCGGCCGCGACCTGGGCCTGGGGCGGCTCGCCACCTTCGTGCGCATCACGCTGCCGATGTCCAAGCAGCCCATCCTGACCGGCATGCTCATCACGGTGCTGCCGATGCTCGGCGACTACTACACCAACCAGCTGATGTCCGGCGCCGCCTCCACGTCGATGATCGGCAACCTGATCCAGGGCCAGCTGGGCACGCCCGGCCTGGAAGGCCAGGGCGCGGTGCTGTCGCTGCTGCTCCTGCTGGTACTCCTCATCCCGATGATCTACTACGTCATCTCCACCAACCGCTCCTCGCAGGTGGCATCATGACCGCTCCCGCCGTACCCGCCGAAGCCCCCGCTCCCGCCTCCGCCGGCCCCCGGCCCGCGGCTCGCCGGATGAGCCGCTGGAACCCCAGGAACCCGTGGCGTCACCCCTGGTTCCTCGAGGGCTTCACCTGGCTGTACCTGATCTGGTCGCTGGTGCCGATCGCCGTCGCGGTCCTGTTCTCGTTCAACAAGGGCCGCTCGCAGGCCACCTACCAGGGCCTGACCTGGCACTGGTACTTCCTGGACAAGACCAACTCGGTGTGGCACAACCCGCAGCTGCACGCGGCGGTCATCCAGACCGTGCGGCTGTCGGTGCTGACCACGATCATCGCGGTCCCGCTCGGGGTGGCCTTCGCGCTCGGCATCAACCGCTGGCGCGGCCCCATCCCCGCGACGTTCAACTACGTGATGATCTTGTCCTTCGTCATCCCGGAGCTGATCTTCGGCGTGGCCATGTTCTTCGTGTTCACGGTGCTGTTCACCAGCGTGCACCTGGGCACCTGGGCCGAGGTCCTCGGCCTGGTCACCTGGAACGTGAGCTGGCCCGCGATCATCGTCCAGGCCCGGTTGGTCGGCCTCGGCCGACAGTACGAGGAGGCCGCCGCCGACCTGGGCGCCGGCCGCTTCGCCACGATGCGCCGGGTCATGCTGCCGCTGCTCGCCCCGGCCATCTTCGCCAGCGCGATCCTGGTCTTCTCGGGCGTGATCGACGACTTCGTCATCGTCGACCTGCTCTCCTCCAACGCCGGGAACACCCCGATGTCGGTGATCATCTACTCCACCCAGCACGGCGGCAACGGCGGTCCCGCGCTGAACGCGCTCGGCACGATCATGCTGGTCATGTCGTTCGTCATCGCCATCATCGGCTATCTCGGCTACCGCTTCCTGACCCGCGGCGAGCGCGGCAGCAGGCTCGACGCCCTCACCACGATCGCCGGAAGCGAAGGCTGACCGTCTCATTTTTATCCCGAACGGGGCGGGTTCGTGCCCCAGCATGACCCTAGGAGCCCGGGAAGGTAGCCACCATGCTCGAGAACCTGGATATCGACGACAGTGACACGCCCGCGATCGGCCTGGTACCTCCCGGCGTCTCCTGGGAGGAAGTGCGCGACCACATCAAGATCGCGCACCATCACCTGCTGATGCTCGACGACGGGGATTACGTCGGCGCCTACTGGACCGGCACCGACATGGCCCGCGTCACCGACCTCGGCCCCGACCTGGAAGAAGCGATCGAGGAGTTCCGCGTCTACCTGCAAGAACACGACGAGACCTAACGTCCTCACCGGGAACGGCCGGATCGGGCAGCAGCGCGCCGAGGATCAGCGCCAGGGCCGGGACGAAGCACATGACGGTGAACACCGCGGCGGTGCCCCGGGCCTCGGCGATGGCGCCGAACGCGGGCGCGATCAGCCCGCCGATGCTGACGCCGAGCCCGAGCGTGACCCCGGAGGCGGTGCCGGGCCGGGACGGCAGGTAGTCCTGGCCCAGCTTGATCATGACCGCGAACGGGATGTTGACGGCCAGTCCCGACGCCGCGGCGGCGGCCAGCGCGAGCCCCGCTCCCGGGCACAGGCGCAGCGCGACCAGGGCGGGAATCATGGCGACGGTCCCGATCTGCAGGGCGCGGACCAGCCCGAGCCGGTCGGCGATCCGCCCGCCGAGCAGCGTGCCGGCCACCCCGCCGACCAGGAAGCAGGCCAGCGCCGCCCCCGCCACGCCGCGGCTCGCCCCCAGGTGATGGATCCAGTACAGCTCGATGAACGTGTTCACCCCGAAGAACACCACCGACCGCACGACCTCGACCCCGGTCATCACCAGGAACGGCGCCCAGCGGTTCCGGCCGTCCGGGCCGGCCGCGGCCCGGACGGCCGGGCGAGACCGCTGGCTGGCCCGGGCCCGCTGCTGATGGCGCAGCAAGATCAGGCCGACCAGCAGCGCGGGCGGGATGAACAGCGCGGTGGCGCCCAGGCCGATCGAGACCAGCGCGGGCGTGGCCAGCACCGGGGCCAGGAAGAACCCGGCGCTGCCGCCCGCGGCGAAGATGCTCATCGCCGAGGCGCTCATCCCCGCCGAGGCCCGCGCCGACGTGCCCGCGGCCGGGTGGAACATGGCCACGCCCAGGCCGGAGGCCAGCAGCAGCCCCCAGACCATCGGGTAGGCCGGGGCCAGGCCGGACAGGCCCGCTCCGATGCCCGCCAGGCTGACGCCCGCGGCCGCCATCCAGCCCAGCCGCCACTTGTCCACCAGCAGCCCGATGACCGGCTGCGGCAGCGAACTGCCCAGCGTCGCGGCCAGGGTCAGGCCCGAGGCCGCCACGTAGCTGTAGTGCCGGTCGAGCACGAAGTACGGGACGCTGGCCGGAACCAGGCCCTGGTACATGTCGTCGATGGCGTGGGCCGCGGCCCACAGCCGCATCCGGCGCCACGAGCCCGCTTCGTCTCTCGCCATCCCCCCACTATGCGCTGACCTGCACCTGGCGGGCTGCCTATAAGCCGTACGATTATGTCGATGAACCGCCAGTCGCTGCGCTTGCCCCTCCGCCTCCCGCTGACCTCGCCGACCCTGGAGCACCTGCGCCACCGCGAGCGCATCGACTGGCACGACCACGCCGAGCAGCAGCTCGTCTACCCCAGCAGCGGGCTGCTCATCGTCTCCACGACCAGCGGGTCCTGGGTCGTTCCTCCCCAGCGGGCCGTGTGGCTGCCCGCCGCGGTGGCGCACGCGCACCAGGCCTACGGCGCCACCCAGCTGCGCACGGTGGCCTTTGCGGTGCACGACAACCCGCTCGGCCTGACCCAGCCCACCGTGCTGAGCGTCTCCCGCCTGCTCCGCGAGCTGATCATCGCGATCACCGACGACCCCGCCCGTTCTCCCGGCGAGCAGCAAGACCTGAAGCGGGTCGCGCTCAGCCAGATCGAGCGGGGCCAGCTCCGGCCCGCCCCGGCGCTGCAGTTCCACCTGCCGCAGCCGGGTGACGAGCGCCTCCGCGACGTGACCGCCATCCTGGCCGAAGACCCCGGCAGCGACCGCACCCTGGCCGAACTGGGCCGCGCCGTCGGCGCGGGGGAGCGGACCCTGAGCCGGCTCTTCCGCGCCGAGACCGGGATGACCTTCCCGCAGTGGCGGGCCCAGCTCCGGCTGCACCACTCCCTGGCCCTGCTCGCCAGCGGCCTGCCGGTCACCGCCACCGCGATCACCTGCGGCTACAGCACCCCGAGCGCCTTCACCGCCGCCTTCCACGCCACCTTCGGCACCACCCCGGGTACCTACCGCAAAGACCTGGTTCACGATGCGGGCGCCGTGCCAGGCTAGCGAGATGGTGAGCGAAGCCGGACGGCGGTGGATCGAGGCAGCCAAGAGGTTCCTGGCCGGCGACCGCGACGGAATCCTGTGCCCGCAGAACCAGGACGACATCCTCCTCATCGAATGGCTGCCCTTCCCGTCCGGACAAGGCGGCGAGTGGTGGTTCCACTGCCCGACCTGCCAGGCCGATAACTTCGCCCTCGTCCGGCACCCCGAAGAGCCCTGACCCCCGAACCAGGGCCAACCCCCCGTCACACCCGTCCCCGGCCTCCCGCCCGTCGCATCGCACCGGCCGCCGGCCGCTACCACGATGTGACGGTGCGGTGGCCAGAACCACGTCGATGTGGCATCGCGGTGGTTAGCGGCGCGGCCCGGGCGCCCCGGGCCGGTACCGTGCGCCTCGCAGGAACCAGCCACCCCAGCTTCCGGGCTGCTCACCGCCCGCGAGCCGTACCCGCGGCGCAGGGGCGGCTCCTTCTCAGTGACCTCCGGCTCAGTGGCCTCCGGACGGCTGCGGTATCTCTATGAGACGCGTTCTAGTCCGGGCTGCCCGCCTGCGCCCGGGCGTGATGGCGGCGGGCCTTGGCCCGGTTGCCGCATACCCGCATGTCGCACCAGCGGCGGCTGGCGTTCTTGCTGAGGTCGAGGAACAGCCAGCCGCAGTTCCCCTGGCCCGGGCACTCCCTGATCCGGTCGAGCGGCCCGTGCGTCAGCAGTTCCTCCGCTGACCAGGACACCGGCCAGAGCACGCGGTCGAGGGCGGGACTGCCGCCCTCCCACTCCCGGGCGAAGCCCGCCGGGGACCAGGCGACCCGGAGGTGGGACAGGGCCCGGGTCACCTCGGCCTGCAGCACGCCGAGGTCGTCAGGGGCGGGCGGCTGTCCTCCGGCGGCCCGGCGGAAGAGCGGGTAAAGCGCCTCCCGCAAGCTGATCGCGCGGTCCAGTACCCGTCCCGCCCCGGCGGGATCGCCGGCCGCGGCCTCGCTCAGCCGGTCGCGCTGATCCGCGCCGATGGCCCCGGCCTGCTCGCCCCAGGCCGCCAGCGCGGGATAGCTGTCCAGGTACTCGCGCCGATCCGGCGCGTGCCGGGGATCCACCGTATTCACGAAGTCCAGGCAGAGCGCGCCCCCGACCAGGTTCGGCGTGTCCGGCATCCCAGCGTCCTCCTAACTATCAATCCGAGTTTAGCAGGTTAGTTCTCGGTCAAGCCGGGTAGCTCTAACCATCTAAAAGCCATTACGACAGTTAGGAGTTAGTCGTGACCCTCGCCGTGGACGCGGAGAACACACACGCGCCGCATCCGGGCCGATCCGGCACCAGCACGGCGGGGATAGCCGCCGGGATCAGCGGCAGCCTCATCTGGGGGTCGGCGTTCGCGGTCCCGGTCCTGCTCGGCGGCTGGAACCCGGTGATCGTGACGCTGGGCCGCTACCTGGTCTACGGGCTGCTGTCCGCCGTCCTGCTCATCCTGGGCGGCCCTGACCTGCGCCGTGTCCTGCGGGAGCACTGGCGTCCGGCGCTGGCGTTCGCGGTGGCCGGCAACGTCGGCTACTACCTGCTGCTCGTGATCGGGATCAAAGCCGCGGGCGCCCCGCTGACCGACATGGTGATCGGCGCCATCCCCGTCGTGGTCGCGGTGGCCGGCAACGCGCTCACCCGCGCCGCAGACGCCGTGCCGTGGCGGCGGCTGGCGCTGCCGCTCGTCGTGATTACCGCCGGGCTCATCCTGGTGAGCGTGCTCGAGATCGCCGGGGTCCACGCCTACCTGGCCGTCTCGCCGGCCGAGAAGGCGGCTGGCCTGCTCGCCGCCGCGGCCGCCGTCGTCCTGTGGACCTGGTACGCCCTGGCCAACGCCCGGTTCCTGGCCCGGCGCGACGCGCCCTCGCCCGCGGGCTGGTCCACGGCCGTCGGCGTCGCCACCGGCGCGGTGGCCCTGGCCGGCCTGCCCGCCGCCGCGCTGGCCGGCCAGCTGGCCGCGCCGTCTGGCGCGCATACCGGTCCGGCCGGCCTGATCGCCGGGGTCGTCTTCCTCGGCGTCGTGGTCTCCTGGGTCGGCACGCTGCAGTGGAACCTGGCCTCGAGCCGGCTATCGCCCGCCCTGGCCGGCCTGCTGGTCAACCTCGAGACCGTGAGCGGCTTCGGCTACGTCTACGCGGTCCGGCAGCAGTGGCCGCCGCCCGGGCAGCTGACCGGGCTGATCCTCGTCATGGCCGGCGTCACCCTCACCCTGACCATGTGCGGAAAGCGTCCGAGTACGTTATTCATCTGCTTGTGAGGATGGGCCACCCGCTCCTCGGAGCCACCGTCAGGACGCAGATCGAGCACGCCGCGTCGGCGCATCTGGGGCGCCCCTGGGTCAGCCGGGGCTTCACCAGCCTCGATGACCGCGCGTCGCACCCCTGCGGCATCCTCCGGGGCGTGCCCTTCTCGGTGTTCGCCAAGCTCGGCACAGCCGCCGGCGCCCGCGAGCAGTTCACGGCCGAACTAACCGGCCTGAGGCTGGTGAGCCAGGCCGTCCGGGTTCCCGTGCCGGTGGCCGGCGGCCTGGCCGGGACGCCGGACGGCACCCTGGCCGGGACGCCGGACGGCGCCCTGCTGCTGTACGAGGCGCTCCCGGAGCGGCCGCCCGAAGCCCGCGAGCCAGCGGACTGGCGGTCCATCGGGTACACGCTCGCCGCCCTGCACCAGACCGGGCACGAGCGGTTCGGCCTCGACGGTCCCCGCGGTTTCTTCGGCCCGCTGCCTCAGGACAACCGGCCCGTCCCGGCGAACCGGTGGGCTGGTTCTTCCGGGACCGCCGGCTGCTTCCGCTGCTGCGGGCCGCGATGGACTCCGGTCACCTGCCGCCCGCCCTGGCCGCGCAGGCGGAAGGGATTGCGGCCCGGCTGCCCGCCCTGGCCGGCCCGGAACCGCAGCCCTCCTTGCTCCACGGGGACGCCCAGCAGAACAACTTCGTCAGCACCGCGGCCGGCGCGGTCGTGATCGACGCGGCCCCGTACTTCGGCCACCCCGAAGCCGACCTAGCCCTGCTCGGCTACTTCCAGCCGGTCCCGGACGACGTGCTCGCCGCCTACCGGGAGATCCTGCCCGTCGACCCGGGGTTCGCCGGGCGCCGGGAACTGTGGCGACTGCCCGCCTATCTCGCCGTCGTCACCGTCGCCGGCGGCACCTCCTTCGGCCGCCGTTACCTGGACCGCCTAGCCGCCGCCGTCCGGCTCTACCGTTAAAACCGCTACGCGGTCGTCTCCAGGTCGATAACCTGCCCGGGCTCCGCCAAGGTGACCGGGCCAGGGAAGGCGCCCTTCGCCCAGGCCAGGCTCTCGGCCGGGTCACCGTCCGGGTCCAGGTGAGTGAGGACCAGCCGGCCAGCCCCGGCCGCGTCCGCGTGCTGGCCGGCCTGCCGGCCGCACAGGTGCAGATCCGGCGGGAGGCCGGGCAGATCGGGGAAGCCGGCCTCGCATAGCAGCACGTCCGCCGACCGGGCCAGCCCGGTCAGCGCCGGGCAGGGGCCGGTGTCGCCCGAGTAGACCAGCGCCCGCCCGTCGTGCTCGAACCGAAACGCGAACGTCTCGACGGGGTGGGCGACGTGATCCACGGTCACGTCGAACGGCCCGATCTGCCGCCGTCCGGGGGCCAGCGTGACGAAGTTGAAGACCCCGGTCACGTCCGGGTCGTCGTTGGCCCGTGACACCCGCCCCGCGGCCTCGGCCGGGCCGTAGACCGGGAGCCGCGGCAACGGGTCCTCGGACCGGTATTTCCGCGCCACCCAGAACGAGCACATGTCGATGAAATGGTCCGCATGCAGGTGGCTCAGGGCCACCGCGTCGACCTGGTGCACCGCCGCGTACCGCTGCAGCGCACCGAGCCCGCCGCTGCCCAGATCCATCACCAGCCGGAAGCCCCCGGCTTCCAGCAGGTAACACGATGCCGCGCTGTCCGCCGAGGGAACCGAGCCCGAACATCCGACCACCGTGAGCCGCACGTCACCCACGCTACGCCGCGCACCAGGAAAACCGAGGCTCGCCTGATGACTCATATGAGACAGCGCCAGATTAGACAGCGCCAGATTAGACAGCGGCAGGCGAATCTGCTCCCAGCCGGATCCCCGGGACGAGCGGCGGCGGGACAGCGGACGAGCCGTGGCCCGATGGCGGGGCCGGGGGCGGCGGCGGTTCGCCGCCGAGCCCGGCGGCGACGTGGTTGATGACGGTCCAGACCCGCGGGTCGGCCCAGTAACCGGAGTGCCCCGTCGCCGACGGCGCCGGCTGGCCGTAGACGTAGCAGCACTCGGCCGGGTCGAGGTAGCCGATATCCACCGGGTCACCGCCCGCCGCCGGCCACCCGGCGGCGACCGGGCCGCCGATGGGATCGGTCGGGTAGTGGAAGTTGCGCCAGTCGCTCAGCCGCCCGGACCCGCCCGGTGCCAGCGGGCCGAGCAGTCCGGGGCCGAAGTAGGCGGGAAAGCCCCAGCCGTACAGCTTGATCAGCGGTGAGCCGAACGTGACCAGGGCCGGACGGTCATCTTCGGGCCGGCAGCCGGGCTGGACCAGCGCGGCGGCGGCCAGCACCGTGCCCTGGCTGTGCGCGGTCAGCATCACCCGGCCGCCGTTGTCGTGCAGCCACCACATCCGACGCTGCAGGTCAGGTACGGCGCGCTCGGTGTAGCACGGGGGCGATAGCGGATGGTAGGACCGCGGCCAGAAGGTGCCCACGTCCCACAGAACCCCGATCGTGCGCCGCTTGGCGGGATCGCTCCACGCCGCGTACAGGAACGCCGCCGCCGCGGGCAGAATCAAGCCGGCCAGAGCGACGCCGGCATTGCGGACGAGCGGGGGCGCCTGGATGTGCAGTTGCCACACGCACACGGCCATGACCAGCTGCCCGATGACGATAAGCCACAGCAGCCAGACGGCATCGTGCGGCGCGCGCGCCAGGAACTGCACCCGGGCGATCTTCCGCTGCCAGGCCTGGTCGCCGGCCGTCTCGCCGGACACGTACCAGGCACCCAGCTTCTCCGGCAGGCTCGTCTCGAATGCCTCGGCCTGCTGCTGGTATTCCTCGGTCATCTCGTCCGGCAGGTTCACCGCCCGCAGCCAGCGGACGGCCTCGACCGCCCCGAACACCGCAACGGCCAGTACCACCGCCCAGACCAGTAGCGGCATCCCCGCTGTGATCACGCTCGGCAGGTAGATCTGGCCGGGCTTGGCCGACAGGGCCTCAGCCGCATCACTGGTCACCGGACCGACCAGGTGCGCCACCCAGACTTCCGCACCGAGCAGCAGGATGTTCAGCGAGCCGAATCCCAGCATCAAGGTGACCCAGGATCCGCCGGCCAACGTCCCCTGGCTGCCTCCCAGCCCGAGCAGCATGGACAGCAGCGCGATCCCCGCCGCCACCGTGATGGCCAGGACCGTCCATCCGGTCACACCCGCCATCCCGGGCAGGCCGGCCGCCCGGACAGCGGGCTTCCCCGGCTGCAGCCACGCGCACCAGCCCGAGCAGATCAGCCCGGCCACGGCCGGGACCAGCAGGTACACCACCAGGCCGCGGGCCTTCTCGGCGAACGTGCCCAGGGCAGGGCCGGTGCTGGGCGCGCTCATGGCCGGCGTGTCGAGAGCATCCAGGCCGACGTAGGCGACCGCGAGGGCGATCGTGGCCGCGCCGAGAACGATGCCCGCCCACCCCAGGGCGCCGGCGTGCGGCGATCCGCCGGCCAGCGCCCGGACGGTGACACCGAGCGCGATGGCGCCGAACCCGCCGGCCACCGCGACGTGCAGCCAGGTGATCAGGCGAACCGTCCCTCCGCCGTCCCAGAATTCCTGGTCAGCCAGCCCGTTGACGAGCGTGTCAGCCGCGGCCTTCCTGGGCTCGGGCTTGTGGCCGGCCGCTACCCGGTACGGCGGCCGGACCGCTTCATAGCGCCATGACCTCATGGCGATCCCGACCAGTACCAGCACGAACAGCACGACCACCAGCACGCCGAACGTGACCTGGCGGGCCGGGTGCCCGGCGATGAAACCCCAGCGCAGCGGGGTCAGCCACCACTGATGGCCCGCCACGCCAGCCCGTGCCGTCTGATAGGCGTTGACGTCCGCGCTGATCATCAAGGCGATCAGGGTCGCGTTCACGGTCAGCGCCAGGGCGCACAATCCGGCGGCCAGGCGGTGCAGCCGGAACCGCCAGGCTGATTCGCGGGTCCTGGGCGGGCACATCCAGCCGGCCAGGTTGGCGAACAGGAACGGCAGCAGCGCCAGCCACAGCACCCGGATCTTGCTCTGTGAGGTCAGCCCGCCCCACGAGAAGACCTCGACGTGCCGGTCCGCGTCCCGGCCTGCCGCACGGTCCCCGTCGCTGGCGCGGTGGTCCGAGCTCCGGTAGAACCCCGCGGTCCCATCCCCGCTGACCTGCTCAGGCGCCATGTCCCCGAGGATCGCAGTCGGCGGTGACCCGCCCACCCCGTGCACCCGCAGCTCCGTCACCCCGCCGCAACCGGCCTTCGCCGCGAGCTGCACGCTCGGCAGCGCCGTGGAATGGATAGGAACAGGCATATCGGACCTCCGCCCCCGGGGACCGTCACGTTAACCAGCTACTAGCACAGAGGGCCAGGTCACCCCGGTGATACATTCCCAGCGGGCGGCTTCAGCGGCACGGGTCGATGTGGATCTTCGGGCCGGCGCCGGGGCTGACCTTCCCGGCCAGCGCCTCGGCGGCCTCGTCCAGGCCCACGGTCACCTCGACGATCCGCGCCGGGTCCACCCGGCCGTCGGCGTAGTACTCGATCGCGGGCGCGAGCCCGGCCGAGGCGCCCAGGATGCCCACCACCGTCAGGTCGCCTAGGATGATGTCCCGGCTGTCGATCAGGCTCGGCACGCCCGCGATGCCGATGAGAACAAGCCGCCCGGCCGGCTCGGCCCGGGCCAGCGCCGCCGCCGGCATCTGGTGATCGTCAGTGCAGTCGACGACAGCGTCGTAGGTGACCGGCGGCGGATCGGCCGCCGTCCAGAATCCCAAGGCACCGAACGAAGCGGCCAGCTCCTCCCGGTCCCGGTCCAGCGCCCAGATGTGTACCTCAGCCCCCATCGCCGTGGCGAACGCGGTTGTCAGCAGCCCGATCGTGCCCGGCCCGCAGACCAGTACCCGCTTCCCCGGACCAGCCTGCGCCGCCGAGGCGGTCCGCCACCCGTTACCGCCCGGCTCGACCAGCGCCCCCGCCCGGTCGTCGATCGCGTCCGGCAGCCGGTACAAGCTGGACGCGCGGACCGGCAGCTGCTCGGCCAGGCCGCCGGGCCAGCCCATGATGCCCACCTCCCGGCGGTCCTCACAGACATGGCCCCGCCCCGCCGCGCACCGCGCGCAGTGCCCGCAGCCGAGCATGGTGTCCCCGGTCACCCGGGCCCCCAGCCACCCCGGATCCACCCCCTCGCCGAGCGCCGACACCACCCCGCACCACTCGTGCCCCGGCCGTATCGGATACCCGATCCTGCCCTGCGCGAAGTAAGCCAGCTTCTCGGTGAACAGCTCCACGTCGGTCCCGCAGATCCCGGCCCGGCGGACGTCCACCACGACCTGCCCCGGCCCGGCCACCGGAGGCTCGACCTCCTCGACCCGCGCCGACCCAGCCCCCGTGATCACCAGTGCACGCATACCCCAAGGCTCTCACTAGGGTCGATGGCCCCGGTACGTCAGCTCGCGACCAGCGGTTCCTCTTCGGCCACCGGGACCTCGCCCGCCGCCCCGGCCAGCACCCGCAGCGCGTCTGGCGGCAAGTAGCAGTGCACCGGAGTGCCCTGCGCCAGGTCCGGCCGGGAGCCGTCGTTCTGCATCAGCGCCTGCAGCGCGACCCCGGTCGCCAGCCGCAGCATGACCTGGGTGGCCGAGCCGAGGAAGACCACGCGCTCCACCATGGCCGGCACCCGGTTGTCCCCGGCCGAACCATGCTCTTCGATCAGCACCCGTTCCGGCCTGATCACCGCGTGCGCCCGGCCCCCCTCGGCCGCCTCGCACCGTCCCGAGGTCAGCGCGAAGTCCCCGATCCGGAGCGCGCCGACGGAGATCACCTCGACCTCCATCAGGTTGGCGGCGCCCAGGAAGTCGGCCACGTAGGTGTCCGCGGGCTCCTCGTAGACCTGCCGGGGCGTGCCGATCTGCACGATCTTGCCGGCGTTCATGACCGCCAGCCGGTCGGACATGGTCAGCGCTTCCTCCTGGTCGTGCGTGACGTAGAGGAAGGTGATGCCGACGCGTTCCTGCAGGGCCTTCAGCTCGACCTTGAGCGAGCGGCGCAGCTTGGCGTCGAGCGCGCCGAGCGGCTCGTCGAGCAGCAGCACGGCCGGGTTGAGCACGAGCGCGCGGGCCAGCGCCACCCGCTGCTGCTGGCCGCCGGACAGCTGTCCCGGCCGCCGCTTGGCGAACGAGGTCATAGCCACCAGCTCGAGGGACTCGTCCACGCGCCGCTTGAGCTCCGCCTTGCCCACATTGCGGTGCTTCAGGCCGAACGCCACGTTGTCGAACACGGACAGGAACGGGAACAGGGCATAGCTCTGGAAGACCGTGTTGACGTTGCGCCGGTGCGGCGGCACGTCGGAGACGTCCACGCCGTCGAGCAGGATCTGCCCGGAGGTCGGCTGCTCGAAGCCGGCGATCAGCCGCAAGGTGGTGGTCTTGCCGCAGCCCGAGGGGCCCAGCAGGGAGAAGAACTCGCCGCTGGCCACGGTCAGGTCGATATTGTCGACCGCGATCTCGCCGAACCTCTTGGTCAGCCCGGAAAGCTCGATGCTTCCTCCGGCCACGGCGCCACCTCCTAGGTACCTATGAACCGCCCTTGCGCGCCCGTCCGGCCGCGGGCTTCCAGTCGAACCCGAGCTGCCCCGACGCGAACCGCATCGCAAGATCGTACGTGCGTTGCGGGGGCACCGCTGGGTCTTCCAGCGCGATCTGCACCGCCAGCCCGTCGAGGAGGGCGGACAGCGTGATCGTGAAGTCGTCCGCGTCCACGGGCGCGAACTCGCCGGCTTCCTGGCCGGCCAGCACGATGGAACGGATGGCCTCGCGCCACCGCTCGTCGGACTTGGCCCGCACCGCGGCCACGCCCGGGTTCCGCGGCGACAGCGCCCACAGGTCCAGCCACAGCAGCCAGTAGCTGTGCGGCTCGGGATCGGTGCCGGGCAGGCAGTTCATGCCGATGAGCTCGGACAGCCGGCCGGTCGCCGTCGGGATCTGCGCCACCCGCCGCGTGTACTCGTCGTACCAGGTGTCCTCGGAGTACCTGATGGCCTCGGTGAGCAGCTGGTCGCGGGTCTTGAAGTAGTAGATGACCAGCGCCGGGCTCGTGCCGGTGTGCTCGGCCACGTCGGCGATCCTGGTGTCGGCGTAGCCCCGCTCCACGATGACGTCCAGCGCCGCGCGCAGCATCTGCGCCCGCCGCTCCCCGGCGTCCCGCGACCCGGCGCCCTGCTCCTTCATCTCAGGCCTCTCCAGCTCACTTTCAGGGCCGCATCCCTCGCATGCGGTCTTGTCGGCAATCGTATCAGCTTCTAGACTGAATGTTCAGTCAATCTTTCGGAGGGCCAGTTTCATGGCAGCCAAGGCATCCACGGCGGCGAAGGCGGCAAGCGCGGCGAAGACCGCGGCAGGAAAGGCGGTACAGGCAGCCAGAGCAGCGCAGGCCGCCCGGGCAGCGCAGGCCAAAGCTGGCAGCGCGACCAGGGCGAAGGCCGGAGCGAGCGGTTCCACCGACTACGACGCGATCGTCGTCGGCGGCGGCCACAACGGCCTGACCGCCGCGGCCTACCTGGCCCGCTCGGGCGCCCGCACCCTGGTCCTGGAGTCCAGGCACAAGACCGGCGGCGCCGCGACCACCGAAGCTCCCTGGGCGGACGCCCCGGACTTCAAGGTCACCCGGCTGTCCTACGTGATGTCGCTGCTTCCCCCGACGATCATCAACGACCTCCAGCTCGACCGGCACGGCTACAAGATCTTCCCGATGGGCCCGTACTACCAGGCCTTCCCCGAGGGCGGGTCGATCAAGCTGTACGCCGACGACGCCAAGCGCAACCACGAAGAGGTCTCGCGCTGGTCCAAGAAGGACGCCGACGCCATGCCGCGCTGGGACGCGTGGCTGGCCGGGCTGGCCGACGTGCTCGGCCCGCTGCTCCTCACCGTCCCGCCCAACCTCGGCTCCCGCAAGCCCCGTGACCTCGAGCAGACGCTGCGCCTGGCCTGGCGCCAGCGCGGGCTCGACGTCCGGACCATCGCCGACGTGACCCGGCTGATGACGATGTTGATCGCCGACCTGCTCGACGACTGGTTCGAGTCCCCGCAGGTCAAGGGCGCCCTCGCGGTCAACGGCGTGATCGGCACCTGGGCCGGCCCGTACGAGCCGGGCACCGCGTACGTGATGGCCCACCACTCGATCGGCGACGTGGGCGACGGCCACCTGGGCAACTGGGGCTTCGCCGAAGGCGGCATGGGCGCGGTCTCCGACGCGATCGCGAACGCGGCCCGCGAGAACGGAGCCGAGATCCGCACCGGCGCGAAAGTCAGGAAGATCCTGGTCAAGGACGGCCGGGCCGTCGGCGTGAAACTGGAGGACGGGCAGGCGTTCACGGCCAAGGTGGTGGTCACCTCGCTGCATCCGCGCACCGCGTTCCTCGAGCAGGTCGGACGGGAGAACCTCCCCGACGACTTCGTGACCGACATCGAGCACTGGAAGACCCGCAGCGGCGTGGTCAAGATCAACCTGGCCCTGTCCGAGCTCCCCGACTTCACCGCCGATCCCGGCACCAGCCTGCAGGAACACCACACGGGCTCGGTGGAGATGGCGCCCACCATGCCGTACATCGAGCAGGCCTTCCAGGACGCCAGGAACGGCGTCGCGGCGGCCCGGCCGTTCAGCGACGGCGTCATCCCGACCGCGTTCGACAAGACGCTGTGCCCCGAGGGCTACCACATCATGTCGCTGTTCACCCAGTGGGTGCCGTCGGACTGGAGCCAGGCCCCGCACACCGAGGAGCTCCAGGCCTACGCCGACCGCATGATCGACTGCTACAACGAGGTGGCGCCGAACTTCAAGAGCTCGATCATCCACACCGACATCGTGGGCCCGTATCAGATGGAGCACGACTACGGCCTGGTCGGCGGCAACATCTTCCACGGCGAGCTGTCCCTGGAGCAGCTGTTCCACATGCGCCCGGCGCCTGGCTTCGCCGACTACCGAACCCCGGTGCCCGGCCTGTACTACGCCAGCTCGGCCACCCACGCCGGCGGCGGGGTCTGCGGCATCCCCGGCATGCAGGCGGCCAAGGCCGCGCTCGCCGACCGCCGGTCCGCCGTCCGCCGGAAGTGACCGCTACCACTGAGACACGCAGCGCGGTCACCGCGATGCTCGAGGCCCGGAGCGTGGCGCTGGTGGGAGCCAGCGCCCGCCCGGGCAGCCTCGGCGCGCGCATGATCGAGGAGGTGGCCCGCAGCCCGTCCCGCCCGCGCACCTACCTGGTCAACCCGCGGTACGCGGACATCGGCGGCGTGCCCTGCCTGCCCGCCCTCGCCGACGTGCCCGAACCGGTGGACCTGGCGCTGCTGGCGGTGCCCGACTCCGCGCTCGAGGCGGAGCTGAAAGCCGCGGCGGAGAACCAAGCTCGTTCGGCCGTCATCTTCGGCAGTGCCTTCGGCCCGCACGGGACCGCGGGCCTGCGGGAGCGCCTGGCCGCGGTGGCCCGTGACGCGGGGATGGCCGTGTGCGGCGCGGGGTGCATGGGGTTCGTGAACGTGGCCCGCGGCCTGCGGGCCATCGGCTATGTGGAGCCCGACCCGCTGTCCGCCGGGCCGGTCGCGCTGGTCACCCACTCGGGCTCGGTCTTCTCAGCCCTGCTGCGGGCGCGGCGCGGCTTCGGTTTCACCCTGGCCGTCTCCTCCGGCCAGGAACTCGTCACCACCGCCGCCGACTACGCCCGGTACGCCCTCACGCTCCCCGGGACCCGGGTGCTGGCCCTGGTCCTCGAGGCGATCAGGGACGCGGCCGGGCTGCGCGCGGTGCTGGCCGACGCGCTGGCCGCGGACGTGCCCGTGGTCCTGCTCAGCGTGGGCGCCTCCGAGGCCGGCCAGGCCCTGGTGGCGGCGCACTCGGGCGCGCTGGCCGCGGACGGCGGCGCCTGGGAGGCGCTGGCCGCCGCCTACGGCGTGCACCGTGTCGGCGACCTGGCCGAGCTGGCCGACACCCTGGAACTATTCGCCTCCGGCCGCCGCGCCGCCCCCGGCACCGGTATCGCCACCGTGCACGACTCCGGCCTGGAACGCGCGCACACCGCCGACCTGGCCGCCGAGGCCGGGGTCCCGTTCGCCCCGCTCGCCCCGGCCACCACCGCCCGGCTGGCCACCCTGCTGGACGAGGGCCTGGCCCCGGCCAACCCGCTGGACGTGTGGGGGACCGGCCGCGACACCGAGGAACTGTTCACCGGCTGCCTGGACGCCCTGGCCGCCGACCCGTCCGTCGGCGCCGTCGTGCTGGCCGTCGACCTGGTCCCCGAGTTCGACGGCGACGACTCCTACCCCCGCGCCGCCCTCGCCGCCGCCGCGGCCACTCCCAAGCCGGTCGCGATCTTGGCCGGCCTGCCCGCCGCCATCGACCCGGCCGCCGCCGCCCAGCTGCGCACGGCCGGAATCCCCGTCCTCGAAGGCACCCGCACCGGCCTGCTTGCCCTAAGCCACCTGCTCGATCACGCCGAGCGCCCGGTGCCCCCGCCCACCCGCGAACCCTCGCGAGCCTCCCGCGCGTCCGGCTCCCGACCGGCGGCCCCGAACTATTCGCCCTGCTGCGCGAGTACGGCATCCCCGTCGTCCGCACCGAGACCGCCAAGACCCGCGAAGCCGCCCTGGCCGCCGCCGACGCGATCGGCTACCCGGTCGTCCTCAAGACGGCCGAGCCCGGCATCGCCCACAAATCCGACGTCGGCGGCGTCCGCCTCGGCCTGGCCGCGCCGACGCAGGTCGGCGCCGCCTACGACGACCTAGCCGCCCGCCTGGGCCCGGACGTCCTGGTCAGCCAGACCGCCCCACCCGGCACCGAGCTCGCCCTGGGCCTAGTCCGCGACCCCGCCCTCGGCCCGCTCCTAGTCATCAGCGCCGGCGGCGTCCTCATAGAGATTTTTGCCGAACGAGTCATCCTCCTCGCCCCGGTCACCCGACCCGCCGCCCTGGCCGCCATCCAGCGCCTGCGCCTCGCCCCGGTCCTGGCCGGCGCCCGCGGCCAGCCCCCCGCCGACCTGGACGCCATCGCCGACGCCATCCAAGCCCTCTCCCGCCTGGCCCGCGACCACGGCGACGCCATCGAAGCCCTCGACATCAACCCCCTGATCTGCGGCCCGGCCGGCGCCCGAGCCGTAGACGCCCTGCTGATCCCCGCCGCGCCGCCATGATCGGCGGGTCTGGTTGGCGTCGTTGACGAGCCAGGTGCCGGAGATGGCGGACATGAAGGCGGGCTGGGGGCGGTAGCCGAGGGAGGTGTAGAACGCCTCGGCGTCGTCGGTCTGCAGGCCTATGTGCTGGCCGGGAACCTGCTCCATCAAGAGCCTGACCATCGCCGAGCCGACGCCCTGCCTGCGGTAGGCCGAAGCGGTCCAGACGTCGAGCAGGTAAGCGTTGCAGACGCCGTCCGAGAGCAGCCGGGCCATGCCGACCACCCGGTCGCCGTCGCGGGCGATGGCGACGTGCTGCGACCGCCCGAACGACGTCCGCAGCGCGTCCGCGGACCGGCCGTTGTCGAAGTCGTCGGCGGCCAGGTCGGCCTTGGCCGCAGCCCAGTCGATCCCCTCGAGCGACCCGTCGATGCGCACCGTCATGGCCAGAGCCTAGCCCGGTGTATCAAGGGTCACGATGGCGTCTCCGTCGAGATGCCCGCTGCAACCGGCGGGGGCACTCCTGCGTCTGATGAGTTGGCGGCGATGCCCGGGCCGGATGGGGCTCGGGCATCGTTACGATCACTGCCAATATTGCTGTTTTGGGACGAGGGGTTGATGGAGTTGGCTATGTGGAATGGTGAGGCGAGACAGCCACTGGCGCGGGTTGCGGTACTGGCGTTGTGCGGGGCCGGGCTGGCCGGGATGCTGGCGGGCTGCAGCTCATCCGGGTCGCCCGGGGGAGCGGGGGGCGGGACGTCGAGCCCGCAGGCCACGACGACCGCCACCACGGCGGCCGTCGCGCCGTTCGTCAGCATCGTGGAGCCGTTCGACCCCGGCCACCCGGCCCGGGTCGAGACCGCCCCGGGCAGTTGCGGCCGCCAGAGCACGACGATCGCCATCGAGAAGTGCTACGAGACCATGACCGAGAACGCCGACGCCGAGATCAACGCCACGCAGGCCGCCAAGTACGCCAGCGCGACCCCGGCCGGGCGTTCCGCGATCCTGGCCCAGGACAGCGCCTGGCTGGCCGCGCGGGGGCCGGTGTGCCAGGCCGCCTTCCACGGCGGCGGCACGATCGACGGGATCAACGTCGCGGCCTGCCTGCTGGACGAGAGCAACGCCCGGTACATCTCGGTGAAGGGGATCGCCCCGCACGAGTACCGGCTCAAGGCCACCGACAGCACGGACCCGAGCGCCCTGTCCTGGTACACCACGCCGGAAGGGTCCCGCATCGCCGAGCTCAGCACCCAGGGCGACCAGACCGGCGGAGCGGTCGTCGCCTGGATCGTCATCGGCGGGGCACAGGGGTTCGTGATCAACCCCAAGCAGTTCTTCTACCTGGACAGCCCGTTCACCGACCCGGGCGTGATCCAGCCGCCGGACCCCACGTACCACCGTGTCGCGGCCGGCCAGGAGTACCAGTTCTCCGTCGACTACAGCAACCTGGCCAAGGACCCGCACAAGACCGGGGGCTACGTCTACGCGCCCGGCGACCCGGTGGCGGAGTGGAACTGAGCTGACCTCGCTCAGATGCCGTAGGCGTTCCGCCGCTCGAGGAGCCGCCGCGCGTTGCGCATAGCCAGCGCGATGACGGTCTCCATCGGGTTAATGCCGGTCGGGCCGGGGAACAGGCTGGCGTCGGCCACCATCAGCCCCGGCACGCCGTGGAACTCCCCGAAGCCGCCGGTCACGCCGCGCCGGGGGTCCGCGCTCATCCGGGCGGTGCCCATCAGGTGGATGGAGAACAGCTGGAGGGCCCGCCTGGGCACCGGGCGGGCCAGCAGGCGGCCCAGCTCACCGGGACTGCGGACCAGCGGGGCGCCCTCGAAGGGGAGCAGCAGCCGCCGGGCGCCGGCCGTGAACAAAGCCTGCGCGGTCAGTTCGACGCCGCGTACTACGCGGGCGGCGTCGCGCTCGGTGAGCTGGTAGAAGACCTG
Organism: uncultured Actinomycetota bacterium; assembly: GCA_963756575.1. Classification (GTDB taxonomy): domain Bacteria; phylum Actinomycetota; class Actinomycetes; order Streptosporangiales; family Streptosporangiaceae; genus Palsa-504. The sequence continues at coordinate 486,745 of CAVWOM010000016.1, read as the reverse complement.
CGGCCCGAGGCCGGGCAGGTGCCGGATCCGGCCGGTGCCGGTGTCGGAGACCAGCGGCCCGGCGGTGACGATCCGGTTGTAGTCCGCCATCAGCGCACCGAGTTCGGCGCCGTAGGCCGGCAAGATGCCGGCCAGCATCGAGGGCGTGAGGTTGGTCGCGGATAGCAGCAGCCCTTCGCGGGTGAACTCGCGCACCTGGAACGCCTGGTGCACGCCCTGCCAGCCGGTCACGTCCTCGTCGAAGAACGCGGTCACCACCGCGTTCGGGTGCACGGACAGGTTCCGGCCCAGGTGGCTGGAGGCCAGCCGCAGACCCGACCGCGTGAGCAAGGCCGGCGTCTGGATCGCGCCGCCGGCCACGATCACCGCCCGGGCCCGCACCGTCAGGGCCGGGCCGCGGAGCCCGCCTGGCCGCACCACATGCCCGGTCACCCCGTTTGCCCCGGTCCCGTCGCGAGTGACGCGATCCACGCGGACGTCGGCGAAAAGCCGGGCGCCGGCCGCCAGCGCCCGGGGCACGCTGGTGACCAGCATCGACTGCTTGGCGCCAGTCGGGCAGCCGCTGCTGCAGTTGTTGCTGCCCGCGCAGTGCAGCTGATTCCGGCGGTTCGGGACCACGGCCCAGCCGCGAGTCCGGGCCGCGTCCCTGAACAGCTCGGAGTCCCGCCCGATCGTCTCCGGATCCTGCTCCCCGACCGATAGCCGCGACTCGATCGCGGCGAAGTAGGGGTCGAGGTCCCGCTCGCCGATGGCGGGCAGCCCTTCCTGCTCGGCCCACCGCTGGAGCACCCGGGCCGGGGTCCGCCACGACATGCCCCCGTTGACCACGGTGGAGCCGCCGACGCAGCGGCCCTCGGCGTACAGCACGGACGGGCGGCCGATCGCCATCCCGCCGCCGCCGTCCCGGTAGAGGGTGCGCAGCGCCCGCCCGGTCCCGGCGGTGAACGACTCCGTCGGGTGGTAGCCGCCCTCCTCGAGCATGATCACGTCCACTCCGGCCTCGGCCAGTTCCGCGGCCACGGTCGCCCCGCCCGCCCCGGAACCGACGACCACCACGCCGCACTCCAGGCGCAGGTCTCCACTGATCCCGTCCTGCGTGGTCAGCCCCCTGGGTGTTGTCATGGCAGCTCCGTCCCGTACCTCTCCAGCCGGCGCCGGGACACGGCCGCGATGTAGGGCTCCGGGTCGTAGCCGATCTCCCGCTGCACCTCGGGCAGCTCGTAGTAGCACATGACGAGCACGCTCTTGAGCCGCCGGACCAGCTCGGCCGCCGGGTCAGGGCGGGCCAGGACCGCCCGCACGTAGGCGGCGGCCGTCCGGTCGTCGAGCCGGGTGAACCGCCGCCCGCGTGACGGCGGGTACAGCCGCGCTCCCTGCTCGACGCCGGCCAGCGTCATAGCCAGCGCCTTCCTGGCCGCCGGCGGCAGCGAGCCCAGCATCAGGGCGAACTCACGCAACACCCGTTCGGCCCGATGTTCTTGCTGGATCTCGGGCGGGCAGACGATCTCGGCGAACCGCCGGGCCGCGGCGGCCGCGGGGATCTCAGCCGCCGGCTTCGCGGGGCCCGTCGGCGCGGAAGATGGGCCAGCCAATCTCGGTCCTCCATTCCGCCTCGTCGGTCACCTCGCCCGCGCCGTGCAGGTAGTACTCGCGCAGCGGCCCGTCGACGCTGATCTCGTGCCTGGTGGCGTAGGAACCTAGTGTGGCGTAGCTGAGGTCGGCGTCGCTCAGGGAGCCCAGGTGGCTGATGACGGCCAGCTCGGCGGCCGGGATGGTGACCGGCGTGACCCGCCCGATGGACCGAACCCCGCCGTCTCCCGGGCCCTCGACCGGGACGAACACGGTCGCCTCGCCGTGCTCGCGGGTGAACAGCTCGCTGGCGAACACCCCGCCCGGGGGTCCGGCGAGCCGCAGCCCCTGGCCGCGGACCGTGGCCCGCAGCTCGCCCAGGGCGCCCTGCCACCAGGGGATGATGTCGGCGTGGTCGACCACCGCCACGATGCCGGCCGCGACGACGGCCGGGACGCTGCGGTGCTCGATCGCCGGCGCGCCCGGCGGCGGCTGCAGCAGGTTCCGCAGCGAGTCGACCGCGGACCTGGTCTGCGCCAGCTCGGCCTCGAGCCGGCCGAGATGCGCGGCGATCAGCGTGTTGCGGTCGGCGGCGTCGTTGGCGGCGAGCACCGCCTTGACCTCGCCGACCGGCATCTCCAGGTCCCGCAGGCGGCGGATGACCTGGGCGGCCGGGATCTGCTCGGCGGAGTAGTAGCGATAGCCGGTACCCGGGTTCACCGCGGCCGGCGCCAGCAGCCCGACCTCGTGGTAATGCCGGAGCGTCTTGACGCTCAAGTGGGTCATGCGCGAGAAGTCGCCGACCGTGAGCCCTGCTGTCACCAGGCCATTGTCAACCCTCCTGCTACCGGACAGTCAACCGCGGCAGGTGGTCTTGACCCTCCGCCGAAGGGAGCACCGAGGCTGGAGTCATCAGCAAGAAACCTACGGAAGGAACGGGCTCATGACTGTCAGCACCACCGGCCTCGAGACCGTCATCGCCGAGCACATCGCCGCCGTCAACGCGGGCGACGAGGACGCCATCATGGCCACCTTCGCCGGTGACGCCCTGGTCAACGACGCCCGCCGGGAGTTCTGGGGCACCGAGGCCATCCGCCGCTGGGTGGCGAAGGAGATGACCGGCGACCACGTGTCCATCGACGTCACCGAGGTCGTCGACCACTACGGCGTCACCGTCGTCCGCGGCCGCTACGACGGCACCTTCGACAAGACGAACCTGCCGGACGAGCTCATCCTCACCAACTACTTCACCGTCCGCGACGGCAAGATCGTCAGCCTGATCGTGATCTTCAACACCCCGGCCGCCTACTGAGTCAGCCCGCTCGAACCCGATCCGCTAGGGTCGGGTTCGTGCGTGAGCAGGAGGACCAGCGGTTCGGGACCCGGCGGCTGCCGGAGGCGCCCGACGCCGTCGCGCCGGACGGCTCGGACGTCCGGGAGCTCCTGCGGCTCGGCCGCGGCTCGATGGCGCACTTCGAGCTGGCGCCCGGGCGGGTGTCCCGGGCCGTGGCCCACCACGCCGTCGAAGAGCTCTGGTACATCCTGGGCGGGCAGGGCCAGATGTGGCGGCGCCAGGGGGAGCGAGAGCAGACGGTGCCGCTGGGACCCGGTACCTGCCTGTCGATTCCGGCCGGCACCCACTTCCAGTTCCGGGCGGCCGATGGCGGTCCGCTGTCGGCCGTGGGCGTGACCATGCCGCCCTGGCCGGGGGACGACGAGGCCTACGAAGTCCCTGGTACGTGGTCCGCCGATGCCCCCGCCTGACGCTTCGCCCGGAAACGCCGTACTCTCCAGGGGTTTACCTGACCCCGGCGGGACACCTACGGTCGTACAGGTTCACGGGAGAGGTGACGGGCATGCAAGCAGGGCAAGGACCGCAGTGGCGGCCGCTGAAGCGCCAGGACAGCGCCGTGGCGGAGCAGATGGTCGAGCGGGCGGCGGAGCTGGCGAAGGATTCCCACGCGCAGACCAGGTACGCCGCGGTGCTGATGAAGGACGAGAGCCTGATCGCCTGGGGCACCAACGGCGTGCCGTTCCCCGGCGAGGATCACTGCTACTGCAAGTTCGGGGAGACCGGGGACCACGACCGGTGCCGGACCCACGCCGAGCAGCGGGCGATCACGCTGGCGCGGGAAGGCGACGGCTGGCGGATGCTCCAGGGCTCGAAGCTGATCTACGTCCGGCTCGAGGCCGACGACTCGGTCCGGCAGGACGAACCGCACTTCTGCTCCCGCTGCAGCCGCCTGGCGCTGTCCCTGGGCGTGACCGAATGGATCTTCGCCCTGTCGGAGGGGCTGGTCGGTTACACCTCCTCCGACTACGACCAGATCGCCCGGATCCGGTGGTAGCGGGGAGCGCACAATAGTTCCATGCGTTACCTGAGCGCCGGCACCGCGACCGAGATCTCCCGTATCGGGCTGGGCACCTGGCAGTTCGGCTCCCGCGAGTGGGGCTACGGCTCGTCCTACGCCGCCCGGGAGGCGCACGCCATCGTGCGGCGGGCCGTGGAGCTGGGCGTCACGCTGTTCGACACCGCCGAGATCTACGGCTTCGGCCGCAGCGAGCGGATCCTCGGCGCGGCCCTGGGTGACTCACCGGACGAGGTCTTCCTGGCGACGAAGATCCTCCCGTTGTTTCCCATCGCCCCGGTCGTCGAGCAGCGCGCGGTGGCCAGCGCCAACCGGCTCGGCGTTCGCCGTCTCGACCTGTACCAGGTCCACCAGCCGAACCCGGTGATCCGGGACGGGACGATCATGCGCGGCATGCGCGCGCTGCAGCGGGTCGGGCTGGTCGGCGAGGTGGGCGTCAGCAACTACTCGCTGGACCGCTGGCGCGCCGCCGAGCAGGCGCTGGGCAGCCGCGTGCTGAGCAACCAGGTCCGCTACAACCTGGTCGACCGGTCCCCGGAGCGGGACCTGCTGCCGTTCGCCGCCTCGACCGGCCACGTCGTGATCGCCTACAGCCCGCTCGCCCAGGGCCTGCTCTCCGGCCGGTACCACCGGGACAGCCGGCCCACGAACCGGCTCAGGACGGCCAGCCCGCTGTTCCTGCCGGAGAACCTCGACCGGGCCGCCGGCCTGATCGCGGCCCTGCGCGAGGTCGCGGACGCGCACTCCGCCACGCCCTCCCAGATCGCGCTGGCCTGGGTCATCCGCCGCCCGGGGGTCGTCGCGATCCCCGGCGCCTCGACCGTCGGGCAGCTCGAGAGCAACGTGGCGGCCGCCGGCATCGACCTCACCGAGGACGAGTACCAGGTGCTGAGCGCCGCGGCGGACCGGTTCCGCCCGGTCACCGGCCCCGCCGTCCTCCCTCGGCTGGCCCGGGCCGGGCTGGCGCGGGCCCGCTCCAGCTAGGCGTTACGGTGGCCAGGTGACCTCTACCGACGCCATCGTCGAGCGCATCCTGACCCGCTACGACACCATCACCGTGGTCGGGGCGAGCCGTGCCTCGGTCAAGGCGGCGCACTCGGTGCCCGCGCACATGCGGGGCCGCGGCTGGCGGATCATCCCGGTCAACCCGCACGCCGACCAGCTCTTCGGCGAGCGCGTCTACCGGACCCTGGCCGACGTCCCCGAGCAGGTGGGCCTGGTCGACGTGTTCCGCCCCTCCGGGCAGACCCCCGACATCGCCCGCCAGGCGGTCGCGGCGGGCGCCACCGCGCTGTGGCTCCAGCTGGGTATCGCCTCGGCCGAGGCCCGGGCCATCGCCGAGGACGCCGGCCTGCTCTACGTCGAGGACCGCTGCCTGGTCATCGAGCAGCGCCGCCTCAACCTGGAAGCCCCCCATCCCTGAAGACGGATCGCCGCCGGATACCGGCGTGCCGCCGCCGGTCCTGGCCCTCGCCGGCGGCGACCCCATCACCCCGGTCTGGACCAACGAACTCGGCGGCATGACCTTCGCGATCGGCGCGGGAGGCCAGCGGCGGTTCGTGAAATGGGCACCAGCCGGGAGCGGTCTCGACCTGGCGGCGGAGGCCGTGCGGCTGCGCTGGGCCGTCCGCTACATCCCGGTCCCGCAACTGCTCGGCGAGGGAGCCGATTCGACCGGAACCTGGATCCTCACCCGCGCCCTGCCCGGCCAGATGGCCGTCGCCGCCCGGTGGGCGGCCGACCCCCGGACCGCGGTGACCGCCATCGGCGAAGGCCTGCGAGCCCTGCACGACACGCTGCCGGTCCGGGACTGCCCGTTCTCCTGGACGGCCGCCGACCGGCTGGCTGACACGCGCCGCCGGGCCGCCCGGGGCCTGATCGACCCAGCCCGGTGGCACCCCGAGCACCAGCACCTGGACGTAGCGGGGGCGCTGCGCGTGCTCGCCGATGTCCCGCCCGATGACCAGCTCGTCGTCTGCCACGGCGACAGTTGCGCCCCCAACACCCTGCTGACCGACGACGGCCGCTGGTCCGGCCACGTCGATCTCGGTGAACTGGGCGTGGCGGACCGCTGGGCCGACCTGGCCGTCGCCACCTGGAGCACGACCTGGAGCCACGGCCCCGGCTGGGAGATCCCCCTGCTCGACGCCTACGGCGTGGCCCCCGACCCCGCTCGCACTCGCTATTACCGCCTGCTCTGGGACCTGGGCCCTTAAGCCACGACCAGAACCTCATGTCAGCTCGTCGAGCCGGTCCAGCAGTTCCCGGAGCGTGTACCGGGTAGGGACCGTCTCCCCGCTGGCCTCCGGTATGCGGGCCTCCCATGTGCCGAAGCCGCCCTCGCCGATGATCACGTCCGGGTGCGCGTCCTTGAACCTGGCGAGGCGGAATTTCTGGCTCAGCTCCTCCGGGCTGAGCTGAAACGGCACGCGCGGCCAAGCAGGATCATTCATCGTGGACGGCCTCCAGCTAGGAGGCAATCAAACCCGGCCGATGACTGCGTCGTCGCGCCAAGATCACCGTTCGTACATGATGAACCACGATACGCGTCCCGTATATACCTGTCTATAAACAGGTTAACCTGTATCGACTTGGCCTGGGACGTTATGAACCGCCTAATGTCAGGTCATGATCATCGAGCACGACTCGGCCGTGCCCGTCTGGCGCCAAGTCGCTGCCTGGCTGGCCGATCAGATTAAGACGGCGGGCCAGCGGATGCCGAGCGAGTCGACGATCGAGCAGGAGCTGGGCGTTAGCCGCGGCACAGTCCGCCACGCTTACCGGTACCTGGCCGAGCAGGGGTGGGTCGTGATCGTCAGCGGCAAGGGCGCATTCGCCCCGAGCCCGCTACCAGAAGGCAGGCCGCAGGTCTAGGGCGCGTTACATAGATCGTCGCCTTCCGCCTGGCGTGCACACCCTCAGATTCACTGGCGAGTAGTCCCGTCTCCTCCAGCCGGCACGATGGAACATGGGTGCGGCTCCTTTCTGTGAGCCCGGTCCCGGGCCGCCCCGGGTCCTGCCTGCTGAGCCCGGTCCCGGGCCGCCCCGGTTCCTGCCTGCTGAGCCCGGTCCCGGGCCGCCTGATCCGTGCGGGGCGTGCGGTACCGGCCGGGGCCGCCCAGGGCGCCCCGGCAACCACCGCGATGCCACATCGATGTGGTCTTGACCACCGCAGAGTCACATTGACGTGGCTGCCCGGGGCCGGCGCCAGGTGGCGGGCGGGAGATCCGGGGGCTGACGGGCCGGGCTGACGGGGCTGGGGGGCCGGGCCGGGCTGACGGGGCTGGGGGGCCGGCCGGGCTGACGGGACTGGGGGGAATACCGGGCGGCCCGGCTCGCAGCGGCCGCCAGGCCGCTCACACGAAAGGAGCCGCACCCATGGAACATCGAGCCACCTCGCCATCGGCTTCCGGGCCCGGCCGGCGGGGACGGTGAGGTTAGCGGGGCAGCCGAGGCGAGGCGGTCCGGTGAGGCGGCGCCCCGTACGAATCCGAGCCGGCCATCCTCGGGTCGCGGGTGAAGTGGGCGAGTACGAACCGCCCGATCCCGCCGCCGGTAGTTCCCCGCGACCGCTCGCCCCGGTGCTCGAGCAGGTAGGCGACCTCCGCGGCCACCGAGCTCTTCCCCGGCCCGTACACCCCGGTCAGCAGCACGCCGTCTCCGTCCACCGGGTCAGATTAGAGTCTGTGCATGGCCGATGTAACAGAGCTGCGTCTCGCGTTCACCGTGCAGGACTTCGACCGGGCCCTGGCCTTCTATCGCGACGCGCTGGGAATGGACCAGCTGGCCGACTGGAGCTCGGCGTCCGGGCGGGTGGTCGCCCTGGACGCGGGCCGGGCGGTGCTGGAACTGCTCGACGAGGCGCAGGCCGGCGCGGTCGACGCGGTCGAGGCCGGGCGCCGGGTATCGGGGACGGTCCGGTTCGCCCTGCGGGTCGCGGATAGCGACACGATGGCCCGGCGGCTCGCCGGAGCCGGCGCGGTTCCGGTCGCGCCGCCGGTCACGACCCCGTGGGGGGACCGCAACGCCCGGGTCGAGGCGCCCGACGGGATGCAGCTGACGCTGTTCACGCCGGGCGAGCCCCTCGCCTGACAGACCGGGCCACCCGGATCTTCCCCGTCCCGGTAAGGCATCCTAGGGGCGTGCTGATCCGCTGGCTGACCCTGTTCCTGGACTTCCCGGGCGACGCGTTCGACGCCGGGGTGGCCTTCTGGCCAGAGGTGACCGCTAGCGCGCTGTCGCCGTTCCGCGGCGCGGCGGGGGAGTTCGCGACCCTGCTGCCCCCGGACGGGGACGCCTACCTGCGGGTGCAGCGCATCGCCGACGGCAGCGGCGGCGTCCACCTGGACCTGCACCTCGATCCCGCCGCCGGGACCCTCGATCAGGCGGCCGGCCGCGCCGTCACGCTCGGCGCGACCGTGAAGCACGCCAGCGAAGGCCTGGTCATCATGGGCAGCCCCGGCGGTTTCACGTTCTGCCTAGTGCACTGGCACGGGGAGAACGCGGTGCCGCGGCCAGTCGTCTCGGACACCGGGGGAGCCAGCCGCGCGGACCAGCTGTGCCTGGACATCCCGCCGGATGCCTTCGAGCGGGAGTGCTCGTTCTGGGCCGCCCTGACCGGCTGGGAAGCACGGCCTAGCACCCTGCCCGAATTCACGCGCCTGGATCAGCCCGTCCCGGTGCCGGTCCGGCTGCTGCTCCAGCGGCGTGACCACGCGGGCCCGCTCGACCAGGTCACGGGCCACGTCGATTTCGCGTCCGCCCGCCGCGACCTGCTGGCCCGGCGGCACGCCGCGTCGGGAGCGCGGGTCCTGACTGAGTTTCCTGAGTGGACCGCGATGGCCGACCCCACCGGACGCCCGTACTGCCTGACCGAGCGTGACCCGGAAGCCGGCCAGCTCCCGCACGCCTGATCACGGCGCGCGAGACAATGGACGGCATGGCATTCGAGCTCACCGAACGGACCGAGCAGCACCTGACCGGCGACCAGATCGCCTGGCTGACCACCGTCACCCCGTCCGGCCGGCCGGCGCCCCGGCCGGTGTGGTTCATCTGGGACGGCACGGCCATCGTCGTCTACAGCCTGAACGACGGCGCCAAGCTGCGGCACATCCAGGCCAACGACCAGGTCTCGGTGCATTTCAATTCGTCCCCTGAGGGCAGCGACGTGGTGGTCATCTCCGGCCGGGCCGAACGAGTGCCCGATGCGCCCATCCCCTCCAAGTTCCCGGGGTTCGCAGATAAGTACGCCGCCCGCATCACCCAGATGGGCCAGACCCCGCAGTGGTACGACGACGCCTACGGCGCGGCCCTGCGCATCACCCCGCTGAGCGCCTGGACGATTCCCCGCTAGGCTGGCCGGCATGGCTCATTACCGGGCGCCCGGATGGTTCACGCGCAACGTCTTCAACCGGCTCGTGGCCTTCCTCACCAAGCGGGGGATGAGCGTCCTCGGCTCGCGGGTCCTGGCGGTGAAGGGCCGGACCAGCGGCGAGTGGCGCACCACGCCGGTGAACCTGCTCACCTACGAGGGCCACCGGTATCTGGTCGCCCCTCGCGGCGAGACCCAGTGGGTGCTCAACCTGCGCGCGGCGGGCACCGGCGAGCTGCGGCTGGGCCGCGGCGCCGAGGGCTTCCGCGGCCGTGAGCTCACCGACGCGGAGAAGGTCCCGGTCCTGCGCGCGTACCTGCGGAGGTGGAAGGCGGAGGTCGGCATCTTCTTCGAGGGCACCGGGCCGGACTCCACCGACGATCAGCTCCGCGCCATCGCGCCCAAGCACCCGGCGTTCGAGGTGCTCCCGCCCGCGTAGGCACGAACAGGAGGGCCGAGATGGCCGAGGTAGTGCTCTTCCACCACGCGCTGGGGCTGACCCCCGGCGTCGTCGCGTTCGCCGACGAGCTGCGCCGGGCCGGGCATGCCGTGCACACGCCCGACCTGTTCGAGGGCCGCACGTTCGGCAGCATCGAGGCGGGCATGGCCCACGCCGAGGAGATCGGCTTCCCCGGCGAGGTGATCGAGCGCGGCACGCGGGCGGCCGAAGCGCTGCCGCCCGGGGTGGTGTACGCCGGCTTCTCGCTCGGTGTGCTCCCGGCCCAGAAGCTGGCGCAGACCCGGCCGGGGGCCCAGGGCGCGCTGCTGTTCTATTCCTGCGTCCCGGTCTCGGCGTTCGGCTCCTGGCCCGACGGCGTGCCGGTGCAGGTGCACGGGATGGACGCCGACCCCATCTTCGCCGGGGAAGGCGACCTCGACGCCGCCCGCGAGCTCGTCAGCCAGGCCAAGGACGCGGAACTGTTCCTCTACAGCGGTGACCAGCACTACTTCGCCGACAGCACCCTGCCTTCCTACGACCCGGACGCCACCGCGCTCCTGCTCCAGCGGGTGCTCGCCTTCCTGCGCGGCCGTTAGGGTTACCGGGGTGGAGCAGCGCATCAGCCTGATCACCCTGGGCGTGGCCGACGTGCGCCGCGCCCGGGCCTTCTACGAACGGCTCGGCTGGCGTGGTCAGGAAATCGAAGAGACGGTCTTCTTCCAGCTCGGCGGCATGGCGCTGATCTTGTGGGGCCGCGACAAGCTCGCCCCCGACTCTGGCGTCGAGGACTCGGCCCTCGGCGCCGCCGTCCTGGCGCAGAACGTCCGGTCGCGAGCCGAGGTCGACGCGATCGTGGCCGAGGCGGGCGCGGCCGGAGCCGAGATAACCCAGGCGCCCAGGGAGACCTTCTACGGCGGCTACGCCGGCCACTTCCGGGACCCGGACGGCCACATCTGGGAGATCGCCTGGAACCCGGGCTTCACCCTCAACCCGGACGGCTCCCTCACCCTCCCCGACTTCGGCGCCCTCTAGCCGTTGCCAGGTGAGGACCGCTGCCGCTCCATCTTGTCCGCCTTGCGGGCCGAGATTGACTGCGCCCCGAGCTCCACGGCCCGGTCGCGCTCGCCCTCGGTGAGCATGTAACGCCGGTCCGCCGGTTCCAGCATGAACCCGGCCGGGGTAGCCGGGGTATCAGGATCCCGGCGGATACCGAGCCGTGCGGCGAAGGCATGCAGCTCATCCTCGGTGTCGGCACTCAGGAGGAACAAGGGAAGCGGCATGGTGGACCGGCCCGCCAGCAGGCGCCCCATACCTCCCAGCTTGCTCACGTAAACAGTCACGGCATCCTCCATCCGCCGACACTTCCCGGAGCCATGAAGCCGCTCCTATCGTGCCACGACCAGGCCGCGATCGGGGCCGGGCGTCACCCCTTCCCTTCCCGCGGATTACCGCTCCACGATCTTGCTAGCAGCAGCCCGGTTCGGGGCCGCGCCGGGGCCGGGTAGGGCACCCACCGAGCGCGCCAGCAACTCCAGAAGCTCCAGCAGCTAGAACCCGGAAAGCTGTCCCACGTCGGTGATGCGCAGCACGGCGGTGCCGGCTTCGTCGGAGGCGTCCAGGTCGACGATCGCGCTGATGCCCCAGTCGTGGTCACCCGCCGGGTCGTCGAAGATCTGCCGGACCTTCCACTGGTCAGGCCCGACCTCGATGATCAGCAGCGCGGGACCCCGGGCGTCCGGGCCGAAGCCGATCTCCTCGTGCGTGTCGAAGTACCCGTCGAGCGCGTCGGACCAGGCCGACGCGTCCCAGCCGCTGTCGGCATCCAGCGCTCCGAGCTCCTCATGCTGACCGAACGCCGCTAGCCGCACCCGCTGGAACAGCGCGTTGCGCACCAGGACCCGGAAGGCCCGCACGTTCGACGTGACCGTGGCCGGCCGGACGTCGACCGGGGCCGAGCCGCCTTCGAGCGGATGGCGCAGCCGCTCCCACTCATCGAGCAGGCTGGAGTCGACCTGCCGGACGATCTCGCCCAGCCATTCGATCAGGTCGGTCAGTTCCTCGGTCTTGGCCTCGTCCGGCACCGTCTGGCGCAGCGCCTTGTAGGCGTCGGCCAGGTAGCGCAGCACCAGGCCCTCGGACCGGGGCAGGCCGTAGTAGGCCACGTACTCGGTGAAGGTCAGCGCCCGCTCGTACATGTCCCTGACCACGGACTTGGGGGACAGCTGGTAGTCCAGCACCCAGGGGTGGCCGCGCCGGTAGAGCTCGTACGCCCCGTCGAGCATCTCGGCCAGCGGCTTGGGATACGTCACCGAATCCAGCAGCTCGAGCCGCTCCTCGTACGCCACGCCGTCGGCCTTCATCTGGGCCACCGCCTCGCCGCGGGCCCGGAACTGCTGGGCGGACAGCACCTGCCGCGGGTTGTCCAGCGTCGCCTCGATCACCGAGAGCACGTCCAGCGGATAGGACGGCGACGCGGGGTCGAGCAACTCGATGGCGGCCAGCGCGAACGGCGACAGCGGCTGATTCAGTGCGAAGTCGAGCTGCAGGTCCACGGTCAGCCGCACGTAACGGCCTTCTTCGTCGGGCTCAGCGAGCCGCTCCACCACCCCGCCCGCCAGCAGCGCCCGGTAGATGGCGATGGCCTGGTGGATGTGCTTGCGCTGGGCGGCCCGGTCCTCGTGGTTGTCGGTCAGCAGGTGCTTCATCGCGGCGTACGCGTTGCCCGGCCGGTCGATGACGTTCAGCATCATCGCGTGGGTGACCTTGAAGCTCGACGTCAGCGGCTCGGGGTCGGCGGCGACGAGCCGCTCGAAGGTCGGCTTGCCCCACGAGACCATGCCCTCGGGCGGCTTCTTGCGCACCACCTTGCGCCGTGCCTTGGGATCGTCGCCCGCCTTGGCCAGCAGGCGCTCGTTCTCCACCACGTGCTCGGGGGCCTGGACCACGACCCGCCCCGCCGTGTCGTACCCGGCGCGGCCCGCCCGCCCGGCGATCTGGTGGAATTCGCGGGCCTGCAGCAGCCGGGTCTTGGTCCCGTCGTACTTGGACAGCGCGGTGAACAGGACGGTGCGGATCGGCACGTTGATGCCCACGCCGAGGGTGTCGGTGCCGCAGATGACCTTCAGCAGGCCGGCCTGGGTCAGCGTCTCGACCAGCCGCCGGTACCGGGGCAGCATGCCGGCGTGGTGCACCCCGATGCCGTGCCGCACCAGCCGGGACAGGGTCTTGCCGAACCCGGCGGTGAACCGGAAGTCGCCGATCAGGTCGGCGATGGCGTCCTTCTCGGCCCGGCTGCAGACGTTCACGCTCATCAGCGCCTGGGCCTGCTCCAGCGCCGCCGCCTGGGTGAAGTGCACCACGTAGATGGGCGCCTGGTTGGTGCCGAGCAGCTCCTTCAGGGTCTCGTGCAGCGGCTCGAGGACGAAGGAGAAGACCAGCGGCACCGGCCGCTCGACCGAGCTGACCACCGCGGTCGGCCGGCCGGTGCGCCAGGTCAGGTCGGCCTCGAACCGCGAGACGTCGCCCAGCGTCGCCGACATCAGCAGGAACTGGGCCTTGGGCAGCTCGAGCAGCGGCACCTGCCAGGCCCAGCCGCGCTCGGGGTCGGCGTAGAAATGGAACTCGTCCATGACCACCTGGCCCACGTCGGCGTCGGCGCCGTCCCGCAGCGCGATGCTGGCCAGCACCTCCGCGGTGCAGCAGATGATCGGCGCCTGGGCGTTGACGCTGGCGTCCCCGGTCATCATGCCGACCTGGGCCGGGCCGAACGTGTTACACAGGTCGAAGAACTTCTCCGACACCAGCGCCTTGATCGGCGCGGTGTAGAACGTGCGCTTGCCGTCCGCCAGCGCGGCGAAGTGCGCGCCCGTCGCCACCAGCGACTTCCCCGACCCGGTCGGGGTGGACAAGATGACGTTCGCCCCGGAGACGAGCTCGATGAGGGCGTCCTCCTGGTGCGGGTACAGCGCCAGCCCGCGCTCCTTGGACCACCCGGCGAACGCGTCGAAGACGGCGTCCGGGTCGGGCGTCGCAGGCAGCAGGTCAGTAAGAGTCATAGCGCTTCCATGATGCCGTGCCCGGAGAGTGCCCGCGGCGAGGCGACGCGGGGGAGGGGCCGGCTGATAGTAAAAGCAGCCGCCGAGACCGTACTATTCCAGCTCAGTCGGCGCCCGGCCCGGCGCCATGGGCACGGGGCGTCATGCCCGTCGCCCCCCGGCCGCCGCGGCCCGCAGCCGCTGTCCCCGGTGCCACGCCCACCACAGCCGAGCGGACGTGGAGCGGCAGTTGCTGACGAGGAGAAACACGCCGGCGCCAAGCAGCCAGTTGTCGGACTGGATCTGTCCGATCCAGATCAGCACGACCGGCGTCAGGGCACTGGCCGCCATCGTGGCCACCGCGTTAAGGACGATCCGGACGGCCCGTACCCTCGGCTGGAGCTCGAGCCGCCCGGCCATGGTCGTGGCCGCCTGGGTCCAGAACCGCAGCGCCGCCCCCAGCAGGACCAGCGCCGCGATGTACCAGGCCAGGGAAGTCACCGACCCCGGCAGCTGCTCGAGCGTCATTGACCGCCCTGACCACCTGCCGCCGTATCGCGGGCCAGCCGCCCGCGCGCAGGAACCGGACGAGGGCCGGCCCGGCCGTGAGGGCGCCGACGGTGACCGCCACGCCGATGACGACGCAGCCGGTTCAGGGCCCGGTCGGCCGGCTCGCCCGGGGGAGTCCCCGTATCAGCGTCCTGGTCCGGGGGAGTCATGCCGGGTCCAGCCCGAGACGGCCGAGCCGGGCCGTCCCCGTGGTCGCGATCCGCCGCATGTCGGCCAGCGCCCCGGCCAGCTCGGCCGAGCCCGTCGCCGTGATCTGGTACGGCCGCCGCCGGTCCTCGCTGGCCACCGGCTCGATCAGCCCCCGTTCCTCCAGCCGGGTGATGGCCCCGTACAGGGCGCCAGGCCCGAGCGTTACCCCGGCGAAGCCCTCGATGTCCCGGGCCAGGGCGTGGCCGTGCTTCGGCCCGTCGGCCAGGCTGACCAGGATGAGCAAAGGCGGGTCGTTCTCCCGGCGGAGCCCCCCTGGCGGTCGCTTAGCTGCCACGACCCCGTCTTACTACGTCCCGCGTAGCTACGCAAGACGTAGCACGACGTAGCAAAGACGGGCCTAGGTGAACAGGGCGTCGCCGTAGTGCTGACCAGGGCGCAGGCCGGGCGGCACGGCGAACAGGGCGCTGCCCGTGTGGTGGATGTACTCGTTGAGGGCATCGGCCGCCAGCGACGTCTGGAGCTTGATGAACTGGGACGGGTTCTTCATGAACCCGATGAAGAACAGGCCGCCGAGCAACGTCCCGGCCTCGGGGTCGATGCCGTCGGTGAAGGAGTAGCCGCGGCGCAGGATATGGATCCCGCCGTTGTGCTCGGGGCTGGCCAGCCGGACGTGCGAGCGGGCCGGGATGGCGGGCTGCCCGTCGGCGCCGGCCTGGCCGAAGTCGGGCGTGGTGAACTCCGTCCCGCCGGACAGCGGCGCCCCGCTGACCTTGGCCCGGCCGATGACGTTCTCCTGGTCCTGGAGGTAGTCGCGGTCCCAGTTCTCCACGAACATCCGGATCTTGCGGGCCACCAGGTAGCTGCCGCCGCGCAGCCAGGGCTGATCGGTCTCCTGGCCGACCCACACGTGCTGGTTCAGCAGCTGGGTCTGCTCGGCCTTGATGTTACGGGTGCCGTCCTTGAAGCCGAGCAGGTTGCGCGGCGTGGCCTGGGCCGTGGAGGTGGTGGAGGTCCGGCCGAAGCCGAGCTCCATCCAGTTGTGCGCGACCACGCCCATGCCGATCCGGGCCAGGTTCCGCACCGCGTGGAAGGCCACCAGGGGGTTGTCGGAACAGGCCTGGACGCACAGGTCGCCCCCGGTGTAGCTGGGGTCGAGGTTCTCGTTCGGCAGCGGCGGCAGGCCGGTCAGCGCGGCCGGCTTGCGCGCGCTCAGGCCGAACCGGCTGTCGAACAGCGACGGGCCGTAGCCAATGGTGACGGTCAGGCGGGAGACCGCAGATCCGACGGCCTCGCCGGTATCGACCGGCGGCGCGGTGGGATCGCTCTCCTCGCCGACGAGCTTCCCGGCCGTCATCCGCGCGGCCGCGGCCGTCCACACCTGCAGCAGGTCACGCAGGTCCGCCCGGGAGGCGCCGGAGACGACGTTCATCGTGCCGAACGCCAGCCGGTCCTGCACCGGGGTGGTGATGCCGGCCTGGTGGGCGCCGTAGAAGGGGATCCTCTGCTGGCCGGGGCTGGTGTCCGCGCCGCCGGCCGATTCGCCCGGCCGGGTGAAGTACCCGGTCAGGCCGCCCGCTACCGCTCCCGCGCCGAACAACCCGGCTCCGGTCAGCACCCCTCGCCGGGACGGACGCGACGGGCCGTCCGGCCCGGCCGCATCCGGCGCGGTCTCGTCTACCACCGGCCCGCCGTCTCGGGATGCCATATCAGGCGCTCACCTCCGACGACACCTTCGACATGGCCTCGGCCAGGGCGTTCACGGCCGTCGAGAGCTGCTTGCGGTCGGCCTGGGTGACCTTGCTGTAGTCCACCCACCCGGTGTTGTCGTAGCCGGGCGTGGCCTTGTACTTCGTCAGCACGCTTTCTACCGCGGCGTCCCGGGCCTTGATCAGCGACACCGTGCTGGCCGCCTTGGCCTGCAGGTAGGGCTGCAGCAGCGTGACGACCTCCATGGACGCCTCGACGTTGGCCTCGAAGACGGGCAGGTCGGTGTGGGAGTACCGCTCCTCCTCGCCGGTGATCTTGGCCGTGGCCGCCTCGTTGACCAGGTCGGTGGCCCCCGCCGCCATGTCCAGCGGGTTGTACTGGGCGCCGCTCACCAGCGTCAGCAGCTGCTGCTCGTTCTTGACCAGCCCGGTGCACATCGCCGGCGCGCCGCCCAGGCTGTTGTCCCGCCAGAGCATCTGCTCGATCCGGTGGAAGCCGGTGAACTGGGACTTCACCGTGACCGGGTTCTCCCACCGGCCGTCGATGCTGGTGTCCAGGCTGCCCCAGACCGAGGCGACCGGCTCGATCTTCTCGTAGTAGACGCGGGCCTGCGGGTAGAGCACCTTGGCCTGGTTCATGTTGCCCGCGCTGATCGCCTGGCAGAACGTCTGGGTGTGGCTGACCAGGTCGGTGGTGTTCTGCTTGACGAAGGTGTTGTAGCCCCGCACCGCGCTCACCAGCTGCGGGTTGCTCTGCCAGGTGGCTCCGGACGCCTGCCCGGTGACCTTGAACGTCCAGTCCGGCTGGGACGCGCCGGGGCAGTTGATCTTGTACGTGCCGGGCGGCACGGTCAGCGAGAAGCCGCCGGACAGGCCGGGCGTGAGGTTCTCCTGCTCGCCCAGGATGTGTGCCTTGTCGTTGGTGCGCAGCTCGGCCTCGGTGACCGCGCCGGCCCCCGAGTTGGTTACGTCGAACTCGACCGCTCCGGCCGGGATGCTGGCCGGCTTGGGCTCGCACCCCTGCGAGGTCAGGCTGATCTTGACCGTGCTCGACGTGTCCCCGGCCGCGGCCGTGCCCCCGGTCGTTCCCTTCGAGCCTGAACCCGAGCTCGAGCAACCCGACGCCACGAGGGTGAGGCTCGCGGCGACTATCGCCGCCGCCGCGCCGCGGCGTCGCCACCGCACGCCGCGCGCATTTCCGGCACCGCTCACGATCGAGGACTCCTCACGCTTGGTTCTGGGCAACGCTGGACAGACGAGACGAGCTCCAAAGAGCCGAGGACGAAGAGAACTGGCTACTGCTGTGCGGGCTGGCCGATGACAGGAGCGGGGGCGACGGGCCGCGGCTTCTTCGCCGGCCCGGACGGCCAGGCCACCAGGAGCAGCATCGGCACCAGGTAGGCCAGCCACGCGATGACCTCGATCCACACCGGGAACGGCTGGATACCCAGCACCCCGGTCAGCAGCGAGGACAGCGGCGTGCCCGGCCGGACCAGCCAGGACAGGTCGAAGGCCTGCGTCTGGCCGACGGTGAGCCAGCCGGCCTCGTGGGCGGTGTGGAAGACGGTCATCACCAGGCCCGCGGCCACCACCACCAGGACCAGCCCGGTGGTCCGGAAGAACCGGGCCATGTTCAGCTTCACGCCGCCCTTGTAGATGCCGTAGCCGATCGCCGCCGCCAGCACGATCCCGAGCACCGCGCCCAGCCAGGAGGTGGTGGCGTCGCCGGAGGCGTGGAACGTGGCCAGCAGGAAGACGGCGGTCTCGAAGCCCTCCCGCAGCACGGCCAGGAAGGCCATCATCACCAGGGCCCGGCTCGACCCCTGGGCCAGGGCCGAGGCCGCCGCGCCCTGGAGGTCCTTCTTCATGCTGCGCGCGTGCTTGCGCATGAAGACGATCATGTAGGTGACCATGGCGATGGCGAGGGCGCCGACGACGGTCTCGAGTCCCTCCTGCTGCCGCTGGGGCAGGTCCGAGGAGATCACTTGCAGCACGATGGCCACGGCGATGCAGATCGCGACCGCCGCGGCGGTGCCGATCCAGACCTGGCGGAGCGCGTCCTTGCGGCCCTGCTGGCCCAGGAAGGCGGCGATGATCCCGACGATCAGCGCGGCTTCGAGGCCTTCCCGCAGCCCGATCACGAACGTGGGCAGCACCAGCAGCCCCTTCTCTCGCAGTGGTCGCGTCGCTCAGGCCTCACGTCGCTTAGGTAAGCCTTACCTAAGCGCAGGCAGAAAGGGTTGTCAAGACCTGGTATCGGTGCCGGTAACCAAAGCGTCATACGTCCGTGACCTTGGCTTCGACGCCGACGCCGACGCCGACGCCGACGCCGACGCCGACGCCGACGCGTACCGGCCCGCCCGCCGGGTCGACCCGGTCCAGCCAGCCCGCGCCGAGGTGGACCGGCCGCTCCGGCACCAGCCGGACCGGGCGCGACCGGGCCAGGAGCCGGCCGTCCTGCCGGGCCTCCAGCCGCGCCGCCCGGCGGAACACGCCGCTGCGCAGCACGAAACGGCCTAGCGGGGGAGCGGCGGCGGAGCCGATCACGTTCGGCGAGATCCAGCGCAGCGGCGGCCCGGCCAGGACCGGCACCCGGCTCCGGTCCGCGATCGCGGGCGGTCCGGCGAGAAACGCGGCGATCTGCCGCGCCGCGTGCCGGCCGGACAGCGCGGCGATGTCGGCGGTCTCGGCCGCGTGCACCAGGTTCCCGGCCGCGAACACGCCCGGCGCCGACGTGGCCAGCGTCGTGTCCACCGCCGGGCCGCGGGTGCCGGGATCCAGCTCGAGGCCGGCCAGCCGCGCCAGTTCGTGGTCGGGGATCCAGTCCCCGGTGAACACCAGCGTGTCGCACGGGACGAACCGGGCCTCCCCGCCCCGCGTCACCTCCGCCCCGGCCAGCTGCCCGTGCCCGGCGATCCGCGACACCGCGCATCCGGTCCACACCGGGATCCGCCAGCGCACCGCCGCCCCGAGCCGGAACGCGGCGTAGCTCTGCTGCCGCTCGTACCCGGTAACCAGCGCGACCACGTCCGCCCCGGCGTGCGCCAGCGTCACCGCGGCCGAGAACGAGACGTGCTCGGCGCCGACGATCAAGGCCCGGCCGGGGCGCCGTTCCCCGCCCAGGTAGACCCGCTGCTGCAGCTCGCCGGTGGTCATCACCCCGGCCGGGCGGTCACCGGGCACCAGCCGGGCCGGCCGCGGCCGCTCCCGGCACCCGGTGGCCAGCAGCACCGCCGCCGCGGACACCGTCTCGATCCCGTCGGCGCTGGTCAGCGTGACCAGCCGCGTGCCGCCGGGTCCGGCCGCCAGCTTGGTGACCGTGGCGCCGGTGCGGACCTCCGCCCCCGCCGCGAGGGCCGCCTCGGCCAGCGCCCGCGCGTACGACGGCCCCGTCATGACCCGGCGCAGGTCGCGCAGCCCGTACCCGGTGTGGGCGCTGTGCCGCGGTACGCCCCCCGGCGCCGCCTCCCGGTCGGCCACGAGCACGGCGCCGACCCCGAGCCGCCGCAGCTCCCGGGCCGCCGACAGCCCGGCCGGCCCGGCGCCCACCACGACGACGGTCATGACCGCCCGGCCCCGTCCAGCAGCTGCGAGACCGCGGCCCCGCAGTAGAACCCCTGGCAGCGCCCGTTACCCGCGCGGGTGCGGCGGCGCAGCCCGCCCAGGTCCGCGGGCGGCACCAGGCTGGCCAGCGCGTCCCTGATCTCACCCCGGCTGACCCGTTCGCAGTGGCAGACGAGCTCGCCGTAGGCCGGGTCGGCCGCGATCCGGGCCGCGTCCTGGTACGGCCGCGTGCTCGCCTCCCCGATATACGGCATGGCCGGCGGCACCGGCGCGGCGCCTGGCCGCGGCACCAGCCGCAGCCCGGCCTCCTCCAGCAGGCCCGCGACGTGCTCGGCGATGCCGAGCGAGGCGGAGAGCCCGGTCGAGCGGATGCCGCCCGCGCACGCGTACCGCTGCCCGCCGTCGGCGTAGACCTGGTAGTCCGCGTGCTCGGTGGCGGCCCGCAGCCCGGCGTAGGTCGAGGTGACCTCCTCGCCGGCCAGCCCCGGCAAGATCCGCTGCCCGGCCGCGAGCAGCGACTCGAGCCCGCCGGCGGTGGTGGCCGTATCGGACCGGTCGGGGACGTCCTGCGCCGTCGGCCCGAGCAGCACGTTCCCGTACACCGTGGGCGCGACCAGCACCCCCTTGGTCCGCGCGGTCGGCACCGGCAGCACGATCGAGCGCAGCAGCGGCCGGGCCAGCTTGTCGAACACGATGAGCTCGCCGCGCCGCGGCGTGATCGTGAACCCGCCGCCGCCGAACATCGCGTCGATCAGGTCGCTGCCGAGCCCCGCCGCGTTGACCACCCAGCGGCTGCGCACCGGCCCGCGCGCCGTGGCCAGCTCCCAGCCCGCGCCGCCTCCGCCGGCGGCGCCGGTGACCTCGGCGGACAGCAGGAGCCGGACGCCCGCTCCGACGGCCTCGGTGGCGAACGCCAGCGGCGTGGTCCACGGGCAGATGATGGCCTCGTCCGGGATCTCCAGCGCCCCGGCCGCCCCCGGCCCGAGCGCGGGCTCGCGCGCGTACAGCTCGTCCGCCCGCAGCGCCCTGATGGCCCGGTACCCGTTGCGCCGGGCGCTCGCCTCGATGCCGGGCAGCGCCGCCAGCTGCTCGGGCGTCCACGCCACTAGCAGCGCGCCGGTGCGCTCCACCGCGATCCCCGCCTCGGCGGCGTAGGCGCGCAGCAGTGCGCTGCCCCGCCTCAGCAGGCGGCTCTCCAGGCTGCCCGGCTTGGCGTCGAAGCCGGTGTGCAGGATCGCGGTGTTCGCCTTGGACGTCCCGGTGCCGACGTCGGGCGCCGCGTCCAGGAGCACCAGGTCGAGCTGGTAGCGGGCCAGCGTCCGGGCGATCGCGGTGCCGACCACGCCGGCCCCGATGATCGCCACGTCAGCCGGAGCCGGATCAGGCCGGTATGGTGTCATCGCCGCGCCAGCGTGAGGTCGACGGCGGCCCGGAAAAGCGCGAGTCGTTCGGTCGCCTCGTCCGCGGTGATGGCCGGTTCCACGGTCGTTTCCACCTCGGCCGTCCCCACCGCCTCGACGGCGGAGGATGCCTGGCCGGTGCCCAGCCGGGCCAGCGCGGCCACGCCCAGCGCGGTGGCGTCCGGCGTGCGGCTGACGAGCACCGGTACCTGCAGCAGGTCGGCCTGGGCCTGCATGAGCAGCCGGGACCTGGTCAGCCCGCCGTCCACGCGCAGCGCCAGCAGGGGGCGCCCCAGGTCGGCGACCGCGGCCGCGGCCAGCAGCGCGACCGACGCGGCGATTCCCTCGGCCACGGCCCGGACGATGTGGCCGCGCGTGGTGCCCAGGTGCAGGCCGGTCAGCGCCCCGCGCGCGTCCGGCGCCCAGTACGGCGCACCCAGCCCGGCCAGCGCGGGCACGAACGTCACCCCGCCCGTGTCCGGGACGCTGCCGCCGGCCGCGTCGAGCGAACCCGGCCCGTCCAGCAGCCCGGTCTCGGTCAGCCAGCGCAGCGCCGAACCCGCCGTGTACACCTGCCCGTCCAGGCAGTACGTCGTTTCCCCGGCGAGCCGCCAGGCCACCGAGGACGACAGCCCGGCCCTGGACCTGGCCGCCCGGGAACCGGTCGTGACCAGCAGGAACGCCCCCGTCCCGTAGGTGCACTTGGCGTCGCCCGCGGTCAGGCAGCCCTCGGCCAGCAGCGCGGCCTGCTGGTCCACGGCGATCCCGGCCACCGGCAGCGAGCGACCGAACGCGGACGTCTCACCCACCACCCCGGCGCAGTCCGCCACCGCCGGCAGCGCCGCCGGATCGAGCCCGAACGCCGCGCAGGCCGTCTCGGACCAGGCCGCGCGGTCCAGGTCGAGCAGCATGGTCCGGGACGCGGTGGCGGCGTCGGTCACGTACCCGGCGCCCAGCCGGGCCAGCAGCCAGGTGTCGGTCGTGGTGACCACGCCGTCACCGGTGAGGTTCTCCCGTAGCCAGGTCATCTTGGGCGCGGCGAAGTACGGGTCCAGCGGCAGCCCGGTGAGCGCGGTCAGCTCGGCGGCCCGGTCCGCCAGCCGCGCGCAGACACCCGCCGCGCGGCGGTCCTGCCAGACGATCGCGGGGGTCAGCGGCCGGCCGGTGCGCCGGTCCCAGGCCAGCACGGTCTCGCCCTGGTTGGCCAGCGCGACCGCGTGGGCGCAGGCGCCGCCCGCCGCGGCCAGCGCCTGCCGGCCCGCCGCGACCACCGACCCGAACAGCTCCTCCGGGTCCGCCTCCACCCCGAAGACCCCGTCCGCGCCCGCGCTCCGGGTCCGGACCGGGACCTCGCCGCGGCCGAGCACCTCCCCGCCCGGCCCGGCCAGCAGCGCCTTGGTCGCCGACGTCCCCTGGTCGATCGCGAGGACGTTCAATCTTGGCCCGGCTCCGAGCGCATCGCCTCCCGCTCGGTCACCAGCTGCACCAGGTAAAACACCAGGCCCAGGCCGAGCGAGCCGAGCACGTAGTACTGCGCGTCCCGGAACACCCCGGGCCCGATCAAGATGACCAGCTCATAGGCCAGCCAGAGCAGCGCTCCCGCCACGATCGGAAGTTCGAACCTACCAAACGGGCGCGTCGTCCCGCCCCGGCTCCCCCCGCGCCGCGAGGTGAGCACGTACAAGAGCACCGTGCCCGCGTACAGCAGCGCCGGCATGATCGTGGACGCGGTGAACAGCGTGGCCAGCGCGGCGGTGTGCGTGCGCAGCACCAGCGTGATGACGCCGCCGAGCACCGCGGCCAAGATCGTGGCCCAGGGCGGCCCGCCGGTGGCTCGCGGCACCTGGTGCAGGAGCTGGTGCCCGGGCAGCCGCCGGTCCCGCGCCATGGAGAAGATGAGCCGCCCGTTGGTCACCATGATGACCAGGCCGCAGGCGAAGATCGAGACGCACACGAAGACCAGGAAGATCTTCTGGACCACGCCGCCGAGCACGTCGTGCACGATCGACGCCACCGGCGCCGGGCTGGCGTAGGCCGCCTTGCTGGTGGCGAAGGCCAGCGCGATCAGGAACGCGAACCCGACGACGCCCGACAGCAGCACGGCCCGCAGCATCGCCCGGGGGATCACCTTGTGCGGCTCGTGGGTCTCCTCGGCCAGGTTGCTGGCCGACTCGAAGCCCACGATGGTGTACGCCCCGAGCAGCGTGGCCAGCATGAACGGGCCGAGCCAGTTGAAGTAGCCGGCCGCCGGGACCGCGCCGGTGGCGCCGAGGCTGGACCAGTGCCCCATCGACCGGACCGCCGCCACGATCAGCAGCAGCACGGTCAGGCCGACGATGCCGATGATCTCGGTGGCCACCGCCGTGTTGTTCAGCCGGGTGGTGGCCCGGGTCGAGGTGATGATCAGCGCCGCCTGCAGGGCCAGCACGACCAGCGTCTCCAGGGCCGCGCTGGTCGGCGTGTAGGCCTCGCCGATCAGCGGCTGGAACGCCACCTGGACCAGGCCGTAGTCGACCGAGACGGTGACGATGGTCAAGAACGCGAACGACATCCAGCCGAACCACCAGCCCACGTGCGGGCTGGCCAGCCGCGAGGCCCACTGGTAGGAGTAGCCGGACAGCGGCACCCGGGCCGAGAGCGCGCCGTAGACCAGCGCCACCAGCGCCTGGCCGGCGATCACGATGGGCCAGGTCCAGATGGACCGCGTCCCTCCGGTGGCCAGCGCGAACGCGTAGGTGGTGAAGATCCCGGTGGTGATCGAGATGAACGAGAACGCCACCGCGAACGACTCGAAGTGGCGCAGCGAGCGGACGAACTGCTGCCGGTAGCCGAACTTGCCGAGTTCTTCGTCATCGGGGGCAGTGCCCGTCGTGACCTGGTCCATCGTGGTACCTCCCTAGGGGGCGGACAGGAGGGTGCAGCCGGCGCTGGTGAGCGCCTCGGTGGCCGCGGCGCTGGCGCCGGGGTCGGTGAGGACCGCGGTGACGCGGCTCAGCGGGCAGACCCGGTGCACGGCGATCGCGCCGAGCTTGCTCGAGTCAGCCAGGACGTAGGAGGCGGCCGCGTGCGCGATGATCGTGCGCCGGGTGGTCACCTCGGGCGGGTGATAGTCGGTCAGCCCGGCCTGGGCGTGCACCCCGCCGGACCCGAGGAACGCCTTGTCGGCGTAGAAGTCGGCGAAGAAGGCCTCCGCCTGGGCGCCGTGGCAGGCCGCGTCGCCGTGCCGCACCTGCCCGCCGCACAGCAGCAGTTCGATCTCCGGCCGGGCGGCCAGGGTCATCGCGGCCGGCACCGAGTTCGTCAGCACCCGGCCGCGGAACGTCTCCGGCAGGGCCCGGGCCACCTCGAGCGCGGTCGTGCCGATGTCGATGACGATGGTGTCGGCCGGGCTCGACCAGGGTCGCGGCCAGCCGCGCGATGGCCTGCTTGCGCGGTGAGTGCAGGCTGCTACGGGTGGCGAAGTCGCCCTCGCTGGAGCGGACCGACAGGGCGCCCCCGTAGACCCGCTCGAGCAGCCCGCGGTCCCGCAGCCCGCGCAGGTCGCGGCGGATCGTCTCGAGCGAGACGCCGAACCGGCGCGCCAGTTCCTCGGCGGAGACCGCCTGGGTCTGGCGGACCTCGGCCAAGATGGCCTGCCGGCGCTGAGTCGGGAGCATGTAACCCCTGAGTGACGGCTTTGGATGACCGTTGTTTACCGATCTTGATGCCATCTTGTGTGGGTGTCAATCCCCGAGCGCGCACCGGAGCCCCCACCTTTCAGGCACAGCTGAAAGGCTTTGCCGCGCGGCGGCCGGCTGGCGATCCTGGGAGTGGAAAAAACCACATGCCGGTGGTCCATTCCGAACGGGCCGGGCTGGCCTTGGGCCCCCAGGGCCAGCCCGGCCTACGTGTGCGTCCCGGCCCCTAGCCTGCCTGCAGCAGCTCCGCGCCGAGCGGCGTGAGCACGTGCAGCACCGCGCCGCCCTGGCGGCGGCTGGCGATCAGGCCCGCGCCGCGCAGGACCGTCGCGTGCTGGCTGGCCGCGGCGAGCGAGACGCCGGCCCGGTGAGCCAGCTCGGTCGTCGTGCAGCCATCAGCCACGCTGGCCAGCACGGCGGCCCGGTTCCGGCCGACCAGCGCGGCCAGCGCCGCGCCCGGGGAGCGGCGCCGGTCCCACAGCGAGGCGCGGCCCGCGTCCGCCGCGGGCAGGACCAGCCGCGGCGTCTCGTCCTCGTCGTTCGGGTTCTCGTGCAGGCTGGGGTCCCGGCCGATGAAGACCGAGGGCACCAGCGCGAGTCCCCGCCCCGCGAGCTCCATGTCCACGCGGCTGGTCATCATGACCTCGAGCACCGGCGGCCGCCAGCGGATCCGCGGGCCCTGCAGCGAGGCGAGCAGCCGGTCGGCGCCCTCCCGGGTCAGCGTGCGGCGCCGGGCGGCCTGCTCGGCGTGCAGGCTGGACCGGATCCGGTGCCAGTACGGCTGGACCAGGTCCCGGTAGGCGGCTTCGGCCGCCTCGGCCAGGTCGGGCCGGCCTCCGGGCTCGGCCAGCGCCCACGCGGCCGGGGCCAGCCGGTTGAACTGGTTGGTGTACTCCATCTCCACCAGCAGGTGCTCGCGCGGCACCTCCAGGAGCGCCCGGACGCCCTGCTCGATGGTGGCCGTCTCCCCGGTGAGCGTGGGCAGGTCAACGCCCTTGCAGCCGGGCGGGATCAGCGCCGCCAGCGGCCGCAGCCGCGGCGATACCCGGTCCTGGACCTGGCCGCGCCACTGGCTGAGCAACGTGCGCGGCTGCTGCGGATCCCGCAGCAGCCCGACCGCCAGCACCGTCTCGGCCAGCGGCCCCAGGGTCGGCCGGAGCTGGATCCGGTTCAGGTCGTCCGGGGAGAAGTGAATCCGCCACACCATGACATTCAGGGTCACCCGTGACCTGGTAACGAATCAACGCACTGTTTGGCCAGCGCGCCGGGGGGAACCTTCAACCGAACGGAGGGAGAACACCATGGCCCGCAAAGCACTCCGGATCCTGCTCCCGGCATCGGTCGCCATCCTGGCCGCCAGCCAGTGGCGCGAGATCGCCCGCTACCTCAAGATCAGCCAGATGTCCCGGGGCGACGGGCACCCAGAGCTCGTCCCGGCCGAGGGCCAGCACTCCTACCGCGACGGTCCCGGTGGCGGCACCCCCGACGGCACCGGCGACTTCGACTCCGCCACCCGCGGCGGCGGCCCCATCGCCACCTGACGCCCCGCCGCCACCCGCCCCGCCCCACTCCGCCACCCCTGGGTGATCTCCATGATCCCGAAGAGTTTTATACCCATTTCCGGGGTAAAACCCTTCGGGATCATGAAACGCATCCGCCGCGCGCTCAGCCGCCGGGCAGGGTGCGAGAGCGCTGGTCCTCGCCGAGCTCGCCGTACGGGTAGTCGGCGACGTGCGGGTGGCTGGCCGCGTCCAGGGCGGCGGTCTCGGCCGCGGTGAGCTCCAGTTCCGCCGAACGCAGGTTGGCTTCGAGCTGCTCCAGCGTGCGCGCGCCCAAGATGGTGGAGGTGACGGCGGGCCGGGCGGTCACCCAGGCCAGCGCGACCTCGGCCATGGACACGCCGCGGTCCTCGGCCACCTTCTGCACCGCGTCGATGACGTTCCAGGTCTGCTCGGTGCCGCGCCGGTCGTAGGCCTCCATGCCCCGGTTCGGGTCGTCACCGAGCCGGGTGTCGCCGGCCGGGCGCTGGTCACGCTGGTACTTGCCGGACAGCCAGCCGCCGCCCAGGGGGCTCCACGGCAGCAGGCCGAGCCCGGCGTCCAGGCAGGCGGGCACGATCTCCCACTCGATCTCCCGGGACAGCAGGCTGTACTGCGGCTGGAGGGTAACCGGCCCGGCCACGTTCAGCGCCCGGGCCAGGTGCACCGCCTTGGTCAGCTGCCAGCCGGTGAAGTTGGACAGCCCGTAGTAACGGATCTTGCCGGCCTGGATGAAGCGGTCCAGCGTGCGCAGCGTTTCCTCGACCGGCGTCAGCGCGTCGTAGGCGTGCACCTGGTACAGGTCGACCGAGTCCAGGCCCAGGCGGCGCAGCGAGGCGTCCAGCGCGCGGGTCAGGTGGCGGGCGGACAGCCCCTCCGCGTTCGGCGAGCCCGACCCGAACCGTCCCTTGGTGGCCAGCACCACGGGCTCGGTGACGTCGGCCGGGCGGTCGGCGAACCAGCGGCCGATGATCTCCTCGGATCGCCCGTCGGCGTACACGTTGGCCGTGTCCACCAAGTTGCCGCCCGCCTCGATGAAGCGGTCGAGCTGGGCGTGCGCGCCCGCCTCGTCGGTTTCGGCCCCGAACGTCATCGTGCCCAGGCACAGGCTCGACACGGCGCAGCCACTGCTTCCTAGCGTGCGATACTTCATGATGTCAGGCTATCGAGCGCACCGTCGCGGCCGCAGGCCGGGTGTCCGGAACTTTCGGAAACTTACGGTCAGAACAGTACGTAGACCTTGCGGATCCTCTCGTGGATCTGCCAGGTGCCGGCCCAGCCGCGGGGGAAGACGGCGGCGTCACCCGCGCCGACCTCGGTGGGCTCGCCGCCGTCCGGCGTGACCGTCATCCGGCCGGACAGGATGTGCACGAACTCGTTGTCGTCCAGGCTCCACCGGGACGGCCCCGGCGTGCACTCCCAGACGCCGGCCTCCTGGACTCCTTCGCCGGACCACAGCGTGGTGCCCGACGTCTGCATCGGCTCGCCCCCCGGATTCGGCAGGGCCTCCTCGAGCGGCCCCCAGTCCTCGAGCTTGGCGTCGGCCGCGGCGGCCAGGTACGGGGTAACGGTGATCATGATGGGGAGATCCTCTCCGGGAAGGGCAGGGCGATGGGGTCGGTGGCGAGGCGGCTGCGGCCGGCCTCGTCGAAGCGGTCGAGACCGAGCGGGGAGACGTCGAGCACGTCGGAGGCACCGGCGAGGGCGACGTCGGCCGTGGCCCGGGCCAGGCCCGGCCCCCACATCATGCCGGCCCCGGCCGCGCCGGCCACCGTGACGTCCTCCCGCCCGGGCACGCGGCCGATGATGGGCATGTGGTCGCAGGTGTAGTCGATGGTGGCGGCCCAGACCCGCCGCAGCCCGAGCCCGGCGGTGACCGGGACCAGCGCGGCCAGCCGGGCCCGCATCTTGGCCAGGTATTCCTCGTCCACCTCGCGGTTGTCTCCGGGCGGCTCGTCCGGGTTGCTCATGCCGAACAGCAGGCCGCCCTCTTCCGGCCGCCAGTAGAGCCCTTCGGCCAGGTCGAAGACCATCGGCACCCGGGCCGGATCCAGGCCGGGGTGGCGCTCGGTCACCGCCACCTGGTGCCGGACGCCGCCGGCCGGGATGCGCAGTCCGGCCCGCCGGCCCACCTCGGCCAGCTTCGGCCCGCCCGTCAGCACGACCAGGCCCGCGCTGATCCGCCCCTGGCTCGTCTCCACGACCGTGCCGGGCGAACCCGCGGACAGGCCGAGGAACGCCACCCGCTCGCGCACCTCGACGCCACTGCGGATCAGTGCCACCGTGTAGGCGGCCACGTTGCGCGGCGGCGCGATGAACCCGTCCTGGTCGCAGAAGGTGCCGCCGAGCGTCTGCCCGGGCGCCAGCGCCGGGTTGGCCGCGTCCACCTCGTCCGGGCCGAGCCACCGCACCGGCAGGCCGAGCGCGGCCTGCATCTCCATCCGCGACCGGGCCGCCGCGACCTCCGCCTCGCTGAAGCAAGGCAGCAGGTAGCTCTGCGAGGTAAATCCGGAGTCGGTGCCGATCTCCTCCCGCTGACGCAGGTAGAAGGCGCGGGACCACAGGCTCAGGCGTACCGCCGCGGGCGTGCCGCCCTGCACCCGGACCACCCCGGCCGCCCGGCTGCTGGCCCCCTGGCCGAGCAGGTCCTTCTCGATCAGGACGACCCGGGCCAGCCCGGCCTGGCGCAGGAAGTAGGCACACCAGGCGCCGACCGTCCCGCCGCCCACCACCACGGCGTCCGCGGTTTCCGTCATTGGCACACGACTGATGCTGGCATAGACTGAACATTCAGTCAATAAACCGGACACGACCGGGCTGGCGCCTGGAGGTACCGCCGCATGTACGGGTTGTCGGAAGAAGACCTGCGGATCCAGTCGCGGGCCCGCGAGTTCGCGGACGAGCTGATCCCCTTCGAGGAAGAGGCCGAACGGTCCGGCGGCGAGCTCAAGGCCGACGTGCACGCCGCCCAGGCCGAACGCGCCCGCCAACTCGGCCTGACGGCCACCAACATGCCCAAGGACCTCGGCGGCGGCGGGTATACCGCGCTGCAGCAGGTGCTCGTCCAGGAGCAGATGGGCCGGGTCACCAACGGCCTCGGCTGGGTCGCGACCACCCCGCCGTCCTGGCTGCCCGCCGTGGCCACCCCGGACCAGCTCGAGCGCTACGTCCGGCCGGCGGTCGCGGGGGAGCGGGAGGAGTGCTACGCCATCACCGAGGAGGGCGCGGGCTCCGACGTGGACGCGATCGAGGCGACCGCGGTGCCGGATGAAGACGGTTACCTGCTCAACGGCGTCAAGTGGCACGTGACCTCGTACAACGCCGCCGACTTCGCCTTCTTCCAGGCCAAGCTGCCCAGCGGCGAGCACGCGATGTTCCTGGTCGACCTGCCCAGCCCCGGCGTCCGGGTGGTCCGGACGCCGCAGTACTCGCACACGATCGGCCACCACCACCCGATCGTCGCGTTCGAGGACGTGCGCGTCCCGGCCGCGAACCTGGTCGGCGCCGAGGGCGACGGGATGGCCTTCGCGTACGAGTGGTTCCGGTTCGAGCGGATGATGGTGGCGGCCCGCTGCCTCGGTGCCGCCGAGCGGCTTACCGCCGAGATGACCGCGTTCGCGGCCGGCCGCGTGGTCGGCGGCCAGCCCATCAGCGAGTACGGGCTGGTGGCGGGCATGCTGGCGGACAGCCTCACCGAGCTGTTCGCGGCCCGCGCCATGGTCTACGAGACAGCCCGCGGCATCGACCGCGGCGTGGACACCAAGATCTCCCACGCGCAGTGCTCGATGGCCAAGCTCTACGCCTCCGAGATGGCCGGCCGGGTCGCCGACCGCGCCGTCCAGGTGTTCGGCGGCCGCGGCTACATGCGCGAGAACGTGGCCGAGCGCTTCTTCCGCGAGCTGCGGGTCGAGCGCATCTGGGAAGGCACCAGCGAGATCCAGCGCATGATCATCGCCCGCCAGATGACCAAACGCGGCCCCGCCCAGCTCGCCTAACCCGGCAGCACGTCCTCGATGGCGGCGAGGACTTCGGGGGAGTCGGGCTCGGTGCGCGGCCGGAACCGGGCGGCGACGGTGCCGTCCGCGCGGACCAGGAACTTCTCGAAGTTCCACTGGATATCGCCCGCCTCGCCGCAAGCATCAGGGACCGAGGTGAGCGAGGAGTAGATCTCGTGCCGCCCGGGCCCGTTCACCTCGATCTTCTCGAACATCGGGAAGGTAACCCCGTAGGTCGCCGAGCAGAACTCGGCGATCTCGCCGGCGCTGCCGGGCTCCTGCCCGCCGAACTGGTTGCACGGGAAGCCGACCACGGACAGGCCGCGGTCACTGAACTCCTCGTGCAGCTTCTCCAGCGCGGTGTACTGCGGGGTCAGCCCGCACTTGGACGCCACGTTCACCACGAGCAGCGCCGCGCCCGGCGCGGCGGAACCGAGCGAGGAGTCCTGCCCGGAAAGGGTCTTGACCGGTATCTCGAGTATGCTCACGCGGCCTACGGTACCGGGCTCCAGACCGACTGGCCGAGGTAGCCCCGGGCGAGGCAGCTGACGTAGGAGTGCACCGCGTCCTCCGACGGCGACAGCGGCCCGGGCACGGCGTGCGGCGAGGACAGGCCGCGCTGCACCGACTCGCACGCGGACCAGTCCTGGGTGTTGGTGAGGTCCCAGAACTCCACCGCGTACGACGGGTCGAAGCCGGGCGTCGCGACCGCCTCAGGCGCGAAGGCCCAGGTGCACTCGATCGTGGTCCGGTCCGCCGCCAGCGGGATCAGCCGGTGCGTCATGACGTAGTCCGGATGCAGGCTGAGCAGGACGTTCGGGAAGATGTTGACGTAGATGACGGTGCGCAGGCCGCGGGCGTCGAGGCCGCGCAGCGGCACGCCGCCGCTCGAGCCGTCCAGCGACATCGTCTCCATGCCCTCGCGCAGGTCCATCCAGCCGCCGATCCAGGCGCCGTCGTCGGCGTAGTTCTCGCCGCTCTGCGGCGGGCTGACCCGGCAAAGCTCGGGGTGGATGGACGGGCAGTGGTAGCACTCGTGGTAGTTCTCGGTCAGGGTCTTCCAGTTGGCCCGGGCGTCGTAGCGGTGCTCCCCGGCCGTCACCAGCCGTTCCGGCTCGTACGGCGCGACCAGCTCGTCCAGCTTGGCCAGCGCCTCGGTCAGCGACCCGGCCGCGCCGCCCGAGCCGTCCACGAACACCAGCCCGTGCCACTCGGTCACCGGCAGCGGCGTCAGGCCCCACTGGCCGAAGTCGAAGCCACGCACCTTGCGGAACCCCGCCGCGCCCTGCAGCGAGCCGGACAGCGAGTACGTCCAGGCGTGATACGGGCAGATGACCGAGCTGGACCGGGCCCCCTGGCCGCACGGCAGCAGCTCGTGGCCGCGGTGCCGGCAGCTGTTCGCGAACGCCCGCAGCTCGCCGTCCTCGCCGCGGACCAGCAGCACGCTGCCCTCGCCGGTCGACTCGGCGCGCTGGTCACCGGGCTGCGGCAGCTGCTCGCTGCGCGCCACGCAGAGCCAGCCGCCGCCGAAGAAGTGCCGCTGTTCCCAGCCGAACACCGCCGGGTCCACGTACGCCGCCCGCGGCAGCATCCGGCTTTCCCCGAACGGGCGGAGCGCGAGCTCGAGCTCACCCCGGTCCAGCGGCGCGGGGGGAGAAACGGACGGAGAAGCGGAGGCAGGAACACGGAAATCTTGACTGACCATACAGTCAAGGGTAAGCGCCCCGCCAGGACCTGTCCAGGCTCGTGATCTTGCGGACGGGCGGTCGCGGTACGGATACTGCATTGCATGAGCGACCGTAATGTGCTCGGCGGCGAGCTCGAGCCATGTGGCACCGATCCGCTCACCGGCTTTTACCGGGACGGATGCTGCACGACCGGCCCGGAGGACCTGGGCAGCCACACCATCTGCGCGGTGATGACGGCCGAGTTCCTGGAGCACCAGCGCCGGATCGGCAACGACCTGGCCACGCCGATGCCCCAGTTCCGGTTCCCCGGGCTGGTGCCGGGCGACCGGTGGTGCGTAACCGCGGCCAACTGGCTGCAGGCCCACCGGGACGGCGCCGCCGCGCCGGTGGTGCTGGCCTGTACCCACGAGCGCGCGCTCGAGATCGTCCCGCTGGAGGTGCTCCGGCAGTACTCCGTCGACGTCCCCGCCGACGCCGCCGCCCTCGACGAGTAGGGGCACCTGGCCTTACGGCCAGCGGCGTGGCTGTGACCGGGCGGCCAGCGCCGCCACCATGATCGTCTCCTGCTCCCGCAGTACGAGCCGCAGGCCGAGGCTCACCCCGTCGCGTCCGGCCGCGGCCGCGGTCGCCGTCAAGGTGGCGGGCTCGGCCAGCGTGACCGGGTAGAGCGCCCGGGCCAGCCGCCGCATCTGGCGGACGTCCCGGCCGTCCAGCACGGGCAGCGCCTCGGCGAAGTACCGGTCCCGGTACCGGGCCAGCAGCCCCTCCTGGCCCGGGACCCACAGCGCGCTCGCGACCGCCTCCGTCAGCCGGCGGTCCCCGCCGCCCAGCGCCAGGGCCCACGCCGCTTCCTTGGCCGCGGCGTCCGGCCGCGCGGCCCGGCCGGCCGCGGCGTTCCGCTCCCCGGCGACCGGGTCCGCGGCGGCCAGCGCGTCCAGGTCCTCGTCGGTGGCGAGTCCGCGGGCCGCCAGCGTGCGCAGCAGCCGCCCGCGCAGGTCGCCGTCGAGGTCCAGGCCGTCCGGCCGCGGCCCGCCGTCCAGCCAGGCGCGCGCCTGCGCCAGCTGCTCGCCGGTGTGCGCGCTGGCCGCGAACGCGGCCGCCAGCGCGCGCTGGGCCGGGCTGCCCCCCGCCTCGGCCAGGCAAGCACCGGCCAGGCAAGCACCAGCCAGGCAAGCACTGGCCAGGGCGGCGCGCACGCCGCCCCGTTCGGCCTCCGCGGTGTAGCGGTCGGCGGCCGTGACGGCCCGCGTCAGCAGGACCTCGAGGCCGGCTGCGGGCAGAAGCGGGGAACCGGCCAGCCGCCGGGTCACCAGGCCGGCCAGGTCGGCGCCGGACAGCTCCCCGGCCGTCACCATCCGCCAGGCCGCGTTCCAGCACGCCGCCTCGGTCAGCGGGTCGCCGGTGTTCATCGCCGCCTCGGCCAGCGCCTCGAGGCTGGCCGGGTCGAACGAGATCTCCGCGTAGGTCAGGTCGCCGTCGTTGGGCATTACCGCGGCCGGGACCGGCTCCCCGGGCGGGACCGGTACCTCGCACCGCGCCCCGCTGACCTCCGCGCTGATCACCCGGCGCCGCCGCAGGGCCGATCCGGGACCGGAGCGGTCGTAGAGCCCGATGCCGAGCCGGTGCGTCCGCGGCTGGTCCTGCTCCACCGCCAGCGCCGCCAAAGTGCCGTCCGGGCCGCCCGTGACCGAGGCCCGCAGCGTGCTCGCTCCCTCGGTGCGCAGCCACTCCCGCGCCCAGCCGCCCAGGTCCCGGCCGGACGAGCGGGACCAGCAGCCGATCAGGTCGTCCAGGCTCGCGGTCCCGCCGCCGAACCGCCGCATGTAATCCGCCAGCCCCGCCCGCAGCGCGTCGTCGCCGATCAGCGCGGCCAGCTGCCTGATCACCGCGGTGCCCTTGGAGTACGTCAGCGCGGGCGACCGGAACATCGCGTCGGCCGCGGTGGCCACCGGCGAGGACACCGGCTGCCGCCCCGGCAGCGCGTCGGCCTCGTAGGCCCGCGGCTTCTCCCGGTAGCTGAGCGCGATCCACGGATCGGCCATCCCCGCCTCCGCCATGACCAGGTAGCTCACGTAGCTGGCCATCGCCTCGTCCAGCCACAGGTCATCCCACCAGCGCGCCGAGATGTGGCAGCCGAACCACAGATGGGACACTTCGTGCCCGGCCAGCATGGCCACGAAGTCGTCGTCCGGATCGGCCATCCGGGCCAGCAGGCTCTCGCTGACCAGCATCAGCCCGGGGGTGGAGATGGCCTGCGCGTCCAGCCGGGGGACGAACCCGATGTCGTACTTGGGGTACGGGCAGGGCACGCCCAGCAGCCGCTCGTAGTACTCCAGCGCCTGCCGCGCCAGCCCGGCGAACCGCTCGAGCCCCTCGATCGTCCCGGCCAGCGACTCCCGGCACCAGATGCTCATCCGCACCGAGCCACCGGAGCCAGCCGTCCCGCTCCAGGCCTGCGCGTACGGCCCGGCCGCGATCGTCAGGTCGAACGGCCGGGTGCCGTCCACCGGGCCGAACCGCCACCGGCCCGCCTCCCCGGCCTCCGGCCGGCTGATCACCGGCCCGTTGGCCAGGCAGTTCCACCCGGCCGGGAGTACCAGGCTGAGCGTGGCGGTGGTGGTCAGGTCCGGCTGGTCGAAGCAGCAGAACAGGCCCGGCGACCTGGTCGGGTAGCCGGTGAACATCAGGTAGCCGGCGCCGTCGGCCGGGTCGGTGAACCGGGTCAGGATCTCGCCGTCGACCTCAGCGTCCACCACCAGGGTGTTCTCCGCCGCCAGCCCGGTCAGCGCCAGCCGCCCGCCGTCCGGCGGCCCGATCTCCCGCCCGTTCAGGACCGCGCTCACCGCCCGGGCCGTCAGGTCGGCGAAGGTCGCCGCGCCCGGCTCGGCGCAGGTGAACCGGATCTCGGTCCGGGACCGCACCGGTTCGGCCGTCAAGTCCGCGAAGACGTCGTAGGAGACGACAGCGATGAGGGCGCCGCGCGCCCGGGCCTCAGTTTCCGTCAGTGCCGGCACAGCTCCCGATTATGCCGAACGACCCCGGTTTCCGCCCCGCGCCCGCGCTTGCCCAGGCGGGCGCGCCAGGCAAGCACAGCGTAACCAGCCCCGCCGCGGCGCCGACCGCGCCGCGATGACCGAGCGCATGATCGTCTCCTGATCGAGCAGCGCCCGCCGCATCCTCGGGCTCAGCCCGCCCCGCTTGAGCGGGCAGCGCCTCGGCGAAGTAGCGCTCGAGGAACGGCGCCAGCACGGCCTCCTGGCCCGGTACCCAGAACCCGCTCGCGGCCGCCTGCGCCAGGCGCCGGTCCTGGCGCCCGTCGAGGGCGAGCGCCCAGGCCGCCGCCTTGGCCGCCGCGTCCGGGCGGGCCGCCAGGCAGGCCACCCGGTTCTGCTCCCCGGCCACCGGGTCGGCGGCGGCCAGCCGGTCCAGGTCCTCGTCGGTGGCCAGCCCGCGCGCCGCCAGCGCCCGCAGCAGCCGCCCGCGCAGATCGCCGTCGAGGTCGACCCCGTCCGGCCGGGGCCCGCCGGCGAGCCACGAGCGCACCTGGGCGACCCGCAGCGCGCTCGCGCCCTCGGTCCGCAGCCACTCCCGCGCCCACCCGCGCAGGTCCCGCCCGGCCGCCCCGGACCAGCGGGCGGTCAGGTCGTCCAGGTTCCCGGTGCGGCCGCCGAACCGCCGCGTGAAGTCGGCCAGCCCCGACCGCACCGCGTCCTCGCCGATCAGCGCGGCCAGCTGCCTGATCACCGCGGCGCCCTTGGAGTAGAGTAGCGCGGCCGGCCGGTCGTACGCCTCGGCCGCCCCGGCCACCGGGGAGGACACCGGCTGGCGGCTCGGCAGCGCGTCGGCGGCGTAGGCGCGTTCCTTCTCTCGGTAGCAGAACGCGGTCCACGGCCCGGGCAGGCCCGCGTCCTCGATAGCCCCGTAGCCCACGTAGGTGGCTATCGCCTCGTCCTGCCACAGGTCGTCCCACCAGCTCGGCGTCACGTGGCAGCCGAACCACAGGTGGGCCACCTCGTGTGCGCACAACACCGCCACGAAGTCGTCCCGCGGGTCGGCTATCCGGGCCAGCACGGCCTCGCTGACCAGCATCAGCCCCGGCATCGACACCGCCGGCCAGTCCAGCCGGGGCACGAACCCGATGTCGTACTTGGGGTACGGGCAGGGCACGCCCAGCATCCGCTCGTAGTACTGCCGCGCCTGCCGGGCGAACTGCTCCAGGCCCGGGAGCGTCCCCGCCAGCGATCGCCGGCACCAGATGCCCAGCTGCACCGCGGCGCCGGTCCCGCCCTGGCCGCGCCAGGCCGGCCCGTACGGCCCGGCCGCGAACATCAGGTTGCTCGGCGAGCCGGTCACCGGCCCGAACCGTCACCGCCCCGCCTCCCCGGACGGCGGCCGCCCGGTCACCGGCCCGTTGGCCAGGGCGCCCCAGCCGGCCGGGATCACCAGGCTCAGCGTGGCGGTGGCGGTCAGGTCCTCCTGGTTGAAGCAGCAGAACAGCCGGGGCGTCTGGTCCGGAAAGCCGCAGAACATCGGGTAGGCGGCGCCGTCGGCCGGGTCGGTGAACCGGGCGAACAGGTCGTCGCCGGCCACCTCGGCCTCGACCACCAGGGTGTTCTCCGCCGCCAGCCCGCGCAGCGCGAGCCGCCCGCCGTCCGGCCGCCCGGGGACCTCGTGCCCGTTCAGGACCACGCTGGTGGCCGTCGCCGCCAGGTCGGCGAAGGTGGCCCTAGGTCCGGGCGGCGTGGCGGGGACGGCTCGATTCCCGCAGCACCAGCGTGCACGGCAGCCGCCGCAGGCCCGCGCTGGGCTGGCCGTCGATGGCGGCGAGCAGTTCCTCGCCCGCGGTCCGGCCCAGCTCGCGCAGGTTCATGTCCACCGTGGTCAGCGGGGGCCGGCAGGCGGACGCGATGACCTCCCAGTTGTCGAAGCCGACCAGCGCGATGTCCTCGGGCACCCGCCGGCCCGCCTCCCGCACGGCGTCGGCCACGCCCCGGGCGATCTGGTCGTTCCCGCAGAAGATCGCGTCCAGGTCGGGAGCCGCGCGGAGCAGGCCGTCGGTGGCCTGGCGGCCCCATTCCTCGGTCCACTCGCCGTGCAGCGCCCCGCCCGCGGCCAGTTCGAGCCCGGCGGCGGCCAGCGTCTCCTCCGCCCCCTGGGCTCGCAGCCGGGCCGCCGCGAACGACCGCGGGCCGGTTACGTGCCCGATATTGGTCCGGCCGGTGCTGAGCAGGTGCCGCACCGCGTCGGCGCCGCCCTCGGCGTCGTCGGGGACCAGCGAGAGGTCCGCCGGGTCGGTGGACGAGGTCATCGCGTAGACGACGGGGACCGGTATGTCACTGCCGATCGGCTCGCGCGGGTCCTGGCGGCGGCCGGTCACGATGATGCCGTCGACCCGCCGTTCGAGCAGGGTGCGCAGGTAATGCTGCTCCCGGATCTGGTCGTCGCGGCTGTCGCACAGGAAGACGGAGATGCGCCCGGGGCCGAGCGCGTCCTCGGCGCCCTGCATGACCGGGATGCTGAACCGGCCGAAGCTGTCGGTGGTGATCAGCCCGACCGTGAAGGTGCGCCCGGCGAGCAGCCCGCGGGCCAGCGCGTTCGGCTGGTAGCCGAGCTGCTCGGCGGCCTGCTGGATGCGTGCGATGGTGCCGAGGGACAGGGCGCCGCGGCCGTTGAGCGCCTTGGACACCGTGCCCGGCGACACCCCGGCCAGGCGGGCCACGTCGCTGATGGTCGCGGGGTTCTTGCCGTGGTGATTGCTGCTGGGAGGCATCGCGTTCGCCTCCCTTGCGTCGATGCCCCGCGGCCAGGCTGCTCACGGGCGATCTGATCGCCTGAGTATAGGTTAGGAAAAGGTCGTTTGTGAAGTTTCCTTCCCGTACTCCGCCGAGACACCTCATCTGCTGAAAAGTGCTGCTAGACCTTGACGATTGGAACAGGTCGGTTCTAGCATCCGGTTTGGAAAAGCTTTGCCTAAACGGCCCTTTGGAGAGCTGTGGGACATGGGTGTCTTCACGCGTGACGACCAGGCCCTCGAGTGGCGAGGCGGGCACGAGACCGTCCGCGTCGAGCCTTGGGGCGCCGGCGGCCTCCGGGTCCGGGGAACGGTGTGGGAGAAGGTCCGCGACGACCTGCCCGGCGCCCTGATCTCCCCGGCGCCGGACAGCGCCGAGCCCGTCATCGACATCTGCGGTGACGCGGCCCGCATCAGCAGCGGCGGCCTGACCGCCGAGATCTCGGCCGCGGGCCGGCTCCGGTTCCTGAACGCGGCCGGGGCCGAGGTCCTGGCCGAGACGACCCCGCACTTCACCGGGCCGCCGACCCGCCGGTACACATCCGCGGCCGGCGGCATGCACCACTTCGAGGTGCAGTTCGCCGCGCGCGACGGCGAGCGCTTCTACGGCCTCGGCCAGCACCAGCACGGCCGCCTCGACCAGAAGGGCGCGGTCGTCGAGCTGATCCAGCGCAACACCGAGGTCTCCATCCCGTTCCTGCTGTCCAGTCACGGCTACGCGCTCCTGTGGAACCACCCGGGCATCGGCCGGGTCGAGCTCGGCACCACGGTCACCCGCTGGGTGTCCGAGGCCACCCGGCAGTGGGACTACTGGATCACCGCCGCCGACGAGCCCGCTGACCTGGTCCGCGCCTACGGC
Source organism: uncultured Actinomycetota bacterium (assembly GCA_963756575.1). GTDB lineage: Bacteria > Actinomycetota > Actinomycetes > Streptosporangiales > Streptosporangiaceae > Palsa-504. Next base: position 448,025 of record CAVWOM010000016.1, on the reverse strand, counting down.
GCCGTGGCCGGCCGCGCGCCGATGCTGCCCGAGTGGGCGTCCGGGTTCTGGCAGTGCAAGCTCCGCTACAAGACCCAGGACGAGCTGCTGGCCGTGGCGCGTGAGTACAAGCGCCGCGGGCTGCCGGTCTCGGTGATCGTCATCGACTACTTCCACTGGACCCGCCAGGGCGACTGGAAGTTCGACCCGGACGAATGGCCCGACCCGGCCGCGATGGTGGCCGAGCTCGAGCAGCTCGGCATCAAGCTGATGGTGTCCATCTGGCCGACGGTCAACCCGGCCAGCGAGAACTACGCCGAGATGAGCGAGCTTGGCTACCTGGTCGCCAACGAGCGCGGTCTCAGCCTGCAGCTGGCCATCTGGGACCGGGGCTCGACGGCGCGGGTGCCGATGGCCTTCTACGACGCCACCAACCCGCGGGCCCGCGACTACATCTGGTCCAAGGTCAGGGACAACTACCTCTCCTGCGGCATCAGGACCTGGTGGCTGGACGCCTGCGAGCCCGAGCTCGTGCCCGATCAGCCGGACAACCTCCGTTACCACATCGGCCCCGGCCTCGAGGTCGGCAACGCCTACCCGATGCTGCACGCCCGCGGGTTCTACGAGGGCATGCTGGCCGAGGGCGAGGATGAGATCGTGCTGCTGTGCCGGTCCGCCTGGGCCGGCAGCCAGCGGTACGGCGCGCTGGTCTGGTCCGGCGACATCGACTCCACCTTCGAGGACCTGCGACGGCAGATCCCGGCCGGGCTGAACATCGGCCTGTCCGGCATCCCGTGGTGGACCACCGACATCGGCGGGTTCAAGGGCGGCGACATCAACTCGCCGTCGTTCCGCGAGCTCATCGTGCGCTGGTTCCAGTTCGGGGTGTTCTGCCCGGTCTTCCGGCTGCACGGGATCCGCCAGCCGGGCACCCTGGTGGGCTCGGAGCAGACCGGCGCGGCCAACGAGGTGTGGGCGTTCGGCGATACCGAGTACGAGATCATCCGGAACCTGATGTTCCTGCGGGAGCGGTTGCGGCCGTACGTGATGGAGCAGATGAGGGTGGCGCACGCTACTGGCTTGCCGCCGATGCGCCCGCTCTTCCTGAACTTCCCCGCGGACCCCGCCTGCTGGGCGGTCGAGGACCAGTTCATGTTCGGCGACGACATCATGGTCGCCCCGGTGATCACCGAGGGCGCCCGGGAGCGGGACCTGTACCTGCCGCCGGGATCGTGGCGCGACGCCTGGACCGGGGAACTCCTCGAGGGCGGGCGCCGTATCACCGCGCCGGCCCCGCTCGAGCTGATCCCGGTGTACGTGCGCGGGAACGTCAGCCCGTTCGGCCCGCTTGGTTCCGTGAACTCGGCCGGAGGTGAATCCGCTTGAACCCGGCTGCTCCCAGCGTCCGCACCGGCCCGGCGCCCAGCCGCCCGGCCGGCTCGGCCGGCGCACCCGGCGGGGTCCGCCGTGACCGCCGGGCGCGCTACCGCCGGGCCGCCCGGCTGGCGTTCCTGATCCCGGCCGGCCTGTACGTCCTGTTCGCGTTCGTGGTGCCGGTCCTGTACAACCTGATCCTGTCCTTCGAGCAGACCACGCCGGCCACCATCGCCAGCCTGTTCGCGCCGTGGGCCGGGCTGTCCAACTACAAGGTCACCCTGCTGAGTCCGATCACGCAGAGCGCCCTGATCCGGACCCTGTCGTTCACCGTGCTGTCGCTGCTCTTCCAGTTCCTCATCGGCTTCGGCCTGGCCCTGCTGTTCAGCGTCAAGTTCCCGCTGAACAAGCTGGCCCGCTCGCTGGTCATCGTGCCCTGGCTGCTGCCGTTCCTGGTCACCGGCTTCATCTTCCGGTTCCTGTTCCAGCTCGAGGCCGGGGCGATCAACCAGATGCTGCTGGACGTGCACCTGATCCACGCGCCCATCGGGTACCTGCTCTCGCCCGGCTGGGCCTACGTGACCGTGCTCATCACCAACGTCTGGCTCGGCGTGCCGTTCTTCACCGTGCTGCTGTTCAGCGCCCTGCAGGACGTGCCGCCCGAGCTCAAGGAGGCGGCGATGATCGACGGCGCGGGCCCCTGGCAGCGCCTGGTCCGGGTCACGCTGCCGGTCATCCGGCCGGTGATCGAGGTCACCTTCGTCCTCGGCTTCGTGTTCACGGTCAAGGTCTTCGACATCGTCATCAGCCTGACCCAGGGCGGTCCCGCCAACTCCACCCAGCTGGTGGCCACCTGGGCCTACAACCTGTCCTTCCAGCAGTTCGACTACGGCGCCGGCGCCGCCCTGAACACCGTGCTGCTCATCATCGCCCTGCTGGTCGCGCCGGTGTACATCAGGCTCAACCGCGATTCACTGAGGCAGGCCTGACATGGGCATCCAGCGAAGGTTCACTCCGTGGCTGGCCGGGATCGCCGCGCTGATCGCCCTGGCGATCCTGCTCTTCCCGGTCTACGCCGTCGTCGTCGGCTCGTTCGAGAACAACGCCCAGCTGCTGGGCACGCACTACAACTTCCTCCCGCCCACGCCGACGCTGGCCAACTACCGGACGGTCCTGTCGCAGCAGGGCGGCCACATCCTCAGCAGCCTGATCATCGGCCTCGCGACCGCGGTCCTCACGCTGGCCATCGCGCTGCCCGCCGCGCACGCGCTGGCCCGCTACCGCTTCCGGGCGACCGTCGGCGTCGTCGCGTCGCTGCTGGTGGCGCAGATCCTGCCGTCAATTGTGATCGCTAACAGCCTGTTCGTCGTGTACCACAAGCTCCACTTGCTGAACTCCTACCCGGGCCTGATCCTGGCCGACGCGAGCTACGCGGTGCCGTTCAGCATCCTGGTCATGCGCGCCTTCATGCTCGGCCTGCCGAACGACGTCCTGCAGGCCGCGCGGGTGGACGGCGCCACCGAATGGGGGACGTTCGTCCGGGTGGTGCTGCCGATGAGCCGGTCGGCCATCATCACGGTCGCGCTGTTCGCGTTCCTCAACGGCTGGGGCGACTTCATCTTCGCGCTCACGCTCCTGAACGGGAGCACCGTCGAGCCGATCACCCTGTCCATCTACAACTACATCGGCGTCTACTCCGAGAACCTGGGAGCCGCGATGGCGCTCGCCGTCTTCGCCATCCTCCCCGCGGCCATGATGCTCATCGCCGCCCAGCGATATATCGCGGCCGGCCTCACCGTCGGCTCAGTCAAGGGATAAGCCGCCGCCCCCCGCGGCCGGCCAGCGCAGAAATCTGGAGGAATTATGCGGGCGCTCACGGTAAGAATGCCGTCTAGACGCAGAGCCCGGTGGCGTCTCGCCGCGGCCGGCGGGGTCGTGCTGGCCCTGGCCGCCGCGGGCTGCTCCTCGTCCGGCAGCGGCAGCAGCGGAGGCAGCAGCAACGGCAAGACCACCATCACCGAACTCGACTACTACACCGCGAACGGCGGCAATACGGCCCTGAACTGGTACAACAAGCAGTTCGAGAAGGAGCACCCCGGGGTCACCGTGCAGCGGACCGCGGTCTCCTACGCCAACCTGATCACCAAGGTGCTGCAGGATGCCAGTGCCGGCGACATGCCGAACATCATGATCCTGGACAACCCGAACGTGCCGCAGGTGGCGGCCACCGGGCAGCTGCGTGCGTTCAACGACCTGCCCGGGTTCACCACCAGCGGCTACTACCCCGGCGCGATCAGCGAGTGCACCTACCAGGGCAAGCAGTACTGCTATGCCATCGGCACGAACTCGGTGGGCCTGTTCTACAACAAGAAGATGTTCGCCGACGCCGGCCTCCAGCCGCCCGCGACCTGGGCCGAGCTGCAGTCCGACGCCAAGAAGCTGACCAAGGCGCCGGTGTACGGGGTGGCGTTCGACGCGACCGGCGACGAGCAGTCGACCTGGCAGCTCGAGCCGTTCTTCTGGAGCGACGGCGCCAGCCTGACCAAGGTGGACACGCCGCCCTTCCAGTCGTCCCTGCAGCTGTGGGTCAACATGGTCAAGGACGGCTCGGCCTCCAAGTCCGTGCTCCAGTGGGGCCAGGACCCCGACCTCACCCAGCAGTTCATGAACGAGCACGCCGCGATGATCGTCGACGGCCCGTGGATCTTCCCCGAGCTCAACGCCAAGGGCTGGAAGTACAACGACCAGTACGGCATCGTGCCCATCCCGACCGACAAGGCTGGCCAGACCGTGGTCGCGCCGCTCGGCGGGGAGACCATCGACCTGGGCACCGGCGGCTCCGCCGAGCAGCAGAAGCTCGCCTGGGAGTGGGCGCAGGGCATGCAGCAGGCGTCCGTGATGAAGAAGGTCACGTCGCTCATGTACTACCTGCCGACCAAGCCCGCGGTGACCGCGCAGGTCCTCACCGGCGGCCCCGAGTACACCGTCTTCGCCAAGGAGACCCAGACCGCACGGTCGCGGACCACGGAATACGGCGCCAACTACCCGAAGGTGTCGCAGGCCATCTGGACCGCGATCCAGTCCGCGATCACCGGCACCTCGTCGGTGAGCAACGCCCTGCAGACCGCGCAAGGCACGATATCCGGAGTCCAGCTGGTCAGCGGCGGCTGACCGGCCAATCCCAGGACGGCGCGGGACGACCTCCCCTGGGTCCGCTTACGGCCCAGGATGACCTCCCCTGGGTCCGCTTACGGCCCGGGCGCGACCAGCGCCCGGGCCGTCGCGGGTCAGCTCACGACCCGCGACACCGCCGCCGTGGTCAGCTCGTTCCACGCGGCCGGGGTGAGCGAGTACGCTCCGGCGCTGCCGCCCACGAAGTGCCGCCAGGCCGGCGGCCAGGCCAGCGTGGCCAGCGCCGCGACCGTGACGGGAAGCGAGGCCAGCGCGTCGCCGCCGCCCGGCGTCAGCTCCTCCCGGCTATCGCGGTAGGACCCGCGGCCCATGATGGCGTCCGCCAGTTCGCGGGCCACGTCCCGGCGCCGTCCCCGCTGCGCCGTCCCGAGGACCGACAGCAGCAGCTGGTGGGTCCGCACCCCGGGCGCCCCGTCCGGCTGCGGCCGCGAGGTGCCCGTCAGCGCCACCTCGAGCAGCGCCCTCGTCAGGTCCACCCCCGAGGCCAGCGCGTTGGCCGGCTCGACCAGGCGCGGGTTGATGTCGATGAAGAAGGGCCCGGCCGCGCCCAGGATCACGTCGGCCGACAGCGCGCCGTGCCAGCCCAGGGCCGCCCCCAGCCCGGCCAGGTGCTCGCGTACCTGCGGCAGCTGCCGCCCCAGCTTGTGGCTGGCCCCGCCCGAGGTCCCCTCCCGGACCCGCTCGCAGGCATGAAACGCGACGAGCTGCCCGGCCGCGAACACCGACTGCGCCATGACCAGCGGCCCGGCCACCGGCTGCTGCACCAGCACGCCCCCGTTCCCGAAGACGCCCAGCCGCTCGTAATCCGCCGCCCAGCCGGCGCAGTTCCTCCCGCGAGCCCACCCGGCGCACCCCCGCCGACGCCGTCCCGATCGGCGTCTTCACGAACACCGCCAGCCCCGCCCCCGCCGCCCCGTCCAGCCCCGCCGCCCCGTCCAGCCCCGCCGCCCCGTCCCATCCCGCCGCGCCGTCCCATCCCGCCGCGCCGGCCAGTTCCGCCGCGCTGGCGGCGATCATCGCGGGCGGCTGCGGCACCCCGGTCCGCTTCAGCGTCCGGTAGGCCGACACCTTGTCCTGGACCTGCGCCAGCGCCTCGAAGGACGGCACCGCGGTGGCCAGCCCGGCCGCGGCGACCCGCTCCTGGCCCAGGGCCATCACCGCGACCTGCTCCTGCACCGGCAGCAGCACGCCGGCGCCCTGCCGCGCGGCGATGCCGAGGGCCGCGTCGAGCCACCCGAACGGGTCACGGCCGACCGGCGGCACGTCGTGCACCCTCCGCACGTGGCGGGTCATCCGGCACAGGCACAGCCCGCGCGGGGACAGCGCCTCCACCTGGTGGCCGGCTCGCGCCAGCACGGTCGCGACCTGCCGGGACGTAAGCCCGGCCCCGTCACTCAGCATGATCAGCATGGTGTCCTCCACGGTCAGCCATCCTTGGCTCCCTCAAATGCACCTGCATCCGCGGCACCCTTGAAGAGCACCCGCATCTGCGGCACCCCCGATTTGTATATGGTGTAAGCATACGTCATATACTTTGAACGGCAAGAGGAGACCGGAAGGATTGACCGCCATGGGACGCGCACCCCAGATCAGCCGGGAAGCGGTGCTGGAAGCCGCGCTGGCGCTGGCCGACGCCGACGGCCTGGAGGCGGTCACCATGCACGCCGTGGCCCGGCGGCTGCGGGTGACCCCGATGGCGCTGTACCGGCACGTGGACGACAAGAACGCCCTGCTCGACGGGCTGGTCGAGCTGCTCCTGACCGAGTACCCGCTGCCGCTGGCCGCTGGCCCGTGGGACGAGCGGCTGACCGTCCTGGCCGCCGGGATCAGGGACACCGCGCGCCGGCACCCGGCCGTCTTCCCGCTGCTGCTGACCAGGCCGGCCGTCACCCCGGCGGCCCGCGTGGTCCGCGACGCGGTGCACGTTGCGCTGCGCGAGGGCGGCCTGCCCGAAACCGAGGTCGCCCGGGCCGAACGCCTGATCAGCACCGCCGTCCTCGGTTTCGCGGCCAGCGAGGCGGCCGGCCGGTTCGGCCAGCACGAGCAGTCCGTCATCGACGCCGACTTCGCCGAGCTGCTCCGCTGGCTGCGCCTCGCGCTGGCTAACTGATACCAATAGGAAACGGCCTCGGCACGGGCCGGGGAGAGGGGAGCTCATGGGTACTGGCAAGGTCAGCACGGGCACGCCGACGCGGCTGCGGTCCTTCGATCCGGTCAAGCTCGCCGACCTCGAGTACCGCGCCTGGGTCGGGTACTACCTGCGCAAATGGCCGCAGGTCCTGCGGGCCGCGATCGGGCTGGTCCGGCTGGGCTTCGGCATGGACTGGTCCCGGACCCTGCACGGCGCCTGGCTGGTCCTGCGCGCCAACCAGCTGTGGGCGCCGTACCCCGACAACCACCCCAAGCGCGCCCGGGCCTGCATGCGCCGGTTCTACGGACTGGTCAGGCTCACCTACGGCGAGCCGTCCAACCCGGCCAAGGCGGCCGAGCTCGAAGTCGACTGGTGGCGGATCCACCGCGAGCTCCAGCACGAGCCCGGCCGCACCCAGGACGAGCTAGTCGAATCGCTGCTCCGGCTCTACTGCTACCTGTACGGCGACCCCGAGGTCGCCCTCCGCCCGGCCGCGGAGTACCGCGCCCAGGCGATGGAGCTGTCCGACCAGTGGGTCGAGGAGGGCTGCCAGCCCGACAGCCCCCTGCTGCCCCTAGAGCACGCCGCCCTAGTCCGCGCCTACGCCGCCCTCCTAGCCGCCGTCCACCACTAACCCCCCGGATCCGGTAGCCTCCCAGGCCCCACCGACGGCCCGATCCCGCTGACGGCCCGATCCCGCTGACGGCCCGATCCCGCTGACGGCCCGATCCCGCTGACGGTCCGATCCCGCTGACGGCCCGATCCCGCCGAATCCGCAACCCGAGCTGCCGCCCGCTGCGCCACACCGCTCGCCTCACAGTCACCTCAGCCCCCTCACGCCTCGGCCCTCAGGCCCTCACACTTCGGCTCGAATTCAATGGTTGTGGCAACCACATTGCTCTATCCATATGGTTGCCACAACCATTGAACCGGCATGGTGCAGGTGTGATAGGGGAGGCGAGCGAGGTCGCGTACCCCGTTCGACCGCCCTAACCAGCCGCCACTCCTCTGGGCCGGGCGGCCGAAGGCCATGTGACCAGATAAGTCAGGGTGGCATAACCGGACGGCTCAGCCGGCGTGACCGGACGGCTCAGCCTGGCGTGACCAGGCGGCCCACGCTGCGGTGGAGCCATGCCTGGTACGCGTCCAGGTCCCAGCCGAACATGCGCGTGACCAGCAGGTAAGTCTCGGTGGCCGCCAGCGGGCTGGCGGTGTCGGTCAGCCAGGTCAGATCGGCCAGCCGCACGTCGGCGTGCACCGTGCCAGCATGGGCTGGATCCTGCCCGAGCTCCTCGACCCGGACGGCCGCACACTGCGCTTCTACGCCATCGCGCACCACACCGACGTGGCCCTGGCCGAGACCGCCACCATCCGCGATCCCCGGGAAACCGCCGACCGGCTCGAGCGCGAGGAAGCCAGCCCGCAGCGCGAGGAAGCCACCCGCTAGCGCGAAGAGACCGCGTTACGCCGCTAGCGAGACGGGTGGCGACCGGACGGGCGCAAGGCCACGGTAGGGAGAATGGTTTTCTCCGTGGCCGTGCTGTCCGACATCCACGGCGTGCTGCCCGCGCTCGAGGCCGTACTGGCCGAGCCGGCCGTTCAGGGCGCCGACCGGATCGTGCTCACCGGCGACATCGCCGCCGGTCCCCAGCCCGTCCCGGTTCTCGACCGGTTGCTCGGCCTTGGCGAGCGGGTCGCCTGGGTGCGCGGCAACGCCGACCGTGAGCTGGTCCAGCTGGCCCGCGGGGAGGTCACCGACGTCGGCGACCCGATCTCGCCGTGGGCGGCCCGCCAGCTCAGCGCCGAACACGTGGACTGGCTGGACCGGCTGCCCTATCCGGTGACCCTGGACGTGGCGGGGTTCGGTGACGTCGTGTTCTGCCACGCGAGCCCGCGCGACGACGAGGAGGTCGTGCTCGTCGACTCGCGCCTGGAGCGGTGGACCGAGATCCTGGCCGGGCTGCCCGAGCAGGTCATGACCGTGGTCTGCGGCCACACGCACATGCCGTTCACCCGGCTGGCGCACGGCCGGCTGATCGTCAACCCGGGCAGCGTGGGCATGCCGTACGGCCGGGCCGGGGCGCACTGGGCGCTGCTGGCCGACGGCGCGGTCACCCTGCGGCGCACCGTCTACGACGCCGAAGCCGCCTGCGCCGCCATTGAGAAGCAGTCGGACTACCCGGACGTGGCCGAGTGGGTGGACTACTTCGTGCACGCCCGGGCCACCGACGCCGAAGCCCTCGCCGCCTTCGCCCCCCGAGACGGCCGCACCCCGGGCCCGCCCTGAGAGCCCAGCCCGAAGAGCCCAGCCCGAAGAGCCCAGCCCGAAGAGCCCAGCCCTGAGAACCCAGCCCGGAGACACGTTAATACCAGGAAGCGCGCTTACTGAGATGTAGCCGTGGCATGCTAGCCCTGGGAGCGCAAACCGTTGCAAAGTCAGCCATCAGCCAGGAACAGCACGCCAGGGCCGCCCCTGGCGCAGTACGCGAGCGTCGCGCACGTCGCCCGGGTCTACGACTACCTGCTCGGCGGCAAGGACAATTTCGCTGCCGACCGGGAAGCGGCCGAGCAGGCGATGCTGATCAACCCGGCCGTGGTCCCGACCGCACGCGCCAACCGGGCGTTCCTGGCCCGCGCCACCCGCTACCTGACCGCCGAGGCCGGGCTGCGCCAGTTCCTCGACATCGGCACCGGCATGCCGGCCGGCAGCAACATCCACGAGGTGGCCCAGTCGGTCGCGCCGCAGTCCCGTGTCGTCTACGTCGACCACGATCCCATCGTGCTGTCCCACGCCCGCGCGCTGCTGATCAGCGCGCCCGAGGGCCGGACCGACTTCATCGAGGCCGACCTGCGCCAGCCGCTGGCGATCTTGGCCGAGGCGGCCCGGACGATCGACTTCGCTTGCCCGGTCGCGATCGTGCTGACCGCGATCCTGCACCTGATCCAGGACGCCGACCAGCCTTACCAGCTGGTCAGGCAGCTCATCGGCGCGCTCGCCCCGGGTAGCGCCGTGATGATCAGCCACGCCGCCGCGGACATCGGCAACGGCGACATGGCCAGCATGGCCACCCGGCTGAACGAGCTGATGGCGCAGCAGACCGTCCCGCGCACCCGCGACCAGGTGGCCGGCTTCTTCGCCGGGCTCGATCTGGTCGAGCCCGGCCTGGTCCGGGCGCCCGAGTGGCGTCCCGCGCTGTCCGTCGACGCCGCCGCCCCGGCCCAGATGTGGGCCGGCGTCGCCCTCAAGCCGCAGCGAGCTCAAGCCGAAGCCCCAGCAGGCAGCCGGTAGCGGGGGAGCGCCGTGGCCAGCACCAGCGCGGCCCCGGCCACGCCGCCCAGCGTCGCCACCCACAGCGCCGGGCGCAACCCGGCCGCCGACCCGAGCAGCCCGCCGAGCAGCGCCCCGAGCGGCCGGGTGCCGTAGTTGACCGCCTGGAACGCCCCGGTCACCCGGGCCCGCAGCGTGTCCGGGATTACCGCGGCGAAGATGGCCCCGATGCTGATATCCAGCATCATCACGCCCAACCCGGAAACGAACTCCGCCGCGAACAGCATCCCCAGCACCACCCACCGGCCGCCGTGCGCGAGCGGCCACAGCACCAGCGGCGCGGTGAACAGCAGGCACCCGGCCGTGTACGCCCACCCGGCCCCGATCCGCCCGGCCACCCTCTTGGTCACCAGCGCGCCGAGCACGCCGCCGAAGGCCGCCGCGCCGAGCAGGACGCCCACCAGGCCGGGCCTCAGGTGCAGCACCCGCACCGCGTACAGCAGGTACAGCGCGCTGAACATGAGGTTGAAGAAGTTGATGACGGCCACCGCCATCAGCGACGCCCGCACGACCGCCGAACGCCCGATGAACCGCGCCCCGGCCAGCATCGATCCGCTGCCGGAAGCGTCCGCGGCCGGCTCGGCCGGGGAGATCCGGCTCAGGAAGAACGCCGAGCCGAGGAACGACAGCGCGTCGGCCACGATGGCAACCGGCGCGGACAGCACCTGCACCAGCACCCCGCCGACGCTCGGCCCGCCCACGAACGACAGCGCCCGGCTGCCGTAGATCAGCGACTGCCCGTCCACGTACTGGTCCTCGGCCACGATCGACACGAACAGCGTCCCGTCCGACACGTTGAACACGATGCTCAGCGTCCCCGCGGCGAACGTCACCGCGAGCAGCTGGGCCAGCGTCAGCGCGTGCAGCGCGTAGGCGACCGGGATGGTGGCGAACAGCGCGGCCCGGCCGAGGTCAGCGGCGATCATCGTCCGCCGGCGCCGCCCCCGCCGGTCCACCCAGGCGCCCGCGGGCAGGCCGAACAGCAGGCTCGGCAGCCATTCCAGCGCGGTCAGGTAGCCCATCTGGGCCGCCCCCGCGTGCAGCGCCAGCACGGCCGCCAGCGGCAGGGCCACCCCCGAGATCTGGTCGCCGAACATCGAGATCGTCGACGCGCCCCAGTACCGCCGGAACACCCGGTCCCGCAGCAGCCCCGGCATCATGTCAGGACCGTCCGCGCCGGAAATCGTTGGGGAACGCGATGCTCAGCCAGCTGACCTGGCGCGCTCCCGGCGGCCGCAGCTCGGGCCGGAGCAGGCGCTCGAAGTACTCGTCGAGCACCGCGCGGACCCGGCCGCCGATCTCCTCGAGCTCGGCCGGAGTGACGTACATGATCCGGTCGCCGAGCTGAGCCGCCTGACGCCATTCCTGCGGCTCCTGCGGGCTGGCCTCCAGCCAGCGCGCCAGCTGCTCGAAGTACTGCTCGGCGACGACCGAGGACAGCAGCCCGGTCGCGGCGGCCGACTCCGGCGTGCCGTCCCCCAGGGCGTCCCAGTCGGTCGACGTCGCGGTCGCCCGCCAGGGCTTCTCCCGCCCGGTCCCGCCGCCGGCCTCCTCGACCAGCCCGTACTTGGCCAGCTGGCGCAGGTGGAACGAGCACGTCCCGGACGACTCGCCCAGCAGCTCGCCGGCCCGCGTCGCGGTCAGCGGCCCCTCCGTCCGCAGCAATCCCACCAGCTTCATCCGCACCGGATGCGCGTAAGCCCGCAGCGCCCGCGCGTCGGTCAGCCGCGTCACCGTCCGCCCCCGCGCCGCGCCCGCAGCTTCCGCGCCGCTCGCCTGGCCGTGCCCGCCGTCCGCCTGGCCGTGCCCGCCGTCCGCCTGGCCGTGCCCGCCGTCCGTCTGGCCTCGCTCGCCGTCCGCCCGGCCGTGCCCGGCGTCCGCATTACCCGGCCCGCTGCCCGCCGGCCCGCTGGGGGCCTCGTCGTCCGTCGCCATATCGCCAACATAGCTTTGCAAAGACTCATTTGCAAAGCAATCTTGTCAAAGATCTTCCTACCGAACGAGGACGGTGCCCGCCCCGGCACCGCCCCCCGCCCCGGCCGCCGGAAGAATGCGCCGCTCCACGCTGTTCGGACAGGCGTGGACGATTCGGCCCTTACCTTCGGCACCCGCGCTGTGCCCCTGTCCGTGCTCGACCTGGCCCCGGTGCCGGACGGCGGGACCGCCGCCGAGGCGCTGCGCGCCACGACCGACCTGGCCCAGCGCGCCGAACGCCTCGGCTACCACCGGTTCTGGGTGGCCGAGCACCACAACATGCCCGGCATCGCGAGCTCCGCGCCGCCGGTGCTGATCGGTCACATCGCCGACGCGACCACGACCCTGCGGGTCGGCTCGGGCGGTGTCATGCTGCCCAACCACGTGTCGCTGGTGGTCGCCGAGCAGTTCGGCATGCTGGAGGCCCTCCACCCCGGCCGGATCGACCTCGGCATCGGCCGCGCGCCGGGCACCGACCAGGTCACCGCGGCCGCGCTGCGCCGCTCGCCGGAGGCGCTGTCCGCCGACGACTTCCCCGACCAGCTGATGGACCTGCTCGGCTTCTTCACTGGCCGCTGGCCGGAGAACCACCCGTACGCACGGCTCACCGCGGTGCCCGGCCGGGGCAACCTGCCCGCCATGTGGCTGCTCGGCTCGAGCGGCTACAGCGCCCAGCTAGCCGGGCTGCTCGGCCTGCCGTTCGCCTTCGCCCACCACTTCAGCGCGGCCAACACCTTGCCCGCGCTGGCCCTGTACCGCCAGCACTTCCGCCCGTCGGAGGGGCTGGAGCGCCCGTACGCCATGGTCGCCGCCGCGGCCATCTGCGCCGAGACCGACGAGCGGGCCCGGTTCCTGGCCGGCTCCGGCGCGCTGTCGTTCCTGCGGCTGCGCTCCGGCCGCCCCGGCCCGATGCCCTCACCCGAGGAAGCGGCCGCCTACCCCTACAACGAGCTGGAGCGCGCCTTCATCGAGGACCGCCTGGCCACCCAGATCGTCGGCAGTCCCGAGACCGTCCAGCGCGGCATCACCGACCTCCTCGACGCCACCCAGGCCGACGAGCTCATGATCACCACCATGGTCTATGAGCCCGCCGACCGCCTGTCCTCCTTCGAGCGCGTCGCCGCCCTCGCCCGCGCCCCCCAGGCCACCACGTCGCCCAGCTCCCCCTAGGCGGCCGGAGCGCCGGCCGGACGGTAGATCAGCAGGAGCACGTCCGGTCCCAGCCCCCGTTCGGGGTCCCCTCGGCGCCGCCCGGATCCTCGATGATCCCGTCTAGCGTGATGAACTCGGTGACGACCAGCTTTCCCATCGTGATCTCCTTTTTCTCCGCTGAGTAGGCGCGGAGCACCCCGTCGGCCCCTTCGTCGTTGACGAAGTTGACATACGCCCCGCTGGCATACGGATCGAGCGCGGCGGCGCAGCGCCGGGCGGCGGCGATCCGGGCCCCGTCCTGGGCCGGGTCGTCCCAGCTCGTCCCGGCACCGTATTCCACCAGCGCGTCCCGGTGACTGAACGCGGTGTCCTGGTCGGGCACATCCGCGATCGCCCCGCCGTAGGCCAGGAGCCCGGCGTTCGGCCGGTGCCCGCCGTCATCGCCGCCGGGCGCCCCCCGGTGCAGGAATGCCTCCAGCGCTCCATCGGGCAGCTCGCGCAGGTAATGCCCGGTGGAGTAGCGGCGGAGCATGTGCTTCTGCGCCGAGTCGGACCTCCGCTGGAGCTCCAGGTAGGACAGGTCGAGCACGCGCTCGGCGGCCGGGCGCCCGAGCGCGCGCAGCGCCGGGAGAAGCCGCCGGCCGCGCCCGGGGTCGCCGACCCACACGAAGCCGACGGTCACCATGGCGTCACTGCCGATATCCGCGGTGAGGGTGGCCTGCCGTGGCGCCGAGCCGAGCAGGTCCCGCCAGCCGCGGAGCACGCCGGGCGCCTGGCCGGCCGGATACGAGAATTCGGCCAGCAGCGCCCTGGTACCGACCGGGTGCAGCCGGAACTCGAACTCGGTGACCACGCCGAAGTTGCCTCCTCCGCCGCGCAGGCCCCAGAACAGGTCAGGATGGGTGTCCCGGCGGACCCGGATGACCTCGCCGTCGGCGGTCACCACCTGGAACGAGACGACGTTGTCGCAGGTAAGCCCGCACTGGCGGGCCAGCCAGCCCATCCCGCCGCCGAGGGTCAGGCCGCCGACCCCGGTGTGTGAGACGTTGCCCGCCGTAGTGGCCAGGCCGTACCGCTGAGCGGCGGCGTCGAGCGCACCGAGCAGCGCGCCGCCCTGCACCCAGGCGCGCCGCCGGTCCGGGTCGACCCGGACCCCGCCCATCGGGGAGAGGTCGATCATCAGGCCCCCGTCGGGCACGGCGAACCCGAGCGCGCTGCGGCCGCCGCATCTGATGCCGATCTCCAGGTCAAGCTCGCGGGCCGCGCGTGCCGCCGTCACCACGTCGCCGACGCTCGCGCATCGGATGATCATGGCCGGACGCCGCTCCACCAGCGCGTTCCACACGGTGCGGGCGTCGTCATACCCGGCCGCGCCGGGCCGCAGCAACTGACCGTCCAGGGCGGAGCTGATCTTGTCTGTCGTCATGAGGCTGGCTGATGTGGTCATGGTGCTCATCTCGAACCCCCGGAGGCTGAGTGTCCTGACCGCCGCCGACTTAGTGTCTCATGGAGATTTAGTGTCCACAGGACACATGATGTACGCTAGACACGTCGAGTAGGGGTTGACAAGAGGCTGAAATGAAAAATCTGTGGGACCTCCGCCAGCAGCAGGAGCAGAAGCCGCGTGTCGCGCTGACGCTGTCCGGGATCGCCCAGGCGGCCATCGACATCGCGGACACCGACGGCATCGACGCGGTTTCCATGCAGCGCGTCGCCGCCGATCTGGGCTTCACTAAGATGTCGCTGTACCGCCACGTCCGGGGCAAGGCCGAACTGCTCAGCGTCATGATCGACACGGCGGTGGCGGAACCGCCCGACCTGAGCGGCGTTCCCGGTGGCTGGCGGCCCCGGCTGGAGGCATTCGTCGGGCAGCTCACCGACGTCTGGCGGCGGCATCCCTGGATCCCCGCCGTCACCGTCGGAAGCCGCGCCATGGGCCCGCGTGAAGCCGGCTGGGTCGAGAGCGCGGTGGCCGCGCTAGCCGGGACCGGTCTCACCGGCGACGAGCGGCTGGCCGCCGTGTTCCTCCTGTTCGGGCACGTCCGGAACACGCATTCGATGGCCACCGCCGGAACCCAGCCGTGGTCAGGGGACGGCGAGCTGGCCGGGCAGATCCGCGACCACGCCGAGCTGTTCCCCGAGCTGAGCCAGGCGCTGAACGGCCCGCCCGGGGCCCTGGCGGACAACGCGAGGAAGTTCGGGCTCGACCGCATCCTCGACGGCCTGGCCGTCCTCATCGCGGAACGTCCATGACCGCGCGGACGCTGGCCTCGGACTACCTCTCGGCCATCGAGCGCGGCGACCTGCCGGCCATACTCTCGCTGTTCCGCCCGGGCGCGACCGTCCGCTCCCCGCTGTACGGGCCGCTGCCGGCCACCGAGTTCTACCCGAGGCTGCTCGCCGACACCGGGCGGTCAGAGCTTCACCTGCGCGGCGTCACCCAGGACGGCCCCCTGGCCAGTATCTGGTTCCAGTTCAACTGGACCCTGCCCTCGGGCGCGGCGGCCGACTTCGAATGCGTAGACATGCTCGAACTCGACGAAGAAGGCCTGATCACGGCGCTGCACATCTTCTACGACACGGCGCCGACGCGTCCCGCGTTCGAACGGGAGACGGGCACATCCTGGCGGCCCGCCGACGGCGCCGCGACGGACGGACGGGCCGGTCGCGACAGCTGAACCCGCTCAGCCCCGGCTGCGGGTCCGGGCCAGGCCATCGGCGCGGACCCGGCGGCGCCAGCGCTCGGCACGCCGGTCGGCCAGGATCTGCCGGACCACGTTGCGGCCGGGGATGCCGGTGACGCCGCCGCCGCCGTGGGTCGCCGAACCCGCCTGGTACAGGCCCCGGACCGGCGTCCGCAGGTCGGCGTAGCCCGCCGCGGGCCGAGCGTGGAACATCTGCCCGAGCGACAGCTCGCCGTGGAAGATGTTGCCGCCGACCAGGCCGTACTCCTCCTGCATGGTGTGCGGCCCGATCACCTGCCGGTGCAGCACCGAGGACGTGAATCCGGGCGCTATCCGCTCCATCCGGGCCAGCACCCGGTCGGCGTAGGCCTCGAGCTCCGCCTCGTGCGGCTTGTCGGCGTAGCCGCTGGGCACCCACTGGGTGAACATCGACATGACATGCCTTCCGGCCGGGGCCAGCGAGTCGTCGAACACGCTGGGGATGCAGATGTCGGCGAACGGCAGCTCGGCCGGCTGGCCCGCGACGGCCTGCTGGAACGCGTTCTCGATGTCGTCGAGCGACTCGGCCAGCACGATCGTGCCGCCGTAGACCTGCGGGTCGGGCTCCGGGTGGCTGGTGAACACCGGCAGCCGGTTCAGCGCCAGGTTGATCTTGACGGTGCCGCTGCGGCTGCGCCAGCCGCGGATGTCGGCGACGAACCCGTCGGGCAGCTCCTTGGGGTCGAGCAGCCGCAGGAACGAGATCTGCGGGTGCGCCGTGGTGACGACCAGCGGCGCGTCGATCGCCTCCCCGCTGGCCAGCGTGACCCCGGTAACCCGGCCGCCCGAGGTCCGGATCTGCGCCACCTCGGCGTCGGTCCTGATCTGCGCGCCGAACATCCGGGCCGCCCGGGCCAGCGCGTTCGACACCCCGCCCATGCCGCCGCGCGGGAAACCCCAGGCCCCGGCCGCCCCGTCGGTCTCGCCGATGTGGTGATGCAGCATCACGTAGGCGGTCCCGGCCGACCGCGGCCCGGCCCAGGTGCCGATCACCCCGGACACCGACAGCAGGCCGAGCATCGCGTCGCTGCCGAAGTACTCCTCGATCAGGTCGGCGATGCTCCCGGTGAGCAGCCGGGTCACGTCGACCGCGCCGCGCTCGTCGAGGCCGCGCAGGCTGCCCAGCAGCCGGGCCTGGCGGACCAGGTCCTGCGGCCGCCGCGACCCGAGCTTCGGCGGGATCTGCTCCAGCAGCGGGCCGAGCACCTTGCCGATGGCGGCCAGGTGCGCCTCGTACCGGGGGTAGGCGTCGGCGTCCGCGGCGGAGAACTTCGCGATCTCGGCGTGCCGCTGCGCCGGGTCGCGCGGCAGCCGCAGGGCGCGGCCGTCGGCGCGGGGCGCGAAGTAGGGACCCTGCGGGTACACGTGGTATCCGTGCTGTTCCAGGCGCAGGTCGCGGACCAGGTCGGGCGGCAGCAGCGAGACCACGTAGGACAGCGAGGTCACGGTGTAGTCCGGACCGAACGGGTGCTCGCTCACCGCCGCCCCGCCGGTGACACCACGGCGCTCGCACACCACCGTGGTCAGTCCGGCCCGGGCCAGGTAGGCCGCCGCCACCAGCCCGTTGTGCCCGCCGCCGACCACCACGACATCCGCGCGTCCTGTCACCGTCCGCCTCTTCTTCCTCAGCTGCTCATGGGGGATGCTGTCTCCATAGTCCTATCCCGGGGAACGGAGTGCGCATAGTGGACCCCACCAAGATCGCGGTCGCCCAGCTCGCGATCGCCGTCGCCGAGCCAGACGCCAACCGCAAGGCCGCCGCCGACGCGGTCGCCGAGGCGGCCGCCGCGGGCGCGCGGCTCGTCGTGCTGCCGGAACTGAGCGACTCCGGCTACGTCTTCGCCCCCGAGGACCCGGCCGCCGAGGCCCGCGGGCTGGCCGCGCCCGCGGACGGCAACCCCACCCTGCGCCAGTGGCAGGCCCTGGCCGCCCGGCACGGCCTGGTGATCGTCGGCGGCTTCTGCGAGCTCGGCGGCGACGGCCGCCTGTACAACAGCGCCGCCCTGGTCGACGCGTCCGGTACCCGCGCCGTCTACCGCAAGGCGCACCTGTGGGACACGGAGAAACTCGTCTTCACCCCCGGCGACGACGCTCCTGCGGTCATAGAAACCGGGGTCGGCCGGGTGGGCGTGATGGTCTGCTACGACCTGGAGTTCCCGGAGTGGACCCGGCTGGCCGCCCTGGACGGCGCCGACCTGATCGCGGCTCCGGTGAACTGGCCGGGCTACACCTGGCACGAGGGGGAGCGGCCCGCCGAGGTGGTCAAGGCGCAGGCCACGGCGGCCGCCAACGGCGTGTTCGTCGCGGTGGCCGACCGGTGCGGCACCGAGCGCGGCGTGTCCTGGATCAGCGGCTCGCTCATCGCCAGCCCGGACGGCAACATGCTGGCCGGGCCGGTGCTCGCCGACCGGCCGGCGCTGCTCACCGCCGACTGCGACCTGCCCAGAGCCAGGAACAAACGAGTTTCCGAGCGCAACGACCTGCTGGCCGATCGCCGTCCCGAGCTGTACGCCCGGCTCGGTGCCACGCTGGCCGGCCAGCAAAGAGCGTAATCGGATGGCGTGAACCGACCTCGTTCGGTACAAAAGGGGCCGTGACCGTCCGCCTGCCCGCGCCGGGCCCGAACACCGGCGCCACCGCCCTGCCGGCCGGCTTCGCGCACCCGCACGCCTCGGAGCAGGCGCGCCGGATCGCCGAGGCCGGCCTGATCCTGCGCGTCCAGGTCGGCTCCGGCGTGCACGGCACTGCCGTCGGCGGGACCGATGACCGGGACGAGATGGGGCTGTGCCTGGAGCCGCCGCAGTTCGTCACCGGGCTGGCCCGGGTGCCGAACGGCATCCGCGGCGAGCGTCCCTCGGTGCGGTTCGAGCAGTACGAGCGGCACACCGCCTGGGACCGCCCGGGCGGCCTGGCTAACCGGTCCGGCGCCGGGGACCTCGATGTCATCATCTACTCCGCGCGCAAGTGGGCGCGGCTGGCCCTGGCCGGGAACCCGACCGTGCTGCTGGTCCTGTTCGTGCCCGACGAGGAGGTCGTGTTCCGCACCGGGGCCGGCGCCGAGCTCGCCGCCAACGCGCACCGCTTCGTCTCCCGGCTGGCCGCGGCCCGCTACCTCGGTTACCTGCAGGGCCAGAAGGCCGCGATGACCGGGCAGGCGGGTGCGCACACCAACCGGCCCGAGCTGGTGGCGGTCCACGGGTACGACACCAAGTACGCCATGCACGCCCTGCGGCTCGGCCTGCAGGGCATCGAGCTGCTCACCACCGGGCGCATCACGCTGCCCGTGCCCGAGCCGCACCGGGAGTACCTGCGCTCGATCCGCCGCGGCGAGCGGCCGCTGGCCGAGGTCCTGGCCGCGGTCGGCGAGGCCGAGGCCCGGCTGGAGGAGCTAGCGGACAGCGCCGCCGTCCCCGACGGGCCGGACCGGCGCTGGGTCGACGACTGGCTGCACCGCAGCTACCTGGATTTCTGGGCTTCCCTCCGCCGATCGGACGGGCGCTGAGCCGCTAGCAGCGGGATGGCGGCGATCTTCTCCTCGGTCAGGTCGTCCCAGTCGAGGCCGGCCGCCGGGCGCGGCCCGGCGCGGCGGCAGTCGATCACCCGGTCCGGCGTGACGATGAAGTCCAGCGGCACGTCGTGGCCGGCCGTCGGGATCGTCCCGGCCGCGGCGACCTGGAGTTCGTGCACGGTGGTGACGCAGACCGTATCCGGGCCGATCAGGCCGGCCGCGGTGGCCAGTGCGAACTCCAGGTCGGCGAACCCGCCGCCCTTGCCCAGCCGGGCGCCGTCCGCCGCGGCCGCGACGCAGCCCATCACCACCAGGTCGACCGGGGACACCTCGGCCAGCGTGACCCGGCGCGCCAACCGGGTCGCGCCGCTGATCGAAGCGGCCTTGCGCGGCGGCTCGCTCAAATGGGCCGGGTCGAGGGCGAAGAACGGCTCGGGTTCGGCCAGCCGGGGCACCGCCATGTACACCGTCTTGCCGTCCTCGAGCGCGCGCTGGCGTACCGGCCACTGAGCCGAGTCCGGGTTGGACTTCACGGTGCGCGCGGCCTGCCAGGCCGGCAGGCCGCGCAGCCGTTCCGCGGCCGCCTCGGCCCCGGTGAAGTTCGGGATGCGCCCGGCGGCGCCGGGGAACCGGGCCACCTTGGCCGCGCGCATCGCGGTCCACACCTCCTGGCGCAGGGCCGCCTTGGCGGCCAGCAGGCCGGCCGGGCCGCCGGCGTCGCGGTCGTGCCGGGGCGCGCTACGGGGCATGCCGCCTATCTTGCCAGGCCCGGCTGGTCAGGCCCGGCTGGTCAGGCGGTCGGCTCGTCCAGCCGGAAGCCGACCTTCAGCGTGACCTGGAAGCGCAGCCGGCCGTCCTCCTCGATCCGCCCGCGCGTGTCGGTGACCTCGAACCAGTCCAGGTTGTGCAGGGTCCTCGAGGCACGCGCGACGGCGCCCCTGATCGCGTCGTCGATGCTCTCCGTGGACGAGCCGACGATCTCGCTGATCGAGTAGATGTTGTCTGCCATCGATGATCCCTTCGTTGGGTACCTTCCGTCCGCCTGCCTACCCGCCTGCGGTTGTGTTTAAGGCAACCGCAGGACATCGAGGAGCCGAGGTGCCCGGCCGCCGGTCAGTCCGTGAGGCGGACCACCGTCATCCCGGCCGCGGTCCCGGCCGGTCCGGGGCCGTCCATCGCGGCCAGGGCCGGGCCCACGCCCGCGAGACCGATCACGTCCCCGGTCAGCAAGGCCGGCCGCAGCGTGCCGTCCGCGACCATCGCCATCATCGCCGGGTAGTCGCGGGCGGCCATGCCGTGCGAGCCGTAGATCTCGAGCTCGCGCCCGATGACCAGGTCCATCGGCAGCGGCACGGGACCGCCCGGCAGCAGGCCGACCTGGACGTGCCGGCCGCGGCGGCGCAGGCAGCGCACCGAGTCGGCGGCCACCACAGGCGAGCCGAGCGCGTCGACGGAGACGTGCGCCCCGCCGCCGGTGATCTCCGCGACCACGGCCGCGACACCGTCGCCGCCGGCGGCGCGACCCGCGTCGATGGCGGCCTCCGCGCCGAGCTCACGAGCCCGTTCCCGGGCGGCGGGGGAGACGTCCACGGCCACCACGCGCGCGCCGAGGGCCGCGCCGATCATCACCGCGGACAGGCCGACCCCGCCGCAGCCGTGCACGGCCAGCCAGTCCCCGGGCCGCACCCGGCCGTGCGCGGTGACCGCGCGGAACGCGGTGGCGAACCGGCAGCCCAGGCAGGCCGCGGTGACGAAGCTGACGTCGGCGGGCAGCGCGACCAGGTTCGCGTCCGCCGCGTGCACCGCGACGAGCTCGGCGAAGGAGCCCGGCCCGGTGAACCCCGGCTGGGTCTGCTGCGGGCACACCTGGGCCTCGCCGGCCAGGC
Organism: uncultured Actinomycetota bacterium; assembly: GCA_963756575.1. Lineage (GTDB taxonomy): Bacteria > Actinomycetota > Actinomycetes > Streptosporangiales > Streptosporangiaceae > Palsa-504. Next base: position 426,778 of record CAVWOM010000016.1, on the reverse strand, counting down.
AGAATCCGCACCGGCCGCAGCCGCACGCGAACGGCACCGTCACCCGGTCGCCGGGGCGCCACCGGGTCACCTCGGGACCGGCCGCGGCGACCACGCCGGCGAACTCGTGCCCGCCGATGTGCGGCAGCACGACCGGGTCGTGGCCCATCCAGGCGTGCCAGTCCGACCGGCACACGCCGGTCGCGCCCACCGTGATGACGACCCCGTCGGCCGGGCAGGCCGGCGCGGGAACCTCGGCCAGCTCCGGAGTGGCCCCGTACCCGGCGTAGACCACCGCCTTCACGAGGCGCTCGCCGCGGCCGAGCCGCCCTCGAGCAGGGCGAGCCCGAGCGCGGTGCTCTGGTAGAGCACCGCCCGCCCGCTGCGCCGCTTGCTCACCAGGCCGCCCCGGTGCAGCACGGCCAGGTGCTGGGAGACCGCGCTCGGCGTGACGCCGAGACGGCGGGCCAGGGCCGTGGTGGTCGCGGGGGAGCGCAGCGTGGTCAGCAGCCGCACGCGCGGCGCGCCGAGCAGGGCCTGCGCCGCTTCCTCGCCCCCGCCGCCCGGCCACGCCCGGCCGTCCGGGCCCTCCCAGACCGTGGCGGCGCCGCGCGCCGGGTACAGCATGGTGGTCTGGGTGCTGGTCGCCCGGCTTACCGACACCTCCGGCCAGTTGAAGATGCTCGGCATGAGCACGACCCCGTCGGGACCCAGCATGATCTTGGGCGCCGGCGGCCCGGGCTCGCTGTCGGTCAGCGTCAGCGTGCCGCCGGACCAGCGCAGGTCGGGATGGAGGTCGCTGAACAGCGACCGGGCCCCGCCGCCGGCCAGCAGGCCGGCCCGGTACGCGATGTCGGCCTCGAGCACAGGGCGGATCCGCTCCCAGTGCGGCGCGACAAGCCGGTCGTGGCACACGCGGATCTCGTCCGCGATCTCGGCCAGCGATTCCCGCGGCCGCGCGTCCAGTTCCCGTGCGCTGTCCGGCCACGGGTGCCCCTCCCACACGCGGCGCAGGCTCGCCCGGACCGCCGGGGCCGGGGTAGCGCGCAGCCGGGCCAGCTCGGCCTCGAACTCCGGCGTCCTCACCGCGGGCGCCGGGACCAGGAACTCCGGGTGAACGGTCAGGTCGTTGACGATGAGCGGCCACAGCCGGGGGAGCCGCAGCGGCCGCCAGCCGAGCTCACGGCGCGCCCATCGCACCCAGGGTGCGTTCACCGCGGGCATGTCCGGGCTGGCCAGCAGCTGGACGGCGCGTACCGTCTCGCTCAGCGCTGAGATGGCGAACCTGGTCGCGGCCAGGTCGGTCACGTCCAGCTCGAGTACCAGCAGCATGCTTCTCACCCTGCCCGGCTCTGCTCGTACGCGCGAGGATTTAGCGCCTGGCTAAAACGTAGCCGGTCCCGGTCCGCGCTGGCCAGCCTGGCGGCATGACGGAGACAGTAAGCGGCACCCGCCGGCCCCGCCTCGGGGCGCACTACCGGCGGCTATGGTGGGCCAACGCGATCAGCAGCACCGGCGATGGCGCCTTCGCGGCCGCGCTGCCGCTGCTCGCCGTCACCATCACCCGGGACCCGCGGCTGGTCGCGGTCGTCACCGCGGCCAGCTACCTGCCGTGGATGCTGCTCTCGCTGCCGGCCGGGGCCCTGGTCGACCGCCACGACCGGGCCACGCTCATGTGGCGGGCCCAGGCGGTCCAGGGCGCCGTCGTGGCGGCCGTGGCCATCGCGGTCGTCTTCCGGGTCGCGAACATCGCGGTCCTCGGCCTGGCGGGCCTGCTGCTCGGCAGCGCCGAGGTCATCTTCAGCAACGCCGCCCAGGCGGTCCTGCCGGCCCTGGTGCCGCCCGCGCTCCTGGCCCGGGCCAACGGCAGCCAGGAGATCAGCCTGACCGTGGGGGAGACGTTCCTCGGGCCGCCGGCCGGCAGCCTGCTGTTCGCGGTGGCCGCGGCGCTGCCGTTCGGCCTGGACGCCGTTCTCGTTCGCCGGATCGGCGGCGCTGCTGGCCAGGCTCCCCCGGACCGGTCCGGCCGGCGGCCCGGAGCCGGGCCAGCCGAGGACCCCGATCCGCGCCCAGATCGCCGAGGGGCTGCGCTGGCTGTTCCGGCACCGCCTGCTGCGCGTGGTCGCCGTCCTGCTCGGCGTCTTCAACTTCGCCAACCAGATGGGCCAGGCCGTCCTGGTGCTGCTCGCCACCCAGACGCTGCACGTCGGGACCCGCGGCTACGGGCTGCTGCTGGCCGTGACCGCGGTCGGCAGCGTGCTCGGCGGCCTGGTGAGCCCGGCGGTGACCGCCCGGCTGGGCATGCTGCCCTCGCTGATCATCGCGGGCGCGGTCGACGCGGCCGTCTTCGCCGGCCTCGGCCTCGCCCCGGACCCGGCCGTGGCCGCGCTGATGCTGGCCGGGCAGGGGTTCGCCGTGACCATGTGGAACGTCGTCACGGTCAGCCTGCGCCAGCAGGCCGTGCCCGCCCACCTGCTCGGCCGCGTCAACAGCGCCTACCGGATGCTCGGCTGGGGCCTCATGCCGCTGGGCGCGCTGGCCGGCGGGTTCGTCGCGCACGCCGCCGGGCTGCGGGCTCCGTACCTCGTGGCGGGCCTGCTCTGCGGCCTGTGCCTGCTCGCCGCCGTCCCGTTCCTCCTCGCCGCTAACCGGGACCGGCCAGGACGTGATTGAAGCCTTCTACCTGGGTACGAATACGCTGTACGGTAATTTACAACTAATATAACCGAAATAGTTATGTTCAGGAGTCTTCCGTGGAGGCACCGTGTCCATGCCCGACTTCCTGGTGATAGGTGCTCCCAAGGCCGGCACCACCGCGCTGCACGCCGCGCTGGCCCGGCATCCCGGGCTCTACACATCGCCGGTGAAGGAGCCGAAGTACTTCCTCACCGACGGGCGGCCGCCGCCCACCAAGGGCGGCCCGGGCGACGCGCTGACCTACCGGGAGCACATCTGGCGCGGGGAGGACTACGAGGCGCTGTTCGACGCGGCGCCGCCCGGGACCCTGCGCGGTGAGTCCACGCCGCTGTACCTGTACGACCGGGCCGCGATGCGCCGGATCCGCGCGACGCTGCCCGGCGCCAAGCTGATCGTGGTGGTGCGGGATCCGGTCGAGCGGGCCCACTCCAACTGGACCCACCTGTGGTCCGCGGGCCTGGAGCCCGTCGGCGACTTCGTCCGCGCCTGCGGCGAGGAGGAACGCCGGATCGCGGCCGGCTGGGCCAGCTTCTGGCACTACACCGGGCTCGGCCGGTACGGCGAGCAGCTCGAGTACCTGTTCACCCTGTTCCCGCGCGAGCAGGTCCTGGTCATCCGCTACCGGCTGCTGGTCGATGAGCCCGCCCAGACCCTGGACCGGATCTGCGAGTTCCTCGGCGTGCCGACGGGCGTGCTGACCGAGATACCGAAGCAGAACGTCACGTCCCACCCGGAGCCGACGCTGGGACATCGCGCGGTCTCGCTGGCGCAACGGGCGGGCAGCGCGATCGGCACGCGGATCCCCGGGCTGACCGCGGCCACCCTGACCGGCCCGCTCGAGCGGTACCTGCAGCGGCACAGCCGCGAGCGCCAGCCGCTGAGCTGGGAGCAGCGCCAGGAACTGATCCCGCGGTTCGAGGCCGATATCGCCAAGCTCGAGGAAGTCCTGGGCGAGAGCTTCCGCGACTGGATCCTGCCGCGGGAGCGTTCGGGCGGCATGGTCGGCGGCCGGCCGACCGGGCAGGGACAGGCCAGGAACGGCCGGCCGGACCAGCGGCCGCAGGCGCCTAGCGCAGTTCCGTGAACAGGGCGTGCGAGTCGTCGGACCTGGTCATCTCGTAGTAGAGCCGGTGCCGTCCGTCCGGCAGCGGCACGATGTCCAGGTAGCGCAGGCCGCCGCCGTGGTAGGGCGAGCGGGCGAGCGGCTGGTCGCCGACCGCGGTCAGCGCGGCCGCGTCCGAGCCGGTGGCCACCCCGGTCCGCTCCTCGTAGTTCTCCGCGGCACTGGCCCGGCCGTCGTAGTAGGCCGTGACCGTGCCCGCGTCGAAGCACACCGCGCTGACCCGCGCGCCCCGGGAATCCCACTGACCCGGCGTCCCGCTCAGCGCGGTGCCATGCCAGGTCCAGGTCAGGCCGTCGGTGCTGGTCGCGTACTCGGTGGTCATCTGGTCGGTCTGCTCCGGGTCGTCCAGGGGATGACAGGACGCCCACAGGTGCCACTGGCCGTCGTGGTGGACGATGACGGGGTCCTTCACGCCGGTCTTGGCGTCGCCGGGCAGCACGGTCTGCCGCACCGTGGTGTCGAACTCGGCCGGGTGAGCGGCCTCGGTCACCTCCACCCGCCAGTGCTTGGTGCCCGTGGTCGCGCAGCTCAGGTACAGCCGCCAGCGTCCCTCCGGCGTGCGGACCAGCGCGGGCCGCTCCAGCGACTCGGTCGACATCTCTTCCTTGCCGATGGTCAGCAGCGTCTCGAACCGCTCGCCGTCCGGCGAGTGCGCCACCGCCACCGCGTAGCCGCGGCCCTGGCCGATCGGGCGCCGGAGCCGGTAGGCGAGGTAGATCCCGTCGTCGCCCGCGACCGCGCTCGGCGCTCCCGACCAGTACCCAGGCCCGCGGCCGGGGGATTCGACGGCCACAACGCCATGATCGAGCCGGGGCAGCAGCATGAAGAGATCTCCCTCTCGTCTATCCAAGTCGGAATACTAGATAATACGATCCGCCACACAGGGACCCGTTCGGATCATAGCGGGATAGGGTCGAGGCTGGCCCTGGTCAGCGCACTATACGGTACGCGACGAAACCACAGCGGCCTGGAGGCGACATGCCGCAGCCCTACCCGAACGGCGAAGTGCTCGTCGTCATCGACTGCTCTGACCTGGATCGTTCGGCTCAGTTCTGGACCGCCGTGCTCGGCTATACGGCCCGGTCGGCCGGCCCCGGGACCTACCGCGGCCTGACGCCGGAGAGCGGCACCGGCATCGACCTGCTGCTGCAGCGGGTGCCCGACGTCAAGGGCGAGAAGAACCGGCTGCACCTGGACCTGCGCACGCCCGATCTCGACGCCGAGGTCAGGCGGGTCCTCGGCCTCGGGGCCACGCTGCTGACCCGCGAGCCCGTCGCCGAGGACGGCTGGCTGTGGCACATCCTGGCCGACCCGGACGGCAACGAGTTCTGCGTCCTGCAGCCCCCGGCCGACTGATTCCGCCGGCCGGGCCATTACCGGAAGCGGAATGCCGCAAAGCGGGCAGGATCACGTTATGAGCGTGCAACTGAACCACACCATCGTCTCGTGCCGTGACCAGGTGCGGTCGGCGGCGTTCCTGACCGGCATCCTCGGCCTGCCCCCGGCCACCCGCTTCGGGCATTTCCACGTCGTCCAGGCCGACAACGGCGTGTCCCTGGATTTCGCCGAGACCACCCGCGAGATCACCGCCCAGCACTACGCGTTCCTGGTCGGGGAGGAGGAATTCGACGCCGCGTTCGGCCGGATCCGCGAGCGCGACCTGCCGTACTGGGCCGACCCCGGCCGCCGCCAGCCGGGCGTGATCAACCACCGGGACGGCGGCCGGGGCGTCTACTTCCAGGACCCCGACGGCCACCTCCTCGAGCTCCTCACCCGCCCCTACGGCACCGGCAGCCCCTGAACCCTGGCCTGAGCCGAGGCGGGTCGATGGAGCATCAACCCGCTAGTAGGTACCGCCGCCGGCTGCCGATGAGGAAGCCCCCGGTCCGGACGCCGGGGCAGTGGCGCCCGGCGACGACGTGGTCAGGCCCGGCGAAGTCGCCGGGCTGGGCACCGCATGGGCCGAGGCGCCGGTCAGCGCGAAAGCGGCCCCGCTCCCGCCCCCGACCAGGACGGCCAGGACCGCCGCCGCGGCCAGCGGCCGCCAGCGGGCTCGCCGGGGCGGCCGCCCGGCCCCGCCGCCGCTACCGGTCCCGCCAACGCCCGGCCCGCCGCCGCTACCGGCCTCGCCCACACGGGTCGCGGCGACCGCGGACGCGGCCAGGTCGGTCATCGTCCCGGTCAGCGGCGCCGGTGCCCGGCCGGCGCGGAACGTTCGCGTCCCCGGCTCCGGCAGCCAGTCGGTGACCGGGTAGGCCGCCCCGGCCAGCAGGTCCGCGGCGGTGGGGCGGCCGGCCGGGTCCTTGGCCAGGCAGCGCTCGATCAGTGGCCGGACCCCGGACGGCACCTGGCCGAGCTCGGGCGCGTCGTGCACCACGCGGTACACCTGCGCGGGCGTCGACCCGGAACCGAACGGCCCCCGTCCCGTGGCGGCGTACGCCAGCACCGCGCCGAGGCTGAAGATGTCGCTGGGCGGCCCGGCCTCGCGGCCCTCGGCCTGCTCCGGGGACATGAACCCGGGGGAGCCGACCACCAGGCCAGCCTGGGTCAGGGCGCTGGCCCCGGCGGACCGGGAGATGCCGAAGTCGATCAGCCGGGGGCCGTCGTCGGCCAGCAGGACGTTGGCCGGCTTGAGGTCGCGGTGCACCACGCCCGCGCCGTGGATCGCCGAGAGCGCCTCGGCCAGCCCCGCCGCCAGCATCAGCACCGACGCGGCGGGCAGCGGCCCGCGCCGGCTCACCGCGTCCGCCAGCGAGGGCCCCGGCACGTACGCCGTGGCCAGCCAGGGCTCAGGACCGTCGGTGTCGGCGTCGAGCACCGGGGCGGTGTACAGGCCGCTCACCGTGCGCGCGACCGCGACCTCCCGCCGGAAGCGCTCCCGGAACTCCGGGTCCTGGGCCAGCCCGGCGTGGATCACCTTGATCGCCGCCGCCCGGCCGCCCGGAGTCAGGCCCAGGTACACCCGCCCCATGCCGCCGGCGCCGAGCCGCCCGCGCAGGCGGTACGGCCCGATCAGCTCGGGATCCCCCGGTTGAAGCTCGCGCTTCATCACAGTCCCCGTCCCTTACGCGGGACGCCTAGCCGCGACCCGTCCGTAAATTCTCACGTGGCGCGGGCCCGGGAGGTTCAAAACCGGAGCGAACCCTCAGCGCACCCGAAGGTTCGGAGCAAGGACACGTCAGCCCCCCAGTGACATCGTCTCCATCGACAGGTAGGTGTGCGCGGCCCAGGACACCGGGTCGCGCGCGAAATCGCGCTGCAGCGCGCGGTCGCGCAGCGCGTTGTCCAGCGCCGCCATGATCATCGACTGGTCGAGCACCAGGTCACGGTGTCCGACCGCCCCGGTGACCGGGTTGACCGCGTCGAAGAACCCGTCCGCGCCGTACACCCCGGGGAAATGCGCCCGCAGCGCGGTGATGTTGGCGAAGGCCTGCTGCGGCGCCACGTCCAGAGCGAGGAAGGACGCGTGCGGTGTGACCACCGTCTCGGCGGCGCCACCGTGATCCTGCGACAGCCCCTCGTTCGGGTGGCTCGCGTTCGCGCCCACACCGTAGTACGGGAACTTCAGCCCCTCGACGCCGTAAGCGCTGTAGTCACCGGTGTCGTCGGCCGTGCTCGACGGGGACATGCCCCAGACCGGGTACCCCAGTTGCTGCGTCGCGTACTTGATCTGCACCTGCGCGGTGCGGGCGTCGGCGAGCCCGAAGCTGCGCGTTCCCCACGACGTCTCCGGCACGATCTCGTTCGGCATCAGCCCCTCGAACATCCCGCCCGAGTAGGTCGGGATGAACGTGAGTGAAGAACCCGGGTAGGTGTAGTGCCCCTCCCAGACCGGGAACTGCTGACCGGACTGCGGGTCGGTGTAGGTCTGCCAGGAGCCGGCCATCGGCCACTGCCCCTGCCAGGAGAAGTCCGGATCGGTGGCCTGGCAGTCGGCGAACGGGGCCGGCGGCGGCAGTTCCCGCCAGCTGCGCCACCACACGTTGCCCGGCATCTGGCGCAGGCCCATGCCGATGTAGGCGGAGATCCGCGGGTCGCTGTACAACGCGCCGTTGTGGTAATAGTGCGTCCAGTTGTCGCCCGCCGTCGGCGGCAGCCCGGCGTAGTAACCGCCGTACATCTGGCCGGTCGGCTGGTTCCCGGTGATGGCCGGGTTGACGTTGCAGTGCGTCTCGGCCCGGTTGTCGTAGAAGATCCCGAAGTTCATCGGCGCCATCAGCCGGTTCACCTGGCCGGCCAGCGACGGCATGGCCTGCCGGACCACGATCAGGCCCGAGGCGTACCAGCCGTTGTCCACGTTGGAGACGAAGAAGCAGTTGTCGAACGCCGGGGTCGTCTCGGTGCAGTCGCCCTGGCCGGGATTGGTCAGCACGGCGCCGTTGGTGGTGTCGTACCACTGGTACAGGAAGCCGTCGTACCGCTTGAGGTGCGACACCTCGGCGAGCGTGGCGGCGAGCTCGGTCCGGGCCCGCGACTCGCTGATCAGGCCGAGGTCCCGGGCCGAGACCACGGCCCACAGGTACACCCCGATGTTGGCCGCCGAGGTGTAATGACCGTAACTGGTGGGCGTGGCCGAGCCCCCGGCGAACGTGAGGTTGTCCATCGGCAGGTTCGTCGCCTGGTCCACGTCCGCGCCGTAGAACTTCCAGGTGTCCCGCGCGATGCCCAGCAGGCTGGCCCGCTGGGCCGCGCTCAGCCCGCCGTATCCCGCGACCGGAGCCCCGGTCCCGGTGGCGGCCCGGGCCGTCCCCGCGGCCAGCGGGGCCGCCAGCGCGACCACGAACACCAAGGCGAAGAGCCACCCGTATCTCCGGATTCCGCGCATCAGATACCTCCCTGGCATGACTTGAGACCTACTGGGAACAGCCGCAGCTGCCCCTGAGCTCGAGGCGGACCGGCAGTTCCACCGTCCGCGGGGGCAGCTCGGCGCCGCCGATGCGGTCGTTGAGCATCGCCACCGCCGTGTCGCCGAGCGCCGTCATCGGCTGCACCACGGTGGTGAGGCTGGGCTGCAGGTGCCGTCCCAGCCGGATGCCGTCGAACCCGGTGACGGCCACGTCGCCGGGCACGCTGAGCCGGGCCTGCGCAAACGCCGCCATGACTCCGATCGCCGTCTGGTCGTTGGCGCACACCACGGCCCGCGGCACGCGCCCGTCGGCGAGGATCCGCTCGGCGATCCGACGGCCGCCCGCGGTGGTGAAGTCGCCGTGGTGGACGGGCGCCTGGTCGAGCCCGGCGGTGGCCCGCCGGAACCCGTCCAGCCGCCGCGCCGAGTCCGGGGAGTCGGGCGGGCCCGCGATGAAGCAGACGTCGCGGTAGCCGTGCATGTCCGTCAGGTGCGCGGTCACCTCGCAGGCCCCGCTCTCGTTGGCCACGGAGAGGTTGTCGATGGCCCGGTCCGGCCGGTCCCGGTCCTGGGCCGGGCCCTCGCCGGTGGCCAGCAGCACGACCGGGATCCGCGTCGCCACGTGCTCGATCATCGCCGGCGGGGCCGTGCGGGCCAGGACCACGAGCCCGTCGCACCGCCCCGCGATGCTCAGCACCAGGCCGCTGTCGTCGCGGTGGTGACTGGCCGCGATGAGCACCGCGTAGCCGCTGCGCCGCGCGGCCCGCTCCATGCCCCGGATCACCTCGTCGTACCAGTAGGCCGCGTCGCCCTCGTCCTGGTCCAGGTCGGGGAAGCACAGCCCGAGCACGCCGGTCCGGCGCGCGGCCAGGTCCCGGGCCGCGCCGCTCGGCACGTAACCCAGCTCGGTGACCGCGGTGAGCACCTTGTCCCTGGTCCCGGGCAGGACGCGCTCGTGCCCGGTCAGCACCCGCGACACCGTGGCCGTCGACACCCCGGCGTGCCGCGCCACCTCGTACACACTCGGCTTGTCCCGCACCAGGAGAAATCCCTTCAATATGCACATAACTTCATGTACGCGCATACACGGGCATCCTCCCACAACCCCCCCACCGAAACCACCCCGCTAACCCGAAGACCCAAATCGCGGACGCCGTGAACCAGGGAATCCACCGCGCCAGAACGCGCTGAATTCCAGGTTTCATGCGCCTGCGCCTGCGGCTGCACCTGCGCCTGCGGCTGCGGCTGCACCTGCGCCTGCGGCTGCGGCTGCACCTGCGGTTGCGGTTGCGCCTGCGCCTGCGGTTGCGGTTGCGGCCAGGTGGGTTTCCGACTCGCCGGAGGCCGGGCTGTTCACACCAGGCACCTCCCCAGTTACCGTAAATAACGTGGAGGTGGGCTGATGACAACCAGGGCACTGCTCGTCGTGGACATGCAGAACGGCTTCTGCCACCCCGACGGCTCGTTCCCCCGCATCGGCCTGGGCCTCGACGGCGCCCAGGAGGCCGTCCGCAACGCGGCCGTCGCGGTCCGCCAGGCCCGCCGGGCCGCCCTCCCGGTGGTGTTCACCCGGCACGTGTACCGGCCGGGCCGCGCCGACGAGGGCGCGGCGCTCATCAGGAACAGCCCGGCGCTGGCCGGCGTGAACGGCCTGGCGGCCGGCTTCTGGGACGCCGAGGTGGTGGACGACCTCGGCTGCGGCCCGGAGGACCTGGTGGTCGACAAGGTGCGCTTCGACGCCTTCCAGTGGACCTCGCTGGAGCCGCTGCTGCGCGGGCTCGGCGTCGGTGAGCTGGTCGTCTGCGGGGTGGTCACGAACCTGGGCGTGGAAAGCACGGTCCGGTCGGCGTTCATGCGGGACTTCGGGGTGACCCTGCTCGCCGACGGCTGCGCGGCCAAGACCAGGCGCCTGCACGAGCTGTCGGTCGAGGTGCTGACCAGCTACGAGCTCGCGGAGATCGAGCGGATCGGCGACGGCTACGACGTGGGCATGCCGCTGCGGGCTAACGCCGCCTAGCCGCCAGCCGGGCCGGCCGCAGCCGGGCCAGCCAGAGCCGGGCCAGCGCCCGCCAGCCGAGCAGGAAAAGCCCCAGAAAAATCAAGGCGACCAGAACGAACGAGGCGGCGATCCCCTGTCCTGACACCACTCGCAGCACCATGCCCAGGGCCACCGTGCCGAGCCAGGCGCTCGCCCCGGCCGGCCACAGCGAGCCCGGGTGCCGCCAGGCCCGCGCGGCCAGCCAGCCGCTCGCCAGCCCGGTCAGGAACGGCCACGCCGTCGAGGCGATGCCGGCCAGGCTCTCGCCCTTGGTGTGGCTGGCCCGCCCGATGACGACGAAGAGCAGCACGCAGCAGCAGTCCAGCACCACCGCCAGCCACCCCGAGCGCATCCGCCCACCCTATCGCTGCGGTTCGATGACCGCCTTGAGCCCGGTGCGCCGGGCCGCGGCCCCGAACGCCGCCGCGACCTCGCCCAGCCCGGACCGGCTCGTCACCACCGAGCCGAGGTCCACCGCCTTGCGCTCGGCCAGGCTGATCGCGCGCGGGTACACCTCGTTCATCCGCCGCACCATCGCGATCGTCAGCCCCTTGCGCCGCGCGAGCGAGGCCCCGAAACGGATGGCGTCGTCGCCCGGGATCCCGGCCAGCACCACCCGCCCGCCCGGCCGGACGCAGGCCATGGCCAGCGCGACGCCCTCGTCGTTGCCGGCCGCCTCGAACGCCACGTCCACGCCCGCCTCGGCGACGCTCGCGGAGGGGTCGGCGACCACGTCAGCGCCCGCCCGTTCGGCCGCTTCCCGACGGTGGGCCAGCGGCTCGACGGCCAGGACCGAACGGGCCCCGGCCAGCTTCAGCAGCTGGATCAGCAGCAACCCGATCGGACCGCAGCCGATCACCGAGGCGGTGCCGGCCAGCGGCAGGTGGCCCAGGTCCACCGAGTGGATCGCCACCCCGAGCGGCTCGAGCACGGCGCCGTCGGCGTCGGAGACCGTGTCGGGCAGCGGGTGCAGCAGGTGCGAGGGCCAGGCCATGACCTCGCGCAGCATGCCGTCGGTGTCGCCGTGGCCGGAGAACTTGATGTGGTAGCACAGGTTGCGGTAGCCGTCCCGGCAGGCCCGGCAGGTCTCGTCCGGGATGGCCGGGTCGATGGCCACCCGCTCGCCGCGCCGCGGCCCGTCGGCGATCACCCCCGCGCCCTCGTGACCGAGCACGAGCGGGTGGCTCAGCCGGGCGTCGCCGATCGCGCCCTCGTCCCACCAGTGCAGGTCGGAGCCGCAGATGCCGACCGCGGTGACCCGCACCAGGCTCATGCCGGGCTGGCCTGCCGCCGGCTCGGGCTCGTCCGCGACCCGCAGGTCGCCCACCGCGTGGAGTCTGGCTGCGCGCATCGGTTCATCCTCCCCGGCCCATCCTCTCAGGGGACGGCCGAAATGACGACGACACCAGTGATCCCCGGGCGCAGCCGGGGATCACTGGGTGCGGTGCTGGCCAACGGGGGGACCGGTGCGCGGTCCTGGCCAGCACCGGGGCGGCTAGCAGGGATAGCCGCCCCTGTCCGCCGCTAGGCGGCCGGGCCGGAGGTCAGGGTCACGGTCGTGGTGTGCGACTGGCCGGACGCGTCCTGCCAGCTGACCGAGATCTTGTCGCCCGGGTGGTACTTGACCAGGATCTGGGTGATGTCGCCGGCCGAGGAGACCGACTGGCCGCCGACCGAGGTGATCGTGTCGCCCTGGGTCAGGCCGGCCGCGGCCGCCGGGGAGCCGGACAGGGCGCCGGCGATGGTCACCCCGGTGCTCGAGCCCGTGCCCTGGCCGCCGAAGCCGCCAGCGCCGCCGAAGCCGGACGAGCCGCTGCCGGAGTCGCTGCCCGAGGTCTCGATGCCGAGGAAGGCGGTGGCGCCGATGTGGACCGTCGAGGAGGCGTTGCCGCCCTCGATCTGCTTGGCGATGGTCAGCGCCGAGTTGATCGGGATGGCGTAAGCCTGCTCCTGGCTGCCCTGGGACTGGGACTGGCCCTGGAACTGGAAGCCGGAGCCGGTCGAGGCCGCGGTGTTCATGCCGACCACCTGGCCGTGCGCGTTGACCAGCGCGCCGCCCGAGTCACCGGCCTGGATGTCCGCGTTGGTCTCGATCAGCCCGGTCAGCTGCTCGCTGACACCCGACCCCTCATCCGAGGCGGTGATGGACTGGCCCAGGGCGGTGACCGAGCCGCCGGCGACCGACGGGGTGCCGCCCTTGCCGCCCGCGTTGCCCAGCGCGGTCACCGTGTCGCCGGTCTGCACCGAGGAGGAGTCGCCCAGGCTGGCGACGGTGAGGCCGGACGCGTTCTTCAGCTGGATCACGGCCACGTCGTCGCTGGCGTCGTAGCCCACGATGGTCGCGGTGTAGGTCTTCCCGTTGCCGACGTCGGTGACCTTGATCGAGGTGGCCCCCCGGATCACGTGGTTGTTGGTGAGGATCTCGCCGTTGGCGGTCAGCACGATGCCGGTGCCGGCCGAGGTCGCCTGCTCGTCGCCGTCGGTGGCCACGACGTCCACCAGGGCCGGGTCGACCCGCTGCGCAATCTGGCTGGCGCTCAGCACCGTGTTCGAGGTGGCGGTGGCCGTGCCCACCACGCTCTTGTTCATGCTGCCGATCAACCCGCCCGCGGCGGCCCCCGCGGCCAGCGCGACCGCGCCGGTGATGATCAAGCCGCGCTTGTGGCCACGCCGCGGCGGGGGCGGCGGCTCGCTGGCAAAACCCGCTCCCTGGTATCCGCCGGGGTATCCGGCCCCGCCGGGAAAACCAGGTCCGGCCGTGTAGCCCTGCCCGTGTCCGGGGTAGTTCGGGTCGTAGGTCTGGCTCATCGGTCTCGCCCTCAACTCACTGCCGTCGTGCGGCTTCGTCCTTTCGTTACGTTTTGATAATCGGTTCCGCACCTTGAGGCGAGCCAAGGGCAACCACTCGTAAAGCTCTAAGTTTCCTGAACGTCTGCTTAACGCGTTCAGGTTGACGGGCTCCAGGGGAGCGCCTTCCGGCTCGGGGTCCTGGTCGCCGAGCCCTAGCCACTCCCGCACCGCCAGCCCCGCCAGCGCCGGAACCAGGTCCCGGGACCGCCGGAACAGCCAGGCGGTGCCCTTGGTGGCCATCCAGCGGGCGGGCCAGCGCGCCGGGCAGGCCGAACATCTGGCCCGGGTCGGGCAGCCGCATGGTCAGCACCTGCGCGGCCCGGACTCCCCGGCTGGGCAGCCCCAGCCGGAAGCCCGGGTACCCGGGCAACGGTGCGGCGGGCACCCGCACCACCGGGAAGGAAAGGGAGCCCTCCTGTTCGGCCGCTTTTCCGGGCCGGCTGGGGAGCGATGACCAGCGGGTGGTGCCCGTAACGGACGAGGAGCTCGGCGACGCGCAGGACGGTGTGGGCGACGCCGTTGACGTCGGGCGGGAACGATTCGGTGATGATCGCGACCCTCATGGTCACACGGTGCGATACCAACCGATCCGGGCATCGCAGCCGCCGTGACTTCCAGGCAAAGCTTCCGTGACAATTAACCACCATGGACTCCATCTGGGTGGTGCGGCTGGACGCGCCCGGCGACGGGCCGCGCCTGGCCGTCAAGGACTGCATCGACGTCGAGGGCCTGCCTACGACGGCCGGCTGCCAGGCGATCGCGGAGCAGGCGGCCCCGGCCGGCCGGGACGCGCCCGTGGTGGCGGCGGCCCGGCGAGCCGGGGCGCGGATCGTCGGCAAGACCAGCCTGACCGAGCTGTGCTGGTCGGCCAGCGGGATCAACCCGTGGCTGGGCACCCCGCCGAACCCGCTGGACGCCCGGCGGATACCCGGCGGGTCCTCGAGCGGCTCGGCGGTGGCGGTCGCGACGGGGGAGGCGGACGTGGCCCTCGGCACCGATACCGGCGGTTCGGTGCGGATCCCGGCGGCCTGCTGCGGGATCGCCGGCCTGAAGACCACCTGGGGCCGGGTACCCCTCGACGGCGTCTACCCGCTGGCTCCCTCCCTGGACACGGTGGGCCCGCTCGGCGCCGACGTGGCCGCGGTGGAGCTCGGCCTGCGGCTGATCGACCCCGGCTTCGCCGGCGCCTCCGCCGACCCGCCGTCGCGGGTCGGGCGCATCCGGACGCCGCCCGACGTCGAGGTGGATAACGCGACCGACGCGGCCATCGACGCGGCGCTGGCAGGCCTGCAGGTCACCGACGTGCCCGGGTTCGACTTCAAGGCCGTCGTCCAGGCCGGCTCCGTCACCATCGACGTCGAGGCCTACCCGGCCAACGCGCACCTGCTCGCGCACCTGGACCGGCTCACCCCGGACATCAGGCGCAACATGGAGGGGGCAGCCAAGATCACCAGCGAGGAAGCGGCCGAAGCGAACCGGGTCCGGCAGGAGCTGCGCGAGTGGTTCAGCGCCGCCCTGGCCCGCCACCCCGTCCTGGCCCTGCCCGCCCTGATCGGCGCGCCGCCGCTGATCGGCGAGCACATGTCCACCACCGTACTGACCATGCCCGCCAACCTGGCCGGCCTGCCCGCGCTGGTCCTGCCGGTGCCCGGCGGCCCGGCCGGCCTGCCCGCCTCCCTCCAGCTCATCGGCCCGCCCGGCGGCGAGGAGCAGCTCATCGCCCTCGGCTACGTCATCGAGGCCGCGCTCCGCTTACGGCTGCTGCCCGTCGGTGACCGGCAGCAACCGGGGCGGCTCACCTCCCTGGCGGCACAGCATGATCCGCCCGGCCAGGCTGTCGTCGGCCAGGAACGTCATCGCCGCCGCGGCGATGTCGGCCGGGGTCAGCACCGGGGGCAGCGCCGCGAGCTCGGCCGGTGTCATCCGGGCCCGCGACCGGCGCGAGGACGGCGTGTCCACCAGGCCCGGGCAGATGCAGTTGACCCGCACCCCCGTCGTGTCCCGCAGCGGCGCCAGGCAGGCCGTGAACCTGATCACGCCGGCCTTGGCCACCGCGTACTCGGGCGCGCGGTGGCTCGCCGTGCCCAGGCCCGCGGTCGAGGCGATGTTGATCACCGCGCCGCCGCCCCGTCCGGCCATCGCGGGCAGGACGAGCTGGGTGGCCAGCATGACCGCGCGCAGGTTCAGGTCCAGGGTGCGCTCCCACTTCGCCTGGGCCGCCGCGGGAAAGCACGGATCCTCGATGCCCCCGGCGTTGTTGACCAGCACCCCGACCGGGCCCACGGCCTGGGCCGCCTCGATGGCCGCCCGCACGCCGGCCTCCGTCGCCATGTCCGCCGCGACGAACGTCCCTCCGATCCGCGCCGCCGTATCCCGGCCCGTCCTCTCGTCCGGGTCAGCGATCACCACACCCATGCCCTCGGCCGCGAGCCGTCCGGCGATCCCCGCGCCTATCCCGTCCGCCGCCCCGGTCACCAGGGCGATCTTGTCGTTGAGCTCCATCAGGGCATTGTGGTTTCCGGTACTGACATTCCGCCGGGTAAGAATGTCCTTGAGGAAGGGAGCCGCCATGAGCGCACCAGCCGACGCCCAGAGCGTCACCTGGTCACAGGCTTCGCTGCGAGGGTTCCTGCACGGGCTGCCCGGCGTGGACCGGGTTCGGGGCCGAGGCCCGCGCGACCATGCTGGCCAGCCGGTCGATCAAGACCACGGCCAAGCGGTGGGCGCTGGACGCCGCCATCTCGATGATCGACCTGACCACGCTGGAGGGCCAGGACACGCCGGGCAAGGTCCGCGCGCTGTGCGCCAAGGCCAGGCGCCCCGACCCCGCCGACCCGACCACGCCCATGGTCGCCGCGATCTGCGTGTACCCGGACCTGGCCCACGTCGCGGCGGCGGAGCTCAAGGGCACCGGGATCCACGTCGCCAGCGTGGCCACCGCGTTCCCCAGCGGCCGGACCAGCCTGGACGTCAAGCTGGCGGACGTGAAGTACGCCGTCGCCGCGGGCGCCGACGAGGTCGACATGGTGATCGACCGCGGCGCCTTCCTGGCCGGCCAGTACCTCCAGGTCTTCGACGAGATCACCGCGGTCAAGGACGCGTGCGGCGCGGCGCATCTCAAGGTGATCCTGGAGACCGGCGAGCTGGTCACGCTGGACAACGTGCGGCGCGCGTCCTGGCTGGCCATGCTGGCCGGCGCCGACTTCATCAAGACCTCGACCGGCAAGGTCACCCCGGCCGCCACCTTGCCGGTGACCCTGGTCATGCTGGAGGCCGTGCGCGACTTCCGCGAGACCCACGGGCGCCAGGTCGGCGTCAAGCCGGCCGGCGGCATCCGCACCGCCAAGGACGCCCTGCGCTACCTGGTCCTGGTCAACGAGACGGCGGGGGAGGACTGGCTGGATCCGGACTGGTTCAGGTTCGGCGCCTCCAGCCTGCTGAACGACCTGCTCATGCAGCGGACCAAGCTGACCACCGGCCGCTACGAAGGCCCCGACTACTTCACCCTGGACTGACCATGGCCAAATTCGAGTACGCCCCGGCGCCCGAGTCGCGGTCGATCGTCTCGCTGCGCGAGTCCTACGGGCTCTTCATCGACGGCGAGTTCGGCCCGGCCAAGGACGGCCACGCGTTCAAGACCATCTCCCCGGCCACCGAGGAGGTGCTGGCCGAGGTGGCCGAGGCGGGACCCGCCGACGTCGACCGCGCGGTGACCGCCGCCCGCCAGGCCTACGAGAGGACCTGGTCGGTCATGCCGGGCCGGGAACGGGCCAAGTACCTGTTCCGGATCGCCCGGATCATCCAGGAGAAGGCCAGGGAACTCGCCGTCCTGGAGTCGCTCGACAACGGCAAGCCCATCCGCGAGTCCCGTGACGTCGACATCCCGCTGGTCGCGGCGCATTTCTTCTACCACGCCGGGTGGGCCGACAAGCTGGACTACGCCGGGTACGGGCCGGCGCCGCGGCCGCTCGGGGTGGCCGGCCAGGTCATCCCGTGGAACTTCCCCCTGCTGATGCTGGCCTGGAAGATCGCCCCCGCGCTGGCCTGCGGCAACACGGTGGTGCTGAAGCCCGCCGAGACCACGCCGCTGACCGCGCTGGCCTTCGCCGAGATCTGCCAGCAGGCCGACCTGCCGCCGGGCGTGGTCAACATCGTCACCGGGGCGGGGGAGACCGGCCGCGCGCTGGTCACCCACCCGGGCATCGACAAGGTGGCGTTCACCGGCTCCACCGAGGTGGGCAAGGAGATCGCCCGGGCCTGCGCCCCCACCCGCAAGAAGGTGACCCTCGAGCTGGGCGGCAAGGCCGCCAACATCGTGTTCGAGGACGCCGCCGTCGACCAGGCCGTCGAGGGCATCGTGAACGGCATCTTCTTCAACCAGGGGCACGTCTGCTGCGCCGGCTCGCGGCTGCTGGTCCAGGAATCGGTCTACGACGAGGTGCTGGCCTCGCTGCGGCGGCGGCTGGCTACCCTGCGGCTCGGTGACCCGCTGGACAAGAACACCGACGTGGGCGCCATCAACTCGGCCGCCCAGCTGGCCAAGATCCGCGAG
This sequence comes from uncultured Actinomycetota bacterium, assembly GCA_963756575.1. GTDB lineage: Bacteria > Actinomycetota > Actinomycetes > Streptosporangiales > Streptosporangiaceae > Palsa-504. The sequence goes on along the minus strand of CAVWOM010000016.1, from coordinate 408,693 downwards.
CTGTCCGAGGCCGGCGAGGCGGAAGGGGCGGAGCGCTGGTCGCCGCCGTGCGAGCTGCCGGTGAAGGGCTTCTGGTTCCCGCCCACGGTGTTCACCGGGGTCTCCCAGGCGCACCGCATCGCCCGCGAGGAGATCTTCGGCCCGGTGCTGTCCGTGCTGACGTTCCGGACGCCCGCCGAGGCGCTGGAGAAGGCCAACAACACGCCGTACGGCCTGTCGGCCGGGGTCTGGACCGAGAAGGGGTCGCTGATCTTGCACATGGCCGCCAAGCTGCGGGCCGGCGTGGTGTGGGCGAACACGTTCAACAAGTTCGACCCGGCGTCCCCGTTCGGGGGCTACAAGGAATCCGGCTACGGCCGGGAAGGCGGCCGGCAGGGGCTGGAGGCTTACCTCGATGTCTGACACCGCCGCGGCTAATCACAACACGGCTGGCCGCATCGCCGTGCGCAAGACGTACAAGCTGTACATCGGCGGGGCCTTCCCCCGTTCGGAGAGCGGAAGGTCCTACGTGGTGACCGACCACACGGGCGGTTTCGGCGCCAACGCGGCCCTGGCCTCACGCAAGGACGCGCGGGACGCGGTCGGGGCGGCGCGCAAGGCGTTCGCCGGCTGGTCGGGCGCTACCGCTTACAACCGCGGGCAGGTCCTGTACCGGGTGGCCGAGCTGCTCGAGGGCCGCCGCGCGCAGTTCACCGCCGAGGTCCGGGCCGCCGAAGGGCTGAACGCCCGGCGGGCCGAGGCGGCCGTGGACGAGGCGATCGACCGCTGGGTCTGGTACGCCGGCTGGTCCGACAAGATCGCCCAGGTCCGCGGCGCGTCCAACCCGGTCGCCGGGCCCTACTTCAACTTCTCGCTGCCCGAGCCGGCCGGCGTGGTGGCGGTGATCGCGCCGCAGGCGTCGAGCCTGCTCGGGTTCGTCTCGGTGATCGCGCCCGCGGTGGTCAGCGGCAACACGGTGGTGGCGCTGGCCAGCGAGCGCTGCCCGCTGCCCGCCGTGTCGCTGTCCGAGGTGCTCGCGACCTCCGACGTCCCCGGCGGCGTGATCAACGTGCTGACCGGCCGCACCGCCGAGGTCGCGCCCTGGCTGGCGTCGCACATGGACGTCAACGCCATCGACCTGACCGGTGCCCCGGCCGGCCTCGCCACCGACCTGGCCGCCGCCGCGGCCGACAACCTCAAGCGGGTCGTCCGCCCCCCGGCTGACGACGGCGCCGAGGAAGACTGGTCCGCCGCCCCCAGCCTGAACCGCATGCTCACCTACCTGGAAACCAAGACCGTCTGGCACCCCGCCAGCACCTGACCTGGCCTGACCCAGCTCGCCGCCGTAATGACACTGACGGCCGTTACCCTCCAAGGTGAATTGAAATTCGATTCAGCCGAACGGAGTGGCTTCATGTCCGAACCTAATGACGTCGAGTGGGACCTGCGCGACCACGGCCTCCTCCCTGCCGATTACCGTGACGACGACGAGGACTACGACGAAGAATGGGACGAGCCGGACGATTACGGCGAGTCCCCGTCGGAGACACTAGCCCGTGTCATAGCCGACATCGACGCCAGGCGCGGAGAGTACTCCGAGGCCTTCTTGCGGGAAGTGCAGGCGATCCGGCACCTGGCTTCGCGGCATCCTCAAGTCCAGCCGACCCCGCGAAGCAGCCGCCCATGGTCCTAGCGGTTCAAATGCTCTCTCCGCCACGAGCAGGCGCTCACGCCCCAAACGCCCCAGAACCCGTCCTTCGTACATGACGGGCAACCGCGGGGGTAAGTGTCCGGCCAGAAACCAGGAGGAAGCATGCCCGCCACCGTTCAGCCGGTCATCGTGACCCCGGCCCTGCCCCTGCTGCTGGCCTTCTACAAGGCGCTGCTCGGCGCGGTGGAGATCTCGCGCGTCCCGGAAGAAGGCCCGGCGTTCTACGTGGGCCTGCGGATCGGCAACGCCGAGCTCGGCATCGTCACCGACGGCGAGGCCGACATCGCCGCCCCCCAGCGGATCCTGCTCAACGTGAACGTCGGCGACCTGGGCGTCGGCGGCGTCGAGGCGCTGCTGGACCACGTCGAGGTCCTGGGCGGCCGGGTCCTCGGCCCGCCGAACGACATGCCCTGGGGCCAGCGCGTAGCCCACATCCAGGACCCGGACGGCAACACGGTCAACCTCACCGAGCCCATCTGACCGGCCTGAATCCGTCACGTCATGTTCCGGCTGATGACATCCGTCACGCCGATGTCAGGATCTGGCGCACTGGGAGCAGGGGCGGCCCTCTCCTTAGCGTGAAGACATGACGAACGAAACCCGACGCAACCGCTTCCGGTCCCTGGCGATGATCGCGGTGTTCGACATCGCCGGGCCCTACGCGGCCTACTCGCTGCTCCGCTCGGCCGGGCAGAGCGCGGTCTCCGCGCTCGTCCTGAGCGGCGCCCTCCCGGCCGTGGGCGTGATCGCCGGAGCGGTCCGCCACCGGCGGGTGGACACCGTCGGGATCGTGGTGCTGGCCGGCATCGCCGTCGGCACCGTCCTCGGGCTGCTGAGCGGCAACCCCCGGCTGGTCCTGCTCGAGGGCTCGGTGCCCACCGCCGTGTTCGGGGTGGTCTGCCTCGCCTCGCTCTGGGCCCAGCGGCCGCTGATCTACCGGTTCGCCCATGAGTTCATGGGCCCGGACACGCCGAAGGGACGGGACTTCGCGTCCCTGTGGCGGTACCCGCAGTTCCGTCGTCTCTTCCGGCTCTACACCCTGGTCTGGGGCGTGGTCTACCTGGCGGAAGCGGCGGCCAGGGTCGTCATCGTGGAGACGACCTCGACGTCGACCGCGCTGGCCGTCTCCAAGGTGATGCCCTACGCCGTCGCCGGCGCCCTGGTGGCCTGGATGGTCGCCTCCGGCCGCCGGGCCAAGCGGGCGGGCGAGCGCCTCGCCGCCGCCCAGGCCGCCGCCGCAGACGCCCCCGCCATTGGTGCGGTCCACGCCACGACCTCCGTATAAGCCTGCTCGGCAGCACGCCGCCAGGTCCAGGTGCGCCCGGACCTGGCGGCGTGCTGCCGACACTGGGAGCATGAGGGGCATGCGCATAGTGAGGTGGCTCAGCGGAGTGGTGTGGGCCGGATCCTGGTACCTGATGTACCTCGAGGTAACGCGCTGGCGGCACGTGAAGCCGTCGCTGGCGTTTAACTCGGATCCTGACCCGGTCACCGGCATCCGGCCGCGTCCCGGAGAGCCGCTGAAGCTGCTCTACGTCGCGTGCGTAGTGGCCCCGTGCGTCGTCATGTCCGGACCCGTCACCCGCCTCCTCGGCCGCCGCCCTGGCCGCCGGGCCGCCTGACCCGCCAGGTCGGCCGCCTGACGAGCCGTAGGCACCCAATCGTCCCGAATCTTCGCCCCCGCGGCACCAGGAATCCCTTTGTGCCCAGGACTAACTATCTCGCGACACGGCGGCTTATTCCATGAAAATGTCGTGGCCATTCGATAGAGTCGAATTTAGTACCTAATGAATCCCGGAGCGGCTAGAGCTCGCCAAGACCAGCGACGACCGCCGGAGGGAGGTGACCTGTCATGGGTGCTGCCCCAGTTTTCGCCAGCGCGAGTGAGGCGCTGGATGTGGCCCGCGCGGCGCTGGGTTACCTCGCGGCCGCCGATGCGACCGAACTGACCTCTGCTGAGCAGGCGGGCTGCCTGCGGGGCCTGGAGCGGGTCACCTCGGTCACCGCGGCCGCCCGGTCGTCGGTGCTGGGCGCGTTCACGGTCGGCCAGGGGTATGCGGCGGATGCTGATTACAGCCCGCGGGCGTGGCTGATCCACAAGACCGGGATCACCCGGGGCGCGGCGGTGTCGTACACGGCGTGGGCCAAGCGGGCGGCGGCGCATCCGCGGGTGTTCGAGGTGCTGGCGGCCGGGGATGTCTCGGAGTCGTTCGCCCGGACGGTCTGCGTCTGGACCGGCAAGCTCCCGGCGGAGTCGCGGGATGCGGCGGACGCGATCTTGATGGGCGCGGCGGTCCGCGGCCTTGGCCTGCGGGACCTGGCCGTGCTGGCTGCGGAGATGCTGGCCCGCTGCTGGCAGCCGGACCGGCCGGGCCCGGCCGGCGGCCCGGATGACCAAGGCGGGAAGCCGCAGGATCACCTGGATGGCGAGCCCGGCGGGGACGGCCGCCCGGACGGGAATCCGGACGGCCAGCCTGGCGATCTCGGCGACGGGTCACCGGATGGGGTGTTCGAGGACCGGGCGCTGAAGCTGCTCATCACCTTCCAAGGTGCCGCGGTCCTGCACGGGGACCTGACCCCCGAATGCGGCGAGATCGTGCACACCGTTCTGGACGCGCTGGCCGTCCCGGCCGGGCCGGAAGACTCGCGGGATGCCGGGCAGCGCTACCACGACGCGCTGCAGGAGGCGATGACCCGGCTGATCGCCTCGGGCCTGCTCCCCGAGCGGGCCGGGCAGCCGGTCAAGGCGTGGGTCAATATCTCGCTGGCCGACCTGATGGCGCTGGACGGCAGCTCCGCCCTGCTGGAGCAGTGGACGGCCCGGCTGCGGGCCCGGTTCACCGCGCACCGGGCCGGCTCAGCGGGCGGCGGCGGGGACAGCGGCGGCGCGTGGCTGGACGGGGACGCCGCGCAGGCGATCACGTGTGATGCGATCCTGGCGCCGGTGGTGACCGGGGACGTGGACCCCGGCGCGTTCGATGACCTGGTCCGGCTGTGCGTCGAGCTCGACAAGCTCCGCCACGGCCACGGCCACGGCCACGGCCACGGCCATGGCCCGGCGCCGGCCACGGCAGCGGCGGGTCGGCGGGCGGCGGGGACGGCGGCCCGGGCCCGGCTGTCCCGGCCGGGTTCCGGCGCGGAGCCGGCCGCCCGGGCCCGGCCTTGTCCCGGGAAGCCCTGGAGCAGGCGATCGTGGGTAAGGCCGCCGCGCTGCTCTCGGGTCCGGGCGGCCTGGCGTCGTTCTTGCGCCGCCGGCTCCTCGATGACCGGCTCGACGGGCCCAGCCTGCCGCTGGACATCGGCTACAGCGACACCGTCCCCGCCTCGATCCGCAACGCCGTCAGGCTCCGCGACCGGCACTGCCAGTGGGCCGGCCGCTGCGACCAGCCCGCGAGCGCCTGCGAAGTCCACCACACCCGCCACAAAGCCAGCGGCGGCGAAACTAGCCTGAAGGACTGCGTCCTGCTGTGCCGGTTCCACCACCAGATCGTCATCCACCGCTGGGGCTGGACCCTGACCGTGAACCCCGACGGCACCACCACCGCGTGGAACAAGGACAAGACCAAGATCCTCCACAGCCACAGCCCCCCAGCCCGCGCCGGGTAACCCGCCCGGGGTTGGGCGAAGCGCAATCACAGGACCCGCAGGATGCCGGGATAACCAGTTGATCCTGTCGCGGACGCGCAGGACCATGCGCCTGTGACGATCCGATCCGGCGTAGTGGTCACCGGGCTGTCATATCTGGCTAGACGAGGACGGCGAGCCGCTAGCGGCCGTCATCCGTACCGACTCCGGTCATAGCCTCCAGTGCGACGTCCTGATCCTGCCAGCCGATCCCGCCTTCGAGCGAGCCGATGAGAATCGAGCAAGCCCACCAGGGCCGCGGTATCGCCCGCCACGTCCTGGCCGCGGGCCGGGATGGGCTGGCCGCACACGGCTGCCGGCGGCTGAAGGTCAGCAACGACATCGACCTCTACCTCCGGGCCGGCTTCCGGGCCGGGCCGCCGCGCGGCTACGCGTGGTGCTCGCGGTAGTGCGCCGCCAGCACGTCGTCGCCGAAATCATCCGCCGGGTTCCGCCACGCCGAATGGATGTGGTTGCCGTTTCCCTGGGTGTTGTCGTGCTCGATGAGCAGCGTCGGCCCCTGGATGCGGTAGTAGTGCCGGTTCCCGGCCGCCGTCCCGCCCGCCCAGGCGAACGTCAGGTTGTCCATGCCCATGCGTTCCAGCTCGTACAGCTGCGCCCCGGCCACCTCGTCGGGCAGCCGCCGGGCGAACGCCCCGACCAGCTCGGTGAGCGAGTCGAACTGCGGCCGGCTCAGCGCCGACGCCGGGACGCCCTTGGGGCTGGACCGGACGTAGCTGAGGATGTCACGCTCGTCGTCGCTGAGCACGTAGTCCGGCTCGGGGGCGAACACCGGGTCGGGCCGTTCGGTCTCGCCGATCCGGGGCACCATCCGGGCGGCCAGGTCGGGCGGCGGGCGGTGGTGGATGATCGCGGCCCGCCGCTGCGCCGCGTCCAGCGAGTTCACCAGCCGGAAACCGAGCTCCTCGTCGTCGGCCAGCGGCGCCAGCAGCCCGAAGGACGCGGGCTCGGCGCCCAGCATGCATGGGGTGGGGGAGATGTGCCGGCCGCCGGCCACGGTGAAGTTGAGCGACACGTGATGCCCGGCGAACTGCCAGCCCCACACCTGCTCGCCCGGGGTGCCGAACAGCTTGAAGCAGTACCGTTCGGGATTGAACAGGTCGGTCAGCGATTCCGGCGACAGCGCCCTGAGCACATGCTCCATGGCGATGACCGACACCACCTTGGTGTACGCCGGCAGGCTCGTCCCGGTCACGATCAGCTCGTGCCCCAGCCGGCGCTGGCCCTCGTCGAGCGCTCCGATCGGCAGCCCGTCTCGCTCCCTGGCAGGCAGGAACGACCAGCTGCGACGCTCGTCGCCGAACGCGTAACAGGCGCGTTCTCGCTGCCCGGCCGTCAGCGCGCTGAGGAACGCCGAGGCTGCCACCGCCATCCGTTCGGCCGTCTTGGGTACTTCGAGCCTTTCCGCGTGATCCATGGTCCGATTATCCGCCGTCGGCCGCACCTGCGAGCGGTTCGCAGCCGCGCACGGCTGGCTGGTGTCGAGATGCTGCAACGGGTTTTCCGGGTCATGCTGGGAACATGAGCACCGAGCACCAGGTGGCCACCAGCCACGGTCACGACCACAGCCAAGGTCACCACCATGACCACGGCCATGATCACGAGCACGGTCGCGACCACGACCACGGTCATCAGGGGCTCTGGGCACGCATCCGGCACGCGGTCGGGCCGCACTCCCACGACCACGACAGCGCGGTCGATTCGGTGCTCGAGTCCTCCGCCGAAGGGCTCCGCACCCTGTGGATCTCGCTCGCCGGGCTGGCCGCGACCGCGCTGGCCCAGGCGGTGGTGGTGGCGCTGTCCGGTTCGGTCGCGCTGCTCGGCGACGCGCTGCACAACGGGGCCGACGCGCTGACCGCGGTCCCGCTCGGCGTCGCGTTCCTGCTCAGCCGGCGGCGCCCCACCCGGCGCTACACCTACGGCTACGGCCGGGCCGAGGACCTAGCCGGCATCGTCATCGTGGCCGTGATCGTGCTCTCCTCGGCTGCCGCCGCTTACGCCGCCGCCGACCGCCTGCTGCACCCGCACCCGGTCACCCACCTGGCCGTGGTCGCGATCGCGGCCGCGATCGGCTTCGCCGGCAACGAGATCGTCGCCCGCTACCGGATCAGGACCGGCCGCCGGATCGGGTCGGCCGCGCTGGTCGCCGACGGCCTGCACGCCCGCACCGACGGGTTCACGAGCCTGGCCGTGCTGGTCGGCGCGGGCGGGGTCGCGATCGGCTGGCACTGGGCCGACCCCGTGGTGGGCCTGCTCATCACGGCGGCCATCGCGATGGTCGGCTGGCAGGCCGCCCGCGAGGTCGGCCGGCGGCTGATGGACAGCGTCGACCCGGCCCTGACCGAACAGGCCGAGGTCACCCTGCTCGCCACCCCCGGCGTGCTGGCCGCCGGGCGGGTCAGGATGCGCTGGGTCGGCCGCACCCTGCGGGCCGAGTGCGAGATCTCGGTGGACCCGGCGTGCACCGTCGTCCAGGCCCACGACATCGCGGTCGGCGCCGAGCACGCGCTCATCCACGCCATCCCGCGGCTCACCGCGGCCATCGTGCACGCCGACCCGCTGGACGGCACCGACCACCACGCGGTGCTGGCCCACCACCCGCGGGCTTAGACCCGGGGCAGGATGCTGGCCAGGAGGCGGCCCATCCGGCTCGCCGAGGACCGGCCCGCCTCCACCACCTCGGCGTGACTGAGGCCCTGCCCGGCCAGGCCCGCCGCCAGGTTGGTGACCAGGGAGATGCCGAGGACCTCGGCGCCCAGCTGACGCGCCGCGATCGCCTCCAGCACGGTCGACATCCCGACCAGGTCGGCGCCGAGCCGCCCCAGCATGGTGATCTCGGCCGGGGTCTCGTAGTGCGGTCCCGGCATCATCGCGTAGACCCCCTCGGCCAGGCTCGGGTCGGCCGCCCGGGCCAGCGCCCGCAGCCGGGGCGAGTACAGGCCGGTCAGGTCCACGAAGCGCTGCCCCGTCGACGGGGGCGGCCCGGACAGCGGCGACCGGCCGGTCAGGTTGAGGTGATCGCTGATCAGCACCGGCTCGCCGACGCTCAGCCCGGCCCTGATACCGCCCGCCGCGTTGGTCAGCACCACCGCCCGGCAGCCCGCCGCCACCGCCGTCCGCACCCCGTGCACCACCACGGCCGGGGACAGCCCTTCGTACAGATGCACCCGGCCCAGGAACACCAGCACCCGGACCGTGCCCATGGCGACCGAACGAGCCACTGGCGTGTGGCCCGCCACGGTCGAGCCGGGAAATCCGCCGAGCTCGGTCAGGGGTATCTCGCTCTCCGCCACGCCGATCGCGTCGGCGGCCGGCGCCCAGCCCGAGCCGAGCACGACGGCGACGTCATGCGGCCCGGCCAGGGCCGTCAGGCGCTCGGCGCTGGCTCTCGCGGCGGCGTAGGGATCGGCGGCGGGGCGTGGATCTTCGGTCACGGGGACATCATGGCGCAGCTCCGGGCGGAAAAGCCCGTGATTGGTTGTAGCGTGTTTTGGTGGACGAAGCGTCAGGGCTGGAAGCGGCCAAGCTAGCCGCGGACGAGGCAGGGCAGCGTCCAGCCTGGGATGACCCGCGGGTCCCGTGGTCCGGCAAGCCCCGGCGCGTCGACATCTTGTGCTGGGCCGGCATCATGCTCAGCGGCATCTTCTACTGGGTGACGCTGCCCCTGCGCACCCATCTGGTCGGCACCCACCCGCTGTGGTCCGAGCTGATCGGCGGGGGTACCGAGTCCATCATCTCCGCCGCCGCCTTCGCCCGGGTCGGGCACGGGTCGCTGATCCTCGTGCTGCTCGCGGCCGTCCCCGGGCTGATGAAGTTCGACCCGCTGTACTGGTGGGCGGGCCGGCTCTGGGGCGAGCGCATCATCGCGCTGTTCGGCGGCAAGCGCAACCGCGGCGTCAAGTACATGGCGCGGGTGGAGCGATGGGGCCGCAAGTTCACCTGGCCCGCCGTGGTGATCGCCAATTTCCTGCCGATCCCCAGTGCGATCATTTACGTCATCGCCGGCTGGGCCGGCATGCGGCTGCTCACGTTCGTCATCCTGGACATCATCAGCACGCTGCTGTGGGCGGGCCTGCTGGCCGGCCTCGGCTACGCCCTCGGCCACCACGCCGTGGTGGTGGCGCAGGCCATCTCGCACTACGGGCTGTGGGTCTCGATCGGCCTGGTCGTGGTCATCGTGTTCTTCCAGGTACGGTCCCAGCGTCACATGATGCGCGAGTACGCCCAGTCCCGCGCGGCCCAGGCTCCCGACGGCGAGCAGGCTCCCGAAGCCGAGCAGGCGCCCGAAGGCGACCAGGCCGCCACCCCCTGATCCCGCGGTCAGCGACTTGACTGGCGCAGCACCAGGCGGCTGGGGACCCGGCGGGTGCCGCGGGCGGGCTCGCCCGCGATGGCGGCCAGCAGCAGCCCGGCGGCCACCCGGCCGACCTCTTCCAGGCACATGTCCACGCTGGTCAGCGGCGGCTGGGCGCCGAGCGCCATCGGCTCCCAGTTGTCGAAGCCGACCAGCGCGACGTCACCCGGGATGGCCCGGCCGGCCGCGCGGAGCGTGTCGGCCACGCCGCGGGCGATCTGATCGCTGCCGCAGAAGATCGCGTCGGTGCCCGGCTCCTCGGCGATCAGCCGGGCGGCCGCCGCCCGGCCCCAGTGCTCGCTCCACTCACCGAACCGCACGCCGCCGTGCGGCCGCAGGCCGGCCCCGCCAGCGCGGCGCCGAACCCCGACGCGCGCATCTGCGCGCCCAGGAACCGTTCCGGCCCGGTGATGTGCCCGATCCGCCGTCGGCCGCCCTGGAGCAGGTGCTCGGCGGCGGCGCGCCCGCCGCCCTCGTCGTCGGGCAGCACCGCGGGACCGTCCTCGCCCATCGGCTGGGTCATCGCGTACACGACCGGGATGCCGGGGCCGGCCGACACCGGCGGGCGCGGCTCGATCCGGCGCCCGGTGACGATCAGGCCGTCCACCCGGCGGGCGGCCAGCATCTCGACGTAGCGCCGCTCGCGCCCGGGGTCGTCCCGGGTGTCGCACATGAACACCGAGACCTGGCCGGTGCCGAGCGCGTCCTCGGCCCCGAGCATGACCGGGATGCTGAACCGGCCGAAGCTGTCCGTGGTGATCAGGCCCACCGTGAACGAGCGGCCCGCGAGCAGGGCCTGGGCCAGCGTGTTGGGCGCGAAGCCGAGCCGCTGCGCCACCTCGGCCACGCGCTCCCTGGTCTCGGCGCGCAACTTGCCCTGCCCGTTGAGCGCCTTGGAGGCCGTGCCGATGGACACGCCGGCCTCCGAGGCCACGTCACGGATGGTCACCCGCCTCATCTGCGCTCCTCAGCGTCGGGCCAGCACGGTTGACGCCTCGCTGGCCAGCCTCTAGCCTACGATTTCGTAGGAATAAGGAAAACCTATTCCTTCGACCATGGAGCCGCGTACGTGAACAGTGCCGACCAGCCGCCTGCCGTAATGCCCGCAGCTGACCACGCCGATCAGGCCGACCACGCCAACGGCGCCGACCGCGTCCGGACCGCACCACCGCGGGACCAGGCCCCGGCCGGGGGTCTTCCTGGTAGCGTAACCGGCCCGGCCGCGCCGACCGCCGCCGCGCCGCCTCCGGGATGCACCAGCCGGTCAACCGGGCCTGGCTGGCCGGCGGGCTGCTGCAGCAGTGGCAGGAGCGCAACCTGACCGCGAGCCTGCCGCTCGCGCTGCGCCAGCTCGAAGACGCGGGGAACCTCGGCAACGTGCGGCTCGCGATCGCCGCCGCCCGCGCGGACGGAGCCGCGGACGCCGAAGGCGAGGCGTCGAGCCCGGCCGACGGCTACGGGGCCGGCCGGCGGCCACCGCCCGGTCGGGGTCGGGCCGGTCGACCCGCTGCCCGGCACCGGCTACCGCGGCCCGGTCTTCATGGACTCCGACATCTACAAGACGCTGGAGGCCATCGGCTGGGAACTGGCCCACGGCCGCCGTCCCGAGCTCGCCTCCTTCGCCGCCGAGGTCACCGCCCTGCTCGAGCAGGCCCAGCGTCCCGACGGCTACCTGAACTCCTACTTCCAGGTCAGCGGCGAGCCGCGGTACACCCGGCTGGCCTGGAGCCACGAGATGTACTGCGCCGGCCACCTGATCCAGGCGGCCGTGGCGATGCACCGGGGGACGGGCGACGGGCGGCTGCTCGCCGTCGCCGTGCGCCTGGCCGACCACCTGGTGCGCGAGTTCGGCGGCACCGAGCGGGGCCTGGACGGGCACCCGGTCATCGAGACGGCCCTGGCCGAGCTCTACCGCGAGACCGGCACCGCCGCCTACCTCGAGCTGGCCCGGCAGTTCGTCGACCAGCGCGGGCGGGGGCTGGCCGGGAACTCTGGCATGGGCCATCGCTACCTGCAGGACCACGTGCCGGTGCTGGCCTCGGACACCGAGGTCGGGCACGTGGTGCGCGCCCTGTACCTGGAGGCGGGGGTGATGGACGTCGCCGCCGAGACCGGCGACCGCGCGCTGGGCGAATCCTCGGTCCGCCGCTGGGATGACATGGTGGCGGCCAAGACCTACCTCACCGGCGGCAACGGCTCCCGGCACGCCGACGAGGGCTTCGGCGACCGGTACGAGCTGCCGCCGGACCGCGCCTACAACGAGACGTGCGCCGCGATCGCCAGCATCCAGTGGAGCTGGCGGCTGCTGCTCGCCACCGGCGACGCGAAGTACGCGGACCACATGGAGCGCGTGCTCTACAACGGCTTCGCCGCCGCGATCGCCACCGAGGGCCAGCGGTTCTTCTACGTGAACCCGCTGCAGCGCCGCGAGGATCACTTCGAGAAGGACGACCCCGGCCGCCGCCGGGCCTGGTTCAGCTGCGCCTGCTGCCCGCCGAACATCATGCGTTTCATCTCTTCGCTCGAGCACTACCTCGCCACCGAGTCCGGCGACACGCTGTACGTCCACCAGTACACCGGGTCCCGCCTGACCGGAGCCGGACTGGAACTCGAGGTCACCACCGATTATCCCTGGTCCGGCGCGATCTACCTGCGGGTCCTCGCCGCGCCGGCCGCCGTCCGCGGCCTGGCGCTGCGGGTGCCCGCCTGGAGCGCGGGTGCCCGCGTCGCGATAAACGATGACGCCGAACGAGCCGAGGTCTCACCTGGCTACTACCTCCTCCAGCGCCCCTGGAAGCCAGGCGACCTGGTGACGTTGCACCTGGACATGACCCCGCGCTGGACCTACCCGGACCGGCGCGTGGACGCGGTACGCGGCTGCGTCGCCATCGAGCGCGGCCCGCTCGTCTACTGCTTCGAGCAGGCCGACCAGCTGGCCGGCGCGCGCCTGCAGGACCTGGTCATCCGGCCGGGCGGCGTGCTCGGCGAGCGTCCCGTCTCCCTGGCCGGCATCGGCCAGACGATCGAGGTCACGGCCGAGGGCCAGGATGCGGACGGCGCCCCCGTCACCGCCATCGCGATCCCGTACTTCCAGTGGGACAACCGCGACGGCGACGCCATGCGCGTCTGGATGCCGTACTGACGGCACCGGTGGCACCCGGAGGCGGTAAGAACAGCGGCAAGAGCAGCACCGCTGGCACACCGGTGTCGTCACCGGCTCGCGCTCCCGGCGGGGCGAGCCGCGGCAGCGAAGTGAAACCCCGGGTTCAGCGCGCCAGAGCGCACTGAACCCGGGGTTTCATGCCGCCAGGAGGGGGCCCCTAGGGCCGCACGCCGTAGAGGTGCTCGAGGGCGAGCTGGTCGAGATGCTCGTAGGCCAGGCCGCGCTTGGCCAGGGTGTCGATGTCGGCGGTGGCGTCGCGGACGTCGCGCCAGGTCTCGCCGTCGGCCAGGGTCGGGGTGCGGAGCTCGTCCACGCCGGAGGCGCGGAGCGCCTCGGTGACCTCCGGGTCAGCCCGGAACGCCTTCACCTTTTCCCGCAGGATCAGGTAGTTCCGCATGCACGCGGCGGCGGTGACCCACACGCCCTCGTCGTCCTCGGTGCGCGGCGGCTTGTAGTCGAAGTGCAGCGGGCCGTCGTACCCGCCCGACTCCACCGTGTCCACCACCCAGAACGCGCCCCGAACGTTTCCGGCCCCGAACCGCAGGTCCTGGTCGAACCGCGGGCCGTGCTGGCCGTTCAGGTCGATGTGGAAGAGCTTGCCGTGCCACAGCGCCTGGGCGATGCCGTGCGCGTAGTTCAGCCCGGCCATCTCCTCGTGCCCGATCTCCGGGTTCACCCCGACCATGTCCGGGTCGGCCAGGCCGTTGATGAAGGCCAGGGCGTGGCCGACGGTGGGCAGCAAGATGTCGCCGCGCGGCTCGTTCGGCTTGGGCTCGATCGCGAACCTGAGGTCGTAACCCTGCTCGCGCACGTACGCGCAGAGCAGGTTCAGGCCCTCGGCGTACCGGTCCAGCGCGGCCCTGATGTCCTTGGCCCCGCCGGACTCCGCGCCCTCCCGGCCGCCCCAGAACACGTAGGTCTTCGCCCCCAGCTCGGCGGCCAGGTCCAGGTTCCGCATGACCTTGGCCAGCGCGAACCGGCGTATCTCGCGCTCGTTGGCGGTGAACGCGCCGTCCTTGAACATCGGGTGGCCGAACAGGTTCGTGGTGGCCGTGGTCACCACCATGCCGGTCTCCTCCAGCGCCTTGCGCAGGGCGCCGATCCGCTCGTCCCGCTCGGCCGGGGTGGCGTCGAAGTCGAACACGTCGTTGTCGTGGAAGTTGATGCCGTAGGCACCGAGCTCGGCCAGCTTGCGCACGGCCCGCTCGGCGGGCATCGGCGGCCGCACCGCCGACCCGAACACGTCCACGCCCTGCCAGCCTACGGTCCAGATACCGAACGAGAACCTGTCCTCGCGCGAAGGTACGAAATCCGTGCTCACCTGGCGGTCCCTTCTCCAGTCATCATCGACATCTCCATCCTTTCACCGTGCCCCGCTCCCGCCTCGGCCTCAGGAACCTCGGCCCCAGGAGACCGTGGCGTCGCGGAGGGCTCCGTACTGTTCGCGGACTGCGGGGGTGGGCTCGGCGGTGTACTCGGCGCTGGTGCCCGCCAGCGGCCATTCAGGCGCCTCGGCCGCACCGGACCCAGCCGCTGAGGACAGCGCCCAGGCGGCCTGCCGGGCCGCGCCCAGCGCCACGTACTCGGCGGGCTCGGGCACCGTCACCGGCACGCCGAAGATCATGGGCGCGATCTTGCGCACCGCCTCGGACCGGGCGGCGCCGCCGATGAGGATCACCCGCCGCGCGGTGATGCCGCAGTCGGCCAGGTTGCCGATGGCGTCGGCGAGCGAGCAGAGCACCGCCTCGACCGCGGCCCGGGCCAGGTTCTCCTGGGTGCTGTTAGTGCTGTTCAGGCCGCATAGCACGCCGCTGGCGCCGGGCCGGTTGGGGCTACGCTCGCCGTCCAGGTAGGGGAGCAGCGTCAGGCCCTGCGCGCCCGGGGGAGCGGCCAGCGCGAGCCGGGACAGGCCGCCCGCGTCGGTGCCGAGCATCCGGGCCGTGACCGTCAGCACCCGGGCCGCGTTGATCGTCGCCACCAGCGGCAGGAAGCGGCCGGTGGCGTCGGCGAAGCCGGCCACCGCCCCGGACTCGTCGGCGGCGGCCTCGGCCGCGACCGCGTAGGCGGTGCCCGAGGTCCCGATGGAGACGACCACCTCACCGAGGCCGAGGCTCAGGCCGAGCGCGGCGCCCATGTTGTCCCCGGTCCCGGCGGACAGCGCCGCGCCGCCGGGGGTACGGCCGACGATCTCGGCCGGGGCGGCGATGCGCGGCAGCCCGGCCGGCTTGCCCAGGGCGGCCTCGGCCAGTTCCGGCAGCCAGCGCCCGGTCGCGGGGGAGAAGTAACCGGTGCCCGAGGCGTCGCCGCGGTCGGTCGAGGGCTCGTGCGCTCGCTCACCCAGCCGCCAGGTCAGCCAGTCGTGCGGGAGCATCACGTGCGCGGTCCGGGCGGCGGCGTCCGGCTCGTGCTCGGCCAGCCAGCGGAGCTTGGTGACGGTGAACGAGGCCGTCGGGACGCTCCCGGTCCGCTGCGTCCAGTAGCCGGCGCCGCCCATCTCCGCGATCAGCGCGGCCGCCTGCGGCGCCGACCGCACGTCGTTCCAGAGCAGGGCCGGCCTGATCACCTGGCCCGCGCCGTCCGCCACCACCATGCCGTGCTGCTGCGCCGCCACCCCGATGGCGTCGGCCCGGCTGAGCAGCCCGTCTCCCGCCCGGGACAGGGCCTGCCACCACAGCTCCGGGTCGCACTCGGTGCCGTCCGGATGCGGCGCGGCCGCCTCGCCGACGACCGTGCCGTCGTCAGCCTGGCAGAGCACCACCTTGGTGGACTGGGTGGACGAATCGACGCCAGCGACAAGCATCAGCGGCTCCCCTGGTCGAGTTGAGGACACGATAACGTGACCTGCTCCCGCCGCCACGCCGACGGGCCGCGTTAACCGGGTAAAAGGTTTACTTGAATATTTTATGAAACTATGTGACAACGGAACACGGCAGTTGCACGTTACAAATGAACGTGCATCCGGTCTTGCATGAACCGCGGGAAGTCGGGCAGGATGTGATTTGCGTCAATCATCAGGGATTGCCGCTCGACACTTCGCGGGGTCGCGATGGGCTTGAGCCAAGTAGGTTTGCCGACACGGACGAAGGTTGATCCTGCCGTCCGACGGCCGCTTGACTTGACCTCCAGGTTGCAGTGCGCACCCGGCCGCCCGCGGGTGGTCCGGATGCCTTCTGACTGGTGGGACTCGCCCGCGGTGGCGGCGTGTGCGCTCGGCTCGGGCGCCCAGTCCGGCCGCACGGCCCGCAAGTTCACCCGGAACACCTTGCGCGAATGGGGCCTGGGCACGCTCGCGGACGACGCGGAAGCTATCGTCGGCGAGTTCGTGGCCAATGCGGTGTCGCACGCCGCGCGGGCCGTCTCGGCCGTGGAAGCCGGCCAGCCGCTTGGCCTGCGCCTGCTCCGCCGGACCGGCGAGGTCATGTGCGCGGTGCTCGACCCGTCCGACACCGCTCCGGTGCTCCGGGAGCCGGACCGCAGCGAGGAGGCCGGCCGCGGGCTGCAGATGGTGGACGCGCTGAGCGATGTCTGGGGCTGGAGCCCGGTCACCGGCCGCGGCAAGGCGGTCTGGGCGATCTTGTTCTGCGCCTTATAAATGTTTTGTTAACGCTCACCTGCCACCCCGGTCGCGCCCGTTGCGGGCCTGAGCTACGCTCGGTCGCACACACGACGAGGAGGCCACCCGGCAATGCCCTGGACCTGGCGGTACGAGAAGGCGGACGGCAGCGTGATCGCCACCGACGACCTGCAGGAAGCGATCTTCGCCAGCCAGGGCGATGCGGAGAGCTGGCTGGGGGAGAACTGGCGGGCGCTGCTCGCCGCCGGGGTGGACCAGGTCTCGCTGCTCAACGACGCCAAGGCCGAGTACGGCCCGATGAGCCTGCACCCGGAGGACTGACCCGGGCGCAGGCTCAGCCGCCGTACGGGGGACGCCGCACGAGCCGTCCTAGGGGCGTGACTTCGGGCTGGCGGTCCGGCCCGGGTCGCGGACGACCGTGTCGCCGAGCGCCTCGTCGATGCGCCGCATCAGCCCGGCGTCCAGCTGGACACCCGCCGCCTTGACGTTCTCCCGCACCTGGTCGGGCCGGGTAGCGCCGATGATGGCCGCGGACACGTTCTGGTTCTGCAGCACCCACGCCACCGCCAGCTGGGCCAGCGAGAGCCCGGCCTCGTCGGCCAGCGGGCGGAGCCGCTGCACCGCGGTCAGCGTGTCGTCCGCGAGCAGCCGCTTGATGAAGCCGGAACCGGCTGGGGCCGTGGCGCGGGAGTCGGCCGGCGGCGGCGTCCCGGGCTCGTACTTGCCGGTCAAGATGCCCTGGGCGATCGGCGAGAACACGATCTGCCCGATGCCTTCCTTCTCCGACAGCGGCACGACCTCGGGCTCGATGACCCGCCACAGCATGTTGTACTGCGGCTGGTTCGACACGATCCGGTCCAGGCCGAGCTCGGCGGCCACCCGGAGCCCGGCCGCGATCTCCTCCGCCCGCCACTCGGACACCCCGATGTAGAGCACCTTGCCCGCGCGTACGAGGTCGTCGAAGGCGCGCATGGTTTCTTCGATCGGCGTCTCGTAGTCGTACCTGTGAGCCTGGTACAGGTCCACGTAGTCGGTCTGCAGCCGGCGCAGCGACGCGTGCGCCGACTCGATGATGTGCTTGCGCGAGAGACCGCGGTCGTTCCGGCCCTGGCCGGTCGGCCAGTACACCTTGGTGAAGATCTCGATCGATTCGCGCCGCACCCCGTGCAGCGCCCGGCCCATGACCTCCTCCGCCCGGCCGCCCGCGTAAGCGTCGGCGGTGTCGAAGGTCGTGATGCCCTCGTCCAGCGCGGCCCGGACGCAATCCACCGCGGCCTGCTCTTCGACCTGGTCGCCGTGGGTGATCCAGTTTCCGTACGCGATCTCGCTGATCACCAGACCGCTCTTGCCAAGGTGTCGGTATTCCATGATCCCTAACTCTAGGGCCCGGGAACCGGCTAGAACTTGTCGCCCGGCTTGACCCGGGGGGACGGCACGCGGAACCGGCGGATCTGCAGCGCGCGCATCACCGCGTACGTGGTCAGACCCCGGGCGGACTCGCCCGGCAGTCGCTCGTCCAGCAGCCGGCGCAGGCTCCGCCGGATCAGCACCGCGTCCACCACGATGATCAGGACCAGCAGCAGGACCACGGGCGAGATAACGGCCTGCGCGGACTTGCTCCGCACGAACACGGCGGCGAGCAGCACCACGAGCACGTACATGTAGTACTCGCTGATCCGGCGCTTGGAGTCGATGAAGTCGCGGGCCAGGGCGCGGGCCGGGCCCTTGTCACGCGGGTTGAGCGCCCAGGCCTCGCCCCGCCGCATCGCCTCGTACTTGGTGGCCCGGCCGGCCCGGGCCCTGTCCTTTTCTTCCTTGGTCCGCGGCGCGGCCGGCCCCCGCGTTCCGGTGATCGGCTGACGGCGGTTGGCCTCGGCCACGCTGCGCTTGGGCGTGGGGCGTCCCTTAGCGGACTCGGCCGCGGGGCGGGACTTGGTATTCGCGGGGTCGCCCGGGCTCTGCGCGCCCGGGGAATCCTGGGCCGTGCCGTCCGTCGCCCCGGCGCTACGGCGTCGGAACACGGGCTCAGCTTAGCGGGGGGTGCGGGGGGTCGGCCCCCCGGAGGCGGCAGAGCTTAGCGGGGGGTGCGGGGGGTCGGCCCCCCGGAGGCGGCAGAGCTTAGCGGGGGGCGCGGGGGGGTCGGCCCCCCGGAGGCGGCAGAGTCTTAACGGCGGTCACGGGCGATTCGTCCCCCGGCGGCAGTGAAGCTTCACAGCGGAGCTTCACTAAGTAATAGTGGGGATAGCGCCACCCCGTGCCCGGGGGCCGACAAGGTAGCTCGCAACACGCGAGACCGCGTAGGGTGGAATCTGACTAGTCGCACGGGCTCGTCCGCCGTCTAGCCGGTCGCCCGGCCATGCTTTCCCGGCCCTGGGCGCGCGGCCCGGTGGTGGCGAAGATGTTAATGAAGGGGACGGCCGCGCGTATGGGCGTGATGAAGCGAGTCTCACTGGTCTTCAAGGCCAAGGCCAATAAGGCCCTGGACAAGATGGAAGACCCGCGTGAGACCCTGGACTACTCCTACCAGCGGCAGCTCGAGTTGCTGACGAAGGTCCGCCGTGGGGTCGCGGATGTCGCCACGTCGCGTAAGCGCGTCGAGCTGCAGATGAACCAGCTCCAGCAGTCCTCGGACAAGCTCGAGGGCCAGGCGCGCAAGGCGCTCGGGATGGGTCGTGAGGACCTCGCCCGCAACGCCTTGGAGCGCAAGGCATCGGCCCAGGGCCAGCTGAACGAACTGCAGGCGCAGTACGCGCAGCTGCAGGCCGAGGAGGAGAAGCTGACAGTCGCCTCCCAGCGGCTGCAGTCCAAGGTGGACGCCTTCCGCACCCGGAAGGAGACCATCAAGGCCACCTACACCGCGGCCGAGGCTCAGACCCGGATCAACGAGGCCTTCTCCGGCATCTCCGAGGAGATGGGCGACGTCGGCATGGCGATCCAGCGGGCCGAGGACAAGACCGCGCAGATGCAGGCCCGCGCCGGCGCGATCGACGAGCTGATGGCCTCGGGCGCGCTCGATGACGCCGTCGGCGGCCGCCGCGACGACATTCAGAGCGAGCTCGACATGATCTCCGCCAGCAGCGATGTCGAGAACGAGCTGAGCAGGCTCAAGGGCGAGATCGCCACGAGCGCTCCCAAGCAGCTCGAGGGTTCTAACGGCAGCGCCCAGACGCACGCTCAGCCGGCCAGCGTCCCGGCGACCGAGCTGCCCTCAGCCGAGCCGCAGGACGGTGGGCCGTCGTGATCGTCCGGATCCTCGGCCAGGGTCAGTTCAGCGTCGACGAGGCCGCGACCGTCGAGCTGAACAAGCTGGATACCCAGCTCGAGGCGGCGGTCGAGCGCAACGACGAGACCGCCTTCACCGCCGCGCTGCACGGACTGCTGGACAAGGTCCGCGAGCTCGGCTCATCGATGCCCTCGGACACCCTCGAGCCGTCGGACCTGATTCTCCCGTCCCCGGATTCGAGCATGGACGAGGTCAGGAAGCTTCTCAACGACGACGGACTCATCCCCGGCTGATGCCGGGGAGGTCCAGCGTACTCGCGGGTAACGTTCGGTTGGCTTGCAGTGTTGTACGGGTAGATTTGGGCTAGGGGAAATTAGCTGGCTCCCGGCGGCACAACCAGCCGGAGCCGAACGGAGGTGCGCCATGGCGGCGCGGACCAGGTATGCGCCCGACCGGGGGCTCACGGTCAGGATGACCGTGACCATGTTCCTGCTCGGGCTAGTGTTCGTCGCGTTCGTGGCCGCGATCATCGGCATCGGGACGGCGTATCACGCCTCCAGTGCCGCGATCGTGCTGTTCGCGGTGGTTATCGGCGGCGGCTTCGCCATCGGGTCGCTGTTCTATTCAGACAAGATCGCGCTGGCCACGGCCGGGGCGCACGAGGTCAGCCCGACCGACGACCCTGACGCGGCGCGGCTGCACGCGATCGTGGACCGGCTCTGCGCGCTGGCCGACATGCCCAAGCCCCGGGTCGCGATCGCCGAGACCGACATGCCGAACGCGTTCGCGACCGGCCGGAACGCCGAGCACGCGGTGGTCTGCGCCACCCGCGGGATCCTGCGCAAGCTGCCCGACAACGAAGAGCTCGAGGGCGTCCTCGCCCACGAGATGTCGCACGTGGCCCACAAGGACGTCCAGGTCATGACGATCGCGTCGTTCCTGGCCATCATCGCCGCGCTGCTGGTCAGGATCGCCTTCTACGGCGAGCTGTTCGGCGGCGGCGGGGGCCGACGCGGCGGCAATAACAACAACAACGCCCTGCCCATCATGCTTATCCTCATGGTGGTCAGCGCGGTCGTCTACGCCATCAGCTTCCTGCTGATCAGGCTGCTGTCCCGGTACCGCGAGCTGTCGGCCGACCGCAGCGGGGCGCTGCTCACCGGCCAGCCAAGCAAGCTGGCGTCCGCCCTGGTCAAGGTCACCGGTGACATCGGCCGGATCCCGACCAGGGACCTGCGCACCGCGCAGCCGCTGAACGCGTTCTTCTTCGCGCCCGCGATGAGCCTGCACGGCACCGGCGGGGGCGGCCTGTCCAACCTGTTCTCCACCCACCCGAGCCTCGAGCGCCGGCTGGCCGAGCTCGACAAGCTGCAGCAGCAGCTCGGAAAGTAGCAGGACGCACCCGTGGGCTTCCTCGACTCGCTGCTCGGCCGGACCAAGCCGGTCCAGCCCAAGCTGGACGACCTGTTCGCGCTGCCGTCGGCCGCGGTCACGCTGGACGCGGGAGCCGGGTTCAAGCCCACGGGATCCGGCTCCGTCTGCTTCCGCTCGGTCGAAGGACGTTCCTTCTCCGACGTCCAGAAGGACGTGCAGGAACTGCTCAACTCGAGTTCGCACGCCGACGGCGGCCTGCCGGTCGAGGTGACGAAGGACAACTTCGGCTTCACCTGGCTGGTCAGCTCGCGCATGTCGGACCAGCTCGACACGCTGGTCACCGACCTGCACGCGGTCAACTCCTCGCTGGTCGACAACGGCTTCGGCCCGCAGCTGCTGTGCACCCTGGTCGCCTTCTCCGACGACCAGGAGCGCCGTCTCGCCCTCGTCTACCTGTACAAGCGAGGCTCGTTCTACCCGTTCGCCCCGCTGTCCGGCGAGCACCGCGACAACGCGCTCGAACTGCAGGTCAAGAGCGTGATCGGCAGCGACCTGAAGTGGGAGCCGGACCTGGCCCGGTGGTTCCCCGTCTGGGGCGCCCCCGGCCTGTAGGGCCTGTGAGCCACGCCTCAGGGGTGGCTGGAATGCGTTCGCACCGCATATCGTTGTGGTGCACGTTGGAGCAACGCCATGGCCGCGACAGCGCCCATGAAACAACGGCACATGAACCAGGCGGGAGCTAAGGTGACTGTTCAGCAAGAAGCCACGCAGGGGATCGTCCTGACCAACGGCGCGGCGACTAAGGTGAGCGCGCTGCTCGCGCAGGAGGGCCGTGAGGACCTCAAGCTGCGTATCGCGGTGCAGCCGGGCGGCTGCTCGGGGCTTAAGTACCAGCTCTACTTCGACGAGCGTGCCATCGACGGCGACATCGTCGCCGACTTCGACGGCGTCCAGGTCGTGACCGACAAGATGAGCGCCCCGTACCTGATGGGCGCGACCATCGACTTCGTGGACACGATCGAGAAGCAGGGCTTCACGATCGACAACCCGAACGCGACGGGTTCCTGCGCCTGCGGCGACTCGTTCCACTGACGGCGGCCGGGGGGATAAGGTAACGCCGTGCGTATTGCCGTGACGGGGTCGATCGCGACCGACCACCTGATGACGTTTCCGGGCAAGTTCACCGATCAGCTCATCGCGGACAAGCTCGACCGCGTCTCGCTGTCGTTCCTTGTCGACGAGCTGGCCATCCGCCGCGGTGGCGTGGCGGCCAACATCGCCTTCGGACTCGGGGTGCTCGGCCTGCGGCCGCTGCTCGTCGGCGGGGTCGGAACCGACTTCGTGGACTACCGGCGCTGGCTGGAAGACCACGGCGTCAGCACCGCGGGCGTACGGGAGTCGCTGCTCAAGCACACCGCCCGCTTCGTCTGCACGACCGACACCGAGGGCAACCAGATCGGCTCGTTCTACGCCGGCGCGATGAGCGAGGACGCGGACATCAAGCTCGCGCCGCTGGCGGCCGAGCACGGCGGCATCGACCTGGTGCTGGTCGGGGCGGGCGATCCCGGGGCCATGGTGGCCCGGACCGAGGATTGCCGCGAGGCCGGCCTGGCGTTCGCCGCCGATCCCTCGCAGCAGCTGGCCCGGATCCTCGGCGACGAGCAGGTGCGCATCCTGGTCGACGGCGCGGCTTACCTGTTCGGCAACGAGTACGAGGAAGCCCTGATCGAGCGCAAGTCCGGCTGGGGCGGCGCGGAGATGCTGGACCGCGTCGGCGTCAGGATCACCACGCTCGGCGCGGGCGGCGCCCGGATCGAGCGCAAGGGCGAGCCCGTGATCTCGGTGCCCGCCGTGCCCGACGCCAAGCCCGTCGACCCGACCGGTTCCGGCGACGCGTTCCGTTCCGGCTTCCTGGCCGCCGTGGCCTGGGGCCTGTCGCTGGAGCGGGCCGCTCAGCTCGGCAACCTGATGGCCGTGCACGCGCTGGAGGCCATCGGGCCGCAGGAGTACAACCTCAAGCCCGGCCCGCTGGCCGACCGCTTCGCCGCCGCGTACGGCGACACGGCGGCGGCTGAGGTAGCGTCCCACCTACCCGCCTGAGCCCTTTTTCGAAGCCGAACGAGCTGGGTCACCCGCCCCGGGTGCCCAGCTCGTTAAATTCCGGCCCAACCCGGAACCCCCGTCCGGCGTCTCCAGGTATGTAAAGAATTTTCTTCCTGAGGAGACGTCGTGAAACGTTCTTGGTTCGTCGCTGTGCTCACCTTGGTCGCCGCTGTGTTGGCTGTTACGGGGCTCACTGTCACCGGGTTGACCCTGAGCGGGACGGCGCAGGCCGCCACCGCGCACCCAGCGGCCGCCCCGGCCCGGCATGCGGCCGGGCGGATCGTGGTTTTCGACTGCCCCGGCCAGCACGCCCTGGTCCGGCCCAGGGACTTCGTTCTCGCCTGTGCCGACGGCAACTCCGCTGTGGAGAAGCTGGCCTGGGCTTCCTGGACCCCCGGCCTGGCCAGCGCCCAGGGCACGCTGGTGCAGAACGACTGCACGCCCTATTGCGCGGCCGGGCACTTCCACAGTTATCCCGCGCTGGTCGTCCTGTGGGGCAGCCAGGCGGTGGGCTCCGGTGAGCACGCCTACACGAAGCTGACGCTGATCCTCCCCGGCGCGCGCCCGGGCTACTACGATTCCGTGCACCACAAGTGGGTGTACGCCCCGGTGACCCAGACCTTCCCGCTGGTTACTTCTTCTTCCGCTGGAGCCTGAAGCCATGCATCTCTCCGGCAGGCCCGCCCTCGCGGCGGGCGCGCTGATCTGCGCCGCGGCGCTGGCTGGCTGCGCGTCATCGGGCAGCAGCCAGCCGCCCGCGGCCGGTTCCACCACGACCGTCACAGCCAGCCCGAGCGCCCCGGCCGCCAGCAGCACTACCCCGGCCGCGGTGGCGCCGTCCTCCTCGGCGGCGGGGACGAGCTGCGCGACCACCGCGCTGCGGGTCAAGCTGGGCGCCTCCGACGGCTACGCCGGCGGCGTGTACCAGACCATCGACTTCACCAACACCTCGGGCAGCCCGTGCACGCTCACCGGCTACCCCGGGGTCTCCCTGGTCACCGGGCCGTCGCACCAGCAGCTCGGCCTGGCCGCCAAGCGCAGTACGAGCACGCCGGCGACCACCGTCACGCTGGCCCCGGGCGCGACCGCCCACGCCCAGCTGCAGATCGTGGACGCGCTGAACTTCCCGAGCTCGACCTGCCAGCCCGCCAAGGCGACGGACGTGAAGGTCTTCCCGCCCGACCAGTTCACCGCCGTCTACCTGCCCGACACCGCCTACGGCTGCGGCAAGTCCGTCCAGACCCTGTTCATCGCCCCCGTCCGCCCCGGCTCCAGCGGCACCTGACACTCGCCGGTCACTCGCCCTGGCCGGGGCGGCGCCCGGCCAGGGCGGGACCGGCGGTAGCGTGGCTGGCATGAAAATGGCGGCGGCCCTGGGCCATTCGCTGGCCTCCGGGTATCACGGGCCGCCCGAGCTGACGGTGGCGCGGGCGTTCACCGAGTGGACGCTCGACCTGCCGATGCTGGTGCTGGTGCTGCTCCTCGGCGGCGGTTATATCGCCGGGGTCCGCAGGCAGCGGGACTGGCCGGTGGCCCGGCGGATCTGGTTCCTCGGCGTCGGCCTGGGCTTCTGGGTCATCGCCACGATGTCCTGGGTGGGCGCCTACCAGCCGGTGCTGTTCTACGCCCGGGCCATCCAGACGGTGCTGCTCGTCCTGGTGGTGCCGCTGTTCCTGGTCCTCGGCCGTCCGATCAGCTTGTTCATCGCGGTGTTCCCCGGCGCGGGCGCGCGCCTGGAGGCGGCCATCCGCTCGCGCCCGGCCCGGATCCTCACGTTTCCCGCGATCACCACGTTCGCGCTGGTGGCGGTGCCCTTCGTCATGTACTTCACCTCGTGGTACACGGCGGTGTTCCACAGCACGGCCATCCGGGAACTGACGTACCTGGCGCTGCTGGCCCCGGGGTTCACGTTCTTCTGGACGCTGCTACGGGTCGACCCGGTGCCGAAGGAGTACTCCTACGCGGTCTCGATGTGGATCACCGGCGCCGAGGTGATCGGCGACGCCTTCCTCGGGCTCGCGATCATCGCCGACCAGAACCTCATCGGCCCAGCCTGGTACCACGCGCTGGCCCGGCCCTGGGGGCCCAGCCTCCAGTCGGACCAGATCATCGGCGGGGGAGCGCTGTGGATCCTCGGCGACCTCGTCGGCCTGCCGTTCCTGGCCGCGCAGCTGATCCAGCTGATGCGCGAGGACGAGTCCGACGCGGCCAGGATCGACGCACGTCTGGACGCCAGGGACGCGGAACTCGCCGCCGCCGCGGCCAGCGAGCCGGAAGCAGGGCAGGCCGACAAGCCCTGGTGGGAGGACGACCCGCGGTTCACCAGCCGGTTCAGGCCGAGCTGAGCGTCCCGCGGGTAACAGCCGGCGGCGGATGTACAGGGCCCAGCCGCCCTGCGGCAGTTCCTGATGGGCGACGAACTCGTGCGCCTTCATCGTGCACCAGGACGGTATGTCGGTGTAGGCGGCCGGGTCGTCGGCGAGCACCGCGACCACCGCACCCAGGGGTATGTCCCTGATCTGCTCCGCGAGCATGATGATGGGAATGGGGCACTTGCGGCCGAGGGCGTCGATGACCAGGGCTGCGGTCGGCGGGGGGACGGGAACCACGCCTCGTTCGGCCTCTATCGGCCGGGCGGGTGCGGTCCCGGCGGCCGGCCGGTCCGCCTGGCCGGCGGGCGCGCGCCCGAACAGGCGGGCCCGGCGCCCGGTCACGCCGTTTCCTGAGCTCGCGAGCACGCCCTCACGCTCTCCATCATGCCCGCCCCGGCTGCCGGTACGCGCGCGCCACGCAAAGATGACGCAAACATGTGGGGTCCTAGCTGCCGTGCGGGCGGCGCGCGATACTGTTTGCACGACACGTTGTAGCAGAACCGAGGAAGGCCCTCGCCTTGACTACCGATAACGCCGAACAGGGCTCCAGTAAGCCCCGTCCGGGCCGGTCCCGCGCCACGCGCGCGGCTGGCCTGACGGTCGCGCTCACCCTGGTGGTCCTCGGTCTCACCGGGTGCACGAACGACACGTTCACCCGGCTCGGATTCCCGCCTCCGATCACCAAGCAGGGCGAGACCGTCCTGACGCTGTGGCAGGGGTCCTGGATCGCGGCGTTCGCGGTCTGCGTGCTGATCTGGGGCCTGGTCCTGTGGGCGGTGGTCTTCCACCGCAAGCGCGGCGACAAGCTGCCGCCGCAGGCGCGCTACAACATGCCCATCGAGATCATGTACACGGCGGTGCCGTTCGTGCTGATCGCGGTGCTCTTCTACTTCACCGCGAAGGACGAGAACTACGTCGACAACGTCCCCAAGAACCCCGCGGTCACCGTGAACGTGCTCGGCTTCCAGTGGAGCTGGCAGTTCAACTACCCGCAGTACCACGTGACCAACACCGGGAACATGTACGGCGAGGGGCCGCTGCCGGTGCTCGAGATCCCGACCGGGGAGACGGTTCAGTTCAACCTGACCTCGCAGGACGTCATCCACGCGTTCTGGGTGCCCCAGTTCCTGTTCAAGCGCGACGTCATCCCGGGTCACCCGAACCACTTCACGGTCACCGCCACCAAGACGGGCACCTTCCTCGGGCACTGCAGCGAGCTGTGCGGCCTTTACCACAGCAAGATGCTGTTCACGCTGAAGGTCGTGACCCCGCAGCAGTTCCAGACGTACATAAGCGCCCAGCAGGCGGCGCAGAGTTCATCCGGGAGCACCCAGTGAGCACGATCGAACGCCCGATCCCTCCCACCGGCCCGGTCAGCGCCTACGTCACGCCGCGGACCGAGCGCAAGGGCAACGTCCTCGCGGGCTGGCTGTCCTCCACCGACCACAAGATCATCGGGCATCTGTACCTGATCACCTCGTTCTTCTTCTTCCT
This sequence comes from uncultured Actinomycetota bacterium, assembly GCA_963756575.1. Classification (GTDB taxonomy): domain Bacteria; phylum Actinomycetota; class Actinomycetes; order Streptosporangiales; family Streptosporangiaceae; genus Palsa-504. Next base: position 381,701 of record CAVWOM010000016.1, on the reverse strand, counting down.
GGTCGCCGGGGTGATGGCGCTCCTCATCCGGGTCCAGCTCCTCGGGCCGAACCAGCACGTGGTGTCCGACCAGCAGTACAACGAGCTGTTCACCATGCACGGCACTCTCATGCTGCTGCTGTTCGCGACCCCGCTGTTCGTCGGGTTCGCGAACGAGCTGGTGCCGCTGCAGATCGGCGCGCCCGACGTGGCGTTCCCGCGGATGAACCTGCTCAGCTACTACATGTTCACGTTCGGCGGCCTGATCCTGCTGGCCAGCTTCCTGACCCCGGGCGGCTCGGCGTCGTTCGGCTGGTACGCCTACTCACCGCTGACCAGCGCGATCTACTCGCCCGGGGTGGGCGCCGACATGTGGATCATGGGCCTGACGCTGTCCGGCCTGGGCACTATCCTCGGCGGGGTCAACTTCGTCACCACGATCTTCTGCATGCGGGCCCCGGGCATGACGATGTTCCGGATGCCGATGTTCACCTGGAACGCGCTGCTCACCTCGATGCTGGTGCTGATGGCCTTCCCGGTGCTCGCCGCCGCGCTGCTCGTGCTCGAGATCGACCGGCGCCTCGGCGCGCACGTCTTCGACGCCGCCAGCGGCGGCGCGATCATGTGGCAGAACCTGTTCTGGTTCTTCGGCCATCCCGAGGTCTACATCCTCGCGTTGCCCTTCTTCGGCATCGCGACCGAGATCATCCCGGTGTTCAGCCGCAAGCCGCTGTTCGGCTACAAGACGCTGATCGCCGCCACGATCGCGATCGCGGGCCTGTCGATGACCGTGTGGGCGCACCACATGTTCACCACCGGCGCGGTCCTGCTGCCGTTCTTCTCGTTCATGACCTTCCTGATCGCGGTGCCCACCGGGGTGAAGTACTTCAACTGGATCGGCACCATGTGGAAGGGGCAGATCACCTTCGAGCCGCCCATGCTGTACACGGTCGGCTTCCTGATCACGTTCGTCTTCGGCGGCGTCACCGGCATCATCCTGGCCTCGCCGCCGCTGGACTTCGCCGTGTCCGACTCCTACTTCGTGGTCGCGCACTTCCACTACGTGCTGGCCGGCACGGTGCTGTTCGAGATGTTCGCCGGCTTCTACTTCTGGTGGCCGAAGATGACCGGCAAGATGCTGAACAGCCGGCTGGGCAAGGTCCAGTTCTGGGTCATGTTCATCGGCTTCAACATGACGTTCCTGGTCCAGCACTGGACCGGCGTCGAGGGCCAGGTGCGGCGCACCGCCAACTACCCGGGCCTGCCCGGGAACGTGACCACCCTCAACGTCATCTCGACCGTCGGGTCCTGGCTGCTCGCCCTGTCCGTGCTCATGTTCTTCTGGAACGTGTACATCACCTGGCGGCACGGGGTGAAGGTGACCGAGGAAGACCCGTGGGGCTACGCCAGCTCGCTCGAGTGGGCGACCTCCTGCCCGCCGCCGCGGCACAACTTCTACCGGATCCCGCGGATCCGGTCCGAGCGGCCCGCCTTCGAGGCGCACTACCCGGACATCAAGTGGGGCCGCGCCTCGCACGGAGTTGAGCAGAAGATCCCGGCCGCGGCCATCGAGACGCGAGAGTAGGTTCCCAGATGAAGGTCGAAGGCTGGCTGTTCCTCGGCTGCGGCGTCTTCTTCGCCGGCGCGGACGTCGTGTACTGGTACACCTCGAAGGAGGTGACCGGGACGGCCGCGCTCGCGTTCGCCGTCGGCCTGGCCATTCTCACCGGCTTCTACGTGCTGTTCACCGGCCGCCGGCTGCCCAAGCGCCCGGAGGACGACAACGTTGGCGAGGTCGAGCAGGGCACCGGCGAGATCGGGTTCTTCAGTCCGCACAGCTGGTGGCCGCTGTGGGTGGGCCTGGCCACGGCGACGGCCGCGCTCGGCTTCGCGGTCGGCTGGTGGCTCTTCCTGCTCGGCGCGCTGTTCACCGTTTTCGCAACGATCGGCTTCGTCTTCGAGTACTACCGCGGCAACTTCTCCCACTAGCCCCGGCTAGCCCGCCACGGCGAAGCCGGACTGGTAGGCGAGGATGACCAGCTGGATGCGGTCCCGGGCGTCCAGCTTGGTCAGCAGGTGGGCCACGTGCGTCTTGGCCGTGGCCGGGCTGATCGTCAGCTCTTCGGCGATCTCCGCGTTGGACAGCCCGCGGGCGACCATCGCGAGCACCTCGAACTCGCGGTCGGTGAGTACCCGCCGCAGCCGGTCCCGGCCGGTACCGGGCTGGCCGTCGGCCGGGGGAGCGGAGACCGGCGGGGTCCGGGTGAACTCGCCGATCAGGCGTCGGGTGACGCTGGGCGCGAGCAGCGCGTCGCCGCCGGCGACCACCCGGATGGCGGTGAGCAAGTCGGCGGGCAGCGTGTCCTTGAGCAGGAAGCCGCTGGCCCCGGCGCGCAGCGCGCCGAAGACGTACTCGTCCAGGTCGAAGGTCGTCAAGATGAGGGCGCGGACGTCGGTGCTCGCGGTGATCTGCCGGGTCGCCTCGATGCCGTCCATGACCGGCATCCGCACGTCCATCAAGATGACGTCGGGCCGGGCCCGCCGGGCGGCCTCGACCGCCTCGGTGCCGTTGCCCGCCTCGCCGACCACCTCGAATCCAGGCGTGGCCGCGATGATGCCGCAGAATCCCACCCGGACCAGAGCCTGATCGTCCGCCACCACCACCCGCAGTGCTGGCCCGGGAGCCACCCCTGGCGTCACTTTCCCGCGGGCAGCGGGATGTGCGCGCTGACCTGGAACCCGTAGCCGGGCAGCGGCCCGGCGCTGAACTCCCCGCCGAGCAGGCTGACCCGCTCGCGCATGCCGATGATCCCGTGCCCGCTCCCGCCGATCGCGCGCCCGCCGTCGCCCGCCAGCGCGCCCCAGCCGGGTCCGTCCGCCTGCCGCCCGGCGTCGCCGCCGAAGCCGGCTCCCGCGGCGGCCACGGCCATCGCGGGCAGGCCCGCGCCGTTGTCCGTCACCTCCAGCACCAGCTCGTCGCGACCATAGGCGATCAGCACCTGGCACGCGCTCGTGCGCGCGTGCTTGACCACGTTGGTCAGGGCCTCCTGGACGATCCGGTAGGCCGACAGGTCGATGCTGCCGGGCAGGTCCCCGGGCATCCCGCAGCGCGTCACGTCCACCCGGACGCCCGCGCTCGCGGTGCGGGCGACGAGCCGGTCCAGGTCGGCCAGGCCGGGCGCCGGGAACAGCGGAGCCGTCCCGCCGCCCCCGGTCACCGCGCTGCTTCCGGGCTCGGCCGCCTCGGCCTCCCCGGCGGCGTCGTCCCGGTCGTCCCGGGCCGCGTCGCTCTCGTCCGCCTGCCGCAGGGCGCCGAGCATCCGGCGCATCTCGTCGAGGGCCTCCCGGCTGGTGGCCTGGATGGCGCCGAGGGCGTCGCGCGCGTCGCCGGGCTGGGTGTCGATGACGTACTGGCCGTAGCCGGCCTGGACCGCGATGACGCTCATGCTGTGCGCGACCACGTTGTGCAGTTCCCGGGCGATGCGCAGCCGCTCCTCGGCGACCGCCTTGCTGGCCGCCTCGTCCTGCAGCCCGATCGCGTACCGGCGGCGCTGCCGCACGATGTAGCCGGTGAACCAGGCGATGATCACGCACAGCGCCGCGGTGACGACCCCGCCGCTGGGGAAGAAGCCCCCTCCGGTCAGGTGGATGAGCAGCGCGTCGGTCAGCAGGGCCGCGAACACGGCGATGAGCACGCGCACCGCGGCCTGCCGGTGCTCATAGGTCGCCGCGACCAGGTAGAGCACGTAGGCGACGGGCAGGAAGTACGACAAGGCGCCGACCTCGGGGCCGGTTACCGAGGTCACCACGACCGAGCCGGCCAGCAGCACGCCGAGCATGAACGCCGGGCGGCGGCGGCGCATGCCGACCGCCACCACCGTCATCACGATGAGGAACAGGGCCAGCGGCCAGGTCAGCGTGAGCGGGCGGTAGGGCATGAAGCCGTAGGGGCTGTCGATGGCCTGGGTGATGCCGCGCCTGATGGTGGCCAGGAGGATCAGGCCGAATACCGCGCCGACGACGTAGTTGAGCGCGGCCCAGTGCCGGGGCCGGAGCCGCTTGGTCAGCGGCGGGCGCTGGCGCGGGGGTGAAGCCGCCGAAATGGTGCGCACGGAACCACCGTAACCGTGATCGCCGACGCGGGCGTCATCCTGCAGGCGTAGTCCGCGCGGTAACCGCGCCCGCCTACGCGAGCACGCGGGACGAGGGGAGGTTCACCCGGCCGGCCGATGTCCCGGCCACGTCCGCACTGGCACGGTAACACACATGCCATCCAACCAGGCTCCCCCCGAAGCCGGGACCGGGACCCCGGCCATCGGGACCCCGGCCATCGGGACCCCCGTCATCGAGACCCCCGTCATCGAGACCCCCGTCATCGAGACCAAGGCGCTGACCAAGGTGTACCCCGGCGAGGTGACGGCGCTCGACGGCCTGACCGTCTCGTTCGCCCCCGGCGTCACCGGGCTGGTCGGCGCCAACGGCGCGGGCAAGTCCACGCTGATCAAGATCTTGCTCGGCCTCATCGTGCCCACCAGCGGGCAGGCCCGGGTGCTCGGGCGTGACTGCGCGACCGACGGCGAGGCGATCAGGACCCTGCTCGGCTACATGCCCGAGCACGACTGTCTCCCGCCCGACGTGACCGCGACCGAGTTCGTCACCCACCTGGGCCGGATCTCCGGCCTGCCGCCCACGGTGGCCAAGGAACGCGCCGCCGAGTCGCTGCGGCACGTCGGCCTGCACGAGGAGCGGTACCGGCTGATCGGCACCTACTCCACCGGCATGAAGCAGCGCGTGAAGCTGGCCCAGGCCCTGGTCGGCGCCCCTCGGCTCATGCTGCTCGACGAGCCGACCAACGGGCTCGACCCGGCCGGGCGCACCGCCATGCTCGAGCTGATCGGCCGGATCGGCGCGGAGTTCGGCATCTCCATCGTCGTCGCCTCGCACCTGCTCGGCGAGATCGAGCGGATCTGCGACCACCTGGTCGCGATCGACGGCGGCCGGCTGCTGCGCGCCGCCTCGATCACCAGCTTCACCCAGGCCAGCCAGGTCCTCGCGGTGGAGGTCGACGAGGGCCTGGGCCGGCTGCGGGCCGAGCTGGCCGCCCGCGGCCTGGCCGCCACCGTCCAGCGCGGCCCCGGCCAGTACGACAGCGGCGGCCAGGACAACACGAGCCGGACCCTGCTGGTGCCGCTGGCCGGGGACGAGACCTACGACGTCATACGGGACTGCGTGGCGGCGCTCGCGCTGCCGCTGTGCCGCCTGGAGCAGCGGCGGCACCAGGTCGAGGAGCTGTTCCGCGACGAGGAGGAGGTGCAGCATGCCTGACCCGCGCGCCACCGGCGTCATCTACGACCTCGGCTACCGCGGCTACGACGGCCCGCGGCTGGGCCGGGCCCAGATCGTCCGGGCGCTGGCCTGGCACAGCTTCCGGTCGGCGTTCGGCCTCGGCCGGGGCGTGAAGGGCAAGATCGTCCCGATGCTCACCTTCATCGCCATGTGCCTGCCCGCGGTCGTCAACGCGGTCGTGGTGGCCCGCGGCAGCGCCCGGCTGTTCGGCTACGACGTCTACGTCCCGGCGCTGCGGGTCGCCCTGGTCACGATCTTCATCGCCGCCCAGGCGCCCGAGCTCGTCTCCCGGGACCTGCGCAGCCGCGTCCTGCCGCTGTACTTCTGCCGGCCGCTGCGCCGCGGTGATTACCCGCTGGCCAAGTACCTCGCGCTGACCGCGGCGCTGCTGATCCTGATCGAGGTGCCGCTGCTCATCACGTACCTGGGCACGATCGCGTCGGCCGGGGGCGGCCCCGCCGTCTGGGCGCAGACCAGGGCCCTGATCCCCGGGCTCGGCGTCGGCCTGCTGTGGGCCGTGCTGTTCGCGGCGATCGGGCTGGTCCTGGCCAGCTTCACCGGGCGGCGCGCGTACTCGACCGGGATCGTCGCCATCTCCTGCGTCCTGACGTTCTTCCTGTCCCTGCTGCTGATCCAGGCCGAAGGAGGGATGCCGGCCACGTCGACCGGGGCGCGGCTCGCCGGGCTCTTCAGCCCGTTCACCATCCTCGACGGGGTGCGCGTCTGGCTCGGCGGCGATCCGGGCACCGGCCTGGTCGCCGATCCCGGCCGCTACGGCCCGCTCTACGGGGTCCTCGCGGTCGTCCTGCTCGCGGCCTGCCTCGGGGGCCTGGCCGCGAGATACCGGAAAGTGAGCCAGACATGACCATCGAGCTGCGCAACGTCTCGCGCTGGTACGGGAACGTGGTCGCCGTCAACGACGTCACCATGTCCATCGGGCCCGGCGTCACCGGCCTGCTCGGCCCGAACGGCGCGGGCAAGTCCACGATCATGCACATGATCGCCGGCTTCCTGCCGCCGTCCCGCGGCGAGCTCACCGTGGCCGGCCAGCCGGCCTGGCGCCACCCGGCCCTGTACCGGCAGGTCGGGCTGGTCCCCGAACGTGACTCGGTGTACGCCTTCTTGACCGGGGAGCAGTTCGTCACCGCGACCGCGCGGCTGCACGAGCTGGCCGGGCCGGCCGCCGCGGCCGCCCGGGCGATCGGCCTGCTGGACATGGCCGACGCGGCGGATCGCAAGATCGCCACCTACTCCAAGGGCATGCGCCAGCGGATCAAGGTGGCCGCGGCGCTCGTCCACGACCCGGAGATCCTGGTCCTCGACGAGCCGTTCAACGGGATGGACCCGCGGCAGCGGCTGCACATGATGGACCTGCTCGACAAGCTCGGCAGCGAGGGCCGGACGATCTTGTTCAGCTCGCACATCCTGGAAGAAGTCGAGCGGCTGTCCGGCACCATCCAGGTCGTGGTGGCCGGGCGGCTGGCCGCCTCGGGCGACTTCCGCGCTATCCGGCGGCTGATGACGAGCAGGCCGCACGTGTTCACCGTGCGCTCCTCCGATGACCGCCTGCTGGGCGGCGCCCTGATCGGCCTGCCCGCCGTGACCGCCGTGGAGCTGAGCCGGACCGGGCTGCAGGTGCGGACCTCGGACTACGGCGCGTTCTGCCGGGACATCGCGGTGCTGGCGCGCGACCAGGGGATCCGGCTGCGCGAGGTGCTGCCGGCCGATGAGTCCCTGGAAAGCGTCTTCGCCTACCTCGTAGCCAGCTGAAGGAGCATCCATGTCCGGCCTGTTCAATCCGACGATCGCGCGGATCACGCTGCGCGCCACCCTGAGCCGCAAGCGGGCGCTGCTGTTCGCGGGTCCGGCGGTGGTCCTGATCCTGCTCACGGTGGCGCTGAGAGCCTCACGGGCGCCGTTGCGACCGTGGCCGTCCCACGTCCTGGGCACGTTCGGCTTCTCGGTCCTGCTGCCGCTCACCGCGCTGATCATCGGCACCAGCGTGCTCGGCGCCGAGATCGACGACGGCAGCATCATCCACCTGCTGGCCACGCCGGTCCGCCGGTCCTCGGTGGTGGTCACCAAGTTCGTCATCGCGACCGGGCTCACCATGATCTTCGCCGCCGTCCCCGAGCTCATCGCCGCCCTGATCGCGGGCGGCGGCAGCGCTCCGCCTCCTGACGGCACGCCCGGCGCCCTGGTCACCATCAGCACGAGCAAGCTCGCCCTGGGCTTGTTCGTCGGGGCGCTGGCCTGCTCGGTGATCTACAACGCGGTCTTCGTCATGATCTCCGTGGCGACCACCCGCGCGATCGCCGTGGGCCTGCTCTACGTGCTGGTCTGGGAGATCCTGCTCTCCAACTTCGTCAGCGGGGCCCGGCTGCTGTCGGTGAGCCACTACGGCCTGGGCATCGCTAACGGGTTCGTGGCCGACCCGGCCCTGCAGGCGGGCCTGAACGTACTAACATCCGTGGTCATGGGCATCATCGTCACGGCCGCGGCCCTGCTGCTGGCGGCCAGCCTGCTGTCGTCCTTCACCCTTAAGGGAGAGCCCGCCTGACCAGGAATAAGAGCCGGCCGGGCGCCACGCCCACATGCCGGTAGCGGACCAGGACCTGCCGCCGGGGCACGCCGCGGGCATCGCCCGCGGCGCCGCCGTGATCGCCGGGCTGACGGTCCTGTCCCGGGTCCTCGGGCTCGCCCGCACGCTGGTGTTCTCCCAGCGTGTCGGCGCGAGCTGCCTGGGCACGGCCTACGTCACCGCGAACCAGGTGCCCAACCTGGTCTACGAGCTGGTGCTGGGCGGCGCCCTGACCAGTGCCATGGTCCCGGTGCTGGCCCGGTCGGCCGAGCGATCCGGCCGCGACCCCCGGGAGCGGGCCAGGGTCAGCCAGGTCTCCTCGGCCCTGATCACCTGGTCCGTCATCATCTTGCTGCCGCTGACCATCATCATCGCGGCGGCCGCCGGCCCGATCGCGGGCCTGCTCAACCCGGCCAATGCGCAGGCGCACTGCGTCCGGGCCGACGTGGTCGCGGTGACCGGCAAGATGCTCGCGATCTTCGCCCCGCAGATCATCTTGTCCGGGCTCTCGGTCGTCCTGTACGGGCTGCTGCAGTCCTACCGCCGTTTCGCCGGGCCGGCCCTGGGGCCGTCCATCTCCAGCCTGGTGGTCATCTCCGCGTACCTGGCCTTCGCGCCGGTGGACAAGGACCTGCCGCTGTCCCGGCTGCCGCTGACGGCCGAGCTCATCTTGTCGGTCGGCACCACGCTGGGCGTCGCCGCCCTGCTCGCCGTGGCCGTCTGGCCGACCTGGCGGCTGCACCTGACCTTCCGGCCGCGGCTGCGGTTCCCGCCGGGCGTGGCCCGCCAGGCCGGGGGACTGGCCCTGGTCGGGGTGGTCGAGATCATCGCCTACGACCTGTCCACCGTGGTGGCCCTGGTGCTGGCCAACGGCCGCGGCACGACCGGCGCGGTGGTCCTGCTGAACTACGGCTGGCAGGTATTCAACTCGGTGAACGGCGTGCTGGCCCTGTCCGTGGCGGTCAGCGTGTTCCCGGTGCTCGCCGCGCGCGAGGGGCACGTCTTCGACCGGACCTGCGCCGGCTCCACCCGGGCGGTGCTGCTGGTGAGCTGGCTCGGGGCGGCCGTGGCGGCGGCCATCGCCGTGCCCGCCGCGCACGTCCTGGCCCACGAGCCGGACCAGGTACCCGAGCTGATCGCCGGGCTCGTCCTGTTCGCGCCCGGGCTGGTCGGGTTCGGCGTCATCGCGAACATGTCGCGGGTGATGATGGTCCTCGGCCGGCTCAAGATCGCGGCCGCGGCGGTGGGCGGCAGCTGGCTGGTGGTGATCGCGGCGGACGCGGTGCTGGCCGAGCTGGTGCCCGCCCGGCTCGTGGTGGCCGCCCTGGCCCTGGGCAACACCATCGGGCAGACCGTGGTAGCCGTCCCGCTGGTGCTCGCGGCCCGCCGGATCCGCGGTCCCGAGGCGGTCCGCGGCACCGGCCGGGCGGCGCTGGCCGGGGCGGCCGCCGGGATCGCCGGGGCGGTGGCCGGCGCGGGCGTCACCATCGCCCTGCCGGCCAGCCACAAGCTGCTGGCCGCCGCGGTGGCCGCCCTCGCGGCCGTCGCCGCTACCGTCGTGTTCGGCCTGGTCACTTACTTCCTAAACGACGGTGACCTGCACGCGGCCATCGGCTGGCTGCGGCAGGTCACCGGGAAGAGAAGCTGACGGTCAGCCGCCCTCGGGCGGAACCTCCTCGCTGGCGTCACCCGCGGGGAGCTGGCCGTGCCCGGTCCCGGACGATGAGCCCGCCCCGACCCCGGCGTGCTCCTGGCCGGCTTCCAGCTCGGCCCGGCCGTGCCCGTTCCCGTGCCCGTTGGTCTCGACCGGGATGGTCTCGGCGAAGGCGCGGTTGGCGACGCTGCGGGCCCAGCCCAGGGCGCCGCGCGAGCCCGGCGAGGGCACGCCGTTGGCGTCCTCGGAGTGGCGCGCGGGCAGCAGCGCCGGTATCGGCTTGGCTTCCAGCACCGCCAGTTTCTCCTCGTTGACCGGCCGGTGCACCTCGATGAACTCGCCGTTCGGCAGCTGCCTGATGATGCCGGACTCGTAGCCGTGCAGCAGTTCCTCGGCGTCCTTACGCTGCAGGCCCAGGCAGATACGTTTGGTGATGAGGTAGGCGATCAGCGGGCCCAGGAAGACCGCGAAACGTGCGATCCAGGTGATCGTGTACAGCGGGACCTGCAGGTTGTCGGCGATGACGTCGTTGGCGCCCTCGGCCCACAGCACGCCGTAGAACGTCATCGCGGCCACCCCGGTCGCGGTCCGCACCGGCGCGTTCCTGGGCCGGTCGTTGATGTTGTGGAACGATTTGTCGCCCGTCGCCCACTGCTCGAAGAACGGCCACAGCGCGGCCCCGCCCAGCACGATGCCGAGTGGCAGCGCGAACGGGATGAGCGCGCTGAGCGTCAGCGTATGCCCGAGGAAGTTGATCTCCCAGGCGGGCATGATACGCAGCGAGCCTTCCAGGATGCCCATGTAGAAGTCGGGCTGGGAGGCCGACGAGATGGCCACCGGGGAGTACGGCCCGTACAGCCAGATCGGGTTGATCTGGGCGAACGTCGACAGCAGGACCAGCGCGCCGAAGATGAAGAAGAACCAGGCGCCGCCCTTGGCCATGAAGTAGGGGAAGAACGGCTGGCCGTTCACGTTCTTCTCGGTGTTCCCCTTGGCCGGCATCTGCGTGTGCTTCTGGTGGAACATGATGAACAGGTGGGCCGTGATGAGCCCGAGCAGGATGCCCGGGATCAGCAGCACGTGGATGATGTACATCCTCGGCACGATGTCGTGGCCGGGGAACGGCCCGCCGAACAGGAAGAACGCCAGGTAGGTACCGACGATCGGGATGCCCTGCAGGATGCCCTCGAAGATCCGCAGGCCGGCGCCGGACAGCTGGTCGTCCGGGAGCGAGTAGCCGAACAGGCCCTCGAGCAGCCCGAGCGAGAACAGCCCGATGCCGATCAGCCAGTTGATCTCGCGCGGCTTGCGGTAGGCGCCGGTGAAGAACACCCGCAGCATGTGGATGATCAGCGCGGCCATGAACAGGTCGGCCGCCCAGTGGTGGATCTGCCTGATCAGCAGCCCGCCGCGGACGTCGAAGGTGATGTTCAGGGCCGACTGATAGGCCTCGCTCATCCGGATGCCGTCGAGCTTGACGTACGAGCCGTGGTAGACGACCTCGGTCATCGACGGGACGAAGAACAGCGACAGGAAGGTCCCGGTCAGCAGCAGGATGACGAACGACCACAGCGCGATCTCGCCGAGCATGAACGACCAGTGGTCAGGAAAGACCTTCCGCATGAGCACGCGCAGGCCGCGCGCCCCGTGGAACCGGTCGTCAAGGAACCCGCCGGTGCCGCTCAGCGCCTTCGGGACGTTGAAATCGGTGTCGCTCATCCGCGCTCCCAGAAACTCGGGCCGACGGGCTCGTTGAAGTCGCTCTTGGCCACCAGGTACCCGGACGAGTCCGTGGTCAGCGGCAGCTGGGGGAGCGGGCGGGCGGCCGGGCCGAAGATGACCTCGGCGCCCTTGGCCGCGTCGAAGGTGGACTGGTGGCACGGGCACAGGATGTGGTGCGTGGTCTGTTCGTACAGCGCCACCGGGCATCCCACGTGCGTGCAGATCTTGGAGTAGGCCACGATGTTGTCAACCGTCCAGTTCATCGTGCCTACCAGCGTACTCCCCGCCGTCCGGGTGGGGATATCCAGTTCGCCGGGGCGGAACTTGATCAGGATGACGGCGGCCTTGGTCAGGTCGTCGTCGTTGTCCTGGAACCCGTCCGGGACGATCGTGATCATGCTGCCCGGCGCGCTGAAGTCGGCCGGGGTGATCGGCTGGTTGGTGCCGTAGACCAGCAGCCGCCGCCCCGGGCTCCACACGGTGTGCCGCAGGCTCGTGCGGGGCAGCGGGCCCAGGTCGCGCAGCAGCACGACGGGCGCGGCGATCAGCGGCAGCGTGCCCAGCATCAGCGTGCGCCGGATCAGCGGCCGCTTGACGAACTGGCTGTACGCCGCGCCCTCCTTGAAGACCTCTTGGAACTGCTGCCGGTCGGCGTCGTCGGAGCGCAGCTCGTGCCGCTCCTCGGTCAGCTCGACGTCGGGCATCAGGTGCCGGACCCAGATCAGCGCGCCCGTGCCCAGCAGGAGCAGCGTGACCGCCAGCGTGGTGCCCAGGCCCAGGGTGGACCGCAGGGTCTTGTCGATCGAGTGCACGCCGAAGCCGACGTAGGCGGCGACGAAGGCGCAGCCGGTGAAGAACGCGAGCGTGAAGCAGGCCGCGACCACCCGCTCGGCCCGCTTGCCGTGCAGGACCACCTTCGGGTCGTCCGGCGGCAGGCCGACGTAGTGCGGCTCGCCGACGATCTCCTCTTCGTCGGCCAGGGCCGGCATGCGCTCGAGATCGCGATCCTCGGCCACCGCGGTCGACCCGGCCGACCCGAGCAGGCGCGGCGAGGGCGGGGGAGTGCCGATCACCCGGTGCGGCGCAACCGGGCCCTCGGTGCCCTCGGTCTCTTCCATGTCGCTCATGACTGCTTCTACTCCATCCCCGTCGGTCTCGGGTCACGCCGCTTCGCGGTAATCCACAGCGCGATGAGAATCAGGAAGCCCAGGCCGCCGAAGAAGATGACCAGGCCCTCGGTGATCGGGCCGGTGCGTCCGAGCGAGAAGCCGCCCGGGTTGGGCTCCACCCGGGTCTGCGTGATGTAGGCGATGATGTCGCGCTTGGCCTGCGGGCTGACCGCGCCGTTGGCGAACACCGGCATGGCCTCGGGGCCGGTCAGCATGGCCTCGTAGATCTGGGTCGGCGTGGACGCCGTGAGCGGCGGTGCGTTCTTGCCGTAGGTGAGCGCGCCGCCGGACAGCCCCGCGTTGTGGCACTGCGAGCAGTTGGCGCTGAACAGCTGGTACCCGAGCGCGGTGTCCGCGCCGGCCGTCGACACCTGCTGGGAGTCGGGGATGGCAGGCCCGCCGCCCAGCGAGGCGATGTAGCCGGCCATCTCGTGGATCTGCTGCGTGGTGAACGAGCTGGGCTTGCGCTCGTTCTCCGCGCCGACCTCCTTGGCCGGCATGCGGCCGGTGGAGACCTGGAAGTCGACGGCGGCCGCGCCGGCGCCGATCAGGCTGGGCGCCTGATCGGTGCCCTGGGCCTCGAGGCCGTGGCAGCTCGAGCAGTTCGCCTGAAACAGTTTCTGCCCGGCCGTGACGTCCTGCTGGGCCCCGACCGCGGCCGAGGCCTGGCTGACGCCACCCGAAGAGGTGAGCGCCCCGTAAGCCAGCGCGACAACGACGAGCCCGAGTAGCAATGCCGCGTAGCCGGCGGCCGGGCGCCTACGCCTGGCGTTAATCCAGCTCACTCGCTGTCCCCTGACTAGTGGATGAGGTAGATGACGGTGAACAGGCCGATCCACACGACGTCGACGAAGTGCCAGTAATACGACACGACGATCGCGCTGACCTGCTGTTCATGGGTGAAGGTCTTGGCCGCATAGGTGCGCCCGAGCAAGAAGATGAAGGCCACCAGGCCGCCGGCCACGTGCAGCCCGTGGAACCCGGTGGGCAGGTAGAACACCGACCCGTAGGCGCTGGACGAGATGGTCAGATGATCGTCCTTGACCAGGCCGAAATACTCGACGGCCTGGCCGAGGTCGAAGTACAGGCCCATCAGGAAGGTGAGCACGTACCACTCGCGCAGGCCCCAGCTCATCGGGTGCAGCAGCCCCCGGGTGCGCCTGATCTGGCCGCGCTCGACCGCGAACACGCCCATCTGGCAGGTCACGCTGGACAGCAGCAGAACCGTGGTGTTGGTCGAGCCGAGCGCGATGTCCAGATGCGCGCCAGGCCACGCTATGCCGGCCCCCTTGTCCACCGACCTGACCGTGAAGTACATCGCGAACAAGGCCGCGAAGAACATCAGTTCCGAGGAAAGCCAGATGATGGTGCCGACGCTGACCAGATTTGGTCTGCTGGCCGGCGTCCGGGGTGCCGTCTCGACGGTTGCTGTCGTCACGAAGCAATTATTACGACAACCTGTAGGCGATCGCCACGCGACCCCCCGGATCCGTGGCTCTGCCAGCGATAAATGTTTGCGTCATCCGGAAGACTGGCGCGCTAGCCGGCTCCGGATGACGCTCGCGGGTCTGTACCATGCACTGCTATGAAGGTCGTTGTGTACAGCCACGACGCGGATGTCCGGGCCCAGGTCAGGCTCGCCATCGGGCGTCGCCCCGCGATGGATGTCCCGGATGCCGAGATTATCGAGGTAGCCACCCAGCCTGCGCTGTTCCGGCTGCTCGACGCCGGCGGCGCGGACGTGATGGTGCTCGACGGTGAGGCGCAGCCGTACGGCGGGATGGGCGTGTGCCGCCAGGCCAAGGACGAGATCTACAACTGCCCGCCGGCGCTGCTGATCACCGGCCGGGCCGACGACGGCTGGCTCGCCACCTGGTCCCGGGCCGACGCCGTGATCAGCCACCCGATCGACCCGATCGCGCTCGCCCACGAGCTAGCCGGCCTGATGCGGGAACGTCCCGCCGTCACCGGCTGACCCGCCGCATCTCCCGATTTACGCCGAACGAGCCGGGCTTCACCGCCTCGTTCGGCCTCCTGCCCCGGCCCCCGGACCACCTGGTTCAACCTTTTCCCCTTGGGAGCCCGCCATGGATGCCCGAACCACCTGGCCCGCGCTCTTGGCCGCGCTCATCCGCGGTGACTCGCTCACCGCCGACGAGAGCGAGTGGGCCATGAACGAGATCATGGAGGGCGCCGCGACGCCTTCCCAGATCGCGGGCTTCGGGGTCGCGCTGCGGATCAAGGGCGTGTCGGTGGCGGAGATGAGCGGGCTGGCGCGGTCGATGCTGGCCCACGCCACGCCGATCATCGTGCCCGGTCAGCTGACCGACCTGGTGGGCACCGGCGGAGATCAGTCGCACACGGTCAACATCTCCACGATGGGCACGATCGTGGCGGCGGCCGCGGGCGCCCGGATGATCAAGCACGGCAACCGGGCGGCCTCGTCCGCGTGCGGGGCGGCCGACGTGCTCGAGGCGCTCGGCGTGGTGATCGACCTGCCGCCCGCCGCGACCGCCGCGCTGGCCGGCGAGGTCGGCGTGGCTTTCCTGTTCGCGCCGCTGTACCACCCGGCCCTGCGGTACGCCGGCCCGACCCGCAGCGAGCTGGGCGTGCCCACGGTGTTCAACTTCCTCGGCCCGGTGGCCAACCCCGCCCGCCCCACGGCGCAGGCGGTCGGCGTGTTCGACCCGCGGATGGGCGAGATCATCGCCGGCGTGCTGGCCGGGCGCGGCTGCTCGGCCCTGGTGTTCCGGGGCGAGGACGGCCTCGACGAACTGACCACGACCGGTCCGTCCGCGATGTGGGTGGTGCATGACGGCGAGGTGGCCCAGACCGAGTTCCACCCGTCCTCGCTCGGCCTGCCCCTCGCGACCGTTCCCGACCTGCGGGGCGGCGACGCCGCGCGGAACGCCGCGGTGGTCCGCGCGGTCCTGTCCGGCGAGCCGGGCCCGGTGCGCGACATCGTGCTGCTGAACGCGGCCGCCGCGCTGGCCGCGACGGCGGGCGTGGCCGGCCCCGACGCGGTCGTCCCGGCGCTGGCCGACGGCTACGCCCGCGCCGCCGAGGCCGTCGACTCCGGCGCCGCCAGCGCGCTGCTCGGCCGCTGGATCGAGGTCAGCCGCCGGCTGGCGCCCGCGCTGCCGAGCCGGTTAACACGCTAGGGCGCTACAGCTCGGCGCCTTCCGCGGCCAGCCCGAGGGAAAAGGCGGCATCGAGGTCGTGCCGGCTGTAGGTGCGGAACGCGATGTGGGTCTCGGTGTGCGTGACGCCGGGGACCTTGTTCAGCCGGCCGGGGATGACGTCGGCGAGCTCCTCGTGCGACCGGACCCGGACCATCGCCACCATGTCGAACTCCCCGGTGACCGAGTAGACCTCGCTCACCTCGGGGATCTGGACGATCATCTCGGCGACCTCGGGGATGCGCTGGATCTCTGCCCTCACCAGAACGATCGCGGTGACCACCGGATGCCTCCCAGGATGTGCGACGCCCGCCGGGTATTCCGGTCGGGCTGGCGCTTACGCTACTACGTCCGGCCAGGCGCTGAGCTGCCGCATGGTGCGGATGCCCCGGTGCTCCAGCCGCCGGACCAGCCAGCTGAGCACGTCCGCGGTGGCGCGCGCGTCGGCCAGCGCCCGGTGGCTCGGCGCCGTCCGCGCCCCGAAGAACCCGGCCAGCGTGCCCAGCTTGCAGTCCGATATCTCGTCCGGGTCCATCACCCGCCGGGCCAGCATGACCGTGTCCAGCACGGTGAAACCGGGCCAGGCCAGCCCGCAGTCGCCGCACCCGGACACCAGGAACCGCAGGTCGAACGGCGCGTTGTGCGCGACCAGCACGCAGCCCCGGGCGAACTCGAGCAACCGCGGCAGCACCGCGTTCAGCCGCGGGGCCGCGGCCAGCATCCAGTCGGTGATCCCGGTCAGCTCCGCGATCCCCGCCGGAACCGGCACCCCCGTATTAACCAGCGAAGCAAACTCCCCCAACCGCACAAACTCCCCCCGCCCTCCCTCTCCCCGCCGCGGGCCCCAGCCCACGGCGCCGGCCCCCCTGACCCGCACCGCCGCGATCTCGGTGATCGCCGCCACCTCCGGCGACCACCCCGTGGTCTCCAGGTCCACCACGACGAACTCCACCTGGCTCAGCTCGGTCTCGCCCAGCCGCCCCCGCCCCGCGTCCCCGCGCAGGTCCGGCCCGCCCCAGCCCCGAAGCTCCCGCCCCGCCCGCCGTCCGCCCGCAGGCCCATCCACCTCATGCCCGTTGACCTCGCGCCCGTCGAGCTCATCCCCACCGACGTCCCGCCCGTCGAGCTCATCCCCACCGACGTCCCGCCCGTCGAGCTCATCCCCACCGACGTCCCGCCCGCTGATATCCCACTCGTCGACCCCCGCCCCCGTCCCGCCGAGCTCTCCCGGAGCAACCAGCTTCAGCCGGGCGTGCCCCTCCCCGCTCTCCTGAACCGCTACCTCCTCGGCGGCCGCCGCGTCCCCGCACCCGTACGGTGCCTGCGCCGCCGCGCCCGGAGTGATCACGCTCCCAAATTAAAGCCGCCCACTGACATTCCCCCACCGCCGCCCTTCTCCTTCCTCCACCGATGCCCCTTTCCTTCCCCCAACCGCCGCCCTTCTCCTCTCCTCCACCGATGCCCTTTCCTTCCCCCAACCGCCGCCCTCCTCCTCCTCCTCCTTCCCCCAACCGCCGCCCTCCTCCTCCTCCTCCTCCTTCCTCACCGCCGCCCTTCTCTTCCCTCCACCGATGCCCTCCTCTTCCGCCGCGCGGCCTCCCCCGCGGGGCCCCCACAACATCCCCGCCGCTCCCGATCCCTGCCACCCCCGCGAGGCGTACCTCTGATCCCATGGGTCCCACATATCCCACGTATCCCGGGTGTCCCGTGTCGGGGCTGCCCAAGCCACGCTGATGACCACCGCGATGCCACATCGATGTTGTCCTGACCACCTCAGCGTCACATTGTCGTGGCCGCCGCCGACCAGTACACCTGTGATGACGGGAGCCCGGCGACGGATGTGCCGAGGCGAAGTCGCCTAGGCGAGCGTGCCGGGGTGGGTCTGTCGACTGCGACTGGCGGGCAGGCCCGGAGCCCGACTCGCGGCGGCCGGCGGACGCGGCCACCGCCCCGGCGGAACCATAACCAGCAAGCCTCAAGATCATCTCGGCCTATTCCCGGAAAACCGCACCTGCGGAACCACTCCAATACCGCCAAGGGCCAGCCTTTTCCAGTGGACCCGCGGGCTCCAGTGGACCCGCGGGCTCCAGTGGACCCGCGGGCTCCAGTGGACCCGCGGGCTCCAGTGGACCGCGGGCTCCAGTGGACCGCGGGCTCTAGTGGACCCGCGGGCTTTCCGTGAGCCCCGCGGCCCCCTTCACAGGCCCCGCGGCCCCCCCTTCGCAGGGGGCCCGCGGCCCCTCTTCGCAGGGCCCGCGACACTCCTTCGCAGGGCCGGCGGCCCCTCTTCGCAGGGCCCGCGGCCCCCCTTAGCAGGGCCGCCGTACCCCCTTCGCAGCCCCGCGGCACGCGCAGCCGCGGAAATGTCAGAGGGGCCCAGTAGCTTGTGTCCCGTCCATTCACGGAATACATGGGAGGTACCCATGGAAATCGACTGTCACCGTTGCGGGATGCGTGGCGCCGGCTGCCAGGATTGCGTTATTACCGCCCTTGCGCCGCGAAACGTAGCCGACATCTCCGCGATGCCCCCTGGTCATCTCACCGCGGAAGAAGTGAAAGCCCTCGGCGTCCTCGCGGCGGCCGGCCTGGTGCCTCCGCTCCGGTTCGCGCTACCTGGGGTTTCGCTGCCAGGGCCGGCCGTCCTGCCGGGGCCGCGGCCCTGGGCTCAGCGCGTCTTCCCGGAAAGCAAAGCCTCGTTATGCTTTCGTGACAGGTTCGTTTCATGCGCGTGAGCTATCGCTCCGTAATTGAGGCAGCCGGGATTAAGGAATCGGTTGAATCACCCTTTTCCCTTCACTACGCTAGCCCCGACGTCGCACGACGACGATCAGCGTCGAAGGCCTGGGTAAGCGAAAATGACGTGGGAGTGTGGTAGGTAGCGTGAGTACGCGGCTGAAGGGCAGCCTGTCCCGGGTTCGCCGCGGCGTCGCGCTCGCGGCGGGGCTGCTTTCCATCGGTGGCCTCGTAGTGGTCGCTTCGAGCGCCGCCGCGACCCCGCAACCGACCGTCGGGCAGGTCCAGGCCAAGATCAATCAGCTCACGACGCAGTTCAACCAGGTCACCGAGCAGTACGACCAGGCCAGCCAGCAGCTTTCGGCCGCGAAGTCGAAGCTGTCGCAGGTCCGTACGCACCTGAACCACGCCCGGGCCCAGTTCCAGTCGGCTCAGGACGACGTGGCCCGGACCGCGGCCGCCGTGTTCGAAGACACCGGGGCCACCTCCATCGCGGGCGTGCTCACCTCGGGCGATCCCTCCGCGGTGCTGCAGCAGGGGTCGCTGCTGATGGAGCTCTCGGGGAACCGGACCGCCATGACGCAGCAGTTGCTCAGCGACGCCAGCCAGCTGTCGGGCGTGGAACAGCAGATGCAGCGCACCGAGTCGGGAATCGCCGGGCTCAAGAGCCAGCTCGCCAGCCACAAGGCCTCCCTCAGCAAGCTCATCGACGCCCAGAAGGCCACGCTGGCCAACCTGACGGTCCCGCAGCAGCAGCAGGTCACCACCCACTCGATCGGCGCCAACGGCAGCTCGGCCCCCCAGCAGTACGAGGGGCCCACCGGCACTCAGGCCGGGAAGGCGGTCGCATTCGCCTACGCCCAGCTCGGCTGCCCGTACGTCTACGGCGGCACCGGACCGTGCCAGCTGGGCTTCGACTGCTCCGGCCTGGCGATGGCCGCCTGGGGGTCGGCCGGCGTGCAGATACCGCGTGACAGCTACGGGCAGTGGGCCGCCCTGCCGCACGTCCCCCTCTCCTCCATCGAGCCAGGTGACCTGCTGATCTACAACGGCGAGGGGCACGTGGCCATCTACGTCGGCGGCGGCTACATCATCGACGCACCGCAGACCGGGATGAACGTCGAGAAGATTCCGATGAGCACGCCGTGGTACGCCGACAACCTCGACGGGGTCCTGCGCCCGTAAGGAACGCCGCGTCTTAGTCTTGTCGCGTGGACGACGCCAGGTCGCCCGGCCGGCTACGTCAGGTCGTGATGACCGCTGTCTTCGACCTCGGCGGCCCGCTGCTCGTCTACGCGCTGCTCCGTTCGGCCGGGCAGAGCGCGGTAGCCGCGCTCGTGGTCAGCGGCGTGCCCCCGGCCCTGGGCATCGCCATCGGGGCCTGGACGGGCCGGCGGCTCGACATCATCGGCGTGATGGTGCTCGCCGGCGTCCTGGTCGGCACGATACTGGGATTGACCAGCCACGACGCCCGGCTCTACCTGCTCGAGGGATCAGTGCCCTCGGTCGTGTTCGCGCTAGCGTGCCTGTTCTCGGTCCGGCTCCGGCGGCCGCTGATCTTCCGCCTGGCGGTGGAGATCCTCGGGCCGGGCACGCCGAGGGGCCTCGATGTTACCGTCGCCTGGCGTTATCCCGGTTTCCGGCGCGCGTTCCAGGCCATCACGGTGGCGTGGGGGATCGGCTATCTCACCGAGGCCGGGATCCGGGTCGCGATCGTGGCGGAGACGTCGACGGGGATCGCCCTGATCTTCTCCAAGCTCATTCCCTACGCGTTCGCGCTCGGCCTCTCCGGCTGGACGCTGGCGTACGGCGAGCACGAGAAGAGGAAGGCCGAACGCGCGGCCGGCCCCGCTGGCTCACCAGTGCCACCGGTACCGGGCTGCTAACCCGGCCGCCGGCGCCGCGCTCCGGCTCGGCGGCGCCGCTGGCCTGGCCCCGTCGCCTTATACACTCGTCCGGTGCCCCGGACGCTGATCGTCACCAACGACTTCCCGCCTCGTCGCGGCGGCATCCAGTCGTTCGTGCACGCGCTGGCCACCCGGCTGCCCGCGGGCACGGTGACGGTCTACGCGCCCGCCTGGGAAGGCGCCGCGGAGTTCGACGCCCGGCAGCCGTTCCCGGTGATCAGGCACCCGACCTCGCTGATGCTGCCGGTGCCCTCCGTGTCGCGCCGGGCGGTGGCCATCGCCCGTGAGCACCACTGCGACACCGTCCTTTTCGGCGCGGCGGCGCCGCTGGGTCTCATTACCCCGGCCCTGCGGAAGGCGGGCGTGCGCAGGGCGGTCGCGCTGACCCACGGCCACGAGGCGGGCTGGGCCGCGCTCCCGGGTGCCCGTGGCCTGCTGCGCCGCATCGGCGACGAGGTCGACGTGGTCACCTACCTCGGGGAGTACTTCCGGGTCCGGCTGGCCCGCGCGCTGTCCCCGGCGGCGCAGCGCCGGATGGCCCGGCT
This sequence comes from uncultured Actinomycetota bacterium, assembly GCA_963756575.1. Taxonomy (GTDB): domain Bacteria; phylum Actinomycetota; class Actinomycetes; order Streptosporangiales; family Streptosporangiaceae; genus Palsa-504. Next base: position 360,886 of record CAVWOM010000016.1, on the reverse strand, counting down.
GGCGCCGGGTGTGGACGTGTCGTTCTTCCGTCCCGGGGCCGGCGGCGCCGCCGTCAGGGAACGGCTCGGGCTCGGCGGCCGGCCCGTGGTGGCCTGCGTCTCCCGGATGGTGCCGCGCAAGGGCCAGGACACCCTGATCACAGCCTGGCCGCAGGTAAAGGCTCAGGTCAGCGACGCGGTTCTGCTGCTGGTGGGGGACGGGCCCTACGCCTCTAAGCTCAAGCGCCTGGCCCAGGACCGCCGGGTCAGCGACGACGTCATCTTCACCGGCCCGGTTCCCTGGCCCGAGCTCCCTGGTTACTACGACGCGGCGGACGTCTTCGCCATGCCCTGCCGGACCCGCCGGGCCGGGCTGGACGTCGAGGGGCTCGGCATCGTCTACCTGGAAGCGTCGGCCACCGGCGTGCCGGTGATCGGCGGTGACTCGGGCGGCGCGCCGGACGCGATCCTCGACGGCGAGACCGGCTACGTGGTTCACGACGGACCGGGCGTCGCCGCGCGCGTCACCGAACTGCTCCGTGACCCGGCGCGGGCCAGGGCCATGGGGGAGAAGGGCCAGGCGTGGGTTGACCGGGAATGGCGTGAGGAGCTCTCCGCCGCCCGCCTGTCGGCGATCTTGGATGGCTAAGTCCCCCAGCCCGGCCTAAGCCCGTCCTAAGCCCGCCCTAGGGCGGCCTAAGTCCCCTATGAGCAGGCGAGATAGGGATTTCCTCCGATGCGGCAGGTGGGGCCTTACCGCGAGACTCGATAGTGAGCAAGAAAGCACATCGAGGAGGAACGATGAACCCGAGCATGACCCAGAGCCTGGCCTCGGATCACATCAGGGAATCCCGGCAGCAGGCCGCCGCGGCCCGGCGGGCCGGCGAGGCGCGGCACGCCGCGCGCAAGGCGGGCACCCGCGTGGCCCGGCGCGGTCACCGGCTGCTGCGGACGGCATGACGATGACGCGGCCAGTCAGCCCCGCCCGGACCGCGCTCGGCCGCCTCGGCCGGCGGGTCGCCACCATCATCGCCGAGTGCAACTACGCCCAGCGAAGGATGACCGTCCTGCGGACGGCTCCCGACACCTATCTCGACGGCCGGGGCAAGGCTCCCGCTGACTACGCCGAGTTCTTGTTCAGGACCTCGGGCGCGCTGCTGCACGAGCCGCGCGCCGCGCGCCGCGCGAACGGCCAGCTCGTCGGCTAGGCCGGGCTCTCTCCGGGCCCGGCCGGCCAAGGCTCACTCGTACAGGGCGTCGATGTCGGTCGCGAAGTCCTTGAGCAGCACGCTCCGGCGGATTCCGAGCTTGACGCTGAGCTGGCCGGCCTCCTGGGTGAAGTCCACGTCGAGAATCCGGAACTTCCTGATGGATTCCGCCCGGGAGACCGCCTTGTTGGCGTCGTCGACCGCGACCTGCACGGCCGCCACGAGGTCGGGGTCGTCGCGCAGCGATCCGATCGTCGCGTCGGCGGGCTTGCCGTTCTTCTCCTTCCACCGCCCGAACGCCTCGGCGTCCAGCGTGACCAGCGCCGCGACGAACGGCCGGCCGTCGCCCACCACCATGGCCTGGCTGATCAGCCCGTGGCTGCGCAGGCGGTCCTCGAGCACGGCCGGGGCGACGTTCTTCCCGCCGGCGGTGACGATCATTTCCTTCTTCCGGCCGGTGATCTTCAGGAAGCCCTCCTCGTCGAGCTCCCCGATGTCGCCGGTGCGGAACCAGCCGTCCTCTGTGAAGGTTTCCTTGGTCGCGGCCTCGTTGCGCCAGTAGCCGGGGAAGACGCTGGCCCCCTTGATCAGGATCTCGCCGTCCTCGTCGATCCGGATCGAGACGCCGGGCAGCGGCAGCCCGACGGTCCCTATCTTGACCCGGTCCGGCCGGTTGACGGTCGCCGCGGCGGTCGTCTCGGTCAGCCCGTACCCCTCCAGGACGGTGACGCCGATGCCGCGGAAGAAGTGGCACAGCCGCTCGCTCAGCGCGGCGCCGCCGGATACGGCGTACTGCGTCTGCCCGCCGAGCGCGGCCCGCAGCTTGCCGTAAACCAGCCGGTCGAACAGCGCGTGCTGGGCCCGCAGGCCGAACGGGGGTCTGCCCGGCGCGTCCAGCGCCCGGCTCCAGTCGATGGCGACCGCGGCCGCCCGGCCGAAGATAGTTCCCTTGCCGTCACTGGCGGCCTTCTGCTCGGCGGTGTTGAAGACCTTCTCGAAGACCCGCGGTACCGCGAGGATGAACGTGGGCCGGAACGAGGCCAGCGCGGGGAGCAGCGCGTTCAGGTCCCCGCAGTGCCCGAGGACGACCCCGCCCTCCAGGCAGCCGACCTGGATGATCCGGGCGAAGACGTGCGCGAGCGGAAGGAAGAGCAGCGTGCTGGTGCCGGGGATCTCCGTCACCTGCGCGAGCGGCCCGTGAAACGCGTTGCGCACGTCGGCCAGCAGGTTCGCGTGGGTCAGCTCGCAGCCCTTGGGGCGCCCGGTGGTGCCCGAGGTGTAGATGACCGTGGCGAGGCCGGACGCCTGGGTCGCAGCCGAGCGCTCGGTGATGACCTCGTCGCCGACGTCCGCGCCGGCCGCTCGCAGCGCATCCAGGCCGGTCTCGATCTGCCACACCTGGGACAGCGCGGGCAGCCGGTCCCGCAGCCCGGAGATCATGTCCTCGAAGGCGGCCGTCTCGGCGAAACAGGCCGACGCGCCCGAGTCGGAGAGGATCCATTCCGTCTGCTCGTCGGAGGAGGTCTCGTAGACCGGCACGGTCACCGCGCCCGCGGTCCAGATGGCGTAGTCGATCAGCGTCCACTCGTACCGGGTGGCCGACATCAGCGCGACCCGGTCCCCGACCTCGACGCCGGCCGCGACCAGGCCCTTGGCCAGCGCCACCACCTCGTCCCTGAACTGGCTGGCGGTCACGCCCGTCCAGGCCCCGGAGAAACCCGCGGCGTCGGGCCGGCGCAGCACCACCGCCTGCGGCTGCTCGGCGGCGCGCCGGAACACGGTGCCCGCGAGGTTCGCGGTCGCCGGGATCTCTGCCAGGGCGGGCAGGCTGAATTCGCGCACGGCATCCTCCAGGAAGGCGGTAAAAGCACTACAAGCTTAGAGGGCCCGCCGGCCAGTTCCCGGTTACGATCTTGCGACCCGCCCGGCTTACCGTGGTGTCATGCGAGTCCACGTGGTGAGCGACGTACACGGCCGCGCGGATGCGCTGGCCCGTGCGGCCGACGGCGCTGACGCGCTGATCTGCCTGGGCGACCTGCTCCTGTTCCTCGACTACGCCGATCACGGCCAGGGTATCTTCGCCGACCTGTTCGGGCTGGAGGCGGCGGGCGAGTACGTCCGGCTGCGCACCGAGAAGAAGTTCGACGAGGCCAGGGAATTCTCCATGGCCCTGTTCGCGTCGCGGCCGGAGAGCCGGGCCAGCCTCTTCGAGACCGCGATGACCCGCCAGTACGCCGAGCTGTTCAGCGTCCTGCCCGAGCCGGCGTACCTGACCTACGGCAATGTCGACGTGCCCGCCATGTGGCCGCAATTCGTCAAGCCGGGCCACCACGTCCTGGACGGCGGCACGGCCGAGCTGGGCGGATGGACGTTCGGGTTCGTCGGCAGCGGCCTGAAATCCGTCTACCGCACGCCGAACGAGATCAGCGAGGAAGAGTTCCGGGCCAAGCTCGAGGCGGTCGGCGAGGTCGACGTGCTGTGCACGCATATCCCTCCGGCGATTCCCGAGCTCCTCTACGACACCGTGGCCCGGCGGATGGAAAAGGGCAGCGTGGCGCTGCTCGACGTGATTAAGAAGACCCAGCCGAGGTACTCGGTCTTCGGGCACGTGCATCAGCCGCTGGCCCGACGCACCAGGGTCGGCGCTACGGAATGCCTGAACGTTGGGCATTTCCGAGCCACCGGCGCGCCATTTGTCCTGCAGTGGTAGCGGTACGATCGTGGTAGGAGGCGCCAGGTGTCGGAATCCCGGGACGAGAGCCAGCCAGGCGACGGCGGGCCGCAAGGCCATCCGTCGCAGAGCGGCGGCAGCCCGTCACAGAGCAGTAGCCAGCAGGCCAGTGCCCCGCAGGGCAGTAGCCAGCAGAGCAGCATCCCGCGAGCTAACGGCGCGCGGAAAAGCGCCGACCCGTGGAGCAGCGCGACCCAGGAGGCTGACCCGCAGCCGGGCAACGGCCCGGCCAGGACCGGCGGCCAGCCGGGCGGCCGCAGCCAGTCAGGCGGCGGGCGCGGCTCGTCCCGCGGCAGCGATCCGGTCACGGACTTCCAGCGCTGGATGATGAAGGCGGGCGCCCGCAGCATGGCGAACCAGGTCGCTGACCAGGTGAGGCGGACCATCGGGGCCGAGCGCAAGCCCAGCGGCAACGTGTGGGACACGGCCACCAACGAGCCGCCTCCCACCGAGTCGCCGGAGTGCCAGTGGTGCCCGATCTGCCAGGCGGCCCGGGCGGCCCGGACGGGCGGCGCGAGCGGGCTCAGCGCCCGGCTGGCCGACGCGGGCGGCGCCCTGGCCGGGGTGGTCGAGGGCGCGTTCTCCGCCTTCGAGCAGGTCCTGAAGGCCCAAGAGCAAAACAAAGACCGTCCCGCCGAACGGCCTGGGCCGCCGCGCCCCGGGAACGGTGCGTCCGACCGCGGGGAAACCGGCCGGTGACGCTCGCCATCGGCGTTGATGTCGGTGGCACGAAAGTCGCGGCGGGGGTGGTCGACGAAGACGGCCGTATCATCGCCAAACTGAAGAGATCGACCCCCGCGGCCAGCCCGGCCCGGACCGAGCAGGCGATCGCTGACGCGGTGACCGAGCTCCTGGCCAATCACCGGGTCGCGGCGATCGGGCTGGGCGCGGCCGGTTTCGTCGACAGCGCCCGCGCCACCATGCTCTTCGCCCCGAACCTCGCCTGGCGCGACGAGCCGCTGAAGGAGCGGGTCGAGGAACGCCTCGGCCGCGAGGTCGTGGTGGAGAACGACGCCAACGCCTCCGCCTGGGCCGAAGCCCGGTTCGGGGCCGCGCGCGGGTACCGCGACGCGATGCTGGTGGCCCTGGGCACCGGTATCGGCGCCGCCATCTTGATCGGCGGGGAGCTCTACCGCGGTCGGTGGGGGATAGCCGGGGAACCCGGGCATATCCGCGTCGTCCCCGACGGGCGGCTGTGCGGGTGCGGGAACCGGGGCTGCTGGGAGCAGTACTGCAGCGGTAACGCCCTGGTTGCCGAGGCCCGGGAGTTCGCCCGGCGCACCCCGGGCGGTGCCATCCGGCTGCTCCAGCTGGGCGGCGGGATCCCCGAGGGCATATCGGGCCCGGTGATCACCCAGGCCGCGACCGAGGGGGATCCGGCCGCTCTGCGCTGCTTCCAGATCATCGGGAGCTGGCTCGGCCAGGGCCTGGCCGACCTGGCCGCGATCCTCGACCCGGCCTGCTTCGTGATCGGCGGCGGGGTCTCCGAGGCCGGCGAGCTGCTGCTCGACCCGGCGCGGGCCGCCTACGAGCGCGCGCTGACCGGCCGGGGCCACCGGCCGCTGGCCGAGATCAAGGTCGCCCAGCTAGGCGAGGACGCCGGGATCGTCGGCGCCGCCGACCTGGCCCGGGCGAGCAGTGCGGCGATCTTCAGACAACGGCGCCGTCGTCGCCGTCGTCCGGACCACCCGGCCCTGGCTCGTTCATACGCAGCACGAGTATGGCGAACCCGGTGACGAAGGCGGCCACCGCGACGAACGCGGCGATGCCCGGTACCGACCAGCCGACCGCGGTGGCCACGACCAGGTAGGCGGGCCCGCCGAAGAGCGCCGCCCAGGCGCCCTTGGCGATCGGGTCCAGCTGGGGCAGCGGTAGCGGCGCGGGCGGGGTGAAATGCCCCTCGTCGTCTTCCGGCGCGGGCGGCGGCGGGACCTTGCGCGCCCGGATCCGCCGGGCGCGGGTCCCGTGCGCGGCCGGCCTCCGCTCCCGCCGCGCGGCCTGGATCACGTCCGGTTCTTGTGTCCCCGGCCGCCGGTCCGCGCCGAAGGCCCGCCGCGCTCCTTCGTCGTCGAACCCGCGTACCCCCTCGGCGCCGCGCGCTCCCGCGCCGTCTTGATCCCCCTGGGTTCCCGCCGCCCCTCCGCTGACACCCGGACCGCCCGCGCTTCCTGGCCCGGGCGCGTTTCCCAGGCCGTCGGCGGCGCGGAAGCCTTCGGCGCCGCGGCGCCCGTCGGTGCCCCGGCGCCCGTCCGTGCGGCGATGGCCTCCGGGCGGGCGGGGTCCGCCCGTGCCGCGAAGCCCGTCCGCGTCGCGGGGCCCCTCGACCCGGGGTCCCTCGACCCGGGGTCCCTCGATACGGGGCTCGTCAGTCCCCGGAGGACCCTCAGGCCCTTGCGGTCTGACGGCCTCGTGCCTGCCCCGGCCCCCGGGCGCCCCGCCCGTTCCCCCGGTGCTCCGGGGCAGCTGCGGGCCGGGCACGTTCTCGCGCTCCGGCCAGGGGGCCGGGCCGGTCGTGGCCACGGGTTCGGTGAACCGAGCGACCAGTTCGCGCCATGCCGCGTCCTCGTCGCTCTCTCTGCTCTCCGTGTTATCCCAGTCCGGCACGTCCCCACCGATGCTTGAATCGAAGCCTGCTCCCACGATAGCCGCCGATGGTCCCGTGCCGGGAGGGTAAATCTCAGGAGTCCGGGTGCTTATTCGGCAATGCCGGCCGGATTAAGCCGAAGGCGTATCGAGGTCGCTGGCGGCCGTGCCGCGGGCGGTGTAAGGAAGGGCCCGCCGGGCCCTGAGCCAGCGATGCCTTTTCTCGGCGGCCGCGGCGTCCGGCAGGTCGAGCACCGCGGCGATCGCCTCCGGTCGCATGCCCATGGCGGCCGCGGCGTCGAAGAGCTCGCCTTCGAGCCGGTCCAGGCCCAGCCGGGCCGCCTGCACCAGGACGAGGGCGGCTCCCATGTCCAGCCCTTCGGCTCGCTGCGAGGCCGCCGCCGCGGTCACTGCCTTGATCGCGTCCAGGTCCGGGACCAGGCGCTTTTCGGTCTCCCAGAGCAGCAGGTCGACACCGGACGCGTAGCGCTCGGTCAGGTGCCTGCGCGAGGCGTCAACCATCTCGGGTGATGGCGCGGGAGGTTCCACGCCTTCCACGTTAGTAGGTCCGAAAGATCCGGTCGACCACACGGGACTGTCGCTACGTAAGTGTGACGTCGCCTGCCGTCACAGCCGCCCGTCGATCGCGGAACGCGCTGGTAAAACTACTTCGAGTGATCCTGGATGAACTTCAGGCTGCCCTCGAAGATGGTCCCGGCGTCGTTGTCGAGCGTCGCGACATGGTAGCTGTCCGGGCATTCGCGCACGGTCACCTGCTCGCCGGGCACCCCGGCCAGCAGCACGCGCATGCTATTCGGCCCGACCACGTGGTCCGTGGTGCTGCGGTAGACGAGCAGCGGCTGGGTGACCTCGCCGAGGTGCCGGGACGTCGCGCTCCACAGCTTCGGCAGCGTGGCCGCGGCCCGGACCGGCACCCGGTCGTAGCCGGTCTCCCGCGCACCGGGCTTCTTGATGTCGCTCGCGACGCCGGGCAGCGTCCGCACCACGTACTTGAGCGCCGGGGCGAGCAGGAACAGCTTGGTGTCCGGGGCCAGCGACGGGTTGACCACGACCAGGCCGCGGACCGCGCTGCCGCGCGTCTCCGCCAGCCGCAGCGCCAGGCACCCGCCCATGGACAGGCCGAAGACGAAGACCTGCTCGCACTGGCCCGCCAGCTTGCCGAACGCGGCGTCCACCTCGGCCAGCCAGTCGTCGCTCCCCGTCCGGGCCATGTCCTGCCAGGTGGTGCCGTGCCCGGGCAGCCGGGGCAGGCTGACCGTCACGCCCTGGCCGGCCAGGTAGTCCGCCCAGCCGCGCATGGTCTGCGGGCTGCCGGTGAAGCCGTGGCAGAGCAGCACGCCGACCGGGCCGCCTGCGTGCTCGAATGGTTCCGCGCCGGGAAGCACTGATGACATGACCGAATCGTCGCATGCCGCCCCCTTCTGACGCATCCCGCTAGCCATGCGGACGTGCGACGATGTGACCGTGGGCTACTGGCTAACTAAGTACACGCTCGGGATAACGCTGAGGATCTTGTTCCGGTCCCGCGCGTGGGGAGCGAAGAACGTGCCGCGCCGAGGACCGGTCATCCTCGCCAGCAATCACCTGTCGTTCTCCGACCATTTCTTCGGGCCGTTCCCGGTGCCGCGGCAGGTCATCTTCCTGGGCAAGTCGGAGTACTTCACCGGGCGCGGTCTCAAGGGCCTGATCAGCCGGGCCTTCTTCACCGGCGTCGGCGTGATCCCCCTGGACCGGGCCGGCGGCCCGGCCAGCGAGCAGGCCATCAGGACCGGCCTGCAGGTCCTGGCGGCCGGGAAGATACTCGGCATCTACCCGGAGGGCACCCGCAGCCCCGACGGCCGGCTGTACCGGGGCAAGACCGGCGTGGCCCGGCTGGCCGTCGAATCCGGGGCCCCGGTCGTCCCCTGCGCGATGATCGACACCTTCCAGTTCCAGCCCTCGGGCAGGCTGTGGCCGGACCCGCGGTACCGGCCCGGCGTGCGGTTCGGCGAGCCGCTGGACTTCTCCCGCTATCGCGGCCAGCAGGCGGACGCGAAGCTGCTGCGGACCATCACGGACGAGATCATGCAGGCGATCGCGAAGCTCTCCGGCCAGGAATACGTCGACGTCGACGCCCGCCGGGCCAAGGCCGAGCTCGCCGCGGGCGGGGCTCACGCCGGCCCCGGCGGTCAGGACAGTGACGATTTGGGACCAGATGCCGGACCTGTGACGCCGCCTGAACCTTGAGTTTTTCCTGAGCTCGGGCCGCATGCATCCACGCCGCCCTCTGGCCCACTAAGGTAAGGGCCATGCGAGTGGGAGTCCTTACCGGAGGCGGCGACTGCCCCGGACTGAACGCAGTTATCCGCGCCGTGGTCCGCAAGGGCGTACAGGAGTACGGCCTTGAGTTCGTCGGGTTCCGCGACGGGTGGCGCGGGCCGCTCGAGGGCGACACCATGCCCCTGGACGTCCAGGCGGTGCGCGGCATCTTGCCCCGCGGCGGCACGATCCTGGGGTCGTCCCGAACCAACCCGCTGAAGAGCACCGGGGGCGGCGGGCGCAACGGCGTCGAGCGAATCAAGGACAACCTGGCCGGGCTGGGCGTCGACGCGCTGATCGCGATCGGCGGTGAGGACACGCTCGGCGTGGCCACCAGGCTCGGCGAGCAGGGCGTCCCGGTGGTCGGTGTCCCGAAGACGATCGACAACGACCTCGGCGCCACCGACTACACGTTCGGCTTCGACACGGCCGTGAACATCGCCATGGAGGCGATCGACCGGCTGCACACCACGGCCGAGAGCCACCACCGGGCGCTGATCGTCGAGGTCATGGGGCGGCACGCCGGCTGGATCGCGCTGCACGCGGGGCTGGCCGGCGGCGCGAACGTGATCTTGATCCCGGAGCGCCCGTTCGACATCGAGCGGGTCTGCGCCTACGTGCAGCACCGGTTCCAGACCCGGTTCGCGCCCATCGTGGTCGTGGCCGAGGGCGCTCACCCGGTGAGCGAGGACCTGGCCACCACGGGCGAGCAGCTCGACTCGTTCGGCCATGTCCGTCTCGGCGGCGTCGGTCAGCTGCTGGCCGATGAGATCGAGAAGCGGACCGGCAAGGAGGCCCGCTGCACGGTGCTCGGCCACATCCAGCGCGGCGGCACGCCGACGGCGTTCGACCGGGTGCTGGCCACCCGCTTCGGCGTGCACGCGGTCCAGGCCGTGCACGACGAGGCTTTCGGCATGATGGTGGCGCTGCGCGGCACCGACATCGTCCGGGTGCCGCTGGCCGAGGCCACCAGCCAGCTCAAGCTGGTCCCGCCCCAGCGCTACGCCGAAGCCGAGGTCTTCTTCGGCTAACCCGCCCCCGCGGCGGCTCAGCGACAGCATGAGACCCGGGTTCCATCGCGTCAGAGCGCCCTGGAACCCGGGTCTCATCACGTTGAGCTGACCGATTGCGGCCGGTGTCGGCAGTGCTTATACTCGTCTACGAGTACTTGATTACGAGTCCTCGCGGACGAAGATTCGGATACGAGGTGGTGCGCGATGGTCAAGCGGCGGAAGGTCGGCAACCTGCTCGCGCTGTCTCTGCTCACGCTGCTGACGGAACGGCCGATGTACCCGTACGAGATGGCCGCGACCCTGCGGCACCGGGGCAAGGACCAGTCCATCAAGATCAACTGGGGCTCGCTCTACACCGTGGTGCAGAACCTGGAGAAGCACGGCTTCGTCGAGACGGTGGAGGTCGGGCGCGAGGGCAGGCAGCCGGAGCGGACCACCTACCAGATCACCGAGGCGGGCCGCGCCGAGCTGCAAGACTGGCTGCGCGAGCTGATCAGCGAGCCGGAGCGGGAGTACACCAGGTTCGAGGCGGCCCTGGCCGAATGCGCCGTGCTGTCTCCCCGCGACCTGACCGCCCTGCTCCGGCAGCGGCTCGACGCGCTCGAGGCCGCCAACGCCGGGCACCAGGCCGGCCTGGAGACCTGGGGGGCCGGGCTGCCCCGGCTGTTCCTGATCGAATCCGAATACCAGCTGGCGCTGCGGCGCGCCGAGACGGAATGGGTACGGAGCCTGCTGAAGGAGCTCACCGACGGCACCTTCCCCGGTATCGCGGACTGGCAGCGCTTCCACGACACCGGCGAACTGCCAGAAGATGTCCGCGCGCTGGCCCAGGGAGAAAGGGAGGAGACGACAGGCAGCTAAAGCAAACGACCCCGGCCAGGTGCGGCAACACCTGCGGCCGGGGCCGTCAACCTCAATCGATCCCGCGGAACGCGAAACCCTGAGGTCCCACGCTCTACAGTAGCCGGGTTTCTCCTCGCGGGAATGGACTGAATCGCAAGGAGAAACCAGTGAGCACGACCGACTGCGCCATCGAGGCGCGTCAGCTAGTCAAGACCTACGCCGCGCGCGGGAACAAGCGCGGCATCCGGGCGCTGGACGGCCTGGAGATCAGCGTCCCGCGCGGCATGATCTACGGCCTCCTCGGGCCGAACGGGGCGGGCAAGAGCACCACGGTCAAGATCCTCACGTCGCTGGCCCGGCCAGATTCCGGATCGGCGCGTGTCGACGGCATCGACGTGCTCGCCCGGCCGGGACAGGTCCGGCAGGTGATCGGGATCGTCGCCCAGCGGTCAGGGGCCGACCCGACGGCCACCGGCCGGGAGAACCTGATCCTGCAGGGGCGTCTGTACGGGCTGCGCGGCGGGGCCGTGCGGGCTCGCGCGGACGAGCTGCTCGCGCACTTCGGGCTGACCGAGGCGGCCGGGCGGCTGGTCAAGACCTACTCCGGCGGCATGCAGCGCCGCCTGGACGTGGCCCTCGGGCTGATGCACCGGCCCGCGGTGCTGTTCCTCGACGAGCCCACCACCGGCCTGGACCCGGAGTCACGGGCGGCCATGTGGGCCGAGATCGCGCGGCTGACGGGCAGCGACGGGATGACCGTGCTGCTGACCACGCACTACCTGGAGGAAGCGGACCGGCTGGCCAGCCGGCTCGCGATCGTGGATCGCGGCCGGGTGGTCACCGCGGGCACGCCCGACGAGCTCAAGGGCGAGCTGCGCGGCGACGTCGTGCAGGTCGAGCTGCCCGCCGGCGCCGACGCGGCCCTGGTCCGGCGCGTGCTGGACGGCCTGCCCGCGGTCCGGGACGTGGTCATCGCCGGCCGCGACGTCTCCGCGCGCAGCGACGACGGCGCCGCCGCGGTCCCGGCCGTGCTGGCCGCGCTGCAGCGGGCCGCGGTCGACGCCGCGTCGGTAGCGGTGGCGCGGCCCTCGCTCGACGACGTGTACCTGCGGCACACCGGGCGCCGCTACAGCGAGTCGCAGGCCTCCGGCCCCGGGAATCACGAGAACCACGACCACGACGAGCGGCTCGAGACCGCGGAGGTGAGCAAGTGATGACGACCATGCGGCTCGATCAGGGTCCTTCCGCCGTGGCGCGGTCCCGGACGACGCCGGCCAGCACGGTGCCGTTCCGTACCACCCTGGCGCACACCTGGTACCTGACCGGCCGGAAAATGCACGCCCTGGTCAGGCAGCCGTGGGTGCTGGCGTTCAGCGTGGTGCAGCCGGCGATCTGGCTGTTCTTGTTCGGGCAGCTGTTCCGCCGGGTCATCGACATCCCCGGCTTCGCCTACCACGGCACCTACCTGGACTACCTGGTGCCCGGCCTGATCGCCATGAACGCCATGTCCAACAACATGTGGGCCGGCATGGCGATGATCGAGGAGGTCGAGCGCGGCACGCTCAACCGCTTCCTGGCCGCCCCGGCCAGCCGGATCGCGATCATGAACGCCTCCGTGGTGGAACAGGCGGTCAGCACGGCCGTGCAGTCGCTGATCATCGTGGGGCTCGGCCTGGCCGGCGGGGCCCGCTACCACGGCGGCGTGGCCGGGGTGGCGGCCATGGTCGCGGCGTCGATCGGTGTCGGGGTGGTGTTCGGGGCCCTGTCCAACGCGGTCGGCATGACCCTGCGCTCCCGCGAGGCGATCATCGGCGTGTACACGTTCTTCATGCTGCCGCTGATGTTCTTGTCCTCGGCGTTCATCCAGACCCGCCTGATGCCGGGCTGGATGCAGGCCATCGCGTCACGCAACCCGCTCAACTGGGTGGTGCAGATCGGCCGCAGCGCGGTCTCGGCCGCACCTGACTGGGGTGCGATCGGGGTGCGCGCCGGCGGCCTGCTCGTGCTCGCGGTGGTCTGCGTGGCCGTGTCCGTGGCGACGTTCCGCTCTTACCAGAAGAACGTCTGACCAGTCACGGTCAACGGGGGACGGCCTCCAGGGCGGCTTCGGCTTCCCTGGGGGCCGGCGGCGCCGGGGCGTCGCTGTAGCGCTTGGTGCGGATGTCACGCGGGATCAGGGCCAGCGCGGACGCGAGGACGATCACCGCCGCCGCCGCGTACTGCGCGCGGGAGATCCCGATCGCGGCGCCGAGCGGGCCGGCCACCAGCGCTCCGACCGGCATCGTCATGACCGAGCCGAGGACGTCGTAGGACGAGACCCGGGCCAGCATGTCGGGCGGGATGTTCCGCGCCAGCGCCACCGTCCACTGCACCATCATCAGCTCGACGAACACCCCGAGGCAGAACGACGCGACGCACACCGCGGGCAGCGGCAGCACCATCGCCAGGGACAGCGGGGAGATGGCGATCGCGCCTCCGGTGACCACGACGAACAGCATCGGCCGCCGGGGCGTGAAGCGCAGCGCGGCCATGCCGCCCGCGATCAGGCCGAGCGCGTCCGCCGCGGTGATCGCGCCCCAGGCGGCCGGGCCGCCCAGGTGCTCCCGCGCCACCACCGGGCCGAGTACCGAGAATGCCCCGTACCAGGCCATCAGGACCACGCTGAACTGGGCCACGATCACCCACAGCCAGGTGTGGGACCGGAACTCCGACCAGCCCTCGCGCAGTTCGGCGAGCATGTTCCGGGTGGCCGCCGCGGCGGCGGCCACCGGACGCGAGGCCTTGATGGCCAGCAGCATCGGGACGGTGGCCACCATCCCGGCCCCGCACAGCACCAGCGCCCAGCCCGGTCCCGCCGCGGCTACCAGCAGCCCGGCCGCGGCCGCGCCCGCCATCTGCCCGGTGTTCATCACCAGCCGGCTGAGCGCGCTCGCCTCCTGCAGCAGGCTGTCCGGGACGAGGCGCGGCAGCAGCGCCGACGAGGCTGGGTAGAACAGCGCGACTCCGGTCCCGGTGACGCACTCGAGGCCGAGCATCGCCCACAACGGCGGGCGGCCGGCCAGGGCCAGGATGCCGAACGTGCCCTCGCCCAGCGCCATCAGCAGGTTGGCCGCCACGATGACCCGCTGCGCCCGGAACCGGTCCGCCGCCACGCCGCCGACGAGGACGAACACCAGCGACGGCGCGATCTGGGCGGCGAGGACGTAGGACAGGTCGGTGGGGGAGTTGGTCGCCTTGAGTACGGCGAACGACACGCCGACGAGGGAGAAGCCCACCGACGCGGGCGCGATCAGCCGGTCGGCGAGCAGCAGCCGGAAATCCCGGATCCCGAGCACGGGGAACCGGCGCAAGAGCCCACCCCGTGACATCGGACCTGTCCTTTCCTGCTGACGCGGCCTTACTGCCGGTCACCTGGCCCGACGCTAGCCAGCCGTGCCGCGCGCTGGCAAACAGTTTTAACCAGGTGAGGCACCGAAACGTTCCCGCCCTCAGCAGAGCTGGTCGATCCGGGTCCAGACGCTGGGCGGGTTGTCGTCACGCGGCAGCCACAGCAGCGGCTGCCTGCCCTCGTACTTGAACTGGAATCCGGCGTCACCGGGATAGTGGTCGCGCCGGTCGGGCCACACCACCTGCAGGTACGGCGGCCTGACGTAGCCGTGGTACCGGTCCGAGACCGCGAACATGCTGGTCATCCGCCAGCTCTGGTGGACCGGCCGGATGGTGAGCGAGCACGGGCAGATACCGTCGATCTGGTCTCCGGCCTCGATCGGGGCGCCGTTGGCGATGCGCTCGCCGATCGAGTTCAAGATGACCGTCATGTGCTCGACCGGCAGGCCGAACATGGTCAGCTCAGGTCCTTGGTAGCTGAGCCACAGACCCACGGTGTACGCCCAAGGCGGCGCGATCTCGTCACCCAGGACGGCGGTGACCGACCAGCCGACGGTACGGATATCGTCGGCCACGGCCTGCATGCAGTCGTCCGGGTCAAGATCAGCGCTCGCGTCATTCAGGCAAGCGGCGGCCAGCGCCTCGCATTCCGCGCACCCGCACCGCTCTTCTGGCGGCTCGGGGCGGCGTCTGCGTGATGGGTTCATAGCAGACACGCTACGAGGGGGGTACGACATTTTCGGGCCCGCTGTCCCTGGTCGTGGCGGTCCGGGAAATTTATCCGGACGTCCTCAGGCCGCGCGCCCGGTACGCGGCGGTCTTGACCCGGTTCTGGCACGACGTGGAGCAGTACCGGCGGGTGCCGTTGCGCGAGGTGTCCACGTACACCCGGTCGCACCGGGGCGCCGTGCAGACGCCGAGCCGGTCGTGGAGTTCGCCGCCCAGCACCACCGCGAGGCCGGTACCGCAGCCCGCGGCCCAGCCGTTCGGCAGGGAGCGGTCGGCGGCGTGGAAGTGCAGGTGCCAGGGTTCTCCGTCGTGGCGTTCGAGTTCCGGCCGGGCCCCGGTGCGGATGAGCAGCGCGTTGACGCCGCGGGCGGCGTCATCGACGGCGTCCGCGGCGACGGCTTCGAAGACGCCGCGCAGTTCCGCCGCCACGAAGCAGAGCTCGCCGGCTTCCTCCCAGCTCGCCTCGCGCGCGCCCGCCCCGCGCAAGATCGCGCCGACGGCCGCCGTCCGCTCGTCGTCCTCGGGCGGAACGTACCGGCGCCCCCGGTCCTCGCCGGCGGTGAGCAGGTTCACCAGGTCGACGGCCACCCGGATCACGATGTCCATGTGACTGTTGAAATTCACTTGACCGGTTACATCCCCTCGCCTAGCGTTGTAACTGTCAAAAGCATCTTAGTCAGTGACCAACCGTCAGGGAGGCAAAGTGCCCGGACCCGGCCGTGACACCGCGCGAGACTGGATCGAGCGCTGGGACCGCCAGCAGGAGGAGAACCTGCCGGACCGCGAGGACCGGTTCACCGCCCTCATCGACGCGGTTGAGGAAGGGACCGGGCGACCCGACCCGCTCGTCCTGGATATCGGCTGCGGCCCGGGCTCGCTGGCCGTCCGGCTGCTCGCCCGGCTGCCGCGCGCCACGGTCATCGGCATCGACGCCGACCCGGTGTCGCTGACGCTGGGCCAGGCGGCCTACGCGGACGTGCCCGGGCTGCGGTTCGCCGACCTTGACCTGCGTGTCCCGGGCTGGTTCGCGCGGCTGGACCTGGACCGGGCACCCGACGTCGCGGTCAGCACCACCGCCCTGCACTGGCTGCCCGAGCCCGACCTGCGCACCCTGTACGCCGAGCTCGCCTCCGTCCTGGCGCCCGGCGGCCTGCTGCTCGACGGCGACCACTTCACCCTGGACGCCAAGGAAACCCCGGTCCTGGCCCGGCTCGAGGTGGCGTTGCGCCAGCGCGAGGACCGGCGGCGCTTCCCCGGCGGGCACCCCGAGAACTGGCATGACTGGTGGCATGCCGTGGCCGCCGACCCGGTCCTGGCCCCGCATGTCGCCGAACGCGACCGCCGCCGGGTAGATGCGGGGCACCACGGCGCCACCGAGTCGACACAGCTGGCTACTCACGTGGAGGCGCTTCGGGCGGCGGGCTTCGCCGAGGTCGGCACCCTGTGGCAGCGCGGCGACAACCGCCTCCTGTGCGGCGTCCTGCCTCCCGGCTAGGTACCCGCACCCCCGGTCAGGCCCACCCCGGTCAGGGGCGCCGCGCGTAGGCGATGTTGATGACCGCGATGGCGGCCCAGATGAGCAAGATGATGAACCCCTGGCCGCCGACGCTGGCCGCGTGCGCCACGATGGCGGTGGTCGCGACGCCCATGGCCATGGACCCGAGCGCGGTAATCGTCGTCGCCACGTTGCGCCTGTCAGCCTCGGACGGCCGGACCGGCGGCGGCCCCAGCTGGTACCCGGGCGGCAGCATCGGCCCGGGATAACCCTGGTAGCCCGGGTACCCCTGGTATCCGGCCGGCGCCGGCGGGACCCCGGGAAGCCCCGGCGCGACCGGCCCGGCGTTGACCGGTGCGGCGCCGGCCGGCCTGGGGACCCCTGGCCGGGCGCCGGCCGGCGCCGCGGGCCCCTGAAGCCCGGGGGATCCAGGAACCAGCCCGCCGGGCCCGGGCGCCCCGGTGGCGCCGAACTGCCCGAGCCGCGCGTCTATCCGCTTGTCGATCTCCGCCCCGATGCGCTCGACCAGCCCTTCGGCCACCGCGTCGTCATAGACCGGGCCGAGGTCGCCGTGCGCGGCCACCGAAGCGCGGATCTCCGCCTCGTGGTCGCTGCTCATGAGCGCACCGTACAACGTCGCGGGGAATCACCACAAATAAGCGTCCGGTCACCAGCGGTGCCGGGCGTAGGCGATGTTGATGGCTCCGATCACGAGCCAGATCAGCGCGACCAGCCACTGCGTGCCCGCGTTGCCCGTTCCCGGATGCAGGACCGTCGCCGAGGCCCCGACCGCCAGGCCCATCGAGCCGAGGGCCAGCACCACGGTGCCGAACCCCAGCCGCCCGGGCAACGGCTCCCGCCGCGGCCGCGGCCGCGGCTTCGGCTGATCTTGGTAGGACACCTGGCCGTACAGCCGGGCGTCCACGCGCCGGTCGATTTCCTCGCCAATGCGCTCGACGAGTCCCTCGGCCACGGCGGTGTCGTAGCCGGGGCCGAGATCATGGTGCGCCGCGGCCGAGGCCCGGACTTCATCCCTGATAGTCATTTTTTCTCTCCCGCTCGCCTCCGGGCGCCTTTTGAGGCCCTGTCTTCCCTCGTCGCTCGCCGCAAGCTCCTCGCGCCTAGGGTGGGCCTGCGGGGACAAGGGGAGTCCAGACAGGGCCGGCGCCCTTTGGCTCGCGGGAGGTGGGTGGCTCGCTCGTAACTTCACGCTAACGAGCGGCGGAGCGCAAGGCACTGGGGTTAGCCCCCGTTTCCCGGGTCTTGCTTACCCCCGGGGGCGGCTGATCCTGGCAGACTGGGGGAGTGCCGCCTCATCCCGATTCGCCGCGCTCGCATGGCCCCGATGAGCCGTGCGTGCTGCTCAAGCTGGGCGAGATCGTACTCAAGGGGCGGAACCGGCAGCAGTTCGAGCGCATCCTGCACGGCAACATCCGGGCCGCGCTGCGCGACGTCGGCGTGCCGGCCGACCTCCGCCAGCGCGAGGGGGTCATCCTGCTGCGCGTCGCCGACGGCGAGCAGCGCGGGGCGCAGGGCTGGGCGCGGGCCGCGGGCGAGATCGCGGCGCGGATGCAGGACGTGCCCGGCATCGTCCGGGTCTGCCTGCCGCTGCGGGTGGAGAAGACACCCGAGGCGGTTTCCGCCGCCGCGATGGCGCTGACCAAGGACGCCTCGGGCACCTTCGCGGTGCGCGCCCGCCGCCGGGACAAGCGGTTCCCGCTCAGCTCGGGGGAACTGGGCGTGCGGATCGGCCGGGAGATCCAGGAGGCGCACGGGCTGGGCGTCAACCTGTCCCGCCCGGACACCACGGTGTTCATCGAGGTGGATCAGGACGAGGTGTTCGTGTTCACCGAGGGGATGGCGGGACAGGGCGGGCTGCCGGTGGGGATGAGCGGCCGCGGTGTCGTGCTGATGTCCGGCGGCATCGACTCGCCGGTGGCCGCCTACCGGATGATGCGCCGCGGCCTGCGCTGCTTCTTCCTGCACTTCTCCGGCATGCCGCTGACCGGCCCGGAGTCGATCTACAAGGCCTACGCGCTGGTCCGCGGCCTGGACCGGTTCCAGGGCGGTTCGCGGCTGTTCGTGGTGCCGTTCGGCCAGGCGCAGCAGGCCCTGAAGTCCTCCGGCGCGGACCGGCTGCTGATCGTGGCGCAGCGGCGGCTGATGCTCAAGACCGGCGAGGCCCTGGCCCGCAGGCTCAGCGCCACCACGCTGATCACCGGCGACTCGCTCGGCCAGGTCAGCAGCCAGACCCTCACCAACATCACCGCGCTCGACGATGCGGTCCGGCTGCCGATCCTGCGCCCGCTGATCGGCTGGGACAAGACCGAGATCATGGACGAGGCCCGCCGGCTCCGTACCCTGGCCATCTCCGAGCTCCCCGACCAGGACTGCTGCACGCTGCTCGCCCCGCGCCGGGTCGAGACCCGGGCCCGGCTCGAGGACCTGCACCGTATCGAGGTCCGGCTGGACGCCGCCGACCTGGCCGAGGAACTGGCCCGGAGCGCCCAGGAATACCGCCAGGAAACCCGCTAAGCCGAACGACCCGGTGCTCGCCTCCCACCCCCCTCAACCGGCCGTGACGGGCTCGCGCGGGATGGCGGGAGCGGGCGTGAGGGTGCGTCCGACCAGCGGGGACAGATGGGCGGCGACCGCGGCCAGCTCGCGCAGGTCCGATTCCACCAGGGCCTGCGGCCCGTCGCACAGCGCCGACTCCGGGTGCGGGTGGACGTCCACGATGACCCCGTCCGCGCCGACCGCGATCGCGGCCCGGGACAGCGGCAGGACGAGGTCCCGGCGGCCGCCGGAGTGCGACGGGTCCACGATCACCGGCAGGTGCGACAGCCGCTGCGCGACCGGCACCGCGCTGATGTCCAGGGTGTTCCTGGTGGCCTTCTCGAACGTCCGGATGCCGCGCTCGCACAGCACGATGTCCAGGTTGCCGCGCTGCGCGATGTACTCGGCGGCCATCAGCCACTCCTCGATGGTGGCGTTCATGCCGCGCTTGAGCATCACCGGCTTTCCCACCCCGCCGACCGCCTGCAGCAGCGGGAAGTTCGCCATGTTGCGCGTGCCGACCTGCAGCATGTCCGCGTAGCTGGCCACCAGGTCCACGTCGCCCGGGTCGACGACCTCGGTCACCACCGGCAGGCCGGTCTCCGCCCGGACCTCGGCGAGGATCTTCAGCCCGGCCTCGCCCAGCCCCTGGAACGCGTACGGCGAGCTGCGCGGCTTGTAGGCCCCGCCGCGCAGCAGCGACGCGCCGGCCGCCCGGGCCATCACCGCGGACGCCAGCGTCTGCTCGGCCGTCTCGACGGCGCACGGCCCGGCGATCACGGTCAGCGTGTCCGGCCCGATCGGGACGCCTCCGACCCTGATAACCGAACGCTCCCGGTGGTGCTCCCGGCTCACCAGCTTGTACGGCGCGGAGATCCGCACGACGTCGCTGACTCCGGGCATGCCCCGCAGGTTCAGCGTCTCCAGGTGGTCCACGTCACCGACCAGGCCGACGATCGTCCGCGACATGCCGCGGCTGACGAAGGCGTCGCCGCCCGCCGATCGCACCCGGTCGACGACGCCGTTGACTTCCGTCTCGCCGGCCTCCGCCGTCATCACCACGACCATGTCGTCCGCCTCCAGTCATACATAAAGAAAACCCCGGGCCTGATGGCCCGGGGTTTCGCAGTAAGGTCGCTGCCGTCAGCGCAAGGCCTGGCGGGCGACCGTCCCGAAGCCGGGCCGGCAGCCAAACCAAAACCAGAACTGCTCGCGCATGACGGTCATGGTAGCGCATGCCGTCAGGGAGCGGAGGCAGGGGACCCGCCGCGGGTCAGAAGCCGACGTCGAGCGTGATGGTGCTGCCGCGCGGGGCCTGGCCGACCGGGCTGAAATCGAACACCTTGTTGAAGAAGCCGTACTTGTTCACCTTGACCTGGAACCCGGCGCCCTCGAGCAGCTGGGTGGCGTCCTGCACCGACAGGCCGATCGGATCGGGCACGTTGACCAGCTGGGGCCCGGCGGACACCTGGACGGTCACCGTCTGGCCGGGCTGGAACACGCCGCCGGCGCCCGGCTGCTGGCCGGTGATGACGCCTGGCCGGCTGCTGGCTGTTGGTGTCGGACTCCTGCTGCAGGTTGATGTTGTCCTGCTGAGCCAGCTGCTTGGCGGCGTCGATGTCCATCCCGGTGAATTTCGGCAGCGGCGGGCTGGCCGCCACCATGATCGTGACCGGCTTGGTCTGCGGCCAGAGCGTACCCGCGGGCGGGTTGGTGCCGGTCACCGTGCCCACCGGGGCGTTCGCGCCGACCTTGACGACGGTGGAGTTCAGGTGCAGGCGCTGGAGCGCGGCCTGCGCGTCCCCCTGCTTCTGGCCCTTCAGCACGGGCACCTGGGAGGTGAACGGCCCGCTCGAGACCAAGATGGTGACCGGCGAGCCCTTGGACAACCGCCCGGTCGGGCTGGTGCCGACGACGGTGCCCTTGGCCAGCGTGTTGCTGTGCACCTGGCGCGGGGCGGACCGGACGG
This sequence comes from uncultured Actinomycetota bacterium, assembly GCA_963756575.1. GTDB lineage: Bacteria > Actinomycetota > Actinomycetes > Streptosporangiales > Streptosporangiaceae > Palsa-504. The sequence goes on along the minus strand of CAVWOM010000016.1, from coordinate 340,074 downwards.
CGAAGCCGTCGGCGGTCAGCACCGCGGTGGCCTGGCTGACGCTGACCCCGGACACCGTGGGCACCTGGGCGTACCGCCCGGCGGTGAGCCACCAGCCGCCGAGTCCGAGCCCGACGCCGATCACGATGACCAGCGCCACGATGACCAGCCGCGGGCCGAACAGCCAGCGGCCCAGGAACGGCTCGCGGCCGCCGCCATGATGGTGACCGCCAGCACCGAAGCGGGCGGCCTCCTCGCGGTCCACCACAAGCGTGCGGGAATCGGGCTGCGGCCCGGGGCTGAACTGCGCGCCGCTGAACTGGCCGCCGCTGAACTGGCCGCCGCTGAACTGGCCGGTCGCGGCCGGGTCGTCCAGGTCCAGCCAGGGCGCCTCGGCCAGCCCCTGCACGCCGACCCCCATCGCGCCGGTGAGCCCGCTCGGCTCGGCCAGGTTTTCCCTGACCCGGCGGACCGCGCGGCGGAACTCGTCCGCGTCGGCCAGCCGCTGGGCCGGGTCCCGCCTGGTCGCCGCGAGCACGAGCTGGTCGACCGCCGAGCCGATGCCGGGCGCCAGCGTGGACGGCGCCGGGACGTCGGTGTTGACGTGCTGGTAGGCGACGGAAAGCGGGGTGTCGCCGGTGAACGGCAGCCGGCCGGTGAGCAGCTCGAACAGCATCACGCCGGCCGAGTACACGTCCCCCGCGGGCCCGGTGGGGCCCCCCGTGACCTGCTCGGGCGGCACGTAGGCGACCGTGCCGATGAGCAGCCCCGACCGGGTGTGCCCGGCCGCGGACAACGCCCGGGCCAGGCCGAAGTCGGCCACCTTGAGCCGGCCATCGGCGGTGACCAGCACGTTCTCCGGCTTGACGTCGCGGTGCACGATCCCGGACGCGTGCGCCGCCGCGAGCCCGTCGAGCACGCCGGCCATGATCTCGAGCGCGGTCGCGGGGGCGAACCGCCCGCTGTCCCTGAGCAGCATCTTGAGCGTGCGGCCGGGCACGAACTCCATCGCCAGGTACAGGAACGGGCCGTCGGCGCCCTGGTCGAAGACCGCGACCACGTTCTGGTGCGACAGCCGCGCCACCGACTTGGCCTCGCCGATGAACCGGCGGCGGAACTCCTCGTCCCGGGCCAGCTCGGCGTGCATGACCTTCAGCGCCACCTCGCGGTCCAGCCGCGTGTCGGTGGCCTGGTAGACGGTAGCCATCCCGCCGTGCGCGATGCGCGCCGTCACCGCGTAGCGCCCGTCGAGGAGGCGCCCGGTGAGCGGGTCGGCGAGGGTATCGTCCATCGCGACGATTTTACGGTTGTTCTGCCTATCCGGCGTGTTAATCATGGGTCCCCGGTAGCCAGGGGCGGCTCGAGGTGACCGCGTGGGCGAGCACCAAGCCCCGTTCGGCTCATGATAGGTGACGAGCCGGAGCCGGTGACCAGGCCCCGGCCCGCTACGGACCTGGCGTAATCTTCCCGTCATGACGGACAGCGGACGGGTTGTGGTGGCCGGTGCGGGGCTGTCGGGGCTGCGGACGGCGGAGGAACTGCGGGCGCGCGGCTTCGCCGGCCAGATCACCTTGATCGGGGCCGAGGCGCGGCCGCCGTACGACCGGCCGCCGCTGTCCAAGAAGGTGCTCACCGAGCCCGATCTCGACCCGTCGCTGAAGGCCGACTTCGCCGCGCTCGACGTCAGCTTCCGTCCCGGCGAGACCGCCACCGCCCTGGACGACGAGCTCGTCACCGACCAGGGCCGGTACCCGTTCGACCACCTGGTGCTGGCGACCGGGTCGCTGCCGGTGGCCCTGCCCGGCGAGGGCCGGCAGCGCTTCCTGCGCAGCTACGACGACGCGCTGGCGCTGCGGGACCTGATCCGGCCGGGCGGATCCGCCCGGCCAGCGCTGCGGCTGGTGATCGTGGGGGCGGGCTGGATCGGCGCCGAGCTGGCCACCGCCGCGGCCGGGTACGGCTGCCAGGTCACGGTGGTGGAGGCAGGCCCGGCGCCGCTGGCCGCCGCGGTCGGCGCGCCGGTCGGCGCCCAGAGCGCCCGCTGGTACGCCGACGCCGGGGTGGACCTGCGGGTGGCGACCGCGGTCGAGGCCGTCCAGCCCGGCGGGCTGGCCCTGGCCGGGGGCGAGTGGCTGGAGGCCGACGAGATCGTCACCGCGGTCGGGGTGCGGCCGGCCACCGGCTGGCTGGAGGGCTCCGGCGTCCGGCTGGAGAACGGCGTGGCCGTCGACGCGGGCCTGCGGGCGTCCCGGCCCGGCGTCTACGCGGTGGGGGACTGCGCCGCGTTCGAGTCGCGGCGGTTCGGGCGGCGGCTGCGGATCGAGCACTGGGACGTGGCCCTGCACATGCCCGAGGTCGCCGCGGCCAGCGTGCTGGGCGGCGACGAGGCGTACGACCCGGTGCCGTACTTCTGGTCCGAGCAGTTCGGCCGGATGATGCAGTACGTCGGCCACCACGGCGGCGCCGACAGCCTGGTCTGGCGCGGCGACCCGGCCGAGCCGACCTGGGCGGCGGCCTGGCTGGCGGACGGGCGGCTGGTGGCGATACTGACCGTGGGCCGCCCCCGCGATATGCTCCAGGGCCGCCGTCTCATAGAATCCGCGGCACCAGTAGACGTCTCCCGTCTCACTGACCCCGCCATCCCCGTAAAGGCCGCCGCGGCCTGACCGGTGCGGCGATTTTGCAATCGTTAGCCATTAATCCCTCGTAAATGAGGGTGTTTGGAGGAACCCCCGACGTGGGACATTGGACTCGTGGCACAGATTGACCCCACGACCGACATTCTCGTCGGCGAATGGCTGTCACTCCCCGATGTAGCCGGACAGCTTGGCATCCCCGCCGGGCGAGTGAAGCAGCTGCTGCGTGAACGCAAACTTCTCGCCGCGAACCGCCCCGAAGGGGGGCTCGCGGTACCCTCCGCCTTCCTCGACGATCATCAGATCGTCAAGGGCCTGTGCGGGACCCTGACCTTGCTCTTCGACTGCGGCTTCGACGAGGAGGAAGCGCTGCGCTGGCTGTTCACGGCCGACGAGTCGCTGCCCGGCACGCCGATCGACGCGCTCGTCAAGCACCGCGGCACCGAGGTCAACCGCCGGGCGCAGGCTCTCGCGTTCTAACGGAGAACGGCTAGGCTGGCTCCATGCCGCCGCGTCCGCGCCGGCGGGGGGGTGCCGTGTCCAGGCACGCCTCCGGCCCGCCGCACCCACCGCTGATCCGCGACTTGCTCGCGTCTGGGGGCCAGGCGTTCTCGTTCGAGTTCATGCCGCCCAAGACCGAGGCCGAGGAACGCCAGCTGTGGCGGGCGATCAGGCAGCTCGAGCCGCTGCGCCCGACCTTCGTCTCGGTGACCTACGGGGCCGGCGGGTCCACCAGGGACCGCACCGTCCGGGTCACCGGCCGGATCGCCGAGGAGACCACGCTGACCCCGGTCGGCCACTTCACCGCGGTGAACCACTCGGTGGCCGAGCTCAGGCAGGTGATCGGGTCCTACGCGGCGGTCGGGGTGCGCAACGTGCTCGCGCTGCGCGGCGACCCGCCGGGTGACCCGAACGCCGACTGGGTTCCGCACCCGGACGGGCTGACCTACGCCGACGAGCTGGTCGGCCTGATCCGGTCGGCCGGCGACTTCTGCGTCGGGGTGGCCGCGTTCCCCGAGAAGCACCCGAGGTCGCCCGACCTCGAGACCGACGTGCGCTACTTCGTGGCCAAGTGCCGGGCCGGGGCGGATTTCGCGATCACCACCATGTTCTTCTACCCGGAGGACTACCTGCGGCTGCGGGACCGGGTCCTGGCTCAGGGCTGCGACGTGCCGATCATCCCCGGCATCATGCCCGTGACCAGCCTGCGGGTGATCGAGAACGCGATCAGGCTCGGCGGCTGCCGGATCCCGCCCGAGCTGTGGGAGCGCCTGCAGGCGGTGGCGGACGACCGGGCCGCGGTGCGCGAGATCGGCGTGGACTACGCGGCCGGGATGTGCGAGCGGCTGCTCGCCGAAGGCGTGCCCGGCCTGCACTTCTACACGCTCAACTTCTCCCGCGCGACCCGCGAGATCTATGAGCGGCTGGGTCTCGGAGACCGGGTCAGCAGCGGCAGCTCGGCGCCCATCACCGCGTAGGGCGGCTCGCCGCCGGGGAAGAAGTGGAACGCGGTCAGCAGGTCGGTGAAGCCCGTCCCGCGGTAGAGCCGCCGCGCCGGGGTATCGGCATCGCGGGTGGACAGCAGCGCGGTCCGCTCGGGCCGTCCCGCGGTCAGCCGCAGCAGCAGGCCGGCGCCCGCCCCGCGGCCCTGGTAGTCCGGTGCCACGTGCAGCTCGGCGACCTCGAACGAGTCGCCGAGCCAGGCGGTCGCGGCCGCCGCGCCGCGGCTGGCGATCAGGGCCCGGTTCACCGTGTCGTGCCACCACTGGCCGGTCGCGCCGTGAAAGCCGTAGCCGAAGCCGGCCGCCTGCCCGGTCGTGTCGTCGGTCACCGTCAGCGCGCGGAACCCGTGGTTGGCGGCGTGCCCGGCCATGATCGCCCGGCGGCCCGCCAGCAGCTCCGGCGGCGGCCGCATCGCCGCCGCGTACACCGCGAGCAGCTGGTCCAGCCGGGCGGTGAACTCGGCCGCGCTCAGCTCCGAGACGGAGACCGCGGGCGTCCGGTGCATCCCCGTTAGCTTAGGAGACGAGGCAGGTGCCGAACGGGCCGGGTGCAACCCACGGAACAGGTGCCATGTCCGCCGCTTCATGCGCCCACCCCGGCTCAGGCCAGCTCGCTGGCGTGCTTGGCCGGCTCGGATCTGACCTGCACCTCGGCCTGCCCGAGCTGCGGGTGGCTCGCGGTCAGCGTGATCGCTCCCGGCTGCCCGGCCTGCGAGCGGATCCACACCGCGCCGAGCCCGCCGTACCGGCCGAACGCGAACGGGTTGTCACCCACCAGCGTGGCGGGCCCGGACAGGGTGAGGCTGACCTGGCCGGTGCCGTACCGGCGCTGGTTGCCGTGGGCGTCCATGGCGCGGAAGACGGCCCGGGTGGCATCCGAGCCGTCGGCCGTGATGGCCGCGTCGTCCACCGTCATGACGAGCGCGTCGCCGCCCGGGTCAGCCGACATCCGCAGCTCGGCGACCTGGTGGCCGTGGGCGAAGCCCTGGACGAGCAGGTCGGGAGTCGGGTTCGGGAGCTTCGGCGGCAGCTGGATCAGGAAGGGCGGATGAGCCAGGCTGCCGTACAGCGGCGAGTCGAAGGCGGGCAGGGCGCTGGTCACGTGCAGGCCGCCGAGGAAGACCTCGAGCCGCTCGCAGTTGCTGGCGATCATCACCGCCGGGGCCGGGGCCGGCTGCGCGCCGCCCGCCTCCCAGAAGAACACCGGGATGATGACTGGCCGCACGGCCGGGTCGCCCTGCGACTGGTAAATGGCGGCGCCGGGCTTGGGCACCCGGAAGCCGTCCGCCACCCCGGCCCACTTGATGTCGTACGGGCCCGGGCCGAGCAGCGAGTTGTAGTCGAACCCGGCCCAGGCCAGCAGGCCCGAGTATTCGGAGTCGGAACGGGCCTGGCTGTGAGCCTGGCCGTGCAGGGCGGCCTGCCGGGCCAGCCAGGCCGGCGGGTCGGCCCAGGCGAAGTGCTGCGGCTTGACCGACTCCACCCCGACCGCCTCGGTGACCAGGTACGGCAGCTCGGGGAACGGCGGCTTGAGCGTGACGTTGCCGGACTTGTCGTCGGTCGCGTAGTCGTTGTAGGCGAAGACGTCCTCGTTCCAGTCGGTGTCGTCGTGGAACGCCATCGCCCCCGAGCTCGGGCGGGTCTTGTCGAGTTCCCGCGCGGCCTGCCTGGTCTCGGCCCACAGCCCGGGGTAGTCCCGGGTCTCGTTCAGCCTGGTGCCCCAGATGACCACCGAGGGGCGGCTCCGGTCCCTGATCACCATCCCGCGCACGTCCTGCAGCACGAGGTTCTGCCAGTCCGTGGTGACGCTCACGTTGTGCCAGCCCGGCGCCTCCTCCCAGACCAGCAGGCCGAGCTCGTCACAGGCGTCGAGGAAGGCCGGCGACTGCGGGTAGTGGGAGCAGCGGACCATGTTGCAGTTGAACTCGTTCTTGAGGATCTCGGCGTCCTTGCGCTGCACCCGGGCGGGCATGGCCATGCCGGCGTACGGGTAGAGCTGGTGCCGGTTGAGCCCGAACAGCTGCAGCCGCTTCCCGTTCAGGTAGAAGCCGCCGGACTGGAAGGAGGTCTCACGGAACCCGATCCGCCTGGACAGCATGTGGCTGCCGATACCGGGGAAGCTGAGCGTGGCCTGCACCGTGTACAGCCTGGGGCTGTCCGGTGACCACAGCTTGACCGGCCCGAACCCGGTCAGGCTGAGCCTGGCCGTGCTGACCCCCGGCGAGCCGGCCTTCACTTGGACGACCTGCGCCGCCAGCTGGGTCTGTCCGTCGAACAGCTGGACCAGCAGGGTGCCCGAGGTGTCCTTGGTGGCGGCCGAGTCCACGGCGCACTCGATGTCCACTCGCGGCTGCGAGGTCAGCACGTCGCCGGGCTGGGCCCACAGATCGGAGAGGAACACCTCCGGGAGCACCCGCAGCCGGACATCGCGGTAGATGCCGCCGGGCTGGTAGAAGTCGATGCTTTTCGGGCCGCGCCCCACCCCGACCGGAGGCACCGGCAGGCAGCGCGAGTCCACCACGACCGCGAGCAGGTTGTCGCCGCTGGTGACCTTCCCGGTAAGTTCGGCCGAGAAAGGCAGGTAGCCGCCCTGATGGGTGGCGACCACCTGATCATTGATCGCCACCGAGGCGTTCACCATGACCCCGTCGAAGTCGACCAGGATCCGGTTACCCGGCCGGTGCGGATCGAGCAGCGGCCCTCCGGTGAAGTGCCGCCGGTAGATCCAGACCTGCTGCCAGGCGGAGTAGTCCCAGTTCTGCCAGGACAGCTGGGTGACCGTATGCGGCAGCGTGACCGGCGCGAAGTTGCTGTCGTCGTAGAAACTGCTCTCCGAGCCCGACGTGTACTGCCCGCCGAACAGCCAGCTGGCGTTCATCGAGAAGGACAGGCTGGTCGGCGTCTCGTTCGGCCGGCTGATGCCACCGACCAGGGCCAGCAGCGGCAGCGCTGCGACGCCCGCGCCGCCGATCAGGCCCGCTTGCAGCATGGCCCGGCGGGAGATCCGGCGCCTGGTCGCGGACTCCTGGTCCCCGGGCTGTTCGTCCGTCCCGGGCCGCTCTTCTGCCCCAGGCTGTTCGTCCGTCCCGGGCTGTTCTTCTGTCCCGGGCTGTTCTTCTGTCCCGGGCTGTGCTTCTGTCCCGGGCTGTTCTTCTGTCCCGGGCCGTGCTCTGTCCCGGGCCGTGCTTCTGTCCCTGGTCGTTCTTCTGTCCCGGAGCGGCCGCCCGGCCGCAGCAACGCCGTCCCGCCCGAGCGCAGCCGCCCTGTCCTGCCCGGGCGCGGCAGTTCCGTCCCGCCCGGGTGCAGCCGCCCCGTCCCGTCCGGGTACGGCGGCACGGGTGATCCAGGCGGCGCCGCCTGATCGAGCGGTCCCGGTGGTGCTGCCTCTGCTCGTGGTGCCTGCACCGGCTCTGTCCGCGCTGTCTCGTCCCACCAGCGGCGCAGCGGCCGTGACGGCGGTCGTGGTGCCGCCTCCGCGCCGCCCGGGCGCGGCGCCGGGCCCGCCGCGGCGCCCGGCCGGCCCAGCGCCGGGCGCGGCGCGGTTACCTCGCCTGACCGCGTCGGCCGTCCCGCCCTCGGCGGCGCGTCGCCCGGGCGAGGAGACTCCTCCGCCGGAGGAACCAGAAACCCGGTCTTGTTCTTAGTCGGCCGAAACCAGCGCCCCGACTCACCCGGCAGCGGCACGGTCCCCGCCACGCCCGGCTTGCCCGTCCCGCCCGGCTTCCCCGCCTCGGTCGCCTTCCCCGCCTCGGTCGCCTTGCCAGCCTCGGCGGGCTTGCCTGTCCCGGTCGCGCTTTTCGCGGCGTCCGGCTCGCTCGTCCCGGCGGCCTTGCCTGTCCAGGTCGCGCTTTTCGCGGCGTCCGGCTTGCCCGTCTCGGCTGGTCTGTCCGCCCCGGCCGCGCCCGGCGCGGTATCAGCGGGCTCAGCCCCGCTCGGCGCTGCCTCACTCGCTTTCGGCGCCCCAGCATCCGCTACCGCATTCGCCGCTACTGTGCTGTCCGCCACCGCGTCATCCGGGCTGTCCGCCACCGCGTCATCCGGGCTGCCCTGTGCCGCGCCATCCGGGCTGTCCGCCACCGCGTCATCCGGGCTGCCCTGTGCCGCGTCATCCGGACTTTCCGGCATCGCGCCGTCCTGGCCGTCCCCGGACGCGTCGCCCGCGTCGGCGATGCCGCCCTCCGGGCCTGTATCCCAGTTGATATCCTCGCCCATCCCGTTGCTGTCCAGGCCCCCGGCGAGTGGCCTCCCGCTCCCGTCATCGGTGGCGGGCAGGCGGGATGGCACGCGATTAAAATACCGGCCCGGCCGCGCCCTTCGCACAAACACTCGCGTTGCGCGCAAATAGCCCTTGATCTTCATCGCGCCCGTACAACGCGCCATGACGCCCCCGCGTGCCCGCCGCGCCGAGCTCCGCACCAGCCGACCGCGTGCGACCCGCCGCGGCCGGCCAGCAGGTCAGCACCCCGCCGTGCCGCCGCTCAGGCGAAAATCGCCTCAATCACACCCAAAGAGCCCCCGCCAGTGGCCGCACCTGCCCGCTAGTGGCCACACCGGCGTCGCGACCGGGTCGATGTTCCGTGCGTGCGGCTCTTGTGCGGTGAGTGGCTCCGGGCTGGGGCGGCTGGTTCTGGCGGGGCGTGCGGTATCAGCCAGAGCCGTCCGGGCGCTCTCTTGTGCCACCGCGATGTGACATGGGTGCGGCTCCTTTCGTGTGGGCGGCCTGGCGGCCGCTGCGAGCCGGGCCGCCCGGTATTCCCCCCAACCCCCGTCAGCCCGACCCGGCCCCCCAGCCCCGTCAGCCCGACCCGGCCCCCCAGCCCCGTCAGCCCGGCCCGGCCCCCCAGCCCCGTCAGCCCGGCCCGGCCCCCCAGCCCCGTCAGCCCGGCCCGGCAGCCCCCGGATCTCCCGCCCGCCACCCGGCGCCGGCCCGGGCAGCCACGTCAATGTGACCCTGCGGTGGCCAGGACCACGTCGATGTGGCATTGCGGTGGCTGCCGGCGCGCCCCGGGCGGCCCCAGCCGGTATCGCACGCCCCGCACGGATCAGGCGCCCCAGGACGGGGCTCAGCAGGCAGGACCCCGGGACCGGGCTCACAGAAAAGGAGCCGCACCCATGTGACATCGCGGTTGTCCCGGCCACCGCAGGATCACATCGTGGTGCCCGCCGCCCGCCGCCCGCCGCCCGCCGCCCGCCGCCTCCCGCCCGCCGCCTCCCGCCCGCCGCCTCCCGCCCGCCGCCTCCCGCGGTCCGCGGGTGGCGGGCGGCGGTTGCGGGGCGGTGGGCCGGCCGCGGTCGGCGGTCAAGGCCTGGGAGCGCGGCCCGCGGCGCCCACCAGCGGTGAAGCGCGCTGGTCGTGGCGAAGGAGCGGATCCGGGACGCGCTCCGGCCGGGCGGTGGGTCCGGCGGCAGGTCGGCGGCCCGAAAATGTCAGACCCGCGCGCTATCTTCGAACAGACATCGAAGACGACTGGACATCCGAACGAATTTAGGTTCGAATAGATATAGCAGCACCGGCCGGATGGGCTGAGGGGAAGTGCCTCGCCACGCTGGCCAGAGGAGGAGATGAAGGGCCATGGTGAACGCAGCGGAGATGAGGATGGGCCTGGGCGGCATGAGCCCGCGGCATCCGGGGGTGGCGCCGACCGTGCTCAGCATGCTCCAGTCCGCGCGGCGGGGGCTCGCGGAGGCAGCTGACGAGTCGGCACCCGGCGCCCGGTACGTCACGGCGCACCTGGCGGCGCTCCGGGCGGCGGCGGCGGTGGTGGCGGCGCGAGGGGAACCGCGGTCGCGCCGCCGCAAGCCGCACAGCGTGTGGGAGCTGCTGCCTCAGGTCGAGCCCGCCCTTACCGAGTGGGCCGCCTACTTCGCGGCCGGAGCGGGCAAGCGCGCGGCCGCCGAGGCTGGCCTGCCTCGGGCGGCTTCGGCCCGTGAGGCCGATGACCTGCTGCGGGATGCGGAGACCTTCCTGTCACTGGCGGAGACCGCACTGGGAGTCGAGGTGCAGTCTCCGCTCCCGCTAAGGCCGGCAGGCTAAGAGTCAGAACCCTTCCATCGCGCCGCGCGCGTCGGCGTCGAGCACGCCCCAGCTGATGAGTTCTTCGGTCAGGTCGGCCGGGGACTTGTCGTAGATCACCGCCAGCGAGCGCAGGTCCTCGTGCCGTACGGACAGGACGCGGCCGTTGTAGTCGCCGCGCTGGCTTTGGATGGTCGCGACGTAGCGGGCCAGCGGGCCGACCTTGTCCTTCGGCAGCTGGCCCATCCGCTCAAGATCGATGACGAGCTTGGGCGTGGGGATCAGCGGCGTCGGGGTGGCGTCGCCCGGCAGCAGCTCAGACACCGGAACCCCGTAGAACTCGGCCAGCTCGGCGAGCTTCTGGACGGTCACCGACCGGTCGCCGCGCTCGTACGAGCCCACCACCACGGCCTTCCAGCGGCCGCGGGACTTCTCCTCGACTCCGTGCAGCGAGAGCCCCTGCTGCGTGCGGATGGCGCGCAGCCGCGCGCCAAGGGTCTTGGCGTACTCAGATGGCATTCTTTCCTCGGTTCCCCGGCCAGTCGTCGCTTACGGTAACGGTTACGCTCAGTGACGGTAGGCGGCGAGCGCTATAAGGTCAAGCCGAATGGCAAAAACTGGCTTAACTCGGCCGGTAACCGGCTAGCTCTCCCGGATCACTATGTACCCTCCGCCGGCCGACGAGAACCTAGCTGAAATCGGGTTTCCCGTCGCTGTGGGCCTGTTGCCACCACATAGCCAACTCTCGTCATGTTCTGTCGCGATACGTCCTATGTGACGTAAATCACATGACTTGCGGGTAGGCGTAAACGGGCCGGGGTCGCTGGTAACTCCCCGTATGATGATCAACGTAGACATCCTTTAAGGACCGTCCGGAGAGGCGGGAAAGGAGGTCCCTTCTATGTGCGCAGCCAGTAGTCCGGTCGCGGGGCGTGATGGCCTCGCGGTCCTCGATGCCGAGGAGATCCGGCGGGCGCTGACCAGGATCGCACACGAGATCCTGGAACGGACCCGCGGCGGCGACGGAGTCATGTTGCTCGGTATCCCCACGCGAGGGGTACCGCTGGCGCGCCGCCTCGCCGCCCGCATCGGCGAATTCGAAGGGCTCGAGGTGCCATGTGGCTCGCTCGACGTGACTATGCACCGCGATGACCTGCGGCTGCACCCGGCCCGTGCGCTCGGCCGCACCGATCTGCCGCCCGGCGGCGTGGACGGCAAGACCGTCGTCCTGGTCGATGACGTGCTGTTCTCGGGCCGCACGGTCCGCGCCGCCCTCGATGCGCTGAATGACCTCGGCCGGCCGCGATCGGTCCAGCTCGCGGTCCTGGTCGACCGCGGTCACCGGGAGCTTCCGATCCGGGCCGACTACGTGGGCAAGAACCTGCCGACCTCGCAGCGCGAGGTGGTACACGTCCTGCTGAGCGAGGTGGACGGGCAGGACGGCGTGACGATCGGCGACGCCGGGAGGCAATCATGAGGCGTCACCTGATCTCGGCTGGCGACCTGAGCCGGGCCGACGCGCTGCTCATCCTCGACACCGCGGAGGAACTGGCCAGCCTCGCCGACCGCCCGATCAAGAAGCTGCCCACGCTGCGCGGGCGGACCGTGGTCAACCTCTTCTACGAGGACTCGACCCGGACCAGGATCTCGTTCGAGGCCGCGGCCAAGCGCCTGTCCGCCGACGTGATCAACTTCTCGGCGAAGGGATCGAGCGTCGGCAAGGGGGAGAGCCTCAAGGACACCGCGCTCACGCTCGAGGCGATGGGCGCGGACGCGGTGGTCATCAGGCACGGCGCCTCCGGCGCGGCGCACCGGCTGGCCGGCTGGGTACGCGGCAGCGTGCTGAACGCCGGCGACGGCACCCACGAGCATCCCACCCAGGCCCTGCTGGACGCGTTCACCATCCGGCGCCGGCTCCGAGGGGAAGGCGCCCGCGGCGCCGGGCTCGACGGGCTCCGCGTGACGATCGTCGGGGACGTGCTGCACAGCCGGGTCGCGCGTTCCAATGTGCTGCTGCTCAGCACCCTCGGCGCCGAGGTGACCCTGGCCGCGCCGCCGACCCTGCTGCCGCTCGCCGTCGGCAGCTGGCCCTGCGCGGTCAGCTATGACCTGGACAGCGAGCTGCCCAAGAGCGACGTGGTGATGATGCTCCGGGTTCAGCAGGAGCGGATGACCGACGCCTACTTCCCGAGCGTGCGCGAGTACAGCCGCCGCTACGGGCTGGACACCGAACGGATGGCGCGGCTGCCCGGGCACGCCATTGTCATGCATCCCGGGCCGATGAACAGGGGGGTCGAGATCGCGGCTGAGGTAGCGGATTCGGTTCGCTCGACGATCGTGGAACAGGTCGCCAACGGGGTCACCACCCGGATGGCGGTCCTGTACCTGATGCTCGGCGGCACGGAGTTCCCCGTCACGGAGGTGGGCCAGTGACGGCGGGGGATGCCCGTGCGGCGGCCGGAGAGAACGCCGGCTGGCTGATCCAGGGCGTCGCCATCCCCGGCTACGGGGAGCGTGCCGACATCCTGACCGGCGACGGAGCCGTCACGGCCATCGGGCCCGGCCTGCGGCCTGCGGGCGCCCGGGTGCTCGAGGCGGACGGCCTGGTCGCCCTGCCCGGCCTGGTCGACCTGCACACGCACCTGCGCGAGCCGGGCCGCGAGGACGCCGAGACGGTACAGACCGGGACGGCGGCGGCGGCTCTCGGCGGCTTCACCGCCGTGCACGCCATGGCCAACACCGACCCGGTCGCCGACACCGCCGGGGTAGTCGAGCAGGTATGGCGGCTCGGCCGGGCCGCGGGCCACTGTGACGTCCAGCCGGTGGGGGCGGTCACGACCGGCCTCAACGGAACCAGGCTGGCTGAACTGGGCACGATGGCGGATTCGGCGGCGCGGGTCCGCGTGTTCTCCGACGACGGCCGGTGTGTCGCCGACCCGCTGCTGATGCGCCGTGCCCTGGAGTACGTCAAGGCCTTCGACGGGGTGATCGCGCAGCACGCGCAGGAACCCAGGCTCACCGAGGGCGCGCAGCTCAACGAGGGCGAGATGTCCGCCCGGCTGGGCCTGGCGGGCTGGCCGGCCGTGGCCGAGGAGGGCATCATCGCGCGCGACTGCCTGCTCGCCGCGCATGTCGGCTCGGCGCTGCACGTCTGCCACGTCTCCACCGCCGGGTCGGCGGAGATCATCCGGTGGGCCAAGTCCAAGGGCTGGCCGGTCACCGCCGAGGTCACTCCCCATCACCTGCTGCTGACCGATGACCTCGCGGCGGGCTACGACCCGGTGTTCAAGGTCAACCCGCCGCTGCGCACCGAAGACGACGTGGCCGAGCTCAGGCGCGCCCTCGCCGACGGGACCATCGACTGCGTCGCCACCGATCACGCGCCGCATCCGCTGGAAGCCAAGGAAACGGAATGGTCCGTGGCGGCGTTCGGCATGACCGGCCTGGAAACCGCGCTCCGGGTGGTGCAGCGGGCGATGGTGGATACCGGGCTGCTCGACTGGGCCGGGGTCGCCGACCGGATGTCGGTCCGGCCGGCCAGGATCGGGCGGCTGGCCGGCCAGGGCATCCCGCTCGCGCCGGGGGCGCCCGCCAACCTCACCCTGTACGATCCGGCGGCGCCGGCCGAGGCGGTCAAGCCCGGCGGCGCGTCCAAGAGCCGCAACAGCCCGTTCGCCGGCATGGAACTGCCCGGCCGGGTGGTGGCCACCTTCCTGCGTGGCGTCCCGACCGTGCTCGACGGAAAGCTGGCCTAGATGGGGAACACTGACATGGCGCGCCCGGCCCTGCTCGTCCTGGAGGACGGCACCACCTTGCGCGGCACCGGCTTCGGCGCGGACGGCGAGACGTTCGGCGAGATGGTCTTCAACACCGGGATGACCGGGTACCAGGAGACGCTGACCGACCCGTCGTACTGCCGCCAGATCGTCGCGATGACCGCCCCGCACATCGGCAACACCGGGGTCAACGAGACCGATCCCGAGTCCCGCCAGGTGTGGGTCAGCGGCTACGTGGTGCGCGAGCCGGCCCGGCTGGCGTCCAGCTGGCGCGCCACCCGGGACCTGGATTCCTACCTGCGGGCCGAGGGCGTGACTGGTATCGCCGTACGCGGAACCAGGCTGCTGACCAGGCGGGTGCGCGAGCAGGGGGCCATGCGGGCGGCGATCAGCACCGTGGAGACCAGCCCGGAGAAGCTGCTCGAGCGGGTGCTCGCCAGCCCGGAGATGACCGGTGCCGACCTGGCCCGGGTGGTGAGCACGCCCGAGCCGTACACGGTCCCGGCGCAAGGGCCGGCCCGGTACCGGGTGGTCGCCGTGGACCTGGGCATCAAGGCGTCCACGCCGCGGAACCTGGCCGCCCGGGAGTGCGAGGTCCTGGTCGTGCCGGCCACCGCGACCGCGGAGCAGATCCTGGCCGCCGCGCCGGACGGCGTCTTCTTCAGCAACGGCCCGGGGGACCCGGCCGCGGCCACGTACGCGGTCAGCGCGATGCGCGGCGTGCTGGACGCGGGCGTCCCGGTGTTCGGCATCTGCCTGGGCAGCCAGATCCTCGCGCAGGCCCTTGGCCTGGGTACCTACAAGCTCCGGTACGGCCACCGCGGCGTGAACCAGCCGGTGATGGACCTCGCCACCGGCCGCGTCTACATCACCAGCCACAACCACGGCTTCGCCGCCGCCCTGCCTCATCAGGAGGGGGCCGGGCCGGCGCCGGAAACCGCCCAGGCCGGCGTTTCCGCGGAAACGCCGGCGGCAACGCCCGCGGCCGCGACGACGTGGTCGCACATCCCGGATCAGGCCCGGCAGCCGTTCGGCACTCCCTACGGTCCCGCGGTGGTCAGCCACGTCAACCTCAACGACGGCGTAGTCGAGGGCCTGCGCCTGCTCGACCGGCCCGTGTTCAGCGTGCAGTACCACCCGGAGGCCGCTCCGGGACCGCACGACGCCGCGGACCACTTCGATCACTTCCGCACCCTGCTCGAGCAGGCCCGATGAGGCGGGGGCCAGCACAGCGGGGGCCAGCACGGCGGGGGCCAGCACGGCGGGGACCAGCACTACAGCGGAGACCAGCACCCAGGGGGGCAATCCGTGCCGAGGCGTGAGGACCTGAAGTCGGTGCTGGTGATCGGGTCCGGCCCGATCGTCATCGGGCAGGGCTGCGAGTTCGACTACTCAGGCACCCAGGCCTGCCGGGTCCTGAAGGCCGAGGGCATCCGGGTCAGCCTGGTCAACTCCAATCCGGCGACGATCATGACCGATCCCGAGTTCGCCGACGCCACCTACGTCGAGCCGATCACCACCGAGACGCTGGAGAAGGTCATCGCCATCCAGCGCCCGGACGCCGTGCTCCCCACCCTGGGCGGCCAGACCGCCCTGAACGCGGCCGTGGCCCTGCACGAGCAGGGCGTGCTGGCCAAGTACAACGTGGAGCTGATCGGCGCGAACATCGACGCGATCCGGGCCGGCGAGGACCGTGAGCGGTTCAAGGAGATCGTCATCGGGCTCGGCGCCGAGGTGCCGCGCAGCATCATCTGCCACAGCCTGGACGAATGCCTGGCCACCACGGAGGAACTCGGCTACCCGATCGTGATCCGCCCGAGCTTCACCCTCGGCGGCCTCGGCTCCGGTATCGCGAACACCGAGGATGACCTGCGGCGGATTGCCGGGACCGGCCTGGACGCCAGCCCGACCCACGAGGTCCTGCTCGAGGAGAGCATCCTCGGCTGGAAGGAGTTCGAGCTCGAGCTGATGCGCGACCAGGCCGACAACGTGGTCGTCGTCTGCTCGATCGAGAACATCGACCCGATGGGGGTGCACACCGGCGACTCGGTCACGGTCGCGCCGGCGATGACGCTCACCGATCGCGAGTACCAGCGGATGCGCGACACCGCGATCGCCATCATGCGCGCGGTCGGGGTGGACACCGGCGGCTGCAACATCCAGTTCGCGGTGGAGCCGAGCACCGGCCGGATGGTCGTGATCGAGATGAACCCACGCGTGTCGCGCAGCAGCGCGCTCGCCTCCAAGGCCACCGGGTTCCCGATCGCCAAGATCGCGGCCCGGCTGGCCATCGGCTACACCCTCGACGAGATACCGAACGACATCACCGGGCAGACCCCGGCCTGTTTCGAGCCCGCGCTGGACTACGTGGTGGTCAAGGTGCCGCGGTTCGCGTTCGAGAAATTCCCCGGCGCCGACCCCGCGCTCACCACCCACATGAAGAGCGTCGGCGAGGCGATGGCCATCGGCCGGAGCTTCCCCGAGGCCCTGCAGAAGGCCCTGCGGTCCCTGGAGAGCAGCCATGGCCCGTTCGGTTACAAAGAGCCCCCGGGCGATGCGGCGAGCCTGCTCCAGGCCTGCGCCACCCCGCACGACGGGCGGCTGTCAACCATGCACCAGGCGCTGCGGGCGGGCGCCAGCGCGGCCGACGTCGCCGGCGTCACCGGCATCGACCCCTGGTTCATCGAGCAGATCCAGAACATAAACCAGATCGCCGAACGGGTGGCGCATTCCGCCGTCCTGGACGCTGACACGCTCACCGAGGCGAAGCAAAATGGCTTCTCCGACTCGCAGATCGCCGACCTGCGCGGCAGCACGGAAACCGTGATCCGCGAGGTGCGCTGGGCCCTCGGCGTGCGCCCGGTGTACCACGCGGTGGACACCTGCGCGGCGGAGTTCGCGGCCCGCACCCCGTACCTCTACTCGACCTACGACGACGAGAGCGAGGTGCCGGAGGGCAGCACGCCCAAGGTGATCATCCTCGGCAGCGGGCCCAACCGGATCGGCCAGGGCATCGAGTTCGACTACGCGTGCGTGCACGCCTCGTTCGCGCTGGCCGACGCGGGTTACGAGACCGTGATGGTCAACTGCAACCCGGAGACCGTCTCCACCGACTACGACACCTCCGGCCGGCTCTACTTCGAGCCGCTCACCCTGGAGGACGTGCTCGAGGTGGTCCGCGCGGAACAGCAGAGCGGCCCGGTAGCGGGGGTGATCGTGCAGCTCGGCGGGCAGACGCCGCTCGGGCTGGCGCGCGCGCTCGCCGCGGCCGGCGTCCCCGTGGTGGGCACGAGCCCCGAAGCGATCCACCTGGCCGAGGACCGGGGCGCGTTCTCCCGGGTCCTGGAGGCGGCGGGGCTGAGCGCGCCGCGGAACGGGACCGCCATCTCACAGGACGAGGCGGCCGTGATCGCCCGGGAGATCGGGTACCCGGTCCTGGTACGGCCCTCCTACGTGCTCGGCGGCCGCGGCATGGAGATCGTCTACGACGACGCCACGCTGCGCTCCTATATGTCGCGCGCGACCGAGGTAAGTCCTGGTCACCCGGTGCTGGTCGACAAGTTCCTCGACGACGCCATCGAGATCGACGTCGACGCGCTCTACGACGGGGATGAGCTCTACCTCGGCGGGGTCATGGAGCATATCGAGGAGGCGGGCATCCACTCCGGCGACTCCGCCTGCGCGCTGCCGCCGATCACCCTCGGGCGCGGTGACATCGCGCAGATCCGCGCGGCCACCGCGGCCATCGCCGCCGGGGTGGGCGTGCGCGGCCTGCTGAACGTCCAGTACGCGCTGGCCGGGGGAGTGCTGTACGTGCTTGAGGCCAATCCGCGGGCGTCGCGCACGGTCCCGTTCGTATCCAAGGCCACGGCGGTCCCGCTGGCCAAGGCCGCGGCCCGGATCATGCTCGGCGCCTCCGTGGCCGAACTGCGCGCGGAGGGGATGCTGCAGGCCGCCGGGGACGGCGGCGAGCTGCCGCTCGACGCGCCGGTGGCGGTGAAGGAAGCGGTGCTGCCGTTCGGGCGGTTCCGTGATCCTTCCGGCCAGGGCGTGGACACCGTGCTCGGCCCGGAGATGCGTTCGACCGGCGAGGTGATGGGGATCGACCTGGTCTTCGGCACCGCGTACGCGAAATCCCAGGCGGCGGTGTACGGGTCGCTGCCGGTGCAGGGACGGGCGTTCGTGTCGGTGGCCAACCGGGATAAACGCTCGATGATCTTCCCGGTCAAGCGCCTGGCCGACCTGGGTTTCGAGATCTGGGCCACCGAGGGAACCGCCGAGGTGCTGCGCCGCAACGGGGTTCGTGCCAAGATCGTGCGAAAGCACGGTGACGGACCCGGACCTGACGGCGAGCCGACCGTGGTGACGCGGATACTCGCCGGTGAGGTGGACCTGATCGTGAATACGCCGTTCGGCAGCCCAGGGCAGTCTGGGCCGCGCCTCGACGGCTACGAGATCCGCACCGCCGCGGTCCGCCGCGGCGTTCCTTGCGTCACCACGGTCGCGGGACTCGCCGCCGCCGTGCACGGGATCGAGGCCACCATCCGCGGCGAGATCGGCGTCCGCTCCCTCCAGGAGCACGCCGCGCTGCTCGCACGGGAACGCTGATGCCGGTTCAGATCCGGGGGACGGTGCTGACCTTGCGGCGGGTCGACGCGTACCACGCGCTGACCCTGGTCGCGCCCGCCATCGCGACCAGGTTCCGGCCGGGCCAGTTCGTCACGATCGCGGTCGGCGGCCCCGAGACTTCCATGCTCGGGCGGCGGGCCTTCGCGGTCCATGACGTGCGTCCGGACCACGGCGGCACGGTCGAGATCGTGTTCGAGGCCCGCGGGCCGGGCACGCGCTGGCTGGCCTCGCTGCGGGCCCGGGACGTGCTGGACACGGTGGGACCGCTCGGCCGGCCCTTCCCCATCCCCCGGGATCCGTCGAGCTGCCTGCTGATCGGCGTCGGCTACGGCAGCGCGCCGCTGTTCGGGCTGGCGGCGCGGCTGCGGGAACGCGGCTCTAGCGTCGACTACCTGCTCGGCGGCGAGAGCGCCGACCGGGTTTTCGGCGCGCTGACCGCCCGGCGCAACGGGCGCAGCGCGGCGGTCGCGACGGCCGACGGCTCGTTCGGCGCGCGCGGCCAGGTGACCGGCCTGATGGAGCAGATCATCCGCGAGGCGCGGACCGACGTGATCTACGCGTGCGCGCCCGTCCCGGTCCTGCGGGAGGTCACGGCGATCGCCGGCCGGTACGACATACCGGTGCAGGCGTCGGTGGACGTGCCGATGGCGTGCGGGACCGGGGTGTGCATGGGATGCGTGCTGCCGGTCACCGGGACCGACGGGATCACCCGGATCGTGCGCTCCTGCGTCGACGGCCCGGTGTTCCGCGCCGACCTGGTCCGCTGGGACGACGTCGGCACGATTCCCTTCGACGCGCTGGGCGCGCCCGGATGGCATCCGGCGCAGGCACCAGAATCACGGTATGCCGGGTAAGGGGCACCCATGCCGGCCGACATGAGGGCCAGGCTCGGCCAGGCCGACCTGCCCAACCTGGTGCTGTCCGCGTCGGGCTGCGCGGGCGCCGGGCGTGAGCTCGCGCAGTTCATCGACGTGGCCCGGGTCGGCGCGCTGATCAGCAAGTCGATCATGACCGAGCCGCACACCGGCAACCCGGCCCCGCGGCTGGCCGAGACGCCGAGCGGCCTGCTGAATTCGGTCGGCTTGCAGGGCCCGGGCGTGGATGCGTTCCTCCAGCGGGACCTGCCGTGGCTGCTGTCCCGGGGCGCCCGGGTCGTGGTCTCGATCGCGGGCCAGACCATCCGCGAGTACGCGGCGCTGGCCGGCGCTGTCCGACGCGGCCGGCGTGACGGCCATCGAGGTCAACCTCTCCTGCCCCAACGCCGAGGACGCCGGCCAGCCGTTCGCGCTCGACCCGCAGCGGGCCGGCAGCGTGATCGCCGCCGTGCGGGGCAGCGCCCGGTACGACATCCCCGTGTTCGCCAAGCTGTCCCCGGACGTCACCGACATCGTGGCCGTGGCCAGCGCCTGCGTCGCGGCCGGAGCGGACGGCCTGTCGCTGGTCAACACGCTGCTCGGCATGGCCATTGACCCGGTCACCATGCGTCCGGTCCTGGCCGGCAAGTACGGCGGTCTGTCCGGCCCCGCCATCCGGCCGGTCGCGGTGCGCTGCGTGTGGCAGGTCAGGGCCGCGTTCCCCGATGTCCCGATCATCGGCTCGGGTGGCGTGCGGACCGGCCGGGATGCCCTGGAGCTGCTGCTCGCGGGGGCCTCCATGATCGCGGTGGGCACCGAGATCATCCACGATCCCTCGGCCTGCTCGCGGGTGCTGCGGGAACTGGAAGAGGAGCTGGCGGCGATCGGCGTGGACCGCGCGGCCGACGTGGTCGGCCAGGCCCACGGCCGGACGCCGAGAGGACTGGCGTGGCGTGCCTAGATGGCACAATGTAAGCAGAAACCGGTGATCCGTAGCGTGATTGAACGATCGACGTCCGGCAGGCGTCCGGCCAGGGGTGATCGACATCAGCGCTAGCTGGAGGCGAGTGAGAGGAGCGTGGCCGTGAGCACGCCCGCACCGGTGGCTGTCGCGCTAGACGCCCCCGACCTGGAGACGGCCGCGCGGTGGGCCGCGCTGGTGACCCCGCACGTGAGCACCGTCAAGGTCGGGCTCGAGCTCTACCTGCGCTACGGGCCGGAGGTCGTCGCCTCGGTGCGGGGTGCCAGCCGCGTGTCCGTGTTCCTCGACCTGAAGCTGCACGACATCCCGGCCACGGTGGCCGGGGCCACCCGGGCGGTCGCGCGGCTGCGCCCGGACGTGCTGACGGTGCACGCGGCGGGCGGCGCTGACGTCATCCGTGCCGCCGTCCAGGAGGCCCCGGGCACGATGGTGGCGGCCGTGACGGTGCTCACCTCGCTCTGCGACGAGGACCTCGGCCGGATCGGGCTCAGCGGCCCGGTCCCGGACGCGGTCCTGCGGCTGGCCGTGCTCTCGGTCGAGGCGGGGGCGCAGGGCCTGGTCTGCTCGCCGCGGGAGGTGTCGGCGGTCCGGGCCGAGGTCGGCGACGATGTGACACTCATCACGCCCGGTGTCCGGCAGGCCGGCAGCGGCGCGGACGACCAGGCCCGGGTGGCCACTCCGGAGGAGGCGCTGCTGGCCGGCGCCGACCTGCTCGTGATCGGCCGTCCCATTACCCGGGCCCCCGACCCGGGTGCCGCCGCGGCGGCTATCGCCGCGTCGCTGCGCCGGGTCGCCGTCGCGCGATTACCGGTCCCGCTCCGCGTTCGGCCGTCGCTTGCCCGCGGGGCCAGCTGTAGCGCGTTCCCGGCATCGCCGGATCGGCCGCGAAACCGGCGGTGACCTGGGGTGACGTACGCCTTACCCAGCGAGTATGATGCGGGCGGATGGCATCGTGAGGCAGGGATAAATATCATCGTCACGCTTGAGGCTCGCGCTACCGAATATGCTTCGTGTTACCCAGGCGACGCAGTGAGATGGGTGTTACATGTCTGGCGAATCCATGACGCGCCGCGCAGGTACAGAACCCGTGAGGCGGGGATGGCCTACGCTGGTGTGCGGTGGCGCTGACAACGGGATATCACCACGTGAGACCCCTAACCGGGGTGGGGGAAGCGTGTTGATAACTCTGAGTAATAAGTCGGTTACGGAGAGTATTATATTTCAATTTGTAATGACGTAACCGGCAGTTTGCGTTGCCTAAAGGGTACGTGATTGGCTAGTTTCCCCTCCCGACAAACCTTTTTCCGACGAAACCCGAGGTGACCCCGAGTGGCTCTTCCTCCCCTCACCCCCGAAGAACGTGCCGCTGCCCTGGAGAAGGCAGCTAGGGCACGAAAAGAACGCGCCGAGGTGAAGAACCGCCTCAAGCGCGGGGCCACGTCCTTGTCCGACGTCATCAAGGAAGGCGCAACTGATGACGTGATTGGCAAGATGAAGGTCTCCGCTCTGCTCGAATCCCTGCCGGGCGTAGGCAAGGTGCGGGCAAAGCAGATCATGGAAAGGCTTGGCATCGCGGAATCGCGTCGTGTACGAGGGCTGGGCACCAACCAGCGCTCTGCGCTTGAGCAAGAGTTCGGTGCCGATATCTGATCCACGCGGCAGGGGGGAGCCGAGTCTTGGCAGTGCCGCGGTCGCGACCTCGGTGCATTCGCGGCTGACCGTGCTCTCCGGGCCCTCCGGGGTCGGGAAGAGCACGGTCGTCGCCGAACTGAACAAGACGTGCCCCGGGATCTGGATTTCCGTGTCGGTCACGACACGGCGTCCGCGTCCCGGGGAAGTGGACGGGCGCGAATATTACTTTGTCGATGACGACGAGTTCGACCGGCTGGTGGCGGACGGCGAGTTGCTCGAGTGGGCTCAGTTCGCCGGCCACCGGTACGGCACGCCCCGGGATCCGCTGAACGCCAAGATCGAGGCGGGCGTTTCCTGCTTGCTCGAGATCGACCTGGCGGGTGCACGGCAAGTCAAGCGCTCGGTACCCGACGCCCGGCTGGTTTTCCTCGCCCCGCCGTCGTGGGAGGAGCTGGTGCGCAGGCTCACCGGCCGCGGCACGGAGTCGGCCGAGGTCATGGAGCGCAGGCTGGCGGCCGCGAGGGATGAGCTCGCGGCGGTCAGTGAATTCGAGGTCACGCTGGTGAACACATCCGTCCAGGACGTGTGCCGCCAGCTGGTAGCCTTGATGAAGCATTGACATACGGAAGGCAAAACGTGGCAGGCACTCAGGCCCACCAGGCCGCCGACGGGATCATCAGCCCGCCGATCGACGAGCTTCTCGAGGTCACGGACAGCAAGTACCGGCTGGTGATCATGGCCGCGAAGCGCGCCCGGCAGATCAACGCCTACTACTCGCAGCTCGGCGAAGGGCTGCTCGAGTACGTCGGGCCGCTGGTGGAGACGCGCAGCCAGGAGAAGCCGCTGTCCATCTCGCTCCGCGAGATCAAGGAGCGGATGCTCAACGTCGAGGTCATCGAAGGCAGCTAGCGGCCTCGGTACCATGACTGCCCGCGTCGTCCTCGGAGTCGGCGCGGGCATTGCCGCGTATAAGGCCTGCGAGCTGCTCCGGCTGCTGACCGAATCCGGCCATCAGGTCCGGGTCGTGCCCACTCCTGACGCCCTGCGTTTCGTCGGCGAGGTCACCTGGGCCGCGCTTTCCGGGCAGCCGGTGACCACCGATGCCTGGACCGGCGTAGCCGAGGTGCCGCACGTCCGGCTCGGGCAGTCGGCCGACCTCGTGGTGGTCGCGCCCGCCACCGCCGACCTGATGGCCCGGGCCGCGGCCGGGATGGCCGGGGACCTGCTGACGGCTACGCTGCTCACCGCGCGCTGCCCGGTGCTCTACGCGCCGGCCATGCACACCGAGATGTGGGAGCACCCCGCTACCCAGGCCAACGTGGCGCTGCTGCGCCGTCGCGGAGCCATCGTCCTTCCCCCCGCGGTCGGCCGCCTGACCGGCCGGGACAGCGGGGCCGGGCGGCTTCCCGAGCCGGACGCGATCTTCGCCGCCGCCACCCGCCTGCTCGCCCGCGGCGCGGCCGCCGCGGACCTGGCGGGCCGTCGCGTGGTGGTGTCGGCGGGCGGTACCCGGGAGGAGATCGACCCGGTGCGGTTCATCGGCAACTGGTCCACCGGGACGCAGGGGTACGCGCTCGCGCGCACCGCGGCCGCCCGCGGCGCCGAGGTGACCGTGGTGGCCGCCAACGTGGCCCTGCCCGACCCGGCCGGGGCCAAAGTCATCCCGGTGGTCTCGGCCCGCGACATGTGGGACGCCGTCATGATCGCCGCCGACCACGCGGACGCGGTGGTGATGGCCGCGGCCGTGGCCGATTACCGTCCGGCGTCGCGCAGCCCGGGCAAGATCAAGAAGGACGGCCGGGCGCCGGAACCGGTCGAACTGACCGAGAATCCGGACATCCTGGCCGGGCTGGCGGAGGCACGGAGCGTGCGGGACCACGCCGCGTCCGCCGGTCATGATGCCGAACGAGGCGGCTTCACGCCCCCCTCCCCCCTGCGCCAGGTCCTGGTCGGGTTCGCCGCGGAGACGGATACCTCACCGGACGGGGCACGGGCTAAGCTGGCCAGGAAGGGCTGTGACCTGCTCGTAGTGAACCCGGTGGGGGCCGGGCTCGGGTTCGGCACGCCGGATAACGAGGCCGTCGTCTACGGCGCCGACGGGTCGGTGACGCCGATCCCGCGGGGCCCCAAGGAAGACCTCGCTGACGTGGTGTGGGATCTGGTGGCCGCTCGGCTGCCCGAAACGGGCAGTCACGGATAAACTCACCGCAGTCCAGCAACTTAACGCAGTCACCCAGCGAGGGGAGAGCCGAAGTGGCGCGCCGTCTTTTTACATCTGAGTCAGTGACCGAAGGTCATCCGGACAAGATGGCTGACCAGATCAGCGATGCCATCCTTGACACCATGATCAAGGATGATCCGGGCAGCCGCGTGGCCGTGGAAACCATGATCACCACAGGTCAGGTGCACGTGGCGGGGGAGGTTACGACCCAGACCTATGTCGACATCCCCGGCATTATCCGGGACAAGATCCTTGAGATCGGCTACGACTCATCGGCCAAGGGCTATGACGGCGCCTCCTGCGGCGTGTCGGTTTCGATTGGCTCCCAGTCGCCCGATATCGCGCAGGGCGTCAACGACGCGTTCGAGTACCGCGAGGGCGAGGGCACCGACGAGCTCGACCGGCAGGGGGCCGGCGACCAGGGCCTGATGTTCGGCTACGCGTGCCGCGAGACCCCCGAGCTGATGCCGCTGCCGATCATGCT
Organism: uncultured Actinomycetota bacterium; assembly: GCA_963756575.1. GTDB lineage: Bacteria > Actinomycetota > Actinomycetes > Streptosporangiales > Streptosporangiaceae > Palsa-504. Next base: position 315,366 of record CAVWOM010000016.1, on the reverse strand, counting down.
GGCGCACAAGCTGGCCCGCCAGCTGTCCGAGGTGCGCCGCTCCGGCACCGTTCCCTACCTGCGGCCGGACGGCAAGACCCAGGTGACCATCGAATACGCCGGGGACAAGCCGGTGCGGCTGGACACGGTCGTGGTCTCGACCCAGCACGCGCCCGACATCAACCTCAAGGAACTGCTCACCCCCGACATCAGGGACTACGTGGTCCAGCCGGTGCTGGCCGACGCCGGGATCGACTGCGAGGGCTTCCGGCTGCTGGTCAACCCGACCGGCCGGTTCGAGATCGGCGGCCCGATGGGAGACGCCGGGCTGACCGGCCGCAAGATCATCATCGACACCTACGGCGGCATGGCCCGGCACGGGGGAGGAGCCTTCTCCGGCAAGGACCCGTCCAAGGTGGACCGCAGCGCCGCCTACGCCATGCGCTGGGTCGCGAAGAACGTGGTCGCCGCCGGGCTGGCCGACCGGTGCGAGGCCCAGGTGGCCTACGCGATCGGCAAGGCGATGCCGGTCGGCCTGTTCATCGAGTGCTTCGGCACCGAGAAGGTGCCGGTGGAGAAGATTCAGGACGCCGTGCTGCAGGTCTTCGACCTCCGGCCGCGGGCCATCATCTACGCGCTCGACCTGCTCCGGCCCATCTACGCCCAGACCGCCGCGTACGGGCACTTCGGCCGCACCGAGCCGGACTTCTCCTGGGAGCGCACCGACCGCGCGGACCAGCTCCGCGACGCGGCCGGCTTCTAACCGCATGTCTTAACCCGCGCCGCGGTTCTGGTAGGACGGAACCGTGGTCAAGGGAACGAAGGACCAGGCGGTGAGCGAGCGGCTGCCCGTCGCCCGCGTCGCGGTGGACATTTCCCTGGCCCACCTCGACCGGCCCTTCGATTACCTGGTCCCGGCCAGCATGGACGAAGCGGCCGGGCCCGGCGTCCGCGTCCGGGTCCGGTTCGCCGGCCAGCTGGTCGACGGCTACCTGCTGGAACGTGTCCAGGCCAGTGAGCACCGGGGCAGGCTGGCCCGGCTCGAGCGGGTCATCTCACCGGAGCCCGTGCTCGCCCCGGAGATCTTCGACCTGGCCCGGGCGGTGGCGGACCGCTACGCCGGGACGCTGGCCGACGTGCTCCGGCTGGCCATCCCGCCCCGGCACGCCGCCGCGGAACGCGAGAGCGCCCGCGAACCCGCGCGGCGGGGTCCGGCGGCCATCCCCGAGCCGGGCTCCTGGACCTGCTATCCGGCCGGTCCGGCGTTCCTGGCCGCCCTGGCCCAGGGGCGTCCCGTCCGGGCGGCCTGGTCGGCCCGGCCTGGTTCCGGTCCGGCCGGCCCGGACTGGCCCGCCGAGATCGCCGTCGCCGCCGCCACCACGGCCGCCGCGGGCCGTGGCGTGGTGATCGTGGTGCCGGACGCGCGCGACCTGGACCGTGTCGGCGCGGCCCTGGCCGCGGCCCTGCCCGCGGCCGGCCAGGAGCACGTCTGCCTCACCGCCGACCTCGGCCCGGCCGAGCGCTACCGTCGCTGGCTGGCCGTGCGCCGCGGCCTGGTGCGGGTGGTGGCGGGGACCCGGGCCGCGATGTTCGCCCCGGTCGCCGACCTCGGCCTGGTGGTTCTCTGGGACGACGGTGACGACCTGCACGCCGAGCCCCGGGCGCCCTACCCGCACGCCCGCGAGGTGCTCGCGCTGCGCGCGCACCGGACCGGTGCGGCCGCGCTGATCGGCGGCTTCGCCCGCACCACCGAGCTGACCCAGCTGGTCGCCGGCGGCTGGGCCCGGCCGCTGGCCGGACGCCCGGAGGTGGTACGGCAGGCCGCGCCCCGGACGCGGGCCGCCCCCGACGAGGCCGAGCTGGCCCGGGACGCCGCCGCGATGACCGCGCGGCTGCCCAGCCTGGCCCTGCGCACGGCCCGCGAGGCCCTGACGGGCGGGGCCCGGACGGGGATCGCCGACGGGCCGGTGCTGGTCCAGGTGCCGCGGCGCGGCTACCTGGCCGCCATCGCCTGCGGGCGGTGCCGCGCGCAGGCCAGGTGCGCCACCTGCGGCGGGCCGCTCCAGATCGGCGGCTCCCATGAGACGCCGGGCTGCCGCTGGTGCGGGGCTCTGGCGGCCGGCTGGACGTGTACTCGCTGCGGCGCGGGCAAGCTGCGCGCGCTCGTCACCGGCGCGTCGCGCACCGCGGAGGAGCTGGGCCGGGCCTTTCCCGGCCTGCCGGTGCGCACCTCGGGCGGCCAGCACGTGCTCGCCGCCGTGCCCGCCGAGCCCGCGCTGGTCATCGCCACCCCGGGGGCCGAGCCGGTGGCACCGGGCGGTTACGCCGCCGCGCTGCTGCTGGACGGCTGGGCGCTGCTCGGGCGGCCCAGCCTGCGCGCCGCCGAGGAGGCACTGCGCCGCTGGCTCAACGCGGCCGCGCTGGTTCGCCCGGCCGGCTCGGTGGTGGTGCTGGCCGAGGCGGCGCTGCCCGCGGTGCAGGCGCTGATCCGCTGGGATCCGGTCCCGTTCGCCGAACATGAGCTGGCCGAACGCGCCGAGCTCGGCTTCCCGCCCGCGATCCGGATGGCCTCGGTCACCGGCGCCCCCGAGGCACTCGCCGAGTTCCTCGCCACCGCCAGCCTCCCGGACCGGGCCGAAGTGCTCGGGCCCGTCCCCGTCGAGGCGGCGGCGAACCGTCCGTCCGCCGCCCCGGACGAGCGGCAGGAACGGGCCCTGATCCGGATCGGCCGGGAAGACGGACTGGCCCTCGCCCGGGCGCTGCACGCGGCGCAGGCCACCCGCAGCGCGCGCAAGGACGCAGGCGCCGTCCGGGTGCAGCTCGACCCGGCCGAGGTGGCCTGACGGATAGACTGGCTGCGGCGGCGCCATTTGAACAGGTGGCCGCCATCCGGTGTCCAGGAGGGTTTCGTGAGCGTCAAGCCGATTCGTCTTTTCGGTGATCCTGTGCTGCGCACTCCGGCCGAGCCGGTCCGCGACTTCGACGCCGAGCTGCGCAGGCTGGTCAAAGACCTCACCGAGACCATGCTGGACGCCCCCGGTGCGGGCCTGGCCGCGCCCCAGATCGGAGTCGGCCTGCGGGTCTTCACCTACCACGTCGACGACCACGAGCCCGGTCACCTGATCAACCCCTCGCTGGATCTGTCCGAGGACGAGGACGAAGACGACGAGGGCTGCCTGTCCTTTCCCGGCCTGGTCTACCCGGTCAAGCGGGCGTGGGGCGTGGTGGCCAAGGGGTTCAACATGCACGGCGACCCGGTGACCATCGAGGGCACCGAGCTGCTGGCCCGCTGCATCCAGCACGAGACCGACCACCTGGACGGCGTGCTGTTCATCGACCGGATGGACCCCGCCCAGCGCAAGGCGGCGATGAAGGCCATCCGCGAGGCCCAGTGGTGGGACGACCCGGTTCCGCGGGTGCGCGTATCGCCGCACGAGACCCGGGGCCAAGCCATCTGATGCGGCTTGTTTTCGCGGGTACGCCCGATACGGCCGTGCCGGCGCTGGACGCGCTGCTGGCCTCCCGGCACGAGGTCGCCGCGGTGGTGACCCGGCCCGACGCCCCCACTGGCCGCGGCCGCAAGGTCGAGGCCAGCCCGGTGGCCCGGCGCGCCGCGGCGGCCGGGCTCGAAGTGCTCACCCCGGCCCGGGTCCGCGACCCGGAGTTCCTCGACCGGCTGCGCGCGATCGGCCCCGACTGCTGCCCGGTGACCGCGTACGGGGCGCTGCTGCCCCAGGCCGCGCTGGACATCCCGCCGCGTGGCTGGGTCAACCTGCACTTCTCCATCCTGCCGGCCTGGCGCGGGGCGGCGCCGGTCCAGCACGCCATCGCGCACGGCGACGACGTGACCGGCGCCAGCACGTTCCTGATCGTCAAGGAACTGGACGCGGGCCCGGTGTACGGGGTGCTGACCGAGCCGGTACGGGCCGCCGACACGACCGGCACGCTGCTCGGCCGGCTCGCGCACTCCGGCGCGGAACTGCTGGTGGCGACGCTGAACGGGATCGAGGAAGGCACTCTCCAGGCGGTCCCGCAGCCGGCCGAGGGCGTGAGCTTCGCCCCCAAGATCAACCCTGAGGACGCGCGGGTGGACTGGAAGCTGCCCGCGCACGTGGTGGACCGGCAGATCCGGGCGTGGACCCCCGACCCCGGCGCCTGGACCGAGCTCGACGGCGTCCGCCTCAAGCTCGGCCCGGTGTCCCCGGACGTCCAGGAGCAGCCCGGCGCGAGCCCGGCCGGGTCCGCGGCCGCGCCGGACCTCGCCCCTGGCGAGGTCCGGGTCGGCCGCCGCGCCGTGCTGGTCGGCACGGGTTCCCGGCCGGTACGCCTCGGCGACGTCCAGGCCCCGGGCAAACGGCGGATGGCCGCCCCGGACTGGGCCCGCGGCCTGCGGTCAGGCGACCCCTCGCTGGCCGGCCAGACCATACGGCTCGGCTGACATGCCAGGCCATCCCCAGCGCTCGAGGCCGCGCAAGCCCGCGTCCAGCCCTCCTCGCCCGGCTCAATCCGGTTCCGGCCAGTCTCGTTCGGGCCAGTCTCGTTCCGCGCGTCCGCGCACCGACCCGGCCCGGCGGACCGCCTACGACGTCCTGCGCGCGGTCGACGACCGCGACGCCTACGCCAACCTGCTCCTGCCCGCCCTGCTCTCCGAGCGCGGCCTGACCGGCCGTGACGCGGCCTTCACGACCGAACTGACCTATGGCACGCTGCGCGGCCGTGGCACCTATGACGCCGTCCTGGCCGCGTGCAGCGACCGGGGCGAGCTCGACCCGCCGGTGCGCGACGTGCTCCGGCTCGGCGCGCACCAGCTGCTGGCCACCCGGGTCGGCCGCCACGCCGCCGTGTCCACGTCGGTCGACCTGGCCAAGGATGTCTGCGGTCCGCGGCCGTCCGGCTTCGTCAACGCGGTCCTGCGCCGGGTGGCCACCCGTGACCTGGACGAGTGGATCCGGATCGTCGCCCCGGACCCGGCCCGGGACGCGTCCGGCTACCTGGCCGTCCGGTACAGCTACCCGCGCTGGATCATCGACGCGTTCCGCGACGCGCTGGGCCCGGCCGCCCCGGACGAGCTGGAGGACGCCCTCGCCGCCGGCAACGCCCGGCCCGCCGTCGTGCTCGCCCTCGGCCCCGGCGACCAGGCGGACGGCGCGCTAGCCGATAGTGCGCTGCCGGCCGGAGAGCGGACCCGCTGGTCGCCGTACGGCTTCCGGCTGGCCGGCGGCGACCCGGCCGCCCTGGTCGCCAGCGGCGCGGCCGTCCAGGACGAGGCCAGCCAGCTGGCCGCGCTCGCCCTGACCCGGATCGGCCTGACCTCCGGCCCGGACCGGCGCTGGCTCGACCTGTGCGCGGGCCCCGGCGGCAAGGCCCGGCTGCTGGCCGGCCTCGCCGGCGGCCGCGACGCCCGCCTGATCGCCTCGGACGTCCACCCGCACCGGGCGCGGCGCGTCCGCGACGCCCTGATCCGCGCCAGCGGCCCCGCCCGCGACGGTGCCGGTCACGGCGTCATCGCGGCGGACGGCCGCCGCGTCCCGTGGTCACCGGGCACGTTCAACCGTGTCCTGGCCGACGTCCCTTGCTCCGGCCTGGGATCGCTGCGCCGGCGCCCCGAGGCCAGGTGGCGCAAGGTCCCCGCTGACCTAGCGGAACTCGGCGTCCTGCAACGTCAGCTGCTCAACGCGGCTATCGAATCGGCCCGGCCTGGTGGCGTGGTGGCCTACGTGACCTGTTCCCCGCACCTGGCCGAGACCCGCGACGTGGTCACCGCCGTCGTGCAGGCCCGGGCCGATGTCACCATCCTGGACGCGCCCGCCGTCCTGCCCGAGGTCCCCGCCCTGCGCGCCCTGGACCCCCGGTTCGCCCAGTTCTGGCCGCACCGCCACGGCACCGACGCGATCTTCCTAGCGCTCATCTCTCGTCACTCGCCTCCGGGCGCCTTTTGAGGCCCTGCCTTCCCTCGTCGCTCGTCGCAGGCTCCTCGCTCCTCAGTCCAGGCAGGGCCGGCGCCCTTTGGCTCGCTCCTCTAGGCGCTGTTCAGGGCTCGGGCTGACTTCAGCCGGGCGTTGCCGATGTCGGCTCGCTGCCCCTGGTCATAGCCGGCGCGGTAGCCGCGGCCGCTGTAGGTGATCCGCGTCCGGCGGGTCACCGGGTAGGCCTGCTCCAGCTGCTGCCGGATGACTACGGACCGGTCGGCCAGGACCAGCGCGGTGCTCGGCCCGGCCTGCGTCTCGCCCTCCGCGGCCGCGGCGGCGCGGTCCTCGGCCGACTTGACCCGGGTGATGACGGCGGTGACGAAGCCGAGCAGCCAGCTCCGCCGCCAGGCCCGGACGCTGCGGACCCCGGCCGGGACCGCGGCGGCGGTCAGGCCCCGCGCCATCTGCAGCAGGAGCGAGGTGTACAAGATGTCGGCGCGCTCCAGGTCGGAGGCGTAGCCGAACACGTGGATCCGCGCGCCCGGCCGGTCCGTGCTGAGCAGGACGCACTGACAGCGCATCGCGCCCGCCAGCCCCGCCAGCAGGTGCGCCCGGACCTGTGCCCACGGGTTGGCGATGTCGATGATGCGGCTACCCGGCCGGTCGGTTTCCGGCGCCGACGCGGCCAGCCGGGCCCGGTCGATCCCGTACCTGGCCATCAGCTCCGCCGCCTTGGCGGTGAGCGCCTCGGCCTCGGGCGGGGTCACGCCCTCTGCCTCGGCTTTCGCCAGCAACTTGCGTACCCGGTCGAGCAGGGCGCTGGGCGGGTCGGAACGCATACTAAACCTCCAGGTCGATCCAGTCGAATTCAGTATCGAACCATACTCGCCCTATCCGACAATTCTCCCCCACTCGCTCTGCTAGCCCCGCTCGCCTCCGGGCCGCCCGCAGCTCCCGTCTTCCCTCCTCGCTCGTCGCAAGCTCCTCGCTCGTCAGTCCAGACGGGAGCGCGGCCCTTCGGCTCGCGGGGAGGGGCCCCGGGCTGCGGGCCGGCAGGGGCCCCGGGCTGTGGGCCGGCGCTCTACACTCGGCATCATTATGGCCGTTCAGATCTCGCCCAGCATCTTGTCCGCGAACTTCGCCCGGCTCGCCGACGAGGCCGCCTCGGTCGCGGCCACCGCGGACTGGCTGCACGTGGATGTCATGGACAACCACTTCGTGCCGAACCTTACCCTCGGCCTGCCCGTCGTCGAGTCGCTGCTCAAGCACGCCACGCTGCCTCTCGACTGCCATCTGATGATCGAGGACCCGGACCGGTGGGCCCCCGAGTACGCGGAGGCCGGCGCGAGGAACGTGACGATCCACGCCGAGGCGGTGCACGCCCCGGTCCGGACCCTGCGCGCGATCCGGGCGGCCGGCGCCAGGGCCGGGCTCGCGGTCAACCCCGGTACCGCGGTCGAGCCGTACGCGGACCTGCTCGGCGAGGTGGACATGCTGCTGCTGATGACGGTCGAGCCGGGCTTCGGCGGCCAGCATTTCCTCGACATGGTGCTGCCCAAGCTGCGCCGGACCCGCGCGCTGGTCGGCGGGCGGGACGCCGCGGTGTGGCTCCAGGTTGACGGCGGCGTCAGCGAGGAGACCATCGAGCGCTGCGCCGAGGCGGGCGCCGACGTGTTCGTGGCCGGCTCGGCCGTCTACGGTTCCGACGACCCCGCTCGCGCCGTGCAAGCCCTGCGGGCCCAGGCCGAGCGCGCCACCGCGCACGCCGCCTGGGCCCAGGCCGCCCGCTGAGGACCTTCAGGCCGAACGGGCCTGGCTGACACCATCCGCGTCCGCCGCACCGCCCGGGACGGCGGGCGCCGCCGGAGGTGCCCCGCCGCCGGTACGCACGAAGTCCTTGCCGCGGATGAGCAGCAGGGCGCTCACCGCTCCGGCGAACGCGAGCACCGCGGTGACGATCAGCAGGTCGTTGAGCCCGGCGGCGAAGCCGGACCTGATGGCTTCGGCGACCACCCCGCGCCGCGCCGGGGGCAGGCTGGCGAGCAGCTGGCCGACCTGGCCCTGCCGGACCATGGTGGCGATGCGCGGCGCGGCGGACCCTACCCCCGGGGCGCTGGCCAGGTTGTGCTGCAGCGCCGAGTTGAAGATCGAGCCGAGAGCGGCGATGCCCGCCGCGATGCCGATCTGCCGGAACGTCGAGTTGACGCCCGAAGCCATGCCCGCCTTCTGCGGCGGGACCACGCCGATGGCGGTCGAGGCCAGCGGCGGGTTGACCATCCCGCCGCCGAGCCCGGACACGATGAACCCCGGAATCAGGTGGGTCCAGCTGCTGTGCCCGGTGAGGCCGCCCATGATGATCAGCCCGGCGCCGACGAGGATCAGGCCGGGACCGATGAGCCAGCGGGCGGGGACGCGCTCGCTGATCCGGCCCGCCACGGCCGCGGTGGCCAGCTGGGCACCGCTGATGATGGCCAGCCGCAGCCCGGCGTCCTGCGCCGAGTAGCCCAGCACGTCCTGCAGGTAGATGACCAGCCAGAGCAGCACGGCGTAGAGCGAGCCGTTCATCGCGAAGGCCGCGATCGAGCCGCCCGCGAACGTCGGCACGCGCAGCAGCGACAGGTCGAACATGGGGTGCGCGACGCGCCGCTCGGCCATGATGAACCCGGCCAGCGCCGCCACCGCGATGGCCAGGCAGATGTAGACCCCGGTGTCGGACCAGCTGTTCTCGCCCGCCCGGATCAGCCCGTAGATCAAGCTGATCAGCCCGGAGGTCAGCAGCGCGAACCCGGCCCAGTCGGGCGGCGTCGGGTGCGGCGACTTGGATTCCCCGACCCGCCAGGCGGTCAGCACCACGGCGAGCACGCCGATCGGCACGTTGACCAGGAAGATCCCGCGCCAGCTCCAGTCAGTGGTGATCACGCCGCCGAGCACCGGGCCGAGTGCCGTGGAAACGCCGGTGATCGCACCCCAGACGCCGAACGCCACCCCGCGGTCGCGGCCGTGGAACGTCTGCCCGATCAGCGCCAGTGACGTGGCGAACATGATCGCCCCGCCGACCCCCTGCCCGCTCCGCGACAAGATCAGCATCAGCGGGTCCTGGGCCACGCCGCACAGCAGCGACCCGAGGGTGAAGATGACCAGGCCGATCTGGAACAGGCGCTTGCGGCCGTACCGGTCGGCGAGCACGCCCGAAGTCAGCAGCAGCGAGGCCAGCGTCAGGGCGTAGGCGTCGAGCACCCACTGCACATCGCTGAAACTCGCGTGCAGCCCGCTTTGGATCGCGGGCTGGGCGACGACCACGATCGTGACGTCGAGCAGCAGCATGAAAACCCCGACGCACACCGCGACCAGGGTCCACCACTTCTTATCCATCGGTTTCCCTCCATCAGCGCGCCTTCCCCCGGCGCTGTCCATCATGCTCGGCCACCAGGTGACCTGAAATCCACGGCGGAGCGTGATTGTGCCGGATCCTGACTCTTAATACGCTCATTTGCGTGGAATCGATGATGCTGGACGCGGTGGATCGCCAGATTATTCATATTCTCTCGATCGAGCCGAGGGCGTCCTTCCGCACCATCGCGGACGTGACGGGGATCTCCGATCAGACCGCCGCCCGGCGTTACCGCAGGATGTGCGAGACGGCCGGGCTTCGGGTGCTCGGGGTGCCCGAAGGATCCCGGCTGGGCTGGACCGACTGGTTCATCCGGCTGCAGACCACGCCCGGCGGCGCCGACTCGATCGCGGAGGCCCTCGCGCGCCGGCCCGACACCAGGTGGGTCCATCTCGCCTCCGGCGGCACGGAAATCATCTGCACGCTGCAGGCCCGCACCGAGGAACAGCGCGACGCCCTGTTCCTGCACGGCCTGCCCGGCAGCCGCCGCGTGGTGCAGATCTCGGCGCACTCGATCCTGCACAGCTTCACCCCCGGCCCGTGGCGTCAAGCCACCCGCGCGCTGTCCCCGGCGCAGCTGGCTAAGCTCCCGGCGCCGGTCCGCCAGGATGGGCCTGCCCGCGGCCTTCTGCTGGCGGAAGACGAGCCGCTGCTGGCCGAGCTAGCCCGCGACGGCCGGGCGAGCAACGTTGCGATCGCCACGGCGATCCACTGGCACGAGTCCACGGTGCGGCGCCGGATCGACGAGCTCTGCCGGTCCGGCCTGCTGTCCTTCGAGGTCGACGTCGATAACCAGGCGCAGGGCCTGAACGCGCACGCCGTGCTGTGGCTCTCGGTGGAGCCAGCCCGCCTGGCGGAGGCGGGACAGGCCCTGGCCGCGCATCCCGAGATCCCGTTCGCCGCCGCCACCACCGGCCCGGCCAGCCTGGTGGCCAGCGCCGTCTTCCGCGACACGCAGCACCTGTACGAGTACCTGACCGGCGAGCTGGCCGCCTTGCCCGGAGTGACCTCGGTGGAGACCGCGCCCATCATCCGGACGCTGAAGCGCACCGGCTCCGTGCCCTAGCCGGGCTCACGGCACCCGCCGCCGGTCTCGGCTTCGGACCGGTACGAACTGGGCGGCGGGGAGCTCGACGGCGGGCAGCTCGGCTTCGACGGGCTCGGGCTGGCGTTGATCTCGATGAGGACCGTGACCGTGAGGTCGCCCGGATCGACGGTGAGCGTGCAGCTCACGCACACCCCCGTGGCGCTGGTCAGCGTCGCGTCGGCCCGGGCGGCCAGCGCGGTCAGGGTGCCCGCCCCGGCGCTGACCCGGAGGCCGATGGTCGCGCTCTGGCCCGCCAGCAGCCGCCCCGAGGCCGGCGTGACGGCCAGCTCGCCGATCAGCCCCGGTGATTCGGTGATGGACCAGTTCACCGGGCCGCCCGAAGCGGTCAGGGTCAGGGTGCCGCCGCCCAGCGGGCTGAGCACGATCGTCCTGGGCGCCACGCTCAGCGTCCCGGCCGGCGGGGGAGGAGCCGGGCTGCTGGCGGACGGCGCAGGCGAGCCCGGCGACGGCCGGTGGCTCGGTGACGGGGAGTGCGACGGGCCGCGGCCGGGCACCGGACCGGGGGACGAGGCCGCGGGCGAGGGGCCGCCCGGCGCCGTGCTGCCAGCCGAAGGCGAGGGCGCCACGCGGGCGGCGGCGCTCTCCGTGGGCCCGGCGCCGCCGGAGCTACCCGGGCCGCCCGCGCCAGCGGCTCCGAGTACCCCGCGGACCCGGTGCCGCCCGCCGGGGCCGCGGCACCGGGCGGGGACGAACCCTGGGTCAGCGCGCTCAGCTGGCTGTGGTGCGCGCCGAGTACGCCGGTAGCCACCAAGATGATCAGTACGGCCGCCGCCGCGATCACGGCCGCCGCCGCGGTGCCCTGGTTCCGCCGGGCCTGCCACCAGAGCGGTTTCTGCTGGTCCAGGGGAACGGGGAAACCGTCGGCGCCGGACATCACGGCCCGCTGCGTCACCGCGGCTCGGTGCGCCGTCGCTTCCGGAGTGTTGCTGCTGGCCAGCCTCAGCACCCGGGACCGCAGGCCGGGCGGCATGGCCACGACCGGCAGCGCGGCCGCGCCGAGCAGCAGCGCCGGGGCGAGTTCGCGCCGCTTGCGCTCGGTGCATTCCGGGCACCGCTCGATATGCCGGTTGATCCGCTTGCGCATCAAGACGTTCAGCTGACCGTCCCAGTCCTCGAGCAGCGCGCTCAGCGCGGTGCAGTCACCGCGCCCGGAGCGGGCGACGAGCAGCGCGCCCAGCGAGACCTCCAGCTGGCTGCGGGCGCGGGAGAGCAGCGCGTGCGCGTGGTTGCGGGACACGCCGAGCACGGCCGCGATCTCCGCGACGTCGAGTTCCTGCCGCAGCTGCAGCTCGATCAGGTCCTGCTCGCTGGCGTTGAGGCCGCGGACCGCGGAGCGCAGCAGCGTGCGCAACTCCGCGCGCTCGGCGCCCCCCGTGACATCCGCCGTCTCGTCGCTCATCTCCGGCACCAGGTCCAGCGCCGAGGTAGCCGCGCTCGCGCTGTCGCGCCGCCGCCGGTGGCACTCGTTGCGGGCCACGGCGTACAGCCATGGCCGGAGCCGGTTCTGATCACGCAGTCCCGCCAGCCTGGCCGCCGCGATGACGAAGGTGTCCTGCACGGCGTCGGCAGCGTCGGCCGGCTCGCGCAGCAGGGAGCGGCAGTAGGTGTACAACGGTGCCGCGTACCGGTCATAGGCTTCGGCAAGCCCATCTGGGTCGCCTGCCACTATGGCCTCGACGACCTCGCTATCGCGCATATGGCTATCGAACCGCGCTGCGCCCCTTTTGGACAGTACCGGGCCGTATCGATACCGGCTGGCCCGTCGGGCCAGCGGAACGCCGGGAGCGTCCCCCCCAGATCCGGTAAGCTCCCGGCGTTCCGCCCCTCCCCAATTAGCTCCCGTGGGTAAGAGCCGCGACCGCCTCGTTCGCCAACGGTTTTTCGCGGAAAATTTTTCTGATATCCGCGCCGCCGCGGATATCAGCTCCAGCGGTCGATGTAGGCCAGCAGGTCGGCCAGGCGGGTGATGACCGCGTCCGGTTCGGCGGCCTCGAACGCCGGGACGTCGGAGTTCGAGACGAGCACGGCCCGCATGCCCGTGCCCTTAGCCCCGTGGATGTCGTCGTAGGGCCGGTCGCCGACGAACACGCAGGCCGCCGGGTCGGTCTCGCCGACCGCGGCCATGGCCGCGCGGAAGGCCCCCGGGTGCGGCTTGACCCAGTCGATCTCGCTGGAGTACACCGCGCCGTCGATCAGGTCCAGCACCTCGTCCCGGACGAAGATCTGCTCGTGGGCGCTGCGCGGCCACATCGTGTTGGAGAGCACGCCCACCCTGATGCCGCGCCGCTTCAGCTCGCGCAGGAGCGGCATCACGTCCGGGTCGGTGAACGTATGCGGATCCCACGCCTCGAAGTAGCTGGCCATGAACTCGTCCGACGCGGTGACCCCGGCCCGCTCGAAGACGTGCTCCAGGGTCGCGCTCTGGTGGGACGACGCGCCGTGCTGCCACAGCTCGGTCTCGGCCGCGTGGACGGCCGCCGCCATCGCGGCCGCCTCATCCGCCGGATAGTGCCGTGCGCAGACCGCGAGCCAGAGCTCGGCGATGTCGATGCCGTGCCACGGAGTAAGCGTCCCGCCCCAGTCGAAGATGACCGTCCTGACCGCCATGCCCGAATCCTACGCATCACCTCTGACACTCCCGCCCCAGCGTCTATTTCTTGACAAAGCCGATCATTTAAATGGACAATAAGACGGTGCCCCCTGGAGATGGAGAGGCGGAGACGCAGCTGCTCAACTGGCCGTGGCCGGCCGCGCTGCCAGGTCCGCAGGACAGCCGTCCCTGGGACGAGCAGGTGCCGGCGCCGGGCGGCGAGGCCACCTTGCTCGCGGTCATGCCGATCCCGGGCACCGGCACGTCCCTGGCCATCGTCGGCTACGTGATCCCCGCGCCCGCCAGCGACACCCCGGCCGCCGCCGTGGCCGCACCCGGGACGACGGGCCCGGCGGCGCCGGCCGGCCGGCCGGCGACGGGGCCCTCGTCGCGCGGGAAGCGGTCCGCGGCCTCCGGGCTGCGCCTGGATCACGTCCAGCGCCGCGTCTGGATCGACGGGCATGAGATCGGGCTGACCTTCCAGGAATTCGAGCTGCTGGCGTTCCTCGCCGCGCACCCGGCCACCGTGTTCTCCCGCGCCGACCTGGTCGGGCACGTCTGGCACCGTAACCTCGGCGCCGACGGCCGCCCGGTGCCGCAGGACAGCCGCACCGTAGACGTGCACGTGAGCCGGGTCCGGCGCAAGCTCGGCCCGCGCTACGGTCAGTACCTGGTCACCGAATACCGCGTCGGCTACCAGTTCCGCCCGCCGCCATCCTGAGGGCCAGCCAGGCCAGGAGCCGCCGGCCGGGCCGGAAACCGTACGCACCCCGCGGGCCCGGTCCGGAATACCTCGTGTGGCACACTGGCTTATAGGAGTAAAAGGCGTGCTCCGGGGTCGGTGAAACTCCGAGCCGGCGGTGAAAGTCCGCGACCCGTCCGCAGCCAGCGGGCGGCTGACCCGGTGAAATTCCGGGACCGACGGTGAAAGTCCGGATGGGAGGCAGCACGCGAGCGGCCAGGTCAGCCCTGGCCGCCGATGAGCGCGTACCCGCGCTGCCCCGGAGCCAGGTCATCAGCTGGGCTTCGAGGAGGAAAGCGCGGATGTTCACCGGGATCGTGGCAGAACTCGGCGAGGTGACCCGGGTCGAGCATCACGGCGGCGGAGCCATGCTCACCATCCGGGGTTCCACCGAGGGCGTCGTCCCTGGCGAGTCGATAGCGGTCAACGGCGTATGCCTGACCGTCACCGGCATCTTGGCCGGGACCTTCACCGCGGACGTGATGGGGGAGACCCTGAACCGGTCCGGCCTGGGCGCGCTCGCGCCCGGGGCGCCGGTCAACCTGGAACGCTCGGTCCGCCTCGCCGACCGCCTCGGCGGCCACCTGGTGCAGGGCCACGTGGACGCTACCGCCGCGATCATCTCCCGGCGCCCCACCGGGAACTGGGACCAGGTCCGCATCGGGCTGCCCGGCCAGATCGCCCGCTACGTCGTGGAAAAGGGGTCGATCACGGTGGACGGGACCAGCCTGACGGTCTCCGCGCTGAGCCCGCCCGGTACCCCGCGGGACGAGCAGTGGTTCGAGGTCTGCCTGATCCCGGAGACGCTCAAGCGCACCACGCTGGGGCACAGGACCCCAGGTGACACCGTGAACCTGGAGGTCGACGTGATCGCCAAGTACGTGGAGAAGCTCATGCACCGGGAGGACGGCAAGTGACTCAGCAGATGCTCGACGACGTCGACCGCGCGATCAAGGACATCGCGGCGGGGCGCCCGGTGCTGGTCGTGGACGACGAGAGCCGGGAGAACGAGGGCGACATCATCTTCGCGGCCAGCATGGCCACCCCCGAGCTGCTCGCCTTCATGATCCGCTACACCAGCGGCGTGATCTGCATGCCCATGCGGGAAGCCGAGCTCGACCGGCTCCAGCTGCCCCAGATGACGTCCCACAACACCGAGCACCACCGCACCGCCTTCACGGTCAGCGTGGACGCGCGCGACCGGATCAGCACCGGCATCTCGGCGGCGGACCGCGCCGCCACCATCACCAAGCTCGTCGACCCCGCCACCACGGCGGCCGACCTGGTGCGGCCCGGCCACGTGTTCCCGCTGCGGTACGCCGAGGGCGGCGTGCTGCGCCGCGCCGGGCACACCGAGGCCGCCGTGGACCTGGCCCGGCTGGCCGGCCTGCCGGAGGCGGGCGTGCTGTGCGAGGTGGTGAACGACGACGGCACCATGGCCCGGCTGCCCGACCTGCGCGAGTTCGCGAATACCCATGACCTGGCGCTGATCTCGATCGAGCAGCTGATCGAGTACCGCCGCCGCAACGAGCGGCAGCTGAGCCGCCAGGCGCAGACCCGGATCCCGAACGCCTACGGCCAGTGGCAGGCGTTCGGCTACCGGCACGAGATCGACGGGACCGAGTACGTGGCGCTGGTGCTCGGCGACGTCCGCGGCGAGGACGTGCTGACCAGGCTGCATTCGGAGTGCCTGACCGGCGACGTGTTCGGCTCGCTGCGCTGCGACTGCGGCGCGCAGCTGGATGCGGCCATGGCCGCGATCGCGGCCGAGGGCCGCGGCGTGGTGCTCTACCTGCGCGGGCACGAGGGCCGCGGCGTGGGGCTGCTGAGCAAGCTGCAGGCTTACGAGCTGCAGGACGCCGGGGCCGACACGGTGGACGCCAACACCGAGCTCGGCCTGCCGGTGGACGCGCGCGAGTACTCGGCCGGCGCCCAGATGCTGGGCGACCTGGGCGTGCGCTCGGTGCGCCTGCTCACCAACAACCCGGCCAAGGTCGCCGGCCTGGTCGAGGGCGGGGTGGACATCACCGGCCGGGTCCCGCTCGCGTCCGCCGTCACGCCGTACAACCTGCGGTACCTGATCACCAAGCGGGACCGGCTCGGCCACCAGATCCAAGACCTTGACGCCGAACGGGTTCCGTCCCCGCCGTCCTCACCGCTCAACGGACACCCGGCTCAGGCCGCGGCCGTGACCGCCCGCACGGCAGAGTCGGCGTGAGCGGCGCGGGCAGCCCCGGCGCCGCCGTGGTGGACGCGTCCGGGCTCAGCCTGGCCATCGTGTCCACCCGCTGGCACCAGGAGATCACCGACGCGCTGGTGGCCCGCGGCACGGCCGCCGCGGTCGCCTGCGGCCTACCCGACCCGCTCGTGGTCCGGGTGGCGGGCGCGATCGAGCTGCCGGTCGTGGCCGCCGAGCTGGCCGCCAGCCACGACGCGGTGGCCTGCCTGGGCGTGATTATCCGTGGCGGTACGCCCCACTTCGAGTACGTATGTGACTCGGTGACGGGCGGCCTCACCCGGGTCGCGCTCGACGCCCGGACGCCGGTAGGGAACGGCGTACTGACCTGTGACACGGTAGAGTCGGCTCTGGACCGGTGCGGATTGCCCGGCAGCCATGAAGACAAGGGATGGGAGGCAGTGGTGGCCGCGCTCGACACCGCGCTCGTGCTGCGCTCCATCCGCCGCGCCCGCACCGGAGCCCCACGTGAAGCGGTCCATCCCGGCCCTGTTACCCACCCCTCCGCGCAGCGACATTGACCGCGTTCCCGCGTTCCCGCTGCCCATAACGGGTGCGGGACGCCGGTGAACACCGTCCAGCCGCTGCCATCAACCGGAGAATAGGGATCACTCATGCTGTCACTGGTACTGCCCAAGGGCTCGCTGGAACGGGCCACCCTCGAGCTGTTCGACGCGGCCGACCTGACCGTGCGCCGGTCCTCGGACCGTGATTACCACGCCTCGATCGACGACCCGCGGATCGACAAGGTCCGCTTCCTGCGCCCGCAGGAGATCCCGTCCTACATCGAGCGCGGGCTGTTCGACCTCGGCATCACCGGGCGCGACTGGATCGCGGAGACCGAGGCCGACGTCGTCTCGCTCGGTGAGCTGCAGTATTCCAAGGCCACGTCGCAACCGGTGCGGGTGGTGCTCGCGGTGCCGGCCTCCGCGCCCTGGCAGTCGGCCGCCGACATGCCGGAAGGCGTCCGCATCTCCACCGAGTTCCCGTCGCTGACCAGGCGGTTCCTCGACGCGCGCGCGGTAAAGGCGATGGTGATACCGTCGCACGGCGCGACCGAGGCCAAGGTCCCTGACATCGTGGACGCCATCGTCGACCTGACCGAGACCGGCTCGTCGCTGCGCAAGAACGGCCTGCGGATCCTGGAGACGCTGCTGACCAGCTACACCGAGCTGATCGCGGCCGGCCGGGCGTTCGCGGACCCGGAGAAGCGGGCCGCCATGGAGGACATCGCGCTGCTGCTGCGGGGGGCCATCCAGGCCCGCGGCAACGTCCTGCTCAAGCTCAACGTGGCCGCGGACAACCTGGCCGCGGTCACCGACATGCTGCCCGCCCTGTCCTCGCCGACGATCACCACGCTGGCCCGCGGGAACATGAACGCGGTCGAGACGGTGGTCCCCAAGCGCGGCGTCAACACGCTGATACCGGCGCTGAAGGCGGCCGGGGCCCAGGACATCCTGGAGATCCCCATCTCCAAGATCGTGGAGTAGTGGGGCAACGGTGACCGTACCACCGCCGGACCAGGCGCCCGGGCCGCTGATCAAGCGGCGGACGGCCCGGGTGCTGCCGGTCGACCCGGAGGGGCGGGTGCTGCTCCTGCACGGCTGGGATCCCCATCATCCCGAGCGTCCCTTCTGGTTCACCGTCGGGGGCGCCGCCGAGGCGGGCGAGTCCATGCCGGCGGCGGCCGCCCGCGAGCTGTACGAGGAGACCCGGATCGCGGTCGATCCCGCGCGGCTCGGCGAGCCCATCGCGGAGCACACCATCGAGTTCTCCTGGGGCGGCCATCACATCGTCCAGGATCAGGTTTTCTACGCGGTCCTGGTCACCTCGCCCGAGGTCAGCCTGGAGGGCCTGGACCAGTGGGAGCAGGCCACTACCGACAAGTACGGCTGGCTGACGGCGAGCGAGCTAGACGGTGCGGAGCGGCCCGCCCACGCCGACATCCCCGACCTGATGCGCGCCGCGGCGGCCAGTGTCCGCCGGGAATAGTCTCGCCGCCGTGCCCCGGGTTACCGTGTTGGTGAGCGGAGGTGACGGACGTGCGTGACATCCTGGGCAGGATCACCAAGTGGTGGGAGGCGGGCGAGTCCTTCGGCCTGGCCACCGTGGTGCGCACGTACCGCAGCGCGCCCCGTGACCCGGGGGCGGCGCTGGCCGTCTCGGCCGCCGGTGACCACGAGGTGATCGGCAGCGTGTCCGGCGGCTGCGTCGAAGGTGCCGTCTATGAGCTGTCGCTGGACGTCTGCCGGAGCGGGGAGCCCGTCTTCGAGACCTACGGGGTGAGCGACGACGACGCGTTCGCGGTCGGCCTGACCTGCGGCGGGATCATCGACGTCTTCGTCGAGCGGATCGACCGGGCCAGCTTCCCCGAGCTGGGCGAGATCGCCGCGGCGGTCGAGCGCGGCGAGCCGGTGGCGGTCGCGACCGTGATCTCGGGACCGGGGCGGGCTGGCGCGCGTCGTGTCATCTGGAGCCGTGATGCCAGCGCGGGCGCCGGTAAGGAGGGCTGGCACCCGGGCGCATCCGGCACGCTGGGCACGGCCCGGCTGGACGCGGCCGTCGATGACGACGTGCGGGGCATGCTGGCCCAGGGCCTGACCGGCATCCGCCGGTACGGGGAGCACGGGGAGCGGCGCGGTGACGACCTCAGCGTGTTCGTGAACTCGTTCGCGCCGGCGCCGCGGATGCTGGTGTTCGGCGCGATCGACTTCGCCGCGGCCGTGGCCCGGGTGGGCAAGTTCCTCGGGTACCACGTCACCGTGTGCGACGCCAGGAAGGTGTTCGCCACGGCGTCCCGGTTCCCCGACGCGGACGAGGTGGCGGTCGACTGGCCGCACCGGTTCCTGGCCGGCACGGACGTGGATGCCAGGACGGTGATCTGCGTGCTCACCCACGACCCGAAGTTCGACGTGCCGCTGCTCGAGGTCGCCCTGCGTACCCCGGCCGGTTATATCGGCGCGATGGGCAGCCGGCGGACCCACGATGACCGGCTGGAGCGGCTCCGTGAGATCGGCCTGACCGGGGAGGAGCTCAGCCGTCTGCGGTCGCCGATCGGGCTGGACCTGGGGGCCCGGACGCCGGAGGAGACGGCGGTGTCGATCGCCGCCGAGCTGATCCAGCTGCGCTGGGGCGGCACCGGCCAGGCCCTGACCGACACCGAGGGCCGCATCCACCACCAGCTCGCCGGCTGAGGCAGTTCGCCGGCTGGGCAGTTCGCCGGCTAGGGCTTGCGGCCGACCCCGCCGCGCAGGGACCGGGGCTGGCCCGCAGCCGCGACGCCCGGTTCGGGCCGCCACTCGTTGATCCAGACCTGGCCGGGCTCGACCATCTCGAAGCCGTCGAAGAAACGCTGGATATCCGCTAGCGACCGGACGTGCAGTTGCGCTGACGCCTGCCGGTAGACACTGGTCACGCCGCCGACCACCTGGTGGTGATCCTCGGTCTCACCGGTGGTGCCGTGGCTGATGGCCAGGTAGCTGCCCGGCGCTACCTGGTCTCGGTACTCGGCGATGATCCGGTGCGGCTCGTCCGAATCGGGCACGAAGTGCAGGACGCTGGCGCACACCAGCGCCACCGGGCGGGTCAGGTCGATCAAGGCGAGGAGTTCCGGGTCGGCCAGCACCGCGAGCGGGTCGCGCAGGTCGGCGTGGATCATCGCGACCTGCCTGTCGTGGGCGAGCAGCGCCTGGCCGTGAGACCAGACCACCGGGTCGTTGTCCACGTAGACGACACAGGCGTCCGGTGCGATCGCCCGGGCCATCTCGTGCACGTTGGTCTGGGTGGGCAGGCCGCCGCCGAGGTCGACGAACTGCCTGACGCCCGCCTCGTCCGCCAGGTAACGGACGACCCGGCCGATGAACGACCGGTTGTCGCGGACGATTCCCGCCATGTCCGGCGATACCTCGAGCAGCCGCCTGGCCGCTTCCCGGTCAACGGCGAAATTGTCCTTGCCGCCCAGCAGGAAGTCATAAATCCGGGCGACATTCGGCTGGCTCGTGTCGATATTCTCCGGAACTGGATTCCGCGTTGTCATTGGTAACATCACTCCCGATTGGACGGATGTTACCAGCGCGGCCTGCATACGCTTGGGAACCATGATCACGAGGGTGGCCGGGGTACTGCTCGCGGCCGGGGCGGGCTCCCGTTTCGGCCAGCCGAAGGCGCTGGTCAGGCTGGACGGCCGGACCCTGGCGGAGCGCGGCGTGGACCTGCTGCGGGCCGGCGGCGCGGATCCGGTCCTGGTCGTGGCCGGCGCGGCGCAGCTAGAGCTCGACGATGTAAATACAATATACAATCCGGACTGGCGGACCGGCATGGGGTCTTCCCTGCGCGCCGCCCTGCGCGCCCTGAGCGAACCAGCCGCCGGCCGCCCGCCCGCCCTGGCGGACGCCGGGGCGGTGGTGGTCGCGCTGGCCGACCAGCCGCTGATCGGCCCGGAGGCGGTCACGCGGCTGATCGCCGCGTACCGGGCCGGCGCCACCGTGGCCGTCGCCGCCTACGAGGGCAAGCCCCGCAACCCCGTTCTGCTGGCCCGCGAGCACTGGCCGGAAGTCATCGAGACGGCCACCGGGGACCAGGGCGCCCGGGCCTTCCTGCGCGCCCACCCGGACCTGACCACGCTGGTCGAATGCGGCGACACGGGCCGCCCCGACGACATCGACACACCAGCCGACCTGGACCGCGTCCTCAGAAGGCCTGGATCCCCCAGCTGTGGGTGACCCTTTCGCCCGGTTCGAGGACGATCAGGTCGTCGGCGGTCACGAAGGCGTTCGGCGGGCAGGTCATCGGCTCGATGGCCAGCGCCTTACGGCGGCGGTCCGGACCCAGCGGGTCGCCCGTGAAGACCTGCAGCCACTCGTAGCCGGCCCCGGCCCACAGGCCCAGCCGCAGGCCGTCGCTCGCCGCCAGGTAGGCCCAGGCGCGGCCGTCGCCGTCGCGGCTCAGCCCGGTCAGCGCGTGGTCCAGCTGGGTGGCGCCGATGGCCCGCGGCTGGCGGAAGTCGTACTCGGTGCCGTCGACGGGCTCCGGCGGCCCCGAGGGGATGCCGCGGTCGTCCATCGGCAGCCAGGAGCCGGCCGGCAGGGTCAGCTCGCACCCGTCGACTGAAGCCGTCCGGACGGTCAGGTACGGATGCGAGCCGGTGCCGTAGGGCGCGGCGCGGCTGCCCCGGTTGCGCGCGGTCACGGTCACCTGCAGCCCGGTGTCCGGATCGAGCCGGTATTCGGCTTCGATCTCCACGCTGAACGGGTATCCCTGCTGGCCGTGCGCGGCACTGCGCAGCCGGACCGAGCTGGCGTCGGCGTGAACGGCCGTCCACGCCGCCCAGCGGGTCAGCCCGTGGATCGCGTTCTCGCGGGCGGGCTCGGTCAGGGCCAGCTGGTACTCGGCGCCGCCGAAGACGTACCGGCCGCCGTCGACCCGGTTGGGCCAGGGGGCCAGCAGCTGGCCCGCGCCTGGCGGCAGCGTGTCCGCCTCGTAGCCGGCGATCACCGGCTGGCCGCGGAAGGTCAGCTCGCGCAGCCCGGCGCCGAGCTCGGTCACCGTGGCGCGGTAGCGGCCGCCTTCGATCTCGTACTGGACTCCGGTAAGCGCGATGATCACATGGCTCAGGATACGGACAAAAGAAGAGCCGCGCGGCAGCCTGCCACGACCCCCCAGGCGAGATCGACGCCCTGGACCGAGGCGAGCAGCCGGGACGCGGCCGGCTCGACCGGCTCCTGGCCCGCCATCGCGAGCAGCACGGCGGATACCTCGGCCGCCGCCTGGCCCTTGGCCGCGCAGTGCAGGAGCGACGCCGCCAGCGTGGTCGTCCGCTGCGCCGCGTCGCTGGTCACCGCCGCGCTGAGCCAGTTCGCGAGCCAGACCGCGCGGGTGCCGCCGGAGATGGCCCCGCCCAGCAGCCGCAGCGCGAGCAGCAGGCCGCTGACCACGCTGTCGCCGCTCGGCACCAGTCCCGGGCCCAGTCCCACCAGGTGCTCGGCGGCCTCGACGGCACCGGCCAGATCACCGCTCGCGCAGCACGCCGCCAGCTGCCCGGGGCCGTCCTGGCCGGCCAGCCCGGGGGCATGTTCCGCCGCGGCGTAGAGCCGGGCCAGAACGCCCGAGCCATGGTCGAGCCGGGCCCGGGAGAGCGGGCCGAACACCGGTGAGGGATCCCACCAGCGGACGATCCGGATATCAAGGCCCGCGGCCAGCACCCGGCTCCCGCCGGCCCAGCATTCCGCCGATCCGGCCGCGCCTTCGGCGCGGACCTCCCACGGGCCGGCGATGATGGCGTTCGGCAGCCTGATGGCGTCCGGCGGTGAGACCGTGATCACCCGCGGCTCGGGCACGGGGTCGGCGAACTCGAGGTAGATGGCCTGCGGCAAGGCCGCGAGGACGCGGCCGTGACGGCGCATCCCGCGCAGCAGGTCCCGGACGGCCAGGCTCGCGACCCCCGCGGTCACCGCGGGCTCGGCGCTCACCTCAGCCACGTAAGTCACAGTACTGGGAGTCAGGCCATC
Organism: uncultured Actinomycetota bacterium; assembly: GCA_963756575.1. Classification (GTDB taxonomy): domain Bacteria; phylum Actinomycetota; class Actinomycetes; order Streptosporangiales; family Streptosporangiaceae; genus Palsa-504. Next base: position 292,905 of record CAVWOM010000016.1, on the reverse strand, counting down.
CAGCGTTATGTACCGGGGCCGAAGTGAAAGGAATTACCTCTTGTCACATATTGAAAACAGGATTTTACGCGATACCAAAATCCCTTTGAGAACTCCCGGCCTAAGGCCGACGGGGCTGCTTGGGGAGCGGGGGACCGTCAGCCCCGTCGGCTAATTAACCATAACTTGAGGAGGTCCTCATTTGGCTAGCTTCTGGCTCTGTAAGTACTTCGAAACGTTTTCCGTGGGAGCCGAGGGCACCCTGGGGCCGCGGGAGCCGTTGACGTGCCCGTTGGCCGGACCTGGCTGCAGCCGCCCGCTGCGTACCGCCTCGGCCGCCAGGACGCCGAACAGGTAGAAGTAAGCCGCCTCCTCGTCCTCGAAGAAGCGGACATCGAGCCGCGCGTCGTCGGTCCGGGTAAACACCTCGAAGCCGCCATCGGCCTTGACCAGGCACATGGCGCCCGGTATTTCCTCATCGACCGAGTAAGCCGAGTGGGGGATGGCGGCCAGGCTGAGCAACTCGCCGAAAACCGACTGCGGTACCCGGTCCCGCCGCCCGGCCCGCCGTCCGCCCGCCGGAGCGAGCGGGGGGGCGAGCGGGGGAGCGGGCGGCGGCATCGCCCGCGGCTCGGGCCCGCCCGCGGGCCTCGGCTCGGATCGCGGCCGGGACTCAGCCCGGACCTCCCGCTGCGGACCGGAACGGGCATCGAGTCGTGGATCGGGCCTGATACCAGGGCGAGGATCGTGCCGCGGGTCGGACAGCGGATCGTGCCGCGGGTCGGACAGCGGATCGTGCCATGGATCGGACAGCGGATCGTGCCGTGGGCCATACCGGGGCTCGAGCCGCGGGTCAGACCGGGGGTCCGGTTGCGGCGGCTCGGGCGGCCCGGACCACGGCTCGGTCTCGGGCGAGCCGTGCCAGGCCGCGGCCCGGTCCGGGGTCCGCGGCCCGCGATCCGCCTCGGCATAACCGCCTGGCTCACGCTGCCCGGCGGGCTCACGCTGCCCGGCGGGCTCACGCTGCCCGGCGGGCTCACGCTGACCCGCCAGCCTCACGCTGTCCCGCGGGCTCACGGTGGCCGTCGGCCTCGCGCTGGCCCGCAGTTGGGCGGGCCGCGGGCTCGGGGGCGGGCGGCGGGCCGTGCCGCGGCACCACCCGCAGCGGGCTGGTCCGCTCGGCGGCCGAGGGCGCGGCCGGGAACGCGGCCGGGAACGCGGAGGGCGCAGCGGAGAACACCGATGGCGCGGCCGGGAAGATCGCGCCGCCGGGAGCCTGCGCCTGCCGGCCATGGGTTTCCGGCCGGGCCGGGACGCCCGGTTCCCGGTTCGACGCCGGGAACATGGCCGAGGACACCGGGTAGTCCACCCGCTCCTCGGTCAGGCCGGCGACATCAGGCCGGGTCACCACGACCTCGAAGACCTCCCGGTCGATCTCCCAGTAGCCGAGCTGCCTGGCCCGGGCCGAGTCGCGGCCCAGGTAGGCGATGTGCAGCCGGTCGCCGAGATCGTCCAGGACCAGGCAGGGCTCGCCGCGGTACTCGCCGACCAGGCGTGACTGCCACAGCGCGTCGAGCTCGGCCAGGCTGACCTGCTTGCGCCAGTAGCCGCCCGCGGGCGTGAAGCCCAGCTCGTCCGGGGGCGGGGCGGGGGAGAACAGCGCGGCCTCGTTGCCGTCGGGACCGAGCCCGGCGTAGTAGGGGACGCCCAGGTAAGTGGCCATGAGCCGGTATCGCATGGCTTACGGCTCCATTCGCTGCCAGGCCAGCCCGTCGTAGCGGGCTACGAGCTGCTCCCCGTCCGGGCCGAGGCGGCACATGCCCGCCCCGATCGGTATGGCTATGGGCTCGATGTAGAACTCGGGGACACCGCGGCCCGCGGCGGGCGCGTAGCCGTCGATCGTGCGGGCCAGCCAGGCCACCAGGTAGATCTCGCTCATGTGCGGCGTGAACTCCGAGTCCTCCCAGCCCAGGCTCAGCGCGAGGTAGGCCTCGGCGGGGTTGTGGAAGCGGACGTCCTGGGCGCGGTAGACGTAACCGGCCAGCACCGTGCGCTGCCCGGTCAGGTACGGGCCGACCAGGCGCGGTGGCACGGCCTTCCACATCGGCGTGCCCGGTGCGATCGCGGCCAGTCGCTCGGGCTGGGTCACCCAGGCTCCTTTCCGTTTTCGTGCGCGTGCGTATGCGCGTTTCGCTACCCCGGCTCCCTCCGATTGTGCCGAGTTCGTGACGTTCATTAGCCGGAAAGCGTCTCATTCAGAGAATTCATTACTCTGCGCAACAACAAAGTGACCATATGACGTATCCGCAGCCGGATGCTGACCGGTCAGGCGGCCCGGTGGCATAGGGTCGATGGGGTGTCCGGGCATCTGAATCCTGGCGGGCAGCAGTTCCGCCACGACCACGGCGACGCCGACCAGCAGGTGGCCGCGGCCCTGGCCGCCTACCAGGCCGGACGGGGCAGCGAGCAGGCGGCGCTGACCGCTCTGGCCGGCGCGCGGCTGCTCGTCCCCGTGGTCGCCGTCCTCGCCGACGGCTCTGCCGCTGAGGGCGACAAGAACAGCGAGATGGTCCTGCCCACGCTGATCGGGAACGACGGAAGGGCGGCCGTGCTGGCGTTCACCAGCGTCGAGGCCCTGGCCCGGTGGCGCCGCAACGCCCGCCCGGTCCCGGCCGAGGCCGGCCGGGTGTGGGGCGCGGCCGTCGCCGACGGCTGCGCCGTGGTGATCGACGTGGCCGGCCCGGTACCGCTCGCGGTCGAGGGCGCGCGGCTCGCGGCCCTCGCCGCCGGGCAGCCGGTCCCGCCCGCCCACGAGGACCCGGACGTCCGCGCCGAGGTCGAGGCGGCGGTGGCCGCCGAGCCGCTGATCACCGGCTTCGCCCTCGCCGCGGGCACGGAAGCCAGCCCGGGCACGGACGCCAGCCCGGGCACGGAAGCAAACGCCGAGGCCACCGACCTCGCCGTCCGGCTGCGCCTGGCCGGCGACGACTGGCAGCCCGCGGTGAACCGCGCGGCCGGCCGCATCGCCGGCCGCCTGGCGGGCCGGCTGCGCCGCGGCGTCGAATTCAGCGTCGCCCTCGACCCCATAGGATCTTGACCATGTTCCGCTGGCTTACCGCAGGCGAATCACACGGGCGCGCGCTGGTCGCGATCTGCGAGGGCGTGCCCGCCGGGGTGCTGGTCAGCACCGGGGACGTGGCGGCCGCACTGGCCCGCAGGCGGGCCGGCTACGGCCGCGGCGCGCGGATGAGCTTCGAGCAGGATGAGGTCGAGCTCACCGGGGGCGTCCGGCACGGCCGCACGCTCGGCGGCCCGGTCGCGATCAGGGTCGCCAACACCGAATGGCCCAAGTGGGAGACGGTCATGTCGCCCGACCCGGTGGACCAGGCCACGCTGGCCGAGCAGGCCAGGAACGCGCCGCTGACCAGGCCGCGGCCCGGTCACGCCGACCTGGCCGGGATGCAGAAGTACGGCCATACCGACGCCCGCCCCGTGCTCGAGCGGGCCAGCGCGCGCGAGACGGCCGCGCGGGTGGCGCTCGGCGAGGTCGCCCGGCGCCTGCTCAGCCAGGTCCTCGGCGCCGAGATCCTCAGCCACGTGGTCGCCATCGGCGACGTGACCGCGCCGGGCGACGTCATGCCCGGCCCGGGGGACGCCGCCGCCATCGACGCCGACCCGGTGCGCTGCTTCGATCCGGCCGCCAGCCAGGCGATGACCGCCGAGATCGACGAGGCCAAGAAGGCAGGCGACACCCTCGGCGGCGTCGTCGAGGTGCTGGCCTTCGGGCTGCCGCCGGGCCTGGGCAGCTTCACCCACTGGGACCGGCGGCTGGACGCCCGGCTGGCCGGGGCGCTGATGTCCATCCAGGCCATCAAGGGCGTCGAGGTCGGCGACGGCTTCACCACCGCGGCCCGGCGCGGTTCGGTGGCGCACGACGAGATCGAAGCCACGGAGCGGGGCGTGGCCCGGCGCACCAACCGGGCCGGCGGCATCGAGGGCGGCATGAGCACCGGCGAGGTGATCCGGCTGCGGGTGGCGATGAAGCCGATCTCGACCGTGCCGCGCGCGCTGGACACCATCGACGTCAGCACCGGCGAGCCGGCCAAGGCGATCAACCAGCGCAGCGACGTGACCGCGGTGCCCGCGGCCGGCGTGGTCGCCGAGGCGATGGCCGCGCTGGTGCTGGCCGAGGCGGCCGTGGAGAAGTTCGGCGGTGACTCGGCCGACGAGATGCGCCGCAACGCGGAGAGCTACCTCAAGGCCCTGGTGATCGCGTGACCGCGCCGGCCCGCGAGACCTCGGAGGGCCAGGGGGGTCCCGTCGTCGTGCTGATCGGGCCGCCCGGCGCGGGCAAGTCCGCCGTCGGCCCGCTGCTCGCGGACCGGCTCGGGGTGGAGTTCCGCGACACCGACGCCGACGTCGGCACGGCGGCGGGCAAGCCGGTCGGCGACATCTTCATCGAGAACGGCGAGGCCGCCTTCCGCGAGCTGGAGCGGGCCGCGGTCACCCGCGCCCTCGGCGAGCAGGCCGCGCTGCGTAGCCGCGGCGGGGTGCTCGCCCTCGGCAGCGGCGCCGTCCTGGACCCCGCCGTCCAGGCCCTGCTCGACGGCCTGCCGGTGGTGTACCTGTCCGCGGATTTCGGCACGGTCGCCCGGCGGATCGGGTTCGACCGGCCCCGCGTGGTGATACCCGGCAATCCCCGCGGCCAGCTGCGCGCCATGCTGGACGAGCGTGACGCGATCTACGCCCGGCTCGCCGCGGTCACCGTCCCCACCGATGACCTGGACCCGGACGAACTGGCCGACCGGATCGCCGCCGAGGTCAACCAGAAATGGATCCCGGAGCAATGACCGCTACCAGAATCGACGTCATCCCGTCCGATGGCGGCCAGCCCTACCAGGTGGTCGTCGGCGTGGGCGTGCTCAGCGAACTGCCCGGCCTGGTGCCCGAGGGAGCCCGCACCGTCGTGGTCATCCACGCCGAGGGCCTCGGCGAGATCGCCCGCCCGGCCTGCGGGGCGCTGGCCGCGGCCGGATACCAGGTGCACGCCGAGCCCGTGCCCGACGGCGAGGCGGCCAAGACCGTCAGCGTGGCGGCCGGCCTGTGGTCCCGGCTCGCGCGGCACAACGTGACCAGGTCGGACTGCATCGTCGGCCTCGGCGGGGGAGCGACCACCGACCTGGCCGGCTTCGTCGCCGCCACCTGGCTGCGCGGCGTCCAGGTCGTCCTGGTCCCGACCACGCTGCTCGGCATGGCCGACGCCGCGGTCGGCGGGAAGACGGCGGTCGACATCGCCGAGGGCAAGAACCTGGTCGGCGTGTTTCACTCGCCGGCCGGCGTGCTGGCCGACCTGGTGACGCTCGAGACCTTGCCGCGCGAGGACTACATCAGCGGCCTGGCCGAGGTCATCAAGGCCGGGTTCATCGCCGACCCGGTCGTCCTCGACCTGGTCAAAGCCGACCCGCAGGGCGCCACCGTCCCGCACGGCACCCACGCGCGCGAGCTGCTCGAGCGCGCCATCGCGGTCAAGGCCGAGGTGGTGTCCAAGGACCTAGGCGAGAAGGGCCTGCGCGAGATCTTGAACTACGGGCACACGCTCGGCCACGCCATCGAGCGGGTGGAGGGGTACCGGTTCAAGCACGGCCACGCGGTGTCCATCGGCATGGTCTACGTCGCCGAGCTGGCCCGGCTGGCCGGGCGCCTCGACCCGCAGGTCGTCGCGCTGCACCGGGAGCTCCTGGCCGCCGTGGGCCTGCCGACCTCGTACCCGGCCGGGACGTGGCCGTCGCTGCGCGAGGCCATGTCAGTGGACAAGAAGGCCCGCGGGGCCCGGCTGCGGCTGGTGGTGCTCGATGGCCTGGCCCGCCCGGGCATTCTCGAGGGCCCGTCCGAGGAAATCCTGCGGCAGGCATACGAGCAGATGTCCGCCTGAGCCGAACGCCTTTACTCCGCGCCCCGGTACCAGCCAGTAGCAGCCCGGCGGTTACGCTCCCTACATGCGGATAGGGATGTTTCTCAGCTACGCGGGCGGCTTCGCCGAGACCGTCGAAGAGCTCGCCGACTTCGAGAAGGCCGGGCTCGACATCGTGTTCGTGCCCGAGGCCTACAGCTTCGACGCGGTCAGCCAGCTCGGCTTCATCGCGGCCAAGACGCAGCGGATGCAGATCGCCTCCGGGATCTTCCAGCTCTACTCGCGCACCCCCGCGCTGACCGCGATGACCGCGGCCGGGCTGGACTACGTCTCGGGCGGCCGGTTCATGCTCGGCCTGGGCGCGTCCGGGCCGCAGGTGATCGAGGGCTGGCACGGCGTTCCCTACGACGCCCCGATCGGCCGGGCCCGCGAGGTCATCGAGATCTGCCGGATGGTCTGGCGCCGTGAGCGGCTGTCCTACCAGGGCAAGTACTACACGCTGCCGCTCGAGGGCGGCACCGGCCTGGGCAAGCCGCTGAAGCTGATCAACCACCCGGTCCGCGAGCGGATCCCGATCGCGCTGGCCGCCATCGGCCCCAAGAACGTGGCCCTCGCGGCCGAGCTGGCCGAGTCCTGGATGCCCATCTTCTACCTGCCGGAGAAGGCCGCCGACGTGTGGGGCGGTGCCCTGGCCGAGGGCACGGCCAGGCGCGACCCTGCCCTCGGCCCGCTCGACGTGATCGCCAGTGCCGCGCTGGCCATCGGCGACGACGTGGCCCCGCTCCGCGATCACGGCCGGCCCCAGCTCGCGCTGTACATCGGCGGGATGGGCGCCCGCGGCCGCAACTTCTACAACGACCTGGCCCGCCGGTTCGGCTACGAGGCCGAGGCCACGGCGATCCAGGACGCGTACCTGGACGGCCGTAAGGAGGAGGCCGCCGCCCTGGTGCCCGCCGAGCTGGTCGAGCACACGTCGCTGATCGGGCCGGAGTCCTACGTGGCCGAGCGCATCGCCGCCTACCGCGCGGCCGGGGTGAGCACCCTCCTGGTCACCCCGATGTCCCCCACCCACGAGGGCCGGATCCGCCTCATCGAGCAGGTCCGGGCCCTCGCCGACGAGGCCGGCTAGCGGGCGCCCCCGGCGGTCCCGTTGCCGGTGGACACCCATACTCACCCGCACGGGCGGTCCGGGTTGCGCGCAGGAGCCGCGGAGCAAAGCCGGGTAACGTGGCCGGATGACTGACCTAACCGACCGGGTCGCCCTGGTGACCGGCGCCTCCCGGGGCATCGGGGCCGCGACCGCGGTCCGGCTGGCGCAGGCCGGCGCCGACGTGGCCGTCGGCTGCGGCCGGAACCGGGAAGCGGCCGAGCAGGTCGCCGGGAAGATCTCCGGGCTTGGGCGGCGGGCCGTGGTGGTGTCCGGCGACATGGCCGACCCGGACGTGCCCCGGCGGATCGCGGTCGAGACCGCCGAGCGCCTCGGGCCGGTGGACGTGCTGGTCGCCAACGCGGGCACCGGGATCAAGATGGACCTGGACGACGTGGACGCAGCCGCCTGGGATCACGACATGGCCGTTAACCTGCGCGCTCCGTTCCTGCTGGCTCAGGCGGTCGTGCCGCACATGCGCGAGCAGCGCTTCGGGCGCATCGTCTTCCTGTCCTCGGTGGCCGCCTTCCTCGGCGGGATCCTCTCGCCGCAGTACACGGCGTCCAAGGCCGGCCTGATCGGCCTGACCCACAACCTGGCCGCCACCTTGGCGCCGCACGGGGTCACGGTCAACGCGATCACCCCTGGCCTGATCGCGACCGACATGCTGACTAGCGACCTGCGGCTGGAAGCGCTCGAGCGCAGCGTCCCGGTGGGCCGCCTGGGTCAGCCGGCCGAGGTCGCGGAGCTGATCGCGGCTGTCGCCCAGAACGCGTACATGACCGGGCAGACCGTCTCCGTAGACGGCGGCCGGTACCCGCGCTGAGCGGCCCGGTGCGCGCGTAGAGTTCTGGCCATGCCCGAGATTCACGCTGCCCGGCGCCGCCGCGCCCAGGAGAAGATCGCCGAGGCCGGGGCCGACGCGGCGCTGATCACCTCCGGCCCCAATGTCCGCTACCTCACCGGCCTGGCCAGTTCCAACGCCGCGCTGCTGCTGGCCGCTGACGGCACCGCGGTGCTGGCCACGGACTCGCGCTACACGCTGGCCGCCCGGCGCGACTGTCCCGGCGTCGAGCTGCTCACCGAGCGCTTCATCGAGTCGCGGCTAGCCGCCGAGCTGGCCGTCCGGGGCCTGCGCACGGTGGCCTTCGAAGCACACGAGATGTCCGTCGAACGCCATGCCGAGCTGACGGCCAAGGCCGAGGGCGTGACAGTCATCCCGTTCGGCCGGAAGATCGAGGAGCTGCGGACGGTCAAGGATCCGTCCGAGATCGAGCTGCTCGCCACCGCCTGCCGGATTTCCTGCCAGGCCATCGCGGATATCTTCTCGCTGATCAGGCCCGGCCTGACCGAACGTCAGCTGGGGGCGGCGCTGGACGCGCGGATGATCGCGCTCGGCGCCGAGCGGGCGGCCTTCGACACCATCGTGGCCAGCGGGCCGAACGGCGCTATCCCGCACCACGCGCCGACCGACCGGCCGCTGCGCCGCGGCGACCTGATCACGATGGACTTCGGCGCGCTGTACGGCGGCTACCACGCGGACATGACCCGCACCGTGGCGCTCGGCGAGCCGGCTGCTGGCAGCGGGAGATCTACGAGCTGGTCGCGGCCGCGCAGCGAGCCGGCCTGGACGCGGCCCGGCCGGACGCCGACGTGGCCGACGTGGACGCGGCCGCCCGCGACCTGATCCGCGACGCCGGGCACGGTGATCATTTCCAGCACGGCCTCGGCCACGGCGTCGGGCTCGAGATCCACGAGGCGCCGGCGATCGGGTACGGCCGAACGGGTAAACTCGGCAGCCGGGTCCCAGTTACCGTCGAGCCTGGTGTCTACCTACCCGGCCGGGGCGGGGTCCGGATCGAGGACGTCCTGGTCGTGGGGGCTGACGGGGCGGGCCTGCTCACGACGACGACCCGGGAACTTCTCGTTCTTTGACTTTTGGAGACTTAACGTGACCACCACGAACGACCTGAAGAACGGCATAACGCTGAACCTCGACGGGCAGCTCTGGACCGTTGTCGAGTTCCAGCACGTCAAGCCAGGCAAGGGCGGCGCCTTCGTGCGCACCAAGCTGAAGAACATCGGCTCGGGCAAGGTCGTCGACCGGACCTTCAACGCCGGCGTCAAGGTTGACGTGGCCACCGTGGACCGGCGCGAGATGCAGTACCTCTACCGCGAGGGCGCCGACTTCGTATTCATGGACACGCAGGACTACGACCAGCCGCGGGTTCCCGCGGCCGTGGTCGGCGACGCGGCCAACTACCTGCTCGAGGAGCAGACCGTCACGGTGGCTTTCAACGAGGGGAACGCGCTCTACGTCGACCTGCCGGCCGCGGTCGAGCTCACCATCAGCCAGACCGACCCCGGCGTGCAGGGTGACCGGTCCACCGGCGGCACCAAGCCCGCCACCCTGGAGACCGGCGCCACCGTCCAGGTGCCGCTGTTCATCTCGACCGGCGAGAAGATCAAGGTCGACACCAGGACCGGCCAGTACCTCGGCCGGGCCTGATGCCGCCAGCCCGTAGCAAGGCGCGCAAGCGGGCTCTGGACGTCCTGTTCGAGGCCGAGCTGCGCGGTTCACCCGTCCTCGACCTGCTCGCCGAGCGCATCACCATGGGCAGCCCTCCGGTGGCCCCGTACGCCGCGGACCTGGTCCGCGGAGTCACCGTGCACAAGGCGCGGATCGACGAGCTGATCGGCGAGTACGCCGAGGGCTGGACCCTGGAACGGATGCCGGCGGTGGACCGCAACGTGCTCCGGATCGGCGTCTACGAACTGCTGTGGGCGGACGACGTCCCCGATGGGGTGGCGATCAGCGAGGCGGTGCTGCTAGCACGCGACCTGTCCACCGAAGCCTCGCCCACCTTCGTCAACGGCCTCCTGGCCCGCATCGCCGGCCTCAAGCCCGAATCCGCCGAGGAAACCGCCCCGGTCCCCCCCGCCACCCCCGAGCCCGCCCTCCCCGAGCCAGCCCTCCCCGAGCCCGCCACCCCCGAGCTCTGACGACCCGGGGTGCTGAACACCCCGGAGTCCCACCACAGCGATGCCACATCGTCGTGGTTCTGACCACCGCAATGTCATATGGGTGTGGCTCCTTTTCTGTGAGCCGGTCCCGGGGCGCCCCGGTTCCTGCCTGCTGAGCCCGGTCCCGGGGCGCCTGATCCGGGCGGGGCGTGCGGGGCGTGCGGTACCGGCCGGGGCCGCCCAGGGGCGCCCCGGCAACCACCGCGATGCCACATCGATGTGGTCTTGACCACCGCAGAGTCACATTGACGTGGCTGCCCGGGGCCGGCGCCGGGTGGCGGGCGGGAGATCCGGGGGCTGCCGGGCCGGGCTGACGTGGCTGGGGGCCCGGGCCGGGCTGACGTGGCTGGGGGGCCGGGCCGGGCTGACGTGGCTGGGGGGAATACCGGGCGGCCCGGCTCGCAGCGGCCGCCAGGCCGCTCACACGAAAGGAGCCGCACCTATGTCACATCGCGGTAGCGGCCGGCGGCCGGTGCCATGTGACGGACGGAAAGTCCGGGACGGGTGTGCCGAGCGGGTCAGGGCTGGGCGGGTCAGGGCTGGGCGGGTCAGGGCTGGGCGAAGCGGACGCGGAGGCCGAAGCGGCGCAGCACGCGGACGAACCAGACCGCCGACAAGAACGTGCCGGCGACCACGCCGCCGATGGTGAAGGCGGTGGTGGTCAGCAGGAATACCTTGACCGTCTCGGTGGCCATCAGCACCGCCAGGCCCACCGTGGTCACGAAGAAGATGCCCGCCCACAGCCAGGTCGCGCCCTGGAAGAAGCGGTGCAGCCCGGGGTGGTGAGCCGACGGCTGGCGCAGCGCCACGACCTCGGCCGCCAGCTGGGCGACCAGCGGCTTGCGGGTCGGCGCGGTCCGCGCGAACAGCACGCACAGCCCCAGGTTGGCCAGCGGGAACTGGAGCAGGAAGAAGAGCACGCTGCCGGTGACGATGACCACGGCCGCCTGCAGGGTGAGCACCAGGGCCGAGATCGTCAGCAGGCCGGGGACGGTGCGGGTGAAGACCTTGCGGCCGATCACGGTCAGCCAGACCACGCCGGTGGCGGCGACCATGCCCGCGTCCCGGCCGCCCAGCTGGGCGCCGATGTAGTACCCGGCCACGGGCAGGGCCAGGCTTTCGGCCAGGTTCCAGCCTGCCGTCAGCATCAGCCGCCAGGGGCGGGGGAGCTCGAGGTGCTCAGCCATGGCGAAGAGCATACGGTGGCCGGCTGAAGCCGCGCTGGAATTGCCGGCAGGTGGCGCAAAGAAGAATCTGAGAGTTCCGCACGGCCTGTATAACGTACGTCCGGTGACGGAAGTTCACTCATCTAGAACGCAAAGTAATCAGCGTTACGAGGCGTGGCGAGCCGCCCGAACCCGGCACTATGGGTATGCCCGGCCGCGCCGCAGCGGCCGGCCCGGCCCCCGAACGGCCTCTCGTGGCCGGCATTGCCGGTGGCCGGCACTAGATTGGACTCCTGGAAGGAGGCTGTCGTGGCGGCAGACTTCAGGCGCGACGGCGTCCGCTTCTCCCTGGTCTGGGACGTGCTGCGGGACATTGTCTCGGCGCGGGTGGCGGAGACGAGCCGGGCGGCGCTCGACATCGTCGACGTGGGCGGCGGGACCGGCGGGCTGGCGGTGCCGTTCGCCGCCCTCGGGCACAACGTCACCGTGGTCGACCCGAGCCCGGACGCGCTCGCCGCCGCGCAGCGGCGGGCCGCCGAGGCGGGCGCGCGGCTGACCGCCGTCCAGGGCGAGGCGGCCAGCCTGGACAGCCTGGCCGGGCCGAAGTCGGCGGACCTCGTCATCTGCCACAACGTGCTCGAGTACGTGGACTCGCCCGCCGACGCGATGACCGCGATCGCCGCCGTGCTCCGGCCGTCGGCCACGGTCAGCGTGCTCGCGGCCAACACGGTGGCCGCGGTGCTGCACCGGGCGCTGGCCGGCCGCTTCACCGAGGCGCGGCAGCTGCTCGAAGGCGAGACGGCGGCCGGGTCGCCCCGCCGGTTCACGCTGCCGGAGCTGGCCGCGCTGATCGAGGCGGCCGGGCTGCGCGCGGGGGAGGCGCACGGGCTGCGGATCTTCAGCGGCCTGGTGCCCGGCGCCCTGCTCGACGCCGACGCCGGCGGGACCGAGGCGCTGCGTGCGCTCGAGACGGCCGCGGCGGCCTCCTCGCCGTTGCGGGACATCGCCGCGCAGCTGCACCTGCTCGGTCACCGCTGACACGATGAACACGGCGCCATGAACACGGAGGGCAGCGTGGACCCGGACGACGCCGGCTGCCCCATCTTGCACGTCGACATGGACGCGTTCTACGCGAGCGTGGAGGTCAGGGAGCGCCCCGAGCTGGCCGGCCTGCCCGTCGTCGTGGGCGGGACCAGCGGCCGCGGCGTGGTGCTCTCGGCCACCTACGAGGCCCGGGCGTTCGGGGTGCGGTCGGCGATGCCGGTGGGCCGGGCCCAGCGGCTGTGCCCGCGGGCCGTGTTCGTCCCGCCCCGGCACTGGCTCTACGCCGCCGTGTCCAAGGAAGTCATGGCCATCTTCGCCACGGTCACGCCCGAGGTGGAGCCGCTCGCCCTCGACGAGGCCTTCCTCGACGTCTCCGGCGCGCTGCGCCGCCTCGGGCCGCCCGCCGCGATCGCCCGGCACATCCGGGCGCTGGTCGCCGAGCAGCAGGGCATCACCTGCTCGGTCGGGATCGCGCCGACCAAGTTCGTGGCCAAGATCGCGTCCGCGCGCTGCAAGCCGGATGGCATGCTCGTGGTGCCGCGCGCCGGCGTGCTCGGCTTCCTGCACGCGCTGCCCGTCTCGGCGCTGTGGGGCGTGGGGGAGCGGACCGGGGAGGCGCTGGCCCGGCTCGGCCTGCGCACCGTGGCCGACATCGCGCACGCTCCGCTGGCCACGCTGCAGCACGAGCTCGGCGTCGCGCAGGGCACGCACCTGGCCGCCCTGGCCAGCGGCCGGGACGAGCGCCGGGTGACCCCGCATACCCCGGAGAAGAGCATCGGGGCCGAGGAGACCTTCGCCGCCGACATCGACGACCCGGAACGGATCCGGCGGGAGCTGCTCAAGCTGTCCGGGCGGACCGCGCACAGCCTGCGCGCGGGCGGGTACGCGGCCCGCACCGTTTCGGTCAAGCTCCGGCTGGCCAGCTTCAAGACGATGACGCGGTCGCGTACGCTCGCGTACCCGACCGACGTGGCTCATGAGATTTACGCCACAGCCTGCACCCTGTACGAGTCGGCTGGTCTCGACCATGGTGCGGCGCTGCGCCTCGTCGGCGTCCGGGTATCCGGGCTGGTCCCGGCGGCAGGAGCGAATGCCCAGCTGACGTTCGATGACCGGCCTGTCGGCTGGCGGGAGGCCGAGCAGGCGGTGGACAAGATCACGAACCGGTTCGGGGCCAGCGCGGTGCGTCCGGCGGCCCTGGTACAGGACCCGGGGCGCCCAGCTGAGGGCGCTTTCTGACCTGCTACGGGGTCCACCCTACCCAGCGGTGTGTCAACGCTCGTATTCTGGAAATTGAACCGGGTATGTGAGGTGAAGACCACCGCACACACGTGCCGGGCGCAAGGTTTTTATGGGAGGCGTCGTGCCGCTCTCTGAACACGAGCAGCGCCAGCTGGAACAGATCGAGCAAGCGCTTTACCGGGAAGACCCGAAGTTCGGGCGTCTCGTGCGCGCCAGCGACCCGCGCGTGCACTACAAGCGCAAGCTGGCACAGGGCCTCGTCGGCGTCGTTGCCGGGGCCGGCCTGCTCGCGGCCGGAGTGGTGACCCACCGGCTGTACTTCGAGGCCGCCGGGGCGGCGCTGGCGGTGCTGTCCCTGCTGTGGACAGTGCTCTGCTGGCGGCGGCACGTGGCCAGGGTCCGGCCCGCCCGCCTCAAGGCGGTCAAGGGGCAGGGAGCTCCCGGGGGCCGCGGGGCCCGGCCGGGTCCCGGGCGCTCGCGGGCGACCAGGCGGGCCCGGATGATGGAGCGGATGGAAGAGCGGTGGCGCCGCCGGCAGGAGGGCGACCGCAGGATGTAGCGGCTCAGCGCCCGTTCAGCGCGGGCCCCTCACCCCTTTGCGCCGGCCGAACCTGAACGTGCCGGCCCGGTCGGGCACGCGGGCGGCCGCGTCGGCGAGGGCGGTCATCATCGAGGCGGGGAACACGGCGGCACGCCAGCGGGTCGTACGCCGGGCGTTCGCCGCCAGCCCGCGGCGGGCCGTGGTGCCGTCGCGGCGCAGCTGCTCGGACTCGGCCGGGTGCGGCGCGTAGCTGGCGCGTTCTTCCGCCAGGGCCAGCCGGGCGACGGCCTCGGCCGCCGGGGCGGGCAGCGTCGTGGTGACACGGGCGGCGAGGCTGCGGGGCGGCTCGCTCGCGCGGCTGGCGACACCGAAATCGGCCAGGTCGTCGTGGAGCTCGCGCCAGGCGGCGTGCGCGCGGCCGATATCGTCGATGGCCCGCATCCACCGCCAGCGGCGCAGGACCAGGCGGAACAGGGCGGGGACGATCAGCGCGACGGCCGCCGTGGCGCCGAATGCAATGCCGACGGTGGCCCAGCCGACGCCGAGGTCCAAGCCCGTGGTGCGGGCCATCAGCCGGTACAGGGCCAGGGCGACCAGCCCCGCCGCGACCGCGATCCCGAGGACGGCGGTCGCCGCGTGGGGGCGGCGCCGGCGGACGGCCTCCGGCTGGCCGGCCACCCGCCGCATCGGCGGGGCCACGATCGCGACCAGCGCGAAGGCCAGCACCAGTGCGGCGATCACGGCCAGCGCGATCGCCGCCCACGGGGTGTCGGCGGGCCCGTTCGCGGCGGTCGCACCCCCCTCGGTGATGCCCGGCTTGACGCCGTGGAGGCCGGCCGACGCCGGCGGGCTCTTCCGGCTGCCCGCCGGCTGCGTCGCCGAGACGATCGGGGCCCCGCCGAGCTGGCCGTGTCCCGTCGCGTTGCTCATGTAGTTGGGGGCGTTCGCGGTGCCCTGCCCGGCCGGCGTCGGCTCGAGCCGGATCCAGCCCAGGGTGGGGAAGTACACCTCGGTCCACGCGTGCGCGTCGATGTTCCTGACCTGGTAACTGCCGTTGGCCAGGCGGGTGCCGCCGGTGTAGCCGACCACGAACCTGGCCGGGATGTCGAGCAGGCGGGTCAGCACGGTCATCGCGTACGCGTACTGCACGCAGTAGCCGCTCTTGCCCTTGGTCAGGAAGTTCAGCAGGCCAGCCTCGCTGGTCAGGCTCGGCGTGGCGAGGCTGTAGCTGAACTGCGGGCCCGACAGCCAGGTGGCCAGCGCGTTCACCTTGCCGAACTCAGTAGTCTGGCCCGACGTGTTGCTGACCGCCAGCTCCTTCAGCGCCGCCGTCTGGTACGAGGCGGGCAGCCGCAGGTCGGGGGCCGGGGCCGCCGTCTTCGCCAGCTTCGGCACCGCGGCCAGCTGGCCCTCGCTCGGATCCACCAGGGCGCTGACCACCGAGTAGGGCTTCCCGGCGATGGAGTCGCCGGAGGAGTACACCATGAGGTCGGGGTCGGTCTTCCAGTTCCCGGGGGCGAGGACCTGGACGGCCGGGTAGGGCAGCGGCAGGAACGTCGGCTGCGAGCTGGAGCTGGGGAAATCCTTCGTGGTGGTGACCGTGGTGGTCAGGGTCGGCATCAGCGCGGTGTCGGTCAGGCCGGTGGGGGCCGCCAGCGAGCTGACCGGCCGCGAGCCGGCCGTGTAGTCATCCACCTGCCAGCCCTTGGGGCCCAGGGTGTCGTACACGTACTGCCTGAAGTACTCCGCGTCGTTGGCCTGCTGGGACGCCGAGGCGTTGCTCCGGTACGTGAACATCGTGACCGGGCGATTCTCGTGCAGCTGGGCGACGGCCTCGGACAGGGCGCCCGGCAGGCCGAGCGTGTCACCCCCGCTGCCGCCGGTGCCGCCGATGCCGGGGCCGGAGGAGAACAGCTTGCTCGGGTGCAGGCCTGGCACGATCAGGGGCACGCACAGGGCCAGCACGATCGAGGCGAGCCCGACCCGGCGGCCGGCCGCGGCCAGCGCCCGGGTGTCCGGCCCCAGGACCCTGATCCCGCGCCCGCCTTCCCGGCGGTCCCGCGCACCATCGAGCGACGGCCCGTCGAGGGATCCCCCGTCGAACGCCGCACCCTTGTCTTCGGCCCGCTGGTACCCCCCGTAACGAGGCGCCGGGCGCCACAGCGAGATCAGGCGTCCCCAGACCCGGATCCGTTCCCGCCCGTCCGCGCTCAGCATGGCCAGGTAGCCCGCCCCGCCCAGGGCGAAGCCGAGGCCGGTGGTGAGCTGGTCGTGCGGTGCGTTCATCATGACCGGCACGGTGAACAGGACGAGCAGCGGCAGCCCGGCCAGCGCGGTGGACCGCAGCCGGACCGCGATCAGGTCGGCCGCGACCGCGGTGATGCCCACCCCGCCGGCGGCCAGCAGCAGCAGGCCGGGCAGGTGCGGGGCCGGCGGGGCGTACCGGTTGGCGTCGTGTATCCCGGTGCCGATCAGGTGCCACAGCCGGCTGACCGAGCCCGGCGTGGGGATTACGAGCACCCACGAGTGCCGGGCCTCGAAGACCAGGTTCAGGTAGAGCAGCAGCCCCGCGACGCCGCCCGCCAGGCAGAGCGAGGCCGGCAGCGGGCGCAGCCGGGTCAGCATCCCGGCCGCCGCGACCACGGCTGCCGCCCCGATCGCGATGACGAACCACAGCGAGTCGTCGAACAGCGGCAGCAGGTCGATCGAGGCCAGCACGCAGGCCACCGCCGTCGTCACGGTCATCCGGGCGTTCACGGTCACGTCGGGTCACCCCCGTAGGGCTTCAGGGTCTCCATGGGACGGTGCAACTGCTGCCAGGCGGTCGCGAGCGGCGTGCCGGCGCTGGTCACCGCGACCCGCCAGCCCGCGGCCGACAAGATCTCCGCCGCCTGCGCCGTGTCCTCGCCCACCGTGCCCGACGCCCAGCCGGAGACGGCGAGCAGCAGCGCCATCGCGGGCGCGTTCCCGCGCCTGCTCGCGGCCAGCTGGCGGGCGTCCTCCGCGGTCAGCCGCCCGACCACCGCGATCAGCTGGCCGCCCGCGTTGGCCAGCGCCGACGTCCCCGGCCGCAGGCTCGCGGCCTGGGACGGGCTGATGACCGCGAGCATGTCGAGCAGGGTGTCCTGGAAGGTGCCGCGCGGGGCGATCTCGCCCGCCTCGCTGATGAGCCGGGCCCGGAATCCCTCACCGGACAGGTGCGCGCCGATCGAGGCGGCCGCGCTGACCGCGAGCTCGAAGGTCGAGGCGGGCCCGCTGCCCGCGTGCGCCGTGCGCCGGGTGTCCAGGAACACCGACGCGCTGTTGCGCCACTGGTGCTCCTCGCGGCGCACCATCAGCTCGCCGTACCGCGCCGTCGACCGCCAGTGCACCCGGTGCAGGCTGTCCCCGTCCTGGTACACCCGCGGGGCCGCGTCGTCCTCGCCGATGGCCGAGATCGTCCGCATCCCGCCGTCGCCCTCGCCGAGCCAGCTGCTCTGCGCGGTGACCCGGGGCAGCGAGATGATCTTGGGCGTGACCACCAGCGTGCTGCTGGTGCTGAACGACCGGCTGATCTCCACCAGGCCGAACGAGTCGGCGACGCGGACCCGGAGCGGGCCGATGGTGAACTTGCCCCGGCTGTCCGAGCGGATCTGGTAGGTGAGCTCCCGGTGCCCGCCCGGCTCGATCTCGTCGAGGACGAACCGCGGCCTGCTGCCCAGCGTGTACGGGGTGACGTCCTCGGCCAGCAGCACGCCGGTGCGCAGCCGCGAGACGTTCTCCACCCGCGCGGTCACCATGGTCGGCTGCCCGGCCGGGATCCGCGGCGGATCGAGCCGGCGGGAGCAGGACAGCCGGTACCGGGACCGGCGCGCGATCAGCGCCGATACGGCCGGCAAGATGACCAGCAGGGCGCCGACGCGGACCAGGTCCGGCTCGGGTATAGCCAGGCCGCAGACCATGGCCGCGCCGCCGGCGGCCATGAACGACCGGCCCCGCGTGGTCAGCGAGCTGAAGAGCCCTCGCATGACCCCTCCTACCTGATCACCGCCGCGGCAGCGGAAGCTGGGCGACGATCCGGTCCACGACCTGCTCGGGCTGGTGCCGCTCCACGATGGCCTCGGCCGTGGGCAGCAGCCGGTGCGCGAGCACCGGCCGGGCCAGTCGCTGCACGTCGTCCGGGATCACGTAATCCCGCCCGTCCAGCGCGGCCCAGGCCCGGCTGGCGCGGAGCAGGTGCAAGGTGGCCCGCGGCGACGCGCCCAGCCGCAGCTCGGGCGACGTCCTCGTCGCGTTGGCGAGGCTGATGATGTAGTCCTTGACCTGGTCGGACACATGCACCCGGCGAACCGCGACCACGAGTTCCTGCACGTCGCTGGCCCGCGCGACCGGCGTGAGCTGGTCCAGCGGCGAGGAGGAGCCGTGACTGTCGAGCATGTCCCGCTCGGCCGCGGGCGGCGGGTAGCCGAGGGAGATGCGCGCGGTGAACCGGTCCCGCTGCGCTTCCGGCAGCGGGTACGTGCCTTCCATCTCCACCGGGTTCTGGGTGGCGATGACCATGAACGGCTCCTGCAGCGCGTAGGTGGTGCCGTCCACCGTCACCTGGCGCTCTTCCATGGACTCCAGCAGCGCCGACTGGGTCTTGGGGGAGGCCCGGTTGATCTCGTCGCCGAGCACGATGTTGGCGAACACCGGCCCCGGCTTGAACTCGAAGTCGCGGCGCTCCTGGTTATAGGCACTCACGCCGGTGATGTCGCTGGGCAGCAGGTCGGGCGTGAACTGCACCCGCCGCACGCTGCCGTCGATCGCCCGGGCCAGCGCCTTGGCCAGCATCGTCTTGCCGACGCCGGGCACGTCCTCGATGAGCAGGTGCCCCTCGGCCAGCAGCACCGTCAAGGTGAGCTGGATGGCGTCCCGCTTGCCCTCGATCACGGCCTCGATGGCCTTGCCGATCCGGCGGGCCGCCGGGACTAGATCATCAATCGGGCTGCCCGTCTGCCGTCCGGTGTCCAGTACCACGTGGCCTCCTCGAAGGCGCTGGCGCGCACCACCAAGCCGGCCGGGTGCCCCGGGCCCCTGAGCGTCCCCGCCTGACTGCTGTAGAGCTACAGTACGTCCTTCTTCGCCAAACGCGCGACGCGGACTTATCTTCTCCGCCCCCGGCCTCCGGTGCCCGGCTTCGCGCCCCACTTCGCGCCCCACTTCCCTCCCCGTCTCCCCCCACTTCGCTCCACCGCGCCTACCTGGGCCTTCAGTGGGGAAGTGGAGCGCGTCACGGCGTTTGGAGCGTTGACGGTGGGGAAATGTGGGGTACAGTGGAGCGCGGTGGAGGGTAGTAGGCGGTGGGAGGTGAGCGCCCTTGTTTCTCGGGACTCACGCTCCCCGGCTGGACGAAAAAGGCCGGCTGATCCTCCCCGCGAAGTACCGGGAAGAGCTCGCTGGGGGCGTAGTGATCACCAAAGGGCAAGAGCGCTGCCTATACGTCTTCCCGCAGGAAGAGTTCGCCCGCATCACCGAGGCCCTGCGCACCGCGCCCGTGACGGCCAAGTCCGTCCGTGACTACAGCCGCGTCTTCTTCGCCAGCGCCTCCGATGAGCTCCCCGACAAACAAGGCCGGATCACCGTCCCCGCCGCCCTGCGCGGCTACGCCGGGCTGGAGCGGGAGTGCGTGGTGATCGGCGCGAACACCCGGCTCGAGATCTGGGACGCGCAAGCCTGGGAGACCTACCTCGCTGCACAGGAGGACTCGTTCGCAGAAGCCGCCGAGGAGGTGCTCCCGGGAATCCTGTAGTCCCGAACGCCGGCCCCCATCCGCCGCTTCCTGCTGGCACCACTTCCCCGGTGCCAGCCGGCCGCGCCAGCGGATGGGGCCGGCCGGGGGGCCACGAAACCCGAGGCCACAGCCGTAAGACCAGCAGGGAGGGAACGCGTGGACAGTGACATGCACGTGCCAGTGCTGGCCGGCCGCGTCACCGACCTGCTGGCGCCCGCCCTGGCCGCCGAGGGCGCCGTCCTCGTTGACGCCACGCTGGGCCGGGCCGGCCACGCCCGCGCGCTGCTCGAGGCCTGTCCCGGCCTGTTCCTGGTCGGCGTGGACGCCGACGTGGCCGCGATCGAGGCGGCCGGCGAGCGGCTCGCGCCCTACGCCGCCCGGGTCACCCTGGTGCACGCGAAATACGACGAGATCCCGGCCATCGTGGCCGCGGCCGCCCGGGACGGCTTGATCGGGCCGGACCGCGTGATGGGCCTGCTGTTCGACCTCGGCGTGTCCTCGCCGCAGCTCGACGAGCCCGGCCGGGGCTTCGCCTACGCCCAGGACGCGCCGCTGGACATGCGGATGGACCAGACCTCCGGCCGCACCGCCGCCGACATCGTCAACGATTACCCGGCCGCCGGGCTCGCCCGCATCCTGCGCGACTACGGCGAGGAGCGGTTCGCCCGGCGGATCGCCGAGGCGGTGGTCAAGGAGCGCGCCCGCGCCCCGATCACCTCGACTCAGCAGCTGAGCGCGATCGTCAAGGAGGCGATCCCGGCGGCGACCCGGCGCACCGGGGGCAACCCGGCCAAGCGCACCTTCCAGGCCCTGCGGATCGAGGTGAACGACGAGCTGGGCACGCTCCGGCGGGCGCTGCCCGCGGCGCTGGACGCGCTGGCCGTCGGCGGCCGCGTCGCGGTGCTCGCCTATCACTCGCTCGAGGACCGCATCGTCAAGACCGAACTCGTGCGGCGGGCGGCCGACCAGACGCCGCCCGGCCTGCCCGTGCTGGCGGAGGCCGCCGCGCCGCGGTTCCGCCTGCTCACCCGGGGCGCCGAACGTCCCGGCAGCGAAGAGATCGACAGTAACCCGCGCGCAGCCTCGGCCCGGCTCCGGGCCGCGGAGCGCGTCAGGCAGCAAGCAGCATGACCATAGGGGGCACCAAACATGGCCACTGACACGATGCCGCGCACCCCCAGGACCGTCCCCGGCCGGGGCCAGGCCCCGAAGGCCGGCCCGGTCACCGCCCCGCGTCATACCCGGCCGGCCAGACCGGTCGCCGCTCCCCGGCCCGGCTCCAGAACGCCCGGCTACCGCAACGGAGCGCCAGGCCCGGCCCGGTAGCGCCAGGCCGCAGGCCCGCTCGTCGCGGACGCCGTTCATCTTGCTGCTCGTCGGGCTGCTCGGCGGCGCCCTGGTCTCGCTGCTCGTGATCAGCACCACCCTGGCCCAGGGGGCGTTCCGGGTCACCAGCCTGCAGGAGCAGAACGCCAACCTGGCCCGCGAGCAGCAGACCCTCACCAACGAGGTGGCGCAGGCGGGCAACCCGGCCGTGATCGCGGGCAAGGCCGAGAAGCTCGGCATGCGGCCGAACCCGATGCTGGGCTTCATCGACCCGAAAACCGGGAAGATCGACATCGGCAAGCCGTCGCGGGCCGAGGCCGCGATCCACGTCCCCGGGTACACCCCGTGACGCCACAGGATCCGACCCGCAGGTCCCAGGGCGGCCGCCGGGATGACCGGCGGCCGTCCGGGTCTCCGCCGCGCCGGGGCTCCTCCCGGCCGGGACCCGCGGGCCCCGATCCGCGCCGCCGCCCCGGGCCGCAAGCCGCCCGGACCGGGGCGCCCGGCGCCGGACGTTCGGCCGTCATCACGCGGGAACGGCCCCCGGCCCGGCCCGCGGACCCCCGCTGGACCCGGCCCTCCCGGCCCCGGCCGGCCCGCCGCCAGCCCAGCCGCGGCGACCCGAACCGGCGGCTCGGCATCGTCTTGCTCGCGATCGTCTTCGTGCTGTCCCTGTTCGCCGGGCGCATGGTCCAGCTGCAGGGCATGGAGTCGGGCAGCTACCGCAAGCTGGCGCTCCAGGAGCGGGAACAGACGATCGCGCTGCCCGCGATGCGCGGGAGCATCACCGGCGCCAACGGGCAGGTGCTCGCCATGACCGTGGCCAGCTACCAGGTGACCGCCGACCCGCCGCTGATCCCGGCGGCCAAGCTGCAGCAGGTCGCCGCCTCGCTGGCTGGGCCGCTCGGCCTGACCGCGGCGGCGGTCCTGTTCAAGCTCCAGCACCCGACCTCGCGCGACTACGTCGTGCTGGCCAGTAATGTCTCCGCCCAGAACAGCGGCGAGATCACCGCGATGAACCTGCCCGGCGTCGTCCAGACCGCCAGCTACGCCCGGTCCTACCCCGAGGGCAGTGCCGCGGCCAACCTCATCGGCTTCACCGGCACGGACAAGAAGACCGGCATCATCTTCGGCGGCGGCGGGCTGGAGGCCCAGTACAACTCGCTGCTGGCCGGAAAGGCGGGCAGCGAGCAGGTACAGGTCGGCGACGGCCAGCAGATCCCGCTGTCCGGCGGCAAGCGCTCCCCGGCGGTGAACGGCAGCGGCTTGCGCCTCACCATCGTCCCGGCGCTGCAGTACGCGGCCGAGCAGGATTGCGCCGCCCAGGTCAAGAGGACCAAGGCGGACAACTGCACGGTAGTGATCATCAACCCGCACACCGGGGCCGTGCTGGCCATGGCGCAGTACCCGACCTTCGACCCGTCCGGGACCTTCAGCGTCAGCCAGACCACCAACCTGGCCGTGCAGGCCCAGTTCCAGCCGGGCTCCACGGCCAAGGTGATCACCGCCGCCGCCGCGCTCGAGCACGGCGGCCAGACGCCGATGAGCGCGTACAACATCCCGTACCAGATCAAGCGGGGCGGCCAGCTCATCCACGACGCGGAGTGGGCGCCGGGGGAGCGGTACACGATCGCGGGCATCATCGCGCACTCCTCCAACATCGGCATGTCCCAGGTCGCCGCCCACATCAGCGAGCAGACGCAGTACAACTACCTGCGGGCGTTCGGCCTCGGCCAGGCGACCGGCATCGGCCTGCCGAACGAGATCGACGGCGACCTGCCGCCGGTGTCGCAGTGGTACGGCGACACCCGGTACACGCTGTCCTACGGGCAGGGCGTGGCCGCGACCGCGCTGCAGATGGCCGAGGTCTACGCGACGATCGCCAACGGCGGCGTCAAGGTGACGCCCACCCTGGTCCAGGGCACCACCAACTCGGCCGGGACCTACACCGCGGCCACAGCGCAGGCGTCGCACCGGGTCATCCAGCCGCAGACGGCGCGTGAGCTGCTGAACATCCTGGAGCAGGTGCCGGGCGTCGACGCGGCGGGCGACCAGCCGTGGGGGGTCATCCCCGGCTACGCGATCGCGGCCAAGACCGGGACCTCCCAGGAGTCCAACGGAAAATGCGCCCTGTGCGTCTACGGATCGAGCTGGATCGGCATCGCCCCCGGCGACAAGCCGCAGCTCGTGGTCGCGGTCAACGTGCAGAACCCGCGCAAGGGCGGTCACTTCGGCGCCGTCGTCGCCGGTCCTGTCTTCTATCAGGTCATGAAGGACGCGCTCGCCACGCTGCGGATACCGCCGGACGGTGCGACCCCGGCAAAGGTGCGCCTGAACGCGCCGTGATGGAGGTACCCTCACCCCGTGGCGATCCGACCCGCGACCCGGCTGAACCGGCCGCTGTCCGCGCTCAGCACGCTGCTCGGCGTCCGGCTGGTCTCCGCAGGCTCATTCGGGCCGAACGAGCTCGGTTCCCTCTCCGGCATAACCCTCGACTCACGGTCGGTGGAGCCCGGTGACCTCTACGTCGCGCTGCCCGGGGCGCGCGTGCACGGGGCGGCGTTCTGCGCCGACGCGGTGGCGTCCGGCGCGGTCGCGGTGCTGACCGATCCGGACGGACGGGCCCGGGCGGTGGCCAGCGGCGTGCCCGTCTTCGTGCTGGCCGACCCGCGCGCCCGGCTGGGCGAGATCGCCTGCTGGGTGTACGGCGACCCGTCGGCCCGGCTGCGCCTCATCGGCGTCACGGGCACCAGCGGCAAGACCACGAGCACCTACCTGATCGAGTCCGGGCTGCGCACCGCCGGGCACAAGACCGGCCTGATCGGCGGGGTCGAGCTCCGGGTCGGGCCGGAGCGGCTGGCCAGCTCGCTGACCACGCCGGAAGCACCCGACCTGCAGGCACTGTTCGCGGTGATGGCCGAACGCGGGGTGACCGCGGCCGCGATGGAGGTGTCGAGCCACTCGCTGGCCCTGGGCCGGGTCGGGGGCACGGCCTTCGACGTGGCCGTCTTCACCAACCTGTCGCAGGACCACCTGGATTTCCACACCGACATGGAGGACTACTTCCGGGCCAAGGCGTCGCTCTTCATGCCGCCGGTGCTGGGCGTGGTCAACATCGACGACAAGTACGGGCGCCGGCTGGCCGCCGACGCGCCCGTCCCGGTGACCACGTTCTCGCCGTCGGGCCGCGCCGACGCGGACTGGCGCGCGGCCGACGTCAGGTCCGGCGCCGACGGCAGCACCTTCCGGCTGATCGGGCCGGGCGGCATCGAGGCGGACGTGTCGGTCGGGCTGGCCGGCGTGTTCAACGTCGCCAACGCGCTCGGTGCGCTGGTCGCGCTGGTCGAGGCGGGTATCAGGCTGGAGGACGCGGTGGCCGGGGTGGCCGCCTGCCCGGGCGTGCCGGGCCGCCTCGAGCGGGTGCCCGCGGCCGGGCTCGGGGTGACCGCGTTCGTCGACTACTCGCACAAGCCGGGCGCGGTGGAGGCGGTGCTCCGCTCGCTCCGGCCGGTCACCCAGGGAAACCTGATCATCGTGCTCGGCTGCGGCGGCGACCGGGACAAGGCCAAGCGCCCGATGATGGGCGCGGCCGCCGCGTCGCTCGCGGACGTGGCCATCCTCACCAGCGACAACCCGCGCTCGGAAGACCCGCTGGGCATCCTCGCCGCGATGCTGGGGGGCGTGCTGAGCGTGCCGCGGGGCGAACGCGGCCGGATCATCGTCGAGCCGGACCGGGCCGCGGCCATCGAGCGGGCGGTCGCGCTGGCCGTGCCCGGCGACGTGGTGGTGGTGGCGGGCAAGGGCCACGAGACCGGCCAGTACGTGGCCGGCTCGGTGCTGCCGTTCGACGACCGCCAGGTCACCGCCGAGGCGCTGGAGCGGCAGGCCAAGAGCCGGGACTCGTGGACGGTGACCCGGTGATACCGCTGTCGCTGGCGCGGATCGCGCAGGTGACCGGCGGCGAGCTGGCCCACGGCGACCCGCAGGCCGTCGTCACCGGCGAGGTCGTCATCGACTCCCGCCGGGCCGGCCCCGGCGGGCTGTTCGCCGCGGTCGCCGGGGAGCGGTCCGACGGACACGACTTCGCTGCCGCCGCGGTGGCCGCGGGCGCGGTCGCGGTGCTGGCCACCCGGCCCGTCCCGGTGCCCTCGGTGCTGGTCGCCGACGTGCCGGCCGCGCTGGCGGCGCTGGCCAGGTCGGTGGTGGACGCGCTGCCCGCGGCCCGGATCGCCGGCCTCACCGGCTCGTCCGGCAAGACCTCGACCAAGGACCTGGCCGCCCAGCTGGTGGAGCGGCTGGGCCCGGTCATCGCCCCGGCCGGCTCGTTCAACAACGAGTTCGGCCACCCGCTGACCGTGCTCCGCGCGGACGCCTCGACCAGGTACCTGGTGCTCGAGCTGTCCGCCCGCGGGATCGGCCACATCGCGTACCTGTGCCGCGTCGCGCCGCCCCGCTACGGCGTGGTGCTGAACGTGGGCCACGCCCACGCGGGCGAGTTCGGCGGCCTGGACCAGGTGGCGCGGGCCAAGGGCGAGCTGCCCGAGGCGCTGCCCGCCGACGGCGTGGCCATCTTGAACGCCGACGACCCGCGCGTCCTGGCCATGGCGGACCGGACGCCGGCCCGGGTGGTCACCTTCGGCCTCGAGCCGGGCCGGTCCCCTCGCCCGCTGATCCGGGCCGCCGGTATCCGGCTCGACGACCAGGGGCGACCGAGCTTCACCCTGCTGACGCCCGAAGGTTCCGCGCCGGTAACCCTGCGGCTGCACGGGGCGCATAACGTGCCGAACGCCCTGGCCGCCGCGGCCCTGGCCCGCGAGCTCGGGCTGGACCTGGACGGCATCGCGGACGGGCTCCGTACCGCGGTCGCGCGCAGCCGGTGGCGGATGGAAGTCCACCAGCGGGGGGATGGGGTAACGGTCATCAACGACGCCTACAACGCGAACCCGGAGTCCGTCCGGGCCGCGCTCGACGCCCTGGCGCACCTGACCCAGGGCGGCGGCCGGGGCTTCGCCGTCCTCGGCCACATGGCCGAGCTCGGCGGCACCTCGCGGGCCAGCCACGAGGACATCGGCGAGTACGCGGCCCGGCTTTCCGGCGTGGCCGGGCTGATCGCGGTGGGCGAGGAGGCCGCGCCGCTGCTGGACGGCGCGCGCCGGGTAACCGCGTGGACCGGCGAGGCGCACGCGGTGCCGGACGGCGCGGCGGCCCTCGGATTGCTTGCGAACCGGCTCAAGCCCTCGGACGTCGTACTGGTAAAGGCATCCCGTGCGGCGCGCCTGGAAGGCGTCGCCGCCGCTCTCCTGGGGGAGGCCGGCTAGTGAAGACCGTCCTGCTGTCCGCGGCCGTGTCGATGTTCATCGCGCTGTTCGGCACCCCGCTGGCGATCAAGACGTTCAGCCGGCGTGGCTACGGCCAGGAGATCAGGTCGGACGGCCCGGCCGGTCACCTGTCCAAGCGGGGCACGCCCACCATGGGCGGCACCGTGATCATCATCGCGTCGCTGACCGGGTACCTGATCGGCCACCTGGTCACCGGCAACGCCATGTCGGCGTCCGGGCTGCTCGTGCTGTTCCTGATGACCGGGCTCGGCCTGGTCGGGTTCGCGGACGACTTCATCAAGCTGTACATGCAGCGCAGCCTGGGCCTGCGCAGCGGGGCCAAGCTGGCCGGGCAGGCCGTGGTGGGCGGGGTGTTCGCGCTCCTGGCGATCAGGTTCCCGGACGGCTACGACCTCACCCCCGCGTCCACCCACCTGTCCTTCTACGCGGACTTCGGCATCTCCGTCGGCCCGGTCCTCTTCGTGGTCTGGGTCATCCTCATGGTGGCCGGGACCTCGAACGGCGTGAACCTCACCGACGGCCTGGACGGCCTGGCCACCGGCGCGGCCATCCTGGTGCTCGCCGCCTACATGATCATCGGGATCTGGCAGCTGCGGAACGACTGCACGGTCTACCTGGCCCAGGCGTGCTACGACGTCCGGGATCCGCAGGACCTGGCCATCGTGGCCGCCACCGTGATGGGCGCCTGCGCCGGCTTCCTGTGGTGGAACGCGCCGCCCGCCAAGATCTTCATGGGCGACACCGGGTCGCTGGCCCTCGGCGGCGCCATCGCCGGGCTGGCCATCACCACCCGGACCGAGCTGCTGCTCTTCCTGCTCGGCGGCCTGTTCGTCCTCATCACGCTGTCGGTGGTGATCCAGGTGGGCTCGTTCAAGCTGACCGGCAAGCGGGTGTTCCGGATGGCCCCGCTGCAGCACCATTTCGAGCTGGCCGGCTGGGCCGAGACCACCATCGTGGTCCGCTTCTGGATCATCGCGGGCATCTGCGTGGCCCTGGGCCTGGGCATCTTCTACGTGGGCTGACCCCGTCTACCTGGCGGGCTGGGTGGGGTGCGGGGGGACCGGGGGAAGGTCGGTCATCTCGCGGGTTATCGCCCAGCGCTCGTGGTCGCGCCAGGCGCCGTCGATGAACAGCATGGCGGGGGCGTAGCCCTCCCGGCGGAACCCGGCCCGCTGAGCCAGCCGCAGCGAGGCCTGGTTGGCGGGCTGGATGTTGGCCTCGAGCCGGTGCAGCCGCAGTTCGGTGAACGCGTGCTCGATGACCAGGGCCAGGCCCTCGGACATGTAGCCGCGCCCGGCCGCGGGCGCGAACGCCCCGTAGCTCACGCTGGCCGACTGGAAGCGCCCCCGGATGATCGAGTCGACGGTGACCATGCCCGCCATCGCGCCGCCGTCGCGCAGGCAGATCAGGAACCCCTCGGTGGCCGGCTGGGCGTACCGGCCCAGGTACGCCCGGAACTCCTCCGGCGTCGCCGGCATCGTGTACCACGGGTAGTGCAGCTCCGCGCTGGCCCGGGCCAGCGTGAGGAACTCGTCCTGATCGCCCGCCGCGAGCGGCCGCCAGGCCACCCGCCCGGCTCCTTCGTTTCCGGCCATGCTGCACGATATCCTCGCCCCCTCCGCCCGCCGGGCCGAGCAGCCTCGGCCGGCTCAGGGTGCCAGGCGTGGGCGGCCAGCTGGTCGTCGACGGGGGCGCCGGTGAGCCGGTTGGCCAGGGTGGACATCGTGTAGGTGCCGATCCCGAGCACGATCTCGAGCGCGTTCTGGCGGGTGTAACCGCAGGCCAGGAAGTCCCGCAGGGCCGCTTCGCCCACGTCGCCCGCGGTGTCCAGGACCCGCCGGGTAAAGATCCGGACCGCGTCGAGGCGCTGGTCCGCCAGCGGTTCCGAGTCGCGCAAGGCCGCGATGAGCTCGGGTCCGGCGCCGAGGGCGGTCAGCGCGGCCGTGTGCATGGCCACGCAGATATGGCAGCCGTTCCTGGTGGCGATGGTCATGACCAGCACCTCGCGGGCCACCGGGTCGAGCGTGGTGCTGTCGAAGATCGCGGTGAGCTTCATGAAGCCCTCGAGCAGCTGCGGCGAGCCTGCCATCCGGGCCATGGCGGCCGGAAGGTAGCCGAGGTGAGCCTGGGTCGCGGTCATGAGCCGGCGCGCGGCCGGAGGCGCGGATTCGATGCTGTGCTCAGTGAAGACGGACATGATGATCTCTTCCTCGGATAAGATGGACAACTAGGTTGTCTAAAACAGTAAACAAGGTTGTCGATCTATGTCAAATGACGTTCCCGGCTTCGAGCTGCCGCTGCTCCTGTTCGGCGGGTTCCGGTCGATCATCGACGAGCTCCACGCCGAGCTGGCCCGGCGCGGTCACCCCGACCTGCGCCCGGCGCACGGCTTCGCGTTGCAGGCGATCGGCCTGGGTGGTGCCACGGCGACCGAGGCCGGCCGCAGGCTCGGTGTCTCCAAGCAGGCCGCGGGCAAGACGATCGACCGCCTGGAGGAGCTCGGCTACGTGCGCCGGTCCGGCGACGACGCCGACCGCCGGCGCAAGCTCGCCCGGCTGACCCCGAGCGGCGTCGCGGTGCTGGCCCTGTCCGCGATGATCTTCAACGACATCCGGTCCCGGTGGGCGGACACCCTCGGCGCGGACCGGCTGGCCGAGGTGGAAGGCGCCCTGCGGACGATGGTGCCGGCCGAGACGTTCCGGCTCGACGTGCCCGGCTGGTTCGGCTAGCTCGCGCGGGCCGCCTGGCTCCCGCGGGCCGCCTGGCCCGCGCCGGCTTCCTGCGGGCTGCCCGGCTCCGCGCTCGGGTGGATGACCGGCTGGTACCCGGCCGCGAGCACGGCCACGGTGACCTGCGGGGTGATCACGGTCACCGGGTCGCCGGGGAGCTCGGCGAGCCGCTCGCGGTAGCCGCCCGGCGTCCAGGCCAGCAGCCCGCCGTCGCGCACCAGCCAGGGATCGCCGCCGATGTCCACCATGGTCCCGGCCGGGAGCCCGGCCAGCGGCGCCTGGTAGGTGCGCCGCACGCCCGGGCGGACGAGGCGGCTGGCGTGCATCCGCGCATCGATCTCCGGTGCGCCGGGCACTTCGCCGCCAGGCGAGACGCCGCGGGCCCAGGCGCGCTTGAACGCCTGGTAATCGCGGTAGCGGCACTCCCCGCACGGCCGGTGCCCGGCGGCCAGCGCGGTGGCCTCGTCGAGGAAGTACAGCTCGGTCAGCCGCCCCGGCGTCCACTGCTGCCGGCGCCGTCCCTTGAACGAGAGCACGCAGGTGGCCCAGGCCTGGCCGCGGGCGTAGCGGGCCAGCCGGCCCGCACGGTCGAGCAGCGGCCCGCGGTTACCCCAGAACAGGCCGCGATCGGGCACGGCCACCAGTTCGCCGTACGGGGTCACGCGGTTCTGCCGCGGCATGGCACCTCCCGTCCGTCTCCTCTTCCGAATTATGCCTGCGCCACCGTGGCCCGGTGACCAGCCCGGCCCCCGATGCTCGCCGTGCGCCGCCTGCCGCCGGACGAGGCTGCCCGGCTTCGGGCCCCATACCGCAAGTAGCCCGCGCGGTAAAGAGGAGAGCGCCTCCGCCAAGGACGCGATTCAGCGAAGTTTCCGTCTTATTTCAGACAACTTGAAGCGTCATGTGCCGGTTCGCCCGGCCTGCCGGTAAGTTACCTTCCGACCAGAAGGCGGGGCCTGTGGAGCGAGGGGCTAATGGTGCGTCTGAAGAGAATTGCCGGCCTGGTGCTGACCGCGGGCCTAGCCGTCGGCGGGGTCACCGCGGGCACGACGGGCACCGCCTCCGCGGCGTCGACGTGCGGCGGGTCAGGCAGCGTTAGCACGGTCAACGGGAAGCTGGCCGACGGGGCGACCTACACGATCCAGTGCCCGGCGGGCGCCTGGAACGGGACCCTGTACCTCTACAGCCACGGTTACGTCACGCCCGGCGCGGCCAACCCGGCGCAGGACGCGGGCGACCCGGTGACCGCCGCCTGGATGCTGTCCCACGGCTACGCACTGGCCGGCTCGTCCTACGCCTCCACCGGCTGGGCCATCGCCGACGCGCTGCCGGACCAGGTCAACACGCTGAACAGCTTCGGCACCCGGTACGGCAAGCCCCAGACCACGGTCGCCTGGGGGCACTCGCTGGGCGGCATCATCACCGCCGGCCTGATCCAGGACTACCCGAAGCGGTTCGACGCGGCGCTGCCCATGTGCGGCGTGCTGTCCGGCGGCGTGGCCACCTGGAACACCGCGCTGGACGGGGCGTACGCGTTCCAGCAGCTGATCGACCCCTCGATCCAGGTCGTCAACATCAGCAACCCCACGGCCAACCTCCAGGGCGCCGAGGCCGCGGTCCAGAAGGCGCAGCAGACCCCGCAGGGCCGGGCCCGGCTCGCCCTGGTCGCGGCGCTGGCCGACACCCCCGGCTGGTTCACCCCGCTGTCGCCCGAGCCCGCGTCCACCGATTACGCGACCCAGGAAGCCAACCAGTTCCTCTGGGACACCCAGGTCACCTTCCCGTTCATCTTCGCCTTCCGCGCCGAGCTCGAGGCCCGGGCGGGCGGTAACCCGTCCTGGAACACCGGCGTGAACTACGTCAACGACCTAGCCAAGTCGGCCGACCTCAAGGAGGTCACGGCGCTGTATCAGTCGGCCGGGCTCAGCCTCGGCCGCGACGTGCTGACGCTGCAGGCCGGCAAGCGGATCAAGGCCAACCCGAACGCCGAGGCCTACCTGATCAAGAACATCTCCTTCAACGGCGGCATCTCGGTCCCGGTGCTCACCATGCACACCACCGGGGACGGGCTGGTCGTCCCGGAGAACGAGCAGGCTTACGCCAGCGCCGTCAAGCGGGCCCACAAGAGCGCCCTGCTCCGCCAGGTCTTCGTGAGCCGGGCCGGCCACTGCGCGTTCACCCCGGCCGAGACGGTCACCGCCGTCCAGACGCTGGAGAACCGCCTGTCCACCGGGCAGTGGAACGTGCCCAGCCCGGCCGGCCTGAACGCCGCGGCCACGGCGCTCGGCCCCGGCCTCAACATCTTCTCCAGCGGCGGCAAGGCCGTCCCGGCCGCGCCCGCCTTCATCAGCTACCGCCCGGCGGTCTACCTGCGGCCGTTCAACCTGATCCCGCAGTTCAGCAACCCGCCGCTACCGTTTGCCAAGCAGTAACCCGACCGGACGGCCCGGGTGGCCCGCCCCGCTTCTGGCGGCGCGCCACCCGGCCTCGGCCTCTCCCATTTCAGTGGTCGGGGGCCCCTGGACGAAGGGCCAGATCTCCTCGGCGATGCCCCGCCAGTCCGCGGTCGCGGACAGCTCGCCGAGCAGCGCGAACAGGCCGAGGTTGATGCGCTGCAGGATGACGTAGGACCTGGGAATCTGCACGTACGCGGCCAGCGGGCTCCGGAAATCGAAGAAACGCCTGGTCACGGCGGTGGCGTAGGCTCCCGTCATGGTCCGTGGTCCCCGCTCCCGGACCGTGTCGTAGAACACCGCCATGTGCTCGACGATCATGTCGGTAGGCAGCGGGGCGCCCGGCATCAGGAACCCCGCTTCCTCCATGGCCCGCCGGAAGGTCTCCGGGTCATCGTCGACGCACAGGTGCCTGACCATCGCCACCAGCGGCTGGAGTTCCTCTTCGGTGAAGTACTTGACCAGGCCGAAGTCCAGGAACGTGACCCGGCCGCCCCCGTGGAACAGGTAGTTGCCCGGGTGCGGGTCGCCGTTGAAGGCATGCGCCTCGTACAGGCTCCGGAACACGAAGCGGTAAATGGTCTCGGCGGCCAGGTCCCGCTCGGCCTGCGACCAGCCGGCCAGCTCGGCGAACCGCGCGCCGTCGGCCAGCTCGCTGGTCACCACCCGCCGGGTGGACAGCTCGGGCACGATGTCAGGCACACCGATAGTCGGGTGGCCCGCGTAGTAGCGGGCGAACATCTGCTGGTTCCGGGCCTCCCGCCGGTAATCGAGCTCCTCGGTCACGCGTTCCCGCAGCTCGGCCAGGAGAGCGTCGACGTCCTGCATAGGCGCGGTGATCTTCAGCATCCGGCGCAGCAGGGCCACGTTGCCCAGGTCGGCCTCGATGGTCTCGGCGATGCCCGGGTACTGCACCTTGACCGCGACGGCCCGGCCGTCGTGGGTGATCGCGCGGTGTACCTGGCCGATCGACGCGGCCGCGATGGGATCAGGATCCCAGGTGGCGAACACCTGCTCCGGCGGCCGGCCCAGCTCCTCCGCGATGACCTGAGCGGCCAGCTCCGGGCTCATCGGCGGCACGCTGTCCTGGAGCCGGCTCAGCGTCCGGCGGGCGGCGGGGGACAGGCCGTCATCGACGTAGCTGGCCATCTGCCCCAGCTTCATCAGCACGCCCTTCATCGTCCCCAGGGTCACCGCGACGTCCTCGGCGGTCTGCAGCGCTAGGTCGTTGCGCAGCGCCTGCCGGTGCTCGCCCGCGCTGGCGAACAGCCGGGGCGCGCTGGCCGCGTAGCGCGCACCCCCGCGCGCGGCCAGCCGTACCGCTGTCATCCCCCGCTCGAGCCGCAGGCTTCCGCGCCGCGTCCGCCGGGCCCGCACCGCCCGCCCGCCCGGCCGCGTCCGGCCGCGCAGCAGCATCAGCGCCGCGATCGACACGCCGCCGATGCCCGCGGCGGCGGCCAGGTGCCTCGTCTTCACGCCAGTGCCTCTCCGGCCGGCGCCTTCATGACCGGGCCGCCGCGCGCATCCGCACCGCGATCCGCTGCCGGGCCTCCAGGACGCCGGACTCACCCAGGAAGACCGCGTCGAGCACGCCGAGGGCCTGGCGGATCTCGGTCCGCCGCGTCTCGGTCAGCGGGGCCGGCTGGGGTAGCCGTACAGGTGGACGGCCCAGCCCGGCAGCGACCCCACCGCGGCGTCCCTGACGTCCTGCCACAGCTCGGCGATGTCCTCGTCCAGCCCGGGCGGGTCGAGGAGGTACCCCATCGATTCCGCCGCCGCGGGCGTGAGGCGCAGGTCCGGCCGGACGCCGTCGATGTACCGCCCGAGGGCGGCCACACTGTCCGGGATGATCTCACCCGGCACCCCGAGCAGCTCGGCCGCGACCGCCATCTCCGCCACGTAGGCGTCGGCGTCGGCGTCCGTCAGCGGCGTGCCGAACAGGGCGCCGGCGGCCAGGGCCGAGTCCACCAGGGCGGCGTGCACCCACAGCAGCAGCGCCGGATCGCCCGCCTGATACGGCAGGCCGGTGACCGTGTCCACGCCGCGAACGTGCTCGTGAATGGCCCGCACCCGCTGCGCGACCCGCTGGGCGCTGGCCCGGTCCCCGAACGTGACGGTGACCTCGTAGGCGGAGGTCGCCGCCAGCCGGCCGACCGGATCGGTCCGCCAGTCACTGTGCTGGTCGACGCCGGCCATGGCCAGCGGGTGCAGCGCCTGCATCAGCAGCGAGCGCAGGCCCGCGACCGGTGCGGACAGGTCGGCGCTGACCCGCCAGGTCACGCTGGCGGGGCCGAAGTACCCGTCGTCTTCCGGCGTGACCGGCACGGCGCCCGCGTAGGCCGCGGCGGACCGCTCGACCAGCCCGGCCGCGTCGGCGTAGGAGTCGGCGGTCATGGCCGCAGCCCGGCGAACAGGTCATCCTCGGGCAGTGGCGCCCCGGTGGTGTCGCTGGCCCGGATGAAGCTCTCGCGGCCGAAGGTGGCCTCGGCCACGTCCTGCGGGATCTTGCTGAACCACGACTCGCCGCCGATCTGGCTGCCGTGCGCGAACAGGGCCTCGCGCTTGCGGGGGAGCATCGCCCGGATATCGACGGTGGTGGTGATGCGCTGCTCGGATTCCAGCCCGCGCTGCTGCCCCTCCGGATCCATGTCCTCGAAGTCCGGCACCTCGGCGCCGAGTTCGCGCAGCGCCTCCCAGATCTTGCGCCAGTCGCTGCCGCGCATCGCGCTGAGGTAGAGCTTGGCCACGCTCCCGCTGCCCGTGCTGGCGCTGGCTGCGAACGCCGCCTGCGCGCAACGGCTCGCGTGCACGTGATCGGGATGCTGATACGGCCCCTGGTCGTCGTAGGTGACCAGCACCTGCGGGCGGTACCGGTCGATCAGGTGCGAGATCCGCGCCGCCACGTCCCCCTCGGGGATGTTGCAGAAGGCGTCCGGGCGGTCCTTGTAGTCCCATTCCGGCATGCCGGAGTCGTGATACCCGAGGAGCTCCAGATCGGATACGCCCAAGATCGCGCAGGACTCGCGGAGCTCGGCCAGGCGCTGCCGGGCTACCGCCTTCTCGTCATGTCCGTTCTGCCCGGGCTTGACCCCGCCCGGCGCGTCCCCGAACTCACCATTGGTACACGTCACGACCACAGTCCTGATGCCCTGGGCGGCGTAGGTGGCCAGCACGCCCCCCGTGCTCGACGCCTCGTCGTCGGGATGCGCGTGTACGGCCATTATCGTCAGCGTTTCTGCCATGATCCCAGACTGCCCGACGCGTTGGCCTGCTTCGAACCGGGGCCGGCGGACGCCGCATCGCGGCGGCCCGGGCTGGTCCGGGCGCCGGCGGGCCCCGCTAGCGGGCGCTGTCCCGCGTGCCGGCGAGGGCTTCCGGGTGCATCCGGCTGTAGTGCTGCGTCAGCACCGCGCTGGCCTGCCCGGGGCGGTAGGCCAGGGTGCGCCCGCACACGTCGCAGCGGGTCACGGGAAGCCGGGTAACCGTCACCGGGAAGCGGGTGGATTCTGACTTGCTCATTGGTATACATCATGCCAGATGCCAGGGGCTGCTTCATCTCCCCCCGGAATCTGGGCGACACGCGCCGGATGTCCCGGTCTTGTCGCGGCCCGGCCAACAGACTTGGGTCATGCAGCAGGAGCTCGCGGACCTCGATCTGCCCGAACCGGAAGCGGTGCGCCTGCCCGGCCTGGTCGGCGTGCGGGACATCAGGGGCAAGATCGGCGTCTGGCGGGCACTGCTCGACCGGCCGCTCACGTCCTACTACCTGGTGCTCGGCATCACCATCTTGCTGCTCGGGCTCGGCCTGGTCATGGTGCAGTCGACCGGCTCGGTGGCCGACCTGGCCGCCGGGCTCAGCCCGTACTCCGACTTCAAGAAGCAGCTCCTGGGCGCCGCTGTCGGCCTGCCGCTGATGTGGGTGGCGGCGCGTTCGTCCCCCCGGTTGTTCCGGGCCCTGGCCTACCCGCTGCTCGCGGTCGCGGTGGTCGGGCTCTGCCTGACCCTCATCCACGGCGTCGGCGTCTCGCAGAACGGCGCGTCGCGCTGGATCAACATCGGCGGCCAGCAGGTCCAGCCGTCGGAGATCGCCAAGATCGCCCTGGTGATCTGGGGCGCCGACCTGCTGGCCCGCAAGGAGAAGCTCGGCCAGCTGGGCGACTGGCGGCACATCCTGGTGCCGCTCATGCCAGGCGCTGGCCTGCTCTGCCTGCTCGTGATGACCGGCGACGACCTCGGCACCACGTTCATCCTGCTGGTCGTCTTCCTCGCGCTGCTGTGGGTCATCGGCACCCCCGGGCGGATCTACAGCGGCCTGCTGATCCTGATGGCCCTGGCCATGGTTCTCATGATCGTCTCGGCCAAGTACCGGTTCGAGCGCCTCACCGGCTACCTCAACCCGCAGGGCGGCGTCACCGGGGCGAACTGGCAGGGCATCCACGGGAAGTACGCCCTCTCCTCGGGCGGCATCTTCGGCGTCGGCCTGGGCGCCAGCGGGGAGAAGTGGGGCTACGTACCGGAATCCACCAGCGACTTCATCTTCGCCATCATCGGCGAGGAACTCGGCCTGGTCGGGACGTTGTGCGTGACGCTGCTGTACGGCGGCCTGGCCTTCGCCGGGCTGCGGATCGCCCGGCGCGTGCCGGACGTCTTCTGCCGCCTGGCCGCGGCCGCCATCACCGCCTGGATCGTCATGCAGGCCACGGTCAATATCGGCGCGGTCATCGGCGTCTTGCCCATCACCGGGGTGCCGCTGCCGCTCGTCTCGGCCGGGCTGTCATCCTTGCTGGTGACGCTGATCGGGCTGGGCATGCTCATGTCGTTCGCCCGGCTGGAGCCCGGCGCCCGCGAGGCTTTGGCCGCACGTGGCCCCGGCTGGCCGCTGCGCGTTCTAAGCTGGCTCGGTCTGTCAAAGCGCCGAAGATTAAAAGAGCGGCGCCAGTAGAGCGGGACGAGTCATGAGGGTACTGCTTGCCGGCGGCGGGTCCGCCGGGCATATCGAACCAGCGCTGGCGCTGGCCGACGCCTTGCGCCGGATCGACCCTGGCACCGAGGTGACCTGCCTGGGCACCGAGCGCGGCCTGGAAACCAGGCTGATCCCGCTCCGCGGGTACCCGCTTGAGCTCATCCCCGCCGTGCCGATGCCGAGGTCGGTGACACCCAAGCTGCTCACGGTGCCCGGCCGGCTGGCTGGCGCCGTCAACGCCGCCGCCACCGCGCTCGACCGGACCCGGGCGCAGGTGCTCGTCGGCTTCGGCGGGTACGTCGCGACGCCCGCCTACCTGGCGGCCCGGCGGCGCCGGGTCCCGATCGTGGTGCACGAGGCCAATCCCAAGCCGGGCCTGGCCAACCGGCTCGGTGCCAGGTTCACCACGCACGTCTTCACCGGCCACCCCGATACCGTGCTGAGGAACGGCAAGTACCTCGGCATCCCGATCAGGCGGGAGATCGCCGAGCTGGACCGGCTGGGGCTCGGTGACAAGGCCCGCGCGCACTTCGGGCTGCGGCCCGACATGCCCGTGCTCCTGGTGACCGGGGGCTCGCAGGGAGCGCGGTCGCTGAACACCGCGGTGTTCGGGGCCGCGGACTCGCTCCGCGCCGCGGGCGTCCAGGTGCTCCACATCATCGGCCCGCGCAATGGCCACGACGCGCCCGTCACGTCAACCGGCGTGCCCTACGTGGCGACCCCCTACATTGACCGGATGGACCTCGCCTACGCCGCGGCGGACTTCGCGCTGTGCCGGGCCGGCGCGATGACCTGCGCCGAGCTCACCGCCGTCGGACTGCCCGCCGCCTACGTACCGCTCCCTATCGGCAACGGCGAGCAGCGGCTGAACGCGCTGCCGATCGTGCAGCGGGGCGGCGGCATGCTGGTGACCGACGCCGACCTGACCCCCGGATGGATCCGCGACACCCTGCTGCCCGTGCTGGTCAACATCGACCAGGTTGCGGACATGTCGGAGGCGGCCGCGTCGCTCGGGCGCGGTGACGCGGACCGCTGGCTGGCCGAGGCGGTCATCGACATCCTGAACGAAAACCACTCAGATGCGCAGTAGCCTGATCACGCCGGGTGAGCCGCCGGTACCCGCGGCCCGGCTCGGCCGGGTGCACTTCGCCGGCCTCGGCGGGGCGGGCATGTCGGGCATCGCGCGGATCATGCTGGCCCGGGGCATCAGCGTCGCGGGCAGCGACGCGCGGGACTCGGCGCTGCTCGGTGAGCTGCGGGCGCTCGGCGCCAGCGTGTACATCGGGCACGCGGCGGGCAACCTGGGTTCCCTCGGTCCCGGCGACACCCTGGTGGTGTCGAGCGCCATCCGGCCGGACAACCCCGAGCTGGCCGAGGCCACCCGGCGCGGGCTCCGGATCCTGCACCGGGCGGCGGCGCTGGCCTCGGTCATGGCCGGGCGCCGGGTGATCGCGGTCGCGGGAACGCACGGCAAGACCACCACCACCTCCATGCTCACCACGGTGCTGAGGGAATGCGGCGCCGACCCGGGCTACGTCATCGGCGGGATCCTCACCGAGACGGGGCTCGGCGCGGAGGACGGGGCCGGCCTGGACTTCGTTGCCGAGGCGGACGAAAGCGATTCCTCGTTCCTGCTGCTCTCTCCCGACATGGCGGTCATCACCAACGTCGAGGCCGACCACCTGGACAACTACGGGAGCCTGGCGGACATCCAGGCCGCGTTCGCCGCGTTCGGCCAGCAGGTCGGCGGCATGGTGCTGACCTGCGCGGACGACCCGGGCGCGGAGGCGGTCGCGGACCACCTCGATCCCGCCCGCGTCCGCCGGTACGGCGAGTCCGCGCGGGCCGACTACCACCTGCTCGACGTGGCGTCCCGCGGGATGACGGTCAGCTTCACCGTGGCGGCTGACCACAGCCCGTTCGGCGAGATCCTGGCCCAGATGACGGTGGACGTGCCGGGTCACCACAATGCCCTGAACGCCACCGCCGCCTTCGCCGCCGCCGTCGAGCTCGGCTTCGCGCCGCCGCGGGTGGCCGCGGCCATCGCCGGCTACCGGGGCGCGCAGCGCCGGCTGGAGCTCAAGGGCGAGGCCCGCGGGGTCCGGGTGCTCGACAGCTACGCGCACCATCCCACCGAGGTCGCCGCCGACCTGCGCGCGGCCAGGGATGTCACCGAAGGGGCCGGCAAGGGCCGGGTCATCGCGATCTTCCAGCCGCACCTGTTCAGCCGGACCAGGATCTTCGCGGCCGAGTTCGGCGCCGCGCTCGGCCTGGCCGACGAGGCCATCGTGCTCGACGTGTACGCGGCCCGGGAGGATCCCGAGCCCGGCGTCAGCGGCCAGCTCATCGTGGACGCCGTCCCCGGCGGACGCGCCAGCTTCGTGCCGGACCCGGCCCGGGCCGCCGCGCTGATCGACGCGATCGCCGAGCCCGGCGACCTGGTGCTGACCATGGGAGCCGGGGACATCACCGCCCTCGGGCCGCGGCTGGTCGAGATCTTGCGAGGTCCCAGAGAGTGACCGGACCCAGCGGCATCATCTCCGAGGACGCTTCCTCCTCGGGTGAAGCCGCTGGTGACAGTCCGACTTCTGCGGCTAATGAGGGACACGCGACTCGCGGATCGCGAGGGCGCCGCCGGCCTCGTGAATGGCGCATAGCGTTCTTCGCGCTGCTGGCGGCCGGGGTCGTCGCCGTCGCGGGCTGGGTCGTATTCCTGTCGCCGCTGCTGGTCGTCCGTTCGGTGGTGGTCGGCGGGACGCACATGGTGCCGCGGTCCGAGGTCCTCGCGGTGGCCGGCGTCGAGCCGGGCACGCCGCTGATCCGGGTGAACACCGGCCAGGCCGCGGCGCGGGTCGCCATGATCGGGCAGGTCGCCAGCGCGCGGGTCACCAGGTCCTG
Organism: uncultured Actinomycetota bacterium; assembly: GCA_963756575.1. Taxonomy (GTDB): domain Bacteria; phylum Actinomycetota; class Actinomycetes; order Streptosporangiales; family Streptosporangiaceae; genus Palsa-504. Next base: position 253,391 of record CAVWOM010000016.1, on the reverse strand, counting down.
GCCGGACCGGGTGGTGATCGTGGTGCGGGAGCGGGTACCGGCGCTGGTCCTGACGGCGCCCGGCGGAGGATATGACCTGGTGGACGGGGACGGTGTGGTGGTGCGCTGGTCCGTCCGCGCCGCGGGCCTGCCGCTCTACCTCACCGCGGTCCCCGTCGCGGCGCTGCGCGGTAATCCGGACGTGGCCGCGGCCGCCGCCGTCCTGGCCGAGCTACCCGCCTCGCTGCGTCATTCCGTCGTCTCGGTCACCGCGCCCGCCCCGGATCAGGTCACCCTGGGACTCGCCGGTCCCGGGCACCGGGTGACGGTGCTATGGGGCGGCACCGGCCGGGCCGCGGCCAAGGCGGGGGAGCTTGCCGTTCTCATGCGGTCCCGGATGAGCTACTACGATGTGAGCGCGCCGGGATCTGTCCTGGCCAGGTAACCCAGGTCATGCCAATCCGCGACACGCTGACCGCTTCGCGCGTGGTTAGTTGACCCGGGTGCCGTCCGACCCTACTGTCCGTATCAATCGTAGGGAAGGTAAAAACTCTAAATCTTAACCTGAGGGTGAAACCTGATGGTGACTGATTTTGCCCCGGGGGGCAAATTCAGGGAGGTATCGAAAAACGCCTCCCGCCTGCCGGGACGGCTGAGGTAAAACGAGCGGAAAGGTACCCTCCTCGTGGCAGCACCGCAGAACTATCTGGCGGTTATCAAGGTCGTCGGAATCGGCGGTGGCGGCGTCAACGCCGTCAATCGCATGATCGAAGAGGGGCTCAAGGGCGTCGAGTTCATCGCGATCAACACTGACGCGCAGGCGCTGCTCATGAGCGACGCCGACGTCAAGCTCGATGTCGGCCGCGAGCTCACCCGGGGACTGGGTGCCGGGGCGAACCCCGATGTCGGCTGCAAGGCCGCCGAGGACCACCGTGAGGAGATCGAGGAGGTCCTCAAGGGCGCCGATATGGTCTTCGTCACAGCCGGCGAGGGCGGCGGCACGGGTACCGGCGGCGCCCCGGTGGTCGCGAACGTGGCGCGGTCGCTCGGCGCCCTCACCATCGGCGTGGTGACCAGGCCGTTCGGTTTCGAGGGCAAGCGCCGCGTGGTGCAGGCCGACGTCGGCATCGAGAAGCTCCGCACCGAGGTCGACACGCTGATCGTCATTCCCAACGACCGGCTGCTGTCCATCTCGGACCGGCACGTCAGCGTCCTGGACGCGTTCAAGGCCGCGGACCAGGTGCTGCTCTCCGGTGTGCAGGGGATCACCGACCTGATCACCACGCCGGGACTGATCAACCTGGACTTCGCCGACGTCAAGTCGGTCATGTCCGGCGCGGGCTCGGCGCTGATGGGCACCGGCTCCTCGCGCGGCGACGACCGCGCGGTGGCGGCGGCCGAGATGGCCATCTCCAGCCCGCTGCTCGAGGCGAGCATCGACGGCGCCCACGGCGTCCTGCTGTCCATCCAGGGCGGTTCCGACCTCGGCCTGTTCGAGATCAACGAAGCGGCCCAGCTGGTCTCCAACTCGGCCGCGGTCGACGCGAACATCATCTTCGGCGCCGTCATCGACGACGCCCTCGGCGACGAGGTCCGGGTGACGGTCATCGCGGCCGGCCTGGACGACAACCGGTCCGCTGGCCGTGCCGCCGCCAGCGGCGCCAGCGGCGCCGACTCCGGCGGCTCCTTCGGCGGTGGCGCGGGTTCTTCCGGCGGCAGCTTCGCCTCGCCCGCCGAGCCGCCTCCGCCTCCGTCCCCGCCGCCGGCTCCCGCGCCGGTTCCGGCGCCGGCGCCCGTGCTGCGGCCCGCCCCGGTCATCGCGGAGCCCAGCCCGGCGGCGCCTGACGGCTATCCGGCGGCCCCCGAGGCCGCGGCGGCTGGCTCTATTCTCAGCGCCCCGGTAGCGGAAGACGTAGCGCCGGCCGAGGAAGCCCCGGCGGCGTATGAGGCCCCCAGCCCGGAACCGCCCCGCCCGGAGCGAGCCGCGGTGGCCGCGGAGACGGCTGACTCCTCTTCCTACCGCCCCGCGCACGCCGAGAGCACGGGGAAGACCTTCGACGTCGCGTCCACGCGCCGACGTCCCGTCGTCTTCGAGGAAGACGACGACCTGGATATCCCCGACTTCCTCAAGTGAGCGACCTCGGCCGGCGCGACGAACTCGCCCTGCGGCTGGCTGACGTCCGCCGTCGCATGGCCAAGGCGTGCGCGGCGGCCGGAAGGGATGTCAGCGAGCTGACGCTGATCGCGGTGACCAAGACCAGGCCCGCGTCCGACGTGCGGCTGCTGTCCGAGCTCGGCCTGGCCGACGTGGGGGAGAACCGTGACGCCGAGGCGGCGCCCAAGGCCGCCCAGTGCGCCGACCTGAAACTCACCTGGCACTTCGTCGGCCAGCTGCAGACGAACAAGGCTGCCAGCGTGGTGCGTTACGCCAGCGTCGTGCACTCGGTGGACCGGCTGCGGCTGATCCATGCCCTCGGCCGCGCCGCGCGCGGCGCCGGGCGGGTGATCGAGTGCCTGATCGAGGTGAGCCTGGACGGCGACCCGGCCCGCGGCGGGGCGGTGCCGGGCGACGTCCCCGCCCTGGCCGAGGCGCTCGCCGCGGCGGAGGGGCTCGCCCTGGGCGGCGTCATGGCGGTCGCCCCGTTGTCCATGGCCCCCGCCGACGCGTTCGCCCGGCTCCGGGACAGCGCGTCCGCCGTGCGCGCCATCCGGCCGCGCGCCACGGTGATATCGGCCGGGATGAGCGGTGATCTCGAGGCCGCCGTCGAAGCCGGCGCGACACACCTGCGAATCGGTACGGCGTTGCTCGGCGATCGTAAGCCAGGCGTCCGGTAATGTCCCTCGCGTGGGGCTTGATCGGCCGGCGAAGATGGGTACAGGCTGGGAGGACTGAAGGATGGCCAGTGCCATGCGGAAGATGGCGGTCTACCTCGGCCTCGTAGAGGACGACCACCGTTACCAGGACAAGTACGACTCCTACGGTGAGTACGAGGACTACGACGAGCAGGCCGACCGGCCCGAGGCGGTAGAGGAGGCTGATCCGCGCGTCGTGAGCCGGGACGCCGATCTCGGCGGGGGATACGCCGGCTATCAGGCCGCCGAGTGGCGGACCGAGCACGTGTCTCAGACGACTGATCTCGCCCGCATCACGACACTGCATCCGCGCACCTACAATGAAGCACGTACCATTGGTGAACACTTCCGCGAAGGCACCCCGGTGATCATGAACCTGACCGAGATGGTCGACAGCGACGCGAAGCGTCTCGTCGACTTCGCGGCGGGCCTGATCTTCGGACTGCGCGGGAGCATCGAGCGTGTGACGAATAAGGTCTTCCTGCTGTCTCCCGCGAACGTCGAGGTGACCGCGGAAGACAAGGCTCGGATCGCCGAGCGCGGCTTCTTCAACCAGAGTTAGCCAGCAGGCAGTGATGACGTAACGCCGATCAGTGACGCAGTCGCTGGCGGGGGCAGGGTGGATCTGTGCAGTACCTGAAGGAAGTTCTCGTTTACGTACTGACGATCTACCTCGTGGTGCTGATCGGCAGGATGATCTTCGGCTGGGTCCAGGTCTTCGCTCGCGACTGGCGACCCACCGGCATCCTGCTGATACTCGCCGAGGGTATCTTCACGATTACAGATCCGCCGCTAAAACTTCTAAGGCGCTTCATACCCACCCTCCGGCTCGGTATGGTAGCCATGGACCTCAGCTTCATGGTTCTGTTCATCGTGGTTCTGATCCTGCTTGAAGTGGTCGTGCCGCGCCTTTGATTCAGGTACCGTCGTGAGGAACACGGTCCAAGTGCGCCGAGGAGACGAGATGCCGCTGACGCCCGCGGATGTGCGGAACAAGCAGTTCAGTACGACCAGGCTCAGGCCGGGCTATGACGAGGAAGAGGTTGACGCCTTCCTCGACGAGGTCGAGTCCGAGCTTGACCGGCTGATCCAGGAGAACGAAGAACTCCGGGCTAAGCTGGCAGAGTGCCTGCGCGGCGGTAAGTCGGCTGTACCCGCGCTGAGCTCTCCGCTGTCGGACCCGAAGCAAGACATGATGCCGCCCGAGCGGATGGAGCCGGAGCGCAGGCAGCCGGAGCCGGTCATGATGGGCGGGATGCCGCACATCGAGGACAACATGGACACGGCGGCGCGCGTGCTCTCCCTGGCGCAGCAGACCGCCGACCAGGCCATTGCCGACGCCCGCCGCGAGGCCGACGAGACCCTGGGCCGCGCCCGCCGCGAGGCGGACGAGGTGCTGACCAAGGCCCGTCGCCAGGCGGAGCAGATCACCGGCGACGCCCGGGCCCGGGCCGAGAGCCTGGAGCGCGACGCGCAGGAGCGGCACCGCCAGGCCATGGGCTCGCTGGTGCAGACCCGCGAGGAACTCGAGCGCCGGGTCGACGACCTGCGTGCGTTCGAGCGCGAGTACCGCAGCCGCCTGAAGGCCTACCTGGAAGGCCAGCTCCGTGACCTCGAGGCAGGTGTCACCGACAACGGCACCTTCCCCTCCATGGGATCGGGTACGCAGCCCTCGATGGCGCCTCCCGCGCTCGCGCCGAGCGGTGCGCGCAGCGGTGGTCAGGGCTCAGGTCAGTACGGTGTCCCCGAGGTGGTGCAGCACTCCGGCGGTTTCCGTACGACCGAGGGAGCGCCCTCGCGCGAGCGCCGGTAGGCACGGCAGCAGGTACAACGGTCTTGTTGAGCGGGGACAACGCGGGTGATTCGCTTCAGTGCGTTTCTCGTTGCCGTCGCGGTCGGAATGCTGGTCGCCGGTGTAGTCACGAGCAAGTTGATGCTCGTCTACATCGCGATCGGCGTGAGTGGCGTGGCCCTGCTAGCGCTGGGCGTGGGCGCGGCCGTCAACTGGCGTGAGCTAACCGGCAAACCCGAGACGGCCCCCACCGCGGCCAGCGCGCACGGGCCCGCCTCCGCCGCGCAGCCCGTCCCCGCCGCGCAGACGGCGGCCGTCCCCGTACAGGTCGCGACACCGGAACCGGTCGCCACGGGCACAGCCGCCAGCAGCCCGGCCTGGTCCGCACCCGCCGAACCGCCCGCCAGAACCCAGCCCGTGTCCTCCAGCGGCTGGAACTGGCGCGACGAGCCGCCCAGCCGCCCGCCGCCCGGAGCCCGCCGCCCAGGAACCCGCGGCCAAGGCGTCCGCACCCGCCGCACCGCCCGCGGAGCGCAAGGACACCGGATCCTCGCCCGCCCAGGATCAGCCGTCCGCCCCGGATGATGATTCCTCCGTCCCGGACCAGACCATGATCTTCCGCGTGCCGGATCAGACCATGATCTTCCGTGCGCAGCCCCCGGCTGCCAGCGAGCCGGCGCCGCAGCCCGAGGCGTCGCCTGGCGCTGACGTCCCGGCCGACGCCGCTTCCGTCGAAGACCCGGCCGAGCCGTCCTCCGCTGAGGACACCGCACCCGCCGCCGAAAGCACTCCCGCCGCGGAAAGCGCCTCCGCGCCCGAAAACACCCCCCCGCCGGACACCGCTTCCGCGCCCGCCGAAGACCACGTAGCCGCCGACGAAGCCACGCCCGCGGACGACGCCACGCCCCCAGCCGAACCAGCTATGGCAGCAGAAGCCGGCGAAGCCGAGCCAGCCGACGGCGTCACCACAGTGACCGAATCCGCCGGCCCTGCGCTCGACATGGAAGTAACCGTGGTCCCTGGCGTCCCCAGGTACCACAAGCCCCGCTGCATCCTCATCCGCTTCATGGGCGACAGCGATCTCGACAAGATGACCGTGGGCGCGGCCCAGGACGCGGGCTGCACCCCCTGCCGGGCCTGCCTCCCGGACCAGCCGGGAGAGGCCCCGGAGTTATCCGGCGCGCCTGAGCCAGAACCGCAGGCCCAGCTCCGGGTCGCCGTGCTCGCGCGCATCCCCGGCGGCCACGTCGGGGCCGTACTCCACCGCGAGCACCTCGCCGGTGATCAGCGCGGCGTGCTCGCTCAGCGCCGCGTCCAATTCGGCGTCGCGGGCCGACCAGCGCAGCGCGATCCGGTCGGTGACGTCCAGCCCGTCGTTCTTGCGGGCGTCCTGGACCAGCCGGATGAACTCCCGGGCGAGCCCTTCCCGCCGCAGTTCCGGCGTGATGCTGGTGTCGATGGCCACCGTCTCGCCCGCGTCGGTGGCCACCGCCCAGCCTGCCCGCGGCGTCTGGGTCACGATCACGTCGTCCGCGCCCACCGTCACCGGCGAGCCCGGCCGGCCGGGCACCGCGACCTGGATCGAGCCGCCCGCCAGCACCGCCGTCGCGATGCCCGCGGCCGGGGCCGCCGCGATGGCCGAGGCCACCGCGGGCGTATCAGCTCCGAACCGTCGGCCCAGCGACCTGAAGTTCGGCTTGACCGCGTAGTCGACCAGTTCCCCCGCCTCGCCGCCCAGCGCCTCCAGCGACCCCACGTTCAGCTCCGCCGTGATCAGCGACCGCAGTTCAGCGGGGAGTCCCTCGAAGCCGGCCGCCCCGATCAGGGCCTGCCGGAGCGGCTGCCGGGTGCGGACCGTAGCTCCCGACCGCGCCGAGCGGCCCAGCTCGACCAGCCGCCGGGCCAGCGCCATCTGCTCCGACAGTTCCGGATCGATCAGCGCGGGGTCGAAGGCGGGCCACGATGCCAGGTGCACGGACTCCGGCGCCCCGGCTCGCCGCAGCACGCCCCAGACATAATCCGTCACGAACGGGACGAACGGCGCTAGCAGCAGCGTCAGCGTGCTGACGCATTCGTACAGCGTGGCGAACGCCGACGCCCCGTCGGCCGTGGCCGGCCCGTCCCAGAACCGGCGCCGCGACCGGCGCACGTACCAGTTCGACAGGTCGTCGATGAACCCCGCCAGCCGGCGCCCGGCCGACGCCGTGTCGAAGGACTCCAGCAGGCCGGTGACATCGCGGGTCACGGCGTGCAGTTCGCTCAGCATCCACCGGTCGAGCAGCGGGCGCTGGGCGGGCGCTTCGCCAGGTGTCCAGCCGCCCGCGTTCGCGTACAGGACCAGGAAGGACGCCGTGTTCCAGTAGGTGAGCAGGACCTTCCTGACGATCTCGCTGAGCACGTCGTGCCCCACCCGGCGCGCCCCCCAGGGCGAGCCGGAAGCAGCGAAGAACCAGCGCAGGGCGTCGGCGCCGTGCCGGTTCATCAGCGGGATCGGCTCGAGCACGTTGCCCAGGTGCTTGCTCATCTTGCGGCCGGTCTCGTCGACGAGCAGCCCCACGCACACCACGTTCTCGTAGGCCGAACGCCCGAACACCATCGTCCCCACGGCCATCAGCGAGTAGAACCAGCCCCTGGTCTGGTCCAGCGCCTCGCAGATGAACTGGGCTGGATACGACGCCTCGAACTCAGGGGCGCCCTGCCACGGCGCGCCGAACTGGGCGAACGGCATCGAGCCCGAGTCGTACCAGACGTCGATCACCTCGGGCACCCGCCGGGCCAGCCCGTCGCACGAGGGGCACGCGAACGTGATCTCGTCCACGAACGGCCGGTGCGGGTCCAGCCCGGCCAGGTCCCTCACCGCCAGCCCGGACAGCTCGGCCAGCGAGCCGACGCAGGTCACGTGCGACTCCGCGCACACCCACAGCGGCAGCGGCGTGCCCCAGTACCTGGTCCGCGACAGCGCCCAGTCCACGTTGTTCCGCAGCCATTCGCCGTACCGGCCGGTCTTGACCGTGGCCGGGTACCAGTTGGTCCGCTCGTTCTCGGCCAGCAGCTTGTCTTTGACCGCGGTGGTCCTGATGTACCACGACGGCACCGCGTAGTAGAGCAGCAGGGTGCCGCACCGCCAGCAGTGCGGATAGCTGTGCACGTGCCGCTCGGACCGGAACAGCAGGCCCCGGTCGTCGAGATCGGCGATCAGCCGCTGGTCGGCGTCCTTGAAGAACACCCCGCCGACCAGCGGGACGCCGTCTTCGAAATGACCGTCCGGCTTGACCGGGTTGACCACGGGCAGGCCGTGCGCGCGCGAGGCCTCCATGTCGTCGGCGCCGAAGGCCGGCGCCAGGTGGACCAGACCGGTGCCATCCTCCGTCGTCACGAATGACCCTGGAATCACGACATGAGCGTCCGGGATTTCTATGATGCCGAACGGCCTTATGTATCCCGCCCCGATCAGCGCACTGCCCTTGAACCTGGTCGCCACGTGCCATCCGTCGCCCAGCACCCGGGCGAACAGGTCCTCGGCGACGACGACCCGGTCGCCGTCGGAGGACCGGCGGGCCAGCACGTAGGTCGCGTCCGGGTGGACCGCCACCGCCGTGTTGGAAACCAGCGTCCACGGCGTGGTCGTCCACACCAGCAGGTCGGCGCCCTCGAGCCCGGCCGGAGCGCCCTCGGGCAGCGTGCGCAGCCGGAACCGGACCGTGACGGCCGGGTCGGAGACCGTCTGGTAGACGTCCGGCTGGCCCATCTCGTGATCGGAGAGCGGGGTGCCGCAGCGCGGGCAGTACGGGCTGATCCGGTGGTCCCGGACCAGCAGTCCCTGCTCGTAGATCTGCTTCAGCGACCACCAGACCGACTGCACGTAGCTGGGATCCATGGTCCGGTAGGCGTTGTCGGTGTCGGCCCAGTAACCCATCCGCCGGGACATCTCCAGCCAGGCGTCGACGTGCCGCAGCACCGACTCTCGGCAGCGTGCGTTGAACGCGGCCACCCCGTACGCCTCGATGTCCCGCTTGCCGGTCAGGCCGAGTTCCTTCTCCACCGCGACCTCGACCGGCAGCCCGTGGCAGTCCCAGCCGCCCTTGCGCGGGACGTGGTACCCCTGCATGGTCTTGAACCGGGGGAACAGGTCCTTGAAGGTGCGCGCCTCCACGTGGTGCGCGCCGGGCATCCCGTTGGCCGTCGGCGGCCCCTCGTAGAAGACCCACGCGGGGCCGTCCGCGGTCTGTTTCAGCGACCGCTCGAATATCCCCGCTTCCTGCCAGCGGGCGAGTATCTCTTGCTCGAGCGCGGGCAGGTCCACCTGCGCGGGGAGCGGCTGGAATCCCGGCACCGGCCCAGCGTAGCTGAAAGCGCGGATAGGCTCCTTCACCATGGACAACGGGACGCCGGCGCGGCCGCGCCGGATCGGCCTGCTGCTCGGGGTGGCCGCGTTCGTCATCGCGGCCGACGTCATCTCCAAGGCCATCGTGGTGGCCACGATGCCGGGCCACCCGAATATCCGGCTGCTCGGCGGGGCGCTGACGGTCACGCTGACCCGCAACGGCGGGGCCGCGTTCAGCATCGGCACGTCGATGACGATCGTGTTCACCGCCATCGCCCTCGGCGTGATCATCTACATCCTGCGGACGGCCAGGAACCTGCGCAGTGTCGGCTGGGCCGTCACCCTCGGCCTGCTGCTCGGCGGGGCCACCGGGAACCTGCTGGACCGGATCTTCCGCGCACCCGGCTTGTTCCAGGGGCACGTGGTCGACTGGATCGAACTGCCGGACTGGCCGGTTTTCAACCTCGCCGACTCGGCTATCGTCTGCGCCGGCGTGCTGGTGGTCCTGCTCGCCCTGCGCGGGATCCGGATGGACGGCACCAAGGCCGCGGAGGGACCCGCATGACCGCATCCGACGAGCGCCAGGTCGAGGTGCCCGACGGCCTGGACGGCGAGCGGCTCGACGTCGCCCTGACCCGGATGTTCGGCCTGTCCAGGTCCCGCGCCGCCGAGCTGATCGCCGGTGGCCTGGTTCTCCTCGCCGGCCGCACCGCGTCGAAGTCGGACCGGGTGCTGGCCGGGGACCCGCTCCGGGTCACGCTGCCCGCGCCGCGGCCAGCCGAGCCCCCCCGCGTGGTCGAGGGCCTGGTCATCCTGTACGAGGACGACGACATCGTGGTCATCGACAAGCCCCGGGGCGTGGCCGCCCACCCGACGCCCGGCTGGACCGGGCCGACCGTCACCGGCGGCCTGATCGCGGCCGGGCACACGGTGGCCACCAGCGGCGCCGCCGAACGCCAGGGCATCGTGCACCGGCTGGACGCCAACACGACCGGCGTGATGGTGGTGGCCAAGAGCGAGCGGGCCTACAGCGCGCTCAAGCGTGCCTTCCGTGAGCGCACCGTGGACAAGCGCTACCACGCGCTGGTCCAGGGGCATCCCGATCCGCTGTGCGGCACGGTGGACGCGCCGATCGGCCGGCACCCGTCCTCCGGCGACGGCCGGTTCGCGGTCGTCAGCGACGGCCGCCCCAGCGTGACCCACTACGACACGCTGGAGGCCTTCCGGGCCGCCAGCCTGGTCTCGGTGCACCTGGAAACCGGCCGGACCCACCAGATCCGGGTGCACATGGCCGCCCTGCGGCACCCGTGCGTAGGCGACCTGCTCTACGGCGCCGACCCGGTGCTGGCCGCCCACCTCGGCCTGACCCGGCAGTGGCTGCACGCGGTCAGCCTGAGCTTCGCGCACCCCGACGACGGCCGCCAGGTTACGTTCACCAGCGAGTACCCGGACGACCTGGCCCGCGCCCTGGACATCTTGAGCGCCGAGAGCTAGAGCAGCCCCGGCCCGGCCTCGTACGACCAGCGCCGCCACCGTTCCCACCACCTGCTCGGCCAGTTCACCGTCGATGTCGGCTCCCGGCGCCAGCGATGCCGCGCGGCGGGGACAGCCCGATCACGATGCAGGCGTCGCCCGCGCCCACCGGGTGCGCGCACTGCGATTCTTCGCCGGGGGCGGCCAGGTACGCCACCGTGCTGTCGAGCAGCACCTCCCGGCGGCAAGCAGCATCCCGGCCCGCACGTCCTCACGCTAGCCGGAACCGGACACTGATGTTCAAGCCCAGCCCGGACCGCCTGAGCAGAATGGAAACGTGAAGATCGCCGAGCACCTAGACGCGCTGCGCCTTCAGGGCGAGCTAATGGCTGGCGCGGCCGCCCGGACCGGGCTGGCCGCAGCCGTTCCGGCCTGCCCGTCGTGGCAGGCCAAAGACCTGTTGCGGCACACCGGGTACATCCACCGGTGGGCGGCCCGGCACATCGTGGAAGGTCCTGCCGAGGTCATCGCCGGCCCGTCCGAGGCCGAGATCCTGCGTGGCGGGGCGGCCGACGAAGACCTGCTCGACTGGTTCCGCGCGGGCCACGCCGCGCTCGTCGAGACCCTGGCCTCGGCTGATCCGGCCGTGGCGTGCGCCACGTTCATGCCCGCCCCGTCCGCGCTGGCCTTCTGGACGCGGCGCCAGGCCCACGAGACCGCCATCCACCGGGCCGACGCGGAGCTCGCGGCCGGCCTCGCCCCGGAATACCCAGCCGTCTTCGCCGCCGACGGCATCGACGAGCTGATCATGGGCTTCGGCCAGCGACGCAAGTACCAGCCTGCGGCCGGCTCTGCCGCCGACGGCGGCCTGCTTCGCGTGATCGCGGCTGACACCGGCGACGCCTGGTCTATCGCGGCCCGCCAGGGCCGCCTCCAGCCGCACCGCGAGACCAGGCCCGGCGCAGCCGGAGCCGCTGGTTGTACGGTGACCGGCCCGGCCTCCGGCCTCTACCTGTACCTGTGGAACCGCGCCGATGCCGCTGAGGCGGACGTCACCATCACCGGAGACCCCATCCCGCTGACCTCCTGGCAGGCCAGCGTCAAGATCCGCTGGGGCTGACAAGTCCAGCGGCCGGCCCGGACTACGCGGAACGCTCCCGGCCGGACTCGGCCAGCAGGTCCGCGACCGTGGCGCGTACCGCGCGCTCGCCTGCACCCAGCCCGGTCAGTACCTGAGCGGCGGCATTGTCGTCGTCGCAGAACAGCGCGAACAGGAAGTGCTCGGTGCCGATGTAATCGTCGCCGCGCGCGAACGCTTCATCTGCCACCGCGTGCCAGACCCTCCGTGTCTGCGGGGCTTCCGGGTCGGACGGGTAGTCCGGTTGCTGGCCGGTGAGCGGCTCGACCTGCTGGACCTGTTCCCGCACCGCCTCTAGCCCGACTCCAAGCCGCTTCAGGGCCTTGACCGCGAGGCCGTCGCCGACGCTGGGGCCGATGCGGATGAGGAACGGGCTGGGATGATGTATCCGTCGGCGGTACCGTCGCCTGACGCGCGCGATCACTGCCACCGGGGATCCAGCGGGCGGCGTGGCTTGCCGGTGTCCCTGCCCGGCGGGCGCGCCATGATCCGGAAACAGATGGGCCGCCAGCCAGGATGCGGCCTGGGCGGGGGTGTACTGGCCCGCGGCGAGACGCTCGATGACGATGACCGCGGCCCGGGGCACGTCAATATAGGCCTGCTCGCGGTGAGCGGGGAACGGCGGATGCCGTAGCAAGGCATCTACTAGGGCGATCGCGGCCTCGGCGGCCTCGGCCGGATGCGACCGCACCCCGCCTGGCGCCTCGGCGGCCGCCCTCGCCAGCGCGGCTTCGGCGGCGGTGATGTCCACCTGCGCCAGCGCCGTGCCGGTATCGCGGCCCAGCACCTCGCTGGCGATCACCACCAGGTCGGCCACGTCGAGCCCGATCATGGCTCGTCCTCCCGGAGCAGGTCGAGCAGCCGACGGTGCCGGGCCAGGTTTTCTTCCAGCAAACGACGGAAGCGCTTGTCGTTCCTGCGTGCCTCTACTAGCGCGGCGATCGCCTCACGGGCAACATCGGTCACCGTCCGGCCCTCCACCTCGGCGACGGCTGCCAGCCGTTCGGCCAGCTCGGGATCAAGCCGCAGCACCATGTTCTTCGTCCGGGCGCTTCCCGTTCGTGCCGACTCAGTATCAGTCATGGTGATATCAAGATATCATGATGTCTCCACCCTGGCCAGCGTGTGCTGGGCGGCCGGAAATGTCCGGTCCAGGTGTTACTGTCAAACCTATGTTCGATATCAAGGTCCCTGATCAAGTCCTCGCCGATGCGGCCCTAGCCCCGCCGGAAGCCGATCCGTCGCCGATACCGCTGGAGCGGCTGGAGGCGCAGATCTGTGAGGTGGCGGGTCACCTGGCCGCGGCGACCTGCCGGTTCCTGGTGCTGCTGGCCGAGTTCGACGAGCGGCGGGGGTGGGCGAGCTGGGAGATGAACAGCTGCGCGCAGTGGCTGTCGTGGAAATGCCAGATGTCCTCCGGCACCGCCCGCGAGCATGTCCGGGTCGCCCGGACTTTGCGGGAGCTGCCGGTCATCCGGGCCGCGTTCGCGGCCGGCCGCCTGTCGTATGTCAAGGTCCGGGCGCTGACGCGGATCGCGACGCCGGTGACCGAGGCGGGCCTGGCGGAAATCGCCGGCCCGATGACGGGGAACCAGCTGGAGCGGTTCGCCCGGGCGCACCGGCAGTGCTCGGCGGCTGATGACGCCAGCGCCCGGGTCCGGCGCCGGCTGACGTGGCGGTTCGAGGAGGACGGGTCGCTGGCGGGCAGCTTCCGGCTGCCGCCGCTGGCGGGCGCGGTCCTGCTCAAGGCGCTGCGCGCAGCCGCCGCTGAGCAGGAGGCTCCCCGCGAGGACGCCCAGCCCGGCGTTTCCGCGGAAACGCCGCCGGCCGGAAAGCCCGTCCTGACGACCTCCTCGGACCTGGCCGACGCGCTGGCCGCGGTGGCGGAGTCGTTCCTGGCCGGGAAGGTAGCCGGCGCCGACGACGCGGAGGTGTACCAGGTCGTGCTCCACGTCGGCACCGATGCGGTCGCGGAGGCCGGCGTTTCCGCGGAAACGCCCCCGGGGGGCCCGGCTGATCCGGCCCGCTGCCACGTCGAGGACGGCTCGGCGGTCAGCCCCGGCACCGCCCAGATGATCGGCTGCACCGCGGCGCTGTCCTGGATGCGGCACGGCCGCGACGGCAAGGTCCTGGACCTGGGCCGCCGCCGGCGCCGCCCGAACGCGGCGCTGCGCAAGGCGGCCCGCGAGCGCGACCGCGGCCGGTGCCGCTTCCCGGGCTGCGAGTCCCGCCGCATCGACCTGCACCACATCCGCCACTGGGCCAACGGCGGCCGCACCAGCCTGGAGAACCTGGTCAGCTTGTGCAAGCGTCATCACATGGCCGTCCACGACCGCGGCTACCTCATCGCCGCCCGCGACGACGGCACCTTCGCCTTCTACGACCCCGGCGGCACCGCCGTACCGCCGAGCCCGGCCCTGCCCGAGGCGGCCGGCGGCATCGGCGGCGTCCACGACGCGGACATCACCCCCGAGACGATCATCCCGCCCTGGTTCGGGGAGCGGCTGGACCTGGACCACGCCATCTACATCTGCCTGGCCAACGAAAAGCTCCAGCAAGACCGGGCCGCCGGCCGCGATCCCCGCGCCGGCATCCCGCCCCGCCACCCCGGGATCGGCCAGCCCGTCTACGTGATCGACGCCATCCGTGAGCTCTTCTCCGACCGGCCCCCGCCCCCCGCGCCGGTACAAATCCCCATCCCCGTATGACCCGGCCGGCGCGCCAGCGGGGCGGCGGGGACCGGTCTCCGTTAAGGTGGTGGACACCGGTTGAAGACTAAACGCGCAGGCCTCCCGGGGTCATACGCGCTGTGTGGCATGCCCACTTAGCTAACACTGAGGAGGCGGGATCGTCATGGCCGAGTCCGGTGCGCCGTTCGCTCACCTGCACGTGCACACCGAGTACTCGATGCTCGACGGAGCCGCCCGCCTGAAGGACTTGTTCGCGGAGGTCAAGAGCCAGGGCATGACGCACGTGGCGATGACCGACCACGGCAACATGTACGGCGCCGCGGAGTTCCACCGGCAGGCCAAGGACGCGGGCATCACGCCGGTCATCGGCATCGAGGCCTACGTCGCACCCGAAGCCAGGGGTAACACCACCCGGATCCTGTGGGGCCAGCCGCACCAGAAGCGGGACGACGTCTCCGCGAGCGGCGCCTACCTGCACAAGACCATCTGGGCGCGTAACAACCAGGGCCTGCACAACCTGTTCCGGCTCTCGTCGCGCTCCTACGCCGAGGGCCTGCTGGCCAAGTGGCCCCGGATGGACAAGGAGATCCTCGCCGAGCATGCCGCCGGCCTGATGGCCACCACCGGGTGCCCGTCGGGCGAGCTGCAGACCCGGCTGCGCCTCGGCCAGGTCGACGAGGCACTCAAGGCCGCCGCCGAGTGGCAGGACATCTTCGGCAAGGAGAACTACTTCCTCGAGCTGATGGACCACGGCATCGACATCGAGCGCCGGGTCCGCGACGGCCTGACCGAAATCGGCTCCAAGCTCGGCATCCCGCCGGTGGTCACCAACGACTCGCACTACACCCGCGAGCAGGACGCGGTGTCCCACGACATGCTCCTGTGCATCCAGACCGGGAAGAGCCTGGCCGACACGGACCGGTTCCGGTTCGACGGCACCGGCTATTTCATCAAGCCCGCCGACCAGATGTACGCCATCGACCGCAGCGACCTGTGGCAGGAAGGCTGCCGCAACAGCCAGCTGCTGATCGCGGACCGCGTCGACACCAGCGGCATGTTCGACTTCGTCAACCTGATGCCCAGGTTCCCCATCCCGGAGGGCTTCGAGTCCGAAGCCGAGCTGTTTCAGGCCGAGGTCTGGAAGGGCATGGAGCGCCGCTACCCGAACGGGTTCGACGACCAGCGCCGCCAGCAGGCCGAGTACGAGATCCAGATCATCTGCCAGATGGGGTTCCCGGCCTACTTCCTGGTGGTCGCGGACTTCATCATGTGGGCGAAGAACAACGGCGTCGCCGTCGGTCCCGGCCGCGGTTCCGCCGCCGGCTCGATCGTCGCCTACGCCATGGGCATCACCGACCTCGACCCGCTCGACCACGGGCTCATCTTCGAGCGCTTCCTCAACCCCGAGCGCGTGTCCATGCCCGACATCGACATCGACTTCGACGAACGTGGCCGGGCCGATGTGATCAGGTACGTCACCCAGAAGTGGGGTTCGGACCGGGTCGCGCAGATCGTCACCTACGGCACGATCAAGGCGAAGGCCGCGATCAAGGACTCCTGCCGGGTGCTCGGCTTCCCCTACGCGCTCGGCGACCGGATCACCAAGGCGTTCCCGCCCGCCGTGATGGGCAAGGACATCCCGCTGTCCGGGATCTTCGACGAGGGCCACCCCCGGTACAAGGAGGCGGGCGAGCTCCGTTCCCTGTACGAGTCCGAAGCCGAGATCAAGCAGATCATCGACACCGGCCGCGGGATCGAGGGGCTGATCCGCCAGCCCGGCGTGCACGCCGCCGGGGTGATCATGTCAGCGGAGCCGCTGACCGACCACATCCCGGTCTGGACCAGGCCAGCCGACGGGGCGGTCATCACGCAGTTCGACTACCCGACCTGCGAGGCCCTCGGCCTGCTGAAGATGGACTTCCTCGGCCTGCGCAACCTGACGATCATGGCCAACGCGGTCAAGGCCATCGAGGACAACCGCCAGATCGCGATCAACCTGCTCGAGCTCCCGCTGGATGACAAGCCGACCTACGAGCTGCTCTCCCGCGGCGACAGCCAGGGCGTGTTCCAGTTCGACTCCTCCGGGTACCGGACCCTGCTGCGGGTGATGAAGCCGGACAACTTCGAGGACATCTCCGCGCTCGGCGCGCTGTACCGGCCGGGACCGATGGGCGTCAACAGCCACACCAACTACGCGCTGCGCAAGAACGGGCAGCAGGAGATCACGCCGATCCACCCGGAGCTGGAAGAGCCGCTCAAGGAGATCCTGGAGCCCACCTACGGCCTGATCGTCTACCAGGAGCAGGTGCAGCGCGCGGCGCAGATCCTGGCGGGCTACACCCTGGGACAAGCGGACCTGCTCCGCCGGGCCATGGGCAAGAAGAAGAAGGAGATCCTGGACAAGGAGTTCGTCCCGTTCCGGCAGGGCTGCCGGGAGCGCGGCTACTCCGACAAAGCCATCCAGGCGGTATGGGACGTGCTGGTCCCGTTCGCGGGCTACGCCTTCAACAAGGCGCACTCGGCCGCGTACGGCCTGGTTTCCTACTGGACCGCGTACCTGAAGGCGAACTATCCGGCCGAGTACATGGCCGCGGTGCTCACCTCCGTCGGTGACGACAAGGATAAATCGGCGCTGTACCTGAACGAGTGCCGCCGGATGGGCATCAAGGTGCTGCCGCCCGACGTCAACGAGTCGGTGGCCACGTTCGCGGCGGTCGGCAAGGACGTCAGGTTCGGCCTGGCGGCGATCCGCAACGTGGGCGTGAACGTGGTGGAGGCGATCGTCGCCACCCGCAAGGCCAAGGGCGGGTTCACCAGCTTCGCCGACTTCTTGCGCAAGGTCCCGCTGGTGGTCTGCAACAAGCGGGTGATCGAGTCACTGATCAAGGCAGGTGCCTTCGACTCGTTCGAAAACGACCGCAAGGGCCTGGTGCTGGTGCACGAGCAGGCCGTCGACGCGGTCATCGACATCAAGCGCAACGAGGCGATCGGGCAGGACTCGCTGTTCGGCGGCGACGCCGAAGCCGAGGCGGTCTTCGACGTGCCGGTCCCGGCGGGGGAGTGGGACAAGTCCACCCGGCTGAACTTCGAGCGCGAGATGCTCGGGCTCTACGTCTCCGACCATCCGCTGTTCGGTATCGAGCACATCATCGCCAGGGAAAGCGACTGCTCGCTGGCCGACCTGATGGCGGAGGACGCCGAGCCGACCCGGTCGCGGCCGGGGGACCGGCCGGACGCGCAGATCGTCAAGATCGGCGGCATCTTGTCCGGGGTGCAGCGCAAGGTGACCAAGCAGGGTAACCAGTGGGCCGCGGCCACGCTCGAGGACCTGGGCGGCGCCATCGAGGTGCTGTTCTTCCCGCAGACCTATCAGCTGTACGCCACCTCGATCGCCGAGGACGCGGTGGTCGTGGTCAAGGGAAAGGTGGACCGCCGGGAGGACGCGCCCAAGCTGATCGCCATGGACCTCGCCATCCCCGACCTGTCCGTCGATGAGTCCGGGCCGTTCGTGGTCTCGCTGCCGGTGGCGCGGTGCGTGCCGCCGGTGGTGGAGCGGCTCAGGGAGGTCCTGGTGACCCATCCCGGCCCGACCGAGGTGCACCTGCGGCTGCGCGGCCACGAGCGCACCACGGTAGTCCGGCTCGACGACAAGCTCCGAGTAGCCACCTCACCCGCCCTGATCGGCGACCTGAAGCAGCTACTCGGTCCGGCTTGCGTCAGTTAACTGGTGGTCTTCGACCCGATGAGCTGGTCCAGGAAGGTCTTGTACATCCGCAGCGTCGCACGCAGGTTCTCGGTGTCGGCGTTGTTACCCTCGCCCCACCGGTCGCGCAGTGAGCGCTGCTGCTCGGCGATAGCCTCCTGCCGTTCGGCGATGGCCCGCTGCCGCTCCTGGATGGCCGCCTCCATCTTGGCGGTGACCTGGGCGACGACATCGGCGGCCTCGGCCACCGACGCGTGCGGGTCGTCCACGAACCTGAACTGGATCTGCTGCCACTGCGCGGCGAACTGCTCCGCGTCCGGCACCAGATCGCCGTAGGTGAGGTCGCTGAAGTCGCCGAGCGAGACAGTGGCCTCACCCGGTCGCAGCTCACGGTCGGCCTGTGCGGCCGCGGCGTGCCGGCCCGTGCCGCCCGCGGTCTCCGCCGCCGGGGCAGCGGCATCCGGGGTAACGGCACCCGGGCCGCCAGCTTCCTCGGCGCCCGTGGCCGTCGCGACCGAGGCGCCCGCCGGAGCGTCCTCGATGCCCGCGGTGCCCGCCGGAGCGTCTACCGCGCCCGCCGGAGCGTCGGCGATCGTCGCCGCCCCAGGCTGGCCTTCCGCGGCGGGGACAACCGGCGCGCCGGGATCCGTGCTGGTTCCGTGCGCGGTGCTGCCGAACGTGTCCGGGTGGTCGCCGGCAACCGGCGTGGTTTCCGAGACGGGAACGTCAGGATGGGTCTCGTCCACCGGCACGTCGGGGTTCATCGCGGCGATGCCCTCGTCCCGGCCGGTCACCGGGTCGACCGGACGGGTGACGCCGGGACCGGCCGGCTGGCCGGACGCGACGGGCTCGTCCCAGTAGTCGCGACTAGACTGGTCCGCCCGCAGGTCACCGTCCGCCGCCAGGTCCCGGTCACCCGCCAGGTCCCGGTCACCCGGCAGGTCCCGGTCACCCGGCAGGTCACCCTCGGCCTGCAGGTCGCGGTCGCCCGGCAGGTCACGGTCCGTCTCGGCGGGGTCGTGCTCCTCCCGGTCGGAACCGCCGCGCAGGGCGGAGGCCACCTTCTGGAAGCGGGTCATCGGCCTGTCCTGCTCGGACGCGTATTCCTCGGTCTCGTTCTCGGGTACGGCGTCGCCGCGGACGACGTAGCCGGGTCCCCTCTGGTCCTGGGTCATCGAAATCATCTCTCCCGTGAGTGCCTATCGGGGCGTGTCGGCGGTCCGGTTAGTCTCAGCGGCGTGCTCTTCCGCTATGCGGTCTTCGGCCAGGCGGTCTTCGGCTACGCGGTCGTCCGCGGTCACGACGTTCTCATCCGCCGAACGGGCCCGGATCTCCGCCACGCGGTCGGGACCGGTGTGGTCGTTCCGCAGGCCGGTCAGGTCCTCGAACATCGCGCGGTAGTGGATCATCGTTTCCCGGAGCTGCTCGGTGCTGGCCGTGTCAGGCTGGACGTCCTGGGTCTTCCGGTAGCCCTCAATCGCGCGGCTGTGGTTGACGGCCAGCGCGTCCATGCTGGTGGTCCTGTCCTCGGCGGGGTAGCCGCGGTCCCGCATGACGTTCCAGATCAGCGTATGAGCGGCGCCCACGGCCTCGGCCGGGGTGTCCACGAACCGTTCCTGGACCGCGGTCCAGTCGCCGCTGTAGCTGGCCTGCTGCTCGGGCGTGAGCTCGCGGATGTTGAGCGCGTTCACGCGCCGCTGCCGTTCGGCTAGCTCGGCGTCGGCCTTCCTCTTACTGCCGTGCTTTTGCACGAGGCGGTCGTACTCAGGCCCGAACTGACGCCGCAGCTTCGCCCGCCGCATCTCAGCCGAGGCCACGATTATCACTGCCACCACGACGATGACGGCAATGATGATGCCTATGATTGCTCCGGTCGACATTTTGACCTCCGTGAGGTGTCGGAACGCCTATCCGACTCCCCCCGGCAGACCGGGCTAAACGAGAAGACCCAATAGGGAAAGCTAATAAATAGGGAACTCTAGGCGGCGAGATTACCCCGGATGGGCGCCCAGGGCGCTGTCCCTCGTGTACGCCGTGCCGGGAGAAGGCGGTCGCGGCCGCCGCCGGCAGTGTTCCCCTGGCCGGCCGGGGAGATCGGCCCGGCCGTGTCCGCGGTGGCCACCGCGGCGGACGAGGCGGAGGGCCTCGCCTGCAACCTGTTCGACGTGCCAGGCTCGGAGTTCCGCGACGCGGGTGCCAAGATAAAGGAGTGCCGACAAAGGGGCGACTAGCCGCGTTCGCCGCGGCCCTGGCGGGCAGCGCGGTGCTCGGCGTGGTGGCCGGGCTCATCTGGGCCGCGGTGGCGCCACGGGCCCTGCTGCAGGAAGTGGGGCGCGGCGAGGCCCAGATCGTCAACTCGGAAAGCAGCGCGTACATCGCCGCCGACGGCTGGTTCTGCCTGGTCGTCGTGGTCGGCGGGTTGATCACGGGCCTGGCCGGCTACCGGCTGCTGGTCCGGCGGGCGGGCTGGCTCGCCGCCGCCGGGCTGGTCATCGGCGCGGTGGCGGCCGCGCTCCTCGCGCTGTGGACCGGCGAGAACATCGGCCTCGGGACCTACAACCACCTGCTCGCCGTCAGTTCCGCCGGCACGTTCTTCCACGGGTCGCTGGCCCTGGGGGCCAAGAGCGCGCTGGTCCTGTGGCCGGGGTTCACCTCGGTGGTCATCCTGCTGGCCGAGTACGGCGGGCGCCGCCCGGACGAGGTCTACGCTCCGTAGACTGTGCGAGTGAATTCCCGCACCGACTTGCGCCGTATCGACCTCAGGGGACACCGGCCCGCCAGCCTCACCCGGGCCGCCCTGGCCGGCGTCCTGCCGCGCGCCGCGACCGACGTCGAGGCCGCCGTCGCGCAGATCCGCCCGCTCTGCGAGGACGTGAAGAACCGCGGCGCGGAAGCCGTCCGCGCGTACACCGCCCGTTTCGACGGGGTCGACCTGCCGACGACGGTGGTCCCGGCGCAAGCCCTGGATGCCGCCCTCGCCGGGCTCGACCCCGAGGTGAGAAAGGCCCTGGAAGAGGCGGTCAGGCGCACCCGGCGGGTCCATGCCGCGCAGCTGCCGGCCGAGCGGCCCGTCCAGGTCACCGAGGGCCTCACCGTCACCGGCCGCTACATCCCGGCCGGGCGGGCCGGCGTCTACGTCCCGGGCGGCCTGGTCGCCTATCCCTCCTCGGTCGTGATGAACATCGTCCCGGCCCAGGTCGCGGGCGTCGCCTCGATCGCGGTGGCATCCCCGCCGCAGGCGGCCCACGGCGGGCTGCCGCACCCGTCCGTGCTGGCCGCGTGCGCGCTCCTCGGCGTGCGCGAGGTGCACGCGGCCGGCGGGGCGCAGGCCCTGGCGATGTTCGCCTACGGTACCGAGCACTGCGCGCCCGCCGATGTCATCACCGGGCCGGGCAACGTCTACGTGGCCGCGGCCAAGCGGGTGCTGCGCGGCGTGGTGGGCACCGACGGCGAGAACGGCCCCACCGAGGTGGCGGTCATCGCCGATGACACCGCGGACCCCCGCCACGTCGCCGCCGACCTGGTCGCCCAGGCCGAGCACGACGAGCTCGCCGCCTGCCTGCTCATCACCACCGACGCCGCCCTGGCCGACCGGGTCGACGCGGAACTGGCGCGGCAAGTCGCCACCGCCCGGCACCGCGCGCGCGTCGGGAAAGCCCTCGACGGCCAGTCCGCCTGCGTCCTCGTCGACGACGAGGACGCGGCGCTCGCGGTGAGCGACGCGTGGGCGCCGGAGCACCTGGAGATCCAGACCAGGGACGCGGCCAAGCTGGCGGCGCGGGTCGTCAACGCGGGCGCGATCTTCGCCGGCCCGTACTCGCCCGTCTCGCTGGGGGACTACCTGGCCGGCTCCAACCACGTGCTGCCGACCGGCGGGACCGCGCGGCACACCAGCGGCCTGTCCGTGTTCCCCTTCCTGCGCGTGGTCAACGTGGTGGAGTGCGACCGCGGCGCGCTGGCCGCGACCGCGCCGCTCATCGACGCGCTCGGCGGCGCCGAGGACCTCGACGCCCACGTCCAGGCCGTCCGGGTGCGGGTTGAACCGTGACCAGCATCCGGGATGACCTGGCCGGCCTCGCCCCGTACGGCGCGCCGCAGATCGACGTGCCGGTCCGGCTGAACACCAACGAGAACCCGTACCCGCCGAGCCCCCGCATGGTCGCGGCCATCGCCGAGGCGGTCGCTGCCGCCGCGGTCACCCTGAACCGGTACCCCGACCGGGACGCCACCGAGCTGCGCAAGGACCTCGCCGACTATCTCGGGCACGGGCTGACCGCCTCTCACCTGTGGGCGGCCAATGGGTCCAACGAGATCATCCAGCAGCTGCTGCAGGCGTTCGGCGGGCCGGGCCGGCTGGCCCTCGGCTTCGACCCCGGCTACTCGATGCACTCGCTGATCGCCCGGGTGACCTGTACCGGCTGGGTCTCGGCGGCCCGCGACGAGGACTTCGGCCTGGACCCCGGGCGGGCCATCGGCGCGATCACGGAGCACCGGCCGGACCTGGTCTTCCTGACCTCGCCGAACAACCCGACCGGGACCGCGGCCCCGCTGGAGCTGATCGAGGCGGTCTGCGCCGCGGCGCCGGGCCTGGTCGTGGTGGACGAGGCGTACGCGGAGTTCGCCCGCGCGGGCACGCCGAGCGCGCTCACGCTGCTGCCGCGCTTTGCGCAGCTGGTCGTCACCCGCACCATGTCCAAGGCGTTCGCCATGGCCGGCGCCCGGGTCGGCTACCTGGCCGGGGCGCCCGAGGTGGTCGAGAAGCTGCTCGTCGTACGGCTGCCTTACCACCTGTCCGCGGTCACGCAGGCGGTGGCGCGGTCCGCGCTCGCGCTGGCCGCCGAGCCGCTGGCCACCGTTACGGCTCTCCGGACCGAACGGGATGGGCTCGTCGCCTGGCTCAGGCGCCGCGGGCTCGCGGTGGCCGACTCCGACGCGAACTTCGTGCTGTTCGGCGAGTTCGAGTCGCGGCGGGCGGTCTGGCAGGGACTGCTCGACCGCGGTGTGCTGGTGCGTGAGGTCGGCCCGCCGCGCTGGCTGCGGGTCACGGTAGGGACGCCGCCGGAGATGGCGGCGTTCCGGGACGCCCTGGAAGAGGTGCTCAGTTCATGAACCGGCCGGTGAATCGGGTTGCGCGGGTGGAGCGGCTCACCCGCGAGACGCAGATCATGGTCGAGCTCGACCTGGACGGCATCGGCGTGGTGGAGGTCGGCACCGGTGTCCCGTTCTTCGACCACATGCTGGCCCAGCTGGGCAAGCACGGCAGCCTCGACCTCACGGTGCGGGCCAAGGGCGACGTCCACATCGACGCGCACCACACCGTGGAGGACACCGCGATCGCCCTGGGCCAGGCGCTCCGGGAGGCGCTGGGCGACAAGTCCGGCATCGCCCGGTTCGGCAACGCCCTGGTCCCGCTGGACGAGACGCTGGTGCAGGCCGCGGTGGACCTGTCCGGGCGGCCCTACGTGGTGCACCACGAGCCGGACGGCATGGCCCCGCTGATCGGCACCTACGACACCACGCTGACCGGGCACATCTTCGAGTCGCTCGCGTTCGCCGCGGGGATCTGCCTGCACGTGCGCGTGATCGAGGGCCGCAACGCCCACCACATCGTGGAAGCCCAGTTCAAGGCGGTGGCCCGGGCCCTGCGCGCGGCCGCGGCGCCCGACCCGCGGGCCGGCGGCATCCCCAGCACCAAGGGCGTGCTCAGCTGATGCCCCGGGTCGTGGTGCTCGACTACGGGTCGGGGAACCTGCGCTCGGCGCAGCGCGCGCTGGAGCGGGTGGGCGCCCAGGTCGAGGTGACCGCGGACCCGGACGCCGCGCTGGACTGCGACGGGCTCGCGGTACCCGGCGTGGGAGCGTTCGCGGCCTGCATGACCGGGCTGCGCGGAGCCGGCGGCGACAAGCTGATCGCCGCGCGGCTCGAACTGCGCCGTCCCGTGCTCGGCATCTGCGTGGGCATGCAGGTGCTGTTCGCCGCGGGCGTGGAGCACGGGGTCTGGACCGACGGCTGCGGGGCCTGGCCGGGCACGGTGGAGCGCCTGGACGCGGGGGTGCTGCCGCACATGGGCTGGAACACGGTGACGCCGTCACCCGGCTCGGCGCTGTTCGCCGGGATCGACCCGGGCACGCGGTTCTACTTCGTGCACTCCTACGCGCTGCGCGCCCCCGCCGCCACCGCGCTCGCCGCCGCCGGCGCGCTCGTCTCCTGGGCCGAGCACGGCGAGCCGTTCGCCGCCGCGGTCGAGCAGGGAGCGCTGGCCGCGACCCAGTTCCACCCCGAGAAGTCCGGCGACGCCGGCGCTGCCCTGCTCGCCAACTGGCTGGAGACGCTTTGAGCGGCCTGAACCCACTGACCTTGCTCCCCGCGGTAGACGTCACCGACGGGCACGCGGTCCAGCTCGTCCAGGGCGTGGCCGGCAGCGGCGGCCGGTACGGCGACCCGATGGAGGCCGCGCTGGCCTGGCAGCGCGCCGGCTCCTCCTGGATCCACCTGGTGGACCTGGACGCCGCGTTCGGCCGCGGGTCCAACGCGGACCTGCTCGCCGACGTGGTGCGCAAGGTCGACGTCCAGGTGGAGATGTCCGGCGGCATCAGGGACGACGCCTCGCTGGAGCGCGCGCTCGCCACCGGCTGCGCCCGCGTCAACATCGGCA
This sequence comes from uncultured Actinomycetota bacterium, assembly GCA_963756575.1. Taxonomy (GTDB): domain Bacteria; phylum Actinomycetota; class Actinomycetes; order Streptosporangiales; family Streptosporangiaceae; genus Palsa-504. Next base: position 228,784 of record CAVWOM010000016.1, on the reverse strand, counting down.
CCGCGGCGCTGGAGAACCCGGACTGGGTGCGGTCGGTCATCGCCCGGCACGGGGAGCGGGTCGCGGTCGGCCTCGACGTGCGCGGCACCCGGCTGGCCGCCCGCGGCTGGACCGCGGAGGGCGGCGAGCTGTACGAGACCCTGGACCGGCTGAACGCCGAGGGCTGCGCCCGGTACGTCGTCACCGACGTGCTCAAGGACGGCATGCTGCGCGGCCCGAACCTGGCCCTGCTCCGCGACGTCTGCGCGCGGACCTCCGCTCCGGTGGTGGCCAGCGGCGGGGTATCCACCCTGGCCGACTTGCGGGCCATCGCGGGCCTGGTCCCGCTCGGCGTGGAAGGCGCGATCGTCGGCACCGCCCTTTACGAAGGCGCCTTCACCCTGGAAGAAGCCCTGGCCGAGGTCAGCCGGCGATGAGCGTCGCGGTCCGGGTGATCCCCTGCCTGGACGTGGACGGCGGGCGGGTGGTCAAGGGCGTCAACTTCCGCGCGCTGCGAGACGCCGGCGACCCGGTGGAACTGGCCGCCTTCTACGACGCCGAGGGCGCCGACGAGCTGACGTTCCTGGACATCACCGCGTCGAGCGGCGGCCGGGACACCATGTACGACGTGGTGCGGCGCACCGCCGAGCAGGTGTTCATCCCGCTGACCGTGGGCGGCGGCGTCCGCAGCGCGGCCGACGTGGACCGGCTGCTGCGGGCCGGGGCGGACAAGGTCTCCCTCAACACCGCCGCCATCGCCCGGCCGGACCTGCTGGCCGAGACGGCGGGCCGGTTCGGGTCCCAGTGCATGGTGCTGTCCGTGGACGCCCGCCGGGCGGCCGGGCCAGCCAGCGGCTTCGAGGTGACCACGCACGGCGGCCGGACCGGCACCGGGATCGACGCGGTGGAGTGGGCCCGGCGGGCCACCGAGCTCGGCGCGGGCGAGATCTTGCTGAACTCGATGGACGCGGACGGCACCACCGCCGGCTTCGACCTCGAGCTCATCCGCGCGGTCCGCGCCGTGGTGACGGTCCCGGTGATCGCCAGCGGCGGGGCCGGCACCCTGGCCCACTTCGCGCCGGCCGTGGACGCGGGCGCCGACGCCGTGCTGGCGGCGAGCGTCTTCCACTTCGGCACGCTGGGCATCGGGCAGGTCAAGGGCGCCTTGCGCGGAGCCGGCCACCCCGTCAGGTAACGGCTAACAGGCCGGAGGGGAAGCTGATCTGCTCCGGTGCGACCAGCGGGGTGCCTACCTCCAGCTGGATCTGGGCGTGCGCGTTGAGCGGGATGGTCCGCGGGTCGCCCTTGAAGACCTGGCCGTTGTAGAGCGCGACCACGTGCCCGCTGGCCGGGCCGACCCGGCTGGCGCTGAGCGGCTGGCCCCACTCGTCGAAGAAGTTGCCCAGGGTGTAGGTCCGCCGCGCCGGCGACTCGATATGGATGATGCCGTCGCCGGCGTGCGTGTGCAGCCAGTAGAAGCAGGTCCCGTTGTCGATGAACGGGCCCGCCGCGGTCGACTGGGCCTGCGCGCCGGGGATGCCGATCGCGGGCGGCACCTGCCGGGCCGCGCCGTTCACGAAGATGGTCAGGTGGGCGTGAATATGGAACAGCGTCTGCTCGCTCGTCTGGCAGCTGATCCCGTCCACCTTCTGGCCGGTGACCGAGGCGGCCGGGGTGGCCAGGGCGGCTGCCGCCGGCACCGGTACCTGCTCGGGCCCGAGGCCGCCGGCGGCCGGGGCCGGCTTGAGCGCGCCCAGGGCGCCGATCGGCGTCAGGTTCAGCTTCGCGGCCTGGCGGCCGGCCTTGGCGCCGCCTGCGCCGAAGGAGAGCGCGATGCCGACGACCGCGGCGATGATGACGACGACCGCGGTCGCGCCCGCCAGCCACAGGCGCCGGCGGCGGCGCGCTTCCTCCGCGCGGGCCTGCGCGATCCGCTCGCGCGCCCGTTCCTGTCGTTCCCGGTTGCTTTTCGGCACATTAGTTGAAACGTAAAGAACTAGCCGCCGGTTCCCGTGGCCCCAGAGGTGTCCGGGACGGCACTGGACGCCGAGGTGGACATCGCGGCGCCGACGATGCCGGCGTCGTTGAGCAGCGTCGCGGGCACGATCTTGGCCCGGATCCCGGTCAGCCGCGGCACCCACTTATCCGACTGCTTGCTGATCCCGCCGCCGACGATGATGAGGTTCGGCGACAGCAGCGCCTCGATGTGCTGCAGGTACTCATCGACCCGGCCGGCCCACTTGCCCCAGCTCAGGTCGCCCAGTTCCTTGGCCCGCTCGGACGCGCGCGTCTCGGCGTCGTGACCGCGGATCTCGATGTGCCCGAACTCGGTGTTGGGCACCAGGATGCCCTGGACGAACAGCGCGCTGCCGATCCCGGTGCCGAAGGTCAGCATCAGCACGGTCCCCTGCTGGCCGACCCCGGCGCCGAACGTCATCTCGGCCACCCCGGCCGCGTCGGCGTCGTTCAGCACCCGGACCTGGTTGCTCGTGGCCTGGGCGAACAGTGAGCCCGCGTCCAGCCCGATCCAGGACGGGTCCAGGTTGGCCGCGGTCCTGGTCACGCCGTCGGTGACCACGCCGGGAAAGGTGATCCCGATCGGCCCGGACCAGCTGAAAGAGGTGGTGAGCTGCTTCACCACGTCGGCCACGGCATCTGGCTTGGCCGGACGCGGGGTGGCGATTTTCTGCCGGTCGGCCAGGAGCTTGCCCGTGCTCACGTCTACAGGCGCCGCCTTGATGCCGGAACCGCCGATGTCAATGCCGAGTGCGTGCATGGGCCAAGCGTATCGGCCGGCGCCAGGATGAAGGGAGTCAGGTAATATCGCGAGAGGGGCACAACTCTTCCGAGAGGGGATGCGGCGGATGCGCTGGTTCAAGATCGCGGCCATCGGGGTCGGCATACTGATCGCGTTCCTGGTCGTCGGGTCCGTCATCGGGATCATCCTGCACGCCGTGATCGACGTGGTCATCGCCGCGGCCGTGGTCGGGGCCATCGTGGTCGCCGTCAAGGTGGCCCGGTCCCGGAATCAGGTCTCGGCCAAGAAGGCCGACCGCGAGGTCCGCGAGCCCGACCACCGGGAGTACAACATGCCGCTGCCGCGGGCCGACGTCGAACCCGTCCGCGACACGCCCAGGATGGACGTGGAGGACGACCTGGCCCGCCTGAAGCGGGAGATGGGCAACTTAGCCTTACCACCGCGCCGCGGTGAGCTTGCTCACCGCGGCCTCGGTGCCGTCCATCCGGACCCGCGCCGCGACGCGGCGTCCCATCACCCACATGGTGAGCTCGGCGGGGCTGCCGATCACGGTCACCGCCGGGGTGGCGTTCCTGGCGGTGATGCGGTAGGCCGGGGCCTCTTCGATGTCGTCGCGGGCCAGTTCGACGCCGACCGGCGCCTTGCGGAGCATGAACCGCGCCAGCCGCAGCCGGCGCCAGAGCATGTCCGATTCACCACGGCTGAGCTCCCGCGGCTCCCAGCCCGGAGCCCCTCGCCTGACGTCCTCGTGGTGGACGAAGAACTCCACCGCGTTGGCCCGCTCGTCCACGCCCGGGAGCGCCATGACCGACAGCCGCGGCGGCCCGGACCGGATCATCCGCACCAGGGCGGGAAACGGGGTCCGGTCCTTGAGCCGCTGCTGCACGCGGGCCGTGTACCCGGCCAGCGGGCCGCCGGCCACCCCGGCCGCCGCGTCCAGCCGGCGCTCGCGCAGCACCAGGTGGGCGGCCATGTCGCCGGTGGTCCAGCCCTCGCACAGCGTCGGCGCGTCCGGTCCGGTCTTATCGAGCAGCGCGCATAGCGCGAGGCGTTCGTCGCTGGAGTAGCTCACCTGCCGATCCTAGGCGTCGTTGCTACCCTGGCTAAAGCCCACATGAAGGAGAGGAACGATGCTTGACCCTGCCATCGCGGCCCGGCTGAAGCGCGATGCGTCCGGCCTGGTCGCGGCGATCGCCCAGCAGTACGACACCGGCGAAGTGCTGATGCTCGGCTGGATGGACGACGAGGCGCTGCATCGCACCCTCACCACCGGCCGTTGCACCTACTGGTCGCGCAGCCGCCAGGAGTACTGGGTGAAAGGCGGCACGTCCGGGCACTACCAGCAGGTGAAGTCGGTGGCGCTCGACTGCGACGGCGACGCCCTGGTGGTCAAGGTCGACCAGTCCGGCGGGGCCTGCCACACCGGCGACCGGACCTGCTTCGACGCGGACGTGCTGCTGAAAGAGCGATGAGCTAGATGACGAGAGGACGCCGGGAGTTCGTCCTGGTCCTGCTGGCCGGGGCGGCCGGGCCGGCCTGGTCGTGCTCGCGGTCCGCCAGGCCTGGGCGCACGCCATCTTCACCCCGCCCAAGCCGCTGCCCGCGCAGGACATCTCCGTCACCGGGCAGCAGCTCGTCCCGCTGGCCGGCGCGCTCGCGCTGGCCGCGCTGGCCTGCCTGGCGGCGGTGATCGCCACCAGGTCGGTGATCAGGCGGGCCGTCGGCGTCCTGCTGGCCGTGCTCGGCGCGGGCACGGCGGTCGCCGCGGCGACCGCCGTGCGGGCCTCGGCCGTGCTGGCGTCGGCCCGGGCCAGTGCCCTCGACGGGCCGCTGGGCGGCTCGACGACCAGCGGCTCGTCCTCCGGCGGGGCGGTCCACGAGATCGTCATCGCCGGGCCCGGCCGGGCCGTCTTGGCGGGCACCCCCTGGCGCGTGGCGGTGCTGGCCGGCGCGGCCGCGATCGTGCTGGCCGGCCTGGCTACCGCCTGGCACGGCCCGCGCTGGCCGGCCATGGGCGCCCGGTTCGAACGGTCGGCCCCGGCCCGGCGGCCGGATGCCGATTCCGCCACCATGTGGGAGTCGCTGAGCCGTGACGTCGACCCTACGGTCGATGACGCCACCCGCGGCTAGGACCGGGTCCCGTTCGGTCCTGCTGGCCGAGCACGAGCCCGAGGTGGCCGAGATGTCGGCCCGCTACCTGCGCCGGGACGGGCTGCTGGTGCGGCTGGTGACGGCGCCCGAGCAGGTGCTGGCGGAGCTGGCCGGCCGCCCGGACGCCGCCGCGTTCGACCTGACGGTGCTCGACCTGAGCATGCCGGACCTGGATCCGCGGCGCATCCGCCGCGCGCTGCGGACCCCGGTCATCTTCCTGGCCGCCGGTCCCCAGGGCCCCCGGCCGCGCGGGCTGGCCCGCGGGCCGGCGGGCGCGCGGCGGTGGCTGCCCCGGCCCTTCGGCCCGCGCCAGCTGGTCGCCCTGGCCCGCGACGTGCTGGCCGAGGCGCCGCGGGTCGCGGCGGGCAGCGGTGAACCGGCCGAACGGGTGGCCGGGGCGCTCCGTCTCATCGGCCCGGGGCCCGGCGGCACGGGCCGCTGCGCGCTGGCGGGCGGCCATCCGGTCAGGCTGACCGGATGCGAGTTCGCCATCCTGGCCGCCCTGCTCGAGCAGCCCGGACGCGTGCTGTCCCGCCGCCAGCTGCTGGCCGCCGCGGGCCGCCCGGCGGCCGGCGACCGCGCCGCGGACGTGCATGTCGCCCAGCTCCGGGCGAAGCTGGGGGCGGCGGCCGGAGGCGATTGCGGGCCCGCCGCGATCCGGACGGTACGCGGCGCCGGCTACGTCGTCGACCCCTGACAAATTGGGACAGCGATGCGGTTTCAGGGGGGTAGTCACGGCGGGCGCCGGGCAGCCGGGCTACCATCAGTGGCGCAACAGTACCGATTTGAGAGGACCAGCGAACCGCGTGAGTGTGCTCGACGAGATCCTAGACGGCGTGCGTGCCGATCTCGCCGAACGGCAGCGGCGCGTCTCTCTTGACGAACTGAAGGAGATGGCACGGCGAGCGCCGTCTCCGCGAGATGCGACGGCCGCGCTGAAGGCGGAAGGCGTCAGCGTCATCGCCGAGGTCAAACGGGCCAGCCCGTCACGGGGCCAGCTGGCGGCGATCGACGACCCGGCCGCGCTGGCGGCGGAATACGAGGCCGGCGGCGCCAAGGTGATCAGCGTGCTGACCGAGGAACGCCGCTTCGGCGGCAGCCTGGACGACCTGGACGCGGTCCGCCGCGCCGTCCAGGTGCCGGTGCTGCGCAAGGACTTCGTGGTCAGCTCCTACCAGCTGTGGGAGGCGCGGGCGCACGGCGCGGACGTGGTGCTGCTGATCGTGGCCGCGCTCGAGCAGAGCGCCCTGGTCTCGCTGGTCGAGCGGGCGGTCTCGATCGGCCTGCTGCCGCTGGTGGAGGTGCACGCCGAGCCCGAGCTCGACCGGGCCGTCGAGGCCGGCGCCACCGTCATCGGCGTGAACGCGCGTAACCTGGCCACCCTCAAGGTGGACCGCGGGATCTTCGGCCAGCTGGCCGGCCGGATCCCCGAAGGCATCGTCAAGGTCGCCGAATCGGGCGTCCGCGGTCCGCGGGACCTGCTCGCCTACGCCGCCTCCGGCGCGGACGCCGTGCTCGTCGGCGAGAGCCTGGTCACCGAGAAGGACCCGCGGTGCGCCGTCGCCGACCTGGTAACCGCGGGGTCGCACCCCGCGCTGCGAGGAGAACGCGGATGACCGAAACGGTGGCGGCGCCCGGGCATCACGCCCAGCCCGCCGAGCCTGATATTTCCCCCGTCCCCGACGTCTCCGGCCATTTCGTGGTCGGCGCGGTCGGGATCGCCGAGGAGGGCGGGGCGGGCGAGACTCCCGGCGTCGCCTACGGCGGCCGGTTCGCGCCCGAGGCGCTGATACCGGCCCTGGACGAGCTGGCCGCCGCCTACGAGCAGGCGCGCCGTGACCAGGTCTTCCGGGCCGACCTCGACGGGCTGCTCCGCGGCTACGCCGCGCGCCCCACGCTGCTGTACCGCGCGGAGCGGTTCGGCCAGCAGGCCGGCGGCGCCACGGTGCTGCTCAAGCGGGAGGACCTCACCCACACCGGGTCGCACAAGATCAACAACGTGCTCGGCCAGGCGCTGCTGGCCCGGCGGATGGGCAAGACGCGGCTCATCGCGGAGACCGGGGCCGGCCAGCACGGCGTGGCGACGGCCACCGCGGCCGCGCTGCTCGGCCTGGACTGCGCCGTCTACATGGGCGAGGAAGACACCCGCAGGCAGGCGCTGAACGTCTCCCGGATGCGGATGCTCGGCGCCGAGGTCGTCCCGGTCACGGCCGGCACCCGGACGCTGAAGGACGCCATGAACGAGGCCTTCCGCGACTGGGTGACGTCGGTCGGGCACACCCACTACTGCATCGGCTCGGTCGGCGGGCCGCACCCGTTCCCGATGATGGTCAGGGACTTCCAGCGGGTGATCGGCCTGGAGGCCAGGGAACAGGTGCTCGAGGCCACCGGCAGGCTGCCGGACGCGGTGATCGCCTGCGTCGGCGGCGGCTCCAACGCCATCGGCATCTTCCACGCGTTCATCGGCGACGCGCCGGTCCGGCTGATCGGCTGCGAGGCCGGCGGCGACGGCGTGGACACCGCGCGGCACGCGGCCACGCTGACCGGCGGGTCGCAGGGCGTGCTGCACGGCATGCGGACGTTCGTGCTGCAGGACGACGACGGCCAGACGCTCGGCACGCATTCCATCTCGGCCGGCCTGGACTACCCGGGCGTCGGGCCGGAGCACGTCTGGCTGCAGGAGACGGGCCGGGCCGAGTACCGGGCGGTGACCGACGCCGAGGCGATGAACGCGTTCTCCGTGCTGTGCCGGACCGAGGGCATCATCCCCGCCATCGAGTCCGCGCACGCCCTGGCCGGGGCGCTCGAGACCGGCCGCGAACTCGGCCCCGACGGGCTGATCGTGGTCAACCTGTCGGGTCGCGGCGACAAGGACGTGGACACCGCGTCCAGATGGTTCGGGGTGTAACGCCCATGACGAGCGCGGTTACCACCGCCTTCGGCAAGGCGGCCGCCGACGGCCGCGCCGCCCTGGTCGGCTACCTGCCCGCCGGGTTCCCGTCGGTCGACGGCGCCATCGAGGCGGCCAAGGTCATGGCCGCGGCCGGGGCGGACGTCATCGAGATCGGCCTGCCCTACTCCGACCCGCTGATGGACGGCCCGGTCATCGCCGAGGCGGTGCAGCGCGCGCTGGCCGCCGGGACCCGGGTCGCCGACGTGCTCCGCACGGTCGAGGCGGTCGCCGCGTCCGGCGTGGCCGTGCTGGTCATGACGTACTGGAACCCGGTCGACCGGTACGGCGTGCGTGCCTTCGCCCGGGACCTGGCCGCCGCGGGCGGATCGGGGCTGATCACCCCGGACCTCACCCTCGAAGAGGCGGGCGCCTGGCTGGACGCCGCCGGCGAGCACGACCTGGACCGGGTGTTCCTGGTCGCGCCCAGCTCCACCGGCGAGCGGATCGCCGCGGTCACGCAGGCCTGCCGCGGCTTCGTCTACGCCGCCTCGCTGATGGGCATCACCGGCACCAGGGACGCGGTCAGCGGCGATGCGCCCGGCCTGGTCACGCGGACCCGCGAGCACACTCACCTGCCGGTGGCGGTCGGCCTCGGCGTGAGCAACGCCGTCCAGGCCGCCCAGGTCGCGACGTTCGCCGACGGGGTGATCGTGGGCTCCGCCTTCGTCCGCCGCCTGCTCGAAGCCGACGGCAGCGCCGCCGCCACCGAGGCCATCGCCGCCCTGACCGCCGAACTCGCCGCCAGCGTCCGCCGCCCCGCCCCCTGAGGGCGTAGTGTCGCGAAGATGCCGCTCGCGTCGATTCCGAGCCCCGGCCACGCGGCCTGGCACCTGGGACCGCTGCCGGTCCGGGCCTACGCGCTGTGTGTCATCGCCGGCGTCGTCGTCGCGATCGCGGTCGCCAGCCGCCGGCACCGCCGTTCCGGCGGGAAACCGGGGGTCATTCTCGACGTGGCCGCCTGGGCTGTCCCGCTCGGCCTGGCCGGCGCGCTGGCGCACGTCATCCTGCTGGGCCACCGGCACGCCTTCGGTGACGAGCACCGGCTGTGGCACGCCGTCACGGCCGGGATCGCCGCCATCGGCGTACCCGGCGCGGTCGCCCTCGGCGCCCTCGGCGCCTGGGTCGCCTGCCGCCGGGCCCGGGTCGCGCTGGAGCCGGTAGCGGGCGCCGTCGCGCCCGCGCTCGCGTTCGGGCTGGCCGTGGGCGCCCTGGGCAACTGGTGGGCGCAGCAGTTCTACGGCCCTCCGTCCACGTGGTGGTGGGCGGTGCGGATCTCGCCCACCCACCGGGTGCCCGGCTACGAGAACTACGCCACCTTCCAGCCCGTCTTCCTGTACCAGTCGCTGTGGGACGTCGCGCTGGGCTTCGCGGTGATCTGGGCGGCCCGGCGGTTCACGCTCAGCGGCGGGCGGACGTTCATGCTGTGCGCGGCCGGCTACGCGGCCGGGGGCATCTGGTGGGAGAGCCTGCGGGCCGGCCCGTTGCCGCACGCCCTGGGCGTGCGTTACGGTGCGCTCGGCGACATCGCCGTTTTTGTCCTCGCCGTCCTGGGCATGTACCTGACCAGAACCGGACGCCGGCCGCCGGCTCGCGCGCAGCCGAAGCGAGCGGTGGTAGAGGATTCTTCCGGTGATGTAATGTCTGTGTAACAGTGTCTTCTAACTGGGCCAGTGTCGTCCCGAGCGCACTGAAGTGGCGTTATTCGAGAGACGACGGGAGAGCCCATGGCGGGTGCTGGCCTTTACGACCCCCGGTTCGAGCATGACGCGTGTGGCGTCGGTTTCGTCGCGGACCTGTCCGGACGCGGCGGTCACGATGTAGTGGCCAGGGCCCTGCGGGTGCTGTGCAACCTCGAGCACCGGGGCGCCAAGGGCGGCGACCCCGGGACCGGGGACGGCGCCGGGATCTTGACCCAGATCCCGGACGAGTTCTTCCGCGCGTCATGCGCCTTCGAGCTGCCCGAAGCCGGCGCCTACGCGGCCGGCATGGCCTTCTTCTCCGCCGAACGGCACCTGGTCACCCCGGCCCTGGCCCGGCTGGCCGCCGCGGAAGGGCTGGTCATCCTCGGCTGGCGCGAGGTCCCGTTCGACATCACCGCCTGCGGTGACGGTGCGCGGGCGGTGCTGCCCGACGTGCTCCAGCTGTTCGTCGCGGGCGCCGAGGGCCAGCGCGGCATGGAGCTCGAGCGGATGGCGTTCTGCCTGCGCAAGCGGGCCGAGCACGAGGCCGGGGTGTATTTCGCCAGCCTGTCCTGCCGGACCATCGTGTACAAGGGCATGCTGTCCGCCGTGCAGCTCGGGCCGTTCTACCCGGACCTGTCCGATCCCGCCTACGCGTCGACGCTGGCGCTGGTGCACTCGCGGTTCTCGACCAACACGTTCCCGTCCTGGCCGCTGGCCCACCCGTACCGGTACGTGGCGCACAACGGCGAGATCAATACCGTCCGGGGCAACCGCAACTGGATGCGGGCCCGGGAGGCCATGCTGGCCAGCGACCTCATCCCGCCCTCGCGCGACGGGCAGGGGATCGAGCGGCTCTTCCCCATCCTGGACTCCGACGCGAGCGACTCGGCCAGCTTCGACGAGTGCCTGGAACTGCTGCACATGGGCGGCCGCTCGCTGCCGCACGCGGTGCTGATGATGATCCCGGAACCGTGGGAGAACCACGAGGAGATGACGCCGGAGCGGCGCGCCTTCTACCGGTACCACGCCGCGCTGATGGAGCCGTGGGACGGCCCGGCGCTGATCGCGTTCACCGACGGGTCGGTGGTCGGCGCCGTGCTCGACCGCAACGGCCTGCGTCCCGGCCGCTACTGGGTGACCAGCGACGGCCTGGTCGTGCTGGCCAGCGAGGTCGGCGTCCTCGACATCGACCAGGCCACGGTGATCAGGAAGGGGCGGCTGCAGCCCGGGCGCGTCTTCCTGGCCGACACCGCGACCGGCCGCCTCGTCGAGGACGAGGAGGTCAAGGCGGCCCTGGCGGCCGAGCACCCGTACGAGGACTGGCTGCACGCCGGCCTCCTGCACCTGGACGACCTCCCCGACCGCCCCGACCCCGGCTGCCCGGAGACCGCGGACCTGCTCACCCGGCAGCGGATGCACGGGTACACCGAGGAGGAGCTACGGGTCATCCTGGCGCCGATGGCGCGGAGCGCGGCCGAGCCGATCGGCTCGATGGGCACCGATACCCCGGTGGCGGTCCTCTCGGGACGCCCCCGGCTGGTGTTCGACTACTTCACCCAGCTGTTCGCCCAGGTGACCAACCCGCCGCTGGACGCGATCAGGGAGGAGCTCGTCACCTCGCTCGGCACCATCACCGGGCCGGAGCAGAACCTGCTCGAGCCGGTCCCGGCCTCCTGCCGCCAGATCGTGCTGCCCTACCCGGTGATCGACGACAACGACCTGGCCAAGATCGTCCACATCAACGACGACGGCAACCTGCCCGGATTCGCCTCGCACGTGGTGGACGGCCGGTACGACCCGGCCGGCGGCGGGGCGGGCCTGCGCGCCCGGCTCCAGGCGATCTGCGCCGAGGTCTCGGTCGCGATCGAGGCCGGCGCCCGGCTGATCATCCTCTCCGACCGGATGCGAGACGACGGCGAGGGGCTCGTCCCGATCCCGTCGCTGCTGCTGACCGGGGCGGTGCACCACCACCTGATCAAGTGCAAGTCGCGCACCCAGGCCGGGCTGATCGTGGAGGCCGGGGACGTGCGCGAGTGCCACCACGTGGCCCTGCTCGTCGGCTACGGGGCCGCCGCCATCAACCCGTACCTGGCCGCCGAGTCGGTCAGGGACCTGGTCCGGCGCGGCGTCATCACCGGCATCCCGGAGAAGAAGGCCGAGGCCAACCTGCTCAAGGCCCTCGGCAAGGGCCTGCTCAAGATCATGTCCAAGATGGGCGTGTCCACCGTCGCCTCTTACACCGGCGCGCAGATCTTCGAGGCCATCGGCCTCGGCCCGGAGGTGATCGGGACCTGCTTCGCCGGCACGACCTCGCGGCTGTCCGGCGTGGGCTTCGATGAGCTCGCGGCGGAAACCCAGCTGCGCACCGGCCACGCGCGGCAGCCGGGCGCCGGGATGGAATTCCGGCGGCTGGACACCGGCGGGGAGTACCAGTGGCGGCGCGACGGCGAGCCGCACCTGTTCAGCCCCGAGGTGGTCTTCAAGCTGCAGCACGCCACCCGCAGCCGCCGCTACGAGATCTTCAAGGAGTACACGAACCTGGTCGACGACCAGTCGCGGCGGCTGATGACGCTGCGCGGGCTGCTCCGCATCCGCGGCGTGGACGAAGGAGCCGTCGCACCGGAACGAGACGAAGAAGCGCCGCCCGTTCGGATCGATGATGTCGAATCCGCGGCCACCATCGTCCGGCGGTTCGCCACCGGCGCCATGTCCTACGGCTCGATCTCGGCCGAGGCCCACCAGACCCTCGCGATCGCGATGAACCGGCTGGGCGGCCGGTCGAACACCGGCGAGGGCGGCGAGGACGCGGACCGGTTCAGCCCCGACGCCAACGGCGACCTGCGCCGCTCCGCGGTCAAACAGGTCGCCAGCGGCCGGTTCGGTGTCACCAGCGAGTACCTGGTGAACGCCGACGACCTGCAGATCAAGATGGCGCAGGGGGCCAAGCCGGGGGAGGGCGGCCAGCTGCCCGGGCACAAGGTGTACCCGTGGATCGCCAAGACGCGGTACTCCACGCCCGGCGTGGGCCTGATCTCGCCGCCGCCGCACCACGACATCTACTCGATCGAGGACCTGGCCCAGCTGATCCACGACCTGAAGAACGCCAATCCGGCCGCCCGGGTGCACGTCAAGCTGGTGTCCGAGGTCGGGGTGGGCACGGTGGCGGCCGGGGTGTCCAAGGCGCACGCCGACGTGGTGCTGATCAGCGGGCACGACGGCGGCACCGGCGCGGCCCCGCTGACCTCGCTCAAGCACGCCGGCGCGCCATGGGAGCTGGGGCTGGCCGAGACCCAGCAGACGCTGCTCCGCAACAAGCTGCGGGACCGGATCGTGGTGCAGGCCGACGGCCAGCTCAAGACCGGCCGCGACGTGATCATCGCCGCGCTGCTCGGCGCGGAGGAGTTCGGGTTCGCCAGCGCCCCGCTGGTCGTGTCGGGCTGCATCATGATGCGCGTCTGCCACCTGGATACCTGCCCGGTCGGCGTGGCCACCCAGAACCCCGAGCTGCGGGCCCGGTTCAGCGGTAAGCCCGAGTTCGTGGTGAACTTCTTCGAGTTCATCGCCGAGGAGGTCAGGGAGTACCTGGCCCGGCTCGGCGTCCGCACCCTGGAAGAGATCATCGGCCGGGTCGACCTGCTCGACAGCGTGCTGGCGGTGGACCACTGGAAGGCCTCGGGACTGGACCTCTCGCCGGTGCTGTTCCAGCCCCCGCTGCCGGAGGGCGCCGCGCTGAGCTGCGTCACCCGCCAGGACCACGGGCTGGAGAAGGCGCTGGACAACACGCTCATCCAGCTCGCCGAGGGCGCGCTGGAGGAGGGCCGCCCGGTCCGGCTCGAGCTGCCGATCAGGAACGTCAACCGGACCGTGGGCACCATGCTCGGCTACGAGGTGACCCGGCGCTGGGGCGGCGAGGGACTGCCCGAGAACACGATCGATGTCTCGTTCCGCGGCTCGGCCGGCCAGTCGTTCGGCGCCTTCCTGCCCCGCGGCGTCACCCTGCGCCTCGACGGCGACGCCAACGACTACCTGGGCAAGGGCCTGTCCGGCGGGCGGCTCATCGTCAAGCCGTCGGCCGAGGCCGCCTTCACCGCCGAGGAACAGGTCATCGCGGGCAACGTGATCGGCTACGGCGCCACCGCCGGCGAGATCTTCCTGCGCGGCCTCGTGGGCGAGCGGTTCTGCGTGCGGAACTCCGGCGCGCTCGCGGTCGCCGAAGGTACCGGCGACCACGGCTGCGAGTACATGACCGGCGGCCGGGTCGTGATCCTCGGCCCGGTCGGCCGGAACTTCGCCGCGGGCATGTCCGGCGGCGTCGCCTACGCGCTCGACCTGCCGCAGATCCGGGTCAACATGGAGATGGTCGACCTGGACCAGGCGAGCGAGGACGACGCGAAGTTCCTGCGCGAGGTGATCGAGCGCCATCACGCGGAAACCGGCTCGGCGGTGGCGGCCCGGCTGCTCGCGGACTGGGATCCCGGCCGGTTCACCAAGGTCATGCCGAAGGACTACAAGCGGGTGCTGTCCGCCGCCTCGCAGGCCGAGCGCGAGGGCCGCGACGTCAACGAGGCCGTCATGTCCGCGGCGCACGGGTAGCGGGAGGAGAACGAACCGATGGCTGACCCGAAGGGTTTCCTGTCCACGCCCCGCGAGCTGCCCGTCCGGCGGCCGGTGGACCTGCGGCTGCTCGACTGGCACGAGGTGTACGAGCCGTTCCCGTCCAGCCGCCTGGAGCGGCAGGCGGGCCGCTGCATGGACTGCGGCATCCCGTTCTGTCACAACGGCTGCCCGCTGGGGAACCTGATCCCCGAGTGGAACGACCTGGTTCTGGCGGCACGACTGGCGCGACGCCGCCGACCGGCTGCACGCGACCAATAACTTCCCCGAGTTCACCGGGCGGCTTTGCCCAGCGCCGTGCGAAGCCGCCTGCGTGCTCGGGATCAACTCCGATCCCGTCACGATCAAGCAGGTCGAGGTCGAGATCATCGACCGGGCCTTCGCGTCCGGCTGGGTGGTGCCGCTGCCCCCGTCGTCGCGGACCGGGCGGACCGTCGCGGTCATCGGCTCGGGGCCGGCCGGGCTCGCCGCCGCCCAGCAGCTGACCCGGGCCGGGCATACGGTGACGGTCCTCGAGCGCGACGAGGCGCCGGGCGGCCTGCTGCGGTACGGCATCCCCGAGTTCAAGCTGGAGAAGCGGCACCTGGACCGGCGCCTGGACCAGATGCGGGCCGAGGGCACCGAGTTCCGCTGCGGAGTCGAGGCGGGAACTGACGTTTCCGCGGAAACGCTGCGCGCCTCCTTCGACGCCATCGTGCTCTGCGGGGGCGCCCGGGTGCCCCGCGACCTGCCGATGCCGGGCCGCTCGCTGGACGGCATCCACCAGGCCATGGAGTACCTTCCGCCGTCCAACCGCGCTGTCGCCGCCGACCCGGCGGCTCCGGCCGACCCGGCCATCTGCGCGCGCGGGCGGCACGTGGTCATCATCGGCGGCGGCGACACCGGCGCGGACTGCCTGGGCACCGCGCACCGGCAGGGCGCGGCCTCGGTGACCCAGCTCGAGATCCTGCCTCAGCCGCCCGCGGCCCGGCCGGGCCACCAGCCGTGGCCCACCTACCCGATGATCTACCGGGTATCGAGCGCGCACGAGGAGGGCGGCGAGCGCACCTACGCGGTGACCACGCTGGAGTTCCTCGGCGACGACGCGGGCCGGGTCCGGGCGCTGCAGCTCGCCGACGCCAAGGGGTTCGACCCGGTGCCCGGCTCCGAGCGCGAGCTGCGCGCGGACCTGGTGCTGCTGGCCATGGGCTTCACCGGAGCCGAACGGCCCGGGCTGCTCGACGGCCTCGGCGTCGACTTCGACCAGCGGGGCAACGTCGCCCGGGACGGCTCGTACGCCACCTCGGTCCCGGGCGTCTTCGCCGCCGGGGACATGGGCCGCGGCCAGTCGCTGATCGTCTGGGCCATCGCCGAGGGCCGCAGCGCCGCCGCGGCCGTCGACCGGTACCTGGGCGGCCAGGCCTGGCCTCCCGGCGCCGATACCGCCCACGGCGCGCCCGCTGACCTGAGTCTCCGCTCGGGTGTGGAGAAAAGGTCAGCTATGACCCCTAAAGCCGCATATCCTGCCGCCAATAGGACCTAAAGGGAGCGTTAGGTCAAAACAGGGCGGCGGTGAGTATGGCGAGGTGTTTGGTAGGCCACGAGACGGCGAACACCGACGTCTGTGACGTCTGTGGCGCGAGGGTCGACGGGGTTCCTGGCTTCGGCTCGGAGCGCGTGGCCGGAAAGCACCGTGGTTCCCAGCCGGGCCCGGCTAGTGACGGCCGGACCTGCCCGAGCTGCGGAGCGGCGGCGCCGGGTCAGTTCTGCGACGCGTGCGGCCTCCGCATCCGGGCCCGCAGTCCGTTCAGCCCGCCGGAGGCGTTCCCGCCGGCCAGGCCGTCCGCCGGGCCGCCCGAGTCGCTGTTCCCGCCGGTCTCCCGGCCGCAGGCGCCGTTCTCGCCCTGGGGCCCGGCGGAGCCGCCCGGCCAGCGGAGCGGCGCGCCGCCGCGGGCCACGGCGGAGCCGCCGTCCTCCTGGAGCGCGGCGCCGCAGGCCACGGCCGAGCCGTCAGCCCCGTGGAATGCCCCGGCGGACCCCCCGGCCCGTGGAATGCCAGGCCGCAGCAGGTCCCGGCGGAGCCGCCGGGCCGGTGGGATGCTCCGGCCGAGCCGACCGGCCCGTGGAATGCCGCGCCGCAGCATGCTTCAGCGGAGCCGACCGGCCCGTGGAACGCTTCGCCGCGGCACGTCCCGCCCGCCGAGTTCAGGTCAGCGGCGCAGCAGGCCCCGCCGGCGACCCAGCCTGCCTCTCCGGAGCCGCCGGGCGGCCCTGGCCGCGGCGGCGCCGTCCGCCCCGCCGGAGCCGCCGCTGACGGCCCCGGCGCCGGCGTCGCCGCCGTCCGTGCCCGCGGCCGCCTTCCTGGCTCCGGCGGAGCCGGCGCCGTCCGCCCCCTCGGCCCCGCCGACCAGGCCCATACCGGCGCTCGCGGTGACCTGGACCGTGCTCGTCGCCTCGGACCGCGGTTACTACGACGGGATGAAGTCGGTCCGTGACCAGCGCGGCCCGGATGTGGCCTTCCCGGCCCGCCCGTCGGAACGGCGGATCCGGCTCACGGGGAGCCAGATGCGCATCGGCCGCCGGAGCGCCACCCGCGAGCTCAAGCCCGAGATCGACCTGGCCGAGCAGCCCGCCGACCCCGGTGTCAGCCGCCTGCACGCGGTCCTCGTCGCCGCCCCGGACGGCACCTGGTCGATCCTCGACCCGGGGTCGGCCAACGGCACCCTGCTGAACGGCCGCGAGATCCCGGCCGGGCAGCGGATTCCCCTGCACGAAGGGGACCGGATCAACCTGGGGGCGTGGACTGTCATCAGCTTGCACCGGGGCTAGACGGCTGGCCCGCCTGCCAGCCTCGAACCCGCCCACGTCGCGTCCTCTGGTATTAACTAACCAGACGCACTGAATGTCAGTGCGCCGGGAGCGGTTTTGGCGGTCGGTCCATGACAGCAAGCGTCGCCGTAAAACCCGGCCAGCAGGCGCCCGTGCCCAGCGCGCGCGGTGCCTGGTGGCGGTCTCGCCTGGACGGGGCGACTACGCCGACCCGGCTCGGGCTGCTGCTCGCCGTGCTGGTGCTGTTCAGCCTGGCCTGGGGCGTGCTGGCCGGCCTGACCGCCAGCCAGCACGCGTCGGCGGCCGCGGACGTGGTCGCGGTGAGCGAGCCGCTGAGCCTGGACGCGGAGCAGGTCTTCACCAGCTTGTCCGACGCCGGCGCCACCGCGGCCAGCGCGTTCCTGTCCGGCGGCCTGGAGCCCGCCGCGGCCCGGCAGCGCTACGAGGCGGACATCACCCAGGCGGCGATCAAGATCGAGGCGGCCAGCGCACTGGCCGGCTCGTCTGCCGACGCGGCTATCGGCACGGACCTCGCCACCTTGTCCAGGTACTTGCCGGTCTACACCGGCGAGGTGGACACGGCCCGGGCCGACAACCGGCTCGGCCTGCCGCTCGGCGCGGCCTACCTTCGCGAGGCCTCCACCTTGCTGCGCGGCACGCTGCTGCCGGCCGCCAGCGACATCTACACCCGGGAGAGCGCGCTGCTCACCTCGGCCAGCGCGCAGGCCACCGGCCTGCCGCTCGTCGTGGTGGCGGTGCTGGCCGGCCTCGGCCTCGGTTACGTGCTGCTCCGGTCGTCGCGGTGGCTGGCCCGGCACACCCACCGGGTCGTCAACTACGGGCTGGTGCTGGCCGCCCTGGTCGGCCTGGTCTCGCTGGTGTGGCTGGCCGGGGCCTTCGTGATCGGCCGGGGCGACCTGCTGCACGCCCAGCAGCAGGGCTCCATCCCGGCCCAGGCGTTCGCCCGGGCGGAGGTGGCGGTCCTGCAGGCCCACGCGGACGAGAGCCTCACGCTGATCGACAACAGCGGGGACGACGACTACCAGAAGGACTTCGTGACGGAGCAGAAACTCCTCGGACCCGGGCCGGGCACGCTGCTGGGCGCGGTGGAGGCGTCGACCGGGAACTCCGACGTCGCGGCGCAGGCCCGCGCCTGGTACCAGGCGCACGCGGCGCTGCGCGCGCAGGACGACGCCGGCGCTCACGGCGCCGCCGTCCAGTCGGCCCAGTCCGGCGCGGCCGCCACCACCTTCGGGAAGCTGTCCGCCACCTTGACCGACGGGATCGGCGCCCGGCAGGACGTCTTCGCCTCCAGCGCCCGCAGCGGCCGGGACGCGTTCACCGGGCTGGCCATCGGCATGGTCGTGGCGGCGCTGGTGATGGTGGCCGGCTGCGCCTGGGGACTGAGCCGCCGTCTCGCGGAGTACCGGTGAACGCGCGTCCGCGCCCCTGGCGGCGCGCCCTGGTGACGGTGCTCGCCGCGTCCGGGCTGGCACTGGGCACCGCGGCGGCGGTCGCCGCGCCCGCGCCGCCCACTCGCCCGCCGCGCCCGGCCACCCGCCCGCGGCGCCGGGTCAGGCGGCCGCCGCCCGGGCCGTCCGCGTGCCCGCCGCGGGCCAGGCCGCCGCGTGCAACCCGGAGGCGAGCAGCCTGCGGCCGTCCGGGGCGCCGCAGGTGACGTCCGGCTCCTTCATGGCCAAGGTCCGCGCCCGCGGCTACCTCATCGCCGGGGTCGACCAGAGCACCTACCACTTCGGCTTCCTCAACCCGCTCACCGGGAACATCGAGGGCTTCGACATCGACATGATCCGGGCGGTGGCCCAGGCCATCTTCGGGACCGCTGACTCGAGCAAGATCCACTTCAAGGCGATCTCCGACGCGCAGCGGATCCCCGACATCACCAACGGCACGGTGGACATCGTGGCGCACACGATGACGATCACCTGCCAGCGGCTGCAGGATGTCGGCTTCTCCAGCGTCTACTTCGAGGCGCACCAGAAGGTGCTGGTGCTGAAGAACTCCGCCGCGACCAGCCTGGCCAGCCTGCACGGCCAGAAGGTGTGCGCCACGACCGGATCCGACTCGGTTGCCCGGATCCAGCAGGCCAAGGCCATCGCGGTCCCGGTCCCGTACTGGACCGACTGCCTGGTGCAGCTGCAGCAGGGGGAGGTGGCCGCGGTCTCCACCGACGACTCCATCCTGGACGGGCTCGCCGCGCAGGACCCGTGGACCAAGATCATCGGTGGCCCGCTGACCAACGAGCCGTACGGGCTCGCGATGTCCAAGCAGCACCCGGAGTTCGTCCGCTTCGTGAACGCGGTCCTGCAGCAGATGCGTACCGACGGCCAGTGGAAGGCCAGCTACCAGCGCTGGCTCGGTACACCGCCGGCCGGGGGCGCGCCGCGGGCGCAGTACGCGGACTGACCGGTGACGGGGTTGATCAAGGGGGCGTTGACGAGGGGAGCGTGGTGGCGATGAGCACCTGCACGAGCTGCGGCGGGACGATCGAGGACGGGTACTGCAACGTCTGCGGCCTGGCTGCCGCCTCGGCCCCGGCCGTGTCCGCCGCCCCGGCGGCGTCGGGCCCGGCGGCTCCGTCGGGCCCGTCGGCTCCGTCGGGCCCGTCGGCTCCGTCCGGGTCGAGGCTGTCGACGTCCGGTCCTGCGTCCGCCCCGTCCGGATCGGGCCCGGCGGGCAGCCGCCGGACCTCGGGCGCCCGGGGATCCCGGCGGACGAGCGGGCGGTCGGCCCGGGGGCGGCTCGGCGCGGGCCTGGTCGAGATCCCGCCGGTGCCCTACCGGGATCCGGCCAGCGCGGTGCTCGCCGACCCGCGGGTGCCGGAGAACCGGCGGTTCTGCGCCAACTGCGAGCATCCCGTCGGCCGCGGCCGGGACGGCCGGGCCGGGCTGACCGAGGGTTTCTGCCGGAACTGCGGCACCAAGTACTCGTTCAGCCCCAAGCTGGAGCCGGGTGAACTGGTGGCGGGCCAGTACGAGGTGCTCGGCTGCCTCGCCTTCGGCGGGCTCGGCTGGATCTACCTGGCCCGCGACCATAACGTCAGCGACCGCTGGGTGGTGCTCAAGGGGCTGCTGAACACCGGGGACGCCGACGCCATGGCGGCCGCGGTCGCCGAACGGCAGTTCCTCGCCCAGGTGGAGCACCCGAACATCGTGCGGATCTACAACTTCGTCCAGCACGCCGACCGGCAGACGGGGGAGTCGGCCGGCTACATCGTGATGGAGTACGTGGGAGGCAAGTCCCTCAAGCAGATCCTGCAAGATGCCCGGCGCACCGGCGGCTCGGTGCCGGTGGAGCACGCGCTGGCGTACGCGATCGAGGTGCTGCCGGCGCTGGGTTACCTGCATGACCGGGGGCTGGTGTACTGCGACTTCAAGCCGGACAACGTGATCCAGACCGAGGAGCAGCTCAAGCTCATCGACATGGGCGGGGTCCGCGGGGTCGACAGCGACGGCCCGATCTACGGGACCGTCGGCTACCAGGCGCCTGAGATCGGCGCTGAGGGGCCGTCGGTGTCGTCGGACCTTTTCACCGTGGCCCGGGCGCTGGCCGTGCTCACTTTTGAGTTCAAGGGCTACCAGGGCACCTACAAGTTCACCCTGCCGGACGGGGAGCCGCTGCTCGAGCAGCAGGAGTCCTTCGCCCGGCTGCTGCGCCGGGCCACCGACCCGGACCCGGACCGCAGGTTCGCCTCCGCCGGGGAGATGGCCGAGCAGCTGACCGGGGTGCTGCGCGAGGTGCTCGCGGCCGCCGACGGCACCCCGCGGCCCGCGTTCTCCACCGTGTTCAGCCCCGAGCTGATCGCGGTCGGCACCGGTGACGACCTCAGCCTCAGATGGCGACGACCGGACCGGGAACGCGCTGGCCGTGCCGCGCGCCGCGGAGATCATCGAGGGCATGCCGATGCCGCAGGTGGACCGGGCCGATCCGGCGGCAGGCTACCTGGCCACGTTCGCCGGGCTCGACTCCAGCCAGCGAGCGGCCGCGCTGGCCGCGGCCATCTCCGGCGACGTGACCGTGCCCGCCGAGGTGGCGGCGTCCGCCGAGACCAGGCTGGCGCTGGCGCGCGCTCAGCTCGACGTCGGTGACTACGACGGGACGGCCGGCACGCTGGCCGACCTGGCCGCCGGGGATCCCTCCGACTGGCGGATCGCCTGGACGGACGGCCTGCGCCGGCTGGCCACCGGTGACGCCGGCGCCGCGGGCGGCGCGTTCAGCGCGGTCTACGACGAGCTGCCCGGCGAGCTCGCGCCCAAGCTCGCGCTGGCGTTCGCGGCCGAAGCCGCCGGGGACACCGCTACCGCCAGCCGGTACTTCAGGCTGGTCTGGACCGTGGACCGCTCCTGGATCAGCGCCGCGTTCGGCCTGGCCCGGGCCTGCCTGGCGGTCGGCGACCGGCCGGGCGCGATCGCCGCGCTCGCCGACGTGCCGGATACCTCCAGCTATCGCGCGGCGGCGCAGATCGCCGCGGTCCGGATCCTGGTCTCGCCCGGCGTGACCGGCGATGACCTGCACCAGGCCGACGCCCGGCTGGGCCGGCTGACCCTGGACGAGGCACGCCGGCAGCAGCTCGCCGTGGAGATCCTGCGTGCCGCGCTGGGGTGGGCCAGCTCGGACCATCCGGGCGCGTCCGGCCAGGCTCCCGGGCCGAGACGGCCGGACGGCTCCGGGCCGCCCGGAGCCGCCCCCGGCCTGATCCTCGGCTGCGAACCGAACGAGCGCTCGCTGCGCTTCGGCCTGGAACGCGGCTACCGGGCGCTGGCCCGGCTGACCTCGGACCGCGCCCGCCGGATCGCGCTGGTCGACATGGCCAACGCCGTCCGGCCGAAGACCTGGTCATGACCATGAACCCCGATTCGGCGGGTTGCGTTAACCCAATGGAGTCCGCGAGTGCGGGCAAAATAGGGAACGTCATGGTTCGTCGGTTCCGATGACGGGGAGCGACATGGCGGATCGGCAATGACGGCCACGGTGACGAGGGGCGGCGCCGGGGCCGGACCTGCGGCGCCCGCCCGCCGGGCGCCCAGGCGGCGCCAGCCCGGGTTCCCGCGCGCCTCGACCACGCCGGGGAAGGTCCGGCTGATCCGGGCCGGCCTGGTTCTCGCGTGCCTGGCCTGGGGTGCCCTGGCCGCGCTCATGGTCAGCCAGCACGCCTCCGCGGCGGGGGAGGCGGCCGCCACCAGCGAGCCGCTCAGCCTCGCCGCCCAGCAGATGTACCAGTCGCTGGCCGACGCGGACGTGACCGCCTCCACCGGGTACCTGTACGGGCGCACGCCGCCGTTCGCCTACCGGCAGCGCTACCAGCGGGACATCGCGGCCGCCACCGCGGACCTGAAGGCGGTGACCGCCGCCAGCGGCGGCCCTTCCGGCGCCAGCGGCGGCCCTTCCGGCGCCATCGGCGCGAGCCTGGGCACCCTGTCCGCGGGCCTGCCCGTCTACACGGGCTACGTCGAGGACGGCCAGGCCTACAACTCACTGGGAAACCCGGCGGGCGGGTCCTTCCTCGAGGTCGCGTCCGAGCAGATGCACCTGACCCTGCTGCCCGCCGCCCGCGACGTGTACGCCTACGAGAACGCGCGGCTGGCCGCGGCCAGCGCCCGGGCCACCGGGCACGGCTCGACGCCGGCCGAGACGCTGGCCCAGGCCGACATCGCCGCGCTGCGGGCCCGCGGCGACGAGACCCTGAACCTCATCTCGCGCACCGGGGACACCGACTTCCAGGCCGACTTCGGGACCGCGCGGGGACGGCTCAGCACGTTGCTGGCCAGCGCGGCGAGCCAGAGCACGGCGGGTGCCGTCACGTCGGTCACATCCGCCCGCCAGGACGCGAGTTCCTGGTTCGCGGTCAACCAGCAGGCGCAGAAGCTCGATAAGGGTCTGGATTACGGCGCCGAGACGCGGCTGGTGATCGGGTCAGGGCCGGCTCGGCCGGGACGCTGTTCACCCGTCTCGAGGCCGATCTCGGCGCCGCGATCCGCGCCGGCCAGGCGGTCTTCGCCGACCGCGCGGCGGCGGGATCCGGGGCGTTCACCGGCCTGGCGCCGGGGGTGGCCGTGCTCGCGCTGGCCATGGCGGCTAGCTGTGCCTGGGGGCTGTCGCGGCGGCTGGCGGAGTACCGGTGACCGGGCCGACGATGAACCGGGACCAGGCCGGGACCGCGGTCAAGGCCGCGGTCGCCGAGCGTGACGCGATCCAGGCCAACCTGCTCGAGCTGGACTCCAGCTTCGGCAAGCAGCTGCTGGCCGGGGCCGAGCTCACCGGCGAGAGCAGGCGGCGCTGGGACGCGACGGAGGCCACGCTGGCCACCCTGTGGCAGGTCTACGAGGCCTATTCGGCCGTGACCGATCAGGCCGCCGAGGCGGTAACCAGGCATCTCGGCCAGCGTGAGCTCGCCGCGCTCACCTCGCTGCTCACCGGGCGCTCGGTCCAGCTGGCCCCGGGCCCCGCCCCGCTGGCCGGCCGTGACCTGGCCGACGCCGGCCGCGAAAACCTGACCCTGGCCACGGCGCTGGCCCGGATGCGGAGCGCGTTCAGCGCCGTGACCGAGGTGGTCAGCGCCGCCGAGCGGGTGTGGACCGAGGTCGCGGGCCGGCTGGACACGGCCGGGGCCGAGCTGGCCCGGGTGACGCCGCTGGCCGCCGCGCTCGCCGACGAGGCGCTGACCGCGAACCTGGCCGCGGCCCAGGGCGAGCTGGCCCGGATGCGCGACACGCTGAACTCCGACCCGCTGGCTCTCTGGCAAGGCGGCGCGGTCGATACCTCGGGGGCGGACCAGCTGGCCGAGCGGGTCGCCGCGGTGGCGGGCCGGGCGGAGGAGCTGCTCAGGCTGCGGGACGAGGCCACTCACCGGGTCGGCGAGGTGCAGACGGCCGTGGCGGCCGCCCGCGCGGCCCGCGACGACGCCGTCACCGCCTGGCAGCGGGCGGCGGAGAAGATCGCCGCCAGCGCGCTGCCGCCCCCGCCCGGCGAGCCGGCCGACGTGTCGGCGCGGCTGGCCGGCCTGGAGCCGCTGCTGGACGCGGGCCGGTGGCCGCGCCTGGCGTCCGAGCTAGACCTGCTCGACCGCGAGCTGGCCACCGCGACGGCGCGCTTCAAGGAGGCCGAACGGGCCTCGGTATCCGCCCTGGCCAGGCGCGACGAGCTGCGCGGCCTGCTTGGCGCCTACAAGGCCAAAGCCGCCCGCCTCGGTGCTATCGAGGACGCCGTCCTGGCCCAGCGCTATGACCGCGCCCGCGACCTGCTCTGGATGGCGCCCTGTGACCTGACCGCGGCCGAGGCCGCGGTCGCCGCCTACCAGCAGGCGGTACTGGAGGTGCAATCGCGGTGACCTGTACTCAGCCGGGTTGCGGCGGGACCATGTCCGCCGCCTGGACCGGCGGGTCGTCGGGAACGACCGCGGGATCCTCGGCCGGCGGCCGGAGTTCGCGCGCCAGGTCCCGGCGGACGAGCGGGCGGTCGGCCCGGGGGCGGCTCGGGGCGGGCCTGGTCGAGATCCCGTCGGTGCCCTACCGGGATCCGGCCAGCGCGGTGCTCGCCGACCCGCGGGTGCCGGACGGCAAGCGGTTCTGCAGCGGCTGCGACCAGCCGGTCGGCCGGGACAGGGACGGCCGGCCCGGGCTGGCCGGGGGTTTCTGCCGGAACTGCGGCACCCGGTTCTCGTTCAGCCCCAAGCTGGAGCCGGGTGACCTGGTGGCGGGCCAGTACGAGGTGCTCGGCTGCCTCGCGCACGGCGGGCTCGGCTGGATCTACCTGGCCCGGGACCGCAACGTCAGCGACCGCTGGGTGGTGCTCAAGGGCCTGCTGAACACCGGGGACGCCGACGCGATGGCCGCGGCCGTGGCGGAGCGGCAGTTCCTGGCCGAGGTGGAGCACCCGAGCATCGTGCGGATCTACAACTTCGTCCAGCACGCCGACCGGCGGACGGGGGAGTCGGTCGGCTACATCGTGATGGAGTACGTCGGCGGGAAGTCGCTGAAGCAGATCCTGGTCGACGCGCGGGCCTCCGGCGGCTCGGTGCCGGTGGAGCACGCGCTGGCGTATGCGATCGAGGTGCTGCCGGCGCTGGGTTACCTGCATGACCGGGGGCTGGTGTACTGCGACTTCAAGCCGGACAACGTCATCCAGACTGAGGAGCAGCTCAAGCTGGCCCTGGCCTTCGCGGCCGAGGCGGCCGGCGACCCGGCCGCGGCCGGGCACTATTTCCGCCTGGTCTGGACGGTAGACCGGTCCTGCATCAGCGCCGCGTTCGGCCTGGCCCGGGCGTGCCTGGCGACCGGCGACCGGCCCGGTGCCATCGCGGCCCTGGCGGCCGTGCCCGGCACGTCCGGCTATCACGCCGCCGCGCAGATCGCCGCCGTCCGGATCCTGGTCTCCGGCGGATCGGGGCAGGCGGCCCCGATCTCCGGCGATGACCTGCGGCAGGCGGACGGGCGCCTCGGCCAGCTGGTCATGGATGACATACGCCGGGAGCAGCTCACGGCCGAGATCCTGCGGGCCGCGCTCGACTGGTGCGGCACCGGCCAGCCGACCGGCAAGGATCCGATCCTGGGCTGCGAGCCGAACGCCCGGGCCGTGCGGTTCGGCCTGGAACGAAGCTACCGGGCGCTAGCCCGGTTGACCCCGGACGAGGACCGCAGGATAGAACTTGTCGACATGGCGAACGCAATCCGGCCCCGGACGCTGACATGACGGCCTATCCCCTAGATGATGGCCTGATGCACGATGGCAACACGGGAGTTATCTGCCCCACCTGCGGCGGCACGGCCAACAACGCGGACAGCTTCTGCGAGTCCTGCGGGACCGAGCTCGCCCCGCCCGTCAGCAGCGCCGGCCCGCCTGGGTACACCGCGCAGTGCCCGGTGTGCTCGCTCGATGAGTCAGCGCCGCCCGGAGCGATCAGCGCCGAGGGGTACTGCGAGTCGTGCGGTCGCAAGGTACCGTCCGGCCGCGATCACGTGGAGCTCAACCTGGAGCTCCTGGCCGGGGTGACCGACCGCGGCCTGCGGCATCCGCGCAACGAGGACGCGATGGCCCTGGCCACCACGGAAACGCCGGCCGGGCCGGTCGCGGTCGCCGTGGTCTGCGACGGGGTGTCCTCCTCGCCGAACCCCGAAGACGCGTCCCTGACCGGAGCGCAGGCGGCGGTGCGGATGCTGCTCAGCTCGATCAGGCGCGGCGATGACCCGGACGAGGCGTCCCGGGCGGCGGTGCGCCAGGCGCACGAGGCCATGGCCATCCTGGGCTCGCCGTCCCGCGCGCCGTCGGCGACCTATGTCTCCGTGATCGTCGGCGCG
The DNA here is from genome assembly GCA_963756575.1 of uncultured Actinomycetota bacterium. Taxonomy (GTDB): domain Bacteria; phylum Actinomycetota; class Actinomycetes; order Streptosporangiales; family Streptosporangiaceae; genus Palsa-504. Next base: position 202,528 of record CAVWOM010000016.1, on the reverse strand, counting down.
GACGAGGTCACCACCTGCTGGCTGGGGGACAGCCGCGCCTACTGGCTGGCTACCGAGTCGGATTCGGCCAGGCTGACCAAGGACGACTCGCTCGCCGAGGAACTGGTCGCCACCGGGGAGATGACCGAGGCGCAGGCCATGGCCTCCCCGCAGGCTCACGTGATCACGCGCTGGCTCGGCGCCGACGTGGTCACGCCGCAGCCGCACGTCGCCCGGTTCACCCCGCCCGGGCCCGGGGTCGTGCTGGTCTGCTCCGATGGCCTGTGGAATTACCGGCCCGACGCGGCGGACCTAGCCGAGATCGCGCTCCCGGAGGCGTTCAACGACCCGTCCACCGCCGCCGACGCGCTGCTGAAGTTCGCCCTGGACGCGGGCGGCATGGACAACATCACCATCGTGCTGGTTCCGGTCCCGCTCGTGCGGCCGGCGCCGTTACCAAGGAGAACCCGCCATGACCGATTCCGGCTTCACCGTCGACGTCGACCAGAACCAGTATCTGCCCGAGGGCGGCCGTGACGTGAGTGCCGTGGTCACCGTGATGTCCGGGGCGGATGTTGCCATCGCGGCTCCGGGTGGCGGTGCGGCGAGTGCCGAGATCATCATCATCGACTGCTCGGGGTCGATGGACTACCCGCCGACCAAGATGTCCCAGGCCCGGGCCGCGACCGCGGCTGCGATCGACGTGGTCCGGGACGGTGTCGGGTTCGCGGTCGTGGCGGGCACCAGCACCGCCTGGCCGGTCTTCCCGACGGACGGGAGCATGGCCGTCGCCAGCCCGGCGTCGCGGGCCGCGGCCAAGCAGGCGGTCAGCGCGCTGCGCTCCAACGGCGGCACCGCGATCGGCAAGTGGCTCGGCCTGGCCCGGCAGATCTTCGCGGGCTACCCGGCGCAGCTGCGGCACGCCATCTTGCTCACCGACGGCAAGAACCAGCACGAGACGCCGGAGCAGCTGCTCGCCGAGCTGGGCCAGTGCGAGGGGGTGTTCAGCTGTGACTGCCGCGGCGTGGGGACCGACTGGGAGGTGCGCGAGCTGCGCACGGTCTCGAGCGCGCTGCTCGGCACGGTCGACATCGTGCCCGACCCGGCCGGGCTCGCCGCCGACTTCGCGGCCATGATGGAAAACGCCATGGGCAAGCAGGTGGCCGACGTGTCGCTGCGGGTGTGGACGCCGCAGACGGCCACGCTCAAGTTCGTCAAGCAGGTGGCGCCCGCGGTCGAGGACCTGACCAGCCGGCGGACCCAGGTCAGCCCGCAGGCGAGCGACGTCCCGACCGGGGCGTGGGGACCGGGGGAGAGCCGGGACTATCACGTCGGTGTCGAGGTCACCCCGGCCGGCCTCGGCCAGGAGATGCTGGCCGCGCGGATCAGCCTGGTGGCCGGGACCGAGATCCTCGCGCAGGGGCTGGTCCGCGCGATCTGGACCGATGACGAGGCGCTCTCCACCAAGATCAACGGGCGGGTGGCGCACTACACTGGCCAGGCCGAGCTCGCCGACGCCATCCAGGAGGGGCTGGAGGCGCGCAAGCAGGGTGACGAGGAGACGGCGACCGCCAGGCTCGGCCGGGCGGTGGCGCTGGCCCACCAGTCGGGCAACGAGGACACGGCCAAGCTGCTGGCCAAGGTGGTAGACGTGGTGGACGTGGAGTCCGGGACGGTCCGGCTGAAGAAGAAGGTCGAGGACGCCGACGAGATGGCCCTGGACACCCGGTCGACGAAGACGGTCCGGGTGAAGAAGTAACGAGCGGGGAGGCGGCGGCGATGGCGGTATGTCCCAACGGGCACGATTCGGCGAGCGACGATTTCTGCGACGTGTGCGGCATGCGCATCGGCCGCCCGGACTCCGCGGCCGGCCCGTCGGCCACGGCTTCCGGGCCCGGGGCCTACGGGCACGGGGCCGCCGGACCCGGGAGCCCGGGTGCCTACGGACCTCCCGGCGGCTGGCCGGCTCCCGGTCCCGCGTCCGCCGATGAGCCGTGCCCCAACTGCGGCACCGCCCGGACAGGCCAGTTCTGCGAGGCCTGCGGGCACAACTTCGCCGGTCCCCGGCTCACCCCGGGGCCGCCCGCCCCGGCTCCCGCCGGCAGCTACAGCCGTTCGGTCCCGGCCGCCCCGCCCCAGGCTACGCCGCCCGGCCCGGGCACCGGGGGGTACAACTGGAGCCAGCCCGTCCCGTCCGCTCCCTCGGCCCCGGCTCCTCCCGCCGGCCCCGTGCCGCCGCCCGCGGGGCAGACCGCCGCGGGCGCGCCGTCGATGTCCTCGTTCCCGTACCCGCAGGCCACCTGGACCGCCGTGGTGGGCGCGGACCACACCTACTACGAGCGAGTGCAAGCGGTGACCGGACCGGAAGGCGCGGCCGTCACGTTCCCCTCGTACTACGCCGAACGCCGCTTCCAGCTCGTCGGGAACCAGATGCGGATCGGGCGGCGCAGCGTGTCGCGCGGCCTGGCGCCGGAGATCGACCTGACCGGGCCGCCCGCCGATCCGGGCATCAGCCGGCTGCACGCGGTGCTGATCGCGACGCAGGACGGGAACTGGGCCGTGCTCGATCCCGGTTCGGCCAACGGCACGCTGGTCAACGGCTCGGAGATAGGGGTAGGGGACCATGTGCCCCTCCGTGACGGCGACCGCATCAACCTCGGCGCCTGGACCGCGATCACCGTGCACCGCGGCTTAGGAAATTCTCAACCCGTAGGAGCGCGCCGGCGGGTCACGACGGACGATCCCAGGCACTAACGTATGCACATGATCACCAATCCGTCGCCGCGGGACCATGCCGAGGTGGACCTCGGCCCTGCGGCTGGCGTCAGCGACCGCGGCCTCCGGCATCACCGCAACGAAGACGCGATGGCCCTGGCCGCCGAGCAGGCGCCAGACGGGCCGGCGGTGGTGGCCGTGGTCTGCGATGGCGTCTCGTCGTCGGCCCGTCCCGACCAGGCGTCCCTGGTCTCCACCGAGGCCGCGCTGCCGGTGCTGGTAACCGCCGTGCGCGCGGGCGATGATCTCGGCGATGCCTCGCTGGCCGCGGTCGCGGCCGCGCGCCGGGCGGTGGCGGACCTGCAAGGCCCCGGCGGCGACACCTCGGCGACCACGTTCGTGTCCGCGGTGGCCCGCGGCTACGAGGTGACCTTGTGCTGGCTGGGCGATAGCCGCGCCTACTGGCTGGGCGAGTCGGCGCCGGAGTCGAAGCTGCTGACCCGGGACGACTCGGTGGCCGGGGGCATGGTCGCGGCCGGCCTGGTGGACGAGGCCGCCGCGATGGCCTCGCCGCACGCGCACGTGCTGACCCGCTGGCTGGGCGGCGAGGAAGCGGACCTGGCCGACGACCCGGAGCGCGCGGCGCACGTCGAGCGGTTCGCCCCGCCCGGCGCCGGGGCCCTGCTCATCTGCTCTGACGGCCTGTGGAACTACCGCTCCGAGGCCGCCGAGCTTGCCGTGCTGGCGCTGCCCAAGGCGCTGACCGACCCGCTCGGCGCCGCCGCCGACATGGTCAAGTTCGCGATCGAGGCCGGCGGCGCCGACAACATCACCGTCGTCTTGATCCCCTATCTCGGTCCCGAACCCGCCTAATCTGTCATAAACCGTCATAACGGGACTAACCGCCCGGCCTCCCTCCGAGCGCGGGCCACATTGTGTTAACGCTCACAAAACGGGCGGCGGTTCGACGCGCAACCACCCGTCAAGTGACATCTAGGTGAACATTCACGGAACCGCAGATGACAATCGCTTGACTCTTCTTTTCGGAGTCTCGACAGCAACTTCCCTGGTAGAGACGCTATTGGCGTGGGAAACGACGCAATCCTCGTGCTGGTGGTCATCACGGCTCTCGCCTTTGACTTCACCAATGGCTTCCATGACACAGGCAATGCCATGGCAACCTCAATCGCGACCGGGGCCCTGCCACCCCGTATCGCCGTCGCGCTCTCGGGCGTACTCAACCTGGTCGGGGCGTTCCTGTCGCTCGCCGTAGCGGCCACGATCGCCAGCGGCCTGGTCGACACCAAGGTGGTCACGCTGACCGTGGTCGCCGCCGGCCTGACCGGCGGGATCATCTGGAACCTGGTGACCTGGCTGTTCGGCATCCCGTCGAGTTCGTCGCATGCCCTCATCGGCGGCGTGATCGGCTCGACGCTGGCTGCGGCCGGCGGTAGTTCGATCCTGTGGCACGGCCTGGTCTCCAAGGTCGTCCTGCCGGCCGTCCTGTCGCCGATCATCGCCTGCCTGGTTGCCGCGGTCGGTACCTGGCTGCTCTACCGGATCAGCCGGAACCTGACGCGCGGAGCCCGCAACCACGGCTTCCGGATCGGCCAGATCGGCTCGGCCTGCATGGTCTCGCTGGCGCACGGCACCAACGACGCGCAGAAGACGATGGGCGTCATCACGCTGGCCCTGATCGCCAACGGCACGCTGCACGCCAAGGCGAACGCCCCGTTCTGGGTCATCCTGGCCTGCGCACTGGCCATCAGCCTCGGTACCTACCTGGGCGGCTGGCGGGTCATCCGCACCCTGGGCAAAGGCCTCGTGGAGATCGAGTCGCCGCAGGGCATGGCGGCCGAATCCTCCTCGGCCGCGATCATCTTGCTGTCGGCCAGCTTCGGCTACTCGCTGTCCACCACGCACGTCGCCACCGGGTCGATCATCGGCACCGGCCTCGGCAAGAGGGGCGCCGACGTCCGCTGGAACGTGGCCGGCCGGATGGCCACCGCGTGGGTATTCACCCTGCCCTCCGCTGGCCTCGTCGGCGCCGGCGCGTACGCGCTGGCGCATGCCATCGGCGGCAGCGCGGGCGTGATCGTCGACCTGGTCATCTTGATCGCGCTCTCCGGGGTCATCTACTGGCGGTCCCGGGCCAACAAGGTCGACCCCAGCAACGTGAACGACGAATGGACCGGCGGGGTCGCTCCCAAGGTTCCCGAGACCGCCGTAGCGGCCTGAGCGACAGGGAAGCAGAACACAATGTCCTGGATCAACTTTTCCGCACTCTGGAAGATCGTGGTGTTCGGCCTCCTCGCCGGGGCCGGCCTGCCCGCGCTGTTCGCCTTCGGGCTTCGCTCGCTGGCCATGCCGGGCGCCCGCGTGCAGACCGCGGGCCCCGACTCCGATCACGTCTATGGCGGCAACGTCCTGGGCGCGGTCATCGCCGCGATCTGTTTCCTGATTATCCTGGCCGCCATCGGCTGGGGTATCTACGAGGTCTACCAGATCGGCCACCCGGCCCCCGCCAAGCACTAACCAGCGGACGGGCCCCGGGCCCGGCTCCGCGGTTACCTCATCGAGAGGTTCAGAACATGCCGTTGCCACCTTTCCTCGCCTCAGTCATCAACTGGGTGCGGGCGGGTTATCCCGAAGGCGTGCCAGACGTCGACTACGTTCCGCTCTTCGCCCTGCTCGGCAGCCAGCTGAGCGAGGCTGACGTCAAGGCGATCGCGCAGGAACTGGAGAACGAGAGCAACCCGCATTCGGCCGACGCGATCATGAAGGCCATCGCCTCGGTCACCGACCACCAGGCGAGCGACGCCGACGTGGCCCGGGTCCGCTCCCGCCTGGCCGCGGGCGGCTGGCCGCTAGCCAAGCCCGAGCACTTCGACGCCGCCAACTGGCCCTGACCCACTAGCCACCAGCAAAGGCCTACCGAGCCGGCCGCGCCCCCAGCCCAACCACTGGGCGCGGCCGGCTCGGCGTTTCCCGGGCTGCCCTCAGTACTTGGGCCCGACGAACTCGTCGAGCCGCGCCACCGCCTCCCGCCGCGCCACCGATATGGCGTTCCGCCGTGAGTACCGCCACTCCACTCGCAGCCGGTCCAGCACCTCCCCGCACAACCGCAGAATGTCCACGGACTCGTTCGTGAACAGATAGCGTGGATATTCATACCAATGGTCTCCATCGGCGAGACGCGCCCGCACCCGATTGATGCCGCGATAGCCGTCCGAGTGGAAAAGGCCACGGGCAAAGTGGCCGGGATGTGCCGCCACGATGGTGCACTGCCACGACTGCAGCTCGATTTTGCGCATGTGCTTACGTCCCTGCCCGTGCTGCGGAAATAGGCAGGGCCAGTGCCGGGAACAACTGATCACCTCGGTGCAACCCGGATGTTTCTGGGTCCGGACTTTGTTGCCCGGCCGGACGGCGACCATGGCTCGCGCGCACTCCTGTATGAGCCCCGGCCAGGCGTCCGCGCACGCGATGCGTAGCTTCCAGACCTTCTTGTCCCTCGCTCCGGCCAAGCTGATGCAGCCGTCACCGAGGTAGAGGCCGAGCAGATAAGCGTAGTCGGCCTGCGGTTCCGGCAGGAACGGAATTGGCTCGCACCTAGGGCAAAAGGCGCGCGGGTTGACGCTGACTGGGTGCTCGCGCCAGTCACGCAATGTTGCCCGCGAGATGCCAGTCGACAGGCTAATGCTGCGCAGGCTGATCCCGCGTTCCATCAGGGTCACTGCGTGACGACGTATGTCGACGCTGTACATAAGCGCAGTATTGCAGGCAGTGCTGACAATTCTGGGCTTATGAATTCGAGTTCATAAGTGCCCCGGGTGGGAGTCGAACCCACACTGTGCGGGTTTTGAATCCGCCCTCTCTGCCTGGTTGGAGTACCGGGGCGCTCTCCGCCGGGGGGAGCGGCACGATGACAATCTACCGTGTCACGGTACGCTCGTGGGCATGAGTCAGAATCCGCTACGTGTGGTGATCGCCGAGGACGAGGCGCTGATCCGCCTCGACCTCAAGGAGATGCTCGAGGAGGAGGGCTACTCCGTCGTCGCCGAAGTCGGCGACGGTGAGTCGGCCGTCGAGCACGTCACGACACTGCGCCCGGACCTGGCCATTCTCGACGTCAAGATGCCGGTCCTGGACGGGATCTCCGCCGCCGAGCGGATCGCCGCCGAGCGGATCGCCCCGGTGGTCATCCTGACCGCCTTCTCCCAGCGCGAGCTGGTCGAGCGGGCCCGCGACGCGGGCGCGATGGCGTACCTGGTCAAGCCGTTCACCAAGGCCGACCTGGTGCCCGCCATCGAGATGGCGGTGAGCCGGTTCGCCGAGATCCGCGCGCTCGACGGCGAGATCGGCACGCTGCGTGAGCGGCTCGAGGTCCGCAAGCTGCTCGACCGGGCCAAGGGCCTGCTGCAGAGCGAGCACGGGCTGACCGAGCCCGATGCCTTCCGCTGGATCCAGAAGACCTCCATGGACCGCCGCCTGACCATGCGCAAGGTCGCCGAGGCGGTCATCGAGGGCAGCATGCGCGTTCCCGCGGAAACGCCGCAACCCTGAGCCAGGCCCCTCGTTTGAGCCGATGACACACGGGGCGGCCTAGGGCGGTCCTGTCCAAGTCCCGCCCGGTCCTGGCGGCAGCGCGAGTCGGCTCGGCGCTTCATGGGTTCAGTTCTCCTGGCGAGGCTGGCTGTACTGGCCGCGGTTCGGAGAAGACGGTGACGGCCGCATCCGCCGTCTCAGCTGCCGCGTCCGTCCCGGCCACCGCCTCCGTCACCCGCCCCGGGCAGTCCGCGCCGCCGGCCGGACCGGATCACTGGAACATCGACCCGGTTCCCGCCCCATGCTGGGCGGCGGACGTCATGAAACCGGACTTTCAGCGCGTCCGGACGCGATCGAAGCTGGGTTTCATGACGTCACGACTGGACCCGCGACGCTCAGATCGCGGTGCTAGCGGTGCCGACGGTGCCAGTGTTACCTGAGCCGGGTTCCCGGGATCCCGCACCCGGCAGCGACTACAAGCAAGCGGAATCGGGTTCCCGCCGGGTCAGTGGAGCCGCCCCCATCCTTCACCCAGCCGACCGCGGGGGCATCATCCAGCCGACCGCAAGGGCCTAGCCTCAGCCTCGGTTCCATCCGCCCCGGGCCCGGGAAAAGCGAGAACCCGGGGAGCCGTTGGTGCCGTGCCCGCCTTCCCCGGCTGACACGTTGTCTACTTGGACCCCCCGGGCCCGCCATCACCACGTTAGCGACCAGCCGCCTCCTGGTGCAAAAGCGCCCTCCGCCTCATGGTGCAAAAGCGCCCTCCGCCCTCGTGATGCAAAAGCGCTCGCCGGGTCACGGTGCCCCGGCCGCTTCTAGCGGATCGGCGCCGTTGCCGTCCGGTCCCGGCGCCCGGTCCCTGATCAGGCAGGTCAGCCGCGACGTGCACACCCGGCGGCCGGCCGAGTCGCTGATGACGATGTTGTAGGTGGCCAGCGTCCGGCCGCCGTGCGCCAGCGTGGCGACCGCGGTGACGTCCCCGTCCCGGGCGCTGCGGTGGTGCGTCGCGCTGATCTCGATGCCGACCACCATCTGGCCCAGGCCGGCGTGCAGGGCCGCGCCGAGCGAGCCGATCGTCTCCGCCAGGACGCACGAGGCCCCGCCGTGCAGCAGGCCGTACGGCTGGATATTGCCGGCCACCGGCATCGTCGCCACGACCTCCGCCCCCGACGCGGACACGATCTTGATGCCCATGCGGTACGCCAGGGTGCCCTCGGCGGTGGTGACCGCCATGACCCTGTCCAGCAACTCCCGGTCCATCCCTACCTCCGTATGCCCAGAGCCAGCTTGACGGGGCCAGCTTGACGGGCCAGCTTGACGGGGCCAGCTGGCCGGCGCCCGCTTGCCCGGCCACGTCAAGGGTGCCATGTCCCCGGCGGACGTCCCGGAAGTGGCACCGGAACCGACGAACTCACACGCCATAACCACCCGCCGAACGAAAAATGCGTCACATTTTGGTCATGTAGGGGTGACTACGCTCTTGTTAGCGCTCACAATTCAGCTTGGAACCTGTTCACTGAAGGGAGCGCACGTATGCGCGAGACCGGAAGACAGCGACGTCTCCGTGGCCGGGCCGCCATCGGGCTGGCCGCCATGGTGGCGATAGGCGTTGGGGGATCACTAGCAGCGGGCCAGGCCTCGGCCGCCCCCCGGGCCCACGTAGCGGCCAACGGCGGACTCTCCGTCACCAAGGCCGCCTTCGGCAGCACGGTAGAGCCGTACACCGGCAAGGACACCCAGGTGTTCCGTTACACGCTCAAGAACGCCAACGGGATGAGCGTCGACATCCTCACTTTCGGCGGGATCGTCCAGCAGATCAACGTGCCCGGCAGGCACGGCAAGACGGCCGACGTGGTGCTCGGCTTCCCCACCCTGCAGGACTATGTCACCAAGGACAGCCCGCCGGTGACCGCGAACGGCGGCCCGTACTTCGGCGAGATCATCGGCCGTTACGGCAACCGGATCGCCAAGGGCACGTTCACCCTCAACCAGCCGGGCGTCGGGCCGGTCACCTACACGCTGCCCATCAACAACGGCGTGAACAGCCTGCACGGCGGGCTCGTCGGCTTCGGCAACCACGTCTGGGCCGACCAGCCGGTCACCGGCCACGGCGAAGTCGGCGTGCAGCTCACGCTGAACAGCCCGAACGGCGACTCCTCCGGCGCGGCCGGCTTCCCCGGGCTGCCCGAACGGCTGCACCGGCTACCCGGCCGCCCTCAAGGTCGTGGTGACCTACACCCTGAACAACAAGAACCAGCTGGGCATCCACTACAAGGCCACCAACGAGTCCTCGAACCTCAACACGGTGGTCAACCTGACCAACCACAGCTACTTCAACCTGGCCGGCGAGAACGCCCCCGTGGGCACCGCCTACAGCCAGCCCATCCTGATCAACGCGAACAAGTACACGCCGACCGACACCACCCAGATCCCGCTGGCCAACAACGTCTCGGTCTTCGGTACCCCGTTCGACTTCACCCGGCCGCACACCATCGCCAGCCGGATCGGTGACGTCAGCGCCCCGGACAACGCCCCCGCCGCGGACAACCAGCTGCTCATCGCCCAGGGCTACGACCACAACTGGGTGCTGAACCCCGGCCACAGCGGCCCGGACGGCCTTAACCTCGCCGCCAAGGCCTGGGACCCGGCTAGCGGCCGCCAGATGACCGTCTGGACCGACCAGCCCGGCGTCCAGTTCTACACGAGCAACTTCCTGAACGGGACGCTCGTGGGCATCGGTGGCAAGGCCTATCGCCAGGGCGCGGGTTACACGTTCGAGACCCAGCACTTCCCGGACTCGCCGAACCATCCCAACTTCCCGACCACCGAGCTGCTGGCCGGCAAGACCCTCAACTCCACGACCATCTTCGCGTTCAACTCCTAACCACCGCAGAACCCGCTTAACCCACGGGGTTCTCGTCCGCCACCCGCCTCGCGCTGGGGCCGGACGGGGACCCCGTGGCTCGTTCGGCCCATAGGATCTACAGCGTGGCGACAGACGTAACAGGCTCTCCGGGGCGGGACCGGCTGCTCCTGCTCGACGGTCATTCGCTGGCCTACCGGGCCTTCTTCGCGCTCCCGATCGAGAACTTCTCGACCAAGACGGGCCAGCCGACCAACGCGGTCTACGGGTTCCTCGCGATGCTGATCAATGTCCTGCGCGATGAGAAGCCGACTCATCTGGCGGTGGCGTTCGACCGCGGCGAGCCGACCTTCCGGCACGAGCAGTACGTCGAGTACAAGGCGAACCGCAAGGAGACGCCGGATGACTTCCGCAGCCAGCTCAGCCTGATCTTCGAGGTCATCGACGTGCTCGGCATCAGGCGGCTGTCCGCGCCGGGCTACGAGGCCGACGACCTCATCGCCACGCTGGCCACCCAGGGCGCCGAGCAGGACATGGACGTCCTCATCGTCACCGGGGACCGGGACGTGCTGCAGCTGGTCTCGGAACGCGTGACGGCGCTGATGACCAGGCGCGGCATCAGCGACATGACCCGGTTCACCCCGGCGACCGTGACCGAGAAATACGGGCTGACCCCGGCGCAGTACCCCGACTTCGCCGCTCTGCGCGGCGACCCCAGCGACAACCTGCCCGGCATCCCCGGCGTGGGCGAGAAGACCGCCACCAAGTGGATCGTGGAGTTCGGCTCCCTGGCGGCCCTGGTCGACCGGGTGGACGAGGTCAAGGGCAAGGCGGGCGACGCGCTGCGCGAGCACCTGGCCGGCGTGCTGCGCAACCGCCAGCTCACCGCGCTCGTCACCGACCTGCCGGCCGAGACCGTCGGCGCGGTCCCCGGTGACCTGCTGCCGGTGGCCTGGGACCGGAGCAAGATCCATCAGCTCTTCGACACGCTCGAGTTCAGGAATCTCCGCGAGCGCCTCTACGAGACGCTGCCGCATGGCCTCATCGGCGCGACCGGGGAGGACCCGGACAGCCCGCTCGGCGCCGCGGCGTCCGGCGCCGGGAAGCAGGCCTTCGAGATAGTGACCGACCTGCCCGGACCGGATCAGGTCGCGTCCTGGCTGGCCGCCCATGAATCGGCCGAACGAGCCGGGCTCACCCTGGCCGGTACCTGGGGGCGTGGCACCGGCAACGTGACCGGCCTGGCCATCGCCGCACCCGACGGCCACGGGGCCTACCTGGACCCGACGCAGCTCACCGGGGACGACGAGCAGGCGCTGGCGGCCTGGCTGGCTGACCCGGCGCACCCCAAGGTCCTGCACGACGCCAAGGGGCCGATGCACGCGCTCGCGGCCCGCGGGCTGCCGTTGGCCGGGCTGGCCTGCGACACCGCGATCGCCGCCTACCTGGCGCTGCCCGGTCAGCGCACCTTCGACCTGGCCGACCTGGCGCTGCGCTACCTGGGCAAGGAGCTGAGCGAGGAGGCCGGCGACGGCCAGCTGACGCTGGACGGCTCGGGGGAGCGCGACGCGGCCGCTGCCCTGGTGCTGCGCGCCCAGGCCACGCTCGAGCTGGCCGGGGCCCTGGAAGAGGACCTGGACCGGCGCGAGGCGGTGGCCCTGCTGCGCGAGCTCGAGCTGCCGCTGGTCGCCGTGCTGGCCACGATGGAGCGCACCGGGATCGCCGCCGACAGCGAGCACTTCGCGGCCATGTCCGCGACCCTGCACGGCGAGGTGAAGGCGGCCGAGCAGGCCGCCTACGCGGTCGCCGGGCGCGAGTTCAACCTGGGCTCGCCCAAGCAGCTGCAGGCGCTGCTGTTCGACGAGCTCGGCCTGCCCAAGACCAAGAAGATCAAGACCGGGTGGACCACCGACTCCGAGGCGCTGACCAGCCTGCTCGCGTCGACCCAGCACCCCATCCTCGAGTACCTGCTGCGCCACCGCGACGTGAGCAAGCTGATGACGATCGTGGACTCGCTGATCCCGATGGCGGGCGAGGACGGCCGGATCCACACCACGTTCCACCAGACGGTGGCGGCTACCGGCCGGCTCTCCTCCACCGACCCGAACCTGCAGAACATCCCCATCCGCAGCGAGCTCGGCCGCCAGATCCGGCTGGGCTTCGTGGTCGGCGAGGGCTACGAGTGCCTGCTGTCGGCCGACTACAGCCAGATCGAGCTGCGGATCATGGCGCACCTGTCCGAGGACGAGGCGCTGATCGCGGCGTTCGAGTCCGGGCACGACTTCCACGCCGCCACCGCCTCCCGGGTGTTCGGGATCCCGCCCGAGCAGGTCGGCCCGGAGCTGCGGGCCAAGATCAAGGCGATGAACTACGGGCTGGCCTACGGCCTGTCCGCCTACGGCCTGGCCAGCCAGCTGCGCATCACCCCGGACGAGGCGCGGGTGCTGATGGATGACTACTTCTCCGAGTTCGGCGGGGTCCGGGACTACCTGAACGAGGTGGTCTCCCGGGCCCGGACGGACGGCTATACCGCGACCATGATGGGCCGTCGGCGGTACCTGCCCGACCTGAACTCGGACAACCGCCAGCGCCGCGAGATGGCCGAACGGATGGCGCTGAACGCCCCGATCCAGGGCTCGGCCGCGGACGTGATCAAGGTCGCGATGCTCGCGGTGGATGGCGCCCTGACGGCGGCCGGGCTGCGGTCCCGGATGCTGCTGCAGGTCCACGACGAGCTCATCATCGAGGTGGCGCCCGGCGAGTTCGACGCCGCCCGCGACCTGGTGTGCGCCGCCATGGCGGGGGCCGCCTCGCTGCGGGTGCCGCTGGACGTGTCGGTCGGTACCGGGCGGAGCTGGGCCGAAGCCGCGCACTGACGGGCTAACTGAGGCCGTATCGTAGCCGGGCTCAATTGACCCCCCGGGTTTACTCTCATAAGCTGAACGCTGCGCCGTGTCCTCGTGCGTTCCGCCGCGGTCATGTGAGATGTGACCGGGCTGTCCTGTAAATCTGGTCACTATGCACGGTTTCCGGCGTGTCCACAACTTTCCCTGTCCGCATCCGGAGCCAGCCCACACATGACGAGCACCACGCAAGCCCACTCGACCCCCCAGGTGGCGGTCAACGACATCGGGTCCGAGGAGGCATTCCTCGCCGCGATCGACGAAACCATCAAGTACTTCAATGACGGTGACATCGTCGAAGGAACAGTCGTCAAGGTCGATCGAGACGAGGTCTTGCTCGATATTGGCTACAAGACAGAAGGCGTGATCCCGTCACGCGAGCTGTCTATCAAGCACGACGTCGACCCACACGACGTGGTCGAAACCGGCGAGCACATCGAGGCCCTTGTCCTGCAGAAGGAGGACAAGGAGGGCCGCCTGATCCTGTCCAAGAAGCGCGCCCAGTACGAGCGCGCCTGGGGCACGATCGAGAAGATCAAGGAAGAGGACGGCGTGGTCACCGGCACGGTGATCGAGGTCGTCAAGGGCGGCCTGATCCTCGACATCGGGCTGCGCGGCTTCCTGCCGGCCTCGCTGGTGGAGATGCGCCGGGTCCGCGATCTGCAGCCGTACGTGGGCAAGGAGATCGAAGCCAAGATCATCGAGCTGGACAAGAACCGCAACAACGTGGTCCTGTCCCGGCGCGCCTGGCTCGAGCAGACCCAGTCCGAGGTTCGCCACACCTTCCTCAACACGCTGTCCAAGGGCCAGATCCGCAAGGGTGTCGTGTCCTCGATCGTCAACTTCGGCGCGTTCGTCGACCTGGGCGGCGTGGACGGCCTGGTGCACGTGTCCGAGCTGTCCTGGAAGCACATCGACCACCCGGGTGAGGTCGTCGAGGTCGGCCAGGAGGTCACCGTCGAGGTCCTCGACGTGGACATGGACCGCGAGCGGGTGTCGCTGTCGCTGAAGTCCACTCAGGAAGACCCGTGGCAGCAGTTCGCCCGGACCCACCAGATCGGCCAGGTCGTACCCGGCCGGGTCACCAAGCTGGTGCCGTTCGGCGCGTTCGTCCGGGTCGAGGAGGGTATCGAGGGCCTCGTCCACATCTCCGAGCTGGCCGACCGCCACGTGGAGATCCCGGAGCAGGTCGTGCAGGTGGGCGACGAGATCTTCGTCAAGATCATCGACATCGACCTGGACCGGCGCCGGATCAGCCTGTCGCTCAAGCAGGCCAACGAAGGCACCGTCGGCGAGGCCGTCGGCGACGACTTCGACCCGACGCTGTACGGCATGCCAGCCTCCTACGACGAGCAGGGCAACTACGAATACCCGGACGGCTTCGACCCGGAGACGGGCGAGTGGCTCGAGGGCTTCGAGAAGCAGCGCGAGGAGTGGGAGCACCAGTACGCCGAGGCGCGGGCGCGATTCGAGGCGCACCGCAAGCAGGTGGAGGAGTCCCGGGCCAAGGCCGAGGAGGAAGACGCTCTGGGGGTCGAGGCCGGCGACGGCGCGGCCAACGGCGCGGCGCGCGGCGGCAGCCGCGGAGCGCCTCGCGGTCCCCGCGGGGCCGGCTCTCCCGGTCCGGTCACCTCGAGCTCGTCCCCGGGCGCTTCTGGTGGCGGCACGCTGGCCTCCGACGAGGCCCTGGCGGCTCTGCGCGAGAAGCTCTCGGGCGGCCAGAACTAGTTAGGCGCTGGCCAGCAGCCATCTCGGAAGGCGGCGTCCGCAATTGCGGACGCCGCCTTCCGCGTTCCGGTACCAGCGTGCCAGCATGCTGCCATACGTCTGCAGAGGAGGAAATGTGGTTGAGCGAGATCTCGCCATCCGCATGTTCGAGGTCATGGCGCTCACGCGCGCGGTAGAGGACCGGATGGTGACCATGTACCGGCAGGGCGAGCTGCTCGGCTCGCTCTACACGGGGCACTGGCACGAGGCGATCTCGGTCGGCACGGCCTCGGCGCTGCGGCCCACCGACGTGCTCGCCCCGCTGCACCGTGACCTCGGCGCGCACCTGTGGCGGGGCCTGGAACCCTGGCAGGTCATGGCCAGCTTCATGGGCAAGGCGACCTCGCCGACCGGCGGCCGCGACGGCACCCTGCACTACGGCCGGCTGGACCTCAACATCATCAACCCGGTCAGCCACATCCCGAACAACTACCCGATCGCCACCGGGGCGGCCTTCGCGCTGAGGTACCGCGGCACGGACGGGGTGGCCATGGCCTACTGCGGAGACGGCGCGAGCAGCCGCGGGGATTTCCACGAGGCGCTCAACCTGGCCGCGGTGCAGCACCTGCCGGTCGTCTTCGTCGTGGAGAACAATCAGTACGCCTACTCGACCCCGCTCACCCTCACCACCGCGGCCACCGACTTCGCCAGCAAGGCCGTCGCCTACGGGATGCCCGGCACGCAGGTGGACGGCATCGACGTGTTCGCCGTGCACGAGACCGCCGCCGTGGCCGTGGCCCGCGCCCGGGCCGGGGACGGCCCGTCGCTCATCGAGGCGGTCACGATGCGGATGCACGGCCACGCCGAGCACGATCCGGCCGACTACGTGCCCGCTGAACTCCACGAGACGTGGGCGAAACGCGACCCCGTGGAGGAGTGCGCCGCCCGCCTGACCGAGCTGGGCTACCTGGACGCCGACGGCGTGGCGGCGATCCGGGAGCAGGCCCGGGCCACCGCCCTGGCGCACCGGGGCCAGGCCCTCGGCATGCCGATGCCGGAGCCGGACGACGAGGAGGGCCGCGTCTATGCCTCTTGAGACCAGCGGGCCCGCGCCGACCGTGAGCTATCTCGAGGCGATCGCCGCGGGCCTGGCCAGCGAGATGGACGCCGACCCGGACGTGTTCCTGATCGGCGAGGACGTCGGCCAGTTCGGCGGGGCGTTCAAGGTGACCAAGGGCTTCCTGGACCGGTTCGGGCCGCGGCGGGTCATCGACAGCCCCATCGCGGAGTCGGGCTTCACCGGGCTGGCCTGCGGCGCGGCGCTGATGGGGCTGCGGCCGGTGGTGGAGTTCCAGTTCGCCGACTTCATCTCGTGCGCGTTCGACCAGATCATCAACAACTGCTCCAAGCAGCACTACCGGACGGGTAACCCGATCCCGCTGACGTTGCGCGCCCCGTTCGGCGCCCGGCTGCGCGCCGGGCCCACGCACTCCCAGAGCATCGAGGCCTACTTCGCGCACATCCCCGGCCTGAAGATCGTCGCGCCGGCTACCCCGGCCGACGCCGCCGGGCTGCTCATCAGCGCGATCCGCGACAACAACCCGGTGCTGTACCTGGAGAGCAAGTACCTGTACCGGCGGATCGAGGTCCCCGGGCCGCTGTCCCTCGACCCGGTGCCGATCGGGTCGGCCAAGGTCGTGCGCGAGGGCACCAAGGTCAGCCTGCTGACCTATTCGGTGGGCGTGCACCAGGGCCTCGAGGCCGCCGCGGAACTCGACCAGGAAGGCATCTCGGTCGAGGTTGTGGACCTGCGCACACTGGTGCCGCTCGACGTCGCGACGATCGCCGCGTCGGTGAACAAGACGTCCCGCGCCGTCGTCCTGCACGAGGACGCCCGCCGCCTCGGCTACGGGGCCGAGATCGCCGCCACCGTCCAGGAGGAGTGCTTCTGGCGGCTGGACGGCCCGGTCGTCCGCATCGCGGGCAAGAACACCCCGATCCCGACGAGCCCGGCGCTCGAGGACGCGGCCGTGCCGCAGCTGCCCGAGATCATCAGCACGCTGCGTCGCGTGGCGACGGCATAAGGGGAGATCGCCATGGCTGACGTCTTCAAGATGCCCAAGCTCGGCGAGACCGTCACCACCGGCACGGTGACGCGGTGGCTGCGGGCGGTGGGGGATCCGGTCGGCTTCGACGATCCCCTGCTCGAGGTGGCCACCGACAAGGTCGACTCCGAGATCCCGAGCCCGTACAGCGGCGTCGTGCTCGAGATCATGGTGCCGGAAGGGGAAACCGTCGCGGTCGGCGTGGCCCTGGCCCGCATCGGGGAACCCGCGGAATCGGGGCAGGCCGCACCCCCGGCACCCGCATCCACCCCACCAACTTCAGCCTCACCAACTTCCGTACCACCCTCCTCACCAACTTCCGTACCATCAGCCTCACCAACTTCCGTACCACCACCCGCCTCGTCAACCCCCGTACCACCAGATGCCTCACCAACTTCCACACCACCACCCGCCTCACCAACCACATCGGCCACATCCGTCCCGGCGGTTCCGGCCGGGAACGGCCAGGCCAAGCTGTCGCCGATCGTCAGGAAGCTGGCCGCCCGGCATGGCCTCGACCTCGGCGCGATCCAGGGCTCCGGGGCCGCCGGGAGGATCACCCGTGAGGACGTCGAGGCGGCCATCGCCCGGGCCGACTCCCTCCCGCGAGCACCCCAGGCCCCTTCAGCTCCTCAAGCCCCTTCAGTCCCGTCCGTCACCCCTACCTCGGCCGGGTCTAGGGACGAGGTTCAGCCGCTGTCTCGCATGCGCCTGGCCATCGCCGAGCGGATGACCGAGTCGCTGCGGATCGCCCCGCACGTCTGGACGTCCGTCGAGGTCGACCTGCAGGCGGTGGAGGAGGTGCGCCGCGAGCATAAGGAGCGGTTCCGGCGCGAGGAGGGCACGTCGCTGACCTACCTCGCCTTCGTCGCCCGCGCCGTCTGCGACGCGCTGCGCGCGTTCCCGGTCATCAACTCCTCGCTCGACATGGTGGCCAGGACCCGCGTCCTGCACCACTACGTCAACCTCGGGATCGCGGTCGACCTCAGCGAGCAGGGCCTGGTAGTCCCCGTGATCAGGGACGCCGACGGCCTCAACCTGCGCGGCCTCGCCCGGGCGATCCGGGCCGTGGCGGACAAGGCCAACGCCGGGCAGTCCGCGCCCGACGACCTGGCCGGCTCGACGTTCACGATCACGAACCCGGGGCCGTTCGGCGGCTACGCCTCGGCGCCGATCATCAACCAGCCCAACTCCGCGATCTTGTCGGTCAACGAGGTGGCCCGCCGGCCCACGGCGGTCGGCGACGCCGTCGCGGTCCACTACATGACGAACCTCGGCTTCAGCTACGATCACCGGGCGTTCGACGGCGTCACCGCGTCACGCTTCCTGGCCCGCGTCCGCGACGCGCTCCAGGACCGGGATTGGGCCGCCGAGCTCGGGTAGTCCCCAGTCGTCTTCAACGGAAGGTGGTGGCGGTGCTGCGAGTCGGGCTCACCGGAGGCATCGGGTCGGGCAAGAGCGAGGTGTCCCGGCGCCTGGCGGAGCTCGGCGCCGTGCTCATCGACGCGGACGTGGCCGCCCGGGAGGTGGTCGTCCCCGGCTCGCCCGGGCTGGCCCGCATCGCCGAGACCTTCGGCGCGGACGTGCTCCGCCCGGACGGCTCGCTGAACCGGGAGCGGCTGGGGGAGATCGTGTTCGGCGATCCGGGGCTGCGCGCGAAGCTGAACGAGATCGTGCACCCGCTGGTACGGGAGTGGATGCAGGCGGCTGAGCAGGCCGCCATGCGAGCCGCCGCCCCGCCGGGGCCGGTCGTCGTGCACGACGTGCCGCTGCTGGCGGAAAGCCGCGGGCGGGCCGGCTTCGACCTGGTGATCGTGGTCGACGTGCCGCCCGAGGTGCAGGCCGACCGGCTGGTCCGGCTGCGCGGCATGCCGGCCGAGCAGGCCCGGGCCCGGATGGCGGCCCAGGCCAGCCGGGAGCAGCGGCTGGCCGTGGCGGACATCGTGATCGCCAACTCCGGGTCGCTGGACGACCTGGACCGCCGGGTCGCCGAGGTCTGGGCCGACCTCGAACGCCGGTCGGCCGCCTAACCCGTCACGGCGAACAGGGGATACTCGTCCCCGCCGTCCGGCCGGTGGCGGCCCCGGGCCGCCAGGCCGATGCCGGAGCCGGCCACCAGGTCCCTGACCGTCCGCGATACCACGATCTCCCCGGGCCGCGCGAGCGCCGCGATCCTCGACCTGCTCGCGGCGGCCGTCTCGCCCGGCGGGAGCGTGGTCGGGCTGGACGCCGACCCGTCGCACGCCGCCCTGGCCCGCCAGCACGTCAGCGAACGCGGCCTGGCCGGAGTCGAGGTGATGACGGCCGACGCCAGGCGTACCGCCCTGCCGGCCCGCTCCTTCGACCTCGTGCACGCCAGGACACTGCTGGTGAACATCCCCGGCCCGGCCGAGGTGGTGGCGGAGATGGTCCGGCTGGCCAAGCCGGGTGGCTGAGTCGCTCTCCAGGAGCCCGATACCGAACACGCGCTGTGCTACCCGCCGCTTCCCGCCTGGGACCGGCTCCGCGAGATCTTCACCGTCAGCCACGACCGAGCTCGACCGGGCCGTCGCGGGCATCTCGCCGGCCCGCGCACGCTGGTCATGCCGCACCGGCTGGTCGTCGCCTGGGCCAGGAAGACAGCCCGGAATGTCAGACCCCCCGCCTAGAGTTGAACCCTTGGGGGAATCTAGGAGGTCAGGTTCGTGCGTCCGGTTACCGATCTGCAGCGCAGCGTCGCACCATTCGAGGTTATTTCCGACATGGTGCCGGCCGGCGATCAGCCGCAGGCCATCGCCGAGATCTCCCGGCGCGTCCGGGCCGGGGACGAGCACACGGTGCTGCTGGGCGCGACCGGCACCGGCAAGACCGCCACGGTCGCCTGGATCGGGGAGCAGCTGCAGCGGCCGATGCTCGTCATGCTGCCGAATAAGACGCTCGCCGCCCAGTTCGCCAACGAGCTGCGCGAGATGCTGCCCAACAACGCGATCGAGTACTTCGTCTCCTACTACGACTACTACCAGCCGGAGGCGTACGTCCCGCAGACCGACACCTACATCGAGAAGGACTCCTCGATCAACTCCGAGGTGGAGCGGCTCAGGCATTCCGCCACCAACTCGCTGCTCACCCGGCGGGACACCATCGTCGTGTCCTCCGTGTCGTGCATCTACGGCCTGGGCACGCCGCAGGAGTACGTGGACCGGATGCTCAAGGTCAAGCTGGGTGACACCATCGAGCGCGAGGCCTTGCTGCGCAAGCTGGTCGGCATGCAGTACGCCCGTAACGACGTCGCCTTCACCCGCGGCACCTTCCGGGTCCGCGGTGACACCATCGAGATCATCCCGGTGTACGAGGAGCTCGCGGTCCGGATCGAGATGTTCGGCGACGAGATCGAGCGGCTGATGACGCTGCACCCGCTCACCGGCGAGGTGATCAGCGAGGATCAGGAGCTGTACGTCTTCCCGGCCACGCACTACGTGGCCTGCCCGGAGCGGATGGAGCGCGCCATCAACGGCATCGAGGCCGAGCTGGCCGAGCGGCTCGGCGAGCTCGATCGGGCCGGCAAGCTGCTCGAGTCGCAGCGGCTGCGCATGCGCACCACCTACGACGTGGAGATGATGCGGCAGGTCGGCAGCTGCTCGGGAATCGAGAACTACTCGCGGCACATCGACGGCCGCGCGGCGGGCACCGCGCCGAACACCCTGCTCGACTACTTCCCCGAGGACTTCCTGCTGGTCATCGACGAGTCGCACGTGACCGTCCCGCAGATCGGCGCCATGTACGAGGGGGACGTGTCCCGCAAGCGGGTTCTGGTGGAGCATGGCTTCCGGCTGCCGAGCGCGATCGACAACCGCCCGCTGACCTGGGATGAGTTCGTGGACCGGATCGGGCAGACGATCTACCTGTCGGCCACCCCGGGGCCGTACGAGCTGCAGCGCGCGGCCGGCGACGTCGTCGAGCAGGTGATCCGGCCAACCGGGCTCATCGACCCCGAGGTCATCATCAAGCCGACCAAGGGGCAGATCGACGACCTGCTGCACGAGATCAGGCAGCGGGCCGAGCGCGACGAGCGGGTACTGGTCACCACGCTGACCAAGCGGATGTCCGAGGACCTGACCGACTACCTGCTCGAGAACGGGGTCCGGGCCCGGTACCTGCACAGCGAGGTGGACACGCTGCGCCGGGTGGAGCTGCTGCGCGAGCTGCGCGTCGGCGAGTACGACGTGCTGGTCGGCATCAACCTGCTCCGCGAGGGCCTCGACCTGCCCGAGGTGTCGCTGGTGGCCATCCTGGACGCGGACAAGGAGGGCTTCCTGCGCTCGGGCACCTCGCTGATCCAGACCATCGGCCGCGCCGCCAGGAACGTGTCCGGCCAGGTGCACATGTACGCCGACAAGATCACGCCGTCGATGCAGCGCGCGATCGACGAGACCAGCCGGCGGCGGGAGAAGCAGGTCGCCTACAACGAGGCGCACGGCATCAACCCGCAGCCGCTGCGCAAGCGGATCGCCGACATCCTCGACCAGATCGTCCGCGAGGACGCCGACACCGAGCAGCTGCTGATCGGCGGGGGCGGCCGGCAGCAGTCCCGCGGCAAGGCGCCGGTGCCCGGCCTGTCCTCGCGCGCCCGCGCGGTCGCCGCGCAGGCGGGCGAGCGCACCGCCGCGGGCGAGCCGACCCAGGAAGCCAGCGTGGCCCGCGGTGAGCTCGTCGGGCTGATCACCGAGCTGACCGAGCAGATGCACACCGCCGCCGCCGAGCTGCAGTTCGAGCTGGCGGCCCGGCTCCGCGACGAGATCCGCGAGCTCAAGTCCGAGCTCCGCGGCATGCACGCCGCCGGCGTCTGACCCAGGCCCGGTAACACCCCCATCTCGCCCCCGAGGCCCCACCAGCCTCATGCGTCTCGGGTATCCCGTGGCAGGCGGGTGCCCGAACCCGGGCGGCGGACGTCATGAAACCGGGCTTTCAGCACGCCCGGACGCACTCGAAGCCCGGTTTCATGACGTCACGGCTGACCCGCGACGCCCCAGATCGCGGTGCTCACGGTGCTCACGGTGCTCACGGTGCTGGCAGTGCCAGTGTTACCTGAGCCGGGTTCCCGGGTCCCGCACCCCGGCAGCGAAGCGGCATTGGGCGCAAGCCGGGTAGATGTTCCACCGACCCGCTCCTGACGGGGCGCTGCAGCGGCACCGGGCCGAGGAGGCCGGGGTTCCCGTCCCGCGGGCCGGTAATGTCCGCCGCCGCCGATCCCAGGAGCGCGAACGTGACAATTATGTCGCCCTGTTGTTACCGGCGGTGACTATGTTGCTGGAATTCGTTCCGCTGATAACCCGGATGTGAACCGCTGACAGCGATTTGGCCATGCGTTGATCCGGGCGTTCCCGCTGCTCGGACTAATCGCTTTTTCGGCCATTACTGGCGGGGTATAGTCCGTGACGGAACGGGGAGCGCGGGCAGGTCCGCGCGGCGGGGGCCGCGAAGACGGAGGCACGATAATGCCCTGGGTCGTCCGGGACGCGGTCGATGAGATCAACCGCGCCGTCGGCCGCCGCTGGCAGGGGCTGGACCGGTTCCTGCCGCCCCGGGCCGAGCTTCCCGACGGCTGCGCGGCGCCGTTCGTGACCTCTGGCACCAACGGGCGCCCGGCCGGCCTGGCCGTCTGCCGTCACGAGCACGTCCCGGCGGCCACGCTGAACCAGACCTGGGGCATGGCGGGCCGCTTCTCGCTGATCGTGCGGCTGCGCGAGGCGGACACCGGGGCGGCCCTCGACGACCTGCTCGGCCAGTGGCACGGACACCTGGCCGGCCTGCCCGAGGCGGGCGCCGGCGACACCGCGGCGATGATCAGCTGGCCGTCCCGCGACGTCACCGGGGTCAACGCGCTGCTGCGGCACGGGCTGCAGGCGCTCACGGTCATCGCCGTCCGGTCCGCCCCCGCCGCCAACGGCGCCGCTCAAGCCAGCGGCGCCGCTCAAGCCAGCGGCGCCGCTCAAGCCAGCGGCGCCGCTCAAGCCAGCGGCACCGCTCAAGCCAGCGGCACCGCTCAAGCCAGCGGCGCCACCGCTCCCGCTGGCCTCGTCATCCGCGCGGCCGGTCTCGCCGACCTGGACGTGGTGACCGAATTCGAGATGGGCGTGATCCGGTTCGACGCGCTCTTCGGCTCGGCCGTCGTCCGGCCGGCCACCGAGGCGCTGGTCCGCGCCGAGACGCGGGTCGCCCTGGCCGCCCGCCCCGCCTGGGCCTGGCTGGCCGAACGGGACGGGCAGCCCGTCGGCCTGGTCCACGTCCAGCCGCCCGGGCAATCGGGCTGGATCGCCGGCATGGCCCGCGGCGGCGTGACGGCCTACCTGCAGACCATGTTCGTCCGGCCCGGCGAGCGCGGCACCGGGACCGGCGCGGCCCTGGTCAGGCACGTGCACACGGTCCTCGACGCCCGCGGCGTGCAGACCGTGCTGCTGCACTACGCGCAGATGAATCCGCTGTCCGCGCCGTTCTGGAACCGGATGGGCTACCGGCCGCTGTGGACCGGATGGGAGGTGCGCCCCGCCTGCGCACTCCGCTGACGCGGAATGCTGAAGGTCTGCTCATAGTTGTCTGGAGAAAACTGCCGACTAGCCAAATACCGGGGGAGGTGTGCAGTGCTAGTCAGCCTGGTCGCGGCGATCGTCGCGGCGTTGCTGTACGGAGTTGCCTCGGTCATGCAAGCGATCGCGGTGCGCGCGGCCAGCAATAAGTCGGCCGAAGATGCCTCCGGGGGCGTCGATCCTGGCCTGGTCGTGCGGTTGCTGGGCCAGTGGCGGTTCGTGGCCAGCATGTGCCTGGACGCCCTGGGCTTCGTGGCTCAGCTGGTCGCTCTGCACAAGCTGCCCCTGTTCGCGGTCCAGGCGTTCGTCGCGTCGAACCTCGCCGTCACCGCGGTCGTGGCCTCCTGGGTGATCGGCGTGACCCTGGCCTGGCGGGAGTGGGCCGCGGTCATCGGCGTGGTGGCCGGTGTCGGCCTGCTCGGTTCCTCGGCCGGGGCGGAGGGCGCCGCGCAGGTGGGCGCGGTGTTCAAGCTCGCGCTCATCGTGGCGATCGCCGGCCTGGCCGTGCTCGGCCTGGCCGCGGCTAAGCTCAACGAGCCCTACCGCACCACCGCCCTCGGCATGACCGCCGGCTTCGGCTACGGGGTGCTGAGCATCGCGGCCCGGGTGCTGACCGGGTTCTCGCCGCTCGAGCTGGCCCGGGACCCAGCCGCCTACGCGGTCGCCGCGGCCGGCATCATCTCGTTCATGTTCTACGCCACCGCGCTGGAAAGCGGGAGCGTGACGGTCGCCACCGCGGCCGTGGTGCTCGCCGAGACGATCCCGCCGGCTGTCATCGGGGTGATTTTCCTCGGCGATCAGACGCGTCCCGGGCTCGCCGTCGTCGCCTGGGGCGGCTTCTTCATCGCCGTCGCCTCGGCCGTCATGCTGGCCAGATTCGGCGAGGCACACCAGTCGGAAGACGTGGCGATGGCAGACGCCGCTGCCCGCAGACAGGCAAATGCCGGGCCCGCTGCCGCCGGCCTGTTATCCTGGTGGCCCGTGGACCTGCAGTTTTTTAATGCCCTATCGGGCACCGCCGTCACGGACACCACGGGAGCCTCATAGTGGCCGCATCATCACTTCATTCCCGGCCAGCGGAAACCAGACATCTCTTCGTCACGGGGGGCGTCGCCTCCAGCCTCGGCAAGGGATTGACCGCATCCAGCCTCGGCCGGCTGCTCAAGCTACGGGGCCTGCGGGTCACGATGCAGAAGCTGGACCCCTACCTCAACGTCGATCCGGGCACCATGAACCCGTTCCAGCACGGCGAGGTGTTCGTGACCGACGACGGCACGGAGACCGACCTCGACGTCGGGCACTACGAGCGTTTCCTGGACACCAACCTGGCCGGCGAGGCGAACGTGACCACCGGCCAGATCTACTCGACGGTGATCGCGAACGAGCGCCGCGGCGCCTACCTCGGCGACACGGTGCAGGTGATCCCGCACATCACCAACGAGATCAAGTCGCGCATCCTGGACATGGGCGGCGACGACGTCGACGTCGTCATCACCGAGGTCGGCGGGACCGTCGGGGACATCGAGTCCCTGCCGTTCCTGGAGGCCATCCGCCAGATCAGGCACGAGATCGGCCGGGACCGCTGCTTCTTCCTGCACGTTTCGCTCCTGCCGTATATCGGGCCGAGCGGCGAGCTGAAGACCAAGCCCACCCAGCATTCGGTGGCGGCGCTGCGCAGCATCGGCATCCAGCCTGACGCGATCGTGGCCCGCAGCGACCGGCCCATCAACGCCGGCCTCAAGCGCAAGATCAGCCTGATGTGCGACGTGGACACCGAAGCGGTGGTCTCCGCGCCGGACGCGCCGTCGATCTACGACATCCCCAAGGTGCTGCACGCCGAGGGCCTGGACGCCTACGTGGTGCGCCGCCTCGGCCTGCCGTTCCGCGACGTGGACTGGAGCGAGTGGGACGACCTGCTCCGCCGGGTGCACCGGCCGGCCCACAGCATCACGATCGCCCTGGTCGGCAAGTACGTGGACCTGCCCGACGCGTACCTGTCGCCGGCCGAGGCGCTGAAGGCGGGCGGCTTCGCCAACGACGCCCAGGTGAACATCCGCTGGGTGATCAGCGACGCCTGCGAGGAGCCGGAAGGCGCCGCCAGCGAGCTCGAGGGCGTGGACGGGGTGCTGATCCCGGGCGGGTTCGGGGTCCGCGGCATCGAGGGGAAGATCGGCGCGATCAGGTACGCGCGCGAGCACGGCATCCCGATCCTGGGTCTGTGCCTGGGGCTGCAGTGCATGGTCATCGAAGTGGCCCGTGACCTGGCCGGGCTGCCCGACGCGGACAGCGCCGAGTTCAACCCGGAAACGCCTGATCCGGTGATCGCCACCATGGCCGACCAGGAGGACGTGGTGGCGGGGGAGCGGGACATGGGCGGCACCATGCGGCTGGGCCTGTACCCGGCCGCGCTGCAGCCCGGCACCCGGGTCGAGAAACTGTATGGCAGCCCGCTGGTCGAGGAGCGGCACCGGCACCGGTACGAGGTCAACAACGCCTACCGGCCCGTGCTGGAGGAGGCGGGGATGGTCTTCTCCGGGCTCTCGCCCGATCGTCACCTGGTGGAGTTCGCCGAGCTCAGCGAGCATCCGTTTTTCGTGGGCACGCAGGCCCATCCCGAGTTCCTGTCCCGCCCGACCCGGCCGCACCCGCTGTTCAGCGGCCTGATCGCGGCCGCCCTGGCCAGGTCCAAGGGGGCCGCGGGGTCCAAGGCGGCCCGCGCCGCGGCCAGCGCGTGAACATCAAGGACGAGCCCGAAGCGTGGCCCGTGGCCTCCTCGGCCGAACTGCTCCGCGGCCGGCTGGTCGCCGTGCGGGCCGACCAGGTCCGCATGCCCGGCGGCAATCTGGCCGAACGAGAGGTGGTCCTCCACCCCGGTGCCGTCGCCGTGCTGGCCCTTGACGAAGACGGCCAGGTGCTCATGATCCGGCAGTACCGGCACCCGGTCGGCCGGCTGCTCTGGGAGATCCCGGCCGGCCTGCGCGACGTCGCCGGCGAGCCGTTGCTGGCGACGGCGCAACGGGAACTGCTCGAGGAGGCCGGCTACCGGGCGAGGGACTGGCGCGTGCTGGCCGACTACTACTCCTCGCCCGGCTTCACCACCGAGCGGCTGCGCGTCTTCCTGGCCCGTGACCTGGAGCTCGTGCCGCCCGCCGAGCGTGATTTCGTGCCCGCGGACGAGGAGAGCGGGCTGGTCCTGGCCTGGCTGCCGCTGGACGACGCGGTCGGCAAGGTGCTGGCCGGCGACCTGCATAACGGGGCGGCGGCGGTGGGAATCCTGGCGGGTTATGCGGCCAGGTCGCAGGGGTATGACCGGCTTCGTCCGGCCGACGCGCCGGAAGAGCAATGACGCTCGCCTGAAAGGACCACCATGAAGGTTGGAATTCCCCGCGAGATCAAGAACCACGAGTACCGGGTCGCGATCACGCCGGCCGGCGTCCACGAACTGGCCCGGGGCGGCCACCAGGTGGTCATCGAGGCGGGCGCGGGAGAAGGCTCGTCCATCCCGGACGAGGACTACGTCGCGGCCGGCGCGAAGATCCTCCCGGCCGCGGACGACGTGTGGGCCGAAGGCGAGCTGATCCTCAAGGTCAAGGAGCCGATCGAGCAGGAGTACCACCGGATGCGCTCCGGCCAGATCCTGTTCACCTACCTGCACCTGGCCGCGTCCAGGGCCTGCACCGACGCGCTGCTGTCGGCGGGCGTCACCTCGATCGCGTACGAGACCGTCCAGCTGCCCGACCGGACGCTGCCGCTGCTCGCCCCGATGTCGGAGGTGGCGGGCCGGATGGCGCCGCAGGTCGGCGCGCATCACCTGCAGCGCGACGGCGGCGGGCGCGGGGTGCTGATGGGCGGCGTGTCCGGCGTGTACGCGGCCAAGGTGGTCGTGCTCGGCGCCGGGGTCTCCGGGATGAACGCGGCCGCGATCGCGCTCGGCATGCAGGCCGAGGTGCTGCTGGTCGACCGGAATATCGCCCGGCTGCGCCAGGCCGACGCCATCTACCAGGGGCACTGCCAGACGGTGGCGTCCAACACCTACGAGATCGAGCGCGCGGTCGTCGACGCCGACCTGGTCATCGGCGCGGTGCTGGTGCCGGGGGCCAAGGCGCCCAAGCTGGTCACCGACGAGCTGGTGTCCCGGATGAAGCCAGGCGCCGTCCTGGTGGACATCGCGATCGACCAGGGCGGCTGCTTCGAGGGGTCGCGGCCCACTACGCACGCCGACCCCACCTACCGGGTCCACGACGCGCTGTTCTACTGCGTGGCCAACATGCCCGGCGCCGTGCCGCACACGTCCACCTACGCGCTGACCAACGTCACGCTGCCCTACGCGGTCGAGATGGCCAACCGGGGCTGGCGCGACGCCCTCCGCGCCGACCCGTCCCTGGCCCTGGGCCTGAACACCTACGACGGCCAGCTGACCTGCGAGCCGGTCGCCGAGGCGCACGCGCTGCCGTACACCCCCCTCAGCGAGGTCCTCAACTGAGCCAGCCGCTAGCTGACGCGCTCCGCGGCTACCTGCAGTACCTGACCGTGGAGCGCGGGCTGGCGGCCAGCACGGTGGAGTCCTACCGCCGGGACCTGCGCCGCTACGCCTCGGTGCTGGCCGCCGGCGGCAAGACCACGCTGGACGAGGTCACCCCGGCCGATGTGGCCGGGTTCCTGGCCTGCCTGCGCGAAGGCGACGACGAGCACGGCGCGCTGGCGGTCAGCTCGGCCGCCCGGGCCGTGATCGCGGTCCGCGGGCTGCACGCGTTCGCCGTCGCCCAGGGCCTGACCGGCACCGACCCGGCCCGGGAGGTCCCGCCGCCCGCGCCGCCCCGGCGGCTGCCCAAGGCCATCACCGTGGCCGAGGTGGAGCGCCTGCTGGACGCGGCCGGCCCCGGGCCCGGTGACCCGTCCGCCGATCCCCGGCTGCTGCGGGACCGGGCGCTGCTCGAGTTCCTCTACGGCACCGGGGCGCGTATCTCCGAGGCCACCGGCCTCGACGTCGACGAGCTCGATCTCGGCGCGGACCCCATGGTGCGGCTGATCGGCAAGGGCGGCAAGCACCGGGTGGTGCCGGTGGGCAGCTACGCGGCCCGGGCGCTCCAGGCGTACCTGGTCCGGGCCCGCCCCGGCCTGGCCGCGGCGTCGCGCCGCGTCTCGGTGAGCCCCGCCGTGTTCCTCAACGCGCGCGGCGGCCGCCTCACCCGGCAGGGCGCCTGGGGCGTGCTGCACGCGGCGGCCGGGCGGGCCGGCCTGCCCGCTGACGCCGAGGTGTCACCCCACACGCTGCGGCACTCCTTCGCCACGCACCTGCTCGACGGCGGCGCCGACATCCGGGTGGTCCAGGAGCTTCTCGGCCACGCCTCGGTCACCACCACCCAGGTCTACACCCTGATCACCGTCGACCGGCTCCGTGAGGTCTACGCTGCCGCCCATCCCCGCGCCCTCGGCTAACAGGCCTCAGCAGAAGTGGCGGGTGAGCTCGTTGGCGTAGAAGCGGCCCAGGGTGTCTTTGTGATCGGCCATCCACTGGGTCAGGCCGGTCTCGCCGGTCGCCGGCCCCTCGGTGTCGGCCAGGCCGTCCGCCATGCTGCGGTATTCGTCCTCGGTGAGCAGCGTGTCGCGCAGCGCCAGGCCGAGCACCCGGGCCGCGGCCGGGATGAGCGTGCCCGGCACGTGGACGATCCGGCTCCGGCTTCCGGTCAGGTTCCTGATGGTGTGGACCAGTTCGAAGAACGTAGGCCGTTCGGGCCCGACCGCGTCGATGACCTCGGTGGCCTCCGACGCCCCGGCCCGGACGGCCAGCCGGGCCAGGTCATCGACGTGCACCGGGCGCAGGCGGTACTCGCCGGTGCCGCCGACGGCGAACACCGGCAGGTGCCGCAGCAGCCAGGCGATGTTGTTGACCAGGACGCCGTTCCCGCCGAACAGGACGGACGGCCGCAGCACGGCGTGTGACACGCCGAGGTCGCGCAGCGCCTGCTCCACCGCCGCCTTGCCGCGGAAGTAAGGGTAGGGCGAGTCGGCGTCCGGGTTGGTGATGGACACGTGCACGATCCGCCGCACGCCCGCCTCGGCGGCGGCCAGGAACAGCGCGCGCGAATGGGTCACCGCGGCCGGGTGATCCACCTCGCCCCGGGCGAACCGCACCCAGTAGGTGTTGTACAGCGTGCGGGCCCCGCGCAGCGACTGGGTGAGCCCGCCCGGATCGGCGAAGTCCAGCGGCCTGACCTCGATCGCGCTGCCCGCCGGCGCCCGGCCGGGATGGCCGGTCAGCGTCCGCACCCGGCGCCCCGACGCCTGCACTTCGCGCGCGATGGCGGCGCCGGAGTAGCTGAACGCCCCCGTCACGACGTCGAAATCGGCACTCATAGGGCTGCCACGAGCGCCGTCAGGGTCGGGCCCAGGGGCGCGTCCAGGGTCGCGGTGGCGTACTCGTCGCCGCGGGTGGCGCCCTGGTTCACGATGACGACCGGGCGCTCGCACCGAGCCGCGTGCCGGACGTACCTGAGCCCGGACATCACGGTGAGCGACGAGCCCAGGACGACCAGCGCGGACGCCGCCTCGACCAGGTTGTAGCAGGCCTGCGCCCGCGGCGGGGGCACGTTCTCGCCGAAGAACACCACGTCCGGCTTGAGCACGCCGCCGCACGCGGCGCAGTCGGCTACCCGGAACGAGGCGGCGGCCTCGTCGTCGAGGACGGCGTCGCCGTCCGGGTTGACCGAGGCGGCCAGGCCCGCGCCCCAGCCGGGGTTGGCGGCCGCCAGCCGCCGGTCCAGCTCGGTCCGCGCCGTCCGCTGGCCGCACGACAGGCAGATCACCCGGTGCAGGCTGCCGTGCAGCTCGGTGACCGGGGCTCCGCCCGCGGCGTGTGCCGCCCCCAGGGCCGCCGCCCTTGAGCCCGCGGCCTGGTGCAGGCCGTCCACGTTCTGGGTGATGATCGCGGTGAGCAGGCCGCGGCGGCTCAGCTCGGCGACGGCGCGGTGGCCGTCGTTCGGCTCCGCCCGGGCGATATGCCGCCAGCCGAGGTAGCTGCGGGCCCAGTACCGGCGCCGGGCGGTCGCGCTCCCGGTGAAGGCCTGGTAGGTCATCGGCGTCGGACCGGAGCCGCCGGCGCCGCGCCGGGCCCGGCCGGTCGGGCCGCGGTAGTCCGGGATGCCCGACTCGGTGGACAGCCCGGCGCCGCTCAGGACGAGCGCGCCGCCGGCCGCCACCACGTCGACGAGCATGCCGAACGAGCCGGTTCTCGCCTCGGTCAGCCGCGTCACGTTCACCCTCAGAGCGCGGCCGACCTGATCGCCTGGGACACGGCCGCCGCGCCCTCCTTTTCGAACATGATCGTGTAATGGTTCGTCTCGGGCACCACCTGCGGCCGCAGCGCCGGCACGCGCTCGGTCCACGCCGCGACGACCTCCGGCGCGAGCAGCGGCGGCGGCGCGCCGAACATCCCGGCCGGCGCGGTCAGCAGCGGGGTCGGCTTGCTCAGCCGCTGCAGCGCGTCCGCGAACGGCTTCTCGGCCAGCACGTCACGGCCGTCGGCCCGGACCGCGTCCCCGACCGCCCGCGACCGCAGCTGGCCGGGCTCGCCGGTCAGGTCGTAGCGGACGTAGGCCTCGACGTCGGGGGTCCAGTGGTCCGCCAGCGCCGGATGCGCCCGCCAGAAGTCCAGGTACGCCTCGGTGCTGGGGAAGTCCTGCCCCAGCCGGGCGATCGCGGGGCCCAGGGTGGTGTCCAGGATGGCATCGAGGTCGGCGCCGTCCGGTACCGGCAGCGGCAGCCCGCCGTCGACCAGGATGAGACGCCGTACGAGTTCCGGGTGGGCGTCGCGGGCCAGCAGCGCGATATACGCCCCCATCGAATGGCCGGCCAGTACCGGCCGCCCGCCGAAATGGCGCAAGACCGCCACCACGTCCCGGGCGTGGCTATCCAGCCCGTACGGGCCCGGCAGGTCGCGGCTATGGCCACGTCCCCGCAGGTCAGGTGCGACCAGTGCCCAATCTGAGGGCATATGGCGCGCGACCGCCTGCCACGACATGCCCGAAGCCGTAATTCCGTGCACGGCGACCGCTACGCGTTTGCCCGTACCCCACTGGAGCACACGCAGGTCCCCGCCGTCCACTGCCACATTTAGCAGCCGGAGTTGCATGTTCCACCCTCCACGACCCAGCATTTTGGCCGGGCCGCCCATGTATAGAGCCTATTATCCGCCGTCAAGTTGTTCGTGCGATGTCAGACCCGGATAAAGGCTTACCGGGAAAACCATGCCATGCTGTACTGACGAAGGAATGCCAGGTAAAACCAGGCTTGGAGGTGGGCGGGCCATGTCTGCTGCGCTTAGTTACTCCTCGGGAGAATCCGTCACGCCGCTGCTGGGCGACACCATCGGCGCCAACTTCGACGCCACCGTGCGGGCGTTCGGGGACCGGGAAGCCCTCGTGGACCGGGCGGGCGGGGGCGGTCCGGTGCGCCGCTGGACCTACACCGAGCTCGCCGCCGACGTGGACGCGCTCGCGCTCGGCCTGCTCGACCTGGGCATCGCCCAGGGCGACCGGGTCGGCATCTGGGCGCCGAACTGCGCCGAGTGGACGCTCACCCAGTACGCGACCGCGAAGATCGGCGCGATCTTGGTGAACATCAACCCGGCCTACCGGACCAGCGAGCTCGAGTTCGTGCTCAACCAGTCGGGCGCCACGCTGCTCATCGCGGCGGTACGGCTCAAGACCTCCGATTACGCTCAGATGATCGCCGAGGTCAGGCCGCGCTGCGCCGGGCTGGCGAACGTCGTGCTGCTCGGTAGCCCGCAGTGGCAGGCGCTGCTTGACGCCGGGCGCGGCCTGGACCCGGCGGCGCTCGACGCCATCGAGCTCGACACCGATGACCCCATCAACATCCAGTACACCTCGGGTACCACCGGGTTCCCGAAAGGCGCGACGCTGTCGCACCACAACATCTTGAACAACGGCTTCTTCGTCGGCGAGCTCTGCAACTACACCGAGGCCGACCGGATCTGCATCCCGGTGCCGTTCTACCACTGCTTCGGCATGGTGATGGGCAACCTCGGCGCGACCAGCCACGGGGCCTGCATGGTCATCCCGGCGCCGGCCTTCGACCCGGGCGCGACGCTGGAGGCCGTGCAGGCCGAGCGCTGCACCTCGCTCTACGGGGTGCCCACCATGTTCATCGCCGAGCTCTCCGCCCCGGATTTCGCCTCGTACGACCTGTCCAGCCTGCGCACCGGCATCATGGCCGGCTCGCCCTGCCCGGTCGAGGTGATGAAGCAGGTCATCGAGCGGATGGGCATGACCGAGGTGGGGATCTGCTACGGCATGACGGAGACCTCGCCGGTCTCCACCCA
Organism: uncultured Actinomycetota bacterium; assembly: GCA_963756575.1. Taxonomy (GTDB): domain Bacteria; phylum Actinomycetota; class Actinomycetes; order Streptosporangiales; family Streptosporangiaceae; genus Palsa-504. The sequence goes on along the minus strand of CAVWOM010000016.1, from coordinate 169,805 downwards.
GACCCGCGCCGACGACTCCCTCGACCGCCGGGTTTCCACCGTGGGCCGGGTCGGGCCGCATCTCGAGGTGAAGGTGGTCGACCCCGAGACGGGCCGGACCGTGCCGCGCGGCACCCCGGGCGAGCTGTGCACCCGCGGCTACTCGGTGATGACCGGCTACTGGAACCAGCCGGACAAGACCGCCGAGGCCGTCGACGCGGCGCACTGGATGCACACCGGCGACCTCGCCGTGATGGACGACGAGGGATACCTGGCCATCACCGGGCGGATCAAGGACATGGTGATCCGCGGCGGCGAGAACATCTACCCGCGGGAGATCGAGGAGTTCCTCTACACCCACCCCGACATCCTGGACGCCCAGGTCATCGGCGTGCCCGACGCCAAGTACGGCGAGGAGCTCATGGTCTGGGTGCGCATGCGCGCGGGCACCGAGGAACTCACCGCCGAGGCGCTGCGCGAGTTCAGCGCGGGGAAGCTGGCCCATTACAAGATCCCGCGCTACGTGCACATCGTCGAGGAGTTCCCGATGACGGTCACCGGCAAGGTGCGCAAGGTCGAGATGCGGGAGCGCTCGGCCGAGCTCCTCGGCCGCGACGACGCCTGATTCAGCCCGGTACCGGCCGCCCCGGTAGGCTCCCCTGCCATGAAGGTCCTGATTGCCGGGGGCGCCGGCTACATCGGCAGCACGATCGCTTCCGCCTGCTCCGACGCGGGGATCAGCCCGGTCATTCTGGACCGGCTGGTGACGGGCAGGCGTGAGTTCGCCGCCGGCCACGCCTTCTACGAAGGCGACATCGCCGACGGCGCGCTGATCGACCGCGTCTTCGCCGAGCACCCCGACATCGCCGCCGTCATCCACGGCGCGGCGCTGATCGTGGTCCCCGACTCGGTCTCCGACCCCATCGGGTACTACCGGGCGAACGTCACCAGCACCCTGGAGTTCGTCGCGCACCTGCTGCGCAACGGCTGCGAGCGGCTGATCTTCAGCTCGTCCGCCTCCATCTACTCGGTCAGCGAGGACCTGAGCGTCGACGAGGACTCCGCCCTCGACCCGCAGAGCCCGTACGCGCGGACCAAGGCGGTGTGCGAGGCGATGCTCGCCGACATCGCCGCGTCCCAGCCCATCCGCGTGCTGTCCCTGCGCTATTTCAATCCCATCGGCGCCGACCCGAAGATGCGGACCGGGCTGCAGCTGAGGCGGCCGACGCACGCCCTGGGCAAGATCATCCAAGCCTACGCCGAAGGCGTCCCGTTCCAGGTCACCGGGACCGACTGGCCGACCAGGGACGGCTCGGGCATCAGGGACTACGTCCACGTCTGGGACCTGGCCGCCGCGCACGTCGCCGCGATCGCCCGGTTCGACGACCTGCCCGGCCCGGTGAACGTCATCAACCTGGGCAGCGGCTCGGGTACCACGGTCCGGGAACTGCTGGCCGCGTTCAACCAGGTGGCCGACCATCCCGTGGAGTCCCGTGACGCCCCCCCGCGGCCCGGGGACGTGGCCGGCGCCTACGCCCGGGCCGGCCGCGCCGAGCGCCTGCTGGGCTGGCGCCCCCAGTACGACATCACCGAGGGCATCAGGCACTCGCTCCACTGGTCCGCGCTGCGCGCCGAGATCCTCGGCGACTGACACCCTCTCCCTACTACCCCCGCCCGGAACCCCCGCCGGCGGCCCGCGGAACCCCCCCGCCCGGAACCCCCCGCCGCGGCCTGCGGAACCCCCGCCGGCGGCCCGCGGAACCCCCCCGCCCGGAACCCCCCGCTGGCGGCCCGCGGAACCCCCCGCCCGGAACCTCCCGCTGGCGACCCGCCTGCGGCCCGCGGAAGTCCCTGGCATCGCACTCGTCCCATCCATCCCGCTCGCCCCGTCGGCCACGCCCCGGCCCGCGCCGGGAACCGGGTCGATGCTCCGCCGGCCCGGTTGCGACCGGGTGAATGCTCCATGGGTGCGGCTCCTTTTCTGTGAGCCCGGTCCCGGGGCGCCCCGGTTCCTGCCTGCTGAGCCCGGTCCCGGGGCGCCTGATCCGTGCGGGGCGTGCGGTACCGGCCGGGGCCGCCCAGGGGCGCCCCGGCAGCCACCGCGATGCCACATCGATGTGGTCTTGACCACCGCAGGGTCACATTGACGTGGCTGCCCGGGGGCCGGCGCCGGGTGGCGGGCGCGAGATCCGGGGGCGGCCGGGCCGAGCCGGGCTGACGTGGCCGGGGGGCCCGGGCCGGGCTGACGGGGCTGGGGGGCCCGGGCCGGGCTGACGGGGCTGGGGGGAATACCGGGCGGCCCGGCTCGCAGCGGCCGCCAGGCCGCTCACACGAAAGGAGCCGCACCCATGCTCCGTCGACCCGGTGAGAGCCAGCCCGGCCCGGATCGGTCATCAGCCGCCGGATCTCGTTTCCCGGGCGCCAGCTCGGCATTTCAGGGCCGCTCCAGCCCGGCTCCAGGCCTCCGTGATGGCGTTGGCGGCGGAGCGGGCCGGCCGTCCCGTGGTCATGCTCGAGCGCGGCCGGCCCGCCGCGGGGGCAATGATCCCTATAGCCATGCAAATTAGGGGAATGAGCGTCATCGCCTTGCCGGACGATCAGCGCGTAGTTTTGTCCGGTAAAGATTGGCAAATGATTGTATTGGCGGAAATCGCCGGACAGCGTATGATCGAACCGCCTTGGTAGGCAGCCCCGTTCCACTCGCAGCGGGGCTGTGGGGGAGCACAGATGGGGCAGGAGATTCAACGGCGGTCGCCCGGAACGGTCGCCCGCCAGTCAGATCCGTCGTGGCCGGCGGTTGCGGGCACCACCATGCGCCTGTGGCTGAACCGGCGCCGGGCGGGCCAGCGCCGGCTGGTCATCCTGCTCTGCGCGCTGGTGGCGATGGCCCTCGGGGCCGGCGTGACGCTTGCCTTCACCCAGCCGGAACACGGGTCCCCGGCGCCGCGGGGCGGCACCGCGTCGAGCGCGGATGCCCTGCAGCTCGCGGCCGCCGCCCGGCAGCAGACGGCGGCGTGGATCGTCCACGAGGTGGCCCCCAACATCGTCGTGGGCTGCGACCTGGAGATGTGCAATGAGCTGCAGAAAAGCGGCGTGCCCGCGACCCGGCTCTTGCCGCTGCAGTCAACGGCCCCCGATCCGCTCGGCGCGCAGCTCGTCGTCGCGACGCCGGTGATCATGAACCAGTTCGGCACCCGCCTGGCCACGGTCTACGCGCCGCTGGTGATCGCCGGCTTCGGCTCCGGCGCGGCGCGGGTCGACGTGCGCTACATCGCGCCGGACGGCAGCAAGGCGTTCGAGGCCCAGCTCGCCACCGACCAGCGGAACCGCATCACCGCGGGCCGGCAGCTGCTCGGCAACAATCACGTTCAGGCCTCCGCGGTCGCGCGCCGGGAACTCCTTGCCGGGCAGGTAGATCCGCGTCTTCTTGTAACGCTTTCGACACTTGCGGACCTAATGCCACTGAAGCTGATAGCGTTCGATGACCTATCGCCCGGCGCGAGCCCAGATGTGCCGATGCGCGGCGCTGAACTTGGCGCGGCCGCATCGACGGGTTTGCCGGCAATGGTCGCGTTCATGCGTGCGCAGCAAGCTCAGTTTGCCCCCGCTGTGGCCCGCATCACACAGGACGCGAGCGGGCAACATGTATTTATCGTGCGGTACGACGCTCCGGGCCCCATGGGACTGGAAAGCTCATAGCGATTCAACAGCTTGGGGAGGGATCTACGTGAGATTTGGGAAAATAACCAGAAAACTTGTCACGCTGCTGGCGGCTTCGGCCCTGCTGGCCGGCATCCCCGTGGCCGCCGCCACCGCGGCCTCGGCGGCCACGGGCACCGGCTGGATCAGGCTTGCTCACCTGTCGCCGAATACGCCGCCGGTCGACGTGTACCTCTACTCGTTCGGCAATTCCAACGCTCAGATCGTGCTGCACCACGTGGCCTACGGGACGGTCTCGCCGTACGAGGCGGTCACCCCGGGCGACTACAGCGTGGCCATGCGCAACGCCGGGGCCGCCGCGTCCAGCCAGCCGGTGCTGTCCGCCAGCGTGAACGTCAAGGCCGGCAAGGCCTACACCGTGGCCGGCATGGGCCCGGAGTCCGGTCTGCGCCTCCAGGTGCTGAACGACCAGCTCACCACCCCCTCGGGCAAGTCCGAGGTCCGGGTGATCCAGGCCTCGCTGAAGCAGCAGCAGGTCAAGTTCACCTGCGGCGGGCAGGCCATCGTGCCCAAGGCCACCTTCGCCTCGGTGAGTTCCTACCAGGCCATCCCGGCGAACACCTGGACCATGGAGGCCATCGGCTCCGGATCCAAGGCGACCGGGCGCTTCGACATGTCCGCCGGGACCGTGCACACCATGGTGGTCCTCGACGGGGCCAACGGCCTTGAGATCGTCAACCTCGAGGACGCGGCCGGCGCTGGCCAGCCGCCGGCAGGCGGCGTCACCACCGGGTTCGGCGGCACCGCCGGGCACGGCCCGGGCTCGCCGCTGCCGTGGCTGGCGGTCATCGCCGTCGGCGGCCTGGCTGCCCTCGGCGGCGGTTACCGCCTGCGCCGTAATTCCCTGCGTCGTCAGCTGAACACCGGGGTCTGAGGATGCCGATTCGCAGGCCGGCCGCGATCGCTTTCGCGGCCGGCCTGGTCGTCATCGTCGGCGGCACGGCCGGACTGCTGCTGACGCACCACTCGACGCCCGCCCTCCGCCCGGTCGCGGCCGGGGTGGCGGCGCTGCCCGCGCCGACCGGCCCCATCGTGGCCCCGCCGCAGTCGTCGCAGCCCGACCCGGTGGCTAAGCCGGTCTCGCTGACCATCCCGCTCATCGGCGTGAAGACCAACCTGATCACGCTTGGCCTGGCGGCCGGCGGCGCGATGCAGGTGCCGTCCACGGTGTCGGTCGCGGGCTGGTACACCGGCAGCCCGCGACCGGGTTCGATCGGCTCGTCCGTCATCGTCGGCCACGTCGACGGCCGCGTCGACTCGACCGAGGCCCGCGGGGTGTTCTTCCGGCTGAACACGCTGAAGGCCGGCGACGGGGTCTTCGTCAAGCGCGCCGACGGGACTATGGTCGAGTTCCGCGTCACCAAGGTCCAGCAGTACCTGAAGGACGAGTTTCCGACCCAGTCGGTCTACGGGCCCACGCCCGATGCGGAGCTGCGCCTCATCACCTGCGGCGGGACCTTCGACCTGGTCACCCATCACTACCTGAGCAATATCGTCGTGTACGCCACCCAGGTGAAGTTAGCCTCGGGCGGCCCGGCGAAAATCGCCTGAGCCCTGCTTACCCCGCGGTGAGCAGGGGCTTGAGCTTGATGAGCTCCTCCAGCTGCTCGCGCTGGGCGGCCATGGTGCCGGCCGCGATGCGGACGACCAGGTGCCGGGCGCCGCCCGCGATGTAGGCGCCGAGCCGCTCGGCCACGTAGGAGGGCGGCCCCGCCGCCAGGGTCTGGATGGTCTCCAGCTGCTCGACCGGCAGCCCGTAGTTCGCCTGGCTGAACTCGGCGAGCACGCGCCGTCCGCTGGCCACGCTGCCGGTCACCGCGACCGACGCGAACAGCCCCGGCGTGACGGCCCCGGCCGCGCGGCCGGCCGCCGTGGCCGCCGAGCGCACCGCGGCCAGCCCGTCGGCGTACGTGCCGGCCGACGGGGGATAGGGCAGCCAGCCGTCGTAGAGCTGTCCGGCGCGCCGCAGCGCCGAATCCGATCCTCCGCCCAGCCACACCGGCGGCCCGCCCGGCCGGAACGGCGGCGTCATCGGCGGGAGCTCGGGGTAGTGCAGCAGCTCGCCGTCGAACGAGGACGGCCCGGCGGCGGTCCACAGCCGGCGCCACAGCGCGACCGTCTCGTCCAGGCGCCGGAACCGGCGCTCCCACGGCACGCCGGACAGCGAGTGCTGCGGCTCTCCGAACCGGCCGGGGAACGCCGCCCCGACGGTCAGCACCAGCCGGCCGCCGGCAAGCAGGTCGATGGAGGCGAGCGTCTGCGCCGCCTGCACGGGACGCCGCAGCACGGGCAGCAGGGCGGCCGTGCCAAGGGTCACCCGGCGGGTGGCCGGGGCCACGGCGGCCAGCATGGTCAGTGCCTCGATCCGCGGCGTCAGCAGGAAGTCGTTGACCCAGAGGGAGGAAAAGCCGAGGTCCTCGGCCCGGACCGCGAAGTCGACCAGCTCACGCGGGTCGGCGCCGCCCCACTGGGCCTGACCGATCGGCAGCAGCACGCCAAGCGAAATGTCATCCATGCCGCCATCGTGCGGGGGCCGCGTGCGCCGGGCAATTCCCGCCAGGGAATCGCGCGCCCGCACCGGACGGCGCTACAACTGGACACGTGGACTTCGCTCAGGCCCTCAAGGAACGGCGGGCCAGCCGCCGGCTGAGCCAGCTCGAGCTCGCGCTCAAAGCGGGCACGACCCAGCGCCATCTCAGCTTCATCGAGAGCGGGCGCTCGGTGCCGGGCCGGGAGATGGTGATCAGGCTCACCGAATCCCTCGGCCTGCCGCTCAGGGAGCGTAACGACCTGCTGCTCCGGGCCGGTTACGCGCCCGCCTACCCGGAGCAGGCGCTGAACAGCCCCGCCCTCGCCCCGGTCATGGACGCGCTCGGCCACATCCTGGCCGCGCACCTGCCTTACCCGGCGCTCATCGTGGATCGCGGCGGCGACATCGTCGCCGCCAACAGCGCCCGCTCGCTGCTGTTCGAGGGGTGCGCCGGGTGGCTGCTCGAGCCGCCGGTCAACGCGTACCGGCTCGCGCTGCATCCCGAGGGCATGGCCGCCCGGATCGCCAACTTCGGTGAGTGGGCCCGGCACGTGCTGCACGGCGTGGAGGCCGAACTGGCCCGCCTGCCGCCGGCCGCGGCCGGCCCGCTGGCCCTTCTGCACGAGGAACTGACCAGTTACGTCCCCCCGGCCCGGCTGCTCCCCGGCCACCTGGGTTTCGCTGTCCCGCTCGAACTGCGCAGCTCCCGCGGTGGCCTGCGGCTGATCACCACGATCACGAACTTCGCCACCGCGACCGACGTCACCGTCTCCGAGCTCCGGCTCGAGGCCTTCCTGCCGGCCGACGCGCCGACCGCCGCCGCCCTGCGCGATCATGCCGAGCTGACTCCATGACCCCCCAGGAGCAGTTCGAGGACCTGGTCGACGAGTTCACCGGCGTGGACGGCGTGACGCCGCCGCCGGGCGGCAGCGGGTTCGGCCGCGGCGCGCTGCGCTATCGCCGGAAGATCTTCGCGATGTTCGTCCGCGGCCGGCTGGTGGTGAAGCTGCCCGCCGCGCGGGTGGAGGAACTCGTCACCGGCGGGCACGGTGACCACTTCGACGCCAGCAAGGGCACCCCCATGCGGGAATGGTTCAGCCTGGACCCAGAATCGGCGCTGGCCTGGCCCCCGCTGGCCCGGGAGGCGCTGGACTTCGCGATGGCCCGGAACTAGATCGCCCGGCCAGATATAACAGTGCTGTTAGAATTTTCCGGTGACGGCTTACCGGGGCCTTGGCACGCTGATGCGGCACGTGCTCGAACTGCTCGACGGCGATGTGGCCCGGCTCTACGCCGACCTCGGCATCCCGGACTACCGGCCGCGCTACAGCCCGGTGGTGCGCGCCCTGACCGAGCTCGGCCCGCTGTCCATCCGCGACCTGGCCGGCGCGGTCGGCGTCACCCATTCGGCCGCCAGCCAGACGGCCGCCCAGATGGCCCGTCACGGCCTGCTCACCCTCGAGGCCGGGACCGATGCGCGGCAGCGCATCGCCCGGCTGACCGACCGGGCCCGCGCGCTCCTGCCGCTGATCGAAGCGGAATGGGCGGCCAGCTCCGCGGCGGCGGCTGAGCTCGAGGCCGAGCTGCCGGCCGCCCTCACCGAGGTCCTTTCCCAGGCCGAACGGGCTGTCCTTTCACGCCCCATGCGAACCCGGATCGCGGACGCGGCCCGGACGCTGGCCGCGGTGCCCGACCCCGCCGTGCCCGACCCCGCGGTGCCCGATCCCGCCGGATCCGGCCCGGAGTCCGCCGCCCGGCGCCGGGCCGCCCTGCTCGCGATCGCCGGTGACAGCGAAGGGAACGCCCCGTGAAGCCCGGGGGCTGGCTCGCCCGCCTGCTGCCGGACCTCGGCCCGGCCCGGGACCACCCCGCCTTCCGCCGGCTGCTGATCGGCGGCCTGCTGTCCACCCTCGGCGGCTCGATGACGAGCTTCGCCGTGGTGCTGCAGATCTGGGACCTTACCCGGTCCTCGCTGGCCGTGGGCCTGCTCGGGCTGACCTTCGTGCCGGTGCTCTTCGTCGGCCTGCTCGGCGGTGCGGTCGCCGATACGGTCGACCGGCGCAAGCTCGCGCTGGTCGTCAGCACCTGCCTGATGGCGGTCTCGGCCGCGTTCGCGGCCCAGGCCTACGCCGGGCTGGGGCGGACCTGGCAGCTCTGGCTGCTCTACGCGCTGGCCATGGTGCAGGCGGTGCTGCAGGCCACCGCCGCGCCGTCCCGGCGCACGTTCCTGCCGCGGCTGGTGCCGCCGGAGCAGCTCAACGCGGCCATCGCCCTGAACACGCTGTCGGGCCGGATCGTCATGCTGGCCGGCCCGGCGCTGGCGGGCGTGATCGCCGCCGCCTGGGGCCTGCGCGCCTGCTACGCCATCGACACCGTCAGCTTCGTCGCCTCCCTGTACGCCACCGCCCGGCTCCCGGCCATGAGACCGGTGACCGAGGACGCGCCCCGCCGCCGCCCCAGCCCGCGGGCGGCGGCCGAAGGGCTGAGGTTCATCGGCCGCCGGCCGCTGCTCGTGGCCGCGTTCCTCACCGACCTGGACGCCATGCTCCTCGGCCTGCCGGTGGCGCTGTTCCCGGCGCTGAACGCCGCGCACTTCGGCGGCTCGCCGCGGACGCTCGGCCTGCTCAACGCCGCCGTCGGCGTCGGCGGCCTGGTCTGCGCGGTGCTCTCGGGCCCGACCGCCCGCACCGGCCGCCAAGGCCGCGGCATGCTGGCCGGCACGATGACCTGGGGCGCCGCCATCGCCTGTTTCGGGCTGACGGACAGCCTGCCGCTCGCGCTGCTGATGCTGGCGGTGGCCGGGGCGGCCGACACGCTGACCGTGACCTACCGCGCCGCGATGGTGCAGGCGATCACCCCGGACGAGTTCCGCGGCCGGGTCTTCAGCGTGGAGTACATCATCGGCACCGGCGGCGGCCCGCTGGGCAACGTCGAGTCCGGCGCGGTCGCCTCGCTGACCACCCCCGCCATCAGCACGGTGGCCGGGGGCCTCGGCTGCCTGGCCATCGCGGCCCTGATCGGGTTCGTGTTCCCGGCCTTCGCCCGGTACCGGAGCCAGCCCGCCGGACGCGGGGATAACCTGGTCGCCGTGGAGCTGACGGTAACTGACAACCCGGGCGAGAGCAGGTTCGAGATCCGCGCGGACGGCGAACTGGCCGGGTTCGCCGCGTATCACTTGGGCGGCAGCCAGATCGCGTTCATCCACACCGTGACCGACGATAGATTCCGCGGTCACGGCGTCGGCGGCCACCTGGTGCGGGCGGCCCTGGACACGGCCCGCGAGCGGCACCTGACGGTGCTGGCCTACTGCCCGTTCGTGAAGAGCTGGATCGCCGGCCACCCCGAGTACGCGGACCTGGTGTCTTCTCCGGAGGACCGATGAGTTCCGCGGCCTCCCGTCGTTGAACGTGGCATGGACTACAAACTAGAGCTGGTGCTCATCCCCGTCACCGACGTGGACCGCGCCAAGAAGTTCTACCTGGACGGCATGGGCTTCGTCCTGATCGCGGACACCCCGATCGGGGACGGGCAGCGGGTCGTGCAGGTCGTCCCGCCCGGCTCGCAGTGCGCGATCGGGTTCGGCACCGGGATCACCTCGGCCGCGCCCGGCTCGGCGCAGGGCCTGCACCTGGTCGTGTCCGACATCGTCGCGGCGCGAGCCGAGCTCACCGGGCGGGGCGCGCCCATCGGCGCGATACGGCACATGACGCCGCAGGGCTGGGTGGACGGACCGCACCCGGAGCGCGAGAACTACCAGTCGTTCGCCGACTTCACCGACCCGGACGGCAACATCTGGCTGCTGCAAGAGGTCGGTCACGGCCAGGGCTGAGGCATGGAACCTGATCAGATGGCGGCCGCGGTGGCCGGCGGCGACGAGCCCGCGTTTTCCGCCCTGGCCGAACGGCACCGGCGCGAGCTGCACATCCACTGCTACCGGATGCTGGCCTCGTTCGACGAGGCGGAGGACGCCGTGCAGGAGACCTTCCTGAAGGCGTGGCGCGGCCGGTCCGGCTTCGACGGCGGCCCGCAGTTCCGCGCCTGGCTGTACCGGATCGCCACCAACGTCTGCCTGGACATGCTGCGGCGCAGCTCGCGGCGGGCCAGCGCCGGCTCGTTCGCCGAGGTGCCCTGGCTTCAGCCGTACCCGGACCTGCTGCTCGACGCGGCCGGGCCGGGCGAGGAGGAACCCGAGGCGGTGGCCATCTCGCGGGAGACGATCTCGCTCGCGTTCCTGGCCGCCCTGCAGGTCCTGCCGCCGCGCCAGCGCGCCGCGCTGATCGCCCGCGACGTGCTCGGCTGGCCGGCCAGCGAGACGGCCTCGGCGCTGGGCACCAGCGTCGCCGCGGCCAACAGCGCCCTGCAGCGGGCCCGCGCCACGATGCAGTCGCACCTGCCGGACAAGCGCGCCGAGTGGTCGGCGGGGGAGCCGAGCGCCGCCGAGCGCGAGCTCCTCGAGCAGTTCATCGCGGCGCACGAGCGGCTGGACGCCGAGGCGGCCCTGGCCATCGCGGCGCGGGACCTCCGCGTGACCATGCCGCCCATGCCGTACTGCTTCGACGGGAAGGACCGGCTCCGGCCGCTGATGGCGGACGCGGCCGCGATGGGCGACTGGCGCCTCGTCCCGGTGCGGGCCAACCGGATGCCGGCCGCGGCGAGCTACCTGCGCCGGCCGGGCGACAGCGAGTTCCGCGCGTTCAAGCTCGACGTCCTGCGGGCCGAGGGCGGGCTGATCGCCGAGATCACCACGTTCGGCGCGAACCTGTTCCCGGCCTTCGGGCTGGGGGAGAAGCTGTAACCTGGCCCGCGTGCTCGAACATGTCACGGTGACGCGGTACGTGACCCCGCTGCGCGAGGGCGGGTCGCTGCCCGCCATCGTCGAGGCCGACAACCTGGGCACCTACGTCATGAAGTTCCGCGGCGCCGGGCAGGGGCCGCTCGCGCTGGTCGCCGAGATCATCGCGGGCGAGCTCGCCCGCCGGCTCGGCCTGCGCGTGCCCGAGCTGGCGCTGGCCGGGCTCGACCCGCGGATCGCCAGCAGCGAGCCCGACCCGGAGATCCAGGACCTGCTCCGGGCCAGCGAGGGCCTGAACCTCGGGGTCGACTTCCTGCCCGGCTCGTTCGGCTTCGACCCGCTCGGCTGGACGGCCGGGCGCGACTTCGCCAGCCAGGTGCTCTGGTTCGACGCCCTGGTGCAGAACGTCGACCGCACCTGGCGCAACCCGAACCTCCTGGTCTGGCACGGCGACATCTGGCTCATCGACCACGGCGCGGCGCTGTACTTCCACCACAACTGGCCCACGGCCGACCCCAAGCGGCCCTTCGACGCCAGCGAGCACGTGCTCCGCGACCGCGCGACCGACCTCGCCGCCGCCCACGACGCGCTCGCCCCGCAGATCACCGAGGCCCTGCTCGCCGAGGTCACTGGCCTGGTCCCGCCCGAATGGTTCGGCGACCGCGGCGCCGACGCCTACGCCGAGCACCTCCTGGTGCGCGCTCCCGTCGTGCCGGAGGTGATCCGGCCATGACCCTGCCCGAAGCCGCCGAGGTCTTCGAGTACGCCCTGATCCGGGTGGTGCCGCGGGTCGAGCGGGGCGAGGCCGTCAACGTGGGCGTGATCGTCTACTCGCAGTCCTACCGCTACCTGTGCGCCCGGGTCGAGCTGGACGAGCCGCGCCTGCTCGCCGTGGACCCGGCCGCCGACCTGGCGGCGGTCCGAGCGGGCCTGACCGCGTTCGAGAAGGCCTGCACCGAAGGCCCGCTGGCCGGCCGCCCCCTCGGCGAGCGGTTCCGCTGGCTCACCGCGTCCCGCTCCACCATCGTCCAGCCCGGCCCGGTCCACACCGGCCTCACCGCCGACCCGGCCGCCGAACTGGACCGCCTGTTCGCCGCCCTGGTCCGCGTCGGCCGCTAGCCCGCGAGGAAGCGCTTGGTACGGGCACTCGCAAGGCAAGGATGGCCACCCGTCTTTGTGCTGGCGCGCCCCTACCGGCCACACGGTCACAGCGGCGAACTCAGCCGCATCCAGCTTAAATCGAACCCCTCGCCGCATCTAACGAAATCGCCGTACAACCCGGCGCGTCGCGAGCACACCTTCTCCTGGCGGCCAGGCGGCGTGATCTGCACAGGCTCACCTACGGCGGAGCTCGATCAGGTGCGACCTCCCGAACTGTCGCGCTCAGCCCGGTCCACGAACTACGCGCGGCATGAGCGCGTTTCCGCGGAGACGGCTTGTGAAAGCGTGCACAAGGCGTTTCCGCGGAAACGCCTCCCGCCTGACCCGCGATGAGGCGCTGGTCCTGTCCAGGCTGGCCCATATGGCTGCGGCCGCGACGGCCCGGCGCAACTGGCCGGCCGTCGCGGCGGCGGGTGGCGAGGGCGGCCGGGTCAGGTGAGGACGGCGGCCCGCTGGGGTTCCGGGACAGCCGGCCGTGTCGTGCGGATGGTGAGTGCCGCGCCGGTGGCCAGGCTCCAGAGCACGATCAGCCAGGCGGGGAAGAACAGCAGGCTGGCGAGCTGGACCGCGGCGAGGGGGAAGCCCGTTATGGCCAGCCAGCGGGGCAGCGTGCCGTGGCGGAGGCCGAGCAGTGACACGGCCACGATCATCAGGCCGAAGGCCAGGGGCGCGATGACGAAGCCGGTGGCGTAGCTGGCGCCGAGCAGGGCCCGGGACACGGCGGGGGTCGGCAGCGCGGCGTGGTTGAGCAGGTGCTGGATCGGGATGGTGCCGTAGAGGGCGACGCCGGTGAGCATGAGGGCGGCCGCGGCGTAGCCGCCCGCGGTCACCAGCTGCGCGGCCACGGAGCGGTCGGCTGGGCTAGTCACGCGGTGGCGGAGCACGGTCGCGAAGACGATGGCGCAGACGCCGGCCAGGGCACCGAAGGCGGCCGAGACCAGCCACTGGGTCAGGGTGTGGTGGGTGTACCAGGTGACGGTGCTCGCGTTGCTGAGGTTCTGGGACGGGCCGTTGTCCAGGAATCCGAACGCGGTGAACAGTACCGCGAAGGCGACTCCGGTCAGCCCGGACTTACGTGACATGGTTTCTCCTCGGACAGGCGGCCGGCGGGACGCCGGCTGTGGACGGTCACGACGTTAGGCAGCGGCGCCGGGCAAGACGTCAGCCCTGAGGCCGGCCGCGGCCGGCCTCAGGGCCGGGATCGGCGGGACGGGTCAATCTCAAGGTTGAGGACTCCCCGGCGGTGCCGCGTTACCGTCGTAGGTGTGCGGCTGGACACGATGCGGATCATGCTTGCCGGGCGGTATCTGGACGTCGTCATCCTGGGCGTGACAGCGGTCACGCTGGCGGAACTGCTGACTGACGGGCGTCCGGTCCCGGCGCTGGTGTCGGCGATGTGCGGGCTGGTCCTGCTGGCCCGCCGCCGGGCGCCGGCCATCGCGATCGTGGTGTCGAGGCAGCGGCCGGCCAGGCCGCGCAGGTCAATGACCAGGACGCACCGGCCTCGACACCGGGAACGCCCGGGGCGCTGCTCATGCGATACCCGTATCAGGCCTGCGTACGGCTCGCGCCGCAGCGGCGGAAATTCCCTGACAGGTACCCTGGTCCGGCGGTTTTCATTCCAGAACTGTGCAAGAGCTGCGCGATTCTTACGGCGAGAATTCGGTCACGCCGGCCGAAATGAGTAACTCGGTATGAGCGTGCGCCTAGGGCCGCGCCACCGGCCTCTCATCGACATCAAATCGGCCAGATCCGCACCGTATCTGACCGACGCCCCGAGGTCCGCGGTCACAATGAGACGGCTACGTGCGCGGATATCACGATGGCTGGATTACGGGGGTCACTGCCTGGCTCGGAGGGTGGTCTTCCAGAGGTAGGCGTGACCGTTCCCGTCGGCGGCGGCCAGTATGTCGCCTTGCGGGCTGAACGCTAGGTCGTTCACGCACTGGCTGCTGGGGTCGGCGAGTGTCCCGGCTAGCCTGCCGTCGGCTACATCCCATAGGTAGATCTGCCCGTTGGCGTCGCCGGCGGCCAGCAGGCTGCCGTCCGGGGCGAACGCCACCGCGTACAGAGCTGTGTTTCCGGCGACGGTGAGGGTGCGGGCGAGCTGGCCGCTCGCCACGTCCCACATGCAGACATTTCCGTTGGCATCGGCGGCGGCCAGTGTGTCACCTTGCGGGCTGAACGTGACGTCGTTCACCCCCTGGCTGGCCGGGGCAGTGAACGGCCTCGTCGGGCCGCCGCTGACGATTTCCCACAGGTAGACCCGCCCGCAAGCGTCGGCGGCGGCCAGCAGTTCGGTGTCGTGGTCGAACGCGACACCGATCACGCCCTGGCTCCCTGGATCGGCCATCACCCCGGCCGGCTCGCCGCTCGACCACGTCCCACAGGTAGATTTTCCCGTTGTCGCTGGCGGCGGCCAGCACGTCACCGCCCAGGCCGAACGCGACATCGCTTATGCTCCGGCTCGGCCGTCTGGTGAACGTGCGGGCCAAGTCGCCGCTGACTGCGTCCCACAGGTAGACCCGCCCGTTGGCGTCCGCGGCGGCCAGCAGCTCCCCGTCGGGACAGAAGTCGGCACTGAGCACCCCCCGGCTGCTGGCATGGGCAAATGCCCTGACCAGGCCGCCGCTGGCCACGTCCCACTGGTAGACCTGCCCGCAGGCGTCGGCGACGGCCAGCGCGTTGCCGTCCGGGCTGAAGGTCAGGGCATACGCGGCTTTGCTCGCCGGGCCGGCGAGTGCCGCAGCTAGTGCCGGATGGCGGAGTGGCGTTTGCTGGCCGCCGTGCCCGCCGGAAGGCCATGTCGCTGCGGAGGACGCCGGTTCGCGTCTCTGGGTGATGGTCGGCTGGGCTTCGGCCCCAGCTCCGGTTGGGCGGGGCACGGGGACGGGCTGGTGCCTGCCTGGTTCTCGAACGGTCTTCGGGTGTGCTGCTGCAGGACCGGGTCCGGCCTGCCCAGGAACCTCCGTCGTCATCGGCGCCGGGAGCCAGCCAGCCGTGACATCGACATCGCCGAACTCGGCCAGGAGATCCGGCGCCGTCGGCCGGCTGCTGGGCTCCTTGGTCAGGCACTGCTCGATCAGCGGGCGGAGCTCGGCGGAGATACCGTCGAGGTCAGGAGCGCCGTGCACGACGCGGTAGATCAGCGCGGCCGTGGAGCCAGCGCCGAACGGGCCATGCCCGGTGGCGGCGTAGCCGAGCACCGCTCCGAGGCTGAACATATCGCTCGGCGGCCCGACCTGGCCGCCTTCGGCCTGCTCGGGGGACATGAACCCGGGCGAGCCGATCACCAGCCCGGTGTGGGTCAGCACGCTCGCCTCCGCGGCCACGGAGATGCCGAAGTCGATCACGCGGGGCCCGTCGTCGGCCAGCAGAACGTTAGACGGCTTGAGGTCGCGGTGCACCACGCCAGCCGCATGGATGGCAGCCAGGCCTTCCGCCAGTCCCGCTGCCAGCGTCAGCACCGAGGCTGCGGGGAGCGGCCCGTGATCTTCCACAGCGTCGGCCAGCGACGGGCCGGGGACGTAGGCAGTAGCGAGCCACGGCACCGGGCCGTCCAGGTCCGCATCAACCAGCAGCGCTGTGAACAGGCCACTGACCTTGCGTGCCGCCTCGACCTCGCGCCGGAACCTGGCCCTGAACTCGCGGTCGGCAGCCAGGTCGGGCCGGATCACCTTAACCGCGACTGGCCGCCCGCCGGCTGACCGGCACAGGAAAACCTGCCCCATGCCACCGCTGCCCAGCCGCCTGGTCACCCGGTACGGGCCGATCCGCCCAGGATCGCCGGCCTGCAGTTCCCCGCCCACAACCGCCCCTCAAACCGCTACCGAGAATAGGCCGGAGACCATGATGACACAGCCGGTATTCCGGGCACGAGCATCATGACAGGCCGGATACGGGCAGGGGAATCGCCACGCGGAGCTCCGGCCCATCCAGGTTCTCCATAATGCGAAGATCGGTCATTGCCGTGATGTCCAGGAAGTGCTCGGCTGACTTCTTTTCGCGGTCTCATATGTGCTGCCAGTTGAGCGGGCAGGCCGCAGACACTACCCCCGGGCCAGCGCAGGTCCCGGTAGAAGCCGGCCAGTCCGCCGCTGAGCACCGTGCGCGAACGGCCGCGCCCGTGAGGCACGCTGCCGTATCCCGGGCGGCCGGATCCTAACCAGGGCGTGTCAGGCTGTGTCCTGACGAGACGCACGGCGCGGATCAGCCGGCCCGGCCGGCGGAAAGTGGCATGCAGTGAGCGAACGCGCGCAGCAGCAGGTCGCCCCCTACATGGCGGTGGGGCTCTCCACCGTCGTGCACGGCATCGGCAGCCGCAAGGACATCGAGCGCAACCTGCAGATCGTGGCGGACGGGATCCACGCGGCCGTGTCGGTCATCGGCATCAACATGCCCGTGCGGCTGATCGCCCTCGCCGAGGGGGCGCTGACCGGGTTCACCGATGAGATCTTCGATATCCCGCACGTCACCGCGGCGCGTGAGCTGTTCATCGACATCCCCGGGCCGGAGACGGACCGGCTGGCCGCGCTGGCCCGGCAGTACGGCACCTACATCGTGGCGCAGTGCAAGGCGCGCTGGCCCGAGGTAATCGACGACCGCTTCTTCAACACCTTGTTCGTCATCTCGCCGCAGGGCGAGGTCGTCCATAAGGCGGCCAAGAACCACCTGTGGTGCCGTGAGCGCTCGTGCGTCCCGCACGACGTCTACGACCGCTGGGTGGAGCTGTTCGGCGACGGGATCGACGCGTTCTACCCGGTGCTGCGGACCAGCGACATCGGCAATATCGGCACGATCTGCTGCTCCGACGGCGAGTACCCGGAGGCGGTCCGCGCGCTCGCCTTCAACGGGGCCGAGGTCGTCTACCGGCCAAGTGAGGCGGTGCCGATGACCCAGCTGGGGATGGAGCCCGGCGGCACGTGGCTGCTGCAGAACCGGGCGCACGCGCACTTCAACAACGTCTACATGGTCTGCCCGAACGTCGGCCCGGTCTACGTGCACCCGAAGATGGAGCACCCGTACGACATCGCCGGCGGCAACTCTCATGTCGTCGATTACCAGGGGAACGTGCTCGGGCACACCACGTCGGGCGCCAACACGTTCGTCGCCGGGATCATCGACATCGAGGCGCTGCGCCAGTTCCGCACGATGAACCTCAACTCCAACTGGATGAAGGACCTGCGGACGGAGATCTTCCGGCGGATGTACGAGGAGCCGGTCCATCCGAAGAACCTCTGGCTGGACGCCGAACCGCTGCAGCACGCCGACGTGGACGAGATCTACCGCGCCAACATCGGCCGGCTCGTGGCCCGGGGCAGCTTCACCCCGCCGGCCCAGGCCTTTCCCGGAGCGCGGTACATCGCGGCCGCGGAGTCCCCCGACGAAGCCGGCTGGGAACAGCTGCGGAAACTGTGGCTCCCGGCGGGGGAGTGACAAGCCGGTGCCCTACGCCCCGGACGAGCGGCGCTGGTTCTTCTACGCCGAACCCGCCGAGCTCGATGAGCAGCTGCGCGGCGCGCGGCTGGCGCCGGTAGCGATGACCGAGCAAGCCACATCCCGTCACTGGCTCAAGATCTTGGCCCGCGCCGCCTGAGACGTCTGCGGCGCTCTTGCCGCGTGGCTGCCCGGATGAGCGCCGGGATGGTGTTTAATAGGTGACGGTTGTAGTCGAATTTCGTTACGTGTACCTGCGCCTGCGAACTTCATACAGCGGCGCCGCGAGTACACGGCCAGGTCTTTTCCCGGCAGGCCGGCGACCGCAACAACCCGGGATGCACAGCACGTGCACCCCGAACGGTCACCCCAACAGGAGAAGTACATGGCAGAAGGCACCGTCAAGTGGTTCAACGCCGACAAGGGCTACGGCTTCATCGCCCCTGACGACGGGACCCCCGACGTGTTCGTCCACCACTCCGCCATCAAGGTTGACGGCTTCCGGAGCCTGCAGGACAACCAGCGGGTGTCCTACACCGCTGGCCGTGGCCCCAAGGGCCCCCAGGCCGAGGAAGTCCGCCCCCTCTAGATCGCCAGCAGGCCGGGCCAGGACACCGTAAGGCACCCTGGCCCGGCCCGCCCGCACCCCTCACGCCCTTGTCGCGCATGTTCCTGGCGACAAGGGTTTTGCGCTCGTGTCCGGAGCCATGCTCGTCAGCCGCACCGAAGAGCGCCCGGCCGACGGCGAGGCCCGGGAATGCGAAAATGAAGGTTATGGGTTCGGTGCCTGACGATCCCGCCGTGGACGGGCCGCACGAGTGGCTGGCGTTGCCCGGCGGCCGGATCCGGCCTGTCGTCTCGGTCCCCGGTCCAGGCGGGATCGCCGAGTTGCTGGCCTATGCCGCCTGGCTGACCCGCCTGCGGCCCACCTGCCGGTGCGGCCGGCCCCGCCTGGGCTCGGGCCGGACCTGCGGAAGCGCGGAATGCGTAGCCGGCCTCCGTGTCCAGGAGATCGGCCCGTAGCCAGGCCATGGAAGCCGAACGGCCTGATGTGCTCGCCTAGAGTTCTGGTTGTGACAAATGATGACCAGAAGGTCTACGCGCTGAACCTGTTCGACGTCGCCGACCGGGACGAGTACCGGGCCTATTCGCGCCGGTCGGCCCGCGAGGTGGCCCGGCACGGCGGACGCGTGGTGGCCCTGGGGCAGTTCCGGGAGAGCGTGACGGGCGACATCGCGCCCCGGCAGGTGCTCATCCTGGTCGAGTGGGAGTCCAGGGCGGCCTTCGACAGTTACCGCGAGGACCCGGCGCTGGCCGATCTGCACCCCCACCGGGAACGCGGCTCGTCGGCGTACGTGTGGCACCTGTTCGACCGGCTCGAGGACCTGAGGCCGCTGCTCAGGCCGTGACGGGCGGCACCTGGGGTCACTGTGACCTGCCGGGGCACTAGTCTCACTGCGTGACCGAAAACATCGACCCTGTCGCGTACAACCGCGCCGCCTGGGACCGCGAGGTAGAGCGGGGAAACGAATGGACCGAACCGGTCGGGCCCGACGTCACCGCCCGGGCCAGGTCCGGTGACTGGTCGGTGGTCCTCATCGGGTACGAGCCCACGCCCCGCGACTGGTTTCCGGACCGCCTGGCCGGCGCCGCCGTCCTGTGCCTCGCTTCAGGCGGCGGCCAGCAGGGCCCGGTCCTTGCCGCCGCGGGCGCCGAGGTGACCGTGTTCGATAACTCACCCCGGCAGCTCGCCCGCGACGAGGAGGTGGCGGCACGGGACGGCCTAGCCGTCAGGACCGTGCTCGGCGACATGCGGGACCTGAGCGCCTTCGCCGGCGAGAGCTTCGACCTCGTCTTCAACCCGGTGTCGAACACGTTCTGCCCCGACCTGCCCCCGGTCTGGCGGGAGTGCTTTCGCGTGCTGCGCCCGGCGGGCCTGCTGCTGGCCGGCTTCACCAATCCTGACCTGTATATCTTCGACTCCGGCGCGCTGGACACGCGGGCGGAGCTGGTCGTCCGCCACGAGATCCCCTTCTCCACGCTCGACCTGCCCGAGACCGAGCGCCAGCGGGTCTATGGCGACGGCCCGATCGAGTACAGTCACACGCTGACCGAGCAGATCGGCGGCCAGCTCGCGGCCGGCTTCGTCCTGACCCATCTGGCCGAGGCGCCGCATCACGCCGACATCACCGGCCAGTACATGCCCGGGTACTTCGCCACCCGCGCCGTCAAGCCGGCCCGGCCGTCCTAGCTGCGGCCTACTCTCCGTGAAACTCCGCCACGGCCGCCTCGTACCGGTCCAGGGCCCGCTCGACCGGGCCGCGCGGAGCCGAGGGCAGCCAGTGCACCGCGCGCTGGAACCCGGCCGCGGCGTAGGACTCGAGCGTCTTGGCGTCGGCCGGGACGCCCATGACCATGAGCGCGACCGGCCGGTCCGCACGTGAGCGCAGCTCGTCGACGCGATCCAGGATGCCGCTGCGGCCGTGGTTCGGGAACCACGCGTCCCCGAACGCTAGCACCCGGTCCAGCACCCCGGGCCCGTTCCCGCCCACCAGCACCGGCGGATGCGGCCGCTGGGCCGGCTTCGGCCAGGACCAGATCCGGTCGAACTTGACGTACTCGCCGGCGTAACTCGCCTCGTCGTGCGCCCAGATCGCCTTCATCGCCTCGACCCGCTCGCGGAACAGGTCCATCCGCCGCCGCGGGTCGGTGCCGTGGTTGGCCATCTCCTCCCGGTTCCAGCCCGCCCCGACGCCGAACTCGAACCGCCCGCCGGACAGGTAGTCGACGCTGGCTACCTCCTTGGCCGTGGTGATCGGGTCCCGCTCGACGACCAGGCAGATACCCGAGCCGACACGCAGCCGTGACGTGACGGTCACGGCCGCGGTCGCCGCCACGAACAAGTCGAACGTGTGCGCGTACTTGCGCGGCAGCTCACGGCCGCCGGGCCACGGCGACTGCCGGCTAGCCGGGATGTGCGTGTGCTCGGGGAAGAACAGCGACTCGTGCCCGCGCTCCTCGGCCAGCCGCGCCAGGTCCGCGGGGGCGATCGCGTCGTGGGTAGGGAAGATCGCTACGCCGGTATCCATAAGGCCAGCCTAGGCCGCTACGCCCCGAACATCGCCGCCACCTCCGGCAGCGACCGGACCACCGTGATCCCGTCCGCCGAGCGATGGCCGTCGAGCTCACCCCGGACGATCTGCGCCGCCCGGATGCCCAAGGCCACGCTGCCCGCGCAGAACCGCGCCTGGTCGTCGACGAACACGGCCGCCTCCGGGCTCACCCCGAGCCGGTCGAGGGCGTGCCGGAATATCTCCGGCGACGGCTTGGCCGAACGGACCTCACACGACAGCACCAGCTCGTCGACGAGCTTGTCCACCCCCGTCGCGACCATCAGCGCGCGGGTGTTCTCGGTGCAGTTGCTGACGATCGCGATCTTGATGCCGCGCTCCCTGAGCCCGGTCAGGAACGGGATCACGTCGTCGAACAGGCGGGCGTGGGCCAGCAGCAGCTCCTGATCCCGCCGCACCATCGCGGCGACCAGGTCATCGGGCGCCTCGATGCCGCAGTTTCCCATGATCTGGCGGAACGCTTGCGCCTTGGACATCCTGCCGTCGTTCAGCATGGCGCCGACCAGGGCGTATTCCTGTTCCCAGGCCGCCACCGGGATCCCGGCCAGAGTCGGCAAGCCCTGCCTGAGCGGAGCGAAATCGCAGGTCACAATAGTGTCGTAGGCGTCAACGAGGCATGCTTCAAGCCGGGGCACGACTCCAGCCTACGATCCGGTGCCCGGCGGCACCACGGCGCGGCCCGATGGTCACTATCTGTTCACGGCAGTCACCGTGATCGGCCACACTGGTGATGGCAGCCGACCGGCGAGCCTGGGGGAGAGGCCATGTGGCGACGTAAGAAGACCGGCGTGATAGCGGCCGCGGCCGGAGTGCTCCTGCTGGTCGCGGGCCTCGCCGATCACGCCTTCGCGGCACCCAAGGCGGCGCTGTGCCAGTCCGGCATCGGGCAGTTCGTCCAGGACCTGGACGGCACCGTGGCGCACGACTGCGGCCTGGTGACCGCCCTGGAGGCCGCCACCGGCTGGCTCCTGGTCGCCGGCGTGCTGATCACGGTCTTCGGCGCTGCCGTCGTCTACAGCGCCCGCGCCTCCGTCCCGCCGCCGGCCACCACCCCGCCCGATCCCTGGGCCGGCGCCCGCCTTCCGGAACGCGGCTCTGGAGGCGGTTATCCGCCCCTAGGGTGATGGGATGGCGAAGGACGTGACGGACAAGATCTCGGCCGAGTTCTCCCGCTGGGCGGCGGCCCCGGGCCGGGAGCTCAGCGGCGAGCCAGCCGCCGACGCGGCCGAGGTCGACCTGCTGCTCGGGCTGCTGCGGGACCAGCTCGGCCTCGGTGACCCGGCCCGGCTGAAGCAGGGTGACCTCGAGGAACTGCTGCTGGACGTCTACCCGCGCAAGGTGACCGTCTTCGACGCCGAGGACGTCCAGGACACCATCCCCGCGCTGCGCGACCTGCTGGCCTTCCTCGCCGACACGGGACGGCTGACCGGCGCGGCGGCGCAGCGGCTGGGCGGCGAGCTCGACCAGGTCGCCCCGCGCTTCGCCGGCGCCGTCATGGACCCGTCACGCTGGGGGATGGCCCGGTCCCTCACCCAGGCGATGGTCACCGACGGCGTCGACATCGCCGACACGGCCGCCGTCCAGAGCTGGATCGCGGCGTACAACGCGAACGCGCCGGAGACTCCGGCGGACTGGGACACCGGGGAGTGGGACGCCGAGGAGGAGGAGGACGAGAACCTCAAGGAGGCGTTCGGCCTGCCCGACCAGCTGCCCCCGATTCGCCTGCCCGCGCTGGACGAGCTCGCCGCCCTGGCGCGCAAGTCCCCGCTGCTCGTCACGGCGGCCAAGGTGGCCGAGTGGGCCGGGCCGCGCCGCGCGGTTGGCGCCGAAGGTGAGCTGGCCGCCGCGGACACCATCGCGGCCGCCGCGGAGCTCGGCATCGAGGTCACCGATCCCTCGGCCGTCACGTCCATGTTCGACGTGCCGGAACTGGTCCACCGGTGGGAACTCGCCGTGGGCGCCGGGTTCCTCGAAGATGGGGGCGACGACGATCACCCCGAGGTCACGGGCGGCGAGGCGCTCCGCCGGTGGCAGCGCGGAACGGACCTGGAGGCGCTGACGACCTGGTTGGACGCGCTGACGTTCCTCATGGAGGAGAGCCTGGAGATCGACGCCGACCTCGACGAGGAGCTGGGCGGCGACCTGGACTTCTTCGGTGCCGGGGTAGGGCTGGTCACTGCGCTGTTCCTGGCGCGAGGCGAGGGCGTCCTGGTCACCCTCGCCGACGAGGTGATCCGCGAGGGCGCGATCGGCGACCTCGCGGCCGCCGAGGCCGCGCGGGCCTGGGCCGCCTGGACGCAGGCCCACGGCGACCCCGCCGGGGTGCTGCTGCGGCGCCTGTCCGAGCTCGGCGCCGTGCGCCTGGACGACGAGGACGAAGGGCCAGTCACCCGGCTGACGCCGCTCGGGTCGTGGGCGATCCGCGAGGAGCTCATCGCGTCCGGGGTGGACGTGCCGCTGCTCCCGCCGCCCGCCGAGATGACGGCGGCCGACCTGGCCGGGGCGGCGGAAGGCGCGTCCGACGACGAGTTCGCCGCCGAGACCGATGCCTGGCTGGCGCTGCGCGAGCCCGGTGCGGCGGCGGGCGAGCTGCTCGATTTCGCCGCCACGGCCGGTCCCGCGGAGCGGATGATCGCGGTTACGGCCGTGCGCCATATCGGCGCCGCGGCCGAGCCGAGCTGGCGTGCGGCGCTGACGGTCCCGGCCCTGCGTCCCTACGCCAAGATGGCGCTGGCCGAGCTCGCCGGCGGCTTGCCGCCCGAATTGGAGCCGGAGCCCGGCGACATGGCCTGGCTGCTGGTGGACCTGCTGGCCGCCGCGCCGGAAGAGCTCGAGCCCGAGGAGATCACGGCGGAGCTCGCCGAGACCATCCCGGCCGGTGCCGAAGATGTGATGTTCGACGCGATGTCGCGGCTGCCTCATCCCGGTGCCGCGGCCGTGCTCACGCTGATCGGCGAGCGGCATCCGGACAAGAAGATCGCCAAGGCGGCCCGCCGCTTCGCCTACAAAGCCGCCAGCCGCCTGAACTCGTCCCGCTGACCCGGCCCCCGCTGACTCGGCCCGCTGACCCGGCCCCCGCTTACTCGGCCCGCTGACCCCGCGACCCGAGCCGCCCCACCCGCCCCGCGACCCGAGCCGCCCCACCCGCCCCGCGACCCCCCGCCCGCCACCGGACCCCGGTCGGCGGCAGCCACCGCAATGTGATCCTGCGGTGGTAAGGACAACCTCGATGTGACATCGCGGTGGCACCAGGGAGCGCCCGGGCGGCTCCGGCTGATACCGCACGCCCCGCCAGCACCAGCCGCCCCAGCCCGGAGCCGCTCACCGCACCAGAACCACACCCATGTTCCATCGTGCCGGTCTAGCCGGCTCTATGTTCCGTCGTGCCAACCCGGGCGCGTTGCGCGGGTTCGGCATGCGGGGTTAACACGCTGGAAACGCCGAATACGGATCATGACTGGTATGTCGCGCCTTCTCGCTGGTAACGCTGGTCCCGTGCCTCCTAGGGGCTATCTCCCGATCGAGGAACACGGGATCGTCGGTGACCTGCGCACGGTAGCCCTAGTCGGTACCGACGGGACAGTCGACTGGTACTGCCCGTCGAGGTTCGACGCGCCATCCCTGTTCGGCGCCCTGCTCGACGCGCGCAAAGGCGGCTACTTCTCCCTGTGGTGCCGCGGCAGCGGGCGGCCCAAGCAGCTGTACCTGCCGGACACCAACATCTTGATGACCCGTTTCCAGGGAGCGGAGGCGGTCGGCGAGGTGATCGACTTCATGGTGCCGGAAACCAGGAGCAGCGGCCGGGCCCGGGACCTGCTCGTCCGCCAGGCACGCGCGGTCCGCGGCCGGGCCACCTTCGAGCTCGCCTGCCACCCCGCCTTCGACTACGGCCGGGTCCGTCACGACGTGCACCTGGTGACGGGGGTCGGCGCGGTGTTCGAGTCCCCGGCCGGCCGCTGCGTGCTGCGCACCGACGTGCCGCTCAAGGTGGAGGAGTCCGGCGTCGCCGCCACCTTCACCCTGGAGGAGGGCCAGGGTGTCGACATCGAGCTGGAGTGGAACGGAGAGGTACGCCCACTGGCCGAGGGCGAGACGGAGGAACTGTTCGCCCGGACATCGGATTTCTGGCAGAGCTGGGTCAGCCAGTCCAGGTACCGGGGCCGGTGGCGGGAGATGGTGCAGCGCTCGGCGCTGGTGCTGAAACTGCTCGTCTACCACCCGACCGGAGCGCTGGTGGCGGCGCCGACCACGAGCCTGCCCGAGCAGCTCGGCGGCGGGCGCAACTGGGACTACCGGTACGCCTGGCTGCGTGACGCCGCGTTCACCGTGTACGCGCTGATGACGCTCGGCTTCTTGGAGGAGGCCGCATCGTTCATGGAATGGGTGCAGCGCCGGTGCGAGACCGCGACCGCCGAACGGGACGTAATGATCATGTATACGGTCGACGGCGGCGAGCACATCACCGAGGCGGTTCTCGATCATCTCGACGGGTACCAGGGGTCGCGGCCGGTCCGAATCGGCAACAGCGCGGTGGGGCAGCGGCAGATCGACGTGTACGGCGAGCTGATGGACTCCGTGTACCTCTACAACCGCGAGGTGCCAATCTCCTACGACCTGTGGACCGGGCTGTGCCAGCGGCTCGACTGGCTGGCCAAGCACTGGCAGGAGCCGGACGAGGGCATCTGGGAGATCCGCGGCCCGCGGCAGCGCTTCACGTACTCGGCCCTGATGACGTGGGTGGCCTACGACCGGGCCGGCCGCCTGGCCCGGGACCGCGGCCTGCCGGGCCCGGTGGAGCGGTGGCGCAAACTCGCGGCCGCGGCCCACCGGTTCGTGCAGGAGTCCTGCTGGGACCCCGAGCTGCGCACCTACGTCATGCATCCGGGCAGCAAGCTGCTCGACGCCTCGGTCCTGGTGATGCCGCTGGTGAAGTTCGCGGGCCCGACCGACCCGCGCTTCCTGTCCACCCTCGACCGGATCACGGCCGCACTCAACTCCGACAGCCTGGTCTACCGGTACGCGATCACCGGGCACGACGGGATCGCCGACGGCGAGGGCACCTTCAACCTGTGCTCGTTCTGGTACGTCGAGGCCCTCACCCGGGCCGGCCGGGTGAGGGAGACCCGGATGATCTTTGAGAAGATGCTCACGTATGCGAACCACGTCGGGCTTTATGCCGAGCAGATCGGCACGTCAGGAGAGGCGCTGGGAAACTTCCCGCAGGCGTTCACCCACCTGGCCCTGATCAGCGCGGCCGTCAACCTGGACCGGGCGCTCGACCGCTGACCAGCCGCCCGGGCTAGCCACCGGACCGCGTGCCATGGAAAAGTTAGAACACGTTCTCATGGAAGGCGTCGCGCGATGGCTGTTGCCGGGATCGACCTGTCTGCTAACGAATTCTGGGGCCTGCCGCTGGCCGACCGTGCGACGGCCTTCGCGCGGCTGCGCTCGGAGCCGGGGCCGCAGTTCTTCGAGGAGCCCGAAGTCCCGTTCTCCGAGCAGGGGCCGGGCTACTACGCCCTGGTGAGGCACGCGGACGTGGTCGAGGCGAGCAAGCATCCCGACGTGTTCTGCTCGGGCAAGGGCGCGACCAACATCCCGGACCTGCCGGCCGAGTTCAACGAGTACTTCGGTTCCATGATCAACATGGACGACCCCCGGCACGCCCGGCTGCGGCGGATCGTCTCCCGCGCCTTCAGCCCGCGCCTGATCGCGAAGTTCGAGGACAACGTGCGCCTCGTGGCCGCCTCGATCATCGACGACCTGCTGGTCACGGGGCCGTGCGACTTCGTGGCCAACGTCGCGGCCCCGCTGCCCCTGAAGATCATCAACGACATGATGGGCATCCCGGACGACAAGTACGAGATGGTCCTGACCAACAGCAACATCATCTTGTCCGGGGCCGATCCCGAGTTCCTCTCCGAGGACATGGACCAGGCGGTCATAAAGCTGCTCGGCGCCGGGCAGGCGCTCGCCGAGCTGGTCACCAGCCTGGCCGCCGAGCGCGCGCAGGCCCCCGCCGACGACCTGGTCTCCGCGCTGGTCACCGCCAACATCGACGGGGAGCAGCTGACCAGCGCCGAGCTCGCCTCGTTCTTCATCTTGCTGGTCGTGGCGGGCAACGAGACCACCCGCACCGCGCTGTCGCACGCGCTGATGCTGTTCACCGAGTATCCCGACCAGCGCGCCCTGCTCCTCGGCGACATGGACGGCCTGATCGACGGCGCGGTCGAGGAGGTCGTCCGCTACGCCTCGCCGGTCGTGTTCATGCGGCGCACCCTGACCCGGGACTACACCATGAACGGCCAGGACTACCGCAAGGACGACAAGGCGGTGCTGTACTACTACTCGGCCAACCGCGACGAGGCCGTGTTCGAAGACCCGGATCGTTTCGACATCACCCGCTCGCCCAACCCGCACGTCGGGTTCGGCGGCCCGGGCCGGCACTACTGCCTCGGCGCCCACCTGGCCCGCCGCGAGCTCAAGGTCATGCTGCGCGAACTGCTCACCCGGGTCCCCGACATCACCGCCGGCGAGCCGGACCGCCTGCTGTCCAGCTTCGTCAACGGCATCAAGCGCCTGCCCTGCGACTTCGGCGGCTGAACCCCCTCAGCTGGGCAGCCCCCGGATCAGGTCCGCGAGCCCGGGCGGCCAGATGGTCTCGTCGCTGGCGTCCAGCTCGGCCAGCGTCCACCAGTGCCAGGCGGCGATCCCGTCCGAGAGGTGCATCGCCGCCACCTCGCCGAGCTCGCGGCCGGCTGTCTCGACCCGGGCCAGGAAGATCCGCTCGTGCTGCCGGACGATCTCGTCCGCGTACTCCATGACCCGCGTCCACTCGAGCACCTCGGGCCCGATCGGCACGTCGGTCCACCCGGTCTCCTCGGCCAGTTCCCGCCGCGCCCCGGCCCGGTAGTCCTCGCCCTCGTCCAGGCCGCCGCCCGGCGTGCACCAGTGCCGGCCGTTGGGCGGCCCCTCGTCGTACCGCAATAGCAGTACCCGGCCCTCCGGGTCGAGCGCGATGACCCGCCCCGCCTGCCGCAGCCGTAGCGGAACCGCGGCCTGGTCGCTGGTTTGCTCCACGCTGGCTATTGTCTCAAGTGATGAGCGTCTCGCTGGACGAGCACAGGCTGGCCGGCCTGCGCTGGATCGTGCTGGCCGGCCCGGACCGCGAGGCGTTCGGCGCTCTGGGCGAGCACGTGCGGGGCGAACTGGCCGGGGCGGATGAGACCTGGCCGATGCTGACCCGGCTCCGCGAGCACGTAGCCGGGCCACCCGGCCAGGGCTACCTGGCCTCGGTCCGCCGGGCCACGACGGAACGGCACGGCGCGGAATGGGCCGAGCTGGCCGCGTTCGCCGACGGAGCCGCGGTCCCGTTCGAGGACCTGGCGCTGCTCAACTTCCGCGGCGACCTCGGCTGGTCCGACGGCGCGATGGGATGCAGCGACCTGGCGTGGCGCCGGGACCGGTCGGTCATCGCCCACAACGAGGACGGCGCGCTCCCGGACGCCGGCCGGTGCGGGCTGCTCACGCTGACCGGGAACGGCCGCCCGCCCGTCACCGCCTTCTGGTACCCCGGCTTCCTGCCGGCCAACGCGTTCGCCGTGACCGGCGACGGCCTGGTGTGGACCGTCGACCACCTCCCCGTCGCCTCGCCCGGGCCAGGCGCGGGGCGCCACTTCGTCGGCCGCGGCCTGCAGCGCTCCGCGCGGTCGGCCGGCCAGGTCGCCGGCTATCTCCGGGACCATCCCTCGGCGGGCGGCTTCGCCTACACGGTGGGGGACCGGGCCGGGCGCGTGGTCAGCGTCGAGGCCGCGGCCGGCCAGCACGCCGAGTCCGAAGCCGGGCCGTACCCGCTGCTGTGGCACACCAACCACGGCCGCTACGTCACCGGCGCCGGGCCGTCCGCCGGGGGAACGAGCGCGGCGCGCGGCGCGACGCTCGATGCGCTCGCCGTCCCCGCGCACGACCCCGGGCCGTCCTGGTTCTTCGACATCCTCACCAGCCCGCCGCCCGGCGGCGTCCGCTCCGATCCCGGGCCGGACGGCCAGGGACTGACCACGCTGTGCACCCTCGTGGCCGACCTCACCGCCGGGCAGGCCGTCCTCGCCGCGCGCGGCGAGGACCCCGTCACGATCGGCCTAGCCGACCTGGCCGAGGGCAACCCGCGTGGCAGCCGGAGGTAGATTCCCCGGTGAGCGGATAGTCCCATTTTGGGACGTCCGGACGTGACCTAGGTCCCTAACGTCAGGCCAATGAAGGCTCTCGTATATCACGGCCCCGGCCGGAAGGCCTGGGAAGACGTTCCAGACGCGGCCGTCAGCGAACCGACCGACGTCGTCGTGAGGGTGGACACCACCACAATCTGCGGCACCGACCTGCACATCCTCCACGGTGACGTGCCCGCCGTCACCGACGGCCGCATCCTCGGTCACGAGGCGGTGGGCACCGTTACCGAGGTCGGCGAGGCGGTGAAGGGCTTCAGCGCCGGCGACCGGGTGCTCGTCCCGGCCATCACCAAATGCGGGCGCTGCGAGTACTGCCAGCGGAGCATGCCGTCGCACTGCCAGACCGTCGGCGGGATCGGCTGGATCTTCGGCCACCTCATCGACGGCACCCAGGCCGAGTCGGTGCGGGTGCCGTACGCCGACACCTCGCTGTACGCCGTGCCCGAGAACGTGACGAACGAGCAGGCGATCTTCCTGGCCGACTCGCTGCCGACTGGCTATGAGGTGGGCGTGCTCGCCGGGAAGGTCCGCCCCGGTGACACCGTCGCGGTGGTCGGGGCAGGCGCGGTGGGCCTGTCCGCCATCTTGACCACCGGACTGTGGGGCGCCTCCCGGGTGATCGCGGTCGACACCAACAAGTTCCGGCTGGACAAGGCGCGCGACTTCGGCGCCACCGACACGGTTGAGGCCGGCGACAACACCAAGGCCGAGATCCTGGCCCTGACCGGCGGGGCCGGCGTCGACGTCTCCATCGAGGCGGTCGGCTACCCCGAGACCCTGTTGACCGCGGCGTCCCTGGTCCGCCCGGGCGGCACCATCGCCAACATCGGCGTGCACGGCGCCCCGGTCTCGCTGCCCATGCAGGAGATGTGGATCCAGAACGTCACGCTGACCATGGGCCTGGTCGACACGGTGTCGATCCCGACCCTGCTGAAGATGGTGGCCAGCGGCCGGATCCCGGCCGAGAAGATGGGCACGCACTCGTTCACCTTCGCCCAGATGGACGAGGCCTACGACGTCTTCGCCAACGCGGCGGAGAACTCCGCCCTCAAGGTCGTCATCACCCCGGCCTGACCGGAACCGGAGTATCCGCGCCGCGGAGTCAGACCGACACTGGGTCAGACCGACACCGTGGCGCGGATGCTCTCCCGCAGCGAGCTCATCGTGGCCAGCACGGCGCTGGGCTCGTAGCCGCAGTGCGCCATGCAGTTGTCGCAGCGGGGGTCCTTGCCCCGGCCGAAGTTCTCCCAGTCGGTGGTCTCGAGCAGCTCGGCGTAGGTCTTGGCGTAGCCGTCGGCCAGCAGGTAGCAGGGCCGCTGCCAGCCGAACAGCGAGTACGAGGGAACGCCCCACGGCGTGCACGCGAAGTCCCGCTTGCCCTCGAGGAAATCCAGGAACAGCGGTGAATGGTTCAGCCGCCACTTCTTCCTGCGTCCCTCGGCGAAGGCCTGGCCGAACAGTTCCCTGGTCTGCTCCACGCCGAGGAACCTGTCCTGGCCCGGGGCCTTCTCGTAGGCGTAGCCGGGCGAGATCTCCATCCGGTCGACCTTGAGCTCGTCGTTGAGGTAGTTCAGCACGTCGATCACCGCCTGCGGCGAGTCGGTGTTGAAGAACGTGCTGTTCGTGTAGACCTGGAAACCGGCCGCCTTGGCCTGCCTGATGGCCTCGACGGCCTGGTCGAACACGCCTTCCTTGCTGACCGACTCGTCGTGCCGCTCGCGCAGCCCGTCGATGTGGACCATCCAGGCGAAGTTCTTCGACGGCGTGAACTTGTGCAGGTGCTTGGGCAGCAGCACCGCGTTGGTGCACAGCACCACGAACTTGTGCCGCTTGACCAGCTCGTTGACCATCTCGTGGATCTGCGGGTGCATCAGCGGCTCACCGCCCGCGAGCGACACCATCGGCGCCCCGCACTCCTCGACCGCCGCCACGGCCTGCTCCACGGGCATCCGCCGCTTGAGCTCGGACGCCGGGTGCTGGATCTTGCCGCAGCCCACGCACTTGAGGTTGCAGGCGAACAGCGGCTCGACTTCCACGATCATGGGGAACTTCTCCACCCCGCGCAGCTTCATCTTCATCAGATGAGTGCCGAGCTTGATCGACAGATGCAGCGGCAAGCCCATCGTCAACTCCTGTCGCTCGCCGGGCCGTGGCCCGTGCATGTTGCGGGCTGCCCGCCTTATGCGTACAGCTTGTTCTCAACATACAGCTTGTATGTCCGATAATACATGCATGACCCGCAACCGTCGAGACGAGCATGTGGCCGATACGCGCCAGGCGCTGGTCGACGCCGCGCGCACGTTGTTCACCGAGCAGGGCTACGCCGCCACCGGTACCGAGGAGATCGTGGCCGCCGCCCGGGTGACGCGGGGCGCGCTCTACCACCACTTCCACGACAAGAGCGACCTGTTCCGCGCCGTCATGGAGCAGATCGCCCGCGAGGTCGCGGAGCGCCTCATCGACGCCGAGCTTTCCGGGCCGCCAGCCGCCGATGCCTGGGACGAAGTCCGGGACGGACTGCGCGCGTTCCTCGACCTGTGCGTCGTCACGGACGACTTCCAGCGCATCGTGCTGGTGGAGGGACCGGCGGTGCTCGGCCACGAGGCCTGGGACGAGCTGGTGGCCCGGCACGGATCGAACCTGCTGGCGCAATGGCTGTCCCGCGCCGTCGAGCAGGGCCGCATCGCGCCGGTGGCGATCCAGCCGCTCACCCGCCTGCTGATCGCGATGATCTCCGAGTCCAGCCTCTACATCGCGCGCGCCGGTGACCGCTCCGCCGCCCGCCAGGAGATGGGCACCGTCCTGGACCGTCTCCTGGCCGGCCTCGAACCAGCCCCGTAATCCGGGATCGGCTAGTGCGCGGCCCCGGTGTATTCCGCCTTCGGCTCCGCCGTCACCGCGGACCGCCGCGCCGCCGCCCGGCGGGGGAGCAGCAGGGTCAGCCCGGCCGCGGCCAGCACGGCCGCGGCGTCGATCACCATGGCCACCTCCATGGCCGAGACCGACTTCCCGTGACCGGGGATCCCCGGACCCAGGCGGGTGTAGAACACGGCCCCGATGATCGCGACCCCGCTGGCCACGCCGAACTGCTGCATGGTGGTGAGGATCCCGGCCGCGGCGCCGGCCCGCTCCGGCGGGACATGCGACAGCGCCGCGCCGATCAGCGACGGCAGCGCCGTCCCCTGACCGAGGCCGATGACCGCGGTGGCCGGGGCGAGATCCCACCCCGTTAGGTGGCTGCCGTAACGCAGGCCCGTGATCACCAGGCCGATCGTGCCGAGCACGTCGAGGACCGCCCCGATCGTGATCGACCACGGACCGAACCGGGCCGCCATCCGCGGCCCGAGGATCGACGTCACGGTGAAGGTGAGGGCCAGCGGCCCGGCCTCCAGGCCCGCCCGCAGCGGCGACTGGCCCAGGCCGGCCTGCAGCAGCAGCGTCAGCACGAACATGAAGCTGCCGAAGAAGAAGACCAGGGCGAAGTTCAGCGCGGTCCCGGCCGCGAAGGCCCGGTCACGGAACAGCGGCAGGTCGAGCAGCGGCTCGCCGCCCCGGCGGGCCAGCCGCCGTTCCCAGCCCAGCGTGAGCGCGAGCACCGGCAGGCAGGCCGCCAGGCAGGCCCAGGTCCAGGCGGGCCACCTCTCGTCGTGCCCCAGCGTCAGCGGCACCAGCGCCAGGGCCACGGACGCCGA
Organism: uncultured Actinomycetota bacterium; assembly: GCA_963756575.1. Lineage (GTDB taxonomy): Bacteria > Actinomycetota > Actinomycetes > Streptosporangiales > Streptosporangiaceae > Palsa-504. The sequence continues at coordinate 137,139 of CAVWOM010000016.1, read as the reverse complement.
GACGCCGAGCGCTCCGGCCGGGTCCAGCCGCGGCCTGCGGTGACCGCGGGCCGGCGGCACCACGAGCGCGGCGGCCACCAGCGTGGCCGCGCCCACCGGCACGTTCACCAGGAAGATCGCGCGCCAGCCCAGGCCCAGGATGTTCGCCTGCAGCAGCAGGCCGCCGAGGATCTGCCCGGACACGAAGGCCAGCCCCATGGTCACGCCGAACCAGGCCAGCGCCCGGCTCCGCTCCTGGACCGGGAAGGTCGCGGTGATCAGGGCCAGTACCTGCGGCACCATCGCGGCGCCGGTGAGCCCCTGCAGCAGCCGGGCGACGACCAGCTCGGTGGGGGACTGGGCCAGCCCGCACAGCAGCGAGGCCAGGGCGAAGCTGGCCACGCCGATCATGAACAGGCGCCGGTAGCCGAGCAGGTCGCCCAGCCGCCCGCCGGTCACCATGCCGCTGGCGTACATGAACGCGTACCCGCCCACGATCAGCTGCAGGGCCGCGTCGCTGACGTGCAGGTCCCGCTGCAGCGAGGGGGCGGCCACGTTCACCACCCAGATGTCGAAACCCGCCATGAACATCGCCAGCAGCACGACCGGCAGCATCAGCCAGCGGCGCGATGCGGTCTCCGTCACGGAAACTCCTCCATACTCGGGTGTTCGAAGATTCTCGAAGTTCGATGCATATCGAACAGTACGACAGATGTCGAACTCATCGCAACCTTGATCTATGCTGAAAGGCGTGATGGACGACGTAGTCGAGCCCGCCGCGGACGACATGCGGCTGCCGAAGGTGCTGGCCGCGCTGGCCGACCCGCACCGGCTCGCGTCCGTCTGCTTCCTGGCCCGCAACGGCGAGTCGTGGTGCGCCCAGGTCATGCAGGAAGCCGGCCTCGCGATGAGCAAGTCGACCTTCTCCCACCACCTGCGCATCCTGCGCGAGTCTGGCCTGGTCACCAAGCGGATCCAGGGCGCCAAGGGCTACGCCCGGCTGCGCAAGGACGACGTCGACCAGCGCTTCCCCGGCCTGCTCGACTCCGTCCTCAACGCCGACGCCGCCGTCGGGGTGTAGTAGCGACTCCGCGCCAGCGCGGGCAGTATCCTCGTGCCGTGAGCCGATCGGCGAGCCTCGAACGCCGGGTGGCGGCAGCGGCCGAAGAGGCGCTGGCCAGGCACAAAGCCGTCACCCCGGCCGACGTGTGCGTCGGCATCGGCTGGCTGAGCGGCAGCCAGGTCAGCTTCTGGCGGCAAGGCGGCGTCGCCACGCTGAGCGAGTACCTGCCCGTCGACGACGCCAGGCTCACGCAGTTCCTCGACTGCCTCAGCCGCTGGGCTGCGGCTAGCGGCCTGGAGGCGGGCGAGGCGGACGAGGTCTCCGCCACCCGCGACCGTAGGCCCCTGCAGGTCACCGCCAGCGGAAATGCCGATACCGAACGGCGTTGGCGTACCCGCTGGATCTCCCCGGATCTTCCGCCCGCTGCCCGCGAGCGCATCGTCCAGCGCGAGGCGAAGCCGCCGGACCTGGTTGTGGTCATGCCGGTGAAGGACTGGAAGTGCGCCGAGTGCGGCGGCACCGGTGATCTGCTGATCATGGACGACGCCGGGCCGCTGTGCCTGACCTGCGCCGACCTGGATCACCTGGTGTTCCTCGGCGCCGGTGACGCCGCGCTGACCCGGCGCGCCAAGAAGGGCAGCACGCTGTCGGCGGTGGTGGTGCGCTGGAGCCGTACCCGCAAGCGGTACGAGCGGCAGGGCATCCTGGTCGAGGAGGCCGCGCTCGAGACGGCCGAGCAGGCGTGCCTCGCTGACGAGGACGCGAGGATGCGGCGCCGGGAGCGGGACCGCGAGCGTCGCGCCCTCGCCGACGTCGACCTGCAGGCCCGGATGGCGGGGGAGATCACCCGGCTGTTCCCGCGCTGCCCGCCGGAGCGGGCCGAGGCGGTCGCCCGCCATACCGCCCTGCGTGGCAGCGGCCGCGTGGGCCGCTCGGCCGCGGGGCGTGCCCTGGACGAAGAGGCGCTCACCCTGGCCGTGGTCGCGTCGATCCGCCACGTGGACACCGACTACGACGACCTGCTGATGTCCGGTGTCCCCCGCGACGAAGCCCGCGACCGCATCCGCCCCGCCATCGACAAAGTCCTCGCCGACTGGGCCTAGCCGTCAGCGGATCAAGTTGCTCAGCCGCTTCCAGTCGATCTTGATCCGGACCGGGACCTCGAGCGTGCTGACTTCGTCCTCGGGCGTGAACGTGCGGAACAGCCGGTAGGCGCCAATCGTATGGTCGAGCACGTGCACGTCCACCGAAGCCACGCTGTCGCCCGAGATCCAGACGAGCCAGTAAAAGGGGATGCCGGCCGTCGCGTACTCGCCCATCTTCTCGACCCGGTTGGTCTTGTCGCTGCTCGGCGACACGACCTCCACCACGATCTTCAGATACGAAGCCGGCAACGGGCGCAGGTCCTCCGGTGCGCAAGTGAACAGCGCGACGTCAGGGCGCCTGATGGTCGTCGTCGGGACCCGCCAGAGGGTGACGTCGAAGTCGGTGCTGACATCGAGGCATGAATCGGCGTGGAGAGATTGGTAATCATCGGCCGACGATTCCAGCATGTTCGCCAGCCGGCGGACCGCCGCCTGATGGGCGCGGCTCGGAGACTCGCATCGGATGGCCTGGCCGTTGACGACCTCGACCTCACGGCAGAACTCTTCCGGCAGGTTACGCCAGATCTCCTCGGTGATCGGCTCCGGCTGAAGGTTCTCAGGGGTTGCCCAGTCGTAGATTCCGGACACCGGGACCTCTCCCTGCTTGAGCGCCGGCCTGCTCGGACAAGTCTCATCGTAGGCCAGGGTCACATTTACGGCCGCCGCCATCGTCATGGTGCCGTAGGGGCTATCAGCCCGAGGACATGCGAAGGAAGAATTTCTATGAAGCTGACGATCTTCGCCGCGACAGGCGGCATCGGGCGGCAATTGCTCGAGCAGGCCGTCGCCGCTGGTCATGACGTGACCGCCGTGGCCAGGAACCCGCAGAACCTGCCCGCGACGCAGGCCCGCACCGTGACCGCCGACCTGGCCGCCGCGGACGCCGCGGCGCTCCAGCCCGCGATCGAGGGAGCGGACGCGGTGCTGTCCGCGCTGGGGCCCAGGACCAAGGCCGACGTCGGCGTCGTCGCCCGGGGCACCAGGGCCATCACCGAGGCCATGCGGGCGTCCGGCGTCCGCCGTGTCATCGTGGTGAGCGCGGCGCCCGTCGGCACCGTTCCCTCGCCGGGCCGCCCGCACCCGCCCCGGCACGACCCGGGCGACGGCCTTCTCATCCGGTACCTGGCCGCTCCCGTCATCAAGCGGGTGCTGACCGCGAACTACGCCGACCTGGCCGAGATGGAGGATGTCCTGCGCGACAGTGACCTGGACTGGACCGTGGTCCGGCCGCCCCGGCTGACCAGCAAGCCCGTGACCGGCAGATACCGGACGGCCTACGGGCAGAACGTCCGCCGCGGCCTCCTCGTCTCCCGGGCCGACGTCGCCCACTACATGCTCCGGGCCCTCAGCCTGCCCGAAACCTTCCGCCAGACCGTCGGCATCGCCAGCTAGCTATGATCTGCAACTGGCATGGGGCGGAGGGCGGACGTCAGGACTTGCGCGTTCTTGTCCTCGGGGCCTTCTGCGGTTCGGGCTTGCGCGGTTCCTCGATCAGCTTCACGGTGAGGTCCGGGCCGCCCGCCTGCACGGCCTCGACTCGCTCCGGCAGCATGGCCAGGAAGGCCCGGAAGCTGCGGGCTCCGTAGTTGTGCTCGTCGAACGCGGCGTCCAGCGTCAGCATCTTGCTCTTGAGGCCGCCCGCCGTCATCGTCTCGGCGTTGGACTCCTCGAACGCCCGGACCAGCAGCTCCTCGGCGGCGCCGAGATCGAAAGCCGCGGTCGGCCGGGCGGCCGGCACGACCTCCGCCACCAGCGTGCCCCAGTACTTGTACTCCGAGCACACCGAGACCAGCTTGCGGCTGGCGTTGGCCTCGGTCCCGACCCCGACCACCCACTTGCCGAACTCCCGCAGCCGCTGCACCAGCGGCGAGTAATCACCGTCGCCGCTGACCAGGATGAACACGCTGATCTCGGGGTGCACGATCAGGGTTTCCATGGCGTCGACCGCCATCCGGATGTCGGCGGCGTTCTTGTTCTGGAAACCGACCCGCGCCACCTGGATGAGGTCGACCCCGTTCATGGCCAGATCGTCCTGGTGGCCGCCGAACAGCGAGTTGGCCCAGTCCGCGTAGGCCCGGCGCACCGAGGCGTTGCCGTAGCCGCGGCACAGCCGGGTCAGCGCCTCGTACGGCGCCGGATTGGCCAGGTCGGGCAGTTCCTTGACCGCGCCGAGGACGAGGTTCTCGAAATCTACGAATACGGCGACCTGCGCGGACCCGTCAGGTTCCATCGTCCCTCTTTCCTCAGCCGAGCTAGCAATGAACGTTATCTCAGCCGGGCCCGGGACCGGTCAACGGAACATGGGTGCGGCTCCTTTCGTGTGAGCGGCCTGGCGGCCGCTGCGAGCCGGGCCGCCCGGTATTCCCCCCGGCCCCGTCAGCCCGGCCCGGCCCGGCAGCCCCGTCAGCCCGGCCCGGTCCGGCAGCCCCGTCAGCCCGGCCCGGCCCGGCAGCCCCGTCAGCCCGGCCTGGCCCGGCAGCCCCCGGATCTCCCGCCCGCCACCCGGCACCGGCCCCGGATCTCCCGCCCGCCACCCGGCGCCGGCCCCGGGCAGCCACCTCAATGTGACCCTGCGGTGGTCAGGACCACGTCGATGTGGCATTGCGGTGGTTGCCGCCGCGCCCCTGGGCGGCCCCGGCCGGTACCACACGCCCCGCAGGCGCCCCGGGCCCGGGCTCAGCAGGCAGGAACCGGGGCGCCCCGGGACCGGGCTCACAGAAAAGGAGCCGGACCCACGGGACATAAACCCGGCCGCGCCCCAACGCCGCTTGCTTGTAGTCGCTGCCGGGTACGGGACCCCGGGAACCCGGCTCAGGTAACACTGGCACCGCCAGCACCGCCAGCACCGCCAGCACCGCCAGCACCGCGAGCTGAGCGCCGCGGATCAGCCGCGACGGCATGAAACCGGGCTTCGAGTGCGTCCGGACGCGCTGGAAGCCCGGTTTCATGACGTCCGCCGCCCCCAGCTGACGCTCATGATCAACTTGAGCTGAGCGGGCCGCGCGGACAAGGTCCGGGACTGCTAGTGGACGTGCAGGCGCCAGTCGTTCGGCACCCGGCCCTTGGGGCCTGGCACTCCCTGGCCGGCCGGATGGTGCTGCGGCGGCGCGAGCTCGGGCCCCTCGTAGGTCTCCTTGGTGTCATAGCTGTAGAACCAGTCCTCGCCCGGCTCGAAGCTGCGGATGAAAGGGTGCCCGGTCTCGGCCGCGTGCGCGCTGGCGTGCTGCATGGGCGAGGTGTCACAGCAGCCGATGTGCCCGCACTGCGCGCACCGGCGCAGGTGCACCCACCAGCCGCCCGCCGCGTCGCACTCGACGCAGCCCTCCCCGCTCGGCGGCACCGAAGGGTCGATGCCCGCGATCTCCGGCATGTCTAGTTCTCCTCTACGTCTTGCCAGGTCACCGGCAGCCGCACGCGGAAGCGCGTGTCGCCCGGCGACGACTCCAGCGACAGGTCCCCGTGATGCTTCTTCACCACGATGCGCCACGATATGTCGAGCCCGAGCCCGGTTCCCTCGCCCACCGGCTTGGTGGTGAAGAACGGCTCGAAGATCCGGTTCCTGATCTCCTGCGGTACCCCGGGCCCGGTGTCGCCGAACTCCACGAACACCTCGCCGTCCCGGTCCATCCCGGTGCGCACCGTCAGGGTTCCGGACTGGCCCATCGCGGATACCGCGTTGTCGATGAGGTTCGTCCAGACCTGGTTCAGCTCGGCCGCGTAGGCCGGGATCTGCGGCAGCGACCGGTCGTACTCCTTCGCCACCGTGATGCCCGCCGGGAACTTCCCGGACAGCATCAGCAGCGTGCTGTCCAGCAGCTCGTGCACGTCGACGACCTGGTAGGGAGCCCGGTCCAGCTGCGAGTACTGCTTGGCCGCGCCGACCAGGGTGGAGATCCGGGTGGTGGAGTCCTCGATCTCGTTCATCAGCAGCTCGGTGTCGACCGTGTAATTCAGCCACCGCAGCGCGGGCTCCAGCGTGCCCTCGTCCACCGTGGCCTCGACGTGGTCGAGCCAGGCCACGTCCAGCCCGGCCGCGACGAACGTCGGGGCCAGCTGCCATCCTTCCGAGCACCCGTGGTCCTCGAGCCAGTCCGCGATGGCGTCCTCCCGGTCCGAGGCCTCGAGCGGGGACAGGGCCACGGCCTTCGGCACTCGTTCGGCCGCTTCTTCCTGCAGCTTGATCAGCGTTTCCAGGGTGGTACGGTCCCATGTCCCGCTGGCGATCATGGCCAGCTTGTGCCGCATCCCGGCGACCTGCTTGCGCAGCGTCGAGGTGGCCCGCACGGCCGCGGCGGCCGGGTTGTTCAGCTCGTGGGTGAGCCCGGCGGACAGGGAGCCCAGCGCGAGCAGCCGTTCCCGCTGGCCGATCGCCTGCTGGGTGTTCTTCTGGCCGAAGAACAGCCCTTCGAGCAGGTGCACCGCCATCGGGAACCAGTCGTGCATCAGCTCGGCGAACACGTCGGCGTCCAGCACGAAGAACCGCGACGGCTCGGTCACCCGCAGCGAGTTGGAGTAGACCTGCGGCACCCGGTCGCCGAGGTAGGCGGTGAAGGCCCCGGCGTATACGCCGCGGGCGGACGTCCGGCCGACCTCCAGGTCGTCCGCGCCCACCCGGCGCGACAGGACCACGGTGCCCTCGAGCAGCATGTAGAAGCAGGTGGCGGGGGCGCCCTCGGAGAAGACCGGCCCCGTCTCGATCAGCTCGACGTGGCCCCGCTCGCACAGCCACTGCAGCTGGTCCCCGGTGAGCTTCTCGAACAGGAACAGCGTCCGCAGCTCATCGACGCTGCAGGAGAGCTGGGTCACCTCGGCCGCGTTCGCCGTCGGGCCGGCCGTGTTCACATCAGAAGCAGTCATCTTTTCTCCAGGTACCGGTGCACGAGCATGACGGCCAGCGCGCCCTCGCCGACGGCCGAGGCCACCCGCTTGGCCGACTCCGACCGAGCGTCCCCGGCCACGAACACGCCGGGCACGCTGGTCTCCAGGTGATAGGGCATCCGGTCGAGCTCCCAGCCGCGCGGCCGCTCCCCGTCCACGGACAGGTCAGGACCGGCCAACACGAACCCCGCGGAATCCCGCACGACCACTCCGTCCAGCCAGTCGGTCAGGGGCGCTGCCCCGATAAACAAGAACAGCAACTGGGCGTCTACTGTTTCCGTGGTGCCGGCCGCGTTGTCCCGCAGCGTCAGGCTCTCCAGGTGGTCCTCGCCGGCCGCGCCGATGACCTCGGTGCAGGTGCGGACCGCGATGTTGGGCACGTCCGCGATCTGCTTGATCAGGTAGTACGACATCGACCGTTCCAGCGCGGGCCCGCGGACCAGTATGGTCACCGACTTGGCGTGCCGCGACAGGTACATGGCGGCCTGCCCGGCCGAGTTGGCGCCGCCGACGATGTACACGTCCTGCCCGAGGCAGGCCGAGGCCTCGGTCAGGGCCGAGCCGTAGTAGACCCCGCGCCCGGTCAGGTCGCCCAGCCCCGGCGCCTCCAGCTGCCGGTAGGACACCCCGGTGGCCAGGATGACCGTGTGCGCGTCGATCGAGGAGCCGTCGGCGAACCGGACCCGGCGCGCCGACCCGCACACGTCCAGGGCGATCACGTCCCGCGTGGTCAGCACCTCGGCCCCGAACTTGGCCGCCTGCCGCCGCGCCCGGTCGGTCAGCTGCGCGCCGGAGACGCCGTCGGGGAAGCCCAGGTAGTTCTCGATCCGCGAGCTCTGCCCGGCCTGGCCGCCGGTCGCGGTGCGCTCGAGCAGCACGGTGCGCAGCCCCTCGGAGGCGCCGTACACCGCGGCGCCGAGGCCGGCCGGGCCGCCGCCGATCACGATGAGGTCGTAGAAGTCCTTGGACGGCGTGGTGGCCAGGCCGACGCGGGCAGCCAGCTCGGCGTCGCTCGGCTCGACCAGCGGCTCGCCCTCCGGGGTGATGACCACCGGCAGCGACAGGCCGTCCGCCTGCGCGGCCTCGAGCAGCCGCTGCCCTTCCGGCTCGTCGGAGTTGTACCAGCGGTACGGCACCTGGTTGCGGGCCAGGAACTCGCGCACCTCGGAGCAGCGGGCCGACCAGCGGTGCCCGACGACCTTGGTCTCGGGCACCGGCCGGTGGTCGGACTCCATCCAGGCCTCGAGCAGCGCGTCGACCACCGGGTAGAGCTTCTCCTCGGGGGGATCCCACGGCTTGAGCAGGTAGTGGTCCAGGTCGACCACGTTGATGGCGTCGATCGCGGCCCCGGTGTCGGCGTACGCGGTGAGCAGCACCCGCCGCGCCCCGGGGTAGATGTCCATCGCCTGCTCGAGGAACTCGATGCCGTTCATCTCGGGCATCCGGTAGTCGGCCAGGATCACCGCCACCAGGTCGCCGCGGAGCTTCATCTGCCGCAGCGCGTCCAGCGCGGAGGGTCCCGACTCGGCCCGCACGATGCGGTGCCGTTCGCCGTAGCGCCGCCGCAGGTCCCGGGCGACCGCACGGGATACGCCTGGGTCGTCGTCCACGGTGAGGATCGCCGTGCGGATCGTCTCGGCCTGCTCGGTCATACCGCCCATAGTAGGTCGGCCAGGTTACGGTGCCACGCCCTCAGGCGTCGTGGATCCAGTATTGGCTGAGCGCGAACGCCTGGTTCCAGGGCACGCCCGCCGCGGCCAAGATCCCCGCGCGGATCGGGGCCAGGCCGTCCGGCTGCGGCTCGACCTGGTCCGCGGCGGCGTGCAGCGCCCGGCGCAGGTAATCCGCGAAGCCGTGCCAGCCGGCCGTGGCGGCGTCCGGTCCGGGGCCGGGTCCCGGCCCCGGCGTCACTGCTGCTCCAGGACGGCGCGCAGCGCGGTCATGCCGCGGGACGTGTGGCTCTTGACGGCGCCGCGGCTGATGCCCATGGCGTCGGCGATCTGGGCTTCGGACAGGTCGGCGTAGTAGCGCAGGACGATGGCCTCGCGCTGGCGGTCGGGCAGGCCGCGCAGGGCGGCGACGACGGCGTGCCGTTCGAGCAGGACCAGGGCGCCGTGCTCGGCGCTGGGCATGTCGGGCGGGGCCTTCTGCAGGTTCTTGTCGACGACGGTGCGGTGCCGCAGGACCGACCGGGACCGGTTGACGACGGCCTGCCGCAGGTACGCCAGCGCCTTCTCGGTATCGCGGAGGCGCTGCCAGCCGCCGTGCATGGCGATGAAGGAGTCCTGGACGACTTCCTCGGCGGTGGGGGTGTCCCGCACCAGCAGCGCCGCCAGCCGCACCAGCGCCCGGTAATGCTGGGAGTACAGCTCGACGACGGCCAGGTCCGCGCTCCACTCCGCGCGGGCCGTGCCCGAGGCCGGGAAGGCGTCCGCGAGGACCTCGCCGCCGGGCGCCGGTCCCCCGCCGCGCCGTCACCCTCGGCGTGCTCGCGCAGCCAGGCCTGGTACCGCTCCAGCGCCGGCTCGAGCTCGTGCCCCGCCGCGTGCCTGGCCCCCTGCTGGTCGGTCATCTGCTGGTAGACGCCGGAAAGCAGCATGTCCTCGTGCGAGGTGCTCGTGTCGCGGCCGCCGGCCCTCATGGCGATGCTCCTTCGGGGGCGTCTCTCGAACGGATAGTCCGCTCCTAGCTGTAGGAGCAGCTTGCGGCGCACGCGATACAGGTGAACGCTCACCGTTTTCTCGCCGATGCCGAGGACCGCGGCGATCTCGGCTTCCTTCATGTCCAGGCCCCAGCGCATCAGCGCCGTCGCGTGCTGCTGTTCCGGCAGGCCGCCGATGACCTGCCAGCACCGTTCCAGCGTGATGGCCGAGAAGGCCTGCTCCAGCGGGTCGGCCGGGACCTTCCGGTAGAGCAGCTCGATCCGCGGCAGCCGGTCGCGGAAGGCCGCCTCGCGCCGGAAGCCGGAGACGGCGATGTTGGCCAGGGTCCGGCGCAGCCAGCTGTCGCGCTGCTCCCCGGCCAGGCCGCGCAGCTTCGGCCAGGCCCGGGCGGCCGCTTCGAAGGCGGCCTGGACCAGGTCGTGGGCGAGCGCCTGATCACCCCGGGTCACCGCGCAGGCGTAACCGAACAGGTCACCAGCCTGGGCCCGGAAACAGGCCTCAAGCTCCTGAGCATCATGCGGTGAGATCTGTCCCTCACTCACCGCCCACCTCCCTGACCGTAAAGGTAATCGAAGGTGGCCAGCTTTACCGGGGGACCGGGAAGAATCACGTCGTCAAGTCGTCTGGGCGGCCCGGGACCCTTACCCGCCGCCTCGGTAACCTTGGCTTATGGCTGACCCCGCCGACACGAACGCCGCCATCTGGCAGTCCGCCGAGGCCGTCGGGGCCTGGGCGGCCGAGGCGCAGCGGCAGGAGCCCGGCCGGGAGGCGCACCGGAGCTTCATGGCCCTCCTGCTGCCGTTCGGGGAGCAGGACGAGTTCACGTTCGCCGACCTGGGGGCGGGAACCGGGGCGGCGTCCCGGGCGATCCTGCGCCTGTATCCGCGCAGCACCGCCGTCCTCGCGGACTTCTCAGCCGAGATGATGCGCGCGAGCCAGCCGGAGATGGAGCCGTTCGCGGGACGGTACCGGTACGTCGAGTTCGATATGGCGGCGCCCGGCGCCTGGCCCGCGGCGGTCCCGGCGGCGCTCGACGCCGTGGTGACCTCGATGTGCGTCCACCACCTGCCCGATGACCGCAAGCAGAGCCTGTTCGCCGAGATATCCGGCCACCTCGTCCCCGGCGGGTGGTACCTCAACTACGACCCGGTGCGCGCCGAGGATCCGGTGACCGAGGCCACCTGGGACCGGGTGCACGACCGCGAGGACCCCGCCGGGGCCGCCCGGCGCCGCCACCGCTCGCCGCTGGAGCAAGCGCGCTGGGCCAATCACGTTCGGTACATCATCCCGCTCGGGCCGCAGCTGGAGTACCTGCGGGCGGCCGGCTTCGAGGGCGTCGACGTCTACTGGCGGCACCTGGAGAACGTCATCTACGGCGGCCGCCGCCCGCAGGCGGGATAAGGCGTGCCCGGCCCGCTCAGGCAGGCGATCGACCGCACGACCCCGGCGATGCTCCGCGCGCGCGGCAGCGTCAAGTGGGCCGCCCCGGGCCCCGGCGGCCTCGGCGCGGGCGTGGCGGAGATGGACTTCGGCGCGGCGCCTGCCATCCTGGACGCGCTCGCCGGGCTGTCCGCCGACGCGAACTTCGGCTACCTGCCCCCGTTCCTGGCCGGGGAGCTGAGCGCGGCGTGCGCGGAATTCGCCCGGCGCCGCTACGGCTGGGAGGTCGATCCCGCGCTGATCCACCACGTTCCCGACGTGATCAAGGCGCTGGAACTCGCCATCATCCGGTTCTCCCGTCCCGGGTCACCGGTCATCGTGCCCACGCCCGCCTACATGCCCTTCCTGTCCGTACCCGGCGTCCTCGGCCGCGAGATCATCGGGGTCAAGATGCGTGACCGAACGAGGCCGGTCCACGCTGGACCTGGACGGCATCTCCGACGCGTTCGCCAAGGGCGGCCACCTGCTCGTCTTCTGCAACCCGTACAACCCGCTGGGCCGGGTCTTCACCGCGGCGGAGATGACGGAGCTGAGCGAGGTGGTGGAGCGGCACGGCGGGCGTGTCCTCGCCGACGAGATCCACGGCCCGCTGGTCTACCCGGGGGCACGTCATATCCCGTACGCGTCGACCTCGGAGGCCGCCGCGTCGCACACCCTCACCGCCACCTCCGCGTCGAAGGGATGGAACCTGCCCGGGCTCAAGTGCGCCCAGGTGATCCTCAGCAACGAGCCCGACCGGCAGCGCTGGGAGGAGATGGGCGCCGTTCGCCGCGCACGGGGCGAGCAATCCCGGCGTGGTCGCCAACATCGCCGCCTACCGGCACGGCGAGGCGTGGCTGGACGAGGTCGTCGGCTACCTCGACGAGAGCCGCCGCCTCCTGGCCGGGCTGCTCGCCCGTCACCTGCCCGCGGTTCGCTACCGGCCGCCCGAGGGCACCTACCTGGCCTGGCTCGACTGCACCGCGATGGACCTGCCGGGCTCACCCGGCGAGCTCGTCACGAGCCGCGCGCGGCTCACGGTGGTGGACGGGCCCGCGTTCGGCGCGGGCGGCGCCGGCTCGTTCCGCTTCAACTTCGCCACGCCGCAGCCCGTCCTGGCCGAGATGGTCGAGCGCATGGCCGCCGCCCTGCACCCGGACGGACGGCTCAGCGGGACGGCTTGAGCTCCCCGGCCGTCTTGGCCGCCTGGGCCAGCGCGGCGGTCATCATGTCCGCCGCCTGGCCCGCCGCCGCCAGGGCCTCGACCGCTTCCACGACCCAGAAGTCCAGGTCCTGCCCGGCGGCCGCCGCGAGCTGCCCGTCCTCCCGCTGCACGACCAGGATCCGGGCGAGCCCCTCGCACAGCTGCGGCAGGTCCTGGCCCATCCGCTCGAGGCTCGCGATCACCTCGCGCGCGTCGTCGAGGCCGGCGCCGCCCCCGCTCAGGTCACGCAGCGCGCGGACCGCCTGGGCGGCCTGGCCGGCGATGTCCCGCATCGCTATCGCGGCGCCCGGCTCGCCCGCGTCCTCACCTCCGGCGCGTGCGCCGGCTGCCGAGCCCGGCGACCTCGGCGTCCTCAGCCGAACCGTAGGGACGAACCCGCTTGGGCATCTTTCTCCAGGGCTTGCTCGGGAAGGGGGACAGCGGCATGCTGGCACGTTCGCTCCGCTGCGAGCGAGACCGCGGCGCCAGGCCTGCGCCGCCGCTCCTCCAGGGTACCTAACCGGCCGCTCCCGGCTCAGGCGTCCAGGGTGTCGAGCACCCGCACCACGTTCGCGGCCAGGTCGCCGGCCGGGCCCTCGTCCCCGGCCAGGTGGTGCAGCAGGGCCTGCTGGAACAGCCCGTCCAGGATCGCGTAGGCCGCCGCGGGGGACAGGGCGACCGGGACCCGGGCCAGCTCGGCGTACCGGCTGACGACCCGCCAGATCATCGCCTCGCGGCGCTGGTCGATCTCCAGCACGTCGGCGCGGAACGACTCCTCGAACAGGCTCTGGTTCCGCAGGTCGTACCAGAGCCGGTGCATCGGCGCGTCGGTCCGCAGCGTCTGCGCCATCGCCGGCTGAACTCGCGCTTGAGCTCGGCCGCCGACGAGGCCGCCGCCACGATCTCGTCGTACCGGGTCACGCAGGCGGCCTCGTACTGCCGCACGCAGTGCGTGATCAGGTCCTGTTTGTCGCTGAAGTAGTAGTGCAGCACGCCATGCGAGAACGGGGAGTTCTGCGCGATCTCGCGCAGGCTGGTGCGGGCGTAGCCGAGCTCGGCCAGCGTCTGCAGCGCGGCGTCGGCCAGCTGAGCGCGACGCTCGGCGAACTTGTCCACCTGCCGCCGTGAGACCCGCTCCCGGTTCGTTTCCGTCGCGTGGCGCTCATCGCCCACGTCAACCTCGCTGGCCACCTGGGCCACGTCGGTCACAACAGCGACCTTCCCGTCTGTTCCCGGCCGCTCGCGCCCTGCGAGCCCGGAACCAACTGTATCCCGGCCGGCGGCCGCCGCCCAGAGCGTGCTTGACAACTGTCCAAGAAAGTCTTGACGACTGTCCAGAGCCCGTGGCAATGTGACCTACGTCGCACCGCCGCGGAGGGCGGCGGTGCGACCGCCACGCCGGCGTCGTCTCGAGGAGGAGATACCCATGAGCGTGTACGACCTGACCGGGCGCAAGGCGCTGGTCACCGGCGGGGCGCGGGGCCTCGGCGCGGGAATGGCCGAGGCGCTGGTCGCGGCCGGCGCGGCCGTCGTGATCGGCGACATCCGCGAGGACCTCGGCCAGGCGACCGTCGACGAGATCAAGAAGTCCGGCGGCGACGCCGCGTTCCTCCCGCTCGACGTGACCGATGACGGCAGCTGGGAACGATGCGTCGAAGGTGCGATCGCCGAGCTCGGCGGGCTGGACATCCTGGTCAACAACGCCGGCGTCGAGATCACCGAGCTGGTCGCGGACCTCGACCCGGACGCGGTCTCCAAGATGCTCGAGGTGAACATCCTGGGCACCTCGCTCGGCCTCAAGCACGCCTTCCGCGCCATGCGCCCGGGCGGCCCGGCCGGGCGCGGCGGTGCCGTGATCAACATCTCCTCGGTCGCCGCGAATATCGCGTTTCCCGGCATCGCCGTCTACTCGGCCACCAAGTCCGCGGTCGACCGGCTGAGCCGGGTAGCCGCCATGGAGTCCGGCAAGCTCGGCTACGGCGTGCGGGTCAACTGCATCTACCCGGGCCTGGTCCCGACCGAGATGGGCAGCCAGCTGGCGCAGGACGTGGTGACCCTCGGCCTGTTCCCGAGCGTGCCCGAGGCCATCGGCGCCGTGGTCGGGCTGACCCCGCAGGGCCGCCTCGGCGAGGTCGCGGACATGGCGGACGCCGTGGTCTTCCTGGCCTCCGACGCGGCCCGCTTCATCACCGGTGCCGGGCTGCCCGTCGACGGCGGCATGGGCATGTGAGCGAGAGGAACAGCAGCCATGGCTAGCAAGCCCGTTGTCGTCTACGGCGCGTCCGGTTACACCGGCCGCCTGATCTGCGAGTACCTGCGCGAGTACAACATCTCGTTCACCGCCGCCGGCCGCGACAAGGCGCGGATCGCAAGAGGCCATGGACAAGGTCCCCGGCATCAACACCGTTGAGTACGACATCGTCGAGGTCTCGCACGACGTCGAGCCCCTGACCGAGCTCCTCGACGGAGCCAAGGTCGTCCTCAACACCGTCGGCCCGTTCGCCCAGTACGGCCGCGAGGTCGTCGAGGCCTGCATCGCCGCCGGCTGCCACTACCTGGACACCACCGGCGAGCAGGACTGGCTGGTCACCTGCGACGAGGAGTACGGCCAGCGGATGGCCGGCCAGGGGCTGCTGCTCGCCCCCGGCATCGCCCAGATGTACACCACCAGCGAGATCGCCGCCCAGCTGTGCCTGGAGAAGCCCGGTGTCGACACGCTCGACATCCTGGTCTTCTGGAAGGGCACGCCGACGGTGGCCTCCACCCGGACCATCCTGGTCAACGCGTGCCTGTCCAAGGCGTACTACCTCGAGCAGAACCAGTACGCCGAATGGCCCGCCGACGCCGGCCTGTACGACGTGGCGATCCCGGGGCAGCACGAGATCGGCCTGGCGCTGCCGTGGGGCGGCATGTCGCATCCGGTGTGGTTCAAGCACGACCCGCGGGTGGCCAACGTCAAGGCGCTGGGCGGGGTGTTCAACCGCCCGCTCATGCTCGGCGTCCCGCAGATCGTCAAGGGCGTCCTGGCGCAGATCGAGGGCCTGCCGGACAGCGAGAAGCTGCGGGTGATCAACGAGCAGGCGGCCGGCGTCATGAACCAGATGCCGCCGCGCGAGATCACCAGGATCAACACCTCGCTGGACTCGGTGCACGCGTCCGGGCCGCTGGGCCGCGCGCACTGCGTGATCCACGGCAACTCCAACTACAAGCAGACCGGCCTGATGCAGGCGTACGGCGCGTACTCGCTGCTCCAGCAGCCGCCCCTGCGGGTCGGCTTCGCGTCCGGCTGCCAGGCCTTCGGCCACCGTGAGCTGCTCGGCGCGATGCGCAGCTTCGGCCTGGTCATGGAGCCGAACCTGACCGTTCAGCACTAAGCGGAGGCGAGCGTGCGCCTGACCGACTACCTCGACAAGGGTGCCTCTCTCGGGCCGGAGGCCCCTTGCCTGACCACGGCCGGGCGCACGCTCAGCTACGCCGACGTGCAGCGGCTGTCCTGGCGGGTGGCCCGCGCGCTGGACCGCTCCGGGATCGCCCCCGGCGACAAGGTCGCGATCTTGTCGGCGAACGACCCGGTCGCGTTCGGCTGCGTGTTCGGCATCTCCCGGGCGGGCGCGGTGTGGTGCCCGGTCAACCCGCGCAACGAGGCGGCCGAGAACCGTGACCTGCTCGACTTCTTCGACTGCCGGTGCCTGATCTTCCAGGCCGCCTTCGCGCCCCTGGTCGCCCGCATCGTGCCCGACCTGCCCCAGCTCAGGCAGCTCGTCTGCCTGGACGGGGAGCCGCCGGACGCGACCCCCTTCGACCTGTGGACCGGCCCCGAGCCGGCCGAGCCCTGGCAAGCCGAGCCGGCCGGCGACATGGTCATGCTCGTCGGCACCGGAGGGACCACCGGACGGCCCAAGGGCGTCATGCTCACCGGCGGCAACATCGGAGACGATGTCGGCGCTGACGCTGATGAGCTACCCGTTCCGGCCGCGCCCGCGCTACCTGGCCCTGGCCCCGCTCACCCACGCGGCCGGCGTCCTGTGCTTCCCGGTCATGACGCTCGGCGGCGAGATCGTCATCATGGGCAAGCCGGACCTGACCGAGTTCCTCGCCCTCGCCGAGAAGAAGGCGATCACCCACACGTTCCTGCCGCCCACGCTGATCTACATGCTGCTCGACCACGCCGGCCTGCCCGGGACCGACCTGACCCGCCTGCAGTGCCTGTGGTACGGCGCGGCCCCGATGTCGGCCAGCCGGCTGGAAGAGGCCCTGGACAAGATCGGGCCGGTCATGGGCCAGCTGTTCGGCCAGTCCGAGGCCCCGATGATGATCTCCACCCTGGCCCCGGCCGAGCACTTCCGCGAAGACGGCTCGGTGGCCACCGAGCGGCTGTCCTCGGCCGGGCGGCCCACCCCCCTCACCATCGTCGCGATCATGGACGAGGACGGGCACCGGCTCGCCCCGGGGGAGCGCGGCGAGATCGTGATCCGCGGCCCGCTGGTCATGGCCGGCTACTACAAGAACCCGCAGGCCTCGGCGGAAACCGCCAAGCACGGCTGGCACCACACCGGCGACATCGGCTATCTCGACTCCGACGGCTATCTCTTCATCGTCGACCGGGCCAAGGACATGATCATCACCGGCGGCTTCAACGTCTACTCGGCCGAGGTGGAGCAGGTACTGCTGGCCCATCCGGCTATCGGTGACTGCGCGGTCATCGGGCTGCCCGACGAGAAATGGGGCGAGCGCGTCACCGCCGTCGTGCAGCCGCGTCCTGGCCAGACGGTGACCGGAGAGGAGGTCCGGGCCTTCGTCAAGGAGCGCCTGGGCAGCGTCAAGGCCCCGAAGCAGGTCGAGATCTGGCCCGACCTGCCCCGCTCGAAGGTCGGCAAGGTCCTCAAGACCGAAGTCAAGGCCCAGCTCAAGGGCGATGGTTCCTGACTGAGGGTCAATTGCTCGTACCGGGGCGGTTATGACCGTAGGCTCGGTACACCATGACAGTGACCGCCGATGACCTCGACAGCGTGATCGCCTGCGTCGCGAGCGGGCTGCTGCCCATCACCGACCGGGACTGGTCGGTGCGGGCGGGCACGCTGGAATGGGACTGCTGGCATACCGCCGAGCACATCGGCGACTGCCTGCTGTCCTACGCCTGGCAGCTCGCGGTGCAGCCCACCGGGCGCTACGTCCGGGCCGTCGCCACCGCCGAGAAGGACGCCTCACCCGCCGAGGTGCTCGAGTTCGCGGTCACCGGCGGGCGGGTGCTGGCCGCGATGGTGCGCACCTCCCGCCCGCACGTCCGGGCGTACCACCCGGCCGGCATGGCGGACCCGGAGGGATTCGCCGGGCTGGGCTGCCACGAGGCCCTGCTGCACGGCAGCGACATCGCCCAGGGCTTCGGGCTCAGCCTCGACCCGCCCCGCGACCTGTGCCGGCGCGTGCTCGCCCGGCTCTTCCCGCAGGCGCCCGCGGACCTGGCCGGATCGGACCCGTGGACCGCGCTGCTGTGGGCCGGCGGCCGGGTCGATCTCCCCGAGCACCTCCGGCAGCCCAGCCTGCGCCCGCACCCCGCCCCGCTGACCAGCTGACTTGTTACCGGTTCCTTACCCGCGCGGGAACGGTGAGCCGGGCCGCCCGGCCATCCGTGTCGAAGGTGTGTGGCGCCTGCTGTCCGTCCTGGCCGCCTGCCTGCTCGGGCTGTGCGTCCTGCCCCTGTCCGCCGGACCCGCACTGGCTCACACGGTGCTGGCGAGCGGGACCCGGGCCCGGCTGGCGCCCGGCCCGGGGGAGTGGTGGTTGGGCGCCTGGCAGGTGCGGCAGAAGGTATGGCCGCTGTCCCAGGGGGCCGGGGTCACGGTGGCCGAGGTGGAAAGCGGCGTCCAGGCCAGCCTCCCGGACCTGCGGGGCGTCGTGCTGCCGGGCGTCGACCTGACCGGCACCAGCCGCGACGGAGACACCGACATCCAGGTCGGCGAGGACGGGCACGGCACCGCGATGGCCGTGATGATCGCCGGCCAGGGAACCGGTACGGGCGCGGGCGCGCGCCCGGTGGGCATCGCGCCGCGGGCAAGGATCTTGCCGGTCACCGTGGGCGGCTCGGGTCCGCGGTCGGTGGCGATCGCGGCGGCCGGGATCCGCTACGCGGCCACGCACGGCGCCCAGGTCATCGACATGCCCTTCGGCATCGGGCAGAGCTCCCCAGCCCGGTGCGATCCGGTCCTTCAGGCTGCCGTCGCCGACGCCCTCGGGCACGACGTCGTCCTGATCGCGAGCTCGGGTAACACCAGCCTCTTCGCCGGGCCGGACGAGCCGGCCTCCTGCGCGGGCGTGCTCGCGGTGGGCGGCACCGAACCGGACGGGACCCTGTGGCCCGGCAGCACCAGGGAACCTTACGTAGCGGTCGCGGCGCCGGCCGACCACATGGTCTACGTGGGCCGCGACGGCCGGTCCACCGCCAGCGGCGCGGGGACCAGCTTCGCCGCCGCGCTCACCGCGGGGGCGGCGGCGCTCATCAGGTCCCGGTACCCGCACATGCCGTGGTACGAGGTGGACCAGCGGCTGATCGGCACCGCCACCCCGGCCGGGCACCCGGTGCCGGACGAGGGCTACGGCTACGGCATCGTGAACCCGGCCCGGGCGGTGAACGCGTCCGCCTACCCGGTCCGCGCCTCGGCCCCCGACCCGGTGCTGGCGCGCTACCGGGCCTGGCTGGCGACCCCGGCGGGCCGGGCCGTGGCTGTCCGCTACCGGCTCGCCCGCCTGGCCCCCGGGGCCGGGCCGTCCGGCCCGAGGTCATCGGCCAGCGCGTGGCGGCTGCGCCTGCCCCTGCGGGAGATCGTGGCTACCGCGGCGGCGGCCGTCTGCGCGTTCGTGGCGGTGCTGCTGGGCGTGCTCTGGATGTCGTCACGCCGCCGCCGTCCCCGGGCCGCGCCCGCCCGCCCCGGCCCGCCCGGGCGGTGGGAGGAGAAAGCCTGGTCGTTTGGTCCCGATGAGGACGATGAGTACGGCGGCGGCTGGCCCTGAGGCTCACCCGGCCATCGGCGCGGGCGGCTCGAGCGAGTCCGCGTCGAGGAACGGGATGACCGCGGCGGGCAGGCCGGGCGAGCCGAAGATGTCGTAGTGCGTCTGGCTCGGCAAGATGGCCAGCCGGGCCACCGGCCGGCCCGAGCCGTCCCAGGTCGCGTCCCGCAGGCCGCCGCCCAGCCGGGCGTAGAAGTCCACGATGTGCGCCGGGCGCACCGCGTCGGCGTCCCCGTAGACGAGCATCACCGGCGCGCTGATCCGGGTGAGCTCCGCGGACCAGTCGTAGTCGCGCCGCAGCAGTTCGCCCGTCTTATCCAGCAGCACCGGCCAGTCCTGCACCCGGGGCGCGGCGCTGGCGTAGAGCTCGTACAGCGGCCCCTGCTTGAGCATGTCGGACAGCTGCGATCCCATCTGGTCCATTCCGGCCAGGCTTTCTGGGTACCAGCCGTCCCGCCGGAACGGCACGGCGACGATCACCAGCCGGCGCACTAGCTCCGGGTGCTGGATCGCGGTCCGCAGCGCGGTCGCCCCGCCGAGGGAATAGCCCATCACGTCGGCCTGCTCCAGGCCCAGGTGCCCGACAAGCCCGGCGATGTCGTCGGCCATGGTCTCGTACCGCAGCGGCCGGTCCGCGTCGGCGGTGTGCCCGTGGGCCTGCAGGTCCACCAGGACGACCCGGCGCCCCCTGGCTAGCTCCGGCAGGATGGGCGCGTACGTGCTGCCCGCGGCCAGGCCGCCGTGCAGCAGCACCAGCGGCTGGCCCGAGCCGTGCTCCTCGTAGTACAGGGAGATGCCGTTCACGTCGGCGTAGCTCATCGTGTCACTCTCCTCGCCTGAAGTCCGTCGCTCACACGAGTAGAACGGCGCATCGCCGCGGACCTCATCGGATAATCGACGATCCGATCGTCGGGGCGGGCGTCCCGGCCAGCCGGTGGATGACGTCGTGGCGGGCCACCCCGTCGGCGAACATGCGGCTGGCCGCCTGGTACGCCGGGCTCTCCCCGTCCTGCCAGATGTCCTCGACCACGCGGTACGCGGCCTCGATGAACTCCTCGCTGGTCTGCCCGGACGGCGGCGTGCACGCGCCGAACTCCTCGGCCACCATGCGGCGGCGGTCGGCCGGGTCCGTCAGGTCCAGCGGGCCGTGCCGTTCCGGCAGCGGCAGCGCGAACATGCGCCGGCCCACCTGGTCGGAGAGCCAGGCGATGTCAGCGTCGCTGACGGCCAGGCCGCAAGCGTAGCCGCGGACCGCGGCCGCGTCCGGATCGTCGTAGGCCAGGTCGAACCGGCTGATCACCTGCGGCACCCGCTCCATCAGCACCGTGGTCTCGGCCTCGCTCAGGTCCCGCCGGCCGGCCGACCACCGTACCCACGCGGTCACCGCGGGCTCGAGGTGGCCGCGCTGGGCGGGGGAGAGGTCGAAGGTGTTCGGCACGTGGCCGAGGAGGATGTGCGCGAGCTTGCGCGGGCCGACCTGGTCCGGCGCCTCGCCGGGGCGGCGGCCGCTGTAGCCGGTGAGCACCTCGGCCCAGAACCGGGTCGCCTCCTCGTCGGCCGCCACCGCCTCCGCCGCCTGCGGGCTCTCCATGAACTCATCGACCACGGCCGCTCGGTCGGCCGCGGTGAACACCGGGACCGGAGCGGCGCCCTCCGCCGGAAGCCGGCGGACCCGGCTCCTGACCAGCGGCAGGAAGGCCAGGCTGGCGTTGGACAGGTCGGCCGACGGGTCACGGTCCGTCCGGTCCAGCGGCCCGGCCAGGCGGCGCCGCGCGTCGGCCAGGCTGATCGTCTCGGACCGCTCGAACTCGTCGCTGCCGCCGGTGATGGCCTCGATCAGCCGGTCCGCGTTGGACGACACGCCGACCGCGGTGGCGACCGGGAGCCCGGCCAGGTCCACCTGGACCAGGATGCCGTGCTCGGCCTCACCGTACTTGAAGGTCACCGCGAAGGCCTCGTCGTCACCGAACACGTCGTACCGGCGCCAGGCCCGGTCCGGCGTCGCCTTGCCGATCTCGGTCACCCATTCCGGCGGGTAGACGCCCTCACTGGTGAGCTCGGCCAGCGCCCGGCTGGCCGCCCGCTTGGTGGCCTGCGTCCCCATCGCCATGAGCAGCCGCAGCAGCGCCGCGCCGTCCGGGTTGCGGCGGCGCAGCGCCCCCTCCACCAGCACGTTAGAGCGGAACGTCTCCTCCTCGGCGGTGTCGCGTACCCCCAGCACCCGGGGGACCTCCATGCAGGTCGAGGCCTCGATCTCGGCCCGCAGCGGCTCGCCGGCCGCGACCGCCTTCCACAAGTCGCCCAGGACCTGCCGGACGATCGCATCCGCCTCGGTCTGCTCCGGGTCCGCCTGGCCCGGCACGGCCCGGCCCGCCGGCTGGCTGGTCCTGGCCTGGCTGGTCCTGGCCTGGCCGGCCTCGCTCCGGCTGGACGGCGCGCCGCGACGCGACCGGGTCTTCTTGCTCATCGCGTCATCCTATGGCTCCCAGCCGGCGAAACTCGGTGTCCAGGGCGTCGATGAGGTGACCGAACGTGACATCCACCGACTCGGGCAGCCCGAATCCGCCCGCGGTCTGCAGTGTCGCGATGCCGTGACAGGCCGCCCGCCACATCCGCACGGCGTGGATGAGGGCGGCGCCCTCCAGCTTGTAGCCCGCCAGGGCCGCGGCGATCACCGCGACCGCCTGCGTCCCGGCTTCGATGTGCTCCTCGTCGCCCGGCGCGGGGGCCAGCACGCTGGCCGCGTAGCGGCCCGGATGAGCCAGCGCGTAGGCGCGGTACGCGGCGGACAGGGCCCGCAGCGCGTCGACGCCGGATACTCCCGCCGCGGCCCGGGCCCCGGCGTCGGTCAGCTCGCGCACACCCACCAGCGCGATACCGCGCCTGACTTCCTCCAGGCCGCTGACGTGCTTATACAGGCCGGGCAGAGAGACCCCGCAGCGCTGCGCGACCGCCGCCAGCGTGAGCCGTTCCAGGCCCGTCTCGTCGGCGACGGTCGCGGCTTGGCGGATGATCCGCTCCGGGGTCAGCCCGGCGCGCGGCATCTCTTAGCGGTCCCTCGGGTCGGTCCTCATGCCGATCATGATGCCGCAGCCGGTCATGAAGGCCAGCAAGAGCACCAGCGCGGGCCCGGCCGCGGTCGCCAGCGACGCCGCCAGCAGCAGGTACACCAGACCGGAGCCGGCGATCGCGACGGCCAGCGCCGCCGCGGTCCAGCGCAGCCAGCGGGGGAGCGCCGTCATCGCCGCCGCGGCCGCGCCGAGCACGGCCAGCGCCAGCATCTTGACGCCGTCCAGCCGGTCGACCGAGGCGCAGAGCAGGTACGCGGCCCCCGGTGCGGTGGTCGCGGCCAGCACCAGCCCGAGGACCGTCTGCACGGCCGAGATGAGCGCCGCCACCAGCCCCGAGCCCAGCACGATCTTGGCCGCTCCCGCCTCGCCGCGGCGGCGGGCGAACCGGGCCAGGGCGACCGCGATGACCGCGATTCCCGCCGCGGGCAGGCCCTCGGTGAGAGCGAACTGGACGGCGACGGCCGGCCCGTGGCCGGCCAGCGCCGCGACGACCTCGGCACCGGGCGCGCCGAGCCGCGGGCTGGGCGCCGGCACCGCCAGCCCGGCCGCCCAGGACAGCGTGTACCCGATCCCGGCCACCCCCGGAACGGTCAGCCACCACCGCCGTCGGCCGCCGGCCGTAACAGCGCCAGCAGGAGTGCTGCCGACGGGGCCGGTGCCAGCGGAAGGAGCGGCACCAGCGTGGCCGGTGCCAGCGGAAGGAGCGGCACCAGCGTGGCTGGCGCCAGCGGAAGGAGCGGCACCAGCGGGGCTGGCGCCGACGAGAGCGGTAGCGGTACGGCGTGCCATCAAGTTAATTTCCATAGCTATAAGTTAATCTAATTAACCAAGTCTCGCAAGCCTTTATCTCGTGTCCGCTGGCTGTCCGGCGGCCCCGGACACGCACCCCTGAGGCAGTGCTTACGCACAGCTCACTTCCGGCGCCACACCCGCCCCGGTCACCGCACCCGTCACCCGGTAGCCGCCACAGCGTCGGCTACCGCACCCGTCACCCGGTAGCCGCCACAGCGTCGGCTACCGGACCAGGCTCCCACCCGCCTCGTGGCTCCCGCCCGCCCCGCGGCTCCCGCCCGGCCCGCGGCTCCTGCCCGCCCCACGGCTCCCGCCCGCCACCGGACCCGGCCGGCGGCACCCATCTCGATGTGACGCTACGGTGGCCGGGACAACCGCGATGCCACATCGACGTGGCACAACTGACCGCCCGGGCGCCCCCGGCTGATACCGCACGCCCCGCCAGAACCAGCCGCCCCAGCCCCGAGCCATCCACCGCACAAGAGCCGCACCTAGGTGACATCGACCCGGTGGTAACCCGGCCCACACCGGCCGGTACGGGACACCCGAGTCGCACGAGGCTAACGGGACCGCGGCGCACCTACACGCTCCGCGGGACGGACCTACGAGTCCCGGCGGGGTCTACCGCCAGTAAGGAATCACCCGGCCGGGAAGCTCACGGCGCGGATGACGCCGACCTGCGCTTCTCCGCCGATGACCGCCGTGGTGGCGAGTTCGTCCGGGACCGTGGCGCCGAGCAGGCGCAGCGTCGCCACCGTGACCGGGGTGCGGCCCCGCTGCGCCCCGTCGTCGATCTTGACCGCGCCGGCCCTCCCGTCGGCGAGCGCGAACGCGTCGACGCCTTCCGCGCCGGCCTTGATCAGCAGGCCCGGCACCGCGTCCATCAGCTGGCGCTCGTCGCGGATGGTGCCGCTGGTCCAGGCCGGGTACGCGCGCATGGCGTCGGCCACCCGGCGCTCCGGGCTGCCCGGTGCTGCGAGCACCAGCGCCCGGAAGGCCCGGGCCAGCCCGGCCAGCGTCAGCGCGAAGAGCGGCGCGCCGCAGCCGTCCACTCCGGTGGCGGTCACCCGCTCCCCGGCCAGGTCCTCGACCGTGCCCCGGAGCGCCTGCTGCAGCGGGTGGTCAGGGGCCAGGTACCCGGCCGTGTCCCAGCCGTTCCGCACGCAGGTGGCCAGCATCGCGGAGTGCTTGCCCGAGCAGTTCATCCGGACCCGGGACATCTCCTCGCCGTGGGCCATCAGCAGGCGCATGGTCGGCGGGTCGATGGGCCAGGACGGCGGGCAGCGCAGGTCGGCCTCGGTCAGCCCGGCTCCGGACAAGATCTTGCGGACCCCGTCGACGTGGAAGTCCTCGCCCGAGTGGCTGGCCGCGGCCAGGGCCAGCAGCTCACCGTCCAGGTCGAGCCCGCAGCGCAGCATCCCGGCGGCCTGCAGCGGCTTGTTCGCCGAGCGGGGGAAGAACGGCACCGCGGTATGCCCCGCGCCGATCACCTGGGTCCCGTCGGCGGCCAGCCCCGCGACCGCGCCGCGGTGCCGCGACTCGGTGAAGCCCGAACGCACCACCTCGGCGACCACAGGGTTCACGTCATCGTGTTCCGTAAAGATCGTCATGCCCGCAGTCTGCCTGGTGGCCGGCCGCCGGATTGAAGGCGCACCGGGTAACCTGCCCTGCTATGCGAGCAGTGGTGCAGCGGGTGAGCCGGGCCAGCGTGGCCGTTGGCGGCGAGATCACGGGCGCGATCGAGGAGCCGGGCCTGCTCGTCTTGGTCGGCGTGACCCACGACGACACCCCGGAACAGGCCGCCAGGCTCGCGGCCAAGCTGTGGGGAATGCGCATCCTGGACGGCGAGAAGTCCTGCTCGGACGTGGCCGCCCCGCTGCTGGTGATCAGCCAGTTCACCCTCTACGCGGACCTGGCCAAAGGCCGCCGCCCGTCCTGGTCGGCGGCCGCGCCCGGCCCGGTGGCCGAGCCCCTGGTCGCCGCCGTGGTGCAGGCCCTGCGTAACCTCGGCGCCCACGTCGAGACGGGCGTCTTCGGGGCCGACATGAAGGTTTCCCTGGTCAACGACGGCCCGGTTACCATCGTGGTCGACCTCTGACCGAGACACCGGCCGCTGGGCAGGCCGGGACGCTAGGAGCCCGCGGGTGCCAGGCCGGCCAGCTTGCACTGCGGCCGGGCGAGCAGCGAGATCTGGTCGTCGTCGCGGAACGAGGCCTGGCAGAACGCCTGCGCCTGCGACCCGCAGTGGTGCAGGACGGCGCCCCCGGTGGAGTTCGGCACGGTGACGCTCACGCAGCCGTTGGCCGAAGTCCCGTACGCGTCGTGCGCCATCGCCCCCCAGGCGGCCAGGGCGCCGAAGAGCACCACCACCAGCACGGCGGCGATCCCGAAGATCCTCTTCTGCCGCGCCGTGAGCCGCCCCGCCTGGGGCATGGTCTTGGCGTACATGCCGCTGAGTGTAAAGAAGCCGTGTAAACGGCGTGTTTCGGCTGGCCGCCCCGAATGTTTCAGGTCGCCGGCCCTCAGGGAACAGGCCCCCTCAGGGAACAGGCCCCCTCAGGGAACAGGCGGGGTGCCGTGGGTGTGGAACGACTCGATCGTCTTCAGCCCCCAGGCCTGCCCCTTGGCCCGTTCGGCCTCGGTCCAGGTGATGGTGCGCCAGTCGGGTGCGAGCACCAGCCGGGCGACCGGGTTGCAGAGCTCGATGCGGTTGCCGCCCGGCTCGTAGACGTACAGGAAGAACGTCTGCTGGATCGCGTGCTTGTGCGGCCCGGTCTCGATGAACACCCCGCGGTCCAGGCAGATGTCCGCCGCGCGCAGGATGTCGTCGCGGGTGTCGGGCGCGAACGCGATGTGGTGCAGCCGCCCGGTCGTCCCGGTCCAGTCCCGCGTGTACACCAGGTCGTAGCCCTTGTTGGTGAAGTGCAGCCACTGCGCCGAGATGGTGCCGTCGTCCAGCATGATCTGCTCGGTGACCCGCCCGCCGAGCACGTCCCGGACGAACGCGCCGTTCGCCGCCGCGTCCTGCCCCAGGTAGTTCACGTGGTCGAGCCGCCGGACGCTGACACCGCGCCCCGGGTACGCCTGGGCCTGGTTCTTCAGCGCCGGCCTGAGCGAATCGGGTGCCGTGTACCACTCGGTTTCCCAGTACAGCTCCAGCTCGTGCCCGTCCGGGTCGCGGAACAGGTAGGTCGGCCCGATCCCGGTATCGCCGTCCTGCCAGCCGAGGCCGAGCCCGGCCGCCTCGATCGCGGCCACCCGTGCCTCCAGCGCGTGCTGGCTGGCGGCCCGCAGCCCCACCCGCCGGATGCCCGAGGTGTGGTGCGCGGTCAGCTTGACCGTGTGGTGCTCGTAGTCGTCCCAGGTCCGCAGGTAGACCGAGTCGCCCTCCCGGCCGCACTCGGTCAGCCCCAGCACCTCGGTGAAGAACCACAGGCTCTGCTCCGGTTCCGGGGTCAGCAGCTCGACATGCCCGAGGTGGGCGACGTCGTGCAGCGGCGGCCGGGTCGCGGCCGCGGCGGCGTCAGGGCTAGTCACGAAGACCTCCGGGAAAGACGGTGCCGTCGAAGAGCTTGCGCGCGGTACGCACCACCCCGGAGCGGCGCACCGCGAGCGGGTCCTGGTCCAGCTCGACCTCGACCTCGAGGTGGCCGGTGGGGTGCTCGATGTCGAACCGGGCCTGCCCTGGCCGGACGGAGGCCAGGTCGGCCCCGGCCGCGCCGGGCAGCAGCAGCGCGGTCGCCACGCTGACCGCGCCGAGCACCCCGATCGCCTCGTGCACCCGGACCGGGATGAAGGTCCGGGTGCAGATCGTCCCGCCGTCCGCGGGCGCGGCCACCAGCGAGATCTTCGGCACCGAAGCGGACGACACATCCCCCAGGCCCATCAGCGAGCCGGCGCCCAGCTGCAGGGTCCGCACCCGCTGTCGCAGGCGGGCGTCGGCCTCGAGCTCGGCGACGGTCTCGTACCCGGTGCCGCCGAGCGCGGCGGCGGGCACGACCACCACCGGCATGCCGTTGTCGATGCAGGTGACGGTGACGCCGTCGATGACGTCGGTCACGTTCCCGGTGGGCAGCAGCGCGCCGGTCGCCGACCCGGACGTACCGGCGAAGTCGAGCACGACCGGCGCCGCCGTGCCGGGCACCCCGGCGATCGCGGTGCCGCCCTCGTACTCCACTACGCCGTCCGCCCCGGGGAAGGCCGCGGTGGCCACGCTGCCCGAGTTGACCATGTGGATCCGCACCGGCGAGCCCGCGGCCAGGCCGCGCTCGATCGCGAACGGGCCGACCCCGGCCAGCAAGTTGCCGCAGTTCTGCCGGTCCGAGACCGTGGCCTGATCGACGCCGACCTGCAGGAACAGGTAGTCGACATCCGCGTCGGACCGGGATGAGGCGGAGATCACCGCGACCTTCGAGGTCAGCGGGTGCGCCCCGCCGATCCCGTCGATCTGCCGCGGATCCGGGCTCCCCATGATCCGCAGCAGCAGGTCATCGCGTTCGGCCGGATCCTCCGGCAGATCCCCGGCCAGGAAATAGGCCCCCTTCGAGGTGCCTCCCCGCATCAGCATGCACCGGACGCCGTCACTCACCGGGCTGGGCCTCGACGTGCTCCACCCCGAGGGCGGCGAGCTTGTCCCGCAGGCCGTACAGGTCGAGGCCGAGCTGGCCCCCGGCCAGCTGCCCGCGGTTCCGCTCCTCCTTGGCCATCCGGGACCGCGCGGCGGTGAGCGCGGCGCCGATGTCAGCGCGCGGCACGCACACCACGCCGTCGTCGTCGGCGATGATCGCGTCACCCGGCGTGATGATCTGGCCGCCGACGCAGATGGGCACGTTGACCGCGCCCGCGGTCTCCTTGACCGTGCCCTGGGCGCTGACCGCGGCCGACCAGACTCCGAAGCCCATCGCCCGCAGCTCGGCCACATCGCGCACGCCGGCCTCGATGACCAGGCCCCGGACCCCGCGCGCGGCCAGCGACGTGGCCAGCAGCTCGCCGAACATCCCGTCTGTGGACGGCGAGGTGGTCGTGACCACCAGCAGGTCCCCGGCCTGGCACTGCTCCACCGCCGCGTGGATCATGAGGTTGTCCCCGGGCCAGCACAGGGCGGTGACCGCGGTGCCGCCGGTCCGCGTCCCGTCCTGGATCGGGCGCAGGCCGGGACCGAGATAGCCGGCCCGCCCGATAGCCTCGTGCACGGTGGCCACGCCGAGCTCGGCCAGCTGGTCCACGACGGCCAGGTCGGCCCGGGTAACGCCGGTGACGATGACGTTGCGCTGGCTCACCGGGCATTCTCCTCGTGCTGATCGAGCAGCGCCGCGATCACGCTGCGCAGGTGGTGGCGGGTGGCCTCCTCGGCCTCGGCGGGCCGGCGGCCCGCGATCGCGGTGATGATCGCCAGGTGCTGGGGGAGCGACTGCTGCGGCCGTCCGGGCCGCAGCGACAGCTGGAACTGGTGCCGGACCAGCTGCGCGTTCAGCCGCTCGAGCAAGGTGGTGGCCACCGGCTGGCCGGAGAGCTCGCGGACTAGGCGGTGCAGCTCGTGGTTGAGCGCCGAGTACTTCAGCGGCTCGCCGTCCGCGACGCTGCGTTCCATCTCGGCGCCCAGCTGGCGCAGCCGCTCCGCCTCGGGCTCGGTGACCCGCCCGGCCGCCTTGGCGGCGCACAGTCCCTCCAGCACCATCCGGCACTCGACGATCGCCACCGCCTCCTCGACGCTGACGGTCCGGACCCGGGCGCCGCGGTTCGGTATCCGCTCGACCAGTCCCTCGGCCGTCAGGTCGAACAGCGCCGCGCGCAGGCTGGCGCGCGTCACCCCCAGCGTCCCGGCCAGTTCCTCCTCGACGAGCCGCTGCCCGGGCGCCATGTCGCCCGTCAGGATCGCCCGCCGCAGCTGCTCGGTCGCCAGCCGCCGCCCCGGAGCGCCTGCGACGGGCTTGGCCGGCGACGCGTCCTCTGCCCCATGCACGTGGCGATCTTAAAAGTTCCCCGACAAAATTGTCAACAATCTGCCGGGGCCCGGCCCCGGCCCCCGCGGCCCGGCCTTCCTGCATTATCGTGCAGGCACCACGACGAACCGGAGGCGCGCGCGATGACCCAGGCCGGCGACCAGGAGCAGGTCAGCCCGCAAGCCCGGCACTGGCTCGACCGGGTCACGGTGGAGGACTCAGTCCGGGAGCTGTGCCCGGGTTACACCGCGCTGGTCATCGTGGCCGAAGGGCTGCGGCCCGGCCCGGGGGACGAGGCCACCGACGCGCTGCTGAGCGACGCCGAGGCCAAGGTCCGGGCCGCGCTCGGCGGCGCCGGACCCGAGCAGCTCGCGCCGGTGGCCGCCTGGCGGCGCGCCTACCAGGCCTTCGGGGCCAAGCCGAAGCGGACCCGGCCCAGCGTCGAGGCGCTGCTGCGCCGGGTCGAGGCCGGGCTGCCCCGGATCGACCGGCTCACCGACATCTACAACGCGATCTCGGTCAGCCACCTGCTGCCGGCCGGCGGGGAAGACCTGGCCCGGTACCGCGGCCCGGCCCGGCTGACCCGCGCGGCGGGGGACGAGCCGTTCGACACCATGCGCGACGGACAGCCGGTGACCGAACATCCCGAGCCGGGCGAGGTGATCTGGCGCGATGACGACGGCGTGACCTGCCGCTGCTGGAACTGGCGGCAGTGCGTCCGCACCAGGATCACCGGTGATACCACCCGCGCCATGTTCATCCTCGACGGCCTGCCCGAGCTCGGCCCGGACGGGCTGGCCGCCGCCGGGCAGGACCTGACCGGCCGGCTGACCGCGTTCAACCCCGGCGCCCGCCTGGCCTGGCGCCGGATCGGCGCCAATTAGCTTTCCCGGCCCGCCCGGCCGGAGGTAGCCTAAGGCCAGGTTCGCAGGGCACCCCCGGTCCGCGGGAAGGACCGAGTCCACCTGCGCGGCACCCCTGACTGACAGCAGGCATCACTCCTTTCGGCTTGCGACGCGGACCGCAGGCGCACGAAAGGAGCCATCGTGTCCGACCTGCCCGCCGAACCCAGCCTTCAGCAGCTTCGCCACCAGGCCAGAGACCTGCAGCGCGCGGTCCGCCGGGGTGCCCCGGACGCGGTCGCCGAGGCGGCCCGGCGCCACCCCGGCATCCGCCCGGACGCCAGCTTCCCGCTGAGCGCGGCCCAGCTGGTCGTGGCCCGGCGGTACGACTTCCCGAGCTGGACCAGGCTGCGCCGTTACGTCGAGGTCGTCGAGCGGTACAGCCGTTTCCCCGGGCGGATGGCGGCGGACAGCCCAGCGGATGAGTTCCTCCGCCTGGGCTGCCTGTCGTACGAGGACGACCAGCCGCAGCGGCGGGCGCAGGCGCTCCCGATCCTGGCCCGCAATCCTGAGATCACGCAGGCCAGCGTCTGCGCCGCCGCCGCCGCGGCGGATGTGCCCCGGCTGCGCGCGCACCTGGCGCGCGACCCGGGGGCGGCCGCCCGGCCCGGCGGCCCGTTCCGCTGCGAGCCGCTGTTCTACCTGGCCTACACCCGCCACGACCCCGCCATCGGCGCGGACGCCGTGCTCGCCAGCGCCCGGCTGCTGCTCGCCGCGGGCGCCGACCCTAACGCCGGCTACCTATGGCACGGCCTGCCCACCCCGTTCACCGTCCTGACCGGCGTGTTCGGCGAGGGCGAGCTGGGCCCGCAGCGCCAGCCGCGCCATCCGCACGCCCTGGCCCTGGCCCGCCTGCTGCTCGAGGCCGGCGCCGACCCCAACGACGGCCAGGCGCTGTACAACCGGATGTTCGAGCCGGGTAACGATCACCTGGAGCTGCTCTTCGAGTTCGGCCTCGGCACCGGCGACGGCGGCCCGTGGCGGGCCCGTCTCGGCGACGCCCTGGACACCCCGGAGCAGCTGGTGCGCGGCCAGCTGGCCTGGGCCGTCACCCACGGCATGACCGAACGGGTCCGGCTGCTCGCCGAACACGGCACCGACCTCGTCTCACCGTTCCCCGACGGGGTCACCCCCGCCGAGCGCGCGGCCGTCACCGGGCATCCCGATCTCGTCGGCTTCCTGGTCGCCCGCGGCGCCGCCGCGCCCGATCTCGACCCGGAGCAGCGTTTCGTCGCCGCCGCGCTGGCCGCGGACCAGGCCGCGCTCGACGAGCTGCGGGCCGCCCGCCCCGGCCTGACCGCAGCCGTCCGGGCCACCCGCCCGGCACTGATCGTCTGGGCGGCGGCGCAGGGGCGCCCTGGCTCGGTCGAGCTCCTAGCCGGGCTCGGCTTCGACGTCAACGCCAAGGGCCGCTCCGACGCGCCTGCCGCGGACCCGTGGCAGACCGCGCTGCACGTCGCGGCCATGGAAGGCCGCGAGGACCTGGCCCGGACCCTGCTCCGGCTGGGCGCCGACCCCGGCCTGCGCGACCACCGCTTCGGCTCCACCCCGCTCGGCTGGGCCCGGTACTTCGGCCAGGAGCAGCTCGCCGCGCTCCTCGAACCGCTGACCCCCGCGCAAGAGCCCGCCCCCGGCGACGGATCCGCCCGTTGATTATCCCGAACGGGGCAGGCTCACCTGGCCGGCGAACACTGCCTGCCCCGTGGCGCGGTCGAGGATCGTGAAGCCGAACGGCCGGTCTACGACCACGGTGACCGGCGGCGGCGCCCCGAACGCGGCCCGCGCGGCGATCGCCGCCGCGGTCGCCGCCGCGGCCTCGGTGCCGTGCTCGTCGACGTCGATGTACGCCTGGTGCGCGACGGCGCCGATATGCAGCCGTCCGGTCCCCGTGATGCCGCCGAAGTCGGCCTCGTCCCCGAACGCCTCGGTGACGCCCAGCCGCCGCAGCGCGGGGATGAGGTCGAAGGCGGACTCCAGCCGGAACCGGGGCAGCGCCAGCGTGACCTGGTGCCTGGCTGCCCCAGCCAGCATCCTGGCGAACCCGGCCACGGTCACCTTCGGCCGCAGCGCCGCCAGCGGCCCGTCCGGCAGCAGCACGGCCATGGCCAGGCCGGTGTCACGGTAGGGAAGCAGCACGGCCTGGTAGCCGTCGCCGCGCAGGTAATCCCGCGTGGCGATCCCGTGCATGAACGGGACGGCCACGCCCGGGCGGTCCGGACCGTGCGGGTAGAACGGTGCCTCGCCGGTCTCCTCCTCATCGAAGGGCTCCGCCCACGCGGCCTTCAGGTACACCGCGCTGGCCAGCACCAGCCTGGTCAGCGCGCTGACGGCGCCGGGCGGCAGCAGCCCGGTGATCTTGCCCCCGGTCTGCCCGGCGATCGCCGCGTTGATCGCCTCGCGCGCCCGCTCGGGCGCGGCGGCGAAGTCCGCGCTGGCCAGCACGGCCCCGGCCAGGTGGCTGAGCCGGGCGGTGAACTCCGGCCGCACCGCGAAGCCGGACTGGAGCCAGGCCGTATTCGGCGCCCGGAACACCGCGGACCCCTGGCCGCGCGGGGCCGGCCCGGGCGCCGCCACGGGATCGGCCGCCGCGTTCTCCAGGTGCAGGGCCCGGGCCAGTTCCGCCGCCGTCCGGCCGCGCGCGCCGAACCAGGCCAGCTGCAGCGCCCCGGCCGCGCTGGACGGCGAGAAGACCAGGTTGGCGTCGTCCGCGGCCAGCACCTCGTACAGGTCCGCGCCGAACGCCGCCGCCGCGTCCGCCCGTTGACTGTGCACCGCTCCTTCGTACCCGCCGATAGTGAGAACATGACGACTCGGCTACGCACCCGTGGAGGACCGCGTTGTCCTGTCCTTCACCCCGGCGGTTACGCTTCACCCGTGAGCGGACTCGAGGATTTCGCCCGGCTCGTCGACGGCGACCACGGCCTGTGCGTGGTGTCCACGCTGCGGGCCGACCAGACCATCGCCTCGTCGGTGGTGAACGCGGGCGTGCTCCCGCATCCGGTGACCGGCGACCAGGTCGTCGGCCTGGTCAGCCGCGGCGACGCGCAGCGGCTGGCGCACCTGCGGGCCCGGCCGCGGGCCACCGTGACCATCCGGGCGGGCTGGCAGTGGGCCGCCGTCGAGGGACCCGCCGAGCTGATCGGGCCGGACGATCCGGCGGCGGGGGTCGACGCCGAACGGCTGCGCCTGCTGCTGCGCGAGATCTTCACCGCGGCCGGCGGGACGCACGACGACTTCGACGTCTACGACCAGGTGATGGCGTCCGAGCGCCGCGTCGCGGTCCTGGTCTCCCCGGCCCGCGTCTCGCCCCGCGGCTGAGCGGACCCGCCGGCTGGCGGGACGATGACATGGCGTTCGTCCGGGACCGGGGCCTCGGACAGTGGCTGGCCGCCGGCTAACCGGCGGCCAGCGCGGCCGCCTGGGCCTCGAGCAGGCCGATGCCCAGCGCGCCCGCCCAGCGGCGGACCTCCGCGGCCAGGCCGCGCGCGGCGGTCTCGTCGCCGCCATCCCGCGTCAGCTCGGCCAGCAGCAGCTGCTGGGACAGCACGTACGGCACCGCGCCCGCCCGCTGGCGCTGCTCGGCCGAGCGCTCCCACATCCGCCGGGCCCGGTCCGCGTCACCGGCCTCGCCCGCGTGGTAGCCGAGATGGCGGAGCGCGTCGGACTCGGCCAGCTCGTCCCCGGCCGCCTCGGCATCGGCCAGCGCCGCCGTCCGGCGGGCCGGACGGCGGCTCCTCGCCGGGGCCGAACAGCTCGGCCGCATAGTCGTGCTGCAGCCGGGACAGTTCCAGGTCGAAGGCGGTCCTTCGATCCCCGGGCGCCTCCGCCACGGCGGCGGCCGCCTCGTCCAGGGCCACGGGAGCCAGCCTCGTTCGGCACCAGAAATCCTGGTTGACCGCGACCTCGGCCTGGGTCACGGCGAGGACCGCCCGCTCGCCCGGCCCGTCCGGGGCCGCCCCGCGGAGCAGGGCGGCGGCGTGATCCCACTGGCCGGCCAGCATCAGCGCCCGGGCGGCGGCGGCCAGCGGGCGGCTCGCGATCTCTGTCACAATGGAACTCATTCCGTAGGCGGCAAAAACCTAGATGCCACCTACCCAAGCGGGCGCCCTGTAGGTGGTCAAGTGAGTTATGACGACTACGACCTGAATCCGCTGCACCTCGCGCTCGACCTCGCCTCGCTCGGCGACGGGACCCTGGACCTGCCCGGGCTGCTCGCCCGTCAGCAGCTGATGCTCGCCGACCACGGCTATCCCGCCGCCGTCGACGAGGCGCTGGCGCGAGCCCTGCGCGGGCTCGGCCCCGGCATCGCCGCGGTCCTGGCCACGCCGGACCAGGGCGAGTTCGTGGACGCGCTGGCCGCGCTCCTGGCCGCCCAGCCGTGCCAGCCGGTCCTGACCCGGCACGACGGCACTGCGCACCTGCACTACGCGCGGGACGACGCGCCGCTGGCCGAATGGCTGGCGGCCATGGCCGTCTCCGGGCTCGCGCTCTACGTCTGCCGCCACGGCCGGTCCCGGCTGCGGCGCTGCGCCGCCGCGGGCTGCGGGCGCTGGCTGGCCGACACCTCGCGCAACCAGTCCCGGCGGTACTGCCAGCCCTCCTGCGCGAGCCGCACCACGGTCGCCGCCTACCGTGCCCGCGCCCGCCAGTAGTCATCCGCTGGCACAATGCTCTGGTGACGCAAACCCAGTCAGTGGACCAGCGGATCGCCGGCCAGCTCGGCGTGGCCGTCCGTCAGGTCAGCGCCGCGGTCGAGCTTCTCGACGGCGGCGCGACGGTGCCGTTCGTGGCCCGGTACCGCAAGGAAGCCACCGGCGGCCTCGACGACGCCCAGCTCCGCACCCTCGACGAGCGCCTGCGCTACCTGCGCGAGCTTGACGAGCGGCGGGACTCGATCCTGAAGGAGATCACCGCCCAGGGCAAGCTGACCGGCGAGCTCGAGGCCCAGCTCCGCGCGGCCGACTCCAAGGCCCGGCTGGAAGACCTCTACCTGCCCTACAAGCCGAAGCGGCGCACCAAGGCGCAGATCGCCCGCGAGGCCGGGCTGCAGCCGCTGGCCGACCTGCTCCTCGCCGATCCCGCCCGGGACCCGCACGCCGAGGCGGCGGCCTTCGCCGACCCGGACCGGGGCGTCGCCGACGCGAACGCGGCCCTGGAGGGCGCCCGCGCCATCGTGGTCGAGCGGTTCGCCGAGGACGCGGACCTGCTCGGCGAGCTGCGCGAGACGATGGCCGCTCGCGGCTCGCTGACCTCCCGGGTCCGCGAGGGCCAGGAGCAGAAGGGGGCCAAGTTCTCCGACTACTTCGAGTTCAGCGAGCCGTTCACGCGGCTGCCGTCGCACCGGGTGCTGGCCCTGTTCCGCGGCGAGAAGGAGGAGATCCTCGACCTCACCCTGGAAACCGGGGCCGAGGACGCGGAGTACGAGGCGCGCATCGCCGGCCGGTTCGGCCTGCGCGATCAGGGCCGGGCCGCCGACCCGTGGCTCGGCGCCACCGTGCACTGGGCCTGGCGTACCCGCATCCTGATGCACCTGAGCGTGGACATCCGGGTCCGGCTCTGGCAGGCGGCCGAGGACGAGGCGGTCCGGGTGTTCGCCGCCAACCTGCGGGACCTGCTGCTGGCCGCCCCGGCCGGCGCGCGGACCACGATCGGGCTGGACCCCGGCTTCCGGACCGGGGTCAAGGTCGCCGTCACGGACGCCACCGGCAAGGTGCTCGGCACCGCCACGATCTATCCGCACGAGCCGCAGCGCCGCTGGGACGAGTCCATCGACATCCTCGCCCGGCTGGCCCGCACGCACCACGCCGAGCTCGTCGCCATCGGCAACGGCACCGCCTCCCGGGAGACCGACCGGCTGGCCGCCGACCTGATGAAGCGCCATCCCGAGCTCAAGCTCACCAAGGTGGTCGTGTCCGAGGCCGGCGCCAGCGTCTACTCCGCCTCGGCCTACGCCTCAGAAGAACTGCCCGGCATGGACGTCTCGCTGCGCGGGGCCGTGTCCATCGCCCGGCGGCTGCAGGACCCGCTGGCCGAGCTGGTCAAGATCGACCCGAAGTCCATCGGCGTCGGCCAGTACCAGCACGACGTGGCCGAGGGCAAGCTGTCGCACTCGCTGGACGCCGTGGTGGAAGACTGCGTGAACGCGGTCGGCGTCGACCTGAACACCGCCTCCCAGCCGCTGCTGGCGCGGGTGTCCGGGATAACCGCCGGGCTGGCCACCGCGATCGTGGCCCGGCGCGACTCCGAGGGGCCGTTCCGGACCCGCCAGCAGCTCATGGGGGTGCCGCGGCTCGGCCCCAAGGCGTTCGAGCAGTGCGCCGGCTTCCTGCGCATCCGCGGCGGCGACGACCCGCTCGACGCGTCCGGCGTGCACCCCGAGGCCTACCCGGTGGTGCGCCGCATCCTGGCCACGACGGGCACCTCGGCCGGCCAGCTGATCGGCAGCACCGCTACCCTCCGCGCGCTCCGGCCGGATCAGTTCACCGACGAGCGGTTCGGGCTGCCGACCGTCACCGACATCCTGCGCGAGCTGGAGAAGCCGGGCCGTGACCCCCGGCCGGCCTTCGCCACCGCGACGTTCGCCGAGGGCGTGGAGAAGCTCGGCGACCTCCAGCCGGGCATGGTGCTCGAGGGCGTGGTCACCAACGTGGCCGCGTTCGGCGCGTTCGTCGACATCGGCGTGCACCAGGACGGCCTGGTGCACGTGTCGGCCATGTCGCGCACCTTCGTCTCCGACCCGCACTCGGTGGTCAAGTCCGGCGACGTGGTCCGGGTCAAGGTGCTGTCGGTCGACACCGCCCGGAACCGGATCTCGCTCACCCTGCGGCTGGACGACGACGCCGCGCCGGGACCCGCCCAGCCGGCCGCCCGCCCGGCCGCCCGGCCGCGACCCGAGCCCCGGGCCGCCGGCGGCCGCCCGCGTGGCGGCCCCAAGGGCGGCGCCCGCGACGCGGCCCCCGAAGGCGCGCTGGCCGACGCCCTGCGCCGGGCGGGCCTGGTCCCTAAGCCCCCCCGCGACCGATAGCATCGGGTATCCACTTTCTCCGACTACCTAGGAGCACACCGTGTCCAGCCAGCAGCTTCGTATCACCCTCGCCGGAAGCGAGCATGTGGTCGAGGCGGGCACGACGGCGGGCGCGGCCCTCGGCCCCGAGCCAGGCGTCATCGCGGCCAAGGTCAACGGCGAGCTGCGCGACCTGGCCAGCCCGGTCGCTGACGGCGACGTGGTAGAGCCCGTCGCCATCGCCAGCGACGACGGCCACTACATCTTGCGGCACTCGGCCGCGCACGTCATGGCCCAGGCCGTGCAGGACCTGTTCCCGCAGGCCAAGCTGGGCATCGGCCCGCCCGTGGAGAACGGCTTCTACTACGACTTCGACGTCGACAAGCCGTTCACCCCCGAGGACCTCAAGGCCATCGAGGCCCGGATGCGCCAGATCGTCAAGCAGGGCCAGCGGTTCTCCCGCCGGGTGGTCACCGACGAGCAGGCCCGGGCCGAGCTCGCCGCCGAGCCGTACAAGCTCGAGCTGATCGGCCTCAAGGGCCACCCGGCGTCCGAGGACGGCGAGTCGGTCGAGGTCGGCGGCGCGGAGCTGACCATCTACGACAACCTGAACCCGGCCAGCGGCGAGCTGTGCTGGAAGGACCTGTGCCGCGGCCCGCACCTGCCGGACACCCGGGCCATCCCGGCGTTCAAGCTGATGCGCACCGGCGGGGCCTACTGGCGCGGGAGCGAGAAGAACCCGCAGCTGCAGCGGATCTACGGTACCGCCTGGGAATCCCGGGACAAGCAGGACACGCACCTGCGGTTCCTCGAGGAAGCCGAGAAGCGCGACCACCGCAAGCTCGGCGCGGAGCTCGACCTGTTCTCGTTCCCGGTCGAGCTCGGCAGCGGGCTGCCGGTCTTCCACCCCAAGGGCGGCATCATCCGCCGGGTGATGGAGGACTACTCGCGCCGCCGCCACACCGAGGCCGGGTACGAGTTCGTCAACACCCCCCACGTGACCAAGGAAGACCTGTTCATCACCTCCGGGCACCTGGAGTGGTACAAGGACGGCATGTTCCCGCCCATGGTGCTGGACGGGGCTACCTACTACAACAAGCCGATGAACTGCCCGATGCACATCCTGATCTACGCGGCGCGCGGGCGGTCCTACCGCGAGCTGCCCCTGCGGCTGTTCGAGTTCGGCACCGTGTACCGGTACGAGAAGTCCGGGGTGGTGCACGGCCTGACCCGGGCCCGCGGCTTCACCCAGGACGACTCGCACATCTTCTGCAGCCCGGAGCAGCTGCAGGACGAGCTGGCCTCGCTGCTCGCCTTCGTGGTCGGGCTGCTGCGCGACTTCGGGCTGACCGAGTTCGAGGCGGAGCTGTCCACCCGGCCGGAGAAGTACGTGGGCGAGCTGTCGGAGTGGGCCGAGGCCGAGGTGGCGCTCAAGCACGCGCTCGACGTGTCCGGCCTGCCGTACGTGGTCGCCGAGGGCGAGGGCGCCTTCTACGCCCCCAAGATCGACGTGCACGTCAAGGACGCGATCGGCCGCCGCTGGCAGCTTTCCACCCTGCAGGTCGACCTGCAGGAGCCGGGCCGGTTCGGCATCGAGTACCAGGCCGCCGACGGCACCCGGCAGCGTCCGTACATGATCCACCGCGCCCTGTTCGGGTCCATCGAGCGGTTCTTCGGCATCTTGGTCGAGCACTACGCGGGCGCCTTCCCGCCCTGGCTCGCGCCGGTCCAGGCGGTCGGCATCCCGGTCTCCGACGCGCACGTGCCCTACCTGGAGAAGGTCGCCGGGGGGCTGCGTGATCAGGGCATCCGCGTCGAGGTCGACACCAGCGACGACCGGATGCAGAAGAAGATCAGGACGGCGCAGCGGCAGAAGGTGCCGTTCATGCTGATCGCGGGCGACGACGACGTGGCCGCCGGGGCGGTGTCGTTCCGGTTCAGGGACGGCTCGCAGAAGAACACCATTCCCGTGGCGGACGCCATCACGGAGATCGTCACCGCCGTGCGCGACCGCGTCCAGGTCTAGGGCCGGCCCGTGGCTGACCCGGACGAAGTCTTCGCGGGGGTCCCGGACGCCTTCGGGCGGCTGTGGACCCCGCACCGGCTGGCGTACATCAAGGGCGAGAACAAGCCGTCGGGGCCGGGGGAGGGCGAGGGCTGCCCGTTCGACCGGGCGCCCACGCTCACCGATGAGGAAGGCCTGATCGTCGC
Source organism: uncultured Actinomycetota bacterium (assembly GCA_963756575.1). Taxonomy (GTDB): domain Bacteria; phylum Actinomycetota; class Actinomycetes; order Streptosporangiales; family Streptosporangiaceae; genus Palsa-504. Next base: position 97,862 of record CAVWOM010000016.1, on the reverse strand, counting down.
CCGGGGCGAGCTGGTGTACGCGGTCCTGAACCTGTACCCGTACAACGCCGGTCACGTGCTGATCTGCCCGTACCGGCACGTAGCCGACTACACCGACCTGACCGGGGCGGAAACCGCCGAGTTCTCCGAGTTCACCAAGCGCACGGTCCTCGCGCTGCGCCAGGCCTCAGGCGCCCACGGCTTCAACATCGGCATCAACCTGGGCACGGTGGCCGGCGCGGGCATCGCCGCCCACCTGCACCAGCACGTGGTACCCCGGTGGGGCGGGGACACCAACTTCATGCCCATCACCGCCAGCACCCGCGTCCTGCCCCAGCTCCTGGCCGACACCCGCAAGCTCCTCGCCGCCGCCTGGCCCAGCGCATAAGCCCGCGCAACAGCTGGCCCCGCGCGTAAGCCCCCCGCAGCAGCTGGCCCCGCGCGTAAGCCCCCCGCAGCAGCATGAAACCCGGGTTCCACCGCGCTCGAACGCGCTGGAACCCGGGTTTCATAGCGTGCGGGCCGCCTCGGCCGGGCCGAGGCGGCCGGGCCGCGTCAGTCCGGCTTGGAGTCGGCGGCGACCTTGGCCGCCAGGTGCGCCGGGAGCGGCTCGTGCCGCAGGTAGGACCGCGTGAACGAGCCCGTTCCGTGCGATACCGACCGCAGGTCGATGGCGTACCTGCTGATCTCGAGCTCGGGGATCTCCGCCCTGACCAGGGTCCGGCCCACGCCGATCGGCTCGGAGCCGAGCACCCGGCCGCGGCGGCCGGACAGGTCCGACATCACCGCGCCCACGTAATCGTCCGGCACCAGGATGCTCACCTCGTCGACCGGCTCGAGCAACGTCGGCTGCGCCTTGGCCACGGCGTCCCGCAGCGCCAGCCGCCCGGCCTTCTGGAAGGCCATGTCGGAGGAGTCCACCGAGTGCGCCTTGCCGTCGTACAGGGTGACCCGGACGCCGGTCATCGGGTAGCCGGCCGTGACGCCCTGCTCCATCTGCCAGCGGACGCCCTTCTCCACCGACGGGATGAACTGCCTGGGCACCACCCCGCCGACGATCTTGTCGACGAACTCGAACCCGGCCGAGTCATCCAGCGGCTCCACCTCGATGTGGCAGATGCCGTACTCGCCGTGCCCGCCGGACTGCTTGACGTTACGGCCGAGACCCTGGGCCTTGCCCGCGATCGTCTCCCGCAGCGGCACGCGCAGGTCAGTGGTCTCCACCGCCACCCCGTACCGGTTCTCGAGCCGGTCGAGCAGCACGTCGATGTGGGCCTCGCCCATGCACCACAGCACCAGCTGCCTGGTCTCGGCGTTGTTCTCCAGCCGCAGCGTCGGGTCCTCGGCGATGAGCCGGTTCAGGCCCTGGGAGAGCTTGTCCTCGTCGGCCTTGGACTTGGCCACGATCGCCACCGGGAGCAGCGGCTCGGGCATCGACCAGGACTCCATCAGCAGCGGGTGGTCCTTGTCCGACAGCGTGTCGCCGGTCTCGGCGGTGCCCAGCTTGGCCACGGCGCAGATGTCGCCCGCCCCGCAGCTGGTGATCCCGCGCTGCTGCTTGCCCAGCGGCGAGGTCAGCGCGCCGATGCGCTCGTCGTCGTCGTGGTCCTCGTGCCCGCTGGCGGCCCGGCCGTGGCCGGACACGTGCACGGAGGCGTCGGGGCGCAGCGTGCCCGAGAACACCCGGACCAGGCTGATCCGGCCGACGTAGGAGTCGGTGGTGGTCTTGACCACCTCGGCCAGCAGCGGGCCCTTCGGGTCGGAGGTCAGGCTGGCGACGGGCTTGCCGTCCGGCGTGGTGACCGCGGGCATCGGGTGCTCGGCGGGGGAGGGGAAGGCTTCGGTCATCACTTCGAGCAGCTCGAGCATGCCGATCTTCTGCGGCGCGGAGGTGACGAGCACCGGGTAGAAGCTGCCCCGCGCGACCGCCTTCTCCAGGTCCTCGATGAGCAACTTGGGGTCGATCTCCTCGCCGGACAGGTACCGGTCCATGAGGGATTCGTCTTCGCTCTCGGTGATGATGCCCTCGATCAGCTCACCGCGCAGCTCGGCCAGGCGGTCCTCGTCCTCGGCCGCGGGCGCGCCCTCGGACCGCTGCCCGCCCGAGTAGCTGTAGAGCTTCTGCGACAGCAGCCCGATCAGGCCGGTGACCGGCTCGCCGACCGGCAGGTACAGCGGCGCCACCGCATCGCCGAAGGCCTCGCGGCACGCGTCGAGCGTGGCCTGGAACTCCGCCCGCTGGTGGTCGATCTTGGTGATGACGACCGCGCGGGGCATGCCGACCGCGGCGCACTCGTCCCACAGCATCCGGGTCACGCCGTCGATCCCGTCGGTGGCGGACACGGCGAACAGCGCCGAGTCGGCCGCCCGGAGCCCGGCCCTGAGGTCTCCCGTGAAGTCGGCGTAGCCGGGCGTGTCGAGCAGGTTCACCTTGATGCCGTTGTGGATGACCGGTGCGAGGGTCAGGTTGACCGAGCGCTGCTGCCTGATCTCGGTCTCGTCGAAGTCGCTGACCGTGGTGCCCTCACCGATGCTGCCGGACCGCTGGATCGTGCCGGTCGCGGCGAGCAGCGCCTCGACCAGGCTGGACTTCCCCGTCCCGGAATGGCCGACCAGCACCACGTTTCGCACCTGATCGGCCGCCGGTGCCCTGCCGGCGGCTCCTCCCGCCCCACTGCCTGTAGCTGTCATTGAGGTTCGCCTCCTCGCGATCGCTCCTACGCCAGACCCGGCGCTGCGCACGACCAGCCTTTACCCGTGGGCGCCGTGTCCACAAGACCCACACAGAGAATCTCCCCGGTTACCAGAAAGTGAAGCCCGCGCCAGCAGCGGAAAACGCAAGCTCAGCTCGGCGGTAGGATCGGACGGCCATGCTGAACCCACTGCGGCCCGCCATGACCCGGGTTTTCACCCCCGTGGGCAAGTTGCTCGTGCGTACCCCGATCACGCCCAACGCCGTCACGATCATCGGCACGGTCGGCGTCGCGGGCGGGGCGCTGGGCCTCTTCCCCATCGGCGAGCTGTTCCCCGGCGCCTTCACCTGCACGATCTTCGTGTTCCTGGACATGCTGGACGGCGTGCTGGCCCGGCTGAAGGGGACCAGCGGCACCTGGGGTGCGTTCCTGGACTCGACCATGGACCGGATCGCCGACGCCGGCATCTTCAGCGGCCTGGTCATCTGGTTCATGCTGGGCGGCCGCAATCCGCTGCTGGCCGGGGTGTGCCTGTTCTGCCTGGTGGCGGGGAACCTGGTGTCGTACGTGAAGGCACGGGCCGAAGGGCTCGGCCTGCGCTGCGACGTGGGCCTGATCGAGCGGCCGGAGCGGATGCTGATCTCGCTGATTTCCGTCGGCGTTTCCGGGCTCGGCGTGCCGTACATTCTGAACATAGGGCTCTGGGCCCTCGCGGCCGGCAGCGCCTTCACTTTCGGGCAGCGGATGCGCGCGGTATACAAGTCAGCGAAAGTTCCCGGGGACCAGGGGCGCTCGCCCGGGGATCAGCTAGCTGAGAAAGGTTAGCGGTGGCCGTACTAAGCGAGCGGCTCACGGGGATCGCGTACCAACTGGGCTGGACGGCGATCCGGCGCGTCCCGCTGCCGTGGGCGTCCTGGGCCTTCGCCAAGGGGGCCGGCATCGCCTGGCGCCGCCAGGGCCCCGGCGTGCAGGTACTCGAGGCTAACCTGCGCCGCGTGCTGAGCTGGAAGCACGGCACCGACGAGGTCGACGGCAAGGAACTGCGGGCCCTGTCCCGGGCCGCGCTGCTGTCCTACGCCCGGTACTGGCTCGAGGTCTTCCGGCTGTCGGTCACCCCCGTCGAGCGGCTGGTATCCGGCATGCGCTTCCAGGGGCCGAACGAGGCGACGCTCTTCGCCCACCTCAAGGCCGGCCGCGGCGTGATCATCGCGCTGCCGCACATGGGCAACTTCGAGCAGGCCGGCGCGTGGGTCATCGCCAAAGGGGCCGGGAAGTTCACCACCGTCGCCGAGCGGCTCAAGCCCGAGTCGGTCTACGAGAGCTTCCTGCGGTTCCGGCGGAGCCTGGGCTTCGAGGTCCTCCCGCTGACCGGCGGCGGCAGCCCGTTCGGCACCCTGGCCCACCGGCTGCGCGCCGGCGGCCTGGTCTGCCTGGTCAGCGACCGCGACCTGAAGGAGAGCGGCGTCGAGGTCGAGATGTTCGGGGAGAAGGCGCGGATCTCCGCGGTGGCCGCGCTCGCGGTGCACACCGGCGCGGCGCTGATGCCGACCGCGTGCTGGTTCGACGGCGAGGACTGGGGCGCCCGCATCTACGACGAGATCCCGGTGCCGGCCACGGGCACCCGCGCCGAGAAGGTCGCGGCCATGAGCCAGCAGCTAGCCGACCGCTTCGCCGAGGCGATCGCCGAGCATCCGCAGGACTGGCACATGCTGCAGAAGGTCTTCACCGCCGACCTCGACCCCGCGCGGCTCTCGCGGCCGAGCGTGCCCGCCCCCCGGCGCGAGTCATGAAGATCGGCATCACCTGCCCGTACTCGTGGGACGTGCCGGGCGGCGTCCAGCAGCACGTCAGGGACCTGGCCGAGGCGCTGATCGACGAGGGCCACGAGGTCTCGGTGATCTCCCCGGCCGACGACGACACGCCGCTGCCGCCCTATGTCACCCCGGCCGGCCGGGCGGTGCCGGTGCCTTACAACGGCTCGGTGGCCCGGCTGTCGTTCGGCTTCCTGTCCACCAACCGGGTGCGGCGGTGGATCAAGGACGGCGGGTTCGACGTGCTGCACGTGCACGAGCCCGAGATCCCCAGCCTGTCCCTGCTGGCCTGCTGGGTCGCCTCGGGACCGATCGTCGCGACCTTCCACACCGCGATCCCGCGCTCCCGCATCCTGCTGGTCACCTACCCGGTCGTCCGCACCGGCCTGGAGAAGATCAACGGCCGGATCGCGGTGTCCGAGGCGGCCCGGACCACCCTGGTCGAGCACATCGGCGGTGACGCCGTGGTCATCCCGAACGGGGTGGCGACCCGCCGCTACCGCAAGGCCGAGCCGCTGCCGGGCTGGCCCGGCCCCGGCGGCGCGATCGGCTTCCTCGGCCGGCTCGACGAGCCGCGCAAGGGCCTGCCCGTCCTGCTCAAGGCCTTCGAGATCCTCGGCCCGCGGCGGCCCGGGCTGCGGCTGCTGGTGGCGGGCCGGTACGCGGACGCCGACGAGCTGCTCCACCGGCTGCCCGCCGGCCTGCGCGACCGTGTCGTGCTGCTCGGGCAGGTGAGCGAGGAAGACAAGGTGCGCGTCCTGCACTCGGTCGACGTGTTCTGCTCGCCGAACACGGGCGGCGAGTCGTTCGGCATCGTGACCGCGGAGGCCATGGCGGCCGGCGTGCCCGTCGTGGCCAGCGACATCGACGCGTTCCGCCAGGTCCTGCGCGGCGGCGAGGCCGGGGAGCTGTTCGCCAACGGAGACGCCGCTGACCTGGCCCGGGCGGTCGGCCAGCTGCTCGATGACCCCGCCCGGCGGGCCGAGCTCTCCGCCGCCGCGCTGGCCGCGGTGGCCGATTATGACTGGTCGGTGGTGGCCCGCGACGTATACAGCGTCTACGAAACCGTCGTCCTCGGCAGCACCGAGGTCGCCGTCACCGCGTCCGGCGGTGAGTTCGGGTGATCACCGACATCGTCATCGTCATCGCGGCCGCCCTGTTCGTCGGCGTCTACGTGTCCTGGCGGGCCGGCCGGATCGACCGCCTGCACGCCCGCGTCGACATGGCCCAGGCCGCCCTGGACGCGACCCTGCTCCGGCGCAGCTCGGCGGCCCTGGAGCTGGCCGCCTCCGGCCTGCTCGACCCGGCTACCAGCCTGCTCCTGGCCAGCGCGGTGCACGGCACCAAGGATCTCACCGCCCGGCCCCGTGACCTGGCCGAGAGCGACCTGACCCGGGCCCTGCGGGCCGCGTTCAGCCAGCCCGACTTCCGGGCCTCGATCAGCGGCAAGGAAGGCGCCGACGAGCTCCTGGCCGATGTCGAGGCGGCCGCGCACCAGGTGTTCCTGGCCCGCAAGTTCTACAACGACGTGGTCGCGGCGACCCGGCTGGCCCGGAGCCGCCCGCTCGCCCGGGTGCTGCGCCTGTCCGGCCGGGCCAAGGCCCCGGAGTTCTTCGAGATGGACGACTCCCTGGTCGCCGAGAACACCAGCACCCCGCTCAGCCTCTAGCCGCCTGGCCATACGATGGTGGTAGCCAAACACGATTGATCAAGTGAGGTACCGAGTGTCCACCGACAGTGCTGACCAGCCAGCCACCGGCACCGCGCGGGTGAAGCGCGGCATGGCCGAGATGCTCAAGGGCGGCGTGATCATGGACGTGGTCACGCCCGATCAGGCCAAGATCGCGGAGGACGCCGGCGCGGTCGCCGTGATGGCGCTCGAGCGCGTGCCCGCCGACATCCGCTCCGAGGGCGGCGTCGCCCGGATGAGCGACCCGGACATGATCGACTCGATCATCGCCGCGGTGTCCATCCCGGTCATGGCCAAGTGCCGCATCGGCCACTTCGCCGAAGCTCAGGTGCTGCAGGCCATCGGCGTCGACTACATCGACGAGTCCGAGGTGCTGACGCCGGCCGACGAGGCCCACCACGTCGACAAGTGGAAGTTCACCGTGCCGTTCGTGTGCGGCTCCACCAACCTCGGCGAGGCGCTGCGGCGGATCACCGAGGGCGCGGCCATGATCCGCTCGAAGGGCGAGGCGGGCACCGGCAACGTGGTCGAGGCGACCAGGCACATGCGGACGATCCGGTCGGACATCGCGCGCCTGGCCGGACTGCCCGCCGAGGAGCTGTTCAGCGCGGCCAAGGACCTCGGCGCGCCGTACGAGCTGGTCGCCGAGGTGGCGCAGGCCGGGCGGCTCCCGGTCGTGCTGTTCACCGCGGGCGGCATCGCCACTCCCGCCGACGCCGCGCTGATGATGCAGCTCGGCGCCGAGGGCGTGTTCGTCGGCTCCGGCATCTTCAAGTCCGGTGACCCCGCCAAGCGCGCCGCCGCCATCGTGAAGGCCACCACCTTCCACGATGACCCCGATGTCGTGGCCAAGGTCTCCCGCGGCCTGGGCGAGGCCATGGTCGGCATCAACCTGGACACCCTCCCCGCCGACCAGCACTACGCCTCCCGCGGCTGGTAACCCGCCAGCCGCCGGCCCGCCACCGCCCGGCCTTGATGACATGAAACCTGCGGTCCAGCGCGCCAGAGCGCACTGGAAGCCCGGTTTCATGTCGTGCCCGTCACCGGACACGGATCCCCGCTTGCTCCTGCGTCACTCAGGTCCCGCCCGTCGGACCGCGGGAGGAAGCGGGAAGAACGGGCCGCTGCCTCGGTGTTTTACGAAGTAACCCCGTAACGCCTGTGCCGCGCGGCCCCCGGGCCGCGCCGCTGCGGCTTGCGTGGTGCCCGCCCGAGCCCGGAGGAGAAGATGGAGCCTGTCGTCGGCGTGCTCGCCCTGCAGGGCGACGTCCCCGAGCACCTGCGCGCGCTCGAGGCCGCGGGGGCGGCGGCGATACCGGTCCGCCGGCCGGAGGAACTCGAGCGCGTGGACGGGCTGGTCATCCCGGGCGGCGAGTCGACCACGCTGTGGCGGCTCTCGGTCGCCTTCGACATGCTCGAGCCGCTGCGGAAGCTGATCGGCGAGGGCCTGCCCGCGTTCGGCTCCTGCGCCGGCATGATCATGCTGGCCGACCGGATCGCCGACGGGGCGCAGGGCCAGCAGACCTACGGCGGCATCGACATGACCGTCCGCCGGAACGCGTTCGGCCGCCAGGTCGACTCCTTCGAGCGGGACATCACCCTGACCGGGCTCGAGGACACCGCGCTCCACGCGGTCTTCATCCGGGCTCCGTGGGTGGAGCAGACCGGCCCCGGGGTCGTCATTCTGGGAACGGACCAGGGCACGGGTAGGATCGTCGCCGTCCGGCAAGGGCCGCTGCTTGCCACGGCCTTCCACCCCGAGCTGACCCCGGACCGGCGCATTCATCAGCTATTCGTAGACATTGTGAAGGACAACACATGAGCGGCCACTCCAAGTGGGCGACCACTAAGCACAAGAAGGCGCTGGTCGACGCCAGGCGCGGCAAGATGTTTGCCAAGCTGATCAAGAACGTCGAGGTCGCCGCGCGTACCGGCGGCGGAGACCCGGCCGGCAACCCGACGCTATACGACGCGATCACCAAGGCCAAGAAGAGCTCGGTGCCGAACGACAACATCGACCGGGCCGTCCGCCGTGGCAGCGGCGCCGAGGCCGGCGGCGCCCAGTACGAGAACATCACGTACGAGGGCTACGGCCCCGGCGGCGTCGCGGTGCTGGTGCAGTGCCTGACCGACAACAGGAACCGGGCCGCCTCGGACGTGCGCGTCGCGTTCACCCGCAACGGCGGCTCGATGGCCGACCCCGGCTCGGTGTCTTACCTGTTCCACCGCAAGGGCGTGATCGTGGTGGAGAAGAAGGGCGTCACCGAGGACGACGTGCTGACGGCGGTGCTCGACGCGGGCGCCGAGGAGGTCAACGACCTCGGCGAGTCCTTCGAGGTGGTGTCCGAGGCGACCGACCTGGTGTCGGCGCGCACGGCGCTGCAGAACGCCGGGATCGACTACGACTCCGCGGACGTGGCGTTCTTGCCCAGCGTCGAGATAGACCTGGACGAGGATCAGGCCAGGAAGGTGTTCCGGCTGATCGAGGCGCTGGAGGACTCCGACGACGTGCAGGACGTCTACGCCAACTACTCGGTGCCGGACGAGGTCATGGAGAAGCTCGGCTGACCGCTGACGTGATCATCCGTGCGCTCGCACCTGACTTCGCCTGGGAGCAGTACGACGACCTGGTCGCGCGCGCCTTCGGGCCGGGCGACGAGGCACTGATCCGGCCGCAACTCGAGTCCATGGTGGCCACGGGCAGCTGCCTGGGCGCCTTCGACGGCGACCTGCTGGTCGGAACCGCGCTCTACCACGACCTGCGCCAGTGGTGGTACGGCCGGGCGGTCCCGATGGCCGGGGTTGCGGGCGTCAAGGTCGCGCCCGAGTACCGCGGCCAGGGCGTCGGCCGGGCCCTGATGACCGCGCTCACCGAGCTCATGACGGTGCGCGGCTACCCCCTGTCGGCCCTGTTTCCCGCGACGATGACCATTTACCGGTCGCTCGGCTGGGAGATCGCCGGGCACCTGCACGAGGCGGTCATGCCGAGCCGGGCGCTGGGCGCGCTGCCCCGCGTGGACGTCAAGGCGGCCAGGGTCAGGCGACCGGGCCCGGACGACGCGGCCGAGGTTCTCGACGTCATCGGCCGCGCCCACCGCGACGCCCGCGACTGCGGCCCGGTCACCTGGGACGAGACCACCATGCGGCGCTGGCTGACCCGTCCCGGCCCGTACGCGGACCGGGACCGCTACGCCTACCTGACCCCGGATGGCTTCCTCGCCTACCGCTGGCGCGGCGGGCACGCCGAGATCTTCGTGGACCGCCTGGTGGCGTCCACCGCCGAGGCCACCGCGGCGCTGTGGGCGGTGGCCGCCTCCAACGCCTCGGTGGCCGAGACGGTGCGCGCGATCCTCGGCCCGTCCGATCCGTTCTGGTGGCTGCTGCGCGAGCAGGACGCGGACATCGCCGAGCGGCAGAGCTGGATGCTCCGCCTGCTCGACGCGCCCGCCGCCATCGCGGCCCGCGGCTTCCCCGCGACCGACCTCGCCGTCCCGCTGCTGATCACCGACGACCTGCGCCCGGCCAACGCGGGCCGGTGGGAACTGACCGTCCGGGACGGCCAGGGTCGCCTATCCACGGACCGAACGAGTCAGGTTCCCGCCCCGCCTGCCCCCGCGAGCCTCGGCGGGCCGGCGCTCGAACTGGGTGCCCGTGGCCTGGCCGCCCTCTATGCGGGCACTCCGGTGGCCACCTTGCGCCGGGCCGGGCTGGCGGCCGGCGGCAGCCCGGACGCCGACGCCGCCCTCGACGGCGCGTTCGCCGCCACCCCCTACATGCTCGACGACTTCTGAGCCAGCTCAATTGACGGACACGCCGCCGGCGGTGCACGCACCGCTGGCCGCGGGCCGGTAAGTTCGAGGCGAACAGATGTTCGCGGAGTTACCTGGAGAGCGCCTGGTGGGCTTGTCATTCGCGCGGCACCCGGTCCGGGTGCTCGGAGTCGATCCCGGCATGACCAGGTGCGGCATCGGGGTGGTCGAGGGAGCCCCGGGCCGGGCGCTCACCCTGATCGGGGTCGGCGTCATCAGGACGCCGCCCGACGACGACATCGCCGCCCGGCTGCTCGCCATCGAGCAGGGGATCGAGGTCTGGCTGGACGACTGCCGCCCCGACGCGGTGGCCGTGGAGCGGGTGTTCAGCCAGCACAACGTGCGCACGGTGATGGGCACGGCGCAGGTCGGCGCGGTCGCGATCGTCTGCGCGGCCCGCCGCGGGCTGCCGGTCGCCCTGCACACTCCCAGCGAGGTCAAGGCGGCCGTGACCGGGAACGGGCGGGCGGACAAAGACCAGGTGACGGCCATGGTGACCCGGCTGCTGCGGGTCGCGGACCCGCCCCGCCCGGCCGACGCCGCCGACGCCCTGGCGCTGGCCATCTGCCATATCTGGCGCGGCGGCGCCGCGGGACTGCGCCAGGCCGCCCTGACCGCCCGAGGAGGGCCCAGCCGAGGAGGTACCGCGTCGTGATCGCTCATCTGCGCGGCACGGTGGCCGGCATAGCGCCGGACGGTGCCGTCATCGAGGTCGGCGGCGTCGGGATGCGCGTCCAGTGCACCCCGGGCACGCTGGCCACGCTCAGGCCGGGGGAGCCCGCCCAGGTCGCCACCTCGCTGGTGGTCAGGGAGGACTCGCTGACCCTGTTCGGCTTCTCCTCCGACGACGAGCGGAACGTGTTCGAGCTGCTGCAGACGGCCAGCGGCGTCGGGCCGCGGCTGGCGCTGGCCATGCTGGCCGTGCACACCCCGGACGCGCTGCGCCGCGCCGTCTCGGCCGAGGACCTCCGCGCTCTGACGATGGTCCCCGGCATCGGCCAGAAGGGCGCGCAGCGGATCGTGCTGGAGCTGAGGGACCGGCTCGGGCCGCCCGGCGACAGCGCCGCCCTGCCGGGCTCCAGGCCGGCGGCCCGGGTGGCGTCCTGGCGTGACCAGGTCCAGTCCGGCCTGGTCAACCTGGGCTGGCCGGCCCGTGACGCCGACCAGGCCATCGCGGCCCTGGAAGAGGAAGGGCTGATCGCCGCCGACGGCGGCGAGGTCAACGTGGCCACCGTCCTGCGGGCCGCCTTGCGCAAGCTCAGCAGGCAGCGCTGATGAGCGAGGACGAAGCCCTGCGCCAGGCCGAGGAGGCCGAGCTGGCCGCGCGCCGCGCGCACCAGGACGACAGCGTGGTATCGGCGCTGGCGGACGCGGAAGAGCGGGACATCGAGGGCGCGCTGCGGCCCAAGCGGCTGGCCGACTTCACCGGCCAGGCCCGGGTGCGCGAGCAGCTGACGCTCATCTTGCAGAGCGCCCTGCGGCGAGGCCGGCCGCCGGACCACGTGCTGCTGGCCGGGCCGCCCGGCCTGGGCAAGACCACGATCGCGATGATCGTCGCGGCCGAGCTCGGCCAGCCGCTGCGCCTGACCAGCGGCCCGGCCATCGAGCGCTCGGGCGACCTGGCCGCGGTGCTGTCCACGCTCAGCGAGGGCGAGGTGGTCTTCATCGACGAGATCCACCGCCTGGCCCGGCCCGCCGAGGAAATGCTCTACCTGGCCATGGAGGACTTCCGGGTCGACATCATCGTCGGCAAGGGGCCCGGCGCGACCGCGATCCCGCTCGACATCGCCCCGTTCACGCTGGTCGGGGCGACCACCCGGGCCGGGTTGCTGCCGGCCCCGCTGCGGGACAGGTTCGGCTTCACCGCCCACCTGGACTTCTACCAGCCGGAGGAGCTCGAGATCATCATCCGCCGCTCGGCCGGGCTGCTCGGGGTGACGCTCACCGACGAGGGCGCGGCCGAGCTCTCCACCCGGTCGCGCGGGACGCCGCGGATCGCGAACCGGCTGCTGCGCCGGGTGCGCGACTACGCCGAGGTGCGCGCCGACGGAGTGGTCACCCTGGACATCGCCCGGACCGCGCTGGAGATCTACGAGGTGGACGAGCACGGCCTGGACCGGCTGGACCGCGGCGTCCTCGAGGCGGTGGTCCGCCGTTTCGGCGGCGGGCCGGTCGGCCTGTCCACCCTGGCGGTGTCCCTGGGGGAGGAGGCGGAAACCGTCGAGGTGGTCGCGGAGCCGTTCCTGGTACGCTGCGGATTGCTGGCGCGGACCCCGCGCGGCCGGGTCGCCACCGCGGCGGGCTGGACCCATCTGGGCCTCGAGCCTCCCGCGGCACTGACCGAGCCGCCGAACCTGTTCGACCAGTAAAAGCCAAGATCGCGCCGAGGTCACGATAACGTCCAAAAACTCGTAGCCTGTTGGTGCGTGGTAAAAGCGCGGCTAAACTTCGGCAGTTGGTCGTTGGCCCCGCCACGACCGTGCTCGCAGAACCAACTGGAAGGATGCCCCGCTCATGGGGATTAGTGCAGCCGCTGAGGCGGCCACCAAATCGTCAGGAAGCTCGCTGACGTTCCCGATCCTGATCGTGCTGGTCTTCATCGGCTTCTACTTCCTGATGATCAGGCCGCAGCGGCGCCGTCAGCAGGCGGTCCAGCAGCAGCAGAAGACCGTCGCCCCCGGGGCCCAGGTCCGCACCACGGCCGGCATGTACGCCACCGTCGTCGAGGTCGATGACAACGACGTCGTGCTCGAGGTCGCCCCCGGCGTGGAGGTCCGCTACCTCAAGCGCGCCATCATGGAGGTCATCACCCCGGGCGACGAGGAGCCCGCGGCGCCCGCGGACGGCGGGTTCGACGAGCCGCAGGACATCCACGACGAGCAAACGGACGGAACCCCCGGGGACTCCGACGGCGTTAAGTCTGCTGAGGAAGGTCTCACGGACTCTCACGACGATCTGGCTAAGTCCGACCAGGGCAACGTGCACTGAGCTGCCGGCTGGCGTGAGGGTTTACGGGTTACGGCCGAGCTAAGACAGGCCGATCTAGGACAGGCGGAGAAGTGGCAGCCCCATCAAGAACCGTCCCGCATCCGGGACGGGCGCTCGTGCTTCTGGTTGTGCTCATCGTGGCGATGCTGCTGGGCATAGTCGGCCCGAAGCTGTTCTCGCCGGGCCAGTGGGAGCACCGGTTCAAGGTCGGCCTCGGCCTCGACCTGTCCAGCGGCACCCAGGTGACCCTGCAGGCACAGACCCAGAACGGCAAGGCGCCGTCCGCCGACGAGATGAACGCGGCGGTCTCGGTCATCCAGTCCCGGGTCAACGGCACCGGTAACTCCGGCGCCCAGGTCCAGCCGCAGGGCACCAGCCTGCTGGTCGTCACGGTGCCGGGCAAGGGCTCGGCGCAGACGATCCAGCTGGTCAGCAGCACCGCGCTCCTCATGTTCCGCCAGGTGCTGCTCTTCGAGCCCTACGGGGCGAGCAGCACGCCGGCGCCCGCGGCCAGCCCTTCGGCGAGTGCCAGCGCGAGCGCCAGCCCGTCGGCCAGTGCGAGTTCCGGTGCCAGCGGGTCGGCCACGGCCACCCCGAGCGCCAGCGCCACTAGCACCGCGAAGACCTCCGCCAAGATCGTCCCGGCGGCGACCTCCAGCGCCTCGCCGAGTTCCTCGGCCAGCGCCACGGCGAGCGGCTCCGCGTCCCCGAGCGCCTCCGCCAGCCCCAGTCCCAGTGCCAGCGCGTCCGCGAGCAGCACCACGTTCGGCAACGCCAGCCTGGTGACCAGCAAGACCACGATGGCGCTGTTCAACAAGCTGGTCTGCAAGCCCAACGACACCCAGAACTGGAAGGCTCAGGTCGGGTACGACAAGAACGTCGCCTACGACAACCCCGGCCAGCAGGTCGTCGCCTGCGGCAGCAACGGCGGGGTTTGGGGCAAGTACATCCTCGACAAGGCCAAGGTGCAGGGTAAGCAGGTCACCGGGGCTACCGCGACGCTGTCCACGACCTCCAACCAGTGGCAGGTCGACCTGACGATGAACGGCGCGGGCGCCGCGGCCTTCAACACCCTCACCTCGCACATGTACAGCACCTACTACACGGCCGCGCAGGGCGGCGACCAGAACTCGGCCTACCTGGACCAGATCGGGATCACCCTGGACGGCAACATCGTGTCCGCGCCGGAGGTCCAGGGCGCCATCCCCGGCGGGAACACACAGATCACCGGCAGCTTCACCCAGGCTCAGGCCACGCAGCTGCAGAACGAGCTGAAGTTCGGGTCGCTGCCGCTGAACTTCAAGACCCAGTTCGTGACCTCGGTGTCCGCGCAGGTGGGCCGCAACCAGCTGGACGCCGGCCTGGTCGCGGCCGCGATCGGGCTGCTCCTGGTGGTGCTGTACGCCTTCCTCTACTACCGCGGCCTCGGCCTGGTGTCGGTCTCGAGCCTGATCATCGCGGCGCTCATCACCTACCTGGCCGTGGTGCTGCTCTCCCTGTACCAGACCTACACGCTCTCGCTGGCCGGCATCGCGGGCCTGATCGTGGCCATCGGCATCACCGCCGACTCGTTCGTCGTCTACTTCGAGCGATTGCGTGACGAGGTGCGCGAGGGCAAACAGCTGCGGCCCGCGGTCGAGGCCGGCTGGAAGCGCGCCCGGCGCACCATCTTGGTGTCGGACACGGTGTCCTTCCTGGCCGCCCTGCTGCTGTACTACTTCGCCATCGGCGACGTCAAGGGCTTCGCCTACACCCTGGGCCTGACCACGCTGATCGACGTCCTGGTGGTGTTCTCCTTCACCAAGCCGATGGTGACGCTGCTGGCCGGGACGAAGTTCTTCGGCAACGGCCACCCGATGTCCGGCCTCGACCCGGCCCGGCTCGGCGCCCGGACACCCTGGCGGTCCTCGGTCCGCCGCAACCAGGTCCGGCGCAGGCCCGACACCGTCTCTCGCAGTACCGTGTCCCGAAACCCGGGGGGTTCATGATGTCGCGCCTGGGCGATGTAGGCGCCAAGCTCTACCGCGGCGAGGTTTCGATCAACTTCGTCGGCCGGCAGCGGCTGTGGTACGCCATCTCCGGGCTGATCCTCCTGGTCAGCATCGTGGCCGTGCTGGTCCGCGGCCTGGCCTTCAGCGTCGACTTCAAGGGCGGGGCGGTCTTCACGTTTTCCGCTCCCTCCGCGTCGATCAGCCAGGTGCAGGACGCCGTCGACACCGGCGGCGTCAGCGGTGCCATCGTGCAGCAGGTCCACTCCGGCAACAAGGTCAGCTGGGAAGTCCAGACCAAGTCGCTGACCGGTTCGCAGACCGTCGCGCTGGAGAACAACCTGGCGTCCAAGCTCGGCGTGAACGAGAACAACATCACCACCGAGACGGTGGGGCCGCTGTGGGGCAGCCAGATCTCCACCAAGGCGACCGAGGCGCTGATCGCGTTCCTGATCGTGATCGTGATCTACCTGTCGATCGCCTTCGAGTGGAAGATGGCCATCTCGGCCTTCGTCGCCCTGATTCACGACCTGGTCATCGCCACCGGTATCTACGCCCTGGCCGGCTTCCAGGTCAGCCCGGCGACCGTCATCGGGCTGCTGACCATCTTGGGCTACTCGCTATACGACACCGTGGTGGTCTTCGACAAGGTGCGGGAAAATACGGCCGGCCTGCTCGGCGGGGCCCGTACCACCTACAGCCAGGCCGCGAACCTGGCCCTGAACCAGACCCTGGTCAGGTCGATCAACACCTCGATCATCGCGCTGCTGCCGGTCGCCGCCATCTTGGTCGTGGCGACCGCGCTGCTCGGCAACAACAACGAGCTCGAAGAACTCGCGCTCGTCCTGTTCGTCGGCATGCTCTCCGGCACCTACTCCTCGATCTTCATCGCGACCCCGGTGCTGGCCGACTTGAAGGAGCGCGAGCCGCAGTACCAGGCGCTAGCCAAGCGGGTGGCGGTGCGCGCCTCCGGCCCGCGGTCGGCCCGGCGGGCCGCCGCGAAGACCGGCCCCGGCGGCGGGGCGGGTGCCGCGGGACTGTCATCCGCGCAGCTGGCGGACGAGGCACCGGACGACGATGTCTTCGACGACGAGGTCGACGGCATGGATCCGCCTGCCGACGAGCTGACCACCACCGGGTCGCGCGCTTCCGGTACCCCGTCCGGCTCGTCATCGGCCGGCACCGTCCGGCCGGGCCCGCGGCAGCAGCCCCGCCGCAGCGGCAGCGGGGCCCGGCACCGGCCGGCCCCCAAGAAGAAGCGGCGGTAGCCGGTGACCGATGCGGCCGGTGACGAGCTGACCAAGCTCATCACCACGCTCGTCCGTGACGTCCCGGACTATCCGCAGCCGGGCGTGGTCTTCAAGGACATCACGCCGCTGCTGGCCGACGGCCCGGCGTTCGCGGCGGTGATCGAGGCCCTGGCCGCGATCTACGGGCCGGTGGACAAGGTGGCGGGCATCGAGGCGCGCGGCTTCATTCTCGCCGCCCCGGTGGCCTGCCGCCTCGGTGCGGGCTTCGTGCCCATCCGCAAGAAAGGCAAGCTCCCCGGGGCCACGTTCGCGCAGGACTACGGCCTCGAGTACGGCACCGCCACCATCGAGGTGCTGACCGACGCCTTCGCGCCGTCCGACCGCGTGCTGGTCATCGACGACGTGCTGGCCACCGGCGGCACCGCCCAGGCCACCGCCGACCTGGTCCAGCGGACCGGGGCCGAGGTGGCCGGCCTGGCCGTGCTGCTCGAGCTTTCCTTCCTCAACGGCCGGGCGAAGCTGCCCGGCCTCCCGGTCAGCGCCCTTCTCACCGTCTAGGTCACGATTGCCCCCTCCCGGGCCGGGCCGGGAATCGCGCGGGCCTGATCTGGCGTTTAAGACCTCCAAGTACACTGATGGCTTGGCAGATGTGAGGAGCGCGAGTGCCCGGTGAGGTGACCACGACCGGCACGGAAGCTACTGACGCTGCCCGGGCGGACGCGCAGCAGGACACGGACCCTTCGGCCCGGGACGCGCGGCCAGCCGCGGCGGCGGCGGAGGCGGCCGGGCCGGAGCCGCGCGCGCTCAACCGCAGCGCGGACCCCGTGGCCCCCGCGGTGCCGTCGGTTCCCTCGATGCCCTCCTCCCCGCCGGCCCAGGGGACGGCCCGGGCCCAGCGGGCCAGGGCCGCGGCCGCACAGGGGCAGGTCGCCGACACGGCCGCCCCCGGGGTCGGCGTCCGGCGGCGGCTCGCCCGCCTCGGCGCCCAGCGCGGCGCCGGTACCAACCCGGTGCTCGAGCCGCTGATCAAGACCGTGCGCGCCACCCACCCCAAGGCCGACATCCGCCTCATCGAGCGTGCTTATGAGTCGGCCGCCTACTGGCACCGCGACCAGAAGCGGCGCAGCGGCGACCCGTACATCACCCACCCGCTCGCGGTGGCGACGATCCTGGCCGAGCTCGGCATGAACACCGAGACGATCTGCGCCGCGCTGCTGCACGACACGGTGGAGGACACCCCGTACAC
This sequence comes from uncultured Actinomycetota bacterium, assembly GCA_963756575.1. Taxonomy (GTDB): domain Bacteria; phylum Actinomycetota; class Actinomycetes; order Streptosporangiales; family Streptosporangiaceae; genus Palsa-504. Next base: position 80,408 of record CAVWOM010000016.1, on the reverse strand, counting down.
GCTGACCGAGCTGCGCGGCGAGTTCGGCGAGGACATCGCCGCGCTGGTCGACGGCGTGACCAAGCTGGACAAGGTCAAGTACGGCGAGGCGGCCGAGGCGGAGACCGTCCGCAAGATGGTCGTGGCGATGTCCAAGGACATCCGCGTCCTGGTGATCAAGCTCGCGGACCGGCTGCACAACATGCGGACGCTGCGCTACCTGCCCCGGCCCAAGCAGGAACGCAAGGCCCGGGAGACGCTGGAGATCTTCGCCCCGCTCGCCCACCGGCTCGGCATCAACACGGTGAAGTGGGAACTCGAGGATCTCGCCTTCTCGACCCTGTACCCCAAGCGGTTCGACGAGATCGTCCGCCTGGTCTCCGGCCGGGCGCCGCGGCGCGAGGCCTTCCTGCAGGAAGTGATCCAGGACGTCCGCTCGGACCTGCGCGAGGCGAAGATCAAGGAGTCGGTTTCCGGCCGGCCGAAGCACTATTACTCGATCTACCAGAAGATGATCGCCAAGAACGTCGAGTTCGACGACATCTACGACCTGGTGGGCATCCGCATCCTGGTCGACACCGTCCTGGACTGCTACACCGCCCTCGGCATCATCCACGCGCGGTGGAACCCGGTGGCGGGCCGGTTCAAGGACTACATCGCGATGCCGAAGTTCAACTTCTACCAGTCGCTGCACACGACGGTGAAGGGCCCCGGCGGCAAGCCGGTCGAGCTGCAGATCCGGACGTGGACCATGCACCGCCAGGCCGAGTACGGCGTGGCCGCGCACTGGAAGTACAAGGAGGAGATGGTCCTCAGCCGGCCCAAGAACGGCAAGGACGACGGCCAGGACATGACCTGGCTGCGGCAGCTGGTGGACTGGCAGCGGGAAACCGAGGATCCCGCCGAGTTCCTCGACTCGCTGCGCTTCGACCTGGCGGTCGGCGAGGTCTACGTGTTCACCCCCCGCGGCGAGGTCGTGGCCCTGCCGCAGGGCGCCACGCCGGTGGACTACGCCTACGCCATCCACACCGAGGTCGGGCACCGGACGGTCGGCGCCCGGGTCAACGGCCGCCTGGTCGCGCTCGAGTCCACCCTGGACAACGGCGACACGGTGGAGATCTTCACCTCCAAGGCCCCGGAGGCCGGCCCGAGCCGGGACTGGCTCAAGTTCGTGCAGAGCCCGCGGGCCAAGAACAAGATCAGGCAGTGGTTCTCCAAGGAGCGCCGGGAAGCCGCGGTCGACGCGGGCAAGGACCAGATCGCCAAGGCGATGCGCAAGCAGGGCCTGCCGCTGCAGCGGATCGCGGCCGCCGACAGCCTGCTCGACCTGGCCCGCGAGCTGCGCTTCACCGACGTCTCGGCGCTGTACGCGGCGGTCGGCGAGGGCCGGGTCAGCGCCCAGTCCGTGGTCGAGAAGCTGGTCAGGGCACTCGGCGGCCTGGACGGAGCGCAGGAGGACCTAGCCGAGCTCGCGCTGCCGACCAAGGCGCCGCAGCCGAGGAAAGCCGGCGACTCCGGCGTCGAGGTCAACGGCGCGCCGGAGGTGTGGGTGCGGCTATCCCGCTGCTGCACCCCGGTGCCCGGCGATGAGATCATCGGCTTCGTCACCCACGGGCACGGCGTGTCCGTGCACCGGGTCGACTGCGTCAACCTGGCGCACCTGTCCGAGGTCCAGCGCGAGCGGATGGTCGACGTGCACTGGGCGCCGACCGACGGCTCCGTCTTCCTGGTCGCCATCCAGGTGGAGGCGCTGGACCGGACCCGGCTGCTCTCCGATGTGACCCGGGTCCTGTCCGACCAGCACGTGAACATCTTGTCGGCCACGGTAACGACCACCCGCGACCGGGTGGCGTTCAGCCGGTTCACGTTCGAGATGGGCGATCCCAAGCACCTCGGCCACGTCCTGCGCGCCGTCCGCGCCATCGACGGCGTCTACGACGTCTACCGCGTAACAAGCTGACACCGTCACCAAGGCAGCTCATCACCAGTGAATTCCGGACGGTTAACACTGCACCTCTTAGCGTCAGCTGCGCGGCGGACGTCATGAACCCGGGCTTTCAGTGCGTGCGGACGCACTCGAAGCCCGGTTTCATGTCGTCACGGCTGACCCACGGCGTCCAGATCGCGGTGCCGGCACCGCCAGTTGGTGACTCTGCTAACTGGAGTAACCGTCTAGCTCGAGAACTCGGCCAGGGTGTTCTCGGCTTCGGTCAGCCAGGCCCGGCGGGCGGTCAGGGCTTCCTCCGCGTTGCGCTCGGCCCTCGCGTCGCCGCGGTCCCTGGCCTTGGCCAGCTGCGCCTCGAGCTGGGCGATGGTCGTGCGCAGCTGGGCGACGGTGCCTTCGGCCCGGGCCAGGGCTTCGGGGTTGGACCGGCGCCACTGGTTTTCCTCCGCCTTGCGCACCGCTTCCTCGATCCGCCGCAGCCCGCCTTCCAGCTGCTCGCGGGAGTCCCGGGGGACCGCCCCGATCTGCTCCCACTTCTCCTGGATGCCGCGCAGCGCGGACCGGGCCGAACGGTAGTCGGTCACCGGCAGCAGCCCCTGAGCCTGATCGAGCAGCTGCTGCTTGGCCTCGGCGTGCTCGCGCAGCGCCGCGTCCTTGGCCGAGAACACCTCGGCCCGCGCGTTGAAGAACTTGTCCTGGGCTCCCCGGAACCGCTTCCACAGCTCGGCCTCGGCGTCCCGGTCGGCCCGGCCCGCTGCTTTCCATTGCTGCATCAGCTCGCGGAACGCGCTGGTGGTGGGACCCCACTCGGTCGAATCCGACAGTGCCTCGGCGTCGACGCACAGCTTTTCCTTACGCGCCTTGACGTCCTCGCGCTCGGACTCCAGGTTGGCGAAGTAAGCCTTGCGCCGCTTGGTGAACGTATTACGCGCCGCGGACAGCCGCTTCCACAGCACGGCCTCGGCCGCGCGGTCGGCGTGCGGTGCCGCCTTCCACTCCTCGAGCAGCTCGCGCATCCGCTCCCCGCTGCTCTTCCAGTGGGTGGCCTCGGCGGCGATCTGCTCGGCCTCGGCGACGATCCGCTCCTTGGTCTCCTTGGCCTGCACCCGGGCCTGCTCGCGGGCGGCCTTGACCTCCTCGCGGCGATGGCCGACATCCTCGGTCAGCCGCTCCAGGCGGGTTCGCAGCCCGTCGAGATCACCGAGCGCGTTGGCCTCGGAGATGCTCTTCGCCAGCCGCTGGACGCTGGCCGAGGCCTGCGCGGGCGCCATGTCGGTCGAGGCGATCCGCTGCTCGAGCAGCACCACCTCGGTCTCCAGCGACTCGTACTTGCGCGCGAAGAAGGCGATCGCCTCCTCCGGGCTCCCCGCCTGCCACGAGCCGATCACCCTCTCGCCGTCGGCGGTCCGGACATAGACCGTCCCGTCAGGGTCTACCCGGCCCCACGGATGGTTGGCGGTGGTCACGGCGAGCCTCCTGCGTTGTCGTGCTCGTGTCAGGCTTTCTTGACCGTCACGCTGTCAATGACGACCTTCTGTTTGGGGACGCCGCCGCCCGCCTGTGCATACTGACACGAATATCCATCCTTAGCCACATTCTGGACGATACCTAGCCCGGAGGACACCGTGGCAAACGGTGTATACGAAGGGCCGGAAGAACCATTGAGTCCCGACGTGCTGTCCTTGAACACGATGAAGAACTGGCTGCCGTTACTGGTCGCCGTGCCCTCGTTCGCCATCGCCACCGTTCCCGTCGGGTATTTGGCGCCGGTCAGGTTCTCACTGGCGAAATCGTAACCCGGGGTGCCGGTCCCCACTTTGCTGGTGGTGCTGCAGGTCAGCTTGGCGGTGGAGGTCGCGTACGGATCCCCGCACTGGAGCACGTAGATGCCGCTGGTCAGCAGGCGGTGGCACTGGGTGTTGTCGAAGTAGCCCGCCTGAGCCAGGTGGACGAACGAGTTGACGGTGCAGGTGGCCTTGCTGTTGAGCAGGTTGAAGGTGATCTTGCCCAGGTTGGTGTTGATCGTGGCCTGGTAGCTGGCCGTGTAATCGGGCGTGGCCGGCGGGAGGCTCACCTTCTTCGCCACCGGCGTGGCCGAGGAGTAGCTGCAGTGATGCGCGGGCTCGGCCACGGCGGCCGTCGCGGTGGCGGTGGCGCTAGGGGAGGCGCTCGCCGACTTGCTGGGCGAGGCCGTCGCCTTCTTGGGGCTGCCGCTCGGAAGGAACACCACGACCAGGGAGGCGATGAGCGCCGCGGCGAGGACGGCGCTGGTGCCGATCAGCCAGCGCTTCCTGAGCTGCTGCTGCCGGGCCCGCCGCAGCTCCTGCTGGCGGCGGTACTTCTCCCTGGCTATCCTGCGCTGGCGCTCGCTGTTACCCGCCACCGGTCGCGTCCTCCTTGGCCTGTCGCGCTATTCGGTTACCGCTGGTATCCACGGGAGGCAGGCCGACGAACCCGGTGCATACCATTGATCCTGAAACATGGGCTGGGCCTCAGGGCCTCCCGAAGCCCGGAGAGCCTCCGGAATCCCCGCAATGTTCGCGATCGTTCGCGAATCGTACCTGCCAGACGCCTGGGCTGGTACCCATCGTTACCGGTTCGCGGCCATGCGGGCGGCTCGGTAGCCTGAGACACCGTATCGTGAGGAAGGACGCTTGTGCTCGTCACAGGGTTCCCGGCCGGCGCGTTTGCGGCCAACTGTTATGTAGTTGCGTCCGCCCCGGGCGAGGAGTGCGTCATTATCGATCCGGGCCAAGACGCCGAAAACGGGATCAACGAGATCCTCGCCGAGCACCGGCTCAGGCCCGCCGCCGTCCTGCTCACCCACGGCCATATCGATCATGTCTGGTCGGTCGCCCCGGTGTGCGGCGCGAAAGGCATCCCGGCCTACATCCACCCGGACGACCGCGTATTGCTCAGCGACCCGGCCAAGGGCCTGCCCCTCGGCGCGGGACAGCAACTGTTCGGGGGGCTGGAATTCACCGAGCCCGACGACGTAAAAGAACTGTCCGACGGGATGACCCTCAGCCTCGTCGGACTGGAGATAGCGGTGAACCACGCGCCCGGTCATACCGAAGGATCGGTGACATTCCGGCTGCCCACCAGTACGCCGATTACAGCGCAAGGTAAAAGCAAAATCGACGTTGACGTATTGTTCTCGGGTGACCTGCTGTTCGCGGGGTCAATCGGGCGTACCGACCTGCCCGGCGGGGACTACCCTACGATCCTGCGCAGCCTGGCGCGGGTCTGCCTGACCCTGCCGGACGAGACCGTGGTGCTGTCGGGACACGGGCCGCAGACCACGATCGGCGCCGAGCGCCGGTCGAACCCGTTCCTGGCCGACCTGGGCGCCGGAGCCCCCGAGGCGGGTCCCCGCCGGGGACTGTGACCGGTGCCGGGGCGGCTTGCCCGGGCCGTTCGGTAGAAAAGATCCTTGAGGAATTGAGCGAGAGGGGCACAGCCCGATGATCCGCACCCACGAGGCGGGGACGCTGCGCACGGCGCACGCCGGTGAGCACGTGATGCTGTCCGGCTGGGTGGCGCGGCGCCGGGACCACGGCGGCGTGGTTTTCATCGACCTGCGGGACGCGAGCGGCGTGGCCCAGGTGGTGTGGCGCGGCGAGGAAGCCGTGACCCACGATCTGCGGGCCGAGTTCTGCGTGCTGGTGAGCGGTACGGTACGGACGCGGCCCCCCGGGAACGAGAACCCGGAGCTGCCCACCGGTGAGATCGAGGTCGTGGCGGACGAGGTTGAGGTGCTCAGCGAGGCCGACCCGCTGCCGTTCCCGGTGGAGGGCTCGGCCGAGATCAGCGAGGACGTCCGGCTCCGGTACCGGTACCTGGACATCAGGCGGGACGAGACCGCGCGGGCGCTCCGGGCCCGGTCGCAGGCCGCCTACCTGCTCTCCGACGTCATGCGCGAGCACCGCTTCGTCAACGTCGAGACGCCGTACCTGACCAGGTCCACCCCGGAGGGCGCGCGCGACTTCCTGGTCCCGGTCCGGCTCCGCCCCGGCAACTGGTACGCGCTGCCGCAGTCGCCCCAGCTGTTCAAGCAGCTGCTCATGGTCGGCGGCCTGGAACGGTACTACCAGCTGGCCCGGTGCTTCCGGGACGAGGACTTCCGCAAGGACCGGCAGCCCGAGTTCACCCAGATCGACGTGGAGATGTCGTTCGTGACCCGCGACGACGTGATCGCCGTGGCCGAGGACATCGTGACCAGGCTGTGGTCCGAGCTGGCCGGTTACCAGGTGCCCGTCCCGCTGCCCCGGATGACCTACGCCGACGCGCTGGCGCGGTACGGCTCGGACAAGCCCGACCTGCGCTTCGGGTGCGAGCTCACCGACCTGACCGAGTACTTCGCCGGCACGGAGTTCCGGGTGTTCCAGGCGCAGTACGTGGGCGCCGTGGTGATGCCCGGCGGCGGGTCGCAGTCCCGGCGCGAGTTCGACGGCTGGCAGGAGTGGGCACGGTCCCGCGGCGCCCGCGGCCTCGCCTACGCGGTGATCGGCGAGTCCGGCGAGATCACCGGGCCGGTGGCCAAGAACCTGTCCGGGACCGAGAGGTCCGGGCTGGCCGCCGCCACCGGGGCGGCGCCCGGCGATGCCGTGTTCTTCGCCGCGGGCGCGGCGCACGCGTCCCGTGAGCTGCTCGGCGCGGCCCGGCTGGAGATCGGCCAGCGGTGCGGCCTGATCGACGAGTCCGCCTGGTCGTTCCTGTGGGTCGTGGACGCCCCGATGTTCGAGGAGAACAGCGAGGGCAGCTGGACCTCGGTGCATCACCCGTTCACCGCGCCGCTGCCCGAATGGGCGGACAAGTTCACCGCCGAGCCCGGTGGCGCGCTGGCCGACGCCTACGACATCGTGTGCAACGGCTACGAGATCGGCGGCGGGTCGATACGTATCCACAAGTCCGCGATGCAGCAGGCCGTCTTCGACGTGATCGGGCTTTCCCCGGAGGAGGCCCGCTCCCAGTTCGGCTTCCTGCTCGACGCGTTCAAGTACGGGCCGCCGCCGCACGGCGGCATCGCGTTCGGCTGGGACCGGGTGATCATGCTCCTCGCCGGGGCGGCCAGCATCCGCGACGTGATCGCCTTCCCCAAGGCGGCCTCCGGCCTCGACCCCCTCACCGGCGCCCCCACCCCCATCACCCCCGCCCAGCGCCGCGAAGCCGGCATAGACGCCACCCCCACACCCCCCGGATCCTCCACCCCCCCACCCCACCCCTAACCCGGCACCCCGCCCCCGCTTCGTTTCATGATCGCGGACAGTTTTCGTCACATGGAGCCGGAAACTGTCCGCGATCATGAAGTTGCGCCTCCCAGGCCGCATCCGGGGCGGCGGCAAGGGTGAGGGGGGCCTGTCCAGCCGCGGCTGGACAGCAACGTCGCGACTTGGAGCGCGCTCTCGCATCGGTGATCGCCGAGTTCGGGCCAGCCGAACCTGAGCGTGACTAGACCGCCGACGGCATTGGCGTTGTCGCGTCGCTTGTCACGCCACTGTTCATCCTCGGGATGCGCAGCGGTCCCGTCGAGTTCCACGCACACTCCGTACTCCTCGTAGAGGTTGTCGAGGTACCTGTTACCGGAGCGGCGCCTGACCCGCGCCTGCCGGCGCGCGGCCGGCAGGCCATGCGGGTGTTCCACCCGGCGCACGTAGCGGTACTCCAGCACGGACAAGGCCCCGTCCCCGGCAGCGCCGATGGCCAAGGCGATCTCCCGGCGCCAGCGCATCTTCTTGCGGGCATCCATGGCCTGACGGATCCGGTCCGCGGTGGTGCGCCTGCGCCCGATGGCCCGGCAGATCCAGCCGTACGCGTCATCGAAGGTCTGCGTGTTCTGGATGAGGTCGAGCACCGTGTCTTCGACGCGCGTGCAAGGCGGCATCATGGCGGGGTGCCTGGTCCGGAGGATCGCGTCTGACCGGTGGATGATGAGACCGGGAATCCTCACTCGTGCCGGATGCCGCGACGCCGGCACCGTGATGATGATGACCGGACTCGGCTCGTCAATCAGCCCGTGGCGCTCAGCCGCGCTCTGGTGGCTAAGGACCGCTCCGGGCCCGGCGCGGAGCAGGGCGGACCACAGAACCGTCTCCCGGGCGGGGTCTCCCGAGAACGGTGCGTAGACTCCGCGCTGCAGCCGCTGCCAGCGGCCGCCGCGCAGCTGGCTGCGCATCGTGTGCGGCGTGATGCCCGCTCGTCCGCCTTGAAAGTGGGCGATGGCCTTGCCCTGGGCTGCTAGCAGCTCACTGGCTTGCGGAGGGATATCGATCGGCATAGCGCCCAGGCTTCATAGCGGAACCGCATCACGCTACCGCCGCCTAAAATCTGTGGATAACCCGGGACGCTATCGCCATTCTGTGGATAACTCGCCTTGCGAGCCCAGATAGGGTCTGAGGATGGCCAGAGCCATGGGTGAAGACGGGCAGTCCGCGAGCCTGTTCGATGAGGCGGAAGAAACGGCCGCGAGCGCGGGCGCGCCGCTCGCCGTCCGGATGCGCCCGCGCACCCTGGACGAGGTGATCGGCCAGCGCCACCTGACCGGCGCGGGCACGCCGTTCCGCAAGCTGGTAGATAACGACGCGCCGATGTCGCTGCTGCTGTGGGGGCCGCCCGGCACCGGTAAGACCACGCTGGCGTACGTGATCAGCCAGGTGACCAAGCGCCGCTTCGTGGAGCTCTCCGCGGTCAGCGCCGGGGTCAAGGACGTCCGCGCCGCCGTGGACGGAGCGCGCCGGGCGCTGGGCATGCACAACGCCCAGACCGTGCTGTTCGTCGACGAGGTGCACCGGTTCTCCAAGACCCAGCAGGACGCGCTACTGCCGGCGGTGGAGAACCGCTGGGTGTCGTTCATCGGCGCGACCACCGAGAACCCGTTCTTCTCCGTGGTCTCCCCGCTGCTGTCCAGGTCGTTGCTGCTCACGTTGCAGCCGCTGTCGGATGACGACGTGCGCGAGGTCATCCGCCGCGCGCTGGCCGAGCCGGAGCCGCGCGGCCTCGGCGGGACCGTCACTATCGACGACGAGGCGGTCGAGCACCTCATCAGGCTGGCCGGCGGCGACGCCCGCCGTACGCTGACCTACCTGGAGGCGGCCGCTCTGGGCCAAAGCGCCATCGATGTCGAGACGCTGGAGCGCGCGGTGGACCAGGCCGCGGTCCGCTACGACCGCGACGGCGACCAGCACTACGACGTGATCAGCGCGTTCATCAAGTCCATGCGGGGCAGCGACGTGGACGCGGCCCTGCACTACCTGGCCCGGATGATCGCGGCCGGGGAGGACCCGCGGTTCATCGCCCGGCGGCTCATCGTGCACGCCAGCGAGGACGTCGGGATGGCCGACCCGACCGCGCTGCAGACCGCGGTCGCCGCGGCCCAGGCGGTGGAGTTCGTCGGCCTGCCCGAAGCGCGGATAAACCTGACCCAGGCGGTGATCCACATCGCGCTCGCGCCCAAATCCAACGCGGTGATCAAGGCCATCGGGGCGGCCGAGGCCGACGTGCGGAACGGCCTTATCGGAACGGTGCCCGCGCACCTGCGCGACGCGCACTATCCTGGGGCGGGCAAGGTCGGCCACGGTCAGGGCTACCTGTACCCGCACGACTTCGACGAGGGCGTTGTACCGCAGCGCTACGCACCGGACCCGGTGGCGGATCGCAGGTACTACGAGCCGTCGCGGCATGGCCTGGAGGCTCGCGTCGCCGAGCGCGCCGAGCGCATCCGGGCCATCCTCAGCAAGGCCGAGAGCAAGGCCGAGAGCAAGGCCGAGAGCAAGACCGAGAAGGAGCAGCCATGAGCATCGGTACGGTCCCGGCATGAACGCGGCCGAGCTTGCCGCGCTGATCGCCGCCGTGTTCTGGGCCCTGCTGGTCTGCGTCGGCGTGTTCGTGCTGTTCCGGCTGGGGCGCTTCCTGTCCGAGAGCAGCAAGCTGGTCGCCGAGGTGCGCGAGCGCGGCGATGTCCTGCTGACCCGCGCGCAGGCCGCGGTGGACGGTGCCCAGGCCGCGGTGGACCGCGCGGGCCGTCAGCTCGACCGCACCGAATCGGTCACGGCCAGCATGGACGAGCTCGGCACCGGGATGACCGAGCTGGCCGGCCAGGTCACGGCGCTAGCCGGCCTCGGCCGTACCATCGCCGCCGGTCCCGTCGGCCGGATGGGCGCGCTGGCCTACGGAGTGCGCCACGCCGTCAGCCGGCGCCGGCGCGCCCTGCCCGCCACCGTGATCGGACACAGCCTGACCGAACGCGGCCCGGCCGAACGCGGCCAGCTCACCCGAGGGGAGGCCGTGCGATGATCCGCAGGGGTTTCTGGCTCACCGCGGGGGCCGTGACCGGCATTTACGGCTACCGGCGTGTCTCCGCGGTCGGCCGCCGCCTGTCTGCCACCCTTACCCCGGGCCGCCTCGCGCCCGAGGGCACGCTCGAGCTCGTGCGAGCCGATGCCGGTGCCAGGGCCCGGGTTACCGGCCGGCGCGCCCGCCGGGGCGCGATCGCCCTGGCCCGGGAGTCCTATCGCTTCACCCGCGACGTGCGGGAGGGCATGGAGCTATACCGGCTTGCCCACCCCGCGCCCGCAGGCTCTACCCTCTCAGCAGGCCCCGACCGCCCAACCGACCACGAACCAGAGGATGGCCACTGATGGAGTCGGCCGAGATCGCCCGCCGCTTCCTTGCGTACTTCGAGCAGCAGGGGCACACGATCGTGCCCTCGGCCTCCCTGGTCGCCGACGACCCCACGGTGCTGTTCGTCATCGCGGGCATGCAGCCGTTCAAGCCGTACCTGCTCGGCCAGCGCACGCCGCCGTACAAGCGCGCCGCGGACGTGCAGAAGTGCGTGCGGACGCTGGACATCGAAGAGGTGGGTAAGACCACCAGGCACGCCACGTTCTTCCAGATGCTGGGCAACTGGTCGTTCGGCGACTACTTCAAGGAAGGCGCGATCAGGTACGCCTGGGAGCTGCTGACCAAGTCCGAGGCCGACGGCGGGTTCGGCTTTCCGGAGGACAAGCTGTGGGCCACCGTCCTGCACGGCGACGACGAGGCGTACGGGATCTGGCGGAACCAGATCGGCCTGTCGCCCGACCGGATCCAGCACCGCGGCCTGGCCGACAACTACTGGCACATGGGCGTGCCGGGACCCGGCGGCCCGTGCTCGGAGATCTACTACGACCGCGGCGCGGAATACGGCCGTGACGGCGGCCCGGAGGCCGACGAGGACCGGTTCCTCGAGGTCTGGAACCTGGTCTTCATGCAGGACAGCCTGAGCAAGGTCCGGGCTAAGGACGACTTCGACATCGAGGGCCTGCTGCCCTCGAAGAACGTCGACACCGGCATGGGCCTCGAGCGGATGGCGTCCATCCTGCAGGGCGTCGACAACCTCTACGAGATCGACACCACCTGGAAGATCCTCGACCGGGCGGCCGAGCTCACCGAGCAGCGGTATGGCCGTGACCAGCGCACCGACGTGGCCCTGCGGATCATCGCCGACCATGTGCGCAGCGCGGTCATGCTGATCGGGGACGGCGTGCTGCCCGGCAACGAGGGCCGCGGCTACGTGCTGCGGCGCATCGTCCGGCGCAGCATAAGGAACCTGCGCCTGCTGGCCGGCGGCCAGCGCGGCGGCGCCGGCGCGACCCCGGCGACGGGGGAGCGGTTCATGCACGAGCTCACCTCGGCCGCCCTCGAGGCGATGGCGGGCCTGTATCCCGAGCTGAGCCGCGTCGCGGTCAATATCCACGCGGTCATCGACGGCGAGGAGTCGGCGTTCGCCAGCACGCTGCGCACCGGGACCGCGATCTTCGACGCCTCGGTGGAGGAGATCCGGCGCCGGGGCTCGGCCGCGCTGTCCGGCGACCAGGCTTTCCAGCTGCACGACACCTACGGCTTCCCGATCGACCTGACCCTGGAGATGGCGGCCGAGCAGGGCCTGACCGTCGACGAGGAGGGGTTCCGCCGGCTCATGGCCGAGCAGCGGGACCGCGCCAAGCGGGACGCGGCCGAGAAGAAGACGGGTAACGCGGACATCTCCGCGTTCGCGGAGCTGCTCGAGCGGTCCGGCGCGGTCAGCTTCACCGGCTACGACCAGATCTCTGGCGAGGCGAGCATCCTGGGCCTGCTGGTGGACGGCGTGCCGGTGCCGTCGGCGGGCGCGGGTACCGCGGTCGACGTGGTGCTCGACCGCACCCCGTTCTACGCCGAAGGCGGCGGTCAGCTCGCCGATGAGGGCACGATCACCGTGGACGGCGGCGAGATCGCGGTCCGCGACGCGCAGACCCCGCTGCCCGGCCTGATCGTGCACCGAGGCACGGTCACCTCCGGCGAGGTCAGGGTGGGCGCGCCCGCACACGCGCAGATCGACATCGAGCGCCGCCGCGCGCTGTCCCGCTCGCACACCGCGACCCATCTCGTGCACCGGGCGCTGCGCGGCGCGCTGGGGGAGTCGGCGGCGCAGGCGGGCTCGGAGAACGCGCCGGGCCGGCTCCGGTTCGACTTCACCGCCCAGGGCGCGGTGCCCCTGGCGGTCCTGCGCGACACCGAGGATGAGGTCAACGAGGTCCTGGTCAACGACCTGGACGTGCACGCGTTCTACACCTCGCAGGAGGATGCGCGCGACATGGGCGCGCTGGCGCTGTTCGGCGAGAAGTACGGTGACCGGGTGCGCGTGGTCGAGGTCGGCGACTACTCCCGCGAGCTGTGCGGCGGCACCCACGTGGCCAGGTCCGGTCAGCTCGGCCTGATCAAGGTGCTCGGCGAGGCGTCCATCGGGTCCGGCGTGCGCCGGATCGAGGCGCTGGTGGGCATCGACGCGTTCCGTTTCCTAGCCCGGGAGAGCACGCTGGTCAGCCAGCTCAGCGAGCAGTTCAAGACACCGCGTGAGCAATTGCCCGAGCGCATCTCCGCCGTGGTGGCCAGGCTCAGGGACGCCGAGCGCGAGCTGCAGCGGATGCGGGCGGCGCGGCTGCTCGAGTCGGCCGGTGACATCGCGGCCGGCGCGGAGGACGTCGGCGGCGTGGCCCTGGTCGCGCACCGGGCTCCGGACGGGACTGAGCCTGACGACATCCGCAAGCTCGCCGTCGACGTGCGCGGCCGGGTGCCGCACACGCAGCCCGCGGTGGTCGCGGTCATCGGGGTGCCCGCCGACAAGCCGGTGGTGGTCATCGCGGTCAACGAGGCCGGCCGGGGCTCCGGCCTGGCGGCGGGCCCGCTGGTCTCGGTGGCGGCCCGGGCTCTCGGCGGGAACGGCGGCGGGAAGCCGGACGTGGCCCAGGGCGGCGGCGCCCCCCTCAGCCACCCTGGTGTCATCGATGAGGCATTTGACGCGGTTCGTGGAGCTTTGCGAGACATCGCAGGACAGACTCGAGTCCGGTAGGTAACGTATTGGCATGCTCATGCGACCTTCCGGGGTCCCTGATTCCGGGTCGCGTCTATCCCGGACCTGCTCTGAAACTCCCGGGGCCGTCTCGGTGAGCCAGCTTCCGTTCAGGCAGGGGGTGCGGCTCGCCGTGGATGTAGGTTCGGTCCGCATCGGGGTCGCTCGCAGCGACCCGGGCGGCATTCTCGCTACCCCGCTGACCGTGCTGCGGTCGGGACCCGGCCCCGCGGCCGGGCAGGCCCGGGCCGAGCTCGTGCGGCTGATTTCCGGTGAAGACGCGATCGAGGTCATCGTGGGCCTGCCCACGTCGCTGTCCGGCCGGGAGGGCGCCGCCGCGGCAGGCGCCCGCGAGTTCGCCGTGGACCTGGCCGGACGCCTGGCCCCGGTCCCGGTCCGGCTCTTCGACGAGCGCTTCACCACCACCGAGGCGCACAGCGCGCTGCGCCGCGGCGGCAAGGACTCCCGCGCCCGCCGCCAGGTCGTCGACGCCGCGGCCGCCGCGGTCCTGCTCCAGGCCGCCCTGGACGCCGAGCGTGCCACCGGCCGCCCGGCCGGCCAGCTCGTCCCGGCCGCCGCCAGCGCGGCCCCTGCCGCCAGCCCGGCCCCTGACGCCAGCTCGAGTCCTCCGGGCAGCACGGACCCCGGTAACAGGGCTGACGCGTGAGCCAGGACGGAGGCGGATGGCCGCAGGACCCGCGGCCGCCGCAGAACCCCCGCCCACGGCACTCGCGCGGACCCCAGGATCCCGGTAGCATCCCGCCCGCTCAGCCGGGGCCACCCGCTCAGCCAGGGCCGCGCGTTCCTCCCGGCCAGGATCAGCGCGTTCCCCCCGGCCGGCGCCTGCCGCAGGAGCCGCGCCCGCCCCTGCAGGACCCGCGCCTGCCTCCGCTGGGCCAGCGCCCGCCGCCGCCCGGCCAGCGCCCGACACCCCAGGGCCAGCGCCTGCCAGCCCCGGTCAGCGCCTGCCGCAAGATCAGCGCCTGCCGCTAGATCAGCGAGGCCAGCGTCTGCCCCAAGGACCCCAGGCACCCCTAACACCCCTAGCACCCCAAGGACCCCTAGCACCCCATGGGTCCCAGGGATTTCCCCGCCTCCCAGACCCGGATGCGTGGCGCCCGGATGAGCGCCTCAGGCCGCCGCCCGCGAGCCCGCCCGGCCCCCGGGCGCAGCCGCCTTCCCGCCCCGAGGCCGCCTCGTCCTGGCCACCCGGCCCGGCCCTGCAGGCCAGCCACAATCCAGGCGACCGGTACGACGAGCGCGGCCAGTACGGCGAGCCGGATCCTTACCCCGAGTCAGCCCCGTACCCGGGCGAAGACGAAAACCAGGGCAGGTTCGTGCCCGGCTTCGGCGACCCCGGCCAAGGCGACCCCGGCTACAGCGACCCCGGTTACGGGGATCCCGCTTACCGCGACGAAGGCTACGGCGACGAAGGTTACGGCGAGGAGTATGACGACGACGCCGAATACGCGGAGGAGGAACGGCCCAGCCGTCGCCGGCGCCGTGGCGACGGGCGTCCCCCCCGGGACGGCGGGCGCCGTCGGCGGCGGCGGTTCCGCTGGATCGCACCGCTGGTGGCGTTGCTGGTCATCGTCGTTCCGCTCGCCGTGGGCGGTGTCTACGGTTACAATCTGTACATGAGCAAGTACCATCCGGCGGACTACGCCGGGAGTGGTACCGGTTCGGTCGTGGTCCAGGTCACCTCGGGTGACTCGCCCACCAGCCTGGCGCCGAAGCTGGTCAAGCTCGGCGTGGTGGCCAGCTCCCGCGCCTTCGTGCTCGCGGCTGAGCACAGCACCAGCGGGACGGGCCTGCTGCCCGGCTTCTACGGGATGCACGAGCACATGAAGGCCTCGCTGGCCTACTCGCTGCTGGTGGACCCGAACAACATGGTCCAGGTCAAGGTGACGATCCCGGAGGGCTGGCGGCTGAGCCAGATCATCTCCTACCTGGGGGCCAAGTCCGGCCTCGCGGCCAGCGCCTACGCCAAGGCCCTCAAGGACCCGGCGGCGCTCGGCCTGCCGTCCTTCGCCAACGGCAAGCCCGAGGGCTACCTGTTCCCCGCGACCTACGACGTGGTCCCGCACGAGACCGCCGCCGGGGTGCTGAAGGATATGGTCAAGCGGTTCAACCAGGAGGCCGCCACGATCAGCCTGGACGCGGGAGCCCGGCACGCCGGGCTCACGCCGGGCCAGGTCATCGTGATGGCCAGCCTGGTCCAGGCCGAAGGCGGCCGGCTCTCCGACTACCCGAAGATCGCCCGGGTGATCTACAACCGGCTGAAGCAGGGCATCCCGCTCGAGCTCGACAGCACCGTGCTGTACGGCCTGAACACGTTCGGCATCATCGCCAGCGACAAGCAGCTCCAGAGCCCCTCGCCGTACAACACGTACAAGAACAAGGGCCTGACCCCCGGCCCGATCGACAGCCCGGGTAACGCGGCCATCCAGGCCGTGCTGCACCCGGCCGCGGGGAGCTGGATCTACTTCGTCACCGTCAACCCGAAGACCGGCGAGACCGACTTCACCTCCAGCCAGGCTCAGTTCCAGCAGTTCCGCGAGGAACTCCAGCACAACCTGGCCAAGGGCTGACGTGACCGACTCCGGCCGGGCGGCCGTCCTCGGCTCGCCGATCGCGCATTCGCTGTCCCCGGTGCTGCACACGGCCGCCTACGCCGCGCTCGGCCTGCACGACTGGACCTACACCGCGATCGAGTGCGACGAGGCCGGCCTGCCCGGCGTGCTGGCCGCTCCCGGGTGGACCGGCCTGTCGCTGACCATGCCGCTGAAGCGGGCGGTACTGCCGCTACTCGACCGCACCGAGCCGCTCGCCATCGAAACGGGCGGGGTCAACGCGGTGATCTTCGAACACGGCGAGCGGCACGGTTATAACACTGACGTCCCCGGCATGGTGGCCGCCCTGGCCGAGGCCGGGGTGACCGCCCCGTCCGGCGCCACCATCCTGGGCGCCGGCGCGACCGCCTGCGCCGCCCTCGCCGCCCTCCGGGAAACCGGCCTGAGGTCGGTGACGGTCGTGGTCCGCGACCAGGCCCGGGCCGGCGACCTGCTGGCGGCCGCGGACCGGCTGGGGATGGCGGTCGGCCTGCGGCCCTTCGGCACCCCGCTCACCACGGAGGCCCGCGACGGTGACCTGCTGATTTCCACGGTGCCGGCCGGTGCCGCCGATATATACGCCGAACGTGCCCAGTATCCCCGCCCCGGTCCCGCCGCCGTGCTCGACGTGGTGTACCACCCGTGGCCCACTCCGCTCGCGCAGGCTGCGAGCCGGTCCGGCGCGATCGTGGTCGGCGGCTTCGACCTGCTCCTGCATCAGGCCGCTCGCCAGGTCGAGCTGATGACCGGCATCAAGCCCGCCCCGCTCGAGGCGATGCGCGCCGTCGGCCAGGCCGAGCTGGCCCGCCGCGCCGCGGACTAGAGAGGCTGGCCGTTCTCCAGGTAGAAGTGCCCCTGGATCGCTGACTCCACGCGGCGGCTGATCGGGCCCCTGAGCAGGGTGAATGCCTCGGTCAGGGAGACCAGCCGGGAATCGGAGATCTCCTCGGGCTGCAGCTTCATGTTAGCCAGCGCGTCGTCGCCCGCCTGTCCGCAGTCGAACAGGTACCGGATGCCAGCCAGCCGTCCGGGCTTCGCCGGGCGGAAGTCCATCGCGGCCAGCCGTCCGCGGCTCACCTCGAGGCCGGTTTCCTCGCGTACCTCGCGCTGGCATGCCTCCCACGGGGACTCCCCGTCCGCCTCCATGACGCCGCCGGGGATGGTCCAGCCGCTCTTGTAGGTGGGCTTGAGGATCAGCAGCCGACGCTCCGAGTCGAAGATAAGCGCCCCGGCCGACACCGGAATAGCCGGAAGAGCCATGGATTCCTGGGCCACGCCACCCCACCTCCCCTGACCCCGCGACCCCAAACCACTATCCGGCACGGGGACGCCGAACCGCGGCCGCGCTGCCGCTCGACGGCGGCATCACCGAAGCGTTCACCGTGCCGGACTGACGCTCCCGTCATTTAAATAATGGCCTCAGTTAATTACCGGGAAACTATTTTTAAGAACGCCTGTAATTCGGTATAGTCAGGGGCGGTCTTTCCTTGGCAGTTTGCTGACAATGGCCGAATAGGATGCGTCAATGGCCTCGAGCAGCTCGTCCGCCCCGATCGCGCCGCCGATCCGCAGCGTGTTCCACCCGGAGCGGCCGATGTAGGCCATCACCGAGGCGTCGTCCGGGTACCGCGCGAGCCATTCGTCGGCCGCCTCGCGGCTGGCCCCGCACTTCAGGCCCACCGAAGGAGGGTTTCCCGATCCGAGGAACGCGAAGATCTTGCCGCCGACCTTGGCCACGACGTCGCCCTCCCAGGGCTCGTCCTGCCAGGCGCCGGGCTTGGCCAGGCAGTACGCGAGCACGTCCTCCCACGTCATGACGGCACCTTAACCCGGGAGAGGCGGAAGATTGCGCCAGACACTCCGGGGCGCCCGGCGGGTGCTCCGCCGCCGGCCGTTCCGCCGGTTCTGGCTCGGGATGATGATCTCCCGGGCCGGCGACGCCTTCACCCTGGTCGCGCTCTCCTGGGTCGTGCTGGGCATCGCGGGGCCGGCTCAGCTGGGCGTGGTCCTGATGTGCTTCGGGCTGCCGCGGATCGTCAGCGGGCCGGTGGCCGGGCGCCTGCTGGACGGGGGCCGGCCGCGCCTGCTGCTGGCCGTCGACAACGCGGCCCGCGGCCTGCTGATCGCGGTCGTCCCCGTCCTGCTGTGGCTGCATCACCTGGCCGTCGCCGACCTGTACCCGATCGCGGCCGTCAGCGCGCTGCTGTCCGCGGTGACCGAGGTGGCCGAGTCGGCGCTGGTGCCGCGGCTGGTGGACGACGACCAGCTCGACGCGGCCAACTCGCTGCTCTCGGCCAACTGGGAGCTGGCCGGCATCGTCGGCCCGGCCGTGGCGGGGCTGATCGTGGCCACCGTCGGCGCGCCGTTCGCCCTGCTGCTGGACGCGGGCAGCTTCGCGGTCATGACCGCGCTCTGCCTCAGCCTGCCGCCCTTCCGCCCGCCTGCCGCGCCCGAGAAGAGCCCGCCAGAGCCGTCCCCGCCCGAGAAGAGGCCGCCCGGACGCCGGCGGCTGGGGCTGGGACTGGGGCTCTTGTTCCGCTTCCCCGCCGTGCTCGTGCTCACCGCCTGCGGCTTCGGGATGCTCTTCCTGGACGGAGTGGCCACCGTGCTCTACCCGCTCTACTGCCGGACGTTCCTGCACGTCGGTCCCGGCGGGTACGGCGTGCTGGTGTCCGCGGCCGGAGCCGGGGCGCTGCTCGGCGTGCTGGCCGGACCCGGCCTGTCCGGCCGCCTGCCGCCGTCGCCGCGGCTCGCCGTCGTCATCGGCACCGGGGCGACGCTGTTCGGGCTGCTGTACCTGGCCCCCGGGCTGGCCGTCGCGGCCATCCTGCTCGGCCTGGCCACCTTCGCCTGGGGACCGTACTACGTCTTCGAGCGCACGCTGATGCAGCGGCTCGTCCCGGACGAGGTGCGCAGCCGGGTGGCGGGTGCCCGGATGACGATCTCCTCGCTCGGCTTCCCGCTGGGCAGCGCGGCGGGCGGCGTGGTGATCAGCGGGATCGGCGTGCGCGGCGTCGTCCTGGCGATCGCCTGCGCCGGGCTGGCGCTCGGGCTGCTGCCGCTGCTCGCGCCCGCCCTGCGCGCGCTCGGCCCCCGGCCGGCCCTGAGCCGCCGGACCACGCTGGGTTAAGCTGGCCAGCCGGCGAAGATGAGGAGAGCGGATGCTCGGCGCCGTCACCAGCGGACCGGTCGGGTTCGACCTCGACATGACGCTGATCGACTCGCGTTCGGTCATCCTGGCCTCCTTCGCCGCCGTCGGCGAGGCGACCGGTACCGCCATC
This sequence comes from uncultured Actinomycetota bacterium, assembly GCA_963756575.1. Taxonomy (GTDB): domain Bacteria; phylum Actinomycetota; class Actinomycetes; order Streptosporangiales; family Streptosporangiaceae; genus Palsa-504. The sequence goes on along the minus strand of CAVWOM010000016.1, from coordinate 61,226 downwards.
GACCTGGACGCGGTCGACCGGCGGCTCGGCATCAAGCTGGACGACGAGCTGGCGTACTGGTTCCCGCCGGACCGGATCGACGCGGCGGCCGGCCTCTACCGTCAGCACTACGTGCCGCTGGCCGGGCGGATGACGACCGTGCTGCCCGGCGCGCGCGAGGCGCTGGACGTAGTCCGGGCGGCGGGCCAGCGGGTCATCATCATCACCGCCAAGCACCCGGTGTCGGTCGAGCCGAGCCTGCGGGCGGCCGGGCTGTCCGCCGACGAGCTGTTCACCCTGGTCCACGGCCCGGAGAAGGCGGAGGTGCTGCGCCGGGTGGCCGCGACCGCCTACGTCGGCGATACCCCGCCGGACATGGCCGCCGCGGTAGCGGCCGGCGTCCGCGCGGTCGGCGTGACCACCGGCTCGTTCACCGGCGCGGACCTCGCGGGCGCGGGCGCGGGCATCGTGCTCAGCTCGCTGGACGCCTTCCCGGACTGGTACCGGTCCGGGTCGTGAGCGGCTCGAGGTCCGCGACGGCCGCCACCACCGCGTACGGCAGGTACCGGGGATGCACGAGCAGGGCCCGGGCCACCTGGCGGATCCGCGGCCGCAGCGGGGTCAGCACCTGCTCGCAGTACCGCCAGGCCGCCGCCTCGTCCCCGCCGAAGCGCGCGGCGATCCCGTGCCGGAACCGGCGCGCGTCGCCGCCGTCGGCGCGCCAGGTCGCCAGCCAGGCCCGCAGCTCGTCGTCGCCGGCCAGCATCGACCAGTCCCGCAGCCGCTCGGCCAGCTGGCCCGCCGCGTCGATGACGAACCCCCGGGCGCCGGCGCCCTGGATGCTGTGCACCCGGCCCTGGCTGCCCGAGCCGTGGCGGATGCTGGCCGAGCTGAAGCGCGCCCCCACGGCCAGCGCGGCCACCGCGTGGCCGGCTTCGTGCCAGGCCGTGATCGCCGCCGCGGTCCGGGCCGGGGCGTAGCTGGCCGCGGCGCCGAGGTCGTAACGCTGCCTGATCCAGGCCTGGTGGACGACCGACTCGTCGTCGTAGCGGACCAGCCGGGCCAGCTCGGCCTGGACCGCGGTCAGGGTCCGGGTCTCGGCTGGCGTCACGAGGGCGTCACCGGGGCGAAGACACGCAGAACTCGTTGCCCTCCGGGTCGGCCAGCACGGTCCACGGCACGCTGCCCTGGCCGATGTCGATCGGGACGGCGCCCGCCTCGGTCAGCACGCGGACCGAGGCCGCCTGCTCCTCGCCCTGGTACGGGGCCACGTCCAGGTGGATCCGGTTCTTGACGGTCTTGCGGTCCAGCGACGGCAGCAGCTCCAGGTACGGCCCGAGGCCGTCCGGGGAACGCAGCGACACCCCGCTGTCGGTGGACTCGGCCGGCTTCCAGCCGGTGGCCAGCGCCCAGAACCCCGCCACGGCGGCCGGGTCGGCGCAGTCGGCGACCACGGCGGCCACCGGCCCGGTGTCCCGGTAGACCGGCCGCGGCTCCAGCACGCAGAACTCGTTGCCCTCCGGGTCGGCCAGCACGGTCCACGGGACGTCATCCTGGCCGATGCCGGCCGGCACCGCGCCCAGGGCGAGCAGCCGCTCCACCTCGGCCGCCTGGTGCCGCGCCGACTCGGTGGCCAGGTCCAGGTGCACCCGGTTCTTGCCGGTCTTCGGCTCCGGCACCGGCACGAACACCAGCGGCAGCGCCGAGGTGTCGGGATAGCTGAAGCCCGGCGGCCACACGTCGACCTCGTCGGACTCCTCGGCGCCTACCTCCCAGCGCAGCGCGGCGGCCCAGAACCGGGCCAGACGGCCGGGGTCGGCCGCGTCGACAACCAGGTGCACGAGTCGGGTTGGCATTGTTAAGTAGTACTCCGGCATCGGCTCGAGGTCAGCGCGCGGTGATCGCGTACTGCTTGGGCTGCCTGGTCAGCCACTGCCACAGGGTCCGGTAACGCGGCCGGGCGACGAGGTGCCCGCTGCCCACCTTGCCGGTGATCTCGATGTGCAGCCGGGCCGGGACGTCGGGACCCCAGGGCGCCTTCACCCGGACGTGGCCGCTGCGGATGACGACGTCGTCGGTGTCCACCACGATCCCGGGCATGGTCAGCAGCCTGATGTGCCCGCTGCGCACGTCGACGTCGAGTTTGAGCGTGGGCTGCGTGATCTGCGCCGAGGTGAAGTCGAGCAGCACGGAGCCGCTGGTCACCTTCACCTCCATTCGCTGCGGCACGACCCAGCGGTCGACCCGCTTGACGTGCCCGCTGCGGGTGTCGATGCGTACCACGTCCTTGGTCCGCGCCGTCGCCACCGGGGCCGACCGCATGGCCCCGTGTGCGGGCAGGTCGGCGACCAGCCGGGCCAGCTCGCCGTAGGTCCGCGCGGTCATGGCCTGTTCCAGCCGATCGTCGAGTTCCTCCGCGGTCAGCCGCCCGTCCCCGGCGGATACCCGCAGCAGTTCGACCACCCGGTCCCTGTCGTCGTGCGAGGCCCGCAGCTCGCTGCGGGCCATCTCGCCGCCGGGTTCGGATTCTGCCATGGGAAAACTTTAGAGCAGGGCCGGCTCCCGTGCACCGCCGCACGGACCGCCGCGCCCGGTTTCCGCCCCGATCTCTGTCCCGAACGACCCCGCTCTCCGCCCCGGTCCCGCCGCCAGCCCTTGACGGCGGGCGCCCGGGTGCGGTGGGCTCGGATCGTGGGCTCCCTGGACATCCCCGCCGCCCGCGCCGCCGCCGCGCTCCCGCTCGCTCCGGGCGTCTACCGCTTCCGCGACGAGGGCGGCCGGGTCCTGTACATCGGCCGCGCGGTCAGCCTGCGCCGCCGGGTCGCAGTCGTACTGGCGTGACCTGGGCGACCGGGCTCACCTGGCCCCCATGGTGGCCCGGATCGCGCGGGTCGAGGCGGTGCCCTGCGATTCCGCGCACGAGGCCGCCTGGCTGGAGCGGAACCTGCTCCGGCGACGCCTGCCGCCGTGGAACCGCAGCCTGGGCGGCCAGGAAGCCGAGGTATGGATCCGGCTCAGCGCGTCCGCCCGCACGCCCGGCCTGGCCGTGGTGCGCCAGCCCGCCCCCGGCGACTTCGGCCCGTACCTGGGCGGCCAGAAGGCCCGCGACGGCGTGTCCGGGCTGAACCGGGTGCTCCCGCTCGGACACGCCGCCGACCAGCGGGCGGGGACCGGGCGCGAGCTGGCCCTGGTGCGCGGCGCCTCGCCCGCGGCCCGGGCCGGCGCTGGCCCGGGGGATCGCCGCCGTGCTGAACCGGGACCAGGCCGCGGTGGCCGCGCTGCGGGCGGACCTGACCGCGCGCCGCGACGCGGCCGCGGCCGCGCTGGCTTTCGAGTTCGCCGCGAGGCTCCAGGCCGAACTCGAGGCCGTGGACTGGATCACCGCCGAGCAGAAGGTCACCCGGGACCAGCGGGAACTGGGGGCTCAGGCCGACGCGGACGTCTACGGCTGGGCCGGCGGCGTGCTGGTCTGCCTCGAGATCCGCGACGGCCGGATGTCCGGCTGGCGCCAGCGCCCCTGCGCGGCGGCCGCCGCCCGCCGTTACCTCGAGCGGTCCGCCCCCGGCTGGGCCGCCTTCGCCCGCCGCAGCGCCGAATTGGCGGCGCGCTTGCGCTCGCCGCAGGCCGAACTGGCGGCGCGGCTCAGGCCTGACCCTCCAGGAACTTCTGCTGGGTGAAGCTGTACCAGTTGCCCGAGTCGTCGCGCATGAGGGCCTCGACCCCGTAGGGGCGCTCGGCCGGCGCCTGGGTGAACTCGACGCCGCGTCCGGCCAGCGTGTCGTAGTCGCCCTGGCAGTCCGAGGTCGCCATCACCCCGGGTGACAGCGCGCCTTTCGCGACCAGCGCCCGGACCTGCTGCGCGGTCTCCTCGTCGAGCATCGAGTGCAGCGGGTCCATCAGCAACAGTTCCTGGCCCTCGCTGCCGGGCGGCCGGACGGTCAGCCAGCGCATGCCGTTGTCCATCGTGAGGTCGTTGGTCACGGTGAAGCCGAGCTTGGCGGAGTAGAACTCCTTGGCGGCGTCCTGGTCCAGCACCCAGACCGACACGATCGAGATTCCTTTGATCATGCTGCGACCTTACGGTCATCCGCCCGGGGGGCGCTTCTCAGGAAGTGATGTGTTCCCCTGGTGCGGGCAGGCCGGTACGCCACATGAGCACGAAGCAGCCGGGGATGGGCGCGGGCCCACCTCGTTCGGCCGCCTGGCGCCGGTATTCGGTGGGGGAGATGCCGGTGAGCTCGGCGAACCGCGCGCTGAACGTCCCCAGGCTGGTGAAGCCGACCAGGTGGCAGATCTCGGTCACGGTCAGGTTGGCCGAGCGGAGCAGCTCGCTGGCCCGCTCGACCCGCCGCCTGGTCCGGTAGCGGCCGGGAGTCTCGCCGTAGGCCGCGCGGAAGGCGCGGATGAAGTGCTCGCGCGAGTAGCCCGCCCCGGCGGCCAGCGCCGGGATGTCGATCCGCTCCGCGAAGTCGCGGTCGATCCGGTCCCGGGCCTGGCGCAGCATCCGCAGCGATGACACGTCGGCCGGCTTCATGGTCTCCTCCTGCCGAGATCGGCTGGTCGTGTACACGATCCCATTTACATATAATTCTGATGATGACTGACACGCGCGTCATAGTTGACCGCCCGCGGGCCGTGGCCGCGGGCGGCCACGCCGTGCACGTCCGCGGCCTGCGCATGAGTTTCGGCGGCACCGAGGTCCTGCATGGCGTGGACTTCGACGTCCGCTACGGCGAGGTATTCTGCCTGCTCGGCCCCAACGGGGCGGGCAAAACCACCACTCTGGAGATCCTCGAGGGCTTCCGGGCGCCGTCGGGAGGCCAGGTCACGGTCCTCGACATGAACCCGGTCGCGCAGCCGACGAGGTTGCGCGAGCGGGCCGGAATGGTCCTCCAGGAATGCGGCTTCCCCCGGCAGGCCCGGGTGGCCGAGCTCGTCAACGTGTGGCGGAGCTACTATCCGGCTCCCCGCCCGCTCGCTGACCTGCTGGAGCTGGTGGAACTCACCGATATGCGGAACACCCAGGTCCGCAAGCTGTCCGGCGGCCAGCGGCGCCGCCTGGATTTCGCCCTGGCGCTGGCCGGCGACCCCGACCTGATCTTCCTCGACGAGCCGACGACCGGTTTCGACCCGGAGGCCCGCCGCCGGTGCTGGGCGGCGATTGAGAACCTGCGGGGACTGGGCAAGACGATCGTGCTGACCACGCACTACCTGGACGAGGCGGAGCGGCTGGCCGACCGGATCGCGATCTTGCGGGCGGGCTGCATCGAGCTGTCCGGGACCACGCAGGAGGTCGCGACCCAGGCTGGACTGTCCACCCGTATCTCCTTCACCACGCCGTCCGCGCTGCGCCGCGGCCAGGTCCCCCCGCCGGCGGGGATCGACCTGCTGCGGCACGGCCCGGAGTCGGTCTGCCATTCCGCCAACGTCGCCACGACCTTGCGGCTCCTGCTCGGGTGGGCGGCCGAGAACAGCCTCGGCGACCTGGACGGCCTGACCGTGACCGCGCCCCGTCTCGAAGATACCTACCTCCAGCTCACCGGGGCGGGCGCGGGCCAGGACGGCAGCGATCGCGCGTGACCAGATCGCTTCGGCTCACCGCCCAGCAGGCCCTGCTCGAGCAGCGCAGCTTCTGGCGCAGCGCCGAGTACGCGCTGTTCACCTTCGCCTTCCCGCTGATGATCTTGCTGCTCATCGGCGCGGCTAACGTCGGCGCGCACCTGCCGGGCACGCATATCAAGAACACCACGGTTTTCGTACCGGGCATCCTGGCCTTCGGCGTGATCGTCGCCGCCTACGTGAACCTGGGGTCGAAGGTCGCGGTGCTGCGTCACGATGGCGTGCTCAAGCGGATCAGGACGACGCCGCTGCCGTCCGGAGCCTACCTGGGCGGCCTGCTGGCGAGCACGGTGGCCACCGTCATTCTCCTCACGGCCGCCACCGGGCTGAGCGGCTGGCTCGCCTTCGGCGCCGCGCCGCGCGCCACCGAGCTGCTGGCGCTGGTCGGCACCCTGGTCCTGGGCACGGTGTGCTTCGCCGTGCTCGGCCTGGCCATCAGCTCGCTCATCACCAGCGCGGAATCCGCCGGTCCCGTCGCCTACGCCAGCTTCTTGCCGATCGCGATCGTCTCCGGCGTCTTCGACCCCACCTTCAGCGGGCTGCCGGGCTGGCTGTCCCGCCTGGTCGCGGTGTTCCCGGTCAAGTCGCTCGCCGAGATCCTGCAGAACACCTACGCGATACGGCCCTTCCCCGCCTGGGACCTGGTCGACCTGGGGCTGTGGACCGCCGCGGGAACCGCCTTCGCGCTCTGGCGGTTCCGCTGGCGCAGCTAGGACTCGATGCGCTCCCTGATCGGGGTGCCGAGCTCCACTGTCCGGCTCACCGTGCACAGCCGGTCGTGTGATTTCTGGACCGCGTCCGGCAGCAGCGCCCGGGCCTTGTCACCGGCCTCGCCGCCGGGGAACCTGACCCGGAAGGTCACCACGATGTCGGTCAGGTGGTTCCCGGCCTCGTCGCGCACCTTCTCCGCGTCGACGGCGACCTCGAACGCGTCAGGTTCGGCCCGGCGTGACGTCAGGGCGTCGACGTCCATCGCGGTACAGCCGCCGATCCCGGCGAGCAGCAGGTCGACCGGGGTGAAGTCGGTGCTTCCGCTGGCCCCGCTGCTGATGCGGAGCTGGCCGCCGCGGTCGTTCGTGACGAGGAATATGCCGTTCTCGATGCGCTCGAGCCCGACGCTGCGGTGCACGGAATCTGTCGCCATGCTGGCCACAGTAGCGCCGTGACAGAATAGGCCGATATGGAAGACGGGGGTCCTTCCGCTACCGCCCGGCGGGTCGCGGCGCACCGCCTCGGGTTCGCCCGGGTCACCACGGACTACGGTGATCCCGCCGCCGACGAGGCGCTGGCCACCGACGTCGTGGACGGCCTCACCGTCGGCGCGAGCCGGATGCACGACTACCTCGAGGCACGCACGTCGTTCTTCGACCGCAGCGTGACCAGCGCCATCGACCGCGGCGTGCGGCAGATCGTGGTCGGCGCGGCCGGCTACGACGGACGCTCGCTGCGCTACGCCAAGCCGGGGGTCCGGTGGTTCGAGGTCGACCACCCCGCGACCCAGCGGGACAAGCTCGCCCGGCTGAAGCGGCTCGGCATCGACGCGGCGGAGGTGCGGTTCGTCGCCGCCGACTTCACCCGGGACCCGGTGGCGGCGCGGCTGCGCGAGGCCGGGCTCGACCCGGACGTGCCCAGCTTGTTCCTGCTCGAAGGGGTGGCCGTCTACCTCGAGCCCGCCGTCCTGGAGAACGTCCTGGACCAGCTCCGCCAGGTCGCCGCGCCCGGCAGCGAACTGGTCATCAGCGCGGCCGTGTCCCGCCCGGCCGACGCGAGCCGGGCCCGCTTCGAGGCCGCGGTCGCCGCGATGGGGGAGCCGGTCAGGTCCACGTTCATGGCCGGCCAGGCCGAGGACCTGCTCGCGCGGACCGGCTGGCGGGCCGCGGACCCCGGCCAGGAGAGCGCCGGCCACGGGGCGGCCGCCGCCCGGGGCGATCGCGTCCGCTCGGCTGGGCTGCTCACCGCGACGGCTGGTCCCCGGTCCGGCCCTGGTCCCGCGGCTGCTTCCGATCCCGCGGCTGCCTCCAGCCCGCGATCCGCCCGGCGGATCCGGCCCTCCGCGTCACCGAAGCCAGCCGCGCCTCGGCCATCCCAGCCGCCCCAGGACGGGCCCCTGCCGCTGCCGGCCCTGCTGTCCCAGGCGCTCGTCGCGTTCACGATCGAGTTCGACAACGAGGCTGAGCACCGCTTCCCGCATCACACCACCGACTACGGCCCGTCCGGGCGGGGTGGCGGGGTCTGGCTGGCGTCGCTGGTCATGTACGAGAACTGCATGCGTCACGTCACCGAGGAGCCCCTGACCGTCGCTGAGCTCGAAGCCCGCGCCCGCACCGGAACCAACCTGGACGGCATGCGGCGCTGGGGCTACATCACCATTGACGGCACCGCCAGGAAGATCCACCACGGTCATCCGGGCCGGCACGCCGTGCTGCGTGCCACCGCGGCCGGGTTGCGGGCGCGTGAGGTCTGGGCGCCGCTGGCCGGCCTGGTCGAGCAGCGCTGGCGGGACCGCTTCGGAGCGAGCCAGGCGGGCCGGCTGCGAGATTCCCTCCTCACGCTGGTCCGCCGGCTTGATCCCGGGCTGCCGGATTGCCTGCCGATCGTCGGCGCGGCCCTGCTCAGCCAGGTCCGCGACCTGCCGCCGAGGCCGGACCCGGCCGATCCGGCTGGCCTGCCGCTGCCGGCGCTGCTCTCCCGGGTGCTGCTGTCCTTCGCGGCGGAGTACGAGCGCGAGGCGCGGCAGTCGCTGGCGGCCGACGCCAGCGTGCTGCGCGTCCTCGGGCCGGACGGGACGCGGCCCCGTGACCTCCCCGCCCTGACTGGCCTGGCCCGGGCCGGCACCGACTGGGCGACGGGCGTCCTGATCCGGGCGCGTCTGGCGGCCGGGGAACCCGATCCGGGCGCCCGCCGCGGCCAGGTCGTCAGTCTCACCCCGCGGGGCCTGCGTGCCCAGCACCGCTACCACGACCTCGTCCGCACGATCGAGCAGCGCTGGTGCGAGCGCTTCACCCCGGATGCGATCACCGCCCTCCGCGCCTCGTTCGAGCCGCTGACCGCCGCGCCCGGCGGCAAGCCGGCGCTGTTCGGCGGACTGGAGCCGTACCCGGACAACTGGCGGGCCAAGGTCCGGCCTCCGGTCACCCTCCCGCACTATCCGATGGTCCTGCACCGCGGCGGCTACCCGGACGGCAGCTGACCCTGGCTCGCAGCCCGGGCCGGTGCTTCATCCGTCACCCTCCGCGGCGAGATCCGGGTCACGCTGGAGCCGCAGGCGGCGGCCCACGATGTCGCGGGCGACGTCGGTCAGCCGCAGGTCATTGACGTAGGCGTACGCGCGCAGCCGGATAAATGCCTCCGCGATGCCGACACCGAGCTGCTCGGTCAGCATCCCGGTGGCCTGGTCGACCTCGGCCCGGTACCCGGCCAGGTCAGGAGGCAGGGCCCTCGGGCCAGACTCGGCCTCTCCGGCCGTCTGGTGCCCGGACTCCAGCAGCAGCAGCGTCGCGGTACTGGCGAAGACCAGCGCGTCACCCAGCTGGAAAGCGCTCAGCGGCCCGGGGCGCTCCCGGTACAGTCCCATCACCCCGGCACGGATCGCCCCTACCTGCAACGGGAACGCGAAAACGGCCCCCGCCCCGGCCGCGCAGGCCGCCGCGGCGAACACCGGCCAGCGCTGCTCAGCGTCCTCATCGCCCAGATCCGAGGCCAGCGCCGGCCCGCCAGCGGCAGCCGCGTCCCGGCCCGGGCCCTCCCCCAGCGTCAGCTCGAGCTCGGCGAGGAGTTCGCTGACCTCATCCGTTGCCCGCACCAGGTGACCAGCCTCGGTACCGTCCCCGGCGATCAGCCACGCCCCGCTGACCTCAACCGCCGCCACGGCTGCCGCGCACGCATCGCCAGCCGAGACCCGCCCGCCGCGGCGGGCCGCCTGCCCGGCGACCAGTCCCCAGACCCTGGCCGGCCGGCTACCTGTCATCCCCGCAGCCAGGTGGCGTCCCCGGCCGCATGAGGGCAGGCGGCCAGCGCGTCCTGCGGGGGCGCCGCAGCGGCGCGGCCACCCGCCGGGCGTGCTCCCCGTCCAGCGTGACGACGACCTGACTGTCCCGTTCACGGGTACTCAGTTCCATACTGAACATAGAGTGCCTTCCTGCTTCAGCAGCAAGGCGGGGTCCCGGCCCGGCGGCGAGTTCACCAGCTCTCACGACGCACTCTACGCCCAGCATCTGCCCCCGTCCTATTCCGGAGCTGCCTTTTTAGGGGCCAGGTCTGCGTCAGGCCGATCGCGGCCTGACGCTCACTGACGCCGCCGGTGGACACCAGCGCCGTCGCCGGGTAGCCGTAAAAGGCGCGGCGGCCCAGAAAAGAGCAAGACCTTGCCGGAGTTATTCTCCCACCGCGCCGTGTCGCGCCGGACCCGGCTGCCCGCACGTCAATTTTGCCAATGACGAGCAGTCGGTTATGGGCATCAGCGCATGGATCTTTTTCGGACTCGGCGCAGGCCTGCCAGCTAATACGCTATCCCCGGGCAGAAGATCACAAGGCCTCGTCCTCACCTGCGTGACCGGACCGCACCAGCACGATCCCAAATTCGGGAATCCAGGGAAAGTGTAGTAATATCAAAGTATTGCTCCGGACCCCGGCAGCTGCACCCGCCTAAATTCGCGGTGCAGGGCAGGGCCCGGATTTTTTCGTTATACGGGTAGTACCTGCCAGGTACCGGGCGCCGATGGCCGGTGAGCCCGCGAGGAATTCTTGTCCGCCGCGCTCTGGCCAAAGTGACAGGCGGCGGTGCGCATCATTTTCATTTCGCCGCCGGCCTGGCCGCGGCATTGCTCGCCAATATGCCGTGCGGGATCACGTACCGCCGGACAGCCAAGAAGGATCACTATGAAGATCGTCGTTATCGTCGTGGTCGCCGTCGTCGCGCTGCTCCTGCTGGGGATGGCCTTGTCGGCGAGGATCGTGAAGCAGTACGAGCAGGGGGTGCTGTTCCGGCTGGGCCGGGTGCGCGGCCCGCGGAATCCCGGCTTCCGGCTCATCGTCCCGTTCATCGACGTGCTGCACCGGGTGTCGCTGCGGATCGTCACGATGCCGATCCAGTCCCAGGGCATCATCACCCGGGACAACGTCAGCGTCGACGTGTCGGCGGTCGCTTACTTCCGGGTGGTCGACGCGGTCAAGTCGGTCGTGGCGATCGAGAACGTCCGCGCGGCCATCGACCAGATCGCCCAGACCACGCTGCGGAAGGTCGTCGGCCAGCACAGCCTGGACCAGACGCTATCGGAGACCGACGCGATCAACCTGGACATCCGCAAGATCCTCGACGTCACCACGGTCGAGTGGGGCGTGGAGGTCACCCTGGTGGAGCTGAAGGATATCCAGCTGCCCGACAGCATGAAGCGGGCGATGGCCCGGCAGGCCGAGGCCGAGCGGGAGAAGCGCGCCAAGATCATCAACGCCGAGGGGGAGTCCCTGGCCGCCGCCGCGCTGGGCCAGGCCTCCGACATCATGATGGCCCACCCGCTCGCGCTGCAGCTGCGGAACCTGCAGAGCCTGGTCGAGATCGGCGTGGACAAGAACACCACGGTCGTGTTCCCGGCGCCGCTGATGACCACCATCGCCGAGCTCGGCTCCTTCCTGGCCCGCGAGCAGGCCGCCGCCAGCCCGCTGCCGCTGACCGTGGCCGGGCCCCTTCCGCCGCCCGCCACCACCGCCAACGGAAGCGCCGCGAGCTGACGCCCAGGCAGCCGGCCCGTACCCGCACCTATCGCTTACATCGAGGAGAGCCCCAATGAGACGCATAACTTTCGACATCTTGATGGCCACCGCGGGATTGTTCCTCGCGGTCACGCTGATCGCTTCCGGGGCGCTGCTGCTCTGGGCCCATAGCTTCATCGGCGGCGAAGTCCACACCCAGCTCGCCGCCCAGCAGATCTACTTCCCGGCCGCGAACAGCAAGGCCGTCGCCGCCCCCGAATTCGCCGCGATGCGCCAGTACGGCGGCCAGCAGCTGACCACCGGCGCCCAGGCCGAGGTCTACGCCGACCACTTCATCGCCAGCCACCTCACGGCGATCGGCGGCGGCAAGACCTACGCGCAGCTGTCAGCCGAGGCCATCGCGCAGCCCAAGAACGCCGCCCTGGCGGCCCAGGTCGCCACCGTGTTCAAGGGCGAGACCCTGCGCGGCCTGCTGCTCAACGCCTACGCCTTCGGGACCATGGGCATGATCGCCGGCATCGCCGCGATCGCCGCCTTCATCGCCGCCGCCGTCATGCTGATCCTCAGCGGCCTGGGCCTGGCGCACGCCCGCCGCACCTCCCCGGGCGCCGAGATCCTCGGCGGCCACCCCGCCAGCGGACGGACCCCGGTCCCCGCCGCCGCGCCGGCCAGCCAGGTCTGATCTCAGGTTCGCAACGGGTCGTGGTGACAGCACTGGCCAAGGGCGGTCACCACGACCCGTTCGGCGTAATGATCGGCCCGCCGGGTTATGCGGCCGGACTGGGGCGCCACCGGCCGTTGTCACAGGCTTGTGAGGTTATTCTGGTTATGAAAAGCCCGGGCTCCTGGCGCGATTACGACGCGGCTCCTGCCCGTCATCCGCCGCTCCGGACCCCGGCGGCACATCGACCAGCCCAGCCGCGATGTGCCTTCCAGGAGTCCCGCCATGCGATCCTCCGCACCAGATCCGATCCCGGGCGCTGATCGCCCTGGCCGTCTCCCAGCCGCCCGTCATGACCACGTGCGGCTATCCGCCGCGCGGCGATGATCATGGATGCCAAGGCCCGCGGGGCGACGCGCCGGATGTCCCGGCTGGTGCGATGGCTGGCCGGCCGGAACGCGCTCAGGCGGCCCGTCGACAGGATCGAGGGCGCGATCCTGATGATGTTGTCCGCCGCCCTCTTCGTGGCCGTGGCCGTGGCGGCCGTCCTCGGCGCGCACACGTATCAGTCGCAGCGCGCGGCATCGGCCGGCCTGCGCCCGGCTGCGGCCGTGCTGATCCAGGCCGGGCCGCTTTACGGCCCGGCTCGCGTCGGGCAGGCCGAGGCGAGCTGGCGCGACCGCGAGGGAGGCCTGCGATCCGGCCTGCTGACCACCGTGTCCACGCCCGCCATCATGGGTGCGGCGGCGGGTGCCCGGGTTCCGATCTGGCTGGATCGTTCCGGCTGGCCGGCCGCGCCTCCGGTCGGCCAGGTCGCCATGGTCGTTGACGCGCTGGTACTCGGTGTCACGGTGGCGGGAGGTGCCGCGGTGGCGGTGCTCGTCTGCTATGTGCTGGCCCGGCTCGCACTCGACCGGCGGCGGCTGACCGCGTGGGAGTCTGCGTGGTCCTTGACCGGGCCCCGGTGGACTAGCCGCCGCTGACCCGTGCGGCGGACTTGACCGAGGAGCGGCGAACGCCCGCCCCGCTCGCTCATTGGCGAGCGCCCGCCCCGCTCGCTCATTGGCGAGCGCCCGATCCGGACTCGGCTGGCGCAGTTGATATGTCTGCGTCGACACTGTAGATTTACGACGTATGTCTACAATGTAGACACTGCGTAGGCGCTGACCGGCCGCTATCGGGCGGTTGTCTTTGCCGCGCAGCCGAGGGAGATGACCATTTCATGACCATGACCCTTGATCGCGACGTCGAGGCCTTCATCGCCTCCCCGCGCCAGCTGTTCATCAACGGGCAATGGTGCGACGCGGCGTCGGGCCAGACGTTCGAGACGCCCAACCCCGCCACCGGCGAGACGCTCGCCCGGGTCGCCGAGGGCGGCGCCGAGGACATCGACCGGGCCGTGCGGGCGGCGCGCCGGGCGTTCGACGAGGGTCCGTGGAGCCGGATGACCCCGTCGGAGCGGGGACGGATCATCTGGCGGATCGGTGACCTGATCCTCGAGCACGCCGACGAGCTAGCCCAGCTCGAGTCGCTGGACAACGGCAAGCCCTTCGCCGTGGCGCAGGCCGCCGACGTGCCGCTGGCCGCGGACTTGTTCCACTACATGGCCGGGTGGGCGACCAAGATCGAGGGCAGCACGATCGACATCTCGGTGCCGTACATGCCGGGCGCCAACTTCCACTCCTACACGCTGCGCGAGCCGCTCGGCGTGGTCGGGCAGATCATCCCGTGGAACTTCCCGCTGCTGATGGCGGCGTGGAAGCTCGGCCCGGCGCTTGCCACCGGCAACTGCGTGGTCCTCAAGCCCGCCGAGCAGACTCCGCTGTCCGCGCTGCGACTGGCCGGGCTCATGGCCGAGGCTGGCGTACCGGACGGGGTGGTGAACGTGGTACCCGGCTTCGGCGAGACCGCCGGAGCGGCCCTGGCCGCCCACAACGACGTGGACAAGGTGGCGTTCACCGGTTCCACCGAGGTGGGCAAGCTGATCGTCGCGGCCGCGGGGGCCAGCAACCTGAAGAAGCTGACCCTGGAGCTCGGCGGCAAGAGCCCCAACATCGTGTTCGACGACGCCGGGCCCGACGCCATCCAGGGCGCCGCGAATGCGATCTTCTTCAACCACGGCCAGTGCTGCGTGGCCGGCTGCACGGCTGTATGTCCAGCGCGACCGGTTCGACGAAGTCGTCGACGGCGTCGCGGAGATCGCCAAGTCGATCAAGATGGGACCGGGGATGGAACCCGGGACGCAGATGGGCCCGCTGGTCTCCGACGAGCAGTTCCGCCGGGTAACCGGCTTCCTGGAGTCCGGCCAGGCCGACGGGGCCACCGCTCTGGCCGGCGGCGGGAGGTTCGGCGACCGCGGCTACTTCGTCGAGCCCACCGTGCTGACCGATACCCGTCCGGAGATGAAGGTCGTCCGCGAGGAGATCTTCGGCCCGGTCCTGGTCGCCGCCCCGTTCAGCGACCTGGATGAGATCGCCGCAGTCGCCAACGACTCCGAGTACGGTCTGGGGGCGGGCATCTGGACCAAGGACATCGGAAAGGCCCACGCCCTGGCCAAGAAACTCCGGGCCGGCACCGTGTGGATCAACTGCTACAACGTGTTCGACGCGGCCCTGCCGTTCGGCGGGTACAAGCAGTCCGGCTGGGGCCGCGAGATGGGCCGCGAGGCGCTTCATGCCTACACCGAGGTCAAGGCCGTCACCACCCAGCTGTAAACCGGCAGCGGCGGTCCCTGCGGGCCCGGGCCGGCCCGGGCCCAGGGGAAGGGGTCGCAGACGTGCAGGTCGCGCCGGCGTGGGCCTGGGGTCTAGCGCTGTGCGATGGTGAATCCGCCGGGGGATACCGGCACGGTGATGGCCGCCCCGGTGCTGGTGGTGACGCGCCACAGGCGTCCCTGATCGTCGTAGCTCGCGGCGACGGTCCGGCCGGTTCCTGGCAGGCTGAGCGTGCGGGCGTCTAGCGTGCCAGCCTCGCTGTTGAGCAGGGCGACGCTGTGCCCGTTGCCCGTGGTGATCAGGATCGCGATCAGCGGGGTGAGCAGGACCGCGTCGAGCTGTCCCCGGCCGCCCCGCGTGCTGGCGGTCAGCCGGGTCGAGGTCGCGGGCAGGATTCCGGGCAGCGTGACCGGGAGCAGCGCGGCCGCGGCGGGCGAGACGCCCTGGCCGCCACCGCCGCCGTACCGGGCGGCGCCGAGATCCTGGGCGCCCGCCGCGAAGTCGCTGACCGCGCCAGGTCCGGGAACGCGGTTGACGATGGCCTGCACGAGGCGGGGCTGGCGGCTGGCGGGGATGGACCAGGACAGCGTGCTGCCCGTGGCCAGCTGGACGTAGGCGCCGCCGCTCCACTGCGACTCGCCCGTATTGACCGGGCTGGCCGGCCTGACCACGGCAGGCCCGGTCAGGCTGGCCGCCTCGGCTTCGATCGTTTGCTGGCCGTCCCGGGCTTGCACGTGGGCGGAGGCCAGGGCGATCGCCGCGACCCCGGGATCGGCGTCGAGTGCCTCCATGGCGAGCAGCCCGAAGATGGTGGACTCGGCGCCGGAGTTGAGATTCACCGTACCGTTCGCGTTGATCCCGTCGTCGGTGGCTCCGGTGGCCGGGTTGTAGGTGGCGACGGCGGCTGGGTTCTGGCCGAAGAACCAGCCGGCCGCGATGCCCGCGAGCTGCCGCAGGCCGGCCGACCGCGTGGCCGTCGCCACGGCCAGCAGCGCCAGTACGCGGGCGCCGGCGCCGTAGGCGATCTGCGAGCTGTCGACCGGCGCGGGCCCCCACAGGTTGTCTGGTCCGGTGGCGGTCAGCAGGTGCGGGGTGAAGACGGCCGTGTCGGCGACGGCGGCGCCCAGCAGGCCTGGCTGGTGGAGCGCGGTGGCGGCGCCGGCCAGGGCGGCGGGCATCTGTGCGGCCCAGGGATGCCACTGCGAGCGCGAGGTCGTCGCGGGGAGGATCGCCCCGTACGGCCAGGTGCTTGCGGTGCCCGAACCCATGTCGGCGATGCCCTCGGCCAGCTGGGCGAGCGCCCTGCGGGCGGCGGTGCCGCCACCCGCCTGGACGTAGGCGGCCAGGCCGAGCACGGCTTCCGAACTGGCATCGGCGTTGCCGGTGATCAGCCACGCCGGCACGCGCAGGCCGTTCGAGAGCTGGTACTGACCGTAGCTGGTCAGCACCTCCCGGTCGAGTGCCCCGACGGCCAGGTCCAGGCGCTGCCTGAGGAAGTCGGAGAAGGCCGGGTCGGTGCCGCGGAAGTCGGCGTAGCCCTCGCCGAGGGCCCAGATAGTACGGGCCAGCCAGTACGAGGCGCCCGAGTCGGAGGGGTTCGGCGCGTCGGGGGGAGCGGGCGTGGGGGTGAGGGTGCCGTCGGGCTGCATCCAGAGCACGACGTTGCCGGCCTTCGGCCCGGATACGGTCTGCAGGTAGGTCAGCCCGCGCAGCAGCTGGTAGGCCTGGTCGCGGCTGTGCTGGTCGCCGAACTGCACCCAGTGCCGCAAGTAGACGACCGCGGCGCGGGAGATGTCGTCGGCGTCATAGGCGCCCTGCCCGTAGGTGTTGTTCGCGGCGTCGTAGGCGCCGCCCCCGGTGACCTGGTAGCTACCGGCGGCCAGGTAGTTGGCGTAGACCCACAGCATTCCCACCGAGGGCTCGCTGCCGAGCTGGTAGGTGGTGTGCCCGGGTTGGGGTGGTGGCGTGACGGCGGCGGTGAGGAAGTCCAGGTGCGCCAGGTTGGTCAGCGGCCCGGATGCGACTGCCCGCAGCTGCTGTCCGGGCGAGGCGGCCGCGGCGGCCGGAATCCCGATCATGCTCGCGGTGATCAGCAGCCCCATGGCAGCGGTCAGTCGGCGGCTCATGATGCCTCCAGGTTTTCTAGGCGGGCGACGCCGATGCTGGAGTCGGCCATTCCGTAGAAGACGAACAGCTGTCCGGCGATCTCCTCGATGGCCGTCGGGAACACCACGTTGGGTGCGATGCCTTCGCGTTCTGATGATGTCAGCGGCTCGAGCAGCGGGCTGGGGCTGCGGGCCAGGACGGTGCCGGGATCATCCGGGTCGAGCAGCATCGCCCCGGCGCTGTACCGCGCGTCGCGCTGCGGACCCCAGCCCGGGGCCAGCGCTCCCGAGACGCCGTGATGGATGAGCAGCCACCCCTCGCTGACACGCAGCGGCGGCGGTCCCGCACCGATCTTGACCGCCTCATAGCCGTACTCGGGCAGTGCGACGAGCCGGTGCGACCGGACATGGGCGAGCGCCTGCACGTCCTTGAGTACCGCGTCGGCCGGCGCGTAGGAGATCCAGATTCCCGGTCGCGGGTCGCTGACGCCGGCCGGCAGGAATACGTCACCGCCGCCGGTGATCGCTTCGAAGTCCCACGTCGGGCGGTGCAGCATGGCGTACGAGAGCCGGCCGTCGGGGCCGGGAACCGCTTCGGGAAAGAAAACGACGTCCTTATTCGTGAACAGGTTCAGGTCGGCATCCAGCTCCGGCTGGTACTCGAAGTGCACGGGACCCAGGCGGCGCCAGCGGCGCAGGTCGCCGGAGACGGCCAGTGCTGGCTTCGGCCCCAGCGGTCCGAAGGCCACGTAGCTCATGACATGCACGCCGAGACTCGCGATCCAGGTCGTGCGCGGGTCTTCGACCCCGGCGTGGTCGCGGGCCCGCTCCCAGCCCGCATCGGGGGCGAGGACAACGCCGTCGCGCCGCACGCCGGCCGGCTGGCCCGACCGCACCAAGATCTCGGCGATGCCGACCCTCGACACGTTTCCGGCGGCCACCATACGCGGCAGCAGCCACAGCTTGCCGTCCGGGCTGCGTCCGCTGGCCGGGTTGAGGACCCCTTCCGCCTCGAACGCCGCCCCCGGCTCGGCGGACATGAGCACGCCCAGGCGGGTCAGCCGGTAGGGCACCTGTGTCGCGACGGTACGCGTCACCGTCAGCCTTTCAGGGCGGAGCCGATATTGACGGACACGAAGTGCCGCTGGAATACGATCACCAGCACGACTACCGGCAAGGCCAGGACGACCGCCCCGGCCATGATCGCGCCGTACGGATTCGCCGCGACCCCCGATACGGTGCTGATGTAGTTGGCCAGGGCGACCG
This sequence comes from uncultured Actinomycetota bacterium, assembly GCA_963756575.1. Lineage (GTDB taxonomy): Bacteria > Actinomycetota > Actinomycetes > Streptosporangiales > Streptosporangiaceae > Palsa-504. The sequence continues at coordinate 43,173 of CAVWOM010000016.1, read as the reverse complement.
TGAGTGGCTGCATGCTCTGCTGCTTGGTGATCAGGAGCGGCCACAGGAACTCGTTCCACGGCCCGATGAAGGTCAGCAGCATCGCGGTCAGCACCGCGGGGCGGACGAGCGGGAGCGCTACGCGGGTCAGGAGGCGCAACTCGCTCGCGCCGTCGATCCGGGCCGCGTCGAACAGCTCTTTCGGCAGCCCCAGGAAGAACTGGCGGAAGATGAAGACGGCGGTGGAGTTGATCGCGAACGGCGCGATCATCCCGAGGTAGGAGTCGCCCAGGCCGTAGTTCCTCACGATGAGCACGTACAGCGGGATGATCAGCAGCTGGAACGGAACCATCAGCAGCAGCAGCATGAAGGCGAACACCAGGCCGCGGCCGCGGAAGCGCAGTTGCGCCAGGGCGTAACCGGCCAGTACGCCGAACACGAGGGTGCCGAGCAGGACGCCGCCGGTGAAGATGGCGGAGTTGAGGAGCGCCTTGCCCAGGCTCAGGGCCGCGTTGATCTGGGCGTAGTTGCGCAGGGTGATGTTGGCTGGGTTGGGCAGGACACCGCCCAGTGAGGTGTTCGCGGTCTTCTGCAGCGATCCGACGATCATGTAGTAGAAGGGGAACAGGAACACCAGAGCCCCGATGAGCAGCACGATCAGGCGCCACCACGCACGCGGGACGCGCGGTTCTAGCGCCGGGGCATCGCCGGATGCGGCGGCCGGTGCGGCGGAAACCTCGGGCCCGGCGGGAACGGTCTGGGTCATGCCTGCCGCCTCTGCGCGAGCTGCTGGATGCCGACGATCAGGAGCACCCCGGCGACGAGGATGACCCCCAGGGCCGAGGCGAAGTCGGGGTGGTTCTGCTCGATGCCGGTCTGGTAGATCTGCAGCACCGGCGAGGTGGACTTGCCGTTCGGGCCGCCCCCGCCGGTCAGCAGGTAGGGCTCGGTGAACAGGTTCGCGCCGGTAATGACCGCCAGCAGGGTGACGAGCGTTGTCACCTGCCGGACGCCGGGGACGGTCACTGACCGGAATCTGCGCCACCACGACGCGCCGTCCACCTGGGCGGCCTCGTAGAGCTCCTTCGGCACGGCCTGCAGCGCGGCCAGGTACAGCAGGATGAAGATGCCGAGCCCTTTCCAGGTGACGTATATCGCAATGGACGGCATCGCCCAGTGCTGGTTGATCAGCCAGGATGGCTTAGGCGCCAGCGGCCCGAGCACGTTGCTGGCAATCCCGCCCGGGCTGAACATGAACAGCCACACCCCGACCGTTGCCACGCTGGCCGTCACGTAAGGCACGAAGAAACTGGTACGGAAGAGGGCGCGGAACGGGATCACCGCGTTGAGCGCGGTGGCCAGCAGCAGCGACAGCATCACCGTCAGCGGGACGTTGATGACCAGGAAGATCGCGATGTTGAGGAACGCCTGACGGACCGCGGGGTCGTCGAGCACGGCTTCGTAGTTGGCTAGTCCGACGTACGGCCGGGGCACGCTCACGCCGGGCGCGGCGAAGAAGTAATGGTGAAATGAGATCCACACCGCCAGGCCCAGGGGGTAGGCGAACAGCACCGCGATGAAGAACGCGTACGGCGCGGTAAAGAGCATGCCGATCGGATGGCGGCCGAGCGCGGCGCGCGAGAGCCGTTGCGCCCGGGCCGCGCGCACGCTGGGCCGGCGTCCCGCCCCGAGCGGGGGGAACTCCGGGCGGGAGGGCGTGATGCTGGTCATGACGTGCCGGTCACTGCGTCGCGCCAGCCGCGACGAGCTGGTTGATCTTCGCGGCGGCGCCGGCCAGCGCCGTGTCGGGGCCCTGCTGGGCGAAGATGACCGACTTCGACCAGGCATCGCGGAAGACCTGCCAGTCCTGGATCGAGTTAGCCACGTTGGGAACCTCGATCACGTGCGCCGCCTCCGCCGCGAATTCCTTGTAAGACGGATTCGCCGTGAAATAGGACGCGTACAGCTGCTGGATGCCCTGCCGCATCGGCATCTGCCCGGTCATGCTCAGCAACTTGCCGTCCTCGGCGGTGCTGGTCGAGAACTTCAGGAAGTCCCATGCGGTCCCGCGGTTCTTGCACGAGGCGTACATGGCGACGTTCTTGGCATCACTGAAGGTCGGGACCTGGTCCCCGTGGCTGCCCGCCGTGGTCGGCACCGGCACCACGCCCCAGTCGACCTTGCCCTGATAGCTGGCGATGGCCCACGGCCCGACGATGGCCATCGCCGCCGTGCCCGCCGCGAACGGGTCGTTGGTGTAGGTCCCCGTGCCCGCCAGTTTCTGGGCGTACATCTGCTGCCAGAACGCGGCGACCGCCTGGCCGGCCGCGTCGTTGAATGTCGCCTTCCCGTTCTGGACCAGTTCCTTTCCGCCGCTCTCGGCCGCGTACATCGGGTAGAAGTCGTACCAGGACTGGAAGAACTCACTCGACGGCGCCGGGTAGATGGCGTACTTCGACGCTCCCGAGGACACCAGCTTCTTGGCGGTGGCCAGGAACTCGCTGTAGGTGCTCAGCGGCGGGTTGGTGGTACTGATGCCGGCCTTGGCGAATATCTTCTTGTTGTAGAAGATCATGACCGGGTTCGACTTCCACGGCATCTGGTAGTAGCTGCCGTCCGGGGACTTGTACACGCTGGCGCCGGGCCCGGTGCGCGCCTCGATGTAGCTGGCGCCGCCGGGGAAGCTGCTGAGCGACACCAGTCCGCCCTGCTGCTGGAAGGTCGGCACCGCCGCGGGCGCGGTGTTGTAGATCAGGCACGGTTCGCTGCCCGCCGTGATGGCCGCGCCGATGACCTCCTCCGACGACTGGGCCGCGGGGATCTGCTGCCCGGTGACCTTCTCACCCGGGTGGAGCTTGTTCCACGAAGCGACCATCTGCTCGCCCCAGGCGACCTCCTGGGCGTTGTTGGAATACCAGATGCTGATCGGGCCGTGGGCGTCAGCCGCAGCGCTAGCCGAGACGCCGCCTCCGCCGCCGCACGCGGCCAGCAGGCCCAAGATCAGCGGAATGGCTGCGGCGGCGGCAGTTCGTGACTTCATGATCTTTCCTTCTCGCCGGGATTCTCTCCCTGTAGACCGGGGCGGCACGACATGACGTGGGTGTGGCTCTTGTGAAGTGAGGCCGGCGGTAGCGTCCCGGTCAGGACCGAGTCGATGGAACATCCACCCGGCTTACGCCGGTGTTCACGCCGGGACGATGGAACATCGGCCCGGTTCAGGCCACGTCTGCCGCGGGACACTCGAGACGCATGAGGCCTGTGGGACTTGAGATACCGCCATCGTCCGGAACTCACCGGAGAGCACCCACGTGACGTACGGACGTTTCCGATCGTGTCGCCCGTCCGCGTGACGATGGTCGCGGCGGTCACGGCGAGCAGCCTGATGACGATGATCATGGTCGTGACTCCTGATGCCATTGGGAAGGGATTTCCCGATGAGCCCGCGGGGTCTCGACGTGGCTGCAGTTCAGTGCAGAGTCCTAGTTATCGTCCAGGCTGACCCGAATGTCAATAGCTGTAGATCTACACTGAAGATCTATAGCGCTAGAGACCGTCGTTGACGGCTTCTAGCGAGCGGGCCGCGCCCCGCCCGGCGAGGGCAGGGTGCTGGCCAGGCCCGTCAGGAGGATGTCGAGGCCGCGTTCGAGTTCGGCGGCGCCGTCGTAGTCGGCCAGGACCGAGGCGAGGCTGCGGAGCAGGGGAAATTCACCGATCGGCAGCCGGTGCAGGCCCAGCCGCAGCAGGTCGTCGGTCTCGTCTGGGTTGTCGACGAGCTCTTGCAGCTCGTTAAGCACGTGGCCATGCAGGAAGCCGAACAGGGCCCGGTAGATGTGCAAGGCGTCGGGACCGTTGAAGCCAGCCCGGGTGAGCAGTGCGAGGATGTCTTCGAGCGGACGCAGGGTGCCCGGGGGACGCAGCGCGAGCGGTGTGGCCAGGGGCCGGGTGACCAGCAGCGACACCACGTGCGGGTGGGCCAGTGCCAGCGCGCGGAAGTCGCGGGCGACGGCGCGGAGCTGGCCGACCCAGTCGGTGGCGGCGGGGTCGACCCTGAGCTGGGCGAGCACAGTCTCGGCGACGCCATCCAGCAGCGCTGCCTTGTTGGGCGCGTGCCGGTACAAAATCATCGGATCGCGGTCCAGGGCGCGGGCGAGGCGGCGCATGGACAAGCCATCGGTCCCGTCCCGGTCGATGATCTCTAGCGCGGTGGTCAATACCAGGTCGCGGGTGATCTTGCCATCCCGGCGCGCGCCAGCCTCCTGGGTGGTGTGGCCGGCTGGCGGTCGGGTCATCGCGACAGCACCTTCTCCCGTGCGGCGGGGCCGAAATTACCTCCTAGTGTAGATCTACGGTGTCAGCGTTACTGAATGGCGTAACCGCACCTTCATGTTCCCTGACGGCGGCGCTGCCGCGGGACCGCCGATCGGACGCGTGTCCTCCAGGTCGAGCAGGTGCGAGCGAAGATAGCCGAGCGAATGGGCAATCAGGCGGGAAACCTGCATCTGGGAGATGCAGAGGCGCTGGCCGATCTGCGCCTGCGTCATGCTGCCGCGAAAGCGCATCAGCAAGATCTCCTGTTCACGCCGGGGCAGCTCGCTCCAGTGCGTGGCGACCGCTCGCATGCTGAGCATGTGCTCCAGCCCCGGATCCTCCGCGCCGAGGGAATCAGCCAGTGTGCTCATGCCCCGCTGGCTGACCATCGGGGCGTCCAGTGAGTGCGACTGGAAGGCCACGTCGGCCCGCTGGGCGTGCCGCAGGTCATCCCCGCTGATTCCCAGGTTCCGGGTCAGGTCGGAATCGGTCGGCATACGGCCGAGCTCCTGGGCTAGCCGCCAGGTCGCCTCGCGGACCTCCAGGACCAGTTCCTGCACCGGGCGCTTCACATGGACCTGCCAGCGCTTGTCGCGGAAATACCGCTTGAGCTCGCCGCTGATGCACGGCCGCGCATAGGTCGCCAGGCTGCGGCAGAAGGCCGGATCGAAATTGCTGATCGCCTTCAGCAGGCCGACGTACCCCACCTGCATCAGGTCTTCCGTCGGCTCGGCGCTGTTGATATAGCGTCGCACGCAGGACCTGACCAGGTCCTGGTGACGGCTGACCAGCAGCTCGCACGCCGCCGCCCGCCGGTCGCTGGCTCGCGGCGACAACCGCATGATATCCAGCAGCGTCCCGTCGTCCAGCTCGGCCAGCTCCCCGGGCACCGGGGCTGACGGGACGAGGGAGAGCAGTCCAGCTTCCGCGACGGATACTGTTCCTGAAGGAATTGCCGCCATGTCAACCTCGGTTCGCAAAGGCCGGATGAGAACCGCCGGGGTCCAGGGCGGGAGATACGTAACCGTGCGCTTGCGAGCAAGATGACGTTTTCGTAGTCGTGTGAGTCAGGCCGCCGCCACGGCGACGATGCATGCCTGCCCGGGACCACCTGATCAGTCAGGGTGGGCGGTGCTTGTCCATCCCGGTGGCCGCCTCGTGCAGGCATCGCGCGCACCTCGCTGAGGCCGGCCCGCTCCGCGCCTGCGTCGTAGCCGGACCAGGCAGTGGCGGGCGTCGTGGGCCGCCGGCCGCCGGTGGCCAGCTCCGGTAACCGTGACCGCATGGAGCGGCGCGGGCGCAGCCGTGGACCATGCCCGGGCTTGTCTCACGCTTTCCGCCGCCTCCTCGACACTGGGGTAAACCGAGAAGACATCGACCAGGCCCGTAGCTTCCAGAAGGTGGCGTACCGGCTGCTGCGGAGCGGCCAGAGGCAGGTCGCCACCGCCTTGCCGGGTCCATTTCCTGAGGCTCAGCAGCACCGACAAACCGCTGTAGCCGATGCCGTCCAGGCCCGCCAGGTCCACGATGACGGATGGCCCGGAGGCCGTCACGGTCGCGATCAGGCGGGACGCGAAGCCCGGGCTTTCCGCCAGGCTGAGCTGACCGCGCAAGGCGATAACTGCCTGGCCGTCGAAGTCGCGGATGCTGAGATCCACGGTAAGCACGGGCTTTCTTGACGACCCGCGTTCGGGCGGAGGTCTGGGCCCCGGCGGCTAACTCGGCGGGACCGGATGCGGATGGTCATCGGGCTGGCCGGATAACCCATGGCGAATCTGCCTGCCGCCGCCCGGTGGCGGGCTGGTCGTGTCCGTCGGCGCCCCCGTCACCGGGCGCGCTGGCCGCGACCGATGCACGAGGGCGGATCATCTGGCTGAATCCCAGCATCACGTGCTCCCGGGCATCTCGGCGGTATCCGCAGACGGCGAACGTAATCAGCCGCCGAGGTCCAGGGCAACGTCTCGAATCTACCACGGGCGAATCGAGGTGTGCCATCGCCGTCAGGGCCACGGCCAGCCGGTGATCAGCCTCGGCGCCGGCATCCACGCGGCTGCGCGTATGCTCACGATCGAAGCGTGCCCGGCCTGGTCGGTGGCGTTGCCGTGCGGTGCCTGGGGCTGTAAGCAGGTCTAGGTTCCCGCTGGGACGGCCTGGCGTGAGACAGCGCGCGCTTACCCGCGCTGGCCGGACTTGCTGGCAGTTCCTGAGAGGGTGAGCGGGATGGATGCGGAGCTGCTGGCTGAGACGTTCGTGAATCTGACGGACACGATGGTGGCGGGTTTCGACGTGATCGATTTCCTGCATGTGCTGACGGATCGCAGCGTGCAGCTGCTGGACGTGTCGGCGGCGGGGCTGCTGCTGGCTGACCCGCGCGGTGAGCTGCGTGTGGTGGCCGCCTCCAGCGAGGAGGCCCGGCTGCTCGAGCTGTTCCAGCTGCAAAGCGATCAGGGGCCGTGCCTGGACTGCTTCCGGGCCGGGCGGCCGGTAGCCGCCGCCGACCTGGCTACCGCGACGCCGCGCTGGCCGCGGTTCGCGCCCGCCGCCCAGCGGGCCGGGTTCGCCGCCGTACAGGCCCTGCCGATGCGGCTGCGCAACCAGGTCATCGGCGCGCTGAACCTGTTCCGCGCCGAGCCGGGCACCCTCGACCCGGCCGCCGTGCGTATCGGCCAGGCCCTGGCCGACGTGGCCACCATCAGCTTGCTGCACGAGCGCGGCATGCGGCATAGCGACCTGCTCAACGAGCAGCTGCAGACCGCGCTGAACAGCCGGGTCATCATCGAGCAGGCCAAGGGCAAGCTCGCCGAGCGACTCGGGCTGGATATGGACCAGGCCTTCGCCCTGCTCCGCGACCGCGCCCGGACTACCAACCGCCGCCTGTCCGACCTGGCCCGCGCCTTCATCGACGGCACCGAGCCCCTGACCCCGCCGGGCCGGGACAGGATCAGGCCGCCCCGGTCAGCCCCCCGCCCCCGGCCGTAACCCGTCCGCCGCACCCCCGTCCAGAGAGGAACCCGCGTGTGCTTCTCGCCTCAGGCGGACGTCGGCGGCGGTTTGCTGATATGCGCCATCGGCGTCGATGCCGTCCGCCATATCGGCCGGCGCCGCGAGTTCATCGCCCTGGCGTGGATTCCCGCGCTGCTTGGCGCCCACCAGTTCATCGAGGCGCTCGTATGGCTGTGGCTCCAGGGTCATGTACCGCGTGGGATCGGCCATGTCGCGCTGTGGGCTTACCTGCTGATCGCGTTCGTCGTGCTGCCCGTGTTCGTCCCCCTGGCCGTCATCGCGGCGGAGCCGTCCAGGAGGCGAAAGCAGTTCATGGCTCCCTTCGCGCTGATCGGGGCCGTGATCGCCGTGACGCTGCTCGCGGCGATGATCCGTGGCCCGGTCGACGTGAAGCTGGCCGCGTACCACCTCTCCTACGGCATCCGCCTGCCGGCCGGCCTGGTGATCGTGGCGCTCTATGTCGTTGCCGTATGCGGCCCGCTGCTGACGTCGGGCTACCGCAGCGTCGTGCTGTTCGGCGTCGTCAACCTGATCGCCGTCGTCATCATCGCCCGGCTCACCATCTCCGGGTTCGCCTCGGTGTGGTGCGGGTGGGCGGCTGTTTCCAGCGCCGCCATCACGCTGCACTGCCGCTTCGTCCGGGCCCCGTCCTCAGCGCGTCAGATCCGGGCCTGACGGCCGCCACCTGCGTGCCGGTCCCAGGGGCGGACCCGGCCCGGCGCCCGCGCTACGGTCACCGCCGGACGGCCTTGCCCCCGGACCTTACCGGCCGGTACGTTAAGTGACGCCCCGATCGCTGACCAGCCTATGGCCAGCTGCTTACGATCGTTCCTCAGGCCGCTCCAGACCCCGGTGGCGCACCCCGCGTGACCGGAGGCCCATGCGCAAGTCATTATCTCGGTGGCGTCGCGGCGTCGGCCGTCCGCTGGTTCGCGGGCGTCTGGCCCGTTACGTCGGGGAGCCGCTGACCTGGGATGTCCAGGCAGGCAGAGAGCTGACTGTCGTCGTTGTCAACGGCGAACTCGACGCTGGCACCGTGCCCGGCCTGAGGAGCCAGCTCGAGCCGCTGGCCGGCCGCGGCGGCCACCTCATCCTGGACCTGGCTGGCCTGCGGTTCTGTGACTGCGCCGGGCTGACCCTGTTGCTGCTCATGGAGCGGCGCGCACGCGCGGCCGGCGGTTCGCTGCAACTGGCGGCGCCCGCCGCATCCGTGCGTCGCCTGATCACGCTGACCCGGGTGGGCGGCGTCCTGCCGGTCACCTCCGGCACGGCGGATGTGATCGCCGCGCTGGAGTCCGCCTGATACGCCGGCGCGGATGGCTGCCGGGCCTTTTGCTTCTGGCTGGCCCCTTGAGGGGCACGCCCGTCATGAACCGCCCGGACCGGCCGCCATCACCGGGCTCGCCGAAGCCGTGACGGCGAGCCCGCGCTGCGGGAAAGAAGGCACCGGGCGGCGCGCCGTGTGCCATGACCGCACGTCGCCGCCGGGCTCAGTCCCCGCCCGCTAGCTTCGCGGGGTCCGGCGCATCATCTTGCGCAGCGCCGTCATCGCCGTGCCCAGCATGCCGCCCGCGGCGGGCCGTTGCGTGTGGTCGCGCCGGTTCGGGATCTCCGATGGCATGGGCGGGGCGGCATGGTCTCCGGATGAGAACGGCATCGGCGGGGTGGTGCCGTCGGCGGATGAGGCTGGCCGGGGGATAGTGGTGACCGGATCCGGGCTGGATGCAGCTGACTCGGGCATGGTGCCTTCTCTTTCGCAGGTGAGGCCGGGGCGTGCTCTCGCGACTGGCTGCCGCATAGGTCAGCAGCAGGGCGGAACTCCGCAACGGGTGGATGGGGGAGCATGCCGGCGCGGCTGCTAGCCGACGCCGAGCAAGGCGGACGTCACCGGATTGATCCCGGCCCGGCGACGTGGATCGGGACACCGGGGATACATGGCCCCGCGGGCGTCATCAGCGCAGACGATCAAGATGATCCCGCTGCTGCTCATGAGCTCCTCCGGTAGCCCCGGGAAGCTGGCCGTCGCGGCGGCTGGCGTCCGGTGCCTGACGTCAGGCTACGCCGGAACCATAAAACTAGCAAATTTTTTCCGGAATCAGACTACCTGCTACGGTGGCGGCCGGGAGTTTCCCGGATCTCAGCTCCCGGACCGCCTGATCGGCGAGCAGAGTCTTATTGCCGCGCGTTTGCGGGGGTAAATGCAGGGTAGCGTCAAAATGTTGCTCCGGACCCCGGCAGCGGTCACGCCCGATAAATAGCGGTCTCTGCCGCGGGAGCCGGAGTTTTTCATGCCCGGGACATTACGGCCGCGGAGCTACCGCCAGCAGCAGGCTGGAGCCCGCGGCAGCTACCTCCACCGTGATTTATGCGGCGGCCCGACGGCCGGGCCATCCGAATTCAGTGCAGCCCTGCAGGTATTGCCGTGTGTATTTCCAGGCCTGGCCGCTGCCGTGTTTTGCGTGTCTCCGGCATCGTCCAGGAAGGAACGATCGCGATGACTGATCAGCTCGCTGCCCGTTATGAAGGTACGGAGCCATTTCCGGACGGCGGTGCCTCGCCGCGCACGGTCGCGAGCGCGGTTCAGGTAGCGGTGACGCTCGTGATCGTCACCGTGCCGTTCGCCGGACTCGGGGCGGCGGTATGGCTGGCCTGGGGTCACGGCCTGAGCGTGACGGACGTGCTCCTCGCGGTGGGTTTCTACCTGGTGACCGGGCTCGGGGTGACCGTCGGCTTCCACCGGCTGTTCACCCACCGCAGCTTCACGGCCACGCCGGCGCTGCGGGTCGTGCTGGCTATCGCGGGGTCGATGAGCTTCGAGGGGGATGTCATCGGCTGGGTCGCCATCCACCGCCGCCATCACGCCTTTACCGACCGGCCCGGCGACCCGCATTCGCCGTACCGGTACGGGACCAGCCTGCCCGGGCAGCTCCGCGGCCTGGCCCATGCCCATATCGGCTGGCTGCTGCGCGATGACCCCACCCCGGCCGCGCGGTACGCCCCGGACATGGCGGCCGACCCGGCCATGCGGGCGATCTCGGCGGCGTTCCCGGCCCTGTGCGCCGTGTCGCTCGGGCTGCCGTTCGGCGTGGGCTGGGCGATCGGCGGCAGCTGGCACGCCGCGCTGACCGCGCTGCTGTGGGCCGGGCTGGTCCGCGTCACCGTGCTGCAGCACGTCACCTGGAGCGTCAACTCGCTGTGTCACGTGGTCGGTGCCCGTCCCTTCACTACCCGCCGCTACGACCGCGCCACCAACTTGTGGCCGCTGGCGCTGCTGTCGCTCGGTGAGAGCTGGCATAACATGCACCATTCCGATCCGGCCTGTGCCCGGCATGGCGCCGATCCGGGGCAGGTCGATGTCTCCGCCGCCGTCATCCGTGCCTTCGAGCGCCTGGGCTGGGCGACCGGCGTGCACTGGCCTGTCCCTGCCCGCCTGGAGGACCGCCGCCGCGATCGCGGCCGGGGCCGCCCGCGGCCGGCCCTTCAGGTGCAGGCGGACAAGCTCGGCCGCTGAAGCACGTGCCCCGGCGCCTACGGAAAGGGCAGAGATCATGTCCGCTACCATCGGATCCCGGACGGCGATCAGCCCGCCGCCCGCCACGCTACGGCTGCGCCTGCAGCCGGACGGGCCCGCCTGCACTCTGCTGCACGGCGGCTGGTGGCCCCGGTCGGCCGACCCGGCCGCGGAACTGCCCGGCCTGGTCGTCGCCCTCGATGAGCAGCACGGCCCTGTCAGCAAGGTCATGCTCGGCGTGGCCGACTGGGACTCCAGCAGGCCCGGCCGGCTGCGGGTCGACGGCCCGGCAGGCCGCCGGCTGCTGCGGCTCGGCTGGTCCGCCACTATGCCCGCTGGGCTGCTCACCGTGATCCACGCCGACGGCCACCGCACCGATCTGCGCATCGTCCCTCCGGATACCAGTGAGCAGGCGGCCCAGGCGGCCTTGGCGCAAGCCGTGCAAGCCGCACGGGCCGCACGGGCCGCACGGGCCGCACGGCCGCACAGGCCACCGGAGCCGGACCCCCGCCCGGCCGGCTGCCGGCCTGGAACCTGCATGACCGGCCTCGATGCCACCTCCGGCCCGGCCGGCAGCCCTCCGGGCACAGATCCGCCGACCGTCCACACGATCGTCAGGCTGGCTGGCGCCCTGGACGCCGCTGCGGCCCCGGCGCTGCGAGAACGCCTGATCGGCTTGCTTCACCCCGGCCTCAGGCTGCTGGTGCTCGACCTGTCGGGCGTGTCGTCTTGTGACTCGGCCGGGCTAGCCATGCTGATCGGCGCGGAACGCCGCGCCAGAGTGCTCGGCATCGCCATGCGCCTGGCTGCGCCCAGCATCCCGGTCGCGAAGCTGCTGCACCTTACCGGCCTGGGCCGCAACCTCACCATCTGTCCCGATCTGCGCAGCGCGCTCGCTGCGGAGCGCGAACCCACCTGATTTCCCCCGCGCGTAGCGAGCCCACCTGTTTTCCCCGCGCGTAGCGAGCCCACCTGTTTTCCCCCGCGCATGGCGAGCCCACCTGTTTCCCCGCGCGTAGGATGATGAAGAACGTGATGGCGCTGGGCTGCCATCCCTCGCACTCGCGGGGTAAATCGTTGCTCCGGACCCCGGTAGCGATCCGCACTACGACGGACACCGCTCACCGGGAGAATCGTGCCATCTGTGGTCAGGAATGCCGCCGCCATCCCCGTGCCGCGGCCGGACCAGCCCGCCATTTCGGCATCCCGGTCAGCTGCCCGCCGGCGAAATTCCCTTTTCCGGATCGCTGGCCACGCCCGGCCGAATGACCACCAGATGGAGATGCCCGTGATGAAGATCGAGTCAGCTCGCCGCCGCCTGTTCGTGCGGGGCGGGATAATCGCTGGCCTGGCGGCCGCGGCCGGGCTGGTCGCGGTGAGCGGAGCGACCGCTCTCGCCAGCCCGTCCGTCGCGCCGCAGCATGCCTCCGGGCCGCGGCCCACGATCGTGCTGGTGCACGGCGCCTGGGCGAACGGCGCGAGCTGGGATGGCGTGGTGCAGCGGCTGCAGCACGACGGTTACACGGTCGACGTGCCGCCGAACCCGCTGCAGGGCCTGGCGTACGACCCGGCCTACCTGGCCGACTTCCTGCACACCATCTCGGGGCCCATCGTCTTGGTCGGGCACTCCTACGGCGGCGCGGTCATCACCAACGCCGCCACCGGTGACAAGCAGGTCAAGGCCCTGGTCTACGTGGACGCCTTCGCGCCCGACCAGGGGCAGACGATCGGCCAGCTCGTCTCCTCTGTGCCCGGCTCCTGCGTCGTGGCGGCCGACCCGACCACCCTGTTCAACCTCGCGACCTACCCCGGCGCGCCGGCCGGCGTGTTCGACGCGTACTACAAGCAGAACCTGTTCCCCGCCTGCTTCGCCAACGGCCTGCCGCTGAGCCAAGCCCGGGTACTCGCCGCCACGGCCGAGCCGCTGTCGACCATCGCGCTGAGCCAGAAGAGCGGCGTGCCGGCCTGGAAGACGATCCCGTCCTGGGCGGTGGTCGGCACCGCCGACCGCGTTATCCTGCCCGCCGTGCAGCTAGCCATGGCCCGGCACGCGCACGCCCGCATCACCGAGGTGCGCGCACCGCACCTGTCCATGATCTCTGCCCCCGGCGTCGTCACCAAGGTCATCCTCGAAGCCATCCACACGGCCGGCTGACCGGCCCCCCTTCAACCGCAAGACTGGCCGCGAGCGGCTGGCAGCGCCAGCGCTCAGGAAAGGAATCACCGCTATGAATCCTCGACCGAACATCGTCCTCGTCCACGGCGCGTGGGCCGACGGCTCGTGCTGGGGCGCCGTCATCGAGCGCCTGCAGGCCGACGGCTACACCGTCACGGCGCCGCAGTTCCCGGAGTCCTCGCTGGCCGACGATGTCGCCCGGCTGCGCCAGGTGCTGAACCGCCAGGACGGCCCGGTTATCGTCGCCGGCCATTCCTACGGCGGGCAGATCATGACCGCTCTGGGGACCGACGCGCCGAATGTCGCCGGCCTGGTCTACATCGCGGCCTTCGGGCTGGACGAAGGCGAATCGATCGGCGCGCTGCTCGCCCAGGGCGGCCCTCCGACCCCCGCGCTGGCTCATCTCGACATCGACAAGCAGGGCTTTGCCTGGCTGCCGGAAGACGACTTCGTCCAGCACTTCGCGGCCGACGTTGACCCCGCGCAGGCGCGGATCCTGCACGCCGTGCAGCAGCCTCTGAGTACGTCCACATTCGGCGACGTGATGGGCGTCCCGGCGTGGAAGTCCTGCCCGTCCTGGTTCCTGGTCGCCGAGGATGACCAGGCGATTCCGCCCGAGGCCGAGCGCCAGTTCGCCAAGCGCATGGGCGCCACGACCGTTGCCATCGCGTCCGGCCACCTGGCGATGGTCTCCCATCCCGGCGAGGCGGCGCAGCTCATCAAGACCGCCGCCGAAGCTGTCCCGGTCGCCGGCTGACCGCCCGGGCGGTCTGACGGCGGGTCCGTGCGTGCCCGATGACCCGGGGCACGCACGGACCACCGCGACGGCGGATTTAACCCGGACGTAACACGTTGTCGTATGGCATCAACATTGCCGGGCTACCGTATTCCATCCGCCTAGGTGAAATGGCGAAAACGGCAATACGGGGAATTACGACAGCGTCATTCCGCTCGTTCATCATGCGAAATGCGCAGGCCGAAACGAGGGTCGCATATGGAAATGACCGTCCGGGACTGGTTCGAGCAGAGGTCTTTTCATTACCGGGATTTCGGCCGCCTGGCCGTATCCGGGCCGGAGGTGCGCCATCCGGCGGTCACGCTGATCCTGCCGACCCGGGAGGTAGCAGCCACCATCGGCCCGATCCTGGACACGGTGGCCCGGCTGAACGAGCACAGCGGGCTGATCGCCCAGGTCCTGGTCGTCGACGCGGACTCCGCCGATGGCACCGCGGATATCGCCCGGGCGCACGGCGCCGAGGTCTATTCGGAGAACGCGCTGATGCCGGAGTACGGGCCAGCCCAGGGCAAGGGCGACGCGATGTGGCGTGCCCTGTCGGTGGCGCGCGGCGACATCGTCATGTTCGCCGACACTGACACCCGCGATTTCGGCGAGCACTTCATCTACGGCACGCTCGGCCCGCTGCTGATGGTTCCCGGCGTCCAGTTCAGCAAGGCGGCGTACCGGCGCCCTTTCACCAGCGGCGAGGAATCGGTCGCGGACGGCGGCGGCCGGGTCACCGAGCTGACCGCCAAGCCGCTGCTCAACTTTTTCTTCCCCGAGCTCACCGGGTTCGTCCAGCCGCTGGCGGGCGAGTTCGCCGCCCGCCGGGACCTGCTGCTGCGCACTTCGTTCCTGACCGGGTACGGAGTGGAGATCGCGATCTTGCTCGACGTGATGCGCGAGGCCGGGCTGCCCGCGATGGCCCAGGTGGACCTGGGCTCGCGGCAGAACCGGCACCAGCCGCTGTGGGACCTGACCCGGATGAGCTCCGCCGTCCTGCGCGCGCTGGCCCGCCGGGTTCCCGCCCTTGACCATCCGGTGCCCGCGGCCCGGGCATCCGGACCCTGGGGCATGCCGGGACCGGAGACCTACCTGCACGCGGTCGCCACCCCCGTCGGCCTGCGGCTCGACGAGCACCTGACCGAGTTCCTCGAGCGCCCGCCCATGGCCCGCCAGGAAATCCCGGCCTACCCCGGAGGCGTCTCGTATTCGTGACGTTCGGGCCCTCTTCCGCGCCGCGACGCCGTCCGGTCGCCCGGTCACGATAGACGTGGAACCTCGACGCCTATCGCACCGGAAGGGCTGATCATGGCATTCGCACGTCCCTGGCTTATCGCTACCGCCGCCGCGGCCTCGGCCGCACTGACGCTGGCCCCGGCGGTGAGCGCGGGTGCCCAGCCGTCCGCCGGCGCCCAGCGGGCCGCGGTTACCGGCGCCCTTCCCGCGTCCCGCGCTTGCCCGCCCGCCGGCTTCGCCGTCAGCTTCAGCGACAGCCTCGACAAGCTCGTCTACCACGGCGTCGAGCTCGGCGGCCTGTCCTCGCTGGCCTACGACCCCCGCTCCGCCGCCTGGGTCTCGGCCGCCGACAACCACGGCACCGACCCGGCGCGCATCTGGTTCTTCCGCGACCTGAGCCACCCCGTCGTCGTCCGTGACCCGCTGGTGCTGCGCAAGCCCGACGGGACCGCCTACGACGGGACTAATTCCGACAACGAGGGCCTCGCCGTGCTGCCCGACGGTGACTACCTGGTCAGCTCCGAGACCGAGCCGTCGATCAGGATCTACGGCCGCGACGGCGTGCAGAAGGCCTCCCTGCCCATCCCGCCCGGTTCGCGGTGACCGGCACCACGCCCGACGGCCAGGCCACCAGCAACGCCACCCTGGAGGGCCTGACCATCACCCGGTCCGGCCACGAGATCATCTCCTCGATGGAGGGGGCCCTGTCCGGCGACGTCTCGGCCAGCGGTGACGCCACCTTCCACCGGTTCCTGGTCTATGGCCAGGCTCGCAACGGGACCTGGCAGCTGACCAAGCAGATCGCCTACCGGACCGAGACCGGCAACCGCATCCCCGAGTTCCAGGCCTACGGCAAGGACTCCCTGCTCGCCGAGGAGGCCGCGTTCTCCGCCACGGCCGGGAACTCCGAGGAGCTCTACGCGGTCAAGAACACGGACTCCGCACCAGACGTCACCAACCTGTCGCAGGCCCCGGCGAGCGACGTGGTGAGCAAGAAGCTGGTGGCCAACCTGGCCCAGTGCCCCACCCTCGGTGCCCCGTCCCGGGAAACCCAGGCCAACCCGCTGCTGGACAACTACGAAGGCATGACCATCGTGGGTGGTCCCGGACCGGCCGCCGTCTCGATGATCAGCGACGACAACTTCAGCGCCACCCAGTTCACCCGAGTCCTCAACCTCCTCGTGAAGCTGCCCTAGCCGGACAGGCCCGCAGGACTCGGTGTGCCGCCGGGTACGTTCTAGGGGACCCGGTGTGCCACCGGCTATGTTCTTGCGTACTGGGGGCACGCCGGCTCGGCTGGCTATGGCTCCGTCAGCCGGTTAGCGATCATGGTCACGAACAGTGATCTACCAGCCAGGCGTGGACATCCCCGATGTGACCCGTGGGCAGCCCGTGCCCGTCTTCCTCGAAGAACCACGCCTCGACGCCGGGGATACGCTCAGCCAGCCACTGGCCGTGACCGAACGGCACGGCCCGATCCTGGCCGCCGTGCAGCAACAGCACCGGAACCGATATCTGGCCGACGTCAAAGCCCCACGGAGTCAGCTGCGCCACGCAGTCGTCCCAGGAACCTTCGATCCCGGGCGCCAGGGCCTGCTGGATCGAGATGGCCTCCTCGGTCAGCAGCTCCAGGTCGGCATCGGGGGCATACACCTGCAGTTCCAGGGCCGCCTGAGCGGGCGGCACGCTCAGCAGCTTGTCCCGCTCCTGCTGAAAATACGCGCGTGCCCCGGCCGGATCAGCCAGCATGAGCCGGACCTCTTCGACGGCCGCCGGGCTGAAGCCGGCCATCCAGTCCAGCCCGTCGGCGTCGTACGGGGCGGGCGAGGCCAGCGACGCCGCCGCCGGGACCAGGTCCGGCAGGAGCGCCGCGCAGGCCAGCACGTGCGGGCCGCCACCCGAATGGCCCCACATGGCTATCCGCTCGATCCCGAGCGCCTCGCAGATCACCCGGACATCGCCGGCGCAATCGGCCATGGAACGTTCCGGCTGAGGTGTCGAGCCGCCGTAACCCGGCCGGTCGTAACTGATCAGCCGCAACTGGCGGCGCTCGGCATCAGCCAGCGTGAGCTGGCTGTACAGGCGGCGGCCGCCCGGCGTGCCGACGTGCACCAGCACCGGGCGACCGCCACGATCCCCGGCATCCTCGACCGCCAGCGCCCGGCCGTCCGGTGTCGCTACGAACCACTCCATGTCGGCACCTCCAGGCCTCTCAGGGAGGTATCAGACCCCTCCGCGCTCAGGGCTGAGCCTAGCCGCGCGGCTCAGGACTGGGCGGCGAGTACGTCAAGCACCGCCTGGCCGTACTTGTCCAGCTTGGCGTCGCCTACCCCGTTGACTTGCCGCAGCTCGCCCAGCGTCGACGGCTGCGAGGCCGCGATGAGCCGCAGGGTCGCGTCGTGGAAGATCACGTACGGCGGCATGCCCAGCTCCTTGGCCACCGACGTCCGCCAGGCCCGCAGCCGCTCGAACACCGGCTCCGCCTCCGGCGGCAGTTCCGCGGCGGCGGGCCGTCCCGCGGCCCCCTCCGCCTTGGCCCCGCCGGCTCCGAGGCGGGGCCGGGGCCTTGGGCGGGTCCCGCCGCAACATCACCTGGCGCTGGCCGCGCAGCACCTCCGAGGACAGCTCGGTCAGGTCCAGCGTGCCGTGATCACCTTTGACCGCGAGCAGCCCCGAAGCCAGCAGCTGCCGCACCACGCCGCGCCATTCACCCTCGCTCAGCTCGGTCCCGATGCCGAAGACGGGCAGCGCGTCGTGCCGGTAGGAAGCCACCTTGGGCGTCTTCTTGCCGAGCAGGATGTCGATCGGCTGCCCGGCGCCGAACGACGGGCCGTCCAGCCGCCCTAGCCGTACCACGGTGGACAGCAGCTTCTGGGCCGCCACCGTGCCGTCCCAGACTTCCGGCGGCACCAGGCAGGTGTCGCAGTTCCCGCACGCCTGCGCCGTGCCGGTCTCGCCGAAGTACGCCAGCATCTGGGTGCGGCGGCAGCCGGCCGTCTCGCACAGCGCCAGCATCGCGTCCAGGTGCGCCAGCAGCCGGCGCCGGTGCGCCAGGTCGCCCTCGGAATCGTCGATCATCCGCCGCTGCTGCACCACGTCGGCCAGCCCGTAGGCCAGCCACGCGGTGGCGGGCAGCCCGTCCCGGCCCGCGCGCCCGGTCTCCTGGTAGTAGCCCTCGACCGACCGGGGCAGGTCCAGGTGCGCCACGAAGCGCACGTCCGGCTTGTCGATGCCCATCCCGAACGCGATCGTGGCCACCATGACCAGCCCGTCCTCGCGCAGGAAGCGCGACTGGTTCACCGAGCGGGTCTGGGCGTCGAGCCCGGCGTGATACGGCAGCGCGGTGATCCCTTCCGAGACCAGGAAGTCCGCCGTCTTGTCCACCGAGGCCCGCGACAGGCAGTACACGATGCCGGCCTCGCCCGGGTGCTCGGTGCGCAGCAGCCGGAGCAGCTGGCGCCGCGGCTCGTTCTTCGGCTCGATCCGGTACTGGATGTTGGGCCGGTCGAAGCTCGCCACGAACTGCCTGGCCTCGCCGAGCGCGAGCCGGGAGACGATCTCCGCGCGCGTGTGCTCGGTCGCGGTGGCCGTCACCGCGATCCGCGGCACCTTCGGCCACCGCTCGTGCAGCACGGACAGGCCCAGGTAGTCGGGCCGGAAGTCGTGTCCCCACTGGGCCACGCAGTGCGCCTCGTCGATGGCGAACAGCGAAACCGTGCCGCGGTCGAGCAGCTGCAGCGCGGACTCGGTGCGCAGCCGCTCCGGGGCCAGGTACAGCAGGTCCAGCTTGCCGTCCATGAAGGCGTACTCGACGCCGCGCCGCGAATCGGGGTCCTGGGACGAGTTGAGGAAGCCGGCCCGCACGCCCAGCACGTTGAGCGCGTCCACCTGGTCCTGCATGAGCGCGATGAGCGGCGAGATGACCACGCCGGTGCCCTCGCGCACCAGCGCGGGAATCTGGTAGCACAGCGATTTGCCGCTGCCGGTCGGCATCAGCGCGATCGCGTCGCCGCCGGCGCAGACGTGCTCGATGATCTCCTGCTGCTGCCCGCGGAAGGAGTCGTAACCGTACACGCGGCGCAGCACATCGGCCGCCGCGTCGCTCAAGGGCACATCCACGCGGCGATTCTACGGGCCGCCACCGTCACAGCAGATGCCGGAAATATGAGTGCGGGTCGTTCATGAACTGCCGCCAGGCGACCACCAGGTCCAGGTCCTGCCAGCTGGCCGGCTGGATGCCCCACGATCCGAGCTCGAGCAGGTGAGCGCCGGGCACCGCCGCCAGCACGGGGGAGTGGCTGGCCACCACGATCTGGGACCCGGTCCCGGCCAGGTCATACAGGAGCGCCGCGAGCCCGAACGAGGAGGTGAAGGACAGCGGCGCGTCCGGCTCGTCCATGAGGTAGAAACCGGTCTGGTTCACCCGGGTACGCAAGATCTCCAAGAATCCCTCGCCGTGGCTCAGCTCGTGCAGCCGCTCGGGCCGGCGGCCCGGGTTCTCCTCCAGGTAGGTGTAGAGCTGGCTCATCGTGTCGGCGCGCAGGAAATACGACCAGCGCGGCCTGATCCCGCGCACCACGGTCAGCTCCTGGCCGACGCCCGGCTCGCTCGGCCTGATCCGGAACGACTGGGCCAGGGCCGAGCCGCCCTGCGGGTTCAGCCCGTACGCCTCGGCCAGCGTCTCCATCACCGTCGACTTGCCCGACCCGTTCTCGCCCACCAGCACGGTCAGGCCGGCCGGGATCTCCAGCCCCTCCCGGAGCAGCTGCGCCATGGCCGGGACGCATCCCGGCCACCTGAGCTCATCGACCTGCGCGCCCGGTCCGGGGAGGAAGGCCCGGACCGGGCGAGCATCGAACTCCCCGCTGTCCGTCACTCGCCCATAATCGCCCCAGCCAACGACATTTCTGCCGAACGGGGTTGGTGCGCGCCGTCCCTCAACCGATAGCGTGCGCAGGGTGGACGCCTCGCTTGCTGATCGCCTCGCCATCCGCGATGTCGTCGAGACCTGGGCCAGCGCCCGGGATTCGGGGGACTGGGAAGCCTTCCGGGCCTGCTGGCACGACGACGGCTACATGATGGCCACCTGGTTCCAGGGCCCGAAGGAGGACTTCATCCGGGTCAGCGCCGAGGGCGCGGCCCGGGGCGTGAACATCCTGCACTTCACCGGCGGCTGCCGGATCACGCTGAACGGGACGCGGGCCATCGCGCAGACCCGGATGACGATCATGCAGCGCGCCGAGGTCGAGGGCGTGCTCTGCGACGTGAGCTGCCTGGGCCGGTTCTACGATTTCATGGAGCAAAGGGACGGCCGCTGGGGGATGGTCCTGCGCCAGCCCATCTACGAGAAGGACCGGATTGACCCGGTGGACCCGGGCGCCGTGCCCGTGCTGGATCCGGAGCTTCTCGCCCGCTTCCCCGAGGGCTACCGGCACCTGGCCTACCTGCAGGTCCGGGTCGGCTACCCGGTCAAGCCGGACATGCCGGGCCTGCGCGGGCCCGAGGTGGAACGGCTCTACCAGCGCGGTGCCGCCTGGCTGGCCAGCCAGCCGGCCGCGCCGTGATGCGGCGGCTGCCCGCCGCTAGGTACCGGTAACCGTCTGGCAGCTTTCGGCTGGCCCGGTGGTCGGGGTAGCGGTGGTATACGGGTTCTGCGGCGCTCCCGAGGCCGGAACGCCAGAGGAACTGCCCTGCGGAAAGTCGGGGTGAAGGTAGCCGTCCCGGGCCGAGCACTGCACACCCGCGGTGCCGACTCCGGTGTCATTGATCCAGGGCTGCAGCGGGCCGTCCGGCTTGTCCCAGTGCGCGAAATCCACCGAACCGTATTGCTGCTGCACGACGCGCATCCAGTCGGCTGGATCACCGGGCGGCTCGATCGCGAACACGAAGAGGTAGTCGAACCTGACCCGCAATACCGGTGTTCCCGATTCGGAGGCGGCGCGGGCGCTCATCGTGCCGTGGACCTTGATGACGGTCGTGACGAATTGCGTGCTGCCCGGGGCGAACGAGGTGACCCAGGTGCGGGTGTTCTTCTGGGTTCCGTCCTTGTTCAGCGCCTTCGTCCGCAGGCCGGCCAGGAAGGTAGCCCGCTGCTGCCCGGTCAGCAGGTCGGCGTAGGCCGTCGGCCTGCCTCCGCGCAAGGTAGGCCAGTTCAGGTTCCCGGCGATCAGCAGCTTGCGGGTGGTCTCCATGGCCGACCTGACCTGGGCGGCACTGTACCGGTCCTGGGCCCTGGCCGCCGGTACGGCGATCCCGGCGGCGCCATCGGCCCAGCTGGCGGCGGGGGTGCCGGAGAACGGGTCGGCCGGCGGCCCGTCGGTGTCGGCCGGGCTGAGCGGCTGCGTGCTCAGCTTCACCGCGGGCGCCGTCGTCTGCGACGGGCGGCCCGAGGCGGACGATTTCACCAGCGCGGTGACCTGGTGCCGCCAGGACTGCGGGGCGAACCGCGCGAAGGCGAACACCGCGCCGCCGATGACGACCACGGCGGCGAGCACGATCGCGGCCAGCGCCCGCGAATCCTTCTTGCGCTGAGCTTTCTTCTCGGCTTGCTGGGCCGCCACGAGACGTTCTAGCGGTGACGGCCCGGACCCCGCTTTGTCCGGCATGGCGGGAATTTAACACTTTCCGATGACCCTTTGCGGCCCTGGCTTGTCACGGTCTGATTCTCTTTTCGGCGGCCGCCCAGGCCGCGCCGGTGCCCGCCGGGGTAAAGTCCCGCAGCGGCTCGGCGGTACGGATCAGCGCGCGCATCCCGGCCAGGTCGCCGGGCGCGGCGCCGAGGGCGCGGGCCTGGACCAGCACGTTGCCGAAGCAGGTGGCCTCGGCCGGGCCGGCTACCACGGGCAGCCCGGTGGCGTCGGCGGTGAGCTGGCAGAGCAGCTCATTGCGGGATCCGCCGCCGACGATGTGGACCACGTCCGCGGGCCGGCCGGACAGGACCTGCGCCTGCGTGATCGCGCGCCGGTGGGCCAGCGCCAGGCTGTCCAGGATGCAGCGCACGGTCTCGGCGGGCCCGGCCGGGGCGGTCTCGCCGCGGGCCGCCAGCCAGGAGGCGATCCGGCCGGGCATGTCACCCGGCGGCAGGAACACCGGGTCGTCCGGGTCGACCACGAACCGCAGCGGCGGCAGCCGCGCCGCCTCGCCGAGCAGCGACTCGAGCGAGGCCCCGGGGGCTGACACCGCCCAGCCCCGCAGGCTCTCCTGCAGCAGCCACAGGCCCATGACGTTGCGCAGGTAGCGCACCGTGCCGTCGACCCCGGTCTCGTTGGTGAAGTTGGCGGCGCGGCTCGTCTCGGTCAGCACCGGGGCGTCGAGCTCCACGCCCGCCAGCGACCAGGTGCCCGAGGAGATGTACGCGAAGCCGGGGCCGGCGGCGGGCACTCCCGCCACCGCCGACGCCGTGTCATGAGAGCCGACCGCGATGAGCGGGAGCTTCGAGCCCACGCCGTTCGGTCCCGTGATCGGGCCGATCACCTCGCCCGGCCGGCGCAACGGCGGGAAGATGCCCGGCGGGAGCCCGGCCGCCCGGATCAGCCCGGTCGCCCAGGTCTGGGCGCGCACGTCGAACAGCGACGTGGTGGAGGCGTTGGTGATCTCGGCGCCGGCCTCCCCGGTGAGCCAGTACGCCAGCAGGTCGGGGATCAGCAGCATGGTCCGGGCGTGCCCGAGCATGGGCGTGGCCGCGAGCTGGTAGATCGTGTTGAACGGCAGGTGCTGGATCCCGGTGATGGCGTAGAGCTCCTCCTCGGATACGCCGACCCGGATCCCCTCGGTGCGCGCGTCCCGGTAGTGCACCGGGTTCCCGAGCAGCGCGCCGGCCTGGTCGAGCAGCCCGTAGTCCACGCCCCAGGAGTCGATGCCGGCGCTGGCCAGCGGAAACTGGCGCGCGGCCAGCTCCAGGCCGTACCGCACGCCGGCCAGCAGGCGGAGGATGTCCCAGTACAGCGTGCCGCCCGCGGTCACCGGCTCGTTGCCGAAGCGGTGCACCTCGTGCAGCGCGACGCCCGCGCCGCTGACCCGTCCGGCCATCACCCGGCCGCCGGACGCGCCCAGGTCGACCGCCGCGACGGTCACATCCTTCCCTGTCATCTCAAGAACGCCGCCGCCACTCCCGCGTCGACCGGGATGAGCAGCCCGGTGGTGAGCGACAGGTCGCCAGCGCACAGGGCGGCCACCGCCGCCGCCACGTGCTCGGGCAGCACCTCGCGCCTGAGCAGCGTGCGCTGCGCGTAGAACGCGCCGAGCTCCTCCTCGGGCACGCCGTACACGGCGGCCCGCTGCGCGCCCCAGCCGGAGGCGAAGATCCCCGAGCCGCGCACCACCCCGTCCGGGTTGATCCCGTTCACCCGCACGCCGATCCCGCCGAGCTCGGCGGCCAGCAGCCGGACCTGGTGCGCCTGGGCGGCCTTGGCCGACCCGTAGGCCACGTTGGACGGCCCGGCGAAGACCGCGTTCTTGCTGCAGATGTAGACGATGTCGCCGCCCAGGCCCTGTCCGGCCAGGACCCGGGCGGCCTGGCGCGAGACCAGGAACGAGCCGCGGGCCATCACGTCGTGCTGGAGGTCCCAGTCGGCCAGGGTGGTCTCGAGCAGCGGCTTGGAGATCGACAGCCCCGCGTTGTTGACCACCAGGTCGACCCCGCAGAAGGCCAGCGCGGCCGCGTCGAACGCGGCCGCCACCGCGTCCTCGTCGGTGACGTCGGCGGTCACCGCCACGGCGACGTCACCGGGGCTCAGCGCCGCCGCGCCCAGCTCGGCGGCCACGTCCCGGGCGGGCTCGGCGGCGCGGTCGGCCACCACCACGCAGGCGCCCTCGGCCGCCAGCCGCTGCGCGGTGGCCCGGCCGATCCCGGAGCCGCCCCCGGTGACCAGCGCGACCCGGCCCGCCAGCGGCCGGGGCTTCGGCCGGCGCCGCAGCTTGGCCTCCTCGAGCTCCCAGTACTCGATGCGGAACTTCTCGCTCTCGTCGATCGGCTGGTAGGCGGAGACGGCCTCGGCTCCGCGCATCACGTTGATCGCGTTCAGGTAGAACTCGCCCGCCACCCGGGCGGTCTGGGCGTCCGCGCCGAAGCTGAACATGCCCACGCCGGGAACCAGGACGATGGCCGGGTCGGCGCCGCGCATCGGCGGCGTATCCGGGCCCGCGTACCGCTCGTAGTAGGCGCGGTAGTCCTCACGGTACGCCGCGTGCAGCTCGCGCAGCCGGCTCGCGGCCGCCTCCTCGGGCGCGTCCGGCGGCAGGTCGAGCAGCATCGGCCGCACCTTGGTGCGCAGGAAATGGTCGGGGCAGGAGGTGCCGAGCGCGGCCAGCTCGCGATGCTTGGCCCGGGCCAGGAAATCGAGCACCGCGGGGGAGTCGGTGAAGCGCCCGACCTGCCTGCGGTCGGCCGACGCCAGGCCCCGGATCAGCGGGGCCAGCCGCGCCGCCCGGGCCCGCCGGTCCGCCTCGGGCAGCGGCGCGGCGATCACCGGGCCGAACGGCTCGGCGTTCCCGTGCTCGTCCAGGTACCGCTGCGCGGTGGCGATGATCTCCAGCGACCGCGCCTCGCACTCGTCGCTGGACTGGCCCCAGGCGGTGATGCCGTGCCCGCCGAGGACCACCCCGATGGCCTTCGGGTGGTCCCGCTGGACCTGCGCGATGTCCAGGCCGAGCTGGAAGCCGGGCCGCCGCCACGGCACCCAGGCCACCCGGTCGCCGAAGCAGGCCTTGGTCAGCGCCTCGCCGTCCCGCGCCGCGGCCAGCGCGATACCCGCGTCCGGGTGCAGGTGGTCGACGTGGGCCGCGTCCACCAGCCCGTGCATGGCCGTGTCGATCGACGGCGCCGCCCCTCCTTTGCCGTGCAGGCAGTAGTCGAACGCGGCGACCATCTCGTCCTCGCGCTCGACCCCCGGGTACACCCCGGTCAGCGCGCGGAGCCGGTCCAGGCGCAGCACGGCCAGCCCGTCCGGGGTGAGCGTGCCCAGGTCACCGCCCGAGCCCTTGACCCACATGAGCTCGGCCTGCTCGCCCGTGACCGGATCGGCGGCGGTGCCCTTGGCCGAGGTGTTGCCGCCCGCGTAGTTCGTGTTGCGCGGGTCGGCGCCCAGCCGGTTGGACCGCGCGATCAGCTCCTCGATCTCCGTCTGGCTCATGGTCTCAGCTTCCCCAGCCGGCCGGCGTGCCGCCCACCCGTTCGGCAATGATCTTCTCGGCGTACCCGGATCGGTGGTAGGCCGCGACCGGATCGGGGTCCAGGCCGGCTTCTTCGCGCAGCTCGGCCAGCAGCGGGCGGACGTCTGTGTCGTACGCGTCCATCATCGCCGCGTTGGCGGCCAGCACGTCGCCGGCCTGCTGCGCCGCCGCCAGCGCGCCGGCGTCGATGAGCAGCGCCTTGGCCGTGGCCGCCTGCACGTTCATCACCGAGCGGATCTGGGCCGGGATCTTCGGCTCGATGTTGTGGCACTGGTCGAGCATGAACGCGATCCCAGCGGCGGGCGCGAGCGCGCCGGCGCCGACCACCTCGTGCATGATGCGGAACAGCTGGAACGGGTCGGCGGCGCCCACCATCAGGTCGTCGTCGGCGTAGAAGCGGCTGTTGAAGTCGAAACCGCCGAGCCGGCCCGCCCGCAGCAGCAGCGCCACGATGAACTCGATGTTGGTCCCGGGGGCGTGGTGGCCGGTGTCCACCACGACCTGGGCCTTCGGCCCGAGGACCTGGCAGTGCAGCAGGCTGGTGCCCCAGTCGGGGACGTCGGTGCTGTAGAACGACGGCTCGAACAGCTTGTACTCCAGCAGCATCCGCTGGTCCTGGCCGAGCCGGGCGTAGACGGTGGCCAGGGCCTCGGCCAGCCGGTCCTGACGGCCCCGGATGTCGTCCTGGCCCGGGTAGTTGGTGCCGTCGGCGAACCACAGCTTGAGGTCCCGCGACCCGGTGGCGTCCATGATGTCGACGCACTCGAGCAGGTGGGCCACCGCCTTCTCGCGCACCCGCGGATCGGGGTGGCAGACGCTGCCCAGCTTGAAGTCCTCGTCCTGGAAGACGTTGGCGTTGACGGTGCCGATCCGAATCCCCAGGTCGCCGGCGTGCCGGGCCAGCGCCCCGTAGTCGTCCACCTTGTCCCAGGGGATGTGCACGGCCATGCTGGGGGCGACGCCGGTGTAGCGGTGCACCTGCGCGGCGTCCTCGGCCTTCTCCCACGGCGTGCGCGGGACTCCCGGCTGGCCGAAGACCTTGAACCGCGTCCCGCTGTTCCCGAAGGCCCAGGAGGGCAGCTCGATCTCGTGCTGTCTCAGCGCTGCCTTGACTGCGGTCAGGTCACGCATGCGGTGTTCATCTCCACTTTCAGTCCACGTGAAATATCTCGTCGATCCGCCGGAAGCCCTGGTCGGGCGGGCGGCCGTCGAGTTCGGTGAAGTAGGGCGCCATATCCCGCTGCCACCTGGCGTTGACCTCGGTCCCGGCCATGCGGTCCAGGGCGGCCTGGTAATCGGGTGTTTCCAGGTATCCCACGAGCAGCCCGTCCGCGGTCAGGAACAGGCTGTAGTTGTGCCATCCCGCCTCGCGCAGCGCGGCCAGCATGTCCGGCCACACCCGCTCGTGCCGTTCGGCGTACTCGGCCA
The DNA here is from genome assembly GCA_963756575.1 of uncultured Actinomycetota bacterium. GTDB lineage: Bacteria > Actinomycetota > Actinomycetes > Streptosporangiales > Streptosporangiaceae > Palsa-504. Next base: position 16,581 of record CAVWOM010000016.1, on the reverse strand, counting down.
GTCGTTCCGGCTTGACCCGCCCGAGAAAGCAGACCCGCTCCACGTGACGCCCCGATCCGGAACGTGGTCTCTGCCCCGGACCGGGGCAGAGACCACCATCTTCCTAGAAGTCGAACTGGCCGATGTTGGCGGAGTCGAAGGTGAAGGGCGGGCCGAGCAGGACGGTCTTGTCCGCGCCCACCGTGTACGAGCCGAGCTTGCCCGCGGTGAACTGCTGTCCCTGCGTGCCGCTGATCTTGCCCGAGGCGATCTCCACCGCCGCGTACGCGGCCAGGAAGCCGAGGTCGTTCGGCTTCCACAGCACGAACTGCTTGATGGTGCCGTCGGAGACGTACTTCTTCAGCGAGTCCGGCGTGCCGAGCCCGGTCAGCGCGATCTTGCCGCGGTACTTGGCGTTGTCCAGGACGGCCGCCGCGGCCGCGATCCCGACCGTGGTCGGCGAGATGATGCCCTTCAGGTCCGGATACTGCTGGAGCAGGCCCTGGGTCACCTGGGTGGCCGTGGTCGGGTCGTCGTTGCCGTAGACGGTCGAGACCAGCTTCATCTTCGGGTACTTCTTCAGCTCCTGCTTCATGAACCCGATCCAGGCGTTCTGGTTCGTGGCCGAGGCGGTGGCCGACACGATCGCGATGTCCCCGGTGTCGTTCAGCTGCTTGGCCAGCACATCGACCTCGCTCGTGCCGATCTGGGCGGTCGAGGCCTGGTTGATGAACAGGCTCCGGCAGCCCGGCGCGTCCGAGTCGTAGGTGACGACCGTGATGCCGCGCTTCATGGCGGCGTTCAGGGTCGGGCACAGCGCGGTCGGGTCGGTGGCCGACACGATGAGCGCGTTCGCGCCCTTGCTGATCGCGGCCTGGATGGCCGGGATCTGCGAGGCGGGCGTGGCCGCGGTGCCGCTGGTCTCGGTGCCGGTCTCGCCCAGCGCGCTGAGCGCGGCGATCGCGCCGCCGGACTTCGCGCTGTCGGCCGTGGTGAAGTAGTTGTTCCCGAGGTTCTTCGGGATCACGAACACCTTCAGGCCGGTCTTCAGCCCGCCCGACGCCGACGAGGCGGACGAGGACGCGCCCGAGGTCGAGGTCGAGGTCGAGCCCGGGGACGAGCTCGAGCCGGAGGAACTGCACGCCGCGAGCAGGATCGAGGCGGTGACGAGCGGTACGGCCAGGGCTGCCGTCTGTCTCAGCTTCATGTGAATCCTTTCAATTTTCGGCTTTGAAAAGCTCTCGGATTCTTGGCGTCGGGGTTACGGGGGTGCGACCGCTGTCGGGGCGGGTGGCCCGGCAGGGCTCTGGGGTCCCCGGCCGCGGCGCCCGGCGGGCAGCCGCACCCGCAGCCGGCTCGCGAAGGCCGCCGCGTTGCGGCCGAAGACGGACAGGAGCAGCAGCGCGCCGGTGACGATCCCGGCCGCCTCCTGGTTGAAGTTGGTCAGGAACAGCGCGTTCTGGATGCCGGCGAACGCGAGCACGGCCAGCACCACCCCGGCCAGGGAGCCCTTGCCGCCGAAGATCGACACCCCGCCGAGCAGGACGATCGCGACCACGTCGAGTTCCAGGCCGAGCCCGTTGTTCTGCACGGCGGTGTTCAGCCGGAAGGTCAGCAGCACCCCGGCCAGCGCGCACACCAGGCCCGAGGTCATGAACAGGATGGTCTTGATCCGCTTCACCCGGATGCCGGCGAACTGGGCCGCCTCCACGCTGGCGCCCATGGCGTAGACCGACCGGCCGAACGGCGTCGCGTGCAAGACGACCCCGAAGATGATCGCGAGCACGATGAAGATCGCGGCCGAGTAGGTGAGGTCGTTGCCGGTGAACGGGACCGCGTTGACCCCGAGGTTGGTGTAGGTGGCGGGGAAGTTAGCGACCGTGCTGGGGCCGAGCAGGATCGTCGCGACGCCCCGGTACAGCGCGAGCGTGCCGATGGTGACCGCCAGCGAAGGCAGCCCGAACCGGGTCACGAGCAGGCCGTTGACGGCGCCGGCCGCCAGCCCGACCACCGCGATCAGGACGAAGATGGCGAGCATCGGCCAGTGCCGGGCCCACAGGAAGCCGAGCAGGGCGCTGGACATGCCGAGCGTCGAGGCGACGGACAGGTCGATCTCGCCGGCGATGACGATCAGCGTCATCGGCAGCGTCATGATCGCGATCTCGCCGTTGGATAGCCCCAGGTTGAAGAAGTTATTGCTGGTGAAGAACGACGACGACACCGAGGCGCCGGCGATGCCGATGATCACGACCAGCAGCGCGAGCCCCGTCTCCCAGCGGAGGGCAGGACGGAAGCGCTCATACATGGCGGGTCCTCCTCAGCCGCAGCGCGGCGGTCAGCCGGACCGCGATGAACCGGTCCAGGGCGATGGCCAAGATGAGCAGGAAGCCCCAGATCGCCTGGTCCCAGAACGGCGAGATGCCCAGCACGTAGAGCGCGGAGTTGATCGTGTTGAGCAGCAGCGCGCCGAGCGCCGCGCCGACCGCGCTGCCGCTCCCGCCGAAGATCGCCACCCCGCCGACCACCACCGCCGACACCACCTGGAGCTCGTAGCCGGTGCCCGCGGTCGAGTCGATGGTGCCGTACTGCGCCGCCCACAGCACCCCGGCGATCCCGGCGATGGCCCCGCTCACCATGAACGCGACGAGCACGCGCCGGCCGACCGGGATCCCGGCCAGCCGCGCGGCGTCCGGGTTGGAGCCCATCGCGTAAAGTTCCCGGCCGGACCGGAACGAGCGCAGGTAGTAGGACCCGGCCGCGATGACCACCGCGATCACGATGGCCAGGTCGGGAACGCCGAGCACGGTGGCCTTCGGGATGCCGGTGAAGCTGGATGGCAGCGAGTTGGCCACGACCTCCTTGCCGCCGACGATGAGGATGTCGATGCCGCGGAAGATGTACAAGGTAGCCAGCGTCACCACCAGGCTCGGCACCCGGCCGACGGACACCATGAGGCCGTTCAGCAGGCCGCAGCCCAGGCCGATGCCCAGCCCGGTCAGGAAGACCAGCACGATGGGAATGCCGTGGTGCTGCCCGAACAGGTTCGCCGAGAGGTAGGCGGACAGGCCGAGCACGGAACCGACCGACAGGTCGTAGTTCCGGCTGATGACCACCATCGTCTCGCCCAGCGCCAGCAGCGCGAACACCGTGGTGTTGACCAGGACGAACTGGATGTTGGTGCTGTTCAGGAACCGGTGCTGGACGGACCAGGTGACCACGACGAACACCACGAGCACGACGAGGATGCCCGATTCCCTGATCCGGAACGCCCGCTCGGTCAGCCGCCGCGCCCCCGTCCCCGCGGCCGCCGGGGGCCGTTCGTCCCGTGAGGCCAGCGCCGTGCTCATCGTCCGGCCTCCGCCGGCCGGCCCGCCGTGCCCGCCGGGGCCTGGCCGGTCGCGGCGGAGAGGATCGCCTCTTCCGAGGCCTGCGCGTGAGCGAGCTCGGTCATCAGCCGCCCCTCCCGCATGACCAGGATCCGGTCGCTTATCTGCAGCACCTCGGGCAGCTCGGAGGAGATCATCAGCACGCCGACCCCGTCCCGCGCGAGCTGCACGAGCAGGTGGTGGACCTCCGCCTTGGTCGCCACGTCGATGCCCCGGGTGGGCTCGTCCACGATCAGCACCGCGGGCTTGCGGCCCAGCCACTTGGCCAGCACCACCTTCTGCTGGTTGCCGCCGGAGAGCATCGACACCGGGTCCTTGAGCCTGCCGTACTTGATCGCGAGCCGGGCGCGCCCAGTCGGCCGCCAGCGCGCGCTCGGCCGACGCCCGGATGAGGCCGCCGCGGCGCAGCCGGCCCAGCGAGGCCAGCGCCACGTTCTGCTGCACCGACATGTCCATGACCAGCCCCTGCTGCCGCCGGTCCTCGGGCACGAACCCCACTCCGGCCGCCATCGCCCCGGTCGGCGAGCCCCGCCGCAGCCGCTGCCCGCGCACCGTGACCGCGCCGGCGTCGTAGCGGTCGATGCCGAAGATCGCCCGGGCCACCTCGCTGCGCCCCGAGCCGACCAGCCCCGCCAGCGCGACGATCTCCCCGGCCCGGACGGTGAAGGAGATGTCGGTGAAGGTGCCCTCGCGGGTAAGCCGGTCCACGGTGAGCAGCGGCTCGCCCGGGCTCACCTGCTCACCGGGCGGCCGTTCGGCCAGTTCCCGGCCCACCATCGCGCGGACCAGGTCGCCCGCCGTCAGCCCGGCCAGCTCCCGGCTGAGCACCTGCCGCCCGTCGCGCATCACGGTGACCCGCTGGCACAGCGCGAATACCTCTTCGAGCCGGTGCGAGATGAACAGCACCGCGGTGTTCGCGGCGCGCAGCGTCCGGACCACCTCGAAGAGCCGGTCGACCTCGGCGGCCGAGAGCGCGGCGGTCGGCTCGTCCATCACGATGACCCGCGCCTGCAGCGAGATGGCCTTGCCGATCTCGACCACCTGCTGGTCGGCGATGGACAGCCCGCGGGCGACCCGCGCCGGGTCCAGCGGGACGCCGAGCCGCGCGAAGATCGCCGCCGCCTCGGCCCGCATGGCCCGCCGGTCGATGCGCCGCCCCGAGCCCAGGGGCTGGCGGCCGATGAACATGTTCTCCGCCACGGTCAGGTCGGGGAACAGCGCGGGCTCCTGGTAGATGACCGCGATGCCGGCCGCGAGGGCGGCCGCCGGCCCGTGCAGGGTGACCTCCCGGCCGTCCGCGAGCAGCGCCCCGGCGTCCGGCTGGTGCACCCCCGCGAGGATCTTCACCAGCGTCGACTTGCCGGCGCCGTTCTCGCCGACCAGGGCGTGCGCCTCGCCCGGGTACAGCTCGATCGACCCGTCGATCAGGGCCTGCACCGCCCCGAAGGACTTCGCCGCGTGCCGCAGCACCAGGACGGGGGCGGTACCGCGGTGCTCAGGCCGGTCTCCCGCGTCAGCCGGGTCGGCAGCCGCATCAGCCGGGTCGGCGGCCGCGCCGGGCCGGGCCGCCGGGGCGCCATCCGATGCTCTCTCCACCGCGCCTCGATCCTCCGCGCCGAGCCTCAGGGCTTGTGAATGGAACGTTTCAATTAGGTTCAGAGTCTGAACGCGGCCAGCCTGGGTGTCAATGACCCGGCTTGCGCTCGCCACCGAATCGTTATCCGGTCCGGCGGCGTCTACGATGGAACGCCGAGGGCGGATTTCGCCAGCATGTCGAAGGGTTAAGGTCCGGAGGGGCTGATGGCTGCGGGCATGAAGGACGTGGCGAGCCTGGCCGGGGTGGCGGTCGGCACGGTGTCGAACGTGCTGAACCATCCCGACCTGGTCCGGCCGCTGACCCGGGCCCGCGTCGAGGCCGCGATGGAGGAGCTCGGGTTCATCCCGAACGGCTCCGCCCGCCAGCTCCGGGCCGGCCGCAGCCGCTGCCTCGGCCTGGTCGTCCTCGACGTGACCAACCCGTTCTTCACCGAGGTCGCCCGCGGCGTCGAGGACTACGCCCAGGCCGCGGGCTACGCCGTGATCTTGTGCAACTCCGACGAGGCGGACGACAAGGAGCGCAGGTACCTGCGCGTGCTCGAGGAGCAGCGGGTACGCGGCATCCTCATCACCCCGGTGCACGGCCGGGCCCCCGAGCTGCGCCGCATCCGCGACCGCGGCACCCCGGTGGTGCTGCTCGACCGGCCGGGTTCCGCCGGGCAGTGCTCGGTCGCGGTCGACGACCGGCGCGGCGGCGAGATCGCCGTCAGCCACCTGCTCGACCTCGGGCACCGCCGCATCGCCCTGGTCAACGGCCCGGTCGCGATCCGGCAGTGCGCCGACCGGCGCCGCGGCGCCCTGCGCGCGGTGGAGCGGGCCGGGCTCGACCCAGCCGCCGTCCTCACCGAGGTCACCGTGCAGGCCATGAACGCCCGGGCCGGCGCCGCGGCCGCCGACGAACTGCTCCATGCCGGGCGGCGCGGCCGACCGCGGTGTTCTGCACCAACGACATGCTCGCCCTGGGCCTGCTGCGCCGCCTGGGCCAGGCCGGGGTGGCGGTGCCCGGGGACCTGGCCGTGGTCGGCTACGACGACATCGAGTTCGCCGCCGACGCCGCGGTCCCGCTCACCTCGGTGCGCCAGCCCAAGTACCAGCTCGGCCGGGCCGCCGCCGAGCTCCTGCTCGACGAGGCCGACCGGCCGGACGAGCACGAGCACCGCCGCTTCGTCTTCAAGCCCGAGCTGGTCGCCCGGGCTAGCTCAGGGGCGGCCAGCAGCGGGGCCTCGGTCAGCCAGTTGCCCGCCGTCGCCGGGTCGCCTGCCGTGTCCCCGGCTCCTGCGTCGCTGGGCTGCGGGGTACCAGAGCAGTAATTGCGGACGAGGATGGCCAGCTTGCCCTCGTCGAAGGTGAGGACCCGGCCGTACCGTCCGTCACCGGAGCTGTCATACAGGCGGTCATGAAACCCTGGCCTTGTCTGTGAGCTCGTCCGCGATCCGGGTCCTGACGACCTTGACCGGACCGGAGTGGCGGGGCAGCGGCGGCAGTTCCATGCCCAGGTCCTCGGCGACGTCATCGCGGAACTTCCCGAGCAGCATCGGCGGCATCCGCCCCGGCAGGTAGCTGCGGAACCGTAGATGGCAAGCCCGGACAGCTTCTCGAAGACCCGCGCGTACAGCACGACCTCGCAAGTCTGCGTAACCATCATCTCCGCCTACTCTGGATCGCAAGCGTGCGGTGCATTCAGGCACCTGGCTCGCTGGCTGGTGGCGAGAGGTAGCGGTCCTGCGTATGACGTCGGCGGCAGACGGTAGCGCTGAGGAAGGGCCGCTTATCCGCACGCCGGATCAGCGGGTCCGGGTCTTCGTGTCCTCGACGCTCACCGAACTTGCGGCGGAGCGGGCAGCGGCCCGGACCGCGATCACCAGTCTGCATCTCACCCCGGTGATGTTCGAGCTCGGGGCGCGGCCCCACGCCCCGCGTGAGCTGTACCGGGCCTATCTGGCGCAGAGCGAGGTCTTCGTCGGGATCTACTGGCAGCAGTACGGCTGGGTGGCGCCCGGGGAGGAGGTCTCCGGTCTCGAGGATGAGTACCTCCTGGCCGGGGACAAGCCCAAGCTGATCTACATGAAGGCCGCTGCGGAGCGTCAGCCTCGGCTGACGGAGATGCTGGCGCGGGTCGAGGCCGACGACCGGGCGTCCTATAAGCGTTTCGACACCGCCGATGACCTGGTGGAACTGCTCGCTGATGATATGGCCGTGCTGCTGACCGAGCGGTTCGCACGGTCAGTCCCGGCCGTGGCCCTAGACCCGGGAGCGGCACCGCTGCCGACGCCGCTGACCCCGATCGTCGGCCGGGAGGATGAGATCGGAGCCGTCATCGCCCTGCTCCGCGACCCGGACGTGCATCTGGTCACGCTGATCGGGCCGGGCGGCATCGGCAAGACCCGGCTGGCTATCGAGGTGGCCAGGAAGATGAGCGCGGCCGCGCCGTCTGGCCTGGATGGGGCATCGTTCATCGATCTGGCCGCCGTCCTCGATGCCACCGGATGGCCGGAAGCGGTCACGGCCGCTCTCGGCATTCGGCCGGAGGGCTCCCGCCCGGTGCTTGATCTGCTTATCGACCGGCTCCAGGGCCGACGGCTGCTGCTCGTCCTGGACAACGTCGAGCAGCTGGTCGCGGCCGCATCGGACCTGGGTACCTTGCTCGCGGCGTGCCCGGATCTCACCGTGCTGGTCACCAGCCGGATCGTGCTGCGGCTGCGAGGGGAGCATGAGGTGCCGCTGGCACCGCTGCCGATACCTCCCGATGACCAGCCGGCCGACGCTGAGACGATCGGGCGGTCGGCCGCGGTGCGGCTGCTGGTCGCCCGCGCCCGGCAGGTACGCCCGGACTTCGCGGTGACCCCGGAAAACGCTGCCGCGGTGGCCGAGCTGTGCCGCCGGCTGGACGGCATTCCGCTAGCCCTGGAGCTGGCCGCCGCCCAGCTGCGCCTACTGACCCCAGCGACGCTGCTGCGCCGCCTCGGCACCGGGCCGAAACGGTCGCTGGACCTGGCCGCGGGCACGGTCGATACGCCGGACCGCCAACGGACGCTGCGCGCCACGATCCAGTGGAGCTACGGCCTGCTTGATGAGGCCGAACGCACGTTGCTCGCCCGGCTATCGGTGTTCACCGGCTCCTGGACCGTGGAGGCGTCGGAAGCGGTCGGGATGGTCGACGGCGACCTCGACGCGGTCGACACCCTGGCCTCCCTTCTGGCTCAGAGCCTGATCTTGATCGACGAGTCGGGCTCCGCCGAGCCGCGTTTCCGGATGCTGAACCTCATCAGGGCCTACGCCAGGGAGCAGCTGGCCGAGCGCGGCGAGGCCGACGCCACCATCATCCGGCTGACCCGCTACCTGGTCGGTGTCGTCGAGACGGTCCGGGACGCCCTGCAAGGACCGGATCATCGCGAGGTGAGCGAGCGCCTGGACCGTGAGCGTGACGAGATCCGCTCGGCCATTGACTGGGCCCTGCAGAGCGACGACGCAGAGACCGTCGGCCGGCTGCTCGCCCCGCTGTTCACCTACTGGTGGAGCCGCGGACTGCTCCCGGTGACCAGTGAGCTGGCTGAGCAGGCGGCGGCGCTGCCGTCGGCGGCGAGCCTGCCGCCCTATCCGGCCGCACTCCTGCTGGGGGCCCGGGGAATATCCATGGTGATGATCGGGCGGGCCGCCGAGGCCGAGCCGCTGCTGCGCCGCACGCTGGAGACGGCGGCCTCGCTGGGGAACCGCCGGCTGCAGGCCTACGCGCTGCTCGGACTGGGCGGGGCGCTCGTGCTCTCCGCTCTCGGTGAGGCCCGCGAGCGGCTGGACGCCGCTGCCGGGGCCTTCCGCGAGATCGGCGACCGGTGGGGCCTGGCGCTGACGCTGTCCACCCGCGGTCAGCTCGCTCTGCTGGCGGGCGACCACGCCGCCGCCGAGGCGATGCACGAGGAGGCCCTGGCCGCCGCCCAGGCGATCGACAACCACTACCTCCAGGCGCAGGTCCTGGACATGCTCGGACTCGACGCCGCCACGGCCCGCAACATGGGAGCCGCACGGGACCGCTACGCCGCCGCCGCCGAACTGCATATCCGCCTGCTCGACTACGAAGGCTCGGCCTACGGCCTGTCCGGGCTCGCCGGACTGGCGCAGGCGCAGGGCAGAACACCGGCCGCAGCGCGGCTGCTCGGCGCATCCGGTCACGCACGCGAAATGGTCGGGACGACGATCTGGCCGGGCCTGAAGTCAGCGACCGACGACCTGGCCGTCGCGTTGGCCGCAGCGCTGGGACCGGCTGCGTTCGCGGCGGCGACGGCGGACGGCGCCCGCATGGGCATTCCGGACGCCCTGCGTTACGGACTGGCGGCCACCGCGGAGCAGACGACGGCAGATCCTTTCCCGGACTGGGTCTCCCGGCTCAGACCAGCAGAGCCAATCGCGAAAGGCCGGCCCGGCCTGTAAGCGTGGCGTCCGCCCGCGCCCGCTACCGGCGCCCGCTCCGTGACAGCAACCCGGGTTGTGCTGGAACGGGAGGTCTCCTGGACCCAGGTCGATCTGGGCCAGGGCGCCCCCATGGCCTGGGTCACCGAGCCGGAGTTCGCCCGGAATTCGGCTGTCGGCCATGGGCTGGGGATGGGTGTTCAACACGGGGGCCTCCTGGGAAGCGTTGGCGGGGACCCGGGGCTCCCGCGGACGCTCCACCTTCGCGTGCGAGTCCAGGGTGACCCGGCTCGCCTCGATGCAGCGGCCCTGGCCGAGTTCGACGGTGCTATCCGGGCGTTGCGTGAGCAGGCCTGCCCGGCGCAGACCGTGCAGACCGCCATCGCCGCCCTTTACATTGTCCGGATCGACGATTGCCGGGAGCCGCTGTGGCGTGTTGTCCAGGACGGCCGGGCCGGGGGCGCCATCGCCTCGGCCATCCGCGCGATGATGGCCTTGTGCGTCGAGGACTTCGCCGTCGGCCGGTGGGGCGAGGCGCGCGAACTCGCAGCCGAGGGCCTTCGGCTATGTGACACCTACGGGTACGGGCTGCCGACCTGGTTCCTGCGGATGGGGCAGGCACTGGTCGCGGCCGGCTGTGGCGACGAGGACCTCGTGCGTTCGCTGACCGAGCAGATGATGCGGTGGGCGACGCCGCGCCGGGTAGGAGCTGTGCAGATGTTCGCACGGCATGCCCGGGGACTGCTGGCGCTCGGGCGGGGTGACTTCGAGGAGGCCTACCAGCAGCTCTCGGCGATCAGCTTGCCCGGCGCGTTCACGGCCTATACGGCGTACGCGCTGAAGATCCCGTTGGACCTCGTCGAAGCCGCGGTTCGCACTGGCCGGACGGACAAGGCGGTGGCGCACCTGCAGGCCATGCGTGACGCGGGACTGCCCGCACTGTCGGGGCATCTCGCCCTGATGACGGCGGCCACGGCCGCTCTGTGTGCGTCCGATGACGATGCGGCCGTACTGTTCGAGGTGGCGCTGAAGGTTCCCGGGGCGGATCGCTGGCCGTTCGACCTGGCGCGAGTGCACCTCGCGTACGGCGAGCACCTACGCCGGCATCACGCACCGGTAGCGGCACGGCGGCACCTCGACACGGCACTCGAGGTGTTCCAGCGTCTCGGCGCCCGGCCCTGGGTCGCCAGAGCAGCGAATGAACTGCGCGCCTCGGGCCGCATACGCCAGCAGAACAACGACGCGCCGGCCGGCATCCTTACCCCGCAGGAACGCGAGATCGCCTTCTTGGCGGCGTCGGGCCTGTCCAACCGGGAGATCGGCGAGCGCCTTTTCCTGTCTCACCGCACGGTCGGGACGCATCTCTACCGCGTCTTTCCCAAGCTGGGCATCACGACGCGAGCAGCGCTCCGCGACGCCTTGACGCTCGCCTCCCCAGACGACACGACCTGACCGGAGACCGCCACCTCAGCTGCGGAACCTGCGTGGTCGGGGTGCCAGTGCGTCAGCAGGACATGCGTGAGGACGTCCCGTCACCGAGCCGGGCGTATGACCGCCGGACCGCGTCAAGGCTCCGTCGACGCCGTATCCCGTCAGGTCGAGGATCTCCTTCAGGACGACATCTGGCTTGCTCGCAGGCACCTTCATGCGGCGCACAAGCGGCATCATGAGAATCCCCGTCAGCCCGATCGCGGGCAGCACTGCGCTTGCTTCGGGCGTGCAGCCATCGCGTCCCGCTCCCGGCCCTGCGTACGAGCCCGGCTGCCACGTCTGAAGCGAGGTCAGAGTTAGTTCCCGCCGAGCGGAATGAACCTTTCATTCAATCCAGGTTCAATCTGCAAGGGGATGAAGGAGGGCAATGCGCCCCAGGAGCGCGTCTTCGAGTTGTGTCCTGTCGGGCCACGGGAATCGCGGCGCGTCGGTGCGCAGCAGGACCAGGCCGTGCAAGGCGACCCAGATTGCGGTGGCGGTGACGAAGGGATCCTTGGACTGTGATGCCCCGGCGGCGGTGGCGGCGGCGACGTCGTGCACGAGCAGCTCGAAAGACTCGGCTCCGATCAGGCGGCCGGTACCTTCGCCGCCGTTTTCGTGAAGCCGCAGATCGGGAGCCGGTTCCCCGCGTGTGCCTTGAGGGACCGGGTTACGGGCGAACAGCAGCGCGTACAGGTTCGGGTGCTCGGCGCCGAAGGTCAGGTATCCCTGGCAGGCGGCCAGCAGCCGGGCGAGGAAGCCGTTCTCCCTGGCCAGCGCCCCGGAAGAAGGCAGCGTCCTGAACGGCGCCTCGCTGCTGTCCGGCAGCTCGTTCAAGCAGCGCCTGGCCGCGCTGCGGCCCGGTGACACGGTCACCCTCCGCGCGGCCGGCAAGTTCACCCTCGAGGAGGCGGCGCCGCAGGTCGTGATGCTGGCCCAAGGCGCCGGGATCACGCCCCTGCGCTCGATGCTCACCCACGTGGCGCTGACCGCAATGGCCATCGACTCGTCCCTGATCCACGTCGCGGACGCGGGCCACCCCTACCGCGACGAGACCCAGCAGCGGGCCACGACCGCCGAAGGCCCACCCGGCGTGCGCATCCGCCGTCCGTCCGGCCATACCCGCCGGGCCGGCCGCCGAGCACAGTCGCAGTAAGACCCAGCCAGCAGCGTTCCGGCACCACAAGTCAGCACATCCAAGGAGAACAGCGATGAACGTGGTAGACATTCGATCCGACCTGCGCATGGTGCTCGACAGCGGCCCGGGCCAGGCGTACCTGCTGCGGCGCGGCCCGCAGGCTGTCTTGATCGACACCGGCATAGCCGGGCAAGGCAATGCCATCGCCGGCGCCCTGGCCGGCTGGGGCCTGGACCGCGAGGCCCTGACCCACGTGCTGCTCACCCACTGGCATCCTGACCACGTCGGCTCAGCCGCCGAGATCGGCAACTGGCCGAACGCGCAGATCTGGGCGCACCGCATAGACGCTCCCATCATCAGAGGCGACAGCTACGGCACCTTCCCCGCTCTCACGCACACCGAGCAGCAGCTCTACGCCCAGATCGCCGACTCGGTCCCGAGCGCTGCCCCCGCTCGCGTCGACCGCGAACTCGGCGACGACGAACACCTCGAAGCCCTGGGCGCGCGCGTCATCTACACCCCGGGACACACCGACGGCAGCATCGCCTTCCTCTTCGAGGAAGCCGGCGTCCTGTTCACCGGCGACGTAGCCACCCAACAGCAAGGCCAGGTCATCCTCGGCCCCTTCGACCACGATCGCCCTGCCGCCCGGCACTCCTTCCGCAAATTCGCCGACATCGAGGTCGACACCGTCTGCTTCGGCCACGGCCAGCCACTTGTGGGCGAGGAGACGGACAAGCTCACGGCAGCCGCAAAGGCGGACGAGATTCCCGACCCCCTGGGCTGACCACACGGTCCTTACCCACCATGTCACTTATGCGAGCGAGCAGGCCGCCGCGCACCTGGCCGCGATTCCCGGCTCCTGGGGCGTGCGGGAGGCCTGGATCATCGCCGACATTGAAACAGCCGCCTACCTCGCCGCCTCGGGGCCGGCACGGCGCGCTCCGACCGCAGGCTGGCGAATCATTACCTGCGAGGACCGAAACCGCCGTGATCACTGAAACGGTTCCATCCCTATATCTCAGGGCGGAGGAAATGGGCCGGCCCGGCCGAGCAGGCCGGGGACCGGCTTGCCGAGCGTGCTGGCCAGCAGGTCCGTAGCCGGGGCGAGCGCGGTCGCGGACACCCCGGTCCGCACCGCGGACCGGTCCAGCAGGTAAAGCAGGTCCTCGGTCGCGATGTTGCCGGTGGCGGCCGGGGCGAACGGGCACCCGCCGATGCCGCCCGCGCTGGCGTCGAGCGCGGCGGCGCCGCGCTCGACGGCGGTGATCGCGTTGGCGTAGCCGGTGTTCCTGGTGTTGTGGAAGTGCCAGCGCAGCGGGATGCCGGACGCCACGTCGGCGGCGACGTCGGCCAGCGCCCGTACCCCGGCCGGCACGCCGACGCCGATCGTGTCGGCCAGCGCCACCTCGTCCGGCTGGGCCTGGACGCACCGGGCCAGCACCTCGGCGACCCGCTCCGGCGCGACCTCTCCCTCGAACGGGCAGCCGAACGAGGCGGCGATGGTCACCGTGGTCCGCAGCCCGGCCGTGCGCGCCCGGTCCGCGATCCGGGTCCATGCCGCGATCGCATCGTCGGTGCTGACCCCCTGGTTGCGCTGGCTGAACGTGTCGGTAGCGACCACGACCACGTTGACCTCGTCCACGCCGGCCGCGATGGCCCGGTCGAGACCGCGCTCATTGAGCACCAGCCCGATCCACGAGACCTCCCCCCCGCGGCCAGCCGAGGGCGGCAGCATGCCGCAGAGCTCGTCGGCGTCGGCCAGCTGCGGGACCCGGGCCGGGTTCACGAAGCTCGTCACCTCGATCCGCCGCACGCCGCTGCCGGCCAGCAGGCCGACCAGCTCGGCCTTGGCCGCGGTGGGCAGGGTCACGTCCTCGTTCTGCAGCCCGTCCCGCGGGGCCACCTCCACGATCTGCACAGATTGCATGCACATATGGTTTCACACTCTGCGTCGGCCCGTGTATATGGTCAATATGCAGGCTTTTCAGGTGGAGGCCTTGTCAGGCAAACCGGCTTCGGAGCAGTATTACATGCAATCTTCGATGAGGAGGATGATGCGACAGGCCGCTGCGCAGGCTGCCGACGCCATCCGGGATGCCATCCTGGCCGGGCGGATCCCCGAGGGCGCGCGCATCGCGGAGCTCGACCTGGCCCGCCAGCTGTCGGTCAGCCGGACGCCCATCAGGGAGGCGCTGTCCCGGCTGGCCGCCGAGGGCCTCGTCGAGCTGAGCCCGAACCGCGGCGCCCGGGTGGCCAGCTGGACCGCCGAGGAACTGCGCGAGATCTTCGAGGTACGGCTGCGACTCGAGCCGTACGCGGTCAGCCAGGCCGTACCGCGGCTGTCCGGGGCCGAGCTCGGCGAGCTCGCCCGTCTGGCCGAGTCGATGCTCGCGCTCGCCCGCGACCAGGCCCTGACGGGAATCGTCGCGCTGAACCAGCGGTTCCACGGCCTGCTGATCGCCCGGGCGGGCAGCCCCGCGCTTGCCTCCGCGCTGACCTCGGTCACCCACGCCGTCGTGGTCCGGCGGAACTTCGAGCACTACAGCCCCGGCGCCCTGGCCCGCAGCCTGGCCCACCATCTGGAGATCGTCGCGGCGGCCCGGGCCGGCGAGGCGGACTGGGCCGAAGCGGTCATGCGCAGCCACCTGTACAACGCCCGCGCCACCATGCTGAGCGAGCCGGAGGACGACCTATGAGCGAGGCGGAACTGCCCCTGAGCGACCTGCGGGTGGTCGAGCTGGGCCAGCTGCTGGCCGGGCCGTTCTGCGGCCAGCTGCTCGGCGATTTCGGGGCCGAGGTGATCAAGGTCGAGCTGCCTGGCCAGGGCGACCCGATGCGTGAGTGGGGGCGGGAGAAACCGCACGGCAAGTCGCTGTGGTGGCCGGTCGTGGCCAGGAACAAGATGTCGGTCACCTGCAACCTGCGCGCCCCCGACGGCCAGGAGCTGCTGCGCCGGCTGCTCGCCCGCGCCGACGTCCTGGTGGAGAACTTCCGGCCGGGCACGCTGGAACGCTGGGGGCTGTCTCCCGAGGCGCTCTGGCAGGAGAACCCGGGCCTGGTCATCACCCGGGTGACCGGCTACGGCCAGACCGGGCCCTACGCCCCCCGGGCCGGGTTCGGCGCGATCGGCGAGGCGATGGGCGGGATCAGGTACGTGATGGGATCCCCGGAGGAGCCGCCGGTCCGGGCCGGCATCTCGCTCGGCGACGCGCTCGCGGCCACCTTCGCCTGCCTGGGCACCCTGGTGGCCCTGCATCACCGGGAGCGCTCCGGCCGCGGCCAGGTGGTGGATTCGGCTATCTACGAGGCGGTCCTGGCCATGATGGAGTCGCTGCTGCCGGAGTGGGCGGTCGCGGGCTACCAGCGGGAGCGGACGGGCGCGGTGCTGCCCAACGTGGCGCCCAGCAACGTGTACCCGACCGGCGACGGGGACCTGGTGCTGATCGCGGCGAATCAGGACACCGTCTTCACCCGGCTCGCGGCGGTCATGGATCGCCCGGACCTGGCCGCCGACCCCCGGTTCGCCACGCACTCGGCCCGCGGGGCCGCCATGGCCGAGCTGGACGCCCTCATCGCGGCCTGGACCGCCACGCTCGGCGCCGACGACCTGCTCGGCCGCCTGCACGAGGCCGGGGTGCCCGCCGGGCGCATCTTCCGGGCCCGCGACATGTTCACCGACCCCCACTTCGCGGCGCGGGACGCCATCGTCACGGTCCCGCACCCCGACTTCGGCCAGCTCCCCATGCAGAACGTCACCCCGAAGCTGTCCGCCACCCCCGGGGCCGTCCGGACGGCCGGGCCGGCCCTGGGGGAGCACAACGACCAGGTTCTGGAGCGGGCTGGTCGGGCTCGACGCGGCCGAGCTCGCCCGGCTGCGGGCCGCCGCCGTCATCTGATCAACCACCAAGGAGCAGGAAATGAGCTATCGCCTCGGAGTCGACGTCGGCGGTACCTTCACCGACGTGCTGCTCGTCGACGAGCGCGCCGGGTCCACCTGGCGGGCCAAGACGTCGTCCACGCCGCACGACCAGTCCGTCGGGGTGCTGCACGGCATCGACCTGGTCTGCGAGCAGGCCGGCGTCGACCGGGCCGAAATCGCGCACGTCCTGCACGGGACGACGGTGGCCACCAACGCGATCCTGGAGGGCAAGGGCGCGACCGTCGGGCTGGTCACCACCGAGGGTTTCCGGCAGGTGCTCCAGATCGCCCGCTCGTTCGTCCCCGGCGGCCTGGCCGGCTGGATCATCTGGCCGAAACCGGAGCCGCTGGCCGCGCTGGAGAACACGGTCGAGGTGCCCGGCCGGATCGCCAGCGACGGCTCGGTGGTGCGCGAGCTCGACGAGGACGCCGCCCGGGCCCAGCTGCGGCGGCTGCGCGACGCGGGGATCGAGGCGCTGGCCGTCTCGCTGATCAACGCGTTCGCCAACGACGCGCACGAACGGCGGGTCGGGGAACTGGCCGCCGAGGAACTGCCCGGCATCCCCGTCTCCCTGTCCAGCCGGGTGCTCCCCGAGCTGCGGGAGTACGAGCGGGCGCTGACCACGGTGGCCAACGGCTACGTCCAGCCGCAGGTGGCCAGGTACGTGGGCAACCTCGGCGAGCAGC
>CAVWOM010000015.1:0-291363 GCA_963756575.1 uncultured Actinomycetota bacterium | reverse complement strand
AAGAGTATGACGGGAATTTCCTGCATGCGGTGCGTCTGGCGGAGCGTGAGGGCGTCAAACAGCTCATCGAGGGTTCAAAAACCGCCTGGAAATACGATCATCGCCTTGGTTCGCAGCAAGAAGTGCATATTCGGGATGGCAAAATAGTGGAACTGAAAGCAGAGGTCCGGCGTGACATATGGATCGGGTGCTTGCTCGGCCGGCAGCGAGATGTTCAGTCCCACCGACTTTCCTCCCGCCTCGCAGGCTCTGCGATTTCCGGCTTCCATCATGCCCGGCCCGCCGCCGGTCACAACCACGTATCGCCGTTCCGCCAGGCCGACTCTCAGTGGTGACGAGCCGGGCAAACTCCGCGAGCCGCTTCATAATAATCGCTTTTGCCCAGCAGCCGCTCCGAGGCACCACCAACCTCTTGAGCCGTGCATCGTCTGGAGCATCGCCCATGCCATCCTGGCCCGCTCCAACGTGCGCCAGCGCGCGGCCGTTCGATCATTTGCGTGCTGCCGAACACACGATTGTCGAGGCCATGTGAGGTTCTTCGAGCAACACCTCTGCCTTGACTAATTCTATCGGATCCGGACCGGCCGCAGCTCGGCCGCATCAAAAACGCGGTATCGCGTTCGGGCAGCAGGTAGCTCGGCGAATTGAGAACGCCTGCAAGCTCGATCGCAAGTCGTCAGCGGCGGCGGAGTGAAAAGTCGGGTCAGGCATGGGGGCGATGAAGGATGAGTGGTAGGGTGGGCCAGCTAGTTTGCGAGTGCGGGCCCACCATTTGTTAGGCTTGCGTCAGGCGTTAGGCTCTAGGCGTTGGGCGTTAGGCGTTAGGCGTTAGGCATCAAGGATCGTCTGTCGCCTGTGATGGCCGGCGAAGGGCCGCTCGCTTCCGCGTTGCTGTGTGCGCGGTCCGGCTATACCTTAGCGGCGGCGAAGTCATAAGCCAACAATGCCGATTGGTTCCATATCCATGGATCGGACCGGCGCAGCTTCATCATGCCCATTACAAGTGCGTCATCTTCTCCGACGACGGCGAGAAACGGTCTATGTCCACAAAAACCACTTTTGCGCCGTAACGCGACTCGCGGGTGGGCCCGGTTCGTCGGCAATTGAGGGATGAATATCGGTGGCTGGGGCATAGCTTTGAAAGCGGCGAGTTTGGCTGCTATGTTGGCCGCGGCGATGCCCGGGTACGTTGAAACCGGGGCATTGCTGGCCGATACGCCCCGTGGAACGTGGACAATCCATCGCGGCCAGCTATTGCCCCAGCCAGCTCTGGTCGGACGCTTTCATGGTTTTGCTGACAGGCATAGGAAATGCTCGAAGCCTATCCTGCGGCGTGGTCGCGATTGCGCGGTGCTTGACCAGTTCCCGCGAAAGGGTAGTTTGGCGTGTCGTTGCAATCCCATGTCGCGGCAGATCAGGACCAACGAAATCATGAGCTACGCCGAAAATCCCTATCGTGTGCCGATGTTCTCGATCGCGGCCGAAGCCGAGGAAGATGAACGGGCCGATTTCATCCGCAAAACCTATCTGCACCTGGCCGGCGCCGTGTTCGCATTCGCGGGAATGGAAGCGGTGCTGCTGAATGTGCCGGGGCTTTCCGAGCGCTACATGGCGCTGTCTCGCTGCGTCTCGCTTCGGCTGGCTGGTCGTGATCGGCGCGTTTATGGTCGTCTCTTACCTGGCCGGACAACTGGGCCCGCTCGGCACGTTCGGTTGGCACGCAATATCTCGGGCTGGGATTGTATGTTGTTGCCGAGGCGGTCATCTTCCTGCCGCTTTTATATGTCGCCCCAGTTTCGATCGACAGATCATTCCCACGGCCGGGGCGGCGACCGCCGTGGTATCTTCGCGGTCTGACGGCCATCGTCTTTTTGACCGGCCATGACTTCTCGTTCTTGCGCACTGCGCTTTGGCTCGGCGGAGTTGTTGGCCCTGGGCTGCGTTATCGCCAGCGATCTTTCCCGCAGTTCGCTCTGGGAATCTGGTTCAGCTTTGCCATGGTCGGCCTGGCCAGCGGCTACATCCTGTACGACACCTCGAACGTACTGCACCACTATCGCATCGGGCAACACGTGGCCGCCTCGCTGGCGCTGTTCGCGTCGGTGGCGTTGTTGTTCTACTACATCCTGCGAATCGTGATGCAGCTCTCACGCCGCTAACGGTTATGGGCGAAGGAACCGATTACGACTCGCGCTGATCCTCGAAGGGATTGAGCACTTCAATCGTTGTGATTTTTTCGAGAGTCACGAGCTGTGGGAAGAGATGTGGGCCGACGAATCAGGGCCCTCGCGAAAGTTTTTGCAAGGGCTTGATCCAGGCGGCGGTGGCGCTGCACCATTTCGGTAACGGCAACATCCGCGGGGCCAAGAAGCTCTATTACGGCTGCGCGGCTACCTGGAGCATTATCGGCCCGTCACATGGGTCTCGACGTGGAACGTTCCTGGGGGAAATGGAGGATTGCTTCGCCGACGTGGTGGCCAGCCAGGAAGAATTCCCGCAAATCGAAATCGTGCCCGACCGGATCCCTGAGATCCATCTCGATCCGCCGGCCCGAGGCCGGCCCTAATTGCGGAGACCCTGGATGGGCGACCCGAGGACCTCTCGTTTTCGCCGGCCGACTTTTGGGCGTGGCTCGGCTGTTTCCGTTGCCCAACCTGGTGATGTTTCCGCACGTGTTGCAGCCGCTGCACGTGTTCGAGCCGCGCTATCGAGAGATGGTCGAAGAGGCGTTGGCTCGGCGACCGGCTGATTGCGATGGCGGTGCTCGCGCCCGGCTGGGAAGCCGATTATGAAGGCCGGCCCGCCATTCATCCCGTGGTCTGCCTAGGCCGCATTGCCTCGCACCAGCGGCTGGAGGACGGGCGATTCAACATCCTAATGGCGGGACTGCGCCGCGGACGGCTGTTGCGGGAACTGCCGCCCGACAAGTTGTTTCGTGAAGCGGAAATCGAAATCCTCGACGATGTTTATGACCCGCAGGCGAGCGGCGGCGCCGCCTTGCAACGGCGGCTGGTGGAGAGCTTTCGCCAAAAGATGCCCGACGTGAAGCAGCTTCACAAGCAGCTCGACGAGATTCTGGCGAGCGAAATTCCGCTGGGCATTCTCACCGACATTCTGGCCTTTACCCTGAAGCTGGAACTGAGCGTGAAAGAGCAGCTTTTGGCGGAGACCGACGTAGCGATGTGCGCTGAAGCCCTGCTCGATGCGATGTGCTCCGGCGCCACCGCGGTCGAATCGTCGTTCAAGTTCCGCCTGACTTCAGCGCGAATTGAATTTGTCAGTTGTCCGTGGTCAGTGGTCAGTTGTCAGTGGTCAATGGACATTGAACCGTGGAGTACCCGCAGTGCCCGCGCAATTCAGCAGACCAGCCACTGGCGACCACCACCGACCACTAACCACTGACCACTAACCACTGACCACTGAGAGGCCGTGAATGAATAGGAATATTGACATTTGGCGTGGGGGGCGGCGCGGGTCGGCCGGTGTTGAGTTTTTTTGTCGGCGTCGGCTTGCCCGACGCAGTGGAGACGTTTCGTAGGCGGCACCATGTCGCCACGGACGTTCGCTAGGTTACCTGGTTTATGTCGTTTGCTCCTTTTTCTGTCCTAGGCGGGTTTTAGAGCAATCTCGGCGCGCAGTGTCGCCGCTCGGATCAAGTTATGCGCCAGTGCGTACCACAACGCGACCGCTTTCACTTTCCGCAAGCCGCGGACAAGGAACCGTTGCAGGCCCCGATTGCGAGCGTGGGCGTTGCTGCACTCCGCCGTCGCGGCGCGCTGTTTGTAGATTTCCTTAGCCTCGTCCGTCGCCATCCGCGTACGCCACTCTGCCACCGCGGGGCTGTCATCGGCACGTGGTTCATGAGGATCGCGGTTCGGGTCTTTCGACTTCATGACTGGGGCGAATACGGTCGTGCTGCCCTGCGGTGTGCTGACCATGTCGATGTCTTCCTTTTTCACAAAGCCGCCGTCGACCAATATCTCGTCCGGAGTTTTGCCGTACCGGCTTTCATGCTGCTCGACCATCGGTGCCATTTGCCCCTGGTTGCCACCGGAGTTCGTGACTTCCACTCCGGTGATGACCTGCGAACCGGTGGCCGTGGCGAACTGTACGTTGAAGGCCGGACGAAAGCCCCCATCTCCCATCTTCATCGTGCGCGCGTCGGCATCCGTCGTGGAAGCACGTGCCTTGTCCTTGTCGGCCGCTTTTTTAGCCGCTTCAATCTGAGGAATTTGGTTCAACGCGGCGCGGATGCGTTCCTCTCGCTCCTCAGCGGCACGTTGCCGCGCGGCACGCTGCCGGTCCGTTGCCCCTGCCGGGTCAGCCTCCAGTTCCGAACGCAATGCTTCGACCTGTTGCTTCGCTTCGGCCAGCAATTCTTCCAGGGTCGCTTTCCGCCGGAACGAAGCGGCGCCCGCGTTGGCCCGCACCTTCATTCCGTCCTGAGCTACGCGATCCAGCGAGACCAAGCCTTCGGCCATCAACGAGGCCACACTTTCCGTCAGCAATTGATCCAGCACATCCACGTGCCGCGTACGGAAATCGGAAAGCGTGTGGTAATTCATCGACACGCCGCCGCAAATCCACATGTAAGCGACGTGCTGTTCACACAGCCGGTTCAGCTCGCGGGCGCTGCCGACACCACGCAAGGTAGCATACAACCAAAGGCAAACAGAATCCGCGGGTCGGCGGCCGGGTGGCCGGGGCGACCCGCGACGGACGCGATTTCGTTGTAAATCCTCGTCAGGTCCAATCCTTCGACGAATTTCCATACGACCCGCGCTTGATGATCGTCGGGCAGCATGTCATTCAACGCACACGCCCGAAACTCGATCTGATCGCGAACCGCACATCGCAGCCGGGGTTGTCCGCCTTGACGCGGCTCCTCGGCACGGGCTGCCGGCTCGACCGCCGGCATCTCGAACAAAAACTGGTCGTCCATTGTAAAATCCGTCCGTGGGGACAGCCTCGAATCCATGACTGCAATCAATTTAGCGCCAGACCGCGATCGGTCAACCGTCTAAAACGAAAGATTCACAGCCTCTGAGGCGTGGCTCGATGAGCACAGCTTGGGTGAGGTGTGGGAAAAGAATGTCTTCGGCGGAGGGCCGTATTTGATGATGCAATCCATGCGATTAGAACCGAAATCCTTCTTTCGTCGGCGCCGACAGAGCGGTGGTAAGCCGAAAGTCGCTCGCGCCGGCAAAGGCGACTTCACGCGTCCCGCCACGAATGCCCTTCCACTGCAACACGCCGCCCTCGACGTACTTCTCACCGATAATTTCGGCGAGCGTATAATCGCGGAAATGCCATGCACGAAACGGAACGCATCGCGCAGGTTGCTTTTGCCCGACGCGTTTGTGCCGACGATCACCGTCAACGGGCCAAGCTGCAAAGTGGCATCGCGAAAGTTCTTAAAGCGTTGCCAACCAAGCTCGTTCACGAGATCCAGGTCGGCGTGGGCGATCCGCGGTCGGGGCCTCGCGTTTTAACGGAATCGCTTTACAAGGATCGCAGCATCATTTTTGATTCGCATCCCGACGACGATCCGCCGGAACAGGAAGGGCCGCCCTACCTGTTCGTTCGCTTGCCGCGCGACTCTCGCAACCGCAAGCACGGAAAGCGACTTCGTTTCCTCGACAATCAGCCGGTGCTTTCCCAGTTTCCGGGGCAGGGCGAAGCCTCAAAAGCCTACCGCGAAGCGGCGCTCTCCTACGCAGCCGCACTGGCGTCGAGGCGATTTCTCGATCTTTCTCCGGAGGCCATGAAGATTCCCTCGTTTCCGGGCCAGGTGGTCCTGGGCGACCGTGGAGAGAACCTGTCGTCGGTGCTGCAGGCGATCTGCCAAGAAGAGAACATGCGGCGCACGGTGGCGGAGTGGGTCCGCGAGCTGACGCCCCTGGATGTCGTTGACTTCGAGTTTGTGCCGGAACAAACCGGGCGAGTGCTCGTGAGCCTCGTTGAATCGAACGGTCAACGCACATCGGCCTACAGCGCCTCCGACGGTACCCTGCGGTTTCTGGCGATGATAGCGGCGCTGCTCGGTCCCGACGTCGCGCAGTTCTATTTCCTGGAAGAAATCGACAACGGCATCCACCCCACGAGGCTCTATCTGCTGCTCCAACTCATCGAACAGCAGGCCAAGGACAAGAAGGTCCAAATCGTGACGACGACGCATTCGCCCCAACTGCTGGGCATGCTAAGCCCCGCGGCGCGCGAGCACGCTTCGCTGGCCTATCGGTTGGACGGCGAGCAGGAAAGCGCATCTTCGGCGCGTGCTCGATATTCCCGAAGCGCGGCGCGTGCTCGACGAGCAAAACCTGGCCCGGCTTCACGAGTCGGGCTGGCTCGAGGATGCCGTGGCATTCGCGGAATCGCCGGAGGCGACGGCGTGAATGTCCTGATCATTCTGGAAGATTTTCGCAAGGACCAGTATGTCGTGGGGCCAATCGTTCGCCGGATGCTCGCCGAAGTCGGCAAGCCGAATGCGAACGTCCGCGTCTGCCGCGACCCCTTGATGGGCGGCGTCTCGGAAGCCCTAAAATGGGAGCGCATCAAGGAAGTCCTGCACCGATACGCCAGCGCGGGCTACAAAACGAGCCGGGCGAAGGGCGCAAAACGATGGGCCTCGAAGCCGCTCAAAAATACAGCCGTGTGCAATCGCGCTGCAAGGAAGACGTGCTGGCACTTGAGCGACGCATCGCGAACTGGCTCAAGAAATAAGTAATGCACCGGCTCGTGCGCGAATAGGTTCAAACCGAGAATGAAAAGAGAGTATACTCGCGCTATTCGACATGCCTCCAGGGAAATGGAAACCTCCATGCTGATACGTCAGGTTGTACTTTTTGGCATCTTGATGATCGTCGTCCCGGCGGTTCAGGCCGCTGAGAAGGCGTCGCCGGATGCGTCGCCCGCGTCGAAGCCCATCACGTCGTTCGAGGATGGCCGGGCGCCAGAGGGAGGAAAGATTGTTGCGGAACACGCTACGGACGGCCGCCGCGCGCTGGTCGTCGAGCAAGGTTACGCGGCGCTCGACGGCGCTCAAGACTGGACCGGGCTATGACTACCTGAAGGCCGATGTGCACACCGACGCAAATCGCACCGCTGCAACTTTACATCGAGGTGCGCGACCGCCGAGACGCGCGATTATTGGACCCGCGTGAATTACACGACGGTCGTTCCGCCGGGCACGAGTACGCTCATCGTGCCCACCGCCCTCTACGTGGGCGAGAAATCGCGGCCCGGCCGAGCGCTCGATCGCGGCCGTATTACGCGGCTGGTCTTTTCCATCGGCGAGCAGCCCGAAGCACCGCTGTATATCGACAACCTGCGGCTCGACCGCGATACCGAGACGGCCGCCGCGCGGTTCGACGGACTGTGGGCTTTTGACGTAGGTCCGGCCGGCAGCCCTTTGATGGAAGGTTTTACAGCGCTCGACTTCAGCAAGAAATATACGCCCGGCACGTGGCTATGGCTGGAAGAACGCGCGGCTGTGGCGGGCCTTCGATGTCTTGCAGCCCGATCCGCTCTATCAGGATTTTCTCTGCATCGAAGAGGGCGGGCTGGCGATCGACGTGCCCAACGGCCGCTACCATGTGGTAGTCAATATCGATTCGCCCTCGGGCTTTTGGGGCGAGGTGCAGCGTTATCGCCGCCGCGCGTTGCTCGTCGAAGGCCAGGAATACGCCGACACGATGGACCTCGCCCGTTTCAGAGAGCGATACTATCGCCACTGGAATCGCGACGACCTGCCGAGCGAAGACACGTTCGACGTTTATCAGGTGCCGTACTTCCAGGAAAAAGCAGCATGACGTCGAGGTGCGCGATGGTCAGCTCAACATTGAATTTCGAGGGCAGCGATTGGGCCTGCTGCGTGTCGTCGATCATCGTTTACCCGGCAGCCAAAGCCGAGCAAGGCCGGCGATTTCTGCAGTTCGTCCGCGAGCGGCGGAGGTTTCACTTCGACAACGCCTTCAAGCGCGTGCTGCCGCCACCGACCGGCGAACCGGTGCAACCGACCGCCACCGAAAGTGAGCGTGGCTTTGTCGTCTTTCATCGCGACCCCATGAGCGATGTCAACATTTCGGACCGGCCGCTCGCCGGGCGAGCGCGTGAGCGAGCTGAGCGGTGCGGCCTTCGCCGGAGAATATGAACCGCTGACGGTCTCGCTCTTGCCGCTCAAGGATCTGGGCCAGGTGACGGTAAAGATCGACGATCTGCGTGGTCCCGGTTCGGCGAAGATCGCGGCCGAAGCCGTCGACATCGGCTACGTGCAGCACCGCTTGTCGCGCGTTACCGCGGAGGGGAGCGTCTATACGATCGCCCCGCGTTGGATCGTGCCACGGCCGACGGCCCCAGTGCCCGAAGGACTGACGCGCACGTTCTGGCTGACGCTGAAAACGCCGGCCGAAACGCCGCCGGGCGAATACCGCGGCACGTTGCGTATCAAGACCGAACATGGAGGCGAGAGCTGCCTTGCCGTTGCGATTTACCGTACGCAAAGGGACGCTCGACGCGGTCGATGTGCCCGCCGGCCCGTTCAGTCACACGATCGACCTGCCCTGGTACGACGACGAAGCGGCCGGGCACAACCGCGAGCTGGCCTCGCGCTCGCTGGCAAAGCTGCGCGAATACGGTTTCACCACCGCCAGCGGCCTGCCGGTAGTGCGTTACTTGGGCTTCAAGGACGGAAAGCCGCAGTTCGACTTTTCGCAGGCTGATCGGCAAATGGAGCTGTTCCGGCAGCATGGTTTTGAAATGCCGGTGGTTACCTACTGCCCGCTCGATGGCCTGAATCTGTACTACCGCGACGAAGCCGCGATGAAAGCGGCGGGGTTCTCGGATTACAGTCAATTCATCAAGGCGGTGTTCAGTGGCATTCAGAACGCACGCCGAGGGGGCCGGCTGGCTGCCGGTTTATTGGAACATCGGCGACGAACCTTTGGGCGACGACCTCACGCGCAGCGCGGAAAACGCCGAGGCTTACCGCCGTGCGTTCCCGCAGGGGCCGCCGCGATTCACCGTTCCCAGCTCCTTCACGGGCACGAACGCCGACGACCCGCATTTTCGCCTGGCCAAGGCGGTACACGTCGTGGCCTGGAACCTGCACGACGCCGCCTCCGTCGATCTGCTGCACCGTTCCGGCGGCGATTGGGCGTTCTACAACGGCGGCGACCGTTGGACCTACGGCGTTTACATGTACAAAGCGGCCAAAGAGTATGGCATGAAATACCGACTCTCCTGGCATTGGAACGCCGTGGCCGGCGATCCTTACTATCCGCTCGATTGCCGCGAAGATGATTACGCCTGGTGCAACAGCGGTCCCGACGGCGAGCTGCTCCCCTCCGTGCAGTTTGAGCGGCTGCGTGAAGGGCTCGACGATTATCGTCGCCTGATCACGCTGGCCCGGCTGTCCAACGAAAACTCAAACACGCCCGCTGGCAAACGCGCGGCCAAGTTGATCGCCGAGATTCTCGGCACTTTTCAGCTTGGCGACCGCGCCACCCGAAGCGCGAAAACTTACGCCGACCTGCGTGTCCGGCTGGACGCGGCGATTGAAAGCTTGCGGTGAGCCGGCCGCGCACCTGCTGTAGTGCTTTGTCAACGCTAGCAATTCGGCTTGGTCTGTAGGGAACGCCCTCCGTGGCGTTCCGTGAACCAGCAATTGATGATCCAGCGGTGCGCGACGGATCACCACGGAGGGCGTTCCCTACAGAGTCTCCTCTCGTCCGTTCGACCCAAAAATTAAGTTTTGAGAAAGCACTCTCCCCTCCGCGCAGCGCCGCCTGGATTCTCTGCCAGTGGGTGCCCTGCCAGAAGAGTTGATCGCAGCGTTGACAGACGAAATAGTCGTCGAGCCAGGGATAGGTGCGCGGGGGAATCCGCTCGCGAACGGACTGCTTGTCCACGGCCAGCAAGCGGCCTCCGCAAGCCATGCAGCGAACCGGCTTCAGCGGCAGCTCGAGTTGGGCGCGGACAAAGGCAAACTGATCTCGCTTCTTCAGGCTGATGGGCGTCAGCAAGGTGGCAATGGCGCCGGATGCGACCACGCCGCGCTCGACCAACCGCCGATCGCTGGTCAGGAGTATCGCCGCGCTGCCGATCATCTTGCGCAAGAGATCGTCGTCGTCGATGCCGGGCCAGAACGCCGCGTCGTAACCCGCGGCCCGCAGCCACCGCGCCAGACCCCCCAGCCCCGCATCACAATGAAAATCGTTTCCCAAATGTGGCGGCGTGTGGGGAATCGTCGTCTCCAGCATGCCGCTGGCGGCGTGGCCCGCTCGCCGCGAGAAGCTGCCCGAGCACATGTCGCCGGGTACGGTCATAGAAATCGGCAAGCGCTTCTTCGGCCGGCCGCCTCCTCTCGACTTCCGCCGCCACCTCGTCAGTCAGAGACGATACGAGCACATTGAGCGGTTTAGCTCGGACTCGCCACAGCAGGCCGCGAAACGCTTGTTCGCAACGATCGCGAAAGTCCTGCTCGATGTCCATTGGCTTTGTGGATACTACGACAGTGGCTCGCCAAGAGGAGGCTGGGGCAGAGTTTGGCCGCGTGGATCCAAATCGCTTGATACGGCCTGTGGTCAAGCGATGCCCCGGTCCTGCCGCACCGGGGCATCGCGGCGGCACAATACCTAAAAGGAGTTCAACGTTGAATCGCCGCCGCGTTGCCCCAGCCACCACTCGGCTTCGCTGCCGAGTAGTTCTACTGAATTGTAATCCACGTCCCGCTGCGGCACGATTCAAGCACGGCCTCGGTCCAGTCGTACATGGGTAATGCGATTTCCGGCGGAGAGACGATCGGTTTGCCATCGAGCACGGCGTCGACAAAAGCCACGTCGGGCGATTGATCGGGGCAAAGGTCCAAGATCTCTTCGACGCGGTTCTCTTTGGCCCGAGAGAGCTTTTCGCTGCGCAGCAGCAGGTCGCCGTCGCGGCAATGAAAATAAATGTCTTCCCGCCAGTGGTTGGCATCGCCGACGAAATGGGCAAATAGCCCCGCGCCGTTGGTTAAACGGGCGATGGCCTGAGTGGTGATTTCGACCTGGCTTCCGCGCCGTTCGCTCACGGCGAAGACGCTCGTGGGCCGCTCGCCGGTGATGAATTTGACGACATCGACCTGGTGGCTGCCCGCATCGCCAAAATAGCCCGCGCCGACGCGCGGGTCGTCGCGCCACGTGCCGTGAATCGTTTGCTGCCAGCGCTCGCAGACGTAGAGGTGCACCTGTTTCAAGGGGCCGTACCAATCGGCCCGTTCGGTCAGCTCACGCCGGGCAGTGACATACGGTGCTCGATACCGGCGTTGATAGCCCACCAGCAGCAGCCGGCCGCTTTGCCGCGTGCGGTCGATCAGCTCGACGATCTGTTCTCGCCGGTCGGACAACGGCTTTTCGCAGAGGATATCCAGGCCGCGGTCGAAAGCCTGGCAGCAGTGCTGATAATGGGCCGTGGTCGGAGAGCAAATCACGACGGATTGCAGTCCCGGCGTGCCGATCGCGCGGCCGGCATCGGTTTCGATCTGCGCCTGCGGAAAAAACTCATCACGCAAACGGAGGGCCGCGTCACGCGAGGGATCGCAACAGACGACAAGCTCCACGCGTGGGTCGGCGCGAAGCAACCCGCGTGGCGACGGCCCACCACGCCGCAGCCGATCAACCCGATTTTGAGTTTCCTGTCGCCGTCAGCCATTACGAAGGGTTCAGGGTTCAGTGGTCAATCGCTAATCTTAACCTGACATCCTGGGCCGTTTCGCAATTTGCGTTTCGACCTTCTGAACCCTGAACCCTGAACCCTATTTCTTCGGATCGAGGTTCTTTGCCAGCTCGTCTTCAGTCACCTGGCATTCGACGCCGCTTGCGGGGACATCGACCTTGGCGACCCAGAACAAGGCGTTGAGCACCAGCTTGCGGAAATCGGCGTCGCCCCAGTTGCGATGAAAATGCCCGCCGGTGAAACCGAACCCGCGGCCGCCATCGGGCCGCTCGGTGGTCCAGGCCACGATCTCCGGGCCGACCGGCAAACTGCTTCGATGCGTCATTGCGGCGCGCCTCTTCCGGCGGAGTAGCGACCAGGATCGGCGTTACCGCCCCTTCGCGGAAACGGATGTTGAAGTACCACTCGTCGTTGATCTTGAACGGCTTCACGCCGCTCGTGATCGCATGCTGAGGAATCTCCTTGAAATCAGCGTCCCAATGCGGGTTGATGGAAAACCCCGTTTCATAATAGCCGCCGATCCACGCCAGCAGCTCCGGGCCACCGCGATCTTTCGGCACCTCGACGGCATAGTGAGCGCACGCCAGGCCCACGCCCTGGTGCATCAACTCGGCCATGTGACGCAGATGGTCGGGGGCGATCAAGCGGATGTCCGCCACCGCCGTCCATATACAAGAGCACGGCGTCAACGTTGTCGAATGCGGTGGGATCGGTCGGCCAACCGTTGTGATATTCGGCGGGCGTGACCTGCTCGGGAAAATTGTCGAGGCAGCGTCGCAGGAGCGTTACGCCCGCATTGAACTCATGCGCCCCTTTGCCGTGGCTGGGGTGGCCGGCGACGAGCACGAGCTTCTTGCGGCCGTCGGCGAGCTTGAGCCGCTTGAGGCGGATGTTTTTGAATTGCACGGTCATCGGCGGGCCGGCGTGCAACTGCAGCGCCAGAATGCCGGTCATCTTTCGCTTTTCGCCGTCGTTGTCGGTGATATCGACGGTCTGCTTGCCGTTGATGAAATGCTGCAGGTGGTTGCCCTGGGCAATAATCGTGTAATCGTTCCAGTCTTCTTTCTTGATGGCCTTTTGCAGTTCGGCCGAGTCGCCAACCGAGCCGGTGACTTGGGGCTTATGATCGCTGCCGATCGTCGTCTTCTGGCCGCGCTGTGCCAGAATGCCTCGGCCGCGCTCTTCGTAGAGAATGCCGGAATACGTATCACCGGCTTCAAAATCGCCCTGATACCCGCCGACGACGTGGTTGCCCATATCGGTGCTGCGGTATTGAATGCCCGAGTTGCCGCCGACGATGCGGTAGGTGAGCCGCAGCTCAAAGTCGTCCAGTTCGCCCTGCCGCCAGAGGATGAACGTATTGCCCTGGGTCGGATTCTCGGCGGTGGTCTGGCCGGTGATGGCGCCGTCCTTGACCGACCAGAATTTACTGTCGCCGTCCCATCCGTCGAGATCCTTGCCGTTAAAAATTTGCTTGAAGCCGGCATCGTCATCGGCCGCGGCGACAGCCTGGCCGGTCATTGCCGCCAGTGCGACGAGGACCGGCAAGAATGGAAGAAAGCGAGGGGGGCGAAATCTCATTGCGTTTAGCTCTCTCGTCAAGTAGGTGAAGCGAACGGGCTGTCCGCATATCTTGGCTTCAGAGCGAGCGAAATGCAAATCAAAACACTGCGGCCGGCCGGAATCCACGGGTCGCTAATCTCGTGCAATCGAGTACTTGGCGCTATCACTGACGGGCACGACGGGGACCGTGGCGGTGCGGGCGGCGGAGGGAGCTTGCAATTCGGCCAGCCGGGCGGAAGCTTGTTCCTTGAGCGCGCCGGCCTGAGGCGACGATTTTACCAGCTTCAAGAGCGTGGTGGCTTCGCGAGTTTTGCCTGTCGTGATCAGCGTTTCGGCGCGGTCCAACCGCGATTGATTCACCGCATTCCAAAGCTGCTGGGCAACATCGCGCGGGTCGCTGTGCGCTGAGATGGCCGCCAGCTCGGTTCCATCGCCCTTGGTGAGCACCATGGTCGGAGTCGTTCTTTCAGCCAGCTCCAGGTCGGGCAGCTTGACCAGGTTCGTTAGCGCCGGCAACTCGTCGATGGGCAAAATCACCAGCACGCAGCTCCGCATGGCCAGCACCGTCGGCCGGGAATTGAGGCCCGCCAGCAATTGGGCGGTGGCCGAGTCCCATTCGTCCGGCTTGGGCTGAGCTTTGGTGAGGACGAGCAGCACGGGCAAGCCTTTCTGCTGGGCCTTCTGAAAACCGGCCGCGGCCAATTGCATGTGGGTGCGGTCCTGGCTGGCCTTTTGCCCGGCCAGTTTCTCGAATATCTGCGTCTGAATCAGCGTCAACGGCACAAGCGGATTGTCGGCCAGCAGTTGGTGCGTGCGGTCGCCGGCAACGGCCGCGTGCGCTTGGGCGATGTATTGCGCCTGAGCGAAGGCGTTTTTGCGGCTGAATTCGGTTGCCTTGCGATAGGTATCGACGGCCCACTGGGCCTCGGTGAGCAGCTTGTTGGCATTCACCGGTCCGACAACCGCGTTGATCACGTTTCCCTGCGGTGTCAGGAAGTAGCTGACGACATTGCCGCCGTTCTTCTGCACCTGGCCGTTGACCTTGGTGACCTGGAAATCGCCGAGCTGCTGGTAGCAGGGCTCAAAATGATCGCCGATATACTGGCCGACTTGCGCGTCTGACAGGGCGCCCGCCCTGTATGCCTGGGCGTTGTTTCACGTGAATTCCTGCCGTGCGAAGTTGCCCGATACCTGAATCATGAACACCAACTTGTCGTCGTCCCTGGCCGCTCGCGAGGCGGCGTCGGGTGTCGGCATCCAGGTGATCGCGGTACCCAACTTGGGGTCCACGTCGCTGGGTTGGTCTGCGCCAATGCCGGTGGGACAACTACCCGTGGTGCAAACGGCCGTTTCGTTGGCGCTGGTTACGCTTCTGGTCTTGCGCGTCGCAGCCCACGCCGCCCGCGGGGAAAGCGACGGCGACGCCATAGCCGCCGCCAACAGAGCCACACCGATCGATTGCCAAGCTTGCATTTTCATAACTCTTCATTCCTTTCCACGCCAACCTCACTCGAACACTGCCGCACTTGATGGCAAAGCGTGCGCCAAGGGCTGATACTGCGAGCGATAGATTCACCACAAGTCCTGCCACCCTTGGCCTTTCGGCAAAAGCTGTTGCGAGATCCGACAGGTTGGTACCATTACGACTGCTTTGAAGCTGTCGTCGAATTGATGGCTGAAACCGGAAGTGATGCATCTGGCGGTGCCCGCATTCGCTACAACGAAACCTTTGCCGATGCACGTCTCTGAAGTCCATAAGTCGCCGATTCTCATTCTCGGTGCAGGGATCAACGGCGCAGCCTTGGCGCGGGAGCTGGTGCTGGCGGGCATGCCGGTGGTGGTGGTCGATACGGGCGATTTGGCACGCGGCGCCACGGCGTACTCGTCGCGGCTGATCCATGGCGGCCTGCGATACCTGGAATACGGCGAGTTCGACCTGGTGCGCGAGTCGCTGGCCGAACGCACGCGCTTGCTACGGCTTGCCCCTCAATTCGTGCGGCCGCTAAAGTTGTTTATCCCCGTCAGAAACCGCTGGGGTGGCCTGTGGGAATCGGCGATGCGGTTTCTCAAACTGCGGCGGGCGGCCTGTGAAACCTCGCCGCACCGCGGGCTGTGGCTGGTGCGCGCGGGCCTGAAGCTTTATGACTGGTATGCACGCGATCCGACACTGCCACGCCACCAGGTGCTCTCCGCCAACAGCCCGTTGGTGCCTCCGGTCGACCGCCGCCAGTATCCCTGGCTCTGCGCGTATTACGATGCCCAGGTCAGGTACCCTGAGCGGTTTGTCGTGGCTCTTTTCGAGGATGCCCGGCGACTGGCGGACGAGCAACAGCTTGACTTCCAACTGCTCACCTATCATCGCGCTTCGCTGGCGGGATCGACGGTCACCGTTGAGGCGTTACCGGACGGTGGCGGCACCACAACGGCGATCGCGCCGTTTCAACCCGCGGCCATCATCAACGCCACCGGTCCCTGGGTCGACCGGACGCTCGAGCAACTGCACCTGCCGGCGAAAAACTTGATGGGTGGCACCAAGGGAAGTCATTTTATCACCGCGCATGCAGGTTTGCGCACGGCGGTCGAAGCAGGTGGTATTTATACCGAGGCCGGCGACGGCCGGCCGATTTTCATCCTACCCTTTGGCCGCTCCGCGTTGGTGGGCACGACGGATCTGCCCTATTCCGGCGACCCGGCCAACGCGGTGGCAAGCGACGCAGAAATCGATTATCTCCTCTCCGCCGTCCAGCTCGTCTTTCCGCAGATCGGTCTGACTCGCGCCGACGTACAGTTGCACTACAGCGGCGTTCGTCCCTTACCGCGCGTCGACGTGGCGATACCGGCGGCGATTACGCGGCGGCATTGGCTCGAGGAGCACGCTGGCGGCGAGGTGCCGTTCTTCTCGGTGATCGGTGGTAAGCTGACCACGTGCCGCTCGCTGGCCGAAACCTCGGTGGCCACCATCCGCGCGCGGCTCGGGCTGAGTGCGGCGCCGCGCACCAGCCGCGACCGGCCACTACCCGGTGGCGAACATTATCCCCCGCGACCAATCGCTCGTGCAGCATTGGCAAGAAGTGGCTGACCGCACCGGCTGTTCGCTTCGAACAGGTGCGGACCGTGTGGGAACTTTGTGGCACGCAAACGGCGGAAATCTTAGCGGCGATCGCCGTCGATGATCGCGAGAATGTGCCGGGCACCGACTTTCCGCGAGGTTTTGTGCGGCGCGTCATCGCACAGCAATGGGTGCATCGTCTCGCAGACCTGGTTGAGCGTCGCCTGATGCTCCTCTACGATCCACGACTAAGCGAAACAACACTCCGTGCCCTCGCGGACCTGCTGGTTGAGGCCGGTCTCTTGCCGGCGGTGGAACTAGGTGCGGAAGTTCGTCGCACCACCGAACGGCTGGAGCGACATTTCGGCCGCAAAATTTCTTCTTCTCCTTCGGACAGAGGGCCGCGCTAAAGCGGATTATTCACCGGCCCGCATTAGCCGCCGCAGGCTGCGCTCCTGGTAGCCCGACGCGTGAGCGAGGGAAATCCTGTGCTGTCCCTCGCTTACGCGTCGGGCTTCCATGAGCCGGTGAATAATCCGGGCTAAAGCGGTGGCTGGGGCAAAGCTGGCCGCAACAAGATCTGGCAACCGCCGGTAATCCTTGTCGGCCAGCGATGCCCCGGTCGTCAGCGTCACCGGGGCAGCGCCGCGGCAACCTGTTTACGGTTGGCCAGCCCCACGCGCGGCTTTGCCCCAGCCACCGAGTTCTCCCTTGCTCTGCGGTAGTGTATTTTTGCGCAGTATTGCAGCGGTGCACGGGTTTGCTAGGATGCGGTTGTGGTGATGTGACTGGTGGCGAATCGTGGCCGGCTTCTCCGGCAACCGTTCGCCCGGTTAGACAGATCCTCGCAGCACTGAGGAAAATGGCGTGACCGGGGCTCCGGTCGGCCTGAATACGGACTAACCGTCAGTCACGTTGCCACCGCGAGTCTTAGCACGACTCATTTCGGACCTTCAACAAGAAGGAGGCGAAATGCAAGAACCACCTGGCTCGTTGGCCTGAGGAGTTTGGGCGAGCCCGCTCGATTCCTCAAGCGATAATTCATTCACTTGGACACCCCTCACGCCGAGCCCGGCCTGAGGGGTTTTTTATTGCATTCGGTCGACCGTTGAACGCCTACGAGGATTGATTCATCGGCATTTTGCCTTTTGACTTTTGTATTTTGCAATTTGGCTTTAGTGCGCTTGCATAAGTCAAATTGCAAATTGCAAATTGGGGTGCCATCATGGCAGCGGTATTCCAGAGCACGCGCGAACCAACCGCGAAGTCGCCGGAACCTCCGGGCGTTGTGGTGCCACCGCCCGCGGGGAGCGACGCTGATCGTGGTCTTCGTCGCCGCGGCGCTGATCGTGCTGGCGAACCTGAGCTGCGAACGAGCTTTCGGCCGTCAGCCATAGCGGCCAAGTCGTTTGGCTGGCCGTTGATTTGGCATCGGTACGTTCCGGACCTCAGCTTGAGCGTTCGTCCTGCCTGTGCGATATTCGGTCAATGGCCATAGCCCAGCAAAAAGCCACCTCCCAGGTGCTTGAAAGCCTTCTCGCCGAGCGGATTCTCATCCTCGATGGGGCGATGGGCACGATGGTCCATGCGCACAACTTCAATGAGAGCGACTTTCGCGGCGAGCAATTCGCCCAGCATTCGAAGGACCTGAAGAACTTCATCGATATTCTGTCGATCAGCCAACCGGAGGCGATCGAAGAGATTCACCGGCAATATCTGGAGGCGGCGCCGATATCATCGAGACCAATACGTTCGGCGCGACGGCGGTGGCGATGTCCGACTTTGAGCTCGCGGACCGCGTGCGTGAAGTCAATCTGGCGGCCGTTGCACTGGCCCGACGCGCTGCCGACGATTATTCGCGAGCGTACTCCGCAAAAACCGCGCTTCGTGGCCGGCTCCATCGGTCCCACCAACCGGCAGCTTTCGATCGCCGGCAACGTGAACGATCCGGGCTATCGCGCCGTCACGTTTGACGAAATGGTGGCCACCTATTACGAGCAGATCGACGCCCTGATCGAAGGCGGCGTCGATCTGCTGTTGCCGGAAACGGCCTTCGACACGCTGGTGCTCAAGGCGTGCCTGTTCGCCATCGACAAGTATTTTGATGACCATCAAGTTGCGCCTGCCTGTGATGGCGTCGTTCACGATCTTTCAGGGTGGCCGCACGCTCTCCGCCCAGACAATCGAGGCCTGCTGGACATCGATCGCGCACGCCAATCTTTTGATCACCAGGGCCGCCACGATCGAGGGATCCAGGGCGGTGCCGCCGGTCGCGACGGTCCGGATCGCGTCGACCAGCTGGCTGCCCTCGGCCACCCGGTCCTTGAGCAGGTAGCCATAGCCGGACGAGCCCTCGGCCAGCAGCGAGATCGCGTACTCCGGGTCCTCGTACTGCGAGAGCACCACGACCCCGGTCCCCGGGTGGCGCTTGCGCACCTCCCGGGCGGCGTCGATGCCCTCGCGGGTGAAGGTCGGCGGCATCCGGATGTCGGTGACGAGCACCTGCGGGCGGGTCGCCTCGGCGCCGCTCACCAGCTCGTCGTAGTCGGCGCCCACCCCGACCACGTTCAGGTCCTTGCGGGCGTTGATCAGCGCACGGACCCCCTCGCGGACGAT
Organism: uncultured Actinomycetota bacterium; assembly: GCA_963756575.1. GTDB lineage: Bacteria > Actinomycetota > Actinomycetes > Streptosporangiales > Streptosporangiaceae > Palsa-504. The sequence goes on along the minus strand of CAVWOM010000015.1, from coordinate 272,423 downwards.
CAGGTTGTCGTCGGCCAGGAAAACGCTAATCGGGCCGTGCGGGCTCGAGCCATTCTTTTCCACCTGCTCAGTTTCCGCAGTCCAGCCGTTTTCCCGCCAGTAGGCAGGCATGCATTAACCAGGTGGTAGTAGCACGCCACGGAACAAGCGGCCACCACCCTGCCACGAGGCTCCGCCGCGCGTGAACATCGTGCTATGCGATACGAAAGCTCTGTCACCTCACTGTCCTGGATCCCTTCAGAGGCGGTCACCGGTGTGAGCCGGGCCGCCTTCGACTCCGGCTTCACCCATTACGACGACCCGCCGCCCGCCGAGCTCGGCGACATTGAGGAGCTGCGCCTGGCGGACCGGTTCCGGTTCGGGAACGTGCTGCGCGCCTGGATCGAGGTGGACGACTCCGGCCACATCACCGACGGCGGCTACGGCGGCGGGGGGCTGATGGGCGTGACCACGGTGCGGCTGGCCGGCCTGCGCCACACCTTCCAGGCCGTGGCGCTGCCCGACATCCAGCGCTCGCCAGAAAAAGGCGAATCGTGGATGCGCTTCGTCCAGACGGCCGGGGGCCGGACCGCCATCCCCGCCCCGCGGCCGGTGCGGCGCAAGCCGTTCATCCAGTGGCAGGCGCCGCTGGTGTGGACCACGCTGTCGCTCACCCTGCACGCCGACGGCCGGGCCGAGTACGAGGTCAGCGGGGCCAGCCGGTTCCCCCGGCACTGGATCTACGACGACAGCGGGCGGCTGGGCCACAAGTCCGGCCTGACCGACTACGCCAACTGGGCCAGCGTGTCGTTCGGCCGTCACACCCCCTGGGGCGACGAGGATTCCCCGGCGCTGGTCACCGCGGTCGAGACCGCGCTCGAGCAGAACCTGTCCGTGCAGCTCATGCACGGCGCGGCCAAGCCGCGGATCAGCAACCTCGAGCCCGGGACCGAACTGGTCCGCCAAGGCGACTTCGGCCAGGACATCTACCTGGTCCTCAACGGGGTCATCCGGGTCGAGCACGACGGCGAGCGGCTGGCGGAGTACGGGCCGGGGGCGATGCTCGGCGAGCGGGCCGCGCTGGAGGGCGGCAGCCGGACGGCCACCCTGGTGGCCGTCACCAAGTGCCGGGTCGCGGCGGTTCCCGCCGTGCAGCTCGAGCTGTCCGATCTCGCCGAGCTGTCCACCGGGCACCGGCGCGAAGAGGGCGTGCGAGGCTGAGCGTGCGCATCTACCTGTGCGGCGTACGCGGCTCGACTCCCGCGCCGGGCGCCGAGTTCGTCCGCTACGGCGGTCACACCTCGTGCGTGGCCATCGCCCCGGACGACGCCGCGTCCCCGCGGCTCATCCTGGACGCCGGCACCGGCCTGCGCCGGGTCACCGGGCTGCTGCACGGCGAGGCGTTCGCCGGCACGATCATCCTCACGCACCTGCACTGGGATCACGTTCACGGGCTGCCGTTCTTCGCGGGCGGCGACCGCCCGGACGCCCGGGTCACGCTGCTGCTGCCCGAGCAGGAGGCCGGGCCGGGGGAGCGGAGCGCGGGTGCGGAGGAGCTGCTGACCGAGGGGATGTCCCCGCCGCATTTCCCGATAACCCCGCGTGGCCTGCGCGGGGACTGGTCGTTCGGCGCCGTGGCGCCGGGGACCTTCAAGGCCGAGGGCTTCACCGTCGAGGCTCGCGAGGTGCCGCACAAGGGCGGCCGGACCTTCGGGTACCGGGTCAGCGACGGGCACTCGGCGGTGGCCTACATCCCCGATCACTGCCCGACCGCGCTGGGTCCGGGCCCGGAGGGGTGGGGGGAGTACCACCCCGACGCGCTGGCCCTGGCGGACGGCGCCGACCTGCTCATCCACGACGCGTTCCTGCGCGCGGACGAGGTCGCCGCGCTGGCGTCGTTCGGCCATCCGGCGGCGGATTACGCGGTGAGCCTGGCCCGGCGGGCCGGCGTCGGCCAGGTCCTGCTGGCCCACCACAAGCCGGACCGTACCGACGACGAGCTCGACGCGATCGCGGTCGGCTTCGCCTCCGACCCGCACGTCACCGTGGCCGCCGAGGGGCAGGTCATCGACCTCTGATCAGCGATCCTCAAACGTGGCCCGGCTCGATCAGGCCGCTTTCGTAGGCGAAGACGACGGCCTGTACCCGGTCCCGCAGGCCGAGCTTGGTCAGCATCCGGGTCACGTACGTCTTGACGGTCGGCTCGGCCAAGTAGAGCTCGGCGCCGATTTCGGCATTGGACCGGCCGCGGGCGATCAGCTTCAGCACGGCGAGTTCCCGCTCGGTCAGCCCGGCGGCGGCCCCGGTCACCGCCGAACCGGGTGCGGGCCGGGTCAGGAAATGCTCGACTAGCCGCCTGGTGAGGGTGGGGGACAGCAGCGTGTCGCCGCGCGCCACGCCGCGAACAGCGGCGCACAGGTCGGGCGGGTCCACGTCCTTCAGCAGGAAGCCGCTTGCCCCTGCCTTCATCCCCGCCCAGACATACTCGTCCAGGTCAAAGGTGGTCAGCATCATGATCCTGGCTGGCGAGCGGGCCCGGGCCAGTTCGCTGGTGGCCTCGATACCGTTCATGACTGGCATCCGCACGTCCATCAGCACCACGTCGGGATGCAGCTCCAGCGTGCGGGCGACCGCGGTCCGCCCGTTGTCCGCCTCGCCGACCACTTCGATATCGGCCTGCGCGTCGAGGATCATGCAGAAGCCGCCGCGCACCAGCGCTTGATCGTCGGCGACGACGGCCCGGATCACAGCGGCAACCGTGCCAGCACCGCGAACCCCCCGCCCGGCTGGGGGCCGGCTTCCAGGGTGCCGCCGTAGAGGACGGCCCGCTCGCGCATCCCGGCGAGCCCGTGACCGCCGTGCGCGGTGCCATTGCCTCCATGACCGTCACCGTTGGCGCCGTGGCCGGGGCTGCGGCCGTCGTCGGTGACCCGGAGCACGATCGCGGTGGTCTCCCAGTTGAGCGCGACCGTGGCGCGAGAGGCATGGGCGTGCTTGACGGTGTTGGTGAGTGACTCCTGGATGATGCGGTAGGCCGCCTGGTCCAGGCCGGCCTGGTCACCGCCGTGCTCCTTGCGGTGGCGGGCCTGTCCGCCGCGTACCCGCACGGCCCGCTCGCCACCGCACTGCTGCCCGCGTGGGGCCTGCTGATCATCTGGCTGGTGCTGGGGTCGGTCACCACGATGCGGACGCGCCCACGGACCGCCGCTGAATCGGTTCCCGCGTAACTAACGAAGGGTAGCCAGCACCGGCGTCAGGCAGGCCCGCGTCAGTCGCGGGCCTGCCTGCGTTGCGCTGCGGGAAAGGCCGTCCGCGCGGACGGGTCCATTACCCAGCTAGCCGGAGCAGGCACCGGCGAACAGCGACAGCGTGACGTGCCGGGCCGGCTGCCCGCTGGCCCGCACCTCCAGCGGCACGCAGCCCCGCGTCTGCCCGCCGGTGAAGGCGAAGCCCTGGGCGAAGAACCCGGCCACGTGCGCGCAGGGACGGTAGGTGGCGGCGGTCACCCCGGCGGGCGCGTTTGAGTTCGAGATCACGACGTGCCCGCGGGCTGGCGGGTCGATCGTGACCGTCACCGTCGCACCCATTGTCACGACGAAGGGAACCTTGAGGTAGCTTCCGTTCTCCCCGTAGCCGGCCGGGTCGGCCGCGGCCAGCTTCTGGCCGCCGGGGATGAGCAGCGGCCCGATGACCAGGTCACCCGGCTGCGGCTGCTGCGGCCCGGGGGAGTCACCGCTGAAGGACTCCTCGGCGCAGGAGAACACCACCGGATGTCCCGGGCTGCCGGCCGGCCCGGCGGCCGTCTTCACCGCCGAGGCCGAGGCCGTGGCCGTGGCCGTGGCCGTGGCCGTGGTGGCATGATGCGACACACCGCCCGTGCACGCCGCGAGGAGCAGGCAGGTCAGCGCGGCCACCGACGCCGCCAGAAGCGCTGATGGACGGCTCATGCCTTCCATTGTGCTCTCAATCCCGGGACCGGTCACGACCCAATCCCGGGACCGGTCGCGAGTCAATCCCGGAACCGGTCGCGAGTCAATCCCGGGGACCGGTCATGACCCTGGACGCGCCCGACGGTCTTACTTCTTACCCCCGCCGCTTCCTTCCCTCCCCCTCCCCCCCCCGTCCCCTCTGGCCCCCGGCCCCGGCCCGCGTGTCCGGCCGCGTCGGCCGCTTCGCGGCCGCCGCGCTCGGCTCGGCTCTTCGCCGCCTCTCCGGCCGTCTCCCGGCTTCCGTGTGGTCGGCCGCTCCGCCCCGCGCCCTTCGTCGGTCCCGCTCCCCCTCCGGCTCGCGCTTCTCCGCGCCGTCCCTGCCCCGCTCGCCGCGCCGCTCGCGCGCGCCGCCCCTGCCGCCCCCCGCGCGCCGCGCCCCTCCGCCCGCCCGCCCGCCGCCCCGCTCTCCTCCCCCTCCTCCTCCTTCCGCCCCCCCGCTGCGCTGCCGCGCGCCCTTCCCGCCCCCGCCGTCCTCCCCCTCCTCTGCTCCTCTGCTTCTTCCCCCCCCCCTGGTCTGCTTCTCACCCCTGCCGCTTCCCTCGTCTACTTCTTACCCTCGCGCCACTTTCCTGGCTTCCGGGCGGCCAGCACGGCCCCGGCCGTCACCACGGCCAGCGTGCCGGCGGCCAGGCCGAGGGCGGCCGCGGTGCTGGCGTGCAGCACGAGCAGCGCGCCGACGGCGCCTCCGGCCAGCATGGCGAGCACCGCGAGCACCCGCCGGCCCAGCCCGCCGAGCCCGTGATCGGAGGCCCGGAGGTCGGCCGCGATACCGGTGAGGGTCATGGTGAGCACCAGCGCCGCGGCGACCAGGACCAGTTCGGCGGCCGCCCCGGCCCGCAGCAGCAGCGCGCGGTCGTGGCCCAGGCGGCTGGTCGCCATGCCGCCGAGCAGGGCCCCGGCCAAAAAGCCGGCCAGCGCCGCCAGCGAAGCGCTGAGCGCGAACCCCGGCGCCCCGACCAGGGCGAACCCGGTGAATACGACGTTGCCGGTCATGTTGGCGACGAACACCCGCCCCAGCCGCAAGATGCTGACCGCGTCCACCACGCCGGTCACCACGGTCAGCAGGAGCAGCAGCGGCGGAAGCGGCCCGTGCGCGGACTCGGCGGCGGGCGCGGCGCCGGTTTCCCTCGTTCCGGGCGGCTGGCTCGTCATGTCACCTCCACCTGAGCGGTACTGGCCCTCATATCATCCCCGCGGCCCTGCCCCAGGTCGTAGCGCCTCTCATCCGCCCCGAAAATGTCCTAGCCAATCGCTAGAATCGAACTAGTTGATGAGCTCGCAGGAGGTGGCATATCACGACGAACCCGACAGCATCACCCCGTAGCGTCGCCGAGGCGCTGGGGATGCTGAGGTCCGCGATGGGATACCTGGCCGCGGCCGACGCGACCACGATGACGGCCGAGACCCAGGCCCAGTGCCTGCGCGCCCTGGAGCAGCTGCACGCGATCGAGACCGCGGCCCGCGCGTCGGTCCTCGGCGCGTACGCCAGCGGCCGGGAGGACGTCCCGGGCCCGAGCCCGCGGGCCTGGCTGATCCGCGAGACCGGCGTCACCGAGGGCGCCGCCGCCGGGCACGTCGCCTGGGCCCGCCGGGCCGCCGCGCACCCGCAGGTCGCCGAGGCGCTGGCCGAGGGCCACCGGCTGTCCGAGCCGGTAGCCCGGATCATCTGCACCTGGACCGGCAAGCTCCCGCAGGACTGCCGCCTGGCCGCCGACGCCATCCTCATCGTGGCCGCCAAGACGGGCGCGAGCCCGCGGGACCTGGCCGAGGTGTTCGGGGGGATCTACACCCTGTCCCGGCCGCGGCCCCGGCTGGTCCCCGCGGCGGAGCCCGCGGCCATAAGCGCACGAGCAATCTGAGTCATGCCACAAATCCGGAGCCGGGATATTGTGACCGCCGCCTATTGGACGCTCGTTTCGGCCGGTTTTCCCGGGGCGGATTGTCGCTGCTCACAACGGCCTGACGGCAAAGCTTGTGGCGCTCTTCGTTGTATTCGCATCCGCTACGGCCGAACATATCGATTATGGGGTGCGGTTGTCAGTGGCTGTTACGGGCGATACTGGCGATATGAGTCCTAGCAGGATCGATCAGCACGCCTGGGAGGTTCATGAGCGCCCTGAGTGACCGGCTGACCTCCGGCGGCTTCGCGGTCACGGCCGAGATCAGCCCGCCCCGCGGCGCGGGCACCGGCTCGGTAACCGAGAAGGCCGGGCTGCTGCGGGACTGGGTCGACGCGGTCAACGTCACCGACAACCAGGGCGCCAACGTCCGGCTGGCCAGCTGGGCGGGGAGCCTGGCCATGCTCGCGGCCGGGCTCGAGCCGGTCATGCAGATGACCTGCCGGGACCGTAACCGCATCGCGCTCCAGTCCGATGCGCTCGGGGCATCCGCGCTCGGCATCCGCAACATCTTGCTGATGACGGGGGACCACCCGAAGGCCGGTGACCACCCCGACGCCAAGCCGGTCTTCGACCTGGACAGCGTGCAGTTGCTGTGGACGCTGCGGCACATGCGGGACCAGGGCGCCGTGCTGACCGGCCGCGAGCTGGACCCGGCCCCCGAGTTCTTCCTCGGTGCCGTGGACAACCCGGTCGTGACGCCGGACGGATCCGGGGCCGCGCGTCTCGGCCACAAGGTCGACGCCGGGGCCCAGTTCGTGCAGACCCAGTTCGTCTTCGACATCGCGGCCTTCGGCCAGTGGATGGCGCAGGTCCGCGACCTCGGCCTGCACGAGCGGTGCTACATCCTGGCCGGCGTGGGCGCGGTCAGGTCCCGCGGAGGACTCGACTTCATCCGGGACAAGCTGCCCGGCGTGACGGTGCCCGATGACGTGTACCGCAGGCTTCGCGCGGTCCCGTCCGACCGGACCGCCGCCGAGGGCGCCCGGCTCGCCGCCGAGACCATTCAGCGGCTGCGGGCGATCGAGGGCGTGGCCGGGGTGCACCTGTTCATGTCGGGCAACGAGCGGGCGGTGCCCGGCCTCCTTGACGAGGCCGGTGTCCGGACGGTGCCCGGTGGACGTTGACCTGCGGCCGGTCAGGAAGCTGCGGGAGTCGGCCGCGGCCCGGGCCAGGGTCGGCCCGATCCTGGAGGCGGTCTGCGCCTCGCCCGCCGACCTGGCCAGCCTGCGCGTGGTCTGCGACTGGATCCAGTACAAGCAGAACTTCCGCGAGCCGGTGATGGGCAGGCCGGTCGGGGAAGCCGAGACCGAGATCGCCTTCGACCTGCGCCGCTGCGCTGATATCGACCTCGCGGCCCACGTCAAGCAGGCCCTCCAGGAACAGCCTGGGCTGGCGCTCGAGCCCTGGGTGCCCGGGCGCGACAGCTGCGTCTGGCGGTTCAACCAGCTCTACTGGCAGGCGCTGTCGCACTGGGAGGTGGCCACCGGCCGGGAGTACGAGCAGTCGCTGCCCGGCGGCGAGAGCGACGCGCGGAACGTCGAGGCCGCCCGCGAGCTCATCCTCGAGCTCTTCCGGATCTGGGACGAGCTCGACGCGCGCCGGGCGCTCCCCGAGGAGCTGTACATCCTGGAGCTCGGCGTCGGGAACGGCAGCCAGGCCCGCACCTGGCTCGACGAGTTCGTGCAGCTCGACCGCAGGCACGGCCGGGAGTACTACCACCGGCTGCGCTACCTGATGGGCGACTACTCCCCGCACGTGCTCGACCGGGCCCGGCAGGCCGTGGCCCACCACAGCGAGCGGGTCAGCGCGCTGGTGGTGGAGGCCACCCGGCCGTCCGTCACCCTCGGCTTCCTGGCCGGCAAGGCCTTCCTGGTCTACATCTCCAACGTGTACGACAACCTGCCCACCGACGAGCTGGCCTGCATCCACGGGCGCACCTACCAGGTCGAGACGCAGGCTTACCTGGCCACGGACGACGCGGACCGGATCGCCGCCCAGCTCAGCTGCCGCCGCGACGAGCTCGTCACGCTCATCGACCGGCTGCTGCGGATCGGACCCGAGCTGCTGAGCGAGGCCTCCCCGGGCCACTGCGGCGATACCGGCCAGGCGGTCGCCTTCTGGCAGGCCACCTGGGAGGCGCTCCGGCTGCGGGAACGCTACGTCCCGCTGGAAGGCCTGGACACCTACCAGGTCACGCCCGCGCTGACCGGCGAGATCCTCCGGCCGCTGATCGAAGGGCAGGGTGACGTGCGGATGCACGTCAGCAACGGCGCGCTCGGCAGCTTCACCGGGATATTGCCCCTGCTCCATCCGTACGGCCGGGTGCAGTGCCACGACCTGTTCCTGACCAGCAGCCAGCAGTACCGGACCGGGTTCTACGGCCCGGGCAAGTACGACGGGTCCGTGGTCAACTGGGTGAACGGGCCGCTGCTCCAGCTGGTCGCGAGCCGCCGCGGGTTCGGCGTCGAGTACGCGCCGTTCCGGCAGCGGCCCGGCTCCAACATCACCACGCTGACCGCCCAGGCCCGGGACTGACCATGGTGCTTCTCCCGACCACCGTCGTGGGCTCGTATTCGGTGCCGGAATGGCTGGAGCGGCTGAAGACCGAGTACTACCAGCGCCGGATCAGCGCGCAGCACCTCGCCGAGATCAACGAGGTGGCCATCAAGGCCGCCGTCAAGGACCAGGAGCTGGCCGGCATCGACATCGTGTCCGACGGCGAGCTGCGCCGGGACAACGACGTCGACTACTTCCTGGCCCGGATACCCGGGGTGCAGATCCCGCAGCGCGCCAAGGCCGACTACTTCGACTACTACGACGCCGAAGTCACCCGGCCGCTGCCCGAGCTGGCCGGCAAGGCCGGTGACGGGCCGGGCGCGGACACCAGCATCAGCCTCGGCCTGGCGGCCGACTTCCGGTTCACCCGCCAGCTCACGGACCGGCCGGTGAAATTCTCCTTCACCGGCCCGTTCTCGCTGTCCCGGCGGATCCGCGACGAGGCCTACGCCGAGCCCGGCGAGCTGGTCCGCGCGCTGGCCCGGCGGCTCAACGCCGAGGCGCGGGAACTGGCCGCGGCCGGTGCCGACCTGCTGCAGATCGACGAGCCGTTCCTGGCCGGGTACCCCGAGCAGGTCGACCTCGCGGTCGAGGCGGTCAACATCGTGACCGAGGACGTGCCGGTCAGCTGGGCGCTGCACGTGTGTTACGGCAACCGGTACGCGCGCCCCTCCTGGGAAGGCCACTACGACTTCCTGTTCCCCGCGGTGAAGGCCGCCCGGGTGGACCAGATCGTCCTGGAGTTCGCCCGCAAGGGCCTGGACGACTTGCGGCTGATCCAGGCCTACGACTGGGACCGGTGGCTCGGCCTGGGCGTGATCGACGTCAAGAACCCCGAGGTGGAGGCGGCCGAGCTGGTCGCGTCCCGGATCAGGCGGGCGCTGGACTACGTGCCGGCCGACCGCCTGATGATCAATCCCGACTGCGGGCTGCGGCACCTCGCGCCCGACGTGGCCAGGCGCAAGCTCCGTGCCATGGTGGCCGGAGCCGCCCAGGTCAGAGCAGAGCTAACCGGATCGCACGCACAGGAGACGTAATGAGCGCCGACGGCGAGGGGTTCCTCTTCACCTCGGAATCCGTGACCGAGGGCCACCCGGACAAGGTGGCCGACCAGATTTCCGACGCGATCGTGGACGCCGCGCTGGCGGCGGACCCGGCGTCCCGGGTCGCGGTCGAGACCCTGCTGACGACCGGCCTGGTGGTGCTGGCCGGCGAGATCACCACCAAGGCCGTGCTCGATTTCACCGCGATCGCCCGCCAGGTGATCTGCGACATCGGCTACGACACCGGCGAATTCGGCTTCGACGGCAACGCGGTCGGCGTGATCACCGCCCTGGACCGGCAGTCGCCCGACATCGCCCGCGGCGTCGACGCGTCCCACGACCGCCGCTCGGGCAGCACCGACCCGTTCGACGCGGTCGGCGCGGGCGACCAGGGCATGATGTTCGGCTACGCCAGCAACGAGACGCCCGAGCTCATGCCGATGCCGATCGTGCTCGCCCACAAGCTCGCCCGGCGGCTCGCCGACGTACGGCGCAACGGCCTGGTCCCCGGCCTCCGCCCGGACGGCAAGACCCAGGTCACGGTGCGCTACGACGAGAACGGCAAGCCGGCCGGCGTGGAGAAGGTCCTCATCTCCACCCAGCACGAGGACGGGGTGGAGGCCAAGCTGCCCGACGCGCTGTGGGAGCAGGTGGTGACCCGGACGCTGCCGCCCGGGCTGTACGACCCCGCCGCCCTGCGCGAGGAGTTCTACGTCAACCCGACCGGCCGGTTCGTGATCGGCGGTCCGGTCGGCGACACCGGCCTGACCGGCCGCAAGATCATCGTGGACACCTACGGCGGGTTCGCCCGGCACGGCGGCGGCGCGTTCTCCGGCAAGGACCCGAGCAAGGTGGACCGTTCGGCCTCCTACGCGGCGCGGCACGTGGCCAAGAACATCGTGGCCGCCGGCCTGGCCGACCGGGCCGAGGTCCAGGTCGCCTACGCGATCGGGGTCGCCCGGCCGCTGTCCCTGCTGATCGAGACCTTCGGCACCGAGAAGATCGGCCGGCCCGAGCTGTCCGCCCTGGTCCGCGAGCACTTCGACCTGCGCCCCGCCGCCCTGGTCGAGGCGCTGAACCTGCGCCGCCCGGTCTACCGGCAGACCGCCGCCTACGGCCACTTCGGCCGCAGCGAACCCGGCTTCACCTGGGAGAATACCGACAAGGCGGCCACCCTCCGCACCGTCGCCGGCCTAACCTGATCCCCCTCCTGCGGCTGAGGTCCGCTTACCCGCACCGCCTCGATTGATCCCGAACGAGCCGGGTGATCCGCCCCGGCCCCTTGCGTCAGTTCCCGCCATGAGGCCGGCCGGAGCGGGTAATAATCGCGTATGACAGATGGGGACAATGAGGCTCCAGGACTCGTGCTCGGCCCGCTGCTGCGCTACGTCGCCGACACCGAGGCCACGATCTGGGTCGAGACCGACCGGGCCTGCCAGGTCGAGATCCTCGGTCACCAGGCGCAGACCTTCGAGGTCGCCGGGCACCACTACGCGCTGGTGGTGATCGGCGACCTGCTGCCCGGAGCCGAGTACGAGTACCAGGTCACCCTGGACGGTACCGTCCGCTGGCCGGACCCCGGCCCGGACTTCCCGGCCAGCGTGCTCCGGACCACCGACCCAGCACGGCCGCTCCGCCTCACCTACGGCTCCTGCCGGATCGCCGAGCTGCCCGTTCCGCGGCACCGCTGGAGCTCGCGGCGCGCCCGCGAGCGCGCCCAGGCGGACCAGAAGGAGCACGGTCCCGACGCGATGGTCGCCCTCGCCCTAGACCTGAGGGAGACGCCGCACGACCAGTGGCCCGACCTGATGCTGCATATCGGCGATCAGGTCTACGCCGACAACCCCGGCCCGGCCACCCGCAAGCTCATCGAGCAGACCCGCGGTGCGGACGTCCCGCCCGGCTACGAGGTCGCCGGCTTCGCCGAGTACTGCTTCCTGTACCGCGAGGCCTGGTCCGAGCCCTCGGTGCGCTGGCTGCTGTCCGTCATCCCCTCCGCGATGATCTTCGACGATCACGACGTGCACGACGACTGGAACACCTCGGCCGCCTGGCGGCGCGACTACGCGGCCAAGCCCTGGTGGCCGGAGCGGATCCGCAGCGCCTACATGACCTACTGGATCTACCAGCACCTCGGCAACCTCTCGCCGGCCCAACTGGCCAAGGACGAGCTGTGGCAGCAGGTGCGGGAGCCGGGCGACCACGCCGATGTGCTCGGCGACTTCGCCGACCGGGCCGACCAGCCTGCCGCCGATCAGCCGAACGGCGAGATCTGGTGGAGCTACCGGCGCACCTTCGGCGGCGTGCGGATCGTCGTGATCGACTCGCGCAGCGGCCGGGTGCTCGACGGCCAGCGACTGATGGTGGGGGACGCCGAGTGGCAGTGGGCCACCGAGTCGGCGGCCGGCGACTGGGATCACGTGGTCCTGGTCAGCACCCTGCCCGTGCTGCTTCCCGAGGGTATCCACGCGATGGAGGCGTGGAACGAGGCCGTCTGCGGCGGCGCCTGGGGCCGCGCCGCCGCCCGCGTCGGCGAGCGCGTCCGCCAGGAACTCGACCTGGAGCACTGGGCCGCGTTCGGCGCGTCCTTCACGCGGTTCGAGGACCTGCTCATCGACCTGACCACCGGGGCGCACGGCCGGGCGCCCGCCTCGGTCACCGTTCTCGGCGGCGACATCCACCACAGCTACCTGGCCGCGGTGGAGTTCCCCGCCGGGACGAACCCGCGTAGCCCGGTCTACCAGGTGGTCTGCTCGCCGATCCACAACGTGCTGCCAGAGCACTACAAGCGGCTGCAGCAGCTGACCACGTCCCGGCCGGGCGGCAAGGCCGGCGCGGTCCTGGCCCGGCTGGCCGGCGCGCGCAAACCGCGCCTGCGGTGGCGGATCACCCACGGCTCCTGGTACCACAACATCCTCTCCTCCCTCGAATACGACGGCCCCCACGCCCGCATCCGCTTCGCCCGCGCCCTCTGCGACGACGCCAACATCCCCCACCTCGAGTCCATCTGCGAAACCGACCTCACCTAACCCAAGCCCTCCCCGAGCCCGGTGCCCTTAGGAGCCGTCCCTCCCGCGAGCCATCCTCCTGGGAACGGCCCGCCCGCGAGCGGCACCCGATGCGCCTGGATTGACACTCGCCCAAGTGGTCGGTGTGCCCCGGCTACGTTCTTGAGTACCGGTGGCACGCCGACTCCCGTGGCCAGAGTCCAGCAGCGCCGAGCCCGTAAAGGGAGAGCCGCCCACACCTCAGTATCACCAGCAGGCACAGCAGCTAAAGACCCATAACTCGATCATGTGATCGTGGTGACGAGGCCGGGACTGGGGCCGGAGCCGATCGCCGCCTCGTTGACCAGATGGCGAGAACAGCTCACGTTTCCGATTCGGGCCCCCTCGGTTTCCCGCGGGTTTCGATCCTCGCCAATCCGGGATGCGCGTCCCCGGGCTAGCCGTATCCCGCCCCGGGCTGCCGCACCCCACCCGGGCTGCCGCACCCCACCCGGGCTGCCGCACCCCACCCGGGCCGCCGCACCCCACTCAGGCCGCCGCATCCCACAGGCCGGTGCGGCGCGCGGCGACGTGGGCCGCGATGTCCGCCAGCGCTGCCGCCGCCGGCCGCGCCGGCAGCCGCCGGCCGTCCCGGAGCCGGATCGCGACCTGTCCGGCGGCGGCCTCGCTGTCGCCGATGACCGCCTGGTAGGGAACCAGCCGGGAGGACCGGATGCGGCGTCCCAGGGTGCCGCATTCCGGTCCGGCGACGTGCGCCCGCAGCCCGAGGCCGGCCGCCTGACCAGCCACTGCGGCCGCGGCCGGGTCATGCGCGCCGGTGACCGGCAGCACCACCACCTGCTCGGGCGCGAGCCAGTCGGGCCAGGCGCCGCCGTGCCGCTCCAGCATGTGCGCGACCACCCGCTCCATGCTGCCCAGGACGCTGCGGTGCACCATGACCGGGCGGTGCCGGGCGCCGTCCGGTCCCGACGTACTCGAGCCCGAACCGTTCTGGCTGGTAGAAATCGATCTGAACGGTGGACAAGGTGGCCTCCCGCTCCAAGGCGTCGGCTACCTGCACGTCGATCTTCGGCCCGTAAAACGCCGCCTCACCGGGACCAGACTCCCAGGCCAGGCCCGCGTCGTCGAGTATCGCCGCCAGCATGGCGGCCGCCCGCTCCCAGCTGGCCGGGTCGCCCGCGTACTTGGCGCCCGGCCCGGGCAGCGACAGCCGGTACCTGGCCGGCTCGATGCCGAGCGCGGCGTAAGCCTGCCGGATCATCGCCAGCGCGCCGCGAGCCTCGTCCAGGGCCTGGTCCGGGGAGCAGAAGACGTGCCCGTCGTTCAGCTGCATGGCCCGGACCCTGGTCAGCCCGCCGAGCACCCCGGACAGCTCGGACCGGTACTGACCGCCCAGTTCGGCCAGCCGCAGCGGTAGCTCGCGGTAGCTCCGCCCGCGGGACCGGTAGAGCAGCGCGTGGTGCGGGCACAGGCTGGGGCGGAGCACCACCTGTTCGCCGCCGAGGTCCATCGGCGGGTACATGCCGTCGCGGTAGTGCGACCAGTGCCCGGATAGCTCGTACAGCTCGCGCTTGCCGAGCACGGGGGAGTAGACGTGCTGGTAGCCGGCTCGCTGTTCCAGCTCGCGCAGGTACTCCTCGAGCGCGTGCCGGACCACGGCGCCCGCGGGCAGCCAGTAGGGCAGCCCGCTCCCGATGAGCGGGTCGGTGCCGAACAGCCCGAGCTCGCGGCCGAGCTTGCGGTGATCCTCCATGACGGCCTCCTGGCCAGGTAGGAGGGCGAGCGGCCGCGGGAAAGCCAGAACCCCGGGGCGCTCGCCCCGGGGCTTGTGACTAAGGACAGCAATCAGCGCACCGGGACTGGCTCCGGCGTCGTCGTCCTGCCCGCGCGCTGCATGCCCGTCACCGTAACAGCCAGCCGCGCGCCGCGCACCGCAGTTTTCACGCCCCGGCGGCGAGCCGGGCCCGCATCACCTCGGCCAGCGCCAGCGCCCCGCTGAGCGGGCGGACCATGACGGTGAGCTCGTCGACCAGGCCGTCGGCGCCGGTGTGCAGGAGGTCGATGCCCTCGATCTCCCGGTCGCCCACCCGGGTGCGGAAGACCAGGACGTGGCTGTCCGCGTCCGGGCCGCCGACCTCGCCGGTGTACCGGAAGTCCTCGAAGACCTGCGAGACGGCGTGCAGGATCGGCGCCACGGCGTCGCGGCCCCGGTAGGGGGTGTGTACGACGGGGCTGTGGAAGACCACGTCCTCGGCGAGCAGCGCGAGGGCCGCGTCGATGTCCCCCGCGACCACGGCGGTACCGAACGGGTGCATGCTTGACCTCCTCCTAATTTCACCAAGTAGATCATCCGGGGACGATGAATCCGGCGCCCCCCGCCCGTCTGACGGTTAACCGGACGAACGACGAAGGAGACGAACGATGCGGCTCACCTTGCACACCTTCCTCACCCTCGACGGCGTGATGCAGGCGCCCGGCGGCCCGGACGAGGACCGCCTACCAGCCCGCGGGCCCCGTCCAGCACGGCTCCTACGCCCTCGACGAGTCGTGAACTCGCAGCGGCACCGGGATCCGGGATAGATCGCTGGCCAGCACGACCTCCCCGCCGAACGCCTCCGCCGCCTCGCCCGCCAGCCGTTCGTCGCCTTCAGCGCCGGACGCGGACTCGTAGCGCTGCGAGAAGTGGGTGAGGACCAGCAGCCGCACCCGGGCCTGCGCCGCGATCTGCCCGGCCTGCCCGGCGGTCAGGTGCCCGTAGTCGCGGGCCAGCGCCGACTCGGCGTTGGCGAAGGTTGATTCGCAGACCAGCATGTCCGCCTGCTCGGCCAGCGCGAAGGCCGCGTCGCACAGCCGCGTGTCCATGATGAACGCGAACTTCTGTCCCGCTCGAGGCTCGCTCACCTGCTCCAGCGTCACCGTGCGCCCTCCCGCCGAGAGCCGCCCGGAATGCTGCAGCCGCCCGATGTCCGGCCCGGCGATGCCGGCCTCGGCCAGCTTGCCCGGCAGCATCCGCCGCCCGTCCGGCTCGGCCAGCCGGTAGCCCACCGTCGGCACGCTGTGCGACAGCGCCCGCGCCTCGAGCCGGAACGCGGCCGCCTCCACGTGCACCGGGCCCTCGCCCCGGATCCGCTGTTCGCGCAGGTCCAGCACGTCGCGGAAGATGGAGGCGTGCCGCAGCCGCCGGAACACCTCCCGGCTGCCCGCCGGGTAACAGACCTCGACCGGATGCGGCACCCGGTCCAGCGACATCCGCGCCAGCACGCCCGGCAGGCCCAGGCAGTGATCGCCGTGGAAGTGGGTGATGCAGATCCGGGTGATCTGGCTGGCGGTCACCCCGGCGAACAGCATCTGCCGCTGCGTCCCCTCACCGGGGTCGAACAGCAGGCCCTCTTCGTCCCAGCGCAGGAAGTAACCGTTGTGGTTGCGGCGGCGCGTAGGCGCCTGGCTCGCCGTGCCGAGGACGACGAGCTCACGACTGGCCACGGCATCACACACTATGCCGCGGTCCGCCGAAGCTACCGGGCGGGATGCACCACCATGGCGCTCCCGCCGCCCAGCCGGACCGGCTCGGCGATGGCCTCGGCCCGCCCGTGCCCCAGGATCTGCACGGCGGTCGCGTCGCCGGGGTAGTTGTCCAGCGGCAGGATCGGCCCGGTGGCCAGCGTGAACTTCTCACCGAATTTGCTGGTCAGCTGCTGAGCCAGGGCGCTGTTGTAGAAGAGCGGCTCGGCCACCGAGGTGGCCGAGTTGGTCTGGCTGACCCGCGGCGCCGCCAGCGCCGCCGGCAGCGACATGCCGAAGTCCACGTGGTTCATGATGATCTGCAGGATCGTCGTGATGATGGTGGACCCGCCCGCCGCGCCCACGCTGAACACCGGCTGACCATGACGGAACGCGATCACCGGCCCCATGCTGGACCGCGGCTGCTTGCCGCCGGCCGGCAGGTTGGGGTCGGTGGCCCCGGCCGAGGGCGGCGCGAAGTCGAAGTCGGTCATCTCGTTGTTGAGCAGGAACCCGTAGCCGGGCACGACCTGGCCGCTGCCGCCGAAGAAGTTGATCGTGTTGGTGTAGGCCACGATATCGCCCCACTTGTCCGTGGTGACGATGTTGTTGGTGTGGCCGCCCTCCGGCGCCACGGCCGGAGCGCTCTGAGACGAACAGCCGGCGTACGGCGGATAAGGGTTACCCGGCGCCACCGGCGAGGTCAGCGCCGTATTGCCGATCAGGCACCGTCGCGTCGCGGCGAACTTCGGGTTCAGCAGCCCCGACACCGGAACGTTCTCGTACCGAGGGTCGCCCACGTAGGCGTTGCGGTCGGCGTAGGACAGCCGGGACGCCTCCAGGTAGTGGAACAGCGCCGTGGCCCGCGGCTCGGCCGACAGGTTGTACCCGCTCAGGATGTTCAGCGCCTCGCCGACCGTGGTGCCGCTGCTCGACGGCGGCGCCATGCTGTAGATGTCCAGGCCGCGGTAGTTCACGTGGGTCGGCGCCCGGACCTCGGCCTGGTAAGCACGCAGGTCGCTGGTGGTCATGATGCCGGGCAGCCGGACCACCTTCTGCCCCGGCGTCAGCACCGGGTGGTCGTCGGCCTGCACGATGGCCTTCCCCAGCGGCCCGTTGTACAGGTAGGACGGACCGTACTTAGCCAGCAGCGCGTAGGTCCTGGCCAGGTCCGGATTGCGGAGCAGCGTCCCCACCGGCAGCGGCTGCCCCGACGACGTCAGCAGCAGCTTCTTGCTGGCCGGGTAGGCCTGCAGTTCGGGCAGGTCCGACTGGGTGAGCTGAACGAAGTCCGGGTTGACCCGGAACCCGCGCTCCGCCACCGAGATGGCCGGCTGCAGGTCGGCCGCCAGCGATTTGCGCCCGTACAGCTTGAGCGCCTTGGCCCAGGTGGCCACCATCGACGGCACGCCGGTGGCCAGCGGCTGGTCCGAGGCGTCGTCGTAGCCGAGCGGCTGCCCGGTCGCGGGGTCGATGAACATCGTCGAGGTGCACGCGGCCGGGCAGTTCTCCCGGCCGTCGATGGTCACGACCTGGTGGGTCCGGGCCAGGTAGATCACCATGAACCCGCCGCCGCCCGGCCCGGCCACGAACGGGATCGTCACGCCGAGCGCGCTGGCCGTGGCCACCGCGGCGTCGACCGCGTTGCCGCCGTGCTTCAGCACGTCGATGCCCGCCTGGCTGGCGCCCGTGTCCATCGAGGCGACCGCACCCCCCGACCCGGTCGCGAGGGCTCCGCTCCCGGAAGCACTGGCGGCCGGATGCGCCCCCGCCGGAAGAGCGGGCAGCGCCAGCAGCACCGCGGCCAGCGCTGACACAGCAGAAATCACAGGCAGTCGACGTATGGGCATCTACCGATTAAAACTCACACATTCCAACAAATCCAGCCCAGCCCCAGGCGTGTGCCCCAGCCGGCCGCCGCGCCACCAGTGTCATGAACCCCCGGTTCCATGCCGTCCTAGCGCGATGGAACCCGGGTTTCAGTGCGTTCCAGGGAGCCGCTCAGTGCGTTCCAGGGAGCCGCTCAGTGCGTTCCAGGGAGCCGCTCAGTGCGTTCCAGGGAGCCGCTCAGTGCGTTCCAGGGAGCCGCTCAGCGCGTTCCAGCGGGTCGGCGGGGCAGGTAGAGGTCGGTGATCGTGCCCTCGAACGCCTCGGCCGCCATGGCCACCGTCTCGGACAGGGTGGGGTGCGGGTGGATGGTCAGGCCGATGTCGGCCGCGTCGGCGCCCATCTCGATGGCCAGCACCACCTCCGCGATGAGGTCCCCCGCCGAGGGCCCGACGATGCCGCCGCCGATGACCCGCCCGCTCGCCTCGTCGAACAGCAGCTTCGTCATCCCTTCCGAACGTCCCAGGGTCAGCGATCGCCCGCTGGCCGCCCACGGGAACACCCCCTTGCCGTACCGGACGCCGGCCGCGCGCGCCTCGTTCTCGGTGACGCCGGCCCAGGCGACCTCCGGGTCGGTGTAGGCCACCGACGGGATGGCCCGCGCGTCGAAGTAGCTGCTGCGGCCCGCGATCACCTCGGCCGCCACCCTCGCCTCGTGCATCGCCTTGTGCGCCAGCATCGGCGCCCCCACCACGTCGCCGATGGCGTAGATGTGCGGCACGTTGGTCCGCAGCTGCTTGCTGACCCCGATGAAGCCAGCCGGATCCACGGTCACGCCCGCCCGTTCGGCGTCGATGATCTTTCCGTTGGGCCGGCGGCCGACGGCCACCAGGATACGGTCGAACGTGCCGGTCGCCGGGGCCTTGGCGCCCTCGAACGACACCTCGAGCCCGGCGGCCCCGGCCCGCACCGCCGTGACCTGGGTAGAAAGGTAGATGTTCTCGTACAGCCGGCCGACCCGCTTGGCCAGCGGGCTGACCAGGTCCCGGTCGGCGCCCGGGATGAGCTGGTCGAGCAGCTCGACCACGGTGACCTTCGCGCCGAGCTCGTGGTACACGGCGGCCATCTCCAGGCCGATGATCCCGCCGCCGATGACCAGCAGCCGCGACGGCACCTCGCCGAGCTCCAGCGCGCCGGTGGAGTCGATGACCCGCGGGTCGTCCGGGACGAACGGCAGCCGCACCGCCGACGAGCCCGCCGCGATGATCGCGTGCTCGAAGCCGACCGTGGCGGCGCCGCCCTCGTCCAGCTCGACCCGCAGCTCGTGCGGCCCGGTGAACCGCCCGTACCCGCGGATCGTGGTCACCTGACGCTGCTTGGCCAGCCCGGCCAGCCCGCCGGTGAGCCGGGCGACCACGGCATCCTTCCAGGCCCGTAGCCGGCCAAGATCAATTTCCGGCGGACCGAACGTGATTCCGTTCCCGCCCATCTCCCGTGCCTCAGCGATGACCTTGGCCGCGTGCAGCAGGGCCTTCGAGGGGATGCAGCCGACGTTGAGGCAAACTCCGCCGAGCGCGGCCCCGCGGTCCACAAGCACCACCTGCTTACCCAGGTCGGCGGCTCGGAACGCGGCCGTGTAGCCGCCCGGCCCGGCCCCGAGCACGAGCACCTCAGCCATCTGATCGGCCATGGTCAGCCTCCAGTCAGAGCACGAGGCGACGAACGTCCTCGAGCAGCGAGCACAGGTACCGGGCGAACCGCGCGGCCAGCGCGCCGTCGATGACCCGGTGGTCGTAGGACAGCGAGAGCGGCAGCATCAGCCGCGGCACGAACGCCTCGCCGTTCCAGACCGGGGCCAGCTTGGACCGGACCACGCCGAGGATCGCCACCTCGGGGGCGTTGACGATGGGAGAGAAGTGCGTCCCGCCGATGCCGCCCAGGCTGGAGATGGTGAAGCTGGCGCCCTGCAGGTCGGCCGGCGCGAGCTTGCCCTCGCGGGCGCGGGCCGAGACCGCGCCGAGCTCGCGGCTCAGCTCCCGGATGCCCTTGCGGTCCACGTCGCGGATCACCGGCACGACCAGGCCCTCGGGCGTGTCCACGGCCACGCCGAGGTGGTAGTAGCCCTTGTAGACCAGCGCGTCCTTCTCCGGCGTGAGCGAGCTGTTGAACTTCGGAAACTCCCGCAGCGCCGAAACGCTCGCCTTCATCAGGAAGGCCAGCAGCGTCACCCGGTAGCCTTCCGCCTTGGCCGCCGTGTCCAGCTCCCGCCGGTAGGCGTCCAGGTCGGTGATGTCGGCCTCGTCGTCGTGGGTGACGTGCGGCACGTTGAGCCAGGACCGGTGCAGCGCCGGCCCGGACAGCCGCTGGATGCGGGTCAGCGGCTTGACCTCCACCGGCCCGAACTTCGAGAAATCCTGCGGCGGCACCTCCGGGATACCCGCGCTCGCCGCCGTGGCCGCCGGAACCGCGGCCCCGTTCCCTGACCCGCGCACGGCGCCGATCACGTCTTCCTTGGTGATCCGGCCCTTCGCCCCGGTCCCGCTCAGCCCGCCCAGGTCCAGCCCCAGCTCCCGCGCCAGCCGCCGCACCCCCGGACTCGCGTGCGCTCCTTCGAACCCGTCCGCCACGGGAGCGGCCTCTTCCGCGACGGATCGCTCGGCCGGCTCGCGGATCTCGGCCACCGGGTCGGCGGCCTCCAGCGCGGGCGGTTCCTGCTGGTCGGTCAGCGGCGGCGGCTCGACCGCGGCCCCCTCGGTATCGAGCACCAGCAGGGCCGAGCCGCGGCTGACCAGGTCGCCCACCTTGACCCGCAGCTCGCGGACGGTGCCCGCGCCGGGGGAGGGGATGTCCATGGTGGCCTTGTCCGACTCCAGGGTGACCAGCGGGTCCTCGTTGTGCACCACGTCGCCCGGCGCGACGTGGATCTCGATGACGGGCACGTCGCCGAAGTCGCCCAGATCGGGCACGCTGACCTCAGTCATGGCTGCTCTCCTCAGGCTTGCGACGGATCGGGTACGTCGGGGTCGATGCCGTACCGGGCGATCGCGTCGGCCACCCGGTCCGCGGGTACCGCCCCCTGCCCGGCCAGCGCCGTCAGCGCGGCCAGGGCGACGTAGTGCCGGTCGACCTCGAAGAACCGGCGCAGGTTGCGGCGGTAGTCCGAGCGCCCGTAGCCGTCGGTCCCCAGCACCCGGTACGGGCCGGGCACGAAGGCGCGGATCTGGTCGGCGTACGAGCGGACGTAGTCGGTCGCCGCGATGACCGGTCCGGCGGGCCGGCCGGCCAGGCACTCCTCGACGTAGCCGCGGCGCGGCTCCGCGCCCGGGTGCAGCAGGTTGTGCCGTTCGGCGGCGAGGCCGTCCCGGCGCAGCTCGGTGAAGCTGGTCGCGCTCCACACGTCGGACGAGATCCCGTAGTCCTGCGCCAGCAGATCCGCCCCGGCCAGCACCTCGCGCAAGATCGTCCCGCTGCCCAGCAGCTGCACCCGCGGCCCATCGCCGTCAGCAGCACGCAGCAGGTACATGCCCCGCAGGATCCCCGCCTCGGCGCCCTCGGGCAGCGGCGGGTGCTCGTAGTTCTCGTTCATCAGCGTGAGGTAGAAGAACACGTCCTCCTGCTCGGCCAGCATCCGCCGCAGCCCGTCGTGGACGATGACCGCGACCTCGTAGGAGTACGTGGGGTCGTAGGACACGCAGTTCGGCACGACCGAGGCGAGCAGGTGGCTGTGCCCGTCCTCGTGCTGCAGGCCCTCGCCGTTGAGCGTGGTCCGCCCGGCCGTCCCGCCGAGCAGGAAACCGCGCGCCCGCGAGTCCCCGGCCGCCCAGATCAGGTCCATGACCCGCTGGAAGCCGAACATCGAGTAGAAGATGTAGAACGGCATCATCGCGATGTCGCTGGTGCTGTACGCGGTGGCCGCGGCGATCCAGGACGCCATCCCCCCGGCCTCGTTGATGCCCTCCTGCAGCATCTGGCCGTCCGGCGCCTCCCGGTAGTACATCAGCTGGTTGGCGTCTTCCGGCTGGTACAGCTGCCCGGCCTGGCTGAAGATGCCGAACTGCCGGAACATCCCCTCCATCCCGAACGTGCGGGACTCGTCCGGCACGATCGGCACGATCCGCGGCCCGATGGCCTTATCCCGCAGCAGCGTGTTCAGGATCCGGACGAACGCCATCGTGGTGGAGATCTGGCGTCCCGGCGACCCGCCCAGCTGGCCGCCGAACGCGGACAGCTCGGGCACCGCCAGGGTCTCGGTGGACCGCTGCCGCCGCGACGGCAGGTACCCGCCCAGGGCGGTGCGCCGCTCCCGCAGGTAGGCCAGCTCCTCGCTGCCGGAGTCGAAGCGCAGGAACGGCATCGTGGCCAGCTGCTCGTCGGTCAGCGGCAGGCTGAACCGGTCCCGGAACTTCGCCAGCGCCGCGTCGGCCATGTGCTTCTGCTGGTGGGTGATGTTCTGGCCCTCGCCCGATTCCCCCATCCCGTAGCCCTTGATCGTCTTGGCCAGGATGACGGTGGGCTGGCCGGTGTGCCGCACCGCGGCCGAATAGGCGGCGAAGACCTTGACCGGGTCGTGGCCGCCGCGGTTCAGCGCCCAGATCTCGTCGTCGGTCATCCCGGCCACCATCTCGAGCAGCTCGGGGTACTTGCCGAAGAACTTCTCCCGGACGTACGCCCCGTCCTTGGACTTGAAGTCCTGGTACTCGCCGTCGACGGCTTCTTCCATCCGCTTGAGCAGCAGCCCGGTCGAGTCCCGCGCGATCAGCGGATCCCAGGCGCTGCCCCAGATGGTCTTGATCACGTTCCAGCCCGCGCCGCGGAAGATGCCCTCCAGCTCCTGGATGATCTTGCCGTTCCCGCGCACCGGGCCGTCGAGCCGCTGCAGGTTGCAGTTGATCACGAAGATGAGGTTGTCGAGCTTCTCCCGGCTGGCCATCGTGATGGCGCCCAGCGACTCCGGCTCGTCGGTCTCCCCGTCGCCGAGGAAGGCCCAGACCTTGCGGTTGGCGGTGTCGGCCAGGCCGCGGCAGGCCAGGTACTTCAGGAAGCGCGCCTGGTAGATCGCCATGATCGGGCCCAGCCCCATGGACACCGTCGGCATCTGCCAGTAGTCCGGCATCAGCCACGGGTGCGGGTAGGAGGAAAGGCCGCTCTGCCCACTTCCGGCGCCCGTCTCCTGGCGGAACCGCGTCAGCTGCTCCTCGGTCAGCCGGCCTTCCACGAACGACCGGGCGTAGATGCCCGGCGATGAGTGCCCCTGGATGAACAGCAGGTCGCCGCCGTGCGCGTCGGCGGCGCCGTGGAAGAAGTGCTGGAAGCCCACGTCGTACAAGGTGGCGGCGGACTGGAAGCTGGCGATGTGCCCGCCGAGCTCGGAGGACTCCGCGTTGGCGCGCAGCACCATGGCCAGCGCGTTCCACCGGATCAGCGACCGGATCCGGTGGTCCAGGGTCAGCTCGCGCGGGCTCGGCCGGTCCTCGGACTGCGGCGGGATCGTGTTCAGGTACGGCGTCGTGGCGCTGTACGGGACCGGCGCGCCCTTGCGGCGGGCCTCGGTCACCACCTCGTCGAGCAGGTAGAAGGCGCGGTCCGCCCCCTCATAGGCCAGCACGGAATCGAGTGCCTCGATCCACTCGCGGGTCTCGGCCGGGTCTAGGTCTTCCAGCATGAGCGCCCCCTGCCCCTTTAAGCGGTCCTTCAAGCATTTACCCTGAGGCGGTGGCAAATCCACTCGATCAGGTCGCATCATGGCCGGTTACCGCCGCGGTCGGCGTCGCGTCGGCCGCGGGCCTGATGGAGACCACCGGCCCGGTCGGCCAGCCGTTCCGCTGGGCCTCGGTCACCAAGCTGCTCACCGCGCTGGCCGCGCTCGACGCGGTGCAGCGCGGCCTGCTCGACCTGGACGAGCCGGCCGGGCCGCCGGGAGCCACGATCCGGCACCTGCTGGCGCACGCGTCCGGGCTCGCCTTCGACGGCGACGCGATCCAGGCCAGGCCCGGGCAGCGCCGCATCTACTCCAACCGCGGCATCGAGATCGTCGCCGAAATGGTCGCCGCCCGCTCCGGCCAGCCCTTCGAGCGGCTGCTGGCCGACGAGATCCTGCTGCCGCTGGGGATGGCCGGCACGACCCTCGACGGGTCCCCGGCCTGGGGCGCCGCCGGGCCGCTGACCGACCTGATGAACCTGGCCGTCGAGCTGGCCACCCCGTCCCTGGTGAACGAGGACCTGCTGGCGCAGGCCACCCAGGTCGCCTTCCCCGGCCTGGCCGGCGTGCTGCCCGGCTTCGGCCGCCAGGCCAACTGCGACTGGGGCCTGGGCTTCGAGATCAGGGACAGCAAGGCGCCGCACTGGACCGGGTCGCGCAATTCGCCCCGGACGTTCGGTCATTTCGGCCGCTCCGGCAGCTTCCTGTGGGTGGACCCGGAGGCCGGGCTCGTCTGCGCCGGGCTGGCCGACCACGACTTCGACGAGTGGGCCAAGCAGGCCTGGCCTCGCCTGGCCGACGATCTCCTAGCCGCGCACGCAGCATAGTCTCGGTTCATGGAGCAACCGAAAGTCGTTTCCGCGGCGGACTGGCAGCAGGCCCGCGACGAGCTGCTGAAGGCCGAGAAGGAAGCCACCCGGGCCCTGGACGCGATCGCCGCGCGGCGCCGGCGCCTCCCGATGGTGAAGTTCAGGACCGATTACGAGTTCGCCACCCCGTTTGGTAAAAAGTCCCTGGTCGAGCTGTTCGACGGCCGGCCTCAGCTGGCCGCCTACCAGTTCATGGACAACGGGCCCGGCGCCTACTGCCCGGGCTGCACCCACTTCACCAGGAACGTCACCGACCTGGACACGCTGGCCGCGCACGGGATCAGCTGGGTGACCGTGTCGGACATGCCGCTGGAGCAGATCGAGGCGTACAAGGCGCTGATGGGCTGGACGCTGCCGTTCGTCTCCTCGCGCGGCACGTCGTTCGCGGACGACTGCGGCGCCGGCGGCGGGTTCGTGCTCAGCCTGTTCCTGCGCGACGGCGAGGACGTCTACCGGACCTACTCGACCACCGCCCGGGGCGTGGACCGGCTGCTGTTCTCCAATAACATGCTGGACCTGAGCGTGTACGGGCGCCAGGAGGACTGGGAGGACTCCCCGTCCGGCTGGCCTCAGCACCCCACTTACGGCTAAGCCCAGGAGGCAGCCATGATCCCGTGCGGCGACATCCACCATCTGCGGCTCACGGTGACGGACGTGCGGCGCAGCCGCGAGTTCTACACTCATCTCCTGAGCTTCGGCGTGCCCGGCCGGGCGGACCTGGAGCAGGCGATCGGGCTGTTCGACGAGCGCGGCGTCACGCACGGAAAGATCACCCGGCTACCCTCGTTCGGTATCGACGTGCTCTCGTTCGAGGACCCGGACGGCATCCAGCTGGAGCTCACTGCCCCCGTGGCCGCGGCCGGCTGAACGGGCCTGGTCCCCGCATTTTCGCACCGGTGCGTGCCCTACCCGGAAGGTGACGATGCCACGGCTCACCCGACAGGACTTCGAGCGGCTGCTGGAGTTCCGGGTTACCTTGCGCCGTTTCCACCGCTGGAGCGAGGACCAGGCTCAGGCCGAGGGCCTGACCCACGTCCAGCACCAGCTGCTGGTGGCGATCAAGGGACACCGCGACAGCCGGCCCCCCACCGTGGGCGACCTGGCCGGCTACCTGCTGCTGCGCCCGCACAGCACGGTCGAGCTGGTGGACCGGGCCGAGGCCGGCGGCCTGGTGGAGCGGACGCCGGACTCCGACGACGGCCGCGTGGTCCGGGTCCGGCTGACCAGCGTGGGCGACCGCATCGTGCACAAGCTGACCCGGGCGCACCTGGAGCGGCTGCACGAGCTCGCCGCCGTCCTCGACGAGCTCGTGAGCAAGCACGACGCCCGGCAGCACGGCTAGCATCGCGGCGCGGGCTTCTTCTAGCATCGCGGCATGAGCTTCTTCGAATCGATCCCGCCGCCGCCACCGCCCGAGTGGGTCCCGCCGGAGACGCCGGCCTGGATGCGCCCCGACGAGATCGTCCCCGGAGCCGTGCCGGGGGAGAAGGTGATCGCCCGGACCCATCAGGCGGCCGTGGCGCTGGGCAGCGTCCGGGCCTACCCGAACGGCTTCGAGTTCACGCTGCACGTGCGGACGCGCAAGGCGGCCGAGTCCCGGCTGCGAGCCGATCCCTTCGAGCAGCGCCGGCGGTGGCTCGGCCAGCAGGACGAGGGCGAGCACCTGCGGCTGGGCATCCTGTACGCCGACGGGCGCCGCGCCGCCACCACCGGCCGCCCGTGGCCCGACGATGACGTTGCCGATGACAAGCTGATCTTGGTACCGGACGGAAGCGGCGGCGACGACCACCGCTGGGACGGCGACTTCTGGGTGCACCCGCTGCCGCCGGACGGGCCGGTGACCTTCGTGGTGGCCTGGCCCAGGTACGGCGTGGCCGAGACCCGGGTCGAGTTCGACGGCGCGGCCATCCACGAGGGCGCCGCTCGCGCCGAGCGCCTGTGGCCGGAGGAACCGGAGCTCTGACCGCGGGTCCCGCGGTGCCGGGTTGGCGGCACCGCGGGACCCCGTCAGCGGGATTCAGGTGATCAGCAGCCGTCGTAGGGGGCCCAGTTGGACTGGCCGCCCTGCGCGATCGCGTTGGAGAACACCTGGTTCTGCTCGGCCACGCTGGCGTTGCCGAAGCTGCCGGCCGAGCCGCCGTAGGCCACCCAGGTCGACTCGCTGAACTGGTACAGGCCGTAGTGCCCGCTCGAGTTCATCACCTGGGAGTTGCCGCCGGACTCGCGGGCGATCACGCAGGAGCCGAACGAGCCTCCCGCCGAGCCGCCCGAGTAGCTGCCGCCCGAGTAGCTGCCGCCCGAGTAGCTGCCGCCCGACACCGCGGCCGTGGCCTGCACCGGTCCCGACGCCGCGACGGGCGCGGCGGCCTGCGGGCCGAGCTCCCCGGGCGCGGCCGGGATCTTGGCGGGCAGCGCCGGGACCTTCAGCACCTGGCCGGTGCTGACGACGTTCGCGTAGTGAACCTTGTCGCGGTTGGCCCAGTACAGCACCGGCCACGCGTTCTGCTTGTGGTACACCTTCCCGGCGATCGCGGAGAGCGAGTCACCCGACCGGACGGTGTAGCTGGCGGGCTTCGCTCCCTGCGCGTGCCCGCTGGCCTGCTGCACCGTGGCGAGCAGCTCGGCCGTCGTCTTGCCCGCGTAGAGGCTCGCGTCCGCGACCACGGCGGACTCCGCGGTCACCGAGGTAACCGCGCTGTGCGCCGCCACGTAGGCCGGCGCGGGGTCGGCCAGCGCCTGCGGCGCCAGGCTGACAGCGGCCGCCATGCCCGCCAGAGCGGGTACGGCGGCCGCGGGAAGCAGGTGCCTCCGGATGCGTGATTGTTTCCTATGGCTGCCCAAAGGGCTCCTTCTCGTGCAGTTCGCGCTCACCGAGAAGGCGGCACAAGATGCATGCCGCCTTCGGAGCGCCTGACATCCGGGCAGCTTAACGGGCATTCAGGACCGAATTTCCCAGAATGGACGAAATCGTTTGAGGGTTGCTACACTGCCCGTTTCTGCCATCTTAAACGTTTTATCAGGCCACAAATGCCCCATGAGTCTCACACTCCGGACCCCCGGCCGGCCGCCCCGCGCCCCCTCCGCGGCGCGCATCCGGCTGCCTTCGACGCTCAGCTCGAGAGCATCCCGCTGACCAGCGCCCGCCACGTAGCCGGCCCGACGATCCCGTCCCCGTTAACCCCCGTCGCCCGCTGAAACCCAACCACCGCCGCCACCGTCCTAGACCCGAACACCCCATCCACCACCACTCCCGAGCCCCCCTCCCCAGCCACCCCGCAGCCCCCCTCCCCGGACGAGCCCCGGCCCCCCTCCCCGGACGAGCCCCGGCCCGCCTCCCCGGACGAGCCGCGGAACCGGAATTCCTCCTGGACACCGCGCACCGCGTCGCCCGTGCTCCCGCTGGCCACCACGATGACCAGGGCACCCCAGGTCCGCGGCCCGACCACCCCGTCGACCTTGAGCAGGTCCGCGTGCTGGAAGTCCGCCACCGCCGCCTCCGTCTTCGGCCCGAAGACTCCATCCACGGTCACCGCGTGCCCACGGTCCCGCAGCAGGTACTGCACGGCCGGCACCGGATGCCCCCGGCTACCCCGCTTCAGCACCGGCCACGGCTGTATCTGGTCGCCCATCGCCGTCCTCCTCCCAAAGCCCCCCGCCCCACCCCACGGCACCCCCGCGCAAACCACCTGCAGTCCCCATGTAGACCATGTGGAGGTCCGCCCCCGACCGCCCGCCCCGCAGCTCCCGCCCGCCACAAGACCCTGCCCGGCGGCAGCCACCGCGATGTGATCCTGCGGTGGCTTGGACCACCACGATGTGACATCGCGGTGGTACATGAGACCGCCCGGGCCGGCCCAGCTGATACCGCACGCCCCACCAGAACCAGCCGTCCCAGCCCGGAGCCCACTCATCGCAAACCCATGAAACATCGAACCGGTTCGTCCTGGGCAACTGGCGCCCGTCCCCCGCCACCCGTGTCACATGGGCCATCAGGACCACAAACGCGGGCCTCAGGCCAGGTCGAGAAGCAGGCGGGCTAGTTCTTCCGGGCGATTGCTGGCGATCATGTGGTTGGTGGCGATCTCGTGGTAGCGCCAGGCGGGTGAGGCCTTGGCCCGGTCGGCGGCAACCCAGAACGGGCCGCCGGATTCGGGCCCGCTGCCCTGGGGCCGGGGCTCCCCGGTGGCCTTGATGTAGGTGCGGGTGAACGGGTAGTCCTCCAGCGGGCGGGCCAGCCGGACCGGTTCGGTGAAGCAGCCGATGGGATGCGGCGTGCGCCGCGCGGCGGCCCACTGTGCCTCGGCCGGGTCGTCGAACTCGCGCGGCAGCGGCGGCACGAGCCATTCGCGGTCCGGGCCGATCACGCCGTAGCCGGGCCACCCGGCGCCGCCGGTGCCCGCCACCGTGTCGCCGTCACCAGGCACGAACGCGTCGAGGTAGACGAGGTGCCGCACTCGTTCGGCGAGGTGCTCGAGCGCGCCGGTGACCACGAACCCGCCGTAGGAGAAGCCGAGCAGGACGATGCCGCTGAGGTCCTCGTACCAGACGGCGTTGACGACGTCGGCGATATGCGTGGTCAGGCACACCTGCGGGCTGGTCAGGTGCGCACGCTCGCCGATGCCGGTCAGGCTCGGCGTGAAGACCTCATGGCCGGCCGCCCGGAGCGGACCGCGCACCTTGCGGAAGCCGTGCGCGCCGCCCCACGCGCCGTGCACCAGGACGAAGACCGCCACCAGCATCAGCCCTTCCCGTCGCCGCCGGTCCTGTGCCGCCCAGCGTGACCCGTACCCGATCGGCATTCAGCCGCTTACTCAGCGTATCGACCTAGATGCCCGTTACACGCTTTATAGCAGACTCGTCAGTAAAGCGTCAGATGCCACCCTGGACAAAGCGCCCCTGTCCTGCAATTAAGCACATGGTCGTCCCTTTTCCTCTACCATTTGGGTGTGCCGCCGCCGGACGGGGTGCGAGTCAGGCATATTCGGACGTATGACGCCTTCTGGGCCTAAGGGGAGAACGCTTATGCGGCTGGTTTTGTGTGACGACAATCGTATTTTCTGCGAAGCGCTGGCGGTGGCGCTCGAGGCGCGCGGCCACCGGGCCCTGGCCATCGCCACCACCGCCGATGAGAGCGTCGCCGCGGTGGCCCGGTTCCAACCCGACGCCTGCCTGCTCGACTTGCGTTTCCACAGCGGGGGAGACGGTCTCGGCGCCGCTCGCGTGATCCGGGACCGGTATCCGGAAACAGCGGTCTTGGTGGTGTCCGGCCGGGCCGACAAGGCGATGTCTTTAGCGGCGAGGAAGATCGGCGTCGCGGGAGTTTTCGGTAAAGATCAGGAGCTTGACCGCATTGCCGCCGCTCTTGATGTGATCGCCGCCGCCCGGTCGGCTTCCGTCACCGGCCCGCCCGGATCGCGAACGCAACCGGACGAAGAACTGCTAGCCGCCCTGACGCCGCGGGAAGCGGAAGTGCTCAGGCGGATTACCGCAGGCCAGAGCACCAGAAAAATGGCCGGCGAAATGAACGTCACGACGGAAACCCTGCGGACCTATGTCAAGAATGTCCTCGCCAAGCTCGGCGCGCACAGCCGGCTCGAGGCCGCCACCCTCGCCAGCAAGCTGGCCCCGCCCAGCCGGGACGAACCGGTCGGCGGCTATCCGGTGCTCGCCACCCTCACTCCCCGGGAACGGGAGATACTGACGCATCTCACCGAAGGTTCCGGGCAGCGCGAGGTCGCCCGGCAACTGCACATGTCGCTGAAGACCGTCAACACGCACCTGCACAACCTGAGGAGCAAGCTCGGCGTGCACTCCACCCTGGAGGCAGTGGCGCTGGCTCGGTCCCAGCTCGGCCGAGGAGTTGCTCCGGGCCACCGCGGCGAGTCCGCTACTGAACGGCGCAGCCTGCCTTAACGAGGGCGGGAAAAAGTATTTCTCGTGCCGTGTAAACCGCACGGAGATCGTAAGCGTCTTAATCAATCCGAGACATTTATCTGATCCGGCCGATGATCATTCCGGCGCCCTCGGAAAGCTGAATGAAAGTCCGTTGTATACGGTCTTAGTAAAATGAGGACAACGGCAATATAAACAAAATGAGGGATTGCCGATACTTGGCCCGGCGGATAGTCTCGTAAACGAGTTCAGGAGTTTGGAAAGGGTCATCAACCCTGAGCCGCAACGGTGGGGGAAGAGGGTGTCGCAATGAAGGGCACCCTGTCATCGTGAGCTTTATCCCGGGTAGCGTCCTGCCGCATTCCCGGAATCGGTCACGCCCCCCATGTGTTTCGTG
Organism: uncultured Actinomycetota bacterium; assembly: GCA_963756575.1. Taxonomy (GTDB): domain Bacteria; phylum Actinomycetota; class Actinomycetes; order Streptosporangiales; family Streptosporangiaceae; genus Palsa-504. The sequence goes on along the minus strand of CAVWOM010000015.1, from coordinate 241,763 downwards.
GTCGCGCTGCACGCAAGCGAGATTTCGCTGCCTGGCGCGGCCGCCGCGGCCCGGGATTGATCTGCGGATCACATTGCCACGCCGATCCGAGATGTGCGTTGCTGGCCAAATGCCGGCGGCGCGTAATGCCCGGCGCTGCATACTTGCGGCACCGGAAAGTAAATGAACGAAGGGGATTTAAAAATGTCTGAGCTTAGCCTGCAGGAGCTGGACGCGCAGTTCAGCGAACTGCTGCCGGAGCGGGAGGCCCTTGGTTGCTTCCACCCGATCTCCATCCCGTGCCACCCCGTCGACCCGTGCCAGCCGCACCACCACCATCACCACCACCACCACTGCGAGCCGAAGCCGAAGTGCGAGCCCGAGCCGTGCAAGCCTGTGACGTACCAGCCTGCACCGGACCCGTGCCAGACCCACCACGTGCCGTGCGATGACAAGCCCTGGCAGCACCACGGCGGTCGCCACCACTTCGGTGACCGGGATTACCACTTCGGTGACCGCGATTACCACGGTGGCAACAACCCGGTCCGAGGCGGCATTGCCCCCGTCCACGGCGGCACCATCCCGGTGGGCGGCGGGAGCACGCCCGTCCACGGCGGCACCATCCCGGTGGGCGGCGGGAGCACCCCCGTCCACGGCGGCACCATCCCGGTGGGCGGCGGGAGCACCCCCGTCCACGGCGGCACCATCCCGGTGGGCGGCGGGAGCACCCCCGTCCACGGCGGCACCACCCCCACGCACTAGAGCGTAGGTTCGTTTGCCTGAGTGGCTAACTTAGCCCCTGATACAGGCACAACATGGCACCGGACCGGGCCGGGTACCAGGCCCGGTCCGGTGCCACCGCTGAAAGAGCCCGCGGCTCCTGCGGTCTTGGACCCGACCAGGGTCCGGGTTCGTCAGGAGCCGCGGGCATCGTCGTGATTACAGGCATACCGAGGGGACAACAGGTCATGCCATTCAGTCCGGCCGCCGGAACGGCTGGCTACAGCGGGATCCACTCTGATTCAGCCGGATCTTCGGATGATACGGACCGATTCGGTGCTGTGGCGCCTACGCCTCAAGCGGCACCCGCACCCCACGAAGAGTCGCCGGTACGGACCGGTCGGCACGCTGGGGCGAGCCTGTCCGTGGCGGATCATGCGCCGCATTTGCTTCCCGGGGTGGAACTCGCCGGTGAGTATCAGGGCTCAGGATTGGCCCAGACGACCTACCTGGTGCTGAAGCCGGGTGGTCAGTCCATCCAGGTGTCACGGCTGCTTTACCTGTTGCTGGAGCAGATCGACGGCATTCGTACAGTCGGCGAGATCGCCGAACAAGTCAGTGCGGCCTTCGGCCGTGAGGTAAGCGCGCAGAACGTCGGCTACCTGGTGGCGAGCAAACTCGAACCGCTCGGCCTGGTACCCGGCGGGGGAGCGCACTCCACCCCGCCGGAGGAGGATCGGCCGCTCCTGGCGCTGAAGCTGCGCCACACCATGATCCGTGACGGGGGCGTCCAGGTTCTCGCACGGATTTTCAAGCCGCTGTTCAGCCCGGCCGTAGTGGTTGTCCTGCTGGCCGGATTGATCGGTTCGGATGCCTGGCTGGTCCGTGGCGGACGTCTTACCTCTTCCTTCCAGTACGTGCTGCTCCACCCACTGCTGCTGCTCATGGTGCTCGGCCTGGCCGTGGCCTCCATGATCTTCCACGAGTGCGGCCACGCCGCCGCCTGCCGTTACGGCGGGGCCAGGCCCGGCGTCATCGGCGTGGGCTTTTACGTGGTCTGGCCAGCGTTCTATACCAACGTCACCGACGCCTACCGGCTGGGGCGGGCCGGGCGAATCCGCACCGACCTCGGCGGCGTCTACTTCAACGCGGTCTTCGCGCTCGCGTTGTCCGTTACCTACCTGGTGACGGGCTACGTTCCGCTATTGGCCGCTGTCTTTCTGATTCATACGGAGATGCTCCAGCAACTAATGCCATCACTGCGGCTTGACGGGTACTTCATCCTGGCCGACCTGATTGGCGTACCCGATCTGTTCCGCCGGATCGGGCCGGTGCTGCGCAGCGTAATACCCGGCCAGCCGGTCGATCCCAAGATCCGGGATCTCAAGCGCGCCGCCCGGGTGACGTTGACGACGTGGATCCTGATCGTGCTGCCTCTGCTCCTAGTTGAGCTGACGCTCATCATCATGAACGCTCCGACTATGGTCGAGACGACGGCCCAGTCTCTCGACGAGCAGGTCCGGGCGTTCATCGCGGCGTTCGCCCATGCTGACATCCCGGCCGGGGTGGTCGGCGTGATCTCGGCCGCCATGCTCCTCATGCCGATCGCTGGCCTGACCTACATCGTGCTGGTCATGGGCAAGAAAGGCGTCCTCGCCGTCATCGCGGCCTGTCGCCGGCGTCCCATCCTCTGCCTGCCGTACGCAACGGCTGTCTTGCTGGTGACGGCCGGGCTCTCCGCGCAGTGGGGACTGCTGCCGATCTCCGGTGCTGCGTCGCGTCAGGCATCCGCGCCGGGCCCGGCCGCGGCCGGCGACGTCAGCCAAGTCGCGGCCCAGTCGGTCGCCCAGTCCGTAGCTGATCCCGCGACCCATCCCGCCATCCGGCATCCGGCCGCGAGGACCACGGCGGTACCGCGCCAGGCGGTCCTGCCCCTGACCGCGCCGAAGACGTCAGGAACGGCACGGAAGGCCGTCACGCTCACGCCGGTCAGCGCGCACGGCTTCGACGCGCTGGACACCAGCGGTGACCCGCGCGACGAGAACGACAACCTGGCCGGCTACGCCATCGACCAGAACCCGGCGACCTCGTGGCAGAGCCAGTATTACCTGGGCAGCCCCGTGTTCGGCGGCCTGAAGGCAGGCACCGGCCTGATCGTGGACATGGGTGAGAAGGTAGGAATCAAGTCCGTCACGGTCACGTTCGGCTCAGCGCCCGGTGCCGACGTCTCGATCATGGTCGGCAACCACGGCACCTTGGCCGCCGCTACCCTGCCGACCTTCACCACCATTGCCACCGCCGACGGCGTCGGCGGCCGCCACACCTTCAAGGCCACCTGGGCCGTCCGGCGACGTTACGTGCTGATCTGGTTCACCAAGCTCCCTCCCGTCAGCCCGGGCAAGTTCCAGGCCCAGGTCTTCAACGTCGCCTTCCACGGCTCGCGCTGAGCCAGCGGCAATTACCGGTACCGCGACCGGGACGATGGAACATGGGTGTGGCTCTGGTGGAGTGCGGCCGACGGCAGCGTCCCGCTCAGGACCGGGTTGATGGAGCATCCACCCGGTTCACGGCGGGTCGATGGAGCATCGACCCGGTTCAGGCCGCGCCTGCCCGGGGACACCCGAGGCGCATGAGACCTGCGGGACTCGAGGTACCGCAGCCATCCCGAACTCACTGGGAAAGAGCTACGCCCATGAATCAACCCCTACCGCGCCGGGACGATGGAACATCGGCCCGGTCGCCGGCGCCGGGCCCGTGTCGGTGGCCGGCTACCCTGGCGCCCCGGGTGCCACCGAAGCCGTCTTCGCGGCCGGGTCGGGCTCGCACGAGTTCGCCGGGCCCGCGCTCGGCGCGAGCTTTCCTGTAACCTGACCACCGGTTATCGTCGTTGAGTAGCGGTTGGCAACGCAGACCAGAGGAGTCATGGCCCGAAGCGGGAGCCTCGCGGCGCTGGAGCAGCGCCTGGCCGCGCAGCGGCGCGAGGACGACCGGAAGGCGCGGGAGAAGCGGCAGCGCGACCGGGATCAGGAACGGGTCAGCCAGCAGGAGCACCTGGCCGCCCAGCAGCAGGAGGCGGAGGAGAAGACCGCCGACGCGCGGGCGCGGATGAAGGCGCTCGGCGAGGTGCTGACCAGCGCCCTGCCGCTCCGGCCGCTGACCTTCGAGCGGCTGCTGGCCGCCCCGAAGACCCCCGACTTCGATCCCGGCCCGCTGCCGGACGCCAGGCCCGCGCCGCAGTGGAAGGACTACGCCCCCGCCCCGGTCGCGGGTCTCAGCCGCATCTTTGGCGGCGGCCGCCAGGCCCGCCAGACGGCGGAAGCCCGGGCCCGGTTCGACGCCGCCGTCGCCGACCACCAGGCTCAGGAGGCCGAACGCCGCCGGGCCCTCGCGGTCGCCAAGGCCGCCTACGACCGGAAGGTGACCGAGGAACGGGCGAAGGCGGCGGCCAGGAACGCCTACGTCACCAGCCGGCAGGCGGCGTTCACCGCCCGCGACCCCGAGGCCGTGCGGTGGTTCGCCGGCTGCGTGCTCCGCGCCTCCCGCTACCCCGACGGCTTCCCCCGCGACTACCAGGTGACCTACGATCCGGCCGATCGCTGCCTGGCGGTCGACCTGGAACTCCCGGCCCGCGGCGTGGTCCCCGCGGTCCGTGCCTACCGCTACGTCAAGACCCGGGACGCCGTCGAGCCCATACCCCGCGCCGAGAGCGAGATCAGCCAGGCCCACGAGCGGGTCGTCGCCTGCGTCGGGCTCCGCGTCCTGCACGAGCTCTTCGGCGCCCTGCCGGCCGACCTGGTCCAGGCGGTCGCGCTCACCGGCTGGGTCGCCACCACCGACAAGGCCACCGGCGCCCCCATCCGCCCCCGCCTCCTCGACCTCCGCGCCGCCCGTCCCGTCTTCGCCCCCCTGGTCCTCGACGCCGTCGACCCCGTAGCCTGCCTATCCCACCTCACCACCCACCCCTCCCCGGAATTACGGGATTATCAGTCGGGCAGCGTCCGGGGGAGTCCGAACAGCCGCAGCGCGCTGTTGTCGGGGAACCCGGTCACGGTGCTGACCTGACCGCCGGCCAGGGTGAGCACGAGAATCCCGTTGGCGTGCGACACCGGAGCCTGCGGATCGCGGATATAGAGGCCGAACGCGGGCTGGCCATTAGCCCGGGTCGGCACGAGCCGGGCCGAGCGCCCGGGCCGGAATGCGGTCGCGGACCAGAACCGGGCGGCTAGCTCCCGCCCCTGGTACCGCAGCGGCACCGGCGGCATGATCAGCCACGCGTCCTCGGTGAGCAAGGCGACGATGCTGTCCACGTCCCCCGCCTCGTAGGCCTGGGTGAACCGCCGGACCAGCTCGCGTTCCTGCGCGGAATCCGGCGGCGGTTCCGCGTCCGGTGACCCCGCGCGCCGGTACTGCAGCGCGGCCCGGGCGCGCTTGAGGGCGCTGGTCACCGACTCCTCGGTGCAGTCCAGCAGGCTCGCGGTCTCGCTGGCCCGGAAGCCCAGGACGTCCCGCAGGATCAGCACGGCGCGCTGCCGGGGCGGCAGCAGTTGCAGGGCCGTGACGAAGGCCACCGAGATCGCTTCGCTGGCCTCGTACCGCGCCTCGGGCCCGGGCGCGCTGTCGGCCAGCCCTTCCAGCAGGACGTCAGGGTAGGGCTCCAGCCAGGCCACCTCGCCGATCCGGGTGGGCGCGGGCAGTTCGACGCCGGGCGGCGGCCAGGCCAGCTGCGGTCGCCTGCTCGCCGCGCGCAACGCGTTCAGGCAGCGCCGGGTGGCGATCTGGTACAGCCACGAACGGAGCGAGGCGCGGCCCTCGAACCCGGCCAGGCCCTGCCAGGCCGCCAGCAGGGTCTCCTGGAGCATGTCCTCCGCGTCGACGGCCGAGCCGAGGATCCGGTAGCAGTGCACCTGCAGCTCGCGCCGGTAGGGGCCGGCCAGCTCGCCGAACGCCTGCTCGTCGCCGGCCCGGGCCCGGTCTATCAGGTCCGTGCTCACCCGGACCTCCTTTCTCTTTCTTAGGTCCTACCAGTACCGACACCACCCGGGCCGGAAACTGGGCGGCGCCAACTCCGGCCGGCGGCTGGTGTCTGTACTACCGACAGCACAGGGAGGAACGGTTATGACTTCAATACCGCCCCGGCCGCGTCTTGGCTGGGTGCTCGGCCTGACCTCGACCGCCTACTTCATGGTCGTCCTCAACTCGGTCGTGGTCATCACCGCGCTGCCCCGCATGCAGCGCGACCTGCACGCCGGGGTGGCGTCACTGCAATGGACGCTCACCGCGTACAACATCGCCTTCGCCGCCGGCATCATCACCGCGGCCGCGGTCGGCGACCGCTTCGGCCGGCGCCGGGTCTTCACGATCGGCCTCGCCCTGTTCACCGCCGCCTCGGCGGTCTGCGCGGTCGCCCCGGACGTCTCCGCGCTGATCGCCGCCCGCGCCGTTCAGGGTCTGGCCGGCGCGATCGTCCTGCCGCTCAGCCTCACCATCTTGACCACGGCCTTCCCCGCCGAACGGCGCGGGATGATCGTCGGCGTCTACGGCGGCCTCGCCGGGCTGGCCGTCGCGCTAGGGCCGATCATCGGCGGCGCGGTCACCCAGGGCATCGACTGGCACTGGATCTTCTGGATCAACGTGCCGGTCGGAGCCGTCGCCCTGCCGCTCGGGCTGCGGCTGCTGCCCGAAAGCCACGGCGCCCGCGAGCGGCTCGACCTGCCCGGCGTCGCCTTCCTGACCGGCGGCGTCGTCGCCATCGTGTGGGCCCTGGTGCGCGCGGATCAGTCCGGCTGGGCGAGCGCCGAGATCATCGGCTGCCTGGCGGGCGGCGCGGGCCTGCTGCTCGCCTTCGCCGCCTGGGAACGGCGCGCCCGCCACCCCATGGTGCCGCCGCGCCTGTTCCGCAGCCGCGCGTTCTCGGTCGGCAACGCCACGACCTTCCTCTTCACCGGCGCGATCTTCGCCGCCGGCTTCCTCGTCACCCAGGAGTTCCAGCTCGCCCGCGGCTACTCGCCGGTCTCGGCCGGCGTGTGCCTGCTGCCGTTCTTCGCCACGCCCATGGTCATCTCACCGATCGCGGGCGCCTTCTCCGACCGCATCGGGCGCCGGCCGGTCATGGCGACCGGGCTGTTCCTGCAGGCCGCCGGGTTCGCCTGGGTCGCCGTGGCCGGCTCGCTGTCGGCCAGCTGGGTCGAGCTCGACATCGCCCTGGCGGTCGCGGGCGTCGGCGTCTCGATGGCGCTGCCGACCGTGCCCACCGCCGTGCTGAACGCCGTCGCCCCGGCTGACCTGGGCAAGGCCTCGGGCATCAACTACATGATGCAGCGCCTCGGCGCCGTCTTCGCGATCGCCGTCGCCAGTGCCGTGTTCGGCGCCTACGGGCACCTCGGCACGCCCGCGAGCGTCACCGACGGCTTCCAGCCCGCCCTCGCCGCCTGCGCCATCTTCGCCCTCCTGGCCGCACTCAGCTCCCTCGCCATCACGTCCGCGAAGACCCTGTCCGCCCCCGCTCCCGACCCGCTCGTCATCCACGCCGAGAGCCGGGACCTAGCCTTCGGTCTCGCGGTCGGCGGCTTCCAGCGTGTCCATCAGCTTGCGGAGGGCTTCCAGGTAGCCACGCGACTCCTGAAGCACCGACGCCAGCGGCCCGTCGCCGAACTGCCGGGCCGGGCCGTCGCGCCAGTGCTCGGCGGCCTGGTCCCAGGCGTCGCCGAGCAGGCGCAGCTGCTGGTCCCCGTCCTGCTCCGGCCGGCTGATCATGAATCCCCCTAAGTCACGACGCCTGGAGCCGGCGTGCCCGCTCCAGGCTGGCGATCATCGCGGCCAGGTGCTCCTCCAGCCGGGGCAGGTCGTCGGCCAGCACCGCGTCGAAGCGCCCGGCGATCCCGGCGAACTCGCTCACCTCGGCCTCGACCCGCTGCTGCCAGAGCTGGAGCTGCTCCAGCCGCCCGGCGTTCTGCTCCACCGCCCGCGCGTACCCCGAGCAGTCCACCGGGAGGTCTTCGGGGTCCGCCTGGGCGGCCCGCTCCCGGCAGCTCGCGTACTCGGCCTGGCACTGCTCCACCTGGCCCCGCAGCCGGGCCGCCTTCTCCTCCAGCGCCGCCCGGGTCGCCCGGACCTGATCCTGGGCCCGGGCGGCCACGTCCCGCTGGGCGTGCCGGTACCGGGCCAGCGCGCCGTGCAGCCCCTTGAGCGCGTCGATGTCAGCGTGAACTGCTGCCACGCCGCCCCGTCTCGTTACCGGATCCCGCTCCCTGGGCCCGGCGCACCTCGGCCCGGCCGACCCCCAGGCCGGCGCCGGAGCCGGTCTCGAGGTAGCCGCCGAGCCGCTCGATCAGGGCCGCGAGGTGCGCCTCGTGCCCTTCGGTGGCGGCCAGGTAGGCGGTGATGCCCGGCAGGACCTCCTCGAGCGCCTCGCCGAACAGCCGGTACATGTCGTCCCGCCAGACCTCACCGAGCTCGCGCCAGTGACCCTGGATGGTCGAGAAGTTCTCGGCCAGGTCGTGATTGAACCGCATGAGGTGCGACCGGAACTGCGCCAGCGCCTCGATATCGTTGACAACCCCAGACATGCGCCTTCTCCTACGTGGTTTCCCGGCTGGGCCGCCGGCAGAGGCCCTCGAACTCGGCGGCGAGCTCGTCCAGGCTCATCTTGACGATATCCGGGTATTTTGCGACCCCGCCGGTGGCGATGTGCTCCACCCGGCTGTGGTACGGGATCTCGACCTGCTGTTCCTTCATCAGCGCGCCGATGGCCGCCGCCAGCGGCGGCAGGAAGCCGTTCACCTCCCGGTTCCGGTCGGGGAACTCCTCGGGAACGTCGCGGAGCACGGCTCGCAGCGCGTTGATGCCGGCGCCGATCGCGGCCGGCGGCATCGCATTGCTGATTCTCCGCAGCTGCTCGCGGTGGAGCTGCCAGATCGCGTTCCCCAGGGCGAGGCGCAGCTCCGCGGCCGCGCTCTCCTCCCCGGCCCCGGCCAGGAAGCTGGCCAGCGCGCGCACGTCGTCCCATTCGCCCCGCTCGATCAGCGCCCGGGCCAGGGCCAGCGAGCTGCCCACCACCTTCGCCCAGAGCAGGCCGGCGTCGGCGTAGGCGTCCAGGAGCTGCGCCTGCCGGTCACCGCCGCCTTCGTCCGCTTGCGCGGCGGGCACGGCGAGGATCCGGGCGCGCCCGGCGGCCTTCAGCAGCTCCCGGGTGAGGTAGAGCAGGTCCTCGCACTCGGCGGCCAGCTTCCCGGCCCGCTCCTGGTCCCCGGCCAGCAGCCGGTGGGCGAGGATGGCCGGCCGGACCGCCTGGCGCAGGGCCAGGTAGGGGGACGCGGCGTCAGTCATGGAGTCCTTCCTGGGCGAAGGCGTACAGGGAGGCCGTCGAGTACGGCTTGAACTTCTCCACTTGCTCGACCGGCCATTCGGTGTCCCGGAACAGGGCGCGGTCGTCGTCCAGGCTGGCGGCGGCGGCCACGCCGAGCAGCGCGTCGCTCTCCGCCGGGGACTGCACCCGCAGCACCGCGCGCAGGCCGAAGAAGCCGATGCCCGCCCGCCGCAGCGCCCGCTCGGCCGTGGCGTAGCCGTCGGTCCAGGCCACTACGTGGATGCCGGCGTCCGGGCCCTTGTCGGCCAGCCGGATCAGGCGGGCCGAGGTCTCGCTCGGCCGCCCGTAGTCGCCCTCGGCCAGCAGTTCATGCCAGCGGTGCATCCCGGCGATGAGGAAGAACCGCTCCGGCGCGGCCGGGCCTTGGGCACCCGAATCCGAATCCGCACCTTCCAGCCGGTTCTCCAGGTCCTCGATGAGGTCGTCGAGCTCGTCGGTGACCGTCCGGCGGTCCGCGATCCGCACCTCGTGCGGCAGGTTGCGCACCGGGTCGAAGAAGCCGCGGTACGGCGACGAGGGCCGGGTGAACTCGGCCACGGTGAACCGGACCTGCCCGGGGGAGCGCTGGACCGCGGCGCTGAGCAAGGTGGCCAGCAGCAGCCCGTGTCCGTGGGCCTCGCCGCCCACGATGAGCAGGTTGGACCGGGGGTACCGCTCGAACGTGGCGGCGGTAGCCGGCTTGATCTCGATGGCCTCACCCAGCCACGCCTGCACCGGGTGCCCAGCGCCGGCCAGGCCAGAGCTCTCCGGCAGACCGGGCGCGAACGACGCCGGCGCATCGGGGTCGAAGCTGGCCGGCGCCGGGTACGCCCGGCCCCCGCCGAGCTCGCGGATAGAACCGATCAGCGCCAGCCGCTCCCGCGTCGGCAGCATCGCGATCCGCATCACCGGGTTGGCGCCCTCGCCGCGCCGGTCGTTGTAGATCGCGTCCCCCGCCCGGACCAGCCTGGTCGCCGCGTCGTTCCCCTCCCCGAGGATGGCCTGCGACACGCTCGGCGCGGTACACCCCAGCGCGATCCGCAGCGCCATCTGCTCGTACACGGGCCGGAGATAAGCCGCCAGCGGCCCGCCCGGCGACTGGGTCGCCAGCAGCAAGTGCAGGCCGAACGCCGCTCCCCGCTTAGCGATATCCGCCAGCAGCCGCCCCGCTTCCCGCGCCAGCCGGTCCTCCTCGTTGAACAGCACCTGGAACTCGTCCATGATCACCAGCGCCCGCGGCAGCACCGAGCCCGTCTCCCGCCGGTAGTCCGGCAGGTCGGTAACCCGGGCCTCCCGGCACAGCCGGGCCCGCCGCTCGATCTCGTCGTGGAACCGCCGCAGCATCGACAGCCCGAACTCCCGGTCCGTCCGCGACGTAATCGCCCGCGCGTGCGGCAGCCGCTCGGTCAGGTAGGCGTCGAACTCGACCTCCTTGAAGTCGAGCAGGTACAGCTCCAGCTCCTCCGGCGGGTAACACAAGGCGAGCTGGCTGATCAGCACGTGCAGCAGGTTGGTCTTGCCCATCCGGACATCCCCGCCGACCAGGCCGTGATGCACTCCGCGGACGCCCATCACGAACCGCTGCGGCTCGCCCTTGCTGTCCACCCCGATCTGCACATCCAGGCCGTCGGTGCTGTCACAAGACCAGCGCCGGGCCGGGGGCACCGCGATCCGGCCGAACGGCAGGTCCCGCGAAGCGGACCCGGCCGCCGCGCCCACCGCGTCCAGCCACGGGTTGGCCTGAGCCGCGACAGGCATCTCGTCCGGCTCGATCACACCCGGCCCGAAGTCCGGATCGTCCCAGGTCAGATCGCCAGAAGAAGAAAGGCTCAGCGTGGTCCCCAGCGCCGAAAGCGCCGCGAGGTCGAAGCCACGCGGCATATCGAGCGAGGGATCCACGGTGGCCACGATGTACAGCCCGCTCCGGGGCCCGTTGCGCGCCAGCCGCCCCAGCAGCTCGGAGGCCCGGTCGTCGATCCCGGCCGGGAAGCCGGCCAGGACCAGGACGTGGTACGGCACGGTGCCCCCGGTGGTGGTCGCGTTGTACGCCTCCACCGAGTCGTACACGTTCGTCAGCCGGGTCTGGGTGACCTCCACGACGTGGCTGTTCAGCGCGGTCAGCAGGGCCTCGGTCTCGACCGGGCTGGCGGCCACGCCCGCGCCCACCCGCAGCGCGGCGGGCAGGCGCAGGAACGCGCTGAGGTACCGGCCCTGCCCGACCGGGTTGGCGAGCGCGAACCGCACCGTGCCCGGGCGGGTGGCCGTGGCCAGCCGCAGGGTCAGGGCCTGCAGCAGCGACCGCGCCCCGGCGGCGAACCCGTGCTCGCTGATCAGCAGGTGGCCGCGCCCGGCGAACCGTGCCACCGCGGGTACCGGCGGCAGGTCCTCGCCCAGCCGCATGACCCCGACGCGCAGCCCGTCCGGCGGCGTTGCCCGCGGGTCGGGCCGGTAGGCGGCCCAGGCCGGCTCGCTGAACCCCGCCAGCGCCCACGGGTGCGCCGCGGCCAGCGCGGTCGCGGGCCCGAGCACGCTCCCCGATTCCCGGCCGTCCAGGTAGTGCCGTTCCCCTTGCCGTGCCGCCACGGCTGTCCTAGCTAGGCGAAGGTAAGCGCCGCCGATCTCACGCTCGATCGCCTCGACCGCCATATTCACCTCTGTAATCAGCCTGCTACTCCCATGGTCAGCCCGCCGTCCCAGATCGGCAACCCTAGCGCCCGCCGCAGGCCCAAGCGGCCGCGCCTGTGCTGACTCTCCGGAGCATCTCACAATCAATTTTTCCCGAACGAGTCAGCTGTCACGCCCCGCTACCCCAGCTTGCCCCCGCGAAGTCGGCCGGCCCAGACAGGGTTACCGCGGAAACCGCCGGGTAGCGGGCCGCGACCAAACGTCAAGAAGGCAGGACGCCCCGATGACCGACTACACCGACCCATCCTCTCCCTCTTACGAGCCTGGTCCCGTCCAGTCTCGCCCCGGCGAGTTCCGACCGACCCAGCCCGCCCCCGACGAGCCCGGCTACGACCAGCCCGGCTACGACCAGCCCGGCTACAGCCAGCAGGGCTACGACCGGCCCGGTTACGACCAGCCCGGCTACGGCCAGCGGGGTTACGACCAGCCCGGCTACGAGCAGTCGCCGGATTCGACCACGGCCGTCGCGCAGGAACAGGCCGCGGCCGTCGGCCAGACCGCCGCCGACGCCGGCGCCCGGGTCACCCAGACCGCTACGGACCAGGCGCGGGAGGTGGTCTCCGAGACCGCGCGCCAGGCCCGCGACCTGCTCGGCGAGGCCGGCGGGCAAGTCCGCGACCAGTCCTCCGTCCAGCAGCAGAAGGCCGCCAGCCAGCTTCATTCCGTGGCGGACGAACTGCACGAAATGGTGGCCAAGGGCGGCCAGTCCGGCGTGGCCACCGAGGTCGCGCGGCAGGCGGCCGACCGGCTCCACGGCGCCGCGTCCTGGCTCGAGCAGCGGGAACCCGCGGACGTGCTGCAGGCGGTCAGGGACTTCGCCCGCCGCCGCCCGGGCGTCTTCCTGGCCGGCGCCGTAGCCGCGGGCCTGGCCGCGGGCCGTCTGACCCGCGGCATGACCGACGCGGCCCGCTCCGACGAGGAGCCCCAGGGCCAGCGGCGCTCGCCGCGGGGGCTATCGTCCGGCGCGGCGATCTCACCGCCGCCCAGCCCGAACTGGACCACCTCCGCACCCGGATATCCCGCGGACGCCGTGCCCGGAACCACCACCGGCGTCGTCACGCCCGGCTCGGCCGCGGACGAGCCGTACTACCCCGCGGCCGGAGTCCCCGGCCCCGGCGCCGCCGGGCCCGCCGAGGAGATCGCACCGGGCCAGTTCCGCGACAGCGACGTCTCCTACCAGGAGACGGCCTACCCGGAAACCGGCAGCTACCCGGACACCGCCGCGGAGACGTACCGCCCCGGGCAGCAGCCATGACCCCCGGGGAACCGGACCTGCGGGCGAGCGCCGTCGCCAGCCAGGGTGGCCGCGACGTCAGCAACGCCTCGGTCGGGGAACTGCTCGGCGAGGTCACCCGGGACCTGTCGACGCTGATGCGCCAGGAAGTCGCCCTGGCCAAGGCCGAAGTCAGGGCAGAGGCGGTGAAGGCGGCCCGGGCCGGGGGGATGCTCGGCGCGGCCGGCTTCGCCGGCTACATGGTGCTGCTGTTCGCCTCGATCGCCGCCTGGCAGGGACTGGCCGAGGTCATGGCGTCGGGATGGGCCGCCCTGATCGTGACCGTCGTCTGGGCCGCGGCCGGCGCCGCGCTGTTCGTCCTGGGCCGGCAGCGCATGCGCGAGGTCAACCCCAAGCCGGAGCGGACCGTGGAGACGGTCAGCGAGGTCCCCGGCGCGCTCAAAGAAGGCATCAGGAGGTAACCATGTCAACCGACCCCGATCAGATCCGCCGCGAGATCGACCAGACCCAGCGGGAGCTCAGCGCCGACGTCGACGCGCTCACCGAGAAGGTCAGCCCGCCCCGGATCGTGGAACGTCGAGTGCAGCGCACTCGCGAAGCGATGACGAACGTGAAGGACAAGATCATGGGAAGCACGTCGGACACCTACCAGACGCCAGGCTCAGCCCCCTCAGGAGTGGGCGCCTCGGGGGTGGGCGACAGCGTCAGCGCCCGGGCCTCCGCCGCGCGCGACACCGCCGCCAGCGCGGCTTCCTCCGCGCGGGACACCGCCGCCGGTGCGGCGTCGTCGGCGGTGGACACGGTCCGCTCGACGCCGGGTGCGATCCGCCGCGGCACCACGGGCAACCCGCTCGCGGCCGGGCTGATCGCCTTCGGCGCCGGGATGCTGCTGTCTTCGCTGCTCCCGGCCAGCGAGCCCGAGCAGCAGGTCGCGACGCAGGTCAAGGACTTCGCCACCGAGCAGGGCCGCCCGGTGGCCCAGCAGCTCGGCCAGGCGGGCCAGGAAGCGGCTCAGGAGCTGAAGGAGTCCGCGCAGCAGCGCGCCGAATCGGTCAAGCAGACGGCCGCGGACGCCGCGTCGACGGTGAAGGGTGAGGCCGCCTCGGCCGCCTCGGACGTGAAGGGTCAGGCCCAGGAGTCCACCAGCCGGGTGCGCGACCAGGCCGGACCGTCCTAGCGGGTTAGGTCAGCCGTCGCTCGGTGGCCCATCTGGTCAGCTGGTGCCGGGTAGAGAGCTGCAGCTTGCGGAGCACGGAAGACACGTGGCTCTCCACCGTCTTGACCGAGATGAACAGCTCGCGGGCGATCTCCTTGTAGGTGTAGCCCTGGGCGATCAGTCGCAGTACCTCCCGTTCCCGGCTGGTCAGCTGCTCGAGCTCCGGGTCGATCGAAGGCTTGACGTCGGTCGGCGGCCCGGATGCGAACGCGTCGAGCACGAAGCCGGCCAGCCGGTGGGAGAACACCGCGTCGCCCGCCGCCACCCGGCGGACCGCGTCGGTCAGCTCGGCGGTGGAGATCGTCTTGGTCACGTAGCCCCGGGCCCCGGCCCGGATCACCGCGATCACGTCCTCGGGCGCGTCCGAGGCGGACAGCGCCAGGAACCGCACCTCCGGGTGCGTGGCCTTGACCGCTTCGATGACGGCCTGCCCGCCGCCGCCGGGCAGGTGGACGTCGAGCAGGACCACGTCGGGCTTCAGCTCGGCGATCAGCTTGATCGCGGGCTGTACGTCCTCCGCCTCGCCCACCACCTCGACCTGGCGGCCGAGCTCGGACCGGACCCCGGACCGAAAGATCCCGTGGTCGTCGACCAGCACTACCCGCGGCATGCTCATGACCTGCCCGCTCCCTTATCCCGGGGGGACACCATCCCCCCGGACCCCCCTGGGACAGTCCGCGACATCTTCAGCGTCACCTTGGTTCCCTCACCCAAAGCGCTGTTCACCACAGCGGTGCCGCCCCGCCGGGCCATCCGGCCGCGCACCGATTCGGCCAGGCCCTTGCGGTCCTCCGGGACCTGCTCGGGGTCGAAGCCCTTGCCCCGGTCCCGGACCACGATCGCCACCTCATCCGGCTCGACTTCGGCGAACAGCGAGATCACGCTGGCGCCGGACCACTTGGCCGCGTTGACCGTCGCCTCGCGGGCCGCCGCGAGCAGGGCACTGAGGTTGTCGTCCAGGTCGCAGTCGCCGACCGTCACCGCCTCCACCGGGACACCGTACCGGGACTCGATGTCCTCCTGGATCTTCCGCACCTCGGCCGTGACGGTGAGCACCTCCTCCGGCTCGTTCGGGTCCTTGCCCTCGAACAGCCAGGACCGCAGCTCACGCTCCTGCATCCGGGCCAGCTGGACCACCTTCTGCGGGTCGTCGGCCCGCCGCTGGATCAGCGCCAGCGTCTGCAGCACCGAGTCGTGCACCCGGGACGCGATGTCCACCCGTTCCTCCGCCCGCGCCTTGGCCTGGCGCTCCACCCCCAGGTCGCGGATGATCCGCAGCCACCACGGGCCGAGGATCAGCACGATGGCCACCGTCACCAGCAGCACCCCGCCGAGCGGGCGCAGCAGCGCCAGGCTGGCGTGGGCCGAGAACAGCCAGCCCAGACCGCCGGCCAGCAGGATGCCCGCGACGGTCAGGCGCACGACCGTGCCCCGGCGCCGCCAGTTCCCCTCGTGCGTGACGTCGCCCGTCGCCGCGCCCAGCGGCTCGAGCAGGTGCCGCAGCGTGGCCTGTTCCTCCGCCGAGGCATTGCGCCAGATCAGCACCAGGCCGGCCGACGCTGAACACCTGCGGCCAGGCCCAGCTGACGAACCAGCCCCCGTTGAGCGCGCCCGCGATGAGCAAGATGAAGATGAGCAGCGAGCCGAGGCCGACCGCGAGCCTGATGCCCGCGGTATCAATCCTGGCCTTGCTGAAGATGTTGGTCTCGGCGTCCGCGGCTGGCATGAAGAGCCAGGCCGCGACGTACAGCGGCACGCCCCAGCCAGCCGATACCAGCGTGGCCAGCACGAAGACGATCCGGACGACGTTCGGGCTGAAGCCCCGCCACGCGGCGATCCCCGCGGCCACGCCGCCGCCCAGGCGGTCGGCCGGGTCACGGCGCGGCGGACCCTCGTGACCGCCGCCGCGGCGCAACCAGGAGGAGCCGCGGTGCCCGAACGGCCCGCGCGGCCCGAACGGCCCGCGCGGCCCGAACGGACCATCCGGACCGAAGGACCCATGCCACCCGGACGAGCCGCGATCGCTGTCGCGGTCGCGGTCGTCATGCCAGGGTGCAGGATGCTCCACCGTTCCATCATGGCCCAGCCATCCCGTGACGGCTATCAGGGACATCCCTGATGCGACCCTGATGCGCCCCGGGGCGGGTCAGGGAGACATGGGGGTTGCTCACCGATGTGCGGAACCACCCCGCGGAGCCAATCTAGAGCCATGAACACCGACACCCTGAACCCGCAAGACACCGACACCCACGAGATCGGTCCCGGCCAGGCCAGCACCGGTCAGGCCTGGCACCGGCCAGACCGACCCCCGGCCCGAGGCTCCGTTCGGTTCCAGCTTCGGCTTCGGCCCGGACCGCCCCGCCCTGCGCCGCCCCTTCCAGGGCCGCATGGTGACCGGCGTGGCCGAGGGCCTGGCCCGCTACTTCGGCGTCGACCCGATGCTGGTCCGGATCGGCTTCGTGGTCCTGACCGTCATCGGCGGCGCGGGCGTCCCGCTCTACCTGGCCGGCCTGCTGCTGATCCCCGACGAGGGCAGCAACCAGTCCATCGCGGCCTCGATCATCGAGTCGCTGCAGAACCGTTCCCGTTAATCCCGCCTAACGCTTCCTTGGAGATACGTCATCATGTCCTCACAGCACCACCAGAACCAGTCCTGGCAGTCCTGGCAGCAGCAGCCCTGGGCCCGCGGCTTCTCCCCGCTGTTCGGCGGTCCCGCCGCCGACCAGCACATGCGGGTCTCCGACGCCGAGCGCCAGGAGGTCGCCGACCGGCTGGCCGAGCACTTCGCCTCCGGCCGCCTGGACCAGTCCGAGTTCGACGAGCGGGTCAGCCGGGCCATGAGCGCCAAGACCCGCGCCGACCTGAGCGGCCTCTTCGACGACCTGCCCGAGTCGGGCATGGGCCAGCCGGGCACAGGCCTGCCGGGAACAGGGGCCCCGGCAGCCATGGGCTTCCCGCGGCGTCGCCGCCACCCCGTCCTGCTCGCCGCGCTCATCGTCTTCGTCGCCCTGACCGTCGGCCACGTGTTCTTCCCGCTGCTGTGGATCGGCTTCCTCGTGGTGATCGTCCTGGCCGCGACGGGGCACCTCGGCCGCGGTCGCTCACACCATCACCAGCACCACGACCACCAGCAGTAGCACGACCCATACGGGGAAGGAAGAAGGCCGGGCGACCACGGGGGTTAGCCCGGCCAGACTCCTGTCTAGGGGGCCGTCAGACTCGGTGGCGGCGGAATACGCGAGCAGTCCAGCGCCGTCGCCGGCGGTGGCGGCACCGCCGAACACGATGGCAGCGCCGTGACCGGCGGCGGCGGGATCGCCGAGCATGACGGCAGCGCCGTGACCGGCGGCGGCGGGATCGCCGAGCATGACGGCAGCGCCGTAACCGGCGGCGGCGGCACCGCCGAGCAAGACGGCAGCGCCGTGACCGGCGGCGGCGGGATCGCCGAGCACGATGGCAGCGCCGTGACCGGCGGCGGGGGAATGCTCGAGCAGGTCGCCAGCGCGATCACCGGCGGCGGCGGGATGCTCGAGCAAGACAGCACCGTAGACGGCGGCGGGGGAATCACGGACCGGCCCAGCGCCGTACTCGGCGGGGGCGCCATCATCGATCCCGAACGTAGTGGGCTATCCGCCCCCCGCCACCCGTGCTTCCGGGCCTCGGTGAACGTCAGCCCGTCCTCGAGTCCGGAATCCTCAGCCAGCCACGCGTCAGACTCCATACACCTCATGGTGCGCCCGATAACGCGATTCCGTAACCCCCCGATTCCAGGCCGCACACCGTCACGCTACCGCGATCGCCCCCCGGAAACGGCGGCATGAACCCGGGCTTCCAGCGCGTCTGAACGACATCAACCCCAGGTTTCATGCCGTTTCCGAGCGCGTCTGAACGACATCAACCCCAGGTTCCATGCCGTTTCGGAGCTGTTCTGGTGGCCGCTTGAACTAGGTCAGCTGTCGCCGGGCTGGTCGGGGGTCCAGACGACGATGCGGGTCCGGTCGCCGCGGAACAGGTCGCGGGCGAACTCCAGCGGCTCGCCCGAACGGGCGAACGCGGTCCGCTCGACCTGCATCAGGGGCGCCCCTTCGACCACCTCGAGCGCCTCCGCCTCGCGCACCCCGGCCGTCACCGGCTCCAGGCTCTCCCGGGCCCGGTACGGCCGCAGCCCGTACTTGACCTCGAGCAGCTCGTAAAGCGAGCCGTCCAGCCGGAACTCCAGCAGGCCGGGAAACCGCGTGGCGGGGAACAGCGAGCGCTCCAGCGCGATCGGCCGCCCGTCGCCCAGCCGGACCCGGCGCACCTCGTACACCGGGTCGTCCTCGCCCAGCCGCAGCGCGGCCGCGGCCGCGGGCCCGGCCGCCCGGGCCCGCGCGGACAGCACCCGGGCGCCGGCCACCATCCCGTGGCGGCGCAGCTGCTCGGAGAGCCCGGCCAGGGTGGTGAGGTCCTGCTCCAGCTTGGGCGCGGCCACGAAGGTCCCGCCGCCGCGCCCCGCCGTCCTGGTCACCAGGCCGTGCCGGGCCAGCTCGGACAGCGCGTGCCGCAGCGTCATCCGGCTGACCCCGAACCACTTGGCCAGTTCCTGCTCGGGGGGCAGCCGGTCGCCGGGCGCCAGCGCGCCGGTGGCGATCTGCCCGGCCAGCCAGTCCTCGATCTGCCCGTGCACGGTGGTGCCCGGCTCGCGCACGATCCGCGGCGGCGGCCGGGAACCGGTCCGCAACGAGGTCATAAGACCATCATGCCGCCCCGGCACCCGCCAGCGGCGCGTCGTCGTCCTCGGACGGCGCCACGACCGGCGGGAACGTCTTGCGCCGCCCCACCGCCAGGTAGTAGACCGCCCCGATCAGCGCGATGAAGATCACCACGGTCCACAGGATCGGCACCCCGTCCAGGAAGTTCAGGTGCAGCAGGCCGGCGGTCTGGTTGGGCTTGGGGTTGCTGGCCGCCCGCGGCCAGGCGAAGTTGACCAGCATGGCCCCGCCGTAGACCAGCGCGACGATGTTGACCAGCGCGCCCCACCGGCCGAGCTTGAACGGCGCGGACAGCCGGGGCCAGCCGCGCATCCGCGCCCGCATGATCACGATGTTGCCGAGGAAGTAGCTCAGGTAGATCATGCCGGTGGCCGCGATCGCGATGATCCCGGCGCCCGAGTACTGCCAGAACGGGATGGCGGCGATGCACGCCACCGCGATGCAGCTCCACACCGGGGTGTGCAGCCCGGGGGAGACCCTGGCCAGGAACCGCGAGCCTGGCAGCTGGTTGTCCCGGGCCATGCCGAAGCACAGCCGGATCGTCGCGGCCATGATCGACAGGCAGCAGACGAAGATCGCGGCCGAGACCACGAACAGGTAGATGGTGGCGAACGGGGTGGAGAAGTTGGCCTCGATGATCGCCGCCGGGCCCGAGGCGTTCTTGACCGCCGCACCCAGGTTGGGGATCGCCACCAGCGTGCCGAGCAGGAACACGCCGCCGATGACGAACGCCCCGATCACCGAGAACAGCACGGCCTTGGGCGCCTGCCGGCGCGGATCGCGCGTCTCCTCGGCCAGCGTCGAGGCGGTGTCGAACCCGTAGATGACGAACAGGCTCATGAACATCGCGGCCAGGAACGTGCTCCCGTTGACGTGGAAGCCGGCGCTCTTGGTCACCACGCTGAAGCCCTGGTGGTTGCGGAAGGCCATCAGGATCAGCGCGAACACGAACATGCCGAGGATCTCGAAGATCACGCCGGTGTTGTTGATGATCGAGACCAGCTTGACCCCGTAGATGTTCAGCACGGTGATCACGACCAGCGTGATCAGCGCCACCACCAGGTTCGTGTTCAGGCTGGCCGCGTTCAGCGAGTGCCAGCCCAGCCCGTTCAGCGCCGGGATCAGCGCCAGCGGCAGCGTGGCCACCACCGCGGTCACGGTCAGGATGCCGGCGAACAGGTAGATCCACCCGGTGAACCAGGAGTAGGTCCGGTTGGCCAGGTATTTCGTCCACTGGAAGACCGAACCCGCGACCGGGTAGTGCGAGGAGACCTCGGCGAAGTTCAGCGCCACGATGAACTGGCCCAGCGCCACCACCGGCCAGGTCCAGATGAACACCCCGCCGAGCGTGGTCAGGCCCAGCGCGAACAGGGTGAAGATGCCGGTCGAGGGCGAGATGTAGCTGAACGCGACCGCGAACGAGCTGAACAGCCCGAGCGAGCGTTTGAGTTCCTGGTTGTAACCGAACCGGGCGAGGTCAGCGGAGTCCCGCTCCTGCCCTTCAGAGGTTTCGGTACTCATGATGGAGGATAACGTCTAGACCTTAACGATGGGAAGTGTCGTGTCGGCGGAACTCAGCGCCCTTTTCGACCGGACGGACAGCCTGGCCGCCCGGCCGCGGACGGTGCTCGAGCTGCCCGGCGGCCTGACCAACCGCAACTACAAGGTGACGACGCCGGACGGCGTGTTCGTGGCCCGGGTCTCGTCGGCCGGCAGCGAGCTGCTGGCCATCGACCGGGACTGCGAGTACCGCAACTCGGTGATCGCGGCCGCCGCCGGGGCCGGCGCGCCGGTGATCGAGTACCGCCCGCAGGACCGACTGCTGGTCCTCGGCTACCTCGACGGCCGCACCCTCAGCGCGGCCGACGTGGCCAGCGAGGAGAACATCCCGCGGATCGCCGCGGCCTGCCGCCGCCTGCACTCCGGCGGCCGGTTCGGCAACGACTTCGACATGTTCGGCATCCAGCGCGGCTACCGGGCGGTGGCCAGGTCCCGCGGCTTCCGCATCCCGGACGGCTATGACGACCTGGCCCCGCAGCTCGCGGCGGCCGGGAAGGCCCTCGCGGTCCGCCCCGAAGGGACTGTGCCCTGCCACAACGACCTGCTGGCGGCCAACTTCATCGACGGCGGCGACCGGATCTGGCTGATCGACTACGAGCTATCCGGCAACAACGACCCCTGCTTCGAACTCGGCAACATCGCGGCCGAGTCGCACCTGTCCCGGGACGGGCTGGCCGAGCTCGTTCGGTCCTATTTCGGTCGTCCCCGGCCGAGCCGGACCGCCCGCGCCTGGCTGCTCGGCGGGCTGATCGGGATGTACGGGTGGACGCTGTGGGGGGCGATCCAGCACGGCGCCAGCCCGCTCGACTTCGACTTCTGGGGCTGGGCGATGGAACGGTTCGAGCGCGCCGCCCGCGGCCTCACCGCCCGTGATTTCGGTGAACTTCTCGACGAGGTGCAGCGCGATGACTGAGGACCTGCCCGGCCGGGCCCGCGTCGTGATCATCGGCGGCGGCGTGATCGGCACCAGCGTCGCCTACCACCTGGCCCAGCTCGGCTGGACCGACACGCTGCTGCTCGAGCAGGGCCAGCTGTCCAGCGGCACCACCTGGCACGCGGCCGGCCTGGTCGGCCAGCTCCGCGCCTCCGAGAGCGGCACCCGCCTGGTCCAGTACTCCACCCGGCTCTACGAACGCCTCGAGGCCGAGACCGGCCTGTCCACCGGCTTCCGCCGCTGCGGCGGCGTCACCGTCGCCCGCACCCCGGACCGGCTCACCCAGCTCAAGCGGACCGCCGCCACCGCCGAGGCCTACCAGCTCGAATGCGAGCTGATCAGCCCGGCGCAGGCGGCCGAGCGCTACCCGATCCTGCGCACCGACGACCTGGCCGGCGCGATCTGGCTGCCAGGCGACGGCCGCGCCAACCCGACCGACCTGACCGCCGCCCTGGCCCGCGGCGCTCGCGACCAGGGCGTCACCATCGCCGAGCGGACCCGGGTGACCGGCATCATCACCGACGGCCAGACCGCAAAAGGCGTTCATACCGAACGGGGCAGCGTCGAAGCCGAGGTGGTGGTCAATTGCGCGGGCCAGTGGGCCAAGGCGGTGGGCGCCCTGTGCGGGGTCACCGTCCCGCTGCACTCGGCCGAGCACTTCTACGTGGTCACCGAGCGGATCGACGGGGTGCACCGCGACTACCCGGTGCTGCGCGACCCGGACGGCTACACCTACGTCAAGGAGGAGGTCGGCGGGCTCGTGGTCGGCGGCTTCGAGCCCGACGCCAAGCCCTGGGTCGCGCCCGACCAGATCCCCTACCCGTTCGAGTTCCAGCTGCTGGGGGAGGACTGGGAGCACTTCTCGGTGCTGATGGACAGCGCCGTGCACCGCCTGCCGGTGCTGGCCGAGACCGGCATCAAGAAGTTCTACAACGGGCCCGAGAGCTTTACCCCGGACAACCAGTTCATCCTGGGCGAGGCCCCGGAGCTGCGGAACTTCTTCGTCGCGGCCGGCTTCAACTCGGTCGGCATCGCGTCGGCCGGCGGGGCCGGCCAGG
This sequence comes from uncultured Actinomycetota bacterium, assembly GCA_963756575.1. GTDB lineage: Bacteria > Actinomycetota > Actinomycetes > Streptosporangiales > Streptosporangiaceae > Palsa-504. Next base: position 219,282 of record CAVWOM010000015.1, on the reverse strand, counting down.
CGCTGGCCGAGTGGATCACCGCGGGCGAGCCCGGCACGGACCTGTCCGCGGTCGACATCCGCCGGTTCGCCGCCTTCAACGGCAACAACCAGTGGCTGCACGACCGGGTGGCCGAGGTCCTCGGCCTGCACTACGCGGTGCCCTGGCCGAACCGCGAGCTGAGCTCGGCCCGGCCGTTCCGCCGGTCCCCGGCCTACCACCTGCTCGCGGCGGCCGGCGCCTGCTTCGGCAGCAAGATGGGCTGGGAACGGGCCAACTTCTTCGCCCCGCCCGGCGAGGAGCCGGTTATCGAGTACGGCTGGGGCCAGCAGAACTGGCAGCCGTGGTCGTCGGCCGAGCAGCGCGCGGCCCGCACCGCCGTCGCCCTGTTCGACCAGACCAGCTTCTCCAAGTACCTGCTGACCGGCCCGGACGCCGAGCAGGCCCTGCAGTGGCTGTGCGCCGCCGACGTCGCGGTCGCCCCGGGCCGCACCGTCTACACACCCATGCTCAACGCGCACGGCACCTACGAGGCCGACATCACCGTGACCCGGCTCTCGGCCGAAGAATTCCTGCTGGTCAGCAGCGCCGCCAGCACCGAACGGGACCAGGACCACATCCGCCGCCGGATGCCCGCGGGGCTGCGGTCCTCACTAGTCGACGTAACCTCCCAGTACGCCGTCTACGGCGTGATGGGTCCCCGGTCGCGTGCCCTGCTGGGCCGCCTCACCCGTGCCCGCCTGGACGACGAGGCGTTCCCGTTCGGCACCAGCCGCGAGATCGACCTGGGCTACGCCACCGTCCGGGCGACCAGGATCACCTACGTCGGCGAGCTCGGCTGGGAACTGTACGTGCCCGCGGAGTTCGCCGTCGGCGCGTACGAGGACCTGATGGCCGCGGGCCAGGACCTCGGCCTGGCCAACGCCGGCTACTACGCGATCGAGTCACTGCGCCTGGAGAAGGCCTACCGCGCCTTCGGCCGCGAGCTGACCCCCGACTACAACCCGGCCGAGGCCGGCCTCCTGTTCGCCTGCAAGCTCAAGACCGATATCGGCTTCCTCGGCCGCGAAGCGGTCGAGCGCGCCCGCGCCGACGGCCCCCGCCGCCGCCTGGTCTCCCTCGTCCTCGGCGACCCCGCCGCCATGATCTGGGGCGGCGAACTCGTCCTGGCCGACGGCGTCGCCGTCGGCCAGGTCACCTCCGGCGCCTGGGCCGAGACCCTCGGCGCCTGCACCGCCCTGGCCTACCTCCGCTCGCCCGACGGCGCCCCCCTCACCCCCGACCTCATCCGCTCCGGCCACTACCAGGTCAACGTCGGCGGCGACCTCTACCCCGCCACCGTCACCCTGCGCCCCCCGTTCGACCCGGCCGGCGACCGCATCCGCGGCCGCTACCTCTCCTGACCACCCTGCACACCAGCCCCGGCCAGCCCTCCTACCTGCTGCTGCCGGTCATCCCGCCGGTCATCCCGCGCGCCTGACGGCCGCCTAGCCGGGCCGGTCCCGCCCGGGAGCCAGCAGGGCCGGATCCTCGGACAGGATGCCCTGGTGCAGGCGGCGCAAGTACGGGCCGGGCTCGAGGCCGAGCTCGGCGATCATCACCCGGCGGCCCTCGCGGTACAGGCTGAGCGCGTCGGCCCGGCAGCCCAGCCGGTACAGGGCCTGCATGGCCAGCGCGCGCAGCCGCTCACGGAGGGGGTGCTGCGCGAGCGGCGTCGCGAGGTCGGCGGCCACGGACTCGCAGCGGCCCAGGGCGAGGTCGGCCTCGGCCTTGGCCTCGACCGCGAACAGGCGGCGTTCCTCGAGCGCGGCCGCCACCGTCCTGATCGCCGGTGAGGTGACATCGGCACAGGCCGGGCCGCGCCACAGCGCCAGCGCGGTGGCGTACCGTCGCGACGCCACCGCCCACTCGCCGGCGTCACCGGCCGCGGCGGCCTGGGTCCTGAGCGCCTCGAAGTCGGCCAGGTCGACGTCGGCACCGCGCCCGGAGAGCACGTAGCCGGGCGGCCTGGTCTCGATCACCCCGGCGGTGCCCAGCGCGTGACGCAGCGTGGAGACGTGGGAATGGACCTTACCCCGGGCGGTGGCGGGCGGGTCGAACCCCCACATCACGTCGACCAGTCGCGCCACCGAGACCACCCGGTCCTGGTCCAGGGCCAGGGCCGCGAGCAGCGCTCGCTGCCGCTGCCCGGCCAGCCTGATCACCCGGCCAGCCTCCGTTACCTCGATCGGCCCAAGTACCTCGATATGCACCCGTCACCTCGAATCGAAATTCACCGGGGCGCCGGCGGTGCGGGAATCCGCAGCACAACCGGGCCGAGGACCCGGCTGGCGGGAATGAATCCCCACCGGCGTGAATCATTGCCTTCCGGATTGTCGGAGAGCACGACCAGCATCCCGTCGGGGACGATGGCCGCTCGCGCGGCTGCCTGCCGCACTGATTCCGGTACGGAATCACCGGCGACCGCCGCTATCCGCTTGATGACCCAGGTAACCTCGCCCAGGCCCGGCGTCGCCAGCGGTGCCAGCCGCCAGGAGAGAACGTCCCGCGGCTCGGCCAGGACGGCCACCGTGCCGACCCTCAGCTGGCGGCCCGCACCCCGTCTGACCAGGACCCGGTCGTCCGGGCCGAACGCGGGGAGCATGCTGGTCCCGGTCACCCTGACCACCACCACGAGCCGCCGCGCGACGGCGAAACCGGTGATCAGGCACGCCGCGGCCAGCGCCGCCACTACGATCCAGCTATCCATTCAGGCCCCGTGCTCACGTTCGAGATCCGCAAAACGAGACGTGTTTCACGTTGCCAGATAATGGTTGACTTTCGTCCAATTCGTGGTTGAGTGACGTGCGGTGCGCCCGTGATCTGGGACGGGGTGATCGTGCGGTTTCGCATTCTCGGGCCGCTTGAGGTCTGGACGGGGGAGGGATGGGTTTCTCTCGACGCGCCGAAATGGCGGGTCGTGCTGGCCACCTTGCTCGTGCGGCCACGGGAGATGGTGTCCGCCGCGCGCCTGGTGGACGAGCTCTGGCCTGGTGACCCCCCCAGCGGGGCCCGGAAGCTGGTCAGCCTGTACGTGATGCGGGTACGCCGGATCCTGGGCGACGGCGAGGGTCGGATGCTGGTGACCAGGCCGCCCGGGTACCAGCTCCTGGTGGAGCGCGACGACGTCGACGTCCGCCGGTTCGAGGATCTCAAGGGGCGTGGACGGCTGGCCCTGGCGGACCGCGAGCCCGGCGTCGCCGCGGCGCTGCTGACCGAGGCGCTGGGACTGTGGCGCGGCCCGTCCCTAGGCGACGTGCCGCGGGCGCCGCTGGTGGCCGCGGCCGCCAGCCAGCTCGAGGAGTCCCGGCTGGAGGCCGTCGAACTACGCGGCGAGGCCGACCTGGCCTGCGGGCGGCATCGCGAGGTCGTGGCCGGGCTGCGGCGCCTGGTGGACGAGAATCCGCTCCGGGAGAGCTTCCGGTCGCAGCTGATGCTGGCCCTGTACCGGTGCGGACGCCAGACCGAGGCGCTGGACTGCTACCAGCAGGGCCGCCGCGTGCTGGTGGACCAGGCCGGCCTTGAGCCGGGACCCGGGCTGACGAGGCTGCACCGTCAGATCCTGTGCTCCGATCCCGGCCTGCTGCCGGGGCCGCGTCAGGCACCGGTACCGCGTCAGGTGCCGGTACCGCGCCAGCTGCCACCCGGCACCGCCTGCTTCGCCGGACGGCAGGCCGAACTGTCCGCGCTGTCCGGCCTGCGCGAGCGGGCCGCGGCCCTCCCGCCCGGCGGCACGCCGATCGCGGCGATCACCGGTCCGCCCGGGATCGGCAAGACGGCGCTCGCCGTTCGCTGGGCCCACCAGGCGGCCGCGGACTTTCCCGACGGGCAGCTGTACGTGAACCTGCGCGGCCGCGAACCGTCCCCGGTTCCCCCGGCCGAGGCGATCCGCGATTTCCTCGGCGCGCTCCCCGGCCCGCCCGGACCGGATCCGGCGTCCCTCCCGGCGCAGACGGCGCTGTTCCGCAGCCTGGTAGCGGGGCGGCGCATGCTCCTGCTGCTCGATGACGCGCGGGATTCCGGCCAGGTACGCCCGCTGCTGCCCAGCGGGCCCGGCTGCCTGGTCGTCGTCACCAGCCGGAGCCAGCTCACCGGCCTGATCGCGGCCGAGGGCGGCTGGCCGCTGCCGGTCGGCTTGCCCACGGCGGCCGAGGCCAGGGTGCTGCTGGCCCGGCGGCTGGGCCCGCGGCGCTGCGCGGCGGAACCCGCCGCCGTCACCGAGCTGGTCCAGCTGTGCGCGTGCCTGCCGCTGACGCTGAGCCTGGCCTGCGCGCGGGCCGCCAGCCAGCCCCACCTTCCGCTGAGCAGCCTGGTCAGACGGCTGCGGGAGACCGGGCTCGACGCACTCCGCGGCGATGACGAGCCCGGCGGCCCGCTGCTCGGCTAGCCGGGCGGCCCGCTGCTCGGCTAGCCGGCGGCTCTGCCGCGGGCCGCCCGGCGCGGACACCAGATCCGTGGCCTCGCCGTCGGCGTACCCGCTGGCCTGCAGCGTGAACAGGCGCTGATACTCGCCCGCGGCCGCCATCAGCTCGGCGTGCGTGCCCCGCTCGGCGATCTGGCCGCCGGACAGCACGTAGATCATGTCCGCGTCGCGCACCGAGCCGAGCCGGTGCGAGATCAGCAGCGTCGTCCGTCCGGCCCGGAGCCAGGCCCAGCCGACGGTGGATCGCGTGCTCGGCCTCGGCGTCGAGGCCGGAGCTCGGCTCGTCCAGGATGAGCAGGTCCCGGTCGTCTCGCATGAGGCCGCGGGCCAGGGCCAGCCGCTGCCACTCCCCGCCGGACAAGATGACCCCCGCCTCCGGGTCGTCCGCCCCCCGGTCGAAGAACATCCGGCTCAGCATGGTGCCGTACCCGTTCGGCAGCCCGGAGAGCTTGTCGTGGATGCCCGCGTGGCGGGCCGCCTGGCTGATCCGGGCCTGGTCGTCGAGCCGGGTCAGGTCACCGAGGCCGATGTTCTCGGTCGCGGTCAGGTCATAGGACATGTAGTCCTGGAAGACGGTGCCGATCCGCGCCCGCAGCTCGGCGGGATCCACCTCGGTGATGTCGGTGCCGTCCCAGGAAATGGTGCCGCGATCCGGGTCGTACAGCCGGCAGAGCAGCTTCACCAGCGTGCTCTTGCCCGCGCCGTTGAGCCCGATCAGCGCGGCCGTGGTCCCGGCCGGGATCACCATGTTCACGCCCTGGAGCACCCACGGATGGCTCTCGTCGTAACGGAACCAGACGTCGCGCAGCTCGAGAGCGCCCCGCAGTGCGGGGAGCGGCGCGGGTTCCGCCGCCAGCGCCAGGTCCGGCCCGGCCATCACCACGTCGTCGTAGTAGCCGAACATGAGGACCGCCTCGTAGACGCTGGCGACCCGGGTGACCGTGGCGGACAGCGAGCTCTGCACGCCCACGGCCGCCATGACGTACAGGGTGACGTCGCCCACGGTGAGGCGCCCCGCCGCGGCCTGCCGGATCGTCCAGATCAGCCCGGCGGCCGAGATGACCGCCGTGACCAGGCCGAGGCCGCCCTGCGTCCAGAACATCCGCCGGTCCAGACGCCGTTCGGCACGGTGGATGGACCGCATCTCGTGCAGCATCCGGCCGTGCAGGAAATCGCCGAGGCCGAACAGCCGCAGCTCCTTGGCCGCGGTCACGTCGGTCTGCAGGCGGCCGTAGAAGATCTGGCGGCGGTTGGCGGGAGTCGCCTGCCACTGGAACTCGGCCCGCCTCCGGCTCATCACGAGGTCAGATACCAGGGCCGGGACACCGGTGGCCGCGACCACCGCGGCCAGCACCGGGTTGATCACCACGAGGGCCACGAAGAACCCGGCCAGGCTGATGCCCTGCTGCACGATGTTGAACACCCCGGCCACCAGCTGGGTGGGCGCGGTGGTGCTCACCTGCTGCGCGACCTGGATCCGGTCGAGGAACGCGGGGGTCTCGAACCTCCGCAGCCCGGTGAAGGCGTTGATCGCGGTGAACAGCCTGCCCTGGACGACCAGCCTGAATCCGCGGCGAAGCTCCTGGTCGACGTAGGTGCGCGCATGCGGCTGGGCGGCCGAGATCACGCCGACGGCACCCAGCGCGAGCGCCGAGGCGATCACCTGGCCGTTGTCGGCGCCGCCGTTCACCACGCCGTCGAGCACCGCGCGATTCAGCCACGCTACCGAGGCCGGGATCACGCCGCCGCCCACGGTCAGCGCGATGAGCGCGAGGGTCATCCGCGGCGACGCGGCCCAGAGCATCCGGATGACCCGCCAGGCCCGGGCGGCGAGTACCAGCGGCGACGCCGGGCCGGTCCCCGCCCGCCGGGCCCGCCGCCGTGTCACGAGCCGCATGCCCTCAGGCTGCCTGGAAGGCGGGGACGCCGCGCATGGTGGGGGCGCTGACCTGGATCCGCCCCGTCTCGTCCAGCACGTAGAAGGTCGGGAAGCCGGTCACAGAGAAGGTCTTCTGCAGCGGTCCGGCCACGCTCTCGAGCGCCACCGACGCGGCCCCCTCCAGGTCGCTGGCCAGTTGCGCCGTCTCGGCGTCGTCGCCGCCGACCACGACCGCGAGCACCTGGGCCGGCCCGCCGGGAACCGACCTGGCGTAGGCCGCGAACTCCGGGACCTGCTCGTGGCACGGCGGGCAGTTCGCGGCCAGGAAGGCCACCACGCTCCTGGCGCCGGCCAGGTCGGACAGCGAGATGACCGGACCGGAGACGGTCGCCGCGCTGAACTCGGGCGCCAGCACGCCCGGCGGCAGCCTCACCGCGTCCTCCGACGCACGTTCGGCCTGCCGCCGCAGCCGGCGCACGACCGCGAGCGTCATGGCCAGGTTCAGGCAGCACAGCACGCCCAGGAGCACCACGGCGGCGGCGAGGTAGGACATAAGGATCTCCCTGGTCTGGGACGGAATGGATCTCAGGCGAACAGCGCGGTGATGTCATCGAGGAACAGGACGAAGGCCGCGGCGATCAGGCCGGCCGCCAGGCTGAGGACGACGGCGGCCGGGCGCGCCGGGGCCCCGGCGCTGACCGCGCCGGCCGCCGCGGCGGCACACAACAGCAGGTCACGCCCGGCGTGCCGGAGGCCGAGCGGCCGCGCCGAGGTGCCGAAGCACTGGCACGGGGTCCGCACGCCCCGGCGCACCACGGCGACCGTGCCGGCCGCGAACACGGCCAGGGTCACCGCCGCGAGCGCCAGGCCGGCCTGGGCGGTCCACGGGAGCAGCAACGCGACCACGATGACCACCTCCGTCCCGGCCATCACGGCCGCGGCGGCCCGGCCGCGGACACCGCGCAGCGGCAGCCCGCCGAGCCAGGCCGAGAAGTCACGGAAAGCCGCCGCGCTGCGCACCTTGCTGAACGCGGAGACCGCGAACACGATGCCGGTCAGGCAGCGGCAGGCCAGTGCTACGTACACCATGAAGAACGATGCTCCTTTCCGCGTTGGCCAGGCCATTCGCATGCGCGGCGCGGCCGGCTTTCCGCCCGGGTAACGACGCGCCCGTCAGCCGACGTTGCAGCAGGTGTACGGGGCGCCGCAGACGGCCTTGCCGTGGCAGCTCAGGTGACAGTGCTCCCAGCCGTAGTAGCCGTAGTAGGCGCAGTAGTTCCTGTTGTAACGGCAGGAGTTCCAGTTGTACTGGGAGACGCATGCCGCCGCGGTGGTGCTGGGCAGCAGGCTCGCCACGCGGTCGGCGAACCAGGTCGACACTTGGGTCATGTGATGTCCTCCTCGGGGGAGCGATGGGGTGACAGGCCCATCCTCCGGGGCCGTCCTCCCGGTCCGCTCCCGCTGCGCTCCCAGGCCGCTCCCGGTCCTCTCCCGGTGCGGCCGCGGGCCCGTGACCAGGGACGTGCCGTGTGGCACGCTCCTTGTCATGGCCGACCCCCTCATCCCGCCCCCCGCCCCGCCCGTCTTCATCCTGACCGCGAGCCGGTCCGGGTCCACGCTGCTCCGGTTCATCCTCGACAGCCATCCCGTCCTGGCCTGCCCCCCCGAGACCGGTATGGGCCTCGCCTGCGGTCAGCTCGCCAGCACGCTGGGCACGCTGGAAAACGCCGCCTCGGGCCGGAACGTCATGGACGAACAGGCGCCGCCCTCACCGGAAACCGCCGCCGTCATCCGGGCGGCGATCGAGCTGGGGTTCGGCGGCTACCTGCGGCGGCGCGGGAAATCGCGCTGGTGCGACAAGTCCCTCGACAACGTGGCGCAGGCCGGCCTGCTCGCCCAGGTCTTCCCCGACGCGAAGTTCATCTGCCTGTTCCGGCACTGCATGGACGTCATCGCGTCCGGCGTGGAGGCGTGCCCGTGGGGGCTGCACCGGTTCGGTTACGACCAGTTCGTCACCCGGCATCCCGGTAACAGCGTGGCCGCCATCGCCGATTACTGGCTCCTGTGCACGCACATGGCCCTGGAGTTCGAGCAGCGCTACCCGCAGCGGTGCCACCGGGTCCGCTACGAGGACCTGGTGGCCGAGCCGGAGCGGATCGCGGCCGAGATCTTCTCGTTCCTCGAGGTCGAGAGCGTACCCGGCATCACCAGGACGTGCTTCGAGCGGGAGCACGAGGCCGACGGCCCCAGCGACGAGAAGATCTGGTTCACCGGCGCGGTCACCGGCGCCTCGGTGGGCCGCGGCGCCGTGGTCCCGGTGGGCGCTTTCCCGCCCGGGATGCTGCCGGTACTGAACCAGGCCCTGGCCGCGCTCCGCTACCGCCCGGTGGACGAGGAGTGGAACACCGCCGTCGGCCCGCTCGACCCCCGGCTCAGCGTCCCGTCCGCCTCCACGAGCGCCGCGGAGCACCCGGAACTCACCGCCACGGCCGAGGCGATCGACGCCCGCATCCAGTCCTGTTCCGACCTCCAGCGCTCGGCCATCAGCGCTTACTGGCCCCGCCTGGCTGGCGCCACCGTGGGCGTAGTCGTCCAGGGCTCTGACGGCGCCCAGGCCGAACTGCGAGTCCGCTTCCCCTCCGCCCCGCAGGCCACCCCCGCGCTGCCGGTCACCTCCGCCGACACCTCGCCGAGCCCCGCCCGGACCTCGCCTGACCCGGGCTGCATCCCGGTCGTCATCGGCGCCCCCGCCACCTGGGCCTCCCTGCTGGCCGGCCAGGCCAACCTGATCACCGAGATCAGCGCGGGCCGGATCCGCTGCGTCAACGCCGACGACCCGCACCGACTCCGCACCGACGAGGTACACGCGATCGCCTGGCTCCTCGGCCTCACCCAGGTCCCCCTGGCCCGCTCCGCCCCTGCCGCAACAGCCCAGGTCTCCCCGGACCGGGCGCGCGCTCACCCAGGCGGGTCTCACTTCGCACGAGCCGCCCCCATATGACATCGATCCGTCCTGAAGGAGGCCCGCGGGCAGCCACGCCCGGCCGAGGCGCACTTAGGCTGTAGGTGACCGAAAACGGCAGGGACCGGCAGAGAGGTGACGATGCGCTCCACTCGTATCTCACGCCTCATGACAATCACAGCCACGGCGGTCATCACCGCCACCGCCGTCCTCACCGCCTGCTCGGGTCCGGGGCCGTCACACCCGGCCGCCGCCGGCCTAACCGCCCAGCCGAAGGCCCCGGCCGCCTACTATCTCGCCCTGGGCGACTCCCTGGCCCAGGGCGTCCAGCCGAACGCGGCCGGCATCAGCGTCGCGACCCCCGACGGCTACCCCAACCAGATCTACACCGCCCTGCACCGAAGCCACCCCACCCTCCGGCTCGTCAAGCTGGGCTGCCCCGGCGAGACCACCGTCACCATGATGAACGGCGGCATCTGCCCCTACCCAAGCGGTTCGCAGCTCGAGGCGGCCGTCGCCTTCCTCCAGCAGAACCGCGGCCACGTCCTCCTGGTCACCCTCGACATCGGCGCCAACGACCCCGAAGCCTGCAGCGGCCAGCCCAGCTTCAGCCAGCTCGCCGCCTGCGCCGTCAAGGGCGTCCCGTCCGCCGTCACCCACCTGGGCACGATCGTCAGCCAGCTCAAGGCCGCCGCCGGCCCGAAAGTGCGCATCGTCGGCATGAACTACTACCTGCCCGCGCTGGCCGAGTGGCGCAGCGGCCTGACCGGCCACGCCGTCGCGTGGACGGCGGAGAAGCTGGCCGCCACCTTCAACGCCCTGCTCGACCGGGTGTACAAAAAAGCCGACGTCAGGGTCGCCAACGTGTTCGGCGCCTTCCAGACCAGCGATTTCGCCGACCACGGGACGAGCCTCCCGCGCAACGTCGCCCTGCTCTGCCAATGGACCTGGGAGTGCGCCGCCCCGCCCCGCGGCCCCAACCAGCACGCGAACCAGGCGGGCTACAAGATCATCGCCCAGGAGTTCCTGCAGGCAGCGGGCCTGAGCTGACCACCAGCCCCGGGCGAGCCTTGACACCAGCGCGAACGCGGACGGAGGGTGGGAACTGTGCACACCTGACCGTCTCATGAGCCTCGGAGGTCCCTATGGCCGCAGGTACGACTGTCAGCATCCTTCCGTGCGGAGCGATGACCGCCGATCTCACCTGGCTCCTGCTCGCGCCCAACCGGTCGATACGCAACCGGCACAACAAGAACGAGCCGGCCGAGTGGGTCGACGTCCCTACCCACTGCGTGCTGGTGGACACCCCCGACGGCCGGCTGCTGTGGGATACCAGCTGCCCGCGGGACTGGGAGACGCACTGGGGCCCGACCGGCCTGCAGGACTTCTTCCCCTACGACAAGGTCTCGGACGAGGAGTACCTCGACTCCCGGCTCAAGCAGCTCGGCGTCGCGCCCGGTGACATCGACTACGTTGTCCTGTCCCACCTGCACTTCGACCACGCCGGCAACGTCAAGCTGTTCAAGGAGACGAACGCGCGGCTGGTCTGCAGCGCCAAGGAGAAGGAGTGGGCCTTCGGCTTCGAAGGTCCCTTCAACGGCGCCCACCTCAAGGCCGACTACGAAGACCTGACCTTCGAGACCGTCGACGGCGACGCCGAGTTCCTCCCCGGGGTCAGCTTCATCCAGACGCCCGGGCATACCCCCGGCAGCATGTCGATGCGGGTCGACCTGCCCGAAACCGGCACGATGATCTTCACCGCCAACGCGGTCTACATGGGCGACAGCTACGGCCCGCCCGCCGTCCCCGCCGCCATCGTCAACAACCTCGAGCAGTTCTACTCCAGTGTGGAGAAGCTGCGCGGGATCGCCACCGAGACCAACGCCACCATCGTGTTCGGCCACGACGCCGACCAGATCAAGCAGCTGCGCGTCGCCCCGAACGGGAGCTACAAATGAGCGAGGGACTCGGCATCGACCTGGCCGAGGAGACCATCTTCACCTGGGGCGCGCCCCCGCTGAAGTTCGGCGCCGGGGCGGTCGACGAGATCGGCTTCGAGATGGCCCAGTTCGGAGCCAGGCGGGTCCTCATCCTGACCGACCCCTCGATCAACGCGCTCGGCATCCCGGCCCGCATCGCCGACTCGCTGACCAGGCACGGGATCACCTCGGAGGTCTTCGACGGGGTGCACGTCGAGCCGACCGACGACAGCATGGACAAGGCGGCCGGCTACGCCCGCCAGCAGGGCCCGTGGGACGGCTTCGTGGCGGTGGGCGGCGGCTCGTCCATCGACACGGCCAAGGCGGTCAACCTGCTGACCACCGACGAGGGCTCGCTGATGGACTACATCAACAAGCCGATCGGCGAGGGCCGCGCCCCCACCAAGCAGCTCAAGCCGCTGATCGCCGTGCCCACCACGGCCGGGACCGGCTCGGAGAGCACCGCGATGTGCGTGCTCGACATCTTGTCGATGAAGGTCAAGACCGGCATCAGCCACTGGCGGCTGCGGCCCACGCTGGCCGTGATCGACCCGCTGCTGTCGCTGACGATCCCGCCGGAGGTCACCGCCTCGGCCGGGATGGACATCGTCTGTCACGCGCTGGAGTCCTACACCGCCCGCTGGTACACCACCTTCGACCGCAAGCAGCCCGAGCAGCGGGTCACCTACTGCGGCTCCAACCCGGTCTCCGACCTGTGGTGCGAGCAGGCCCTGCGGCTGCTGGCCACCTCGTTCCGCACCGCCTTCAACGAGGGCAGCAACCTCGAGGCGCGGAGCAACATGATGCTGGCCGCGACGTTCGCGGGCATGGGGTTCGGCAACTCCGGCGTGCACATCCCGCACGCCAACGCCTACCCCATCGCGGGCATGGTCAAGGAGTACCGGCCCCCGAACTACCCGCAGTCCGAGCCGATGGTGCCGCACGGCATGTCGGTCTCGCTGACCGCCCCCGAGGCGTTCCGGTTCAGCTTCCCCAGCGCGCCCGAGCGCCACCTGCAGGCGGCCGCGCTGCTGGCCCCGGACATGGACAAGCTCAACGACGCCGGCGAGCAGCTCCCCAGAGCCGTCATCGACCTGATGCGCGACATCGAGATCCCGAACGGGATCGGCGCCGTCGGCTACACCGAGGCCGACATCGGTGACCTGGTGCCCGGCACGATGAAGCAGCAGCGCCTGCTGGCCACGTGCCCGCGCCCGGTCGGCGAGGAGGACATCGCGGCGATCTTCGCGCATTCCATCGAGAACTGGTAAGGCCGGTGCCGCTCTACGACTACTGCTGCCCGCAGGGGCACCAGTTCGAGCAGCTGGCGCCGATCGCCGACCGCGCGCAGCAGCCCTGCCCGGCGTGCGGGCAGACGAGCGACAAGATCCCGAGCCGGATAGCGCTGGGCGGCCAGGCGAGCCCGGGCCGTTCGGCCGAAATGATGCCGCAGACCTGGCGGGGAACCTATGACGGCAACCCCGAGTACACCGGCCAGCTGCGCCGGGAGTGGAGCAAGCGTCGCAAGCTCGAGGAGAAACATCCCGAGCTGCGCGGCGACCAGCGCCCGGTGCTGGCCCACGAGGGCCGGTACCACGCCAAGCCGCTGCGAGCCGGAGATCCGCCTGCCGACCCCTAGGGACGCGCATGTCTGTCTATGAAGAAAAGCCCTGGCTGGCTCTTTACGACGCGGGCCAGCCCGCCGAGCTGAGCCTGGAGTACTCCGACGCCCTGGCCATGTTCCGGGCCTCGGTCCGGCGGAACCCGGACGGCGATCTCATCCGCTACTTCGGCGGCGCCATCACCGCCCGCGAGCTCGACGAGCTCAGCGACGCGTTCGCGGTCGCGCTGGGCGGCCTGGGGGTGATCCCGGGCGACCGGGTGGCGCTCTACCTGCAGAACGTGCCGCAGTTCGTGATCGGGCTGCTGGCGACCTGGAAGGCGGGCGGCGTCGCGGTCCCGGTCAACCCCATGAACAAGGCCCGCGAGCTGGACGCCATCCTGCTCGACTCCGGCGCCCGCGTGCTGGTCTGCCTGGAGGGCCTGTACCGCGACGTGGCCGCGGAGGTAGCGCAGAGCCACGGCATCACCGTGATCACGACCTCGGAGCTGGAGTACCGGGGCCGCCACGACCCGCGGGTCTTCGCCGGCCTCGAGGCCGGCCCCGTCCCCGGCGGCGCCGAAGACATGACCACCCTGATCGGGCACCACCGCGGCGAGGCGCCCCGGCCGCATAACCTCGGCCCCGGCGACACGGCCCTGCTGACCTACACCTCGGGCACCACCGGGCCGCCCAAGGGCGCCATGAACACCCACGGCAACGTGGTGTTCAACTCCCAGGTCTACCGGCAGTGGTGCGAGCTCGGCCCGGACGACGTGATCCTCGGCATCGCGCCGCTGTTCCACATCACCGGCATGATCGCGGGCGTCACCACGGCCCTGCTTCTCGGCGCGCCGCTGGTGCTGGCCTACCGCTTCGAACCGGCCGTGACCATCGAAACCATTCGGACCGAACGAGTGACGTTCACCGTCGGCTCTATCACCGTCTTCATCGCGCTCATGAACGCCCCGGACGCTGACCGCGAGGCCCTGGCGACGATGACCAAGATCTGGTCCGGCGGTGCGCCCATCCCGCCCAGCACCGTCAAGGCCTTCCAGGCCCAGTTCGGCCAGTACGTCCACAACATCTACGGGCTGACCGAGACCACCTCGCCGTCGCACGGCGTCCCGGCCGGCGCGGTCGCCCCCATCGACGACGCCTCCGGCGCCCTGTCCGTCGGCGTCCCGGTCTACAACACGGTGGTGCGCATCGTCGGCGACGACGGCCAGGACCTGCCGCCCGGCGAGATCGGCGAGATCGTCACCAGCGGCCCGATGGTGGTGCCGGGCTACTGGAACAAGCCGGAGGAGACCGCGCACGCCCTGCCCGGCGGCGCCCTGCACACCGGCGACGTCGGCTACATGGACGAGGCCGGCTGGTTCTACCTCGTGGACCGGAAGAAGGACCAGATCAACGCGGGCGGCTACAAGGTCTGGCCGCGCGAGGTCGAGGATGTCCTCTACCAGCACGAGGCGGTTCGCGAGGCCGCCGTCGTGGGCGTCCCCGACGAGTACCGCGGCGAGACCGTCAAGGCCTACGTGAGCCTGCGGCCCGGCCAGCAGGTCACGGCCTCCGAGCTCATCGCCTTCTGCCGCCAGCAGATGGCCGCCTACAAGTACCCGCGCCAGATCGAGTTCCTCGACGAGCTCCCCAAGACCGTCTCCGGCAAGCTCCTGCGCCGCGAGCTGCGCGACCGAGGCTGAGTATCTGACCCCGGGCCCCGTGGTCGAATAGCCCGCTGTCAGAAAAGCCAGAAGGCAAGCGCGTCCCGCCCGACCCAACCCCTCCCTCTCCCCGCACCCCCCGCCCGAGTAAGGGACCTCTGCTCCCGCCCGCTGCCGCCCCTAACCCCTTCCGCACCCCCCGTAACAATCCGGTTCAATGGTTGTGGCAACCTGCCCGGTAGGACCATTACGTTGCCACAACCATTGAATTCTCTAGGCGGCCGATGACCTATGTGATCAGGCTTCGGTGCCGTTCAGGTCAGTGCGGCGGACCCGGATCACGCCGACCGCGATCACCAGGAGGAGCACGGCGATCCCCGCGCCGGCCAGGAAGGCGCGGTCGAAGCCGGCCGCCAGCGCGTGCTGGTAAGCCGCCCGCGACACGGCCGTCCCGCCAGTACGGGCGCCGTTGGCGACCACCGTCCAGGCCACGGTGCCCAGCACCGCCAGGCCGATGGCCGCACCGACCTGCCAGGCCGGCGTTGAGCAGGCTGGAAGCCACGCCGGTGTCCGCCTCGCCGACGCGGGCCAGGGCGACCAGCGACAGCGGGACGAAGAGCAGGCCGAGCCCGGCCCCTGTGATCAGGCTCGGCCCGAGCAGCCCGCCCGCATAGCTGCCGTGCTCGGTCAGCCGCGACAGCCAGTACAGGCCCCCCGCGCTGGCGGCCGCGCCGGCGACCAGCAGCGGGCGCGCCCCGATCCGGGCCACCAGCTTGGCCGCGGCCACCGTCCCCGCCAGCAGCGCGACGGTGAACGGCAGGAACGTCACCCCGGTCCTGAGCGCCGAGTAACCCCATATCTCCTGCACGAACAAGGTGAGGAAGAAGAACACGCCGGAGATCATGGTCCCCACCGCCAGCATCATGACGATCGCGCCGGCCCGGTCGCGGCTGCGCAGCAGCCGCACCGGCATCAGCGCGTGGCGGCTGCGCGTCTCGATGACGGCGAAGGCGGTAAGCAGGGCGACGCCAGCCGTCAGGGCGGCCAGCACGTTGGCGTCACCCCAGTGGGAAGTCCCGTCCGGGCTGGTAGCGGCGTTGGACAGGCCGTAGACGAGCGCGGCTACGCCGCCGGTTCCGGTAATCGCGCCGCCGAGGTCGAACCGGCCCCGCGTGCCCGCGGTGCCGGGCAGCACGACCAGCGCGGCGAGCGCGGCGCCGACGCCGATCGGCACGTTGACGAACAGCACCCACCGCCAGGAGACGTACGTGACGAGCAGCCCCCCGGCGAGCAGCCCGACCGCGCCCCCGGCCGCGCTCATCCCGGAATACACGCCCATCGCCCGGTTGCGGGGCGGCCCGGCCGGGAACGTCGTGGCGATCAGCGCCAGCGCGGAAGGCGCGACGATCGCGCCGCCGGCGCCCTGCACGGCGCGGGCCGCCAGCAGCCACGCCGGGGTAGTGGCGAGGCCGCCGGCCAGGGACGCGGCCGAGAACAGCAGCAGGCCGGTCACGAACATCCGGCGGCGGCCGAACTGGTCACCGGCCCGGCCGCCGAGCAGCAGCAGCCCGCCGAGCACCAGGGCGTACGCGTTGACCACCCACTCCAGCCCGCTGCCGGAAAACCCGAGCGCGGTCTGGATGTGCGGCAGCGCGACGTTGACGATGGTCGCGTCCAGCACGACCATGAGCTGGGCCGTCGCGATGACCAGCAGCGCCAGTCCGAGGTGGCGGCCGTCGCCGCGGGTAGGGGCCCGATCGACTGCGGAAGATGTCATTGCCATACCGGCGATGCTGCCGGCTGGACACCGCCGCGTCGTCGTGCGCAGGAGGTGACTTCCGTCTGGTCAGCTCGGATGCGGTCCGGTCCCGGCGTACCACGTGGGGAGTAGCCGGCAATGGCGACGCGGGGCGGATGCGCTCAGCGGCCGGACGCGTAGGCTCGGATGATGCGTACGGATCGGGGTTGGCAAAGGTTCTACGCGGCCGGATGGCTCATCTCGGCGGGGGTCATGGCGGTCACGTTCCGGATGTGGCAACTGCATATCCGCGAGGTCGAGCAGCGGGCGGAGGAGGCGGAACGGACCAAGGACGAAGCCGCCCGGCGCCGGGCCATGGAGGAGCGCCTGCGCATCGCCCGCGAGCTGCACGACTCCCTGACGCACAGCATCTCGGTGATCCAGGTTCAGGCGAGCGTGGCGGTGCACCTGGCGGGCAAGCGCGGCGAGGAGGTCCCGCCCGCGCTGGCGGCGATCCAGGAGGCAGGCGCGGACGCCGTCCGCGAGCTGCGCGCGACGCTCGGCGTGCTGCGCAGCGAGGAGGACGGCGAGGGCAGCGGCCTGTGCCAGCTGGACGGCCTGGTGGCCCGCGCCCGGGCCGCCGGCCTCCCGGTGACGGTGACCGTGACCGGCGTGCAGCGGCCGCTTCCGCCGGAGGCAGACCAGGCGGCCTACCGGATCGTGCAGGAAGCGCTCACCAACGTGAGCCGTCACGCCAGCCACGCCGCCGCGTCGGTGCACCTGCACTACACGCCGGAGGCGCTCTCCATCCAGGTCGACAACAACGGCAACGGCACCGGTGTCCGGGCGTCAGGTCCCGGCCTCGGCCTGGTCGGCATGCGCGAACGGGTGTCCGCCCTCGGCGGCCGGCTTCAGGCCGGGCCGCAGGACGACGGCGGCTTCCGGGTGCGCGCCGAGCTTCCCGCGCCGGGACCGTCGTGATCAGGATCTTGCTGGCCGACGACCAGGCGCTGATCCGCAGCGGCATCCGGTCGCTGCTCGAAGCGGAGGATGACATCGAGGTGGTCGCCGAGGCCGCCGACGGGCAGCAGGCGGTCGCGCTGGCCGCCGAGTACCGCCCGGACATCGCGCTCATGGACATCCAGATGCCGGTCCTCGACGGGCTCGAGGCCACCAGGCAGATCGTCGCGGACGAACGGCTGGACAGCGTGCGGGTCCTGATCCTCACCAACTTCGGGCTCGACGAGTACATCTTCCGCGCGCTGCGGGAAGGCGCGGCCGGATTCCTGCTGAAAGACACCCAGCCGGCCGAGCTGCTGCAGGCGCTGCGGGTGGTCGTGGGCGGCGACGCGCTACTGTCGCCGGCCGTCACCCGCCGCCTGATCAGCGAGTTCGTCGCCCGGCCGCCGGACGCGGTCGCCGCCGTCGGGATGGAAACCCTCACCAACCGCGAACGCGAGGTCGTGGCCCTGGTCGCGCACGGGCTGTCCAACGACGAGATCGCCGCCGCCATGGTGCTCAGCCCCGCCACCGCCAAGACCCACGTCAGCCGGGCGATGATCAAGCTCGGGGCGCGCGACCGGGCCCAGCTCGTCGTCTTCGCCTACCAGACCGGCCTGGTCACCCCGCGCGCCAGCTCCTAGAGCGTCGGGCGGCCCAGGCTGGACAGGGCCGCGTTCAGCACCTCGCGGGTGACATCGGGGCCGCCGCCGGGGCCGAATACGCGCACCCACGTGCGTCCGCCCGTGTGGTTGAAGCCGAACGTAGTGTCCTCGGGCAGCGCGTCGGTGATCGCCGTGCTCAGCGGGCTGTCCAGCCCCTGTCCTTCCGGCAGGAACAGCGCCCCCTCAGGCAGGCCGCCGGTCGGCGCGTTCTTGGCCTCGAGGACAGCGGCCTCGATCGCGTCGAGGTCGGCTAGGCCCGTGAGGGCACGCGCCGGGACCGTCTCCCGGTTGCGGATCATCGCCAGGAGCGCGTGCTCCACGCCGACATGGGAGTCACCCATTTCTGCGGCGGTCCGGAAACCCCACGGCTCCACGAAGCCGTTGCGCGGGAAGAACCGGGGAGGGGACGGGGGCGAGTAGCCGGGACCGCCGACGATGCCGAGCACCGCCTCCTCTGCCCGACCGAAGTCAACCAGGCCCGAGACCACGCTCACGGGCCAGCCGCCGTCGTGGAGCATCCCCAGGAACAGGTGCTCGGCTCCGCCGGCCGGGCTCCCGAGGGCCCGCGCGATCTCCGCGGCCCGGCCCGTGATCTCGTAGTAGTGCGGGTTAGGGGACAGCGCCCCGTCAGATGCCATGTCCATAAGTCCATGGTAAGTAGCGGCCTGCCGGTCAGCGGCCGTCCCGGATGGCGCGCAGGGCGAGCCGCATGCCGGCCGCCGTGGCGAAGCGATCGGCCCTGGCCGGGGCACAGGCCTGGACGAGGAACGCGGCGAGGTCCGGGCTGAGGTCGGGGCGGATCGTCCGGGGATCGGTCACCGCCACGTCGGCCACCGGCATCGCGTGCGGGAACGGATGGTGGCCATTGCACAGGAGCCGGTAGAGCAGCACGCCGACGGCGAAGAGGTCGGTGGAGACGTCCCACCGGCCCTGGCCGGCGTCGGGCGGCTGGTACGGCGGCGTGCCCGACTGCGTGTGCACGGGATCGCCCACCCGGGAGGCGATGTTGAAGTCGAGCAGCTTCGCCCCGGTGCGGGTGAGCACCACGTTGAGCGGCTTGATGTCGCGGTGGACCAGGCCCTTGTCCTGCAGTTCCCGCCACTCGCGGGCCTCGGCTTCCGGCAGCTCGCCGTCGGCCCGCAGCGCGTCGAGCTGCTCCAGCCGCACCGCGTCGGGATGGAAGGCCACGAGCGCGTCCAGCAGGTCGAGCGCGACGTCGACGGCTTCCCGGTCGCGCAGGTTCTTCTTCCCGGTGGCGAACTCGTCGAGTGATTCCCCGTCGATGAACTCGGTGATGAGATACCAGTCGCCGGCGTTGGTCTTGCCCGCCCAGAAGACCTTCACCACGTTGGGATGCTGGATCTTCCGCAGGGCACCGATCTCGCGGCGCGACGCCTCGTACCCGGTGACGCTGTCGAAGAGCTTGAACGCTCGCTCCTCACCCTCGACGTCATCGCGCACGCGATAGACCTTCGAGAAGCCGCCCCGCCCGAGCAGCTGGAGGACCTCGAAGCGTCCGTCGATCACATCGCCGACCGCGTACTCGGACGGCTTGGTCCGGCCCGACGAACGCACCTCCACCGGGTCCGGTTCCGGCAGCGCCTGGCTGCCGTCCCCAAGCGGGCTGGCCGAACGAAAACTAGCCGGACGCGGGCTGGCCGAGCGAAGGCTGGCCGAGAGCGAGGCGGCGTCCGGCGTCCCGGCCCCGACCCTGCGCTCGGCCGCCGCGAACGGCACGGTGTGGCGTACCACGGCGGCTCCGTCGGAGGCCTCCCGCACGTGCCGGATCCCCCCGACGGCGTTCACCAGGCACGGATGCAGCACGTAGGTGGCGACCTCGGGCGGGAAGTGGAACTGCTCGGTGTCGCCCATGGAGTAGAACCGGCGCCGCCCGGCCTCGTCGACGTACCCGAGCAGGCCGTTCTGCCACAGGACGGAGGCGAGGTCCGTCGCCTGCTCGAAGTGCAGGTCCGCCATCTCCTGCAGGGCCATGAGATCCCCGCGGGAGAACCGGTCGACGCCGATCATCCGGACGAAGGACCGAACGTCCTCCTGCACGCCGCTGATGTAGGCCTGGGTGCTGGTGAACAGCTCGGAGTAGTCGTGCAGGGCGGCGCCCTGCGGCATCAGGTCCGAGGAGATCTGGTTGGCGCACTGCGCGAGCTGGGAATCGCCGAACCGCTTGGCGCAGCGCTGGACCACCGCCTCGAGCGCGTCCGGCGGCAAGCCCTTACGGCCGGCCTGCTTCTGCCGCAGGATCTCCTCGCTCAGCTCGTTGCCGAGCGAGATGATGTCGCGCGGGATCATCCTGGTGTGGCCGAGCAGGTAATCCTCGATCGCCTCGTCGCCATTGGGCCCGGGCCAGTTGCCGTCGACCCCGAGCCAGTCGCTGATCGTGGGGGGACCGCTGGCGGCGCGCCGCATCAGCAGTGACGACGGCAGCCGCTGCAGCTTCTTCTGCAGCAGGTAGAGCAGCGAGGTCCGGTCCCAGTTCAAGACGCGGATGTGCGGTTCGTTGTAGTACCGCGGCGCGTGCTCGGACCGGTACACCGAGGACGTGACGATGTCGCGGATGCAGATGACGACGTGCAGGCGGCCGCCCAGCTTGTGGTCCCGGAGCATCCGCATGACCTGGTAGAACAAGCCCTCCTGACACCGAAGCCAGTACATCGGGGCGTGGCTGAACTCCTCGTCCAGGGCGTCGAGGTAGAAGTAGATCGGCTTGCAGTGGCCGAGGATCTCGCCCAGCAGGTCCTCGAGGTCATCCCAGAGCGGGTCGTCGAGGTACGCCGACAGCTGGTGGGCGGTCTGCCGCAGGTTGATGATGTCGCGGACCTGGCCGTAGATCGGCCGGGGCCGGCGGACGTCATCGAGCAGCCGCGGGTACGACCGCTCGAGTTCGGCGGCCAGCTCGTCGGGTATCTGCTGGCGCAGCTCGGGACGGCGCAGCAGGTGCGAGACCAGCGACCGCATGATCGCGCGCTCCCAGATCTGCATCCACTTCTCGACCAGGACGCGATCGGAGAACCACTGGCACGCCTTCACCACGACTTCGGTCTTCGGCAGGCCCTGCTGCGGCACGTCGGCGTAGACGGAATCCTGACGGGCCTGGAAATCCTGGAGGCGCCGCAGGTAGACCGTCTTGCCGGCGCCCAGCTTGCCGACGATGACGCGGACCATCGAGTCGTTGGCCCGGGTGGCGAGATGGCCGAAGGCCGGGTTGCCGCCGAAGTCGACGAACTCGCTGATCACGTCCTCGATGTCGGCTCGCGACCCGTCCGGATTGCCGAACGGCCCTACGGGATCGAGCCGGCGTCGCCTGCTACCCATCTTTCACTCCCAAACCGCATCGTAACCTCTCTACACAAGAGCGGAGCGAGCCGGGAGTAAGTCCGGTCAAAGCCGGAGGAATTGATCCCGGCCGTGCCGGGCGTATTCCGCCTCCAGGGCGCCCTTGCGGTCCGCCGTCATCAGCAGGTACCCCGAGCCCGTGCGCTCGTAAACCGGGTCCGCGCCGTGCCATAGCAGCCGGCGCAGGGCCGCCTTGCTGATCTTATGGGTCGCCGTTTCCGGTAGCCGGGCGGCGACCCGGATCAGTCCCGGCGCCCATTTAGTGCCCAGGTCAGGCTGCTGGCCGAGGAAGGTCCCGAAGGCGCCCGGGTCGAATTCGCCGTCCGGGATCTCGAGCGCCGCCATGACCTGATCGCCGGTGACCGGATCGGGGACGGCGTAGACGGCGGCCGCGGTCACGCCGGGGAAGCGGCTCAGGATCTGCTCGACCGGAGCGGCCGTGAAGTTCTCCGAATCCACCCGCAGCCAGTCCGCCGTGCGCCCGGCGAACCAGAAGAAGCCGTTTTCGTCCCGGTAGCCGAGGTCGCCGGTCCAGTAGTCGCCGTCCCTGAGCCGGTCCCGGCTGGCCTCGGGGTTGTTGTAGTAGCCCTCGAAGCGCGCCTCGGCGCCACGGGAGACGATCTCGCCGATCGCCTCCTCGCCGTTGATCAGCACCCCGCCCGCGTCGAAGCGGGCCGGCGGGCAGACCTCGCCGGACGCGTTGACGATCTCCACCGATGAACCCCTGCTGCGGGACACCGAGGGCACCGTCGGGCGTCTCCGGCGTGCAGATGAGGTAGACGGTGCCCTCGGACGAGCCGTAGGACTCCAGCAGCGGGCAGCCGTACCGGCGCGAGAACTCGGCCCGGTCCCGGGCCGAGGCCTCGGTGCCGAAGCCGAAACGCAGCCGGTTGTCCGATTCCTCCGGCCGCTCCGGCTGGGCCAGCACGTAGGCCAGCGACCGGCCGACGTAGTTGAAGAAGGTGGCGCCGAACCCGCGGATGTCGGACAGGAAGCCGGAGGCGGAGAACCGCCGCCGCATCGCGAACGCCGAACCGTTCGCCAGGCACGGCCCCAGGGCGGCCATCAGCGCGTTGCCGTGGAAGATCGGCATCGCGTTGTAGGCCACGTCGTCCGGGGTGAACGCGATCGGGTTGACCTGGGAGATGTACGCCCACCGGCCGGTCGAGCAGATCACCGCCTTCGGCGCCCCGGTCGACCCGGAGGTGAAGAGCAGGAGCAGCGCGGACCGCGGATCGAGCCCCTCCGCCGTCGCCCCGACCTCCGCGCCGCCGTGCGCGGTGAGCAGCCCGGCGTACTCGGCCCCGCCCGCGTCCAGGATCCGCGGGACGGCGATGCTGTCCAGCAGCCCCCCGTAAGCGGAATCGGTCACCACCACCGCGCAGTCGGTGCGGCCGATATCGGCGGCCAGTTCCGCCCCGCGCCGGGTCGGGTTGAGACCCACCACGGTCGCCCCGCACAGGGCCGCGCCGGCGATGAGGAAGACGTACTCCGGCGTGTTCTCGAGCAGCACGCCGACGTGCCAGGGCCGTCCCGCCGGCCGCATTTCCAGCAACGATGCCGAACGTGTGGCCGCCTCGCGCACCATTTCCCGCCAGCTCCACCGCTGATCCTCGAAGAGCAGCGCGGTGTTGTCGTCTTCGGCCCGGGCCAGCAGCAGCCCGGCGATCGTCGCGTGCGCCGGCGTCCGGGGAGTAACCGGCGCGGCTACGGCCGCCCGCTCCCCGCTCTGCTCCCCACTGGCCCGGCGGCGGAAGAATTCCTGATCCCAGACGGCCCCGGTCATGGCACCACACTAGAACGTGTTCCAGTTATTGCGAAGGCCGCGGGCATGGCCTGGCGGCCGGTGAGGAGCTTAGGCTTGATCACGAAGATCGTTACCCGGGCGAAGGAGCCGTCGTGACATTCACGGTGCACAAGGACGTCAAGGTGGTCATGCGGGACGGGATCGAGCTCGCGACCGACCTGTGGGTGCCGGAAGCCACGCCCGCGCCCACGCTGCTGGTGCGCTTGCCCTACGGCAAGGACTTGCCCGGCCTGTTCGCCTACGGGCTCGTGCCGAACATCTTCGCGCTGCTGGAAGCCGGCTACGCCGTGGTCTGGCAGGACTGCCGCGGCACCTTCCGCTCGGGCGGGGAGTTCACCCCGATGCTGAACGAGCCGCAGGACGGCGCCGACACCGTCGCCTGGCTGCTCGAACAACCCTGGTGCGACGGCAGCATCGGCACCTACGGCCCGTCCTACCTGGGGTTCACGCAGTGGGCCAGCCTGACCGGGGGCGCTCAGCTCAAGGCGATCGCGCCCTGCGTCACCACCACCGACTACTACACCACCCCGTGGTACTCCGACGGCGGCGCCATGTCCTGGCACACGATCCAGTCCTGGTCGACGACGATGGCGCTGGTCGAGGCGATACGCCGCCAGGACGGGGAGCTGATCTTCGGCCTGGGCGCGATGGTGGCCGACCCGGCGCCGCACCTGGCGGCGCTGCCGCCCAGCCACCAGCCACTGCTGGAGAAGATGTGGCCGTGGTGGTCCGACCTGCAGCAGCACCCCGCCCGCGACCAGTACTGGCAGGACCTGTCCGTGCTCGACCACGCCGAGCGGATCACCGTGCCCGCGCTGCACATCGGCGGCTGGTTCGACATCTTCGCGGCCAACACCGCGCGCTCCTTCACCGCGCTCAGGGCACGGGCCGGAACCGAGGAGGCCCGAGCCGGCCAGCGGCTGATCATCGGCCCCTGGGACCACCTGAACAGCACTGGCGTCTACCCCGACCGCCAGTTCGGCATGCTGGCCGACGCCATCACCCAGGACCTCACCGGCGAGCACGTGAAGTTCTTCGACCGCTGGCTCCGGGGCAACGCCGCCGCCGAGGCCGCGCCCGCCTCGGCCAGCACCGCCCCGGTCAAGATCTTCGTCATGGGCATCGACCAGTGGCGCGACGAGCAGGACTGGCCGCTGCCCGATACCAGCTACGTCCCCTGGTACCTGGACGGCTCGGGCCGGGCCAACTCCAGCGCCGGCGACGGGCTGCTCAGCCCGCAGGCTCCCGCCGAGGAAGCCACCGACACCTACCTGTACGACCCGCTGCGCCCGGTGCCCACCCTAGGCGGCCGGGTCATGCTGCCGACCACGGCCAACGCGGCGGGCGCGGTGGACCAGCGGACGGCCGAGGCCCGGGACGACGTGCTGTGCTTCACCAGCGCGGTGCTGACCGAGCCGCTCGAGGTCACCGGGCACGTGTCGCTGACCCTGTTCGCCTCCTCGTCGGCGCCGGACACCGACTTCACCGGCAAGCTGGTCGACGTGTTCCCCGACGGGCGCGCCATCTACCTGACCGACGGCATCCTGCGGGCCCGCTACCGCGACTCGCTGGCCGAGCCCGAGCCGCTCACGCCCGGCCAGACCTACGAGCTCAGCCTGGACCTGTCGGTCACGTCGAACGTCTTCCTCCCCGGGCACCGCCTCCGGCTCGAGGTGTCGAGCAGCAACTTCCCGCGCTTCGACCGCAACTCCAACACCGGCGGCCTGGTCACCGGCGAGTCCGCCGACCAGGTCACGGTGGCGGTCAACCGCGTGCTGCACGGCCCCGAGCACCCCAGCCGGCTGATCCTGCCCGTCATCAGCCGCTGACCGGCCGGGCCCGCGCGAGCACGTCGATCAGGACGGCGCGGGTCTGCGCCGGGTCGATGACGTCGTCGATCTCGAAGGCCATCGCGGTGCTGAGCGCCTTGCCCCGGGTGTACTGCTCGGCGACCAGCTGCTCGTAGCGGGCCTGCCGGGCCCCGGGGTCCTCGATCGCGTCCAGTTCCCGCCGGTACCCCAGCCGGACCGCGCCCTCCAGGCCCATGCCGCCGAACTCCCCGGTCGGCCAGGCCACCGTGATGGCCGGACGGCGCAGGTCGCCGGCGGTCATCGCCATCGCGCCGAGGCCGTAGGCCTTGCGCAGCACCACCGCGCAGAGCGGGACGGTGAGCCGGGCCCCGGCCACGAACATGGCGCCGAACCGCCGCACCACCGCGGTCCGCTCCACCTCCGGGCCGACCATGAAGCCGGGCGTGTCAACCAGTGAAAGAACGGGTAGCCGGTGCGCCTCGCACAGCCGCAGGAACGCGGTCGCCTTGTCGGCCGCGTCGCCGTCGATCGCCCCGCCCAGGTGCAGCGGGTTGTTGGCCAGCAGCCCGGCCGGGTGCCCGCCGATGCGGACCAGCGCGGTCAAGATCCCGGTGCCGAACGACGGCCGCAGCTCGAGCACGCTGCCGGTGTCGCACAGCGCCTCGATGACCGGGCGCACGTCGTAGGCCCGGACCCGGTTTTCCGGGATGAGGTGGCGCAGCCTGCGCTGATCGCCGGCCTCCGCGTCGGGGCGTGAACCGGAAAAATAGGAGAGGTAACGCCGCGCCGCCGCCACGGCCGCGGCGTCGTCGGGGACCAGGAGATCGACCACCCCGTTCGGTACCTGCACCGACATGGGTCCGACGTCGCCGGGCGCGACGATGCCCAGCCCGCCCCCCTCGATCATCGCCGGCCCGCCCATGCCCAGGCTGGCCTCCGGCGTCGCGATGATCACGTCGCAGGCGCCGGCCAGCGCCGCGTTGCCGGCGAAGCAGTACCCGGACACGACCGCTACCAGCGGGACCTGGCCCGACAGCTCGGCGGTCAGCCGGAAGGTCGGCACGTCGAGGCCGCCCACCGAGGTGGTGTCGGTGTCGCCGGGCCGTCCGCCGCCGCCTTCGGCGAACATCACCAGCGGCAGCCGCTCCCGCCGGACCAGCTCGAGCAGCCGGTCGGTCTTGCGGTGGTTCATGTGGCCCTGCGTGCCGGCCAGCACGGTGTAGTCATAGGACATCACCGCCACCGGCCGCCCGCCGACCCGCGCGGTGCCCAGGACCAGGCCGTCGGCCGGGGTGCGGGCGATGAGGTCGTCGAGCGCGCGGCGGCGGCGCTGGGCCGCGATGACCAGCGCCCCGTACTCGGTGAAGCTGTCCTCGTCGGCCAGGTCGGCGATGTTCTCCCGGGCCGTCCGGCGCCCGCCGGCGTGCCGCCGCTCGGTCACCTCGGGCCGTCCGGAGTCCAGCCCGGTCCGGTGCCGTTCCCGCGCCTCCGCGAGGTCCGGCCGGATGTAGTCCAGCGGGACCTCGGCCGCCTGGTCCGGCCCGGTCCCGCCGGAGTCGGCCCCGGCCAGCGTGACCAGGACCGCCCCGGCCGGAACGGTGTCGCCCGCCGCCACCCGCACCTCGGCCACCCGCCCGGCCGCCTGCGCCCGCACCTCGTGCTCCATCTTCATCGCCTCGAGCACGAGCAGCTCCTCGCCCCGGTTAACGTCCTGGCCTGCCTCGACCGCCACCGAGACCACCGTCCCGGTCAGCGGCGCGGCCACGGCCGTCAGCCCGTCTAGCGCCTCAGCATCCGCCTCACCGGATCCACCCGATGCTCCGGCTTCGGCCGCCAGCTCGGCGGCGTGCGCGTCGAGGTAGCCGGCGTCGAGCGTGCCCAGCCCGGGCAGCCGCAGCAGCGCCTGGAGCAGGGCCGCGTTGACGGGCACCCCGGCGATGTCGAACTCGGCCAGCGCCCGGACCGCCCGGCGGGCCGCCTCCTCCAGCGTGCCGCCCTCGGTGATCACCTTGGCCAGCAGCGAGTCGTAGCGCGGGCTGACCGGGTAGCCGCGGTAGGCGGCGGTGTCGACGCGGACGCCGCGCCCGGCCGGCGGCTGGAAGCTGGCCAGCGTGCCGGCGCCGGGCAGGAACGTGCCGTCCGGCTGCACCGCCTCGGCGTTGACCCGGGCCTGGACCGCGACCCGGCGCGGCGTCGCATCCAGGTCCAGGGTGTCCAGCGTGGCGCCATCGGCCACCCGCAGCCCGAGCTCGACCAGGTCCAGGCCGGTGACCTGCTCGGTGACCGTGTGCTCGACCTGGAGCCTGGGGTTGACCTCGAGGAAGGCGATCGTCTCGTCCCGGACCAGGAACTCGGCGGTGGCCAGGCCGCGGTACTCAGCCGAGGCGGCCAGTACCGTCGCGGCCTCGGCCAGCCGGCCGCGGACCGCGTCGCCGATCGCGGCCGGGGCGATCTCGATCAGCTTCTGCCGCCGCCGTTGCAGGCTGCAGTCCCGGTCGCCGAGCACCGCCACCGCGCCGGTGCCGTCGCCGAGGAGCTGCACCTCGATGTGCCGGGCCCCGGTCAGCAGCTGCTCGGCGTACACCCGGCCGTCGCCGAAGGCCGACGCCGCCTCGGAGGCGCACCGGCGCATCGCCTCGGCTAGGTCTTCCGCCCGGGTCACCGGCCGCAGCCCGCGCCCGCCGCCGCCCGCCACCGCCTTGACCATGACCGCGCCGTGCTCGCGGAGCAGGCCGAGCACCTGCTCCGGCGACGGGTCGATGCCGGTCCCGGCCAGCACCGGCACGCCGAGCTCGCGCGCCCGGGCCCGGGTCGCGGCCTTGTCGCCGAACAGCGCGAGCGCCTCCGGATCCGGCCCGGCGAAGCGCAGCCCGGCCGCGGCACACCGGGTGGCCAGCTCGGGACGTTCGGACAGGAAGCCGTAGCCGGGGTGCAGCGTGTCGCAGCCCGCGCCCAGCGCCGCCGCGATGATCGCGTCCACGTCCAGGTAGGCGGCCGCCCCGGTGCCGGGCAGCTCGACCGCGCTGTCGGCCCGGCCGACGTGCCCGCAGGCGGCGTCGTCGGCGGGGTAGACCGCCACCGTCTCGATGCCGAGCACCGCCGCCGTCGCCATCACGCGGACCGCGACCTCGCCCCGGTTGGCGACCAGCAGCCGCTTGATCATGCCCCGTCCTCGGTCGGTTCTTCCCCGGTCAGCGCGTTGTCGGTGGAGACGACGAACGCGTCGACACCGGTGTAGCGGTCCAGCGGCGGGGGAGCCTGCGCCCGCAGGATCGCGGCGGTACCGCCGAGGTCGGCCAGCGTGCCCGCCAGGGAATCGACCAGCTGCTGCCGCCACTCCTGCGGCCGGCCGGAGAAGGCGACGGTCACCGTCTGATCGATAACGAACGGGTCGATGCCGGACAGCTCGCGAAAGTTCCAGCCCATGGGGATCCATTCGTCGTCTTCGCAGTCCGAGGGGCCGTGCTTGGAGGCGTGACTATTGCCGCACCAGACCAGCATCGGCTCTCCGGGCGCCGACTCGAGCAGCCGGCCCAGGTTCGCCGCCTGCTCGCGCTCGCGCCGGTTGGTGTACTCCATGGTGAGCAGATAGGCCCGGTCGGTTTCCGGCGTCATCGTGAGCTGATGCTCGTAGGCCCACAAGGTCCAGCCCAGGTCCAGCGCCGTGCCGATCATCGCGCGCATCTCCGGCTGACCCAGGTAGCCGCCCTCGTCGTCCGGGAGGGTCGTGATGGGGCCGGGCACGTCCCGGGCAGGCCAGTGGAGCGCCTCCATGGCCAGCCGTCTTACCCCCGCCTCGTGCGCCGCCCGGATCATGCGCGCCCCGATCACCCGGGTCCGGACGCTGCGCGCCCACCCGCTGTGAGCCTCGTTGGCCATCACCACCGGCGCCTGCGCGAACCCCCAGCGGACCACGTCCTCGACCGGGCGCCAGCCGTCCATCGCCACCTCTCAGTCCCACAAGATCGCGCCGCAGGCAGCGCAGGTGCCGCTCTGATAATCCCGGGCCTCAGCCGGATGAGAGCATTCCGCCTCGCCCTCCGCATCAGCCCGACCCGACCCCACCGGCCCGAGCTCAGCCGGCTCCGACCTGCGCCGGCTCCGCCTGCGCCGGCTCCACCTGCGCCTGGCTTCACCTGCGCCGGCTCGCCTGCGCCGGCCACCTGCGCCGGCTCGCGCCGGCCACGGCGGCTCCGTCGGCCAAGGCGGTTCGGTCGGCCAAGGCGGCTCGGCCATCGTCGGCGGCTCGGCCAGCCGTGGCGGTTTTGGCGCTCCGGCCGGCTTCGAAGCCTTCGACGGTCCCGGTTCCGGCGATCGCCGCGACCGCAGCCGCTGAGGTTGCGCCGGCTGGGATTGAGCCTGAGAAGGTGGTGCTTGCCGGGGTGATACCTGCCGGGATGGCTGCTGCCGCTCCCGCGACGGCTCTGGCCCGGCAGGTTCCGGTGCCGCGGATGCCGGCTCACGGCTGGGGGATGGCTGTCTCGCGGCGGGCCGCGGTCGCTGCGCGGCCGTCTGGGCAGGCCTGGCACGCGCCGGCCCGGACGCACCCGATGGCACGGACTCGCCCGAAGGCACGGACTTGGCCGGCGCCGCAGCCTTAGCAGGCGGCCCCACAGGCTTGGCGGCCGGCGCCGCAGCCTTGGCGGGCGGCCCCACAGGCTTGGCGGCCGGTGCCACAGCCTTAGCAGGCGGCGCCACAGGCTTGGCGGGCGGCGCCGCAGACTTAGGCGCCGCAGGCTTAGCGGGCGGCGCTGCCGGTCTGGCCGGCCGGGGGACGGTCTCGGCCGACGGCGGCTCCGGCTCGGCGGCCGGTGGCGGCTTGGGCTCGCTGAGCACGGGCATCGCCCTGGCTGGCCGTGGCTGTGGCTCCGCGGCCGGCGCGGGCTCGGCTACGGGCGGGCCCGGTGCTTGCTTGCGGCGGGGTTCCCCCGCGGGGCGGGGCCTGGTGTAGTACCGCAGCGCCGTCTGGATGATCTCCAGGCACCACTCGCCCTTGGTCCAGCCCTCGAATTCGGGCCGCGCCAGCACCTGGTCCATCTTCGCGGCGTCGACCGCAGAGAGCTTGAGCCAGATGGGGACCGAAGTATCTTCGGAAGTGTCTTCGGACCGGCCAGGACGTGCCATGCGTTCAAAGTACCCATTAAGGGCCAGTACCACCGGTAACGAAGATGTCATCCCGTCCAGTCGGATCCGCCGAGGCAACATCCGTCACACCACCACCACGATCAGACACACCACCACCACGCCATGGGCACCTGCCTCCGGCGAGCACGCCAGCCCTCGGATCGAGACTTCAGCAGCCACACACGATCCCCACACCCCCTCCACCACCGAACACCCGCCACCGGATACCGGACACCGCCATCGATAACGGCGTCGATGCCACATTGATGTCGTTACAACGACATCGGTGCCACATTGATGTCGCTGGCCATCGACCCGAAAGCGGCTGTCGGCTGACGGATCAAGCCACCCTTGGTAGCGGGTGTCACAGGGGTTACTTCTAGTGGAGCTGTCGGCGCCGGAACGTTTATGGGGTAAGGATTTCCGCTCAACATCTGAGCGTTTTGCCGATATCGTAATTATCTGACTCAATAAGACTGTTCAAGTCTCGAAGAGCGGACGCGACGATGCGAGCGACACCGGCCAGGCAGCGCGTACGAACCGGACTGACGAAGGGCGCCACGGTCGCTACCGGACTGACGAAGGGCGCCGCGGTCGCTGCCGTGCTGATCACGGCGGTCGCGTGCACCAGCGCCACCGCCACGACCGGCACGAGCCCGGGTCACGGCTCCAGTGCCAGCGCCGCCCGCGGCAGGGGGCTCGTCGTGAGCACCGCCGACGGCGCCGTGCGCGGGAAGACCGTCGCGGCGACCGATGAGTTCCTGGGCATCCCGTACGCGGCCCCGCCCGTCGGCCCGCTGCGCTGGCGCCCCCCGCAGCCGCCCAGCTCCTGGTCGGGCGTCCGCGCCGCGACCACCTTCGCTCCGCACTGCCCGCAGCCGTCATCCTCGTTCGGCGTGGCCAGTTCATCCGAGGACTGCCTGTACCTGAACGTGTTCACCCCGGCCAGCTCCAAGGCCCGCGACCTGCCGGTGATGTTCTGGGTGCACGGCGGCTCGCTGCGGACCGGCGCGGGGGACGAGTACAACCCCACCGGGCTGGTCGGGCACGGCGTCATCGTCGTCACGATCAACTACCGGCTCGGTGCCCTCGGCTTCCTGGCCGACACCGCGCTGGCCAGCCGCCCGGGCGGCCCGTCCGGCGACTACGGGCTGATGGACCAGCAGACCGCGCTGCGCTGGGTGCAGCGCAACATCCGCGGTTTCGGCGGCAACCCGGGCAACGTGACCCTGTTCGGCGAATCGGCGGGCGGCCTGTCCACGCTGTCCCAGCTGGTCTCGCCCGGCGCGCGCGGCCTGTTCCAGCGGGCCATCGTGGAGAGCGGGAGCTACAACCCGACCCAGCAGTCGCTGACAGTCGCCGAATCGGCCGGGGCGGCCTTCGCCGCCAAGGCCGGCTGCGCCGGCAACACCGCGTCCTGCCTGCGCCGCCTGCCGGTGTCCACGATCTTGACCAACGAGGACCCGGTCGGCTACACCCCTGACGTCGACGGCGTCGTGCTCAAGCAGTCCATCAAGACCGCGCTGGCCAGCGGGCAGTTCAACCGCGTGCCGGTGATGATCGGCACCAACCACGACGAGTACCGCCTGTTCGTCGCCGTCTATGAGCTTCTCGGCGCGAAGGTGACCGCGGCGAACTACCAGGACATGATCGCCAGCACCCTCAGCGTGCCCGCGGCCGCCGCGGCCGCGATAGCCGCGCGGTATCCGCTCGGCCGCTTCTCCAGCCCGGCGGTCGCTCTCGGCGCGGTGGGCACCGACGCGATTTTTGCCTGCAACTCCTTGTCCTTCGACCAGTCGCTCTCGAAGTACGTGCCGACGTACGCGTACGAATTCAACGACGAGAACGCCCCTGAGCTCTTCCTGCCCCCGGTCAGCTTCTCCTACGGCGCGGCCCACGCCTCCGAGCTGCAGTACCTGTTCAGCCAGACCGCCGTCCCGCACCCCGCCGATCTCACGGCGGCTCAGCAGCAGCTCGCGGAGACCATGAAGCAGGACTGGACCGGCATGGCCAAGGCCGGCGTCCCGGCCGCCGGATGGCCCCGGTTCAGTTCCGCCCGCCAGCAGATGCTGTCCCTGGTGCCGCCGCAGCCCAAGGTCGAGACGAATTTCTCCGCCCAGCACCAGTGCGCCTTCTGGATAGCGGCGGAAGCCAGCCGCTAGGCAGCCGAGGCCACCAGCTGACCTTAATTACCTATTTGGGGCAAGAGGGAAATAACGTAAATAAATCAATTTAGGCCGTCCTGGGCGGTTGTCCTTCCTGAAATCCGTGTCAGCTGAAATTTGGCCAATGCGATATATGGCCAGTCGTGCTATGGCTAGACTGGATTCGTCGAGGCCCAGACTCCGCCTCGCCCAGCCGGACAGCCATGTCAATAGGTTCTGGGTAAAAGTGGGGGATATGTCAGTCACCGATCGCGAATCGGGTCAGGTTACCTGCTGCTCCGATTGCCTGCCGGACCCGGCGCTGATGCCCCCCGACGGACCGGCTACGCCGGCCCCGGACGGACCGGCTACGCCGGCCCCGGACGGACCGCCCAGCGGGCTGACGGCCGGTCTGAAAGAATCGCTGGGACGGGTGGCGGCGCTGGCCGCAGTCGCCTTGAGTACGCCGAGCGCCGCGGTCATGCTCGCGGGCACGCGGGCACGCCACGGACCAGCCGGCGCCCCGGGTACCGGGGACCGGCCGAGCCCGTGTGAGCAGGTGCTGTGCGCGGACGTCGCCGGCTCCGGCGACAGGCTGATCATCGGCGACACCCGGCTGGACCGGCGTATCGGTAACAAGAACGTGCCTGGCGCGGCGAGCGTGATCGCCTGGGCCGGGGTGCCCGTACGTGACCAGGACGGCCGCGTCGCCGGGGCGCTCTGGGTCGCGGATCGGGTACCACGCCTGTGGAACATCGCCGACGTCACGGTCCTGGAGGCCCTGGCCGAGGTCGCTTCGATCGAGGCTAGCCTGCGGGCCGCCCTAGCCATGAGCGCCGGCCGGGTCGCCCTGGCCCGGACGCTAGAGGAGAGCCTGCTGCCGCCGCCGCGGCTACCCGATGTCCCGGGCTTGCAGGTGGCGGTACGGTACGCGGCGAGCGGGACGGGGACGGACGTTCTCGCGGATTTCTGCGATGTGTTCCCCTCGGTGGACGGCACCTGGGGAATGGTGGTCGGCGACGTATGCGGCAAGGGCCCCGCCGCCGCTAAGGGCACCGCGCTGGCCCGCCACACCCTCCGGGCGGTGGCTCGCAGGCAGACCAGGCCGAGCCTGATCCTGACGCACCTGAATCAGACACTGCTCGACTGGCCGACCGACGATCCTCGCTTCCTGACCGTGATCTACGCCGCGGTACGGCCCGTCCGCGGCGGGGCCCGGGTGCGGATCAGCTCGGCGGGCCACCCCCTGGCGCTGGTGCGCTCCGCGAATGGCCACGTCAGCGAGTTCGGCCGGCCGGGCGCCCTGCTCGGTGTGCTGCCGCGCCCGGAACTGTACGACTCGCAGCGGCTGCTGCGGCCCGGCGACAGCCTGATCATGTTTTCCGATGGCGTCACTGAGGCCCGCAGTGACCACGGCACCGCCCGTGACCTGTACGGCGACGAGCGGCTCCGCCGCCTGGTCGCCCGGCTCGGCGACGTGACCGCGGCCGCCCTAGCGGACGCCATCCAGCTCGCCGCGCTGACGTTCAGCGGCGGCCGGCTCCGCGACGACACCGTTGCGCTGGTGATCAAGGTTCGGGCGTCGTGACCATGCACCATGATTTCAACCCCGTGCTCCGCAAGGGGACCGCCTGCCGGGAAGCCCTCACCATTTGCCGGCGAATCACCTCGTTCGGGGACAAAAGCGAAACGGCGGTAATCGCTTGATTTATGCTGTTTCGGATAATTGCGCCGGGAGCGCCTGTCGCCTTAATTTTGGCTAACGCTGCATATCCAAAATCGTGTTGCGGTTAGACTGGGTTCGCCGAGGTCCAGTCCCCGCCTCGCCCAGCCTGGAAATTGTGTCTTTAGGTCATGGGTAAAGGTGGGATATGTCAGTTTCCGATCTCGAGCCGGGTCAGGTCACGCGCTCCGACGACGAGCTGGTCATCAACGACCCCCGGCTGCACCGGCGCATCAGCAGCAAGCCATTCCTGGCGCGGGATCTGCCAGACGATCTCATAGGGCCGGGCAAATATCATCGGCTGCGCGAAATCCCATTAGGTCATTCGTCGGATAGCGCTGGGAGAATGCTCGCCGCGAAAAGGAGGAAAAATGACCGAGGCAGTGGCACCGGCCGCCACCAGATACGCTGGCGTGTTCTGCGGCCGCCCGGATCAGGTCAGCCGTGTCCGGCACGAGGTCGCCCGGCACCTGGCCGGGCACGCGGCCGCCGATGACGCTCTTCTGATCATCAGCGAGCTGGCCACCAACGCCGTCCTGCACAGCCAGTCCGGTGGGCAGTTCTTCACCGTCCGCGCCGACGTGCACGCCACCTGGTGCTACCTGGAGGTCGAAGACGGCGGCGGCCCCTGGGACACCGGCTCCCGCGACAGCACCCGCCCGCACGGCCTGGACGTGGTCCAAGCCCTCGCCGGCCCTGGCAACTGGGGTGTCAGCGGGGACAGTTCCGGCCGCGCGGTCTGGGCGAGGCTCTCCTGGTGAATACTGGCTAGGTGCTGAGGGCCTCGCGGGCAGCCTTGATCCTGGCCCGCTGGCCGGAGTCCAGGTACTCCTCGATCCGGGTGATGTGACCGTCGCGGACCTGCAGGTACATCGCGGCGTGCAACGCGACGTCGGAGCCGTCGGGGAGCTGGCCGCGCAGGATGTGCTGCTGCAGCACCCCGTCCGGAGCCGGGACCCGCCGGATGATCTCGTAGTGCAGGCCGGACACCACCCGGTGCAGGCCCCGCAACGTCTTCAGGTTGTCCTCGACCGGCTGCTCGAGCAGGTCGTCGTTGTGCCAGATGACCGCGTCCGGCGCGTAGATCTCCTGCAGGGTGCCGATGTCACCGGCCTCCAGCGCGCCAAAGAAGCGGACGACGAGTTCCTCGCTCACAGCTGCCTCCCTATGTCACGGGCGCCGGAAAAGCGCCACCCAGAGCGGTGATGACCCTCTCATAACCCCAGTCCCCGTCGATAGGCACCGGGAACAGCACCGGCAGGTCCACCCCCGCGGCCCGGTACTCGGCCACCCGCCCCGCGCACCGCGCCGCGTCACCGTGGGCGACGAACCCGTCGGCCACCTGCTGCGGCACCCGCCCGCTAGCCCCCGACGGGTCGCCAGCCAGCAGCCGCTCGCGCACGCCACCCAGATCAGGACCCCCGTCTAGCTCGCCGAACAACCGCGGTACAGCCGGATGTAGCACGTAACGTAGCACCATTGCCCGCGCAGCGGCCGCGGCCGAAGCCGAATCGGAAGACAGCGCGCAGTGCACCACGCAGACGATCTCGACCGACGCTGGGTCCCGGCCGGCCGAGGCCGCGGCCGCCCGGACGACGCCAGCCGCCGCACCCGCCTGGGCCGGGGTCATCAGGTTGAGGATCACCCCGTCGGCGATCCGGCCCGCCAGCGCGAGCATCCGCGGGCTCAGCGCGGCCAGGTAGACCGGCAGGCCGGCCCGGACCGGCGGGCTGTCCAGCGGCACCATGCCGGTGCGGTACAGCTGACCGTCATAACCGCCCGGCGACCCGCTCAGCACCGCCCGCACGACCCCGACGTACTCCTCGATCATCGGCAGCGGCGCGAACGGCGCGATGCCGAACCGGGTGTTCATGATCGTGTTGGCCACCCCCAGGCCGAGCAGGAACCGGCCGCCCGTCGCGT
Organism: uncultured Actinomycetota bacterium; assembly: GCA_963756575.1. GTDB lineage: Bacteria > Actinomycetota > Actinomycetes > Streptosporangiales > Streptosporangiaceae > Palsa-504. The sequence goes on along the minus strand of CAVWOM010000015.1, from coordinate 183,472 downwards.
GGTCGAGCTGCGCCGCGGTCTTGGCCGCCAGCACCGGAGGCCGCAGCGCCGCGTTCGCGATCGCGGTCCCGACCCGCACCCGCCGGGTCGCGGCCGCCACCGGGTGGCACAGGGCGAGCGCGTCGCCGTGCCCCTCGGCCACGAACACCGCGCCAAACCCGGCCTCCTCGGCCAAAGCGGCCACCGCCCCGACGGCGGCCGGCGCCAGCCCGCTGTGCGACGCGATCGACAAGCCGAGTGACCCGATAGAACTCACGAACCGCATCGTATCCTGGCAGAAACGACTTCTGCAGGACAGACTTCCGGCCACACCAGAGGAAAAACCATGATCGACGTAGCCGCCGTCGTCAGCCAGGTGCGCCGGGGCATGATCCCGGCCCACGTCTACGGCGACCCGGAGATCTTCGCGCTGGAACGCGACCGGCTGTTCGCACGGTCCTGGGTGTTCCTAGCGCACGAGTCCGAGATCCCCGACCCCGGCGACTACGTGGTCCGCCGGGTGCTGACCGACTCGTTCATCGTCGTCCGGGACGAAAACAGCCAGATCAGGGTCATGTTCAACATGTGCCTGCACCGCGGCATGCAGCTGTGCCGGGCCGAGATGGGCAACGCGAGTCACTTCCGCTGCCCCTACCACGCCTGGACCTACCGCAACGACGGCCGGCTGGCCGGCCTGCCCTTCCACGAGGACGCCTACGGCGGCGAGGACGGCTTCGCCCGGGAAGGCCAGCGCCTGCTGCCCGCGCCATCAGCCGACACCTACCGCGGCCTGATCTTCATCAGCCTGGACCCGAACGCGCCACCGCTCACCGACTACCTCGGCGACTTCGCGTTCTACCTGGACTTCTACGTCAACCAGAGCCCGGCGGGCCTCCAGCTCAGCGGCCCGCAGCGCTGGCGGGTCAAGGCCAACTGGAAGATCGGCGCCGAGAACTTCGCCGGCGACAGCTACCACACGCCGCACACCCACGCCAGCGTGGTCGAGATCGGCCTGTTCCGTGAGCCGAAGGCGAACAAGCGCAAGGAGGGCGCCCTCTACCAGGCCGGACCGGGCGCCGGCACCACCTACAAACTGCCCCCCGGCGGCGACTTCGCCCGCCAGCTCAACTACGTGGGCTACCCGGACGCGATGATCCCGGCCATGGCGGACACCTGGTCAGATCAGCAGAAGGCCCTCGTCGAGGACAGCGGCTTCATGATCTCCGCCGCCACCTTGTTCCCCAACCTGAGCCTGGTCCACAACTGGCCCCAGATCGACGATAAAGGCACCGTGGCGCCCTTCATCTCCCTGCGCCAGTGGCAGCCCGTCAGCTCCACCGAGACCGAGGTCCTGTCCTGGTTCGCCGTCGACGCCTCGGCGCCCGAGCAGTTCAAGAAAGACTCGTACAAGGCCTATCTGATGTGCTTCGGCATCTCGGGCATGTTCGAGCAGGACGACGTGGAGAACTGGGTGTCGATCACCGACATGGCCACCGGGTCGATGGCCCGGCGGCTGAACCTCAACAGCCGCATGGGGCTGACCTCGGACGGCAAGCCGCTCAAGCCGCCGATCGCAAACTTCGCCGGACCCGGCCTCGCCTACCAGGGCTTCGGCGAGTACGGCCAGCGCCACTGGCTGAGCCAGTGGAGCGATCACCTCGAACGCGAGCCGGCCACCCGGCCAGCCACCGACCTAGGCATGGCCCGATGACCACCCTGAAACCGCTCCCGTACAGCGACCCGGCCCACCAGGCCGCGCACCAGTTCCTGGTCGAGGAGGCGGCGCTGCTCGACGCCGCCGACTACCCGGGCTGGCTGGCCCTCCTCACCGAGGACATCCGCTACGTGATGCCCGTCCGCGTCACCACCGCCCGCGGCGCGACCTCCAGCACCCAGCCCGGCATGGGCCACTTCGACGAGGACATGTACGCGCTGCGCAAGCGGGTCCAGCGGCTGGCCACCGACCACGCCTGGACCGAGGACCCGCCGTCGCGGACCCGGCACTTCGTCACCAACGTCCGCACCTTCCGTCACGACGACCAGCTCAGGGTCGAGTCCGCCCTGCTGCTGTTCCGCAGCCGCGGCGACACCCGCGAGCCCAGCCTGATCTCGGCCGGCCGCGACGACCTCCTCCGGCAGGCCGGCGACGAGCTGAAGCTGGCCCGCCGCGAGATCACCGTGGACGAGGCCGTCCTCCGCACCCAGAACCTGGCGGTCTTCCTGTGACCGAAATCCGGCTCGGCAACGAGTTCAGCGAAGTCGTAGTGGAACCGGTCCCGACCCGCAACGGCGTCCGCCTGCGCATCTCCGTTCCCGCCTCGGGCCATGAAATCCTGCTCTGCCCCCTCGAACTCGAGGCCCTGACCTGGCAGGATAGCGAATTCTTCACCAGGCTCCTGGCCACCCCGCACGGCCCGGAGGACCCCTGATGGGCTGGCTCGACGGCAAGCGCGCCCTCGTCGTCGGCGCGGGCTCCGGCATCGGCCGCGCCGTCCTGACGGCGTTCCGGGCGGAAGGTGCCCAGGTCGCGGCCATGGAAATCGACAAAATTAAGGCCGAACGTGTCGCCGTCGAGCTACCCGCTTCCATCATCAGCCACGGCGATGCGACCAAGCTGTCCGACGCCCGTGCGGCCGTAACCGCGGCCACCGAAGCCTTCGGCGGCCTGGACGTCCTGGTCAACTGCGTCGGCATCTTCGACTTCTACCGCGGCCTGGCCGACATACCCGAGGATCAGCTCGACGCCGCCTTCGACGAGATGTTCACCGTCAACGTGAAAAGCCAGCTGGTCACCGTGCAGGCGGCGCTGCCCGAGCTGCGCCGGTCGGGCGGCTCGGTGGTGCTCACGGTGTCCACGTCCGGCTTCTATCCCGGCCGCGGCGGCATCCTCTACGTGGCCTCCAAGTTCGCCGTCCGCGGCTGCGTGATCGCGCTGGCCCACGAGTTCGCCCCCGACGTCCGGGTCAACGGCGTCGCCCCGGGCGGCACGCTGGGCACCGAGCTCACCGGCCCGCGCAGCATGGGCCTGGCCGATCAGGTACTGGGGACCACGGCCGGCCGCGAGGAAGACCTGCGCCGCCGCACCCCGCTGCAGGTCGCGCTCAGCGGCGAGGACCACGCGGGCAGCTACGTCTTCCTGGCCTCGGACCGGGCCCGCGGCATCACCGGCACCGTCGTCCATTCCGACGGCGGCGTCGGCATCAAGTAAGCCCGCCCGTCAGGTAGCGCCCGTCAGGTAGCCCGGGCCAGCTGTGCCTCCAGCCACGCCGCCCGGTCCCGCAGCTCGGCCTCGATCCGCCCGATGACCTCGCCGGTCATCCGCGACACCGGCCCGGACACGGCCAGCGCCGCGGCCGGGGCCAGCCGCGGGCCGTGCACGGCCACCGCGACCGAGGCGACCCCCTCCTCGCTCTCCTCGACGTTGACCGCGCTGCCCCGCTCACGCACCCGGCGCAGCTCCGCCAGCAGCCGCGGCCCCGTGGTGATGGACCGGCCGGTCAGCGCGGTCAGGCCGGAAAAACCGGAGAACAGCGCGGTCACCTCGGCGTCGGGCAGCTCGGCCAGCAGCGCCTTGCCCGACGCGGTGCAGTTGGCCGCGAGGGTGGTGCCGGTGCGCGCGGCCACCCGCAGCGCCCGCGGGCTCTCCACCGCGTCCAGGTACCGCACGCTGTCGCCCTCGAGCACGGCCAGGTGCACGGTCTCGCCCAGCGCGGCGGCCAGCTGCTCCAGGGCCGGCCGGGCGTGCAGGCGGATGTCGAGCTCGCGCACCGCGGCCAGGCCGATCTCGGTCAGCACCGGGCCCGCCACGTAGGCCCGCGAGTCCGCCTCCTGCCGGACGAACCCGTGGAAGGCCAGCATCGCCATCAGCCGGTGCGCGGTGGAGTGCGCGACCCCCAGGTACTCGCTAGCCTCGGACAGCCGGACCCGCGGCCGGTCGCGGAACAGCACCAGCAGCCGCAGCGCGTTGTCCACCGACGCGATCGGGTACGCCGGAGCGGACTGGTGTTTCTGCACAGCAGAAACCATACTCGCCCTGGCGAAAAACTGAATCTGAGTTTAGATTTAGGTCTGACGAACCTGAGGAGGGTCCCATGGAGTGGCAGAACGAGGAATTCGCGCTCGCCGGCGTCAACCACCTGGCGCTGGTCTGCTCGGACATGAAGGAGACCATGACGTTCTATACCGACGTCCTGGGCATGCGCCTGGTCAAGACGATCGAGCTCTCCGGTAACCGGGGCCAGCATTTCTTCTTCGACATGGGCGGCGGCAACACGCTGGCCTTCTTCTGGTTCCCCGACGCCCCCGAGGGCGTGCCCGGCATCTCCGCGCCGGTGAACCCGCCCGGCCTGGGGGAGTGGACCAGCGCGGTCGGCTCGATGAACCACATCGCGTTCAACGTGCCCGAGGAGAAGTTCCTGGCGTACCGCGACAAGCTGGTGAACAAGGGCGTGACGGTCAGCCCGATCCTGGACCACGACGACAGCGAAGCCGGCGTGGCGAGGGAACTGCACCCCGGCGTGTTCGTCCGCTCGTTCTACTTCCAGGGCCCGGACGGCATCGTGCTGGAGTTCGCCTGCTGGCGGCGGCCCATGGGCCAGCCCGGTGACGTACAGCACGAGCCCAAGACCGCCGCCGACCGCACCGTCTAGCCCAGTGCCGCCCCTGGAGAAGGCGACCGCCAAGGGGCAGCGGACCGACGAGGCCTTCCGCGAGGCCGCCCGGCTGGTGTTCGCTCGTGACGGCTACCTCAACGCCAAGATCAGCGACATCGCCGCGGCGGCCGGCCGGTCCGTGGCGTCGTTCTACAACTACTACGACACCAAGGCCGACCTGCTCATCGCGCTGGCCGAGGAGTTCCACGCCGAGGCCACCGCGCTGGCGGCCCTGCCCTACCGGGCCGGCCTGTCCGGCGAGGAGGCGCTGCGCGAGGCGGTGATCGGCTTCTGGCGCACCTACGCCCGGCGCCGCGGCGAGCTGATCGGGATCTTCCAGGCGGCCATGATCGAGGGGCGGTTCCGGGACCGCTGGCTCGAGCTGCGCGGCGAGGCCATCACCCGGATCGCGGGCGCCGTCCGCGCCGCTCAGGCGGACGGCTACTGCCCGGGCGTCGATCCGGTGATGACCGCCTCGGCCCTGTCCGCCATGCTGGAGCACTTCTGCTACATCTGGCTCGGCCAGGGCGGCGAGAAGGACGTCCCCTTCGACGACGAGCGCGCCCTGGACGCCCTGTGCACCATCTGGACCAAAGCCGTCTACTGGCGCCCCGCCCCCGCCTAGCCCCGAGCTCGCGGCCAGCGCCTGGTCACTCGGCCGGAGTGCCTCGCGGCCGGCCGGGCTTGCGCATCTCGCCCGCCTTGCCCGGCATCCGCCCGGCCTCGGTCAGCGCCCGGCGCAGCAGGAACTCGATCTGCGCGTTGGTGCTGCGCAGCTCGTCGCCCGCCCACCGGGCCAGGGCGTCGTGTACGGCCGGGTCCAGCCGCAGCAGGATGCCTTTCCGTTCCGCCATTACTGGTAAAGGGTGCCCGTGTTGACGACCGGCGAGGTCGCCTGCTCGCTGCACAGCACCACGAGGAGGTTGGACACCATCGCGGCCTTCCGCTCCTCGTCCAGCTCCACCACGTCCTCCTCCTGCAGCCGCCGCAGCGCCAGCTGCACCATGCCGACCGCGCCCTCGACGATCTTCGTCCGCGCGCCGACCACGGCGCTGGCCTGCTGCTGGCGCAGCATGGCCTGGGCGATCTCCGGAGCATAGGACAGCCGGGTCAGCCGCGACTCGACGATCGTCACCCCGGCCGACCGGACCCGGGCCGCGATCTCCTCCGACAGCCGCTGGGTGATCTCCCCGGCGTTCTCGCGCAGCGAGAGAACGCCCTCGCCGGCCGTATAGGGATAGCTCGAGGCGATGTGCCGGACGGCGGTCTCGGCCTGGATGGCGACGAAGCTCAGGAAGTCATCGACCGAATAGAGCGCCTGCGCGGTGTCCTGGACCTGCCACACCACCACGGCGGCGATCTCGATCGGGTTCCCGTCGAAGTCGTTGACCTTGGCGGGCGCCGTCTCGAGGTTCCGGATCCGGGTGGACACCTTGAGCCGCTTGGCGAACGGGTTGACCCAGTGCAGCCCCGGCTCGCGCACCGTGCCCCGGTACCGGCCGAACAGCTGCACCACCCGCGCCTCGCCGGATATCACCGGCGTCAGCCCGCGCAGGGTGAAGTTGGCCACGATGAACGCCACGACGGCCAGCGCGATCAGCGTCTGCGGGCCTGCGCCGTGCGCGCCGAAAGCCGCGCCCAGGCCGAGCAGCGCGCCCCCGGCCAGGATCAGCACGATGCCCGCCACCAGGACCCGCACGCCGGGCCTCGACCACGCCTGGCGCTCCGACATCTGCGGGGAACTACTCAGCTCCGCCGGGACTTCCGCGGCCATCGCCACCACCTCCAGTTGACTGACCTGATACTACATGCCTATCATAGTGATATCAGTTTTTGAGATCAAGGGAGGCGGTCATGGGACTGCCAGCAGTAGAGATCAGGCACCTCCGCAAGACGTACGGCCCGCTGGTCGCGGTGGACGACGTGTCGCTCTCCGTGGCCGAAGGGGAGATCTTCGGCATCCTCGGGCCGAACGGGGCGGGCAAGACCACCACGGTCGAGTGCGCCATCGGGCTCCGGACCGCGGACGCGGGCACGGTCCGGCTGCTCGGCCTGGACCCGCGGGCGGACCGGGACGAGGTCCGCGAGATCGTGGGCGTGCAGCTGCAGACGGGCGCGCTGCCCGGCAAGCTGCGGGTCGGCGAGATCCTGGCGGAGTACCAGTCCTTCTACCGCCAGCCTGCCGACGTCGGCGAGCTGGTCGAGGTGCTCGGCCTCGGGGCCAAGCGCGGGGACTACTACAAGTCCCTGTCCGGCGGCCAGCGGCAGCGGCTGTCCGTCGCGCTGGCCCTCATCGGCCGCCCCAAGATCGCGGTGCTCGACGAGATGACCACCGGCCTCGACCCCCAGGCCCGCCGCGACACCTGGGAGCTCATCGAGGCCATCCGCGCCCGCGGCGTGACCATCGTCCTGGTCACCCACTTCATGGAAGAAGCCGAACGGCTCTGCGACCGCGTGGCCCTGATCGACGGCGGCCGCGTCGTCGCGCTGGACACCCCGGCCGCCCTGGCCGAGCGGGCCCGGGGCGGCAAGACCGTGCGGTTCCTGCCCTCGGCCCCGTTCGACGACCGGCTGCTGACCGGCCTGCCCGAGGTGACCGGCCTGGAGCACGTCGGTCAGCACGTCGTCGTCACCGGAACCAGGGACCTGGTCAACGCGGTCATCCTCACCCTCCACGCGGCCGGCCTGACCGCCCGCGACGTCCAGCTGGACTCCTCGAACCTCGAGGACGCCTTCGTCAAGCTGACCGGAAGCCACCTGCACACGGAAGGAGCGGCGGCATGAACGCGCTCGCACTGGCCACATCCCGGCTGGCCACATCCCGGCTGGCCCGATCCCGGCGGCTGCCGCTACCAGGCACGGCGCACGGCGCCGCGTTCGGCCAGATCGTCCTCAACGAGGCCAGGCTGGCCCGCCGGCAGCCGCTGCCGCTCATCGGCAGCATCGGCCTCCCGGTCATCTTGATGGTCATCTTCGGCGAGATCCCCTCGTCCAGCCAGGTTGCCTCGACCCTGGGCGGCCTCAGCCTGTTCGACGTCTACCTGCCCATCATCATGGTGCTCGGGCTGACCATGCTGACCCTGCTCGGCCTGCCGGGCCCGATGGTCTCCTACCGCGAGCTCGGCGTCCTGCGCCGCCTGTCCACCACCCCGGTCCCGCCGTCCTGGCTGCTCGCCGCGCAGGTGGTCGTCCAGCTGGGCGTCGCGCTGACCAGCTTGCTGATCGTCAACGTGGTGAGCGTCACCGTGTTCGGCGCCGCCGACCCGAAGAGCCCGGCCGGGCTGGCGCTGTCCCTCCTGCTGGCCATCGCCGGGCTGTTCGCCCTCGGACTGCTGATCGCGGCGCTGGCCCGGACTGCGGGCAGCGTGAACGCCATCGGCCGGCTGGCGCTCATCCCGCTGCTGTTCTTCGCCGGCCTGTGGCTGCCCCGCGCCCTGATGCCGCACATCCTGCAGGTCATCAGCGACTACTCTCCGCTTGGCGCGGCCGTGGAGGCGATCCAGGACTCGATGCAGACCGGTTTCCCGCCGGCCCGGCCGCTGCTGGTCCTGGTGGCCTACGCGGTGGTCTTCGGCTTCGCCGCCCGCCGGTTCTTCCGCTGGGAGTAGCGAGCCGACAAAGGGACGGCGGTAGCGGCCACGGGGGCGCGCTACCGCCGTCGCGGCTTTTCCTTTCCGTGGCGCGTGAACTCCGCCCGGGGTTGCGAAGAAGAACGGGTGTGCTTTCACTTGACCCCTGCCTAAAGAAGGGTCCCGCATGGAGCAGCCCGCCACGCTCGGCCGAGCCTGCCGCCCGCCGATACGGACCACCGGGCCGACGACGCGACGCTGATCGCGCGGTCCCGGGCCGAGCCGGAGGCGTTCGCGGCGATCTTCGACCGGCACGCCACCGGTATCCACCGCTACGCCGCCCGGCGGCTCGGGCCCGGCCCGGCCGAGGACGTGGTCGGCGAGACCTTCCTGGTGGCCTTCCGCCGCCGGGACCGCTATGACCTGTCCCACCGGAACGCGGGCCCGTGGCTGTTCGGCATCGCCACCAACATGATCAGCCGGCACCGCCAGGCCGAGGTCAGGCTCTACCGGGCGCTGGCCCGGGCCGGCCTCGACGCCGACGTCGAGTCACCCGCGGACGAGGTTGTCGCCCGGGTCGCCGCGACCAGCCAGCGGCGCGCGATCGCGGCCGCCCTGGCCCGGCTGAACGCCGCCGACCGCGACACCTTGCTGCTGGTCGACTGGGCCGAGCTGACCTACGACCAGGCCGCGCTGGCCCTGCACGTGCCCGTCGGCACGGTCCGGTCCCGCCTGAACCGCGCCCGCCGGAAGATCCGCGAGGCGCTCGACGACATCTGCGCCGAGGAGCATCGCCGTGACTGACCAGCCCGATCCCGGTGCCGTCCGGGAACTCAAAGACCTGCGGGCCGACGTAGCCGGCCGGGCTCCGGAGGCCCTGCCCCGGGCGCGCGGCCGGCTGCTCGCCGAGATTTATAACGAACGTGAGGCCGCCGACACCTCCCACCGCGCACTCCCGTCCCGGAGTACGTCGCGGCTCCGCCGCACGTTCCCGTTCCTGGCCGAGCCCAGGCGGCCCGCCGCCCGCTGGCTCCGCCCCGCCCTGGTGGGAGTGGCGGCCGCCGGGGCGGTCGCCGCCGTCACGGTCAGCCTGCTGCCCGGTCAGGCCGCCCACCGGCCGCCTCCTCGGGCCGCCGCCCCCGCTCCCGCGTCCTCACCAGCCTCCGGACCCGCCGTGCTCACCGCGGCCTACGTGCTGAACCGCGCGGCCTCGGCGGCGGCCGCGTCGTCCCAGCCGGTTCCCCGTCCGGGCCAGTTCATCTACGTCACCTCCGTGACCACCTACCTCAGCACCGAGATCGGGCGGTCGGGCGCGAAGTCGTGGCTGTACCGGACCAGCCGGCAGATCTGGCAGTCCGTCGACGGCGAGCGGGCCGGGCTCCTGCAGATCGTGGAACGGGGAAACGTCAAGCTGCCCTGGGGCCCGGTCCCCCCCGCCGACAGCGGCAATCCGGTCGGCTGGACGTCGCTGAACCCGCTCAGCTGCCCGGGAGCAGCGCCCGCCCGGGGCACCTACGCGTTCCTGGCCTCGCTCCCGGCCAACCCCAGCCGTCTGCGGGCCTGGATTTACCGGCACCCCGACGGCCAGAACCAGGCCGACACTCAGGCGTGGAGCGATATCGGCGACATGCTGCGCGAGATGCTCGTGCCGCCGAAGCTGGCCGCCGCCCTGTACCGGGTCGCCGCGACGATTCCCGGCGCCACGGTGGTGCCGCAGGCCAAGAACGCCGTCGGCCGGGCCGGCGTCGCCGTCTCCCGGTCGGGCCAGGCGCTGATCTTCGACCCGAAGACGTACCAGCTCATCGGCGAGGGCGCCGTGCTGACCAAGGCGGTCCCCGGGCAGGGCCCGGCGGGCACCGTGGTCGCCTCGACCGCCCAGCTCAAGGAGTCCGTCGTCAGCCGCCTGCCGGATATCCCCCCGTCCCAGGTGGAGAAGGACGCCGGCGGCCCGAACTGCTGATCCGGCTAGTTCGCGATCACCGAGACCGGATATTCAATCCGCCAGGCACGCCCGGACCGCGCCGACGAGGCTGGCGGCGCGCGTGTCGTTCATGTCCTGCCGGATGTGGCTGACCACGTAGCCGAACGCGATCCCGCTCTCCGGGTCGGCGTACCCGAGCGATCCGCCGCGTCCCGGATGGCCGAACGAGGCCGGGCCGCCCAGCGGCGACTCACCGGTCGGGAGCATGAACCCCGACGCGAAGCGGGTGGGCACCAGCAGCACCTGGTCGGTCCCGGCGGCCTGCTCCGCGGCCGCCGCCGCGGTCGTGGCGGCGGCCAGCATCCGGACGCCGTCCACCTCGCCGATCATCCCGGCGTAGAGCCGGGCCAGCCCGTCCGCGGTGCAGATCCCGTTGCTCGAGGGGATCTCCGCCGCCTGCGCCGCGGGGGAGTTGAAGTCGATGTCAGGCACGCTGAGCCCGAACGCCCGGTTCATCAGCGAATCCGGATCGGCGGCGGCCGCCAGCAGCGGCCGGAACTGCTCTGGCACCTGCTCGATGGGAATGCTGGCGACGGTCTCGGGCCCGGGCGCGTCGTCGATGACCATCTGGCTGACCCGGCCCCGTTCGGTCCCCGGCAGCCCGATGAAGAAATCGATCCCGGCCGGCCCGGCGATCTCCTCGGCGAAGAACGTCCCCACGCTGCGCCCGCTGACCCGCCTGATCACCTCGCCGACGAGCCAGCCGTACGTCCGTCCGTGGTATCCGTGGGCGGTGCCGGGCTCCCACACCGGCCGCTGGGCGGCCAGTGCGGCCGCCATCGGATCCCAGGCCAGCAGGTCGGCCAGCGGGATCGGCTGGTCGATGACCGGCAGCCCGGCCCGGTGCGACAGCAGCCAGCGGACCGGGATATCCGCCTTGCCCGCGGCCGCGAACTCCGGCCAGTACCGGGCCACCGGCTGGTCGAGATCGAGCTCACCGCGCTGCGCCAGCAGGTGCGCGCAGGTCGCGGTGGCCGCCTTGGTCGCCGAGTACACCAGCTGCAGCGTGTCCCGCGCCCACGGGCGGTCAGTCTTGGTATCGGCCAGCCCGCCCCACAGGTCGGCCACCTTGCGGCCGTGCTGGTACACGCACAGCGCCGCCCCCACGTCACCGCCGGTCTCGAAGTTGCCGCCGAACGCCTCCCGGACCCGCTCGAAGCCCGGCGCCACGTCACCCTCAATCGAGATCACACCCCGATCCCATCACACGGGCTCGTACTGATACCGCCCGGAGGTGGGGTTATCCTCCCCGCCGATCCGGGGTCTAGCTGGGCTGTGCTTTCCGGCGGCGGCGCGCAGGCTGAATGGTATGGGAATCTCGACGGCATACGCGGCGGTAGCCGCGGCCCTGCTGGCGGCCCTGTGCTACGCGATCGGCGCGGCGCTGGAGCAGAAGGAGGCCAGCGCGACGGCGACCGAGCGCGTCGTTCACCCGGGACTGCTGTGGCAGGTACTGCAACGCCCCCTCTGGCTGGCCGGATTCGCCGTCATGGCCGTCGGCGAGGTGCTGCACGTGCTGGCGCTGGCCTGGGCGCCGCTCGCCGTGGTCCAGCCGATCGGCGTGACCACGGTCCTGTTCGCGCTGCCGATCGGGGCGCTGCTCGCCCACCGCCGGCCGAGACTGCCCGAGCTCGCCGCCGCGGCCCTCACCGTGGCCGGCCTGGCCGCGCTGCTCACCGGCATGAAGGTCTCCACCGCCGAGCCCGTCCTGTCCGGCCACGACCTGGCCGTGCTGGCCCCGGCGGTCGCCGGCGGCCTGGCCGTGCTCACCCTGGTCGCGCTGCGGGCGTCGGGCGCGCTGCGGACCCTGCTGCTCGGCTGCGGTTCCGGCGCCGCCTTCGGGGTCACCGCCGCCCTGGTCCGGCTGCTGACCCACCGCGTCGAACTGCACGGCGCGTCCGGCCTGGTCGGCTGGGTGTCGCCGGTCATCGCCGTCACCGCCGTGGCCGGGCTGCTGCTCGAGCAGGGCGCCTACAAGAGCGGGCACCTGGGCGTCGCCGTGGCCGGCTACACGATCACCGACCCGCTGGTCGCGGTGGTACTCGGGGCCTGGGTCCTGCACCAGCCGGCCCGCCCCAGCCACCCCCTGTGGGCGGCCGGCGAGGTGCTGGTCGTCATGACCGGCGTGATTCTCCTGGCCCGCGCGACCCGCCCGGCCCCGCGCCCCGAGCCCGGTGGATCGCGCTCGTCAGGCCCGCAGTTCCCGCTTGAGGATCTTCCCGGTCGGGCCCTTCGGGAGGTCTGCGACGATCCGCACGACACGCGGGTACTTGTCGGCCGCTAGCTGCTCCCGGCACCAGGCGGCGATGCCGTCCGGATCCGCCGCGGCGTAACTCACTCCATGCCGCGCCTGGCCAGTCCCGGCAGAGCCCAGTAGCCGCCGACGAGGCCGACGGCAATGGCCAGGACCGTGAACGCGGCCGAGTACGAGGTCGCGGCCGCGACCGCGCCGGTCGCGAACGCGCCGATCCCGGTCCCCGCGTCGAAACTCAGGTTCCACGCGATGCTGACCATGGCCCGGGCCGGCTCCCCGGCCGCGGTGAACGCCTGCGCCAGCGTCAGGTTCTGCAGGCCGCCGTAGGCGATCCCGGCCAGGAGCAGGCCACAGCTGACCACGGCCCGGCCGGATGTGTCATGAACGCCGTTCGCGGTGAACCCGATCGCGGCCAGTCCCAGCGCCCCGGCGAACAGCAGCGGGGCTATCCCCGGAGCCGGCCCGAACCGGTCAGCGATCCCGCCGGCCGCGAACCGGCTGGCCGCGGCGGCGCCCGTGAACGCCAGCAGCCCCCAGAACGTGAGGGCCGGGCTGGCGAGTATGTGCGAAGCGAAGGTGAGGATGGCCCCGCCCGACGCGGTGATCACGACGAGCGCCGCGATCGGCCCGGACAGCGCCCGCCGTAGTGCCGCCGTGCCGCCCGCGGGGCGGATCGCCGGCCCGCGGTCGCCCACGCCCGCGGCCCGCGCGATCGGCCAGGCCAGCGGGACGGCCAGCGCCGGGACGACGGCGAGCGCGAAGACCAGCCCGAAACCGGTCCGCTCGGCCAGCCACGGTGCGAGCGGGACCAGGACGAACTGCGGCGCGGCGCCCGCGAGCCCGAGGGCGCCCAGGGCCCGGCCGCGGCGGGCGGGCTCGACGAAGGTGGCGACGGCGGTCGCCGCGCACACCGTGATGACGCCGAAGCCGAGGCCGCGCAGCGCGGTGAGCGCCGTGACCGCCCAGAGCCGGTCGCTGGCCAGGTGCCCGAGCGCGGGCAGCCCGAGCAGTCCGGATCCGAGCATCAGCGTCCAGCGCCACCCCAGGCCGGTGAGCAGGCGGCGCATCGACAGCTGGGCCAGCACGGTGAAGGCCATCATGACGGCGGTCACCAGCCCCGCCCCGAAGCTGCCGCTGCCGCCGTGGATCGCCCACAGCGGCGCGACGGGTATCAGCAGCGCGTACCCGGAAAACCAGAGCGCCGCGGCGGCGAGCAGCCAGGGCATGCCGGGCAGCCGCCAGACGGATGCCGTCGCTGGCCGCACGCTCGCATCCTGTCACAACGGGCCAGGCGTAGGCTGGCGGCGACTCAGGAGGTGCCAGACGGATGCCCCGGTCACGACCGAGCGCCCGGCGCTGGGGCGCTGGCGGTGGACGATCACGGCCGCGTTCGGGCTGGGCGGGATCACCGTCTCGGCCTGGGGGCCGCGGCTGCCGGCCATCAAGACCAGCCTCGGCATCGGCACGGCCACCATCGGGCTGCTCCTGGCGGGCGTGACCGTCGGCGCCATCGGCGGCCTGCTCGCGTCGACCCCGGTCCTGCACTGGCTGGGCAGCCGCCGGGCCGTCACGGGGGCGCTGCTGCTGATCGCGGCCGCGATGACGGTCATGGGCCTGGCGCTCATCGCAGGTTCGGTGCCGCTGCTCGCGGTCGCGTTCGTGGTCACCGGGCTGGGCATCGGCGCTCTCGATGTGCTGATCAACGTGGAGGGCGCGGCCATCGAGCGGCTCGCCGGGCGCACCCTCATGCCCATGATGCATGCCGCCTGGTCCATCGGGGTCGCCGTCGGCTCGGGGATCGGCGCGGCCTGCGCGGCCCTGGGTATCGCCCCGGCGGCGCAGTTCATCGCCGAAGCCGTCCTCATCGCGGCGGCCGGCCTCGCGATGGCGGCGGGCATCCCGGCCGGGAACCGCGCGCCGGACGGGCAGCCGCAGCAGGACCGCGCGGCGAAGGTCCGGCACTGGCTGCGCGGCTGGCTGGACTGGCGGCTGCTGCTCATCGGCGTCGTCATGCTCGGCGTCGAACTCGGCGAGGGCTCGGCGGGCAACTGGCTCACCCTGGCCGTCCGGAACGGCCACGGGCAGGCGGCCGCGGTCGCCGCGCTGTTCGCCAGCGCGTTCGCCGCCAGCGAGGCGATCACCCGGATCTTCGGCGGTCCCCTGGTCGACCGCCTCGGACGTGTCCGCACCATCCGCGTCACCACTGCCCTCGGCGCCGTCGGCATGGTGCTGTTCATCCTGGCCGGGAACATATGGCTCGTCCTCGTCGGCGTGCTGCTGTGGGCGGTCGGCGTCTCGATGGGCTTCCCTCTCGGCATGTCCGCGGCCGCCGAGAGCGGTCCCGACCCGGCCGCCCGGGTCAGCGTCGTCGCCTCCATCGGCTACTTCGCCAACCTGGCCGGGCCGCCCGCCATCGGCGTGCTCGCCCAGTCCGCGGGCCTGCTCCCGTCCCTGTGGCTCATCGTCGCCCTGTTCGCCGCCGCCTTCGCCGCCGCCGGCTCCTTCCGCCCCCCGAAGGACAGCGGGGACGCGTAAGCCTGCGCTTCTGGCCGCCTTGACTCTCACCTTGGGGGAACCCGCACACTCATCTTGCCGGGCCGGATCGGCCCGGCGACGAGGGAGCCAGCGTGAAAGAAATCAGCATCGGGGAGTTCGCCCGGCGGTCCCGCCTGTCGCTGAAGGCACTGCGCCTCTACGACGAGCGCGGCGTGCTGGTGCCCGCGCGCGTCGACCGGGCCAGCGGTTACCGCTACTACGACGCGGCCCAGCTCGACGACGCCCGCCTGGTCGTGATGATGCGCGAGCTGCAGTTGCCGCTTAAGGCGGTCAAGGAGCTGCTCGCGGGCGATCCGGCCGACGCGGCGGCGCGCATCGCTGAGCACTGGCTCGACGCCGAGGCGGCCCACGACGCGCGGCGCGAGCTCGCCGGCTACCTCGTCAGCCGATTGAGCGGAAAGAGGCCGGTCATGTACGAAGTCGCCACCCGGGAGATGCCCGAGCGGAGCCTGCTCTGCCTGAAGCGCACCGTCGATGTGCAGGGGCAATTCGCGTTCGGCAAGGAGTTCATCGCGATCTTGCGCGAGCGCCCGCTCCCGAAGATCGAAGGACGGGAAGGCGCGGCCTTCTGCATCTACTGGAGCCACCCGACCGCCGACGGCGACGGCCTGATCGAATGGTGCAAACCGGTTCCGCGGGCGCAGGCACGTGCCCTCGCGGAGCACTATCCGGAGCTGACGCTGCGAACCGAGCCGGCCCACCTGGAGATGTTCGTCGCGCTGCCCGCCGGGTACGGGGCGGCGCAGTGGAGCCTCGCTTGCGAGTCACTGGATGCCTGGGGGCAGGAGCAGGCGCTGGAGCACGAGGGTGACCGTCTTGCCCTCACGCCCGAAGACCTGGGCCTGCGCACCACCTATCTCGCGACCGGGCCCGTCACCAACCCGGTCTCCGACATCGACCTCGCCATCCCGTTCGCCGTAGCGCCATGATCGAAGCCCGCGGCCTGGTCAAGCGCTACGGCGCCACCACGGCCGTCGACGACCTGTCGTTCTCCGTCCGGCCCGGCCTGGTCACCGGTTTCCTCGGCCCGAACGGCGCCGGGAAGACCACCACCATGCGGATGATCCTCGGCCTCGATGCGCCCACGCGGGGCTCGGTCACCGTAGACGGCCGCAGCTACCGCGACCTGCCGGCGCCCATGCGCGAGGTCGGCGCCCTCCTCGACGCCAAGGCGGTGCACGGCGGCCGACGGGCCTACGACCACCTGCTGTGCCTGGCCCGCAGCAATGGCATCGGCCGCCGCCGGGTGCAGGAGGTGCTCGGCACCGTCGGCCTGGAGAGCGTGGCCAGGCGCCGGGCGAAGGGCTTGTCCCTGGGCATGAGCCAGCGGCTCGGCATCGCCTCGGCGCTCCTCGGGGACCCAGCCGTGCTCATCTTCGATGAACCGGTCAACGGCCTCGACCCCGACGGCATCCACTGGGTCCGGACCCTGATGCGGGAGCTCGCGGCCGAGGGCCGCACCGTGCTGGTCTCCAGCCACCTGATGAGCGAGATGGCCCTGACCGCCGACCACCTGCTGGTGATCGGCAAGGGCGCGCTGATCGCCGATACCAGCGTGGACGAGTTCGTGCGGTCCAGTTCGCAGCAGTCGGTGCGCGTCCGCAGCCCCCAGGCGGCCGAGCTGGCCGCCCGCCTCCGGGAGGCCGGCGCCACGGCCGACGCCGGGACCGGCCCCGACGTCATCGAGATCACCGGGATGGACAGCGCCGAGGTGGGAAAGCTGGCCGCCGCCCACGGCATCACCCTGTTCGAGCTCATCCCGGTCCGGCCCTCGCTGGAGGAGGCGTTCATGGAACTAACCCGAGACAGCGTGGAGTACCAGGCGGCGGGAGCGCCCCGATGACCGGCGCCGTGATCGCCCGCACCGGCCCGGACCACCGGGCGGCCTTCCGCACCGCCACCTTCGGCGACGTGCTGCGCTCGGAGTGGGTCAAGCTCCGTTCGGTCCGGTCGACGTTCTGGGCGCTGACCGTGACCGTCGTGCTCGGCGTCGGCCTGGGCGCCGTCATCAGCGCGGTCACCGCCCACGCCTACGCCAAGATGAGCGTCTCCGGCAAGCTGAGCTGGGACCCGACCGGGTACAGCCAGGCCGGGGTGGCCATCGCCTCGCTGGCCATCGTCGTGCTCGGGGTGCTGTGCATCAGCTCCGAGTACTCCTCCGGGATGATCCGCACCAGCCTGATCGCCGTCCCGAAGCGAGGCCGGGTACTGGCCGCCAAGTCGCTGGTCTTCGCCGGGGTGACGTTCGTCGTGGGCGAGGTCACCTGCTTCGTGGCGTTCTTCGTAGGCCAGGCCCTTATCAGCGGCCATGCCCCCCACGCGGCGCTCGGCGATCCCGGGGTAGCCCGGGCGGTGGCGGGAGGCGGCCTGTACCTGGCTGCCCTGGCGGTGCTCAGCGTCGCGGCGGGGGCCTTGCTCCGGCATCCGGCCGCGGCCATCGCCGGCATGATAGCCGTCCTGCTCGTCCTGCCTGGGATCGCCCAGGCGCTGCCGGACTCGTGGCGGAACCCGGTCACCGAGTTCTGGCCGACCCAGGCCGGAAGCCAGCTCACTAGCGTCCACCACGCCGCCCACACCCTCCAGCCCTGGCCCGGCTTCGGCGTGGCGTGCCTGTTCGTCGCCATCGTGTACGCCATCGCCTGGACGCTGCTGGACCGCCGGGACGCATGACGGTGGTCGCGGCGATCCACGACAGCATCGTCCGCGTCTCGTAGACCGGCTCCGTCCCGCACGGGTGGTCGGAGCAGGACACGCCATCAGACGCCCCCCACCGCGAACCCGCCGATCTGCATGGCACCGACCGACATGTTGAGCATCACCATGGGCTGGTGGCAGGTCAGCGCGGACACCCTCGCGGCCAGCCGGTTCGTGATCTCCCCGCTGGCCGAGACGACCGCGGCCCTGCTGGGCCTGGAACGCGGCACCGCCGCGCACCCCGCCGAGAAGGCCTGGCTCGCCGGCACCGGACCGCCTACACCGGACCGCCTACACCGGGCGCCTGGCCGCCAACCCGGTCGCGGCCCGGGCCCTGCGCGCCGCGCTCGGGCCGCGCTGGCTCGCGGATTTCCTCGTCCCGGCCCCGCGCGGCGAAGGCGAGCAGACGTTCGCCGAGGAGCTGACCCTGATCCGGGACGCCCGGCCCGAGGACGTGGCCGTAGACCTGGAGCTCTCGCTGGGCGGGCCGCTGCCCGCCGGGCTGCGCCGCCGGACCTGGCCGGACGCCTGGCCGGCCTGCTGGACTGGGTGTGGGCCCAGTGCGTGCTCCCGGACTGGGCCCGGCGGCGGCGGATCATCGAGGCTGACATCCTGCTCCTCCGGCCCGTCGGTGACAGCGGCTGGTGGCCGCCCTGGACGGCATGCGCCCCGGCATCCGCTGGCTCGGCCACGGCCGCCTGCAGATCAACGCGCAGAACTACCCGCCGCGCGACGTCTCCGGGGCGCGGCTGCTGTTCGTCCCGGTCACCCCCGGCCAGGGCTGGGTCTCCTGGGACGAACCGCACCGGTACGCGCTGACCTACCCGTGCGAGGGGGTGCTCGCCGATACCGGCCGGGTCCCGGTGCCCGCTGCGCTGGCCGCGCTGCTCGGCCCCGTCCGGGCCCGGATCCTGGTCCTCCTGGGCACCCCGAAGAGCACCACCCAGCTGGTCGCCCTGACCGGGCTGCCCTGGTCGTCGCGGTGACGGCGGCTGATGTATGAAGATCGGATCAGCGGTTCCGCTGGCCGCCTGCCGCCGAAGCGAGGTTCCATGCTGGTTGACCACCTCATCTACGCCGTACCCGATCTCACCGCGGCCGTCGCCGACCTGGAGGACCGCCTCGGGGTCCGGGCCGAGGCTGGCGGCAGCCATCCCGGGCTCGGCACGCACAACGCGCTGCTCGCGCTGGGCCCCCGGACGTACCTGGAGATCATCGCGGCCGACCCCGGGCAACCCGGGCTCTCCCGGCTGCGGCCCTTCGGGGTCGGCGACCGCACCGGCGGCGCGCTGGCCGGCTGGGCGCTGGCGTGCGATGACATCGACCGGACGGTGGCACAGGCCCGCAGCCAGGGCTATGACCCCGGTGAGGTGAGCGACGGGCAGCGCGTGGAACCGCGGGGGACGACGCTGCGGTGGCGCGCCACGGAACTCCCGCCGGACGGCGGCCTGGTCCCGTTCCTCATCAGCTGGGGTGACACCGAGCACCCCGCCCGGTCGGCGCCACGCGGGCTCCGCCTGACGTCGTTGCGGATCGAGCATCCCGACCCCCCGGCCCTGTCGCCCGCGCTCCTGGCCCTGGGCGCCGATATCGAGATCACGCCCGCGGCCGCCCCCGCCCTCGTGGCCCATGTCAGCGGCCCGGCGGGAAGCACGGTGCTGCGATGACGACGCCGGCCAGGCGCCCGCTGGTAGCCGTCAGCTACCCCGCGGACGATGAGTTCGTCCAGCTCAACACCAGCGTTCTCGAAGACGTGGCCGATGTCGCCTTCCTCGACGGCCGCCCGGACGCCGAGTTCCGCGACGTCCTGCGCCAGGCCGACGTGCTCCTCGGCTGGCACCTGGGCACCGAGCTGCCGCCGGGCGCCCTGCGGGACGCGCCTGACCTCCGGCTGATCCAGCTCCTGTCGGCCAGCGCGGACTCCGTCGACTACACGGCCATCCCCGAACGGCTGGTGCTGGCCAGCAACGTAGGCGCCTACGCCGAGCCGATGGCCGAGTACGTCTGGCGGTGACCCTGGCCCTGGCCCGGCGGCTGCCGCAGCGCCACGCCGAGCTGGCCGCGGGCGAGTTCAAGATGTGGGAGCGCGTGCTCACCCTGGACGGCGCCGTGTGCGCGATCCTGGGCTTCGGCGGCATCGGCCAGGCCACCGCCCGGCTGATGCGCGCGTTCGGGGCCCGCATCCACGCGGTCAACTCCTCGGGCCGCACCAGCGAGCCGGCCGAGTTCACCGGCACGCTGGCCGACCTGGACCAGGTCCTCGCGGCCGCGGACGTGCTGGTCATATCCCTGCCGCTGACCAACGCCACCCGGGACTTGATCGCGCCAGGGAACTCGGCCTGATGAAGCCCGACGCGATCCTGGTGAACCTCGGCCGGGCCGCCATCGTGGACGAGCGGGCCCTGTACGAGCGCCTGCGGAGCCACCCCGACTTCTGCGCCGGGATCGACACCTGGTGGCAGGAGCCGGGCCCGGACTCGGGCTTCAGCACGAATTACCCGTTCTTCGACCTGCCCAACCTGATCGGGTCCCCGCACAATTCCGGCGTCACCGACGGCGCCCTGACGGTCGGGGTCCGCCGGGCAGCCGAGAATCTCAGGCGGTTCCTCACCGGCGAGGCGGTGACCGGGGTGGTCCGCCGCGAGGACTACCTGTAACGATGGCGGGAAGGTCTGCGCCCAGAACTCGGCCACGTCGATACGGCGCATGAAGCTGACGCCGTCCTGACCCTGCGCGTACTCGATGAAATCCCGGACTGCGGAGGCCCGGCCCGGCTGCCCGCTCCAGCGGGCGTGGACGCCGACCGTCATCAGCCGCGCCCCGCCGCCGTTCCGCGCCTCCTCGAGCAGGTAATCGAGGCTGAGCCGCAGGCTCTCGAAGAAGTGGCGGGGCGTGGCGTAGGTCGGCGCGATCAGGTACCTGACGTCGTTGTGCACCTTGCTGTACGGCACCACGAGGAACGGCGTGCCCAGCGTGTCCGCGTAGTAGGGGAGCTCGTCGTTGTTGGCGTCGGAGTCGTAGCAGGAAGCTGCCGTTCTCGACCAGCAGCTCCCGGGTGTGGACGGTGGGGAAGGACCTGACCATCCAGCCGCGCGGCGGCAGGCCCGTGGTCCGCAGCAGCGATTCGGCCGCCCGGCTGATCTCGTCGCGTTCCTGCTCCCGGCTCATGCCGACCGCGTCCGGGCCGTACCAGTGGTAGCCGTGGGCGAGGACGTCGTGATCCCGGGCCCGCAGCCACTCGCCCAGCGGCGGGTTCCGCTCCACCGCCAGCGCGCAGGCGGCGAACGTCACCGGGATCTGGTAGCGGTCGAGCAGGCGGCACAGCCGCCAGATCCCCACCCGGCTGCCGTACTCCATGTGCGTCTCGGTGCCGATATCCCGGATCTCCGGCCCGTACTGGAACGAGTACTCGCCCCAGGTGTCGTTGACGCCATCCTCGCCGAGCGAGTACTCGCCGCCCTCCTCGTAGTTGACCACGAGGTTGACCGCGATCCTGGCGCCGCCGGGCCAGTCGAAATCGGGCGGCTCCGGGCCGTAACCGACGAAATCGCGCGCCGGGCCCGGGCATGGCTAGTACGCCATCCAGCCGCCGTCGACCATCAAGGTCGCGCCGCTGATGTACGAGGCCTCGTCGGAGGCGAGGAAGGCGACCGCCGCGGCGACGTCCGCGGGCTCGCCGAACCGGCCGAACGGGGTCCGGGACCGGACGTAGGCCGCCGTGCTCTCCTCCTGGCTCAGGTCGCCCGCCGTGCCGGTGACGATCTTGCCGGGGGCGACGCCGTTGCAGATGACGCCGTCCCGGCCGTACTCGACCGCGATCTGGCGGGTCAGCTGGACGAGCCCGGCCTTGCTCACGGCGTACGCGGCGTGGCCGGGCGCGCCCACCATCCCGTGCTGCGAGGTGATGTTCACGATCCGGCCCCGGGCATCACCCCGGACATCCTGCGTCAGCATCTGGCCGACGGCCGCCCGGCAGAGCATGAACGGCCCCCGCAGGTTCACCGCCATGATCGCGTCGAAATCCTCGTCGTCGGTATCGAGCAGCGGCTTGGAGTGCCGCCCCGGCCAGCACGGCGTTGTTGACCAGCACGTCGAGCTGCCCGGTCGCGGTCCACCGCCCGGGCGACGAGCCGGTCGCAGTCCGCCCGGGCGGACACGTCGGCGGCCAGGTACTCGCAGTCGCCGCCGCCGGCCCGGATGAGTTCGCCGGTGGGCTCGCCGCCGGTGAGCGGATCACGCCGGATGTCGGCGAGCAGCACCCAGAAACCGTCCGCGGCCAGCCTGACGGCGATCGCCCGGCCGATCCCTGACGACGAGCCGGTCACGACGGCGGAACGAGTCACGGGACGAGCCTAACCGGCGACCGTATGTTACGGGCGCACCCCATAATCTCGTCACTGTGCCTCAAAACCGTCATTTCCCGCCGCCCCCCCGCCGCCCCTGGCGGCCTCCGTGGTGTCACCACCGGGACCCAGGAGCCCGCTGATGCGCCGCGCCGGGAAATAGCGCGGAGGATCCGGCTTGTGCGGAGCATCTAGGCCCCTGGGGGGTACCGGATCCTCCGCGCAGGCCGGATCCTCCGGGTTGATCCGGCCGCGCGGCTTGCGGCTGGTGCTGCTGGTGCTGGGGTGGCTCGTCCGGGCGGGAGCGGCCGCAGACCGGAGCCAGAGCGGGATCGCCGCCCCGGTGGCCAGGGGCGAGGCCGTTTCATGCGTTCCAATCCGGGACCCATCCCCTTCCCGCGGATTACGATCCGCGGTAATGAGGGCTGCGAAACAGCGGCTCCTGGTTCGCGCCCTCGGATTCACGATTTCCTCAGGTCAGGCAGTATCCGTATCCTCTGCCGACGTACCCGGCCTCGTGCTTCCCGACGGAAGACTCGCGTTTCCCGACGGAAGATAAGCTCCAAGCGCGTCTCCAGCCACGAAACGGCCATCCCGGACCAGTACCCGGCCACGCAGCAGGACGTCCCGCACGCGACCGCGCAGCCGTTCGCCGACGTACACGCTGTCACCCGTGCCGTCGTCGAAGGTGCCCGCCGTGATGGTGCTCTCGGCGGCGGGATCCCAGATCAGCACGTCGGCATCGGAGCCGGGGGCCAGGGCTGCCCTTGCGCGGGTAGTGGCCGAACGCCCGGGCCGGATTCGCGCAGGCGACCTCGGCCAGCCGCCCGGCCGGCAGGCCCCGGGCCAGGCCCTGTGACAGAAGCAGGGGAGGCGCGCCCCGATGCCCGCGATCCCGTAGCCGTAGCCCCGCCCGTCCGGGGCGAGTTCCCCGATCGTCCTCGAGCGTTCCTGGCAGTGGTCGGAGCCCACGGTGTCGAGGGTTCCGTCCGCGAGCGCCCGCCACAGCGCTCCGGGATGACCGGCCGGCCGGAGCGGCGGGGCCACCAGGTAGCGCTCGGCGTCAGCGCGCTGGTAGCGGCGATCGTCCAGCAGCAGGTGGTGCAGGCAGACCTCGCCGTACAAGGTACCGCGCGCCCTCCCCGCGCCCGCGCGCCAGCCGGACCTGGTCCACGGCCTCCGCGCAGGACAGGTGGACGAGGTAGCAGGCCGCCCCGGTGGCCGCCGCGCCGTCCTCAGCACGAGGGCCGCCGACGCCGCCTCGGTCTCCGGCGGCCGGGTCTGCGCGAACACGCCCGCCCCGGTGCGCCCGGCCGCGATCGCCGCGGCGGTCAGCCCGTCGATCACCGGGCCGTCCTCGCAGTGGACCTGGACCACCAGCCCCACCCGGGCCGCCGCGGTCATCAGCCCGGACAGCCCGCTGGCGGACCACATGATGCCCAGCTCGGGGTAGGCCAGGAACACCTTGATCGCGGCGGCCCCGGCGTCCCTGAGCGCCCGCAGCTCCGCCGGCGCCACGTGGTCCGGGCGGTAGAGCATCGCGTGCAGCCCGACGTCCACCGACGGGCCGGGCGGCGGCGAGTTCGGCCGCGGCGGCGCCGCAGGCACGCGACCGCGTCCTCGTCCGGGCGCGGGGTTGGTGAACGACAAGACGGTGGTCGTGCCGCCGAGGGCCGCCGCCCTGGTCGCCGCGGCCACGTCCGCCATGATGTGGCAGTGCGGGTCCACCCCGCCGGGCAGCACGAGGCATCCGGTGGCATCGAGCCCGGTGCGAGCCTCGGCCGCGACGGACCCGCCTCAGCTCCCTCGCCGGCCAGTGCGATGATCGTGCCGTCCCTGATCACGACGTCGGCCTGTCTGGTCCCGTCCGGCGTCACCACCGTGCCGCCCGTGACCGCCAGGTGCGCCCCGCTCCAGGCCGAGGCGTCACGTCGATCCCGGGGATGACGAGATCATCACCGACCATCTGGTATGCCAGCCGCACCTTCACGCCCACGATCACGCCGGGATGCTCGCAGTCCAAGTCAGCTCATACCACGTTCTCGACCGGGACGGCCCGTGCAGTCCGCAGCGCCTGCTCGGCCGCGACCGCCACCGCCAGCGTGGCCGCCGCGTCCAGCCGGCCCGCAGGCCACCGCGCCCGGATCACGGTCGCGGACCGCGTCCAGGAACCGGCGCACCGACCGGCCAACGGAGCACCAGCCGCGCGGAGCTCGACCGGCTGGCCCCGGCTCACGCCGGACAGGACAAAGTCCGGGTCGAGGGCGAGCCGCAGCGTCGCCTCGGACGCGATGATGTCCAGGCCATAGGTGCCCGGCAGGCCAGCCCGGGTCCAGGCCAGCACCACGGTCGCCAGCGCACCCGAGGCGAGCGAGAGCATGATCGTGAGGCGTCGTCGATGTCGCCGGCTTCGTCCGCGCCGCGGGCCAGCCGGATCCGCGACCCGGCCGCCTGGACCGCGGTCACCTCGCCCGCCACAGCCCGGATCAGGTCCAGGTGGTGGCTGCCGCGCTCGAGCAGGTTCCCGCCGCCCGCCGCCATGTCGGTGAACCACGGCCGGCTCTGCGTCGGCCCGATGCTCGTCCCCGCCAGCAGCCCGATCTGCTGCCCCGCGAGCACGTCGGGCAGCGAATCGAGCAGGTCGAGCGCGTGCCACTGGTAGCCCTACCGCGCAGACCGTCCCGCTGTCCACCCGCAGCCGCCACGATCGACGCGGCGTCCGAAGGCGTCCGCGCGACCGGCTTCTCCAGGTAGACCGGCAGCCCGGCGCGAAGAGCGGCGACGGCAGGCTCCCGGTGGAACCGGGGCGGGGTGCAGACGAACAACGCCCCTAGCGACTCGCCGTCGAGCATGTCACGCCAGTCCGCATAGGTCCGCGCGCCCGTACCGGCCGCCAGAGCCTCAGCGCGTTCGAGAGCGATATCGCACACCGCCACGAGCGAGGCGCCCGCCGCCGACTCCAGCACCCGCCGGTGCTCCTGGCGATCCAGCCCGCGCCGACGATTCCCACCCGGATGGTGTCCACGAAGTCAGCTCCAGGGGAACGGCGAATGGCTCACCGGGTGCAGGTCGCCCGTCTTCGTACCGGCCGAACCTGAACGGCTCCAGCAGCCCCTGCCGCTCCCCGAGCAGTTCCCTGGCCACCAGGCCCCGACGCCGATCATCTTGAACCCGTGATTGGAATCGGCGATCACGTACGCGTTCTGCCGGAAGACGTCGAAGACCGGAAGCTGTCCGGCGTGAAGCGCCGATTCCGCCGGTGGGGTCGTGCCGGTACAGGGGCCGCTTGCCCTGGAACCGCTTATGACAGTGTGCCAGCCCCGACGTCCACATCCGCACGAAGTCGTCGGTCACCGTGAATTCGTGGCTCTCCGGGCCGTACGGATCGATGGCCACCGTCGCCCGCGGGCTTGTCCACCACACAAGGCGAGGCGCCGCCCTGCAGCCCGGCGAAGTTGAAGTCCGGCTTGTAGTAGATGCCCCACAGCTGGTCGGTGATCAGCTCACCGCTCACGTCGTCATAAAGCGGAGCATCAGAATCCACATGAGTAACCGGCGGGAAGCCGCCCACCGTTCAATAGTGAACTCGGACGGCTCGATCCCGAGCGTGCCCTCCTGCAGCGCCCAGTACGTCCACATCGCCCGGACGAGGCCCACCGTCCCGGCGACGCCACCGTGATCGTCTCCGGCAGCTCCAGCCAACCCCACAGGTCACGGATCCACGGCCCGGCCGCGATCACCACCTGATCGCACGCTACCGTGCCTCTGATCCGTTTCGACCGAGGTCACCGCGCCCCCGTCCAGCCCGAACCCGGTCACCCGGACGCCGGAAGCGATCCGCACTCCCGCGGCTTCCGCCTTCGCCGCCAGGCCGCGGACCGCGCAGCATGTTGTTCGCGTAGCCGCCCTTCGTTCTCGTGCAGCACGATGGTGCTCCCGGGCGCCTGCCAGTCCTCGAACAGTCCCAGCAGGTAGCGCTGGCAGTCGCTGCGCCCCTCGACCAGCACGGACGGTAACCGATGGCCCGCTGCTTCGGCGTAGATCTGCGCCACGTCCTGCGCCATCGCCGCCGGCGCGATCTGCAGGAAGCCGACCGGATGGTAGGAGAAGGCGTCCGGGTCGCTCTCCCACACCGACACCGAATGCGCCATCAGCTCGCGCATCGCCGGCTGGAAGTAGTTGTTGCGGACCGTCTCCGCAGGCGATCCCGGACGCGCCCGCACCGAGCTCCCGCTTGTCGAGCACGAGGATGTCCTCGCCCCCGCCGAGCCCGCGCGCTCGCAGTTCCCTGGCCAGGTGAAATGCCGTGGATAGGCCGTGAATACCAGCACCGACGATGACATACCGGCTGTGCGTGCCGATCATGGCACCACGTTACAAGCCAATCAAAAGATCAAATAGGCCGAACGAGGACGGTGCCCGCTCCGGCGAACCCCGCTTGCTAGTACGAGCGTGGCAGCCCGCGGGGAAACAGTCATCGATGCTTCATGAGGTCGCTGCGGATCTCGCGCTCGAGGACCTTGCCGCTCATGCTCCGGGGGAGCGGCGCGTCCCTGAGCACGAGCTCGCGGGGACGCTTGAAATGGGCCAGTGACCCCTCGGCGAACGCGTTCAGCTGCTCGAGGGAAAGGGAGCGGTTCCCGGTCACGACGCAGGCCACCGGGGCTTCTCCCCATCGCTCGTCGGGTACGCCGACGACCGCGACCTCGGCCACGTCGGGATGCCGGCTCAGCACCGCCTCGATCTCGGCCGGGTAGATGTTGATCCCGCCCGAGATGATCATGTCCTTGGCCCGGTCCACGATGCGGAAGTAGCCGTCGGCGTCCACGCTGGCCACGTCCCCGGTGTGCAGCCAGCCGTCGCGCAGCGCCGCCGCGGTCGCGGCCGGGTTGCGCCAGTACTCCTTCATCACCGTCGAGCAGGCCAGCAGCAGCTCACCCGGTTCGCCCGGGTCCGCCGCACCGCCGGAAGCGTTCACCACCTTGGCCTCCTGGCCCAGCAGGGGGATGCCAACCGAGCCCAGCCGGCGGAGCGACTCGTGGGCCTGCAACTGGAGGTTGAGCCCCGAGCCCTCGGTCAGGCGTAGGCGTTGACCAGCCCGACCCCGCGCTCGGCGTAGAGCCGCAGGAGATGCTCGGGCACCGGGGGCCCCGCCCACCTTGGCCACCCGGAGCCCGGACAGGTCACGCCGGGCGAAGGGCCGCCCGGCCCCGGTCAGCAGGACGACGCGCTGCGTCGGGTCGCCCCGCAGCTCCTCTAGGGTCCGGGTCAGTCCCCGGATGACCTCGTAGCTCAGCGCGTTCAGCCGCTCGGGCCGGTCGAGCACCACGGTGGTGACGGCCCCGTCCCGCTCGACGCGCAGTCCCTCGCTCATGCGATCCTCCCGAGGATGTCAGGCTCCCGTCCGGGCCCTCTATCCGCTCTCTCTAGGTTTCACCGATCCGCAGCAGCGATTCGCCATCCGCCGCTATCACCTTTTATTCCGCCACCGTCCCCTCTCCCGAGCCAGGTGTCAACGCTGCCCATGAGCGCCGCCGTCACTGGGCCGAACCGTAGTCGCTGAACCCGCGGCCCGTCTTCCGCCCGTAGTGCCCGGCGTTGACCAGGGTGCGCAGGATCTGCGGCGGCCGGAACCGCTCCCCGAAGTTGTGCGTCATCGCGTCCGAGGCCCGTTCCATGGTGTCGAGCCCGCCCATGTCGACGGTGGCGAGCGGCCCCATGGCGTGGTTGAAGGCCAGCACGCACGCCTTGTTGACGTCGTCCGCGTCGGCGATGCCCTCGTCGACCACCCGCGCCGCCTCCAGCACCAGCGCCATGATCAGCCGGGAGGTGAGGAAGCCCTGGGTGTCCTTCTTGCACACGATGGTCTCCTTGCCGAACCGGCTCGCCAGGTCCCGCACCACCGCCAGGGTCTCGTCGGAGGTCTCGAGCCCGCGCACCACCTCGATCAGCCGCATCACCGGCAGGGCATTGAACCAGTGGGTGCCGATCACCCGGTCAGGGCGCTGCGTCGCCGACGCGATCTTGGAGATGGCGAACTGGGACGTGTTGCTGGCCAGCACCACGTCCGCCCCGTCAGATCCGTCCAGGCTGCGGAAGACATCTCGCTTGGCGTCGATGTCCTCGATGACGGATTCGATCACGTGGTCCGCCTGCGCCCCGGCCGCGTCCAGGTCCGTGCTGACCGTGATGCGGCCGCGGGTGGCGGCCGCCTCGTCCTCGCTGAGCTTGCCCGCCTTGACCAGCCGGGCCAGGCTCTTCTCGATCCGGCCGAGGCCGCGGTCTAGCGCCGCGTCCGCCACGTCGACCAGCGTCACGTCGAAACCGGACGCCGCGGCGACCTGCCCGATCCCGTTGCCCATCTGGCCGCCGCCGCCCACGACGAAGATCTTCTTCACGTCCATCGCTCACTGCTCCCTATCAGTCAAGGCAAGTCGTAGCCGCTCCACCAATGGCCGCCGTCCACTACCCAAGGTCTCCCCGTCCATCTGTATCGTGCCCGGTAACTACCAACGGAGGCGCCGCTCACCTAGCGGGGCTCGAGCACCACGGCGTCGGCCTGGCCGAGCCCGCCGCAGATCGACGCGCCGCCGCGGCCCCCGCCGCGCTGCCGGAGCTGCCGGGCCAGGGTGAGCACCAGCCGCGCGCCCGAGGCGCCCGGCGGATGCCCGATCGCGACCGCGCCGCCGTTGACGTTCAGCCGCCCAGCACCGCGTCCTCGACCGCGCGGTCGCCTTGTGCGAGCACCCGCGCGACGTCAGCGTCACGCAGGCGAACGCCTCGTTGATCTCGATCGCGTCGAGGTCGCCGAGCGTCCATTCCGCCGAGGTCAGCGCCTTCTCCAGCGCCGGGCGGGGGCGACCGCGATCTCTCGCGGGGCCCGCGCCACGCTGCCAGCGCTGGCCAACCGCGCGAGCGGGGTAAGTCCCCGCTCCGCGGCGAACCGCTCGGAGACCAGCACTACGTAGCAGGCGCCGGTGTCCTGTCCCGGCGCGTTGCCCGGGGTGACCAGCGGGCCGTCGAAGATGGTGCGGAGCCGGGCCAGCTTCTCCTCCGAGGTGTCCCGGCGGTGTCCCTCGTCCTCCTTCAGCGTCGTCCCGTCCGCCGCGTGAACGGCTCGATCTCGTCCGTCGTAGAAGCCCGCGTCCAGGCGCGGAAGTACGCCCGGTGCGACCGCACCGCGAACGCGTCGGCGTCCTCGCGGGTGACGCCGTGTTCCTCCGCGACCTCGCCCGCGTCGACCGCCACCTTCTTGCCGCCCATGTCCGTCGCCCGGCTCGGCCATCGGGTCCTTCAGCCGCGGGCCGCCCCGGCGGATGCCCCACCGGATGCTCGGCGTCATCAGGAAGGCGGCCCGTCCCATGTTGTCCGCCCCGCCGGCCAGGATCACGTCGGCCGCGCCGCTGCCGATCGCCCGCATGGCCTAGCTGCACCGCGGTCATCGACGAGCAGCACGCCCGGTCCAGGTCAGGCACAGCCGGTCCTCACCGATCCCGGCCCGCAGCATCGCGACCCGGGCCGGGATGGAGCCGTCGAGGGCCTCCTCGGCCGGGATGGTCACGCCCGAGTAGACCTCGTTCACGTCGGCGGGCGCGAGTCCTGCCTGATCCAGCGCGGCTCGCATCCCGAACGCGGCGAGCTCGACGCTGGGTACCTCGCGCAACGCGCCGCCGAACCGGCCGAACGGCGTGCGGACGCCACCGAGCAGCAGCTGTCAGGCATGGGTCTCCTAGCGGTCAGTGAAACAGGCTTGCGCTTCTCGCCGAAGGCGGCGAACCCCTCGGTGAAGTCGTCGGAGGCGAACACCTCGAGGAAGATCTCGCGCTCCCGGTCGAGCGCCGCCGCGGCACGGCCCCGTTCACCGCGCGCTTGGCGCAGGTGACAGCCACCCGGGCAGGCGGCGATGCGCGCGGCGATGGCCTGCGCCGCGGCCAGCGCGCCGCCCGCTCGCTCACCTGGTTCACCAGGCCCAGCGCCTGCGCCCGGGCCGCGTCGATCAGCGAGCCGAGGAAAATCAGTTCCTTGGCCGCCGCGGTGCCGATGCGCGCGGCAGCCGCTGCGTCCCGCCGCCGCCGTGATCAGGCCGAGCTTTACCTCCGGCAGCCCGAACCGCGCGGCTGGATCGGCCACGATGAGGTCGCAGAGCAGCGCGATCTCCAGGCCGCCGCCGACCGCGCTGGCCTGGACGGCCGCGATGACCGGCTGAGGGAGCGCCTGCCACAGCGTCGAAGACGGACCGTGCCAGCTGGCTGTGCTGGTCCATGGCGCCCGGCTCGGCCCGCAGCGCCTCGAACTCGCCGATATCGGCCCCCGCCATGAACGCGGTACGGCCGGCCCCGGCGAGCACGATCGCGCGGACCTCGTGCTCAGGCCCGACCCGTTCGGCCGCCCGGCCCAGGCCGTCCTAGGACGTCGCGTCCCATCGCGTTGACCGGCGGCCTGTCGACGATCACGGTGGCGACGCCAGCGCTGATCGCCACGCTGACCGGGCCGAACTCTTCCGTCATGCCGGTGCCCTTCCGCAGTTCCCTCCGTGCGCGGTGCTTCGTGCGCAGCCTCAGAACCTGAAGCGAAACTACCAACCGGTCGGTTGACTGTCAACGAAACCTCTTTCTCACGAGAGGGCAGCGACCAGGGGCTTGTTCGCCAAACTAAAGTTTGGTAGACAAGAGCGGATCTTGTCATCCTCGACACGGAGGGCCCTCGTCGCATGGGCGCATCGGAGTGGGTCGCCGGCTGGGCCCAGATCAAGCCGGACGAGCCCGCGATCGTGTTCGAGGGAACTCCCCGGTCGTGGCGTGAGCTCGACGTCCGCGCGTCCCGGATCGGCGATGTCCTGACCGCGGCCAGCGTCCGGCCCGGGACCGGGTCGCCGCCCTGATCGGCAACCGCACCGAGTATGTCGAGGCCTTCGTCGGCGCGTTGCGGGCGGGCGCGATCTTCGTGCCGCTCAACATCCTCGCCACCCCGGCCGAGATCGTCCCCCTCCTGCAGGACTGCGCCGCGCGCGTCCTGGTCACCGACGACGCTCACGGCGAGACGGCCGCGGCCCTGGCCGCCGCGTTCGCGGCGCCGCTGACGTTTGTCAGCGTCGATGACCCGCTGCCCGTCTTTCTCCTGCCGTCCCTTCTCCGCCAGGCAGGCGGCTTACCCGGGCGTGCCCCGGTCCGGGTCCGACCCGATGTGCATCTACTACACCTCAGGCACGACGGGCCGCCCCAAGGGCGCCGTGATCAGCTACGACAACGTGCACTACGCGACCCTCAACTGGCTCGTCGACCTGGGCTTCTGGCAGGACGACCGGTTCCTGCTGAACCTGCCGCTGTGCTTCACCGGCGCCATGGCCATCCTGGCCCCGGCCCTGCACGGCGGGATAACGATCTACCTGGAGCGCGGGTTCGACGCCGGGCGGACGCTCGAGCTGATCGAATCATGCGGTATCACGTTCATGGTCGCGGTCCCGACCATGGCGCTCGCGCTGATGCGGCACCCGGAGTTCACGTCGCGGGACCTGTCCTCGATCCGCATGATCTTGTGCGGCGCCGCGCCCGTTCCGATGACGATCTTCGAGGCCTGGACCCGGCGCGGCATCACGTTCATCAGCAGCTTCGGCATGACCGAGGTCTCGGGCGGCTTCGCCATGATCACCCCGGCGGCCGAAGCCGCCCGGCGGCTCGGCACCGCCGGCCGCCCGTGCCTGTACAGCGAGGCCAAGATCGCCCGGGACGACGGCAGCGATGCCCCCGACACGAGGTCGGCGAGCTGCTGATCCGCGGCCCGCTGATCTTCCAGGGCTACTGGAACAACGAGGCCGAGACCCGCGCGGCCATCGTCGACGGCTGGCTGCACACCGGCGACCTGGCTCGCCGCGATCCGAGCGGCTACTTCCGGATCGTCGACCGCAAGAAGGACTCCATCATCACCGGCGGCCTGAACGTGTACCCGGCCGAGGTCGAGAACGCGCTGATGGAACTGGACGGCGTCCTGGAGTGCGCCGCCTACGGGGTGCCGGAC
The DNA here is from genome assembly GCA_963756575.1 of uncultured Actinomycetota bacterium. Classification (GTDB taxonomy): domain Bacteria; phylum Actinomycetota; class Actinomycetes; order Streptosporangiales; family Streptosporangiaceae; genus Palsa-504. Next base: position 151,430 of record CAVWOM010000015.1, on the reverse strand, counting down.
GAGAAATGGGGCGAGGCCGTAGCGGCCTCGGTCGTCCTCGCGCCCGCCTCCAGCCACGACGCCGACTCGATCCGTAACGCCCTGCGCCCCCTCATCGCCGCTTACAAGATCCCCAAGCACATCGAGTTCCGCGCCGCCCTCCCGCGCACCACCTCCGGCAAGGTTCTGCGGCGCGACCTCCGCCAGCGAATGACCCGGACGGCCAAGACCAGCCCGGAACTGACCAGCTGACCCGCAGCCGGTGCGGCGCCAGAGCCAGTGAAACCGGGTTTCCAGTGCGTTTTAGCGCGCTCGGACCCGGGTTTCATGTCGTCTTGGCTTGCCCATGCTCATCGAGTCGGCCGGAACAGGGGGCGTCCGGGGCGCGTGAGGCCTGCGGGATCACGGGCGCGCCAACCTATCCGTGTCTCCTGATCCCTGGTGCGCCACTGGCCGCGTAGGCTCATGCGGTCGAGAAGAGCAAACCAAGAGGAGGGCGGCCATGGACATCCAGAGGCCTGAGATCGATTTTCCCGGCGGCGAGCCGCCCGCCGAACTGCAGATCACCGACATCTGGCAAGGTGACGGCGGCGAGGCGAAGCCCGGGGACAACGTTAAGGTCCACTACGTCGGGGTCGCGTACTCCACCGGCGAAGAGTTCGATGCGAGCTGGAACCGCGGCGATCCCCTGCAGTTCAGGCTCGGGGTCGGGCAGGTCATCGCCGGCTGGGATCAGGGCGTGCAGGGCATGAAGGTCGGTGGCCGCCGCCAGCTGATCATCCCGCCGGACCTGGCCTACGGCGACCGGGGGGCCGGCAACTCGATCGCCCCGGGCGAGACCCTCATCTTCGTCTGCGACCTGGTCTCGATCTGAGGACCGCCGAGCCCAGGTAACGTGCAACGGGCCGGGTCAGGACGCCGCGATGGCGTCTGACCCGGCCCGTCGGCGCTCTTCCTTACAGCGGCCGAACCTCTTCGGCCTGGGGGCCCTTGGGGCCACGCCCGGCGGTGTAGGACACCCGCTGGTTGTCCTGGAGGCTCCGGAAGCCGTCAGCCTTGATGGCGGAGTGGTGGACGAACACGTCGGGGGTCCCGTCGTCAGGGGCGATGAAGCCGTAGCCCTTGTCGGCGTTGAACCACTTGACGGTGCCTTCTGCCATGTACTTCTCCTGTTGGGGTGACCGTTCGGGGTGCACGTTTCGCGCATCCCGGGTTGTTGCGGTCGCCAGCCTGCCGGGAAAAGACCTGGCCGTGTACTCGCGGCGCCGCCGTCTGAAGTTCGCAGGCGCAGGTACACGTAACGAAATTCGACTACAACCGTGTCCTATTAAACACCATCCCCGGCACCCGCCCAGCCAGCCACGCCGCGCCGCCGTCATCCATCCGGCCGCCATGCTGCGAGCGGTGTGCCAGGATCGGCGCATGGATCGCGGCGCGACCGATGCCCGGGCCGGGGCCTTCGGGCGGTTTCTGGACTTCCTGAACCGGCTGGACGCAGCGCGTGTCCACTACGCCCTCGTGCGCACCAGGCCTGAGTCGGTGATGGTGGATATCTCGCTGCCGGGCTGGCGCTAGGAGGTCGAGTTCATGCTCGACGGGTCCATCGAGATCGAGCGCTACCGCTCTGTGGCAGGCGTCGAGGATGACCCGAGCCTGCTCGGGGAACTGCTCGCCGACGTGAATTCCCCCTAGCGCTCAGCTTCCGGCTCCGAGGGCGGCGCCGATGGCGGCGATGATGACCCCGCCGAGCGTGATGGAGATGAACGAGCGGACGAAGCCGGTGCCGAAGAACCGCTGGCGGATCCAGGCGAGCGCCAGCAGCTCGAACACCATCACCGCGAGCGCCAGCAGGACCGCGGCGCGGTACTGGGTGATGAGGAACGGCAGCGTATGCAGGACGCCGCCGAGAAACGTGGCTGCCCCGGTGATCGCGCCCCGTGCGCAGGGGCGGCCGCGGCCGGTCAGGTCACCGGTGTCGGAGAGTCCCTCGGAGAAGGCCATGCTGACGCCGGCGCCGATCGCGGTGGCCAGCCCGGCGAGAAAGGCGTAGTGAGGCCGGTGCGTGGTGAAGGCGACGGCGAAGATCGGGGCGAGCGTCGACAGGGAGCCGTCGATGAGCCCGGTCATCGCGGGCTGCGCCCGCTGGAGCAAGAACGCTCGCTGGTCACGCCGCTGACGCTCAGGCCCCGCGAGGCGGCTCCTGCTCGGGGTTCGAGGTGCGTATCCGGAATTGATTGCCATGCCTTCGATGCTGCCGCCCGGACGCCCCCGCGTCGTCCTGCCTAGGAGGCGAATTTCACCTGGTCAGCAGGGCTACCATCCGCCCCCTGACTACCACGCAGGGAGGAGCCGTCGATACCAGCCGGGAGCGCAGCCGGCGCCGGCACAGTACCGGGTCGATGGCACATAGATGCGGCTCTTGTGCGGTGGGTGGCTCCGGGCTGGGGCAGCTGGTTCTAGCGGGGCGTGCGGTATCAGCGAGGCCGCCCGGGCGCTCTCGTGTACCACCGTGATGTCACATCGCGGTTGTCCAAACCACCGCAGGATCACATCGAGGTGCCCGCCGCCCGCCGCCCGCGCCCGCAAGCCGCCCGCCGCCCGCCGCCGCCCGCCGCCCGTCGGCGGCCGGCGGCCGGCGGTCGGCGGCGGGCGGGAGCTGCGGGACGGGTGCGCTACCCGAGGCGAGCGGGCCAACCCGGAGCCGGGGCCTGGCCGCCGGCGACGGCTAGGATCGCGGCGTGATCACCGGAATGCACGCTGTCGTGTTCTCGCCGCAGGCCGAGGAAGTCCGCACCTTCTTCACCGATGTCCTCGGCCTGCCGTCGGCCGATGTCGGCGGCGGCTGGCTCGTCTTCGCCCTGCCCCCGGCCGAGCTTGCCGTTCATCCCGCTGATGACCGCCGTCATGAGCTCTACCTCATGTGCGATGACATCGACGAGACGCTGGCGGAGCTGAGGGGAAAGGGAGTGGAGGTCGCCCAGGAGGTCTCCGATCAGCGCTGGGGACGTCTAGCGGCCATCCGCCTCCCGGACGGCTCGGAACTCCCCATCTACGAGCCCCGGCATCCACTGCCGCCGCGCCCCTGACGGAAGGGCTGTCTGACTCTCAGCCTCGTCCGCGCAGCAGCGACACCCGGAACGGGCGGAGTTCCCCGCGGGCGTAGCCGCCGCGGATCACCGGATCCTCCTCCATGACCTGCCGTGCGACCTGCTCGTCGGGAGCGTCGAAGATGGTCAGGCCGGTGTTGACCGATCCCAGGGTCGGGCCGGCCAAGATGAGCTGGCCGTCGGCCAGCAGCCGCTGCAGCCGCTGGAAATGCTCGGCCCAGACGGCCTGCTCCTCGGCCGTCATCGTCGCGGCGAAGTCATCACGCGGCGGGTGTATGAAGTAGATCCATTCCGTCACGAGCCGAGTCTGCCCGTGGGCCACGGCCCTGGTCAACGTGCCACGATGGTGGCACCGGGAGGCCAGTCCATGACGAACTACCCCTCATGTACCGGTTCGGGTTCACGCCCTGGGAGCGGTACGCGACAGCGGCGGCGGAGAGTATCGCCGCGCTGTTCGATCGTGAGGAGATCGAGCGGATCCGTCCCCTTAGGCGTGCCCTCGACCTCGGCTGCGGCCGCGGCCGGTATACCGCCGAGCTCGCACGCCGGGGCTGGGAGGCCGTGGGCATCGACTACGTGCCCTCCGCGATCAAGGCGGCCAGGAGCCGGGGCGCGGCCAGGAGCCAGGGCGCCGCTAGGAGCCAGGGCGCGGGCGGGCTCAGCTACGTCGCCGGCGGCGTCACGCGCTTGCCGTCGGCCGGCCTGGGCACGTTCGACTTCTTCCTCGACATCGGCTGCTTCCAGGGACTGGACGCCGGACAGCGCCTCGCCCAGGGGGCAGGTGTCTCGGCGCTGGCCAGCCCCGGGGCCACGCTGCTGCTGCTGAGCTTCGGCCCGAGCCGGTGGCGGCCGCTGGTCGGCGGCGCCTCACTGGAGGAGGTCCGGGCCGCCTTCACGGGCTGGGAGCTGGTCGCGGTCGAGTCGGCGGACACCACGGGCTTGGGCTGGCCGATGAGCAAGACCGCGCCGCAGTGGTACCGGCTGCGCCGCCGGACCTAGAGCGCGTTACCCGGCGAACGGCGCCCGGTGCCCCATCAGGTCGATTGACTTTGCATTACAAAGCGAGCTACTTTGAACTGCAAAGTACACGAGACGGGACGAAAGGGATACCGGGAGATGGACACGGTTACTGCGGAACGCACGACGGCGCCGGAGCGCACGGACGGCCGCCCGAGGGATCTGGCCGTGACCGCGGTGATCCTCGGGATCGCGGGGGCGGCGTGGTTCGGGTGGGGACAGGCCGAGCCGCCAGCGGGGTGGGGCCTGCCGCTGAGCATCGGGATGTTCGCCGCCGTCGCGGTCGCGATCGCCGCCGGGATCACGATGAGCCGGCTCCGCCACGGCGCGACCGCGATGGAGCACCGGCGGGTGCGCCGGGCGTACGGGATCACGGTCGGCGTCGAGTTCGCGGCGATCGGGCTCGGTGCCGCGGGCCTCGCGCTGGCCGGGCGCCCGGCTTACACGGCGCCGTGGATCCTGCTGGTCGTCGGCGTGCACTTCGTGCCGCTCGGGCGGCTGTTCGGCTCGGCCGACCTGCTGTGGGCGGCCCTGCTGCTGTCGGCGGTCGCCATCGCGGGGGCGGTGACCGGAGCGGTCAGCGCGGTGGCCCCGAGCGCGGTCACCGGGGCGTTCGGCGGCCTGGTGCTGGCGGGCGCCGCGGCGGCGAGCCTGGGCCGCGCGCTGCGCCACGCCCAGCCAGGCCGTTAACGCGGTAACGCGGTAACGCGGTAACCGCAAGCCAGGAGGGGCGAGGTATGGGTGAAGACGATGTTCTCGACGCCCGCCAGGCCGCGGAACTGCTCCAGCGCAGCGCCGACCATGCGCGTCAGCGGCTCACGGTCAACCAGCCGCTGATCTACGGCGTGTGGGGCACGGCGTGGCTGATCGGCTGCGGCGCGATGTGGCTGTCGGTCCTCGGCCAGCATCCGTTTCGCGGCGCGGCCGGCTGGGCCGCGGCGATTCTCGGGATCGGCATCGGCCTGGCCGTCGTCGCCACCGCGGTGACGGCCAGCCGGGCGACCAGGGGCATCGGCGGCGTGTCGGCGCGGCAGGGGATGATCTACGGGCTGTCCTGGCCGGCCGGCTTCGCCGCCCTGTTCGCGATCATCGGCGCCGCCGGGCACTTCGGCGCCAGCCCGAAGGTGCTGGGGGTCCTCGGCGCGGCCGGGCCGCTGCTGCTCGTCGGCCTGATCTACGTGCTCGCCGCCGGGATGTGGCTGGACTGGGTCATGTTCTGGCTCGGGGTATGGGAGCTGCTGGTCGCGGCCGTCGGCGCCTGGACCGGCCCGGTTGGCGTGCTGCTGGGGGACGCCGTGGCCGGCGGCGGCGGGTTCCTGGCGGCCGCCGCCCTGCTCGCCTGGCGGAACCGGCCAGGGCGGAACCAGACGTGACCGATGCCGAACTCGACCCGGTCATCCACGCCCCGGTCCGGCTGCGCATCGTCGTGACGCTTTCCACCTTGCGCGAGGGGGACTGCCTCTCGTTTTCCCGGCTGCAGCAGCTCCTGGGCCTGACCCCCGGCAACCTGATCACGCACCTGCGCAAGCTGGAGGAAGCCGGCTACGTGGCCAGCGTCAAGCCGGCCGGCGACGGGCCGGCGCGCACGGCGGTCTACCTGACCCTGGCGGGCCGCGCCGCGCTGGAGCGCTACTCCACCTCGCTCCGCCAGCTGCTCGACCAGGCCAGCCCGTGATGTTCTCCCCGCCCGGCCCGTCCCTGCGTGAACTGGTCATCCAGGCGCTGTCCTCGGTCGAGGGCGGCTACGACCGGCTGGCTCCGAAGTTCGACCACACCTCCTTCCGCACCTCCGATCGCGTGCTCGACGCGACCGCCGGTGCGCTGCGCGCGCTCGGCCCGTTCGGCCCGGGACTGGACGTGTGCTGCGGCACTGGCGCGGGCATGCGGGTCCTCGGCCCCCTGTGTCAGGGGCCGGTTACGGGCGCCGACTTCAGCGCCGGCATGCTCGCGCAGGCGCGCCGTGCGTTCCCGGACGCCACCTGGGTCCGGGCCGACGCCCGGGCGCTGCCCTTCGCCGGGGCCTTCGACCTGGCGGTCAGCTTCGGGGCGGCCGGCCATTTCCTGCCCGCCGAACGGCCTGCCCTATTCGCCGCCGTCTACCGAACGCTGCGCCCCGGCGGGGTTTTCGCCTTTCCGGTCGCGGCGCCGCCGCCGATCGCCTCCGCCTGGTACTGGGCCTTGCTCGGATTCGACCTGGGCATGCGGATCCGCAATGCCGTGTGGCGTCCCCCGTTCGTCATGTACTACCGCACCTGGCCGCTTTCCGCGGTCCGCGACGACCTGACGGCCGCCGGCTTCACGGTGACGACGGTCCCCTTGACGGACCTCGGCCGGCGTGCGGACGGCAGCCCGGTGGCCGGCCTCGTCCTGGCGCGCCGGTAGTCACCCGCGGTCGCGCTCGTCCAGCGCGCGCAGGGCCTCGGTGAACGGCCGCTCCAGCCACGCGAGGTGGTCGGCCTCGCCGTGATGGTGGGTCGTGACCGGGTTGGACCGGCGGACCGCGGTATGCCGCACGTAGGCGCGGGCCCCCTCGACCAGCGTCCGGATGTAGCGGATTCCCTCCGGGTCGGCCATCGTCCAGTCGCCGCCGCAGGCGACGTAGACCGGCGAGGTGTGGGCGAAAACCCGCCGGCTCCACTCGTCGAGGTGGTAATCGGTGCCGAAGGCCCGGCAGGCGAGCCACGAGTTCCCGTCGATCCGCAGTTCCTCGCTGATCTCGGCCTGCCGCCCGCCGTCGACGTCCGCCCGCGCCACGACCTCGCCGTTACGCACGAGCCCGAGCGAACGGAGCGGGAAAATGCTGCGCACCGACGCCCGGACGCTGACCGTTCCCGGTCCGGACAGCCGGACGGTATCGCCCGGCTGGCATCCGTCGACCGCGAGCGTCAGCAGCGGCCCGCCGGAAAGGAACGTGCGACCCGCCCGCACCGCCCGGCACCAGGCCTCGTAGCTGAACTCCTCGTCCAGCCGCGCGTACGTGCGGTACAGGCCGACCGGCACGGCGCTCGACATCTTGTCCGTCCCGCCGGCCAGCGGCAGCCGGTAGCCGCTGTTCAGGTACCGGTAGTACTCGAGCATGGCAGCGCCGGAATCGGTCAGCATCTCGACGGCGCCGGCCCGGCCGGTCGCGACCAGAACGGCCGGCTCGCCGTTCGGGTTCGGGAAATGCGCGGCGACGACGGTGCCGCCCTGGGCGTGCGTCCGGTCGGCCCAGTCGCTCAAGGTCGCGTCCAGCGCGCCGCCCAGCTCGGCCTCGTCGGGGCCGTCGCCGCACCACGGCATGACCGGTTCCTTCAGGTTCCACAGGACCATGTGGCCGAGCGCGTGCTGCCGGTTCTCCTGGCCGACGTACGTCACGTAGCCGCCGCCGTCGACCACGCTGGGCCGGCCGGAGAAATCCTCGGTGTTGGTGAACAGCGCGCCCCACTGCGTCTGCAGCAGGTTCACGACGCGCAGGTCCTCGCCGCGCTGCTCGAGCTGAGCGCCGGGGGTCGACAGGAAGTGCACGTGCGAATCGCCGGACCACCATCCTTCGGCGGCCATGTCGGCCACGCGCGCGATCCGCAGCGTCAGGTCCCGCTGCCCCGGCTCGATCCGCATCGTCTGCCGGAGCGGGGCGTACTCGAACCCGCGCGCGACGTCTACGACGACGTTGCCCGGGGCAGCCATCCCTGGCAGGTGCCGTCGATGTAGGCAAAGCTGCGCTGACCGAGACGGACGTCACCGCCCACGTCGTAATGCCAGCTGCCGAGATTCTGCGTGACGTGATTGTGGTGGCCGTGCGGCTGGTAGGGCACGCCCCTCGACCACCCGCTCCGGATGGGGATTTTTCTCAGCACCACAGGTAGTACCCGGCCGGCCAGCCCAGGGCGTGCTCCGTCAGGCGCTCCCCGGCCGCTCCCATTCGCCCTCGAAACGAGGACGGTTACGGTCGTTGGTGTCCGTGACGGCGAGGAACGGCAGCTGACCCCATACCGGCGGCACCACCTGGATTTAGAACCGCTCCCGGATCGGCGCGGTGACGACCTCGCCGCCGGCCAGGTGAAACGCGTACTCGGCGACGGCTTGCCCGGCGGCGTGACCGGCTGGTGCGCCCGGCTCGAGCAGCCGGTGCGCGACGATCACCCGCGGCGCCAGCCGGCCGATCCCGATCGACGTCGGGGCGCCGGGCAGCAGGAAACACCGCTCCGCCGACGGCGGTTCCGGCCCGATCAGGAACGGCAGGCCGCGGACAGGCCGACTGGCTCATAGCCCGGCATGCGTCCGATCGTAAAACGAGCCGCCAGGCTGATCCCACTGGATTTCCAGCCTCGCGGCTCCGGGCCGGGCCTGCAATGCGGCCCTTCAATCGTCGCGTTCCGGTTGGCGGCGGCGAGCGCGTCTATTAGCCTGCTGTGGCTATGGCCGGTTTGGGTGGTTCTGGTGACTGGGCGTGCGGGCATCCCGCACTGCCCGGCGCTCAGTTCTGCCCGGTCTGCGGACGGCCGACCACCGGCCACGCCTGGCCGCCGGCCACCAGCGACGTCCGGCCCCAGAACACCAGCGACGTCCGGCCCCAGAACACCAGCGACGTCTGGCCCCAGAACACCAGCGACGTCTGGCCGCCGAATCCCGGCGACGCCTGGCCGCCCCAGCCGCTGACGGCGCCGCTGCCCGCCGCCGACGCGGTGCCGGCCGCGTGGCCGCCGCCGGAATCCCCGCCGTTCACCCCGCCGCCGAGGCCCGAGCCCGCACCCTGGGACTCCTGGTACAAGCCCCGGCAGCCGTCGCCCCCGCCGGCCGGCCCGCCGGAGCCATGGCCGGTACCGCCGGCCGCCCCGCCGGTACCGCCGGCCGCCCCGCCGGAGCCATGGGCGGCCCCATCGGGCAGTGCGCCGCCGCTGCTGGCCGGCCCGGAGGCGATGTGGGCGGCTGACCCGGTCGACTCGCCCACGGAAATGCTCGACGGCCTGCGGCTAACCCCTGCCGCCGGCGCCCCGCGCCTGGAGTCTGCGCGGCCGAGAGCTTCGTCCGGCGGCCGGAGCCTGGGGTCGGCCTTCGGCGGCCTGACGCTGGGGTCTGCCCTCGGCCGCCTGCGGCAGCCAGGCCGCCGGCTGTACCTGGGGATCGTGGCCGCCGTGGTCGTGGCGGTCGTGGGCGGCATCGTCATCGTCCAGGCCCTGTCCGGCGGTAGGGCCGCGGGCAGCACCACCGGCAGCACGGCGTCCGCCTCGTCGCCGGGCGCGCAACGGCAGGCGGCGGTGCAGCTGGCCGGGCTGCTGGCGCAGAGCGTCACCGACCGCGCCGCCGTCACCGCCGCGGCCGAGGATGTGCGTGCCTGCGGCCCGTCCCTGCCCCAGGACGCCCGGACCTTCACCCGCGAGGCCAGCTCCCGGCAGCAGCTGCTGTCCCGGCTCGCCGGCCTGCCCGGCCGTTCCCGGCTGCCGGCCGCGATGCTGCAGGACCTGACCAGCGCCTGGCAGGCGTCAGCCGAGGTCGACACCGATCTCGCCCAGTGGACGCAGGACAATATCGCCCGCCACTGCCGTCACGGCAGCCGGTCCGACGCCCACCTGCGGGCATCATCGGTCCCCGAGGCCCGGGCGACCGTGGCCAAGCGGGCCTTCGCCGCCCGCTGGAACCCGATCGCCAGGAAGTACGGCCTCACCACCTACCAGCGGACTCAGCTCTAAGCGGCGCGCCTGCTGGCCGGCGTCGTCGTCGATGAGGCGCTGTTCGAGGTGGCCGAGCAGCTCGTTGCACTGCCGGACCGCGTTGAGGTCGCCGCCCAGGACGCCGGCGAGTTCGCGGGACCACGCGGCGCGCAGGGTCCGCAGGTTGGCCGCGGCGCGTTCGGTGGGGGTCACGGCGATCCCGCGCCCGGTGGTGGCGGCGCGGGAGATCATGCCCTTGTCTTCCAGGCCGCGCAGCGCCGTGCTGACGTTGGTGCGCTGTAGCCGGGTGCGGCGGGCGATCTCGCTGGGGGCGGCGCCCGGGTACAGCTCGACGACCCGCATGATGTGCCGTTCGGTATCGGTCAGCGGCACCCGTTCGGGGATGCGGGAACGCACCAGCCGGCCGACGTTGAGGATCAGGTCGGCCAGGTCGGCGAGCGGGTCATCGGCGTCGTCGTCGGGCATGGCCTTACTGTAGTGGATTATGTTAGCATAATTATATGCTCATAACTCAGGTCGGGCGCCCGAGCCCGCCAGGGCCGCCTCCCGGCACCGGCACCAGCCCGGCGCGGGCACCGGCACCGGCGCGGGCACCGGCACCGGCAACGCACTGCCAGCGCGGCGCCGGCCGTGGCTGGCCGCGGCCCTGCTGCTCGCCGTCCGGTTCGGCCTGCCCGAGTCGCTGCCGGCTGGCGGCCGGGCGCCCGCCCGGCTGCGGCCCACGGCGCGCTCCCTCGGCACGCTGGCCCGCGACTGGAGTTACCTGCGGTACGTGCTGGCCGCGGCGCTGATGTTCGCCGCCGTATTCGCCTACATCTCCGGCTCCTCGTTCGTCCTGCAGCAGGACTACGGCCTCAGCGCGCAGCGGTTCAGCCTCGTCTTCGCCGCCAACGGCCTCGGCATCATGGTCTTCGGGCAGGCCAGCGGGTTCCTCATCGGCCGCGTCGCCACCGAGCGCACCCTGCTCCGGGTCAGCCTGGCCACGGCCAGCCTCGGCGGGCTCGGCGTCCTGCTGTGCGCCGTGCTCGGCTTGCCCCTGCCGCTGCTGCTGGCCTGCCTGTTCATCGTGACCTCGATGCTCGGCGTGGTGCTGCCCAGCGCCACCTCGCTGGCCATGGCGGACCACGGGTCCGCCGCCGGAGCGGCGTCCTCACTGCCGGGGCTGCTGCAGTTCCTGGTCGGCGGCCTCGCCGCGTCCGCCCTGGGCCTGGCCGGCCAGGGCACCGCCGTCCCCATGGCCGCCACCATGTTCGGTTGCGCCACCGCCGCGCTGGCCGTCCTGCTCATCAGCGGCCGGCCGCATGCACCAACCCGATAATTTCCGAACGAAGCCGGCTGCACCGCATCGCTCCCTGCGCCATCCAGTGACGCCGTGCCGCCCAGCTCGGCGCCCCGGACCGGTACCGGCCGCCGCAGCCGCGCGGTACCCGTGATGACGGTGTCGAGGATGACCGGGTGGCGGCCCCACGGACCGCCGACGACGACGAGTTCCGGATCGGCCAGCGCCACGATGGCGGCCAGTACCCCGTTAATGGCCTGGGCGAGGTCGTGACGGATGGCCGCCGCGCCGGGCTCCGGGCCGGTGGTGGCAGCCAGGAGGCGGTCCACGTCGATCGCCGCGGTGCCCGGCCGCCGCAGGCCCAGTTCGCTGAATACCTCGGTGAAGGGCATGGCCCGGCCGGCCGGGCCGGCCGTGACGAGGTGGGCGACCTCGCCCGCCAGGCCGTGGTGCCCGCGCCGGACCTGGCCGTCGCTGACGATCGCGCCGCCCAGCCCCTCGCCGAGGAACAGGTACCCGAAGTTGTCCAGCGGCACGGTCCGGGCCTGGTCGCGTTCGGCCCGCGCCGCCCAGTTGACGTCGTTGTCCACCGTGACCGGTCCCGCGACGTGCGGCGCCAGGATCTGGACGGGATCCAGCTCGCCGAGCAGGAAGGGCGCGTCGGGCAGGTGGATCAGCCGCCCGGTGGCACAGTCCACCGGGTCGGCGGCGCTCACGACGGCCAGACGGGGGAGCGGGCCGCCTCTGGCCCGGGACCAGCGGGCCGCCCGCGCGGCGACGGTCCGCAGCACGGCGGCGACCTGCTCGGGCTCGGCCGGCCGGCGGCCTTCTCCTCGCCCCGCCAGACCGTGTTGCCGTAGGCGTCGACGCACCGCGCCGCGATCCCCTCGGGCGCGATGCTGACGGCCAGGGCGACGCCGATGTCGTCGGCCAGGGCGTAGTACGAGCCGACCCGCCCGCGGCCCCGGCCGCCGGCGGTCCGCTGGCCGGTGTCCGCCACCAGCCCGGCTTCGGCCAGCCGGCGCACGCTCTCGCCCACGGTCGGTTTCGAAATGCCCGTCCCGGCGGCCAGTTCGGCCCGCGTCAGCCGCCGGTGCCGCATGAGCGTCCGCAGCACGTGCTCGTCGGTCAGGGATCGCAGCAGCCCCAGCGAGGGCTTGGCAGGGTCCACGGCCCAATTCTAGACAGGACTCTTGACTAGAAGATGGCCGAAACCTATCGTCTTCTAAATAAGGAGACTTAACCAGAAGGAGCTCGTCATGGCCGCCCGCCCCCGGCTCGAAACCGCCCCCCTGCCCGCGCTACCCCACTGGGAGCAGGCGCCGGCGGACCTCCCGGGCGCTATCAGGCAGGTCAAGGCCGCGCTGCGGGCCCGGATCGAGGCTTCCGGCCGCACCGTCGAGCAGGTCTTCGCCGTCGTCGAGCAGCAGATCGCGGCCGAGGTCGAGGAGGTCGACGCCGCCCGGACCCGCGGCGAGGAGATCTGGCCGGTCATCGACTACGCGGACATCGAGGCCGGGACGGTACCCGCCGCGGCGCGGGCCCGGCTGCGCCGCCGCGGCTGCCTGGTCGTGCGCGGGCATTTCGACCGGGAACAGGCGCTGAGCTGGGACCGCCAGATCGTCGACTACGTTGAGAGCAACCGGTTCTTCGAGAACTACCGCGGTCCCGGTGACGACTTCTTCGGCAGCGTGGCCTCCAAGCCCGAGATCTACCCCATCTACTGGTCGCCCGCGCAGATGCAGGCCCGGCAGAGCGACCGGATGGCGCGGGTGCAGGCGTTCCTCAACAGCTTCTGGACGCACGAGTCCGGCGGCGTGCACTGGTTCGACCCGGACCGGGACTCGATCTACCCGGACCGCATCCGCCGCCGCCCGCCCGGGGCCGACTCCGGCGGCCTCGGCGCCCACCTCGACCCCGGCAGCCTCGACCTGTGGATGACCGAGGCCTGCCAGCAGGCCTTCCGGCACCTGTTCGACGGCACCGTCGAGCAGTACGACCCCTGGGACGCCGCCTGGCGGACGGCCGGACCCCAGTACCACGGCACCACCAAGTGCTCGGTCTTCCGTACCTTCCAGGGCTGGACCGCCCTGTCCGACATGGCCCACGACCAGGGCGTCCTGCATACCGTCCCGATCCCAGGCGCGATGGCCTACCTCATGCTGCGTCCGCTGCTGGCCGACGTGGCCGCCGATGACATGTGCGGCGTCGCCATCGGCCAGGCCTTCCCGGTGACCGGGAAATGGCATCCGCTGCTGGTGCGGGCCCTGACCGGCATCCCCGACGTCCGGGCCGGGGACTCCGTTCGGTGGCACTGCGACATGATCCACAGCGTGGCCCCGGTCACCGGCCAGCAGGGCTGGGGCAACGTCATGTACATTCCCGCCGCCCCCTGGTGCCCGCGCAACGAGCGGTACGCCCCCAGTGTCCGCGAGGCCTTCGCCGCCGGCTCCAGCCCCGATGACTTCCCCGCCGAGCACTACGAGCGCACCTGGACCGGCCGCTTCCAGCCCGCCGACCTCAACCGCGCCGGCCGCCGCGGCCTCGGCCTCCCCGCCTAACACCAGGGCCCGGGCCAGGACCACCGCGCCCAGGACCTCGGCGTGGATGCCGAGGGCGCCCGGGACCACCTGGGCCGCGGCCGACATCACCGGGCAGGCGTGCCGGTCGATGGCCTCCCGCATCCCGGCGATGACGTACTGCCCGGCCCGGCCGATCGAGCCGTCCAGCACGAACAGCCCGGGGTTGAGCAGGGTGCAGAGGTCGGCCAGCGGCCGGCCGATGGCACGGCCGAAGTCGCCCAGCAGCCGCTGCATGCCGACGTCGCCCGCCTCGGCCAGGCTGATCATGACGGGATAGGTGAGCCGCTGCTCGTAGGCGGGCTGGGCCAGGTCGACCGTCTCGGTGCCGATCGTCCGGATCAGGCAGCCGCGGCCGCCGCAGGCGCACACCGGGCCGTTGTCCCGCACCTGCACGTGCGCGAGCTCGCCCGCGAAGCCCCGGGCGCCCCGGTGCAGCCGGCCGCCGATGACCAGGCCGGATCCGACGCTGGCCTGGCCGAACTTCACGTACACCTGGTCCGGCTGTCCCTGCCCGGCGCCGAACGCGTGCTCGCCGAGCGCGCCGAGGTTGGCGTCGTTCTCGACCAGCACGCTGGCGCCGGCCTGCCGGGTCAGCGCGTCGGCCAGTTCCTCGCCGGCCCAGGCCGGCCGGCGGCCGGACCCGCCGATCTCGGGCGCGGGGACGGTGACGGCGCTGCCCACGCCGCGCTGGAACGGCGCCGGCACGCTCAGCACCACGGCGGCCAGGGCAGGGATCTCGTAGCCGGCCCTGGCGCAGGCCTGCCGTAGCGCGGTGATGGCCAGGCCGGCCGGCGGCGCCCCCGGGTCCGCCGCGCTCAGCTCGGGGACCAGCACCTCCTCGGCCCGGATCTGGCCGCTCAGCGTGGCCACGGAACCGCGCAGCTGCCCCGCTGCCCACGTGATGACCGCGACGGCCGGGGCCGGCCCGGCCAGCGTGAGGACCTGCCCGGGCCGTCCCCGGGCGGCCCGTCCCTGGGCAGCCCGTTCCGGGGTGGGCCGTTCCGGGGTGGGCCGTCCCTGGGTGGGCCGTCCCTGGGTGGGGTGGTCCCCGGCCGCCGGGACCGGGGCGATCAGGCCCCGGCTGATCAGGGCGGTGACCGCGTTGGCCACTGTCGCCTTGGGCAGGTGCAGCGCGCGGGCCAGGTCGGCCCGGCTGGCCTGGCCGACCTGGGCCAGCCGGGTCAGGACGCGCCGCTCGCCGGGACGGCAGGGCGTCTCGTCAGCCATGATCGCATCGTACGCCGTTAAAAACGGATTCGATCAATTTAATGTGCCAAAGATCCCATTTCTTCGGCCCATGTCAGTCGGTAACCTGGATCAACGTGACCGATCCGCCGGATACGCTCGCCATTAATTTGGCCGAGACCGATCAAATAGACGAACGAGGTTTGCGCCGCGCCATCCACGCCCTGCGCGACCGGCGTTACCGCTGGTGGTTCGTCTGCCAGATCTTCTCCTCTTCCGGCAGCATGACCCAGGCCGTGGCCGCGTCCTGGCTGGTATTCCGGCTCACCGGGCACGCCGTCGACCTGGGCCTGCTCGGCATCGTCACCTGGGCGCCGGTCCTGCTCGGGGCGGCCTGGGGCGGCGCTCTGGCCGACCGGCTCGACCGCCGCCACCTGATGATGGTCACCCAGGCCCTGTTCGTGGCGGTGAACGTGGTCCAGGCCGTGCTGGTGGTCAGCGGGCGGATCCAGCTCTGGATGATCTTCACGCTGGGCGCGCTGAACGGCGCCGTGAACGCCGTCGACTCGCCCGCCCGCCAGGTCTACGTGTTCCAGCTCGTCGGGCGGCAGCGGCTGGCCAGCGCGGTCGGCCTGTTCGAGGTGGTCATCAACGCGGCCCGCGTGCTCGGCCCGGCCGTGGGCGGGATCTTGCTCGCGGCCGTGGGGACCGGCCCGTGCTTCGTCTTCAACGCGGCGTCCTACCTGCCCATGCTGTGGATGCTGTGGTTCTTCCGGCCCGGACCCCCGCGACGCCAGCTCCCGGGACGCCAGCTCCCGGGACGCCAGCCTCCGGGACGCCAGCCTCCGGGACGCCAGCTCCCGGCCGGCGCGTCGTACGGGGCGGCCGGGATCCGGGCTGCTCGAGGGCCTGCGGCTGGTCCGGCGCCATCCCGAGATCCGTTCCTGCGTCCTGATCGCGCTGGCGGGCGCCATGCTGTTCGACCTGAGCGTGTCGGCCCCGCCGTTCGCCAGCCGCGCCCTGCACCTGGGCGGCGGCGGCTACGGCGCGCTGATGGCCGCGTTCGGGCTCGGCGCGCTGCCCGGCGCGCTGGTGGCGGCCGGCGCGGGCGGGGAACCGGACGGCCGCCGCCTGCGCGTCCTGACCCTGCTCACCGGGCTGGCCGTGGTGGCCACCGCGCTGAGCCCGGTGACGTTCGGGGCCTTCGTGGGCCTGGCCCTGTCCGGCTTCTTGTCCATCTGGCTGATCGCGGCGGCCAGCACGCTGGTCCAGCTGCGTTCCGGGCCTCGGCTGCGGGGCCGGATCATGGGCATCTGGACGATGGCGCTGCCCGGCAGCTACCCGGTCACCGGCCTGCTCATCGCGCTGGTGTCCGCGGTCAGCCCGCGGGCCGGCTTCTCGCTGGCCGGGCTGGCCATGGTGGCGGTGGCGCTGGCCACCTGGACCGCGCTGGGCGCCCGGCCCGTCGCGGTGAGCCGGGGCGGGCGGTTGCCCACCCCGTTCGGTCCGTCTATGACTGACGCTGACGACTGAAGAATCCTGGAAGAAACGAGGAGCGGACATGGAACCTGACCAGGACCGCGGCCCCCGCCTGCTGTGCTTCGGCGCCCACCCGGACGACTGCGAGATCTCCTCGTCCGGGCTGGCCGCGCTGTGGACCCGGGCGGGCGGCCAGGCCCGTTTCGTCGCCCTGACCGACGGCAGCGCCGGGCACCACGAGCTGGCGGGGGAGCCGCTGGTCCGCCGGCGCCGGGCCGAGGCCGCGGCCGGCGCGCGGGCGGCCGGCGCCGACTCGGTGATCCTGGACAACGCCGACGGGATGCTGATGCCGACGCTGGAGAACCGGTTCCGGGTGATCCGGGAGATCAGGCTGTTCCGGCCGGACGTCATCGTCTGCCCCCGGACCAACGACTATCACCCCGACCACCGCTACACCGGGGTCATCGTCCAGGACGCCTGCTACCTGCTCAAGGTGCCGAACATCGTCCCGCTGGTACCAGTCCCGGACCGTGACCCGGTGGTGCTGTTCATGGACGACCGCTTCACCCGGCCCGAGCCGCTGCGGCCCGACCTGGTGGTGGACATCGGCCCGGTACTGGCGGCCAAGCTCGCCGCCGTGCGCGCGCACGAGTCCCAGGTGCTGGAGTGGCTGCCGTGGATCGGCGGCTACGCCGGCGAGATGCCGGACGACGACACCGGGCGGCGAGCCTACGCCGATCAGCGGGTGATCACGGCCGCCCGCGAGGTGGCCGACCGGTACCGCGCGGCCCTGGTCGCCCGGTACGGCGCGGAAACCGGGACGGCCGTCCAGCACGCCGAGGCGTTCGAGGTGTCGGAGTACGCGGCCCCGCTGACCGAGAGGACCGCGGCCGCGCTGTTCCCGTTCTGATGACGGGCGTGTTGCATTTTTACCAGTGGTATTGACCATCGGTTCGCAGGTGGCTTAGGCTCCGGCCATCCCTCGTTTACGCAGGGTCTTCGCTCTAGCAGGCCGGCCGTGGCCTGTCGTGCTCACCCCTGCTCGCAGAAAGGTCACGCTCATGCGGTTGAGCAGAACCCTCCACCGGTCCAGACGCCGGCGAGCGGTAGCGGGATTCGCAGCCGTCACCACGCTCGGCGCCATCGCGCTGGCCGGGTGCAGTTCCAGCGGCAGCAGCGGAGGCGGCAGCAGCAGCAACGCCGACAGCGGCACCCTCAAGATCATCACCTGGGTGAACCCGCCGGCCGTCAGCGCCCTGACCGCCATCAACAAGGAATTCGAGCAGAAGTACCCGAAGATCAAGGTCCAGCTGCAGACGGCGGTCAACGTGGCCACCGGCTACGCCAACCTGCTGCAGACGTCGGTCAACTCCAGCAGCGCGGACATCGTCACCACGGTGGACCAGCTCCAGCCGCTGCCGCTGAACCCGACCAGGAAGAACGAGACGCCGACCCAGTTCTGGTCGACCAACAACGTCTTCGCCGACCTGAGCACCCAGCCCTGGGCCAAGAACCTGAACGACGCCGCGACCAAGGCCGAGACCTACAACGGCAAGCTGGTCGGCCTGCTCTCCGGCGTCTACCAGGAGCTGGTGTTCTACAACAAGGCGGACTTCACCAAGTACGGCGTGACCCCGCCGAAGACCTGGGACCAGTTCATCACCTTGATGAACACGCTGAAGTCCAAGGGCGTCAGCAGCCCGCTGTGGCTCGGACTGGGCAGCGGCGCCAGCGTGTACGTGACCCGGTTCCTCGCCGAGCCGTTCATGAACTCGCTGTGGGCGCCCTCGGCCAGCGGGGAGACCCTGGCCCAGGCCCTGGAGAAGGGCGACCTGAAGTGGAACAGCCCGCAGATGATCCAGGTCCTCCAGCGTGAGCAGCAGCTCGCCAAGTACCTGGAGCCGTCCTACACCGGCGCCGCCTGGCAGGACATGCCGAACGCGTTCGCCCAGAACAAGGCCCCGATGCTGCTCGACGGCTCCTGGGACCTGACCAGCGTGCAGAAGGCCAACCCCACCATGGCTGTCGGCAGCTTCGCCCTGCCGGGCAGCAACGACCCCAGCCTCAACCAGCCGGTCGCCAACCAGGACCTGACCTTCGAGGTGCTGAACAAGGCCCCGGACAAGGCGCTGGCCCTGAAGTGGATGGCGTTCTTCGCCAGCTCGGACATCTACAAGCAGTACGTCAACATGACCGGCATCTCGCCGATCATGAAGTCCGGCGGCCCGTACTCGAGCTTCAGCTCCAAGGTGCTCGGCCCGCTGTTCGGCCAGGGCTTCAACCCCGGCGACATCCTGCCGGCCCTGTCGGCCGACCAGGGTTTCTCGGACACCGCCACCCAGTGGCCGCTGGTCCAGGAGGCGGTGATGGCCGGCTCGAAGACCCCGCAGCAGGCGGTGGCGATGTACCAGTCGGACTGGAAGACAGGCTGATCCGCCGATAGCGACTCCCCGGCCCGGGGCCTGCGCCCCGGGCCGGGAT
The DNA here is from genome assembly GCA_963756575.1 of uncultured Actinomycetota bacterium. Taxonomy (GTDB): domain Bacteria; phylum Actinomycetota; class Actinomycetes; order Streptosporangiales; family Streptosporangiaceae; genus Palsa-504. The sequence goes on along the minus strand of CAVWOM010000015.1, from coordinate 132,667 downwards.
AATCGTGGCCCACCGCTTGGCTAAGGAGCGCCTATGGCCCAGACGTCAGGAATGACGAGCAAGGCCCGCCTGCTGTCTCGCCCGTCACGGCTCGTCATGTGGCTCGGCGTGGCCCTCGGGCTGGCCTTCTTCCTGGTGTTCGGGATCGCCCCGGCGGTGGCCAACATCGTCATCTCGCTGACCGACTACTCCGGCCTGGCCGGGGCATCCACCTCGTTCACCGGGCTGGACAACTACACGACGCTGTTCACCACCCAGTGGCCCGGCTTCGTCGCCAGCCTGGGGGACTCGCTGTACTTCGTCGTCGGCGTGACCGTGGTGCAGAACGCCATCGCCCTGGCCCTGGCCCACCGGCTGCAGGGCACCAGCCGGACCGCGGCGCTGCTGCGCATCCTGGCCTTTTTGCCCATCGTCCTCGGCGTCACCGTGGTCGGCATCGTCTGGCTGCTGCTGTTCGATCCGCAGTCCGGGCCCATCCAGGCCATCGTCGGCCACGCCGGCATCCACTCGGCCTTCTTCGGCTCCGGCAGCCTGGCCATGCCGCTGACCATCTTGGTCCAGGTGTGGCAGAACCTGGGCTTCACCATGATCGTGTTCATCGGCGGCCTGAAGGCGATCCCGGCCGAGATCTTCGAGGCGGCCGCGATAGACGGGGTTACCGGCTGGCAGCGGTTCCGCCGGCTGACCTGGCCGCTGCTGGCCCCGGTGGTCACGGTGAACGTCACCTTCGCGGTGATCGGGTCGCTGACCACGTACAACCTGATCTACATCCTGACCGACGGGCAGTTCGGCACCAACACCCTGGGCATCCTGGCCTTCAACACGGCGTTCGGCAACACGGCCGATCTCGGCCTGGGCGCTTCGATGAGCGTGATCCTGCTGCTCCTGGCCATCATCGTGGCGCTGCCGCTGGTGGCCTTCCTGCAGCATCGAGAGCGGAGGCTCCTGGCTTGAGCAGCACCGGCTACGCTACCCGTCCGGCCAAGCCGCGCAGCGCGCCGCCCCGTCCCGGCTTCCAGCTGCGCAACCCGCGCCGGACCTGGCGGATCACCATCGGGATCTTGATCGCGCTGCTGTTCGCGATCCCGGTCGCGTACGTGGTGATGATCTCCTTCGAGTCGCAGGGGCACTTCGTCCGCAGCCCGCTGACCCCGCCGACCTCGCCGACGTTCTCCAACTTCAGCGCCGCCTGGACCCAGGGCGACCTGGGCCCGCAGGTGCTCAACACGATCCTGTACTCGGTGGTGGCGGCGGCCATCTCGGTGGCGCTCAGCCTGCTGATCGCGTTCCCGGTCGCCCGGCGGCTGATCCGCGGGTCCACGTTCATCTACCGGACGTTCGTCATCGGGGTGTGCATCCCGCTGCCGGTGATCCCGCTGTTCATCGAGGCCCAGCGGCTGGACCTGTACAACAGCCGGATCGGGTACATCCTGCTGCACGTGGAGCCGGGCCTGCCGCTCGGCGTCATCTTGCTCACCGCGTTCGTGATGTCGGTGCCGGAGGACCTGGACGAGGCGGCCTACCTGGAGGGCTGCAGCTACCTGCGCTACCTGGCGCGGATCGTGGCCCCGCTGGCCTGGCCGTCCATCGTGATCGCGTTCCTGTACTCGCTGCTGCAGGTGTGGAACGACATCATCGGCCCGGTCGTGTTCCTGGCCGACCCCGGGCTGTTCCCGGTGACCCGGGGCGTCTACAACTTCTACGGCGCGAACGTGAGCGCCTACACGATCCTGGCCGCGGCCGTGGTGATCGTGAGCCTGCCGGTGGTGGCGCTGTTCATCGCCTCCCAGCGGCAACTGCTCCGCGCCAGCGTCGTCGCGTCCCGCTGACCGGCTGGCCCGGCCCGTTCCACCCCCCCGGACGGGCCGGGTTCAGCCTCGGCTGATCTCGCGGCCGGCCTCCAGCACGGCCACGATGTCGATGTTCTCGTCCACGGTGATCAGGTCGGCCGGGCCGCCCACCCGCAGGGTCCCGGCGCCGGGCAGGCCGAAGAACTCGGCCGGGCGCCGGCTGGCCAGGTTGACGGCCCGGTCCACCGGCCATCCGGCCCGGACCAGCTTGCCCACCTGCTGGGCCAGCGTGACCGTGCTGCCGGCCAGCGTCCCGTCGGGAAGCCGGGGCACGCCGTCGGTGACGACGAGCTCGACGCCGCCCACCGTGGTCACCCCGTCGGTAGCCCCGGCCGCGGCCGAGGCGTCGGTGACCAGCATGGTCCGGGCCTCGGCCACGGCCAGCGCGACCTGGACGACTTCGGGGGCGTTGTGCACGTGGTCGGCGATCAGCTGGATCTGCACGTCGGGCCGGGTCAGCGCGACCCCGGGCAGGCCCGGGTCGCGCCGCCGGAAGTCGGCCATCCCGTTGAACAGGTGGGTCACCGCCCGGGCGCCGCGGTCGAACAGCGCGTGGGCCTGCTCGACGCTGGCCCCGGAGTGGCCGGCCTGCACGATCAGTCCCTGCCGGGCGCACCAGGCGGTCACCTCGGCCGCGCGGTCGAGTTCGGGCGCGATGGTGATCGTCCGCAGCGGGCCAGCCGCCAGGAACGCCTCGACGATGGCCCGGTCCGGGGCGCGCAGGTACTCCGTCCGGTGCACCCCCCGGTGGTGCGGGGACAGGAACGGCCCCTCGGCGTGCACCCCGACGATCCGGCACGCGGCCGCCGGGTCGGTGCGCACCGCGTCGATGGCCTTCAGCTGCCGCACCACGTTCTCCACCGAGTCGGTGATGATCGTGGGCTGCACGGCGAACACGCCGTCGCGCTTCAGCGCCCGCAGCGCGATCAGGAAATCGTCGGGCCCGGCCTCGTTGAAGTCGACGCCGCCGTAGCCGTTGACCTGCAGGTCGATCAGGCCCGGGAGCGCGTACCCGGACGCTCCGGGTCCGGCCGGGCTGATCCCGGCCCGGGTGATCACCCCGTCCTGGATTTCCACGTCGCCGGCCACCAGGCCGCCCGCGATGACCGCTCCCGCCACGCCCAGCCGCATACGTCTCTCCCCAGTGATTCGGTCTCTCAGAACGCCGGCCTCTCGAACGCGGCCTACGTCAGAACGTCGGCCGGCGGCCGGTCTCGGCTGCGGTCCGGCGGGTCAGCTGGATGCCGCCGTCGGCCTCCAGCACGGCCCGGAACTTGTACCGGTCGCCCCGGTACACGCTCCGGCACCACTGCACGGTCCGCCCGGCCGCATCGAAGGTCACCTGCTGGATCTCCAGCACCGGCCCGTGGTCGTCCAGGCCCAGGTGGGCGGCGTACCCCGGCTGCACCGTGCGGCTCTCGATCGCCAGCTCGGCCCGTACCGGCGCGCACTCGTACTGCGTGGCCAGCACCCGGTACAAGGACTCGGTCCGGAAGTCCAGCCGGTCCAGGCCGGGGGTCAGCGCGGCCGGGATGAGGCTGTGGTCGACCAGGATCGGGATGCCGTCCAGGGACCGCGACCGGACCAGCTCGTGCGCCGGCGCGCCCGGCGCCAGCCGCAGCAGCTCGGCCTCGTCCACGTCGGTCGGGCGGGTGACCAGCTTGAGCACGGTGGCCGACACCGTGCGGCCGTGCGCGAGCCCCAGGTCGGTGAAGCTGACCAGGCCGGTGGTGCCCTCCTCGACCGGCGAGCCGCCGCTGTCCGGCGGGACCCAGCGCGCTCCGCCCTCGGCCTTGAGCAGGCCCTCGAGTTCCAGGGTGCGCAGGGCCTGGCGCAGCGTCACCCGGCTCACCCCGAGCTCGGTGGCCAGCGCCCGCTCACCGGGGACCCGGCTGCCCGGCCGCAGGACACCGGAGCGGATCCGCCCGCGGATGGTCTCGGTCACCTGCTGGTGCAACGCTGCCATGGGTATCTCCGGCGCTGGTGGGGGCCGCCCGGCGACGGCGGCCGCCTCATGGCGCCGCCGCCTCGACCTTGGTGTCGGGGCTGATGAATCCGAAGTAGTCCGGGTCAGTGGACCGCGCCGTCGACAGGGCCGCCGCGACGTCCTGGAGCAGGATCGCGGTGAACACGTATTCCTCGGGCAGCGAGCGGGCCGGCAGGGTGATGACCCAGACGTTGGGCTGCGTCCAGGCCTGGTCGGCCACGGCGGACACAATGATAACCGGGTGCCCCCGCTCGGCCAGCGGCGCGGCCACCAGGGCGGTGTCGGTCCGGCCGATGACCACGTGCCCGACGCCGGGCCAGGCCTCCATCGGACCGTGCAGGTACTGGCGTCCGGTGAACGCGGCCGTGGGCATGGTGCTGGTCTCCCGCAGCAGCAGCGCGCCGGCCTCGGCCGCCCCGGTGTAGCCGCCGGAGCCGATCACGTCCACCGAGCTGTGCCCGGCCAGGGCGCCGGTCAGGTCCGCCACCAGCTGGGCCGCCCCGGACCGGAACTCGGCGATCCGCTCGCCCAGCGACAGCCAGTCCGGGCTGGGCCGCCCAGTGGTCCAGGTGTCGGTCAGCATGCCCATCGCGACCAGCGAGCCGGTATAGCCGACCGTGGAGGCCAGGCTGTCCGGCACCGGGCCGAAGGCCAGCGTGCTCGTACACGCCTGCGCGAGCGGGGAGCCGGGGATGTTGACCACGGCCAGCGTGGGGACGTCCGTGCTCCGGACCGCCTCGATCGTCTCTTTGCTCTTGCCCGACTGCGACAGCGCGACCACCAGGTCGCTGACCTCGAACGTGACCCGGTCGAAGTCGCTGGCCACCACGCGCAGAGCCGGCCCGCCGTGAGCGCGCAGCACGCGCTCGGCGGCACCGAGAGCCGCGTAGCTGGCGCCCATGCCGATCAGGACCGGCCGACGCGGCCCGGGCGGCGGCGTGCGGTCCAGCACCTCCGCCATCGCCCGGGCCACGCTCGTGACGTTGGCCGCCTGGACCTCGAGCGCGTCCAGGTACTTCACCGGTCCCTCAGGCACATTCCCTCACCTTCGTGTTTGTCCGATCCGGTGGCGGCCGCGAACGCCGCCGCCCCGGCCAGCGCGGCGTCGTCACCCAGCGCGGACCGGCGGATCTCGACCACCAGGCCGCTCCCGGTGGCCAGCTCGGCCTGCACGGCCTCGGTCAGCGGCTGCAGCAGGCGGTCGCCGGCGGTACTCAGTCCGCCCCCGATGACCAGCACGTCCGGGTTGACCGCGTGGCACGCGGCCAGGGCCGCCCAGGCGCCGTAGCGCACGATCCGGGCCCAGGTCAGCCGGGCTTGCGGGTCGCCCGCGTCGACGAGCTCGAGCAGCTGCTGGACGGTCAGCTCGGCCCGGCCTGTCTCCCGGGCCAGCGCGGCCAGCTGCTGACCGGAGGCCAGGCTGTCCAGCAGCGGCTGCCCGGGGCCGTCCGGCCGGATGAAGCCCAGCTGGAAACCGGTCCGGTGGCCGGCCAGCAGGCGGCCCCGGCTCGTGGCCGCGAAGCCCACGCCGGTAGACAGGGTCAGGTAGGCGGTGTCCCCGGTCCGGGTCCCGGCCCCGAACCAGGCCTCGCCGATCACGGCCAGCTCCGCGTCGCCGGCCAGCACGACCTCGCACCCGGCCCGTTCGCTCAGCCGTCCGGCGGTGAGCCCGGCGATCCAGGCGATGGGCAAGTTCCTGGCCTGCTCCAGCCGTCCGGTGCGGCGGTCGATCCGGCCCGGCATCCCCACCACGACCCGGGGCACCCGATGATCGGCCACCAGAGCCCGGATCGCGTCCCCGACCTGGCTGATCTCGTCAAGCGGGCGGATCCGGGTCCGGGACCGGGACGCGAGGCGGCCGTCCGGGCCGGCCAGCGCGGTCCGCAGGTGCGTCCCGCCCACGTCCACGGCGCCCAGCCAGTCGGCAGGCCGGGTCACCAGCCTGGCCGGTGACCGCCGGCCGGTCCTGGTACAGCGGTCAGCAACAGCATGGACGTGCTCCCAGGCAGGGTGGTCTGGCCTTGATGGGCCCAGCTTAGAGGCCTCGTGACCCGGTGGTCAATACCAGTGGAGCGTACCGCGTCAGCACGCTGGTATCTCCGCGCCGATACGGGTCGGCCCGCCCGGCGGGCTGACGACGGCCAGGATCCGTGCGGCCACGGGAATCGTCCCCGCGAGGACACGGACGGTTGCCGCTCACCGCAGACGCTGGCCCCCGCCAGCTGGTCATTTCCCCGCCGGACCGTAGAATCCCACGTGAGCAGCGTGTTCGCCAAGCTCGGCATCGTCGAGTCGCCGGAGAGCAGCCGCCGCGTCCTCGCCGTGCTGGCCTATCTTCAGGCATGAAGGAGTGATCATGCGGGTCGCGGTGGTCGGCGGCGGGCCGGGCGGCCTGTTCGCCGCGACACTGATCAAGCGCTCGGACCCGGCGCACGAGGTGACGGTGTTCGAGCGCAACCGGGCGCAGGACACGTTCGGGTTCGGCGTGGTGTTCTCCGACGCCACCCTGGCCGGGATCCACGCCGCCGATCCGGTGCTGCGGACCGCGCTGACCGAGCACGGCGTGCACTGGGACGCCATCGAGGTGCGGCTGCACGGCGAACGCCACCGCTGCGGCGGCAACGGCATGGCCGCGGTCGAGCGCAGGCTGCTGCTCTCCCTGTTGCAACGGCAGGCCGCGGGCGAGGGCGTCGACGTCCGGTTTTCCGCCGAAGCGCCGGCGGGCGATATCGCCGCCGCCGGTTACGACCTCGTCGTCGCCGCCGACGGGGCGAACTCCCGGATCCGCGAGCGCTACCGCGACGTGTTCGGGCCCACGGTCGAGACCGCGACCGCGAAGTTCATCTGGCTCGGTACGACCTATCCGTTCGAGGGGCTGACGTTCGTCCACGAGCGGGGCCCGCACGGCGTGTTCGCGGTGCACGGCTACCCGATCGGCAACGGCGTCTCGACCTTCATCGTCGAGACCGACGAGCCGTCCTGGGCCGCGGCCGGCCTCGACGCGTTCGACGTCACCCAGCCGCCGGGCCCGAGCGACGAGAAGAGCCGCGCCTACCTGCAGCAGCTGTTCGCCGGGCCGCTCGACGGCCATCCGCTGCTGGTGAACAACTCCCGCTGGGGCAACTTCCGCACCCACCGCGCGCGGCGGTGGCGGCACCGGGACGGCGGCACGGCCATCGCCCTGCTCGGCGACGCCGCGCACACCGCGCACTTCTCCGTCGGCTCCGGCACCAAGATGGCGATGGAGGACGCGATCGCCCTGGCGGCGGCGATCACCGCCCGCCCGGCTGACCTCGACGCCGCCCTGGCCGAGTACGAGCTCACGCGCCAGCCGCAGGTGGCGAAGATCCAGGACTCCGCCCGGCCGAGCCTGTCCTGGTGGGAGCACTTCGGCCGTTCCCACGACGCGCTCCCGGGCTGGCAGTTCGCCTACCACTTCTTCACCCGGTCGCTGACCGACGGCAAGCTGCGCCGCCGTGACCCCGACTTCGTCGAGGCCACGCACGCCCGGTGGAAGTCCGCGCTCGGAGCCACCCCGCTCGACAGCGCGCTGCCGATCGCCGGCCATGCCGTGCCCGGCCGCGTGGTCACCCTCGAGGACGGCGCGGTCCGCCTGGGCGAGGACCGGCTGCCGCTGCGCGCGAGCCCGGCCGGGTCCGGGCCGTGGGCGCTGGCCATCACCGCCCCGGAGACCGAGGCGGACCTCGCGCCCGCGCTCGAGGCCGTCGCCGCTGGCGCCGGCCTCGGGGCGGCCCTGGTCGCGGTCCGCGGCGGCACCGCGCTGACCCGCCGCCTGATCTGCGAGCAAGCCCGGCTCGGACACGGCACCCCCGCCCTGCTTATTGAGGACGGCGACGCCGACGCCGCCATCACCGCGGTCCTGTCCGGCCGCGCCGACCTGGTCGCCGCCCATGCCTGACGCACCTGCCGTCACCCCGGTCGCCGCGGGCACCGTGCCCTGGCCGGAAGCGGCGGTCCGGCAGTACGTGGCTCGCGGCTGGTGGCAGGGCCGCGCCCTCGGCACCGAGCTGTGGAGCGCGGCCGCCGCCCGGCTCGATGCGACCGCGGTGATCGACGGCACGGTCCGGCTGACCTACCGGTCGCTGACCGCCCGGGCCGACGCCCTCGCCGTGAGGCTCACCGGCGACCTCGGCCTGCGCCGCGGTGACCGCATCGTGATCCAGCTGCCGAACTGCTGGGAGTTCACCGTCCTGCTGCTCGGCTGCCTGCGCGCCGGGATCATCCCGGTCATGGCGCTGCCCGCGCACCGCCGGCACGAGCTGGCCTACCTGGTCGATCACAGCGAGGCGGCGGCCATCGCCGTTCCCGGCCCGGTGCGCGGCTTCGACCACCAGCAGCTGGCGGCCGAACTGGTCGCCGGCTGCCCGACGCTCCGGGTCGTGCTGACCACGAGCGAGACCCTCCGAACGGGAAGCACCAACCTGACCGGGCTGTGCGCCGAGCCGCCGGAACCGGACGGCCTCGCCGCCCGGCGGCGGTGGGACGCCGACCCGCCCGGCAGCCGCGAGGTCGCGCTGTTCCTGCTCTCCGGCGGCACCACCGGCCTGCCCAAGCTCATCGCGCGGACCCACGACGACTACGCCTGCAACGCGCGCGCCAGCGCCGCGCTCTGCCGGCTCGGGCCGGACACGGCGTACCTGACCGCGCTGCCGGCTTCGCACAACTTCCCGCTGGCCTGCCCGGGCATCCTCGGCACCTGGCTGTCCGGCGGCCGCGTCGTCCTGCTGGGCTCGCCCGAGCCGGAACGGTCCTTTGCCGTCATCGAGGCCGAACGGGTCACCGTCACCGCCGCCGTGCCCGCCGTCGCGCAACGGTGGATCAGGCACGCCCGCGAGCACGGCGCCAGCCCGCTCCGCACGCTCACGCTGCTGCAGGTGGGCGGCGCGCGGCTGGCCGACGAGCTGGCCCGCCAGGTCCAGCCGGTCCTCGGCTGCACCCTGCAGCAGGTGTTCGGCATGGCCGAGGGGCTGCTGAACTACACCCGCCTGGACGACCCGCCCGACGTCATCTGCACCACCCAGGGCCGGCCGCTCAGCGCGGGGGACGAGGTCCGGCTCGTCGACGAGCTCGACCGCGATGTCCCCGAGGGCGAGCCGGGCTCGCTGCTCACCCGCGGCCCGTACACGCCGCGCGGGTACTACCGGGCCGCGGAGCAGAACGCGCGCGCCTTCACCGCCGACGGCTGGTACCGCAGCGGCGACATCGTCCGCCGCCGGCCGGACGGCAACCTCGTCGTCGAGGGCCGGGACAAGGACATGATCAACCGGGGCGGGGAGAAGATCAGCGCCGAGGAGGTCGAGAACCTCCTTTACCAGCTCCCGCAGGTCGCCCAGGCCGCCGCCGTCGCCATGGCCGACCCCGAGCTCGGCGAGCGGGTCTGCGTCTACGCCGTGCTGGTACCCGGCGCCGCGCTGACCCTCGGTGACGTGCGCGCCGCGATGACCAGGGCCGAGGTCGCCCGGTTCAAGTGGCCCGAGCGGCTCGTCCTCGTGCCCGAACTGCCCGCCACCAAGGTCGGCAAGATCGACAAGAAGGCCCTGCGCGCCGACATCGCCGCCCGCCTGGCCCGCGACCAGTAACGCGGCATCCCCAGGAGGCCCGCGAAGTGGCTGGGCGCACCCCTGGCCTGGATTCGAGGGCGGGTAGCAGCCAGGCGGACCCGCTGAGCAGGTCAGGGAGCGTTGAGCTTGCTGACTTCCGACAACCTGTGTGACCTGTGAGATGCAGGTGGTTCCTGCCGCCATCGCCAGGCCGAGCTGACCATCATGAAACCGGGATTCCAGCGCGTTCGAACGCGGTGGAACCCGGGTTTCATGCCCGGTTTCCCATTCGGGACCCCTCGCTTACCCGCGGGTTACGGTCGACGGTCATGGACGCTGTGAAAGTAGTGGCACACGATGCGCGGACCCATGCCGGGCGTTGGCGTGGTTAGCGCCACGGCCCCTCAGCGCCCTGGAAGATCGCGGAGATCGGTGCCACAACTGGGTTTCTCATGATCACGAAGGGTTGCACCTAGAAATGCGAGGTCGGCGGGGTTCCAGGGGCGGGTGTGACCAGACGCCTGGCGCCGGCTGAGACGTGGTTCACGTTTTCACATTCGACAGCGACGTATGGTGCGATCGCCCACGGCAGGACCCGGGCAGGTTATCTTCCGGTACCTGCCCCGGAGCGCATTTGCGTAGGTCGGTCGCTCGGGACCTGTCCGCACCCGGGCCGCCGGCATTCATCGATCCCGCCGTTGGGCCTATGCCTGTCGGCATAGGCGGCCGGAAAGGTGCGGCCCCGGGATAGATGGCTCCGGATCGCGCGGTCCGTAGCGTCCCTTTCATACGCAGTGACCTGTGAAGGGACGCAACATGATCGAGATTGATGGCCTGACCAAACGGTACGGGGACAAGACGGCTGTCGACGGGCTGAGCTTCGTCGTGGAGCCGGGCGTTGTCACCGGTTTCCTCGGGCCGAACGGGGCGGGCAAATCCACCACGATGCGGATGATCGCTGGCCTGGACCGGCCGACCAGCGGGTCGGTGCGCGTCAACGGCAAGCATTATCCCGGGGCGGCCGTCCCGATGGCCGAGCTCGGCATCTTGCTGGACGCGAGGTCCGTGCATCCCGGGCTGTCGGCCCGGGGCAACCTGCTGGCGCTGGCCCGGACGGCCGGGATCGGCCGCCGCCGGGTGGATGAGGTGATCGAGCTGGCCGGGCTGGGCGAGGTCGCGGGCACCCGGGCCGGGGGCTTCTCCCTGGGCATGGGGCAGCGGCTGGGCGTGGCCGCGGCGCTGCTGGGCCAGCCGCGGACGGTGGTGCTGGATGAGCCGGTCAACGGCCTGGACCCGGACGGCGTGCGGTGGATCCGGCTGCTGCTCAGGTCGCTGGCGGCGGAGGGGCGGACGGTTTTCGTCTCCTCCCACCTGATGAGCGAGATGGCGCAGACGGCGACCCGGCTGGTGGTGCTGGGCCGCGGCCGGCTCATCAGCGAGGCCAGCGTCGAGGACTTCACCGGCCACGCCGCCGCGGGCGGCGTGCTGGTCCGCACCCCGGAAACGGCGCGGCTGGGCCAGGTGCTGGCCGCGCCCGGCGTCACCGTGGTCAATGACGGGACGGACCGGCTGCACGTGTCCGGTATCACCGCCGAGCAGATCGGGGCGGCCGCCTGGCGGGCTCACCTGCCCGTCTACGAGCTCACCCCCGCTCATGCTTCGCTCGAGGAGGCCTTCATGCAAGTGACCCAGGACAGCGTCGAGTACCACGCCGGAGCGACGCGATGAGCGCCGTCATCCAGACCGGGCTCGCGCCTGCACCGGTCACCGTAGCGGGACCGGTCACCCAGGTACGCGTCGTCCGCGCCGAGTGGACGAAGCTGCGGGCGCTGCGCTCGACCTGGTGGTGCGCGCTGGTCGCGGTCGTGCTGATCGTCGGCCTGGGAGCCGCGATCGCGGGATCCGGAGCGCCGTACAAGATCTCGGCGTCCGATACCGCCGCCGGCGGGGTGACGATCAGCCTGGTCGGCATCCTGTTCGCCCAGCTGGTCCTCGGCGTGCTCGGCGTGCTGGCGTTCAGCGGCGAGTACGCCACCGGGATGATCCGCGCCACGCTGGCCGTGGTGCCCGCGCGGCTGCCCGTGCTCTGGGCCAAGCTGATCGTCCTGGCGGCCCTGATGCTGCCGCTGAGCCTGCTGGCCGCGGTGGCCGAGTTCTTCGTGGCGTCAGCCCTGGAGTCCTCGCGAGGCGGGTCGGCCTTCTCGCTGACCCAGCCGGGCGTGCTGCGCGAGGTGGTCGGCGCATCGCTGTACCTGACCGTCATCGCCCTGACCGGCGTGGCCCTGGGCGCCCTGCTCCGCCGGACCGCGGCCGGCCTGTCGGTGTTCGCCGCGGTGTTCCTCGTGGTGCCGCTCGTCGCGACCTACCTGCCGCAGAACATCAAGGGGTTCGCGCCATACCTGCCGTCCAACGCCGGCGGGACCATCTGGGGGGCCGGCAAGCTGTTCGGCGGGCATCAGCTCAGCCCGTGGACCGGGTTCGCGCTCCTGTGCGGGTACGCGGTGGTGCTGATCGGCCTGGCCGCCTGGCGGCTGCGCCGCCGCGACGCCTGAGAACACCGAAAGGCTGCGAGGATAGAGGCATGTCCTTCTGGACAGCGGTCGAGAACCCAAGAACGCGGCCGCCGCGTTCGGTGGCTTTCGACGTCGGGTGCGCCCTGTTCGCCGCGCTGACGTCGTTCGGGACGTTTTCCTTCGCCCAGACGGCGCACCCGGCGCGTCTGCCGCTGGCGGCCGGCCTGGTCGTCGCGGTCCTGACCCTCCTGGTGCTGCCGCTGCGCCGGGTCTGGCCCGGCCCGGTGTTCGCCGTCTTGGTCGTGATGGCGGCGGTGCTGGCGCAGTGGCCGGGCCGGGGCGAGCTTTTCCCGGTCGCGCTGGGCATCGGCCTGTACACCGTCGCGGTCACGCTGAGCCGGACCACGGCCCTCGTCGCGGCCGGGCTCGCGGTGGCGGCCGAGGCCCCCGCGGCCGGCCAGGGCGGCTGGCATGACGGCTGGCTGGCCGTGATCTACGAGATCGTCGCGATCGCGGCGGTCCTGGTCGCGGGCCTGTACGTGAGCACCCGCCGGGCCTACCTGGCCGAGCTGCGCGACCGGGCCCGGCGGCTTGAACGCGAGCACGACCAGACCAGCGCGCTGGCGGCCGCGGTCGAGCGGGCCCGCATCGCCCGGGAGATGCACGACAGCGTGGCTCACCACCTCACCGTCATCGTGGCGCTGTCCGACGGGGCCCTGGCCGCCGTCAACCGCGCTCCCGCCCAGGCCTGCGACGCGATCCGGGGCGTGTCGAGCACCGCCCGGGAGGCCCTCGCCGAGACCCGCCGCCTGCTCGGCATCTTGCGGACCGAGGGCGGCGGCCTGGAACTGCGGCAGCCGCTTCCGGGCCTGTCCGACCTCGATGGCCTGTTCACCCGGGTCCGGGCGGCCGGGCTGCCGGTCCGGTACGAGCGCAGCGGGCCGCCCGGGGACACGCCGCCCGGGGTGCAGCTGGTCATCTTCCGGCTCGTCCAGGAAGCCCTGACGAACACCATGAAGCACGCGGGCCCGGGCGCGAGCGCGGCCGTCCGGCTGCGGCTCGAACCGGACGAGGTACGCGTCGAGGTCACCGACGACGGCGTCGGCAGCGCCGGGGTGCCCCGCGCGCCCGGCGGCGGCCTGACCGGGATGGCCGAACGCGTCGGCGCGTTCGACGGCGAACTGGCCTGCGGCCCGTGCCAGCCGCGGGGCTGGCGGGTCACGGCCCTGCTCCATTCCGGTGTGCCGGTGCCGCCGTGATCAGCGTGCTCCTGGTCGACGACCACCCCTTCATCCGGATGGGCTTCCGCCTGGTGCTCGAGGCCGAAGACGATATCGAGGTGGCCGGCGAGGCCGCCGACGGGACGACCGCCGTCTCCATGTGCTCCGCGCTGCGTCCCGACGTGGTGCTCATGGACGTCCGGATGCCCGGCCACGACGGCATCGAGGCCACCCGTGACATCGTGACCGCCGGCCTGCCCTGCCGGGTGCTGATCCTGACCACCTTCGACCTCGACGACTACGTCTACGCCGGGCTCCGGGCCGGCGCCAGCGGCTTCCTGCTCAAGGACACCCAGCCCGCCAGCCTGGTCGCCGCCATCCGCACCATCGCCGCCGGCGACGCCGTCCTCGCGCCGACCGCCACGACCCGCCTCGTCCACCGGTTCGCCGCCATCCCGGAGCCCGGCCCGGCCGCCGGGCACCCCGCCGCCCAGCTGCGGCAGGCTCTCACTCGCCGCGAGCAGGATGTCTTCGCCCTCATCGCGGCGGGCATGTCGAACAGCGAGATCGCCGCCAGCTTGTACCTGTCCGAGGGCACCGTGAAGGTTCACGTCGGCCGGATCCTGGCCAAGCTCGGCCTGCGCGACCGCGTCCAGGCCGTCGTGCTGGCCTACGAATCCGGGCTGATCACCCCCGGGACGCCCCCGTCCGACGGGCCCCGCGAGCCACGCTGACAGGCCCTTATCCCAGCGTGTCCGTATGGCCGATCGGCATCCTGATTCTAGAAATCTATTGCCAGTTTCCGGATGCCAACGTAGCGTGAGGGCCGCCACCTCCATCTACCTGGCCTGCTGATCCGGACCGAGGTCATCGCCGACGTCTACTTACCAGAGCACGATGCCTGAGACGCCCGTGGCGCACCGGGTCGGATGGGGTTTCATCGCGCTGTACACCCTGGCGTACATGAGCACCTGCCTGCTGTTCCTCGCGCCGCTGCTCGTGACCTTGGCTTTGAAGGTCAACGCGCTCGTCGGGATCGAGCGGGCACCGGACAGCCTCGCGCTCGTCGCCGGGGCCGGCGCCTTGCTGGCCATGGTCGGCAATCCGTTCTTCGGCCGGATGAGCGACCGCACCGCGTCACCGCTGGGCATGCGGCGGCCGTGGATGGTCACCGGCCTGGCGGGCGGTTCGCTCGGCGTCCTCATCGTCGCGCTCGCCCCTAGCATCCCGGTCGTCCTGGCCGGATGGTGCATCGCCCAGTTGTTTTTCAACGCGCTGCTCGCCACGATGGTGGCGGTCCTGCCGGATCAGGTCCCGTCCGTCCAGCGCGGTCAGGTCGCCGGCATCCTCGGTGTCTGCCTGCCCATCGCGTCGGTGAGCGGCACGTTCCTGGTCAGGCTGTTCACCGGCAACTTGCTCGCCATGTTCCTGGGTCCGTGTGCGATCGGCGGGTTTTTCGTTCTCCTTTTCGCGGCCACCCTGACCGATCGCCGGCTGGCCCCGGCCGACAAGCCGAAATGGTCGCTGCGTGAGTTCGCCAGCACGTTCTACGTCAACCCGAGGAAAAACCGGGACTTCTCCTGGGCCTTCGCCAGCCGCTTCCTGTTCGTGACGGCTTACGCCTTCCTGGCGACCTACCAGGCCTACTACCTGATACACCGGCTCGGTACCGCCAAGGCCGATGTGCCGGAGCAGATATTCCTGGGCACGCTCATCCAGTCCGCCGTCCTCGTCGCGGCTTCCCTGCTCGGCGGGAAGGTCTCGGACCGGATGGGCCGGCGGAAGATCTTCGTCCTCACCGCGTCGGTCGTGTACGGCCTGGCGCTCTTCGTGATCGCCATCGCCACCAGCTTCAGCGGATTCCTCGTCGGGATGGCCATCGGCGGACTCGGCTTCGGCGTCTATACGGCCGTCGATCTCGCCCTCGTGGTGGACGTGCTGCCCGACCGGCACCACGCCGCCAAGGATCTCGGCGTGTTCAACATCGCCGGCGCCCTGCCCTTCGCCATCGCCCCGGCGATCGCGCCCGCCATCCTGGCGATCGGCCACGGCAGCTACGGCGTGCTGTACATGGTCGCCGGAGGCTGCGCCATCGTCGGGGCGGCGGCCATCCTGCCCGTCCGGCGGGTCCGGTGAGCCGGCCCGCGCAGACAGCGGCCGGGCCCTCGTGGAGGGCCCGGCCGCGTGGCCTGCGGTTAGACGGCCGTGTCGATTCCGGCGGTGATCGCGGTGGGCCGGAAGCCCTTCACGGTCAGCCACAGCCCCAGCGAGAGTTCCCAGGCCGCCACCGGGAGCCCGGCGAGGATGGGGGAGCCCAGCTTGATGCCGCCGAAGATGGTGGCGATGACGGAGGCGATGAGCAGGGGGCCCGCGATGAGACCGAGCAGCGGAAGGGCGCGGGGGACCAGCCGGGACCGGTACAGCAGGGTGCCGAGCAGCAGCGCGTTGATGCCCGGCATGAGGTTCTGCCCGAGCACGAACGTCCACTTGTAGGTCGCGACGTGCGACGCCGCGGTGGTGACCAGCGAGGCTGCGCTACCTCCGGCCAGGTCCTGGCGCAAGGTCACCAGTGACAGCAGGCTGAGGACACCGGTGAAGATCAGGCCGGCCTCGATGACGCGGGAGGTGACGAAGCCGAGCGCGAAGCCCTCGCTCTGCCGCTTGACCACCGGGTACAGCGCGACGGCGGTGCCGATGCCGGCCAGGGCGACGATGATCTCCAGGAAACCGCCCACGAGCACGCCCGTGTGACTGCCGGCGCCGAGGACCCAGTCCCGGTGGTTTTTCACCGGGCCGTAAAGGGCGAGGGTGGGGATCGAGACGAAGGTGATCAGGTAGAAGATGCCCGCGACGAGCGCCGTCTTCCTCGTTGAGGTCATCGGGGTTTTTTCCGCCGCTCGCGCGGCTGGGGTCTGGACGGTGGTCGTCATGTCGGTCTCCATTTCAGGGATTGACGTAATTGACTGAGATCAGGGGCAGGCCCAGGTCGCGTGTTTTCTGGAGCAGTCCGTGCAGCGCGGCCTGGTCGGCTACGGGGCCGCCGATGACGGTGGTGCCGTCGCTGTCGTGGGTGACGGTCAGCCCGTCGAACCAGGCGGTCCACCGGGCATCGAGGCGTCCCTTGAGGCGGATCTCGTACCGTCCCGGGCGGTCATAGTGGCCGGTCGGCAGCTCGCTCATGGTGCTCCTTTGCTCGCTTCCCGGCGGTGTCGGGGACGTCCGCGGGTCTAATCGAAAGCTAGGAGCCGATGTGGTGAGACGGCATCACCACACGTGGTGATTCACGTGATGACCTGAGCCGCGGATCAGGAGCAGCGGGTCAGGACTGCCGGCCGCGGGTTGGCGGTACGCCGAGTTCCCCGGCCCGGCGGACGGCCGCCCGGCGGTTGGTCACGGCGAGCTTGGCGTAGATGTTCTTGGTGTGCGTCCGCACGGTGTTCAGGGACACCATGAGCTCGCGGGCGATGGCCGGGCCATTCAGGTCGGTTCCGAGCAGCCGGAGCACATCGAGCTCACGCTCGCTCAGCGGGTCGATCAGGGCCTGCCCGGCGGGGCGGTCCGGTCCGGTCTCGCGCACCGCGGCCAGGAGCCGGCGGACATAGTTCGGGGCCGTCCGCTGGCGCGCGACGGCGCTCAGCAGGGACGCCAGCGCCAGCCCTTCGTCGGCGAAGATCCGGATGTACCCCTCGGGCTCAGCCAGCGTCACCGCCCGGTCCAGGCAGGCCAGCGCGGCCGGGACGTCCCTGCGCGCCTGGCCCGCGAGCGCCTGCAGGATCAGGATCTCGATGACGCGTCCCGTCCTGCCCCCTGCTTCCGCCGCCGGCCGGAGGCGCTCCAGCAGCCGGGTCGCCTCGTGAACGGAGGACGCGGCCCGCTCCTGCGCCTGCGCCGCCAGGAGCACCCGGGCCAGCGTGATGTGCTCGAACTCGCGCAGGTAACTGAGGTCGTCATCGACGGACAGGCCCTGCTCGCGCGCCCAGCCGAGTGCTTCACCGAGCCTGCCCTGCGCGACCCAGACTCGCGCCCGCAGCGCCGGGACCGGCCGTACGTTGGGGAAGAAGTCGCCGACGTACACGCGCTCCGCCTCGTCGAGCAGGTCCAGCGCGCCGTCCAGGTCCCCTTCGGCCTGGCGGATCCGGGCCATCGCGACCCGCCAGCGATACGGGTTCTGGGGCAGCCCGATATGCTCGCCCAGCTCCTGGCTGCGCAGCAGCTGCTGCGTGGCGGCCGGCAGATCGTCGCGCTCGCGGTAGATCTCGCTCATCCCGACATACATGTCGGCCGTGCCCCGCAGGACCGGGCCGCCCTGCTCGGAGGCACCCTGCAAGGCCTGCTCGTACGTGCGCATCGCCGCCCCGAGACGACCTTGCGTGATCCGGATGTCGGCCAGCGCCACCGCGCAGCCGAAGATATCGGCGATGTGCCCGGCCCGCCGTAGTCCCGCGGCGCATTCGGCGTACGCCGCGTGCCCGGCCTCGAGATCCCCGGTCGTCCAGAACGCGAGCCCCATGAGCCCCGACGCCGCGGCCCGCCAGCGATGGTCCTCCTCGGACGAAAGCTCTAGCGCCCGCCGGGCGTGGCTGATCGTGCCGAGCGGCTCGCCCCGGGCCAGGGCCAGCGCGGAACGGTACAGCTCGATCGTCCCCGGGAGGCTGCGGTATTCCTCCTCGTTGGCCACGACCATCCCGGTCGGCGGGGACGGGGATCCCGCACCGGTATCCGCCGCGGGGCCCAGCCACCGCTCGGCGTCCCGCAGCCGGTCCTCGACACCGCCGAACTCGCCGATAGACAGCAATACCCAGGCATAGGCCACGCTGAGCACGGGCCTGACGCTGATCACCTCGTCGGGAATCATCGTGAGCCAGCCGTGCACCGTGGCTTCCTGACGGGTCTTGCTCATGGCCGGAGTCTCCAGCTCCACCAGGTCCGCCGCCCGCTGGAAATCCCGGGCGGCCAGCGCGTGGCCGATGGCCGCGGCCGGCTCGCCGTTGTGCTGGTACCACGCGCTGGCCCGCCGGTGCAGGCCTGGTACCTGGCCGGGCTGCTCGTCGAGCAGCCGTGCCTGCAGCACGTCGGCGAACAGGTGGTGATAGCGGTACCACCGGCGGCGGTCATCCAGCGGGACCAGGAACAGGTTCCCCCGGTCCAGCGCCGCCAGCATGGCCTTGCCGTCAGCTTGCCCGGTGACCGCGTCGCACAGCGGGCCGCTCAGCCGGCCCAGGACCGAGGTCTGCAGCAGGAAGGCCTGAACCCGGTCGGGCTGACGCTGCAGCACCTCCTCGGCCAGGTAGTCCACCACGTAGCGGTCATCGCCCGCGAAGCCGGCGATGAAGCCGGCCACGTCGGCTCGTCCCTGCATCGACAGCGCCGCCAGCTGGAGCGCCGCGATCCAGCCCTCGGTGCGTGCCTCCAGCGCGGCCACGTCCGGCGCCGTCAGCGCCAGGCCCATCACCTCGTTGAGGTAGGCCGCGGCCTCATCAGCGGTGAAGCGCAGCTCGGCCGCGCGGATCTCGGCCAGCTCGCCGCGGGCCCGCAGCCGGGCCAGCGGCAGCGCGGGATCGGCCCGGCTGGCGATCACCACGTGCAGCCCCGCGGGCAGGTGGCCGAGCAGGAACGCCATCGCGTCCTGCACCTCGCCCGTATCGATCACGTGGTAGTCGTCGAGCACCAGCACGATCTCGCCCGCGATGGTGCCCAGGTCGTTGAGCAGGACGGTCAGCACCGTCTCGACCGGCGGCGGCGCCGGTGCCTGCAGCAAGGCCAGCGCCGCCTCGCCGACCCCGGGTGCCGCCGTCCGCAGCGCGGCGATCACGTAAGTCCAGAAGGTCGCGGGATCGTTGTCGGCCCGGTCGAGCGAGAGCCACGCCACCCGCCGCCCGCCGCCCGCCGGGGCCGGCCTGGCCGCCAGCCACGAGGTGAGCAGCGTCGTCTTGCCGAAGCCAGCGGGCGCGGAGATCAGCGTCAGCTTCAACGTGGTCCCGCGGTCCAGCCGCTCGCTCAGCCGCGGACGCGGCACCAGGTCGCGCCGGGCCTTCGGGACATACACCTTCATCTCGAGCAGGTGCTGCATCATGCCCCCGGTTCCGTCTCAGTCACCGGCCGTCGCCATCTTGGTCACGCTGTTCTTGTGCCGCTGGACGTTTACATTCTCCACGCGGGCCAGCCCGCCAGCCTCTGATTAAGAGTGCACGGCGTCACGCGAAGTCGGCCTCGGTGATGCCGTCGGCGTGGCCGGCCACCGGACCAGCTCGATCCGGTAGCCGTCCGGGTCGGTGATCCAGCTAGTCCGCGGGCCGTCCGGTCCGCCGGGCAGCTCCGGCGGCTCGGCCGTGATCCCCGCGGCAGCCAGGGCGGCCAGGGTCGCATCCAGCGAATCGACCTGGACGGCCAGGTGACTGATCCCGCTGCCGGGGTCGACGGGGCCCCTCGCCGGGTCGTGCACCAGCTCGATGGTGACGAAACTGTCGTCCGGCAGCCGCAGCATGGTCAGGCGGCCCAGCGGCGTCCCTTCGACGGTCCCGACAACGGTGTAACCGACAGCGGCCCAGAACGCGAGTGACCGCTCGAGATCGCTGACCCGCAGGCCCACGTTCAGGGTGCGCATAGCAGGTCACCTTAGTCGGCCACCCGGCGCGCAGCAGCTTCTGGCCGGACACGACAACGCCGTCCGGGCGGACCCGGACGGCGTCGTGGCGTTGCTGGCCGGAGGTGACGTCCACGACCCCGAAACTGCTGCTGCCGCTCAGGCTGAGCGCGCCGAGAGCATAGAGCCCGTTGTTGATCGAGCCGAGGCGGTGGCGGGCCACCTGATCGGCGAGCGCGACGATGCCGGAGAATATCGGCGATGCCTCGCTGGTGCCGCCGACGAGGTGCCAGCCGGTGCTGACGCCGCCGGAGGAGATGTAGAACCAGGCGGCGCCGCTGGTCGAGGCGCTCATCGAGATGTCCGGCGTACCGCGCTTCTGGCCGACCTGCCTGGCCACGAGGCTCTGGAAGGCCGGACGCGCGAAGACCGCCGAGACGCCACCTCCGCCCGCCCCGTTCCCGTCATTCCACACCACGTCGGGTGACAGCCGGTTGCCGGCGTTGTCCAGGTTGAGCTGGGTACCGCCGACTGACGTGACCAGCGGGTCCGAGGACGGCCAGGAGTTCACCCGGAACGGGTACAGCGTGGACCCGTCGGATTCGGCGTCCGTCGCCCCGTCGTCACCGGAAGAGGCGAGCACGGTGACGCCGTGGGCCCGTGCGTCCTTGAACGCGTACCGCAGGTCGAGCAGGCTGGAGAAGTTGCCGCTGGAGAAGCCGGGGAAGGTGTTCTCGGTCGCGCCGAAGCTCTGCGTGATCACGTCGCCGATGCCTTGGTCGATCAGCGACTTCTCGGCGTTCATCATCTCCGGCAGGCCGGTCGTGCCCTCGGTCTCGGCGACCGGCGTCTCGGCCAGGACGATCTTCGCGCCGGGCGCGATGGAGTGCGCGTACTCCACGTCGAGGGTGGTCTCCTCGGCCCAGCCGACCATGGTCGAGTTGGTGGGGTCGAACGGCGGCACGTTGCCGAACTTCATGATCTGCAGGACGGGGTCGGGGAAACCCCACTGCTGGTCGAAGACGTGCAGGTCGTTCGCGATGCTCGGAGAGCCGAACGAGTCGACGATCACGATGGCCCGGCCGGCGCCGGTAATGCCAGCTTGGTACAGCGGGTTCAGGTCGTAGGCGACCCGGTACTGCACCGGCGAGTAGCACGAGATGCCCAGCTGAGCCTGGCACTGCGTGGTCGGGATCGGCGCCGTGAGCGCCTTGCCGAGGACCGGATGGCCGATGGCGGGAACGACCCTGACGGAGGTCAGGTGCGCGGCGGCGGGCGCCGCCGCGGTCACGGCCGGCACCGCCAGCGACAAGCCGGCCAGGCTGCCGACGGCGGCCACCGGGAAAACGGCCCGGGTGGTGAGCCGCGCGAGCGCGGACCGGCCGTGCGGTGCCGCGCGGCCGCCCCTGGCTGCGAGCCGAGATGCAATCGCTGCCGCCGGTCGCCTAAAGCGCGGAATGCCTTATATGCCAGCTTTTCCGTGACCGGAGCGCCCCAAATCGCGCAGAGCGCCCCAATCGCGCAGAGCGCCCATTGGCACATGATGCGGCTCCGGCCCCGCTCCGGTCAGGTCGCCCGCCCGAGCCTGCTCGCCGCTAGAGCTCAGGGGCGCTGCTGGACGGCGGCGTCCGTGCTGGTCGACAAGAGCTCGTGCTGGTCCGGGGGCGGGGCGTCGTGATCGCCGGGCTCGGAGTGGAACCGGCCGTCCTTCATGATGTAGTGCAGCTTGCCGTGGTCCTGCAGGATGGTGATGTCATCCAGGGGGTTGCCGTCGACGAGGATCAGGTCGGCCAGGTAACCGGGCTGGACCTTGCCCAGTTCGTCCGGGCGGAGCATGATCTCGCCGCCCCGGGCGGTGGCGGAGATGATGGCTTCCATCGGGGTGAAGCCGAGCCGTTCGACGAAGTGCTGCAGGTCGCGGGCGTAGGTGCCGTGCGGGGTCCAGGCGAAGCCGTAGTCGCCGCCGGGCAGGATCCGGATGCCACGGCGGTGCATCTCGCGCAGCCCGGCTTCGGCCATCTCCAGTTCCTTCTTGTAGCCGGCGGCTTCGGCGGCCTCCTGCGGGAAGCCGAAGGCCTCGGCCTCGTACAGGGTAGCGATGAGCCAGTTGATGCCGGGAGCGACGAAGACCCATTCCTTGTTGGCCTCGAGCATGTTCATGCCCTCGGCGTCGGTGAAGCTGGCGTGGTAGATGACGTCGACGTGGTTGCGGACGCACATCTTGACCGATTCGGCGCTGCGGGCGTGGGCGCAGACGCGCTTGCCGCGGCGGTGGGCCTCGGTGACGGCGGCGGCGCATTCCTCGTCGGAGAAGTAGGTGTCCTCGGCGCGCTGGGTGCCGGTGATCTCCTCGCCGGTCATGGACAGCTTGATCTGGTCCACGCCGAGGTCGACCAGTTCGCGGACGGCCTTGCGCATGCCCTCGGGCCCGTCGGCGAACTTGGTGATCGACTTGATCAGGGCGCCGCCGGTCACGGCGATCTCGGGGCCGTTGGCCAGGTAGCGCGGGCCCGGGAAGCGGCCGGCGTTGATGGCGTCGCGGCACACGACGTCCAGGCGGTCCTTGGCGGAGGCGGCGCCCAGGCACATGGTGTAGCCGGAGTCGATGTAGGTGCGCGCGGACTCCAGGCAGAACAGCAGGTGCTCCTCGACCGGCATGGTGCCGAGCCCGTCCAGGTCGGCGCTGTTGTTCCAGCTGAAGTGGGTGTGGGCGTCGCACAGCCCGGACATCAGGGTGCGGCCGCGGCCGTCGATGACCCGCCCGCCCGCGGCCGCGCCGGGCTCGACGGTGCCGACGGCCGCGATCCGGTCGTTCTCGACCAGGACGTCGCCGGGGTAGGGGTCGGCGCCGGTGGAGTCGAGGATGGAGACGTTTCTGAAGAGGACCTTGTCGGGGCTGACGGGCATATCGGTGACTCCTGTTACATCGGACTGGGCTGACGGCTAGACGACGGGGCGCTGATCACAGGAACTTCAGCAGGTGGTCGGTGACGTCGCGGGCGGCTTCCAGGGCGGTCCAGTGCCCGATGCCGTCGATGACCGCGACGGTGGCTGAGCCATGGGCGCCGGCGATCGCCTGGCTGACCTCGGGCGGGCCGGTCTTGTCGTCGCTGCCGGTGATCAGCAGTAGCGGCAGGCCGGGGTCGACCGGACCGGGGTCGGTGGCGGCGGCCAGGGCTTCGCAGTTGCGGGCGTAGCCCTCAGGGTCCTGCCGCATGATCAGCTCGCGGACGAACGCGGCCACCTCGGGCTTGTCCCGGCGGGTGGTCTCGGACAGGGCGCTGGCGACCACGCCCGGGGCAACGGCCGCGGTGCCGTCCTGGCGCAGGGTGGCGGCACGGTCGCGCTGGGCCTGCCGGACCGCGTCGGCCGGCTCGGCGACCGCGCCCAGCAGGACCAGGCGGGACACCAGGGCGGGATGCCGGGCGGCCAGGGTCCGGACTACCAGCGTGCCCATCGAGTGGCCGACGACCGTGGCGCCGCTGACGCCGAGCTGGTCCAGCAGGACGGCCAGGTCACCGGCGTGCGAGCCGATGCTGATCTCCTCACTGGCCGGGGACCGGCAGGCCCCGGCGGAGTCGACGCGGATCACCTGGAACCGCTCAGCCAGCGCCTGGGCCTGGACCTGGTAGAAGTTGGATGTGCCGCCCAGGCCGTGGACCATCAGGACCGGCGGTCCGCTGCCGTCGATCTCGACGGCCAGGTCCTTGGGGGGCGTGGTGCTGATGCGCATGAGTTTTCCTTCCGCGGTGGCGGGTGTCCTGACAGGTCAGCCGATCCGGTTACGCAGCGTCCCGATCCGGGTGACCGAGACCTCAACCACGTCCCCGGAGACCAGGAACTTCGGCGGGTCGAAGCCGATGCCGACCCCGGCCGGGGTCCCGGTGGCGATGATGTCGCCGGGCAGCAGCGTGATCCCGGCCGAGATGGTCGCGATCAGCGCGGGGATGCCGAAGATCAGGTCCTTGACCGGGGCGTGCTGCCGCTGTTCGCCGTTGACCAGCGTCTCCACCTCCAGGCTGCCGGCATCGCCGATCTCGTCGGCGGTGACCGCGTACGGACCCATCGGGCCGAACGTGTCCAGGGATTTGCCCAGCAGCCACTGCTTGTGGTCGCGCTGCAGGTCCCGGGCCGTGACATCGTTGATGACGGTGTAGCCCCACACGTGCCGCCACGCGTCGGCGGCGGTGATGCCGCGGCCGCCGCGGCCGATGATGACGCCCAGCTCGCCTTCGTAGTCCAGCTCGCTGGTCACCCCGTGGTGCGGGTCAACGTCGTCGTACGGGCCGGTCACCAACGTGGTCGCCTTGGAGAAGATGATCGGCTTGTCCGGCAGGTCCTCGGACCGGGACGGGGTGTCATAGCCGCTGCGGCCGAACTCGCGGACATGGTCGCGGTAGTTCTTGCCCACCGCGAATACGTTGCGGACCGGCCGCAGCGGCGCGTGCAACCGCACCGAGTCCAGCGCGACGACGGGAAGCGCTGCCAGCGCATCCTCCAGCGCGGGGCGGACGATGTCCCAGTCACCCAGGACAGCGGTCAGGTCGGCGCCGCCGAGCACGCCGGTGACGTCCCGGATGGCGGCCTGATCAGGGTCGGCGACCCCCGCCCGGGGACCCGCTCCAGTGGAGAATACCGCTAGCTTCATCCGGAACCAATCTCGACCAATCGGGCCATATTGTTACGGTTAGGTTTCGATAGTAAACAAGGCGGCATTCGAAGTCGAGACTAGATCAGTACAAAACCGCAAAGATCCTGACCTCGAGTATTGGTTCACATTGGTCTCAGGAGGTAAGATCGGCGTCGTGAACACCGTCGAGCAGACGCTCCGGGCGCTGCTGCAGGAACAGACCGCCAGCGGCGCCCTGGGCCCCGGCGGGCAGCTTCCGGCCGAGCGTGACCTGGCCGGGCAGCTCACCGCCCCGCGCAGCGAGATCCGCCGGGCACTGGCCAGCCTGGAACGGGACGGGCTCATCACCCGCCACGTCGGCCGCGGCACCTTCCTCACCGAGGGCGCCACCCGTCTGTTCAACGGAGCGCCCCCCGACACCAGCCCGGCCGAGATCATGCAGGCCCGGCTCACCATCGAGCCGCCCATCGCCGCGCTCGCCGCCCGCACCGCCAACCAGGCCGACCTCGACCGCATCACCGGGTACCTGGACGCCGGCGGGAACAGCGACAGTTACGAAGCCTTCGAGGCCCACGACACCCACCTGCACCGGGCCATCGCCCAGGCCGTCCACAACGTCCTGCTCATGAACCTGTTCGACGTCATGAGCACCGCCCGGTCCCTGCCGGTGTGGGGCAGCCTCAAACGCCGCACCTCCACCCCCGAGCGCCGCAAGGCCTATCACGAGCAGCACACCGCCATCGTCGCCGCCCTGGCCGAGCGCGACCCCGAGCACGCCCGCGTCCTCATGCGCGACCACCTCCGCCATGTCTCCGATGACATGCTCGGACGCCACTAGCGACCCGGCCCCGGCAACCGCCCGCGGCCGGTGATGAAGCAGACGGCACCACTGGGAATTATGCGCCCGCGCACGCGTTAATATGAGCGGTACCCGAAGAACCGAGCCGGTCGCTTGTCAAGGCTGCTGCGTCGATCCTTAGATCCGCAAGCTGGCCCGGCCTTCGAAGTACGAGCCCTGCGCTCGGGACGATCCCCGTTCCGGTCGCGGGGCTATGCGGCATGATGCCGTGGCCGCCGTGCCCCGGCATTGCAGAGGAGGAGTCTTTGGCTCGACCAGGCCAGCGCCAGGTGGACGCTCGCCGTACCGCCCCGCGGAATCAGCGACGCGTCCGTCACCGCGACGACGTCGTCTCGGTGCTCGCCCGGACCGCCCGTGAGGTCGAAGCGGCTGCCCAGCGCGGCCGCGTGACGCCTGCCGTGCGGACGAAGTTCCAGGCCGTCGCCCTGCTGCTGCGGGACGAGCGCGCTCGCGTCCGGGCCGGGACCGGAAGCGACAGCCGCCGGGCCGAGCAGCTCAAGCGCCTGGACGGCATCGCGACCATCCTCGCGACGACCGCCGTCAGGGACGCCGGGCTGCTGGCGCTGCTGGCCGAGGACTCCGACGTCTCCGACGCGGCCCGGTCGCTCAAGCGGGAGATGCTCCGGGATCTCGGCATCGAGCCGGCCCCCGAAGAGACGGCCCCGGCGGAGACCGCGACCGCTCCTGTCAGCACGGAGCGGCAGGTCGTGCCGCAGTCGGTGGTCTCCCGGCAGCTGGCCAACCCCTTCCTGGCCCCCGACTTCTCCGCCGCTCCGCAGGTCACCTCCCGTCCGCGCCGCCTGGCCAGCTGGGAACTGCTCAACCCGCTGCTGAGTTCCTTCGAGCGCGCCGGCGGGGGTGCCCCGGCCTGCATGACGCTCCCGGCGCCGACGGCACGCTTCACTCCCGCCGACCTGGAACTTATGCCGCACCAGGGACAGGTGGTCGCCGCGGCCGCGGCCGGCCACCGGACGTTCCTGCTCGCCGACGAGCCGGGCCTGGGCAAGACGGCCGAGGCGCTGCTCGCCGCGGAAGCCGCGCACGCCTACCCGCTGCTCGTCGTCGTGCCGAGCGTCGTCAAGACCAACTGGGCCCGTGAGGCGGCCCGCTGGACGCCGCACCGCCCGGCCACCGTGGTGCAGGGCGATGGCGAGGCGGTCGACGGCTTCGCCGATATCGTCATCCTCAACTACGAGGTGCTCGACCGCCACATGGGCTGGCTCGCCGACTTCGACTTCCGCGGCATGGTCGTGGACGAGGCCCACTTCATCAAGAACAAGACCTCGCAGCGCTCGCAGCGCGTCCTCGCGCTCTCGGACCGCATCCGGTCCCGGGCGGCGCGGCCCCTGCTGATGGCGCTGACCGGTACCCCGCTGATCAACGACATCGACGACTTCCGCGCGATCTGGCAGTTCCTCGGCTGGATCGACGACACCAAGCCCCTCCACGAGCTGACCGACGCACTCGAGGACACCGGCCTGACGCCCGCCGACCGCGGTTTCTACCCCGCGGCGCGCCAGTGCGTGATCGACCTCGGCATCGTGCGCCGCCGCAAGGCCGACGTGGCCGCCGACATCCCCGCCCGCCGCATCGCCGACCTCCCCGTCGAACTGGACGGACGCGTCGGCCGGTCCATCCGGGCAGCCGAGAGGAACCTGGCCGGCCGGATGGTGGCCCAGTACCAGAACGCGCTCGCGAACCGGCCCGCCGAGGCCGCCGTCGCGGGTATCGACCACAACCTCGTCCGCAAGGTGGCCCGGTCGGAGCTCAAGGACACGACCACCAGGCAGTCCGGCGAGAACGTGTTCACCATGATGCGCCGCATCGGCCAGGCCAAGGCCGAGCTGGCCGCGGACTACGCGACACAGCTGGCCCGCAGCGCCGGCAAGGTCGTCTTCTTCGCCAAGCACGTCGACGTCATGGACACCGCCGAGGAGATCTTCGCCAAGCAGGGCGTGCGCTTCTCGTCGATCCGCGGTGACCAGACGCCCACGGCGCGGCAGGCGAACGTGGACGCCTTCGTGAACGACCCGGACGTCGCGGTCGCGGTGTGCTCGCTGACCGCGGCCGGCGTGGGCCTGAATCTGCAGGTCGCCTCGAACATCGTGCTGGCCGAGCTGTCCTGGACCGACGCGGAGCAG
Organism: uncultured Actinomycetota bacterium; assembly: GCA_963756575.1. GTDB lineage: Bacteria > Actinomycetota > Actinomycetes > Streptosporangiales > Streptosporangiaceae > Palsa-504. Next base: position 105,323 of record CAVWOM010000015.1, on the reverse strand, counting down.
ACCCAGGCCATCGACCGCAGCCACCGCATCGGGCAGTCCGAGCCGGTCACCGCCTGGCGCATCATCGCCGCGCAGACCATCGACGCCCGGATCGCCGGGCTGATCGACGGCAAGGCGGGGCTCGCCGCCCGGGCCCTGGACGGGTCCGACGAGGAAGTCTCCTCCTCGGCCGACGTGCAACTCGAGGCGCTGGTCGCCTTGCTGACCGAGGCCCTGCAGGCGCCCGCCGGATCGTGAAGCCACGCTGCGGCGACCTCGGCCGCTAGCCGAAATCCGGGGGCGCCTCGACGCCGCTGGCTCGCTTGGCGGCGGCCAGCCACAGGCGGGCGCGCAGTTCGCGCATGACGGACAGGCTGGTGAAGACGGTCAGCAGCATGACGGCCCCGGCCACCAGTCCGGCCGTCGCGGAGAACTGGCCGACGAGGAGCGGCAGACCGACGACGAACACCAAGGTGACAGCGGTCGCGGCGAGCGGCTCCTTGAGCACCCGGCCGAGGATGCGCATTCCGGTCGTGGTTCCCGGATGCGGGATCAGCTGCCGCCCGCGGCAGGGCATCGTGACGTGCCGGTCGCCGGGAACGGATGCGTCGATCCGCGGTATCGCACCGGACGGAAGACGCCACAGGGTGGGTTCGACGGTCACGGCGATCCCGTCGGTGCCGATGAGCTGCCGCGCGCCGTCGGACCAGACCCCCATGGCGGCGCACTGGTCGTAGCGGACGGTGACGGCGTGCTCCGCGTCACCCATGCTGACGCCTTCGGCGCCGAGAGTGAGCCGCGTGGAAACAAACGGGGCGTCGGCACTGCGGGCCTGATTCCCCGCGACGGTGCCAGCGGAGAACCAGGGGACGTAACGGATCGCGGCCCGGAAGGGTTCTTGCCCGCGCGGCAACGCGAAAACGCCGTTGCGAAACGCCTCGGTGGCCACCCGTTGCACATCCTCAGGCGACACCGCCGCCAGCTGATCCTTCCACGCTGCCACGGTTTTGTTTTTCCGGCCCAGGAGCTCGTTCTGCGCGGCGCGTTGGGCCTGGGAGAGCTGGTAACGAGGCGAGTCCCACGTCGTGATCATCCGGTCCGCGACCGATTTCAGTTCCACGTCGTCCACCGGTTTGTCGGCCAGCCGGACGATCATCCTGATGAACTCGCTCACCAGGATGGAAGCCGACCCGTCTACCCCGTCGGCGCCGGCGAATATGTGTGCGTACTGTCCGTCGCGCACCGAGTAGCTGGCACTGGGGGAGTAACTGAGGGCCTGCTTGTGGCGGAGTTCGGCGTTGAGCCGGGCCTGGAGAATCATCCCGTACGCCTGTGCCGCGGTCGATCGGCGCACCAGTCCGCAGAACGCGGGGCCAGCCGCGTGCGCGTTGAAATACGCGGGGCTCGACCGGATGGTGGCGGGCATGGCGGGAACCGGCGTCCGCTCGCCGTCAGGGAGATCCAGCCGAAGCCGCGCGGGCGGCGGACCGCCCGCTAGCCATAGGGCGGCATTTCCCCGGGTGAAGCCGCGATTGACCCATACCGCCAGTTCGCCTGGTCCGGCCGCGTCGAGGCCCATCTCCGGAAATGACAGCAGTCCGTAGCCTTCGGCGCCATAGCGGTGGCGCAGGATAATCTCGCTCTTCGACAGCCTGCCGCTGGCACCCTCCGCGCGGAGCACTCGCTTTTCGTGTCCTATCCGGTCCGCCGGGAGTTCTCGCAGGCCAGCGGTGACGGTGTGGAAGAAGCTGACGATATCGTCAGCGCTGCCCCTGGTGACGAACGTCGTGGTCAGAGCCTCGGTATACCCGTTGGCGTGTTTACTGTCGTCGGCGCCGAGCGGATGCAGCGCCAGGTGCTCGATCAGGTGCGTAATTCCGGACGTCGCGAGCGTCTCGTCCACCCGTCCCACGCGGAATGCCAGTCCCGCGACATACTCATCGCCACTTGTCGTGTCGGGAATCCAGAAAACTGGTACCCCGTCGACATTCCCCGTGCACACCGCCACAAAGGCGGATTATTGCACCGACCGGCCTCGCGCTCAGATCGGATAGCTAACTTCGCCCGCGGTAATCACCGCGTCAGGCGAACCGGGCGAGTACGGCGGTGGCTGTACGGCCGCGGCGGCCCGCGGTTATGGTACGGGCGTGGAACGACCTGGTGCGGCCGCCGCGGCGGCCGAGGTGCATGGCTTCCCGGCTGCGCTGACGAGCTTCATCGGCCGGGAAGAAGCGGTGCGCGACGTCGCGGGCCTGCTGGTGGAGTGCCGCCTGGTGACGGTGACCGGACCGGGCGGGATGGGGAAGACCCGGCTGGCCGGGCAGGTGGCCCGGCAGGTGGCGGCCCGGTTTGACGACGGGGCCTGGCTGGCGGAGCTGGCGCCGGTGCGGGACCCGGCCCAGGTCGCGGCGGTTGTGGCCGCGGCACTGGGGATACGAGAGCGGCCGGGGACGCCGCTCGCCGATACGCTGGCGCGGGTGCTGGCCGGGCAGCATCTGCTGCTGGTGCTGGATAACTGCGAGCACGTGCTCGGCGCGGCCGCGCAGCTCTGCGCCGGGCTGCTGACCGCCTGCGACGATGTGCGGGTGCTGGCGACCAGCCGGGAACCCCTGGCGGCGGCCGGGGAGACCCGGTACCGGCTGGCGCCGCTGACCCTGCCCGCGCCCGATGACACGGCGGCCAGCGGGCGATCGGAGTCAGTGGCGCTGTTCGCGGACCGGGCTCGCCGGGCCGACGCGCGGTTCGCGCTGGACGGGCAGGCCGGGCCCGCGGTGGCGCGGCTGGTGGCACGGCTGGACGGGATGCCGCTGGCGATCGAGCTGGCGGCGGCGCGGGTGGAGACGCTGGGCGTGGCGCAGCTGCTTGACCGGATCGAGGACCGGTTCGCGCTGCTGACCGGCGGGGACCGGCTGGCGGCGGACCGGCAGCGGTCGCTGGCCGCCACGGTGGCGTGGAGCTACCATCTGCTGACCGAAGACGAGCGGCGGGTGTTCCGCGCGGTATCGGTGTTCCCGGCCGGGTTCACGCTGGAGGGGGCCGAGGCGGTGGCCGGGCCGGACGCCGGCCCGATTGTCCTGCGGCTGGTGGACTGCTCGCTGCTGGTGCCGCCGCGGGCCGGGCCGGACGGCCGGTCCCGGTACGCGATGCTGGAGACGCTGCGCGCCTACGGGGCCGGGCTGCTGGCCGAGACCGCGGAGCGGGACCAGGCGGCCGCGGCGCTGGCCCGTTACGCGCTGCGGGTGGCCAGGCAGGCCGCGGCCGGGTGGCAGTCCGGTGACGGTGAGGCGGCCGCGGCCCGCTGGCTCGACGCCGAGGACGCCGCCATGCGGCAGGCGCTGGCCTGGACCGAGGCGCACGATCCGGCCATGACGCTGCGGCTGGCCGTGGCGCTGGCCTGGTGGTGGCTCCTGCGCGGCCGGCTAACCAGGGAGTACCGGCTGCTCGGCCAGGCCGTCAGCCACGCCGAGGCGGGCAGCGGCAGATGGTGCGCCGCGCAGATCTGGCTCGGCTCGATGGCGCAGCTCTCCGGCGATCTGGCCGCCGCGCTCGGCCATTTCACCGCGGTCTGCGACGCCGCCGTGAGCCGGGCGCCGTCCCTGGCGCTGACCAGGGCCCTGTCCAACCGGTCGTCGGTCTTGCTGATGACGGGCCGGGCGGCCGAGGCGGCCGACGATGCCCGCCTGGCGGTGGATCTGGCCCGGGAGATCGGGGACCGGCCCGGGGAGCTGATGGCCCTGGGCAACCTCAGCTTCAGCCTCGGCTATGCCGGCGATCACGACGAGGCGGTCCGGCTCGCCCGGCAGGCCGCTCAGATGACCGAGGGGATCCCCGGCGGGATTGCCCGGCATGGCAGCTCGGTGCTGGCCGCCGCGCTGGCCGGGGCCGGAGACCTGGCCGAAGCCGAGCGCGTCGGTGCGGCTGGCCTGGCCCAGGCCAGGGACGCGGGTGACCTGTGGAATCAGTCGACCTTGCTGCCCAGGATGGTGGACATGGATCTGCGGGCGGGACGAACCGGCGACGCCGCGGCACACCTGCGGGAAGGGCTGCGCCTCGTGGTCCGTACCGGCACCTGGTTTCAGCTGCTCCTTTACATCTCTCAGTGCGGCGACCTGTGCGACGCGACCGGCCGCGCCGCTGAGGCCCTGACCCTGTGGGCCGTGTGTGCCGTGATCGACCAGCGCGAGGATGTCGCCTACCCGACCTGGTTCGAGACACGCCGGGCGGAGCAGGTGCGCAAGGCCCGGCTGGCACTGGGGCCCGCCCGGGCGCGGGCGGCCGAGGACCGCGGCGCCGCGATGAGCCTGGCCACCGCCGCCGAGTACGCCCTGCTGCTCACCGCCCCCGGCCCGCAGCCGGCGACCGCGGGCGGGCCGGGACAGCTCAGCGCCCGGGAGCGGGAGCTGCTAACCCTGGTCGCCCAGGGCCGGACCAACGCGCAGATCGCCGCCGAGCTGCATATCAGCGTCCGCACCGTCGCCTCGCACCTGGACCGGATCCGGGACAAGACCGGCTGCCGCCGCCGCACCGACCTGACCCGCCTGGCCCTCAGCGCGCACCTGGTCTAGCCCGGTACGGCGCCGGATCTCGTGCCTATGGGTCATCTGACCCCGGCCGCGGCCGCTCCCCAGAAGGGGTTCGCCGGCCCCTGCCCGCGCACCGTCAGGTGCAACAGACTGGTGCTGATCGAGGAGGTCAGAGATGAATCACATCCACATCGGACGACCGGGGACCCGCAGCATGGCCTGGACCGGCCGGTGCCTGTGGCTGGCGATCCGGCCGGTGATCAGCGCGGTCAAGATGGCCCACAACGAGCAGGTACGCATGTGGGAATGCGTCCTGGCCCCCAGCGGGGTGGTGCCGCTGACGACAGTCGGCCCGCTGCGCTGGGTCCGGTCGATAGACGGTTACCGGCTCGCCGGCCGCGATCTGCCGGTCCAGGACCCGGCCGAAATCGGGCGGTAACCGGGGCCAGCGCGCGGATACTGGTGTGGTGAGGACCGGGCAGCTAAGCCGGGAAGAGGTCGTCGCGTTTCTCGGCGGCCAGCCCGGCCCCTTTGAGGATCTGGAACCGCTGTCGGGCGGGTCGTGGTCGTCGGCGTGGGCCTACCGGGCGGGCGGCGAGGAACTGGTGGTCCGGTTCGGGCCGGAGCTGTCCTGGTACGAGGCCGACCAGATGGCCATGGCGTTCGCCGGTCCTGACTTGCCCGTGCCGGAGGTCAGGGAGGTAGGCACGGGGCCGTCCGGACTGGCTTACGCCATCTCCGTTCGTCATCATGGTCGTTTTCTGGAGGACACCCCGGTGGAGCAGGCCGGTGCCGTCGCCCCGGCCCTGACCCGCCTGCTCGTTGCCCTGTTCCGCGTGCCGGCGGCCCCAGATGCCCCGGTGATCTGGTATCAAGAGGCCTCGTCCGCCGCGAGCTGGCGCGAGTACCTCATCGATGGCCTGACCGACGACCCCGGGAAACTGGTCCACGGGTGGAGCGCCGCCCTGGCCGCCGACCCGGCCCTGGCGGCCCTTTCCACAGCGGTCGCCGGGCGGGTGCGGACCCTGGTGGAGGCCTGCCCTGAGCGCCGGGACCTGGTCCACGGCGATCTTCTGCACGGCAACGTGCTGGTGAGCCCGGACGCCCGGCGGGTCGAAGCGGTGCTGTCCTGGAAGTGCTCGGTGCGCGGTGACTTCCTGTTCGACACCGCCTGGTGCAGCTTCTGGGCGCCGTGGCACCCGGGCATCGCCGCCGCCGAACCGTTGTCCGGACTGCTCAGGGCCCCGGCCGTGCGAGCCGAGCCCGGTGCCCTGCGCGACGCCGCGACCCGTCATCACTGCTACGAGCTGCACATCGGCTTCACCCATCTGGGCTGGAACGTATGGACCGGGAACCAGGCGGATCTCGCCGCTACCGCCTGTCGCCTCGCCGAGATCCTCGAGCGCGGCCCGCTGCCGCTGACCAGCGGCGGGCTAACCTGGGGCGGTGATCTCTGCTGACGAGCCGGTTATGACCGTGTACGGGGCGCCGTGGTGCCCGCACTGCAAGCGAGTCAAGAAGTTCCTCGCCGCGCACCGGGTCCGCTACGCCTTCATCGACATCGACACCGACCCGCAGGCCATCGAGCGGCTGAAGGAACTGCAGGACGGCGGGCAGACCATTCCCACCGTCATCTACCCGGACGGCACCCATGAGGTGAACCCGAGCGACGAGGCGCTGGCCCGCCGCATCGGCCTCAGCCTCATGGCTGGCCGGTCCGCCTATGACCTGGTCATCGTCGGGGGAGGGCCGGCCGGGCTGGCCGCCGCCATCTACGCCGCCCGGGAAGGCATCGACGCCGTGGTGGTGGAAGCCAACGCGCTCGGCGGCCAGACCGGAACCAGCGACCGGGTCGACAACTACCCGGGCTTCCCCGAGGGCATCTCCGGCGGTGAGCTGGCCGACCGGTTCGTGGCCCAGGCCCGCCGTTACGGCGTCGAGCTCGTCTCGGCGGTATCCGTCACGGGCGTACAGCGTGATCACGACGACCTGGTGACCTCGCTGTCGTCCGGGCAGCAGCTCGTCTCCCACGCCGTGATCGTGGCCACCGGGTCGACCTACCGGCGCCTCGGCGTGCCCGGCGAGGACGACCTCATCGGCGTTCACTTCTGCGCGACCTGCGACGGGCCCTTCTACCGGGGAGCCGAGGAGCTCATCGTGATCGGCGGCGGCAACTCGGCCCTGGAGGAGGGCCTGCACCTGTCCGAGTTCGCCCAGCGGGTACGGGTACTGGCCCGGTCCAGCCTGTCCGCCTCGCCGGTCCTGCAGGCGCGAGTACGGTCCGACCCGCAGTTCGATATCCGCACCGGGGTGGACATCGTCGAGCTGGAAGGCGACCGGGGCCGTTTCACCGCCGTGGTGGCGCGCGACCGCGACAGCGGTGAAGTCCTCCGGTTCCCGGCCGCCGCGGTCTTCGTGTTCATCGGCATGAAGCCCAACAGCGCCTTCCTCGGCGACGCCGTGAAACGCGACGCGGGCGGGTTCATCGCCACCAGCGCCACCATGGAGACCTCCCTGCCGGGGGTATTCGCCGCGGGCGACGTGCGCTCGGGGTCGACCAAGCAGCTCGGCTCCGCGGTGGGGGACGGGATCGCCGCCCTCCTCATGACGCGCCGCTACCTCGAAGCCCATCACCACAAAGCCGTACCGCTGGTCGACGCCTGACCTCAGGTCCAGCCCTGGGCCGGGCGCGGGGCGACGTGAGTCGTCGTCTTGATCCGGTAGAGGCTGGACGCCGCGGCGATGTAGAGGTCCTGGCCGTCCGGGCCGCCGAAACAGAGGTTCGCGACCTTCTCCGGTACCGGCACGTGCAGCAGGAGTTCCCCGCCGGGAGTGAACACGAGCACGCCGTCTCCTGAGGAGCTCCACAGCCGCCCGGCTTCGTCCACCCGGAAACCGTCCGGCACGCCTACCTCGATCTCGGCGAAGACCCGCCCGTTCACGCACGTGCCGTCCTTAACGTCATAGGCACGGATGTTCCGGGGCACGGATTTGTCCTGGCCGCCCGCCGTATCGGAGACGTAGAGGATCCGTTCGTCCGGGGAGAAGGCGAGGCCGTTCGGATGCACCATGTCCGTTACCACGGGGGTGAGCTCACCGTTCTGCTCGTCGAACCGGAAGACGTAGCACCCGCCGTACTCCGGGTCGGCCTTCCTGCCTTCACGGTTCGAGAGGATGCCGTAGGGCGGATCGGTGAACCAGACGGACCCGTCCGCGGCGACCACCACGTCGTTCGGCGAGTTGAGCCGCTTACCCTGCCAGCGGTCGACGACGACGGTGACCTCCCCGCCGGCGTCGCGTTCGACCGCGCGCCGGCCGTGTGAGCACTGGACGACGTCCCCCTTCAGGTCGAGTATGCGGCCGTTGGTGAATTCGGCATTGTCCCGGTAGACGATCGTCTGCCCGTCGTCCGCGTGGTACTGCATGATCCGGTTGTTGGGGATGTCGCTCCAGCGCAGGGCCCGGATGCTGGGCAGCCAGACCGGGCCCTCACCCCATTCGGTCCCCGTGTACAGCCGTTCCAGCGACGCGTTCGGAGCCAGGAGTGACGGCATGTCGGACACCTCTCCGCGGGCATGCGTTGCACCCGCATCCTGTCGGTTGCTAGGCCAGTGAGGCGATGGCCTTGTGTACCGAAGCGATGGCGCTGGCGCCTTCGCCGGTGGCGGCGGCGACCCGCTTCATCGATCCGGAGTGGACGTCGCCGACCGCGAACACGCCGGGAACGTTGCTCTCGTACGGAAGCGGCCGCCGCCCCAGGCTGGCCCAGGCCGGCCCGAGGTCATCGTCGTTCAGCTGGACGTCGGTCCGGATGAACCCGTCGTCGCCGGTAGCGATCCCGGTCAGCCAGTCCGTGGCGGGTTCGGCGCCGATGAAGCAGAACAAGCCCGCACAGGGCTGGGCCTGCGTGTCGTCGGCCGTCCGGTCGGTGATGCTGACTTCCTCGAGGAAGGCGCCCCCATCCAGCCGGGTGATCTCGCTCCGGCACCGCACCGTCACCCGTGGATGGACCAGCAGCCGGTCGACCAGATAGGCCGACATCTCGGTCGCGATGTCCGGGCCGCGGACGACCAGCGAGACATCACTGCCTCGTCCGGCCAGGTAAAGCGCCGCCTGACCGGCCGAGTTCGCGCCGCCGATCACCGTGACCGGGCTGCCCGTACACCCCCGGGCCTCCAGTTCGGTGGCCGCGTAGTAGATGCCGGCACCCTCGAAGTCAGGCCAGCGCTCCAGCGGCAGCGCCCGGTAGCGGGCGCCGGTCGCGATGATGAGGGCCTTGCTGTCGATGACTTCGCCGCCCTGCAGGTGCAGGCGGAGCAGGTCGCCGTCCCGGTCGGTGTCGAGCTTGACCGCCTGGCAGGGGCTGGCCAGCTGGGCCCCGAACTTCAGCGCCTGGAGCACGGCCAGTCCGGTCAGGTCGGCACCGGAAAGGCCGAACGGGAAGCCGAAGTAGTTCTCGATCCGGGAGCTGGCCGCGGCCTGCCCGCCGGTGCCGACGGCGTCCAGCAGCACGGTGTCCAGGCCTTCGGACGCCCCGTAAACGGCGGCGGCCAGTCCGGCCGGCCCCGCGCCGACGATCGTCACGTCAGCCGGCTTGGTGGAGGAGCGGCGGTAGGACAGGCCCAGCTTCTCGGCCAGTTCGCCCGGCGTGGTGCGCTTCAGCGTGGCGTTGGGCAGGACGACGGCGGGCAGGTCGTCCTGAGTCAAGCCGGAGGACTCCATCATGGCCTGGCCCATGGGGGTGTCGGCATCAAACCACAGGTGGATCAGGCGCTGCCGGGCCGCGTAGGTCCGCAGCGCCAGCGCCGTCGCCGACCTGGCGCCGCCGACGATCTCCACCGCCATGGCGGCCGCGCTGCGCTGCAGCAGTTCCCGGCGGGCGATCAGCGCCTTGAACACGATGTCGGACAGCTCTACGTCGTTGGCCATGAGCTGCCGCAGGCGCCCGGGCGTCACCCGGTAGACCGTGCCAGCCTCCCGCACCCGGCACATCAGGTAGACGTTCTGCCCGGTCAGCAGGTTCAGCTCGCCGACAAAGCCGCCCGCATCCACCACCGCCACGGTCGCGGCGGGCACGTTGCCCGTCGCGGTCCGGACAACCTCGGCCGAACCCCGCTCGACCACGATCAGATCGGCGTCTACGTCACCCGGCTGGAACAGCACGTCGCCCCGATGGGTCTCCTGCGGCGTGCCGTAGGCCAGGAGCCGCCCGAACAGCTCATCACCCAGCCGCGGCGACGCGACACTGGTCGGGACCAGCGGTTTACCCGGCCGTCGGCGTGCGTGGCTGGCGCGCAGCCGATCCAGATCACGCGGTGAGGCCCAGTCCACCGGCCTGGCCAGGCCGGCCTGACTGAACATAGAGCCGCGCGCGGCCCAGGGCCCGGCGGCGGCACGCGACAACTCGTTCATTGCTGTCACGATTTCAGCTCTCCGGCCATCTGGTCAAACGGCTCGTAGCCGACGTACCCTCAGTGGCTCACGGTCCCGGAGGCAGGGTGTCCGGCGATTTACCGCGCCATGCGCGCTGCGTGAAGTGCTCTGCGTTGCACCTCGGGCAGTGGCGGAAACTCTCCGCGGACTGGTTAGCGGACGAGGCCGACTCGACCTCTCGCGTGAGTTCGCCGCGGTCGATGTTCGTCCGCGACGCGACCGAGATCATCGAGATCGACCGGACGCGCCGCTGTGCCGCCCATCTCGGCACTCGCCAAGTGAAGCCGCACTCGGCGCAAGTCCGCTCGTATGCCTGAGGCTGCCACGGAAATCGCATATGAATGACCTTCCATAACGGCGCCAAGTCAAACGTTCCCGTCACTTTCGGCGTTCCGTCGATTACGATCGCTTTGTCGCGCGGCCTGGCGGGGCGGACTGACGGGGCGCGGCCTGACGGGAATGGCGCCGCCCTGACTGGTGCGGGTTGACAGGTCCACGCGGGAGCCGCTCGTACCAGGGCAGCTGCCCGGGCTCCTGGCACGAAGCCGGGATAGCCCGGACCCGGCCAGCCCGCTACCTCGCTCTCCGCCCCTTCGCAGACGGCGCGATCACCCTCCCCGCAGGCGGCCACGCGTGCCTGGCGTTGCCCGGGAAGCCATCTGGCAGCAACTTTGTCGCCGACCGTCGGAGGGCGTCGCGCAGCGTCTGGCCGCCCGGCGCACGCCAGGCCACATAAACCTAGTCTCCAGATTGACACGATCAATAGTCACCGCACGGTGTCAGCGTGGACACATGCCGTATGCGCCTTACGGTCGTGGCCCGGTTTACATGGCCTTGGCAGGCCTCGTCGCTGTCGTCGCGCTGATCGCTGGCGTCCTGATGGTGACCGAGCACAAAAGTGGCCGGGGCATCATTTTCATCGTCGCCGCCGTAGTGGCGGCTATCGTCGCGATATTCGCGCGGCCTCGCTGACGGCAGCAGCTTAAGACGGCCAATACGGATACGCCGCCCCTGACCGCGGACGGCCATCTCCGCCGGCGTAGATCGAACTCTGGCAAAGGTGCTTCGCTACCTGGCGACACCGGACGCGGAGATCCCGATGGTTACGGGCCGACCTCGAGGATGTCCTCGTGGACATCGTCGGCTTACCGGGCGACGGCGTGCCTCGGGGCCCGCCCCGAAACCGTCATATCCGCTGGGATACACACGCGTTTCCTGGCTACCAGGAGAACGAACCTTGTGATGACACAGCGATCGCGTCTCCGGAGCGGTGGATTGTGCAGCCCAGGGCGCTGAGTAGCGAGGCGGTAGCGATGCACCAGCGGCGCAATGTGCCTGTCCGCCAGCAGGTGAGCCAGATCTGGGATCGGGCGGTGCACCGCGCAGTGCTCCGGGGCTCCGGACGGATATAGCGCGATCTCTGGTTCAAGGGCCTTTGCCGGAGTGGCAAGGAGTTTGAAATTATGGAACGGGCCTTGGGCTTCGCCGCCCTGGCCATGCTCACCGTGTTCCCGCTGCTCGTCGTCGTCGCGGCCGCCGGCGCCGCGTCGCGTCATGGCCTCGCCAGATGGGTGGTCTACGGCATGGGCCTGACCGGCCCCGCCGCCCGCGCGGTGGTACAGCTCTTTGCCGCGCCCGGCCGGGTGCTGGGCACGACGAGCGTTTTCGGCGGGTTGCTGGTGGCCGTCTTCGGGGTGACGTTCGCGGGCAGCGTGCAGGCCGGGTTCGAACGGATCTGGGGCCTTCCCGCCGGGCCGTGGCACAAGATCTGGCGCCAGGCGGTGTGGCTGACCGTCCTCATCGTCTACATTTACGCGGCGGCCACGGTAGGCCCTCTGACACACCATGCGTCGGCCGCGACGGTGATCCGCGTGTCGGCGGCGGTAGTGTTCGGCGTCGCCTTTTTCTGGTGGGGGCTTCACTTCCTGGTCGGCGGCCGGGTGAGTTACCTGGCGGCGATGCCAGGCGCGGTCACCTACGGGGCACTGGCCACCGTGCTGGTCGTGCAGTCATGCCGTTCGGCGACCTTGCCCAGCCAGATCACGTCCAGCTTGCCGGTCTTGGGCCGGCCGGGCCGGTGCTTGACGTCCTTGGCGTTGACCAGCCATGTCTCGAACCCGGCCGCTTCCAGCAGGTAGAACACAGGCTTCCAGTAGTCGCTGGTGGCTTCCATCACGACCCGGGTCACGCCCAGGCAGCGCAGCCGGCCTGACAGGCCCAGCAGCGAACGGGTCATGGCCGGGTAAGCCTGCACCTCCTGCAGGCGCCGTCCAGGCCTGTCCTCATCTGGTACGCGCACGCAGCAAATCACCTCGGCCTTGCCGATATCCAGCGCTCCGACCCGCGCGATGATCTCCTCGTCTTGTGTTCCGGTGAGCCTGCCTGGCCTCCTCGCATGATCGGGGGTGGCCGCTGCCCGCAGGAGCCAGGGGCACAGCTGGAGAATCTAATCCTCGTGCTCGAAGCGACACTGGGCGGCCCGCGGAACAGCTTCCAGCGCCCGGCTGGCACGTAGGTGGCACGGACCTAGGCGACCGGCGCGAGCGAGGATAGTTGTGGAGGGTTCGATAAGCTGCGGTTCATGGCCGAAGATCCTGTGGCATTGCCACTCGGCTTCTGGTTGCGCCGAGTCGATGGCTTGTTCGAGTCGTCCATGGATGAGCTGCTGGCGGTAGAAGGTGTCAGCAGGCGTCTTTGGCAGGTACTCAATACGGTGGCACGGCACGAACCGGCGTCGGTCGATGACTGCAATGAGGCAATGGCCCTCTTCCTGGATGAGTCCGCTCCGGATTCTCAGGCGCTGCTCGACCAACTCGTTGATCGCTCGTGGCTACAGGTGTCCGATGGGCGGTACCGGCTGTCCGGCACTGGCCGGTCAATGCTTGAGGGGCTGGAGTCCAAAGTTTCTGCTCACCGATCTGTAATGTTCAACGGCATCACTGACGCTGAGTACCGGACCACCGTCGAAACCTTGGCCAGGATCACGGCAAACCTCGATCCCGCTGGTACTGGACCAAGTTCGGTCTGATTTCCCGCTCTCCGAAGGTTCGCCGCGGACGCCTCGGGCCTGGCCTTTGGCCTCGCCTTGCGCGGCGTTCCGCCCCCCGTGGCTGTGGCGTTTCTTCGGCGACGGCGCATTTGGTGCGTACATGATGGCCTGGTCCTCACGGACGGTCGTGGCTGCGGGAGGTACGGCGGGCACTGCATGCGGCCGGTCACCGGGCCACCGGGCGCGGCTATGCATCCCGTAACGCTGTGTTATCGGCGGCCGAGGGGTATCGCTTGTCGAGCCGATGCGCGTGAATGGCTGTTTGCCTCCGCGGGGAGGTTCGTCTCACCGGGAGAATCTGATTATCAGTGGAACGTGAAGACCATGAACGCTACAGAAGCATCCCGGCACTTCTCGGCTCTCCTGGATGCCGCCGAGCGTGGCGAGACGATCACCATCGTCCGCGGCAGCCATCCGGTCGCGGAGATAGGCCCGGCTCATCGGCGTACCGGTGCCAGCCTCCGTGCCGCGCTCGCCGATGTGCCTCCGCCCGATGACGCGTTCAGCCGGGATATAGCATCAGCCATCGCCCTGCTTGACTCGGAGGTGGGCGGTCCGTGGGCCGACGCCTGATCCTCGACTCGAACATCCTGATCGCTTACGAACGCGGGACCATGGACCGCTCCTCGCTGGATGACGACGAGCTTGCTATAGCCTCGGTATCGGTCGCCGAGTACCGCGTCGGGATCCAACTAGCCGATACGACTAGCCGGGCGGCCGAACGGGCCCGGGCGCTGGTAACCATTACGTCTGCTCTCGACGTCCTTGACTACACGCAGGCGACAGCAGCCCATCATGGGCGGCTGCTCGCCCACGTCCGCCGGTCCGGATCCCCGCGCCGAGCACACGACCTGATCATCGCCGCTCACGCAGCGGAGACTGGACGGATGATCCTCAGCCGCGACGCCAAAGCGCGCTTTGGTGACCTCCCCGGGGTAAGCGCGATTGACGCGTAAGGCCGATACCCGGATCCTCGTTTCCGGTGGGGGATACGGGCTGGCTCCCGGGCAGCAGGAACAGGACGCGCCGGGCATAACCTGCCGTTACGACATCGCAGGTCACAGCCTCAATGCACGACTTCGCCATACCCCTGGGCCTGATGGGAGCTGATCGTCGACGTTTCACTCGGGCCGCGTGCCTTCCGCCTCGCCGGGATTACCCCAGTGGATATCGGCGGCGTCTGGCTCGTCGTGGCGGCGGCGCATCTCGTCCGCTGCCTTCTGGTCGTGATCGTTCACGAGACGAGCTACCTGGCTCGTCAGCATGAGCCGGACGTCGCCACTGGGTGCGGGGTCAAGTGAGTCGAGGAAGGCGTCGAAGCGCTCGGCCGGAGTTGGCGGCTCGGCGGCCGCATCGAATGCGGCACTGCCCGTGGGCGTCACGTAATTCCCCAGGGGTTCTGATCAGGTAATTCCCCAGGTCCTGGCCGTGTTCTTATTCTAGTTGCCGCTCGTGTTCCCGGTGGGGAGGACACGCCCTGGTGCCTTGTTCGGCCGGTAGCTGGGGCCGTTCATGAAGACCTGGTGGCTGGTGTTGATGAGCCGGTCCAGGAGCGACTCGGCGACGACGGGGTTGGGGAACAGCGGATACCAGTCGGTGGGGGCCCGGTTGGTGGTCAGGATGAGCGAGCGGCCGGCGCGTTCGGTGATGAGCTCGTAGAGGTCGTCGGCCTGGGCGGCGGTCAGCTCCCGCATGGCGAAGTCGTCCAGGATCAGGACGTCGGGGCGGGTGAGCTCGGCGCAGGCGCCTGTCCCAGGTGCGGTCGGCGCGGCCGCCGGCCAGGTCGGCCAGGACGCGGCTGGTTTTGATGAAGCGGACGCTCGGCGCCGGGGCGGATGGCGAGGTGGCGCCAGGGCCTGGGCGATGTGGGTCTTGCCGACGCCGACCGGGCCGTAGAGGATGACGGACTCGCCGGCCTGCAGCCAGCGCAGGGCGGCCAGGTCGCGGATCGGGCGGCGGGGAGCTTGGGGGAGGCGGCGAAGTCGAAGTCCTCGAGGGTGGCCTCGGTCTCGAAGCGGGCCCGGCGGATCCGGCGGGCAGGGACATGGTCTCGCGGCGGGAGATCTCGTCCTGGCACAGGACCTGGAGGAACTCCAGGTGGCCGAGTTCCCCGGCGCGGGCCTGGGCCAGGCGGGCGTCGAGGGTGTCGAGCATCCCGGACAGCTTCAGGTGCCGCAGCGCGGCGGCTAGGGCGCTGCGGTCGGTGATCGTGACGGCGGTGGTCATGACGTGGCCTCTTCCGTGGTCTGCCGGGGTGACGGCGTCGCTGGGGATGCGTGCTGGGCAGGGGGATGACGTTGCGCGAACGAGGCGGGGCCGCGCAGGAACGCGGCCGCGCCGCCGTCGCCGGCCGCGGCCGGGCAGCTGGTCCCGTTCGGCCCCGGCGGCCAGGATGCCCTTGACGGTGCGGTAGGACGGGTCGCCGACCGTGATCGCCTTGGCGCAGGCCGCCTCGAGCCGGCCGGGATCGTGCTTGTCGGCGAGCCCGAGGACGCCCTGGGCGGCGCGGAGCCGGTAGAGGGCGTTGACGTCCAGCAGCTCGCCGATGACCTGCGCGCAGGCCGGGCCGATCCCGGCGGCCTGCCTGCGGCACCACTGCCGGGGTCCGCATGTGGAAGCGCGATCTTCTCCGGCGGGTAGTCGGTGAAGTCGGTCTGCTTGCCCGCGGATCTTGCGCGGGTGGGTCTTGACCAGCTCGCCGCCGATGAAGAACTGGACCATCGTGCGCGGTGATGCCGGACGTCGACGGTCTTGCCGATGAGCCGCCACGGCACCGAGTAGAGGACCTTGCTCGACCTGGACGTGGATGTCCGGGCCGACCTTCGCCGTCGCCCAGGTCGCCAGCACGAACGGCCTGGCCGGCAGCGGCCGCAGGGCGTCCTGCTCCACCGCGTCGAACACCGCGGCCGGGGCGGCGCCCTCCAGCGGCCGGCACGCGCGGCGGCCGGCGACTTCGGCGGACCAGCGGGCGGCCTCGGCCTGCATCTGCTCCAGCGAGCCGAACTCGCGGCCGCGCCAGAACGAGTCGCGGACATAGGGCATCGGCCGCTCGACCCGGGCCTTGTCCTGCGGCTTCAGCGCCCGGGCCGGGTCGACCAGGGAGCCGTAGTGCGCGGCGAGCTCGGCATAGGACCGGTTGATCTTCGGGTCATAGAGGTCGGGCCTGTCCACCCCGGTGCGCAGGTTGTCGGGCACCAGCCGGCCGGGACGCCGCCGAAGAACCCGAACGCCTCCACGTGGGACTCGGTCCAGGCCCGCTGGTCCATCTGCAGCACCGGCCGGACGAACATGTGCCGCGAGCAGGCCAGCACCATCACGAACGCCCACACGGTGCGCAGCTTGCCGGTCGCCGGGTCGATCCAGCGGCCCAGCATGCCCGTAGTCGATCTGGGCCTCCTCCCCGGCCTCGGCCGGCCGCGGGCTCCAGCACCGTCACCTGCGACCGGCGGGCCTCCTCGGGGAGGTTCGCCGCGACATAGCGGCGGAAGCTGGCCACGCTGGCCGCCAGGCCGTGCTCGTCCCGCAGCCGCTGGTGGATCGTCGACATCCGCACCCCCGCCTTGACCTGCGCGCGGATGTAGTCGTGGTGCTCGGCGATCGCGGGCCAGGTCACCTGCCGCAGCCGCGTGTCGGCCAGCTCGGGGAACCACTCCCGGACCAGCCCGGCCCACTCCGCCTCGCTCTTCGCCGGCCCGCCCGGCGGCGATCCCGGCCGCCACCGCCGGCGCGACGTACTTCCGGATCGTCTTGCGGTCCACCCCCAGCGACCCGGACAGCTCGTTCTTCGACCGGCCCGCATACCAGTGGACCAGTATCTCGGTCACGTCGATCACGTCGAACGTTCTCCTTGCCATCGGCCCCCCGCCCTCGACGGGAGGCAACCCTCCAACATCTCGATGGCCAGGTCCACCACGACACGCACGTCGTCCCCATGGGGAATTACGTGATCGGGGTGGGGAATTACGTGATCGCTACACCCTCAGAAGTGGGAATTGCAAGATCGCCGACACGTTCGTTCGTGTGGTTGTTGTTGGCCGCGTGCGCGAGATTCTTGGGCTTTGAGCCAGCCCCTTCCTACGTCGGGGTCCGCCAAGGTGTGCCGCGGAGCGCCGCGCCAACCACAATTAGCTCGAAGCGCGAGTGGGCCCCTCGGAGGCACGATCCGCTGCCCGCCGCATCCGTATGATCAAGGCTGCTGAGGGTATGACCTTTCCGGACATGTAGGTCGACAGGCGGGACCGCGAGGTTCCTATTCTCTCGGCGAAATCCTGCGAGGACAGCCCGGATCTGGCGACGAGGTCCCGCACCTCGGATGCCACCTCCTGACGTTCCGAATCGATGGCCAGCTCCCGGGCGCGGGTCACTACTCCTTCCAGCAGTTCGCTGGTGCCGTAAGGGTGGGACAGGCGGACGGCTTCGAGAACTTGCTGAGCCACCAGGCCCCAGGGATCAGCCCGGATCGCGGCGGCGATCCTGCGCCAGTCCGGAAGGGTGCCCCGTTCCACGGCCGCGAGAATGCCTTCGAAGGGCCACCTCTCCACCGGGTCGTCCGGTGAGGCGTCGATGTTGCGGAACCTCAGGGCACTGGTCATTGCGTCATCTCCACAGCCAGCGAGCGGCAGACACTGGTTACGTTCCCCCAGGCCGCCCAGCGTGCGTCCAGGCCCTTGTACCGGCCAAGCTGGGTGATGGTGCGAGCATCGGCTGGCTTCGGATCTGCTAGTTGCCGGGCGAGTTGGGTAGCTACGCCCTCCGGCCCCGGACCGCGCTGATCGGTGTAGTAGGCATCAATGTGCCGGAGTACGTCCCCGGCGTGGGCGATCCCGTACTTGTCGGACAGGGCAGCTACGTCAAGGTAATCCCGCACCTGGTTGCGCCGGACGATCAGGTAGCCCTTGATTCGCAGCGTCTCGTCGGGCGTCGGCACCCGGAGTACTTGCCCGGACGGCAGTGACACCTCCGCCACCTCCAGAGGCCTGTTCCGGATCAACTGGCGGACCCCAGACTCGATATCGCCCAGTTCTCCGAGAATGATCTTCCCCGGAGTCACCCGGTTGGTCACCCATCCGTCCGTCGCTTCGATCGCTTCAAGCACTGCGTCGAACCGATCGCTGAGAACCTGCAGCACGTGGCCATGGTCAAAGGAAGTGCGGTAGCTGGCCCACAGCGCCGCAGCGGAGCCGCCAACCAGCACGGCATCAGGAACGACTTCTTGCAGCCGTGCTGCTGACTCCAGCACGCGGACCAACTCCGACCGCGCCAACCCAGGGGCGTCAGGCTCGGGATCGACCATCCTTATACCTCCGGTGATCACATCAATTGTATCAGATGTGATACGGATTTTGTCGGATACGGTCCAAATCCAGTACTGATCCATGCCCCGGCGCTCGCCAACTGCTGTTGATGGCGTTAGATGCGGCGAAGAATCTTGCCTGGCAAATCCGCCCGCTCAGTGGCGGAAGGGGGTGTAGCGAGGGTGATCTTGGCATTGAGGAGGATGCCGAGATCGAGTTCCCAAGTTATGGCAGAACGCCTGCGCCAGAGTGCAAACGCTGCATCGATGTGCTGGCTCATCTGGTTCGCAGGCAACCCTGTAACGGTACGTAGATGCTCGGATGCTTCGGCACTCCTTCCGTTTATCGATGCCAGGCCAAAGTGCGTAGCGGTATGGCAGTCGGTGCATAGGCAGATGAGACGGCGTAGTGCCTGCACGTTGTTGGAATCGTCATAACCCAGCGCTCGTGCAAAAAAAAAAAAAAAAAAAAAAAAAAAAAAAAAAAAAAAAAAAAAAAAAAAAAAAAAAAAAAAAAAAAAAAAAAAAAAAAAAAAAAAAAAAAAAAAAAAAAAAAAAAAAAAAAAAAAAAAAAAAAAAAAAAAAAAAAAAAAAAAAAAAAAAAAAAAAAAAAAAAAAAAAAAAAAAAAAAAAAAAAAAAAAAAAAAAAAAAAAAAAAAAAAAAAAAAAAAAAAAAAAAAAAAAAAAAAAAAAAAAAAAAAAAAAAAAAAAAAAAAAAAAAAAAAAAAAAAAAAAAAAAAAAAAAAAAAAAAAAAAAAAAAAAAAAAAAAAAAAAAAAAAAAAAAAAAAAAAAAAAAAAAAAAAAAAAAAAAAAAAAAAAAAAAAAAAAAAAAAAAAAAAAAAAAAAAAAAAAAAAAAAAAAAAAAAAAAAAAAAAAAAAAAAAAAAAAAAAAAAAAAAAAAAAAAAAAAAAAAAAAAAAAAAAAAAAAAAAAAAAAAAAAAAAAAAAAAAAAAAAAAAAAAAAAAAAAAAAAAAAAAAAAAAAAAAAAAAAAAAAAAAAAAAAAAAAAAAAAAAAAAAAAAAAAAAAAAAAAAAAAAAAAAAAAAAAAAAAAAAAAAAAAAAAAAAAAAAAAAAAAAAAAAAAAAAAAAAAAAAAAAAAAAAAAAAAAAAAAAAAAAAAAAAAAAAAAAAAAAAAAAAAAAAAAAAAAAAAAAAAAAAAAAAAAAAAAAAAAAAAAAAAAAAAAAAAAAAAAAAAAAAAAAAAAAAAAAAAAAAAAAAAAAAAAAAAAAAAAAAAAAAAAAAAAAAAAAAAAAAAAAAAAAAAAAAAAAAAAAAAAAAAAAAAAAAAAAAAAAAAAAAAAAAAAAAAAAAAAAAAAAAAAAAAAAAAAAAAAAAAAAAAAAAAAAAAAAAAAAAAAAAAAAAAAAAAAAAAAAAAAAAAAAAAAAAAAAAAAAAAAAAAAAAAAAAAAAAAAAAAAAAAAAAAAAAAAAAAAAAAAAAAAAAAAAAAAAAAAAAAAAAAAAAAAAAAAAAAAAAAAAAAAAAAAAAAAAAAAAAAAAAAAAAAAAAAAAAAAAAAAAAAAAAAAAAAAAAAAAAAAAAAAAAAAAAAAAAAAAAAAAAAAAAAAAAAAAAAAAAAAAAAAAAAAAAAAAAAAAAAAAAAAAAAAAAAAAAAAAAAAAAAAAAAAAAAAAAAAAAAAAAAAAAAAAAAAAAAAAAAAAAAAAAAAAAAAAAAAAAAAAAAAAAAAAAAAAAAAAAAAAAAAAAAAAGCTTCCGGCCACCGGCGAGCCCTCCGATCTTCGCTCCGGTAACATACCTCGCATCGTCGGCCTGCCCTTATCGTGATCATCCGGCGCAGACGCTCCCAGTCGCGCTGATCAACGCAAGAACGCACGTTGCTGAACCAGCAGCTACTCAGTACAAGGTCAACGAACAGGCCAGAACCGAAGTTGCGATCTTCGCCGGGAAGCAGATCAGGTATGTCGGGCCGTGCCTGCCAGCGATCCAGCGCTGTCATGCCGGGTCGAGGCGCGTACCAGCGCCTTGCTGCCGGATCCCATCGAGCCCATGCGCTTTTGCCTCGTCCTTCTCCGCGAAAGCCACATCTAGCCAGATCCTGTTGTCGGCCACTACATCTCCTCACCTAGACCGGCTATCTAGCCCATGATGTATCGCGGCACCGACATCTCGGCTATCTATGCGCCATGACGGCGATTTGCGATAGTGAGAGAGTCGCGCGCCACACTTGGGGAGAATTAACATTAACGAGGTAAATAGGCCCCATGGGGGTTCCGATGCCACCTTCAGCAGCGAAACTGGTATCGGCCCGCTCGTGTGCTGTCTCCAGCACGCCAACAGCGTGTAGGCCTACGAGTAATGACGTCAACGTCGCAGGCTGGATGGGTAAAATCGAACTAAATTCTCTTGCTCTGCATACGGTACGGCTCTGATCTGACAGCACATGCGCAATGTGCCCGATAGGCAGCAGCGATTATTGCCGCGTGAGCGCTGTAGTCAGGTTGCCCCGCTTCGCGGTCAAACGTTTCCGCAGGTCAGCGCGCCCGGCAGGATTCGAACCCGCGACCCGCTGCTTAGAAGCTACCGTCGGAGCATCGCAGGACGTCGCCTGGCATCGCCCTGTAAGCCCTCTAGCCGCCATTATTGTCGCAGGCCGTCGGAGGGCGTCGTGCGGCGTCTGCCTGCGTTGGCTCCCCGATTGGCTCCCCGGAATTTATTTGCCTTCGCCAAATTTCCAAGTTGGCGAAAACAACATCGATGGCATGGTGCTTCGACGCTCACCATTCATCCAGTAATGCTGTGTTACTGGTGGCTGCGGGATATCGTGAACTGAGTCGACGTCGGGTCAGGCTGCTTCGGTGCCGGGCTCGGTGAAGGCGAGCCGCTGGTCGCCGAAGTCGGCGATGATCTCCAGGCGGCCGCCGAGAGCTTCGACGTAGGCGGCCAGGGTACGCAGTTCGGTAGTGCCTGGTTTGGCGTGCTCGATAGCGGATACGCGTCCCTGAGTAATGCCCATCCTGGTGGCGACCTGGGCCTGGGTGACGCCGAGACGGCGGCGCATCTCGGCGAGCCGGAAGGCGCGCTGCTCGGCGCGCAGCTGATCCATCCCGGCGGCGATGGCGGCCTTGTCGGCGGGATCGGGTAGAACTCAGAGAGGAATTCATCCCGGGTGTAGTGGTGGAATTCGCTGCTGCTCATCGGATGTCCTCTTGTTTCAGGTAGTCCTCGTAACGCTGCTCGGCCAGCGGGATCGCCTGCCGGTACCAGGCCTCCCATTTGCCAGCCTTATCTCCGGCTACCAGTAGAACCGCGTTCCGCCGGGATCGAAGATAAACAAGATGCGGATTTCGCTGCGCCCGGCGGAGCCCGGCCGCAGTTCCTTCAGATTGCTCAGCCTGGTGTGGTGGACGCGGTCGGCGAGCGGCCGGCCTAGCTCTGGCCGGCTTCGAGCAGCATGCCGATGGCCTGGCCGACCTGAATCGCGCTGGTCGGTCCCGCTTGCGCAAGTCGTGCAGCCATGCTCGGACCTCCGGCGTCATGACCAGGGCATAAGCACGGTGGTTGCCTCCCGGAGCGCAACATTACGCAGGTATAATATCACATCAGCATGATATTAGGGCTTGCGGAGCCGGTTGCCTGTCCATGCTGGCGCTCGAAGTGAACGCGATCCTGCGTGGGTCGGGGAAGCCGAGACCGGTGTAGCCAGGCGCGCGTTTGGCGAGCATAGCGGCGAGGACGCCGGTCCGCTCGTCGAGGTAGTCGTGGACTTCGGCCGTGGTCTTGTTCTCATACGCACGCAGAATCCGGCCTGCGTACTGGGTCAGGCTGCCCTTGTTGGCGACCGGAGCGGCAAGGAACAAGGTATCCAGGGCCGGGCAGTCGAAGCCTTCGCCAGCGTACGAGCCGGTGGCCACGGCCAGGAGCGGCGGCCCGCCAGGGTGCGGCTGCAGGCGAGCCAGCGCCGCCGCCCGGCTCTTGGCGCCCATCCCGCCGCGGAGGATGACCGGGTCGTGCCCCGCCTCCCGCAGCAGGTCGGCTAGCCTTTCCAGGTGGCTGGTCCGGTTGGTGAGGACCAGGCAGTTGCGATCGTTGCCAAGTGCGGCGAGGACGTCCGCGATGACCTGCTGGGTACGCTGCTCGTCAGCGGCCAGGTGCTGGTAAATGGCTGTTATGCCGCCAGGGCGTGACGGGTCGGCATCGCCGTCATACTGGTACGCAGTCGGGTGAATGTACAAGACGGGGGCCGGGCGGCCGGTGCCCGGAAGCGTGTCCTGGCCGACTATGCCGCGGGGAAGCGCGATGGTGTGCCGGACCCGTCCTACCTGCATGGCGATTAGGTCGTCGAGCTTGTCGCGGCGGTACGGGGTGGCGGTCAGCCCGAGCCAGCGCCGTGCCGGGATCTGCTTGACCGCGTGCTCGAACGCGGCGGCCGGGACGTGATGGCATTCGTCGGCGACGACCCCCTCTCTGTCAAACTCGTATGAGACAAGGGACGTAGAGATCCTTCTGAGGTAGAGCAGGGCGAGACGGGACCACCGAGACAGTGACGATGACCCTCGCTGACCAGGCCGCGATGACCGGGCATGATGGTCAGGTGACCTCCAGCCAGCCGACGCGGCCGAAGCGGCGGACGTTCACCGCGGCGTACAAGGCGCGGATCCTGGCCGAGTACGACGCGCTGCCCGACGGCAGCCCGCAGCGCGGCGAGCTGATGCGCCGCGAGCGGCTTTACCATTCTCATCTCGAGCACTGGCGGCACCAGCAGGAAAAGGGCACCCTGCCTGCCACGGCGGGGAAACCGGGAAAGAGCGCTGAGGCGGGGGAACTGGCCCGGCTGCAGGCGGAGAACAAGAAGCTGAAGGCGCGGAACCACAAGCTGGAGTCCGATCTGGGCAAGACCAGGACGGCACTGGATATCGCGGGAAAAGCATTCGCGCTGCTGGAGAACATCTCAGGCAGCGCGGATTCCGGCGGGAACTGAACCAGGTCATCGACGCGCATTTCCCGCAGATGGAGGCGGCGATCGGTATCTCCGGCGCCTGCCGGGTGCTCGGGAAATCCCGCGCCACGCTGCACCGGCAGCGCAATCCCGCGCCTCTGGTGCCGCCGGCGGAAAGGAAGGAGTTCCGTCACCCGGCGGAATTGTCACCGGAAAAAAGCAGGCCGTGCTGGCGGTGCTGGACTCGCCCCGGTTCGCGGATAAGGCCGTCGCGCAGGCCTACACGATCTTGCTGGACGGGGGCTGCTACCTGTGCTCCCAGGCCACGATGCACCGGCTGCTGCGCGAACGCGGCACCAGCGGCGAGCGCCGGGCCCAGGCCGTGCACCCGGCGCGGAAGAAACCCGAGCTGCTCGCCACTGCACCGGACCAGGTGTGGAGCTGGGACATCACGAAACTGAAAGGACCGGCCCGCGGGATCTGGTACCTGCTGTATGTCATCCTCGACATCTACTCACGGAAAGTCATTCACTGGGAGATCTGGCCCACGGAGACCGGCACCCTGGCGAAAGAGTTCATCGAGCACGCCATAAGCGCCAACGGCGGTATCGCCCCGAAAGCGGTGCACGCCGACCGCGGCACCTCGATGACCTCTAACACCGTCGCCGGCCTCTACGCCAGGCTGAACATCGCCCAGTCCCATTCCCGGCCGCACGTATCCGACGACAACCCCTACTCAGAGGCGCAGTTCAAGACCCTCAAATACTGCCCCGCATTTCCCGGCGAATTCGGCTCCATCCAGGACGCGAACGTTTTCTGCGAAGCCTTCTTCACTTACTACAACACCGAGCACCGGCACTCCGGCATCGCCATGCACACCCCCGCATCGGTGCACGACGGCACCTGGACCCTGGTCCAGGCCCGCCGCGCCGCGACTCTCCAGGCCGCCTGCCAGGCGCACCCAGAGCGGTTCCGGGGCGGCTGCCCGCAGCCGAAGGACCTGCCTGCCAGGGTGTGGATTAACGAGCCACCAGCGACCATCGAGACCAGCACCTCACCACAAACCGCACAAGCAGCTTGATGTCTCAAGGAGTTTGACAGGCTCCGACCAGGCCGTACCCGGCGGTCAGCTCTGCAATATCGTCGCGGCGAGCCAGGGTCTGCAAGGTGACGACATCGACAGAGCCGCGCAGCTTGGCCCGGCCGCCGCCGAGCTGCCCGGCTTTGATGCCGAGAAACTCGGCGATCCTGGCCCGCCATTGGTCCGCGAGCGTCTTCCGGTCCACCAGGACGAGAGTGGAGACCTGATGCGCGGCGATGACTGCGCACGCCATCACGGTCTTGCCTGTTCCAGGTGGCGCGACCAGCACCCCCAGATCGTGCTTGGTCACGACCTGGACGGCCGCCTGCTGCGGCCCGGTCAGCACGGCCGAGCAGGTGAATGCCTGCGCAATTCCAGCCGCGCGCTCATCGGCCAGCTCTAGCTTGCTGCCTGCCTGCGCGGCGAGCTCGGTGACTGTGGTGATCATGCCGCGCGGAACGATCAGGCCGCCGTCGACGGTCTCGTCGAAGAACTGCAGGAACCGGGGGATATCCCAGGTGGAGGCACGCATCCGCTGCTTCTCGTAGAACTGCGGGTTGTGCATCGAGGCAGCGTGCCGCAGCGACGCGGCCAGCGCAGGCGTCAGGTCGGCCAACTCGACCCGGATGCCCGCGCCGAGCCGGGTCCGGACCGTAGTCATCGCCTCCGGCCGGATCTTCGTGGAGACTGGCGCGGCAAGCCTGGTGACCTCGCGGCCCGCCGGGACCCGTCCGGCCTTGTCAGCGGCCCGGCTCACCTCCTTGGGAGTCATGCGGCCGAGCATTGACAGGTAAGACCACTGATCCTGGTGCGGTTCGAGATTCTCCAGGTTCAGGAACACCGTCGCGTTGCGGTCTCGGGCTGACCGGAACAGGGGAAGCGCGATGAGGTTTCCGACGCCGCCGGCCGGGAGCAGATCCTGGGACGGGAACAGCCGGTCATAACTGGCCAGGTTCACTTTCCCCCGGATGGCCATCGCCTCACGCAGCAGGCCAGTACCAGCCGCCGCGCCGTCTCCGCAGGCACTGGCGCGGTGAAGAAGACCCACGCGTGCATGCCAACCCCGGAACGCGAGACCTCCAGCGCCACCGGCACCCCGAACGCCCGCCCCGCCTTGACGTACATCAATGCCTCGGTCAGCGCGTCCGGCCCGTCGAAGTCAGCGGTCAGCCACCAGCATCTGTCGCCGTCCAGCAGCGGGTATACGCCGACGTGCGCATCCCCCTTCAGATGGCCAGCCAGCACATCCGCGGTCAGCGGCAGGTAGTCCCGCTTCTCATGCGGGGTTCCGCGCTGCCACCGGCCGCGCACCGCCGGGAGCCAGCCCTTCCAGCCAGAACGGGAGTTCTCGATCCGGGTGGCGTAGATATCGGTGCGCGCCGCGAACAGTGCACGGAAGAACGCCACCTTCGCGTCATTGGGCGAGTCCTTGTGGACCGGTCCCGGCGGCGCATCGAAGAAGCCTGCCTGTGCCGGACCGGGTGCCGCGGCCTGCCCTGAGCTCAGCTCCAGCATCTTCAGCAGGCGCGCGTTCTCCACCCGCAGCCGCGCCAACTCCGCAGCCACAGCCGCAGGAATCTCAGTCACGCCCACACCATATGCAGCCCGCGGCCATGAAACCTAAGACAGTAGGAGCACTAACAGCAGCCCGGATCACCGACGGACTCATTCCGGCGGCCCGCTCGCGTGTTGCCCTGTTGGGCCTTCCACCGCTGGGCGTTCGGATGGTGCGGTCTCGTCTGCGATCCATGCCAGGTAATCCGGGTTGCCATCGGTGATCGCCCAGGTTGAGATACCCGGCACGTCGTAAGGATGTGCTTGCTTGACGAGCGCGATGATCTCGGCCACCCGGTCGCATCGGGTGTGCAGGGATACCCGGCCCTCGGTACGCTCGTAGATCTCGCCGCGCCACCGGTAGACGGACCGGACGGGCGAGAAGTTGTGCGCGCTAGCGCACAACCGCTGCTCGATCAGCATGCGGCTGAAGTCCTTCAGCCAGCCCGGACCGGGGGCAGTTATAACGACCTCACAGAGCTCGGCCATCGGCGCGGCGACTCCTCGGTTTCGATCAGGCTAATTATGGTGTCCTCAGCCTGCTCCCGGGCCCGGCCCATCGAGGCCCATCCGGTCATGAACCGGTCGTCGTAACCGAGTCCGACCCACCGGTCCGCCATGTTGAACCCGTGCGGGTGCAGCACGAGTAAGCCAGAAGACAAGACCAAGCGTTCTGGCAAGCGGGAAGGCACGAAATCGGCGAAGGAACTTTGAAGAGTCCCCGACAGGCGGCAACATGCTCGTTGAGCTGTTATTTCGCTGGCGCGCCCGGCAGGATTCGAACCCGCGACCCGCTGCTTAGAAGGTACATTAAAAGCGTCGTGAGACGTCGCCTGGCGTCGCTCTACGGGCTATCTATCTGCGGGTACTAGCGCTGGCTGTCGGAGGACGTCGTGTGAGGTCTGCCTTCGTTGGCTCCCCGTTTGGCTCCCTGAGATCTGCTCGCCTGCGCTGATTTCGAATAAGAGAAATAAATGTCGAATGGGTATGACTCGGGCATGTCGCCTGCGAGCCGAGACATCCATCCAGTAACGCTGCGTCATCGATGGCCGTCAGGAGAACGCGCGCGGACCCGCCGTTATCTGCACGGCTCGTGGCTCATACGGCATGATCGTGAACGGCACGCAGAACAATCAATCTGCTGCGCATGAGTGCTTGTGCTATCGAGAGGCTTGATCATGCCCGATAGGCGCCCTGATTGGCACGTTGCGTTGTGTCGTGCCTGTTCAGAACATGGGTGATCGTCCGCCTGTTAGTGAACCCCCTACTGGACCATTGCCTTGTGAATACTTTTTAACGCTTTTCAAGGGGCACGCCTCCGGCGCGCCAGCCCGTCCAACCCCGGCCGAGCTCGAATGCAGGAACGCCGAGTCATCGAGGAGATCGCGGCACTGGCGTGCCGCTCTGAGCCAGGCGGGGAAGCGGGCCTGAGCAACAACCGAACGGCCAGTGACGCTAAGGAGCCCGGCCTAACTGGTACTCCAGCCGTAGATCGTGATCTTGGCTGATGCCCTGGGCCGGCCTGCGCCACGGGTTATTGCGGCAGGGGGTTCTGGGCCATGCGCTGTTCGCCGGTGAGCGCTGCTTTCCGTACGACGGAGAACCCGTAGGCGATCATGTCGCGCTCGTAAGCGGCCAGTGCCTCGGCGAGGGCAAGCTGCCCGTCGGCGACCTTTTTGAGCTCCCGGCCGAGCAGGGCTCCATCGCGCATCGCGACGTTGGCCCCGCGGCCCAGGGTGGGAGTCATGGCGTGGATCGCGTCGCCGAGAAGGGTGACGTTGACAGGCGTGTCGAGTGTGGCCGGCACGCTGGTGTACATCTCGACGAGGAAGAACGAGGCCGGGTCGCCGCTGCGGACGAGATCGGCGGCGGCGTCCGGCCAGTCACTGAGCATCCCGGTGGCGATCCCGCGCAACTCCTCCGCTGAGCATGCACGCATCGCGCTGTCGGTGTCCGGGAAGAACTCGTGCCGGCCGCCGACAATGCACACGACGTAGTTACCCTGGTCGCGCATCGCGGTCCCGGGCGCCAGGCGCCCGGCGGCCTGGGCCGGGGAGGCCGGGAAACGCACCGACCCGAGCCCGAGGAAGACCTTCCGCTCGTCCGAGGCGATGGTGAAGATGTCCGTGAGGGTCTCGGCGGGCACGCGCGGCTCGGCTGTGGCCATCGGCAGGCGCCCGTAGATCGCGGTGATTCCCGCGTCGACGGTCTCGCACTGCGGGGCCCTTTGCCTGCGGATAGCCGAACGGATGCCGTCCGCGCCGACCAGGACGTCGCCGTGCGCGGCCGAGCCGTCGCTGAAGTAGGCGGTCACGCCGCCGGCGGTGCTCTCATAGCGCTCCAGCGTCTTTCCGAAGTGCAGGGCGCCCTCGAGGCCGGCCAGCAGGATCTGGCGCAGGGTGGCCCGATCGACGTTCGCGTGGATCGGCGGTCCGTCATGCGAGGGCCAGACATCGCCGAGATCGTCCCGCGTCGGCAGGCGCGTGATGACCGACAGGTCCGTCTTGAGGATCGTGGTGAACGGTTCGGTGTAATCGGCTGTCGCCTCGAACACGGCGCGCAGCCCGGGCGGGAGGACTTCCCGCGCGGCGTTGATCGCGTCGCCGTCCAGGTGCAGGCGGTAGCCCTGGGGCCGGTCCCACGGGCTCGCGTCGCGTTCGAAGAGCTCGGCGTCGATTCCGTGTCCGCGCAGCGACTGGGCGAGAGTGAGGCCGCCCAGGCCGGCGCCGGCGATGAGAACTTTCAGTTCAGGCATGTTCGTCCCTTGTTCGAGGTTCGACAAAGGACGCACCGGTGGCCTGAGACCAGGCTCTTGCACGAACGCCAAGGCGTCACCCGGACTACCTACCGGGCAGTGACTTTCGTACGTCGTCCCGACTCTACCGCATGGCTGCTGCGCTCCGAGCCCCTCCACGGTGGCTTCCCCGCCGTGATCTCCGCGTCGGTCATCGCGCGCGAGCTGCCCGACGCCCGGCCAGCCGGGCCGTCTCGGGGCTTGGGCAGCAACGGAACAGCCAGTGGCCGGTAGCGGGCTGACGAGCGCTGGGCTACCGCCACTGGTCGTTTGGATGTATCGGCCAGGCAGCCTTGTTTCGCTTGAGCGCACCGCGCCGCCGACCGGTTCCTGCCCAACGTTTACCCCCGCGCATAACCGGTCTTGATGCCCCTTCCTGAGCTGGGACAAAAGCCTTACCCGTTGTTGCCCAACGGCCGAGACGGGGCTACTCGCCGACTCCGGGGCGGCGGCCTGTCGCGCCCTTCCGGGCAGGAGCCCTACGGGCGCCGCCGCCGCGCCGCTGCCCCCGTCAGCTATCTCGAGAGCAGCTGCAAGGCCTCACTCCCACCGCCGCAGCGCACATGGGAAGATTCAGCGCAGTACACCAGGAGATCACGAGAGCTGAAATCAGGAGGATAAGGCCGGGATGGCGGGCTACAGCGCTAGCGAGTGGACAGACTTCGGCATCGCAGCGGCCGGGTTTTCGGCCACGCTGGCCGGGTTGGTGTTCGTCGCCATTTCCATCAACATAAAGCAGATCCTCCAGTTCCCGGTCCTTCCCCTATACGCCGCCCAGACCCTGATCCTGTTCGCCACCCCGCTAGTCGGCTCTATTTTCTTGATCGCACCGGGACAGTCCCGGACCGCCCTGGCCTGGGAACTGATTGTCACCGGGGCCTTGGTGGGAACCGTGCAGCAGATCCTCGGCGCACGCTCCCCGCGAGTCAAGGACTGGGAGACAAAGCTGTCCTGGCTGGCCTTGCGGGTCATGCCGCCCGTGGTGAGCAGCGGGTGCCTCGTCGTGACGGGCAGCACGCTGCTCGCGCACGCCGGAGGCGGCCTGTACTGGCTGCTGCCCAGCGTCCTCGCCGCGATCATCTCCGGGCTCGTCAACGCCTGGGTACTTCTGCTGGAGATCCTGCGCTGACCGCTTAATAATGCTTGCTCGCCCTCGGGAAGTGAAGGGTGAGGCGGTCATGCACGGTGAGAGATAGCGTAGGCAAAGGCTGCGCACAGAAGCGAGAGCGGGGTGATCGCGTGCAACTCGCCAAGCAGGACGTGACGTGATTGACGTTTTGCGCAAGGCCGGATTTCCTGAGCTGGTTGATGAGGCCCTGCGTGTCCTGCCCGACCCGGTTGATACCGAACAGCTGGCGAAATGGGGCCAGCCGCACGGTATTAACTTGAGTGAGCTCATCGACCGGATGGGCGGCAGTCCATGACGCGGTAGGCCGCGACCCCGACCAGTACTGGTGGTGGCCGGGCGAGTGCGCCGGACAGGTCAGGCTGACAAGGAGCCGGTAGCAGAGACGCAACCCACCGAGCCAGCGCGGATGAGCGTTTCGACGGAAAGCTCATCCGCGGGCGAGGCGTGGACCAACAGCTTCGATCAGGCGCAATTGACTGAGGTCAGGCCAGGTGGACCTACCGCCTCCGGAACCGTGAGACCTGCCCATCGGGACAGGGCACATCCAGGGCACATGAGCACCGGACACCACGTGAGGCGATGAGAACTGCCGAGAACCAAAACGGAGTCACAGGCGGGTCGGTCGAGCCAAACCGCTGTCTCGCGAACTCGACGGCCAGGCTCCCGTCATCGGCGCTCAAGGCCATCGCGAACTACGAAGCTGCTCCCCGTCACGCGACCAAGGGAACCCGCAACGCTCTGACCTGGCGCGCCCGGCAGGATTCGAACCCGCGACCCGCTGCTTAGAAGGCAGCTGCTCTGTCCAGCTGAGCTACGGGCGCTCAAGGGTAAGTTTGCACGGCGAAGATCACACGAAGGCCACACCAAGGTTCCAGTGTGTCAGCCCTTGACGCCATGCCACCTCGGGAAACTACAGGCCGCCCGCCCCGAGGACCCCTGATGACCGAGCGTACCCGAACCTGCCGTCAGGCGTAGAGCATGTCCAGCCCCACCAGCAGAATCACCGGGTCGGTCGCGGCCAGGCTGCCCAGCTCAAGGCAAGCTCGCGCCGCTACAGTCCGTGAGCTTCGTCTGTCTTACCTGCCCTGCTCTTGTGGACCATGATCGTGAACAGTTAGGGACATATAGTGCTCCGAACTGTTCACGATCATGAAGTCGCCCCCGAGGGGTTGCTCAGCCCGCGACCCCTCGCCGACGCGCGGACCTCAGCCCGTCGCCAACGCAATGACCTCAGCCTGCCGCATCCAGCCGCGACCGCTGCTCCGCGGAGAGCTCCAGCTCCACCGCCCCGAGGCTGTCCTCCAGCTGTGCCACCGAAGACGCCCCCACCAGCGGGATCACCGGCAGCTCCCCGCCCATCATCCACGCCAGCACCACCTGGTTGACCGTAGCCCCGGTCTCCGCGGCCACACCCCGCACCGCCGACAGCCGCCGCTCCGTCCCCGCGTGATCGAACTCCGGCCCCAGCGGCTTGTCCTCCCGCACGTACCCCCCGCTCAGCAGTGGCGAGTAAGCCACCAACGTGAGCCCAGCCCCCGAAGCCCCAGCCCCCGAAGCCCCAGCCCCCGAAGCCCCAGCCCCCGAAGCACCCGGAACCAGAAGCCCCAGCACCAGAAGCCCCAGCCCCAGAAACAGAGTCACGCAGGTAACTAAGCAGATCCGGACTCGCCGTCCCCAGATCCCCGTCCGGCGACAGCCAGTTAGGCCGTCCCGCAAACGCCTGCAGGTACGAATAGCTGTACTGCAGCACCTCATACCCCGGCAGCCCCGCCGCCGAAGCCAGCGCCCGAGCCCGTTCCACCCGCCAGGACCATGTATTGCTCACCCCGAGCAGCCCGACGAAACCGGAAGTCACCAGCTCGGCGAACCCCTCCACGGTCTCCGACAGCGGCACGGACGTGTCCTGGACGTGCGCGTACATCAGGTCTAGGCGCGACAGCCCCATGCGCGACATGCTCCGCTCCGCGGACTCCCTGATCGCCTTGGCCGACAGCCCGTCCATCTCGATCACCGCGCCGTCGGAGCCGACGAACCCGGCCGAAGGAGCCAGCGGCCGCGCCCCGACCTTGGTCGCGATGACGATCTCGTCCCCGATGCCGCGGCTACGCCGCCAGCGCCCGAGCAGTTTCTCGCTCTCGCCGCCCTGGGTGCCGTTGACCCAGAACGCGTAGTTGCCCGAGGTGTCGATGAACGTCCCGCCGGCCTCGACGAACCGGTCCAGGATGGCGAACGAGGTGGCCTCGTCGGTCCGGCTGCCCATCAGCATCGCGCCCAGGCTCAGCACGCTCACTTCGCGCCTGGTCACCGGGTTGCTTCCTATGGTCCTGTATTTCATGACTAACAGTCTCGGAAATAGAGCGCGCTCTAAGTCAAGCCGAGGAAGCCACGGAGCCAACCCGAGGAAGCCACGAAGCCAACCCGAAGGAAGCCACGGAGCCAACCCGAAGGAACCCACGAAGCCAACCCGAGGAACCCACGAAGCCAACCCGAGGAACCCACGAAGCCAACCCGAGGAGCCTTAAGCCAACCCGAGAAACCGAGTCACCGACCGCCGGATCCCCGCCGCGTCGAGCCCG
Source organism: uncultured Actinomycetota bacterium (assembly GCA_963756575.1). Classification (GTDB taxonomy): domain Bacteria; phylum Actinomycetota; class Actinomycetes; order Streptosporangiales; family Streptosporangiaceae; genus Palsa-504. The sequence goes on along the minus strand of CAVWOM010000015.1, from coordinate 73,018 downwards.
TGCGCCGCCGCGTGATCAGCCGGCGTGCCGTATACCCGCAGCTCCGAACGCGCCACCCCCAGGCTGAGCAGCCGGTGCGGCCGCGACGCCAGCGCCGAAGACACCGCGAACGCCGACGTCCCCGCCAGATACGGCTCCACCAGCACCACCGTCCCCGACGAACCCACGAGCGAAAGCAGCCCCGAAGCATCGAACGGCCGCACCGTCGTCGCGTAAGCCACGGTCACATCCAGATCCGCGACCGCCGAAAGCACCGGGTCGAGAAGAGGCCCCACCGCCACCACCACTCCCCGCCGCCCGGACCGCACCGCCTGCAGCGACGCAGAAACCGGCCGCGCCTCCGCGTTGCGACCCGAAGAAAGCCGCAGGTAGGCAAGAGCCAGAAGCCAAGCCAGAAACCGCCGAACGCAGCAGCGAAGGCACCTCGTCCGGATGCCCGGGCACCAGCACCGACATCCCGGGCACGCTGTCCATCAGCGCCACGTCCTCCGGCGCCTGATGCGTCCGCCCGGCCGTCGCCGCGTCGTACGATGCCCCGATGCTCACCAGGACAGCGGAAACCCCCTGGTGCCCGAGGTCCAGCTTGACCTGTTCGTAGGCCCGTTCGACCAGGAACGGCGCATAGGTGTGCACGATCGGCCGCATCCCGGTCAGCGCCAGCCCCCCGGCCACGCTGATCATCAGCTGTTCCCTGATCCCCACGTTGAGCACCCGGTCCGGGTGCCGGGCCAGGTCCTTGGCGAACATGTCGGCCGAGATCTCCGCCAGCACCACGGCCGTCAGCGGATCCGAATCGAGCAGCGCCGAAGCCGTCTCGCCGAACACGGTACGCATATCTTTCATCGCCATTCACCCTTTGCTCTCGACGGAGGCCACGACCAGTTGCGGACCCCCGGAAGCCGCCGACGTCAACCGGAACGCCGACGACAGCGCATCGTGGTCACGCCCGGACACCCGCGTCGCCGACCATCCGGCCGCCGCGAAGTGCGCCTCGATCCCGCCCGGTCCCCAGCCCCAGGACGACGAGCGGTTGTCCACCGCGACCACGGTGAGGTTGGGCAGCCGGGCCGCCCCCGCGTACACGATCGCCTCGCTGTTGCTGCCCTCGTCCAGCTCCGCGTCCCCGACCAGCACGTACACCCGCGGCTCAGAAAAACCCCGCGCCAGCAGCCCGTGGGCCATGCCGACCCCGATCGGCAGCCCGTGCCCGAGCGACCCGCTAGCGATCTCCACCCCCGGAATCAACGAACGATCCGGGTGGTACCCCAGCGCCGACCCCGCCGAGCCGAACTCCGGCAGCCACCCCTCGGGGATGAACTCCTTAGCCGCGAGCACCGCGTAGTAGGCCATCGGCCCGTGCCCCTTGGACAGCAGGAAACGGTCCCGCCCCGGGTCGTCCACCGAGTCCGGCGAGACCCGCAGGATCTGGTCGTACAGGACCCAGAGCACATCGAGCGTCGACGTCGCGCTCGGGTCGTGCTTCTCGTCCCCGGTCATGAGCGTCATCAGCCCGGGGAGCTCCGCGTAAGTTCTCATAACCCCACCCTGTGCGGCTCACCAAAGAAACGCATCGGCCGCCCGCCCCGTCCCGCCTATGCCGATGGTCCTAGGCCACAACCGATGGTCCTAGGCCACAATGAGCCAGTGCCCAGACAACGCGGATGGCCGCTGGCGGCCGGGCTGGCGGCCGGGGTCGTCCTCGACGCGCTGTTCGGCGATCCCCGCCGCGGTCACCCGGTGGCCGCGTTCGGCCGCGCCGCCACCGCGCTCGAGGCCCGCGACTACGCCGACAGCCGCGTGCGCGGCATTGCGCACGCGGCTGCCTGCGTGCTGGCGGCCACCATCCCGGCTGCGGCGCTGCATCGCCGCGCACGGGGCCAGCCAGCACAGATGGTGGCGGCGGCCGCGCTCACGGCCTGGGCCGTCACCGGTGCCCGTTCGCTACGCCATGAGGCCGAACGAGCCCGCTTCACCCTCTCCCGCCACGATCTCGCCTCGGCCCGCGAAGTGCTGCCGAGCCTCTGCGGCCGTGATCCGTCCCAGCTGGACGAGACGGAGATCGCCCGGGCGGTGATCGAGTCGGTGGCGGAAAACACGTCGGACGCCGTGGTGGCGCCGCTGCTGTGGGGCGCCGTCGCCGGGCTGCCCGGCCTGGTCGCGTACCGCGCGGTCAACACGCTCGACGCGATGGTCGGGCACCGCTCGGCCAGGTACCTGAAGTTCGGCTGGGCCTGCGCCCGGCTGGACGACGCGGCCAACTGGGTCCCCGCCCGGGTCACCGCCGCGCTGACCGCGGCCTGCGCCCCCCTGGTAACCGGGGTTCGTCCGCGGAAGGTCCTCGCTACGGTCCGCCGTGACGGCGGTCACCATCCCAGCCCCAACGCGGGCCAGTGCGAGGCTGCCTTCGCGGCCGCGCTCGGCGTGGGCCTTGGCGGTACGAACGTCTACGGTGGCGTGGCCGAGACGCGCCCTGGGCTGGGGGAGGGGCGCGTCCCGGATCCTGAGGACATCCGCCACGCTGTCGTGCTCTCCAGGGTGGTAACCGTGTGCGCGACCGCCCTGGCCGTGCTGATTTCCGTTCTTACCGGCGCATGAAGAAGCTAATCAGCCAGATCACCAGCGCCGCGATCGCGACCCACCACAGCAGGTGAAGGGCGAAACCCGCGCCAGCGACGATCAAGATGATCAGCAGAGCGAGTAGGAAGAGCATTTTCGTGGCCTCCTTCTAAGCCTGAACCGCTCAGGCAACTACCCGGTCGTGGTCTGTTAAACATCGTCCTGGCGGGTAGCGAAGGGACCATGGGCAAGCTACTGCTGATCATCTTGTGCTTCTTCTTCCCGTTCCTCGCCGTGCTCATCAAGTACGGGCCTTGCATGAAGGTGGTGTGGGCGCTGCTGCTGCAGCTGCTCGGCCACTTCCCGGGCGTGATCTACGGCATCTACCAGGTCACTCGCAACACCGAGCCGACGTACTACTAGACCGCCGCGCATCACTCAACCACTATCGATAGGGTCTGTTCATGCCCGACAAGGTCCTTTACACCGCGAAGGCCACGTCGACGGGGGATGGCCGCAACGGCCACGTCGTTTCGTCTGACCAGCGCCTCGATTTCGATCTCGCCCTGCCCCCCGAGATGGGCGGGGACGGCAACGGCACCAACCCCGAGCAGCTGTTCGCGGCCGGGTACTCGGCGTGCTTCCACAGCGCGCTGCGGGTCGTGGCCCGCCGCGCCAAGACCGATCCCGGCGAGTCGACCGTGTCCGCCGAGGTCGGCATCGGCCCCGACGGCGACGCCTTCGGCCTGGTGGTCACGCTGATCATCAGCATTCCCGGGCTCGAGCGGGAGCAGGTCCGGGAACTGGCCGAGGCGGCGCACCAGGTGTGCCCGTACTCCCGGGCCACCCGCGGCAACATCAGCGTCGAGCTGCGCGTTCCCTGACGCCGGCCGCTGAGTTACGCTCAGCAGCATGGATCTCGCTGCCATCGAAGCCGAACGGGCCCGGCTGCACGACGCGTACGTCCAGGAAACCCGGCCGGCCAGCAGCGCGCGCGGCATCCACCACACCGCGCTGCTCAGCTCCGACGTGGAGCGGACGATCCGTTTCTATCAGGGCGTCCTGCGGTTCCCGCTGACCGAGATCATCGAGAACCGCGACTACGAGGGCTCCAGCCACTTCTTCTTCGACGTGGGCCACGGCAACCTGCTGGCCTTCTTCGACTTCCCCGGCCTCGACCTCGGCCCGTACGCCGAGGTCCTGGGCGGCCTGCATCACCTCGCGATCTCGGTATCGCCGCAGCAGTGGGCCGCGCTGCGCGCCAACCTCGACGCGGCCGGCGTGGAGTACCTGGAAGAAAGCGGCACCAGCCTCTACTTCCGCGACCCCGACGGCGCCCGCCTGGAACTCCTGGCCGACCCCCTAGGCGAAATGTACGGCCAGCACGTCCTGTAGACGGACCAGCGATCACCTTCCAGGCCCGGGCCCGGGGCGCGCTGTACGGGCTGGCGATCGGGGATGCGCTCGGCATGCCGACACAGCTGCTCTCTCGCGCCGAAATCCGCGGCCGCTGGGGCGAGGTGCTCACCGGCTTCGAGCCCGCCCCGCCCGGCCACCCCATCGCCGCGGGCATGCCCGCCGGCACGATCACCGACGACACCGAGCAGGCCATCCTGCTCGCCCGCCTGCTGGTTCGCGGACACGGAATCATCGAACCGAACGAGTTCGCCTCCGCCCTAGTCGACTGGGAACACGACATGGCCGGCCGTGGCTCCCTGGACCTCCTCGGTCCCTCCACCAAACGCGCCGTCGCCGCCGTCCTAGCCGGAACCCCGCCCCGCGAAGCCGGTGCCACCGGCACCACCAACGGCGCCGCCATGCGGATAACACCCGTCGGTCTCGCTGTGCCCCCCGGCAACCTGCCGGCCCTAGTCGACCGCGTAGTAATGGCGAGTCACGTCACCCACAACACGGGAACCGCCCTGGCCGGCGCCGCCGCCGTGGCCGCCGCGGTCAGCGCGGGCGTCAGCGGCGCCACGATCGCCCAGGCCACAGCCCTCGCCATCGAAGCCGCCGGGATCGCGGCCCGGCGCGGTCACTGGGTAGCGGGCGCAGATGTGGCGACCCGCATCGAATGGGCGGCCGCCCTGGTCAACGCCCGGCCCGAAGCCGAGGCGGCCGACCTGATCTACCGCCTGGTGGGCACCAGCCTGGCCACCCAGGAATCGGTCCCGGCCGCGTTCGCCGTGCTGGCCGCGGTCCCCGATGACCCCTGGCGCGCGTGCCTGCTGGCCGCCTCGCTGGGCGGTGACTGCGACACGATCGCGGCCATGGCCGGCGCGATCGCCGGCGCCTGCCACGGCGTCGGCGCCTTCCCGCCCGAAGCCATCGCCGTCATCGACACCCAGGACCTAGGCCTGCCCGGGCTCGCCGGCGACCTCCTCGCCCTGCGCTCGCAGGCGGCGGAGACACGATGAGCCAGCCGGCGATCAGGCGCCTTGTCTTCGCCGGTGAGGCGATCGTCGACGTGCTGATGCGGGTGCCGGCGCTGCCCGAGCGCGGCGCCGACATGCTCGCCGAGTCGGCCTCCATCGAGGTCGGCGGCGGGTTCAACATCATGGCCGCGGCCGTCAGGCAGGGCCTGCCCGTGGTCTACGCGGGCGGCCACGGCACCGGGCCGTGGGGGGACCGGGTGCGTGCGGCCCTGGCCGCCGAGGGCATCCGGCTGCTCCGCCCGCCCGACCCGGACCGGGACACCGGCTTCGACGTGGCCCTGGTCGAGGCGAACGGCGAGCGGACGTTCGTCACCGCGCTGGGCGCCGAGTCGCTGCGCCCGCCCGGCGCCTGGGACCTGGTCCGGCTCCGGCCCGGGGACGCGGTCTACGTCTCGGGCTACGGACTGGTCCCGGCCGGGTCGGGCCCGGTCCTCGGGACCTGGGCGGCCAGCCTGCCGCCCGGCGTCCTGGTGTTCGTAGACCCCGGCCCGCTCGTCGCGGACATCCCCGCGGCCGTGCTCGACCCGGTGCTGGCCCGCTGTGACTGGTGGAGCTGCAACCGGCGCGAGGCCGCCCTGCTGACCGGCAGCGACGACCCGGCCGAGGCGGCCCGCCGCCTGGTGCGCCGGACCGGCCGGGCCGACGTCATCGTCCGGGCCGGCCCGGACGGCTGCGTGCTGGCCATGCGGGTGTCCGGCCCAGCGCGGTCACTGGACCACGTCTCGCTGGACCATGTCGCGTTGGGCCACGTCGCGGCGCCCGCCGTCACGGCGGTCGACACCACGGGCGCGGGCGATGCCCACTCCGGGGTGTTCCTGGCCGGCCTGGCCGCCGGGCTGACGGTCACCGAAGCCGCCCGCCGGGCCAGCGCGGCCGCCGCCCTGTCCGTCACCCGGGCCGGGCCGGCCACCTCGCCTACCCGGGCCGAGCTCGACCGCTTCCTCGCCTTCTAGTCGTTTTTGGGTTTGGGCGGGGAAGGCGGCGGCGGGGCGGGAGCGGGCGCGGGCTTGTAGGTCACGGTGACCGAGAGGTTGCCCGGTTCCACGATGATCTGCGCGGTCAGCGCGGTCTTGCTGGTCACCGTCACGGTCACCTCGACGGATCCGCCGGCCGGCAGGGAGCCGGCCATCGGCGTGACGATGACCCGGCCGACCTTGGCGGCGACCCGGACGGTGTACTGCGAGACGGGACCGGCCGCCGCGGTGAGCGCGAAGGACCCGCTGGCGGCCTTGCCCGCCTTCGACGTGAGCATCACCTGGTTCGGTGCCACCTGCAGGTAGCCCTGAGCCGGCGAGCTCGACGGTGACGGCGACGGCGATGGCGACGGCGAAGGCGAAGGCGACGAGGGTGACGCCGACGAGGGTGACGCCGACGGCGAGGCGGGACGAGACGCGCCCGCGAGCACCGGCGTGGCCGACGCCGTGGCCTTGCCCGCCGCCGATGGCGCCAATGGCGCCGATGGCGCCGGGCTCGGCCGGCCTGGGTCCGTGCCGCCGGGGCCCGGGCTGCCCCGGGCCGCGCTGGAGGCCGGGACGGGCCCCTGCGCCGCCAGCCCGGCCCCGGTGGCCTGCGGCCGGTGCGCGCCGCCGCCCGCCGTCACGATCACGGTGATCACGGCCGTCACGACCAGCGCCACCAGCATGGCTATGGCCGAGACCCGGCCGGGATGCCGTCGCGCGCGCCGCCACCAGCGCGGCCCGGACGGGCCGGCCGGCTTGGGGAATCCGGCCGGCCCGAACGAGCCCGCGCGGTGAGCCACGCTCATCCGGTGCGCGCGGCCCGTGGGAGTGCGGTCCACGCAGGCCGCCAGCACCTTGCCCCGGAGCCCGGCCGGCAGCGTGACCGCCGGGAGCTCGTCGTCCGGGTCCGCTGACCTCGGCTTCCCCGGCCGCGCCGCCTCGGCTCCCTCGAAGCCGGAAGGACCGAGCCGTCGCCGGCACTCGTTCCGCGCGACGGCCTGCAGCCAGGCGCCGAGCCGGTCGGGGTCGCCGAGCCCGTCCAGCTTGGCCGCCGCGATCAGGAACGTGTCGAGAACCGCCTCGGCGGCCTCGGCTTCGGACAGCACCGAATGGCAGTAGGCGAACAGGGGCGCGGCGTACTGGTCGTACGCCGCGCCGAATCCGTCCACGTCACCTGCGACGACGGCCGAGACCAGCGCACGGTCCTGCATGGGCCCAACCGTAGTTCGGCCCGGCGCCGGACTCGGCCGCAACGGCGCATCAGATATCAGAACGACATAACTAGCCGGCCGGCGCGACGGTGGTGGGACCGCCGATGGGACGGGTCGGGCTGACGCTCGGGGTGGGCGGGCTGAACGTGAACGTGGGCCGCACCGTCGGGGTCGGCGCCGCGGAGGTAGCCGGATGTGACGGTGACCGCTTCGACCGGGTCGGCGTCGGGGCCGGAGCCGGCGGCGGGGGCGCCGAGCTGGTCGAAGCCGTCGCGCTGGTGGTCGGCTGCGCGCCGATGGGCAGCCCGCCGGCCGGATCGCTGCTGCTCGGCAGCGCGCCGCTGGCCGCGGCACCCGACGACTGGCTCGACGACCCGGACCGGACGGCCGCGGCCCCGGCGGGCGGGGGATGCGATCCGGTGAGCGCGATGGCCGCGACGATCCCGGTGGCCGCGATCGCGGCCACGACGCCCCCCACCGCCATCGTCATCCCGGACAGCGCCAGCCGCCGCCGGGGCGCCTTGATCGGCTCGGGGAAGCCATTGGGCCGGAACGGCCCGGCCCGCTGCGTCACCTCCCGCCGGTAGGCCAGTGCCCCCGGGCTGGGGCTGGTGCACAGCTGCAGGACCTCGTCGCGCAGCTCGAGCGGGGGCCCGAACAGGGGGATCATGCCCTGCTGCATGGCCGGCCGCAGCGCGCCGTCGATGCGGTCGGCGCAGGTGGCGCACTCGTCGATGTGGCGGTCGATCTGCTTGCGGTCCGGCGGGGTCAGCTCACCGTCCCAGCCGTCGAGCAGCATGTCCAGGTCGGGGCAGGCCCGCCGGCCGGTACGGGCCGTGAGCAGGGCCCCGAGCGCATTCTCGAGCTGGCCGCGGGCCCGCGTGGCCAGGTCGTGCGCCTGGTTCCGCGGCACCCCGAGCACCGCCGCCAGGTCGGCCCCCTGCAGGTCGTGCCGCAGGTCGAGCTCGATGACCTCGCGCTCGGCCGCATTCAGCCCGTCGAGCGCGGTGCGGACGAACTCGCGCAGCTCGGCCTGGTCGGCGTAACCCCCGGGGACCCCGGCCGCGTACGGATCGTCCAGGGCCTCGGCCTCGGCCAGGCCCGGCTCGGTTCCGTCCAGCCGCAGCTGGCATTCGTTGCGGCCGACCGCGTAGAGCCAGGGCCGGAGCTTGCGCGGGTCGCCGAGGTCACCCAGCCGCGAGGCGGCGATGACGAACGTGTCCTGGACCGCGTCCGAGGCATCGTCAGGATCGCCCATCATCCAGTGGCAGTAACCGTAGAGGGACCCGGCGTACTCGTCGTAGGCGTCGGCCAGGCCAGCTAGGTCGCCGGCTGCGATGGCCGCGACGATCTCCCGGTCGTCCATGCCCAAACCGTAGTTGAATCGCCAGCATATGGGCGGAATGTCGGCCAATTCAGCGCGGTGTCGGCACGTCCCGCAACCGCCCGGTTACGCCAGGGCCTCAGTTGTACGTCGTGCCCGGCGGCTGGGACCGCTCGGCGGCCTGGGCCGGGGGCTGGAACGGGATCCAGACCTGCACGCTGGTACCGACCCCGGCGGCCGACTTGAGCATCGCGTGACCGCCGTGCGCGGCCGCGATCGCCTGGACGATGGCCAGCCCGAGGCCGCTGCCGTGGGGGTCCCGGCCGTTGTGCCCGCCCCGGTAGAACCGGTCGAAGGCACGCGCCGCCGCCTCGGCGTTCATGCCCTGGCCCGAGTCGGTCACCTCGAGCAGCGCACCCTGGCCGGCCTCGGAGAGCCGGACGGAAACCGGGGTGTCCGGCGCGGTGTGCTCACGGACGTTGCCGAGCAGGTTGGCGAGCACCTGCCTGATCCGCGGCTCGTCGGCCACCACCACCAGGCTGCCCGGCGTCCTGGCGCTGACCGGGCGCTTCGGCTCGACCGCCTGGGCGTCGGCGACCGCGTCGGTGACGAGCGCCGACAGGTCGGTCTCGGTCAGGTCGAGGGAGGAGTCGCGGTCCAGCCGGGCCAGCTCGAGCAGCTCGGCGACCAGGCTGGACATCCGGTCGGCCTCCTGCTCGATGCGGCGCATCGCGTTCGGCAGCCGGTCCTCGCCCAGGGCGCCCTGCCGGTACAGCTCGGCGTACCCGCGGATGGTGGTGAGCGGCGTGCGCAGCTCGTGCGAGGCGTCCGCGGCGAACTGCCGCACCTTCTGCTCGGACTCATAGCGCGCCTGGAACGCCTGCTGGATCCGGTCCAGCATGGTGTTGATCGCCCCGGCCAGCCGTCCCGCCTCCGCGTGGTCACCCGGGTCGGGCATCCGGGCGGTCAGGTCGCCCCGGCTGGTGATGATGTCGGCGGTGTTCGCCATCCGGTCGATCGGCGCCAGGCCCCGGCTGATCAGCCAGCGGCCGCCCACCGCGAGCAGGGCGAGCAGGATCGCGCCGGTGATCAGCTCGGCCGCCACCAGGCCGCGGACCTCACTGCCGACCGCGCTGTCCGGCCGCGCGATCACCAGGATGCTGTTGCCCGGCAGCAGGGTCCCCTCGCTGCGCTGCGCCTCGGTCGCGGTGACCGGGCGCCAGACCGCGGTCAGCGCCGGGCCCGGCTGCGCGACCGGGAACAGCTTGCTCGCGGGGTGCTGGACCCGGAAGGCCGCCCATCCCCGCCGGGTGGCCGACAGCTCGTCGAGGAAGGAGGTCAGCTCCCGCAGCGCGGGCGACTGCGGCGTCAGGACCCGGACCGAACGGGTCGCGACATTGTAGTAGGCGACCGCGTACCCGCCTTGCAGGCTGCCGAGCTCGCTCAGCTTGAACCGGGCGGTCAGCGTGAGGTCGGAGTTGAACTGGTCCTGCTCGGAGTTGCCCAGCACCACCGTGGTGACCACGCCCATGATGATGAGGAACAGGGCGGTCACCGTGATCAGCCCGGCCAGCAGCCGCGACCGCAGCGAGAGCCTGCCGCGGCCGGATTCCAACCACCCGAGCCGCCGCGTCAGGTTCATCTGACCGCGCGCTCGGTTTCCGGCGGCAGCCGCAGGCTGTAGCCGACACCGCGCTGGGTGTGGATCAGCGGCGGCCCGAGCGGGTCGAGCTTACGGCGCAGGTAGCTGACGTACGTCTCGACCACCTGGGACTGGCCGGCGAATTCCCAGCCCCACACGTTCTCGAGCAGCTGCTGCCTGGTCAGCATCCGGCCCTGGTTGCGCATCAGGTACGCGAGCAGGCGGAACTCCGTCGGCGAGAGCTCCACCGCGGTCCCGCCGCGCCGCACCACCCAGTGCTCCTCGTCCAGCTCCAGGTCGCCCACGGTCAGCAGCGCCGCGTCGCCGCCCGGGCCGTCGCTGCCGGGCGCGCGGGTGGTGCGGCGCAGCACCGCCCGGACCCGGGCGACCAGCGCCTCGACCGAGAACGGCTTGGTCACGTAGTCGTCGCCGCCCAGGGTCAGCCCGCGGATCGTGTCCGAGGTGGTATCCCGCGCGGTCAGGAAGATGACCGGGACGTCGTTGCCCTCGGACCGCAGCGTGCGGCAGACCTCGAAGCCGTCCATGTCGGGCAGCATGACGTCCAGGATCATCAGGTCCGGCTCGTACGCCTCGGCCTGATGCAGCGCGTCCTTGCCGCTGGCGCTGACCGAGACCGCGCAGCCGTGGAACTTGAGCGCTACCTCGACGAGCTCACGGATGTTCGGCTCGTCGTCTACGACGAGCACTTTCGGGATTCGGTCACCGTCTGCCATGGTCTCTCACGTTTCATTGTGCCGCATGATGCCGTATGCGAGGTCGCGGCATGACGCGGCGCGCCCGGATCGGGCGCGCCGCGGCGTGCGTCGCTGGTTAGCTCAACGATGTCTGGGCCGATTGTGATCCAGAACTCCCGGATCCGGTCGTCCCCGCGGGCCTGACGACGATCAGCCGGGCGTCCCGGGCCCCGCTCACCACCGGGCCCGCGGCGAACGCCTTCTCGCCCGCGGTCAGCGCGCTCGTCGTGGTCTTGGCGCCATTCTTCCTGACCACGGTGTCGCTCACGATCTGCCAGGTCCAGGTGGTGCCGTCCGGCGACTTGATCACGACGTCGTGGCCGCTCACCGACTGGATGGTGCCCCGTTCGAACGAGAGCGTATGGAAACCCTTCTTGTTGTGGAACGTCGCGGTCCCCTCGACGCCGCCGAGGCGGCGCAGCCGGCCCAGGGCCCACCGGACGCGGGCCGCGGGAACGGCGGCCGAGCCGGCCGCATCGGTGAGCGCGGTGTTCAGCTGGGCGCCCTGCGTGCTGGACGCCGGGCTGGCCGCCGCGGTGCCGCCCGCGGACACCACGGCCAGGGTGATCCCGCCTCCCACCAGGAAGCCGGCCAGGATGCCGCCGGCCCCCCAGCGGAGCCACCGCTTGCGCGGCGGCCGGGCGGAATCGGAATCAGAATCGGGTGCGTCTGCCGGATACCCGCCGTCGGCATCCGGTCGATACATGTTGTTCATACCGCTTAGGGTCGGTCCGCGGTCTTGGACATCGCCCCGGTCACCCTGTACCCCAGCTGTGAGTGCCCCCCGAGTTCGCTGTCGGCCGGCATGGCAGTATCGGTGAGGTGCTCACCATTCTCTTGGTTTCGACCGCCGACACCGAGCTTCTCGCGGCCGCGGCCTCCGGCTCCGGCTACCTGACCGCGAACCCCTCGCGGGCCACGGCCGCCGAGGTCACGAGCATGGCGGCGCGTGCCGACCTGGTGCTGCTCCGCCTGCTCGGCGGCCGGAAAGCCTGGCCGGACGGCGTGGCCGCGCTGGCCGCCAGCGGCCGGCCGCTGGTCGCGCTGGGCGGCGAGGCGAGCCCCGACGCCGAGCTCATGGCGCTGTCCACGGTGCCCGCGGGCGTGGCCGCCGAGGCGCTCGGCTACCTGCGCGAGGGCGGTCCGGAGAACCTGCGCGAGCTGGCCCGCTTCCTGTCCGACACGGTGTTCCTCACCGGCGAGGGCTTCGACCCCCCGCGGTCGATGCCCCAGTACGGCCTGCACCCGCTCCCGGCCGCCGCGGCGCCCGCGGCGGGCGGCCCCGTAGTCGCCGTCGTGTTCTACCGCGCCCACGAGCTGGCCGGCAACACCGCCTTCGTGGACACCCTCTGCGCCGTCCTGGCCGGCCAAGGCGCGACGCCGCTGCCCGTCTTCTGCGGCTCACTCCGTTCGGCCGATGCCGGTCTGGCCGAGCTGCTCGCGCCCGCGCAGGCGGTGATCACCACCGTGCTCGCGGCCGGCGGGGCCGCGGCCGCGGACACCACCGGCGAGGGTGACTGGGACGCCGGCGTGCTGGCCAGCCTGGACGTGCCGGTGCTGCAGGGCCTGTGCCTGACCAGCTCGCGGGCCCAGTGGGAAGCGTCGAACGCCGCCCTGGCCCCGATCGACGCCGCCATGCAGGTCGCGATCCCCGAGTTCGACGGCCGTCTGATCACCGTGCCGTTCTCGTTCAAGGAGGAAGGGCCCGACGGGATCCCCCGCTACGCCGCCGACCCCGAGCGCGCCGCCCGGCTGGCCGGGATCGCCGTCCGGCACGCCCGGCTGGCCCGCACCCCGAACGCGGCCAAGCGAGTCGCCATCATGCTGTCCTCCTATCCCACCAAGCACTCCCGGGTGGGAAACGCGGTCGGCCTGGACACCCCGGCGTCCGCCGTCGCGCTGCTGCAGGCCATGCGCGCGGCCGGTTACGACCTAGGCGATGGCTTCCCCGAAGACGGCGACGAGCTGATCCACGCGCTGATCGCGGCCGGCGGCCACGACACCGAGTGGCTCACCGAGGAACAGCTCCGCGCCGCCCCGGCCCGGGTCCCGCTCGCCGCCTACCGCCGTTTCCTTTCCGACCTGCCGAACGAGCTAGCTTCCTCCATTACCTCCCACTGGGGGCCCCCGCCGGGTGAGCTGTACACCGACGAGAGCACGGGCGATATCGTGCTCGCCTGCCTGCGGTTCGGGAACGTGGTGCTGATGATCCAGCCGCCGCGCGGGTTCGGCGAGAACCCGGTCGCCATCTACCACGACCCCGACCTGCCGCCGTCGCATCACTACCTGGCCGCGTACCGCTGGCTGGCGGGGGAGTTCGGCGCCGACGCCGTCGTGCACCTGGGCAAGCACGGCACGCTGGAGTGGCTGCCCGGCAAGGGCCTCGGCTTGTCCGCCGGGTGCGCGCCGGACGCCGTGCTCGGCGACCTGCCGCTGGTGTACCCGTTCATCGTCAACGACCCGGGCGAGGGCACCCAGGCCAAACGGCGCGGGCACGCCACCATCGTGGACCACCTCGTGCCCCCGATGGCGCGCGCCGACACCTACGGCGAGATGGCCAAGCTCGAGCAGCTGCTGGACGAGTACGCCACCGTGGCCGCGCTCGACCCGGAGAAGCTGCCCGCCCTGCGCGCCCAGATCTGGTCCCTGATCGAGGCCGCCCACCTGCACCAGGACCTTGGTGTCGAGGCCCAGCCCGGCTCGTCCGAGTTCGACGACTTCGTGCTGCACATCGACGGCTACCTGTGCGAGGTCAAGGACGCCGCGATCCGCGACGGCCTGCACATCCTCGGCCTCGCCCCGAAGGACGAAGCCCTGATCAACCTGGTCCTGGTCATCCTGCGCGCCCCCCAGCTGTGGAGCGCCCGCTGGGGCGCCCTCCCCGGCCTGCGCGCCGCCCTCGGCCACACCGAAGGCGGCGACACCGGCCGCGGCGACACCGACCACTACGAGCGCACCGCCCGCGACCTCATCGAAGCGATCGCCGCCACCGACTGGGATGCCGCGCGCATTCCCCGCCTCACCCCCTCGGACGAGGTGGCCCGCACCCTCGAATTCGCCTGCGCCGAGCTGGTTCCCCGGCTGCGCGCCACCACCGGCGAGATCGACGCGGTCCTGCACGCGCTCGACGGCGGCTACATCCCCGCGGGCCCGTCCGGGTCGCCCACTCGTGGCCTGGTCAACGTGCTGCCGACCGGCCGCAACTTCTACTCGGTCGACCCGAAGGCCATCCCGTCCCGCAACTCCTTCGCCACCGGCCTGGCCCTGGCCGACTCCTTGCTGGCCCGGCACCTGGCGGACGAGGGAGAGTACCCGCGCTGCGTCGGCCTGACCGTGTGGGGCACCTCCGCCATGCGCACCCAGGGCGACGACATCGCCGAGATCCTCGCGCTCATCGGCTGCCGTCCCGTCTGGGACGACGCGTCCCGCCGGGTCACCGGCTTCGGCATCGTCCCGCTGACCGAGCTCGGGCGGCCGCGGATCGACGTCACGCTGCGCATCTCCGGCTTCTTCCGGGACGCCTTCCCGCACGTGATCGCGCTGCTGGACGACGCCATCGGCGCGGTCGCCGCGCTCGACGAGCCCGCCGAGTCCAACTACCTGCGCGCCCACGCCCTGGCCGACCAGGCCGGGCACGGCGACTGGCGGCGCGCGACGACGCGCATCTTCGGGTCCAAGCCGGGCGCCTACGGCGCCGGCCTGCTCCCGCTGATCGACGCGCGGAACTGGCGTGACGACGCCGACCTGGCCGAGGTCTACGCGGTCTGGGGCGGCTACGCCTACGGCCGCGGGCTCGACGGCGTGCACGCCCGGCCGGACATGGAAGGCGCCTTCCGCCGGATCGCGGTGGCGGCCAAGAACGTCGACACCCGCGAGCACGACATCGCCGACTCCGACGACTACTTCCAGTACCACGGCGGCATGGTCGCCATGGTCCGCTCCCTGACCGGCCGCAACCCCGCCGCCTACATCGGCGACTCGGCCGTCCCCGACGCGCCGAAGACCCGCACCCTGGCCGAGGAGACCCGCCGCGTGTTCCGCTCCCGGGTGGTCAACCCGCGCTGGATCGCCGCCATGCGCCGCCACGGCTACAAGGGCGCGTTCGAGCTCGCCGCGACCGTGGACTACCTGTTCGGCTACGACGCCACCGCCGGCGTGGTCCCGGACTGGATGTACGAGCAGCTAGCCGCCTCCTACGTCTTCGACTCAGAAACCCGCTCGTTCATGCAGCAGTCCAACCCCTGGGCCCTGCGCGGCATCACCGAACGCCTGATGGAAGCCGCCTCCCGCGGCCTCTGGGAAGCCCCCGACCCCAAGACCCTAGACCAGCTCCGCCAGACCTACCTAGACCTAGAAGGCAACCTAGAATCCCGCGACTAACTAACCCACCCCACCCCCGCCACCCCGCCCCCACCCCCGCCACCCGGGTCCCGCCCCCCGCCACCCGGGCCCCGCCCACCCCCGCCACCCCGACCCCTCCGTTAAACCCAGCAGCCCATCTGTCCCCATGTGCCGTCCTGTCACCTGCTCGGCACTTTGCCACCGCACTAATGCCCACAAGCGTCGTGACAGTCGGCATGACAAGCGGGTCGACGGAAATTCACTCGCATAAACCGGGCAAATGGAACATTGGCCCGGTTACGAGCGCGGAAATGATCTTGGGGAAGCCCAAGATCTTGGCGCCTGCCGACCCCACCTGTAACTATCGACTCCATCAGTAACTACCAACTCCACCTGTAACTGATGGAGTCACCTGTAACTGCCGGATTTACCCTGTAACTGTTGGGTTAAGGTCCCGCCACCAGACTTGGCCGGCCGTAACCACCGCGATGTGATCCTGCGGTGGTTAAGACCACCGCGATGTGACATCGCGGTGGTAAACGAGAGCGCCCGGGCGACCGCGGCTGTAACTACTGGATTCACTAGTAACTCTTAAGGCACCGTCACCCCATAGAGCATTAGCCGCATAAGGGCTCTTTCGTCCCTAAAGGCGACATTCAAGGCAATACGGGAATCTGGATGTCGGCATTCGTGATTCGCGCGAACCGTGTCAGACTGGGAGCCGACTGCTCCCCGAGAAGGCGGTTATGAACGAGGCTGCGCACATTCCGGCTGGCGTCGATACGGGCAGGCCAACCCCCGCCCGGATCTACGACTACATGCTCAAGGGCAACAACTACTTCCAGGTCGATCGGCTCGCCGCTGAGCAGATCCTCAAGGCCGCGCCCGAGATCAGGGATGCGGCCTGGTCGAACCGGGGCTTCCACCAGCGCGCGGCCAAGTGGATCGGCCTGCAGGGCGTGCGGCAGTTCATCGACATCGGATCCGGGCTGCCGACCGTCGGCAACACCCACGAAGTGGTACAGAAGATCGTCCCCGGCGCTCACGTGGTGTACGTCGACAACGATCCCATGGTGGAACTGCACAGCCGCGCGCTC
Organism: uncultured Actinomycetota bacterium; assembly: GCA_963756575.1. Lineage (GTDB taxonomy): Bacteria > Actinomycetota > Actinomycetes > Streptosporangiales > Streptosporangiaceae > Palsa-504. Next base: position 56,698 of record CAVWOM010000015.1, on the reverse strand, counting down.
CTCGACAGCGGCAGCACGATCAGCGTGATCTGTGGTGACCTGCGCGAACCCGGTACCATCCTGGACCACCCGGAGCTGCGTAAGCTGATCGACTTCAGCCAGCCGGTGGGCCTGCTGATGACCGGCGTCATGATGTTCGTCTCCGATCCGTCCGACCCGTGGGCGCTGGTGTCGGGCTACCTGGCCGCGATTTCCTCCGGCAGCTACCTGTCGCTGTCGCACCTCACCGACGACTACAAGCCGCCGGCCGCGGCTGAGGGTTTCCGTGCGGTCTTCGATACCGCTACCGAGCACATGTACTTCCGTTCCAAGGCGAAGGTCGAGCGCTTCTTCCGCGGCCTGGAACTCGCCGAGCCGTACGGCGGCGCGGGTCCGGTGGTCACCTTCACCGGCCTGTGGGGCGCCGAAGACGTCGAACTCGCGGATAGCGACGGATCGCGCTGGCTCTACTGCGGCGTCGCCAGGAAGCCGTGACCGGCTCACCCGCAGGCAAGCCCACGGTCTCCGAGCTGGGCATCGACCCCGCCGCGCAGGCCTGGCACCGTTCCGGGGACGGCGACGGCGCCATCGAGGTCGCCTTCGCGCGCGCCGGGGACGCGGACCAGGCGGAGTGGGTGCTGATGCGGGTGACGGGCAACACCGGATCAGACAGCACCGGATCAGGCGAGGCCGGTCCGCGCGTGCTCGTATTCGACCGTCATGAATGGGAGTGTTTCCTGGACGGCGCCCGCAAGGGCGAGTTCGACGCCGCGGCTAACCGCGAGGTCAACGCTGCGGCCGGCCACAAGACTGACGCCATCGCCGGCCATGAGCTCGGCGCCATCTCCAGCCACGAGACCGGCGCCATCGCTAGCCACGAGCTCGACGCCGCGACTGGCTACGGCACCGCCGCCGCCAGCCACGAAACCGACGCCGCGGCTGACCGCTAGCCAGTCAGCCGCAGCTGGCCCGCGGTAACCGATAGTCCAACCTCTGCCCTCTGGAGGTCACTAGCATCTTGATTTGCGAATCACAATTTGGGTACCGTGTAGAGCACGACAGGACTCCTGTCAAGGAGGGGAAGCCGCTATGAGCGATGACGCCTACGGTGCCACCATCGCCAAGCGCCGCCTCGCTCGCCAGCTCGCCGCGGCCCGGATCAGGTCGGGCTACACGGCCAACCATGCCTGCGACATCCTGAACTGGGGTCGCGGGAAGGTCGGCCGGTTCGAGGCCAACCAGTGGAAACGTCCCGAGATGAGCGACATCAGGGACCTCATCCGGATATACGGCATCGAGGGCGAGGAAAAGAACGAGATCGAGGACCTGGCCATGAGGGCCAGGGCCCGGCCCTGGTGGCGCGAGTACGCCGAGATCTTCGACAGCGAATTCCCCGGTTTCGAGAACGACGCGACCACCATCCGGGTTTTCATGCCGCTGGTGCTGCCCGGGCTCTTGCAGACCCCGGCCTATACCGAGGCGCTGATGCGCGCCGGGCCGCGGCCGCCCGCGTTCCGGCGCCGGGCGCTGGAATCCCGGCAGCGCAGGCAGGCGGTCCTCGACCGCAGCGACGGGTCCGCCCCCATGTTCAGCGCCGTGATCACCGAAGCGTCCCTGCTCTACCGGTGGGGCATGCGGGAGGACCGCCGGGAGCAGGTCGAGCACCTGGTCGAGCTGAGCAAGCGACGCAACGTGCAGTTGCATGTCCAGCGGTTCGAGGACGGCCCGCCGATCGGCATCGTCTCGATGGTCAACATCCTCGGCTTCCGCGACGACGAGCCGAGCCTGGTCTTCGTGGAGACCGACTACGCCGTAGAGGAGGTGAGCAAACCGGAGTCAGTGCAGGGCTACATCGAATCGTTCGAGCGTGCCTGCGATGCCGCGCTTGAGCCGGCGGCGACCACGGGCTACCTCGAACGTCTCGCGAAGCGAATGGAGTAGGGATGACCGACCTGTCTCAAGCGATCTGGCGGAAGGCCCGCCGCAGTGCGCACAACGGAGGCTGCGTTGAGGTCGCGGCCAACCTGGACGGCGTGGCCGCCGTCCGGGACAGCAAGCGACCCGAGGGCGGCGCGCATGTCGTCCGCCGGGACGTCTTCGCCGCGTTCCTGGCGGATGTGAAGGAAGGGCGCTACGACCTGCCCTAGCCGCAGCGGAAAGCGAAAAGGCCCCCCGGTGGATGCAGCCACTGGGGGGCCTTCTCGTACCGGCCCTGTCTCTAGGCCTGGCGGGCAAACCGCCTCGCTACCGCGACTTTACACGGCACGCCGAATTAATAGCTAGCAAAGAATGGCTGAATGCGTATAAGCGGCAAACCACCGCAATCTCCTCTAACCAAAAGCGCAATAATACCGCGCACATCACCGGTAACACGAGCCGCGGCTGAAACCCCGGCGATGAGTCGCCATTGCGGAAGTTTGTGGCGCTTAAGGAGCTTTGACCGGTAAAGAGTTTTCTGTGAGCTTTGGTACGCGTGAACTGAACTGTGACGAAAAGAATAATGTCATTGACATTGCGAAGTGGGTCAGCTGAGTCGTAATCTGTGTTTCACAGATTAAGAGTCAGACCCCTACACAAAACGGGATAACCGCCGACGGTACCCCTCCTGCCGACGGCCTTGGGTCAGGTAACTGCCGGAGGCATCAGTTATGAGGCAGCAGGGCATCTACGGTTGGCGGGGCGTGCGCGCAGGCACGTGTTACGCGTGGCTACTGCCAGCGGATGCGACATGTGCCACAGTTGCGCGGCAGGTGTTCAGGGACGCGGTTTCCGAGGTCGGCCTCGAGCCTGATCTCTTCGACGACTGCGTGCTGATGGCCAGCGAGCTCGCGGCCAACACCTTGCACGCGCGCGCGGTGGCCGGGACCGGCGGAGGGGGGGATCGGTTCGAGTCCGTCGCCCCGGACATGGGAGGCGAGCCGATTTCATCCGCCGGCCCGGTCCCGCAGGCCCCCGAGCTCTGGCTCTACCTGCGCGGCATCGGCAGCCGGCGCGAACTCGTCTGCAAGGTATTCGATGGCTGCCGCGGCTGGCGCCACGGGCCGGCGCCGTCCGCGTCCCGGATATCGCCCCAGGCGGTCCAGTCCGTCACCGGCCGCGGCCTGCAGATCGTGCAGGAGCTGTCCCGCGGCCGGTGGGGGCATCATCCCACCCGGGCCCGGCTGGGCGGCTGGGGCGCGCGCGGCAAGGCCGTCTGGTTCGCGGTGCCCGCGCCGCTGGCGCACGCCCGGCTGGTCGACGTGACCGGGCTGCGCGCCTACACGCTCTCGGCCGACGTCTCGGCCACCCGGGCCAACGAGCGCCTCAGCGCCCGCCAGGCCGCCAGGGAGCTTCAGACGATGCTCGGCGAGCGGGGGGTCGGGGACCGGATGGTGCGCGCCGACCAGCCGGCCTCGGACATTTCGGTGCTCTCCGTCTGCCGGGGCCTGACCGTGTGGTGCCGGTCCGGCGTCGTGTCGCTGACCACCACGGAAGGCGGCCGGGAGCGGTGGAACTACGCCGACCTGGTCGAGGCGGCCGAGCAGACGGTCCGCTGGTACGAGGAACTCGAGCTCGGCGAGGAGGACCTGGTCGCCGCCGAGGCCTGAGAGCGCGGCTCACCCTCCCATCGCGCCGGCCACCCGGGCGTAGACGCCGAGCGTCACCTCCCAGAACTTGTCGACATCGATCTGCATGGCGACCAGCGCGTTGCCGTTGCCCACCTCGGTCGGAGCGTCGAAGTCGGTCACGGTCATGCCGGCCGTGAACTGGCCGGTCAGCTCCACCTGCACCCGCGCCGGGACCAGGCCGAACAGGTGCGGCTCCGCCACCCAGGCCACCGCGCAGACGTCGTGCACCGGCGGGCCGCCGGGCTCCCGCACCGACCGGTACTGCTCGAGCGCCGGCAGCAGCAGCCGGGTGCCGAGCGGCCCGAGCTCGCCCATCCGCCGCCGCACCGCCTCGTTGGCCCCGGTCCGCAGGGTCACGTCGAGGCCCAGCATGGTGACGGTCCAGCCGGCCCGGAACACCGCCGCGGCGGCCTCCGGATCGGCCCAGATGTTGTACTCGGCGGCGGGCGTGACGTTGCCCCGGCCCGCCGAACCGCCCATGATCACGAACGCGCGCACCCAGTCGGCCAGCCGCGGCTCCCGCTGCACCGCCAGCGCGATGTTGGTCAGCGGCCCGGTCGCGACCAGCGTGATCTCGCCGGGAGCGGCGCGCACGGTCTCGATGAGGTAGTCGATGGCGTGCCCGTCGCGCGGGCCGGCCGACGCCGGCGGCAGGACGGCCCCGCCGAGCCCGGAATCGCCGTGCACCTGCCGCGCGTCCAGCGCGGGGCGCAGCAGCGGCCCGGCGCATCCGGCCGTCACTCCGGTCCCGGCCGCGCCGATGAACTCGCACACCGCCAGCGCGTTCGCCGTCGTCTTGGCCAGCCCCACGTTGCCCGCCACCGTGGTGATGCCGACCAGGTCGATGCCGGGGTGCCCGTGTGCGAACGCGATCGCGAGCGCGTCGTCGATCCCGGGATCGCAGTCGAGGATGATCCGAGTGGCCATGTCCGCTCCTCACTCCTTTGTGATGCCAGGAACGAAGGTACCGAACGAGGTTGGCGCGTGCCCCCGTGACCTGCGTCCCCCCGGGACCGGTAGCCTCGTCACCGAGGAGGTCTGCCATGCACATTCCGTCCATCGCGAGCGTCGAGAGCTCCGACCCCGAGATCGCCCGGCTCATCGACGATGAGGCGCGCAGGCAGTACGAGAAGGCCCGGCTCATCCCGTCGGAGAACTACGTGTCGGTGGCCGTGCTCGAGGCGTCGGGCAGCGTGCTGACCAACAAGTACTCCGAGGGCTACCCGGGCCGGCGCTACTACGAGGGCCAGCAGTTCATCGACCCGGTGGAGATCATCGCCCGGGACCGGGCCAAGGCCCTGTTCGGCGTCGACCACGCCAACGTGCAGCCGTATTCCGGCTCGCCCGCCAACCTCGCGGTGTACCTGGCGTTCGCCCAGCCCGGCGACACCGTCATGGGCATGGCGCTGCCGATGGGCGGTCACCTCACCCACGGCTGGCCGGTCTCGGCCACCGGCAAGTGGTTCCGCCCGGTCCAGTACGGGGTCCGCCACGACACCGGCCGGGTCGACCTGGACGAGGTGCGCGACCTGGCCGTCAAGGAACAGCCCAAGATCATCTTCTGCGGCGGCACCGCGATCCCGCGGACCATCGACTTCCCGGCCTTCGCCGCCATCGCCGCCGAGGTCGGCGCGATCCTCGTCGCCGACGTCGCCCATATCTCCGGGCTGATCGCGGGCGGCGCGCACCCCTCCCCGGCCGGGCACGCCGACGTGATCACCACGACCACGCACAAGACCCTCCGCGGCCCGCGCGGCGCCATGATCATGTCCAAGGCCGAGTACGCCTCCGCCGTGGACAAGGCCGTGTTCCCGGGCCTGCAGGGCGGCCCGCACAACCACACCACGGCCGCGATCGCGGTGGCGCTGCACGAAGCAGCAGAGCCCAGCTTCCGCGACTACGCCCACCAGGTCGTGAAGAACGCCCAGGCGCTGGCGGCCGCCCTGACGGCCCGCGGCTACGACCTGGTCTCCGGCGGGACGGACAACCACCTGATCCTGATCGACCTCACCTCCAAGGGCATCGGCGGCAAGCCGGCCGCCAAGGCGCTGGACCGGGCGGGCATCGAGACGAACTACAACACGGTGCCGTTCGACCAGCGCAAGCCCTTCGACCCTTCTGGCCTGCGGATCGGGACGCCCGCGATCACCACCCGCGGCCTGCGGGAGGAGCACATGGCTCCGCTGGCGGCCTGGATGGACGAGGCCGTCATCGCCGCCACCAAGGACGACGAGGCCACCCTGGACCGCGTCGCCGGCGAGGTAAGGGACCTGCTGGCCGCGTTCCCCGCCCCCGGCTGGGATCCCCAGGGATAGCACTAGCCCGCACGCTTCCGGCGTTCCAGCGGTTCGCGCCGTCCGAGGACGGGCTGTCCGCCGCGCATGCCCTGGTACGCCTGATCCCAGGGCCAGTGCCCGTGTTTGTCCGCATGCACGAGCTGCAGGCCGCGGATCCGCTGACCGTAGAACTCCACGGCCATGTTCAAGTGTGCCCACGGCGCGCTCACCTCGACCAGCTCGACCAGCGGGCCGTCCACCAGCCTCGCCTGTGTCCCCGGCTCAGGGGCCTGCGCGTGCAGCAGGTGTCCGGCCACGATGTTGAGCACCTCCGTGGCGCGGGCCAGGCTCATGCCGGTGACCACGAGCTCGGGTCGCATGTGCGGGGTGAGCCCGACCGTGTAGGCCCACGGCGGCCGGGCGCCGTCGCGTTCCACACCCTGCACGGCCCAGCCGTGGATATCGATTAGCTGCTGCAGGTAGCGGTTGTAATCCCGCTCGGTAGCACCGGGGTGGTCGCACATCCAGCACACATCTGCCTCCTCCTGAACCGCCGGACTGCTCCCACTATGCCGCGCCCCACTGACATTTTCGGATAATCCCAGCTCAGCTAGCGACAACTATTCCCAATCTTGTTCGATTGAACTAATATTCGACAGTGACGTTTCGCCCCGGAGGCAGCAAGGTCTACGGGGAGCCCGCGGATGTCACCGCCCGGCCGGACGGACGGCCGCTCAGGTTCGTGTGGCGGAGCCGGCTCTACGTGGTCCGCGCGATCGTGGAGCACTGGGTCATCAACCGGGAATGGTGGCGCGATCCGGCCGCCGAGCGCGGCCAGCCCGAGCTCGAGTTCTGGCGGGTCGAGGCCGCCCCGGGCCCGGGCGTGCCGACGCGGCTGTACGAACTGCGCCGCGACTGCGCTACCGGCGCCTGGACCATCCGCCCGAACTAGCCAACCCGGACCAGCTGCCCCGGACCAGCCGACCCGGACCAGCCGACCCGGACTGGCCGCCCCGGGCTAGGCCGTGCCGCGCAGGTGGTCGATGTACCGCGCGGCGGACCGCCGCACCGTCTCCCAGGCATCCGAGCGCAGCACCGGGGTCCACCAGCCGCCGTAGATCCGGTCGAAGCGGTAAGGCCGCACCGCCTCCCAGACGCCGGTCACAGCGGCCTCGGACAGCGGCAGGCGGTTCGGCGCCGACCAGACGAACGTCACCCGGTCCTCGCCCGGCGTCACGAAGATGGTGTCCCCGCTGAGCAGGACCCCGCGGCCATCAGCCCCGGCGGCCCAGTGCAGCACGGCACTGCCGGGGAAGTGCCCGCCGCACTGGATCAGCGTCACCGCGGGCAGCACCTCCAGGACCCCCGCCCAGGTCCTGACCCGCTGGCCATCGGCCCGCAGCCAGGCCGCGTCGTCGGCGGGCACCACAATCTCGGCCCCGAACGCATCCGCCCAGGAGGCGATCGCACCGTAGAAGTGCGGGTGGCTGGCGGTGACGAAGCTCAGCCCGCCCGCGGCGCGGACAGCCGCCACCGCGGCCTCGTCGATGAACCCCGACGGATCCCACAGCACGTTGCCCGCCGACGTGGCCACCAGCAGCGAGCGCTGCCCGATGGCGACCGGCGGGTCGGCGCCGATCCCGGTCAGCCCGGGTTCGGCCTCGCGCACGTCGGACCGGTGCCCGGCCGCGGCCAGTTCGGCCAGCGTCGTCCACCGCTGGCCGCCCGGCGGCAGCCACTGCCGCTCGTCCGCGCACACGACGCAGACGTCGGGACGAGGATCGGGGAAATGGTTCCCGCAGGTGGCGCAGACCCAGGTGAAACGGGCCGGATCAGCCATGACAGCTCAGCGCGGGCTGGGCCGGCGCCAGTCGACGGTGGGCCGCAGCGCCTCGGTCCGGACCCGGTGGGCGTACCGCTTGGTGATCTCGAACAGCGACTCGATCAGGGTGTCCGAGAGCAGGTGCGGTTCCAGGCCGAGGTCCATCAGCTTGGTGTGCTTGACGTTGTAGTAGTGGTCGGGCGCCTCGACCCGGGGGTTCTCCAGGTGCTCGATGGTGACCTCGGCCGGGTAGGCGCTGGCCACGGTGTCGGCGATCTCCTGTACCGACATCGACTCGGTCATCTGGTTGAACACCCGGAACTCGCCCCGGTTGGCCGGGTTCAGGCAGGCCAGCTCGATGCAGCGCATCGTGTCGCGGATGTCGATGATGCCCCGGGTCTGATGGCCGTTGCCGTACACGGTGAGCGGGTGCCCGATGACCGCCTGGATGGCGAACCGGTTCAGCACGGTGCCGAACACCTCGTCGTAGTCGAACCGGGTGGCCAGCCGCTCGTCCATCTGCGTCTGGGGGGTGGCCTGGCCGTAGACCACGCCCTGGTTGAGGTCGGTGGCCCGCAGGTCCCAGATCCGGCAGGCGAACTCCATGTTGTAGCTGTCGTGCACCTTGGACAGGTGGTAGAACGAGCCCGGCCGCTTGGGGTACAGCACCCGGTCCAGGCGGCCGTTGTGCTCGAGCTCGAGCCAGCCTTCCTCGATGTCGATGTTGGGCGTGCCGTACACGCCCATCGTGCCCAGCTTGACCAGGTGGATGTCCGGGTTGATCTCCGCGATGGCGTACAGCACGTTGAGCGTGCCGACCACGTTGTTCTGCTGGGTGTAGACCGCGTGCTTGCGGTCGATCATGGAGTACGGCGCGGCCCGCTGCTCGGCGTAGTGCACGACCGCCTCGGGCTTGAAGTCCTCGATGACGTGGTACGTGAACATCGCGTCGGTCAGGTCCCCGATGTACATGCCGATCTTGAAGCCGGTCAGCTCGTGCCAAGCCGCGATCCGGGTCCGCAGCGGCTCGATCGGCACCAGCGATTCGACTCCGAGCTCGTCGTCGTAGTGCCTGCGGGCGAAGTTGTCGGCCACGGCCACCTCGTGACCGGCCTGCGACAAGTGCAGCGCCGTAGGCCAGCCCAGGTACCCGTCACCGCCCAGCACCATGATCCTCATGACTCCGGCCCTGCCTCTCTGTTATCCGAATGTGATCGGCCTGACTTTTCGCCGCCGCTGTGCGGGGTAGCGCGCGAGGGCGGTAACGTGCTCAGAGTGCTGTTCATGGTCGGCTAGCTACCTAGGACACTAATGGCCCTGGCAACCAATCGGATTAGTGACACGATCACGCGAAAGGCCCGCAGCAAGCTCGGTATCCGCTTCGGCCGGTTCGCCGTCGCGGCCCTGGCTGCGTTCGCCACGACCGAGATCGTGTTCACGATCTGCGCCGGCCCGCTGGACCTGAGCTCCACCTGGGCCACCCTGGTCGCGTGGTTCTCCGGCGCCCTGGTCAGCTACATCCTCAGCCGCTGGGCGTGGAAGCGGAAGGGCCGCCCGAGCCTGCTCAAGGAGACCCTGCCGTTCTGGGTCGTCTCCGCGATGGTGGTAGCCATCCTCACCCTGGCGAACAAGTTCGGCTACCACTCCGCGGGCTGGTGGCACCTGCACGGCGCCGAGCGCGTGCTCTACCTGGACGCCGTGTACGGCGTGGCCAACCTCGGCACGTTCGCGCTGCGGTTCCTGTTCTTCCACTACGTCCTCTTCGCCGGATCGGCCGGCCCTGCCCCCGCCGCGGCCGAGGAGGCGCTCGCCTCGACCGACCCGGGACCCGAGCCGTTCGCCCGGACGCCGGAGCCCGAAGCCGAGGACCCGGAAGACCCCGAGCGCCTGATCCGCTGACGCTCGCGCCACCAGGTGCCGTAGGCGACCCGCGCGAAGCGCGTCCCGTAGAAGAAGTTGTTCACCCCCGGGATGTGCAGCTTGTAGAGGGGGTTCTGGCCCTTCTTGCTCTCACCCACCCGCCGCCGGTGGATGGTCGCGGGCACCTCGGCCACCTTGTAGCCGTGCGTGATGACGCCGATGAGCAGCTCTGACGCCTGGTACTGCGGCTGGGAGAGCTGGACCGCGCCGGTGACCTCGGCCCGCATGGCCCGCAGCCCGAACGTGGTGTCGCTGATCTTCTGCCCTGTCAGCAAGCTGATCGTGCCGGCGAAGAAGCGGACGCCGGTGCGCCGGATCATGTCCTTGGTTTCCTGGCTGCCGAGCCGCCGGGAGCCCGTGACGAAGTTGGCCTCACCCGCTACCACCGGCGCCAGCACGGTCGCCATCTCAGCCGGGTTGTACTGGCCGTCCGCATCGGTCGTGATGATGTAGGAGGCGCCGCCCTCGCGGGCCAGCCGGTAGCCGAGCCGGAGCGCGGCGCCCTGGCCGCGGTTGACCGGCACGTCGGCGACGAGGGCGCCGGCCGTCCCGGCCTCGGCCGCGGTGCTGTCCTTGCAGCCGTCCGCGACCACGATCGTCGCCGTGGCCAGCCCGCACACCTCGGCGGGAAGCGCCTCGACGACCGGGCCGATGGCGCCCGACTCGTTGTAGGCGGCGATTACGATCGCGACCGGCGGGAGGCTGGTGACGCGCTCGCCGTAGGCGTCGATGAACAACTTGATGGCAGCATCGTCCACCACCTGGTCTTCTGGGTTGCTATAGATCACGCAGTTGCTCCTCCGTCCAGCGTCACAGAGATATGGGGTAACGCGCTATGCACATGCCGAGGTCGCCAGGCCGACGGCATTGACGGCGCCGTCAGCTCGCAGACGGCTTGATTCGCCAACCGGTTCTACTGGTATACGAGCGCTCACGCTACCCGGACCAGCTGAAAGTTTCCTGCCGAATGGCTGGCAACGACGGCTGGCAACGCACGCGCCGCGGGCGAACCCGGGCCAGTGTACCCGGCGGGTAAGTCGCCCCTGGCCTGCACCGCCACGTACCGGCTGGGCCCGGTATGCCATGCTGTCCTGAGGTAGCAACGCGGAGGAACGCCGGTGCGAATCCGGGGCTGTCCCGCAACTGTGACCGGGAGATGACCCGGGAGCCAGAGACTCCGGCTGCCGCTTAGTTCCGGACTTCGGGCGAGGAAACCCGGGAAGGACTGGCTCTATGGCGACGACCGGCAGCGCTCAGCAGGCGGACCGGGCCTACCCGTTCGCCGGCATCGTCGGGATGGCCGACCTGAAGCTGGCACTGCTGCTCAACGCGGTGTCACCGGCCATCGGCGGTGTCCTGGTCCGGGGGGAGAAAGGCACCGCGAAGTCGACCATGGTGCGCGGCCTGGCCGCGCTGCTGCCGCCGGTGCCGGTCGTCCCTGGCTGTCCTTACTCCTGCGACCCCGCTGCCCCCGACCCCCAGTGCCCGGCCGGCCCGCACGACGACATCGAGCCCGTCACCCGCCCGGTCACCCTGGCCGAGCTCCCGGTGGGGGCCACCGAAGACCGGCTGGCCGGCTCGCTCGACATCGAGCGCGTGCTGACCGCGGGCACGACCGCCTTCCAGCCCGGGCTGCTGGCCACGGCGCACCGGGGGGTGCTCTACGTCGACGAGGTCAACCTGCTCCACGACCACCTGGTCGACCTGCTGCTCGACGCGGCCGCGCTGGGCGTCAACTACGTGGAGCGCGAGGGGATCTCGGTCCGGCACGCCTCGCGCTTCCTGCTGGTCGGCACCATGAACCCGGAGGAAGGCGAGCTGCGCCCGCAGCTGCTTGACCGGTTCGGCCTGACCGTGCAGGCGACGGCCAGCCAGGACCCGTCCGAGCGGGTGGAGGTGGTCCGCCGCAGGCTGGCCTTCGAGGCCGATCCCGCCGCGTTCGCCCGGCGCTTCGACGCCGACACCGCGGCGCTGGCCGCGCAGGTGGCCGCGGCCCGGGCCCGTCTGCCCCACGTCGACCTGCCGGACGCCGCGCTCCGCCAGATCTGCTCGGTGTGCGGCGCGTTCGGCGTGGACGGCATGCGGGCCGACCTGGTCACCGCCCGGACTGCGATCGCGCTGGCCGCCTGGGCCGGCCGGGACGTGGTGACCGAGGAGGACGTCCGCACCGCGGCCCGGCTGGCGCTGCCGCACCGCCGCCGCCGCGATCCCTTCGACGCCCCCGGCCTGGACGAGCAGGCCCTAGACGACGCCCTGCGCGAGTCCAGCCCGCAAGAGCCCGCAGGTCCAGAAGACCCCGAAGACCCGACGGACCCAGACGACGACCCCGGCGGCCTCCCGGAAAACGCGGAAAACCCGGAAAACACGGAAGGCACGACCAACCCGGAAGGCGCGGCCAACCCGGAAGACACGGCCAACCCGGAAGACACGGCCAACGCCGACCACAGCACCCCGCCGCCATCCCAGCCGTCCCGGGAATCCGCGCCGAGCGCGCCGGCGTCCCCGACGGCCCCGTTCCGGGCCCGGCTGCTGACCGTGCCCGGCGTGGGGGAGGGCGCGCCCGGGCGCCGCTCCGCGGCCCGGGGCCCGTTCGGCCGTACCGTCGGCGCGCGTACCCCGCAGAGCCGGCCGTTTGCCCTGCACCTCCCCGCCACCGTCCGGAGCGCCATCGCCAACGGCGCCAGCGGCCCCCGCATCAGGCTGGCCCCGGCCGACCTGCGCGAGGCGGTGCGGGAGGGCCGCGAAGGGAACCTGGTCCTGTTCGCCGTGGACGCCAGCGGGTCGATGGCGGCCCGGCAGCGGATGCGCGCGGTCAAGGGTGCGGTCCTGTCCCTGCTGCTCGACGCCTACCAGCGCCGGGACAAGGTGGGCCTGATCACGTTCCGCGGTACCGGAGCCGAGGTCGCGCTGCCGCCCACCTCCTCGGTGGAGGCGGCCGCCCGCCGGCTGACCGGCCTGGCCACCGGCGGCCGGACCCCGCTCGCCGCTGGCCTGGCCCAGGCCGCCCGCGTCCTTTCGACCGAACGCCTACGGGATCCCCGCCGTCGTCCCCTGCTTGTCGTGGTCACCGACGGCCGTGCCACCAGCGGCAGCGACGCCGACCTGACCCGCGCCGCCGCCCTGCTGACCGGGCCGGGGCCAACGGGAACGGGAACGGGAACGGCCTGCGTGATAGTCGACTGCGAATCGTCGGTCGTGCGGCTGGGCCTGTCCGGGCGGCTCGCGGCCATGCTGGGTGCTCCCTGTTACCGTCTCGACGAGCTCGAAGCGGGCCCCGGCCTGGCCGCCCTGGCCCGCCAGCTGACACACGGGAGGGCCGCCTGATGCCGCAAGGCACTCCCGAGCACGTCCCGGACGACGGCCTGACCACCCGTCAGCGGCGGAACCGCGCGCTGGTCATCGTGCACACCGGCCCGGGCAAGGGGAAGTCCACCGCCGCCTTCGGCCTGGCCCTGCGGGCCTGGAACCAGGGCTGGCCGGTCGGGGTCTTCCAGTTCGTCAAGTCGGCCAAGTGGAAGGTCGGCGAGGAACGGGCGCTGAAGACGCTCGGCGAGAGCGGCCAGGGCGGCCCGGTCAGCTGGCACAAGATGGGGGAGGGCTGGTCCTGGATCCAGCGCGACACCGACAACCTTACGCCCGCAAGTCACGGGGCGGAGCAGGCCGCCGAGGGCTGGGCGCAGATCAAGCGCGACCTGGCCGCGCAGACGTACCGCCTGTACGTGCTCGACGAGTTCACCTACCCGATGAAGTGGGGCTGGGTGGACGCCGCCGAGGTCATCGAGACCCTCGCCGCCCGGCCGGGTAGCCAGCACGTGGTGATCACCGGCCGGGACGCGGACCCCAGGCTGACCGCGGCCGCCGACCTGGTGACCGAGATGACCAAGGTCAAGCACCCGATGGACGTCGGCCAGAAGGGGCAGAAGGGCATCGAGTGGTAGCCATCCCGCGCCTGGTCATCGCCGCTCCGGCGTCCGGCTGCGGCAAGACCACCGTGGCCTGCGGGCTGATGGCGGCGCTGCGCGGGCGGGGCCTCGCGGTCTCCGGGCACAAGGTCGGCCCGGACTACATCGACCCGGGCTACCACGCGCTCGCCACCGGCCGTCCGCCGCGGAACCTGGACCCGTTCCTGTGTGGCGAGGACCAGATCGCCCCCCTGTTCATCCACGGCGCAAGAGACGCGCAGATCGCCATCGTCGAGGGTGTCATGGGCATGTTCGACGGCGTTGATCCCGCTATCGGAGGAGATCCGGACTTCGGGTCTACCGCCCATGTGGCCCGGCTGCTCGCGGCGCCCGTGGTGCTGGTGGTGGACGCGGCCCGGGCCGGCCGTTCGGCCGCCGCGCTGGTGTCCGGTTTCGCCCGCTTCGACCCGCGCACCCCGGTGGCCGGCGTGATCGTGAACCAGGTCGCCTCGGACCGGCACGAACGGCTGCTCCGGGACGCCCTCGCCGCCATCGGCGTGCCGGTCTACGGCGCGATCAGGCGCACCGACGGCATCGTCACCCCGTCCCGCCACCTCGGCCTGATCCCCGCGGCCGAACGCGAGGCGACCGCGCGCCAGGCCATCGCCAGGATCGGCGAGCTGATCGCGAGCCACTGTGACCTCGACGCCCTGCTAGCCCTGGCCCGGCACGCACCCGCCGTGTCCGCACCGCTCTGGGCGCCCCCGCGGTGGCCAGGCTCCGGGAGCCCGGCTCCCGTCATCGCGATAGCCGCCGGGGCGGCCTTCACGTTCGGCTACACCGAGCAGGCCGAACTGCTCGAGGCGGCCGGCGCCCGGGTCGCCCCCTTCGATCCCCTCCGGGACGAGGACCTGCCCGCGGGGACCGGCGGGCTGATCCTCGGCGGCGGCTTCCCCGAGGTGCACGCGGCCGCGCTGTCCGCCAACGAGCGGCTCCGCGCGCGGGTCGCCGCGCTGGCCCGCCGGGGCGCGCCGGTCGCCGCCGAGTGCGCCGGGCTGCTCTACCTGGCGCGCACGCTGGACGGCCAGCCTATGTGCGGCGTCCTCGACGTCGCGGCCGCGATGACCCCGAAGCTGACCCTCGGCTACCGGCGGGCCGTGGCCGCGGCCGATTCGGTGCTGGCCCGCAACGGCGACATCGTGCCCGGCCACGAGTTCCACCGCACCACTGCCGATCCGCCGGCCGGCCCTCAGCCCGCCTGGAAGCTCACCGGAACCTACGAGGGCCACGTGACCAGCAACGTCGTCGCGTCCTACCTGCACACCCACTGGGCCGGCCACCCGGCCGCGGCGGCCAGGTTCACCGCCGCCAGCGCGAAGGCGAGGGTCCCATGACGCGGCTCATCGGGGTCGGCGTCGGCCCCGGCGACCCCGAACTCATCACGGTCAAGGCCGTCCGCGTCCTGCGCGAGGCCGACGTCGTGCTGGTCCCCGTGCTCAGCACCGGAGAGCCTGGCCGAGCCGAGATGATCGTCAAAACCTACGTCGCCGCCGACCGGATCAGGCGCCTGGAGTTCGCGCTGAACGACACCGGCGGCGTCACGCCGCGCCGCGCCGCCGCCTGGCACGCGGCCGCGACCGCGGTAGCCGAGGAGCTCAGGAAAGGCGCCTCCACCGTCGCATTCGCCACCCTGGGCGACCCCAACCTCTACTCCACGTTCAGCTACCTGGCCCAGACCGTCCGGGACCTGGTGCCCGGGGTGACGGTGGAGACGGTCGCGGGCATCACCGCCATGCAGGACCTCGCCTCCCGTACCGGCCTCTCGCTGGCCGAGGGCACCGAACCCGTCATCCTCGTCCCCCTCAACGGCGCCCCCGCCGCCCTGGACCAGGCGCTGGCCCAGGGCGGGACCGTGGTCGGCTACAAGGTCGGCGCCGCCGCCAGCCCCGCGCCCGCCCTCCTGCGCGACCGCCTCCGGGCGGCCGGCCGCCTGGGCGGCGCCGTGATCGGCGCCCGCCTCGGCCTGGACGGCGAGCTCATCGCCCCCGCCGAGCAGGTCCTGGCCCCGGACGAGCCGCTGCCCTACCTGGCCACCTTGATCGTCCCCGCCACCCGCACCGCCCGCGGCGCCTCGCTGGCCCCGCCCGCGCAAAAGCCGAGATCCACGGGACGGGTGGTGTTCGTGGGCGCCGGCCCCGGCGCGCCGGACCTCATCACCGAACGCGGCGCCCGCGCCATCAACGCCGCCGACATCGTCATCTGGGCGTCAAGCCTGGTCGACCAGCGCATCCTGGACCACGCCCGGCCGGGCGCGGAGATCGTCGATTCCGCCCAGCTGCCCATGGAGGGCGTGCTGCCCTATTACGAGCGCGCCGCCCGCCAGCACGAAACCGTCGCCCGCGTCCACTCCGGCGACCCCTCGCTGTGGGGCGCGATCCAGGAGCAGCTCGAGCAGTGCCATGAACTCGGCCTGGACACCGAGATCGTGCCGGGCGTTTCCAGCTTCACCGCGGTCGCCGCCGCCATCGGGCGCGAGCTGACCATCCCCGAGATCGCCCAGTCGGTGATCTTGACCAGGCTGGGCGGCGGCAAGACGCCGATGCCCGCGGGCGAGCAGGTCAGGGAGTTCGCCCGGCACGGCACGACGATGGCGCTGTTCCTGTCGGCCGCCCGGTCCGGGCAGCTCCAGGACGAGCTGCTGGCCGGCGGCTACCCGCCGGACACCCCGTGCGTGGTCGCCTACCAGGTGACCTGGCCGGACGAGCTGATCGTCTGGACCGCCCTGGCCGACCTGGCCGCGACCGTCAAGGAACACAAGCTCTGGAAGCACACGCTGGTCCTGGCCGGTCCCGGCCTGGCCGCCGGCGGCAGCCGCTCGCACCTGTACCACCCCGGGCACTTCCACGGCCACCGCCGGGCCGACCCCCAGGCCCGGAAGCAGCTCAGGCAGCGGAGCCCATGACCGTCACCGTGATCGGCTGCGACGGCCGTCCCCCCGGTCCCGACGCCGCGCGGGCCCTCGCCCGGGCGAGAACCGTCATCGGCGCCCCCCGCCATCTCGCATCCGTCCCCGTCCCGGCCGCCGCCGAACGCGAGGAACTCAAGCACCTCAACGAAACCCTCGACGCCCTCGGCCAGCGCCCCGGCCCCGTGGTCGTGCTGGCCTCCGGCGACCCGGGCTTCTTCGGCATCGTCCGGGCCCTGCGCGCCCGCGGCATCGAACCCGCGGTCATCCCGGCCGTCTCATCCGTCGCCCTCGCGTTCGCCCGCCTGGGCCTGGACTGGGACGACGCCCTGGTCGTCTCGGCCCACGGCCGCGATCCGAGAAAGGCCCTCGCCGCCGCGCTCGCCCACCCCAAGGCCGCCATCCTCACCACGCCCGGAACGGCCGCCGCCCTCGGCGCCGAACTCCTCGCCGCGGGTAAGACCGTCCACGTGGTGCAGTGTCTCGGCACGCCGGAAGAAAAGGTCAGCACGCTGCCCGCAAATGCCGACCTCGCCGATCCCAGCGTGCTGATCAGCCTGGACGGGCCAGAGCCAGTGCCAGAGCCAGAGCCAGTGCCAGAGCCAGGCCAGGCGCGCTGGCTGGCCGGTCACCAGGGCGCCCCGGATGGCTGGGCGCTGCCCGAGGACGTCTTCGCCCACCGCGACTCGATGATCACCAAGGCCGAGCCCCGCGCCCTCGTACTGGCCCGGCTCGGCCCCGCCCCCGGCCGGGTGATCTGGGACGTCGGCGCCGGCTCGGGTTCCGTGGCCGTCGAATGCGCCCGCTTCGGCGCCCACGTGATCGCCATCGAAGCCGACGAAGCCCAGTGCGAGCGGATCAACCGCAACGCCAAGAAACACCGCGTCCGCCTGCGCATCGAACACGGCCGCGCCCCCGCGGCGCTGGAGAACCTTCCCCCCGCCGACGCGGTCTTCGCCGGCGGCGGCGACCACGCCGTCCTCGACGCCGCGATCGAGCACGCGAACCCGCGCCGGATCGTGGTCACGCTGGCCGCCGTCTCCCGCGTCGCCGAGACCGCCGCCCTGCTCACCGCGCACGGCTACCAGGCCGGCGGCGTACAGCTCCAGGCCTCCCGCCTCAGCCCCCTGCCGAACGGCCAGCTCCGCCTGGCCGCCGAGAATCCCGTGTTCATCGTCTGGGGGAGCCGATGATCGGCCTCGTCAGTGTCACCAGAACCGGCCACAACGCCGCCAGACGACTCGAACAAGCCTGGCCCGACGCCCGCGGCTACGAAGGCCCGGCCGCCGAAGCCCTGCCGCGCGCGTTCGCCGAATGCGACGCGATCGTGAGCTTCCTCGCCGTCGGTGCCACCGTCCGCCTGATCGCCCCCCTGCTGACCAGCAAGCACGCCGACCCCGCGGTGGTTTGCGTGGACGAGGCGCTACGCTACGCGGTCCCGGTCCTCGGCGCGCACTCCGGCGGCGGCAACGACCTGGCCCGCCGGGTGGCCGCGGTCCTGGGCGCCGAGCCGGTCGTCACCACCGCCAGCGACGCGGCCGGCGGCGCCGGGCTCGACGACTTCGGCGCCGACCTCGGCTTGGTCGTCGACGAGGCCAGCGACCTGGCCGCCGTCGGCGCCGCGATCCTCAGCGGCGACCGCGTCACGTTCACCGCCGACCACGAATGGCCGCTCCCAGCCCTGCCCCCCAACGTCGTGCCCACCGACGCTCCCGAGCCAGGCGTCCCCGCCATCGTGGTGACCGACCAGAAAATCCCTATGACCGAACGAATGGCGCTCTACCGCCCGCCCTCCCTGCGAGTGGGGGCAGGCGCGAGCCGCGGGGCGCCCGCCGAGGAGATCGGCCAGCTCATCGACGGCGTGCTGGGGGAGCTGGGCGTGACATCTAAGTCCGTTCGGCACCTGGTTACGGTCGACGCCAAAGCGGACGAGCCGGGTTTGCTGGCGGCCGCGGCGGAACGGGGCTGGTCCGTGGTCACCTTCCCGGCCGGCCGGCTCGCCGCGGTACCGGTGCCCCACCCGAGTGAGGTGGTGCGGCGCGCGGTGGGCACGCCGAGCGTGGCGGAGGCGGCCGCGCTGATCGAGCCGGGCACGGAACTGATCGCGGCCAAACGGGCCAGCGCGCACGCCACGGTGGCGGTGGCCCGGACCCGGCCGCGGGGCCGGCTGGCGGTGATCGGCATCGGACCGGGCGCCCGGGACCTGATGACACCGCGCGCGGTCGCCGAACTCCGCCGCGCCGCCGTTGTCGTCGGCCTCGACGCCTACCTGGAGCAGGTCGCCGACCTGCTCCGGCCGGGGACGCGGGTGCTGGCCAGCGGGCTGGGCGCGGAGCAGGAGCGGGCCGCCGAGGCGGTCGCGCAGGCCCAGGCCGGGCGGGCGGTGGCCCTGATCGGATCCGGCGACGCCGGCGTGTACGCCATGGGCAGCCCGGCGCTGGACCTGGCCGGCGAGGACATCGACGTGACCGTGGTGGCCGGGGTGACCGCCGCGCTGGCCGTGGCCGCGGTGCTGGGCGCGCCGCTCGGCCACGACCACGTCATGATCTCCCTGTCCGACCTGCACACGGCCTGGCCGGTGATCGAGCGGCGGATCGCCGCCGCGGCCGCGGGTGACCTGGTGACCTGCTTCTACAACCCGGCCAGCCGCAAGCGGGACTGGCAGCTGCGCCGGGCCCTGGAACTGCTGGCCGCCGGGCGGCCGCCGGACACGCCGGTCGGCTGGGTCCGCGACGCCAGCCGGGCCGGCCAGGCCGCGGCGATCACCACGCTGGCCGGGTTCGATCCCTTGCTCATCGACATGCACACCCTGGTCATTGTCGGATCCTCACGGACCCGTATCCAGGCAGGCCGGATGGTCACGCCTCGCGACTACACGTGGGCCGATGCGATAGATGTGTCAGTGGGAGGTAGAGCATGACCGAGGTACACCCCATCGAAGCCGAGTCGTACCGGATCCTCCGCTCCCGGATCGACCTGAGCGCGCTGCCCCCGCTGACCCGCGCCGTCACCGAGCGGATCATCCACGCCACGGCCGACTTCGACTACGTCACCGACCTGGTCTGCGACGAGGCCGCGCTGGCGGCCGGGGTCGCGGCGCTGCGCGGTGACGTGCCGGTCATCGCGGACGTGGGCATGGTCGCCTCGGGCATCACCGGGTACCCGGTGATCTGCAAGATCGGTGACTCGCTGTCGGCCCGGCTGGCCCGCACCGCGAACCTCACGCTGAGCGCGGCCGCGGTCCGGCTGGCGCACGGCGAGGCCGGCCCCGGCGCGATCTGGCTGGTGGGCTGCGCGCCGACCGCGCTGGCCGAGATCATGGCCCGGCAGGTCGAGCCCGCCCTGGTCATCGGCGTCCCGGTGGGCTTCGTCGGCGCGGCCGCGGTCAAGGACGAACTGCGCGCCAGCGGCCTGCCGTCGCTCAGCAACGTCTCAGAAAAGGGGGGATCCGCCGTGGCCGTGGCCGCGTTCAATGCCTTGCTCAGAGTGGCCCGCGACCTGCCCGAGGCGCCGGCTGATGCCTCGTGACGCCGCCGTCCTTGCTGCTGGCCGCGCACGGCACCCGCGATCCCGTCGGGGTGGCGGCCTTCGAGGCCCTGGCCGCGCGGGTCGCGGACCGGGCCGGCCGGGACGGGATCGAGGTAGCGGGCGGTTTCATCGAGTTGTCGGCGCCCGCGCTTCGAGACGGCGTCTCGACCCTCGCCCGCACCTCACCGCGGAGCATCGTCGCCGTGCCCCTGATGCTGGTCGCGGCCGGCCACACCAAGGGCGACATCCCCGCCGCCCTGGCCCGTGAGCAGATCCGCCACCCAGGCGTCAGCTTCGCCTATGGCCGCCCCCTTGGTCCGCATCCTCTGCTCATCGAGCTTATGGCGGAACGCGTCAACGCCTGCGGCGTTGACGCGCCCGCCGTTCTCGTAGTAGCCAGGGGCTCCACCGACCCGGACGCCAACGCGGATGTGGTCAAGACCGCCCGGCTGCTGTGGGAGGGCCGGGACTACCCGCTGGCCGAGACCGCGTTCGTCTCCCTGGCCCAGCCGGACGTGGCGGCGGGCCTGGAACGGTGCCGCCTGCTGGGCGCTGAGCGGATCGTCGTGGCCCGCTACTTCCTGTTCCCCGGCGTGCTGCCGGACCGGGTGGCCGAGCAGGCCGCGGAGTACGCCGCGGCGCATCCCGGCCTGGACATCGCCGTCGCCGACGTGCTCGGCGACTGCGACGAGATCGCCGCGCTGGTCCGCGAGCGGTACGACGAGGCGCTGTCCGGGGACATCCGGATGAACTGCGACATGTGCGTGTACCGGATCGCGCTGCCCGGCTTCGAGCACCGGGTCGGCGAGCCCCAGCACCCCCATGACCATCCTCACGATCACGTGCACGGTTACGCTTAGCTACCGTGGACCCTTACCTGCTCGGACTGCGCCTGGAGGGCCGCCGTGTCCTCGTCGTGGGCGGGGGAGGGGTGGCGTCCCGCCGGGTGCCCGCGCTGCTCGACGCGGGTGCCGAGGTGCTGCTGGTGTCCCCGAAGGTCGCCGCCTCGCTGGAGGAGCTGGCCACGGTCGGCCGGATCCGCTGGGCGGCGCGGGGCTACGCCGACGGTGACTGCGCCGGGGCCTGGCTGGTCTGCGCCTGCACCGATGACCCCGGGGTCAACGCGGCCGTCGCGGCGGCCGCCGAGGCCCAGCGGACCTGGTACGTCCGGGCCGACGACGCCGCGCTGTCGGCCGCCTGGACCCCCGCGTCCGGCCGGGCCGGCGACGTCCGGGTCGCGGTGCTGAGCACCGACCCGGAGCACCGCGACCCCCGGCACAGCGCCGCGATCCGCGATGCCGTCGTTACCGGCCTGCAGTCCGGCCGGCTGAGCGCCCGGCACGGCCGCGGCCATCGCGGCGGGGTGGCCATCATCGGCGGCGGTCCCGGCGATCCCGGCCTGATCACGGTGCGCGGGCGGGAGCTGCTGGCCGAGGCCGACGTGGTCCTCACCGACCGGCTGGCGCCCCGTTCGCTGCTGGACGAGCTCCGCGACGACGTCGAGATCATCGACGCGGGCAAGATCCCGTACGGCCGGGCCATGGCCCAGGAGCACATCAACGCGGCGCTGGTCAGCCACGCCCAGGCCGGGCGATTCGTGGCCCGGCTCAAGGGCGGCGACCCGTTCGTGTTCGGCCGCGGCGCCGAAGAGGTGCTGGCCTGCCTGCGGGCCGGCGTCCCGGTGACCGTGGTCCCCGGCGTCACCAGCGCGGTGGGCGTGCCGGCCAGCGCCTGGGTTCCCGTGACCCACCGGGGGGTGGCGCAGGAGTTCCACGTGGTATCCGTGCACGTAGCCCCGGGCGACGAACGTTCCACCGTGAACTGGGAACTGCTAGGTGGCAGTTCGGGCACTTTGGTGCTTCTGATGGCGGTTGAGCGGCTTGGTGCTGTCGTAGAGGAACTGTTGCGATACGGACGCAGTCCGGATACTCCCGTTTCGGTAATCGCAGACGGTACTCTGCCGACGCAGCGCACAATTAACTCAACTCTGGAACAAGTGGAAAGCCGTGTCGCACAGGAAGGGGTCCGGCCGCCCGCGATCGTCGTCGTCGGCGACGTGGTGAACGTCGCGGCGGAGATAACAGCACTGATGCGCGATGTAACCGCCTGACGAACGGGATAAACTCCGCGTGCCAGGCGGCCAAGCTGGTGGGTCCCGTCCGCCCCGGGAAACCTCCGCGAGATCTTTCGAGGGCTCGCCGGGGCTTCGCGGATTTTCGAGGAGGACGTTACAACGATGGATGGTCAGGGCATGGCAGCGTATCCGCCGGCCGGCGGTAGACCCGGCGGGGTTCACCCTGGTCCGGTCGACGCAGCCAGTCATGTGACCAGTGATATTGCGGATGGTGGTGAGGTTGAGAGTTGTAATGGGGATGACAGTAACGTGATGGTCGCACCGGGTCACCCAGAGGCATCGGGCCAGGACTCTGCCCCACCTCAGACAGCAGCGCCTCAAACGCCGAAATCTCAGCCGCCAGGACGCCAGTCATCCCAGCCGCCTCAGGCGGAATTGCCGTCTCGGCAGATTGAACCGGACAAAGCGGATAACATTGTTGTTCCTGATAGAGATGATGACGTTGTCGCAAGGGATGAGAATACGGGCCACAACCAGGCCGCGGGAGGCCTAGCGCCCGCCGCGGCAGATGTTCCCCCGGGAGGCGTGCCGGGCGCCGAACAGGCGACCGAGCAGTTCGCCGCCATCCCGGCAGATGATGTAGCGCCGGTTAGTGACCTCGCGCCGGCCAGTGACCTCGCGCCGGTTAGTGACCCCGCGCCGGTTAGTGACCCCGCGCCGCCCGCTGACGCCGAGCCCCCGACCGTGCAGTTCCCGGCCGTGCCCGCCGGCGATGCCGCTCCGGCCGCTCCTCCCGCGCCACCGGCTCCTCCCCAGGCCCAGGCCCACGCCCGCGTGGACGCGCGCCTGCTCGAGGCCGCTCTGCTCAACCTCAGGAAGCGGATCGCCGCCATCCCTCTCGTCTTCCAGATCTCCGGATCCAACGAGGTCAAGGTCGAGCGGGGCAAGCTCCTCGCCCAGATCGACGACTACCTGCTGCCCCGGGTCCGACGTTCCGCCGCGCCGGTGCTCGTCGCCCTCGTCGGCTCCACAGGGGCTGGAAAGTCCACGCTGGTGAACAGCATCGTCGGCGTGCCCGTGAGCGCGACCGGCGTGCGCCGCCCGACGACGAACAGCCCGGTGCTCGCCTGCCACCCCGACGACATCGACTGGTTCGCCGAGAACAACTTCCTGCCGACGCTGCCCCGGGTCAGGCAGGAGGGCCTGGCCCGGCCCGGCCGCGACGGGCTGCTCGTGCTGGCGGCGAGCGAGGGCATGCCGCGCGGCATCGCGCTGCTCGACACGCCGGACATCGACTCGGTGGTCCAGGCGCACCACGAGTTCGCCTACCAGTTCCTCGACGCCTCGGACCTCTGGCTGTTCATGACCAGCGCCAGCCGGTACGCCGACGGTCCGGTCTGGGAGGTCCTGCAGCACGCCCGCGAGCGCAAGGCCTCCCTCGGCGTGGTCCTGTCCCGCGTCCCGCAGACCTACCGGACCGAGCTCACCGGCCACTTCAGCGCCATGCTGGACGCCAACGGGATCTCGGCCGAGAACCGCTTCGTCATCGAGCAGACCCCGCTCATCGACGGGATGCTCCCGGCCGACGCCTACCAGCCGATCCGTGACTGGCTGACCGAGTTCGCCACCCGGGCCGACCGCCGGGTCGCGGTGCTCTCCCAGACGATGTCGGGCGTGCTCGACACGTTCAAGACCAGGGTCCCGGCCATGGCCGCGCACGTCGAGGCGCAGGTCGTGCTGCGCGCGGAACTGCGGCGGGCGGCCGAGACCGCCTACCAGAGCGCCTTCGCCGAGGCCGGCGTCGGGCTGAAGGACGGCACCCTGCTCCGCGGTGAGGTGCTCGCCCGCTGGGAGGACTGCATGGTCGGCGGCGACCTGCGGCCTCGGCGCGGGGCCAAGCCGGCCAAGGGCACGAGCAGGAAGGGCAAGCGCGCCCGCCGCGGGCCGTCCCGGCCGGCCGCGCTGAACACCGCGCTCCGTTCGGCGCTCGAGTCTTACATCGTGTCCGTCGCGGACCGGGCGGCCGAGGCCGTGGACAGCAACTGGCGGGCCGATCCGGCCGGAGCCGTTCTGCTCGCCGCCGCGGCCGCCGAGCGGGCCCGCGACGTGCGCGCGAAGCAGGTCTTCGAGTCCGTCTTCGGGCCCGCCGGGCAGAGCGGCGGTGACCTGGCCAACGTGGACATCAAGGACGCGGACGTGATCAAGGCCGCCGACGCCGTCCAGGCCTCGGCGTTCAGCCGGTCGTCACCGGACCTGGCGCTCCGGGCTGCGCGCGCGGTCGGGGCGTGGCAGGATCATCTCGCCCGGCTCATGGAGGCCGAGAACATGCGATCCGCGGTCCGGCGGATCTCCTTCGACGGTGAGGCGCTGAGCCTGGTGGTCCTGGTAGCGATGCTCGGCGAGAACGCGCCGTCCGCGCCCGTGCCCGCCGCCACGGCCGAAACGGAGGACGGCAGCATCTACACCGGCCCGCGGCGGATGCTGGCCTCGGTGTTCGGCGAGGCGCCGCTGGCCGAGCTCCTGGCCCGGGCGCGGGCGGACCTGTCCGACCGGGTCCGGCTGCTGCTGGACGAGGAGCTGGTCAGGTTCGCTGAGGTGATCGACGCGGCCGGGGACTGCGACGACGTTGCCGCCATCCGGCTGTACCAGGCGGAATTCTCGCTCGAGGCGGTTAGGTGACAGCGAACACGATCGGGACGACCGGGCTGGCGCCCTCGCGGCTGCCCGCCAGGCTCGCCTCGCTCCAGGAGCTGACCAAGATCGGATCCGGCCGGACCGGATCCGACGGGTTCAGCGATGAGCTCCTGACCGAGGCCGAGGCGCTGCTGCGGCGCTCCGGCGAGCGGATGCGGATGTCGGCCACGCACACCGTGGTGGCCCTGGCGGGAGGGACCGGCAGCGGCAAGTCCACGCTGTTCAACGCCCTGGCCGGAGCGAACTTCTCGCCTCCGGGGGTGACCCGGCCGACCACCAAGCACTCGCACGCCTGCGTATGGGGGATGGAGGGGGCCGCCCCGCTGCTGGACTGGCTCGGTGTGCAGCGGCGTCACCGCTACGCCCGGGCGAGCGCCCTCGACGAGGGCGAGTCGTCGCTGACCGGCATGCTCCTGCTCGACCTGCCCGACCACGACTCGGTGGTCACCGGCTCGGCCGCGCTGGTCGACCGCCTGGTCAAGCTGGCCGACATGCTGGTCTGGGTGCTCGACCCGCTGAAGTACGCTGACGCCTCCGTGCACCGGCGCTACCTGGTCCCGCTGGCCGGGCACGCCGCGGTCACCACGGTGGTGCTCAACCAGGTCGACACGCTTAGCCCCGACCAGGCCGCCGACTGCGAGTCCGACCTGCGCCGGCTGCTCGACGCCGAGGGACTGGGCGAGACCCAGGTCATCGTGACCTCGGCGACCACCGGCACCGGCCTCGACGAACTGCGCCGCGTGCTGGCCGGCGCGGTCGCCGCCCGCCAGGCCGCCACCGACCGCATCGCGGCGGACATCGACGCCCTGCTCGAGCGGTTCGCGGTCTACGCCGGCGACTCGGTACCCGGCTGGCTGCCCCCGTCCGCCGTGTCCGCGCTGGCCGCGGCGCCGGTCGAGACGGTCCTGGCCACTGAATCCGGCGCTGGTGAATCCGGCGCTGGTGAATCCGGCGCTGGTGAATTCGGCGCTGGCGGCCCTACCGCCGGCGAGGCTGCGGCCGAGTCGTCCAAGGTCCGGGTGCCCGCCCGTCCGCCCTGGGAGCAGGCCGACGCCGAGGAGCAGGACGGCAACGGCCGGGTCGGCGCGGCCGACTGGCAGCCCTGGGAGACCAACGCCGCTCCCACCCGCCCCTCGCCCTCCGCGCGGCCGCCCTGGGAAGACGCCACGCCGGACGGCGGTAACGGTGCCACCCAGCGCACCGAAGATCCCGCGATCTACGTACCGGCCGGGCCGGCCGGCGCGCTGACCGCGGCGTTCGCGAAGGCCGCGGGCGCGGCGGCGGCGACCGAGACCCTCAACGGCGTGCGCGAGCGCAGCGCCGCCGGCTACATCGGCTGGCCGCCCGCGCGCCTGCTCGCCCGCCTGCGCGGCCAGGCGCCGGTGCAGAAGCTGCTGGCCGGCGACCCCGGCCCGGGAGGCCAGGCGCAGCGGTCCGACATCGACAACGCCATCAACGTGTTCACCAAAGAGGTAGGCGGCTCGCTGCCCGAGCCCTGGTCGCGGACCGTGCGCGCGGCCGCCAGGTCCCGCGCCGCCGAGGCCCAGTCGGCGCTGGGCGCGGCCGTAGTCCAGGGCCTGCCGCCACGGGACAAGGTGACCGGCTGGTGGCGGCTGGTCGCCGTGGCCCAGTGGCTGCTCATGGTCCTGACGCTGGCGGGCCTGGTCTGGATCGCGCTAATCCTGGCGCTCGGCGGATCCGGCACGGGGCACAAGTCATCCCCGCTCAACGACACCGCCCTGGCTCCGTGGCTCGGCGTCATGGTGGTCGCGCTCCTGCTGCTGGGCTGGCTGATCTCGTCCTGGTGCCAGAACATGGTCGTCCTCGCCGCCGACCGCGAACGCGAGCAGGCGGTCCGTGACATCCTGACCCGCATCGGCCATGTCGCCAACGACGTGGTCGTGGTCCCGGTCGGCCGCGAGCTCAGGGACTACGAACGCTTCCGCACCGAGCTAGCCGCCGCCCGCGAGAGCTAACTGAACGCCAGCGGCGGCAGCCGGCCGGGAGAGCAGCATGCCGTCTATCCCGGCACCTTCGACCCCGTAACACCCGGACACCTCGACATCATCGAGCGGGCCCGGCAGCTTTTCGCGCGGGTCACCGTGCTCGTGGCTGTCAACGCCGAAAAGCAGCCCGCCGCCACCCCACCGGAACGAGCGAACCAGCTGCGCCGGGAACTTCCCGCGCAATGGGACAACGTTCTCGGTCACCGCGTGGGCCGGGTTGACCGCCGAGTTCTGCCGGCTGCATGGCGCCGACGTGATCATCCGCGGTGTGCGCAACGGATCCGACCTGCGTCACGAGTATCAGCTGGCCGCTATGAACGAGACCCTAGGCGTAACCACCCTGCTCTTGCCCGCGAGCCCCAGGCTGGCCGCCGTGTCATCGACGATCCTGCGCGGCCTCCGCATCTGACGCTAGACCGGATACCGGGTGGGTTCGGTGGTGTAGGCCCGCCCGGAGGGCGTGGTCCAGGTGACGGTCCCGTCCGGGTGCTGCTCGACGCTCCACTGGGGATGCTGCTTGAGGCGGTGGTCGCGCCGGCACTTCGGATTGCCGTTGCACAGGCACGTCCGGCCGCCTGCCTCGTAGGGGGTGTTGTGCTCGTAGTCGCAGGTGGCGGCGGGCCGGCGGCAGATCGGGCTGGTGCAGGTGGCGTGCCGGATCTGGGTCAGGTGCCGCAGCCTGGCGCCGGGGTCGTGGCCCGGGGCCTGCAACCGGTGGTCGCAGTTCTCGGTCGTGAGCGGGTGCACCTCGACGGTCAGGCCGGGGCCGTTGCCGGGGACGTGCAGGGTCCAGGTGCCGTAGCCGCCTGGCGGCCCGTCGCGGCTGGTCCGGGTGAACGCAAACCCGGACCGTGACTGCTTCCGGTTCCCGGTCCAGCCGGGCGATCCGGGGCTGCCGCCGCGTCTGCCGCGTCTGCTGTGGTTGCTGTGGTTGCGGGGTGCTGGCCGGGCGCAGTCATGCCCGATGGCGTGCCCCTGCTGGTCGGTGAAGGTCACGCACCACGTCGTCCCCGGGCTGGCGGCGGCCGCGCCGGCCAGATCGCGGGCGAGCCACGGGTCGACCGGCCCGAACCCGGCCAGGTCCCCGGGCCGGTCCGCCAGCCCCAGCGTGGTGGCCAGCGGGACGGTGAGGTTCACGGTCGCGGCGAACCCGCCCGGGACGAGGCCGGCGCTGGCGCTGGCGCTGGCGCCGTAGTGGCCGGGGCCGTGGTGGGCGGGCGCGGTGCCGTGGTGGCCGGGGCGGGAGTCGGTGCCGGTGACCAGGTTGGCCAGGGCCCGGGCCCGGAGCAGGTCCATGTCCCCCTCCAGGCCTGCTTTCTTCAGCTGGACCGCCCACCAGGTGATCCGCTGGTCCATCGCCAGCACCCACCCCGGGGGCAGTTCCCGCCCGGCCAGGGCGCCGTTCCCGGAGTCCTCCCCCCACCGCTCCACCCGGGCCCGCTTCGCCGCCTGCTCCCGCCGCTCCCGCGCCTTCCCCGGCGCGACCTCCAGGACCGCCCGGGCGAGCGCCTCCCGCAGCGACCCGGGGGTGATCCGCCCGGCCCGGCCCAGCACCAGCGCCTCCACCGCCGCGGCTTCCGCGCCGGTGAGCAGGGCGGTGTGGCTGACGATCATCTTGGCCTTGGCGAAGGTGATGATCCCGTCCCGCAGCAGCGCCCGGGTCCCGGGCAGCTTCCCCTCCAGCGCCTCCGCCACCGTCAGCAGCCCGGCCGCCTCGCGGCGCGACACGGCCAGCACATGGGCCAGCTCATCCGCGGCGAAGTCCTCCCCGCCGGACCCGGCCGGCTGGCCGGACGAGGACGTTTCCAGCGGCGGGCGGCGGCGGGACAACGCCGCGGCCGCGGCCAGCTTCCGCGCCGCCGCGTGGGATTCCAGCCGGTCCCACGCGCACACCACCCCGGTCAGCTCATCATCGGAGACACCCGCAAAGGAGCCGTCCCCGGCGGCCCGGTCGGCGAGCACCGCCAGGTCCGCGCACGCCGGCATCACATCCAGGCACTGCCCGGTCCCGAACCCCGCCGCCGCGCTGGACGACTCGCCCGCCCGCCGCCGCGCCGACCCCGGCTGCCCCGGCCCCCGCCGCCGCGCGGACGCGGCGGCGGCCTGCGCGGCCAGCACCCCCGCCACCCCGGCCGGATCAAGATCATCCGCGGTGACCGGCGCCGCCAGCGCGATCGCCTCGGCGATCTCGGCCAGCTCACCCTCGGTCAGGTCCGCGTCCGGGGACAGGTAGTCCTCTTCCTCCAGCCACATCTCCGGATCGGCATCCCCGGCCGGATCGAAGTCAGCCCACGCCTGCCACTCCTCGGCGGACACCGGATCCGGGCGCGTGATCACCGGCTCCCACGCCGCTGCCTCACTGTCAGGCTCGCCGGAGTGCCGGGCGAGATCCCGATCCCGCCCGCAAGGCTCGTGAGCCGACGATGCCCCCATAGAACCTCCCAGAAAGTCTTATTAATCGAAATCATAGTCGATAGTTATGAACTTTGCAATCTAATGTAGGTCAAAGTATCGATGAGGTTCCTGGGAAAGCAGAGATGCAAGAGAAAGCAATGCCCGCTCCGATAGCTCCGACTGCGCTTCATTGCTTTGCTTGCGTCACCGTCACCGTCACCGTCACCGTTGGCGGCAGGCATAAAGCGGGCGGACCAGCCAGGACCTGACCCGTGAGTCTGGTCCGCATCATGGTCTAAAGCCTGCTTGAGAACCGAGCGTCGGGCGCCCTATTTAACTGGCACTCTGAAGTGCCCGTCCGCTCCCGGGCGCCCATGGATCGGGACGCCGGTTTTCCGGGACGTTGACGGCCGAGCGCAGCCAGCGGTCAGCTAGCGGCTCGTCGTCGAATCGCGGAATGACGTGCATATGAGGATGCAGGGTACTGCCCTGATTCCAGCCGATCAGGTAGCCGTCTGGGGCCAGCAGATCGTGTAGTGCCAATCTTGCCTGGAGCAGGAGGTGCTGGGTGTCGGCCCACTCCGCAGGGGTCAGCTCGAAGACCGAAGTCCGGTGGGAGATGGGCACGATGGCCCCGGAGCCGGGCAGGGCGCCCTCCGCCAGTCCGGCGCGGGCCCGGATGTCCGGATCCCGGGTCGAGACGAATATGCAGTAAGGAGTCTCGATGAAGATCTCGGCTGCCCTCATCCAGCTTTGATCGCAGAACACGCAACCTTCACTCATGACTCACCCACCGAATGGCTCACCCACCGAATGGCTCACCCACCGAACCCGGTCCTTCCCCGGCGCTCGGTCCACCCGACCGTCCGGAACCCCGCAGCCGCATACGCAGCCAGTGCGGCGGCGTTCGCGTCGTCCCGTTCGACGTACAGGACGGTCGCATCGTGTTGAGCGCCGCGCCGTGCCGCCTCACCAAGCAGAGCCCGGGCCACCCCCAGGCGCCGGAACGGCGGTACCACCCCGGCCGGCTCGACCTGCGCCGCCCGGCATCGGCGATCAAGCCACGTCCCGCAGAAGCCAGCCATCGTCCCGTCGTCGGCCACGGCGACCAGATCGAGCTCCGGTTCGTACCCGGCCATCGTCAGCGTGGCCAAGCGCCACGCCACGGTCATGGCCCGCGACCCGAACGCGGTGCGGTGGGCCGCGACGTAGGCGGGCACCTCGGCCGGACCCGCCAGCGGCCGGATCGTGATCCCGCTCGGCACCTGCCTGGAGCTGCCGCCCGCAGCATTCAGGTCACGACACAGCATCATGTACCGTACGTCACCGACCATATCGAACCCGTGCCTGGCGGCCAGATCGTGGCGCAGCCCGTCGCCCTCACCCACTTCGATCCAGTACGGAAGCTGGTAACCGCGAGCCGCGTCCAGCTGCGCGAACCGCTCGCGAGCCCAGGCGAGCGCCATATCAGCCACACCTGCCTCGGTACCGCCCGGACGTAGCCACAGGTCGAGTACCGCCCAGGACTGCTGCCAGGCGGCCATCCCGAGCAGGGCTCCGTCCTTCTCAGTGAACAATCTGTTCTCGGCCGGATTCGCAAAGCCCGGCGCGGCCAGGCGCCATCCGGCGTCGAACCGATGCCGGGAACCCACGGGCAGCGAGCCAAGCAGATCGGGGACGGCGGAAACGTCCCTCTCATGCCGGTAGGACCGCATGGGCATGCGCGTACCGTAGGCGCGCGAAACCGAGGATGGCAACGGCTTTCAGATCAGCCTAGGAGCGCTAACTCAGAAACCTGCCTGCTCAGCACGACCTTCCCGCGGGCCCGCCGGTCCGCGATACAACGCAGCGCCCCCCGCGCGTCCGCGAACGGGAACGCCACCACCGGAGGATCATCCAGCCTCAACCCCACCAGTTGCTCCCACAACGCTCCCACCAGTTCAGGCCGCTCCTCCACGAACTCACGAATGGCCACCCCGAGCACCCCGGTATTCCCGAGCAGCAGCCGGTTCACCTTCACCACCGGGATGTCGCCCCCGGCGAATCCCAGCACGAGCACCCGTCCCTCGGGCGCCAGCGACCGCAGGCTGTCGGTCATCCGGTCGCTCCCGACTGGATCAAGCACGATATCGACCGAACGTTCCCCCAGCAAGCCTCGCACCGCCCCCAGCCAGCCGTCGGCCAGCACCGCGTGATCCGCCCCGCACCTCAGGGCGAATTCCCGTTTCGGCTCGTCCCCGGCCACCGCGACCGTGCGCAGCCCGAGCGCCCGCCCCAGCTGGACCGCCGCGGTCCCCACACCACCCGCCGCCCCGTGCACCAGCAGCGTCTCGCCTGCCGTCGCCCGGCCCCGCCGGACCAGCGCGAACAGAGCGGTCAGGTAGTTGAGGCAGCTCGCCGCGCCCGCCTCGAAGCCCATCCCGTCCGGCAACGGCAGCACGCGCGCGGCGGGCGCGCTGATCACTTCCTGCCAGCCGCCGAACGGCACCAGGACCGCCACCCGCTGTCCCGCGGAAAAACCCGAGCCCGGCACGGCCGACCGCACCACCCCGGCCGCATCCATGCCCGGCACATAAGGAACGGGCACCTTCATCTGGTACTGACCCCGGGTCTGCAGGAGGTCGGCGAACGACACCCCGGCGGCGACCACGTCGATCAGCACGCCATCGGAAGCAAACGGTTCGGCCGCTGGTTCCCACACGACGTCGTCAGGGCCGGCAAAGCCAGTGATCTTATGTGCGCGCATCGAACCTCACATGGTTGGGACCGTTGACCCGCGACCGCAGGTAGCCGGTCGGCGTGATCCCCGCGAGCTCGCGGAACTCGTCGGCCAGATGCGGCTGGTCGGCGTACCCGTGCCGGAAGGCCACCGCCGCCCAGTCCACCTCACCCTGCCCGTCGAGGTCCCGGGTCACACGCTTGAGCCGCTGGGTCCGGGCGAAGCGCTTCGGCGTGAGGCCCACCTGCGCGGTGAACCGCCGGCGCAGGGTCCGGGGCAGCAGCCCGACCCGGTCGGCCACCTCGCTCACCGCCACCCCGCGGGCCAGCGCCCCGGCCGCCGCGATGACCGCCGGGTCCGGCCCGGGACCGGACAGGAGACCAACGAGCACCTCTTCCATCACCGCCAGGGGATCTGGCGCGCCGAGCAGCCGGTCCCGCAGGCACGCTCCCGTCCGGCCCCACAGGTCCGGCAATGGCACCAGGTCGTCGCGCAGCACGGACACCGGCACGCCGAGGAAGGCTCCGGCCGCCCCGAGCGCGAACGACACGGCCACGTGCCCGTGGCCTTCCTCGAATTCCATCACCGTCGCGCGCCCGGCCGGCCCGGAG
The DNA here is from genome assembly GCA_963756575.1 of uncultured Actinomycetota bacterium. Taxonomy (GTDB): domain Bacteria; phylum Actinomycetota; class Actinomycetes; order Streptosporangiales; family Streptosporangiaceae; genus Palsa-504. The sequence continues at coordinate 24,200 of CAVWOM010000015.1, read as the reverse complement.
ACCATCGTGCCCGGCATCTGGCGGACGGCCCCGGACCAGCCGAACGAGCGGAACGCGTCCCGGTTCAGGTTCACCCACAGGCCGGTCTCCGGGCTGGGCAGGATCTTCTCGACCGAAGTCCGCGGCTGCTCGCCGGCCCGGTACGTGATCGCCGTGACCAGCGCGCCGAGCGGCCCGACGGGCCGGCGCACCACCACGGTCACGGCCGGTGTCCCTTTTCGCCAAGACCCCGGCCGTCACCGGCTGGCAGGATCAGGGCCACCAGCACACATACGGAGGCCACCATACCGATGGTAGAAGACATCGACCTCGACGCCCTGCTGGACCTGACCACGCCCTGGTGCCTGCGGGTGGCCGCGACGCTCGATATAGCCGGGCACATCACGGTCGGCCACGACGACATCACCAGCCTGGCCGCCGTCACCGGATGCGACCAGGACGCCCTGCACGCGGTTCTCGGCCACCTGGTCGCGAAGGGAGTCTTCACCGAGCCGTCACCCGGAAGGTTCGCGGTCAATCCGGCAGCACGAAGGCTCGAAGCCACCCCGTTCGTTGATCTGAATGGCATCGGCGGCCGGATGTCGCACACCTGGGGGACACTGCTCGACTACGTCCGTACCGGCCAGTCGTCCTACCCGCGGATCTTCGGCCGCCCCTTCTGGGAGGACCTGGCCGCCCACCCGCCGCTCGCGGCGGAGTTCGACGCGCTGATGGGCCCAGCCGGGCACGGCGTGCCCGATTACGACGTCGAGCTCAGCGACGGCTGGGACGCCGTCGGCACCGTCGTCGACGTCGGCGGCGGCACCGGGGCCCTGCTGGCCTCGCTGCTGCGGCGGCATCCAGCCACCAAAGGCGTCCTGGTCGACCTGCCCGGCACGGTGGCCCGGGCAGGCGAGATCATCGACGACGTCGCCGACCGGGTGACGATCAAAGGGCAGAGCTTCTTCGACCCGCTGCCCGCCGGCGCCGACCTGTACCTGCTCAAGAGCGTCCTCAACGACTGGCCCGACGAGCCGACCGTGGCCATCCTGCGCCGTTGCGCCGAGGCGGCCCGCGAGCGGACCAGCCTCGCCATCCTCGGCGGCGTCGCCCCCGACGAGGCGCCCCGTTCCCTCGGCATCGACATGCTGGTGGCCGGCGGCAAGACTAGCCCGCTCGGCGAAGTTCACCGAGCTAGCGCGCCAGGCCGGCCTGAACGTCGTCGCCGCCCGCACCCAGGCCAGTGGCCGCTTCGTCGTCGAGTGCCGGAAGGCAGCCTCATGAGCCCCGCCCACGGCCAGGTCTGCTACCTGCAGCTGCCCGCCGCCGACCGGAACCGCGCGGCCGCGTTCTACCAGGCCGTCTTCGGCTGGGAGACCGAAGAGCACTATCCGGACTTCACCTCACCCGCCCTCATCGGCCAGTGGGTCGAGGACCGGCCACCCGCCCCGGACGCCGGGCCCGTGATCTGGCTCGCGGTCGCGGACATGGATCAGGCCCTCGGCCTGGTTACTGTTCATGGCGGGCTGATCCTCACCCCGCCCGCCCCCGACGGCCCGACCCGGATCCTCGCCACGATCGCCGATCCGGAGGGAAACCCCGTCGGCCTGGCCGCTCATCTTCCGGATTAAAGGATTCAGCTTCCGGCGGACGCCCAGCGGAAAGAGTCCCGCAGAACCCGTTGTTACAGTGTAATCCTGTAATCATTTCACGGGCTGGGGAGATGTCATGGAGTCCAGTCGACCTCTAGACGCATATTCGCAGATCGTCACCGGCGTGGCCGAACGGCTCACGCCCAAGGTCGCCAGCCTCCGCGTTCCCCGCGGAGACCACAGGCAAGGCCGCGCGGGGGAGAGCCTCGGCTCCGGCGTGGTCTTCACTGGCGACGGCTTCCTGCTTACGAACGCCCACGTGGTGGGCACGTCGACCAACGGCGCCGCGGAGTTCTCCGACGGCACGTCGGCGCCGTTCCGGGTGGTGGGCGCCGACCCGCTGTCCGACCTCGCGGTGCTGCGCGCCGACGGCCCGACCCCCGAACCCGCCGAGCTCGGCGAAGCGGACATGCTGAAAGTCGGCCAGCTAGTGGTAGCGGTCGGCAACCCGCTCGGGCTGGCCGGCTCGGTGACGGCCGGGGTGGTCAGCGCGCTCGGCCGGTCCCTGCCGGCCCGCGGCCGCGTGATCGAGGACGTCATCCAGACCGACGCCGCGCTGAACCCGGGCAACTCCGGCGGGGCGCTGGCCGACGCGCAGGCGCGCGTGGTCGGCATCAACACCGCCGTGGCCGGCGTGGGCCTGGGCATGGCCGTCCCGGTCAACGACACCACCCGGCGGATCATCTCCGCGCTGATGCGCGACGGCCGGGTCCGCCGGGCCTACCTGGGCCTGGCCATGATCCCGGGTCCGGTGCCCGCCCAGTGGCGCGAGCGCCTCGGCCGGCAGAAGGGGCTGCTCGTGGCCCAGGTGGTACCGAACGGCCCCGCCGACCGGGCCGGATTGCGTCAGGGCGACCTGCTGCTGACCGTCGGCGGGAAGCCGGTCGCGGTCTCCCAGGACCTGCAGCGGCTCATGTTCGACGAGGCGATCGGCCGGCCGCTCGCGATCACCGTGATGCGCAACGGCGCCCTGGTCGACGTCATCGCCGAGCCCTCGGAGCTAGTCGCCGCCTGAGGAGGCGGAGCAAAGGAACCGCCGTACTTCGGAAGGATTTTTCAGCCGAACGAAGTGAAGTTTCACGTTATCCGGATCGGCCATCGCGGCCGCGTACCTAGTCCGGTTCCTGGCGTGCGACGTCCAGGCCCAGGCGATGACGGACTTCTCCTTGTCCAGGGAGAACAGGTTCCGCCAGTGCTCGGTGTTGCCGTTCCACAGCTCGGTCCGCCGCGCCGCCCGCGAGAACGAGCGCCAGATGATCCGCCGCATCACGGTCCGCCGGGGCAGGTCCAGCCAGACCACCGTGTCCGCGCGGGCCCAGATGAGATCCCTGACCTTGCTGCTGTAGTTGCCGTCGATGACCCAGCGCTCCCCGGCGACCGCCTCGCTGACCCGGCGCCGGAAGTCCTCGTCCGGCAGCGGCACCCAGCCGGGCTGATGAAAGACCGAGTCGAGCTCGAGGAAATCGGCGCCGATGCGCGCGGCCAGCGCCGCCCCGAGGGTGGATTTGCCTGAACCGGAGGTACCCACGATCGAGACCCGTTGCACAGCCAGCGAAAGTAGCAACGGGCGGCCCTCCTTGTCACCTGGATTTCCGTCCCGCCATGATGGGCTCATGATCCACGAACCGGTCCGGTCACCCCGCGGTACCCAGCTGAGCTGCCAGAGCTGGGCCACCGAAGGCGCCATGCGGATGCTGATGAACAACCTCGACCCCGAGGTGGCCGAACATCCCGACCAGCTCATCGTCTATGGCGGCTCCGGCCGCGCCGCGCGCAGCTGGGAAGCGTACGCCGCGATCGTCAGGACGCTCCAGGGCCTCGAGGACGACGAGACGCTGCTGGTGCAGTCCGGTAAACCGGTCGGGGTCATGAGAACGCACGAATGGGCTCCCCGGGTGCTCATCGCCAACTCCAACCTGGTCCCGCAGTGGGCGACCTGGGAGGAGTTCCGCCGCCTGGAGCAGCTCGGCCTGACCATGTACGGCCAGATGACGGCCGGCTCCTGGATCTACATCGGCACCCAGGGCATTCTCCAGGGCACCTACGAGACGTTCGCGGCCGTCGCGGCCAAACGATTCGGCGGGACCCTCGCGGGCACGATCACCCTGACCGCCGGGCTCGGCGGCATGGGCGGCGCGCAGCCGCTGGCCGTCACGATGAACGGCGGCGTGGTCATCTGCGTGGACTGCGACCAGTCCCGGATCACCCGGCGGATCGAGTACGGCTACCTCGACGAGCAGGCCGGTGACCTCGACGACGCCATCCGCCGCGCGACCGCCGCCCGGGACAAGGGCCTGCCGCTGTCCATCGGGCTGCTCGGCAACGCCGCCGACGTCTTCGCTTCCCTGCTCGCCAGCGACGCCCCCGTCGACATCGTCACCGACCAGACCTCCGCCCACGACCCGCTCAGCTACCTGCCGCAGGGCGTCGCGTTCGAGGACATGCCCGCGCTGCGGGCGGAGGACCCGGAGGGCTTCACCCGCCGGGCCCGCGAGTCGATGGCCGCGCACGTCGCCGCCATGGTCGGCTTCCTCGACAAGGGCGCCGAGGTCTTCGACTACGGCAACTCGATCCGCGGCGAGGCCGAGCTGGCCGGGTACACCCGGGCGTTCGACTTCCCCGGCTTCGTGCCCGCCTACATCAGGCCGCTGTTCTGCGAGGGCAGGGGCCCGTTCCGCTGGGCCGCGCTGTCCGGCGACCCCAAGGACATCGCCGCCACCGACCGGGCCATCCTCGACCTGTTCCCGCAGAACGAGGCGCTGGCCCGGTGGATCAGGCTGGCCGGGGAGAAGGTCCACTTCCAGGGGCTGCCGGCCCGGATCTGCTGGCTCGGCTACGGCGAGCGCAACCTGGCCGGGGCGCGGTTCAATGAGATGGTCGCGGACGGGACGGTTTCCGCGCCTATCGTGCTCGGTCGCGATCATCTGGACTGCGGGTCCGTCGCGTCGCCCTATCGGGAAACGGAGGCCATGGCCGACGGCTCCGACGCCATCGCCGACTGGCCGCTGCTGAACGCGCTGGTCAACACCGCCTCCGGTGCGACCTGGGTGTCGATCCACCACGGCGGCGGCGTGGGCATCGGGCGTTCCATCCACGCCGGGCAGGTCTGCGTGGCCGATGGCTCGGAGCTGGCCGGGCGCAAGCTGGAGCGGGTGCTGACCAATGACCCGGCCATGGGCGTGATCAGGCACACCGACGCCGGGTACGACAAGGCCTCGGCCGTCGCCGCCGAGCGCGGCGTCCGGGTCCCGATGGCCGAGCGGTGACGTTCGCGGAGCTGTGGCGGGAGCTTTCGCCGATCGGGCGTCACGAGGTAACCAGGGGTTACCGCCGCTACTCGTGGACCCCGGCTGACGCGCAGGGCCGCGCCTGGTTCATCCGTCACGCCGAGGCCCTCGGCCTGTCCGTGGAACCAGATAACAACGGGAACCTGTGGGCCTGGTGGGGCGACGCCCGGACCGATGCCATCGTCACCGGCAGCCACCTGGACTCGGTGCCCGACGGCGGAGGATACGACGGAGCGCTGGGCGTCGCCTCGGCGCTCGCCGCCGTGGAAATGCTCAAAGCCAAGGGCTTTCATCCCAAACGGGCGGTCGTGCTCGCCGTCTTTACCGAGGAAGAAGGCGCGAGGTTTCGCGTCCCGTGCCTCGGCAGCCGCCTGCTGACAGGGGCCGTGGACCCGGCGACCGCGCGCACCCTCACCGGTGATGACGGCATCACGCTGGCCGAGGCGATGACCGCCGCTGGGGCCGATCCCGCCCGGCTCGGCCCCGACGAGGACCGGCTCGGACGCCTGGCCGGGTTCGTCGAACTGCACGTCGAGCAGGGCCGCGCCCTGACCCCGCTGGACGCCGCGATCGGCGTGGCCGAGGGGATCTGGCCGCACGGGCGGTGGCGTCTGCGCTTCGGCGGCCGCGCCGACCACGCGGGCACGGCCCGGTTCGCCGACCGCAACGACCCGATGCTGCCCTATGCGAGCACCGTCCTGGCCGCCCGGCAGGCCGCCACGGCCAACGGCGCGCTGGCCACGTTCGGCAAGGTCATCGCCGAGCCCGGTGGCGCGAACGGGGTCAGCTCGTCGGTCTGCGCCTGGCTCGACTGCCGGGCCCCGGACGAGGCCGCCCTCGACCAGACTCAGGCTTTGATTCAGTCGGCCGCCGCTGACGCGGCGGCCGCGCACGGGGTGTCCCTGGATGTTCACAGGGAGTCATACACTCCGCTGGTGCGCTTCGACGAAACCCTGCGCGACCGGGTCACCGGCGTGCTCGCCGCGGCCGGGATAGTCGCCCCGGTGCTCCCCACCGGCGCCGGCCACGACGCCGGGATCCTGGCCGCCCGGATTCCCACGGCCATGCTGTTCGTCCGCAACCCGACCGGCGTCTCGCACTCCCCGGCCGAGGAAGCCAGTCTGGCTGACTGCGAGGCCGGCGTGCGCGCCCTGGCTCTGGTCCTCGAGGACCTGGCCCGGTGACCCGCCAGTGGCTCGCGGAACTGGCCTGGCTTCCCGGCCAGGGCGTCTGCCGTGACGTCCTGATCGAAGCCGACGGCGACCGCTTCACCTCCGTTACCCCCTCCGCCAACGCCTCTCCCGCTAACGCCTCTCCCGCTAACGCCTCTCCCGCTACCACCCCACCAGCCCCTTCAGTCCCACCAGTCCCATCCAACGCCGAACGTCTCACCGGCCTCACCCTCCCCGCCTTCGCCAACGCGCACTCGCACGCCTTCCACCGGGCGCTGCGCGGCGTCACCCAGGCCGGTCGCGGCACGTTCTGGACCTGGCGCGAGCGGATGTACGAGGTCGCGGCGCGCCTGGACCCGGACAGCTACCTGGCCCTGGCCCGCGCCGTCTACGCCGAGATGGCGCTGGCCGGGATCAGCTGCGTGGGGGAGTTCCACTACCTGCACCACCAGCCGGACGGGCGTCCCTACGCCGACCCGAACGCGATGGGCCGGGCCCTGGTCCAGGCGGCCGTCGAGGCCGGCCTGCGCATTACCCTGCTCGACACCTGCTACCTGGCCGGCGGCCTCGACCAGTCCGGCGTGCTGCCGCTGGCCGGCCCGCAGGTCAGGTTCGGCGACGGCGACGGGGTGAAGTGGGCGGCCCGGGCGCAAGCGCTCGGGCCGGACGCCCGCGGCCTGCTCGCCCCGCACGCGCGGGCCGGCGCGGCCATCCACTCGGTCCGCGCGGTCCCCCCGGAACACATGCACCCCGTCGTGACCTGGGCCGGCCAGTACGGCGCGCCGCTGCACATCCACCTGTCGGAGCAGCGCGCCGAGAACGACGCGTGCCGCGCGGTCTACGGGGTCTCGCCGGCCCAGCTCCTCTACGACGAGGACGTCCTCGGCCCGCGGACCAGCGTCGTGCACGCCACCCACGTCAGTTCGGCTGACCTGCGGCTGCTCGGCGGCAGCCAGGCCTTCGCCTGCCTGTGCCCCACCACCGAACGCGACCTCGGCGACGGCCTCGCCCCGGCCCGCCCGCTGGCCTCGGCCGGCTGCGGCCTCACCCTCGGCAGCGACAGCCACGCGGTCATCGACATCCTGTCCGAAGCCCGCGGGGTCGAGTACGCCGAACGGCTGGCCCGCCGCTCCCGCGGCCACTTCACCGCCGAGGCCCTGCTCCAGGCGGCCACCTCGGCCGGCCACGCCAGCCTGGGCTGGCCGGACGCCGGCGCGATCGCCCCCGGTGCCCGCGCCGACCTGGTCACCGTGTCCCTAGACTCGGTCAGGACCGCGGGCACCCCCTGCGACCTGGCGCTGGAAGCGGCGGTGTTCGCCGCCACCGCCACCGACGTCCGCTCCGTCGTGATCAGCGGCCGCGACGTGGTCCGCGACGGCGTCCACCAGCTCGTCCCCGACGTCCCCGGCGAACTGGCCCGCACCATCCGCGCCGCCCTCTGCTCCTGACCTCTGCTCCTGACCTGCGCGTCATACTCCGTTCGTCACGCCGGGCCCCGCTTGCGACAATTGAGTCATGACCGACATCCCTGCGGTAGACCTCGGCCGCGGCGTCGCGATGCCGATGGTCGGGTTCGGCACCTGGCAACTGCACGGCGAACTCGCCTACGAGGCCACCCGGCACGCGCTGCGGGCCGGCTACCGGCACATCGACACCGCCACCATGTACCGCAACGAGGACCAGGTCGGCCGGGCCCTCGCCGACAGCGGCCTGGACCGGGCCGACGTGTTCGTCACCACCAAGCTCCCGCCGGGCAGTGCGGGTCGCGCCCGGGCCACCATCGCCGAGAGCCTGAAGGCGCTGGGCACCGACTACGTGGACCTGTGGCTGGTGCACTGGCCGCCGCGCGGCCGCAACCTGGTGCCACTGTGGCGGGACTTCCTCGCCGTCCGGGACGAGGGCCTGGTCCGCGCGGTCGGCGTGAGCAACTACAGCATCGCCCAGATCGACGAGCTGACCGCGGCGACGGGGGAGCGGCCCGCCGTCAACCAGATCCCGTGGAGCCCGTCCCGCTCCGACGCCGACCTGCGCGCCGCCCACGCCGAGCGCCACGTGGCGCTCGAGGGCTACAGCCCCCTCAAGGGCACCCGCCTCCGCGACCGCACCCTCGGCGAAATCGCCGCCAAGTACCGCGTCAGCCCCGCCCAGGTCGTCCTGCGCTGGCACATCGACACCGGCGTGATCGTCATCCCCAAGTCCGCCCGCCCCGACCGCATCGAGCAGAACATCGACCTCTTCACCTTCTCCCTAACCCCAGAAGAAGTAACCCTCCTCAACAACCTCTAACCCCCGCCAGCCCCACCCCCCAAAGCCGGCACGCCAACCCCTCCTCAGTCACATCAGGCTCGCACGCAACGAGGAGCCTGGCGGCCGCCACGGCCCGCGCCCGGCGCCTTCCCGCGACCCCGCGCCTCCCGCCCGCCACGCGGCGCCGGGGCCTCGGCAACCACCGCGATGTGACTCTGCTGTGGCCAGCACCACCGCGATGCCACATCGACGTCGCACAAAGCCCGGCCCCCGCGGCCGGCGGCGGCGCATTGTCCCGCATCCCGGTGCCGTTGGCAAATAGTTGTCCACAGCCGAGCCGTTTCGTAGGAGTTATCCACAGGGCGGCGGCCTGTCCCGGCCGCGCACAGCGCCGTCCGGCATGGTGAAGAGGACCCGGTGGCGTGGGGCCGCCGGGAACCCAAGGAGGAAACGAAATGAGCCAGGGCGCATATGTGACCCTCGTCGGCTTCGTGGCCCAGGACCCGACCATCCGCACCACCGCGACCGGCAGGCAGCTCACCAGGGTGCGAGTGGGCACCACCCCCAGGTACCGGGACGGTGAGTCCGGGCAGTGGCGCGACGGCGAGACGTCGTACTTCGACGTCAAGTGCTGGAACCGGCTGGCCGAGCATGTCCGGCTCAGCCTGCGCAAGGGCGAGCCGGTGATCGTCAAGGGAAAGTTCAAGATCGGTAACTTCGAGGATAAGAACGGCCAGAAGAGGATCTCGGTCGAGATCATGGCGGACACCCTGGGACACGACCTGAGCCGGGGCGCGGCTAACTACATGCGCATGCAGTCGCGGCGCGCGGACCCGGAAACCGACCGGGCTCGCAGCGAGTCCGCGGCGGACCTGGCGGACCCGATGGACCCGATGGACCCGGACGAGCTGCTCGACGAGGAGGCCATCGAGCGCTTCGGCCGCGACCTGGAGAACGACGAACTCGCGGCGCGTGCCGCCGTGGAAAACGCGGAAAACGCGGAAAACGAGGAAGAGGACGAGGCCGGCACGCCCGCGGTGTCCGCGACGCCCTTCTGACGGGCGCCGTCTGCCCTGGCGCCCGCTGCCCTCGTCCGGCGGGACGGGATACCCCCGGTACCCGTTCCTCACGCAACTCAGCACTCTCGCTGAGCATTAACCCCAGATAACGCCTCGCACGAATCCACTCTCCTCGGAATCTGCTGGGCCCTGTCGTCACAGCTGTTCATCACATCTGTCACACGCCGCACAGAGCGGGATACGTCGACAGCATAGCGTAACCGTCCTGTGCGGCGCCAAGCCACGCTACGTCACACCTGACATGTCTGTCCGTAGCTATGACATATCTGTCCGTAGCGATCGGGTGGCCGGACCCCTAGGCTGATGCCTCTGAAACCACGCCGGGCAACCTATCGGTTTCACAACGCGATGGCACGTATCGCATCTACAATGTTACCTAAAGTGATGGGCGGCCCCGGCCGCGAAATCCTGGCTCATGATGGGCAGGGGGCATGTCGGCAGTTCAAGAGGCGATAGGGCAACGAGAGCAGGCCCTGCGACGGCTGTTCCGGCGGCCGTTGTGCTGGCCGCTGCTCGCCATGCCGACGTCACTCATTGTGTACGTCCTCGCGGTCGTCGCCTGCGATCTTGCCCTCATCGGCTGGGAGGCCGCCGGTACCCCGATCCACGCGGGTGACTTGCTGTTGTTCGGCTCCCTGCTGGTGGCCGCGGTGATCTGCATCGAGGCGCTGCGGCGGCTCGGCCAGCCCACCGGCGTGTCGCGGGACCTGCTCTCCGCCTGGTGGCTGCCGATCGCGCTGCTGCTGCCGCCGCTGTACGCGCTGATCGCGCCGTTCGCCATTGGCGCGGTGCTGTACCTGCGGGCCCGGCGGATGCCGCTCTACCGCCGGGTGTTCAGCTCGGCCGCGCTCGGGCTGGCGGGGGCCGCCACCTCGGCCATGTTCCACCTGATCGTCCCCAGCACCATGCTGGTCACGGTGTCCGGCTCCCGGGCGTGGCTGACCCGGCCGCCGGTGATGCTGGCCGCGGTCGGCTGCGCAGTCGTGTTCGCCGTGGTCAACTCGTTCACGGTCGCGGTCGCCGCGCACCTGGCCGAACCGGACGCGGCCATCAAGAAGATGCTCTGGGACCGGGAAACCCTGCTGCTCGACCTGACCGAGACCTGCATCGGCATCCTCGTCGCGGTCACCTGCGCGCTCAGCTACCTGCTCCTGCTGGTGGCGCTGCCGCCGGTCATCTTGCTGCAGCGGAGCCTGATGCACCAGCAGCTGGCCGCCGCGGCCCGCACCGACCCGAAGACCGGGCTGCTGAACGCGACCGCCTGGCAGCGCGAGGCCGACGCCGAGGTCGCCCGGGCGGTGCGGGGCGGTACGCCGCTTGCCCTGCTGCTGATCGACGTCGATCACTTCAAGCGGGTCAACGACGGCCACGGCCACCTGATCGGGGACGAGGTGCTGCGCGCGCTGGCCGCCGAGCTCAGGCAGCAGGTCCGCGAGTCGGACGTGGTGGGCCGGTTCGGCGGCGAGGAGTTCACCGTCCTGCTGCCGCGGACCGACGCCGCCGACGCCCACGGCATCGCGGAGCGGCTGCGCGCCAGCGCGAGCCGGATGAGCGTGGCCGCCGCCGACGCCCGGATCCAGGTCACCGTCTCCATCGGGGTCGCCCTTCTCGGCCAGCACGGCCGTGACCTGTTCGAACTGCTCGCCGCGGCCGACGTGGCGCTGTACAAGGCCAAGGACGCCGGCCGCGACCAGGTGCACGTGTATGCCCAGGCGGCAAACACCACGGCAGACGTAAAGGAGGACAAGGCAACGGACGCGTGCCCGTAGGCTTGTTAACATGCCTGAGCTCATCTACCAGATGCGCGCCGTGCGCAAGGCGCACGGCGACAAGGTCATCCTCGACAACGTCACGCTGGCGTTCCTGCCTGGCGCGAAGATCGGCGTCGTGGGCCCGAACGGCATGGGCAAGTCGACCTTGCTCAGGATGATGGCGGGTGTGGAGCAGCCGTCCAACGGCGACGCGCGCCTGATGCCCGGCTTCACCGTGGGCCTGCTCGCCCAGGAGCCCGAGCTTGACGAGACCAAGACCGTCCTCGGCAACGTCGAGGACGGCGTAGCCGAGACCAAGAAGCTTCTCGCCGACTACAACGAGGTCGCCGAGAAGATGGCTACCGACTACTCCGACAAGCTGCTCGAGGAAATGGGCCGCCTGCAGGAGCAGCTGGACCACAAGGACGCCTGGGACCTGGACAGCCAGCTCGAGCAGGCCATGGACGCGCTGCGCTGCCCGCCGCCCGACGCGGACGTGACGAGCCTGTCCGGCGGTGAGCGCCGCCGGGTGGCCCTGTGCCGCCTCCTGCTATCCCAGCCCGACCTGCTGCTGCTCGACGAGCCCACCAACCACCTGGACGCCGAGAGCGTGCTGTGGCTGGAGCAGCACCTGGAGAAGTACCCGGGCACTGTCGTCGCCGTCACCCACGACCGGTACTTCCTCGACGACGTGGCCCAGTGGATTCTCGAGCTCGACCGCGGCCATGCCTATCCGTACGAGGGCAACTACTCCACCTACCTGGAGACCAAGGCGACCCGGCTCAAGGTCGAGGGCGCCAAGGACGCGAAGAAGCGCAAGCGCCTGGAGGACGAGCTGGAGTGGGTCCGGTCCAGCCCGCGGGCCCGCCAGACCAAGAGCCGCGCCCGGCTGGAGCGGTACGAGGAAATGGCCGCCGAGGCGGACAAGAACCGCAAGCTGGACTTCGAGGAGATCCAGATCCCGCCGGGTCCCCGCCTGGGCAGCGTGGTCGTCGAGGTCGGGAACCTGGTCAAGGGCTTCGGCGACCGGTGCCTGTTCGAGAACCTCTCCTTCACCCTGCCCCGTAACGGCATCGTCGGCGTCCTCGGGCCGAACGGCGTGGGCAAGACCACCTTGTTCAAGATGATCGTCGGCGAGGAGAAGCCGGACGAGGGCACGATCAGGATCGGCGAGACGGTCACGATCTCCTACGTCGACCAGGCCCGCGGCCGCATCGACCCGAAGAAGAACGTATGGGAGGCCATCTCCGACGGCGAGACGTTCATCCGCGTCGGCAACGTCGAGATCCCGAGCCGGGCGTACGTGGCCGCCTTCGGGTTCAAGGGTTCAGACCAGCAGAAGCCCGCGAGCGTGATGTCCGGTGGCGAGCGCAACCGGATGAACCTGGCCCTCACCCTGAAGCAGGGCGGCAACCTGCTGCTGCTCGACGAGCCCACCAACGACCTCGACGTCGAGACCCTCGGCAGCCTGGAGAACGCGCTGCTCGAGTTCCCCGGCTGCGCGGTCATCACCAGCCACGACCGGTGGTTCCTGGACCGGGTGGCGACGCACATCCTGGCCTGGGAGGGCGGCGCGAACTGGTTCTGGTACGAGGGCAACTTCGAGTCCTACGAGAAGAACAAGATCGAGCGCCTCGGCGCCGAGGCCGCCCGCCCGCACCGCGTCACCTACCGCAAGCTCGGCCGCGACTAACCGGACCAGGCGAAAGAAAGCCCGGAGTTCGTCGGCGAACACAGTGGGCTGCTCGAACGCGGCGAAATGGCCGCCGCGTCCGGGCTCGCCCCAGTACCGGATGTCGGTGAAACGCCGCTCCGCCCACCGGCGGGACGGCCGCTGCAGCTCGCGCGGGAACACCGAGCAGCCGACGGGCACATCGACTGGGTCCATCCCAGCTCCCGAGATCCACGAGTTGACCTGCCTGATGCTCTCCCAGTACAGGCGGGCCGCGGACGCGCCGGTGCCGGGCAGCCAGTACAGCATCAGGTTGTCGAGCAGGTCGTCCCGGCTGAGCACCTCCTCGAGCGGCCCGGGATGGTCCGTCCAGGACCAGAATTTCTCCACGATCCAGGCGGCCAGGAAGGCAGGGGAGTCGACCAGCCCGTAGCCGACGGTCTGCGGCCGGGTGGCATGCTCCTCGGAGTACCCGCAGTCCCACTCGGCCGAGTGCTCGAGCGATTCCAGCGCCTCCCGCTCGGCAACGGTCAGCTCCGCCAGGGTCGCCGGGTCCGGCCCGGCCAGCGGCGGTACCAGGTGGATGCCCGCAACGTGCGCAGAGTCCTGCTGGCCAAGCAGGGTGCTGACGCTGGTGCCCCAGTCGCTGCCCGCCGCGCCGTACCGCCGGTACCCGAGCCGGGCCATCAGCTCCGCCCAGGCCCGGGCGATCCGTTCCACGCCCCAGCCGGTCACGTCCGGCTGCCCGCTGAACCCGTAGCCAGGCAGGCACGGGCACACCACGTGGAAGGCGTCCCCCGGGTCGGCCGGGTCCGACAACGGCCCGAGCACCTTGCCGAACTCGACCACGGATCCGGGCCAGCCGTGGGTCAGGATCAGCGGCAGCGCGTCCGGCCGCGGCGAGCGGACGTGGGCGAACACGATGCGGATACCGTCGATCTCGGTCTGGAACAGCGGCAGCGCGTTCAGCCGCGCCTCGGCCACCCGCCAGTCGTAGCCGTCCGCCCAGTACCCGCATAGCTCCCGCAGGTAGCTCAGCGGCACGCCCTGCGACCAGTCGGGCACCGGTTCCCGCCGGGGCCAGCGGGTCTGCCGCAGCCGCCGCCGCAGGTCCGCCAGGTCAGCCTCGGGTACGTCGAGAGGGAACGGCCGGATCTCCAGTCCCATAAACCGACCCTATGCCTCGATAGCATTCGACCATGACGATCACCCCGGACACCAAGGACTGGACCTGGGTACTGGACCGCACCTGCCCCGAGTGCGGCTTCGACACCCAGGGCTTTGCCGTCACCGCCGTTCCCGGCATGATCATGGCCAACGCCGCCGCCTGGCAGCGCGCGCTGGAAGGCGACGCGCGGACCCGCCCGGCCCCCGGCAAGTGGTCCCCGCTGGAGTACGGCTGCCACGTCCGCGACGTGCTCCGGCTCTACCACCAGCGGCTCGAGATGATGCTCGAGCAGGACGACCCGCTCTACCCGAACTGGGACCAGGACGAGACCGCCGTCGCCGACCGCTACGCCGAGCAGGACCCGGCCGAGGTCGCCGCCGCGCTGCACCAGGCCGCCCTCGCCATCGCCGGGCGGTTCGAGAGCGTGACCGGCGACCAGTGGCAGCGGCCCGGCCGCCGCAGCGACGGCGCCCGCTTCACCGTGGAGACCTTCGCCCGCTACTTCATCCACGACCCGGTGCACCACCTCTACGACGTCACCGGCCAGCGCCCCGCACCCAGCTAGAGCGCTTCTCGTAGATCATGAAACCGGGCGTGAGCAGGCCGGATCCAAAAACCTCACGGCCCGCCGCCCCCGTGATCTCACCTGCCCCTTTGCCTCATCCGCACGGTCTCCCGTTCGATGAGTGGAACCTTTACCTTCTCTATCAGGTAGAAGGTTCCACTCATTGAACTAGCCGACCCCGGTGACGGCCCCGTCGGGGCCGGTCTGGAAGGTGCCCTTGGTCAGGTCGAGAAGCACTAGCGAATTACCGAACGGGTCGGCCACCTTCGCCAGCCTGCCGACCGCGATGTCTTCTGGCCCGGAAAGCACTGTCCCGCCCAGCGACTCCACCCGCCGGACCGCCTCCTCGGCCGCGTCGACCAGGAAATCCACCTCGGGTTCGGGCCGTTCGGTTTGCAGTACGAGCTCGCTGTCGCCGAGCCGCAGCCCGGCCTGGGTGGCGTGCCGCCACTTCAGCTCGAGCCCGAGCCCATCGCGGTAGAAGCGCAGGCCCGCGTCGAGGTCAGGTACCGGGATCTGCACGCAGTCAATCTTGCGCAGCAGCGGATCCACCTCAGGCGGGCCGCAGGCCCAGGTCCGGCCGGCCGGGCGCCTGCTCGACGTTGACCAGGCTGTGCGCCGCCATGACTAGGTAATCCCAGAGCTGGATGTCGAGCGCCTCACCCAGGTCGGCCTCGTCCAGGGCGACCCGCATGTGGTGCAGCCAGGCGTCCCGCTCGGCCTCGCCGATGGCGAACCGGACGTGCCGCATCCGCAGGCGCGGGTGCCCGCGCAGCTCGTCGTAGGTACGCGGCCCGCCCCAGTACTGCATGAGGAACAGCCGCAGGTGTTCCTCGGCGGGGCCGAGATCCTTGGCCGGATAGACCGGCTGGAGCACGGGATCGTCCGCGACGCCCTGGTAGAACCGGTGGACCAGGCGGGTAAAGAATTCCTCTCCGCCCACCGCCTCGTACAAGCTGACCGGCTGGCTCATAGGTGAAAGCTTACGAGCTCCCCGGAGCGGCGGTTTCGTCCTCCTCGACCTCGGACGGGGGCTGCGAGGGAACCGGGCCGGGCACCGACGGCGCGATGGCGGGCGCGGGCGGCGCCGAGATGAGGATGGTGTCCGGGCCGGCCGGCTGCACGCCGGCCTCGTCCAGCGCCGCCTTCACCCGGGCGCGCAGCTCGCGGCCCACCTCCAGCTGCCGCATCGGGGCGGTCTTGGCCACCAGCCGCATGGTCACCTCCTTGCCGGACAGTCCCTGGGCGCCCCACACCTCGGGCTTCTCCAGCATCAGCTCCTTCCAGCCGCCCTCGCGGTAGAGCCCGTTCGCGGCCTGCTCCATCAGCGCCCGGATCCGGGACAGGTCCTCCTCGTAGGGGACCGGGTAGTCGATGACGGCGCGAGACCAGCCCTGCGACTCGTTGCCCATGCTGTCGATGGTGCCGTTCCTGATGTGCCAGACCACCCCGTTGACGTCCCGCAGCCGGGTGGTGAGCAGCGTCATCGCCTCCACCGTGCCGGTGGCGACCCCGGCGTTGATCGTGTCGCCGACCCCGTAGTGGTCCTCGACCAGCACGAGCAGGCCCGCCAGGTAGTCGCGGACCAGGTTCTGCGCGCCGAACCCGAGCGCTACGCCGAGCACCGCGGTGCTGGCCAGCACCGGCGCCAGGTTGAAGCCGAGGATGGACAAGATGGTGAGCGCGGCGATGCCGAACACGACGATCGAGACCGCGCTGCGCAGGATCGAGCCGAGGGCGAGGGCGCGCTGCTCGCGGCGCTCCGTGCCGGCCGTCTGCACGGCCGCCGCTTCCTTGTGCGCCCGGCCGTTCGGCGTCACCGCCAGCGTCACCGTCGCCGCCCGCTCGGTGACCTTCTTGATCAGCCGGTTGATGACGGCCCGCACGAACAGCGCCAGCACCAGGACGAACGCGATCCGCCCGCCCTGGCTGACCGGGCCGGCCAGGTAGATCTTGACCACCTGAGTGGCGGTGGTGCTGTGGCTGATGTCCCAGGCGGTCCGGCAGGCGATTCCCGGTTCGCCGCCGCAGTTACCGGTCAGGGTGTCCGGCACGTTGGCTATGACCAGGCCGGTGACGTGGAACACAGAACTCCCTCAGACGTCCGTCGGTTTGCCACCCGCGAGGCTACCGGCGGGACCCGTGCTCAGGGGGAGGGTTCGCCCGGCCAGGTCACGTAACGGTCTCCTTGCGGGCGGTGAAGATGAGGTTGTACCCGACCCGCAGCGTGATCTCGGCGAAGCCGGCGCTCTGCAGCCGGGTGAGGAACGCGGCCGGCTCGAGCGGGTTGTACGTGTCACCCTCGTGGAACTGGTGCAGGCCGTCGCTGGGCAGGCTGTCCGAGCCCAGGAAGGTGCCGCCCGGGCGCAGCACCCGGAACGCCTCGGCCAGCACCTTGTCCTGCAAGGCGCGGGTGGGCACGTGGTGCAGCATCGTGCAAGTGGCCACGGTGTCGAACGAGGCGTCCGGGAAGCCGAGCGCGGCCGCGTCGCCGCACGTCACCTCGACATTGGTAGACGCGAACCGTTCGGTCAGCGTCGAAACCGCCGGCTCCTCGTGCTCCACCGCGACCAGGCGGCGGACCCGGTGCCGCAGCCAGTCGGTGGCCGCGCCCGGTCCCGGCCCCAGCTCGAGCAGGTCGGCGCCGAGCTCGACGCCCTCCGTGGCCAGCGGGAGCACCTCGTCCTGGATATGCGCGGCCCACTCCGGGCTCGGCATCAGCTTGGCGTGATTCTCGTTCATGAGGCCGACGCTAGGCCCTGAGGCCGTCCGCAGATAGCGCGTAGGCTGCCATGTTGTGTCGCGAGCCGGACAAACTCCCGGGCAAGCTCCCGGACCAGCTTCCGGGCCATGTGACCAGCCGGACAGTGATGCCGCCGTCATCGTGGCCGACTTCCCGATGCCGGCGGCACCCGCTTCGACTGGCATACCCACGAGGATCACCAGCTGGCCTGGGCGGCGAGCGGGGTGCTCACGGTGCTGACCGCCGACGCCACCTGGGTGCTGCCGCCGACCCGGGCGCTGTGGATCCCGGCCGGGCTGCGCCACGAGACCGCCTCGGACGGCCGCGCCACCATGCGCTCGCTTTACATCAGGCCCGGCCTCTTCCCGGTCAGCTGGACCGACGCCCGACGGCCCACCCCGGTAGCAGCCAGCCCGTTGCTGGCCGAGCTTATCGGCTACCTCGGCCAGCTCGATCTGGATAAGAGCCGCCGGGCGCACGCCGAGGCCCTGCTCGCCGACCTGCTGACCCCAGTGCCGGTGACCACCATCGGGGTCGCGCTGCCCACCTCGGTGACCGCCCTGCGGGTAGCCGAGGCCCTGCGGAAGGACCCGGCCGACCGGCGTACGCTGCGCGACTGGGGCCGCGCGGTGGGCGCCAGCGAGCGGACGCTGGCGCGCGCGTTCGCGGCCGAAGCCGGCCTCCCGTTCGGCCGCTGGCGGACCCTGCTGCGGCTGCAGGCGGCGCTGTCCATGCTCGCCGCCGGCGACCCGGTCAGCCGGGTGTCGGGCCGGGTCGGCTACGACACGCCGAGCGCGTTCGTGGCCGCGTTCCGGCGCGAGACCGGCCAGACCCCCGGGACCTACTTCAGATCTTGAGGCCGGTGTGGTGCGCGGCGAACGCCAGCGTGTCCCCGGCCAGCCCGGCCATCCGGCTCACCGCCCGGGCGCCGTGCCCGACCTGGTCCTCCGCGCGCAGCAGCACAGGCCGCCCTGAAGACGTGGCGAACTGCAGCGCCGCGCACATCTTGTAGGCGTGCACCGGATCGACCCGGGTGTCGCTGGTGAACACGGTGAACAGCACAGCCGGGTACGCCGTCCCCGCCACCACGTGGTGGTACGGCGAGTAGGCCAGCAGCCAGCCGAGCTGCTCGGGATCCGCGGCGGTGCCGTACTCGACGTTCCACGTCTGCCCCAGGCCGAACCTCTCGTACCGCACCATGTCCAGCAGCGGCGCGGAGCAGATGACGGCGGCGTACAGATCGGGCCGCTGGGTCAGGGCCGCGCCCACCAGCAGCCCGCCGTTCGACCCGCCGGAGATGGCCAGCTGGCCCGGCGTGGTCCAGCCGTCCCGGATCAGCGCCTCGGCCGCGGCGTGGAAGTCGTCGAAGACGTTCTGCTTCGCCTCCAGCATCCCGGCCCGGTGCCACTCCTCGCCTTCCTCGTTGCCGCCGCGCAGGTTGGCGACCGCGTACACGCCGCCCGCCGACACCCAGGTGAGGATGTTCGGCGAGTAGGCCGGCGTCAAGGAGATGTCGAATCCGCCGTACCCGTACAGGATCGCCGGCCGCGGGCCGCCGGGGGAGTCGCCGGAGCTGATGACGAGCATCCGCACGAGCGTCCCGTCCTTGGACGGGTACGTCACCTGCCGGGCCGTCACCGCCGGCACCTCGACCTGTCCTGGCGCGGACGCCCAGGTGACCACCGAGGCATCGCGTGCGTCGAACCGCAGGACCACCAGGGGCGTCGTGTAGTCGGTGTAGGCGAACCAGGCCTCGTGCCCGCCTTCGGGCCGCTCGCCGAGGCCGCCCGCGGTGCCGAGGCCGGGCAGCGGCACCCGGCCCACCTGCTCGCCGGTGGCCAGGTCGTGCACGGTGATCTCGCTGAGCGCGTGCCGGGTCCACCCGGCCAGCATGACGGGGCGGTCCAGCTCGGCCCCGTCCAGGATGGCGTAGCCGCTCAGCACCGCCTCGGGATCCTCCGCGATCAGGTCACGCCAGGTCGAGGGGTCGCCGGCCGAGGCGGGGTCGGTGACCGCGATCCGCCCCCGCGGGGCGCCCAGGTCGGTGAACACGTAGAGCCGCCCGTCCCGCCCCGCCCGGACGCCGGTCTGCGCGTCCACCCCCTCCTGGAGCACCCGCAGCTCGGGCGCGGCTGGGTCGGACTCGGACAGGTCGGCGACCCACAGGTCGTTGCGCGGCGCGGTGCCCCGCGAGGCCCCGATGAACAGCCAGCGCCCGTCCCGGCTGACCGAGACGCTGTAGTAGTTGGTCTTCTCCCGGCCCTCGCCGAAGATCAGCACGTCCTCGTCCGCCGGGGTGCCGATCTGGTGCAGGTAGACCCGCCGGTGGTACTGGCTCTCGCCGTCCGGCACGGCCTCTGGCGCCAGCCTGCGGGTGTAGTAGAAGGCCTTGCCGCCGGGCAGCCAGGCCACGCCCGAGTACCGGCACCGGTCGATCGGCCCGTCCACCACCGCGCCGGTGGTGACATCCATCACACGGAGCAGGGACTCCTCGTCGCCGCCCTCGGAGAGCTGGTAGGCCAGCAGCCGGCCTTCCTTGTCCGGCTGCCAGGAGTCCAGCGTGGTCAGCCCGGACGGGTCGATGGCGACCGGATCGACCAGCACCTGGGCCGGCCCGCCGCCCGCCTGCGTGTACAGCGCGCCGTGCTCGGCGCCGGGTTCGCGCCGGGTGAAGAACGACCGCTCGCCCCGCCAGGCCGGCGTTCCGACGTTCCCGGTGCTCAGCAGATCGCGCACCTGCGCGGCGAGCCGGTCGCGCCCGGGCAGCTCTTCCCGGTACGCGGCGAACAGGCTGGCCTCGTCCGCGAGCCACCCATCCCGTTCGGCGCTCGGGTTCTCTTCCAGCCACCGGTAGGGGTCGCTGACCTGATGCCCGAGAACGTCCTCGGTGAGATCGAGCCGGCGCGCCGCCGGATACCGCAGCTCCGTCATGTCCGCCATGCAGGCACTCTACGGTCTCCGGCAACTTGTACTCTTATGTGGTGGCGGAAGAGCGTACCAGGCGACACACTGGGAGCATGAGGTTCAGATAACGGCCCACGCCAGCGGGAGGTGCGGTGCGACGAGTGCTGCTGCTCAACGTGACGTATGAACCGCTGACTACCGTGGGCCTGCGAAGAGCCGTGTGCCTCGTGCTCGGCGGTAAAGCCGAGGTAGTGCACGACGACGCGGCCGGTGCTGTCCTGCACGCAGCCACGGTGGCTCTGGCGACGCCGTCGGTGATCCGGCTGAGCCGCTACGTGCGCGTCCCGTACCGCAACCGGGTGCCGCTCACCCGGGCCGCGCTGATGCGCCGGGACAACTACAAGTGCGCGTACTGCGGTCGCAAGGCCGAGACCATCGACCACGTGATCCCGCGCAGCCGCGGCGGCCCCCACGCCTGGGAGAACTGCGTCGCGTCCTGCACGATCTGCAACCACCGCAAGGCCGACCGGTTCCTCGAGGAACTCGGCTGGACCCTGGCGGTGCCGCCCGCGGTCCCACGCGGCGCCCACTGGCGGCTGGTGGGCGCGCACTACGACGGCGACCCCCAGTGGGCCGCCTACCTGCGTGAGCCCTCTGCCGCCTGAGAACCATCCGCGGCCTGAGGATCGTCCGTAAGCTCGGCGTCGGCCCGGGCGCCGAACAGGCGGAATTCCCGCTGCGTCAGCCCGAACAAGATGGCCGCCGCGACCAGCGCGCCGGCCGCCGGGAAGAACGGCACCGGCCCCAGGTGACGTACCAGCACGCCCGACACCGCCACCGACAGCGGGAAGGTGCCGAACGAGCAGAGCATCACCATTCCCATCACCCGCCCGAGCATCCCGGCGGGAACCCACCTCTGCATCGCGGTCAGGAAGGTGACGTTGGCCAGGCCGTTGCAGACGCCGCTCAGGCCGAGAAAGGCGGCTGCGCCGGCCTCTCCGCCCAGGTAGGGCACCAGCGCGATGCAGACGGCCTCGACCAGGAATATCACCGAGGCGAACCGGGCCGGGGCGCGCAGGCCGCCGGTGCGGGCCGCGGCGAGCGTGCCGGCGATCCCGCCGACGGCGAGGCAGGCCAGCAGCGCGCCGTAGCCGGCCGCTCCGTACTGGGCGTGCGCCAGGGCGGGCAGCGCGATCTCGCCCATGCCGCCGTTGGCCAGGTTGGCCGCGATCACCACCACCACGATGACCTGGAGCGCCCGCGACCTGCGCAGCAGCGCCAGCAGGCCCTCGGGCGGGGCTGGCGCGGCGGCATCTTCCGCCGGAGCCGGTCCCGGCCCGCCGGAGGCCTTCGCCCGGATCATCAGCAAGCTAAGAGCCGATATACCGAACGAGGCAGCGTCCACCCCGAATGCCGCCGTCGACGTATGGGTGGCCGCGACCAGCCCCCCGCCGAGGGCCGGCCCTAGCAGCGATCCGCCCTGGACGGCCGTGGTGGACAGCGCGTTCCCCGCCGCGAGCTGCTCGCCGTCGAGCAGCGACGGCATGATCGCGTAAGAAGCCGGGATGAACAGGCCCTCCCCGGCCCCGATGAGCGCGGCGATCGGCCCGAGCGCCGCCAGCGCGGTGACGTGCCTGGCCGCGAGTACCGTCAGCCCGGCCACCAGCACGCAGCGGGCGGCGTCGGCCGCCAGCATCAGCGTCCGCGGCCCCAGCTTGTCGGCCAGCATCCCGCCGACCGGGATCAGCACCGTGCGCGGCACGCCGTAGCAGGCCAGCACGGTACCGAGCAGGATCGCGCCGCCGTGCTCGGAGAGCACCAGCCAGGGCAATGCCACCGCGTAGCAGTAATCGCCGATCGTCGAGGCGAACTGCCCGCCGCACAGCAGCCGGAAATTCGGCACGCCTAGCGGGGCCGAGCGCAAGGAGACCTTCACGGTGTCACCTCGCCCTGGGCCTCCTCCGGGTCGAACCACGGGAACAGGTCGAGCATGATCCGGACCGGCAGCGTTCCGGCCGGCCGGCTGTCCGGTTCCAGCCGCACGTACGGGGCCATGATCTCGATCACCTGCTCCCGCATCCGCTGAAGTTCCCCGGGCGTCACGTGCGCCACGCTGAACAGCTCGCCCGACGCCCGCTGCCAGTCGTCGGGATACTCCGACTGGCGCGCCACATACCGGGCCCGGTTCTCCTCCGCCGAGGCGCGCATGTTCTCCACCAGGATCCGGCTGGCGACCCGGGCGGCCGGAGGGGTGCCCGGGGAGTCCTCGATATTGAACGCGAGCATGCGGGCCCGCCACGGCCGCTCCCGCCCGTCGGCGGCGCTCGCCCGGTCCTCCTCGACGAAGCCATAGCGGGCCAGCGTCCGCAGGTGATAGCTGCACGCCGAGGGGGAGAGCCCCGCGATCTCCGCGCACTCGGTCGCGGTCGCGGAACCACGCATCGCCATGTGCGTCCAGATCGCGATCCGCGCCGGGTGCGCCAGCGCCCGCATCATCTGCGGGTCGGTGAGCTGGACCGGGTTCCCCGGCATCCCCAGCTCGACGCCCGCTGCTCCCGGCCCCGCTGCCGCGTCTTCGGTATCCATACGTGAAAGAGTACTTTCGAAGTAAATCTTTCACAATGGCCAGGAAGCCTGCGGCGGCTCTGGTCCGTGGTGCCGGCCGGCCTATCCGCCGTCGCCTGCGGGCAGGCCAGCGGGGAAGCCGAACGCGGTGACCAAGCCGGGATCGCCGAACGAGGTAATGCGCGAGATGCCCTCGGTCGTCGCGGTGAGCACCACGATGCCGTACGGCAGGTAGGAGCCATCGCTGCCCCGGTAGTAGGCGGCCACCGCCGGCTGGCCGTTGGCGCTGGCCGGCCGCATCCGCCAGTGTCCCGGCGAGCCCAGCACGTGCGCCGTCATGTACGGCAGGCAGGACGCGATGCCCGCGTACCAGGTACGCAGCGGCGGTGCCTCCAGCGTCGCGTCCTGGCGCAGCAGCTCTTCCAGCGCCGCGGCGTCAGCGTTCTGGAAGGCGGCGATGTACCGACCGAGCAGCGCGCGATGCTGCGGCTCGGTCAGCTGGGCGACGTGATCCGTGGCCGGAGCCGCCTGGCGCAGGCGGGCGCGGGCCCGCTGCAACGTGCTCTTGACGGCGGCCACCGACATGTCGAGAAGATCGGCGACCTCGGCCGCCGGCCACGCCAGCACGTCACGCAGGATCAGCACCGCCCGCTGGCGTGAGGGCAGGTACTGCAGGCTGGCGATCAGGGCGAGCCGCACGCTGTCCCGCACGTAGGTCTCCTGCACGGCATCCTCGGCGTCGGCCAGTGAGCCGAGCATGCGGTAGCAGTGGGCCAGGAGCTCGGGCCGGTAACGCTCGGTGCGGCGGATGAACTCGTCGTTGTCCGGTGCGGTCAAGCCGATTCCTTTCCCCGGCCCGCTGGGTCTGCCGTAGTGACGGTGCCAGGTGGCCTGCCTGGCCGAGGAGGAGGATCACCGTGCGCAAGCTGAGTGTCTCGACCCTAGTGACCCTGGACGGCATGATCCAGGACCCCGGCGGGTTCGGCGAGACCGCCCACGGCGGGTGGGCGAATCCGTACTTCACCGCCGACGCGCAGCAGAACGCGCTGGAGCACCTGCGGGCAGCCGGCTACTTCCTGATCGGGCGCGCCACCTACGGGCTGCTCCGCGACGCGTGGTCCGGCGTCAAGGGCGGCGCCTACCTGGACCGGATGAACGAGATCCTCAAGCTGGTGGCGTCCACCACGCTGACCGGATCGCTGCCGTGGAACGCGACCGTGATCGACGGCGACGTGGCCGCCGCGATCACCCGGCTCAAACAGCAGCCAGGCGGGGACATCGAGGTCTACGGCAGCGCCACCCTGGTGCAGACCCTGATGCGGCACAACCTGATCGATGAGTACCGGGTAGCGGTGCACCCGATCGTGCTCGGCGGCGGGACGCGGCTGTTTCCGCAGGACGGCGTGAGCGCCATGC
>CAVWOM010000014.1:0-39735 GCA_963756575.1 uncultured Actinomycetota bacterium | reverse complement strand
TCATGGCCGGCTCCCTGATCGCCGTAGTTCCTGTCCTGGTCGTCGCCCTGATCGTCCAGCGCCGCGTCGTCGAAGGCCTCACCCTCGGCGCCGTCCGCTAGAGGTGCGGCACTGCCTCGCCCTGGCCCCGGAGACCGAGTTCCGACCACGGGTCGGATCGAACGCGTCCAGCCCGGCCGCGGAGTGCCAAGTTAACGTGACACTTCCTCCCGTCGCCGGTCATCGCTGGCTGTGACGGGGATGGCGTTGTCGATGAGGACGGCGGCGATGGCAGCGGCGGTGGGGAAGGTGTCGGCGTTGAGGACCCGGGTGCGGGCCGCGGCGCCGTCGATGAGCAGCGCGAGCTGCTCGCCGAGCTGTTCAGGGTGGGGGGCGCCGCTTCGCGGGCGGTGTCGGCGAGCCGCGCAGCGACGGCTTTCTTGTAGTCGCGTGCGTACTGGGACGCGGGGTGCTGGGGGTCGTGGAGTTCGACGGCGGCGGCGATGTAGGGGCACAGGGGGGTGGTGGGGGGGACATCGAACGCGGCAAGGAGCCGTTCGCGGGGCGTGAGGTCGGTGCGGTCGAACACGCCGGACAGAACGGAGGGGTCGAACCGGCGCAGGTACTCGGCGACGAGCTCGTCCTTGCCGGTGAAGTGCTGGTAGGCCGTGCGCTTGGACACCTGGGCCGCCGCGCAGAGCTGGTCCATGCCGGTGCGGTTGATGCCCTGCTCGCGGAACAGCAGCTGGGACGCGCTGAGGATGCGCTCGCGGGCGCCCCGGCCACGGCGGCGGCCCTGGGGGCCCTTCTCCAACTCCGTCATGGGTCCATGGTACCCCAACTGGGTAACGACCGGTGTACATAGTTTGCGTCCCGGCTGTCCGCCCGGTACTGTAAGCACACAGATCGGTGTACTTAACCAGGGAGCGACTATGGGAAAGCTTGACGGCAAGGTAGCGGTCATCACCGGCGGCACCACCGGCCTGGCGCTGGCCGGCGCGAAGCTGTTCGTCGACGAGGGAGCGTACGTCTTCATCACCGGCCGCCGCCAGGACGTCTTGGACGAGGCCGTGAAGCAGATCGGCCGCAACGTCACCGGCGTCCAGGGCGACGCCGCCGACCTGGACGACCTGGACCGCCTCTATGACACCGTCAAGCGGGAGAAGGGCGGCCTCGACGTGCTGTGGGCCAGCGCCGGCGGGGGCGAGCCCGCCCCGCTCGGCGAGATCACCGAGGCCCAGTTCGACACCTGGTTCGGGCTTAACGCCCGCGGCACCCTGTTCACCGTCCAGAAGGCCCTCCCGCTCTTCAACGACGGCGGCTCCATCCTCATGACCGGCTCCAACGCCTCCCTCGGCGCCTTCCCCGGCTGGAGCGTCTACGCCGGCAGCAAGGCCGTCCAGCAGGCCTGGGCCCGCGTCTGGCTCAACGAGCTCAAGGACCGCCGCATCCGCGTGAACGTCCTGACCCCCGGCCAGGTCGCCACCGCCAAGCAGGAAGAACTCTTCGACGAGGCCACCAGGCGCCAGTTCGAGTCCTTCATCCCCCGCGGCCAGATGGGCCGTCCCGGCGAAATCGCCGCCGCCGCCCTCTTCCTCGCCTCCGACGACTCCAGCTACGTCAACGGCATGGAACTCGTCGCCGATGGCGGCACCACCGCCCTCTGAACCGGCGCGGCCCGCTCACCATCTCCGGCGTGACCCAGGTCGTGCTCGCCGCGGGCGACGACGCCGGCCTCCCGGCCTGCGCCCTCGTCCTCAGCGACCAACAGCCCGCTGACCAGCTCACTGCCGCTTTTGGCTTACATGGTCTGCCCCTCTTCGGTACGCGGTGGAGCCACCCACCCGCTTGGGGGAGCGCCACTTCCCGCGTGAAGGCTCGTTAAAGCGGCTTCTGGAAGACGATCGCGCGCCGCCGGTACTCCATGTGTCGTTCGTAGAACGGCACCGAGACCGGGCTGCCGGCGTAGGTGTCCAGCCGGACCGCCTGGGCGCCGCGGTCGCGGCCCCACTCCTCGGCCGCCGTCAGCAGCGCGGTGCCGACACCCTGACGCCACGCCTCCTGATCCACCATCAGGGCATCGACATGGAGCCGTGTCCAGCCGTGCTCGCGGGTCATCTGCCGCTCCGCGCCGGGCGCTGGGTACTCGATGCTTGCCGTCAGCCAGCCCGCCAGCTGGCCGTCCAGGTCAGCCACCAGCATCAGCTCGTCCTCGCCGCCCGTCCCGAAGCTGGCTTCGAAGGACTCGGCCTTCGCCGGGGGAACCTGGAAGTGGGCCGGGTCGAGGTCGGCGTAGTAGGCGGCCGCGCTGAGCCAGACGCGGGCCATCCCGGCGCCGTCACCCGGCCGGGGCGCGCGGATCGTCACGGGCATGGGCTTATTCTGCCCCGGCGTGAACCGCACCTGGCCTGGGGTGCAATAGAGAGTCAATGGATGACGACAACCTGGTCGGCCGGGTAGCGGCCGGCGACGACACGGCGCTGCGCGAGCTGTTCGGCCGGCACGCGCCGTGGCTGGCCGTCCGGCTGCGCACCGTGCTGCCGGCCGCCGACGTGGAGGACGTGCTGCAGGAGACGTTCCTCGCGGCCTGGCGCGGCGCGCGCGGTTACCGGCCGCAGGGCGCCTGCGGCGGCTGGCTGTGGGGCATCGCCCGCCGCCAGGCCGCGCTGCTGCTCCGCCGCCGGGGTCCCGCGGACCAGGCCGTCACCGCGATGCCGGCCGACCCGGACGCGCCCGACCCAGCCGACATCGCGCTGGCCCGGGCCGACCTCGAGGTCGCCGTCGCGACCCTGGGGCCGGCCGGGAGCCCGGACCGTGAGGTATGGCGGCTCATGTACGAACAGGACCGGCCGGTGGCCGAGGTAGCCGAGCTGCTCGGCGTGCCGCCCGGCACGGTGAAGAGCCGCGCCCACCGGGCCCGCCGCCTGCTGCGCGCCGCCCTGCGTTCCGCCGAGGGAGGAGCCCGATGAACAGTCCACCGGACGACGTCGACCTGGGCCAGGTCTGGATCTCGGTGGCCGCGCAGGTGTGGCGCCGCCAGCCCGGCGCCCTGGAGCGGACCGCGGGGCGGCTACTGCGCTCGCCCGGCCTGGCCCGGGCCCTGCTGACCACCCCGTCGCTGCTGCTGCCCTGGCTGATGGCCAGCGTCGTGGTGCTCGCCGCGGGGGCCGCCGCGACGCTGAGCAGCGGCCAGCCGCTGGTCGCGCTGCTGGCGCCGGCCGTGGCCGCGGCGGCCATCGCCTACTCCTACGGACCCGGCGTGGACCCGGCCTGGGAGCTGTCGTGCAGCATGGCGGTCAGCGACCGGATGGTGCTCCTGGCCCGGGCCCTCGCGGTGTTCGCGGTCAACGCCGCGCTGGGGCTGGCCGCCTCGGCGGTCTCCGCCGCTACGACGTCCGGGGCGGCGGCCGCCGTCACCTTCGGCTGGCTGGTCCCGATGACCGCGGTCTGCGCCTTCGCGCTGGCGGTGGCGACGGTGGCCCGGTCGGCCAGCGCCGGGGCGGCCGGCGGGGTGGCCGCCTGGCTGATCATCGTGCTGTCCGGCCGGGTGGCCAGCGGGCGGTTCGCCGCCGCCGTCACCAACACGGTCCTGTTCCTGCCTTACCTGGCGATCGGCGCGGTCTGCGCCGCCGTCGCCCTCTACGCCACGCGGATCCCGAGAGGAACCCTCCATTGAACGTCGATATCACCGACCTGACCAGGCGGCTCGGCCGGCACCAGGCCGTGGACGGGGTGAACCTGCAGGCCGGCCCGGGGGTGTTCGGCCTCCTCGGACCGAACGGGGCGGGCAAGACCACGCTGCTCCGCATGATGGCCACCGTGATCCCGCCGACGAACGGGCGGCTGCGGTTGCTCGGCCGTGACCCCGGTGCCTACGCCCCTCGGCGCGAGGTGCGCCGCCGGCTCGGGTACCTGCCGCAGAACCTCGGCTACTACCCGGGTTTCACGGTGGCCGAGTTCGTCGAGTACTTCGCGCTGCTGAAGGAGATGCCGGCCGCCCGGGTACCCGGCGCGGTGGCGGCCGCGATCGAGCGGGTCGACCTGGGCGACCGGGCCCGGGCCAGGCTGCGCACGCTGTCCGGCGGGATGCTGCGCCGGGTCGGCATCGCCCAGGCCATCGTCAACGATCCCGAATTGCTGCTGCTGGACGAGCCGACGGCCGGCCTGGATCCCGAGCAGCGGGTCCGCTTCCGCGCCCTGCTGCGCGACCTCGGCCAGCAGGGCACCGTGGTCGTGTCCACCCACCTGGTCGAGGACGTCGGCGCGGCCTGCTCGCAGGTCGCGCTGATGGACCAGGGCAAGATCGTCTTCCACGGCACCCCGGCCGAGCTGACCGCCCGGGGCACCGAGCAGGGCACCGGGGACGCGCCGCTGGAGCGCGGCTACACCGCCGTGCTCGCCGCGGCCCGGTCACTCGCGGCGGCCCGGTCATGACCGCCGTCAGCGCCCCGGCCTTGCGCCGGGCCGCCGTGCCGCTGCCCCGTTCAGGGCGGCTGCTGCGCATCGAGCTGCGGCACAACGCCATGTTGTGGCTGCTGCCGTTGGTCGGCGCGCTGTTCTGGTCCAACGGCTACCGCGAGGTCATGGCGGTGCCGCCGCTGTGGTCCCTGCGCGCCATGACCCTGCAGAACCGGCTGCTGCTCGATCTCGTCATTCCGGTGACCGCCGCGGCCGCGTGGATGGGATCCCGGGAGGGCCGCCGGGACATCACCGACCTGCTCGGGGTCACCGCCCGGCCGCGCTGGTCCCGCCAGCTCGCCACCTGGGCCGCTACCACCGCCTGGGCCGAGGTCGGCTGCGTGGGCTGCGTCGCGGCGGTCTACATCATGACTGCCCGGCAGGCCTCCTGGGGCGGCCCGCTGTGGTGGCCGGCCGTCGTCAGCGTGGCGGGCGTCCCGGCGCTGACCGCCATCGGGTTCGCCGTCGGGGCCTGGTTCCCCAGCCGGTTCGTCACCCCGCTGATCACGGTGGTGGCGTTCTTCGGGCTCGGGTTCGGCACCCAGGCGGCTTCCGGCGATCACTCCTACTGGCAGATCTCGCCGCTGACCGCGGGTGCCGTCGACATCGGCGCCGCTCCGGGGGTGGGCACCTTCTACCGCTACCTGCCCGACCTGTCGATCGCCCAGGTGATGTTCACCGCCGGGCTCACCCTGGCGGTCCTCGCGGCGCTGGGCGCGTCCACCGTCGCGAACGGCCCGCGGCTGCGGTCCCTGGCCGCCGTGCTCGCCGTGGCCGGGGTGGCTGCCGCCGGGACCGCCGTCGGCCTGTCCGGCACCGGCCGGCTCGACCCGCACGGCATGATCGTCATCCCGGCGTTGCACGACGCGGCCAGCGACCAGCCGGTCCGCTACGCGCCCGCGTGCGACCGTACCGCGATCCCGGTCTGCGTGCACCCCGCCTACGCGGTCTTCCTGCCCGACGTGGTGGCTGCCGTCGGCGGCGAGCTCGATGAGCTGGCAGGGCTGCCCGGCGCGCCCGCCCGGCTCAGCCAGGTCCCCGAGGTCTACCACCAGGGTCCGGACAACAGCATCAGCTCCCTCGACCAGCCGCCGGGCACGTCGGCGTTCGTCCTTCCCGACCAGGTGCCAGGCCAGCCCGGCGTTAGCGCCGCCCAGTTCAAAGGTGACCTGCAGGACACCCTCGGGCTGCGCCTCATCCGCGATCTCGTCCTGGGCGGGACGGCCAAGAGCGCGGCTCCGAGCCAGGCTCAGCTCGCGATCACCGCCGCCATGGTGCGGCCCGGCACGGTCTGGCTGGGCCCGGCCGACGCCCGCCCCGGCGGACAGGGGGTGTACGGGCGCCTGGTGCCGGCCCCCGGCAGCCCGGCCGCCGCCGCGGCCCGGCGGTTCGCGGCCCTGCCCGCCGCCGCGA
Source organism: uncultured Actinomycetota bacterium (assembly GCA_963756575.1). Taxonomy (GTDB): domain Bacteria; phylum Actinomycetota; class Actinomycetes; order Streptosporangiales; family Streptosporangiaceae; genus Palsa-504. Next base: position 33,885 of record CAVWOM010000014.1, on the reverse strand, counting down.
AGCATGCCTGGCTGGTGGAGCACCTGACCGCGCTGCGGGCCGGGCGCGTCTCGCTGGCGGAACTGCCGTGACCGCCGGCACGGCGCGCCGGGCACCAGCACCCGGCACCGCGCGCCTGGCGTCTGCCCCGGTCCTGCGCCTGGCGTGGCTGTACGCGGCGAGCCGCCGCCTGCCCGCCGCCGCGGGCCTGCTCGCGGTGTGTGCCGCCTGCCTGCGGGTGGCCCTGGCCTACGGTCACTGGGACTCCTACGGCGCGCTGCAGCTTCCCCTCGTCGCCGAGACCGGGTGCGCGGCCGTCATCGCGGTGACCGCGGGCAGCCCGTTCGGCGAGCCGGAGCGGGCCACCGGCCGGTGGCTGCCATTCCTGCGGCTAGGCGGGGTGATCCTGCTCACCGCGCTGGCCGCCGGCGTGCTCATCGCCGCCGGGCTCGGCGTCCACCTGTCCGGCGGCTTTCTGGCCATGCTGCGGAACATGGCCGGGCTGACCGGCCTCGGGCTGCTCTGCGCCGTCCTGCTCGGCGGCCCGCTCGCCTGGACCGGTCCGCTCTCCTACCTGCTGGTCAGCGTGTTCGCGCTGTACACGGACTGGCACCCGCCCACCCTGAGCACGCCCTGGCTCTGGCCGGGCCGCCCGCCGCATGACATCGGCGGCGCGCTGTGCGCCGCCGCGGTGTTCGGCGCCGGGCTGGCCGCCATCACCATCCGCGGCGCGCGCGACGCCGCGAGCGGCGAACCGCCCGCCTAGAAACCGGGGAAGAGCGGCCGCAGCTCGTCCAGCTCCACCCCGGCCGTCTTGGCCGGCGGGGTGTGCGCCTCGTCCAGCCGCCCGTAGACCAGCCGGACGAACGCCTCGGCGGGCAGCCGCAGCTCGGACAGGCCCAGCTCCGGGGTGGCCTCGCTGTCGGCCGGCGTGAGCGTGACCGCGTCGCCCGTCGTCTCCAGGGTGAACTCGCGCTCGGGGCCGGTGGTGGACACGCGCACCTTGCGCGGCTGCCCGTCCGGCTTGCCGCTGCGCGCCGCGAGCTGGTCCAGCGTGTCGATGAGCAGGGCGACGGCGTCCGGGGCGACCGTGGCGGACGGGTCGAGCGCGACCAGCACGTCCCAGGCGTGGATGGCGTGCTCGCCGACCCGCATCCGCGCCAGCCCGGTCGTGTCGAGCTCCATCCCGAACATGTTCAGGTGCAGCCGCGCCCGCTGGTCCGCGTCGAGGGACTCGAACCGCTCCAGGGTGGCCTGGTCGGCGCGGAGCGAGTCCGACGCCTGGGCCTGCGGGTCCTTGCCGTTCCAGCTGTCCCAGATCGGCTCGAAGGCCTCCCGGCCCGGCGGCTCCTCCCCGGTCAGGCCGGCGTCGATGAACAGGCCGAAGATCTCGGCCTGCGACCCCAGGTGGGAGAGCACCTGGGCGATCGACCACTCGCTGGCGTAAGACGGCTGCTCCAGCTGATCCGGGCTGAGCGGCTCGACGGCGGCCCGGAGCCGGTCGTGCGAGTTCCGCAGCGCGCTGATCCATGGGCCCGGGCTCGATTCCATCGTCAGTCTCCGTTGCTAAGCGGCCGGTAGGGACAAGATTCATGGGGCAGCCTATCTGGCGCGGCCGGGCGCATTAGGCTGGCCTCGGCCCCGGCCCCGGGGGGGCCTTCAGGAGGGCGTCGCCATGACCGACGGCAACAACCTGGCCTCAGTGAACCACGTCGTGGTGCTGATGCTGGAGAACCGTTCCTTCGATCACATGCTCGGCTTCCTGTATCCCGGCAACGTGTCGCCGTCGGGGCAGCCCTTCGACGGCCTGACCGGGACCGAATCCAATCCGGGTTCCGACGGCCAGCCGGTCACCGTGTTCCGGATCGAGCCGACGACGCCGAATGCGTACTACCTGCCCGGCGCCGACCCTGGCGAGGGCTACATGGCCACCAACGACCAGCTCTACGGCAGCGACAGCGGGCCGGCGTCGGCCGGGCAGGCCGCGTCCGGCCAGGGGTACGTGACGAACTACGCCTACACCCTCGGCTGGGAGACCACGGAGAAGTGGGCGATCGAGTCCGGCACCACCGAGGGCGACATCATGGGCTGCTTCACCCCCGAGGCCTTGCCCGTGCTGTCCGCCCTGGCTAAGGGGTACGCGGTCTGCGACCGGTGGTTCTCCTCGGTGCCCACCGAGACCCTGCCGAACCGTGCCTTCGCCTGCGCGGCCACCAGCCAGGGGCACATGGACGACAAGACGCACACGTTCTCCTCGCCGACCATCTTCGGCCTGCTCGACGCGGCCGGCCAGGCCTGGGCCGTCTACGGCTACGACGCCGAGCCGCTCACCAAGGACACGTTCACCCAGATCAGCACGGCCCCGGCGAGCCGCTTCGGGAAGTTCACCGACTTCCGGGCCGCCGCGGCGGCCGGGACCCTGCCGGCCTACACGTTCCTGGAGCCGAGCTGGGGCTCATCCGGCAACAGCCAGCACCCGAACTACGACGTGACCCTGGGCGAGCAGCTCATCCACGACGTGTACGAGGCGCTGCGGGCCGGCCCCGGCTGGCCGGGCACGCTGCTGATCGTCACCTACGACGAGCACGGCGGCTGCTACGACCACGTGGCGCCGCCGTGGGGCGCGGTCCCGCCCGACGCCGACACGGGAGAGTTCGGGTTCGGGTTCGACCGTTTCGGCGTCCGGGTCCCGGCCGTGCTCGTGTCGCCGCTGATCGCGCCGGGCACGGTGTACCGGGCCCCGGCCGGGGGCGCGCCGCTCGACCACACCTCGGTCCTCAAGACGGTGGAGCAGCGGTGGAACCTGCCCGCGCTGACCGCCAGGGACGCGGCCGCGCCCGGCTTCGGCGACGTGCTGACCCTCACCGCCCCGCGGACGGACGACGTGCTGGCCGGGGTGACGGTGCCGGTCTCCTCCGGCCCCGGGCCCGCCGCCGGCACCGTCTCGCACCTGGAGTCCATCCAGGCCGAGCTGATCTCCCGCCGCTATCCCGCCGGGGTCACCCCGCCGCCGGCCGGGACCGCTATCGGCTTGACGCGTTCCTGAGTCAGCTCATAGCGTTCTTGCTGCCTGTACCGGAGCAGTTCCATACCGGGGGACCAGCTGTCTCAGAGCGCGCGTGACACAGGCCGCCCCCCGGCGGGCGGCCGGGTAGAAGCCGCCCGGGTCAACGGCCACGAGCCCGATGATCAGGCCGAACGGCCCTGGCTCGCCCGCAGGCGCCTCATGGCCGTCTACGCCGTCTTCTGCGCCTACGCGACCGCCGCCGCCCCGGTGTCCGGCGGCCGGGACCGGGTCTGGGCCATCTGGGCCGCGTGCGGCTACGCCGCCGCGCTGGCCGTGCTCTGGCTCTGGCGCAGCCGCCGGGGCCGGATCGCCGCCGTCGGCGTCTCGGTCGCCGTGGCCGTGCTCGCGCCGCTGCTGTGGCTCTCGGTCGCCTACCCGCTCGAAGACGGGATGTACGTCATCGACCGGGCCGCCTCGCTGCTGGTGCATCACGGCTCGCCTTACCTGCCCGCCTCGCAGGTCACCGGCTACCTGTCCTACAACCCGTACCTGCCGGTCATGTCGCTGTCCGGCCTGCCCTACGCGGCTGGCCTGGGCGGCCTGGCGGGAAACTCCGGGGTCTGGATCGCGATCGGCACGGTGATCCCGCTCGCCGCCGCGTTCTGGATCGCCATGGCCCGCGGCGGCGCCAGCCGCCGGGAGCGCACCTGGCGCCAGGACGCGCTGCTGGCCGCCGGCGTCGCGGTGGCCTCGCCCGTGGTCGGGCTCAACCTGGCCGTGATCACCACCGATCCGCCCGTGCTGGCACTGATCCTGCTCGCCCTGGCGCTGGCCTCCCCGGACCCCGCCGGGGCACGGGCCGTCGGGGCACGGGCCAGCGGGGCGCTGGGTGCGGGCATAGCCATGGGTGCCGCCTGCGACCTGAAGTCCACCGCCTGGCTCGCCGTCCCGGTGCTGGCCGCGATGTTCGCGGCCCGCGACGGCGCGCGGGCCGCGTGGCACTTCGCGGTGTCGGCCGCCGCTACCGTCGCCGTCCTGATCGCCGCGCTGGCCCCGGCCGCGCTCGTTTCCTGGAACGCCGCGAAGGCCCTGATCAGGGACACCGTGCTGTTCCCGCTCGGCCTCACCCACTACAAGACCCCGGCCGAGAGCCTGCTCCCCGGGCACCTGCTCACCGCGCTCGGCCCGGCCGGGCACGTGATCTCGGTCGGCCTGCTGCTCGCGGCCGTGCTCGGCGTCCTCGTGTCGCTGGTGATCCGGCCGCCCCGCGACGTCCCCGCCGCCGCCTGGCGGCTGGCGATCGGCCTGACCCTGATGTTCCTGCTCGGACCCCAGGTCCGCTTCGGCTACTTCCTCTACCCCCTCGGCCTCGCCGGCTACGTCGCCCTGACCCAGCACAAGCGAACCAGGACGACATGAAACCCGGGTTCGAGCGCGCCAGAACGCCGTGAAAGCCCGGTTTCACTTGCACCCGGCGCGGACCCCGGCCCGTCCGGTCCCGGGGGGGCTTGTGAAAAGCTGACCGGGACAGACGACAAACGCGAGGAAGGTGCGAGCATGCGCGTGGTGGTCGGCGAGCGGCTGGGCGGTCCGGAGGTGCTGAGCCTCACCGAACGGGAGACGCCGCGCCCGGGGCCGGGCGAGGTGGTGGTCGACGTCGCCGCCGCTGGCGTCAACTACATGGACATCTACCAGCGCGAAGGGGTGGGCAACTACCGGCCCGAACTGCCCTTCGTGCCCGGCTGCGAGGGCGCGGGCAAGGTCAGCGCCGTGGGGGAGGGCGTCACTCACCTGGCCGTCGGTGACCACGTGGCCTGGGCTGGCCCAGGCCGCAGCTACGCCGAGCAGGTCGCGCTGCCCGCCCGCGGCGCCGTCGCGGTGCCGGACGGCCTCAGCCTGCAGGTCGCCGCGGCCGCCATGCTGCAGGGCATGACCGCGCACTACCTGTGCGTCAGCACCTATCCGGTCAGCGAAGGTGACGTTGCCGTCGTGCACGCGGCCGCCGGCGGGGTCGGCCTGCTGCTGACCCAGATGGTGAAGCGGCGCGGCGGCATCGTCATCGCCACCACCTCCGGCGGCGAGAAGGCCGAACTCGCTCGCGGAGCGGGCGCCGACCACATCACCGGCTACGACACCTTCCGTGACGTCGTCGGCGATGTCACGGACGGGGCCGGCGCGCACGTGGTGTACGACGGGGTCGGGAAGGACACCTTCGACGACGGCCTGGCGGCGCTGCGCCCGCGCGGGATGATGGTGCTCTACGGCGCCTCCAGCGGGCAGGTCCCGCCGGTCGACCCGCAGCGGCTGAACAGCGGCGGATCGCTGTTCCTGACCCGGCCCACGATGTTGCACTACATCGCGGACCCCGAGGAGCTGAGGTGGCGTTCGGGCGAGGTCTTCGACTGGATCGCCAAGGGCGAGCTCGATGTGCGGATCGGCGGCACTTACCCGCTCGCCGAAGCCGCCCGGGCCCACGAGGACCTGGCCGCCCGGCGGACCACGGGCAAGCTGCTGCTCTTGCCGGGGCTGTAGACCTGGCCAAGCGGGGCAGATCGTATACCGTTAGCTGCTGATGTCGAAATATCCGGCCGCAACCGGGCGTCGTCGCTACGAGATCCCGCTGCTCGTCGTCGCCGTGGCCGCCGCCGGGCTCAACCTGCGCACCGCGATCACCAGCCTGCCTCCCGTCTTCCCTGATCTGCAGGACCGGCTGCACCTGTCGTCGGCCACGCTGTCGCTGCTCGCCGCCACCCCGGTGATCTGCTTCGGCGTGGTGTCGGCCTTCGCCGCCTGGCTGAACCGCCGGTACGGCGAGGAAGTGATCCTGCTGGCCGCGCTGATCCTGCTCACCGCGGGCCTGCTGCTGCGCGGCGCGGCGCCCGGGGCTCTGCTGTTCCCCGGCACGGTGCTGGCGGCGAGCTCGATCGCGGTTCTCAACGTGCTGCTCTCCAGCATGGTCAAGCGGCGCTGGCCCGAACGGGCCGGCCTGCTCATCGGCATCTACCTGACCGCCCTGTCCGTCGGCGCGATCGTGTCCTCGCTGCTCAGCGTGCCCCTCTACCGCAGTTCGGGGGGATCGGTGCGGCTCACGCTCGGCATCTGGGCGGCCCCCGCCGCGCTGGCCGTGCTGCTGTGGCTGCCCCAGCTCAGGTACCGCACGGGCCAGACCGCGGCGCCGGCTCCCCGCCGGCCCGCCTCAAGGTCTACCGGTACGCACTGGCCTGGCAGGTCACCGCGTTCATGGGGCTGCAGAGCCTGCTGTACTATTCGGCGCTGTCCTGGGTGCCGACCATCTTCCAGGACCGGGGCGCCTCGGCCGTCACGGCCGGCAACCTGCTCGCGCTGATGGGCGGCGGCAACCTCACCGCCTCGCTCATCGTGCCGGTGCTGGCGCACCGCCGCCCCAGCCAGCGCGCCCTGGTCGTACCGAGCCTGATCGCGACCGCGGCGGGCCTGGCCGGCTCGCTGTGGGCGCCACTCGGCTCGGCGCCGTTCTGGGTCCTGATCCTCGGCTTCAGCCAGGGTGCCTGCCTGGGCCTGGCTATCTTCTTCACGCTGGCCCGGGCCCCGGACGCCAGCGTCGCCGCCTCGCTGTCGTCCTTCTCCCAGTCGGTCGGCTACCTGGTCGCCGCGGCCGGGCCGCTGGCGGTGGGGCTCCTGCACACCGCCACCGGAAGCTGGGACATCCCGGTCGCCGGGCTGCTCGTCCTGTGCGTCGCCGAACTCGTCTCCGGCCTGCTCGCCGCCCGCCCGTTGCTGCTTCCCTCCGGTGAGACCGTCACCCCGTCCCCGACACGCGTGTCGGGGACCGAGCGTCCGAGACGAGCGAGCTGAGCCCTGACCTCGTACACTCGGTTCGATCAAGGAGCAATCGAGGAGCACCGTTCCCCATCAGGCCCGCACAGCACATGAGGAGCACGCCATGACACTGCTGGAGGGCATCAACGGCCCCGAGGACCTGACGGGACTCAGCCAGGACCAGCTCACCCGCCTCGCGGCCGAGATCCGTGACCTGATGATCGAGACGACGGTCAAGGGCGTCGGCGGCCACCTGGGCCCGAACCTCGGGGTGGTCGAGCTCACGATCGCGATCCACCGGGTCTTCGACTCGCCCAAGGACAAGATCGTCTTCGACACCGGCCACCAGGCCTACGTGCACAAGCTGCTGACCGGCCGGGTCGCCCAGTTCGGCACGCTGCGGCGCAAGGGCGGCCTGACCGGCTACCCGTGCCGGGCCGAGTCCGAGCACGACCTGGTGGAGAACTCGCACGCCTCGACCAGCCTGTCCTACGCCGACGGTCTGGCCAAGGCGTACACGCTGCGGGGCGAGCCGGACCGGACCGTGGTCGCGGTCATCGGCGACGGGGCGCTGACCGGCGGGATGGCCTGGGAGGCGCTGAACAACATCGCCGCGGCCAAGGACTCGCGGCTGGTCATGATCGTCAACGACAACGGCTGGTCGTACCAGCCGACGATCGGCGGCCTGGCCGAGCACCTGGCCGCGATCCGGATCAGCCAGCGCTACGAGAACGTGCTCGACTACATCAAGACCACGCTGTCCCGGGCGCCGCTGGTCGGCGGCCCGCTGTACGGCGCGCTGCACGGCGCGAAGAAGGGCCTGAAGGACTTCCTGCAGCCGCAGGTGATGTTCGAGGACCTGGGCCTGAAGTACGTCGGCCCGATCGACGGGCACGACGAGAAGCTGGTCGAGACCGCGCTGCGCCGGGCCCGGGACTACGGGGGCCCCGTCCTGGTGCACGTGATCACCCGCAAGGGCCTGGGCTACGCCGAGGCCGAGCAGAACGCCGACGACCGGCTCCACCAGGTGCCCGCGGCGGGCGCCACGCCGGGGTCGTGGAGCCGGGTGTTCGGCGACGAGATGGTGGCCATCGGCGCCCGCCGCCCGGACGTCGTCGCGATCACCGCGGCCATGCTGAACCCGACCGGCCTGATCCAGTTCGCGCAGGCTTACCCGGACCGGATCTACGACGTGGGCATCGCCGAGCAGCACGCCGTGACCAGCGCCGCGGGCCTGGCCATGGCCGGCCTGCACCCGGTGGTGGCCATCTACTCGACGTTCGCCAACCGGGCCTTCGACCAGGTGCTGATGGACGTGGCCCTGCACAAGCTCCCGGTCACGCTGGTGCTGGACCGGGCCGGGGTGACCGGCCTCGACGGCGCCAGCCACCACGGCATGTGGGACGGCTCGCTCATGCAGCTGGTGCCGGGCATGAAGATCGCCGCGCCGCGGGACGCCCGGCGGGTGGCCGAGCTGCTCAACGAGGCGGTCGAGATCTCCGACGGGCCGACCGTGGTCCGCTTCCCCAAGGGCAAGGTGGGCGGCGACGTCGAGGCCGTCGCCAAGCTCGGCGGCATGGACGTGCTGCGCGAGCCCGCCGAGGGTCTCGGCCCGGATGTCCTGCTCGCCGGGGCCGGCGTGATGGCGATGACCGGCCTGGAGGTCGCGGACCGGCTGGCCGGGCACGGGATCGGCGTCACCGTGGTGGACCCGCGGTGGACCAAGCCGGTCGACGAGGCGCTGGTGACGGCGGCCCGGCGGCACAAGATGGTGGTCACCGTCGAGGACAACGGGCGGGCCGGCGGGTTCGGCGACGCGGTCGCCCGGCTGCTGCGCGACCACGACGTGGACACCCCGGTCAAGACGTTCGGCCTGCCGCAGGAGTTCCTCCCGCACGGCACCCGGGACGAGGTGCTCGAGGACGCGGGGCTCACCCCGCAGCACCTGGCCCGGCAGATCACCGAGGCGGTGGCCCGTCGCGTCCCGGGCGACGACCGCGAGACGGCCGTCGCGAGCGCCGAAGGGACGCCCGTCGAGTAGCGTATGCAGTCATGCTGAACGTTGCCGTGGTCGGCTCGGGTCCGGCCGGCCTTTACGCCGCCGAGGCGCTGGTCAAGCAGGCGGCCGCGCTGCCGGTGCCGGTCCCGGTGCGGGTCGACGTCATCGACCGCCTGCCCACCCCGTACGGGCTGGTCCGGTACGGCGTCGCGCCGGACCACAAGTCGATCAAGTCGATCGCGCAGTACCTGCGCAAGGTCCTGGAGAGCCCGGGCGTCCGGTTCGTCGGCGGGGTCCACCTCGGCGAGGACGTGACCCGCGACGACCTGGTGGCCGCGTACGACGCGGTGATCTACGCGACCGGGGCGATGCGGGACCGCCGGCTCGGCATTCCGGGTGAGGACCTGCCCGGGAGCTACGCCGCCACCGACTTCGTCAACTGGTACTGCGGTCACCCGGACGTGGACGCCGGCACGTTCACCCTCGACGCCGAGTCGGTCGCGGTGATCGGCGTCGGCAACGTCGCCCTCGACGTGGCCCGGATCCTGGCCCGCGACCCGGCCGAGCTGCACGCGACCGATGTCCCGCAGCCCGTGCTCGAGGCCCTGCAGGCGAGCAAGGTGCGCGAGGTCCACATGATCGGCCGCCGCGGGCCCGCGCACGCCAAGTTCACCACCAAGGAACTGCGTGAGCTGGCCGACCTGCCCGGCGTCGAGGTGGTGGTGCACGCCGGCGAAGCCGACCTGAACGCGTTCGACCTGGCCGGGGAGGGGACGGCGCTGGTCGAGTCCGACCGCCGGGTGCGCGGCAACATGGTGGCGATCGCCAAGTGGGCCCAGGGCGCGGCGCCCGCGCCCGCCGCCACCGGGCACAACCGCCGGCTGACCGTCCGGTTCTGGCTGAAGCCGGCCGAAATCCTCGGGACCGAACGGGTGAGTGGAATCATCCTGGAACGTACCGCGCTCGACGCGGACGGGCGCCTCGGCGGCACCGGTGAGCTCGAGACGCTCGGCGTCCAGATGGTGCTGCGGTCGGTGGGATACCAGAGCGTGCCGCTGCCCGGGGTGCCGTTCGACACCCGCGCCTCGGTCGTGCCGAACGCCCTCGGCCGTGTCCTCGGCGCGGATGGCGCGCCGCTGCCCGGCGAGTACGTGGCCGGCTGGCTCAAGCGCGGCCCGACCGGCGTGATCGGCACCAACAAGTCCGACGCCGCCGAGACCGTCCGCTGCCTGCTCGAGGACCTGGCCGGCGGCCCGGGTGAAGGCGACACCCCGCTGCCGCGGGCCGGCCTGCTCAGGTACCCGGACGGCCTGGCCCAGCCCGCGGACATCACCGGCGAGGCCAGCGCGGAGCCGTCCGCGGAAAGGGCCGCGGCCGCCGAGTGGCCGCTGGCGGCCGTGCTGGCCGGCCGTGGGGTGGCGCCCGTGTCCTACGCCGAGTGGCTGCGCATCGAGACGGCCGAAGCCGACCTGGCCAAGGCGCTCGGCCGCGGCGAGCGCGTCAAATTGCACAATGCCGAGGCGATCTGGTCCGCCTGCCGGCCCTCCGAAGATTAACCAGGCAATACCCTCGCGCACCCTTTTCCGTCATCGCTTGCGTTTACCGTCCGATATCCCGCCGCGGTAAATGCGCGCGTTCATTTATGGCTTATTTCCGGACCGGCGCCTGCGATAGAGCTGATGTCCCTGGTGCTTGGGTAACTCACGTGACTGCGCCGCGTATCGTCTGGTCCGTGCCGTCTGACCGGAATGTCACTACCTGGCCCCATCATGGTCCCGAAGGCGGGACAGCCACGGTGGACGATGGAGGGAACCGGAAATGTCAGACCACAATGGCGTCCTGATGATGCAGCGGGTGCTGCTCGCGGGAACACTCGGGCTGGCCATGGCGCGGAAGGCGGCCGCAATACTGGAAGGCGGCCCGGATAGCGAGCAGCCGCGAGAGGCCGAGGGCGCGGTATTGCGGGCGATTCTCGATGCGGCCAACGAGTGCCTCGGGCACTTCGACGACCGGCCCGCGGGAGAGCGGTGGTGCGACACCCTGTTCCACCTGCTCGACCTGGCGGCGTTTGCCGCCGAGCTCGGCGGCGGGGGCTGAATTCCCGCCGCGGCCGGCCGGGAGGCCCATCCCGGCCGGCCATGCGTGCGCAATAAGTGCGACAAAGAGAGGGGCGGAAGAATCCGCCCGGGTCCTATCAAAAACCGATAAACAGGATTAGCGCGGGCTGGCACGGGGAACGGCTCAACCATCGCCAGATGGGGACCGCAATGACAAGGTACGGCCGAATCGGATGGCGTATGGCCGCGATAGCGGCCTTTGTCGGCACCGCCGCGCTCGCTGTCGTGCTGACCCGCGCCCCGGGTAACCCCGCCGCCGCGTTGTCCTCGGACGTCTCCGGCCGCGCGTGCGCGGCCTCCGGCCTCGAGGCCTGGCTCGGCGCGGCCGGCGCGGACCGGGCCGGCGTTGGCGTGAGCCACGGGGGCGGCACCTACTACACGCTCGAGTTCACCAACGTCTCCCACCAGGCCTGCCGTCTCTACGGCTACCCGGAGGTCTCCGCCTACGAGAACAGCCCGGTCGCCGGGCAGGACGAGGCGGGCGGCCAGATCGGCGGCCCGGCCATCCGCGATCTCTCGGTCCGGCCGAGGCCGGTCATGCTCGCGCCCGGGGCGACGGCGCACGCCGTGCTGCGGGTGGTGCTCGCCGCGAGCACCCAGCCCGCCGGCTGCACCCGGGTGACGGCCGAGGAGCTCCGGGTCACGCTGCCGAGCCAGGGCCGGCCCGCGTTCGTGCCCGCGCACATCCCGGTCTGCTCGACCAAGGACTCCGTCTCGCTGAGCATCCAGGCCATCCAGGCCCGGCCGGGCGTTCCCGGCTACGCCCTGACGCCCTGAGGCGGGGCTTTTACCTGCGACGTTCGGGAGAACGTGGTCTTAAAGACCCTACCGGTTCCTAACTGGCACCCAGTGGGGACAATGAGCTGCATGGGTGTCAGCCAGATCAGCCTTCCCGCCGAAGGGCACGAGGACGAAGGGGCGTCGCCGGGTGCCGCGAGCGCGCTGCCCGAGGAGCGCTACCTAGACCGGGAGGAGAGCTGGCTCAGATTCAACGAGCGCGTCCTCGAACTGGCCGAGGACGAGTCGGTCCCGCTGCTCGACCGGGTGCGCTTCCTCGCCATCTTCGCGACCAACCTGGACGAGTTCTTCATGGTCCGGGTGGCCGGCCTGGTCCGCCGGATGGTGGCCGGCTTCCCGGCCGAGGGCACCGGGGTCCGGCTGCCCGGTCAGGTGCTCGAGAACACCCTGGAGCTGGCGGGCCAGCTGACGGTCCGGCACGCCCGCGCGTTCAGCGAGCGCATCACCCCCCTGCTCAACGAGCACGGCATCGAGATCCTGCGCTGGAAGGAGCTGTCGGCCTCCGAACGCGACACCCTCGGTGACCTGTTCCGGCAGCGGATCTATCCGGTGCTCACCCCGCTGGTGGTGGACCCGGCCCATCCGTTCCCGTTCATCTCCGGCCTGTCCCTCAACCTCGCCGTCATGATCGCGGACCCGCGCACCGACGCGACCATATTCGCCCGGGTGAAGGTGCCGCCGCTGCTGCCCAGGTTCCTGGCCGTGTCGCAGAACCGGTACGTGCCGATCGAGGACGTCATCGCGGCGCACCTGACCGACCTGTTCGGTGACGTGGAGATCATCGAGCACCACGCGTTCCGCGTCACCCGGATCAGGGACCTGGAGGTCGACGAGGAGCTCACCGAGAACCTGCTGCAGGCCATGGAGCGGGAGCTGGTGCGGCGCCGGTTCGAGCCGGCCGTCCGGCTCGAGGTCGAGGACACCATGTCCGGCGGCGTCCTCGACCGGCTGGTCACCGAGCTGGACGTGCACAAGCAGGCGGTATACCGGGTCACCGGCCCGCTCGACCTGAGCGGGTTGTTCACCATCGCCGATCTCAACATCGGCGAGCTGAGGTACCCGGCGTTCGTCCCCTCGACCCGGGCCGTCTCGCAGGACAACAGCATCTTCACCGCCATCGCCGAGCGCGACATCCTGGTCCACCACCCGTACGACTCCTTCGCCGCGTCGGTGGAGCGGCTGATCGACGAGGCGGCCGACGACCCGCGGGTCCTGGCCATCAAGCAGACGCTGTACCGGACCAGCGGCCAGTCGCCGATCGTGGACGCGCTGATCGACGCGGCCGAGGCGGGCAAGCAGGTCGTCGTGGTGGTGGAGATCAAGGCCCGGTTCGACGAGCGCGCGAACATCGCCTGGGCGCGCAAGCTCGAGGATGCGGGCTGCCATGTCGTCTACGGCTTCGTCGGCCTGAAGACGCACTGCAAGATGGCGCTGATCGTGCGCGAGGAACCCGATGGGACGCTGCGCCGGTACTGCCACCTCGGCACCGGCAACTACCATCCGACCACGGCCCGGGTCTACGAGGACTACGGGCTGCTCACCGCGGATCCCGCGGTCGGCGAGGACGTCACCGCGCTGTTCAACCACCTCACCGGCTACACCCGCACCGGGGCCTACCAGCGGCTGCTGGAAGCGCCCGACGCGATGCGGGCCGGCATCGTCAGCCGGATCAACCGGCAGGCGGAGCGGTGCCGGGCCGGCCAGCTGGCCAGGATCGCGTTCAAGACCAACGCCCTGGTCGACGAGGTGGTGATCGACGCGCTCTACCGGGCGTCGCAGGCGGGCGTCCCGGTCGACTTGTGGGTGCGCGGGATCTGCGCGCTGCGGCCGGGCATCGCCGGGCTATCCGATCACATCAGGGTCCGCAGCGTGCTCGGCCGGTTTCTCGAGCATTCGCGGGTCTACGTGTTCGGCACCGGAGATGACGAGGACAGCGAGGTCTGGATCGGCAGCGCCGATATGATGCACAGGAATCTGGATCGCCGGGTGGAGCTGCTGGTCCGGGTGGCGGACCCGGGGCACCAGCGCGGCGTGCGCCGGTTCCTGGACATAGGCATGGACGACGGGACTTCGAGCTGGTGGCTGAACGCGGACGGGTACTGGACCAGGCACAGCCGCGACGAGGCGGGAAACCCGCTCCGGGACGTCCAGGAGGCTCTGGTACGCGAACGGCGGGTCCGCTCGGCAGATGACTGATGCCACCCTCGCGGCGGGCGCGGCCATCTGGCGGCCCGCGGCGGAGCCGGGATCAGGGGACGCGGAGGTCCTGCTGGTGCACCGGCCCGCGTACGACGACTGGTCCTTGCCCAAGGGCAAGAGCGAGCCAGCCGAGCACATCCTGGTCACCGCGGTCCGGGAGGTCCTGGAGGAGACCTGCGTGCGGCCGGTGCTCGGCCCCCGGCTGCCTACCGTCGAGTACATCAGCTGGGGGCGCCCCAAGCGGGTCAGCTACTGGGCGGCGTTCAGCGCCGGGCTCGAGGCCGCTCCCGGCCAGGAAATCGACGCGATCTCCTGGCTGCCGCTGGCGCAGGCCCGCAAGCAGCTGGCCGATACCCACGACGACCCGGTGATCTCCGCCCTGCGCCCGCATCAGACGGTGCCGCTGATCCTGGCCCGGCACGCCTCGGCCGGCCGCAAGGCGGACTGGCCCGGCGAAGACGTCGCGCGGCCGCTCGACGCGCAGGGCGAGGCCGACGCCCGCGTCCTGGCCGAGCTGCTGGCCTGCTTCGCGCCCGCGGCCCGGGTGATCAGCTCGCCCGCCCTGCGCTGCACCGAGACCGTGCGGCCGTACGCCGAGGAGTTCGGTGGGACCGTCGAGGCTGAGGCCTGCCTGGTCCCGTACGGCCGGGCCCCCGGTTTTTCCTCCCGAACGGAGCAAGCCGACGCGCTCCGGTACCTGCTCTCCGCCTTGGTGGCGCAGAGCCGCCCCGCCGTCTTGTGCCTGCACCGGGAAAACCTGCCTGAGGTCCTGGCCGAGGTATGCGCCGCCCTGGGCGCCCCCGCCGCCGTACCCGCGGATCCGGCGCTGCCCAAGGGCGGTTTCTGGGTCGCGCACGCCGTCAGGGACAGCCTCGGGCCATCGGGCCGGCCGGAGCTGGCCGCCCTCGAGCGCTACGAGCCCTGAATCTCCGAGGCCGCCGGGGCGCCTTCGCCTTCACCGCTCGCGGCGCCGCCGCGGCGGCGGCGGCGGGTCACGCGCCAGGCGATGTAGCCGGCCAGCAGCACGGCCAGGACGGCGAACGCGTACAGCGAGTACCGGTTGATGTCGGCGTAGATCGTGTCGATGTGGTCGCCGGCCACATCCCCGATGGTCACCCAGGTGGCGACCCAGGCGCACCCCCCGAGCACGTTGAAGACGGCGAAGGTGAGCCAGCGCATCTCGGTGATGCCCGCGATGATGCCGTTAGCCTCGCGCAGCCCCACGATGAACCGGGCGATGACCACGACGATGCCGCCGTAGCGGTCCACGATCGCCTCGGCCCGGTCCAGGTGATGATGCTTGATCATCACGTACTTGCCGTAGCGCACGACCAGCTCCCGGCCGGCGAACCGGCCGATGAGGTAGCCGATCTCGGCGCCGGCCACCGACGCGACCAGCGCCACGATGCCGACCACGACGACGTTCAGGCCGGCCCGGCCGGTCCCGGCGAAGATCGCGCCGGCGATCATCGCGAGCTCCCCGGGCACCACGGGGACGCCGATGTTCTCCAGCAGCAGCAGGAGCGCGATGGCCCAGTACCCGTAGTGGTCGAGCGGCCCGGCCAGGGAGTTGAGGAAGCCCGGTAGCGGCGCGGCCCCGCTTGCGAGAACGCCCACGCTCAATCATCCTCCGGGCCGGGTTCGTCCGGCCCGTCCGCCTCCGTGGCGGGCTCCTCGGCCTTCGGATTGATCAGGGCCTCGGCCACGGGCCCGGCGGTCAGCTCGATCTGCCACGGCCGCGCGCCGTAGCTGGCCAGCGCCTGCGCCACGGCCTGCTCGTCCGTGGCCGGGGGAGGATCCCAGCTCAGCCTGCGCAGCGCGTCGGGGGACAGCAAGTTCTCCACCGGCAGCCTGCTGTCGGCGGCGATGGCCATCACGACCGCCCGGGCCGCCGTCAGGCGCTCGGCGGCCGCGGGGTCACGCTCGGCCCAGCGGTGCGCCGGGGGCGGCCCGTTCGGTGCGGCCCCGCCCGTGGTCTCCGGCAGCTCGTGGTCGGCGCTGGCCCGCGCCCGTGCCACCGCGGCCAGCCAGTCCTTCTCGTGCCGCCGGGCCTGGCGGCCGGCGAAGCCGCTGATCCGGATCAGCTGGGCGTGGTTGGCCGGATAGGACCTGGCCGCGTCGACGATCGCGGTGTCGGGCAGCACGCGGCGCGGGGACAGGTCGACGGCCTGGGCGATCTCGTCCCGGGTGTACCAGAGTTCCCGCACGACGGCGAGGCCGCGGCGGGACTGCACCCGGTGGATGCCGGACGTGCGCCGCCACGGATCCGGCCGGGCCGGAGCCGGGCGGGCCGCCAGCACGGCCTCGAACTCCTGGCGGGCCCACTCGGTCTTGCCCTGCTCGGCCAGCTCGGCCGCGAAGGCGTCGCGGAGGTCGGTCAGCACCTCCACGTCGAGGGCGGCGTAGCGGAGCAGTTCCTCACGCAGCGGGCGGGTCGACCAGTCGGCCGCCGAGTGGCCCTTTTCCAGATGGAAGCCGAGCACCTCCTCGACCAGCGTGCCGAGAGCCACCCGGGGGTAACCGAGCAGCCGCCCGGCTAGCTCGGTGTCGAAGAGGCGCTGCGGCCGGTAGCCGACCTCGGCCAGGCACGGCAGGTCCTGCGACGCCGCGTGCAGCACCGCCTCGGCGCCGGCCAGCGCGGCGTCGACCCCGGACAGGTCCGGGCACGCGATCGGGTCGATGAGCACCGTGCCCGATCCGGCGCGGCGCAGCTGGACCAGGTAGGCGCGCTGTCCGTAGCGGTAGCCGGAGGCGCGCTCGGCGTCGACCGCGACCGGTCCCGAGCCGCGGGCCAGCCGCCGGCCGCCTCGGCGAGCGCGGCTTCGGTCTCGACGACCGGGGGCAGGCCGTCGCGGGGCTCGAGCAGCGGGACGATCCCGCCCGTCTCGCTATCTGCGCTCACCCGTGCCCCGGCTGGCGCAGTGCCCGCGTGCCCGGGGGTTCGAGGCCGGCCGCGGCGGACATGCAGTCACACCAGGCCGCGATGTGCGCCGGCAGGTCGAGGATGGCCGGGTCGCCGGTGGCGGTCTCGCGCTGGTGGCCCGGCCCGGTCGGAGACCAGGACGCCCGCAGCTCGAACCCGGTCAGCGGCACCTCGTCCCGCTTGGACCCGAACCCCTCGGTGATGACCCTGGTCACGGTGCCGCTCGGGGCGGCGTACCCGGGCACCTGCGCGTCCAGGGCCTCGGCGAGCCAGCTCCAGCCGACCTCGCCGAGCAGCGGGTCGGCGGCCATCTCCGGCTCGACGTCGGCCCGGACGTACGCGACCAGCCGGAAGAAGCCCTCCCAGCCCTGCTGGCCGTCCGGGTCGTACAGCAGGATGAGGCGTCCCCAGGCCACGTCCGTGTCCCCGCGCTGGACGGTCGCGGCCACGGCGGTGGCGTAGGGTGCCAGCCGCTTCGGCGCCGGGACCTCCTCGAACTCCAGGCCGTCCCGGCCCTGCGCGTCCTGGCCCGTCACGAAGGCCGCTACCGCCGCCGCGAACGTCGTCTCGGCGGGGGAGTCCTTTTCAATGTTCCCAGCGTGCACTGTGTCCCCATTGTGCGCCGTGTCCCCATCGTGCGCCGTGTCCACGGTCGCCCTCATGTCCCGAGCGTACGTGTCGCTCATCTCTTCTCACGCAGTGGCGTCTAGATTCGTGTCAAACACCATTTTCCCTGCCGGTTGCCTAATAGGAAAAGCCGTCCCGGATAAGCCCGGGATACGGGGCCGGCGGCCCGGCTCCGGAACGGTCAGGCGGCCCTGCTCACGCGGTCGCTGCTGGCGTGCCCGGGCCATGGCAGCCCGATGATCAGGGCGTCGCCGCAGCCGGTGCAGCCCCATTCCGGGCAGTCGCCGTCCGGTACATCGGGGCAGCTCGCGGGGGCCGCGTGGAACTGCTCGAAAAGCCGCTCTTCGTTACAGCCGGCGCAATGCGAGCTCAATTGCGAGCTGCTCAGCCGCGTCATCCTGGCGACCTCCTCGATGCCGACGCGAGCCTGCAGGTTGACAGGTTTGATGCCGATAGTGGCACGCCCTTGCGCCCGTTCGTGGGATCTCGGACGGCGTGTCTGGGGTCGGTCGCCGTACGGTGATGTGAGACGATCCCTGACGTGACCGAGTCCCTGGCGATGTCCCCGTTCCTGCTGGCCTGCCGGAGAGAACGGGTTCCTTATACCCCCGTCTGGTACATGCGCATGGCGGGCCGGTCGCTGCCCGAGTACCGCAAGGCGCGGGAGGGCATCCCGATGCTCGAGTCGTGCACCCGGCCCGAGCTGATCGCGGAAATCACCCTGCAGCCGCTGCGCCGGTACGAGGTGGACGCGGCCGTCTTGTACAGCGACATCGTCGTCCCGCTGCGCGCGATCGGCATCGATGTCGACATCAAGGCCGGGATCGGGCCGGTGGTGGAAACCCCGATCCGAACCGCCCAGGACCTGGAACGGCTGCGCCCGCTGGAGCCGGGCGATGTGCCCTACGTGACCGAGGCGATCGGGGCCCTCGTGGCCGAGCTCGGTGAGCGCCCGCTGATCGGCTTTGCCGGCGGCCCCTTCACGCTCGCCTCCTACCTGGTCGAAGGCGGCCCGTCCAAGAACCACGACAAGACCAAGGCCCTCATGTACGGCCACCCCGAGCTGTGGCACGCGCTGCTCGGCCGGCTGACCGACATCACGATCTCGTGGCTGCGGATCCAGGCGGCGGCGGGTGCTTCGGCCATTCAGCTCTTCGACTCATGGGTGGGAGCGGTCAGCCCGGACGACTACCGGCACGCGATCCTGCCGCACACCAGGCGGCTCTTCGCCGCGCTGGAATCCGCCGGGGTGCCGCGCATCCACTTCGGCGTGGGCACCGGTGAGCTGCTCGGGCTGATGGGGGAGGCCGGCGCCGACGTGGTCGGGGTGGACTGGCGCATCCCGCTCGACGAGGCGGTCCGGCGGGTGGAGCCGGGCAAGGCGCTGCAGGGCAACCTCGACCCGGCGATCCTGCTCGCGCCGTGGGAGGTCATCGAGGAGCGGGCCAGGGACGTGATCGCCCGCGGGCGCACCGCGGAGGGGCATATCTTCAACCTCGGTCATGGCGTGCTGCCGGAGACCGACCCCGGGGTGCTGGCCCGGCTCACCGAGCTCGTGCACGCCGAGTCAGCCCGCCCGCCCGCCTGAGCCCGCCCGCTTGAGCCAGCGCCGCCGTCCGTGGTAGGCCGCGTATCCGGCGACCGCCAGGACGACGGCGAACGGCGCGGCCGCGCCGAGGAAGGCCAGCGTCCAGGACGCGGTGACCCGCAGCGCGTGCCAGCCGGCCCCGAAGCCGCCGGCCAGGCTGGGCGGGGGCTTCTCGCGGTGCACGGCCGGCTTGGCCGTCGGGCCGAGGACGGTCAGCGTCACCGTCGCGTAGCTGGTCTCATGGCTGAGAGCGCGCTGCTGGGCCTGCATGGACTCCAGGCTGGATTCCTCGCTGTTGATCTGGTTCTGCACGCTGAGCAGGTCGCCGACCGACCCCGCATGCTTCAGCAGGGCGCGGAGCTGGGCGATGGCGGCCTGGTCGGAGGCGACCTGGCTGCTCACGTCGGCCACCTGCTGGGTCACGTCCTGGGCCTGCTGCTGCACGGCGAGCTGGGTGCCGAGGCTGCGGCCCAGCTGGCTGAGCGTGGCCGGATACGACGTGACCGGGATCTTCAGCTGCACGCTGGCGGTGGCCTTGGCGGGGTGATCGGGGTTGGCCGACACGGTCTCGCTCGCGATGTAACCACCCGTCGCCGCGGCGATCTGGCCGGCCTGGGCGACGGCCGCGCTGACGTCGGCCGCCCGCACGGTCAGCTGCGCGGTGTAGATGATGCTGCTGGCCGGGGCCAGCCGCGCCGTGGTCCCGGTGCCCTGGGGGCCCGCCGGGCCCGCGGCCGCCCTCGGCGCGGCGGCGGCCGCCCCGCTGGCCGCCGCGGACGCCTGCGCGGGCACCGGCCCGGTCCCGGCGGCCGAGCTGGCGGCGTTGCTCGAGGTGCCGGCCGAGCATCCCGCCAGGAACAGGCCCCCGCCGAGCAGGACACCGCCGATCATCAGGCCGGCGACGGCGCCCGGCCGGGAGCGCCCGGGCCGCGTGCCGCGGCGGGTCAGGTTCCGCGTGTTCAGCATGCCGGTGTGACGGCTGCGGGAAGCGATACGGTTCCGCCGCCATGGTCACGATCGCGTAGCGGCCCGGCCGCGCCCGGGTCACGGATCAGCGCGGGCGCGGGCTACCTCGGCGCTGCCACCTCGACGCCGGCCGTCTCGGGACCGGCCGTCTCGGTGTGCTCCCGGCCGGTGAAGCGATCCCGGCAGTGCCCGGAGCAGAAGTACGTCGTGTGCCCCCCGTCGTGCCGCATGGCCCCCGGGTTGGCCTTGTCGACCTGCATGCCGCAGACGGGATCGCGGGCCACGTCGACGCCGCCGCCGAAACGTTCCTTGCTGCGGTGCAGCCAGTAGATCCCGGCCGCCACGACTGCGAACACGATGTTGAGGATCGTGGTGTAGTTCCAGCTCAGGTGCTCGGGCGCGATGACCGTCGGCCGGGTCGCGGGGACGAGGCCGGCCGCCTTCGCGATCAGCTCGGTGAGCAGGCCGGCCGCGCTCATGACGAGCCAGAAGATGCCGAGCAGCCGCAGCGTCAGCCGCCCGCCGTACAGCTTGCGGTAGATGAACAGCAGGGGGAGCGAGATCAGGTCGGCGAAGACGAAGGCCACCACCCCGCCGAAGCTGATGCCGTCCTGCCACAGCGCCGCGGCCAGCGGCACGTTGCCAACCGAGCAGACCAGGCTGATGATCGCGACGAACGGCCCGACCAGGGCGTTCTCGATCAGAGTGAGGGCTCCGTGGCCGCGCAGGAACACGGCGCTCCAGAAGCTGGCCGGGACGGCGGCCGCGGCGAAGCCCGCCGCGATGAAGCCGATGACGATCTCGCGCCGCAGCATCCTCAGGTCGGAGACGGTGTAGCCGGCCGCGTCGGCCCAGCGGGCGGGCTGGCGCAGCCGCGCGGCCAGCGAATCGCTTCCGGCACCGTGTCCCGCGTGCCCGCCGTGGTCCTCGGCCGCGCTCCGGTCCAGCCGCTCCCGCGCGGCCGTGATCAGGCGCGGGGGCACGAGCCGGGGCAGCAGCAGGCCCAGCAGCACGATCATGATGGCCCCGCCGGCGAATTCCGCCAGGGTGAACTGCCAGCCAATGAGCAGCCACAGCACGATGCCGAGTTCGGCGACCAGGTTGGTGGAGGCGAACATGAAGACCATGGCCGCGGTAAAGTCGGCGCCGCGCTGGAACAGCGACCTGGCCAGGGCGCTGGCCGCATACGAGCATGAGGAACTGGCCATGCCGAGGAGCGAGCTCCGGGTCAGGGCGCCCGGCCCGTGCCGCCCCATGACCCGCTGCATCTCACCCCGGGACACGAAGGCCTGGACCGCCCCGGACAGCGCGAAGCCGAGCACCAGGGCCCACAGCGTCTCCCAGAACATGAAGAACGCTTCCCGCAGGCTGAGCCCCGTCGCCACCAGTACGCCCATGCCCTCCACTATACCCGTGGGGGGTATCGGCGACCAGGGCGGCCCCGGCCTCGGGTGGGTCCTGGCGGGCGGAGTCTGCCAGGCTTGGGGCATGGAGGGTACGCGAAGGCAACCGCACGTGGTGATCGTGGGCGGCGGGATCTCCGGGCTCGCGGCGGCGTTCTTCCTCAGGGACGAGCCGGTACGGGTCACGGTGCTCGAAGGGTCGCCGCGCCTCGGCGGCAAGCTGTCCGTCTCCGAGATCGGCGGCGTGGCCGTGGACGAGGGGGCCGAGGCGCTGCTCGTCACCCGGCCGGAGGGAACCGCGCTGATCGCCGCGGCCGGCCTTGGGGACCAGCGCGCCGCCCCGGGACCCACGTCGTCCGCCATCTGGACGCTGGGCACGCTCCGGCCGCTGCCGAAACGGCAGTTCATGGGCGTGCCGTCCGACATGGCCGAGCTGGCCCGGTCCGGCGTGCTCACCGGCGACGGCGTGGCCCGGGCCAGGGAGGATCTCGAGCTGCCGCCCACCGAGCGGGACGGCGACGTGCCCGTGGCCGGGTTCGTCGGCGCGCGTCTCGGCCCGGAGGTGGTGGACCGGCTGGTCGACCCGCTGCTCGGCGGGGTGTACGCGGGCCGGTCGGCCGAGCTGTCGTTCGACGCCACGCTGCCCGCGCTGGCGGCCGCCTCCCGCCGGCACCGGTCCCTCGCCGAGGCGGCCGCCTCCCTGCTGCCAGCCCCGGCCCAGCCGCCCGCGCCCGGGTCACCCGCCGGAGGCACCCGCGCGGGCGGGTCGGTGTTCACCACCTTGACCGGCGGCCTGGGCCTGCTCCCCGCGTACCTGGCGAAGGCATCGGGCGCGGAGGTGCGCACGTCCGCGGTGGCCCGCGAGCTCGTGCCCGCCCCGAACGGCTGGCGGCTCACCGCCGGCTCGGCGGCCGTGCCCGAGTTCCTCGACGCCGACGCGGTGATCATCGCGGTGCCGGCCCGGCCCGCGGGGCGCCTGCTTGGCTCCGTCCCCGGTGCCTCCGCCGCGGTCACCGCGCTCGCCGGCGTCAGCTACGCGAGCATGGCCATCGTCACCCTCGCCTATCCGCGGTCCGCCTTTCCCGGTCCCGGCCTGGCCGCCCTTGGCTGGAGCGGCTACCTGGTGCCGGCCGTGGACGGGCGGGCGGTCAAGGCGGTCACCTTCTCCTCGGTCAAGTGGCCGCACCTGGCCGAGGCGGCGCGGCCGGCGGCCGAGCCCCTGGAGATCGTGCGCTGCTCGGTCGGCCGCGTCGGCGAGGAAGCGCTGCTGCAGCGATCCGACGATGAGCTCGCCGCCCTCGCGGCGGCCGAGCTGGCGCAGGCGACCGGCGTACGCGGCGGCCCGGCCGCCACCAGGGTGACCCGGTGGGGCGGCGCCTTGCCGCAGTACACGGTCGGGCACCTGAACCGGGTGGCCGCGGTACGCGCGGGCGTGGCGGCCCAGCCCGGCCTCGCGGTCTGCGGCGCGGCCTACGACGGGGTCGGCATACCCGCCTGCGTCTCGACGGCCCGGGCGGCCGTCCGCCAGGTGCTGGCGTTCCTCGCGGCCAGGCCGCCCGCCGTCTGACGGTGCCGGTGCGCTGCGGTTACCGCGTTGCCCGACAATAGAAGCATGGCTGACGAATCTGAGGCGGCAGAGACGGCCCGCAAGCCGAAGGCGCGCGACCTGAACGAGCTGGTCCGGTACACCATGTGGTCCGTGTTCCGGGTCAGCGACCGGGTTGCGCTCGAGGCCGGAGGCCTCGGCAACGCCGCCACCGAGGTGAGCGACCTGATCGAGCAGGCGGCGGGCAAGGGCATCGTCACCCGGGGCTGCTACGACGTCCAGGGCTTGCGCGCGGACGCCGACTACATGCTGTGGTGGGTGGCGCCGACCTCGGAAGACCTGCAGGACCTGTACGTCCGGTTCCGCCGGACCCGGCTCGGCCGCTGCAGCGAGCCGGTCTGGTCGGTGATGGCCCTGCACCGCCCGGCCGAGTTCAACAAGAGCCACATCCCGGCCTTCCTGGCCGAGGAGGAGCCGGGGGCGTACGTCAGCGTGTACCCGTTCGTGCGCTCGTACGAGTGGTACCTGCTGGATCCCGCCGAGCGCCGCCGGCTCCTGGCCGAGCACGGGATGATGGCCCGCGAGTACCCGGACGTACGCGCCAACACGGTGGCCTGCTTCTCGCTCAACGACTACGAGTGGATCCTCGCCTTCGAGGCCAACGAGCTGTACCGGATCGTGGACCTGATGCGCCACCTGCGAGGGGCCGAGGCCCGCGTGCACACCCGGGTGGAGATCCCCTTCTACACCGGCCGCCGCAAGCCTGTACGCGAGCTCGTGGCCAGCCTGGCCTAGGTCCGATGCCCGACGATCTCCGCGTCAACGGCTGGCTGGTGATACCCGCCCGCGAGCTGCACGAGCGGTTCTCCCGGTCATCCGGGCCCGGCGGTCAGTCGGTCAACACCGCCGACAGCCGGGTCGAGCTCACCTTCGACGTCGAGCGCTCGGCCGTGCTCCCCGAGTGGGCCCGGGCCAGGATCACCGAGCGGCTGGCCAGCCGGCTGGCGGGCGGCGTGCTCACCGTGGTCGCCTCGGAGCAGCGCTACCAGCTCGCCAACCGGCAGAACGCCCGGGCCCGGCTGGCCGCCCTGCTCGAGGAGGGAGTCGCCCCGCCGCAGCGCCGGCGTGTGCCGACCAGGCCCAGCCGGGGCTCGAACGAGCGGCGCCTGGAGGCCAAGCGCAACCGCTCCTCGATCAAGCGGGGCCGCCGGCTCGACCGGGGCAATCCCGAATAACCACGGGCCCGAATAACCACGGGCCCGAATAACCATGGGCCCGAATAACCACGGGCCCGAGCAACCCCGGGACCGGCGCCTACAGCGCGGGCACGTTGACGACGATCGCTTCCTGGGTCGACCGGGCGATCACCACGACGGCGTCGGTGTCGGGGGACGGGTTTTCCTCCCGGTGCGGGACGTGCGGCGGCACCCAGACGTAGTCACCGGGTGAGGTCTCCAGCCGGACCAGGTCCCCGGAGGCCGGGTCCCGGAACACGAACACCGGGTGGCCCGACACCACGTAGATACCGGTCTCCGAGTGGCCGTGGTGATGATCGCCGGATGAGGTGCCGGGCAGCACCACGGTGCGGCCCATCCACAGCGCCGACGCCCCCACCAGGTCGCCGGAGATGGCGGCCGAGCGCACCATGCCGCCGGTCTGCGCGGTCGAGGACGACAGTGAATCGCCCGAAATCAGCTGCACGATCCCGCCGCCGCCAGGGTCAGGAGTGCCGGTGTCGTCATGACTCATAGGACGCACAGTACAGCCGGGCACTTAACTAATCGGATTAAGCCTCCCCGGATGGGATACTCGTGCACATGGTTCTACGGGTGTCTGCGGGACGCATGGTCGGGCGGGACGGCGAGCTCGGCCGCCTGCTCGCGCTGCTCGACGACGCCGAGGCGGGCCAGTCGGTGGCCGCGCTGGTCAGCGGCGACGCCGGCGTCGGGAAGTCCCGGCTGGTCAGTGAGGTGACCCGGCTCGCCGAGGAGCGGGGCTTCGCCGTGCTCTCCGGCCAGTGCGCCGAGCTGGGCGATAGCGTGCCGTACCTGCCCCTGGCCGACGCGCTGCGCAGTGCCGCGCAGCGCGGTGAGGTGCGGGACGCGCTGAGCTCGCGCCCGGCCCTGGGACGGCTGCTGCCGGAGGGCGGTTACGGCCAGCTGGCCGACGGGGACCGTACCGGCCTGGCCCGGCAGCAGATGTTCGGCGAGGTCCTCGGGCTGCTGGCCGAGCTCGCCGCCGCGGCCCCGGTGCTGCTGGTGCTGGAAGACCTCCACTGGGCCGACGCCTCCACCCGGGACCTGGTCACGTTCCTGTCCCGGATGCTGCACCGCGAACGGGTCGCGCTCATCGGCACGTACCGGACCGACGACCTGCACCGGCGGCATCCGCTCCGGCCCGTGGTGGCCGAGCTGCTCCGGCTGCCCGGCGTCATCGCGGTCGACCTCGTCCCGCTGGCCCCTTCGGCGCTGGCCGAGCACCTGAGCACGGCCCTGGCCGGGCATGCGGCCGGCCCCGGCCGCATCGACGCCACCGCGCTGAACGACATCGTGACCCGGGCCGAGGGCAACGCTTACTACGCGGAGGAACTGCTGACCGCGTCGGTGAACGGCGACCCGTCCGAGCGCAGCTCGCTGCCCGCCGGGCTGGCGGCCCTGCTCCTCAACCGGGTGGAACGGCTGTCCGAGACGGCCCAGCAGGTGCTCCGGGCGGCCGCGGTGGCCGGGCGCAGGGCCGACGACGAGCTGGTCCAGGCCGCGTCCGGCCTGGCCCCGGCCGAGTACGAGGCCGCGGTCCGGGAGGCGGTCACCCAGCAGCTGCTGGTGCCCGACGGCGCCGAGGGCTACGTCTTCCGGCACGCCCTGCTGCGCGAGGCCGTCTACGGGGACCTGCTGCCCGGCGAGCGGACCAGGCTGCACGGCACGATGAGCTCGCTGCTTTCCGACGAGCAGCGGCTGGCCGTGCCGGGAACCGCCGCCGAGCTCGCCCAGCACTGCCTGGCCAGCCACGACATCCCGGGCGCGTTCGCCGCCTCCGTCCGCGCCGGGGACGAGGCCGAGCGGCTGGGGGCGCCCGCCGAGGCGCACCGGCACTACGATCAGGCGCTCGCCCTGTGGGAACGGGTGGACGAGCCGGAGCAGACGGCGGGCATGGCCCGCGGCAAGCTCGGCCTGCTGTCCGCCGCCAACGCGGCCGACAGCGGCGACGTCGAGCGCGCCGTCCACCTGCTCCGCCGGCTGCGCCAGGCGATCGCCGACCTGACCGAGCGGGGCGAGACGCCGGTGGACGCCCTCCTGGCCAGCCGGATCGGGGAGCGCCTGGCGTTCTACCTGATGACGATGGACGACTTCAAGGCCGAGTCCGAGGCCGTCGAGGTCGCGCTGGCCACCGTAGAGACCACGCCCGCGGACCCGCCGACCTGGCAGTACGCCCGGGCGGTGGCCACCTACGCCGTTGCCTTGCTGATCGACGACGACTTCGCCGCGGTCCGGGAGTGGGCCACCCGCGCGCTCGACGCGGCCCGGGCCGCCGAGGCACCGTGGGTGCAGGCCGACGCGCTGGTGACCCTCGGCTTCGTCAGCAACCGCTCGGGCCACAACGACGAGGCCATCGACTTGCTGACCCAGGCCCACAAGCAGGCCCGCGAGGCGAAGGTCCTCGGCGTGGAGCTGCGGGCCGCCTATCACCTGGCCCGGGCCCACCTGGAGCGCGGCGACCTGACCAGCGGTGGCAAGGTCGCCCACGAGGGCACCAAGCGGGCCAACCAGACCGGTCTCGGCCTGGCGCCGTACGGCCTCGACGTGCAGCACCTCCACTTCCAGTGCCACTACGCCGACGGCAAGTGGGACCACGCCCAGGAGATCGCGGACGGCTTCGCGGTCCGGGCCACCAGCGTCGGCGAGGCCTACCTGTCATCGATGGCCCTGTTTATCGACGTCGCCCGGGGCAACCCGGCCGTGGCCGAGCGGCGCGCCTGGATCGAGCCGTTCATGGGCACCCACGGGTTCGACGGGTTCATCGCCCGCGGGCTGTTCGCCGAGCACGCCCTATGGCAGGGCGACGCCGACCAGGCTCTGTCCCAGGCCCAGGCGGCGATCGACGTCACCTTCGAGCCGCCGTGGGGCTTCCACCCGTCCAGCATCAGGCCGGCCGTGATCGCCCTGAGCGCCCGCGCCGACCGCGCGGTCGCCGCCCGCGCGGCCGGTGACGAGGAGGCCGCCCGCGCCGAGGTCGCCGCGGCCAGGGAACTGCTCGCCGTCGCCCGGGAGGGCGCGGCCTTCCCCAAGCGCCCCATGTTCATCCTCGGCCCCGAGGGCCGCGGCTGGCTGGCCCGCGGGGAGGCGGAATTCCGCCGGGCCAACGGCGACAACGATCCCGCCGAATGGCAAGCGGCCATCGACGCGTTCGGCCCGGCCTATACCTATGAGGTCGCCCGGACCCGGTGGCGGCTGGCCGAGGCGCTCGCCGAGGCGGGCCGCAGGGACGAGGCGGAGGAGCAGTGGCGCCTGGCCGCCCGCACCGCGGACGAGCTGCGCGCCCGGCCGCTGCGCCGGGTGCTGGACGACCTCGCCCGCCGGGCCCGGATCGGGACCGCGGAACCGCACGGCGACGGCGCGGTCCTGACCTCGCTGACCAGCCGGGAGCGTGAGGTGCTCCGGCTCATCGCCGCGGGCCGCAGCAACCGGGAGATCGCCTCCGTGCTGTTCATCGCGCCCAAGACGGCCAGCGTGCACGTGTCCAACATCCTCGGCAAGCTGGGGGCCGCCAGCCGGACCGAAGCCGCCGCCATCGCCCATCGCGAGGGCCTCGCCGCCCAGCACTCATGACACCGGCCTCATGACACCGGCCTCATGACACCGGCCTCATGACACCAAGATCCCGGTCTCCGGGACGCTCCCGATCCGGGGGGCCGCCGAGCGCACGAAAGCCCTAGCGCGGAGCTAGCTCGGTGAGGATCTCGTCGGCCCGGTCGGCGGCAGCCTGCGGCGCGACCTCGGGACTTCCGACCTGCGGGTCCCAGTTCAGGTCGTAGAACAGCTCGGTGACCCCCTGCCCGGCCAGCCACTCGGTGTCCTCGCGGATCTGGGCGTAGCTGCCGGAGAGCAGCCGGCGGCCGCCGTCCGGGCCCTTGGCCTCGGCCCCGGCCAGCACCACGCCCCGGCAGATGATGCGTACCGCGTCCGGGTCCCGGTCCGCGGCCGCCGCGGCCTCCCGGATCACGCGAGCCGCCTCGCTGATCTTGGTCAGGTCGGCCCGGCTGGAGGTGATCCAGCCCTCCGCCGCCCGCCCGGCCCGCTCCATGGCCGGCCGGGACATGCCGCCGAGCAGCACCGCGGGCCCCGGCCGCTGGACCGGCCGGGGGTCCTGCCGTCCCGCCGGGATCTCGTAGAACTCGCCCTGGTACGAGCTGACCCCGTCGCCCCACAGGGTGCGCAGCACGGCCAGGTACTCCTCGGCCCGCGCGCCGCGCCGGGGCATCGACGCGCCGGTGGCCGCGAATTCCTCCGGCATCCAGCCGATGCCGAGCCCGAGGTCGAGCCGCCCGCCGGACAGCACGTCCACCGTCGTCGCCTGCTTGGCCAGGTAGGCGGGGGAGACGAACGGCATGTTGAGGATGGCGACGCCCAGCCTGATCCGCGACGTCCGGGCGGCCGCGAACCCCAGCGCCACCATCGGGTCGAGCACGCTGCGGTATACCGGGTCCATGCCGGAGCCCTCGGGTACCAGCAGCCGCTGGAACGTCCACAGCGACGCGTACCCGGCCTCCTCGGCTCGCTCGCAGAAAGCCGCGAGGTACCCGGGCGTCGCCCACGCCCCCGCTACCGGGGCACCGAATCCGATCTTCATATCCTCACCCTATGGGTGCTCTCAATCCGGCCGTGCCTGACCCGCCTCCGCTGCCCGTGACCGAGCGGACCCGGCACCGCCGGCTGCGCGAACAAGGCAGTACCAAACGGGGTGACCTCCACGCCATCCTCACCGCCGGAGTGATCTGCCACCTGGGCGTGGTGGTCGACGGCGACCCGATGGTCGTGCCGACCGTCTACGGGCTGGCCGGCGACACGCTGTACCTGCACGGCTCGGTCGCGAGCCGCAGCCTGCTCTCGGCCCCGCAGGCCGTCATCTGCGTCACCGTGACCCACGTGGACGGGCTCGTCCTGGCCCGGTCGGTGTTCGAGCACGCGGTCAACTACCGCAGCGCGATGATCTACGGCACGCCCCGGCTGGTGACCAGCCCGCGGGAGAAGCTGGCCGGCCTGCGCAGCCTGTCGGAGCACATCGTGCCCGGCCAGTGGGACTACGCCCGCCAGCCGAACAAGAAGGAACTGGCCGCCACCACGCTGCTGGCCCTGGCCCTGAGCGAGGCCTCGGTGAAGATCCGCACCGGGCCGCCCGACGACGGCGATTCCCCCGACGCGGCCCTGCCGGTCTGGGCGGGCGTGCTGCCGCTGGCCGCCGCCTGGGGCGACCCCGAGCCCGACCCGGTGCTGCCCCCGCAGATCCCGCTGCCCCCGCACATCGCCGCCCGCACCCGCCTGCCGCTGGGATAACGCCCATGACCGTCGAGCCGCCGCTGTCCGCCCAGGGCCGCTACATCGTGGACGCGCGCGGCCGCCGGGTGCGGCTGGCCGGAGTGAACTGGTACGGCGCCCACGAGGATCTCGGCGTGGTGCCCGGGCTGGACCGCACCGACCGCCGCGCGCTGGCCCGGCGCATCGCCTCCCACGGCTTCAACAGCGTCCGGCTCCCGTTCAGCCTGTGGATGACCGAGCAGACGGCGCCGGTTCCCGCCCAGTACCTGGCCGCCAACGCCGACCTGGCCGGCGCCGCGCCCATGCAGGTCTACGACGCCTGCGTCGCGGCGCTCACCGAGGCGGGCCTGGTCGTCATCCCCAACTGCCATACCTTGGACGCCGGCTGGTGCTGTAGCGGAGACGACGGCAATGGCCTGTGGTACGGCGACCGCTGGCCAGCCGAGAGGTTCTTCGCGGCCTGGCGGGCCATGGCGGCCCGGTACCGGTCCAACCCGCTGGTCGCGGCGATGGACATCATGAACGAGCCCCGGCGGACCCGGGTCGGCTGGCGCGTCCTGACCCCGACCTGGGGGAGCCGGCCCCGGACCGACCTCGCCGCCATGTACACGGCTGCCGGGAACCTCATTCACCAGGTCAGCCCGGACGTGCTGATCATCTGCGAAGGGCTGGAGTACGCCGGCGACCTGTCCGGCGCGGCCCGCCATCCGGTGCGGCTCGAGCGCCCGGGCAAGGTCGTCTACAGCCTGCACGACTACCCCTGGTTCCACCCGGGAGACCAGCCCCGGGCGGCCTACCTCGAGCAGATGGAACGGGCGGGCGGATACCTGCTCAGCCAGCAGCTCGCCCCCGTGTGGATCGGCGAGTTCGGCAGCGCCACCCGGTCCCTGGCCGCCTTCTCCGGCGTGTGGTGGAACAACTTCGAGGCCTGGGTGACCGACCGCGACGTGGACTGGTGCTGGTGGGCCCTCAACCCCACCCAGCCCAAGGGCACCGTCCCGGTCACCGGGCGGCACCGTTCGAACTGGGGCGACCCGGAGCCGTGGGGCCTGCTCACCCCGGACTGGCGCGGCGTCGCCAACCCGGCGGTGATGGACATCCTGACGGCGATGATCGCGCCCCGGACCGGCCCCGGCTGATCAGCCGGGCCGGCCGGTGTGGCGCGGTGTATCCTGTCCTCAGGCAGCCACGCCTGCCCGATCCGAGCTGTGCCGGCCCGGCGCCGTCCGCAGTGCCTAAGGACAAGAGCGGCCAAGCCCTCGCGTGGGTTCCTTCATCGTGACCACTGACGGTGGCGGGCGCCGGGCGGAGTCACCGGTTGGGGATGCGATGTCACACGACAAGATCA
The DNA here is from genome assembly GCA_963756575.1 of uncultured Actinomycetota bacterium. Classification (GTDB taxonomy): domain Bacteria; phylum Actinomycetota; class Actinomycetes; order Streptosporangiales; family Streptosporangiaceae; genus Palsa-504. Next base: position 3,054 of record CAVWOM010000014.1, on the reverse strand, counting down.
AGGCCGCGGCCCGCACGCGGATGGAACGTACCGGCGAGCCGTACGCGACCGCCCGCCGTGAGGTGGTCGCCGAGATCCGCGCCGCCGCGGCGGCGCACGAGGAACTGGGACCCGAGTACAGCGATGCCGTCATCGCCTCCTTCCTGGAGCGGGTCGAGGAGGAGATCACCGCCCGGGTCGAGGCCCGGATGGCGGAAGCGCCCGGCCGCCCGGCGGCTCCCGCTGACGACGACAGCCGGCGCATGCTCTGGCGGGGCATCGCGATCGGCGTCGTCATCGGCGGGATCGTGGTGTCCGCGATCGCCGGCAATTCCAGTGAGCACGCGCATCGCCTGCTGCTGGTGCTGCTGCTTTCGGTGGTGATCTTCGCGGGCGTCAGCGCGATCAGGCAAGTCCGGGGAGCACTTCGGCCGCCAGCCGCTCCATCTGCTCGCGCTGGTCGAACAGCGCGGTAAACAGGATCAGCTCCGCCCCGGCATCGGCCACCGCGCTGGCCTGACGAACGCAGTCGGCGGCCGTGCCGGTGATCGTGGCGGCCTCGATGGCCGGGACGCGCTGCCCGTAGATTCCGGCCAGGGCATCGTTCATCCGGTCCCGGGCGCGTTCGGCGTCGTCGCCGATCCCGATGTACACGCGCTTGGCGATGGGGAAATCCGCCGCCGGCCGGCCCGCTTCGTCCAGGGCCGCCCGGACGATCCGGACCTGGTCCGCGAACGCGGTGGTGGGGGAGGACCCGGCGCCGAAGAAGCCGGTGCCCAGCCGCACGGCCCGGCGCAGCGCGGGCTCGCTCGCCCCGCCGAACCACAGCGGCGGATGGGGCTTGGTGAACGGCTTGGGTTCCATCGGCGCGTTCTCGAGCTGCCAGAACTCGCCGTCGAAGGTAACCCGGGGCTCGGTCCACAGCGCCTTCATCAGCTTGATGCCTTCGGTGAACCGCGCCACGTAACGGGATCCGTCCACGCCGAAGGCGGCGAACGGGCGGCCGCGGCCGCCGGTGCCCACCCCGACGTCGAGACGGCCGCGGCTGAGCTGGTCGAGCGAGGCCAGGCTCTTGGCCAGGTGCACCGGGCTGTGCAGGGTGGACACGAACACGACGCACCCCAGCCGCATCCGCTGCGTGCACGCCGCCGCAAAGGTCATCGCCTCGATCGGGCTGATCTGCGGCCCGGCGTTGAGCGTGCCCTCCTGGGTCCAGGCGCTGTCGAAGCCGAGTTCCTCGGCTCGCGCGAGATACTCCCGGAAGGCTTCAGGGTCGAACTCGCCGTCGGCGTAGAACTGCGGGATCGCGATCGCGAACTTCATGGCAGCCAGCGTATCGGCGGGGCAGGTGCCACAATCGTTGTGGTGGACGATACGAACGCCAGCCTGGCCGAACGGCTCCGCGCCATCTGCCTGGCCCTGCCGGAGGTCACCGAGCGGCCCAGCCACGGCGCGCCCACGTGGTTCGTCCGGGATAAGAGCTCCTTCGTGACGCTGTGGGCGGACGGCCATCACGGTAACCATTTCCCGCACCTGTGGTGCGCGGCGCCGCCGGGCGCGCAGGCCGAGCTCATCGCGTCCGAGCCGGAGCTCATCTTCCGGCCGCCCTACGTCGGCGGCCGCGGCTGGATCGGCGTCCGGCTCGACCGCGACACCGACTGGGCCGAGGTCGCCGAGCTGTGCCAGGACGCCTACCGTGTCATCGCGCCCGCCCGGCTGGTCGCCCAGCTGGACGGCTAGCCGGTCACGGCCTTGGTGATCTCGGCGGCGCAGCCCCAGGCCATCGAGATGCCGGCGCCGCCGTGGCCGTAGTTGTGCCACAGCACGCCGTCTTTGAGCGGCTCCGCTTCCAGCCGCACCACGGGCCGCCACGGCCGCAGGCCGACGCGGTGGCCGACGATCTCCGCGCCGCGCAGGCGGGGTTCGACCGCGATGCAGCCGGCCACGATCCGCTCGGCCACCTCGGCGCTCGGCTGGCGGTCCCAGTTCCCTTCCTCGTTCGTGCCGCCGAGCAAGATGGTGTCGCCGTGCGGGAACATGTAGACGATCCAGGGCGGCTCGGGGTCCCGGTTGACGAGGAACTCCTCGATGCCGGGGTTGGCGGCGATCACCACCTGCCCGCGCACCGGCACCACCGCGGGGTCGGGCACCAGGTCGCAGGCGGCGGCGCCGGAGCAGTTGACGATCACCGGAGCCGCGCCGGCCAGTCCGGCCAGCGCGGTGACCGGGGATACCTCGATCGTGCCGCCGGCCCGCTCGAACCGGATGCGCAGGTACTCGAGGTAGACGGGCATGGTCACCAGCGGCGCGGTGTAGTACCAGCCGTCGCTGAAGCCGCCGGGCAGTTCCGACGGCTCGCAGGGGCGCAGGTCCGGCAGCAGCCGCATCCAGTAGTAAGGCTCGAACGGGGCCCGGGAGACCTCCCGGCCGCTCGCCATCCGCACCCCGGTACCGGGTTCGGCGGCGAGCTTGGACAGCACCTCGAGCCCGGTCCGGCCCCAGCCGAGGGCCCGGTCGGGCGGCCCCACCTTCACCGCGCCCCAGACCGCCCCGGCCGCCGCCGACGTGGTCTGCCCCGGCAGTTCCGCCGTCCTGATCGTCACGCTGAGCCCGGCCTCGGCGAGGCTGATCGCCGTGGTGAGGCCGACCGCCCCGGCCCCGATTACGAGAACATCCATGACCCGACCGTATCTCCGGCTCCTCGCCCGGGGCGGAGCCGGCCCGGACGTCAGGGGATCACGATGAGCAGCACGATGATCAAGATGACCGGGCCGAGCACGGCGATGACGGGCCCGAACCGCCGGACCGATGCCGGAATGCCCGAGAAGCGCGGCTGGCCCGGGAGGTAACCCTGGTTGGGCGCGCCGGTGCCCGGCGCCACGGACGATGGGTGCTGGTGGTGATGCGGCGGGTTGACCGCGGGCCCGCCGACTTGGCCGCCCGTGTGCCCGCCCATATGCCCGCCCATGTGACCGCCGCCGAAATCCCCGCCTCCGCCGTGGTGCATGTGTGCCCCCTTAGCTCACGATGCTGGCGATGTCAATCCTGACAACGTCCAAATACCCGCCAAACGGG
>CAVWOM010000013.1:0-516258 GCA_963756575.1 uncultured Actinomycetota bacterium | reverse complement strand
CTTCGGAAGGGCTCTTCGACGACGACTGGCTGATCCGCCAGCAGACGGCGGGGAGTACCGGTCATCCTCGACCTGCTCACCGCCGACATCAGCCGCCGACGCCAGCCCCGCCACGGTGCACGCTTAGCAGGTGGGCAACGAACGCGCCGAGACCTACCTGCGGCTACGGGCCGAGGCCAGTCTGCGGCGGGCGAGCATCGAACTGCGCCGTGCCGATGCCGCCGCCGGGGATGCCCCGGCCGATCCGCGCACGACACCGTACCCCGATACCGAGATGACCGAGTGGAACCTCGTGCGGACCGGGCGCATCCTCGTCGCGGCGGGCCTGCTCGACCAGGATGACCTCGACCAGGTCGCGGCTGATCTGAGAACGGCCATCAAGGTCCGGTCACGCCTTCTGCTGGCCGCGGACCGAAGGCGGGGCGTGACCTACCGCGGCAGCTACACGCCGCCCCTCGACTGGCCGCCTCCCGACCCCAGCCAGGCGCTGCGGGTCGCCCCCCTCGGCGCGGTGCTGCGGGGGACCGGTGACCGTGGGCCGTGGACGCTGCACCTCATGTCGCTGGTCCGCACGCAGACCCAGGCCATGATCACCGTCGCCCTGCGCCTGCACGGGCCCCCGGACGGATCGAGCCCGGATCTGGAGCCGAACGCCGCTGGCCCACACCACCTGCCCTACGACCAGCTCTGGGCCCTGGACGACCAGGGAAATCGCTACCGGGTATGGCTCGAGGGCGGCCAGGGCGAGACGGTCACCTGGTTCGGCGTCGCCCGGCTGTCACCGGTGCCCCCAGGCCACGTCCGGCGGCTCGACCTGATCGGCGACGGGACCGACCTCATCCAGCTCCCCATCGGACCACCGGTACCGCCCGGCGGCCAGGCCTCGTCCCCAGCGACCGAACGGGTGGCCACCACGCCCCCCGAACGCCTGCTTGTCCTGGAGGCCGAGCGCATCCTGGCCAGCGGGGACGCCGGGGGGCCACGGGAGGGCCAGCTCGCCGCGCTATGCCAGCGGCTACCTGCACGTGATCAGCAGCGGCCTGCCCTGGCTCGCCCGGTACGACGGAGCAGATCCGCGCCACCGTACCGGTACCGCCCGCCGACTCAGCCGAGAGCGCGCAGCGACCGGATCAGCTCCGAGCGGGTCACCAGCGGCAAATCGCCGAACACGCCCAGCTCACCCGCAGCCGACTCGAACGTGACCTCGGTGATCATCTGATCCGGTTCCGCCTTCGCGTCAGCAACCGCCGAAACCCCAGGATCGATGATGAGCACCACCCGCCCCTCGGCGCCGAACGGCCGGAACAGCCACTGGCGCAGGCTTGCCGTCCCGCCGGCCCCCAGTGCCACCCATGCCGCACGAGGCGATACAGCGCAGCCGCCTCAATCGTACGCTGCCACCAGGCAGACGGATCCTCACCCGCGAACACCTCCCGCTCAGCCTGGGCAAACGGCTGCGCGCCCACCCGCGCCAGCCATGCCCGCCACGGCGTGAAGTCGTCGACCGCCGGGTGCGCGAGCCGCACCCACTCACCTTCCCCGGTCGGCGCGCCCGCAGGATCAACCAAATCCCCAAGCCCATCAAGCCGAACGGTCCTCCCGTCCACCACCCACACCAGCCTGCGAGCAATCCGGCCGAGAAGCGGATGCCCAGCGATCCGCCCCTGGAACTCACCGAGCGCCCACCGCCGCTGCACGACCATCGCCTCCTCCAGCCGCGCCGTCTGGTCGCGGTACTCGACGGAGCCGTCGAGGGCCTCTTCGGGCGCAAGCAGGTCATCGAGCTGCTCAGGCAGCAACCCGCGGCCGGCGGCGGCCCGATCGAACGCGGCGGCGGCGTGGGTGCGCAGCGGCGTCGACTTGGCGTTGCGGGCGATCGCGGACAGATGCCCCAGCGCCCGGTCACTGCCCATGACGGCAAGGACGTCAGCGCCGCGCTTGGCTCGTGGAGCTGCTCCTGCGGACGGCCATCCGCGCACGAGCGGCGCGAGCCGGTCGGCGACGGCGTCGTCGCCGAAATAGCCCAGGGAGTTCATCGCCCACACGTCCTTGGCGGGCCGGCCCGCGGCCTCCCACAGCCGGTACAGCGACCAGGCGAAGTCGGCGAGGCTGCCGCGATCGCACTGGCCCGCGATCACCCGCAGCCCTTCGTAGGGCGCGTCGAGCTGGGACATCGCGATCATGCGGAGCAGCGCGGCTGCCGCCCCGGACGGCAGCGCGTGCTCGCCGCCGGGCAGCAGCACCTGCGGCAGCAGTTCGGGGTCGGCCCATCTCGGCACGGCCGGGATCTTGGCCGGCACGATGCCGAACGGGTCGCGCCCAAGCAACGCCTCCACCGCCTCACGGCAGCCCAGCTCGTCCGCCGCCGCGAGCACGTCGTCCCCGTCGATCCGGGCGAGCGCGAGGGCCGCGGTCCGTGACCGTTCCGGCGGTCCGCCGAGGGCGGCCGGGATGAGCAGCGCCGCGCCGCGGGCGCCGTGCCGTGCGAACCATTCCTGCGCGACCGTACGGAACTGGCGTGAGCGGGTCAGCCACTCCGCCATCAGGTCGGCCACCTCCTGGGCGAGATACGGCATCAGCAGCGCCGCCCCCGCCGCCTGGCTTCACGCGGGCCAGCCGGAGCATCGGCGCCAGCGCGTCGAGCTCGTATTTCGCCACGATCACCTCCGGATTCTCGAAGTAGAACCGGGACGACTCGGCCTTCCACGTGGCCAGGTGCGGGCGGACGACATCGGCGGGCGCGCTGATGTAGAACCCCGCGGGTGCCTCACCCGTCTCGGCCAGCGGCAGCTGCATAAGCATCTCCTCGCTCCGATGGGCAGACCACCAGTCGTAAGCCCATTCCTCCTGTTCACCGTCCCGCCAGGCCATCCGCGGCTCGGCCGCCAGCGGGCTCGGCGAGACCGTGACCCGCGGCGGGGGCTTGCGGGTCCACGGCGGGGCCGCCAGCAGCCGCGGCACCGCGTCCGCCGGTGCATCAGGAGTGCGACGAACGAGAGCGGCTTCCGCCACATCCAGGTGCGTCCGGACGTGACGCCGGAAACAGCACGTCGATGAGGTCACCGTCCCGGTGGCAGGCGAGCATCCGTGCCGCCCGCCGGGGGAACCGGTCGGCGGCGGCGAGCACACCGCCCGCCAGGTCCGGCACATCCCCCACCAGGTGCAGCAGCAGGCCGAAGGCCTCGCCGGTGGGAATCCGCGTCAGCACCTCGAGGGCGCCGGTCAACCGGCTGGCCGCCCAGAGCCCCGAGCAAGGCGCCCTGCCCACTCTGTACGCGGCCGTCGCCGACCTCCCCGGCAACAGCTTCGCCGGGCCCGCCCACCTCGCCCACATGCGCGGCGCCCCCCAGCTCATCGCCCGTTCCGCCGCCGCGCAGGATCCGGACCTCGCCGGCCGCCTGTGGACCGCCTCCGAGCACCTCACCGGCGTCCGCTTCCCGCTCCAGCCTGCCCCGCACCCGTCCTGATCCAGCGGTGGATCTCCACGTCCCTTTTGCCCTGTCACCGCCGGGTCAGCAGGGTCTCCAGCAGCGCCGCGATCTGACTGGTGAGTTCCACTGGCGTAGTCCCGAGCGTGACGCACCGGTCCTCGAGCGGCCGTCGAGCCACAACGTCACGACCCCCACCGACAACGCCCACGCCGAAGCCACCAGCGGCTCCGGATCCCCCGGCGGCGCGCATCTGCGCCAACCCCGCCATGTGGATGGGCGACATCGCCACCGTCCTCGCCACCACGTGCGGCCCGAACGGCTACCGCGTCCCCACCCGCCCCCTCCCGTACTGGCTCATGTGGGCCAACGCAAGGTTCGACAAGACAATCCGCCTGGCCCTCAGCTACTACGGCGTGCCGGTACTCATCAGCGCCGACAAGGCCAAGCAAGAGTTCGGCTGGATCCCGCGCCCCGCCAGCGAGTCCATCGTCGCCGCCGCCGAGAGCCCGATCCACCACGGCATCGTCCCGACCCGCGACGGGGGACCGGATTAGCTTGTGGTGAGCTTTTCGGCGGCGGTTCGGGCGGCCTCGGCTGTGCGGTGCAGGAAGCCGGCCAAAAGCTGGAGATCTTTATCCTCATACGCTGCGCAGATCTGGTCCAACGCAGTGTTCATGCCGGAGTCGACGAGGTAGAGGCGGAGGATCTCCGCTCCGCGGCCGCGGGCCGCCTGGATGACGACGCCGCGGCGGTCGGCGGGGTCGCGGCCGCGTTCGATCCAGCCGCCGCGTTCGAGCCGGTCGAGGATGCCGGTCAAGGTGGCGGGGTGCAGCCCGGCCCGGCGGGCCAGGGCGCTCGGGCTGAGCGGGCCATGCCGGGTGATGAGGTCTAGGCACTCCAGGTCGGCGCCCTTGAGGTCCAGGCGCGTGCCGACGCTGTGGTTGAGCAGCGACAGCTGGGCACCCAGATCCCGCAGTGACTCCTTGATCGCGCGGTTCAGCCGCCCGCGGTGCGGCGCCGCGCCGGGATCATCAGGTATTATGGATTCCATATGATATGATCTCCGTATTATATGAGTTACAGAATCAATGTACTGGAAGGCACGGCGAACACGATGAAACTCACCATCTTCGGCGCGACAGGCGCCACCGGAACCACCCTCACCAGCCAGGCGCTCGCCGCCGGCCACGAGGTCACCGCGGTTGTCCGCGATCCCGCCCGCCTGGCCGTCCCGGCCCATCCCCGGCTGCGGACCATCACCGCCGACGTCATGGACCCCGCCGCCATCGTCTCGGCCATCGACGGCGCGGACGCCGTCCTGTCCGCGGTCGGCCCCCGCGGCACCGGCCCCACCACCGTCATCCAGGACAGCGTGCGCAGCATCATCCAGGCCATGAACAAAACCGGCACCCGACGGTTCCTGCAGGTCAGCGGCTCCGTCGTCGCCGACGAAGGTGAAAGCCCCTACCTGCGCTACCTGCTCAAGCCCCTGGTGCGGCGCACATTCCTACGCCATGTCTGCGCCGACATGCGCCGCGGCGAGCAGGAGATCCGGGACAGCGATCTGGACTGGACGATCTTCCGCCCGCCCTCGCTGACCGGCAAAGCCGCCGCCGGCGCCTACCGCACCGCGATCGACCGCAACCTGCCGCACGGATTCACCGTCTCCCGTGCCGACCTCGCCGCCTGCATGCTCGCCGCGCTCAGCGACCCGGCCACCGTGCACCGGCACCTAGCCATCGCCAGCTGACCCGAACTGGCCCTCGGCGCCGGGCTGGCTCGGCTGGGTGAAGTCACTCTGGGGGTAAAGCCCCCGTCTGGATTCGGGCCAGCACCGCGTTGACGCGAATCGTGAATTCGCGAGGACTGAACGGCTTGACGATATAGTCGTCGGCTCCCGCGGCCAACCCGGCCGTAATATCAGTCTCCCGCGCCTGGGCCGTCAGGAGGATGACTGGAATTCTCGCCGTGGCCGGATCCCTGCGGAGCTCCCGGCACACCTCTAGGCCGGACATACCGGGCATTGTGATGTCAAGGACGGCGAGGTCAGGCGGATGCTCGCGGGCGTTGGCCGCAGCGGACAAGCCGTCCCCGAATCCCCTGACCTGGTGACCGGCCTGCGTGAGCTTAAGGGTCACGAGGAACCGGATATCGGCGTCATCTTCGGCCAGAAGAATCGTGGCCATCTTTCCTCCGGAGATTTCGACGTGGCCGGAGCGAAGTCGACCTCCATGCCTGTATCGCTCGCGGCTTAGCTGACACCGGCGATGGCTGAGACTATCTGTGATTTAACTATCACTCTTAGTAAGATACCATGGCCGAGGTCGTGCCCCTAAGTCCAGGGGGCCCGCGACTGCTTCAATCTTTCGGGGGCGCAATGGACAAGCTCGGGCTGCCCGCGCAGAGGCAGAAGGCCAGTGAGTCACAGCGCGAGCTTGAGCTCACATGCATGAGCAACCTGCTGTCCGCTACCGGGGAGCGGGTGTACTTCAAGGACCTGCTGAGCCGGTTCCTGTTGATCAGCGCAGGCTGGATCGCCGCGTACGCCCCTGACCGTGCCGCGGACGACCTGATCGGGAAGACGGACTTCGATGTTTTCAGCGACGAGCACGCCTCCGCTGCCCTTCGGGACGAACAGCAGATTATTCGCACGGGCGAGTCAATCGTAGGAAAAGTGGAGCTGGAGACCTATGCCGGCCGGACGGACACCTGGGTGTCGACCACGAAGATGCCGCTTCGGGACTCCCGCGGCCGGATCATCGGCACCTTCGGGATCTCCCGCGATGTCACGGCGCAGATCAGGGCGGAGAACACGATGACCCAGCAGGCTCTCCAGCTGAGAGCCCAGAACGAGAGCCTGAGCGAGCTGGACCGGCTGAAGGACGAGTTCGTCGCTATGGTCTCACACGAGCTTCGGACGCCGCTGGCGTCGATCCTTGGTTACGTCGAGATCCTGAGGGAGGAGGGGGTGAGCGGGCCGGACGCCGAACGATGCGCCGAGGTGATCGAACGGAACGCGCAGCGCCTCCTGCGTCTCGTCGGGGATCTGCAATTGCTGTCCCAGATCCAGTCGGGAAAGCTGGCGATGGAGTTCCGCCGCGTAGACCTGGCCGACATCGCCGCCCACGCGGTGGAAGAGCTGCGGCCCGAGGCTCGGCGCAAGCACATCGACTTGGCGCTCTCTGTCACCGCCGTGCCTGTCCTCTCCGTCGACCTCACGCGCATCGCCCAGCTACTCGCCAACCTTCTGTCCAACGCCGTGAAGTTCACCCCGGATGGAGGGAGGGTCGAGATCCGGCTCAGGAGCGAAGGAGGCCAGGTCGTGCTCGCTGTCTCCGACACCGGTGTCGGAATCCCCGCCGCCGACCAGGAGCGGATCTTCGAGCGCTTCTACCGCACCGCGATTGTCAGGCGACAGGAGATCCCGGGCACCGGGCTGGGGCTGACCATCACCAAGGCCATCGTGGCCGCACACAACGGCACGATCGCAGTCGAGAGCGCCGAAGGCCTCGGAAGCACGTTTACGATCCGCCTTCCGCTCATGCGCGTGCCATGAGGAGGTGGTGATCGCCGCGTTACGCGGTCAAGCCCCCGAGCAGCACCTCAGCCGGCCTGAGCACGACGGTGGGGAAGAGGTACCTGCACGTGATCAGCAGCGGCCTGCCCTGGCTCACCCGGCGGTACCAGCGATACTGGACGCCAGGTCTGTCCTGGTGGCTCAAGGACAGCGCCGGGAACTGGCACGTGGCGACCGCCGACGGGGTACGCGTACCCGATATCGGCAGGCCGTCCTATTGGCTCGACGACGGCCAGCAGGTGTTCTGGCTGCGCCTGACCCCGTCGCTCGCCCCGGCCCCCGGCCCCGTCGAGATCATCATGACCAGTACGACGGAGCAGACCCGCGCCACCGTACCGATCCAGCCCGTCCGAAATCGTTAGATATTGCTACTGCCGGGAGCGGCTCGGCCGGAACTTGATCCAGGCCACGATCGCGATGGCCACCAGCAGCCACGGGGAGAACAGGATGTGCAGGACGGCCAGGGCGACGATGGCGACTAGGACCAGGGCAATGATGGCGGGCATGGTGATCGCTCTCCTATGGGGCTGGGCGCTTGCTTTCTTGATTCAAGGTTGCCGCCGGCGACGTCTCCCGTCGATCGGGATCAGCCCCGGTCCGCCCCTGGTCCGCCCCTCAGGGACCTCAGGGTTATCCCTGACCGGACGGCCCGCGATCAGCGCAGCGCCCGGACAGCCGGGCAGCAGTCCCTCGTGGTAGCCAAGTTTCTGTACAAGTTTTGGTACACTTTTGATTATGAGCAGCCCTGCGGTGATCCAGGTGCACCCGCTGTCGGAGGTCAGGCAGCGGCTTTCCGGGATCCTCGCCCGCTTCCGCCGTGAGGGTGCCGCGGCCGAGCCCGTCGCCTTCGGCTCGCACCGCAAGCCAGAGGCCGTTCTCGTGCCGTACGAGGTCTATGAGCGGTACGAAGCGCTGTCGCGCCAGCGTGCACGCCTGGACAACGCCCTTTCTGCGGCCCAGTCCGTCCAGGTCGAGCTGCCGGGGCCGTTCGGCCCGGACCATGATCGCGAGGTCTCGGCCTATGTGGACGGCCAGATCAGCGCGGCGGAGTTGTACCGCAGGACCGTGGCCCGGTACCGGCAGCCGTAAGTGCCCGACGATCCGTAGCATCCGCGGCGATCATGCACGGCGACGCGGAGCCGATGCGGAAAATGATCGATGCGCTCGTGACAGACTGAGGCCTCGGATGCCGCTAATCAGTTCGCCGATAACGGCGGACAAGCGCTCGGCTGCCTCCCGGGGCCTAGCGGAGCCCGCGGCGTTCTTGGCCGCGAACATCAGCTCCATGAGAGCGGCATCCTCGGTGGCGAAGCGCACGTAGGCGGCCGCGGCCGCAGCCGCCCTCGGTAGTCCCCGCCCGCGTGGCCGATCGCCGCCCGCACCTCGTCGGCCAGGCGCCGGTGGCAGGTCGATGAACACGCCCAGGTCACTCATGGACGATGCACGGTCAAGTGGCAGAATTGTGCTGTCATCGGCTGCACTGCTAGCATTGTAGTCAGACACGTGGGGAGGGATTATGGCGACACTGACGATCCGGGGGCTTGATCCGGTGACGCATGCGCGGCTGCGGGTCGAGGCCGCGCGGCATGGCCGGTCCATGGAAGCTGAGGTCAGGGCCATTCTCCAGGAGCGGCTAATGCCCAGTGCCGGAGAGCGTGGCCTCGGCAGCCGCATCCGGACCCGCTTCGCCGGGCTCGAAGGTGACCTGGAGCTCCCTGAGCGCAGCGGCGAACTACCGCGCGCGGCGGAGTTCGGCCCGTGATCGCCCTCGATACCAACGTCATCTCCGAACTGGGCCGCCAGGTGCCCGACCCCGGGGTGCTGTCCTGGCTTGACTCGCTTGAAGCGGCCGAGGTGGTCACGACCGCGGTCACCGCGGCCGAGTTGCGGTACGGTGTCGCGAGGCTTCCCGGCGGTCACCGCAAGCGGGAGCTGACCGCAGTCATCCGCGGCATCCTGACCGAAGACTTCCAGGGCCGGGTCCTTCCCTTCGATGACCGCGCCTCCGTGCGGTACGCGGAGATCGTCACCGATCGCGAGCGAGGCCGGCCGATCGGCGTCGCCGACGCCCAGATCGCAGCCATCTGCCGGGACCTAGGTGCCGTACTGGCCACCCGCAACACCGCCGACTTCGAGGAGACAGGAATCGAGCTCATCAATCCCTGGAAGCTCGGCTGACCTCGACCTCCTCACCGCCGCCACCAGCAGCCGCCGAGATCAAGCCGCGAACGGCGAGCGATAAAGTCCCCCGGCCCAGCCGCGCGAATCGTCGGCAGGCTTATCGGCGCTCACATATCGCCATCCAATATTGTCTACAGGATTCTGCGGTAAATCGCGATTCGGGTACAGCCAATCGAATGATCTGGCGATCGGCGCCAGTTGTCCTTATATTCCTCCTAAGGATTCATTCCTGCTGCGTTACTGGACGTAGAGGAGAGGCCTATGGATCCGGTGAGCCTCGCGGGAACAGCCGCGGTGACCATCGTGAAACTGCTGGCGACTGACACCTGGGGGGCCGTCAGGGAAAAGCTCGGGGCGCTCTGGCGCCAATTCAGGCCGCATGAGGCGGACGCCGTTGAGGCGGAACTGATCGAGGCCCACGATGAGGTAGCGCGTCCAGATGCCGCGATTACCCGGGCGCAAACCCTCTACTGGGAATCCCGGCTCCTGCGGCTGATCGCCTCCGATGAAGCTGTCGCCGCCGAATTGGTGCGTCTGATCGATGAGCTGAGGGCACCGGAGAATGACCGGCCTGCCGGTTCCGTGACGCAGCGGGCGAAGGCGTCCGACCACAGCACCGTGATCCAGGTCGGCGGCAGCGCCCGGCTCGGGCCGCTGCCGGTCATCCCGCCTGGCGATGACCGCGAGGCCGGCCGGTGAGCGGGGCGGACGAGGCGGCACCGGCCCTGTTTCCCGCTTCCGGGCCGGCCGAGATCCGCCAGCTGGCCACCGCGGCCGCTGGATCCATTGTCATCCAGGTGGGCGGTGACCTGTATGCCTCGGACGAGACGCTCGAGGAGTTCTGGCGGCCGGCCGAGACCACGCCGAGCGAATGCCCGTATCCCGGTCTTGACGCCTTCGGGCTGGCGCAGGCGAAATGGTTCTTCGGCCGGGAACGGCTGACCGGCGATCTCATCGACTTGCTCGACCGGGCGCTGCGCGGCCGGAACGGCGGCCCCGTCGTGGTGGTAGGCCCCTCCGGCGCCGGGAAGTCGTCGCTGCTCGGCGCGGGCTTGCTCAAGGCGCTGCGCGACGGGCGGCTGGGTCTCCCGGGAGCCGAGGACTGGCCGGTCCTCAAGCTCACTCCGGGAGCCACGCCGATGCGCACGCTCGCCCTCGCCGCGCAGCAGTGCGCGGCGGCGGTCCGGGGTCTCGAACCGCCCACCGGTACCTCGCCGGCCTGGGATGAAGCGTTCACATTACTTCGAAACGCGGTCGGCGGGACAGGCGGTGCGGGCGACGGAGCCGCGCGCCGGGTCCTCGTCGTGGCGGACCAGTTCGAGGAGCTGTTCACCGCCGACTGCGACGAGAGGGAAGTAGCCAGCTTCATTGACGCGCTCGCGGCCATCGCCGCGCCCGGGCCGGGCGGCCCGGTCGGCGTCGTGGTCCTGGGCATGCGCGCGGACTTCTATGCTCGCGCCACCGACTACCCGGCACTGCGCTCGGCGCTGCAATCGGCGCAGCTGGTCCTCGGCGCGATGAGTTCCGCCGAGGTCACCGAGGCGATCACCCGGCCCGCCCGGGTGGCGGGACTGCGGCTGGAACCCGGGCTCACTGAGCGACTGCTCCGTGACCTCGGCGCCGGGGTTGACGGCACCGGCTACGAGGCGGGCCGTCTTCCGCTGCTGGCCTACGCGCTGCGTGCGACCTGGCAGCGGCGCACCGGGAACCGGCTCACCATTGCCGCCTACGAAAAGACCGGCGGGATCGGCGAGGGCATCGCCCGGGCAGCCGAGGACGTTTACGCCACGCTTGACGAACACCGCAGGCCGATAGCGCGGCAACTGCTGCTTTCCCTCGTCTACGTGGGCTCCGCTGAGAGCGGTACGGAGGGGATCCCGGACACCAGGCGGCGGGTGACCAGAGCGCACCTGTGCGCCAGCACATCCGATCCGCGGGCCGCCGCGATGGTGCTCGACGCATTCACCGTCGCCCGGCTGGTCACCTCAGGGGACACCACGGTTGAGATCACGCATGATGCGCTGCTCACCCGCTGGCCGCGGCTCCGAGACTGGATCACCACGGACCGGTCGGGCAACCTGATCCGGCAGTCCCTGGAAGAGGCTGCCGCCGCCTGGGATCGCGAGGGACAGGACACCAGCGCGCTCTACAGCGGTGTCCGGCTGGCCGCCGCGCATGAGTGGGCGCAGGATCCCGTCCGGCCCCGCGAGCTGTCGCCGGTAGCCCGGTCCTTCCTCGCTGCCTCCGACCGCCGGCGGCGGTCAGCGGTGCGGCGCCGCAACGGCATTATCGCGATCCTGGCGGTGCTCAGCGTGAGCTTGGCCGTGCTCACCGGGTACGCCCGGCATCAGCAGCTCGCCGCCGAGAACCTCACCCGGCAGGAGAGCGGCGCTATCTTCGCCGCCCAGGTGGACAATGCGTCGAGTGTCAACGATCCCGGCACGGCCATGGAGTTCGTCGTCGAAGCCGAGCGGCTCAACCCCGGCTGGGTCGAGACCCGCAACGACCTGCTCGATGTCCAGTCGCAATCCTTTACCGGCCGGCTGACCCTCGGTGGTCCGGTCTTCGGCGTGGCCTACAGCCCGAATGGGAAGATGCTGGCCACCGGGAGTCTCGACGGCACCCTGAGGCTGTGGGACACGGCGACCCGCCAGCAGCTCACCTCGGTACGGCCCTACCACGGCGTCAAGATCACCAACGTGGCCTTCAGCCCGTCAGGCAAGCTGCTCGCCGCCGACGAATCGGACGGCGTGCGCCTGTGGCATGTCGTCGGACACCGCCTCACGGATTTCGGGCTTTTCCCGGTCAGCGGCCCGAGCGCGGTCGCTTTCAATCCCGGCGGGACGATTCTCGCGATCGGTGACAACCTCGGCCAGGTGTGGCTGGTCAGCCTGACGGGCGGGCGGCGGCCCGTCGCCGTGGACGCGGCACCGGCCCGGCCGCCGGCGAACAGCCAGCAGGCAGCGGTGTCGGGCGTGTCGCAGAACGTGGTAGAAGGTGTGGCGTTCACCCCGGACGGCCGGACCATGATCACCTCGACTTTCAGCGGAGTGGTGCGTACTTGGAATGTCGCTCGGGCCGCGCTTTCCGGAACACTGCCGATGACCGACGCTTACGGGCACCTGGCGCTCAGCCCGGACGGCCGCGTGCTCGCGGTCGACAGCAGCGTCGGGACCGCCAACTACCTGCAGTTGTGGTGGCTGGCCAGCCAGAAACTGAAAGCCACCGTCACCTACGGGCAGGAGGGTGTCGATGCGATGGCCTTCAGCCCAGACGGCACGGTGCTCGCGGTCGGATCGGCGTCGGGTGGCATCCGGCTCTGGGACGCCGCGCGCGTACCGGTCTCCAACGTCGGGACTCTGAACGGCCACGTCAATCAGGTGGGTGACCTGGCCTTCAGCCCGGACGGCTCGATGCTGGCGAGCGCGGATCTCGATAGCACGGTGGGGCTGTGGAACGCGCGGCAGAATACTCTTGACGGTTTCAACGACCCAGCGGCCAGAGCGGCATTCAACCCCAGCGCAACCGAGCTGGCGGTGACGTCAGGGCCGGACGGCAAGGTGGGCGTGACGCTCTACACCGTGCCGGGACGGCGGGTCGTTACCTCGTTTGTCAGCGCGGTCCCGGATGCCAAATGGGTCAACACGGTCGCATTCAGCCCGAATGGCCAGGTGCTGGCCGTGGCGACCAATGACCCGGCCGGCACCGTCCAGCTCTGGGAGATCGCTCGCCGTCACGTCATCGGGACAATTCACACCCACCAGGTCCCGTACGTGCAGGCACTGGCTTTCAGTCCCCGCGGGAGCCTGCTCGCCACCGCAGGCTTCTCCGACTCCGTGATCAGGCTGTGGAACCCCGCGAACCAGACGCCGGCCGGCGCCCTGCCCGGCAACAGCGGCTACGCAGGCCTGGCCAGCGCCATCCCCGGTGCCTGGTCGGTCGCCTTCAGCCCGGACGGTACCGAGCTGGCCGCGGCTGACAGCGACAGCACGGTCAGGCTCTGGCATCTGCCCGCTGCCGGCGCGCCCCCGCGGCTGCTAACCGCGCCTGCCAGTGCCAGCGGGAATAACGCCAGCACGGTACAAGGGGTCGCGTTCAGCCCGAACGGCGCTTACCTGGCCGCCGGGTACGGCGACGGTGCCGCCGTCGTCTGGCACACCAGCTGCCTGAGCTGCGCACCCCAGGCACTTCACAGTAACAACAAGTCGATTACGAGCACCGGGTTCACCGCGGACGGGAAATCGCTCGTCACGGCCAGCGCGGACGGGACCGTACGGCTGTGGCCGGTCGGAGCCTGGAACCCGCCGGTGACGCTGCAAGCGAGCGGCCAGTCAATCGCGGCGGCGGTGAGCCCGGCCGGCACCCTGATCGCGACTACGGACGGAAACGCGGCCCGCCTGTGGGATACCAGCGAACAGCATGTCGCCACGTGGATATGCCAGACCCTCAAGGTGCCCGTCGCCCGTACCGCCTGGACACGATATGGCCTGACGCGTCTCCCGCGCACGCCGATTTGCTGAGCCTGTTACTGGCGAGAGCGGTCAGGGCCGAGCTGGCCCGCCGCGATCGTGGCTTGCGGGTCGCGCCAGAACTCCGTGACCAGCGCGACCACATCTGGCGCGGCCTGCAGCAGCGGTCCGATGTGGCCGGAGCCGGGGAGGATGGCCAGCGCTCCGTGGCGCAGGCGACCGGCTGCGCTCTCGGCGGCGGACACGGTCCACATGGCATCGTCCGTGTTGGTAGCAAGCAGCGTGGGTACCTCCAAGCGCCCCAGTGCCGGGCCGAGGTCGGTACGGCGCAGGCTGAGCCAGCGGACCGCGTCGAACATGCCGCGGCGTTCGGCGCGGCGGAAGCCGTCGGCCACGATCGCGGCGCCCTCGGGGTCCTCGGCGCGGGCCTTCGGGCCGAGGAGCGCGTCGGTGAGCGGCCTGACCACGGCACCCGGCCCGGCGACCAGGTACAGCGCGGCGAGCAGCCGGATCCGCCGTCGTTCGGCGCGGGCCAGGGCCTGGACCGGAGCGCCGAGCGCGACCAGGCTGCGGCACCGGTCCGGGTGGGCGACGGCGAACAGGATGCCGGCCTGCCCGCCCCACGCGTTGCCGAGCCAGTCGACGGGTTCCCGGATGCCCAGGTGATCCAGGACGTCGACGGCGGCTTCGGCGCACTGCCCGACCGTGAACGGGCGCCGCGACGGCGGGCTGCCGCCGTGGTTCGGGCCGTCGATCAGGATCAGGCGGCGTTCGGCGGCCAGCGGCGCCCGGACCCGGTTCCAGGTGGTCGAGTCGACGAACAGGCTGTGCCACAGCACGGCCGGCGGCCCGGAGCCGGCGGTCTCTACGCGCAGGGGCCCGAGGCGGGTCGGCACGGTGGCGGCGGAGGTCGGCGTGATCGGGTCCATGAGTTCCCCCTCGAATTACTTCGGTAGCCTAAGTTTAGGTATCCGAAGTATCATCCGGTGTCGTGCCCACGTCAAGTGACCTGCCTCGCGACCGGCTCGCGATCGGCCAGCTCCTGGTCCGGCTGCTGCACGAGTTCCGGGCCGAGCTGTCCGCCCCCGCCGCCGAGCACGGCTACGGTGACCTGCGGCCGCCGCACCTGCACATCTTCGGCAACGTCGGTGTCGACGGCGTCCGGCTCACCGACCTGGCCGCCCGTGTGCAGCTGAGCCTGGCTACCACCTCGGAGCTGGTGACCGAGCTGGAGCAGCTCGGCTACCTGGAACGCCGTCCCGACCCGCACGACCGGCGGGCGAAGCTGATCTTCCCGACCAGCCGCGGCCGGCGGGCACTCGACGACGCGGGGGACCGGGTCGCCCAGATCGAGGCCCGCTGGCGCGAGCTGGCCGGCGCTGACCGCTTCGACGTCATGTGCCAGGCCATGCAGACCCTGCTCGACCGGCTGGCCCCGGAGCCGGGCTCGGGTAGTTTATAACGGATAGTATCTATACGAGTTCTTTCCGTTGCGTTCGTCCGAGGTGTCCGTGGTGAAAATCGACCCTGCGTCCGCCCGGCCGGGTCCAGGTGCGCTGGCGGACGGCCTCGCCTCCGGCGCCTTCCCCTACCTCGGCGGGTCCGTCCGCGCTGACCAGCTCCAGTCCGTCGTGACGGCCTGCGGCGGCGCGGTGGTCTCCGGCAAGAAGGGCGCGAAGCTGGCCGCGACGACGCCAGGAGTCCTCGTCGACCCGGCCGCGTACTTCCCGGCGTCCAAGCCCGATTCGGAAGGGCTCTTCGACTACGACGACTGGCTGATCCGCCAGCAGGCGGCGGGAGTCCCGGTCATCCTCACCGACACGCCGCGGATCCCGAACCAGGACCGGTCCGCCCTCCACCAGGCGCTGGCGCGCTGGCGTCACGTCGACGAGCCCACCGTGGTGGTGCTGCCCGTCGAGCCCTGGTGGCTCCGGGACGGTCTGGCCTGGCTCACCGAGGAGGTCAGGGAGGCGGGCCGCCGGTAGCGGTCGTCTTGCTGCACCGGTATAACGGCCTCGATCCCGCCGGAGCCGTCGCGGGCCTCCTGGCGTTCGTCTCCGAGGTCGCGCCCCTGCCGGTGGTCCTGCTGCGATGTGACATCTCCGCCATCGGCGCGGTGGCCCACGGGGCGTTCGCCGGGTTCGTCGGCTGGTCGGCCAGTTCCCGGCACGGCCCGCTCCCGGTGCGCCAGCCCGGACGCGCCGATGACGACGACCGCGACGAGTCGCCGTCGGTGTTCGTGCCCGCGCTGAACGACTACGTCAAGGCCAGCAAGCTGCCCGCGCTCCGGAGCCGGCAGCTGGACGTGCTGCGCTGCGACGATCGGTTCTGCGGTGGCGAGAGCCTGCTTGCCATCGCCGACCGGAGCGAGGTCGATATCCAGGCGGGCCGGATGCTGGCAGGCCGGCACAACCTGGCGAGCACGGAGCAGCTGGCACGTCGCGTTCTCACCGCGGCGGAGCCGCGCGATGCCTGGTGGCAGACCTGCCGGGCCGGATCGAACGCGAGGGCCATCCTGGCCGAGGGCGGGATCAGCCTGCCCGCCCGCCGCTGGCTCCGCCAGTGGCTGGACCTCGGCTCCCCGGCGCACGATTTCCGGCCGGCCGGCTGAGCCAGCGCCGGTAGGCCTTCTCCTCCAGCAGCCAGGACCAGCCGTCCACGGTCGGAGCTGCCGGCTTCTCGGCCGGCAGCAGTACCCGCGGCCCGGCGGCGAGAATGCCCACGCCGTACAGCTTCGCTTCCAGCGTGGCCGCAGGCGGAAGGTGGCCGCGTGCCGTCGCTACCCACCGGCGGGTAAAGCCGGCGAACAGGCTGGCGTCCTGGACGGCGCGCAGTTCCTTGCCCGCGACCGCATCGACCACGACATCGGTGATCCCGAGGGGCGATTCCAGGCGTCGCGTGACCCGTGTCCCGTGCTCGGAGCGTTCCAGGATTCCCGGCGGCTGCTCCGCCATCTCCGCCCATACCACGGGATCGCTCACCGGCACGGCCGCCGGCAGGTCGATCAGGCGATCCAGCAAGGCCGGATTGATGACCGCCCCGAGACCGGCCGTCTCGCGACGGCGATGCTCGGCCGGCCTGACGACAGCGTAGGCCGTGACCCGCACGCCGAGCAGCGTGGCGACCACGGGCGTCGCGGACGCAGCGCTCGGGAAGGAGGCCGGCCGGGTTGTCGCACCGGTTACCGCTGGACGATACATGTAGTACTCGTTCAAGAGAGTAATTAGACAATAGTTTCTATATCAGGCCTGGACAAGCCTTCGGATACGGCCAGCCATGTTTCTACCAGTTCGAGTCGCCCGGCATGGCCGAGATGACGCACCCGACCGGGGGCGGGCACGCCTCTCGTTCGGCCTCCACCGCTGGTTCGGCCGGTACGGTGCACTCTTCCTCGTTGCCCCGGGCCAAGCGGCATTAGGGTCGGTGTGTGCCGAGTCCGGATGAACAGGTTCTGAGGTGGGCAGCCCGCGCCGCCGGTCCTTCCGCGCGGGTGGTCAGCGCGGCGGGGATGCGGGCGGGCGGCAATCCGTGGCTGCTGCGGCTGGCTGGTGCCGGCCGCACCTGCGAGATGGTGCTGAAGACCGGTGAGGCGGCTGCGGACCTGGACCGCCGGCAGCTTCTCACTACCGTCGCGGCGCTGGAACTCGCCGCGGACCACGCCCTGCCTGCGCCGCGGCTGATCGCCGCTGACCTGGACGGCAGCGCGGCCGGCACGGTGGCGGTCTTGATGACCGTACTGGCTGGTTCCAGCAAGATCCCTCACGTCGCCTCGGCCAGACGGCTCCGGGCGCTGGGGGCCGCGGCCGGCGCGCTGGCGAGCGTTGCGCTGGCGCCACGGCCAGGACTGGAGTTGCGAACCCGCTCCCTGTATGACATGGACTTCGCTGCCTGGCGCCGGTCAGCGGGTACGTCGCCGCTGCTGGCCCGGGCGGAAGAACGGCTCGCCCTCCTGCCGGTGCCAGACGGCGAGCTGGTGTTCGTGCACGGCGACCTATGGCAGGGCAATACCCTCTGGATCGGCGATACCTGCAGCGGCATGATCGACTGGGACGCTGCGGGCGCTGGATCGCCCGGCATCGATCTGGGCACGTTGCGCTCGGACGTGGCCCTGTTCTTCGGATCATCGCCGCTGGCATCCACCGGACTCTCGGCCGCCGGCGAAGTGCTGGCCGGATGGCAGCAGGCCGCTGGCCGGCCGGCCGAGCACGTCGCGTACTGGGACGCGGCCGCGGCCCTGTGCACGGTTGGCGACATGAGCTACTGCCTGCCGGGCGACATGCTCGGTGAGGTCGGCCGCCCAGACCTGAGCGCGGCGCTCCTGACTGCCCGCCGTGACGCGTTCTTGGCCGCGGCGCTCAACGAGCTCGGCTAGCGCATCCCCGTACCGGGTGCCGTATAGCCGCCCCTTCGAGTGCCCCGGCCGGCTGGCGCCGGACCTCTCCGTGGTCCAGCATGCCCATATACTCAGTATTATACTTGTGATACATGATGGACGCCCATCAGGAGGACGAACATGGTCGGATTCCGCATATTCGCGCTAGCCATCGGGATCGGTCTGCTCGTCGCGGCCTGCAGCTCGGCACCAACGTCCACCACCGGAGCCGCCACGACTCACGCCACGTCCGAGTCGTCCGCCGGCCCGCCTCCCAGCTCAAGATCAGACTGCGAATCCATCACCACCTGCTACACCCCGCAGCAGCTCGAGACCGCCTACGGCGTCCAGCCCCTCCTCCAGCGCGGCATCGACGGCCGCGGCGAAACGGTCGTCCTCCCCGAACTCGCCGAAACCCAGCTCAACCCGCCCCAGGTCACCGACCTGCGCCAGGACTTCGCCGACTACGACCACCTGTTCCACCTGCCCACCCCTCACCTCACGGTAGTGAGCACCTTCCCCGGCGCCACCCACCCTTGGCTAGCCTTCGGCGAAGAGGTCCTGGACGCCGAAGTAGTCCACGCGATCGCCCCCCGCGCCGCGCTCACCATCGTCCTGGTCAAGGGAAACTCCCTCGACAGCCCCGGCCAGGCAGTGACGGCCTCGGTCGCCGCCCTGCGCCTAGGCGCCTCCCAAGGCGGCATCATCTCCCTCAGCCCGGCCGGCCAGATCGGCGGCGAGCACTGCGTCGACCACGCCCAGGTCACCCAGCTCAACGCCGCCCTCCAAACCGACGCCAGCCACCACGTCACCGTCGTCGCCGCCAGCGGCGACACCGGCGCGGCGGGGGAGCCGTGCGCTCTCGCCGACGCCCTCGGCGGCAGCCTGACCGGCTTCACCCCGAGAAAAGAGGTCAGCCTAGTAGTCTCCGACCCCCTCGTCCTCGCCGCCGGCGGCACCACCCTCAACGCGAGCCACCCCACCGGCGCCTGGACCAGTGAGACCGCCTGGGGCCTCCCCGACGGCAGCCCCGGCAACGCCTTCCAGGCCTCAGGCGGCGGCTTCAGCCACCTCTTCCGCAAGCCCTCCTACCAGGACAACGTCCCCGGTATCAGCGACATGCGCGGCCTCCCCGACGTCGCCGCCGACGGCGATTCGGTCACCGGGATAGCGCTCATCACCGCCAACGCCGACGGCGGCTACACGCTCAGCGGCCACGCCGGCACCAGCGCCAGCGCGCCCCTGTGGGCCGGCCTCATCGCCCTCGCCGACCAGTACGCCCACCGCCACCTCGGCTTCGTCGATCCCGCCATCTACCAGATCGCCCGCAGCCCGCAGTACCACCAGGCCTTCCACGACATCACCGCCGGCCCCAGCAACACCGCCGAGTTTCCCCCCACCACGATCACCGGCTACCGGCCCGCCCCGGGCTGGGACCCGGTCACCGGCTGGGGCAGCCCCGACGCCCAGGTCCTCATCCCGCTGCTCACCCGCTACGCCACCCCATAAGGCAGCCGCAATTCCAAAATCGGGCATTTAGTGCAGGCCGCAGTGAATGCACACCCCGGAGTTTTATTTTTAAGCAACCGCGTAATCCGGTACCCGCGCCGATGCGTCGTACTTAACAGCCAGTACATGCTGCAGGTAAAACTTTTGGGGAGGTCCGTCATAGGGGGATCGCAGGTGCCACGAATGCTTCAGCGAAAGCTGCATGTCCTACACAAATTAATGAGAACGACGCCGGCAGGCACCAGGAAGGGAAGCTGATGTTCCGGAAGATTAAGGTGCCCCTGCGGTGGCTGATGGCCGTCGGCGCGACGGCCGCGCTGGTCGTACTCAATCAGCCGTCGGCGTCAGCCACGGTATCGGTAACGATCAGCGGCGTCGTCCACTGTAACAGCGGCGCTGTCGTCGGGGTGTGGGTGCAATCCACCGGCGGCGGCTCGAAGTTCGCGAACTGGCAGCACATGATAACCAGTGCGTCGGACAGCACCTACAGCGCCGCTGTCAGCACGAATCTCCCGAGCAATGTCCAGTTGCATGTCGGCTGCGGAGGCAGCCCGGCGTCGTGGGGATCGAGCAACAATTCGCCGTACCGGTCGGTGGCCGGGTCGAGCACGATCAACGCGTTCTGCTCCGGCACAGGTTCTTGCTCTTACGCTGCGAAGGGCCATACCACGAATCACAACCTGGGTATCCACCTTCAGTGCACGGAAGGCGCGTACAACAACTGGCACGCCTACACCGGATACTGGCCATTGT
Source organism: uncultured Actinomycetota bacterium (assembly GCA_963756575.1). Taxonomy (GTDB): domain Bacteria; phylum Actinomycetota; class Actinomycetes; order Streptosporangiales; family Streptosporangiaceae; genus Palsa-504. Next base: position 495,966 of record CAVWOM010000013.1, on the reverse strand, counting down.
GGTCCGGCAACGCAGCCCAGTGGTCCACCACCGCCGCGCAGAACGGCTATACCGTCACCTCGGTCCCGATGGCGAAGTCGATCGTCGTTTTCCCGGCTACCGCCACCAACTACGCGGGCCACGTCGGCTGGGTTAACAGCATCTCCCAGAACAGCGCCGGGGCGATCACGCTCAACGTCAACGAGGAAAACTACGACGGCACCGCCGGCAGTCCGACGGGCCATATCCGCAACGCGAACTACCCCGCTAATCCGTCCTACCGCTACATCGTGGCCCCGTAAGCCGCGTCGCTGAGCGTCCCGGGCGTGACGAGTTCCGCTTCGGCGGCCCCGTCACGCCCGGGACAGCTGCTCGGCCGTCGTCACGCTGTACAAAAGCAGATCCGCAGTTCGCCGCGAAGGCCGCCACCGTACGCCGTCTGTTAACCTGCGCGCATGCCCGACCTGGGAGCCGTCGCCTGGCCGCCTGAGCCGATCGGCCAGGTCATCCTCAAGAGGGCAACGGAGCACGGTGCCGGGAAGGCCGAGCTCGGTTACATGTTCCTGCCGCACACATGGGGGTTCGGATACGCGGCCGAGGCGTGCGCCGCGGCCCTCGACTGGCTCGACCACGCGCTTCCCGGCGAGCCGGTGGTGCTCAAGACCCAGACCGCCAACGCCCGCTCCATGCGCCTCGCCGCCAGGCTCGGCTTCACCGAGGTAGAGCGATTCGAAGCCTGGGGCGCCGAGCAGTGGCTCGGCCTGCGGCCCGGGACCTAACAGCCGAAGAGGTCGAGCTGCGGCCGGCGGGCGGCGAGCGGCGGCGTCTCGCCCAGCGCCGCCATCGCCGATCCGACCCACTCCAGGCTGGCCCGGTGGACGGCTATCCCGTGCTCCACCGCCAGCAGCGCGTGCTCCCCGAGTACCTCCTGCCGCGAGGCGGTGAACTGCTCCATCCCGCGGACGAACCCGTCCAGGGCCTGGCCCAGGTCCGCCAGGAACGCGATCACCTCGGCGCGCTCCAGGTACTTCTCCATCAGCGAGAAGCGCATCAGGTGCTGCCCCAGCTCCGCCCCCACCGTCTCCGGGACCACCGGTCGCCGGAGCCACTCCAGCAACACCGCCTGACCGGCCTCCGTCACCCGGTAAAGGTGCAGCGCGCGGCGCCCGCTGGACACCTGCTCCTCGACCCGCAGCAGGCCGCGCTCCTCGAGCCGCCGGAGCGCCGGGTACAACGCGCCCGGGCTGGGCTGGTACACGCTGGCCGGCGAGGAGCTGAACATCTTCTTCAGCCCGTACCCCGAACGCGGCTCGTCGGCGATGACGCCGAGCAGCACCTGCTCGAAGTCGGTCAGCGGACGCCCCGCCCCGCCGGGAGCCGCCACGTGAGAAGACGTCATTGTCCCTTCCAATGAGTCGATTCGACTTATAGTCTATTTCCGCATGGCGAGGCGCGACTGGGCGGGGGCCGTGCCTCGCTGGAGGGCCTGACTAGGGAGTTCTTCGTGGACGCCAGTGTATGGATCCTTAACCTCGTCATCTTGGCCATCGTGCTCACCGCTGACCTGGGCCGCCGCAAGGTCACTCCGATGCGGCTGCTGCGCCCGGTCATCGCGGCGGCCATCATCATCCCGTTCTTCTTCAAGGGCGCGGCTTCCTCCGGACACGGCCTGCTCCTGGAACTCGCCGGGCTGGCGGCCGGCGTGGTCCTCGGCGCCCTGGCCGGGGCGCTGCTGCACGTCGAGTACGACCGCCAGGCGGCCCGCGCGGTTTCCTGGGCCGGCCTGCCGTATGCCCTGGTGTGGGTCGTGGTCGTGGCCGGCCGCATCTACTTCACCTACGGCGCCAGCCATGTCTTCAGCGATCAGCTGGGCAGCTGGATGGTGGCCAACCAGGTCACCGTCGGTGCCCTGACCGACAGCCTCATCTTCGTCTCCATCGCCATGCTGCTCGGCCGCACCGCCATCCTGGCCGCCAAGGCCCGCGCCGCCACGGCCCGCGCCGGCGGCCTCGCGACCGCCGGCGTCCGGCGCGCAGCGGCGTAACGCTTGACTCGTGTCGTGCGAGGGAGCCAGGGCTAGATCGAGCTGATGGCGCCGCCGTCGACCGGGATCATCGCGCCCGTAACGTAGGACGCGGCGGGGGACAGGACGAACGCGGCGGTCCGCCCGAACTCCTCCTGTTCCCCGTACCGGCGCAGCGGGATGCGCTCGGACAGCCGGGCCCGCACCTCGTCGGGATCGCCGCGCAGGGCATCGAGCTCGCGGACCCGGTCGGTGGCGATCCTGAGCACCCGGGCCCCGTCCGCCACCAGCGCCCGCGCCGCGGCGAACCCAAGCCCGCGGCTGCCCCCGGTCACCAGGTAAACCCTGTCCCGCAACCCAAGATCCATCCAGCCATTCTGCCCGGCCGCTAGCGCCGAGCGGTGACGAGCCAGGCGCGGGAGTTGAACCTGACCCCCCGGCCGCCGTTATGCTCGGCCAGCGTCACCCGCAGCCGCCCGAGCGCGCGTGCGGCGTCGTCGGGATCCAGGCGGTCGAGCGCTTCCCTGGTGCACGCGAAACCACGGACCCACTCCAGCGCGGTGGCCACGTCCGGGCCGAAGTACATGGGCTCACGGACGTCCGTGAAGGCCACGTCGGCGAACCCCGCACCCTCCAGGATCCCGGTCACGACCGGCGGCTCAGCCAGCGAGAACGGATCCGGTCCCGCCGAAGCCGAAGCCGAAGCCGAAGCGGCAGCGGCAGCGGCGGCCGCCGACCCCTCGAGGCACCGCCGGATGGCCCGGTGCCACTCGTTGCGGTCGTCAGCCTGCCAGACCATCATCACCAGCCGCCCGCCCGGCCGCAGCGCCCGCCCGATGTTGCCGAACGCGGTCACCGGATCAGCGAAGAACATCGTGCCGAACCTGCTGATCGCCAGGTCGAAACGCTCCCGCGGAAAGCGGCAGACCTGCGCATCGGCCTGCTCGAACGTGACGTTGCCTACTCCCTGCGCCGCGGCCAGCTCACGCGCCCGCTCGACGGCAGCCGCAGAGATGTCAATCCCGAGCGCGCTGCCCGCCGAGGCCATGCGCGCGACCTCACGGGTCGTCTGCCCGCTCCCGCAGCCGATGTCCAGCACGTGCTCACGAGGCTGGACGCCATACGCCCGTCGCAGGACCTCGTTGTGCCGCCGCAGCTCGTCGTCGTAGTCAATAGTCCCAGCCTACGAGGTTGGCACCATATGCCCGTCTAAGGGGTGCCCGAGCTTCCGCCGGACTTCTCCTGGAACATCAGCGCCCCGGCCACCGTCGCCGCCAGCGGTATCCGCTTGTCCACCCCGGTCATCCACAGCAGCCGGCGCGGCTGCGGCTGAGCGCACACCGCCAGCAGGCTGCCGCCGTGCTCGGCGGCCCGCCGGGCCGTGCCGACCAGCGCTCCCAGGCCGGCCGAATCGATGAACTCGACCCGGTTCAGGTCCACGATCAGCGTCCCGCCGTCGTCCGCCAGCTCGTACAGGCGCTCCCGCAGCTGGGCCACATTGGAGACGTCGATCTCCCCGGCGACCGCCGCGATCACGACGCCGCGTTCGTCGCGAACCTCGATGTCCAGAGCGCCACTCATGATCTTTCTCCCGTCACACGCCACGTTTGCCCAGGCCAACGGCCGTGGCAGCCATTATCACCCGGAAGCGGGACCGGATCTGGCCTCCACTTCTGCCCGCCAGTTCGCCGGTCATGCCCGCCCGGGCCGGGAACTTCACCGACCCGTCCGCGCCTCGCACGCGGCCGCCCGCCGCAGCAGCACCGTGCGCTCCGGAACGTTCCTGGTCAGCCCCGCCGCCCGGCGGAACTCCGCCGCCGCCTCCGCGTCCCGTCCCAGCCGCGCCAGCAGATCGCCCCGCACGCTGGGCAGATGGTGGTACTCCGCCAGCGCCGTCTTTCCCGCCAGCCCGTCCACCACCGCCAGCCCCCGCTCCGGACCGAACGCCATCGCCTCCGCCACCGCCTTGTTCAGCTCCACCACCGGTGAAGGCGCCACCGCCCCGAGCGCCCGGTACAGCAACGCGATCTGCTCCCAGTCCGTCTCGGCCGCGTCCCGGGCCCGGGCGTGGCAGGCCGCGATCGCCGCCTGCAGCACGTAAGGACCCGGCGCCCCGCCCAGCTCCTGCGCTCGCAGCAGCGCGGTGAACCCGCGCCTGATCAGCAACTGGTCCCAGCGGCCCCGGTTCTGCTCCGGCAGCGGCACCGGCAGGCCGTCCGCGTCGAGCCGGGCCGCCAGCCGCGACCCCTGGATCTCCATCAGCGCGACCAGCCCGTGCACCTCGGCCTCGTCGGGCATCAGGCCGGCCAGCACCCGGCCGAGCCGCAGCGCCTCCTGACACAACGAAGGCCGCATCCAGTCGTCCCCGGCCATCGCCGCGTAGCCCTCGTTGAACACCAGGTAGATGACCTCGAGCACCGAGGCCAGCCGGCCTGGCCGTTCGGCCGCCGACGGCACCTCGAACGGCACCCGCCGGTCCGCCAGCGTCTTCTTGGCCCGCACGACCCGCTTGGCGATCGCCGGCCCCGAGGCCAGGAACGCGCGTGCGATCTCCTCGGTGGTCAGCCCGCCCAGCAGGCGCAGCGTCAGCGCGATCCGCGCCTCGGTCGGCAGCACCGGATGGCAGGCGACGAACATCAGCCGCAGCAGGTCGTCGTCGATCCGGCTCTCGTCCAGGACGTCGTCGAGCTCGGACGAGGTCACCGCGTCCAGCTCGCGGCCGAGCAGGATCAGCTTGGAAGCCAGCCGTTCGTTCCGCCGGATCCGGTCGATGGCCCGGTGCCGGGCGGTCAGCATCAGCCACGCCCCCGGATTGGCGGGGATGCCGTCGGCCGGCCACTGCTCCAGCGCGGCGACCAGGGCGTCCTGCGCCAGCTCCTCGGCCAGCCCGACGTCCCTGAGCAGCCCGGCCAGGCCCGCGATGATCCGGGCCGATTCCAGCCGCCACACCGCCTCGATCGCCCGGTGCGCCGCCGCGGTCCCCGCCGTCACAGAGCTAACCCTCGGGGCCGAACACCTGGCGGATATCCCCCTCGCCGTCCCCGACCAGCTTCCAGAATCGCCTCGCCAGCTCCAGCGCCTCGTCCGGTGACCGCACCTCGAGCAGCGCGAAGCTGACGATCACCTCCTTGGACTCGGTGAACGGCCCGTCGGTCAGCGTGATGTCTCCGCCGGACGCGGTCACGTGCGTGCCGCGGTCCAGGCCGCCCGTGGCCAGCAGCACCCCGGCACGGGTCAGCTCCTCGACGAACCGGCCCATGTCGGCGTAGAGCTGCTCGTCCGGCGGGCGGCCGCCGCCGTTGACCGTCATCAGGAAACGCATCGTCAGACCTCCAGAAATTTTCTCCGCCGTCGTGTCCATCTGGCCGGTCCCCGTTCGAAGCGCCAGCAGCAGGCCGGACTAGGGAGCCGGCCGCCACAGCGGGAGACCACCAATGAGGAAGATCGTAGCTGGCGTCGTGCATCTCACCTACGCCAAGACATGACCGTTCGCGGCGGGGATGCCGGAGATTACCCTGGTGATCATGGCTGAGTCGTTGCCCCTGGCGGTCAGGGGCCGATGGCGTCAGGGGACCAGCTTCGTCGTCCGCACGGCCCGCCGCACGCTCGTCGAGTCGCTGTACCTCCTCACCGCGCCGGTGATCGCCGCCGCCGGCCTGCTGCTGGTGCTCGGCGGCCTGTGCCTGGCCACGCTCGGCTCGCTGCGGCCCCGCACGTCGCGGTCCGCGGCCGGCGCCCTGGCCCCGGCGCGCTGGTTCGCCGACCTGGAGCGCTGGCGGATCGCCACCGTCCGCTCCCTGGCCGCGAAGGCGGCCGAGGGCGGCCGGCCGCGGCCCAAGGAGATCACCGCGTCCGACCCGGGGCTGTGGCTCGACGTGGCGCACGCGGTCGCGGTGCTCCCGGTCGCCCTGGTCACCGCGGTGGTGACGGCGCTGTGGTGGTTCGCCGCCCTGGCCACCGGCACGGTCGCCCTGCGGGCGCAGTTCACGTCGGTCGGGACGCTGCGGCCGATGACCCTGTACGCGGGCAGCGCCCAGACCCATATCGGCATCAGCCTGGGACTGACGTCGCCGGCCGCGCGGTACGCCTTCGGGACCACGCTCGGCCTGCTGCTGTTGCTGACCCTGCCGCTGCTGACCCGGGCGTTCGTCGCCGCCCAGGCCGGCCTGGGCCAGGCGCTGCTGTGGGACACCTCCGCGCTGCACCGCCGGATCAGCGGCCTGGAACAGGAACGAGATAGCGCCCGGGCCCAGACCGTCGCCGCGGTGACGGCCGAGGCGGCCGCCCTGCGCCGGCTCGAACGCGACATCCACGACGGGCCCCAGCAGCGGCTGGTCCGCCTGGCCATGGAGCTGGGCCGGGCCCAGCGTCACCTCGACAGCAGGCCCGAAGCGGCCCGCGAGGCGCTGGCCGACGCCATCGCCCAGACCCAGGAGGCCCTGGAGGAACTGCGGGCCCTGTCGCGCGGCATCGCCCCGCCCGTTCTCACCGACCGCGGCCTGCCCGCCGCGCTCACCGCCCTGGCCGGGCGCTCGACCGTGCCCGCCGAGCTCGAGGCCGGGCCGCTGAGCCACAGGCTGGACGCGGCCGTCGAAACCGCCGCCTACTTCGTCGTCGCCGAGGCCCTGGCCAACGTGGCCAAGCACAGCCAGGCGAGCCGCTGCGCGATCGGGCTGAAACACCAGAACGGAACCCTGCAGACCTGGGTAACCGACGACGGGGTAGGCGGCGCGGCCCTGGACAAGGGCCACGGCCTGCGCGGCCTCGATGACCGGGTCCGTGCCGTCGGCGGCCGGCTAAAGGTCACCAGTCCGCAAGGCGGCCCCACCACGGTCACCGCGGAGCTGCCATGCCGCTAAGGGTCGTGGTCGCCGACGACGCCGTCCTCCTGCGCGAGGGCCTGGTCCGCCTGCTGACCGAGGAGGGCCACCAGGTGGTCGCCGCCGTCGGCGACGGCCCGGCCCTGGTCGAGGCGGTGCTCGAGCACCGCCCGGACGTCTCCGTCGTCGACGTCAGAATGCCCCCGACCCACACCGACGAGGGCCTGCGCGCGGCCATCACCGCGCGCGAGCACCGGCCCGGCGCCCCCATGCTGGTCCTCAGCCAGTACGTCGAGGCCTCCTACGCCGGCGACCTGCTCGCCGACGGCTCCGGCGCGGTCGGCTACCTGCTCAAGGACCGGGTGGCCAAGGTCGAGGAGTTCCTCGACGCCCTCGACCGGGTCGCCCGGGGCGCGACCGTGCTCGACCCCCAGGTCGTCGCCCAGCTGCTGACCGCCCAGCGCCGCGACGATCCGTTGAAAAATTTGACCGAACGAGAACGGGAACTCCTGGCCCTGATGGCCGAAGGCCACTCCAACCCGGCCATCGCCCGGCGGCTCGTGCTCTCCGCCAGCGCGGTCGAGAAGCACATCGGGAACATCTTCGCCAAGCTCGGCCTGCCTCCCGACGACGACCGGCACCGCCGCGTCCTCGCCGTCCTCGCCTACCTGCGCGCCTAAAAGGTAGGGCCTGCCCTACCCCAGGTGTCCGGCTCGCTCCGGTGACCCGGCGGCGCCGCCGCGGAAGAGTTGCCCGCATGACGACAATCGAGATACGGGGGCTCGTCAAGCGCTACCGGTCCACCCTCGCGGTGGACCGCCTGACCTTCGACGTCCGCCCTGGCACCGTCACCGGCTTCCTCGGACCGAACGGTGCGGGCAAGTCCACCACCATGCGCATGATCATGGGCCTCGACCGCCCCGACGCCGGCCAGGTCAGGATCGGCCGCCACCGCTACGCCGACCTGCGCTGGCCGCTGCGCGAAGTAGGCGCGCTCCTCGAGGCCAAGGCGTTCCACCCCGGACGCACCGCCCGCGCGCACCTGACCGCGCTCGCCGCCAGCAACGCCATCGGCCGGGCCCGGGTCGAGGAGGTGCTCGCCCTCACCGGCCTGGAGCAGGCCGCGAACCGCCGGGCCGGGAAGTTCTCGCTCGGCATGTCCCAGCGCCTCGGCCTCGCCGCCGCCCTGCTCGGTGACCCCGGGGTCCTGCTGCTCGACGAACCGGTCAACGGCCTGGACCCCGAAGGCATCCGCTGGATCCGCACCCTGCTGCAGAACCTGGCCGCCCAGGGCCGCACGGTCCTGATCTCCAGCCACCTCATCAGCGAAATGGCCCAGACCGCCGACGCCCTCATCGTGATCGGCCGGGGCCGCCTGCTCGCGCAGACCACCGTCCACCAGCTATCCGCCCGCAGCGGCTCCCTGGAAGAAGCCTTCTTCCAGCTGACCGACGGCGCCACCGACTACTCAGGGAGAATCTCATGACCAGCATCGTCCGGATGGAGTGGCACAAGCTCCGCACGGTCCGCTCCACCTGGTGGATCCTGGCCCTCTTCATGGTCGCCCTGATCGGCCTGGCCGTGCTCGCGCTCAGCCACGAAAATTTCCCGCGGCTGTCCGCCGCCGACCGGGCCGCGTTCGACCCGGTGCACGACACCTTCATCGGCCTGGTGCTCGGCCAGTTGCTGACCGGCACCCTGGGCGTGCTCGCGATCACGACCGAGTTCTCCTCCGGGATGATCCGCGCCACCTTCGCCGCGGCCCCCCGGCGCTCGCTCGTGCTCGCCGCCAAGGCCGCGGTGCTAGGAACCGTCACGCTGGCCGCGGGGGAGCTCGCCGCCTTCGCGGCCTTCCTGGCCGGCCAGTCCGCGTTGCCGGCGCCCGCCCCGCACGCCACGCTGGGCCAGCCCGGCGTGCTGCGCGCGGTGCTGCTGGCCGGCGCCTACCCGGCCCTGATCGCCCTGATCGGCCTGGCCTTCGGCGCCCTCGTCCGGCACACCGCGGGCGCCATCTGCGCCCTGGTCGGGGTGCTGTTCGTGCTGCCCCTGCTGTTCTTCAGCCAGACCCTGCAGGACGCGTCGCAGAACTTCCTGCCCCACGCCATGGCCAACGTGATGACCGCCGTCAAGCCCCTAGCCCACACCCTGCCAGCCGCCCTGCTCTTCACCCTGCTGTGCGCGTACACCCTAGCCACCCTGGCCGCCGGCGCCTGGGCCCTAACCCGCCGCGACGCCTAACCCCGTTCCGACCCCCAATGGTTGTGGCAACGTCATGGATAGAGCAATGACGTTGCCACAACCATTGGTCCAGAATGTTACGGGAACGGCTAGGACACGCTGCTGTCTAGTCCTAGGCGCCGGCGGACGACCCGGCGGGCTAGGTCCAGGACGGCCGGATCGTCGTGCAGGACGAATTTGGTGTCGGCGCCCAGCAGGATCGCGTGCGGCTCGAAGGCGAGCCCGTCGGGGTCCTCCCGGGCGGGAAGCTCGCCCTGCTCGACCGCGGTGACGGCGAAGGACCGGAGCAGTGCCGTGAAACCGGACTGGATGGCGGCGACCCTTTCCTTGACCGGCCCGGGGCGGGCGCCCATCTCCAGCGCCGTAGCCGCGAAGAAGCAGCCGCCGGGGAAGACGCGGCGCTCCACGTAGCAGGGGAGTCCACCATGTCCGTCACCAGCACCGTCAACGGCGTCGACCTCGACCGCCTCTCCGCCACGATCGGCGCGGTCCAGGCCGACCCTCCTGCACGCCCTGGCGGCCTGCCTGACCGGCACGATCGCTTACCACGCGGCCGCCCGCGGCATCGCGCTCGACGCCCTGGAATGCACGCTCGAGGGTGACCTGGACCTGCACGGCTTCCTCGGCCTCGACAGCAGCATCCGCCCCGGCTACGAGCAGGTCCGGGTCACCATCAAGGTCGCCGGCGACTTCGACGACCAACAGCTGGCCGAGCTCGCCGGCCTCACCAGCGGCCCGCGCGATGTCCCGCTTCCTCAAGTCATCGCCTAGTGCGATCGTGCGGCCGGCCGTCCGCTCGCGAGATAATCTCTTCGTGTACATGTGACCTCGCAAAGTGACGGCTGCGAAGGGAGGTGCCCACGATGACAGGCAGACCGCCCGCCCCGGAGACACCAGTCGAGCGGACCGAGCTGGTGACCAAGGACATGGACCTGATCGCCCACCTGGTCGGGCGGCTCTACGTCGACCACGCCGCCCTGTTCCGCTGCGACGACCCGGCCCGGGTCGATGGCAAGGTGCGCTCGGCCACGGTCAACGGGCTGAAGGCGGGCCTGCTCCGTTACGGCGGCTTCGAGTACGACGCCATACTCGAGCCCGCGGACGCGCCGACCGCGGTCACGGTCACCCACGGCTCCGGGGCTATCACCGCGGCCCGGGAAGAGCTGTGCTTTGCTCGCGGCGGAGCGTTCATGGTGCCCGCCGAACTGCCGTCCGTGGTCCTCCAGCACAATGCTGGGTACGCGCTGCTGCGGGTTCCGTGGCCGGTGGCGAGATCCCTGGCCGAGGAACGGACCGGCCTGCCCGCGACCGACCTGCGGTTCGAGGCGGTAACACCCGTCTCCCTGGAACAGCAGGCCATGTGGGCCAGCACGGCGAAGTTCGTCTGCGCTGAGCTGGTCACCTCCGGAAACACGCAGATCAGCCCGCTGATGGCACACGAGCTGACCCGGATGGCGGCCACGGTCATGCTGGATACCTTCCCGAACACCAGCATGACCGGCTTGCACGTGGCCAGCCCCGGCTGGGTGCCGTCGGCCGCGGTGCGCCGCGCGGCGGCGTTCATCGAGGCGCACGCCGACCAGCCCGTCACCCTGGCCGACATCGCCGCGGCGGCCGGGGTGACCGGCCGGGCCCTGCAGTCCACGTTCCGCCGTTACTACGACACCACCCCGGTGGGATACCTGCGGCAGGCCCGGCTGGAGCGCGCGTACACCGAGTTGCGGGACGCCGACCCGGCCGCGGGCGTAACCGTCGCCACGGTGGCCCGCCGGTGGGGGTGGGCCAGCCCGAGCCAGTTCACGGCCGCCTATCAGCGCCGGTTCGGTGAGACTCCCGGCCGGACCCTGCGTACCTGATGGACCGGACCGAGTTCACCACCGATGACCTGGCCGAGGCCAGGGAGTTCCTGGGCCGGGCCTACAGCAGCCGGCTGCTGATGGCCAGCGTTCCGGCCGGGAGCCCCGTCCTGGCCATCAGCCGCACCGAGACGGGAGCGTTCGCGGTCAGCGACGTGGCCCTGCCCGCCGACCTGACCTTCGCCTTCGACCCCTCGGATCAGGTGATCATCAGCACCGTGATCCAGGGCGCCGTGCAGGTCGAGCGCGGCCAGGACATCGATCGCTACCAGCCCGGCGACGTGCTCATCGGCAGCATCCAGTCCACCGGCCTCACGGTCCGTACCCACGGCCTGCGTGACCGCAACGTGATCTTGCCCCTGCCTTTGCTCCACGCCGTGGCCGGGACCGAGCCCGGGACAGCGGCCCCGGTGCGTTTCCTGTCCCCTCATCCGGCCAGCGCGGCGGCCCGGGCCCAGTGGTCCGCCGTCACCCGGTATGTCGATGACCTGCTCGCCAGTCCCGACGCCGATCTCAGCCCGCTGGTCATCACCAGCGCCGCCCGGCTGCTGGCCGCCACCGCGCTGACCGTGTTCCCCAACACCGCCCACGCCCCCGCGGCTCCCCGTGACCGGCGCGACGCCTCCACCGCGACCGTGCGCCGCGCCACCGCGTTCATCGACGAGCACGCCGACCAGGACATCACGGTGGCCGACATCGCCGCCGCGGCCTGCGTCACCGTCCGCGCCATCCAGCTGGCGTTCCGCCGTGAACTGGACACCACCCCGACGGCCTATTTGCGCACGGTCCGGCTCGACCGCGCCCACCGCGAACTCGTGGACGCCGGCCTCGGCCAGGAGACCGTCACCGCCGTGGCCTACCGCTGGGGGTTCTCCAGCACCAGCCGGTTCAGCGCCTACTACCGCGAAACCTACGGCGTCAACCCGAAGCAAACCCTGCAGTACAGGTAACCCCAGCCCCGCTGGCTCACCGCGCTACTGGGTTCCTGGGACGCGGAGCGCGAGAACCGAGCTGCTGCTCTGGTCAATACGGTCGATGAGCAGCAAGGCGGCTCCGCCGGGGAGTGATCCGGCCGCGGCGGGGTCGACCTGGACGTTCGCGCCGTTCCCGTCCGTCCCGATCGCCAGCCGGGCCTGGGCGGCGGTCGCGCCGCCGCGGATCTTCACGATGCGCAGCGTGACCTCACCGGTCCGGGGCGGCTCAGCCGTGACGAGCGCGACGCTCCCGCTGATGCCGGCCATCGGGGTGCCGCCGGTGCTCGGGCCGGTCACCAGGTCGGGCAGCGTAGCGGCGCCGGTCGTGTCGTCGCGGCATTCCAGGCCGGCGCTGACCACCTCGCAGACGGCGCCCTTGGCCGGCGCGAGCGTCACCTGCTGGCCGCCGCGTTCGCTCCACCGGGGGTGGCCATCGGCGGCGTCCAGCGCGAGCACGATGTTCGCCCCGTCGGCCGGGCCGAGCCGGGCGGGCCACGGGTAGGGGTGCGGCAGCCTGGCCGTGAACCGCGCCGCGGCCGGCTGGGGGCCGATCGCCCCGGTGAGCAGGACCACGTCGCCGCCGCGAGCCGCCGCCGTGGTCGGCAGGTGCACCGAGGCGTGAGCGGCGGCCGGTGATGTCCAGGACCACAGTGGCTGGCCGGTCGTGGCATCCAGCCGCTGCACGATGACATCCGGCCCGCAGTCGAACGAGGCGACGGCCAGCGAGCCGTCCCCCGCGACGCCGAGCCCGCCGTTGTCGTTCTCCATGCCCGAGGTGGGAGCGGCCCGGCAGGCCGCCGGGCGCGGGTCACGCCAGGCCACCGCGCCGGTGGCCACCTCCCGGGCGGTCACCGCCCCGGCCAGGTCGCCGGTCAGCAGCAGGTCCCCGGCGGCGGCGATCGGCGGGATCTCATCGGGAAGCGGATGGCTGCCGCCGCGGACCGGGGCCGTCCACACCTGATGGCCGGTCCTGGCATCCACGGCGACGTACTCGGTCACGACCGCGCCCCCGGCCGGGTCATCCAGCCCGCGGCCGGCCTCCACCACCACGACGCCCCCGGCCGGCACCAGGCCGAGCACCACCGGCAGCGACGCCGGGAGAGCCAACGTCCAGGCCGGCGCGCCCGTCAGGGCCGCGACGGCGTGGACCTGCGCGGTGTGCCCGTCCTGCTCGACGCCGAGCACCAGGCCACCGGAGATCGTCAGGTCCGCCCACGCCGGGCCCTGCCACAGCGCACGGACCCCGCCGCCGGTCACCGCCGGCAGCTCCCACGACGGCGTCACCGGCCCCGGCCGCGCCGCCCCGCACCCCGCCAGCCCGCACCCCGCCAGCACCGCCGCCATGAGCACGCCCGCCACCGCCGCGAACCGGCGCCGCGCCGCCATCCCAGCTCTCGTCATGCACGTTCAGACGTCCGGCCGCGGCTCGCCGTTGCAGCGCCGTATGCCACGTTTCGGCCACATCTTCACGCCGTGCGGTGCCCGCGCCGGGCCACCGCACTGGCCACCGGCCCCACGCAGTTGGCCGCCAGGTGCACCAGCACCGGCGCCGCCAGGCTCCCCGACCGCTCCCGCAGCACCGACAGCACCACTCCCGCCCCCGTCATCCCCGCCACCACCCCGGTAACCGCCAGAACCCGGGCCCTCCGCCCCTCCGCCAGCCCGTTAACCTCCAGCGCCCCCGCCGTCGGCCGAACGTGCCACAGCCCGAACACCGAAGCACCCGCCGCCGTAGCCCAGGGCTCAGAGAGCACCCGCCGCAGCCCCGCCTGCAGCACCCCCCGGAACGCGACCTCCTCCCACACCACCGTCCCCACCGGTATCCGCACCAGCACCTGGTAGGCGAGCTCCCCCCGGCTCAGCCCCGCGACCCGCCGGTCATGGAGCAGCGGCCGCAACGCCGGCGTCAGCACCCCCGCCCCGTACGCCGCCACCACCGGCCAGGCCGCCGCCGCCCCGCACCGGACCCCGCCGCCGAGCCGGTCCCGCCCCAGCCCCAGCTCCTCAGCCCCGAGCCCGCTGGCGAAAGCGGCCCCCAGCGCCACCGTCGCCGCGCACCCGTTCACCACCGGGTACCACCGCCGGAGCCGGACGACGTTGTTGTACCCGGCCAGCGCCACGCAGGCCGCCACCGCGAAAGCCACCTCGGCCCGGCGGCGAGCAGGCCTACCCACCCGGCCTTACCAGCCCGCTCTCGTACGCGAACACCACCGCCTGCGCCCGGTCCCGCAAGCCGAGCTTCATCAGCACCCGGCTCACGTGCGTCTTGACCGTCTGCTCGGCCACCACCAGGTGCCCGGCGATCTCCGCGTTCGACATCCCCCGGGCCACCAGCCCCAGCACCTCGGTCTCCCGTTCGGTCAGGTCCTCGACCTGCTTATGGTTGACCGCCCGCGGCGCGCCCAGACGCGCGAACTCCGCGATCAGCCGCCGGGTCACCCCCGGCGCCAGCAGGGCGTCACCGGCCGCCACCACCCGCACCGCCTCGGCCAGCTCACCGGCCGAAGCGTCCTTGAGCAGGAACCCGCTGGCCCCCGAGCGCAGCGCCTCGTACACGTAATCGTCCAGGTCGAACGTCGTCAGGATCAGCACCCGCGGCGCGCCGTCGGCCGCCATGATCTGCCGGGTCGCCTGCAGCCCGTCCATCACCGGCATCCGGACGTCCATGAGGATCACGTCGGGCGCCAGCTCGGCGACCCGGGCCACCGCCTCCTGCCCGTTGACCGCCTCGCCGACCACCTCGATGTCGGGCTGCGCGTTGAGCAGGATGGAAAAGCCCGACCGCACCATCCCCTGGTCGTCGGCCACCAGCACCCGGATCGTCACGACGCGGACTCCTCAGCAGCAGAACTCAGCGGCAGCACCGCGCTCACCCCAAACCCCCCGTCCGCGGTCGGGCCCGCCTGCAGGCTCCCGCCCAGCATCGTCGCCCGTTCCCGCATGCCTACCAGCCCGTGCCCGCCCCCCGCCGCCCGGGCCCCGCTCCCCACCAGGACCGAGGCCACGGCGTCGTTGCGGATCTCCAGCGCCAGATCATCACCCCGGTACGCCACCTCCACCCGGACATGCGATCCCGGCGCGTGCCGCATCGCATTGGACAGCGCCTCCTGCACGATCCGGTACGCCGACAGGTCCACCCCCTCCGGCAGCGTCACCGGCTCCCCGCTACAGGAAACGGTCACCGACACCCCGCCGCTGCGCGCCGAGTCGAGCAGGCCATCCAGCTCATCCAGCCCCGGCTGCGGCGTCGTGTCCTGCCCCCCGGTCCGCAGCACCCCCAGCACCCGCCGCAGCTCGGTCAGCCCGGCCAGCGCGCTCGCCCGGATCTCGCCGAAGCTCTCCACCAGCTCGGCCGGCGGATCCACGGTCTTATAAGGAGCCGCCTCCGCCTGGATCGCGATCACCGACATGTGGTGGGCCACCACGTCGTGCAGCTCCCGCGCGATCCGCTGCCGCTCCTCGAGCAGCGCGCGCTCGCCGGAGTGCCGGCGCTCCTGCTCGGCCAGCTGCCGCGCGCCGCTGCGCCGGACCCGGACCACGACGCCGAGCAGGATGGGCACCACGGCCAGGAAGAAGGCCTGCGGCACTACCGCCGTGTCGACGAACGCGGCCCCGAACACGGTGGCGACCCCCGCGGCGATGATGATCCGCGGCCGGGCCCGGACCGTCACCGCGTACAGGCACAGGGCGTAGACGAGCACGCCCGCCACCGGGACGTCCGGTCCGCCGATCGAGCCCGGCGGGATGACCAGGCTGGACCAGAGCAGGGCGGCCGCGGAGAACACCCACGCGCTGAGCGGGTACCGCGTCCGCAGCGCGAGCGGCGCGCTGACGACGAACGCGATCAGGAACAGCGCGCCGGCCGAATGGCCGCCGTGGTGGCTGGCGTTCGCGTTGCCCAGCGCTGAGTCGGTGAGAGCGAAGCAGATCAGCGCGATGATCGCGTCGACGACCTCGACCAGGTCGAATCGACCGCGCCGCAGGCGGCGATGACGCGGGGTCGGCGGGTTCGTGGTGTCGGTCACGAACGTCGCCCCGAACCTCCTCACCGCCTTCGTGTCCATGCCTCAAGCCTAGGCGCGCCGCCCCCGCCACCTCGTCCCCCGCACGGCGTATCCGCGACCCCCTACCCCAGTAGGGGAGGGCCGGCCCCGGACCGGCCGGCGGCCCCGCGCCACGCAGCCAAGCCACCTCTGTCATACCTGCGAGGCAGGCCGGCAATCGCCCCGTCAGGCCGACGCCGGCTAGCCCCCGCCGTCCGTAGCTTCCTTCCCAGAACGCGAACCACGCAGGAAGGACGCCACGATGAAACTTCGCTACCTGGCTGCCGCGCCGCTGGTCGCCGCGGCCATGTTCGGCACCACGGCCGCGGCCTGGCCGTCCAGCACGGCTCCGGTGCCGGCCGCCCCCCGGCCCTGACGGCCAGCGCGCTGGCCGCCCGCTACACGGCCGACGCCACGGCGATCACCAAGGCCGAGCGCACGGCCCGACGCGACGGCAATACCCAGCTGGCGGCCGCGCTGACCCGCCTGCGCCCCCAGCACGTCCTCTTCTTTGATCCGAACGGCCAGGGCGTCGCCGCCATGGTCATCGGCGACCTCGCCACCGCGAATCGGGTCGCGATCCTGGTCCCCGGCTCCGACACCACGCTGACCACGTTCTTCTCCCGCGGCCTGGAGTCCCCCGGCGGCGGCGCCGAGGCCCTGGCCGCCGAGGCGCGCCAGCTCGACCCGGGGGAGCACCTGGCGATCATCGCCTGGCTCGGCTACCCCACCCCGGCCCTGCTCAGCCCGTCCGTCATGACCTCGGGCGACGCCGGGCAAGGCGCCCAGGCGCTGCGGCCGCTGGTCACCGCGCTGGCCGGGCACGGCGACCAGGTCGCGCTGCTGTGCCACAGCTACGGCTCCGTGGTCTGCGGCCTGGCCGCGCCGCACCTGCCCGTCACCGACATCGCGGTGTTCGGCAGCCCCGGCATGGACGCCAACTCGGTGGCCGAACTGCACACCCCGGCCCGCGTGTGGGCCGGCCGGGAAAGCGGCGACTCGATCGAGTACGTCCCGCACATCCACCTGCTCGGCCTCGGCTTCGGCGCCGACCCGATGTCGAACGGCTTCGGGGCTCACGTCTTCGCCACCGGTGACAGCGGCCACAGCGGCTACCTGGACCCGGGCTCGACCTCGCTGCGCAACCTGACCGACATCGCGCTGGGCCGCACCGCGGCGGTGACCCGATGACCGCCCTCGACGCCCTGGCTCCGGTCCGCCGGTTCGCCCGCCACATCGACGCCTCCACCCCGCCCCACCGCGACCGCGCCGTCGACGCCCTGCGCGCCCTGGCCATCGCCGGCGTCATCGGCGGCCACTGGCTGGTCACCGCGCTCGTGTCCGGTCAGCACCACGCTCTGAGCGACAACAGCCCGCTGGCCTCGATGCCGTGGCTGGCCCCGCTGTCCTGGATCTTCCAGACCCTCGCGGTCTTCTTCCTGGTCGGCGGCTACTCGGCGGCGCGCAGCTACCGCGGCGAATACCTGCCGTGGCTGCGCAAGCGCCTGGTCCGGCTGGCCCGTCCGATCGTCGCCCTGGTCGCCGTCTGGATCCCGGTCACCATCGCCCTGATCGCGGCCGGCGTCTCGTCCGCGACCATCCACACGCTGCTGTTCCTGGTCATCAGCCCGCTGTGGTTCCTGGGCGTGTACGCGGGGCTGACCGCCCTCACTCCGCTCGTCATCAAGGCGGTCCGGCGGTTCGGCGCGTCGGCCGCGATCTTCCCGGTCACCCTGGTCGCCGCCGTCGACCTGCTGCGCTTCGGCCTGCACGGACCTACTTGGGTCGGCTGGATCAACCTCCCGGCCGGCTGGCTCGTCCCCTACCTCCTCGGCATCGCCTGGGCCCGCGGGTCACTGCGAGGCCGCCGGATCCCCGCCCTGATGCTGGCCGGCGGCGCCGCCGCCACCGCCGCCCTGATCGCCTGGGCCGGCTACCCGGCCAGCATGGTCGGCGTCAACGGCGCCCACATCTCCAACCTGAACCCGCCCACCCTGGCCGCCGTCACCTTCGGCATCGCCCAGGCCGGCCTGGCCCTCCTCCTCCGCGACCGCCTGGCCCGATGGATGCGCCGCCCCCTGGCCTGGGCCGCCATCGCCATGGTCAACCTGTCCGCCATGACCCTCTTCCTCTGGCACCAGACCGCCTTCGTCGCCGTCAGCTCCCTCGCCCTCCTAGCGGGAAAGGTCCCCGGCCTCCTGACCGCCCCGACCACCCCCCTCTGGATAGCCGAACGCCTAGCCTGGCTCCCCGTCTTCGCCCTCACCCTCTCCGTCCTCTGGCTAACCTTCCACCGGGTGGAGCGGGGATGGTGACCGTGACCGTCAGGCCGCCGCCGTCGCGGGGACAGGCGTCAACCGCACCGCCGTGGATCGCGGCGATGGAGGCCACGATGGCCAGCCCCAGCCCGAAGCCGTCGTGGGAGGTCCGGTCGCTGAGCCGCTCGAACGGCTGGAAGATGCGGCCCACGTCGGCGGGATCGACCACCGGGCCGGTATTGGCCACGGTCAGCTCGCCGCCGCCCATGACACCGCCGCCCATGACACCGCCGCCCATGACAGCGCGGGTACTCACCCAGACCTCGCCGCCAACGGCGAGGTTGTACCGGATGGCGTTGTCGGCCAGGTTCGCGATGAGCCGCCCGGCCAGCACCGGATCACCCGAGATCACCGCCGGCTCCAGCGAGGCGTGCACCCGCGGGCCGCCCGGACGGTCGAAGACGTCCAGGACGTCCTCGGCCACCGTGGCCAGGTCAACCTGCTCCCGCACGGTGAGCCCGCGCTCGTTCCGCGCCAGGATCAGCAGCGCCCCGATGAGCTGCTCCGCGTGATCGACCGCCGCGCGGATGTCCGAACCCATCGCCCGCAGGTCCCCGGCCGTGCTGTCCGGATCGGACAGCACGACATCCACCGTCGCCCGCATGACCGCCAGCGGCGTCCGCAGCTCATGAGATGCGTTGGCGATGAACCGCTGCTGCCCCTCGAACGCCGCCTGGAGCCGGCCCAGCATCTCGTCGAACGTCTCCGCCAGCTCCCGCAGCTCATCACGAGGACCGGTCGGCAGAACCCGCGCCGACAGGTCGTGCGAAGACGCCGCCCGGGCCGCCGACGTGATCCGCTGCACCGGCCGCAGCGCCCGCCCGGCGAAAACCCACCCCAGCACCGCGGCCAACACCAGAACCACCGCCACCGTGATCAGCGAGTACCGCAGCAGATGCGACAACGTGAGCGCACGCTGCCCCTGCGCCCCCACCTGCTGAAAGTACGCCGCGCACTTGGCCAGGACCCGCGCGTCCGGATGGACGCTAGCCTCCGCCGACCGGCACCGCGCCGCGAACCCCGCCAGGTCGCCGCCCGAAGGCGCCGAACCGCCCCGTCCCTGAACCTGCGCCGGCAACCGCGCCACCTGCACATAGCTGACCGTCACGACGAGAGCCCCGCCCACCGCGAACAGCCCGAGATAGAGCAGGGTCAGCCGGGCCCGGACGGTCAGCCGCGGTCGGCTCATACCGGAAACATCCGGTACCCCTTGCCCACCACGGTCTCGATCAGCGGCGGGTCGCCGAGCTTGCGCCGCAGCCGGGCCATCGTCACCGAGACGATGTTGCTGAACGGGTCGGCGTGCGCGTCCCACACGTGCTCGAGCAGTTCCTCCGCGCTGACCACCGCCCCGTCGGCCGCCATCAGCATCTCCAGGATCCCGAACTCCTTGCGCGTCAGCGGCACCGGCCCGCCGCCACGGCTAGCCCGGTGCCGGGCCCGGTCGACGCACAGGTCCCGCACGCGCAGCACCGGCGGCGCCGACGGCGCGCGCCGCCCCAGCGCCCGTACCCGCGCGACGAGCTCCGCGAAGACGAACGGCTTCGGCAGATAGTCATCCGCCCCCAGCTCCAGCCCGTCCACCCGGTCCTCGACCCCGCCCGCCGCGGTCAGCATCAGGATCCGCGGCCCGCCCCCAGCCAGCACCCGGCACACCCGATCACCGTGCACCGAAGGGAGATCACGGTCGAGCACGATGACGTCGTAGTCCGTGTGCGCGGCCGCCTCCAGCGCCGCCGCCCCGTCGTGCACCGCGTCCACGGCCATCCCGGCCTGCGTAAGCCCCTGCGCGATCCGGCCCGCCAGCGTCACGTGGTCCTCCGCCACCAGCACCCGCATCCCGCTATTGTGCGCCGGCCCCCATGACATTCGTGCAACATGGCAGGTAGGGGTGATGTCACCCCGTTCGGCATAGAACTGCCGGCATGAAGCCTGTCCCCCTGCTCATCGCGGCGGCCGGCCTGGCCCTGCTGGCGGCCTGCAGCGGATCTCCGCCCCCGGACGGACCCGTCAGCTCCCAGGCCGTCGCCTTCTCCCACTGCATGCGCTCCCACAGCGTGCCCGACTTCCCCGATCCGGCCAGCGGGGGAGGGGTACCGAAGGTCACCCCGCAGCAAGCGGGGGTCAGTCAGGCCGGGTTCCAGGCCGCCCAGCTAGCCTGCGCCCACCTGCTCCAGCCCGCCCCGGCCCAGGTGCCGCAGATCATGACCGGCTTGCTGAACTTCGCCCGGTGCATGCGCGCCCACGGGATACCGAACTGGCCCGACCCCAGCACCGATCGCAATGGCCAGCCCGTTTTCGACATTCCCGGCATCGACCCGGAATCGCCGCGCGTCAGCAACACCGCCGACCAATGCACGCACCTGCTGGTCCCGTCCACGACGGGCCCGACCACCATCCAGCTGTGCGACGGCATCGGCGAAGACGGCGGGTGCGGCGGCTACGGAGATCCTCGGGCCGGCTGACCGCCTGACCGTTAGCGGCCGGGGATGTCGACCAGCGCCCAGGCGGCTTCCCACAGGGTGCTGACGGTCACCCGCAGCTGCCGGGCCCGCGGGCCGACCGGAGGCGAGAACCAGACGGCGACGCTGCCCTCGTACCCGGGTGACCAGCTGCCGTTGCCGATCCCGCCTTCGTACTCCGCGCCGGTGTCGTCGACCGCGGTGACCCGGAAGCACGGCGCGATCAGCGGCCAGGACTCCTCGAAGGTCCAGGGGTGCCCGTACAGCTGGACCGACACCATGTCCTCGCGGGCCGTGATGCGCTCCAGCACGGCGGTGGCCGGCCCGAGCGGGAGCCGGACCGCCAGGTCCGCGTCGCTCGTCACCTCGGAGCTGGTCCACGGGTCCATCAGGCCCTGCTGCCGGTCGTTCAGGACCAGCCGCCAGTCGGGCCGGACCCGCTCCGCGATGCCGGCGAGCAGGGCGCTGTCCGGCGGCAGCGCGCCGACGGCGAGCAGCGCGTCGGCCACGGCGGCCACGATGGCCGCGGTGTCGAGTTCCACCGTGCCGGTCTCGAACGAGCCGATCGACCACTCGCGGGCCGGCGGGGCGAGCTGGTCCAGGTAGCACTCGGCCGGCGTCGGCCAGGGCGGCCGGGCCGTCCCCGTCGGCACCGCGGCGGGCGCCGGAACCTCGAACCGAACGGGTGGCGACTCCGCTCCCGCCGAAAGCTCGAGCCAGCGCACGGCGGAACCCCCGCCGCGGACCGGCTCGGCCAGGAAGTCGCCTTCGGGATACCAGCGCGTCTGGCCCGACGCGGCGCACCGCCCGGAGATGCTGCCGGGCGCGTTGGCCCGGGGGACCCGGTAGGACCCGCCGGTGTCGTCGGTGATCGACAGCTCCGTGATGTCGTCGGCGACCTCCCGGGCGAGCGCGCTGGCCACCTCACGGTCGCCGTCCCGCGGGTCGCCGAGATAGCTCAGCCGGATCCCTTCCGGGGTCAGCGTGGCCCACGTGATGGCGAGGTCGTGGCGCCGGAGCCGGCAGCGCACGGGACCGGCGCCGACCGCCAGCGGAAGCTGCCGCGGCCGGTCCAGGCCGTCGGCCCGCGCCTCGGCCAGGCTCCGCGCGCCTGGGCTGATGCTCAGCTCCCCGATCTCCCGCCCCACCCGGAAGCCGGCCGCCTCCAGCGCCGCCTGCTGCGCGTCGAGGATCTCCTCGGCCCGCGCCGCGGGCAGCAGCCCGAGCACCACGAACGCGTTGGCCACCGCCTCCACGCTGAGCCGCGCGACCGGATACGGACTGCCCTCCCGGGCCCGGGCCAGCGGAGCCGCCACGGCCCGGAGATAAACCTCCGGATCCTCCATAACCAGCAGCCTAGGCCCGCGTCACCCAGGTTCCTCGGCAGCGGCGGCGGCCATCATCCGCTGGCCCTTCTTTTCCTGGTACTTGCCGTACGCGACCGTCCACGCCACGAAGATTGCTATCCAGATGTAGGGGGTGACCTTGGACAGGGACAGGGCGGTGCTGGTCGAGGTGTTGTAGACGATGACGACCCGCAGGGCGGCTTCGAGCAGGAAACCGATGCCCCATACAGCGGTGATGACCCGGAAGATGCGCCGGAAGCCCTCGTACTGCCAGAGGCTGGTCATCTCGCGGCCCTTGGCGGTGTCCGGGCCTATGAATTCCAGGGCGAAGCCGTACATGAGCGGGCGCCGCGTCCACAGCGAGCCCAGGCAGCCCAGGCCGAAGATGACCGTGGGCACCGATCCCTCCATCAGCACCAGCCTGGCGTTGTGGCTGACCAGGCCCAGCACCGTGCCGGCGAGTATCCCGGCCAGGACCAGGGCGCCGACGACGTCGATACGGCGGTGCCGGACGGCGCTGAAGGCCACGCCCAGCGCGGGGAACACGCCGCTCAGCACCAGAGCCGTCACCGTGCTCATCCCGGCCGAGCGCAGCAGGTAGTACGCGACGAGCGGGGCAGCGATATCGATGATCACGATTTTCGCGACCGAGCGGACCCGGCCTGCCATTTCCGGCTTGGTTCCTGAGGCTGGCTGCGTATCGGGGCTCGCGTCCACGGCAAGTGCCTTTCGCCTGGTATGCCTCCCTAGCTTCCTCCGCAGCATAGGTCGATTCGACCTATGACCACAAGGTAGATTGCCGATCATGGCCGGACCGCAGCTCACCCCGTTCGAGCACATTCTGATCGGCCTGGTCGGCATGTCGCCGGTCTCCGGCTACGACCTGAAGCGGATATTTGCCACCACCCCGATGGGCATCTACCAGCCCAGTTCCGGTTCGCTCTACCCGGCGCTGCGCCGCCTGGAAGCGCGGGGCCTGGTCAAGGCGCTGGAAGGGGACGGCGAATCGGCCCGGCACCGCCGCGTGTACGAGTCGACCCAGGCGGGCCGGGCGGTCCACGCCACCTGGCTGCACACGCCCGTGGAAGTGTCCACGGTCTCGCGTGACCTAGGCTTGCACCTCATGCGCTTCGTGATGATGGAACACGCGTCGTCACGCGAGGAGGTGCTCAGCTTCCTCGGCGACCTCAAGGACGCGCTCGCGGCGTTCACCGCGGGCCTGGAAGGATACGCAGCGGCCGCCGGGCAGCTCGATGACCGCCATCCGGGCCTGGCCCTGGACCACGGCCTGGAGGTCCACCGCGCGAGCTTGCGCTGGATCAGGCACACCATCGCTGCCCTCCGCGCCGTTCCTGCCCCCTCCGCGCAGGGGTTACGGCTGTTCCAGGAGTCCGAGGTCGCGCAGGCTCTGCGCGGTTTCCACGATCGTGGTCGCGGCCGGACGCGGCCGGACGCCGAGCACGCGCTTGGCTCGTTCGTTATGAATGACCAGCTCCGGCAGCTCGGCCCCCGGCGCTTCCTCGGTCGGCACCCGCTCGGCTAGCGGCCCGAGGCCGTCGCGCAGGATCTGGGCCAGCTGCACGTAGCTGATCGTCGGGCCGTCGGCGAGCACCAGGAAACGCTGGCCGGCCGCCTCCGGCGTGGCCATCGCCCGGACGTGCGCGTCGGCCACGTCGCGCACATCGGCCACGCCGAAGCGGTGGCGCGGCACCACGGTCATCGTCCCATCCAGCATCATCTTGATCAGCTGCAGCGTGGACCGCGCCTGCGCGATCAGGGCCGGCCCGAAGATGCCCGTCGGGTTGACCGATACCAGCTCGGTGCCGGCCCCCTCGCGCTCGATGAAGTCCCAGGCGGCGCGCTCCGCGATCGCCTTGGAGCGCGGGTAGGGAGGCAGACCCGGGGTGTCCGGGTCGGTCCAGTCCGCCTCGTCGTACTCGGCGCCCGGCTTGGGCGTGTAACCCACCGCGGCGAACGAGGAGGTCAGCACCACGCGCCGGGCTCCGGCGTCGCGGGCGGCCCGCAGCACGCGCAGCGTGCCCTCCCGGGCCGGCGCGATCACCTCGTCCGGATCCTGCGCCTGGATCATCGGCGAGGCGACGTGGTAGACGTCCGCGCAGCCGGCCACCGCGCCGGGCCAGCCGCTGTCAGCCATAAGATCCGCCACCACGACCTCTAGGCCGGTGTCATCGGCCTCGCCCCGACGAACGGCCTTGCGCAATCCGGCCTCGCTATCGAGCGACCTGACCGTGGTGCGCACCGCGGTACCGTCCCGCAGCAGCGCCGCGATCAGCTGCGTGCCCACGTAGCCGGAACCGCCGGTGACCAGAACCTGACTCATCGCGCTACCTCCATCTTCTCGACCACGATTCGTATCCGTTCCCAGGCCGCGACCTCGGCGAGCTCGTCACCGCGGTCGCGGGCGTCCCACATGGCCGCCTTCTCGTGCAGGTAGTCCAGGTGGGTGCGCAGCGTCTCGATCTGCGCTTCGACGCGCTCGGCGTGGCGCAGCAGCAGGTCGCGCTGCTCGGCCGCGGCCACCCGTCCGCGTGCCCGGTTGGCCTGGTAGGTGCGCATGTCCTCGATGCCCATGCCCATGGCGCGCAGGCAGGCCAGGATCTGGAGCGTGTCGATGTCCTCGCGGCTGTAGCGGCGGTGCCCGCTGCGGTCATCCCGGCCGACCGGGCCGATCAGCCCGACCTCCTCGTAATAGCGCAAGGTCGGCTCGCTGAGCCCGCTGCGCCGGGAGACGTCGGCGATGGTGAAAGCCGTCATGACTGCAGCCAACCAAACCTCAAGCGCTTGAAGTCAAGTGAGCCGCCGCATTATCGCTGGCTGACGTCCCAGGACGACTCGCTGTCGGGCCCCGGCGGACGGGCCCTGGGTGCGGAATGTTCGCCAATCGCAGGCATTAAGAGATAGACGGGCATATCCTCCCACTCGGGAGGGGAGCCCGATGATCGATAGCGCTGGCCGACTGCAGTTGGCATCACTCGCCGACGAAGAGATAGCCGATCTCATTAGCGCAGTTCCCGGACTAATGGCCAGCTGGGCTACGTTGATCGGCGCGGACATCGAACGCCTCGGTGCTGGACAGCTTCCTGTTCCGGCCGCCCTCCGGGCGGCGATGATTATCCATAATGACCAGCTGACCGCCACCCTGGCCCGGACGGGGCTCGAAAGTATACTAAATGCACTGGATTCGGCCGAACGTGACGATGATGCCGGCGAAGGTCCTATTGAACTCGCCGCGGCGGCCGGACGTGAATTCGGCTCAATAGGGGCGAAAATATTCCTTTCCGCGGTCGCGGCGGGAAGTGATCCGCTGGCCCGCGAGATCGCCGGCCGGCTGGCGGAACTCCAGGCTGTCGCAGCTGAGAGCGGCCCGCCGAGCGCGGCGGCGAGCCGCCGCGACGGCGCTGCGGATATTCGTTCCTGGCCTGCGCTCCTGGCCCGGACCAAAGAGCTGCAGGAAGCCCGGATTGCCCTGACCAGTGCGCTTCGCGAGGCGATCGGCGCTATCGAGTCGGGCAGGCCGGCCGGAAATGTCGGCCGCCGCCTCGATGACTGGTCCGCGTCCGTGACCGAGCACCTGTCGAACGCCGCCGGAATCGTCGCCGCCTCGAATCTCGATGACCTCGGCCGGGCCTTGTCGGACCTGATCGACGGGGCGCGCGAACGCGATCAGAAGGTTCACGACACCCTGCGCGGGGTGCGACTGCTTCAGGAACAGGGACTCGATCACCTCATTCCCGGCATCCTCGACAGATCCGGATTCGAATCAGCCGCCCAATTGGAGGCGGCCGCCGCCGTCCTGGATAGCGCCGCCCCGCCCGCCGAGGCCGCGACCGCCGACCTCGCACCTCCCACGCCCGAAGAGCCGCCCGCCCCGGAGCCCCCTCCGGCGGAGCCCCCTCCCGCAGACCCCCCTCCCGCGGAGCCCCCTCCGGCAGAGCCCCCTCCCGTCGCCGAAGCCCCGAGCCAGGCCGCGCCTCCCGGCACCGTCCCCGCGGCCGGCGAGTCCCTCGCCGCCTTCCGCGAGCTCGACTTCCCGTGGGACCTCGGCCAGCCGCCCGTACTAGCCACGCTCCTGTCCGGCCGCAGCTACGCCCTCGCCGTCTGCGTCGCCGAAGCGGCCGGCGAAAGCCCGGTCCGGCAGCGGCTGCTGAGGCTGCTGTGTGCCGCCTTCTCGTGCGCCCCGACGGCCCTGGAGCTGCAGCTCCCAGAACTCAGCCCGGCCGAGGCCGAAGTCGAGCAGCTCAGAGCCGACGAGTGCCGCGTGCTTCTGGCGGCGGCGTTGCGAGCCGGGCTCGTCCTCGGCTACTCGCCGGTCGGGTTGCCGTCGCTCATCGAGCGCGCCGAGCTCGGCGGCAACGGCAGCCGGGCCGTCGTCGACGCGGCGGCCGAAGCGGTCAAACGCGGCTACCGCCGTGACCCCGAGGCGGAGGTCAGGCAGGATCGGGACCTGCCGCGGGAGTGGGCCGCGTTCAGGGACCAGGCGCTGAAACTGCGGGAATCACTGGTCCACAGCAAGGCTAACCTGCAGCGGGCCTCGCAGGTCCTGCACTACATCGTCCGCGAGCATCAGCCCGTGGGCGCGGCCCTGATCACGATCGCGGAGCTGTCGGCCGAGGGGGTGGGCGCGGCCGCGGTCGAGGCCCATCCCGGGAAGTGGGCCCGCCTGGAGGACCTCGCGACGGAGCTGTCGGCCGCCGACAGCCGGGCCCGGATCATCACCGAAGCCGATCAGGCGGTCAGTACCAGGCCCCAGTTGCGCCGGGCGATCGTCGGCGGCGCGTGGACCAAGCTCGACGCCTCGCTGCGGGAGGTCGCCGAGCTGGTCACGAACGTGCTGGCCGTCCGGTCCGCGATCCGGCTGTCCTCGCGGCCGACGGATCTCGAGACGGCCGCCGAGCTCTTCCGGGCGCTCGAGCTCGTGCCCGAGGACGCCGAGGTCACCTCCGTCGGCGCCGCCGCCCTGCGGCAGCTGACCGGCTGGCTTCGTTCCGCCGTCCCGGTCGCGCAAGCGGCGTCGGTGGAGGATCTCATCCGGGTCGAGCTCGAGCCCCTGTACGAGATCCCGCGGGACCACAGGGGCTTCCCCGTCCGCGGCGCCGACCTGGCCGAGGTGCGCGAGCTGCTCCAGGGCCGGGACCGGCTCCAGGTGATGAAGGGCTACCTCGAGGCCGGCAACGTGGCGGCGGCCCGCCAGGTCATCGCGGCCGCCGACGGGCTGGACGAGGCGGCGCTCGACGATGAGATAGCGCGCGGCCGGCGGGACGCCCAGAACCGGCACCAGCAGGAGCTCACCGCGGTCGACCGGGTGGCCGCGCGGCTGCGGGCCGTCTACGACGACGCGACCGCGCGCGAGCTGACGGAACGGGCCGGGCCGCTCCGGGTCGCCGCCGACGACCGGTTCGACCTGACCATCGGCCCGCTGCGCGCGCTGGCGGCGCAGGGCGCGGACCGGCTCGGCGCCTTCCGCGAGGATCTGAGCCAGCGCGCGCGGGCGCTGCCCGGCCGGGACGCGGACCGGCAGCGCATCCTGGACCTGATCGAGAATCAGGACGAGGTCCTGGCCGTCGAGTTCCTGACCGTGGCCGAAGCCGGGCTCGAGCTGCCCGTGGTGAACGGGCAGCGCGGCGACGACTTCGCCCGTTTCTTCCCGGCGATGGTGAACGCGGCCCGGACCGCCTCCCGGACGGGCCGGGACGCGGTGGAGGCGGTGCGGGCGGCGAGGGGTGTGACCGCCAGCCCGCGGAACCGGCAGCTGGCCGACGGCCTGGAGGCCTGGCGCGGACTCAAGGCCGACAAACGGGGCATGGGGCAGGACCGGTTCCGGCGCCGGGTGGGCGACGTACTGCGGATGATCGGACTGGTGCCCTGGCCGCAGAACTGGATCCAGGAGCTGTCCCGGACCCAGCGGTCCGGGTTCGCGACGTTCAAGGTCCGGGCCGCGCCGCTGGACCGGTCGTACGTGCCCAGCCTGGGCACCCAGGCGGGCCAGACGTATGACCTGACGCTGGTCTGGGACGCGGTCACGCCGATGCGGCTGATGGACTTCATCGAGGAAGGCCGCCGCACCCAGGCCAACATCATCTTGTACTTCGGCACGCTGGACCCGGACCAGCGGCTGATGCTGAGGAACCAGACACGGTACGACGGCGGCAAGGGCTTCTCGCCCCTCGTCGTAGACGAGCCGGTCATCGCCTGGCTGTCCACCCGGGACGAGCCGGGCTGGCGGTTCACCCAGCGGCTGACGCTGCCGTTCACGACCATCAACCCCTACACGCCGTTCGCGGCGGGCGAGGTTCCGGACGAGGTGTTCGTCGGCCGTGAGGCCGAACGGCAGGCCATCGAGGATCCCACCGCGTCGATGTTCGTCTACGGCGGCCGCCAGCTGGGCAAGTCCGCGCTGCTGCGCCGGGTCGAGCGCCTGTTCACCGAGCCCGCGCCCCATCCGCAGGTGGGACCCCGGTCCGGTCACGTCGCCGTCTACCTCGACCTCAACGCGGCCTCGATCGGCGAGGCCCAGGAGCCGGCCGCGCTGTGGACCGTGCTCGCCCGGCACCTGGAGGACCGCGGGGTCCTGTCGCACAAGCCGGGCCAGCCGGCCGGGCCGGACGCGGTGATCAAGCAGCTGACCCAGTGGCTGGATGCGGACGACGGGAACCGGCTGCTGCTGCTCCTCGATGAGGCGGACAACTTCCTGACGGCCGATTCGCAGGCGGGCCGGGGCGCGGCCGGCGGGGAGTTCCCGACCCTGCAGCGGCTCAAGGGCCTGATGGCCGAGTCCGGCCGCCGGTTCAAGGCCGTGTTCGCCGGCCTGCACCAGGTGCAGCGCTTCCACGACAGCTCCAACACCCCGGTCGCGCACGGCGGCAACGACATCCTGGTCGGCCCGCTCGGCAGCCTGGACGCCTACCACCTGGTCGCCGACCCGATGAGCGCCCTGGGCTACAAGTTCGAGTCACCCGACCTGGTGTGGCGGCTGCTGCTGCTCACCAACTACCAGGCCAGCCTGGTCCAGATCGTGTGCGAGGCGCTGGTCCGCGAGCTGAGCCGCCGGGATCTGCCCCGGGGCGGCGGCCGGATCCTGATCACGGCCGGCGACGTGGAGTCGGTCTACGCCAAGCGCGAGGTCAGGAACCTGATCGTGCAGCGCTTCCGGTGGACGATCAACCTGGACAGCCGCTACCGGGTCATCGCCCTCGTCGTCGCCCTGCAGAGCCTGGACTCCGAGCCGGGCGACACGTTCACCCCCAAGGACCTGCACGAGTACTGCGAGATGTTCTGGCCGATCGGCTTCGGCCCCGGCGTGCTGAGCGACAAGGAGTTCGAGCGCTACCTCAACGAGATGGTCGGCCTCGGCGTGCTCCACCGCCAGGGCGAGGACCGCTACGGGCTGCGCAGCCCCAACATCATCAGCCTGCTCGGCGACCGGGCCTCGCTCACCCGCGAACTGGACGAGGCCTCCCGGCACCTGGAGCTCCAGTACGAGTACAACCCGACCATGAACCGCCGCAACCTCGGGCACTCGACCGAGCTCAGCGCCAGGCGCTCGCCGCTGACCGACCAGGACATCGCCTCGCTGCTGGGCCAGGACGGCACCAGGGGCACCCGGGTCAAGATCGTCACCGGCAGCCCGGCCCTGGCCATCGACCGGGCCGCCCAGGCGGTCCAGGACGTGGCCCTGGAGCAGCAGATCCCGTGCGACCTGATCGAGGCGGCGAACGTCGCCGCCGCGGTCGCGATCACCCGGACCCGGCGTCACCTGATCGTCGACGTGTCCGGTGACGACATCACGCCGGACGACCTGACCGCGCTGTGCGCCCGGCTGGCCGGGAACGAGCACGTCACCGCGACCGTCATCACCGGCCCGCGATCGCTCCCGCTGCCCGCCGAGCTGGTCGCCCCGGGCGCGGTCATCGCCGCGCGGCGCTGGTCGATCGAAGGCCTGAGATCGTGGTACGAGTCGCCCTTCAACTCACCGGACCTGCGCAAGCGGCTGTACCGGGTGACCTCGGGCTGGCCGCTCCTGGTCGAGCGGACCATGCGCGAGATCGACGGCGGGAAGTCTCCCGACGACGCCCTCGACTGCATCGTCCAGCGGCTCTCGGACCGGGTCTTCGCCCGTAAGCACCTGGCGTCCTGCGGCATCGACGAGATGATCGCCATGCGGTGGGCGGCCTCGCTGGCGCTGACCGGCGACGACGGGCTCGACGAGGCCTTCCCGGCCAGCCTGGAGGACCTCACCAAGGAGTTCAAGGCCGGCGCCAGCGACGTCATCGAGCACCTGCAGGCCCTGGACCTGGTCGAATCAACCGAGGACGGCTGGGTCCTCGACCGGGCGGTGCTCGCCGCAGCGGTAGCGCTCCGGACGTGAAGATATGGACGAACGGGTCTGGCGGCTCCCTGGTCCCCGGAGCTTCGTGCGGGACATCGTGGCCGAGCACGCCCGCGGGCGTCACGTCGCTACCGTCCTCCCCGCGGCGCTGGCGTCGGATGCCCTGTTCACCGACGGCCTCGCCGTCGCGGTGCAGGACGAGTTCACCCGGCAGTCCGTGCCGATCCGCCGGATCTACGGCGTCGGCCCCGACCTGTCGGTCCTCGACACGTTCAGCCAGGCCCTGATCTTCGAGGACCCGCCCGTCACCGTGGCCGAGCTCCTGCGCCACCCCGAAGCGGGCAACACCGTCGCCGTGGTCGTGGCCCGGGACCTGGACAGAACCGCGCGCCGCGGGCTGCCCGCCTTCCTCGAACGCGTGGAGCTGGAGTCGCACGCCCGCACCGGCCCGGCGCAGCGCCTGTCGGTCATCGCGGTCCTCGACCGCGGCCAGCTGCCCGCCTTCCGGGGTGGCGCCAGCTCCGATATCGCCATGACCAGCATCTGGTGGTGGGCGCGCATCGCCCGGTGGGACGTCGCCGCCCACATCGCCGGCCTGACCGAGCGCGCTCCCCGGCAAGGGGTGCTCTCCGACATCCGCACCGAGTCCATCGTGGAGGTCGCCCGCTGGGACCTGGACCTGGCCGAGCACCTGGTGACGACGTGGGAGGGCGAGCCGGGCCAGCTGCCCTCGCTGCTGAAGGACTGGCGGTGCCTGCCCCCGGCCGCCGCGAACGGCAGCCACGGACCGCTGGACGGCCTGCAGCCGCCCAGCCTGGTCCTTCCGTCCTGGGATCAGCGCATCGTCGAGAGCTGGCACGACCAGGTGTCGGTCGCCACCTGCTCGCTGGCCGCCGACCCCGAGAAGCTCAGCCGGCTCGTCTGGGCCGCCCAGGCCCGGGTGCTCCTGCCGTGGATCGAGGAACGCAGGTCGGCCTTGCACGTCCGGGTGGCCGAGATCATCGGGGCGCCGCGCCTGGCCGCGATCCTGCGCGAATGGTTCGACCCGCCCGTCGACGCGAGCGCCCTGGTCGAGATCGGCGTGCTCGACACCGTGGTCCGGCGGGTGCTCGACGCCCGCGACGGCGGGGTCCGCG
The DNA here is from genome assembly GCA_963756575.1 of uncultured Actinomycetota bacterium. Taxonomy (GTDB): domain Bacteria; phylum Actinomycetota; class Actinomycetes; order Streptosporangiales; family Streptosporangiaceae; genus Palsa-504. Next base: position 464,424 of record CAVWOM010000013.1, on the reverse strand, counting down.
ACGCCTCCCGCTGGCTCCGGGAAGCCAGGAACCGCCTGGCTCACATGCGCCCGCTGAGCCTCGGCGACCAGGAAAGCCTCCTAGCCGCCTGCCAGCCCCTCCTCTAGCCCACGCCCCCGAGTCCACACCCCCGAGCCCACGCCCCCCCACCCCCCTCGCCCCCCACCCCCCTCGCCCCCCACCCCCCTCGCCCCCCCCACAACCCCACCCGTCCCCCCAGCCCCATCCCTCCCATTCCAGGTCAATGGTTGTGGCAACCTACCCGGTAGGACAATATGGTTGCCACAACCATTGGGTGCCGATCCAGGTGCACACCCCAGGCGCCCAGTGAAATCCGGTTGCGTTCCGGGCCGGGGGCGGGCCATCGTGGCCGCGTGCTGATCAGACGCGAGACCGAGCGCGACACCGACGACATCCGCGCCCTCACGACCGCCGCGTTCGCCCCCACCCGGCCAGCGGGCCAAGCCGTGCCCGAGGCCACGCTGATCGACGAGCTCCGGGCCGATCCCGCCTGGATCCCGGCGCTGTCCCTGGTGGCGACCACCCCCGCGGGCGAGGTCACCGGCCACGTGCTGTGCACCCGCGGGCACGTCGGCCTGGACCCCGTCCTCGGGCTCGGCCCGCTCGCCGTCTGGCCGGACCACCAGCGGCACGGCGTGGGCAGCGCGCTCGTGCACACCGTCCTGGGCGCGGCCGACGCGCTCGGCGAGCCGCTGGTCGCGCTGCTCGGCGACCCCGGCTATTACCACCGGTTCGGTTTCGAGCTCAGCACCCTCTGCGGGATCACTCCGCCCAAGCCGGAGTGGGAGCCGTACTTCCAGGTCCGCGTCCTGAGCGCGTACCAACCCCGGCTACGCGGCATGTTCACCTACCCCGAACCCTTCGACCGCACCTAAGCCGCACCGCCGCAGCCGCGATGCCGCGATGCCGCGCCGCCGCAGCCGCGATGCCGTGCCGCCGCAGCCGCGCCGCCGCAGCCGCGCCGCCGCAGCCGCGATGCCGCGCCGCCGCGCGAGTTCACGGCTCGCTTTGCAGCAGCACCTGCACCGTGTTCTGCCCCGTCTGCACCTGGACGCACACAACCTCCCGGCCGAGCAGCCATCCCTCGCGCCGGCAGCCGCTCTGGAACGGGCCCAGCCGCCAGCCGTGCGGGCCGCCCAGCGCGGCGGTGACGATCTGCGCGGCCCGGTCCGCCGACAGCCGGCCCGTGGCGGCGATGTCGATCTCCCGCTCGCAGTTGTCGGGCGGACCGCCCGCGCAGCCGTGATCGGTATCGCTGACCACGGTCAGGGCCGCGGGCAGCGGCAGCACGTCCGAGCTCGGCGGCGTGTAGTCCAGGTCCAGGTACAGGACGGTGAGGACGAGGACGATGAGGACGACGACGTTCAGGCCGACGCACACCGCCGGCACCGAATGCGCGGTGACGATCCGGACGCTTCCGGGCGGGGCGCGGCGGATGACGGCCACCCGGTCGGCCAGCCGTCCGGTCACGATCAGCGCCGGGGTGAGGACAACGAGCGCCAGCATGATGTTGGCCACCTGATCCGGCGCCACCCAGCCGGTCATCAGCGCGAGCCAGCCCGCCGCGCAGGCCAGCAGGGCGGCCGCCAGCACCCGGCCCGGCCACATGGTCAGGGCCACCAGGGCCCAGGCGGCCAGCGGGACGATGAGGACGAGAAACACGGACCCCAGCAGCAACGCGAACATCCGCGGTCACCCCCGCCCATGATCACGCCGGTGACGCCTTACCACACCCGCATTCTTCCCATAATTACGCAAATGGCCACATCGGTCTCAGGGCCGCGGCGGCCGGCGGTCCACCGCGGCGACGCCGCCCGCCTGTTCCGCCTCGCGCCGGAGTCCGCCCCGAGCAGGCCGGCGAGCACGTCGGCTGGCTCGGCCGCTTCTGGGCCACCGACGGCCCCGCCCCGGCCCACCTCACCCGCGACCTGCTCGGCTGGCCGCCCGTCGGCCCGGCCCTGATCGCCGACCTCGACGCAGGCCACTACCTCGCCTGAGCCGCACTTTCAACCACACGGTTGACACGGGCTCCCGCGTGCCTTACTGTTCTTTCAACCAGTAAGTTGAAAGAGGGGTCCGGCGATGACCACGGACACGCTGTCCCGCGCCTTCTCCGCCCTCGCGGACCCGACCCGGCGCGACATGGTGGCCCGGCTCTGCGACGGCGACGCCACCGTGAGCCAGCTCGCCGAGCCGTACGCGATGTCGCTGCAGGCCGTCTACAAGCACCTGCGGGTGCTCGAGAACGCGGGCCTCGTCAGCCGTCCGCGCGGACCGCAGCCCCGGCCGGTACGCCTGGAGGTCGAGACCCTGGACCGGATGGACACCTGGATCGAGCGTTACCGGGCCCGCGCCGAGCGGCGCTACCGCCGCCTCGACGCCGTTCTCGCCCAACTGAAGGAGGAAGAAGATGAACAAGATCACGGAGACGGTCATCGAGGCCGACCCGAAGCTGCCGGTCATCCGGATGGCTCGTGAGTTCGCGGCCACGCCCGCGCAGCTGTTCCGCGCCCACACCGACCCCGCGCTGTTCGCCCGGTGGGTGGGCCCCGACGCGATGACCACCATGATCGAGCACTGGGACGCGAGCACCGGCGGCAGCTGGCAGTACGTCGCGGTGCACGACGGGACGGAGTACCGGTTCCGCGGCTGCTTCCACGAGGTCCGGCCGGACCGGATCGTGCAGACCTTCACGTTCGACGGTGAGCCCGACGGGGTCGCGCTGGAGACGCTGTGGTTCGAGGACCTGGGCGGCGGCCGCACCCGCCTGCGGACCCAGTCCCTGGTCGACAGCTTCGAGGGCCGCGACGCGTGGCTGCGCAGCGGCATGGAGACCGGTGTCGACCAGGGCTACGCCAAGCTGGACCGGATGCTGGCCGATGACGCTGTTCTGAGCTCCCCGCCGAGCGCCACCGCCAGGTCGCCGGCCTTTTTACCGAACGTGTTCGCCATACCCGATCGTGGAACGCCCCCGCCCCGGTCGCCGGCTGGACCGCCCGCGACGTGGTCCGCCACCTGACCGGCTGGTTCCCCGGCTTCCTGGCCTCCGGCGCCGGGATCGACCTGCCCGCCGGGCCGTCGGTGGACGAGGACCCGGTCGCCGCGTGGCAGGTTCACTGCGACGGCGTGCAGGCGGTGCTGGACGATCCGGAAACGGCGCACCGTGAACTAGCCAACCCGCACACCGGCCAGCTGCCCCTGGCCGCCGCGATCGACCAGTTCTACACCGCCGACGTGTTCATGCACACCTGGGACCTGTCCCGGGCCACCGGTCAGGACGACCGGCTCGACCCCGGCTTCTGCGCCCAGCTCCTCGGCGGCATGGAGCCGATCGACCAGCTCCTGCGCTCCTCGGGCCAGTACGGCCCCCGCGTCGAGGTCCCGTCCGGCGCCGACACCCAGACCCGGATGCTCGGCTTCATCGGCCGCGACCCCTTCTGGACGGCGCCGGCCTAGCCAGCACCGGCCTAGCCAGCACTGGCCTAGCCAGCACTGGCCTAGCCTGCGCGGGCCGATGCCGCGAGCCGCTCGGCGAGCGCCGCGACCAGGCCCCGGAGCTCGTCCGGCCGCTCGATGACGAACGGCCGGTCGAGCGAGGCCAGCACCCCCGGCACCCAGTCGAGCCGCTCGGCCCGCAGCTCCACCCGGACCCACCCCTCGGCCTCCGCGTCCTCGATAGTCGCCACGCTGGCCGGAAGCCGGCCCCGGACCTGCCCGGCCGTCGCCTGGATCCGCACCGTCACCTGATGCCGGTACGGCGCCGAGGCCAGCCCGGCCAGCACGCGCCCGGCCGGGTCCACCCCGGGCGGCGGCTCGAACGAACCCGGCCGCGTCCTCGCGTCCGCGATCCGGTCGAGCCGGAAGGTCCGGTCCTCGCCGATTCCCGGATCCACGCCCGTGACATACCACCGGCCCGCGTGAGCGACCAGCCCGTACGGGTGCAGGACCCGTTCGCTGCGCCGCCCGTCGGCCGCGGTGTACCGGACCGAGACCGGCCGGTGATGGCGGACCGCGTCGGCCAGGCACAGCAGGACCGCGCTCTCCGGCGGGGTGAATTCCCCGGCCGGGGCGGTAAAGGCGAGCGACCCCAGCACGGTGTCGAGCCTGCGCGCCAGCCGCTCCGGCAGCACCCGCCGGATCTTGGCCGCGGCCGTCTCGCTCGCCGTGCCCGCCGCCGTCATCAGCCCGGCCCGGCGCCCCGCGACCAGCCCGAGCAGCACGGCCAGCGCCTCCTCGTCGCTCAGCATCAGCGGCGGCATCCGGTACCCGGGCGCGAGCCGGTACCCGCCGTAACGGCCGCGCACCGACTCCACCGGCACGTCGAGGTCGAGCAGGTGATCCACATAGCGCCGAACGGTCCGGCCTTCCACGCCCAGCCTGTCCGCCAGTTCGGCCACGGTGCGGACGCCCCCCGATTGCAACAGCTCGAGCAACGTCAGCACGCGGGCGGCAGGTCGGGTCATATCCCAAAACTTAGCGGCAATACCGGACCGATTCTGTCCGGTATCCGTCCTAGCCTGCGGGGGAGAGCCAACCCGCAGACCAAGGAGATCATCATGGACTTCGTCTCGATCCGCGTCATCACCGACGACGTTGCGCGCCTGGCCGGCTTCTACTCCAAGGCCACCGGCGTGCAGGCGACCTACTACACGGAAGACTTCGCCGAGCTCGGCACCGCCCACGGCACCCTCGCGATCGGCAGCACCCGCACCGTCCCGCTGTTCGCCCCCGGCGCCGCCCGCCCGGCCAGCAACCACACCGTGATCATCGAGTTCCTCGTCGACGACGTGGACGCCGTCCGCCAGAACCTGGCCGGCCTCATCGAGGACTTCGTCCAGGAGCCCACCACCATGCCCTGGGGCAACCGCTCCCTCCTCTTCCGCGACCCCGACGGCAACCTCGTCAACTTCTTCACCCCCGTAACCCCCGCCGCCCTAGCCAAGTTCGCCCGCTGACCTAGCTAGCCGAACCGCACCGGCAGGTTCGGCGGCGACCGGAAGATCAGCCCGTGGATGTGCACGTCCTCCGCGTCCGGGTCGAGTCGCAGCCCCGGCAGCCGGTCGAGCACCGCGTTCAGCAGCACCCGCATTTCCATCCGCGCCAGATGCATCCCCAGGCACTTATGAATCCCATGACCAAACGACGTAGCTTGCCCCTCATCCCGCATGACGTCGAAGGCATCCGGGTCGGCGTACCGGCCCGGATCCCGGTTGGCCGACCCCAGCGACACCGCCACGAAGCTCCCCGCCGGGATGCGCACTCCGCCCAGTTCCACGTCCTCGGTCGCCAGCCGGGCCACGGTCAGCACCGGCGTCTCCCATCGCAGCGCCTCCTCGATGGCCTGCGGGACCAGCCCCCGGTCGGCCCGGACCATGTCCAGCTGCCCCGGGCTGGACAGCAGGCCGTACAGCAGGTTGCTCGACGACCGGTACGTCGTCTCCGCCCCGGCCGGCAGGAGCAGCAGCAGGAACGGGTAGATCTCGTCGTCGCTCAGCCGGCGCCCGTCCACCTCGGCCGAGACCAGCTGGCTCACCAGGTCGTCGTCGCGCCGGTGATGCACACTGCGCCGGCGCCGGTCGGCGATGATCTCGCCGAAGTACCCGCGCAGCTCCCGGCTCGCCGCGACCGCGCCCTCGTAGTTCCGCATGACCGCGATCAGCTGCGTCGACAGCCGCAGGAACTGCGGCCAGTCGGCCTCGGGCAAGCCGAGGACCCGGGCGATGACCCGGACCGGGAACGGGAACGTCAGCTGCGGGATCAGGTCGGCCTGCCCGTCCCGGGCGAACGCGTCGATCAGCTCGCGGACGGTGGCGCCGATGACCGCGTCGCTCCACTGGTCCAGCACCCGGGCCCGGAACGCCCGGGCCACCAGGGCCCGGTGCCGCTGGTGCTCGGGCGGGTCCATCTCCAAGATGGAGTGCCCGATGACCGGGCCCACGGTCATGGCGGTGGCGGCCGAGGAGAACCGCCCGTGGTCGGCGAGCACCTGCTGCGCGAGCTCGTAGCTGGTCACGGTGAACAGCGAGGTGATGCGCGGCGCCTGCTCGTCGTGCTGGTACCGCCCGGACCCGCCGCCCACCTCGACGTGCAGCACCGGGGTCTGCGCCCGGATCCCGGCGAACATCGGATAGGGATCCCGCACGTCCCCGGCCAGTTCGGCGAACTGCCGCATCGGGTCGTAGCCAGCCTCACCAGACGCCGTGACCACCTCTTCCCTGACCGGGCCGCCATCTCAACTTACCGCCACCTTCCCCGGTAAGGTCGGCGACGTGAGCCAGCCGCCCGAACCGGAACTCCAGGGCGTCCGCGCGCTCGTCACCGGCGGTACCAGCGGCCTGGGCCTCGCCATGAGCCTGGCCCTGGCCGGGGCCGGCGCCCGCGGCGTCCTCACCGGCCGCACCCGGGAGCGCGTCCAGGACGCCGCCGCCCGGATCGGACCCGCCGCGATCGGCCTCGTCATGGACGTCCGCGACGAGCAATCCGTCACCGCCGGCGTGGACCACGTTCCTGACGGTCTTCCGCGACCTGTTCGCGACGAACGTGCTCGGCTACTTCCTGGTGGCCCGGGCCGTCGTGCCGCACATGCTCGCCGCCGGGCACGGGAAGATCGTCAACATCTCGGTCAACGACGCGACCATGCGGCGGCGCGGCTTCGTTCCGCATGGCCCGTCCCGCGCCGCCACCGACGCGCTGTCCCGCGTCATGGCCGCCGACCTGGCCGGCACCGGCGTCGACGTGAACCTGCTCCTCCCCGGCGGCGCCACCCGCACCGGCATGACGCCTGATGACGCGCCGGAGGAGGCGCAGGCCACCTGGCTCGACCCGGCCGTCATGGGGCCGCCGGTGGTCTGGCTCGCCTCCCGCGCCTCCGACGGCCATACCGGCCAGCGCATCGTCGCGACGGAGTTCACGCCGTGACCGTCCCCGACCCCCGCGACCCGCCCGGCGCCGGGTTGTTCGTGCTGGTGGCCGGCTGGCCCGGATCCGGCAAGAGCACGCTGGCGGCCGCCCTGGCCCCCCGCCTGGGCCTGCCGCTGCTGGCCAAGGACGAGATCAAGGAAGCCTTGATGGACGCCCTGGGCCCGCCCCGGACGGTGGCCGACTCGCAGCGGCTAGGCCGGGCCGCGGTGCTCGCGATGCTGCAAGTGGCCCGCCGCTGCCCAGGCGCCGTGCTGGACAGCACCTGGTTCGACTACGCCCTGCCCGCCGCCCGGGCCCTGCCCGGCCGGCTGATCGAGGTGCACTGCACCCTTCCCCGCACCCTAGCCCAGGCCCGCTATCAGGCCCGCGCCAGCCGCCGTCACGCCGGGCACCTCGACGAAATGCGCACCGACGAGGAACTATGGGGCGACCCGCCCCCGCCCCTCGGCCTCGGCCCCGTAATCCAGGTCGACACCTCCGGCGAGATCGACATAAACCACCTAATCACCACCCTCCAAACCACCCACTAACCCCAACCCCCGCCCCGCCCCCCACCCCGCGCCCGCCCCTCACGCCCCACGCCGCGCCCGCCCCTCACGCCCCACGCCGCGCCCGCCCCTCACGCCCCACGCCGCGCCCGCCCCTCACGCCCCACGCCGCGCCCACGCCCCACATCCGCGCCCACGAGGTGTCCAGCCCGAGGTGCTTTCCTTCCGTGCATCCCGAGACGGTCCCTCACACCCCAGGCGTCACCAGCCGCTCAGCCGTCCCACACAGGCCTGTCCCCAGCCGGCTCGATGTTCCATCGTGCCGGTCCCAGCCGGCTCTATGTTCCCATGGGTGCGGCTCCTTTGGTGTGAGCGGCCTGGCGGCCGCTGCGAGCCGGTCCGCCCCGGTATTCCCCCCAGCCCCGTCAGCCCGGCCCGGCCCCCCAGCCCCGTCAGCCCGGCCCGGCAGCCCCCGGATCTCCCGCCCGCCACCCGGCGCCGGCCCCGGGCCGCCACGTCAATGTGACTCTGCGGTGGTCAAGACCACATCGATGTGGCATCGCGGTGGTTGCCGGGGCGCCCCTGGGCGGCCCCGGCCGCTACCGCACGCCCCGCACGGATCAGGCGCCCCGGGACCGGGCTCACAGAAAAGGAGCCGCACCCATGGAACATCGACCCCGCATCGGGCGCAACTAGGGCCGGTTCCAGCTGATCTTCACCCGGGTACGTTCCGGTACTTTGGCTTGCAGCAGTTCAGCGGGCCATCGGAACACGGCCCGTGGACCATGACCAACGCGACCAGCCTGCGCAGCTACAAGTTCGTCAAGACCGCGCCGCACAAATACACCGGTAATGCCTCCATAGGGATCGCGGTCCTGACCACCCTCACATGGTCCACAGGGCCTGGGTGGGGGACAGGCGGGCGGCGCGGATAGCGGGCAGCAGTCCGGCCAGGGCACCGATCACGATGGCGGCGGCGAGCCCCCCGGCCCAGGCTTCGGCCGGGATGACGAGAAGCTCGCGGTGGCTGCGGGCGTAGAGGGCGGTGGCCACGGCGCCGATGGCGACGCCGGCGCCCCGCCGGCCAGTGACAGCACGATGGCCTCGGCCAGGAACTGGACGCGGATCTGGCCCTTGGTCGCGCCCAGGGCACGGCGCAGCCCGATCTCGGAGCGGCGTTCCAGCACGGAGATGACCATGATGTTGGCCACCCCGATCGCGCCGACCAGCAACGCGATCGCGCCCAGGCCCAGGAACAGGGTGTCCAGGGCGCTCTTGGCGTCGGCCTGGGCGGTGAGCGCGCTTGACGGCCGGGAGACGTCGACCTGACTCGGGTTTTCCGGGTTGGCCTGGTATCCGAGCAGGCTGTCTACCCGCGTGGTGGCGGCCTGGGTGCTGACGGTACGGACGTAAACCCGCGACGGGTGCCCGTCGAAGTGCAGGTATTTCTCGGCGGCGGGGAACCCGATCAGGACCGCGGCGTCGATCTCCGGTGCCAGCACGGCATGGCTGAGGACGCCGGTGACGTAGAACCACTGGCCGCCGGCCCAGATGCGCATCCCGGACCGGACCCGGTCGATGCCCAGCAACTGGGCGGCGGCGGCACCGAGGACGGCGACGGGCTCTCGTTCGGTCGCGGGGTTCAGGTAACGGCCCTGGGCCAGCGCGGTGCCGGCCGTGGCGGGCAGGCCCAGGGTGGCGGCCTCCACACTCAGGGCGTTGGTCTGGCCCGCGGGGACGTACGGGGACTTGTAGACGTCGACGCCGCCGACCGTGCCGGTGTCCTGCACGGCGGTGACGCCGGGCAGCCGGGCGATCATGCCCGGGGCTGCCATCGGCAGCTCGGCGTTCTCGCCGGTGAGGGTCTGCCCGTTGGTGACGGTCAGCAGGTTGGTGCCCAGCTGGGAGATCTCGGCCAGCAGCGCGGCGGAGGAAGAGGCGGCCAGGCCGAGGACGGCGACGATCGCCGCTACCCCGATCGCGACGCCCAGCGCCGACAGCCCGGCGCGCAGCTTCCTGGTGCGCAGCCCGACCGCGGCCAGGGCGGCCAGGTCACCGGGCCTCAGCCGGGCGGCCGACGGGACGGTCATGACGGTCCTTCCTGCCCGGCGCGGACGAGGCTGGTATCGGCCACGATGCGCCCGTCGAGCATCTCGATGCGGCGCCGCGCCCGGGCGGCGACCGCATGGTCGTGGGTGATGATGACGACCGTGGTCCCGGTCGCGTTGAGCTCCTCCAGCAGGGCCAGGATCGCGGCGCCAGTCGCGGAGTCGAGGTTCCCCGTCGGCTCGTCGGCCAGCACCACCGGCGGCCCGCCCGCCACCGCACGGGCGATCGCCACCCGCTGCCGCTCGCCCCCCGACAGCTGGGGCGGCCGGGCGGCGGACCGGTGCGCCAGCCCGACCCGGCCGAGCGCCGCGGCCGCCAGCCGGCGCCGCTCGCTCCGCCGGACCCCGGCGTACAGCAGCCCGTCGGCCACGTTGCCGAGCACGCTCTGGTGCTCGGCCAGGAAGAACTGCTGGAACACGAACCCGATCCGGCGGGCCCGCAGCGCCGCCAGCTCCCGGTCCCGCATCCGCGCCGCGTCCAGGCCGGTGATGCGCACCGCCCCGGCCGTCGGCTGGTCCAAGGTGCCCATCAAATGCAGCAGCGTGGACTTGCCCGATCCCGAGGGCCCCACGATGGCGGTCAGCTCCCCGGCCGCCACCGTTAGGCTCACCTGCTCCAGCGCCCGCACCGGCGGCTGCCCCGGATACACCTTCGACACGTTCGCCAGCTCCAGCACCGGTACCGCGCTCACGACGCCGGCACCACGACATGCTGCCCGGGCGTCAGGTTCCCGGTCACCTGTACCAGCCCGCTGGTGTCGTCGAAGACCGGGCCGACCCGCACGCCGACCCAGCGCCGCGTGTTCCCCGGGCCGGCCACCTCCACCAGGTACCCGCCCGGCGCCCGCGCCACCAGCGCCGTCACCGGCACCGCGAGCACCGGCCCGGGGCTGCTCCCGGTGGTGAGGTTCACCGTCACCGGCGCCTGGTCCAGCGTGCCCGCCGCCCCCGGATCGGTCAGCCTCACCTGCACCGGGATCGTGGTGACCGGGTTCTGCCCCGCCCCGGACGTGGTGGTCGCCACCGTGCCGACCGAGGACACCACCCCGGGCGTGGTCGTCCCGTCCGGCAGCGTGACGCTGACCGCGTCCCCCACCTTGACCTCCGACTGGTCGGCGGCGTCGAGCGGGATCGTCACGACCTGCCGGTCCGAGGTCGCCGCCAGCACCGGGCCGTTCGCCGGGCCGCCCAGGATCCCGGTCACCTGGGCGACCCGGATCGCCTCCGGCTCGAACACCACCTGTCCCAGCGACAGCGAGCCCGGCGGCCAGGACACCCCCAGGTGCTCCTCCAGCCGCTGCACGCCGGACCCCGTCTCCCACGAGTAGTAATCCCAGCCCAGCGCGACGATCTGCGCCCGGTCGGCGTAGCCGAGGCGCACCAGGTCGTGGTTGAGCTGGGAGACGTCCTGCCCGGTGATTCCCTCGGCCAGGGCTCGCCAGTCCGGGACCCGGCCGTACAGCAGCACCACCGGGGAGCCGTTGCCGGTCCGGTCCAGCACCTGGCCCTGCCGGATCACCTGACCCGGTGACGGCAACCAGGTCAGCGTCCCGCCGCCCTGCCCCCGCACCAGGTAGGACCCGGCGTACCCCAGCGTCGCGGTCACCGGCGTCACCGCCGACAGGTCCTGCCGGGTCACCGTCGCCGTGGCCGGCGCGGGCGCGCCCGGCGGTGGCCCGGACCCCGGTGCGGCGGCCGTGGAGAACACCCCGGCCAGCACCACCACGGCCACAACCACCACGACGCCCAGGGCCGCCCAGCCGCCTGCCTTTTTCCCGGCCATCAGCCCCCCGACCCGGTGCTGCTGTAGGGGAGCCCGGCGGGGATGAGCCTCGCGCAGGTCTGCCGGGCCCGGGCGAACCGCGTCGACTTGGTGTCGATGCTCGAGGGGATGGGGTAGGTAACACTCCCGCCGGAGAAGACCGGGTCGGGAAAGTTGCTGATGCCGTGCGAGCGCATGCAGGCGGCCCCCCTCAGGTAATCCTGCTGCTCCTGGGCCGTGAGGGGAGCCGGCCCGGCCGGGAGCAGGTTCTGGCAGGGGGCCTGCGCCGCCCGCAGCTGGGACGTGCTGAGCCCGAGCGCCTCCAGCTGCTGCTTAGAGAAATGCCCGCTGCTGTCGGGGTCAGGATAATCCGGCACCCCGTGGGAGCGCACGCAACGGGCGAAGGCGAGCTCGTCCGCGACGAACGTCGCTGACGACCCGCCGCCGCTACCGACGGGCGACGGCCGGCTGGCGGCGAGCGCTGGCCGGCGAGCTGCTGGCCGGCGAGCTGCTGGCCGGCGACGGGCCGCCGTCGGCGGGCGAGCCGCCGCCGGACGCCGGGCTGGTGCCGCAGGCCGCCATCAGCAGCACGAGGCCGGCCAGGGCCAGGGCGGTCACGGGCCGCGTCCGCGGACGAGGGCCGTTGTTCATTTACTGCCTCCTCGGGGGCTGGATCGTGACTTCTCCGCCACTCTCGCGCGCCACCCGTGACACGAGCCGAACACGCCTTGTTAGACGGATGTCATCCGGCCGGGCGCACAATCTGTATGTGCGAGTCTTGGTCGTGGAGGATCACGTGGTGCTGGCCAACCGGATCGGCGAGGGCTTGCGCGACGCGGGTTTCGCCGTCGACGTGGTCTACGACGGCGCGGCCGCCCTGGAGGGCGCCGCCAGCACCGACTACGACGTGGTCGTGCTCGACCGCGACCTGCCGGCCGTGCACGGCGACCGGGTCTGCCGGGGGCTGGTGGCTGAACGCTCGCCCAGCCGCATCCTGATGCTCACCGCGGCCACCGACGTCGAGGACCGGGTCGACGGGCTGGAGCTGGGCGCCGATGACTACCTGGGCAAGCCGTTCGCCTTTCCCGAGCTGATCGCGCGCGTCCGTGCCCTCGGGCGGCGCGGACCCGGCTCGCCCGCGGTCGTGCGGCGGGGTGACCTGGTCGTCGATCGCGCGCGGCACCGCGTCAGCCGGGCCGGCGTCCCGCTGACCCTGACCCGCAAGGAGTTCGGCGTGCTGGACTGCCTGGCCGGCGCGGACGGCGCCACGGTCAGCGCCGAGGAACTGCTCGAGCGGGTGTGGGACGCGTACGCCGACCCGTTCAGCAACACGGTCGCGGTGACCGTCGGGCGGTTGCGGCGCAAGCTCGGCGACCCGCCCCTGATCGAGACCGTCACCGGCGTCGGCTACCGGCTGTGAGAAGGCATCTCAGCGCCCGGTCCCGGCTGACGCTGCTGTACGCGTCGCTGTTCGCGCTGGGCGGGGCCGCGCTTGTAGCGGTCACCTACCTGCTGGTCGCGCACACCTTCGACGACAAGGCGATCGCTGGCATCTCGCCGGCCGGCCAGCAGGCGATCGCGCAGTGCCTGGAAGCGGCGCAGGGTGGCGGCGCCGGCGTCAGCAAGTGCACCGGGCTGTATGTCAACGGCGTCCAGGCCGGCGCCGCGGCCCAGCGCGGCACGACGCTCACCCACCTGCTGACCTACTCGCTGCTCAGCCTGGCCGCCGTCACCCTGCTCGCCGTGGCCGCGGGCTGGATCGCCGCCGGTCGCATCCTGCGGCCGGTGCACCGGCTTACCGCGGCGGCCCGCGCGGCCGGCGAGCAGGACCTGTCCCAGCGCATCGCCCTGCAGGGCCCGCGCGACGAGCTGCGCGAGCTCGCCGACACCTTCGACACGATGCTCGAACGGCTCGACCGCGCGTTCACCAGCCAGCGGCAGTTCATCGCCAACGCCAGCCATGAGCTGCGGACGCCACTGACCGTCATGCGCACCGCGATCGACGTCGTCCTGGCCAAACCGGAGCCGGCCCGCGAGGAACTGGTGTCGATGGCCGCCGACGTCCGCCACGCCGTCGATCACTGCGAGCAGCTCATCGAGGCCCTGCTGGTACTCGCGCGCAGCAACCAGGCGCGAGCACTCACCGACCCGCTGGATCTGGCCGCCGTGGCCGAAGACGCGCTCGAAGGACGTCCCGCCCGCGGGATCACGACGACCGCCTCGCTCGGCGCGGCCCCGGTGGCCGGCGACGGGGTCCTGCTCGAACGGCTCGTCGCCAACCTCCTCGACAACGCCGAGCGTTACAACATCGACGGCGGCACCGTCACGATCTCGACGGCCACCCGCGACGCGGCCTCGGTCCTGCGCGTGGTCAACACCGGAGCGGTGGTCCCGGCCGACATGGTCGAGCGCCTGTTCCTGCCGTTCACCCGGCTGGCCGACCGCACCCGCCAGGACGGCTTCGGTCTCGGCCTCGCCCTGGTGTCGTCCATCGCCGCCGTCCACAACGGAACCGTGCACGCCACCGCCGTCTCCACCGGGGGCCTCGACATCACCGTCCGCCTCCCGCGCCGCCCCCTGGCAGCTTCGTCAGGGTCTGGCTGACGATACGGGCGCCGTGGGCCTGCACGCAGGGTCAGGACCAGGCGATGTCACCCGTTCGGTCGGCGAAACGTCCTGAGCCGGCGCCGGGCTTCTCGGTGGCGAGGCCGACGATGGCGTCGGTCCCCTCGGTGACGGTCTGCGGCCCGCTGTGGCCGTTGAGGTCGGTCGCGGTGTAGCCGGGATCAGCCGCGTTGATCCGGATGTCCGGCAGCGCCTTGGCGTACTGCGTGGTCAGCATGGTGAGCGCCGCCTTGGAGGCGGTGTAGACCGGCGCGATGACCGACGACTCGACCCGCGCCGGGTCGTGGGTGAAGGCCAGCGAACCGGTGCCGCTGCTGACGTTGACGATGACCGGGTCCGGTGACCGGCGCAGCAGCGGCAGGAACGCGGTGGTCACCCGGACCACCCCGGCCAGGTTGACGTCGAACACGCCGAGCACGTCGGCGCCGGTCAGCGCGCTGGGATCCCCGGCCGGGCCGTGCACGCCGGCGTTGTTGACCAGGACATCGACCCGGCCCTCGTGCCCGGCGACGTCCGCGGCCGCGACCGCGACGGAGGCGTCGTCGGTCACGTCGACCGGGACGAAGCGCACGCCGAGCCGGTCGGCGGCGGCCTGCCCGCGCCCCGGGTCACGGGCGCCGATGATGACGGTGTGGCCCAGCTCGGCCAGCCGCCGGGCGGTCTCGTAGCCGAGGCCCTTGTTGGCCCCGGTGATGAAGGTAATAGTGGTCATAAGCTCCAGCATCGACCGCCCGGCGCCCGCCATCCAGGCACGCCTCGACCGTAGGAAAACCCGTACCACCCAGATCCCCGCCCGCCGGGTAAAGATAAAAACATGAATACGGACCGAACGTCCTTGGGCGCGACCATCCGCTCCTGGCGCGACCGGCTGCCCCCCGCCGCCGCCGGCCTGCCCGCGGGCCGCACCCGCCGGACCCCCGGCCTGCGCCGGGAGGAACTGGCCGACCTCGCGGGCGTGTCCGTCGACTACCTCGTCCGCCTGGAGCAGGGCCGCGCCACCACCCCGTCGCCGCAGATCACCGGGGCGCTGGCCCGCGCGCTGCAGCTGTCCCGGACCGAACGCGACCACCTGTACCTGCTCGCCGGGCTGCAGCCGCCGCACGACGGCATGATCACCGACCACATCCCGCCGGGCATGCGGCGCGTGCTCACCCGCCTGGGCGAGACCCCGGTCGCCGTGTTCGCGGCGGACTGGCAGCTGATCTGGTGGAACCGCGGCTGGACGGCGCTGCTGGGCGATCCCGTCGTCGTCGCCGCCGCCGCTGCGCAACTTCGCCCGCGACCGGTTCCTGGCCGGCCCGGGTCCCGCCCGCCTCGCGCTCTGGCCGGTGACCGAACAGGACCGGGGCATCACCGACGCCGCCGTCGTCTCCGACCTGCGCCGCGCCAGCGGCCGCTTCCCGGGCGACACCCGCCTGGCCGGGCTGATCCGCGACCTGAGCGCGGCCAGCCCGCGGTTCGCCGAGCTGTGGGCGGCCGGGACGGTGACCGCCCACCGCGAGGACCACAAGACGATCGAGCACCCCTCGGTGGGACCGGTCCTGGTGGACTGCGACGTGCTGACCGACGGCGACTCCGAGCTCAAGATCGTCATCATGACCGCCGTGCCCGGCAGCCCGGACGAGACCAAGCTGCACCTCGCCGTGATCGCCGGGCCGCCGGTTACGATCGATTACTAAAAAGAGTCACACGATCACTAACAGTTAGTGCATGCTGAGTCCTGGCAAACTCCACCCACCCCGGCCGGAGGCAGCAGGCGATGACGGATCCGTGGCCCTTTCGCAGCTCCCTGGAGCTCGGTGCCTTGTCCACCGCGGTACCGTGTGCCTGCCTGCACGTCAAGCACGTCCTGTGGGAGTGGGGACTGAACAGCCTGGCCGAAAGCGCCGAGCTGCTCGTCTCCGAGCTCGTCACCAACGCGGTCAACGCCACCGGCCAGCCCGGCCAGACGGTATCGGTGAACCTGGCCGGCCACACCGCCGGCGTCCTCATCGAGGTCCGCGACGCCGACCCGCGCCCGCCCGGTCCCGCCGAGCCCAGCCAGGGCGGCACCCTGATGATCGCCGCCCTCAGCACCCGCTGGGACTGGTACCCCACCGAGCAGCCCCCCGGCAAGGTCGTCTGGTGCGAGCTGGCCGTAGGCTCGTCCGGCCCCAGAACCGGCCCCAACCCCACCACGACGGCCGAGACGCCGCAGTCCGCCCTGCCCCGCCGGGTCCCGCGCGCCCGGCCGAAACCCCAGGCCGAGATCGTCACCGACCTCGACATCCTCCGTCGCCTGCGCGACCACCTCCTGAGCTGACCTCCTCCCGAGCTGGCCTTCTCCCGAGCTGGCCTCCTCCCGAGCTGGCCTTTAATCGCTGGCCGCCGTTTCCGTCCCTATGCGACCCTGGCGGCATGCTCAGCCCGGCCGAAATCGACGCCTTTACCGCCGACGGGTACGTCGCCGTCCGCGCCGCGCTGCCCGCCGACGTGCTGCGGGCCTGCCAGGACGAGATATGGTCCGCGCTCGGCCAGCGCGGCGTACGCCGCGACGACCCGGGCACCTGGCGGGACCCGGTGATCAGGATCGGCTGCCCGGAAAGCGGGGCGTTCGCCGCGGCGGGCACCCAGCCGGTCCTGTGGGAGGCCTTCGACCAGCTGATCGGCGCGGGCCGGTGGTGGCGCAGGCGCGGCGTCGGCGGCTCGATCCCGGTCCGGTTCCCCAGCCCGGCCGATCCGGGCGACGCGGGCTGGCACATCGAGGCCAGCTTCGACCAGGGCGGCGAGTGGTGGGTCAACTACCGGTCCCGCCAGCGCGGGCTGCTGGCGCTGTACCTGTTCAGCGACGTGGACGCCGACTGCGCGCCCACCCGGGTCCGGCCCGGCTCGCACCGCGACGCCGCTCGCGTCCTGGTCCCGGCGGGCGAGAAGGGGATGCCCTTCGCGCAGGCGGCCCCGCTCGCCGCGCGGGCCAGCGCCACCCGGCCGACGGCGCTGGCGACCGGCCGGGCCGGGGACGTCATCCTCTGCCACCCGTTCCTGGTCCACGCCGCGTCCTGGCCGCACACCGGTCGGCAACCCAGGGTAATGGCCCAGCCGGGGGTGGCTCTGCATGACGAATTCCCGCTGGTCCCGCCCCTAAGCCCGGTCGAGCTAGCCCTGGCCGAGGCCATCTGAGGGCGGGGAACAAGGCCGCGAAACGTGATTAACCGGGGTGGCAATACTCCCGAAATCGATCTTCGCCCTCACCTTGAGTAGTCGGCCGCTTACTATCACACTCAAGGTGCCAGCCGCAAACCTGCTGGCCAGGGAAGAGGGGACCATCATGGCCCGGCTAGCGATCGCCAAAGCCGTCCTGAATGAATACGTGAAGCTCGACAAGAAGGTGCAGGGCGCGGTCGACGCCGCCGTCACCAAATTAGCCAAGCACGCCCAGCCCGGGCTGCACCTGGAGAGACCGAACACCGGGGACGACCGGATCCGTCTCCTGCGGGTCGACACCCGCTGGCGCGGCATCGTCCTCACCCCCGCCGCGGCCGATACCGCCACCGACACGTACTGCCTGATCGCCTTGCTTCCCCGAGACAAGGCGAACGCATACGCCACCACCCACCGCTTCAACGTCAGCCGCCCCGGCACCATGGGGACGATGCCATAGAAGAAGGCTCGCGCAGCCCTCCTGGCCACCGGCCGAGCCGGTTAACCCGATCGACGGCCCTGGTCCGGATGTGGTAGTCCGGGCCCATGACCGAGACGATGGTCGCCGTCGACGGCGGCGAGGTATGGGCTGATGACAGCGGCGGCGACGGGCCGCCGCTGGTCCTGCTGCATCCGGGTATCGGTGACTCCCGGATCTGGGAACCGCTGCTGCCCGCGCTCACCGCGTCCTACCGCGTGCTCCGTTACGACGCCCGCGGCTTCGGCCGCTCGCCCGCCCCGACGGTGAAGTTCACCCTGCTCACCGACCTGGTCGCGGTGCTCGACCACTACGGCCTGGACCACGTCGCGATCGTCGGCTGCAGCCAGGGCGGCGGCTCGGGACTGGCCCTGGCCCTGGACCAGCCGGCCCGGGTGGCCGCGCTGGCCCTGCTGTGCCCGGGCATCCCCGGTTTCGCCTGGCCCGAGGAACCGGAACCAGGCGAGCTGGAAGCCGAGTACGGCCGCGCGATCAAGGCCGGCGACGTGGACGCCGTCGCCGGGCTCGTCCAGCGTATCTGGGGCGCCGCCGGTCCAACCCCCGCCGTCATGGAGCAGTTCCGCTCGGCTGCCCGCGCCTACATTTCCTCCGGTGACCTCATGCAGCCGGACCCGCCGGTCCTGGCCCGGCTGGGCGAGCTCGCGATCCCGGTATCGTTGCTGGTCGGCGACGCGGACTACCCCCCGCTGATCGAGTCCAACCGCCAGGCCGCCGCGCTGATCCCCGGCTGCCAGCTGACCGTGGTCCCCGGCCTGGACCACCTCCCGCCCCTGCGCGACCCAGCCCTCGTCCTCACCAGCATCACCACCACCCTCGCCCGCGCCTCCTGGTAACACCCCCCACGCCTCGGGAAACCGCCCAGAAAGCCGTCCCGCGCAGGGAAATCACGCCCCGGTGACGTCCCCGTATACAGGCCCGCGTCCAAGCCGCCACGCCGGCCGAACCCGCGAGATATACACCACATCCCCCCACTTCACCGCAACCCCACTTTCCCCGCACCACCTGGTACCCGGCGGGTCTAGGATCGCGATTCTGGTCTGAGCCAGCTCGTGGACATCTGGCAGGGGGAGGACGTTAACCAGTGGCACGCCTGGCGATCGCGAGAGGCTTCCTGGGCGAGTACGCGAAGCTGGACAAGGACGTTCAGATCGCCGTCGACGCCGCCATCTCCACCTTCGCCCGGCATCCCCAGCCCGGCCAGCACCTGGAAAAGCCGCCGAGCACCCGGGACACCCGGATCCGCCTGCTGCCGGTCGACGAGCGCTGGCGCGGCATCGTCCTTGCCCCGGCCCGTCCCCAGCCCAGCAAGCCGAACCAGCCCAGCCCGGAGAAGACCACCCCGGACACCTACTGCCTGGTCACGGTCCTCCCGCAGGACCAGGCGGACGCCTACGCCACCAGCCACCGGTTCAGCGTCAACCGCGTCCTCGGCGTCCTCGAGGTCCGCGACGAGGAGGCCATCGAGAACCTCCAGCCCGCCCCGACCGAAGACACGCCGCCAGACAGGAAGCTCTTCGACGACATCACCGACGCGGGCCTGGCCCGCCTGGGCGTGGACCCCCAGCTCCTGCCGACGGTGCGGCGGCTGACCGACGAGGAGGAGCTGGAGGCCCTCGAGGGCGCCCTCCCCGCCGCCCAGTACGCCGCGCTGCACGCGCTGGCGGGCGGCATGTCGGTGGACGAGGCCCTGGCCGAGGTGGTCCGCCTCGTCCCCGGCGGGGCGCCGAAGGCCACCATCGATCCCGACGACCTGATCTCGGCCATGGAGCGCGCCCCCGGCCAGGTCACGTTCGTCTCCGGCCCGGAGGAGCTGCGGCACATCCTGGCTCACCCGTTCGCCGCCTGGCGTACGTTCCTGCACCCCAGTCAGCGCGAGATCGCGTACCTGACCAGCTACGCGGGCCCGGCCCAGGTGACCGGCGGCCCTGGCACCGGCAAGACCGTCACCGTGCTGCACCGCGCCGCCTTCCTGGCCGAGCGGGCCGTCCGGGCCGAACTCCCCGGCTCCGTCCTCATCACCACCTTCAACGGCAACCTGGCCGACGTCCTGGCCACCCAGCTCGACCTGCTGGTCTCCGACCCCAAGGTGCGGCGCAAGATCGAGGTCGTCAACGTGGACCGGCTGGCCTACCGCGTGATCAAGGAGGCCCGCGGCACGCCCGTCATCGCGGACGAGCGCCTGCTCCGCGACCGCTGGGTCGCCGCCGCCGAGCAGGCCGGCCTGACCCTCACCCCCGCCTTCCTGAAGAACGAATGGGAGCAGGTCATCCTGGCCCAGGACCTGCGCACCGAGCAGGCCTACCTGACCTGCCTGCGCACCGGCCGCGGCCGCCCGCTCACCAAGGCTCAGCGCAGCCTCCTGTGGCGGGCCGCGCAGCAGGTCACCCGGGAGCTCGACGCGGCCGGGCAGTCCACCCACATGCAGATGGCCGACGAGGCCGCCCGGCTGCTCCGCCAGGCCAAGACGCAGACGCCGCGCTACCGTCACATCCTGGTGGACGAGGCCCAGGACCTGCACCCCGCCCAGTGGCGGCTGCTCCGCGCGGCCGTCCCGCCCGGCCCCGACGACCTGTTCATCGCGGCCGACCCGCACCAGCGCGTCTTCGACAACCGGGTCTCCCTGGCCAGCCTGCTGATCAGCGTCCGCGGCCGGAGCCGCCGCCTGTCGCTGAACTACCGCACCACCGCCGAGATCCTGGCCTGGGCGGTGCCGCTGCTCGGCACCGAGCCGGTCACCGGCCTCGACGGCGAGGTGGACTCGCTGCTGGGCTACCGCTCGCCGATGCACGGCCCGCGCCCGCAGCGCCGGCTGGCCGCCGACCGGACCGAGGAGTTCGACCAGCTCGCCGAACGAGTTCGTTCCTGGATCGGCGCCGGCATCGAGCCGCACGCCATCGGCGTGGCCGCCCGCTCCGCCACCTTGGTGCGCGAGGCGCGCGCGGCGCTGGAGGCGGCCGGGATCGCCACCGTCGCGCTCAGCGGCCGGGGCAAGCCGCAGGCCGTCCGGGCCGGCACCATGCAGGCGATGAAGGGCCTGGAGTTCCAGGCCGTCGCGGTCGTCGGCGTCGAGGAGGGCACGGTCCCCGCCCCGGCCGCGGTCACCCCGGCCACCGAGGACCCCGCCGCGCACACCCAGGACCTCCAGCGCGAACGCTGCGTCCTGTTCGTGGCCTGCACCCGCGCCCGCGACCACCTGTACGTGTCCGGCACCGGCCAGCCGAGCATGTTCCTGCCGTCGGGCGAGACCGCCCCGCCGCCGCCCGTGCTGGCCCTGGCCGACGCCGGCTTCCCGGTCTTCGACCTGGGCAAGTTCTTCCGGCTGCTGCGCGGCCGCCGCCGCCTCGAGCCCGGCCTGGACGCGGAGAGCTTCCTGGCCTGGGCGACCGCGCCGGGCCGCCGCCTGCGCCTGGCCGGCCTGGACGAGCCCGCGCGCCAGTTCCTGGCCGAAGGCGGCGACGAGGCCCTCGACCTGACCGACCGCTGCCTGGACCTGATGGACCAGCTGGCCGCCCGCGACCCGCGCGGCCAGGACCTGTCCGCCGTCCGCCTCCCCGGCCGCTTCGCCGACGCCGCCCGCAAGGAAGCCCTGGGCGCAGTCGCCCTGGCGCCTCCGGCGCAGTACGCCCTGGCGCCTCCGGCGCAGTACGCCCTGGCGCCCCCGGCGCAGTACGCCCTGGCGCCCCCGGCGCGGGCCGTCCCCCGTCGCGGCGGGCCGAGGTCCCCGCCCCCCGCCCGGTCCCGCCCCCGCGCCTATCCCTCGAACCAAACGGCCTCGGCGTCCACGTCATCCTCCCCGCCCTTGCCGAGCCCCCGGACGAGCTCGCTACCTGGCACGTGATCGCCGACGGGGATCCCGTCACGGTCCGCAGCCGCGCCCGCAGCGCCGGGTCGGCCGAGGTCGCCCCGCCCGCGGTGCACCCGCTGCCCCGCCCGGTCCGCTCC
Organism: uncultured Actinomycetota bacterium; assembly: GCA_963756575.1. GTDB lineage: Bacteria > Actinomycetota > Actinomycetes > Streptosporangiales > Streptosporangiaceae > Palsa-504. Next base: position 442,878 of record CAVWOM010000013.1, on the reverse strand, counting down.
GTCCACGTCACCCTGGCCGGCTCCGATCACGCCAGCGAGCTGCCCGTCGTCCTGCCCGCCGACCCGATCCTGTTCTTCGCCGAGGACGGCCGTCACCTCCCCGGCTGGCTGCCCCTGCCCGCCGCCCTGGTGTGGATCCTGCACCCCGCCACCGCCGAACTGCTCACCGCCGGCGACACCCGCATGGTCACCGAGTCCCCGTCCCCCTGGCCCGGCTGGCGACTCCGCCTCATCTCCCTAGAACAAGCCCACTCCGTAACCCTGCAGGAGCCCGCTTCGGCCACCCCGGCACGCCCCGCCCCGGTGCACTCCGTGCGCCGTGACCCGACCCCCCGGCTGCTCCCCGGTGCCCCGCTGCCCGGCGTGTCCACCCCCTACGGGCTGCCCGTCTACGCGGAGCCCCCGTGCGTGGAGGTCCCCGACGACGCCCGCTGGCACGTCGCCATCCGCCCCGTGGCCGGAGCCGCCATGGTCTCCCGCGAGCTCGCCGAAGGCGGCCCGGCCGACATCTGGGACGGCCTGCCCCGCCCGATCCTCGGCGAGTTCGACATCGCGGTTCGCGGCCCCCTCGGCCGCAGCCTCCGCACCACGGTCTTCGTGGCCGAAGGCGCCACCGTCCCCGACCTCGGCCCCGCCGACCGCCCCCTGGTCACCGACCTCCAGGTCGGCTCCGGCACCGAACCCGTCATCGTCACCCCCGTCCACCTCGGTGACCCGGGCACCCCCTCCGCCCCCCAGACCTCAACCCCCCCTCCAGCTTCCCGGACCTCGAACCCGCCTCCGGCTTCCCGGACCTCGAACCCGTCTCCAGGTTCCCGGACCTCGAACCCGCCTCCAGGTTCCCGCGAACCTATCTCCGGCTTCCCGGACCTCGAACCCGCCTCCGGCTCCCGGACCTTGAACCCGTCTCCGGCTTCTCGCACCTCGAACCCGTCACCCATGCCAGCCGGTTCTCCTTACCCCATACGCCCCAGGCGCCCCATCGGCCATCAAAGTCCCACCGGCCCCATGGGTACCGCCGTGTTCGTCAGCTCGGCCCGGCCGGTGGCCAGCGACGCCGAGATCAGCTCCGGCCAGCTGACGATCCGCGGCTGCGCCCAAGCCGACCTGGGCACCGAAGGCCTGGCCGTCGCCCTGTACCTGGACCGCGCCCCGTGGCGCGCACCGGTCGTGGTGCCGGTCCCGGCCGACGGCGTGGTCAAACTCCCGCCCGAGGTCCGCGACGCCGGCCCGCTCCGCGTCCTGCTCCGGGCCGAGGACCCGTCGGCCCCGGTGAACTGGCCCGACTGGCCCGGCCGGGACGCCTTCGCGTGCGCCGCCCCGGGCCTGCCGGCCAGCAGCGACCTGGAGGAGGACGCGCTGTCCCGGTTCCTGGCGGGGGAGCGGGACCTGCCCGTGCGCCCCCGCCGGGTCGAGCACCTGTGGCGCCTCCTGCACCTGGCCGGCGACCTGATCGCCACCGGCGCGCCGGCCGACCTGCGCGAGCGCTGCTCGGCCGCCCTGGCCACCCAGCCCAGCCTGGCCCTGACCGGCCTGCTCGACTCCGGCCTGGACGCCGCCGCCTGCGTAACCGGCCTGATCAGGACCGGCCTGGCCGCCACGCGCCCGGTCATGATGGACGACATGCGGGCCGCCGAACGCCTCTGGGATCTCGTCCCGGCCGCCGCCGCCGTCCTGTGCAGCCGCCTCCTGGCCGGCCCGGCCTACCCGGACGAGGACCCCGCCGCCGTGGTCATCGAGGCCGCGCTAGCCCAGTGCGGGCCGGCCCTGGACGCCGTGCTCCACGGCCACGAAGACCCGCACGCCCAGGCCGTCCCCCCCTCGGTCGTCCCGCAGCCCCTGCTGGACGCGGCCACCCGGGCCGCCGCCGCCAGCCAGCTGTCCGCCGACGTCTTCCGCACCCCCGCGCTGGCCCGCGCCGCCCAGGACGCCGCCACCGTAGTCAGCTCCGCCGAGCGCCTCCTAGCCGCCTCCCCCTACCGCCAGGCCGTCGCCCAGATCGCCCCCCGCAACACCCCCCACACCCAGAGCTCCTCCCGCAGCCAAAACACCCCCCACACCCAGAGCTCCCGTCACAGCCAGAACGCCCCCCACAGCCAGAACACCCCCCACAGCCAGAACGCGCTGCCCGCCATGTCCGCGTCCCTGGCCCTAGTGGCGCGCATCGCCGCCCGCGGCGACGAAGCCTGCCGCTCCTTCGAACGCTCGTGGCGCGGCCGCTGGACCGACCTCGCCTGGCAGGCCCCCACCCTGGCGGGCATCGACCTAGTCCTCGCCGAAGCCCGCCTAGCCGCCGCCGAACGAGCCCGCTTCGGCCTTTCCGGAGGCGGCCACCAAGTCCGTTCGGCCTCAATGTCCTAGCTCAGCCCGACCCGGCCGCCCGCGGCTCCGCCAACGTATCCTCGCTCACCTCTAAAACCCCTACATTCACACGCCGAGAAAGACATGTTCATGATCGCGAAGGGTTTTATACCCTTTTCGGGGGTAAAACCCTTCGCGATCATGGAAACGCCTATTGCGCTTTATCTCCGGCTGGCGAGGTCTGCGAGGCGGTTGCCGATCACCGTGACTCCCGGGCGGCGTTCGCGCTCGTAGTACCAGGGCTTGCGCTGGCGCAGCAGCGTCTCGCCGTGCTCGGACCAGGTGAAGTGCCGCTTGCGCAGGACCTTACTGAACACGGTGTCCACCGTGTCCGGGAAGGCGGCAGCGAGAGCCGGGTCGCTGAACAAGTCCCGGAGCAGCTCGTATTCCGGATAGAAGTTGAGCCCGTCCACCTCGTCGAAGATGACGCCGATCGAGCCGGCCTCGGCCAGTGGCTACGGAAGCTGAAAAGGTGGCTGTCCACGCCCGGGATGCGGCGAGCATTCTTGGTGAGCACGGCTTCCCGCTGCTTCCGGTAGAAGGCGTCAACCCGCTCCTCGCCTTCCGTCGCCGGTAGAGCCAGTTCGTCGCTGCCAACTGGGTCGCCCCAGCCGAGAAGCATCTCCCGGTCAGTGACGGTCAGGTCCGGTCGCTGGCCACGAACAGTTCCAGCACCGTCTTGCCTTTCGGCAGGCGTTGCTGCAGCAAGAAGCGGTCGGTGACGCTGATCAGGACGTGCTGGTCCGGTTCCTCGTCAGGACCGACTGCCAGCACGGCGTCGTCTAACGCCCGTTCGAACCGCGGCTCATGCCCGAACCGGACCAGGTCTCCCTTCAATTCTGCGCTGCGCGCGACGAGCCGGGCGAGTTCGGAATCCACATCTTGGGACCCTACTGCGCCGGTGAACCGGCCGAAGGCCGAGATCGTTTCATGATGTGGCGGCCAGATATCCAGCGTGATTCACTTATGCAAGTTAGGTAACTTACCGTGATAGCTAAGTCTCCTTGTGTCATGTCATGTGATGCGGGCTGGCTGTGAGGTCCAGTGGGAGCCGACTGGCCCGATGAGGCCGACGAGCCATCCAGTGAGCACTCGAACCACCCGGACGGCCAAAGCCGCAGCGGCCCTGGTGTCCCCGCCGAAACCCGCAGCCGCGAGGAGTGTTACGCCGACCAGCACGCGGCGGTGTCCGCCCAGCGATCCGCCAAAGCCCGCCACGACACCGCCGAAGAGCAAGCCGCCGCCAGGAAGTGGGACAAGTCAGCCGAGGAATTCCGCTGGATGTGGGGCGAGTACCAGCGCAGATGGCCCCCAGAGGAGCGCCCCCCAGTCGACACCTCCGCCGACCCGCCAGGCTCCTGGCGCGGAGAAGGTGACAAATACCTGGACCGGGCTACCAACAGACCGAGTCGAAGCAGCGTGCCACCGGATCGCTGATCGGGAGGAAAAGAAGATCTCTCCAGCGATGCGCAGCGTGGAAAGCCAGGATGTCAGATCGTCACCTCACCGGCTTCGACTACCGTCTGAAGGGCCACGACCGCATTAAGGAGAAGGTCTGTAGAAGCATCAGGAACTTTGGCCGATCTCCAGAGCAGGCTGTCTCGCATGTCCCCGACACGATTCGTTACACCTTCCAGTACAGAGATGACCGCTACGCCCAAGGCGTCACAGCAGATATCACGCGCCTGAAAGAACAAGGCTTCAAGCTGCGCCAGGCTCTGGAACGCATGGTCCGGCGAACAATACAAGGGCATCAACAGCCAGTGGATCGAGCCGGACAGTGGCCAACGGTTTGAAGTGCAGTTTCACACCCGCATCAGCTTTGAAGCGAAGCAGCTTACACATAGCGCTTACGAACGCCTACGTACCCGAGAGCCCGATAGATTCGAGCAGATGGTGTTGGAAGCCCTCCAGAAGAAGGTCGCTACCGATGTACCGGTCCCGCGTGGTGCCACTGGCATCCCCGACTACCCGCAGCGAGGCAGACATGCCCGATGAGGTCACTTACTACGCCGTCGTGGACGACCTGAGCAGCCGTGCGCAGCCGGCGGGAGTGTTCCGACGTACCTACACCCAGGATGGCGGCCGATCCGACGAAGTCTTCACCCGGGACCTCACCTGGGAATTCAGTCCCGAGCTAATTTCAGCTGAACGCGGCGACCTGCAATACGAGTTCATCGAGATCGCGCCGGATGAAGCGAACCAAATCGTAGAGCGTATCCGGGCCGAAGTGACCGGCGCAGGCTCCGCCTGATCACCCGACCCCGCCAGCCACGTACCTATCCCCGTGCTCTCTCACCGCCGGCCCTAGTTACGGCCACGTGTTGGCTTCGGCTTCGAATGCACCGCGATCACTATGCACCGGAATGACGCACAGCAGATGCCCCCCCGGCGCCCGGAGCACATGGCACTCCAGCCACTGCGCCACCTGGACGGCGCCGAGTCCCAGCAGACGTGCGGTCTCAGCCTCGACGTCATCGGTCTCGATGTCGAGGTGGAAGCGCGGTGCGTCATCGACCGCCTGGACGATGGTGACCAGCCCCGGCAGGGCCTGATGCAACCGGGTGAACTGGGCCTCGTCAGGTACCGAGCGCGCCGGGGCGCCCAGGGCGGCGGACCAGAAGGCGGCGGCGGGGGCGGCCTGCGCTTCGGGGGTGTCGATCAGCAGGGCATAGACACGGCTTCGGTGCATGCAGCGCACGGTACCGTGGGCCCGAGCTCATCGAGGTAACTGAGTACGGAGGACCAGATGACCGAGACCTCGGCTACCCGCACGGAAACCAACCGGGAGATCATCAGCCGGGCCTTCGACGCCTGGCACCAGGGGACCGCCGCCATCACTAGCGTGTTCGCTCCCGAGATGGTCTGGCGTATCGAGGGACACTCGGCCGCGTCGAAGGAGTACGGCAGCAAGCAGCAGTTCATCGACGAGGTGCTGGCCCCGTTCGGCGCCCGGTTCACCGAGTCGGAGCCGTTCCGCCCGGTCACGATCCGCGGGGTCTACGCCGACGGCAACACGGTCATCGTCATCTGGGACGGCCGCGGGATCGCCAACGACGGCCAGCCGTACGAGAACAGCTACGCCTGGATCATGAAGCTCGCCGGCGGCCAGGTCGTCGACGGCACCGCCTTCTACGACAGCATCTCCTTCAACGGACTGTGGTCCCGCGTCCAGCCCCGCTGAGCTAGCCGGGCCGGTCCGCATCGCCTGCAACGTGACCTGCGGTAACGCTTTCCGTAACGATCCGGGCGTAGCGTAACGGCCATGTCCTCCGTCGCGGCGTACCGCCCTGGCGCCACCCCGCGGGTGATCATCGTGGGGCTGATCGCGCTGATCGTGGCGCTGCTGGCCTTCATCGCGGTGTCGGCCGCCCTGACCGGCCCGCTGACCCTCGGCAAGCTGTGGTCGGGGGCCGGCCTCCTGACGATCGTCGTGGTGATCGCGGCGGTCGGCCTGGTCGTGATCGGCCATCAGCCGCGTAACCCGATCGGCTGGCTGCTGGCCGGCGAGTCGCTGTTCATGCTGGCGTCCGTGGCCGCCGGGGCTTACGCGAGCCTGGTGTACCGGTCGGGCTACCGTGACCTGGCGTTCGGCGGTCCGCCGGCGCTGGTGCTCGACCAGTTGTTCAGCTACTCGCTCGCCGGGTTCCCGCTGGTGATCCTGCTGTTCCCGGACGGCAGGCTGCCGTCGCCGCGGTGGCGCTGGGCGGTGCGCGCCTATCTGGCCATCAGCGTGATATCCATCCTGGCCACCAGCATCGCCGTGCTGACCCTGGTGGCCAGGCACCACGTCGTCCTCGAAAGCAACGGGAACCTGAAATCCCTGGGCCAGGGGAGCACCGCCTGGGTGAACCCGGTGCTGCTGGGCTTCTTCCTGATGGTGGCGGTCTTCTGGCTGGTGGCCATCGGCCGCCAGGGCCTGAGCTGGCGGCGTTCTTCTGGTGAGCGCCGCCAGCAGCTGAAGTGGCTGGCCAGCGGCGCCGCCGTCTGCGGGGTCTTCGGTATCTGGGCCATCACGACCGACTCGGCGATCTGGGAGGTGCTGATCCTCGGGTTCGCGGCACTGCCGGTGGCCATCGGTATCGGCATCCTGAAGTACCGGCTCTACGACATCGACCGGATCATCTCCCGCACGCTGGCTTACGCGATCGTGACCGGCCTGCTGATCGGCGTGTACACCGGGCTGGTCCTGCTGGCCGATCACCTGATACCGCGCCAGAGCCCGGTCGCCGTGGCCGTCTCGACGCTCGTCGCCGCCGCGCTGTTCAACCCGCTGCGCCACCGGGTGCAGCGGGTCGTGGACCGGCGGTTCAACCGGGCCCGCTACGACGCCGACCAGACCGTGGCCGCGTTCGCCGCGCGCCTGCAGGACGCGGTCGACCTGGACGCGGTCCGGGATGACCTGGCCCGGGTGGTGCAGCAGGCCCTGGAGCCCAGCCATGCCTCGCTCTGGGAGCCCGGCCGCTCCGCTTAGCCGTCCCGCCGCCCGAGCAGCTTCTCGATACTGCGGCGCTCGCGCTTGGTCGGGCGCCCCGCGCCGCGGTCGCGGACCGCCACCTGGACCGCCTCCTCGCGGGGCGGCGGGGGAGGGCTGTGGTCGATATAGCATTCCGCGGCCACGGACGCGCCGACGCGTTTGGCGATGACCTGCTGGACGACCACGACGCGTTCACGCCCTTCGCCGCGCAGCCGCACCTCGTCACCGGCCCGGACGAGGTGCGCGGGCTTGACCCGCACCCCGTTGACCCGGACGTGCCCGCCCCGGCAGGCACTGGACGCGGCCGAACGGGTCTTGGCCAGCCGCACCGACCAGATCCAGCTGTCCACCCGTCCAGCCTGATCCTCTGCCACCCAGCAACTGTAATGCGCTCGCGTGCGAAGATGCGGCCATGAGCCGCGAAGCCGCCCCCGACGTGAGCGCCCTGGCCATCAACGTCACCATCCCGGAGGACCTGCGCTGGACCGCCACCCGGCGCGACCAGGAGTTCATGCTGACCACGCTCAACGTGCGGCTCCTCCCGGACGGGCGCCTCGCGGCCAAGGCCTACGGCCGGCCGGTCGCCGGCGGCCGCGGAACCTACGTCTCGTTCCCCGTCCCCGACCGGCCCGACCTGGCGGCCCTGGTCGCCCGGGCCGCCAGCCAGGCCAGCGCCCTCTGGGCCGCTCACCGCGGCCTCGGCTGAGGTCTGCGCCACACTGAGAAAATGATCAGAACCGGAATACCGAACGACCTTCCCGCCGCCTCCAGCGTCTACCGCCGCGCCTCGCTGTCGAACGAAGGCGACCGCGACATCTTGCTGGCTCATCCGGAGTACCTGATCCTGGGACCGGAAGGCCTAGCCGAGGGCCGCACTCATGTCGCGGAGCAGGACGGCACGGTCGTCGGCTTCGCCACCTGGGCCGAGACCGGCGGCGTCGTGGAACTGGAAGACCTGTTCGTGGACCCGGACTACCGCAGGCGCGGGATCGCCATGGCCCTTGTCCGCCGCATCGCCGAGGTCCTGCGGGCGCGCGGCACCGACCGCCTGGAAGTCACCGCCAATCCCCACGCCATGGGCTTTTACCGCGCGGCCGGCTTCACCGACTGCGGCGTCGCCCCGACGGTCCTCGGCACCGCCCCCGCCCCCCGGATGGTGCTCGCGCTCACCTGACCGGACGGTCGTCCCGGGCTGGCGGCCGTCGGGCCGGTCAGTCGAGAAAGTCCCGGAGGAGGCCGGACCGGGACGGGTGGCGCAGCCTGTACATGGCCTTGGACTCGATCTGGCGGACCCGTTCCCGGGAGACCCCGTACACCGTGCCGATCTCGTCCAGGGTCTTGGGCTGCCCGCCGTCCAGCCCGAATCGCAGGGACACCACGCCGGCCTCGCGCTCGGGCAGCATGTCGAGCACCAAGTGCAGCTGCTCCTGCAGCAGGGTGAAGCTGACCGCCTCACCGGGCTCGACGGCCTCGGAGTCCTCGATCAGGTCGCCGAACTCGCTGTCGCCGTCCTCGCCCAGCGGGGTGTTCAGGGAGATCGGCTCGCGGCCGTACTTCTGCATCTCGCTGAGCTTCTCCGGGGTCATGTCCAGCGCGGCCGCGAGCTCCCGGGGGGTGGGCTCACGCCCCAGGTCCTGCAGCATCTGCCGCTGCGTCCGCGCCAGCGCGCTGATGGCCTCGCTCATGTGGGTCGGAAGGCGGATCGTCCGGGACTGGTCGGCCATCGCCCGGGTGATCGCCTGGCGGATCCACCAGGTCGCATAGGTGGAGAACTTGTAGCCCCGGGCGTAGTCGAACTTCTCCACGCCGCGGATCAGGCCCAGGTTGCCCTCCTGGATCAGGTCCAGGAACAGCATCCCCCGCCCGGTGTACCGCCTGGCCAGCGACACGACCAGCCGCAGGTTGGCTTCCACCAGGTGGTCCTTGGCGCGCCGGCCGTCTTCGGCGACCCGCTTCAGGTCGATGCTCTGGCCGGCCCGCAGCATCCCGCTGGTCTCGGCGAGCTTGTGATCGGCGAACAGGCCGGCCTCGATCCGCTTGGCCAGCTCCACCTCCTGCCCCGCGTTGAGCAGCGCCACCTTGCCGATCTGCTTGAGGTAGTCCCTGACCGGGTCGGCGGAAGCGCCAGCGGCTGCCACCCGGACGGCGGGAAGATCCTCGTCGTCCTCGTCGTCCTCGCCGGAAACCAGCGGCTCGTCCTGGCTCTGCTCACCCTGCGGAGCACGCAGAGACACGTGGCCGCGTGTCATCGCCGCCAGGCTGAGGGCCGCCTGGTGCTGGATCAGCCGGAGCACCGGGTTGGCCGCGTCCGCACCGCGGACCCGGATCCACTGCGTGGTGCCGCCGGCCTGGATGGCCTCGAGCGCATCGGTCGTCATCACGGCTACGCGGTCAGGCCAGCGGGAAATAGCGCATCAGGATCTTAGTTCCTTCTCCGCCGCTCATACGGGCCGTCCTCGCGGTGACCCCCGGGGTAGCTGGCCGCCGGCGGCGGCTGACCTCGGTGCCTGCCTGCAGACTATGCCTGAAATTAAAAACTAGCAATTTTTTTCCAGAAATGAAAGTAGTAGGTTAGGTCCGTGGCGGAATGGGCTTTCCTGACCAGCCACGCCCGGGTCCTGTTGCAGCTCGCCCGCGACCCGGGCGCGAGGCTGCGCGACATCGCGGCCAGCCTGGGTATCACCGAGCGGCGCGCTCCGGTACCCGAGCCGGGGACCAGAGAGCCGGCCGTCCGCGAGGTCGTCGCCCTGTTCGCCGCCCGGAACCGGGCCGGCGGTGCCGCCGGTCAGGGCTCCGGTAGCGGATAACCGGCCAGCACCCGCTTCAGAGGCGGCGGCCGGTCAGTGATCCCAGGGAGCATCCCAGAAGGGCCTTACCTCGACCTTGGCGGTTCGCGCGAGCGGATGCCCGGCCGCTAGCTCGATGGCCGCCTCCAGCCCGGCGCACTCGATGACGTCGTAGCCTCCGACCTGCTCCTTGGTCTCGGCGAACGGCCCGTCGGAGACCAGCACCTCGCCGTCGCGAACACGGACGACCTTGGCCTCGCCGGCCGAGCGAAGCGGTCCGCCCGACAGCCTGACCCCGCGCTCGGTCAGCTGTTCCACCCACGACTTGACCGCGATCATCATCGCCGCGTCCTCGTCCGCGGTCACCTCAGCGGACTCATCGACCCAGAACATCAGCATGTACTTCGCCGCTACCGAAGCCGCCGCTACCGAGGCCGCCGCTACCGAAGCCGACGCCAGCGACGTCATCACCGAGCACGCTCGGCCGGAATACGTGCCGGGACGGTCGGGAGGTGGCCGGCCTGGGCCTGCAGGGTGAGCAGCACGACCGCATCGGTCAGGGCCAGCGGAGCCGTGGAGGCGGGCAGGCCGGCCGAATTGACCTGTTCGGGCAGCGAGCCCAGCGTCGTCCGGTGGGCCGCGAGCCAGTTCAGCAGCGCTCTGGCCGCGGCGTGCTGCCCGGTCGCGGCGTCGAACAGCGCGAAGAACGCGGTCTCCGGGGTCCAGGCGACGCCGGGGGTTCCGGGCCAGTCGGCGCCGGGCCGCAGGCCGCCGTTCGGGACGGCCAGCGCCCGCTGGGCTGACGCGGCCGCCTGCCGCACCTCGGCCCCCGGCCACGCGAACGGCGGCCCGAGGAACGTGATGGCCGCGTCGGCCCCCGATCCGGCCTGCGGTATCCGCTGGTAACCGGCCGGCCCGAACGCCGCCGTGATCGCGCCCGCCAGCCGGCCCGCGCTGGCCGACCAGCGGCGCGCATCGCCGTCGGCGGCCGCGCCGCCGACGTCCGTGGCCAGGTCGGCGGCCGCGCGCAGGCCAGCCAGCAGCGGGGCGGCGGTCCCGAGCGTGACCGCGATGGAGTCCTCCCAGTAATCCATGGTCGGGCCCGGGCAGGCCGTCACCGGTCAGCGAGCGGCCGGCGGCGTCGGCCGCCCTGGTGACCATGGGCCACAGCCCCGCCAGCTCGCGCCGGGCCGGGCTGCCGGGGCTGAGCGGCTGGGCCTGCGCCCAGGACCAGACGGCCCACGGGACCCAGCCGTCCGCGTCGAGCTCGTCGGGCCGTCCGTCTCGCACCGGGCCCGAGCCGCCGGGCAGGTACCGGGCGGCCCACGTTCCGTCGCGCGCCTGCATCCGCCGCAGGAACAGCAGGATCTGGTACGCCAGAGCCGGATGCCCCGTCTGCGCCAGCGCCGCCGCGACCCAGCTCGAGTCGCGCGGCCACGCGTACGCCCAGCCTCGGTGCCAGCCGGCCAGGACGGCGCCGTCGGGCTGGACGGCCAGGTTCAGGTCGAGCAGCGCCCGGGCGGCCATGGATCGCTGCGCCGGGGTGGCGCCGGGCACCAGGCCGGCCCGGAGCCAGTTCCGGTCGGCCCGCTCCGCCGCCGCGACGCAGGCCGACTGGGCGGTGGTCAGCCCGGTCAGCCGGCCCGGGGCTACGTAGGTCCCCGCGGCCGCGATCAGGATGCTGGAATCCGGCTCGAACCGGCCGTGCAGCCCGGCCGGGACGGGCTGCGCCCGCTGCTGACAGGGGATCTGGGCCGCGCCCGCGATCGTGAGCGAGGGCTGGCCGGGCCGGCCCGGCCAGCAGCGCCGCCGCTATCGTCCCGGCGGACACGCCGAAGACCAGCATCAGCTTGGCGGCTCGCCGCCAGCCGAGATGGTCCCGGTCAGGCAAGGCGGCCGACGCTGGCCCGGGCCGCCGCCAGCAGCTCGCTGACCGTGACGAACGTATATCCGGTGTCCTTCATGGACCCCACCAGCCGGTCCAGTTGCCGCATCAGCCCGGCGTCCGGCTCGGATCCGCCGTCGTGAGCCAGCACGATGCTGCCGGGCGTCGCCTCGCGCAAGATCAGGTTGACCCCGCCGACGGGATTGCTGCCCGTGACGTGGTGGGACCACAGCGCCACGTCATAGCGCAGGCTGGCGCACGCGGCCAGCCCCACGCTGTCGATGCGGCCCCAGGGCGGCCGGCACAGCGTCGGCGCCTGGCCGGTCAGCCGCGTCAGCACCTCATGGGTGCGTTCCAGGGTCTGCCGGTCGAAGGCTTCGTCGTGCCCGGTCAGGTCGTCATGCGCCCAGGTGTGATTGGCCTGCTCGTGACCGGCGCCGGCGGTCTGCCGCACCAGGTCGGGCAGGGCCAGCGCGTGCCGGCCGACCCGGAAGAACGTGGCCCTGGCGCCGTGCCGCCGCAGTATCGCCAGCAGCTGCGGCGTCCACTCCGCGGTCGGGCCGTCGTCGATGGTGAGCGCCACGATCTTGCCCGGCGGCGCGGTGCGGAACGTCACCGACGCCGCGTACGCGCCGGGCCCGGCCGGCGTGGCGGTCCGGGCCGTCGGCCCCTCGGCCGTGGTGGTGTGCCAGGCCGCGATCCCGGCCCCGGCCCCGGCGGCACCGCCGACGGTAACCAGGCCCGCTCCGGTAAGAAACTTGCGCCGGTCCAAGTTCAGGCAGGCCTCCTGAAGCTATCGCCCCCTAGGCGAGTCTTACCCCGGCCTGCCCCGGCCGCGCAACTCCTATTTCCCGTAGTAGCGGGCTTAAGCCGCGCATACCCCCGGCGCGCGGTAGAACCCGGGACCGTCCAGGCCGGGACCGGTGATCATGGGCCGGTTCGCTCCGCCGCCCGACGGGTAGGCGGTATCGAACCACTGGGTGAAGAACTGCCCCAGCCGTTCGGTGCAGGCACCGCTGTGCACCGGCAGCCACTGACGGAACACCGCTTCCAGCTGTGCCTCGCTGACGCTGCGTCCGCCGTAACGGCGCTGGAGCTCGCGCAGCGCCGCGTCGAACCGGGCCGGCCCGAGGATCTGGCGCAGCGCGATGTAGGCGATGCCGGGCCGGTCGTAGGTCGACGACGTGTCGAACAGGGTGTACGGCGTCGGGTTCGACGGCGCGTCGGTCCAGAAGTCCTTGCCGCTGGCGTAGGTCGAGTCGAACTGCTTCACCAGGCTGGCCTGGAAGGCAGCCCGGCCCTTGGCCGTGGACGGGCCGCCGGCCTTGTTCTCGGCCAGCCGGGCCGCGTAGAAGAACTCGGCCAGGGTGGCCAGGCCCTCCTTGTAGAAGGTCATCCGGTAGCCGCCCTCGCTGACGTTGTCACCCCACCACTGGTGCATGTTCTCGTGGTACAGGGTGTCGGTGTCGACTTCGCCGCCCGCGAAGGTGATCATGCCTTCCATTTCCTCTTCGAAGCTGGCGTTCGGGGTCCCGACGACGACCCCGTCCGAGCGGAACGGGAAGGGCCCGTTGAACTGGCTCTCGAAGGCGGTGATGTCCGGCTGCATGTCCATGACGGCCCGGTTCTTCTTCTGCTGCGCGGCGCTGATCGCGGTGTCCTGCGCCTGGTAGAACCGGATGCCGTTGACGACCCGCGAGGTCAGGGTGAAGTTACCGACGCTGTCCTCGACCAGGTAGCTCGCGACCGGCATGCCGGCGTGCCAGTTCCAGGTGACCGAGCCGCCGGGGAACTGCTTACTCGGCCCGTGGCGCCGCACCGAGGCCAGCTCGCCGTTGGCGATCACGGTCTTGCCCGCGTTGACGGTGTCGGAGAAGTCGTAGGTCGGCTTGGCCGTCGGGTAGTCGTTGAGCGGCATCCAGTCTTCCGTGCCGACCGGCTCGGTGGTCACGAAGCCGCCGTCCGGCGCCCGGAACCAGCCCTCGGTGGTGCCGTCCCCGTCCTGGTGCACCCCGGGCCGGCCGGTGTAGCGCACCGTCACGGTGAACGTGGCGCCGTTCCTGATCGGTGCCGACGGCGTGATCACGAGCTTGTTGGCCGGGCACTGGGTCCCGTCGAGCGAGTCGGGCGCCGCGTCGGTGTTCGGGAGCTGCGGGGCGCAGGCCGGGGGCAGCGGGTTGTCCGACGGCCCGCCGACCGGGTTGTTCTGCGATGCCTCGTGCGCGCCGGGGCTCGGGTCGTTCTGCCCGTTGGGGTCGCCCGCGTACGTCGGCTGGACGAACGTGAACCGGGCCGGGCGGCCGTTGATGCTGACCGAGCTGACCGTCATGTCCGGTCCGGCGCTGGTGTTGATGGAATGCCGCTCGAAGTCGAGGCTGAAGCTGGTCAGGCACTGCGTGGCCCGGTCGGTGAGCTCGACCCGGTTGCCGGTCAGGAACCTGTTCGTCTTGGCGTTGTAGACCAGGTGCACCAGCGTGTGCAGGCTGGTGTAGCCGCCGTTGCCGGTCTCCGGGTACACGTGCGAGCCCGCCGGCGCCAGCGTGTGAGCGCCGGCCGAGCAGCTCCCGCCACCCGCCACCGAAGCGCTGGCCGGGACCGCGAGCCCCAGCCAGGGCCCCGTCATCAAGGGCAGGGCCAATCCCGCGGTGGCCGCCACGATCATCCTCATAGTCGCCCACTACACCACATAAGCATCTCGGCCCGATCACGATCGCGCCCGAGGCCAGCGGTATCGTGAGCCCCGTGATGCGACTCACCAAACTCGGCCATTCCTGCGTCCGGCTCGAGAAGGACGGCGCCGTCCTGGTCATCGACCCCGGGACGTTCAGCGACGCGGCCGGCGCCCTGGACGGGGCCACCGCGGTCTTGGTCACCCACGAGCACCCGGACCACCTGGACGAGGACGCGATCCGCGCCGCGCTGTCCCGCGATCCCGGCCTGACCCTGTGGGCCAACCAGTCGATCTGCGCGCAGGCGGCGGAGTTCGGCGACCAGGTGCACGAGGTCAAGCACGGCGACGCGCTCGGGGTGGCCGGCTTCGACGTGCACGTCTACGGCGTGGACCACGCCCTCATCCACCCGGACATCCCGCTGGTGGTGAACACCGGCTTCCTCGTCGACGGCGAGCTGTTCCACCCCGGCGACTCGTTCACCATCCCCGAGGACCCGGTCAACACGCTCCTGGTCCCGATCAGCGCTCCCTGGCTCAAGGCCGGCGACATGATCGACTACTTCCGCGCCGTCGCCCCCGCCCGCGGCTACGCCATCCACGACGCGATCCTCAACGACGCCGGCCTGGCCCTCTTCACCCGCATGCTGTCCCTCGCCGCCGCCCCCGCCCAGGTCCCCGTCTCCCGCCTAGTCCCCGGCACCTCCCTAGACCTGTAACGCCTGCGGCCGGGCGACCTAGCTCTCGAACAGGCTCGGGTCGAGGGGCTGGCTTCCCTCGTCCGGCGTCCAGACGTGGCCGAGCGGCATCAGGTCGGAGATCTTCACGCTCCGGACGCCGTCGGGCGTGGGCAGGATGACCCGGATCTTCGGGTGGTAGTCGAACAGGACCTGACGGTCGCGCCCGCACGGGCCGTACACCCCCCGCCCGTAGTTTCCGACCGCGACGATGGCGGTGAGCTCACGAGCCCCCGACGCGCGGGCATGACCGAGCGCCACCAGCTCGGCGCACGGCCCGCCGGTGAAGTGAGACAGGTTGATGCCGCCGTAAATCTTCCCGTCCACCCCGCGCACCGCCGCGCCCATCGTGTGCACCCCGGCCTCGCCGTCGGTATTGGCGTCCACGATCTCACGGGCGAACTCGATCAGCTCCAGGTCATCCGGCGTCAGCTCCCGGCTCGGCACGTCCATCTACGGCTCCACGTCGTAAGGGCCCAGCCGGCGTCGGCGCTGCCATCGCTGGTACATCCGGATGGGGTGCAGCCAGGATAGGAGCCATTCGCGGTCGGCCGGGGTGGGCCCGATCGAGTCGACCGGATAGCCGAGCATACGCTGCGGCTCATCGGGCCGGGAATGCGGCCCGAGATCCCGGATCGGCTGGCCGAGCATGCGCTGTGGTTCGCCCTCGACGGGATTCGGGTCCCTGGCCATACGTCGATGGTACGGCCGGAGCCGGGCCCTACCTGTGTATCGTGACCCACGGAACGGAAGGGAACCAAGAGGTGGACGAGCAGCAGATCATCGTGAGCGGGCAGCGGCTCGCGTTCCGGCAAAGCGAAGGCACCGAACGCCCCGTCATCTTCGTGCACGGAAACTCCAGCTCCTCCCGCACCTGGGAGCCCGTGTTCACGAGCCCGTTCGGCCAGCGCTTCCGCTGCCTGGCCTTCGACCTGCCCGGCCACGGTAACTCAGCCCCGGCCAAAGATCTCGCGGACTACTCTCTCCCCGGCTACGCCAAGCTGCTCACCGGCTTCGCCGCCGCGCAAGAGGCGACCGACGCGGTCGTAGTCGGCTGGAGCCTGGGCGGCCACATCGTCCTCGAGGCCGCGCCCCACCTCGGCCAGGCACCTGGGTTCGTCATCTTCGGCACGCCGCCGATCGCGACCGCGGACCAGATGGGCGAGGCGTTCCTGCCGAACCCGGCCATGGCCACGGCCTTCGCCCCCAGCGCCACCGACGACGAGACACGCGCCTACGCCGAGGCGTTCACCGCACCTCGTTCGGCCTTGAATCTGGACGAGACCGTCGCGGACGTGCGGCGGACCGACGGCGCGGCCCGGGCCGGCCTGGGCGCCAGCCTGGCCGAGGGCCGGTACGCGGACGAGATCGCCATCGTCACCGCGCTGGCCAAGCCGCTGGCCATCCTGCACGGCGAGGGCGAGCAGCTCATCAACCTCGGCTACCTGCGCACGCTGAGCGTTCCCACCCTGTGGCGCGGCGAGATCCAGCTCATCCCCGGCGCCGGCCACGCCCCCCACCTGGAGACCCCCGACCAGTTCACCACTTTGCTCGATCAGTTCCTCGCCGAGACCTAACGCGCCTTCCCAACCACCGCGATGCCACATCGTAGTTGCCTCAACCACCTCAGCCTCACATCGCGGTGGTTGCCGTCGGCCCAGCCCAGGCGACGGGCAGGGATGCCCGGGGCCAGAGTGCCAGGCGGGACTGGCGGGACTGGCGGGGACGCGAGAACACGGGAACGCGGCACCGCGAGAACGCAACGGACCTCAGTTGAGACGTAGCGCCTCAATCGCGGTCCCAGGGCGGTTCCTCGCCCATCTTGGCGTAGTACTTGGCCAGGTGGCTCTTGACCCGGTCGATGTCCTTGTCCGGCAGGTCGGCGCCGCCGCGCGCGCCCTGCATGATGTTCCCGGCCGCCATCACCCCGCGCGGCACGGCCTTGATCTTCCCGTCGATGACATCGGCGATGAGCAGCTTGTACGCGGTGAAGTTGTCCTTGCTGCCGCTGTCGTACCAGACGTGGGCGTCGCGGTACTTCTCGTTCGGCTCGTCCTCGGCCTTGGCCCACCGCCTGACCCGCTTCTCGGCGGCGGCGCCATCCCAGGCGCGGTCACGGTCGGCGAGCGGGTAGTCCTGGAACGCTGAAACGGCCATTTCGGGTGGCTCCCTCCTGTCGGCCAGCAGGGACTACCCGCCGAAGCCACCCTCATGCCCGCCGAAGGCGACCCCGTGCTTACGAAGCACCCCCGACGAACTTGTCCAGCCCGTCGAGCAGCCGGTCCACGTCGTCGTCGTTGCTGTAGGGCGCCAGGCCGACGCGCAGGCCGCCGTCGTCGCCCAGCCCGAGCCAGCGCGACGCCTCCAGCGCGTAGAACGAGCCGGCCGGCGCGTTCACGTTCAGCGTGGCCAGGTACTGGTAAGCGTCCAGGGCATCGCGGCCGTCGAAGGTCAGCAGCAGGGTCGGGGTGCGCCGCGCCGCCCGCGACCAGACGGTGACCCCGGGCAGGGCCCGGACGTGCTGCTCGATCCGGTCCCGGAGCCGGTCTTCATGTGCCTCGATAGCGGTCATCGCAGCGACCAGATCCTGCCGCCGGTCACCCGAGGACACCGGCGCCAGGCTGGCCAGGAAATCGATCGCGGCCGTCGTGCCCGCCAGCAGCTCGTACGGCAGCGTGCCGAACTCGAACCGCTCGGGGACCTGCTCGGTCGCGGGCAGCAGCTTGTCCGGATGCAGCTGCTCGAGCCGTTCGGGGCGCGCGCCGATCACGCCGCAGTGCGGGCCG
The DNA here is from genome assembly GCA_963756575.1 of uncultured Actinomycetota bacterium. GTDB lineage: Bacteria > Actinomycetota > Actinomycetes > Streptosporangiales > Streptosporangiaceae > Palsa-504. The sequence goes on along the minus strand of CAVWOM010000013.1, from coordinate 425,178 downwards.
AGGAACTTGTACGGCGAGCAGCCGAAGAAGTCCGCGCCGAGACCCTCGACGTCGATCGGCACGTGCGCGGTCAGGTGCACCCCGTCCACGTAGAGAAGCCCGCCGGCCGCGTGCACCAGGTCGGATACGGCGCGCAGGTCGGGCCGGGTGCCGATGAGGTTGGAGGCGCCGGTGATGGCGACCAGGCGGGTGCGTTCGGTCAGCACCGAGGCCACGGCCCGCGGGCTCAGCTCACCGGTGGCCGGGTCGAACTCCGCCCAGCGCAGGGTCGCGCCGGCCGCCTCGGCAGCGTAGACCCAAGGCCGGACGTTGGCGTCGTGGTCGAGCCGGGTGACCACGACCTCGTCCCCGGGACGCCAGGTCTTGGCCAGGGCCCGGGAGAAGTCGAACGTGAGCTGGGTCATGCTCCGGCCGAACACGACGCCCCGCGGGTCGCCTACGCCGAGCAGGTCGGCGACGGCCTGGCGGGCGGCCACCACGGTGTCCTCGGCGGTCCGCTCGGCCGCGGTCACCTGGCCGCGGTTCGCGATCGCCGCGACCAGGGTGGCGCGGACCGCGTTGCCGACCACGTCGGGCACCTGCGAGCCGCCGGGACCGTCGAAGTGCGCCGCGCCCTGCTTCAGGGCCGGGAAGTGGGCGCGGACCGCCGCGACGTCATAGCTCAAGTCAGCCTCCATAGGAACCGGGACATAAACCTAACTTGATCACGATCGGGTTCATCGGGCTACCGGTGCCCTGGGCGATGTGCAGCGGCGCCGCGACGTAGAAGGCGTCGAAGGTCTGGTCCTGCGCGCAGTCGGCGGCCCAGTCCTCCAGCCACAGCGCCTCGTGAAACGAGACGCCCAGGTTGCGCTGCAGCAGGACGTGCAGCGGGAAGCCGGCGTCGAGCTCCGCGTTGTGCGCCTGCTCGTTGCACATCGTGTCGCTGCCCAGCCCGGCGATGTCATGGTCGGCGATGAACTCGATCAGCCCGGGCTCGTAGGTCACGCCGGGTTCGTCGAAGTCGGCGTAGAACGCCTCCGGGCCGTCCTCGTAGAACACGCGGAAGATGCCCGTCCGCAGGAGCAGGATGTCGCCCCGGCGCACCTCGGTCCGCTGCGCCGCCAGCGCGCGCTCGATGTCGCCCACGGTGATCTGCCGGTGCATCTCGAGGTGCGCAGTCCCCTCGTGCCGGGGCAGGTCCACCAGCACGGCCCGGCCCACGATCCCGCGGGCGGCCAGCGCGCCGATGCTCGCGCGGGTCAGGCCGCCCGCCGTCGTCTGCGCCGGATGGCCGTTCCACAGCTGGTCACCGCACCAGGCGTGGCCGAGCGCGTCCATGTGGGTGGTGCCGTGGCAGGGCAGGGAGATGGTGTCATCGGCGTACTTCATGCCGCCGGGCAGCGGCGCCGACCGGCCGTCGGCGTAGTAGCTCTCGTCGTGGTCCATGACGTGCCGGGCCGGAGGGCGTCCCGGCAGGACCGGATCCCCGCCCGGGCGGCCCAGGGGCAGGGCCAGCGAGAAGCGCTTGCCGGTGCGGATGCAGGCCGCCGCGGCCGCCGCGACCAGGGCATCGTCGAGCAGGTTGGCGCGGCCGATCTCATCCTGCTCGCCCCACCGGCCCCAGTCCTTACGCTCGGCCTCATACCGGATGGTCATACTCGGACATTTTAGGCGGGCGTGTCCGCGGCCGCAGGAGCCGGAGCCGGAGCTGGAGCCGCAGCAGCCGAAGCCGCAGCAGCCGAAGCCGCAGCAGCCGAAGCCGTAGCAACAGCAGCCGGAGCCGCGTCAGCCGAAGCCGTAGCAACAGCAGCCGCAGCCGCAGCCGCCGCCGGCCGCCGCATCAGCAGCACCGCCGACACCACCCCCGCCGCCGCGAAGAACGCGATCACCAGCACCAGCCCGCCCCGGAAGGCCGCCAGCGGATCGGCCGGTGACACCTTGGCCAGGATCGCCACCAGCCCCGCCACCCCGAGCACCGTCCCCACCTGCCGCCCGGTGTTCAAGATCCCGCTCCCGGTGCCGAACCGCGCCGGCGTCAGCGAAAGACTCCCCGCCCCGAGCAGCGACGGAATCGCCAGCCCCACACCCGCCCCGCCCAGCAGCTGCGCCGGCAGCAGGTGCGCCGCGTACGAGGGCGCCACCTGGATCCGCCACAGCCACAGCGCCTGCGCCAGCGCGTTGACGAAGCACCCGATCACCGCCACCCGCCCCGGCCCGCCCAGCACCGCGGTCAGCCGCGGCGCGACCAGCCGGGCGAACGGCAGCACCATCAGCGGCCCCGGCGCGATGGCCAGCCCGGCCTCCACCGCCGAGTAGTGCCACACGCCGGTGAGGAACTCCACCGAGCTGAGCACGAACGCGCCGAACCCCGCGTAGTACAGGATCGACGCGGCGAACGACCCGCTGAACGTGCGGGACCGCAGCAGCTCGAGCTCGATCACGGGGGAGTGGTGCCGCCGCGACCGGTACACCATGGCCCAGCCGGACGCCACCGCGGCGGCCAGCAGCCCCAGGAACGACGCCGAGCCCCAGCCCCACCCGGGCGCCTTGACCAGCGCCAGCGCGACCAGCCCGACCGCCGCCGCGAGCAGCCCCGCGCCGAGCAGGTCCGGCCGTCCCGAAACGTTGGGGTCCTTGCTCTCCGGCACCACCCGCGCCGCCAGCCACACGGCGACCAGGCCCACCGGCACGTTGATCCAGAACACCCAGCGCCAGTTGGCCTGCACCAGCAGCCCGCCGATCACCGGCCCGAGCGCCGCCCCCAGCGCGCCCAGCGCCGACCACGTGCCCAGAGCTTTGGCCCGAACGGGGGCCGGTACCGCCGCCAGCAGCAGTGACAGCGACGCTGGCACCATCGCCCCGGCCCCCACCGCCTGGATGACCCGCGCCGCGATCAGCGCCGCCACCCCAGGAGCGACCCCGCACAGCACCGACCCGAAGCTGAACAGGATCAGCCCGCCCGAGAACAGCCTCCGCCGCCCGATCCGGTCGGCCCACCGCCCGGCGGGCACCAGCACCGCGGCGAACACGATCGTGTACGCGTTCAGCACCCAGGACAGCGAGCTCAGGCTGGTGCCCGGGTAGTCCTTGCTGATGTAGGGGAACGCCAGGTTGACGATGAACAGGTCCAGGCTGGACATGAACACGGCCAGCGATAGCACGCCGACAATGGCCGTGACCCGCCGCCCCTCGGTCGACGCTGTCGCCGCCTGTGGAGTCGAGTTCAACCCGCCGCCCTCCCAGAGGTAAGTCCGATTTCTGGACCCACCATAACCTATGAACCCGTAGTGCGTCCAGAAATCCAACTGACGAGGTATAGTGCCGCTATGGCTACAGCCCTACCGCGCACCTGCTCGATCGCGCGCACCCTGGAGGTCATCGGGGAGAAGTGGGCGCTGCTGGCGCTGCGCGAGGTCTTCCTCGGCAACCGCCGGTTCGACGAGATGGTCCGCCGCACCGGGGCGCCGCGCGACACGCTCACCGCCCGGCTCAAGACGCTGACCGGCGCCGGCATCCTCGAGCGCCGCCCTTACAGCGAGCACCCGGCCCGCTTCGAGTACCACCTGACCCCGGCCGGCCGCGACCTCTACCCGGTCATCGCCAACCTGATGGCCTGGGGCGACAAGTACCTGGCCGACGACGACGGCCCGCCGCTGGTCCTGGAGCACACCTGCGGCCACCGCTTCGTGCCCCAGCTAACCTGCCGGGCCTGCGGCGAGCCGGTCGAGCACGGCCAGTCCCGGATCGTCCGCCAGGCCAGCGCGGTCGGCTAACCGCCCGTCGACGTGCGCCGCGCCCCGAGGAACAGCTCGATCAGCTCGCGCGTGGTCGTGGCGTCCTCGGCCGACTTGTCGTCGCGCCAGCGCCCGGTGAACCGGGGGAAGCGCATGGCCAGCCCGGAGTCGTCCTCGATCTGGCCCCAGGCGGCGGTGTAGTTCGGCGACAGGGTGAGCTCGGCCGACAAGATCTCGAGCACCAGCCCCGGCTCGAACCACACGTCGGGAGACTGCCGCGCGTCCACCCGGGCCGGCTTGCCCGCGGCCTCGAACGGCTTCAGCCGCTCCGAGAGTGACGCCAGGTCCGCGTCGGTGAAGCCGGCCCCGCACTTGGTTACCGCGCGGAACAGGTCCGCGTCGGCGTCGTAGGCGGCCAGCAGCACCGCGCCGTACCGCCCGGTCCGGCGCCCGCGCCCGGCGAACGCGCCCACCACCGTGAGGTCGACCGTATCCGACAGCTCGGACCGGTAGTCCCGCTTGAGCTTGATCCACTGCCAGCCGCGCGCGCCCGCCTTGTAGCCCGAGTCGGGCCCGACCGACTTGCACATCAGGCCCTCGCCCCCGTCGGTCAGCGCCTGGGCGAACCTGGCCTCCAGCACGTCCGCGTCGGTGACCTCGGCCGCGTCGGTCAGCCGGAGCCGGGGCGAGAGGGTGACGGCCTGCGCCAGCCGCGCCCGCCGCTCCGGGTACGGCAGCTGGGTCAGGTCCTCGCCGTCGGCGTACAGCAGGTCGAAGCAGAACATCCCGACCGGCACGTCCTTGACGGCCTGGTCGATCCCGTGCTTGCGCCGCCGCAGCATGACTTCCCCGAACGGTCTCAGCTCACCCGCCTCGGCGTCATACGCGACCACTTCCCCCTCGCAGATCGCCTCGCGCGGCCCGAGCCCCTCGGCCAGCATCTCGACCACGTTGGGGAACTGGTCGCTGATGGTCTCCAGCCGCCGCGTGTACAGCTCGATATGCCCGTCGGCGGTGCGGTGCGCCTGCACCCGCACCCCGTCGTACTTGTACTCGGCCGAGCACTCCCCGCCCAGCTTGGCCAGGATGTCCGGGGCGGCCGCCAGCCGCTGGGCGAGCATGGCCCGCACCGGGTTGCCGGGCTCGACCTTCAGCTCCGCCACCGCCTCGAGGCCGCCGCTGACCAGCCTGGCGGCCACCTTGCCGAGGTCGCAGCAGATGTTGTAGGCCCGCTCCAGCACCGGCCGGTCGGCCTTACCGCCCGCGTGCACCCGGGCCAGCGCGTCCAAGATGGTGGGCGTGCCGATGCCGAGCCGCAGGTTCCCGGTGACCAGGCGCAGCAGGTAGCGGGCCTCCAGCGGGGTGGCCTGGCCGAGCAGGCCGGCCATCAGCTCCAGCTTGCGGCCCTGCGACCCGGCCCCCTCGGCCCGGGCGATCTCGAACAGCGTGGCCACCACCTCGTTGACCGTCAGCACCGGCTCGCGGTCCTCGGCCGCCAGCAGCTGCTCCGCCGCCTGGCCCAGGTCACCCACCTCGCGCACCCGCGCGGCCACCTGCACCGCTTCGCCGCTCGTGGCCGCGGCCAGCGCGCGGATGGCCATCTTCTCGGCCAGCCCCAGGTCGACCCCGGCGAACTCGGGCGCGATCAGCCCCTGGCACAGGTAGCACACCGTCGGCAGCAAGTCGTCCGGGGTGTCGCTCACCAGGGCCGCCAGCCGCTCGATCAGCGCCAGCCGCCCGCTGACGGCTTCCAGGTCGCGGTAGGCCTCGGCCACGATCAGGTATTTCACGGGCGTACCTCCCTCCCCACGATCATGACACGACCGCCGGACACGACCGCCGGACACGACCACGGAGCCGGCACCCCGTTCGGGAAAATTCTGTCGTTACCACCATTAGTGAAAAATCGATGATTCTTCACCATGAACAGCGATGGCTGCGGCGTCATCCGGCAAGACATGCTGGTTTTGCCGAAATCAGAGAGGCGGCCATGCAAGCCATACTCGACGCGATCACCGATCCCGGCGCCCAGCCCGGCGACTTCGCCGCGCTGCCGCTGCCGGAGGCCTACCCGCGTCAGTCGCTGCACCTGGAGGAGGTGCCGGTGCCCGAGCTCGGGATGGGCGAGGCGCTGATCGCGGTGATGGCCAGCTCGGTCAACTACAACACCGTGTGGAGCTCGATCTTCTCGCCCGTCTCGACCTTCGCCTTCCTGCGCCGGTACGGGCGGCTGTCCCCGCTCGCCGCCCGGCACGACCTGCCCTACCACGTGCTCGGCTCGGACCTGGCCGGCGTGGTGCTGCGCACCGGTCCCGGGGTGACCGCCTGGCAGCCGGGCGAGGAGGTCGTCGCGCACTGCCTGTCGGTGGAACTGGAGAGCGCCGACGGGCACAACGACACCATGCTCGACCCGGAGCAGCGGATCTGGGGCTACGAGACCAACTTCGGCGGCCTGGCCGAGCTCGCCCTGGTCAAGACCAACCAGCTGATGCCCAAGCCGAAGCACCTGACCTGGGAGGAAGCCGCCACCCCGGGCCTGGTCAACTCCACCGCCTTCCGGCAGCTGGTCTCCGACAACGGCGCCTCGATGAAGCAGGGCCAGAACGTGCTGGTCTGGGGGGCCAGCGGCGGCCTGGGCGCCTACGCCACCCAGTACGCGCTGGCCGGCGGGGCCACCCCGGTCTGCGTCGTGTCCAGCGAGCGCAAGGCCGAGCTGTGCCGCGCGATGGGCGCCGAGCTGATCATCAACCGGGCCGCCGAGGGGTACCAGTTCTGGAAGGACGAGAAAACCCAGGATCCCAAGGAGTGGAAGCGGTTCGGCGCCCGGATCCGCGAGCTCACCGGCGGGGAGGACGTCGACGTCGTCTTCGAGCACCCCGGCCGGGACACGTTCGGCGCCTCGGTGTACCTGACCCGCACGGGCGGGACGATCGTGACCTGCGCGTCGACCTCGGGCTACTGGCACGAGTACGACAACCGCTATCTGTGGATGAGCCTCAAGCGGATCATCGGCTCGCACTTCGCCAACTACCGGGAGGCCTGGCAGGCCAACCGGCTGATCGCCAAGGGCAAGATCCACCCGACCATGTCGGCCGTCTACCCGCTCGACCAGACCGGCCAGGCCGCCCTGGACGTGCACCGCAACCGGCACCACGGCAAGGTCGCGGTGCTCTGCCTGGCCCCGCGCGAGGGCCTCGGGGTGCGCGATCCCGAGCTGCGCGCCGGGCACCTGCCCGCGATCAACCGCTTCCGGGCGCCCGCGGCCGCATGAGCGCCGCCCCGAGGGACAAACCGTGGCTGATGCGGACCTACGCCGGGCACTCCTCCGCGGCCGTCTCGAACGCCCTGTTCCGCCGGAACCTGGCCAAGGGCCAGACCGGCCTGTCGGTCGCGTTCGACCTGCCCACCCAGACCGGCTACGACGCCGACCACGTGCTGGCCCGGGGCGAGGTCGGCCGGGTCGGCGTCCCGGTCGGGCACCTGGGCGACCTGCGGGCGCTGTTCGACGGCATCCCGCTGGAGCAGGCCAACACCTCGATGACGATCAACGCCCCGGCCCTGTGGCTGCTGGCGCTGTACCAGGTGGTGGCCGAAGAACAGGGCGCCGACATCACCCGGCTGGCCGGCACCACCCAGAACGACATCATCAAGGAGTACCTGTCCCGCGGCACCTATATCTTCCCGCCCGGTCCTTCGGTCCGGCTGACCACCGACCTGATCGCCTACACGGTGACCGCGATGCCGCGGTGGAACCCGGTCAACGTGTGCGGCTACCACCTCCAGGAGGCGGGGGCCACGCCGGTCCAGGAGATCGCCTACGCCCTCGGCACCGCGATCACCATCCTGGACGCCGTGCGCGAGCGCGTCCCGGCCGCGCGGCTGGGCGAGGTGGTGGGGCGGATCTCGTTCTTCGTCAACGCCGGGGTCCGGTTCGTCGAGGAGATGTGCAAGCTGCGGGCCTTCGCCCGCCTCTGGGACTCCATCACCGCAGGAGCGCTACGGGATCGAAGACCCCCGGCGGCGCCGCTTCCGCTACGGCGTGCAGGTCAACTCGCTCGGCCTGACCGAGGCCCAGCCGGAGAACAACATCCAGCGGATCGTGCTGGAGATGCTGGCCGTCACCCTGTCGAAGAACACCAGGGCCCGCGCCGTCCAGCTGCCCGCCTGGAACGAGGCGCTGGGGCTGCCGCGCCCGGAAGACCAGCAGTGGAGCCTGCGCATCCAGCAGGTCCTGGCGCATGAGTCCGACCTGCTCGAGTACGGCGACCTGTTCGACGGCTCGCCGGTGGTGGAGGCCAAGACGGCCGAGCTCGCGGCCGGGGCGCGGGCCGAGCTGGCCGAGGTGCAGCGACGCGGCGGCATGGTGCCCGCGGTCGAGTCCGGCTACCTCAAGGCCCAGCTGGTCGCCTCGCACGCGGCTCGCCGCGCCCGGATCGAGTCCGGGCAGGACCCGGTGGTGGGCGTCAACTGCTTCCAGGCCACCGGGCCCAGCCCGCTGCTGGCCGGCGGCGCGGCCGCGGTCCTCCAGGTCGACCCGGTCAGCGAGCAGGAGGTACTGGCCGGCCTGACCTGGTGGCGTAACTGCCGCGACGACCCGGCCGCCCGCGCCGCCCTGGACCGGCTCCGGTCCGACGCCGCCCGCCCCGACGTCAACCTGATGGACGCCACCTTGGCCTGCGCCCGGGCCGGCGTCACCACCGGCGAATGGTCCGCCGCCCTGCGCGACGCCTTCGGCGAGTACCGCGCCCCCACCGGCCTGAGCGCCCTTCCCGTCACCCCGGCCTCCGCCTCCCTGGAGGACGTACGTGAAGCGGTCCGCAAGACCGCGGCCGATCTCGGCGCCGGCCGGCTGCGCCTGCTCCTCGGCAAGCCCGGCCTGGACGGTCATTCCAACGGCGTCGAGCAGATCGCCGTCCGGGCCCGCGACGCCGGGTTCGAGGTGATCTACTCCGGCATCCGGCTCACCCCGGGGCAGCTCGCGGCGGCCGCCGCCGCCGAGGACGTGCACTGCGTGGGCCTGTCGGTGCTGTCCGGCGGGCACGCGGAACTGGTGCCCGAGGTACTGCGCCGGATGCGGCGGCTCGAGGCGGGGGACATCCCCGTCGTGGCCGGCGGGATCATCCCGCCCGCCGACGCCGCCGCGCTGCGCGCCCAGGGCGTGGCCGCCGTGTTCACGCCCGCCGACACTGGCCTGACCGAGATCGTCGGCCGCCTGGTCGACGAGATCCGCCGCGCCCGTGACCTGCCGCCGTGGCGCGAAGGGGCATTGCCGACAATGGAGAGGTGACGACAGCCGACATGACCACAACCGGTGCCGAGGCCCCGCCCCAGGAAAAGGCGGCGTTCCGGCCCCGCCGGTCCTGCCTGGCCGTCCCGGGCAGCAACCCGCGGTTCCTGGAGAAGGCCCAGGGCCTGCCCGCCGACCAGGTCTTCCTGGATCTGGAGGACGCGTGCGCGCCGCTGGTGAAGGAGAGCGCCCGGCACTCGATCGTGGACGCGCTCAACACCGGCGACTGGGGCGGCAAGACCCGGGTCGTCCGGGTCAACGACTGGACCACCCACTGGACCTACCGCGACGTGGTCACGGTCGTCGAGGGCGCCGGGCAGAACCTGGACTGCGTCATGCTGCCCAAGGTGCAGGACGCCGGCCAGGTCGGCGCGCTGGACCTGCTGCTCACCCAGATCGAGAAGACGATGGGCTTGCCGGTCGGCCGGATCGGCATCGAGGCCCAGATCGAGAACGCCCGCGGCCTGATGAACGTGGACGAGATCGCGGCCGCCTCGCCCCGGCTCGAGACGATCATCTTCGGCCCGGCCGACTTCATGGCCTCGATCAACATGAAGTCGCTGGTCGTCGGCGAGCAGCCGCCAGGGTACCCGGCCGATGCCTACCACTACATCCTGATGCGCATCCTGATCGCCGCCCGGGCTCACGACCTGCAGGCCATCGACGGCCCGTACCTGCAGATCCGCAACACCGACGGCTACCGCGAGGTGGCCCGGCGGGCCGCCGCCCTCGGCTACGACGGCAAGTGGGTGCTGCACCCGGACCAGATCGCCGCCGCCAACGAGATCTTCTCCCCGTCGCAGGAGGACTACGACCACTCCGAGCTGATCCTGGACGCCTACGACTGGTGCACCTCGGAGGCGGGCGGGGCCAAGGGCTCGGCCATGCTCGGCGACGAGATGATCGACGAGGCCTCCCGCAAGATGGCCCTGGTCATCGCGGCCAAGGGCCGGGCCGCCGGGATGAAGCGCACGTCCGAGTTCAAGCCTCCGTCGGAGGCCTGAGCATGGGATTCGGGCGCACCTACGAGGAGTTCGAGGTCGGCGCGGTCTACAAGCACTGGCCGGGCAAGACCGTCACCGAGTACGACGACCACCTGTTCTGCCTGCTCACCATGAACCACCACCCGCTCCACCTGGACGCGCACTACGCCGGGCAGGCCACCGAGTTCGGCCGCAACGTGGTGGTGGGCAACTACATCTACTCGCTCCTGCTCGGCATGTCGGTGCCGGACGTCTCCGGCCAGGCCATCGCCAACCTGGAGGTCTCCTCGCTGCGGCACGTGGCGCCCACTTTCCACGGCGAGACCATCTACGGCGAGACCACCGTGCTGGCCAAACGGCTGACGTCCAAGGGCGACCGGGGCGTAGTGGAGGTCGAGACCCGCGGCTACAAGCAGGACGGCACCGTGGTCTGCGTGTTCCGCCGCAAGGTCATGGTGCCGGCCGACGCCTACGTCAAGGAGCACGGCGGCGCCCAGGCCGGCCGTCCCGAGCCCCTGACCTGAAGGAGTACGCACATGGGACGCCTGGCGCAGACCGAAGGCCTGACCGAGTTCGAGCGCGACATCCTGGCCACGGTGCACGACTTCACCGAGCGCGAGATCCTGCCCGTCGCCACCGAGCTCGAGCACCGGGACGAGTACCCGGCCCAGATCGTGGCGGGCCTGAAGAAGCTCGGCCTGTTCGGCCTGACCATCCCCACCGAGCACGGCGGCCTGGGCGCCTCGCTGCTGGTCTACGCCCTGGCGGTGGAGGAGATCGCCCGCGGCTGGATGTCGGTCTCGGGCATCATCAACACCCACTTCATCGTGGCCCACATGATCGCCCGCCACGGCACGCAGGAGCAGCAGGCCCACTTCCTGCCCCGGATGGCGGCCGGCGACGTGCGCGGCGCCTTCTCCATGTCCGAGCCCGGCCTCGGCTCCGACGTCGCCGCCATCCGCACCCGCGCCGTCCGCGACGGCGAGGACTTCGTGCTCGACGGCCAGAAGATGTGGCTGACCAACGGCGGCACCGCCAACCTGGTCGCGGTGCTGTGCCGCACCGACGACGGGCACGACGCCCCGCACCGCAACCTGACCACGTTCCTGATCGAAAAAGAACCGGGCTACGGACCGAACCCTTCCGTCCCCGGCCTCACCATCCCCGGCAAGATCGACAAGATGGGCTACAAGGGCGTCGACACCACCGAGCTGATCCTCGAGGGCGTCCGCATCCCGGCCGGCCGCGTCCTCGGCGGCCTCACCGGCCAGGGTTTCTACCAGATGATGGACGGCGTCGAGGTCGGCCGGGTCAACGTGGCCGCCCGCGGCTGCGGCATCGCCCTGCGCGCCTTCGAGCTGGCCATCGCCTACGCCCAGCAGCGGCAGACGTTCGGCCAGCCCATCGCCCAGCACCAGGCCATCGGGTTCAAGCTGGCCGAGATGGCCACCAAGGTCGAGGCCGCCCACCAGCTCATGGTGATGGCCGCCCGCCGCAAGGACTCCGGCCACCGCAACGACCTGGAAGCCGGGATGGCCAAGTACCTCGCCTCGGAGTACGGCAAGGAGGTCGTCGAGGACTCCTTCCGCATCCACGGCGGCTACGGCTTCTCCTCCGAGTACGAGATCGAGCGCCTCTACCGCGAAGCCCCCATGCTCCTAATCGGCGAAGGCACCGCCGAGATCCAAAAAATGATCATCGCCCGCCGCCTCCTAGAAACCTACAAGACCACCACCAACAGAACGCCATGAAACCAACAGAACGCCATGAAACCCCGGATTCAGCGCGTTCTAGCGCGCTGGAAGTCCGGTTTCATGAGATGCGGCTGACGGCCGCCCCGTCGCTGAAGCGCGGACGACGGCCGGGCGGTCGGCCTGCTTGCGCAAGGTGATCATGATCAGGCCGCCGAGCAGCAGCGACACCGCGAGCACCACCGCGGTCGACAGGAAGCTGCCGCCCGCGGCGTCCTGCAGCCACCCGCCCACGTACGGCCCGGCGAACCCGCCGAGGTTGCCCAGGGCGTTGATCAGCCCCATCGCCCCTCCGGCCAGCGCCACCGGCACCGCCTGCGACGAACTGGCCCAGAACGGCCCGTCGTAGGCCAGCGCCCCCATCATCGCGATGCTGATCAGGACGACGGACAGGGCGACGACGGAGCCGAACACCACCGACAGCACCAGCGCCACCGCACCGAGCACCATCGAGGCCAGCACGTGGACCGAGTACCGGCCGCTGCGGTCGGCCGAACGGGCGTTGAACCAGAGGCCGCCGATCGCGAACACGTACGGGATGGCCGTAACCCCGCCCACGACCAGGTACGAACTCCCGATCGTCGTCTTGATCAGGTGCGGCAGCCACAGGTTCAGCCCGTAGAAGCCGACCTGGATGAAGAAGTACACCAGCACCAGCCGCCACACCACGCTGCTGCGGAACACCTCACGGAACCCGGCGAACGCCGGCGCCTCCGCCTTCTCGCGCGACAGCGAGGTCTCGATGTACTCCCGCTCTTCCGCGCCAACCCAGGCGGCCGACGCCGGCCGGTCGGCGACCAGCCACCACCACAGCGGGGCGGCGATCAGGAACGGGAAGGCACCCTCGATGAAGAACAGGTCGCGCCAGTCGCCCCAGGTCAAGATCCAGCCGGACAGTGGCGCGGTGATGATCGAGGCGATGGCGATGTTCATCATCCAGAACCCGTAGGCCCGGGCCCGTTCCCGCGCCGGGAACCAGTGGCTGATCAGCACGAGGATGGCGGGCCAGATCCCGCCCTCGGCCACGCCGAGCAGGAAGCGGACCACGAGAAGCTCGGCGTAGTTCTGCACCAGCCCGGAGGCGACCGCGAACACGCCCCAGACCAGCACCATGATGCCGACGAACTTCTTCGCGCTCCACCGTTCGGCCAGGTGCCCGCCGGGGATCTGCAGGACCAGGTAGCCGATGAAGAAGATCCCGCCGGCCAGGCCTTGCGCGGCCGAGTCCAGGTGCAGGTCCTTGCTCATCGGGTCGAACGCGAAGCCGATGTTGGTCCGGTCCATGAACGAGATGACGTAGACGACGATCGCCACCGGGATCAGCCGGGTCCAGCGCGCCCGCCCGGCGGGCGGGGGAGCGGCGAGTGCGGGGGCAGCCATGCTCAGCCTTCTTCCTGGCCGTTAACCACCCGCCGTGCTCAGTCACCGCCACCCGGCCGCCGCGACGTCGCTCACCCCCGTCACACAGCGCTACCGTATCGCTCTACCCCGCCGCCAGCCGTTAAACGTGCCAGCCACACTTACGGCTCCACCACGCGTCCCTTGCCCACCACGGTGATCCCGCCGTCCGACACCGTGAACCCGCGCTCGGCGTCCCGCTCGGCCGAAACCCCGACCGCGGCGCCCTCGCGCACCACCACGTTCTTGTCCAGGATCGCGTTCTCCACCGTCGCCCGCGCCTCGACCCGCACGTTGTTCAGCAGCACCGAACGGCTCACCGTGGCCCAGTCGAACACCCGTACCCCCGGCGACAGCACCGACTCCCGCACCAGCCCGCCGGACACGATCACCCCGTTGCTGACCACGCTGTTGACCGCCCGCCCGGTCCGGTCGCCCTCGTCCAGCACGAACTTGGCCGGCGGCTGCGGCGGCACCTGCGTCAGGATCGGCCACCGCTCGTTGTACAGGTTGAAGGCCGGCTGCACGGCGCACAGGTCCATGTGCGCCGCGAAGTACGAGTCGATCGTGCCCACTTCCCGCCAGTAGCCGTGGTCCGGCCCCGAGGTCCCGGGCACCTCGTTCCGCAGGAAGTCGTAGACGTGCGCGGCGCCCTCCCGCACCAGCCGCGGCATGATGTCACCGCCGATGCTGTGCTGGCTGGCTTCGTCGGCGGCGTCCGCGTGCAGCGCCTCCACCAGCACCTCGCGGTCGAAGATATAGTTCCCCATCGCCGCGAGGGCCTCGTCCGGACGCCCCGGCAAGGCAGGCGGGGAAGCCGGCTTCTCCAGGAAGGCCCCGATCCGGTGTCCGCCAGCCTCCGCCTCAATTATGCCGAACGACGTCGCTGATACGCGCGGCACCGGTATCCCCGCCACCGTAACTCCGGCGCCCCAGGCCAGGTGCGACTCGATCATCTGGGCCGGGTCCATCCGGTACACGTCGTCCGCGCCGAACACCGCGACCAGGTCGGGCTGCTCGCTGCGGATGAGGTTCAGCGACTGGTAGATGGCGTCGGCCAACCCGGTCTGCCAGCGCGGGCCGAGCCGCTGCTGGGCCGGGACCGGCGCCACGTAGTTGCTCAGCAGCGAATTCAGCCGCCACGTGGTGGTGATGTGCCGGTCCAGGCTGTGGCTCTTGTACTGGGTGAGCACGCAGATCTTCCTGATCCCGGCGTTGACCAGGTTGGATAGCGCGAAATCCACGAGCCGGTACATCCCGCCGAACGGCACCGCTGACTTCGCCCGGTCATCGGTCAGCGGTGCCAGCCGCCTGCCCGCCGCGCCCGCGAGGACGAGGCCGAGAACTCGTTCCCCGCCTGTTGTCACCTGGCCAGGCTAGCCGAGCCGGGCGATCAGCTCCTCGTGCAGTTCCCAGAGCCGGGCCGGCAGGTGCGCGCCGAAGCCGCGGAAGAACTCCGGCATCTGCTCCGCCTCCCGTTTCCACGCCGCCACGTCCACGCTGAACAGCAGGTCCTGGTCGGCCTGGCTGAGGTCGAGCCCGTCGATGTCCAGGGCCCCCGGCGCGGGCAGCAGCCCGACCGGCGTCTCGACGGCCCCGTCCGGAGCCGCCCCCGAGACCCGCTCCACGATCCACTTGAGCACCCGGCTGTTCTCGCCGAAGCCCGGCCACACGAACCGGCCGTCCGCGTCCTTCCGGAACCAGTTGACGTAGAACAGTCGCGGCAGCTTCTCCGCCTCGGCCTTCTGCCCGGTCGACAGCCAGTGCCCGAAGTAGTCGCCCATGTTGTAGCCGCAGAACGGGAGCATCGCGAACGGGTCGTGCCGCAGCTCACCCACGGTGCCCTCGGCCGCCGCGGTCTTCTCCGAGGCCACGTTGGCGCCCAGGAACACCCCGTGGTCCCAGTCGAACGACTCGATGACCAGCGGCACCACCGAGGCCCGCCGCCCGCCGAACAAGATGGCCGAGATCGGCACGCCGGCCGGGTCGTCCCATTCCGGCGCGATGGTCGGGCACTGGTCCGCCGGGGTGGTGAACCGGGCGTTGGGGTGCGCGGCCGGCTCGTCCGAGCCGGGCGTCCAGTCCCGGCCCTTCCAGTCGATGAGGTGCGCGGGCGGCTCCTCGGTCAGCCCCTCCCACCACACGTCGCCGTCGTCGGTCAGCGCCACGTTGGTGAAAATCGAATTCCCCCACATGGCCGCGACCGCGTTGGCGTTGGTCTTCATCCCGGTGCCGGGCGCGACGCCGAAGAACCCGGCCTCCGGGTTGATCGCGTACAGCCTGCCGTCCGCGCCGAACCGCATCCAGGCGATGTCGTCGCCGACGGTCTCGACCTTCCAGCCCTCAATGGTCGGCTGCAGCATGGCCAGGTTGGTCTTGCCGCACGCGGACGGGAACGCCGCCGCGACGTACCTGGCCTCGCCGTCGGGGGGAGTGATCTTGACGATGAGCATGTGCTCGGCCAGCCAGCCCTCGTCCCGCGCCATCACCGAGGCGATCCGCAGCGCGTAGCACTTCTTGCCGAGCAGCGCGTTGCCGCCGTAACCCGAGCCGTAGGACCAGATCTCCCTGGTCTCCGGGAAGTGCGAGATGTACTTGACCGGGTTGCACGGCCACGCCACGTCTTCCTGCCCGGGCGCCAGCGGCGCGCCCACCGTGTGGACGGCGGGCACGAACGAACCGCGCCGCTCGATCTCCCGCAGGGCCGCCGTCCCCATCCGGGTCATGATCCGCATCGAGGTCACCACGTACGCCGAGTCGGTGATCTCGACCCCGACCTGGGAGATCTCACCGCCGAGCGGCCCCATGCAGAACGGCACCACGTACATGGTCCGGCCGCGCATGCACCCGTCGAAGATCTCCCCGAACGTCTTGCGCATCTCCTGCGGTGCGATCCAGTTGTTGGTCGGGCCCGCGTCTTCCTCGCGCTCGGAGCAGATGAACGTGCGGTCCTCGACCCGGGCCACGTCACGGGGGTCGGACGCGCAGTAGAAGCTGTTCGGACGGAGCTCGGGGTTCAGCCGGGTGAAGGTGCCGCTCTCCACCAGCTGGCTGGTCAGCCTCTCCCACTCGTCCTGCGAGCCGTCACACCAGACGACCGCGTCGGGCTTGGTCAGCTCGGCGATCTCGTTGACCCACCCGGCCAGCTCGGGCAAGCTCGTATCTGACTGGTCTTCGATGACGGCGACCATGCTTATCACTCCTGACGGGACTAACGTGCGGCGGCACACTCAACGTGTAGATGAGTCAACTCATGCCGGGGCATCAGTGACCCTCTTTCCAGGCTAGGGCCCCGCACTAGGGGCTGAGCTGTGATGTCCCTCATATCCGCCGCGAGCAAATCCCGTGACTTCAGATGTCCTTGCTCAGGTCGGTGATGAAGCGCGTGCTCTCCACCGGGGTCAGGGCTTCGGTGGACAGCTGGTTCATGACTTCCATGTAGTGGTCGACGTCCTCGTGCTTGTCCAGGTAAAGAGCGCTGGTGAGCTGCTCGAGGTACACCACGTCGGGGACCTCCTGCTCGCTGAAGCGCAGCACGGTGAACGACCCGCCGGCCGCGGCGTGACCGCCCCGGTCGAACGGCACGACCTGGATGGTGACGTGCCGCAGCCGGGCCATCTCGGTCAGGTGGCTCAGCTGGGCCCGCATCACCTGGGGACCGCCCACCGGGCGCCGCAGCGCCCCCTCGTCGAGGACCGTCCACACCTGCGGCGGATGCGGGGCGGCCAGCAGGTCCTGCCGCTTGAGCCGCAGGCTCACCCGGCGCTCGATCTCGTCCTCGGTCGCGGTCGTGTGGCCAAGCAGGGTGACCGCGCGGGCGTAGTCCTCGGTCTGGAACAGCCCGTGCACGAACTGCAGCTCGAAGGTGCGGATGACGGAGGCGGCCATCTCCAGGCCCAGGTACGACTCGAACCAGTCGGCCATGATGTCGCCGTACTTCGACCACCAGCCCGGGGTGTTGGCCTGCCGGGCCAGGGCCACCAGCCGGGCGTGCGTCTGCTCGTCGGTGACGCCGTACAGCGTGAGCAGGTCGGTGACGTCCCGCTCCTTGAACCGGACGAGGCCGTTCTCCATCCGGCTGATCTTGGAGCGGGAGGCACGGATCTCGTACGCGGCCGCCTCCGGCGTGATGCCGGCCGCCTCACGGTACCGGTGCAGCTCGATGCCCACGAGCATGCGGGGGACGGTGGGACCCTGGGCGTCAGCAGCAGGCGGACCGTCCCGCTGTATCGTGCTCATCCCTCACTCCGAGCCGAACGAATCTGACGTCCAGTGGTAACCCGCCAGGCCGGGCCGTCGTAGCTAGCGCACCTCGGCCAGACTGGCAACGGCGATGCACATCAGGCACGATATCACCGCGCCAGGGCATCGCCGGGGCATCATCTACGCGTCTTACCGTTGGGACTGTCACACCACAACCGACCCAGGCGTTCAGGCCGGGATGTGCGCCGTCCCCAGGTCGTCGAACTCGCCATTCTTGGCTCCGGCCACGAACGCCTCGATCTCGGCCCGCGTATAGATCAGCGCAGGTCCGGACGGGTGCCGTGAGTTACGCAGGGCCACCCCGCCGTCATCGAGCGCGGCAACTTCCACGCAGCTCCCGCTCGGGTTGCTGGCCTGGCTCTTCCGCCACTGCGCCGTAATCAGCTGATCGGCCGGAATGCCGTTGTAAACCTGCATCTTTCTCCTTTTTCTCAATAGGTAGGAAAAGAGAACACAGGGAGGGCAGGCGCCGCTGCCCGCAGCCCCGTCTGCACCATGCAGCCTAACAGAACGAATGCACGTGCATAAGTACGTGCAAAGAAACTTTGCACACGCAATATGCGTACACATCCGTCCGAATCCGGAATCGCGAACGCACGCGAAAAGCGCCCTGCTGACAGCGTGATCCTCCCGCCGAGGCCCCCGCGTCAGGCCCCCGTGTCAGGACCCGAGCGCCCGCAGGTCGCCCCGGACGACCCCGCCGTCCTCCACCCGCAGCAGCACGAACCCGCTGAACCCGGCCGTCTCCAGCCGCTTCATCTGCGCCCCGAACTTCCCGCTCCGCCGCACGACCTCCACCACGCCCCCGCCTCCGGCGACCTCGGCCTCCGTGCGCAGCTCCCGCGCCGCCGCCGCCACGGCGGCCACCGGCACGTCGGCCTCGACCAGCAGCGCCACCGCGTCCCGGGTCAGCTCCCGCGACAGCAGGTCCACGATCCGCTCGAAGCCGATGGAGAACCCGCAGGCCGGCACGTCCTGGCCGAGCGAGCGCCCGATCAGCTTGTCGTAGCGGCCGCCGCCGGCCACCGAACCGCTCATCTCCGGGTGGGTGAGCTCGAAGACCTGCCCGGTGTAGTACCCCATCCCGCGCACCAGCGTCGGGTCGAACTGCCAGTTCAGCGGGCGCACCTCGGCCAGCCGGGCGAGCGCGTCCGCCACCGCGGCCAGGTCGTCGACGACCGCCGAGTCCAGCCCGGGCACGGCTTCGGCCAGCGCATCCGCCAGCTTGTCGGCGGGCACGCCGGTCAGCCCCTGGATCTTGTCCACCGCGGCCGCGACCTGGGCCGCGTCGAACCCGGACTCGAGCAGTTCGCCCCGCACCCCGTCCCAGTCGATCTTGTCGAGCTTGTCCACGATGATGAAGAACCCGTCCTGCGCCGCCTCGGGCACCCCGCACTCGGACGCCAGCGCGGCCAGGAACCGCCGGTCCGACAGCCGCACCGTCGTCCCGCTCAGCCCGACCGCGGCCAGCGCCCCGGTCGTCGCCTCGATCAGCTCCGCCTCGGCCAGCACGGTCGGCTCGCCGATCATGTCGATGTCGCACTGGTAGAACTGCCGGTACCGGCCCCGCTGCGGCCGGTCCGCCCGCCACACGGGCCCTACCTGCAGCGACCGGAACGGCGTCGGCAGCGCCGCCTGGTTGTTCCCGTAGAACCGGGTCAGCGGCACCGTCAGGTCGTACCGCAGCCCGAGGTCGACCAGTTCGCGCACCGGCGTGCCCGCGGCCACCTCCGACGGCAGCCCGCGCCGCAGCACCTCGAAGATGAGCTTCTCGTTGTCCCCGCCCTCGCCGCTGCTCAGCCGCGCGATGTTCTCCAGCGCCGGGGTCTCGATCCGCTGGTAGCCGTACCGCCGGTAGACCGCGGAGATCGACTCGAGCACATGGTCACGGACAGCGACGTCAGCGGGCAGCAAGTCCCGCATTCCCCGAGCCGGACTGTTGTCGATCTTCATGACGGCCTTCCCCATCGGCGTGCGTGCCCCAGCGGCATACGCAAATGGTAGGGGCCCATCACCCGACCGTCACAACCATTAACCCGAACGACCCCGGCTTTCTCGCCCACCCTCCCCATCGTCGCCCCCGCTTCCCGGCGCCCTTCCCGTCGCGCCCCGGCCTCCCGGCGCCCTTCCCGTCGCGCCCCGGCCTCCCGGCGCCCTCCCCGCGTTCCGTGGCCGTTTCTCCCTTGTGCCCCGCGGCCACCCCCCGCCGCGCCAGCACCAGCGCGCCCGCCTGGAACGCCAGCAGCACCCCCAGCACGGCCGGCATCAGCACGTCCCGCACTCCCGCCGTCCAGTCCGCCGCCAGGCTGCTCGCCGCCACCCCGCCCAGCACTCCGAACACGACCGCGCCCGCCCCCGGCCAGATGACCAGCCCGGCCCGCTTCGGCGCCAGGTAGCAATGCTCGACCGACCCGGCGTGCACAGGGATCCGCGCGTCAGCGGGCAAGATCACCGCGCCGCGCACCGACGCGATGACCATGACCAGCAAGAACACCCCGCCCACGATCAATGACGCCACCACGCGGCCCAGGCTATCCCCGGCACGGTGGAGACATACCGTCTTCCGCGGGTGGTAACTCACACGATCTTGCCGGCTGGTGCGCAGGTGATCAGCGGGACGGGCGGCGGCAGTGCGAGGGGCGCCGGGAGACAGGGAAGCCGGACCGCCGCCTCGATGAGCAAGCGGCCAGGCCGATCCGCCCTTCCGCATTCGGGGACCCATCGCCTTTCCCGCGGGTTGCCATCCGTGATTGCGCCCGGCGCCCGGCGCGTCGCGCCAGCGGCCCCATCAGTCCCCGCGGTGACGGGTCGGATCATTGAGTGTCACAGCACCCCCAGGAGGCAATGCCAGGAATTTAAGGCGGGTCATTTACCGGATCTGCGGGCTGTTTTTCCTGGTCAGGCTCCTTTGCAGGGGACGGGACGCGGCCGGCGGGCCGCCCGGCTCGCCAGCAGACCGTGACACGGCGACATCCGCTGCCCGAATCGGGCCGTGATGTCCCGTCATACCTCAACTTCAGGTTGAGACATTTCAGGCGCAGACCATGATCATGGACAGTTTCGGGCGTATCTGACGAAAGATGTCCATGATCATGACTTGTGATTTAAGGTTCGGCGTCTGGGTTGCCGGTTGTGCGCGGTTCGTTCCGGCGTGTCGTGGTGACGTGGTGCGGCCACCGCACGATGATCTTCGGGTTCCTTCCACAGAACTGAAGACATGGGACGGTGGCCGTGGTGTCTAGCATGCCATGTGACGGAGCCGGGCTGGGCCGGCTGGCGTGGTTCCGGGGTGAGCTGTACCGGTGTTTCACGGGGTGGCCGGACGCTTTGATGGATTTGTGTGATGCGGTGCTGTGCGCGGACGGGCCGGTGCGGTCGGTGGCGGAGCTGTCGCTGGCGGCGGAGTTCCGGCGTGGTCACGGGTCGCTGTATGCGGCGCTGGCGCGGGGCGGGATCGATGCGGGGCGGCTGCGGGATGCGCTGGCGGGGGCGCTGCCGGAGGGGTTCCCGCTGCTGTTCGCGGTGGACTTGTCGACGTGGCCGCGGCCGGATGCGCGGTGCTCGCCGGGGCGGATGCACTGTTATGCGGCGTGCCGGTGCGACGGGCGGCGCAAGACGGTGCCGGGCTGGTCGTACTCGCGGGTGACCGGGGTGGAGTGGGGGACGTCGTCGTGGGTGTTCCCGGTGGACGCGGTGCGGCTGCGCCCGTGTGATGATCAGGTGGAGGTCGCGGCGGGGCAGGTGAGGGGCCTGATCGCGCGGCTGCGGGCCGGGGGCCGGTGCGGCCGGGCGGGCCAGCCGGCGCCGTTCGCCATCTTCGACTCGGGCTATGCGCCGGCGGCGGTGTCCTGGGCGCTGCGGGAGGTCCCGGCGCAGGTGCTGGTCCGGCTGCGTGATGAGGGCCGCCGGGTGTTCTATGCCCCGCCGCCTGCGCGGCGGCCCGGGGACAAGGGGCGGCCCCGCCTGCACGGCCAGCGGCTGAAGATGTCAGAGCACGCGGGCTGGCCGCCGCCGGATCAGGAGCTGGTCGTGGCGGATTCCGGCCGCTACGGCCGGGTGGAGGTCCGCGCCTGGCACGGCCTGCACCAGCAGATCAGCGCCCGCGGCTACTTCGCCGCGAGCCCGCTGCCGCCCGGCGGCGTCGTGGCCGGCACCGTGATCCGGGTCAGGGCGGAGAAGATGCCGGACGGCACGGTCCCGGACAGGGACCTGTGGCTGTGGTGGACGGCGCCGCCCGGCACCTCGTGCGACCTGGACGTGATCTGGCGGGGCTACCTGCGCAGATTCGACGCCGAGCATGGCTTCCGGTTCGAGAAGGGCACCCTGGGCTGGACCTGCGCCCGGCCCCGGACCCCGGAGCAGGCGGACCTGTGGACCTGGCTCGTCATCGCCGCCTATACCCAGCTGCACCTGGCCCGCCGGTCCGCACCGGACCTGCGGCGGCCCTGGGAACGCCCGGTCCCGCCCGGCAGGGACCCCTCCCCGGTCCGCGCCCGCCGGTCATTTCGCCACATCCGCGCCCGCCTCGGCACTCCCGCCCGTGCGCCGAAACCCTCCAGGCCCGGACCCGGCCTGCCCAGAGGCAGCACCCGCGGCCCAGCACCCCGCTACCAGATCGAAAAAAAGACCGATCCAGGATCATCGGGACAAAGCTGCCCCACAGGTTAAATCACAAGCATGAAACAGCGCCGTGCGGGGGTGACTGTTAAATTCCTGGCATTGCGCCAGGAGGGGGACAGTGACACTCAATGATCGGGCGAGACCGGGGTCAGCGCCGGATCGCCGCCCCGATGACCAGACAACGAGAATGGCTCGTGTTCCGATTCGGACCTCTCGCTTTCCGGGGGTGAATGCCCACGATTATGGTCGCTGTTAAAACAGCGACGCATGTGACCCGCTTTACCTCCCGGCAATTCGTGCAAATCACCCGTCAGTATCACACGCCCCAGCCCGCGACACGATCTTGTCATCGTGGGCCGCCGCACCCCCTGGGACGGGCGCAACCCCTGGGAGGGAGACACCCCTGGGACGGGCACACCTCCTGGGACGGAGACACCCCTGGGACGGAGACACCCCTGGGACGGAGACACCCCTGGGACGGGCACGCCTCCTGGGACGGATGTTCCGGCCCGCGATCTGCCGCCCCTCTTCGCGATCGCAGAAAACAGATCCCGAAGCCGCCGCCGGCGACAGCCCGGATACCCGCGCCGAGTCGCAATGCTACAGATTGTGGCAGTATGATTTCTTTCTGCTATATGAAGTGTTTCCGGGCGAGGACGATGGTGAGGTCCAGTGGCGGCCGACCGGGCTGACGACGCCGACGTCCCCTCCGGCCCATCATCAGAACGGCGTTGGCGCGGTCCCCAGCCGTACAGTCCGGGCCGAGACTCGCACTCGCGAGGAGTACTACGTCAGCCTGCGCCACGAAGTCGCCGCCGGCCAGCGCTCCGCGGCGGCGGAAGAACAGGCCCAAGCAGAAAACTGGTCCCAGACCGCCGAACTCTCCCGCTGGATGTGGTCCGAATACCGCCGCCGCTGGCCCCCTGAAGAACACGCTGACGGCACCGCCCCCCTAGACGGCCCCGACGACGACCGGGTTGACGCCGAATGCGACCGAGTTGCCCAACGGGAGCGCGAACGGATCTCTCCCGCGCTCCGCGACATAGAAAGCCAAGACCCATCCCGTCACCTGACCGGTTTCGAGCACCGCCTCAAGGGCCGCGACCGCATCAAGGAGAAGGCCAGCGTCAACGATCAACGACTTCGACCATTCTCCGGAAGAAGCCGTCTCGCTGGTTCCGGACACGGTTCGCTATACCTTCCAGTACACGGAAAGCCGCTACACGCAAGGCGTCCGGGCGGACATCACGCTTCTCCAAGATCGAGGCTTTGAGCTGGTCAAACTCAAGAATTCCTGGTCAGGATGATCAGTACAAGGGTATTAACAGCCAGTGGATCGACTCCGCTACCGGCCAGCGGTTCGAGCTGCAGTTCCACACTCGCATCAGCTTCGAGGCGAAGCAGCTCACGCATGGCGCCTACGAACGGCTTCGGACTCAGCAGGCCGATAAATTCGAGGAGATGGTGCTGGAGGCCTTCCAGAAGAAGGTCACCGCTGACAGTGCCGGTTCCGCCCGGCGCCGCCAGCATCCCTGATTACCCGGAGAGAAGCGCAGATGCCAGATAAGGTCACGTACTACGCCGTCGTGAACGATCTGAGCAGCCGTGAGCAGCCCGCGGGAGTTTTCCGGCGCACCTACACCGAGGCCGGCGGCAGGCGCGACGAAGCCTTCACGCGGAATCTTGCATGGGAGCGCAGTGCTGTCCCTGGTCTCCGCCGAACGCGGTGACCTGCAGAACGAGTTCATCGAGATCACCGAAAACGAGGCGAACCAGCTCGTAGAGCGGATCCGCGCCCGGAAAGCCCCCACCACGGAACCCCGCTAGCACCTACCCCCGCGCGACCGCGAAACGGTTCAGCGCCTCCAGCATTATCCCGGTCATCTCGTCCCCGCCCTGGTGCCCGGTCCTGACCAGGTGCAGCTCCGAGCCCGGCCACGCCCGGTGCAGCAGCCACGGCACGTCCGGCGGCCCGCCGATGTCGAACCGCCCGTGGATCAGCACCCCGGGGATCCCGGCCAGCCGCCCGGCGTCGCGCAGCAACTGCCCGTCCTCCAGCCAGGCCGCGTGCGAGAAGTAGTGCGCGCACAGCCGCGCGAACGTCATCCGGAACTCGGGGTCGGCGAACTCCTCCGACGGCGTCCACCCGTCCTCGAGCGACACCAGCGCGTCCTCCCAGTCGCACCAGTCCCGCGCCGCCCGCTCCCGCACCGCCGGGGAAGCCGAAGCGGACCCGTTGAGCAGCCGGTCGTACGCCGCGACCAGGTCGGGAGCATCCCCTCCGCCCGCGGCGAACCGCGCCCACTCCGCCGGGAAGAACCGCCCCGTCTCGTGGTACAGCCAGTGCACGTCATAAGGCCTGGTCATGGTCACCGAGGCCAGCACCATCGCGGTGACCCGCTCCGGGTAGCGCTGCGCGTAGGCCAGCCCGAGCGTCACCCCCCACGAGCCGCCCCACACCAGCCACCGCTCGATCCCGAGGCAGTCGCGCAGCGTTTCCATGTCCGCGATCAGGTGCTCGGTGGTGTTGGCCTCCAGGCTGGTCTCCAGAAGAGACACCGGTGGCGTGCTGCGCCCGCAGCCGCGCTGGTCGAACTGGACGATCCGGTACGCGTCCGGGTCGAACATCCGGCGCCGCCCCGGCCTGCTGCCGCCGCCGGGGCCGCCGTGCAGCACCACCGCCGCCTGGCCGGCCGGGTTGCCGCTGGCCTCCCAGTAGATCCGCTGGCCGTCGCCGACGTCCAGCATCCCCGTCTCATACGGCTCGATGGCCGGGAACCGCTCGGGCATAACCTCACGTTAGACCCGTAACCGCCGGCGGGCGGCCCGCAGCACGGTGTCCCGGACCGTCAACGGCTGCCCGTCCATATCAATAGCCGAACGTCCTGCCGCTTCCGCCATCGTGACCTCCCACCGCCCCGCGGGCAGGGACGCCGCGATGTCCTCCGCGTACCAGAACAGGTCGGGCCGCCCCTTGCGCATGGCGTGGACGTCGTCGGGGTGATGCGCGATCAGCAGCAGCGTGCCGCCCGGCCGCACCGCCGCCGCCAGCCCGGCGTGGAACGCGGCCAGCTCGGCCGGCGGGAAGTGCATGAACTGCGCCGACACCAGGTCATACCGTTCCGGCTCGGGAACCCACGTGAGCAGGTCCTCGCGCCGCCAGGTGATCCGCCGCGCCACCTCCCCGCCCGCGGCCTCACCCGCGCTCGCGGCCCGTTCGAGGGCCACGGCCGACACGTCCACCGCGGTGACGGTCCAGCCCCGCCGGGCCAGCCAGATGGCGTCGGCGCCCTCGCCGCACCCGGCGTCCAGCGCCTTACCCGGGGCCAGGTCCGCCACCTGGGCCGCGAACTGCGGGTTCGGCTGCCCGCTCCACAGCTGCCCGGCCGATTGGTAACGGTCGTCCCAGAACTCCTGGGTGAACTCGATCGGCTCGTCGTCGGCAGCGCCGTGAGCGTGGGCGTGGGCGTGTGAATGACTCATGCCGCCACCCTGCCCCGGCCCGCCAGGTCAGGGCAAGGATCGTTGCCGTTACAGCAAAAACCCCGGCCGCGGGGTTCCGCGCCAGCTGGTCTAGACCCTCGGCCGTACCGCTCAACCCTCGGGCCTTATGTCGCAGAACTATCGCAACAATCTCCCCCAAACGCACAATAACGACCGTATAACGAAACCCGGCACAAGCCTCCCCAGAACGGATTATTTCCGCTCTGATATGGACGTGTGCAATAGATCTTGCACATTCCCCCGGGGTCAAACACAGGGAGGGCTTGTGGGCGTGCTATCTCGCCCGGTCCGCGTCGGTGCCGTCGCCGTAGGGGCGCTGGCCATCACCGCATTCACCGGAGCGCTCGCGTCAGCGGGCGCCGCTACGGCCGCACCAGCGGCCGGCCAGGGTTTCGTGGCCCTCGCCGGCAGCGTGTCGCCGACGACCGACACGATTACCGGCAGTTACACGAACTCGAAGATGCAGGTCGAGGTGGCCATCGCCCCTCGTGACGAGGCCGGGCTGAACGCCGAGATCAGCGCGCTTTACAACAAGAACAGCAGCCAGTACCACCACTGGCTGACCACCGGCCAGTTCGACGCCCGCTACGCGCCCACCCCGGCCACCCAGCGGGCGGTGGCCAAGTTCCTCGGCGCCAGCGGCCTGAAGGTGGAGTCCTCGGGCTCGCCGTACCTGATCCGCGCGATCGGCTCCAGCGCCCAGGTGTCGAGCACCTTCCGCACCTCGCTGAGCATGTTCAAGGACTCGCAGGGCACCAAGTACTTCGCCAACTCCACGCCGGTTTACCTGCCGGCCAGCATCGCGGGCTCGGCCCTCGGCGTGGTCGGCCTGACCAACACGGTCCGCGACACCGAGCACGCCCAGCGCCCCCACGTCAACAACGTGCTGCGCGCGCACGACCACGCGGCTTCGACGAGCAGCTGCGAGACCGGTTACCCGACCGCCCAGCAGCTGTTCAACAACATCGTCGGCGGCCAGCCGCTGGCCCTCGGCTACGGCGGCGGCCCCGGCTGCAGCGGCCTGACCCCCTCCCAGACCGACTCCCTGTACGACGCGCCGAACCGCGGCCCGCGCAGCAAGGGTGCCGGCGTCAACCTGGCCGTGTTCGAGCTCTCGGCCTACCAGCACTCCGACATCAACACCTGGGCGCACCAGTTCTACGGCGCTGGCTACACCCCGCCGCTGGTCGACGTGAACTTCGACGGCGGCCCGCTGGCCCCGCAGTGCCCGACCGGCGACCAGTGCCCGCCGAACATCAACGGTTACTCCGGCGACATCGAGGTCGACGCCGACATCGAGAACCAGCTGGCCGTCGCGCCCGACGTGAAGGCCCTCACGGTCTACAACGCGCCGAACGACTTCACCGGCCAGACCGAGCTCGACGAGTGGAGCGGCATCGCCAAGGCCAACCAGGCCGCCGCGGTCAGCTCGAGCTGGGCCGTCTGCGAGCAGGACGTCACCGCCACCTACGCCCAGGCCGAGAACACCATCTTCCAGCAGATGGCGACGCAGGGTCAGAGCGTGTTCGGGGCCGAGGGCGACACCGGCGCGTTCAGCTGCATCCGCTCCGACGGCGGCACCGAGCCCGCCGTGCTCGACCCGCCCGCCCAGCCGCTGGTGACCAGCGTGGGCGGCACCTCGTTCGAGAACTTCAACCCGGGCACCAACCCGCACCCGCGCTACCCGGCCAAGGGCGAAGCGAACTGGAACGTGGACCAGCTCTGCAGCAACGCTGGCCCGAGTGCGGCGAACGACAACGAGGGCGGCTTCTTCTGGTGTGCCGCCACCGGCGCCGGCGGCGGCGGGAACAGCATCTACTGGGGTCAGCCGTCGTATCAGAAGGGTGCGGGCGTCATCAACGCCAACACCTCGACCAGCTGCCAGCTGGCCAAGGCGAACACCCCGTGCCGCGAGGTGCCGGACATCTCGGCCGACGCCGACGAGTTCACGCCGTACGCCGAGTACTGCACCGGCAACGCGAACACCCCGTTCAGCGTCTGCGGCACGTTCAGCCAGAACCAGCCCGTCCCCGGGTGGTTCGGCATCGGCGGGACGAGCCTGTCCTCGCCGCTGATCTCCGCCATGGTGGCCGACCGCGACAGCTTCGGCCACAAGCGCTCCGGCAACTTCAACACCACGATTTACAAGCTGTACCAGTTCGACCCGTCGTTCTACTTCCACGACATCACCGACATCGGGCACATCGCCAAGAACAACGGCCTGTACCCGGCGGTGCCCGGGTTCGACCTGGCCACCGGCGTCGGCACCCCGAAGATGACCCCGCTGATCACCGGGCTCTTCTAGGCGCAACCGTTAGCTAGCAGTAACCGCCGGCGGCGGGGACGGGACCATCCCGTCCCCGCCGCCCGCATATACGGCAATAACGACCGAGTAACAAATATCGCCCTAAGCCTCGCCAGCACGATGTATTTCCGCTCTGATATGGACAAGTGCAACGGATCTTGCATTTTTCCTCGGGGTCAAACACAGGGAGGGCTTGTGGGCGTGCTATCTCGCCCGGTCCGCGTCGGTGCCGTCGCCGTAGGGGCGCTGGCCATCACCGCATTCACCGGAGCGCTCGCGTCAGCGGGCGCCGCTACGGCCGCACCAGCGGCCGGCCAGGGTTTCGTGGCCCTCGCCGGCAGCGTGTCGCCGACGACCGACACCATCATCGGCAGCTACGCGAGTTCCAGGATGCAGGTCGAGGTGGCCGTCGCGCCTCGTGACGCCACCGGGCTGAACGCCGAGCTCAGCGCGCTGTACGACAAGACCAGCCCGCAGTATCACCACTGGCTGACCACCGGCCAGTTCGACGCCCGCTACGCGCCCGCGCCGGCCGCCCAGCAGGCGGTGGCCAAGTTCCTCGGCGCCAGCGGCCTGAAGGTGGTGCCGTCGGGCTCACCGTTCCTGATCCGCGCCACCGGCTCCAGTGCCCAGGTGTCGAGCACCTTCCGCACCTCGCTGAGCATGTTCAAGGACCCGCGGGGCACCAGGTACTTCGCCAACTCCACCCCCGTCTACCTGCCGGCCAGCGTCGCCGGCGCGGCCCTCGGCGTCGTCGGCCTGACCAACACGGTCCGCGACACCCAGCAGGCCAAGGCCCCGCACCACCGCGCCAACGGCATCCTCCGCGCGCACGACCACGCGACGTCGACGAACGGCTGCGAGACTGGTTACCCGACCGTCCAGCAGCTGGCCGACAACATCGTCGGCGGTCAGCCGCTGGCCCTCGGCTACGGCGGCGGCCCCGGCTGCAGCGGCCTGACGCCGTCGCAGGAGAACTCGCTGTACGGCGCGCCCCACCGCGGCGCGAGCGCCAAGGGCAAGGGCGTCAACCTGGCCGTGTTCGAGCTCTCGGGCTACCAGCGTTCCGACATCAACACCTGGGCGCACCATTTCTACGGCCCCGGCTACACCCCGCCGCTGGTCGACGTCAACACCGACGGCGGCCCGCTGGCCCCGCAGTGCCCGGCCGGCGACCAGTGCCCGCCGACCATCGAGGGGTATTCCGGTGACATCGAGGTCGACGCCGACATCGAGACCCAGCTGGCCATCGCGCCCGACGCCAAGTCCCTGATCGTCTACAACGCGCCGAACGACTTCACCGGCCAGACCGAGCTGGACCAGTACTCCGCGATCGCCAAGGCCAACCAGGCCGACGTGATCAGCACCAGCTGGGGCCTGTGCGAGAACGACCTGGACCAGGCCTACGCCCAGGCCGAGAACACCATCTTCCAGAAGATGGCGGCGCAGGGGCAGAGCGTGTTCGGGGACGCGGGGGACACCGGTGCCTTCGACTGCATCCGCTCGGACGGCACGACCGTCCCCAACGTCAACGACCCGGCCTCGCAGCCCTGGGTGACCAGCGTGGGCGGGACCTCGTTCGAGAACTTCAACCCGGGCACCAACCCGCACCCGAGCTACCCGCGCCAGGGCGAGGCGGTCTGGAACGTCGACAACCTGTGCAGCGACGCCGGGCCGAGCGCGGCCAACGCCGGCGAGGGCGGCTTCTTCTGGTGCGCGGCCACCGGCGCCGGCGGCGGCGGGAACAGCATCTACTGGGGCCAGCCGTCGTACCAGAAGGGCGCGGGCGTCATCAACGCCGGCACCTCGACGAACTGCTCGCTGGCCAAGCCGAATACTCCGTGCCGCGAGGTGCCGGACATCTCGGCCGACGCCGACGAGTACACGCCGTACGCCGAGTACTGCACCGGCAACGCGAACACCCCGGAGAGCGTCTGCGGCACCTTCAGCAGCAGCCAGCCGGTGCCCGGCTGGTTCGGTATCGGCGGGACGAGCCTGTCCACGCCGCTGGTGTCCGCGATCATCGCCGACCGGGACGGCTTCAACCACAAGCGCACCGGCAGCGCCAACCAGCTGTTCTACAAGCTGTACCAGTTCGACCCGTCGTTCTACTTCCACGACGTCACCGGCAACGGGCACATCGCCAAGAACAACGGCCTGTACCCGGCGGTGCCCGGGTACGACCTGGCCACTGGCGTCGGCACCCCGAAGATGACCCCGCTGATCACCGGGCTCTTCTGAGCAAAAAGCAGCGGTAACCGCCGGCGGCGGGAACGGGACTATCCCGTCCCCGCCGCTCGCATTTCCGGCATAGTCGGAGGATGCGGGTCGTCCAGCTGTCCAGTCATCCCGGCGACATGCTCGGTGACGCCGCCCGCCGCCGCCAGGCCGCCGAGCAGCACGTGCTGTCGGTGTACGAGGACGAGCTGGTCAGGCACCGCGCCCGGGTCCAGTCCACGCAGGTCAAGCGGGACCGGGCCCGCGCCGGGCGGCACTGGTGGGCATGGCTCAGGCTGTCCGCCGCCACCGGGCGGGAAAAGCGCCGCGTCCCCCGCCCGCCCGTCCCGGCCGCCGGGCATGCCCCCTACGGCCGCCCCGGCCGCACCGACCGCGAAGCGACCGAGCTCGGCCGCCGGCTCGACGACACCTGGACCCTGCTGCGCGGCTACCGCAACCGGTGCGGGGAGATAAACCACCTGCTTCTCGGCCCGCGGGGCCTGTTCGCGATCGAGCTGGGGCGCTCGCCCAGCTTCCAGCTCGACGAGGCCGCCGGCGAGCTCGAGCGGTTCCTGGCCGGGCACGGCCACCCGGCCCCGGTCCAGCGCGCGGCCGGGGGGCCGCGCGCGGTCGAGGTGCAGCGCGCGGTCGGCTGCGTCCTGGACCTGGTCGAGGCCTCGGCCGGGCGGCTGGACCGCGAGCAGCGCGCCGCGATCGCCGACCTGATCCAGCGTGACCGCGCCGTCCAGGCCGAACGCCGCCGGTAAACTCACCAACCGTGCCTACCAACCACCAGCTGCGGCTGTACAACTCGCTGGGCCGGCGCACCGAGGACTTCGTTCCCGCGGGCCAGACCACCGGCCTGTACACCTGCGGGCCGACCGTGTACCACTTCCCGCACCTGGGCAACATGCGCGCCTACGTGTTCGCGGACACGCTGCGCCGCGGCCTGCGCTGGCAGGGCATCGCGGTCAAGCACGTGGTCAACATCACCGACGTGGGGCACGCGGTCGCCGACAGCGACGCCGGCGAGGACAAGCTGGAGGTGGCGGCGGCCCGCGAGCACCGCTCGGTCCTGGACATCGCCGCCTTCTACACCGACGCGTTCATGGTCGACCTGGCCGCGCTGAACATCCTCCCCGCCCACGAGTACCCGCGGGCCAGCGCGTACGTCGAGCAGATGGTCGAGTTCGCGGTCAAGCTGGAGAAGGACGGCTTCACCTACCAGCTGCCGTCCGGCCTGTACTTCGACACCTCGAAGGACCCCGGCTACGGCGAGCTGGCCCAGATCAGCGTCGAGGGGCAGCTGGAGGCGGCCCGGCTGGAGTACGTGGAGGGCCGCCGCCGCAAGACCGACTTCGCGCTGTGGCGGGCCGAGGATCCCGGCCAGCGGCGGGTGATGCGCTGGGACTCCCCGTGGGGCTGGGGCGCGCCCGGCTGGCACCTGGAGTGCTCGGTGATGAGCATGGCCCTGCTCGGCCAGCACTTCGACGTGCACACCGGCGGGGTCGACCACCGCGAGCTGCACCACGTGAACGAGATCGCGCAGAGCCAGGCCTTCCTGGGCGACGGCCGCCCGTGGGTGCGGTACTGGCTGCACAACGAGTTCCTGCAGGTGGGCTCCGAGAAGATGGCCAAGTCGGCGGGCCCCGCCCCCCGGCTGGCCGACCTGACCGAGGCCGGCTACCACCCGATGGCCTACCGCCTGTTCCTGCTCGGCGGCCACTACCGCAGCCAGCTCGACTTCACCCCCGCCGCCGTCGACGCCGCCCAGGCCACGCTGCGCCGCCTGATCGCCCGGGTCCAGCCGCTGCACCCGCTGCCCGTGATCGCGACCCGGGACGCGGCCGTCGCGGCCACCGGGCACGACCCGGTCGCCCAGCGCCTGCTGGACGTCATCGACGAGGCCATCGCGGCCGACCTGAGCACCCCGAAGATCCTGGCCGCGCTGCAGGACGCGCTGCGCGAGCCGGCGCTCACCCCGGACGGCCAGCGCGCGGTCGTCGCGGCCGCCGACGCCCTGCTCGGCCTGGGCCTGAGCACCCTGGCCCCGGCCGACCTGGAACGCCGCCGCGCCCTCACCGAGCTGTCGGACGAGGAGCAGCGGGCCATCGAGGAGCTCGTCGCCGACCGCACCCAGGCCCGCCAGGACAAGGACTGGGCCCGCGCCGACCAGATCCGCGCCCAGCTCGACGAGCTCGGCGTCGACCTGACCGACACCGCCCAGGGCCCCATCTGGCGGCTCCGCTAACCTCAAAGCATGGCACAGCGGATCGTGGTGACGGGGGCGGCCGGGCAAGCGGGCCGGGCCGTGGTGGCGGACCTGCGCGAGCACGGTTACGACGTGCTGGCCACCGACACCGTGGTGAGCGGGGCGGATCGCGAGGCAGGGCTGCTCAAGGCCGACCTGACCGACTACGGCCAGGCCGTCGAGGTGCTCAGCGAGCCGGGCGTCGGCGCGGTGGTCCACCTGGCCAACATCCCGGCCCCCGGGCTGAGCACTCCGGCGGTCACGTTCAACGCCAACATGGCCATGAACTTCAACGTTTTCCAGGCGGCCGCGGCGGTCAAGCTCAGCCGCGTGGTGTGGGCCTCCAGCGAGACCACGCTCGGCCTGCCGTTCGACACCCCGCCCCGGTACGCCCCGGTCGACGAGGAGCACTACCCGGTGCCGACCAGCACCTACGCGCTGTCCAAGGTGGCCAGCGAGACCATCGCCGGGCACATCTCGGAGTGGTCCGGCATCCCGTTCGTCGCGCTGCGCTTCTCCAACATCATGGCCCCCGAGGACTACCAGGAGTGGTTCGGCGAGTTCCAGGACGACCCGCACGCGCGCAAGTGGAACCTGTGGGGCTACATCGACCAGCGTGACGTGGCCCAGGCCTGCCGCAAGGCCCTGGAGGCCCCCGCCGCCGCCGTCGAGGGCAACCCCGCGTTCATCATCGCGGCCGCCGACACGGTCATGGGCCGCCCCTCGGCCGAGCTCCTGGCCGAGGTCTACCCCGGCGTCAAGCTGACCCGCGACGTGGGCGAGCACGGCACCCTGCTGGCCATCGACCGCGCCCGCGAGGTCCTCGGCTTCAGCCCCGAGCACTCCTGGCGCGACCACGTACAGCCGTAACCAGTAGGCCTACACCCAGAACCTGTATCGCCGTCGGCGATAAAAGCTGGAGTCCATCCTGGTCACCGGCCAGGATGGACACCAATGTCCCGTTACGCAGAATCGCCGGCCGCGCCATCCGAGACGGCGCCCGTCGCGACCTTGACGAAGCCCAGCACCGCGGGCCGCAGGTCCTCCGCCCGCCACGCCACCCACAGCGCGGTCGGCGTCACCCCCCGGCTCGTCCGCGCGAGCAGCGCTGTGCCCACGGCGTTCTCGAGCTGGCGGATCTGCGCCGACAAGACCTGCTGGGTGACATGCACGCGCCCGGCCGCGGCGGTGAAACCCGCTTCTTCCGCGACCGCGACGAAATACCGCAGGTGGCGCAGTTCAATGTCCATCGAAGGTCCAATCCTATGACGGCTCAACCTAAACCCAGGAGGTCATCAACCCCATGACGGAAAGCCAGCAGCGGGGGCGCCTGGCCCAGATGATCGCAACGCGGGGCGGCCTGGCTCCACCCGAGGCGCCGTTCGTCATCGAGCACCGCGAGGCCCTGATCTACATGCTCTGCGAGGCCGCGGAGCTCGAGCACGGGATCATGTGCCAGT
Organism: uncultured Actinomycetota bacterium; assembly: GCA_963756575.1. GTDB lineage: Bacteria > Actinomycetota > Actinomycetes > Streptosporangiales > Streptosporangiaceae > Palsa-504. The sequence continues at coordinate 391,423 of CAVWOM010000013.1, read as the reverse complement.
ACCTGTACGCCGCGTTCAGCCTCAAGCAGTCGCAGGACGAGGGCCTGACCAAAGAAGAAGCCGAGGCCGCCAACCGCTGGCGCCAGCACGTCTCGCACATCGCCGTCCAGGAGATGCTGCACCTGAGCCTGGTGCAGAACCTGCTGTCCGCCATCGGCGCGGCTCCCCACCTGTCCCGGCCGAACTTCCCCGAGCCCGCCCGGCACTACCCGGCCGGCGTGAACCTGGCGCTGCTGCCGTTCGGCGAGGACGCGCTGCGCCACTTCATGTTCCTCGAGCGTCCGGAGGGCATGGACATCACGGACGTGGCCGGGATGGCCGCGTTCACCCGGGCCGTGCCCGCGATGCAGCAAGGGGAGATCGTCCCGCGCGGCCAGGACTTCGCCACCGTCGGCCACCTGTACCGCTCCATCGAGCGCGGCTTCGCCGACCTGGCGCAGAAGTACGGTGAGGAAGAGCTGTTCGCCGGCCCGCCGCAGGCCCAGGCGACCCAGGCCGACTTCGGCTGGCCCGAACTGGTCGCGGTGACCGACCTGGCCAGCGCCCAGCGCGCCATCGACGAGATCCTGGAGCAGGGCGAGGGGCCGCGCGGCGAGTGGGCGAACGCGCACTTCGGCCAGTTCGTCGAGATCCTCGACGAGTACACCGAGCTGCGCGAGGCCAACCCGGCCTTCGACCCGGTCCGCCCGGTGATCCCGGTGAACGTCAGGCCGGCCGAGCGCGACACGGACATCGCGCTGGCCACCGACCCGGTGACCCGCCGGGTGATGGACCTGTTCAACGTCTCCTACGAGATCTTGCTGCTGATGCTGCAGCGCTTCTTCGCCCGCACCGAGGAGACCCCGGCCCAGCTCAAGGTGCTCTCCGACGGCACCATCGCGCTCATGCTGGGTGCCCTCAAGCCGCTCGGCGACCTGGTCACCACGCTCCCGGCCGGCCCGGAGTACCCGGGCCGCACGGCCGGCCCCAGCTTCGAGCTGTTCTACGAGTCCGACTACGTGCTCCCGCACCGCCAGGCCGCCTGGATCCTGCTCACCGAGCGGCTGCGCCAGGCCGCCGAGTTCTGCGAGCCCGGCGGCCCCTGCGACGCCGCCGTCACCGACCGCCTGGGCGCCATCCGGGCCGCACTGGAAGGCATCGCCGGCACCCTGGCGGCCCACCTCCCGCCCCGCTACACCCCCGACCCCACCCCACCCGAGGACCGCGCCCACCTGCTGGCCCGAGCCCAGGCTTTCTACCAAACGAGTCAGCCGCCCGCCCCCGCCACCACCTCCGCGCCCCCCGAGCTAACCGCCCTCCTCGGCGCCGCGTACCAGGCCGTGCAGGCCCCCCAGACCGCCCCCCGGGTAGCCGCCCGCCTCGTCGACAGCGTCCTGCGTCCCCTCGCCAGCACGCTTCCGGCCCCCGGCGAATCACCCGAGCCCATGTCCCCGTCGACCCCCCAGCCACAAGAACCTCTCACATCCACCGAGTCACACTCGTCCCTCTGGGACCTAACCGTCACCGCCACCACCCTGCGTACCCGCATCGGGACGGGCGCCCCGCCCGGCCTCCTCGAAGCCGTCGCCGCCCTCCAGGACCTCGCCATCCAGGAAACGCAGCCCGGCGACCGCCCGGCCCGCCTCGCCGAACTGGGCCAGCTCCAGCGCGAACTTCCGCCCGCCGTCGTGACCGCGAAGAACGGCCCCTACCTGGTCACCAACGTCACCACCCTGCGCACCCCGCTCGGCGAATCCCGGCCCGTCCCGCCCACGCTCGCGCTGTGCCGGTGCGGCGCCTCGGCGATCAAGCCGTTCTGCGACGGCGCCCACGCCACCAGCGGGTTCACCGACGACAAGGACCCGAACCGGGTGCCCGACCAGCGCGACACCTACCCCGGCGTCCAGGTCACGATCTTCGACAACCGGGGCATCTGCCAGCACTCCGGCCTGTGCACCGACCGGGCGCCGACGGCCTTCCGCACCAACGCCGAGCCGTTCGTCGCCCCCAGCGGTGCCCGCCTCGACGAGCTCGTCCGGGCCGTCCGCGACTGCCCGTCCGGCGCCCTGAGCCTGGCCTTCGACCGGGTCGAGGACCGCGACCTGGCCGACTGGCACGGCACCCGGGAGCGCGCCATCGAGGTGACCCAGGACGGTCCCTACCGGGTCACCGGCGGGATTCCGCTCACCGGCGCCGACGGCGCGGCCGTGCCCCGGGCCCAGGGCTCGTCGCTTGAGCACTACGCGCTCTGCCGCTGCGGCCACTCGCAGAACAAGCCGTTCTGCAGCGGCATGCACTGGTACGTGGACTTCCGCGACCCGGCCTTCCCCGCCAGCCCCACCCTGTTCGAGTGGGCCGGCGGCCTGCCCGCGCTGACCCGGATGAGCCGCCTGCTCTACGAGAAGCTCGTGCCCGCCGACGATCTACTGGCCCCGGTGTTCGCCGCCTGGACCCCGGCTACCCGCAACGCGAAGCCGCGCAGACCGCCGCCAACTTCGGCGGGCCGCCCGCGCCGCGGGCACCGGCGCGGCCCGACATGACCGAGGAGCAGCAGGCCCGCTGGGTTGCCCTGGCGATGCGGGCGGCTGATGAGGCCGGCTTGCCCGGCGGATCCCCAGTTCCGTTCGGCCCTCGCCTCTTTCCTTGAGTGGAGCGCGCGGTCCGGCGATGCGCCGGCGCCCGCCTGGGACTGGGGACCCGCGGGCCGGCCGGTCCCCACCCAGCCCAGTACCGAACCAGACACCCCCGTCGCCCTACCGGGTCCGGACGAGGCGGTCAGCTTCGCCGCGCACATCAAGCCGCTGTTCCGCGCGAGTGACCGCAAGTCCATGTCGTTCGCGTTCGACCTGTGGTCCCAGGCCGACGTGCAGGCGCACGCGGCCGGCGTCCTCGGGCGGCTGCGCGACGGCACCATGCCCTGCGACGGCGCCTGGCCGCAGGAGAAGATCGAGGTGTTCCAGCGCTGGACCGAATCCGGCTTCCAGCCTTAGCCGCGCTCACGCTGCTGGTAGCCGGCCGTCATCCCGCCGTCCACCAGCAGCGTGGTCCCGGTGATGAACTCCGCCTGGTCGCTGGCGTAGAAGACCGCGGCGGCGGCGACGTCACCCGGCTGGCCGATCCGCCCGATGGGCGGCACCGGCCAGCCGCTGGCGTCCTCGGCCCCGTCCCGCTCGCTCTGCCCCGGCTGGCTCTGCCCCTGATGGCCGGGCTCCTGCTGGCCGGGCGGCATCATGTGCCGCATGCCCGGCTCGATGTCGCCCGGGCACAGCACGTTCGAGCGCACGCCGTCCGGGCCGCCGTCCAGCGCCAGCATCTTGCCCAGCATGATCACCGCCGCCTTGGTCACCGAGTACAGCCCGGTCGCCTGCTCGCCCCAGACCCCCGCGTCCGAGGCGATGTGGATCATGCAGCCGCGGTTCCGGGCCAGGTGCGGGTAGGCCTGCTGCGCGTACAGCAGGCAGCCGCGCACGTTGACGTTCATCACCTGGTCGTAGTCGGCCAGCGGCGTGTCGAGCAGCCGGGCGGCCACGCCGATCCCGGCGTTGTTCACCAGCACGTCCAGCCCGCCCAGGTGCTCCGCCGCGTCCCGCACCGAAGCCGCGACCGCCTCCGGGTCGGCCGCGTCCGCGGCGATGAACCGTACCGCGGGCCCTGGCCCGGCCCCGGTCCGTTGCCCTAGCCCGGCCTCGGCCCGCGCGCCCAGCTCCCGGTCCCGGCCGGTGATCACCACCCGGGCGCCCTCGGCCAGGAACCGCCCGGCCACGGCCCGCCCCAGCCCGGTCGTGCCGCCGGTGACCAGCGCTCTCTTGCCCTCCAGGATGCCCATGGTGGGACACTATCGGGATGGCTGACTTCATCCGCGAGGACCTGACCGGTGCCCGGTTCGAGCAAGTCGACCTGACCGGCGCCCGGTTCCACAACGTCGACCTCACCGGCGTCAAGATCACCGGCGCGCTCCTGGTGAACCTGGACGTCGACGGCCTGCTCGAGAATATCCGCATCAACGGCGTCGACGTCGTCCCCCTGATCGAGGCCGAGCTCGACCGCCGCTACCCGGACCGCATCCGGATGCGCCCGACCGACGCCGATGGGTTCCGCCTGGCGTGGGACATCCTGGAAGGACTGTGGCGGCAGACCAACGAGCGGGCGAGCCGGCTCGACCCCGACCTTTTGCACGAACGGGTCGACGGCGAGTGGTCCTTCACCGAGACCCTGCGGCACCTGGTGTTCGCCACCGACGCCTGGATCAAGCGCGCCGTCCTGGGCGAGCCGTCGCCCTGGGACCCGCTGGACTGGCCGGGCGACGAGATGCCCGAGGAGATCCCGGTCCCCCGGGACCGGACCGCCCGCCCGCCGCTGGACCAGGTCCTCGCCCTGCGCGCCGACCGTATGGCCACCGTGCGCCAGGTGCTCGCCCGCCTCACCGACGCCGAGCTGGCCGGGATGACCACACCGGTCACCGAGCCCGGCTACCCCGAGCCGGAGAGCTTCCCCGTCCGCCGCTGCCTGGGCGCCATCATCAACGAGGAATGGGAACACCGCCTGTTCGCCGAACGCGACCTCGGCATCCTCGAATCCCGGGGAACAGCCTAGCCCGCGGGCCGGCCTCTCGCTGGAACGCGGCGGCCTGCCCCACGCCGCGGCGCGACCAACTCGGGCTGAGCGGCCAGCATCTCCATCCTTGTACGCTGATGCCTGCGACAAGACGCGTCACACACAAGGAGGCTGTCCCGTGGCCGCGGCCGAAGACTGGGTAGCACGCACGGCCGGCGAGGTGCGGGCCGAGGGAGAGCGCAGGCATCCCGGCGAGACGCCAACCTGCGCGTCCGGCATCAGCCCGTCCGGGCCGGTGCACCTGGGGAACCTGCGCGAGCTGATGACCCCGCACCTGGTCGCGGACGAGGTGCGCAAGCAGGGCGCGCCGTGCCGCCACCTCCTGTCCTGGGACGACTACGACCGGCTGCGCCGGGTCCCGGCCGGCTTCGACCCGTCCTTCGCCGAGCACATCGGCCGCCCGCTGAGCGCGGTGCCCGACCCGTGCGGCGCGCACCCGAGCTGGGCCGAGCACTTCAAGGAGCCGCTGCGCGAGTCGCTGGCCCGCCTCGGCGTCGTCCTCACCGAGGTCAGCCAGACCCAGATGTACACCTCCGGCGCCTACACCGACCAGATCATCTTGGCCATGCGCCGCCGGGCCGACATCGGCGAGGTCCTGGCTAGGTATCAGACCAAGCGGTCAGCTGAGCCCGACGACGACGAGCCGCGCAACGCCAAGGGACAGTACTACCCGTTCAAGCCGTACTGCGCGTCCTGCGGCCGGGACACCACCACGGTCACCGGCTTCGACGACGCCACCACCGCGATCACCTACACCTGCGCCTGCGGTGCGAGCGTCGGCCCGCTGCCGATCGCCGAGGTGGCCGGCAAGCTGGTCTGGAAGGTCGACTGGCCGATGCGCTGGGCCTACGAGCACGTGACGTTCGAGCCAGCCGGGGTCGACCACTCCTCGCCCGGGTCCAGCTTCACCGTCGGCGGACAGCTGGTGAAGGAGATCTTCGGCGGCGAGATGCCGCTGCACTTCGGGTACGCGTTCGTCGGCACGGCGGGCGGCTCGTCGAAGATGAGCAGCTCGGCCGGCGGCGCGCCCACCCCCGCCGACGCGCTGGAGATCCTCGAGCCCCACCTGATCCGCTGGCTGTACGCCCGCCGCCGCCCGGAGCAGTCCTTCACCATCGCCTTCAACGCCGAGGTCGGCCGGACCTACGACGAGTGGGACGCGCTGACCCGCAAGATCGCCGACGGCACGGCCGAGCCCGCGTCCGTCGCGGCCTTCGGCCGCGCGTCCGGCACCGCCGAGGGACCGCTGCCGCTCACCCCGCGCCCGCTCCAGTTCCGCACGCTGGCCTCGGTGGCCGACATCACGGCGGGCGACGAAACGCAGATCCTGCGCATCCTGCGGGACGCGACCGAGCCCGAGCCCATCGCCGCGCTGGACGAGGTCCGCCCCCGGCTGACCTGCGCCGAGGCCTGGGTCGCCGGGTACATGGACCCCGCCGACCGGACCGTGGTCCGCCGCGAGCCGGACCAGGACCGGCTGGCCGGCCTCACGGACGCCGAACGCGACGCGATCAAGATTTTGACCGAACGAATGGGCGACGACTGGTCCCTCCCCGGCCTCACCACCCTGGTCTACGGCATCCCTAAGCTCCAGCGCGGCCTGACCCTCGACGCCCCGCCCGACGCCGAGCTCAAGGCCTCACAGAAGACCTTGTTCGCCCTGCTCTACCAGCTGCTGGTCGGGAAGGAAAGGGGCCCGCGGCTGCCCACCCTGCTGCTCGCGCTGGGCCAGGACCGGATCCGCGTCCTGCTCGCGTCCGGGTGACGGCGATGGCCGCTCCTGACCTGGCCGGCGGCCCGCCCGGCGGACCGCCCGGCGGCCCAGCCGCCGTGCTGCGCGCCGACCTGGACGGCGTCCTGGCCGGGCTGGCCGCCGAGGCCGGCGACTGCGACCCGGACGACGGCTGGTACCCCGACACCAGCGAGCTCGACGACCTCCTCGACGCGGTGGAGGACCTGGCCAGGCAGGCTCCGGCCGCCGCGCACGCCCTGGCCGGGCACGCCGCCACCCGGATCAGGGCGGTGCTGGCCGCCGGGCACTGCCTGACCGGCGACCTGGACGACGCCCTGGCCCGAGCCGAGGAACTCAGGGCCCCTTAGGCCGGACGCCTCCTAGGCCGGACGTACCCTAGGCCGGACGCACCCTAGGCCGAACGCAGCAGCGTGGTCCGGATTCCGTGGCCGTGCCTGGCCCGCGCGTGCCGCGCGTGCCGCGCGTGGCGTAGCTGCGTGACCCCGGAGGCTACGGGTGCCTCGTCCGCTTCCTCCGGCGCGTCGAGCTGGTGCGAGGGCCGCTGGATCATGCTCAGGGCCATGGCCAGCCCGGCCGGCGTCTGCGCCCGCAGCGGGGCGTCGGCCGCCTGTCCCTGCAGGGCGCGGTAGGTGATGGCGTCCAGCACGGCAGGCACCCCCGCGCGGACCTGGCGCGGCGTGCACACCCGCCCCTTGTGCCGGGGCGCGGGCGGCAGCCCGGTGGCGCCGTCACGCAGGTTCTCGTCGCCGGGCCAGTACCCGGTGAGCAGCGCGTATAGCATCCGGCCGAGCGCGATGGTGTCGGCCGTCATCGGGTTGGCGGCCCCGGGCCCCGAGAGGTCCTGCGGTCCGCACAGCGCGGCGTCGAGACCGAGGCCGGTGATCTTCAGCCCGCTGCCCGGGTGCCAGCGCAGCGCGCGGGGCGTCAGCCGCAGGTGCGGCCGCCCGGCCTGGTGCGCGACCGCGATCGCGTCGGCCGCGTCGGCGATCATGGCCGCGGCCAGGGCCGGGGTCGGCCGCCCGGACAGGAGGAGGTCTTCCAGGTGGCTGCCGGGGGTCCACTCGGCCACGATGTACGGGCACTCCGGGTCGAAGTCGGTGTCGTAGATGGTGGCGATGCGCGCGTCGATGACCTTGGCGGCCGACTGGACCGCGTTGACCATGGTGCGGGGGACCGGGATGCCCGGCGGCAGCAGGTAGATCGTGACCGGCCGGCCGAGAAGCTGATCGGTGGCCTTCCACAAAGAAAGGCCGCGCGCCTCCCACGAGGAGCCGCACGGTCCGGGAACCTGGTCGTCCAGGCCCATCCGTTCGTCTAGTCGGAACCGCCCGCCGAGCAAGCTCGTGCTGTGCGTGCCGGACGGTATCTCAACTACGGTCATTGACTACCTCCTGCCCATCACCAGACAGAAGCAGCCATGCCCCTTATTCGCCGCACGACGCCTGCCGTCCTCCCGCCACCGCCCTCGTCACATCGGCGACAGGCGTTCTGACCTGCGGAAATGTCCGAACAAAAAAGATCAGAAAATCGCTCGGTCACCCAGCGGCGGGTGCGAGGAGCCGGTCCATGATCCGGACACTAGCGTCGAGAGCGGACAGCGGGATGCGCTCGTCGGTGCCGTGGAACATGGCGTAGTAGTCGTACCCGGGCGGCAGCACCAGCGGGGTGAAGCCGTAGCAGGCCAGGCCGAGCCGGGAGAACTGCTTGGCGTCGGTTCCGCCGCTCATGCAGTAGGGGACCACGACCGAGCCGGGGTCCTCGGCCAGCAGCGCCCGCGCCATCCGGTCCGTCAGCGGGGCGTCGAGCGGCGCCTCCAGCGCCGTCTCCTCGTGCGCGTACTCCCAGGTCACGTCCGGCCCGGTCAGCTCGTCCAGCACCGCCCGGAACTCCTGCTCGGTACCCGGCAGGACGCGGCCGTCCACGTAGGCGGTCGCCTCGCCCGGGATCACGTTGAGCTTGTAGCCCGCCTGCAGCATGGTCGGGTTGGCGCTGTTGCGTACCGTGCCGGCCACCAGGGCGCCGCCCGGCCCGAGCAGTCCCAGCAGCTCGTCCGCGGTCAGCTCCCCGGCGACGGCCCGGTCCAGCGCCCCGTCCGGCAGCCGCGCCCCGGTCGCGGCCGCGATGGCCTCGATCGCCGCGCGCACCGCCGGGATCAGCCGGACCGGCCACCGGTAGGCGCCGATCCGGGCCACCGCCCCGGCCAGCCGGGTCACCGCGTTCGCGTCGTTCGGCTTGGAGCCGTGCCCGGCCCGGCCCCGCGCGGTCAGCCTCAGCCAGGCCGTGCCGCGCTCGGCCGAGGCGATCGGGTAGAGCCGCTGCCCCGGCCCGGCGTGGAAGGTGAACGCCCCCGACTCCCCGATGGCCTCGGTGCAGCCTTCGAACAGCTCCGGGTGCTGCTCCACCAGGTACTGGGCCCCGAACTCGGTGGTGTCTTCCTCGTCCGCGGTGAACGCGAGCACGAGGTCGCGCTCCGGCCGCCGGCCCTCGCGCGCCCACTGGCTGACCAGCGCGAGCAGCACCGCGTCGGCGTTCTTCATGTCGACCGCGCCGCGTCCCCACAGCACGCCGTCGCGTACCTCGCCGGAGAACGGATGCACCGCCCAGGCCGCCGGATCAGCGGGCACCACATCCAGGTGCCCGTGCAGCAGCAGTGCCCCTCCTTCCTGGGCCCCCTCCTGCCCGCCTCCCTGAGCCCCGCTTCCGCTGACCCGCGCCACCACGTTGGCCCGTCCGGGCGCGGACTCCAGCAGCACCGGCTCGAGTCCCGCCTCGGCCAGCCGGGCCGCCACGTACTCCGCGGCGGGCCGCTCCCGCGCGTCGCCGCCACCCCGGTTGGTCGTATCGAACCTGATCAGGTCGGCCGCGAACCGCGCCGCCTGCTCCCCCGCCCCGGTCAAGGGCGGCCCCGTCGCCGCTGGCCCCGTCACGTCGGTCCCGTCACGTCAGGTCCCGTCACGTCAGGTCCCGTCACGTCAGGCCCGCTCGTCGGTCGGCCGTACGGCCAGGCCGGCCGCGCGGTAGGCGTCGTCGATCAGCCGCATGGTCACCGCGGCGTGCGCCGCCGACGTCGGCACCGCATCGCCCCCGGCGATCGCGGCGGCGAACGCGCGGAGCTGATGCAGGTACGTCGTGTCGCCGTCACCCGGCTCGTCGTCGGCCACCACCGCCCCGTCCCGGGCGGCCAGCAGCCGGGCCCGGTGCGGGAAGATGAAGTTGTCCAGGTGGGCCAGCCCGTCCTCGCAGATCACGTGCAGGTCGGCCCGGAACTCGCCGTCCCGGGTGAACGTGGACTCGAACCAGCCGGTGGCCCCGCCAGGGAAGGCCAGCCGGACCGCTATCGACCGGTCCGCCGCCTGCCCGTCCGCGGTGTCGGTGACCGGATCGGCCAGCGCCCCGGTCACCGAAGGCTCATCCCCTCCGATCAGCCGCAGGCAGTCCAGCGCGTAGCAGCCGCCGTCCATCAGCGCGCCGCCGCTCAGGGCGAAGTCGTACCTGATGTCGCCGGGATCTTTGATGGCGAAGCTCGTCCAGCACTGCAGGTGCCGCACCGGGCCCAGCTCGGCCACGACCTCGCGCAGCCGGGTGATCAGCGGGTGGTAGCGGTAGTGCATGGCCTCCATCACGACCAGGCCCGAGTCCTCGGCGGCCTCGACCACCCGGGCCGCCTCGTCCGCGTTGGACGCGAACGGCTTCTCGCACAGCACGTGCTTCCCGGCCGCGATCGCCCGCAGCGTCCACGGCCCGTGCAGCGAGTTCGGCAGCGGGTTGTAAATGGCGTCGATATCGGGGTCGTCCAGCAACTCCTGGTAGGACCCGTAGGCCTGGCCGATGCCGTGCCGCAGCGCGAAGTGCTCCGCCCGCGAGGCGTCCCGGGCCGCGACCGCGGTCACCGTTATCCCGGCCGCCTCCGCGGCAGGCTCGATCAGGGCGGCCAGGGAGATCCGCGACGTGCCCAGGGTTCCTATCCGCAGCATTTCCACGCGGATCAGGCTAAGCCATCGGCCCCCGGTCAGCTGCGAAAACACCGGCTCCGACACGCCGCAACCTGCTATTCACCCCCTGTTAACCAAACGGCCGCCGAGGCGGCTACGATGCCTGAAATCACGGGGGAATCGGGGTTCAGGGTGGGGAGAGCGGAGACAGGGTGAGCCAGCCACCCAGCCCGGCTACGTCGGGCCGCGTCGCCTTGGTGAGCGGTGGTTCACGCGGCATCGGCGCGGCCACGGTGCGGCGGCTGGCCGCGGACGGCTGGGACATCGGCTTCGGCTACATCGACGACGGGACCGCCGCCCGCGAGGTCGAGAAGGACGCCTGGGAACTCGGCGTCCGGGTGGCCGGCACCGACGTGGACATGACCGACGCCGACGAGATCAGCTCCTGGTTCGAGCTGACCGAGGCGCAATTCGGCCCGGTGCAGGCGGTGGTCTGCTGCGCCGGCCTCACCTGGGAACACCCGCCGCCGCGGGTCGCCGCAGCCGAATGGCGCACGCTCATCGACACCAGCCTGCACGGCGTGTTCCACCTGGGCCGGACCGCGATGTCCGCCATGGTGGAACGACGCGAGGGCCGGATCCTCGCGGTCTCCTCGGTCTGCGGCGAGTACGATCACGCGGCCGACGGGCACGGCATGTTCGTCCGGCCGGGGATAGCCGGGTTCACCCGGGAGCTGGCTAACCAGGGCCGCCGGTTCGGCATCACCGTCAACGCGGTAACCCCGGGCCCGGCCGGGCCGGCCCGCTACGCCGGCGTGCTCGCGCCCGAGCACGCCCGGCCCGACCTGGCCGAGACGATCGCCCTGCGCCGCTTCGGCAGCGCCGCCCAAGTCGCCGACCTGGTCGCGTCCCTGCTCCGCGCGGATCGCCCCGAGGTCACCGGCCGGGTCATCGAGGTGCCCCCGGGCCTCGCGTTCTTACGCCGTCCGGGCGCCTGGCGTGATGGCATAGCCAGGTGGAACAAATACGCCTGGCCACCCCGGCCGACCTGCCCGCGGTCCAGGCGGTGGTCACCGCCGCCTACGCCAGGTACCTGGACCGGATGGACCGCCCGCCCGCCCCGATGCTGGCCGACTACGCCGCCGAGGTGGCGGCCGGCCGGATCTGGGTTACCGGCCAGCCGGTGACGGGCCTGATCGAGCTGACCCCCTCCGCGGACAGCCTGCACGTCGGGAACGTCGCGGTCCACCCGTCCGCCCAGGGCACCGGCCTGGGCCGGCGCCTGCTGGAGTTCGCCGCCGAGCAGGCCCGCCAGCGCGGCCTGAACCGGCTCGACCTGTTCACCAACGAGGTCATGACCGAGAACCAGGCGATCTACGCCCGCCTCGGCTTCCGCGAGACCGCCCGCCGCACCGAGGACGGCTACCACCGGATCTACCTGGAGAAGGACCTGCGCCAGAAGGGCCCGCCCGCGGAGTAGCTCCCGCGCTAGCACGCCCCGGCCATCGCGGCCCCCGCTAGCACGCCCCGGCCATCGCGGCCCCCGCTAGCACGCCCCAGCCATCGTGGCCTCTGCTAGCACGCCCCGGCCATCGCGTCGTCGTCCGCGGCCCTGCTCTCCCGGTCCGGTAGCTCCCGCCTCCGTCTTCGCGCCAGCCGCCAGGCCTGCCCGGCCATGAAGGCACCGAAGGCCAGCCCCGCGACCAGGTAGCAGTTGGCGGCCAGCGTGACCAGCCCGTGGAAGCCGTCTTCGCGCGACCCGCCCGCGTGCGGGGTGAACCAGAACGGGGCCACCGCGAACAGCAGGTACGCGATCCCCGCGGCGACCCGGTGGCCGGACCGGAGCAACAGGACCAGAGCCGGGATGACCCACACCCAGTGATGCGCCCAGGAGATAGGGGAGACGAGCAGCCCGGTCGTTCCGGTCACCGCGGTCGCGGCCAGCCAGTCGTACTGCCGGACCAGGACGACGGCCGTGGCCAGTCCGATGGCGGCCAGCACGAGCGGGACCGCGATCCACCAGCCGCCGATGTGGCCCTGCCCGGACGCGATCCGGATGGCCGCCGCGTAGGGCGACTGGTTGCTGATGTACGAGGCGCCGACGCGATGGGTGTCGAAGAACAGGTGCCGCCAGTAGAGACGCGAGGAATCCGGCGCGACGATGCAGCCGATCAGCCCGCACGCGGCGAACGTGGCCGCCGCCGTCATGGCCGCCCTGGTCCGCCGGGCCAGCAGGAAGAACACGATGAAGATGGCGGGCGTCAGCTTGATCGCGGCCGCGATGCCTACCCCGATGCCCGCCGTCCGGCCCAGCGTGAGCCGTCTGATGTCGATCAGGATCAGGGCCAGCAGGATCAGGTTGATCTGGCCGAGGAACAGGGTCTGCCACACCGGGTCGAGCGCCATCGCGGCGGCGATCGCGCCGGCCACCCTGATCCGTGTCGGCCGGTACCCCGCCAGCTTCAGCACCAGGACGCAGGAGTAAGCGAGCGCCGCCAGCGACAGCAGATCCCACAGCACCCGGGCCAACGCGAGCGGCAGCGCCGCGATCGGCACGAAGACGACGGCCGCAAACGGCGAGTAGGTGAACCAGTGACCGTACGCCAGGGCCTGGTAGAGGCGGCCGTCGTCCAAGACGGCGTGCCCGCCCCACATGTAGATGCGAAAATCCAGCGCGTTATAGGTGGCGGCGAACACGATGGCCGCGGCGAGCCCCAAGCCGAGCACGCCAAATACCACCAAGGTGAGCCACTGTCGTTCGGCCGCCACCCGTAGGTCCGTCGACATCAGTAATATCTTAAGTGCGCCGTCCGGAATGTCCACCGAATAGCATCCCTGCACGTCAGTGCACTGGAGCCCCCGCCAGCAACAAGGCAACGAACGCGTCGGCGATCAACTGGTGCCCCCGGCCATTGGGGTGGATCCGGTCCGGACCGAACAACCCGGGATCAGCCACCTCGGGCATGGCCCACACGTCGAGGCAGATCGCGCCCCGCCGCGCCGCCGCCTCCCGGATGACCTCACTGGCCTGCCGCAGCCGCTCGCGCGCCACCTCGACCAGGTCGGCCGGCAGCGGCATGATCCCCGTGATATCTGGCAGCGTGCAAGTCAGCACCGTCGCCCCCGTCCCTGCCAGCCCATCCAGCAACCCCCCAAACCCCGCCGCGAACCGCTCCGCCCCAAACCCCGGATCCCGAACGTCATTCATCCCCGCCGTCACACTAACCAACTCAACCCCCCCAGCCCCCTCGTCCTCCCCAACCCCCTCGTGCCCCCCAGCCCCCTCGTGCCCCCCAGCCCCCTCGTGCCCTCCAGCGTCCTCGTGCCCCCCAAAGCCGTGCCGCACCACCGCAGGCAGCTGCCGCGTCAGCACCACATCCACGCTGGCCCCGTCCGCCGCCAGGTTCGTCAGCGCGCACGGCACCCCCGTCCGCTCGCCCAGCATCCCGGCCAGCCGCCGCGCCCACCCGATCCGGACCCCACCCGGCCCAAAATCATCCCGCCCCGCCGTCAAGCTGTCCCCAAGCGCCACATACCTCGGCCAATTCCCCCGCTCCATCCCCCCAAGCTAAGCCACCACCACCCCCTCCAAGCCAAGCCACCACCCCGCCAAGCCAGGCCACCACCCCACCAAGCCAAGCCGCCACCCCCGCCAAGCCAAGCCGCCACCCCCGCCAAGCCAAGCCGCCACCACCCCACCAAGCCAAGCCCCCGTCATCCCCCGCCAAGCCAAGCCGCCACCCCGCCAAGCTCGTCCTCGGACCCCGAAGATCCCGTCGGCCCCGGCCACCCCGTCCGGCCCACAGCTCCCGCCCGTCACAGAACGCCGATCGACGGCAACCACATCGATGTGACTCTGCGGTGGTCAGAACAACAACGATGTGACATCGCGGTGTTAGATAGCACAGCCCTGGAGGCCCCACCAGAACCGCACGTCACGCAAGAACCAGCCGCCCCGGCCCGGGAGCCACTCGCTGTCAAGGGCAACCGGGTCGATAAAGCATCCATCCGTTCGATAGAGCATCCACCGGTTCGTTGCGTCATCGCATGAGGCGGATGTGACTGCAGAGGTGTACGGAATCCACCGCTCGGAGCCACGGGCCCACGGGGAATCCACTAGTCGGAGCCCATGGAGCCCATGGAGCCCTTGGAGCCCTTGGAGCCCATGGAGCCCACAGATCCCGCGGACCCCACGGGTCCACGAGGTTCACCGGTCGGAGTCCAAGGGCCTAGGGGACCCACCGTTCGGAGTCACTGCGCCGTCGGGCCGCTTACGTGCCGCTTTCATGTCGCTGTCGTACCGCCCGGAGTGCCACCGCCTCCCACACCCGCGAAGCCACCAAAACCCCAGCCCAGAACCCTGAGCTACCCTCCAGCCCAAGCCACGGAAGGCCGTTTCCACCCCGCCTGAGCTCCCCGCTTCGACGTGGGTTTGAAGGTTCCGGGGGCAGGGTGGAGGTATGCACAGCGATCTCCGGGAACTCGATGGTCACCAGGAGAACGGGGAGAAAGTACCAGAGCGCGGCCGCCAGGCCGTCGCCTTGCTCTCCGTCTGCCTGGGCTTCTTCGTCATCCAGCTCGACGTCACGATCGTGAACGTGGCGCTGCCGGCCATGCAGCGTGAAATCGGCGGCTCGCTGGCCGGCCTGCAGTGGGTCGTCGACGCGTACACGCTCGCGCTGGCCTCGATCATGCTCACCGCGGGCGCCGCCGCGGACCGCGCCGGGGCGCGCAAGATCTTCGCCGTCGGCCTGACCGTGTTCGCGGCCGGCTCGGCCGGCTGCGCGGCCGCCCCCAGCCTCGCCGTGCTGATCGCCGCGCGGGCCGTCCAGGGCCTGGGCGCGAGCGCGCTGCTGCCCTGCTCGCTGGCCCTGCTGGTGCACCAGTTTCCTGACCCCAAAGCACGGGCCCGGGCGCTCGGCGTGTGGGGCGGGATGGGCTCGCTCGGGGTCGCGCTCGGTCCGGTGGCCGGCGGCGCCCTGGTCGCCACGGCCGGCTGGCGCTCGATCTTCCTCGTCAACATACCGATCTGCCTGCTCACGGTGGTCCTGCTGCGGCGTTTCGCGGACGAGTCGCCGAAGCACCCGGAGCGGCGGACCGACGTTCCCGGCCTGCTGCTCGGGGTGACCATGCTGGCCGCGTTCACCGGCGCCTTCATCACCGCTGGCCAGCTCGGCTGGCTCACTGCGCTGCCCGGCGCGCTCCTCGCCGTCGGCCTCCTGGCCGGCTGGGCCTTCATCCGAGCCGAACGTCGTCAGCCGCACCCAGTCCTTCCCCTGCAACTCTTCCGGAACAAGAACCTCAGCGGTGCCACTGGCGTCGGCCTGATCTTCAACCTGGTCCTGTACGGATCGCTGCTGTGCCTGTCGCTCTACCTGCAGACCACCCGGCACGAGTCCGTCCTGGCCACCGGACTCCTGCTGCTGCCGATGAGCGCCACGGTCGGGCTCGGCTCGCTGGCCAGCGGCCCGCTGACCGCGCGCCTCGGCTCGCTCCCGCCGATGCTGGCCGGGCTCACGCTCGCGGCCGCGGGCGCCGCCCTGCTCGCCACCGCGGGACCGGCCAGCCCGCTCGCGCTGATCCTGGCCGGCTCGATCCTGCTCGGCCTGGTCTCGCTGGCCATGCCGGCCATGACCGCGGCGGTGGTGGGCGCGGCCGGCCCGGAGCACGCCGGCGTGGCCGGCGGCGTCCTGAACGCGGCCCGGCAGTCCGGTGGCGCGCTCGGCGTGGCCGTCCTCGGCTCGCTTCTCGGCCACGGCCGCTCGCTCAGCCTGCACGTGCCGCTGCTGGTCGCGACCGCGGGCTACCTGGTCGCGATCGCCTTGGCCTGGTTCTCCCTCCGGGACCGTCCAGCCGCCCGCGCGGGCTGAGCCCGCGCTGAGCGCCCGCCCTGAGCGCCCGCACCGGGCGCCCGCGCTGAGCGCCCGCACTGGCCGCTCCCAGCGGCTACCATTCAGGGGTCGTGAAGACCGGAAGGGGGCCTGGTGGCACGCGCGCCGTTGCAGCAGTCCGACCCGCCGCGGATCGGCCGGTACCGCGTGGTGGCCCGGCTGGGCGCGGGCGGGATGGGCGTCGTCTACCTGGCCGAGACCCCGGACCGTCACCCGGTCGCGATCAAGGTCCTGCGCCCCGAGCTGGCCGATAACCCGGAGCTCCGCACCAGGTTCGGCCGCGAGGTGGCCGCGCTGACCCGGGTCCAGGGCGTGTGCACGGTCCGGGTCATCGAGGCCGACACCAAGTCCGAGCGGCCGTTCCTGGTCACCGAGTACGCCGACGGCCCCACGCTGTCCGAGTACGTGAACGACCGCGGGCCGCTCGGCCCGCAGATGCTGTACGGCCTGGCCACCGGGCTGGCGGAGGCGCTGACCGCGATCCACGCGGCCGGCATCGTGCACCGCGACCTCAAGCCTTCCAACGTGCTGCTCACCCAGAGCGGACCGAAGGTCATCGACTTCGGCATCGCCCAGGCGCTGGACACGGCCAGCCTGACCAGGACCGGCATGACCGTCGGCTCGGCCGGGTACATGGCGCCCGAGCAGATCACCGGCCGCCCCGGGACGGCGGCGGACATCTTCACCTGGGCCGTGACGGTGGCCTTCGCGGCCAGCGGCCAGTCCCCGTTCGGCGGCGGGACGTCCGAGGCCATGCTGTACCGGATCATGCACGCCGCCCCGGACATCAGCGCGGTGCCGCCCGGGCTGCGCCCGCTCGTCGAGGCCGCCCTGGCCAAGGACCCGCAGGCCCGGCCCACCGCGCCGCAGCTGCTGGCCGAGCTGACCCGCGGTCCGGCTCCGGCCGGGGCGGTCCCGGCGGCGGGCATGGGGAACCTCACCCAGACCATCCTCGCCCAGAACTGGCATCCGGCCGCCACGGCCGGATCCGCGTCCGGGTTCCCGGGCCCCCGGACCGGCTCTACGGGCTACCCGCCACCCACCGGAGGAAGGCCAGTCACCGCAGGAGGGCCAGCCACCGGGGGAGCACCCCCGGGCCGCCGCCACGGCGCCCTGGTCCCGGTCATCCTTGTCCTGGCCTTCGTGCTGGCCGCGGGCGGCACCGCCCTCGGCCTCGCGCTGGCCAGCCGTGCCCACCACAACCAGCAGGCCACGCAGGCGTCGAGTTCCTCCAGCACGGCGGCCACCCAGCCCGCTCAGAGCACCACGAGCAGCGCCCCCGCCACGGTCCCGGTCACCACCCCGGCGACCACCCCCGCCACCACTCCGGCGACCACGCCGGCCACGACCCCCGCGACCACGCCCGCCACCACTCCGGCGACGACACCCACCGCGCTTCCCACCCTCACCGTGGGCAGCGGCTACTCCGGCACGAAGCCGACCGAGATCGCCTACAGCGGCGACGCGACCAACGTGGTAACCAAGATCACCTGGTCTGACTGGAGCGCCACCGGCGCCACCGGCCAGGGCACCTCGGACATCAACAGCTGCAACCCCAACTGCGCCCAGGCCCCGGTCGATCTCGTCCCCGCCACGATCACGCTCTCCGACCCGGTGAACGGGAAGTTCACCAAGATGACCGAGACCAGGAACGGCACCACCACCGCCTACACCTACCCGGCCACCTGGGCCCAGAGCGCCAGCTAACCCAGAGCGCCAGCTAACCCAGAGCGCCAGCTAACCCAGAGCGCCAGCTAGGCCGTCACCAGCCCTCGGTCAGCACCCGGTCCAGGGTGTCCGCGAAGAAGTCCGCCCCCGCGGCGTCCAGGCACAACGGCGGCTTGATCTTGAGCACGCACATCCGGTCACTGGTCGGCTGCATGACCACCCCGAGCTCGAGCAGCCGGTCGCAGATCGCCATGGTCTCCGCCGTGGCCGGCTCCAGCGTGCCCCGGTCCCGGACGAACTCCACGCCCAGATACAACCCGGCCCCGTGCACCGCCCCGATGAGCGCGTGCCGCCCGGCCAGCTCCTCCAGCCGCCCCTTCAGGTAATCGCCCACCAGGGCCGCGTTGGCCTGCAGCCCCTCCTCCTGCAGGACATCGAGGACGGTCAGCCCCGCCACGCAGGAGACCGGGCTGCCGCCGGTGGAGGAGAAGAAGTACCCGGCGTCCCGGTACTCCGAAGCGATCGCGCGGGAGGTGATGACCGCGCCCAGCGGGTAGCCGTTGCCCATGGCCTTGGCCACCGTGACCACGTCCGGGACCACGCCCTGCTGCTCGAACCCCCAGAACCAGTGCCCCAGCCGGCCGTAGCCGACCTGGATCTCGTCCGCGATGGCCAGCCCGCCGTGCTTCCTGACCTCGGCGTAGACCGCGGCGAGGTAGCCGTCGGGGAGCGCCATGCCGCCGGCGTTGCCGTAGAACGGCTCGGCCAGGAACGCCGCCGGCGCCCGCCCCCGATCAGCCAGCGACCGGACGAAGGCAACCGCGTCCACGGCGTACCGCGAAGCCGCCGCCCCCCGGTACCGGCCCCGGTAGGCGTTCGGCGCGTCCACCGCGTGCACCCACCCGGGCCGGGTCGCCAGCGCGTCCGGGTTGTCGGCGGTGGAGGTGGACACGGCGTCGGAGGCGTAGGTCCAGCCGTGGTAGGCCTCGCGCACCGCCACCACGTCCTGCCGCCCGGTCGTGACGAACGCCAGCCGCAGCGCCAGGTCGACCGCTTCGGAGCCCGAGTTGACTCCGAACACCGTGTCCAGCGGCGCGGGCAGCAGCCCGGCCAGCCGCTCGGCGAACTCGGCCACCGCGGCGTAGTGGAACCGCGAGTTCGTGTTCAGCCGCCGCAACTGGCGCGCCACCGCCGCCGAAAACCGCGGGTGAGCGTGGCCGAGCACGCTCACGTTGTTGACCATGTCCAGGTAGACCCGCCCGTCGGTCCCGGCCAGGTGCTGACGCCAGCCCCGCTCGATCCGCGGCGGGTCCGCGTAGTAGTGCTCCTGCACGTCGGCGAACGCCGCCGCCCGCCGCGCCAGCAGAGAACCGGAAGCATCCGACCGAACCGCCAAAGCCAGCCCCAGCAGCGGCCCCGGATCCGCCGTCAGCGCCAGCCACCCCGCCGCGTACTCCGGCCGCACCAGCGGCGGCACCTCCGGCGCCCCCGCTAGCCGCAGCCCCACCTGAACCGGCGTCCGCCCGCCTTCCGCGTCCAACACCGTCAGTACCAGCCCGTCACCCGGCTCAGGCGGCGTCCACGAACCAGGCCGCGCCAGCCACAGGTCCACCCCGGTCGCCACCGTAGCGGGGGAGACCTCCGCCAGCACCCGCGACACATCCAGCCGCGCCTCCCCGTATCGCGTGACCACCGCGTCCGCCCCGCCGTCCAGCGCCGCCCGGGCCAGCCGCCCGGCCAGCCCCGGCTCCAGCCAGGCGCCCCCGTCCACCACGTCCGACGCCACCGAAAGATCCAGCACCACGCAGCGCCCCAGCTCCACGCCCGTCGTCCCCGCCGCCACCCGCGGCCGCGACACCTCGAAACCCAGCTCGTTCAGCATCAGCGCGGTCATGACCTCGGCCGGCACCGACACCGCCTGGCCGAACAAGCGGCGCTCGTGCTCCAGCGCCCCGTTCACGTACTCGTTCCCGCCGTCCAGCACGGCCTGCTGCTCGCCGCTCACCACCAGCACCGCGGCGCGCATCACCACCAGCGGCCACAGGACCGTGACCTCGGCGGCGGACAGCGGCCGCAGCGCGTGGAAGGCGCGTACCGCGGGCAGCACCGAGCACGGCTCGGCCCCGGCGTGCCGCAGCACCGAGGTGATCGCGACGGCGAGCTCGCCCACCGCCCACGAGCTGGTCAGGTCGCCGAAGTCGATCACCCCGTCCGGGATCCGCCGCCCGTCCGCGGTCGAGCAGACCATGTTGTCGTCGGTCACGTCCCCGTGCACCGCCTGCCACGGCAGCTCCTGGGCCAGCGGCCCGACCCGGCGCCAGGCCGCCTCCGCCGCCACGGTCACCCGCCCCCGCAGCTCCGCGTCCCGCACGTGCTCCGCCAGCACCCCGACCACCCGGTCGGCGTGCCGCAGGTCCCACTGCAGTACCCGGTCCAGCCCGGGGTGGGTGAAATCGCGCAGCGCCCCGCTCACCCGCCCGGCCACCGCGCCCAGCTCCGCCACCACCCGCGGCGCCAGGTACCCCGCCCCGGTCAGCGTCCCCCCGGGCAGATAACGCAGCACTCGCACCAAAGCCGACTCATCCGCAACAGGAACCACAACCGGCCCGTGCGTCGCCACGCCCGCCCGCAGCCCGCAGGCCGCGACGAGCTCCGCCGCGGCGTCCTGCGCCTCGATCTCGGCCCGGCTGAACGCCGGGTTCGCGATCTTCAGCACGCCCGCCGGCCCGCCGTCCCCCTCCAGCAGGAAGTTGCAATCTTGCTGGCTGCCCAGCGGAAAAGCCGAAACCTTCATGCCGAACGAGTCAGCCGCGAGCCTCTCCGCCTGCTCGACGGTTACCAGCGGGACCGGAAGCCCGCCCTGCGCGAAGAAGTCGATCCCACCTGCCCCGGAGGCATCCTGAACATCCATTCAGTCGAGCTTAGCAGGCGGTCGCGTCCTCCCTGAATATGGCCAAAGTGACTCTTTTTTCTGTTCGCGTTGGCCACCCGCTTAAATGCGCCTAAGGGGAGTGAAAAGTTCGCGGCCGCCAGCTGCCAGATAGGTAACTCCGGACTTTCATCGTGGGTTCTTTCACCCTGCAGGCGGCGAATGATATCGAAAATATGATTTCTGTCTCAAATCGCCCACGCCGTTGTTGCGGTGAAAATTTTAATTCAGATTTTATTCCCTGCTGAAGGTGGCCAGGGTGTTTTCCTAGTGACGACTTGAACGGGCCGAGCACCCAGTCAGCCCGGGGTGTCCATCGTAGGCATACGCGAAAGGTGAAGATGTCAGGTAATGGCCCGGGTGGACCGGATCTATCGGACACCATTGGGGTTTTCTATAAAACGCACTATCTAACTGCCGTCAAGGTCGCGATATGCGGGTATCCCTGGCTGGACCTAGGGTCGGCAGAGGATGTCGTGCAGGAGGCAGTGCTGCGCATGCTCATCCTCATGAGCCGGGGCGAGCTCCCTGACATGTCCGAGACTCAGTGTCGATCTTATCTCCTGAGGGCTATCCGCAACCGGGCGCTCAACTGGCACAGGCGCTCAGGCAGGGAAGTCCCATTGAAGGGAACGGAACAACCGCGGTTTGATAGCAGTGAGCAATGGCGTGAGGATCTCGAAATTAAGGACGCCATTGACCGGCTGCCAGGGCATTCGCGCGAGGCTGCTGCTCTCATGTACATCGGCGGGCGGACCGTCAGCGAGATCGCAGAAATAACCGAAGTGACGGCGAAAACGGTTCATGCGCGTCTCGGAATTGCCGAGCGCAGGCTGGGCAAGACGTGGGCCTTAAATGGTGCGTCAGGCGTGCCGGTGATATGGCGCATCGCGATTATCTTACGGGGGAGAAAGAAATATGATCCGCTGCCATGACAATGACCGCGAGCTCGACGGCGACGTTGCTGAGCGTATCTCGGCGGCTTATGGCCGGCTCTACGATCACCAGGTCGATGTGGACGCAGCGCGGCGGGCCATGCTCAGCCGTGTGACGCTGGACCTCGAGTCAGCCCGAGTGTCCCGTCGGCGGCTGCGTAACCCGTGGATGGGGGCTGCTGCCGCTGCCGCCATCGTCGCTATCCTTACCGTGCTGCCTCAGTTGCGGCTAGCAGGGTCGGCTGAGCTGCGGAGTCCGCACTCGCGCCCCATGCCGACGACGAACGAGGCGAGTGAGGGACCCGCCTCCTCCGGCGCGGTAGGTGCAGCCACCTCGCCCCTGGCGATCGGCGCGAAGGCAGGTGCCCCGACGCCGGTCACGGGGAAGCGGACCCCCAGGACGGTCCGCCGGAGTCGGCCGCCCATCAGCCAGGTCTACTCGCCGAATCCGGGCGCCACCCAGGTGACGGTGGTGGTCCCTGCCGCTGCTCCTGGCCAGGGCGGGTCCTGCGCATGGATCCTGGCGGCGGAAGGCCGCTCCGCGCAGATCTTCCGCGCGTCGCCGTCCTCGCCCAGCCGCGTCAAGTTTCGCGTCGGCGGAGCCAAGAAGCTGTCCATCAAGTCCATCCCGTCGCACCGGGCCCCGGCTTCAGGACGATGCGCCATTAACCACCTCCGCGTTGCGGGCGCCGATCCGGTGTCGCCGGCCGGGGAGACAGCCCCGTCTTGGTCCCCCGCCCAGCCGGCGGTTGTCCCATCCGCCACTGCGACCGCAAGCACGACGATGGGACAAGCCTCGTCGTCCTCGCCCGGGACGGGCACACCATGATCCGGGGCGCCGCGAGCCTCCTGCCACAGAAACGGATGATGATGACAACGTCGTCTCCAGCCGCTGACCGGGAAGGCCGGATATCCGGGCTCTTCGCGGTGGACATCGCCAGCTTCGGCTGGCACCATAACGACGCTCAGTGCCAGCTCCGGGCCGCCATGTACGAATTGCTCGAGGATGTCTTCCCGCGGGCGGGGATTCCCCTGGACGAGTGCTCGGTCGAAGACCGGGGTGACGGTGCCCTCGTGGTGATTCCCTCGGCCATACCCGTGATGCGGGTTCTCGGCCCGTTGCCCGAGCTGCTCGGCGAACGGCTCCGCACTTACAACCGGTTCTCCTCCAGTCGCGTGTGCATGCGGCTCCGAGCCGCCGCTCACGTTGGCTGTGTCAGCCGCGATGACCGTGGCAGCATGGGCGACGCTGTTGTCCGGCTTTTCCGGATGCTCAACGCGGAGCCGTTCCGTGATTTCCTCGCCGGTTCGGGCGCCGATCTAGCCCTCGCCGTCTCCGACTACGTTTACGACTCACTCATCAGCCAGCACCCACGGCTCGTAGACCCGAACGCCTTCCAGCCGCTGGCGATCCAGGTCAAGGAGACCAAGATGCTGGCCTGGTGCGTTTGCCCGGCGAAAGGCCTCACGGCGTGAAGACAATCCGGCCTACCGTGTCGCCTGCGCCCAGCCGCTCCAGCCCGGCGGGTACCTCCTCCAGGCTGAGCCGCTCGCTGACCAGCGGCCGGATCGCTCCCTGCTCGACCAGCTTGGTGAGCTGCGCGTGGCACTCGCGCAGCAGCGCGGGGTTCTTGCTGGCGTACAGGCCCCAGTGCAGGCCGACGATCGCGTAGTTCTTGATCAGCGCGTGGTTCAGCGCGGCCGACTGGATCGTGCCGCCGGCGAAGCCGATGATCAGGATCCGGCCCTCGAACGCGATGCACTTGGTGGACCGGGTGTAGGTGTCGCCGCCGACCGAGTTGTAGACCACGTCGGCGCCGCGGCCCTCGGTGACCTCCTTGACCACCTCGACGAAGTCCTCGGCGTGCCGGTCGATGACCACGTTGGCGCCGAGCGCGCGGACCGCCTCGGCCTTGGCCGGGCCGCCGGCCACGCCGATGACCCGGGCCCCGGCCGCCAGGCCGAGCTGGACCGCGCCGCTGCCGACGCCGCCGGCCGCGGCGTGCACCAGCAGCGTCTCGCCGGCCTGCAGCGCCGCCCGCCGGTGCAGCCCGAACCACCCGGTCTGGTACGTCACCCAGAACGCCGCCGCCTCGGCGTCGTCCAGGCCGGCCGGAGCTCCGAATGCGGCCGCCGCGTTCATCAGGGCCAGCTCGGCGTAAGCCCCGGTGGGCGAGACCGGCCCGCCGACGACCCGGTCCCCGGCCGCGAACCCGGTCACCCCGGGACCCGCGGCCACGACCGACCCGCACAGCTCGATGCCCGGGGTGTACGGCAGCGGCGGCTTGACCTGGTACAGGCCGCGGCACATGAGGATGTCGGGGAAGTTCGTCGCCGCTCCCAGCACCCGCACCAGCAGCTGCCCGGGCCCGGGCTCGGGGTCGGGCACCTCGGCCAGCGTCAGCACGTCCCGCGGCTCGCCCAGCTCCCGGACCTGCCACGCCCTCACGCGTGACCTCCGGCCGGCGCCTCGCCCAGCTCACGCTGCGCCGCTTCGATCCGCTGCTGCATCCGGTTCATCCCGCGCAGCCACTTGTCGGTGTCGGCCGCCCGCCCCTGGTAGTACCCGCGGACCTCGGGGTGCGGCAGGATCAGGAACTCACCCGCGGCCATGCCCGCCAGCAGTGCGTCGGCCACCTGCTCGGGCTCGATCGCGGCGTCGGCCAGCACCACCTGCCCCGCCTGGCCCGAGTTGGCCAGCATGTTCGTGCGCACGCCCTGCGGGCAGATGCAGTGCACGGTCAGGCCGCGGTGCCCGTAGGTGGCGGCCAGCCACTCGGCGTAGCTCTCGGCCGCGTGCTTGGTCACCGAGTAGGGCGCCGCGCCCAGCATGGTGAGCAGCCCGGCCGCCGACGCGGTGATGACCATGGTGCCGTGCCCGCGCTCCAGCCAGGTCGGCAGCAGCTCCCGGGTGGCCCGCACGTGGGCCATCACGTTGACGTCCCAGGTCGCCTGCCAGGCGGCGTCCGGCGTGTCGACCGGGGTGGTGCCGCCGCCGACGCCGGCGTTGGAGCAGTAGATGTCGATCTCGTTCAGGTAGTCGCGGGCGGCGGCGATGAGGTCGCGCACGCCCTTCTCGGTGCCCATGTCGCCCGGCGCCGGGTACCCGCCGATCTCCTCGGCCACCGCCACCGCCGCCTCGGTGTCCAGGTCGTTGACCACGACCCGGGCGCCCGCCGCGGCCAGCGCGCGGGCCAGCGCCCGCCCGATGCCCGAGCCCGCGCCGGTGACTACCGCTCCGGCGCCCCGTACCTTGCCCATATCGTTCGCCACGTCGGCAGGTTACCGCGCCTCGTTCCGTCCCTAAAGGCCCGCGTCCTCCGCTGGCCTGCGTCCCCGCCCGATCAGGGCGGTCGCGGCCGCGATCAGCTTCTCCACCCGCAGCGGCTTTTCCAGGTACTCGTCCGCGTGGCCGACCAGCGCGGTCGCTGTCCCGTCCAGCGCGTGCGCGCTCGTCACCGCGACCGGCAGCGCGGGGGCCACCTGGCGCAGCGCGGCGAGCAGCTCGAGCCCGGTCATGCCCGGCATGTCGAGGTCGGTCAGCACCAGGTCCCAGTGCTCGTCGGTGGCCAGCCGGAGCGCCTCGGCCGGGTCCGCGGTGTGGATGACCTCGAACCGCCCCCGGTTCGCCAGCACGTGCACGGCGAACAGCGCCGCTTCCGGATCGTCCTCCACGACCAGGATCCGCCCACGGCGGATGTCCCCGTCACTCATGTTCATGGTGACAATATGCCCGAATTGCCTTATTGGCCCCGTTGCGGCCGCGTAGCAGCCCCGTTGCGGTTACCCGGGTGGCACGTAGCGGTAGCCGAAGCCGCGGACCGCCTCGATCGCGGCGCCCGGCGCTCCGGGGCTCTGGCCGAGCTTGCGGCGCAGCCGCATGACGCCGAACTTCACCCGGTCGGGCCCCACTCCCATCGGGTCGTTCCAGGCCAGCTTCAGCAGCTGGTCCGGGGCCAGGGTCTGGCCCGGGTGCCGCACCAGCGCGGCCAGCAGCCGGAACTCGGTCGGGGTGAGCGCGACCGGCGCGCCGTCCACGTGGACCTCGCGCGCCTCCAGGCTGACCCGCAGGTGGCCGTCGTCGTACACCTCGGGCAGCGGCTGGTGGGCCCGGGGACGCCGGAGCAGCGCCTCGACCCGGGCCGCCAGCTCGCGGTTGCCGAACGGCTTGGTCAGGTAGTCATCGGCCCCGCCGTGCAGTCCCCGGACCTTGTCGCCCTCGTTCCCGTGCGCGGTCAGGATGAGGACCGGCACGTCGCTCAGGTCGCGGATGCGCTCCAGGACCGCCCAGCCGTCCATCGACGGCAGCCCGATGTCGAGCACCACCAGGTCGAAGGGCTCCGGCCGGGCCGAGTGGAACGTGCGCAGCCCCTGCCGGCCGTCGTGCGAGCTCGCCACGTCGAGGCCCTGCCTGCTCAGCACGGTGCGGATGCCCAGGGAGATGTCCTGGTCGTCCTCGATCACCAGGACCCGGCCCTTCATTGATCGTCCTCCGGACCCGGTAGGTAGACGCTGAACGTGCTGCCCTGGCCCAGCGTGCTGGCCACGTCCACGTGGCCGCCGTGCATCTCGGCCAGCACCTTGACGATCGACAGCCCCAGGCCGGTCCCCGGCAGCCCGGCGGTGCGCGCGTTGGACGCGCGGACGAACCGGCTGAAGAGCTGCCCGGCCTCCGCCTCGGGGATGCCGATGCCGCGGTCGGCGATGTCGATCCGCCACTGGCGGCCGTCCCAGTCCACCGTGACGCCCACCCGCTGGTTCCGGTGCGAGAACTTGACCGCGTTCGCGATCAGGTTGTCCAGCACCTGCATGAGCCGCCGCTGGTCGCCCGGGATGTCCGGCCCGGTCCCGGCCGTGACGTCGATGGCGATGCCCTGCTTGGTCGCGGGCGCCGACGCCGACCTGACCGCCTCCAGGGCGAGGTCAGGCACCGAGACCGGGGCCAGGTCCAGCGGCAGCGCGCCGGCCTCGAGCCGGTCCAGCATGAGCAGGTCGCCGACGAGCCGGTGCAGCCGGTCGGCGTTGCGCTCGATGATGTCCAGGAAGCGGACCCCGTCCGGGGTGAGCCGGTCGGCCTCGCTCCTGATCAGCTCGGTGAACGAGACGATCGACGTCAGCGGGGTGCGCAGCTCGTGCGACACGATGGCCAGGAACTGGTTCCTGGCCTCGTCGAGCCTGCGCAGCCGGTCGTTCTGCTCGGTGAGCCGGCGCTGCGTCTCCAGCCGCTGCTGCTCGAGCTGGCTGCGGTCGGACATGTCCCAGGCCAGCCAGATAGCGCCGCGGTGCACGCCGTCGACGAGCACTGGCCAGTAGTCGCCCTCGATGGTGCGCCCGTCGGCGGCCGAGATCTGCTCCCCGGTCAGCGGCTGCCGGGCTCGGATCACCGCGGCGATCCGCCGGGT
The DNA here is from genome assembly GCA_963756575.1 of uncultured Actinomycetota bacterium. Lineage (GTDB taxonomy): Bacteria > Actinomycetota > Actinomycetes > Streptosporangiales > Streptosporangiaceae > Palsa-504. Next base: position 364,320 of record CAVWOM010000013.1, on the reverse strand, counting down.
GCACGCGACGGGGTCGGCGAAGACCCGTCCGAGGCGGTACAGGACCGAGACGGCGGACGTCCCGGTCAGCCCGGACGGCTCGGCCAGGCCGAACATCTCCCCGAAGCTCTCGCTGACGTTGGTCACCGCGCCCTGCTCGTCGGTGATCAGCACCCCCGGGATAGCCGAGGCGATCAGGCAGTTCAGCCGTTCGGTCTGGTCGGCCAGCGCGGCGTGCGAGCGCTCGAGCCCGGCGATGTCGTTGGCGTGCCGGATCTGGGTGGCCACGATGGCGGCCACCGCGTGCGCGGTCGCCCGCACCTCGTCGTCCCAGCTCGCCACGTCGCCGATCAGGGCCAGGGCGCACAGGCACTGCCCGCCGACCGGCACCGAGTGGGCCAGCAGCACGCTGGCGCCCGGCTCGGTGGCCGCGACGACGGTGTCCTGGCGGGCCAGGGTCAGCGCGCCGATCCTTGCCAGCAGCGCCTCGTCCACCGCGTCCGGCGGGTGCATCGCCAGCACGGCGCCCGGTTGGCTCCCGCCCGGCTGGAACGCCAGCGCGGCCCGCAGGCCGAACGCGCTCGCCAGCCGGGCCAGGACGGCGGGCAGCGCGCCGAGCGCGGTGTCGTCCCGCAGGATCTGCGCTACGGCGAAGTCGAGCACGGCTGCCGCCGACCCGCCCGTCGCCACCAGGTCCGGATTCGACCTGGCCCGAGGTGCCCCCATGGAACCATGGTAAATCACAAGTAGCAACAATTACGTAACCCACTGTCGCCACTTCTATGGCGCGACGCCGGCCGGCCCGAGGAGTAGTATCGGCGGTGGTGGTTCCGGCCGCCCCCCGGGTCCGCGGGCAGAGCTGCAAGCTCACCGGTGGCATGACCTCGATCGGTAGCGCACGTCTTTCCTGCCCGAGCCAGCGGACCCCCGGGCGTGAGGAAGGACGCCATGCCCTCTCAGGCACGTTCCCAACTCGGTCGAACACTGCCGGGTCGGCCCAGCCTGCGGCACCTCAAGCTCGAGGCCAAGCGCCGCCGGGCGGCGGGGGAGTTCGCCACCCTGCACGACGCCCAGGCGGCCATCGCCCGTGAGCACGGCCAGCCCGGCTGGGCCGCGCTCAAGCAGGCCTGCGCCCCGGGCAACCCGGCCCTGGCCCACGTGCACTGGATCATCGAGCGGTACCGCGGCGCCGGGGAGCCGGGGTGGACGCCGCCCGGCGACGACGAGCTCAGGCAGCACTTCGACGACGTCCTCCTGGCCGCGATCCCGCCGGGCCGCCTGACCGAGACGTTCACCAAGAACGCGGCCGACCTGCGGGCCGAGCTGAGCGTGATCCAGCAGGGACAGTTCGACGCGCAGGTCCAGCTGGCCGGCGTGCGGTACGTCGTGGTGGCCACCCCCGAGCCGCCGCACCGGCTGATCGGGCTGCGCGGCTTCACCCTCGCCGACCGGATCACCGACCCCCGGCGGAAGGAACCGCCCCCGGTCCGCATCGCCGGGAACCCCCCGGACGGCATCGCCGCCATCGCCGCGGCGGCCTGCGCCGACCTGGGCCTGCCCGCCGTCCTGCTGGCCGGCGGCGAGCCGGGCCGGCCCGCGTGGACGGTCGCCGCCGGCCATGCCCGCCTAGCAGGGGCCCGCCTAGCAGGGGCCCGCCTAGCAGGAACCCGCCTAGCAGGAACCCGCCTGGACGAGCCCGAGCCCCTGCAGCCCGCCCACCGGTTCCCCGCGCCCGGCGTGACCAGCCTGGTCACCATGACCGCGGTGCTCCGGCTGGTCGCCGCGGGCCGCCTGGACCTGGACGCCCCGGCCAGCCAGCGGCTGCGCACCGTCCGCCTGGCCGACGCCTCGGTCACCGTCAGGGAACTGCTCAGCCATACCGGCGGCATCGACAACCCGGTCGAGCTCTACGCCAACGCCGTCCCGGAGCTAGCCGAGCTCCTGGGCCCGGTGATCGGCTGCGGCGGCCCGCGCGGGACCGTCTGGCCGAGCAACGGCGGGTACGGCGTCCTCGGCCAGCTGATCGCCGACGTCACCGGGATGCCGTACGCCCAGGCCGCCGCCCGCCTGGTCCTTCGCCCCCTGGGCATGGACGATTCGCGGTTCCCGGCCCGGGCCGGCGACATCGGCCCCGGCGCCGTCACCGGCTACACGATCACCCCGGACGGCGCCTTCGAGCCCTGGCCCGCCCAGGTCAGCACCGTCCAGGCTGTCGCCGGGCTCTGGTCCACCGGGGCCGACCTGGTGCGCCTGGGCACGGCGTGGCCGTCGCTGCTGCCCGCGGCGCTATCGCGCGAGGCGCTCACTCAGCAAGCCGGACCGGGCCCGGCCGGCGTCCGCGTCGGCCTCGGCCTGCTCCTGAACGGCGGCACGGCCGCGGACGGCGGGTCAGGGCTCGACGCCGTCGCCCTGCTCCGGACCCGCCTGCGCGACTACCGTACCTTCGTCGTCCTCGCCAGCCGCGCGGCCGCCGTCGACTCCCTCGACGAGCGCCTGCGCCGCGGCTGGCTCTAACCCGCGAAAGGACATCACCATGTACCAGCCTTATCCCGGCGGCGAAACCCAGCTTCCGGAAACCCCGCGCGGCCCCGCGCCCGCCTCGGTGCTGACCGCCGTCCGGGCCATGTACGCGGGCGCGGGCGCCAGCATCATCGGCATCGCCATCGACATCGCCACGATCGGCGCCACCAAGACCGCGATCGAGAGCCACTCGCCGAACATGTCGGCCAGTCAGGTCAATTCGACCCAGCACACGCTGATCATCGGGTTCGTCGTCGGCGGCGTGATCGCCGCCGTGGTGTGGCTCCTGCTCGCCCGGGCCTGCCAGCGCGGCCGCAACTGGGCCCGGATCACCGGGACGGTCCTGTTCGTCATCGCCACGCTGGACACCTTCGTCGGGCTCAGCACCCCGATCGCCGGGCTGTCGCGCATCTGGGCGGTGGTCGTCTGGCTGGCCGGGCTGACCGCGGTCGTGTTCCTGTGGCGCCGCGACTCCAGCGCGTTCTTCAAGCAGACCCCGGCATGATCGAGGTCGAGGGGCTCAGCAAGCGCTTCGGCCCGGTCACCGCGGTCGACGACCTGAGCTTCACTGTCCGTCCGGGCCGGGTGACCGGCTTCCTCGGCCCGAACGGCGCGGGCAAGACCACCACCATGCGCATCATCTTGGGCTTGTACGCGCCGACCTCCGGCCGGGCCCTGGTCGGCGGCCGCCGCTACGACGGGCTGATCCGGCCGCTGCGCGAGGTCGGCTCGCTGCTCGACGCGACCGCGCTGCATCCCGGCCGGACCGCCCGCGCCCACCTGCGGTCCGTCGCCCAGGCCAACGGGATCGCGGCCCGGCGGGTCACCGAGGTCCTCGGGCTGACCGGGCTCGAGGCGGTGGCGCAGCGCCGGGTCGGCGGCTACTCGCTCGGCATGAAGCAGCGGCTCGGCATCGCCGCCGCCATGCTCGGCGACCCCCCGGTGCTCCTGTTCGACGAGCCGGTGAACGGACTGGACCCGGAGGGCATCTTCTGGATCAGGGGGTTCTTCAAGGAACTGGCCGCCCAGGGCCGCACCGTGCTGGTCTCCAGCCACCTGATGAGCGAGATGGCGCTGACCGCGGAGCACCTGGTCGTCATCGGGCGCGGCCAGCTGCTGGCCGACACCTCCACCGAGGCGCTGATCGAGTCGAGCGCCCGCCGCGACGTGCTGGTCCGCTCGCCCCGGGCCGCCGAGCTGGCCGAGCTGATCGCCGGCCGGGCCGGCACGGTCGCCGAGGAAGCCGACGGCGCGCTGGCGGTGACCGGCCTGGACGCCGCCGCCATCGGCGAGCTGGCGGCCGGCCAGGGCATCGCCCTGCACGCCCTGATCCCCCGGCAGGCCTCGCTGGAGGAGGCCTACCTCGAGCTCACCGGCGAGAGCACCGAATACCGCGGGGAAAGGAAGACCCCATGACCTCGGCCACCACTGTGCCTCCCACCGGGCCAGCGCCCGTCATGGCCCCGGACCGCCCGGTGCCCTCGATCGCCGTCCGGGCGCGTGATCTGCTGGCGTCGGAGTGGACCAAATTCCGTTCGGTCCGTTCGACCTTCTGGGTCCTGCTGGTCGCGGTGGTCAGCCCGGTCGCGGCCAGTTCCCTGGTCGCCTTCGCCTTCTCCAGCGCCAAGGGTTCCGGCCCCGCCCCCGACCCGCTCCTGCCCGCGGTGCTGAGCCTGGAGTACGCGGTGATCGCGGTGTGCGTGCTGGGCGTGCTGGCGTTCAGCTCCGAGTTCAGCACCGGGCTCATCCGCACCACGTTCGCGGCGGCGCCGCGCCGCCGGGCGGTGCTCGCGGCCAAGGCGGTGGTCCTCGGGGCGGTTGCGCTGGCCGTCGGCGAGGTGGTCGTGTTCGCCTCGTTCTTCCTGTCCCAGGCCATCTTGTCCGGCCCCGGCCTGGGCGTGTCGCTGGGCGCGCCCGGGGTGCCGGGCAAGGTCCTCGCGGCCGGCCTGGTGCTGTGCGTCTGCACCCAGCTCGGCCTGGCCCTGGGCGCGATCATCCGGCACACCGCGGGCGGGATCGCCGCGACGATCGCGGTCATCGTCCTGCCCGCCATCACCGGCGTCCTGCCGTCACCGTGGGGCGGCCGGATCGGCCGGTTCACGCTGCTCGAACGCGGTCCGCCAGGTGAGCGTGCTGCACCCGGGCACCAACCTGTTCTCCCCGGGCTGGTCCCTGCTGGTCCTGCTGGCCTGGCCCGCTGTCGCGCTGGCGGTGGCCGCCGTCCTCATCACCCGCCGCGACGTGTGAGCCCCCGGCCAGGATCACCCCGGCCAGGGCGATCGCGCCGCCCGCCAGCTCGACCGGGCCGGGGACCTGGCCGAGCCAGGCCAGCGCGATGACGATGGCGGCCGCCGGGACCAGGTAGAGGTAGAGGGTGACCCGCCCCACGTCCATCCGGGCCATGGCGTAGGCCCACAGCACGAACCCGGCCGCCGACGGCGCCAGGCCCAGGAAGACCGCCGACCCGATGGCCGCCCCGCCCGCCGCCGGCCCCGTCCCTGGCAGCAACGCTCTCAGCAGCAACCCGGTCCACGGCAGGACGAACACGGTGCCGGCCCACATCGCGTACGCGGTGACCTCGAAGCTCGTGTACCGGGCCAGCAGCGGCTTCTGCGCGGTGTGGAACACCGCCTGGAGCACCGCCGCGGCCAGCACCAGCAGTGCCGAGGCACCGAACCCGAGCCCGTGCGAGACGGCGATGAGCGCGGTGCCGGCCAGCGCGATCGCGCTTCCGGCCCACCGCCGGCGCCCGCCCCGCTCGCCCAGGAACACCACCGCGAGCAGGCTCGCGTAGACCGGCGCGGTGGCCACCAGCAGCGAGGCGGTGCCCGCGGGCACCACCCGTTCCCCCGCGTTGAGCAGCAGCTGGTACCCGGTCATCCCGGCCAGCCCGCACAGCGCGATCAGCGGCAGGTCCCGCCGCGCGGGCCGGCGCACCCCCAGCAGCGGCGCGGCCAGCGCCAGCGCCGCCGAGGCCACCGCCAGCCGGGCCACGGCCAGCCCGCCCGGGCCGAGCCCGGCCACCGCGACCGTGATGGCCGGGAACGCGCTGGCCCACAGCACGACCGTCCCGGCGGCGGCGAGTTGTCTCATGACCCTAGCTTCCGGCCACCGTGACTTAACGTCCAGTTAAAGAATGAGCCGTAACGGGTAAGCTATGCTTCATGCTCGACCTGCGTCGCCTCCGCATCCTGCACACGGTCAGCGGGTACGGCTCGGTGACCGCCGCGGCCACCGCCCTCGGCTACTCCGCTCCCGCCGTCAGCCAGCAGCTCGCCGCCCTGGAACGCGAGGTCGGAATGAAATTGACCGAACGAGTGGGCCGGGGGCTGGCTCTCACCCCCGCCGCCCTGATCCTCGTCGGCCACACCGATGCCCTGCTGGCCCGGCTGGACGCGGCCGAAGCGGACCTGGCCGCGCTCCGCGACCAGGTCGCCGGCCACGTGTCGGTCGCCGCGTTCGCGTCGGCGGCGCGCAGCGTCGTGCCCGCCGCGTGGGCGGCGCTGGCCGCTTCGGCCCCGCAGGTCCGGCTGGACGTGACCCAGATGGAGCCGGAGGAGGCGCTGCCCGCCGTGCTCCGCGGCGAGACCGACGTGGCCGTGGCGCACGAGTACGACCTGCTGCCCCGCCCGCTCGACCCGCTGTTCGAGCGGCGCGAGCTGCGCGCCGATCCCGTCCTGCTGGCCGTCCCGGCCAGCCACCCGCTGGCTGCTTCGAGCACCCCGGTCCCGCTCGACGCCCTGTCCGGCCTGCCCTTCCTCGCCCCCCGCGACACCACCAGCTGCGCCGAGATGATCCAGCGCGCCTGCGCCCGCTCCGGCTTCGTCCCCCGCATCGTCGCCCGCGCCACCGACTTCGGCGTCCTGCTCAGCCTGGTCGCGGCCGGCGCCGGCGTCACCCTCGTCCCCGCCCTAGCCGCCCGCGGCGAGGCGGTGGCTTCCTGCGGCGAGGCGGTGGCTTCCCGCGGCGGGGCGGTGGCTTCCTGCGGCGGGGCCGCGGGGGCCCGCCTGCTGTGGCCGGCCGAGCCGGTGACCCGCCAGATCTTCGCCGTCAGCCGCCGCGGCGGCGACCGCCAGCCCGCGGTCCGCGTCGTCCTCGACGCCCTGTGGGATGCCGCCCAGTCAGTGGACGCACCTCAGTAGGCGCGGCCCACCACGGCCACCAGGTCCGGCTCGTCCTCCGCGCCGGGCACGCCGCCGTCGGCCCGCACCAGGCAGCGCACCGTGATGCCGCGGGCGTTCAGCTCGGCCTCGCCCGCGTCGCCGACCGCGGCCCAGGGCAGCCGGGCCCAGCCGGCCCCGGCCGCCTCGATGGCCTCCGGAATCGAGGTCACCTCCGCGGTGCGCTCCCGCCGCAACGCGAGCGCCTCCTCGTACAGGGCGGCCTGGTCCGCCTCGAGCGCCGCCGTCACCAGGCTCACCACGCGGTCGGCCGGGACCGCGGTTCTCTCCCCGCTCACCCGGCGCACCAGCACGGCCCGGCCCTCGGCGACATCGCGCGGCCCGACCTCGATGCGGACCGGATAGCCCTTGAGCTCGGCGTCGATCGCCCGGCGGCCGAACGGCATCGCTACCCGGTCGTCGAGCCAGGCCCGGACGCCGGCCTCCCGCAGCGCCCCCGTCAGCGCGCCCGCCGCCTCGGCCACGCCCTCGCCCTCCTTCACCACCAAGACGGCGGCCTGTACCGGCGCCAGCCGGGGCGGCACGCGGAGCCCGAGGTCGTCGCCGTGCGCCATGATCAGGCCGCCGATCAGCCGGGTGGCGATGCCCCACGACGTGGTCCAGGCCAGCTCGCGCTGGCCGGAGGCGGCCAGGTAGTCGATCCCGAAGGCGCGCGCGAAGTTCTGGCCCAGCTCGTGGCTGGTCCCCATCTGCAGCGCCTTGCCGTCGCCCATCATCGCCTCGAGCGTGTACGTCGAGACGGCCCCCGCGAAACGCTCCCGCACGGTCTTGCGGCCCACCACGACCGGCACAGCCAGGACGTTGACCAGCACGTCCTCGTAGACGTCGTGCAGGATCCGGTGGGCGTAGGCGCGGGCGTCCGCCTCGCTGGCGTGCGCCGTGTGCCCCTCCTGCCACAGGAATTCGGTGGTCCGCAGGAACAGCCGGGGCCGCAGCTCCCAGCGCACCACGTTCGACCACTGGTTGAGCAGCAGCGGCAGGTCGCGGTAGCTCTCGATCCACCGGGCCATCGACTCGCCGATGACGGTCTCGCTGGTGGGCCGGACGACCAGCGGCTCCTCCAGCTGCTTGCCGCCGGCGATCGTGACGACGGCCAGCTCGGGACTGAACCCCTCGACGTGCTCGGCCTCGCGCCGCAGGTAGGACTCCGGGATCAGGAGCGGGAAGTAGGCGTTGGCGGCGCCCGCCTCCTTGATCCGGTCGTCGAGCTCGCGCTGCATCCGCTCCCACAGCGCGTAGCCGGCCGGCCTGATCACCATCGAACCGCGGGCCGGCCCGTTCTCGGCCAGCTCCGCCTTCGCGATCACGTCCTGGTACCAGCGGGGGAAATCAACCGCCCGCGGAGTCAACACCGCCTTGGTCATGCCCCCCGACCCTAGATCATCGAGCCCGGAACCTCACACCGGATTTCCCCGTGCGGGATCACGCCTGACACACGATCTCTCCGTGCGGGATCACGCCTGGCACACGATTTCTCCGTGCGGGATCACGAACCAGGCGTCCTCGCTGTCGGCCCAGCGCCGCCAGCCCGCGGCCAGCCGCTCCAGGTCCTCCCGGGTGGCGAGGCCGTGCTCGACGGCCCGGTCCCCGAACGGCGACACCGTCAGCCGCTCGGCCCATGAGTTGCCCCACCAGACCCGCTCGTCCGGCCCGGTGTAACACCAGGCGCTGGCCGTGGCCCCGATCGCGGTGAACCCGGCCTGCCGGGCCCAGGCGTGCAGGTGCCGCCCCGCGTCCGGCTCGCCGCCGATCGCCCGGGCCACCGCCCGGTAGAGCGCCTGCCACTCGGTCAGCTCCGGCTCGGCCGGATACCAGAACATCCCGCCGTAGTCCCCGTCCCGCGCGGCCACCAGCCCGCCCGGCCAGGCACACCCGCCGCATCTCCCGCAGCGCCGCGACCGGGTCGGACAGGTGCTGCAGCACCTGGTGCGCGTGCACCACGTCGAACGTCCCGTCGGCATAGCCCAGCCGGTACACGTCCCCGGTCTCGAACCGCACGTTGCGCTGGCCCCGCCGTTCCGCCTCCCGCCGGGCCTCCGCCATCACCCCGTCGGCCGCGTCGATCCCGGTCACGTCCCCGTCCGGCACCAGGCCCGCCAGGTCCACCGTGATCGTCCCGGGACCGCACCCCACGTCGAGAACCCGCGCGTTGGGCCGCAGCCGGGGGAGCAGGTACGCCGCCGAGTTCTCCGCGGTCCGCCACCGGTGCGACCGGAGCACGCTGTCGTGATGTCCGTGCAGGTAAGTATCGGAGCGAGAAGGCATGCCCCCATCATGCCCCGTGTCCATTCCTTGGATCAAATACGTCCGCTATGTGGACACCCGGTAATCCTTCAGACCGGGTACCTGGTGGGTTCGGTAATGTAGCTCCTCCCCGAAGGCGTGGTCCACCGGAAGCTCCCGTCGGGGAGCTGGTCCACCTTCCACCCGGGCTGCTGCTTGAGCCGGTGATCATGCCGGCACTTCGGGCCGGCGTTGCACAGGCAGGTCCGGCCGCCTTGCTCGTACGGGATGTTGTGCTCGAAGTCGCACTGGCTCGCGGGCCGGCGGCAGACCGGGCTGGTACAGGTGGCGTGCCGGACCTGGGCCAGGTGCCGCAGCTTGACCCCGGGGTCGTGGCCTTGCGCCGCGAACCGGTGGTCGCAGTCCCGGGTGTCCAGGGAGTACAGCTCGACGATCAGGCCGGGCCCGTCCCCGGGGGTGCGCAGCCGCCAGGTCCCGTACCCGCCGGGCGGCCTCTCCCGCCCCTCGGGAGTGAAGGAGAATCCCGCCGGGCCGTCCCTGACCCCGCCCGCGGTCCCTCGCCGCCGGCCCGCGGGCCCGGGCCGGGCGCACCCGTGCCCCACCGCGTGGCCCTGCCCGTCGGTGACGGTCACGCACCAGCTCGTGCGCGGGTTCCGCGCGGCAGCATGGGCCAGGTCCCGGGCCAGCCACGGATCGATAGGCCCGATCCCGCCCATCTCACCCGGCCGGTCCGCCAGGCCGGTCAGGTTCGCCAGCGGGACCGTCAGCGTGCCCCGCACCGCGAACCCGGCCGCCCCCGCACCACCTGAGGCCGGGCCCCCGGCGGGGGAGGGCCGGGAGTCCTGGCCCAGCAGCAGGTCCAGATACGCCCGGGCCCGCAGCACATCCATGTCGCCCTCGAGCCCCGCCTTACGCAGCTCATGTGCCCACGCGGTGATCCGCTGATCCGCCGCCAGCACCTCATCGGGCGGCAGTTCCCGCCCCATCAGCGCCGCGTTCCCCGAATCCTCCGCCCATCGCTCCACCCGGGCGTCCTTCTTCGCGTCCTCCCGCCGCTTCCGGGCTTTCTCCGGCGCCACGTCCATGACCGCCTGGGCGATCGCGTGCCGCAGCCCGCCCGGGGTCAGCCGGGCCGCCCGGCCTAGCACCATCTCCTCCGCCGCGCGGGCTTCGTCCTCATCCAGCGGCCCGGTGCCAGCCACGATGATCATCACCTTGGACTGCCGCAGCCTCCCCGACCGGAACAGCGCCGTCGTCCCCGGCAGCCGCGACGCCAGGTCCGCCGCCCGGCCCATCAGCCGCTCCGCCGCCGCCTTCGACTCGGCCAGCAGCACCCGCAGCTCATCGACCGCGAACTCATCCCACCGCTCCGGCATCCCGCCCGGCTCCCCGGGCTCGCACCCGTCCGCGGGATGCCGCCGGATGAACTCGGCCACGGCGAGATGCTTGCGGGCCGCCGCGTGCGCCTCCACCCGGTCCCACGCCGCGATCACCCCGTCCAGCTCATCATCCGAGGCACCCGGGTAGCGGTCACCCGCCCCGGCCATGGCGTCGGCGAAGAACACCAGCTCAGTACCACCCGGCAAGCCGTCCAGCGCCCCGGCCCGCCCGAACCCCGCCACCCCGGCCGCGAACTCCCCGCCCGCCAGCTCAGGCTCCTCCTCGTCCTCTTCGCCGAAGCCCGGAGGCTCGTCATCCACCGCCGTGGCATCACACCAGGTTTCCCAGTCCTCCTCGGACATCCAATCCGGAGTCGGAACGGGATCGCCGGGCTCTGAAGCGGGATCCGCGTGAGCCGGTCCTGGAGGCATGGGCACCTCCCCAATCGAGAGAGATAAGCTATAGAACATAGTAGCTATCTTCGACGATGTATACGTAAAAATCGCCCTAGTATCGAATTAATGTACGATATATTTTGCCGCTTCGAGATAAAGCTCGAGCCCCGGTTCAGGACGGCGGAAACGGGGCGGGATGCCCAGGCGCCAGCGCCGCGCACGCGACCACGTCCCGGTCGGCCAGCACCGCCTCGAGCGGACTGACCGCATCCAGCCTGGCCAGCGCCGCGGCGGCGCGCGGCATGAGATCCAGCGTGAGCACTTCAGGCCAGCGGGACGTCAGATGCTCCGGACCCAGGCTAACCCGCAGGCCAACTCGCCCCTATCCCGTCCGCCCCCCGGCTGCTAGCGTCGGCTTCAGTTACCGGAGACACTCAAAAGCCCCAAGAAGACCCCAGCTGACCTGCCCCTCAGCGGCGAGGAGGACCATCCATGGCCGACATCAACGGGACCTGCGACCATAAATTCGAGGCCGTACGCGACGCCCTGGCCAAGAACGTGGATTCCGGTGAGGAACTCGGTGCGTCGATCGTCGTGGACCTCGACGGCGACGTCGTCGTCGACGTGTGGGGCGGCTTCCGCGACGAGGCGAGAACCACGCCGTGGGACGAGCACACCATCACCAACGTCTGGTCCACCACCAAGACCATCACCAGCCTCGCCGCCCTCATGCTGGCCGAACGCGGCCAGCTCGACGTGGACGCGCCGGTCGCCACGTACTGGCCGGAGTTCGCGGCCAACGGCAAGGAAAACGTCCTGGTCCGGCACCTGATGTCGCACGCCTCCGGAGTTTCCGGCCTCGATCAGCCGGCCGCGGTCGAGGACCTCTACGACTGGGAGCGGTCCACCTCCCGGTTCGCCGCCCAGGCGCCGTGGTGGGAGCCGGGCACCGCCTCCGGCTATCACGCCCTGAACTTCGGGCACCTCATCGGCGAGGTCGTCCGGCGGATCAGCGGCAAGCCGCTGAAGCAGTTCGTCGCCGAGGAGATCGCCGGCCCGCTCGGAGCCGACTTCCAGATCGGGGCCGCGGAAAAGGACTGGGGCCGGATCGCCGACGTGACCCCGCCGCCGCCGCTGCCCATCGACCTGGCCGCGCTCGGTATGGACAGCCCGGCGGTCAAGACGTTCACCGGCCCGACCCCGAACGCCGAGGACGCCAACACGCCCGGCTGGCGCAACGCCGACATCGGCGCCGCCAACGGGCACGCCAACGCCCGGTCGGTGGCCCGGATCATGTCCGTCATACCGCGCGGCGGCGAGGTGGACGGCATCAAGCTGCTCAGCCCGAAGACCATCGACCTGATCTTCCGCGAGCAGCAGAACGGCATCGACCTGGTCCTGGGCGTGCCGCTGCGGTTCGGCATCGGCTACGGGCTGCCGCAGGCCGACACCATGCCCTACATCCCGGACGGCCGGATCTGCTTCTGGGGCGGCTGGGGCGGTTCCCTCATCATCATGGACACCGACCGCCGCCTGACGATCTCCTACATGATGAACAAGATGGGCTCCGGCGTGGTCGGCTCCGACCGCGGCGCCGAGTACGTGCGGACGGTCTACGACGTCGTAACGGCGTAACGCGAACAAAAGCGGGCCCCGGGGAAATCCCCGGGGCCCGCTCACGTACGGCTGCTAATGGCCGGTGAAGAACGCGGGACCCCGCGGGGTGCCCACTCCGGTCTCGTCGTCATAACCAGGACCGTCGTGGATGGTCGTGGTCTGCACGTCGATGGTCTGCAGCTTGTAGAGCTTGCCCTGCTTGTTGTCCACGCCGTTCACGTACTCGGTGCGGACCTGGGCCAGCTTCGAGGTCGGCGCCACGATGTCGTGCAGCGCCGAGGTCCCGATCTCGCTGTAGTACAGCGGGTTGATGAAGCCGAGCGCCTTGCCGTGCGCCTGGTCGGCCACCGCCACCATGCCGGCCAGCAGCGGAGAGGCGAGGCTGGTCCCGCCGATCCGGTACTGGTCCCAGTAGGTCCCGTCCGGGAACACCTGGGTCTCGCCGACGATCATGCCGGTGTTGGGGTCGGCGTCCATCGCGATGTCCGGCACCGTCCGCATCGGGACCTTGCTGTAGTACTCCGACTCGCTGGCCGGCACCTTGCCCTGCTGGTACCAGGGCTGGGTGAACAGCTGGCTGGTGCCGCCGCCACCACCGGAGTTGTACACCGGGGGGCCCCACTTGCCGTTGCTCAGCGCCGAGTAGGCGGTCTGCCAGCCGTGCTCGCCGACCCACTGGCCCTTGCTGCCGATGAACACGCTGGTGCCGCCGACGCCGGTGACGTAGGGCAGGTCAGCCGGGAACTCGACGGTCTTGGACGCCAGCGACGTGCCGCCGACGGTGTCGTCGCCGGCGTCACCGGAGGAGAAGTTGACCGTGATGCCGGTGATCGCGGCCTCGGTGGAGAACTGCTCGTAGAACGTCACGTAGGCCTCGCCGAGCAGGCTGACGTCGTCGACGCCGTCGTTCCAGGAGTTGGTGACCACGTTGGCGAAGTGGCTGTCGATGATGTTCGCCCAGGCCAGGTCCAGGCCGGTAAGGCAGTCCTGCGCCCCGACGTAAATGACCTTGGCGCCGGGTGCCATCGCGTGCACGGCCTCGACGTCGAGGCTCTCCTCGCCGTACCAGCCCTGCGGCCCGCACAGGTCCTCGGCGTCGTAGCCGTCCGGGTCCGGGGTGATCTGGGTGTACTGGCCCGACTTGAACAGCGGCTGGCCGTGCACCTGGTTGTACTTCTGCGCGTCCTTGAGCATCGTCGGCGCGGCGTAGGCGTCGGTGATGGCCACGGTGACCCCGCGCCCGTCGATGCCCTGCTTGATCAGCGAGCTCTCCCCGTACGCCGACTGGAGCTGCGACGGGGTGTAACCGCACACGGCGTACGGCTGGTGCTTGCCGTAGGCGGCCGGCTGGGCGGTGGCGATCTTCTGCCCGTAGTACGCCGAGCACGGCTGGACCCCGAACCGGGCGCCCGGCGGCGGGCCAGGCAGGGTGTCGGCGGCCTGCTTCAGCTCGGAGCCCTGGTCGACCCCGACGATCCCGGAGACCGCGCCAGCCACCGCGGCCGGGGTGCCGGCCGGCAGCGACAGCTGGCTGGTGTTGGCGTAGACCTGCTTGCCCAGGTACGAGTAGTTGTGGATCTTCGACCCGAACGTGCTCTCGACCTGGCCGACCGTGCCGCTGACCGCCACGTACATCCCGCTGGGCAGGGTCTGCGTCACCTTGAAGCCCTGATCGCGCAGCCAGGTCTGCACCGCGCTGACCGAAGCCCGGGACGGCGCGTACGCGGCGTCGAACTGCTTGTTGGTCAGGTAGTGGCCGTAGCTGGCGCTGGACGGGTCGGAGACCGCCTTCAAGGTGGCGAGGGCGCCGGTCTCGTCCCGCATGCCCAGGAGCACGCCGAACTTCACCGGATCGGTCGTCAGGGTGGTCCCCATGTCACGGGCGAACGGCAGCCACTTAGGCGTGCTGCCGGTCAGCGGATGCCGGGTCTGCGGCGTGGCCGAAGCCGCCCCGGCGGTCACCGAGAGGCCGACCGCGGTCGCGCCTGCCAGCAATCCGATAGCAACCCTGCGAGCGAAACGAGACGAGCCCATACGCAGGCCCCCTTAATAAGAAGAAAGCTGACAAAAACAAACGGGTCCTAGCTAACACCGCAGGTCAGAGGCCCGTCAAGCGACATGCTGAGAGTGATGCGCGTTCGAGACGTTACCCTCGGCAACCGTTCATGATCAGACTACTCTTAGTTATCGAGTAGCTCACGTAGCGTGGCCATCACGTCGTGCACCGCGCCGGCCGCGGTGATGTCCGGATCGCCGAGCGACAGCGGGATGCCCATGCCGTCGGCCGCGGCCACGGCGAGCACCGCGACTTTGTCCGCGTCGAACCGGTCGCTGAAGGTCCCCCGCTCGATGCCGCGCCGCACCACCCCGGCCACCAGGTGGCGCCAGGCGGCGTTGTCGCGCAGGGCGTCGGCCCGCATCTCCGGGTCGCGGATGCCGAAGTGCCAGGACTCGATCCACAGCCGCCCGGCCTCGGGCGCCTGCGGCTCGTACCCGGTGAGCGACCGGGCGAGGATCGTCTCGAGCTGGTCCCACGGGTCGTCGATGGCGGCGACCGCGGCCTCCAGGGCGGCGATCTCCTCGCTCGAGGCGTGCCGGAAGGCCGCCACCAGCAGGTCCTCCCGCGAGCCGAAGTAGTACTGCAGCGTGCTCACCGGGACGCCGCTCTCCGCCGCCACGTCGGCGAACCGGGTGGCGTCCGCCCCCCGCTCCGCGATCACCCGGCAGGCGGCCTCGAGCACCGCCGTCTTCCGCCGTCCAGCCCGCCGCCCGGGCCCGCGCCCCCGTGAAGGAGCGCGACCCGGGTCAGCGGCGGCTGAACTAAGCGTCATCGCGAATCCCGTGGACGAAATACGAACGCTGGAACCTGGCGGTGACAACCATGGCGATCACTCCGACGACGAGGGAACCGGCCCGTAGTAGAAGGCGATCAGCAGCCCGACCGACGCGGCCGAGTCGGCCAGCACGTTCTTCGACACCGTGGTCAGCAGCACGTAGAACAGGGCCGAGACGCCGCCCATGACCAGGGTGGCCGTGGTGGGCGTGCGGAACCGCGGGTGCATCCGGGCGAACCACTTGCCGATCGCGCCGTGGGCCGACATGGCCAGCACCGCACGCGCCGTCGGCATGATCGTGGTCTGGCAGGACGCGGCCGTCGAGGTCAGCACGCACAGCACCAGCAGCTTGCCCAGCGTGCCGCCGAGCACCGAGCTGGCATGGCGCCGAGCACGTCCTCCTCTCCCTAACCGTCCCGTGACCTGCTGTTTTCCATGACCGAACGAGCAGGGCACCCGCCCCGGCCCCGCTAGCTCTGGCCGTGCCGCTTCCCGAACCCGAGCCCGTGGCCGCTGCTCCCGGCGCCGTGGCCGTTTCCCTGGGCGCCGTTTCCGTGGGCGCCGCTGCCGGTGCGCCCGTTCGCGTCCCCGGTGCCGCGGGCCACGGCGATCACGCCGAGCAGCGCGGCTAGCGGCACGGCCAGCGCGATGAAGTCGGAGGAGGTGAAGTTGCCCAGCGCGTCCAGCGCCCCGGCGAACCCCACGATCATCACCGCCACCACGACCAGCCCCCATCCGTGCAGGAACAGCCGCAGCGCGAACGGCGGCGCCGGCTCCGGCACCGCGGGCACGGCGGCGATGGTCTTGGTGGCCCGCCGCTCGTTCAGGCCCTCGCGCACCCGCGCGATGAGGGTCAGCTCGCCCGGCTGGTCGGCGATCAGCAGCAGGTCACCGGGCTGCGACGGGTCGGGCGCGTGCGACACCGCCCCGGCCCCGCCGACCGCCCACGTCACCACCTGGTGCGGCCCCAGCGGCAGCACCCGGAACCTGGCCTGCTCTCCGGCCGTCACCTCGTCCGGCCCCTCGATGACCTCCGGCGGCACCTTCTTGCCCCGCGCCGGACCCTCTCGTCCCGGGCCTTCTCGTCCCGGACCCTCGGCGGCTGCGTCGCCGTCGCCCGCGACGACGCCTTCGATCTCGCCCTTGGTCCCGGTGACCCCGCCGGTGATCACGAACTGCCGCCGGGCCAGCTGCTCGGCCAGCTTGATCTGCCGGACGTTCACGCTCCACGTCATGGCCACCACCACGGCGGCGACCGCCGCCGTGCCCAGCGCGAGCCACGCGGCTACGGCAGGATGACTGGCACCTGAGGCAAGAGCTTCGAACATGTCATCTATTAAAACATGTAATCGAACGCCCTGGGAACCCGTTCGGGTCACTCGAACTGAACGGGCCTCCCTGGAGGCTCAGGCGGGCGGGCGGCCAGGGCCTGATGCTCGTCAGCTTCCCGCCGGACGGCTGCGTCGCGGCCTTTCCGGTAGCGGCACCGATTCCGAACTCACTAGGATGCCCACGATAACCACGCTGCAGCCAGATGACCTGGCTTTATGCCATTTCCGTCAAGCGTGTGGCTAGCACGCTCAGGACGGTTCAAAACCGGCGCGCGGGGCACCGGTCGGGCACCACCTGGAAATCCAGGCTCAAACGGGGGAACTATTAATGCACAGCTTTCATGACACGCTTTCCAGACCCGTCGGCGTCGCGGCGCTGCTCGCCGCGGCCCTCTGCCCGCTCCTCGGCAGCACGCCCGCCCACGCGGCTCCGGCCCGTGCGGCGGCGGGTGCGCCGGGCGGCGACCGGCTGCTCCCCGGCGAGACGCTCCCGCCCGGCCAGTCGCTCACCAGCGGCCACGACACGCTCACCATGCAGGCCAACGGCAACCTGGTGCTCGCCGCGCCGGGTCGCACGCCGATCTGGACCAGCCGCACCGCCGGTAACGGCGGCGCGTCGCTGGTCATGTCGCCCGGAGGTAACCTGGCGGTCGTCGCGCCCGGCGGCCAGACGCTGTGGTCCGCCGGGACGGGCGGCCATAGCGGGGCCACGCTGATCCTGCTCCCGAACGGCAACGCCGTCGTCGCCGCGTCCGCTACCGCCGCTCCGCCCACTTCGGCTCCGGGCAGCGCGCCGCTGTGGTCCACCAACACGTCCCGGCAGACCTACGCCGACGTCCAGCTGGCCGTCCACGGCTGGAGCCAGGGCCAAGCCCGTCAGTTCGGCTGCCTCGACGACATCTGGACCCGCGAGAGCAAGTGGGACGAGCTGGCCGGGAACCCCGCCTCCGCCTACGGGATCCCGCAGGCCAGCCCGGGCGCCAAGATGGCCGCCGCGGGCCCGGACTGGCTCACCAGCCCGCAGACCCAGATCCGCTGGGGCGAGGACTACATCCGGGGCCAGTACGGCACCCCCTGCCAGGCCTGGGCCTACTGGCAGGTCCACAAGAACTACTGAGCGATCGGGTCAGTTGTTTTTGGGACTGACCGAGCTCAGCGCGTCGTCCAGCATCGGCGGGAACGTGTCCGGATGCTTGGCCAGCAGGTAGGTCACCACGGCGACGAGGTCGGAGCCGTTGAGCGCCTGGACCCGCGAGATCCGGAGCTCGGCTTCGCTCTCATGAGTGTTGGTCTCGCGGGTGTCAGAGCCGGCCTCGTGGCGGTCAGAGCCGGCCTCGTGGGTGTCAGAATCGGTCATGCGTCCCTGGCTACCCACTTTCCCGAGGTCAATGCACTAGCTCAACCGGGAGCTCACCCCGAGCCGTTGACGTACCACCTGCCGTTGACCTTGACGCACGGCACCGGCGAGAAGACGTTGCCGGCCACCGACTTGTCGTAGGCCTGCGTGAACGTCTCCGACCCGCTCGGCAGGCCGGCTTCGGGGTCGGTATTGCTCTGGCAGTCGCTCTTGCCCGACAGGCAGATGTGCCCGGTGACCGGCACCAGCGCCCGCTTGCCGGAAACGACCGCGCTGCCCACGGTGAGCTTCCCGGTCGGCTTGCCCGACAGGCTGCCGGCGTCGCTGCTGCAGCTAGACCGCTTGCCCGGGGGGAAGTAGGGGCACAGCTTCGACCAGTGGCCAGCCAGTTCGGTCTGGACGAACCCGGTCACGACCTGCTCCGGCGTCGCGACCCCGCCCCCCGTGCTGGAGGTCCCCGTGCTGGAGGTCCCCGTGCTGGAGGTCCCCGTGCCAGCCGCGGTGGCGCTGGTGCCGGTGGCGCTGGTGCTCCCGGTGCTGCTAGCCGCCCCGCCGGAACTTGAGGCCGAGCCGCACCCCGCCGTGACGCCCAGCACGGCCGCCGCGGCCAGCAGCATGGCCGGAATACCCGCTCGCATAATTTCTCTCATTTCCCTCAGGCAACGAATAAGCGGGATTCTGCCACCGGCCCGACCGTGAAGAGGGAAATTACCGTGCCGCCGCTGTCGCAGTCCTGCGACACCGGCGGCGGCAGCGGCATCAGCTGGGGGACGAGGCGGGTGGCGGACCGCTGGAACGCAGGCTGTTGAGCTTGACCACCAAGCCGAACCAGAACTGAGCCCCCGGGGTGAGCGCCACGATCGTGGCCAGGAAGCCGATGAGCGCCAGGATCACCTGCCAGGGCGATCCGTCGCCCGGGGTGGTGATCCCGTGCTGCTCCAGCCAGCCGCACTGCTGCGCGAGGCAGGCGGGCACGGTGCCCCAGCCGAGCGGCAGCCCGGCCTGGGCCACGTCGGACACCCGCTTCTCCAAGCCCGCCAGGCAGTTCTGCTGAGTCTGAGCCTGGGCCTGCTGACTTCCCGAGGAGGCTGGGCACGGGTTGCCCTGGGTCGCCACCGTGGCCACGGCCGAGCGGGTAGCGCTGTCGCTGTACAGCGCACGCCCGACGGTCACCGCGTTGATGTTGAGCAGCAGGACCAGGATCACCCCGGCTCCGAGGGTGATCCAGGCGGTGCGCCGCTTGTACCAGCCGGACACGCGGTCCATGTGATCGTCGTACCAGTGCTCGATCGAGGTGCGGAACTTGGCCATGTCACCGCCGGCGTTCACGGCCAGCGACTGCAGCGACGTCTTCAACGTGCCCATCGAGGAGGGCAGCCGGCCGAGGGCGACCTGGATCTCGCCCATGGTGGTCTGCCCGGACGCGTCCGGCATCACCAGGCCGACGACCGCGTCGCCGAACGACCGGGCCGAGATGTACGACGGCAGGCTCCGGCGCATGCTCCAGGTCTGCCACCACCCGTCGGCCTTCGGCAGGGGAGCCCGGTCATTGCCGCCCGGGGCCGCGGCAGCAGCGGCGCCGCCCGCCGCTGCTGCCCCAGCCGCCGGCGCTGCCCCAGCCGCCTTGTGCATGGTCAGCGTCCGGGTGGTGATGTTTCCGGTCATCCCCTGGCTGCGCAGGATGGGACTGCCCAGCAGCGCGCCCGTCGCCGACGACGGCTCGGCCGCGGCCCCGGTGGCGGTGACGATGTCCCGCGCGTTCTGGAAGTCGGTTTCCGCCTGGCCCAGCACGACGGACGTGCCCTTGCTGTCCAGCAGCTCGCGCAGGCCGAGCAGCAGGTACGCCCCGCGCAAGCCGAGGAAGCGCGCCACCAGCTCGGTGATGACCGAGGCGAGCCCGGCGGTGGCGCCGAAGATAAAGGCCAGGCCGATGGCCAGGTCGATGATCCCGGAATTTAACATCGAGTCCCCCCGCGCGATAGATCCATCTCTATAGACCTAGAGGAGCGGCCCAGTCAAGTACGGACACTTCGTCGGCCGGAATTTCGCTGACGTACAGCGGCGGCGCCATCGTGTGCGAGTCGGCCGCGACGATCTTCACGTCGGATAGCCCGATGGCCAGGTCGAACGGCGTGGCGCCCAGCATGCCCCGGACGGCGGCGGTGGCCTCCTCCAGCGCCGCGGCGGGCGCGCCCGCGTGGTGGCCCACCACCATGTGCAGGTCGTTGTCGACGTCGCCGGCCTGGGCGTGGTAACGGTGCAGCAGGCCGGCCGCGTTCAGCTCGCGCCGGAGCTCGTCGATCGGCCGGCCGCCGCCCGCGATGGACGCCGCCGGCCATCCCACCAGCACGAACGCCCGGTCCTGGACGGAAAAGGAGCGCTCCGCCGGATGCTGCCCCCGGCTGGTGAACGGGGGCGCCTGATCTGGCCGGAAGCCGCCGAACCGCACCGGCAGCGGCGTGGCGAACCGCCGCACCAAGAGGTCCATCGCCCGCGGCAGGTCCATCTCCCGCCGCTCCCCGAGGTGCTCGAGCATGTACTCGTTGACCACGATGCCGCCGTCACGCACGCCGTTGAGCCCGATCAGCGTGGCGTGCACCTGCTCGGGCGTATACGGCCGGAAATCGTCGCCGACGTGCGCGGCGATCAGGTCCTGCACCCCGGCCACGAGCGCGCGCAGCAGGCCGGACTTCGGCCCGTAGAAGGCCACGGCAGAGACGAAACGACTTCCCACCGCCCCGATAGTACGGGCCGCGATAGCGTACTTAAATGAAGTTCGGGCTCTCCTTCAACACGGGTTTCTACGGTACCGATCCCGACCTCCTGATCGCGGCCGCCCGGCAGGCGGAGGACTGCGGCTTCGAGTCCTTCTACCTCCCCGAGCACATCGCGCTGTACCCCGGGGCCACCGTGGGCCCGGTGACCATCCCGGCGACCATGCCGGTGGCCGATCCGCTCCAGTGCCTGAGCTTCGTCGCGGCGGCCACGAGGCGGATCCTGCTCGGCACCGCCGTCCTGCTGCTGCCCTACCACCACCCGGTGGCCCTGGCCAAGCGGCTGGCCACGCTCGACGTGCTCTCCAAGGGCCGGATGCGGCTGCTCACCGTGGGCGTGGGCGCGCTGCCGGGGGAGGCGGCGGCGGGCGGGGTCGACTTCGCCACCCGCGGCCGCCGCGCGGACGAGGCCATCGACGTGCTGCGGGCGCTGTGGTCCGGCGGCGAGGACGGCGTCAGCTTCGACGGCGAGTTCTTCTCCTTCACCAGCCTGTGCAGCTACCCCAAGCCGCTCGGGCCCGCGGGGACGCTTCCCATCCACGTCGGCGGCTCCAGCCTGGCCGCGGCCCGCCGCGCGGGCCTGCGCGGCGACGGCTACTTCCCCGGCGGCCGCCTGACCCCGGCCGAACGGCAGGCCCAGCTCGAGCTCATGCGGGAGACCGCCCGCACGGCGGGCCGGGACCCCGCCGCGCTGGAAGTCACCCGGTGGGGGTCGATCGACCTGACCGCCGAGGACGTGGCCGGTCACGCCGCCGAGGGCACGACGCGCCTCGTGGTGGGACCGGCCGCCACCGACCAGGCCGGCCAGCGCGACGAGATCTCCGCCTTCGCCGAGCGCCTGGGCCTGTAGACGGCCTACTCCCCGGGCTCGCCGGGCCGGGTCATGGTGGCCCGGGCCATCAGCCGTAGCTCGCTCAGGGTGCCGCCGCGCTGACCGGTCAGCACCGGCAGGCCGGCCGTCCGGGTGAGCTCCGCCGCCGCCGCGCGCGCCGCCTCGTTTCCCTCCGTGCTGGCGGCCGACAGCACCACCAGCCCGGCGCCCGCCTCGCGCGCCATCCCCGCCACCTCGGCCACCGGCAGGTCGGCCGCCAGATGGTGCACGAGCCAGCGGTCCTCGCGCAGGCACGCGGTGGCCATCAGGGCCGGCAGGCCGTGCCGCTCGCCGGGCGGCGTGGTCACCACGGCGACGCCACGCGGGCGGCCCTGCGGCTGGTTCGTGCGGGTGGCGATGAGACGCTCGCAGATGGCGCTGGCCCGGTGCTCGGCCGCGATCGACACCTGGCCGGCCGCCCAGTCGTCGCCGACGCGTCGCAGCGCGGGTGCGATGATCCGCTCGCACAGCTCGGCCAGCGGCACGCCGCGGGCCAGCCGGTCGAAGAAGTGCCGGGCCAGGGTCTCGTCCCCGGCCATGATGGCCGCGTGCAGCCGGTCGGCCTGGGCGTCCCAGTCGCGTACCCGGATGTGCGGCCGCGGCGCGGTACCCGAGGCCCGGCGGGCGGCCAGCGCGCTGACGTCGTTCTCGCTGACGTCATAGCCGCGGCCGGTCTTCCTGGCGGGGAGCACTCCCTGCCGCACCCAGGCGTATGCGGTCTGGTAGTGCACCCCGAGAACATCGGCGGCGTCGCGTAGCTGCATATGCCTTCCCGTGCTCAGGTACTCAAGACTTTAGTGTAATTTAGCATTAATTGACGAGGTCTAGCGTCGATATGCTAAGGGGCGGAACGCGATGGGACTGACGTACTCCAGTGTGATGGACGCGAGCCTGGGAGACGTCTTCTCCTGGCACACCCGTCCCGGGGCGATCACGCGGCTCGCTCCGCCCTGGCAGCCGGTCAAGGTGCTGCACGAGGCGTCCTCGCTCCGCGACGGGCAGGCGGTCCTCGGCCTGCCCGGCGGCCTGCGCTGGACCGCCGTCCACCAGCCGGGCGACTACGACCCGCCGCACGCGTTCGCCGACGAGCTGGCGTCCCCGCTGCTGCCGTGGCGGCACCTGCACCAGTTCAGCCTGGCGGGGGAGCGGTCCACGCTGGTGACCGACATCGTCGAGACCCCGCTGCCCGCCCGGGCGCTGCGCTCGATGTTCGTCTACCGGCACCGCCAGCTCGCCGCCGACCTGGCCGCGCTGGCCCGCTCCCGCCAGCTCGGTACCGAGTCGCTGACCATCGCGGTCACCGGCTCCGGGGGCCTGATCGGCACCGCGCTGACCGCGCTGCTGACCACCAGCGGGCACCAGGTCATCCGGCTGGTCCGCCGGCTGCCCCGGCACGCGGGCGAGCGCTACTGGCGGCCCGAGGACCCGGCTCCGGAACTGCTGGACGGCGTGGACGCGGTGATCCACCTGGCCGGCGCCTCGATCGGCGGCCGGTTCACCCCCGAGCACAAGGCCGAGATCCGCGACAGCCGGATCCTGCCCACCCGCCGCCTGGCCGGGCTGGCCGCGGCCAGCGACACCGTGCAGGCCTTCGTGGCCGCGTCGGCCATCGGCATCTACGGCCCGGACCGGGGCGATGAGGTCCTGACCGAGGACAGCGCCCGGGGCGAGGGATTCCTGGCCGACGTGGTGGCGGACTGGGAGGACGCCGCCGCCGCGGCGGGCGTCCGGACCGTCCAGGTCCGCACCGGCATCGTGCAGACCCCCCGCGGCGGCATGCTGCGCCTGCTCAGCCCGCTGTTCGAGGCGGGCCTGGGCGGCCGGCTCGGGTCCGGCAAGCAGTGGCTGGCCTGGATCGGGCTGGACGACCTGCTCGACGTCTACCTGCGGGCCGTCCTCGATTCGCGCCTGTCCGGGCCGGTCAACGCGGTCGCCCCGGAACCGGTGCGGAACACCGACTACACCCGGACGCTGGCCACCGTGCTGCACCGGCCCGCCGTGCTGCCGGTCCCGGGGTTCGGACCGCGGCTGCTCCTCGGTGAGGAGGGCGCCCGGGAAATCGCCCAGGCCAGCCAGAACGTCCGCCCGGAGCGACTCATCAAGGCCGGGCACGAGTTCCGCCAGCCGGAGCTGGAGGGGGCGCTGCGCCACCTGTTCGGCCGCGACTGAGCCTGCCGCGCCAAGCAGTGTCAAGACCCGGCCAATCCGGGATGCGTCTGGCCGCGAATATCCAGCCGTAAGGAAGGAAGGGAGTCCCCGGAGGGAGGGCACGTGACCAGGCGAAATATCGCTGTCATCGGCAGCGGCGTCAGCGGGATCACCGCAAGCTACGTTCTGTCACATACTGATTACGTGACGATCTTCGAAGCCGACGGGCGGCTCGGCGGCCACGCCGACACCCACCTCGTCGCGCCGCCTTCCGAAGCTGGGCCGTCTGGACCCCCGGTCGGCGTCGACACCGGCTTCATCGTCTACAACCAGCACACCTATCCGCTGCTCACCCGGTTGTTCGCCGAGCTCGGGGTGGCCACCCAGCCCGCGGAGATGAGCATGTCGGTCCGCTGCGCCGGCTGCGGCCTGCAGTACGCGGGCCACCGCGGGCTGGCCGGCCTGACCCCCGGCCTGCGCCCGGGCCGGGCCCGCTACCTGCACATGCTCACCGAGATCCCCCGCTTCCACCGCGCCGCGCGGCGCCTCCTGGCGGCCACCGGCCCGACGGATGACCAGACCCTCGGCGAATTCCTCCGCGCGCGCCGCTTCGGCGCGTACTTCACCGCGCACTTCGCCCTGCCGCTGGTCGCCGCGGTGTGGTCGTGCCCGCCCGGGACCGCGCTGCGCTATCCAGCCCGCTACCTGTTCGCCTTCCTGGCCAACCACGGCATGCTCTCGGTCCGCGGGGCCCCGCCCTGGCGGACCGTGACCGGCGGCTCCCGCCACTACGTCGAGCAGGCGGCCAAACGGGTACACGACATCCGGCTCCTAACCCCCGTGCAGACGGTCCGCCGGCACCCGGACGGCGTCGAAATCGAAGACGCCTCCGGCGACACCCACCGGTTCGACGCCGTGGTCATCGCCACCCACCCGGACCAGGCGCTGCGCCTGCTCGACGCGCCCACCGAGGCCGAACGCGACGTGCTCGGCGCCTTCGCCTACACCCCGAACCCGGCCCTGCTGCACACCGACGCCACGCTCCTGCCGGATCACCCCGGTGTCCGGGCCAGCTGGAACTACGAGCTCGGCGGCTGCCGCCCGGGCGACGGCCCGCCCCCGCGGATCAGCTACGACATGAACCGCCTGCAGAGCCTGCCCGTGACCCAGGACCTCATCGTGACCCTGAACGGGGCGGGTGGGGCGGGCTGGGGAAAGACAGTCGACCCGGCGCAGGTGATCGACCGGATGGACTACGCGCATCCGGCC
Organism: uncultured Actinomycetota bacterium; assembly: GCA_963756575.1. Classification (GTDB taxonomy): domain Bacteria; phylum Actinomycetota; class Actinomycetes; order Streptosporangiales; family Streptosporangiaceae; genus Palsa-504. The sequence goes on along the minus strand of CAVWOM010000013.1, from coordinate 339,420 downwards.
TACACCCCGGCCTCGGTCGCGGCCCAGCGCCGGCTGCCCGAACTCAACACCGGCGTCACCGCCTTCGCCGGCGCCTACCACGGCTGGGGCTTCCACGAGGACGGCTGCCGCTCCGGCGCGCAGGCGGCCCAGTCACTCGGCGGCACCTGGTGATCCCCCGCCTGTACGAGTGCCGGATCAGCCACGCCCGCACCGTCCCGCTGCGCAACGTCTTCACCTACCGCACCTACATGTGGCTGGTCGACCTCGACCGGCTGCCCCGTCCGGGACCGCTGTCCAGCTTCCGCGCGCAAGACCACCTCGGCGACCCGCGGCGCTCCATCCGCGCGAACCTCGACGGTTTCCTGGCCACGCGCGGCGTGGACACTCAAGGCGGCCAGGTGCTGATGCTGGCGCACGCCCGGGTGTTCGGCTACGTGTTCAACCCGCTGACCGTCTACTGGTGCCACCGGCCCGACGGAACGCTGGCCGCCGTGGTGGCCGAGGTGCACAACACCTACGGCGAGCGCCACGCCTACCTGCTGCAGACCGACGAGCGCGGCCGGGCCGAGGTGCCGAAGGAGTTCTACGTCTCGCCCTTCTACCCGGTCGACGGCCGCTACCGGATGAGCCTGCCCGAGCCCGGCGACCGCCTCGCCCTGAGCATCGCCCTCGGCCGCCCCGGCCCAGACGGCAGCACAGAGAAGTTCACCGCCGGCCTGCGGGGCCGGGCCGTCCCGGCCACCCCCTGGACGCTGGCCGCCGCCGTGATCAGGCACCCGTGGTCCACCGCCGTCGTCTCCGCCCGGATCCGCTGGCAGGGGATCAAGCTCTACCTGCGCGGGCTGCGGCCAGTGCCGCGACCCGTTCATCAACCTCAGGAGGGGGTCCAGTGACTACCACCAGCATCAGACCCATGCCCGCCGGCGCCGCCATCGACGCGGACCGGTGGCCCGACGTCGCCGTGGCGGCCGGGCTCGCCCGTCCGCGCGGCGGTGGCGCGGAACGTGTTCACCAGCGCGGTGACCCGGCTGCCGCTACGGGTCAGGTTCGGAGACGGCCACGCCATCGGCGGCGGGGGACCGGACGCCCCGGTCATGGTCCTGAGCCGGCCCCGGGAGTTCTACCGCCGGTTCGGCGCCTCCGGCCTGATCGGGTTCGGCGAGGCCTACATGGCCGGCGACTGGGACAGCGATGACCTGACCGCGCTCCTCACCGTCCTGGCCGAACACGCCGCCGAGCTCGTGCCGCCCTGGCTGCAGCGCCTGCGCCGGCTCGCCGTCCGCCGCCAGCCGGGCGACGACCTGCAGACCGTCGCGGGCGCCCGGCGCAACATCGGCCGCCACTACGACCTGTCCAACGACCTGTTCGCGCTGTTCCTCGACCAGAGCATGACCTACTCCTCGGCCCTGTTCACGAACCTCGGCGAGGCCACGAACCTCGACGAGGCCACCGACCTCGCCGGAGCCCAGCGCCGCAAGATCGACCGGCTGCTCGACCGGGCCGGGGTGGGCCGCGGCAGCCGGGTGCTCGAGATCGGCACCGGCTGGGGCGAGCTGGCCATCCGGGCCGCCCGCCGGGGCGCGATGGTGCACACCGTCACCATCTCCCGGGAGCAGGCCGACCTCGCTACCCGCCGGATCGCCGAGGCCGGGCTGGCCGGCCAGGTCCGGGTGGACCTGTGCGACTACCGCGACGTGGCAGGCCAGTTCGACGCGATCTGCTCGGTCGAGATGATCGAGGCGGTCGGCGACCAGTACTGGGACACCTTCTTCACCGCGCTGGACCAGCACCTGGCCCCGGGCGGCCGGGTCGGCCTGCAGACGATCACGATGGCGCACGACCGGATGCTGGCCACCCGGCACACCTACACCTGGATCCAGAAGTACATCTTCCCCGGCGGCCTGCTCCCGTCGGTCACCGCGATCGGCGACAGCCTGTCCCGCACCCGGCTGCGGATCGTCGCGCGGGAGGATTTCGGCGCGCACTACGCGGAGACGCTGAGGCTATGGCGGGAGCGGTTCGGCGCGCACGCGGGCGAGGTCGCCCGCCTCGGCTTCGACGAGGTGTTCCGCCGGATGTGGACCTTCTATCTCTCCTACACCGAAGCCGGCTTCCGGGCCGGCTACATCGACGTCAGCCAGCTCACCCTGGCCCGCGTATGAGCAGGAATCAGGGCAAGCCGCCGTCGCCGGGCCCCGTCGCCCAGGTCATCGCCCAGCTCCTCGAGACCCGCCTCGGCCTGGACCTCCCGGTCCGCCTGCGCGCCTGGGACGGCAGCGAAGCCGGCCCGGAAAACGGGCCGGTCCTGGTCGCCCGCTCGCCCCGCGCCCTGCCGCGGATCCTGTGGCGCCCGGGCGAGCTCGGTTTCGCCCGCGCCTACATCAGCGGCGACCTCGACGTCGAAGGCGACCTCACCGAAGGCCTGCGCCGGTTCTTCGCCGCCCGCCCCGCCCGGCCAGCCAGCTACGCCGCCTACGCCCCGGCTGCCCTCGCCGCCCTCAGAGCCGCCGCCCAGCTCAACCTCCTCGTCCCGCCGCCCGCCCCGCCGGCCTGCGAGCTCCGCGTCCGCGGCCGCCTGCACAGCCGGGCCCGCGACCAGGCCGTGGTGGCCGGCCACTACGACGTGCCGGCCGCGTTCTACCAGCTCATCCTGGACCCGGGCATGGCCTACTCGTGCGCGTACTGGGATAAGCAAAACGACCTGGCCAACGCCCAGAAGGCCAAGCTCGACCTGATCATGGGCAAGCTCGCCCTCGAGCCCGGCCAGCGCCTGCTCGACGTGGGCTGCGGCTGGGGCTCGCTGACCCTGCACGCCGCCAAGGCGCGGGTCCAGGTCACCGGCGTCACCCTGTCCCGCGAGCAGGGCGGGTTCGTCACCCAGCGCGCCCGCGGCCTGGGCCTGACCGACCGGGCCGACGTCAGGATCCAGGACTACCGCGACCCGATCGACGAGACCTACGACGCGGCCGCGTCGATCGAGATGGGCGAGCACGTCGGCGACGCCCAGTACCCGCGGTTCTGCGCCGCCCTCTACCAGAGGCTGAAGCCAGGCGGCCGCCTGCTGATCCAGCAGATGTCGCGGACCGGCCGTCGACCAGGCGGCGGCCCCTTCATCGAGTCCTACATCACCCCCGACATGGACATGCGCCCGGTCGGCGACACGATCAAGCTGATCGAGCAGGCCGGCTTCGAGGTCACCGGGGTCCAGGCCATGCGCGAGCACTACGTGCGCACGATCCGGGCCTGGGCCCAGAACTTCGAGCGCAACCTGCCCGCCATCAAGGAAATCCTCACCCCCGAACAGGTCCGCGTCTGGCGTCTTTACCTGGCCGGCGGCGCGCTCGCCTTCGAGGAAGGGCGCATGGGCGTCGACCAGATCCTCGCCACCAGGCCCGCACGGTGACCGGGCTCGAACCGGGGTCGTTCGGCCTCATCCTGGCGGTCACCGCCGCGGCGCTGCTCGTCTTTTATCCCCCTGCCGCCAAAACGGCGTGTCGCAGCCCCAGTCCCGCAGGGAAGGGGCTGAGGTAGGTCTGCTCCGCCAGCCACGGAAAGTCCCCGCCGCTCGCGTGGTGCGCGAGCAGCGCGACCGGGACGCTCAGCGGTTCCTCCCCGCGCCGGCAGGCCTCGATCCGGGCCAGCAGGTCGGCCCGCTGCGCCCGCCCGAGCTCCCGTCCGATCCGGCTGTAGGCGTGCTGCAGCGCGTTGGCATGCCGCCCCGCCGTAGCCGGCCGGGCGAGCGCGCCGAGGAACAGGTCCCGGTAAGCCACCGATATGACCGAACGGTCTTCCGTCCCCGCCCCGGCCACCACCTTCCCGGCCGCGCGGTACCGAGCCGGGTCGTGCGCCAGGAGCTGCAGCTTATGCCGCGCGTGGAAGCCCACCAGGTCACCCGCCGTCCAGTCGCTGTCCGCACCTGGGCCGCCCAGCAGCCCGCGCAGCCGGGCCGCCGCGAAGATCCGCTCCACGAACGCCTCGCGCAGTCCCGGGTCGTTCAGCCGCCCCTCGTCCTCGACCGCCAGCAGGCCGAACGCGTTCAGCACCCGGGCCGCGTACAGCCCGCGCCCGGCGTGGTCGGCCGCCACTCCGTCGTCGCGGTACCGCGGGATGGCCCGGATCCCGCAGCTCGGCGACTTGGCCTTGAACACGTAGCCGTCCAGGTCGGGAACGGGCAACGGCAGCGCCGCCATCGCCTGCGTGTGGTCGGCGGTGCCGGCCCGGTTGACCAGGCGGCCGTCCGCGGTCAGCCGGATCGGCTCGCGCGGCGTGCCCAGCCCGATCTCGACCTCCGGGCAGTACGGGACCCAGTCCACGTGCGGCCCGAGCTCGTCGGTCAGGAACCGGTGCCGCTTGTGCCCGCCGTTGAACCGGACCTCCTCGCCCAGCAGGCAGCTCGAGGCGCCTACCCGGGGACGGTCCGTCATGCTTCCACCCTAGAAGGAGTCAGATGGACACCGCGATCGTGGTCTTCACCCGTGACCTGAGGCTGCACGACAACCCGGCGCTGCACCAGGCCTGCGACCGGGCCCGGCAGGTGGTCCCGCTGTTCGTGGCCGACCCGGCCCTCGACGCCGCCAAACGCAGCCCCAACCGCGCCCGGTTCCTGGCCGAGTCCCTGGCCGGCCTGCGCGAGTCCCTGCGCGAGCGCGGCGCCGACCTGGTCCTGCGCGACGGCGACCCGGCCGCCGAGGTGATCCGGCTGGCCGCCGAGGTGAACGCGGAAGCGGTCTACCTCGCCGACGACGTCTCGCACTACGCCACCGCCCGCCGCCGCGACCTCGAGCGTGACTGCGGGAAGCACCGGATCGACCTGGTCCTGACCCCGGGCCTGACCGTGGTGCCGCCGGGCGAGCTCACGCCGGCCGGCGGCGGCCACTACCGCGTCTTCACCCCGTACTGGCGGGCCTGGCGCGCGGCCGCCTGGCGGAAGCACTGCCCGGTGCCGTCCCGCATCGAGATGCCGTCGGTGGACGAGGTCGGCCGCCTCCCCGCGCTCGGCGATGGCTCCTCGCCTGACCTGGCACCCGGCGGCGAGGAGGCCGGCCGCAAGCGCTTCGTCAGCTGGCGCCAGCGGCTGCTGGCCGATTACGACGCCAACCACGACGACCTGGCCGGCGATCAGACCTCGCGGCTGTCCGCCTACCTGCGGTTCGGCTGCGTCTCGCCGCTCGAGGTGGCGATCGGCGCGCTGGACCGGCCCGGCGGCGAGGAGTTCTGCCGCCAGCTCGCCTGGCGCGACTTCTTCCACCAGGTGACCGCGGCGTTCCCCGACATGGCCAGGAGGAACTACCGCCCCGGCGAGGCCTGGCACCAAGATCAGCATGCGCTGGACGCCTGGCGGGCGGGCCAGACCGGCATCCCGGTCGTGGACGCCGGCCTGCGCCAGCTGGCCGCCGAGGGCTTCATGCACAACCGGGCCCGCATGATCACCGCCTCGTTCCTCACCCGCAACCTCGGCATCGACTGGCGGCACGGCTACCGGCACTTCGACTACTTCCTGGCCGACGGCGACGTGGCCAACAACGCGGGCAACTGGCAGTGGGTGGCCGGGACCGGCAACAACACCCGGCCCAACCGGGTGATGAACCCGCTGCGCCAGGCCCAGCGCTTCGACCAGCCGGGGGAGTACGTCCGCCGCTACGTGCCCGAGCTGGCCGGCCTGGACGCCGCCGCGATCCAGACCCCCTGGAAGCTGCCGTCCGCGCAACGCGAGCGCCTCGGCTACCCGAGCCCCATCGTGGAGCTCAGCTAGCCGAGGCGTCGCTCCTCGTGCTTAGGACGCCGGCGGCGTCAGCACGGAGTTGATGATGTAGACGGTCGCGTTGGCCGTCTGCACGTTCCCGCAGACCACGCTGGCCTTGTTGACCATGTAGGTGCCGCTGGCCAGGCTCGGCGTGACCATGCCACCCTCCAGGGTCTTGAGGCCCATGCCCGCGGCCAGGTCGGCCGGGGTCTGGCGGCCGCTGGCCACGTGGTAGGTGAGGATCTTGGTCAGCTCGGCCTTGTTGGCCAGGATCTTGGCCAGGGTGGCCTTGGGCAGCGCGGCGAACGCGGCGTTGTCCGGCGCGAACACGGTGATGTTGGACGCCGAGTTGAGCGTGTCCACCAGCCCGGCCTTCTTGACCGCGGTGACCAGCGTGGACAGCAGCGGGTTGGCGGAGGCGGCGGTGGCCACCGGGGCGGTGGCCATGCCGGTGAAGCTGCCCGCGCCCGACGCCGGCACGGACGCGCAGCCCGGCCCGAAGTCCTTCGAGGCCGTGGCGGCCGAAGACGACGCCATCGGCGACGACGCGGACGCCATCGGTGAGGACGACGACGAGGCCGGCGCCGCGGCGGTGGAGGAAGCAGACGAGCCGCACGCGGCGGTGGCGAGGCCAAGCCCGGCGACGAGGCCGGTGGCGGCGATAAAACGAACCTTCATGGTGATCTCCTTGATTGATGTGTAACCACTTGCTACGGGCTGATGACATCCCGCGGATGCGGTGCCGACGTCACATGACGGTCACCACGGTTGAGTCCCAGCCGCTCGCGCCGTTGGGAACGGGGCCGGCCCGCCGCGCGGTCTGCGTCGCGCCGGTCTTGTCGGTGGCCCGCACGCGCAGCGTGTGCAGGCCGGGGGCGGCGTCCCAGTCCCAGCGCCACTGCCGCCAGGTGTCGAGACCGTCGGCGGCGGCCAGCTTGGCCTGGTGCCAGGGTCCGTTGTCCGTGCTGACCTCGACCGCGGCGATGCCCTTGTGCGGGGCCCAGGCCACCCCCGCCACGGTCACCTGTCCGGCCTTGACCTGGGCCAGCGGCCTAGGCACGTCGATCCGGGACTCGGTCTTGATCGGCGCCTGGGCGGTGTAGCCGCGCTGCGTCCAGTAGGCCTTCTGCCGCGCGAACGTGGTGAGCGTGAGCTTGGTGACCCACTTGGTCGCGGACACGTAGCCGTACAGGCCGGGGACGATCATGCGGGCCGGGAAGCCGTGCGCGACCGGCAGCGGCTGGCCGTTCATCCCCACCGCCAGCAGTGCGTTGCGGCCGTCCATGATCGTCTCGACCGGGGTCGAGATGGTCATCCCGTCGGTGGCGGAGGACAGCACCTGGTCCGCGCCCGCCCGCACCCCGGCCCGGCGCAGGAGGCTGGCCAGCGGCACCCCGAGCCAGCGGGCGTTGCCGTTGTACGTGCCGCCGACCTGGTTCGACACGCACACCATGGTGATGTCGGCCTCGGTCAGCGGCATCCGGAGCAGGTCGGCGAAGCTGATCTCCAGCTCGCGGTCGACCATCCCGTCGATCGTCAGCGTCCAGGTTTGCGGCGACAGCTGCGGCAGCACCAGGTCGGTGTCCACCCGGTAGAAGCTGGCGTTCGGCGTCCGGAACGGCGTGAGCCCCGGTATCCGCAGGTCGACTCCGGCCGGCACGGCCGGCGCCCGGAGAGCGGGGGCGGGCAGCCGTACCTGGCCGGGCGCAGCCCCCCCGCGCCCGAGCAGAAGACTCCCCAGCCCGCCCGCCCCCGCGGCCACCACCGCCGTCCCCGCCCCCGCGATCAGCAGGCGGCGGCGGTCCAGCCCGGTGGGGAGCGCAACTACCACACCGGGTGCCTTCCAAACCATCTGTATCGCTCGTACCAGGAGCAACAGGGCCACCACGGCCACCGCCGCGCCGACGAGCGTGGGCACGACGTCGGCCAGGGTCGCGCCCGGCAGCCGGATCGCCGCGGTGACGCCCACGGCGGCGAACGCCGCCAGCCCGGCCAGCCCGAAGGCCAGCCGCCGCAGCGCCAGCAGCCCGATCACCGCGGCGAACCCGGCCAGCATGACCAGGATCCCGACGATCAGCGCTTCCTTGTCGTGCGTCCCGAAATGCGTGATCGCGAACTCTTTGACGGGGATGGGGGTCAGGTTGATCGCGGTCTCGCCGACCGCCACGACCGGGGCTCCCCGCGCCCCGGTGGCCGCCGCGGTGAGCTCGGACACGCCCAGCGCCACTGCCCCGACCAGGAGGCCGGCCAGCGCGCCGGCGGCCTCTCGCATGAAGTTCATGGTGGCCATTCGCACCTGTCGCGGGATCGGATTGGTGCGCGTTTTCGCAGGCAGACCAATCCACCTGGTCACCGGTCTCGAATACGGGATCATGAGCAGGCCTGAGGTACGACATAAGCGGCAGCCGGAGCCCGATGACGCTCCAGACCTCGCCGCCTTGCTGACCCGGACGGCGCGCGGGGATCATCAGGCGTTCGAGCTGGTGTACGCCGAGCTGTCCGGGCCGGTGTACGGGGTGGTGCGGCAGGTGCTGCGCGACCCGGCCCAGTCCGAGGAAGTCGCCCAGGAGGTGCTGCTCGAGATCTGGCGCACCGCGTCCCGGTTCGATCCGGGCCGAGGCAGCGGCGCCGCCTGGGCGCTGACGATCGCGCACCGCCGCGCCGTTGACCGGGTCCGGACCGAGAACGCCTCCTCGCGCCGCGAGCAGAAGGCGGCGCCGGACCTGAGCGCCGCCGAGGAGGACGTGGCCGAAGTGGTGGCGGCGTCGCTGGACCACCAGCGGGTGCGCCGCTGCATGGACGGCCTGACCGAGCTGCAGCGCGAGTCGATCAACCTCGCCTACTACAACGGGTACACCTATCCGCAGGTCGCTCAGCTGCTCGGGGTAGCGCTCGGCACGGTGAAAACAAGGATCAGGGACGGATTGATCAGGATGCGCGACTGCATGGAGGTGACCTGGTGAAGAACCTGCCCGACGATCTGCACGTTCTCACCGGCAGCTACGCTCTGGACGCCCTCAGCGAACCCGAGCGCGAGGAGTTCGAACGCCACCTGCAGACCTGCCCCACGTGCGACGCGGAGGTCCGCGGCCTGCGCGAGACCGCGGCCCGGCTGGCCCTGGCCCGCGCCGTCGCCCCGCCCGCCCGGATGGAGCAGCGGGTGCTGGCCGCCACCTACCAGACCAGGCAGCTCCCGCCGCTGCCCCGCCACCGGGCCGTGCGCGAGCGGCGCTTCCAGGTCGAGAAGCTGTTCGCCCGCCGGGACTCCCGCGACTCCCAGGGCTCCCGGGGCTCCGGGCGAACCTCGGGCCGGCCCGCCAAGCGGCTCTCCTGGGCCCCGCTGGACTCCTGGCCGCGGCGGATGGCCGTCGCCGCGGCGGCCGCCAGCGTGGCCGCCGCCGCCATCCTCGGCGTCGATCAGGTCTCCACCCAGCACCAGCTCGATTCGGTCCGGGCCAGCGGCGCCGCCATCGCCCGCGTGGTCACCGCCTCCGACGCCCACGTCGAGACCGGGCGCAGCCGCCAGGGCGGCAACGTCACCGTGGTCACCTCGGCCAAGCTGCGCGAAGCCGTGGTCAGCGCGACCGGGATGGCCGCCCTGCCCTCCGGCCGCGTCTACCAGGTCTGGGTGATGGGCCCGGCCGGCACCGCCGCCAGCGCCCGTTCGGTCGGCCTGCTCCAGGACACCCAGCTCGTGGCCGATGCCGTCACCCCCGGCGACCGCATCGGCATCACCGTCGAACCCTCCGGCGGCACCACCCAGCCCACCACCACCCCCGTAGCCGTCCTGCCCGCGTAGCCCACCCCTGCCCGCGTAACCCTGCCCCCTGCCCCCCTTCCGTTCCCGTCTACCCCCACCCCCTCCCGTCCGCCGTACCCTGGAGCCCGTGCTCGTTCCCGAGGTGGTCAGGAACAAGGCGCTAACGGCCGGGGCGGCGGCCTGGCTGGACGAACTCCCCGGCCTGATCGCGAGCCTCGAACGCGACTGGGGCATCACGGTCGGGCGCCCCTTCCCCGACGCCACCGAGGCGTTCGTCGCGGCGGCCTCGGGGCCCGGTCCCGCCGCGGTGCTGAAGCTGATGATCCCGCGCCCCGGCGACCACGCCCGGCGCGAGATCACGGTGCTGCGGCTGGCCGCCGGCGACGGCTGCGCCCGGCTGCTCCGGGCCGACGAGGCCCGCGGCGCGCTCCTCCTCGAGCGGCTCGGCCGCCCCCTGCACGAACTGAGCCTGCCGCTAGCCCGGCGGCTCGAGATCCTGTGCGCCACCGCCGTCCGCGTGTGGCGCTCCGCACCCGATTGCGGTCTTCCGTCCGGCGCGGACAAGGCTCGCCAGCTCATCGGCTACATCGAGCCGACCTGGACCGCCCTCGGCCGCCCCTGCACCGAACGCGCCGTCGAGCACGCCACCGCCTGCGCGGCCCGGCGCGCCCACGCCCATGATCCCGAACGAGCTGTCCTCGTGCACGGCGACATCCACCAGTGGAACATCCTCGAAGCCCTCCGCGCCCAGGCCTCCTCCCGCACCCAGGCCCCTTTCCACCCCCGGGCCCCCCTCCACCCCCGGGAACCCTCCCACCCCCACGAACCGGCCGGCTTCAAGCTGGTCGACCCGGACGGCGTGCTCGCCGAGGCCGAATGCGACCTGGGCGTGCTCATGCGCGAGGACCCGGTTGAACTGCGCCACGGCGACCCCTGGGCCCGCGCCCGCTGGCTGGCCCGGCGCTGCGACCTCGACGCCAGCGCGATATGGGAGTGGGGCGCGGCCGACCGGGTGGCGACCGGCCTGGCCCTCACCATGATCGGCCTGCAGCCCGTCGCCCGCGAGATGCTCGCCACCGCCGACCACATCGCGGCCCTGCCGTGAGCCCCGGCCTAGGCGTGCCGGCCCTCGACTACTATTCCTGCTCCACCACGGCCTTGATCCGCTCCAGCGTGGCCCGCATCCCGTCGAGGTTGGTGCGCAGCCGCGCGGGCCCGGCCAGCGTCCAGTAGAGGCGGTTCACCAGCGTCGCGGGCATCGCAAAGGATTCGGTGACGTCCGTGCCGTCAGGGGCCGGCTCGAGCGAGTACCGCCAGGTGTTGGCGGTGGCGCCGCCCAGGCCGGCGACGCTGAACCCGAACTCGCGCCCCGGCTCGGCCGCGGTCACGGTGCAGGTCGTCCAGTACACCGGCCCGCGCCCGTTGCGCTTGACGTGACCGCGGAAGCGCGCCCCGGGCCGGGGGCCGTCCGCGCCGTCCAGCCACTGCGCCTCGAACGTCTCGGGGCTGAACTCCCCGATCCGGGTCACGTCGCTGACCAGGTCCCAGACCCGGTCCGGCGGAGCCGCGATACGAACGGTCACTGAGCCTTTCACCCGACGAGCATACGGTGCCCGCGGTAACGTTTTCGGAACGCTCCTGGCGTACCGTGCGACCATGAGGCGGACCATCCTGGCCCTGGTCACGGCCGCGCTGCTGCTGGCGCTGCTGGCCGCCGAGTTCCCGCTGGCCGCCCTGGCCCGCCAGAGTGTCCTCGCGGGCAGCGGCGGCGCCCCGATCTGGCTGCCCGTCCCGTTCGGGGTGGTGGGCGCGGTCCTGGCCTGGCGCAAACCGGGGCAACCGGCTCGGCTGGATCCTGCTCGGCCTGGCGCTCTCGTCGGCCCTGAGCGAGGTCGCCAGCTTCTACGTGGTGGCCCGTTACCGGCTGCACCAAGCCCTCCCGTTCGGCTGGGTCGCGCTGCTCGCCCAGCCCGCCTGGTCGGTGGCGGTCATCTTGATCGGCCTCGCCGTCCTGCTCTTCCCCGACGGCCGCCTGCCGTCCCCGCGGCTGCGCTGGCTGCTGCGGATCTACCTGGCCGTGGCCCTGGTCTGGATGGCCGGCGCCTACGGCTTCACGGTCAGCGCGATCGTCCAGCATGACGTCCAGGTCGATCCGTCGGGGAACCTGCGGGTCCTGTCGGATCCGTCCGGATCGGCCGCCTGGTGGGGAGCGGTGCAGACCGCGGTGCTGGTCACGATCGCGGCTAGCTGGCCGGTGTCGCTGGCCGGCCAGGCGGCCAGCTACCGGCGCTCATCCGGCGAGCGCCGCCAGCAGCTCAAGTGGCTGCTGGGCGGGTCCGTCGTGGTCGGCGCCTGCCTGGCGCTGACGATCGCCCTGCCCAGGTCCGGCGTGGCCGGCGCGGCCGGCAGCGTGAGCGTGGTGGTGGCGGTGTTCGCTCCCGGTCTGCATGGCCGTGGCCGTCCTGAAGTACCGGCTCTACGACATCGACCGGCTCGTCTCCCGGACCGTGGCCTACGCCACGCCCCTCGCTCTACAACACCCCCCTCAAGAACGCAGTGCGCTATATCGCCTTGCGGTATATCCGGTAACGCTATAGTGTGAGGCGTCATAACCGAGAACCGGAGGCAGACGTGACTGACAGGCTGGACCGATGGGCCGACCCGCCGCTGCTCGTGCTGGCCAGCCTGGCCGACGAGCCCAGGCACGGCTACGCGATCACCCAGGACGTAGCGGAGACCATGGGCGTCCGCCTCAGCGCGGGCACCCTCTACGCGGTCATCGCCCGGCTGGAGGCGCGCGGCCTGATCGAGCCGCTCGAGTCGGACGACCGCCGCCGCCCGTACCGCATCACGATGGCCGGCGCCGAAGTCCTAGCCCAGGAATCGGAGCGCATGAGCCAGGTCGCCTCGGTCGCCAGACGACGCCTGAGCACCCGCCCCGGCTGGGTGAGCGCATGAGCGGCCACGTCGACCCCATGGACCCCCGCCACCCGGACCGCGACCGAGCCGGCTCCCGCCGCCCGGCCCGGCTTTTCCCGGCTCGCTCCTTCCTGGCCCGCATGGCGCTCGCCCTCTACCCGCCGTCATGGCGGGCCCGCTACTCCGGCGAGGTACTCGCGCTGATCGAGGACTCCGGCGGTCGCCTGGGCCCGGTGGCCAGCGTCGCCGGGCACGCGCTGCCTGCCTGGTTCCGCCCGCCGGGCCACCTGCATGACCGGCCGGCCCGGATGCGAGCCAGCCTGGCCACGGCCCTGATGTCCTGGTCCATGCTGGCTGGCCTGGGCCTGGTCTTCGCCCAGCTCACCCAGCTCCAGGGCTTCACCCCGGCGGGTTACCCCGTAATCAGCTGGGCGTACGTCGTCTTCGACGTCGCGCTGGCCGTCTCGGCCCTGGTGGCCGGCCTCGGCGGGCTGCCGCTATGGCTGCTGATGCTGCGCCGTGCCCGGCGCGAACAGCGGGCCAGGGACCTGGCCTACCTGTTCCTCCCGGTGATCACCCCGTTCGCCTACCTGGCCGGCCTGGCCCTGGCGGCTCGGCTGGCCGGCGGCCCGCAAGGGGTCAGCCCGGCTGGGTTCGCCGGCCTCACGCTGGCCGGCTTCGTCGCGGCGGCGGTATCCGCGGCCGGCCCCGGCGTGGCCCTGCGCAGGCTGCGGCCACGGGGGCCAGCCTTGCGCCTGGCCGCAGTCGCCGCCGGGGTCTCGGCCGCGGTCACCGCGGTGGCCGCGGCGGCGATCGTGGTCGCCGCCACCGGCCTGTGCCTGTGGGCACGCTCCTTCGCCGGCTATCACCATCCCGCCATCGTGGCCGGTTACCTGGTGCTGGTCGTGGCCTCCGCCGTCGTCACCGCGGTCAGCGCCGCGCGCGGCGCCCGCGCCGCCCGGGTGCAGGCCTAGCCCCGGCCCCCGTACTGGAGCGTGACCTACTCGCTCCGCGCCGCCTCCGGGCCGGTGATCCGGCTCAGCAGCGGGAGCGTCGCGGCGATGATCCCCAGTGAGAGCAGCACCCCGCCCGCGACGAACCCGTAGTAGGCGGCCCCCGGCGGCCGCAGGTTCAGTCCGAGCTGAGAGTGCAGGAACAGCTGGGCGACCAGCAGGCCCAGGCCCGCCGAGACGACCGCCACCGCCAGCAGCGGCACCGAGGACTCCAGCGCCACCACCCGGCGCAGCAGCGCGAGCGGGGTGCCGGCCAGCCGGAGCAGGCTGAACGGGCGCTTGCGGTCGGTCAGCCCGGCGACGACACCGACGGCCAGGCTGCACCCGGCGATCGGCAGGCCGGCCAGGATCACCACGTTCGCGAGCTGCTCCCAGGCGGCCAGCTGCCGCTGCCCCTGCGAGTCGAAGATCGTGACCGGAGAGGATTGGAGCGGAAACGCGGTCTCGATCATCGTCCGCGCCGTCTCGAGCGTGGTGGTGGACCCGTCGGTGCCGACCAGCAGTCCCGATGCGGGGAGACGGTTGAGACGGTCGGCCGACATGGACACGGCCGGCCAGACCCGGATGTGGCGTGTATGGGTAGACCCCAATGGCTGCAGGTCGAAGTTCGCCACCGAAGCCCCCGGGGGGCAGCTGCCGAGCGCGGGCAGCTGGGCCAGCTGGGAGCAGGCGACCAGGTTATCCGCCTTTGTTCCGGCCGCAGGGGCATAGCTCACCACGACCGAGCTCACGCCTGGCACAGCGCGCAGGCGTCCGATCTGCGCCGCTGAGATGATGACCCCGCCCGGCGCGGCGTCCGGATCCTGTATGTTGCGTGGGCCGGTGAGACCGGTAACCAAGATGTTCTGCCCGGCCGCGCCGAACGTCTGCAGGGCATGGTTCTCGGTCATCGAGGTGATGATGCCGACCGCGACGGTAGCGGTGAAGACCGCGATGATCAGTCCGCTGATGGCGCGGAACGCCCCCTTCGGGTCGTCGGCGAGCCGCCGGGAAGCGAGCAGTCCGGCAGGCCCGCTGGCGCGCCGGGCCAGCAGCGCCGAGCCGGCCATGGTCAACCACGACCCCGCGATGACCAGCCCGACGACGGTCAGAGCAGCGCCGCCGAGGTAGGCCCAGAGCTGCCCGTTCACCGTCTTGGGCTTCCCGAACACGGTGAAGTAGACCAGCTCGCCGATCCCGGCGAGCAGCGGGACCGTCCGCCAGGCGCCCGGCCGCCGACGGCGGACCCGCCGCGCGGTCCCGAGCGGGGAGATTCGCACCCGGCGCAACGCCACATGCGCGACTACGGCCGCCGCCGCCGGGATGCCGAGCGCCACTACGACGATCGTGAGCAGGCTGAGCCGCAAGTCGCCGGTATAGGACGCCTGGCCAGAGAAGGGGATCTTGGCCAGCTCGGGCCGGAAGATGAAGAACAGCCCGAACCCCGCCACGGTGCCGGCGATCGCCGCGGTAGCGGCTTCGACGGTCGCGATCACGGAAACTTGCCGCGGGGTCGCGCCGGCCAGCCGCATCGCGGCGAACCGCTGCTCGCGGCGGGCCGCGGCCAGGCGGGTCGCGGTGCTGATGAACACGAGCACCGGGAATAGCAGGGCGATCGCCACGATGCCGAGCACGGCGGTGATCCCCTGGGTGCTGGTGACCGGGTCGCGGCCGGTGAAGATGCTCGTAACCCGGGCGGCGCCGGCCGCGTGGGCGATCTGGGCGGGGGCCCGGCCGATGATGATGACCAGCGAGCCGGGCGACTGGAGTGCGGCCGGGCCGATCGTGCCGATCAGGTGGCCGGGATATCGGTTGGCAAGCTGGCTGGCCGGCACCGAGTGCAGCAGCGCGACCAGCGCGGGAGAGGCGTAGTACTGCCCGGCCCCGGGCAGCCGCGTGATGCCGGGTGGCACCGGTGCGTGCGGTCCCAGCGGGGCCACGTCGACGCGGTCGATCGGCTGGCCGCCGTACGCGTCGTAGGAGGAGAGCCACCATTCCGGGCTGCCGCCCGTCCCTGCCCGGACGTGCGCGTTCGGGTCGGCGGGGATGGCTGGCACGTACGGGCCGCCGGTGATGTCAAACCATCCGGTACGCAGGGCCTGCGCGTCGATCGCGTTGCTCGCGGCCAGCGCGGCCAGCAACAGGCCGACGCCGAGCGCCACCGCGACAGCGGTGATCACGAGCCTGGTGATGGCCTCCCGGCCGCCGTGGAGGGTCAGCCGGACCGCGAGCCTGATCATGAGCTGCCCCTAGCCGCGGCCGAGACCGCGGGCGCGGCAGGCGTGGTGCTGACGGTGCCGTCGCGGACGATGATCTCGCGGTCGGCGTAGGCGGCCACCCGCGGCTCGTGGGTGACCAGCACGACGGTGGTACCCCGGTCGCGGACGGCGGCCGTCAGCAGGTCCATCACCCGCTCGCCGGCCAGCGAGTCCAGCGAGCCGGTCGGCTCGTCGGCGAACAGGATCTCGGGATCGGCCACGAGGCCGCGGGCCAGAGCGACCCGCTGCGCTTCCCCGCCGGACATCTCCCCGGACCGGTGCCGCTCCAGGCCGTCGAGACCGAGCCGGGGAAACCACTCGCGGGCCTTACGTACCGCCTCGGCCCGCCGGGCGCCACCCAGCAGCAGCGGGAGGGCCACGTTCTCCTCGGCGGTCAGCTCCGGCACGAGCTGGCCGAACTGGAACACGAACCCGAACCTGTCCCGCCGCAGCGCGCTGCGCGGGTTCTCCTTCATGGTGTCGATCCGCTGGCCGTCGAACAAGACCTCGCCCCCGTCGGGCACCAGGATCCCGGCCAGACAGTGCAGCAGCGTCGACTTCCCGGACCCGCTGGGCCCCATGATCGCGAGGATCTCCCCGCGTCCCACGGCCACGCTGGCCCCGCGTAGCGCCGGCGTCGAGCCGAACGACTTGACGATCTCCCGTGCCTCCAGCACGCAGTTCCCGTTCATCGCCGGACCTCCTCAGCGAGCATGTCGAGCCGGGCGGCGGTCATGTCGATCCACCGCAGGTCAGCCTCCAGATGGAACAGGCCGTAGTCGGCCAGGTACATGTCGAGCGGGCCGCCCTCCCGCTTGAGCGCGGTCAGCTCGCGCATGCGCTGCAGGTGCGCCGCGCGCTGGGCGTCGAGATAGCCCTCAGCCGGCCGGTCGAGCAACAGCGCCAGGACCACCTTGGTAAACAGCACGGCCTGCAGATGCGGCTCGGGCTCGGCCACCTCGGCGAGCCAGGAATCGACCTCGGCCACCCCGGCCTCGGTGATGAAATAGCGCTTCCGGTCCGGGCCGCCGCCGGGCTCACTTTCCCCGGCGGCCACCTTTCCGTCCCGGGCGAGCCGGGCCAGCGTCGCGTACACCTGGCCGAACTGCAGCGGCTTGCCGCGCCCGAAGAACCCGTCATAGTCGCGCTTCAGGTCATAGCCGTAACTCGGCTTCCGCTCGAGCAGGCCGAGCAGAGTCATAGGAACGCTCATATCTCGACAGTACACCGAGACTATACATCGAGTCTATAGACGATCGCGGGATTAACGTCCTCCGACTCGGCTTCGCCCCCGGGCGGGCTACCCGGCCCGGGCTGGCGGGCTGTGGCTGTGCAGCACCTTGGTCTTGTCCTTGTTCCAGGCGGTGGTGGTCCCGTCGGGGTTCACGACCAGGGTCCAGCCCCACCGGTGGATGACGATCTGGTGATGAAACCGGCAGAGCAGGACGCAGTCCTTGAGGCTGGTCTTGCCGCCGTTGGCTTTGTGGCGGGTGTGGTGGACTTCGCAGGCGGCGGCGGGCTGGTCGCAGCGGCCGGCCCACTGGCAATGCCGGTCGCGGAGCCTGACGGCGTTGCGGATCGAGGCGGGGACGGTGTCGCTGTGCCCGATGTCCAGCGGCAGGCTCGGCCCCGACAGCCGGGCGCCGAGCAGTTCCCGCCGCAGGAACGAGGCGAGCCCGCCGGGCCCGGACAGCAGCGCGGCGGCCTGGCCGACGATCGCCTGCTCCAGGGCTTCGCGGGACCGGCCGGTGCCGGGCCAGGCGATGCTGGACCGGGCCGACCCTGGCCGCAGGAGTTCCCGGTGCCTGCAGTCCGGGTCGCCGGGGCTGCCGCCGCTGTCCGCCGAGGCGCCGCTGTCCGCCGAGGTGCCGCCGCCGGCCCGGTCCTGGCCGTGCCGGAGCTTGTCGAACTCCACGCAGAGCCGGACCAGGTCATCGAACGCGCCGGGGTCCACGTCCCCGGTCACCACCGGCGCCAGGACCGCATCGCAGGTGATCGCCTGCGCCGCGTCCCCGTCCAGCCACGCCCCGCCGTTATCCCCGCCCCCGCCGCTCCCCGCCGAGCCCGCCGCACGATGCGACACCCACCGGCCCCGCAGCCGCTCCGTCCACTGCTCCAGCAGCGCCGAGCTGCCATCGAGCAGCATCAGGTCCGCCAGCGAGATATTTACCCAGGCTTTGACCGGCTGCCCGGCCCGCTCCGGCAGCAGCCCCGACGCGATCAGCCGGGTCATCGCCTCCTGCAAAGCGTCGTGATACCGCTGCCCCTGATCCCGGGTGTCCTCCGGGCCCGCCGGTGCTGCCAGCGCGTCCAGCACGGTGTGCACGATCTCCGCGCACTCCGGGGTCAGGTCCCCGTGCAGTACCCCGGCTCCCTGGAACGTGATGAGCAGCTTCAGCGCCCGGTCCTCGAACACCCCATCCGGCAACCCGCCGTCCGGACGGCCGTTCCCGCCGTCGCCGGGCGGGCTGTCCGGATCCGCACCGGCATCACTCCCGCCATCGGCGCCAGCCCCGGTACCCGGGTCACCCTCCGGCTGCCCGCCCTGGTCCTGCGGCCCGGCTGCCGGGTCCCGCTCATCCGGCTGCCACGACCGGGCCAGCATCTCACTGGCCAGCACCGCCAGATCCCGCAGGCCCACACCAGCGACCGCCGCCCCCATCAAGATCGCATCCGCCGCATCCCGCGACTCCCGGGGCAGCTTGTCCGTCCAGACGCAGACCGTCCGCGCGAACGACTCCGAGACATCCCCCGCCGCCAGCACCCCGAACACCTGCGGATGCGCCATCGCCCGCTTCGCCCACGCCGTATACGACACCGCCGCACCCCGGGTGACCCCGGTCTTATGGATCAGCCACGCCCGCGGGCTGTAATCCGCGTCCGCGGCATACCCCTTGCCGACCGTGAACGCCCCCAGCACCGAAGACCTCGCCGCGCTGATGACCGAGGTAACCCGCTCCAGCCCCCGCAGGCAACCCGCCTGCTCCTGCGCCGACAACCCCGTCGCATCCGCGGAAGCCAGGTAACCCAGCGCCGCCCGCGCCATCTCCACCGCCTCACTCGCGCTCGCAAAGACAGGGGCCGCACTCATACCGGGTCACCTCCCTCCGGGGCCACAGATGATCTATTAGCTAGCCTTGGCCGCTCTATCCCTGTCCAAGGCACTTTCTAGCTTCAGAATTCGACCCTATCGCCCGCCTACGACATTTCCTCAGAAATAAGCGCGAGCCTGCGAAATTGGTAGCCGCGGTCACCATGAGTTCTGTGATGTCAGAGGGACCACCAGACATCATCGCCGTTCTAGCTCACCACGATGCTCCGCCACCCACCGCCAGGCGGCTCGCACGTCACCCACCGCCCCCCGGTCACGCAACCCCGCCATGGCCGGATCGCCCGCCTCCGCACCAGCCTCGATGCCCCGCCAGCACCGGTCCTGCCACCACATGATCACGTCCACGATCTCCTCCCGGCCCTCGAGCCGGTACGCGTCGCAGATCAGCCGGATGCGGCGGGCGGCCAGCTCCGTTTCCGCGCCGGGCCCTAGCCCCAGGTACTGCCAGCACACGTGCGCTACGTCATGGATACGCCGCCCCGGACCGGCCAGGTCCCAGTCAATGAACGCCACCGGCCGCAGCCCCACCCCACGAGAACCAGCACCGCCACCGCCGTCTATAAAGCTCAGAATCTCGCGCCCCCGCTCGTCGAAGCCGAGAAACCGCGGAGCCCCCGACCAGCCCGACCGCTGGAAAAACCCAAGCAGCTCATGGACGAACCCGGCCCGGACACCAGCCCGCCGCCGCACCGTGTCACCAACCCGCGCGACTCCACTGACCGAACCACCCCGCAGCGAATATTCGCGCATCCCCATGTGCCCTTGATCGATTTCGCCGAGAAATTCCACCTGATCCACCTGCCTGGCCTGGACCGTTGCTCATCGCCGAGGCAGCCGGGGTCATCCTGCTACCAATACCCGCCGGCCTCCTCCGACGCCAGCCCTAACCAGCCGGAGGATAATCCAGCACGTGAGCGAGGAGATGCATGAACCTGGGCATGCGATCCGGCAGGCGGCGCTCGCGGCCGGCTGGTCGCACCGGCACCGCGACGTTTCCGGCGGCTGGCTGCGGCCGACGGTGTTCGGCGCGGTGGACGGGCTGGTCACCAACACCTCGCTGATCGCCGGCCTGGGCGGCGGCGGGGTCAGCGCGCACACGGTCATCCTCACCGGCGTGGCCGCGCTGGTCGCCGGCGCCTTCTCCATGGGCACGGGGGAGTACATCTCGGTGACCAACCAAAATGAACTGGTCCACGCCGAGGTCAGCACCGAACGTTCCATGCTCGCCCGTTTCCCCGACGCCGAGCAGGCCGAGCTGGCGGAGTACTTCGCGGGCTACGGCGCCGATCCGGAAACGGCGGCGCGGATGGCCGCGGCGGTCTCGGCCGACCCGGACACCGCGCTGCGCGTGCACACCCGCGAGGAACTCGGCGTCGACCCGTTCGAGCTGCCGTCCGCCCTGCTCGCGGGCTTCTCGTCGCTGCTCGCGTTCTCCGTCGGCGCGCTCATCCCGCTGCTGCCCTACCTGGCCGGCCTATCCGGAACCAGCAGCGCCCTCGTCGCGTCCCTCGCCGTCGCCGCGGCGGCCCTGCTGGCCGGGGGCATGGTGGTCGGCCGGCTGACCGGCCGGCCGGTGCTGCGCTCGGGCCTGCGCCAGCTCGGCCTGGGCGCGATCGCCGTCGCGATCACGTTCGCGGTCGGCCATCTCATCGGCGGTGGCCCTTCCCACTGACCCGCCGATTTCCTTGAAATCTGAACCAAAGTGAACTGAAGCCCCCGTCGGCACGTGCTCTCTAACGGGAGATCATTGCATGCGAAGGGGAGACATCCGAAATGCAGAAGATATGGGGAGTGGCCGGCCTGGCTGCCCTCGCCTTGACCGTTTCCGCCTGTAGCAGCTCGGGCAGTAGCTCGACGGCGGCCAGTACCCCGGCCGCCGCCGGGAGCAGCAGCGCGGCTGCCTCCGCGCCCGCCGCCGCGGGCGGCAGCACCGTGTCCGAGACGACCGTCGGCGGCCAGCAGGTGCTGACCGACGCCAAGGGGGACGTCCTGTACTGGTTCGCTATCGACACCCCTACCACGTCCAAGTGCTCGGGTTCCTGCCTCACCTTCTGGCCGGCGGTCGCCGGCCCGCTGACGGCCGGCTCTGGCGTGACCGGCACGCTGGGCACGATCACCCGGTCCGACGGCAGCAAGCAGGCCACCTACGACGGCCACCCGCTGTACACCTTCTCCGGCGACAAGTCCCCCGGCCAGAACAAGGGCAACGGCCTCAACGCCTCCGGCGGCCTGTGGTGGGAGATGACCGTCAGCGGTTCCACCCCGAGCCCGGCCGCCGCGGCCGCTAAGGTCTCGGCTAAGGCGACCAAGTCCGCCAGCGCCGGAGGTTACGGCTACTAAGCTCGCGCTCTCCGTCCGGGCGCGTAGTGTCCAAGGCGGCGCGCGGCCTCGCCAACGTGCGGGGCCGCGCCCGCCGCGGGCATTTTTATCTAACGAACGATCTTCCTCCCCGCCCCGCTCCCCCCTCACGCCGCCTGCCGGTGTCGCCATAATGGGTACGAGTGGACGGTACTAAGGATGGTCCCGCGGCCCGAGCCGTGGACCTCCATAAGACCTACGGCTCCGGGCCCGCGGCCGTGCGCGCCCTGGCCGGTGTCAACGTCACCATCGAGCGGGGCCGGTTCACCGCCGTGATGGGTCCCTCGGGCTCGGGCAAGTCGACGCTCATGCACTGCATGGCCGGCCTGGACCGGCCCACGTCGGGGCAGGCGTTCGTGGGCGGCCAGGAGGTGGGCCGGCTGGACGACGCCGGGCTCACCCGGCTGCGCCGCGACAAGATCGGCTTCGTCTTCCAGTCCTTCAACCTGGTCCCGACGCTGACCGCGGCCGAGAACATCACGCTGCCGGCCGACCTGGCCGGGACCAAGGTGGACCGGGAGTGGCTCGGCTACCTGGTGCGGCAGCTGGGCATCGCGGACCGCCTCACCCACCGGCCCGGCGCGCTGTCCGGCGGCCAGCAGCAGCGGGTGGCGTGCGCCCGGGCCCTGATCAACCAGCCGGATCTGGTCTTCGCCGACGAGCCCACCGGCAACCTCGACTCGAACTCCTCGGCCGACGTCCTGACCTTCCTGCGGCAGTCGGTCAGCGAGCTCGGCCAGTCGGTGGTGATGGTGACGCACGACCCGCGCGGCGCCGCCTACGCGGACCGGGTGGTCTTCCTGGCCGACGGGACCGTGGTCAGCGAGCTGGGCCAGCCCACCGCCGACTCGGTCCTCGAGCGCATGCGCACGCTCAGTGATTGAGGTCGGGGGGTCTTTAGGTGCGCAACGTCACCCTCAAGGGCCTGCTGGCCCATAAGCTCCGGCTGGCGCTGACCGCGCTGGCGATCATCCTCGGGGTCACGTTCATCTCCGGGACGTTCGTCCTGACCGACACCCTGCAGAGCACGTTCAACACGCTGTTCGGCACCATCTACGCCAAGGTCGACTTCCAGGTCCGCGGGGCGGCCCAGCTCGGCAGCGGCGGCGACGCGACCCGCAACCCGCTGCCCGAGTCGGTGCTGGGCACCGTCCGCCGGGTGCCCGGCGTCGCGGTCGCCGACGGCCAGGTCCAGGGGTACGCCCAGTTCGTGGCGCGCGACGGCAAGGCCATCGCGACCGGCGGCGCGCCCACCCTGGGCGTCAGCTTCGACCCCTATCCGCAGCTGTCGGCGCTGCACCTGGTCGCGGGCGGCCCGCCGGCCGGCCCGGACGACGTGGCCATGGACGCCGGCACGGCGCAGAAGTACGGCTTCGGCGTGGGCCAGCGCGTCCGGGTGCTGTCGGTGGGGGCGCCGCGGACCTTCACCAT
Source organism: uncultured Actinomycetota bacterium (assembly GCA_963756575.1). Lineage (GTDB taxonomy): Bacteria > Actinomycetota > Actinomycetes > Streptosporangiales > Streptosporangiaceae > Palsa-504. Next base: position 316,865 of record CAVWOM010000013.1, on the reverse strand, counting down.
CACCGGCATCGTCCAGTTCGGCACGGCCAGCAACCTGGCCGGGGCCACGCTGGCCGCGTTCACGCTGCCGACCGCGCAGGCCCTCGCGCTGCGCCCGGGCCAGCTCGACGACATCAACGTGCTGACCTCCCCGGGCGCCAGCCAGGCCGCGGTGCAGCGGGCCATCACCCGGGCGCTGCCGCCGGGAACCGAGGTCGTCACCGGGCAGACCGTGGCGGCCGAGAACACCAGCTCGATCGACCGGTCGCTGTCGTTCTTCTCCACCGCCCTGCTCGTCTTCGCCTTCATCTCCCTGTTCGTCGGGGCGTTCACCATCTACAACACGTTCTCGATCATCGTCGGGCAGCGGACCCGGGAGCTGGCCCTGCTCCGGATCGTCGGGGCCAGCCGCCGCCAGGTCTTCGGCTCGGTCCTGGCCGAGGCGGCCATCACGGGCTTCGCGTCCTCGGTGATCGGGCTGGGCCTGGGGGTGCTGGCCGCGCTCGGCCTGGAGGCGCTCTTGCGCGGGTTCGGCATCAGCTTTCCCCCCGAACCGCTGGTGTTCGCGCCGCGGACCGTGCTGGTCGGGCTGGCCACCGGCACCGTGGTAACCGTGGTGTCCGCCATCGGCCCGGCCCGCGGCGCCGTGCGCATCCCCCCGGTCGTGGCGCTCGACGACCGCCAGCCGATCGCCGGCGCCTCGCTGCGGCGCCGCCTGGTCTGGGGCGCGGCCCTGGCCCTGGCCGGCGTGGCCATGCTGGCTACCGGACTGGCCGAGTCGGCCATCCGGCTCGTCGGCATCGGCGCGGCCGGGCTGTTCCTCGGCGTGACCATGCTGTCCCCGGCCATCGCGCGCCCGCTCGCCAGCGTGCTCGGCCGCCCGCTGGCCCGCACGCTCGGCGTGGCGGGCAAGCTCGGCCGGGAGAACTCCATGCGCAGCCCGCGGCGCACCGCGCAGACCGCGGCCGCCCTGATGATCGGGCTGGCCCTGGTCTCCGCCATGGCCACCTTCGGCGCCTCGGTGTCCCGGTCGGCCACCGCCAGCGCCGACCAGGCCATCAGCGCCGACCTCATCGTGACCCCCAGCGGCTCGGGCGAGCTCAGCGGCACGGCCGCGGCCACCGCCGCCGCCGTGCCCGGCGTCACCGCCACGACCGCCTTCTACGAGGGCCGGTTCGAGTTCCGGCAGACGCTGACCACCCTCACCGCGGTCTCCACCGCCGCCCTGGCCGACACGGTGATCCTGCGGATGACGGCGGGCTCGGCGGCGGCCCTGGCCCGCGGCGAGCTGCTCATCGACACCACCACCGCTACCGCGCAGCACCTGGCCGTGGGCGAGCGGATCCAGGCCCGGTTCACCCGGACCGGCCGGACCACGCTCCGCGTCGGCGGCATCTACCAGGCCAACGCGCTGATCGGCAGCTACGTGGTGAGCGCCGCGTTCTTCCTCCAGCACTACTCCGCCCGGCCCCCGGCCGGCCTGCTCCTGCGCACCACCGGCGCCAGCGCCGATGCCGCCATCACCAGGGCGCTGGCCCAGTACCCGAACCTCCAGGTCCAGACCCGGGCCCAGTTCGAGCAGGCCCAGGCGGCCAACGTCAACCAGCTGCTCGGGCTGGTCTACGCCCTGCTCGGCCTGGCCGTGATCATCGCGCTCATCGGGATCGTCAACACGCTCATGCTGTCGGTGTTCGAGCGCACCCGCGAGATCGGGCTGCTGCGCGCGGTCGGCATGCGCCGCCGCCAGGTCCGCACGATGGTCAGGTCCGAGGCGGTGATCCTGGCCATCTTCGGCGCCATCGTCGGGATCGTGATCGGCACCGCGCTGGGCCTGGCCCTGGTCGCCTCGCTGCGCAAGCAGGGCATCACCGAGACCGTCGTCCCCGTCTCCAGCCTGGCGATCTTCCTCCTCCTGTCCGCCGTCCTCGGCCTGATCGCCGCCACCTGGCCCGCCCGCCGCGCCGCCCGCCTCGACATCCTGTCCGCCATCGCCACCAACTAACACCCCGCCCCACCCCCCACTCGCCCCCGCGCCGCCCCCCGCCCCGCCCCCCCGCCCCGCGCCGCCCCCCGCCCCGCGCCGCCCCCCGCGCCCGCGCGCGCCCCCCAAAACCGCATGAAACCGGGGATTCACCGCGCCAGAACGCGCTGAAAGTCCGGTTTCATAGCGCTCGCCGCCGCCTCAGGCGCACCATCTGTAACAGCTCCGCCAGGCGGCCCTCGATAAAGGCCCGTTCCGGCCCCGGCAGCGCCAGCCGCAGCGCCGCCCGGTACGCCTCGCGGGCCTCGGCGGGCCGCTCCAGTCTCCGCAGCAACTCGGCCCGGGCGATGTGGAACTGCGGCCAGCCGCCCAGCCGGGTCCCGAGCGGGTCGAGGATGGCCAGCCCGGCGGCGGGCCGGCCGGCCATCGCGACCGCCACCGCCCGGTTGGCCTCGGTCACCGGCGTCGGCTCGTAGCGGGCCAGCTCCCCGTACAGCGCGGCGATCTGAGGCCAGTCCGTCTCTTCCCCGCACGAATGGCAGGCCGCGATGGCCGCGTGCAGCTGGTAGGGGCCGGGCCGCCCGGCCGCCAGCGCCCGGGTCAGCCGCGCCTCGCCCTCGATGATCAGGTCCCGGTCCCACCGGCCGCGGTCCTGGTCCGCCAGCGGCACGAGCTCGCCGCCCCGGTCCAGCCGCGCCGCCCGCCGCGCGTCGGTGAGCAGCAGCAGGGCCAGCAGCCCGGCCGCCTCCGGCTCCCCGGGCAGCCGCGCGGCCAGCGCGCGGGCCAGCCGGATGGCCTGGTCGCACAGCTCCCCGCGGATCAGCGCCTGGCCGCCCGCCGCCCGGTGCCCCTGGGTGAAGACCAGGTAGACCACGCGGAGCACCGGGCCGAGCCGCCGGGTCAGCTCCTCGCCCCGCGGCACCCGGAACGCGATCCGGGCCTGCCGGATCTTCCGCTTGGCCCGCACCAGCCGCTGCGCCATCGTCGGCTCCGGCACCAGGAAGGCGGCCGCGATCTCCGCCGTGGCCAGCCCGCACACGCAGCGCAGCGTCAGCGCCACCCGCGCCTGCGGATCCAGCGCCGGATGACAGCACATGAAGATCAGCCCGAGCTCGTCATCCGGCTCCGCCCCCGCTCCAGCCTCGGGGCCGGCCAGCCGCATCGCCTCGGCCTCCTTGGCCGGGCGCCGGCCCTCCCGCCGCAGCCGGTCCAGGGCCTTGTGCCGCGCCGTGCCGGTCAGCCAGGAACCCGGGTTAGCCGGCACCCCGGTGACCGGCCAGGTCGCGACCGCGAGGAGGCAGGCCTCCTGCACCGCATCCTCGGCCGCCTCGAGGTCCCCGAACATCTTGGTGAGCGTGGCCACCGCCGGCCACCAGCCATCGCGGAGCAGGTCCGCGTACTCCTCGCTCAGCGGTAGCTCCTAGGCCCCGGGCACCTGCAGCACGGGCCGGACCTCGACCTTGCCGTCGAACGCGGTCGGGAGCCGCGCCGCCCACCGCAGCGCCTCGTCCAGGTCGGCGCATTCGACCAGGGTGAACCCGCCGAAGACCTCCTTGATCTCGGCCGCCGGGCCGTCGGTGAGCAGCGTCTCGCCGTCGCGCACCCGCACCGTGGTGGACGCCGCCACCGGGTGCAGCGGCGCGCAGTCGATCAGCACGCCCGCCTCCGCCATGGCCTGCTCGGCCTCGGTCCAGTCCTCGAGCAGCTTGCGTGCCTCCGCCGTGCCGGGCTCCGGTATGGGCGCGTCCGCGTAGAGCAGGAAAAGGTACTTCATCGTCTGCCGCCTTTCACGTTCGTGTTCTTTCCCCGTAGTCGAACGGCCCCGCACCACATCGACAGCCGGCCACGAAAGTCCTTACCGGCCGGTTACAAGCCCTATGGGCGCGGCCGAATGTGCGTATCACAGAACCATGACGCGTAGGAAAGCATGGGCGATCCCGGTACTGATCACCGTGGCCCTGACCGCCACGGCCTGCAGCAAGGCCACCGGTTACACCTCGGGCTCCGGCTCGCAGGCGGGCGGCGCCTACGGCAACCAGGCCACCAGCACTCCCGGCACCAGTACCGGCGGTATGGGTGCCGTCCAGACCGCCGCGCTGAAGGTCGAGCGCACCCGGGCCGGGATGGTGCTGGCCGGCGGCAAGGGCCTGACGCTGTACTACTACACCGCGGACAAGCCGGGCAGCGGCAAGTCGGTCTGCACCGGCAGCTGCGCGACCGCCTGGCCGCCGCTGGCCGCGCCGGTCAAGGCCCCGGCCGGGGTACGCATGCCCGGCCCGCTGGGGGTGATCACCCGGCCGGGCGGCGTCAAGCAGGTCACCATCAACGGCTTCCCGATTTACTACTACGCCGAGGACAAGGCGCCCGGCCAGGCCGCCGGCAACGGCGCCGAAGGCACCTGGCACGTCATCAAGGTCCGCGCCACGGCGAAGGTCTCCGTGCTGAAGGCGGAACGCACCACGGCCGGTACCGTGCTGGCCGGCGGCAAGGGCCTGACGCTGTACTACTACACCGAGGACAAGCCCGGCAGCGGCAAGTCGGTGTGCACCGGCGCCTGCGCGCACGCTTGGCCTCCGCTCACGGGAGCGGTCAAGGCCCCCGCCGGGGTACGCCTGCCCGGCCCCTTCGGCACCATCACCCGGCCGGGCGGCGTCAAGCAGGTCACCCTCAACGGCTATCCCCTCTACTACTACGCCGGGGACAAGGCCCCCGGCCAGGTCACCGGGAACGGCGTCGAGGGCAGCTGGCACGTCATCAAGCTCAAGCCGAAGTCGGCCGCCACGGCCCCGGCCGCGACCGCCACGCCGACCGCCAACACAGGCGGAGGCTACGGCTACTGACCCGCGAAGGCGGCCAGGAAGCCGAGCAGGTGCTGGACCAGCCCGGGCTCGGCTTCGGCGATGGCGGCCTCGCTCGGCACCCACTCGGCCAGGCCCATCGGCCCCAGCGGCTCGTACGGGAAGAAGGTGCCGATGTAGTGCCCGGCCCCGGGGTAGGCGTACAGCACGTGCGCCCACCGGTCGTTGTCCTGGTCCAGGCGGCTGAGGATGGCCCGCGCGTACGGGCACGAGGGCCAGGTCCGGTCGGCCTCGCCGCAGTCAAGGAAGACCGGCCCGTCGATCCGCTGGTCCGGGATGACCGCGGCCGGGACGTCGTCCGGGGCCGGGTTGCCGACCTCCGCCGAGTACGGCAGCGGCTTGCCGCCCAGCGTCCAGGCGGCATTGCGGCAGCCGGGATAGGAGCAGAGCGCGACGTCGCTGGGGACCGAGGCGATGACCGCGTGCACCAGCGACGGGTAGTGCACCCCGAGCAGCTGGGCCGCCTCGCTGCCGCGGGAGACGCCGAGAACGGCGATCTTGGCCGGGTCGACCCCCGGCTGCCGGGCCAGCCAGCGCAGCGCCCTGGCGAAGTACTCCAGCGGGATGCCGGACAGCGTCGACGGCAGGCCCGGCAGGCCGAAGTAGCCGACGCCGAGCACGTCGTAGCCCTGGCCCGCCAGCAGGTCGGCCACCAGCGGGGACGGCATCCCGCCCTCGGACCCGCCGAGCAGCAGCACGGCCGCCCGGGAGTGCGGGCCGGCCGCTGGCTGGGTGAACTCGCCGATGAAGCCGTCCGCGGCGAGCGATTCCGGCTTGAAGGTCAGCGGGACGGGAGAAAGCCGGCGCTGGAAGCTGGTGCGCGCCACGCTGGCCCCGTTCACCCGTACCGTCACCGTGAACGTGAACGACTCGTTCGCGCTCCAGAAATACGCGGGCTCGTTGCTCGCCCCGGCCGCCGCCGGGTCGGACTGATGCAGGGACCAGACCGGGCCCATGCCCGAGACGCCGCGGTAACTCCCGGAGAGCGGGGCGGCCCGGTCGGGGTCGACGACGCCCTTCGCGTCGGCCCGGTAGGTGGCGGCTGAGTTCCACGGCACGCCGCGGGCATCGGTCGAGGTGACCTGCAGGGTCGCCTGCTGGCCCGCGTGCAGCCCGGTCACCTCGAGGTGCACCGCCTGGTCGCCGGCCGAGATCCCCGGCCGCGCCGTCACGGCCACGTGCTCCGGCGGGGACGACGTGCACGCCGGAACGGTGAAGATCAGTATCAGCGGCGCGGCCAGTGCCAGCCGCCGCCAGCCAGGAATCCGGAGCATCGCTACGCCTCCATCGGACGCCCTTGTCCGTTTATCCCCTGCTCCGCGCGCGACCGCCCAAACCACGACTAGCCGAAACCGCGGTGCGTCATATGAGGCGCGCGGACAGGAACCGGGTCAGGCCCCGCCGGGTGGCCACGACGATCAGCCGGTCGCCCGCGGCGAGCAGGTAGCCCCGGGACGGAGACCAGTCCAGCGTGGTCCGGCCGCCGACGGCCAGCGCCAGCACCCGCGCCTGCCCGTCCTGCTCGGTGTCGCGGATGAAGTTCCCGGCCAGCCCGGCCTGGTCGGCGACAGCGATGTCGGCGATCAGCAGCACGTGCCGGCCGACCGCGATGGTGCGCAGCACCTGGTGCTCGAGCATCGCGGTGGCGAAGGCCGGGGCGGCCAGGTACGGGACACTCCTGGAGGTAATGTTCCCGATGGTCTTCTGGAGCCGTTCGGCCAGATCGTCGTCGGTCAGCCTGAGCACGACCCGCAGGTCCTCACGGAGCGACCGCGCGGTCAGCGCGGTCTCCAGGTTCACGACGTCCTGGCTGGTCACCGACACCAGCGCCAGGCAGGTGTCCAGCTGGGCGGCGCGCAGCGTGTCCTCGCGGAACGCGTCGCCGATTACCACCGGCAGGCCGAGCGTGCGGGCCATGCCGATACCGGGGGCGTCCGGCCGGTTGTCCACGCACACCACGTCGAAGCCCAGGTCGTGCAGCTGGCCGGTCACCGCGGTCCCGACGTTGCCGAGCCCGACCACGATGACGTGCCCGCCCGGCGGCCGCGGCGCCCGCCGCACCCGGCCGGTCAGCCGGGCGCCGACCACGATCGCGGTGATCACCGGGATGGTGGCCACGCCGTCCACGGTCAGCAGCACCTGCGCGACCTTCTCGGCCCCGCTCCGGCTCGTCTCCGTCAGCGCCGAGCCGGTCAGGTCCATCACGCCCAGGTACAGCGTGTCGCTGACGGAGTACTTGGTGGCCAGCAGCGCGAACCCGATGCCGATGATCCCGAACAGGACCCCGAACACCAGCCCGAACTTGTTCCACACCAGCCGCCGGAGCATCGCGGCCAGCGCCCCGGCCGGGTGGCGCCGCCGGGCCAGCGGGTCCCGCGGCGTCCCGTCCGCGACCGCGAGCACCAGGTCGGCCGGGTAGCCGGGACCCGACCCGGGCGGCAGCATCCGCGGCCCGGCCGGCTCGTCGGCCAGCCCGCAGATCACCGCGGCGGCCGGCACGCCGTCGGCCCGGGCCACGTAGAGGGTGCGCTTCTGCACCCGGACGTGGCTGGGGGCCGGCTCGCCCAGCGCGGCCGCGACGAACGACGGCGCCGACATCGCGGTCCCGGACAGGACCGTGCAGTCCGGGAACAGCATCCGGATGTGGTCGCCGAGCCGCCGGTTGAAGATGGCGAGCACCAGCCGCAGGTCGGGGTTCAGCTCCTGGGCCCGCAGGCCGGCGTGCAGGTTGCCCACGTCGTCCTGCCAGACCACCGCCACCGCCCGGGCCGACCGCACGTCCGCGTCGGTGAAGGCCTGGGTGGACAGCTCGGGATACTCCAGCACCCGGACCCGGGACAGCGCGCTGATCTGCGGCCCGTGGTTCAGCCGCCGGGACGGGAGGATCACCGTCACCCGCTCGCCGTACCGGGACGTCAGCTCCTCCGTGATGCGGTAGGACAACGGCCCGTCACCGCAGACGACGAGGTGGCCGCCGCGACGGTCGGTGCGCCGGGGGAGCGCGGGCATGCGGTGATCATAACGGGATCGTTGACATGATCATGGACGCCTTGAGACGCTCCGCAACAGTACTTTCCAAAATGCGGGCGATGTCGGAAGGGGACCAATCTGTGGCAACCGTGGAGACCGTACGTGGCCCGGTCGAGCTGAGCGACCTGGGCCAGGTCCTGATGCACGAGCACGTCTTCGTCATGTCCACCGAGCACATGCAGAACTACGGCGCCGACTGGTGGGACGAGGAATACCGGGTCGCCGACGCCATCGCCAAGCTGAACTCGATGCACGCCAAAGGCATCTCCACGATCGTCGACCCGACCGTCTGGGGCCTGGGCCGGTACATCCCCCGGATCCAGCGGATCGCGGAGCAGACGCCGGTCAACATCATCGTGGCCACCGGCCTGTACGTCTACGAGGAGCTGCCCCAGCAGTACGCCTACCGCGGCCCCGGCAACCTGATCGACGTCCCCGAGCCGATGGTCACCGACTTCAGCGGTGACATCACCGACGGCATCGCCGGCACCGGGGTCAAGGCCGCCTTCTTGAAGTTCGCCCTGGAGACCCCGGAGCCCTCGCCCGGGATCGAGCGCATCGCCCGCGCGATCGCCCGCACCCACGTCGAGACCGGCGCGCCCATCACCGTGCACACCTCGGGCCCGCACCAGACCGGCCGGACCGCGGTGCGGATCTTCGGCGAGGAAGGGGTCGACCTCACCAAGGTGGTGATCGGGCACGCGGGGGACAGCAACGATCTCGACTACCTCACCGAGCTCGCCGACACCGGGGTGACGCTGGGGATGGACCGTTTCGGCCTCGACCTTTTCAACCCGACCGCCGAACGAGTCAAGACCATCATCGCCCTGGCCTCCCGCGGCTACGCCGACCGGATGGTCCTGTCCCACGACGCCAGCTGCTTCATCGACTACTTCGGCGCCGCCCACGACGCCGCCCGCGCCGCCGCCGCGCCGAACTGGCACTTCGAGCACATCACCGACGACGTGCTGCCCGCCCTGCTGGCGGGCGGGGTCACCCAGGCCCAGATCGACACCATGATGATCGAGAACCCGGTCCGCTACTTCACCCGGAAGGACGCCGCATGAGCACCTCTGACCACAGCGAGCTAGGCGGCATCTTCGACATGACCGGGGTCACCCGCGGCCCCGACGGCATCAAGCGCTACGAGGGCCTGCCCCGCAACCTGGTGCAGATGCTCCGTTCGTCGGTCGAGACGTCCGGCCCGGCCGAGGCCGTGGTCGAGACCGGCGGCGGCCCGCGGCTGAGCTACGCGTCGCTGTGGGACCGCGCGGCCCATGTGGCGGGCGGCCTGCGCGCCCAGTACGGCGTCGAGCGCGGCGACCGGGTGGCCATCCGGCTGGGTAACGGCGCCGACTGGGTGCTGGCCTTCTGCGGCGCCCTGCTGGCCGACGCGATCGTCGTCCCGGTCAACACCCGCTTCACCGACGCCGAAGCGGACTACGTGATCACCGACTCCGGGGCCAAGCACGTCTTCCTCCCCGGTGCCCCGCTGCCCGACGGCGACCCGCTGATCGTGGACGACCAGGAGCCGTCCGCCCCGGCCGCGATCTTCTACACCAGCGGCACCACCGGCTTCCCCAAGGGCGCGGTGACCACCCACGAGAACTTCCTGTCCAACGCCGAGACCTGCCGCCGCTCGCTCCTCGGGGGTCCGGGGGGGCTCGGGGGGGTCGTCCCCCCCGGAGCTGGCAGAGTCGACCCGGGCGGGCTGCGCACCCTGATCTCGGTCCCGCTGTTCCACGTGACCGGCTGCAACAGTCAGCTGCTGGTGGCCTTCTACGTGGGCGGCACCGCCGTCATCATGCCCGCCTTCGAGGTCGGCGCGTTCCTGCACGCCATCGAGGACGAGCAGATCGACACCATGGTCACCGTGCCGGCCATCTACTGGCTGGCCATCAACTCACCCGCCTTCGCCGACACCGACATCTCCCGGGTCCGCTCGGTCTCCTACGGCGGGGCGCCGATCGCGCCCGACCTGGTGGCCCGGCTGGCCAAGGCGTTCCCGCAGGCCCGGCTGGGCAACGGCTTCGGCCTGACCGAGACCTCCAGCGTCTCGACCTTTCTACCGAACGAGTTCGTGGCTCACGCCGACTCTGTTCGGCTTCCCCGCCCCCGTGTGCGACGTCCGCCTCGACGACGTGGGCCCGGACGGCACCGGCGAGCTGCTCATCCGCGGGCCGAACATCGTCTCCGGTTACTGGAACAAGCCGGAGGCGACCGCCGAGGCGTTCGTCGACGGCTGGCTGCACAGCGGCGACCTGGCCCGGATCGACGACGAGGGCCTGGTCTACCTGGTCGACCGAGTCAAGGACATGATCAACCGCGGCGGCGAGAACGTCTACTGCGTCGAAGTCGAGAACGCTCTGGCGGGCGCGCCGGGCGTGTACGAGGCCGCGGTCCTGGGCGTGCCCGACGAGATGATGGGGGAGAAGGTGGGTGCGGTGATCGTCCCGATGCCCGGCGCCACCCTGGACGTCCCGGCCGTGCTGGGCTACCTGGGCGAGCACATCGCCGACTTCAAGGTCCCGCAGTTCGTCGCGGTCAGCGCCACGCCCCTGCCCCGCAACCCCGGGGGCAAGCTGCTCAAACGGAAGCTAAGGGAGGAAACCGACTGGGCCGCCGCGACGCGCCGCTGACCGGTAGGCTGCCACCGTAATCGTTCGGTCACTATCTGTGACAAAGCGTCGGGGAGGCAGCGTGCGGGTCGGTCGCTGGCTGGGGATCTTCGCGGTCCTGCTCATCATGACATCCGCCGGTCAGCTCAGCGCCTGGGCTGGCGGCGGGACCACCATCGGGCCGGTGCAGATCAGCGCCCTCGGTCACCCCGGCCTGTGCTGGGAGGCGGGCGGGAACGGCTCCGGCGTCACCCTGGAGCACTGCGACCACGCGCTCCAGGGCCAGCAGTGGTCGCTGACCCCCGACGGCGTGCTGATGAACGGCAACGGCTACTGCCTGGAAGCCATCCCCGGCGCCGCCCTGTTCATCGACTTCGCCGCCCAGTGCGCCGGCACCCCCGCCCAGCTCTGGCGCTACCGCTCCGCCCACCTGACCAGCCCCGCCGCCGCCGGCCGGAACCAAGACCGGGACCGGAACCAAGGCCGGGACCGGAACCAAGGCCGGGACCGGCATCTGCGCCGCCACCGCCGGCCCGGTCGTACCCGGCGCCGAGATCGTCGGCCGCCCCTGCTCCCCGCCCGCGGCCGGGACGACATCCCGCTGGAGTATCGGCTACAGCGCCGTCACCATGACCCCGGGCCGCAGCCGCGGCCCGGTCGGCGGCACGTTCGACGCCCCGGTCACCGTCGCCAACGCCGCCTCCGCCCAGGCCGCCTACGGCGTCACCGTCACCTTCACCCTCCCCCCCGGCGTAACCGCCGCCACCCTGCGCGCCACGCCCGGCTCCGGCCCGGGCAGCTCAGGCTCGGGCGGCTCCGGCCCGACCGGCTCCGGCCCGGGCAGCTCCGGCCCGGGCAGCTCCGGCCTGCGCTGCCACCTCCGCACGCTCACCTGCACCGGAACCCTCCCCGCCGGAGCCTCCCGCCAGATCACCCTCACCGGCCCCGTCCCGGCCGCCGCCCTCGCCGGTGACACCTACCCCGTCCGCGTCCACACCTCGGTCACCGGCACCACCCAACGCTCCCGTACCGCCCGCACCGCCGCCGCCCTGACCGTCACGGTCGCTCCCGCCGCCCCCCAGCCCCGCTCCCCGCTACCCCTGATCGCCGCCGGCGCCGCCCTCCTCCTCCTAGGCGGCTCCCTCCTCCTCATCCTCACCACCCGCCGCCCCCGCACCCCCTCCCGCCGCACAGGCCCCCCCTCCCACCACCGAACCCCGGCCACCTCCCACCCCACGGCCACCTCCCACCCCACAACCGCCTCCCACCCCCCCCTCCCACCCCGCGACCATCTCCCACCCCACGACCGCCTCCCACCCCACGACCGCCTTCCGCCCCGCGACCAGCCCCCAGGCCCCGGCCAGCATCGGCACCCCAGCCGCTACGCCCGCACCCGGCTGGGGCGACTGGGGCCCACCGGGCCAAAGTGACTAATCCCGTCGCTTCAATCTCCGCCCAGAACCGGGTCGATGCTCCATGGGCGCGGTTCATCCACGGTGAGGGCCCGGGGCCTGGGGCAGCTGTTTCCTGTGGGTCGTGCGGTACAGCCGAGGCCCGCCCGGGCCGACCGCTAACCACCGCGATGCCACATCGAGGTGGCCCCGACCACAGCACTGTCACAATGAGGTGGCTGCCTGCGGCCGGTGCCGTGTGATGCTCGGGGAGACTCGGGACGGGTGTGCCAGGCGGCAACGGTGGGAGAGTAGTTACCCGTGACGACAGGCGCGCCCCGGGGTTACCGGGCCGGCCCGTCCGAGGTGGTACGAAATCTGGACGCAGGTCCGGGCACCGGGCTAACCCGATCTCCAGGCGCGGGTTAACGTAGACAGCGTGGTGGAAATTTCCGCACGGATCCCGGTGGTGAGATCATGAAGGCTCGCACCCTCAAGCGCCTGCCAGGCCACCGGAACCGGGCCGCCTCCGAGGCAACGGGCGAGGCTGCGATTAAGGCCAGCCCCGAGACGCCGCCGGAAACCAGCGCCGCCGCCGACGCGCCGAGCAAGGCCACCGCCAGCAGCACCGCCACCACCAGCGCCGCCGCCAACGCGCCGAGCAAGGCCACCGCCAGCAGCACCGCCACCAACAACGCCGCCCGCGTCGTGTCCACCGCGGCCCGGTGGATCTACGAAGGCCGCCGCCTGGACATGCAGGGGCTCGCCGACGAGCTCGGAGTCTCCCGGGTGACCCTGTTCCGCCGTGTCGGCAGCCGCGAGGAGCTCATCAGCCAGGCCCTGTGGCGCCTGACCGAACGCATGCTGGAGATCGCCGTCGAGCGCTGGGAAGCCGAACGGCCCGAAGGTGAATTGCACACCCCCGGCACCATCCGCCACATCAACGCGATGGTGGCCGGCTCGACCGGGCTGAGAAGGCTGCTCGATGAGGAGCCGGCCCTGACCCTGCGCGTGCTCACCGATCCGCGCGGCCGGGTGCAGAGCGGCATCGTGGCCTTCAACGAGGTCCTGCTGCGCCAGGACATGGAGGAATTCGGCCTGGTCACGATCACCGAGCCGAGCGCCTTGGCGTACGCGCTGGTCCGGCTGGGCGAGTCGTTCCTCTACGCGGACGTGATCGCCGCGCGCAAGCCCGACGTCGAGACCGCCAACCGGCTCCAGCAGGCCATCATCGAGGGCATCCTCCCCTAGCCGCGCACAAGCACAAGCACAAGCACGAACACGAACACAAACACAAACACAAAAAGCATCCTCCCCCCAGGTCGCCCCGGGGAGAGGATGCTTTCTGGCGCTCTGACCTGACTAGCTAGAACTAGACAGTGGCCTGCAGCTTGGCCATTTCCTCTTGGACCTTGGCCTCGTGCGCGGCCTCGTCGGCCTTGGCGTCACGCGTCCGCCAGCGGCCGCGCAGCAGCGGGATGCTGAGCAGGAAGAAGATGATCCCGCCGAAGCAGATCCAGTACCAGGTCTTCCACTGCCCGGCCGTCGTGGCCGCGGCCTTCTGCACCGCCGCGGCGTGAGCCTGGAGGTAGGGGAAGACCTGCGGCGGCACCTTGGACAGCGCCGTCAGCTGGGCCGAGTAAGGCGCGATGGTTCCCAGCTGCGTCGCGTACGGCGCGATGGTCTGCAGGTCCGCCGCGTACGGCTGGACCTTCTGCAGATCCGGCGCGACCGCGATGACGCCGTTGATCGCGGCCTTGTTGGCCGAGATCGTGGTCAGCACCCCGAGGCCCTTGGCCCCGCCGCCGGCCGCGGCGATCGCCTGGTTCAGCAGCGCGGGCGGGATCTTGGCCGGGCTGGAGTAGGTGGCGAGCTTGGTGAACAGCGCCGGGTGGGCCTGGATCACGGCCAGCTCGGGCGCGAACTTCTGCGCGCTGGCCAGCTGGGGGCCGTCCTTCTGCGCGATGGCGATCACGTCCGGCGGGATCTTCTGCGCGGTGGCGATCACGTTCGGCGGGATCTTCTGCGCGGTCGCCACGATGTCCGGGTGGGCGGTGGCGAAGGCGATCTGGCTGGAGTACTGGGACGCGTAGGTCGCCACCGTGCCGCCGTAGCTGACCAGCGGCGTCACCGTGTTGATCACCACCGGGACGAGGAAGAACGCGCCCGCCACGACGATCCGGATGATCCAGCCCCAGATGGCCAGGCCGGTCGCGGTGAGCGCCGGGTTGCGCGCCTCCACGGTCTCGGTGAAGCTGGCCATCCACGGCGTGTAGGCGATGCCCAGGCCGAGGGACAGCAGGGCCAGCATGATGGCGACGCTGTAGTAGCCGGGGTGGTGCCCGGCCTGCTCCAGGTAGACGACCACCATCACCGCGCCGAGAACGCCGCCGATGACCATGAACGGCTTACGCACCCGGAACCGGTCGGAGACGATCCCGATCAGGACGACCGCGATGACGTTGAAGCCCCAGTTCCAGTTGCCCAGCCCGTTGGCGTCCTTCAGCGAGAAGCCGAACACGCTGTTGAGGTAGATCACCTGGAAGCCGACCGCGGTGTAGTAGATGAGCAGCATGATCGACACCGCGAAGGCCGAGATGATGATGTCGGGCTTGAGCAGCTGGCGGAACGGGTTCTTCAGCGCGGCGGCGAGGTCGGCCTCGCTGATGCCCTTGGCCCGCGCCTCGATCAGCACCCGGTCCCGCATGTTCACCATGAGCTGGTCGCGCAGCGCCGGGGACAGCTCCTTGAGCCCGATCAGGGCGATCACGAACACGACCAGGCCGGCGATGCCGCAGATGCGGTACTCGTGGGTCCAGAACCGCGGGTCGTTCACGATCGAGGGCACGGTCGCGCTGCCCACCACCGAGACGATGAGGCTGCCCACCACCGGGCCGCTGGTCCAGAAGCCCATGGCCGTGGCCCGGCCCACCTGCGGGGAGAAGTCCCTGATCAGCGCCGGGGTGGCGACGAGGCAGATGCCCTCGACGACGCCGACCACGAAACCCTCGATGGTGAAGGTCCACTTGTCGGTCGCGGCGGGCAAGATGAACGCCACGAAGATCCCGGTGAAGAAGAGCCCGAAGACGACCAGGTTGGCCCGGCCGAGCCGGTCCGTGAGCCCGGCGAACAGCGAGCCGAACGCGCCGATCAGGTTACCGACCGCCAGCGTCAGCACGTAGAACGTGAAGCTCATGTGCAGGTTGTTCAGGATCAGCGTGGACACCGAGCCGCCGACGTACAGCTCGTAGTACAGCGTGATCGTGGCGAGGACCGTGATGGCCAGGTACATGATCCTGGGCCTGGTCTCTGGATAGTGGTCGATCTGACGTCTGACGAGCGAGGCGGCCAATCCAGGCCGGCTCGGGACGGGCTGCGCGGCGGTCCCTGACATGCGGTCACCCCTTACCGTGGAGCGCTCAGGCCCAGGTCTGATAGTGACTCGAAGGTAACCCCGCACTAGGTAACAGATCAATGATTTGTTTCATCTAGATTGCACGACACGGGAATATCCTCCGTAGACGGGGGGAGGTGAGGCCGATGGGGACGGTGCGGACGGCCGTCCGGGTGGCAGGCGTGGTCCAGGGCGTCGGCTTCCGCCCGTTCGTATATGCCCTGGCCACCGGCCTGGGCCTGACCGGCCTGGTCGGCAACGACACCGACGGCGTGTTCGCCGAAATCGAGGGAACGCCCGCCGCGGTGGCCGAGTTCCTGCGTCGGCTCGAGGCCGAAGCGCCCCCGCTGGCACGCATCGAGAAGGTCACTAGCCGCGCGATCAGCCCCGCTCGTTCGGAAAAAGCCTTTGTTATCGCAGCGAGCGAAAACACCGGCCCCCGCCGGACGCTGGTCTCGGCCGACACCGCGACCTGCGCCGACTGCCTGCGCGAGCTCGCCGACCCGGCCGACCGGCGCCACCAGTACCCCTTCATCAACTGCACCAACTGCGGGCCCCGGTTCACCATCGTCCGCGACGTCCCCTACGACCGCCCCAGCACCACGATGGCGCCGTTCGCCATGTGCGCGGCGTGCGCCGCCGAGTACCACGACCCCGCCGACCGCCGCTTCCACGCCCAGCCCACCTGCTGCCCGGCCTGCGGCCCCCGGCTCACCCTGGACGACGACAGCGAAGACCCGGTCAACCAAGCCGCGGAACTCCTCCGGAACGGCAAGATCCTCGCCATCAAGGGCCTCGGCGGCTACCACCTGGCCGCCGACGCCGCGGCCGGACTCGCCGTCGCCGGACTCCGATCCCGCAAGCACCGCGAGGACAAGCCCTTCGCGGTCATGGCCGCCGACCTGGCCGCGGCGAGAGAACTGGCCGCGATCGACACCGCCGCCGCCGCCCTGCTGACCAGCCCGGCCCGCCCCATCGTCCTGCTCCCGCGCCGCGCCGGCGCGAACGTCGCCCCCGCCACCGCCCCCGGCAACCGCCAGCTCGGCGTCATGCTCCCGTACACACCGCTGCACCACCTGCTCCTCGCCGCCACCACCGGTCCCATCGTCTTGACCAGCGGGAACCTCTCCGACGAGCCGATCGTCTACCGCGACGACCAGGCGCGGGAAACGCTGACGGGCATCGCCGACGCGTTCCTCACCCACGACCGGGCCATCCACGTCCGGACCGACGACTCGGTCGCCCGCACCTTCCGGGGCCGGCCGGTGCTGCTGCGCCGCTCCCGCGGCTACGTTCCCGAGCCCCTGACCATGACCAGCACGTTCCCCCGTCCCGTGCTGGCCTGCGGGGCCGAGCTCAAGAACACGTTCTGCCTGGCGCGGGGGCGGCACGCGTTCGTCTCCCACCACGTCGGGGACCTGGAGAACGCCGAGACCTTGCGCTCGTTCACCGGGGGCATCGAGCACTTCAAGCGGCTGTTCGACATCGTGCCCCAGGTCATCGCGCACGACCTGCACCCGGAGTACCTGTCCACCAAGTACGCGCTCGACCTGGCCGACGCCGACGACCGCCTGGACCTCGTCGGCGTGCAGCACCACCACGCGCACATCGCCTCCTGCCTGGCCGACAACGGCGAGGCGGGCCCGGTCATCGGGGTCGCCTTCGACGGCACCGGCTACGGCCCCGACGGCACCATCTGGGGCGGCGAGTTCCTCATCGCGGACCTGAAAACCTCCGAACGCGGCGGCCACCTGGCCCCGGTCCCGATGCCCGGCGGCGCGGCCGCGATCCGCCAGCCGTGGCGGATGGCCGCCGCCTACCTGGGCGAACGCGCCGCGGAGGTAGCCCAGCGCCACCCGGACCAGTGGGCCGCCGTGACCGCGATGGCCGCCAGGGGCGTGAACTCCCCGCTCACCTCCAGCGCCGGCCGCCTGTTCGACGCGGCCGCCGCCCTGCTCGGCGTGCGCGACGCGATCAACTACGAGGGCCAGGCCGCCGTCGAGCTCGAGCAGCTCGCCGACCCGGCCGAGCTGGAAGCGTACCCAGCCGGCCTCGAAACCGGCGAAGGCCCGTTCCAGGCGCGCGCCTCCGATCTCCTGCACGCCCTCCTAGATGACCGAACGAGTAACGTCCCCACCCCCGTCATCGCCGCCCGCTTTCACCACGGAGTCGCCGCCCTGATCGAAGCGGGCTGCCTGCGCCTGCGCGACCAGCACGGCCTGGACGCGGTTGCCCTGTCCGGCGGCGTGTTCCAGAACACGTTCCTGCTGCACGCGGCGGTCGCCCGGCTCGAGGCGCGCGGCTTCCGCGTCCTCGTCCACGCCCGCGTCCCGTGCAACGACGGCGGCATCAGCCTCGGCCAGGCCGTGATTGCGGCCCACAGTGGCCGCTAGCAGATCCTCGGCAGCGGGTCACCCACCAGCAGGTCCACGATCCGCGTCCCGCCGAACGCCGTCTTGATCTGCACCAGTCCCGGCTGTTCCGCCCGCACGTGCCCGATCACCGCGGCCTGCTCGCCGAGCGGCTGGGAGCGCAGCGCGGCTACCGCGCGGTCCGCGTCCCCGGCCGGCACCACCGCCACCAGCCGGCCCTCGCAGGCCACGTACATCGGGTCGATGCCGAGCAGCTCGCAGGCGCCGCGCACCTCGGCCCGGACCGGGATCTCGTCCTCGTGCACCAGCACGCCGACGTCGGCCGCCTTGGCGATCTCGTTGAGGATCGTGGCCACCCCGCCGCGGGTCGCGTCGCGCATGGCCCGCACCTCCGGCACCGCGTCGAGCAGCCCGTCCACCAGGCCGTTCAGCGCCGCCGTGTCCGAGACGATGTCGGCCTCGATGTCCAGCTCGCCGCGGGCCAGCATGACCGTGATGCCGTGGTCGCCGATCGGCCCGGAGACGATGATGGCGTCGCCCGGCTGCGCCCCGGCCACGCCGAGGGGATTGTCCCGCTCCACCACGCCGACACCGGCCGTGTTGATGTAGCAGCCGTCGGCCTTGCCCTTCTGCACCACCTTGGTGTCGCCGGTGACCACGTGCACCCCGGCCCGTTCGGCCGCCGCCCGCATCGAATCCACCACCCGCTGCAGGTCGGCGACGGGAAAGCCCTCTTCCAGGATGAACCCGGCCGACAGGTACAGCGGCCGGGCCCCGGACACGGCCAGGTCGTTGACGGTGCCGTTGACGGCCAGGTCGCCGATGTCGCCGCCGGGGAAGAACAGCGGGGACACCACGTAGGAGTCGGTGGTGAGCGCGATCCGGGCGCCGCCCACCGTGAGCTGGGCCGCGTCCTCCAGCGGCTCGAGCAGCGGGTTGCGGAACGCGTCGAGGAAGACCGCCTCGATCAGGGTCTGCGTCGCCTTGCCGCCGGCGCCGTGCGACATCGTGACGCGTTCTTCCCTGACCTTGGGGCGGCGCCGGCGTGCGCGGTCGATCCGGTCCAGCACCTGCTGTTCCTTATCGGCCAGCGGCAGCTGGCGCCGCCCGTCGGCGGCGAGACCCTCGTGCTCGGCTAGGGCCTCGTCGATCCAGCTCCTGCTCATCAGCGGACTACCTCGGCCTCGGCCACCCGGTTGCGGTTCATCCGGCCGAAGTTGTAGTACGCCGCGCAGGCTCCCTCGGGCGACACCATGCAGGTGCCGATCGGGGTCTCCGGGGTGCACGCGGTGCCGAACACCTTGCACTCCCATGGCTTCAGCACGCCCTTGAGCACCTCGCCGCACTGGCAGGCCTTGGGGTCGGCCACCCGCACCCCGGGCACCTGGAACAGGCGCTCGGCGTCCATGGCCGCGTATTTCTCCTTGACCTGCAGCGCCGAGTGCGAGATGAAGCCGAGGCCGCGCCACTCGAAGTAGGGTCGCAGCTCCATCGTCTCGCCGATGGCCGCCAGGGCGACCGGGTTGCCGTTCCACGGCACCACCCGCGAGTACTGGTTCTCCACCTCGGCCCGGTCTTCGGACAGCTGCACCATCAGCATGTAGATGGACTGCAGGATGTCCAGCGGCTCGAACCCGGCCACCACCACCGGCTTGCCGTACTGCTGGGCGATGAACTCGTACGGCCGGCAGCCGATCACCGTGGACACGTGGCCCGGGCCGATGAAGCCGTCGAGCCGCAGGTCCGGCGAGTCCAGGATGGCCTTGATGGCCGGCACGATCGTGACGTGGTTGCAGAACACCGAGAAGTTCGTCAGCCCCTCGGCGGCCGCCCTGATCATCGTCATCGCGGTGGACGGCGCGGTCGTCTCGAACCCGATCGCCATGAACACGACCTGCTTGTCCGGGTTCTGCCGGGCCAGCTTGAGCGAGTCGAGCGGGGAGTACACCATCTTGATGTTCGTGCCCTCGGCGTTGGCGTCGAAGAACGAGCCGCCGCTGCCCGGCACCCGCATCATGTCGCCGAACGACGTCATGATCACGTCTGGCTGCGAGGCCAGGTGGATCGCGTCGTCCACCCGCCCCATCGGGATCACGCAGACCGGGCAGCCGGGCCCGTGCACTAGCGTGACCGACTCCGGCAGGTAGTCCTCGAGGCCGTGCTTGTAGATCGTGTGGGTGTGCCCGCCGCACACCTCCATCAGCTTGTACTGCCGCCCGGGCTCGCACAGCGCCGCGATCTTCGCGGCCAGCGCGTGGGCCTTGTCGGCGTCACGGAATTCGTCGACGAACCGCATCGTTCCCCCACGCTCCTCTACTCGATCAGTGATTCCTTCAGCGCCGCGAGCTCGTCCTCGTAGGACTGCCCGACGCCCTCCAGGTACTGCAGGGTGGCGGCCGCCTCCTGTTCGTCGATCTTCGACAGGGCGAAGCCGACGTGGATCAGCACCCAGTCGCCCGGTACGGGCGGGTCGTCGGAGAGCAGGCCGATGTTGATCATCCGCCGGACCCCGCTCACGTTCACCTTGGCCAGGTCGGGCTGCTCTGGGTGAAGCTCGATGACCTCACCGGGTATGCCGAGGCACATGTGCCATCTCCTCCACTGTCAACTCCCACAGCACCTGGTAGATCGTGGTCTGCGCCTCCTGGATCCGGTGCACAGATGACGACGGCACGACGAACAGGTAGTCGATGCTGTCCAGCTCGGCCATCTTGCCGCCGTCGTAGCCGGCCAGCCCGACGGTGAGCATGCCCCGCCGGCTGGCCTCGTCGAACGCCCGGAGCAGGTTGTCGGAGTTACCGCTGGTGGACAACCCCACCGCGATGTCGCCGGCCCGCGCGAACGCGGCCAGCTGCCGCGCGAACACCACCTCGGTACCCACGTCGTTGGCCAGCGCGGTAACCACCGAGGTGTCGTTGGCCAGCCCGAACGCCGGCAGCGGGGGAGCGGCCCGCTCAGGCGCCCCACCTCCCCGATCCCCGGGAGCCTCTCCCCGATCCCCGGGAGCCCCATCTCCCCGATCCCCGCCCGGCGGGGCGAGGAACAGCGTGGCCAGCTGGGCCGCGTCGGTGGCGCTGCCGCCGTTGCCGAAGGCGAACAGCCGCCCGCCCGCGGCGAACCGGCCCGCCATCTCCCGCGCGCATGCCTCGATCCGCGCCCCGTCCCGCTCCCCGACCGCGCGCCGCAGCTCGCCGATCTCGGCCGCCTTGGCCACCGTCGAGGCGCGTACCTGGGCCAGCACGGTGGTCAGGTCGCTAGTGCTGGAGTACAGGAACGGATACAGCGCGTTGAGGTCGTCACTCATGGGCGCCCACCACCGCGATGGCCTCCCGGGCGTGCACCAGGATCGTGTCGCCCACCCCGGCGCTCACCAGGGCCACGCTCACGGTTTCCTCGCCCGACCCGGTGTCGACCAGGGCCATCTGGTCCTCGAGCAGCCGCACCACGGTGACCTCGACGGCCATGTCCGAGCAAGTAATGCACACATCATTCATGCACTCTGGCAGACCTTCGCTCACGCCACCACCCCCGGACCCAGGACTCCCGGCTGCTCGAAGAACACGTGCACCAGCTCCCACAGGATGTGATAGAGCGTCACGTGCATCTCCTTCACCACGCGCGGATCGGAGGAGTGAGCCACCAGCACGTGATCGGCCGCCTTACTGGCCGCCGTGGCCGCCGCCGTGCCGGCCGCCGACCCGTTGCCGCCGGTCAGGGCCACCGTCAGCAGGCCGAGTTCCCGTGCCGTCTCGAGCCCGGCCAGCACGCTGGGGCTTTCTTCGTCGGAGGAGATGCCCAGCGCGATGTCGTCGGGGCCGGCCAGGTACCTGAGCTGATGGGAGAAGATCTCGGAAATCCCGTCGCGTTCGGCGATCCCGGTGACGGTGGCCACGTCGGCGGTCAGCGAGATGGCCGGCAGCGCGCGCTTGCCCACGATGACCGGATGGACGAACTCGACCGCGACGTGCTGCGCGTCGGCGCTGGGGCCGCCGGTGCCGAACACCACCAACCGCCCGCCCCGGTGGAACCGCAGCGCCATCGCGTGGCAGGCCGCGGCAACCGCGTCCGCCTGGCCCGCCAGGTCGTCCGTGGGACCGTCGCGCAGTCCGAACCGCCGCCGCGCCGTCGCGCCGGGGTCAGCCTGTGCCCTGTCCTCAGGCATGACGCCACCGTAGGACACTTGTGTATGGGCGTCCAGTAGCCGACACGACACATCTGGTCAACTCGCGTTCCCAGACGCGGCCGGCGCCGCGGCCATGATCACGACGGCACGGCCGCGGCGCCGCCTGACCGGCGCCCGGACCAGCCACTCGCCTCGAAAGGGGGTACCGAGCCGCCAGAACCCAGACCACCGGCAGGCTTCTCCCTCTAACACGTATCACCCCCACCCCCGGTTCACCCCGCTTTCCGGACCCCCCTTCACCCGCCCCCCTGATCCCCGCCACTTCACGCCACCCCATCCCGTCAACCTCCCGCCACCCCATCCCGTCAACCTCCCGCCACCCCATCCCGTCAACCTCCCGCCTCCACCTCCAGCCCGCCAATTCCACGCCACCTTCCATCTCGCCCGCCCCCACCTCCAGCCCGCCAATTCCACCTCGCCCTCCATCGCGCCCACGCCACGCAATGCTCCCAGCCCGCCAACTCGACAAGCACCCCCACCTCGTCAACCCGCCCGCCCCCGTCACCTCACCATTCCCCGACGCCACTCCACCTGGTCAACCCCGCACCGCCCCGCCACCTCGCCTCACCAATTCCGCCCCGCCGCCAGCTCCGCAACCGGGTCGATGGAACATCGACCCGGTTAAGGTGCCGCCCAAACGATTCCCACCATCAGCAAATCACACCACCCGTAACCGCTTTAACGGAACCCATTACCGTGGGCCGTACCCGCAGAAAATAGTGACCCACTCAGCGTCCCGCCCCGCCTCGTCCATAAATCATCCAGCACCCCGCCTTACCCCGCCTCACCTCGTCCGCGACCCACTTCAGCACCCCGCACCCCGACCCGCCTCGTCCGCGACCCACTTCAGCACCCCGCACCCCGACCCGCCTCGTCCGTGACCCACTTCAGCACCCCGCACCCCGACCCGCCTCGTCCGCGACCCACTTCAGCACCCCCGCCCCGACCCGCCTCGTCCGTAACCATTCGGCATCCCGCCCCACCCCGTCCGCGACCCTATTCAGCGTCCCACCCTCGGCCGATTCCATGATCGCGAAGACTTTATATCAGAAAACGTAGTAAATCCTTCATGATCATGGAATTCACACTTTTTATAATCCCGCCCGCACCAGCGACCTCAGCAACCTCGCGTCCGGATAACGTCCCAGTGATCGCGAAGAGTTTTGTACCCTTTTCGGGGATAAAATCCTTCGCGATCATGTGAATTCGTTAGTTTTCGGCCGGAAGACGGCCTTCGAGGGCGGCCAGGCGGAGCTCGAGCTGGTCGATCCGGTGCCGGAGGATCTCGAGCTGGGCCTGGTCGGCCAGCCGCCGCTCCGCGGTCTGCCGCAGCCGGGGTGAGGCCTCGGCCCGGGCCGCCACCATCGCCAGCGGTACCAGCCGCTGCGGGCCGTGCGGGCCGTCCACCAGCCGGGAGGGGATCTGCCCGGTCCGGTACCAGGTCCGCAGGGCGCCCCGGGACACGCCGGTGTCGGCCGCCGCCCGCTCGAGCGTCACCCAGTCCGAGCCTTCCAGCCGGGCGCTCAGCTCGAGCTCGAGCTCCCACTCGTCCAGCCGCTCTTCCCAGTCCATGCCGTCATCCCTCCCTCACCCTATTAATAACATGGTATTGACAGGGCTATTGGCACACTGCACGCTGGTCCCATGTTTGAGCGATTCACGACCGGCGCGCGTCGCGTCGTCGTCAAATCCCAGGGAGAAGCCGCCCGGCTGAAGCACAACTACATCGGGACCGAGCACATCGTGCTCGGCCTGCTCAGCGAGCCCGAGGGGATCGCGTTCCGGGCCCTGACGGGCTTCGGGATAACACTGGAGAGCGCCCGGCAGGAGGTCGCGGAGCTGGTCCCCCCCGGCAGCGTGGAGCCCCGCGGGCACATCCCGTTCACTCCGCGGGCCAAGAAGACGCTAGAGCTCTCGCTGCGCGAGGCGCTCCAGCTGAACCACGACTACATCGGCACCGAGCACCTTCTCCTGGGCCTCCTCAGGGAAGGCGGACGGTCAGCCGAAGGTGAGGGTGTCGGCGCCAAGATCCTGCAGCTGCACGCCGCGCTCCCGGCCATCCAGGCGGCCGTGCTGAACCTGCTGCCCCGGGTAGATCCCGAGTCGGCCCCGGCCCGGCGCTGGCGGCGCGCCCGCGCGGCTGGCCTGGCCGATTTCGGGCTGCTCCGGGGGGAGCAGGGCGCGGAGCAGCCAGGACTGAACGCCACCCCGGCCACCGACGCCACCCTCAGCGAGGCGTCCCGGCTGGCCGGAACGCAGCCGGTCGGCTCGCACCACCTGCTGCTCGCCTCCTTGACCGACCCGGAGACCGCCGCCGCCCGCGCCCTCGCGACCCTCGGCGTCGACCTCGACCAGGCCAAGGAGGCACTGCGCGGCGTGGACGTCACCGGGACCAGCGACGAGCTGCCCGAGGAAGCCGGCCGACGGCAACTGGTCATCCACGTGACCAGCGAGCGGCTCACCATCGAGGTATCCGACCCGGTGCTGGTCAAGGCCGGGGTGGAGGCCCTCGCCGCGCTGGGCGACCAGGCCGAACCGCCCGGCACCATCCACGGCGACCTGCCCGCTAGCGCCAGCCTCAGCCGGGCCTGGCAGGCCTTCCACGAGAGCCTCCAGGACATCACGCGGCAAGCCGCGTCCCCCGCCCAGGAAAAGGCCGCGTCCCCCGCCCAGGAAAAGAACGACCCGCCCTCCTGAAACCGCCCCGTGGCGCCAGGACCGTAGCGGCGCCCGCCCCGAGCGGCACCCGCTCCCCGGCGGTGCCCCCGAGCGGTGCCCGCCCCGGTCCGGGACGGGCACCACGAGCCCGAAGCCACCTAGGCGCGCTGTCCGGTCAGGCTCTCGCTCAGGCACTCATCCTGGTAGCCGACCGGAAGCCCGGTCTGGCCAACTCCGGGCTGGCCAACTCCGGGCTGGCCAAGCCCGGGCTGGCCAAGCCCGGGCTGGCGCCCGCGTAGGCGCCGGCTGCGCAGCGGCGCGGTCAGCGCGTGCCAGCGCCGCCTCGCCGACCGGGCCAGCTCGGCGTGAGCGATGTCGACCTGCCGCTGCTCCGCCGCGCTGCGCGGGCGCTCGGCCTGGTAAATCAGGTACCCCGTGTTCATGTCATGACCCCTTTCGTGGTCCTGACCTGAACGTTAGGAAGCCGCTGTTCCCGCGGTGTTCCCGCGCGGCGCGAGACGAGCGGGACGGCCGGATCTACGCGACAATGGGTCCGTGTCCGCGGAAAAGTCGCAGGTCCGGGTCAGGCTGCTCGGCCCGTTCTCGGTGACCTCCGGCGGGTGTGAAGCCGGCCCGTGGCCGCGGCCGACCGCCCGCCGGCTCTGCCAGCTCGTGCTGGTCAGCCCTAGCCGCCGGATCAGCCGCGACCTCGCCTGCGACGAGCTGTTTCCCGGTCAGGATCCGAGAACGGCTGCCCGTTCGGTATCGAAGGCCCTGTCGATGGCCCGGGCGGCCCTCGCGCCCCTCGGCCCGGCCGCGGACGGCCTGCTCACGGCCGACCTGACGCACATCTGGGCCGCGCCGGACGCCGAGGTCGACGCCGAGGAGACCGAACGGGCCCTGCGCGCCGCGCTCGCGCTGGAGCCCGGGCAAGACCGCGACGCCCGGCTTACCGCGGCCCTGGCCGGCGACGGCGAGCTGCTCGCCGACGAGCCGTACGCCGATTGGGCGCTGCGCCCGCGGGAACGGCTCGAATCGCTGCGCCAGGAGGCGCGGCTGGCCCTGGCCCGGGACCGGTCCCGGGGCGCGGGCCAGGCCCGCCCGGAGGCGGTGCTGGCCGCCTGGGAAGCCTGCTTCGAGCACGACCCGGCCGCCGAGGAGGCGGCCGGCGCCCTGGTCCGGGCGTACTTCGCGGCCGGGCACCGGGACCTGGCGGTGCGTGCCTACGAGCGCTGCCGGGCCGCCCTCGGCGAGCTCGGCGTCGGGGTATCCCCGTGGCTGGAGGAGGTCTACGCCACCGCCGCCTTCGAGGCCGTGCCGTCCCGGGCCGCGTCCTCCCGGGCCGGAGCCGGAGCCCGGGCCGGAGCCGGAGCCCGGGCCGGAGCCCGGGCCGGAGCCGGAGCCGCAGCCAGGGCCGCGGATCCGTTCGCAGCCCCGCGCGAAGAGCTGCGGACCGTGAGCGTGCTGGCGGCCGAGGTGGTCCCGCCCGGCGAGCTCGACCCCGAGCGCCTGCGGGACGCGGTTGGCCGCGGCGTGGCCGCGGTGATCGCCGCGGCCGAGGCGTTCGGCGGGACGGTCACCGCGGTATCGGGACACGGGGTGCAGGCCGTGTTCGGCGCGCCCGAGGCGCACGAGGACGACCCGGAGCGGGCGGTCAGGGCCGCCTTCCGCGCCCTGTCCGAGGTGGCCCTGTCCGAGGTGGCCCTGTCCGAGGTCGCCTTGCCCGAGGTGGCCCTGTCCGAGGTGGTCCTGCCCGAGGTCGCCCTGCCCGAGGTTGCCCTGCCCGAGGTCGCGACAGCGGAGGCGGCCCTGCGGATCGGGGTGGAGACCGGGCCGGCCGTGCTCGGCCCCATCGGCGGCGGCGGCCGGGTCGAGTACGGCGCCGTCGGCGAGGTGGTTAGCCTGGCCGCCGCGCTGCAGGCGCTGGCCCTCCCCGGCACGGCCCTGATCGGCCCGGTGACCAGGACCGCCGTCGCGCCCCAGTTCACCTGGGGCGAACCCGTGACCCTCGGCCGCCCGGGACCGGCCCCGCTGACCGCGACCTACCTGGGCGCGCCCCGCCCCGGGGCGGCCGGGCCGCGCCCCCGGGCCCGGCGCGGCCCGCTGGTGGGCCGGTCACCCGAGCTGGCCGCGCTCGGCGGCGCCCTGCGCGAGGCGGTGCGCGGCCGCGGCTCGGTCGTGCTGGTGACCGGCGAGCCCGGGCTCGGCAAGACCCGCCTAGTGCAGGAGTGCCGCCGCCGCGCCCCGGCCGGGACCGTGTGGCTGGAGGGACGCTGCGCCTCCTACGCCTCGTCCACCCCGTACAGCCTGTACCAGCAGCTGCTGGCCAACTGGGCCAAGGTCACCCCCGATCAGCCCGAACGGGTCATCCGTCCCGCCCTGGAACGCGTCCTTGCCGCGGCCGGCGGACGCGACGTGCTGCCGCTGCTGGAACGGATGATGGGCCTCGTCGCCGGGGCGGCGCTCGGCCGGATGAGCCCCGGGGAGCTCCAGCGGGCCACCTTCGCGGCCTGGCGCACGGTGGTGTCCCGCCTGGTCGCCACCGCTCCGGTGGTGCTCGTCCTGGAGGACCTGCACTGGGCCGACCCGACCTCGCTGCGCCTGACCCTCGACCTGGCCGGGCTGGCCGCGGGCCGCCGCCTGCTGATCCTGGCCACCAGCCGGACCCCGCTGGAGGGACTGGCGCTCCGGGTGGACCTGAAGCCGCTGCCCGAGGCGGCCGAGGAGGAACTGGCCCGGTCCCTCATCGGCGCGGGCGCCAGCCGGGAGGTCCTCGACGCCGTGCGGGCCAGCGCCGACGGCAACCCGCTGTTCCTGGAGGAACGGCTGGCCTCGCTGCTGGAAACCCGGGCCCTGGTCCGCGCCGACGGCGGCTGGCGGCTGAGCCAGACCGCGGGCCTGCAGGTCCCGCAGGCGCTGGAGCGCCTGGTCCGGGCCCGGGTGGACCGGCTCAGCCCGGCGGCCAGGGACGCCGTCCGGCCCGCGTCCGTGCTCGGCACCGAGTTCGCGCTGTCGCTGCTCGACGCGGTCTGCTCCCCGTGCCTCGAGACGGCCCTGGCCGAACTATGCGAGCGTGACCTGCTCCGCCAGATAACCGCGAAACCCGAGCCCATCTACCGCTTCCGGCACGCCCTCATCCGGGACGCCGTCTACAACAGCCTGCTCGGCGCCGAGCGCCGCCTGCTGCACGGCCGGGCCGCCTGGGCCCTGGAAGCGGCGGCCGGGGAACGGACCGAAGAGGTCGCCGCCGTGCTCGGCCGGCACTTCGCCGCCGCCGGCGAGACGGCGCGCGCCCTGCGGTACTACGAGCAGGCGGGCGACCACGCCACCGACGCCTTCGCCAACGACGAGGCGCTCGCCTCTTTCCGCGCCGCCCTGGCCCTCGCCCGCGGCCCCGCCTCGGACGGGTCGCCCGAAGCGGGCAACGTCGCGGCGGACCTGCTGGCCAAGCTGGCCAACGTGCTCTGGCGCACCGGGCGGCGCGGCGCGGCCAGGGATGCGTTCACCGAGGCCCTGCGGCTGGCCTCCGGCGATGACTCGATAGCGAGCAGGCGGCGCCGGGCGCATCTGCTGATCCGGCTGGGGCGCCTGGAGGAATCCGATGGCCGGCACGTGCAGGCCTGGGCCGCCTTCGACGCCGCCGAGCCCCTGCTCGGCGGGTACCCGGACGAGCTGGACACGGCCACCTCCCGGGAGTGGCTGGAGCTGATGGTGGACGGCCGGGTCTGCCAGTACATCAACCAGTACCAGCCGGAGCTGGCCCTGGCCACGCTGGCGGTGGTCCGCCCGGTCCTCGAGGACGTCGGCACCCCGGCCACCACGTACAGCTTCTACCTGCATCTCGTCATGGCCCGGGTGATGCGGAACCGGTACCAGGCGGACCGGGCCGACCTGGCCGACATGCACCGGGGACTGGCCGCGGCCACGCAGTCGGAGGAGAAGGACGCCGGCTACGCCCTGTACTTCGTCGGCCAGTTCCTGTGGCTGCTCGGCGACTTCGCCGAGGCGGAGGAGTACCTGGAGCGGGCCCTGGCCATGGCCGAACGCATCGGCGAGAGCTCGCTGCACGGGAAGAGCCTGCTCGGCCTGGCGCTGAACGCGCTGCGCCGCCACGACGCCGACCGGATCCGCGCCCTGCTGCCCCGGATCCTGGCCGGGGCGCAGGGCATGGCCCCGGCCGACTACTTCGCCGGCATCATGTCCTGCCAGGCCTGGCTGGCCTGGCAGGACGGGCGCCTCGACGACGTGATCAAGTTGTCGGGCGAGATCCCGGCGGTGATGACCGAGGCCCAGTACCCGTGGACCTACCACGGCCTGGTCCACCAGTGGCCGCTCGTCGCCGCCCACCTGGACGCCGGCGACGTCGCCGCGGCCATCGACGCCGCCCGCAACCTTCCCCGCTACGCCCCGCCGCTCCCGGCCGACGTCGCGGACGTGATCGCCGCCGCCCTCGCCGCCTGGGACGCCGGCCACCACGCCCCGGCCCGCGACCACCTGACCGCCGCCCTGACCCAGGCCCGCACCCGGCGGTACCTCTAGCCGGAGGCTTTCATGCCCCGGGCGTCGAGCCCGCCCAGCGAGTGCCCGGACACCTCCGCGTTGTGCGCGTGCGCCAGGTGGTGCAGGCCGAACACCGAGTCCATCCCCGGCCGCAGCCCCATCAGGTCCTCGCACTGGTTGACCGCCCGCTTGGCCAGCGCCAGCCCGAACCGCGGCATCTCCGCCACCTTCTCCGCCAGCGCGAACGTCACCGATTCCAGCGAAGCGCGCGGCACCACCTGGTTTACCATGCCCACCTGCCAGGCCCGCTCGGCGCTGAACCGGCCCCCGGTGAACAGGACCTCCTTGGCGAAGCGCGGCCCGAGCACCCACGGGTGGGCGAAGTACTCCACGCCCGGGATGCCCATCTTCACCACCGGGTCGGCGAAGAACGCGTCGTCAGCCGCCACGATCAGGTCGCACACCCAGGCCAGCATCAGGCCGCCGGCGATGCAGGCGCCGTGCACCATCGCGATGGCCGGCTTGGGGATCTCCCGCCAGCGCCGGCACATGCCCAGGTAGACCTCCATCTCCCGGGCGTAGCGCGCGTCGGCGCCCGCCTTGCCCACGTGGTCCCACCACAGCACGGCCTCGCGGTCGAAGGACTGGTCCGCGTCGCGCTCCGGGGTGCCGATATCGTGCCCGGCGCAGAAGTGCTTACCCGCCCCGGCCAGCACCAGCACCGCGACCTCGTCGTCGTTCACCGCCCGGGCGAAGGCCGCGTCCAGCGCGTAGGTCATGGCCGAGTTCTGCGCGTTGGCGTAATCCGGCCGGTTCAGCGTGATCAGCGCGATCCGGCCGCGCACCTCGTAGCTGAACCTCGTCCGCCATCAGGGCTCCTCCTTCAGTACCCGTTTCAGCACCTTGCCCGACGGATTACGCGGCAGCTCACCGCGGAACTCCACCCGCCGGGGCACCTTGTAGTTGGCCAGCCGTTCCCGGCAGAAGGCGAGCACGTCCTCCGCCGCCAGCACATATCCGGGCCGCAACACCAGGAACGCCCGCCCCACCTCGCCCAGCCGCGGGTCGGCCATCCCCACCACGGCCGCGTCCGCTACCCCCTCCAGCCGGGCCAGCACCTGTTCCACCTCGGCCGGGTAGACGTTGAACCCGCCGCAGATGTACATGTCCTTGAGCCGGCCGGTGATGGTGAGGTTGCCCGCCTCGTCCAGCCGCCCCGCGTCCCCGGTGTGCAGCCAGCCCTGCGCGTCGATAGCCGCCGCGGTCGCCGCCGGGTCGTCCAGGTAGCCGAGCATCATGTTCGGGCCGCGCAGCAAGATCTCCTCCGACGGCCCGATCCGCACCTCGAACCCGGCCGCCGGCCGCCCCGACGTACCGGAGACCACCGCGGGCGGGTCACCCGGACGGCACATCGTCGCCACCACCGCCTCGGTCAGCCCGTAGGCGGTGAGCACGGTGGAGAAGGTCAGCTCGCACCGCATCCGCTCGACCAGCGCCACCGGCACGTCCGCCGCCCCGGTCACGGCGAGCCGCAGGCTGGACAGGTCGAACGAGCCCCGCGCGGGGTGGTCCAGGATCATCTGGTAGATCGTCGGCGCCCCCGGCAGCACGGTGATCCGCTCGGCCGCCACCAGCCGCATGGCCTCGCCGGCGTCGAAGACCGGCTGCGGCACCAGCGCCGCCCCGCTGACCAGGCACGCCAGGATCCCGGCCTTAAAACCAAAAGTATGAAAGAACGGGTTGACCACCAAGTACCGGTCCCGCTGCGTGAGGTTCCCCCGTTCCGCCCAGGCGTGCGCGACCGCCAGTGACCGCGCGTGCGACGTCATCGCGCCCTTGCTCCGCCCGGTCGTGCCCGAGGTGAACATGATGTCGCTGACGTCTCCCGGCTGGACCGCCCCCGCGCGCCGGCGCGCCAGCGTCAGCGAGCCGGCCTGACCGAACCGGTCCCACTCCTCCGGCACCCGGACGACGAGCGCGAGCCGCTCGAGATCGCCCTCCGCGTCCGGGGCCCCCGCCGCGGACATCAGGGCGCCCAGCCGGTCCGCGCCCAGGAAATCACCCGCCACGAACAGCGCCCGCGCCCCGCTGCGGCTGATCACGTCGAGCGCCTCGGGCCCGGTGAACCGCGTGCTCACCGGCACGAGCACCGCCCCCGCGCTCAGCGCGCCCAGCGCGGCCAGCAGCCACTCCGCCCCGTTCGGCGCCCACAGCGCCACCCGATCCCCGGCCTCGATGCCCGACTCCATCAGCGCGCCCGCGACCGCGGTCACCCGCTCCTCGAGCTCGGCGTAACTGAGCCGGAGCACCCCGGGTACCGCCAGCGCCTCCGCGTCCCCGAACTCCCTCGCCGCCCGCGCCACCGCCGCCGGGATCGTCAGCGCCGGGATCGTCAGCTCCAAGGCCCCTCCTAGCAAGCAAGTGCTTGGTAGGTTTAGCCTACGCACGAGGGGCGACCAGGAGGAGGCCCAGGTGCGCTTCACCGCGGCGGACGAGGCGTTCCGCCAGAGCGTCCGCGACTGGCTGGAAGCCAACCTGACCGGCGAGTTCGCCGGCCTGCGGGGCGCGGGCGGTCCCGGCCGGGAGCACGAGCTCCCGGACGGACGGCTGGCCTGGAACCGCCACCTGGCCGCCGCGGGCTGGACCTGCCTGGGCTGGCCCGCCGAGCACGGCGGCCGCGCCGTCACCCTAGAACAGCAGGTCATCTTCTACGAGGAGTACGCCCGCGCCGCCGCGCCGGCCCGGATCTCGATCGTCGGCGAGGAACTCCTCGGCCCCACCCTGATCGCGTTCGGCACGCCCGAGCAGAAAAAGCGCTTCCTCCCCCCGATCAGAAAAGTCACCGAGCTGTGGTGCCAGGGCTACTCCGAACCCGGCGCCGGCTCGGACCTGGCCGGCGTGGCCACCCGGGCCACCCGGGACGGAAGAGAATGGGTGATCACCGGGCACAAGATCTGGACCTCCCTGGCGCACCTGTCCGACTGGTGCTTCGTGCTGGCCCGGACCGAGCCCGGCTCCCGCCGCGCCGCCGGCCTGTCCTACCTGCTGGTCCCGATGAACCAGCCGGGCGTCACCGTCCGCCCGATCAAGCAGCTCACCGGCACGGCGGAGTTCAACGAGGTCTTCTTCGACGAAGCCAGGACGGCCGTGACGAACGTGGTCGGCGCGCCCGGCGACGGCTGGCGGATCGCCCGGGCCACGCTGGCCATCGAGCGCGGCGCGGCCATGCTCGGCCAGCAAGTCGGCTTCCAAAGTGAGCTCACCGACCTGGCCCAGCTGGCCCGGCGGACCGGGGCGGCCCGCGACCCGGTGATCCGCGACCGGCTCGCCCGGGCCTGGACGGGCCTGCAGGTCATCCGCGCCTACGCGCTCGACACCCTGGCCGGGAACGACGAATCCCGCGCCTCGGTGCTGAAGGTGCTGTGGTCCCGCTGGCACCGGGACCTGGGCGAGCTGGCCATGACGGTGACGGGCCTCGCGGGCGCGGCCGCCGGGACGGCCGAGTTCGACCGCTGGCAGCGGCTCTTCCTGTTCAGCCGGGCCGACACGATCTACGGCGGCTCGGACGAGATCCAGCACGACATCATCGCCACCCGCGCTCTGGGCCTGCCCCGGTGAACGGCCACAGCCTGCTCGAAGGCAAGGTCGTCGTGATCACCGCCGCGGCCGGCACCGGCATCGGCTCCGCCGCCGCCCGGCGCTGCCTGGAGGAGGGCGCCCGGGTCATGATCAGCGACCAGCACGAGCGCCGGCTGGCCGCCACCCGCGACGAGCTGGCCCAGGCCCACGGTGACGCCGCCGTCGCCGCCCTACCCTGCGACGTCACCGACGAGGCGCAGGTCCAGGCGCTGATCGACGGCGCCGTGCGGCACTACGGCCGGATCGACGTGATGATCAACAACGCCGGGCTCGGCGGCACCAGCCCGATCCACCAGATGACCGACGAGCAGTGGCTGAAGGTCCTCGACGTCACCCTCAACGGCACCTTCCGCTGCACCCGGGCCGCGCTGCGCCAGCTGCTGGCCCAGGGCGGCGGGGGAGCGGTGGTCAACAACGCCTCGGTCCTCGGCTGGCGGGCCCAGCCCGGCCAGGCCCACTACGCGGCGGCCAAGGCCGGCGTGATGGCCCTGACCCGGTGCGCCGCCCTGGACGTCGCCGCCCACGGCATCCGGGTCAACGCGGTGGCGCCCAGCCTGGCCATCCACCCCTTCCTGGCCAAGGTGACCAGCGAGGACCTGCTGGCGGAGCTGACCGCCCGCGAGCCCTTCGGCCGCGCCGCCGAGCCCTGGGAAGTAGCCAACGTCATGGTCTTCCTGGCCAGCGACTACGCCAGCTACCTGACCGGCGAAGTCGTCTCGGTGAGCAGCCAGCACCCGTGACCGCCGCGCGCACCTGCCCTCTCGCGACATGAAACCCCAGTTTCAGCGCGTTCGAACGCACTCGAACCGGGGTTTCATTGCGTCCGATCGGCCTTGCTACACCCGCTCGATGATGGTGGCGGTCGCCATCGCGCCGCCCGCGCACATGGTGATGAGCGCGGTGCTGGCGTCGCGCCGCTCGAGTTCGTGCAGCGCGGTGGTGAGCAGCCGGGCGCCGGTGCTGCCGACCGGGTGGCCGAGTGCGATCGCGCCGCCGTTGACGTTGACCCGGTCCTCGTCCGGCTCGTGCACCCGCATCCAGGACAGCGCGATCGAGGCGAACGCCTCGTTGACCTCGAACAGGTCGATGTCGGCCATGGTCATGCCGGTGCGCGCCAGCACCCGCGCCGTCGCCTGGACCGGGCCATCGAGGTGGTAGTAGGTCTCGGCCCCGATCAGGGCCTGGGCCAGGATCTTGGCCCGCGGCCGCAACCCGAGCTCAGAAGCCCGGTCCGCGTCGGCCAGCAGCAGCGCGGCCGCGCCGTCGGAGATCTGCGACGAGGTGCCCGCCGTGTGCAGGCCGCCCTCGACCACCGGCTTGAGCCGCGCCAGCGCCTCCAGGTCGGTGGCTCGCAGCCCCTCGTCCCGGTCCACCACCCGCGAGCCGGAACCGTCCGCCAGCGGCGCCTTGACCGCGACGACCTCCCGGTCGAATCGCCCCTGCGCCCAGGCTCGCTGGGCTAGGGTCTGAGACCGGAGGCCGAACGCGTCGATCTCCGCCCGGGTGAGCCCGCGCCGCTGGGCGATGCGCTCGGCGCCGACGTACTGGTTCGGCAGGTCGATGGACCAGGAGGCAGGCTTGGGCGTGCCCTTCTCGCCGCCGAGGACCGCGGCCCCGAGCGGCGTACGGCTCATCGCCTCCACCCCGCACGCGATCCCGACGCCGATCGCGTCGGCCGCGATGAGCCCGGCTATCACGTGCGCCGCCTGCTGGGCCGAGCCGCACTGGGCGTCCAGCGTCAGGCAGCCCGCCGCCTCCGGCAGCCCGGCGTGCAGCCAGGCCGTCCGGGTGACGTTGCCGGTCTGCTCGCCCGCCTGGGTCACGCAGCCGCCCGCCACCTGCTCGACCACGGCCGGGTCGACGCCCGCCCGGTCGATCAGGGCCGTCTGCACGCAGCCCAGGATCTCGGCCGCGTGCAGGCCCGATAGCATGCCGTTTCGCTTGCCGACCGGGGTCCGCGCCGCCTCGACGATCACTGCCGTGCCCATTGGCCCGCCTCCGCTATCCGTGGTTCAATCAAAACTAGAACACGTTTCATTATCCGCCAAGGAGGCTGCCGTGGCCGTTCCGGACATCCCGCCTGGCTTCGACTTCACCGACCCAGAGCTCTACACCACCCGGGTGCCCGCCGAGGAGCTGGCCGAGCTGCGCCGGGCCGCGCCGGTCTGGTGGGTCAGCCAGCGCCGCGGCTCGGCCGGGTTCGACGACGAGGGCTACTGGGCGGTCACCCGGCACGCCGACATCGTGGCCGTGTCCAAGCAGCCCGACGTGTACTCCTCGGCGAAGAACACCGCGCTGATCCGGTTCAAGGAGGGCACCCCGCGCGAGTCCATCGACATGCAGCAGATCATCCTGCTCAACATGGACCCGCCCCACCACACCCGGATGCGCGGCATCGTCTCCCGCGGGTTCACCCCCCGCGCCATCGGCAACCTGCGCCAGGTCCTGACCGAACGCGCCCAGCGCATCGTGGCCGGCGCGGTCGAGACCGGCACCGGGGACTTCGTCGCCGACGTGGCGTCCGAGCTGCCGCTGCAGGCGATCAGCGAGCTGATCGGCGTCCCCCAGGAGGACCGCGGCAAGATCTTCAACTGGTCCAACCGGATGATCGGCTACGACGACGAGGCACCCGGTCAGGAGAACGCCGGCGAGCTGGCCGCCATCGAGATCCTCGGCTACAGCATGGCCATGGCCGACGAACGGCGTAAGTGCCCCGCCGACGACATCGTCACCAAGCTGATCACCGCCGAGATCGACGGCCACGCGCTGGGCGACGACGAGTTCGGGTACTTCGTGCTGATGCTGGCGGTGGCGGGCAACGAGACCACCCGCAACGCCATCACGCACGGCATGAACGCCTTCTTCGAGTACCCGGAGCAGTGGGAGCGGTTCAAGCAGAGCCGCCCGGAGACCGCCGCCGACGAGATCGTCCGCTGGGCCACCCCCATCACCGTGTTCCAGCGCACCGCCACCCGGGACACCGAGCTCGGCGGCCAGCCGATCAAGGCGGGCGACCGGCTGGGCCTGTTCTACCGGTCCGCCAACTTCGACGAGGAGGTCTTCGCCGAGCCCGGCCGGTTCGACATCGGCCGCGACCCGAACCCGCACCTGGGCTACGGCGGCCTCGGCACCCACTACTGCCTGGGCGCCAGCCTGGCCAAGCTGGAGATCCAGCTCATCTTCAACGCCATCGCCGACGCCATGCCGGACATCGCCCGGGCCGGCGACCCGGTGCGGCTGCGCTCCGGCTGGATCAACGGCATCAAGAGCCTGCCCGTCACCTACAGCAGCTGACCCGCCGGCTCGAGGACCTCCCCGGGCCTGCGGCCGGCCACCCCGGCCCCGCCCATGATCAGGCCGATGACCGGGAAGGCGACGCAGATGAGGGCGTACATCTGCGTGCCCATGCTGCTGTAGAGCTCGTGCTGGTAGAGCGCGAGCGCGTTCAGGTGCTGACCGTGGTAGAGCCAGTTCCGCAGCGCGGCCGACCGGAGCATCAGCGCGGTCGTGCCGGTGCCGAGGGCGGTGACGAGCAGCGCGCCGGTCAAGGTGGCCAGGACGCCGGCCGCGATGCCCTGCCTGATCGCGAAGCCGGGATAGGGAACCGAGCCGTCGGCGTCGCGGCACCACCGGGCGGCCAGCACGGCGGCCGTCACCGGGCCGCCCAGCAGCAGCACCCAGGCGAGTGCGATCAGCGGGTCGGCATCGGCGCCCGGCAGCCACGGGTTGGTGGCGTCCAGGCCGAGGCCGAGGGGTGCGATCGCGTACATGACCAGGCCCAGCAGCAGGCCCAGCCCGGTGCCGGTGGCCAGCGTGCTCCGGCTCAGCTGGGCCCGCTGCGACGTCAGCCAGAGCAGGACCGTCACGTACCCGGCGATGACCAGCAAGATCGCGATCTCGCCCGCCCAGGGCGGACCGCCCGACGACGTGCCGCGCACCCCGATGCCGTTGAAGAGGTTGTAGACCCGCAGGTAGCTCTCCTGCCGCGGCGTCAGGTTGGCGAACACCTCGACGATGACCCGGGCCGGGATCAGGGCCAAGATGGCGGCGCAGCAGAACACCCGCAGGGACCGGCCGGCCCGGCTGGGGCTGGCCGGCCCGAACAGCCGCCGGGCCAGCAGCGGCAGCCCGGCCAGCAGCAGCACCGTGGCGATCACGCCGACCCGGCCGACCACGGCGTGGCCCACCGCCGGCGACGGCCAGGCCACCCAGGCCGCGGCCGCGGCCGCCAGCGCGAACAGCACCACCTTGCCGAACCGGCGCGGCCGCAGCGCTTCCCGCGCGAGCATCCAGATCCCGCCCGCGCGCCAGGCCAGCCGGGCCATCCCCGGCGGCACCTCGTACGCCTCCGCCCACACCGCCTCGAACCAGTCCCGCCGCGCGGCCGGCAGCAGCCGTACCACCCCCCGCCCAGCCGCCGCCACCACCCGGTTCAGCCCGCTCAGCGTCAGCCTGGTCATGATCTCACCCGCCCGCTCATGGCGTCGCCACCGCACCGCGCGGCGCCGGCGCCGGCCGGACACCTGGGCGCGCCTTCGCCGCAGCCGCCCGCGCCGCCGCCTGTCCGGCCGCGCTGGCCAGCGCCCCCGTGGCACTGGCCAGCCCGGGAGCCGTCAGCCGGTACATATGCCGTCGTGGCCGGCCCGGCTGCGGCTCGTCCTGCCAGCACGCCTCGACCAGGCCCCGGTCGGCCAGCCGGATCAAGATCGGGTACAGCGTGCCCGACTTCAACCCGGTCAGCTTGGCCAGCGCGTACCCGTGCTGCCATTCCGACGGCTGCTGGCACAGCCCCGCCAGCACGGACAAGGTCTGCGCGGAGAACTCCGAACGTGACGCCACGCTGGCAACTCTACATAGGTAGAACCCACCCGTCTACATAGGTAGACCACCAATTCCCCCCGGCCCTCACCCCGGTGTGCTGGCCACCACCCACATGGAGAAGAACTGGGAGCCGCCGCCGTACGCGTGCCCGAGCGCCACCCGGGCTCCGGGCACCTGGTGGTCACCCGCCTTCCCCATCACCTGCAGCGCCGACTCGGCGAACCGCAGCAGCCCGGACGCCCCGATCGGGTTGGAGCTGAGCACGCCGCCGGACGGGTTGACCGGGATCCGGCCCCCGATCGCGGTCTCGCCCGCCTCGGTCAGCCGCCAGCCCTCCCCCAGAGCGGCGAAGCCGAGGTTCTCCAGCCACATCGGCTCGTACCAGGAGAACGGGACGTAGATCTCGGCCACGTCGATCTCGCTGATCGGGTCGGTGATCCCGGCCTGCCGCCACAGCGCCGCCACGCAGTCCCGGCCCGCGGCCGGGTTGACGTGGTCCTTGCCGGCGAACATGGTCGGCTCGCTGCGCATCGAGGTGGCCCGGATCCACGCCACCGGCCCGGGCGCCGCCGCCGCGGCCGACGAATCCCCGATGACCACCGCGCACGCCCCGTCCGAGGACGGGCAGGTCTCGTCGTACCGGACCGGATCCCACAGCATGGGGGAGGCCTGCACCTTCTCCAGCGTGATGTCGCCCTGCTGCAGGTGGGCGTACGGGTTGAGGGCGCCGTTGCGGCGGTCCTTGACCGCGACCAGCGCGCCGATGTGCGACGGCGCCCCGCTGCGCCGGATGTAGGCGCGGATGTGCGGCGCGAAGTACCCGCCCGCCCCGGCCACCACCGGAATGCTGAACGGCGGCGCGATCGACAGCGCCCACATGGCGTTGGACTCGGACTGCTTCTCGAACGCCAGCGCCAGCACCCGCCGGTGCACGCCCGCCTGGACCAGGCTGGCCGCGACGTTCCCGGTGGCGCCGCCGACCGAGCCGGCCGTGTGCACCCGCAGCAGCGGCTTGCCCACCGCGCCGAGCGCGTCGGCCAGGTACAGCTCGGGCATCATCACGCCCTCGAACAGGTCGGGCGCCTTGCCGACCACCACCGCGTCGATGTCGGCCAGCGACAGCCCGGCGTCGGCCACGGCGCGGTCCGCCGCCTCCCGGCACAGCCCGGCCATGGACACGTCGGTCCGCTTGGACCGGTGCCGGGTCTGCCCGACCCCCAGCACGGCGGCGGCCTGCTTCATGACGCCTCCCCGGAAAGAACGCACACCAGGTTCTGCTGCAGGGCCGGCCCGCTGGTGGCGTGCCCGAGGGCCCGCCCGGCCTGGCCGGACATGACCGCCTGGGCCGCCGACCCGATCCGGGCCAGCCCGGCCGCGAACATCGGGTTGCCGCACAGCGCCCCGCCCGACGGGCTGATCGTCACCTCGCCGCCGAGTCCCAGCGCCTCCCGCAGCAAGATCTCCTGATGGGTGAACGGCGCATGGAGCTCCGCCACGTCAACCGAGACACCCGAACCGGCCGCGGCCAAGGCGCCCGCCGCCGACGGCACCGCGAGCAGGTCGCGCGCCCCCAGCGAGCCCGAGTCGACCCGGTGCGCGAACCCGGTGATCCAGGCGGGCCGCTCGCACAGCTCCCGGGCCCGCGCCGCCGACGCGATGATCACCACCGCGGCGCCGTCGCCGACCGGGGCGCAGTCGTGCGCCCGCAGCGGCTCGGCCACGTAGGGCCGCCCCAGCAGTTCCGCGGCCGAGACCGACCCCGCCACCTGCGCCGCCGGGTTCCCCGAAGCCGCCGCCCGGCTGCGCGCCGCCACCTCCGCCATGTCCTTCTCGGTCCACCGCCCGGCCTCCAGGCCCAGCCGGGCCTGCAGCGCCGCGACCGAGACCGAGTCGGGCCACAGCGGGGCCACCAGGTACGGGTCGAGCTGCAGGGCCAGCACCCGGCGCAGCTCCGCGCCAGAGGACTTGCCGAACCCGTAGGCCAGCGCGATGTCGGCGTCGCCGGTGAGGACCTTGACCCAGGCCTCGTACAGGGCCCAGGCGCCGTCCATCTCCACGTGCGACTCCATCGTCGGCGGCACCGCCCCGATGGCGTCGACCGCCGAGACGAAGGAGAACGCCCGCCCGGCCAGGTAATCCGAGGAGCCCGAGCACCAGAACCCGATATCGGCCTTGGTCAGCCCGCACGCGCCGAACGCCGCCGCGATCGTCGGCACCAGCATCTCCACGCCGCTGGTGGTGGCGTCATCGCGCACCGCCACCGGCGACTGCGCGAACCCGACCACAGCAACCTCTGAAGTCACATGAACCTCTCATAGGACTCGTAGGGCGCGTCGGCCTCCCCGTTCGGCTCGAAATGGCTGACGCCCTCCTCGCCCCATACCGCGCGCACCCGCATCCCCATCCGCACCTCGCTGGGGTCGCAGCCCAGCACCAGGTGCCCGAACGCGATATCCGCCCCGTCCAGGAGGATGGCCGCGGCCACGTAAGGCGGAGTGACCCGCTGACCGGGGTATCCAACATTGACAATGCAGAACGTGGTCACGGTTCCGCTCTCCGACAGCTCCACCTCTTCGTGGGTGGGCACGCCGTCGGCGGGACACGTGCCCCGCGGTGGCACGTACACCTGGCCGCACACGCCGCACCGCTGCCCGAGCAGCCGCCGTTCGGCCAGCCCGCGCAGGTAGAAGCTCTCCCCGGGCGACGCGGTGTGCATGTAGTGCAGCCGCACCGGCGTGATCGTCATCCCGGGTGTCACCTCGGCCGTACCCGGATCCGCGGCCGTGACCGCCGGCCCGCCGGACGGCTCGAAGCAGGCGATATCCCTGATGCTGCCGGTCCTGGCCGCTGCCCACCGGGGCCGGACCCGCAGCCCGGTCCGCATCGCGGCGGCCGCACCCGCGTCCACCGCGTGCAGCAGCGCCGTGTCGGCGCCGTCCAGCCGGATCAGCGCCCAGGCGAACGGCACCGCCAGCGGCTGGTCCGGCAGCGGCTCCGGCATCCAGGACCAGCTGAGCACGGTGCCTTCCGGCCCCACCGGCACCAGGTCCCCGGGCGGCTCGGCGGTCACCGGGTCGTACTCGAACGGCGGCGCGTGCACCCGGCCGTCCGCGCCCCGGGCGCCCAGGATGCGCCGCTGCGCCAGGCCCGCCATGAACTGGCTCAGCACCGGCCCGAGCGAGCGCGTGTAGTCGAACTCGATGTCCAGCGGCGCCCGCAGCGGCGCCGTCGCAGGCTGGGTCACCCGACAACTATAGAACGTGTTCTAGTTATCAGGCAGGCCGGGGGCCGCGGACCTTGTCCGCTAATAGAACGTGTTCTAGATTGTCCAGGGTGACCGACATCGGCTTGTGGAACATCGCCGCGGGCGCTCCGGACAGCCTGGCCGTGGTCGAGCCGGACGGCAGCACCGTCAGCTACGCCGAGCTGGCCGCCCGGGCCGACCAGTACGGGCGGGGCCTGCAGGCCCTCGGCTTGCGTCCGGGCGACTGCGTGGCCGCGATGCTGCCGAACAGCACCGAGGCTCTCGCGCTGTTCTTCGCGGCCATCGCGACCGGGCTCTACGTCGTCCCGGTGAACTGGCACCTGGCCGCGGCCGAGGTGGCCTACATCCTGGGCGACAGCGGCGCCGCGGCGTTCGTGGCCCACGAGCGGTTCGCCGCCGTCGCGGCCGAGGCGGCCGGACTGGCCGGGATCAAGAAAAACGCCCGGTTCGCGGTGGGGGAGATCGGCGGCTTCACCCCGCTGTCCGCGCTCGGCGACGACAGCGCCGGCCGCCCCGAGCCGCGCACCGCGGGCGCCCCCATGGTCTACACCTCGGGCACCTCCGGCCGCCCCAAGGGCGTGCGCCGCCCGCTGACCGGCGAGGACCCGGACCGGCCGCCGCTGGCCGCGGGCTGGTTCTTCGGCATCTTCGCGCTCACGCCGTTCGACGGCAACGTGCACCTGTGCTGCTCGCCGCTCTACCACACCGCGGTGCTGAACTTCGCGACGATCTCCCTCCAGGTCGGCCACCCGGTGGTCCTCATGGACCGCTTCGACGCCGAGGAACTGCTGAAGCTGGTGCAGCGGCACCGGGTGACCCACAGCCACATGGTGCCGACCCAGTTCCGCCGTCTCCTCGCGCTGCCCAGGGAAACCAGGGACCGCTACGACATGTCCTCCTGGCGGTCCGCGATCCACAGCGCCGCGCCCTGCCCGCCCGACGTCAAGCGGCAGATGCTGGACTGGTGGGGCCCGGTGGTGACCGAGTACTACGCGGCCAGCGAGGGCGGCGGGACCGTGATCACCGGCGCGCAGTGGCTGGAACGGCCCGGCTCGGTCGGCCTGCCCTGGCCCGGTTCCCAGATCCTGATCCTCGACGAGGACGGCGGCGACGTCCCGGCCGGCCAGACCGGCCTGGTCTACATGAAGATGGGCGCCTCGACCTTCGACTACTACAAGGACGAGGAGAAGACCCTGGCCTCCCGGGCCCGCGGCATGTTCACCGTGGGGGACATCGGCTACCTGGACGCGGACGGCTACCTGTTCCTGTGCGACCGCAAGAGCGACATGATCATCTCGGGCGGCGTCAACATCTACCCGGCCGAGATCGAGTCCGCGCTGTCCGCCCATCCGGCGGTCGACGACGTGGCCGTGTTCGGCATCCCGCACGAGGAGTGGGGCGAGGAGATCAAGGCCGTGGTCCAGGCCGCCCCGGACGCCGAGCCGGGTCCCGCGCTCACCGCCGAGCTGCTGGCCTTCCTCGACGGCCGGCTGGCCCGGTTCAAGCTGCCCCGGACCGTCGACTACGTGCCCGAGTTGCCCCGCGACCCGAACGGGAAACTGTACAAACGCCGGCTCCGCGATCCTTACTGGGCCGGCCGCGAGCGCTCCATCTGACTTTTTCTGTCCATTGATCTGTGAATCGCATTCTGAGATATTGTGCCGTGTGACCTACGACGGGAACTGGCGGGAGACGTTCCGGCCGGACATCCCGAGCGTGGCGCGGATCTATGACTACCTGCTCGGCGGCAAGGACAACTACGAGGCCGACCGGGCCGTCGGCGAGTCGATGATCGCGCAGCTGCCGAACGTCCAGCTGGCGGTGCGGTGGAACCGGGCGTTCCTGCGCCGCGTGGTCCGCTACCTGGTCCACGAGGCGGGCATCAGGCAGATCATCGACGTCGGCGCCGGGCTGCCCTCGGCCGGCAACACGCACGAGGTCGCGCTGGACGCCTGCCCGCGGACCCGGGTGGTGTACGTCGACCACGACCCGGTGGTGCTGGCCCACGCCCGGGACATGCTGCACGGCGTCCCCAGCACCGCGATCATCGGGCGGGACATGCTCGACCCGGACAGCATCCTGGCCGATCCCGCGCTGCGCAACCTGATCGACTTCGGCGAGCCGGTCGCGCTGCTGTTCCTGTCCATCTTGCACTTCGTGTCCAGCCAGTCCGACCCGGCCGCGATCATCGCCCGGCTGCTGGCGCCGTTCCCGGCCGGCAGCTTCGTCGCCATCTCGCACGCCACGCCCGACACGGTGCCCGAG
Organism: uncultured Actinomycetota bacterium; assembly: GCA_963756575.1. Taxonomy (GTDB): domain Bacteria; phylum Actinomycetota; class Actinomycetes; order Streptosporangiales; family Streptosporangiaceae; genus Palsa-504. Next base: position 273,911 of record CAVWOM010000013.1, on the reverse strand, counting down.
GTCAACGACGTGGAGCGGGTCTTCGACGAGTCCACCACCCCGGCCCACGTCCGCACCCGGGCCCAGGTCCGCGAGCTGGTGGCGGGGATGGAGATCATCGAGCCCGGCCTGACCTGGCCGCCCCTGTGGCGCCCCGATCCCGGCGCCGAGCTCCCGCCCAACCCCGAGGAGTCCTACTACTGCGTCGTGGTCGCCCGCAACTGAGACGCACGGCTCCGCCAGGACGCTATGAAACCCCGGTTCCAGCGCGCTCTAACGCAGTGAGAGTCCGGTTTCACGGCCTCTGGGTGAACGCTCAGCGGTCCTTGAACTCCGGACGGCGTTTCTCGGCGAAGGCGCGCGGGCCCTCCTTGGCGTCCTCGCTGGCGAACACGGCCATGCCCTCCTTGGCCTCGAGCGCGAACGCCTCGTTTTCTGCCATCCCCTCGGTATCCCGGATGACCCGCAGGATCGCCCGCACCGCCACCGGCCCGTTGGCCGCGATCGCCGCGGCGATCTCCAGGGCCCGGTCCAGCGCCTGCCCGTCCGGGACGACGTGGCCGATCAGCCCGATGGATAGCGCCTCCGCCGCGGTGATGTGCCGCCCGGTGAGCAGCAGGTCCGCGGCCACCGTGTACGGGATCTGCCGGACCAGCCGGACCGCCGAGCCGCCCAGCGGGAACAGCCCCCAGCGCGCCTCGGACACCCCGAACCGGGCGCTCTCGCCCGCCACCCGGATGTCCGTCGCCTGCAGGATCTCGGTACCGCCGGCGATGGCCGGGCCCTCCACCGCCGCGATCAGCGGCTTGGTCAGCCGCCGCCCCTTGAGCAGCGCCTCGATCACCGACAGGTCCATGCCCCCGCCGCGGAACTGATCACCGGGGTGCGAGCTGGTCATCGCCTTGAGGTCGGCCCCGGCGCAGAACGCGCCGCCCGCCCCGGTCAGCACGCAGGCCCGGATGTCCGGGTCGGCGTCCACCGTGTCCCAGGCCTGGCGCATCAGCTCGAGCATCGGCCCGCTCAGCGCGTTGCGCGCCCGCGGGCGGTTCATCGTGACGATCAGCACGTGGTCCCGGCGCTCGATAAGCGCGTGCGGCTCCTCGCCGGACTCGGTCATGGTTCCCCTTAATTCAGGCGAGCCGAAAGCCTTGCCCAGAACAGTAACACGTTCTAGTTTCGACCCATGGCACTGAACATGGCCGACCTGTTCGAGCATGCCGTCGACGCTTTCCCCGAGCGGGTCGCGCTGATCTGCGGCGATCGCCGTCTGACCTACTCCGAGCTCGAGGACGAGGCCAACCGCCTGGCCCACCACCTGGCCGTCCGCGGCGCCGGTCCCGGTCGCCACGTCGGCCTCTACGCCCGCAACTCCGTCGCGGCCGTGGCCACGCTGCTCGCCGTCATCAAGCTCCGCGCCGTCACCATCAACATCAACTACCGGTACCTGGCCGGCGAACTGGAATACCACCTGCGGGACGGCGACCTGGCCGCCCTCGTCCACGACCAGGACCTGGCCGATATCGTGGACGCCGTGGCCCGGCCGGGACTACCGCGCGTGGTGATCGGCGGAAATTACGACGAGGCCCTGGCGGCCGCCTCCGGAGCCCGTGACTTCGGCCCGCGCAGCCCCGACGACGTTTACATCATCTACACCGGCGGCACCACCGGGTACCCGAAGGGCGTCATGTGGCGTCACGAGGACATCTGGCGCACGCTCGCGGGCGGCATCGACTTCCTCACCGGCGAGCCGCTGGCGGACGAGTGGGCGCAGTCCCGCAAGGGCGCCGAGGGGACCGGACTGGTCCGCATGGCGCCCGCGCCGCTCATCCACGGCGCCGCCATGGTGGCCACGCTGGGCTGCCTGTTCGCCGGGGACACGGCCGTGATCATGCCGAAGTTCGATCCGGACGCGCTCTGGGAAGCGGTGCAGCGGCACCGGGTCAACGTGCTGTCGGTCATCGGCGACGCGATGGCCCGGCCGCTGATGGAGGCGCTGGCCGCGGGCAACTACGACACGTCCTCGCTGCTCTCCCTCAACTCCACCGCCGCGCTGTTCTCGCCCGCGGTCAAGGACGTGGTGGTCAAGGCGCTGCCCAGCGTGTTCCTGACCGAGGCGATCGGCTCGACCGAGACCGGCTTCACCGGCATGGCGCTGCACAGCGCGGGCGGCGAGCACCGGGGCGGCCCCACGGTCACGGCCGGCCCCGACGTCATCGTGATCGACGAAGCCGGCCGCGCCTGCGGACCGGGGCAGACCGGCAAGCTGGCCCGCGGCGGGCACATCCCGCTCGGCTACTACAACGACCCGGTCAAGACGGCCGAGATGTTCACCGAGGTGAACGGCAGGCGCTACGCGGTGCCGGGCGACTGGGCCCGAGTCGAGGAGGACGGCACGATCACCCTTCTCGGCCGCGGCAACACCTGCGTGAACACCGGGGGCGAGAAGGTTTTCCCCGAGGAGGTCGAAGGCGCGCTGAAGTCGCACCCCGGCGTGTTCGACGCGCTGGTCCTCGGCGTGCCCGACGACCGCCTCGGCCAGCGGGTGGCCGCCCTGGTCCAGTTGCGCCCCGGGGCCGCCGCGGACGCCGCCGCGCTGCAGGCCCACGTCCACGGCCTGCTGGCCGGCTACAAGGCGCCGCGCACCGTCTGGTTCGTGGAATCCGTCGGCCGGACCGTCTCCGGCAAGGCCGACTACGGCTGGGCCCGCGCCTACGCCGATACCCACGACCCGGCCCTCGAGGCAGCCTCGTGACCTTCCGTACCCCGCTCTGCGACCTGCTCGGCATCGAGCATCCCATCGTCGGCTTCACCCCGTCCGAGCACGTCGCCGCCGCGGTCAGCCGGGCCGGCGGCCTCGGCGTGCTGGGCTGCGTCCGCTTCAACGACCCGGCCGAGCTCGAGACCGTCCTGACCTGGATGGACGAGAACACCGGCGGCCGCCCGTACGGCATCGACGTGGTCATGCCGGCCACCGTCCCGACCGAGGGCGCGGCCACCGACCTCAGCCAGCTCATCCCGGACCAGCACAAGGCGTTCGTCGAGCAGACGCTGCTCGACCTGGGCGTGCCGCCGCTGCCGGACGACGCTCAGGCCGGCGACGGCGTCCTCGGCTGGCTGCACTCGGTGGCGCGCCAGCACGTCGAGGTCGCGCTGGCCCACCCGGCCGCCCTCATCGCGAACGCGCTCGGCTCGCCGCCGCCCGACGTCATCGCCAGCGCCCACGACCGCGGCATGCTCGTCGCCGCGCTGGCCGGCAAGGCCGAGCACGCGCGCCGCCAGGTGGCCAGCGGGGTGGACATCGTGGTCGCCCAGGGCCACGAGGCCGGCGGCCACACCGGCGAGATCGGCACCATGGTCCTCGTGCCCGAGGTAGTGGACGCCGTCGAGGTCCCCGTCCTCGCCGCGGGCGGCATCGGCTGCGGCCGCCAGATCGCGGCCGCCCTCGCGCTCGGCGCCGCCGGGGCCTGGATGGGCTCGGCCTGGCTGGTCACGGCCGAATACCAGCGCCTGTCGGCGGCATCGGCCGTCCAGCGGGCCCTGCTCGACGCCACCTCCTCGGACACCGTCCGGTCCCGGATCTACAGCGGCAAGCCGGCCCGGCTGCTGAAGAACCGCTGGACCGCCGCCTGGGAGCAGCCCGGCGCCCCCGCGCCGCTGCCCATGCCGCTGCAGAACCTCCTGGTCAGCGACGCGCACCAGCGCCTGATGCGGTCCGGCCAGCCGGACGTGGTGCCGATGCCGGCCGGCCAGGTCATCGGCCGGATGAACGAGGTCCGCCCGGTCGCCGACGTGATGGCCGGCCTGGTCACCGAGACCAGCCAGGCTCTGGACCGCCTGCGCGGCCTGTCATCATGACAACCATGAGGACTTCCGTCTCGGCCGGCTGACTGGTCGGCCTGCCCGCCGCCGGGTGCCGCCGAACTGTTCGAGACCGCCGAACGGATCGGCATCGACCAGATCTGGACCGCGGAAGCCTACGGCAGCGACGCCTGGACCCCGCTGGCCTGGTGGGGTTCGCGCACGTCCCGGATCCAGCTCGGCACGGCCGTCTCCCAGCTGTCCGCCCGCCCGCCGGTCACCCTGGCCATGACCGCCATGACCATGGACCACCTCAGCGGTGGAAGGGTCCTGCTCGGCGTCGGCACCAGCAACCCCCAGGTCGTGGAGGGCTGGTACGGCCAGCCGTACCCGCGCCCGCTCGGCCGCACCCGCGAGTACATCGACATCCTCAGGAAGGTCATCGCCCGCGGCGAGCCGGTCGCCTACGACGGGCAGCACTACCAGCTGCCCCTTCCCGCCGAGAAGGGCGCCACCGGCCTGGGCAAGCCGCTGCGCTCGATCCTGCACCCCTACCGGACCGAGATCCCCGTCTACCTCGGCGCCGAGGGCCCCAAGAACGTGGCGCTGGCGGCCGAGGTCGCCGACGGCTGGAACGTCATCTTCTACTCCCCGGCGATGGACGACTTCTACGCCAAAGCCCTGGACGAGGGTTTCGCCCGCCCGGGCGCGCGCCATTCCCGCGACACGTTCGACGTAGTGGGAGGCCCGATGGCGATCATCGTGGATGACGATACCGAACGGGCGGCCGATTTCGTTCGGCCTACCCTTGCTCTTTATATCGGCGGGATGGGCGCTCGCGGCGTCAACTTCCACTACGAGGTCTTCGCCCGGATGGGTTACGAAGCCCAGGCCCGGCAGATCCAGGATTTCTACCTGGCCGGAGACAAGAAGAGCGCGATCGCGGCCGTGCCGACCGAACTGGTCGAGGACGTGGCCCTGGTCGGCCCCTGGGCCAAAATCGCCGACGAGCTCCAGCGCTGGAAGCAGACCGTGCTGACCACCTTCTCGATCAACTCCGACCCGCGCTACCTGGAAAAGATCGCCGAGCTTGTCGCCTCCTAGGGGAGCGTCTCGTCCGGCGTCTGCTGCGTCCGGGGGATCACCGCCGCCGGGACACGCGCCTTCGCGCCGGGGTTCAGGTCCCGGTTGACGACCTCGGCGATCCGTTCCACCGTGTCGACCCCGTAGGACATGGACGGGTTGTCCTGGGTCAGCACCACGATGCTGTAGTCCTGGCCGTGGCCGGTGAAACCGCCGAGGCTGTTGATGCGCCAGCCGTAGGGGGACAGCGGCAGCCAGCCGTTCTTGACGTGCACGACCAGGCTCTTCGGCGCCCCGGCCGGGGTACCCCAGCGCTGGGACGGGGTGACGTCCGCCATCAGGCCCAGTTCGTAGTCGCGGGACGACGTGCCGAGCACCCGGTTCGGCTGGAGCAGCAGCCACAGCAGCCGGGTCTCGTCGGCGGCGGTGATCCGGGTCAGTCCCCAGGCCGCGCCCGGGCCCAGGACGGTGTTCGTCATCCCGGCCGCGTCCAGGAAGCGCTGCAGGCGGCCGCGCCCGTCCTCGTCCCACAGCGCGGACGCGGCGCCGTTGTCCGACCGGGTGATCATCGCCCAGGCCAGCGCCCGCTCCGTCTTGGTCAGCGACCGGTGCGCGGCCTGGACGTCGCGGAGCAGCGTGCCCAGGATCGTCACCTTGACCACGCTGGCCGAGTCGAAGTGCGAGCCGCTGTCGAGCCGGCACAGCACCCCCGCGCCGGGGTCGTCCACCTCCACCGCCACGAAAGATTCCCGGCCGCGCCGCGCCGCCTCGATACCCCGGCTGATCCGCGCCGCCAGCGCGGCGTGCGAAGACGAGGACGAGGCGCACAGTTCCGGCGTGGTGCCGGTGCCGGCCGCGGCCGCCGCCCGGCCGGGCCAGGCGATGAGCATGGTGAGGGCGAGCAGGAAAGCGGCGCCGGCGGCGGTTGCTTTCATGGGCATATCTTCGTAATCCCCGGCATCCTGCTCGGGCAACCGGCTCGCCGCGGAGGGAACGAGGATGCCCGATTTGACCTGGCCCCTGGGGCCGGCCCCAGCCTGAGAGGCACCGGGCACCCGGCCCGGTATGAGGAGGCGGACGTGGAGCTGATGACCAGCGGGTCCTTCGCCCGGGCCTCCGGGCTGTCCCGCAAGGCGCTCCGCCTGTACGACGAGCTCGGGCTGCTCCACCCGGCCCAGGTCGACCCGGTGACGTCGTACCGGTTCTACGGCCCGGGCCAGCTCGAGCAGGCCCGCCTGGTGGCCTGGCTGCGCCGGCTGGGCATGCCGCTGGCCGACATCCGCGCGGTCAGCCAGCTGCCGGCCGCCGCGGCCGCCACCGAACTGGCCGCGTACTGGGCCAAGGTCGAGGCGGAGACCTCGGCCCGGCGGGAGCTCGCCGTCTTCCTCATCGGCTACCTGTCGGGAAAGGACACCGCCATGCACGATGGCCAGGAGACACTCACCGTCCGCTACGCCGTGCGGTCCGATACCGGACTGATTCGCGAGGGCAACGAGGACGCCGCGTACGCCGGGACCAGGCTGCTCGCGGTGGCCGACGGGATGGGCGGCCACGCGGCCGGCGAGGTGGCCAGCGCCGCCGTCATCGAGGCGCTGCGGCCGCTGGACACCCACGTGCCGGGCGGCGAGCTGCTGAACGCCCTCGACCACGCCGTCCGCCGCGCCGACGGCGCGCTGCGCGACATGGTCCAGGCCAACCCCGCGCTGCACGGCATGGGCACCACGCTGACCGCGCTGCTGTGGTCGGGTTCCCAGCTCGGCCTGGCCCACATCGGCGACTCGCGGGCCTACCTGGTCCGCGACGGCGAGGTCTTCCAGATCACCCAGGACCACACCCTGGTGCAGTCGCTGATCGACGAGGGCAAGATCACCGCCGAGGAGGCCGCGTCGCACCCGCAGCGGATGCTGCTGCTCCGCGCGCTCACCGGCGACCACGCGTCCCGACCCGACCTGCAGCTCCGCCAGGCCCGCCCCGGCGACCGCTACCTGCTGTGCTCCGACGGCCTGCACGTGGCCGCCCCGGCCGCCGCCATCGCCCGGGTCCTGCTCACCGTGCCCGACCCCGACCAGGCCACCGCCGACCTGGTCGCCCTGGCCATCGACGGCGGCGCCCCCGACAACATCACCTGCATCGTCGCCGACGTCACCACCACCGCCACCCCTCACCCCACCTCACCCCACGCCGTCACCGGGCGGCAAACATCATGAAACCGGGCTTCCAGCGCGTCCGGACGCACTCCAAGCCCGGTTTCATGACGTCACGGCCGACCCGCGGCGCTCAGATCGCGGTGCTGGCGGTGCCAGTGTTACCTGAGCCGGGTTCCCGTACCCGGCAGCGACTACACCACGGGCCTCATCCCGCCGCCCGGCGGCCCCACCCGTATCATCGCTAACCTGGAACACGGGGTTTGCGTACCGGAACGGGAGGATCAGGACGTGTCGGCACTACAGCATTTCCGGGCGCCGGAGGGGCTGGCGCCCGGGCCGGGCTACAGCCACGCGGTGACCGGCCGCGGCCGCTGGGTGGCCATCGCCGGGCAGATAGCCCACGACGGGAAGGGCGAGCTGGTCGGGCCCGGTGACCTGGAGGCGCAGACCCGGCAGGTGTTCGCCAACCTGGACCGGGCGCTGGCCGCGGCCGGAGCTTCCTTCACCGACGTGATCAAGCTGAACTTCTACCTCACCGACATCTCGCAGATCGCGGTGGTCCGCCCGGTCCGCGACGAGTACGTGGACACCGCCCGCCCGCCGGCCAGCACCGCTGTTCAAGTCGGCGCGCTGGCCTTCCCGGGCCTCATGATCGAGGTCGAAGCCTGGGCCGTCTGCGCCGACTGACACCCCGGCGCGAGCAGCCCGGTCAGGACCGGTGAAGGCTCACCCAGTCCCCTTGCGTCCGGCGCAGTGACCGGGTCATCTGCGGGGCCGTGGCCAGGGTGTAATGCCCGCGGTGACACGGCAGGTCGTACATCAGCTCGCCGCTGTGGCGCTTGATGAATTCCAGCCGCGTCCGGGCCTCGTCGGCCGCCGCCACGGAGTCGGCGGTGGCTAGCTGCTGCTCGGCGCGGCGCAGGTGGACCGCGCTCATCTGCGGGGTGAGCTGGTCGCCGCCCGGCGAGGTGAGCGTCAGGCTGCCGGCCATCGGACGGTAGTCGGCGTCCGCGAGCACGTCACCGCATTGCGGGCAGATGAGCTTCTTGGTCACCCGGAGAAAAGCGCGCACCCTCTAGAACTTAGCCCGCCCGGGCCAAATCCAACCCTCGGACGCGCCTTTACTGGCTGCCAGTCAATTTTCTAGGCATTTTCGGCCGCTATTTACGCTTGCCTCGCGAAGATGGACCTGCCTGAGGAGCCTCCTGCGCGCCGCCTCCTACAACCCGGTCACCGTCACCTGCGCCGGGTGCTCCACGGTGAACCGGTAGCGGACGGACGCCGCCTTGCCGCCGTCGAGCCGCAGCTCCCAGGTGAGCTCGCCCAGGTCGGTCTGCCCGGCGGGCGCCGGGCTGGCCTCCCGCAGCCGGACCTTGATGTCGCCGTCGGCGGAGACCGGGATGCGGTCCTTGACGGTCACCCGGGCCGGGCCGCGGCGGTGGTTTTCCACCGTGATCTCGTAGCCGATGTCGATCGTGCGGGTGCCGCCGAGCACCGCCTTGCCGGTGCTGCGGCGGCGCAGCTCGCGCTCCACCCGGACCTGGTCGTCCACGCCGAGCTGCAGCTCGATTTCCTCGCCGGCGGCCACGGTTTCCAAGGCGGTCTCCCCGGTGAACTGGGTGCCGTGGAAGATCCGGGCCGGCCCGGGCAGGAGCAGCAGCGACGAGGTGTTGGTGGCGGTGGCCCGCAGGTAGGCCTCCGGGGCCAGCACCGGGACCGTCAGGTGGTCGAGCACGGCGTCGAGGTCGAACCGCGCGATGCTGGTCTTCTGCGGCCCGCCGTCGGCGGGCACGGCCAGCGGGCGCTGCACCCGGTAGGCCACCCCGGCATAGGCCTCGCCCGGCCCGGCGTCCACGGGTTCGGCGCTGAGCATGGCGGCTTCCGCCGTCGCGCCCGCCACACCCGCCACGCCCGCCGCGCCCGCGGCGAAGGCCACCGGCGCCGCGGGCGCCCGGCTCCGCAGGGCCCGGGCCGCGGCCGGAGGCTGGGCCCGCCGGACGTACCAGGGATCCAGCTCGGGCAGCACCTGGTGCCGTCCGCGCCGGGTGGTCGACAGCACCAGCTCGACGGCGGGCCAGTCCTCCCCGGTCCGCTGCGTCACCTCGGCCAGGTAGCTGACGGCCAGCTTCTCGCCGTCCAGCGTCAGGTCATACAGCGGCCGCCAGGAAGCGCCGCCCACGTGGTAGGACACCTCCACCTCGGCCTCCGCCGCCGTCCCGGCCTCGAGGGTCGCGGCCACGGAGGAGAACGCGGTCGGCTGGCCGGACCGTTTCTCCGCCTCGCCGAGCCGCCGCTCGGCGGCCTCGAGCGCCCGCCGGGCGGTACGCCGGCGCGCGCCGACGTCGCGGCGGCGGCTGAGCGCCTCCGCCGTGTCGGCCGACAGGTACCCGGCCATCGACGTCAGCTCGTCGTGCCCGGCCCGGCCGAAGCTCACCGCCCGGGCCAGGGCCGTGGCGGCCGCCCCGGACAGGTGGATGAGGAACTTGAGCCGGGCTTCCTCGGCGGTGTCCTCGTCGTCGAGCGCCTGGACGGCGTCGCGGCACCGCTCGGCCTCGGTGCGCAGCCGGGTGACCTGTTCCCGCAGCGGGTCGGCGGCGTAGCCGTGGCGGACCTCGACGTTGAGCAGCGCCAGGTCAGTACCCCGGGCCGTGACCCGGACCGACGCCGGGTCCAGGCTGGCGGCCAGGTCGCCGATCACCACCGTCTGCCGCCCGGCGTCCACGCTCACCGTGCCGGTGCGCTGGATCCGGGCGCCGTCGGTGAAAACGGTCACGGCGGTGATAGGTGCGTCCATTCCAGACACCGTAGCCAAGAATGCTAAAAGGCCGCGCCAATGCGGAGCAGCTGGGCGGTGGCGCCGCCGAGCGCGAACTCGTGGTGCTTGGCCGCCGTGAAGTACCGGTGCACCGGATAGGACGTGTCGATTCCCATCCCGCCGTGCACGTGGACCGCGGTGTGCGCCACCCGGTGGCCCGCGTCCGCCGCCCAGAACTTGGCGGTCGCCACGGCCAGCCCGGCTCCGGCATCACCCGCGGCCAGCATCCAGACGGCCTGCCACAAGGTGAGCCGGACCGCCTCGGCGTCGATGTAGGCGTCGGCCAGCCGCTGCGCCACCGCCTGGAACGCGCCGATCGGCCGGCCGAACTGCACCCGGGTCCGGGCATGTTCCGCGGTCAGCTCCAGCGCCCGCTCGATGACCCCGGCCTGCGCCGCGCAGTGCCCCACGGTGGCCCGCGCCGCCAGCCAGCCCGCCACCTCGGCCCCGCGTCCCGCCGCGCCGAGGACCCGGTCGTCGGCAAGCACGACGCCCGCCAGCACGAGCCGCCCGGCCGAGCCGAAGCCCGTCAACGACTGCGGCTCCACCGTCACCCCGGCATCCGACGGCGTGACCAGGAACACCATCACACCGGAAGGCGACGAAGCCGGCACCAGGAACAGGCCCGCCTCGGTCGCCGCCTCCACCGCGGTCTTCACCCCCGACAGCACCCACTGGCCGTCCAGGCGCACGGCCGACGCCGACGGGACCGTGACGTCGGAACCGTCCTCCTCGGCCAGCGCCGCGGTCAGCACGACCAAGCCCTGTCCGGCCGGGACGGCCCAGTCCTGCTGCTGCGACGGCGTCCCGAACTCCGCCAGCGCCCCCGCCCCGAGGACGACCGACGCCAGGTAGGGCACGTCCGAGGCCGCCCATCCCAGCTCGATCAGCACCGAGCACTGCTCGGCCAGGCCGAGGCCCGCGCCGTCCAGCGAGGCCGGCAGCGCCGCCGCCAGCACGCCCGCCGTGGCCAGGTCGCCCCACGGCGCGTCCTGCTCGGCCAGGATCCTCCGGGTCAGCCCGGCCAGCTCGCCCTGCGCCTCGCTCAGCGAAAAGTCCATCGAGAAAACCCCTTACCGACGGTTCAGCGGCAGCCCGAGCCCGGCCGCCGCGATGATGTCACGCTGGATCTCGTTCGTCCCGCCGCCGAAGGTCAGGATCAGCGCGGCCCGGTGGGCCCGCTCGATCCGCCCGGCCAGCAGCGCCCCCGGCGACCCGGCCCGCACCGTGCTCCCGGGCCCGGCCGCGCCGAGCACCTCCATCAGCAGCCGGTATGCCTCCACCGCGAACTCCGTACCGAACACCTTCGTCACCGACGCATCCGCCGGCCCCACCACCCCCGCCGACGCGATCCGCCAGTTGAGCAGCTTGCAGGAACTCCGCCTTGGCGTGCACCCGGGCCAGGTTGAGCCGCACCCACTCGGCGTCGATCACCCGCTCCCCGCTGGCCAGCTTGGCCGACGCCGCCCAGTCCCGCACCTCGGCCAGCGCCGTCATCACCGGTGCGGCCGAGGTCAGCGCCACCCGTTCGTGATTGAGCTGGTTGGTGATCAGCGGCCAGCCCCCGTTCTCCTCGCCCACCAGGGACGACGCAGGCACCCGGACCGAGGAGTAGTAGGTCGCTGACGTCGTGACCCCCGCCACCGTGTGCACCGGCGTCCAGGAAAAGCCTTCGGCCGCAACGGGCACGATGATGATCGACAGCCCCTTGTGCCGGACGGCCGACGGGTCGGTCCGGCAGGCGAGCCAGACGTAGTCGGCGTACTGGATCAGGCTGGTCCACATCTTCTGCCCGTCGATCACGTACTCGTCGCCGTCCCGGACCGCCGTCGTCCGCAACGACGCCAGGTCGGTGCCGGCCTCGGGCTCGGAGTAACCGATCGAGAAGTGAATCTCGCCCGCCGCGATCCGCGGCAGGTAGAAAGCCTTCTGCGCGTCCGTTCCGTACCGCATGATCGTCGGCCCGACCGTGTTGATGGTCAGGAACGGTACCGGGACCCGGGCCACCGACGCCTCGTCGGTGAAGATCAGCTGGTCGAGCATGGTCCCGCCGCGCCCGCCGTACTCCCGCGGCCAGCTCAGCGCCAGCCAGCCGTCCTTACCCAGCTGCCGGACGACCTCCCGGTAGGCCCCCCCGTTCCCGTATTCGCCGTCCTGGTCGGCCAGCGCGGCGCGCACGTCCGCGGTCATCAGCCCGCCGAAGTACGCGCGCAGCTCGCGTCGCAGCTCTTCCTGTTCCGGGGTGTAGGCGATGCGCATGCGTTCCCCTAAAGTAGAACGTGTTCTAGTCGATCATTCTACCCCGGGAAGGTCCGGATGCCCGAGGCCTACATCGTCGAAGCCGTCCGCACGCCGGTCACCCGCCGCGGCGGCAGCCTCGCCGGAGCGCACCCGGCCGACCTCGGCGCGCACGTCATCGCAACCGTGCTGGACCGCGCCCGGGCCGATCCCGGAGCGGTAGACGACGTGATCTTCGGCTGCGTGGACGCGGTTGGCCCGCAGGCCGGCGACATCGCCCGCACCGCCTGGCTGGCCGCGGGCCTGCCCGAGGCGGTGCCCGGCGTCACCGTGGACCGCCAGTGCGGCTCGTCCCAGCAGGCGGTGCACTTCGCCGCCCAGGCCGTCCTCAGCGGCACCGCCGATCTCGTCGTCGCGGGCGGCGTGCAGAACATGAGCATGGTCCCGATCGGCTCGGCCATGGCTGTACACATTTCCGGCGACCCGTTCGGCGGCTCGCAAGGCTGGCGCGCCCGGTACGGCACCGAGGAGATCTCCCAGTTCCGCGCGGCCGACCTGATCGCGGCGAAGTGGGGGATCAGCCGCGAGGAGATGGAGCGCTACGCCCTGGCCAGCCACCAGCGCGCTCTAAGCGCGGCCAGCAACGGTAGTTTCGCCCGGGAAATCGCCCCCTACCAAGGCGTAGCCCACGACGAGGGCCCCCGCGCCGACACCACCCTGGAGAAGATGGCCAGCCTCAAGCCGCTGCGTCCCGGGGGAATGATCACCGCCGCCCTGGCCAGCCAGATCTCCGACGGCGCCGCCGCCCTGCTGATCGCCTCCGAGCGCGGCGTGCACGACCACGACCTGACCCCGAGAGCCCGGATCCGCCACCTGTCCGCCCGCGGCGACGACCCCGTCCTGATGCTGACCGCCCCGATCCCCGCCACCGCCCACGCCCTGCGCAAAACCGGCCTGACCATGGCCGACATCGACCTGGTCGAGATCAACGAGGCGTTCGCCTCGGTCGTGCTGGCCTGGCAGCGCGAAACCGGCGCCGACCTGGCCCGGGTGAATGTGGCGGGCGGCGCGATCGCGCTCGGCCACCCCCTCGGCGCCACCGGCGCCCGCCTGCTGACCACCCTGCTCCACGCGCTCGAGCGCACCGGCGCCCGCCGCGGCCTGCTCACCATGTGCGAAGGCGGCGGCCAGGCCAACGTCACGATCATCGAAACCATTTGATACCAAACGGCCTAAATGTCACGCCCCCCTCATCCCTTCCAGCCGTCCCAGGGTGGCGTCCGCCTCGGCCATGATCGCCTCGATCAGCTCCGCGCAGGACGGCAGGTCGCCGATCAGCCCGGCCACCTGCCCCGATGACATCAGCCCCAGATCGGTCCGCCCGTCCACCATGGCCGCCCGCAGCAACACCGGGACGTCCATCGCCATCGGCCCCTGCCCCTCCAGCTCGAGCTGGTCGATCATCGTCGTCCGCAGCACGCGAAGCGGCATGCCGTCGACCCGCCCGGTCACCACCGTGCCGTCCAGGCCCGCGTCCAGGTAGACCTGCTTGACCGCCTCGGCCACCGGGCTGTCGCTGGTCAGCAGGAACCGGGTGCCCATCGCGATCCCGGCCGCCCCCCAGGCCAGCGCGGCGACCAGGCCGCGGCCGTCGAAGAACCCGCCCGCCGCGATCACCGGGATGTCCACCGCGGCCGCGAGCTGGGGGATCAGCAGGCTGGTCGGCACCGCGCCGACGTGGCCGCCGCCCTCGCCGCCGGTGGCGATCACCGCGTCGATGCCCCACCCGGCCGCCTTCTCGGCGTGCCGGCGCGCGCCCGCCGAGGCGATCGTGACCACCCCGGCTTCCTTCAGCGTCGCGATCAGCTCCGGCTTCGGGGCCTGCGCGAACGAGGCGACGGGGACATGAGCGGAGACGATGAGCCGCACTCGTTCGGCCGCATCGGGGGCGTCGGCCCGCAGGTTGACCCCGAACGGCGCATCGGTACGGCCCGCGGTCTCGGCGATGGCACCTTCCAGCTCGGCCAGGCTCATGGTCGCCGACGCGATCAGGCCCAGGCCGCCGGCGTTGGACGTGGCCGCGGCCAGCCGCGGCCCGGACACGTACCCCATGGCCGCCTGCACGATCGGGTAGCGGATCCCCAGCAGCCCGGTCAGCCGGGTCGTGATCACGGCACCTCACGCTCCCGCCGCCCGGCCGGGTCGAGCCGGTCGCGGATCAGCGCGAGCTCCTGCGCCGTGGGCAGGCGGGTCACCGGTACCTCGGCCGGCCCGGCGAGCGGGAAGCCGGTCGCCGCCCTCACCTCGGCCACCTCCACCCCCGGATGGACCGAACGGAGCCGCATCACCCGCTCCGCCGTCTCGAAGTCCAGCACGGCCAGGTTCGTCACCACCACCCGCAGCTCGCACGCGCCGCGGTCGTAGCCGACCCCGCTGACCATGTCCACCCGGGGCGTGAACACCCGCGCCGAGTGCTTCGGCACCCAGTAGCTGACCGGGTGGTTCACCGTGTTGCCGGGTGCGCCGCGCACCCCGAGCAGCTGCGCCTTCGGGCGTTTCCAGTCGCCGATGGCCGAGATGTTCTGGTTCCCGTGCCGGTCGATCTGCGCCGCGCCCATCATCACGTGCCGGCGCCCGGCGGCCAGCATCGTGAACACCTCGCGGTAGGGCATCCAGCCCTCGATCTCCCCGTCGGCGTCGATGAGGTAGGCCTCGCCGTCGGTGAGCAGCAGGTCGGGCGCGAACGTGAGCCGGGCCAGCCGGGCGCCCAGCACCGGGATCAGCCCCATCGGGCTGGCCAGGATGGCCCCGTCCCCGCGCCACGCCTCGGCGCAGGCCACCACGCAGACCTCGGCCCTGGTTACCTCGGTCATGCCCGCACCGCTTCCTGGTACGCCGCCTCGGTGTCTTCCAGGTACCTCGAACTGAACTTCTCCCATTCCGCGGGGTCGGCGGCGGCCCGGGCGTACCTCGCCTGGAACGCCTCGTCCCTCGGATAGTCGGGCACGCAGCTGGTGAAGTGCGCGCCGTTCGGGGTCTGCGCCACCCCGTGCACCATGGCCCGGTTGAGCAGCATGGTCGGCGGCGGCCCGTCCAGCCGGGGCACCACCTGCTCGCAGGAGACGTAGGCGCGCGCGGCGGCCAGGCAGAACAGGTCGTCGAAGTACGGGTCGGGGCCCAGGTACTGCCCGTTGCCCGCGGCGTCGGCCCGGTTCATGTGCACCAGCGCGGCGTCCAGCCGCAGCGCGGGCACCGCCACCAGCTCCTCCCCGAGACCGAACGGGTCACCGTAAGGAGACCTGACCGTCCGCAGCTCGGGGTTGACCTCCAGCACCCCCGAGCCGAGCCCGGCCCGGATCGGCAGGAACGGCAGCCGGTGCGCGGCCGCCAGCAGCCCCCAGTGGAGCATCCCCTCGTCGAGTTCGGTCAGCTCGACCGTCCCGTCCTGCCGGGCCCGCCTGAAGTGCGGCTCGAGCGCGATCGAGTCCAGCGACGCGAACCCGGTGACGACCCGTTTGGCCTGCCCGGACGCGACCAGCAGCCCGACGTCGGGACCCGCGTAGGACACCACCGTGAGGTTCTTCAGCGGCGAGCGCAGGATCGCCCGCACCAGCGCCATCGGCTTGCGCCGCGACCCCCACCCGCCGATCCCGATCGTCATCCCGTCCCTGAGCTCGGCCACGATCTCGTCCGGCGTCACTGTGACGTTCCGTCCACGAAGGCCTGGCGGGCCTTGTCCCCGGCGCCGCCCAGGGTCAGCTCGAAGGTGAAGCCCTGCTCGTACCGGTACGAGCGCTTGACGTCGACCGGGTCGATGCCGTTGAGCGACTGCTTGGCCAGCCTGATGACCTGCGGATCCTTGGCCGCGATCTCCTCGGCCAGGGCGTGCGCCCGGTCCCGCAGCTCGCCGGGCGGCACCACCTCGAGCACGGTGCCGAAGGCGAGCAGCTGGCGGGCGGTGACGGTCCGGCCGGTGTACACCATGGCCCGCATCAGCGGCTGCGGCACCAGCCGGGCCAGGTGGGTGGCCGCGCCCAGCGCGCCCCGGTCCACCTCGGGCAGCCCGAACGTCGCGTCCTGCGACGCCATCACGATGTCCGCGTTGCCGGCCAGCCCCACGCCGCCGCCCAGGCAGAACCCGTGCACCGCGGCGATCACCGGCACCGCGCAGTCGTACACCGCGCCGAACGCCGCCGCGCACCCGCCGTTGGCCCCGATCAGCGCGTCGTGCCCCGAGGTCCGCTGCATCTCCTTGATGTCCACCCCGGCGCAGAACCCGCGTCCCTCCGCGGCCAGGACCACCACCCTGGTCGCCGGGTCGGCGCCCGCCTGGGTGACCGCCGCCGCCAGGTCGTACCAGCCCCGTACCGGCAGCGCGTTGACCGGCGGGAAATCGATCACCACCTCGGCGATCCCGTCCGCCGCGCTCACCTCAACGCTCATGCGCACCGCCGACCTAGCGTTTGCTTGGTCGGCAGCCTAACATAGCGCCATGCAGCCAGTCGACCACCCCGTTCCCAGCCTGCGCGTGGTGGTAACCGGCGGCACGCGCGGTATCGGGGCGGGTATCGCGCACGCCTTCCTGCGCGCCGGGGCGAACGTCCTCGTCTGCGGCCGGACCGAGCCCGCCGCCCTGCCTGCCGCCGCGGGCCGCCCAGCCGTCTTCACCCCGGCCGACGTCCGGGACCCCGAGCAGGCGCGGCGGCTCATCGCGACCGCGGTGGAGCAGTTCGGCGGGGTAGACGTACTCGTCAGCAACGCGGGCGGTTCCCCCGAAGCCGAAGCCGCCACCGCCTCGCCCCGGTTCCACGCCAAGGTCATCGAGCTGAACCTGATCGCGCCGCTGCACGTCGCCCAGGCCGCCAACGCGGTGATGCAAACCCAGCCCGGCGGCGGTTCGATCGTGATGATCGGCAGCGTCAGCGGCAGCCGCCCCTCGCCCGGCACCGCCGCCTACGGCGCGGCCAAGGCCGGCCTGCACCACCTGGTCACCAGCCTCGCCATCGAATGGGCCCCCAAGGTCCGGATCGTCGCGGTGGCCCCCGGGTTCGTCGCCACCGAGTCCCCGGCGGAACACTACGGCGACGCGGACACCGCCGCCGCCATCGCCGCCACCGTGCCGCTGCGCCGCATGGCCACCCCCGGCGACGTGGCCGCCGCCTGCCTGTTCCTGGCCTCACCCCAGGCCGCCTACATCAGCGGCACCACCCTCACCCTGCACGGCGGCGGCGAACCCCCCGCTTTCCACCTCATCCGCCGTACCTGACCGGCCGGGCTGCTTCCGCCGTCTGAGCATCGCGCGGCGAGAACTCCTTGCACGCGCCTGTCGATAGCCCGATGCTAAGACATAACGTCTGGCCACGGCGGCGACGTGAACACAGGGGAGGGGCCAGTATGGGAAAGGCAGGCGAGCCAGCGAGTATCGGCTTGGATGAGGCGCTTGAGGTGCTGCGCTCCGAACTCGCATCGGCACGCGACAAGGCGGCCGGGAAACCCGTGCAGTTTCCCATCGAGTCGCTGACCGTAGAGCTTAAGGTCGGCGTCACGAAATCCGCCGAGGGGAAGGCCGGGTTTTCTGTTCCGTTGATCGGGGCCGAGCTGGGCGGGTCGGCAGGCTACGACCGGGAATCCGTGCACACGGTGACCCTGGTGCTCGGGCCTCCGGTAAATGAGGAAGGGATTCCGATTAAGGTGGCGTCCTCGTCGGAGACGAAGAAGGACTGACGCCGTGCCGACGGTGTCCGTACGTCGGCGTGTGGTGGAGATCGAAGCCGACTTCGGCGATTCCGTCTCGCCGCGATGGCGCTATGGGTCTGGCCTGCTTATCGGCCGTCGGCGCGTGCTCACGGCCGCCCATAACGTGGCTGGCGCCGTCGCGCTGGCCGTCCGCGGCCCTGACAAAAAGCGGCTGGCGGCTGAACTCGGCGGTGCGCTGATAGGTGATCCCGGCCGGCTCGACCTAGCGCTGCTGACCGTGCCGGAAGCAGAGCATCTGGGCGATATCCCGGTGGCGACCGTCAACCGGGAGCTGAGCACGGGCGATGTCGTCGAGGGATGCTGGGCCGTGGGCTATCCGGATTTCGCCGAGGTTCCAGGTTCCGGGCCAGGCCATATGATCCGCAAGACCGAGCAGGTCCGCGGATTTATCCCCCCGCTTTCCGGCCTGGGTGGCGCGGATCCCCAGCCGGACTTGCTCTCGCTCGAGGTCACGGCGACCCCGAGGCCGCTTCCGGCTACGTCGCTGGATCGGTCCGAATGGGCGGGCATGTCCGGCGCGGCGGTTTTCGCGGGCTCCTACCTGATCGGGGTGGTGACCGAGCACGCTCCGCGCAGGGGTGATTCGAGCATTACGGTTACGCCGCTGGATCATCTCAGCCGCCCGGCTCTCGCGCCTCCTGACGCGGGCCGATGGTGGAGCTGGCTGGGCGCCGATCCGGAGAGCTTGCATGTGCTTCCGCCGGTACGGCGTCGCCCCGAGCCCGCCTACCGGGCCACCGTCCGCGCCATCCGGGCCCGGTCAGGGATACTGGTCGGCCGCGAGAAAGACCTGGACCGCATCGCCGCCTTTGCCGTCGGCAATGCGCCCGCTTTCCGCCCCGAGGTCGCCGCCGGCGGTTATTTCTGGCTGGTAGGAGAGCGTGGCACCGGCAAGACCTCGCTGCTGGCCGAGGTCGTGCATCACCTGCCCGCCGACGTTGACGTAGTGGTCTTTTTCCTTGATGCCCGGGAGTCCCGGTTTTCCCAGCAGGACTTCCTGGATGCCGTCATACCTCAACTGGCTTTCTTGCTTGACGAAGATACGCCGGAGGTAAGCAGCCGCGACACCTTCCTGGCCGTGTGGGAGCGAGCCGCTGACCAGGCTGAAACGCGGAATCGTCACCTGCTTCTCATCGTGGACGGCCTGGAGCAGGAAAACTCCTCTGGTAATAGCGTGGCCTCGGTTCTTCCCGAACGGCTGGGATCAAATTCCCGGGTGCTCGTGGCCAGCCGTCCGCTTCCGGGCATGCCCGACCGGACGGCGCTGCCCGCGGACGTCCCAAGCCGGCATCCGCTGATCACGGCCGCCGCGCACCGGGTCCTGCTCACGCGGGCGGCCTGGGCTGACGCCGCCGATGCCCCGGCGGGCGCACCGGGACCGTTCGGCGGCCTGCTGGAAGGCCTCGACGTCCTGCCCAGGGACGGGCGGGCCGGCCTGGAGCGGCTCCTCAGCCTGTATGTCGGCCTGCCCGGCGCCCCGGCCGCCTTCGGCGGACGCGACGACAGCCTGGCCGCGCTCAACCGGTGGCTGGCCGATCCGGCCGCGCCGTACGGGCTGCTCGTAGCGCCGGCCGGCCGTGGCAAGTCGGCCCTGCTCGCTCAGTGGTGTGCCCAGATCGCCGAAGATGGCGTCGATGTCGCGTTCATCCCGCTCAGTGTCCGTTTCCACACCGCCTCCGAGGCCAACGCCATCACGCTGCTGGCGGCCCGCCTGCGCTACCTCGGCGGTCAGGGCGGCCCGCTGCCGTCAACGGTCGTGGCGTGGACCGACGAAATTCAGGCCGCACTGGCCGGTGACCGCGCCGACGGCCGGTGCCTGCTGATCGTGCTGGATGGTATCGACGAGGCCGTCGGCTGGAATGTCCAGGACACCCTGCTCTTTCCTGACAACCCCGGGCGAGGGGTCAAGGTCCTGATCTCGGCGCGCGAACTCGTCGACCGCGGCACCGGGGACTGGCGGAGCATGCTTAACCTGGGCCCGCCGGTCCACGTGACGGAGATACCGCTGAGCCCGCTGGACGCGGAAGGGGTCGCGGCGGTCTTCCGGTCCCTCGGTGACAGCTGTGCCTGGCTCGCTGAGCGCCACGATGTCATCGTGCAGGTGCTCCGGCTGAGCGAGGGCGATCCCCTCCTGGTCCAGCTGTACGCGCAGTCGCTCCGGCAATCCGGACCCGACCGTCTCGACGTCAGCGCGCTCCCGGAGCTGCCACCTGGCCTGATGGGTTTCTTCGAGCAATGGTGGCGAGACCAGGAACGCCAGTGGGGTGACGACAAGCCGCTGCGTGAGGCCCGGGTCCGGGCGCTACTGGCATTGCTGGCGAACGCGATCGGCCCGGTGACGATCGACGATGTCCTCGCCGTGGCGCCCGGTGAACTAGGGGACAGCTTCGCCGTAAACGACGCGATGGAGCCGATCAAGCGATTCGTGACCGGCAACGGTGGTGAGCATGGCTGGATATTCAGCCATCCCCGGCTCGGGTATTACTTCCGCGACGTGCTCGCCAAGGCCGAGTCGGCCCGCTGGGCGGCACGATTCGTCGCCTACGGCGCCGCGGCGTGCGAAGAACTCCTGGCGGGCCGCCGGGCGCCCGGCGACATGCCCGCTTACATCGTGCGATTCCACGCGAGCCATCTGCTGTCCCAGCGGGCGCCGGTCGAGCAGTTCGACCCGCTGGCCACCCCGCAATGGCTCCAGGCGTGGGAGGTCCTGGAGGGCGGCCCGGACAGTTTCAGCGCTGGCCTGTCCACCGCCCAGCAGCGCTTCGCGCAGGTCCTCCGCGACGGCCCGGGACAA
The DNA here is from genome assembly GCA_963756575.1 of uncultured Actinomycetota bacterium. Taxonomy (GTDB): domain Bacteria; phylum Actinomycetota; class Actinomycetes; order Streptosporangiales; family Streptosporangiaceae; genus Palsa-504. The sequence goes on along the minus strand of CAVWOM010000013.1, from coordinate 253,300 downwards.
GCCCAGCGCGCCGCCGCCCTCTCCCGCCAGGTGCGGTTCGCCCTGGCCGGGTCGGCGCTCGCCAGCCTGGCCGGAAACGTCCCGCCGTCCCTGGTGCGCAAGCTCACCGCGGCCGGGGCCTGGACGCAGGAACACGCCGTCGCCTACGTGCGCCGGATGACAGAAGACTCGCAGCGGATCCAAGCGCTGTGCCAGCTAGTTCAGGACCTGCCCGCGCTCGCGGGCGAGGCGCTGGAGATCATCAGCGCCATCATGGACCCGGTCGAGCGTGGCCGCGGGATCGCCGCGATCGTTCCCGGCCTGCCGGAACACCTTCACCGCCGCGCGCTCGAGATCATCGATGGATTCCCGGACGACAGCGGCAAAGGCCAAGCGCTTGCCGCTCTCGTGCCTCATCTGAATGACAATCACCTCGCCCGCGCCAGCACGCTAGCCGATGCGCTGCCCGGGCCCGCGGCGATAGCCACGCAGCTCGCGCTGGCGGCTCGGGCTGAGCTTCCCCGGCAAGATCACCTTCTAGACAAGGCTCTCGACGCCGCCCGGAACATACCAGAGGTTCTGCAGCGGAGCCTGATGCTGAGAACGATCGCGGAGGCCATGCCAGCCCGGCGGCAAGCGGCGGCATGGTCGGAATTCGCGGCCTGCGCCACGCGTATGCCGAGCGCATCGCACCGGTCGTGGGCTTTCTCGTTCGGCCCCGACCAGGACATTCCCCCGGTCGTGCTCGCGGAATTCCCGGTCCTGCTCCGCGGCTTGGCTGACGCCCGTGACCGCTCGTACGCGCTGGCACCGGTAGCCGGCCGGCTGCCGGAGGCCGAGATCCGCGACATCATGACCGACCCGGCCATCATGCCCGAGCAGGCCGATAGCGTGGAGATCCTCGGGGCTTTGGCGGGAGTCAGGTCGCCAGCGATCCTGCGTGACGCGCTCGCCCTGGCCTGGCAGTACCCCGAGCATTATGCCTTCGCGGACACGATGGGCAGCCTGACTGGCGGCCTGGCCGCCGCGGGCTTCGCCGATGAGGCGCTCGCCCAGGTAATCAGGCTCCCAGCCGAAAAGCTGCTGCGTGCGATGAGCGATCTGGCCCCGCATCTCCCCGCCCCGCTCGTCGACGCCGCGATAGAGGCGACGCGCCGGCCTGAGCCCGGGGGCAGTGAGGTTTATCGTTCCGTGGCCCTGAGGAAGCTGGCAAGACGCCTGGCCGAGTTCGGCCGCCCAGACGACGCGGTAACCGTAGCCGGTGCCATCGTGACGCCCGGTTATCGTTACGAGGCCTTCGAGGCATGCGCGCCCTTTCTCGACGGCGAGGCGCTAGAGCGGGCCACGTCGGCCGCCATGGAGCCCAGCGGGGAACAGCAGCGCGGGTGGGCGCTTGGTGCCCTGGCCCAGCGCCACCTGGCGCTCGGATGTCCGCAGCGCGCCCTCGACCTGGTCGAGAACATCAGCGATCTCAAGCGCCGCGTCTACACGCTGAGCGTTATCTCCCCTGACCTTCCGACCGGGCAGCTCGCCCGGGCCGAAGCCGCCACCCAGGTACTGTCCGATGAACTCGAGCAGGCCCAGGCGCTGGCCGCGCTGCTACCCAGGATCGCCGCCGAGCATCGAGCCGGGCCCTACGCGGCCGCGCTGAGTATGGCGACGGCAGTGCCGGCTTCTCATGCTCGGTTCAGCGTGCTCGAACAGCTGATGCCCAGCGCGCCGACGGAATGCGTCACGGCCACGATCGGCGCGGCGGACAATGTCGGCGAGCCCTTCTACCAGCAAGCGGCCCTGATCACGTTCCTGCCGAGGCTGGTAGAACTCGGTGCGACGGGCCTCGCGCTCCAGGTGGCCCGGCGGGCCGGCGGGGTGATGGAGCTGGCCGGGATCCTGAGCCCGGCGGAGCGCGAGCCGCTGATCGACGAGGCGGCCGCCGAGGCGCGGCGCGGCCGCTTCGCGTCAGAGCGTGCGCTCGACCTGGCGTGGCTGTCGCTCGTCGCCGACGGTGCCCGGGCCGACGACCTGCTGGACGAGGCGCTGGACACGGTTCGGGAACTGGACTCTTCCGCGGGAATCACGATGAGCAGGATTACGGCCCTGCTTCCGCCGGAGCGCCGCGGGTCCCTCACCGAGGATGCCCTCGCGGCGGTCAGGCGCATCCCGGACGTCCGGCAGCGGATAAACGGCCTGCTCCGGCTGGCCTCGCTGGCTAGCCCCGAGGATGGTGCGAAGCTCGGCACCGAGGCCCTCAGCGCCGCGGCGCAGCTTTCCAGCGAATCGGAGCTAGGCATGGAACTGAGGCAGATGGGGCCTGACCTGCCGGCCGCCTCGCTTGACTACGCGCTGCAACTGGCCGACGGGATCAGCGATCAGCTGTGGGCTGGGACCGCGCTCGCAGGCCTCGTTCCCGCCCTCGCGGCCGCGGGCCGCCCGGAAGATGCCCTGGAACGCGCGCTGGCGCCGATGCCGCAAGGCGCCCGTGACCCGTTGGCGCAGGTGGGACCGTACCTGCCGGAGCCCCTGCTCGCCCGCGCGCTCACGGCTGCCGGCGAACTCGAGCCGTATCAGCGCGGCCGAGCGTACGCGGGCCTGGCACCTCGCCTGGCCGAGCTCGGGCAGCCGGTCCAGGCCCTCGAACTGGTCTCGCAGATCATGGACGGCGAATCCCGGGCGAAAGCGCTGCGGCTGATCGCTCCGGCGCTCGCGTCCCTGCCCGCGGCCGAGCTGGCCGCATCCTGGTCACAGGCCCTGAAGATGCTCAGCACGGGCACGCGCGCGGAGTTGCTGGCCGATCTGGGTTCCCTCACCGAGGTTATCGTCGCCCTCGGCGGCCCCGAAGCTGCCCTCGAAACCGCCGCGGCCCTCATCGCCATCTGCACGTGGATTCCGTGAACCCTGTTCCGGCGACCCGCCCGTCATCTCCATCACCCCCGGCTGCGCAGCCAGCCCGGGGGCGGCCTGTCCGTCCGCGTGGTCCTGTTAGAAGCCGATGGTCTCCGAGGCCAGCTCGAGCGTGTCCTCGCAACCGAACCCGATCGCCGGCGCCCCGCCGGCGTAGCCGGCCCGAGCGCCGCGTGCACCGAGTCCAGCGTCCACATCCCGTCCGGCGTGCCCGCGGCACGGAATACCGAACGGACCCGGGGCGGCTCCATCACCGCCGCGACGCCCCCGTGCACGACGAACACCTCGCCGTTGATCGCCTCGGCGGCCGGGCTGGACAGGTAGATCACCAGCGGCGCCACGTGCTCGGGCGCGAGCGGGTCGGGGCCGTCCGCCGGCGCCGTTCCCATCAGCGCGGCCGTCATCGCGGTGCGGGCCCGGGGGCAGATGGCGTTGGCCCGGACGCCGTAGCGCGCGCAGGCCCGCGCGGTGGTAACGGTGAGCGCGGTGATGCCGGCCTTGGCCGCGGCGTAGTTGGGCTGGCCGGTGGAGCCGAGCAGGAACGCCTCGGACGAGGTGTTCACGATCCGCGCGTACACCGGGCCGTCGGCCGCCTTGGCCCGCTCCCGCCAGTACGCGGTGGCCAGCCGCGTGGTCACGAAGTGCCCGCGCAGGTGCACCCGCAGGACCAGGTCCCATTCTTCGCCCGACATCGTGAAGATCATCCGGTCGCGCAGCACGCCCGCGTTGTTGACCACGATGTCCAGCTGCCCGTACTCCCGCAGCGCCGTGGCCAGCATCGCCTCGCCGGTCGCCCACTCGCTGACGTCCCCGGCGGCCACCGCCGCCTGGCCGCCCGCGGCCCTGATCTCGGCCGCCACCGCCTCGACCGCGTCCCCCGGCAGGTCGTTGAGCACCAGCCGGGCCCCGGCCCCGGCCAGCGCCAGCGCCTCCGCCCGGCCCAGCCCCTGGGCCGCCCCGGTCACGATGGCCACCCGCCCGGCGATCGCCAGCGCTTCGTCCATGATGAACGCCTCCTCAGTAACCGGGACCGGACAGCAGCCCGCCGTCCGCGACGAACTCGCTCCCGGTCGAGTACGACGACTCGTCCGAGGCCAGGTAGGCCACCAGCCGCGATATCTCGACCGGCTCGGCGAACCGGTGCAGCGGCATCGCCTTCATGAACGCCTCGGCGCTCTCGGCCCGGGCGTCCTGTGATTCGAGCACCATCCGGGTCATCACCCCGCCCGGGTGCACCGAGTTGACCCGGATGCCGAACGCCGCCAGTTCCTGCGCGGCCGCCTTGGTCATCCCGCGGACCGCGAACTTGCTCGCGCTGTAGGCCGACAGCCCGGCCGCGCCGGTGAAGCCCTCGACCGAGGAGATGTTGATGATCGACCCGCCGCCCGCCCGCTTCATCGGCTCGATCACCGACTTCATGCCGATCCAGCAGCCCACCGCGTTGACCTCGAGCACCCGCCGGAAGGCGTCCAGCGTCATCTCCTCGATCGGCGCGAACGTCAAGATCCCGGCGTTGTTCACCAGCACGTCCAGCCGCCCGAACGTCTCCTCGGTCACCGCCACCGCCGCCGCCCAGTCCTCGGCCCGGGTCACGTCGAGGTGCACGTACCGGCCGTGCTGCTCGCCGAGCTTGGCCGCCACGTACTGGCCCTGCTCGTCCCGCACGTCGCCGAAGACCACCCGGGCGCCCTCCGCGGCGAAGTGCCGCACGTGGGATTTGCCCATGCCGCGGGCCCCGCCGGTGATCAGCGCGACCTTGCCCTCGAGTCTGCCCATGGGACAAAACTAGAACATGTTCCTATTTCAGCTCAAGCGGCTCACGCGGTAATGCCGTCGAACAGCAGCCGCAGCAGCCCGTCGGCCACCTGCTCGGTGCTGTAACCCTCGGCCAGCCGCCACTGCGACGGGATCCACAGCACGTCCCGCAGCAGCCGGTAGGTGAGCCGGGGGTCCAGGTCGGCCCGGAAGATCCCCTCCGCCTGGCCCCGCTCGAGCTGGGTGACCCAGGCCCGCTCGATCTCGCCCACCGCCTTGCGCAGGTAGCCGAACCGGGGCTGGCCGCTGAAGTAGCTCCAGTCGTTCGCCAGCATGGCCAGCGCGGGCCGGTGCCGGGCCAGCGTCTGGCTGGTCGACCGCACGATCTGCTCGAGCACGTCCCGCGGGGAGCCACCCGAGTCCGCCGCGGCCCGGTAGTCGGCCAGCACCTCGTTGATGAAGCCGGACAGGATCTCGTCGCCGATCGACTCCTTGGAGTCGAAGTGGTGGTACAGGCTGCCGGACAAGATGCCCGCCGCGTCCGCGATCTCGCGCACGGTGGTGGCCCGGTAGCCCTTCTGCGCGAACAGCTCGCCCGCGAGCTGCACCACGTCGGCCCGCCGCCCGGACCTGTTCTCCCGTGTGGTGCTCACCCGGTGATTATCGCAGCTCCGCTGTCAGGCCTGAGAAACGCGCGCCGACGTCCGCCTCGGTGAGCCCGAAGTCCGCCAGCGTGTACCGGTGGGCCGGCCTGCCCCCCGTAGCGCCGCCGTCAGCAGAAAGAGCCCGCATCGCATCGGCCGCGGCCCCGGTGAACGGCAAACCGAAGTAGGCATAGGCCGCCTCAGCCGTACCCACCGGATCAGCCACAAGATCTTCATACCGAACGTCGAAGAACCTCACCTGGTCGTGCCCGGCCCGGGCGGCGCTGAACCGCTCGAGCCCCGATGCCCACAGCTCCAGCTGGTCCCGGCCGACGACGTTGCCGGTGAACACCTCCGACCAGCCCGCCGTCGCCTGCGCCGCCAGGCTGCACACCGAGGCGATCGCGGTGACCGGGTCGCGGTGCGTCTGGATGACCAGGGCGTCCGGGTAGGCCGCCAGCAGCGCGTCGAGCGCGAACAGGTGGCTGGGGTTCTTCAGCACCCACCGCTTCGGCGCGTCCGGCAGGCCGATGAGCTGCAGGTTGCGCCGGTGCCGCCGGTACGGCCCGGTCCAGTCCTGCGTGCTCAGCCAGGCCGAGTAGGACGGCAGGTGGGCCAGGCACTCCCACGAGATCGACCGCATCGACTGGCGCAGCAGCTGCCAGCACTCCTCGACCTGGTTGGCCGCCATGTAGTGCACGCCCATGAACTCGGGGTGCGCGACGTGGTGCTTCTCGCAGCCGGCCTGGATGTAGGCGAAGACCGGATCGGCCGCCCAGCTCGCCCGCGGCGGGCGCGGCTGCGGCACCTCGGCCAGCCACATCTCCAGGCCCTGATGCGCGGGGTCGGCCACCAGCAGCCGGTGCAGCGCCGTGGTGCCGGTCCGGGGCAGCCCGGTGACGAACAGCGGCCTGCTGATCTCCACCTCGGCGTGCTCCGGATGCGCCCGCCAGGCCGCCTCGCTGATCAGCCGGGCGCTCAGCGCGCCCCGCACCATGGCCCGCGCCACCCGGACCCCCCGTGGGGTCAGCCCGGCCTCGGCGTTATACGAGTCCAGCAGGACCGCCAGCCCGTCGGTGAAGTCATCGGGCCCGAAGTCCTGGAGCCCAGTGGCCTCCGCCGCCAGCGCCCGCAGCTCCTCGACCGTGCCCAGATCGCTCAATGGTGGTACTCGCCGCAGTTGACGTCCAGGCACTGCCCGGTGATCGCCCGGGCCAGCGGCGAGGCCAGGAAGACCACCGCGTCCGCGATCTCGTCCGGCTCGGGCAGCCGCCGCAGGTCGATGCTGGCCGCGGTCTCGGCGTAGATGTCGTCCACCGAGATCCCGCGCTTGTGCGCCAGGTAGCCGAAGTACCACTTCAGCGAGTCGCCCCAGATGTGCCCGGGCGCCACCGAGTTCACCCGGACGCCGCGCGGCCCGAACTCGGTGGCCAGGCTCTGCGCCGCCGCCAGCAGCGCCGCCTTGGTCAGCTTGTACGGGCCCATCCCGCGCTGGGAGAACCGCACCACCATCGAGTTGACCATCACCACCGCCCCCTGGCTCTCCTCGAGCAGGGGCGTGAACAGCCTGGTCAGCCGTAGCGCGCAGACCACGTTGCCGTCGAAGCTGGCGCTGAGGGCCTCCAGCGGGACGGCGCCGAGATCCTTGATCGGCGGCATCGCCAGCGCGTTGTAGACAAGAGCATCAATACGGCCAAACGAGTTTCGCGCCGCCTCGGCCAGCCGTTCCTGCGCCGCGGGGTCGGCCAGGTCGGTGGGCACCGCCACGGCGCGCCGGCCCAGGCCGCCGACCTCCTTGGCCACCTCGTCGAGCCGCTCCGCGGTCCGCGCCGCCAGCACCACGTCGGCGCCCTCCCGGGCGGCGGCCAGCGCGATCGAGCGGCCCAGCCCCGCCCCGACGCCGGCCACCACGACCACCTTGTCCCGCAGCATCATCAGCCCAGCATCCTTTCCGCCACGGCCGCCTGCCGCGCCGCGATCCGCTCCCGCCATTCGCCGGGCGTCACCCGGGCCTCGGCGTAGTAGGGGAGCAGCCCCTCGACCTCGTCGAACGGCACCACCGTGACCTCGGGGCCGTCCTGCGCGGTGAGGTCCCGCCGCAGCCGCTGCCAGCGGATCTGCACGTAGCCGCGGCGCCGCCCGGTGAGCTCCAGCCAGTTGGCTACCCCCGGATCGTGCTCGCTGATCACGAAGCGCAGCCTGCCGTCCGGATCGATCCGGGCCTGGTCGGCCGTCAGGCTGGTCTGGTGGTTGATGTAGTCCAGCGAGATGTACCACAGGCTGCCGAGCTGGATGCCCTGGTAGGGCGCGACGTCCCGGCCGGCCGCGGGCACCGTCACGATCATCGCCTGGCCGGAGTCCAGATCGAAGTGGCCGGCCGAGGAGAACTGGGTCGCCAGCCCGCCCGGTGTCAGCCGCGGCGGCGTCATCGTGTTGACCGGCTCGTTGAGGTAGAACCACTCGGGGAAGGCGATGAACGTCCGCAGCCGCGACAGCAAGATCTTGCCCGCCACGCCGTACCGCCTGGCCAGCGCGTCGGCGTCCGGGACCGGCGGGGCCAGCCCGGCCTTGTCCTCCCGGCGGATGGTGATCGTGCCCCGCCGCTCGCGGGCCCAGTCGGAGTACACCTCCCGCACCAGCAGCATCGAGGATCCGGCGCCCAGCCGGAAGTAGTTCGGCCCGGGCTCGCCCGGGCCGAACCGCAGCTCGAACGCCCCGTCCGGGCCGATCTCGATGGCCCGGTCGTCGAACGCGCTCAGGCTGTCCGGCACCTCCACCGGGGAGTAGTCTCCCTTCAGCACCTGGAAGTTCAGGTCGGTGGTGCTGCCGCGCCGCCCGCTGACCACGTACTCCGCGTCGTCGCGCAGGTAGGAGTGGAAGTACAGCGTGTCCGGGTTGTCAAGCCCCAGCTTGGTGTAGGGCCCGGTGGACATCACGAAGTAGGGGAAGTCCTTCTGGTACGCCCACGCCAGCCGGAGCGAGGCCTGGATGCTCCCCGCCAGGTAGTCGTACCCTTCGGCCAGGTCCTGCTCGCTCGCGACGAACGGTGCTCCGGCGATGACCTTCTCCGCCTCCGCGATCGCCTCACTGAACGGCTGAGTCAGCAACGTTTTCTCCCAGCTTCGCGGTGATCCGGAAGCTCGGCAGGTCGTCGAGCGACATCATGGCCTCGTAGGTGCGCGTGTACCCGGTATGGGCGATCCGCCAGCGGCCGTCCTGGCCGCGCTCGTACCGGTCCCGGTAGAAGGCCGCGCCGGTGATCACGACCTTGAACTCGGTCGCGATCACGGTGTCCTCGAACGACCAGATGCCCTCGGCGACCTCGCCGTTCACGGTGATCTCCGGCTGGCCCGCGCGGTGCACCGTGATCATGGTCGGCCCGAGGTGCTTGCGCAGGAAGCCGACGATGGCGTCCCGGCCGTCCAGCTTGAGCGGCTTGCCGTAGACCTGGGTGCCGTAGTCCACGGTGGCGTCCGGGGTGAACACCTCGGCCAGCTCGTCCCACAGCTTCAGGTCCACGCACCGCAGGTACCGGTATTTCACCTGGCGGATCTCTTCGATCGTGGCAATGTCGATAGGAGCGGGGTCCATGGACTCAAGCTTGGCCAAACCGTTGACCAGAAACAAGAACCTGTTCTAGTTTTTTCGGATGCGGTTCAGCTATGCCGAGTCGATGACAGATCCCTCCTTCTACCCGGCGCTGGCCCGCGCCGCCGAGGAGGCCGGCTACGACTCGATGATCGTCCCCGACAGCATCTGCTACCCGCTGCACTCGGACAGCGTCTACCCGTTCAACCCCGACGGCAGCCGCGAGTTCCTCGAGGACAAGCCGTTCCTCGAGCCCTTCTCCCTGATCCCGGCGCTGGGCGCGGTGACGACCCGGCTGCGGTTCACCACGTTCGTCCTCAAGCTGCCGGTGCGCGATCCGGTGCTGACCGCCAAGCAGGCCACCTCGGTCGCCGTCCTCACCGGCGGCCGCCTGGTCCTCGGCGTCGGCGTCAGCCCCTGGCGGGAGGACTACGAGGTCCTCGGGATCCCCTGGGCCGGCCGCGGCCGCCGCATGGACGAGGCGATCGCCATCGTGCGCGGCCTGGCCGCCGGCGGCTACTTCGAGTACCACGGCCAGGTCTTCGACCTGCCCCCCGTCAAGATCGCCCCGGTCCCGGCCGAGCCGATCCCGGTCCTCATCGGCGGCCACTCCGACGCCGCCCTGCGCCGTGCCGCCCGCTCAGGCGACGGCTGGATGCACGGCGGCGGAAACCCCGCCGACCTGCCCGCCCTGCTCGCGAAGCTAGCCCGCTTCCGCCGCGAAGAAGGCACCGAGAACCGCCCCTTCGAGATCCACGTCATCAGCGCCGACGCCTACACCCCCGACGGCATCCGCCGCCTCGAAGAGGCCGGCGTAACCGACCTCATCGTCGGCTTCCGCTGGCCCTACACCACCGGCCCCGACCCCGAACCCCTGGAAACCAAACTCACCCACCTAACCCGCTACGCCCAAACCCTCATCCCCAAAACCCCCTAACCCCCCCAGCCACCCCCGCTCCCCGCCTCCGCACCTCCCCCCGCTCCCCGCCTCCGCACCTCCCCCCGCTCCCCGCCTCCGCACCTCCCCCCGCTCCCCGCCTCCGCACCTCCCCCCCGGCTCCCCGCCTCCGCACCTCCCGCCCCCGAGCCCACCCCGCAGCTCCCGCCCCCGACCTCAACCGTCTCCCGTACCTCACCTGCACCACCTCGACCAAATGGTTGTGGCAACGTAATGGATAGGACCATTACGTTGCCACAACCATGGAATCCGGTTGGCCTCTGCCGGTAGCGAAACGGATGGGCATGCGGAAAATGTCGTCGTACGCTGGCGGTATGGCCGAGAGCGCGCGCGTCGTCCCGCTGCGACGGGAACCCCAGCCACGACAAGCCCAGCCACAGAGGCTCCAGCCCCAGGAGCCTCCCCAGAAAGCGCCCGCCCAGGAGCCCCTGTGGCGCGAAGCGCTCGGCCGCCGGCTGCGGGCGCTGCGTCAGGACCGGGACGAGACGCTAGCCGAGACCGCGGCCCGGGCCGGCCTCTCGCCCCAGTACCTCTCCGAGATCGAGCGGGGCCTCAAGGAGCCATCCAGCGAGATGATCGCCGCCCTGGCGGGCGCGCTCGACACGACGCTCGTCACCCTGGCCGAGCAGGTCGCCGGCGACCTTCGCGGCCATCAGGCCCTGGTCCTGCGGGTTGGGCGAGCCAGCATCCAGCGAGCCCAGCACCGCCCGTCCGGCCCGGTGGCCCTGGCCGCCTAAGCAGCCGGCGCCTTCCGGTCGTCCAGCCGCCGCTGCCCGAGGATCTGGTCGACCAGCCCGTACTCCCGGGCCGCCTGCGCGGTCAGCACCCGGTCCCGGTCGGTGTCGGTCCGCAGGGTCTGCACGGTCTGCCCGGTGTGGGCCGACAGGATCTCCTCGATCGCGGCGCGCATCCGGACGAGCTCGTCGGCCTGCAGGATCAGGTCGGGGATCGGCCCCTGGCCGCGGGCGGCGGGCTGGTGCAGCACCACCCGCGCGTGCGGCAGCAGCGCCCGGCGCCCGGGCGTGCCCGCCGCCAGCAGCACCGCGCCCACCCCGATGGCCTGGCCCACGCACGTGGTCGCGACCGGCGCCTCGATGTACTGCATGGTGTCGTAGATGGCCAGCATGGACGGCAGGTCACCGCCGTCGCAGTTGACGTAGAGGTTGATCTCCTGCTCGGCGCTCTGGGCCTCCAGGTGGATCAGCTGGGCGATGAGCGCGTTGGCGACGCCCGGGTCGATCGCGGTGCCCAGGTAGACGATGCGCTCGGTGAGCAGCTGCGAGTACACGTCCATGATCCGGTCCCCGCGCGGATGCTGGGCCACCACGTTAGGAATGGTGTACGAGCTCACGACGCCACCCCCTGCAGTCCGATCCGGCGGCCCCGAGACGGCACGACCTGACCAAACGAGTCCACGATGCCGTCAATGAACCCGTACTCGCGCGCCTCGGCGGCGGTATACCAGTGATCGTGCAAGGAGTCGTCGAAGATCTGCGACACGGGCTGGCCGGTGTCCTCGGCGATGAGCCCGAGCACGGTATCGACCGTGTGCCGCAGGTCGTCGGCCTGGACCTCGATGTCGACGGCGCTGCCGCCGATCCCGGCCGAGCCCCGGTGCATCAAGATGCGCGCGTGCGGCAGCGCGAACCGCTTGCCCCTGGCCCCGGCCGAGAGCAGGAACTGCCCGGCGCTGCAGGCCAGTCCCAGCGCCAGGGTGGAGACGTCGCACGGCACCAGCCGCATGACGTCGCGGATGGCGAGCATGGAGGGGACCGAGCCGCCGGGCGAGTTGATCCACAGCGCCACGTCGGTGGCGGGATCCTCGGCGGCCAGCGTGAGCAGTTGCGTCATCAGCAGCGTGCCGTTGTCGTCGTCGAGCGGCCCGTCGAGCACCAGCACCCGGCGGAGCAGCAACTGCTCCCGGGCCCGCTCGCTGAACTGGGGAATCTTATCTTCGTGAGCCATGATCCCAGCCTGCGCCAAGATCGGCCCCGAACGCTCCCGGCGCTGCCCTCGGCAGATCTGCTCACAGCAGCGCGGCCTGACTCCAGCCCCGGTACGTTACCCTGCGGTACCGTGGGCGCGACCGTACGCCGGAACCTTCCGGGCCTGGTTACCGGCCTGTGCCTGGGCCTGCTCGCCCTCGGCCCCGGCCTTGCTCGCGGTTTCCTGCTCACCTACGACATGGTCTTCGTGCCGCGGCAGCCGTTCGCGGCGGCGCTGCCGGGGCTCGCGCCACCGCGGGCGGTGCCCAGTGACCTGGTCGTCGCCGTCGTATCGCGGATCATTCCGGCCGACGTCACGCAGAAGCTGGTCCTGCTGGCCATCTTCGTGCTCGGCTGCGCCGGGGTGGCCGCGCTCCTGGATCGCGAGCCCCTCATCGCCCGCCTGGCCGGCGGCGTTTTCTACGCCTGGAACCCGTACGTCGGCGAGCGGCTGATCATCGGCCAGTGGGCCCTGCTGCTCGGTTACGCGGCCCTGCCCTGGGTGCTGCGGGCCGTTATCAGGACGGATGAGGCGCCGTGGCGGTGGGCCGGCCGCCTGTGCCTGGCGCTGCTGCCTGCGGTGATCGGCGGGTTCGAGGCCTGGGCGCTAACCGCCCTGGTCCTGGTGCCCGCCATGCTCCTGACCAGAAGCGCCCGCCGGATCGCCATCGCGCTGGCCGTCCTGGCCGCGGGGAGCCTGCCCTGGCTGATCCCCTCCTTCCAGCACCCGGTGTACGTCGATCCCGCGAGCGTGGCCGCGTTCGCCGCGCGCGCCGACACCCCGTTCGGCAGCGTCGGCAGCTTGCTGATGCTGGGCGGTAACTGGAACGCCCTGACCGTCCCGAAGTCTTACGGCGGGCCGTGGTCGGCGGTGTGGCTGGCCGTCGTGATCGCCGCCCTGATCGGCTACCTGGCGATAGGCCGCCGGGACCGGCGCTGGCCGGGCCTGGGCATCGCGGCGGCCGTGAGCCTGGTGATCGCCTGCGTCGGCGTGACCGGGGTCGGCCAGGAGGCGCTCAGGTCGCTGATCAGTGCCTGGCCGGGGGCTGGCGTCCTGCGCGACGGCCAGCAGTTCGTGGCGCCGCTGGCCCTCGCCGAGGCGGCCGGATTCGGCGTCGCGGTGGCCTGGGTGACGAACCCCCGCGCGTCCTGGGGCGGACGGGCCTGGAGTGGCGCTCGGGGTTCTCGCGCTGCTGGCCCCGGTGCTGCTGCTGCCCGGCCTGGCCTGGGGAGCCGCCGGACGGCTCCAGCCGGCCTGGTACCCGGCGGACTGGCTGGCCGCCGCGCGCATGATCGACGCCAGCCCGGCCCGCGGCAACGTGCTGCTGCTGCCGTGGGAGACCTACCGTACGCCGTCCTGGAATCATGGCGAGACGGTGTTCGACCCGTGGCCCAAGCTGCTGTCGCGGCCGGTGATCTGGAACGACGGGACCCGGGTGGGCGACCTCGTGCTGGCGCCCGACGACCCTCGGGCCCGGCGGCTGGACGGCATCATCCGCGGTGACGGCGCGCTGACCCAGGCGCTGAGCGTGGCCGGAGTGAAGTTCGTGATCGACGACCCGGACGGCCCGGGCCAGGCGGCGGGGCCGCGGCTGCCCGGAGCGGTCGTCCTGGTGGACCGGCCCGGGCTGACCGTATACCGGCTGCCGGGCTAGGCCAGCTGACCAGGTTGTCCATCATGGTGTCGTTCGCCGTGACCATGGTGATCTCGCCGCGGCGGGCACACGCCATCAGCCGGCTGTGCTCGTCCTCGGACACCGGCACGGCCTGCCCGGGCAGCATGAGGGGAATGCCGTCCTCGATCCGGTAGAGCCGGCGCAGCCGCGGGTTGTACAGCACCGCTTCGTCGGCGAAGTAGTACAGGCCGCGTTTGTCGATGGGGCAGACGAGGATGCCGAGCAGCACGTGCTCCAGGGCCATCACCGTCTCCTCACGTCGGCCAGGTAGCCGGGTACGGCCCCGTCCGCGGCCCGGCCGGGGGACTGCTCTGGCGCCTGCCGGGACAGCATGACGAGCACCAGCGCGGCCAGGGCGATCCCGGCCAGGCGCAGGGCCAGCTTGCCAGGGCTGGCGGGCAGGTGCTCATGGAACAGCCAGGTGCCCGCGATCACGAAGTACACGGTGCCCGTCATGCCGGACACCGGGACCACGATAGATGCCCGGCAGCGCTGCAGCGCGACCTGGAACAGCAGCATGGCGACGGCCAGGCTGCCGGCCAGCGTGTACAGGTACGGCGACGAGACCAGGCCGGTCACGATGGCCGCCGCGGTGTGGTGACCGGTCAGGATGCCGGAGAGCGCCTTGATCGCCAGGCTCCCGACGCCGTAGAGCAGCCCGGTGCCGATGCCGAAGCAGACACCGGTCACCGGAGCGGCGTGCTTGCGGGTGCGAGCGCGCAGCGAACTGCCCGCGACCAGCAGGCCGGCGACAGCGACGGGCCGATCACCGCCGCCATCCACCACGGGCTGGCGTCATGGCCAGCCTTCCCGGCGGCCCCGGACGCGGACAGGGCCACCAGGACCACGGACAGGACGATCACCGCGACGCACCAGGCCTCGCCGTGGCCGAGCCGCTCGCGCAACACCAGCCGGGAGAGCACGAGCACCAGCACGACACCGGAGGTAAGTACCGGCTGCACGACGCTGACCGGCTCGAAGGTCAGCACCACGGTCTGGCAGGCCAGCCCGGTGAGCATGAGCGCGAACCCGGCCAGCCAGGCCGCGGCTGGTGAGCAGGCTGGCGATCACCCGCGGCACCCGCCGCACGTCCAGCGCCGGCATCCGCCCCAAGGCGCGCTTCTCCAGGATCAGGCCCACGTTGTAGGCCGTGGTAGCCAGCAGCGCCAGCGGGATCCCGGCGTAGGAAGCGGCGCTCACGGGCCCGCCTCCGTCAGGTGAGCCAGCACCGCGGCGTACTCCTCGGCGAAGGCGTCCGCGGCCGCGTCATCGAGCAGCGCGTGCCGGTACCGGAAGCAAAACTGCAGCTGGCCTGCGACGGTGACCACGCCGACGGACAGGCCGCGCGGCATGTGCGCCGACGTGGAGAACCACATCCGCTCGGGGGTGAGCGACCCGAACCGGGGCGGGCTGGTGACGTTTCCGAGGTTGGAGAGCAGCGAGGTTTCGGCGGTCAGCGGGCCTAGGCGCCGGCACGGCCAGCCGCACCAGGAGCCGCTTGACCCCCGCGGGCAGCGGCGCTCTGGTCATCGCCGCCAGCGCCGGGTTGACCTGCGGTCCAGGACTCGTTCTTGGCCTGGCGGGTCTGGGCCGCCACGGCCGCGATCAGGTCCCGCCGCGACGACATGGCCGGCTCCGCGGTCACCGTGCACAGCCGCGACAGGTTCCCCAGGGCCTGGTCATGGCCGGCTGCCGGGCATCGATCGGCATGCTGATCCGGATGGGCCGGGCCGGGCGCCGCTCGCGCCGTCCGGCGTTCCATCGCCTGACCGTCTCGGCCAGCGCCGCGACGAGCAGGTCGTTGACGGTGGCCCGCGGCCCGGCCTCATACCGCGGTACGGCGGGTACACCGGGCCAGCCGAGCAGGCGGAACCCGTAACCCGGCGCCCGGCCGTTCGTGCCAGACGAGGCGATCCGCGCGGCGCGCCGCGGTGCCCGCGGGCGGGAGCGCACGTTCCCGGGCGCAGCCGCGGCGTCCTCCCGGGCCGCCAGCGGGGCAGCGTCGCGGCCGCTGTATCTGTCCGCGATCAGGCTCAGCAGACAGCAGGCACGAGCTCCCGTCGAAGGCCGCGTGGTGGGCGTTGAGGATCAGGCTCTCCCATTCCGGTCCGCGGGCGCGCAGCAGCCGGAACGGCGGGCGACTGATCCAGCGGCGGGGCCGTCGCCAGGAAGCGGGTCCGGGTCAGCGTCGAGTTCCGCCTCGGACCGCCAGTTCATGACCGAGATCGGATCGCGGTCGGCGTGCGGCGGGACCTCCCAGTCATGGCCGGGTCGCCAAGATCCTCCGGCCGCCCGGCGGACCCGCGCGGCGGCTGGCTGGCCAGCGTGGCCGCCACCGCCTCGCGCAGCCGCGACTCGTCGAGGTGGCCGGGCAGCCACAGCTCCAGGTGCATGTTGTTGGGCTCGGCGGGTGAGTCGAAGTAGCAACTCAGCTCGTCCACGGCGCCGAACCGCCGCCACGGGGCAGGCCCCGGCCCCGGTCCTGGCTTACCTGCGCCGCACCGTCCCGGCGCCGGGCCTGCGCTGCCACGACCGGTGATCAGCGCGAGCCCGCGACGCCAGCGCGGCCGGTGCCAGCGCGGCCGGTGCCAGCGCGGCCGGCAACAGGGCGGCGGCCAGCGCGACCAGTGCGCAGACCTGGGCGGGCCCGCCGAAGGGCCCGAGCAGGCCGGCGCCGCGGTGCGCGGCGGACAGCAGCCCCGGGCGGCCATGGCGGCGAAGGCCAGCAGGGGCAGCACCCCGGCCGGCGGACCGAGCCAGCGGGGCCGCCCGGTCCACCGCGGCAGCCCCCAGGCCAGGCCGGCGAGCACGGGAACGGCCAGCGCCACGGGACCGCCGGCCACGAAGATCAGCGCGGTTACCCCGAGCAGGCCCAGCCAGGCGAGTCCCCTGGCCGGCCGCGCGCCGCCTGCCTCGACGGCACCGCCACGCCGGGCCGCCGTCGGCGGCGGCCGGTGAAGGACCAGGCGGTGATGGCGAGCAGCACGGCGATGGCGAGTAGCGACAGGATCAGGATGAGGTGATAGGACGTGGCCGGCCGGAAAGTGAGCGCGACCGCGCCGCCAGCTCCGGCCGGGAGAACGAAGCCTTGCTGCCAGCCGTCGAGGCGGACCGGGGTCAGCGCCCGCCCGTTCAGCGTCGCGGCCCAGCCGGTGTCGTAGTTCTCGTGCACTTCCAGGTAGGAGGTCGCACCTGGCCCGACGCCGACCCTGCGCTGGTCCGGCTGCCAGCTGCGGATGCTCACCGCGCGTGTCAGCGCGCCGAGGAGGCGTCCGGCGCGGTGCCTGCGGTGCGCGGCCTGCCGGTGCCACGTCGGTGAGGCTGAGGTCGGTGACCGCGAACGCGCCCGGCGCCGTGGTCGTGAGCGTGTGCCGTCCCGCGCCGAGCGGCAGCGTGCCGCCCGGTGTGCACAGCCGGACCCGGAGCGGGAGGTACTGGGTCAGCTCGCCGAGCGTGCCGCTGACCGACGTCTGGTAGGCCTGCCCGTCGCTGGTGATCACCGGCCCCTGGCCGCAGGCCAAGGTGACCGCCGCCCGCGCGTCCGGCGCGACGGCCCGCAGGTGCGCCAGGGCGGGCACCGAGAGCCGGGCCAGCCCGACCGGGCGAGTGATCAGCTGGCCATTCTGGTTGACCGTGCTGGCCGGCAGCACGTCCGGGAACGACACGTCGATCCGGTCGGTGATCAGCGGCCGCTTGAACGTCACCAGGTCGTCGAACCCGATGGTCGCTTCCCGGGTGCCGTCCGGGCTGCTGATCCTGACGGTCTGCGGTATGGACCCGCCGGCGGCCGCCTGCACGATCAGCGACGCGATCCGGCGCTTGCCCTGCCAGCTCAAATGGATGACGGGACGAACGGAGTCGGCGATCCACGGCGTGTTCGGCGTCCGCTTGAGCAGGCTCGGCCGGGAACCCCGCGGGCCGCGCGCCCGGCGTCGTGGCCACGCCGACCTGCAGTACGCCCGGGCCCGGCGGGCTGACCTGGACCAGCAGCTTGCCGAGCAGCGCGCAAGACCAGGTACCCGGCCCGGCCACGCGCTGAGCCGCACGCGCAGGTCGCTGGGCTGGCGACGGTGGGTCCTGGCCAGGGCGCGACGTCCGCCGGGTTGGCGAGGGCTGAGCGGTGACGGCACCTGCTGATGGAACGAGAACGCGGCCGGGCTCCCGGGGCGGCCGCGTTCTCGGCGCGGCCGGGTCCTGCGCGGGCCGCAGCAGCCGCGTAACGCGGACGCCCGGAATCAGCACGTCCGATATCCCGGCACCCGCCCCGCCGGATCACCAGGCGGCCGCGCCGGCGATCGTGATCCGCAGCCAGCCGGTCAGCCCGGGGCTTACCACGTTCAGCGGCTGGACCCCGCCGGTCTCGGCCACCGCGGGTCGTCACGCTGCCGGCCGCGGTGGAAACGCGCAGCGACTGGCGATCTCCCGGTCGGGGCTGTCGTCGAGCAGGCGGATCCCCGACCGTGGCGGGCAGGCCCACCGGGTGGTCGAAGTTGATCTGGATCCACTGTCCCACCGGCGTCAGCGCGCGCCCTCCGCCCATGCTGTCGCCGGGTCGCCGTCGAAGGCGCTGGCCGGGTCGTCCTGCTGGGTGTCGGCGATCCACGAGCCGTAGGACGACACGGTCACGCTGCGCCGCGCCCGACAGCACGGCCACCGTCTGGTGCCCGGCCGCGGGCACCGGCAGCAGTTGCCGCGGCGGCGCCGCCGCGTCGCCGAGCTGCATGGCGGCGGGATTGGTCTCGGTCGCGGTGTAGGTGTAGGAGACGTTCGAGTTGATGAGGCCGAACGCGTGTCGGCGCGAGGCAGCCCGTCGGTGACCTCCCACGCGGGCCGGCCCGGCGGGCAGCGGGTCCCCGGCGATGACGGCGGGCTGGCCGGCACCGAGCAGGTTCTGCCCGGTGAGTTGCAGCAGTGAGTCAGGACCCCCGTCGACCAGCACGGTCTGGCTGGCCGGCAGCGCGGTGACCGGGCTGAGCGAGGGCTCGGTCCCGGCAGTGTAGACCTCGACCGCCGGGTAGTCCGGCTCGGTCGCCTGTATGCCGGGGACGCGGCGGGTCGGTCTGCGCCCCGGTGATCAGCGGCCCGAACGAGGCGACCCGGGTAAACCCGGACAGCGCCAGGGTCCGGTGCACGACGCTGGGGGAGGTGTAGCCGATCTGCCCCGGGTCGAGGTCGTTGCGCACCACGACGTAGCCGATGCCGGCCCGCTCCAGGTACGCGGCCAGGCCGGGCACCTGCTCACCGGATTCGAACGCGGTTTCCGCGGTGGCAGCAGGATCTGCCCGCCCGCGCCGCCGTACGGGCACCAGGGAACGCTCGGCCCACGGCGACGTGCCCAGCGCCACCAGCGGGTCGTCGATCGGATCGCCCCAGAGATACTCGCCGTGCGCGTCCCCGGGTACCACCAGCGCGGGGTTCCGGGCGACTTGGCGGCCAGGTAGCGGCGACCTGGTACCAGTACCGCGGCACCGCGGAAACGGCCCGGGGTTGAGGATCTGCTCGGACAGGTAGGGTATCGCCAGGCCGACCAGCACGCACGCCGGCGCGGCCCGCAGCCACCACGGCCAGCGCCTGCCGTCTCGGCGGGAGCTCTGGCCGACCATGTCGTGAAGCCGGCCAGCCAGTCAAGCGGCAGCGTGGGCCAGCCCAAGGGCCAGCGCCGCGGCGATCACCGGCTCCAGCTTGTACACGTTGCGGAACGGGGCGAGCGGGCCGTCGAGCAGGTTCTCGACGCGCGGTGGAACGGGCCGCCGAGCGCGCCGCTGTAACCAGCCAGCGCGACTGGCCGCCGCGATGCCGACGGCAGAGCCGGAGCCAGGTCGCGCCCGGGCATGGTCCGCCGGGCCAGCCCGCCAGCCCGGCGCGGCGGCGACGCCGCGGCCGCGATCGCGACCGGGGTGGTCGACCATCGCCCACCCCGCGGGCAGCCACGGCGAGCCGATGTCAGGTAGGCGGTCCAGTTGCCGGACCGCGCAGCAGCGTGGCGGCGGCCGTGGTGGAGCCGTCGTGGTGGCCGCCTGCTCCACGTAGGGCAGGAAGTTGAACGCGTACTTGCCCTGGAGCAGCAGCGGCACGACCCACCAGATGGTGGCCGGCCCCGCCCGCGGCACCACCAGGCCGGCCAGCGCGGCCAGCCGCCGCCCCCGGGCGTGGGTCAGGATGAACAGGCCGGGCAGCGATCAGCGACGTCCAGCGTCGACGTCGCGTTCACCCCGCCCATGCACAGCACGACGACGCCGGAGCGGGCGGCCGCACAGCGCCCGCTCCCGTCTCCCGCGAGCGCACGGCCGGCACCAGCGGCAGCACCGCCCACGGCGACGAGCATCCCCGGCAGTACCGCGGCCGAGGTGGATCCGATCACGATCGTGAACGTCGGCCACAGCGCGAACACCAGGCCGGCCAGCACGCGGACGCCGGCGACCCGACGCCGAGCGCGCGCGGCCAGCTTGACCAGCCCGGCGAACGCGACCGCGACGATCAGCGACATCCACAGCCGCTCGGTGAGCCAGACCGGCACGTGCGCGAGCTGACCGGCCAGGTAGAACGGCGCCATCGGCACGGCGTAGCCGATGGCCTGGTTGTTCAGCGCGCCGAAGTCGTCCAGCGGATTCCACAGGTGCCACAGGCCCGCGTAGTAGCCGCCGGGGTCCAGGTCCACGCTGAGCTTGGTGTCGAAGACGATCAGGCCCGGGTGGCTCGCCAGCAGACGGCGAAGGCGCCCAGCCAGACCCAGTCTGACCAGCGAAGCACCGGCGCCCGGCGCCAGCCGGCCCGCGGCTACCCGCTCCCGGGCTGTCTCCCGGCCGGTCCGCCGCCGGCCGCGCGAGAACCGCCCGTGCAGCGGGTCGCATGGTCGTCATTCGATGCGTCTCATGATCAGCATGAGGTTCCAGGTGGCGAACTCCCGCAGCCCAGGCAGCCGGACCAGCAGCCGGCACCAGCGCGGATAATAGCGGGGCCGCGCCTCGACGATCTCGACGTCCGGCCGGGCCCGCAGCGCCCGCAGCACCGGCCCGACGTGCACCGGGAACAGGTTGACCCCGTACTCGTGCTTGGGCTTGCGCTGATGGCGCCGGATGTACCGGCGCTTTGCGTATTCCGGCCCGAGGTAATGCCACGGTGACATCTCGTGCCCGCCCCACGGCGAGTACCAGTTGGTGAAGGACAGGTAGACGAGCCCGCCCGGCCGGGTGACCCGGATCATCTCCTCGATCAGCCCGATCGGGTCGGGGACATGCTCGAGCACGTTCAAGGAGAACGCCACGTCGGCCCCGCCGTCGCGGACCGGCAGCCAGTAGCCGTCCGCGACCACGGCGCCGGCTGGCGCGGCCGTCCGGCCGTGCAGCTCGGCCGGATCGGGTTCGAACAGGTAGCAGTGCGCGCCGCGGGCCTGGAAGGCGGCGGTGAACCAGCCGCCCCCGCCGCCGACGTCCACCACGGTCTGGCCGCCGAGTTCGCAGTGCTCGGCCACCTGCTGCACGGCGTCCTCGGCCAGGCTCGCGTAGAACGTCTCCGGGTCGGCTTGCTCGGCCAGGAACAGGCGGAACAGCCTGACCGACCGGCTCAGCCCGGAACGGCTCGCCCGGTCGGCCCGGCTCGCCGGGTCAACGCGGCGGCGAATCGGTGCCAGCAGGCTCATGCAGGTCCTCGGGGGTCGCGCTCGGGCGGTGCAGAGCAGGGTGGGCCTGACCGCTTCGCCCGGCGGCGGGTGACAGTCAGCCTCACCAATGGTCCATCAGCCTATGTTACTGCTCAGTAGACAAAAAGGGCTGCGGTTAATCCTGCTTTGCGGAAGTTTAGCCATTCATAATCCCATGAGGACGGTGATGGTACTGATGACCTGCGCCATCTCAGGACCGCCGCGGGAAGACCGGTTCGGGTGCGGCGGTGGGCGAAGCCTCGACATTTCCGACGGTGATGGTACCGATGCAGACCTGCGGATCTGATGTGACTGGTGTGATGGAGACCACGTTCCCCGGGCCCTGCATCGGCAGGTAGGCATAGGCGAGCTTGCTGGCGGGGAGCGTCAGCCGGGACTGGTGTCCGCCGAACGTGACGATCACCGTGGTCGCCCGCGCGGCGTAGTAGCCGATCTGCGCCACCACCGGCACCGGGTACACGTTGCCGGTCAGCGGCAGTCGCATTCCGGCGGTGGTGAGCACGCAATCGGCCTGACGGCGGAACGGGTACGTGCGCGGCCCCTGGATGACGGCCGGGCGGAGCCGGCCCTGCGCGTCGAAGATCATCAAGCTGGTGATCTTGCCGCTCGGCGCGGTGGTCCACCGGAACTGCTGGCTGGGCAGCTGGTTCGCCAGCGGCGCCAGCGCATCCTGGGCCCCGGTGAGCTTGCTGAGCAGGATCCAGGCCATCTGGAGGGGAATCGGGGTGGAGTAGATGACCGTGCCCGGCGGCACGCCGGCCAGCGCCGCGCTCGCGGTCGCCAGGTAGGACCTCGAGTTCTGCGGGTGCAGGTCCCCCCGGTAGGCGGCGGCCGACCAGACCGCGCTGATGGCGAACAACGCGGCCGCCGTGCCCGCGACCGCCCGGCGCGGCCACCCGCGCGGTGGCGCGGTCCGGTAAGCGTGCTGCTCGTCCCGCAGCGGCAGGAAGGCGATGGCCAGGCAGATGGCCAGGACGGGCATGGCGTCGGACACGTAGTACGTCAAGGTGGCCAGCAGCGAGCCGTCCACGGCGGGGCGGCCGAGCACGACCGGCACGACGTCCACCACCACGAGCCAGCCCACCAGGATGACCCAGGCCGGCCAGGCGCGCCGGCGGTACACCAGGCTGGCCGTGATGACGAGCGCGGCGAGCGCCCACGACAACCCGAGCAGCCCGGGCGGCGGTGAGGCCGTCGCCAGCAGCGCCCACGACGTGGACGTGCCCAGCGGCACCGTCCAGTGCCAGGGCCCGCCGAAGACGGCCGGCACGAAGGTGTCGAGCAGCAGGTGCGAGGCGAACGTTACCGCGCCGCTGACCATCGGCACCTTCACCTGGTTCTGCGACTTCTGCAGGGAGAGGGCGTAGACGACGACCTCGCCGGCCATGGCCGCGCCATACAGCGCCCAGGCGGCCCAGTGCCGGCGCAGCGTGCTGAGCATCGCCCGCGGCCAGCTGCCCGGGATGCCGAATGCGGACGTGAGCGCGAACAGCAGCAACGGGATCGCTACGGCTTTCTCGTCGAAGGCGAGGCCGAATACCGCCCAGAGCGCCGCGAAGACCGTGTTCCGTATCCGGCCCGTGCGGATGTACCGGACGTGCTGGTCGACCGCCATCGCCAGCGCGAGCTGGACCGGAACGGACTGGCAGCCGATCGCCCACCAGCTCAGGTCGGTCAGCGCTATCGGCGTGAACAGGAACACCCCGAGCGGGAGCAGCAGGGCCATGCGGTTGCCGAACAGCGTGCGGAGCGCCCGGAGCAGCGCCAGCCCGGCGAGGGCCCGCAACGCCACCAGCGAGCCCGCCCATAGGCCCCAGTCGTAGCCGCCGGCGTGCACCGCCGCCCACGCCAGCGCGAAGACCCCGGGCATCAGGTGGCCGTAGTAGTTCTGGAACAGCAGGTGCAGGGAGAAGGGCTGCGACGCCAGCCCGGCGATGGCGAAGTCGTCCTGCTGGAAGAAGCCGCGGTTCAGCACGTAGGCGATCAGGATGATCTGCGCGATGATGAGGGCCAGCGCGCTCAGGGTGACCTGCTTGGCCGTCACCCAGACGGCGAAATCCTGCCAGCCGGACCCCGTCGATTCGGCGGTCCTGTCCTGAACCTGAGTCACGTGCGCCTCCCGCCGCCGGATGCCGACTCTAGGACCCGAAACCTTGACTACTGGCCGGTAACCACCAAATAATGCTGCAATCCTCACATAAGAGTTCATTATCTGGCTACTGGCCGTCGGATTTGCGTCGTCAGTCAGAGGCCTGGAGCCGTGACATGAACGATGATCAAGGCACTCGGCCCGCCGGGGCGAGCCTGCCCGGGCCTGGTGCTCGCGTCCTGCGCGCACCCTCCGCGCCGCGGGCCGAGCCGGTGCCGTGGGCCGCGGAGCCCGGCGTGCGGCCCCGGGACATCTTGTTCATCGCGTGGCGGGACCTGGCCAACAAGCGCGCCGGGGGATCGGAGGTCCTGGTCGACCGGCTGGCCTCCGGCATGCTCGCCCGCGGCCACCGGGTGACGCTGCTGGCCGGCGGGCCGATGGCCGAGCGGCCGTACCGCGTGGTGCGCAACGGCGGCACGTACTCCCAGTTCGCCCGCGCGCCCTTCGCGTACCAGCGGCAGTTCAGGAACGCCGACCTGATCGTGGAGGTCTGCAACGGGATGCCCTTCCTGGCGCCGCTGTGGTCCCGGCGCCCGGTGCTCTGCCTGGTCAACCACGTGCACACCGACCTGTGGCAGCTCCAGTTCCCGCGCCCCTTCTCGACGCTCGGCCGGAACGTCGAGCAGCAGGTCATGCCCTGGGTGCACCGCCGGAACCTGTTCCTGACCGTGTCCGGCTCCTCGGCTCAGGCGCTGCACGACATCGGGGTGTCCCGGGACCGGATCCGGCAGATCTGCAACGGGGTGGAGCAGCCGGATCCGCTGACCCCGCGGTCGCCGGAGCCCCTGTTCCTCGCCCTCGGCCGGCTCACCGACTACAAGCGGCTCGACCTGCTGCTGCGGCTGTGGGACCGGGTACGCCATGTGGTGGGCGGCCAGCTGGTGATCGCCGGGGACGGGCCGGAGCGGCCGCGGCTCGAGGCAATGGCCGGCCCGGGCGTGGTGTTCGCCGGCCGGGTGTCGGAGCAGGAGAAGCACCGGCTGCTGTGCGCGGCGTGGCTGCTCATGCACCCGGCGCTGATCGAGGGCTGGGGGATCGTGGTCGCCGAGGCAGCGATCCGCGGCACTCCCGCGGTGGCCTTCGACGTGCCGGGCCTGCGCGACTCGGTGGTGCACGGCCAGACCGGGATGCTGGTGCGGACCGAGGGGCAGTTCGCCTCGACCTGGGCGTCGCTGGCGATCAGCCAGCACCAGCGCGAACAGCTCGGCCGGGCGGCGCGCACCCGGGCGCTCCGGCTGCACTGGTCGGCCGCGGTCGAAGGCTTCGCGGGGGTGGCCGAAGAGGCGATCACGCGCGGAAGGAACCCGTAATGCCGGTAACCTCCCCGGCGGCCAGCCCGCTGCAGGAGTTCTACGAGAGCCCCGGCGTCCGCTCCGCTCCGGCCTGGACCGCGCCCAGCGCCAGGCCCGGATGCTGACCGGGATCCTGCGGGACCGGGACGCCGGCCCGGCGGTGATCATCGACGTGGGCTGCGGCGACGGCTCCGCCCTGGCCGTCGCGGCGGAGCAGAACCCGGCGCACCGGTTCGCCGGCATCGACTGGTCCGGCCATGCCCTGGGCCAGGCACGGGCGCTCGGCCTCACGGTGCTGCGCGGTGGCGTGACCGCACCCGGCCTGCCCGTCGCGGACGGCACCGCGGACGTGGTGATCATGAGTGAGCTGATCGAGCACTTGGTCGACCCCGACGGGGCGGTCGCGGAGGTCCGGCGGGTACTTCGGCCCGGCGGCTCGCTGCTGCTGTCCACCCCCAACCTGGCCGCGTGGTACAACCGGGGCCTGCTCGCCCTGGGCGTCCAGCCGATCTTCTCCGAGGTGAGCCTGCGCGGGGTGTTCGGCCGGCCGGGCAGCGTGGTGGCCGGTCACCTCCGGCTGTTTACCCGCCGGGCCCTGGCCGAGTTCATGACCAGCAGCGGGTTCCGCTGCGTCACGGTGGCCGGAGCCAGGTTCCACGGGGTGCCGCGCCCGCTCGGCCCGCTCGACCGGGTCTTCTGCCACTGGCCGTCCGCCTCCTCCATCCTCCTGGTACACGCCCGCAAGGCGTGAGCCCACGATGCCGCGGGCCGCAAGCACCCAGGCCGGGCCGAAGCACGCGGCGAGCCCGAGGCACGCGGTCGGCCGACGGCCGCCGCGCCAGTCACCGCGCCGGCCGGGCCGCCCGCCGCCACGGCGCCCGCCCCTGAGCGTCGAGATCGGCGGCCTGGTCATCGGGCTGGCCGTCGGCCTCGGGGTCTCGCTCGGCTGGCTGACCCACGCACCGGCTCACCACCGCGGGGCGACGGCCCGGCCGACCGCCACGGCCGCCCCGGCCGCCGGTGGCGGTGCCGGGCGCGGCGGCGGAACCGGACCCGGCCGCGCTGGACGCGGAGTGGGCCGCCAACTCGGATCGTTCCGGCTGCGCCGACTAGGCCGGCGGCGACGGGGTTTCCGCCGTCCGGCTGAACGCCTCGCAGCTCGCCTGGTTCTTCTCCGACACCTATCTCGGCCCGGCCAGCCCGTCCGCCGGCTTCTCGCGCATCAGCGGGTTCGTGAACAACTCGGTGGTCATCCAGAGCACGGCCGGTCACGCCAGCACGTTCGTCACCATGACCGGCGGCGGGGCCTGCGGCGCTCCGGGCGGCCAGGACCACGCCGCCGCGGTGGTGGCCGCGCCGCCAGCGCCCGGCGCGCCGGGCGACCGGTACTGGGTGGAGGACGGCCTCGAGACCGGCGGCACGATCGTCAAGTTCTACCAGCGCTACCTGGCTGGCAGCCTTCCCTTCGTTCCGGCGGGAACGGTGATCGCCACGTTCGGCGCCGGCCAGCTCGGCTCGGCCGGCCACGGCCCGGACAACGGCGCGGTGGCCCGGCCCGGGCTGATCCCGCTGCCGTCCTACGTCCCGCCGTCCGGCGGCTCCCCGGTCATGTGGGGGGCGGCGGTGCTGCGGGCCGGACCGGAGGCCTACGTCTACGGCACGCAGACCCCCGCCGCCCCGGGCGGTGGCGCCCCTTCGCCGGGCCGCCAGCTCTACCTCGCCCGCGTCCCGGTATCGCGGCTGACCACGTTCTCCGCGTGGCGGTTCTACGCGGCGCCGGCCCCGCCGGTGCCGTCCAGTGGGCGGCCGCCCAGCAGGACGCCCAGCCCGTCCAGCCGGCCAGCGGCGTCCAGCCGGACGGCGGCCCGGGCGTCTCCTCTGGCTTCAGCGTGATGGCGATCGGGAACAGGTACTGGCTGATCCAGGCCGGGACGGTGCCGGGCAGCCAGGACATCGTGGCCTACCCGGCCGCCGAGCCGTGGGGGCCGTTCGACCCCGCCGCCGCGATCGTGCTGTACCGGGACCCGGCCATCGGCCTGGACGCCGCGCACGACTACCGCATCATGTACGAGGCGCGGGCCGAACCCGCCCTTTCCACCCGTGACACGCTGATGATCAGCTACAACGTCAACTCCGAGGCGGTGACCGCGGGCTGCGAGCCGATGTCCTCCGTCACCAATACGGTGACCCAGCCTCGGTTCGTCGCCGTACCGCTGACCGCGTTCGGCGGCGGGGCGCACCCGGCGGCGGCGAGCGGGCCGCAGGATTACCCGCGCATCGTGCCGCGGAACCCGTCGCAGTGGTTCAGCTCGTGGAACTACCCGGGTGGCTGCCCGCCCGTGCCCGGCCTGGCCTTCGCCCACGCGCAGCCCGGGCCCGGCCAGGTCACGCTCAGCTGGCCCGACGCCGGCCTAGGGGTCCGCTACCAGGTGGACCTGCAGGGGCCGCAGGATCCGCCGGCGACCACCGTGGGCGGCGACACCACCACCGTCACTAGGCTGGCGCCCGGCCGCTACCGGGCCACGGTGGTGCCGGTCAACACCAAGCAGGACCGCGGCCCGGCCGTCCAGGTGACGTTCACGGTCCCCTGACCGTGCGGTCACCATGGGTAGGCCAGGGTCTCGACGTGATCCGCCCCGGGGTTGAAGAACGAGATGAGCAGCTTGCCCCGGTCGCTCAGCTCCGGATGGCCGATCAGCGCGCGGCACAGGTCGCCAGCCTGCTTCCCCGCGGTGCACGGCACCCGGCCGGTTC
Source organism: uncultured Actinomycetota bacterium (assembly GCA_963756575.1). Taxonomy (GTDB): domain Bacteria; phylum Actinomycetota; class Actinomycetes; order Streptosporangiales; family Streptosporangiaceae; genus Palsa-504. The sequence goes on along the minus strand of CAVWOM010000013.1, from coordinate 225,959 downwards.
CAGTCTGGTGCCACGGCCCGGTGGGCGCGGCCGCCTGCCAGATGCTGAAGTCGCCCGCCACGCTGGTCTGCTCGACCATGACGAGGCCCCGCCCGACGGCCGAGTAATCCCCGGCCGACACGCCGCCCGGCGTCGCCAGGCCGGTGAGCGAGGCCGCGTCCGCCAGGCTGGCCGACCAGTCGCGGCCGGTCCAGTACCGGTAGCTGAAGCCGTTGTCCCACGACGCGGCGGCCGCGGCGGTCCGGGCCAGGAAGACCCCGCCCCGGCCACGGCAGCTGGGCCCGCACAGGCCGAACAGGTAGAGGTAGCCGCCGCGGAAGACCGGCGAGCCGAGTACCTCCTGCCGCTGCTGCGGCAGTTGCGCGCCGGGCGGCGAGAAGAACGCCTCGGCCGGCGCGCCGAGCACGTTAGCCGACGGGTCGTAGCCGAGCAGGCCGAACCCCTCGGGGGTGAACACGGCGGGCCCGGATACGCAGTAGTCGGCGTAACTGATCAGCACCTGCCCGGACGGGCCGGGCTCGCGGGCGGCCCCGGTGACCCACCGGGCCGGGTAGGCGTGCGGCCCGGCGCAGGGCAACGGGCTGGCCGGGAGGGTCAGGTTCGCCGGCAAGGGCAGGAACGGCCGTGGTGCCGCGCTGGCCGGAAGCAGGCCGCGGCCGGCCCCCCGGGACGCATCGCCGCCGACCCTGTGCCGGCGGACCCGGTGCCGGCCGACCCGGTGCCGGCCGACCCGGTGACGGCCGGCGTCGGCAGCTCGGCCAGCGGGCCCGGCCCCTGGCCCGGCGTGGAGGGCCCCTCGGCCGCGGTCCCGGCGCCCAGGATCGGGTAGCCGAGCTCCCCGCCCCCGCGGCCGGTGACCGCGGTGTCGCAGAACAGCCACAGGCTGCTGCGGGCCGGGCCGGGCAGCGGCACGCTGAACCCGCAGTCGCGGACGATACGGTGCCCGGTGGCGGTCTCGTACCTGGACATGACCAGGCGGGGCGGCGGCGGACCGGAGCCGCAGGCCGCGCACAGGACGGCCAGCGCCGCCGCGATCACGGTCAGCGCTGCTACCCGGGACGGGTGCCTCATGGCCAGGGCCCTTACTGGTGGCCGGCTCCGCGGTCAGGACGAGAACTGTCAGGACGAGAACCTGTTGTATTTCCGCGGCCCTGGCCAACCGGAGCGGTCGTTGTTACTCTCCAGTAAACCAAGTCCGGAGGAGGAGTGCCGTGATCCGCTTGATCATCGCCATGGGCCTCGGGGTCGTGCTCGCCCTGGGCGGGACCGTCCTGGTGACAAAGGTCCTGGCCAGCCAGGCTAACGGCGCCCCGGTGCCCGCCAGTTCCTCGCTCTACCAGTACGGTACCCGCTGACCCGCCTCCGCCCCCGGCCCGCCGGGTCGCGACCGCCCCGGGACACCCCGAAATTCGGAGTAGAACATGTTACAGTTTATCTATGGCGCGCCCGCCCGATCCGTGCCATAGTGGCAGAAAGCTACCGACAAGTAACATTCCCGTTTTCCGGGAGGATCGATGCGTCGGAACGTCGGGCTGGTGCTCGCAGGGCTAGGAGCCTTCCTCATCGTCATGGCGGTGGTGCTGCCCACCTGGATCGTGGGCCAGGTCGTCAAGTTCCCGCTGAACGAGTACCAGACGGCCACGCTGGCCGCCAGCAACGCCTCGTACTTCAGCGTGGCCTCGCTGACCGAGAAGACCGGCGTCGCCATGGAGGCGACCTACACGATCAAGGGCGACGGCTCGGCCGGCAACTCGTCCACCGCCGTGTGGAACGAGTACAGCTACGTCTACGACCAGACGAACCACCAGGCGGTGCAGCAGATGACCCGCCGGTTCGCGTTCGACCGCAAGACCGGCGAGCTCACCATGTGCTGCGGCGCCAACGTCAACGGCGACGCCCAGGTCCAGCAGCGCGGCCTGGTCGGTTACGTCTTCCCGATCGGCACCAAGAAGCAGACCTACCAGGTCTTCGACACCACGCTGAACAAGCCGGTACCGTTCCCGTTCGCCGGAACCGCCACCGTGCGCGGCGTCGAGACCTACAAGTTCACCGAGGACGTCGCCCCGGTGCAGGTCGCCACCCAGACGGTGCCCGGCTCGCTGGTCGGCATGAGCGCGGCGTCGGTCACGCTGCCCGAGTTCTACGAGATTCACCTGGTCTACTACGTGGATCCCGCCACCGGGGCGCTGGTCAACGTCACCGAACACCAGACGACGACCTTGCGCACCCCCTCGGGCAGCGCCCAGGCCCTGCTGCTCTTCGACGCGAACCTGAAGGTCACCCCGGCCTCGCTGACCGCGATCATGAAGCTGGACAACAACGGCCGGAACGAGCTCACCCTGCTCACGCTCATCCTGCCCCTGGTCCTGGGCATCCTCGGCGTCATCGCCCTGGTCGCCGGGCTCATCCTCGGCCGCCGCCGGCACCCGGTCGCCGATGACGAGGTCAGCGAGAGGTCCCGGGAGTACACCAGCCCGGAACCGACCTAGCTAGCGCAGCAGCAGGCGGGCGGCCAGTTCGAGGTGGCTGCTCACGTCGTCCGCGGACGCCCGCCTGGTCACCCAGGCGACCAGGTTGGACAGCCACACGTCCCCGATCACCCGGGCGATCGCGATGTCGTCGGCCGACGGCTGGCCGTCGTGCATGGCCCGGGTGAACATCTTTTCCATCTGCCGCGCGACCGCGTTCACCTCGGTCGCGGCGCTCGGGTCGGCGAACATGAACGCCCGGGTCATGGCCTCGGTGAGCATCGGCTCGCGCTGCATCGTGCGGGTGACCCGGGACAGCACGTAGAGCATCCGGTCGTACGGCGTCTCTCCCGGGATCGGCCGCCGGTCCAGCTTTTCCTGGGTCCGCTCGAACTCCAGCACCAGCGCCGACACCAGCAGGTGGATCTTGGACGGGAAGTAGCGGTAGAGCGTGCCGAGCGCCACGTCGGCCCGTTCGGCCACCGTCCGCATCTGCACCGCGTCGTAGCCGCCCTTGGACGCCAGCGCCAGCGTGGCGTCCAGGATCCGCTTGCGCCGCTCGCGCTGCGCCGCCGAACCGAATTCCGCGTCGCCCGTGCCGCTGAGCGCATCGCTGGTACGTGTTCTCGCTGTAGCCATTGAGGTCCTTCGCCGTATCCGTCCGTAACAAGAATACCAAGCGCATCGCCGGTGGTTAGCCGGGCCGCCTGGCCACCCGCAAGTGAAACGTGTTCTAATTCTCGGTATGGATTTCACGCCCGCGGAATCCCAGCAGGCGGTGGCCGGCCTGGCCGCCGAGGTGCTGACGGCGGCGGACCCCTGGAAGGAACTGGCCCGGGCCGGGCTGCTGTCCGCCGGTGGTGACGGGCTCGGCGTCCTCGATACCGCCGCGCTCCTCACCGAGATCGGCCGGCGCGCTCCCATGGTTGGCATGAAAGCCCTGGCCACGGTGATGACCGGAGCCATCCCCCTCTCCCGCTGGGGCCGCGAGCAGCTCAAGGACGACCTCCTGCCCGGGGTAGCCGCCGGCGAGCTGACCCTGACCGCCGCGATCCGCGAGGCGCCCTTCGCCGCGGACGCCGCCCTCATCCTCGCCCCGCTCGACGACGGCGTCGCCCTGGTAGATCCGCGTTCGGGGGGAGTGACCCTCACCCGCATCCCCACCTCGTCCGGTTACCCGTCGTTCATCCTCCAGCTGGACCACACGCCGGCCGGCGACCGGCTCGGCTGGCCCCGGCTCGGCGGCCCTGAGGCCGCCCAGGACCTCGAGCACCTGGCCGTGGCCGGCGCGTGCGCGCTCATCGACGGCGCCGTGGCCGGGGCGCTGGCGCTGACCAGGGACCACGTCGCCACCCGGCGCCAGTTCGGCCGCCCGCTGGCCGAGTTCCAGGCCGTCTCGCAGCAGATCGCCGACGTCTACATCGCGTCCCGGACCATGCACCTGGCCACCCTGTCGGCGTGCTGGCGGCTGGAGACGGGCCGCGACCCAGGCGCCGACCTCGAGGTCGCGGGGTACTGGTGCGCGGGGCAGGCCAGCCGCGCCGTTCGGCTATGTCATCACTTGCACGGCGGGCTCGGGATGGACGTGACCTATCCCTTGCACCGGTTTTCCGCCCTGGTCGCCGACCTGATCCGCTACCTGGGCGGCGCGGAGTACCGGCTGGAGCGCATTGTTCTGGAGGGCAATGTTCATTGACCTGACCCCGGAGCAGCTCGCGCTGCGGGCCGAGCTGCGGGCCTACTTCGCCGGGCTGATGTCGCCCGCCGAGCACGCCGAGCTGCTCACCGAGCGGCACGGTGCCGCCTACCGCGACGTGGTGCGCCGGATGGGACGCGACGGGTGGCTCGGGGTGGGCTGGCCGCAGCGGTTCGGCGGCCGCGGGTTCGGTCCGGTGGAGCAGCAGATCTTCGCGGACGAGGCGGCCCGCGCCGACGTCCCGCTGCCCGCCGTCACCCTCCAGACCGTCGGCCCCACCCTGCAGGAATACGGCACGCCCGAGCAGCAGGAGTTCTTCCTGCCGCCGATCCTGACGGGCGAGCTGCACTTCGCGATCGGCTACACCGAGCCGGAGGCCGGCACCGACCTGGCCTCGCTGCGGACCCGCGCCGTCCGCGACGGGGACGACTACGTCGTCGACGGGCAGAAGATCTTCACCACCGGCGCCCACGCGTCCGACTACATCTGGCTGGCCTGCCGGACCGACGCCGACGCGCCCCGGCACAAGGGGATCAGCATCCTCATCGTGGACACCCGCGACCCGGGCTTCTCCTGGACCCCGATCATCACCCACGACGGCTCCCACCACGTCAACGCGACGTACTACAGCGGCGTGCGGGTGCCGGCCCGGATGCGGGTCGGCCCGGAGAACGGCGGCTGGCGGCTGATCACCACCCAGCTCAACCACGAGCGGGTGATGCTCGGCCCGGCCGGCCGCACCGCCGTCCTGCACGACCGAGTAAGGACCTGGGCCGAACGGCGTTCCCTGCTTGCCCAGCCCGACGTGCGCCGGGCCCTGGCCCGGGCCTCCGCCGTCATCCGCGTCAACGAGCTGCTGAACTGGCAGGTCGCCTCAGCCCCGGCCCTCGACGTGGCCGACGCCTCGGTCACCAAGGTCTTCTCCTCCGAGCAGGTCCAGGCGATCGGGCAGGAGCTCGCCGAGGTGGTGGGCCGGCACGCGGACGCCGACCCGGCCACCGCGGAGCTGATGACCTGGCTCGACGTCCAGCTCAAGCGCAACATCGTGCTGACCTTCGGCGGCGGCGTCAACGAGGTCCAGCGCGAGCTGATCGCCATCGCCGGCCTCGGCCTGCCCCGAGCTCCCCGATGAGCACCATCGAGACGATCAGGGAGGCCGCCGCCCGCATCGCCGCGGCCGGCGACAGCGAGCCGCGGAGCGCACGCGACCCGGTGAACCGGCCGATGATCCGCAACTGGATCGAGGCGATCGATCCGGGCGCGCCCGACGACCCGGACACCGCGCCGCCGTCCATGATCCAGGCCTGGACCATGCCCGGCCTGCACGGCGCCCGCACCGGCGACGACCCGCTGGGCCTGATCAACCGGGTCATGGACGAGGCCGGGTTCACCTCGGTCGTCGCCACCAACTGCGACCAGACCTACCAGCGCTACCTCAAGCTCGGCGAGCAGCTGTCCGTCCGCACCAGGCTGCTGGACGTCACCGGCCCCAAGCGCACCGCCCTCGGCGAGGGCTGGTTCGTCAACACCCGCAGTACCTGGTTCTCGGACCACGAGCCCGTGGCCACGATGGACTTCCGCATCCTCAAGTTCCGTCCGCCGCCAGCACCCGCCCCCGCCGCGAACCCCGCCGCCGGCAACACCCCCATGCGTCCCCTGGTCACCCCGGACACCGCCTTCTTCTGGGCCGGCACCGCGGCCGGCCAGCTGCGCATCCAGCGCTGCCCGGGCTGCGGCGCGCTGCGCCATCCGCCCGGGCCGATGTGCCCGGCCTGCGGCCGGCCCGGCGACGGCGGGTACGTGGTGGCCGCCGGGACCGGTGAGGTCTTCAGCTACGTGGTGCACCACCACCCGCCGGTGCCGGGCAAGAAGCTGCCGATGGTGGTCGCGCTGGTCCAGCTGCCCGAGGGCGTGCGGATGGTCGGCGAGCTGCCCGGCGTCCGCCCGGACCAGGTGCGGATCGGGCTCCCGGTCCGCGTCGCGTTCGCCCCGGTCGACGAGGAACTGACCCTGCCCGTCTGGCGGCTAGCCAATGGCGTGCTGCCGGACCGGGTGATCGACGTGACCCCCACGTTCGTCATCTCCTCGGCCCTGGCCACCCGCGACTTCCAGGACGTGCACCACGACCGGGACCTCGCCGTCAGGCGCGGCGCCAAGGACATCTTCATCAACATCTTGACCACGACCGGCCTGGTCCAGCGCTACGTCTCGGCCTGGGCCCCGGACGCCGCCGTCCGCGCCGTCTCCATCCGGCTCGGCGTGCCCTGCCACGCGGGGGAGACCCTCACCCTCAGCGGCCAGGTGGCCGAAGACGACGGTGACGAACAGGTCATTCAGGTGACCGGCCGGTGCCGCCTCGGCGACCACGTTACCGCCACCGTCAGGATCGCCCGGTGACGGCCCTGCCTACCCCGGCCATCGCCGGCATCGGCGCGACCGAGTTCTCCAAGGATTCCGGCCGCAGCGAGCTGCGGCTCGCCGCCGAGGCGGCCCGCGCCGCGCTCGACGACGCCGGCCTGGACCCGGCCGACGTGGACGGCATGGTCACCTTCAGCATGGACAGCAACGCCGAGATCGCGGTCGCGCGCGAGCTCGGCGTGCCCGCGCTGCGGTTCTTCAGCCAGATCGGCTACGGCGGCGGCGCCGCGTGCGCCACCGTGCACCAGGCCGCGATGGCGGTCGCCACCGGGGCGGCCAGCGTCGTCCTCTGCTACCGGGCCCTGAACGAACGCTCCGGGCGCCGGTTCGGCCGGGTCGCGACGGGCGCGGTGGCCGCGCCCACCACCTCCGGCGTCGACAACGGCTGGCACTACCCGATGGGCATCGCCACGCCGGCCGCCACGGTGGCCATGATCGCCCGCCGGTACATGCACTGGTGCGGCGCGACCAGCGAGGACTTCGGGCGGGTGACGGTGGCCGACCGCCGCCACGCCGCCGCCAACCCGCACGCCTGGTTCTACCAGCGCCCAGTTACGCTGGCCGAGCACCAGGCCTCCCGGTGGATCGCCGAGCCGCTGCGGCTGCTCGACTGCTGCCAGGAGAGCGACGGCGCCGTCGCCGTGGTCGTCACCAGCCTGGACCGGGCCCGCGACCGGCCGCACCCGCCCGCCGTGATCCGCGCCGCCGCCCAGGGGGCCGGCGCGGACCAGTTCACCATGACCAGCTACTACCGCGACGACCTGACCGGCCTGCCGGAGATGGGCCTGGTCGCGGGCCAGCTCTGGCGGCAGGCCGGGATCACCCCGGCCGCCATCAGGACCGCCATCCTCTACGACCACTTCACCCCCTACGTCCTCATCCAGCTGGAAGAACTCGGTTTCTGCGGGCGCGGCGAGGCCCGCCACTTCATCGCCGGCGGCGCGATCGAGATCGACGGCCGCCTCCCGGTCAACCCGCACGGCGGCCAGCTCGGCGAGGCCTACATCCACGGCATGAACGGCATCGCCGAAGCCGTCCGCCAGGTCCGCGGCACCTCGGTCAACCAGGTCCCGGGCGACGGTCCCGTCCTGGTCACCGCCGGCACCGGCGTCCCCACCAGCGGCCTGATCCTCAGCGGCGGCTGATCCGCTGCTGGTGTCGCCGGTCGATCATCAGGCCCGCGGTGACGGGCGCGGCCAGGATCAAGGTGGCGGCGGCGGCGAGAAACGCCGCGAACGCCAGGTAGGTGTCGGGCCGCAGCAGCACGACCGCGACGATCACGCTAGCCGCGGCGGCGATCGCGCCGGTGCCGATCCAGGCGTCGCGCGCCGTGGGCGGCTTGGCGGCCAGGCCGGCCGGGAGGTCCGCGATGAGCGTGTCCAGGTCGGCTTGGACCCGCGAGCGGGGCACGCGGGCCGCTCGTTCGTCATGTTCGTCCTCGGTCAGCCGGCCCTGCGCCAGCGCGGCGCCGAGGATGCGGGTCACCTGGTCGCGGGCGACGGCGTGGGACGCGTGCAGGAGCTCACTGCCCGCGCCCGGCGCTGACGGCTCGCCGGCGCGCTTCGCCGAGCGCGAGACGACGCGGATGAAGATGCCGATGGCCCAGAACAGCAGGTAGGTGCCAACGCCCAGGGCCACCAGCTCGCCGGCCGAGGTGTGGGGGCCCGGGGGGATGAAAAGGACCCACGCGATGCCCGGCAGGATCAGCGCGTACTCGATCCGCCAGGCTATCTTCGTCGCCCGCCAGGGATCGCGCGGCAGGCGGGCCGCGCCGGGCTCGACGGGAATGTCGGCGGTGACCTCGGCGGTGACCTCGGCCAGTTCCGCGTACGTCCGCGACGCGTACACCCGGCCGGTCCGCGCGCCGAGCTCATCCCCGGTCAGCCGGCCGTGCACGAACGCGGCCTTGAGCGTGCCGATCACGACCTCGCGGTCGGCCTGGGACGCACGGAAATGATCATGGTTCAGGCCCGCCGTGGCGGTTGTCTCGTCTCCAGGCCCTGGTATCACGGCGCCTCCCCAGCCAGCGCGATGCCCGAAGCGTAACGCCGTCCTCCGCCCGCTGGCTATCCCCGATCCGGCCGGAAACACTCTCTGGGCTGAACGCTAGAGCAGGCCCGTCATGAGGGCCAGCAGCCCCGGCGGATCCGGCACGGTCACATCCGCCACCCCGGCCAGCGGCCCGCCGGGCGGCCCCACCGCGACGGTATAGCCGGGCCGCCCGCTGCGCCGGGCCCACGCCCGCACCTCAGCCACGGCGTCCAGGTCGCCGACGTCATCGCCCGCGTAGAACACCGCCGCCGGATCCCCGTCGAGAAGCTCCCGCAGCGCGGTGCCCTTGTCGATGCCGGGCACGCAGATCTCCAGTACCTCACGACCCGGCCGCACCCCCAGCCCCACCCCGGCCGCGGCCGATTCGACCGGCTCGCGCAGTCGCTCGAGCACGCGCTCCGGCGCGGCGGTCAGCCGGGCGTGCACCACCAGCGACAGGTTCTTGTCCTCGATCCACAGATCAGGCTCCCGGACGAGGCCGGCCACCAGCCCCGGCAGCCGCCCTCGCAGTTCTTCCAGGCCCGGCGGCGCCGGCGCCGTCCGCAGCACCCCCGCCTCCCACCGCTCGGCCCCGTGCGTGCCGTAGATGACGATGCCGGGTATGGCCCCGAACCCGCTGACCTGCAGCAGCGAGGCCACGCTGCGGCCCGACACCACCGCCAGGGTTGCCCCGGTGGCCCGCACGGCCCGCAGCATCCGGTCGGTGCCCGGCACCGGCCGCGCGTCTTCGGGGTGCGGCATGATCGGCGCGAGCGTGCCGTCGAAATCGAGCGCGACGAGCGACCGGGGCGGCAACCGGAACGCGGTCACCGTTCGCCGACGGTGACGAGGACCTTCACGTGCTGCCCCGACGAGGCGAGCTCGAAGGCCTCGGCCACCGCCTCGAGCGGCCGGGTCGCGGTGACGAAGTCCGCCTTCCTGACCGTCCCGGCGGTCAGCAGCGCGGCCGACTCGGCGTAGTCCACGGGCAGGTAGGTGGCGCTGCCCTGGATGCGGATCTGGTGGTCCTGGATGATCGGCAGCGGCACGGTGACCGCCGCGGCCGGGACCCCGACCACGACCACCGTGCCGCCCTTGTCGGCCATCGCGATCGCCTGGTCCAGCGAGGACTGGATCGCGACGCAGTTGAAGACGACGTCGGCGCTGCCGCCGAGCAGCGCGCGCACCTCACCAGACACATCAGGCGCGCGTGCGTCGACAACAGCGTCAGCACCCAGCCCCAGAGCCCGCGCCCGCTTACCCGGGTTCGGGTCGGTGACGACGACCTGACCAACTCCGTGCGCCCGCAGCACGGCCAGGGTGAACAGCCCGATCGTCCCGGCGCCCAGCACCGCGACCGACCGCCCGGCCACGTCGCCGGCCAGCCGCACCGCGTGCACCGGCGTCGACAGCGGCTCGATCAGCGCCGCGGTGTGATCGTCCAGCGACTCCGGCACCGCGTGCAGCCGGCGAGCGGCCAGGGTGAAGTAGTCGGCCATGCCGCCCTGCGGGTAGCCGCAGCCGAAGAACTGCAGGTTCTCGCACAGGTTCTCGCGCCCGCTGGTGCACATCTTGCACGTCCAGCAGGGCAGGTCGGGCTCCACGATGACCCGCTGGCCCACCGCGAAGCCGCCGGCCGAGGCGTCCACCGACTCCACGATCCCGACCACCTCGTGCCCCGGCCGGTAGGGGAGCGAGACGAACGGATGGCGCCCGTGCGCCGCGTGCAGGTCGGATCCGCACACGCCCGCCGCGAGCGTCCGCACCAGCGCCTCACCCGGCCCCGGCTCCGGGACCTCCGCCGCCTCCACCGCGATCCGCCCCGGATGCACGACCACGCGCCGCATCGTACTCAAGTCAGCTCCTTCGCATAGCGATCGAGATCCGCCAGGGTCGGCCGCACCCCGCGCTCCCGCAACGAACCCAGGATCCCCGTGTACACCTGCGTGAACCGAGGATCGTCGGCCAGGTCGCCGAAGACCGACCGGTTGTCCTCCAGGAAAGCGGCCGGATGACCAGCCTGCCGCGAAGCCGCGGCCCGCAGTTGCGGAGCCAGCGCGTCATCCATCTCGAAGCCCTGACCGCTCTCGTCGGTGCCTTCGCAGTAGCGGGCCCAGCAGGCCACCACGGCCGCCGCCCGGCTGAAAGGACCCCCCGAAGCGAGCTGCTCCCTGATCACCGGCAGCAGGAACTTCGGGATCAGGTCGGAGGCGTTGGCGCACAGCCGGGCCACGGTGTCGCCGACCTCGGGGTTGGAGAACCGCTCGATGAGCTGGTGCGCGTAGCCGGCCAGGTCGATGCCGGGCACGGGCCGCAGCGTGGGAATGGCCTCGGCCAGCATGTAATCGAGCAGGAACCGCGCGAACAAGGGATCGGACGTGACGTCGTGCACGAGCCGGTACCCGACCAGGTAGCCCGGGTAGCACAGGGCCTGGTGGCTGGCGTTGAGCAGGCGCAGCTTCATCAGCTCGTAGGGCTCCACGTCGGCGACGATCTGCACCCCGGCGTCCTCCAAAGGCGGTCGCCCGGCCGCGAAACGATCCTCGAGCACCCACTGCGCGAACGGCTCGCACAGCACCGGCCACTGGTCCTCGACACCGAACCGGCTGCTCAGCGCAGCCCGGTCGGCCGCGGTGGTCTGCGGCGTGATGCGATCCACCATGCAGTTAGGGAAGCGGACATTGGCCAGGATCCACTCGGCCAGCGCCGGATCGCGCAGCCGGGCGAAGGCGGTGAACACCCGCTGGCTCACGTGCCCGTTGCCCCCGATGTTGTCGCAGGACAGAACCGTAAAGGCCGGTACGCCCCGGTCCCGACGCCGGGCCAGCGCCTCGGTCACCAGCCCGAACACGGTCTGCGGCACCGCCCCGGGCCGCAGGTCGGCCTGCACCAGCGGGTCCGCCTCGCGGAACGATCCGGTGACCGAGTCGAGGTTGTAACCCCCTTCGGTGACGGTGAGCGACACGATCCGGATCGCGGGTGACGCCAGCTTCTCGATGACGGCTTCCGGGTCGTCGGGTGCGAACAGGTACTCCACGATCGACCCGATCACGCGAGGCTCCCAGGTGCCGTCGCCGTGCCGGATGACCAGGGTGTACAGGCCGTCCTGGGCCGCCATCACGTCCCGCATGGCGGCGTTGGACGGCTGCAGCCCGATGCCGCAGATGCCCCAGTCCATCGCCTCGCCCCGGTTCATCAGCGTGTCGATGTACATCGCCTGGTGCGAGCGGTGGAAGTTGCCGACGCTGATATGCGCGATCCCGGCGGTGACCTGGCGGCGGTCGTACCGCGGGACGGACACGCCGGCGCCCAGCCGGCCGATGGTGTCCGCGTTGAGGACGGTCATGACGCTCCTTCCGTAGAGCGCAGTGCTGATACGGCCCGCTGAAACCGGATATGGCGCTCCGTGTAGAAGGCAGCCCGTGCCGGGTCCGGTTCGGCCGCGAGCCGGGCCGGCGGGGCCAGCGGCCCGGCACAGTCCTCGAAGCTAAGCCGTCCGGCGCTGATCGCCCCGAGCAGGGCCGCGCCCCGGCCGGACGCCGCGGGCACGTCCACCGCGTACAGCGGCACCCCGAGCACGTCGGCCAGCAGCTGCCGCCAGCCGGCGGCCAGCGTGCCCCCGCCGGCCAGCCGCAGGCCGGAAGGACGCTCCTGCGCCCCGAGCAAGGCGTCCAGCGCGTCGCGGATCGCGAACGCGGTCCCCTCGAGCGCCGACCGCAGCAGCGAGGCCCGGTCGCTGGCCAGCGCGAGCGAGGTCCAGGAGCCGCGCAGCCCCGGGTCGCAGTACGGCGTCCGCTCACCCGACAGGTGCGGCACGAAGATCGGGTCACCGCCGTGCGGGCCGGCCGCGCTCGCGTACAGCTCTTCCCACGTAGCGTTCAGCACCTCACGCACCCAGTTGAGGCTGAGCCCCGCGCTCAGGGTGGCGCCCATCTGGTACCACCCGACCGGAGCGGCCAGCCGGTACAAGTGGACCCCCGCCTCGGCCCGGTTCACCGGCGCCGCGCGCGGCCGGATCACCTGCGCCCCGGTGCCCACGGTCAGCTGGATGTCGGACTCATCGAACACGCCCGCGCCCAGCGCCGCCGCCGCCGTGTCGCCCGCCCCGGCCGCGACCACCAGGCCAGCGGGCAGCCCCAGCGAAGCGGCGGCCGCACCGGTCAGCTGCCCGGCCACCGCGGCCGCCGAGGGCAGCAGCGGCGCCAGCAGCCCGGCCTCCAGGCCCAGGGCCTGAACCACTTCGAGGTCCCAGCGGTCACCCGGCACGTCGTAGAGCAAGGTCGCCGACGCGTCGCTGGGCTCGGCGTATATCTCGCCGGTGAGCCGGGCCCGCAGCCAGTCCTTGGGGGACAGCGCCCAGCGCGCGGCGGCGTAGACCGACGGCTCGTGCGCCGCGACCCACGCCAGCATCGGCCCGGTCATGCCGGGCGCCAGCGGGTTGGCCAGCCGGTCCCGCGCCGCCGGGGGGAGCCGCCGGTAGGCGCTCAGCGAACCGGTGGCGCGGCTGTCCGCCCACAGCAGCGCCGGCCGCAGCGGCCGCCCGTCGGCGGACGTCATCACCAGCCCGTGCATCTGCCCCGACAGCCCGATACCCGCGAGCCGGACGGCGTCCCCGGCCGCGGCGACGGCCTCGCGGGTGCACGCCGTCACCGCGGCCCACCAGTCGGCCGGGTCGCTCTCGGCGTACCCGGCCGCCGCCGAGGTGACCGGGTAACCCGCCGCGGCCTGCGCCAGCACCCGCCCGCCGGTATCGAGCACCACCGCCTTGGCCGAGCTCGTCCCGAGGTCGATCCCCAGCGTGCAGGCCCTACTCATGACCCATGGACAGCCGTGCTCATCCCGGCCAGCACTCGATGATGATCTTGTGGACCGTCCGGTCGCTCCGCAGCGCGTCCAGGGCGTCGGGGTACTCCTCCAGCGTGAACCGGTGCGTGATGAGCCCCTCGGTCCGGGCCCGGCCGGACCGCAGCGCCGCGATCGCGGCCGGGAACGAGTCGATCTCCGCGAACGAGCCCTTGATGGTGATCTCGCGCCGGAACACGTCGTACGGGCTGACCTGGACCAGGTCCTCGGGCTCGGTCACGCCGTAGAACATCACCGTCCCGCCGCTGCGGGTGAGCGGCACGCACTGCTCCGACACCGCCGCCGCGCCGGTCGCGTCGACCACGATGTCGAAGCCGTCGCCGGCCGCCGCTTTCAGCTTGCCCACGTCACCGGCGAGGTCCGTACGATCCATAACGAACGTGTGATCGATGCCCAGCTCTTCCGCCCGCTTCAGCTTGAACGCCGACGAAGCCGCCACCGTCACGCTGGCCGCGCCGCCGCGCGCGATGAGCTGGGCCAGCAGCAGCCCGGTCGGGCCCGCCCCGAACACCAGCGCCGAACTGCCCGGGCGGGGGCTCAGCGTCTCCACGCCGTGCATGGCGCACGCCGTCGGCTCGGTGAACACCGAGACGTCCGGGTCGATGCCGTCCACCGAGAAGACCAGGCTGGCCGGGACCACGACGTACTCGGCGAAGGAGCCGGGCCAGTTCGTGCCGAGCCCCTTGAGGTTGGCGCACATCAGGGTGCGCCCGACCCGGCAGTACGCGCAGTGCCCGCAGTTCATGTTCGGGTTGACCGAGACGTACTCGCCGAGGCGGAAGCCCTCGGTGCCATCGAACCCGGTGCCCTCGCCCAGCGCGTCCACCGGCCCGATGAGCTCGTGCCCGGGGGTCAGCGGGAACTCGGCGAAGAACTTGCCGTTGTGGATGTGGAGGTCCGTGCCGCAGATCCCGGTCTGGCGGACGCGGACCCGGACCTCCCCGGGCTTCGGCTCCGGGGTCGGGATATCCCTGATCTCGAAGCTTTTCGGGGCATCGTAGACAACGGCCTTCATGCTGCTCCTCACTAGCTGTGCGCCACCCCCTGGTCCGGGCCCCGCGTCATTCCCGGGCAGGCGCCTGCCTGCTGCTGGTGAGGTGGGCGAGCAGGTTGCCCAGCCGCGGCCCGCTGCCGCCGCGCAGGGCGGCGGCGCGCCGCTGCTGGTCGACGTAGACGGCCGTGATGAGGACGACCCCGACCACGACTTGCTGCCAGAACGGCTGGATGCCGACGATCACGAACCCGTTCTGCAGCGTGGCCGGGATGAACACCCCGATGACGCTGCCGAGGATGGACCCGTACCCGCCGAACAGGCTGGTCCCGCCGATGACGACACCGGCGATCACGGACAGGTTGGTGGAGGTCTGCCCGCCGATCGTGGTCGACTGGAAGAACGCCAGGTTGAGCCAGCCGGCGAAACCGGCCAGCAGCCCGGACAGGGCGTAGACCGAGATCAGGTGGCGGTTGACCTTCAGGCCGGACCGCCGCCCCGCCTCGGGGTTCGATCCGAGCGCATAGGTATGCAGGCCGAACCGGGTCCGGTGCAGCAGCACGATCCCGACCAGCACGACGACCGCGGCGATGACGGCCAGCCACGGTATCTGCCAGACGATGTTGCCGAAGCCGACCGAGTTGACCATGACGGTGGGCACGTTGCGCAGGTCCACGCCGCCGGTGATGACCTCGGCCAGGCCCAGCGCCATGCCGAGGGTGCCGAGCGTGACGATGAGCGGCGGGACCTTGGCCCGCGCGACCAGGAACCCGTTGATCAGGCCCCAGGCGAGCCCGCAGGCGATGGCGACCAGGGCGCCGATGATGGCGGCGCCCCAGCCCTGGCCGCCGCCGATGTGGGCCATCACCTTGTCGGCGACGACGCCGCTGAAGACCAGGACGCTGCCCACCGAGAGGTCGATGCCGCCGGTGACGATCACGAAGGTCATGCCGACGCCGAGGACGGCGAGGATGGCGGTGTTCTGCACGATCCCGCGGATGTTGAACACGGTCAGGAAGGCGCTGGACTTGAGGGCCGCGAAGATGATGACGATCACGGCCAGCACGATGATGATCTGCAGCGCCTGCAGCCGGGCCAGCCGGGCGAACCGGCCGGTCGGTTCGTCTTCGGTCGGCGTCGCGCTGGCGGGCGCGGCCGCAGACGTGGTGGTCTGCTCGGTCATGACTGCCTCTCCTGCGCCCCGTTTTCGTTCAACCCGGCCTCCTGCGCCACGTCATCCTGGGTCACGGCGCCGGTCATCGCCCCGACCAGTTCCTCCATCGTGGTGTCCTTGGCCCGGAAGGTCGCCACCCGGCGGCCGAGCCGCATGACCTGCACGTCGTCGGCGACCTGGAGCACGGCCGGCATCTGGTGGCTGATGAACACCACGCCGAGCCCGCGGTCGCGGACCCGGCGGATCAGGTCCAGGACGCCCTTGGTCTGCACCACGCCGAGGGCGGCGGTGGGCTCGTCCAGCAGGATGACCCGCTTGGCCCAGGCGGCGGCGCGGGCGACCGCGACCGCCTGTTTCTGGCCGCCGGACATGGCGCCGATGCTGCCGGAGAAGTTGCGCACGGTCGCGCCGAGCTCGTCGAACGCCTTCTTGCTGCCGACGCGCATGTCGGTGTTGTCCATGAACCCCAGCCGCCCGAGCAGCCCCGGGCGCATGATCTCCCGGCCCAGGTACATGTTCTGCACCGGGTTGAGGTGGGGGGCCAGGGCCAGGTCCTGGTACACGGTCTCGATCCCGTACCGGCGCGCCGCGAGCGGGCCGTCGATGGTCACCGGCTGGCCGTCGACCAAGATCTGGCCTGAGGTCGGCGTCTCGGTGCCCGACAAGATCTTGACCAGCGTGCTCTTGCCCGCGCCGTTATCCCCGATGAGCGCGGTCACCTCGCCCGCCCTGACCTCGAAGTTGGCGCCCGACAGCGCGCTGACGTGACCGTAGACCTTCGTGATGTCGCGTGCTTCCAGCGCAACGCTCATGGAACCACTCCTTCAGGGGCGCGAACTCAACGCCGGTTCCGCAACGCGGCCGTAACCATGTCGCAATGTTTAGACAAGAGCGTCCTCCCCTCATGTCATCGATGTCAAGAGTTGGAATCAAACCGATACATGCTGCCTGTAGGCCCTGTTCAGGCCCGGTTATAGATCATCCAGCCGATGTATTGACATCGGTGACATAGCTGCTGCACTATCGACCCGTATGTTTCCGCGAGGTTGCCAGTAGCTGACCTGAACCCAAAAACAAGAGCAAAGGAGCAGGTATGAAGCGGTCTTTGGCGAAACCAGCCGCGGGGGCGACGGCAGTGCTGCTGCTCTCCCTCACGGCGGCGGCGTGCTCGTCCTCGAGCTCGTCCGGCACGACCAGCGGTTCCAGCGCCACCAGCAGTTCCACCGGCGGCGGCTCGACCAGCGGCAAGTCCTACAAGATGACGTTCATCCAGGGCGTGGCCGGTGACGGCTTCTACGTCACGATGGGCTGCGGTATCCAGGCCGAGGCCAAGAAGCTCGGCAACGTCACCGTCAACATCCAGGGCCCGTCGCAGTTCGACGCCACGCTGCAGAACCCGATCATCGAGTCGGTCACCGCGGCCAAGCCCGACGCGATCTTGATCGCGCCGAACGACGTGTCCGCCAGCCGGCCGCCGATCGCCGCCGCCATGGCGGCGGGCATCAAGGTCGTCCTGGTCGACACCACGCTGACCGACCCGTCCGGCGCGGTCTCGCAGATCTCCTCGGACAACGTGGCCGGCGGGGCTGACGCCTTCGCCGCCATCAAGCAGCTGGTGCCCGGCGGCGGCCAGGTGCTCGTCGTCAACGTCAAGCCCGGCGTCAGCACCACCGACCAGCGCCAGCAGGGCTTCGCCACCGCGGCCCAGGCCGACTCCAAGTTCAAGTACGTGGGCACGCAGTTCGACCAGGACAGCGCGTCCGTGGCCGCCCAGGTCACGCTGGCCGCGCTGCAGAAGAACCCCGGCATCGTCGGCATCTTCGCGGCCAACCTGTTCTCCGCCGAGGGCGCCGCCACCGGCGTGCGCCAGGCCGGCAAGTCGGGCAAGGTCAAGATCGTCGGCTTCGACGCCGAGCCGGACGAGATCACCGCGCTTCAGCAGGGCACCGTGCAGGGCCTCATCGCCCAGTCCCCGTACACGATCGGGACCGACGCGGTGGACCAGGCCTACGCGGCCCTGACCGGCAAGGCGACCACCCCGAAGATCGGCACCAAGTTCACCATCATCACCAAGGCCAACCTCAGCTCCGCCGCCAGCCAGGCCGCGATCTACAAGACCAGCTGCTAGGCACCTTGCCGATCCGCCCGCTGACCCGCCTGGCGTCCTCCGGAGACAATCCACCATGACCACCATGCGCGACGTCGCTCGCGTCGCCGGAGTCAGCGCCAAGACCGTGTCCCGGGTCTTCAACGACGACCCTCATGTCGCCGAGGAGACCCGGGACCGGGTCCGCTGGGCCATGCAGAAGCTCAACTACGTCCCGAACATGCTGGCCCGCAGCTTCCGGGCCGGCGCCGACGCGGCGGTGGGCCTGGCCATCCCCGACATCGCCGACCCGTTCTTCGCCGCGATGACCGCAGCATCGAGGTGGACCTGGGCGGACGCGGGATGGCGGTCGTGGTGACCAGCCTGCGCCAGGGCGCCGAGCACGAGCGCTCCGGCCCTCGAATCGCTGCTCCGGCGCCAGATCAGCGGCCTGATCGTGGCCGCCGTCAGCACCGGACCAGTCCTACCTGGCCCCTGGCAGGAGCGGACGCCGGTCGTGTTCGTGGACCGGGCCCCGCGCGGCCTCTCCGGCGTCTACGTCATCGAGGACGACCTGGCCGGCGCGCGCGACGCCGTCCTCCACCTGGCCAGCCACGGCCACCGGCGGGTGGCCTTCTTCGACATCTCCGCCCCGGTGATGACCACCCGGCGGCGGCTCAAGGGCTACCGGGCGGCCGTGGCCGAGGCCGGCCTGGACGACCGCCCCGACTTCGTCTGCACGGCCGGCGAGTCGCCCGACGCAGTCCGCCGCCGAGCTGGTCCGGCGCCTGGCCGGGCCGGACGCCCCCACGGCCGTGTTCTCCTCGAACGTCCCGTGCACGATGGCGCTGGTGCTGGCCCTGCACAAGGCGGGCCGGACCGACGTCGCCGTGGTCGGGTTCGGCGACGTCCCGCTGGCCGCGGCGCTGTCCCCGGCGATCACCGTCATCGACCAGGACCCGGCCGGGCTGGGCCGCATCGCGGTCGAGCGGCTCCTGCAGCGCATCGAGGACCCCGGCGCGGCGGTACGCCGCCGGACCGTCCTCCCGGTCCGGCTGATCCCGCGGGGCTCGGGCGAGCTGCCCCCACCCAGGAAGGAAGACCATGAGCGAGCCGGGCACGCAGCGACTGGCGGAGCGCCGAGGCGACCCGGCTGATCGCCTTCGGGCGGGCGGCCGCCCTGCCCGGCGGGGGATTCGGCTGGCTCGACGGCCACGGCCGGGTCGACGCCACCCAGCCGCGCCCGCTCTACCTCACCGCCCGCATGATCCACGTCTTCGCGCTGGCCTTCCTGGCCGGCGACGCGAGCGCGCGGCCCGCTGGCCGACTCCGGCCTGGCCTCCATGGCCCGCACCTACGCCGACGACGAGAACGGCGGCTGGTTCGCCAGCCTGGACTTCGCCGGCCAGGTCACCGACACCACCAAGGACAACTACGCGCACGCCCACGCCCTGCTGGCCGCCTCCACCGCGATCGCGGCCGGCCTGACCGGCGCCGAGGACGTGTTCGCCGCCACCGCGGCCGCCATCAACCTGCACTTCTGGTCCGACGCCGAAGGCCGCGCCCGCGACTCCTGGAACGCCGGCTTCACCGAGCTCGAGCCGTACCGCGGCGCCAACAGCAACATGCACTCGGTCGAGGCCTACCTGGCCGCCGGCGACGCCAGCGGCGACCCGGTCTGGCACGAGCGGGCCCTGTCCATCGCCGCCCACCTGATCGACGGCCACGCCCGGGCCAACCACTGGCGGGTGCCCGAGCACTACGACCAGGCCTGGCGCCCCCTCCCGGACTACAACGACGACCGCCGCGCCGACCAGTTCCGCCCCTACGGCACCACCCCCGGCCACTCCTTCGAGTGGGCCCGCCTCCTCCTCGACCTGGAAGCCGCCCTCACCGCCCCCGGATCCAGCCCCGCGCCAGCGTCCCGCCCCGCGCCCCCCGCCTGGCTCCTCGAGGCGGCCACCGCCCTGTTCGACGCGGCCGTCGCCGACGCCGAGGACCGCGACGGCCACCCGGGCCTGCTCTACACCGTCGACTCCGCCGGCCAGCCGGTGATCACCTCCCGGCTGCACTGGGTCGCCTGCGAGGCGGTCCTCGCCGCCGACGCCCTGCACCGCCGCACCGCCGACGAGCGCTTCGCCGCCGCCGCCACCCGCTGGTGGGCCGAAATCGACCGCTACTTCATCGACCGCGAGTCCGGCGGCTGGCACCACGAGCTCACCCCCGAGCTGACCCCCGCCGCCGGCACCTGGTCCGGCAAGCCCGACCTCTACCACGCCTACCAGGCCCTCCTGTTCCCCTCCCTCCCCCTAACCCCCACCGCCGCCCGAGCCCTAACCCAGCACCCCTCACCCCCTAGGCCGAACCGACCTAAGCGCCGCATCCGCCTCCACCGACCTAACCCGGCACTCACTGACCTAAGCGCCGCGACCACCGCAACGTCACATCGTTGTGGTTACAACAACCGCAACGTCACATCGCTGTGGTTGCCAAGACCGCCGCCCGACGTTTGCCATCGATGGCACACATGCGGCACAATGGCCTTGCCATCGATGGCACATAAGCCGGGATGCCCAGTGATGGCGCGGTGACACCAGGAGGCGGGAATGCCGAGGCTGCTCGACGTGGCGAATGTGGCCGGAGTGAGCTTGCGCACCGCGTCGCGGGTCCTGAACGACGATCCGCGGGTCGCGCCCGGCACCCGGCAGCGGGTCCGGGCCGCCATGGACGACCTGAGCTTCTCACCCGACGCGATGGCCCGGTCCCTGCGGGCCGGGACCGACACCGCGATCGGCTTCGTGGTCGAGTCGATCGCCGATCCGTTCTTCGCCGGCGTGATCGACGCCGTCGAGCAGGAGATGTCGCGGGACGGCCGGTCCGTGCTGGTCGCGAGCACCCGCCGGGACGCGGCCTGGGAACAAGACGTCGTCGAGCGCATGCTGCGCCGGCGGGTGGCTGGGCTGCTGCTCAGCCCCGGCAGCGGCAGCCATGACTGGCTCGAGCCCCGGGTCCCGGTCGTGCTCGTCGACCGGCCGGCCCCGGGCCTGGACGCCGACCTCGTCGAGATCGACGATCACCGCGCCGCGTTCGACGCCGTGGCCCACCTCATCGCCCACGGCCACCAGCGCATCGCCTACGCGGGCGACACCCCCGCCATCACCACCTCGGCCGCCCGGCTGCGCGGCTACCGCGACGCCCTGCAAGCGCACGGCATCGCCATAGACGAACGGCTGGTCCGCTGCGACTGCGCGACCAGCGAGGCCGCCGCGCGGATCACCGCCGCCCTGGTCGGCGATCCGCACCCGCCGACGGCCATCCTGAGTGCCACCATCCGGGCGTCCCTGGGCGTGGTGCCGGCGCTGCACGCCGCCGGCCGCACGGACATCGCCCTGGTCGCGTTCGGCGACTTCCCCATGGCCGACACCCTGCGCCCCGCCGTCACCGTGGTCGACCATCGCGGCCACGAGGTCGGCCGGGCGGCCGCCCGCAGGCTGCTGGACCGCCTGGCCGAGCCCGGCCTCCCGGTCGAGCGCATCCGGGTCCCAGCCACGATCGTGCCCCGCGGCTCCGGCGAGCTGCACCCATGACCACCAAGCCCATGACCACCAAGCCCATGACCACCGGGCCCATGACCGACGCAGTCCTCGGCCTCGACATCGGCACGACCTCCGCCAAGGCCATCATCCAGCCGCAAGACACGCAGCTCGAGCCCATGTACACAGAGCAGCCCACCCCGTGGCACACGCACGCGGACGGCCGGACCGAGCTCGACCCGCACCGTCTCACCCGCGTCGCCGTGGACCTCATCGGCCAAGCCGTCCGGACCGCCGAACCGCACTGGGGGCCCGTCCGGGTCCGCTCCATCGGCGTCACCGGCCTGGCCGAGAGCGGCGTCCTGCTCGACGCGGCCGGCCGCCCCGTCGCCCCGGCCATCGCCTGGTTCGATCATCGTGGCGCTCGCGAGCTCGACGACCTGGCCCGCCGGGAACCCGCGTTCCGAGCCGCCTTCGAGCGCACCACCGGCCTGCCCTGGTCCTGTCAGGCCAGCCTGGCCAAGCTGCTCTGGCTCCGGGCCAGCGGAACCGCAAGGATGAACCCCGCGTCAACCTGGCTGAGCGTGCCCGAGTGGATCGTCTTCGCGCTGGGCGGCGAGCCGGTCCGCGAGCCGTCGCTGGCCTGCCGGACCGGCCTCGTCGACTCCGGCACCGGCCAGCCCTGGCCCGGCGCACTGGCTGCGGCCGGGCTGCCGGACAACTTCCTCCCCGCCGAGCGCCTGGCCGGCCAGCCCGCCGGCCGCCTCACCCACGAGGACGTCACGAAGTCCGCCGCCGGCGCCGTGCTGACCGTGGCCGGTCACGACCATCCGGTGGCGGCCATCGGCGTCGGGGCGACCGGCCCGGACGAGCTGTTCAACTCCAGCGGGACCGCCGACGTACTGGCCCGCTCGGTGCCGGGCACCCTCGCGGCCGCGAACCGCCAGGCCATCGTCGACGCCGGCTGGTCGGCCGGCCGGCACGTGCTGCCGGATACCAGCCTGCTGCTGGCCGGGGTCAGCGGCGGCCTGCTGCTGCGCCGCGTCCTGACCGCCCTCGGCGCGCAGACGGCCGCGGGCCGCGCCGCCCTGGACCAGGCCAGCCTGGACATAGCCGAGCTGCCCCCGGGCCTGGAAGTCACCGGCGACGGCCGGAGCTCCGGCGACGTGGTCCTGCGCATCGCCGACGGCGCCACCCCCGCCGCGATCTGGGCCGCGGCCGTGCGCTACACCGCGGACCAGGCCAGCCTCCTCCTGAAAGACATCGAGAAGGTCGTCGGCCCGCACCAGCGGGCGGTGGCGGCCGGGGGCTGGACGCAGATGGCCAGCGTGCGCGCGGCCAAGGCGGCCGCGCTGGGCGCGCTGAGCTTCTCCGACGTAGTACAGCCGGGCGTCACCGGGGCCGCCCTGCTCGCCGCCTATGCCCTGGAAGGAAAGAAATGATCAAGGACCGAACGGGTACCCTCGACGACATCGCCGCCCGCGATCACGTGTTCTCCATCATCGCCATGGATCAGCGCAACACCTTGCGCCGGATGTTCGCCGCGGCCGGGCACGACGCCAGCGACGACGACCTGCGGACGGCGAAGGCTGACGTCGCGCGGGCCCTGACCCCGGGCGCCTCCGGCTTGCTGTCCGACCCGACCTACGGCGTCCCCGCGATCACCGAAGCGGGCGCGCTAGCGCAAAACTGCGGGCTGCTCGTCGCGGCCGAGCCCGCCGAGCGGCGTACCTACGAAGGTGAGCCGCGCACCCACCGTGACCCCGCGCTGAACGCCCAGTGGGTCCTGGACCAAGGCGGCGACGCGCTCAAGTTCTTCCTCCAACTGCGCGCCGACCGGCCGAGCCCGAAAGCGCCGGGCGAGCCGGACCTGGTCGCCGAGGGCCTCGCCGTCGTCCAGGAGATCATCGACGACTGCCGCGCCACCGGCGTCCCCGTGGTCATCGAGAACCTGATCTACCCGCTGCCGGGGGAGGACCTGAGCGGCCAGGCCCGCGAGGACGCCATCATCGAGGCGGCCCGGGCCCTGGACGAGAAGGACATCGACCTGCTCAAGCTCGAGTATCCCGGTTCGCCGGCAGGCTGCCGCCGCCTGGCCGCCACGATCAAAAGGCCCTGGGCCGTCCTGTCCGCGGGCGTGCCCTTCGACCAGTTCACCGACATCATCAAGATCGCGGCCGACGAGGGCGGCGCCTCCGGCTTCATCGCCGGCCGCTCGGTGTGGCGCGAGGTGGTGGCCCTGTACGGCCGCGAGCGGGAGGAGTTCCTCACCACGGTGGCCCGCCCCCGCCTGGACCGCCTCGTCGAGGTGGCCACCCAGCGGGCTCGCCCATGGTCGGAAAGTAAATTGACTGTCAAGTAAATTGACCATATGGTGGTGACATGACGGCCATGGACGAATTCGCCACCCCCACCCTGATGCGGCTGGCCCGCGGCGCCTACGCCCAGGCCATCCGGGCTCAGCTGCTGGACATCGGCGTCGACGACCTGCCCAGGAACGGCGCCTTCCTGCTGGCCGGCATCGGTGCCGGAGGCGGTGCCGGTACCGGAGCCGGAGCCGGAGCCGAAGGCGGTGCCGGAGCCGGAGCCGCGCCGCGCGCCGACCTGCCCCGTGAGCTCGGCGTCACCAAGCAGGCGGTCAGCCAGCTGACCGACACCCTGGTCAGCCGGGGCTACCTCGAGCGAAGCCCGGACGCCGGCGACCGCCGCCGGGTCGCCCTCGGCCTGACCGGCCGGGGCCGCGAGGTCGTCGAGGCCGTGGTGCGCGGCGTGGACATGGTCGACGCCCAGCTCGGCGAGCGGCTGCCGGACGGGCACGTCGAGGCGATGCGCGCCGGGCTCATCGCCCTGTCCGAGATCAAGGCCGAGGACCTCGCTACCGGGGCCGGGGTGCGCCGCACCCGCCCAGCCCGCCAGCTCCGCCGCTTCAGCCCCATCTTCGGTGTCCGCGACCTGGCCGCCGCCCTGGCGCACTACGCGTCCCTCGGCTTCCAGACCTCGGCCTACGAAGACGCCGGCTACTACGGCTTCGCCGACCGGGACGGCATCGGCCTGCACCTGGCCACGCACGAATCCGAGCTGCATCCGGGCGCGGCCTACCTGTACGTGCGCGACGCCGACGCGCTGTACGAGGAGTGGAGCCAGCCTGGCATCGGCGGCCACACCCACCCGGCCGGGCCGACCGACTACGGCCTGCGCGAGGGCTCCCACACCGACCCGGACGGCAACCTCATCCGCTTCGGCTCCCCGATCCAGGAGTAGCCGATCCAGGAGTAGCCGATCCAGGAGTAGCCGCCATCTCCTGCACCGCCAGGTAACCGAAGGTCATGGCCGGCCCGATGGTCGCCCCGGCGCCCGCGTAGCTGCGCCCCATTACCGCCGCGCTCGCGTTGCCCGCCGCGTACAGCCCCTCGATCACGGTCCCGTCCGCCCGCAGCACCCGCGCCCTCGCGTCGGTGACCAGCCCGCCCTTGGTGCCCAGGTCACCCGGGACGATCTTGACCGCGTAGAACGGCGGCCGCTCCAGCGGAGCCAGGTTGGGGTTGGCCAGCCGCGGGTCGCCGTAGTACCGGTCGTAGGCCGAGTCACCCCGCCCGAAATCCTCGTCCCGGCCCGAAGCCGCGAACTCGTTGAACCTAGCTACCGTCTTGACCAGGCCGTCGCCATCCACCCCGGCCGCCGCGGCCAGCCCCGCCAGGTCATCCGCCCGGACCACCGCCCCAGCCGCGTACCAACGGCGCGGCAGCGGCCGGTGCGGCGGCAGCCCGGCGAACACGTACCGGTCGCGGTAGCGCTGGTCGAAGACCAGCCAGGCCGGGATGTGCGGGTTCTCCGGCGTGTGCCCGTCGTACATGGCGTGCACCGCGTCGACGTACGGCGCCGACTCGTTGACGAACCGCTGGCCGGCTCCGTTGACCATGACGCAGCCCGGCAGGTTCCGCTCGGACAGGCAGAAGTACGGGCCGCCGGACAGCGGGATGGACGGCCCCCACCAGGCGTCGTCCATCAGCCCGGTGCCCGCCCCGAGCGACAGCCCGGCCCGGATCCCGTCACCAGTATTACCAGGCGCCCCAGTCGTCCACTCAGCGCCGATCGGCGACCGCTGGTACCGCACCCGCATCTCCGCGTCCCGCTCGAACCCGCCGCTAGCCACGAGCACCCCGCGCCGCGCCCGGATCAGCACCGGCTCGCCGTCGCGGATGGCGCGCACCCCGGTCACCCGGCCCGAAGAAGCTGTCACCTCCAGCGAAGTCAGCGCGGTCTCCAGCCAGACCGGCACGTCCGCCCGCGCCAGCCCGGCCCGCAGCCCCGCCGCCAGCGCCTGCCCCAGCCCGAGCATCCGCCGCCCGCGCAGCCTGGCCGTCGCCGCCCGGCTCGCCACCCGCGCCGCCGCCCGGATCCCGCGCGGATGACGTCCGAGCGTCAGCCAGCGGTACTCCGCCTGGGTGACGGCCACCGGCGTCGGCAGGTAAGGCCGGGCCAGGCGGCCGAGTTCCGCGCCCAGCACCTTGCGCCCATCGCAAGGAACGGGCTCGATGCTACGTCCCGCCGCCAGGCCGCCCGGCGCCTCCGGGTAGTAATCCGCGTACCCCGGCACCCAGGTGAACCGCAGCGGCGTCATCGCCAGCACCAGATCGAGCATGGCCGGCGCGTGCCCGAGGAACGCCTCCCGCGACTCCTCGGGCACGCCCGAAGCCACGTACGCCAGGTAGGTCCGGGCCTGCTCGGGCGTGTCGGCCACGCCGGCCGCGCGCAGCACCGCGTTGCCGGGGGCCCAGATCCCGCCGCCCGAGCGAGCGGTCGACCCGCCGAAGGCCGCCGCCTTCTCGATGACCAGCGCGCTCAGCCCGAGGCGGGCCGCGGTCAGCGCCGCCGTCATCCCGGCCGCCCCGCTCCCCGCGATCACGACGTCCACCTCGGCCGCCACGGCGGTTTCGTCTCCCATACTAGAACACGTTACAGTTTTGGCCTGGCGATGGGGAGGGCCAACCCCGCAGCGGTAACGTTCCCGGAACGATCCGGGCGTAGCGTGAGATCCGTGACCGGACGGGTGGCAGGCAAACGACCAGCGATGGCCCTCACGCTCGGCGCCGTGGTCGTGCTGCTGGCCGCGGCCAGGATCCCGCTGCTGGCGGTCGATCATCAGGACTCGTCTGCCAGTGCCATCCAGGCCCTGGCCATCGCGCTGCCGCTGGCGGCCATCGGGGTGCTCGTGGCCCGCCGCCGCCCGGACAACGCCATCGGCTGGCTCATCGTGACCCCGGCCCTGTTCTTCCTGCTCGGCACCGACGCCGGCCTGTACGCCGCGATCCGCTACCGGCTGGGACACGGCCTGCCCGCCGGGCCGGCCGCGCTGCTGCTTTACCAGGCGTGGCTGCCCCTGGCGGCGCTGTTCCCGCTGGCCATCCTGCTGTTCCCGGCGGGCAGGCTGCCGTCCCGGCGGTGGCGCCCGGTGCTGTGGCTCTACCTGAGCTTGTGCGGTGTCCTGCTGGCCGTGGTGGTGGCCGGGGCCCTGCCCGTCATCCTCGACGGCCGCATCAGGGTGGACACGAGCGGCCAGCTCGTGGTCTTCGATCATCCGGACGGCTGGGTGTCCCGGACCCAGCTGCCGCTCTTCGCCGCCTTCGTCATCTGCTGGCTGGCCTTCGTGGCCGGCCAGCTCAGGGCCTGGCGGCGGGCCCGCGGCGAGCGCAGGCAGCAGCTCAAGTGGCTCATCGCCGGGGCCACGGTCTGCCTGGCCTGCACGGCCGCCTCGTTCGGCCTGGGCGGCACCCACGGCAGCGCCAAGGCGCTGAGCGACGTGTTCGCCGTCGGGGTCGTCGCCCTGCCCGCCGGCATCGGCGTGGGGATCTTGAAGTACCGGCTGTACGACATCGACCGGATCATCTCCCGCACCCTGGCCTACGGGATCGTCACCGGGTTGCTGGTCGGGGTGTACGCCGGCCTGGTGCTGCTGGCCACCGAGGTGATGGGAGTCCACAGCTCGGCCGCGGTGGCCATATCCACGCTGGCCGCCGCGGCCCTGTTCAGCCCGCTGCGGCGGCGCGTGCAGCTGGCCGTAGACCGCCGGTTCAACCGGGCTAGGTACGATGCCGACCAGGCCGTGGCCGCGTTCGCGGACCGCCTGAAGGAGGCCGTAGACCTGGACTCGGTCCGCGACGACCTGGCCGGCGTCGTACAGCACGCCCTGGAGCCGGCCCACCTCTCCGTGTGGATCAGCAGGCGCTAGAGATTACTTGGGCTGGGGCACGATGCGGATGTAGGGCTTGGGGGACTCCCACTCGCCGAACAGTTCCTTGGCCTGGTCGTTGCTGACCGAGCCGGCGATGACGACGTCCTCGCCCGGCTTCCAGTTGACCGGCGTGGCCACCTTGTGCTTGGCGGTGAGCTGCAGCGAGTCGATGACCCGCAGCACCTCGTCGAAGTTGCGGCCGGTGGTCATCGGGTAGACCAGCACCAGCTTGATCTTCTTGTCCGGGCCGATGACGAACACGTTCCGCACCGTCTGGTTGTCGGCGGGCGTGCGCGCCTTGGCGTCGCCTTCGACGTCGGCCGGCAGCATCTGGTAGGCCTTGGCCACCTTGAAGTCGTTGTCCGCGATCAGCGGGTAGTTGGGCGCGGTGCCCTGGGTCTCCTCGATGTCGGCGGCCCAGCGCTCGTGGTCGCCGGTCGAGTCGACCGACAGGCCGATGATCTTCACGCCGCGCTTGTCGAACTCCGGCTTGATCTTGGCCATGTAGCCGAGCTCGGTCGTGCAGATCGGCGTGAAGTCCTTGGGGTGCGAGAACAGGACCCCCCAGGAATCCCCCAGCCAGTCATAGAAGTGGATCGGGCCTTCGCTCGTCTCCGCCTCGAAGTCGGGAGCGGTGTCCCCGATGGTCAATGCCATGTCTTTCCTCCTTGATTACCCACGCAGCATCCGTGCTTAGCACGGATCGGCCCCTCGAAGCAATTTACGACAGGTTCAGTAGGTAATACTGACCTCGGGGGTCAGCGGCCGGGCCTGGCAGGCCAGGATGTAGCCCTCGTCGAGGTCGGACTGCTCGAGCACCTCGTTGTGCGCCATCTCCACCTCGCCGCCGGTGAGCTGGCAGGCGCAGGCGCCGCAGATGCCCTGGCGGCAGGAGAACGGCGCGTCCAGGCCCGCCTCGACCAGCACGTCGAGCATCCGGGCCCCGGCCGGCCACGGCAGCCGCCTGGTCGCGCCGTCCGCGGCGCCGCCCCCCATCGTCACCGCCAGCGTGGCCTCGGGGCCGCCGGCCGGCGCCTGGTCTGCCTCGAACGGGTTGTCCGCCAGCGACAGGAACCGTTCTACGTGCACCCGCCCGGCCGGCACCCCGAGCTGCCCGAGAGCCTCCCGCACTACCAGCACCCACCGGTCGGGCCCGCAGATGAAAACATCGTGCCCGGCGTACGGCCGCGCCAGCGCCGCGATCGCCGCCGCCGACGGCACCCCCAGCAGCGAGTCGAGCCAGTGCAGGACGGTCAGCCGCCCGGCCGAGGCGGCCGCCAGGTCGCGCAGCGCCGCCGCGAAGATCACCGAGCGCTCGTCCCGGTTGGCGTAGACCAGCACCACGCGCCCGCGCCCGGCCGCCAGCGCCGACTTCAGGATGGACATCACCGGCGTGATCCCGCTCCCCGCCGCGAGCAGCAGCAGGTCCGTATCCAGGATTTTCGGAACGAACGTCCCCGCCGGAGGCAGCAGGTCCAGCAGGCTTCCGGCCGCGATGTGGTCGTGGATCCAGTTCGACGCGTAGCCGCCATCGGTGCGCTTGACCGTGATGGCCGGCCGGTCCCCGGCGTGCGGCGAACTCGACAGCGAGTAACAGCGGGCCACCGAGCCAGTCTGCTCCGACGGCACCCGCACGGTGACGAACTGCCCCGGCCGGTAGCCGAACGCGGCCTCGAGCTCCGGCGGCACGTCGAGCACCAGCGAGCACGCGTCGTCGGTCTCGCGGACCACCTCGGCCACCGGCACCTGGTAGAAGTCCCTCATCAGGGCGGCGACACCTCGAGCCGCCCGTCCGTCACCGCCGCGTCGATGCTGTCCCGCAGGCTCCCGCATCCCTGGACCAGCGCGCTCGCCCGGCCCAGCGCCGCCGCGACCGAGAACTCGGCGCAGGCGCTCACCGCCGCCTCGGTCCACTGCACCGAGGTGTGCTGCGGGCTGAACTTGGCCGCCAGCACCCGCGCGCCGCACCGCCCGCACTCCACCGCGCAGAAGGTGGCGACCCGCTCGTCCCGCGGCCGGTGCCCGTTAACCAGCATGGCCTCGCCGAGCCAGGTTCTCCGCCACCTCGGCCTCCCAGCCGGCCACCGACCGGGCCGTGTCGATCTCGAACTCGAACCGGGCCGTCATGTCCGGCTCGATGTCGGCCACGTCCCGGTAGAACTGCTCGTACCAGCGCCGCACCTGGTAGACCGGGCCGTCCTCGGCGCACAGCAGCGGGTTGTCGATCCGCGCCTTGTTCAGCCAGATCGCCACGTCCTGCTGGAAGCCGAGCCCCACGAAGTCGGCGAACCTGGCCGCCACCCGGGACGCCTGGCCGTCGGACAGGCCGGCCGGGCGCTTCACGATCGCCCCCCACTGCAGCAGGAACGAGGTCGGCGTGACCGGGTAGTGGCAGTTGATCAGGACGCTCTCCATGGTCATGCCGTGGTAGTCCTGCCACAGGTAGTCGATCATGTACGCCGGCCCGTAGTAGGAGGCCTCGGACCGCAGCGAGGTCTCGATGCCCCCGCCGCCCGTGGTGGAGTTCGCGGTGTAGTTGGACACCCCGCCGATGTCGGGCCGGGACCGGGTGTTCAGGTACTGCGTCGCGATGTGGCCCTCGAAGACGTTCTTGAAGAACGTGGGGAACGCGAAGTGGATGTAGAAGAAGTGCGCCATGTCCACCACGTTGTCGATGACCTCGCGGCAGTTCGCCCCCTCGACCAGGATGGAATCCCAGGTCCAGTCGGTCCACTCCGGCGACCCGGCCCCCTCGATCGACGGGATCACCACGTCCTCCGGCGGCGGGTTCCCCTCGGCGTCGTGCCAGACGAACAGCTGCCCGTTGCGTTCCAGGGCCCGCCAGGACCTGGTGCGGGCCGCCAGCGGCACCCGCCGGGCGTACGGGATCCCCGCGCACCGGCCGTCCCCGCCCCAGCGCCAGTCGTGGAACGGGCAGGCCACGGCGTCGCCCTTGACCGTGCCCTGGCTGAGGTCGCCGCCCATGTGCCGGCAGTAGGCGTCCAGCACGTGCAGGGCGCCCGCTGAATCCGCGAACACCACCAGCTTGGTGCCGAACGCCTGCACCGCGTGCGGCCCGCCTTCGGCGAACCGGGCCGCCAGGCCCAGGCAGTGCCAGCCGCGCGCGAACCTGGCCGGCGGCGCGCCCGCTTCGATGGTCCGAACCTGCTCCATACCCTAAGACTAGAACATGTTCTAGTCTGGGCCTATGGCAGTGTCCCAACCAGCAGCCTCCAACCAGCAGGCAGTTATCGCCGGAGTGACCGACCTGCTCCCCATGCTCCGGCAGCGAGCGCAAGAGGCCGAGGACAGCCGGATGGTGCCGGCCGAGTCGGTCAAGGCGCTGACCGAGACGGGTTTCTTCCGGCTGCTCCAGCCCAGGAGCGCGGGCGGCCTGGAGGCCGACCCGGTCACGTTCTTCACCGCGGTCCGGCTGATCGCCAGCGCGTGCGGGTCGACCGGCTGGGTCTCCTCGGTCGTCGGCGTGCATCCCTGGCAGCTCGCCCTGTTCCCGCCGCAGGCCCAGCAGGACGTCTGGGGCGCGGACCCGGAGACCAGGATGTCGTCGAGCTACGCGCCGACCGGGAAGGCGGTGCTGGCCGACGGGGGCTACCGGCTCAGCGGGCGCTGGAGCTTCTCCTCCGGCTGCGCGCACGCGTCCTGGGTGCTGCTCGGCGGCATCGTCACCAACGACGAGGGCCAGCCGGTCGACTTCTGCACCTTCCTGGTCCCGGCCAGCGACTACACCATCGACGACGTGTGGGACACGGTCGGGCTGCGCGGCACCGGCAGCAACGACATCGTGGTCGGCGACGTCTTCGTGCCCCGGCACCACGCGCTCAGCTTCACCGACGTGAGCAAGTGCCGGTGCCCGGGGCAGGAGGTCAATGACGGCCCGCTGTACCGCATCCCGTTCGGCTCGATATTTTCCTACGCCATCACCACCCCGGTCATCGGCATGGCCACCGGCGCCTACCAGGCGCACGTGGAGTACCAGCAGCAGCGGGTGCGGGCCTCCTACGTCGGCCAGAAATCGGCCGACGACCCGTTCGCGCAGGTGCGCGTGGCCGAGGCGGCGGGCCTGCTCGACGTGGCCTGGCTGGCCCTGGAGCGGGACATGACCGAGCTGATGGGCTATGCCCGCGCGGGGGAGCGGATCCCCATGCCGCTGCGCCTGCGCGTCCGGCGCGACCAGGTCACCGGCACCGGCCAGGCCATCCGCGCGGTGGACCTGCTGTTCGAGAACTCGGGCGGCCGGGCGCTGAAGCTGGGCACGCCGATCCAGCGGTTCTGGCGGGACGCGCACGCGGGCCGGGTGCACGCCATCAACGACCCGGAACGGGCCCTGACCATGTTCGGCCGCGGCGAACTCGGCCACGACGTGCCCCCGGATGCGATGTTCTGATGCGGCTCCACTACGAAGAAGCGGGCAGCCACAAGGGCATCCCCGTCGTCCTCCTCCACGGCGGCGGCCCGGGCGCCTCGGGGCTTTCCAACTTCGCGAGGAACCTCCCGGTCTTCGCCGAGCACTTCCGCACCGTCGTGGTCGACCAGCCCGGCTACGGGAAATCCGACAAGCCCGCGGTCACGGGCAACTACTTCACGTTCTCGGCGGACGCCCTGAAGGACCTGCTCGACGAACTCGGCCTCGACCAGGTCCACCTGGTCGGCAACTCCCTGGGCGGCGGCACCGCCGTCCGCTTCGCGCTCCGCTACCCCGAACGCGCCGCCCGCCTGGTGCTGATGGGCCCCGGCGGGCTGTCCCTGAACGTGTTCGCGCCCGACCCGACCGAGGGCGTCAAGCGGCTGGCCGAGTTCGGCGCGCCGCCCGGCCCGACCCGGGAGAAGATGGCCGCGTTCCTGCGCACGCTGGTGTTCGACCAGCGGCTGGTCACCGACGAGCTGATCGACCAGCGGTTCGCCGTGGCCAGCGACCCGGAGTCGCTCGAGGCCATGGCGTCCATGGGCGCCTCGTTCTTCGACCCGGACAGCTTCGAGGACGGGCTGCTGTGGCGCGAGGCGCACCGGCTACGGCAGCGCGTGCTGCTCATCTGGGGCCGCGAGGACCGGGTCAACCCGGTCGACGGCGCGCTGGTCGCGCTGAAGCTGATCCGCCGCGCCCAGCTGCACGTGTTCGGCGGCTGCGGCCACTGGGTCCAGCTGGAGAAGTTCGACGAGTTCAACCGGCTGGCGATCGAATTCCTGGAGGGCTCATGATCTCCTCGCTCGGCTACCTGCGCTTCTCCTCCGCCGATGTAGGCCGCCTGGCGCGAGTTCGGCGTGAAAATTCTCGGGATGACCGAGGGACGGGGTCCGGAAGCAGGGCGCGCTGTATCTGCGGATGGACGATTTCCCCGCCCGTTTGGTCATCGTGCCCGGCTCGGCGGAGCGGCTGCTCGCCTCGGGCTGGGAGGTCGCGGACGAGGTCATGCTGGGCGCGGTCCGCGGCGCGCTCTCTGGCGCGGGCTTTCCCTTCAAGGCGGCCACCGCCGCCGAACTCGCCGACCGCCGGGTGGGCGCGATGATCAGCACCGAGGACCCGGACGGACACGTGCTCGAGGTGTTCTGCGGGGCCGCGCTCGAGCACCGGCCCGCCGTCAGCGCGTACGGCACCCGGTTCGTCACCGGCGACCAGGGCCTGGGGCACGTGGTGCTGCCGGTCCCGCCCGGCTCGACCGCGGCGTTCGACTTCTACACCGGGGTGCTCGGCTTCCGGCTGCGCGACTCGATGCGGATGCCGGCCGAGTTCTTCGGCGGCCAGCCGGGCGACCCGCCGGTCTGGTTCCGGTTCCTCGGCTGCAACCCCCGGCACCACTCGCTGGCCCTGGCTCCGGTGCCCGCCGCGGCCGGCCTCGTGCACCTGATGGTCGAGACCGCGACGCTGGACGACGTTGGCCTGGCCCTGGACCGCTGCGCCCGGCGGGGCGCGACGGTCTCCGGTACCCTGGGACGGCACGCCAATGACCTGATGGTGTCGTTCTACGTCCGGACCCCAGGCGGGTTCGACATCGAGTACGGCACCGATGGCCGGCAGGTCGACGACGCCCGCTGGATCACCAGGGAAACCACCGCGGTCAGCCTCTGGGGGCACAACTTTGCCGGACCCGCCCACTGACGTGCCAGGCCCGCCATCCGCTGGACCCCACACGCCCCACACGCCCCCCACGGACCCCTCGTCTCTCCCGTCCGCCGACGACTTCCGGCACGTGCTGGGTCACTTCTGCACCGGCGTCACCGTCATCACCACCGACGGCCCCGACGGACCCGTGGGCTTCGCCTGCCAGGCGTTCGCCGCCCTGTCCCTGGCCCCGCCCCTGGTCCTGTTCTGTCCCAGCCGCACCTCGTCCACCTGGCCGGCGATCGAGCGCGCCGGCCACTTCTGCGCCAACGTGCTCACCGACGGCCAGCAGGAACTAGCCCGCCGGTTCGGGATCAGCGGCGGCGACAAGTTCGCCGGAGTGCCCTGGTCCTCCTCGCCCGCCGGCGCCCCGGTCCTGGACGGCGCTCTGACCTGGGTGGACTGCACGATCGAGGCGGTGCACGAGGCGGGCGATCATTACCTGGTCACCGGCCGGGTCACCGCGCTCGGCGCCCCCCGCGCGGCCCGGCCGCTGCTGTTCTACCGGGGCCGCTACGCGGCCACCGATCCCGGCACCGGCCCGACCGAGCTCGTGGATACCCTGCTGGCCTGGCCGCACCATGCCGACTGGATGTAACGGGGCCGACTGGATGTAACGGGGCCGACTGGATGTAGCGGGCCAGCCGGACGTAACCGGAAAATAGTTCCGGGCGCGCCAAGGGGGGGAGTTGGCGCGCCCGGAAGTCTGTGACCGTATACCAAGCGTTTGCTTGGGCAGCCTAGCGGGCTCCAGTTACCGTAGTCAACGTGTACCGCCCGCTCGCTCGCCGAAACATAGGGGACAACAATGCCGATCCGTACCTCTTACGCACAGGGCACACCCAACTGGGCGGACCTGCAGACCAGCAACCCAGCCGCCGCCAAAGCGTTCTACTCGGGACTATTCGGCTGGACCTACGACGACCAGCCCATGCCGGGCGGACAGGCCTATTCCATGGCTATGCTACGCGGTCACCGGGTCGCTGCCATAGCCCCCCAGCCCCCCGAATTCGCCGCGGCCGGCGCGCCGCCCCTGTGGAACACCTACCTCGCCGTGGACTCGGCCGATGAGGCCACCGCCCGGGCGCAGGCCGCGGGCGGCACGGTCGGGCTGGCGCCGTTCGACGTCACCGACGCCGGGCGGATGTCGTTCGTCCTGGACCCGTCCGGCGCCGCCGTGGCCCTGTGGCAGGCGGCCCAGCACATCGGCGCCGCGCTGGTGAACGAGCCCGGCACGATCACCTGGAACGAGCTCATCACCGCGACCAGGGCGTGTTCCCGTTCTACACCGCCGTGGCGGGCCTGACCGCCGAGGTCATGGACATGGGCGACGGCCAGCCGTACGCGGTGTTCAAGGCCGGCGAGGCGATGGTGGGCGGCTCCATGCTGCCGCAGGCGCCGGGCGTGCCCAGCCACTGGCACGTGTACTTCGGCACCGACGACGCGGACGCCGCCGCGGCCAAGGCCGCCGAGCAGGGCGGCACGGTCGTCGTCGCGCCGTTCGACATCCCGGTCGGGCGGATCGCCGTACTCGGCGACCCCCAGGGCGCGGTGTTCAGCATCATCAAGTCGGCGCCCGCCTAGGCGCGGCTCCCCGGGAATGTCGGCGGCACGAGCGTAGCTCTTGGCCCTTCGCCCGCGCCCCCGCCCGCACCCCCGGGAGTTTCGCATGCTCGGCCACGACCACGCGCTGTCCGGCGCCCTGGCCTTCGCCGCTGTCGCCCCCCTGCTGCC
Source organism: uncultured Actinomycetota bacterium (assembly GCA_963756575.1). GTDB lineage: Bacteria > Actinomycetota > Actinomycetes > Streptosporangiales > Streptosporangiaceae > Palsa-504. The sequence goes on along the minus strand of CAVWOM010000013.1, from coordinate 190,615 downwards.
GGTCACCGGCACCCACCTGGCCGTGGCGGCCGCGCTGACCGCGGGCGCGGGGATCCTGCCCGACCTGGACGAGCCCGGGTCCACCATCGCCCGCACGTTCGGCTTCCTGACCGGGGCCTTCGCCTGGATCGTGCACCGGATCAGCGGCGGCCACCGCAAGGGCACGCACAGCCTGCTCGGCGTGGCCATCATGACCCTGGCCGCCTACGGCGCCGGGCAGTGGCAGGACAGCGCCCACGTCACCGCCAGCCACATCCAGCTGTGGTGGCACCTCATCCCGGCCGGCCTGCTGCTCGCCCTGTTCTTCTCCGCGGGCTTCCGCGCCCTGTACATCGGCGGCCACCACGCCGACCTGTTCGGCCTCGGCCTGGCCGCCCTGATCCTCTGGCAGGGCTGGGACCTGGAGAAGGTGACGCCGTGGCACGTCTCGGTGCTGGCCGTGTGCGTCTGCCTCGGCATGCTCGCCCACATCGCCGGCGACATGCTGACCCACGACGGCTGCCCGCTGCTGTACCCGGTCAGCCGCTACGACTTCGGCCTGCTCCCCGAGCCCATCCGGATCACCACCAACAAGCTCGCCGAGCGCTGGGTCATCTCCCCGCTGCTGCTGATCGCGCTGGCCTACTTCGTCTGGCGCGACGTCGGCGCCCCCGTCCTGATCGGCACCCGCCACCTGGCCGGCGAGTATCCCCCGGATCCCACGACACCTCGAGCCCAGTAATCCCACCGGATCCCAACGACCCCTCGAGCCCCGGTAATCCCAGCGGCCCCGATACTCTCTCGCGGCACGTCAGCCGCGGCAGAAGTCCTCGGCCGCCGCGATGAGCGTCCGCGCGCAGGCCACCGTGCCCGGCAGGCTGACCCACTCCTCGCGGGCGTGGGCGCCGTCCCCGTCCGGGCCGAACAGTACCGTGGGTATCCCGGCCCCGGCGATGAAGGCGGCGTCCGCCCAGTAGCTGGCCCCCGCCAGCTCCGCCTGCCCGTCGTCGCGGCGGCGGCCCCGGCCACCGCCGCGACGATAGCCTCGTCGTCGGTCACCTCGAACGGCGCCCGCGCCAGCGTGGTCCGGCTGGACACCCGCAGCGCCGGGTCGGCCGCGCGGCACCGGTCCAGGAGCCCGGCGATGTCGCGCTCGGTGTCCTCGATGGTCTCGCCGGGCAGCGTGCGCCGCTCGATGGTCAGCGTGCACCGGTCCGGGATCGTCGACTCCTCGCGCCCGCCCTCGATCATCGAGGCGTGCACGAAGCCATGGCCGAGCCGCGGATGCTCACGCCCTCGCAGCCGCTCGTTGAGGTCGTCCAAGGCGGTCAGCACGGGCCCCGTTTTCATGATCGCGTCGACGCCGAGCTGCGGCCGCGAGCCGTGCGCGGCCACCCCGGTCACGCTGATCTCGGTCCACACGAAGCCCCGGTGCGCGGTCGCCACGGTGAGCTCGGTCGGCTCGGTGACGATCGCCGCGTCGGCCCGGACGTGCCGCAGGATCTCCTGCACGCCGAGGCTGGAATGCTCCTCGTCGGCGACGGCCGCCACGGTCACGTCGAGCCCGCGCCGCGCGGCCTCACGGCAGGCGATCAGCGCGGCGGCCAGCCCGGCCTTCATGTCGTAGGCGCCCCGCCCGTACAGCCGGTCCCCGTCCACCACCGGGGTGAACGGATCCTCCATCCCGCCGGTGCCCACGGTGTCCAGGTGCCCGCACAACAGCAGCGACCGCGCCGAGCTGCCCCGGCTGCGCACCAGTACGCTGGGCCGCCCCGGCGTCGCCTCCACGATCCTCGGCCGCCAGCCCGGCCGTCTCGGCCCAGTCCGCCACATAACCGGCGATCGTGCCCTCGCCCGCCGCCCCCGGCACCAGCGACGGATTCTGCGAGTCGATCGCGACCAGATCCTTGAGCAGCTCGATGGTGTCCGTTCCGCCAGGTCCATCAGACCCCTCCGCTCCCTTCCGTGCTCAGCAGCAGCACGACGGAAGACCCGGTCACACCGAGCCCGGCCCGGCGCGCCTCCGGCCCCCGGCCCGGTGAGCGCCGCACGCACCCCCGCCAGCGAAGCCGCGCCACTGGGTCCCGACCGCACCCCCAGCCGCGCCAGGTCCGCCCCGGCCTGGATCGCCAGCCGATCGGTCACCGCGATGGCCGCGTCGAGCCCGCCCGCCAGCACCGGCCACGCCAGGCTGGACGGCGTCCCGCAGTTGAGCCCCGCCATCACGGTGCCGCCCGTAGGCACGGACTGCCGGGCCTCGGCGTGCAGGCTGGCCAGCACCCCCGCCGCGGTCTCCGGCTCCACCGCCAGAATGGCCGGAGCCGACCCGTCCCCCAGATCCCCAGAATCTCCCAGCCCATCTGGGCCACCCGAGCCCTCTGAGCCATCCCGCCCCGCCGGTAGTGCGTCACCACGGCCTGGGCCAGGGATCCCACCCCCACCGGAACGCTGACCAGATCGGGCCCGGTCAGGTCCCGCGCCGCGAACTGCCGGTCCAGCTCGGCCAGCAGGGTCCCGTAACCCTCGACGATCCACGCAGGCACGCTCTCGTACCCCGCCCACGCGGTGTCCTGCACCAGCACCCGTTTCCCGCCGGCCTCCCCGGAGCTCGCCTGGCCCCCGCCGGCGTATCCGGAGCTCGCCTGGCCCCGGTCAGCGGCATCAGCGCCCGGCCGGCCATGACCGGCGTAGGCAGCCGCCTGCGCCACGGCCTCGTCGTAGGACCCGCCGGCCACGGTCACCGTGGCCCCCTCGGCCGCGATCGCGGCCCGGGCCCGCTCCGGCACCACGTGGGGCACGAAGACCCGCGCGTCCAGCCCGAGCAGCCGGGCCACCCAGGCCACGGCCCGCCCGTGGTTACCGTCGGTCGCGGTCACCAGCTCGACCGGATGTGCCGCCGCCGCCCGGCGCAGGCCGCCCAGCGTGATCGGCCCGTTCCCGCAGAGGAGCCTGGCGACGGCCCAGGACGCGCCGAGCACCTTGAACGCGCCTAGCCCCATCCGGGTCGACTCGTCCTTGACGAAAACCCGGCCCACGCCCAGCTCGGCGGCGAGGGCGGGCAGTTCGGTCAGCTCGGTCGGGCGGTAGCCGGGCAGTTCCGCGTGAAACGCCGGCACCGCCGCCGTCTCCGGCGTCGACGTCCGCCATTGCCGGGCGCTCGGACGGCAGAACCAGGTCGGTGTGGTGGTCATGGTCACCCGACCAGGATCACCCGGAATGATCACGTGGTCCAGCGTGCTGGAGGCCGAAGCGGGCGTGCCCTTGCTCGAACGAGCGGGCCGCCGCCTCCGGCTGACCCCGGCCGCCGAACGGCTCGTCGAGCACACCGAGGCCATCCTGGAGCGGCTCGAGCAGGCCCGGGCTGACCTGGACGCCTCGGCCGCCAGCATCAGCGGCACCGTCCGCATCGCCGCCTTTCACACCACCGCCCACGCGGTCATCCCCGCCGCCCTCTCCACCCTGGCCGAAGCGCATCCCGCCCTGCGCGTCGAGGTCACCGAACGCGAACCGGAAGCGTCACTCCCCGGCCTGATCGCACACGAATTCGACCTGGCGCTCCTGGAGGAGTACCCCGGTCACCCGCCGCGCCGCCGCCCGGAACTCGACTACCGCGAGCTGGCCACCGACCCGATGCGCCTAGCCCAGCCCGCCAGCCCCCAGCCCGCCAGGGTTTCCTGGCGGGCGTCATCCGGTGCCTGTCTCCCCGCGACTCGGTGATCCCGGGGCTGTTATCCGGCCCGGGCCGGCGGCCCGTGGCTGTGCAGCACCTTGGTCTTGTCCTTGTTCCACGCGGTGGTGGTGCCGTCGGGTTCACGACCAGGGTCCAGCCGAGCCGGTGGATCATCACCTGATGGTGGTAATGGCAGAGCAGCACGCAGTCCTTGAGGCTGGTCTTGCCGCCGTTGGCTTTGTGGCGGGTGTGGTGGACCTGGCAGGCGACGGCGGGCTGGCGGCACCGCCCGGCCCACTGGCAGTGCATGTCCCGGAGCCGGACCGCGTTCCGGATCGAGGCCGGGATCGTCTCGCTGTACCCGATATCCAGCGGCAGGCTCGGCCCGCCCGCCCGCAGCCCCAGATGACGGCGCAGGAAGCTGGCCAGCCCGCCCGGCCCCGACAGCAGCTCGACCGCCTTGCCGAGGATGGCCTGCACCAGCGCCTCCTGGGCCACGGCGGCCGAGCCCGCGGAGCCATCCGCGGCACCGCCCGCGCCGGGCTGGCCCGCGCCGGGATCGCCGCCGCCAGGCTGACCCGCACCGGGATCGTCCTCGCCGGGCTCGCCGCCGCGGAGGCCGAGGAGCTCATCGAGCTGGGCGCACAGCTTGATCAGGTCACCGAACGCGGCCGGGTTCACGCTCCCCACCACGACCGGGGTCACCGGCGCGCCGCACGCGATCCCCTTCGCGGCCTCCCCGTCCAGCCACAGGCCTTGATGCCCGCCCGCCTCGGCCGCGGCGGCCCGCCGCCCGGCCCACTGCGCGTGCAGCCGTTCCGCCCACTCCCGCAGCAGCTCCGCGCTGCCGTCGAGCTGCATCAGGTCCGCCAGCGAGATATACGCCCACACCCGGATCGGCTGCCCGCCCCGCTGCGGCACCAGCCCGCCCGCGACCAGCCGCCGCATCGCCTCTTCCAGGGCGTCGTGATACCGCTGCTCATGGGTCCGGTCCTCGTCGGCGCCCGCCGGGGCGGACAGCGCGTCCAGCACGGTCCTGACGAACTCCGCGCACTCCGGCGTCAGGTCCCCGTGCACCACCCCGGCCCCGCCGATCGTGGTCGCCAGCCTCACCGACCGGTCATCAAATGACACACCCGGACCGTCATCACCGGGATCGGCGTCGGGCTGACCCTGCCGGGACTTCTCGTACATCTCAGCGGCCAGCCCCGCCAGGTCCTCAAGGCCCAGCCCCGACGCCGCCGCCCCCAGCAGGATCTCATCGGCCGCCGGCCGGGCATCCTCCGGCAGCTTGCCCGTCCACCAGCAGATCTCCCGCGCGTAGGACTTGGAGACCTTCCGCCCGGCCAGCGCCGCCATCACCGCCCGGTGCCCGTCGCCCCGCCTGACCCACGCGGTGTGATCCGCCGCGGTGCCCTGGGTCACCTGGGTCCGGTACCGCAGCCACGAGCACGCGCTGTAATCCCCGTCATCCGCGTAATCCTGCCCGGCGGCGAACGCCCCCAGCACCGACGTCCGCGCCGCCGTCGCCACCGCATCGGCCTGCTCCAGCCCCCGCAGGCACCCCGCCCGCTCCGCCGCCCCCATCGCGGCAGCATCCGCCGCGGCCAGGAACGCCAGCCCGGCATGCACCATATCCAGCGCCTCGCTGGCGGAGGCCGGGATGGTCGCTGTGCTCACCTGCTGGCCTCCTTCCGAGCGGCTGGCGGGCGGGTGATCTGCGGTGGCCGACTGGGGCGGCAACTCCGATTGCCCGGGGGAGACCTCTAGGATCTGAGTTCGATAATACCGCTCGGCTATGACATTTCACTGACGATATCCAACGGTGTCGCGAATAGATGTCCCTGGCCAAGAAAGAGATCCGTGATGCTCCAGAGAACCACCGAGCGGCATGAAATCCGGGTTCGAGTACGCCAGAACGCACTGGAGGTCCGGTTTCACTTGCACCCGGTGTGCCGCATCGACGTGCCTGACCAACTTAAGTCAACATGATCGACTTAACTCGATCAGTACTGGTCCGGGGGACCGGGAACCGTCAGCCGAGGACCGCTTTCACCCCGGCCAGGGCGGCGGCCAGCTCGGCGTCACCCTCCCAGCTCAACGCGGGTGCACTCGGATCCCGGGCGTAGAGCTTGAGCGCGCCGTCCACAGTGGTCCGCGCGTGGCAGGCGACGACCCCAGCCACCGGGTCCAGCAAGAGCTCCCACCCCCTCGCCGCCCGGACCACATGCCAAGACCCGCCCCCCTCACCCGAGGCGGAAAACGTCACGACGGTGCCCGCCGGCCGGGTCACCCGGTCAAGCGCGCGCGGCAACGCGTGCGCCGCCGTAGTCAGCACCGGGCTCACGAAAGAAGCCCCCAGCGGCGGACGCCCGGTAGCCTCGCGGATCTGCTGCTGATGGACGAACCGCTCCATGTACTCACGGGCCACATCGAGCCAGACCGGCGCCGGCTCCGACCCGGTCGCCCACTGCACCGGCCCTCCGATGGCGTCGAGGTCCAGCGCGGCCAGCTGCTCCTCGAAGCGCAGGCCAGCCACGTTGATCAGCTCGACCAATAGCGCCGGGCTGATCCGCCGCGCCGCCTCGACCCACTGCTGGTTGAAGCCGTTGAGCCAGCTGTCGAGGTCCTCGCCCGCCCCCGGCCACAGCCCCCAGCCATCCCGCCGCACCGACACGTTGCCCAGTTCCACCCCGAGCAGATGAGACGCCACCCCATGCACCGGCCAGCCCGGACAGGCCGTGGGCCGGCCCCAGTCGTCATCAGAGAGCCCGCTCAGGAGCGCGGCCAGCTCGGCCCGCAGCAAAGGAAACAGCGGCCTGGTATCCAAATACAAAGGCATGCTCCCTAGCCTGCCATCGCGGCCCGCAGATCGCCGGTGATAAAACGACCCATGGCCCGCGGCAGCGCGGCCCGCTGCGACTCGCCCAGCTGGTCTCCGACCGAGCCGAGCAGCTCCGCCACCCGCAGGCCGGCCGCCACCAGATGCCCCAGGTCAAGATCGCTGACCGTCGCCTCGATGCCAGCCGGAAGAGCAGACGGCGAGTAGTCGAGCACGCTGGTCAGCCCGTACTGCGGCTGGGGCACGCCGCGGACCGCGGCCCACAGCCGCCAGAGCTGGGCCCGCGCCTCGTGCAGCCGCTCCAGCGCCTCCCACGCGGAGCCGCGCCGCACGTACTTGCCCAGGTCGGCCAGCGCGCACCAGCCCTGGAAGGCCCACTCGCGGACCTGCGCGGGCGGCACCGGAACCGGCGCCGCGGCATCCGGCGCAGCCAGCACGGAATCCGGGTCGTACAGCACGACCACCTGCGGGACGGACCCCGCGAAGGCGGTGGAAGGGTAGACGACCAGGTCGAGCTGGCTCCGGTCGGCGTACTGGGCGAAGATCCGCTCGTGCGTCAGCGCCACCTCGGGCAGCTGGTGGTGGTAGCTCTCGACGAGCTCGCCCAGCCCGTCCACGGCCGACCGGACGCGCGGGAAAACCAAAGCGAACTCCGGCTCGGAGACACCTATCGCGGCGTCGATGTCGGACAGCCAGTCGCCCGCGTCCCGGGCCAGCGAGCAGCCCACCACCAGCCACGCGACGTCCGGATCGTCCTGGCTGAACGCGCGGAGCCCGCGCAGCAGGCCCCGCTGGGCGGCGAGCCCGGCGGGCAGCTCCTCGATCCAGCGCGCACCGTCATGATCCATACGGCAGCGTAACGCCGCCCGGGAAATGGCGTTGACGGTGAACCGGCATCCACGATCGTGCGTCGCGAAGGCAGGCGAGCGCCCCTAAACCCTTATACCGAACGAGTGCCGTCCCCGCCCCGGCTCACTGCGCGCCACGGCGGGGACGTCCTCGACGGTAACCAGCCCGCGGTCGCCGATGAGCTCGTCGACCACCGAGAACGCCGTGCCGATGCGCTCCGCGCGGTCGACCACGATCGTCACGGCGGGGACGCGGCGGCCGAGTTGCAGCAGCCGGTCCCCGTGCGGGGCGTGGTCGCCGTGGAAGCCCCAGACGCCGCGCTGGGTGGTGGCCCCGCCGATGCCTGCCGAGCGCAGCCGCCGCACGATCGCCCGGTGTACCGGCTGACCCTGGTGCTGCGTCGCCTCCGAGGTGTAGATCATCAGCTTCTGCCAGGCCATCTCGCCGGCCGCCGGGGCCGCCAGCAGCCGGCCGTCCCGCTTGAGGACCTGGACGCGCTCCAGGGTCAGCAGCGGGCGGCGCAGCAGCGCGCCCAGCTCGGGCAGGACCCGGCCGATCTGCTCGCCCGGGCCGACGGCGATGACCATCATCGGGACCTCGGCGTTGCGGCTGAAGAACGCGGCCCGCTGGCGCTGGCCGTGCGCGGTGCCGTCCACCCCGAGCAGCGCGGTGGCCCCGTCGACGCCGCGCCGGTGCAGCAGGTCGCACACCGCGACGAAGGCGGGCACCCGGTAGACCCGCTCCTGGCGGCCCAGGTAGACGGTGAGCTTGGCCGTTTCCGGCAGGTCACCGGGCGTGACGGTATCGGCCAGCAGCCGGGCCCGCTCCAGCGTGACCAGCCCGGCCGGGTTGAGCTTGATGACCGGCGCCAGCACCGCCTCGATCCGCGGCCGGGTGTCCACCGCCACCGTGATCAGCGGCAGGTCCTCCGACAGCGACAGCGACCGGTCCGTGCGCAGGTGATGCTTGAGGCCGAAGCCTTCGGTGCCGCGGAGCAGGATGCTGGTCGCGATCTCGTGCCGCCCGTACAGCTCGAGCAGGGCGTCCGCGACGAAGCCGCCCCGGCAGCGCTGCCGCTCGCCGAAGTAGCTGGTCAGCTTCAGGCTCTCGGTCACCGCGGCTGGGTTCTCATAGCTGCTGGCCGATCAGCCGGCCGAGCGCGGCGGCGGCCACGCCCGCCACCAGGCTCAGCACGATGTTGGCGATCGCCTTGCCGTGCTGGCGCTCCTCGGTCAGCCGCTGGGTCTCCAGCATCCAGGTGGAGAACGTGGTGTAGGAGCCGACCGCGGCCGTGCCGGCCAGCAGCGCCTGCTCATGGCCCAGGGCCAGCCCGGTGAGCAGGCCCAGGATCACCGCCCCGGACAGGTTGACGGCCAGCGTGCCGACCGGGAAGTCCCGGCCCGCCGCCGACCCGGCCACTCCGTCGGCCAGGAAGCGGACGACCGAGCCGGCCCCGCCGATCAGCACGACCGCCGTCCAGAGCAAAAGGCTCACTGGCGCACCCGGACCCGGCGGACCAGCGCGGTGGCGAGCTGGATGGCGGCGTACCCGGCCGCGATGCTGGCCGCCGCGTACCCGGCGGCCAGGCCCCAGGCGTGCGCGTCGAGCATCTTGAGGATCTCCACCTGCATGGTGGAGAAGGTGGAGAGCCCCCCGCACAGCCCGGTGCCGAGCAGCGGCCGCCGGTAACTGGACAGCGGCAGCCGCTCCTGCAGCCGGGTGACGAAGTAGCCGAGCGCGGACGCCGCCACGATGTTGACGCCGAACGTGGGCCACGGCCACGCCGTCGCCGCGTGCGGGAACGCCTCGGCCAGCGCGGCGCGGGCCAGCGTGCCGAGCGCGCCGCCAGCGAAGATCGCCGCGATCTCCCGCCGGTCGACCCGCGGCAGCACCCGCCGCGAGACGGCCGGAAGGGGCAGCTCCCCGGATGCCTCCTGCACGCAGAGAAGACTACGGCGTGGCCGCCTGCTCCAGGGCTGCGGCCAGCTCGGCGGGCCGGGTGAACATGGACTCGTGGCTGCCGGGGACCAGCGCGGGGGAGACCTTGATCCGCTCGGCGAAGCGGCTCCAGCCGTACTCGCCCGGCGGCAGCGCCACGTCGTCCTGCGACAGCACGTAGTGCAGCGGGAGCCCCAGGTTCCGGTAGGCCTCGTCGTCGAGCGCGTCGGTGAACGTCCGGTACGGCTGCGGCCGCAGCACCGAGTGCACCATCGCCGCCTCCGCGGGTGAGGCGTCGCCCATGAAGGCCCCCTGGAACACCTCGGGCGGCAGGGCCACGGTGTTGTCCTCGGAGGACCCCGCCGACGACGCGAACAGCTCCTGATAGGCCGGCGGGACCTCGTCGTACAGCGGCTTGCCGCCCTCGGGCACGAACGCGCTCCAGAACACCAGCCGCTTCAGCCGCGAGGCCAGCCGCGGCGCCGCGCCGGCGATCACGTAGCCGCCCCAGCTGTGCCCGACCAGCGTCACGTCGACCGCGAAGGACGCCTCGACTTGGCTGACCAGGCTGTCCACGCAGCCGGCCAGGGTCACGCCCCGCGGGTCGTCGTCGATGCCGAGGCCGGGGGAGGTGGGCGCCCACACGCGGTGCCCGGCGGCGCGCAGCCTGCTCGCCACCGGCTGCCAGGCCCATCCACCGTGCCACGCGCCGTGCACCAGCACGAAGTTCTCTCCCACTAGGGCCTCCTCATCGAGGGTTCAGCATCGAGGGTTTAACACCGTGCTGAACAGCGTAGGGGCCCGTCGTCCCGGACAGCTCGGGCAGCGGCTTCATGAGCGGGTGGCGGCGCGGCGGCTGACTTCGCCGAGGGCGTCGGCCAGGTTGGCGAGCTGCTCCGGAGTCAGGACATCGATCAGCAGTTCGCGGACCAGGGCGACGTGGCCGGGAGCGGCCTGCTCGAGGCGGCGCCGGCCCGCCTCGAGCAGGACGGCCAGGACGCCGCGGACATCGGAGGGGCAGGACCGGCGGGCCACTAGCCCGGCCTTCTCCAGCTGCGTGACCTGGTAGGTCAGCCCGCTCTTGGAGGTGAGCAGGGTGCCGGCGAGCTCGGTCATCCGCACCTCGCCGTCCGGGGCGTCAGCCAGCCGGACCAGGATCTCGTACTGCGGGTGGGACAGCCCGACGGCGTCCTTGAGCTGGGCGTCGAGGAGCCGGTCGATCAGCGCCCCGGCCGCCAGGAAGCTGTGCCAGGCCCGCATCTCGTCCTCGTCCAGCCACTTCACGGCACCCATGAGACCATCCTACCGTCCAGTTGTACAAATTTGAACCATCGTGCTACCGTCACCGTAACGGTAATTCAAATTTGAACTATGCTGGAGATGGCCGTGACCAAGATGCCCGCCCTCTACCTGTCCCACGGTGCCCCGCCGCTGGCCGACCACGCGACCTGGCCGGCCGAGCTCGCCGCGTGGTCGGAGAACCTCCCGCGGCCGAAAGCCATCCTGATGATCTCCGCGCACTGGGAGGAGGCGCCGCTCGCCCTGGGCGCCACCACCACGGTGCCGCTGGTCTACGACTTCTGGGGCTTCCCGGAGCACTACTACCAGGTCACCTACGCCGCCCCGGGCGCGCCCGAACTGGCTGGCCAGGTCAGGAAACTGCTCCGCTCCCCGGCCACCCCGGTGCTCGACGTGCCGAACCGGGGCCTGGACCACGGCGCCTACGTCCCCCTGGTGGAGATGTACCCGCAGGCGGATGTGCCCGTGCTGCAGATCTCGATGCCCAGCCTGGATCCGGTCCGGCTGATGGAGATCGGTCGCAAGCTGGCCCCGCTGCGCGACGAGGGCGTGCTCATCATCGGCAGCGGCTTCTTCACCCACAACCTGCGCGCCATCACCGGCGATGACAACGTGGTATCCCCGGTCATGAAGGAGTTCGACGACTGGGGCCGCCACGCCCTGGCGGCGGGCGACGTCGACGCGCTGCTCGACTTCGAGCGCAAGGCCCCGGGCGGCCGCCTGGCCCACCCGCGCACCGAGCACTTCGCCCCGCTGTTCGTCACGCTCGGCGCGGCCACGGACGAGCTCGCCACCCAGCGCACCGTCATCGACGGCTTCTGGCTCGGCATGGCCCGCCGCTCCATCCAACTGGGCTAAACCAAAACGGAACGGCGCCCGCGCCCGCGGCATTTAAGGATCCGTGGCCAAACTCGCGATGTTCGCTCAGGCGTTCCGGACGCCAGACCTGCGCAAGAAGCTGCTGTTCACGCTCGGCATCATCACCGTGTACCGGTTCGGCGCGTCCCTGCCCGCGCCGGGCATCTCGGCCGCGAACGTGCGGTACTGCTCCGGCCTGGCGGGCGGCAGCGGCAGCGGCGGCACCGCGGCGAACCTCTACACCATGCTCAACCTGTTCAGCGGCGGCTCGCTGCTGCACGTCACGGTATTCGCGCTGAGCATCATGCCGTACATCACCTCCAGCATCATCATCCAGCTGCTGACCGAGGTCATCCCGCGGCTGCAGAAGCTGAAGGACGAGGGCCAGGCCGGCCAGGCGAAGATCACCCAGTACACCCGGTACCTCACCGTGGGCCTCGCCCTCCTGATCGCGGCCGGCTACGTGCAGGCCGCCCGCTCCGGGAGCCTGTTCTCCGGCTCGGCCTGCTCGGCGACGAACCACCCGCTGATCCCGCACCCGTCCGCCCTCACCCTCGGCACCATGGTGATCGCGATGGTGTCCGGCACGGCCGTGATCATGTGGATGGGCGAGCTGATCACCGAGCGCGGCATCGGCAACGGCATGTCGGTGATGATCTTCACCAGCGTGATCGCCGGGATCTTCGGCGAGGTCGAGCAGGTCTACCTGACCAAGGGCATCCCGATGACGGTGGCCCTGGTCGCCGTGGTCATCGTCCTCGTCGCCTGCGTGGTCTTCATCGAGCAGGCCCAGCGGCGGATCCCGGTCCAGTACGCCAAACGGATCACCGGCCGCCGGGTCTACGGCGGTGCGACCACGTACATCCCGGTGAAGGTCAACCAGGCCGGCGTGGTGCCGGTCATCTTCGCCTCGTCGCTGCTGTACCTGCCGCAGCTCGGCGCGTCGGTGCTGGGCAACTCGAACCAGGGCTGGGTGGCCTGGGTGGACCGCTACCTCGTCCCCGGCACGGGCGCCTTCCCGCTCTACTACATCGCGTACTTCCTGCTGATCCTGGGGTTCACCTGGTTCTACGTGTCGATCACCTTCAACCCGGCCGAGGTCGCGGGCAATATGCAGAAGTACGGCGGCTTCGTCCCCGGGCTGCGGCCCGGCCCGGCCACCGCCCGCTACCTGGGCTACGTGTCCAGCCGGCTGACCGCGGCCGGCTCGGTGTACCTGGCCGCGGTCGCGCTGTTCCCGATGATCGTCCTGGGCGAGCTCCACGTCAGCAGCCAGATCGCCTTCAGCGGGACGAGCCTGCTGATCGTGGTCGGCGTCGGCCTGGACACGGTCAAGGCGATCCAGAGCCAGCTGCACCAGCACAGCTACACCGGCTTCATGCGGGAGCCGACCCGAAAGCCCGTCCGCAAACCCGGGCCAAAAATTTCCGAGCCCGATGGAACCTCCCGCGTCCCGGTGGCATTGAACGTGTCGTGAGACTGGCGCGAGGTGCCGACCGCGAGGCGGAATTCACCGAATTCGTCACGGGGGCGTCGGCGATGCTGCTGCGGGCGGCCCTCGTGCTGCTCAACTCGCGGGAGGAGGCCGAGGACGCGCTGCAGCTGACGCTGCTGCGAACGTTCCGGCGCTGGGACCGGGCCCGGGAGGCGCCCGAGGCCTACAGCCGGACGGTCCTGGTCAACGTCTGCCGGGAGCGCTGGCGGCACGCCAAGCGGCACCCGGAGACGCCCAGCATCATCGACGACGCCGGGCCGAGCGCCGTGGTCACCTCATTCGCCGAGGCGGCCGACCGCCGCCACCTGCTCGTCCGCGTGCTGCGCCGGCTGCCCGACGTCCAGCGCGAGGTGCTGGTGTTCCGTTATCTTCTCGACGCCTCGGTGGCCGACACCGCGGAAGCTCTCGGCATCGCCGAGGGCACCGTGAAGTCCGCGGCCAGCCGAGGGCTCGACCAGCTGCGGATACTGATGTCCGCCGAATCTGCCGAATATGGAGACAAGAGGGTGCGCCGTGTCCATCCACGCTGACGACGAATTCAACCTCAGGCTCGCGCTGATGAGCGAGCTGGACGACGTCGTGCCGCGGGACGAACTGGCCGGCCTGGTCCTCGCGCGCCACCGCAAGGTCCGGCGGCTCCGCTTCGCCGGCGTCTGCGGCCTGTTCGTGGTCTTCGCCGGCATCGGCGTGCCGATCGGCATCGCGAGCACCTCGGGCGGCACCCCGGCCCAGGAGGTGCTGCGCCTGGGCGAGTACACGCTGACCCTGCCCGGCGAGTACCACCCGGCCGACGCCGCGGCGGCCCCGTGCGCCGCGGTGCCCCAGCCGGCCGCGGCCGTCGAGGAGGCCGCCGCCGTCACGACCGGCGTCTGCATCCTCATGTTCGTCGCCCCGCCCGGCTACACCCCGCCCAAGGCCAGCACCACGGTGGTCGTCAACGAGCAGGGCGGGAACCTGGTGATCGGCGCCACCGGCCTGTCCCGCAGCCGGCTGAACTCGCTGGTCTCCGCCGGCCTGAAGGCCGCCGCCTGAGGTCGCGTTAACGGCTCAGCAGGGACACCATCGCCGAACGCAGCGCCGCCTTCGGGTCGTCCGGCAGGCCCACGGAACGCCAGCCGATGTGCTTGTCCGGCCGGACCAGGAGCGCGCCCTCCTCCGCGACCTCGCGGATCCGGGCCCAGTCGTAGTAGATGTCGGTGACCTCGCGGCCCGGCCCGATGACCACCGCCCCGAGCGGGACGCCGAGCTCCGCGCCAACCTCGTCGCAGGCGGAAACCCAGGCCTGGCCGGCGATACCGGTGATCAGCGTGAACCGGGTGTACGGGGCCAGGTCCAGCGTGGACAGCTTGCGGGTGCTGTCCCCGACCCAGACATGCGGGAGCCGGGCCCCGGGCACGGTCGACGGCTGGAAGTACAGCTCGGGGTCGCGATCCGGCGCGGGCCGGACGGACCCGTCGGAGACGATCGCGGTGGAGGAGTAGAACTGCCCCATCTCGACGCCGTGCGCGTTGAACTCGTAGTTCTTCAGCTCCATCGCCTTGACCAGGGCGGCCCGCTTGGCCGCGCCCCGGGGCGTGTTCGCCTTCCGCTCCTCGATCTGGGCCGCCATCTCCGCTTCCGAGGCCGCCCCGGTCATCCCCAGCGCGTCGAAGAACTGGCCGAACTCCCGGCTGGACTGGTTGGCCCGCAGCACGATCTGCTTCGCCACCGGCGCGCGCTCGGCCGAGTAGGTGTCCAGCAGCGCGGCCGACGCCTGCCCGCGCAGCACCGCGGCCAGCTTCCAGGCCAGGTTGTAAGCGTCCTGGACGGAGGTGTTGGACCCCAGCCCGTTGCTCGGCGGGTGCCGGTGGATCGCGTCCCCGGCGCAGAACACCCGGCCCGCCTGCAGGCGGGTGGCGTACAGCTCGTTGTTGCCCCACAGCGAGGTGCCGGTGATCTCGACCTCCAGGTCGGGCAGGCCGACCAGGCTGCGGACGATCTGCGTGGCGGCCTGCTCGTCCACCACCGGCGGCGGCCCGCTGATGTCGTAGCCCCACACGATGAGCCACTCGTGCCACGGCCGGATCATCCGGACCAGGCCGGTGCCGATCCCGCCGATGTTCGACCCCGGCTGGATCACCCAGTACAGCACCGAGGGCCGGTGCCCCACGTAGGCCGAGATGTCGGCCTTGAAGGTGATGTTCATCGAGCCGGCGATGTCCATCTGTCCTTCCATCGGCAGCCCGAGGTCGGCCGCGACCATCGAGCGGGCGCCGTCGGCGCCGATCAGGTACCTGGCCCGGATCGTGTAGACGGCCCCGGTCAGCCGGTCCCGTACCCGCACGTCGACGCCCTCGTCGTCCTGGACGTGGGACAGGTACTCGGTGGAGAACCGGGTCTGGGTGCCGCGCGCGGTCGCGTTCTTGACCAGGATCGGCTCCAGGTAGGTCTGCGGGATGTCGCAGATCAGGCAGGGCGAGGCCAGCTGGTAGTCGGCCTCGCGGGCCGGATGCGTGCCCCAGGTGCGGATCCGGCCGATCTCCTCCCCGGCGATCGAGGTGCAGAACACGGTGTCGCCCACCAGCTCGTGCGGCGTGGCGTCGGCCAGCACCTGATCCTCGATGCCGAGATCGCGGAAGATCTCCATGGCCCGCTGGTTGGTGATGTGCGCCCGCGGCGTGTTGGCCGTCCAGCGGTACTTGGTGATCATGATGTTCGGCACGCCGAGGCTGGCCAGGGCCAGCGCCGCCGCGCCGCCGGCCGGCCCCGAGCCCACGATCAGCACGTCGGTTTCCACCCGCCCGGCGGGGAGCTCGGTCTCGGCTTGGCCGTCATCGAAGTCAGGCATGGCCCGATTGTCACCGGTCCCGCCCTGCTTCCCAGGTCAGGTGGCCGAAGATGGCGGAAATTCGAAGCTCAGCCGCCCGACCTCGCTCGCCCGCACGCCGAACCGCTCCCGGAACGCGTGCGAGAAGTAGGCAGCCGAGGTGAATCCGCACCGCCCCGCCACCTCGGCGACCGGTGGGGCGACCGGTGGCCCGCCGTTGGCCAGCATCCCGTAGGCGAGCTCAAGACGACGGGAACGAACGAGTCGCGGAACCGTGGTCCCGCCCGCCGCGAGCACCCGCGACAGATGACGCTCGCTGATGCCCACCGCGGCCGCGATCTGCGCCGCCCCCAGCGCGGGGTCGGCCAGGTGGTCCTCGATGAAGCCGTACGCGGCGGCGCGCAGCGCGCCCGTCCGGCTGGCCCCCCGCCCCGCGCCCCGGCCACCCGCGAGCACCGCGACCAGATCGAGCACGGCGCCCTCGTCGGCCGCGACCTGGGACCGGGGCCGCGCCGCCCGGCCGGCCATCCGGGCCAGCGCCCGGGCGTACGGGTCCTGTCCCGGCCCGAACGAGACGACCACGGGGGAGCCCGGCGCGGCGAGGTCCCCGGCGAGCGCCGTCCGCGGCACCTTGATGGCCAGCTCCTCCAGCCCGTGCGCGAACCCGCGGGCGAACGGCCGGTCCGCGTCGCAGATCAGCGCCTGTCCCGGGCGCAGTTCTCTGGTCCCGCTCGCGTCCCGGAACCAGGCGTCCCCGCGCAAGGACAGGTACACCGCGATCGCGTCCGCCGGATCACGCCCGATGAAAGCGGTACTCCGCTCGACCACGTGCGGGGACCCGGTGACCCGGGCCAGCTGCACCCGCCCGAGCGGCACGTTGACCTCGGTGGCCTCGAGCGGCACCGTGCTGCGGCACCTCAGCCCGATCAGCGCCGCCGCGTTATGCCCCTCCCACAGCTCGATCCGCCGCGCGGCCGGCAGCCCGGCGGTGGAGAAGACCTGAGTCTCCGGGGCCCCTGTGGCCGAGGCCCGTATGGCAGGTATCCGTGTCGCAGGCATAAGACAGCGGCGCCTCCGATGCGGCAGGCGAACGCCCGTCCGCTTGCCCGCACCAGCCTACAGCCGCCCCCCGACGCCCAGCTCCGCCCCAGCGCCACCAGCTATCCCGCCCGCCATCCCGCCCGCGCATCCCCGCACCGCCCGCGCATCCCCGCCCGCGCAGCACCGCCCGCGCAGCACCGCCCGCGCAGCACCGCCCGCGCAGCACCGCCCGCGCAGCACCGCCCGCGCAGCACCGCCCGCGCACAAAGTCTATCGTATATTTTTTCATATAAACGCCATGAACTGGTCTTTTGTAAAGATGTTCGCTATTATGTTCCAAAGCTTGTTTCTTCCGAACGGGTGGTGTTCATGCCTTCAGGACCGGTTCCTGCGGACGCTGGGCGGGGCGTGCCCCGGCCTGGTGCGCAGCGTGAGCCGGACTTCTGGGAGCCGGTGATCACCTGCCCGGATCCAATGACGGCTGAGGAGTGGGAGGCGTTGCTGGCGGCGGACCTGGCTGAGGACGGGCCGCCGCCGGACGGGGACGGGTACCTGGATCCGGAGGATTCGGAGCTGCCGTGGGATGAAGACCTGGCCGCGATCACGGCCGAGACCGGTCAGGTGGCAGCGGAGCGGGCGGCGGACGCGGCGTGGCTGGCCCGGGCGGGGACCGCGGAGCTGGCCGGGGCGGTGCTCGCGGACGAGGCCCGCCGGCGGGGGCCGCGCGGGCCGGGGCTGCCGGGGTCGGCGGAGCGGGTTCCGGGGGTGTCGTCCGGTCCGGCGGGCGGGTTCGGCGCGGGGGAGGGCCTGGATACCGCGCCCGGATCGGCGGCCTTGTACGGGTTCGTTGAGAAGGCCGTGGACAGCGGCCGGCTGGGTGAGGCTTCCGATGATGAGGTGATCGGGCTGATCTGCGCGGCGGACCGGGCCGAGGCCACCGCTAGTTACCTCAAGCACGCCGCGGCCGCCGAGCTGATCCGCCGGCGCCCCGCCCCCGGCGCCGCCGTGCCCGAGGGTCCAGCGCGGATGCCGGAGGCGTACCTGGACTCGGCCGGGACCGAGGTGAAGTGGGCGCTGGCCGAGACCAGGCCGGTCGCCGACGACATCCTTTCCCTAGCCCATGACCTGGAGGTCAAGCTCCCCCGCACCAGGACGCTGTTCCGGGCCGGGCGGCTGCGCCAGTCCAAAGTCGTCATCATCGCCCGGGAGACCACCCTCCTGGACCCGGCCGAGGCCCGGCTGGCCGAGGAGCAGGTCCTGGATCAAGCACCGGGGCTGAGCCCGGGGATGCTGCGGCGGGCGATCGCCCTGGCCGTGGCGGCGATCGCCCCGGCCAAGGCGCGCAAGCGCCGGGAGCACGGCGCGAAGAACGCCCGGGTGGAACGGTGGCGGGAGCACTCGGGGAACGCCGGGCTCGCGGTCCGGGAAGCGGCCCCGGCCCGGGTGCTGGCCGCGGACCAGCGGATCACCTGGTGGGCCCGCCAGCTCCAGGCCGCCGGCGTCGAGGGCGGCCTGGACGTGCTCCGTGCCCGCGCCGCCATCGACCTGCTCCTGGACCAGGACTCCCGCCCCGCCGCCGTCCGCGGCACCACCCCGGCCGATACCGGCGCGGATCACCCGGCCGGGCCGTACCGGGCCCCGGGTTCAGGAGGCAGCCCGGTCCCGGCCGGGTTCGCGGGCCGGAACCACCTCACCGTCCCGCTGATCACCCTGCTCGGCCTGGCCGACCGGCCCGGCGAGATCCCCGGGCTGGGCCCGGTCGACCCGTGGCTGGCCCGCGACCTCGCCGCCGCCTCTGCGGCGAACCCCAAGACCTCCTGGTGCCTGTCCGTCACCGACAGCCGCGGCCGGGCCGCCGGGCATGCCTGCGCCCGGCCCGAACCCCGCCAGCGCGGCCGCCAGCAAGCCCGGTCACCGGACGCGGCCGGGAACCAGCCCGGCCGCCCGCCGCCCAGCCCGCCCGGTACTACAGCAACCGGGTTCACCTTCACCCCGCTCGGCCCCGGGCCGCCCGGCGGGTACGGAACCTGGCGGTTCACCACCGGCATCCCCGGCCAGCGGGCCTGGATCCTCACCATCGACCCGATCCCGGGCGGCGACTGCGACCACCGCTACCAGGCCCCCGGCCATGACCCCGGGACCAAGCTCCGGCACCTGACCCAGATCCGCCACGCCACCTGCACCGCCCCGATGTGCGAGCGCCCGTCGGGACGGGCGGACTTCGAGCACAACATCCCGTACGAGCAAGGCGGCCGGACGTGCCTGTGCAACACGGACCCGAAATGCCGGCACGACCATCAGCTCAAGCAAGACCCCCGCTGGAAAGCCGAACAGCACCCCGACGGCACCATGACATGGACCACACCATCCGGACGGCACTACACCACCGGACCCACCGAATACCCCATCTAAGAATGAGCTGCTGCCCTGGGCACGGCATCATTCAAGACACTACTTTGAGTTCCGGTAATAGCCCTCCACTTCCGTTTTCACAAAGGCACATGATCGGTCGCTGACAGGCGCGTCGGGTTGCGTCATCTGAGCCACCCGCGGGAAGCGTATAAAGCCCGAAACGGGTGTATACCGGTACCGGCACGAAAACCAGAAAGCCGGTGGCACGAAATGGACAGGGCGTCCGCGGGCGCGCGGGAAAGTCTTATCGGCAAGGTCGGGCGGGTGACGGTATCCATCCCGGCCCGCGGCCCCGGCGAGGTGCTGCTACCGGTGCGCGGCGGAACTGAGGCTTTCGCCGCCTTGTCCGACGAGCCCATCGCCCGGCATAGCCGGGTCGCGGTGGTAGAGGTCCTATCGGGCCGCTCGGTATTCGTTACTCCCATCCAGTAGTAATCCCAGGAGCCTGTCATGTTCTTTTGGCATGTCCCCGCGCCCAACGAGGCGCTGCTCATCTCCGGTTCGAAACGGCAGAGCCAGGGGACGCAATTCCGCATCGTCACCGGGCACGGCTGTTTCGTCACCCCGGTGAAGCAGAAGGCCCGGGTGCTCTCGCTCGCCCTGCGCGAGGCGGAGATCGTGGAGGAGTGCATCACCAGCCAGGGCATCCGGCTGAACGTCCGCGCGGTGGCCGCGTTCAAGGTGGGGGACGACCAGGCCTCGATCGCGAACGCGGCGCGCCGGTTCCTGTCCGAGCAGGACCGGATGGAGGTACTCGTCGGCCGGGTGTTCGCCGGGCATCTGCGGTCCATCATCGGCGGCCTCACCGTCGAGAACATCATCAGGGAGCGTGACCGGGTCGCCCAGGAGGTCAAGGACGGCAGCCACGCCGAGATGGAAAAGCTCGGCATCGTGGTGGATGCCCTGGAGATCCAGGAGATCGAGGACTCCTCCGGGTACATCAACAACCTGGCCGCCCCGCACGCCGCCACCGTCGCCAGCCAGGCCCGGATCGCGAAGGCCCACGCCGATCAGGAGGCCTCCGAGCGGGAGCTGGCCGCCGCCGCGATGAAGGCCCAGTTCGAACGGGACACGGCGATCAAGCGGGCGGGATTCGTGGCCGAGACGGATCAGGCCCAGGCGGTGGCGGCGCAGGCCGGGCCGCTGGCCCAGGCCCAGGCGGCTCAGCAGGTCATCCAGCAGCAGACCGCGCTCGCCCAGCGGCAGGCTGAACTGGCCGCCCAGCGCCTGGAGGCCGAGGTCCGCCGCCCGGCCGACGCCGAGGCCTACCGGACGCGCACGCTGGCCGAGGCCGGGCGGGACCAGGTCCGGTTCGCCGCCGAGGCGGAGGCCTACCGGATCCGGGCCCTGGCCGAGGCCGACGCCGAGGCGATCCGGGCCCGGGCGGACTCGCTGCGCGAGGGCAACCAGGAGCTCATCGCGGCCGACCACCTCGTCGAGATGCTGCCGGCCCTGGTCGATGCGGCCGCCCGCGGCCTGGCCGACGCCAACCTCACCGTGCTCAACGGCACCCAGGGCGTCAACGAGGTCGTCACCGGCCTGGTCGGCCAGGGCCTGTCCATCCTGGACACGCTGAAGCAGTCCACCGCCGTCCCCCGTCACGCCGCCCCGGTGCCCGTTCCCGCCGTCCCGAACGGCAGACTTGCTGTTGATGCGACGTAACTCGAGCACGGTGGTGGTACTGGCCGGCCAGGTCCCCGGCGAGGTCCTGGCCGCCGCCAGCCGGTCCCTGAACGTGACCCTGTACCGGCCCGAAGCTCCGGCCGACAGCGAAAACGACGCCCTTGAGGCGGCCGCGGCGGCGCTCCGGCGGGCCGGCCGGTCCACCTCGCCGTACGCGCTGGTCCCGGCCGACCCGCTGGCCGCCGTGGCGGCCCGCTGGGAGGAGATGTGGGACCTGTCGGCGCAGCCGGGCCCGGCCGCCTTCGAGCAGGAGGCGGCCCAGGCCCTGGCCGCGTGGCGGGCGAACCGCTTCGAGCTGCCCGACTACTACCTGGTCCTGGCGTCGGAGCCGGCCCCGGCCGGCGACGGCGCCGCTCCGGTCCCGGATTTCTACCTCGGCCCGCTGCGCTCGGCCCGGCCGCACCGCGTCGTGCTCGTGCCCGCCACCGAGCCGGCCCAGCAGGCCGCCGGGGTCCTGCACGCCCTGGGCTCGCTGCGGCACGGCCCCTGGTGGCCGGGCCTGGACCAGCTGATCGAGACGGCCCGCGGGTTCTACCCCAGCAGCCTCAGCGAGACGGGGCCAGTGACACTGGCCCCAGTGACACTGGCAGGTGCGCCGGGCCGCGCAGGTTGATCCGGCCGTTCCAGCTGGGCTCGCCGTCCAGGGCGAGCCCGGGGAACCGGGCGATCAGCCGGTCCAGCGCGATCGCGGCCTCCATCCGGGCCAGCGACGCGCCCAGGCAGTGATGCGGCCCGGCCCCGAACGAGACGTGCTGCCGCGCGTTCTCCCGGTCCAGCCGCAGCTCGCCGGCGTCGGGCCCGAAGTAGCTCTCGTCCCGGTTGGCCGAGCCGAGCAGGGCCATGACGAACGACCCAGCCGGAATCGTCGCACCGCCGATGCGAGCGGGCTCCAGGGTGATCCGCCGGGTGGCCTGCACCGGGCTGTCGTAGCGGAGCATTTCCTCCACCGCGTTGCCGACCAGCGCGGGCTCGGCCCGCAGCCGCGCGAGCTGGTCCGGGTGGCGCAGCAAGGCCAGCGTCCCGCCCGCGATGAGGTTGACCGTCGTCTCGTGCCCGGCGATGTACAGCAGCAGCGTCTGCGAGATCAGCTCCTCGTCGCCGAGCACGTCGCCGTCGTCCTCGGCGTTGATGAGCGCGGTGAGCAGGTCACCGGCCGGGTGGGCGCGTTTCCAGGCGATCATCTCGGCGGCGATCTGGGTCAGCTCGGCGTCGGCCTCGACGATGGCGGCGGCCGTGGCTGGGTCGTTGACCGGCTCCAGCGAGCGGACCACGGTGCCGCTCAGCTGCCTGATCCGCTCGTGGTCGGCCGGGGGCGTGCCGAGCATCTCGCCGATCACCGCGAACGGCAGCGGGAAGGCCAGCGCGTCCACCAGGTCCACCTGGCTCTGGTCCGCGGCCGCGTCGAGCATCTCGTCGACCAGGCCGGTGATGCGCGGGCGCAGCGCCTCGACCGCCCGCGGCGTGAACGCCTTCGACACCAGCCGGCGCAGCCGGGTGTGGTCCGGCGGGTCGCGGTCGAGCATGGACCGGGCCCGGGAGCCTTCCTCTTCCTCGCCGAACATCTGCTCGCGCAGCGAGAGCAGCTCGCGGTCGGTGATGTTGCGATCCTCGACCGACATGTTCGCCCGCAGCAGCGCGGATATGTCCTCGTAGCGGGTGAGCAGCCAGAACCCGAGCGGATGCCTCCCGGCGGGCGCGCCGGCCCGCAGCGCGGCGTACTGGGGATAGGGGTCGTCAGTGAAGCCAGGGGCGAATGGGTCGAACACCGGCGGGGGCAGGGTCTGGGACATGACGGCGGCTCCAGTCATTCACATACACCGTGCTTACACGTACTCTCATCAGGTTACTCTTCGGTAACCCGTGCTGCCCGGCGCCGCCCGCCTCGGTTTCCGTATCATTTCCGGTCGGCAGGCTGGCCAAAAGGTCCGTACGTGACATATTCGTAATCTAAGCGTTATCTGGGCGAAACGTCCGGACTGTCCCATGATCGTTATGGCTGTTCTGGACGAGGCGGCTGTTTCCGGTGTAGCCGCGTCACGCTCTCACCCGCTCGATCCGCTCTCCCCTGGGGAGGTGGAGGCGGCCGCACGGGCCCTCACGGATGCGGCCGGGCTGGCGCCTTCGGCCCGCTTCGTCTACATCAGCCTGTACGAGCCGGCCAAGGCCGACGTCATCGCGTTCGAGGCTGGTGGTCCCGCCCCCGAGCGCCAGGTCAAGGTCCTGGTCCGGGAGAAGGCCGAACGAGCCAGCTACGAGGGGATCGTAGCGGTCGACCACGCCGTGGTGCGGTCGTGGCGGCGGGTGGAGCAGATCCAGCCGCCGGTCATGTTCGAGGAGTTCCTCGGCGCCGAGGAGGTGGTGCGCGCCGATCCTCGCTGGCAGGAGGCCATGCGGCGGCGCGGCGTGACCGATTTCTCGCTCTGCATGATCGACCCGTGGTCCGCCCCCAACGTCGAGCCGGGGATGGACCCGGCCGACGGCCGCTTCGTCCGGCCGCTCACCTTCGTCAGGTCGCAGCCCGGCGACAACGGCTACGCCCGCCCCGTCGAGGGCCTGCTGACCCTGGTCAACCTGGACACGATGTCGGTGGTCGAGGTCACCGACCTCGGCGTGGTGCCGCTGCCGGAGCGGCCGGGTAACTACGCGCCCGAGACGATGGCCGCACCGGGCAACATCCCGTCCTTCCCGGCCGGGCCGCGCCAGGACGTGCGCCCGTTCGACATCGTCCAGCCGGACGGGCCGAGCTTCACCCTCGATGGCCATCACCTGCGCTGGCAGAAGTGGGACCTGCGGATCGGCTTCACCGCCCGGGAAGGCCTGGTCCTGCACCGGGTCGGTTACGACGACGGCGGCGAGCTCCGCTCGGTCATCCACCGCGCGTCGCTGTCGGAGATGTTCGTGCCCTACGGCGACCCCGCGCCCACCCACTTCCGCAAGCTGGTGCTGGACGAGGGCGAGTACGGCATCGGGATGCTCACCAACTCCCTGGAGCTGGGCTGCGACTGCCTGGGCGAGATCCGTTACCTCGACGGGGTCGTCAACGACAACGACGGCAAGGCGATGGTCATCCCCAACGCCGTCTGCCTGCACGAGGAGGACGCCGGGATCGCCTGGAAGCACACCGACTTCCGGACCGGCTACACCGAGGTCCGCCGGATGCGCCGGATGGTGATCTCCTCGATCGTCACCGTGGGCAACTACGAGTACGGCTACTTCTGGCACCTGTACCAGGACGGCAGCCTGGAGTACCAGGTGAAGCTGACCGGCGTCCTGTCCACCGGGGCGCTCCCCCCGGGAGCGGCCGCGCCCGCCCACGGGACGATGATCGCGCCCGGCATGTACGGGCCGCACCACCAGCACTTCTTCAACGTGCGCCTGGACATGGCCGTGGACGGCCCGGCCAACCGGGTTTACGAGGTCAGCCCGGTGGCGCTGCCCGAGGGCCCGGGCAACCCGGTCGGGAACGCGTGGCGGGCCGAGGAGACCCTGATCGAGAGCGAGGCGGCGGGCGGCCGCGACGCCGACCCGCTGGGCGGCCGCTACTGGAAGATCGTCAACGACGGCGTCCGCAGCGAGGTCGGCAACCCGGCCGGCTACAAGCTGCTGCCCGAGCACGCGATCGCCGCGTTCTGCCACCCGGGCTCGCCGGTCGCCCGGCGGGCCGGCTTCACCGCCCACCAGCTGTGGGTGACCGCGTACGACCGCGACGAGCTGTTCGCCACCGGTGACTACCCCTACCAGTCGCCGGGTGGCGGCGGGCTGCCTGCCTTCGTCGAGAAGGACCGCTCGCTGGTCGATACCGACGTCGTGATCTGGTACACGTTCGGCACTAATCATGTGGTCCGGCCGGAGGACTGGCCGGTGATGCCGGTGCACCCGATCGGCTTCCGCCTCCTTCCCTGCGGGTTCTTCGCCGGCAACCCGGCGCTGGACAACCCGCCTCCTAAGCACTGCCACTAACGCTGCCATCCGACAGGGGAGACGCCATGGCTACTACGGCAGGACCGGAACTCGGCTCCGACACGACCCTCAAGCAGAGGGTCCTGTCCACCCCTGAGGTACTCGCGCAGTCGGTCGCCAACATGGCACCCAGCGCGGCGATGGCGCTGCTTCCGCTGTTCGTCTTCTTCTCGGCCGGCAACGCGCTGTGGCTCTCGTTCGGCCTGGGCCTGGTGGTCATGCTCATGGTCGGCTACTGCGCGGCGCAGTTCGGCAAGCGCATCAACTCGGCCGGCTCGTTCTACGTGTGGGTGACCCGGAGTCTCGGCCCGGGCGCGGGCCACGCGGCCGGCTGGGGCCTGGTGCTCGGCTACCTGTTCACCGGCATCGCGTGCGTGCTCGGCTTCGAGATCTACGGCGACCAGTTCCTGGTCGGCCTCGGCCTGTCACCGGGTAACCACGCCGTCCGGGCCATCTTGTACATCGTCGGCGGCCTGGCCCCGGCGCTGGTGTCGGTCCTGGACATCCGGATCTCGCAGCGGGCGGCGTTCATCCTCGAGGCCATCTCGGTGGTCATCATCTTGATCTTGTGCATCGCGGTCTACGTGCACAACGGGACCATCCTCGACCACGCCCAGCTCACCCTGAAGGGATTCAAGCCGGGCGGCCTGGTGGTCGGCATGGTGCTGGCCATCTTCGCCTTCGTCGGGTTCGAGAGCGCCGGCGCCCTGGGCCAGGAAGCCAAGGACCCGGCCCGCAGCGTGCCCCGGGCGATCCTGTGGAGCTGCGGCGCGGTCGGCGTGTTCTACCTGGTCGTGTCGTACGCGCAGCTGGCCGGCTTCGGCGGCGCGGCCTTCGGCAAGGCCAGCGCGCCGCTGCCCGAGCTCGCCAACCGCGTCGGCCTCGGCCCGCTCAGCCACTTCATCGCCATCGGCATCACCTTCAGCATGTTCGCCTGCGCGCTGGCCTGCCTCAACGCGGGCTCGCGGATGCTGCTGAGCTTCGCCCACGACGGCCTGGCCCCCAAGGCGCTGGCCCACACGTCCCCGAAGACCAAGGCCCCGGACTTCGCCATCTGGTCGGTGGCCATCCCGATGACCGTGATCCCGGTCGTCTACATCCTCGTCGGCAGCACCGACACCATCCTCAGCTCCGAGATGGGCACGCTCGCCACCTACGGCTTCATGCTGGCCTACGCCCTGGTCGGCATCGCCGCGCCCCTGTTCCTGTTCCGGGGCCGCGAATCGTGGCGGCTGGCCGCGCTGCTCGGCAGCCTGGGCGTGCTCACCATGGCCTTCGTCTTCTACGTCAGCTGGGTTCCCCAGCTGATCCCCAACGACGTCTTCGCCGCCCTGACCTGGCCCCTGTGGATCCTGCCCTACATCTTCCTAGCCTGGACCGCGATCGGCCTGGTCTGGTACCACGTCGTCCGCCGCACCCGCCCCGAGGTCATCGCCGCCGCCGGCCGCTGGGGCGAAATCGACGAGCCCGCCACCCCAGCCCCCACCCCCTGACCCCGGCCGGTCAGTGGCCGCAGCTGATGAAGAAGAGCTCCCAGGAGCTCGCCCGGATGGCGTCCGAGTGGATGGCGTCGGTCACCAGGCCGCCGCCGTCGACGGCGGTGAGGAGGGACGCAGGCTGCCCAGGAAGACGTCCAGCATCTGCTGCTGCCTGGCCGGGCTGACCCGGTCCGGGTAGAGCACCCGCTCGGCGCTGAGCCCGTCGATCAGGACGAGCAGCTGGTGGGCGGCCAGCGCGAGGTCCACTCCGTCGCGGAGCTCGCCCGCCTTCTCCGCCTCGGCCAGGTGGCCGCGCAGCCGCTCGGCGAAGCGGTCGAACTCGGCGTGCTGCAGCTCGCGCAGCGCCGGGTTGCCCAGCGCCCGGCCCCAGAAGCTGATCTCGATCTGCGCCTCGAGGTCGCGCTGGGAGTCCAGCGGCAGCGCCTCTTCCATGATGACGCGCAACGCGGCCAGCCCGGTCAGCCCGGCCGCGCCGGCTTCCATCCGGGCCACCACCCGGCGGTGGGACATCAGCAGCGCCGAGCCGAGGATGTCGGCCTTGTCGTCGAAGTAGTGCGCCAGGATGCCGCGGGAGCAGCCCGCCTCGCGGGCGATGGCCCTGATGGTGGCGCGGGCGATGCCGTCGCGCGCGATCACCCGCCAGGTGGCGGAGAGGATCTCATCCCGCCGGGCGTCCCAGTCGACGATCTTCGGCATGATCACACCCTCCGCACGAAACCGGGCACATGATCATCGGGGTCTGTTTTTTTGTCGGACGTCCGTCTAATATCCGGAATTAGTGTACCGCAGCGACTCGGACGGGCTTCAGGCGCTTCGCGGCCAGCTCGTCAGCTACAGCGCACGCCTGCTTGCCGACGGGCTCGCCGTCGGCAGCGCGGGCAACATGAGCGTGCGCGCCGGGGATACCGTGGCCATCACCCCGTCCGGGGTCAGCTACGCCGAGATGCGGCCCGAGGACGTCTGCCTGGTCACCGCCGACGGCGCCGAGCCGCCAGCAGGTAACCGGGAGACCCCCTCCTCCGAGACCCCCATGCACCTGGCCATCTACGCCGCGACCAAAGCCGCGGCCGTGGTCCACACGCACTCGGCCGAGGTCATCGCGCTGTCCGCGTCCCGGCCGGAGCTCCCGGCCATCCACTACGCGATCACCGGGCTGGGCGGGCCGGTGCGCGTCGCGCCGTACGTGCGGTTCGGTTCGGCGGGCCTGGCCGAGGCGGCCGTCACCGCCCTGGACGGCCGCAGCGCGGTCATCCTGCGCAACCACGGCGCGGTGACCTACGGCCGCGACCTGGCCCAGGCCTACGAACGGGCGCTGCTGCTCGAGTGGCTGGCCCGCACCTACCGGCTGGCGCTGAGCTACGGCGAACCCGCGATCTTGTCAGCCGCCGAGCTCGACGAGGTCACCGCCGAATCCCGCCGCCGCCGCTACGGCGAGCGCCGCAGCGGCCAGCCAACACGCCAGCGAAGGCGCCTAGTGAACGCCCGGCCGCTGGGACAGGTAACTGTCATCGGCGCCTGCATCCTGGACGTGCTGGGCCGGCCGGTCGAGGCGATCCCGCCTGGTCAGGGCAGCGTCCGGCTGACCGAGATCAAGGCCACCGCCGCCGGTACCGCCGCCGGGCCGGCCGTCGACCTGGCCAAGCTCGGGGCCAGCGTGCGGGTGGTCGGCGCGCTGGGCGACGACCTGCTGGGCGATATCGTCACCGCCGCGATGGCCCGGCACGGGGTGGAAATCGCTGGCCTCGTTCGGAAAAAAGACGTCCAGACCTCAGCCACCATCCTCCCGATCCGGCCGAACGGGGAACGCCCCGCGCTGCACGTCCCCGGCGCGACCCGGCGGTTCGGCCGCGAAGATGTCGGCCTAGAGCACATCGAGGGCAGCCGGGCCCTGCTCATCGGCGCCCCCGACGCCCTGGCCGGGATGACCGGCGCGGAACTGGCGGACATCGCCGCAACCGCGAAAGATCAGGGCGCGCTCGTCGCCGTCGACGTGCTGCACCCCGGCCGCCCCCAGGACCTGGAGCGGCTCGCCCCGCTGCTGGCCCGGGTCGACTGGTTCATGCCGAACGCCGACCAGCTCCTCGCCCTCACCGGCCGCGCCAGCCTCGCCGGGGCCATGGACGACATCGTGGCGCTGGGCACCCGCGGCGTCGCCGTGACGATGGGCGCGGACGGCTGCCTGATCGCCACCCGCCGGGCCCCGGCGGCCGTGGCCCTGCCCGCCATCAAGGTCGACGTGGTGGACACGACCGGCTGCGGCGACGGCTTCACCGCCGGGATGCTGGCCGGGCTCCTGCTGGGCGCCAGCCAGGAAGACGCGGCCTGGCTCGGCGTCGCCTGCGGCTCGCTGGTCGCCACCGGCCTGGGCTCCGACGCCGGCATCGAGAGCCTCCGCCAGGTACTGGACTTCCTCAGCCACGCGCAGCCGGCCGTGGCCGGCCGGATCAAGGAGCTGATGCCATGAGCACCGACGAGGAACTGCGACAGCGGGCCAAGGCCGTGATCCCGGGCGGGATGTACGGGCACCAGGCCGCCCCCGGCGCCGCCTACCCGCAGTTCATGCGGGGCGGCCGCGGGGCCCGGATCTGGGACGTGAACGGCCACGAGTACGTCGACCTGATGTGCAGCTACGGGCCGGTCGTGCTCGGCCACCGGCACCCGGCGGTCGAGGCCGCCGCGGCCGAGCAGGCCGAGCTCGGCGACTGCCAGAACGGTCCCGGACCGGTCATGGTGGACCTGGCCGAGCTGATGGTGGCGACCGTGCGCCACGCGGACTGGGCCATCTTCGCCAAGAACGGCACCGACGCCACCACCATGTGCTGCACCATCGCCCGGGCGCAGACGAAGAAGAACAAGATCCTGGTGGCCAAGGGCGCCTACCACGGCGCCGCGCCCTGGTGCACCCCCCGCCCCGGCGGGGTCACGAAAGCCGACCACGAGAACCTCATCCGCTACACCTACAACGACCTGACCAGCGTCGAAGAAGCCGTCCGGCAGGCCGGCGACGACCTGGCCGGCATCTTGGTCAGCCCGTTCCGGCACGACGCCGGCTTCGACCAGGAGCTGGTCGACCCCGCGTTCGCGCGCGGCCTGCGGCGACTGTGCGACGAAAAACAAGCCGCCCTGATCCTGGACGACGTGCGCTGCGGGTTCCGGCTGCACCTGGGCTCCAGCTGGGAGCCGGTCGGGGTGGATCCGGACCTGTCGGCCTGGAGCAAGGCCATCGCGAACGGCCGGGCGCTGGCCGCCGTCCTCGGCAACGACAAGTTCCGCGACGGCGCTACCAGCATCTTCGTCACCGGCTCGTTCTGGTTCGCCGCCGTCCCGATGGCCGCCGCCGTCGCCACCATCGGGGCGCTGAAGGAAGAGAACGCCATCGAGGCGATGCACCGGATGGGCACCCAGCTGCGCGCGGGCATCATCGACCAGGCCAGCTCCTGGGACCTGGCCGTGAACTACACCGGGCCGCCCGCCATGCCCTACCTCACCTTCGCCGGGGACCGCGATCACGAGCTCGGCAGCGTGTTCGCCGCGCAGGCCCTGCGCGGCGGCGCCTACCTGCACCCCCGGCACAACTGGTTCGTGTCCGCCGCCATGACCGGCGACGACCTCGCCCTGGTCCTGGACGCCACCGACCAGGCCTTCGCCGCCGTCCGCAAGCACCTCGGCCAGTAAGAAAACAACACCGTAGAGAGGGCCACTCACCAGGCCAGTAACCAAGGAGGACCCCCCATGTCGAGCACCGCCGCCGAACCCGGCCGGCCCATCACCGCCCGGCCGGCCGCCGAAACCGGGGAGGAGGTGCTCGAGCGGGCCGGCTACCAGCCGGAACTGCGGCGGTCGCTGCGGTTCTTCTCCATGTTCGCGATCTCCTTCTCGATCATCTCCATCACCACCGGCATCTTCCTGAACTACGGGTTCGGCCTGGCCTACTGGGGACCGGCCTCCATCTGGACCTGGCCCATCGTCGGCGTCGGCAACATGGCGATCGCCCTGGTCGTGGCCGAGCTCGGCACCCGCATCCCGCTGGCCGGCTACGCCTACCAGTGGAGCGCCCGGCTGGTGAATCCCACCTACGGCTGGTTCGTCGGCTTCGCCGGGCTGCTCTACATGGCCGTCGGCGGCGGCGCGATCATGCTCGAGGTGGCGTCCCCGCTGCTGCTCAGCGAGTTCAACGTGAACAACCCGAGCCCGCACCTGGTGCTCACCGTGACGGTCATCTTGATGCTGCTGCCGGTGCTGATCAACATCATCAGCATCCAGGTCGCGGCGCGGGTCAACAACGTCGCGGTCTTCACCGAGATCATCGGGACGGTCCTGTTCGGCGTGCTGCTGTTCATCTTGTGGGGCGTGCACGCCAAGCCCACCACGACCGGCGCGGGCATCCTCACCAGCACCGCGTCGGTCAACCACAACCCCACCTGGTACGCCTTCGCGCTGGCCGGCCTGCTGGGCGCGTTCACCCTGGTCGGCTTCGAGCTGGCCGCCGACATGTCCGAGGACGCGGTCAACCCGGTCCGCAGCGTGCCCCGCGGCGTGCTGTGGGCGGTGGGCGCCTCCGCCGTCCTGGGCATGATCGCGCTGATCGGCTTCACCATCGCCATCCCCGACCTCAAGACCGTGGAGCAGGCCCCGCTGCCCCTGCTCGCCATCGCGGGCTACTGGCTGCCGTCCTGGCTGGTCAAGGTGTTCGTCGCGTTCGTGGTCTTCTCGATGTTCGCGATCTTGGTGGTCGGCTCGGGGGCCCAGGCCCGGCTGGTCTACTCGATGGCGCGGGACAACATGCTGCCGTTCTCGGGCTGGCTGAAGAAGATCAACGTGCGCAGCCAGACGCCGATCGTGGCCCTGCTGGTCTTCGGCGTGATCGACCTCGGCGTGATGCTCTACGGCTACAACCAGCCCAGCGCGTTCGGCACCCTGGTCGGCGCGACGGCGATCATTCCCTACATCATCTACTTCCTGATCACGCTGGCCTACGCGGTCAAGCGGCGGACCACCGACAGCCTGCCCGGCGTGTTCAACCTCGGCCGCTGGGCCTGGCCGGTCATCATCTTCGTGCTCGCCTACTCCCTGCTGATCATGATCGTGCTGTCGCTCCCGGCGCCGTTCCACGGCGCCGACAAGGTGCTCGGCTACGGCGCGGCGCTGGCCGCCCTGTGGTACTTCGGCGGCCTGCTGTGGCGGCTGAAGAAGGGCACCGCCGGGGTGCGCCCGGTCGAGGACCTGGCCGGCCCGCCCGAGCCGCGGCCCTAGGGACCCCCGCCGCCCCAGTCGGGCCTGCTCGGCCGGATACGCAGGCGCAGGACGGCGGCGCCGCCCACCAGCACCAGGAACGGGACCCAGGCCACCAGGTACGCGACCCCGTAGTGGCGCAGGTCGAAGATCGACTGGTGCTGGCTCACGTTGGTCGAGTTGGTGCCGAAGTACGCCAGCAGCAGCGTCGGCGGCAGCGCGAGCAGGGACCCGATCGCGATCGCCCCGGCCAGGATCTTCTCCCGGCGTTCGGTATAGGCCTGGACCGACGCCGCCAGCATGGCGTGCCGGGAGTCGATGACCGCGGCCACCCGGTCCACGATGCGCGAGGTGTTGGCCACGCTCTCGGCCAGCGCGGCCGCCTGGCGCAGCGAGGAGTGATAGCTCTCCACCAGGAGCTCGGGGATCAGCACCACGTCGGCGTACGCCTCGATGCCGAAGCTGAGATCCAGCCGGAGCTGGTTGAGCCGGTCGGACAGGTCCGCGATCAGCGCGCGGATCGCCGGCGCCGACCGGGCGGCCGACGTCTCGTTGACCTGAAGGGCCTCGAGCGACTGCAGCCGGACCCGGCTGACCACGCCCGCCGCGTTCACCAGGCCCGCGGCGGCGATGCCGAACGCGTTCTCGACCGGCTCGGTCCAGCCGGCGATCAGCGACACGCCGCGGCCGTGCGCCACCATGGTCTCGCCCGGGTTGTTCAGCGCGGCCGGCCGCCGGAGGCCGAGGTCGGTGCCGCGCCTGGCGCTCATCGTCCCGCGCAGGACGACGGTGACGACGTCGGGTGAGATCGTCCCGGACTTGCGGTTGCGCCGGAGCAGCCGGTCGGCCAGCCGGCCGCCGGCGAAGACGCACTGGTGCAGGTTCTGCCCGAACGCCAGGGGCCCGGTACCCACCTGCCCGGCCAGCCAGTCGAGCAGGGCGGTATCCCCGACGAGCAGCTCGGACCGCCACCGCCAGGTGGCGTACAGGAACTCGGCCACCGCGGCCGCGTCCGGCTGGCCCGCCAGCTCGATGTCGGCGAACAGCAGCCCGTCCCGGCGCGGCGTGGTGGCCAGGGCCACGGTGATCCGGCCCGCGCGGGCCCCCAGCGGCCTGGCCGCCAGGCGGAACTGGTCCGGGTCGACGCTCACCGCGGCCGTCACCCGGGGCAGCAGGCTGGCCGTGGCCTCGACGTGGCGCGCGAACCGGCCCAGGTCGAACAGCCCGGCCAGGGAATGCGTCGCCTCGGCGGGCACCCGGAGCCGCCCGCCGAGGTTGTAGACGGCGAGAACGCGGGTCGCGGTCCTGGCCCCGGTATCAGCGAGCGGCAACGGGCGTCCTCCTCGTTAATTTCTCCGGGAGGAAATCAGAGAAGATGATGTTGTCGGCATATTTCCTGGCTTCTTGCTCGTCCGCGGCAGATCTTACCGGCCAGGCGAGCACCGCCATCCCGCGCCGGCGCCACGTGCCCACCACCCGGGACGGCAGGCCGGCCAGCTCGTAGGACATGAAGTCGGGGTGGGTGAGGTAATTGCTGATCAGGCTGCGTCCGGCCAGCCTTCTCAGCGGCCCGGCCGACCGCAGCAGGCCGGAAATCTGGCCCAGCGGGAAACCGGCCCGCTCGGCCCGCGCCAGGTAAACGAGAAAGGGGTCGAACGAGGAGAGGGCGAACTCGCCCTCGCAGGCGGCCAGGTGGCGCAGGACGCGTGTCACCAGCGCCCGGGGATCGGACGCCGGCCGCCGCTTGAGCTCGACCAGCAGCGGCACCCGCCCGTGCACGCACTCCGTCACCTGCGCCAGCGTGGGCACGTGCTGGTCGCTGCCGAACAGCCGGGTGCGCGGCAGGTCGGCCGCGGTCAGCGCCGCGACCGGCAGGCCGGCACCCACGGCCGCGCCCTCGGCCCGGCCGAGGTCGAAGTCGTGCAGGACGACGAGCTCGCCGCTGTCGGTCAGCTGCACGTCCAGCTCGCACGGAAAGCCGGCCGCGGCCGCGGCCTCGAACGCGGCCAGCGAGTTCTCCGGCCGCCCGGCCGCCTGGTCGTACAGGCCGCGGTGGGCGATCGGCCGCGACGTGAGCCAGCTCTGGTGCACCCCACCATGGTGACCTAGAAGGCAGGCACGGGACCCACCGGGCCGGTGATCGGCAGCACGCTCAGGCAGGGGACGCGCACCGGGTGGGCCGGGTCGAGCGCGTTCAGCACGTCGGCCAGCGCGACCGGGTCGGCCGCGATCTCCAGGTGGTCGGTCAGGTCGAGCGGGCACTGGTTCTGCAGCACGATGTTGGTCACGCCCGCGCCGGACAGGAACGCCGAGGTGTACGGCGTCACCACCTCGTCGTACCGGGACTCGATGACCGTGTAGCTCACCCCGGCCACCGTCTCGCCGCCCGCGTTCAGGCTGGCCAGGAACGACGAGCCCGCCTCCTGCTGCACGCAGGCGGTGCACAGCGCGTTGATCGCGCCGTTCACCAGCCCGGCCTGGCCCAGCGCCGTGACCAGCGCGGTCAGCCCGCCCAGGGTGGTGCCGTGGTTGCTGGGCGCCAGCGCGACCAGCTTGTCCACGTGCGCGGCGCCGCCACCGAATTTCAGGTAGTACCGCGGCATCATGCCGCCCTGGGAGTGCCCCACCAGGTCCACCTTGGCCGCCCCGGTCTCCCCGAGCACCGCCGTAACGAACGTCCCCAGCTGCCCCGCGGACGTAGCGATGTCACCGGTGCCCTGCACGACCGACGAGGCCGACGGCCCGCCGTAGTTGAAGGTGAAGACGCAGTAGCCGTGGTTGGCCAGCAGCGGCGAGGCGGCCTGCCAGTTGTCGTCCTGGTTCGCGAACGTACCGTTCACCAGGATCACCGGCTCGGGGTGCGCGGCCGACGGCCGGCAGCCGTTGTCCGCCCCGGGCGGCGGCGTCTGCGGATGGGCGAAGCCGGCCAGCGCGCCCAGCGCGAAGTCGTAGTCGACCGGGAGCGTCTGTGCCTTTTGCACCTGGGCCTGGGCGGGCAGCGCGGTCGCGGCCAGCGCGGCCCCCGCCGCCAGCAAGACGGCCGCCATACGGAACCGATGAGAGGGCATACCCCGGATTAGACGCCGGCCCGCCGTCAGCCGGCTAGCGGCCCGCGCAACGATTCAGCGCCCCCGTTTGTCACCCGCCGACAAATTTTCTACCGAACGGGGCTTCGTTCCCGCCCCGCCCCCCGCCGCGTGCTGGCCGCGAAGCGCATCGAGCCGTCGTCGATCTTGCCGAGCCGCAGCGTGACCACGTCGCGGGCGTAGTTCTGGGCCAGCCGCCACGGAGCCCGCGACCCGGCCTTGGGGAACTGGTCGATGGACCGCAGCACGTAGCCGGCCGCGAAGTCGAGCAACGGCTGCTCGGTCACGGACGGGTCGTCGTTGACCGGAACGCAGGTGTCGTAGCCGCTTCGGCCCATGTATTTCAGCAGCCGGACCACGAACTCGCTGACCAGGTCGGCCTTCAGCGTCCAGGACGCGTTGGTGTAGCCGATGGTGAACGCGAAGTTCGGCACGCCGCTGAGCATCATGCCCTTGTACGCCATCGTCTCGGGCAGCCGGACCGGCTCGCCGTCCACCGCCAGCTCGATGCCGCCCAGGGCGAGCAGCTGCAGGCCGGTCGCGGTCACCACGATGTCGGCTTCGATCTCGTCGCCGGATTCCAGCTGTATTCCGTGCTCGGTGAAAGTGGCGATCCGGCCGGTGGCCACCGAGGCGCGCCCGTCCTTGATCGCCTTGAACAGGTCGCCGTCGGGCACCAGGCACAGCCGCTGGTCCCACGGGTTGTAGGCCGGCTTGAAGTGGGTGTCGACGTCGTACCCGGCCGGCAGCTGCTGGATCGCCATCTTCCGGATCCAGCCGCGGATCATGTCCGGCTTGCGCCGGCTGAGCCGGTAGATCAGCGTGGTCACCGCGACGTTCTTCCAGCGGGTGGCGGTGTACCCGCGCCGGGTGCCGAGCACCTTGCGCAGCCGGTTGGCCAGGCCGTCCTCGGTCGGCATGGCCAGGATGTAGGTGGGGGAGCGCTGCAGCATGGTCACGTGCGCGGCGGTCCGCGCCATGGCCGGCACCAGCGTCACCGCGGTCGCCCCGCTGCCGATCACCGCGACCCGCTGGCCCGCGTAGTCCAGGTCCGGCGGCCAGAACTGCGGGTGCACGACCTGGCCGCCGAAGTTCTCGATCCCGGGCAGTGGCGCCTGGTAGCCCTGGTCGTAGTTGTAGTAGCCGCTGCACAGGAACAGGAAGCCGCAGGTCAGCGTCACCGCCTGGCCGCCCGGCCCGGTGGCCTCGACGGTCCAGCGGGCGTCGGCGCCCGACCAGGCGGCCCGCGTCACCCGGTGGCCGAAGCGGATGTGCTGGTCGATCCCGGCCTCGGCCGCGGTGGCGCGGACGTAGCTCAGGATGGACGGGCCGTCGGCGATCGCCTGGGCCTGCGTCCACGGCCGGAACCGGTAGCCGAGCGTGTACATGTCCGAGTCCGACCGCACGCCCGGGTAGCGGAACAGGTCCCAGGTGCCGCCGATGGCGTCCCGGCCCTCGAGAATCGCGTAGGTCTTGCCCGGGAAAGCGTCCTGCAGGTGGTGGGCGGCGCCGATGCCGGACAGCCCCGCCCCCACGATGAGGACGTCGACGTCGTCGCTCATGCCGTCCCTCTCTGCAGCCGCTTCTCCAGGCGCACCATGATGTCGTAGTAGTGCGTGGGGGTGACCCGGGCCAGCGCGTCGAAGACGTAGGCGTCCGGGCCGACCAGGATGCGAGCCTTGCCCGCGTCGACGCCGCGGCAGATGATCGCGGCCGCCTGGGCCGGGGTGGTCCGCAGCAACTGCTCGAACTCGGCCGCCATCTGCTCCTGGCTGCGGCCGGCGCCGGTCGGGTCCTTCCGGACCCGCGCGCTGCGCGCGATGTTGGTCTTGATGCCGCCCGGGTGGACGGTCACCGCGCGGACGCCGGTGCCGCGCAGTTCCTGGCGCAGCGAGTCGGTGAAGCCGCGCACCGCGAACTTCGCCGCGCAGTAGGCGCTCTGGTAGGGCATCCCGCACAGGCCGAACACGCTCGAGGTGTTCACGATCACCCCGTAGTCCTGCTCGACCAGGATCGGCAGGAAGGCGCGGGTGCCGTTGACCACCCCGTCGAAGTTGATCTGCCGCAGCCACTCGTCGTCGTCGGGGTCGGCGTCGAGCACCGACGAGGCGACCGCGACGCCCGCGTTGTTGAACACCGCGGCCAGCGGGGGCGAGCCCGGCCGCGAGGCCAGCCACTCGCGCACCTCCGCGGCGAACCGGCGCTGGTCCTCGGCGTCTCGCACGTCGAGCACCCGGCTCAGGGCCGGCCCGTGCAGCGACTGCGCGGTGTCCTTCAGCCCGGCCTCGTCTATGTCGGCGATGGCCACCGGCGAGCCCGTCCGGGACAGCAGCCGGGCCAGGCTCCGCCCGATACCCGAGGCGGCCCCGGTGATCATCGCGGGCTGGCCGGCGATGGACCTGCGCTTCGTGGCCATCTGTCCTCCTGCGGGCTGTTTCCTTGACCGCACCGGCGGTACGCTTGCGTACCAGACAAACGGTACGCGGGAGTAACATGGTCTGCAAGACCGGAACCGAAGCGGAACACCAGGACTTCCGGCAGCGGCTGCTCGCGGGCATGGCGGCGGCCGTCCGGGAGCGGGGCTACCGCGACTCCACCGTCGCCGACGTGGTCCGGCACGCCCGGACCTCGCGCCGTACCTTCTACGCCCATTTCCCGGACAAGCAGGCCTGTTACATCGCGCTGCTGCGGGAGGCCAACGCGGCCATGGTCCGCCAGATCGCGGCCGCGGTCGACCGGCGCGCGCCCTGGGACGCGCAGATCCGGCAGGCCGTCGAAGCCTGGATCGCGGTGGCCCAGTCCGACCTGGCGCTCACGCTGAGCTGGATCAGGGACCTGCCCTCACTCGGCGCGGACGCCCGCCACCTGCAGCGCGAGTGGCTCGAGGCGTTCATCGTGCTGATCGAGGACCTCGCGGCCGGCCCGGAACTGCGCGCCGCCGGCGTCACCCCGCCGTCCCGCCAGCTCATGATCATGCTGCTCGGCGGGCTGCGCGAGCTCATCGCCACCACCGGCGAGGACGGCGGTGACATCGGCGGCATCACCGAGGTCGCCGTCCAGGCCACCCAGGCCCTGCTCGATCCCCGCCGGCCGCACCCGTGACACCAGAAGTTACCTACTGGTAACGTAAGGTGCGGTCATGTCGCGGGGCGGAACACGGCGTCCAGGCGGTGAGTGATGATGCTAGAGCGCGCGACGACGGGGACGGACGCCAGTCCGGCGTTTTCCGACAGCCAGCAGCGCCTGGCCGACGCGGTGACCGCCGCCGTGGCCAGCTTCGTCGGGCACGTCGCCCAGCCGGACCGCTCGATGGAGCCCGTCCTGGAAGAATTCCGGGTCATCGGCAGCACGGCCGCGCACGAGGGCCGCACCCTCGACGGACTGCAGGACGCGCTGCGGGTCGGCGCGCGGGTGGCCTGGCGCTGGCTGTGCGAGGCCAGCGCCGGCCTCGACCACCGCGAGCTCAGCCGGGTCGGCGAGGCCGTCTTCGGTTACCTGGACGACCTGGCCGCCGCCTGCGCCCAGGGCTACACCGACACGCGCGCGCAGGCCACCGGCGACCAGCAACGCCGGCTCCTCGCCCTCATCCTGGCCGACCCCCCACCCCGCCCCGACCAGCTCGCCCCCCAAGCCCGCGCCGCCGCCTGGCTCCTCCCCGCCCAGGTCGCCGTAGTCCTCCTGTCCAGCCACCCCCCCACCAACCGCCAGCCCGACACGCCACCCCCGGACGCGCCGCCGCCAGCTGCGCTGCCTCCGGGTGCGCCGTCTCCGGTGCGCTGCCCCCTCCAGCTGCGCTGCCGCCTCCGGCTGCGCTGCCCCCCGGCGTGCTCGCC
The DNA here is from genome assembly GCA_963756575.1 of uncultured Actinomycetota bacterium. Taxonomy (GTDB): domain Bacteria; phylum Actinomycetota; class Actinomycetes; order Streptosporangiales; family Streptosporangiaceae; genus Palsa-504. The sequence goes on along the minus strand of CAVWOM010000013.1, from coordinate 152,133 downwards.
GACTGGACCGCCGCCGACCCGTGCCTGCTCGTGCCGGATCCCGACGGCCCCGGCCGCCCGGCCGCCCTGGACCGGGCCCTGCACCATCCGGCCCTGCGCGGCCGCACCGCCACGATCGGCCCGTCCGTCCCGCTCGCCCGCGCCGCCCAGTCGCTGCGCTGGGCCCGCCACGCGCGGGCACTCGCCCAGGCCGGGATCATCCCGGACGGCTGCGGTCCCATCCGCTGCGACCAGCACCTGTCCACCCTGCTGATCCTGGCCGACGAAGACCTGGCCGCCACCCTGAGCCGCCGCCGCCTCGCCCCGCTGGCCAGCCTGCGCCCCACCCAACGAGACCGGATCGCCGAGACCCTGCTGGCCTGGCTGCAGCTCGGCGAGAACGCCGCCGAGGTAGCCCAGCGGATCCACGTCCACCCCCAGACCGTCCGCTACCGCCTACGCCAGATCCACGACCTATTCGGCGACCAGCTCCGCGACCCCGACCTCCGCTTCGACCTCCAACTAGCCCTCCGTATCCGCACCCTAACTCTCCACGATCTCTGACCCCCGGGACCCGTCTAGCCCCGCGAGACCCGGCCAGCCAACTGCCCCCGCGAGCCAACTGCCCCCGCGAGCAACCGTCGCCCGCGAGCTAAGTCACAAGCGTCACGCGAATCCCCCTAAACACATCCATCCCACCACGCCGGAAATAGCGTGGAGGATAAGGCTTACGTGGAGACTTTTGGCCCCCAGGGGGTACCGGATCCTCCGCGTAGGCCGGATCCTCCACGTAAGGCCGCCGCGTGACGCCAGCTCAAGGCTCAGCGGTCACTGTGGCCTCGGCTGCCGCCGGGCCAGAAGCCGGGACTCGTCGGCTAGCGCGCAAGAATGCCGGCCACCCCCGGAACGACACGGCGGTAGTCGTCCGGGGGTGACCGGAGCCGTGGCGGGCCGGACCCGTACATCTCCGCCGCGCCGCAACAGCTATCGACAGATAATCGGGCCGAGGTGCAGGCGGCCTGATGGTCGTGTGGTGGTTGTGTGGAGACGGGCACGGAAGCGACACCTGCAATCGATTTCCCCGAACGGGGCGCGCAAGCCTGCCCTGGTACGGCATGCTTTCCGCAGTGGACTCTCTCCGGGATCGGCTGCGCGCTTACGTCCGGGCCCAGGCTTCGGGAGCTTCTGGGGACCAGGTCGATCACGACCAGTGGCGGCGTCAGCAGCCGGAGTGGGAGCAGCGCTGGGAGGCACCCCGACCGGTCTGGATACGAGACGGCATCTTCACGATCCTGGACCGGCACGGCATCCTCGACCCGGCCGCGCCGGCCCGGTTCGCCGACATCGGCGCCCGCGAGCCGCTCCAGGACTGGGGTGGCGGGGTGCTGGCCGGTGCCGTCGCCCCCGGTCCCGGCGCCCGGGTCGTTCTCGGCGCCGGCCACGATCGCCCGCGCGACGGCGCCGACTTCGCCCGGCTGGTGCTCTCGTTCGCCGGGGTGACCGGCGGCGACTGGCGGCCGGCCGGGCTGCGGACGAGCCACGTGGTCTCACCCGACGGCCGCGACAGCCGGGTGCTGATCGACTTCGAGCACGCGGGCCAGCCGCACCACTGGGAGCTGCGCCAGGCTCCCGAGGACGGGCTGACCCAGCCGTACCTGGATCGCGTCCTCGCTTTCGCCCGCGGCTACCTGCCCGGCGAGTTCGTCATCTCCGATCCCGGCTCGGGCGAGACGGTCGTTACCTACCTGCCGGGCCCGGCCGCGCGTGAGGTCCGGGCCTTCCTGGGCAGCTGGCCCTCGGCCGCGCAGCTGGTGGCCATGGTCCGCCACGACGCGGCCGGGACCTGGGGAGAGCGCGGCGGAAACCGCATCTTCCTGGCCAGCCGGCGGCTCGGCCTGGGCCCGCCCGACTACAACGCCCCGGCGCCGGACGGAACCCGGCCGCTGCACGAGGCGGCCCGGCTCGGCCAGACGGCGGCGGTCCGGAACATGCTCCGCGGCGGCGCCGACCCGCGGCTGCGGGACGGCAGCGGGCGCCGGGCCATCGACCTGGCCTCCGATCCCGCCCTCCGGGATTTCATGGCGTCCTGGACGGACCGCACGTTCGGCCCGGCCTTAGCACCCCTGGAACTCAGTTCAGGTTGAACACGGCGGGGACCGAGCCGGACGCGGTCTTCGCCGGCGACCAGTAGACGCCGTATCTGCACCGCTCCCACGGGTATCGTCCTGTCGCAAGACACAGCAACCTAGGCGGGCGCCCTTTCACATCGCTGTCACGGGGCTGCCGCGGACCGGCGAAGGAGGCGGCGATGGCGCCGCGCGTGGACAGTGAGCTGCTGCTGGTGGGGAGCCTGCCAGCCGATTCGGCCGATTCGGCGCTGCGGGCGGCCGCGGAGTTCTACGAAGGACTCGTGTTCGCGCTGCCGGATGGCGAGACCGGACCTCGTTCGGCCTGGGTCGGTTACGAGCGCGAGCGGCTCGTCCGGCCGAACCCTGATGTGGTCGTGACCCAGGAGACCGAGTTGCCGACCGGGATCCCGCGGCACGCCTACGAGACGCCGGTGTTCGGCATCCGGCCCGGCGTCACCGAGCTGCACTGGGACTCCTGGCCGCGGATCGACGACGCGATCGCCGGTTACCAGGTGTTCAGGGCGCTGCGCGCCGAAAACGTCATCCCGGCCGGGATCAGGTTCCAGGTCGGCCTCCCGTTCCCGTCCAGCGCGCTGAGCGGCTTCAAAGCCGACATCGAGGCCGACTACCCGGTGGCGGCGCGGGCGTACGAGGACCTGGTGGCCCGCGAACTGGCCCGGCTGACCGCCGCGATCCCACCGGACGAACTGGCCATCCAGTGGGACCTGGCCTACGAGACCCAGGACATCGAGCGCGTGCTGGCCTGGATGCCGGAAGGCGCGTGGGAGCGCTTCGCCGGCCCGGTCACCCGGCTGACCCGGCTGATCCCGGCGGAGGTCCTGGTCGGCTACCACCTGTGCTACGGGACCTTCCCCGAGTGGCCGATGTACGAGGCACGCGACATGGGCCTGCTCGTGCGGATGGCGAACTTCGCGGTCGCGAACTCAGGCCGCACCGTCGACTGGCTGCACCTGGCCGGCCCGCGCTACCTGCGCAGCGAGGACCGGAGCTTCTTCCGGCCGCTGGCCGACCTGGAGCCGGGCGACGCGCGCGTCTTCCTCGGCATCGTGCTGCCGGTCGACGGGGCGGCCGGGCTGCGGCGCCGGCACGACACCGCCTCCCGCTACCTCGAGAACTTCGGCGTGGCGATGTACTGCGGGTTCGGCCGCCAGCCGGGCGCGGACGGCACCGAGACCATGCGGGAGCACGCCCGCGTGGTCCGCGAGGTCAGAAGCTAGCCAGGGGAGACGCCACCGACCGCCGCGGCACCAGCTTCATCGGCTCCCGGATTATCACGTCCCCGCCGGTCGTGCCGCTCTCCCGGCCGGCCTCCAGCTGGCCGGCCGCCGCGGCGCGGACACCGCCCTGCTCCGGGTAGCCGAGGCCGCCGAGTACCTGATCGCCGCCCAGGCCCCGCCCACGCCGACCCCGCCGACCCCGCCCACGCCGACCCAGCCCACGCCGACCCCGCCCACGCCGACCCCGCCCACGCCGACCCAGCCCAGGAGGACCGACGCATGCCCACGACCACGCGCCGTCACACGCTCACGCTGGCCAGCCTGGAGGTGCCCGTCATCGAGCTGACCGGCGCCGTAGACGGCCCGCGGCTCACCGTCATAGCCGGGGTGCACGGCTGCGAGTACGCGTCGATGGACGGCGTCCGGAAGTGGGCCCGCCAGCTCGAGGACCGGGAACTGCGCGGCCGCGTCGTCGCGGTGCCGGTGCTGAACCTGCCCTCGTTCCGCGCCCGCAGCCCGTTCATCGTCCCCGACGACGGCAAGAACCTCAACCGGTGCTTCCCCGGCGACCCGGCCGGAACCCTCTCCGACCGGCTCGCCTACGCGGCGTTCACCCAGCTGATCTCGGGTTCGGACGCCCTGGTCGACGTGCACGCCGGCGACATGGTCGAGGCGCTGGAGCCGTTCGCGCTGTACGACACCGGGCCGGCCGAGGACCGGGCCCGTGAGCTGGCCACCGCCTATGGCCTGCGCTACGTCATCCGCCAGGCCCCGGGTCCCGGCCGCGCGGTCGGCGGCTCCACCAGCCAGGCCGCCGCCCAGGCCGGCATCCCCGCGATCATCGCCGAAGCCGGCGGCTGCGGCCTGGTCGAACAGGCCGCCGTCGAGGCCCACGTGCGCGGTCTCGACGGAGTCCTCGCCGCGCTCGGCATGGCCGTCCCGGCGGCCGCCCGCCCCACCCCGCCGCCCGCCTACCTCCAGCGCTTCCTGTGGCTGCGCTGCGAGGACGAAGGCTGGTGGAGCCGGCCGTCCGGCCGGGCGAGACCGTCGCCGAGGGCCAGTTGCTCGGCACCGTCAGCAGCCTCGACGGCGGCCGCCTCCTGCAGACGATCACGGCTCCCGCCGCCGGCATCCCGATGTTCATCACCAGCTCCCCCGCCGTCGCCGCCGAAGGCCTCCTCCTCGGCCTAGGCGCCAGCTAACCCCGCCGTCGCCGCCCCACCGCGCCCCGCGGGTTCTTCATCCGGCTGGACGTGGCCCACTAGGCCGGGACCTGGCGGCGGGAATCCCAGCCGGGGTTCCCGCTGCTTCCGGCCCGGGCGCGGGATCATCGTGATCCGGCTCGCCCGGCCGGAGATCGATGATGATGTCGATCTTGGCGTCGATGCGGTGAACGACGTCGACGATCGTGTCCAGGCGCCGTTCCAGCCGTTCGAGCCGGGACCTCAGGTCGGATTCGCCCCTATCCGGCTCGACCGGGTCCTGCGGCAGGCGGCCGTTGAGAACGGCGTCGAGATGCTGCCGGGGCCAGCCCAGCGATTCGGATAGCGATTCCAGGGTCCGCGGATTGCGGCGCCGGCTGATCCGGTGCCGCTGAATTTCCCGGATGGTCGCCACGGATACGTTCGAATGCACCGCGAGATCACGCTGGCTCAATTTAAGCTCGCGCATGCGCCCGGTAATGGCCTCGGCAACCGCGACCCAATCTTCCGCCACGCATTCCTCCGCGCTCAGCTTCGGCGCACAGGCTAGCGGATTACCGCATTCCGCGCCACGCCCACGGCGTTACGCCGGAGGAGCTGGGGTGGATATTCGCTTTTGCGTCAAGTTCAGCGCTGAAAGCGCTTATTCAGACGCTAATTGAGACGACTATAGTTATCGACTACGGTCGACTATGACGCTCTAACCCGTTTAGGCCGAACGTCTTTGCCACTCGCCTCACCAGCTCATCCTCAGTCACCGTGCTGTCCACGTCGATGACGGGCAGCCCGAGCCGGCTCGCTTCCTCGCGCAGCCGGCCGGTGAACAGCCGGTCGCGTTCCAGCAGGTTGCGCAGGGCCCGCTCCGGGTCGCTGGTCCGTTGCCAGAACTGGAGCGGCAGGTCCCGGCCCTCGAACGCGGCCCGCCGGAAGCCGGGCGCCGGCAAGAGCCAGACGGCGTGCTGAGGATCGGCCAGGAGCGGCCGCACCAGCCGCGGCAGCAGCCGGAACCCCTCGGCAATGACCCCCGGCCCCGTGCCCAGAAGGTCCAGCAAGTCCTCGGTGATCAGCCCGAACCCCTCGCCCCGGAACCAGTGGAAGGTCTCCAGCATGGCCTGCGGCGAGCGGCTGACCCACCGCTCGTCCATGTCCATGGCCGCGAACTCGCGCAGGAACGGGCTCTCTTCCGGCCGCATCCGGCCGCCGTGACCGGCCATCATGTCGTCGGTGGCGTACAGGCGCAGGCCGTGCCGGTCCGCCAGCCGGCGGGCGACGGTGGACTTGCCCGCCCCGCTCCCGCCGCCGATCCAGTAAACGTCCCGCAGCGTGGCGTCCGAGCCGGTCACGAACGGCCCGTCATGAGCCAGCCGAGCGCAGCGGGACGTGGGTGTCGGTGAACGACTGCATGGTCCGGGTGGACTCCTGGATCCCCACGTCCAGCACCGTGATCGTCACCGGGTCACCCGCCTGGGCCAGGACCAGGGCGGGGCCGACCGAGGAGACCGTGCCGACGTACACGTGGCTGGGGTCGCCGGCCAGGGTGAGGTACCAGTATTTCTGCCCGCCGGTGATGTCCCAGCCGACCTCCGCGATCTTGCCGGTCACGGTCTGGACCTGGCCGCCCTGCTCGGGGGCGCTGCCGTTGGCCGTGCTCTCGCCGGACAGCTGGGTCAGGTAGTTCTGCAGCGCCGCCGACCGGCTGTTGCCGAACACCACGTTGTTCGCCGTGGCCTCGTACGCGTCGACGAAGCCGACGCCGACGAAGCTGGGGTTCGTGCCCTCCGGTTCGTAGGTCGCCATCCAGGTGAGGTGGCCGTAGATGACGTGGAGGGTGAGGTTGACCGCCTGGTAGTGATTGGCCTTGACCAGCGAGGCGCCGACCCCGGAGCCGTTGTCGAAGGCCTGGTAGACAGGGTTCTCGATGCCCATCGGCCGCTGCGGCGAGTAGATCGCCATGGCGCCGGTGGCCGCGTTCATCTCGATGATCTTGGACACCGAGTTGTCGTTGTTATGACTGGTCAGCAGCATCCGCCAGGCCGGGTGGGCGGTCCCGGTGTAGACCATGACCGGGGCGCCGGAGATCTGGAACCGGTTGGCGTTGCTGCTGCCGACCCCCTGGAACCCGGCCTGGGAGTACTCGCCGTACCAGTTGGCGATGTCCTCCGCCTCGGACTGGCTGTACACCCGGTCCACCCAGTCCGGTGCGTGACCCAGCGGGTACCGCGTGATCTGGCCGGTGTGCGCGTCGATGACCAGCAGCCCCGCCGGGGCCATGAACGTCCACCCCAGCCGCGGCCGCAGCAGCGTGACCGTGTAGTACGGCTGGCCCTGGTCGTTGAGTTCCAGCGTGGGATCGTCCAGCAGGTACCCCCGGTACCCGTGGTCGTAGGCCCACCGGTCGGGCTCGCTGCCCTGGCCCCCGCCCAGGCTGACGACCATGGAGTACGCGCCGTCGTAGTGCTCGACCGGAACGGCGTTCGGGTCCTCGGCCGACACCATGATGTACCCGGGCACGACCGCGTGCAGCCTCGCCTTGTTGCCCGCGCCGTCGAATTCCAGCGGGAACACGTACCACATCTGGCCGTCCACGTACTGCAGCGTGGCCGGCCCGAGCTCCAGGTAGGTGCTGTAGTTGCGCTGGCCCGCCAGGCCGGTGGCCATCGCCTGGGACGCCTTCGTGGTGGCGATGTCGGGGGAGACGATCACCATGTTGGCCGTGCTGCTGGCCGGGAGCCGGTCACCTGGCTCGACCGTCACGCTGACCAGGTGCGAGGCCCGGTACGCGTCGTGGCCGCTGTTGTGGCCGACGATCCAGATGATGCCGCAGGCGACGGCGAGCACGAACACGACCGGGCTGGCGGCGCTGACGACGTGCCGCCCGACGTCGCGCAGCACGCAGAGCACCAGGACCAGAGCCAGGTTGACGAGGATCAGCGGCACCAGGCCGCCGAGCGTCGTCATCGGCCTGCCGTAGTAGAAGGCCAGGCTGTCGAAGACGAACAGGAGCAGGACGAAGCCGGCCGCCTGCATGACCCGCGCGACCAGGCCTTTAGGGACCGAACGAGTCGCCCCGCGCGCATCGCCCCCGTGCGACGGCGGGTGGGTGGCCCGGCGGCGGATCTCGCCGAGCAGATACGCCGGGACGCCGAAGGCCAGGGCCCACAAGATGCCGAGTTCCGCACCCACGGCTACCTCCCCAGCGAACGGCGCGCCGCCGTCGCCTGCGCGAGGGGCAGCGACCAGACCTCGCCGCCGGGGTCGACTCGCAGCACGGTGCCGGGTGTGGCGGAGAAGACGAACGGCTGGCCGATGCCCACGATCCAGGTGCCGCCGTCGGCGTCGGTGAGGTCGGCGTGGTCCCCGACCATCCGGACCGAGGCGACCTCGCTGGCGGCCGCCCGCTGCCACCCGGGCGCCCCGGCCGGCACGGTCCACCGCCCGGACACGTCATAGCTGCCGTCCTGGAGCAGCAGCAGGGCCGGGCTGCCGGTCCGCGGGTCCGCCGCGGACGGCGTCAGCTGCCGCCAGGGCCCGTACTCCTGGTTGAGGTTCTGCAGCCCGGTCCCCCCGGGCGCGGACTGCTGGTCGGGCAGGGTCCGTCCCTGGACCGCCGGCGGCGGGCCGGCCTGGTGGGAGCTGACATGGCCGGCCACGCCGAGGCCGAGCCCGGCCGCCGCCAGGACGGCGAACCCGGCTGCACTCACCCAGCGCCACGGCGTGCCCCGGCGCCAGGCCACCGCGGGCGGCCCGACGACCGGCGGCTGGCCGACCGGCGGCTGGCCGACCGGGGGCTGGCGGGCCAGCGGCGGCTCGCCGAGAATCCGGGCGAGCCGCTCGCGCTCGGCCGCGTCGAGCACGCCGGCGTGCTTGTCCAGCTCGCGGTACGAGATCAGGAACGTCCGCGCCCGGCGTTCCAGGGCCGCGGTCGGGCCCTGCTCGTGGTAGATGCGCAGCAGCCCTTCCAGGGTGCCGCGGTCGGCCTCGTCGAGGATGGCGAAGGACCCGCCGGGCAGGCGCTCCTTGGCGTCGATCATGGCCAGGAAATCAAGCACCGAGCTAGGTCCCATGGGGCGCAGCTTAGCCCCGATTCGAGGGAACAATGCGGACAAAACCCCTCAACCTCGCCACCGTTCGCTGCGTCATATTCACCACCGCGGATGAGGCTCCGCGGCCGCGTCGCCGTCGCCCGCCGGTCAGCGGGCTGGCGACTGACCGGACGCGCCGGGCGTCAGCCGGGCGTCCGCGGCGGCAATCGCGGTCGCGCCGGGACGGCGGGCGCCCTGCCGGGCTATTATCTCGGTACGAACCTGACCCGGGTGGCGCAATGCCGATCCCGGCTTTTCCTGGATCGTTCCCGGTGCCCACGAAAGCGTTCCCCAGGGATGTCCTGGCCGGCCGGGAAAAACGGTGAGAACCGGGCTAATTCTCTGCTCAATAACGCCGCACCGCAGCGTGCGGGCGTGCTTGCGTCGATGAGCAGGGGGAATGAATGAATACAGTGGTATTCCTGGGGGCTGCCGCTCAGGAGGATAAATACGATCATGGGGGGAATGCCGTGAAATCACGGCATCGTGTGCTCGGCGCTTACGCCGCCTGGATGGCCGCGCTCGTCGTGGTGTATTACCTCTGGCCGGGCCTGCGGGCCGAGTCGTGGGGCCTGGTCGGCCTGAGCGCCGCGGCGGGCATCGTGGCGGGCGTGATCCTGAACCGGCCCGCGCGCAAGGCGCCCTGGCTGCTGCTGGCCGCGGCGCAGGCGAGCTCCTCGGCCGGCGCGGTCAGCTTCCTGGTCGCCCCGAACCTGCCCTTCCCCTCGTTCGCCGACGCGCTCTACCTGGCGCAGTACCCGCTGCTCGCGCTCGCGCTGCTGATCTTCATCCGCTGGCGCACCCCCGACCGGGACCGCCGCAGCCTGATCGACGCGCTGATCCTGACCGCGGGCCTGGGCCTGCTGTCCTGGATCTACCTGATCCTGCCCTACGCGAACAACCCGGAGCTGTCCTGGCTGCAGAAGAGCGTCGCCATCGGCTACCCGCTCGGCGACGTGCTGGCCCTGGCCATGATCGCCCGGCTGCTGGCGCCGGGCTCGTGGCAGTCCCGGTGCGTCCAGCTGCTCACCCTCGGCATGGTCGGCGAGCTGGCCTCGGATACGGCGTACGGCCTGGTCCAGCTGTACAACCCGGGAACGTTCCGCAACGGGACCGTCATCGACCTGGGCTGGGCCGTCATCTACACCGCCTGGGGCCTGGCGGCCCTGCACCCGACGATGACCGAGCTCACCAAGCCGGCCACCAGCCAGCAGGCGGAGGTGTCGCCGGCCCGGCTGACCGTGCTCCTGCTCGGCTCGCTGATCGCCCCGGTGGTCCTGTTCGCGCACTCGATCCGGTTCGGCGGCGCCGACGATGCCGTGATCGCGGTGTTCTCCGCCATCTTGTACCTGCTGGTGCTGTCCCGGCTGTGGGACGTGGCCGTCTCGCACCGCCGCGCGCTGGGCCGGGAACGGGCGGTCCGGGAGGCGGGGGTCGCCCTGGTAGCCGCGGTCACCGTCGAGCAGGCCGCGGCGGCGGTCAGGTCGGCGACGGACGGCCTGCTCGGCGAGCGGCCGCATGACGTGCTGCTCGCGGTCCGGGCCGACGGCACGCTCCGCGCGGCGACCGCCACGTCGGCCCGCCCGGAGCCGATGAGCCAGCTCGGGGCGATGACCGAGGTGTGGCTGCCCCTGACGACCGGCTCGAAGCCGCTGCTAGAGCCGGTGGCGAAGCTGCCGGAACCGGCTCAGGCCCTGGTGCCCGGCTGCGGCTGGATGCTGGTCTGCCCGCTGACGCTCCGGGACCGCCCGTCGGGCGATCCGCTGAACGGGGTGCTGGCGGTGTTCGGCGAGCAGCGTGTCCTGGCCGACCTGGCCGGCACGATGGAGATCCTGGCGTACCAGGCGGCCCTGGCCATCGAGCGGATCATGCTCCGTGAGGAGGTCATCCGGCAGGGCAACAAGGCCTACTTCCGCACCCTGGTCCAGGACACCTCGGACGTCATCTTGATCGTGGGCGACGACGCGAAGGTCAGGTACGCGACGCCCTCGGCCGCGAGCATCTTCGGCGACATCTCCATCGAAGGAACCTACGCGTGGGAGCTCGTGGCCAACGGGAAACGCGCCGACCTCACCAGCCTCCTGGCCGATCCGCGGGTCGGCGCGGGTTCTGGTTCGGGTTACGTGGACCGGAGCATCGTCCGGCACGACGGCCTGAGCGTCCAGGTCGAGGTCAGGGCCAGCGATCTGCGCAGTGACCCGACGGTGGCCGGCATCGTGCTCACCGTACGGGACGTGACCGAGCAGCGCGAGCTCGAGGAGAAGCTCAAGCACCAGGCCTTCCACGACGCGCTGACCGGGCTGCCCAACCGGCTGATGTTCCAGGACCGGATCTCGCGGCGGGTCCCCGCCGCCCGGCGGGAAGGCAGCACGGTGGGCGTGCTCTTCGTGGACCTGGACGATTTCAAGGTCGTGAACGACACGATGGGCCACGGCGTCGGCGACGAGCTGCTGGTGGCCGTCGGCGTGCGGCTGTCCGGGCTGATCAGCGACGGCGACATGGCCGCGCGGCTCGGCGGCGACGAGTTCGCGCTGCTCATTACCGCCGCCACCGATTCCGCCGCGGTCGAGGCCGCGGCCGGCCGCGTGGTCGAGGCCTTCAGCGAGCCGTTCGCGCTGGTCGCCGGGGCCGTCCTGACCACGGTCACCGTCGGGATCGCCACCACCTCCGACAGCGCCGACACCGACGAACTGCTCCGGCACGCCGACCTGGCCCTGTACGCGGCGAAGGCGGCGGGCAAGCGGCAGTGGCGCCGCTACCAGCCGGTGCTGAGCGCCGGCCTGGTCCGGCGGCGGGAGCTGCAGGCCGCCCTGCAGGAGGCCGTGGCCTGCTCCTCGTTCACCCTCGCCTACCAGCCAATCGTCGCCCTCACGAGCGGCGAGCTCGCCGGCTTCGAGGCCCTCATCCGGTGGCCGCACCCGCAGTGGGGGATGATGCAGCCCGACCAGTTCATCTCCCTGGCCGAGGAGACCGGCCAGATCGTGCCGCTCGGCTCCTGGGTGCTGGCCCGGGCCGCGGCCGACCTGGCGCGCTGGCGCGCCGAACCCCGCCGGCTTTACGTCAGCGTGAACGTGTCGGCCCGCCAGTTCGGCGCGCCCGGCTTCGTCGACGGCGTGCGTCGCGTCCTGGACACCTCGGGGCTCGAACCCGGCGCGCTGATGCTCGAGCTGACCGAGAGCGTGCTGCTGCGCCGGGACGAGCGGATGCACGCCGACCTGGCCGAGCTCAAGGCCATCGGTGTGCGGCTGGCCATCGACGACTTCGGCACCGGCTACTCTTCCCTGTCCTACCTGCGCGAACTGCCCATCGACGTGGTGAAGATGGACAAGTCGTTCGTGGACGGGATCGCGTTCTCCGAACAGCGCCTCGCGCTCGCCGAGGGCATCGTCCAGATCGCGCGGACGCTCCGGCTCGAGGTCATCGCCGAGGGCATCGAGAGCGAGGTCCAGCGGGACCTGCTGATCTCGATGGGCTGCCAGCTCGGCCAGGGGTACCTGCTGGCCATGCCGATGCCGGCCGCCCAGGCGAAGACGCTGGCCCGGATCGGGTCACACCTGGTGCCCAGCCTGCCGCGCCAGGCGCCGTTCGGCATGACGCCAGACCCGAGATTACTCCGCCGCCGCCAGCACCGCCCGCGCCCGTTAGCCCAGGTCCCGTTGTCGCCCGCCAGCCGTCTAGCCGTCTAGCCGCCAGCCGCGGCGTCGCCCGGTCCGATGGCCGTGTGCGCGTCCCTGATCACCGCGTCCAGCTCGCCGAGCGCCCGGCGCAGCGGGCCGGCCAGGTTCGCGCACGCCTGGGCCGCGCTCTCCTCGAGGATCCGCGCCACCCCGGCCAGGCGTTCGGTCAGCTCCCCGCCGAGGCCCGTAGTCTCCAGCGCTGGGCCAGCTGCCAGCAGGGCCCGCGTCTGCGCCCTGGTCAGGGAGAGCGTGACGGTGGCCCCGACGATGCGCCCGCGGTCGTCCCGGCGGCCCGAGATCAGCATGTCGAACCAGCGTTCGGTGCCCGGGTGGTGGCAGGGCACCTCGACGGTCAGCGAGCCCGGCAGCTCGCCCGCCAGCGCGTCCCGGATGGCGCTGGCCACCTGGTCGGCGACCGGGTCGCCCGCGGCCGCGGCGCAGACGTCAAGGAACGACACGCCGGGCCCGGTCCGGGCCGGATCGCCGCCGTTAGCGGCCGCGAACGCCCGCCAGGCCCGGTTCACCGACACGATCACGCCGTCCCGGTCCAGCAGCGCCACCTCGGTCCCCACGTCCCCGGCCGGCCCAGCGCCCACCCGGTCGCCTGACGCATCAGCCAGGCGCGGAGGCCGGCGCCGCGGTTGGCCCCGAGCCCCGGCTTCCCGGCCAGCGGGCCGGGTCGCCGCTGGTCACCGCCATGTTGTCGCCCGGCTTGGTCGCGGCCAGCGCCGCCGCCACCGTGGCGTACACCGGGACCAGGCGGCCGACGCCGCTCACCGTGAGCACCCGTCGTACGCCCTGGTCGGTGACCACCGGCCGCAGCTCGGTGCCGCTGGCCATCGCCCGCTGGTACACCAGGGACAGGGCGTCGCCGCCGGCGTGATCGCAGACCGCGGTCACGGTCATGTCGAGGACTAATACGAGCACGTCACTGTCGACCACGGACAGCAGCTGCTCGCTTACCAAGCTGGCGTTGGCTTCCTCGATCCGCTCGGGCAGGGTCACGAGCGCATGCCGGTTCAGCCACCGCACCGAACAGCGTCCGCAGGCCCAGTGGGCAGGTCCGTGCATTCCCACCACCTCCGCGCACATGTACGTCATGAAATTGCATGCGTGGGATACCGGCAGCGTATGCCGAGCCACGCTCCGCAGTCAGCAGGTTTTCGCTATCCGTACCAACCGGTTCGTTCTGCGCCCCGCGAGGTGCTTCCGTAGGAGGGGCCGGGAGGAATAGCCTCACCGCCGGGCCGGTTGAGATACATGCAAACGCATACAGCTAAGTCGTCGAAAGCGCGGCGCCGGGCCGCTGGCCTGGCCGGGAGCGCAGGAGGAATCATGCAGTTCGGGATCTTCTCGGTCAGCGACATCACCCGTGATCCGGTGTCGGGTCAGACGCCATCCGAGGCGGAGCGGATCGAGGCGATCTGCACGATCGCGCAGAAAACCGAAGAAGCAGGGCTCGACGTGTTCGCGATCGGCGAGCACCACAACCCGCCCTTCTTCTCGTCCTCGCCCACGACCCTGCTGGCCTACGTCGCGGCGGTCACGAAGAAGCTGATCGTCACCACGAGCACCACGCTGATCACGACGAACGACCCGGTGCGCATCGCCGAGGAGTACGCGATGCTGCAGCACCTGAGCAAGGGCCGGATGGACCTGATGCTCGGCCGCGGCAACACCGGCCCGGTCTACCCGTGGTTCGGCCAGGACATCCGGGAGAGCCTGCCGCTGGCGTTGGAGAACTACAACCTGCTGCACCGGCTGTGGCGCGAGGACGTGGTGGACTGGGAGGGAAAGTACCGCACCCCGCTCCAGGGGTTCACGAGCGTCCCGCGACCGCTGGACGACGTTCCCCCGTTCGTGTGGCACGGCTCGATCCGCACGCCCGAGATCGCCGAGCAGGCCGCGTACTACGGTGACGGCTTCTTCGCCAACAACATCTTCTGGCCCCCGGAGCACTACATCCGGCTGATCCGGTTCTACCGGCAGCGCTACGCCCACTACGGCCACGGCCGCGAGAAGCAGGCGATCGTCGGGCTGGGCGGCCAGGCGTACATCGCCCGCCGGTCCCAGGACGCGATCCGGGAGTTCCGCCCGTACTTCGACGAGGCGCCCGTCTACGGCCACGGCCCGTCGATGGAGGACTTCGCCAAGCTCACTCCGCTCAGCGTGGGCAGCCCGCAGGAGGTCATCGACAAGACCCTGACCTTCCGCGAGCACTTCGGCGACTACCAGCGCCAGCTGTTCCTGATGGACCACGCGGGGCTGCCCCTCAAGACCGTGCTCGACCAGCTCGACCTGCTCGGCGAGGAGGTCGTGCCGGTGCTGCGCAAGGAGATCGCCGCCCGCCAGGACCCCGAGACGCCCGCCGGCCCCACCCACGCCGGCCTGGTCAAGGCGAAGTACGGGGAGGCCGGCCCGCGCCAGCCGCGCCCGAACGCGAACCGCGGCGACAACGTCACCGGCGCGTCCCCGTACCAGGACTCCGAGCCGCAGTTCCAGGCCGAGTACCCGGACCTGTGATGGCCGCCCCTACGGTAAGCCGGCATCTCGCCAACGACGCGTGGGAGGCGCTGCTGTCCGCCCACGCCGTGCTGATGAAGCAGTTCGCCGGGCGCGACAGCTGGCAGGACGTCTCGATGCGCGAGTACGACGTGCTCTACAGCCTGTCCAAGTGCCCCGGGCCGCAGCGCCTCAGCGACCTCGGCCGGCACGTCCTGCTCAGCCAGCCGGCCCTGTCCCGGCTGGTCGACCGGCTGGCCGAACGCGGCCTGGTCGAGCGGTGCCCCGACCCGGCCGACGGCCGCGGCGTCCGCCTCGCGCTCACCGCGGCCGGCCGCGACCTGCAGCACCGCATCGGCCGCCGCCACGCCCGCGACGTGGCCCAGGCCATGACCGCCGGCCTGACCAGCACCGAACTCACCCACCTGGAAACGCTGTGCCGCAAGCTAGCCGCCGCACCCATGACCGTCCGTGACACCAACGAGGTCCCGATCCCATGACCGCCCCCCATAATCCCGAACGACTCCAGCTCACCGCCATCAGTGCCGGCACCAGCGACCCTTCCTCGACGCGGCTGCTGGCCGACCGCATCGCCAGCCGCGCCGCCGCGCGGGCGGCCCGGCGCGGGAAGGTGGTGACGGCCAGCGTCATCGAGCTGCGCGAGCTCGCCGCCGACATCGCCTCCGCGCTGACCTCCCAGCTCATCTCGCCGAAGCTGGAGCAGGCCATCACCGTCCTGCGCCAGGCCGACGGCATCGTCGCCAGCACGCCGGTCTACCAGGCCGGCCCCAGCGGCCTGTTCACCTCGTTCTTCCAGGTCCTGGACAACGACCTGCTGATCGGCAAGCCGGTCGTGCTGGCCGCGACGGCGGGCACCGCCCGGCACGCCCTCGTCGCCGACGACCAGATGCGCCCGCTGTTCGCCTTCCTGCGCACCATGGCCGCTCCGACCTCGGTCTTCGCCGCCCCCGAGGACTGGAGCGACCCCGCCCTGGCCAAGCGCGTCGACCGCGCCGCCCTCGAGCTGATCCTGCTGATGGAGAGCGGCTTCGCCCGCGCCATCAGGGACGAGTCCTGGCAGAGCTACCAGCACGAGTACGGCAGCGACGGCGGCACCGAAACCGCCATCGACCTCGACACCGACCTCATGCGCCTAGCCACCGGCGGCTCCGCCCCCCAGAGCTAACCACCCCGCCCCACCCGTTCCTTTCCCGCCAGATCCCGCCAGCCCTGCCCCTCTCCTACCCACCCGCCACCCGGCCAATCACTCACCGCCCACCAGCGCCACAACCCTCACTTGAGCCTCATCGGCTACCTCCTCCACCACACCCTGCGAGTCTCGTTCATGATCGCGGGCAGGTTTCGGCCTCTATGTGGCCATTTCTGGCCATGATCATGGTCTTGCCGCCGGCGCCGAAACCAGGGCTGGGGTTCGGGCAAGAGGGGCACCGAAGCGGACGGTTACCCGTGCACGGCACGCGGAGCCGCCCGGCGGGAGCAGCGTTCTCGTCCCGGTGATCCCGGCCGGTACCAGCGGCACGCCAGCCAGCGCCGCCAGCCGGGCCGCGCCGCGATGGAAGTCCCCGATCCGCCCGTCCCGTGACCGGGTGCCCTCCGGGTACACGATCACGTCGTGTCCCGCCGCGAGCAGCCGGGCTGCCGCCGCCAGGTCGGCGCCGCCGCCTCCGGCCCGCCGCACCGGGAACGCCGCGCACAGCACGCGGCCGCTCCAGCTCCGGACCCCGCCGGCGAACCAGTAGTCCGCCGCCGCCGCGACCACCGGCCGCCGCCGGGCCGGCAGCGCCGCGATCAGCGCCGCCGTGTCCGCGTGCGAATTGTGGTTGGCCACGATCACGCACGCCCCGGCCGGGAGCGCGGCCGCTCCGGAAACCCGCAGCCCGCCGGTCACGCCAAGCACCACCCGCCACAGCGTTTTCCGCGCACCGGCTCCGATACGGGTCCTCACAGGATCACCGCCAGGGCCAGCACCACGAGCAGCGAGTCGATCCGGTCGAGCAGCCCGCCGAACCCGGGCAGCCAGTGCCCCGCGTCCTTGACCCCCGCGCCGCGCTTGACCATCGACTCGAGCAGGTCACCCAGCGGCGCTCCCACCGCCACCGCGATCACGTGCCCCAGCGTGAACACCCCGCCATAGAAGCCACCGCCCCAGAAGCCGTCCCAGGACACGCCGCCGCTCAGCGCGGCCACCGCGGCCAGCGCCGCGACGCCGGCCAGGACCCCGCCGGCCACCCCGCTCCACCGCTTGGCAGGCGACAGCGCCGACACCGCCGGTCCGCCCAGCGCCTTCCCGCAGCACCACGCGCCCACGTCGGCCACGGACACCGCAAAGGCCAGCGGCAGCGCTGCCTTCCCCAGCAGCACCATCCCGCTCAGCGCCGCGAGCCACATCACCCCGAACATCCCGGCCGCGGCGCGCCGCGCCCCCGCGGCGGCGTCCCCGCCGAGCACCGGGACCAGCGCCGCCGCGAGCGCCGCGCCCGCCAGTACCCGGCCCAGCTCACCCGGCATCCGCCAGGCCACGAAGGGCAAGACCACCGCGGCCGCGACGACCGCGAAGACGTCGCCGGCCCGCAGCCGCGCGAGCCGCCCGTACTCCACCGCGCCGGTCACGCCGAGCCCGGCCGCCAGCAGCGCCGCGCCCGGCGCGCCCAGCCACAAGCACCCGGCGACCAGCGGCGCGGACACCGCCCAGGTCCGCCACTTGCGGATCACCTCGGCGTTCCGCGACGCCAGCGCGGCCACGCCGCCCACCGCCAGCACCCCGCCCAGCCCCGCCGCCATCCCGGCCGCCCCGCTCACGACCGCGCCCGCCGACCCAGCCGCGCCAGCCGGACCACGGCGGTCAGCACCGACCCGCCCGCCAGCACCGCCAGCAGCACGACCGGGAAACCCAGGAAGGCGAGCAGCGTGAGCAGCAGGCACCGCTCGGTCTTGCCGACCGGGCCGCCCTGCACCCGGCCCAGGCCGGCCGCCGCCCCCGCCAGCGCCACCCACGAGGGCAGCGTGGCCGCCAGCGCCGCCGCCACGACCAGCGCGGCCGGTGCGAACGCCAGGCAGCCGGCCAGCGCGGCGAGCTCGGCGCCCCGGTCACCGAGCTCGTTCAGCACCGAACCGAACGGCGTGGCCCGATTCCCCTCGCGGGCCACCCCGCCGTCAAGATTGGCGCACCCCAGCCGGGCCGCCAGCAGCGCCGCCACCACGACGCCGGCCACCGGACCGGGTCGCAGCAGCGCGAGCGCCAGGCCGGCACCGCCGCCGAAGCCGATCCCGGCCAGCGTGATGGCCCACGGCGGCACGCCCGCGGCCACCAGGCGGTGGCGCACCGGCGCCAGCCGCCCCGCGTACCAGGACTTGAAGCTGTACAGGCCGCCCGCGGCGGCCGTAGCGGAAGAAGTCATGGCCCCAGCCTCGCGGCGCGGTGCCCCGTACGTCATCGGCGCGAGTACTCAACCGGACTTCCTAAGCTACTCATGAGTAGCTTAGCTGAGCCCAGGCAACGTGCTTGACTGGCGGCGTACGGTTCCGTTCTCACCTGGGAGGGACCCCTGCTCGGTCTCGAACTCGTCGTCATCCTGGGCGCGGCGGTGCTGGTGTGCGGGGCGCTGGCGCGCCGCATCCGGGTCGCCCCGCCGGTGCTCCAGCTCGCCTGCGGCGCGCTGCTCGGCTTCGCCCCGGCGCTACGCCAGGTGCACCTGCCGCCGCAGGTCGTGCTGCTCCTGTTCCTGCCCGCCCTGCTGTTCTATGAGAGCCTGACCACGTCGCTGCGGGAGATCCGCAGCAACCTGCGTCCCATCGTGCTGGCCAGCACCGCGCTGGTCATCGCCACGGCCTGGGCGGTCGCCGCGACCGCGCACGCCATGGGGATGCCGTGGGGACCCGCCTGGGTGCTCGGCGCGGCGGTCGCGCCGACCGACGCGACGGCGGTGGGCGTGCTGGCCGGGGCGCTGCCGCGCCGGACGGTGACCACACTGCGCGCCGAGAGCCTGGTCAACGACGGCACCGCCCTGGTCATCTACGGACTGGCGGTGGGCGTCACCCGCGGTGACGATCAGCTGGGCGTGCTGCACGTCGGCGGGCTCTTCCTGCTCTCCTACGCCGGCGGCGCCGTGGCCGGCCTGCTCAGCGCGTGGGTCTGGAGCCAGGTACGGCGCCGCCTGGACGACCCGCTGCTGATCGGCGTGTCGGTCATCGTGATCCCGTTCGCCGCGTTCCTGCTGGCCGACGCGGTGCACGCCTCCGGCGTGCTCGCCGTCGTGGTGTGCGGCCTGGCCATGAGCCAGGTCACGCCGCGGCTCGGGCAGCCGATCACCCGCCAGCAGACCCAGGACTTCTTCTCGCTGTCCACCTTCGTGCTCAACGGAGCCCTGTTCGTCCTGGTCGGCCTGCAGCTCCAGTCGGCCGCGCGCGGCCTGAGCAGCACTGCCCTGTCGCGCGGGCTGATCACGGTCGCGGCCGTCAGCGGGGCCGTCATCGGTGCGCGCTTCGCCTGGCTGAACACCGCGCCGTACCTGATCCGCGCGCTCGACCGCCGCCCGCAGCAGCGCCTGCGCCGGGTCGGCGTGCGCGCCCGGATGGTGACCGGCATCGCCGGGTTCCGCGGCGCGGTGTCGCTCGCCGTCGCGCTTTCCGTCCCGGACACGGTCGCGTCCGGCGGCGCCTTCCCCGACCGCGACCTGATCATCTTCGTGACCTCCGGCGTGATCGTGGTGACGCTGGTACTGCAGGCGCCGCTGATGCCGGTCGTGGTGCGCTGGGCCCGGCTGCCCCACGACGGCTCGGCCGATGCCGAACGCCACCTCGCCCAGATCCAGGCCACCGAGGAGGCACTCGACGCGATCCCGCAGCTTGCCGCCGACCTCGGCACCGACCACGCGATCACCGAGCGGCTGCAGCACGAGTACGCCAAGCACCTGCGCGTGCTGCACGCCAGCGACGACGGCGCCGAGGACGAGCCCGCGCTGCAGTACGACCGGCAGTACACGGCGCTGCGCCAGGCCGTGCTGGGCCACAAGCGCGCCACCGTGCTCCGGCTCCGCGACGAGCGCCGCATCGACGACATCGTGCTGCGCCAGATACAGGCCCGCCTCGACGTCGAGGAGGTCCGCCTGTCCCGTCGCGAGCTATCGGAGTAACTGCGGCTCGTCCGCCAGGCCGTGCTCGATGGCGTACCGGACCAGCTCGACCCGGTTGTGCAGCTGCAGCTTGCCCAGCGTGTTCTGCACATGGTTCTGCACGGTGCGGTGCGACAGCACCAGCCGGGTGGCGATCTGCTTGTAGGACAGCCCGGTGGCGACCATCCGCAAGATCTCGGTCTCGCGCTCGGTCAGCTGCAGCGCCGCCGCCTCGTCCGAGGCCGGCGCCGCGGCCAGCCGCCGGAACTCGCCCAGCACCAGCGCGGCCAGCCCGGGGGTGAACACCGCGTCGCCGCCGGCCGTGCGCCGCACCGCGTCGAGGAACTCCGCCCGGGCCGCGGATTTCAGCAGGTAGCCGACCGCGCCCGCTTTCACCGCGTCCAGCACGTCCTGCTGCTCGCCGCTGGCCGACAGGACCAGCACGTGCGCGGCGGGATGGGCGGCCCGCAGGCCGCGGGTCACCTCGACCCCGGACATGTCCGGCAGCTGCAGGTCGAGCACCACCACGTCCGGCCGGGCCGCCCCGGCCACCCGCAGCGCCTGCGCCCCGTCGGCGGCCGTCGCCACCACGTCGTACCCGGCCTCGGCCAGGTCCCGGGCGACCGCGTCGCGCCACATCGGGTGGTCGTCCACCACCATGACCCGGATCGGCGCGTCCTGTCCCACGCCCCGCACCCTAGCCCGCGCCCCGGCCCGGCGCCACCGCCACGCGCGGCAGGCGCAGTTCCACCTCGGTGCCCTCGCCGGGGGAGGACCGGATGTCGGCCGAGCCGCCCAGGTCGCGCAGCCGCCCGCAGATCGACTGGCTGACCCCGAGCCGCCCGGCCGCCGCCGCCTCGGCCAGCCGGCCGGCCGCGATGCCCGGCCCGTCGTCCCGGACCGTCACCGTGACCAGCCCCGGCTCGTCCTCGACCAGCACCCAGGCGCGCGCCCGCTCACCGCCGTGCCGCCGTACGTTGTCCAGCGCCGCCCGGACCGCCGACGCCAGCTCCTCCGCCGCCCCCATTTCCAGCCGAACGGGCTGGGCTGGCACCGACACCACCACCCCCTCCACCTGGGACGGCAAGACCAGGGCCCGCAGATCCACGTCATCGCCAGGAGCCCCGGTCGCCGCCGCCGGGCCGCGGCCGGCCGGCGTGGCCGCCACCAGCGTCCGCAGCGCCGCCTCCTGCTGCCCGGCCAGGCGGCCCAGTTCGGCGGCCTCGCCGCCCGCCTCCGCCCCGCGCCGCTGCACTAGCGCCAGCACCTGCAGCACCGAGTCGTGGATGCCGCGGGCCAGCCGCTCCCGTTCCCGGCTGGCCGCCTCGACCGCGGCGGCGTGCTGGCGTTCCGCCTCCACCTCGGCGGCGAGCCTGGCGATGTGGCCGACGATCACGCCGGCCAGCAGCAGGAGCACCACGCCGTTGAGGACCACCGTGATGTCCTCGTGGCGCAGCGCGAAGTCGCAGCCGGACATGATCAGCGCGGTGACCGTGCCCGCCCGCCGTCCGTAACGGACCGCCCAGGCCAGCACGGGCCCGGCCACCCAGATCCCGGTGACCGGCATCACCCCGTGCCGCACAGCCTGCGGGTACTGCAGCGCGAAGGTGCTGAGCAGCAGGCCCGCGGTGACCACCAGGTCGGCGCCGAGCAGGACCGGGGCACGGCGCTCGGGGCGGGCGTAGGCCACGGTCGTCACGGCCGTCCAGGCCGTCATCACGGCGATGACCACCCAGGCCCAGTCGAACCGCGAGTAGTGGGCCCGGTTGAGGATGGCCAGCAGCACGGCGTAGCCCAGGCTGGCGAACCGGTAGACCGCGATCGCCCGCCACAGCGGTTCAGCGCTTCCGTGACTACCCGGCACGTCCATATCGTGCCACGCCTGAGCCCGCTTTCACCCGTTGGGGAAAATAGATTCGATAATACTAGTTGTTGATCTTGTAAGACGATACAATGTTCCGTAGCGGAAGTCTCCGCGGAATCCTCTTCCCTTAGCCGGCCAGGTGAGTCATGTCTGCTGCGCTGTCCTCCGAGCCCGACGAGCCGGATGGCTCCGGGCTGCCCGGGGACGGGCGGGACGCGGACGAGGGCATCCCGCAGGGCCTGTACGTCACCCTTCCCGCGGAGGAGCTGAACCTGGACGGGTTCGCGGAAGACGGCCGCGCGGACACCATGGCGCCGGGCCCGCTGCTGGCCATGGTCCTGGGCGCGGCCGCCGGGGAGAACGGGGAAGGCCTCGCAGGCCTGTCCGATGACCAGCTGATCGGGTTCCTCTCGGGGACCCGGCGGATGGAGTCCCGGCTGGCGTGGGCGAGAATGGCCGCGCTGGCCGAGTTCGCGTCCCGCCCACGGCGCACGGACTTCGCCGCCGACGAGATCGCCGCCGCGTTCCGCTTGACCTGGCTGTCCGCCGCCGGGGAGATCGAGTACGCCCGCACCGTCGCCCGGCGTCTCCCGGTCACCTTCGCCGCCCTGGCGGCCGGGAAGCTCGATCCGGTCCACGTCAGGATCATCGAGGACAGCACCAGCGTCCTGTCCGATGAGGACGCCGCCGTGGCCGATGAGCTGCTGGCCTCGGCGGCCCAGGCCAAGACCTACGCCGAGCTGCGCCGCGCCGCCACCAGGCTGGTCCTGCGCCTCGACCCCGACGCGGTCCGCAAGCGCAAGGAGAAGGCACGCCGGGAAGCGCGGGTCCGGTCGTTCCGCGAGGAATCCGGCAACGCCGGGATCACCGGCCGGGAGATGCCCCCGGTGGAAGTCCTCGCCTCGATGCAGCACGTCGAGGACCGCGCCCGCGCCCTGCGCGACGCCGGCGTCCCCGGCACCTGGGAGGAACTTAAGGTCCGCGCCACCTTGGACCTGCTCCAGGAACGCGACTCCCGCCCGGCCCCGAGCGAGCCCTCCGCGAGCGACCCGCACGCCACTGGTACCGATGGCCCGAGCGCCGGCGCGATGATCACCATCACCGTGCCGCACACCGCGCTGGACAGCGACACCGGACCGCCCGGCGAAGTCGACGGGTTCGGGATCCTGGACCACGCCGACACCCGCGACCTGATCGCCGCCGCTGCCCGCAACCCCGCCACCCGGTGGTGCGTCACCACCCTGCACCCCGACGGCACCGCCGCCGCCCACGCTTGCGCCGCCGGATCCCGCCAGTGGCCGCCCGGCCAGGGATCACCGGGACCCGTCACCCTGCGCTGGCTCCAGGACTTCCTGAAGATCAAGACACTCACCCCGGTCATCCGCGGGCCCTGTGATCACGCCCGGGCCGAGCACCGCTACCGGCCCAGCCGCACACTCCGGCACCTGGTCAACGCGCGCAACACCACCTGCACCGCACCCGGCTGCGGCCGCCGCGCCGCCCGCTGCGACCTCGACCACACCGACCCCCACCACCTGGGCGGCCAGACCTGCGAATGCAACCTGGCCCCGCTCTGCCGCCACCACCATCGCTGTAAGCAAGCCGAGGGCTGGTGGCTGGAACAGCCCGAACCCGGCGTGCTGGCCTGGCACACACCGGCCGGGCGGACCTACACCACCGCCCCCGCCCAGTACGCCAGCTAGCCGATCAGGCCGCTGACATTCGCAGATCGGCCGGAGTGAGCCCGTAGCGCTGGCGGAAGAGCCGCCGGAAGTGGCTCACGTTCGAGAACCCCACCGAGAAGGCCACCTCGGCCACGCTCGTGCCGCCGCGTAGCAGCAGGTCACGCGCGACCATCAGCCGGTGCGCGGTCACGAAGGCGTGCGGCGGCATGCCCGTCGTCGCGCGGAACGACCGGGCGAAGTGGAACGCGCTCAGGTTCACCGCTGTGGCCAGCGCATCCAGCGTGATCTCGTCGGCCAGGTGCGCGCGGATGTACTCGCCGACGGCGCCGACGGCGCTGGGCGGCAGCCATCCGGCTGGGCGCCGTCCCCGCGCCGGGCGGGTGCCGTAGCCGCGCAGCATGTGCCGGACCAGCAGGTGCGCCAGCGTGCTCGCCTCGGTATCGGTGAGCGCCTGACCGGCCAGGTGTCCCTCACTGGCTAGGAACCCCTCGCCGGCCAGGTGAGCCCGGCGCAGCCGGGACGCGACGGAGAACACGACCCCGTCGGCTACCGCGAACGACGGCCGCACCTCGGCGCTGACCCCGCCCTCCCCGGCGAGCCGCCCGACCAGCGCCCGGTCCGGGTAGATCTCCAGCGCCTCGACCGGCTCGGTGACGTCGAGCCAGGTGATCGGGCTGGCTCCGGTCACGTACACCGAACCCGGTTCGGCGTCGTACCGCTCGGCCCGGCCGTCGATCTCGCGGACCAGCCCGTGATGGCCGCTGAACCCGATGCCGATCTGATCCGGGCCCGTCGTCGTGATCGCCCCGTCCGGCTTCAGCACCGCGTACTCGGACACCATGCCCGGCCACGCCCGCCGCGTAATCCCCGAATACCGCAAGATCGGACCCTCCGTCTCCGACTCCCCACCTGGCAGGCTACGACAATGACGCTCGACTTCACCCGCCGCGTGGAAGTCACGCTGCGGCTCAACGGCCGCGACCGGACCACCGTCGTCTCGCCCCGGACCACCCTGCTCGACTGGCTCCGCGAGGAGGCCGGCCTGACCGGGGCCAAGAAGGGCTGCAACGAGGGCGCCTGCGGCACCTGCACCGTCCTGGTCGACGGGCACCGGATGAACGGCTGCCTGACCCTGGTCGTGCAGTGCGCGGGTCGCGAGATCACCACCGTGGAGGGCCTGGCCGGCCCGGACGGCGAGCTGCACCCGGTGCAGCGGGCCTTCGCCGAGTACGACGCCTTCCAGTGCGGCTACTGCACGCCGGGGCAGCTGATGTCGGCGGTGGCCTGCATCGCCGAGGGACACGCCGCCGACGACGCCAGCGTCCGGGAGTGGATGAGCGGCAACATCTGCCGCTGCTCGGCCTACCCGCAGATCACCGCGGCCGTGCTGGCCGCGGCGCACGTGGAGGCCGTGCACGTGGAGGCCGGACGATGAGGGACTTCGCCTACGCGCGGGCAGGCACGGCCGAAACCGCGGTGGAGACCCTGGCCGGCCCGCAGACAGCGGTGATAGCGGGCGGCACCGAACTGCTCAACTGGTTCCGGCTGGGCATCGCGGCCGCCGACCGCGTCGTCGACATCGGCGACCTCGACGAGCTGCGCGGCATCACCGGTGACGGGGACGAACTGCGCATCGGCGCGCTCGCCACGCTGAACGAGGTCGGTGAGCACCCGCTGGTCACCCGGATGGCGGGCGCGCTCGCCTCGGCCTGCCTGCAGGCGGCCTCCGCCCAGATCAGGAACCGGGCCACCCTCGGCGGCAACGTGCTGCAGCGCACCCGCTGCCCGTACTTCCGCGCCGAGGAACCGCTGCCCTGGCCGTGCGGCAAGCGGGATCCGGGTAGCGGCTGCGCGTCCCTGGCTGGGCGGCACGAGCGGCAGGCGATCTTCGGCTGGACGCGGGACTGCGTGGCGGTGCAGCCGTCCGACCCGGCCGTCGCCCTCGCCGCGCTGGACGCGCGGGCCGACGTGCTGGGCCCGGCCGGCCCGCGGACGATCCCGATGCGCGAGTTCCACCTGACCCAGCAGGAGGCCGCCGCCGACGGCGACCCGATGCGCGAGACCCGGCTCGGCCCGGACGAGCTGATCACCGGCTACCGGATCCCCGTACGCCCGGATGGCGGCCAGGCCTACGTCAAGGTGCGCGAGCGGGCGTCCTATGAGTACGCGATCGTGTCCGCCGCCGCGGCCGTGCGCGTCAACGACGGCCGCATCGCCGAGGCGCGCGTCGCGCTCGGCTCGGTGGCGCAAAGACCGTGGCCGCTGGACGCCGCCGAGGCGGAACTACCGGGCACCGAATTCACCCGGGAGGCGCTGACCCCGGTCATCGAGCGCGCGATGGCCGATGCCGCGCCGCTGCCCCAGAACGCGTTCAAGGTGACCATGGCCCGCAACGCCGCCGTGCGGGCGCTGCTGGCAGCGGGAGGTGCGCAGTGACCACGACCGAGGCCGGTCCCGGCCGTCCCCGCGTGGAGGCGCCACTAAAGCTGACCGGCGCGGCCCGCTACGCCGCCGACCACTGTCCCGACGGGGTGCTGCACGCGATCCTGGTCGGCGCGCCGGTCGCCGCCGGGCGGCTGCGCGGGGTCGACGTCACGGCGGCTCGTGTCCTGCCCGGCGTCACGGCCGTCCTGACCGCCGCCGACCTGCCGGATTTCCCCGAGCTCGCGGCCCCGTCCGCGGTCCGGGTGATGCCATTCTCCGACGACCGGATCCGTTACGAGGGCCAGCCGGTCGCGATCGTCCTCGCCGAGTCGGTCGAGGCGGCCGAAGCGGGCCGGGCCGCCGTGGTCGTCGACTGCGAGGCCGGGGCGCCGGTGCTGATCGGCCAGGGCCGGCGCGAGCCCGCCATGGGCGACGACGAGATCGTGTTCACCAAGGGTGACGTCGATAAAGCCCGAGCGATGGCCGCCATCCGGATCGAGCAGGCCTACCTGCAGCCGCCCCGCCATCATCACGCCATGGAGACCTCGGGCACGGTCGCGCGCTGGGACGACGGCCGGCTGACGCTGTGGGACGCGGTGCAGGCCAGCTCGACCGTCGTCCCGGTAGTGAGCAGTGCGCTCGGCCTCGACGCGAAAGACGTGCACGTGGTGGCGCGCCACACCGGCGGCGGGTTCGGGGGCAAGGGCTACATCTGGCCGCACGAGATCCTGGCCGCCGCCGCGGCCCGGGTGGCGGGCCGCCCCGTCAAGCTGCACCTGCGACGCTCGGACCAGTTCAGCAACGTGGGCTACCAGCCGTGGATGGAGCAGACGATCCGGCTCGCCGCGGACGCCGAGGGCGTGCTGCTCGGCCTGGAGCACGAGGTCGTCAACAACGCGGCCCTGGCCGACACGCACGTCGAGCCGTCCACCGAGGCCAGCAAGTCGCTGTACGCCGTGCCCGCGCTGCGGCTGCGGCAGCTGATCGAGCGGGTCAGCCTGAACGTGCCCACGCCGATGCGGGCCCCGGTCGAGGGCCCGGGGCTGTGGGCCCTGGAGAGCGCGATGAACGAGCTGGCCGAGGCGGCCGGGCGGGACCCGCTCGACGTCCGGCTGGCCAACTTCGCCGCGGTCTCACCCGCCGACGGCCGTCCGTGGTCGAGCAACGGCCTGCGCGAGGCGTACGCCGAAGGAGCGCGCCGCTACGGCTGGCGCAGCCGTCATGAGCGGCCGCGCCGGGACGGCCCGTGGGTGATCGGGCACGGCCTGGCCACCTGCTCCATGGGCAGCTTCCGGTTCCCCAGCGCGGGCCGGGTCCGGCTGCACCGCGACGGCGCCGTGGTCGAGGCCAACGTGCACGACATCGGAACCGGCGTGCAGACCGTGCTCAGCCAGATCGCCGCCGAAGAGCTCGGCATCTCCCCGGATCAGGTGGAGATCCGCTGGGGCGACACCGACTTGCCCGCGACCGGGCCCACCTACGGCTCGTCGACCACCATGGGCACCGGCAGCGCGGTCGCGGCCGCCGCCCGCGACGTGATCAAGCAGCTGGCCGAGCTGGGCCAGGGCGGCGACGACCCGCTGGCGGCGCTCGCTGCCGCCGGGCTCGACGAGCTCGTCGGCGAGGGCCGGTTTGACCTGCCCGGCGGCAGCGAGTTCAGCCAGGACGGCGAGGGCACCCCCTACGCCATGCGGACCTGGGGCGTGATCTTCGTCGAGGTCGGCGTCGACCCCGACTTCGGCCTGCTCCGGCTGCGGCGCGCGGTCGGCGTCTACTCGGCCGGCCGGATCGTCAACCCGGTCACGGCGCGCGCGCAGATGACCGGCGGCATCATCTGGGGCTGGGGCAAGGCCACCATGGAGGAGAGCGACTCCGAGCCGGTGCACGGCCGGTGGCTGGCCAAGAACCTCTCCAACGTAGCCGTCCCGGTCAACGCCGATATCCCGGCCGACCTCGATGTCTCGTTCGTCGACGAGTACGACGAGACCGCCAGCCTGATCGGGGCGAAGGGCATCGGCGAGCTCGGCGCCACCGGGGTCGACGCGGCCGTCGCCGCCGCGGTCTACGACGCCGTGGGCGTGCGCGTGCGCGACCTGCCCATCCTGCCCTGGAAGGTGCTGGCCGGCTGAGCTCAGCTCAGAAGGTGAACGGCCGCCCGCCGGTCCAGGACCAGGCCCGCGATCCGTCCCGCCCCGTACTGGAACAGGTCGATTCCCCCGACCGAACGAGCCGGCCGGTCCGGTTCACGCGGCCGGGCCGGCCATGACCCGGCGCAGGTAGGTGGCCACGCCCCGGGCGGCGTCCTTCCACGGCGCGTGCAGCCCGATGTGGCCGTCCGGGCGGACCATGACCACGGTGCCGGGCCGGGCGCCGAACCCGCGGGCCACCTGGCCCCGCGGGTCGGCCAGAACCCGCCCCAGCGCAGGCCCGGGCGGCTGATCGGGCCACCGGATCGTGACGCAGGCCACCAGCCCGGCGTCGATGGCCTGGCGGACAGCCCCGGCGACCGCGGCGTCGGCGCCCCCGAACAGCAGCAGCGTGAACCGCGGGCCGCGGTACACATCGTGCAGCGAGACGGAGGAGCCGGTCTCCGGGTCGAGCAGGCGGCCGCCGGGGGCCTGGTCGCCCGCCCGCGGCCGCAGCCGGGACCGCGGGGACAGGTCGAGGCCCAGCGGGTCGCTTCCGTGACTGGGCGGCACACCCCATATCGTGTCACGCATGAACTACCGACAGGCCATCACCGGTGCCTCCCGCCCCGAGCAGGTCCCCGGCATCACCCGCCGCTAAGGCGGGCGTCGAGCCCGGCGGCCTGCTCCGGCTCGAGCACGGTGAACTCGGGCGCGCGCTCGCGCCAGCTCCACCGCCGGTCCTCGAAGAGCAGTCCCGGCTGCTCACGGCCGGCCTGGGCCTGCAGCAGCCCGGTCACCGTCGGGGGTGCCGCGTCCATGTGCCGACCTCCGCCCAAAACTGAAACGTGTTCTATTAAAGGTAGCGGCGGGCCGGACGCGGCCGACTGCGCCCCAAATGGCGGCAGCGACGTCGGTGCCCCGGGCCGCCCGCCGCGGCCGGATGACGGTACTGTCGGGATGACGTTGTCCGCGTCGGCCGCGTGATCCACTGGCTAGGAATTCAGGTGATGGCTGCCGGGGAGGAGGGGTGGTGGCCGGAGATTCCCCCGAGCACCTCAGTGGCTTGCTGACCGGGCTGGCTCCCGGCGTGCTGGTAGCCGGGTACTACCGCCTCGAGAAGCTGGTCGGCGTAGGCGGGATGGCGGCGGTGTACCGCGCCCGGGACGAGCGCCTCGGCCGGGTGGTGGCGCTGAAGCTGCTGGCCGGGGACGACCTGGTCCAGCGGCGGTTCACCCGGGAGGCCCGGGCGGTCGCGGCGGTGGACCACCCGCACATCATCCCCGTCTACGACGCCGGCGAGGCGGGCGGCGTGCTGTACATCGCGATGCGCTTCGTGGCCGGCGACGACCTGCGGGTGATCGTCGAACGCGAGGGGGGCCTGCGGCCGCACCGGGCGGCGGCGGTCATCTCGCCGGTGGCCTCGGCCCTGGACGCCGCGCACGGCGCCGGCCTGGTGCACCGCGACGTCAAGCCCGCGAACATCTTGGTGGACGCCGCTCCCGGCCGCCCGGCCCACGTGTACCTATCGGACTTCGGGCTGGCCCGGGGCGTGAAATCGGTCAGCGGGCTGACCCAGGCCGGGCAGTTCATGGGGACACCGGACTACGCGGCGCCCGAGCAGATCAGCGGGCGGGAGGTGGACGGGCGCGCGGACCAGTACGCCCTCGCCTGCGTGGCGTACGCGCTGCTGACCGGCTCGGTGCCGTTCCGGCGCGAGGTGCCGATGGCGGTGCTCTACGCGCACCTGTCCGCGCCGCCGCCCCGGGTGACCGCGGCGCGGCCGGACCTCTCCGAGGCCGTCGACCAGGTGCTGGCCCGGGCGCTGGCCAAGGAACCCGACGACCGCTACGACAGCTGCGGCGACTTCGCCGACGCGCTGCGCGATGCGCTCAGCGTGGACCCGTACGATCCCTCCCGCCCGGTCCGGCCGAGCACCCAGACGTGGTGGGTCGGCTCGCAGCGGACACCGGACTCGGGCCGGGCTCCCAGCGGGCTGCCGCCCTCGCGTGTCGCGGCCACGTCGCCGCTCACCGTCCCGCCTGACCCGGCTCCGACGCAGCTGGCCGCCGAGAGCCCCTTGTTCGCGTCGGCGCCGCCCCGGGTGCCGCCGGCCGCCGCGGCCACCTGGACCGCGGTGGTGGCGGCCGATCGCGGCTACTACGACAGCCTGCAGGCGGCGAACGACCAGGACGCGGGGGAGATCGTCTTCCCCGACCGGTTCCCGGAGCGGCGGTTCCGGCTCGCCGGCACCGAGGTCCGCATCGGGCGGCGCAGCGTATCCCAGCACGTCGAGCCCGAGATCGACCTGACCGGCCCGCCCCGGGACCCGGGCGTGTCGCGGCTGCACGCCGTGCTGACCCTCGGGCCGGACGGGATCTGGTCCGTCAAGGACGCCGACTCCGACAACGGCATCCGGGTCAACGGCCGGGACGTCCCGCCGCTGGAGACCGTGCCGCTGCGCCACGGCGACCGCATTCACCTGGGCGCATGGACGGTCATCACCGTCACCAGGGACTGACCGGGCGACCGGGGCGTCCCCGGTGACGTAGCTTCAAAATCCGTCAGCTGACCGATGTCTTGCATTGCAACTTGCAGGACTATTTTCTTGCAAGCGGCGACGGGCCCCTCGTACCGGCCCGGCCGGCTCCACCCCGGCTCCACCAGGGAGATCCGATGAATGCGATGGCGCCGCCACGTCCGACCGAACTGCACGGCTGCCAGGTGCGCCTGGCCGCGAAGCCAGCCGCGGTCGGCCAGGCCCGGTGCCACGTCCAGGCGGCCATCTGCGCCTGGGCGGTCCCGGTCGACGAGGCCCTCGCGATCCTGCTCACCAGCGAGCTGGTCACCAACGCCGTCACCCACCAGGCGGGCCGGACGGTCACCGTCGCCATCACCTGCTCCCCGGGCCAGCTGCGGGTCGACGTCCACGACACGTCGCGGGCCCTGCCGGTGCTGGCGCCCGCCCGGGTCGACGCCGAGACCGGGCGAGGCCTGATGCTGGTCGACAGCCTCTCGGATGAGTGGGGCTCCTACCGTACCCCCGCGGGCAAAGCGGTGTACTTCACCCTCACGTCCCGGTCCGGGCTGGCCTAGGACGCGGCCCGCGGGGGGTAAGGCGTGGGGACTGTGGGTCAAATCCCCCGGCGACTCACAGTCCCCACTCACGCCTTCCCCGCCCATAAAAGACTTTCAGCCGAACGAGTTCCGTCCCCGCCCCGGTGATCACCGCGGCGGGATGGTCCGCCGGGCCGACTCCCGGGCGATATCGATGCGCGAGTTGACGTCGAGCTTCTTCAGGATGTGCGAGACGTGGGTCGCCACCGTCCGCCGGGACAGCAGCAGCCGGGCCGCGATCTCCGGGTTGGACAGCCCTTCCTCCACGAACGCGGCGATCTTGATCTCGGTCGCGGTGAGGCTCTCCCAGCCGCTGCGCGCCCGCCGGTGCTTGGCGTGCGGCCCGCGCCTGATGCCGTGGGCGCGGAACGCGGCCTGCAGCCGGGAAACGTCCGCGGTCGCGGCCAGGTCGGTGTAGACCTCCACGGCCCGGGTGAACGCGGCCCGTGCCTGCTCTCGGTCGTCGGCGTCGACGAATTCTTCCGCGGCCGCTTCCAGCGCCTTCGCCTCCAGCAGGGGCCTGCTGGCCTCGGCGTAGCTCTCCGCGGCCGCGAGCAGCCGGGAAGCGTCGTGCTCGAGCAGGCCGCGGCAGTAGAGAGCTTCCGCCTGCCGGTGCGGGGTCTGGGAGCCAGCGGCGAGCGCCGCGGCATGGTCCGCGAGGGCCCGCGCGATGGTCAGGTTTCCGGTCGCCGCGGCCAGGCGGACGGCGTCGGCCAGCAGGTCCTCGATCTCCTCGATTTCCTCCGAGCTGCCCTCGAAGGCACCGGTCAGCGCGGCCAGCGCCTCGGGCAGCGCACCGTCCTGCTCGCGGTCCAGCCCGCGGGCCAGGGCCAGCGGGCTAATGGTCCGGCGACCGAGCCGCTCGGCGTGCGGAGCGGCCGCGGCGAGGTGCTGCCGGGCGGCGGCGATGTCGCCGCGGTGGAAGCAGATCATGGCCGCGATACCGAAATCACAGCAGGCCACGCCGGGTTCCTTCAGGTCCTCGGGCAGGATCTCCACCTCGGCCAGCGCATCGTCCCACCGGCCGGTCTCGAACAGCAGCTGGCCCAGGGCGCAGTGCGCCTGGGTCCGCCGCATCGTGGTGCCAACCTGGTCGGCGAGGTAGCGGGCCTGGGTGGCGGCGGCCAGCGCCTCGGGGTACCGGTCGAGGTTCCCCAGGGCCACGGCCTGATTGAGCTGCAGCAGGAGCCGCAGGTCGGTCAGCGCCGGGTCGGATTCGGTGACGGCCAGCGCCCGGTCGAACAACGGCAGCGCGTCGGTCATGTTCCCCCGCACCCCGGTCACCATCGCCAGCACGTGCAGCGCCCAGCCCATGGACCAGGTGTCGTCGGCCTCGGTCGCCGCCTCGAGCGCGCTCGCGGCGACCTCGGCCGCCCGGGCCGCCTCGCCGAGATTGCTGTGCGTCCGCGCGGCGAGGACCAGCAGCCGGGCACGGTGCCGGGCGGAGATCCCGGGCGCGGCCAGCGCCTCGTCCAGCGTGGCCAGCGACTCCGCGGACATGCCCGCCAGCATCCGGCACTGCGCCAGCGTCCAGTGCAGGTCGACGACGAGATCGGGCTCGGTGGCGTGCTCCAGCGTCCGGTTCACCACCTGCTCGGCCGCGGTGGTGTCGCCGGTACGGTAGAGGGCGTCGGCGAGCCGGCTGGCCAGCCAGCCGTGCCGGGCCGAGCCAGCCGGAAAACCGGCGACGGCCCGGGTGAGGAGCTCGGCCGCGACCCCGGGCGCCTGGCCGACCAGCGAGTCGGCCGTGCTGGCCAGCCAGCCGAGCATCCACTCGTCTACCGGCCCGAGCGGGCCGCCCGGCTCGCTGGCCGCCCGCAGCAGCTGCCGGGCCACCCGGTCGACCGGGGCAGCCGCCTCGGCCAGGGCCCGCCCCGCGTCCCGGTGCCAGGCCGCGCGCACCGGCGCCGGCATCTCGTCGTACAGCGCCGCCCGGATCAGCGGGTGCCGGAAACCCAGCTGCTGGCCTGACTCGGCCAGCACGCCCACGGCGCATGCCTCGTCCACCGCGGGAACCAGGTCCGCCACGTTCCGGCCCAGCACGACGGCCAGGTCCGGCACCGCGAAATCCATGCCGAGCAGGGCCGCCGCCCGCAGCACCTCACGCACGGGCTTGGTCAGGAAGTCGAGCCGGTCGGCGATGGCCGCCGACAGGGAACGCGGTGCGGAATCGGCGGCCAGCACCGCGGTGCCCGCCTCGGTCAGGATCAGGCCGGAACCGCGCGCCAGCGCGGCGACGAGCTCGGTAACGTACAGCGGGTTGCCCGCCGCTCCGGCGGCCAGCTGCATCAGGCCGTCATCGGGCCGCCCGCCGGCCAAGGCGGTCACCAGGTCAGTCACCGCCTCGCCGGTCAGTCCGTCCAGCTGAAGCCGGGTACCGTCGCCGACCGCCCGGCGCAGCGCCAGCAGGTCCTCCCGCTGCGGTGCCGGCCGCATCATCCCCACCAGCAGCAGCGGCATCTGCCCGGCCGAGCGGGCCAGCCGCCCCCACAGGATGACACTGGCCTGGTCCGCCCACTGCAGGTCGTCTATGACCAAGACGACCGGCCGCACCGCGCACTGTTCGGTCACCAGGGCCAGCAGTTGCTCGGCCAGGACGGCCGGCACGTCCGCGCCGCGGTCCGCGGTGACCTCGCCGCGCAGCAGCCGGACGATCGTCTCCCGCCGCGGGTTCGGGGACGGCTCACGGACCCGCAACCCGTCCAGGAACGGCAGCAGCGGCAGCGCCTGGCCCAGCTCGTCGCCGGCTCCCCAGAACACCTGGCAGCCCGCGTCGGGCGCCTCGGCTGCCGCCGCTCGCACCAGCGCGGATTTCCCGATGCCCGGCTCGCCTTCGATAAGGACCGAGCCGCCGCGCCCCAGGGACACCTCTCTTATCATCCCGATCAGCAAAGTCAGCGTGCTGTCACGGCCGACCAGTGCACCGGCCGGCGTCACCGGGGGCATGGGGCAACTTTACTACTACGGCATTTATCGAACAAGCCGGGCAATTTCGGCATTAATTCGGTGATGCGAAGTTTCCTTGCGCGACCTAACGCCGAACCTTCTCCGCAGCATGCAATGAAAGTTGCAGGGCACTTTGCCGTGCATCTTACAATTACTTTTTCATGTCTATTGTTAGGTAAATTACGATAAGAACTGCGTGTGCAGGTTTTAGTGTAGAAAAATACTGTACATGCTGTACTCGCCGACTTACGCTATGTGTATGTAATAGCCCGAAACTGGTAATAACTCCACATGACTCAGAAATCGCCCGGGCGGGTCGGTGGAGGCCAGCAGTAGGCTGCTGACCTCTGTAAATGCCATGGAGGAAATCATGCGCATACGTCGGACCGTTATCACTGCCATTCTAGCACTCAGCGCCTCCGGGTCAATTCTGGCCGGTTCGGCCGCCCTCGTCACGACCGCCCAAGCGTCCACCACTGCCGTGGCCGCCTCGGCGACTCCGAACACGTTCTTTCACGGTTGATCCCGCCGCGAGTACGAAAAGGGCCTGCTGCTGATCCAGGAATTCCGCAGCAGGCCCGTCGTATGCTTACCGGCACTCCCGGAAACGTCTGAACAGCTAAGCTTGA
The DNA here is from genome assembly GCA_963756575.1 of uncultured Actinomycetota bacterium. GTDB lineage: Bacteria > Actinomycetota > Actinomycetes > Streptosporangiales > Streptosporangiaceae > Palsa-504. The sequence goes on along the minus strand of CAVWOM010000013.1, from coordinate 117,401 downwards.
ATGGTCTGAACAGCTAAGCTTGAATGGCGGCCAGGCCCCGCGGGCTTCGGCGATCGGCCGGCTCTTGAACCAGCCAGGCTGAAGCGCACCTCGAGCCCGTCCGGCCACGACAGCATCGCAGGCCCGATCGGGGTCATGCGTTACTCTTGATCACACTTGACACAGGCGACCCGCTTGAGCGGATCGCCTGCGTGCGTATCCGGCCATCCCAAGGGCCGATCCGTACCCGGTGCCGTTGTCGTCCTCGAATTGCCAGTCCGTTGTGACTAGTTATAACGGGCTCCATAGTTACGATAGTCGGTGTAACGTGTGCTAAAGGTTTCCCTAATTCTTTCCGTGAAACCTGCGTGACCGGCGCACCAGCCCGTCCGCGCGCCCCGAGGAGGCTCGCCCGATGATCGCGCCAGGAAGTCCCACGGTGCGGCGCCGTCGGCTGGCCGCCGAACTGCGCGGGATCAGGGAAGGCTTGGGCAAGAGCGGTGATGCTGTCGCCGCCGCACTGAAGTGGTCCCCGTCCAAGATCAGCCGGTACGAGCGGGCCCGGACCGGGCTGCGACCGCGGGAGGTCGAGCGGCTGCTCGACTACTACCAGATCACCGGGCCGCGGCGTGACCTGCTCCTCGGGCTGGCCGAGGATGCCGCCCAGAAGGGCTGGTGGGAGGAGTTCGCGGACACGCTGTCCGAGGATTACCAGCAGTTCATCGGCCTGGAGCACGAGGCGACGTCGATGGCCATCTGGCACGTCGACGTGGTGACCGGGCTGTTCCAGACCGAAGGGTACGCCCGCCACATCATCAGCAGCTACAGCCGGGTCGAGCCGGTAGCGCCCGGGATGATCGGACGGCAGGTCCGGGTCCGGATGCAGCGCCAGCAGGTACTAGCCCGCGACGGGCTGCAGCTGACCGTGGTGCTCGACGAATCGATCCTCAAGCGCCGGATCGGCGACGACGCCGTGATGTACGAGCAGCTTCAGCGCCTGGCCCGGGAGGCAGCCCGGCCGAACATCACGCTGCAGATCCTGCCGCTGGACGCGCAGCACACGGTCTTCGGCGAGTCCTTCGTCATCTTCGGGTTCGGCGCCGACAGCGACGCGATGCTGCAGGACGTGGTGAGCACCGAGCACCTGCGGACCGGCTTCACCCTGGAGGGGGAGCGGGAGACCTACCTGCACCGGATCGCGTTCGGCATGCTCGCCGACGCCTCGCTCGACCCCGTGTCCTCCCGCCATCTCATCCTCGAGACGGCCGAGTCGCACTGGTCCGGCGCCCGCCACCGCGCCAACGCCTAACCGCATTCCCCCTGCCGTCCCGCGGCCCCCAAGTAACCCCCCATCCCCGCGTCTGGTCCCGTATCCCCGCGTCTGGTCCCGTATCCCGGCGTCGCCTGTCGCCCCGGCCATGAGCCCAGGAAGTCGTTGGCCCACCGGGTACGTAAGAGCTGTCTTGCTCAGCTCCCCTATCGTCCCCAGCGCCACGGCGCACCAGCATCCACCCGGTTCACGCCCAATGCCACTCAGCTCAAGTTGGTCATGATCGTCACCCGCGCGGCGAACGACATGAAACCGGGCTTCCAGCGCGTCCTGACGCACTCGAAGCCCAGTTTCATGTCGTCACAGCTGGCCCGCCGCGCTCAGATCGCGGTGCTGGCGGTGCCAGTGTTACCTGAGCCGGTTCCCGGGATCCCGTACCCGGCGGTGACTACAAGCTGAGCACCGAGGGGCCCACCGAGCCCCTACCGCCGTGACACCAGAGGCGAACGGGACTCGCGAGCACCACATCGCCGCGACGACGTCTCCCATAAGACCCCGGTGGGGTGATATAGTTCGCACACATGTGCGAGTTTCATGATCGCGAAGAGTTCATATCGTTTGTTAATATAAAAATCTTCGCGATCATGGTCATCGCCCACTCCAGCCGGCTAGGCCGGGCGCTAGCGGCGGTCAGGGCGCGAGCCGTCTCGCCCCGTCAAGCGCATGCCGTGCCGTCAGGCGTACCTCATGCCGCGTCGCTGGCCGGGTGCCGGCCCGCCCCGTCAGGCGTACCTCGTGCCGCGTCGCTGGGCGGGTTGCTCCGTCAGATGTGCGCCGTGTCATGCCGTCCGCGTCAGTCGGCGCATGCCGTCGCGCTGCTCGCATCAGACGGCTCATGGGCGCCGCGCCGCCGGCCGGGGCGGCGGCTGGCCGATTCGGATGCCGTGCGGGCGCCGGCTCAGCCTCGACGCCGACCCCCGACGTCACCCCCGGCGCCGGCCCCGACGTCACCCCCGGCGCCGGCCCCGACGTCACCCCCGGCGCCGGCCCCGACGTCACCCCCGGCGCCGGCCCCGTCCTCAGTCCCGGTGCCGGCCCCGCCCTCAGTCCCGGGTGCCGGCCCCGCCCTCAGTCCCGGGTGCCGGCCCCGCCCTCAGTCCCGGGTGCCGGCCGGACACCCCTGCCGCCGGCCGGATATGCCGGCCCGGTGCCGGCCCGGTGCCGGTCTGGCGTGTCGGCCTGGACATCGTGCCGGCAGGCTCCAAGTGGCCACTCTCCCCGCCTGCCCGAGATATTCCCAGGTCCGCGCGGGTTGGGGTGCGAGATGCACGACGAGTGCAGCAGACATGCATATGGCATTTGTGCTACATGAGATGAGGAGTATTCCAAGGTACTGGTGATGTCTGTTAGTCTTAGTGATTAGTACTACGTAAAGTAGTATTAGTACTACATTCCGTAGTCATGCGATCAGGAGAATACCCAACAATCAGTGAGGTAGTAACGGTGGGAATAGTTACGTCCGGAAATCAGCCGGAAGGGCCGGGTTCGGGCCCTACCTGGATCAAGAGCTCGCTGAGCTTCTCCAATGGCAACTGCGTCGAGGTGGCAAGCCTACCTCAAGGCGAGATCGGCGTTCGTAACAGCCGAGATCGCGCCGGGGCGGTTCTCCGGTTCACGCCGGACGAATGGCACTCATTTCTCGGCGGTGTGCGTAACGGAGAATTCGACAGCTTCGGGATGTAATTAGTCGTAAGCGATGCGATAGCGTTCCGCTCGCGATAGCTGTCAGTCAGGAATAGGAGCGGAGGCCAGGCCGGAGTCCCCGGGGGCCTCCGTTTCCTGATGTCCGGGGCCGCGCAGCCGCGCCGAAGCCGTCGGTCAGCATCCGGTCCAGCCCGAACGCCGTGCATACGCCGGTGAACGCGTTGACCGCCCGCTGCTCGGTGCCGGCCACGTCCGCGCCGTCCGACGACTCGGTAGCGAAGGCTACGCACAGCCGGCGGATACCGGGGGGCTTGTTGTCCACGGACAGTCCCTCCTCGCGCTGGACACGGGACGGTGCGCTGCTTCTGCGCTCATGCCTAGCCGAGGCGCACCGCCGCCCACTCTGCGTGAGAGACCGGCGTCCCACCCCGTCGTTTGACGGAGTTGCCGCCCGGGCCGGGCTCACGCCAGGGCCGGGCTCACGTCGCGTGCGAGCCCGCGATCGCGCTCAGCGCCTGCGGATCGGTGATCACCACCTGCCGGTAACCCGCTACCAGGATGCGCGTGCGGCTGTCATTCACCATGGACGCGGCCGCACCGGCCTGACCGGCGCGGCGCTCATCGCCGCCGCGCGCCTGTCCAACGCGGCCGGCTTCCGGAACGCGATGAACGCGGCTCCAGGGGCGTAGTTCGGCGTGATCATCGACGACCACCTGCACGGTGAGTACGTCCGGCCAGGGTTCCGCACGGACATCAACCCGGACGACTACCCGTCCGTGCAGGTCTCGCACCCCGATAAGGGCTTCGAGGCGACCGCCTGGCTAAAGCTCTTCGGGTATCCAGCTGGCAGGTCGCCTCGCTGCTCGGCTAGGCCGGAGCTGCCCCGGCCAGCCGCCGGGTCAGCCGCCGGGTCAGCCGCCCGGTCAGCCGCCGCAGAATGAGCCGCAGAATCAGCCGCCGGGCCACGCGCCGGACTCGGCGATGGCGATGGCGACCGCGGCCACCAGGTTGGGGTAGCTGGCGCGGGCCGCGCTGGCCAGCTTGGGAACGCCGGCCGGGCCGACGGTGAGGACGAGGCGCCCGTCGGCGAGCGCCCTGGTCAGCCGGGCGTCGGCGTCGCCGTCGTCGCGGCCCGCGGCGTGCGCCGCGAGAACGTCCCGGACCGAGTCCCGCAACCGGAGCAGGGCGGCGTGCTCCGAGTTGGACAGGCCGGCCTCGTCGGGCAGCAGCGCCGCCTGGCGGAGCCATGCGGTTGCTTCCTCGCGGCCGCGCAGGAGGTCGGTGTCCTGGTCAGGGAGCAGCGTACGGGCGAGCGAGGAGATCAAATGCTGCCCGCCGGAAGCAGCGTCGCTGCCCCCCGCGGGCCCGGCGGAAAAGTCAGGTTCGGGCACTATCTGATAGTAACCAGTCCTTGCCCGTCCGTCAGGTCCAGGCCGAAGCCGGGCCGCGCGTCTCGCCCAGGCAGCCGTGCGACCTGGACGAGGCGCGCGCCCTCTTCGTTCGGTAAATATCGTTCGGGCTGGGTCAGCAGGCCCCGTCGTCGTTCCATGCGCCGGCCGGGCCGCCGGGCGCCTCGTCGTAGTTCCACTGGTTGGCGGTCCACTCGTGGCCGTTGTAGGTGGCCTCGTCGCCGGACACGTACGCCTGGTTCGACTTCCAGGCCGCCGCGGTGCAGTTCCCCGACGAAGGCGGCGGCGAGGACGGCGGGGGAGACGAAGGCGGCGGCGAGGACGGCGGGGGAGACGAAGGCGGCGGCGAGGAGGGCGGGGGAGACGACGGCGGCGGCGAGGTCACCGGCGCGCCCTGGGCGAAAGCGACCGTGTAGGCGGTGAAGTCCCACGAGTTCTGCGTCACGCTGCTGCACTCGCTGGAGGTAGAGCCGTTGTTGTCCGGCGGGTTGCACTGCCGGTCCCGGTTCACCGACCAGAACGTGAACCGGCTCAGCCCGTTGGCCTGAACGAAGCTCAGCACGGTCTGGAAGTCGCTCTGGTAGAAGTACTCGCCGGTGTCGGTGCGCCCGTTCATGCCGGAGAAGCCCTCGTGCGCGTACGCCTGCGCACTGGACCAGCCGAACGTGCTCATCAGCTGCGAGTGGAAGTCCTGCAGCGCGGTCACCTGCGAGGAGGCGCCGTTGAAGCCGCCGTCGAACGGCATGATGGTGTAGTCGTCCGGCGTGAAGCCCAGGGTCTTGGCCTCGTCCAGGAGCAGGCCGCCGAAGTAGTTCGCCCCGGTGGTCGTGCTCGGCATCGTGATCGACACGAACAGCCCCGGGTTGTTCTGCTGCAGGATCTGCGCCGCGCCGAGCTCGTTGGCGATCGCCGACGAGCTCTCGATCTCCGGCTCCTCCAGGTCGAAGTCCATCGCGTGCAGCCCGTACTTGGTGATCACCTGCTGGTAGGCGGCCGCGGTGGCCGAGGCCGACCCGCAGACCTGGCCCAGCTTGGTCCCGTTGTAGCCGCCCGCGGAGACGATCACGTCGCCGCCGTCGCTCCGCACCTCGTTGATGACCGACCCGACCTGCGTGTCCGACGACACCGGGTCGGTGCCGTCCCAGGACGGCGTGCAGCCGCCGCCGGCCAGGATGAAGGCCATCTCGAAGGCCTTCTGCCCGGTCGCCGCCATCACCTGTCCCAGGTCAGGCCCGCTGGAGTCCAGCGTGCTGTAGTAGGGGGCCGATTCGTACCAGTTAGCGCCGAGCGCCGCGGCCTGGACGTCCGCCACGGCGCGGGCATTCACCGCACCCGAGGCCGTGGCGGTGGCGGCCAGGGCCGCGGCCGCGATCGCGCCGGTTGTCCCGGCGGCGAGCAGGCATGCCCCCGCCCCGGCCAGCAGCCGGCGGCGGGACATGCGCGAACGAGGACGTGACGTGCTTGGAAGCGGGTTCATGGCTCCTCCGAAGCCGTACGGTCGATGGGCACCTGCCAGGCCGGACGTCAACCAAGCCCTCCCGGCCCGCTAGCCGGGCCACGACAGCCTGGCCAGCGACCAGACCATGAGCAGCTCGGCCCGATGGCCGGCCGGTGCGTCTTGCCCCGGCCGACCCGCACGCAATTCCCGCTCCCGCTCGTGATAACTATTAATAGTAAAGTTTCTTAATAGTTATCACACAAATAACGTATCGCCGGGCGTGCCGAGCTGTCAACCTCCGACGGATCCACCCACGAGCACACAAGAATTCGCCCGTGTCGCCCGCTCGGGCGTCCTCTCGGGCCGGCTAGGGGGCAGTGATGGTGGCCATGGCGCGGTCGGGTTCCCAGTGGGCCCGGATCGAGGTGATCAGGCCGTCGTCGCCCACGGTGTAGATGACTACGCAGTCGACCGTCATCGTGGCCCCGCTGTCACCGAGCCACATCGTGATGCTGGCGATGTTGGCGCAGCACGGCCCGTTGGCGAAGGAATCGGTGATGCGGAAGCGGAACCGGCTCACCGCGCCGAAGTTCTTGTCCCACCACCGCCCGATCCCGTCGTGCCCGTGATGGCCCGCGCCCGAGGGATCCATCAGCGACGGGCCGACGGGATCCTGCACCACCGCGTCCGGGGCGAACAAGGCCAGCCACTCGTCCTTGCGCCCGGCCGCGACGGCGGTCATCGAGCGGCGCGAGACGCGGCGCGCGGGGTGATCGCCGTCCGGAGCTTCCCAGGTAATGCTGTCGGTCACCCAAGAAACTGTAACGTGTTCTATTTACTCGTCAAGGTCTCAGCTCAGGCCGTCAAGGTCTCAGCTCCAGCCGTCAAGGTCTCAGCTCAGGCCGTCACGGTTTCCGGCCGACCGCCCCCGCGATCTTGAGCCGGGTCGGGGCCGCGTCGTCCTGCCGCCATCGCTCCACGTCCGTCAGGCCCGGCGGCACGAGCTCGAAGCCGTCGAAGAACCGGCCGATCTGGTCCCGCGGCCGGAAGTAGGTCTCCACCGCCGTGCCCGCCGCTACGGCCCGCAGCTCGGCCATGGCCTCCGGGTCGCTGTCGCCGGCGAACTGCGAGAGCGCCAGGTAGCTGCCCGCGCACATCCGGTCGCGGAACCGGGCGACGATCCCCGCCGGGTCCTCGGCGTCCGGGACCAGGTGCAGCACCGCGACGCACAGCACGCCGACCGGCTGGCCGAAGTCGATCAGCCGCGCCACGTCCGGGTGATCCAGGATCGTCTCCGGCTGCCTGATGTCGGCCTGGACCGAGACCACCCTGTCGTCCTCGGCCAGCAGCGCCGTGTTGTGAACATGCACCAGCGGGTCGTAGTCGACGTATACCACGCGCGCCGCCGGGTCGGCCCGCCGGGCCGCCTCGTGCACGCTCGGCGAGGTGGGAAACCCGGTCCCCAGGTCGATGAACTGCCGGAGCCCGGCCTCGGCCAGCGCGCCGACCGCCCGGATGGCGAACGCCCGGTTGGCCCGGGCCAGCTGCCGCTGGTCCGGCGCGACGGCGAGGACCCGCTCGGCCGCGGACCGGTCCACGGCGTAGTTGTCCTTGCCGCCGAGCAGGTAGTCGTAGATCCGCGCGGCCGCGGGCCGGGCTGAATCGTTGCCCGGCGACGTCACCTGGCTCATGCGCACCCTCCGAAACGCAGCCTACCGAACGAGTCCGCTGTCACGCCCCCCGTCCGCCTCAAGCCCCGCCCGCCTCGAGCCCCAGCCGCCGCCACAGCACGCGGTAAGGTCCCCGGATCAGCCCCAGTTCGTCGCATAGCTTCCTGACCTTATCCAGCGAGGCGGCGGTGTCGGCCCGGTGACGCGGGTTCCGGGTGTACGCCTCGGCGATGACCGGCCGCGGAATGGAGTACCTGGCCACGATCTGCCCCGACGGCTTCAGCATCATCTGGGCCATCGCGGTCAGGATGACCGGGGCGGCGATGGCCAGCCGGACGCGGCGGCGCCCGGGTAGCCCGGGGACGGTGCGCTTGAGGTAGTGGCGGGCGAAGGACAGGTGCCTGGCTTCCTCGGTGACGTGGATGCGCATGATCCGCTCCAGCAGCGGGTGGAGCTCCCGGCTTGCTCGCAGCTCGCGCCGCTGGACGTAATCGATCGGATCCTCGCCGCCGAGGACGAACAGGAAGAACAGCTGGGGGAAGCGGCGCCCGAGCCGGACGATCCGGCGGCTGCTGAACCGCCGGATGGCGGGCAGCCCGGCCGCGTCGAAGCCGCTGCGGTTGACGAACTCCTGAAACATCAGCGAGTGCTGCGCCTCCTCGATGATCTCGTGGTAGGCGTAGCGGAATTCCGGTGCCCCGTTGGGCAGGGTCGAGACGAATTCCAGCAGGCCGCGCTTCAGGATGCTCTCGAAGACCAGGCCGATCTTCATCTTGCTGGCGACCAGCTCGCAGCCGAGCCGGGCCCGGTCGGCGGCGGGCAGCCCCCGGTACCAGGCCGTCGCGCCCAGCGGATCGTCGGCGGGCAGCTCCCAGCGGGGATCTTCCGGGTCGAGCGCCAGCTCGGGGCGGTCCCAGTCGATGTCGGCGTAGGCGTCGAAGTGCCGGGTGACCGACTGGCGGCTGAGCCGGCCGAGCAGCGACAGCCAGGCCTGGTCAGCGGTAGTCATTGTCGCTACCTCCGTTCGGCAGGGGCAGGGCGGTGCGCACCAGCGTCTTGAAGGCGTCCAGGACACCTTGGGCTGGGGCGGGCTCGTAGCCGGGGAGCTGCCGGGCCAGGGCCAGCCCGCTCATCAGCGAGTACAGCAGGCTGAGGCCGACCCGCCCCAGCTCGGGGGCGGCGGTTATCTCGTCGGCGAACAGCTCGCGGAAGACGTCCTCGCTGGCGGCGATGAACTCGCGGTCGAGCCGGACGACCGCCTCGGCCAGGGCCGGATCGGAGCGCGCGGCCATCCAGAGCTCGAGCCAGGCGGTGAACGCGGGCCCGGAGAACATCGACCAGAGCAGGTCCAGGCCCGCCGCGCGCCGGTCGGTGCCAGGCCCCAGGTTGGCCATCGCCTTCCTGAACTCGGCCCGCCGCAGCTCGAACAGGTGCCCGACGGCCGCGCACAGCAGGTCGGCCTTGGCCGGGAAGTGGTGCAGCAGGGCGCCGGGGGATACCCCCGCGCGGTGCGCCACCTCGGTCGTGGTGGTGCCGCCGAAACCCTGGGTGACCAGGCACTGGACGGTGGCCTCGAGCAGCGCCGCGCGAGTCGTGGCGGTGCGCTCCGCTTGAGTCCGCCGGCCCGTGGCTGACCGAGGAGAGGGGGCGGATGCCATAACCACGAGCATGACACTAAAGAAACAAGACGTCCATATTTTTTGTAAATGACGCCGATGAGTGGCGTTAGCCGCCGGATGTCGCCCACGGGCGGGCCTGGTGATGGGGGAGTTACTTAGATGATCGCGAGGGGTAATTGGAAAGTCGCGGAGCGCGGCTCAAGATACGTCAGCTGACCGATGTCTTGCACTGCAAGTTGCAGCACCATTTTCATTAACGAGATGAACGACGGTGCGATCGGCCTTGAGCTCCCCGGGACCGCAGCAGAGCGGTCAGCGCTCTCCCCGCCCAGCTTAGACCACCGCGCGAAGGAACCCGATGAGTGCGATGACGCTGACCCGGCCTGCCCGCCCGCCCGAACTGCAGTCCCACTGCGTCCGGCTGACCGCGGGGCCGGCCGCGGTACCCGCGGCCCGGCACCAGGTCCGGGCGGCCATCCGCGCCTGGGAGGCCCCGGTCGACCCGGCCGACGCGGTCCTGCTCACCAGCGAACTGGTGACCAACGTGGTCCAGCACACCGCGGCCCCGGTGGTCACGCTCGTCATCGCCTGCTCCGGCGGCCAGGTCCGCGTCGATGTCCACGACCCGTCGCGTGCCCTGCCGGAGGTGACCGACGTCCCCGCCGACGCGGAATCCGGCCGGGGCCTGCACCTGGTGGCCACCTTGGCGGACGAGTGGGGCTTTTACCGCACTCCGGCGGGCAAGGCCGTGTACTTCACGCTCGCGTTCGGTCCCGACCCCGGGCGGGCGGCCCCCGGGATCGGCGGACGCTGCATGCCCGGGGACGGTGAGCCGTGACTCCTCCCATGGTTCACCGTCCCCGGTGCGGCGCTCCCGGCGATCAGGGCGACCCGGGCCCGCGCTGGCGGAAAAGCTCGCTGAGCCTGGCCAATGGCAATTGCGTCGAGGTGGCGAGCCCGCATCGCGGCGGTATCGGAGTCCGTGACAGCACGGACCCGGCCGGCCCGGTGCTCCCGTTTACCCCGGACCAGTGGTCCGCTTTCCTCGGCCGCGTACGGAAACGGTGATATCGTCTCGGCTAGATGCCGGGAAACAGCCGGACTCGGAAGTTCTCCTTCAAGATCGCCGCGAGGCTTTTCAATTAATGAAGGGATTTCCCGTGACCGCCGACGACTCGTTCATCGACACATCGGTACCGCACTCCGCCCGGATCTGGAACTACTGGCTGGGCGGCACGGACAACTACCCGGTCGACCGTGCGGCCGGCGACCAGTTCAGCGCGATCTACCCGGGCATCGTGGACATCGCCCGGGCCGACCGTGCCTTCCTCGGCCGTGTCGTCCGCTACCTGGCGGGCCAGGCCGGGGTGCGGCAGTTCCTGGACGTCGGCGCCGGGCTGCCGACGGCGGTCAACACGCACGAGGCCGCGAACCAGGTCACGCCCGACGCGCGGACCGTCTACGTCGACAATGACCCCCTGGTCGTGGCCCACGCCCAAGACCTGCTGGCCAGCGTCAAGACCAGCGGCCAGGCCAGCGGCCAGCCGAACGCGACGCATTTTGTGAACGCGAACATGGGCGACCCGGCCATGGTCCTGCGCGAGGCGGCGACGTGGCTGGACCTGACCCAGCCGGTCGGGCTGACGCTGATGGGGGTCCTCGGTCACGTCGTGGACTACGCCGCGGCCAAGGAGATCGTGACCGGCCTGCTGGCCGGCCTGCCGGCCGGCAGCTACCTGGCCGTCAACGACAGCGTCGACACCAGCCCGGCGCTCGAGGAGGCCCTGCGGGTGTACGAGGCCTCCGGCGCGGTGCCGTACCGGACCCGCAGCCTGGAGCAATTCACCGGCTATTTCGACGGCCTGGAACTGGTGGAGCCGGGCGTGGTCTTGGTCGACGACTGGCATCCGGACCCCGGTATCAACCGCGGCCCCGAAATTCCGCAGATCGGCGCCGTCGGCCGCAAGACGTGACCCCGGCCGGGGAGACACCGAGAAAGATATGCAGCCGGAATTCGATACCACGAAAGCGCACTGAGCCCATGACGGTACATTCCGGGCGGCATTTTCTTCAGATCCCGGGGCCCGCTAACGTCCCGGACCGGGTGCTGCGCGCCATCGCGGCCCCGGTGATCGATCACCGCGGCCCGGAATTCGCCCAGCTCTTCCGTGACATCACGCCGGGCCTGCGCCGGGTCTTCGGGACCGAAGCCCCGGTGGTCATCTTCCCGTCCTCGGGCACCGGGGCCTGGGAAGCCGCCCTGGTCAACACCCTGTCCCCGGGCGACGAGGTGCTGATCGCCGAGACCGGGCACTTCGCGGCGCTGTGGGCCCAGCTCGCGGGCCGGCTCGGGCTGCGGCCCGAGGTGATGCCGGGGGACTGGCGGCACGGAGCGGACCCGGACGCGATCGGCCACCGGCTGGCCGGCGACACCGGGGCCATGATCAAGGCCGTGCTCGTGGTGCACAACGAGACCTCCACCGGCGTGACCAGCCGGGTCCCGGAGATCCGGGCCGAGATGGACCGCGCCGGGCACCCGGCCCTGCTGATCGTCGACACCATCTCCTCGCTCGGCTCGATGCCGTACCGGCACGACGACTGGGGCGTCGACGTCACCGTCGGCGGCTCGCAGAAGGGCCTCATGCTGCCGCCCGGGCTCGGCTTCAACGCGATCAGCGCCCGGGCCCGCGACGCGGCGGGCACGGCGGCGCTGCCCCGCGCGTACTGGGACTGGGGCCCGGTCCTGGCCGCCAACGACCACGGCTTCTATCCCTACACCCCGGCCACGAACCTGCTCTACGGGCTGCGCGAGGCACTCGCCATGCTGCACGAAGAGGGACTGCCGGCCGTGTGGGAGCGTCACGCCCGGCACGCGGAGGCCACCCGCCGGGCGGTCCGCGGCTGGGGCCTCGAGGTCCAGTGCGCCGACCCGCAGGAGTACTCGGCGTCGGTGACCGCCGTCGTCCTGCCGCCCGGGCACGACGCGGACCAGGTCCGCCAGGTCATCCTCGACAAGTTCGACATGTCCCTCGGCACCGGCCTCGGCCGGCTCGCGGGCCGCGTGTTCCGCCTCGGGCACCTCGGCCATTTCAACGACCTGACCCTGGCCGGCGCATTGTGCGGCATCGAGATGGGCCTGCAGCTGGCCGACATACCCATCGAGCCAAACGGGGTTGCCGCCGCCCTCAGCTACCTCCGCACCAGCTGACCCCGTAGCTCAGGACCCGCGCCCGTCAGCATCAGTCAGCGAACACCGATCAGTCCGCGAAGACGGCGTGCCCGAGCGGGGGAACGGCTCCGCACAGCCGGAAGAACCCGAGGGCCGTCTGCCGCAGCGCCGGGTTACGGGAAATGGCCAAGGTCAGGTAGCGGCGGGAGGCGCTCACGGCGCCGAACCCCCGCTTGAGCATCTCGCGTTCGTACCCGGCCAGGGCCGGGCGCGGCCAGCCGAAATCCCGCCCGCCGGCCGCCCCCGCTAGCGGGCGGAGCACCTGGCACAGGCTCGTCCGGCCTGTCAAGCGATGCTGGTCAGCGCCCGTGCTCGTCGCGCTGCAGCATCCCCACCCCCAGCCAGCCCCAGTAGACGCGGTGCGCCGCGATGAGCCCGTCCCGCACCTCCATCACCTCGACGATGTCCATCTGGTCGCCATCCGGGCTCTGCCGGGGATACTCCCAGGTGAAGCGGCTCCCGTCGGTGAGCAGGCCACTGCGGAACCGGCGCCGCTGCGGCGGCTGGTGCGGGAAGACGTGGTTCCCGACGAAGTCCCCGATGGCCGCGGCGCCGCGGACGATCCCCACGTCGGTGCCGAGCAGGTGGCAGACCAGCGGGCTCTCCAGGGTGGCGTCCGGGTGGTAGAGAGCCACGGCCGCCTCGGCATCCTTGGCGCCGAGCGCGTCGTCCCACTGGGCGTAGATCCGCTCGATCGCGGAACCGGATGCGTCGGGCCGGATTCGTTCGGTCATGATCAGGATCCTTTCTGCGGTCAACTGCGTACGGACCCGAACGTAAGCGCCCAATACTTCAGGCCAGCGTGAAACGTCCACGTGTGACGATGGCCCCATGCAAGACGACGGCCCCATGGAAGACGACGGCCCCATGCAAGACGACGGCCCCATGGAGTACGACACCGCCCCAGCGGCCGACGCTGCCACCGGCAGCTCCGATCGCAACTTGGCCCCGATCGGCGCGCTCGTCGGCCATCCCGCCCGGGCCGCGATGCTGGCCGCCCTGGCCGGCGGCCAAGCCCTGCCCGCCGCCGACCTGGCCCGCCACGCGCGGCTCAAGCCCGCGGCCGCCACCCCCCACCTGCGCCGCCTGATCGACGGTGGCCTGGTCCGGGTCCGCGTCCAGGGCCGGCACCGCTACCACGAGATCGCCGGGGCCGAGGTGGCCGCGGTCCTAGAGGCGATGGCCCGGATCGCGCCGCCCGCGCCGGTCCGCTCGCTGCGCCAGGACCGCGCCAACCAGACCATCGCCGAGGCCCGGACCTGCTACGACCACCTGGCCGGCCGCCTCGGCGTAGAACTGGCCGACCGCATCCTCGGCAACGGCCTCCTCAGCCCGGCGGAACCCGGGCCAGCGGCCACCGGCCACACCCGCACCGACACGGGCACCAGCCACCGCACCGACACGGGCACCAGCCACGTACTCACTGACGAGGGCCGGGACAAGCTGGCCGAGCTCGGGATCGATCCCGGTCCGGTGCTCCGGTCCCGGCGCGTCCAGGCCCGGCCCTGCCTGGACTGGACCCAGCGGCGACCGCACCTGGCCGGCGCCGTGCCCGCGGCCATCACCACCCGGCTCCTCGAACTGCGCCTGCTCACCCGGACCGCCGGCCGCGGCCTGCGCCCGGCCGCGGACTACCAGGCTCGGATCGACGGCTGGCTGCGGCCACTATGAGCCGACCGGGAAGTCGTAAGCTCCGGTCTAAGTCGCGGCCAGGCTGGATCGCCGCACTCGGTCAGATCGGGTACCTGGTGGGTTCGGTGGTGTAGCTCCTGCCCGAGGGAGTGGTCCACCGGAACGTCCCGTCAGGCAGCTGGTCCACCTTCCACCCGGGCCGCTGCTTGAGCCGGTGATCATGCCGGCACTTCGGGCCGGCGTTGCACAGGCAGGTCCGGCCGCCTTGCTCGTACGGGATGTTGTGCTCGAAGTCGCACTGGCTCGCGGGCCGGCGGCAGACCGGGCTGGTACAGGTGGCGTGCCGGACCTGGGCCAGGTGCCGCAGCTTGACCCCGGGGTCGTGGCCTTGCGCCGCGAGCCGGTGGTCGCAGTCCCGGGTGTCCAGGGAGTACAGCTCGATGATCAGGCCGGGCCCGTCCCCGGGGGTGCGCAGCCGCCAGGTGCCGTGCCCGCCCGGCGGCCCCTCCCGCGACTCGGGAGTGAAAGCGAATCCCGTGCTCCCCGGCTCGCCCGGGGCGGCGGCGGATCCCGGCGGCCCGTCCCTGATCCCGCCCGGCGTCCGTGGTCTTCCCTGCTTCCCCTGGCCGGCGTGGCTCTTGGGTCCGGGCCGGGCGCACCCGTGCTCGGTGGCGTGCCCCTGCCCGTCGGTGATGGTCACGCACCAGGTCGTCTTCGGGTTCCGGGCCGCGGCATGGGCCAGGTCCCGGGCCAGCCACGGGTCGACGGGCCCGAACCCGCCCAGTTCCCCCGGCCGGTCCGCCAGCCCGGTCAGGTTCGCCAGCGGGACCGTCAGCGTGACCCGCCCGGCGAACCCGGCCGGGACCACCCCCGCCCCCGGGCCGCCCGCCCCCGAGCCGCCCGCCCCGGGACCGCCCGCCCCGGGACCGCCCGCCCCGATACCGGCCGTCCCCTGACCCGCCGCACCGTTCCCGGCGCCAGGCCGGGAGTCCTGGCCGAGCAGCAGGTCCAGGTACGCCCGCGCCCGCAGCACGTCCATATCCCCGTCCAGCCCGCCCGCGCGCAGCTCACGCGCCCGCGCGGTGATCCGCTGGTCCGCCGCCAGCACCTCATCGGGCGGCAGCTCCCGCCCCATCAAGGCGGCGTTCCCCGAGTCCTCCGCCCACCGCTCCACCCGGGCGTCCCTCTGCGCGTCCTCCCGCCGCTTCCGCGCCTTCCCCGGCGCCACGTCCATCACCGCCTGGGCGATCGCGTGCCGCAGCCCGCCCGGGGTCAGCCGGGCCGCCCGGCCCAGTACCATCTCCTCCGCCGCCCGGGCCTCGTCCGGATCCAGCGGCGCGGTCGCATCCACGATGATCGTGACCTTGGACTGCCGCAGCTTCCCGGACTGGAACAGGGCCATGGTGCCTGGCAGCCGCCCGGCCAGGTCGCGGGCCCGGTCCATCAGCCGCTCGGCCGCCGCCTTCGACTCGGCCAGCAGCACCCGCAGCTCGTCAACCGCGAACTCATCCCATCGCTCCGGCATCCCTCCGGGGACCGTCGGCTCGCACCCCTCCTCCGGGTGGCGGCGGATGAACTCGGCGATGGTCGTGTGCTTACGGGCGGCCGCGTACGCCTCCACCCGGTCCCACGCCTTGATGACCCCGTCGAGCTCGTCATCCGAAGCCCCCGGATACCGGTCACCCGCCCCGGCCACCGCATCAGCGAAGAACGCCAGCTCGCTGCCGCCAGCCAGCCCATCCAGGACCCCGCCCCGCCCGAACCCCGCCATCCCGGCAGCTAGCTCCTCAGTCGCAGGCTCGGGCTCCTCCTCGTCCTCCTCGCCAAACCCCGGAGGCTCGTCATCCACCGCCATAGCATCACACCAGGCCTCCCAGTCCTCCTCGGACATCCAATCCGGAGTAGGAACGGGATCGCCGGGCTCTGAAGCGGGATCCGCGTGAGCCGGTCCTGGAGGCATAGGCACCTCCCCGTTCAAGAGAAATAAGCTATAGAACATAATAACGAACAGAAGTCCAGTAAGGCAAGGCAATTGGATCATAGTCGAATTAAAGTACGATATATTTTCGACCGGAACAGACAGGCGGTGCCACCCTCTGGGCAGTCCCAGCCGGGCGAGGTCCAGAAGCCGAAGTCCATCAGGCCGATGACCCGGGGATTCTGCTCGGCCAGGCCGAAGTACTGCCGCTGCAGCGCGGCGATGTCCGCGTCGGCGGCGTGCCCGCTGGCACCCGCGCACTGGGCCAGCGGCGCGTCCTCGGGGACCAGGAACAGTCCCTGCTTCGAGCTCGCGGTAACCGATTCCAGCGTGGTCAGCTTCTGCTGGATCACGCTGAAGGGCTGGCAGTACCAGTCGAAGCCGACCCAGTCCACGGCCGGCGGGATGAGCGGCGAGGAGGTGACCTCGGGGCCGGCCTTGATCATCATGACCTTCTTACCGGGGAAGGTGCTCTTGATCAGCTGGGCCGACGCCTGGATGGCGGCGGGGGTGGCGCCGCGCCACTGCGGCTCGTCCAGGATGTAGAACGCGGCGATCTTGCCCAGGTAGGGCTGGACCGCGCTGGCCAGCTTCTGCCACCGCGTCTGGTAGTCCGGGTACAGCACGCACTTGTTCCCGGAGGAGTCGCAGGAGAAGAACTCGTTCCCGGTGTTCACCACGCACGAGCCGGCCGCGCAGCCGTCCAGCACGCTCGCGGCGTAGCCGTCGACGTCGCTGATGTTCACCCAGTTGAGGTTGGACCGCCCCGCGACCTCGGCCAGGTGGCTGTCCCCGGTCACCGGGTCGACGGTAGCCGAGGCGGCGACTACGCCGGCGGCGTTGGCGACCACCGGCGCGTCCATCCGGACCGCGGAGGTGCCCAGCCAGAAGGACAGCACGCCGGGGTGATTCACGTGGTTGACCTGCGAGTACCACGGCTGCGGCGCGGGCGCGGCGTACCAGAGCCCGGACACCCGGGTGTAGGTCACCCCGGTCGCGCCCGACTGCCGTGCCGCCAGGCTGTCGTTGAGCCCGTACTCCGGAGCATCATCCACCGCCATGCCGAACGAGTCGGAGAAGCCCGCGCGGCCCAGCGGCCCGCCCGCGATCTGCCCGAAACCCGTCCCCCGGATCGTGTCGGCGTAAGCGGCCGGACTAGCCGTCGCCAGGCCGCCCAGGACGGCGATCACAGCCGCGCAAAGGACCAGGAAATTCAAGCCGGAATATCTCCCCGGACGCTCCGCGCCATTCATTACAACCCCTTTTCCCTGGACCGCCAGACGCGAGCCCACGTCGTTCGGCATAAATTTCCGTGGGCGCCGCGTCGATGATAGGACCGGGAGACAGCGCCGGTCAGCTCGTTGGACGGCCCGACAGCACGATGAAAACGTCGTGAAAGCAGCGGCCCGGAATCGTGGAGGAAGCGGCCGGAATTCAGCGTGAAGCGAGCGGCCCCTGCTCGCGGAATCCGCCGATGATGGCGATCACCGCAGTGGTGAATTCATCGTCGTCGTCGCGCCCGACCGCCCGGAAGATACGCGGGAACCGGGTGGCGAGTTCGTCCAGGGTCAGCGGGAACCGGACCGGATCGCCCGACTGCTCCTGCAGGACGAACCCGGTGACGTAAGCCATCAGCGTGTCGGCCGCGACGTTCACCCGGCCGGCCGCAATGCCCGGCTCGAGCACAGCGATGAGCCGCTCCATCAGGGCCAGCGCGCCCAGGCTCCCGTTCAGCGGGCTCGCCGCCAGGACCCGGGCCGAGTCGCGGTGCCGGTTGAGCACCGCCCGGACGCAGTCGCACAGCACCAGGGCCTCGTCCGCCCAGCCCGCCGCCTCGCCCGCGCGGGCGCCGAACTCGCTCATGGCCTGGTCGCACAGTTCGTTGGCCAGGCGGCGCAGCAGCGCCGCCTTGTCCGCCACGTAGTAGTACAGGCCGCCTACCTGCACGCCGAGCCGGGCCGCGACCAGCCGCATGGACAGCTTGTCCAGGCCGGTCTCGTCGAGTACGTCCAGCGCGGCGCTGGTGATGATCTGCGCGTCCACGGTCCGATCCTACGACTTCTTGAACAATGTTCAAACTCGCGCTACAGTCAGTTTTGAACATCGTTCAAAGGAGGGTGACCATGGAGATCATCGAGCGCGTGCTGGAAGCGGTCCTGTTCGTGGTCGCGGCACAGTCCGGCCTGCGCCTGTTCGAGCAGCCCGGCCAACAGCCTGGAAAGCAGCCCGGCCAACAGCCTGGAAAGCAGCCCGGCGAGCCGCCGCTCGCGCTGGCCCGCCGGCTCATCCGGCGCCGGATGCCCGTCACCGCGATCGTGATCACCACCCTGCTCGCCGCGGGCGGCGTGCTCCAGGCGATCTGGCCGGGCGCCCTGGACGCGCTCAGGCAGGAGCCGCACGGAGCCTGGTGGCGGCCGTTCACCGCGCCGTTCGTGCAGACCGGCGGGGGCCTGGCCGGAGCGCTGTTCAACATCGTCACCGCGGCCATCATCGTCGCGCTGGCCGAATGGCAGTGGGGCCGCCTGCTCGCCGCGGCCATCTGGCTGACCGGCGCCTGGGCCCCCGTCGGCGACGTGGCCCGGCTGGCCGGCTACCACGTCTCGGCGGCCGATGCCTTCGCCTACTCCGCGGGCAGCTCGGGCGCGACCTACTTCACCGCCGCCACCCTGTGCGCCGCGCTGCTGTGCTGCGGGACCAGCCGGGCGCGCCTGGCCGGGCTCGCCGGGCCGGCCATCGCGCTGGTCATGTGGTTCGCCACCAACGACGGGCACGGCGTGCTGTTCATCGAGGGCTTCGTCCTCGGCCTGCTGCTCCTGGCCGCCCGGACCTCACTGGTCCGCGCCCACGAGCAGGTGACACGCGATGGCGGCGGCCGCGACCACGTTGAGCGAGTCGACCCCGGCCGCCAGAGCGCCCGGATGCATCGGGATGCGGACGGCCTGGTCGGCCTCGCCCAGCCAGCGCGACGATAGCCCGTCGCCCTCGGTGCCCAGCAAAAGGCCGATCCGCTGGCCGGCCACCGCCGAGCCGATCGGCGCGGCCGCCGGGTCCGGGGTCAGCGCCAGCAGCCGGAACCCCGCCGCCCGCAGCCCGGCCAGCCCGTCGCGCCAGCTAGCCATCCGGGCGTAGGGGACGGCGAACACCGCGCCCATCGAGACCTTCACCGCCCGCCGGTACAGCGGGTCCGCGCACCGCGGCGACAGCAGCACCGCGTCCACGCCGAGCGCGGCGGCACACCGGAAGATCGCCCCCACGTTGGCGTGGTCGACCAGATCCTCCAGCACGATCACCCGCCGCGCCGCCGCCGCCAGCGCCCCCGCCTCCGGCAGCGGCTTCCGGCCCAGCGAGGCCAGCGCCCCCCGGTGCACCCGGTAACCGGTCAGCCGCTCGGCCGCCTCGTCCGGCAGCACGTAAACGGGGACACCGGACGACGGGAGCCCCGGCAACAGCACCGCCAGGTCCCCCCGCCTGCGCTCGGCCACCAGCACCGAACGAACCGGGTAACCCGCCGCCACAGCCCGGCCGATCACCTTGGTCCCCTCCGCGATGAACAGCCCCTGCGCCGACTCCAGGTGAGTCCGCAGCTCCATGTCCGTCAGCCGCGCGTAGTCCGCCAGCCGCGGATCGGTCACGTCGGTTACCAGCTCCTGCATCCCCTTAGTCTGGGGCTTTCACCGGGCTACGGCGCTCCTGAGTCGGTTTCCGCCTCATCTGGCCGAGAAGTGACCCTCCACGTCCATGACCAGCGTCAACCGCACCACCATAGCCGCGCCCCCGCGGAGATCACCGACTCGGTCTAGGCTCAAGACACGATTTTGGTTACGATGGGCGAGTATACGGGTACGTAAGGTATCGCAAGTCACATTTCATTGAAAACTGCACGACCGGCGCCGCCGTCGTCCCCGGCGCCGAGGAGGAGGGGCGCTCGATGATCGCGCCAGCAAGCCCCACGGTGCGGCGGCGTCGGCTCGCCGCCGAACTACGCGGCATCCGGGAGCACAAGGGCAAGAGCGGCGACGCGGTCGCGGCCGCCCTCAAGTGGTCGCCGTCCAAGGTCAGCCGGTACGAGCGGGCCCGGACCGGGCTGCGCCCGCGGGAGGTCGAGCGGCTGCTCGACTACTACCAGATCACCGGCCCGCGCCGCGCGCACCTGCTCACCCTGGCCGCGGACGCCGCCCAGAAGGGCTGGTGGGAAGAGTTCTCCGACAGCCTGTCCGAGGACTACCAGCAGTTCATCGGGTTCGAGCACGAGGCGACGTCGATGGCCGTCTGGCACGTCGACGTGGTGACCGGGCTGCTGCAGACCGAGGACTACGCCCGGAGCATCATCAGCGGCTACAGCCGGGTCGAGCCGATGGCGCCCCGGATGGTCGAGCGGATGGTCCGCGTCCGGATGCGACGTCAGCAGGTACTGAGCCGCGAGGGGCTGCAGCTGTCGGTGGTGCTCGACGAATCGGTCCTGCGGCGCCGGATCGGTGACGAGTCGGTGATGTACGAGCAGCTTCAGCGGCTGGTGCGAGAGGCCGGCCGGCCGAACCTGACGCTGCGGATCCTGCCCCTCGGCGCGGCCCACACGGTCTTCGGTGAGTCGTTCGTCATCTTCGGCTTCGGCGCGGACAGTGACCCCATGCTGCAGGACGTGGTGAGCACCGAGCAGCTGCTGTCCAGCCACACCCTGGAGGGGGAGCGCGAAACGTACCTGCACCGGATCGCGTTCCAGATGCTCTCCGAGCAGGCCCTCGACCCGGCGGCGTCCAAGGGGTTCATCCTCCAGATGGCGGAATCGTACTGGTCAGGCGCCCAGCAGCGGGTCAGCGCCTGACGCGTGGTCCCTAAGGTGACCGCATTGGCTTCTTCGGCCATTAACGCTGCCTTTCCGTGGTTTCACCGTATTTAGTTACCGGCCGTTAAGCAGGCCGGACGCCGGAGTTGAACGCCCCGGGTTTCCGCAGCGTAGAATCGTTTTCACTATGCGAGTACCGGTTCTTTGCGGGGTCGGCTGCTGGGTGCCGCCGGACATCCTCACGAATGCTCAGCTCGAGCAGGAGCTCGACACGACCGATGAGTGGATCCGCCGGCGCACCGGTGTGCTCACCCGGCATGTCGCCGGCGACGGCATGGCCACCTCGGAACTCGCGGTCGAGGCGGGGCAGCGCGCGCTGAAGTCGGCGGGCGGCGGCACGATCGACGCGGTCATCCTCGCCACGACGACCCCGGACCGGATCTGCCCGGCCACCGCCCCCGAGGTCGCCAGCCGGCTGGGCCTCGGGCCGGTCGCCGCCTACGACATCGCCGCCGTCTGCAGCGGTTTCGTCTACGCGCTGGCGAACGCGGCCGGGCTGATCGCGGCGGGCATCGCCGAGCGGATCCTCGTCATCGGCGCCGACGTGTTCACGTCCATCGTGGATCCCGGTGACCGCTCGGCCCGGGCGCTCTTCGGCGACGGCGCGGGCGCGGTCGTGCTGCGCGCGGGGCATCCGGGCGAACTCGGCGCGATCGGGCACTTCGTCCTGGGCAGCGACGGCGCGGGGGCTGACCTCATCATGGTCCCGGCCGCGGGACCACGGCGGCCGGGCCAGAGCCTGGACGGGGACGAAGCGCAGCGGTACTTCACCATGCAGGGGCAGGTGGTCTACCGGCAGGCGGTGGAGACGATGACCACCGTGAGCCAGCGCGTGCTCGGCCTCGCGGACTGGCCGGCCGAGACGCTGGACTGGCTCGTCTGCCATCAGGCGAACCAGCGCATCCTGCTGGCGGTCGCGGCGCGCCTGGGCCTTCCCGCCGAGCGGTGCTTCAGCGACATCGCCGCGGTCGGCAACACGGCCGCCGCGTCCATCCCGCTGGCGCTGGCCCACGGGGCGAGCGACGGGACGTTCCGGCCGGGCGACCGGATGCTGCTGACCGCGTTCGGCGGCGGGCTGACCTGGGGATCGGCGGCGCTGCGGTGGCCGGATATCGACTGCGGGAGCTAAGAGGCGCTAACGAACGGGCGGGGCCAGCCGGATCGGTTCCGGTGACCGCCAGGGCCTGACCCAGGCCTCCTCGTCGCGGCTGACCCGGGCGCCGCACGAGGCGCAGGCCTGGCCCGCTCCCACCTCGCCGCCGCAGCCTGCGTGGACCACGCGCATCGGCTCGGCGGGCTCATCCGGGCTGGTGTGCAGCTGTCCCCAGTCGGCGATCGCGCGGAGCACCGGCGCCAGGTCCGCTCCCGCCTGGGTCAGGCGGTACTCCTGCCGGGTGCGGCGGCCGTCCTGGTAGGGCACCTTGACCAGCAGGCCGCCGTCTACCAGGCGCCGCAGCCGGGCCGCCAGGATGTTGTCGGCGATGCCGAGGTGGTCCCGGAACTCGTCGAAGCGGGTCACGCCGATCGTGGCGTCGCGCAGGATCAGCAGGATCCACCGGTCCCCGAGCACGCTGGTCGCCCGCCCGATCGGACAGGGCTGCCCGTCGTGGCCGTCGGCCGCGGCCTTGCCCTCCGGGCCGCCCTCCCCTATAGCTTGCATTTTGCAAGTCTATCCCGCTGGCGCCCTCCGGATAGCTGGCACCAAGGAAGTCGCGGACCCGGGATTTACTGATCAGTACCTGTTCCGTAAATTGGCCCTAGGCGGCGGGAGCGGTCACACCGCCGGTGCCCACTGACTGCGTTCACGAGGGACAGGTGCGATGCCGGAAGACATCCTTACGACCTACGCGCACGCCCAGCCGGACAAGCCGGCCGTCATCGACGACAAGCCGGACGGCACGGTCGTCGCGTGGACCTACGCCGAGCTCGAGGTGCGGTCCAACCGGGTCGCGAACCTGCTGCTCTCGCTGGGCGCCAGCCCGGGCCAGAAGGTCCTGTGGTGCGGGCCGAACTCGCCCGAGGTCGTGGCGGTGATGAGCGCGTCGCGGAAGATCGGCACGATCGCCGTGCCGCTGAACTACCGGCTGACCCCGGAGGAAGCGCTCTACGTCATCAACCACAGCGACGCCGAGATCGCCTACGTGGACTACGAGCACGCGCCCATGTTCGCCGCGCTGCGGGACCAGCTGGAAAAGGTGCGGCACGTCATCGCGGTAGGCGGCCCGGCGCCGGACGAGATGCTGACCGACGCCGACATCGCGGCTGCCCCGGCCGATCCGCCGGACGTCGGGGACGCGGGCGGCACCGGCGGGTCGATGATCTACACCTCCGGCACGACCGGCAAGCCGAAGGGCGCGTACCGGTCCGGTGGCGGTGACCCGGAGCAGATCGGCGCCCTGCTGAACCTGTTCGGTTACCGGCCCGACGACATCTACATCACCTCGGGCCCGCTGTACCACAGCGGCCCCAGCGCGTTCATGGGCGCCAGCCTGATCTTCGGCCAGACCATCGTGGTGCAGCGCAAGTTCGACGCCGAGGACTGGCTCCGGCTGGTGGACAAGTACAAGGTGAGCTCGACGTTCTCGGCGCCCGCGCTGGTCCGGATGATCTGCGCGCTGCCCAAGGAGGTCAAGGACCGCTACGACCGCTCCACCATGCGGATCATGCTGGCCAACGCGGCCCCGTGGAGCTTCGCGCTCAAGCAGCAGTACGTGGCGGACTTCCCGGCCGAGTCGCTGTTCGAGATCTACGGGTCGACCGAGCTCGGCGTGGACACCGTGCTGCTGCCCGCCGACCAGCTGCGCAAGCCGGGATCGTGCGGCCAGCCGGCCCCGGCATCGAGATCGCGCTGTTCGACGACGACGGCAACAAGGTCACCGGCACCGGCCCGGACCATCCCGGCGAGGTCTTCGTGCGGTCCAAGGGCGCGTTCGACACTTACTACAAGAACGACGCCAGCTTCGAGGCGAACAGCCGCGGTGACTACCACACGGTCGGCGACATCGCCTACTGGGACGACGAGGGCTACCTGTACATCTGCGACCGCAAGACCGACATGATCATCTCCGGCGGCATGAACATCTACCCGGCCGAGATCGAGGCGGCGCTGGAGCAGCACCCCGACATCTACGACGTGGCGGTGTTCGGGATCCCGTCGGAGGAGTGGGGCGAGGTCGTGCACGCCACCATCGTCCGGTCGCCGGGATCCTCCCTGACCGGCGAGGAGGTCACCGCCTTCGGGCGCGAGCACCTGGCCAGCTACAAGGTGCCGCGTTCGGTGGACTTCACCGACGAGCTGCCGCGCACCGGTTCGGGCAAGATCCTCAAGCGCCAGCTCCGCGCCCCCTTCTGGGCCGGCCGCACCGCCCAGGTCGGCTAAGGCGACGGCCGCGCCCGCCCCAGCACCCCGGCGGGGAGCACGGCGTGCACCCCCCAGGTCTGGTTCGCCACCTGCGTGATCCGCATGTCCACGCAGGTGCTGGCCAGCGCCAGCGCCGCCGCCCGGCCCAGGCCGGTCAGCCCCTGCAGCCAGGTCACCATGGCGTCCAGGGCGTCGCCCATGGCCACGTTGAGATCCGCGTCGAAGCCGAACGTCACGCGCCCGCCGGGCGCCTGCGCGTGGATCGTCCCGAGCGGCCGCCCCGGCGCCAGGCTGATCACGGCCTCGGTCGTCATCGGGCATTCGATGGCCGTCCCGCCGACCTCGCCGTCGCCCTGCGCGGCGTGCCCGTCGCCCAGGTACAGCAGCGCGCCGGGCACGGTGACGGGCAGGAACAGCGTGCTCCCGGCGACCAGCTCGCGGCAGTCGATGTTCCCGCCGCAGGCGGCGCGCGGCGGGATCGTCGAGTGCTCCCCGGGCTCGGCCGGCGCCAGCCCCATCACGCCGAGGAACGGCGCGAGCGGCCGGCTGAACCCTTCCGTGGTCCGCCCCGCGTCCCCGTCGAGTTCCCACAGCAGCCACGACGGCGCAGCCTCGGCCACCCCGAGGCGCCGCGTCACCGGCGTGTCCCGCCCGCCGGACACGGTCCAGCCCCAGCCCCCGGGGCGCAGCGACAGCAGCCGCAGCGCGAGCATGTCGCCCGGCCGGGCCCCGCGCACCTCGATCGGGCCGGTCAGGCAGTGCCCGCGGGCCTCGGCGAACATCCGGGGCTGAGCCTCGCCGGGGGAGGTCTGCCGGGCCAGGTACCCGGAGGCGTCCAGCGAGCCGACGGTGACGGTGTCGCCCGGGTCCACGGTCAGCACGGGAGCGTGGTCCCGCGAGAAGACGTCCCGGGTGGTCTCAGGCGCGGGGTCGAGCCGGTGAGCGGTCATGGCCGCCAGCCACTCAGCAGTCGCGGGAGCGCCGTCCCGATCGGCTCCCGTATTACCTCGAGCCGGGGCAGCACCTCAGTTGCCGGCGTCCGCGCGCCGCACCCCGTGCACACCACCTCCTGGGTGCTGCCGTGCAGTTCCAGCACCTTGCGCCCGGGCATCCCGGCCCGCTGGTGCAGCCCGTCCACGTTCTGCGTGATCACCCGCACCGCTACCCCGGCCCGGTCGAGCTCGGCGATCGCCCGGTGGGCCGCGTTCGGCTCGGGGCGCAGCGCCCAGATCGCGCGCCGCGCCTGCCAGGCCCGCCGCCGGATCTCCGGGTCGCTCATGTAGTACGCGTAGGTGGCGAGCTTCTCCGCCTGCGGGTCGCGCCGCCACAGCCCGTTGGGGCCGCGGTAGTCCGGGATCCCCGATTCGGTGGAGATCCCGGCTCCGGACAAGATCGCGACGAGCGGGCCGACCATAAAAGAATTATCCCGAACGAGCTACGTTCACGTGGTCCCGCCCGCTACTTCATATCCTCGGGAGCGTGCTCCCTGTCTATCTCGCCGCGGCGGCCGGTGTCCTGTTCGTGGTGGGCGTGCTGCGCGACCCCCGCAGCTTCAGCAACGCGGTCCTGCTGGGCCTGGCGCTCGCGCTCGGCGCGCTGGTCGCGGCGCACCGGCTGGCCGATACCTCCGGGACCGTGGCCCGGCTGCTGGAGTTCGCCCTGGCCGCGCTGGTGGCCTTCGGGCCGGTCCTGGTAGCGGGCTACCTGGTGCTGAACGGCTTCACGATGGTCCGCCGGGAAGGCTTCCGGCCCGCCAACCTGCTGTCCCTGCTGGCCGGCCTCGGGCTGATCGCGCTGATCGGGCTGATGATCGCGGCGCTGCGGGCCCAGTCCCCGGACCTGACCGTGTCCGTCGCGATCGCCGTCGTGCTGTCCGGCTACATCTCGTTCCTGCTGGTCTCGTACGTCCTCTACGCCTTCATCTACGCCCGGATCACCGGGCTGCGGCGCGCCGACTTCGTCGTGATCCTCGGCTCGGGCCTGAACGGCGACCGCGTCCCGCCGCTGCTGGCGGGCCGGCTGGAACGGGGCCTACGCGCGTACCAGACGCTAGCCCGGCGGCGTAAGAACAACCCGTTCGTGATCGTCTCGGGCGGCATGGGCAGCGACGAGCGGATCTCCGAGGCGGAGGCGATGGCCCGCTACCTGATCGAGCGCGGGCTCCCCGAGGACCACGTGGTGCGGGAGGACCGGTCCCGCACCACCGAGGAGAACCTCGCCTTCAGCCGCCAGATCATGGAGCGGTCCCGGCCCGGCTACCGCTGCATCATCGTGACCAGCAACTACCACGTGTTCCGGGCCGCCATCATCGCCCGCCGGGTCGGGGTCAACGGCCAGGTCACCGGGGCGCGGACGGCCGGCTACTACTGGCCGAGCGCGATGCTCAGGGAGTTCGCCGCCGTCTTCCTCAGCTACAAGCTGGTCAACTTCGTCATCTGCTCCCTGATCGTCGCCACCCCCCTGGCCTACTACGTCTCCATGAGATAGTTGACAGTATACTGTCGATTTGACAGAATGCTGTCATGACTACTTCAACGGTGCACGTGGCGGTGTTCGATACCTTCTCCGACTGGGAGACCGGCTACGCGACCGCGCACATCCGGCGTGACAGCTGGCAGCGCGAGCCGGGCCGGTACACGGTCACCACCGTGGGCCCGGCGCGCGAGCCGGTCACCACGATGGGCGGCATGCGCATCGTGCCCGACATCGCCCTGGACGAGCTCCGGCCGCAGGACAGCGCGATGCTGATCCTGGCGGGCGGCGACACCTGGGGCGAAGACGCGATGGCCGGCTTCCGCGCCGCCGCCCGGCGGTTCCTGGCGGCTGGCGTACCCGTCGCCGCGATCTGCGGGGCTACGTTCGGCCTCGCCCTGGAAGGGCTCCTGGACGACCGCGCCCACACCAGCAACGCCGCCGGGTACCTCGCGTTCAGCGGGTACGCGGGCGGCGACCGGTTCGTCGACGAGCCCGTGGTGACCGACGGCGACCTGATCACCGCCACCGGCGTGGCCCCGGTGCACTTCGCCCGGGCCATCTTCGACCGGCTGGGCATCTATACGCCCGAGGTGGCCGCGTCCTGGTTCAAGCTCTACGGAGACCGCGACCCGGCCGGCTTCTTCGAGCTCATGGCGGTACCGGCGGGCGAGCCGGCGTGACCCGCCGCGAGCAGGACCTGCTGTCCGCCGCCGCGATCACGACGTTCAAGCTGAACGGCCAGTTCCTCGCGCTCGCCGAGGAACTGGCCCGGCCGGCCGGGCTGACCGCGGCGTGGTGGCAGGTGCTCGGCGCCGTGCTGGGCGAGCCGCTGACCGTGGCCGGCATCGCGCGGGAGATGGGCATCACCCGGCAGAGCGTGCAGCGCATCGCGGACATCCTGTCCGGACGCGGCCTGGCCGAGTACCTGCCCAACCCCGCCCACCGCCGCGCCAAGCTGCTCGCTCCGACCGAGGCGGGCCGCACCGCGATCGCGCGGATCGGCCCCGGGCACGCGGACGCGGCCGCCCGGCTGGCCAAGGCCCTCGGCGAGCAGCCGCTAGCCGAAGCCGTGGCCGCCCTCCAAACCCTGTCCGCCGCCCTCGACCAAGCCTGAACCGTCCCGCCAGCCCGTCCCGCCAGCCCGTCCCGCCAGCCCGTCCCGCCAGCCCGTCCTCCGCCAGCCCCGCCCGGGCTCCGTCCCGCCAGCCCCGTACCGCCAGCCCCGTCCCGCCAGCCCCGTCCCGCCAGCCCGTCTCGCCAGCCCGTCCCGCCAGTCCCGTTCCGTCCCGCCAGCCCGTCCCCGCCAGTCCCGCCCGGGCTGTGCCGCTTACCATCGCGATGTCACATGGGTGCGGCTCCTTTCTGTGAGCCCGGTCCCGGGGCGCCCCGGTTCCTGCCTGCTGAGCCCGGTCCCGGGGCGCCTGATCCGTGCGGGGCGTGCGGTAGCGGCCGGGGCCGCCCGGGGGGGCGCCGGCAGCCACCGCAATGCCACATCGATGTGGTCCTGGCCACCGCAGGGTCACATTGACGTGGCTGCCCGGGGCCGGCGCCGGGTGGTGGGCGGGAGATCCGGGGGCTGCCGGGCCGGGCTGACGTGGCTGGGGGGCCGGGCCGGGCTGACGGGGCTGGGGGGAATACCGGGTGGCCCGGCTCGCAGCGGCCGCCAGGCCGCTCACACGAAAGGAGCCGCACCCATGCCACATCGCGGTGGCTGCCGATAGCCGGTGCCATGTGACGGAGGTGCGGCTCGGCGGCACCCGGGGTGCATGTGGCCCATGGGACCGGGGGACGACCCGTCTACCTTGGAGTAGCGAGGCGTCGGCCTGAAGAGTTTTCCTTGCGCATGGCCCCGAGCGACCAAGTACAGGTATGGACACCGAATCGACAGATAGCGAGCCGTCCGACGAGGAGCTGCTGCGCCGCCTGAGTTCCGATCCGGCCGCGTTCGAGGTCTTCTACCGCCGGCACGTGGACCGGGTCATCGGGTTCGCCGCCCGCCGGGTGACCGACCCGGCCGACGCGGCCGACCTGGTGGCGGCGACGTTCGTCACGGTTCTCACCGCGGCTCGCTCCTATGATCCGGGGCGGGGCGAGCCGGGGGCGTGGCTGCTGGGGATCGCGGCCCGGCTCGTCGTCAACGCCCGGCGCCGCAAGGTCCGCGAGTCGGCCGCCCTGGCGCGTATCGCGGGCCGCCGCCTGATCGGCCCGAGCGACATCGAGCGCCTGGAAGAGCGCATCGACGCCGCCCGCTCCAGCCAGGCCGTGATCGCGGCCCTGGAGCGGCTCCGGCCGCGCGCCCGCGAGGCCTTGCTGCTGGTCAGCGAGGCAGGCCTGCAGCCGGCCGAGGCCGCGCGGGTGCTGGGAATCAGCCCCGCCGCGTTCCGGATGCGGCTGTCCAGCGCCCGCCGCGCGCTGGACCAGGCGGTCACCGCGCAGGCCAGCCGGCCGCCAGAAGAACCGGTTATCCCCATGCGCAACCTCCACATGAAAGAGGTCGTCAATTGAACACCGACCTGTCACCCGAGAACCGTTTCGAGGAGCGCCTGCTGACGGCCATCCTCGATGACTTCGAGCACCTGACCGGCCCGGCCGCGCGGCCGCGTCCCGCTGGACACCGCCACTCGGCCGGACGTTCCCGGCTGACCGGCCGTCGCGGTGCCGCCGCCGCGCTGATCGTCGCCGCGGCGGCCGGGATCGCCGTCGCGGCCATCGCGACCGGGGGAGCAGCCAAGCCCGGCGAGCCGGCCGCTGGGACCGCCGCCCCGCCCGCTACCGGGACCGCCACCCCGGCCAGCCCGAAGCTGCAGACCGCTGCGTACATCGTCGACCACATGAAGTCCGCGCTGAACGCGAACACGGCCGTCGTGAACATCATCGACCACGCGCCCGACTCGCAGACCGGCCAGCCGGTCATCGACGAGATCTGGAGCACCAGTCTCAGTGACACCTACCGGATCGTGGACCTCACGCCGGCCGGCCAGCCCGTCACTGGTTACCTGGTGACGGTCACGCCGCGCCGGACGACCTCGATCGTCATCGACTACGGGAAGCGGACCTGGAGCAAGACCATCTACCCGTTCGGCTCATCGACTGACGGGCGCCGTCCCGGCCCGCAGCCGTCCACCCCCTTGCAGCAGGCCGCTCAGCTGCGCGCCAAGGTCAAGGCGGGCCAGGTCACCCTGGCCGGATGGGCCACGGTCGACGGGCAGCGGGCCATCCACCTGGCCGAGCACGCGGCCGACGGCGACATCAACCTGTGGGTCAGCCCCGGTAGCTACCTGCCGATCCGGGAGATCGACACCGCGCCGGGCGTGTCCCAGACCAGCGACCAGGCCATCCGGGACGACTACCGGTGGCTGCCCGCCACCTCGGCCAACCTGAGCCTGCTCACCCCGGCCAAGGCGATCCCCGGCGGGTTCACCCCGGGCAAGTAAGACCAGCGCGCCCCGGCCCTCAGCGGTTGAGGTCCGGGGGCGCGGCGTGCTCACGACGCGGCCCGCACGCGGGCCGTGCCCGCCGCGGCGGGCCGGAGGTCGTGGCGCGAACGAGGCAGCAGGACGCTGACGGCCACGAGCCAGATCAGGCCGCCGAACCGGCCGACCGGCAAGGTGGCGTCGAGCGTGCCGGTGAGCAGGGTGAAGGTGGACAGCTCGGCGATGACCGCCAGGGCCAGCCCGGTCCAGGCCAGCCAGGCGGGCAGCAGGCGCATGATCAGCGCGGGGACCGCCATCCCGGCCAGCAGCAGCCCGAACGGCGCCACGAACCCGGGGCCTCCGGCCGCGAAGCTCAAGTCGATCAGGGCCCGGGCCAGGCCGGCTGCCACGGTGCCGGAGACCTGGGAGACGGTCCAGCCGATCAGGCCCGACAGCGCCAGCGAGGCGGCGGCCAGCAGGCCGCCGGTCAGCTCGATGACGGCTCCGGGCGCGTTGACGCCCAAGGTGCGCAGCCGCCGGTAGCCGGTCGCGGCCCAGATGGCCAGCGGTATCGCGGCGGCGAACTCCAGACAGCCGGCGACCTGCATGAACGTATGGTGCGAGCGCACGTAGGCCAGCACCGACGCGGCGGACGCGGTCGGCAGCGGGGTCCGGGTGGACAACGCCACGCTCGTGATCGCCAGGGCGCAGTAGGCCAGCGCCACGACGATCAGCGGCGGGCCGCCCTGGGGTCCGCCCCGGCGGGCGGCGGGGTGTGCGGTGGTCATGTGTCCTCCTCGATAGCTACCAGATAATAGTTCACTGAGATAATAGTTATGCAATGTGTATGATTGTCAAGCGAATACGATAGTCGGGCGGATGGCGCCTGACGGACCGACGACGCGGGAGGGCAGATGCCGGGAAAGCCCCAGCTGCCGGGAAAGCCAGCGCACGCGCGCACCGGCAGCGCGTTCCTGCTGGCCCAGCTGGGTGCGCACGCGGCCGCCCGGTTCGCTGAGCGCATCGCGGGCCTGGACCTGACCCCGGCTCAGGCTGGGCTGCTGCGGCTCATCGCCCGCGACCCCGGGCAGAGCCAGCAGGCCATCGCCGGCCAGCTCGGCACGCCCGCCAGCCGCCTGGTCCTGCTGGTGGACGAGCTCGAGGGACGCGGGCTGATCGAGCGGCGGCGCAACCCTGGTGACCGCCGCCACTACGCGCTCTACCTGACGCCCGCGGGCGGTCAGTTCATGAAGGAGCTCGGGCAGGCGGGCTCGGCCCACGAAGAAGACATCTGCACCGCGCTCGACCCGGCCGAACGCGAGGAGCTCAACCGGCTGCTCCGCCGCATCGCCAGCCAGCAGGGGCTCACCCCGGGCGTGCACCCCGGCTACCGCGCCCGCCCCAGCCGGACCCCCCAGCAGGATCCGCTCTAACGAACTCGCGGTACCCGGGCGACCGCGAACGAGATGGCCATCCGGTGCCGGAAGCCCAGGTCCTCGTACAGCCCGATCGCGGCGTTCGTGGCCAGCGCGTGCAGGAACGGGATCTCGCCCCGGGCCCGGATCCCCGCGCCCACGGCCCGGATCAGCCGGGCCCCGAACCCCCGGCCGCGCCACGCCTCGTCGGTGCAGACCGCGCTGATCTCCGTCCAGCCCTCGGGGTGCAGGCGTTCCCCGGCCATCGCGACCAGGCTGCCTTCGCGCCGGATGCCGAGGTAAGTGCCGAGCTCGACCGTGCGCGTCAGGAACGGCCCCGGCTTGGTGCGCGCGGTGAGCTCGAGCATCTCGGGCACGTCGGCGCCCCCGAGCGGCACCGCCTCCGGATCGGCCGCCACGCCGAGGTGATCGCCCGTCATCTGCACGCCCGCGCCGATCAGCGTGACCTTCCAGCCGGCCGGCGCCGGGAACCGGTCGCCGGCCAGCGCCAGCAGGCCGCCCGGGCCGGCCAGCGTGGCGGCGTCCGCCCAGTCGGCTTCGTCCGGCTCGGCGGGCATGGCGAAGAACGGGCTGATGTCGGCCGGATAGCGCAGCACGCGGCCGCACCGCTCCGCGAACGGGGCATGCGGGCCGGTCAAGGACGAGAGCACCGGGGTGTCGAGTACATGCGGCACCGTCATCGCCTTCGCCTCATCGTTGGATAGCGTATGCCGTATGGCGATCATGACGCGGCCGCTCGGCCGGACCCAGGCAGACGTGACCATCCTCGGCTACGGCGCCATGGAGCTGCGCGGCGTGCCACGGGGACCCGAGATAGCGGACGAGGACGCCGGGCGCCTGCTCAACGCGGTCCTGGACGGCGGCATCAACCTGATCGACACCTCGCCCGACTACGGCCGCAGCGAGGAGCTCATGGGGCGTTACGTGAGTCACCGGCGCGACGAGTATTTCCTCGCCTCCAAGTGCGGCTGCCCGCTCGAGCTGCCCGCGGACGCGCCGCCGCCGTACCCGCACGACTACAGCCCCGGTAATGTCCGCGCGGCGGTCGAGCGGTCGCTGCAGCGGCTCCGCACCGATCGCCTGGATCTCGTCCAGGTGCACATGTCCCCGGACCGGGCCACGCTGGAGGCCAACCACACCGTCGAGACCCTCGCCGAGCTGCGGGACGAGGGCAAGGTCCGGTTCATCGGCATGTCAGGCATCCTCCCCGACCTGCCCGACCACCTGGCCATGGGCGTCTTCGACGCCTTCCAGATCCCCTACTCGGCCGTCCAGCGCGACCACGAGGAGCTCATCGCCGAGGCGGCCGGCCAGGGCGCGGGAACGCTGATCCGAGGGGGCGCGGCCCGGGGCGCCGCGTCGCAGGAGAAGAACTGGACGATCAGCCCGCTCACCCAGGCGCCGGGCCTCGGCCAGCGGAACTGGGAGACCTCTGGCCTGAACGACCTGCTCGCCGACGCGGGCATGTCCGCCATGGAGTTCGTCCTCCGGTTCACCCTCAGCCACCCGGGCCTGTCGACCACCATCGTCGGCACCGCGAGCCCCGCGCACCTGGCCACCAACATCGCCACCGCCGAGAAGGGCCCCCTCCCGGCCGACCTCTACGAAGAGGCGAAGAAGCGCCTCCCGCAGTAACGCGCGGCGTTAACGGGACAAACGCCACCTGTCGCAGCGGGCCGTCTGAGCGTAGCCTTCAGGTAGATGATTATGCCTTCTGCGATGCCGGTGATTTCAGGGAGCGTCTCGTGGACCAGCCAGGCACTGTTTCCGGGCAATTCGACGCGGTGGTCGTGGGCGCCGGCTTCTCGGGCCTGTACATGCTCTACCGGCTGCGTGAGCTCGGCCTGTCCGTCAAGGTCCTCGACCAGGCCGGCGACGTCGGCGGGACCTGGTACTGGAACCGCTATCCCGGCGCCCGCTGCGACGTCCCCACCACGGACTACACCTACAGCTTCGACCCGGAGCTGGAAAAGGAGTGGACCTGGTTGGAGAAATACGCCACCCAGCCGGAGATCCTTAAGTACCTCGGGTTCGTGGCCGACCGCTACGGCCTGCGCTCCGACATCGAGTTCTCCGTCGGCGTCGCCTCCGCCCGCTGGGACGAGGGGGACAACCGGTGGCTGCTGACGACCGATGACGGCCGGCAGCTCCGGTGCCGGCACTACATCATGGCCACCGGCTGCCTGTCGATGCCGAAATCGCCCGACATCGAGGGCGCGGACCGCTTCGCCGGCGAGGTCTACTTCACCAGCCGCTGGCCCCACCAAGGGGTCGATTTCACCGGCAAGCGGGTCGCGGTCATCGGCACCGGCTCGTCCGGCATCCAGTCCATCCCGCTGATCGCCGAGCAGGCCAGCCAGCTCACCGTCTTCCAGCGCACCGCGAACTTCTCCATCCCGGCCCGCAACGGCCCCGCCCCGGCCGACACGCTGAACCGGCTGAGCGAGGACCGCGACGGGTACCGGGACGCGGCCAAGCTGTCCCGGGGCGGGGTTCCCGCCGAGACGACCGACATCCTCGGCGTCACCGCCAGCGAGGAGGTCCGCCGGGAGCGCTTCGAGGCGGCGTGGGGCCGGGGCGAGCTGTTCGGCATCCTCGGCGTCTTCGCCGACCAGGGGGTGAATCCGGACTCCAACGAGATCGTGGCCGAGATGATCCGCGAGAAGATCCGCGGCATCGTGAAGGACCCCGGGACCGCCGAGGCGCTCTGCCCGAAGGACCACTACTTCGGCACCAAGCGGCCCTGCCTCGACACCGGCTACTTCGAGACCTACAACCTGCCCCATGTCCGGCTCGTCGACCTGCGGCAGCAGCCGATCACCAGCATCACCGAGACCGGCATCGAGACCGCCGGCGAGTCGTTCGAGTTCGACGCCATCGTGTACGCCACCGGCTTCGACGCCATGACCGGCGCCCTGGCGGCCGTGGACGTGACCAGCGGGGGCCAGTCCCTCACCGAGAAGTGGGCGGCCGGGCCCTCCACCTACCTGGGCCTCATGACCACCGGCTTCCCGAACTTCTTCATGCTCACCGGCCCGGGCAGCCCTTCTGTCCTGTCGAACATGGCTGTCTCCATCGAGCAGCACGTCGACTGGGTCGCCCGGCTGCCTGAAGACCATGCGCGACGAGGGCCTGGAGACCATCGAGCCCACCCCGCTGGCCGAATCCGCGTGGAACCAGCACGTCCAGGACTGCGCCGCCATCACCCTGCACCCCACCGCCAACTCCTGGTACATGGGCGCCAACGTGCCGGGCAAGCCGCGCTTCTTCCTCCCCTACATCGGCGGGGTGGACGCGTACCGGCGGGCCTGCGACGAGGTGGTGGCGCGGGGCTATCTCGGGTTCCGGCTGACCGGCCCGGGCCAGGACCGCTGCACCGACGGGGTGATCCGCCGCATGCAGCCCGATGTCGCCATGGTCCTGGACGTGATGGCCGCGGCGGGCCTGCCGCCCCTGGAGACCCTGTCGGCCGACGAGGCGCGGGCCTTCATGACGGCCATCGCGGCCGTGCGCCCGCCCAGCCCGGAGGTGGGCGAGGTAACGGACGGGGTGATGCCGGGCCCGGGCGGCGACCTGCCGTACCGCCTGTACCGCCCGGAGGCGCCGTCGCCGGGCCCGCACCCGCTGGTGGTGTACTTCCACGGCGGCGGCTGGGTGCTCGGTGACCTGGATTCGGATGACCCGCTGTGCCGGGACCTGTGCGTCCGCTCCGGCGCGATCATCGTGTCGGTGAACTACCGGCACGCCCCCGAGGTCCGGTTCCCCGCCGCCGCCGAGGACGCCTTCGCGGCCGTGCGGTGGGCCGACGCCAACGCCAACGAGCTGGGCGCCATCCCCGGTCAGCTCGCGGTGGCGGGCTGGAGCGCCGGCGCGAACATCGCCGCCGTGGCCTGCCAGCAGGCCCGCGATCACGGCGGGCCGCGTATCTCGGGTCAGCTCCTGATCCACCCCGTGGTGGACTCGGAGATGACGCGGCCGTCCTACACCGAAAACGGCGACGGGTACATCCTCACCACCGCGCTCATGCACTGGTTCTGGGATTACTACGCCGACCCGGCCGACCGCCGCGACCCCCGCGCCGCCCCGTTGCGCGGCAACCTGGACGACCTGCCCCCGGCCTGCGTCGTCACCGCGGACTTCGACCCGCTGCGGGACGAGGGCGTCGCCTACGCCCGCGCCCTGGAGGCGGCCGGGGTGCCGGTCCGCCTCATCCGCGCCCGCGGGCACACCCATACGTCGGTGACCATGGTCGGCGTGGTCATCTCGGGCGCCCCGGTGCGCGCCGAGATAGGAGAGGCGCTCAAGGACTTCTTCCCCGTGCCGTCACCGCATCCCTGACCGCCCGCCTCAACCGCCCGGCCGTGACTGGCCTCGCGCCTGCCGCCGGCCCGCTGATTTTGCCCGTGCTAATCTCAGAAGACCACTCCGGACCTCGGTGGCCGATGGCGCTGCTGACGGCAACGCCGCCGAGATACGCGGAGTTTTCATGCTGGGGTTCGGTAAGACCGATACGGTAAATCCTCTCGCCGCGGCCGGTTCGGCCCGCAACAGGGACATCTGCGAGCGTTACGCCGCCGGGCTGTACCGGCAGGCATTCCTGACTCTCGGCGACTCGGTCCTAGCCGAACGCGTGGCCTGCGACGTCATCGTCGATGAGTGCGCGGTGGATCCGCCGCCGGAACCCGGCGAGGCCGATATACAGTGCCGCCTGGCTGAGTCGGCCTTCCGGCGCTGCCGGCAGCTGGCCGCCGAACCGGCCCGGCGTGACCGCCTCTTCGCCCCGCCGCCTCCCGCTGGCGTCGATCCTGGCGGCCTCCTGAGCGAGGACGAGCGCGGGGCGATCGGCCTGGTGCTGATCGGCGGTCTCGGTTACGTCCGGGCCAGCAGCGTGCTGGGTATCTGCCCGCAGGACATGGCCGCCCTCTTGCGCACGGCACTGCTCAAGCTCGGAACCCTGGAATGAAAGACCTCTGTATCGCGGATCCGCCGAAGGTCAGGAGAAAGTAATGCGAGCACTCGGGTACGTCGCGGCGGTCGCCATGGCAGCTGCCGGAGCCGCGCTCGGGGTGCTGGCGGTCAAGTCGCTGCCAGATGTGCGACGGTACCTGGCCATCAGGAAGATGTGACGACCGCCGGCCGCTAACCAGGACCGGGGGGATGCGGCAGCCGGGCGGGCCGGGACGAGGAAAGGTCTCGTCCCGGCCCGTGATCAGGTCAAGCCAGCGGCGGGCGCCAGCCATCGCGGTAACGGACACCGTGGCGCTGGAGCCGGACCTCTTCGTGCCAGCTTCCGGGAACCGGTTCGGTGCGGACCAGTTCGGGCCGGTCGACCACGACGCATACGTCCTCGCCGGGCCACCACCAGCCGCAGGAGCGCGCCAGCGCGATCCAGCGGCCGAGGTGGTCGAGGTCGTCCGGCCGGTAACTGGCCAGTCCGAGCCGGTGCAAGACGTCGTAGTAGGCGACCCAGGTCGCGTCGTGCTGCCCGTACCAGCACACCGGTACGGGCCCGTGGCCGGCCAGCGCGGTCCGCACGGGCGCGCGGAATCCCTGGGCGAGGCTGCGGTGCAGTGCGGTGCGGATGCCTTGATGCAGCACGACACCCAGCGGAACGCCGTCGTCCAGGGCCTGCCCCGGCGGCAGCTCGGGCCACGGCTCGTTGCGTTTGCCCTTGCGGGCAGGGGACAGCTCGGGGTCGGCGTGGGCGAGGCCCGCGCTGAGGGCGCCGCGCAGCTGGGACGAGACCATGGCCAGGTCACTGGCCAGGGGCGGCGCTCCCCGCAGACGGGTTCCGCGGACCCATGAGTAGAGCTGGTCGAGGGTGGGCAGGCCGCTGGCAAGCGGGATCGCCCGGAGCGGAGAGCCGACCCACGCGAACCGCGGTCGCGGGCGGGAGATCCTCGCGTAGATCGCGGTCAGGCTGTGTTCGGCGGTTTCCCGGTCAGCCGGCTGCGTGGACAGGCCGTGGTCAAGCCATTCCCGGCGGATCTTGGTGGCGTCCTGCCACAGGCCGTGAGCTCGCCTGCCTCGGATATCGGCCACCGATGCAGCGGCGTCGTGGCGCCGCGCGAGCGCGGTCAACGCGCGTGGGCGTCGCCGCCCTTTCGGTTGGAGATCATGTCTCGATAATGACCCGCGCCCGGCGCTGCACGCAACACCGTTAACGCTGGACTGCCCCTAACGAAGCGCAGATCAGCCAACGATGGCCGGTAGCGGGCTCGCGGACCGCAGCCGGTAGTCCAGCGCGGTGTGCCGCCGTCCCGATCCCTTCGTGCGCACCGCGACGGCGAGCGCCCGGCGGGAGCCGGCCAGCACGACGAGCTTCCTGGCCCTGGTGACGCCGGTGTAGAGCAGGTTGCGCTGCAGCATGAGCCAGGACCCCATGGTGAGCGGGAGGACCACGGCGGGGTATTCGCTGCCCTGAGAACGGTGGATGGTGACCGCGTAGGCGTGCGTGAGCTCGTCCAGCTCGTCGAACCCGTAGTCGACTGATTCGTCTTCGTCGGTGAGCACGGTGAGCTTATGGTCTTCAGGCGACATGCCGGTGACCACGCCGACGGTGCCGTTGAAGACGCCCGCGGCGCCTTTCTCGTAGTTGTTGCGGAGCTGAGTGACCTTGTCCCCGACGCGGAATACCCGGCCGCCGTAGCGCCGTTCTGGCTGTCCGTCGCGGTACGGGGTCAGGGCCTCCTGCAGCAGCAGGTTCAGGTTCCCCGCCCCGGTCGGCCCGCGGTGCATCGGGCACAGCACCTGCACGTCACGGCGGGGGTCCAGGCCGAACTTCGCCGGGATGCGCTGGGCCACGATATCCACCACCAGCGTCGCGGTCTGCTCGGTGTCGTCGCAGCCGAACCAGAAGAAGTCGCCGAAACCGGTCAGCGACGGCTGGTCCCCGCCGTTGATCTTGTGCGCGTTGACCACGATCCCGGACTGCTGGGCCTGCCGGAAGATCTTCGTCAGCCGCACCACCGGCAGCGTCCCGGCGGACAGCATGTCGCGCAGCACCTCACCCGCGCCCACCGACGGCAGCTGGTCGGCGTCACCGACGAGCAGCAGGTGCGCGCCCGGCGGGATGGCCTTGATGAGCTTGTTGGCCAGGATCACGTCCACCATGGAGGTCTCGTCGACCACCACCAGGTCCGCGTCGAGGGGGTTCGCCGCGTCGAAGGACGCGTCTCCGCCCGGCCGCAATTGCAGCAGCCGGTGGATCGTCGCGGCCTCGTGCCCGGTCAGCTCCGCGAGGCGCTTGGCCGCCCGGCCGGTCGGCGCGACCAGGATGATCTTCGCCCGCCGGGCCTTGGCCAGCTCCACCACCGAGCGCACGGTGAAGCTCTTGCCGCATCCCGGGCCTCCGGTCAGCACCGCGACCCGGGAGGTCAGCGCCAGCTTGACCGCCTCTTCCTGCTCGGCTGCCAGCGCGGTGCCGGTCTTCTCGCGCAGCCAGCCCAGCGCCTTGCCCCAGTCCACGGACGCGAAGCCCGTCAGCCGGTCGTCCCGCGCGCGGAGCAGGCGGAGCAGGGCGGTCGCCACCGACCGTTCCGCTTGGTAGAAGGGCGGCAGGTAGACGGCGGGAACGGGAGGTGAGTCCTCGGCCGCGGGCAGGTCCTCCCGCACCACACCCTCGGCCGCCGCCAGCTCGTCCAGGCAGGGGCGGATCATCTCCGCCGGGACCTCGAGGATCGTGGCGGCGTCGGCGATCAGGTTGGGGACGGGCAGGTAACAGTGCCCGTCGTCGGCCGCTTCGGACAAGGTGTAGGCCAGGCCCGCCTTGATCCGCTCCGGGCTGTCGCGGGCGATGCCGACCGATATGGCTATGGTGTCGGCGGTCTTGAACCCGATGCCCCACACGTCGGACGCGAGCCGGTAAGGTTCGGCGCGCACCACGTCCACCGACTTGTCGCCGTATTTCTTGTAGATCCTGACCGCCAGCGAGGTGGAGACCCCTACGCCCTGCAGGAAGACCATCACCTCCTTAATTGCCTTCTGCTCCGCCCAGGCGGTGGTGATCATGGCGGTGCGCTTGGGGCCGAGGCCGTCCACCTCGATCAGCCGCTGCGGCGTGTCGTCGATGATGTGCATGATGTCGACGCCGAAGTGGGCGACCATGCGCTCCGCCATGACCGGGCCGATGCCCTTGATCAGCCCGGATCCCAGGTACCGCTGGATGCCCTGCACGGTGGCCGGCAGCACGGTGGTGTAGGAGAACACCTCGAACTGCTTGCCGTACTTGGGATGCGACGTCCACCGGCCGCGCATCCGCAGCGACTCGCCCACCTGCGCGCCCAGCAGCGGCCCGACCGCGGTGATCAGGTCCGGGCCGCGGCCGGGGTCGATCCTGGCGATGGTGTATCCGGTCTCCGGGTTGGCGTAGGTGATGCGCTCCAGCGCCCCCTCGAGGACCGATGCGTCACGGTTGAGTCCCGGGCTAGTCGGCATATTGGTAATGATGGCCGGCTTGTGCGCCGGGCGACGGCACCTGACGGCCCGCGTCGCGCGCGGGAGCACGACCGTGGCTCGCCCGCTCCGCTGTCCGCCGGGCGGGGTCGCCGAGCGCCATGCGGCCCACTGGATCGCTTGCGCGAAATCGCGTACCCTCCCGGTAGGCGGGACACGCCGCATAACGACGCGCGGTACCCGGGTGCTCCGCGGTATTCAGCGTGCGGCTTCCGCGTACCTGATAATCAGGCCGACCCTAACTGGTCACACGCTTATCGGCCATCATCGCCGCCTTACCTTGACACGTAGGCGTGCCGGATTATTAATGCTGTTCCGTGAGCGAATTCGGCGCCGCTCCGAGCGTGCCGGATCATGGATTGCATTCGGAAATTGGCAGGTGGATAGTGGCCGGGACCGTCATAGGCGATATCGCACTGATTATCTCGGTTTCCTCGCTGCTCAGCGTTCTGGCTCGCCGGTGCGGTCAGCCGACGGTCATAGGGCAGATACTGACCGGACTGCTGCTCGGGCCGAGCCTGCTCGGACGGCTGCCCGGCCACCTGACCGCACACCTGTTCCCGCACTCCGTGCTGCCGTCGCTGACGTCGCTGGCCCAGGTGGCCGTGGTCCTCTTCATGTTCACGGTGGGATATGAACTCGACTTCGGGGCGATCCGCGGGCATGGGCGGGCGGTGCCGCTGGTGGCGGCGGCCGCCCTGGCCGTGCCGATGGGGCTGGGAATCGCCTGCGTGCTCCTGTACCGCTCGGGCTTCGCCGCGATCGGAGAGCCGCGGGAGGGGCGCTCCTTCGTTCTGTTCATGAGCGTGGCCGTGTCGATTACGGCGATGCCGGTGCTCGCGTCGATCGTCCGCGAGCGCGGGCTGGCCGGAACCACCGCCGGCGCGGTCGCGACAGCCGTAGCAGGAACCATGGACGTGCTGGCCTGGCTGGTGCTGGCGGCGGCGCTCATCGGGACCGGCCACTCAGGGCGCTTCTCCTGGCCGGTGACGCTGCTGCTGACCGGCTGCTTCGTGGCCCTCATGCTGATCGTGGTACGCCCCGCGCTGGCCTGGTGGACCAGCCGGAGCCAGTCACTGTTGTCGGATCCGGTACCGGTGGCGTTCGCGCTCGCCCTGGCCACTGCCTGGGTCACCACGCTGCTTGGCCTGCAGCCGGTGTTCGGCGGCTTCCTGGCCGGGCTGACCATGCGCGCCAGGAACGGCAGCCCCGACGCGGACGTGGTCCGCTCCCTGGAACAGGCAGGTAACTTGCTGCTGCCCTTGTTCTTCATCGTCACGGGCCTGTCGCTCAACCTCGGTGACCTGCACGGCGACGCGTTCATCCTGCTGGCCCTGATCTTCCTCATCGCCAGCGCGGGCAAGCTGGGTCCGGCTTACGCGGCGTCCCGGCTGGCCGGGCTTGAGCCGCGCCAGTCCGCCACGGTCGCCGCGCTGGTGAACACGCGAGGGCTGACCGAGCTGATCGCGCTCAACGTCGGGCTCCAGGCCGGCCTTATCAACCAGTCGCTGTTCACCGTGCTCGTGCTGATGGCGCTGCTGACCACCCTTATGACCGGATGGTTGCTATCGGTGATCCGGCAGGCTCGCGCGCCACTGCCCGCCGAAACGGTGCGGCTGAGCAATATGTAAGCCCGGATCGGCGAGAGGAGACGGCCGAGGCCCCGGCCGCCCGCTATAACCACGAATTCAGCGTGCACCCCGGAAGCGGCGTTCAACCGATGTGGCGCGGCAGTTGAACAAGCGACGGGCAGCGCATGGCCATAACTGAACAAGCTATCTGGCCGAGCGTGAGTTCCGCCTCACCCCGGAGTGAGCTTTAATGATTCTGGCCGTAAGCACTAGGCGCTAACGAAGGGGATACCTAGTGGCGACGAATCCTTTTGAAGATCCCGATGCCAAGTACCTCGTCCTGATCAACGACGAAGGACAGCATTCGCTGTGGCCCGTCTTCGCGGATGTGCCTGACGGCTGGGAAGTCATCTTCGGTGAAGACGGGCGTCAGGAATGCCTCGACTTCATCGAGAAGAACTGGACGGACATGCGTCCGAACAGCCTTATCAGGCAGATGGAGGCGGATGCCGCGGCGAGGCCGGGCAGCGTCCCTGGCAACGGCACGTCAGGCAACGGGTCCGCGGCCGCGAAGAAGCCGGATGAATCGCATGCGCCGGCGAAAGAGACGGTCGGCCAGAAATAGCTGATCCAGGACCGCGTGAGCTAGTAAGGGGTCTGCGATGGCTGCGCAGGATATCAAGTATGTCGAGCTGTACACGAGCGACATGTTGTCCGCTGTCGATTATTTCGCATCGTCCTTCGGGTTTACCTGGATGGCGGAATGTGCGGGAGACGGCAGGCGCTCGTCGTTGCTGCGGCACGGGACCGTGCAGCTGGTCGTGACGGCGGGGCGGGGGACGGAGGAGTTCATCGAGGCGCACGGAGACGGGATCGCGGACATCGCCTTCGGATGTGACGATCCCGCGCGGACCTGCGAACGGGCCGTGGCGGCTGGCGCCTCGCTGATCACCTCGGCACCAGGCAAGCTGGTCGTCTCGGGACTCGGCGACACGCGTCACACGCTCGTCAATCGCTCGGCCGGCGCTAGCCTGCCCGGCGATCGTGCCTGGAAGCCGGTCTCCGCGGCGCCGGCCAGGCCGGGCCGGGTCTGGCTGCTCGATCACGTCGCGATCCTGGTCGAGGGCGGGACGCTGACGGACTACGCGGACTTCTGCACAGCGGCCTTCGGCCTCGCCCGTTATTCGGGTGAGTATATCGAGATCGGCGAGCAGGGGATTGACTCCATTGTCGTTCGCAGCCCATCCGGAGGGATCACCTTCACCATCCTTGAGCAAGACCAATCCAAGAAGCCAGGGCAGATAGAGGGATTTATATCGCGCTACGGCGGCCCGGGCGTCCAGCACCTCGCCTTCCTCGTCGATGATATTGTTTCGGCGGTTCATGAGTTCCATGACCAGGGCGTAGAATTCCTGCGGAGCCCGGGCGCTTATTATGACATGCTTGCCCATCGGCTTCCTGACATTAAAGATGAGATAGCGAGCCTGCGGGCTACGAATGTCCTTGCGGATCGCGACGAATGGGGCTATCTCCTGCAGTTGTTCACGCGTTCACCGTATAAGCGGAACACTCTTTTCTACGAGCTCGTGCAGCGCCGCGGTGCCCGCGGGTTCGGCACGGCGAACATCAAGGCCCTCTACGAGGCCGTGGAGCGTGACGAATCGGGTGCCGCCAGATGAGCGAGCTGGCCGCCGCGTCCACGGCTACTTTCCTGCGGAAGGAAGATCTGCACGCCAGCCTGTCCGACCCCGTGCTGGACACGATGAACTTCCTCAACGAGGTCACCTTCCGCTATCCCCGGGCGATCTCGTTCGCTCCGGGCCGCCCGTACGATGGCTTCTTCGACACCGATCAGATCGTCACCCATCTACGCTGCTACCTCGACCACCTGGCGAAGCGCGGCGCCTCGCCCGAGCAGATCCGGGCCGCGATGTTCCAGTACGGTCCCACCGCGGGGCAGATCCGCGAGCTGATCGCCGCCTCGCTTCGCGAGGACGAGAACATCGACGTCCCGGCCGAATCGATCGTGGTCACCGTGGGCTGCCAGGAGGCCATGCTGCTGGCGCTGCGTGCGCTTATCTCCAGCCCGGAGGACGTATTCCTGGTCTCGAGCCCCTGCTATGTGGGGATCACCGGCGCGGCTAGCCTGCTGGACATCGCGGTGGTCGCCGTGGAGGAGCGAGAGGACGGATTCCGCTGCGCCGATCTCGACCTGGCGATTGACGCCGAGCAAGCGCGTGGTGGCCATCCCCGCGCCTTTTACGTGGTACCCGACCACTCCAATCCGGCGGGTACCACGATGCCGGTGGAAACCCGCCGCGAGCTCCTGGACCTGGCCGCGCGTCATGACATCCTGCTGGTGGAGGACAGCCCGTACCGGATGGTCAGTCCGGAACCGCGCCTGCCGACGCTGAAATCGCTCGATCGTCAGCGTCGGGTGATCCACCTGGGCTCTTTCTCCAAGTCCGCTTTCCCCGGCGCCCGGGTGGGATTCGCGGTGGCGGACCAGACCGTGGCCGACTCGGCCGGGCACACGAGTCTGCTCGCGGACGAGCTCGCCAAGATCAAGAGCATGGTGACCGTGAA
Source organism: uncultured Actinomycetota bacterium (assembly GCA_963756575.1). Taxonomy (GTDB): domain Bacteria; phylum Actinomycetota; class Actinomycetes; order Streptosporangiales; family Streptosporangiaceae; genus Palsa-504. Next base: position 73,334 of record CAVWOM010000013.1, on the reverse strand, counting down.
TACGCCGGCCCTGAGCCAGGCTGTCATCGCGGGCATGCTTCTCGCCTGCGAAGGGCGGATCTCCGAGCTGAACAAGCGGCAGGCCGCGTACTACGCACATGCCATGCGGTCGACCTTGCGCCAACTCGATCTCTGCTTCCCGGCGGGGAAGCGGGGTGCGCTGGGGGTGCGCTGGAATGAGCCCGCCGGAGGATTTTTTCTCACGATGCGTGTCCCGTTCCGGGCAGATAATGCCTCGCTGGCGCGCTCGGCGGAGGATTTCGGGGTCATCTGGACGCCGATGTCATACTTCTATCCCCAGGGCGGCGGAGATTACAGTCTCCGGCTTTCCGTCAGCTATCTATCCGAGGAAGAGATCACCAGCGGGATTACCCGGCTGGCGAGCTTCATAGAAGCCGAGGCGAACCGGGCTCTATGAGAGTCCGTACCACCGTCGGCCGGGAGGCTGGCCAGCACGAGAGAAAGGTGGACTGTAATGGTTAAAGCAACGCGATCGGTGCGCAGTCAGCGTCGCCGGTGGGGCTGGACGTACCGATGACCATGAGTGCGAGTCTTACCGGAACAGCTAGAGAGAACGCTACAGAAGCATTTGCCCGGCAGCGCGTGCCGATGCCGAGAATAGCCGGAGTCGGGACGGCTGTGGCCGGAGAACCTTACTCGCAAAAGGACCTGCTTGAGATTTTCCGCATAACAGACCCCAGGGTCCGTTCCGTCTTCCTCAACAGCGCCATCGAACGGCGTTACCTCTCGCTGCCCCCGGCGGGCGATGACGGGGTGCGTGCCCAAGAAACGCAGCGGGATCTGCTCGCCAAGCACAAGGCCCTGACGCTTGACATGGGGGCTCGCGCCATCGACGCGTCCCTGAAGAACGCCGGGGCCGGGATCGAGGACATCGGTCACCTGTGCTGCGTCACCACGACTGGTTTTCTGACCCCGGGCCTGAGCGCCCTGCTGATCCGCGAGATGGGAATCGCGCCGCAGTGCAGCAGGGTCGATGTCGTGGGCATGGGCTGTAACGCCGGGCTGAACGCCCTCGGCGTGATGGCTGCCTGGTCCGCGGCCCACCCTCGCCAGCTCGCGGTTCTGCTGTGCGCGGAGGCATGTTCGGCCGCGTACGTATTCGACTCGACCATGCGGACCGCGGTCGTGAACAGCCTCTTCGGCGACGGCGCGGCGGCTGTCGTGCTCACCGGCGATGACTTGGGCGATCCCCTGCCCCGAGCCCAGCGGGGGCCGCGGATCCTGTCGTTCGCCAGCCACATCATCACCGACGCGCTTGGCGCCATGCGGTACGACTGGGATAACTCACAGGGAAAGTTCAGCTTCTACCTCGATCCGGATATCCCCTATGTGGTCGGCGCCCACGCGGAATTGGTCGTCGACCGCCTGCTGGCTGGAACCGGCCTGCTCCGCAGCGATATCAGCCACTGGATCGTGCACTCCGGAGGCAAGAAGGTGATCGACGCGATCAGGGTCAATCTCAGGCTGGCCCGGCACGACGTGCGTCATACCATCGGCGTGCTGTGCGATTATGGCAACCTGTCGAGCGGTTCGTTCCTGTTTTCCTATGAGCGGCTGCTTCGCGAGCGCGTGACCGAGCCGGGCGATTACGGCGTCTTGATGACCATGGGACCTGGGTCGACGATCGAGACGGCGCTGATCCAATGGTTACCGGGCACCGAGCCGATCCCGAGGGCTTGGCCGGGATCGGCGATCTGATGCTCCGGATCGACGGTAGCCGTGTGCTGACGGCGGAATCAGTGGCCGAACTCGGAGCGCTGTGCGCCAGGGCCGAGGACGGTGACGCGAACCGGCCGAGGGCCAGGCACCTCGTGATTCTCCGGCTGTCGGGCGTGCCGGGCCCGGGGTGGACCGACGACCTGCAGGTCGCCTTGGTAAGCAAGTGGGAACGAGGGCTGCGGCGGCTGGAACGCCTTCCCGCCATCACCATCGCGGTCGCCGACGGCGACTGCGGCGGGCCGGCCCTGGACGCGCTGCTGGTGGCCGACTACCGCATCATGCCTGCGGGAGCGCGGCTGGTGATGCCGCTCGTGGCCGGGGCGACCTGGCCCGGCATGACGCTGCACCGGCTCGCCCGGCAGGCGGCGGGGACCGCGCTGGCTCGCCGGGCAGTACTGTTCGGCACGCCCATCGGGGCCGCCGAGGCGCAGGCGACGGGGATCATCGACGACGTGGCAGGCAATGCGGCGCTCGTGCTCCAGAAGGCGATGGAGGTGGCCGGCGCGGCTCCGGGCGCCGAACTCGCCATCAGGCGGCAGCTCATGCTGGAGGCGACGACCACGACCTTCGAAGACGCGCTGGGTGCCCATCTTGCGGCCTGCGACCGGGCGCTGCGGTCGGTAGCCGCCGGGACCGGGTAAATGGCGTCGCGTCAGCCGCAAGACGACGCGGGGGCCGTGCGCGGCGAACTCGTCCGCGCACGGCGAGCCCTATCCGAGACCTCGGAACGAACGGATGAGCTGATCGCGTCGCTGCCGGAGCCGGGGCAGCGGTCGCCACGTCAGCGCACGACCGCCGAGGCGGCACACGATGCCGCACGCGCGATTCGCAGCCTGTTCATGGACATCCATGCCGAGGCGGTCTACCACGAGCTCACCCGGTGCCGTACTCGTTATCTGCGGCTTCCGGAGCTTGTGGAAACCGCGGCGGCCGCGTTTCCGGGACTGGTGCCCACGGCGGAACAGATGGCGGCCGAGCGAGTGCGACCGCAGGCCGGTAAGGAAGGCCGCGAGATCGACCAGGGCATCTTCCTGCGTGGGGTGCTGCGCTCGCCGCTGGCCGGACCGCATCTGCTCGACGCCATGCTGCGGCCGACTCCCCGGGCGCTCCGCCTGCTGCCGGAATTCAGCCGGGCCGGCGTGGCCGACCTGGGCTCGGTGCGCGTCGAGCGCGGAAATGGCGCGGCCCGGCTGACGATGTGCCGGGACGATTGCCTGAATGCGGAGGACAATCGGCAGGTCGAAGACATGGAGACCGCCGTGGACCTCGCCCTGCTCGATCCGGATGTGCGTGTAGGCCTGCTGCGCGGCGGGGAGATGAGCCATCCCCGCTACCGCGGCAAACGGGTTTTCAGCGCCGGAATTAACCTCAGGGCGCTGCACGCCGGCGGTATATCGCTAGTGGATTTCCTGCTGCGCCGTGAACTGGGCTATATCCATAAGCTCGTGCGGGGAATCCTGGCCGAGGACGGCCCGTGCTGGCGATCTCCCACGGTCGCGAAACCGTGGGTCGCGGCCGTGGATGGCTTCGCCATCGGCGGCGGGATGCAGCTGCTGCTCGTGTTCGACCATGTGCTCGCCGCCGCTGACGCCTATTTCAGTCTCCCGGCCGCGCAGGAAGGCATCGTGCCCGGCGCCGCCAACTTCAGGCTGACCAGATGCACGGGGCCGCGGCTGTCCCGGCAGATCATCCTGGCGGGGCGCCGGATCTGGGCCAGCGAGCCCGCGGCCCGGCTGTTGGCGGATGAGGTCGTGGAGGCTCCTGACATGGACAAGGCGGTCGAGAGGGCTCTCGATCGCCTTCAGGCTCCGGCTGTCGCCGCTAACCGCCGGATGCTGAACCTCGCCGAGGAGCCGCCGGATGAGTTCCGCTTGTACATGGCCGAGTTCGCGGCCCAGCAGGCGCTGCGGCTCTACAGCGAGGACGTGATCGGGAAGGTCGGCCGCTTCCGCGCGTCAGGCGGGCAGTGACCAGCTCAAGCCATCGGGCGAGGCGACCAGGCCGCCCTCGAAGAGCGGGGTCTCGAGGCCGGCGTCCTGGCCGAGCAGCACGCGGGCTTGTTCCCTGGCGCCCTCTTGCATGGCGTGCTTGACGATCGAGGACTTGATGATCGGCACCATGCTCTGCTCTTTGTTCGCGATGAGCTGGTCCACCGCCGCCGCGAACTCGCTGGACCGGCTCTTGTAGCGCTGCGCCAGCGCCTCCGTCGTCGCGAGGGCCGCCTCGCCGGAGGACACCCCGCCCACCAGGCTGACGAACGATTCCAGATCCGAACTGCCGCTGTCAGTCACCTTCTTGGCCGACCAGAAGTACGAGTCCTCGTCGATGTGAAAGTTGTAGAAGGACACGAGGAATTCATAGAACACGCCGTACTCCCGGCGGTACCGGTGCTCGAATTCGCGGAACGCGGTGTCCTCGTCGGCTGTCTGGGCCAGGACGCTGTTGATGGAGCGCGCGGCGAGCAGGGCACCGTAGGTGGCCAGGTGGACACCGGAGGAGAAGACGGGGTCCACGAAGCACGCCGCGTCGCCGACCAGTGCCATGCCGGGCCGCCAGAACTTGGTGCTCGCGTAGGAGTAATCCTTGCGGACCCGAAGCTGCCCGTACTGGCCTTCCGTGACTCGTTTGGCGTCGCGGAGGTAGTCGCTGATCATCGGGCACTCGGCGATGAGCGAGCTGAGGGCCTCTTCGGGGTCGCCCTGGATCTTGCTGGCGAGCTCGCGCCGCACCACCGCTCCGACGCTGGTGAGCGTCGGGCTGAGCGGTATGTACCAGAACCAGCCGCTGTCGAAGGCGGCGCAGAAGATGTTGCCTGAGTTGGGTTCGGGCAGGCGCTTGCCGCCTTCGAAGTAGCCGAAGAGCGCGAGGCTGCGGAAGAACTCCGAGTACTGCCTGGTTGCCCCGGCTCGCTGGTAGATGCGGCTCTTGTTGCCCGAGGCGTCTATCACGTAGGTCGCGCGGATGGTGCCTTCGCGGCCTTCGGCGTCGGTGTAGGACACGCCGCGGATCCGGTCGCCGTCGTCGATCACGTCGGTGACGGCGTGCTGCTCGCGGACGTCCACGCCGGTGTGGCGTGCGTGGTCGAGCAGGATCTGGTCGAACTTGCTCCGTTCGACCTGGTAGGCGTAGGACGTCTCGCCGGCCATCTTCGGCGACACCGAGAACGCGAACGTCCACGGCTTGGGATTGGCGCCCCACCTGAACGTCCCGCCGCGCTTCTTGGTGAACCCGGCCTTGGCCAGCTCGTCGGCGACGCCGGTGAGGCGGCAGACGCCGTGGACCGTGGACGGCAGCAGCGACTCGCCGATCTGGAAGCGGGGGAACTTCTCTTTTTCGAGCAGGACGACGCGGTGTCCTCGCATCGCGACGAGCGTCGCCAGCGTCGATCCGCCCGGCCCTCCGCCCACCACCACGACGTCGGCCTCTTCGTTAATGCTCATCCGCTATGTCTCGCTTTCCGGCCGCTTCCGCGCGTCAGGCGGGCAGCGACCAGCCCAGGCCGTCCGGTGACGCTACGAGGCCGCCCTCGAAGAGCGGGGTCTCGGGGCCGGCGTCCTGGCCGAGCAGCACGCGGGCTTGTTCCTTGGCGCCCTCTTGCATGGCGTGCTTGACGATCGAGGACTTGATGATCGGCACCATGCTCTGCTCTTTGTTCGCGACGAGCTGGTCCACCGCGCTGGCGAACTCGCTGGACCGCCTCTTGTAGCGGTCTGCGGACAAGTCCGCCGTCGCGAACGTAGCCTCTCCGGAGGACACCCCCCCGATCAGCTCGACGAAGGACTGCAGGTCAGAATTGGTGTTCTTCGTGACCTTCTTGGCCGACCAGAAGTACGAGTCCTCGTTGACATTCAGGTCATAGAAAGCCACCAGGAATTCGTAATATGCGCCGAATTCCCGGCGGTACCGGTGCTCGAATTCGCGGAACGCGGTGTCCTCGTCGGCTGTCTGGGCCAGGACGCTGTTGATGGAGCGCGCGGCGAGCAGGGCACCGTAGGTGGCCAGGTGGACACCGGAGGAGAAGACGGGGTCCACGAAGCACGCCGCGTCGCCGACCAGTGCCATGCCGGGCCGCCAGAACTTGGTGCTCGCGTAGGAGTAATCCTTGCGGACCCGAAGCTGCCCGTACTGGCCTTCCGTGACTCGTTTGGCGTCGCGGAGGTAGTCGCTGATCATCGGGCACTCGGCGATGAGCGAGCTGAGGGCCTCTTCGGGGTCGCCCTGGATCTTGCTGGCGAGCTCGCGCCGCACCACCGCTCCGACGCTGGTGAGCGTCGGGCTGAGCGGTATGTACCAGAACCAGCCGCTGTCGAAGGCGCAGGACAAGATGTTGCCTGAGTTGGGTTCGGGCAGGCGCTTGCCGCCTTCGAAGTAGCCGAAGAGCGCGAGGCTGCGGAAGAACTCCGAGTACTGCCTGGTTGCCCCGGCTCGCTGGTAGATGCGGCTCTTGTTGCCCGAGGCGTCTATCACGTAGGCCGCGCGGATGGTGCCTTCGCGGCCTTCGGCGTCGGTGTAGGACACGCCGCGGATCCGGTCGCCGTCGTCGATCACGTCGGTGACGGCGTGCTGCTCGCGGACGTCCACGCCGGTGTGGCGTGCGTGGTCGAGCAGGATCTGGTCGAACTTGCTCCGTTCGACCTGGTAGGCGTAGGACGTCTCGCCGGCCATCTTCGGCGACACCGAGAACGCGAACGTCCACGGCTTGGGATTGGCGCCCCATCGCTGGGTCCCGCCGCGCTTCTTGGTGAACCCGGCCTTGGCCAGCTCGTCGGCGACGCCGGTGAGGCGGCAGACGCCGTGGACCGTGGACGGCAGCAGCGACTCGCCGATCTGGAAGCGGGGGAACTTCTCTTTTTCGAGCAGGACGACGCGGTGTCCTCGCATCGCGACGAGCGTCGCCAGCGTCGATCCGCCCGGCCCTCCGCCCACCACCACGACGTCGGCCTCTTCACTTACGGGCGTTGCGTTCATGTGCGGTCACCAGTGCCATTCGTGCTGGTCGAGCAGATGATCTGACTTGATGCCATGGTCGGCGCACCAGGTCATGAATTCGGTGACCTGCTTGAGCTGGTAGGAGTCCTCGTCGTAAGAGGTGGCCATGACATGACCCAGCCAGCTTTCCTCGCCCATGGCGTAGACATAGGCCTCTCTCGCGCCCAGCTCACTCATGATTGCGGCCGCCTGCTCCGCGTTCGACCCGGACAGCGTGCGTGAATCACTCATCTTCTTGGTGATCGGCTTGGTGAGCAATCCCTGGTACAGCCAGGTCAGCGGTGCTCCAGCGCATTCCATGCCCAGGAACGCCGTGTCCACCTGCCCTACGTGGTTGCGTATGTACCTGTACAGGCCAGGGTCGATGCCCGAGGAGTCGGCCCCCACGAATACCGTGCGGCCCCCGAGCCTGACGCAGTAGGTCGACTTGGCCCGGATGTCCAGGTCGGCGTGCTCACCGAGGAAAGGCGTGGCGGTCACCTTACCGCCGGGGAACTCTACCTCGGAGAAGTCGTCTACTTCCACTACAGGCAGCCCCAGATGCGACAGGTACAGAGCCAGCGACGGGTCCACCATGTTGCCACGCGATGACCGGGGCACCACGACCGTGCCGATCCGGCCGCGCAGCGCCAGCAGGGTCTCCAGCACGATGTGGTCCTGATGCCCGTGCGTGATCAGCGCCAGGTCAAGGTAATCCGGCAGGTCCCGGTAGGTGAACCGATCGGTGGCCGAGGTATCGGCGCTGATCCACGGATCGGTGATGATCGCCGCCTCCGGCGTCTGCATGACCAGGCACGCATGGTTGAAGTAACGGATACGGGCGCCGCTATCGATGTGGCGGCCAGCGGACAGATCCGGCTGCTCGGCCATCAGGGCGCCGAGGGCGGCTGCTTCGTCGTCATCGAGGTCGAGCACGTCACGGAGGCGGCTCAGCGTCGTACCGTGCACCCTCGACTTGAATAGCTCCTCCAGCCCTGGATGCCGGAATGGTATCCGCAGGTCGAGGACGTCCGGCGACCTCAGCCGCGGTGTGCTCAAGATGAACGGGCGCTCGATCCCGGTTTCCAGCGACAGCTGGACCGACTGGCGCGCCTCGGTGTAGACGTTGCTCTCGTACACCAGCGGCTCGATATACCGTATGTTCGCCTGATTGTTCGTGTCGTAGGCGAGCTCCACCAGCCCCGACAGTGCCGACGGAAGCTTGGGGTAGAGCGGGGTGAGGTCGAACCCGGTGGCAGTGGTCCGCACCAGTTCCTCGGCCTCGGCCACCGCCGCGGCGAAGTCCAGCATGTCGGCTCTGTCCCGCTTGATGGCGCCGAGGAGATCCCGGACCTCACCACTCCTGGATTCCTCGATGCCGACGAAGAACCCGCCTCTGAGCTCCGGGTTGCGGCTCGCGTTGATGTGCACCAGGGGAGACTGGAGATACGACTCGAGGAGCGGGACCTGCACGAACGCGAGGTTCATGGCCGCCTGCACGGGCGTTACCGTGTGCATCCACGCATAGAATCCGTCCACCAGCGGCTCGATAATAGCGTCGGGCCGGAGAAACCGCGCCTCGTCATTCATATCGGCTCCTAGAGCTTGAAAATTTTCTGGCCATTCGTCACGGTTGCAGTACGCTCGGAATATTAAGTCACAGCACTATGGCACGTTAAGAACATCGCTATCAAGGCATGATGCCTGGCGTTCAACCGAGGGATCGCGCCGGTTGAACGTCGGATTGGTGTCGGTGACGATAGTGCCAGCCGCCGCAGTATTAACGGTCGCGCGGCCCTGTCCGTCTGCGCTCAAACAGCCCTTGAATCGGAACGAGGAGGTTGGGCGCCATAACGAGGAAGTTGGCGCCACGATGACGGTGATCAGGGCCCCTATGGGTCGTTCGCTGCGCTTCGATGATTCCATTACGCGGCAAAAGGTCAGGCCCGGTACGGTTCGGAGGATCCTGCCGTACGCCAAACAATATCGCTGGCCGCTGGGATTGCTGCTGCTTGTCACCGCGCTCGACGCCGGCATCACGGTGGCGTACCCGCTGCTGCTCGCGGTAGTCATCGATCGCGGTATAGTGCCGCACCGGCTCGGGGTTCTCATCGTGGTGTCCCTGGGTGTCGCCGGACTAGCGCTGGCGGACGCCGTAGCGACGTACCTTCAGACCTGGTCGTCGGTCCGCATCGGGCAAGGGGTCGTGCTTAACCTGCGTAATCAGGTGTTCTCGCATGTCCAGCGGCAGCCACTGGCGTTCTTCGCCCGCTCGCAGACCGGTTCGCTGGTAAGCCGGCTGAACACGGACGTGATCGGGGCCCAGCAGGCGGTTACGTCGCTGCTTTCCCAGACGACCTCGACCATTTTGACCCTAGGCCTCGTACTGAGTGCCATGTTCGCCTTGTCCTGGCAGATCAGCGTCGCGGCGCTGGTCGTGATCCCGCTATTTCTCCTGCCCTCCAAAATAGTCGGCAGGAGGGTACAGCGGCTCGCGCGCGAGGGGATGCAACTCGATGCCGAGCTTGGGTCCATGATGAATGAGCGTTTTAACGTGGCCGGCGCCATGCTTACGAAGCTCTACGGACGGCCGGAGGAGGAATCCGAGCTGTTCGCGAGGAGAGCGGGACGTGTCCGCGATATCGCGGTCATGACCAATATATACGGCAGGCTGCTGCCTATAATTGTCAGCCTGCTCGCTGCGCTGATGAGCGCGTTGATATACGGTCTCGGTGGCAGCCTCGTTATCAGCGGCTCACTCCAGATCGGCACTCTCGTGGCTCTGGCGGTCTTGATCGGCAGACTGTACGGCCCTATCAACCAGCTGACGAATATACAGGTCAACTTCCTGACCGCGCTGGTCAGCTTTGACCGGGTATTCGAGGTGCTGGACCTCAAGCCGCTGATCATGGACTCGCCGGGGGCGACGGCGCTGGCCGCCGCGGGAAACGGAAACGGATCGGCGCCGCCGGTTGAGTTCGAACACGTCTCCTTCCGGTATCCGGCCGCGAGCGAGATATCGCTTGCCTCCCTGGAATCAATCGCCCTGCCCGCGCGAGAGAGCGCCAGCAAGGCATCGGTCTTGCGGGACGTGAGCTTCGTGGCTCCCGCCGGGAAGCTCACCGCGCTGGTGGGCCCGTCGGGTGCCGGGAAGACCACGATCACCCACCTCGTGCCCCGGCTCTACGATCCCGGTTCGGGTGCCGTCAGGATCGGCGGCCGGGACATCCGTGATGTCACGCTGCGGTCGCTGCACTCCACGATCGGCGTGGTCCCTCAGGAAGCGCACCTGTTTCATGACACCATCCGTGCCAACCTGCTCTACGCACGACCCGGTGCCACCGAACAGGAACTCAGGGAGGCCTGCGAGGCGGCGAGGATCTGGGATCTGCTCTGCTCGATCCCCGATGGCCTTGACACCGTGGCGGGAGACCGTGGTTACCGGTTCTCCGGGGGAGAAAAACAACGCCTCGCCCTAGCCAGGTTGCTGCTCAAGGCGCCTCCGGTGGTCGTCCTGGACGAGGCGACCGCGCACCTCGACTCCGAGTCGGAAGTGGCGGTACAGCAGGCGCTGCGGACCGCGCTGTCCGGCCGGACCTCACTGGTGATCGCGCATCGGCTCTCTACGATCCGGGAGGCGGACCAGATCCTCGTGATCGACGCGGGCGAGGTCAGGGAACACGGCACCCACGACGAACTGCTGGCGGTGGGCGGCCTCTACGCGGAGCTTTACCGGACACAGTTCGCCCGGCATCCGGCCGGCTGGCAGGCCGCGGCGACGGGAAACCCGCGAGGGCCGCGGCGGGCCGGGCCAGGGACGGTACCGCCCCGGGGTTCTTTTCCGTCGGCCTGATTCCGCCAGGATGCTCCGTGCTCGCGGCGCAAGACGCGGGCCACGCGCGCGAAACTAACAATATCTGGACGCCTTCCGCCTGCATCGCGGATCGGCATGCCCAGAACTCTGAGCGGACTAGGCAACGCTGCAGCCATCTTTGCTGACCATTGAATATGCTGGTAAATGCCGGGCGAGCGTGCGCCGCCCGGCGATTATCTATGATCAGGATGTCGCCTTCGCCCAACCGGACCGGTGTACCGGCACCTATAATGGACGCAAATAGCTCGGTAAGGGCTGCCTCGCCATTCGTGTCCTTGGAACCGAGCAGGCCCTCGAGATCGAGCCGTAGCCCCGTTGCGCCTGCTGCTATGTCGAGAACGTGCGTCCCCGTTGAGTGGAAGGAAGGTTCTCCGAAGGAAGCCGGTGACCTGACGGAGAATATCGGTCGCGCGAGAGTCTCGGCCGCTGACGAAGAAATGCAGTCGATTACCTCATGTACATCCAGTACGAGAGTAGGGACCGGCACCGGACCCTCGCGCCTGCATAGCAGGAGCAGGAAATCCGGACGCGTCTCGGCGAACGAGTTTTCCGTATGAAATCCAAGCGGGGCATCCGAGCCTTCACTCGACTGAATGCCATGCCGTCCCGGCATGGCAACAACTTGCTGGATGACGGCGCCCTTGTGCTCGCGAGCGTAGCCGTACGGTATGCCAAGGTGATAGGCCAGCCCCAGCAGGCATGTCTCGCCTGAGTACTGGCCCTCGGTAACCGGGTTGGTCACTGGGAAACCGGGCGTTCCTGGTGTGCTGGCCGTCACGGGGAGGATCGGAGCGCCCTCGATGTGAAGCGCAGCTGGCCCTTGACCGGATCGTAGCTCGGCCAGCGCGTCGATAAGATCGCCTTCGAACCAGGAGCGCCCGTGATGTACAGCATATTCTCGTGCTTTCGTGGGCTCTAGGTAGGGTGAGGGAGTCTTTTCGAAGATGTCGACTGGCACTGGAATAACACATAGCTTGCGGATCGCCGTCGCACTCATCATGCTCTCCCGTTTTCGTTCTCGATAAGACGATCGATTGGCAAATCGTCAGGTTATGGCCATTCGGCCCCGTGACCCGCATATTCCCGGTGTCGTGATACAGGTGTCGTTATATATTCGTCAGGAGTTTAGCGACAATCGAGGCTCGCTGAAAGTGTTCGACCTTCGCAGTTCCGCTGGATAGTGCCCGGCGAGCCTGATCGCAGGCGGGCTGTCATGCCATAACGTCCATGACACGCAAGGGCCTGACCGTTCAACCGCGGCTGTGTCGCGGCGTTCAACCGGCAGGCTGCTGTAGTTGAACACGCGAGGCAGATTATCTTATTGCCGATAGGATAATCGTCACGGCAGCTGGCAATTGGCAAGAGGCGGTCACGACATGCCCTATGTATCCACCAACGGCATCCGCTTGGCCTACGAGCGCACTGGGCGTGGCGAACGCGTGCTCCTGATCATGGGCCAGGCGGCCGGCGGGAATGTCTGGTCGATGTATCAGGTCCCGGCCCTGAAAAGCGCCGGGTACGAGGTCATCACCTTCGATAACAGGGGCGTGCCGCCGTCGGACGCGCCGCCGGGAGACTACTCGCTGGCTGACCTGGTGGCGGACACCGCTGGGTTGATCGAGGCGCTGGATGCGGGGCCCTGCCGGCTGGTCGGGGTCTCGCTGGGTGCGTGGATCGCCACCGAACTGGCCGTCAGCCGGCCGGATCTGGTCAGCTGCTGCGCCCTGATGGCGGTGCGCGCCCGGGCCGACGCGGTCCGCCGCGCGGTATCGGCCGGGGAAACCGCGCTGACCCGCAGCGGCATCCAGTTGCCAGCGGCCTACGAGGCCCAGGTAGCGGCCCTTCAGATGTTCTCTCCGGCCACCCTCAACGACGATGCGGCGATCTCGGGGTGGCTGGAAGTCTATGAGATGTCCGCCGCCCGCAGGTCGGCTGCCAGCGGGCAGGATGCGATCGATCTCATCTCCGACCGCCGTGACGCGCTGCGGGCGGTGGCGGTGCCCTGCCGGGTGATCGCCTTCTCCGATGACCTCATGTGCCCTCCGCATCTCTGCGCCGAAGTGGCCGAGGTCATCCCGGACTGCGACTATGTCGAGATCGGCTCGTGCGGGCATCTCGGCTTCATGGAGCGTCCGGAGGAGGTCAACTCGGCCATCATCGAGTTCCTCGACAAAAATTAGCCAGATTCTGCCCTGCGGTGCTGTGCGCCGTAGGTACGAACGAGAGGGAATGCCCGGTGGCGACGAATCCTTTCGAAGATCCCGATGCCAGGTACCTCGTCCTGGTCAACGACGAGGGACAGCATTCGCTGTGGCCCGTCTTCGCGGATGTGCCTGACGGCTGGGAAGTCATCTTCGGTGAAGACGGGCGTCAGGAATGCCTCGACTTCATCGAGAAGAACTGGACGGACATGCGTCCGAACAGCCTTATCAGGCAGATGGAGGCGGATGCCGCGGCGAGGCCGGGCAGCGTCCCTGGCAACGGCACGTCAGGCAACGGGTCCGCGGCGGCGAAGCCTCATGGATCGCGCGCGTCGAAGAAAGAGGAAGCCGGCCAGAAATAGCCGATCCGGTGGGTGGCTCCGGGTTGCTGTGCCGGGCTTATGGCTGTGGTTCGGCGGTGTGGTGGCGGGGGATCAGCACGGTGATGTCGAGGCCGCCGGCGGGCTGGCTGCGGGCGGTGAAGGTGGCGTGGTGAGCGGTGACGACCGACCGGGCGATGGACAGGCCGAGCCCGACGCCGTCGCGGACGTCGGTCCGGGCCTCCATGCGCCGGAACGGCTCGAACAGGGAGGGCATGGCGTCGTCCGGGACGTGCGGCCCGCTGTTGGCGATCTCGAGGAACACGGCGGTGTCCCTGCTGCCGGTGCGCAGCCTGATCCAGCCGCCGGGCTCGTTGTGCCGGACGGCGTTGTCGACCAGGTTCCAGATCATCCGTTCCAGCAGCTGCGGGTCCCCGGCTGTCTCGGCCGGGTCGAGCTCGGTGTCGAGGTGCAGGTCCAGGCGTTCGATCTCGGGACCGGCCGCGTCGATCGCGTCCTCGGCCCAGGTGGCCAGGTCGGTGAACTCGGTGCTGAGCTTGCCCTGGTCGCTGACGGCCAGGGTGAGCAGCGCCTCGATCATGGTCTCGGCCCGGTCGACCGAGCGCCGTACGCGCACGGCCATGTCCGTGAGCTGCCGCGCCGTGGGGGACGGCTTGGCCAGGGTCACGTCGATCGCCGTGCGCATCGCGGTCAGCGGCGTGCGCAGCTCGTGCGAGGCGTTGGCGACGAACCGGCGCTGGGTGGCGAACGCCGCGTCCAGGCGTTCGAGCATGCCGTCGAAGGTGTCGGCCAGCTCCTTGAGCTCGTCTTTGGCCCCGGTCAGCGCCAGCCGCTCGCCGAGGTGCTGCTCCGAGGCGCGGCGGGCGGTCTCGGCGATCACCCGCACCGGGCGCAGCACGCGGCCGGACATGAACCAGCCCAGGCCGCCCGAGGCGACCGTCATGACGGCGAGACCGACGAGGGAGAACACCAGCAGCTGGCCCAGCGCGCGCTGGCGCTGCGCCTGTGAGCCCGAGGCGGCGCCGGCGTCGAAGGCGTCCTGCGCCTGCTTGCACCGGGCCAGCAGCGACGGCGCGACGGGCTCGCCCTTCGCCCGGCTCGTGCACTCATAGTTCAGGTTCTTCAGCTTCGGATCGCTGGCTGTCGCGGCCGCGGGGGGCTGCGCGGGAAGGCTGCTGGCGACCAGCCCGTAGGTGAGTCCGAGCAGCGCTGACCCGGCGGCGAAGAACAGCGTGGCGTAGATGAGCGTGAGCCGGGTCCTGACCTTCTGCGGCCAGAGCCGGCGAACCGGGCGCAGCCGCGTGCGCACGTTCACGGGAGCCGGTAACCGCTGCCGGTCACCGTGTCGATCGGGTCGGGCTCGCCGAGCTTGCCCCGCAGCCGGCCGATCGTCACCGTGACCGTGCGAGTGAACGGGTCGGCGTTCTCATCCCAGACCCGCTCCAGCAGGTCCTCGGCGCTGACCACGCCCCCGTCGGCGACCAGGAGCTCCTCGAGGATCCCCATCTCCTTGCGGGTGAGCGACAGCGGACGGCCCGCCCGGCTGGCCCGGCGGCGGGCCCGGTCGAGCATGATGTCGCCGCGCACGATCACCGGGACGGCCGCCGGGGCGCGCCGGGCCAGCGACCGGACCCGGGCGATGAGCTCCTCGAACGCGAACGGCTTGCCCAGGTAGTCATCGGCGCCGAGGTTGAGGCCCTGCACCCGGTCGCCAACCGTGGCGGCCGCGGTCAGCATCAAGATGCGCGCCGCCGAGCGGGACCCGACCAGCGTGGCGCAGACCGCGTCGCCGTGGAGCTTAGGCAGGTCCCGGTCCAGGATCACTACGTCGTAGGAGTTCACCATGGCCTTCTCGATCCCGGTCGGCCCGTCATAGGCCACGTCCGCGCCGATGCCCTGGTCGCGAAGGCCGTCGGCGATGTCGTCAGCCAGCTCGGCCTGATCCTCGACTACCAGCACCCGCATGGAGCCATGATGCCCTACCGAATATCACGCGGGCATCACATAAGGCCGCTGGCGGCCCCGGTCGCCAGCACGCGACCAGGCCTTCCGCACGCCGCGGACGCCGGGCCAGGGCCGGGAACGCTACCGCGTGTGATGCCGGTGTGATGCCTGGCTGCGTATATCTGACGGTGACCGGGCACGGCGCCCGGCCGTACGTCAGTCGCCGGCAGAGGGGTAGCCAGTGAATATCGAATTGTCTGACCTGACCCGGAGGTTCGGCCGTCATACGGCGGTTGACCGGGTAAGTCTGGATACTGGTCCTGGGGTGCTAGGCCTGCTGGGTCCGAATGGCGCCGGGAAGACGTCTTTGTTGCGGATGCTCGCGACGGTCTTGCCGCCTTCGTCGGGGGAGCTCTGCCTGCTGGGGCGGGACCCGGCCCGGCCGGCCGCGCGCCGGGAGATCAGGCGGAGGCTGGGGTATCTCCCGCAGAATCTTGGTTATTACCCGAGCTTTACCGTGGCCGAGTTCGTGGAGTATTTCGCGCTGCTGAAGGAGATGCCGGCGGCGCGGGTTCCCGGAGCCGTGGCTGCCGCGATCGAGATGGTCGATCTTGGGTCCAAGGCCGGGGCCAGGCTGCGGACGCTGTCGGGCGGGATGCTCAGGAGGGTTGGTATCGCGCAGGCGATCGTGAATGATCCGGAGCTGCTGCTGTTCGACGAGCCGACCGCGGGCCTGGATCCCGAGCAGCGGGTGGAGTTCCGTGCGCTGTTGCGTGCCTTCGGGGAGCGCGCGACGGTGGTGGTGTCCACGCATCTGGTGGAGGATGTGGGTGCGGCGTGCTCGCAGGTGGCGCTGATGTCCACCGGGAAGATCGTGTTCCGCGGTACTCCTGATGAGCTGACTGCTCGCGGTGCGGATCATGGTCTGGGCGATGCCCCGCTGGAGCGTGGCTACAGCGCTGTCCTGTCGGCGGTACGGTCGTGACCGCGGCGGTGGCCTCGCCGTCCCGGCCGGCCAGGGTGCTGCGGCTGGAGATGCTGCGGCTGGAGATCAGGAGGAGCGCGGTCCTGTGGGCGATCCCGCTGCTGGCCGCGTTGTTCGTCTTCGATGCGTACCGGACGACGGCTGGGCTGCCGCCGGTGTGGACCATTCGTTCCTCGGTAATTACCACCAACCTGCTGGACGACTTCGTCGCCCTCAGCACGGGGCTCGCGGTATGGGCGGGGTCGCGGGAGGGGCGCCGTAGGACCGCTGACCTGGTCGCGGCGACCGGCCGGCCGGCCTGGGCGCGGCAGGGGGCCGCGCTGGGCGGCACCTTGTTCTGGCTGCTGGTCACGTTCCTGGCCGGGGTGGCGGTGCTCTACGTGCAGACCGCGCGGCAAGCGACGTGGGGTGGGCCGCCGCTGTGGCCGGTCGCGGTCGGTGCCATGGCCGTGATCACGGTCACCGTGCTCGGGTTCACCGTCGGCGCGCTCATCCCGGGCCGGTTCACCGCCCCGCTTGCCGCCGTCGCCGCCTTCGTCCTCTTCCTGGTCGCCTTCCACGCCGCGCTGAACGTGACGCCTGTGTCGGGCCGGTGGGCGCTGCTCTCCCCGGGCACCGCGGTGCCGCTGGGTGATGACGGCGTTTTCTACCATGCCGCCCCGGACGTGGCCATCGTGCAGGTCATGTTCATGGGCGGGATCACGGTCGCGCTGCTCGGCGTGCTCGCGCTCTTCCCGGTGCTGCGCGGACCGTACCGGGACCTGTCCCGCGCGGTCAGCCGCACCGGGCGGTGGCTGTGCGCGGCCGCAGTGGTCTTGCTCGCGGCTGGCATCGCCACGTCAGGGACGGCGTTCGCGCTGACCGGCACGGCCAGGCCCGGCGTGTCCGGCTGGGACATCCCCGCGCTGCACGCGGCGGCGACCGACCAGCCTGTCTCCTACACCCCGGATTGCGCGGGAACCTCGTTCAAGGTGTGCGTGCATCCGGCGTTCGGCGCGTACCTGAGCGGCACGGACGCCGCACTCCAGCCCGTGGCCGCCGAGATCGCCGGGCTGCCCGGTGCCCCGGTCCGCGCCGAGCAGGTCGCGTCGGGTGCTGGGCTGCCCGCGGCGGGCGGGAACCCGCCCGGGCTGGTGACGAGCTTCACGGGAACACCGCCGGTTTACCGCTACTCGAGCCAGTCCTTGCTCGCCCCGCTGTGGGGCAACCCGGCCATCCCCGGCGAAGGGTTCTGGTACTCGGGCTTCCAGCAGCTATTCCTGACCGCGTTCGTCACGCAGCCGCAGGACGCCTTCAGCCCCGGCCCGGCGCAGCAGGCGGTGATAACCGCGCTGATGACCGCGGCAGGCTCGGCCGCGCACAAGTTCCCGCAGACAGGCAACGGCGCGGACAAGTCCCCGCAGGCAGGCAAGGGCGGGGGACAGGCGGGGCCCTCGTCGGCGCAGATCGCCACCGTGGCGCAGCGGTTCGGGTCACTGTCTCCCGCCGCCCGGCACGCCTGGCTCGCCGCCCACCTGGCCGCGCTCCGCGCCGGCACGATCACCCTGGCCCAGATCCCGTGACCCCCGCAGAGGTTCGCACTCCGTCCGCGACACCGGCTCCGCTGGCCTCGCGGGGCGCGACGGGCGCCCGCCTGATCTGGCTGCACCTGCGCAGCCGCCGCGCTCCGGCGGCGGTGCTCGCGCTGGCCGCCGGGGGCGCCGTGCTGCGCGCCGCGCTGCACTGGCACTGGATGTTCACCAGCGGCGACCGGGCGCAGCAGCTCCCGATGATCATCGAGGCGGGCGCCGCCGCCGTGATCGCGGTGACCACCCACAGCCCGTTCGGCGAACCGGAGCAGGCCGCCGGCCGCTGGCTGCCGTACTTGCGGCTCGGTGCCGCGCTCGCGCTGACCGGCCTGGCGATCGGGGCGCTGCAGCTCGCCGTGACCGGCGCCAGCCTCAACGGCGGCGTCCTGCAATTGTCCAGGAACGTCATCGGCATTACCGGCATCGGACTGCTGTGCTCGCTGGTGACCGGCGGCCTGCTGGCGTGGATTCTCCCGCTCGGTTACGTGGCCTTCGCCGAGTACGCGCTGCTCGAGGCCTGGAACAGCCCGTGGACCTGGCCGGTTCGGCCGCCGGCCGACCGCGGCGCCTGGATCTGCGCCGGCCTGGTCTGCGCCGTCGGCCTGCTCGCGTTCGCCCTCCGCGGCGCCCGCACCCGCCTCACGGACAGCACCTGACGCAGGAAGGTTGCTACCCAGACCAGGACTAGCAGAGCTGCCAGATCCCCGTAGCACGCGCCCAGCCGCCTCAGCGCCCCGGCGGAGCCGACGGCAACCAGCGGCTGACCGCGCGGCACCCGGCTCACCCTGCTGACCGCCTCGCTCCTCACCGGCCTGGTCATCGCCCTGCTCACCGCCCACCTCGCGGGCCCGTGGATAGCATCCTGGCCGCGCGGGGAGTGTATTCACCGTTAGCCTCCCGTGGCCGGGCTCGATGCGAGGCGAACCGACGCTCAGCTGGCGAGTGTTCAGCTGCGGCGCCGCATCAGCTGAACACATATCCCGCTGGCATCCGGAATTGAAGGTTAGCCCGTCAGTGGACGAGCAGGCGCGGGTGAGCCAGAATTAGGGACGCGGCGCTAGCACCCGGACAAGCTTGAATCAACCGAGGGAGCCTGCTGAGAGGATCCGGACGTCATATGAGACTGCGGGGAGAAACTCTTCCGGAATTGTTTGAAGTCGTAGCCGGGCGCTTTCCCGACCGGGTAGCGGTCAGCGCCGCCGATGGCGAGTTCTCCTATCGGGACCTCAGCAGGATGTCCGATGCGGTGGCCCGCGAGCTAGAATCCATAGGTGTGCGGCCTGGTACGACAGTCGCTCTCCTGGCACCGCGCACGGGTGAGCTGGTTACCGGCATTCTCGGAATCCTCAAGGCGGGTGCCGCGTATATTCCGATCGATCCGGATTATCCGCGCGCGCGGATAGAGTGGATGGTCAAGGACAGCGAAGCATCCACCATCGTCTCGACCTCGCGTTTGTCGGATGTGATCGCAAACCAGGGCACACCTGTCGTGCTGCTCGACCGTCTTGCCGGCCCGTCGACGGAATGGACGAACTGCCATCCGCCGAGTGGTGACGATCTGGCATACGTAATTTACACATCTGGCTCAACGGGCGTACCTAAGGGCGTGCAAGTCGATCATCGCAACGTGATCCGCCTCTTTGAGGTCACGCAGCCGCAGTTCTGTTTCGACGAAAATGACGTCTGGAGCGTGTTTCACTCAGCCGCGTTCGACTTTTCTGTCTGGGAGATCTGGGGTGGTCTCCTGTTCGGCGGGCGGCTAGTAATCGTTCCGCTCGAAACCGCGCGCTCGCCTGCCGCCTTCCACCAGTTCTTGCGTATGCATCAAGTAAGCATCCTCAACCAGACACCATCCGCGTTCTACCGGCTCGCGGCGGCGGATGCGCGCTCTGGCGAGCGTCTCAGCCGGGTGCGTGCCGTCGTATTCGGCGGTGAGAGACTCGAGCCGGCGGCCTTGAGCGACTGGATCGGACGCCACGGCGATGAATATCCTCGCCTGGTCAACATGTACGGGATCACCGAGGCTACCGTGCACGCGTCCTACCATCTGGTCACCGCCGGCGACGTGGCCATGCGCGGCGTCAGCCCGATCGGGCATCCACTGCCCGACCTGGACTTCCATGTGCTGGACGCGGACCTGGCCCCGGTCGGGACGGGACGGCCCGGCGAGCTGTACATCGGAGGGGCCGGGCTGACGCGCGGATACCTCGGCCGGCCGGGACTGAACGAGGAGCGCTTTGTCGGGCTCCCCGGCCCTGACGGGCTGGAGCACCGGTGCTATCGCACGGGCGACAGGGTCATGGCGCTTCCCGGCGGCGGTTACGGCTATCTCGGCCGTGCGGACGACCAGCTGAAAGTCCGCGGCCATCGCGTAGAGCCCGGCGAGATCGAGGCCCTTCTCCTGCGTCACGCCGATGTATCGGCTGCCGTGGCGGTGGCTCGCGATCGCGGTGACGGCGACGTAAGGATCGTCGCTTACGTCGCGTCGCCGTCGGAAGGGAGCGCGCTCGCTGTCAGGCTGGGGGAGGCGGTAGCGGCCGAGCTGCCGCCGTACATGCGGCCGTCTTCCTATGTTGTCCTGCCGGAACTGCCGCTCACCCTCAACGGCAAGGTGGACAGGGACAGGCTCCCGGTATACGGGAGCGTGCCAGATTTCGCCCCGTCATGGGTCGAGCCGGGCGCCGGCCGCGACTTCACCGAAACGGAGCAGCGGATCGGTGATATCTGGCGCTCCGTCCTGGACGTCACGGACGTCGATCGTGATGTTGACTTCTTCGATTTCGGCGGGACGTCTCTCAGCTTGGTGCGCATGCTCGACCGGGTTAACGAAGCTTTCGGTATAAAGCTCGACATTACGGTGCTGATCGACAGCGCCACCATCGGCGCGCTCGCTTGCCAAGTCGACAATGTGCTTTCTTCGGGCGCATTGACTTTCGAAAGCCATGGAGAAGCGAATGGTCATTCAGCAGAATTTTGCACTCAGCGAGAGCGAGCTGAACGGTTTTCATGAGAACGGTTTCGCGGGCCCGTTCACGCTCTATGATCCGGATGAGATAAAGAAGACATGGAGCCGGGTACGCCTAGAGCTCATGGACCGTGGCGCCGCCGTTTACAATGACGATGCCGCTATATCCGGCGCGACGAACATAGCCAACTATGATCGCCATCTGGATCATGGCTTCCTGGCGAGGCACATCATGCGCGAGGAGATCGTCCGGCGAGTCGCGTGCATTCTCGGCCCTGACGTCCTGTGCTGGCGCACTGAGTTCTTCCCTAAATATCCGGGGGATGAGGGAACCGACTGGCATCAGGCGGACACCTTCGCCAACGCCTCGGGGGCTCCGCAGATCCAGTGGCCGGGCGGCTCCGACTTCGGCGGTACCATCACCGTCTGGTGCGCGTTCACCGACTCAACGGCCGATATGGGATGCCTGCAATTCATTCCCGGGACGCACCGCACCATGTTTTATGATGAGACCAAGGCGATGCACTACGATCCGTCAGGGAATTCCGGAGTGGCGAAGAACAGCGTGCGGCGGGGTTTCTTCGGCTATGACTACCGCGATCTGCAGATCGATCCCGACTGGAGCCCTGATGAATCAAAGGCCGTCTCCATGGAGATGAAAGCCGGGCAGTTCATCGTGTTCTGGTCCACGCTGATGCATGCCTCGCATCCGCACCTGGGCAAGACCCGCCGCATGCGCATGGGCTTCGCGGCCCGCTACGTTCCCACCTGCGTGCGGGTGTATCCGGACACCACGGAGATCGAGGAATACGGGGGCAGGGTAAGCCTCGAACGATACGGAGCGGTTCTGGTCAGCGGTACCGATGCCTATGGACATAACCGGATCGCGGAGCGTACCACCCGTGACCATCCCTTCAGGATCCAGTCCGGATCCGGTGTCTGAGCTGAGGGTTCCGGGGGAGTGCGCGGTAGGGTCGGTCAGCGCTCTCGCGGATGCCCTGGTGGACACGGTATCCGTCTTCCGGGTCATGCCCGGGCCGGTGCGGGTCGCCCCGGTCGGGGAATTGCCCCCGGAGGCGTTCCCCGCGCTTCAGGATCTGATGGGCCAGCTGAGGCAGGCGCTCGGGGTACCGCGGATCGATGTTGTCTCAGCCTCCGCGGCGCTGTGGGCCGCGGAACTCGCGGTAAGCCGCCGCCTGGCGCTGGACCGGCACAGCCTGGCCGCCGGACCGGAAGCAATCGAGGAAGCCGCCCAGCGGGCGCTCACGGCCTTTCCTGGCCCTCCGGTCGTAGTACCGGCTTACGACCGCAGCCCGTTGCGCTGCTGGATATCAGGTCCCGAGGACCGGCCGGCTGTCGTGATAGCAAGCGCTTGCGGGATGCCGATCGGACTTGCGGCCCGGTGGATGGCCGCGCTGTCACCGTCGTACCGCGTCGTTACCTGGGAAAGCCGTGGCTTGTTCGCGGTGGACGGGGAACAGGGACTCGGCATGCTAGGCGGCCACAGCCTCGACGTTCAGGGCAGTGACCTGCTGGCGGTCCTCGATGGCTTCGGCATCCGGCAGGCTCACGTCATGGGCATCTGCGGGGGCGCACCGATCGCTCTGGCGGCGGCCGGCTATCCGGACCGGGTCACGTCCGTGAGCCTGTGGCACGGTGACTATGAGCTCGGGGGCGCCGCGCCCAAGACAACTCACCAGCGGGATGTGGCGTCCCTCCTCGCCATGGCCTCAGCCAGCCGGGCGCAGGCCGAGGGGATGTACAAGCTCATGCGCCGGCCCGTGACGCTGGAACGCCTCAGGCGGGACATCGCTCACTACCTCATTCATCCGTACGCGAGTCCGGAGATCCTCTACCGCTACGGCCTGCTCAATGGAGCGATCATGTCCACCGACTGCCGGCCGCTGCTCACGGCAGGCCAGCCGGCGCTGGTCGTCACCAGCGCGAAGGACACCACGGTGCACCCCGCGGGATCGGAATTCGTCGCGGCTCACCTGGTCCGGGCGCAGCTGCGGGTCGTACCGGAGGGCGATCACCTCACCGCCTTCGACGCGGGAGCCGGGCTCGTCGAGATGGCCATGAGCTTCCTGCACGACGTGACCGCCGCGGATCGGCGGCGGCCTTGACCCGGCCGCGATGCGCTGCTGTGCGACTGATGCGCGATCGCAGTTGAACACGGCAGCCACTACGGAATCGCCAGCCTGGCGCGCTCTCCAAGTCAGCCGGCCCGCCCAAGGCATCAGGATTACGCCGAGGCGTCAGAACAATGGAGCCTGGCTTGGCGCGCGCAGCGTGCCGAGGTGCTTATGCCACAGGTGGTCAGGATTCTGCTCGACCTGCCGGGTGAGCTCGCGCATCTTGGTCAGCGCGACCGGCTCGCCCTCGTCGTAGACGTCGCCTTGGAGCATCTTCAGCACATCGAGGCGGTACAGGGGATCGGCGACGAAGGCCGTGAACAAGATGTTGAGGCGGTAATAGATCGAGATGAACTCGTACCAGTGCCGAACGGCGCGGCGCAGCTTGCCCTCGAAGGTGGCGAACGCGGCCTTGCCGAAGTCACCCCTCTCGGCGGCCGCGATGATGTCATAGGAGGCCAGCCGGGCGCTGTTCATGGCCACGCTGACGCCGCTGGAGAAGATCGGGTCGACGAAACGCGCGGCGTCGCCGACGAGCAGCCAGCGGTCGCCGGTGATCGCCCTCATCGCGTAGCTGTAGTCGCCTTCCGGCCGGAACGGCCGGACTCGCTGGCCGAGGCGCAGCGCCTCGGCCAGATCGGGGCGACTTTCCGCGTACGCCCAGAAGAACCCTTCCCAGTCCTGCCTCGCCCGCGTGAAATGCTTCTTCTGCGTGACGACGCCGACGCTGGTGACGGAGTCGGTGATCGGGATCTGCCAGACCCAGGTGTCGGCCACGGGCAGGAAGTGAACGAAGATGAAGTCGGCCAGGTCCTTATTCACCGCGAGCGCGGAGCGGTCGAGGCCGTCGAACCAGGTGTGGATCGCGTACTGGTTGAAGACCGGGTCGGATACCTTCAGGCGGAGCTGACGGCCCAGGAACGTGCTGCGCCCGCTCGCGTCAACGATCATGCGGACACGCACGCCTACCTCACGCCGGCCCATCGTGAAGACGATCCTCGTGTCCTCGTCGGACAGTTCGGCTCGCTGCACGCGGACTCCCTCGTAGACCGCGGCGCCATTGGACTCGGCGTGCTGGAGCAGCAGCAGGTCGAACCGGCCGCGGTCGACGTGGTAGGTGTAATCCTGGCTGAGCCTGGCCTGTTTCCGCTCGCTGAACTCGATCTCGACCGCCTGGAACCCGTGCGATAGCTGGAAGCCCAGCGTCGGGATGCCCGGCGGCGCGGCTGAGGTCCAGGCCGCGCCGTACTTGCGCGGGAATCCGGCGGCATCCACCTTGGGCAGCGCGCCGATGTCGTGCAGCACCGGCGTCGTGGCGGGGATGAGCGATTCCCCGACATGAGGCCGGGGAAACAGTGCGCTCTCGAGTACCACGCAGGACAGCCCAGCCCGCGACAGGTAGGACGCCAGGGTCGACCCGGCTGGGCCGCCGCCAATGATCCCGATATCAAAGTCGACGTCCGGCACGGTGGCTCCTCTCACTGACCGTCGAGCTGCAGCAGCAGCCGGCTGATGCTCCGGAGATCATGGAAATTGGACCCGACAACCTCCTCCGGAGGAACAGCAATCTGAAAGCGCTCTCTGATGAAGCCGATGAGCTGCATCGTGGAAAGGGAATTGAGCACACCCCACTCGAGGAGCGGGGTGTCAGGCTCGATAACGACGCTGCGATCCTGCAGTACCTGCTCGCCAAGATAACCTTGCAGGACGCTGAGAATTGCCTGATCTTCCACCGATCGCCTCCCGGTCATGTTCATCTGTAAACCCGCACTCAATGATGGGCGCTGCGAGCCGGAGGCGCCAGCATGCGTAAGCAGGCGCCGTCTCCTGGCCTTCTCCCCACGGCATTGCGGACAGCCCTGCCCAGATGGTAAGCATGCATTTCAAGAACGTCGAGCGAGACCAGGCGGGGAGAATTATCCGGGGTTCGGCGGCATCACTGTACCTGGATCGATGATCTGTCCGTACGGCTGCGAACGGATTGAAAGGGGGACGGGGCAGCGTGCCGCACGCGGCGCCGCGCCCTGACTGCCGATGGAACTGGGATGGCCTGAGGCGGACCGCCGCAGGTATCACGAGATTTACTCGCGCGTAAGCGCCTGGGCTGCTCCGGATTCTGACTTCTTTACCGCGGAGGAATGGAAGCAATGCTCCAGCCTCGGGCTTACCGGGCTCAGCGTTCCCGGTAAATATGGTGGCGACGGGCACGGCTTCCTGAGTACCGCCAGGGCCGTCGAGGCCTTTGGCCGCGGGGCCCCGGACATGGGGCTGGTGTTCGGGAGCATGGCGCACCTGTTCGCCTGTGCTATGCCGATCGCGGAAAATGCCGGAGAAAGCATCCGCCAGGAACTGCTGCCGCGGTTGTGCTCGGGCGAGCTGATTGGCGCGAACGCCATTACGGAGCAGGCCGCGGGATCCGATGTGACCCGGCTGGCCACGAGGGCGGAGCGAGCCGGCGACGATTACGTGATCACCGGTGAGAAGACCTTCGTCAGCAACGGTCCCGTGGCCGACGTCTTCGTGGTCTACGCCGCCAGCCAGCCCAGCCTCGGCTACCTGGGGCTGAGCGCGTTCGTGGTCGACCGCGGGACGCCGGGCCTGGTCGCCGGCGAGCCATTCGGCAAGCTCGGGCTCGGCCGCTGTCCCGCGAGCACGCTGCGGCTCGACGGGTGCGTCGTGCCCGCGGCCAGGCGACTGGGCCGCGACGGCCAGGGCGCGGCCATCTTCCAGGCCGCCATGCGATGGGAGCGCACCTGCCTGTTCGCCGCGTACGTGGGCCGGACCGAGCGGCTGCTCGATCGCTGCGTGGACCACGCTAGGCACCGCGAGCAATTCGGCCGCCCCATCGGTGCCAACCAGGCCATATCGCATCGGATCGCGCGCATGTGGATGCGGCTCGAGGCGGCCCGCCTGCTGCTCTGGCAAGCGTGCTGGCGCCTAGACCAGGCTGAGCCGGCGATGGCAGAGGTGGCCATGGCCAAGCTGGCGATCAGCGAGGGAGCGGTCAATTCGGCCCTCGAAGCCGTGCAGATCTTCGGAGCTGACGGCATCCGCGCCGATGGCGACGTGGGACGCGAGCTTCGTGACGCCGTGCCGAGCACGATTTTCTCTGGCACGTCGGAGATGCAGCTCGAGCTGATAGCCAGGGAACTGGGCCTGTGAACCTGGCCGACCTCGTGCGCCGCCGGGCGGCGCTGTCGCCTGGCCGGCTGGCGGTCGCGGGTCCCGACGGGCAGCTCACCTACGGCGAACTGGACCGGGAGGCCGATGCGGTGGCACACGCCCTGGCCTGCGGCGGCGTGCGGCCAGGCGACCGGGTGGCGCTGTGGCTGCCGAAATCCGTGCGGGCGGTCACGGTCATGCAGGCCGTGCTGCGCTGCGGGGCCGCCTACGTGCCCGTCGATTCGCTCGGTCCGGTCGCGCTGGCGGCCCGGCTGATCCGTGACTGCGACGCGAGGGTCACCGTGACCACCGCGGAGAGGACGGAAAGCCTGCGGCAGGCCGGCATTACCACCGCGATCAGGTACCCGGATGACCCGCGGTGGCGCCCGTCACCGGGTGCCGTGCGCCCGGTCGATCCCGGCCAGGCCGCCGGTTCTGGCGACATGGCCTACATCCTCTATACCTCCGGCTCGACCGGGGCGCCCAAGGGCGTGTGCCTGTCTCACCGCAATGCCCTGGCCTTCGTCGACTGGGCGGCACGGGAGATCGGAGCTGACCCCGCGGACCGGTTCGCCAGCCACGCGCCCTTCCACTTCGACCTGTCCGTGCTCGACCTCTATGCCGCCTTCCGGGCGGGGGCCAGCGTCCACCTCATCCCGCCCGAGCTATCTGCCGCGCCCTCCCTGCTGGTTGATTACCTGACCCGGCACCGGATCACGGTCTGGTACTCGGTTCCCTCCGCGCTCATCCTGATGGCGCGGAGCGGCGGACTGCTCGACGTGGCCCCGTCGGCGCTGGCCCTGCGGGCAGTGCTGTTCGCGGGGGAGCCGTTCCCGGTCAAGTACCTCAGGCAGCTCCGTGAGCACCTGCCCGGCGTGCGCTTCCTCAACCTGTACGGTCCGACCGAGACCAACGTCTGCACGTTCCACGAGGTCGTCACCATGCCACCGGATCAGGCGAGCCCGGTCCCGATCGGCCGGGCCTGCTCGGGTGACCGGGTCTGGGCCGTCCGTGACGACGGCCCGCTGGCCGGCCTCGGCGAGGAGGGGGAACTGGTGGTCGACGGACCGACGGTCATGCTCGGCTACTGGGGACAGCCGCCGCAGACCGGGCCGTACCGCACCGGCGATCGCGTCGTCCTGCTGGACAACGGTGACTACCAGTACCTGGGCCGCCGGGACGGCCTGGTCAAGGTGCGGGGCTACCGGATCGAGCTGGGCCAGGTCGAGGCCGCCCTGCAGGCCCATCCCGGGGTCGGCGACGTGGCTGTCGTGGCGAGAGGGACCGGCGTAGACGCCAAGATCGTGGCCTACGTCGTCCCGGCGCAGGCGAGTGCCCCGGGCCTGCTGAACCTCAAACGGCACTGCGCCGCGACGCTGCCCCGCTACATGATCGTCGATGCCGTGCGTTTCGTGACCGAACTTCCCCGCACCGGTACCGGGAAGGTGGATCGTATGGCGCTGGCTGACCTCTAGCACTTATCAGCCTCGATGTGCTAGCGCAGAATTCCCGCTTGGCACCCTGATATGCGAAGAGGTCATTATCGCCGATTCTTATAAGTTCACGTCACGTTATCGTCTGCCCCGTGACGGTGTTCAACTGACGTCATGCAGCGGTTGATTCCCGTGACTGTTATGTGTACTAGCGCACGCGTGAGTATTATCCTGAACGCATCCCAGAAAGGAGCGTCCCGAGAGCCTGATAAAGGCCGTGGAGGAGAACTGGCGGCCTCCATGGGAGGACGGCGGGCGGCGGCCTGCGCTTAGGAAGGCCATTTGTTTGATCTCGGCGATCGAGGTAAGCGGATATGTCTGAATCGGTAGGCGAACGCCGAGAGCTGATGGCCGGACAGCTGGGCATCTGGCATGCCCAGCAGCTCAGCCCGGCTAATCCGATCTTCAACGCTGGCGAGTACATAGAGATTCACGGCGACCTGGACGTGGATCTCTTCCAGCGAGCGGTGCGACGCACGATAGGCGAGGCCGAGACCTTCCATCTCCGGTTCAGCCAGGACGGCGAGCACGTGCGGCAGTACGTGGGCGCGCCGGGCGACTGGCCGCTCCAGGTCATCGACCTGAGTGCCGAGGCCGAGCCGCGGAGCGCCGCCGAGGAGTGGATGCGGGCCGCCCTGCGCTGCCCGTTCGACCTGCGGGACGGCCCGGTTTTCACGGAGGCCCTGCTCAAGGTGGGGTCACGCCGGTTCTTCTGGTACCAGGTGGCCCACCATATCGTCCACGACGCGTTCAGCGCTTTCCTGATCACCGCCCGGGCGGCTCAGGTCTATACCGCGCTGCTCGCGGGCGGCGATCCCGCGGGCGGGATGCTCGAACCGGCATCGGCGCTGATGGACGCGGACGCGACCTACCGCGCCTCGGGCGAGTTCGGCCGGGACCGGGAGTTCTGGCTCGATGTCCTGACCGACGCGCCGGAAGCGGTCAGCATCAGCGACCGGCCGGCCAGCCGGGCGGCGCACGCGCCGGTACGGCAGCTGAGCGAGATCGGCGCCACCGGTACCGCTGAGCTCAGGGCGGCCGCCTGGCGGCTGGAGACGAGCCTCGGCGGACTGATGATCGCCGCCGCGGCGATCTACCTGCACCGCGGCACCGGAGCCGAAGATATCGTGCTTGGCCTGCCCGTCGTGGGCCGGATCGGAGAGCGCCAGCTCCGGGCCCCCGGCATGATGGCCAATGTCCTGCCTATCCGGCTGCGGCTGAGCCCGCGCATGCCGGTGGCGGTACTGGCGCGCCAGGTATCCGCGACGGTCCTGGCCGCGCTGCGTCATCAGCGTTACCGGTACGAGGATATTCTCCGGGACCTGAAGCTAGTCGACGGCTCTTTGTTCAGCTTGATTATCAACTTCATGCCCTTTGATTACACGATGCATTTCGGCGATTGCCCGGTCACCGCGCATAATCTCACTAACGGTGCTATCGACGATATCGAGATTTCCGTCTATGACCGATCGGGTGGCGGCGCGCAGTTTTCCGTTGACGCGAATCCTGATCTCTATCATGCCGCCGCGAGCGAGGATATAGCCCGGCGCTTCCGCCGCGTCCTGGACTGGATCGCGGCGGCAACGCCCGGCCAGCCTGTCGGCCACGTGGAGCTCCTGGGGCCAGCGGAGCGCCGGCAGATCCTGGCCGAGTGGAACGACACCGCGCGAGCGGTGCCCGGCGACACGTTGGCAGGTATGTTCGGGGCGCGGGCCGCCCAGGCCCCGGCCAGCCCGGCGCTGGTCATGGCGGGGGTCAGCCTGAGCTACGCGGAGGTCAATGCCAGGGCCAGCGGGCTGGCGCGGATGCTGGCCCAGCGCGGCGTCGGGCCGGAGTCAGTGGTCGCGATCATGATGGAACGCTCCGCCGAGCTCGTGGCGGCGGTCCTGGCGGTGGGTAAGGCCGGCGGGGCTTTCCTGGTGGTGGATCCGGGTGACCCGCCGGAGCGTACCCGGTTCATCCTGTCCGATGCGCGGCCCGTGGTCGTGCTCGCCGCCACGGCCTGCGCCGCGAGCATCCCGGCGCAGGCCGCCACGACAGTACTGATCCTCGACGAGCCGCTGGTACCGGCCGGGCCCGCCGCTGCCGACGGCGCTGACCCTGGCGGTGCCGGCCGCCATGGCACCCCGCTGCCCGCGCACTCCGCCTACGTGACCTATTCCTCAGGCGCAACGGGCCAGCCCCGGGGCGTCGTCGTCACCCACGCGGGGATATCAAGCCTCGCGGCGACGGAGCTGGAACGGTTCGAGGTGACCTCCGGCAGCCGGGTGCTCCAGTTCGCCTCGGCGGGATCCGACGGCTTCGTCCTGGAGCTGTGCGCGGCCTTCGCCGCGGGGGCAGCGCTGGTGATCCCGCCGCCAGGGCCGCTGATCGGCGAGGCTCTGGCCGCTGCCCTCACCACGAGCCAGGTCACCCATGCACTGATTCCGCCGAGCACGCTGGCCAGCGTCGAAGCTGCCGGCTTCGCCGGCCCGGAAACTCTCATCGTCGGCGGCGAGGCATGTAGCGCGGAGCTGGCGCAGCGCTGGTCGCGCGGCCGCCGCCTGATAAACGCGTACGGCCTGACCGAATCGACGGTCGTAGCTATCACCAGCGACCCGCTCAACGGCAGCGGCGCGCCGCCGATCGGCCGCCCGGTACTGAACGCCCAGGCGTTCGTTTTGGACCGGTGGCTGCACCCGGTGCCGACCGGGGTGGCGGGGGAGCTGTACGTGGCGGGCGCGGGCCTGGCCCGGGGCTATCTCGGGCGGCCGGGGCTGACCGCGGCGCGGTTCGCGGCGTGCCCGTTCGGGGCGCGCGGGGAGCGGATGTACCGGACCGGGGACCTGGCCCGGTGGCGGCCCGACGGCGTCCTGGAGTTCGCGGGACGTGCCGATGCGCAGGTGCGGATCCGCGGCGGCCGGGTCGAGCCCGGCGAGATAGAGGCCGTC
Source organism: uncultured Actinomycetota bacterium (assembly GCA_963756575.1). Classification (GTDB taxonomy): domain Bacteria; phylum Actinomycetota; class Actinomycetes; order Streptosporangiales; family Streptosporangiaceae; genus Palsa-504. Next base: position 43,028 of record CAVWOM010000013.1, on the reverse strand, counting down.
CTCGCCGGGCACCCGCTGGTGCGCCAGGTCGTCGTGGCGGCCAGGGAAGACCGGCCCGGCAGCCGGCGGCTGGTGGCCTATGTGGTCCCCGCCGGGCCCGGCGTGGACGAGGCCGATGATGAGCCGCCGGGCGCCTTGGCCGCGGCGGTGCGCGCCTTCGCGGCGGAGCGGCTGCCGGAGTACCTGGTGCCCGGCGCGGTGACGTTGCTGGACGCCCTGCCTCTGACCGTTACCGGGAAGCTGGACCGCCGGGCGCTGCCCGCTGCCGACTACGCGGCCGGAGCTCGGGGACGCCAGCCGGCCACCTCGCACGAGGAAGCGCTGCGCGGGCTGTTCGCTGAGGTACTCGGCCTGCCCGAGGTCGGGGTGGACGACAGCTTCTTCGAGCTGGGCGGGTATTCGCTGCAGGCCGTTCGCCTGGTGAGCCGGATCCGTACGGTGCTGGGCGTCGAGGCGGGCATCCAGGTGCTGTTCGAGGCGCCGACGGTGGCGGCGCTGGCGGCGTGGCTGGCCTGGGCACCCCCGGCGAGAGTGAGGCTGGAGCCCCAGGTCCGGCCGGAGCGGCTGCCATTGTCGTTCGGCCAGCGGCGGCTGTGGTTCCTGGCGCAGCTGGAGGGGCCGAGCGCGACCTACAACATCCCGTTCTCACTACGGCTGACCGGAGATCTGGACCGCGACGCGCTGGCGGCGGCGCTGGCCGACGTGATCGGCCGGCACGAGGTGCTGCGGACGGTGTTCCCGGCGGCGGAGGGGGAGCCGTATCAGCGGATCCTGCCCGCCCGGGAAGCGGTCTTCGGGCTGCCGGTGGCAGAGGTAGCCGAGGCGGATGTGTCCGATGCGGTGACGAGGGCGACGGCGGAGCCGTTTGACCTGGCGACGCAGATTCCGGTGCGGGCCCGGCTGCTGCGGGTAGCCGCGGATGTGCACGTGCTGGTGCTGGTGATCCACCATATCGCGGGAGATGGCTGGTCGACCGCGCCGCTGGCCCGGGATATCTCCGTCGCTTACGCGGCGCGACGCCGGGGCGGGACTCCGCGGTGGGAGCCGCTGCCGGTGCAGTACGCCGATTACGCGCTGTGGCAGCGGGAGCTGCTCGGGGACGAGGATGCCCCGGACAGCCTGCTGGCCGCGCAGGTTGCCTACTGGCGGGAGGCACTGGCGGGGGCTCCGGAGGAGCTGGCGTTGCCCGCCGACCGGCCGCGGCCGACGGTGGCGAGTCATCGCAGCCATGCGGTGCCGCTGCGTGTGCCGGCCGATGTGCACGCGGAACTGGTCGCCATGGCCCGGGTGCACGAGGTGACGTTGTTCATGGTGATGCACGCGGCGCTGGCGGTGCTGCTGTGCAGGATCGGCGTGGGCGAGGACATCCCGGTCGGCTCGCCGGTGGCGGGGCGCACCGACGCGGCGCTCGATGAGCTGGTCGGATTCTTCATCAACACGCTCGTGGTGCGCACGGACGTGTCGGGGGATCCGTCCTTCGCCGAGCTGCTGGCCCGGGTGCGCGAGTCGGCGCTGGGCGCGTTCGCGCATCAGGACGTGCCGTTTGAGCGGCTGGTGGAGATCCTGGCCCCCGTCCGGTCGCTGGCCCGCCACCCGCTGTTCCAGGTCGTGCTCGCGGTAGAGAACAACGCCCCGCCGGTGCTGGAGCTGCCGGGCCTGGACTCGGCCGTGCTGTCCGAGGACTGGCGGGCGGCGCGGTTTGACCTCGATGTCCTCCTGGCCGAGAGCTTCGAGGGCGGCCGTCCGGCCGGGCTGCGGGGGACAGTCCGGGCGGCGGCGGACTTGTTCGAGCCGGCCACGGCCGAGCACATCACCTGGCGGCTAATGCGCGTGCTGCGAGTGGTGGCAAATGACCCGCTGGTGCGCGTGTCGGACGTGGAGATGCTGGGCGAGGCAGAGCGCCGGCTCGTGGTGGCGCAGTGGAATGACACGGCGCTTCCGGTACCCGGTGCGGGCGGGGTGCATGAACTGATCCTGACGCGGGCGGCGGAGCGGCCCGACGCGGTGGCGGTGGCGTGCGCGGACGCGGCGCTGACGTACCGCGAGCTGGCGGGACGGGCGGCGCGGCTGGCGGGGACGCTGGGGGCGGCGGGCGCGGGCCCGGAGACGGTGGTGGGACTGTGCTTTGAGCCAGGGCTGGAGCTGGCGGCGGCCATGGTGGGAGCGTGGCTGGCGGGGGCCGCCTATCTGGTGCTGGATCCGGGGCATCCGGCGGAGCGGCTGGCGTTCATGCTGGCCGACAGCCAGGTCGCGGTCGTACTGGGTACGGCCGGGGCGGTGGAGAGCCTGCCAGCCGGGCGGGTGCAGGTGATCGCGGTGGACGACCCGGTGACGTCGGCGCTAGCCGGAGCGCCGGCGTCCGGCCCGGTGCCGGTGGCGGCCGGTCAGCTGGCGTACGTGATGTACACGTCGGGGTCGACGGGCGTGCCCAAGGGAGTGCAGGTCACTCACGGCGGGCTGGTGAACTACGTGGCCGGGGTGCCGGGCAAGGCCGGGCTGGCCGGTACGGGCCACCGGTACGGGCTGCTCCAGGGCGCGGTGACCGACTTCGGGAACACGATGATCTTCGCCAGCCTGGCGTCTGGCGGAGAACTGCACCTGCTGCCCCCGGCTCTGGCCACTGACCCGGCCTCGGTAACCGGGTTCCTGGCTAGGCGGGGGATCGACTACCTGAAGATCGTGCCCTCGCATCTGGCGGCACTGGCCAGCGGGGGCGGCCTGGCCGGGCTGATGCCCGCCAGGACCCTGGTCCTGGGCGGGGAGGCGGTCACGCCGGGGCTGGCTGGTGACCTGCTGGCGGCGGCGGGGGATCGGCCGGTGGTAAACCACTACGGGCCGACGGAGACGACCATCGGCGTGGCTACCACCCGGCTGACCTGGGCTGACCTGGAAGGCGGCCAGATCCCTATCGGGTCTCCCGTGCCGAACACCCGGCTGTACGTGCTGGACGCCCGGCTGAACCCGGTGCCGGTGGGAGTGGCGGGGGAGTTGTTCGCAGGCGGGGCGCAGGTGGCGCGGGGGTACGGGCGGCGGCCGGCGCTGACGGCGGAGCGGTTCGTGGCCGATCCGTTCGCGGGGGACGGATCCCGGCTGTACCGGACGGGAGACCGGGCGCGGTGGCGCGGGGACGGACGGCTCGAGTTCCTCGGCCGGGTCGATGACCAGGTGAAGATCCGCGGGCACCGAGTCGAGCCCGGCGAGGTCCAGGCTGTGCTGGCCGCCCATCCCCTGGTTGGGCAGGCCGCGGTCACGGTCCGCGAGGACATTCCGGGCGACCCGCGACTGGTCGGCTATCTGGTCCCCGTCGGCGCCGCGGCGGGCGATGACACCACGGCCGACGCCGGGCTGCCCGCCACCGTACGTGCCTACGCCGCCGGACGGCTGCCCGATCACCTGGTCCCGGCCGCGCTGGTGGTGCTGGCGGCGTTGCCGCTGACCGCTAACGGCAAGCTCGACCGCAAGGCCCTGCCCGCTCCCGGCCACCCGGCCGCCGAGTCGGCCGGCCGTGGTCCGGCCACCGCTCGCGAGGAAATCCTGTGCGCGGCCTTCGCGCAGGTGCTCGGCCTGGAGCAGGTCGGAGCGGGCGACAGCTTCTTCGACCTCGGCGGGCACTCGCTGCTGGCTACCCGGCTGATCAGCAGGATCCGTTCCGTGCTGGGCGTCGAGGTGGAGATCCGGGTTCTGTTCGAGGCGCCGACGCCAGCGGAACTGGCGGCGCGGCTGGCTGAGGCTGGGCCTGCCCGCGCATCACTGGTGGCCCGGCCGCGGCCGGAGCGGGTGCCGCTGTCGTTCGGGCAGCAGCGGCTGTGGTTCCTGGCCCAGCTGGAAGGGCCGGACGCGACCTACAACAACCCCGTGATCCTCCGGATCACCGGAGACCTGGATCGAACGGCGCTGGCCGCCTCGCTGCGCGACGTGATCGTCCGCCATGAGTCGCTGCGCACCATATTCCGCGCGTCCGGCGGAGAACCGTGGCAGGAAGTCCTGGCCGTCGGCGAGGTGGCATGGCAGCTCGCCACCGCCGACACCACGCAGGCCGGCCTGGCCACGGCGGTGGCGGACGTGATAGCCGAACCGTTCGACCTGTCGGTGCGGATCCCGGTGCGGGCGCGGCTGCTCAGGCTCGACCCGGGCACGCACGTCCTCGTCATCGTGGTGCACCACATCGCCGCTGACGCCTGGTCGGCGGAGCGGCTGACCGTTGACATCTCCGCCGCGTACGCGGCACGGTGCGCCGGCCGAGACCCGGGCTGGGAGCCGTTGCCGGTGCAGTACGTGGATTACGCGCTGTGGCAGCGGGAAGTGCTGGGCGACGAAGACGATCCGGCCAGCGTGCTCTGCGCGCAGGTGGCGTACTGGCGGCAGGCGCTGGCCGGGGCGCCGCAGGAGCTGCGGCTGCCGGCCAGCCGGCCGCGCCCGGCCGCGGCCAGCCATTCCGCGCACGTCGTCCCGCTGGAGGTGCCTGCCGGCCTGCACCGGCAGCTGGCGGCCCTGGCCCGCGCGCAGGGCGTGACGTTGTTCATGGTGGTGCAGGCCGCGCTGGCGGTGCTGCTGTCCCGGCTGGGCGCGGGTACGGACATCCCGCTGGGCACGACGGTGGCCGGGCGCGCCGACGTGGCCCTGGACGAGCTGATCGGATTCTTCGCCAACACCCTGCTGCTGCGCACGGACGTCTCAGGAGACCCGTCCTTCGTCGGCCTGCTCGGCCGGGTGCGCGACGGCGGGCTCGCCGCCCTGGATCACCAGGACGTGCCGTTCGAGCGGCTGGTGGAGATCCTGGCGCCGGCCAGGTCGATGGCCAGGCACCCCCTGTTCCAGGTCATGCTCGCCGTGCACGCCAGCGCGCCGCCCGTCCCGCAGTTTCCCGGGCTGGAAGTCAGGCGGCAGGCGGGAGGCGAGCCCGCGGCGAAGTTCGACCTGGAATTCGCTCTGACGGAAATCGCCGCGGACGCGGGACCCGGCGGACTCCGAGGCCTGCTGGTCGGCGCGGCGGACCTGTTCGACTCCGCCATGATCGAACAGCTCGGGGAGCGGTTCGGCCGGGTGCTGACGGCTGTGGCCGCCGCTCCCCTGGCCCCGCTGCACCGGGTGGAGATTCTGGCGGCGGCTGAGCGACGAGAGATCCTGACCTGCTGGAATGACACGGCGGCCGAGGTGGCCGCGATGACGCTGCCCGGCCTTTTCGAGGCCCAGGCGGGGCGGACGCCAGATGCGGTGGCGGTGGACTGCGACGGGACGGAGCTGAGTTACCAAGAACTGAACGCGCGGGCCAACCGACTGGCCCGGCTGCTGGCCGACCGCGGCGCAGGGCCTGACTCAGTGGTCGCGGTGCTCATGGAGCGCTCGGCCTGGCTGGTTACCGCGCTGCTGGGGGTGCTGAAGGCGGGGGCAGCTTACCTGCCCGTGGATCCGGGCTATCCGGCCGCGCGGATCGCGCTCATGCTGGCCGACGCGCAGCCGGCCTGCGTGATCACGGCAGGCGGCCTGGCGCCGGGTCCGGCGCACGCGGGGCTGGCGGTGCTGGATCTGGACCAGCCTGCCCTGGCCACGGAGCTGACGGGCGGCGATGCCGCTGACCGGGACCGGCCTGGCGCTCAGTCGGCGGCTCATCTGGCCTACGTGATCTACACGTCGGGATCCACCGGGCAACCGAAGGGCGTGGCGGTGCCGCAGGCCGGCATCGTCAACCGGCTGACGTGGATGCAGGCCCAGTACGGGCTGGCGAGCGATGACCGGGTGCTGCAGAAGACCCCCATCAGTTTCGACGTATCGGTGTGGGAGTTCTTCTGGCCACTGCTGGAGGGCGCGCGGCTCGTGCTGGCCCGGCCGGGCGGGCACCAGGATCCGGCCTACCTGTCCGGGCTGATCCGCTCGGCCGCCATTACCACGATGCATTTCGTGCCGTCGATGCTGGAGGCTTTCCTCGGCGCTGCTGACCTCGCGGCGTGTTCGAGCCTGCGGCGAGTGTTCTGCAGCGGGGAGGCGCTGTCGGGCCGGCTGGCGCAGCGGTTCGCCGGCCAGCTAACGGCCGCGCTGCACAACTTGTACGGCCCGACGGAGACCTCGGTGGACTCGACGGCATGGGCGTGCGGGAGCGAGGCGCAGGCACCGCCGATCGGACGGCCGATCGCTAACACCAGCGTGTTCGTGCTGGATGAATGGCTGTGCCCGGTGCCAGCCGGGGTGGCGGGCGAGCTGTATATCGCCGGGACGGGCCTGGCGCGAGGGTACCTGGGCAGGCCTGAGCTGACGGGAGAGCGGTTCGTGGCGTGCCCGTTCGGCCCGGCAGGGATGCGGATGTACCGCACGGGAGATCTCGTGCGCTGGAGCGTGGGAGGGGCGCTGCTGTTCGCGGGGCGCGCGGATGATCAGGTGAAGGTCCGCGGGTTCCGGATCGAGCCCGCCGAGATCGAGGCGGTACTGGGGGCTCATCCGCTGGTCGAGCAGGCGGTGGCGACGGTCAGGGAGGACAACGCGGGCGACCAGCGGCTGGTTGCCTACGTTGTCCTCGCCGGTCACGATGCTCAGCCCGCGGTCGGCGGGCCGGCCGCGGCGCTGCGCGCGTTCTGTGCCGAGCGGCTGCCCGAGTACATGGTGCCCGCTGTGGTGGTGCTGGAGTCGCTGCCGCTGACACCGAGCGGCAAGGCCGACCGCAAGGCCCTGCCATCCCCCGACTACGCGCAGCTCTCCGCTGGACGCGAGCCCGCCACGGTCCGGGAAGAGATTCTGTGCGGGGCAATGGCGGAGGTACTTGGGGTGCACCGGGTCGCGGCCGACGAGGACTTCTTCGCGCTCGGCGGTCACTCGCTGCTGGCCATCCGCCTGATGAGCCGGATCCGGGCGGCGCTGGGTGCGGACCTGACGATCCGGGCCGTGTTCGAGACGCCGACGGCGGCGGGGCTTAGCGCGCGGCTGGCCGAGGCGGCGCCGGCCAGCGCGCCGCTCGTCCCGGTTGCCCGCCCGGACCGGGTGCCGCTGTCGTTCGCGCAGCGCCGGCTGTGGTTCCTGGCCCAGCTCGAGGGGTCAAGCGCGGCCTACGACATGGCGGTGGCGATGCGAATCGCCGGCGACCTGGATGTCGCGGCGCTGACCGCGGCGCTGGCCGATGTGCTCGGCCGGCACGAGGTGCTGCGCACGGTATTCCCCGCCACGGGCGGGCAGCCCTTCCAGCGAATCCTGGAGCCAGGTGAACTGCGCTGGGAACTGCCCGTCAGCCAGGTCGCGCCGGCCATGGTAGCCGCGGCGCTGGCCGAGGCGGCCGCGCAGCCGGTCGATCTGTCGGACCACATCCCCCTCCGGGCGCGGCTGCTGCGGCTGGCCCCTGACCGGCACATGCTGGTGCTCGTGCTTCACCACATCGCCGGGGACGGCTGGTCGACCGCCCCGCTGACCAGGGACATTTCGGTCGCTTACGCGGCGCGGCTGGCCGGGAGCGCACCCGCCTGGCGGCCGCTGCCGGTGCAGTACGCCGACTACTCGCTGTGGCAGCGGCAGCTGCTTGGCGACGAGGACGACCCCGGCAGCGTGCTGTCGGCGCAGATGGCTTACTGGCGGCGGGCGCTGGCCGGGCTGCCCGACGAGCTAGAGTTGCCGACGGACCGGCCTCGGCCGGCGGTGCCGAGCCACCAGGCGCACGTCGTGCCGCTGAGTCTCCCGGCCGAGCTGCACTACCAGCTCACCGTACTGGCCCGGGCCCGGGGCGTGACGCTGTTCATGGTGCTCCAGGCCGCGCTGGCGGTGCTGCTGTCGCGGCTGGGCGCCGGCGACGACATCCCTATCGGCACCGCGGTCAGCCGGCCGGTCCGATGTGGCGCTGGACGAGCTGGTCGGATTCTTCACGAACACTCTGGTGCTGCGCACCGAGGTGTCCGGCGACCCGCCGTTCGCCGAGCTGCTCGACCGGGTCAGGGAGGTCGGCCTCGGCGCGCTCGACCACCAGGACGTGCCGTTCGAGCGGCTGGTCGAGGAGCTGGCCCCGGCCCGGTCGATGGCGCGCCATCCGCTGCTGCAGGTGGTGCTCACCATGCAGAACAACGCCCCGCCAGTACTGGAGCTGCCCGGTCTTGACGTCAGCATCATGCCGGCCAGCACCCCGCCTGCCCGCTGGGACCTGCACGTCATCCTGGCCGAGGTACCCGGCGCGCCCGGCCTGCACGGGTCACTGGTCGCGGCGGCCGACATATTCGACCTGCCCGCAGCCGAGATGGTGGCGCATCGGCTGGCCCGGGTAGTGGCGGCCGTGGTTGCCGATCCGTCGGCTCGGGTGAGCAAGATCGAGATCCTGGCGGCCGGCGAGCTCCGGCAGATCCTGGCGGGGGGCAACGACACCGCGGCGCCGGCCGGCCTGCACGAGCTGGTCGGGGCGCATGCGGCGCGTAGCCCGGACGCGGTGGCGGTGGTGTGCGGCGAGGCGGCGCTCACCTACGCGGGGCTCCATGGACGAGCGGCCCGGCTGGCGCGCTACCTGCGCGATGCGGGAGCCGGGCCCGAGACGGTGGTGGGCCTGCGCCTGGACTGCGATGCGGACATGATCGTGGCCATCCTGGCGGTATGGCAGACAGGCGCGGCCTATCTCGCGCTAGCTCCCGGGTGCCCGGCGGAGCGGCTCACCTTCATGCTGTCCGACAGCCGGGTGACCGTCGTGCTGGGGAACGCCGGCGCGACGGAGGATCTGCCGCTCGGCCGGGTGCGGGTCGTGGCGGTAGACGCCGGGGAAGTAGCGGCGGCGGCCGCGGTCACGGCGGCCGGACCGCCCGCCGTAACAGTGCGGCCCGATCAGCTCGCGTACGTGATGTATACGTCCGGGTCGCCGGGAACGCCCGAGGGGGTGCAGGTCACCCACGGGAACTTGATGGCTTATGTGGCCGGCCTGCCGGGCCGGACCGGACTGGGCGAGCCGGGCCGCCGGTACGGGCTGCTTCCGGGTCCGGTCACGGATCTGGGCCACACGATGATCTTCACGAGCCTGGCCACTGGCGGGGTGCTGCACGTCCTGAGCCGGGAGATGATCACCGACCCGGATGCGGTCGCCGGCTACCTGGCTGACCACAGCATCGATTACCTCAAGATCGTGCCGTCGCACCTGGCGGCGCTGGCTGCTGCCGGCGGCCTGGCCAGGCTAGTGCCGGCGCGGGTCCTGGTCCTGGGCGGGGAGACGGTGGCGCCGGGACTGGCGGGCGAGCTGCTGGCCGTGGCCGGGGACCGGGCGGTGGTCAACCATTACGGGCCCGCTGAGGCCACGATCGGCGTGGCCGCCATCTCGCTGACCGGCGCGGACCTGGACGGCGGGCGGGTGCCGATCGGGCTGCCGGTACCAGGTACCCGGCTCTACGTGGTGGACGCGCGGCTGAATTTGGTGCCGCTGGGCGTGCCGGGCGAGCTGGTCGTCGGCGGGGCGCAGGTCGCACGTGGGTACCGGCGGCGAGCCGCGCTGACGGCGGAGCGGTTCATCGCCGATCCGTTCAGCGCTGACGGGTCGCGTTTGTACCGGACGGGGGACCGGGCGCGGTGGCGCCCCGATGGGGTGCTGGAGCTCCTGGGCCGGATCGACGACCGGGTGAAGAACCGCGGTCACCGGGCCGGCCCCGGCGTGGCTGGCTCCGGCGCTAGCCGCCGCTTATGACCGGTGCCGGTGCGGTCAGATGCTCCAGAGCGCCTGAGTGGGGGACAGGCGGGCGGCGCGGATGGCGGGCAGCAGTCCGGCGGCGGCGCCGATGACGACCGCCGCGGCCAGGCCGCCCGCCCAGGCTTCGGGCGGGATGACGAGGAGCTCGTGGTGGCTGCGGGCGTAGCTGGCGGTGGCGGCCGCGCCGGCGATGACCCCGACGGCGCCGCCGGCCAGGGACAGCAGGATCGCCTCGGCCAGGAACTGGACGCGGATCTGGCCTCTGGTGGCGCCCAGCGCCCGGCGCAGGCCGATCTCGGAGCGGCGCTCGAGGACGGAGATGACCATGATGTTGGCGACCCCGATCGCGCCGACCAGCAGCGCGATCGCGCCGAGTCCGAGGAACAAGGTGTCCAGGGCGCCCTTGGCGTCGGCCTGGGCGGTGAGCGCGCTCGAAGGCTGGGAGACGCTGACGTAGCTGGGGTTTTCCGGGTTGGCCTGGTACCCGAGGAGGTTGTCGACCCTGGTGGTGACGGCCTGGTTGTCCGTGGTGGTGCGGACGTAGATTTTCGTCGGGTGCCCGTCGAAGCCGAGATAGCGCTCGGCGGCCGGGAAGCCGACCAGGACCGAGGAGTCGATCTCGGGGGCGTAGGTGTCCTTATTCAAGATGCCGGTGACGTAGAACCACTGGCCGCCGGAAGGAGCGGATCCCACCACGATCCGCATCCCGGGCCGGATCCGGTCGATGCCCAGCAGCTGTGCTGCGGTGTGGCCCAGCACCGCGACCGGCAGGCGGGCGGTGGCGGCGTTGAGGTAGCGGCCCTGAGCGAGGCTGGCACCGGATACCGCGGGCAGGTTGAGGGTGGCGGCGTTCATGCTGATGGCGTTGGTGTTGACGGCGGGGATGTAGGGGGACTTGTAGATGTCAACCCCGCTGATCGCGCCGATGTCCTGCACGCCGGTGACGCCGGGCAGCCGGGTTATCATGCCCGGCGCCCCCGTCGGCAGCTCCGCGACGCTGCCGGAGAAGGTCTGCCCGTTGGTGACGGTCAGCAGGTTGGTACCCAGCTGGCTGATCTCGCTCTGCAGCGCGGCGGAGGAAGAGGCGGCCAGGCCCAGGACGGCCACGATCGCCGCGACCCCGATCGCGACGCCCAGCGCGGACAGCCCGGCACGTAGCTTGCGGGTCCGCAGCCCGACCACGGCCAGCCCGGCCAGGTCACCCGGCCGCAGCCGGGCCGGGACCGGGGGCGCCGAGACGGCCGTCCCGGCGGGGTGCCCGGAAGTCATGGTCATGAGGTTCCCTCCTGGACGTGCCGGAGCCCGCCGCCGGTGGCCGCGTGGCCGGGGACGGCGCCGGGGTCGGTGCTGGCGATGATGTGCCCGTCGAGCATCTCGATGCGCCGCCGGGTGCGGGCGGCGACCGCGTGGTCGTGGGTGATGATGATGATCGTCGTCCCTTGCTGGTTGAGTTCTTCCAGCAGCTCCAGGATCGCGGCGCCCGTGGCGGAGTCGAGGTTCCCGGTGGGCTCGTCGGCCAGCACTACCGGCGGCGCGCCCGCGATCGCGCGGGCGATCGCGACCCGCTGCCTCTGACCGCCCGACAGCTGGGTCGGCAGGGCGGCGGCCCGGTGCCCGAGCCCGACCCGGTCCAGTGCGGCGGCGGCCAGCTGCCGCCGCTGGCCGCGGCGGATGCCGGCGTACAGCAGCCCGTCGGCCACGTTGCCCAGCACGCTCTGGTGCTCGGACAGGAAGAACTGCTGGAACACGAAGCCGATCCGGGACGCCCGCAGCGCGGCCAGCTGGCGGTCGGTCATCTGGGCCGCGTCCAGGCCGGTGACGCGCACCGTCCCGGTAGTCGGCTTGTCCAGGGTGCCCATCAGGTGCAGCAGCGTGGACTTGCCCGACCCGGACGGGCCCACGATCGCCGCCAGCTCCCCGGCCGCCACCGCCAGGCTCACCTGGTCCAGCGCCCGCACCGGCGGCTGACCCTGGTACACCTTCGACACCCGCTCCAGCTCCAGCACCGGCACCCCGCCCGGCCCGTCCTCGCCGGCCAGGACCGCTCCCACGGCCGTCATGACGCCGACGCCGTCACGACGCGCTGCCCGGGCGTCAGCGCCCCGGTCACCTGCACCAGCCCGTTGGCGTCGTCGAAGACCGGCCCCACCGTCACCGGCACCCAGTGCCGCGTGTTTCGCGGGCCGGCAACCTCCACCTCGTACCCGCCCGAGGCCTCGGCCACCAGCGCCGTCACCGGCACCGCCAGCACGTCGCGCGCGTTGCTGGTGGTGATGTACACCGTCACCGGCGCCTGGTCCAAGATTCCCGCCGCTTTCGGATCGGATAGCGACACCGTCACCGGGATCGTCGTCGTCGGGCTCTGCCCCGCCCCGGACGTGCCCGAACCCGATCCGGACGTGGTCGCCACCGTGCCGACCGAGGACACTATGCCCCGCGTCGTCGTCCCGTCCGGCAGCGTCACCGACGCCGTATCACCCTTCGCCACATCCGATTCATATGAAACATCCAGCGCAATCGTCACCACGTGCCGGTCCGAGGTGGCGGTCAGCACCGCCCCCGACGCCGGGCCGCCCAGGCTCCCGGTCACCCGGGCGACTCGCAGCGCCTCCGGCTCGAACACCACCTGCCCCAGCGACAGGCCCCCCGTCGGGTACAGCACCCCCAGGTGCTCTTCGAGCAACTGCACCGCGTGCGCCGTTTCCCACGAGTAGTAATTCCAGCCCGGCACGACGACATCGGCGCGGTCGGCGTAGCCAAGGCGCACCAGGTCGCGATTGAGCTGGGACACGTCCGCGCCGGTAACCCCCTCGTACAGGGGGCGCCAGTCCGGGACGCTGCCGTACAGCAGCACCACCGGGGAGCCGTTGCCCGTCTTGTACAGCACCTGCCCCTGCCGGATAACCCGCCCCGGTGACGGCAGCCAGGTCAGCGTCCCGCCGCCCGGCCCGGCCACCGTGTAGGACCCGGCGTACCCCAGCGTCGCGGTTACCGGCGTGGTTGCCGACAGCTGCTGCCGGGTCACCGCCGCCGTCGCTGGCGCGGCCGCCCCCTGCTGCCCGGCCCCCGGCGAGGCGGATGGAGAGAACACCCCGGCTCGCCACGCCGACACCGCCCCGGCCGCCACCACCACCACGATGCCCAGGGCCGCCCAGCCGCTCCGGCGACGCCGCCGTCCGCCCCCCGACCCCGGCGGCACACCCCTCCGACCCGGGAAACCCTGCTGGTCACCGGGAACCTGCTGGTCCCGCGAAGCCGTCTCGCTCACGATCTGCCTCCGTCTCCGTTTCCTCGATTTCCGCTTCCGGCTAATGAGCCGCAGCTCGAGCCCGCTGCCCCTGACGCGTAAGGAGTCCGGCTCCCAGCGATGGCGGACGCAAACTGCCGCCTAACTCGACGTTCGCGGCAACCCGGTTAGGTGCAGCAGCGAAAGACATTGGTGCAGCGTGGCCAGGACCTGCGACGAATGCGGGGCGATGCCCGGCGGCCTGCACATTGAAAACGGGCTGGCCGGCGGAATCGATGGTGGGGTCGGGGAACGTCGGGTATCCGTGGGTCCGCATGCATCCGGCCAATTTCACCGCGCCGGTCTCGGTCAGGGCGTTGGCCTGCGGAGCCTGGGTTGTCAGCCCGCCGTTCGGGAGCAGGTGCCTGCATGCGCTGGAGGCCCTCTGGAACTGGGGGTTGTTCGCGAATAGCTGTTTCGTGCCGGGAGGTTCCTGTCCGTTGCTACCGGGGTCGGGGTAGTTCTGCACGCCGTGGGAGCGTACGCACTGGACGTAGGCGAGTCTGGTCGTGACGTTCGCGGACGCGGTGCTCGCTGACGGGGAGCTCCCCGTCCCTCGGCTGCCGCCGCAGGCCGCCGTCAGCAGCACGAGGCCGGCCATGACGGCCAGGACGCCCGTCCGCCACGCCCGGCACCAGCGCCGGCGACCGCCTGCTGTCTCGTTCATGCTCATGCGGTGTTCTCCGTTCCGCCGTCGGCTGCGGTGCCGCGGGTGCGCGGCCCGGGCGGCCGCTCCTGGGTGAGTGTCGTCATGGGCATCGGTGTTCCTCCTCACGGCCGGGCGCCGTGCCCAGTTACCCGCATGCTTACGCCGTCAGGCATCACACGAACATCACGCGCGGCGCCGGTCCCGGGCCAGGCCTGGCGTTCGCGTCCGCGGGAAGGCCAGGTTGCGTGCTGGCGACGGGGCCAGCCGGGCGGCGTCATGTGATGCCCGCGTGATATCCGGCCGGCATTCATGGTCATGCGGGTGCTGGCGGTCGAGGATCAGGCCGAGCTGGCTGACGACATCGCCGTTGTTCATCCGTGGCGTGGCATCGGTTGAACATCACCCCGGCCAGCTCGTCATCATTGCGGCCCATGTGAGCTAGCAATATCGTGCTTCTAGCCGTGGGTACAAAGAGCAGGACCAGAGGTGGATTGCAAATGGCAACAGGCAGGCCGCCCTGGCGCGCGCGTCGAATTTAAGGTAATGGCGGGCGATCGGGGAAATGAGGCGTTCGCCGTGTATCTGATCACCGACGAGCCTGGTCCGGGACGAGCCGATTCAGCCCCTGGTGGCGTTCGGTCTCGCCGGGGCGTATGCGTGGATCATCTCCGTCACGACTTCCTCATGCACCCGCGTCGGCATTTCACTGTCCGTGACAAATAGTGTATGAGACATCGTGGATCGGGGCTGATGAATTTGCCGGTTGACTGCGAGCATGGCCCGGCCTGCCACGACGGGACGGAATCGTCGGCAGCTTCCGCGCCCGAGGGGGCGCGGGCCTGGCTGCTGATCGAGCATCCCGGGCCGTGGCCGGCCGAGGCGGCGGACGCGGAGCTGCCCGAGCCGTTGCGGCGTGTGGTGGCGGCGGCGGTCGCGCACCAGATCCGGGTGCAGCTCATCCGCAAGCCGGGCCGGCGCGACGCCCCCAGCGACCGCCGCGCCGTGTTGGCCGGCCACGTGGCGGGCAATGACCCGTGGCTGCGGCGGGGCACCGCCGCGCCAGGCTTGGACCTGGACGTGGCGGCATTGGCGCGGGGGGAGCCGGTCACCTTCGGCGCACCAGTGACCGATCCGCTGTTCCTGGTCTGCGTGCACGGCAAGCGGAACGTGTGCTGCGCGCGATTCGGTGTCCCGCTGACCCAGCCCCTGGCCGAGCGGTATCCCGGCCAGGTGTGGGAGACCACGCACGTCAGCGGTCACCGGTACGCGGCCAACCTGGTGATCTTGCCGCATGGACTGTACTACGGCCCCGTGAACCTCGCGCTGGCGACCGCGGCTATAGACGCATACCGCGCTGGTGCCATCTCGCCCGCGCGGTACCGCGGCCGCGCCGGGCAACCGCGGGACATACAGGAAGCCGAGTATGTCCGGCTGGTATCCGCCGCCGCGTCGGCCCAGGCGCCGGCTTCGGATCTTGTTCGGGACTAGGCCAGAAGATGGCCTGGACCGCTCGCGTGAGCGGCCGGAATACCTAAATCCCTGGTATCGAAGGCCTGGCCGAATGCGATGCTGCAAGCTGTCGGGTATTGCCTCCGATTTCTCTGTGATCAGGAGACGTCATGCGAACGACACCTTCGGCTTCGAATCGCCAGAAGCGCGATTCAAGGTGCTCATCAATGATGAGGAGCAGTACTCCCTGTGGCCTGCGGACCTCCCGGTTCCCGGTGGGTGGATTGAGACAGGCATCTGCGATGCGAAGAGAACTGGACAGACATGCGGCCGAAGAGCTTGCGTATGGCTCTTGACGGCCGGTGAGCGACGGCGCACCGCAATTCCCTGTACCACGGCTTCAAGGACCGTAATGGCTCCTCTGCCGCCGAGATCGCATGCAGGCGCGGGGGCTTGGAGCGGAACGGATATTCCAGCGGTACAGCTTCGCTGCGTATAGCGCGGTTAAGGATGACACATGATCGCCATGGCCCGGGGCCGAGCCGTATGTGAAGCGGCACACCGAAGCTGACTAGCTGGTCGCGCCGGCCCCCCTGCGCGACACGCTGGCCCGCGATTGCGAGCTTGGTCGTGAGAGTACGTACCCGCGAAGTGTTCAACCGATGTCGTACCACAGTTGAACGGGCCGCCAGTAATCCGCGCTTGACTTTGCAGGCTTAAGATTGCTAGGAGATATTTACCCGCGAGGCCGCCGTCTGTGCCTTGCGGTAGATACTCGGCTGGGGCGAGAGTATGGGCGGGAAGTCTTATTCATGATCCGCTGTCTACTGATAAGGACCCGCCGCCCATGTCTGAGTCTGGGATCGAGTATCTGAATCTGACGGCCGGGCAATTTGATATCTGGCAGGCCCAGCAACTGGACCTAGACAGTCCTGTATATAATGTCGGAGAATATCTAGAGATTCTCGGCGACCTGGACGTCGGTCTCTTCGAGGCCGCGCTGCGTCATGTCGTCCGGGAAGTTGATGCTTTTCACCTGCGGTTCAGCGGCCATGGCGCGACACTTCGGCAGCATGTGGCCGTGTCGGACGAATGGCCCCTCCATGTTCTTGATGTCAGCGGTGCCGCCGACCCGAGAGCCGCGGCCGAGGAATGGGTGTTCGCGGATGCGCGCCAGCCTATTGACCTGCAAGAAGCACCTGTCTTCCGGCAAGCGCTGATCAAGGTTGACAAGGAAGTTTTCTTCTGGTACCAGATCGTTCATCATATAGCGGTTGATGTGCCAAGCGTGTCGAAGGTTTTCGCGCGCGTGGCTCAGGTGTATACGTCGCTGCTGACGGGACGTACGCCGACACCGAGAACGTTCGGTCACTTTTCTGTGCTATCAGAGGCCGACGCCGCCTATCGCGAATCGGCTGACTTCAACAGCGACAGAACATTCTGGCGTAGCGTACTCGCGGATTTCCCGGACGTGCGGAGTATAAGCGGCCAGAGAATTATGAGGAGGCCGCGTGTTCCAGTACGTCATATGGAAGTCATCACCCCAGAGATTGCCGTAGCCCTGAGAGAGGCCGCGTCGCGGCGGGGGACGAGCCTCACGGAACTGGTGATTGCTGCCGCGGCGGTTTTCCTCCACGAACTCACCGGAACAGAGGACCTGGTACTCGGTCTACCCGTAACTGGCCGGACGGGCGAGGAAGTGCGGGGCATCCCGGGAACGATGGCCAATATATTGCCCATCCGCATGACCGTTGACCGGGAAACGTCCGTGCGCGACCTCATGCGGCAGGTGTCTGTGAGCAGCTCTAATGCTCTCCGCCACCGGCGCTATCCGTATGAGGATATTCTGCGCGATTTGAATATGGCGGATGGCGGCACGTTGTTTGGGCTCCTCGTCAATGTTGTGGCCTCTGGCTCCGCAATACATTTCGGCGAGTGTCCTGTTGTCGCCCACAGTATAAGTAACGGCCCAGTTGAGGACCTGGAGATCTCTGTCTACGATCGGCCCGCCGAGGCAGGCATGAAGATTTCTCTCGACGGCAACCCCGATCTCTACGACGAAGCGTCGTGTATCACCCTTGGACACCGTTTCGGGCGGGTGCTGGCCTGGCTGGCGCGGGCGGTGCTCGAGACGCCGACGGCGGGGGGACTGGCGCCCCGGCTGGGGGATGCCGGACCGGTGCGAGCACCGCTGGTCCGCCAGCCGCGGCCTGAGCAGGTTCCGTTGTCGTTTACCCAGCAGCGGCTGTGGTTCCTGGCGCGGCGAGAAGGGCCAAGCCCCACCCGCATCATGCCGATGGTGATACGGATAGCGGGCAACTTGGATACCGCGGCCCTCACCGCAGCACTCGCCGACGTGATAGGGCGGCACGAGGTGCTGCGCACGGTCTTTCCCGTCGCAGGCGAGCTGCCGTTCCAGCGGATACTGGAGCCTGGCGACCTGGAGTGGGATCTGCCTGTTATCCACGCTACGGGAACCGAGGCGGCGGCCGCCGTGGCAGCTGTCGTGGAGCAGTCCATCGACCTGTCGACGGAGATCCCGCTCCGGGCCCAGCTGCTCAGCCTCGGTGCGGACCTGCACGTGCTGGTGCTCGTGCTTCACCGCATTGCCGGGGATGACTGGTCCACGGCTCCGCTCATGCGGGACATTTCCGCTGCCTATGCGGCACGACGCTCGGGGCAGGCGCCAGCCTGGGCGCCGCTGCCGGTGCAGTACGCCGATTACGTGCTATGGCAGCGGCAGCTCCTAGGCGACGAAGGCGACCCTGACAGCCTGGTGTCAGCGCAGCTGGCGTACTGGCGGCGGGCGCTGCTCGGGATATCGGAAGAACTGGAGTTGCCCGGTGACCGGTCCAGGCCATCAGTACCCAGCCACACCGCCCACGCCGTCCCGCTAAGCGTCCCGGCCGAGCTGCACCGGCAGCTCGGTGCCCTGGCCCGTGCGCATGGCGCCACGCTGTTCATGGTGTTGCAAGCCGCGCTGGCAGCGCTGCTTTCTCGGCTGGGCGCAGGGGACGATATCTCCATCGGCACGGCGGTTTCCGGCCGGCCGGACATCGCCTTGGACGAATTGGTCGGGTGCTTCGCCAACACCGTGGTACTGCGCACGGATGTCTCCGGGGATCCGTCGCTCGCAGAGCTGCTCAGCCGGGCCAGGGCTACCAGCCTTGGCGCGCTCGATCACCAGGACGTCCCGTTCGGGCGGCTGGTCGAGGACCTGGCTCCGCACCAGTCGGTTGGCCATCACCCCTTGCTCCAGGTCGTACTCACCGTGCCGGACAGTGCTCCGCCGACGCTGGATCTGCCTGGCCTGAAAGTGAGCATGATGCCCGCGGGCAGCCCGCCAGCGAGGTGGGATCTGCACGTCATCCTGACCGAGGCGTTCGCGGAAGGCAGGCCGGCGGGGCTAAGCGGTTCGCTCATCGCCGCCGCTGACCTTTTTGAGGCCGCCACGGCCGAGATGATGTCGCTTCGGCTGATGCGGGTACTGGAGGCGGTGGCCGCTGACACCGCCGCACGGGTGAGCGAGCTGGAGATACTGGTGGCGGGAGAGCGCCGTCAGATCCTGGCGGCGGGGGACGACACCAAGACGCCGGCCGGTGTGCACGAGCTGTTCCAGGCGCAGGCGGCTCATGCCCCGGACGCGGCGGCGTTGGTATGCGGAGGAGCGGCGTGGACCTATGCGGGGCTGCAGAGCCGGGCGGCTGGCCTGGCGCGTTACCTGATAGAGGCAGGAGCCAGAGCCGAGACCGTGGTCGGGCTGTGCCTGGATCGTGCCGATACGGTCGCGGGAATACTCGCGGTGTGGCTGGCCGGGGCGGCCTACCTGCCGCTTGATCCTGAGTACCCGGCCGAACGGCTGGCGTTCATGCTCGCGGACAGCCAGGTCACGATGGTGCTGGGCAGTGGAGCTGCGCTGGAAGACCTGCCGGCGGCCCGAGTTCAGGTCATCGCGCTAGACGATCCGCACATCGCAGCCGCGGTCGCCGCGATGCCGGCCGGATCGCCGGAGGCGCCAGTCATACTCGGCCAGCTCGCGTACGTGATCTATACGTCCGGCTCGACGGGGGTGCCCAAGGGGGTACAGATTACGCACCAGGGCTTGCTCAATTACGTCACCGGAGTGCCGAGCAGGATTGGGCTGGGCGAGCCGGGCGGGCGCTACGGTCTGCTGCAGGGGGCGGCCACCGACCTAGGCAACACGGTGATGTTTGCCAGCCTCGCGACGGGAGGGGTCCTGCATGTGCTCGAGCCGGAGATGGTCACCGACCCGGGCGCGGTGGCAAGGTACCTGGCCAGCAACGACATTGATTACCTGAAGGTCGTTCCCTCGCACCTTGCTGCGCTGAGCCGCAGCGGCGGCCTGGCTAGGCTGCTTCCCGCCAAGGCGCTGGTCCTGGGCGGGGAAGCGGCGGCTCCTGGGCTGGTGCACGAGCTGATGGACACGGCGGGCGACAGGTTCGTGGCGAATCACTACGGGCCCACGGAGACCACCATCGGCGTGGCTACCGCCCGCCTGACCCAAGCTGTCCTCGGTGGCGGGAGAGTACCTATCGGATCCCCGGTGCCCAACACCCGCCTGTACGTACTGGATGCGCACCTGAACCCGGTCCCGGCTGGCGTGCCGGGCGAGTTGTTCGTCGGAGGGGCGCAGGTGGCGCGGGGATATGCGAAACGCGCGGCGCTGACGGCGGAGCGGTTCGTGGCGGATCCGTTCGCGGGAGACGGATCACGGTTGTACCGGACCGGCGACCGGGCGCGGTGGCGGGCTGATGACCAGCTGGAGCTGCTGGGGCGGCTGGACGATCAGGTGAAGATCCGCGGGCATCGGGTTGAGCTCGGTGAAGTCGAAACGGTGCTAGCGGCCCATCCGGCGGTGGCGCAGATAGCGGTGCTCTTGCGCGAGGATGTGCCGGGCGACCAGCGGCTGATCGGCTACGTGGTCCCTGGCCCAGATGTCGGCAGCTCGGCCCGCGACGGCCTGCCGGTGGCTATCCGCGCCTTCGCTGCCACGAGGCTGCCGGACCATATGGTGCCCGCGACCGTGATGCTACTGGACAGGTTGCCGCTGACCGGGAACGGGAAGCTGGATCGCAAGGCGCTTCCGGTCCCGGACTTCGCCGCAGCGCCTGGAGGACGAGGACCGGGCACGGTTCGTGAAGAACTCTTGTGCGCGGCGTTCGCGGAGGTGCTCGGCCTGTCCGCGGTCGGTGTGGATGACGATTTCTTCGAACTGGGCGGGCATTCGCTGCTGGCCGTGTCGCTCGTGGAGCGGCTGCGTGAGCAGGGACTCGCGGTCTCGGTCAGGGTGCTGTTCGAGGCGCCGACGCCGGCTGGGCTGGCGGCGGCGGCGGGGCGGGGGGCGGTGGAGGTGCCGCCGAACCTGATCCCGGCCGGGGCGCAGGTGATCACTCCGGGCATGTTGCCGCTGGCGGAGCTGACCGCGGAGCAGATCGGCCGGGTGGTGGCGCGGGTGGAGGGCGGGGCGGCGAACGTGGCCGATATCTACCCGCTGGCCCCGTTGCAGGAGGGCATGTTGTTCCATCACCTGCTGGCCGGTGATGACGGCGGCCGGGATGTGTACCTGGGGTCGTTCGTGCTGCGGTTTGATTCGCGGGCGCGGCTGGAGGAGTTCACGGCCGCGCTGGGGCAGGTGATTGCCCGGCATGACATCTTCCGGACCTCGGTGGCGTGGGAGGGGCTGCCTGAGCCGGTGCAGGTGGTGTGGCGGCGGGTCAGCCTGCCGGTCATCGAGGTGGCGGTGCCCGCGGGCGCCGACCCGGTGGCGGTGCTGGCCGCCGCGGCTGCGCCGCGGATGGATCTGGGTGCGGCGCCGTTGCTGCGGCTGTATGTGGCGGCGGACCCGGGTGACCCGGGTGGTGCGGGGTGGCTGGCGCTGGTGCAGCGGCATCATCTTGTGCTGGACCATGTCGGCCTGGAGGTGGTGCAGG
Source organism: uncultured Actinomycetota bacterium (assembly GCA_963756575.1). Taxonomy (GTDB): domain Bacteria; phylum Actinomycetota; class Actinomycetes; order Streptosporangiales; family Streptosporangiaceae; genus Palsa-504. Next base: position 22,068 of record CAVWOM010000013.1, on the reverse strand, counting down.
GGGAGATCGCGGCGTTGCTGGCGGGGCGGGGTGAGCGGCTGCCGGAGCCGCTGCCGTTCCGGGATTTCGTGGCGCAGGCGCGGCTGGGGGTGCCGCAGGAAGAGCATGAGCGGTATTTCGGGGGGCTGCTGGGGGATGTGACGGAGCCGACGGCGCCGTTCGGGCTGCTGGATGCCCGGGGTGACGGGTCGGCGGCGCGGCGGGTCCGGCGGCCGGTGGATGCGGTGCTGGCGGGGCGGCTGCGGGAGCTGGCCCGGTCGCTGGGGACGTCTCCGGCGACGGTGTTCCACCTGGCGTGGGCGCGGGTGCTGGGGGTGCTGGCCGGGCGGGATGACGTGGTGTTCGGCACGGTGCTGCTGGGCCGGATGGATGCGGGGCCGGGGGCGGACCGGGTGCCGGGGCCGTTCATGAATACGCTGCCGGTGCGGGTCCGGGTGGGGGCGGAGCCGGTGGCGGGGGCGGTGGCGGCGATGCGTTCGCAGCTGGCCGGGCTGCTGGCGCATGAGCATGCCCCGCTGGCGCTGGCCCAGCGGGCCAGCGGCGTCCCGGCGCACGCCCCGCTGTTCACCGCGTTGCTGAATTACCGGCATAGCAGCCGCCGCGGTGACGGGCCGCGTATTCCCGGCGTCACCGAGATGCTCCTTCGCGATGACAACAATTACCCGCTGAGCGTCTCCGTTACTGATACCGGGGACGGGTTCGGTATCACGGCCGATGTGGTGCCGCCGGGTGATCCGGCGCTGGTGTGCGCGCTGCTGGCTACGGCCCTGGCGAACCTGGCCGGGGCGTTGCGGGATGCCCCCGCTACCCCGCTGCGGCAGGTCCAGGTGCTGGGTGAGGCGGAGCGGGCGCAGCTGGTGTGGGGGTGGAATGAGACGGCGGTGGATGTTCCGGTGGGGTCGCTGGGGGGGTTGTTCGGGGTGGTGGCGGGGCGGGTGCCGGATGCGGTGGCGGTGGTGGAGGGGGAGGTGTGCGTGAGTTACGGGGAGCTGGCGGTGCGGGCGGGGCGGCTGGCGGGGGTGCTGGCGGGGCTGGGGGCGGGGCCGGAGACGGTGGTGGCGGTGGTGATGGAGCGGGGTGCGGAGCTGGTGGCGGCGGTGCTGGGGGTGCTGGCGGCGGGGGCGGCGTACTTGCTGGTGGATCCGGGGTATCCGGCGGGGCGGGTGGGGTTCATGCTGGCGGATGCGGGGCCGGCGGTGGTGGTGGCGGGTGCGGGGCTGGGGGGGCTGGCGGGGCTGGCGGGGGTGCCGGTGGTGGATGCGGGGGCGGGGCTGGGCGCGGCGGGGGATGGCGTCCCGGGCGGGCTGGGCGGCGGGGTGGCGGCGGTGGGGGGTGCGGCGTATGTGGTGTATACGTCGGGGTCGTCGGGGGTGCCGAAGGGGGTGGTGGTCTCGCATGCGGGGTTCGCGAGCCTGGCGGCGGGGCAGGCGCGGGATCTGGGGGTGGGGGCGGGGTGCCGGGTGGCGCAGTTCGCGTCGGCGGGTTTCGATACGTTCGGGTGGGAGTGGTGCATGGCGCTGCTGTCGGGGGCGGCGCTGGTGGTGGTGCCGGAGCGGTGGCGGCTGGGGGCGGAGCTGGCGGGGCTGGTGGCGCGGGCGGGGGTGACGCATGTGACGTTGCCGCCGGCGGTGCTGGCGGGGCTGGATGAGGGGCTGGTGCCGGGGTCGGTGGTGGTGATCTCGGCGGGTGATGTGCTGCCGGCGGGGGTGATGGCGCGGTGGTCGGCGGGGCGGGTGATGTTCAGTTCGTACGGGCCGACCGAGACCACGGTCGATGCGACGTTGTGGCGGTGCGGGGCGGGTGCGGGGCAGGTGGCGATCGGGGTGCCGGTGGTCAATACGCGGGTGTTCGTGCTGGATGAGTGGCTGGGGCCGGTGCCGGCCGGGGTGTGCGGGGAGCTGTATGTGGCGGGGGCGGGGCTGGCGCGGGGGTACCTGGGGCGGGCGGGGCTGACGGCGGAGCGGTTCACCGCGTGCCCGTTCGGGGCGGGCGGGGAGCGGATGTACCGGACGGGGGACCTGGCGCGGTGGACGGCGGGCGGGGAGCTGGTGTTCGCGGGGCGCGCTGATGAGCAGGTCAAGATCCGGGGGTTCCGGGTGGAGCCGGGTGAGGTGGAGGCGGTGCTGGCTTCGTGCCCGGGGGTGGCGCGGGCCGCGGTGACCGCCCGCCGGGACGCTCCCGGCGATGTGCGGCTGGCTGCCTACGTGGTGCCCGCGGACGGCGGGGGCGGGGAGGGGCTGGCGGGGGCGGTGCGGGCGCATGCGGCGGGGCGGCTGCCGGAGTACATGGTGCCGTCGGCGGTGGTGGTGCTGGATGCGCTGCCGCTGACTCGTCACGGCAAGCTGGACAAGGCGGCGCTGCCGGCCCCGGACTACGCGGGTGCCGCGGCGGGCGGGCGGGGCCCGGCGTCGGTGGCGGAGGAGCTGCTGTGCGCGGCGTTCGCCGGGGTGCTGGGCCTGGACCGGGTCGGCCCGGAGGATGACTTCTTCGCCCTCGGCGGGCATTCGCTGCTGGCGGTGCGGCTGGCGTCGCGGGTGCGGGTGGTGCTGGGCGCGGAGGTGGGGGTCCGGGCGGTGTTCGAGGCGCCGACCCCGGCGGCGCTGGCCGCGGTCCTGCAAGGGGCGGCCCCGGCCCGGCTGCCGCTGGCGGCGCGGGCCCGGCCGGAGCGGGTGCCGTTGTCGTTCGCCCAGCAGCGGCTGTGGTTCATCGCCCAGCTGGAGGGACCCAGCGCGGTCTACAACAACCCGGTGGCGCTGCGGCTGGACGGCGACCTGGACGCCGCCGCGCTGGAAGCGGCGCTGGCCGATGTGCTGGGCCGGCATGAGGTGCTGCGCACGGTGTTCCCGGCTGCGGACGGGCAGCCGTGGCAGCGGGTGCTGGCGCTGGAGGAGCTGGGCTGGGAGCTGCCGGTTGCCGAGGCGGCCGGGGAGGACCTGTCCGTGGTGGTGGCGGGTATCGCGGCGGAGCCGTTCGATCTCTCTGCTGAGGTTCCGGTGCGGGCGCGGCTGCTGGCCGCGGGCCCGGGGGCGCATGTGCTGGTGCTGGTGTTCCACCACATCGCTACTGACGGCTGGTCGACCGGGATCTTCGCCCGGGACCTGCGCACGGCGTACGCCGCGCGGCGGGAGGGCCGGGTGCCGGGGTGGGTGCCGCTGCCGGTGCAGTACGCCGACTACGCGATCTGGCAGCGGGAGCTGCTGGGCGACGCCGATGAGCCGGGCAGCCTGCTGTCGCAGCAGGCGGCCTGGTGGCGGCAGGCGCTGGCCGGGGCGCCGGGTGAGCTGGCGCTGCCGGCCGACCGGCCGCGGCCGGCGACCCCGAGTCACCGCGGGCACGCGGTGCCGCTGGAGGTGCCCGCCGGGGTCCATGCCGGGCTGGCGGGGCTGGCCCGGACGCAGGGCGTGACCATGTTCATGGTGGTCCAGGCCGGCCTGGCGGTGCTGCTGTGCAAGCTGGGCGCGGGGACGGATATCCCGGTCGGGACCGGGATCGCGGGGCGGACCGATGAGGCGCTCGATGACCTGGTCGGGTTCTTCGTCAACACGCTGGTGCTGCGCACCGACGTGTCCGGCGACCCGGAGTTCACCGAGGTGCTGGGCCGGGTGCGCCAGTTCTGGCTGGAGGCGCTGGAGCGCCAGGACGTGCCGTTCGAGCGGCTGGTCGATGACCTGGCCCCGGACCGGTCCCTGGGCCGCCACCCGCTGGTCCAGGTCATGCTGACCATGCAGGACAACGCCCCGGCGGCGTCGGCGGCCCTGCCCGGGGTGCGCGTGTCCGCGGTCCGGGCCGGGGCCGGGGCGGCCCGATTTGACCTGGACGTGAGGCTGGCCGAGGTTCGTGACGGGCAGGGCCAGCCGGGTGGGCTGCGCGGGCAGCTGAGGGTCGCGGCGGACCTGTTCGATGAGGTGACGGCGCGGGTGATCGCGGGCCGGCTCGTCCGGGTGCTGGCGGTGGTGGCGGCTGATCCGGAGATCCGGCCGCGGCGGGTGCAGGTGCTGGATGCGGCCGAGCGGGTGCAGCTGGTGTCGGGGTGGAATGAGACGGCGGCGGATGTGCCGGGCGGGTCGGTGCCGGAGCTGGTCGCGGGGCAGGCGGCGCGGGTGCCGGATGCGGTCGCGGTGTCGTGCGGGGATCGCTGGGTCAGTTACGGGGAGCTGTGGGGGCGGGCGGCTCGTCTGGGCGGGTACCTGCGGGCGGCGGGGGCCGGGCCGGAGGCGGTGGCGGGGCTGTGCCTGGAGCGGGGCCCGGACATGGTGACGGCGGTGCTGGGGGCGTGGCTGGCGGGGGCGGCGTACCTGCCGCTGGATCCGGGCTGGCCGGCGGAGCGGCTGGCGTTCATGGTGGCTGATTCGGGGGCGGTGCTGGTGGTGGCGCGTGGCGGGCTGCCGGGCGGGCTGCCCGCTGTCCCGGTGGCGGACCTGGGTGATCCGGCGGTGGCGGCGGCTTCGCCGGCCGTGGCGGTGCCGGTGCCGGCCGGGCGGCTGGCGTACGTGATCTATACCTCGGGCTCGACCGGGACTCCCAAGGGGGTGGGGGTGGCCCACGGCGGGGTGGTGAACCTGGCGGTGGCGTTGCGGGCGGCGCTGGGTGCGGGGCCGGGGGTGCGGGTGCTGCAGTTCGCGTCGTTCAGTTTTGATGCGTCGGTGCTGGATGTGGCGGTGACGTTGGCGGCGGGCGGGACGCTGGTGATCGCGGCGGGGGCGGAGCGGGCGGAGCCGGGCCGGCTGGGGGTGCTGGTGCGGCGGGCGGGGGTGCGGTCGGCGAGTGTGGTGCCGTCGCTGCTGGAGGTGCTGGATCCGGTGGCGTGGGCGGGGGTGGTGCGGGTGCTGGCGGGGGCGGAGCCGCTGACGGCGCGGCTGGCGGCGGTGTGGGGTCCGGGGCGGGAGCTGGTCAATACGTACGGGCCGACCGAGGCGACCGTGATGGTGACCACGGCCTCGCCGGCCGGGCCGGGCGGGGCGGTGCCGCCGATCGGGTCGCCGGTGGCGAATATGCGGGCGTTCGTGCTGGATGAGTGGCTGGGGCCGGTGCCGGCCGGGACGGCGGGGGAGCTGTACCTGGCCGGGGTGCAGCTGGCCCGGGGCTACCTGGGGCGCCCCGGCCTGACCGCGGAGCGGTTCGTGGCGTGCCCGTTCGGGGCGGGGGAGCGGATGTACCGGACCGGGGACCTGGCCCGGTGGACGGCGGAGGGTCAGCTGATCTTCGCCGGGCGGGCCGATGACCAGGTCAAGATCCGCGGGTTCCGGGTGGAGCCGGGTGAGGTCGAGGCGGTGCTGGCCTCGTGCCCGGGGGTGGCGCGGGCCGCGGTGACCGTCCGCGAGGATGCCCCCGGCGATGTGCGGCTGGCCGGCTATGTGGTCCCTGGCGGCGACGGGAACGGGGACGAGCTGGCGGCGGCGGCGCGGGAGCACGCGGCCGGGCGGCTGCCGGAGTACATGGTGCCGTCGGCGGTGGTGGTGCTGGATGCGCTGCCGCTGACCCCCAGCGGCAAGCTGGACCGGGCCGCGCTGCCCGCCCCGGACTACGCGGCGGCGTCGGCGGGCCGGGGCCCGGCCACGGTCGCCGAGGAGATCATCTGCGCCGCGTTCGCGGAGGTGCTCGGCCTGCCCGTGGTCGGTGTGGATGATGATTTCTTCGAACTGGGCGGGCATTCGCTGCTGGCCGTGTCGCTCGTGGAGCGGCTGCGGAAGCAGGGGGTGCGGGTGGCGGTAGGGGTGCTGTTCGAGGCGCCGACGCCGGCTGGGCTGGCGGCGGCGGCGGGGCGGGGGGCGGTGGAGGTGCCGCCGAACCTGATCCCGGCCGGGGCGCAGGTGATCACTCCGGGCATGTTGCCGCTGGTGAAGCTGACCGCGGAGCAGATCGGCCGGGTGGTGGCGCGGGTGGAGGGCGGGGCGGCGAACGTGGCCGATATCTACCCGCTGGCCCCGTTGCAGGAGGGCATGTTCTTCCATCACCTGCTGGCCGGCGACGGCCCGGACGTGTACCTGGCATCGTTCGTGCAGCGGTTTGATTCGCGGGCGCGGCTGGAGGAGTTCACGGCCGCGCTGGGGCAGGTGATCGCCCGGCATGACATCTTCCGGACCTCGGTGGCGTGGGAGGGGCTGCCCGAGCCGGTGCAGGTGGTGTGGCGGCATGCGGAGCTGCCGGTCATCGAGGTGACACTGCCCGCCGAGGCCGAGGCCGGTGGCGATGGCGATGGCGATGGCGGCGGTCCGGCGGCCGGGTTGCTGGCCGCGGCCGGTCTGCGGATGGATCTGGGTGCGGCGCCGTTGCTGCGGCTGTATGTGGCGGCGGACCCGGGTGACCCGGGTGGTGCGGGGTGGCTGGCGCTGGTGCAGCGGCATCATCTTGTGCTGGACCATGTCGGCCTGGAGGTGGTGCAGGGGGAGATCGCGGCGTTGCTGGCGGGGCGGGGTGAGCGGCTGCCGGAGCCGCTGCCGTTCCGGGATTTCGTGGCGCAGGCGCGGCTGGGGGTGCCGCAGGAAGAGCATGAGCGGTATTTCGGGGGGCTGCTGGGGGATGTGACGGAGCCGACGGCGCCGTTCGGGCTGCTGGATGCCCGGGGTGACGGGTCGGCGGCGCGGCGGGTCCGGCGGCCGGTGGATGCGGTGCTGGCGGGGCGGCTGCGGGAGCTGGCCCGGTCGCTGGGGACGTCTCCGGCGACGGTGTTCCACCTGGCGTGGGCGCGGGTGCTGGGGGTGCTGGCCGGGCGGGATGACGTGGTGTTCGGCACGGTGCTGCTGGGCCGGATGGATGCGGGGCCGGGGGCGGACCGGGTGCCGGGGCCGTTCATGAATACGCTGCCGGTGCGGGTCCGGGTGGGGGCGGAGCCGGTGGCGGGGGCGGTGGCGGCGATGCGTTCGCAGCTGGCCGGGCTGCTGGCGCATGAGCATGCCCCGCTGGCGCTGGCCCAGCGGGCCAGCGGCGTCCCGGCGCACGCCCCGCTGTTCACCGCGTTGCTGAATTACCGGCATAGCAGCCGCCGCGGTGACGGGCCGCGTATTCCCGGCGTCACCGAGATGCTCCTTCGCGATGACAACAATTACCCGCTGAGCGTCTCCGTTACTGATACCGGGGACGGGTTCGGTATCACGGCCGATGTGGTGCCGCCGGGTGATCCGGCGCTGGTGTGCGCGCTGCTGGCTACGGCCCTGGCGAACCTGGCCGGGGCGTTGCGGGATGCCCCCGCTACCCCGCTGCGGCAGGTCCAGGTGCTGGGTGAGGCGGAGCGGGCGCAGCTGGTCACTGGGTGGAATGACACGGCGGCGGATTTCCCGGGTGGGTCGGTGGTGGAGCTGGTGGCGGGGGTGGCGGGGCGGACCCCGGATGCGGTGGCGGTGTCGTGCGGGGACCGGTGGGTGAGTTACGGGGAGCTGTGGGGGCGGGCGGGGCGGCTGGGGGGGTATCTGCGGGGGCTGGGGGCGGGGCCGGAGATGGTGGTGGGGTTGTGCCTGGAGCGGGGGGCGGAGCTGGTGGCGGCGGTGCTGGGGGTGTGGCTGGCGGGGGCGGCGTACCTGCCGCTGGATCCGGGGTGGCCGGCGGAGCGGCTGGGGTTCGCGGTGGGGGATGCGGGGGCGGTGCTGGTGGCGGGGTCGGGGCGGGAGCTGGGGGGGTTGCCGGCGGGGCGGGTGCCGGTGGTGGAGCTGGATGAGCGGCGGACGGCGGGGGCGGTGGCGGGGTCGGTGCCGGCGGGGGCGGGGCGGGTGCCGGGGGGGCGGCTGGCGTACGTGATTTACACGTCGGGGTCGTCGGGGGTGCCGAAGGGGGTGGGGGTTTCTCACGGGGCGCTGGCGAATTACGTGGGGTGGGCGGCGGGGGCGTATGCGGTGGGGGCGGGGGAGGCGGTGCCGTTGCACGGGTCGCTGGCGTTTGACCTGACGGTGACGAGCGTGCTGGTGCCGCTGGCGTGCGGGGCGCGGGTGGCGGCGAGCCGGGAGGGCGGGGCGCAGGGGCTGGCCGCGCTGGCGGCGGGGGGCCGGTTCGGGCTGGCCAAGGTGGTCCCGGCGCATCTGCCGCTGCTGGCCGGGCTGGTGCCGGGCGGGGGCGGGCTGGCGCGGCGGCTGGTGGTGGGCGGGGAGGCGCTGGCCGGGGCGGATGTGCGGGCGTGGCTGGAGCGGTCGCCGGGGTCGGTGGTGGTCAATGAGTACGGGCCGACCGAGGCCACGGTGGGGTGCTGCGTGTTCGAGGCCGGGGCGGGGGCGGCGGTGCCGGACGCGGTGCCGGTCGGGTCGCCGGCTGCTAATACCCGGCTGTACGTGCTGGACCGGTGGCTGGACCCGGTGCCGGCCGGGGTGTGCGGGGAGCTGTATATCGCCGGGGCCCAGCTGGCGCGGGGGTACCTGGGGCGGGCGGGGCTGACGGCGGAGCGGTTCGTGGGGTGCCCGTTCGGGGCGGGGGAGCGGATGTACCGGACGGGGGACCTGGCGCGGTGGACGGCGGGCGGGGAGCTGGTGTTCGCGGGGCGCGCTGATGAGCAGGTCAAGATCCGGGGGTTCCGGGTGGAGCCGGGTGAGGTGGAGGCGGTGCTGGCGGGCTGCCCGGGGGTGGCGCGGGCGGCGGTGGCGGTCCGTGAGGATGTGCCGGGGGACCGGCGGCTGGTGGCCTACCTGGTCCCCGGTGACCGGGACGGGGACGGGGAGGGGCTGGCGGCGGCGGCGCGGGCGCATGCGGCGGGGCGGCTGCCGGAGTACATGGTGCCGTCGGCGGTGGTGGTGCTGGCGGCGCTGCCGCTGGCGGCGAGCGGGAAGCTGGACCGGGCGGCGCTGCCGGCCCCGCAGTACGCGGCGGCGGGGGGCCGGGAGGCCGCTACCGTGACCGAGGAGCTGCTGTGCGGCTTGTTCGCTGAGGTGCTGGGCGCGGAGCGGGTCGGCCCGGAGGATGATTTCTTCGCCCTCGGCGGGCATTCGCTGCTGGCGGTGCGGCTGGCGTCGCGGGTGCGGGTGGTGCTGGGCGCGGAGGTGGGGGTCCGGGCGGTGTTCGAGGCGCCCACCCCGGCGGCGCTGGCCGCGGTCCTGCAAGGAGCGGCCCCGGCCCGGCTGCCGCTGGCGGCGCGGGCCCGGCCGGAGCGGGTGCCGTTGTCGTTCGCCCAGCAGCGGCTGTGGTTCATCGCCCAGCTGGAAGGGCCCAGCGCGGTTTACAACAACCCGGTGGCGCTGCGGCTGGACGGCGACCTGGACACGGGGGCGCTGGAAGCGGCGCTGGCCGACGTTATCGCCCGGCATGAGGTGCTGCGGACGGTGTTCCCGGTGGCGGACGGGCAGCCGTACCAGCGGGTGCTGGGGATGGATGAGCTGGGCTGGGAGCTGCCGGTCACCGAAATGACCGGGGTGGAGGACCTGCCCGCCGTGGTGGCGGGTATCGCGGCGGAGCCGTTCGACCTGGCCGTGCAGGTTCCGGTGCGGGCGCGGCTGCTGGCGGCGGGCCCGGGGGCGCATGTGCTGGTGCTGGTGTTCCACCACATCGCCACCGACGGCTGGTCGACTGCGATCTTCGCCCGGGATCTGCGCACGGCGTATAGCGCGCGGCGGGAGGGCGCGGTACCGGGCTGGGTGCCGCTGCCGGTGCAGTACGCCGACTACGCGTTGTGGCAGCGGGAGCTGCTCGGCCGAGAGGATGACCCGGGCAGCCTGCTGTCGCAGCAGGCGGCCTGGTGGCGGCAGGCGCTGGCCGGGGCGCCGGGTGAGCTGGCGCTGCCGGCCGACCGGCCGCGGCCGGCGACCCCGAGTCACCGCGGGCACGCGGTGCCGCTGGAGGTGCCCGCCGGGGTCCATGCCGGGCTGGCGGGGCTGGCCCGGACGCAGGGCGTGACCATGTTCATGGTGGTCCAGGCCGGCCTGGCGGTGCTGCTGTGCAAGCTGGGCGCCGGGGAGGACATCCCGGTCGGGACCGGGATCGCGGGGCGGACCGATGAGGCGCTCGATGACCTGGTCGGGTTCTTCGTCAACACGCTGGTGCTGCGCACCGACGTGTCCGGCGACCCGGAGTTCACCGAGGTGCTGGGCCGGGTGCGCCAGTTCTGGCTGGGCGCGCTGGAGCACCAGGACGTGCCGTTCGAGCGGCTGGTCGATGACCTGGCCCCGGACCGGTCCCTGGCCCGCCACCCCCTGTTCCAGGTCATGCTCACCCTGCAGGACAACACCCCGGCGAGGTCCGCGGGGTCTGCGGGGCTGCCCGGGGTGCGCGTGTCCGCGGTCCGGGCCGGGGCCGGGGCGGCCCGGTTCGACCTGGACGTGATCTTGGGTGAGGCTCGTGACGAGCGGGGGGTGTCGGGTGGGCTGCGCGGGCAGCTGAGGGTCGCGGCGGACTTGTTCGATGAGGTGACGGCGCGGGTGATCGCGGGCCGGCTCGTCCGGGTGCTGGCGGTGGTGGCGGCTGATCCGGGGGTGCGGCCGCGGCGGGTGCAGGTGCTGGATGCGGCCGAGCGGGTGCAGCTGGTGTCGGGGTGGAATGAGACGGCGGCGGATGTGCCGGGCGGGTCGGTGCCGGAGCTGGTCGCGGGGCAGGCGGCGCGGGTGCCGGATGCGGTCGCGGTGTCGTGCGGGGATCGCTGGGTCAGTTACGGGGAGCTGTGGGGGCGGGCGGCTCGTCTGGGCGGGTACCTGCGGGCGGCGGGGGCCGGGCCGGAGGCGGTGGCGGGGCTGTGCCTGGAGCGGGGCCCGGACATGGTGACGGCGGTGCTGGGGGCGTGGCTGGCGGGGGCGGCGTACCTGCCGCTGGATCCGGGCTGGCCGGCGGAGCGGCTGGCGTTCATGGTGGCTGATTCGGGGGCGGTGCTGGTGGTGGCGCGTGGCGGGCTGCCGGGCGGGCTGCCCGCTGTCCCGGTGGCGGACCTGGGTGATCCGGCGGTGGCGGCGGCTTCGCCGGCCGTGGCGGTGCCGGTGCCGGCCGGGCGGCTGGCGTACGTGATCTATACCTCGGGCTCGACCGGGACTCCCAAGGGGGTGGGGGTGGCCCACGGCGGGGTGGTGAACCTGGCGGTGGCGTTGCGGGCGGCGCTGGGTGCGGGGCCGGGGGTGCGGGTGCTGCAGTTCGCGTCGTTCAGTTTTGATGCGTCGGTGCTGGATGTGGCGGTGACGTTGGCGGCGGGCGGGACGCTGGTGATCGCGGCGGGGGCGGAGCGGGCGGAGCCGGGCCGGCTGGGGGTGCTGGTGCGGCGGGCGGGGGTGCGGTCGGCGAGTGTGGTGCCGTCGCTGCTGGAGGTGCTGGATCCGGTGGCGTGGGCGGGGGTGGCGCGGGTGCTGGCGGGGGCGGAGCCGCTGACGGCGCGGCTGGCGGCGGTGTGGGGGCCGGGGCGGGAGCTGGTCAATACGTACGGGCCGACCGAGGCGACCGTGATGGTCACGACCGCAGTGCCGGCCGGGGCGGCCGGGGGCGGCGGGGACGGGCCGCCGCCGATCGGGTCGCCGGTGGCGAATATGCGGGCGTTCGTGCTGGATGAGTGGCTGGGGCCGGTGCCGGCCGGGACGGCGGGGGAGCTGTACCTGGCCGGGGTGCAGCTGGCGCGGGGCTACCTGGGGCGCCCCGGCCTGACCGCGGAGCGGTTCGTGGCGTGCCCGTTCGGGGCGGGGGAGCGGATGTACCGGACCGGGGACCTGGCCCGGTGGACGGCGGAGGGTCAGCTGATCTTCGCCGGGCGCGCCGATGACCAGGTCAAGATCCGCGGGTTCCGGGTCGAGCCGGGTGAGGTCGAGGCGGTGCTGGCCTCGTGCCCGGGGGTGGCGCGGGCCGCGGTGACCGTCCGCGAGGATGCCCCCGGCGATGTGCGGCTGGCCGGCTATGTGGTCCCTGGCGGCGACGGGGACGGGGACGAGCTGGCGGCGGCGGCGCGGGCGCACGCGGCCGGGCGGCTGCCGGAGTACATGGTGCCGTCGGCGGTGGTGGTGCTGGCTGCGCTGCCGCTGACCCCCAGCGGCAAGCTCGACCGGGCCGCGCTGCCCGCCCCGGACTACGCGGCGGCGTCGGCGGGCCGGGAGCCGGGGACGGTGGCGGAGGAGCTGCTGTGCGGCTTGTTCGCTGCTGTGCTGGGCGTGGAGCGGGTGGGTCCGGAGGATGATTTCTTCGCCCTGGGCGGGCATTCGCTGCTGGCGGTGCGGCTGGCGTCGCGGATCCGGGCGGTGCTGGGGGTGGAGGCCGAGATCGGGGTGCTGTTCGAGGCGCCGACCCCGGCGGCGCTGGCCGCGGTCCTGGCGGGCGCGGCCCCGGCCCGGCTGCCGCTGACGGCGCGGGCCCGGCCGGAGCGGGTGCCGTTGTCGTTCGCGCAGCAGCGGCTGTGGTTCATCGCCCAGCTCGACGGAGCAAGCTCGGTCTACAACAACCCGGTGGCGCTGCGGCTGGACGGGGACCTGGATGCCGCCGCGCTGGAAGCGGCGCTGGCGGACGTGATCGCCCGGCACGAGGTGCTGCGCACGGTGTTCATGATGGCGGACGGGCAGCCGTACCAGCGGGTGCTGGGGATGGATGAGCTGGGCTGGGAGCTGCCGGTCACCGAGGTGGCCGGGGTGGAGGACCTGCCTGGCGTGGTGGCGGGTATCGCAGTGGAGCCGTTCGACCTGGGAGTGCAGCAGGTTCCGGTGCGGGCGCGGCTGCTGGCCGCGGGCCCGGCGGTACACGTGCTGGTGCTGGTGTTCCACCACATCGCCACCGACGGGTGGTCGACCGGGATCTTCGCCCGGGACCTGGGCACGGCGTACGCCGCGCGGCGGGAGGGCCGGGTGCCGGGCTGGGATCGGCTGCCGGTGCAGTACGCCGATTACGCGTTGTGGCAGCGGGAGCTGCTCGGCGACGCCGGTGACCCGGGCAGCCTGCTGGCCGCCCAGACAGCCTGGTGGCGGGAGGCGCTGGCCGGGGCGCCGGGTGAGCTGGCGCTGCCGGCCGACCGGCCGCGCCCGGCCGCGGCCAGCCACCGCGGGCACGCGGTGCCGCTGGAGATACCCGCCGCGGTCCATGCCGGGCTCGCCGCCCTGGCGCGGGAGCAGGGGGTGACCTTGTTCATGGTGGTCCAGGCGGCGCTGGCGGTGCTGCTGTCGAAGCTGGGCGCCGGGACGGACATCCCGGTGGGGACGGCGGTGGCGGGGCGGACCGATGAGGCGCTCGATGACCTGGTCGGGTTCTTCGTGAACACGCTGGTGCTGCGTACGGACCTGTCGGGGGACCCAGAGTTCACCGTGTTGCTGGGGCGGGTGCGGGCGTTCTGGCTGGGCGCGCTGGAGCATCAGGACGTGCCGTTCGAGCGGCTGGTCGATGACCTGGCCCCGGACCGGTCCCTGGGCCGCCACCCGCTGATCCAGGTCATGCTCGCCGTGCAGAACAACGCCCCCGCGTCTGCGCCCCTGCCCGGCGTGCGGGCATCCGCTGTCCGGGCCGGGACCGGGCTGGCCCTGTTCGACCTGGACGTTCTGCTGGGCGAGGCCCGCGCTGGGCAGGGCCAGCCGGGCGGCCTGAACGGGCGCCTGATGGCGGCGGCGGACCTGTTCGACGAAGCGACCGCGCGGGCCATCGCGGAGCGCTTCGCCCGGGTGCTGGCCGCATTGACGGCTGACCCGAAGGCCCGCCCGCGGCAGGTCCAGATTCTCGATGCCGAGGAGCGGACGCAGATCCTGCGGGAGTGGAATGACACCGCGGCGGACGTCCCGGCGGGGCCGGTGACGGAGTTGATCGCGGCGCAGGCGGTCCAGGCCCCGGACACGATCGCGGTGTGCTGCGAAGACAGCTGGGTCAGCTACGGGCAACTACTGGAGAAGGCGGCCCGCCTCGGCGGATACCTGCGGGGGGCGGGGCCGGAGACGGTAATCGGGCTATGCCTGGACCGCGGCCCGGACATGATTACCGCGATCCTGGGGACGTGGCTAGCCGGGGCGGCCTACCTGCCGCTGGACCCGGGCTACCCGCCGGAGCGGCTGGCGTTCATGCTGGTCGACAGCCGGGCCGCGGTCGTAGTGACCCGTGGCGGCCTGCCCGCCGGGCTGCCCGCCGTCCCAGCGGTGGACTTGGACGACCCGCGGGTCGCGGCGGCTCGCCCGGCTGCCGTAGTCCCGGCCCAGGCCGGGCAGCTGGCCTACGTGATCTACACCTCCGGGTCCACCGGGACCCCCAAGGCGGTGGCGGCTGTCCACGGTGGGGTGGCGAACCTGGCGATTGCGCTGCGGTCCGCGCTGGTTGCGGGGCCGGGGGCGCGGGTGCTGCAGTTCACCTCGTTCAGTTTCGATGCCTCGGTGCTGGACGTGGCGGTCACCCTAGCCGCGGGCGGGCGGCTGGTGGTGGCCACCAGGCGACAGCGGGCCGAGCCGACGGAGCTGGCGGCGATGATCCGGGCGGCCGGGGTGGAGGCGGCCAGCGTGGTGCCCTCCCTGCTGGCGGTGCTGGACCCGGCCGCCCTGTCGCGGGTTTCCCGTCTGGTGGCCGGGGCGGAACCGCTGACGGCCGCGCTGGCCGCCGCCTGGGCCCCAGGCCGGCAGCTGACACATGCCTACGGTCCGACCGAGGCTACCGTGATCACCGCCACCTGCCTGGTTGACGGCGGGCTGCCTGGCGAGCCGCCGGTGGGCAGCCCCGTCGTCAATGCCAGGGTGTTCGTGCTGGATGAGTGGCTGTGCCCGGTACCCGCGGGGGTGACCGGGGAGCTGTACCTGGCCGGGGTGCAGCTGGCCCGCGGCTATCTGGGCCGGGCGGCGCTGACCGCCGAACGGTTCACCGCCAGCCCGTTCGGCACCGGCGGGGAGCGGATGTACCGGACCGGGGACCTGGTGAAATGGACGGCCGCCGGACAGCTGATGTTCGCGGGGCGGGCCGATGACCAGGTCAAGATCCGCGGGTTCCGGATCGAGCTGGGCGAGGTGGCGGCGGTGCTGGCCGCCTGCCCGGGCGTGGCGCGGGCCGCGGTGATCGTCCGCGAGGACACCCCCGGCGACCGGCGGCTGGTTGGCTACGTGATCCCCGCCGGGTCTCCGTCCCAGGACAGGGACCCGGGATTGGCCACGACGGTGCGGGAGCGTGCCGCCGCCCGGCTGCCAGGGTACATGGTGCCGTCGGCGGTGGTGGTGCTGGCAGCACTGCCGCTGACCGTTAGCGGCAAGCTCGACAAGGCCGCCCTGCCGGCTCCGGACCGGGCGGCGGCCCCGGCGGGCCGGGAGCCCGCGACGGTGGCTGAGGAGATCTTGTGCGTGGCGTTCGCCGATGTGCTCGGGCTGGACCGGACCGCGCCGGAGGATGATTTCTTCGCGCTGGGCGGCCATTCGCTGCTGGCGGTGCGGCTGGCGTCCCGGATCCGGGCGGTGCTGGGCGCCGAGGTGCCGGTGCGGGCGGTGTTCGAGGCGCCGACCCCGGCCAGGCTGGCGGCGTGGCTGCAGGGGGCGCGCCCGGCGCGGCTGCCGCTGGCGGCGCGGGCCCGCCCGGGGCGGGTGCCGTTGTCGTTCGCCCAGCAGCGGCTGTGGTTCATCGCCCAGCTGGAAGGCCCGTCGCCGGTCCACAACAGCCCGCTGGCGCTGCGGCTGGACGGCGACCTGGACACCGCCGGGCTGGAGGCGGCGCTGGGTGACGTTATCGCCCGGCATGAGGTGCTGCGCACGGTGTTCCCGGCTGCGGACGGGCAGCCGTACCAGCGCATCTTGCCGGTGCAGGAGCTGGGCTGGGAGCTGCCGGTCACCGAGGCGGCTGAGGAGGACCTGCCCGCCGTGGTGGCGGGAATCGCGGCGGAGCCGTTCGACCTGGGAGCGCAGATCCCGGTGCGGGCGCGGCTGCTGGCCGCGGGCCCAGGAGCGCACGTGCTGGTGCTGGTGTTCCACCACATCACCACCGACGGGTGGTCGACTGGGATCTTCGCCCGGGACCTGTCGCATGCCTATGCCGCGCGGCGGGAAGGCCGGGTGCCGGGCTGGGATCGGCTGCCGGTGCAGTATGCCGATTACGCGATCTGGCAGCGGGAGCTGCTCGGTGACCCCGCCGACCCGGGCAGCCTGCTGGCGCGGCAGGTCGCCTGGTGGCGGCAGGCCCTGGCCGGCGCGCCGCCGGAGCTGGCGCTGCCGGCCGACCGGCCGCGCCCGGCCGCTCCGAGCCACCGCGGGCACGCGGTGCCGCTGCAGGTCCCGGCGCAGGTGCATCAGCAGCTGGCCGGCCTGGCCCGGGAGCAGGGCGTGACCATGTTCATGGTCGTGCAGGCGGTACTGGCGGTGCTGCTGAGCAAGCTAGGCGCCGGGAAGGACATCCCGGTGGGGACGGCGGTGGCGGGGCGGACCGATGAGGCGCTCCATGACCTGGTCGGGTTCTTCGTGAACACGCTGGTGCTGCGTACCGATGTGTCGGGGGACCCGGGGTTCGCCGAGGTGCTGGGCCGGGTGCGCCAGTTCTGGCTGGGGGCGCTGGAGCATCAGGACGTGCCGTTCGAGCGGCTGGTCGATGACCTGGCCCCGGACCGGTCGCTGGCCCGGCACCCGCTGTTCCAGGTCATGCTGACCGTGCAGAACAACGCTCCCGTGTCTGGGGTCCTGCCCGGTGTGCGGGCGTCCGCCGTCCAGGCCGGGACCGGGGCGGCCCTGTTCGATCTGAGCGTGAGCCTGAGCGAGGCCCGTGACGGGCAGGGCCTGCCTGCCGGGCTGCGCGGACGCCTTCTGGCTGCGGCGGACCTGTTCGACCGGGAGACGGCCAAGAGCATCGCGGACCGGTTTACCCGGGTGCTGGCCGTGGTGGCCGCCGATCCGGCCGCTCGCCTGCGCACGGTACAGGTCCTGGATGAGGCCGAACGGACTCAGGTAGTCCGGGGCTGGAACGACACTGCCCCTGATGTGTCCGCCAGCCCCATGGCGGGACTGTTCGACCTGGGCATCACCGTGACCGAGCTGTTCACGTTGGGAGCGACCCGGATGCCGGATGCGGTGGCGGTGGTGTGCGGGGATGCCAGCGTGAGTTACGGGGAGCTGGATGCGCGGGCGAACCGGCTGGCGGGGTTCTTGCGGGGGGCGGGGGCGGGGCCGGAGTCGGTGGTGGGGCTGTGCCTGGAGCGGGGGCCGGAGATGGTGGCCGCGATCTTGGGGGCGTGGAAGGCGGGGGCGGCGTACCTGCCGCTGGATCGGGCTTATCCGGCGGGGCGGCTGGAGGCGATGCTGGCGGTGAGCGGGGCGCGGCTGGTGGTGACGCGGGGCGGGCTGCCGGGCGGGCTGGCTGCGGAGGTGGTGGCGGATCTGGGGGAGCCGGGGGTGGCGGCGGCGGTGGCGGGGATGCCGGCGGTGCCGCCGCCGGGGGGCGGGGCGGGCAGCGGGCTGGCGTACGTGATTTTCACGTCGGGGTCGACGGGGGTGCCGAACGGGGTGGGGGTGGCTCATGCGGGGGTGGTGAACCTGGCGGTGGCGTTGCGGGCGGCGCTGGGTGCGGGGCCGGGGGTGCGGGTGCTGCAGTTCGCGTCGTTCAGTTTTGATGCGTCGGTGCTGGATGTGGCGGTGACGTTGGCGGCGGGCGGGACGCTGGTGATCGCGGCGGGGGCGGAGCGGGCGGAGCCGGGCCGGCTGGGGGTGCTGGTGCGGCGGGCGGGGGTGCGGTCGGCGAGTGTGGTGCCGTCGCTGCTGGAGGTGCTGGATCCGGTGGCGTGGGCGGGGGTGGCGCGGGTGCTGGCGGGGGCGGAGCCGCTGACGGCGCGGCTGGCGGCGGTGTGGGGGCCGGGGCGGCGGCTGACGCATGCCTACGGGCCGACCGAGGCGACGGTGATTGTGTCGACCGCGATGGTGGGTGGCGGGGACGGGCCGCCGCCGATCGGTACCCCGGTGGCCGGCACCCGGCTGTATGTCCTGGATGAATGGCTGCAGCCCTTGCCGGCCGGGACGGCCGGGGAGCTGTACATCGCCGGGATTCAGCTGGCCCGCGGCTACCTGGGGCGCCCCGCGCTGACCGCGGAGCGGTTCGTAGGGTGCCCGTTCGGGGCGGGGGAGCGGATGTACCGGACCGGGGACCTGGCCCGGTGGACGGCGGAGGGTCAGCTGATCTTCGCGGGGCGGGCTGATGCGCAGGTCAAGATCCGCGGGTTCCGGGTCGAGCCGGGTGAGGTGGAGGCGGTGCTGGCGGGCTGCGCGGGGGTGGCGCAGGCCGCGGTGGCGGTTCGCGAGGACGTCCCGGGTGATAAGCGGATCGTCGGTTATCTCGTGCCCGCCGCGGGCGGGGATGATGGCGGCCTGGCGGTGGCGGCGCGGGAGCACGCGGCCGGGCGGCTGCCGGAGTACATGGTGCCGTCGGCGGTGGTGGTGCTGGATGCGCTGCCGCTGACCCCCAGCGGGAAGCTGGACCGGGCGGCGTTGCCGGCCCCGGAGTACGCGGGTGCCGAGGCGGGCCGGGAGCCCGCGACGGTGGCGGAGGAGATCCTGTGCGGCCTGTTCGCGGGGTTGCTGGGGCTGGAGCGGGTGGGTCCGGAGGGTGATTTCTTCGCGCTGGGCGGGCATTCGCTGCTGGCGGTGCGGCTGGCGTCGCGGATCCGGGCGGTGCTGGGGGTGGAGGCCGAGATCGGGGTGCTGTTCGAGGCGCCGACCCCGGCGGCGCTGGCGGCGCGGCTGCGGGCGGCGGCCCCGGCGCGGCTGCCGCTGGCGGCGCGGGTGCGGCCGGAGCGGGTGCCGTTGTCGTTCGCGCAGCAGCGGCTGTGGTTCATCGCCCAGCTGGAGGGGCCCAGCGCGGTCTATAACAACCCGGTGGCGCTGCGGCTGGACGGCGACCTGGACACGGGGGCGCTGGAAGCGGCGCTGGCCGACGTTATCGCCCGGCACGAGGTGCTGCGGACGGTGTTCCCGGCTGCGGACGGGCAGCCGTACCAGCGGGTGCTGTCCCTGGGGGAGGCGGCCTGGGAGCTGCCGGTCACCGAGGCGGCTGAGGAGGACCTGCCCGCGGTGGTGGCGGGTATCGCGGGAGAGCCGTTCGACCTGGCCGTGCAGGTTCCGGTGCGGGCGCGGCTGCTGGCCGCGGGTCCGGGGGCGCATGTGCTGGTCCTGGTGTTCCACCACATCGCTACTGACGGGTGGTCGACCGCGATCTTCGCCCGGGATCTGCGCACGGCGTATAGCGCGCGGCGGGAGGGTGCGGTGCCGGGGTGGGTGCCGTTGCCGGTGCAGTACGCGGATTATGCGTTGTGGCAGCGGGAGCTGCTCGGCCGGGAGGATGACCCGGGCAGCTTGCTGGCTGCGCAGGTTGCGTGGTGGCGGGAGGCGCTGGCGGGGGTGCCGCCGGAGCTGGCGCTGCCGGCGGACCGGCCGCGGCCGGCCGCGGCCAGTCACCGCGGGCACGCGGTGCGGCTGGAGGTGCCCGCCGGGGTCCATGCCGGGCTGGCGGGGCTGGCCCGGGAGCTGGGCGTGACGTTGTTCATGGTGGTGCAGGCCGGCCTGGCGGTGCTGTTGTGCAGGCTGGGTGCGGGGACGGATATCCCGGTGGGGACCGGGGTGGCGGGGCGGACCGATGAGGCGCTCGATGACCTGGTCGGGTTCTTCGTGAACACGCTGGTGCTGCGCACGGACCTGTCGGGGGACCCGGGGTTCGCCGAGGTGCTGGGCCGGGTGCGGGCGTTCTGGCTGGGGGCGCTGGAGCATCAGGACGTGCCGTTCGAGCGGCTGGTCGATGACCTGGCCCCGGACCGGTCGCTGGCCCGGCACCCGCTGTTCCAGGTGCTGCTGACCATGCAGAACAACGCCCCGGTGTCCGGGGCCCTGCCGGGCGTGCGGTCGTCCGCGGTCCGGGCCGGGACCGCGGTGGCCCGGTTCGACCTGAGCGTGCTGCTGGGCGAGGCCACCGGCCAGCCGGGCGGGCAGCCGGGCGGGCTGCGCGGTCAGGTACTGGCCGCGGCGGATTTGTTCGATGAGGTGACGGCGCGGGTGATCGCGGACCGGTTCGTGCGGGTGCTGGCCGCGGTGGCGGCTGATCCGCAGATCCGGTTGCGGCGGGTGGAGGTGCTGGGTGAGGCGGAGCGGGCGCAGCTGGTGCGGGGTGGAATGACACGGCGGCGGATTTCCGGTGCGGGTCGGTGGTGGAGCTGGTGGGGGTGGTGGCGGGGCGGGCCCCGGATGCGGTGGCGGTGTCGTGCGGGGACCGGTGGGTGAGTTACGGGGAGCTGTGGGGGCGGGCGGGGCGGCTGGGGGGGTATCTGCGGGGGCTGGGGGCGGGGCCGGAGATGGTGGTGGGGTTGTGCCTGGAGCGGGGGGCGGAGCTGGTGGCGGCGGTGCTGGGGGTGTGGCTGGCGGGGGCGGCGTACCTGCCGCTGGATCCGGGGTGGCCGGCGGAGCGGCTGGGGTTCGCGGTGGGGGATGCGGGGGCGGTGCTGGTGGCGGGGTCGGGGCGGGAGCTGGGGGGGTTGCCGGCGGGGCGGGTGCCGGTGGTGGAGCTGGATGAGCGGCGGACGGCGGGGGCGGTGGCGGGGTCGGTGCCGGCGGGGGCGGGGCGGGTGCCGGGGGGGCGGCTGGCGTACGTGATTTACACGTCGGGGTCGTCGGGGGTGCCGAAGGGGGTGGGGGTTTCTCACGGGGCGCTGGCGAATTACGTGGGGTGGGTGCCGTCGCGGCTGGGGTGGGGGGCGGCGGGGGGCCGGTACGGGCTGCTGCAGTCGCCGGTGACGGATCTGGGGAATACGGCGGTGCTGACGGCGCTGGCGACGGGCGGGGTGCTGCATGTGCTGGAGGGGGCGCTGGCGGCGGATCCGGGGGCGGTGGCGGGGTGGCTGGCGGGGCGGGGGGTGGATTACCTCAAGGGGGTGCCGTCGCATCTGGCGGCGCTGTCGGCGGCGGGGGGGCCGGGCGGGGTGCTGCCGGGGCGGTCGCTGGTGCTGGGCGGGGAGGCGGCCGGGCCGGGGTGGGCGGCGGAGCTGGCGGCGGCGGCGGGGGACCGGGTGGTGGTGGTTAATCATTACGGGCCGACTGAGGCGGCGATCGGGGCGGTGGCGGGGCGGGTCAGCGGGCGGGTGCTGGCGGGGCGGGGGGTGCTGCCGATGGGGACGCCGGCGGCGAATATGCGGGCGTTCGTGCTGGATGAGTGGCTGGGGCCGGTGCCGGCCGGGACGGCGGGGGAGCTGTACCTGGCCGGGGTGCAGCTGGCGCGGGGGTACCTGGGGCGGGCGGCGCTGACGGCGGAGCGGTTCACCGCGTGCCCGTTCGGGGCGGGCGGGGAGCGGATGTACCGGACGGGGGACCTGGCGCGGTGGACGGCGGGCGGGGAGCTGGTGTTCGCGGGGCGCGCTGATGACCAGGTCAAGGTGCGGGGGTTCCGGGTGGAGCCGGGTGAGGTGGCGGCGGTGCTGGCTTCGTGCCCGGGGGTGGCGCAGGCCGCGGTGACCGCCCGCCAGGACGCCCCCGGCGATGTGCGGCTGGTGGGTACGTGGTGCCCCGTGACGGGGACGGTCCCGGGGACGGTTCCGGGGACGGGGAGGGGGAGGGGCTGGCGGCGGCGGTGCGGCGGTTCGCGGCGGGGCGGCTGCCGGAGCACATGGTGCCGTCGGCGGTGGTGGTGCTGGCGGCGCTGCCGCTGACGGCGAACGGCAAGCTCGACCGGGCCGCGCTGCCCGCGCCGGACTACGCGGGTGCCGTGGCGGCGGGCGCGGGCGGCGTCGGTGGCGGAGGAGATCTTGTGCGCGGCGTTCGCCGGGGTGCTGGGCCTGGACCGGGTGGGTCCGGAGGATGACTTCTTCGCGCTGGGCGGGCATTCGCTGCTGGCGGTGCGGCTGGCGTCGCGGATCCGGGTGGTGCTGGGCGCGGAGGTGCCGGTGCGGGCGGTGTTCGAGGCGCCCACCCCGGCCGCGCTGGCCGCGGTCCCTGCCGGGGGCGGCCCCGGCGCGGCTGCCGCTGGCGGCGCGGGCCCGGCCGGAGCGGGTGCCGTTGTCGTTCGCCCAGCAGCGGCTGTGGTTCATCGCCCAGCTGGAGGGACCCAGTCGCGGTCTACAACAACCCGGTGGCGCTGCGGCTGGACGGCGACCTGGACACCGCCGCGCTGGAAGCGGCGGACGAGCTGGCCGACGTGATCAGCAGGCACGAGGTGCTGCGCACGGTGTTCCCGGCCGCGGACGGAGCAGCCATTCCAGCGGGTGCTGGAGATGGACGAGCTGGGCTGGCAGCTGCCGGTTACCGA